>NZ_CP053109.1:4987500-7432500 GCF_013009255.1 Streptomyces sp. Z423-1
AGGACCGAACCCACCAGGGTTGAAAACCTGGGGGATGACCTGTGGTTAGGGGTGAAAGGCCAATCAAACTCCGTGATAGCTGGTTCTCCCCGAAATGCATTTAGGTGCAGCGTCGTGTGTTTCTTGCCGGAGGTAGAGCACTGGATAGGCGATGGGCCCTACCGGGTTACTGACCTTAGCCAAACTCCGAATGCCGGTAAGTGAGAGCGCGGCAGTGAGACTGTGGGGGATAAGCTCCATGGTCGAGAGGGAAACAGCCCAGAGCATCGACTAAGGCCCCTAAGCGTACGCTAAGTGGGAAAGGATGTGGAGTCGCACAGACAACCAGGAGGTTGGCTTAGAAGCAGCCACCCTTGAAAGAGTGCGTAATAGCTCACTGGTCAAGTGATTCCGCGCCGACAATGTAGCGGGGCTCAAGCGTACCGCCGAAGTCGTGTCATTGCAGCATGAGGCCAACGCCCGCTGTGATGGGTAGGGAGCGTCGTCTGCCGGGTGAAGCAGCACCGGAAGGTAGTTGTGGACGGTTGACGAGTGAGAATGCAGGCATGAGTAGCGATACAAACGTGAGAAACGTTTGCGCCGATTGACTAAGGGTTCCTGGGTCAAGCTGATCTGCCCAGGGTAAGTCGGGACCTAAGGCGAGGCCGACAGGCGTAGTCGATGGATAACCGGTTGATATTCCGGTACCCGCTGTGAAGCGTCAAACATCGAATCCAGTGATGCTAAGCCCGTGAAGCCGTCAGCTTTGCTGTGGGTGGGAGTGGTGGAGCCGGTGACCCGAGCTGGTAGTAGGTGAGTGATGGGGTGACGCAGGAAGGTAGTCCATCCCGGGCGGTGGTTGTCCCGGGGTAAGGGTGTAGGCCGTGCGATAGGTAAATCCGTCGCACTTGTGGCTGAGACCTGATGCCGAGCCGATTGTGGTGAAGTGGATGATCCTATGCTGTCGAGAAAAGCCTCTAGCGAGTTTCATGGCGGCCCGTACCCTAAACCGACTCAGGTGGTCAGGTAGAGAATACCGAGGCGTTCGGGTGAACTATGGTTAAGGAACTCGGCAAAATGCCCCGTAACTTCGGGAGAAGGGGGCCACATCCGGTGAGAGCACTTGCTGCTTGAGCTGGGGTGGCCGCAGAGACCAGCGAGAAGCGACTGTTTACTAAAAACACAGGTCCGTGCGAAGCCGTAAGGCGATGTATACGGACTGACGCCTGCCCGGTGCTGGAACGTTAAGGGGACCGGTTAGCTCCATTTCGGTGGGGCGAAGCTGAGAACTTAAGCGCCAGTAAACGGCGGTGGTAACTATAACCATCCTAAGGTAGCGAAATTCCTTGTCGGGTAAGTTCCGACCTGCACGAATGGCGTAACGACTTCTCGACTGTCTCAACCATAGGCCCGGTGAAATTGCACTACGAGTAAAGATGCTCGTTTCGCGCAGCAGGACGGAAAGACCCGGACCTTTACTACAGTTTGATATTGGTGTTCGGTTCGGCTTGTGTAGGATAGCTGGGAGACTGTGAAAGCCATACGCCAGTATGGTGGGAGTCGTCGTTGAAATACCAGTCTGGTCGTGCTGGATGTCTAACCTGGGTCCGTGATCCGGATCAGGGACAGTGTCTGATGGGTAGTTTAACTGGGGCGGTTGCCTCCTAAAGGGTAACGGAGGCGCCCAAAGGTTCCCTCAGCCTGGTTGGCAATCAGGTGTTGAGTGTAAGTGCACAAGGGAGCTTGACTGTGAGACCGACGGGTCGAGCAGGGACGAAAGTCGGGACTAGTGATCCGGCGGTGGCTTGTGGAAGCGCCGTCGCTCAACGGATAAAAGGTACCCCGGGGATAACAGGCTGATCTTCCCCAAGAGTCCATATCGACGGGATGGTTTGGCACCTCGATGTCGGCTCGTCGCATCCTGGGGCTGGAGTCGGTCCCAAGGGTTGGGCTGTTCGCCCATTAAAGCGGTACGCGAGCTGGGTTTA
Source organism: Streptomyces sp. Z423-1 (assembly GCF_013009255.1). Lineage (NCBI taxonomy): Bacteria > Bacillati > Actinomycetota > Actinomycetes > Kitasatosporales > Streptomycetaceae > Streptomyces > Streptomyces sp. Z423-1. The sequence continues at coordinate 4,989,468 of NZ_CP053109.1, forward strand.
GAACGTCGTGAGACAGTTCGGTCCCTATCCGCTGTGCGCGTAGGAGTCTTGAGAAGGGCTGTCCCTAGTACGAGAGGACCGGGACGGACGAACCTCTGGTGTGCCAGTTGTTCTGCCAAGGGCATGGCTGGTTGGCTACGTTCGGGAGGGATAACCGCTGAAAGCATCTAAGCGGGAAGCCTGCTTCGAGATGAGGACTCCCACCTCTTTAAGAGGGTAAGGCTCCCAGTAGACGACTGGGTTGATAGGCCGGATATGGAAGCACGGTAACGTGTGGAGTTGACCGGTACTAATAGGCCGAGGGCTTGTCCTCAGTTGCTCGCGTCCACTGTGTTGGTTCTGAAACCACGAACAGTCCCGCCCCGTGAGGGTGGTCCGGCTGGACAGTTTCATAGTGTTTCGGTGGTCATAGCGTGAGGGAAACGCCCGGTTACATTCCGAACCCGGAAGCTAAGCCTTACAGCGCCGATGGTACTGCAGGGGGGACCCTGTGGGAGAGTAGGACGCCGCCGAACAATTTTTGGGAAAGCCCCCGCATCGGATGATGCGGGGGCTTTCTGCGTTTCAAGGCCCTTCGGTCCGTGAGGGGAGCGAGGCGAGGGTCCGGCCCCTACGGGTTTCGTGGGGCCGGAGGTGGTGGGGGTATGCGTCCAGGGGCGCCGGGTGAGGCTCGTGGCCACCACCGCGTCGCCCGTGGCGACCGCGCGGATGCCGGCGAGGGAGTTCCTCGGGCTGGGCGTACTCGTCAAGGAGGAAGCCCGTGACGGTGCATGGGCAGGCGGTGAAGGACAGGTCGGTGACGGCGGTTTTGTCGCCGTAGCGTTTGGTGAGGTGCTGGGCCGTAATCATGGTTCGATCGTCGGCCGTGCGGGGGCCCGGGGCGTCGGACCGTGGGCAGCATTCGGGGGAGGGGCGTAGTACTCGGGTACTACGGTGGGGACCATGAGCATCAGTGCCGAAGAGCGGTACGTCGTACGGTCTCTGCGTGCCGAGGAGTGGTCGGCGGCGCGGGAGCTGCGGCTTGCCGCGTTGCGGGATCCGGTGGCGCGAATTGCCTTTTTCGAGACGTACGAGGAGGCCGTGGCCCGGCCGGAGTCGTACTGGCGGGAGCGGGCGGAGCGGGCCGCGGAGGGGGCGGCCGGGGCTCAGCAAGTTGTCGCCGAGGGGCCGGACGGGGCGTTGGTCGGGACGCTGACCGTGCTGGTCGAGGAGCCGGGTACGACGGACTGGGCCGGGTTGCCCGTCGAGCGGCGGCAGGGGCATGTGGTGGGTGTGTACATGCGGCCCGAGCATCGGGGGTGCGGGCTGACCGAGCTGCTCTTCGACGAGGCGCTGGAGTGGTGCTGGGCGCGGGGGCTGGAGCGGGTGCGGCTCATCGTGCACGAGGAGAACGGGCGGGCGCAGGCCTTCTACCGGAAGGTGGGGTTCGAGGCGAGTGGGGTGACTGTGCCGCTGGCCGGGCAACCGGGCGTCCTTGAGCGGGAGTTCGTCGTCGAACGAGGGTGACGTCAGACCGGCAGTTCGTCGTGCGGCCAGCGGGTGCGGGCCTGTTCGCGGGAGCGGAGCAGGGCCAGCGTGGGCAGGCCGTGGTCGGCTCCGGAGGCCAGCAGCCAGGGGAGTTGGGGGATGGGGGCCACTGCCGCGACGTCGTCGAGGACGAGGGTGAGTGGTGGGTCGAGGCGACCGGAGGATGACCGTTCGGCCATGCGCCGGCCGCGCTCGACCACGCTGGACACGAGCGCGGTGAGCAGGGGCATCGCGCCCGGGTTGGTCCGGGGGTCCTCGATGGATTCACCTACCACATAAAGCGTGCCCCCTTCGTCGATGAAGGAATCCAGGGCGAGGGTGTCGGGTCGGTTGGCGGTGCAGGACTCGCGGATGTTGACCGTGAACAACGCGGACAGGGCGCGGGCGGTCAGCTCGTGGGCCATGTCGCGGCGGTCGGGGTGTGCCGTGAGGGCCGCTTCGAGTTCGCCCGCGGCGCCGGGGGCTGCCTTGGGGTGGGTGCGCAGGACTCGTACCGCTTCCTGGATCTGGGTGCCCTGGGACCAGCGGTGGACGTGGCGGATGGTGCGGTTGTCCAGGGCCGCGGCGTGGAGGTAGCTGCGCAGGAGGGTTTCGGCGGTGTCGCTGACCGCTTGGTCGAGCCGGGAGGTGGGGCGGACCGGGGTGAGGAGAGCGGCGGCTCTTGCTGTCGCCGTTTGTTTGTCCTCGCAGTGGGTGGTGGGGGACCAGTGGAGGCGGGCGGGGGTGTCGCAGGTGTGGGTGGGGTCGTAGAGGAGGACTGGGCCCAGCTTTGATCGGGCGTCTTTTGTCTCCTGCCAGAGGGTGGGGTTCGAGGTGACGATGAGGGTGGGGCCGTCCGCGTCTCGGATTGCCTCGGCTGCGGTTGTTCGGCGGCTTTCCCTGGTCGTGATGAGGACTTTTTCCCAACCGCCCACCCGTTCACCGCCGAACAGGGAGGCGGGGGGCTCCTGCTCCGGTTCGCTCGCGCGGAGTGGTTCCGTTTCCGGTTCTCCGGGCTTCGCCTCCGTGGGCTGCGGGCTCCTCCGCGTCGGGACCTCGTGGGAGGCGGCCGGCTCAGGAGCCGGTGCCTGCTTCGCGGCCGCCCGGCGGTTCACCCGCCCCGCCCTCCACCGCGCCACCGTCCCCATCACGAACATGGTCAGCACGAACAGCACCATCAACTGGCCGATGAACAGCCCCCAGAACAGCCCGTACCCCGAGAGCTGTGCTCCCGGGGTGTGCGGCCAGGCGCCGGTGATGTCGTGCGGCTCGGCGATGAGGTGGCGCATGGCCAGGGGCGTACGGGTGAACGTCACGCCCTGCGGCCATGCCCCGTGCGCGAACCAGCCCGCCAGGCCCGTGGCCGACCAGACCAGCAGGGTCATGCCGAGCAGAAACGCGAGTATGCCGATCAGCAGGCCGTCGGGGATGCCGCCCTGGGCGTCCCGCCGGTGGTCGTCCGCTCTCACGCCGTCCCCTTACGCCACCGTCTTACGCCACCGTCGACTCGGAGTCGCCGAGGTGCTGTTCCATGAACGCCGCCGCCCGTTCCTCCGCCTCCAACTCGGCGGCGCGCAGGGCGTCGTCGGTGAGGTCGGAGGCGGACTCGGTCATCGCGCGGTCGGTGAAGACCAGGGGGCGTTCCGTCTCCGTGACCAGGTGTTTGACGACCTGGACGTTGCCGTTGACGTCCCACACCGCGATGCCCGGTGTCAGCGTGGGGATGATTTCCACCGCCCACCTCGGCAAACCCAGCACCCGGCCGGTGGCCCGCGCCTCGTCCGCCTTCTGGGCGTAGATCGTCCTGGTCGACGCCATCTTCAGGATCGCCGCGGCCTCCTTCGCCGCCGCGCCGTCGACGACGTCGGACAGGTGGTGGACCACGGCCACGAACGACAGACCCAGCCGTCGGCCGAACTTCAGCAGCCGCTGGAACAGCTGTGCCACGAACGGGCTGTTGATGATGTGCCAGGCCTCCTCGACCAGGAAGATGCGCTTCTTCCGGTCGGGGCGGATCCAGGTGTGTTCCAGCCAGACGCCGACGATCGCCATCAGGATCGGCATGGCGATGGAGTTGCGGTCGATGTGGGAGAGGTCGAAGACGATGAGCGGGGCGTCGAGGTCGATGCCGACCGTCGTGGGGCCGTCGAACATGCCCCTCAGGTCACCGTCGACCAGACGGTCCAGGACCAGCGCCACGTCCAGGCCCCAGGCCCGTACGTCGTCCAGGTCGACGTTCATCGACTCGGCCGACTCCGGCTCGGGGTGCCGTAGCTGCTCCACGATGTCCGAAAGGACCGGTTGCCGCTCGACGATCGTCTCGTTGACGTAGGCGTGCGCGACCTTCAGGGCGAAGCCGGAACGCTCGTCCAGCCCGTGCCCCATCGCGACCTCGATGATGGTCCGCAGGAGGGCCAGCTGGCCGGTGGTCGTGATCGCGGGGTCCAGCGGGTTCAGGCGGATGCCGTGGTCCAGGGCGGCCATCGGGTCCAGGCGGATGGGTGTTATCCCCAGCTCCTGGGCGATGAGGTTCCACTCGCCGACGCCGTCCTCGCCCTGGGCGTCGAGGACGACGACCTGGCGGTCGCGGAAGCGGAGCTGGCGCAGGACGTACGTCTTCTCGAGAGCCGACTTGCCGTTGCCGGACTCGCCGAGGACCAGCCAGTGCGGGGCCGGGAGCTGCTGGCCGTACAGCTGGAAGGGGTCGTAGATGTAGCCCTTGCCGGAGTACACCTCGCGGCCGATGATGACGCCGGAGTCGCCGAGGCCGGGGGCGGCGGTGGGCAGGTAGACGGCCTGGGCCTGGCCCGTGGAGGTGCGCACCGGCAGCCGGGTGGTCTCCACCTTCCCGAACAGGAAGGACGTGAAGGCTTCGGTGATGGCGGAGAGCGGGTCCCGCATCAGGGCATCAACCCCTACCTTCGGATTCCGGTGGCGAACGGGAGCGTGTTCACGAAGGCCCGGTGGTGCTCGCGGTCGCACCACTCCAGCTTCAGATACGACTTTCCGGCCGACGCCCTTATCGTGCGCTTGTCGCGGGCCAGTGCCTCCGGGGAGCGGGAGGAGACGGTGATGTAGCCGACCAGGTTGACGCCGGCGGCGCCGCTCGCGAGGTCCTCGCCGCGCTGGTCGAGGCGGTTGTGGGCGGCGATGTCGCGGGGGTCGACGGTGCGGTTCATCTTGGCGGCGCGGGAGGCCTCGGCCTCGTCGTTCGTCTTCTCGGTCAACATACGTTCGATGGCTACCTCGGTGGGTTCGAGATCCATCGTGACGGCGACCGTTCGGATGACGTCCGGGGTGTGGACGAGGAGGGGAGCCAGGAAGTTGACGCCGACGGGGGTCATCGGCCACTCCTTGACCCAGGCGGTGGCGTGGCACCACGGCGCGCGGGTCGAGGACTCCCGGGTCTTCGCCTGGAGGAACGTGGGCTCCGTGGCGTCCAGCTCGGCCGGCCAGGCGTTGCGTTTCGTCATCGCCTGGATGTGGTCGATCGGGTGGTCCGGGTCGTACATGGAGTGGATGAGCGAGGCGAGCCGGCCCTGGCCGAGGGGCTGGCGTACGCGGATGTCGGCCTCCTGCAGCCGGGAGCAGATGTCGGTCAGCTCGCGGGCCATGACGACCGCGAGACCGGCGTCGCGGTCCACCTTGCCGCCGTGCGGTCGGGCCGCGCGGGCCATGGCGTGGGCCTCGGCGGCGAGTTCGCGGTTGTAGTGCATGCAGGCGACGAGGTACGCGCGGTGCTGTTCGCTGCTCGTCGACACCATCGACTGGAGCTGGTCGTACGACTGCTGCAGCCACGCCGGTGCGCGGTCGTCGCCGCGTACGGCGACGTCCTTGGCGTGCGCGTCCGGGTCGGCGGGGAGGGTGCGGGCGAGCATCTGCAGCCGGGTGACGAAGCCGTCGCCGTTCGCCACGTGCTTGAGGAGGGTGCCGAAGCGGTCGACGAGGGCTTCCTGGTCCTCGCTGTCGCGCAGGCCGACGCCGGGGCCCTCGATCTCGATGGCGGCGGTGACGGTCTTGCGGTCCGCGTGCAGCAGTACGGCGATCTCGTCGGGGCCGAAGGGGGCGGCGAGCCAGGTGATGCGGCCGATGCCGGGGGGCGGGCCGATCTCGACCTCGCGCCCGTCCAGCCGCGTGCCCGCCTCCATGGCGACGGAACGGTAGGTGGCGTTGCGGCGGACGGTGCGCTTGTAGCTGCGGTTGATCTCGAACCACTTGTAGATCGTGCGGTGCTTGTACGGCACGTAGACCGCGGCCAGCGCGAGCAGCGGGAAGCCCATGAGCAGGACGATCCGCAGGGACAGCACGGGGACGAGGAGACCGCACATCATGCCGAGGAACGCGCCCGCGATGATCAACGCGATCTCACCGGTCTCGCGGTTGCGGCCGACGATCGCGTTCGGCCGGGCGCGGCCGATCAGATATGTACGGCGGGGCGTGACCGGATGGGACAGATGGGACTCGGTCGTCAACGCCCGTCACCTCCTGAGCGATGGCTACTGCTGTTGCGTGTGTTACTGGCGTGCGGCGAGTTGACCGGGCTGGACGAGCGGGGCGCGGGTGCGGCGGAGGGGACAGATCCGCCGCCACCGGTTGAGGGGCGGGAGCTGTGCGCGGCGACGCCGCCGGAGGCCTGGTTGGCGGGGCGGGGTGCCGTGTTCGCGGACTGGCCGCCGTTGCTGTCCGCGCGGGTGCTGTGGGTCTTGATGCCCTGCGCGACCAGGGTGGCGGGGGAGCTGATGACCGCGGCGGCCTTGCCCTCGGCGCTCTGCATGATGCGGTTGTTGCGGGAGCCGGCGATCTCGTCGCCGAAGCCGGGGACGAAGCGGTAGATCATCGCGGACGCGAAGATGGCGAGCAGGATGATCGCGAGGCCGGAGACGACGGCGGAGAAGGCGTCGGGGCCGTCGTCGGCGCTGAGCGCACCGGCGAGTCCGAGGACGATGACGATGACCGGCTTGACCAGGATCACCGCGATCATGATGCCGGCCCAGCGGCGGACGTGGCCCCACAGGTTCTTGTCGACCAGGCCGGCGTAGACGACGGTGCCGAGCAGTGCGCCGACGTAGAGCAGCGCGGCCCTGATGACCAGCTCCAGCCACAGCACACCGGCGGCGAGGATGGAGACCAGGGAGACGACGATCAGCATGATCGGGCCGCCGCCGATGTCCTCGCCCTTCGCCAGGGCGCCGGAGAAGTTGCCGAAGAATGCGTCCGTCTGGTCGCCGGTGGCCTTCGCGAGGACGTCGGAGACGCCGTCGGTGGCGGAGACGACCGTGTAGAGGATCAGGGGGGTGAAGGCGGAGGCCAGGACGGTGAGCCAGAGGAAGCCGATGGCTTCGCCGATGGCGGTGGTGAGGGGGACGCCTCTGACGGCTCGCTTGGCCACGGCCAGGAGCCAGAGGAGGAGGGTGAGGATCGTGGACGCGGCGAAGACGACTGCGTACTGCTGGAGGAACCTGTCGTTGGTGAAGTCGACGTTCGCGGTGTCCTGCACGGCCGCGCTGAGCTTGTCGATGGTCCAGGAGGCGGCGTCTGCGCAGCCCTTGGCGAGGGAGGAGAGGGGGTCGAGGGGGGTGGTGGGGTCGAGGGAGGGACCGGGGCCGCTGTTGTCGGCGCCCGTATCGCTTTCGCACAACTCCCGGGCCTGGCCCGACAGGAGGTCGCAGTTGTCGTTGGACGGTGTGGGCGTGGGCGTGGGGGTGGGTGCCGCGACGGCCCGTGTGGCCAGCAGGACAACGGCGGTCTGTACGGCGGTGACGGTGGCGGCGACCTTGAGCGCGCGGCGCTGACTACCGGGCATAAGTGAAGCCTCCGTACTCCTCGACGGCCTTCGCCATCTCGTCGGCGCTGGACGCCTTGTCGTCACCGGGAACGGGCGCGGGGCCGTCCTTCTGGGAGAAGCTCTCGATCTTCCAGTCACCGTCCGTCCAGCGCAGCTGAAGGGTCATGGTGAACCAGTCGCTGGTGACCGGGTTGGTCGAGCGCTCACCTGTGGTGCCGAACACTCCCGTGCACCAGACCTCGACCGTTGCGTCGGTGTCCGAGTAGTCCGTGACCTTGGTACCGACCGGCATGGTGCGCGAGACGTAGGTGCTGCCCGCGGTCGCGTTGCCTTTCTGGTCCAGCCCGACGCTCTTCAGGAACTCCTTGGAATACGTCTGGTTGAACCTGGCCTGCAGGGCGGCCCGCTTGTCGGCGACGAAGACCTGCTGGACGATTTCGGTACGCCGGACGGGTTTGAGGAAGTCGGCAGAAACCAGCACCACCGCATAGTTCGCCGCCGCACTCTCCACTCCTTGCCGGTCATGGGCGAACCCCGAGGGAATCCCCGCCGACTTGGTCTCCACCGGCCGTTCGCCGCTCGCCGCCGTGGGGGCCGCCTGGGGTGCCGAACCGTTCCCCTCCGTTGACGTGGAGTCGTCTCCGCCGCGGTTGGCGAATGCGATCGCGGCGATCAGGAGGACCACCACGCCGACCACGGTGACCAGGCTCCGGGAGGAGCTGCGGGTGCGACGGGCGCCGTACGGTTCAACGTCCGGCAGCCGGGTACGCGTGTGCCCGGTGCCGGCGTAACCGCCGGAGGCCTCGTGTTCGTCCCCGGGACTCATGCCGCGCCCGCCCCCTCGATGTCGTAGCGGAGACCGTCGAACCGAACGACCGTGTAGATGTACGACGGTAGCCGCGATGGTTCCCGCGCGGGCGCGGTGTGATGACTCGACATCAGGGACATGGGGGAAACGCAACCTCAGCCGGTGGGCACGACGGGCGGGTGGGGTAGGGGGACCGGGCGCGCCCGGAGAGGACGTGGTGCGGTCTTACACCGCCATGCCGTACACGATGGTGAACAGCGTGCCGAGGGAGCCGATGATGAAGACTCCGGTGAGGCCCGCGATGATGAGGCCCTTGCCCTGTTCCGCGCTGAAGGTGTCCCTCAGGGCCGTCGCGCCGATGCGCTGCTTGGCCGCGCCCCAGATGGCGATGCCGAGGCAGATGAGGATGGCGACCGCCATGACCACCTCGATCATCACCTTGGCCTCGTTGCCCAGGCTGCCGAAGGGGCCCCAGTCCGGAGCGATCCCGCCGATGATGGTGTTGATGTCTCCTTCGTCGGCCGCAAAGAGCATGTAAGTCACCGCCCCTGTTGGGTAGTTCCGCAGTCCCCTGCGGTGCGCAGAGGTCAGGCCTCATTCTCGCCGACAACGGCGCCGTCGTATGTCGACTTGGCGTCATTGCTTGGCGAGTTTCGTGCGAATACCTCGTACCGTCACTGTGTGTATCACGGCAGGTCACGCCGGGCAACGAAGTGGGAGCGGAACCTGTGGTGTGGTGCCGTCGTTGAGCCGCATTACGGCCTGACCCATGTTCTCCGGGGTCTCCGGGTTTTCCGGGTCTCGGTTCTCCGGGGTGAAGGCTATCGCCGTAGTGACGCGGGGTGGTGACGAGGGGTCAGCGGGGGCGCAGGCCGTGGAGCAGGTGGTGGACGAGTTCGCCGATGCTGTCGAGGGCGACCTGGGGCGGGAACGTGCCGTTGGCGGTGAAGGCCGCGATGCCGTGCAGGCTGGCGCCCGCGACGAGGGTGATGCGCTCCGGGTCGCCCTCGACGATCTCGCCGCGCTGCTGGGCGTCCGCGATCAGGCGGAGGAAGGGCGTGGTCGTGCGTTCCACGGCGGCGACGAGCTGCTCGGAGACGTCCGGGTCGTGCTTGCGGGCGTACATGAGCTCCAGGAGCGCGGCGTTGTCGATGGCGAAGCCGAGGTAGGCGCGTGCGAGCGCGGTGAGCCGCTCCTCGAAGGGCAGGGCGGGGTCGTCCGCGGTGTCCAGGGTCTGGGTCAGGCGCTCGAAGCCGGCGAGGGCGAGGGCGTCGAGCAGGGCCTGCTTGTCCTTGAAGTGCCGGCCGGGGGCGGCATGGCTGACCCCGGTCTCGCGGGCGAGTTCCCGCAGGGACAGTGCGGTGGCGCCCTTCGCCCGCAGGGTGCGTTCCGCTCCGGCGAGCAGGGCGGCGCGCAGGTCTCCGTGGTGGTAGGGGCGGGTCTCGGGCATGCGCATCATCGTATCGCGATGTTGACGACGTCAGCTTTGTTGGCGTTGGCACCTTTGTTGTCATTGACAGCATTGTTGTCGATGCCTACATTGGGGCTCATGGCTACCAAGAGGAACGCGAGCAAGTGGAACGTGAGCCGTCTTCCCGACCTCACCGGTCGGACGGCGGTCGTCACCGGCGCCAACAGCGGTATCGGCCTCGCCGCCGCGGATGCGCTGGCGGGTGCGGGGGCGCATGTCGTCTTCGCGGTACGGGACCCGCAGCGCGGGCGGACGGCGGCCGCGACCGTGCGCGGCAGTACGGAGGTCCGGCGGCTCGACCTCGCGGACCTGGCGTCGGTGCGGGAGTTCGCGCAGGAGTGGGGTGACCGTCCGCTGGACCTGCTGATCAACAACGCGGGCGTGATGATGCTGCCCGAGCGGCGGACCAAGGACGGCTTCGAGATGCAGTTCGGCACCAACCATCTCGGCCACTTCGCGCTGACGAACCTGCTGCTGCCGTACGTCACCGACCGCGTCGTGACCGTGTCGTCGGGCGCCCATCGCTTCGGCGCCGGTGTCATCGACTTCGACGACCTGAACCTGACGAAGGGGTACACCCCGGTCCGCGCCTACGCCCAGTCCAAGCTGGCGAACCTCCTGTTCACCCTGGAACTCCAGCGCCGGCTGACCGAGACCGGCTCACGGGTCCGCGCCCTCGCCGCCCACCCCGGCTACGCGGCCACCAACCTGCAGAGCCACGCGGCCAACCCTGTGTCCCGTGCCGTGATGCAGCTCGGCAACAAGTTCTACGCCCAGGACGACAAGGCCGGCGCGCTGCCGACCCTGTACGCGGCGGTCATGGACCTACCGGGCGCGAGCTTCGTGGGCCCGGACGGCCTCGGCGAAATGCGCGGCGCCCCCACGCTGGTGGGCCGCTCGGCAGCGGCGAGCGATCCGGCGGCGGCTCGTCGGCTTTGGGCGGCTTCCGAGGAACTGACGGGCGTGAGTTTTCCGCTTCCGCTTCCGCTGACGGACGCCACGCGGGCGTGAGGAAGGAGACGGCCACGTCACATCGGGCGAGCGGCATCCGCGCCGCTGTTTGAAGGGCGCCCCGTCACTCTTTGGCGCTCGTTTATTTCAGTCGGGCGTCGAGCTCCCGCAGGCGCTGCCACGCGGCTGGATCGTCGCCGGTGCCGAGTGGGTAGTGCAGGGCAGGGCGGGCGGCTGGGCCGAGCTGGAGGGGCGCGGCATCGGGTAGGGCGTTGCGGGCGTGGACTGTGCCGAGGTCGGCCACGGCGTCGGCGCCGAGGGTGAGGGAGAGAGGGATCGGCGGCGGTTCGTGGTGGGCGGGCACCGTCAGGTCGGCTCGGGCGGTGCGCAGTTCGGTGATCATGGTGGCCAGGTTGTGGTCGGCCGCGAGTGTCTCCGCGACCTCAGGCAGGGAATCCACCGGGATCGTTTCGCCGGGGGTGTAGCCGAGGGCCATGGAGATGTGCTCTTCGACGCCGAGGCGGGTGCGGACGACGCGCAGGGTGGCGATCGCCGCGCGGTCGGGGGCGCCTACGACGACCAGCCAGGTGGGCATGGACTGGCGGGCGCGTGTGCGGGCGAGCTCGGTCAGCTGTCTTGGTGACCAGGGGACATTGACGGGTTCCGCACTGGCCCATCCTGCGGGTGGCGCTCCGGTGAGGGTCTGCCACGCGTGTCCCAGTGCACCGCCGAGGAGGAGGTGCTCGTCGGTGCGGTGGATGGTGCGGAGGGACAGGTGGAGCTGCCGTTCGCCGCTGGGAGCGGGCGGTGGCTGGAAGGCGTTCGCGATCCGGGGTGTGTTGCCACCCACGGGGGTGAAGTGCCCGTCGTGCCAGTGCAGTACGGCTCCGGTGAGTCCGTCGTAGTAGCCGCAGTCGAGGTCGCGCATGACCCAGCGTGCGGGAATGCGCTCCAGAACGGTGCGTGCGGGCAGGGTGAGCCGGGTGCCGGGCGGGGTGACGATGTGCAGTTCACGCCCGGTCTGGAGGGTGGTGCGCACGACGTCGGTCAGCCAGGTCGTGGCGGCCACGAGCGGGCGGTCCTGGAGTACGACGGCGGCCTTTTCGGTGAGCACGTCTACGCCAGCCGGAGCGGCGGCCGCGTCACCGCCGGCGGGGACGGTTACGACATCGGTGTGGGCGGCCTCGCGTGGCCACGTGGTGCCGCCGAGTACGGTCGCCAGCCGCCCGGCTATGGACCCGGCCAGCCGTCCGGCCTCCTCGGTCCCTGTGATCGCCCTCGCCTCGGTCCACCACACCGGCCCGTTCGCCCGGGCAGTCGGCCCCAGCAACCGCTCCGCCTCACCGGGGACCTGGAGGTAGCGAGGTGCCTCGACCGACACCAGGGGTTGCCCGTCGTCCGTGCACAGCTGTGCGACGGCACCGCCGCCTGCCTGGTTCACACGCAGGTCGGGGCCTCCGGCGTGCAGTGCGGCCAGCAGGGTCTTGATGTCCGGCATCTGCGGGGTGAGGGCGATGACGTCCTGGGTCATGTGGTGGCTCCTGAGGTGAAGAGCTGTGTCGTGGCTCAGTACCGGCCCGACAGCTCTTGCAGAGCGTCCAAGGACGGACTCTCTTGGGGGGCGTCTTCGGCGATCAAGCCGATTTCGGGTCGCGGTGGTTGCCGCGCCACCCAGTCCAGCGCGGCCACCGCCGTGAGCCCGTGCTTGTAGGCAGCGCGCAGCCGCAGCAGCCATTCGGCTCCTGCGGCGAACGCGTCATTCCCGGCGGCGGTGCGGGGTTCATACCCGGCGGCCTGCTCGCCGACCGCGGCCCAGATGTAGCCCAGCGTCCGACCATTGCGCTGGATCGTGAAATAGCGCACGGGCTGGTCGGTTACTTCTTCGTACTCGTCCTCGGAATCCGGAATTCCGGAGTGGAGCAGCGTCGACCGAGCGGGAATCTCGAATGTCCCCCAAGAATCATCGAAGGCAGTGCCCTCGATCCGGGGATCCTCGAAACCCGTTTCCGTGGGTGCCGCGAAGCGATTCTCGTCGCCCGGTGTCGGGGAACAGCCGAGCAAGGCCGAGATGCCCTCCAGAGCGGCGGCGAGTCGGGGCGCGTTCTCCGCGTACACCTCGGGCTGCTCCCGGTCGCGCGTGTCCATCGTCAACCACACGTCGGAGTACGTCTCCAGCGTCACCGCGAGGAGGCTGCCCTCCCATATGTCGACATGGACAACGAAAAACTTCTCCACGCGGTGCTGGGCTCCCGACTCCAGCCAGAAGCCGGGGCAATCGACCCGCACGGTGACGAGGAAGTCGCCCTCAAGTGATTCGGCATCGGCCATCACGCGTGACAGCGCCGTTTCCGGGGCCAGCGGATCCTGTTCCAGGGGCAGACCGCTGACGTGGATACGGAAGTCCCGCATGTTGTCCCTGGGGCGTACCGAAACGTCGACCATTCCCACAGGAAGTGCCAGGTCATGCCGGGCTAGTACGTTCCATGTGGCGACCGCGATCTCGGCGGCGCGGACAGGCCGTGCACCACCGGTATTCGACGTGACTTCCCAATTCCAGTCGCCAACGGGATTCGAGGTGATCACAGCATGTCCTTGGGATCGATCTTACTGCCAGGCGGAATCACGAGATTCCCGTCCTCAAGACGTATGCAGAATGTAATGCCTCGGCCCTTCGGGCCGCGGCCGCCCTGGTGGATGTCCATGAGGGCATCGTAGGACCCGTTGGATATCCAGTCCGCGCGAGTTCCTCGGGCTCCGTCCACGAGCAAAATTTGGTGATTGGCATCGGCTCGTGCCAGCTGAAGCAAGTATTTCCCCCGGGTTATTTCACTGATCGGATCCTGGGGATTGTTCAGGCGTTTCATCTGGTAGGCGTAGACGTCACCGTTCTCGTCCGCGAGGCGGATGTCCATGTCCGCACCGGGGGGAAATTTCTGCTCGAAGTCGATGGCGTGAGCGGGCACGCCACTCCTGGCCAGGTCATCGGCGAGGATGAGTTGGTCGGCGGCAGGTTGGAACATTTGCTCCTTCTTCGCTCCCAAAGTCGACACCACCTGCCCGTACTCGTCACTCTTGTTGAACTGACCCGAGGCTATGACCTCGGCGACACGCTGGCCGTCGCGTTCCGAAGCGAGCCGGTCGAGCGCCCTCTCGAGAACGTCAGGCTTCGGCCGCTTGTTGCCTGGGACGCCCTTTAGCGCATCACGGACGCGTTGTTCCGTCTCACCCCCGCGCACCATGGGCTGACCCTCACCATCTGGCGAGGACCCGTTGGGCGCAGCGGGTGGAATGCCGTCCGTCCCACCATCGCTGCTGCCAGGTCCGTGTCCAGTGCCTGCGCCGTCCGCCGCACCTCCATCGGTGCCGTCGGCACTGCCGCCGTGGTCCGCACCCGGCTGATGAGCAGCGTGTCCGCCTCCAGGCTCACTGGTGTGACCAGACCCTCCCTGCGCTGACGCGGCCCCCTGGCCGCTCGCGCCACCAGCGTCCTGCCGTGCCTGAGGTGACAGTTCGTCGCCGGTACGGGCCGTGCTCTCCGCCGTGCGGGCACCGGCGCCGACCAGTTCACGGTCGTCGGGCCGGGTGCCGATCGCTCGGTCGGCTGCGGCGGGTTCGTGTGGCGCTGGTGTCGTGTTGGAGGTGCCGTCCGGGTTCAGGGGGATGAGGTTGCCGTTCTTGTCGACCCGGTAGCGGTCGCTGAGGTCGAGGGCGCCGTCGGGGAACCTGGTCCTCGGGAACTGAAGGTGGTCGCTGATGTTGGCCAGCACCTGGGAGACCTTGGGAAGGGTCGAGAGCGCGTTGGCCGCCTTCAGGCTGCCGGAGATCGGATCGAGCGCGTCGCCGACCTTCGCCAGGGTGCCGGCCGTTTTACCCAGCGTGCCGCCCTTGCTGAGCTTCGCGACGCCGGCGGCGGGTCCGGCGCCCAGCGTGAGGAGGTTGAAGGTGACCACGGCGTGGGCGCGGGCCGGGTCCTCCTCCCACATGTCGTACGCGATGAACTGCTTGCCGAACTCCTTCGCGTACGCCTTGCTCTCCGCCTGCCAGTCGGACAGATGCTCCTCTTGCCCGACGAGGTCCATGCCGTAGGCGTAGGCGCCCACGAAGGTGCGCCGCAGTCCGTCCCAGGCTTCGTCACGGGCCTCCGCGCCGTGGTAGCCCATGAGCGTCCCGAGCCCGTCGATGCCACCCCAGACGCTGTCCTTGGCGATGCCGTCCCACGCCCAGCTCTTGACTCCGTGCCCCCACCAGTCCAGGCTCCACCGCTCATAGGTGAGCCCCTCGGGGCTCCCCCACGGCAGGTCCTGCACGCCCTTGAGCACGTCGGCGTCCAGGCCGTACATGCCTGGGGCGTGCGTGCCGTCGTCCGGGACCCAGGCGGGCCGGCACACGGTCTTGCTGATCGCGTTGATCTTGTTGGCGGCGTTGCGCTCGGCCTCCTGGAAACCCTCGACCGCCGCCGCCACGTCGTCCATCAGGGCTTGGTGCCTGTCGACCTTGTCCTGGTCCTCGGTCCAGTCGTCATCGCCCTCGACACTGTCGACGAAGGAAATGGCGTCCTGCTTCAGCTGCTGCAGGCGGTCGGCGTGGGGCTTGGCCTCGGCGACGAAGGTGTCCAGGGCGTCGGCGAGAGTCTCGATGTCGGCAGCGAAGTTGTCCGCCGTGTCCATCACCGGCTGGGTGGAGGAGAACAGCTGGTCGGCCTCCGGGGCCTGGTAGTACGCGGCCGTCGCCTGGAAGCGGGAATGGATGCCCTTGCCTCCGTCCCGAATGCCTGAGGCGTGCTTGCGCAGGTCGGCTGCGGCCGTCCCCAACTGCTCGAAGTCACCGGTGTACTGCGGTATCCCGCCCGGATTGATCACGTCGGCTACTTCCCGCCCTTGCCGTCGGTCTTCTCCCCGACGGCGCGGAGCTCGGCCGGAGTGGGCGCCTTGGCCGCCTGCCGCTGGGCCTCGGCGGCCATGGCCAGGTCTCCCTCGACGTACTCGGTAGTGGCCTTGACCGTGCCGTCCATCGTCTTCTTGGTGCGCGCGGCCATGAACCTGATGCTGCGTTCGTTGTCGGACACGAAGTTCGCCACCGCGAGGCCCACCGGCCCGACGGGCGCGTCACCGCAGTACGGCCCGCTGATCGTGCCCGCGAACCGTGCGGCCTCCGCCGCGCTCTCGCCGTAGCCCTTGATGTCCTTGCTCAGGTCTTCAGCCGCAAGGCCCACCAGCGACAGGATCGACTCCACGCCACTGGGGGAGATGTCCCACCCCGTCACGTCAACCCCCGTTACTCCCCATGCTGATACGTTTCCTCAGTCCGTCTCAGCATCACACACGCCACTGACAACAGGCTGTTCATCTGTACCAGCCCGCTCGTTGCAGCAGCAACGCAGTTCCGGCCAAGGTGCGTTCATTCGGTCGGAGTCGCCATCCCCTCCGCGAAGTGGTCGAACTCGCCGGCCTGTACGCCGAGTACGAAGGCGTCCCACTTGCGACGGTCGGTTGTGACGACGATGTCCGGTGCGCTGGTTTCGCGGAGGTGCACAGGGGTGTTGGCGTCGTCGCCCTCGTCGAAGGTGATTTCGATCCGGTGGCTGGGGCCGGTGGTGTGGGGTTCCCTTTTGAGGGCGGTGAGCAGAGTTCTGAAGGCGGCCGGGGTGGCCTTGAGTATCGCGTGGGTGAGGTCGCTGCTTTCGGTGAGGAGGATCGATTCGGTGGTGGTCGCGACGTGGACGCAGGATTCGCCCTCGCCGCAGTACGAGGACTTCTGCCAGGGGGTGGTGGACATGTGGGCCTCTCAGAGGGGCTGGATGATGCTGTGAATGAGGGCTCGTGATTCCAGTTCGATCAGGCTGAGGGCCATCAGGCGGTCCAGCACCTTGCGGTACTTGTCGAGTTGGGTCTCGGCGTCCAGCAGGACGATGCCGTGCGACTGGTCCAACTGGACGGTGTCGAGCTGCGGTACGGGTCCGTGGACGTAGTAGATGGGCTGGCCCGCTCCGGGGTAACCGCCGGCGTCGAACGGGATGACGTGGATCGAGATGTTGGGGTGTTCGCTCATCTTGAGCAGGTGCTTGAGCTGCTGCTTGGCGACATCCCGTCCGCCGAATCTCATGTGCAGGGCGGCCTCGTGGATGATCGCCCGGTACGGGATCGGGTCCTTCCGGAAGAGCACCGCTTGGCGTTTGATGCGGAAGGAGGCACGGTGCTCCACCTCGGGAGGTGAGAGCTCGGGCACGACCTGACGGAACACCTCGCGAGCGTGCTCCAGGGTCTGGAGTAGGCCAGGGATGCCCGAGGTATGAGCGGTCCGCAGCGCTGTGCCGTGGGACTCGAGTTCGGCCAGGTCCAGCAGCCCCGACGGCAGGATCTCCCGGTACTCCTCCCACCATCCGCGTCTGCGTTCGCCTGTCATGCCGGCAATGGCTTCGACGAGCGCCTTGTCGGGGCAGTCGTACTGACAGGCCATGGTGCGCACGCGCTCGGCGCTCACCGCGAGGCGGCCGGTCTCCATGTTGCTGACCTGGGCTTGCTTGATGCCGAGGAGTCGAGCGGCCTCCGTTGACGACAGTCCTGCCCGCTCACGCAGTTTGCGCAACTCGGCGCCGAAACGGAGTTGTCGCGCCGTTGGGTTGGTCCTCACGGGCATGCCCGTCGCTCCTCCGTACTGCTCGTCACCCACATAGGTGGTTGCAGTAGTTCTCGCTCCGAATGGGATGAAGAATATATGGCGTCCCGCTAGTTTGAGTTCGGCGCCACTTCGCCCAGAAGCGCACCGCTCGACGGATCGGCAGGCCACTGGGCAACAACCACCCGCACCCTCCAACTCCCCTGACGGATCGGACACTTCCATGGCCACCGTATCCCCGCCCTGGGCCTACACCCTTCACCTCCCGCACGATCCACGCGCCCCACGCATCGCCCGCGCAACCCTCCGAACCGTCCTCGCCGCCCATGACCTCGCCGACCTCACCCCCACCGCCGAATTGCTGGCCGCCGAACTCCTCACCAACGCCCACCTCCACACCGCTGGCCCCTACGCCCTCCGCGTCCGGCCGATGGAACCCGGCCGTCTTCGGATCGGCGTGTGGGACACCTACCCGAGGATTCCGCCCGGCTTCCGTGCCGAACCCGTCGTGCCGCCGGGCGACGCCGAGAACGGGCGCGGCCTGCACCTCGTCCGGGCCTGCGCCGACTCTGTGGGCGCCTCCGTGCTGTGCGAGTTGGGTGCGTCGAAGGGCGGGAAGTTGCTGTGGGCCGAGTGTCAGTGAGATGACCTAGCGTAATGGGGTGTGCTCGGAGCGCGAAGGAGGGGGTCTGTGGCCAAGGTCGAGCAGCGGCTTGGGAAGGCCGCGTATACGTGCGCGGAGCGTGACGGGAAGGAGCGGGTCGCGCAGTACGGTGGACTCAACACCGAGCGGGATGTCGGACCTCCCACCGCCCCCGCTTGTGTGCCGGAGCCGGACCGGAAAGGACGGAGGACGGGCGCCGTGCCGATGTCGTCCCTGCCGCGGATCCACCCCAAGCCTCGCCCCGGCAACCTGCGCGAAGTCGCCGAGAAGCTCGTGGAAGCGACAGGTCTGCGCGTGCAGATTCCGGGAGGAACGCTCGTGATGTCCCCGACGCCGCGCGGCAAGCACGCGAAGGTGATCTATCTCCTGGAGAAGATGATCAGGCCCGAGCTGCCGCCGGACCTCGTCGCGGTGGCGATGTCGTCCATTGAGATGCCGGACGACCCGGACGACTATGTGACGCCCGGTCTCCTGGTGTGCCCGTCGGAGTTCCTGGATTCGGGCGACTGGCTGCTCGACCCGCGCGACATCGAGGTCGCCGTCGAGGTGGTCTCCCAGTCCGAGAAGTCCAGGGAGATCAGGGACACGGCGGACTGGTACGCGGTCGCCGGTGTGGCCGTCCTTCTGGTCATCGACCCCCGGAAGGGAATCTGGGCGCTGCACACCCGCCCCGACAACGGTGCCTACCGGGACACACTGCCCGGCAAATTCGGCGAATCCGTGCCCCTTCCGGCGCCGCTCGGGTTCGAAGTCACGACAAATGAGTTCCCGGTGTACGGTCCTTCGCCGTGTGTCTGAGAGGCGACGACGGAACGCTGACACTCTGACAGAGGGCCAAAAGCGTCCCGATTGGTGATCTTTCCCTGGCTCGTGAGCGGTGCCTCGTACAGGTTCTCTCCGCGTGATCACCCCGAGCCGCGGACGTCGCCTCTACCGATGATCTTGGCTAGTGCCCTGGCGTTCACATGGGGGGGTAGGCCATCCCAAGATTGCTCTGACCTCGTCTTGAGGCACGGGTCTGCGCTGTCCACCTCAGCCGGGTCAGACGGGGCGCCGTCGGTTCTCGATGTACTGGCGTACGACGGTCAGTGCCCCGCCGCAGCTCCCTGCGAAGTACGAGCGGGACGAGAACCGCCCATGCATGATCGCCCGGTTCACCTCGCCCGTGTACTCGAAGCGGAGCCGCCGTGAGGAGACGCCCTTGAGGCTGTTGACCAGCTTCGAGAGAGCGACTTTCGGCGGGTAGTGCATCAGGAGACGTACGTGATCGCGTTCGCCGTTGAACTGCTTCAACTCGGCTTCGAAGTCCGTGCACACGTCGCGCATGATCTCTTCGCAGCGCGTCAACTGCTGCTTCCTATCGCGGTGACATGCACCAATGCCAGTATGTTCAGCGAATCGGCCAACGAGGTGACTGGGGAGGGAAGTTGAAGCGTCAGCGTGGCCACAAGGCCCGGCTTTACCTCACCCCCGATCAGCTCGCCCAGGTCGATGGCCAGGGCCACGGCGCCCGCGCCATGTGGAATCTGCTGCACGAGCTGTGGCAGATGACGCCGAAGTGTCAGCGTTCCCTCGGCCGTATGGACCAGGCGATACGCCAGGCCCGCAAGGACATTCCCTGGCTGGGGCCGTCCCCGCAGGCAGCCCAGCAGGTCCTCAAGACGTGTCACCGGGCGTGGGTGAACTGCTGGGAAGGCCGCGCCGAAGCGCCGGCCTTCAAGAAACGCACCGTACGCCGCGCCATCGACATCCCCCAGGGCCGTGACCTTCGGATCGCCCGCCTGTCCCGGCACTGGGGCCAGTGCTGGGTACCCATGGTCGGTTTGGTGAAGTTCCGGTGGACCAAAGCCCTGCCGTACGGCAAACGCGCGGACAAGCACAACAAGGTCACCGGGGCGCGGCTGGTGAAGGAAGCGAACGGCTGGTACATCGTCTTCCGCGTCCAGACCGAGGTGGACGAGCCCAAGCCGCACGAGGGGCCGATCACCGGCATCGACCGGGGCATCGCCAAGCCCCTCGCGCTCTCAGACGGCACCTTCCGCGAACACGAGCCGTGGCTCACCCCTGGTGAGGCCAAGCGGCTCAAGCGGCTGGAACAGCAGCGGGAACGCAGGCGCGCCCACCGCAAGCCGGGTGAGCGCAACAGCAGCCGCCTCAAGCACACGTACGACCAGATCAAGCAGCTCCGCGCAAGAGCCACGCGCCGCGCCCTTGACTGGCAGCACAAGACCACCACTGAGCTTGCCGGGACCTTCGGCGTCATCGGGGTGGAAGACCTGGCCATCACGAACATGGTCAAGTCCGCCAAGGGCACCGTGGAAGCCCCCGGCACGAACGTCCGGCAGAAAGCCGGGCTGAACCGGTCGATCAGCGGCGAGGCATGGGGACGAACCGTCACCTTCCTCGAATACAAGCTGGCCGACCGGGGCGGAGTCCTGGTCAAGGTCCCCGCCCCGAATACCTCCTGGCGCTGCTCGGCCTGCGGGTTCATCGCCCCCGGCAGCCGTGAATCGCAGTCCCGATTCGTCTGCAAGGCAGACGGCTGCGGATTCGTTGAGAACGCGGATACCAATGCGGCCCGGAACATCGAACACGCCGCAGGACATGCGGTGTCAGGACGTGGAGACCTCGGGGTTACCCGGTCTTAGAAGCGTCAACCACCCACCGGGCCGCACTGTGAAACGGATGGGATTCTGCCCCGTTCACGGGCAGAGGATGTCAAACTGACCTGGGCGTACTCCCAGGCAATGATGGGTGGTTGACGGTGCGTAAGGCGTGGATCGTGGCGGTCGCCGCCACGGGTGCCGGGGTCGCGTTCGTGATGCTGCTCGTCGTCGGGGTGTATGTGGTGGCGGGGAATCTGGTCAACGGCGTCGGCGGAGCGGGACGGAAGCTGGCCAAGGGCTCCGTGCCCGCCGCCTATCAGTCGCTCGTGCAGGAGTGGGGGAATCTCTGTCCCGCCATCAATCCGGCGTTGCTCGCCGCGCAGTTGTACCAGGAGAGCGGGTTCAATCCGCGTGCGCAGAGTCCGGCGCGGGCGCAGGGGATAGCGCAGTTCATCCCGGGCACCTGGGCCACGCACGGCATCGACGGGGACGGGGACGGGGACCGGGATGTGTGGGATCCCAACGACGCGATTCCGTCGGCCGCTTCGTACGACTGCACGCTCGCCAAGTACGTGAAGGACGTGCCGGGGGACGCGACGAAGAACATGCTCGCCGCGTACAACGCGGGGGCGTACGCCGTCATCAAGTACAGGGGCGTGCCGCCGTACAAGGAGACCCAGAACTACGTCCGGGTCATCACGAGCCTTCAGGAGAGCTTCGCCGCGCCCGTCGGGCGGGTCGATCCGTCCGAGCAGGCCGCCGGGGCCATCCACTACGCGCAGGAGAAGCTCGGGACGCCGTATCTGTGGGGCGGGGACGGGACGGCCGCGGAGGGCGGGCGGTTCGACTGTTCGGGGCTGACCAAGGCGGCGTACGAGAGTGTGGGGATCACGCTGCCCCGGGTCGCCAATGATCAGTACAACGCCGGGCCGCATCCGGATCGGGACGAGCTGCTGCCCGGGGATCTGGTGTTCTTTTCGGACGACCTCACCAACTCCCGGGCCATCCGGCATGTGGGCATTTATGTCGGCGGCGGGTACATGATCGACGCGCCTCGGCCGGGTGCCGTGATCCGGTTCGACCCGATTGACACCCCCGACTACTTCGGTGCCACGCGGGTCACGGAAGATGGCGCGAAAGCGCTGCCTCCGGCGGCCCGAAAGGGTCGGGACAGAGTGTGAACCCTACCCCTGAGCTGCGGCGATGTATCTCTCTTCGATAACGTCTGCGTGATCATTCAGTGGAATGTGGAACGTAGTGACGGGGGCCGTGCGTTCCTGTTGACGTAGCCCGACGCGGATCTACAGACCACGGGGGTGGCAGAGCGGCGCATGCACGGATGCGCCCGACGGACGACGACGAAGGGGCCGCTGCACCATGGCTGGACTCGCGCAATCCGGGTCGAACCCCGACGTCGAGCTGCTCTACGACATCAATGGCCTGGCCAAGGACGCACCGGGGTGGTTCGACCGGGGCGTGGAGTTCGTCGGGGAGTACGGGCTGCTGCTCGCCCTGGTGCTGCTGGTGGTGTGGTGCTGGTGGACTGTGCGGCGGCGCGGCGGTGTCTCCGGCGAGGAGGCGGCGGGGTCCGTCGCCGCGCTGGTGTGGGCGCCGCTGGCCGCGGGCATCGCGGTGCTGGTGAACGTGCCGATACGAGGGTTCGTGGAGCGGCCCCGGCCCTTCCTTCAGCACGAGGGGCTGGAGGTACTGGTCTCCGGCAAGACCGACTTCTCGTTCGTGAGCGATCACGCGACCATCGCGATGGCCCTCGGGGTGGGGTTGTTCATCGCGCATCGGACCTTTGGGCTGGTGGGGATCGGGCTGGCGCTGGTCGAGGGCTTCTGCCGGGTGTACATGGGGGTGCACTACCCGACGGACGTCGTGGGCGGGTTCGCGCTCGGTACGGCTGTCGCGTTGTTGCTGTCGCCGGTGGCCATGGCCCTGCTGACGCCGGTGACGAAGGCGGTGGAGCGGTCGCCCCGGGCGGGGTGGCTGGTGCGGCGGCGGTCCCTGGGGGAGGAGCGGGAGGCCGTGATTCCGGGGGCTCGGAGGGAATCTTCGGGGGAATCATCGGGGGCTGAGGAGCGGGATCTGGCGGCGTAGCCTCACAAAGCCTGGGGCGCGTATCTCTCACAGCGCTGTCTCTCACAGCGCTGTCTCTCACAGCGCTGTCTCTCACAGTGCCTGCCTCTCACAGCGCCTGGGGGTACGTGAACACCCGGTTCGGGTCGTAGATCCGCTTCAGCTGGGTCAGGCGTGGTGCCGCGTCCCCGTAGTACGCCTTCCGCCAGTTCCTCAGCGTCGGGTCCGTGTAGTTCTGGTACGCCGCTCCCGACGCGTACGGACGCATCGCGCCGTGCGCCGAGGTCAGCCAGGACTGGGCCGTGCTGCCGGACGTGCCCGCACGCCAGGACGCGATGTACTGGGCCAGCATGCGCGAGCGGCGGTGGACGAAGGCCGTCGACGTGGGGGAGACGCGGTTGATCGCGCCGCCCAGGGCCGTGAAGGCGATGCTGCCCGCGCCGCCGCGCACCGACGTCAGCTGGGCCAGCAGGGTGCGGATGCCGGCCGCCGACAGTGAGCGGTCGAAGAAGTCGGAGCGGGCGGCGTACGTCTCGCGGCCCAGCGCGCCCTGGGGCGAGCGGCCGGGGGTCGTGCCGGGGAGATGGCACTGGGCGTCGGTGGTGAAGGAGGAGCACCCGGCGTAGACCTCCATCGACTCCTCGTACGAGCGCCGCTTGAGCGAGACGTGGGAGGCCGAGGCGCCGACGCGGGCGGCGAGGCGGTCCACGGCGTTCTGCAGTTCGCGGTAGGTGCCGAGGGAGAAGGCGGCGACGGAGACGGTGGGGGTGCGGCCGGGCGTGCTCGCCAGGTGGAGGGACGACCAGATCTCGTCGGGCTGGTCCGGTCCCCACTCCTGCCAGGCCTGCACGACCGCGGCGGCCTTGCGCCACGGCCAGGTCAGATACGCCGAGACCGCCTGCGGCGCCGGGTGGGTACGGAAGTGCAGTTCGGTGACGACGCCGAAGTTGCCGTTGCCCGCGCCGCGCAGGGCCCAGAAGAGGTCCTTGTGCGTGGTGGCGTCGGCGGTGACCCGCTTGCCGTTCGCCGTGACCAGGGTGGCCTGGGTGAGGCTGTCGCAGGTCAGGCCGTACGCCCGGGAGACGACCCCGTGGCCGCCGCCGAGCACCAGGCCGGAGACGCCGACCGTCGGGCAGGAGCCGGCGGGGATGGTGACGCCCTTGGCGGCGAGGGCACGGTAGACGTCGATCAGCTTGGCGCCCGCGCCCACCACGGCGGTATTGCCGCTGGCGCGGACGCGGTTGAGCTTTGAGACGTCGATGATCAGGCGGCCGTTTCCGGACGACCAGCCGGCGTAGGAGTGGCCGCCGTTGCGGATCGCCACGCGGAGGCCGCGGGCGCGGGCGTAGGCGAGGGTGGTGCTGATGTCGTCCGGGTGGGCGACGTAGGCGACGGCGGCGGGCTTCAGTGTGTCGAAGCGGGTGTTGTACAGCCGGCGGGCCGTCGGCCAGGATGCGTCGCCGGGGCGGACCAGGGGGCCGTCGAGATCGCGGGCGAGCGCCGACCAGTCGGCGGCGGCCGTGGCGGCGGTCGTACGGATGCCGGGGCCCGTCGGGGAGGTGGCCCGGCCCGTGGCGGGGGTGGCCGTGGCGGTGCCGGAACCGCCGCTGCACGCCACCGCCGACGCGATCCCGACGACCGCGGCGGCCCCGCCCCCGATGAACGTACGCCGTTCCATGAGTCCCTCCCGCTCCCACGCTTACGTGAGACGAGACGGCTCCTCGGGCGCCCGGGTTCCGCGGATCCCCGCTGCTGCCCCGCCCTGACTCATCGGCCCCGCGTGCCACGGCTTCTCCCGAGCGGGTCGTTCGAATTGCCGTGGAGCCAGCACCGACTTAACGTCAAGAACGTCACATTATGCGACAAAGCGGACACTGTCCGTGTGTCCGCTTCCGCGAAGACGCTCGAATGGAGCATTCATGTCGGTGATGACCGGTACCCAGCCCCTGCAGCAGGTCGGCTCGCAGGCCGGCGGCCCGCAGCAGATCGCGCAGATGGTCCAGCAGGCCATCCAGCAGGCGTGCCAGCAGACGGCCCAGCAGGTCGCGCAGCAGGTGCAGCAGACGTTCCAGCAGATCCAGCAGATCCAGCAGCAGCTCCAGATGCAGCCGGGCATGGCCCAGCAGGCGCACCCGTACCTGGCTCTCGCGCTGCACCGCTCGCTGCACTCGGGCATCCGGCACGCGGTGGAGCAGTCCGTGCAGCAGGCGCTGCCGACCGCGATCGTGACGCTGCTTCAGCAGAGCCAGCAGGGTCAGCAGGGTCAGCAGGGTCAGCAGCCGTGGGGCGGCGGTGGGTTCGGCCAGCAGCCCTACGGGCAGCAGCAGCAGTTCGGCCAGCAGCAGCCGTTCGGCCAGCAGTACCAGCAGCCCGGCTTCGGCTTCGGTCAGATGAGTCAGCCGTTCAATATCGGCTGACCTGAGGGCGGCGCGATGCGGTGTGCCCCGGAACTGCTCCCGGGCACACCGCATCAGCGTGCGAGCGCGAGCCGCCCCGTCGCCGGATCAGAAGCACAAGTTACGACGTAGGCGTGGTGAAGGTGGGACGTGATGGTCAAGGAAAGGCCCGGAAACAGCCGCGCGAGCGGGTCGGAGGGCGGCGACGCCGCAGGATCCGAACCCGAGGGCAGGCGAGCAGGGCCGCGTGAGAAAGGCGCGCAGTCGGCGCGCCCGGTGCAACCGCGTCGCGAGCGGTACATGGCGACACCGCTGCCGCAGCACCTGCTCCCGCCGGGAGTACCCGAACTCGGCTTTGACGCGATGTGCGATCGGCTGGAGCGCATGCCCGAGGTCAAGGTGATCCGCAAGCTCCAGCCGTCGGAGAAGCTCCGGTCGGGCGGGGCGCCCCCCTCCTGCCCGGAGATCGCGGTGGTCGAGGCGGCCGAGGCCCAGCTGCCGGCGATGCGGTCGCTGCACCTGCACATCGAGCCGGACCTGCCGCTGTCCGGCACCGGTCCGGCGCCCTCGCCGGCCACGCCGGCCACGGGGATCGTGCCGCTGCACGATCCCGCACTGGTCGCGCCGCTCGTACAACCCGCGGACATCTCGCTGCGCGTCTGCGGCCCGGAGGGCGAACCGCTGGCCGGTGCGGCGGTGTACCTGATCGGGGCGTCCTGGCCGGCGCAGGGCATCACCGGTGCCGACGGGACGGTCACCGTCACCCTGGCCACGGACACCCAGGAGTCCGTTCAGTCCCTGTATGTACGGCCGGCCGGCGGCTACGTGGACCGCTGGATCCACCGTCCCGACCTGTCACTGACCGGCGAGAACACGGTCACCCTCACACCGCTGGACAAGGCGTACCCGGGGCTGGACGAGAGGCAGCAGTACGGCTGGGGCCAGCAGGCCATGCGGCTGGACCGGCTGCCTCCCACGTTCCGTGCCTTCGGCATCAAGGTCGCGGTCATCGGCTCCGGTGTCGCCTCCGAGCACCCCGACCTGAAGCAGCGAGCGCGCTCCGGAGCCGACTTCGTCTGCGGCACGGAAGAGGGCTGGGCCCAGGACGCGGTGGGCACCGGCACCCACGCGGCGGGCGTCATCGCCGGGGCGGACACCGGCAAGGGCGTCATCGGCATCGCGGTCGACGCCGAGCTGGAGATCTGCCAGGTGCAGCCCGGCGGCTGCTTCAGCGACCTGATCGCCGCGCTGGACCACTGCATCGACCACGAGGTCGACATCGCCCACATCGCGGTGGCGACCCCGTACGCGTCGGCGCTGGTCTCCCGCAAACTCGCCGACGCCCTCGCGGCAGGCATCGCCTGCGTCGCGCCGGCGGGCGACTCGGGCGGACCTGTCTGTTTCCCCGGCTCGCTGCCCACCGTATACACCGTGGGCGCGCTCGGAGTCTTCGGATCCTTCCCGCCGGACACCTCCCAGGCCACCCATGTCGGCCCCCAGCTGACACCGGAAGGGCTGTTCGCCGCGCCGTTCAGCTGCTACGGCCCAGGTGTCGACGCCGCCGCTCCCGGCGTCGCGGTCCTCTCGTGCTCGCCGCAGGGCGGTTACACGGCCTTCGACGGCACCGGGACGGCCTCGGCCCACGTCGCCGGACTCGCCGCTCTCGTGCTCGCCCACCACGAGGACTTCCACGGTCAGCTGCTGCCCCGCGGACCCGGCCGGGTGCAGCACCTCTTCGACATCATCTCCGCCAGCTGCCGCCCACTGGCCGCCCCGGGCACCATGGACGCGGCCCGCGTCGGCCGTGGCCTGCCGGACGCCCTCGTCGCCTTCCACCTGGCCCCTGGCGTGCAACTCGCACCCGCCCTGTCCCCCTACGTGCCGACCCTGACCGGATAGGCCCGCCTGAGCCCCGAATACCTTCGGCATCCCCGGTGTTCGTCCCGCGTCAGCGCGAGGAACACCGGGGACCGCCCGTTTGTGCGGGCGGCTGTGTCGGCTTGTGCCGGCGACGCGTACCGGCTCTGTCCTCGGGTAGTCGGGGCACGAAGAGCCCAGCGACCCCCCACGTTGGGAGAAGCAGATGATCTCCGACCTGGTACTGGTGCCCGCGAGCGGGGCCCCGCTCGCAGGCGATCTGGTCGTTCCCGGCCCGGTGCGGTCGGTGGTTGTCATCGCCGAGGGCAGCAGCAGCTCCCGGGGCAGCTCGCGCGACCGCGCGCTCGCCGACACGTTCCACCGGGCAGGGATGGGCACGCTCCTCCTCGATCTCCTCACCGAACTGGAGAAGCGGGCAGACGCACGCTCGGCCGGGCATCTCTTCGACGTGCCGTTCCTGGCTCAGCGGCTGGTGGCCGCCATCGACTGGCTGGATCAGCGGCCGGAAACCGCTGACGTCCCGGTATGTCTGTTCGGCGCCGACACGTCGGCTCTCCTGGCAGCGGCGGAGCGGCCTCAACGAGTCTCGGCCGTGGTCGTCCGGGGCGGGCGTGCGGACCTGACGTACGACGCGCTGCAGGGCGTCCGGGCCCCCGTGCTCTTCATCATCGGCGGCGATGACGAGACGGACCCGCGAACCAACCAGGAAGCGGCCGCACAGCTCGGCGCGCCGAGCGAGGTCCACGTCGTGCGTGGTGCCACGCATCTGTTCCATGAGCCGGGTGCCTTTGAGGAGATCGCCGCTGCGGCTCGGCAGTGGTTCGACTCCCACCTGGGGAGCGGACACCGATCAGCCTGACCGCTCGGCCATGGCGTCCTGCGGTCCGCTTCGGTTACCCGCAGTCACCCCTGTCGCCCGTCCGGGATGACCCGTACAGTTGCGGTCCGTGTAGCTTGGTGCGGCATGTCGCATATTTTCGTGTCTGGTGGGGTTGCGGAGAGTGGCTGACAGTGCACGCGCTGGTAGGGGCTCCGCCGGGACCTGTGCGTGCTCTCCCCGTAAGCATTCCGTGACCTAACCACACCGACCGCAGGGGTTCACCCTCCGTTCACTTACGGCCATAGGCGGCTTCACCTGATCTGCCTAATTTCGGCCTTACCGGTGAACGGGCGTGCTCGAATACGCGTCCGCGCCGACCAGCAGACTTCGCACGCCGCCGATCAGGACGGCGGCTCCTGGAAGGAATTCCCGAAAGTGAAGCTTCAGCGCATGAACCGGCGGGCCCTCACCCTCGGTGCTCTCGCCGTCTCCGGCGCCCTGGCCCTCACGGCGTGCGGCTCCGACGACACCGGAAACGGTGGCGACTCGGGCGGCGCGACCACGGCTGCCACCGGCTCCATCGACTGTATGGACGCCAAGGGCCAGATTCTCTCCGACGGCTCGTCCGCGCAGAAGAACGCGATCGACGCCTGGGTCAAGAACTTCACGGCTGCCTGCCCGGACATCCAGATCAACTACAAGGCCGGCGGCTCCGGCGCCGGTGTCACCGCGTTCACGCAGGGCCAGGTTCCCTTCGCCGGTTCGGACTCCGCGCTGGACGCCGAGGAGGTCGCGACCACCAAGGGGACGGCCTGCACCGACGGTGGTCAGGGCATCAACCTCCCGATGGTCGGCGGCCCGGTCGCCGTCGGATTCAACATCGCCGGTGTCGAAAGCCTCGTCCTCGACGCGCCGACCATCGCCAAGATCTTCGACAGCAAGATCACCAACTGGAACGACCCGGCGATCAAGAAGCTGAACCCGGACGTCGAGCTGCCGGACCTCAAGATCCAGGCCTTCCACCGCTCGGACGACTCCGGCACCACCGACAACTTCACCGCGTACCTGAAGGCCGCCGCCCCGAGCGACTGGAAGTACGAGGGCGGCAAGACCTGGCAGGCCGAGGGCGGCCAGGCCGCCGCGCAGTCCTCCGGCGTCGCTCAGCAGGTGAAGCAGACCAACGGCGCCATCGGCTACTTCGAGCTGTCGTACGCCAAGGACGGCATCAAGACGGTCGCCATCGACAACGGCTCCGGCACGCCGGTCGAGGCCACCGTCGAGAACGCCACCAAGGCCATCGCCGCCGGCAAGGTCGTCGGCACCGGCAAGGACATGGCCATGGAGCTGGACTACGCGACCAAGGCCGAGGGTGCCTACCCGATCACCCTGGTCACGTACGAGATCGTCTGCGACAAGGGCAACAAGGCGGACACCCTGCCCGCCACCAAGGCGTTCCTGACCTACATCGCCAGCGAGGAGGGTCAGCAGATCCTCGCTGACAACGACTACGCCCCGATGCCCGATGACATCATCACCAAGATCCGCGAGACCATCGCGGGCCTGAGCTGACCCGAGTGCGGTCCGGGTCCCGCCCCGCGCGGGACCCGGACCGCACCGTCCGGTGCACCGCCGCCAGGAGCCGTACGCCGTGTAGGGCTCCGCAGACCGGAGAACTCGATGGACATAACAACCAAGAGCACTGACGCATCACCCCCGCCCACCGTGACCGAGCAGAAGCGCGCGGCGCGGGGCGCCACCCGGCCCGGAGACCGGATCTTCCTCGGTCTGTCCCGCGGGTCGGGCATCCTGCTGCTGTCGATCATGGGCGCGATCGCCGTCTTCCTCACCTGGCGTGCCGCCCTCGCCATCAGCAAGGACGAGGGCAACTTCCTGACCACCTTCGAGTGGAACACCAACGCGAACCCGCCGGTCTTCGGTATCGCCGTCCTGGCGTTCGGCACCGTGGTGTCCTCGATCATCGCCATGGTCATCGCGGTTCCGGTCGCGGTCGCCATCGCCCTCTTCCTCACCCACTACGCCCCGCGCCGGCTGAGCGGTCCCATCGCCTATGTGATCGACCTGCTCGCCGCCGTGCCGTCCATCGTGTACGGCCTGTGGGGTGCCCTGATCCTCGTACCGCACATGAACGGCCTCTTCGGCTGGCTCGACACGTACCTGGGCTGGACCGGCATCTTCTCCTGGGAGGGCGGCGCCCCCCGGTCGATGCTCACCGTGGGCATCCTGCTCGCGATCATGATCCTGCCGATCATCACCAACGTGAGCCGCGAGGTCTTCCGCCAGGTTCCGCAGATGCACGAAGAGGCGGCCCTGGCCCTCGGTGCCACGCGCTGGGAGGTCATCCGGATGGCCGTGCTGCCGTTCGGCCGCTCCGGCGTGATCTCCGCCTCGATGCTCGGCCTCGGCCGCGCGCTCGGCGAGACGATGGCCGTCGCGACCGTGCTCTCCCCGACCTACGTCATCCAGCTGAGCCTCCTCGACCCGGGCGGCGGTACGTTCGCCCAGAACATCGCCAGCAAGTTCGGCGAGGCGACCGAGTTCGGCCGTGACGCGCTGATCGCCTCCGGTCTGGTCCTGTTCGTCATCACCCTGCTGGTCAACGGCGCGGCCCGGGCGATCATCGCCCGCCGCAAGGAGTACTCGGGGGCCAACGCATGAGCACCCTTACCGAAGCGCGCACCAGCACCCTGCGCGGCGCCAGCCTGCCCAAGTGGGCCCCGTGGGCGATCGCCGGCGGCTCCGCCGTCCTCGCGGTGGGCATCGGCATCGTCGGTGGCCTCGACAGCAGGGTCCAGTGGGGCCTGATCGCCGCGATCCTCTACGTCCTCGCCACGTTCGTCATCGCGACGAGCGTCGAGGGCAAGCGGCAGGCCAAGAACCGCCTCGCGACCTCCTTCGTCTGGGTCGCGTTCCTGCTCGCGGTGATCCCGCTCGCCTCCCTGGTCTACGAGACCGTGAAGCGTGGCGTGAAGGTCCTCGACGGCTACTTCCTGACCCACTCGATGGGCCTGGTCGCCGACTCCGAGCCGGGCGGCGGTATCTACCACGCGATCATCGGCAGCCTTGAGCAGGTCGGTCTCGCCACGCTCATCGCGGCGCCGATCGGTGTGCTCACCGCGATCTACCTCGTGGAGTACGGGCGCGGCGCGCTGGCGCGGGCCGTCACCTTCTTCGTCGACGTCATGACGGGTATCCCGTCGATCGTCGCCGGTCTGTTCATCCTCAGCCTGATGCTGATCTTCGAGATGCAGCCCTTCGGTTTCGCGGGCTCGTGCGCGCTGGCGATCCTGATGATGCCGGTCGTCGTGCGCTCGACGGAGGAGATGCTCAAGCTCGTTCCGAACGAGCTGCGCGAGGCGTCCCTGGCGCTCGGTGTGCCCAAGTGGCGCACGATCCTCAAGGTGGTCCTGCCGACCTCCCTCGGCGGCATCACCACCGGCGTCATGCTGGCGATCGCCCGTATCGCGGGTGAGACGGCGCCGGTGCTGCTGCTGGTGTGGGGCTCCTCGTTCATCAACAACAACCCCTTCGAGGGCCCGCAGCAGGCACTGCCGCTGTACATCTACCAGCAGTACGCGAACAGCGCGGGCTCCGGGGCGGCGTACGACCGTGCCTGGGCGGCGTCCCTGACGCTGATCGCCTTCGTGATGATCCTGAACCTGGCGGCCCGCGGCGTTGCCCGCTGGAAGGCCCCGAAGACCGGTCGCTGACGCGGCCACTCAGCGACCGATTTCTGAAAGAAGCAGTGATTTCCATATGGCCAAGCGCATTGATGTCAGCGGCCTCAGCGCCTACTACGGTTCGTTCCGTGCCATCGAGGACATCTCGATGACCATTGAGCCTCGTTCGGTCACGGCCTTCATCGGGCCGTCCGGATGCGGCAAGTCCACCTTCCTGCGTACGCTCAACCGGATGCACGAGGTGACTCCGGGCGGGCGGGTCGAGGGCAAGGTCATGCTCGACGACGAGAACCTGTACGGGGCGGGGGTCGACCCCGTGTCCGTGCGGCGTGAGGTCGGCATGGTGTTCCAGCGGCCGAACCCGTTCCCGACGATGTCGGTGTACGACAACGTGGCGGCGGGGCTGAAGCTGCTGGGGTCGTACAAGAAGTCCCAGCTGGACGACATCGTGGAGAAGTCGCTCAAGGGGGCGAACCTCTGGAACGAGGTCAAGGACCGGCTGAACAAGCCGGGGTCGGGGCTGTCCGGTGGTCAGCAGCAGCGGCTGTGCATTGCTCGGGCGATCGCGGTTGAGCCGAATGTGCTGCTGATGGACGAGCCGTGTTCCGCGCTCGACCCGATTTCCACGCTGGCGATCGAGGATCTGATCGGGGAGCTGAAGGAGCGCTTCACGATCGTCATCGTGACCCACAACATGCAGCAGGCTGCGCGTGTGTCCGACCGGACCGCGTTCTTCAACCTGTCTGCGGTGGGGCAGCCGGGGAAGCTGATCGAGATCGACGACACGGAGCGGATCTTCTCCAACCCGTCGGTGCAGGCGACGGAGGACTACATCTCCGGTCGCTTCGGCTGACGTATCGACTCCTCGCGGTGCTGCATGGCGGTGCCACCGCGAGGACCAAGGGCCCGCCCCTGGCTCCCGGGGGCGGGCCCCCGCTTGTTTGTGGGTGCTGCGGGTGCGGATGCCTGCGGCGGCCTGCGCGGGTGGTGTGCGTGGTTGCGGTAGCGCCTACGGTGCGGGGTGTGGGTCGGGGCCGCGCCGGGGGGTGTCCGTCCTCGGAACGGCGCGAAATCGGTCACTTACCAACTCACCCGTGTTGACGCGCCAACCGCTGCGGGCGGACACCCCCCGACACGGCCCCTTCCGTGCGTCCGCGAGTGCGGCTATCGCCGTGGCGTGCGTGGTGGCCCCCGCCCGCGACGCCGGGCTGCGGGGCGTCCCCGGCTCGGGCGCGGCGGCACCCCGTTGCGTCGGGTTGCGCAGCGCCGGGGGTTCTAGAGGAACGCCAGGTGTACGAGACCGAAGGCGCAGGCCGCTACCGCTGCTGCTGCGGGCATGGTGATGAACCAGCCCAGGACGATGTTCTTGGCCACGCCCCAGCGGACCGCGTTCACGCGCTTCGTTGCGCCGACGCCCATGATGGCCGAGGTGATGGCGTGGGTCGTGGAGATGGGGGCCTTGAAGAGGAAGGCCGTGGTGAACATGATCGACGCGCCGGTGGTTTCGGCGGCGAAGCCCTGCGGGGGGTCGAGTTCGATGATGCGGCGGCCCAGGGTGCGCATGATGCGCCAGCCGCCGGCGTAGGTGCCGAGGGAGAGCATGAGGGCGGAAGCGATCTTGACCCAGAGCGGGATCGGGTCGCCGTAGTCCTCCACGTCGGCGATGACCAGGGCCATGACGACGACGCCCATCGTCTTCTGGGCGTCCTGGAGGCCGTGGCCCAGTGCCATGCCGGCCGCGGAGACGGTTTGCGCTATGCGGAAGCCGCGCTTGGCCTTGTGCGGGTTGGCGCGGCGGAAGATCCACATGATCGCCGTCATCACCAGGTAGCCGACGATCAGGCCGACGACGGGGGAGACGAACATGGGGATGATGATCTTGTCGAGGACGCCGTCCCAGTAGACCTGCGTGCCGCCGGCCAGGGCCGCGCCGACCATGCCGCCGAAGAGGGCGTGGGAGGAGGAGGACGGGAGGCCGAAGTACCAGGTGACCAGGTTCCAGGTGATCGCGCCGAGGAGGGCGGCGAAGAGGATGCCCATCCCCGTGGAGCCCTGGGGCGTTTCGATCAGGCCCTCGCTGACCGTCTTGGCCACCCCGCTGCCGAGGAACGCGCCGGCCAGGTTCATGACCGCGGCCATGGTGAGGGCGGCCTTCGGCGTCAGAGCGCGCGTCGACACGGATGTGGCGATCGCGTTCGCCGAGTCGTGGAAGCCGTTGGTGTAGGTGAAGAAGAGGGCGACCAGGATGGTCACGACCAGGGCGAAGGTGTCCATGAACGGGTCAGGACTCCTTGACGGCGATGGTCTCCACCGTGTTCGCCACGTGCTCGAAGGCGTCCGCCGCTTCCTCCAGTACGTCCACGATCTGCTTGAGCTTCAGGACCTCGATCGCGTCGTACTTGCCGTTGAAGAGGTGGGCGAGCAGCTTGCGGTGGATCTGGTCGGCCTGGTTCTCCAGGCGGTTGACCTCGATCCAGTACTCGGTGAGGTTGTCGAGGGTGCGCAGGTGCGGCATTGCCTCGGCCGTCAGTTCGGCGGCGCGGGCGAGGACTTCGATCTGCTGCTCGACGCCCTTGGGGAGTTCCTCGATGTTGTAGAGGACGACCAGGTCGACGGCCTCCTCCATGAAGTCCATGATGTCGTCGAGGGACGATGCGAGGGAGTAGATGTCCTCGCGGTCGAAGGGCGTGATGAACGAGGAGTTCAGCTGGTGGAAGATCGCGTGTGTGGCGTCGTCACCGGCGTGTTCCGCTGCCCGCATACGCTCCGCGATCTCGGCCCGGGCGGAAGCGTCCGCCCCGAGCAGTTCCATCAGGAGTTTCGAGCCGGTGACGATGTTGTCCGCGGACGCGGCAAACATGTCGTAAAAGCTCGTCTCCCTGGGGGTCAGACGAAAGCGCACGTGGGGTCCTCGGGGTGCTTCGGTTTCGGACAGGCTGATGCTAGGCGCATCATCCGGCCACGGCTAATGGGCCGTCCCCCAGTGTCGCCCATGAACTCCGTGCATCTGTACGGGGGCGGTTCGGCGGCCGGCTCCGGGCAGGGGCCAAGGGGCCTATACCCAGCAAAGTTCGGTACGATATACCCAGTAGGGGTATGTGGATGGAGGGTGCGCGATGACGACCACCGAGGCCGGCGAGGGCGTGGTGACCGACCATGACCGGGGCATCCACGGGTACCACAAGCAGAAGGACGAGCATCTGAAGCGGCTGCGGAGGATCGAGGGGCAGATCCGTGGGTTGCAGAGGATGGTCGATGAGGATGTGTACTGCATCGACATACTCACGCAGGTCTCTGCTTCCACGAAGGCTCTGCAGTCCTTTGCCCTGCAGTTGCTGGAGGAGCATCTGCGGCACTGCGTCGCCGATGCCGCGCTGAAGGGCGGGGACGAGGTCGACGCCAAGGTCGAGGAGGCCACCAAGGCCATTGGGCGGTTGCTGCGGACGTGAGCTTTCGCTTCACGTGCGGGGGGAGTCGTCCCCGCGTTCCTCGGCCACCCTCAGGACCTCGTCGATGCTCTCCAGGCTCAGCCGGTCCTCGCCCGCCGCGGAGGCCGCGATGATCAGCTCTCCGCACAGCTCGATCTCGGCGAGGGCCACGTGGTCCTGAACTGCCGTACCGCCGACCGGAGCCACGTGCATCACCTCTTCTCTGCCGTCACCGGCTTCCTAGAGTAGGGAGTGGCCTACACAACGCGCATGGCACGGACGGGCTAGTTCGCGCCGGTCACTCCTCGGCGATCCGGCCCGCGTAGATGTCCTCCTCGGGCGGCAGGCGTACGTCGACGGGGGCGCCGAAGTCGTAGAGCAGCGTCGTCGACGCGACGGCCACGGTGGCTTGCTGCCGCCCGTTGACGAAGCTGAAGCGGTGCCTGATCTTGCGGATGCGGCCCTCGTCGTCGAGGTACACGTCGAACGGGACCTCGGCCTTGGCGAACCCTTTCGCCGCCGCCGCGAGCGAGGCCCGGCCCTCGGGGGACGCGGTTCTGGCGGCCGCGGTGAGGTCGGCGGTGCCCCGGTAGTGGTGCACCTCGGTGCCGGCGATCTCGGTGCGGCCGACGTACTGCGCGGTGCGGGTGCCGCGCAGCACCTCGGCGGCGGCGTAGGGGTCCGTGGCCCCGCCGGTGACCAGGTTGCCGTCCGAGAGGGTCGAGGTGTCGACGCGCACCCATTTGTCCGCGGGGACTCCGGCGCCTCGGTTCTTCATGTAGAGGGCGCCCGGCGCGAGGAGTTCGGTGATCGGGCGGTGCTCGGTCTGGCCGGACGGGTCCTGGGGGAGCATGACCTTCAGCCGGCCGCGCTGGCGGGTGTAGTCGTAGACGCCCTCGCCGCGGATGGTGACGCGGGTGCCGCCGGTCGCCATCTCCATCGACGTCCGGGCCTTGGACGTGCCCGCGTCGACCAGGGTGTCGGCGGCTTGGCGCAGCGTACGGACCGGGTCGGCGGGGCGGGCGTCCTCGGCGGCGGCGCCGCTGCCTCCGCATCCTGAGGCGAGCAGGCAGACGCAGGCCGTCAGTCCCGCCGCCGCGATCGTTCCACCCGTCCTGCCGTACTGCTCCGCCATCGCCTGCCTACCCCCAGCCGTACGTTCGTCTCGGGCCCCCTGTTGTTCCGGTTAACGACGGGTAGGTTGCGCCGTCACGCGGGGCCCGGGGTGGTGGAGGGGTGCGCGGGGAGTGTTCGATGGCGGTTCTCGGATGTGGCCGGGCCGGCGTACAGAAGGCGCTTACTCCCGGCTGGCCGGCTGTTTACCCGGCCCGGGTAGCGTCGTCGGGGTGACAGAGCAGGATCGGTTCGTCCGAGGGCAGGACCGTCCGGAGCATCACACCAGCACCGTCGAGCAGGGGCCCTTCTGCGTGGCCCGCTGCGTCTGCGGCTGGCGTGGGCCCGCGCGCCGGGCGCGGAGTCTGGCCCGGACGGACGCGGCGGGGCATATGGCCGGATCCTGACGGTCTTGCGCGTTCTCCGGTGTGCCGCAATCCTGACAGTCCCGCCCGCTTTCAGGCGTGGCGCATGGTCGCCAGTAGTTCGTCCACCAGTTCGCGGTCGCGGGGGTGGGTCAGGCGCGGCCGGGCCGCCGTGGGCGGCAGCCACAGGATTCGGTCGACCTCGGTGCTCGGGGTGAAGCCGCCCGAGGTGGCCTCGGCCGCCCAGTAACGGACCTGCTTGGGGCGGCCGTTCGCCAGGTAGTGCAGCGTGGGCAGCTCGGCGCCGGGCGTCGCGGTGTAGCCGGTCTCCTCCTCGACCTCCCGCAGCGCGCCCGCCAGCGGGGTCTCATCGCGCTTCAGCTTGCCCTTGGGGTGGGACCAGTCGTCGTACTTCGGACGGTGGACCAGACAGATCTCCAGTCCCCCGTCGACGGGGGAGCGGCGCCACAGGACGCAGCCGGCCGCCTGGACCGGGGTGTCCTTCGTACCGGTCAACGGTTGTTCACCGCCCCCTCGTGCGCTCAGGACGTCCCTACCGTCTGCTTCTGCCAGGACTGCTGGAACTCGAAGCGCGCCGCCTCCACCTCGTGCCGCTGGTCGGCGTGCAGCACGCCGAGCGCGTACGCCGTCGCCGGTGCGATACGCGGCGTACGGGCCGCGGCCGCCGCTGCCGCCGCCGCCTCGGAGGCGTCGCGGTGCCGGTTGAGGGCCTGTCCCGCGCCCAGCAGACGGACGTCGACCGGGGCGTTCTGGCCGTGGAGGACCTCGCGGGCGTAGCGGTGCAGCCGCAGCAGCAGGCGGACCTGGTGCCAGGGGGCGTCCTGCGGGTGCGGGGCGGGGTCCGGGGAGAGGCCGTGGATCAGGGCCTCCGCGTTGTACGGGTGGCCCGCGGTGACCAGGGGCAGGGCGGCCACCGCGTCCGTGAGGCGTTCCTCGGCCGCCGCCGCGTGCGGACGCAGGTCGGCGCCGGCCGCCGCCGGGGTGAGCGGGACCTCGCTGGCCAGTACGGCGACCTTGTCGGCGACCGCGTGGAAGCGGGAGGAGCCGAGCGCCTGCAGGGCGCTGGAGTGGGCCCGGGTCCGGGCGAGGGTGAGCTGGCGTTCGAGCAGCGCGCCCGCTTTGGCCGCGCCCACGGTGAGGTTGCCGCGCTCCGGGGCCGCCGGGGGACCGGCGGTGGGAGGCGCCGCCGGTTCCGCCCGTGCCGCGTCGGCGGTCCGGCTGCCCGCGGTCACGCCGGCCGTCGGCGTGTTCACCGACTGGACCGGGAACGTCGCCCCCGACAGCCGGTGCAGGGCCTGGAGCAGCCGTTCCAGGCGGGCCGCGTAGGAGTGTTCCAGGGCCAGGGTCCCCGACAGCCAGGCCAGTTCCGGGCGCATGCCCTCCGACCAGTCGGTGTCCAGCAGCGGACGGAACGTGTGCAGGCTGCCGCTGATGCGGCGGGCCGAGCGGCGCAGGGCGCGCGCCGCGTCGACGGTCTCCTCCGTGCCGTTGTGGTGGTTGGCCCCGGCACCGGTCTCCCGGTGCTGCCGGAGCGCACGGAGGAACTCCGTGGCCTGGGCGCGCAGGTAGCCCGCGAGGGAGTCTCCTGTCGCCGGCCCGGCCACCGGGTCCGTCGGGTCAAGGTGTTGCTGTGCCACGCCGGCGCCTCCGGGCGTCTATGAGCATCTCCTGGATGTTCCGCAGGGGTTGGCCGTCCGCGTCCATCGCGTGCCGGGTCCACTCGCCTTCCGGGCCCAGGTGCCAGGAGGCGGTGGAGTCGGCCATGCCCGTCTCCAGGAGCCGGTTGAGCGCGGCGCGGTGCGCCGGGTCGACGACGCGGACCAGGGCCTCGATACGGCGGTCGAGGTTGCGGTGCATCATGTCGGCGCTGCCGATCCACACCTCGGGCTCGCCGCCGTTGCCGAAGGCGAAGATCCGGGAGTGTTCGAGGAAGCGGCCGAGCACCGAGCGGACCCGGACGTTCTCCGACAGGCCCGTCACACCCGGCCGGATCGCGCAGATGCCGCGCACCCAGACGTCGACCGGTACGCCCGCCATGGACGCGCGGTACAGGGCGTCGATGACGGCCTCGTCGACCATCGAGTTGACCTTGATGCGGACGTAGGCGGGACGTCCGGCACGGTGGTGCTGGGCCTCCTTGTTGATCCGCGCTATCAGGCCGTCGCGCAGGGACTTGGGGGCGACCAGCAGCCGGCGGTAGGTCTCCCGGCGGGAGTAGCCGGACAGCCGGTTGAACAGGTCGGACAGGTCCGCGCCGACCTGCGGGTCGGCGGTGAGCAGGCCGAGGTCCTCGTAGAGGCGGGCCGTCTTCGGGTGGTAGTTGCCGGTGCCGACATGGCTGTACCGCCGCAGCGTGTCGCCCTCCTGACGGACCACCAGCGACAGCTTGGAGTGGGTCTTCAGGCCGACCAGGCCGTAGACCACGTGGCAGCCGGCCTCCTCCAGCTTGCGCGCCCACTTGATGTTGGCGTGCTCGTCGAAGCGGGCCTTGATCTCGACCAGGACGAGGACCTGCTTGCCGGACTCGGCGGCGTCTATCAGCGCGTCCACGATGGGCGAGTCGCCGGAGGTCCGGTACAGGGTCTGCTTGATGGCGAGGACGTCCGGGTCGGACGCGGCCTGCTCCAGGAACGCCTGCACGGAGGTGGAGAAGGAGTCGTACGGGTGGTGCAGCAGGACGTCCCGGGCGCGCAGCGCGGCGAAGATGTCGGGCGCGGACGCGGACTCGACCTCGGCCAGGTCGCGGTGGGTGCCGGCGACGAACTTCGGGTACTTCAGCTCGGGCCGGTCCAGGCTGTGGATGCGGAACAGGCCGGTGAGGTCGAGCGGGCCGGGCAGCGGATAGACCTCGGCCTCGCTGATCTTCAGCTCGCGCACCAGCAGGTCCAGCACCTCGCGGTCGATGGACTCCTCGACCTCCAGGCGGACCGGCGGGCCGAACCGGCGCCGCATGAGCTCCTTCTCCAGCGCCTGGAGCAGGTTCTCGGCGTCGTCCTCCTCGACCTCCAGGTCCTCGTTCCTGGTCAGCCGGAAGGCGTGGTGCTCCAGCACCTCCATGCCGGGGAAGAGCTCTTCCAGGTGCGCGGCGATGACGTCCTCCAGCGGGACGTACCGGCCGGGGGCGGCCTCCAGGAAGCGGGAGAGCAGCGGGGGCACCTTGACGCGGGCGAAGTGCTTGTGACCGCTGACCGGGTTGCGGACCACGACGGCCAGGTTCAGGGACAGGCCGGAGATGTACGGGAACGGGTGCGCGGGGTCCACGGCCAGCGGGGTCAGCACCGGGAAGATCTGGTGCCGGAAGAGCGTGAACAGGCGGGCCTGTTCCTTCTCGGTCAGCTCGCTCCAGCGGACCAGGTGGATGCCCTCCTCCGCGAGCGCGGGGGCGACGTCCTCGTGGTAGCAGGCGGCGTGCCGGGCCATCAGCTCGCGGGAGCGGGCCCAGATCATCTCCAGCACCTGCATCGGCTGCAGTCCGGAGGCGGAGCGGGTGGCCACGCCGGTGGCGATACGGCGCTTCAGTCCCGCGACCCGGACCATGAAGAACTCGTCCAGGTTGCTGGCGAAGATCGCCAGGAAGTTGGCGCGCTCCAGCAGCGGCGTGTTCGGGTCCTCGGCGAGCTCAAGGACACGCTCGTTGAACGCCAGCCAGCTGCGCTCCCGGTCGAGGAACCGGCCCTGCGGCAGCTGGACGCCGTCCACCTGCGCGTCCTCGTACACGTCGAGGTCGGCGTCGATGTCGGGTTCCAGGTCGGAGACCGTGGCCGAGACCGTGTGGGGGCGGTGCGCGGCGATGGAGCCCACGGAGGGCTGTACGTGCTGGACCTCTGCCGGGGCGTTCTGCTGGCTCATGGCCCCATTGTTCCGCGCCTGGGGCGAAACGGGCGCGTCGGACCGAGCGGGCGGGATCGTCACGGCCCCGTTCCCCGCATGGCCCTCGGGGGGCGGCGAAGGCTGTGGCACAACGGGCGTCATTGGCCGAGCGTCGCAAGCTTGGCTGAATCAATGGTTACGGGGACATGACGTGCGGGATAGCGGGGGGCGGCCCCCCGGCGTCCGCGGCGGCGGCGTACCCAGTACGCCGCCCGTCCTCGGTGCCGCTCAGGTGGTGCGGCGGCGCAGCAGCTGGAAGGCGGCCAGGACCGCGAGGGCGGTCACGGCGAGGACGATGCCGGTCTCCACCAGCTGCAGTGGCCAGAAGTGGGACGTGGGGTGGTAGTCACGGTAGTAGCCGACGATGTCGTGGTCGGCGAGGCACTGGGCGTCGTCGATGCACAGCGGGTCCTGGACGCGGGCACCGGTGGAGGTGAGGGCGCCCTCGTCGACGAGTGCCCCGCCGAACGCGGGGTAGCCGGTGGTGCCGGTCACCGTCTCGGTCGGCCACAGCCGCGGGCGCAGCTCGGACACGGCCACCGTCAGGGTCAGCAGGCCCAGCACGCCGACGCCGAGTCCGGCCGTGGTGCGGCGCGTGAGCAGGCCGGCGAGCGCGCCGACGGCCAGCGCGAGCAGGGCGTAGGCGGTGGCGAGGGTGCCGTTGGCGGTGAAGGTGCCGCTGCCGTACCAGTCGCGCGTGCCGGTCGCCGAGCGCAGTGTCCCGTCGGCCGACCACAGCAGCCGGTGCAGCAGGGTCAGGAGCAGAGTGCCCGCGGTGATCAGGGCGGCGGGCACGGCGAGCTTCGCCGCCAGCCAGCGGACCGGCGTCACGGACTGGGTCCAGGCCAGCCGGGCGGTGCCCTGCTCCAGCTCGCGGCCGATCAGTGAGCCGCCCGCCCAGGCGGCGATGAGGACCGGCGCCACGGTGAGCAGGCCGCTGCCGACGGTGGCGGCGAGTTCGTAGCGCTGGAAGGCGGACACGCTCGTGTCGCACTGCCCGAGGCCGCAGTCCAGCTTCCGGTACGCCTCCTCGGCCGCGGCCACGCCGGGCCCGTACGCCCACAGCAGGGCGCCCGCGGCGACGGCCACCAGCATCACCCAGAACCACAGCGCCGAGCGGTGCAGACGGAACATCGCCCAGGTCAGCCCGTGCAGCCGGCCGCTGCGCGCGGGGACGGTCACGGCGGTCATACGGCGGCCTCCTCTGGGGCGTCGAGGCGGAGCTCCGGCGCCTCGGGGGAACGCAGATGGGACAGCACCAGCTCCTCCAGGGACGGCTCGGCCGTCTCCCAGTCGCCGCCGACCGGGCCCCGCGGCCGGACCAGGGCGGTGAGCTGGCGGCCGGTCGTGCGGGACTCGACGACGGTGTGCGGGCCGAGGTCGCCGGTCGCCGGGCCGGTGAGGAGGGTGTGCGCGGCGAGCAGGTCGTCCAGCGGGCCGGACAGGCGGACCCGGCCCGCACCGAGCAGAAGCAGGTGGTCGCAGGAACCCTCCAGCTCGGCGACGACGTGCGAGGACATCACGACCGTGGTGCCGCGCTCGGCGGCGTCGGCCAGCAGCGTGCCCATCAGCTGGTGCCGGGCGAGCGGGTCGAGGTCGGCCATCGGCTCGTCGAGCAGCAGCAGTGCGGGCCGCTTGCCCAGCGCGAGGGCGAGCGCGACCCGGCTGCGCTGGCCGCCGGACAGGGTGCGGATCCTGGCGTCCGGGTCCAGCTCGCCGCCCGCGACGACCCGCTCGGCGACGGCCGCGTCCCAGACCCGGGGGTTGAGCTCGCGGCCCAGGCGCAGGGTCTCGCCGACGGTGAGCTGCGGGTGCAGGGGCTTGTCCTGGGCGACGTACGCCAGGCGCTCGCGGGCCGCGGAGGGGGTGCCGCCGAGGACGGTCAGCGTGCCCTCGGTGGGGGTGGTCAGCCCGGCGGCGAGGGCGAGGAGGGTCGACTTGCCGGCGCCGTTGGGGCCGACAACGGCGCAGATGACGCCGGTGGGCAGGCGGAAGGTGCAGGAGTCCAGCGCCTGCCGTCCACGCCTGCGGAACCTCTTGCCCAGCGCGGCCGCCTCGATGGCGGTGTCGGTCATGCCCGGTCCCCCTCGTGTCCCTGGTGCTGCGTGACCTGCTCATCGGGCGTGAACTGCTCATCGAGCGTGAACTGCTCATCGAGTACTGCGGTGAACAGCGCCGCCACGTCCTCCCGCTCCAGCCCCGCCCCGCGCGCCCGCGCCGCCCACGCCACCAGCTCCGCCCGCAACGGGGAGTCGGCCGGGGCGGCGCCCAGCGACCGCCGGACGAACGTGCCGAGGCCGCGCCGCGCCTCGACCAGGCCCTCGCGTTCCAGCTCGCGGTAGGCCTTGAGGACGGTGTTCGGGTTGATGGCGGTGGCCTCGACGACCTCGCGGGCCGTGGGCAGCTTGTCGCCGGGCTGCAGCAGGCCCAGCCGCAGGGCCTGCTTGGTCTGCTGGACGATCTGGACGTAGGTGGCGACGCCGCTGCGCCGGTCGATGCGGTACTCGACCACTCGGACACCACCCTTTCACTAATTGAGTAGTGAAAGGGTGGTGCAAGGAGAGGGGCGGCGTCAAGGCAGCCGCCCTCATCGCCCGCTCATGTGCGGATATGTCTCACGTCTCGGTGCGGTACATCAGATCCGTCTCGTACGTCGTGAAGCCCATCCGCTCGTACACGCTCACCGCCGCCTTGTTGTCGGCGTCGACGTACAGCATCGCCGTCGGCAGCGCCTGCGCCGCCAGATGCCGCAGGCCGATCGAGGTGAGCGCCTTGCCCAGCCCGGTCCCCTGCGCGCCCGGCGCGACCCCGAGCACGTACACCTCGCCGAGCTGTTCCTCGGCGTGCACCTTCGTCCAGTGGAAGCCGACGAGTTCGTCGCCGCGGAAGGCGAGGAAGAAGCCCTCCGGGTCGAACCACGGCTCGGCCTTGCGGTCGTCGAGGTCCCGCTGGGTGAGCGAGCCCTGCTCGGGATGGTGGGCGAAGGCAGCGGCGTTGACGGCCAGCCAGGCCGCGTCGTCCCGCCCCGGCACGAAGGTGCGCACGGTCACGCCCTGCGGCAGGGCTGGCTCGGGCAGGTCCAGGTCGGCCAACGGGCGCCGCATCTGGCGCAGTTCGCGGAACAGGGTGAGGCCCAGCACCTGGGCCAGGTGCCGGGCGGCAGCGTGGCCGCCGTGCGCCCACACCCGCAGCCGCTTGCCGGACGCGGCGAGCAGGGCGGAGCCGAGGGCGCGGCCGTGTCCGTGGCCGCGGTGCGAGGGGTGGACGACCAGTTCGGCGGCCGGCGCCTCCACCGGGTCGGTGTCCTCCAGCTGGGCGTAGCCGACGAGTTGGCCGCCGACGGTGAGCAGCAGATGGGACACGCCCTCACGGGCGCCGCCGCGGATCTGGAGGCGGCCCTGCTCGGACACCGCCTGCTGGCCGTCGGCGTGCGCGGCCGTCGCGAGCAGGTCGAGTACGGCCTCGGTCTGCTCCGGGGCGAGCGCGGCGTGGGTCTCGATGGAGCGGGCGAGGGGGCCGCCGGGCCGTGCGCTGTCGTCGCTGGTCATGCCTATGAGGGTACGGGGCGGGGGCGGCAAAGTGGCGGTACGGGGAGCACGGGCGGAAACCGGTACGAAAACCCGTGCGGATACCAGGATGTAACCATGAACCCCCTGTCGCGCTACGCGCGTTGACTCTAGGCTGCGGCCGGACGGGAGCCACGTCCCACGAACCTCAGCTGACCCACCAGGGGGGCACATGCCGGCCACACCACAGCCGCACCCGCACCGCAGACGCCGTACCACCCGGCTGCTCGCCGCAGCCGCCGGACTCGCCACCGTCGGTGCGCTGGCGGCCGCGCTGCCGTCGACCGCGAGCGCCGACGACCGCCGCGATGGCCACCGGCCGAGCCGCTACCAGGACGTGCAGCTGCTGTCCTTCAACGACCTGCACGGCAACCTCGAACCGCCGGCCGGGTCATCCGGCCGGGTCACGCATGTGCACGAGGACGGCACGACCGAGACGATCGACGCGGGCGGCGTCGAGTACCTGGCCACGCACCTGCGTGAGGCGCGCAAGGGCAACAAGTACTCGATCACCGCGGCCGGCGGCGACATGGTCGGCGCCTCCCCGCTGATCTCGGGCCTGTTCCACGACGAGCCCACCATCGAGGCGCTGAACAAGCTCGACCTCGATGTCACGGCGGTCGGCAACCACGAGTTCGACGAGGGCGCCAGGGAACTGGCCCGCCTCCAGTACGGCGGCTGCCACCCCACCGACGGCTGCTACACGGACAAGAAGTTCAAGGGCGCCGACTTCCCCTACCTCGCCGCCAACGTCC
Organism: Streptomyces sp. Z423-1; assembly: GCF_013009255.1. Lineage (NCBI taxonomy): Bacteria > Bacillati > Actinomycetota > Actinomycetes > Kitasatosporales > Streptomycetaceae > Streptomyces > Streptomyces sp. Z423-1. The sequence goes on from NZ_CP053109.1 coordinate 5,033,866, forward strand.
TCGACGAGAAGACCAAGAAGCCCATCCTCAAGCCCTACTGGGTGTGGAAGAAGAACGGCGTCAAGGTCGGCTTCATCGGCGTGACCCTGGAGGGCACCCCCGACATCGTCTCCGCCGAGGGCGTGAAGGGTCTGGTGTTCAAGGACGAGGTCGAGACGATCAACAAGTACGCCAAGGTCCTCCAGCGGCAGGGCGTGAAGTCGATCGTCGCCCTGGTCCACGAGGGCGGCTTCCCGGCCTCCTCGGCGTACAACTACGACTGCGACTCGCCGGGCGCGGGCGACGGCATCTCCGGCCCGATCGTCGACATCGCCAAGAACGTCACCCCGCAGGTCGACGCGCTGGTCACCGGCCACACCCACACGGCGTACGTGTGCACCATCAACGACCCGTCGGGCAAGCCCCGTATGGTCACCTCCGCGGCCTCCTTCGGCCGCCTCTACACCGACACGACCCTGACGTACGACCGGTGGACGGGTGACATCGCCCGTACGGCCGTGAAGTCGGCGAACCACGTGGTCACCCGGGACGTCCCCAAGGCGCCCGACATGACCGAGCTGATCAGCAAGTGGAACACCCTCGCCGCCCCCATCGGCAACCGCGCCATCGGCCACATCTCCGCCGACATCACCAACACCGGCACGGAGTCCCCGCTCGGCGACCTCATCGCCGACGCGCAGCTCGCGTACGGCAAGGAGCTGGACCCGGAGACCGACCTCGCGCTGATGAACCCGGGCGGCATCCGGGCTCCGCTCACCTACGCGGCCAAGGCCGGTGAGGGCGACGGTGTGGTGACGTACGCGGAGGGCTTCACGGTCCAGCCGTTCGCCAACACGGTCAACCTGCAGAACTTCACGGGCGAGCAGCTGATCCAGGTGCTCAAGGAGCAGGTGAGCGGCGCGAACACGGAGTCGCCGAAGATCCTTCAGGTCTCCTCGGGCCTGACGTACACGCTGGACCTGACGAAGACGGGCGCGGACCGGGTGCTCGCGGACTCGGTGAGGCTGAACGGCGCGCCGATCGACCCGTCGGCGGTGTACCGCGTCGCGACCAACAGTTTCCTCGCGGGCGGCGGCGACGGCTTCCCGACGCTGGGTCAGGGCACGAACGACCTCGTCGGCGGGGACGACCTGGCGGCGCTGGAGAAGTACCTGACGGCCAACTCCTCGGCCACGAACCCGATCGCACCGCCGAAGGCGGACCGGATCACGGTCGTGCGCTGACGGTTGCCTTCCTGACCCGAAGCGGGGCTCCGGAGCGAATCCCGGGGCCCCGCTTTTCTTCTTCCTTCTGACTGCGATTTCCCTAACTCCGCTTCGGCCCGGTGATCGCCTCATCGATCACGAATCCCTTGGCGGGGCCTTCGGAGATCGTGACCTCGGTGCCGTAGGGGACGCGGTGGACTCCGACCCAGTCGGCCTTGTCGGGCTCAGGTTCGGTGAGAACGGTGGCGCTTGCGGATGCGGTCACGGTCCTGGTTGCGCTTGCCGGGTGAGACCACCTCGACGATCACGGACAGCGGAAGCGGCCACGCCCAGCTCCTCGTCGTCGTCGTGCGGCTCCAGGCCCTCGGGGGCGATCAGGACATCAGGAATCCGGTGGGCGAGACCTCGATGGCTCCCTCGATGATCTCGGCGCGGTAGCCCTCGGGGAGTTCCATGGCCTTCCACGCCTGCCACAGGACCTCGTCCAGGTTGACCAGGGGCGATGGCCTCGGGATCACTCGATCAGGGTGTCGTGACGGGGTCGCTGTTCGCCCACCTCGATGCGCGCACCCCGGCTGACCGCGACCCGTAGTACGTCCTCCAGGGACTCGGTGGCCCGCGTGAGCGCGAACCGCACCGCGCGCTCGCCCGCCTTCTGGTCGGAGAGGACGGCCCTGGCACCGGCCAACACCTGCTCACCGGAGCTGATCTGAGCCTCCTCGATGTCATCGGCGAGCCGGGAGAGGAGTCCGCGGCCGCGGTCGGGGCTGAGGTAGCAGGGCTTGCCTTCGGGGGTGGTCCAGGGGAGGAGGCGGAGGGGGTGGGGCATGGGAGTCCTTCGGGGCAGGCTTTGACAGGCGTTGATTACCGTTCGCGTCCCGATCGTCACTGCTCGTGCGTACGCTTCGGAAGGGGGCGAGCGTTGACTGCTGACCCTGGGCAACGAGGAGGGGTGACGTGGCCGAAGTGGCTGACGGGGAACGGGTGTCGGGGCGGGTCGTGCTGGGTCGGACGCTGAAGTTCCTCCGGGAGAAGGCCGGGAAGTCGCTGGGCCAGTTAGCCGAGGAGACCGGGTACGACAAGAGCTATCTGAGTCGGCTGGAGTCGGGCACGCGGCTGTCCAAGGTGACGGTCATGGAGGATCTCGATGGGTATTACGGTGCGGGGGATCTGCTGGTCCGGCACTGGCAGGCGGCGCGGTTGGATGCCTTCAAGGACCAGTACAAGGCGTTCATGGAGCTGGAGACGACGGCTCGGGTCATGCAGAAGTTCACCCTGGGAATTCCCGGACTTCTGCAGACCGAGGACTTCGCGCGGAGGGTGTTGTCCGGGGCTCTGACAACGGCCGACGGCGATGAGGCCGTCGAGGAGCAGGTGGCGGCCCGGCTCGGGCGTCAGTATTTGCTGCGGCAGAAGCCGGAGCCCGAAGTCCGCGTCATCATGGACGAGTTCGCGCTCCGGCGACCCGCAGTCAACGGCGAGACCTGGCACGACCAGCTGCTCCATCTTGAGACCGCCGCCATGTGGCCCAATATGGCGTTCCAGGTGCTGCCGTTCTCGGCGGGAGCGCACCACCATATGAACGGATCGCTGACATTGCTCTGGCAGAAGGACGGAAGCGCAGTTGCCTACAAGGAAGGCAACGGTTGCAGTCGCTTGATCGAGGATCCGGACGAGGTGCTGTCACAGCGACTGTCCTACGATCGACTTCGCGATCTTGCGCTGTCCCCGCCGGACTCACTTGCGCTCATCAGGGCCGTACTGAAGGAGCATCGACACCCATGACGCACACCCCTGACCTCACCACCGCCACCTGGCGCAAGTCGAGCTACAGCGAGGGGGGAGACAACGACTGCGTCGAGGTCGCCGACGGTCACCCCGGCATAGTCCCCGTCCGCGATAGCAAGGCCCCGGACGGCCCGTTGATCGTGTTCGGGACAGCCTCGTGGACGGCGTTCGTGACGGGCATGAGGATCGACTGAGCCTTACCCCTCCGAGCGGCTGGATCCGGCCAACTCCCCTTGTACCGCATTGCGTTTGCAACCCCTTGTACGACAGTATGTTCGAGATTTCGGGGGTTGATGATGCACGGGGGGTTGCATTGACCGGTTGGGACGTCAGTCCGTCCGGCGTCGCGAGCGTGGTCTCCCATGTGGGGGACGTCATGACGGTCCTGGAGGAGATCGCCCAGGCGTACGCGGACGACATGGAAGGTGCGGCCACGTCGGCCGGGACGCTTGCTCCGGGTGGGGCGAGCGGTGAGTACGGGAGTCAGGGCGGGCTGGTGGCGGCCGCGCTCGCGGAGTTCATGGCGGGCACGGCTGACGAGTTGCAGTTCGTCGGTGTGCGCGTCGGCCGGTCGGTCAACGGTGCGGTCGAGGCCACCGTTGCCTACCGGGACGGCGACCTGGAGATGGCGGCTGAGGCCCAGCAGAGGGCGGCCGGGCTGGTCGTACCCGACATGCCGGACGGGTGGAAGGCCGGCCGCCTGTGATCAAGCCGGAGTCGATTCCACTTTTCACCGGCGATCTGGGTCAGTTGGAGCAGCACATCGATGCCCTGCGGGTCGACGCGGACGGAATCCGCCAGGCCGGCGGGGAGGCGCATCGGCAGTTCCAGGGGCTGTCGGCCTTCTATCAGGCCCCGGAAGCGGAACAACTGTTCTCCACCACCGCACCGGCACGCGCCGCCGCCGACAGCTTCGCGGACAAGGTCGCCACGGTTGCCGACGCCCTGCGGACGTACGCGGCTGAAGTCGCGCCGATCGCCAAGCGGTTGGAGCAGCTGCAGAGCGAGGCCACGGCGTTCGTGGCGGGGCTGAGGACCAGCAGCGGGGAGTTTGACGAGAACTGGACCGATGACGCGGACAAGGTCCAGGAGCATCAGGCGCTGATGCACGAGGTCGCGGTGGCGCAGGAGGCGTTCACGGCGGCCGAGATCGCCTGCCACAACAGGATCACCGCCCTGGTCGGCGGCACCCAGTACGTGATGAACACCGGGGCCAAGCAGTTCAAGCCGCTCGGCGCGGAGCTGTACGGCTACAGCGCCGAGGTGCTCGACCAGGCCGAGGAGCTGCCCTGGGGCACGCCGGTGACCCAGTCCCATGACTGGTGGGACCCGGAGGACTTCGACTACTACTTCAAAAGCTTCGTCTGGGACGGGCTGATCGTCGACAACGTCTGGGGCACCGTCGACGGGATGTTCTCCCTGGCCGGGATCAACGGGTCGCAGGAGTTCAAGGACTCCTGGTCGGGCCTGGCCCGGGTGGTGGTGGGCGCGGAGACCTACCTGATGGAGTCCGGCGGCAAGGAGCCCACGGGTGTCTTCGCGACGGACTTCGCTCAGGGCAGCAAGGAGTACGCGAAGGAGTTCGCCAAGGGCTTCGTCGCCTGGGACCAGTGGGGCGAGAACCCGGCCCGCGCCGCGGCGACGGTCGTCTTCAACGGCCTCACGCTGGGCGCGGGCCCGCTGAAGGCGGCGTCGGCGGGGCGGGCGGGGAGCGCGGCCAAGGCCGCGGCAACGGTCGCGAAGGTCGGCGACGCCATCGACCCGTTCAGCGCGGCGGCCAAGGTGACGGGGCATGCCATGCCGAAGATCGCCGAAGTGACGGCGAACCTGCGCGGCATGGACCGCATCGCCGACGCGCGTGCTCCGCACAGTGTCCTCGAATTCTCCGACGACGCCGGGCGTACCGTGCTTGTCGTCGAGGACGGCAGGTTCATCGTCCTCAAGGACGGCAAGGCCGTCACTGACGCTCCGATGCAGGAACGATCCGTCACGGCAGAGGCCACCGCGGGGCGGGAGAGGGAGCTGGCGGCAGTCGGTGCGGGGTCACGGACGCCGGATATGGCTGCTCATGCAGGCGCCTCACATCACGCCGATTCCCCCGGCGCCGGGTCGGGGGGCGCCGAAGTGTCCGGTACCGGCACAGGCCAAGCGCCACCACCCAGCAGCGGAGGAATCGGCGGCAGCGGTGGTCACGACGGCCAGGCCCCCGGCGGTCGGAACCCGCTCGATGTCGAGCGCGAGATCATGCGGAAGCAGGTTGAGCGGGCCAACAGCGACCCGCAGTGGTTCAAGGACCACTACAGATCCAACGGCTACCGGCGCTCCGCATCGGCCTACAGCGACTATGGCCGACCTGTTCCGCAGATCGTGCCCGACCCGTATCACCCAGGGAACTGGATCGCGAAGAGCGACATGCCGCCGGCGCTCAGGGAGCGCTACGTCTACAAGGACCCGATTCACGGGACGCGTTCGGCGGTCGACGCCGAGAATCTGCGCCACCTGGACGAGCAGGCGGCCAAGCGGGACGAGGCCATCGCGCTCGACAAGGCTGCGGAGCGCAGGCTCAGCGCGGCCGAGAAGGCCTACGCGGAACACCGCACCCAGGAGCTGGCCGACGCCATGCACCAGGCCGACGCGGAGCACTCCCCGCTGCACGGCGACGCGAACCGGCAGAGCGAGCTGTTCGGCGAGGAGGTCGCCGAGAAGCATGCGGTACCGGAGCATTACCCCGGCGCGGTACGCGTGGACGACGGGGCGTTCGGAAACAACCGGTTTGATCAGGTGTACCGGACGCCGGACGGTCGGTATGTGGTCGTGGAGGCGAAGGGGTCCCTCAGGGCTCAGCTGGGGGTACGCAAAGGGATCAGCGGGCGGTTGGTCACTCAGGGCACGCGGGAGTACTTCCAGACCATTCTGCAAGAGATGCGACACAGGGCCGGGAGGTACCAGAAGAACGGCCTGACCAAACAGGCAGACGCGGAGCTGGCCCTGGCAAACGAACTCAGGACCGCACTCAAGGAGGGCAGAGTCGACTATGTCCTCGTCAAGGCCAATGCTGACGGCGCTCAGTACGCTGGCTACCAGATGAAGCACTTCGACATCACAAAATGAGGAAACGGTTCATGGCGACGAGGATTCCCCGGCCCACCGAAGCGGTTGGCCACCCGGATCCAGACCGGCTTCGGCAAGAGTTCAACGACAGAGTCGTCAAGGACATCGATGAGCTCGAGGAGTGGCCCGACAGCTTCGGCATGACCTTCAGCGGTGCTCTGCACACCGCCAAACTCCAGTGCTCCCTCGACCCCACCGCCGAGTTGCTGGAGACCTGGGAAGCCTGGACCACCGCCATGCAGGTCGGCTCCGCCCTCTTCGCCTCGGCGACCGCTCCCGAAGGGGCGACCGTAGAGTGCATGATCGCTCACAAGGTGCGCGCCATCCCGGCCGTGGGGATCCGGCACTTCGTGGACGCGGGGACCTGGCTGGACGCCTTCTGGCTTGCGGTGATCTGTCGTGATCAGGCTCGGCTGACCCAGCTGTGCCAGGTGCCCATCGAGACGCTGCGTGCCTCGGGTGCGGTGTTCGAGGAGTACATCTACGACTGGGTCGATGCCCTCCAGACGTACTGGCTGGAGCGTCCCGGGCTGGGCGAGAAGCTGGTCGCCACTTTCGACAAGACGGATCCCGACCGGCTTCGCTTCGTCGACCGGGAGCTGATGCTCAAAATCCTTTATCCGCCGATCAACATGTTCTACCGCTTCATCAGCCGGGATCCGGAGAAATTCAACGAGGCCCTCGTGCAGGCCGTACAACTGCACAAGGAGTACTGGACGGCGGATGTCGAGGAGCGCCAGGAGACGAGTGACGGCGATGTCGCCCTCGCCCCTCTCGCCCTCGCCTGCCTCGCCTACGACGCCGGTCGTCCCATCGAGGTCGATTCGGAGTATCTGCCCGAGCACTTGCTGAAGCGGAGCTGGTTGGGCGAATTCCCGACATGAGGACCGAAACCGCCGAAGAGGCCCAGTGACCAAGGACGTCATCGCCCTCACCCCCAAGATGCCGGACCTGCGTACGCTGCTGGCGGGCCTGTACGCCGGCGGCCCCGACCTCGGCGTGCACAGCCTCGCCGACGGCGCCGTCGTCCAGCTATGCGGCCCCGACGGCCGTCCCCTCGTCTCCGTGGAGGCCCCCATCCTGGTCCAGGTTCCGGGCGAGACGTCCCGCCTGCTGGACGGTGTGGACGGTGCCGGGCAGGCCGGGCCGGTGTGGTGGACCGAGGCTCGTGCCTCCACGGCCGTCGCGGAGGCCGGACGCCTCGCGGGCTCCTTCGCCGGGCGCCTGGTCACCGTCCTGGGCGGCGCGGTGTGGCCGGCCGAGGCCGCGACCACCGAGGTCGTTTCCCTGACCACGGACGTCTCCGCCGTCGCGGCGCCCGCCACCGGCGGCCCCGCCATCGACGTCCTCACCCCGAGCACCGCCGTGGTCATCCAGGACCGTCCCCTGGCCCCCCTGACCAGCTGGCTCTCCGACGCCCTGCGCACGGCGACCGAGGGCGACCGCGCCCTGCAGATCGTCACCCCGCCCACCGCACGTCTCACGATGCCCACCCGCACCGCGCTGCGCGGCCTGCCCAACCGCTGGGTCGTCCAGGACCCCGACCACGGCTACTACGACGGGTTGTCCGGTGCAGTGCTGCACTGGAAGGGCGGCACCTTCACCCCCGTACGCGACGAGCAGGGCACCACGCCGGTCGCCGGGGCCTTCTCGGCCGGTGCCGGCACGGGTGAGCGCCAGCTGCTGCTGACCCTTCGCACCCGTCACCCCGCCGACCCGGATCTCGTCCTCGGCCGCGCGCTGGAGACCTGTTTCCGGCATCTGACGGGCACCGCGCCCGCCGGGTGGAGCACCGCCGAGCCGGTCAACGTGCCGTGGTCGACAAGGGGGTTGGCGGACCTGGCCCGGTCCCGGGCACCCCGGCCCACCTGGCTGATCGCCGTCGGGCACCCCGACCGCCCGGCCCTGGCCACGGTTCGGGTGCGGCGCACACCGGCGGGCGTCGAGGAGGACATCGCCGTCGCGCTCGGCTACGGCGAGGACGAGCCGCCGCCCCTGCACGCCCTGGACGGGCTCGCCGCCGAACTCGACGCAGACCACGGTCTCGTCACCCTGCTCACCGCCCTGCGCGCCGGCCGCCGCGACCTCACCGTCCCCGCGCACGCCGAGGCGCCGCCGGTGCCCGTCACCTTCACGCTCGGCCGTGACGAGGCCCGGCGCGTCGGCCGGTCGTATGCCGAGAGTCCGCCCCACGGCCCCACGCCCATGCCGCTCGGTCACGCCGCCGAACCCGCCCTGCACTACCGGTTGGGCGACGGGACGCTCCCGCAGGCGTGGGGCCGGTTCCGGGCACTCGTCGATCATCTGCGCCCGGCGGACGGGTCCGTCAGGACGCCGTAGGGGTCCAGTCGCCCAGCCAGTCCGCGACCTCCTGCTGTGCCGCCTGGGCGTCGGTCAGCTGCGGGCGGTCGGGGCTCGCGGATCCGGCGCCGGGGCCGGTGTTGCGGTACTCGGCGAACCGGTCGTTCTTCCAGGAGAAGCCGCCCATGTCGGACCACGGGGTGGACTTGATGGCGGCGCTCAGGGTGCTGTTGCGGACCGTGGCCTGCGGGCGCAGCGACGCGTCGCCGCCGGCGTGCCAGTTGCGGCCGAGGAAGAAGCTCGCGGCGGAGACGTCGCCGTTCACGGTCGAACGGTTGATGAGGAAGCCCTTGCGGTCGGCCGTGGTGCTCGGCGCGGTGATGTACCCGGCGGAGGTCCCGTCCCACCGCTTCTTCAGGGTGATGACGGACCGGTCGATCACGGCGGTCGCCCGGCCGAAGATGAAGTCGACGTTGCCGACGACGTAGGAGTTGGTCATGTAGACGCGGCCGAGCCTGTCCTTGGCGGCCGTGTCCAGCAGGAGCGTGTCCTGGTCGCCGTTGACGATGATGCTGTCCAGGAACACCTTGTCGGCGGCGGTGCGCAGCGCGACGGCCTGATGCCCGCTGAGGCCCTGGTTCGCCCTCTCGTCGAAGTCGTTGGTGATGGTCAGGTTGCGGGCCTGGAAGTCGTCGGCCTCGACGGCGACGGTGGCGCTGCCGCTGGTGCCGTACGTACCCGAACCGTCGGGCTTGGGCGTCCCGGCGGCGTTGTTGTAGACGATGACGGTGTCCTTACGGCTGCCGCCGGTGCCCTGGATGGTGACGTGCGGCTTGTTGGACGGCACCTTGACGGTCTCGCGGTACGTGCCCGGCTTGACGGCGATGACGACGCGCGAGGGGTTGTTCGCCGGGACGGCGTTGACGGCGGCCTGGACGGTGGAGTACTGGCCGGAGCCGTCCTTGGCGACGGTGAGGGTGGTGGCGGCAGCTGCCCTGGTGGCCGTACCGATGGACGTACGAGTACCGATGGACGTACGAGGGCCCGCGCCGGACCTGAGAAGCGCGGGGACGTCTGCGGCCTTGTCGAGGCTGTAGCCGTAGTACCTCTTCGGATCGAAGCCGCTCCCGCCGCCGCTCTCGTTGCGGCCGCTGGTACCGGAGAAGACGTTGCCGCGCTGGACGAGGGTGGCGGTGGTGTCCCTGATGACGGGGTTCCTGAAGCCCTGGAAGTAGGAGTTCTCCAGGACCATGCTGGTCTTCCCGCGGGCGTAGTTGCCGTAGGAGGAGCTGATGGTGGTGCCTGCCGTGTCCTCCAGGAAGTTGTTGTAGAGGTGGGCGTGGGCGGCGTTGTCGGTGGACGGGTTGCGCTGCTCGGTCTCGCGGATCCAGTTGTGGTGGATCGTGATGTCGGTGACGACGTTCTCGGTCCAGCCGATGCCGAAGGCCTTGTTGTTGTCGCTCAGTTTGTTCCAGGAGACGGTGATGTTGGTGCTGTCCTTGCGGACGTCGATGAGCCCGTCGGCCATGTGCCGCAGGTCGTTGTGATCGATCCAGACGTGGTGGGCGCCGTCCATCTGGATGGCGTCGAAGTCGTGGTCCTTGTCGTTCCAGACGCCCTGGTACGAGTCGCGGATGGTCAGGTTGCGGATGACGACGTTGTGGACCCCTTGGCCGAGGAAGAAGCCGCCGCCGACGATGTGCCCGGAGGTCCCTGCCCCGACGATGGTCTTGTCCGACTGGACCTTGATCTCTTTCCCGACCGGGTTCATGGTGATGGTCCCGGCTACGACGATGACGTACGGCTCCGCGGCCGTGGCGTACTTCTCCAGGTCGGCCTGCGTCTTCACGGTCACGATCTGACCGCCGCGCCCGCCATAGGTGCCGTTCTGGCCGAGGGAGCTGACGGACGCGAAGCCGTCGGCGGTGTCGGTGGCCCAGGAGGGGGCGGCGGTCGCGGCGGACGCCTTCTGCTGGGCGCCGGAGCCGAGGAGGCCGAGGTCCGTGCCGTAGGCGAGGGTGCCGGCGGCGGTCAGGGCGAGCGGGACCCCGGCCGCCAGGGCCTTCCGGCCTCTGCGGTGACGGGCCTTGCTGTGCTGCTCACTCATGCGGCGATCCGTTCCGTGCGGGTGATGGTCTGTCGACCGGTCGCCGCACGGAGCGGAAAGGTTGCCGCCCGCAGAGCCATGGAGCCGCGGTACCCTACAGGCCTACTTCGTGCAGGTGCTGGGGTCGAGCTTCTCCTCGATCTTGTCCTCGCGGCCGTCGGGCTGGCCGTTGGGCAGGAGCTTGTCGGAGACGCCGTCGATGTAGTAGCCGTACGAGTAGATCGTCTTCCAGCTCGCGTCCCGGCCGCGCCAGGTGTGCGTGGTGACGTCGCCGTCACCCTTGTTCCACTCGTAGTCCTCGACGTAGAAGACCGGGTTCACGCGCACCACGCGCTGGTACGGCGTCCAGGTCACGGCCACCTGCCGGCACGGCGGGATGGTCTTCTCGCTGCGGGTCTCGAACCGGGACTCCTTCTCCCAGCCCCATTCGTAACCGGCGCTGCCGCCCACGCCGCCCGAGAAGATGCTCTTGGCGAGAGAGAGGCTGATGGTGCCGCCGACGCTCTTCTTGGCGAACGTCTTGGTGCTGTAGCTGCTGACGAAGGTCTCCTTGTCGTCCGCCGATCCCCGGTTGCCGATCCACCGGGAGGTGCGGACCGGCTCGCCCTTGATGGACCACGTCGATGCCTCGGCATACCCGCACCAGCCGCGGAAGAGCTCCCATGGCCCGGCGGGCTTCCACAGCCCGAAGACGTCCCGCAGATACTCGTCGCGGGTCTTGAACTCGCCGGTGTCGACGTTGAGGGCGCCGTACACGCCCGTCAGGCTCGTCTCCTGGCTGCAGAGCCGCTCGATCATCAGGTCGGTGTTGCCGGGGTCGACGCCCCGGACGTTCTGCGCGCCACCGGGGCCGGCCGCCTGGGCTGAACCGGCGCCGGCCAGTACGCCGGATATGGCGAGGGCCGCGGAGGCGATGCTCAGGGCGCTTTTCCTGAGCGTCGATTTGCGAATGAGTCGCATGGGGGTTGGCTCACTCCTGTGTGCTGTGCACAGGCGCCGACGGGTCCGGTCGGCACCTGTCTGACAGCCAGGAAGATTTCAGAGAACTCGCGGGTAGGCTCGGGATCAGGTGAGGATGACAGGACATTGACAGCTCGGTGGGGGCGTCTGCCGCTCTTTGGTTACCTATGTCTCTGCGGTGTGCTTACGTGAGCAACTCCGCCCAGCGCCGGACGCGTTCGCGATCCGGTCATCCGCACCCGGTGGGCGAGGGAGAGTGGCCCAACTCCCCGGCGTCCCTGTCCAGCTCCTCCTCCCAGACGCCTCCTACGGACCCTCCGGCGGAGGAGTAGGCGCCCCCGGCAACCGCACTGTCGCCACCGTGCCCCCGTCCTCAGCTTGAGCCAGCGTGACCTGCCCGCCGGCCTGCTGGACCGTACGCGCCACGATCGACAGGCCCAGGCCCGAGCCCGGCAGCGCGCGGGCGCTCGGTGAGCGCCAGAAGCGGTCGAAGACGTACGGGAGTTCGTCCTCCGGAATGCCGGGGCCATGATCGCGGACCGTCAGGACACCGCCGTCGAGCCGCACCTCGATCGTGCCGCCCTCCGGGCTGAACTTCACCGCGTTGTCCAGGACGTTGACCACCGCGCGCTCCAACGCCGCCGGCTCCGCCCGGACGTACCAGGGCTGGAGGTCGGCGGTGATGGTCAGTTCGGGACCGCGGAGGCGGGCCCTGCGCAGGGCGGTCTCCACGGTGTCCTCCAGCGAGATCACCTGGACGCGCTCACCCCGCTGCCCCTCCGAGCGGGACAGCTCCTGCAAGTCGCCGATCAGCGCCGCCAGTTCCGTCATCTGGGCCTTGACCGAGGCGAGCAGTGCCTTGCGGTCGGCCTCGGGGAGGGGGCGGCCGGTTTCCTCGCTGCGGGTGAGGAGTTCGATGTTGGTTCTCAAGGAGGTGAGCGGCGTGCGGAGTTCGTGACCCGCGTCCGCGATGAGTTGCTGTTGCAGTTCGCGGGAGCTGGCCAACGCCGATGTCATCGAGTTGAAGGAGTGGGAGAGGCGGGCGACCTCGTCCTCGCTGTCGTCGTCCACCGGGATGCGTATGGTCAGATCCTCGGTGCGGGCCACGTGCTCGACGGCTTCGGTGAGTTTGTCCACGGGGCGAAGACCGGCTCGGGCCACTGCGAGACCGGCGGCTCCGGCGCCCACGACTCCGATGCCGGAGACGATGAGGAGGAGCAGGGCCAGCTCGTTGAGGGTCTTGTGGGTCTCCTTGAGGGGTACGCCGACTTCCAGCGCGACGTCGGGGTAGGCCTGAGCGGCAGGGCCGATGCCCAGCATGATGGGGGAGGTCCGGACCCGTACGTCATTGCCTTCCGTGTCGGTGCTGTTGTGGATGGCGCGGTCGCTCAGGTCGGGGTCCTGCGCCACGTCCCTGTCATGGGAGGTGACCTTCAGGACACCCGCGGAATTGGAGAAGACGCAGGCGGTGCCGTCCGACTTCACGACCTGCATGTAGTAGTCCCTGGGCCGCAGGTCGGTGGGCGACTCGGTCACGTCCTGCGGGCAGGTCGCCAGGAGCGCCGCGAGCTGGTCTTCGCCCAGCCGGAAGCTGACGGAGTCGAGCTGCTCGTCCACCTGGCCGTACAGCTTCCCCTGCACAATGAACCAGCACGTCACCGAAACCGCGGCCACCGCGAACGCCACCGCCGCCGCCACCAGCAACGCCAGTCGGGAGCGGATGGGAAGCGCACGGAAGCGGCGGGAAAGCCTGTTCACTCCGCGCCGCCCTGCCGCAACACGTACCCCACACCCCGCACCGTGTGGACGAGACGAGGCTCGCCGCCCGCCTCCGTCTTGCGGCGCAGGTACATCACGTACACGTCCAGCGAGTTCGACGACGGCTCGAAGTCGAAGCCCCACACCGCCTTCAGGATCTGCTCCCGGGTGAGCACCTGGCGCGGGTGGGCCATGAACATCTCCAGCAGCGTGAACTCCGTGCGCGTCAGTTCCACCGGCCGCCCGCCCCGCGTCACCTCCCGCGTCGCGAGGTCCATGCGCAGGTCGGCGAAGACCAGCGCCTCGTCCTCCTGCGCCTCGGCCGCCGCCACCGCCGCCGCGTACGAGCTGCGCCGCAGCAGCGCGCGGATCCGGGCGAACAGCTCGTCCAGCTCGAACGGCTTGACCAGGTAGTCGTCCGCCCCGGCATCCAGTCCCGTCACCCGGTCGCCGACCGTGTCGCGGGCCGTCAGCATCAGGATGGGCGTCGTGTCGCCGGCCCCGCGGATGCGGCGGGCGGCGGTCAGGCCGTCCATGCGGGGCATCTGAATGTCGAGGACGACCAGGTCGGGCTGGTACGCGGTCGCCTTCTCCAGGGCGTCCGCGCCGTCGACCGCGACCTCCGTGTCGTAGCCCTCGAAGGCGAGGCTGCGCTGGAGTGCTTCGCGCACCGCCGGCTCGTCGTCGACGATGAGGATGCGCTGGGGGTCACGGTCGCCTTCGGCGGGGCTCATGCTCGGGTTCCTCGGGTGCGGTGGGAGGCAGGGGCTGACGCTCTCAGCCTCGCATGTCTACGGGCGGTGCCAGAAAGACCGGAAGAATCGGGGCTCAGGCCCGTACGGCCCGTACGGTACGGCGGCGGGCCGTGCCCGGGCGCGCGGCGGGCGTCGCGACCTCGGGCGCCCGCCTTCCCACCGTCGGCGCGTGCAGTTCGTACGCCACCTCCAGCGCCAGATCGAGATCCGTCGCGGCCGCGCCGGGCACATCGTGGGAAACCTGCTTGATCATCACGCTGTACTCCCGTAGTCCTAGTCGCTCGAACCCGCCCGCAGCTTCGCCAGATCGGCCTTGACGGTGTTGATCGGGATCGCGAAGCCGAGGCCCACGCTGCCCGCGTCGGACGACGAGCCCGCCGCCGAGTACATGGCGGAGTTGATCCCGATGATGTTGCCGTTCATGTCGATCAGCGCGCCGCCGGAGTTGCCGGGGTTGAGGGATGCGTCGGTCTGGATCGCCTTGTACGTCGTCGTGGACGACCCGGTGTCGCCGTTGAACTGCTGGCCGCCGAACTCGAACGGCCAGCCGCCGCCCGGCTGCTGTTGCTGCTGACCCCCGTCCGTGGCGACGGTCACGTCGCGGTCGAGCGCGGAGACGATGCCGCTCGTCACCGTGCCGGACAGCCCCTCGGGCGAGCCGATCGCCACGACCTCGTCGCCGACCTGCACGCCGTCGGAGTTGCCGAGGGTGGCCGCCTTCAGGCCGGAGGCGTTCTCCAGCTTGATCAGGGCGAGGTCCTTGTTGCTGTCGGTGCCGACGACCTGCGCGGTGTAGGACTTGCCGTCGCTGGTCGTCACCTTGATCCGGGAGGCGCCGGAGATCACGTGGTTGTTGGTGACGATCTCGCCGTCACTGGTGATGATCACGCCGGAGCCGGTGGACGAACCGGCGTTCGAGGTGGCGTTGATCTCGACGATGCTCGGGCTGACCGCCTTGGCGACTCCCGCGACCGTGCCCTTCTGGCTGGACGGCACGACGTTCGTGCTGGTGCTGGAGGAGGCCACGGTGTCGGTGCCGGCCAGCTCCTGGATGCCGTACGCCGTGCCACCGCCGACGGCCGCGGCGACGATCGCCACGGCGGCGAGCAGCGCCACCGGTCCCCGGCGCCGCTTCTTCGCATGCGGAGGCGCGGCCACGGGCTCCGCGAGGAGCGCCGTCGGCTGGTACTGGGGCGGGGGCGGCCACTCGGGGTTCACGGGAGAGGGGGCGTGCTGCTGCTGCCCGCCCTGGTACGGGTTCTGGTGGCTCTGGTGGCTCTGGTGGTTCTCGGGATTCTCGTACGCGCCGTCGCGGCGGAGGCTCTCGGTCATGTCCATGAGCTTGTCGCCCGACCATGAGAGCTCCCTGAGGGCGGCCTGAGAAGCCCGGCAGAACCTCGTATGCCCGATATAAAGCCGCTTCTCGCAGGTCGCCGAGGTCTCTCAGCAAGCCTTCACAAAGGCCTGCTCACGCACACCCGCACGACCGCCGCGGCACCAACCGCGACGGAAACACCTTCAGCCGCTCCCGCCGCGACCCCGCCACCCGCAGCCCGTCGTCGAGGACGAGGTCCACCGCGGCGCGCGCCATCGCGGACCGGTCGGACGCGACCGTGGTCAGCGGCGGGTCCGCCAGGGCGGCCTCCTTGATGTCGTCGAAGCCGGCCACCGCCAGCTCCCCGGGCACGTCGATCCGCAGCTCGCGTGCCGCGCGCAGCAGGCCGATGGCCTGGTCGTCGGTGGAGCAGAAGATCGCGGGCGGGCGATGCGGACCGGAGAGGATCTCCAGGGCCACCCGGTAGGCGTCGTAGCGGTTGTACGGCGCTTCGAAGAGCCGTCCCTCGGTCGGCAGCCCGGCCTCGGCCATGGCGCGCCGCCAGCCCTCGACGTGGTCGGAGACCGGGTCACCGACGGCCGGGGTCTCGGCGGTGCCGCCCATACAGGCGACGTACTCGTAGCCGTGTTCGAGCAGATGCTGTACGGCGAGCCGAGCGCCGCCCAGGTCGTCCGTCACGACGGCGACGTCGTCGATGGCCTCGGGGCGCTCGTGCAGCAGGACGACCCGGGCGTCCCAGGCCTCGATCTCGGCGGCGGCCAGGTCGTTCAGCGCGTGGCTGACCAGGATCAGCCCGGAGACCCGCATCCCGAGGAACGCCCGCAGGTAGTGCACCTCGCGCTCGCCGACGTAGTCGGAGTTGCCGACGAGCACCATCTTTCCGCGCTCGGACGCGGCCCATTCCACCGCGTGCGCCATCTCGCCGAAGAACGGCTGGCGGGCGTCGGGGACGATCAGGCCTATGAGGTCGGTGCGCCGGGAGGCCATCGCCTGGGCCACCCGGTCGGGCCGGTAGCCCAGCTCCTTGATGGCGGCGAGGACACGCTCGCGCGTGGCCGGGGCGACCGGCCGGGGTCCGTTGTTGATGACGTAGCTGACCACGGCGGTGGAGGTCCCCGCCAGCCGCGCCACATCATCCCGAGTCACCTTGGCCACGCGCGGAGTCTACGCGGATGGACCCGCTCTGGGCAGGGCGTACGGTGCCTTGTGCGCACCTCGGCGCAAGCGGGCGCTCCCCTGGGGGCGCGCCCGCGCGCCCGTTACGCGTCGGCCGCGACCTCGGCGGCGCCCAGCGGGGCCTTCTCGTCCGCATCCTCCGGCTTTGGCCGGGCGGCCTTGGCCTTGGCCTCGTCCGCGGCGCGGTCCACCTTCTCCGGCGTAACGAATCGATAACCGACGTTCCGGACGGTCCCGATCAGCGACTCGTGCTCGGGGCCGAGCTTGGCGCGCAGCCGTCGTACGTGGACGTCGACCGTGCGGGTGCCGCCGAAGTAGTCGTAGCCCCAGACCTCCTGGAGCAGCTGGGCGCGGGTGAAGACGCGGCCCGGGTGCTGCGCGAGGTACTTCAGGAGCTCGAACTCCTTGAATGTGAGGTCGAGGACGCGCCCCTTGAGCTTGGCGCTGTACGTCGCCTCGTCCACGGACAGGTCGCCGTTGCGGATCTCCATCGGGGAGTCGTCGTTGACGATCTGCTGCCGGCCCATGGCGAGGCGCAGGCGTGCCTCGACCTCGGCGGGTCCGGCGGTGTCGAGGAGTACGTCGTCGATGCCCCAGTCGGCGGTGACGGCGGCGAGGCCGCCCTCGGTCACCACGAGGATGAGGGGGCAGCCGGGGCCAGTGGAGCGGAGCAGCTGGCAGAGGCTGCGCACCTGGGGGAGGTCGCGCCGGCCGTCGACGAGGATGACGTCGGCGCCCGGGGTGTCGACGAGGGCGGGCCCCTCCGCCGGGGCCACGCGCACGTTGTGCAGCAGCAGGCCGAGGGCGGGGAGCACCTCCGTCGACGGCTGGAGGGCGTTGGTCAGGAGCAGCAGAGAACTCATACGTCTGGTTCCTCCTCGGTCCCTGCGAGGACGTTGTGCGGTGCGGCACTGCTCTGCGATCCCGGGGCCCGTACACCTGCGGTCACCTGCGGTTCTCCGCCTCGTATACAACGCTTCCGAAAGCACAAAAGGACCCGGGGGCTACGCTGCCCGAGTCCTCTGCCCAGCAGAATAGCCCACATGAGCAACGGTCCGGCAGGCCAAGTGGCACGATCCACCACCGTTCGTCCGAAGTATGAGACGACCGGGGCGAGCAGACCCGCACCATTGCGGACGTTTCTGCACACCGCAGACGGTGTGCGGATCGACGCCGTATACGAACCGGGCGCGGCCGTATACGAAACCCTGACGCCACCCTCCGGCCATCCGGTGTTCGTCGTGGCGCACGGTTTCACCGGCGATGCGGACAAGCCGCACGTGCGCCGGGTCGCCGGGGCGTTCGCGCGGTACGGCGCCGTGGTCACGTTCTCCTTCCGGGGGCACGGGGCGTCCGGCGGGCGCTCGACCGTCGGTGATCGTGAGGTGCTCGACCTGGCGGCGGCGGTGGCGTGGGCGCGGGAACTGGGGCACGCGCGCGTGGCGACCGTCGGCTTCTCCATGGGCGGCTCGGTGGTGCTGCGGCACGCGGCGCTGCACGGCCGGCAGACCGAGGCGGTGGTGTCGGTGAGCGCCCCGGCCCGCTGGTACTACCGGGGTACGGCCCCCATGCGCCGCGTCCACTGGCTGGTGACCCGCCCCGAGGGCCGCCTGCTCGGCCGCTACGGCCTGCGCACCCGGATCCATCACCGGGGCTGGAACCCCGTCCCGCTCTCGCCGGTGGAGGCGGTCCCCCGGATCGCGCCGACGCCGCTGCTCATCGTCCACGGCGACCGCGACGGCTACTTCCCGGTCGATCACCCCCACATGCTGGCCGCGGCCGCCGGTGACCACGGCGAACTCTGGCTGGAGCCCGGCATGGGCCACGCCGAACACGCGGCCACCGACGAACTCCTGGCCCGGATCGGGGACTGGGCTGTCGGTGCGGCGGGCTAGCCTGACGTTCATCACAGCCGGGTTCTGCCGACTGACCAGAGTGATGAACCAGATGAACCAGATGAACTAATGGACTAGAGGACGAGATGGCAAAGGTCACGGTGCGCTACTGGGCGGCCGCGAAGGCCGCGGCCGGGGTCGCCGAGGAGTCGTTCGACGCGGCCACGCTCGCCGAGGCGCTCGCCGCCGTGCGCGCGCGACACCCCGGTGAACTGGCGCGCGTCCTGCAGCGATGCTCGTTCCTCGTCGACGGTGACCCCGTGGGCACCCGCGGGCATGAGACGGTACGGCTGGCCGAGGGCGGCACGGTCGAGGTGCTCCCGCCGTTCGCAGGAGGGTGACCACACCGATGAGCAACCAGCCGTACGAGGGCATGTACGACGGCGGGTACGACCCGTACCAGCAGGGACAACCCCCGTACCAGCAGGGACAGGCCCCGTACCAGCAGGGACAGGCGCCGTACCAGCAGAGACAACCGCCGTACCCCCAGCAGCACGGGCAAGCCCCTGACCCCCAGCAGCCGCAATCCCCGTACAGCCAGCAGGGGCAACCCCAGTACCAGCAGACCCCGCACTACCAGCAGGCCCAGTACCAGCAGCCGCACGGCGCCCGCGCCCCCCAGTACACCCAGCAGTGGGAGGGCCGGACCTGGGACACCCAGGCCCAGCCGACCCCGGCGTACGTCCCGCAGCAGCCCCCGGAGAGCGGGCAGCGGGCGCAGCAGTCCTACGAGCGGCCCCAGCCGGCCCCCGAGGCCCCGGCCGCCCCCGCCGCCCCGGAAGCGCCGCTCACGGCCGCTCAGCGGGCCCGGCTCGAAGGGCGGTCGCCGATCATCGAGCCCGGGCTGCAGCCCGCCGCGCTCACCGCGGTGCTCGGCCTGCTGCTGGCCGGTGGCGCGGCGCTCGGCGAGTACGCCCTGCTCGTCCCGCTGGTCCTGCTGCAGGCCGTCACGGCCGCGGGCTGGTTCCGGCTGAACGGGATGTGGCCGGCCCGGCAGGGCATCGCGCTGGCGTTCGCGGGCGCGCTGACCGCCGATGTGGCGCTGCTGGTCGCGGGCCGCGAGCAGGCGCCCGCCGCGATCCTCGGCACGCTCGGGGTGTGGGTGCTGCTGACGCTCGTGCTGCAACTGCGTTCGCACGCCGACCCGGACACGCGGATGTACGGCCTGATGGCGACGGTCGTCTCGGCCGCGCTGGCGATCGTCGCCACCGGCTATCTGGCCGCCGAGCCGGACGCGGTCACCGTCGGCGCCGCGGCCGTGGCCGTGGCGGTCCTGGCCCGTGCGCTGCCGCTGCCCACGCCGGCCTCCGTGGTCGTCGCGCTGCTCGCGGCGGCCGGGGCGGGCATCGCGGTGGGCGGCATGACCGGCATCGGGAACGGCGGTGCGCTGCTCGGCGCGGCGGCCGGGGCGTGTGCGCTGATCGGGCACCGGGTGGCGAGCTACGACTACCCCTCCCGGTTCGTCCACTTCACGGCCGGTGTGGCCCTGCCGTTGAGCGCGGCGGCGCCGGTGCTGTGGGTGCTGGGACGCGCGCTGGTCTGACGTAGCGCCTGTCACAGGTGATCGACAATTTCGCGGCGGCTGTTCCCTTTGGGGTTACGGTGGCCGTCGTCCATGACTGACCGCCTGGGTGGGAAAACATGCGCGCGCTGCGAATACTTCTGATCGTCCTCGCGATCCTGGGCGGGCTGTTCGTGGCCGCCGACCGGCTCGCGGTCAACTTCGCCGAGGGCGAGGTCGCGGACCGGCTGCGCACCACCGAGGGCCTGTCCACCACGCCCGAGGTGTCCATCAACGGCTTCCCGTTCCTCACCCAGGTCGCCGGCGGCACGCTGGACGACGTCGAGGTGGGCATCCAGGACTACGAGGCGGCCGCGGCCGACGGCGAGCAGGTCCGGATCGACGACCTGCGGGCGAACATGAAGGGCGTCGACTTCTCCGGCGACTTCAGCTCCGCCACCGCCGCCTCCGCGACCGGCACGGCGACCATCGCGTACGGCGAGCTGCTCAAGGCCG
Organism: Streptomyces sp. Z423-1; assembly: GCF_013009255.1. Taxonomy (NCBI): domain Bacteria; kingdom Bacillati; phylum Actinomycetota; class Actinomycetes; order Kitasatosporales; family Streptomycetaceae; genus Streptomyces; species Streptomyces sp. Z423-1. The sequence goes on from NZ_CP053109.1 coordinate 5,054,275, forward strand.
CGAAGTCCGAGCCCACGGAGGTCGCCCCCGGCATCACCGCCCACGTGGTGAGCCTCTCCGACGGCGGCAACGGCAAGATCAAGGTCGGGCTGGAGGTGGAGGCCCCCGTCATCGGCACCCGGCAGCTGTCCGTGCTCAGCACGGTCAGCGTCAAGGGCGACACCGTCGAGGTGCGCACCGACTCCCTGCCGGACCTGGCGGGCCTGGATCTCGCCGAGGGCTCGCTCCGTGAGATCACCGACTTCCAGCAGGCCATCGACGACCTCCCGGGCGGCGTCAAGCTCGACAAGGTCGAGGCGGCGCAGAACGGGGTGGAGATCTCGGTGAAGGGTTCGAACGTGCAGCTGGCCGGGTAGGACCGGGCCGGAGCGGCATCCGGCCGTCCAAGCTTTCCGAGCTGTCCGTGCTGTTGCGAGCTGTCCGAGCTGTGCCAGCTGTCCGAGCTGTCCGAGCTGCGCCAGCTGTCCGACAGGCGAGACACCCCCGTCCGTACCGCAGATGTGACGGCGTACGCAAGCGCCCGGAGGCCGTGTCGCGGCGTACCGGGCGCTTCTGCATTCCCGCATGCCGGACGATCGTGTCTCACGATTCGACACACCGGTGACACGCCCACCCAACCGTCCCTAAGCTCGACCGCATGAAGCGACAGGCGGATCTCACGAAGCGGCGGGCAGTAGACCTGTGCCGCGTTGCCGCCATGCTCTGTCGCACCTTCTGAGCGGAAGCCCTCGACTTCCGCATTCACCCCTGCCCTGCTGAGGGCACTCGTGCGCCGCGTCGGCCGTCCCGGCGCCAGCGCACCCTCGCACTCGCACGCCCCGCCGCAACTGCCCCGGAGGAGAAAGAGCATGAGCCGCAGCGACGTCCTGGTCGACGCCGACTGGCTGCAGGAGCACCTGGACGACCCGAGCATCGCCATTGTCGAGGTCGACGAGGACACCACCGCCTACGAGAAGAACCACATCAAGAACGCGATCCGCATCGACTGGACCAAGGACCTCCAGGACCCGGTCCGCCGCGACTTCATCGACCAGGCCGGCTTCGAGAAGCTGCTGTCGGAGAAGGGCATCGCCAACGACACGCTGGTGATCCTCTACGGCGGCAACAACAACTGGTTCGCCTCGTACGCCTACTGGTACTTCAAGCTCTACGGCCACGAGAACGTCAAGCTGCTCGACGGTGGCCGCAAGAAGTGGGAGCTGGACGCCCGCGAGCTGGTCGAGGAGGTGCCGGAGCGCGCCGCGACCGACTACAAGGCCAAGCCGCAGGACACCTCGATCCGTGCCTTCCGGGACGACGTGGTCGCCGCGATCGGCGCGCAGAACCTGGTCGACGTCCGGTCCCCCGACGAGTTCTCCGGCAAGCTGCTCGCCCCGGCGCACCTGCCGCAGGAGCAGTCGCAGCGTCCGGGTCACGTCCCGACCGCCCGCAACATCCCGTGGTCGAAGAACGCCAACGACGACGGCACGTTCAAGTCGGACGAGGAGCTGAAGGAGCTCTACGCCGAGGAGAACGTGGACCTGGCCAAGGACACCATCGCCTACTGCCGTATCGGTGAGCGCTCGGCGCTGACCTGGTTCGTGCTGCACGAGCTGCTCGGCGTGCCGAACGTCAAGAACTACGACGGCTCCTGGACCGAGTACGGCTCCCTGGTCGGCGTCCCGATCGAGCTCGGCGCCAACAAGTAATCAACCCCACCCGCAGAAACCGACCGGCCTTCCTTCCGGTCAGACCCCTTCTGGAGAAAGACATGTGTGGAGCGAAGGCCGGCGGCCCCGACGCCTCGACGATCAAGCCCGGTGAGACCACGATCCAGGGTCAGGTGACCCGCGACGGCGAGCCGGTGACGGGCTACGTCCGTCTGCTGGACTCGACCGGCGAGTTCACGGCGGAGGTGCCGACCTCCGCGACGGGCCAGTTCCGCTTCTACGCGGCCGAGGGCACCTGGACCGTCCGCGCCCTCGTCCCCGGTGGCGCCACCGCCGACCGCACGGTCGTCGCCCAGAAGGGCGGCTTGGCGGAGGTCGCGATCGCGGTCTGACGACCCGGCGCGAGCAGCTGAGCAGAAGGGCCGCGTCCCGCGGGTTGGACACCTGGGGCGCGGCCCTTCCGCGTGTGCGGACCTAGGCTGGAGGTATGTACGCGCGGCGTCGGCACGTCTACTTCGCCATGATGGGCACCTGCATCGGGCTGTTCGTCCTGGCCTGGGGAGTCGTACGCCTGTGGTCGACGCCGGCGGCCGTGGCCATGTGCGTGGTCGCCATGGTGATCCCACCCGTCGCCGCGATGGTCGCCAACCGGCGGGGGCCGGAGGACCGCTGGTGGGACGATCCGTCGGGCGACCCCCAGTCGGACGAGTGGTGGGACGAGCTGGACGGCAAGAAGAAGCCGCGGTAGGAAGGCGGGCATGTCGCCTGCGAGGCTGTCCACGGTGGTGCTCGACGCGCACGACGCGCATGAACTGGCCGGCTTCTACCTGCGCCTGCTCGGCTACGAGGTGCGGAGCGAGGAGCCCCACTGGGTGCTCATCGGCCCTCCGCCGGGCCACGCGGGCACGTCCCTCGCCTTCGAGACGGAGCCCGAGTACGTACGACCGGTCTGGCCCACCCGGTACCCCGGCGACCAGCAGATGATGCTCCACCTCGACATCGAGGTCGACGATCTTCAGGCGGAGACGGCGCGGGCGGTCGCCGAGGGCGCCACGCTCGCCGAGTACCAGCCCCAGGACGACGTACGCGTGCTGTTCGACCCGTCCGGGCACCCGTTCTGCCTCTGGACGAAGACGCCTCAGTAGCCTCGGTGGCCTCAGCAGCCTCGGTGGCCTCAGTAGACGAGCGCCTGCGTGTCCTCCGCGAGCGTCTCCTGGACGAACACCTGCGCCCCCGCGATCCGCACGCCCTCGATGACGTCCTTCTCCGTGATGTCGCGGCGGGCCGCGCACTGGGTGCACAGGGTGAGGCGGCCGGCGGTCAGGATGGAGTCGATCAGATCGGGCAGCGGGGCCGCGTGCGGCAGTTCGAACTCGGCCGCCCGGCCCGGGAGGGCGAACCAGGCGGACTCGCCGGTCAGCCACACGGAGACGTCCACGCCGCTGGCCACGGCCACCGCCGCGACCGTGAACGCCTGCGAGCAGCGTTCGGGGGCGTCCGCCCCCGCCGTCACCTTGATCACCAGCTTCTTCGCCATGGCTGAATCGTAATCACGTCACCTGGGGGTGGCCGGCACCTGTGCTGCAGAGCCGGCTGCTGCGCTGAGGGCGTACCTCACAAAGAGGGCCGTGCCCCAGCCGCGTAAGCTTGAGCACGGCCTTGTGCACCACGCACCCCGCTCACCAAGGAGCACCCCGTGATCCTCTTCTTCGAAATTCTGCTGGTCCTGGTCTGCGTCGGCGTCCTCGCCTTCACCGGTCTGGCCGTGAAGAAGCTGTACCAGGGCCAGCGCTGACCTCCCCCACCCACGTACGAGACTTCTGAGCTGCTCATGATCGAGATCCCGTCCGACCTCCACAAGGACCTCGTCCCCCTCGCCTTCCTGCTCGGCAACTGGGCGGGCGCGGGCGTGCACGACTTCCCCGGCGCCGAGAAGTGCAACTTCGGGCAGGAGGTCACCTTCACGCACGACGGCCGGGACTTCCTGGAGTACCACTCCCAGACCTGGGTGCTCGACAAGGACGGCAACAAGGTCAGGCCCCTGGAGTCCGAGCACGCCTTCTGGCGCATCGACGCCGGCCGCAAGGTCGAGGTCACGATGACCCGCGACGACGGTGTCATCGAGATCTGGTACGGCGAGCTGGCCGACCAGAAGCCGCAGATCGACCTGGCCACGGACGCGGTCGCGCGCACGGCCGCCTCTCGCCCGTACAGCGGGGGCAAGCGGCTGTACGGCTACGTCAAGGGCGACCTGATGTGGGTCGGCGAGAAGCAGACCCCCGAGGTCGAGCTGCGGCCGTACATGTCGGCCCAGCTGAAGAAGGTCGTCACCCCCGAGGACGTCGAGCGCTGGGCCAAGGCCCTGCCGGACGACATGCCGGACGACGGGATCGCTTTCTTCAGGTAGTCCTAGACTGGCCGGTGTGGTGAGCACCGACTGGAAGAGCGATCTGCGGCAGCGCGGCTACCGGCTGACGCCGCAGCGGCAACTCGTGCTCGAAGCCGTGGACACCCTGGAGCACGCGACCCCCGACGACATCCTCGCGGAAGTGCGGAAGACGGCGTCGGGGGTCAACATTTCGACGGTGTACCGGACGCTGGAGCTTCTGGAGGAGCTCGGGCTGGTCAGCCACGCGCACCTCGGGCACGGGGCGCCGACGTACCACCTCGCCGACCGGCACCACCATCTCCATCTGGTCTGCCGCGACTGCACGAACGTCATCGAGGCGGATGTCTCCGTCGCCGCCGAGTTCACCGCCAAGCTGCGCGAGACGTTCGACTTCGACACCGACATGAAGCACTTCGCGATCTTCGGCCGGTGCAAGGACTGTACGGCTGCCAAGGGTTCGACCAGCACGGGCAGCACGGGCAACGAGGGCAACCAGGGCAACAAGGGTTCGGCGGCCGGGGGTTAGCTACCGAGTCGTAGGCTTGTGCGTATGAAGAGCCCCCTGCTGTCCCTGCCCGGCGCCGTCCCCGCCGAAGGGGTCGACGAAGGCGTCGCCGCCCACTACGGCGACCTGTTCCGCGAGCAACGCGCCCTCGCCGACGGGACCGGTTTCGTCGACCTGTCGCACCGCGGCGTCGTCACCGTCTCCGGCGAGGACCGGCTGAGCTGGCTGCATCTGCTGCTCACCCAGCACGTCAGCGACCTGCCCGCGGGCGAGGCCACCGAGGCGCTGATCCTCTCCGCGCACGGCCACATCGAACACGCGCTCTACCTCGTGGACGACGGCACGACCGTCTGGGCCCACGTCGAACCCGGCACCCAGGACGCGCTGCTCGCGTACCTGGAGTCGATGAAGTTCTTCTACAAGGTCGAGGTCACCGACCGCACCGCCGACTACGGGGTGGTGCACCTGCCGGCCGGTTCCATCGCCGAGGTGCCGGAGGGGGTCGTCGTACGGGAGACGGCGTACGGCCGTGATCTGTTCCTCCCGCGCGCCGACCTGGAGTCGTACGCCGCGAAGGCGGGGCCCGCGGCCGGGATCCTGGCGTACGAGGCGCTGCGCGTCGAGCAGCACCGGCCCCGGCTCGGCTTCGAGACCGACCACCGCACCATCCCGCACGAGCTGGGCTGGATCGGCACCGCCGTGCATCTGCAGAAGGGCTGCTACCGGGGGCAGGAGACGGTCGCCCGGGTGCAGAACCTGGGCAAGCCGCCGCGCCGGCTGGTCTTCCTCCACCTCGACGGCAGCGAGGTGCATCTGCCGACGCACGGCACGGAGATCCGGCTCGCGGACGAGGGCCCCGACGGCCGCAAGATCGGCTTTGTGACGACGTCCGTACGGCACCACGAGCTGGGCCCGGTCGCGCTCGCGCTGGTGAAGCGGAACGTGCCGGTGGACGCGCGACTGGTGGCGGGGGACACGGCCGCTGCCCAGGAAGTCGTCGTAGCGCCCTAGGGCCTGTTGCGAAAGTCCCGTCGTCCGCCCGGAGGGCGGGCCCTGCGGCGAGAGTGCGTGCCGGGCGTCGCGGGGCAGGCGGGACTTTCGCAACAGGCCCTAAACCTCGATGAGGACCGTGAACGGGCCGTCGTTCGTCAGTGACACCCGCATCCTCGCGCCGAACCGGCCCGTCTGCACCGTCGCGCCCAGTGCGCGCAGCTGCGCGACCACCTCGTCGACCAGCGGCTCGGCCACGTCGCCGGGCGCGGCCGCGTTCCAGGTGGGGCGGCGGCCCTTGCGGGCGTCGCCGTAAAGGGTGAACTGGCTGATCACGAGGAGCGGGGCGTCGATGTCGCTGCACGACTTCTCGTCGTGCAGCATCCGCAGCGACCAGAGCTTGCGGGCGAGCTGGGCCGCCTTCTCCTTGGTGTCCTCGTGCGTCACGCCGACCAGGACGCACAGCCCCTCGCCGATGATCTCCCCGACGGTCTCGCCGTCAACGACGACGCTCGCGCCGTCCACCCTCTGCACCACTGCACGCATACGACCATCATGCCGGGCGCTGTCACCGGGCTTCGGGGGTGGTCCGGACCAGCACTCTTTTTGATCCCTAACCCCCCATCTGGGGCTGTTCGGGGGCACTCGGTCACATAGCGGCCACTTGGGGTGGCACGATGTTGCAACAGTCGGTCGAGGGGACGGTAGAGGCACATGAGAACACCGAGTACCGGGCAGCCGCCTGGGGCTGTCTCGTTGACCCATGCGGGAGCCCAGGACTCACTCCGGCCGCCCGTGCAGCGCACCGACAGCCCACAGCTGCCGCCCGATCCGCCCGCGCCCGATCTGACCGCGCTGAGCCTGGCCGAACTGCGCACCCTGCGCCGGGACGCCCAGCGCGACGAGGCGGATCTCAGTTATGTACGGCGGCTGCTCCAGGGACGGATCGACATCCTGCGGGCGGAGCTGGCGCGCCGGGGACAGGCCTCCCCGGTGGACACGGACACGGCCGAGGCCTCGGTGGTGGAGCGGCTGCCGGAGATCCTCACGGACGCCCCGGCGCGGTACCGCTCCTCCGCGCGCCATGTGACGCTGGGCACCCCGCACAACGAGGAGTACCGGCGGCTGGCCGCGGACATGCTGGCCGAGGTCGAACTGTCCGCGCTGGACGCGCGCACCGACCTGGAACTGACCACCGCGATGGGACGGCTCGTGCAGTACGAGCAGCAGGTGTCCCGGCGACGGCAGCGGCTGCAGCGCACCGCCGACGAGTGCAGCGCGGAGATCGCGCGCCGGTACCGGGAGGGGGAGGCGCAGGTCGACGACCTGCTGCTGTGACGCGGTGGTGCTGGGGCGGGGACCTGTTGCGTGACGGCGGCCCGTCGATGTGGCGCCAGTCGTTGATGTGGCGGTGTCGGTGCCGGTGAAAACCCCGCGACACCGGCCCCGTCGTACGCCTACCGTGCACGTATGACGCGTCGCGACGAGCTGCCCGTACGCCCGATCACCGAAGCCGACTTCGAGGACTGGCATCGCGCCCTGAACGTCGGCTTCCTGCGGGAGCCGACGCCGACGGAAGAGCAGCTTCAGGCCCGCCGTCACCAGTTCGTGCCGGGCAGGCTGCTCGGTGCGTTCGACGGCGAGCGGTGTGTCGCGACGTTCCGTTCCTTCGCGCAGGAGCTCACGGCCGTGGGCGGCGCCGCCGTGCCGGCCGACGCCATATCCAATGTCACCGTCACCCCCACGCACCGTCGCCGCGGCCTCCTCAGCCGCATGATGACCCAGGACCTGGCGGCCGCGAAGGAACGCGGGGACGTCGTCGCGACCCTGATCGCCGCCGAGTACCCGATCTACGGCCGCTACGGCTTCGGACCGGCCACCTGGACGACCGAGTGGACCATCGACGTGCCCCGCACGGGCCTCGACGCCCGCTGGTCGGGCCCGGAGGACGGCGGCCGGATCGACATCGTGGACGGCGAGGACATCCGCAAGCTCGGCCCCGAACTGCACGAACGGCTGCGCCGCGCCCAGCCCGGCGCGGTCAGCCGCAACGAGCTGTGGTGGCGGTACAACACCGGCGCCCTGCGCTACAACGGGTCCTGGACCGAGCCCTTCTACGCCGTCCACCGCTCGGCCACCGGCGAGGTCGAGGGCATGGTGTCCTACGAGGCCGACGACAACTGGCACGGCAAGCAGCCGCACGACACCGCCGACGTGAACTGGCTGATCGCGGTGACCCCGGCCGCCGAGCGCGCTCTGTGGCACTACCTCTGCTCGATCGACTGGATCACCCAGGTGAAGACCGGCTGGCGGGCCCCGGACGACCTGCTGCCGCTCTACCTGCCGGACCCGCGTGCCGCCCGAGTCACCACGCAGGCCGACTGGCTGTGGGTGCGGATCCTGGACGTCGTACGGGCGCTTCAGGCGCGGACGTACGAGGGGGAGGGCTCGCTGGTGCTGGAGGTCGTCGACGCGGCCGGGCTCGCGGGCGGGCGGTACCGGTTGGAGGCGTCGGCGCAGGGCGCGTCCTGCGCGCCGAGCACCGAGAGCGCCGACCTCACGCTGGACGTCGCTGATCTGGCGGCGCTGTGGCTGGGCGACGAGTCGGCGGTGCGGCTGGCGGCGCTGGGCCGGGTGCGGGAAGAACGAGCGGGCGCCGCCCGTTCGGCCGACGCCCTGCTGCGCACGTCCAGGCGGCCTTGGTGCCCGGACCTGTTCTGAGTGCTCCCTCCTGCCGGTGACGGGTGGGTGTTTCCGCTATCCGTAGCGTGCTGTTCAGTTGTGGCTGATCCCTCTGCTTGTTCAGTTGTCGCTGTGCAGTTGGCGATGTTGAGTTGTTCAGTTGTCGATGTTGAGTTGTCGCTGTGCAGTTGTGGCTGTGCCGACCGACCGAACTCCCGGCTCCCCTCCGGAAGGGAGCCCGATCGGTCCGAGCCAACCCTCGGGACGCTTGACCAGCTTGCTGAAGTTGGCGACCAACTTCACTGTGCTTATCTCCACTTGGAAGCGTCTCATAACCACCTACTTCTGAACTGCCGAAAGATGGCGGGAAGTTGTAGTGTTTGGTCGTGGACCGGGAACACGTCTCCGTCAATGGACGGAAGAGGTCACAGCCGCCACAGATGTCACACCGCCAGGTGGCCGACGAGCTGCGCGCCCGGATCAGGGACCGGGTCCTGCAGCCGGGCCAGCGCATGCCCACCCAGGCCCGGCTGGCCGAGGAGTTCGGCGTCGATCGCGGGACGGTCCGGCAGGCCCTGCGCATCCTGCAGGAGGAGCGGCTGCTCACCAACGTGTCCAAAGGGAGCCCGGCGACGGTGGCCCCCGACCCGGACCGGGTGCCGGCCGGCCCGGGAGCCCCGCCCCAGCCCACCACCGTGGCGCTCGCCCCGCGGATAGCGGCCGCCTTCGCGGCCCCGCACGTGGCGATCGACGCCATCTGCCTGACCTCGATATCGCTCACGCTCTCGATGGGCGAGCCGCTGCGCCGGATCCACGCGGGTGAGCTGAAACCGGCCAAGGTCGACGTGCGTGTCCTGCTGCCCAGCCGGGAGATCGACCTCGCCTTCCCGGTGCCGGTGGACCCGGCGGACGCCGACCGGCTGCACGAGCGGTGGCTCGCGATGCGCAACGCGCAGGGGCACGTGCTTCAGCACAATCTGCTGGCGCTGCGCTCCACGCACGGGATCGACGTGCAGGTCTCCTTTCGGGCCCTGCCGTTCACGCCGCCGGTGAAGCTGTACCTGCTCAACGGCGCGGAGGCACTGTTCGCGTACTACACGCTCAGGCGCCGCGAGCAGGAGATCGACCACGAACAGCTCCAGCTGTACGACGCCGAGGGCACCCGGTCGATGCTCTTCGCCTTCGAGCAGGGCGCCGGGCTGCGCGACGCGGCGTTCGTGGAGCAGTCCCACCTGTGGTTCAACGCGCTGTGGGAGACGATCAGTTCGGAGCTGGTGCTCACGAACTGACGCCTCCCGGGGTGCGGGTCGGTCACCTGACGGGGCCGGTGACCAGGAGTGCGAGCACGACCGCCCCGATGGAGCTGACGACCGGGCTCTTCGCCTTGATTCCGATGGTGAGCAGGAGCAGGCCGACCACGCCGGTCGCGCCGTACTGCCATGCGACGATCTGCTCGAAGCCGATGACGAAGACCGCGGAGAGGAGAGCGAGGGCTGGCATGGTGATTCCCCCTTCGGGCTGCCGGGGAGGCAAAGCTTCCGCCAACTGGGGCGAGTTATATGGAAGTTGGCAACCAACTTTGATTGAGTTGTCCCCACTTGGCAGGTGCCCATAAACAACTCGTGAGCAACTTCCGTCAGATGGTTTTGAGTTGTAGCGTTTGGTCGTGACCCAGGAGAACGTGGCAGTGAACGGCGGCAGAAGGCTCTCGCCCCGGGAGATCGCCGACACCCTGCGGGACCGCATCCGCAGCGGCGACCTGAAGGCGGGCGACCGCCTGCCCACCCAGGCCGAGCTCGCCGAGGAGTTCGGCGTGGAGCGCGGCACCGTCCGCCAGGCCCTGCGCGTCCTCCAGGAGGACGGCCTGCTCAGCAACGTCAGCAAGGGCAGCCCGCCACGCATCGCGGAACCCGCCGTGACGAGCGGCGAGCCCCAGCCCACGATGGTCGGCCTCGCGCCCCGCCTGACGGCGGCCTTCGCCGTCCCCCACGTCCGTATCGACGCCGCCTGCCTCACCGCCGAGACCCTGATGCTGGCCCTGAGCGAGCCGGTCCGCGCGATCCACGAGGGCCGCGTCCACCCCCAGTCGATCGACGTACGCATCCTGCTGCCCTCCCGGGAGATCAACCTCGCCTTTCCGATCTCGGTCGAGGGCGGCGGCGACGAGGACCCGGTCCACCAGCGCTGGCTCGCGCAGCGCAACGCCCAGGGCCAGGTCCTCCAGCACAACCTGCGCGCCCTGCGCACCTCGCACGGCATCGACGTACGCGTCACCTTCCGCGCGCTGCCGTTCACCCCGCCGGTGAAGCTCTACCTGCTCAACGGCGTGGAGGCGCTGATGGCGTACTACATGGTCACGCGCCGCGCGGAGGACGACCCGAGCGGCCCCCTGGACATGTACGACGTCCTGGGTACCGAGTCCCTCCTGTTCTCCTTCGAGCGGCAGGCGGGCCGGCGGGACGCGGCGTTCGTGGAGCAATCGCAGCTGTGGTTCGACGCCCTCTGGGAAACCATCACGACGGACCTGACACTCTCCTAGTGACTTCTGATACGACCCAGACTGATCAGGTGACATCGGCGACCTCACAGACCCGCGACGACACGGAAGGACTGCGGGCCCTCATCGCGGACGCGCGCGTAGTCCTGTGGGACTTCGACGGTCCGATCTGCCGGCTTTTCGCCGGCCACTCGGCGGAGGGCGTGGCGAGCGACCTCGTGGAGTGGCTGGAGGGCAGAGGCTTGCGGGGGCTGCTGACGGAGCGGGAGCGCCAGTCCCTGGATCCGCACGCCGTGCTGCGCGCCGTCGACCGGCGGCAGCGCGGCAGTGACCTGGTGGCCGAGCTGGAGGAACGTCTCACCAAAGAGGAGCTGAAGGCCGCGCCCCTGGCGATGCCCACCGCGTACGCCGACCCGCTGATACGCACCTGGACGGCCGTGGGATCCCGGCTGGCGATCACCACCAACAACTCCCCCCGCGTGGTCCGCGAGTACCTGACGAGCCGCGGCCTCCTGGCTTGCTTCGCGCCGCACATCTACGGCCGCACCCAGGACCTCCACCACCTCAAGCCCCACCCGCACTGCCTCCACCGCGCCCTGCACGCCCTCGGAGCGGCTCCCTCGGCCGCGCTGATGATCGGCGACACACCCTCCGACCTGGAAGCCGCGCGGAAGGCCGGTGTTCCGTTTCTCGGCTACGCGCGTAACCAGGCCAAGGAGACACAGCTGCGCGACGCCGGTGCCACGGAAGTCGTCGGCTCGCTGGAGACGGTGCTGAAGGCGGTCCGGCGTCAGGCCTGAGTCATCAGCAGCGCCAGCACCACGGCGGCGCCCACGGCCAGTCCGCTGTGGCGCGCGCGTATGCCCACGCCGATCACGAACAGGAGCGCCACACCCACCACGCCGAGCCGTGCCTGCGTCAACAGACCGACGACGACTTCCAGGAGTCCCCGCAGTGTCTGGAACAGAAGCATCCACATCCCCTTCACCCCCCTCCGCTTCCAGTCAAGCGATCAACTGGCAGTCCAATTGGACTGGTTGCCTGATGTGGGTCTCCCCGGCCCGTCTGATCGCTTAACCAACCCATCGCTCCAGCCGACCAGTTGACCGAAATTGGTGGGCTGGTGGACGGGATGCGGTAGGCGGTACGGTCGACGCGTGAGCGTTCGGCAGCCCCGAGCGGGCGACGGCAGTGGCAGGGAGTTCCAGCGGGTCTCCGACGAGCTGCGGGCCCGGATGACCGACGGGACGTACCCCCTGCGCTCCTTCCTGCCCTCGCAGCGCCACCTCGCGGACGAGTTCGGGGTCTCGCGGGACACCGTCCAGCGGGCCCTGCGGGAGTTGTCCGACGAGGGCTGGATCGAGTCCAAGCAGGGCAGCGGGTCGCGGGTCGTGAAGACCCAGCGCATACAGTCCTCGACAGCCAGGGCGACCAGATCGCGCCGGGGCGTCACCCTCGGCCCGCTCATCAGCGAGGCCTTCGAGCAGCCGCAGGTGTCGATGGACGTCTACACCTTGACGTCCGAGACCCTGGACGCGCACATCCGGCTCCAGGCGGAGCGGATCCGCGGCGGCTTCATCGCACCCCAGCGCATCGCCCTGCGCATGCTCCTGCCCTCCAGGGCGCTGCCGCTGCCCTATCCGCGGGTCAAGGGCGACACGGACGATCCGCGCATGCGGGCACGTCTGAACGCCATCACGAAGCACCACACCGCGTCACTGCGGGGCGTGCTGGCGGACCTGCAGACGGAGGGTCTGGTGCCGGCCGTCGACGTGCAGATCCGCCACGTACCGCTGACACCGGTGTTCAAGCTCTATCTCTTCAACGGCGCCGAGGCACTGCACGGCCCGTACGAGGTGATGGAACGTCAGCTGGATCTGGGCGACGGCCGGAAGGTCACCGCCCTGGATGTCCTGGGCCTCGGCGCCACACTGACGCATCACGTCAAGGACGCGGATCCGGGCTCGCCGGGATCGGTGTTCGTGGGCAGCATGCAGGCGTGGTTCGACTCGGTGTGGGACCACCTCACCGAGCGGGGCTGACCGGTGCGCTAGCATGCCCGCACCGTATGAGCAATCGCTCTCGTACATCCGTATGGCATGGCGAACCGGCCCGCCAGGCGGCCTCCCGCAGACGAGCGGCACACCACCCGTTGTGCCCACTCGACGCGCGGCCCAGGTCGTAAGGATGTCTGCTGACCTCTAGCGTTTGCCGTACCCATCCATCCTGTGAATGATCCCCGGAGCGGCCAGTGGGCGCACCTCCTCATCCTCGTACCGCTCGGGGGGAGCGCTCACCCGACGCCGCCGTCACGGAGCTCGTGGCGTATGCCGAGGCGCACGGGCAGATGATCAGCGGGCACCACAACCGCAACTACCTGGTGCCGCTGCCGGAGAAGCTCGCGGCGCTGCTGAACCGGGCGGCCGGTACGCCCGTGACCGTGCGCGTCCGGCGCCGCGACGCGCTGCCCGTGGTGATCAGGACCTGGCAGGACGAGGCGCAGATTCTCGGTGCCATCCGCGGGGTCCTGCCCCATGTGCCGCAGTGCCTGGCCCAGGGGAACGGCTTCGCGATCCACAGCTTTGTGGAGGGTGTGCCGCTCTCCAGCGTCTGCGGAAACGACAAGCCGGTCGACGCGCTGCTCATAAGAGAGCTGGCCCGGCTGGTCGCGCAGACGGCTCAGGTGCGGCGCGGAGCGCTGCCGCCGCTGCCGGGGCACTGGCCCGGCAACGACACGGACAGCCAGGCCTTCCTCCAGACCCTCGTCCACCTCGCGGACCGGCAGATCCGGCAGCCCAATTGGACTGCCTTCGGTGGACTGTTCAAGGCCCTCGGCATCCCGGAGGACGCGCTGGTCCGGCTGAGCGAGCGGGTGCCGGCCATGGCGCGGCGGCCCTACAGCCTGCTCCACGCGGACCTGCACCGCGACAACCTGATCGTGTCGTACGACGGGGACCCGCCGCTCATCTGCGTCGACTGGGAGCTGGCCACGTACGGCGACCCCCTGCACGACCTCGCGACCCATCTCGTGCGCATGCGGTACCCGTCCTTCCAGTGGGACGAGGTGATCGATGCGTGGGCCGAGGCCATGGCGGCGGTGCGCCCGTCGGCCGTCAACGGCCTGGCCAGGGACCTGCGCCACTACGTCGACTTCGAACGGGCGCAGTCCGTCTATCCCGACGTGATGCGTGCCGTGAACGGGCTCGAGGGTTCGTTCGACCAGAAGAGCCTGGACGATGCGACGGCGGCGGTGCACCGGGCCCTGACGGCGGCGGCCGAACCGCTGCGGCTGATGAACCCGCCGGGCGTCTCCGAGATCGAGTCGATCCTCTACCGGTGGTGCGCCTCCCGCCGCGGCCGGGGGCGGGTGCCGCGGGCCGTCCGGTGGGAGCCGGACGAGCGGGTGCCGGAGCGCCCCGACTTCCCTCGCGAGGCGGTGGCGGAGGCCCTGCGCGAGGAGGGCGCGGCCCCGGCCGGGCGGGTGTTCAAGGGCACCGCGCACCTCAACTCCGTGGTCCTGGTGGACGGCGTCGACTTCCCCGTGGTGGTGCGCCGCAAGGTGGCGAACGTGTGCCCGCGCGAGCCCCGCTACCTCAGCGAGCACGCCGTGCTGAGGGCCATCGAGGAGTCACGGCTCCAGGTGGCGGCCCCCAGAGCCCTCGCGCTGGGCCGGGACCACCAGGGGGAGCGTTTCACCCTCCACACCTACGTCGGTTCGCACGACATCGACGAGCCGCCCCGGCACCCGGAGCACGGCCTGCTGCCGCACGAGGCGGACGGGCTCGTCGACCAGCTCTGCGAGCTGACCAGGGTGGACTACAAGCGGGTCGACCCGCTGGCCGGCGAGGGCGGATTCCACGCCTGGCTGTGCGAGTCGCTCGTCGCGCTGGTGCGCGACCTGCCGCAGGAGCTGCGGCGGCTCGCCAGGGAGCTGGGCCTGCCCGAGGCCTCCCGCCTGCGCGAGATCCTCGCCCGGAACCAGGTGACCCACCGGGCGCCCGCGCTGCTGCACGGCGACCTGAACCCGTGGAACCTCGTACGCCGCCCCGACCGGCTGGCGCTGACGATCATCGACTGGGAGATGGCCCTGGTCGGCGACCCCCTGTACGACCTGGTCCGGCACATGCACCTCACCCGCACCCGACCGGAGATCCGGGACCGCATGTTCCGCCGCTGGGAGAGCAGGCTGGACCCCAAGTACACCCGTGGCTGGCGCAACGACTGGCAGGTCTACCGGTGGATCGAGATCGTGCGGTCGGCGTACGTGGATCTGGACCGCCTGGTGACCGGCGCGAGCCTGGACGCCCCGAACGTCCGCCGTGCGGTGGACTCGTACGCGATGACCCTGGAGGCGGCGACGGGTTCGCTCGGGCTGCCGAAAGCCAACCCGCTTCTCGTCAGTGCGCTGGCGGGTCCCGGACGGCGCCGACGCCCGGGGGCCGGCCCGTAGGGCCGCCGCAGCGGACGCGGTGGTGGTGCCGCTGACGACCGGATTCCAGGTACCGGCGGCGGTGGTGGGGCTCGCGAACCGGCTGCTGCGGCGGCTGGATGTGGACGTTCCGGAGGCGCGGTCGCTGCGCGCGGACGTGGAAGTTGCGGCTGCGCGAGGCGGCGGGTGACCTGCGCGGCGCGGTCGTGGCGGCCGTGCGGGACGCGCTGGGGCGGGAGGGTCGGTGGGGGTCGTCGCGGCGGACGCGGACGCCGGGTGTCGTCTCCGGTAGAGCCGGAGGGATGGCGCCCGGCGGCAGATTCACCCGTTCGAGTGGTCGATATTGAACATGCGGTGGGTGGTCGTATGTGTGTGTACGTTGGGTGATCGTGAAGCTGGTGGTGCAGATCCGGTTGCTGCCGACGCCCGTGCAGGCGGCGGCACTTGAAGCGACCGTGCGCGCCTGCAACGAGGCCGCCACCTGGGCCAGCGGTGTGGCTTTCGAGAAGAACGTGCGCCGTAACTTCGCGCTGCGCAAGCACGCCTACGGTGAGATCAGGGCGCGGTGGGGGCTGGGGGCGCAGGCCGCCCAGCATGTGATCAAACGGACGTGTGACGCGTACGCGACCCTGGCGGCGAATCTGAAAGCCGGAAATCTGGGCAGGCCGGGCTCGAAGCGTTACCGGAAGGCGGTGGAGAAGCCGATCGTCTTCCGGCCGGACGGTGCTCAGCCGTATGACGACCGGATGCTGTCCTGGAAGACGGCCGAGCGGCGGGTCTCGGTCTGGACCGTGAGCGGCCGGGTCAAGGACGTGGCGTTCACGGCCTCGCCGGAGCAGATGGCCACCCTGGCCCTGTACCGCAAGGGGGAGTGTCCGACCTGGTGGCGCGGGACGGCATGTGGTTCCTGAATGCCACCTGCGAGGTCCCCGAAGCCGAGTCGAACATGGATCCGCATGACTTCCTGGGTGTTGACCTGGGGATCGTGAACATCGCCACCACGTCCGACGGCGAGGTCATGGCCGGACGTGAGCTGAACCGGGTCCGGGCGCGGGAACGCGAGCTGCGCACCAAGCTGCAGAAGAAGAACACCCCGTCCGCGAAACGCCGGCTGAAGAAGCGGCGGCGCAAGGAGGCGCGGCGGGCGAAGGACATCAACCACAAGATCGCGAAACATGTGGTGGCCGAGGCTGAACGCACCGGTCGCGGGATCGCCCTGGAAGATTTGACGGGCATCCGTGAACGGGTACGGCTCCGCAAGCCCCAACGGGCCACCCACTCCAGCTGGTCCTTCCAGCAGCTGGGGCAGTTCATCGCGTACAAGGCCTGCCGGGCGGGAGTGCCGGTGGTGTACGTCGATCCGGCGTACACCTCGCGCACCTGCGCCCAATGCGGGCACATCGACCAGGCGAACCGGGTCTCCCAGGCCTGGTTCGCGTGCCGGTCCTGCGGATTCGTTGATCACGCAGACCGGAACGGCTCCCGCAACATCCGCGCCAGAGCGTGGGAGTTGTGGCGACGCGGGGCGCAGTCAACCGCCCCAGACCCACTTCCCGAACCGGGGCGTGGGACAGGACGCAAACGCAGCACCACAGCCAGTGGCGCCCGTTGTGCAAGCCCGGGACTCCCGGGTCGTTGACAGGCCGGGCACCCAACTCGCTCGCGGCACTTGGCCGCAAACCCGGCAGTCATGGCGCCACAGTAGCCTAGGAGCGATGCTCCTCTTCCTGGATATCGACGGGACCCTGCTCCCGTACGGGGCGGCGGAGCCGTACCCTGCGTACGAGACACCCTTCGAGCGGGGCGCCGCGCACCCGCTGCTGAGCAGGGTCGATCCGGGCCTCGGCCGCCGACTGCTGGCACTGGGCTGCGAGTTGGTGTGGGCCACCTCCTGGCTGGACGAGGCGAACGATGTCATGGCGCCATGGCTCGGCCTGCCCTCGCTGCCGGTCGTGGACTGGCCCGAGGAGGCGGGGCAGCCCGGTATGTTGCACTGGAAGACCCGGCCGCTCGTGGCCTGGGCGGCGGGCCGGCCCTTCGTATGGCTCGACGACGAGATCACCGCGGCCGACCGGGACTGGGTGGCCGCCCATCATCCCGGACGGGCGCTCCTGCATCGCGTGGACCACCGGGTGGGGCTCACGGATGCGGACTTCGCATCGGTGGCGGGGTGGCTGACGGCGTCGGTCAGTGGCCGTGGCGGCTCAGCAGGTCCGTGACGCGGATGAAGCCGTCCGTGCCGTGGCCGAGGGCGATCACCCGGCGGGCCTGGCCCTCCACCGCGCGCATCACGCTCGCCTCGATGCCGTGTGCCTCGGAGGCCTCGATGATGTGGGACATGGAGGAGGCCGCCGAGGTGATCGGGTTGAGCTCGCCGGAGTAGTGGCCGGCGTCGGCGTCGCCCGCGAACTCCTCGAACAGCGGCGGCAGGATCGCGCCGATGCCCTGCGCGAAGGGCGCCAGCTCGCGTCCGGTGATGCCCTCCGCGCGGGCGACGGCCAGGGCGTGCGCGTAGCCCGCCATCGCCGTCCAGAAGATGTCGAGCAGCGCGATGTCGTACGCCGCCGCCCGGCCGACGTCCTCGCCGAGGTGGGTGTGCGTGCCGCCGAGGGTGTCCAGGACGGGCTGGTGCGCGCGGTACACCTCCTCGGGGCCGCTGTGCAGGAACACCGCCTCGGGCGTGCCGATGCTGGTGGTCGGCGTCATGATCGCGCCGTCCAGGTAGCGGATGCCGTGCGCGGCCGCCCAGTCGGCGGTGTCGCGGGCCCGGGCCGGGGTGTCGGCGGTGAGGTTCACGAGGGTGCGGTCCTGGAGGGCGTCGGCGACGGCGGGCTGCCGGAGGATCGCGTCGGAGGCGTCGTAGTTCACCACGCAGACCACGACGAGGTCGCTCGCCGCGACCGCCTCCTCCGCCGTCCCGGCCGCCGTCGCTCCGCGGGCGACCAATTCGGCGCCCCGGCCGGGGGTGCGGTTCCAGACGGTGATGCCCAGACCGGCGTCCAGGAAGGCACCCGCCAGGGCGCGGCCCATCGGCCCCAGACCGAGCACAGTGACGGCAGACTGGTCGTCGTACGTGGACATGCTTGTTCAGCTCCCTTGAGAACGACACGAACAATTCAGCACAGAAATGCATCACAACAATTCATCGCAAAAGGGGCGACGATGACGCGCAGGCAGGCCCAGGACCCGAACGTCTGCGGAGTGACCGCCGCGATCGCGGTGATCGACGGCAAGTGGAAGACGTCCCTGCTGTGGCTCCTGGAGTCAGGCCCGCACCGCCCCGGCGAACTGCGCCGGAAGCTGCCCGGCCTCACCGAGAAGGTGCTGACCCAGGCGCTGCGCGAGATGGAGACGGACGGCCTCGTACACCGCGAGGTGCACGACGTACTGCCCCTGAAGACCGTCTACTCCCTGACCGACTTCGGCCGCGAACTCTCCGAGGCACTGGCCCCCCTTTCCGACTGGGGCCACCGCCGTCTGGAGCGCCTCACCGCGACCTCGTCGGCCTCCTGACCACCTGCTTCCACCCTCTCGCCGGGGGCGTGCGGTGCCAAGTACCCACAAAAAAGTGGCTATGGCGGGGCGACGGCCGTGCAGCATTGGGGGCATGCGACGCCATGAGTACGCCGGACCCGTGGCGCTGCGCGCCATGCAGCAGCTCGCTGCCCGGACGTTCCCCGCGACCGGCTACCGGCACATCGGCGACCTCGCCTGGAACTGGTGCCTGGCCCTCGACCGCGCCGACGAGTGCCCGACGGCGATCTGGGCGCAGGACGACCGCAACAGGCCCTGGGGCTGGCTGGAGCTGCCCGACACCCTCATGCTCCAGGTCGACCCGGACCACCCGGCACTGGCCGACGAGGTGCTCGCCTGGGCCGAGCGCACCGCTCCCGGCCCGCTGACCGTCGACATCGCCGAGACCGAACCCCACCTGGCCGAGGCGCTGGAAGCACGCGGGTACGCGCGCGTGCCCGACGGCCCGTTCATGACGCTCCTCGGCCGCACACTCACCGACCTGCCCGCTGTCCCCCCGCTCCCGCCCGGCTACGCGATCCGCGCCCAGCGCGACCCGGCCGACGTGGCAGGCCGGGCGGCGGCACATCGCGCCGCCTTCGGCTCCACCCGCATCACCACCGAACGGCACGCGCGCGTGCGGGACACCTGGCCCTACCGCCCCGAACTCGACCTCGTGGTGATCTCCCCCGCCGGTGAGGCCGTCGCCTACTGCCAGGGCTGGTACGACGAGACCAACGGCGTCGGCGAGTTCGAACCCGTCGGCACCCACCCTGCCCACCGCCGCCTCGGCCTGGCCCGCGCGGCCTGCACGGCCGTACTGCACGCCTTCGCCCTCGCGGGCGCCCATCGCGCCGTTGTGTACGCGCGCGGCGACGCGGCCCGTCCCGTCCCGAGGCGCCTTTACGAGTCCCTGGGCTTCGCGGCGTACACCTGCACGCGCGCGTACGTACGGCGGGTGTGATGCGGCGGGGACAAGTGCCCCCTGAACAGCGGTCAGAATCTGACCGCTTTCCTTGCGACGGTAGTTCCGTGCCGAACACCGAGAACGACCGGAAGGGCCCGATCACCGTGACTGCCATGACCCCGATCGCCCCGCCGCTCGACGCCGAGCGCGCCGACCTGCTCACCGCGCTCGCGACCGCGCGAGCCGCCCTCATCAGGACGACACGCGAGCTCAGCGACGAGCAGGCCGGCGAACGTCCGACGGTCAGCGCGCTGTGCCTGGGCGGGCTGATCAAGCACGTCGCCTCCATGGAGGAGGTGTGGATGCGTTTCGCGGTCGAGGGCCCCTCGGCGATGCACTACGACCTGCCCGTGGGCGTCACCTGGGCCGACCTCGCGGCCGGTACCGCGCCCGAGGTGCCGCAGTGGGTGATCGACCACCAGAGGGAGTTCGGGATGCTGCCCGGCGACACCCTGGCCGGGATCCTGCAGCGCTACGAGCAGGTCGCCGCCGACACTGAGAAGATCCTCGCCTCCGTCCCCGACCTGTCGGCGACGCATCCGCTGCCGGAGGCGCCGTGGCACGAGCCGGGAGCGGTACGCAGTGTGCGCGGGGTGCTGCTGCACATCGTCGCCGAGACCACCCAGCACGCCGGGCACGCGGACATCCTGCGCGAGGCGCTCGACGGGCAGACGTCCACCTGACACGGTGAGCCGGAACCGGGCGGCGCGGCCGCACGCCGCCCGGTGCCACGTATCACGCGCGTTCGTCGGCCTCCCGAGCCGCCCGCTCCAGCCGGGCGCGGTAGTCCTCCCACCAGGCCGAGTCACCCGGCGGCATGGCGGTGTTGTCCTCCCGCATCCCCACGGCACCGTCGATGAGCTCACGGAGGATGTCGGCGTGCCCGGCGTGCCGCTGTGTGTCGGCGATCACCCGCACCACGGCGTGATGCAACGTCACCTCGTCCTTGCCGTCGGGCCACCACGGCACCCTGCCGACGGTGTCCAGCGGCAGCGCGTCGATCGTCGCGTCCGCGTGTGCCCACGCCCGGCGGTAGAGATCCACGATGAACTCGCGTGACTCGTCGGCGGTGGCCCACATGTCCGCGTTGATCTCGGCGCCCTCGTCGAGCCAGGGCAGCGGCACACTCGACGGCCGCCGGAAGGTGTCGCCGAGATACCCCAACTCCACACTGGCCACGTGTTTCACCAGTCCCAGGAGGTTGGTACCGGTCGGCGTCAGCGGACGCCGGACGTCGTACTCGGAGAGCCCTTCCAGCTTCCACAGCAGGGCATCGCGGGCGGACTGCAGGTAGAAGTGGAGATCGGCTTTGGTGTCCGGTGCTGTCATGGGGTCAGTCTGCCGCCCACTTCCGGTGCGGCGGACGAGAAGTCGTACGCCGCCCAGTCGGTGAGCGGGCGATAGCCGAGGCGCTGGTAGAGGGCGTTGCTGGTGGGGTTGGACCGGTCCGCGAACAGCACGACCTCCCGCGCGCCCGCGGTCAGCGCGCCCCGGCTCACCGCGGCCGTCACGGCGCCCGCGTAGCCGCGACCGCGCAGGTGGGCCGGGGTGTAGACGATGTCCACCTGGATCTGGCCGCCGATCATCGGGTTCATGCCCGCGATGGAGACGGGGGTGCCGTCCGGGGTCTCCCAGAGCGTGTAGCGCTTGTCGGCGAAGCGGGTGCCGGCCCAGGAGGCGGCGTCAATGGAGACGGTTTCCCCGACGGCCTTGGCGAACTCGCCGCACCAGAACATGACTTGCTCAAGGTCCTCCTCGCCCAGGACGCGGCCCCGGCCCGCCGGCATCGGCTCCGGCGGGGTGAGCGTGCCGAGGCGGTACAGCCGGAGCCGGGTGTCGCGGAGTTTCGGCGTCGCGCCGGTGTGCCGCTGCCAGGCCTCGGCGAAAGCGGTGGCGGTGCTGTGGTCCGCGCTGACGGAGGGAAGGGAGTGGCCGAGGGCGGCCAGATGGGCGGCGAGGGAGTCGGCCTGCTCAGGCGTGAGCGGGGTGGGAGCCAGAGCGCGGGGTGGGAGGCGGTAGAAGGCGGCGTGGACCTCGCCCGCACGCTCCAGCACGCCGAAGACGGGGGCCTCGGCGCCGAACGCGGCCGCCCCCCGCGTTCGCACTCTCTCGGCCCACGTCAGCGGCATGACGTGCAGGCCGGGCCGCGAGCGCAGGAAGTCTCCGGCCCGGGCGAGGAAGTCGTCGACGTCTTCGGTGAGGTACCAGCCATCCGGTCGCATGCTTCATGATTCCCCACGCTGTTGAAGTGCCCCACGGTTTTCCGCCAGGGCGAGGAAGCAGACGGTCAGCCATCGTCGAACCGGGGTGGAGTCCGGCCAGCCGCCGCTCGGGACGATCACGGCCCCGTCGGCGAACGCGCGTCAGCGGTGGTGACCGTGTCGGCCGAGGGTCTCCACGGGGGTCGCGCCGGGGCGGGTCCACTGGGGCACGGGGCGGCTGGTCGGGCCCCGGGTGGCGTTCCCGTCCTCGGGATTGTCCAGCTTTCGACGACCATCGAGCGTGAAGTTTCCCCGTGATCTCGGACACGTGATCGTTACGCCGCAAGGGCGTGCTGGTGTCGCTGCCTGGTCTCGGCCGGGGTGAGGTAGCCGAAGATTTTGTGCTTGCGCAGACGGCGGCGGTTGTAGAAGGTCTCGATGAAGGTGAAGACCTCGGCGCGGGCGGTCGCCCGGTCGGGCCAGGTCCGGGTGCCGATCTCCTCCTTCAGGAGGGCCCAGAAGCTCTCCGCGGCGGCATTGCCGAAACATGACCCAGTCCGCCCGCAACTCTGCCGGAGTCCCAACTCCTCTATCCGGTAACGGAATTGGGACGAGGTATACTCGCTGCCGCGATCGCTGTGGATCACACATCCCGGCTCCAGGTTCCCCCGGCCATGTGCCATGTCCAGGGCGTCGACGACGAGGTCGGCTCGGTGGTGATCGGCCATGGCATAGCCGACGACCTCGCGGGTGGCCAGGACCAGCCAGCAGGCGAGTTAGAGCCAGCCCTCGGCGGTGGGCAGGTAGGTGATGTCGCCGACCAGCTTGATCCCGGGACGCTCGGCGTGGAAGTCACGGCCGATCAGGTCCGGGGCCGGCTTCGCCTTCGCATCCGGCCGGGTCAGCGAGCGGCGCTTGCGCCGTGTGACGCCGCGTATGTCGCGCTCGCGCATCACGCGGGCGACACGCTTGCGGTTCACCCGCTGCCCCAGGCGTCGCAGTTCAGCGTGAATGCGCGGGACACCGTAGGTATGGCGGGAGGCGATGTGCAGCACCGTGATCTCATGCCCGAGCGCGTCGTTCGCGGCCTCCCGGGCGCGGCGGGCCGCCTCGCCATCACACCACGCGTAGTACGACGAGCGGGCGACCTTCAGCACCCGGCACAGCAGAACGACCGGGTAGTTCGCCTTCTCCGTGTGGATGAACCGGTACAGCTCGCTCACCGGTCGTTCTCCTTCACGAAGAAGGCGGTCGCTTTTTTCAGGATCTCGATCGTCTGCTGTTGTTCGCGGACCTCCTTGCGCAGCCGCTTGAGTTCCTCGCGCTCGGCGCTGGTCAGCTCACCGGGCTCGCCCTCGCCCCGGTCCGCCTTGGCCCGGCGGTACCAGCCACGCAGGGACTCCGAGCTGATGCCGAGTTCCCGGGCCACCGCAGTGACCGTCTTGCCCGAGGAGTCGACGAGCGCGATCGCGTCCCGCTTGAACTCCTCGGTGTACCGCTTCGTGTACTTGCTTCCCACCTGGTGCTACTTCCTCTGGAACCTCAGGTCCCAGTCTCCAGGTGTCCACGATCAAGGGGAAGCTTCACTGGCGTGACGAGTCACATGCCGCCGTCCGGGTGGTGTGGCGCACTATTGCAAGCAGGTGCTTGCAATAGTTAGCGGGGCGCGGCATGGTGGACGTATGGCATCGCTCAACGTCGGCAACCTCGGTGAGTATCTGCGCGAACAGCGGCGCAACGCGCAGCTGTCGCTCAGGCAGCTCGCCGACGCCGCCGGGGTGTCCAATCCGTATCTGAGCCAGATCGAGCGCGGGCTGCGCAAGCCGAGCGCGGAGGTGTTGCAGCAGGTCGCCAAGGCGCTGCGGATCTCCGCCGAGACGCTGTACGTGCGGGCCGGGATCCTCGACGAGCGGGACCGGGACGAGGTGGAGACGCGTGCCGTCATCCTCGCCGATCCCACGCTGAACGAGCGGCAGAAGCAGGTGCTGCTCCAGGTCTACGAGTCGTTCCGCAAGGAGAACGGCTTCGAGGCCGCCAAGGTGAGCGCGGTGCAGGACGGGGACCGGAGTGACAGCAGCGACATCAGTGACATCAGCGATCTCAGCGGGATGACAGACGGCGACGGCAGCAGCGGTGGCGGCGACAGCGCCGTACGCGACCCCCGTGCTGCCGACGACAGCGACGCCGACCCGCAGCAGCGATCCGCCGGTTGAGCCGGGCGGACGCGGCGGACCCAGAACCCTCACAGAAAGCCACCGGGAGGACCAGCACCATGGCCATCACCGACGACCTGCGCAAGACCCTCACCGACCCGCGGCCGCTCTACTTCGCCGCCGGCACCGCCGACCTGGCTTTCCAGCAGGCCAAGAAGGTGCCGGGCCTGGTGGAGCAGCTGCGCGCCGAGGCGCCGGCCCGTATCGAGGCCGTTCGCAACACCGACCCCAAGGCCGTCCAGGAGAAGGCCACCGCCCGCGTCAAGGAGACGCAGGAGACCGTCCAGACCAAGGTCAACGAGTTCCTCGGCTCCCTCGACTCCGACCTCAAGAAGCTCGGTGAGACCGCCCAGGACCTGGCCCT
This sequence comes from Streptomyces sp. Z423-1, assembly GCF_013009255.1. Classification (NCBI taxonomy): domain Bacteria; kingdom Bacillati; phylum Actinomycetota; class Actinomycetes; order Kitasatosporales; family Streptomycetaceae; genus Streptomyces; species Streptomyces sp. Z423-1. Next base: position 5,078,674 of record NZ_CP053109.1, read on the forward strand.
GCGCGGTGTCGGCGTGGCCGCCGAGTACGCCGTGAAGGCCCGGGAGACCTACGAGAAGGTCGCCGAGCACGGTGAGCAGGCCGTGCGCGGCTGGCGGGGCGAGACGGCCGAGGGGATCGAGGAACTGGCCATCGCCGTCGAGCCGGACACCAAGTCGGCCGACACCAAGGAGGACAAGCCCGCCACGGCTACGACCGAGGCCAAGTCGGAGGCCGCCCCGGCGAAGAAGCCCGCGGCCAAGAAGGCCCCGGCCGCTCGCAAGGCGACCACGGCGAAGAAGACGACGCCTTCGGGCAAGTGACACTGTCCGCGGACACCGGCCGCGCGCACCGACCGCGGCCACCCGTCCGCGGTCACGCTGAGTAACACGAACGGGTGATCAGTAACGGGTCGGGCACTCCTTGGGTGCCCGGCCCGTTCTTCGGGTAGCGGGCAGGCGGTTGCGGGTACGGTGTCCGCCTAGGAACTGGCCGATACGGCGATACGGGTGGTGGACGTTGTGCTGATGCAGGGGTTCGTCGGGTTCATGTGGCTGCTGAGCATGGCTCTGATCCTTTTCAGCGGCTTCGCGCTGATCGACGCAGCCACCCGCCGCGAGGACGCCTACCGCGCGGCCGACAAGCGGACCAAGCCTTTCTGGCTGATCATCCTCGGGCTCGCCTTCGTGGTGAACCTGCTCTTCAACATCCTGTCGTTCCTGCCGATCATCGGCCTCATCGCGACGATCGTGTACATGGTCGACGTGCGGCCCGCCCTGCGCAGCCTCCCGGGCGGCGGCCGCGCCCGCCGGGGTTCGAGCAGCGACGGCCCGTACGGGCCGTACAACGGCGGGCGGTAGGCAGCACCACAGCGACCGCAGCCGCGCGCCGGCCGCTCAAGCCTCGGGCGCCCGCCAGGGACCCGATCCGCCGCCAGGGACCCGATCCAGCGCCGCTACGGCATCCGATCCGGGCGCCGCTACGGCCACCCAATCCGGCGCCGCTACGGCCATCCGATCCGGCGCCGCTACGGCACCCGATCCAGCAGCAGCACCGCCACGTCGTCCGTCAGCTCGCCCCCATTGAGCTCCCGGACCTCGTTGACCGCCGCCCGCAGCAGCTGTTCGCCGCGCAGCCCCTGGGCCAGCTGGCGGCTGATCATCTCGACCATGCCGTCCTGGCCGAGCCGCTCGCGGCCCTCGCCGATGTGGCCCTCGATCAGGCCGTCGGTGTAGAGCATCAGGCTCCACTCCCGGCCCAGCTCCACCTGCATCCGCGGCCAGCGGGCGCCCGGCAGCAGGCCGAGGGCGGGGCCGTTGTTGTCGTACGGCAGCAGCCGCGGCGTACGGCCGGGGCCGGCGACCAGCGGGGCCGGGTGACCGGCCAGGCACAGGCCCGCGCGACGGCCGTCCGGCGCGATGTCGACCGTGCACAGGGTCGCGAAGATCTCGTCGTCCGAGCGTTCGTGCTCCAGCACCTGCTGCAGCGTGTTGAGCAGCTCGTCGCCGCACAGGCCCGCCAGCGTCAGCGCGCGCCACGCGATGCGCAGCTCCACGCCGAGCGCCGCCTCGTCGGGACCGTGCCCGCAGACGTCGCCGATCATGGCGTGCACGGTGCCGTCCGGGGTGCGGACCACGTCGTAGAAGTCGCCGCCGAGCAGCGCGCGGGAGCGGCCGGGGCGGTAGCGGGCGGCGAAGCGCAGCGGGGAGCCGTGCAGGAGCGGCGTGGGCAGCAGCCCGCGCTCCAGCCGGCGGTTCTCCTGGGCGCGCAGCCGGCCCTCGGCGAGCCGCCGCTCGGCCGTGTCGGAACGTTTCCGCTCCACGGCGTAGCGGATCGCGCGGCTCAGCAGCCGCCCGTCCAGCTCGTCGCGGAACAGGTAGTCCTGGGCGCCCACGCGGACCGCCTCGGCGCCGCGCTCGGCGTCGCCGGACGCGGTGAGGGCGAGGACGGCGTGCCGGGGCGCGAGCTCCAGTACGTGCCGCAGGACGGACAGCTCGTCGCCGCTGTCGTCGGCCCGGCCGGGCGCGGGCAGCGCGAGGTCCAGCAGGATGCAGTGGACGTCGTCGGTCAGCAGCCGCTCGGCCTCGGTGAGGTTGCGGGCGGTGCGGATCCGGATCGGCTTGCCGGCCTGGTCGAGCAGTTCGGGCACGATCGGGGAGCCGCCGGGGTCGTCCTCGATCAGCAGCAGCGTGAGGTTGGTGTCAGTGGTGGTGCTGGTGGTGGTCTTCTCGGCCTTCTCTTCCTTGGTCTCCTTGTGCGCTTCGTTGCGCGGAGCCTCAGTACCGGGACCACCGGATGCACCGGAGAGGCCGCGGACTGCGGGCGCGGCCTGCGCCTGACCACTCTCCACGGCCGGGATCGCTCTCTGCCGCGGTACGGGTACGGGCATTGTCCTGGGTTCCTTCCCTCCCCCCGAGGGCATGGTGGGTGCGAGGGACCTCGCCCCACCGACCGGGACCATAGCGGGTGTCGGCGCCGCAACGGAATGGTGTGAGGCACGCCGCTCGGCGATCGGCCAGTGTCATATGCCGCGTTCCATACCGCAGTTGGACAGGATGCCGCCGGGTGCGGGATGACGAAGGTCACGTCTGCGGGGGGTTTGGCGGCGGGGGAGCGTGGGGTGGGTCACGTGGCCCACGTCACCGGCGTCCTCTGGGCCGTATCACCGGCGTTCTCAGGCCCGTATCACCGGCGTCCGCAGAGCCGTATCGCCGGAGTCCTCAGGGCCGTACGACCCCCAGGATCGGCATCGAACCCGCACCCGCGATCGTGATCGTCCGCCCCGGCCGCGGGGCGTGCACCATCGCGCCGTCGCCCACGTACATCCCGACGTGGGAGGCGTCGTCGAAGTAGATGATCAGGTCGCCGGGGCGCATGTCCTTGATGTCGACGCGCGTCAGCTGCTTCCACTGTTCCTGCGAGGTGCGCGGGATGGCGCTGCCCGCCGCCGCCCAGGCCTGGGAGGTCAGGCCGGAGCAGTCGTACGTCTTCGGGCCCTCGGCGCCCCACTCGTACGGCTTGCCGATCTGCTCGGTCGCGAACTTCACGGCCGTCCTGCCCTGCTCGGTGGCCGTGCCGTCGATCTCGTCGAGGACGCCGGAGTCCAGCCAGGCGGTCTGCGCCTGGTAGGCGGCCTCCTCCTCCAGCTTGGCCAGGCGCTCCTTCTCCTCCTTCTCCAGCTGGGACTCCAGTTTCTCCGCCGCCGCGATCCGCTGCTCGATCTTCTTCTGGGCGGCGGCCTTCGCCTTGCGGTTGGCCTCCAGCTTCTCCCACTGGGCGGAGGCGTCCTTGGCGTACAGCTTCAAGTCCTGCTGGGTGCGGGTCATTTCCGCCAGCAGATGATTGGTGGCGCGCTCGCCCTGAAGGACGCGGCCGGTGCCGTCGAGGAACTCGCCCGGGTCGTCGCTGAGCATCAGATGAGCCTCGGGCGGGAGGCCGCCAGTGCGGTACTGGGCGGCGGCCGCGGCGCCGGCGCGCCTCTTCAACTCGTCGAGCTTCTCCTGGCCTTCGACGATCCGCTTGGCCAGCGCGACGATCTCGGTGGACTGGTGCTCGGCCCTCTCCTCCGCCGCGTTGTAGGCGTCGGTGGCGGAGGCGGCCTCGCGGTAGAGGGTGTCGAGCTGCTTGCGGACGGCTTCGAGTTCCTCGTTCGTGGCGGGAGTCGAGCCGGGAGCCGAGCCGTCATTCGTGCCAGGGGTCACGGACGGGGTGGGGTTCGGTGCGGGTGCCGCGAACGCCGTGCCGGGTGCCGCCAGCACGGTGACCGCGCAGACCACGGTCACGGCCGCCGCGATCAGGCCGTGCTTTCCCCTAGTCATACCCCTGCCCCAAACTGATTGCCCGTCAGTAACATTCAACGCCCGGGTGATCGTGCCATGCCGAGGCGCAAAACGACAGAGGCAGTGACTCCTTCCCCCATTCCGGCCGTCGTACGACGATCCCCCCGCCTTTGTGACGAACGACCCGCAGAGATCGTTCCGCGCACTTCGGCACTTCGGCGCCGTTGGGGGACGACGTTCACGCGCGCGGCGCCAACGCCTCCCACCGCACGGTCACTTCGCCCTGCCGCCACCGCCCCGGACCGTCCGTCACCGGCCAGTCCGCCGTAAGGTCCCGTACGGTCCGGATCCAGCGCTGGCGGGCGCCGTACGACGCGTAGGGCGCGGCGGCGGCCCAGGCGCGGTCGAAGTCGCGCAGGAAGGCGTGCACCGGTTCGCCGGGGACGTTGCGGTGGATCAGCGCCTTGGGCAGACGTTCCGCCAGGTCCGAGGGGCGTTCCAGGGAGCCCAGCCGGGTCGCGAAGGTCACCGTGCGCGGGCCCTCCGGGCCGAGCGCGACCCACACGTGCCGCCGTCCGATCTCGTCGCAGGTCCCCTCGACCAGCAGCCCGCCCCGCGAACCCCGCGCCGGATCGGCCGGCGCGAGTCGCGCGCAGAGCCGTTCCCACACACCGGCGACCTCCGCCTCGTCGTACTGCCGCAGGACGTTGGCGGCGCGGATGAGATGCGGCCGCCGGGGGAGCGGGATCTCGAAGCCGCCGTGCCGGAAGGCGAGCCCCTCGCGCGCGTACGGCTGGGCGGCGGCCACGCGCGCGGGTTCGATCTCGACGCCGACCACGCGCGCGTGCGGTGCGGTCGCGCGCAGGCGGGTGAGGAGTTCGACGGCGGTCCAAGGGGCGGCGCCGTAGCCGAGGTCGACGGCGACCGGCTCGGCGGCGCGGCGCAGTTCGCGGCCGTGGACGGCGGCGATCCAGCGGTCCATGCGCCGCAGCCGGTTCGGATTGGTCGTCCCGCGCGTCACCGTGCCTACGGGGCGGGTCGCTGCGCGGGCTGTCACACATACGAGGGTATGGGCGCCCGGGGCATGCTCCCGACCGAACGCCCGCCCCACCCCCCATACACCCCAACCCTCGAACGGTTGAGCGATCAACGGTAATGATTCAGCAAAAAACCATCCGCCGGAAATGGAGCACCCCCTTCCGGTGTTGCACCCCGTTGAGGGCGCGGACGTCCTCGAACAGGCATGCCCGCGGCAGGGAGGAACGGCACGTGAGCCAATACGTCAGCAGGCTCGGTCGCCGCTCCCCGGCGGCCCCCTCGCGGCTCCGCCTGGGCCACCGCCGCCCGCGCCGCGTCGCCATGCTCTCCGTGCACACCTCCCCGCTCCACCAGCCCGGCACCGGCGACGCCGGCGGCATGAACGTCTACATCGTGGAGCTCGCGCAGCGCCTCGCCGCGATCAACATCGAGGTCGAGATCTTCACGCGCGCCACCACGGCCGCCCTCCCGCCCGCCGTGGAACTCGCCCCCGGTGTCCTCGTCCGGCACGTCGACGCGGGCCCCTACGAGGGCCTCGCCAAGGAGGACCTCCCGGCGCAGCTGTGCGCCTTCACGCACGGCGTGATGCAGGCCTGGGCCGGCCACCGCCCCGGCCACTACGACCTCGTGCACTCGCACTACTGGCTCTCCGGCCACGTCGGCTGGCTCGCCGCCCAGCGCTGGGGCGTCCCCCTGGTGCACGCCATGCACACGATGGCCAAGGTCAAGAACGCCAACCTCGCCGACGGTGACACCCCCGAGCCCGCCGCCCGGGTCATCGGTGAGACGCAGATCGTGGCCGCGGCGGACCGGCTGATCGCCAACACCGCGGAGGAGGCCGACGAGCTGGTACGGCACTACGCCGCCCACCGCGCCAAGGTCGCCGTGGTCCACCCGGGCGTCAACCTCGACCGCTTCCACCCGGCCGACGGCCGCGCCGCCGCCCGCGCCCGCCTGGGCCTGCCGCAGGACGCGCTGATCCCCCTCTTCGCGGGCCGCATCCAGCCCCTGAAGGCCCCCGACGTGCTGCTGCGCGCGGTCGCCGTCCTGCTCGACGAGCGGCCCGACCTGCGCTCCCGCCTGGTCGTCCCGGTCGTCGGCGGCCCCAGCGGCAGCGGCCTCGCCAAGCCGGAGGGGCTGCAGAAGCTGGCCGCGCGGCTGGGCATCGCCGATGTCGTACGGTTCCGCCCGCCCGTCGGCCAGGACCAGCTCGCGGACTGGTTCCGGGCCGCGTCCGTGCTGGTCATGCCGTCGTACAGCGAGTCGTTCGGCCTGGTCGCCATAGAGGCGCAGGCGTCCGGTACGCCGGTGCTGGCCGCCGCGGTCGGCGGTCTGCCGGTCGCCGTACGGGACGCACGGACCGGTTTCCTCGTCCAGGGGCACGATCCGGCGGCGTACGCGCGCGTACTCGGCGAGTTCGCCGACGACCCGCAGCTGTCCGCCCGGCTGGGCACGGCCGCCGCCCACCACGCCCGCTCCTTCGGCTGGGACGCCTCGGCCGCCGCCACGGCGGAGGTCTACACGGCCGCCCTGCAGTCCCATCGCCGCCGCTCTCGGGCCCACCACGGCTGACGTACGCTGCCGCCATGGGCGATGCAGAGCAGCGGGCGGCGCAGACCATCGAGGACGTGTTCAAGGACGCGGAGCTGGAGTGGGAGAGTCCCACGCCCGGCCACTACGTCGTCAAGCTCCCCGGCACCCGCAAGCTGTCGACGACGGTCTCGCTGATCGTCGGCCGCCACTCCCTGTCGTTGAACGCCTTCGTGATCCGCCACCCCGACGAGAACGAGCCCGGCGTCCACCGCTGGCTGCTGGAGCGCAACCTCAAGCTGTACGGCGTGAGTTACGCCGTCGACCCGCTCGGCGACATCTACGTCACCGGCAAGCTGCCGCTCGCCGCCGTCACCCCGGACGAGCTGGACCGGCTGCTCGGGCAGATCCTGGAGGCCGCGGACGGCGCCTTCAACACCCTGCTGGAGATGGGTTTCGCCTCCGCGATCCGCAAGGAGTACGCGTGGCGCGTCTCGCGCGGCGAGTCGACCCGCAACCTGGAGGCGTTCGCGCACCTGATCGAGCGGGACGGGCCGAGTCAGGGACCCGAGGGCGGCGCGCCGTCCCGGTAGCGTCCCGGGGTCACCCCCACCAACCGCCGGAAGTGCCGGGTGAGATGAGCCTGGTCGTAGAACCCGGTCGCGGCCGCCGCCTCGGCCGGGCGGACACCGGCCAGCAGCAGCCGCCGGGCGCGTTCGACGCGCCGTGAGTTCAGGTACTGGTGCGGCGCGATGCCGTACGCCCCGCTGAACGCCCGTACCAGATGGGCCGGATGAGCCTGCAGGAGCGAGCCCGCCTCCTCCAGCGACAGGCCGAGGACCACCCGCTCGTCGAGGAGTTCACGCAGTTGGCGGGCCAGGGCGGGGTCGGTGCGCGGGCCGGTGGTGGCGAGCCGTGGCCGCAGATGGGCGCGCAGCCGGTCCCCGACGAGCGTCAGCCGGCTCTCCGCCTCCAGCTCGTCGCCGGGGGCGGCGAGCGCGCCGTGCAACTGCCCCACGCGCCGCCGCAGCACCGGATCGCGCAGGTCGGGGGCGTCGACCGCAGGCCCGATCAGGTCGTCGGTGAGCAGCGAACCGTCCAGGTACAGCACCCGCTTGCGGAAGCCGTGCGGGGTGGCGGCGGAGCCGTTGTGGGGGACGTGCGGCGGCAGCAGGGTCACCGTGTCGTGCGGGGTGCCGTGCTCGTGCCGGTCGAGGTCGTACCGTACGGCGCCGTCGTCCACGATGAGCAGCGTCCACGCCTCGTGGACGTGCATCGGATAGGCGTACTCGGTGAAATGGGCGTGAAAGACCTCGACGACGCCCGGGACGGGCGGCCGCCAGGCGGAGACCTCCCGCTGCTGGGCCATGCAAAAAACGTACAAGACCGGGTCGTACGACGGTCGGCACGCTGGTCCCATGAACGATTCCGCACCTGCCCGCGCCGTCCGCACCGACCGCTTCGACACCAAGATCGCCGTCCTGCTCCGTGCGGACCTGGAGAGCTGGCAGCGTCTGAACGTCACCGCCTTCCTGGTCAGCGGCCTCGGCAGCCAGGTCCCCGAGGTGATCGGCGAGCCGTACGAGGACGCCGACGGCGTGCCCTATCTGCCGATGTTCCGCCAGCCGGTGCTGGTCTTCGAGGGCACGAAGGAGACGCTGACCGCGGCCCACGCGCGCGTGCTCGCACGTGCCCTCCCGCGCGCGGTGTTCACCTCGGACCTGTTCACGACGGGCAACGACCATGACAACCGGGCGGCCGTGCGGGCCGTGCGGACGGCGGAGCTGGGCCTGGTGGGGCTCGCCGTCCACGGCCCGCGCAATGCCGTGGACAAGGCCCTCAAGGGTGCGCGGATGCACCCCTAGGACTTCCGTCAGGCGGCACTGACCTCGGGCTTCGCCGGGGTCGGCGACGCGGCGGCCGGCGGCTCCGGCTTCGGCAGACGGCGCATCAGGACGCCGTACCCGATCGCCGCCCCCGTGCCGACCACCGCGCACAGCCCCCACAGCCAGTGCGCGCCGAACCGGTCGATGACGAAGCCGGACATCAGGGGCGCGACCAGGCCCGCGACGGACCAGGACATGGTGTGCATGCCCTGGTAGCGGCCGCGGCCGTGCTCCGGGGAGAGGGCGACGACGAGACCGGTCTGGGTGGGCGCCTGGACGATCTCGGCGAGGGTCCAGACGCAGACGGTGAGGGCGAAGAGGCCGACCGAGCCGGCGAAGGCGGTGAGGCCGAAGCCGTACCCGGCGAGCAGCGACGAGATGATCAGCAGCCGTCGGGGATCGCGGTGCTCGATGAAGCGGGTGACCGGGATCTGGAGCGCGACGATCAGTACGCCGTTGACGGCGATGGCCATGCCGTAGTCGGCGGGCGTGAACCCGGCCTCGCCCATGGCGATCGGCAGTCCGACGGAGCCCTGCTGGAAGATCAGCGCGCACAGGAAGGACAGCCCGACGACGCCCATGAAGCGCCCGTCCCGCAGGACGGTGCCGAGGGAGACCGCGTCCGCCTCCTTCGCCGTGGCCGCCCGTACGGGCCTCGACTCCGGCAGCTTCACGAACACGACGATCGCGCAGGCCATCGTCATACCGGCCTCGATCAGGAAACCGGCGCGGTAGCTGACCTCGGCGATGAAACCGGCGGCCGTGGAGGAGATCGCGAAGCCGAGGTTGATCGCCCAGTAGTTCAGGGAGAAGGCGCGGACGCGGTCCTCGGGCCGGATGATGTCGGCCATCATCGCCTGCACAGCGGGCCGGGAGGCGCTGGAGGCGGCGCCCACCAGGAAGGCGACGGCGGCAATGGCCACCGGGTGCTGCACGAACCCGAGCAGCGCGACGGACACCGCGGTGGACGCCTGGGCGATGAGCAGCGTCGGCCGCCGCCCGAGCCGGTCGGCCATCACGCCGCCGCCGATGGAGAGGACGACGCCGCCGAGGCCGTACAGCGCCGCGACCAGGCCGGCGTACGTGGCGGAGTGGCCGCGGTCCATGGTCAGGTATATGGCCATGAAGGTGGCCACGAACCCGCCGAGCCGGTTGATGAGCGTGCTGGTCCACAGCCACCAGAACTCGCGGGGGAGCCCGGAGACGCTCTCCCGGACGGCACGTCTCAGGGTGGCTGGTGACATCGCGGATCCCCCACAGCTGTAAGCGGCTCAAGCGGCACTCACAACTTACGAACGGGTTCGGCGGACCCGCCACTCAATTAACAGGGAGCGTCAATCGTGACGGCTGTGAGGGGATGACCCGTGGCATCCGTTCGAAGCGGCTCGGGAACGGATACTTCCGCTCCAGGAAGGCGTGGATGGCCGCCTGGGCCGCCGCCCGGTCCGCCGGTGCGGTGTCCACGTCGTTGAGGCAGAAGAAGTCGACGTCCTCGCCGGCCTCCAGGCGGGCCAGCCGCCGCCGCATGTCCGGGGTGCCCAACTGCACGTAGCGGAAGCGGTAGTCGGCCGGGACGGCCCGGCCGGTCGCGATCGCCCAGTGGTGGTGCAGCGTGGACGCCGGGGCGAGGTCGGTGGTGGAGCGGAAGCGCGAGTACGAGGTCCGCTCCAGCTCCTCGATGCCCCGGCTCTCCATCTCCCGCATCACCGACAGCAGCTGCGGATGCGGGGTGTGCAGCGACTTGTGCGAGATCTGCCGGCCGTGGAAGCGCCGGATCACCTCGCGGGTGTTCTTCCCGGCGGAGTTCGGGGCCGGTTCCATCGGGTGCGGGTCGCCCACTCCCAGCTTCATCGGGGAGAGCGGGATGCGGGCGATGCCGTTGCCGTGGAAGAAGTGCTCGGCCGCTACCGGGCGGTTGATGAAGACGTCGTCGTTGAAGTAGAGGTAGCGCTCCGACAGGCCCGGGATGTGGTGCAGCCGGCTCTCGATGGCGTGCGAGTTGAAGACGGGGAGCGCGTCGGCCGGGAGGATGTCCCGGTGGTCGACCACCGTCAGGCCCTCCGCGTCCGGATCCAGCCAGCCGGGGATCTGCGCGTCGGTGACAAGGTAGACATGCCGGATGAAACCGGCGTACATCTCCAGCGAGCGCAGCGCGTACTTCAGTTCGTCATGGCTGGTGTAGCGGGAGGCACCGGTCTCGCGCGGGGCGATGTCGTTGCCGGAGCCGGCCTGGTGGGCGCGGCGCTTCGCGGCCAGCGCCGGGTCGTCCCCGTCGACCCAGGTGTACACGGCGTCGACGGGGAAGCGCACCTCGCCGATGTCCGGCTCGGCGAACGGGGCGAACGTCGGCACCGAGCGGCGCGGGCCGTCCACCACGGCCGGACGCTGCGCCGACGCCGGAAGCACCTCGGACACCGGGTTGCGGCGCGGCGCGACGAGCGCCGACTCGAACACGTCCGGCAGCTGGACGCCGGGCACGGTGAGATGGCCGGGTTCGCTGCCCAGGTCCTGGCCGCGCCGCCAGAACTCGATGTCGCACCCCGTCTCCAGACCGCCGAGCACCTGCCCCGCCGGGCCGAGGCGCACCACGCCGGTCCGCAGCACCGCCGCCCGCCGCAGCCCCCGCGGCAGCCGCCCGTCGGCCCACAGCACCGCCCTGGTCACGCCGCCGTCCGGACCGACGGCACCGACATACGCGGGGGTGCGGGCGAAGTGCCGCGCCGCCTGCGCCAGGACCGTGTCGCGGTACGTCTCCATGACGCCGATCACCTGCCGCGCACCGCCGTGCCGGGGGTCGGCCGGGACCAGGAAGTACGGGACGTCGGCCGCGTCCAGCAGGGCGCACACCTGATCCAGGTCGGTGGCGGCGGCGTCCGCGGCGGTGTAGCCGGTGACGGTACGCCCGTACAGCCGCGTCGGTCCGCAGGCGACCCGGCGCAGCCCGGGGACGACGGCCCGCATACGGCGCCGGGCCCGGGCGGCGCGCAGCGCCCAGAGCCGGGCCGACAGCCAGAGCCCGAGGCGCAGCACGAGGTCCCGGGCGGCGCGCAGGCCGGGGACCGCCGTGAGGTGGTGACGGATGTCCATGGCCGGGGCCCTGTCAGCTCTGCTGCTCGGAGGGGACGGGCTGCTTCTCCGTGCGCCTCTGTGCGTGCTCCGGCTGCTTCTCGTACGGGCTGGGGAACGGGAAGTAGTTCTCCAGGAACTCGTGCATCCGGACGCTGACCCGCTCGCGCTCCTCCGGCGGCACGTCGACGTCGTTGAGGCAGAAGAAATCGAAGCGGCGGTTGTCGCGAAGGTCGGCCAGGCGGTCCTCGGCGTCCGGGCGGCTGATGTTCACGTACCGGAAGCCGAACTTGCCCGGCACGCCCCGGCCGGTCATCAGCGCGTACTGGTAGAGCAGCGGGGCCGTCAGGGCGATGTCCGTCGGCGAGCGGAAGCGGGACGCCGTGGTGCGGGCGATGTCCTCCGCGAACAGCTCCTCCAGCGCCAGCAGCGTCTCGCGCTGCTGCGGCAGCGGGGTGTGCATGAAGTTGTTCGTCGTCATCCGCCCGAACTTCTCCAGCAGCAGTCGGCGGACGTTCTTGCTGGCGGAGTTGGTGGCCGTCTCCTCGGCGTGCGGCTTGCCCACGCCGATCTTCAGCGGGGAGACCGGGACCCTCATCAGGCCGCTGCCGTGGAAGAAGTGCTCGGGGGTGATCCGGCGGCCGACGAACACGTCGTCGTTGAAGTACAGGTAGTGCTCGGACAGGCCGGGGATGTGGTGCAGCCGGGTCTCGATCGCGTGCGAGTTGAAGACGGGCAGGACACCCTCGGGGAAGATGTCGCGGTGGTCGACGACCGTGATCCCCTCGGCCTCGTCATCCAGCCAGTGCGGCTTCTGGCCGTCCGTGACGAGGTAGATGTGCCGGACGAAGTCGGCGTACATGGCCAGCGAGCGCAGCGAGTACTTCAGCTCGTCATGGCTGGTGTAGCGGGAGGCGTTGATCTCCTTGTCCAGGATCTCGGCCGTGCCGCGTTCCTGGTACCGGGCCCGCTTGGCCCGCATCTCGGGCTCCTCGCCGTCGACCCAGGTGTAGACGACGTCCACGGGGAAGGTGACGCGGTTCACGGTCGGCAGGGTGAGCGGGGCGAAGCTCGGCAGTTCCCGGTCGCCGACCCGCACGGTGGCGGGCTTCTGCTCGGCGACGGGCAGGACATCGGTGACGCCGTTGTTACGGGGCGCGACGAGGGACTCGCGGAAGACGTCCTCGGACGCCTGCGGCTGCACCTTCGCCAGCCGCTGCTCCCCGTCCTGGGAGGCGAGCACCTCGGCCCCGTCCTCCCAGAACTCCACGTCGCAGGCCAGCTCGGGGCCGGCGAGCAGCTGGCCGGCGGGGCCGAGGTGGTTCTCGCCGATCCGCAGCACGGGGGCCGTGCGCAGCGCGTTCGGCAGCGAGCCGTCCATGAACATCGCGGGGCTCTCGAGCTGTCCACCGGGCAGCGGCCGCCCGATGAACACGGCCTTCCCGGCGTTCCGCGCCTCCAGCGCGGCGAGGAACCGCTGCCGGTCGACGGCGTTCACACCCACGGTGTGACGGGTGCGGGAGGTCGGTACGAGGAAGTAGGAGATGCCTTCCTGCTCCAGCGCGGCGACCACCAGATCGAGGTTGGCGGCGGCGGCCTCGGCGGCGGTGAACCGGGTCACGATGCGGCCGTAGAGCTGCTGGCCGCGCACCGTCACCGGGCGCAGGACCGGGTCGCCGACCGCTGCTCTGCGGCGGCGCCGCATCGTCCGCAGCTGCCAGACCCGCTCGGCGGCCTTCCGCTCGACTCGCGGTCGTATCCGCCGTGCAAAGGAACGCACCGTCACGTTCTGAGCTCCTCTTCCTCCTGGGCGCCTACACAGGTCTGGGGCAGCCAGACACACCAACGTGGTCGAAGGTTGGGGGGGAATCTACTTGAATTTAAAGAAGCGGGGGAACCCGTGGCATGGGCATGCTCCGGCAGTCCGCTCACGCCGCTCGGGCTTAGGTAGGCTCGAAGCCATGGCCGACGCACCGTACAAGCTGATCCTCCTCCGCCACGGCGAGAGCGAGTGGAACGAGAAGAACCTGTTCACCGGCTGGGTGGACGTCAACCTCACCCCGAAGGGCGAGAAGGAGGCGACGCGCGGCGGCGAGCTGCTGAAGGACGCCGGCCTGCTGCCCGATGTGGTCCACACCTCACTGCAGAAGCGTGCGATCCGCACCGCGCAGCTCGCTCTGGAGGCCGCCGACCGCCTCTGGATCCCGGTCCACCGTTCCTGGCGCCTGAACGAGCGCCACTACGGCGCCCTGCAGGGCAAGGACAAGGCGCAGACCCTCGCCGAGTTCGGCGAGGAGCAGTTCATGCTGTGGCGCCGGTCCTACGACACCCCGCCGCCGCCGCTGGACCGCGACGCCGAGTACTCCCAGTTCTCCGACCCGCGCTACGCGACCCTCCCGCCGGAGCTGCGCCCGCAGACGGAGTGCCTGAAGGACGTTGTCGTCCGGATGCTCCCGTACTGGTTCGACGCCATCGTCCCCGACCTCCTGACCGGCCGCACGGTCCTGATCGCCGCCCACGGCAACAGCCTGCGCGCCCTGGTCAAGCACCTCGACGGCATCTCCGACGCCGAGATCGCGGGCCTGAACATCCCGACGGGCATCCCGCTGTCCTACGAACTGGACGCCGACTTCAAGCCGGTCGTCCCGGGCGGCACGTACCTCGACCCGGAGGCGGCTGCGGCGGCCATCGAGGCGGTCAAGAATCAGGGCAAGAAGAAGTAGGGTTGGTGATCATGCCTCCCACCTGCGCATACGGCGCGGATGGGAGGCATTTTCATGATCCGGAACTTCTCTGGAACCTCAGCCCGTGTGATCTTGGGGCCTGAGTGCCTTGCCGAGAGCCTTGCGGGCCCGGTCCCGGCTGCTCGGCATGAGGTGCGCGTACACCTTCAGCGTCAGGCCCGGATCGGAGTGCCCGAGGTACTCCGCGAGGGCCTTGATGCTCTCCCCTGCGTCCAGAAGCACGGACGCGTAGAAGTGCCGGAGCGCGTGCATTCCGTGCTCGCGCGCGGCAGCGTGCTCGCGACTCTTGGCCTTGGGGATGACACCGGCCTTGGCAAGCGAGGGCTTCCAGTGGTCTTCGTTCAGCGACGTGCGCCAGACGTGCCCACCGTTGGGGCCCGTGAAGATGAGCCGCCGGGTCACCGGCTGGCCGTTCGCCCGCATCCACGGGAGTTTGATCTCCACTGGCGGGAACCGCTTGATGTGCTCCTGTAGCGCCTCTGCCACGGGATCGGGCAGCGGCACGTCACGGAGCTTGCCGCCCTTCGGGGGCGCGAACACGGCCTTGCTCAGGCTCAGCTTGAGTTGCTGCACCACGTGCACGGTGCCGTTGTCGAAGTCGATGTCATCGACGGACAGACCGAGAATCTCCCCTTGCCGCAAGCCGCAGCCTGCGCCCACGTCGACCATGGGGCGGAAGCGTTCGACCATGGCGGCGCGTACGGCGAAGACGCGCTCAGGCTCCCACGGGACGACGCGGCGCGCACCCATGGCTGGCAGGGTCACCGTGCGCGAGTTGCAGGGGTTCCGGCGTAGGCATCCGTCCTCCACAGCGGCGGAGAGCACGGCGCGGACGTTGGAGAAGATGACGCGAGCGTACGCACCGGACATGCCCGACTCTTCGAGCTGCGTCACGAACTCCCGGATGTGACTCGGCTGGAACGTCCCGAGCCGCTGCGACCCGATGCGCGGGAAGGCGTGCAGCCTGAGCTGAGACTCCATCGACGCTCGGGTGTTCGGGTCGCCGCTCTGGCTCGCGAGCCACTTCTCCGCGAACTCTTGGAACGTCGTACGGGAGGCGTTGGGGTCGATGAAATCGCCGCGCGCCACATCAGCCTGCATGGCGCTCAGCCACTGCTCGGCGAGGCGCTTCTGTCCGTCGGGAAAGGACTTGTTCTTTCGCTTGCCGTCGGGTGTGAAGTAACGGGCCTGGTAGCGCAGACCGACGCCGTAGCGGTCGGTCTTGACGCGGATGGTCTTGCCGTCGGCGTCGGTGGTGGTCTTGATCCAGCGGTCGAAGATGTGGCCAGCCATGCGGGCTGACTCCCTTCTCGGTAGCAGCGTCAGGCGAGCCGCCTGGGGAGGCGGCAAGGGGGGGGCTCGGTGAGGCGCCGCAGAGGGGTTTTCGGGCCCTTCGCGGGGCGCCTCCCCGCCTCCCCGAATGGGCATCTGTGCTGATCAGCGCAGGGGAGGCGGTGTGGGGAGGCGGGTGGGGAGTTCTCCCCGCCTCCCCACCCGGGCGGTTATCGCCTCCCCGGGGCGGCGGGGCTCAGGCGGCGTCCTGCTCGGTCTGTTCCTGGGCCCACGCGTGGACGACGGCGGGGTCGTAGCGCAGGTACTTGCCGATGCGGATCGCGGACGGTCCGATGCGCTTGCGGCGCCAGGCGTAGACCGTCTCGACGCTCGGCAGGCTGAACATGGTGACCAGGTCTTCCGGGGTCAGGTAGCGGTCAGGAAGTCCGCCCCGCAGGACGGCGGTTGAGTCGGTCGACTGGTTCCGGGGTGCGGTCATGCCGCCGTCCTTTCGAGGGTCGGGCAAGTGGGGGTCGATTCGGGCAGGTGAGCGGTAGACCGTGGCGCGCGGCGGCGGGTCGACTGGTTGGCTTGCGCGAGTTGAGCGAGCAACGGCAGATCGGCCGGACGGATGACGGGCCGAGTCGGGTCGACCGACCGCAGCAGCAGGAGGGCGATCGAGAGGGGGAATCGGTCGGCCTTGCGGTGGTTGCAGTCGAGGCAGGCAAGGGCGAGCGCGGTTGCCGACCATGTCTGCCACACAGACCGGGGCGCGATGTGATCGAGGGTGGCCCGATCGAGCGAGCGGAACCGACAGCGGCAGTAGGCACATCGGTGCCGGAAGACGTAGGCCACCTGCCGCTTGCGGCGGCGGCGCACGTCCCCGTGGGGCTTGTTGTTCGGCACGCTCACCACTCCGCACGCAGGGGGCGGCGCCAGGTGCCGTCCGGTCCGGCCGGCGGGGTCGCTCCGAGCGCGTAGCCACCGCCGTCCAGCCGCACGACGAGCGGGGAGGGCTGGCGGACGTCAGCGCGCATCAGGTCGAAGCAGAAGCGACGGCGGTGCCAGTTCGGCAGGGCCTGCCGGTACAGCCAGTCACGGCCCGGCGTCACGACCGTCACGCCCTCGTGGGACGCGTCCGCGTCGGACGGGCTGACCTGCGTGACGAGGGGCGTCACGGGGGCCGTGAACTCCCGCCTCATGGTCTCTCCGAGGCGCACGAGGGTCTCGATGGGGACCAGGGCGGCGCCCTGCCGGATCGCGCGGGAGACGAGCAACGGGGCCCGCCGCACGGTGTGCGCGTCGATCTGGTGGTGCCGGTAGGCGTCCGAGAGGTACAGCGCCACGGCCGCTTCCCCCACGGTCATGGGGCGGGAGCGGGCGTCCTCGTACCAGAACGACAGGGCGAGCCGGTAGGCGAAGTGGCGGCAGGCGCCTACCTCGGGGAACTCCTCTGCGTCCAACTCGGGGAAGATGCCGAGGACTTCGGCGATCCCGGCTGGGCCGAGGGTGCGCACGGCGCCGTTGAGGGCGTCGTACAGGGTGTCGGTGTCGGGCACCGGAAGGGCGAGTTCGTCGGCACCCGTCTCGAATAGTGCGGCGGCAGCCTCCCCCGTGGTCAGCTCCAGACCCCGGATGGGGATAGTGGGGAGGTCCTCAGAGGCCCGGCGGCGCTCCCGCCATGCCAAAGGCACGGCGGGAGCAGCCGGGGCCGCCACACGGGCGTACAGCGCGTTGAGCGGTCCCGGCGCGGTCATCAGCGGGCCGCCCGGCGGGCGCGGTGGAACGCGTCGATCTGGGCGCGGCGGTGGACCGGGCACATGATCTCGTACGACGCGTCCGGGTCGGCGCCCCACACCGCGATGCCGCCCGTGCCTGCGCACGGGCAATCGCCGTCGACGGTGGCGGCGCCGTTGCGGGCCCGCGCCGTGTCGCTCATCCCGTCGTGGCAGCAGACGCTTCCGGAGCCTGCCTGGTCGGCCAGCAGCAGACGGCGGGCCTTCGGGAAACGCTGCTCGTGGCGGGCTTGGATCTGGGCCGTCACCAGCCGGTTGACATTCAGCAGCCGCCATCCGTGGAAGTACTCGGCACGGGTACGCAGCTCTTCCAGTCCGAGCCGCTCGACACCCTGCACGATCCAGTCGCGGACCTGCTCACCGGTGTGATGGCGCCGCGCGTTCGGCATGTCCGACGCGTACAGCGCCACGGCCCGCTCGGCACCGGTCAGGTCGCGGACGTCAATGGGCGTGGCGGCCTCGACCGTGACCGTTTCGGCACGCCGTTCCGCGATGGTTCCAGGCATCATGGAGTTGCCCCTTCGAGGGTCAGGGAGCGGCTATCTGCTTGGCGGTAGGGAGCCGCTCCTTGCTATTTCCTGGCGTTGACCAGGACTTTTTCGCGAGGATTGCGCCCCGTTCGGGGACCCCGCTTGCTGACTAGCTTGCACTAGTCTGCTGTGGTGCACAAGCCCTGTGGAGTGGTGTGCACTAGTTCGCTGTGGTGGGTACGCTCAGGGCATGACTGTCACAGGAGGGCCCAAGCCCAAGGCGGTGCAGGTAGCGGACGCGCTCCGCGAGGACATCAAGCGGATGAAGCCCGGTGACAAGCTCCCCTCACAGCGGGAGCTGATCGACCGCTTCGGGTTTGCTAGCCAGACCATCCAAAACGGGCTGGCCATGCTCCGATCTGAGGGGCTGGTCGTGTCGGCGGGAAACCTCGGTAACTTCGTCGGCGACGGAGCCGCTCCACAGAGCGACGTGCGCGGCGAGATCAATGAAATCCGCTCCCTGATTCAGGCGTTGTCTGAACGGGTGGAAGCACTCGAAGAGCGCTCCACCTTGAGTGGCGCGTGATCTGCAACCAGCATGCGAGGAACGGAACGTGTGGCGTAAGTGACATTGAGGGGGCAGGCGCGTGAGCTGGGGACATGTCCGGTGTCACCTCGGTGTCCCCTTCCCTGTCCCCGGGGGCGAGGCGCAAGACTCAGCGGGTAGGCACTCGGAGGAGGACGTATGAGCGACGACAGGCCCGCATGGGCGCGGCGCATCGCGGCCGAGCGGGCCGCTCGCGACTGGTCCCAGCGAGACGCGGTGAGGGCTCTTCGGGCCCACTCCCGGGATGAGCTTCCCGCAGACGACAGCCTGATTCGGCAGTGGAAGAGGTGGGAGTCCGGGCAGATCCCCAACGAGTTCTACCGACCGCTCATCGCGGCCGTGTTCGGGACTGTGACGCACGCGCTCTTCCCCGCGCCGGCGCGTCGGGATGGGGACAAGGAGATCTTGGCGGCGAGCGGCATGGAGACGCTGGAAATCGTGAGTCGCCTCAATCGGTCCGACGTGGACACGGCGACCCTTGACGCGTTGCGGATCACCACAGACAGGCTGTGCTCGGAGTACCCGTTCATGCCGAGCGAGCAGCTCCTCATCGAGGGGCGGCAGTGGCTCCGCCGCGTGGTGGAACTCCACTCGAAGAGCCTCACCCTCTCGCAACACCGCGAGGTACTTGCCCTGTCTGGCTGGCTCGCTCTCCTCGTGGGCTGCGTGGAGTACGACACCGGCGACCGTCACGCGGCTGAGTCGACGCGCCGTGCCGCACTGTCGCTCGCGACCGAGTCGGATCACGCGGAAGTCGCTGGATGGGCACACGAGATGCGGGCCTGGTTCGCGCTCACCACGGGGGACTATCGCGGGGTCATCGCGGCGGCTCAGGCCGGAACCGAGGTAGCTGCCCACCAGGGCGTAGCTGTGCAGCTTGCGGCACAGGAAGCCAAGGCGTGGGCCCGGCTTGGGGATCGACGACGGGTAGAGGTCGCCCTCGACAGGGGGCGCAGTCTGCTCGAAGGAATGCCCTACCCGGAGAACCTTGACAACCACTTCGTGGTGGACCCGGCGAAGTTCGATTTCTATGCCATGGACTGCTACCGCCTGGTGGGAGAGGACAAGCTGGCTCGGACGCTCGCAGAGGAAGTCCTCCGGGCAGGCACGGACTTCGACGGCTCGGAGCGCTCGCCCATGCGCAACGCGGAAGCGCGCGTCACGCTCGGCGTGACGGCCGCACGGGAGGGCGACCTCGACCAGGCGCTCATCATGGGGGAGCGCGCCCTTGAAGGAGAGCGGAAGTCGGTCCCGTCGCTCATCATGACCAGCCGCGAACTGGCGGCGGAGATGCGGCGCCGATACGCGTCCGAGCCTGCCGCTCAGGACTACCTTGCGCACCTGCACGAGCTTGGGCAGACAACGCCGGGCTTCCTGCCTCAGTGAGTTCGGTCCACAACGCTGTGGGCCGCGCCCCCTCTCCTCCAGGGGCCGCTACTTCCGCTACTCCCGCTACCGTGCAGGTCAGAGCCGTGATCGAGGTAGCGGGAACGGGTAGCGGTAGCGGATGCATCCGCCTTGGCTCTTAGGGGGAGGCGCGCGTTCGTCCCACATTCCCGTGAGTCGCGACTCATCGGCACTCAACGCATCTCAGTGCAGGTCAGAGGGGGTGCGCCTGAGACGCACATCGCGACTCAAGACGCACGAAGACATCACTCCGGCGGGGAGCGGTGGCGTCTTCCCCTCACCTCCATTGGGCTTGTCGGGAGCGCGCACCTGTCCGAGGTGCGGATTTCTGCGTCACCGCGTCACCTGCGACACCCAGCCCCTCTGACCTGCACGTTTCGGGTGACGCAGAGCGTTGGGTGTGCGTCAACGGTGACGCGGGCGTCCGTCAACGGTGTCGCAGGTGACGCAGCGGTGACGCAGAAATCGCCGTCTGCGTCACCGCTGTATGTGCAGGTCACGGGGCGTTTTTCATGATCCGGTGACGCGGTGACGCAGAGCTTCCCTACTTAGGAAAAAAAGAGGGGGTGTCTGTAGTGGTCCAGTGCGGCTCAGCGCGTGAAGAACGAGCCGCTTCGCGGCGCGACCATCGCAGGGCGGCGGTTGCCGCCGAACAGCAAGAAGAGCACCCGGGCCGTGGTGCTCTTCTTGCTTGCACGCCGTTCCAGCCGGGCGTGCGGACGGCTTTTGCCCCGGGGCTCGCCGCAAGGTAAAGGCCGCTCTTCAGAGGGGGCGGTCCGGCCGGCACCCCGCTCGTGCCCCCCCTCTGAAGAGCTGTGGTGACCGAGGGACGGCCTTTACCTGGGGGGCGTGCCTCCGCCGCCCCCCAGGTAAAGGCCGTACGTGCGCCTTCCAAGGCGGGGGCGAGAGGGACCCCCCCTTGGAAGGCCGTCCGAGCGCCCGGCGGCGCTGTAGGGAAGACACCACCCGCGCCCGCCGGGGTGGTGTCTTCGTTCGCCTTGAGTCGCAGTCCGCGTCTCAGCCGCATCCCTTCTGACCTGCGCTGAGATGCGTTGAGTGCCGATGAGTCGCGACTCAGCGGAATGTGGGTGGAACCTTCCGCCCCTAAGAGCCTCCCGGGCGTAGCCGCTACCGCTACCCGTTCCCGCTACCTCGATCACGGCTCTGACCTGCACGGTAGCGGGAGTAGCGGAAGTAGCGGCCCCTGGAGAAGAGGCCCGCAGACGCGGACACGGCGGGAGCTCCCGAACGCTGAGGCGCCCGAAGGTCGCCCGCCCGAAGGGCGGTCCTCATTGCCCTTCAAGCAGAAGCGGAATCTGGAGTCCGGCGACTCAGGGAGGCAGAGACACCCCCTGCCGGGTGTCTCCGGAAGGGGGTGTGAAGGGGTCTGACCTGCGCGACTCCCTGCCTCCCTGATCGTTGATCTATGCAGGTCAGGCCGAGGGAGGCGTACAAGGGAGGGCGTCAGGGAGTTCTCCCTGCCTCCCTGGCCGGAAGCGGCTCGCCTCCCTCGGTCTGACTGTGCAAGCGGAATGCCCCTAGGTACCGGCCGCAGCCGCCGTCCAGCCGGACCGTCCGGAGTGCAGAGGTGTCTGAAGGTCGCCCGCCCGTAGGGCGGTCCTTCTCGCTCTTCGTCTGGGCCGACGCGCTTGCCGCTGGCTCCCGAGCCGGGACCTCTGTGGAACCTCCGACGACGGCCGACAACGACCAACGACGACCAACAACAACCGGTCAACCGCAGGTCAGTTGGGGTGCACACATCGCTGACCAGGCCCGAAAAACGGGCCCGCCAGACTCAGGGCAAGAAGAAGTAACCTGAGCTGATCAAGCCCCCTGCCTGCGGGTTCTCCGCCGGTAGGGGGCTTCTGTATGCGCAGGTGCGCGACTGCTGACCCGCGTCAGACCGTCAACGGCACCGGGTGGATCTCGTCCGCCTTGTGCCCCGCGCGTTCGTGGATGCGCTGGACCGCCTCCGCCGAAGGTGCCTCGGAGAGGCAGTAGACGATTCCGGAGTCCGGGTCCGCCCAGGCCTGCTTGAAGTGCACGCCCTCTTCCTTCTCTATGGCGAGGTCGGCCTGGTGGGCCTCGTGGAGCTGGTCCGCGGTGATGCCCAGCATGCCGCGGTGGACGTCCATGAACTGGGTCATGGCCTCGCACCTCCTTCCCGTGCTGCCCGGTCGGTCGGTCGCTTCCTCCTCCTTCTTCCATCTCCATGCTGCGCCCCGACGCCCCCCGCGGCGACGCGAAGGGCCCCCGGCCATCGCGCCGGGGGCCCTTCACCGTCGTAACAACGCGAGAAAACCGGTCAGCAGAACAAAAGAAAACCGGTCAGCCGCACTGACAGGGATTTCCCTGCTGGCACCCGCACGTGCACCCCGAGCCGCAGCCGCACGCGCCGATCAGCGTCAGGCTCCTGATGTCGGCGGGCTGCTCGGTGGGGCGTTCCTGGGCGGGGTCGGGCGTCGTCGTGCTGGGCGTGCTGGGGGATTCGGCCATGGGTCCCTCCTCAAGGCACTGTGCCTGTGCCCATTTCATGCCCGGTTCGCCGGGCGCATCAACGGCGCACGGAGGCGGAAACGCGCCCCTACCGGTACCCAGGGGTGCCCGCTCAGGCCCCGTCCACCCCCGGCACCATGTCCGCCTGCAGATCGTCCGCGTGCTCGCCGGTCACCAGGAACACCACGCGCTTGGCCACCGCCACCGCGTGGTCGGCGAACCGCTCGTAGTAGCGGCCGAGCAGCGTCACGTCCACGGCCGTCTCGATGCCGTGCTTCCAGCGCTCGTCGATCAGGTGCTGGAAGAGGGTGCGGTGCAGCAGGTCCATCTCGTCGTCGTCCTGCTCCAGCTGCATCGCCAGGTCGATGTCCTTGGTCACGATGACCTCGGCCGTCTTCGCCATCAGGCGCTGCGCGAGCTGGCCCATCTCCAGGATCGTCGCGTGCAGGTCGTGCGGGACCGCGCGCGCGGGGAAGCGCAGCCGGGCGAGCTTGGCGACATGCTGGGCGAGGTCGCCGGACCGTTCCAGGTCGGCGCTCATCCGCAGCGACGTGACCACGATCCGCAGGTCCGTCGCCACCGGCTGCTGCCGGGCCAGCAGGGCTATCGCCCGGGCCTCCAGGTCGTGCTGCAGGTCGTCGACCTTCTTGTCGGCCTCGATCACGCTCTCGGCCAGCTTCAGGTCGGCGTCGAGCATGGCCGTCGTGGCGCGTCCGATCGCCGACCCGACCAGCCGGGCCATCTCGACCAGGCCGTCGCCGATCGAGTCAAGTTCCTCGTGGTACGCGTCCCGCATCAGGGTTCCCTCTCGTGCGATTTCTTGGGGGATTCAGGGTGGATTCATGGGGAGCCTGCCGGAGTGCCGAGCGTGTCCGCCGGACCCCGTCGTGAACCGGTGTTACGAACCCCACGCTCCCACGTTCCGGGCCGCACGCGTCCGTTTCGGCCACCCCAAATGAATCAATACTGGCTCCAAGGTGAACTCTGAGCGACGACTGTTCGAGCTGGCACTCGGACGGCTGTGGGCAACGGGTAGTGCATGCCTAACCTGGACGCATGGACGTGAACGCGGCGGTCGCCGCAGCGGCAGCGATCGCCGGTGTGCTCACCGGTGTCATCGCCATGCTGGCGTTCCGCTGGAGCGAACGCGACCTGAAGCGGCCCACCCGCACCTCCCTGCACACCGACCCGGTGCTGCCACCGGGCGTGGACACCGTGCTGTCCGTACTGCGCTCCTCGGCCGTCGTCCTCGACGAGGCCGATGCCGTCGTCAAGGCCAGCTCCGCCGCCTACGCCCTCGGACTGGTCCGTGGCGGCAAGCTCGCCGTCGACCCCATGCTCCAGATGGCCCGCGACACCCGGCGCGACGGCGAGATACGCCAGGTCGAGCTGGACCTGCCCCGGCGCGGCTCCGGCCGCGGCGAGGCCCTCGCGGTCTCCGCCCGGGTCGCCCCGCTGGGCTCCCGGCTGGTGCTGCTGCTGGTCGAGGACCTCACCGAGGCGCGCCGGATAGAAGCGGTACGACGCGACTTCGTCGCCAACGTCAGCCACGAGCTGAAGACCCCCGTCGGCGCGCTCTCCCTCCTCTCCGAGGCCGTCATGGACGCCTCGGACGACCCGGAGGCCGTGGAGCGCTTCGCCGGGCGGATGCAGATCGAGGCGACCCGGCTGACCAACCTGGTGCAGGAGCTCATCGACCTCTCCAGGGTGCAGAACGACGACCCGCTGGAGGACGCCGAGCCGGTCCGGGTGGACGAACTGGTCGCCGAGGCCGTCGACCGCTGCCGCCACCAGGCGGGCACCAAGCAGATCACCATGGCCTCGAATGTATGGGCGCCCGAAGGGCCCGATCAGGGTGGTGGTGGGCGGCGGGAGGGCGGCACTGCCGATCTGCGCGTCTGGGGCAACCGCAGCCAGCTGGCCGCGGCCCTGGGCAACCTGGTCGAGAACGCCGTCAACTACTCCCCCGCCCGCACCCGCGTCGGCATCGCCGCCCGCCGGGTCAGCGGCTCCGGCGGGGACACCATCGAGATCGCCGTGACCGACCAGGGCATCGGCATCTCCGACAAGGACAAGGAGCGCATTTTCGAGCGCTTCTACCGCGTCGACCCCGCCCGCTCCCGTGCCACCGGTGGTACGGGCCTCGGGCTCGCCATCGTCAAGCACGTGGCCGCCTCGCACGGCGGGGAGGTCACGGTGTGGAGCTCCGAGGGACAGGGCTCCACCTTCACGCTGCGGCTGCCGGAGGCGGGCCCGGCCCGCGACCGGGCGCACCAGCACCCCGCCCTCGACGACGAGGCCGAGGCCGGGCAGTCCTCCGACCCGTCCCGCGCAACACCCCCGTACGAATCGCTTCCCGCCCCGGAGGTCCTTCCGTGACCCGTGTGCTCGTCGTCGAGGACGAGGAGTCCTTCTCCGACGCCCTGTCGTACATGCTCCGCAAGGAGGGCTTCGAGGTCGCCGTCGCGACCACCGGGCCCGACGGACTCGACGAGTTCGAGCGCAACGGCGCCGACCTCGTCCTCCTCGACCTGATGCTGCCCGGCCTGCCGGGCACCGAGGTCTGCCGCCAGCTGCGCGGCCGCTCCAACGTCCCCGTCATCATGGTGACCGCCAAGGACAGCGAGATCGACAAGGTGGTCGGGCTCGAAATAGGAGCCGACGACTACGTCACCAAGCCCTTCTCCTCGCGCGAGCTGGTCGCCCGTATCCGGGCCGTCCTGCGCCGCCGCGGCGAGCCGGAGGAGGTGGCCCCGGCGGCCCTGGAGGCCGGCCCGGTCCGCATGGACGTCGACCGGCACGTGGTCACCGTCGGCGGCTCCAAGGTCGACCTGCCGCTGAAGGAGTTCGACCTGCTGGAGATGCTGCTGCGCAACGCCGGCCGCGTCCTGACCCGTATGCAGCTCATCGACCGCGTCTGGGGCGCCGACTACGTCGGTGACACCAAGACCCTCGACGTCCACGTCAAGCGCCTGCGCGCCAAGATCGAGCCGGACCCGGGTGCGCCGCGCTACCTGGTGACGGTCCGCGGTCTCGGCTACAAGTTCGAGCCGTAAACCGCGATCACCGGCAAGCACTGAAGGGCGGGACCTCCTGGTGAGGTCCCGCCCTTCATGGATGACCTTTGCGACTGTACGGCGCTCAGTGCCCGGCGGTGTCGCCCGCCGCCGACTCCGTGGCCGACGCGGACGCCGGGTCGGTCGGCGTGCCGGAGGCGGCCCCGGTCTCGGTGCCCGTCGCGTCGCCCTCGCCGTGCTCACCGCCGGCCTCACCGGTCTCCCCGGCCTCACCGGTCTCCCCGGCCGCGCCCGCCGCGCCGGTCGCCGTAGCGGTGGGGGAGGGGCTCGCCGCCGGGCTGCCGCTCGGGCCCCACGGGGCGTAGTAGCCCTCGGCCGGAACGATGAACGCCCGCAGGCTCACGTCCCCGGTCTCGCTGAACGAGAAGGTGACCTTGTGGGCGTCGCCGTCGGTGAGGGACTCGGCGTTCTCCAGCACCGCCGACGCGTTCCCCTTGCCGCCGATGACGACCGAGCCGCCGGCCGGGATGGTCAGCTCGCCCTTGCCCGACGCGGGGGAGAGCTTGACCTGCGGGGCGCCGTCGAGGCTGATCGACTCCAGCGTCTGGGCGCGGTCACTGGAGTTGAAGACGGTGGCGGAGACGACGGCCGGGCCGGTCGCCTCCGGGTCGGCCTGGGTGATGATCAGGGCGTTCTGGATCTTGATGTCGCCGACGCTGGTGGCCGCGTTGTCCGGCCTGATCTCCAGCGTCTGCGAGTTGTTGCCGGCGCCGCACGCGGCGAGCGAGGCGATCGAGAACGCGATGGCGGCGGCGGCGAGGGCGCCGCGTCGAAGGCTGCTGCTCACGGCGGCGGCAACTCCTTGAACGCAGGGGCAGCTGTCGTGGTAAAGCCGCCCTGAATGGCTGTCAGCGGCCCTAGGTTACCGAGCCGTCCCCGGACGGCCGCATCCGACCCTCCCCCGCGGCCGCCCGGCTTCGCTCAGCAGGCGGTAGGGAGGGCCTCCCTGTTCAGGCGCGTCCGGCGCTCGTACGGCATTCACATAAGCCTTCGCGAAATTTAGGTGAAGGAATGCGCGGCCGACCCGGAATTTGATCACGGGAGGGCCGGCCGCGGGTGTCGTGATCAATTCCGGAAACGTCTCGTACCGACCGCCAGGCGCCGAACGGAGTAGCGGAAGTCGAGCGTTTGGAACCGGACATTTAGGGACGTTCAGCCGTCCGGCGGGGTCGCCGGATGTGCGTAACGCGCACGTTTCACCCGGCCCGGAGAGCCGCTCCGACCTGCGAATACCTTGTTCCGAGGGTTGGCCGAAGCACGTTCCTGTTGCTGTTGTCAAGCCCCGAGATATGCCCTGACCTGCGAAAACGCCATTCAGAACCCGCCGTTTCCGTGTTACCCTGGATAGCCACGGAAGGGGTACCTGTCACATGACGTTCAAGGTTGGCGACACCGTGGTCTATCCCCATCACGGGGCCGCGCTGATCGAGGCCATCGAAACTCGCCAGATCAAAGGCGTGGACAAGACCTACTTGGTGCTGAAGGTCGCCCAGGGTGATCTGACGGTACGTGTGCCAGCGGACAATGCGGAGTTCGTCGGCGTGCGTGATGTGGTCGGTCAGGACGGGCTGGACCGGGTCTTCGAGGTGCTGCGCGCGCCGTACGCCGAGGAGCCCACGAACTGGTCGCGTCGTTACAAGGCAAACCTGGAGAAGCTCGCCTCCGGCGATGTCATCAAGGTCGCGGAAGTCGTGCGTGACCTGTGGCGTCGTGAGCGCGAGCGCGGACTCTCCGCCGGTGAGAAGCGCATGCTCGCCAAGGCCCGCCAGATCCTGGTGAGCGAGCTCGCCCTCGCGGAGAACACCAACGAGGACAAGGCCGAGGCTCTGCTCGACGAGGTGCTCGCCTCCTGACGTGAGGCAGGCCCGCTCCGCTCACATCGAAACTCACACCGAGAAGCTCACACCGAAATGCCGCGGTGCCCGATGACAGTTACCAGTCGCCGGGCGCTGCGGCATGCTCGTACCCGAACGTGCAGGGTCGTCTTTCAGCCATCCACGCGTCCAGCGGATGGCCGTCCGTACGTCCGCCGTGCGCCGAGGAAATCTCCCCCCGGTACTGTGCGTGCCGTGCCCGGGCGGCCGGCTCGACCGGGGTCACGGAAGGGTCCGGTCTGAGCGGTGCGCGCCCGCACGTATGCACGCTGAGGCCATACCCACGTAGGCCGAGCACACAAACCTGACAGGAACCGATGTCTGACGTTACGCGCCCTTCGCCCGCAGGAGTCCGTACCGCCGCGGTCATCCCGGCCGCCGGCCGGGGCGTGCGCCTCGGTCCGGGCGCGCCCAAGGCGCTTCGCGCGCTGAACGGCACGCCCATGCTCATCCATGCCGTCCGCGCGCTGGCCGCGTCCCGTGCCGTCTCCCTCGTGGTCGTCGTGGCCCCGCCCGACGGAACCGCCGAGGTCAAGTCCCTGCTCGACGCACACGCCCTGCCCGAACGCACCGACTTCCTGGTCGTCCCCGGCGGTGAGTCGAGGCAGGAGTCGGTCAAGCGGGGCCTCGACGCGCTGCCCCCCGGCTACGACATCGTGCTGGTGCACGACGCCGCCCGGCCGCTCGTCCCCGTCGACACCGTGGACGCGGTGATCGACACGGTCCGCGCGGGCGCGCCCGCCGTGGTGCCGGCGCTGCCGCTGGCGGACACCGTCAAGGAGGTCGAGCCCGCGCGGACGCCGGGCGAGCCGGAGCCCGTGCTGGCCACGCCGGAGCGGGCGCGGCTGCGCGCCGTGCAGACCCCGCAGGGTTTCGACCGCGAGACCCTCGTACGCGCGCACGAGACCGTCACCGGCAACGTCACGGACGACGCCGGCATGGTCGAGCAGCTCGGTCTCACGGTGGTCGTCGTCCCCGGGCACGAGGAGGCCTTCAAGGTCACCCGGCCGCTGGACCTGGTGCTCGCCGAGGCCGTGCTCGCCCGCAGGAGGCTGAACGATGGCTTCTGAGACGCCGCTTCCGCAGGTCGGCATCGGCACCGACATCCACGCCTTCGAGGCGGGCCGCGAGCTGTGGTGCGCCGGCCTGAAGTGGGAGGGCGAGGGGCCGGGCCTGGCCGGGCACTCCGACGCGGACGTCGTGGCGCACGCCGCGTGCAACGCGCTGTTCTCCGCCGCCGGGCTCGGTGACCTGGGCCGGCACTTCGGCACCGGGCGGCCGGAGTGGTCCGGCGCGTCGGGCGTGGCGCTGCTGACCGAGGCCGCGCGGATCGTACGCGAGGCGGGCTTCCGGATCGGCAACATCGCGGTGCAGGTCGTCGGGCCCCGCCCGAAGATCGGCAAGCGCCGGGACGAGGCCCAGAAGGTCCTGTCGGAGGCGGCCGGGGCACCGGTGTCCGTGTCCGGGGCCACCACGGACGGGCTGGGATTTCCGGGGCGCGAGGAAGGGCTGATGGCGGTGGCGACGGCACTGGTGGTGCGCGCGAGCTGACGCCGTCCCACAGGAGGCGTCACGAAGGGGTGCGCCCCAGGTGCACCTTTGGGCGCGCGTTGTCCACAGGGGGCACGAGGCATGGCCCCCGGCCCACTACCCTGGAGTGGTGACCATTCGCCTGTACGACACCAGCGCCCGGCAGATCCGTGACTTCACCCCGCTCAAGCCGGGTTGCGTCTCGATCTACCTGTGTGGTGCCACCGTGCAGGCGGCCCCGCACATCGGGCACATCCGCTCCGGGCTCAACTTCGACATCCTGCGCCGCTGGTTCGCGTACCGCGGCTACGAGGTGACGTTCGTCCGGAACGTCACCGACATCGACGACAAGATCATCCAGAAGGCGGGCGAACAGCACCGCCCCTGGTGGTCCATCGGGTACGACAACGAGCGCGCCTTCGACGACGGTTACCGCGCCCTCGGCTGCCTGCCGCCGACGTACGAGCCGCGCGCCACCGGCCACATCACCGAGATGGTCGAGATGATGCGCGGCCTCATCGAGCGCGGACACGCCTACGAGGCCGACGGCAGCGTCTACTTCGACGTACGGTCCTGGCCCGCCTACCTGGAGCTGTCCCGGCAGGACCTGGAGGAGATGCGCCAGCCCGCCGAGGAGGGCATCACCGGCAAGCGGGACCCGCGCGACTTCGCCATGTGGAAGGCCACCAAGCCCGGCGAGCCCGACTGGGAGACCCCGTGGGGCCGCGGGCGCCCCGGCTGGCACCTGGAGTGCTCGGCCATGGCGCACAAGTACCTGGGCAGCGCCTTCGACATCCACGGCGGCGGCCTGGACCTGGTCTTCCCGCACCACGAGAACGAGATCGCCCAGGCCAAGGCCTACGGCGACGACTTCGCCCAGTACTGGCTGCACAACGCCTGGGTGACCATGAGCGGCGAGAAGATGTCCAAGTCGCTGGGCAACTCGGTGCTGGTGTCCGAGATGGTCAAGCGGTGGCGCCCGATCGTGCTGCGCTACTACCTCGGTACGCCGCACTACCGCTCGACCATCGAGTACAGCGAGGAGGCCCTGCGCGAGGCCGAGTCGGCGTTCGCGCGGATCGAGGGGTTCGTGCAGCGCGTGGTGGAGCTGGCCGGCGGTCCGGTCGAGCCCGCCGCCGAGGTGCCGCCCGCCTTCGCCGAGGCGATGGACGACGACCTGGGCGTGCCGCAGGCCCTGGCGGTCGTGCACAACACCGTCCGGCAGGGCAACAGCGCCCTGGCCGCCGACGACAAGGAGAGCGCGGTCGCCCGCCTCGCCGAGGTGCGGGCCATGCTCGGCGTCCTCGGCCTGGACCCGCTGGACGCGCACTGGGCCGGTGAGGGCGACCGCAGCGACGATCTGCACGGCGTGGTCGACAGCCTCGTACGCCTCGTGCTGGACCAGCGTGAGGCGGCCCGCGCCCGGAAGGACTGGGCCACCGCGGACGCCATCCGCGACCGGCTCAAGCAGTCGGGGCTCGTCATCGAGGACAGCCCGCACGGTCCGCGATGGAGCCTCGGCCCGCGCTGAGCGGCAGCCGAGGCAACGGCACATTCGGTGTGCCGCCCATAGGAGACCGGGCGGCACACTTCATAGACGTAATAGACGTACGTACTCACCACAGACAGGTAGGTCATGGCCGCGAACAACCGCCGCATGTCCGGCAAGAAGGGCGCGCAGGTCGGCAGCGGCGGCAAGCGGCGCCGGTCCCTTGAGGGCAAGGGGCCGACGCCCCCCGCCGAGATGCGCAAGGGCCACGCCAAGCAGCGTGCCGCCGCCGCGAAGGCGCGGCGCGGGCAGGGGCGTACGCCCCAGCGCCGTGGCGGCAAGGGGACGTCCGAGCTGGTCGTCGGGCGCAACCCGGTCGTCGAGGCGCTGCGCGAGGGCGTGCCCGCGTCCACGCTGTACGTCCAGCAGTTCATCGACAACGACGAGCGGGTCCGCGAGGCGCTGCAGCTCGCGGCCGAGCGCGGCGGCATCAACCTCATGGAGGCGCCGCGCCCCGAGCTGGACCGGATGACCAACGGGCTGAACCACCAGGGCCTGGTCCTTCAGGTGCCGCCGTACGAGTACGCGCACCCCGAGGACCTCGCCGACGCCGCCGCGGACGAGGGCGAGGACCCGCTGATCGTCGCCCTGGACGGGGTGACCGACCCGCGCAACCTGGGCGCGGTCGTGCGGTCCGTGTCCGCGTTCGGCGGTCACGGTGTCGTCGTACCCGAGCGGCGCGCGGCCGGGATGACCGCCGGTGCGTGGAAGACGTCCGCCGGTACGGCCGCCCGTACGCCGGTCGCGCGTGCCACCAACCTCACGCGCGCGCTGGAGGCGTACAAGAAGGCCGGGATCGTCGTGGTCGGGCTCGCCGCCGACGGCGAGGTCGAACTCGGGGAACTTCAGGCCCTGGAAGGGCCGGTCGTCGTCGTGGTCGGCAGCGAGGGCAAGGGCCTTTCGCGGCTGGTCGGGGAGACGTGTGACTTCCGGGTGCGGATCCCGATGCCGGGCGGGGCGGAGTCGCTCAACGCCGGTGTGGCGGCGGGGATCGTGCTGTACGAGGCGGCACGACGGCGGGCCTGAACAGCCGTTCGGCAGGTCACCCGCTCGGGTTATTCCGGGCGGTTCGGGCAAGCTTGACGCGGTCCGGACAGATCCGGCGGGTCGAGGCAGTGTCCTAAACACACGTCACTCGGTTAGATGCGTGTGGACACCAGAACACCCCGCACACCCACGGGGGACCGCTCGTCGGGATTCGACGACGCTCCCGCGCTGAGCATGGTGAAGGTGCCGAGCGACCCGGCGCAGATCATCGTCAATCACGCGAGTTTCCGCGTGCAGTTGGGCGCGTCCTCGCGCCGCGCCCAGTCGCCGCGGGTCGCACGGCACTTGAGCGCCACCGAGGACACCCCCCGCGTGCCGGTCGTCGGTACGGCGGGCAGAGCGGCCCAGGCCGGCGAAGCCCGCCGCCGCCCGGTGGTGTGGAGCGGCCGGTCCGCCCCCGACGACACCGGCGCCCACCGCCTGCTCCAGGCCGTGCGCGGTGCGGGCATCCGCCATCCGGAGGAACCGTCCGCCGACGCCGGAGCCACCCAGGTCATCCCGCGCGTCGACGTCGACGCCGGGTACGGCGGCCATGACGGCTACGACGGCTATGAGGCCTACGACGGCTACGACGACCTCGACCAGACCGTCGAGACGCCCGTCGTCGGCGCCCAGCGAACCCACGAGCGCGCCGGCACCCGGCTGCTGCCGGCGATGCGGACCGTCGAGGGCGCGTACGACGAACCGGCCTACGCCGGGGAGCGGTTCGACGACGGGTACGCCGACGACGGTTACCCCGACGACCGGGAGGCCTACCCGGAGGACGAGGACACCGAGCCGCGCTCCCGGCGGCAGAGCGACGACCCCGCGCGGCACGCCTACTACCCCGGCCGCCGGATGAACCTCGGCGTCGTCCTGCTCCCGCTGCGCGTCTTCCTCGGCGCCATCTCCATCTACGCCGGCATGGGCAAGCTCTGCGACCCCGTCTACTTCGACGGCGGCGACCGCGGCTCCATGGTCAAGTGGCTCAACACCCTGCACCCCTGGGAAGTCGCCGAGCCGCTGCGCCAGTTCGCGCTCCAGCACCCCGTCGGCTCCGGGCTCGTGATCGCCTTCGCGCAGGTCATCGTGGGCGTGCTCACGGTCCTGGGCTGCTGGCAGCGGGTCGTCGCGGTGGGCGGTGCGCTGCTCTCCGCCGCGCTGCTCGTCACCGTCAGCTGGAAGAGCGTTCCCGCGTACGAGACCCCCGACATCATCTACCTCGCCGCCTGGTCGCCGCTGATCATCGCCGGGGCGCCCGTCTACTCCATCGACGGGCGGCTGGCCGGGCTCGCCTGGCGGCGACTCGGCCCGCGCTCCGACATCTGGGAGTTGCGGCGCTACGTCCTGCGCCGGGGCGCCCTCGTCACGGCGATCGTCACCGGGCTCACGCTGCTGGTCGGCTCGCTGCTCGGCGGTGCGGTGCGGGACTCCGACCGCGTGGTCGTCCCCGGACCCGGCGAGGCGCCGCGCAACGAACTGCCCGGCTCGCCGCTGCCGTCCAAGCCCGGTGACGATCGCGGGAGCAGCACCACGCCGTCGGCCGCGGTCAACTCGCCGACGCAGGGCGCGACCTCGGCCGCACCGAGCGCCGGTACCGCGACCACGCCGGGTGCGACCAGCGACACCGGCGCGGTCACCGGCGGCTCGCCGAGCCAGACGCAGGGCACGACGGCGGGCCAGGCGCCGCCGTCGTCGCCGGTGGAAGAGGCCCCGAGCACCAGCTCCGGCCCCACGTCCGGCGGCGGAAGCGGCTCGACGGGCGGCGGTGAGGGCTCCACGGGCGGCACGGAGTCCGGCGACGGGGAGTCGGAGCCCGGGCTGGTCGGGGGCCTGCTGGGCTAGGCCGTCCTTTCCGGTACGACGACGGGGTCCCGCTCGGTGAGACGCGGGACCCCGTTGTCGTACCGTCGTCCGGGCCGGTTGCTGGAGCGGGGTGTCAACGGCCCAGCGCGGCCAGTTCCTTCGCGGCCTCCGTGAGGTCCTTCGCGGTGTCGATGGCGCGCCAGTACGCGCCCTGGGGGATCGGGAAGCCGGCCAGGCGGCGTTCGCGGGCCAGGTGCGGGAACGTAGTGCGTTCGTGGTCGCCGCGTTCAGGGAGCATCGCGGCGAACTCTCGGGAGAAGACGTAGACGCCCGCGTTGATCTCGAAGGTGGACGGCGGGGCCTCGATGAAGTCCGTGATGTGGCCGAAGCCGTCCGTCTGGACGGCGCCCCACGGGATGCGGGGGCGGGCGAGGGCGAGGGTCGCTATGGCGTCGCGCTCGGTGTGGAAGTCCGCCATGTCGCGCAGCGAGAAGCGGGTCCAGATGTCGCCGTTGGTGGCGTACCAGGCGCGGTCGGGGTGCGGGAGGTGGGCGGCGGCGTACTTCAGGCCGCCGCCGCGGCCGAGGGGTTCCTTCTCGACGACGGTGGTGACGCGGACCGGCAGGTCGACGGAGTCCAGCCACTCCTGCAGGACCTCGGCGAGGTGGCCGCAGCTGATGACGACGTCGGTGACGCCCTCCTCGGCGAGCCAGGCGAGCTGGTGGCCGATGATCGGTGTGCCCGTGCCGGGGATCTCGACCATCGGCTTGGGACGGTCGTCGGTGTAGGGGCGCAGCCGGGAGCCCTGGCCTCCGGCCAGGATGACGGCCTGGACGGGGCGCGAGGCGGCGTTCGGATCGGTCATGGCGGCACTGTACGCGGCGCCGGTCCGGGCGGTGCCGGGGGCCTGCTGTGGTGGGGGCCTGCTGTGGTGGGTGGATGCGCGGGGCCCCGCCTCGGCCTTCGGCCTGACGGGGCCCCGCGCGTGGTTCTGTTGCCCGGGTCAGCCGTGGGCTGCCAGGACGCCCGAGGCGAACGAGGTGTCGCAGACGGGGCGGGCGTAGGACTGGGCACGGGTGGGGCCGTAGACGCGGACCGCGGCGCGGCCCAGGGCGCGGGCGATGGAGGAGCAGTGGCGAGCCAGGGAGGGGCGCTCGTTCACCGCCTCCTGGAGGTGGGTGAGGGCGACGCCCGGGTTGGTTGCCTGGAGCTCGGCCATCAGCTGGTCGAGCAGCACCACGTGCGGGGCGCGGGGTGCCGTGTGGGCGTTGGTGCCGGAGGTCGAGACGTCCGCTGCGGTGAGCACCGAGTTCTCGGGGTCTCCCGACCAGTTGACCCGCGTGACCGCGAGAGTCCCGGAGAGCACCAGGACGACGGGCAGAACGAGGGCGAGGGAGCGGCCGATCCGGCGGGCGGGGCCCTGGCCGCGTCGCGTCTGAGAGGTGGTGGAGTGCTTCACGCGGTTGAGGGTAGCGCCCGGTAATGATTTGGCGACATTTGGTCACCGGTTCGGGTGATGGAGTGGCGGCATTTTCTGGGTGCGGGGTTGACGTACGTTGCTCGAAATGGCCCAGTGTGCCGGGGTATTTGTCGACAAGGAAAGGGCCCCGCGGCAAGGCTGCGGGGCCCTTTTCGTCAACCTGGGTGAATTACCCCGGTTGTGTGTTTCGTGAGGCTGATCGGCTGTCGGGTGGTTCTCAGTCCGAGAGGCGCTCGCCCGTCGACGTCGAGAAGACGTGGCTCTCGCCGGGGCGCGGGACGACGTGCAGCGTGCTGCCCTTCTCCGGGACGTCGCGGCCGCTGACCCGGACCACCAGGTCCTTGGTGTTGTCGCCGCCGAGCTTGGCGGTGCCGTAGACGTACGCGTCGGCGCCGAGCTCCTCGACGACGTTCACGGTGACCGCGAGGCCCTGGTCGGAGTCCGTGGCCACGTCGAAGTGCTCGGGGCGGACGCCGACGGTGACCGTCTTGTCGGTGGTGGCGGAGAGCGCGTCCCGGTCGATCGGCACGACGCTGTTGCCGAACTTCACACCGCCGTCGGTGATCGGCACCTCGACCAGGTTCATGGCCGGGGAGCCGATGAAGCCGGCGACGAAGAGGTTCGCCGGGCGGTCGTACATGTTGCGCGGGCTGTCGATCTGCTGAAGCAGACCGTCCTTGAGCACCGCCACCCGGTCGCCCATGGTCATGGCCTCGACCTGGTCGTGGGTGACGTAGACCGTGGTGATGCCGAGGCGGCGCTGCAGCGAGGCGATCTGCGTACGGGTGGAGACGCGGAGCTTGGCGTCCAGGTTGGACAGCGGCTCGTCCATGAGGAAGACCTGCGGCTCACGCACGATCGCGCGGCCCATGGCGACACGCTGGCGCTGACCGCCGGAGAGCGCCTTCGGCTTGCGGTCCAGGTACTCCGTGAGGTCGAGGATCTTCGCGGCCTCCTCGACCTTCTGCCGGATCTCCGCCTTGTTGACGCCGGCGATCTTGAGCGCGAAGCCCATGTTGTCGGCGACGGTCATGTGCGGGTAGAGGGCGTAGTTCTGGAACACCATGGCGATGTCCCGGTCCTTCGGCGGCAGGTGCGTCACATCGCGGTCGCCGATGCGGATGGAGCCGGAGTTCACGTCCTCCAGGCCGGCCAGCATCCGCAGGGAGGTGGACTTGCCGCAGCCGGACGGGCCGACCAGGACGAGGAACTCCCCGTCCTCGATCTCGATGTCGAGTGCGTCGACGGCGGGCTTGGCGGAACCCGGGTAGATCCGGGTCGCCTTGTCGAACGAGACAGTGGCCATGGTGAATGGGCCCCCTTCTACCGGCAGGAACGTGCCGGACGATCCGTTGTAGGAAGGTGGTTGGTTTAGTCCACACGTGCGAACTGGGTCAGGACGGTACCCCGCGTTCACGTGTTCTGTCAGTACCCCGGCCTCTGTGAACTTCGCGGAAATTTTCGACAGGGCAGGGGTGGGACCTGGGTACACTGCACGGGCACGCAGTCACACGCGCGTGCAGGCCTCCTTAGCTCAGCTGGTCAGAGCGCCGCTCTTGTAAAGCGAAGGTCGTCGGTTCGAATCCGACAGGGGGCTCTCAGTTCTCCGGGGTCCCGGCCCGGTTCAGTGCCGTCCGGCCACCCGGTCCGCCAATCGCGCCAGCCGGGAGGACTCGGCGCTGTGCGTGGTGAGTTCGCGGCGGTCGGCGGTGCGGTACGTGGCGTACATGCCGTGGACGCCCAGCCAGCGCAGTGGCTCCGGCTCCCACTTGCGGACCTTGTGGCCGACCCAGGGCAGGTCCGTCAGGTCCGTGCGGGTGCCCTGGCCGGAGTCGAGCCGGACCAGGTCGCGCAGGGTGCGGGCGGCGAGGTTGGCGGTGGCGACGCCGGAGCCGACGTAGCCACCCGCCCAGCCGAGGCCCGTGGCGCGGTCCAGGGTGACCGTGGCGCACCAGTCGCGGGGCACGCCGAGGACGCCGGACCAGGCGTGTGCGATGCGGACGCCGGTCAGGGACGGGAAGAAACGCTCCAGGATCTCCCGCAGCGCCTCGATCGTCGTCTGCTGGGTGCGGCCGTCGTTGTCGGTGCGGGAGCCGAAGCGGTACGGCACCCCGCGCCCGCCGAGCGCGATCCGGCCGTCGGCGGTGCGCTGGGCGTACATGTAGGCGTGGGCCATGTCGCCGAGCGTCTCGCGGCCCGCCCAGCCCACCGACTCCCACTGCTCCTCGGTGAGCGGCTCGGTCGCGATCATGGAGGAGTTCATGGGCAGCCAGGTGCGCTTGAAGCCCTTCAGGGACGCCGTGAAGCCCTCGGTGCAGCGCAGCACGTAGGGCGCGCGGACCGTGCCGTACGGGGTGACCGCGTGCTTCGGGCGGATCTCCGTCACCGGCGTCGACTCGTGGATGGTCACGCCCAGGGCCTCCACGGCCCGCGCGAGGCCCGTCACCAGCTTCACCGGGTGGATCCGGGCTCCGTGCGGGGTCCAGGAGGAGCCGACCGCGTGGGCCACCCTGATCCGCTCGGCGGTCTCGCGGGCGCCGTACAGCTCGCGGTCCTTCTCGCCGTACGACAGCTCGTGCTCGTGGAAGGCCTTCAGGCGGGCCAGCTGTGCCGGGGTGCAGGCGACTTCGAGGACGCCACCCTTGTGGACGTCGGCCTCGATGCCCTCCTCCCGGGCGGCCCTGATGACCTCGTCGACGGTGTCGTTCATGGCCTGCTGGAGCCGTACGGCGGCCTCGTGGCCGTGCACGCGCGCGTACCGGTCGCGGCCCGCGATGCCGTTGTACAGCCAGCCGCCGTTGCGGCCGGACGCGCCGTAGCCGCAGAACTTCTGCTCCAGGACGGTGACGCGGAGGAAGGGCGCGGCCTTCTTCAGGTAGTACGCCGTCCACAGTCCCGTGTAGCCGCCGCCCACGATCACGACGTCCGCGGACGCGTCACCCGGCAGGGGCTCCCTGGGGGCGGGGAAGCCTTCCTGGGCGTACCAGAAGGAGACGCCGCCGTTCACGGCGCTGCTTGCCGAGCTGCTCATGGCCGGGACGTTACCCGTGGCCACGGGGGCTGTCTCCTTCGGATTTCGTCGTTAGGGTCCCTTGTGTGATCGAGATTCCGAGGGAACTGGCGGAGTCCCAGGCGATGTACAACGGCGAGCAGGGCCGCGCCTTCATCGCCGGACTGCCGCGGCTGGTGGACGGTTTCCTGGACCGCTGGGGGCTGCGGACCGACGGGCCGTCGATGTTCGGCATGTGCGCGCTGGTCCTGCCGGTCGTCCGGGCGGACGGCACGCGCGCGGTGCTGAAGCTGCAGCTGCTCGACGACGAGAGCGAGGGCGAGCCGGTCGCCCTGCGCGTGTGGGACGGCGACGGGGCGGTACGGCTGCTGGACCACGACCCGGACACCGGCACGATGCTCCTCGAACGCCTCGATCCCGCGCGGATGCTGTCCCACGTGCCCGACTCGCGCGAGGCCGTGCTGGTCATCGCCCGTCTGCTGGCTCATCTGACGTCCGTACCGGCCCCTGCGGGCCTGCGCCGGCTCGGTGACATCGCGCGGGCGATGCTTCAGCGGGCGCCGTGGGCGCTGGAGCGGGTCGCGGACCCCGAGGCCCGCCGTCTGCTCGCCGACTGCGCCGCCGCCGTACGGGAGGTCGTGGCCGAGCCGGGGGACCGGCTCCTGCACTGGGACCTGCACTTCGAGAACGTCCTCGCCGCCGACCGCGCCCCCTGGCTCGCCATCGACCCCAAGCCGCTCGCCGGTGACCCCGGGTTCGAGCTGTGGCCCGCCCTCGACAACCGCTTCGACGCGGCGGAGGTCCGGTGGCGGTTCGACGCGATGACCGACGTCATGGGTCTGGACCGGGAGCGGGCGCGGGCGTGGACGCTCGGGCGACTGCTGCAGAACGCCCTGTGGGACATCGAGGACGGCCGACCCCTGGACGACGAGCAGCTGGAGATGGCGCGGCGGTTGCGGACCAACCTGCGGGCATGATCCGTACCGCCACGCCCGACGACATCCCTGGCGCGGATCTGTGTGGAGCGCGTTATGAGCGCCTGGAGTGGTCGGTGCCGAACTGGAACCGGCCCGTGGCCGCACGCGGCCTCCAGGCGCCTCTAGGCGACCGACTCCGTCACCGGTGCCTTCGTCGGCGCCGCGTGTTTCGGGGCCCGTGCCGTGACCAGCAGGGCCGTGGCCAGGCCGGCCAGGAGCATGAGGCCGGCGGCGCACCAGAGGGCGACCGTGTAGCCGTGGACGACGGCCTCGCGGGTCACCTCGGCGGGCTGGGCGGAGCGGGTGAGGTAGGCGGCGGTGCTGGTGGTGGCGAGGGTGTTCAGCAGGGCCGTACCGATGGAACCGCCCACCTGCTGCGAGGTGTTGAGGGTCGCCGAGGTGACGCCCGAGTCCCGCGGGGCGACGCCGGCCGTCACCGTGGCGAACACCGGCATGTAGGTCAGGCCCATACCGACGCCCACCAGCAGCAGGCCGGGCAGGATGTCGGCGGCGTACGAGGAGTCGGCGGCGAGCCGGGTGAGGACCGCCATTCCGCACGCGCCCAGGAGCATGCCGGGGGCCATCAGGGCGCGCGGCGGGACGTGGTGCAGCAGACGGGCCGCGAACTGGGTGGAAACGGTGACGGTCGCGAGGGTGATCGGGACGAAGGCCAGGCCGGTGCGCGCCGGCGAGTAGCCCAGGACGACCTGGAAGTAGTAGGTCATGAAGAGGAACAGGCCGAACATGCCCATGATGGCCAGCATCATCGTCAGGAAGCAGCCCGCGCGGTCGCGGTCCTTGACGATGTGCAGCGGGAGCAGCGGCAGGGGCGCCCTGGCCTGCCACCACACGAAGGCCGCCAGCAGCACGACACCTCCCGCGAGCAGTCCGAGGACGAACACGTCGGTCCAGCCGTGGGACTCGGCCTCGTTGAAGCCGTAGACGATCGCGACCAGGCCGCTGCAGCCGAGCAGCACGCCGGGCACGTCGAGGCGGGCGCGCGCCCGGCCGGGACGGTCGCGCAGGACGGCGAAGGCGCCGAGCAGCGCGAGGACCGCGATGGGGGTGTTGACGTACAGGCACCAGCGCCAGTTGAGGTATTCGGTGAGCAGCCCGCCGACGATGAAGCCCATGACGGAGCCGCTCCCGGCGAGGGCGCCGAAGATGCCGAAGGCCTTGCCGCGCTCCCTGGGGTCGGTGAACGTGGTGGCGAGCAGGCTCAGCGCGGTCGGGGCGAGCACGGCGGCGAAGGCGCCCTGGAGCGCGCGGGCGCCGAACAGCATGCCCGGGCTGACGGCGGCGCCGCCCAGCGCGGAGGCGGCGGCGAAGCCGATCAGCCCGATGACGAAGGTGCGTTTACGGCCCACCAGGTCGGCGATCCGGCCGCCGAGCAGCAGCAGACCGCCGAAGGCGAGGGTGTAGGCGGTGATCACCCATGGTCGGTCGCCGTCGGTCATCCCCAGTTCTTCCTGGGCGGACGGGAGGGCGACGTTCACGATCGTCGAGTCGAGGACGACCATCAGCTGGGCGAGGGCGATCACCACCAGCCCCCACCAGCGGTGGGGGTCGGCGTTCACGGGAGCCGCGGGGTCACCAGTCCTGGGCGCGTTCATCGGGACAGAAGAACATGAATCAGGGCGTACTGCCCGTGATGCCACGCCCCACCTGGTCAGGTCTTTGCGGTCGGGTTCCCCCGGTCAGGGCTCCAGGACCACCTTGCCGGTCGTGCCGCGGTTCTCCAGCGCGCGGTGGGCGGCCGCGGCCTCGGTGAGCGGGAAGCGGTGGACGGCCGGAGCCAGCCGGCCCGCGGCGGCCTCGGCGAGGGCGCGGAGTTCCAGGGTGCGGATGGGGTTCGGGCCGCCCGCCTTCTCCAGCATCACCGGGCCCAGCACCTGCACGGTGACGCCCTCGACGACCAGCGGCCCGCCGCCCTGGATGCCCTCCTCGGACCAGCCGAAGACGACGTGCCTGCCGGCGGGGGCGAGCAGGCCGACGGCCGTACGGGCGGTGTCGCCGCCGACCCCGTCGTACACGATCGTGACCTTGCCGTCGTACGCCCGGACCTGCTCCGGCCAGGCGGGGTCCCGGTAGTCGACGGCGAGGTCGGCGCCGTTCGCGGCGACCCGCTCCGTCTTCCGGGGGCCGCCGGCCAGGCCGATCACGGTGGCGCCCGCGTTCTTGGCGTACTGCACGAGGAGGGTGCCGATACCGCCGGCCGCGGCCGGGATCAGGACCACGTCACCCGGGCCCGGCTCGGCGAACTGCACGATCCCCAGCGCGGTACGCCCCGTGCCGATCATGGCGACGGCCTGGGCGAAGTCGAGGCCCGCGGGGATCTCGTGCAGACGGTCGGCGTCGGTGACGGCGCGTTCGGCGTAGCCGCCGGGGACGAAACCGAGGTGCGCGACGACCCGCTTGCCGAGCCACGTCTCGTCGGTCCCCTCGCCGAGCGACTCGACGACTCCCGCGACCTCGCGGCCGGGGATCGTGGGCAGCGTGGGCGCGGGGCCGGGGCCCTGGTGACCGGCGCGGATGGCCGCGTCGAGCAGGTGCACGCCGGCGGCCGCGACGGCGATACGGACCTGGCCCGGGGCGGGTACGGGGTCGTCGACCTCCTCCGGGGTGAGGTTCTCGGCGGGGCCGAAGGCGTGGAGGCGGATGGCGAGCATGAGGTCCCCCCGTGACTGGTGGTTGTCCGTCTGACTGACTTCTCCACTCTTCAACCTCAAGCATGCTTGAGGTCAAGCGTGTGCGGGCCGTGCTGCCCGAGCGCCAGCGATACGGCGGTCAGCGCGCTGTTGAAGGACACCTCCGACAGGACACCGGGCGCGGCGACCTGGTCGCCGGCCAGGTACACGCCGTCGCCGCGGTCCACGGCGGGCCGGTCGCGCCAGGTGGTGCCGGGCAGGTCGACGGCGCCGGTACGGCCGCCCGCGATCGCCTCGCGCCGCCAGGTGACGCGGTCGCGCCAGCCGTCGAACCCGAGATCGAGCAGTTGCTCCGCGCGGGCGATGCCGTCGGCTCGGGACTCGTGCGGGGCGATGGGGATCTGGCCCTGGATGAGCTGCTCGCCGGCCGGGGCGAGGGTGCGGTCCTGCGCGGTGAAGCGTTCGAGCCAGCCGGGCGCGTCCAGGTCGGAGACGATGAAGGGGTCGCCGCGCCGGGTGCGTACGGCCAGGTCGATGAGGGCCGTACGACCGCTCGGCCAGGTCAGCGAGTCGTCGCCGAGGAGGCGCCGGGCGGCGTCGAGGGAGGTGGCGACGATGACGGGCGTGTCCGTGGGGAGGGTGTCGACGCGGGACACGGTCTCGATACGGACGCCCAGATTCCAGGCGCGGGCGGCCATCCGGTCGATGACGCTCGCCCAGCCGCCGCGCGGATAGTGCGCCTCGGGCGGCACCTTGGTGGCCCGGCGCAGCCGTTCCTGCACGAACGCGGCGGACAGGGCGCCGGGGTCGTGGTGGAAGAGGGCCACGGCGGAGTAGTGCGCTGCCGCCCGTGCGCCCTGCTCGCCCGCCTGTTCGGTGGCCCAGGTCAGGAAGTCGGCGTCGACGGGGGCCTGCCGGGCGGTGCGGCGCAGCAGCTTGAGCATGGCGAAGGGCGGGGTGCGGCGCAGGACGCCCTGGTGGCGCAGCCGCAGCCGGGCGGCTTCCAGGGGCGGGACGGGGGCGAGGGGGCCGATCAGGTCGCGCTGCCTGAGCCAGGTCCAGTGCGGGCCGCCGTTGTAGAGGGCGTGGGGGCCCTCGTTCGTCCGGTACGGGCCCTCGGCGGTGCGCGCCCGGCCGCCGAGGGTGTGGTGGGCTTCGTGGACGGTGACCTTGGCGCCCGCTTCGGCGGCGGTGATGGCGGCGGTGAGGCCGGCGAAGCCGCCGCCGATGACGGTGAGGTGGGGCATGGGTCGGTCTCCCTTGGCTCGGGTTCGCCTTCTGGGAGTACGACTCGCTGCGCGCGCCGAATGTGACATCCGGGGGTGGATACGGGCGTTTCCGCAGGTCGGATGGATTGTCAGTGGTGGGGTGCAGGATGAGGGCATGGTGAAGCGAGCGGCGGGCGGCGTGAGGGCGGCACGGCGACCGGAGGTGCGGCTGCCGGAGTTGGAGGCGTACGGAGGGGGTGATCTGGAGCCGGACGGGGACTACGACGGGCTGGAGTTCAGGGACGCGGAGCTGGGTGGGCAGGACGGCGGGGGCGCCCGCTTCATGGACTGCGCGTTGACGGGGTGCGCGCTGGACGAGACGCGACTGCACCGGGCGCGTTTCCTGGACTCGGTCCTCACCGCCCCGCGCGGCGTCGGCACGAACCTGGCCGAGGCC
Organism: Streptomyces sp. Z423-1; assembly: GCF_013009255.1. NCBI lineage: Bacteria > Bacillati > Actinomycetota > Actinomycetes > Kitasatosporales > Streptomycetaceae > Streptomyces > Streptomyces sp. Z423-1. The sequence goes on from NZ_CP053109.1 coordinate 5,121,385, forward strand.
ACCCTGCGCGACGTCGAGCTGCGCGACGCCCGCCTGGGCGGTACGCAACTGCACGGTGCCGCACTGGAACGCGTCCTGATCCGGGGCGGCAAGCTCGACTTCCTGAACCTTCGGGGGGCCCGGCTGAAGGACGTGGTCTTCGACGGCTGCGTCCTGGTGGAACCGGACTTCGGGGGCGCCTCGCTGGAGCGCGTCGAGTTCACGGACTGCGCGCTGAAGGGGGCGGACTTCAGCGGGGCGACGCTGGCGGACGTGGACCTGCGGGGGGCGGTGCCACTGGAGATCGCGCGGGGGGTCGACCGGTTGGCGGGGGCGGTGATCAGCGCGGGGCAGTTGGTGGAGCTGGCGCCGGTGTTGGCGGGGGCGTTGGGGATCAGGGTGGAAGGCGGGTGACTCGTCTCAACCGGCCTTGGAGCGCACGCCGGTTGCTTGGTCACCGTCCGTCACAGCGTCACGGCATCCCCACCGCGTCACGGCACCCGCGGAAACCGCGCCTGGAGCGACCAGATCGCCGGGTTCTCCGCCAGGTCCTCGTGCAGGTCGCACAGGTCGGCGATCAGGTCGTGCAGGAAGTCCCGGGCCTCGCGGCGGAGTTCGGTGTGGGAGAAGGTGAGCGGGGGTTCCTCGGCCGGCTGCCAGTCGGACTCGATGTCGACCCAGCCGAAGCGGCGCTCGAAGAGCAGACGGTCGGTGGACTCGGTGAAGTCCAGCTCCGCGTGCTGGGGACGGGCGGCACGGGAGCCCGCCGGGTCGCGGTCCAGCTGCTCGACGATGTCGCACAGCGCCCACGCGAAGTCGAGCACCGGCACCCATCCCCAGGCTGTGGACAGCTCCCGGTCCGTCTCGGGGTCGGCGAGATAGACGTCACCGCAGAACAGGTCGTGCCGCAGGGCGTGCACATCCGCGCGGCGGTAGTCGGTCTGGGGCGGGTCCGGGAAGCGGTTGGAGAGGGCGTAGCCGATGTCGAGCACGTAGGCGATGGTGTCATGCCCCCCGTAAGATCTTGGATGTGTCCCGTTTCACACCGGTTGTCCCCATCGCCGCCCTGCTCGCCCTCGCCCTCACCGCATGTTCGAGCACCGGCGTCGAGCGCGCCCCGGGCGGCTCCGGCCTTCGCGACCCGTACTTCCCGAAGGCGGGCAACGGCGGCTACGACGTCACCCACTACGACCTGAACCTGTCCTACACCCCCGACACCCGCCACGTCACCGCCCGCACGACGATCACCGCCCGCGCCACCCAGGACCTCTCCGCCTTCAACCTCGACCTCCAGGGACTGAACGTCGAGACGGTCACCGTCGACGGCACCACCGCCCGCTGGAACCGCGCCGGCCAGGAACTGACCGTCCGCCCCCGCGACGACCTCGCCGAGGACCGCACCTTCCGCGTGACGGTCCGCTACTCCGGCACCCCGGCCACCATCACCGACCCGGACGGCTCCGAGGAGGGCTGGCTGCCCACCGACGACGGCGCGCTCGCCCTGGGCCAGCCGGTCGGCTCCATGGCCTGGTACCCCGGCAACCACCACCCGTCCGACAAGGCGACGTACGCCCTCACGGTCACCGTGCCGGAGGGCCTGCGGGCCGTGTCGAACGGGGAGTTGAGGACCGAGAGAACCACCGGCGGCCGCACCACCACCACCTGGCACACCGCCCAACCCATGGCGAGCTATCTCACCACCCTCGCCGTCGGCCGCTACGAGATCAGCCGCACGGTGACCCCGGACCGCCTGCCCGTGTACACCGCCGTCGACCCGACCGAGGCCGCCGCCAGTCGCAAGGTGCTGGCCCGTATCCCCGAGGTCCTCGCCTGGGCGGAGGACCTCTTCGGCCCGTACCCCTTCACCTCCACCGGCGCGATCGTCGACCGCCCCGGTGACGCCTCCTACGCCCTGGAGACCCAGACCCGCCCCGTCTTCCCCGGCGCCCCGGACATCGAGCTCCTCGTCCACGAACTCGCCCACGAGTGGTACGGCAACTCGGTCACGCCCAAGTCCTGGCGGGACATGTGGCTCAACGAGGGCTTCGCGACGTACGCGGAGTGGCTCTGGCAGGAGGACCACGGCGGCGACACCGCCCAGCGCATCTTCGACGAGCTCTACGACGGCACCCACTACGCCGTCCCCGAGGACAACAAGGCCGTCTGGTCCTTCCCGCCCGCGCATCCCCCGGACGCCGCCCACCTCTCCGGCGACCCCGTCTACGACCGCGGCGCGATGGTCCTGCACAAGATCCGCCAGACCCTCGCCGACGACACCGCCTTCCGCGCCCTCCTGCGCGGCTGGTCCACCACATACCGCCACGCCAACGCGAGCACCGCGGACTTCACGACCTACGTCGAACAGCGAGCGCCGGACAAGGACTTCGACGGTGTCTGGGAGGAGTGGCTGTACGGGGAGGGCAGGCCCGAGCGGCGGTGACGACGGGGAGTGGGTGGGCCGGTGCAGCGCCGGGCCCCCAGCCGCGAGGGCTGGGGGCCCGGAGTCAGGCCGCTGGAGTGGCCGTCCGCGATGTCGCTCAGACGTTCACGCCGAAGTCCTGGGCGATGCCGACCAGGCCCGAGGCGTAGCCCTGGCCGACGGCTCGGAACTTCCACTCGGCGCCGTTGCGGTAGAGCTCGCCGAAGACCATCGCGGTCTCGGTGGCGGCGTCCTCCGACAGGTCGTAGCGGGCGATCTCGGTGCCGCCGGCCTGGTTGATGATGCGGATGTAGGCGTTGCGGACCTGGCCGAAGTTCTGCGAGCGGTTCTCCGCGTCGTAGATCGAGACCGGGAAGACGATCTTGTCGATGTCGGCGGGGAGCCCGGCCAGGTTGACGTTGATCTGCTCGTCGTCGCCCTCGCCCTCGCCCGTGCGGTTGTCACCGGTGTGGACGATCGTGTTGTCCGGCGTCTGCTTGTTGTTGAAGAAGACGAAGTGGCCGTCCGAGTAGACCTTGCCCTGCGTGTTGACCGCGATCGCCGACGCGTCGAGGTCGAAGTCGGTGCCGGTGGTGGTGCGGACGTCCCAGCCGAGGCCCACGGTGACGGCGGTCAGGCCCGGAGCCTCCTTGGTGAGCGAGACGTTGCCACCCTTGGACAGGCTTACAGCCATGGTCGGGAGTTCCTTCCCTCGATGCGTGCGCTATGCGTGTGCGGTACTGAAGCTACAGCTACCCCTATGAACGTCGAGGGCGGTGCCACGGGTTCCCCGCGCTTTACTTTCTTTACTCAGCGGCCCGGTCCGGCGATATTCGGGTGACTCCCACCCCGTCCAAGCGGGAACATGTCAGCCATGTCCGGTCACCCGCACGTCATCCGCGGCTCCGTCTCGCTCCCCGAGGCCGAGCTCCAGTGGCGTTTCTCCCGCTCCTCCGGGCCGGGCGGCCAGCACGTCAACACCAGCGACACCAGCGTGGAGCTGCGGTTCGACCTCGCCGCCACCGAGGCCCTGCCCGAGGTGTGGAAGCGGCGCGCCCTGGAGCGGCTGGCGGGCCGCCTCGTCGACGGCGTCGTCACCGTGCGTTCCTCCGAGCACCGTTCCCAGTGGCGCAACCGCGAGGCCGCCGCCGTACGCCTCGCCGCGCTCCTCGCCGAGGCCACCGCGCCGCCGCCCAAGCCCCGCAGGCCGACCCGCATCCCACGCGGCATCAACGAACGCCGGCTGCGGGAGAAGAAGCAGCGGTCGCAGACCAAGCGGGGGCGGTCCGGTCGCGACTGGGGGTAGCGGCGCGACCGGCGGTAGCGGCCCGCCCGAACGCGGCGGCTCCTGTCACATCGGCCGTCCCCCGTTCGTCACAGTCCTGACGGCATCGCGACGGGTACCCACGACGAGGGCTGGTGACGGGACACATGAGCGACCAGGACTTCCTTGCCGAGCGCTTCGAGGCGCAGCGCACGCACCTGCGTGCCGTCGCCTACCGCATGCTCGGCTCCCTCGCCGAGGCCGACGACGCCGTGCAGGAGGCCTGGTTCCGGCTGAGTCGCGGCGACACCCGCGAGGTCGACAACCTCGCCGGGTGGCTCACCACCGTCGTCGGGCGGGTCTGCCTCGACATGCTGCGCTCTCGCAAGTCCCGTGCCGAGGAGCCGCTGGACCAGTCCCTGGACGCCGCCACCACAGGCCCCGGCCCCGACCCCGAGCACGACGCCCTCCTCGCCGATTCCGTCGGCGTCGCCCTGCTCGTCGTACTCGACACGCTCACGCCCGCCGAACGGCTCGCCTTCGTGCTGCACGACATGTTCGCGGTGCCCTACGACGAGGTCGCCGGCATCGTCGGGCGGACGCCGACGGCGGCGCGGCAGCTGGCCAGCCGGGCGCGGCGGCGGGTGCGGGGCGCTCCGGCGCCGGACGCGGATCTCGCGCGGCAGCGGGCGGTGGTCGACGCCTTCCTGGCCGCCGCGCGGGCCGGTGACTTCGAGGGGCTGCTGAAGGTGCTCGACCCGGATGTCGTCGCCCGGTCGGAGGCCGGCGTGACCACCGGCGCGGCCGCGGTCGCCGCCAACGCGGCGCGCTTCGCGCATCTTGCCCGGGTCTCCCGGACTGCCCTGCTCGACGGGGTTCCGGGGGTGGTGACGTTCTCCGCCGACGGGCGGCGGCTGCTGCGGGCCATGCGGTTCACCGTCGTACGGGAGCGCATCGCCGTCATCGAGTTCGTCACCGACGCGGCACACCTGTCCCGGCTGGACGTCACGATGTCGTAGAAACAGCGCGGGGCCTCACGCCAGGTGCCGGTACCGCCCCTTGAAGTACAGCAACGGCCCCCCGTCCGCGCTCGGCACCCGAGCCGTCAGCACCCGCCCGATCACCAGCGTGTGGTCCCCGGCCGTCACCCGCTGCTCGGTCCGGCACTCCAGGGTCGCGAGCGCGCCGCCCACGAGCGGCGCGCCGCTCGCCTCGCCGCGGACGTAGGGAATGTCCTCGAAGAGCAGGCGGTCGCTGATGCGGCCCTTCATGGCGAACCGGCCGGCGATGTGCCGCTGGCTCTCGGAGAGCACCGAGACCGCCCACACGGGCTGTTCGGCGAGCAGGTCGTCCATGCGGGCGCCCTCGCGCAGGCTGACCAGGACCAGCGGCGGGTCGAGGGAGACGGACATGAACGCCGTCGCCGTCATGCCGACGTCCTCGCCGGCCGGCGCCTGCGGGTCGTCCGGGTCGAGTGCCGGCTCGCGCGCGGTCACCAGGACCACCCCCGCGGCCAGCCGGGACATCGCGGCACGGAACTCGTCGTTGGTCACCCCCACAGCATGCCCAAAGGGCGCTGCCGTGGACGGCTGGGCGGGCACGGTGACGGGCGGTGCGGATGCGTGTGTGTTCGGCACGTACGGAACGCTAATCTCCGTGCGTGCGCGCCCGCATCGGACCTCGGCCCGAAGACGGTCCTAGGTCCTGCGATGGACACGGATGGGCATCCGCACAAATCTTGCGTTCGGTAACCGCACGGGAAAACCGCAGAAACCCCACTCAATTGTTCACGTTTAGCTGTGACTTGAGTCACAAGGGGCACTAATTGTTGACCCTGTGTACCGAGTGGGCAGCGCGCTGTGATTCAGTGGCGGGGAGGTGTAAGGCAATACGTAAGGGCACTTGATTCGCTACGAAGTCTCGGGGGGAGGGCGAGCATGGAGACCGAGTCGGAGCCGTATGTCCGCCTTGCGTCCCTGCGACAGCTGCACCAGGTCATGGCCGACATGAACACGGCCCGCAGCCTGGCGGACACACTGCAGACGGTCGCGGACGGGGTCGTCACCGCCCTCAACTACGAGCTGGCGTGTGTCAACCTCGTACGCCCGGACGGCGACCTCGTCGTCGCCGCCTTCTCCGGCAACCCCGCCGCCGAGGCGCTGATCACCGGCCGGGTCGGCTCCCGCGAGTCCTGGGAGCGGCGCCTGAGCATGGGCGAGCAGTGGGGCGGTCTCGTCTTCATCCCGCACACCGAGGGCTGGGTCCTCGACGACGACGACGTCCCGCAGTGGTACACCGAGGGGCCCGCGCCGCGCTTCGAGGACGAGTGGCACCCCTCCGACCGCCTCTTCGCGCCGATGTACGCCCCCGGAGCGCAGGGCGGTGCCTCCTCCGGCGAGCTGATCGGCGTCCTGTCCGTGGACCGGCCGCGCAACGGGCGGCGGCCGGGCGCGTGGGGGCGCGAGGCGCTCCAGATGTACGCGTTCCAGGCGGCCATCGCCATCAGCAACGCACGTCTACGCGCGAATATGCAGCGGGCACTGGTCCGCCTGGAGCGCGAGCAGCAGGCCCTGCGCGCCAGCGAGGAAAGCTTCCGGCAGGCGTTCGAGTACGCCCCCTCCGGCATGGCCATCGCCGAGATGGGCGGCGACCAGCACGGCCGCATACTCCGCACCAACGACGCCCTGTGCCGCCTGCTCGGCCGCCCCGCCTCCGCGATGCGCCGCTACTCCTTCTCCGACCTCGTCCACCCCGAGGACATAGGCACGCTCCTGCGCACCTCCGCCGAGGGCGGCCGGGCCGAGCTGCGCCTCGGGCGCCGCGACGGCAGCTACGTCTGGGTCAGCCTGCGCAACTCCGTCGTCGCCGACGCCGCCGACGGCCCCCGCTTCCTGCTCACCCACGTCGAGGACATCGAGGAACGCAAGCGCCGCGAGCTCCAGCTCGCCCACCGCGCCTCCCACGACTCCCTCACCGGCCTGCCGAACTCCGCCGAGCTGCGCTCCCGCCTCTCGGCCCGGCTCTGCCAGCGCCCGCAGACCGGCCATCCCGGCGCCCACGACTCCCACGACGCGGCCTACGGCCACCCCGTGTACGACGCCGGCGGGCACGGCTTCGACTTCGTGCCGGGCGGCCAGGACAACTACGACGTCTACGACCACCATGTGCACACGGTCGCCCCCGAGGGCGATCGTGACGACGGCACCAAGGGGCTCGCGGTGCTCTTCTGCGACCTCGACGGCTTCAAGTCGATCAACGACCGGTTCGGGCACAACGCGGGCGACGCCGTGCTCATCGAGGTCGCCCGGCGGCTCGGCAACGGCGTCCGCGACGGCGACACGGTCGCCCGGCTCGGCGGCGACGAGTTCGTGATCCTCGCCGACGGGCTCGGCCGGGCCGACGCCCAGGACCTCGCCGTGCGGCTGCGCAACGAGATCATCCAGCCGATCCGGGCCGAGGGCCGGGCCGTCAGGGTCGGGGCCAGTTTCGGCATCGGCTGGGCGCACTGCGGCATGACGGCGGACGAGGTGCTGAAATCCGCTGACGAACGGATGTACGTCGAGAAACGGTCCCGTCCCAAACAGCACCGGCGGGCTGGATGATCCGCGGGTCGGCGGGATGATGCGACCGGGGTCACCCGTTTGGGCCATCGGAAGCGGGTAGGCTCGCCATTCTCATCACACGTACCGCATTCGTTCCGCACCTGTTGAGGAGTACCAAGGGATGACGCCCGGCAACAACGGCGCGAGCACGCCCGAGGACGACGACCCGTTCGGCTACCTGTACGCCGACGGTCAGGCCAACGGCGCCCAGCCGCCGTCCGGCGGCTACGGCTACCCGAACTCGGTCAGCAGGGTGCGCGCGGTCGGCGAGCGGCCGTACGGTCAGCAGGCGTACGGCCAGCCGGGCGTGCCGCAGCAGCAGGGCGCGTACGGCAGGCCGAACGCCTCCTACGCCGCCCCCGAGACGTTCCCGGGCAGCGCGCCGACCACCCAGCAGCCCATGCCCGGACACGCCTCCGGCGGGGGCGGTGGCCGGGGCCGCGGGCCCAACACCAAGGGCCTGCTGATCGGCGCGATCGCGGTGGTCGCCGCGGTCGTCATCGGCATCAGCGTGGCCATGCTGGGCGGCGACGACGACAAGAACGCGGGCGGCGACCAGGCCTCCCCCACCCCGTCCGTCTCGCAGAGCGCGGAGTCGACCCCGTCGGGGGAGAGCAGCGCGGAGAGCGAGGTGGAGCTGCCGAAGATCGACGCCAAGGCCCTCCAGCTCGGCGGCGGCGCCACCACCGCGTCCGACATCCAGGGCGCCCAGGCGGACGGCGGCGTCTACGTGACCGGCTTCAACGCCGTCGGCGCCTCGGTCACCTGGACCGTCAACGGCATCCCCGAGTCCGGCAAGTACACCCTGTACGTCGGCTACGGCGTGCCCGGCAAGGACGCCAACGCCACCCTCACGGTCAACGGCACGCCCTCCACCACGGGCGTTGACCTGAAGAACTGGGCCAACGCCCCAGAGGGCGACTACGCCAAGGGCTGGACGCGCACCTACAACTACATCCAGCTCAACAAGGGCACCAACACCATCAAGGTCTCCTGCGAGCAGGGCAACCAGTGTGACGCCAACCTCGACCAGATGTGGCTGGTCAAGGGCTGGGTCAAGTCCGGCGGCTGATGCTCAGGCCGCGCTGACCTCCCCGGTCACCGCGACCCGCCCCAGCAACTCCTCGTACGTCCGCCGGTCGAACTCGCCCGCGACCGGCGCGTGCACCGTCGCGGTCGCCAGTGCGACCGCGCGGGCCAGACGCTCCGGCCACGGCCGGTGCTCCACCAGCGCGGCCAGCAGGCCCGCCGTCGCGGAGTCGCCGGCGCCGGTGGGGTTGCCGTGCACACGGCCGGGCGGGGCGGCGCGCCAGGTGCCCTCCGGGGTGGCCGCCAGCAGACCCTCAGGGCCCAGCGAGGCGACGACCGCGTGGGCGCCCCGGCGGCGGGCGGCGTGGGTGGCGCGCAACGGCTCGTGGGAGCCGGTGAGTTCGGCCAGTTCGTCGCTGTTGGGCTTGACGATGTCGGGGCGCGCGGCGACCCCGCGGCGCAGCGGCTCGCCGCTGGTGTCCAGCAGCACCGGTACGCCGGCCGCGCGGGCGGTGCGTATCAGGCCCGCGTACGCGCCCACCGGCACCCCCGGCGGCAGGCTGCCGCACAGGGCGACCGCCGAGGCCGACGCGAGCAGATCCTCGTAGACCTCCTGGAAGGCGGACCACTCGGGCGGCGCGATCGCCGGGCCGGGTTCGTTGAGCTGGGTCGTGTCGCCGGTGCGCTCGTCGACCACGGCTATCGTGCGCCGGGTCGCGCCGCCGATCGGGACCAGCGCGTCGACCACGCCGGGCGTGGCCGTCAGCCGGTCCTGGACGATCCGTCCGGTGCCGCCGCCGGCGAACCCGGTGACCGCCACCTCGTGGCCGAGCGCGGCCAGCACCCGGGCCACGTTGATGCCCTTGCCGCCGGGGCGTTCGGTGACCTCGGAGATCCGATGGGTGGCGTGGGGCCGCAGGGACCGTACGCGGTACGTGATGTCGAGAGCGGTGTTCAGCGTGACCGTGAGGATCACCTGGGCCGACCTCCCCCGAGGGTGCGTTTCTCGAATTCCGGAGGGTCGATCATGCCAAAGAGACGGCGGACCGCCCAGTCCCCGGGTCGGCCACCGTCTCTCGACAGGGTCTCTACTGGCGGATATTTCAGTCCAGTTGGGGATCGACCACCCATTCGCCCCGGCGCATCACGCCCTTGAGGTCGAAGTCCGCGTCCAGGACCACCAGGTCGGCGTCCTTGCCGGGTTCCAGGGAGCCGATCCGGTCGTCCATCCCGAGCAGCCGCGCCGGGTTGGCGGACAGGGCCCTGACGACGTCCTCGACCGGGAGCCGGTCGATGGTCACCGCCCGCTTGAAGGCGCGGTCCAGGGTGAGCGTGGAGCCCGCGATCGACCCGCCCTCCACCAGCCGGGCCACACCCTCACTGACCTCGACCTCCAGCGGGCCCAGCATGTAGCGGCCGTCGCCGAAACCGGCCGCGTCCATCGCGTCCGTGATGAACGCGACCCGGTCCGCGCCCGCGTGACAGAACGCCAGCTCCAGCGCGGCCGGATGCAGATGCGTACCGTCGTTGATCAGCTCGACCGTGACGCGGTCGTCCTGAAGCAGGGCGGCGATCGGGCCGGGGGCGCGGTGGCCGAGCGCGGGCATCGCGTTGAAGAGGTGCGTGGCGACCGTCGCGCCCGCGTCGATCGCCTCGACCGTCTGCTCGTAGGTGGCGTCCGTGTGGCCCACCGCCGCGATCACGCCGTGCTCCACCAGCAGGCGTACGGAGTCGATGCCGCCCGGCAGTTCGGTGGCCAGCGTCAGCATCTTCGCCCGGCCGCGCGCCGCGTCGATCAGTTTGCGCACCTGGGCCGGTTCCGGGTCGCGCAGCAGGTCCTCCGCGTGGGCGCCCTTGCGGCACGGGGAGATGAACGGGCCCTCGAAGTGGATGCCGGCGATCTCGCCCTGCTCGGCCAGCTCGGAGAGCATGCCTGCGCGGTGGCTGAGGGAGTCCATGTCGCCGGTGACCGTGGAGGCGACCAGGGTGGTCGTGCCGTGCAGGCGGTGGGTGTGGATGCCCTTGAGGACGTCGTCGACGGTGCCTGAGGTGAAGGAGGCTCCGCCGCCGCCGTGGTTGTGGATGTCCACGAAGCCGGGGACCACGTAGTGGCCGGTGAGGTCGATGACCTGGGCGTTCTCCGGGGCGGTGGAGGCGATGCGGGTGCCGTCGACGGTCACTTGGCCGTCTTTGACTGTTCCTGTGGGCATGACGACGTTGGCGCCGGCGAGCACCGTGGGGGTTCCGGCCGTCGCGGGCTGCGGGTGGTGTGTGGCTGGTCGCGCCCCGCGGCGGAGCCGCATGTCGACGCTGTCCCGCGCCCCTGGGGGGGTTGCCATCAGGGCGTTTCCTCCTTGCGGTCGGTGTGGTCGAGGAGATCCCAGGCCAGCAGACCCGCACCGAGGCAGCCGGCCGTGTCGCCCAGGGCCGCCGGGACGATCGACGGCAGCTTTTGGAAGGTGACCCGCCGCTGGACGGCGTCCCGCAGTGGTGTGAACAAGGTTTCCCCCGCCTCGGCCAGCCCGCCACCGATGACGAGTGTGCGCGGGTCCAGCAGGGTGAGCGCGGTGACCAGGCCGTCGGCCAGGGCGTCGACGGCCTCCTGCCAGACCCGTACGGCCCGCGGGTCGCCGGACTCGACCGCCTTCGCGCAGTCCGCCGCGTCCGCCTGGGCGTCGCCGGTTGCCGTCGCCCATGCCTCGCTGATCGCCGACGCCGACGCGAACCGCTCCAGGCAGCCGTGCTGGCCGCAGGGACAGGGAGTCCCGCCGGGGCGTACGACGACATGGCCGATCTCGCCCGCGAAGCCGTGCGCGCCCGACTCCACCCTTCCGTCGATGCCGATCGCGCCCGCTATGCCGGTGCCCAGCGCCACGAACAGGAAGCGGTCCGCTCCCCGGCCCGCGCCGATCCGGCCCTCGGCCAGGCCGCCGGTGCGCACATCGTGGCCGAGGGCGACCGGGAGGCCGCCGAGCCGCTCGGTGAGCAGCGTGCGCAGCGGTACGTCCCGCCAGCCGAGGTTGGCCGCGTAGGCGGCGATGCCGTGCTGCTCGTCGACGATGCCGGGGACGGCGACTCCGGCGGCGCTCGCGGGGGTGCCGAGGTGCTGGTCGCCGTACGTGCGAAGCTCGGCGGCGAAGTCGAGGATGGCGTCGACCACCGCCTCCGGCCCGCGCTCGCGGCCGGTCGCGCGGCGGGCCTGGTGCAGCAGGGCGCCGTCCGCCCCGACCAGGGCGGCCTTCATCCCGGTGCCGCCCACATCGAGGGCGATGACGTGTCTCACGGGGGACAGTGTGGCCCGTGGACCCGGAAGAGGTCTAGTCCATTCGCGTGGTGTAGACCTTAATCCGGTATTCGGACTACATGAACGACCACGTGATCGACGTATGGACAGGGTGGGCAACAGCGTGCAGCGGCGGGGCAGGACAGGAATGATCGCGGTGATGTCCGCACTGGGCATGACAGCGGTCCTCGGTGGCTGCGGCCTCACCGGAGACTCCGACGACGTGACGCTCAGACTGGTCGCCGCGGACTACGGCGACAGCGCGGCGAACAGCTCCGAGAAGTACTGGGCGAAGCTCGTCGACGCGTACGAGGCCGACCACCCCGGCGTCCAGGTCGAGGTCACCGTGTACTCCTGGAACGACGTCGACCGCGAGGTCAAGGAGATGGTCGACGCCGGGAAGGCGCCCGACATGGCGCAGATCGGGGCGTACGCCGACTACGCGGCCGACGATCTGCTCTACACCGCCGACGACCTGCTCTCCATCCCCGTCCAGGCCGGCTTCTCCTCCGCGCTCGCGCAGGCGGGGCAGGTCAACGGGGCGCAGTACGGCATGCCGTTCGCCGCCTCCACCCGGCTGCTCTTCTACAACAAGAAGCTCTTCGAGGAGGCCGACCTCACCCCGCCGACCACCTGGAAGGAACTGGCCGACGCCGCCGAGGCGCTGAAGGCGGAGGGCGTGACGTACCCCTACGCGCTGCCGCTCGGCTCGGAGGAGGCGCAGGCCGAGACCATGCAGTGGCTGCTCAGCGGGGGCGGCGGCTACACCGACGGGGTCGGCACGTACACCATCGACTCGGCGGAGAACGTCGAGACCCTCACCTGGCTGCGCGACGAACTGGTCGGCAAGAAGCTCACCGGGCCGGTCGCCCCCGGCAAGCTCAACCGGGCCGACGCCTTCGCCGCGTTCGCCAAGGGCGAGGTCGGCATGCTGAACGGGCATCCGTCCCTGATGAAGACGGCCCAGAAGCAGGGCGTGAAGTTCGGCATGGTGCCGATGCCCGGCGTGGACGGCGAGTCCAAGGCCACCATGGGCGTCGCCGACTGGATGCTCGCCTTCAAGCAGAACGGCCACAAGGAGCAGGTCGGCGAGTTCCTCGACTTCGTCTACAGCGAGGAGAACGTCCTCGACTTCTCCCGCGAGTACGACCTGCTGCCGGTCACCAGCCCCGCCTCCGACGTGATGAGCGCGGCGGCGGACGACCGGGACCTGAAGCCCTTCCTGGACGAACTCGCGCTCTCCGAGCTGTACCCGGTCGGCAAGACGTCCTGGGCGGCGGTCAGCGCGGAGGTCAAGAAGCGGATCGGCTCCGCCGTGGCACCGGGCGGCAGCCCGGAGGCGATCCTGAGCCAGTTGCAGTCGACGGCCACGACGGCGGAGAGCTCGGCGGCCGGGTAGGGGCCGTTGTCGGTGGTGGCGGCTACCGTGCGGAGCATGGACCAGCTCGCCCGACGGGAACAGGACATTCTCGCTCTGGAGCGCCGCGGCTTCTCGGGCCCCGGCGCCAAGGAGCGTGCGATACGCGAGGAGCTGGGCTTGGCCCCCGTCCGCTACTACCAGCTGCTCAACGCCCTGCTCGACGACCCGCGCGCGCTGGCGCACGACCCGGTGACGGTGAATCGACTGCGGCGGATACGGGAGCGGCGGCGGGCGGAGCGGTAGGAACGGTGGAACGGCAGGAACGGTGGAACGGTAGGAAGGGTAGGAACGGTCAGGGCCTGGGTCGATAGGGTCGCCGTATGGGCAGCCACGAGACCGGAACCGGCAAGACCCTCCCGACGCCCGCCACCTCCGCCGGGCGGGCCGGGCTCGACGCGATCCTCGCGCGGCCCGGCAAGGCGGTGATCGCGCTCGACTTCGACGGGACCCTCGCGCCGATCGTGCCCGACCCCGAGCAGGCCCGCGCCCACCCGGACGCCGTACCCGCGCTCGCCGCCCTCGCCCCGAAGGTGGCCGCCGTCGCGGTGATCACCGGCCGACCGGCCGACGTCGCCGTACGCCACGGCGGCTTCGCGGGCGTCGACGGCCTGGAGCACCTCGTCGTCCTCGGCCACTACGGCGCCGAACGCTGGGACGCCGTCAGCGGCGAGGTCAGCGCCCCCGCCCCGCACCCCGGCGTCGCCGCCGTCCGGGAGGAACTGCCCGGACTGCTCGACCGGGTCGGCGCCGGGGCGGGCACGTGGATCGAGGACAAGAGCCGCGCGATCGCCGTCCACACCCGCCGCGCCACCGACCCGCAGGCCGCGTTCGAGGCCCTGCGCGAACCCCTCTCGGACCTCGCCACCCGCCACGGCCTGATCGTCGAGCCGGGCCGCATGGTCCTGGAGCTGCGCCCGCCCGGCATGGACAAGGGCGTCGCCCTCCTCGAATACGTCCGGGAACTCGGCGCCGAGTCCGTCCTCTACGCCGGCGACGACCTCGGCGACCTCCCCGCGTACGCGGCGGTCGACCAACTCCGCTCCGACGGCACGCCGGGCCTGCTGGTATGCAGCGGCAGCGACGAGGTGACCGAGCTACGGCAACGCGCGGACGTGGTGGTCGACGGCCCGAAGGGGGTCGTAGCACTGCTCGCGGGGCTCGCGGCCCGGCTGGAGAGCTGATCGCGCCAGGCGTTCAGCTGGTGGGCTGGTCGTGGGGCTCGCGGCTCGGCTGGTGGGCTGGTCGTGGGGTGCGGCCCCAGCTGGTGGGCTGGTCGCGGGGTGCGGTCGGCTGCTGGGGTGTCTGCGGGGCTCCGTGCAGCTGGTGGGCTGAGCGTGGGGCTCGGGGCTCATTCGGTTCGCTGGCCGTGGGGCTCGCGGCTCGGCCAGCGGCCAGTGGTCTGCTCGCGCGGTGCGGTCAGTCGGCGGGCTGATCGCGCAGCGCGTTCAGCTGGTCCAGGAACCACTGGGCCGGGGGCAGCGTCGTCGCGGACGCCGTCAGGCGCTTCGTCCGTTCGGCGCGTTCACCGGGCCGCATCGTCAGTGCCTCGTAGAGCGCGTCGGCGGTGCCGCCGATGTCGTACGGGTTCACCCCGATGGCGTCCTCGTGCAGCTCCTCGTACGCCCCCGCCTCCCGGGACAGCACCAGCGCGCACCCCTCGTCGGACACGACCGGCACCTCCTTGGCGACCAGGTTCATGCCGTCCCGGATCGGGTTCACCAGCGCCACGTCCGCGAGCCGGTAGGCGGCGAGGGAGCGGGCGAAGTCGTCCTTCACATGCAGCACGACCGGCACCCAGCCCAGCGTCCCGTACCGCTCGTTGATCTCCTGGGCCACCCGCCGCACCTCGGCCGTGTAGTCGCGGTACACGGCGAGGTCCTGCCGCGAGGGGTACGCGAAGGCGACGTGCACGACCCGCTCCCGCCAGTCGGGGTGGTCGTCCAGGAGCTGCCGGTACGCCAGCAGCCCGCGCACGATGTTCTTGGACAGCTCGGTCCGGTCGACGCGGACGATCGCCTTCCGCCCCTCGCCGATCTCCGCCCGCAGCGCGGCCATCCGCTCCTCGACGTCGGCCTCGCGCGACCGCTTCCGCAGGAAGTCGGCGTCGGCACCGAGCCCGTGCACGCCGACCCGCGTGTCCCCGAGGCCGTCGGCGAACGCCTCGCAGCACGCGGTGAAGGCATCCGCCCACCGATGCGTGAGGAACCCCAGCCGGTCCGCGCCCAGCATCCCCCGCAGCACCTGCCCGGCGACATCGTCGGGCAGCATCCGGAAGTACTCCGGCGGCGCCCACGGCGTGTGCGAGAAGTGACTGATCCGCACGTCCGGCCGCAGCTCGCGCAGCATCCCCGGCACCAGCGTCAGGTGGTAGTCCTGCACCAGCACCGCCGCCCCCTCGGCCGCCTCCTGGGCCAGCGCCTCGGCGAACGCCCGGTTGTACGCCTCGTACGACGCCCACTGCCGCCGGAACTCCGCGTCGAAGACCGGCTCCACCGGCGTCTGGTACAGCATGTGGTGCACAAACCACAGCACCGAGTTGGCGATCCCGTTGTACGCGTCCGCGTGCACGTCGGCCGGAATGTCCAGCATCCGCACCCCGGCCTCGCCGGCCCCGCGCCGCACCGCCTCGCGGTCGCCGTCACCGAGCGCCGAGCACACCCACAGCGCACCGGCGTCCGGACCGATCGCGGACAGGCCCGAGACGAGCCCGCCACCACCGCGTTTGGCGTGCAGCGAGCCGTCGTCGCGCACCTCGTACGACACCGGGCCACGGTTGGAGGCCACCAGTACCTGCGCAGGACCGTACGTCGAAGCCATACGCCTCAACCTAGCCCTCTCCCGAACCGCTCAAACGTACGGTTCGAGCCCTGAAGGGACCGGAAAGGACCGAGAAGGGGACCGTATACAACGGTCAGGCCACCTTCCGGGCCGCGTACTCCGCGATCTCCACCATCGGCGGTCGCTCCTCCGTGTCCACGGAGAACGTCCGTGCCTCGAACCCGTCCTCCACCCGCTCGAACTGGGTGAGGCAGGGGCGGATGAGGTGGCCCCGGGCCAGCCGCAGCTGGGCCGTGCGGTAGATCGCCGCCGCCATCCGGCCCAGCGCCTGCCCGTCCTGGTGCCGGTGCTTGCGCACCCCGATGTCCACCTGCGCGAGCGCGTCGAGCCCGACCAGATGCAGGGAATCCACCAGCATGCCCAGCTCCACGCCGTACCCGACCGGGAACGGCAGCTGCTCCAGCAGCGAGCGCCGGGCCGCGTACTCCCCGCCGAGCGGCTGGACGAAACCGGCCAGCTGCGGCCAGTGCATGTTCAGCAGCGGGCGGGCCATCAGCTCGGTCACCCGGCCGCCCTGCCCGGCCGCGCCGCCCAGGGGACGGTCGTACATGCCCTTGACGAGGTCGACCCCCGGGTCGGTCAGCAGCGGGCCGACGATGCCCGTGACGAAGTCCGAGGAGAACTCCTTCAGATCCGCGTCGATGAAGCAGACGATGTCGCCGCGCGTGACGAGCAGCGAGCGCCACAGCACCTCGCCCTTGCCGGGGACGGCCGGGATGCGCGGGAGTATCTCGTCGCGGTGCACCACCCGGGCGCCCGCCGCGGCGGCCACCTCGGAGGTGCGGTCGGTGGACCCGGAGTCGACCACGACGATCTCGTCGACCAGCGGGACCTGCTCGACGAGGTCCTGCCGGATCACGGCGACGATGTCGCCGACGGTCTCCTCCTCGTTGAGCGCGGGCAGCACGACACTGACCGACTGGCCCGTGTGGCGCTTCGCGGCCAGGATCTTGTGCAGCGGGCGATCGGTCAGCGACCAGGAGCGGGTGCTGAGCCAGCGCTCGACTTCTTCCAGCACAGTCTGCTGCTCCTTCGCGTTCTCTCGGCGAGCGGACGAGGTCTGTGATCCATCTCGCGGTTCGGACGACTATCTCAACTGTCCTGGCCTTCGGTTACAGTCTTGAACAACGCTGATGACCATCGCATGTCGGGGGCCGTCCGCGTTCACCACCGCACAACAACCGCATACAGCTCATCCAGAGGGGCAGAGGGACACGGCCCGATGAAGCCCCGGCAACCCCCCTGATTCCGGACTCGTTCACGCGAGGCTCCCGGCCAGGGAAGGTGCCAATTCCGTCTCACGGCGAGATGCGTCGTGAGGAAGATGAGGAGAAAGGGCCTCGCCTCACATGGCTGTGCAGACTGTCGAAAGCAGCACCAGCAATCCCACCGTCGACCTCGGTCCCGCCGCGGCGCTGTCCTGTCGCGAGTGCGGCCACCGCGTCCCGCTCGGCCCGGTCTTCGCGTGCGAGGAGTGTTTCGGCCCGCTGGAGATCGCGTACGACTTCTCCGCGTACGACGCCGAGGAGCTCCGTCAGCGCATCGAGGCGGGCCCGTCGAACATCTGGCGTTACGCGCCCCTGCTGCCCGTCCCCGCCGACGTGGCCGACAAGCCGAACCTGAACCCCGGCTGGACCAAGCTGGTCAAGGCCGACCACCTCGCCCGTGAACTCGGCGTCGAGCCCGGCAAGCTGTTCGTGAAGGACGACTCCGGCAACCCGACCCACTCCTTCAAGGACCGTGTGGTCGCCCAGGCCCTGGAGGCCGCGCGGGCCTTCGGCTTCACCACGCTCTCCTGCTCCTCCACCGGCAACCTCGCCGGCGCCGTCGGCGCCGCCGCCGCCCGGGCCGGCTTCCGCTCCTGCGTGTTCATCCCGCACGACCTGGAGCAGGGCAAGGTCGTCATGGCCGCGGTCTACGGCGGTGAACTCGTCGGCATCGAGGGCAACTACGACGACGTGAACCGCTTCTGCTCCGAGCTGATCGGCGACCCGGCGGGTGAGGGCTGGGGCTTCGTCAACGTCAACCTGCGGCCGTACTACGCGGAGGGGTCCAAGACCCTGGCGTACGAGATCTGCGAGCAGCTCGGCTGGCGGCTGCCCGACCAGATCGTGGTGCCGATCGCGTCCGGCTCCCAGCTGACGAAGATCGACAAGGGGCTGCAGGAGCTGATCAGGCTCGGGCTCGTCGAGGACAGGCCGTACAAGATCTTCGGGGCGCAGGCCGAGGGGTGCTCGCCGGTGTCGACCGCGTTCAAGGCGGGGCACGACGTGGTGCGGCCGCAGAAGCCGAACACGATCGCCAAGTCGCTGGCCATCGGCAACCCGGCGGACGGGCCGTACGTGCTCGACATCGCGCGCCGCACGGGCGGCTTCGTGGAGGACGTGACGGACGAGCAGGTCGTCGACGCGATCAAGGTTCTCGCCCGGACCGAGGGCATCTTCGCGGAGACCGCGGGCGGGGTGACCGTGGGGGTCGCGCGCAAGCTGATCGAGAACGGTGTGCTGGATCCGTCGCTGACGACCGTGGTGCTGAACACCGGGGATGGTCTCAAGACGCTGGATGCGGTGGCGGGTACGGGGCTCACTGCGACCATTCGTCCCAGCCTGGATTCGTTCCGGGAAGCCGGCCTCGCCTAGTCGTCACCGCCCCGCGCCCCTGGCGGCGCTGCCCCACCGCAAGCTGCAAACCTGACCGGAGGTCACAGACATATGAGCGTCACCGTTCGCATCCCCACCATCCTGCGTACCTACACCGGCGGCCAGGCCGAGGTCTCCGCCGAGGGGGCGACCCTCGGTGAGGTGATCGCCGATCTGGAGAAGAACCACACCGGGATCGCCGCCCGGGTCCTGGACGACCAGGGCAAGCTGCGGCGGTTCGTCAATGTGTACGTCAATGACGACGACGTCCGCTTCGAGCAGGGGCTGGAGACGGCCACCCCGGACGGTGCCGGCGTGTCGATCATTCCGGCCGTGGCCGGCGGCTGAAACGCTCGTGCGTTACCTTGAGTAACGTCGGTTACTCCATGTGCATCGAATTGCCCCCTCCGTGAGAGAAGCGGAGGGGGCAATTCAGTGTGGTTGAGCGCGGTAGAGTTGGGGAACGCGTCGCGGATCGACATGCCGGACGCATATGAGTACCGGCTCCGCTGCGATGAGAAGTAGCCAAAGTGTGTGGCTGTTTTGCGCCGTTCATTCCTTTTGTGGGGCCCGACTTGCCCTGAATCCGGGTGAATTCTCCCTAAATTCCCGACCGTCCGCGCCCAGATTTCTCGTCCGATTGACCTGTTGCAGACGGCAGTTGGACAGATACATTCAGCCGCGGTCGACGCGTTCCGGCGCACGCCCCCAATCAATGGGGGGTGAGGTCTGACCCGGATCCGCGAAGTGTGGATCTGTGCAAGGGCCAGTAATAGGGGAGTTAGGCATGGCTCAGGGCACCGTCAAGTGGTTCAACGCGGAGAAGGGGTACGGCTTCATCGCGGTCGACGGTGGTGCGGATGTTTTCGTCCACTACAGCGCGATCCAGATGGACGGATACCGCACCCTGGAAGAGGGCCAGCGGGTCGATTTCGAGATCTCGCAGGGCCAGAAGGGGCCGCAGGCGGACATGGTCCGGCTCGCGACCAGCTGAAGCACGCGCCGACTGCAGCGACGTTCTTCTGTTCATCTTCGAAGGGCTCGCACCTCCCGGGGTGCGAGCCCTTCGGTCTGCCCGGAGGTCGGTCGGCCTCAGTCCGTAGGACCCGCTTGCGCCCACCCGTCGCCCGACCACCACCCCTCGACGGGCCCGCTTCGCGGGCGCACCTTGCACTCAGCATGCCCGAGTGCTAATCATTGGCGTTAGCACTCTGAAGGTGAGAGTGACAAAGAAGGACCGGGTCGGTGAGGCCGCAAGCCGGGTGGGGCAAGGAACCACGAGGCGTGCGAGCCGTCCGTCGCGGGCGCCAGCGCGGTCCGGAGCAATCCACCCCAGTCCGGGAGGACCACTTCACATGGCCAAGATCATCGCGTTCGACGAGGAGGCGCGGCGGGGCCTCGAGCGCGGCATGAACCAGCTCGCGGACGCCGTCAAGGTGACCCTCGGCCCCAAGGGCCGCAACGTCGTCCTTGAGAAGAAGTGGGGCGCCCCCACGATCACCAACGACGGTGTCTCCATCGCCAAGGAGATCGAGCTGGAGGACCCGTACGAGAAGATCGGCGCCGAGCTGGTCAAGGAAGTCGCCAAGAAGACGGACGACGTCGCCGGTGACGGTACGACCACCGCGACCGTCCTCGCCCAGGCCCTGGTCAAGGAGGGTCTGCGCAACGTAGCCGCCGGTGCCAACCCGATGGCCCTGAAGCGCGGTATCGAGAAGGCCGTCGAGGCCGTCTCCGGTGCGCTGCTCGACCAGGCCAAGGAGGTCGAGACCAAGGAGCAGATCGCCTCCACGGCCTCCATCTCCGCCGCCGACACCCAGATCGGCGAGCTGATCGCCGAGGCCATGGACAAGGTCGGCAAGGAAGGCGTCATCACCGTCGAGGAGTCCCAGACCTTCGGTCTGGAGCTGGAGCTCACCGAGGGTATGCGCTTCGACAAGGGCTACATCTCGGCGTACTTCGCCACCGACATGGAGCGCATGGAGGCGGTCCTCGAGGACCCGTACATCCTCATCGCCAACTCCAAGGTCTCCAACGTCAAGGACCTGCTCCCGCTGCTGGAGAAGGTCATGCAGTCGGGCAAGCCGCTGCTGATCATCGCCGAGGACGTCGAGGGCGAGGCCCTGTCGACCCTGGTCGTCAACAAGATCCGCGGCACCTTCAAGTCCGTCGCCGTCAAGGCCCCGGGCTTCGGTGACCGCCGCAAGGCCATGCTCGGCGACATCGCCATCCTCACGGGCGGCGAGGTCATCTCCGAGGAGGTCGGCCTCAAGCTGGAGAACGCGACCCTGGACCTCCTGGGCCGCGCCCGCAAGGTCGTCATCACCAAGGACGAGACCACCATCGTCGACGGCGCCGGCTCCGCCGACCAGGTCGCCGGCCGGGTCAACCAGATCCGCGCCGAGATCGAGAACAGCGACTCGGACTACGACCGCGAGAAGCTCCAGGAGCGTCTGGCGAAGCTGGCCGGCGGCGTGGCCGTCATCAAGGCCGGTGCCGCCACCGAGGTCGAGCTCAAGGAGCGCAAGCACCGCATCGAGGACGCCGTTCGCAACGCGAAGGCGGCCGTCGAGGAGGGCATCGTCGCCGGTGGTGGCGTGGCCCTGCTCCAGGCCTCCCAGGTGTTCGAGAAGCTGGAGCTGGAGGGTGACGAGGCGACCGGCGCCCAGGCCGTGAAGCTCGCCCTGGAGGCCCCGCTGAAGCAGATCGCCGTCAACGCCGGCCTCGAGGGCGGCGTCGTGGTGGAGAAGGTGCGCAA
Source organism: Streptomyces sp. Z423-1 (assembly GCF_013009255.1). Taxonomy (NCBI): domain Bacteria; kingdom Bacillati; phylum Actinomycetota; class Actinomycetes; order Kitasatosporales; family Streptomycetaceae; genus Streptomyces; species Streptomyces sp. Z423-1. The sequence goes on from NZ_CP053109.1 coordinate 5,142,616, forward strand.
CCTGACCCCGGGCCACGGCCTGAACGCCGCGACCGGCGAGTACGTCGACCTGGTCAAGGAAGGGATCATCGACCCGGCGAAGGTGACCCGTTCCGCCCTGCAGAACGCCGCCTCCATCGCCGCGCTCTTCCTCACCACCGAGGCCGTCATCGCCGACAAGCCGGAGAAGGCCGCCGCGCCTGCCGGTGGCGGCATGCCGGGCGGTGACATGGACTTCTGATCCTTCCGAGGATCGGACCCGTCCGTCAGTACCGAGGGCGGCACTCCCTGGAGACAGGGGGTGCCGCCCTCGGGCGTGTCCGGGATCACACAGGAGGCCGGGAGGGGGCGGAATGCGGTGGCCCGACGAGGCAGTTAATGCTGTGCAAGTATGCACACGCATTCATTGTCCCCATCATCGGCTGTTCCGCCCATCGTCGGCCATCCCGAGGAGCCCCCACGTGACCGTCACCGCGTCCTCCGTCTCCCGAGCGACCCAGGTCCTCGCCCGCCCCTTCACCGTCGGCGGTCTGACCGTCCCGAACCGCATCGTGATGGCGCCGATGACCCGCAAGTTCTCCCCGGGCGGCATCCCGGGTGCGGATGTGGCGTCGTACTACTCCCGTCGTGCCGGAGCGGGCGTCGGTCTGATCGTCACCGAGGGCACCTACATCGGCCACGAGTCCGCCGGGGAGAGTGACGCCGTTCCGCGCTTCCACGGCCAGGAGCAGCTGGCCGGGTGGGCGAAGGTCGCCGAGGAGGTGCACGCGGCCGGCGGGAAGATCGTCCCCCAGCTGTGGCACATCGGCATGGTGCGCAAGCAGGGCGCCCCGCCCGTTCCCGAGGCCCCGGCGGTCGGTCCGTCCGGGCTGCGGCTGGACGGCACCGAGGGCACCGGCAGGGCGATGACCCAGCAGGACCTGGACGATGTCGTCGCGGCCTTCGCCGAGGCGGCCGCCGCGGCCGAGCGGATCGGCTTCGACGGGGTCGAGCTGCACGGCGCCCACGGCTACCTCATCGACCAGTTCCTGTGGGCCGGCACCAACCGCCGTACGGACGCCTACGGCGGTGACCCGGTCGCCCGTGCCAAGTTCGCGGCGGAGATCGTGGCCGCCGTACGCGCGGCGGTCTCGCCGGACTTCCCCGTGATCTTCCGCTACTCGCAGTGGAAGCAGGAGGCTTACGACGCGAAGCTCGCCGAGACCCCGGAGGAGCTGGAGGCGATCCTCGCCCCGCTCGCGGCGGCCGGCGTCGACGCCTTCCACGCCTCCACGCGCCGCTACTGGCTGCCGGAGTTCGAGGGCTCGGACCTCAACCTCGCGGGCTGGACCAAGAAGCTCACCGGCAAGACCGCCATCACGGTCGGGTCCGTGGGCCTGGACGGGGAGTTCCTCAAGGCGTTCCAGGGCGAGGGCGCCGGGGTGGGCAGCATCGACGACCTGCTCGACCGGCTGGAGCGCGACGAGTTCGACCTGGTGGCCGTGGGGCGGGCGCTGCTGCAGGACCCGCAGTGGGCGGCGAAGGTGCTCGCGGGCCGGTTCGACGAGCTGGCGCCGTACGACGCGGCGTCGCTCGGGTCGCTGAGCTGAGCGTCGTACGCGGCTGAGCTGAGCGTCGTACGAGGGGCGGTATCCGGATGACCCGGGTGCGCACAAGGAACAGCAGGCAACAGCAGGCGCAGCAGGCACAGCCGGCCTGGCCGCCGATCAAAGATTCCCCATCGGTTCGATGTCGATCCGCACCGGCGTCCCCCACACCCGCAGCACCTCGTAGTCGGTGAACTCGTGCACGAGCCGATACGCCATCGCAGGCCGCGAACCGCGCCGCTGGGCCGCCAGATACAGCTCGGCCTCCCGCCGGTCCCGGCGCGGGGTGCCGCACAACTGCCACTCCTGCCCGTTCCACAGCTCCGGCAGCCACCGCTGCTGGGGCTGCGGCCGGTCACCGCGCACGCCGTACCGGGACGGCGCGGACTCGGTGGGCGGGCCGGGCGCGGCCGGTCCGTTGAACTCGGCACGCCGGGCGGCGCGTCGCCGGGTCTCGCACAGCAGACACAGGTCGGGCGCGCTCTCGTCGACGGGCCCCGTCGGATGCTCGGCGCAGCGGGTGCTGGGCGCGGCGGTGGTGACGCTCTCCTCCAGCAGGTCGAGCGCCCGCCGCAGATCGGCCTTGACCTCGTGCAGCCGGGCGTCCGGGGTGTCGCCGGTGAGGGCATCACCGTGCTCGCCGAGCAGCCGGAGGGCCCGCCCCAGGGCGGTGAGCTGGGCATGATTCATGATGAGTTGCCTATGGCCCTTCCTTACTGACGACAGCCTGCGATCGTACGGAGCAATGGTGGACGAACACGAGCTGGGGGACGAACAGCGTGCGCACTGGCAGGAGGTGTACACAGCCCACCCCGGTATGTACGGCGAACAACCGTCCACGGCGGCACTCCACGCGGCGGCAGTCTTCCGCACCGCCGGAGCCCGGAACGTCCTCGAACTGGGCGCGGGCCACGGCCGCGACGCCCTGTACTTCGCCCGCGAGGGCCTCACGGTCCACGCGACGGACTTCAGCGCGACGGCCCTTGACCAGCTCCGGAAGGCCGCGGGCGAGCAGGGCATACAGGACCGGGTGACCTGCGAAGTCCAGGACGTGCGACAGCCGTTGGCTCTGCCGGACGCCTCGGTGGACGGGGTCTTCGCCCACATGCTGCTGTGCATGGCGCTGACCACGCAGGAACTCCACACCCTGCTCGCCGAGATCCACCGGGTCCTGCGCCCGGGCGGCACCCTCGTCTACACCGTCCGCCACACCGGCGACGCCCACTACGGCACCGGAATCCCCCACGGAGACGACATCTGGGAACACGGCGGCTTCGCGGTCCACTTCTTCTCACGCGAACTGGTGAACGCCCTCGCGGAGGGGTGGGAACTGGACGAGGTCCATGCTTTCGAGGAAGGCGAGCTGCCGCGCCGCCTGTGGCGGGTGACACAGCGGGTGCCGCTGGAGTGAGACTTGGATTCAGGCGGCCGTATGCGCGACGAACGCCACTTCCTCGCGGTCGTCGTCCAAGGCGATGTTCAGGGTCGAGTCCATGGCCAGGGCCAGGCGCCGCAGCAGCGGCAGAGTCGGTACGGTGTCGGCGCCTTCGAGGCGGGAGATCTTCGCCTGAGTGAGCCCGGCCCGCTCGGCGAGCTGCGCCTGGGAAGAACAGCCACTCGCCAATCCGGCCCGCCTCACCCGAAACCGCGCCCCCATCCACAACCGCAAGCCGCTCAGCCCACCCGGCGTGCATGCGAGACGCTGACGCGCACCCCCAGCCCCGGCCGACCACCCGGCCCACCCGTACGGCCGTCACCGTCGGCCACCCGCGTTTCCGGGCCGCCCGCTCGCTTCTTCCCCGTGCTTCCGCGGCCCGGGTCAAGGGTCGGCCGCAGGCCGATCGCCGCCAGGCGACGCGCAGCGACAGCGAAGCGCCCTTGAGGCGGGCCGGGGAAGCACGACACTGCCAAGGAAGCGGGCGGCCCCACGGCCACTTGGAAGATGAGGGGTCTCGACCACGCACCTCGACCGCGCCGAAGCCTGCGCTCACCCCACCCGAGACGCACCCTCCGGCCACACCACGTCGACCGGCAGCCCCGCGTCCCGAGCTTCGATGACGGTGTCCGCCGTGCCACCCCCCTTGCCGCTCGGCGGCTCGCCGTTCCAGACGGCGACCAGACGATCGGCGCGCCGGAGAAGCGTGCGGTTGGCGTCCTCGTACGCCGCCCGGTTCGCGGCCTCGTGGGGAAGCACCAGCACCTCGTCCGCGGCCTCGACGAGCCGATCGAACGTCTCGGCGTGATCGGGCTTGACCTTGTTCTGCCGATAGTCCTGCGAGGGAATGACGCCCACGAGGCGCCCGCCAAGCTCCAGCACAACCTCGGCGAACAACGAGTCCGAGCCCTTGGCGAGGCAAGAGACACCGGTCAGCCCGCCACCGGCGTACGGCTTGAGCGTCTCACGCAGGGCATCGCGCACCAGCGCAACGCTGGCCTCGGTCAGATCCATGTGCCCGGTAACGGCGATGGTGGTCACGTTGCTCCCTCAACTCGACAGGACTTCGCGGATCCGACTCCGCGCCTCGCCGACCGTACGCGATGACGACCGGCCCACGGTGTAGGGATAGAGCTGGTTGAGCTGAGCCCGTACACGCGTGGACTGGGTACGAGCAGCGGCATCGACGGCGAGATGTGTGTAGGCAACCGCATCGGACACGTCACCCATCAGAAAGTGGCACTCGGCGAGCCCGATCAGGTCCAGTGCGTAGCTGCGGCCGGCTTCTGCGCCGCGGGTCGCGAGTGCGCTCCGGATGTGTTCAGCGGCGGCGTCGGCATGCTGCTGTGGGTCGTGGCGAGCCATGTCCAGCAGGCGGCCGCCCGTGACGCCAGCCAGCTCGGCTTCGTCGAAGTACGCGATCCAGTACGGTCCTTCATCTGCTTTGGCCTCCGCCAGGGCCTCGGTTGCCTCATTAGTGGCACGCCGGAACGCGGCTGAGCGGCCCATCGCCGCGTACGCCCAGGCCGCTCGAGTGTGGAGCATCGCCCGCACCCGTGGCCCCGACGACTTGCCCGCGCCTTTCTGCGCGAGATGGACGAGTTCAAGCGCGTCTTGCGGCTGGTCCCGGTACAGCATCTGCCGCGCCATGCCGGCGAGTACGTTTGCGCCGAATGCCGCGTCGCCGCCTGCGTGGGCCGCTCGTAGCGCGAGCATGTAGTAGCTCTGAGCCCGCTTCTGAAGTCCCGAATCCCAGGCCATTGTTGCGGCCGTACCCGCTAGTTGCGCCATCACCCGGAACAAGCCTTGCTCGACTTCTGGTGCCTGGTGTTCTTCGAGGTGTTCGGCGACCTCATTGAGCTGCCCGACAACCGCCTTGCGGCGCAGGCCCCCTCCGAAGCGATGGTCCCATGCTCGGAAGGCGCGTGCCGTGGACTCCAGTTCCTGGACCTCGCGATGACCAATGCGGCCTCGGCGTTGCGCCGGTGCCACCGCTGGAGCCGACTGGAGCCAGCCCTCCAGGTCGTCGAGCAGTGCAGCGCCGGACAGTGCGGCTCCGGCGAGGGCGCGCGTAGCGGCACGGCGGTCCATCACGAGGTCGCTCCTGGTCAGCTCTGCGGTCAAGTGCACGGTCGTCTCGGGACGCCAGGACGCGTCACTTGAGGACTGTACGGCTGAGGGCTGTACGGCCGGGGGCGTCACCGCGTCTGGAGCGTTGGGCTGTCCTTCCCAGGGACGGTCGGCGAGCCCGACCATACGCCCAGGAATGCGCAGCCCGTCCGCGATGCGGCAGATCACGTCGAAGCTGGTCACCTGCTGCTGCCCGCTGATGATCGTGCTCACCTTGCCGGGGGTGAGCTGACAGGCCGATGCGATCCGGTTCTGTGACAGACCTCCCCACTTCTTGATCAGAGCGAACGCTGCGGCGAAGTCATGCTCTGCCAAAGCTCGCTTCACGTCGTCTCTGCTGAGGACCTCGGGTGCGAGCGGACCGGGGGTGGTGGAGTCCATGGGGGACCAACTCCCAGAGGATCGTCTGCACTTCGTCGCGCCGTGCCGAACCAGTAACGAGGGTATTCCCGCTGCGGTAACCCCCGTCGGTCATACCGCAGTTGTGAGCAGGCGGCGACGCTCGATGAGTGAGCAAACCAAACCCCGGCGACCGCGCGAACGGCCCCGGGGCATGGCCGACACTGGGAAGGAGCGTCGACATGGCAGAGATTACGGCCCTCGGAGAGACCCGCACATCCCCGTCTCACCTGGCAGCCGGGGATGCGGTTGCCGAGTGGCTGGCCTCCGCACACCCGTCGCCGAGTGCGGTGCGGCGCGAGTGGGAAAGCGCCGCCAAACTTGCGTTGATCCCGCTCGGCAGCGCATTTGCGGCCGTCCGCCTCCCGTACCGCATCGTCCACGCCGCCGTAGAAAGCGACGACACATACGTCGTACACGGTCGGCTCGCTCAGTACCTGCACGGCGGCCCGGTCATCCACGACCCCGGCTTCTGCCGCTACTACGCGCTTGTGCCGCCGGGCACTGCGGATGCCTGGCCAGCACCGGTCGTTGAGTGCCTGGGAGCCGGCACGTACTTGGGTGTGCCGTCCACTGACCGCACTGAGTTCGACGACTCGGCACGCAGCGCGTACTGGTTGGTGCCCATGACTCGTCCGGGCCGTCTCTGCCAGGCGGCCGACGTGGTGACCCTCGTGATGCTGGGCGGCTGCCTGTCTGAGGACGACGAGTCGTGAGTGCGGCCAGGACAGACGCTCCGCCGAAGTCACCGGAATGCATGCTGGCGCAGCGCCCGGCATACGAGGGGCTGCACAGCCATTGCCGCCAGACAGAGGACATCCCGCTGCCCGGAGCCACCGGCATCCTGCTCCAGCCCCGCTGCGGCTGCGCGTGTCACGCCTACAACGCGCCCCACGTCTGATACCGCTCCCAGCGACACGGGCATCGGCGACCGCAGGGTCAGAGTCGCCCACAGAACGCCTGCTTCGTCGGGCGGCCCCGCGGCCACCGACGGGCGGAATTCCAGCCCCCGCCCCAAGGCCCGACCTGGACAGATGGAGCCCTGGGGCGCATCACCGGTATGCACGAAACCCCGAAGGGAAGGTTCATGACGGTTGCACTCGAACGACCCGCGAGTACTCGTACGCGGGACCCGAAGGAACTCCTGAACGCGGTCGCTCCACACGTCACAGAGCTGACCGTGAACGTCTTCGACGCCGGCATGAGCATCTGGGACCGCGAGATCGCTCTGCTCCTGCGCGATCACACGATGGTCCGTGACATGGCGGAGCGTGTCCTCGGTAATGCAGTCATGTACACCATCGGCAGCATCGAGCATCCCGAAGTGCACTTGGGCGTCGGGAAGCTCGTTGATATCGGTGTCCACCAACTGATCCTCGACACACCGGTCTGGTTCGGTATCTGCCGCCTCTACAACGGCGGCCGCTACAAGCACCATGCCCCGTTCATCGAGCGCCGCCGCGACGGCCTGTGCCTGCGCACCGCCGAGTTCCTGCAGTCCATCGGCTTCGCCGTCGACGAGGAACTCTGGGCAATCGACGGTGCCGACTGCTCGCCGTGCGACAACAAAGTCCCCGACAGCCACTGAGCCACCCCAGCCACCCCGCTACATTCGCTCCCGCCCTCAGTTCCCCCGGAGGGCGGGAGTCTCCGCATCCTGACGCGACCCAGAAGGAACGCGCTGTGCCAGTACCGCACGACATCGCCGCCGAGACGGAACTGTGGGACACCTTCGCCGAATCCGCGTTCCGGCAGGATGCTCAGCCCGCTTTCTGCTGGACCCAGTACCCCGGACACGGCCCGGGTCCCGAGTTGCTCGGCGATCCGCGCAGCGTGCTGGAGATCGGATGCGGCACCGGGCGCGCCCTGGCGTACCTGGCCGGGCAGGGCATTCGGGCGCAGGGTGTGGATCTGTCATCCGTGATGGTCGGGAAGTGCACCGAGCGGTGGGCGGACACCGGCGCGGCCTTCGTACGCGGGGAGGTCCTGGACTACCTCGCTGCCTGTGCGGATTCCTTCGACGCCATCTACTCCATCTTCGGCGCGGCGTGGTTCACCGACCCGAACCGCCTCTTCCCCCTCGTGCGGGCGCGACTGAACGACGGCGGCGTCTTCGTCTTCTCCCACCCGCCGGCCATCCCCGGTGCGTACGGCCCGCAGGGCATGTACAAGGGCGGATTCGCCGGCAAGGCCATGTTCACGTACCGCTACAGCTACCGCCCGGCCGTCTGGGAACGGCTCCTGATCCGCGCCGGATTCGCCTCAGCGCACGCGACGGTCCTCGACGCCCCGCAGCCGGACCACATTGGCACGCTGATCGTCCGGGCCGAGGTCCACTAGAACTACGGGTTGGTCTCGGGGGCACGTAACGGAAGGCCAAGTACCTGTCGAGTGTCGGCGTCGATCTCGGCTCCGGCGGCCTCCGAGTGACGTATGCCGTTGTAGACCAGGTCCCACAACTGCTGGTTGGCCTCCAGCAGTCCGAAGGGAAGTGTGAGGCGCTGCTTGTTCGGTCCGACGAGCCGTAGTGCCGGGCCTCGCAGCGAGTTTCTGACGCTGATCGCGCGCAGTTCGTAGAGGGGCAGCTCGGTGCCGTCGCCGTCGGAGTCCACCTCGGCGATGGCACGAGCGCCGGCGCGCAGTACGACGGCTGCGCAGCGCCGTACGGGCCTTCGCCGCAGTAGGCCATACGCCCGGCGATGTGATGGCGGGCGTCAACCGGACCCTCATCGACCTCGACCCCGGGCTGCTGGCCAGCTGCTGCTGCATCCACCTCGAACCCCACGGCCACCACGCCTACGCCGTCACCGCCGGCCACCTCCCACCCCTGCTCCGCCGTCCCGACGCGACGACCGACACCCTGGAACTGGACGTCGGCCCGCTCCTCGGTGTGGATCGCGCAAGCGCCTATCCGGCAACCCGGATCGACCTCCCGCCAGGGTCCGTCCTCGCCCTCTACACCGACGGACTGGTCGAAGAACGCGGCGCTGACATCGACGTGGGGATCGACGGCCTGCGGGCATCCCTGGCCCACGCCCTTGCGGACTCACTGGACGAACTCGCCGACCGGCTGCTGCACAACGCCCAGGACTCCCCGTACCGAGCCGACGACATCGCCCTGCTGCTCACCGAGTTCGGTTCCCGTCACGTGCCGAGATGACACCTGATCACGGCGTCATTCTCACTGACTCTCATGCTGGTCCAGCCGGCGGTCCGCGAAGGGGACAACGTCTTCGAGATCCTCGTCGACGTGACCGCCTATGCCGCTCAACCGCTCCCAAAGACCGGGCTGAGGATTCCGGATCCACCCCACCGTGGCGGCCGTACGTCGTCCTCGGTCAGGTACGGAGAGCCGCGTCGAGATCGCGGACGAACTCTCCCACGCGCCCGCCTCCGGGAGGTGCGGCGGGCAGGCGGCCGAGCACCTCGGTGACCGCTGCCGGTGCGTGCTGACCCGCCCATTCGAGGGTCCCCGCGGCTACGCGCTCGTCCTCTCCGGACAGCTCTTCCGCTCGTGCCGCATGCGCCGCCGCGCCGAGAAGGTGTTTCACCTGGTGAGCGCTCGCCTTGGGATGGAGGTAGGCAGCGGCGGCCGCATGACTTGCCGCTCGTGCCGCGTCGACCGCGGCGGGTTCGGTGGCCTCTTGTGCCGCTTTGTACGCCGCCCAGGCGCGCTGCCGCAGGGCGGCCGTGCGTCGGCCGCCCCCTGCGAACGCGTCCGCGGCATCGATCGCCTCGCGAGGGCGCGTGTCCGCAGGGTGACTCCGTTCAAAGAGCGACAGCACCCGGCGCGCGCAGTCTGCGGCATAGCCCGCGATGTGTCGGAGTTCGTGTTCGCTCAGCTCTATCTCGGCCGACTCAGGGGGCATGGGCCCAATACTGCCGCAGGACACACCGGTTGTTGCTCCGTGCTCCGTCACCATGGGGCCGAGCCCCCAGTGATGACCCGCTCATCAGCAGGGTCCGTGCGCACGCCCCGACGCTGCCGGTCAGCGAGCCGCTGCCCCGAGTGCCGCGCGCAGATGGCCGCCGGACTCCTCCAGGAGGCGGGCGGCCGTGTCGCCGTCCACCCCGCCGACGATCGTCAGGATGGCCGCCTTGACCTCGCCGTCGGTGGCGACGAGGGCCCGTTCGATCTCCTCGTCGGACGCGCCCGTGGCCAGGGCGACGATACGGCGGGACCGGGCGCGCAGCTTGTCGTTCGAGGCGCGTACGTCGACCATGAGGTTCCCGTACGTCTTGCCCAGCCGGATCATCGTGATCGTCGAGAGCATGTTGAGGACCAGCTTCTGAGCCGTGCCCGCCTTCAGGCGGGTGGAGCCGGTGAGCAACTCCGGGCCGACGACGATCTCGATGCCGTGGTCGGCGGCGGCCGCGAGGGCGCTGTGTGCGTTGCAGGCCAGGCCGACGGTCAGGGCGCCGCGCGCGCGGGCGTGTTCGACGGCGGCGACGGCGTACGGGGTGCGGCCGGAGGCGGAGACGCCGACCACCGTGTCGTCGGGGGTCAGCCGCAGGGCGTCGAGGTCCTGCCGGGCGAGGTCACCCGAGTCCTCGGCACCCTCGACCGAGGTGACCATGGCCTCCGGGCCGCCCGCGATCAGGCCCACGACCCGGGTGGGGTCGGTGTTGAAGGTGGGCGGGCACTCGGAGGCGTCCAGCACGCCCAGGCGGCCCGCGGTACCGGCGCCGGCGTAGACGAGTCGGCCGCCGCGGGCCATCCGGGCGGCGATGTCGTCGATCGCCGCGGCGATCTGCGGCAGCCGCTGGGCGACGGCGGCGGGTACGAGGGCGTCCTCGCCGTTCATCAGCTGCGCGATCTCCAGGGTGGGCAGCCGGTCGATCTCGGCCAGCTCGGGCCGGAACGCCTCGGTGGTCAGGCACTCCAACTGGGCTTGCACTTCACGGGGGTCGGAGGTGGAGGTCATGGAGAAGCGGCTCTTTTCGATGTCTGTTCAACGTCTTCTTTGTGCGGGTCGGATCGCGCCCGAAGGGACGTACAGCGCATCCGGCCCCGCGCTACCTGGGCCCACTCCGATGCCGATGAGCCAACGCCTCGTACGAAGCGGCCAGCGCGGGCGCCGCCGTCTCGTACGTCCGCTGCGCCACCCCCACGAACAGACAGTCCACCACCAGCAACTGACTGGTCCGCGACGACATCGCCGCGGGCCGCAGCTCGCTCTCCCGAGCCGTGGACGTCGTCAGCACATGGTCGGCGTACTGCGCGACGGGCCCGTCCGGGCGGCCGGTGATCGCCACGGTCGTGGCGCCGTGCTCGAAGGCCACTCGCAGCGGCTCGATGACATCCCCCGTCGACCCCGAGTGCGTGATCGCGACGGCGACATCGCCCGCCCGCAGTTGCACGGCGTTGGTGACGGCCAGGTGGGGGTCACTGTGCGCGTGGGCTATGAGCCCTATGCGCAGCAGCTTCTGGGTGAGATCCTGCGCGACCAGACCGGACGCGCCGATGCCGTACACGTCGGTGCGCCGGGCGGCGGCGAGTGCCGTGACCGCCGCGCCGAGCTGCGCGGTGTCGAGTCCGGCCGCAGTGTCGGCGAGGGTCTGCTGTTCGTCGTAGGCGAGCTTGGCGACGACGTCGGCGATCGGGTCGTCGACCGCGATGTCCGTCGTGATGGCGGGGGCGCGCCCGGACTGCTGCTGGGCGGCGAGGCCGGCGAGGGCGAGGCGCAGGTCGCGGTAGCCGGGGTAGCCGAGGAGGCGGGCGGTGCGGACGACGGTCGCCTCGCTGGTGCCGGTGAGCTCGGCGAGGCCGGTGACCGTGAGGGCCGCGCAGCCGGCCGGGTCGTGCGCCACGGCCTCGGCGACGCGCTGCATGGAGCGGGTCATGGACGGGGCGAGCGTACGCACCTTGGCGGCGAGGGCGGCGGGCGCGGGCGGGGCGATGCGGGGCCCGTCGGCACTGCCCGAAGCCCTGCCCGAGACACTGCCGAAAGTTTTCTTCACGTCACCGGTCACAGGTGAAAGCTATTTTCGGCTCGGCGGTGTGGTCAAGAGTGCGCACAATAGGGGCATGGACCCCATCAGCCCCCTGGAGCAGGCACTGCACGCGGCCCGCGCCCTCGTGCTCGCCGACCTCGTCGCGGGCCGCGTCGCCGAGGCGGACGTCGTCTCGCTGGTCGAGGAGTCCGTCGTACAGCGACGCTGGTGGGTCGAACAGTGGCCGGACGGCGTGGAGTACGTCGCCGGGCTGATCGCCCAGGACGTGCAGGACGCCCTGCTGGAGCGCTACGGCCGCTGGCCCCTCTGCCCCGTCTGCGGCTCCGGCGACCCGCATGCCCTGGACGTCGAACCGGAACTCGGTTCCGACCCGCACTGGGTGTGCCACAAGGCCGGCGTGAAGGTCGCGGCGGTCGGCTCCCTGGGCACGTGCTCGGGCGGGCCGCCTTCCTCGTGACCATCTACATCGACCCGCCGACCTGGCCCGGCCACGGCCGCATGTGGTCGCATCTCGTCAGCGATGCCTCGTACGACGAACTCCACGCATTCGCCGAGGAGCTGGGCGTCCCGCGCCGCGCCTTCGAACGGGACCACTACGACATCCCGTCCCACCGCTACGCCGACGCGGTCGCCGCCGGCGCGGTGGAGGTCAGCAGCCGGGAAGTGGTGCGGCTGTTGCAGGGGGCGGGGTTGCGCAGGCCGAAGGGGCGGGCCTCAGGACCGCCGTAGCTCGTAGGCCACCTGGTCGTCGTCGCCGTCGTCGTTCCCGCTCACCCGTACGAAACCGGCCCGTTCCACCACCCTTTGCGACGGTACGTTGTCCCGCTCCACCGTCGCGAACAGGGACCGTACGTCCTCCCGGGCCAGGGCCCAGTCCGCCAACGCCCGCAGGGCCTCGGTGGCGTAGCCGTGGCCGCGGGCCGGCTCGGTGAGGTCGTAGCCGATCTCCGCGCGGCCGTCCTCGTCGGGGGCGCCGTGGAAGCCCATACCGCCGATCGCGCGGCCGTCCTCCCGGCGTACCAGGACGAAGAGGCCGAACTCCGGGCGGTGCACGCCCGACTCGTACGCCTTCACCGCCATCCCCGCCGCCTCACGGGTGCCCTCGAACGGGCCGCCCTCGACCCACACGAACCCGCCGTCGCCGCCCGCCGCGAGGTCGGCGGCCGCGCGGGGGGTGACGCCTTCCAGGGTCAGGCGGTCGGCGGGTATGCGGACAATAGGGGCGTTCACGGAGTCGCTGACGAGGGGCCTAGGCATTCTCGCTCCTGCCATCGTCCGGTACGACGGACACGATCGCGGCGGTGGGCGGTGCGGGGCGGGGCACATAGACGTAGGTCACGGACAGGGCCGGGCAGTCGACGCCGGCCTCGATGCGTGTCACCCAGACTTCCTCGCCCGGACCCATGACGCGGACGCGTCGCCCCAAGCCCGGCGTCCGCTCCAGCTCTTCGCGCAGGCTCTCGACGGCTGATGCGGCAGCAGGGCCGAGCAGGTCCAGTCGTTTGCGGGCGGTGTGCGTGATCTCCACGAAGGCCACGGGCTCGGTCAACTGCCGGCCTTCCGCTTGAGGGACCGGGCCAGTTCTACGCCTTCGAGGAGGGACGCCTCGAAGTCGGGGTCGCAGCGGGTCAGTACGTGCCCCCGGTATGTGGCGATCAGCTCGGACACCTCGTGCAGGTCCGTGAAGTCGACGCGGTTCAGCGTGGCGGCCAGCTCGGCTTCGAGGCGGGCGAGGTCGCCCGGGAAGCCCAGTCCGGCGGCAAGGGCGGCCCGTACCTCGCCGAGCGTCCGCATGGGCGGTGGCTCGACGGGCGCTTGCGCCTGGAGGGTCTGTTCACTCACGGAGCGTGGTCCTTCCTGTGGGGCCCGGCCGTCGTATGACGCTACTCCGGCCGGGGTCATTGCGTCAGCAGGTTCAGCTCGGAGGTGATGTTGTAGCGGGCCGTCGCCTCCCAGTGCTCCGCGCCGTACGGGGTGCGGAACAGGTGGGGCAGGGCGAGCAGGTCGCGCAGGACGGTGGAGCGGCCCGTGCGGAAGGCGTCGTTGGGGACGAAGCCGTATTCCTCGCGGACGGCGGCCGTGTAGGCGGCGTACTTCGACGGCGGCGAGGCGAGGATCGCGAGGTCGGCGTCGCACAGGACCTGGCCGTTGCGGTCGTCGTCGGCCGGGGCGTGGCCCGCGGTGAGCCGGACGAGGCGGGCGACCTCGGCGGTCTTCGTGGCGGACACCCCGGCCTCGGGGAGCGCGCGTTCGGCGAGCCGGGCCGAGCGTTCCTCGTTCTCGGAGCGGTCGGGGAGATAGACCGCGTCGTGGAACCAGGCGGCGAGGCGGACGAGGTCGGCGTCGTCGGCGTACTGCTCCAGTACGTCGATGTGGTCGAGGACCGCAGTGAGGTGGGCGAGCGTGTGGTAGTGCCGCTGCGGCTCCTGCCAGCGGGCGATCAGGTTGTCGGCGTACGGGGCCGGGTCGGGGCCGCCCTCGGGGGCTCGGGCGGCTTCCAGCGTCCGGACGAAGCGGGTGCGGAGGGCGTTGAGGGCGTTGAGGGTGTTGGGATCGGGCATGTCGTCAATTCTGGCCTTAGCTTGGGGGCATGACTTCTGCTGACGTGCACGGCGAGGTACGGGACCCGGAGCTGCCGGGGCGGCTGCTGGTGGTGGAGCGGGATCAGCTGATCCCCTGGTTGCGGGGGCGGACGGACGCGGACTTCGCGACGCCGACGGACGCGTGTCCGGGGTGGACGGTGCGGGATGTGCTGGCGCACTGTTCGTCGGCGCTGATGCGGGCGGTCGAAGGGCGGTTCGAGGAGGGGGTGTTCTCGCCCGAGGCGAACGACCGGGACATCGCCGAGCGCGCCGACTGGACGAACGCGCAGGTCGTCGACGAGCTGGAACGGGGGATGACCGAGGCCGGCCCGGTGATCGCCAAGGCGGGCGGCGCGCTGGACGGGCTGGCGCTGGGGGAGTGGGTGCACGCGGGGGATGTGCGCGAGGCGCTCGGGGCGCCGGGGGCGTACGCCGGGGTGGGGCTGCCGTACGCGCTCGATCTGCTGGCCCGGATCACGCGGGAGCGGGGGCATGTGCCGTTGCATGCCGACCTCGACGACGTCGACGAGCCGCTGCGGTTCGGGGACGCGAGCGGGGAGCGGACGCCGGGGCGGTACATCGGGGACGCGCCGACGCTCGTACGGCTCTACGCGGGGCGGCCGGTGGACGCGGCGGGGTTCGAGCTGGCGGGGGTGCAGGTGGGGGAGCTGAACATCTTCGGGTGAGTTGAAGCTCTTCGAGGTGCGCCGAACATCTTCGGCTGAGCGATGCGCTTCCGGCCCCGGTGCCGGTACGACGCCGTCTCGCGGGCTCGATCCCGGCGGGCGTACCCTGATATTGGACTAGACCTGTAGCCGCTTCGGGGAATGCCCAAGAGGGGAACGCCCAAGAAAGGGGTGCCATGAGCACGCGTGCAGTCCTGGAGGTGATCGCCCTCGACGCCGAGGACGCGGTCGCCGCCCAGGCCGGAGGCGCGGATCGCCTCGAACTGGTCACCGACATGGCGGCGGACGGGCTGACGCCCTCCGTCGAGACCTTCGTCGCGATCCGGGCCGCCGTCGACATTCCGCTGCGCGTGATGCTGCGGCTGGCGGACGGGTTCGCGGCGGGGGACGTGGCGCGGCTCGTCGAGGTGGCGGGGCGGATGCGGGAGGCCGGGGCCGAGGAGTTCGTGCTCGGGTTCCTCGATGCCGACGGCGGGGTGGATCTGGATGCCGTGGAGCGGGTGGCCGGCGTGCTGGACGGGTGCCGGTGGACGTTCCACCGCGCGATCGACCGGGCGGCGGATCGGGACGCGCTGCGGAAGTCGCTGGACGGGGTGCCGGGGCTGGACACGTATCTGACGGCGGGCTCTGCGGCAGGTGTGGACGACGGGCTCCCCACGCTGCTCGCGGAGGCGGCGCGGTGCGGGGAGCCGGGGTACGAGCAGTGCGTCTTGGTGGGCGGGGGGCTACGGCTGGACCACGTGCCGACGCTGCGGGCCGCCGGCGTCGACGGGTTTCACATCGGCGGCGCGGCGCGGCCGGACGGCTGGGCGGGGCCGGTGTCGGCGTCGGCCGTCGGGGAGTGGCGGCGAGCGGTCGGCGGGACCTGACCTGCGGGGCCGTCCGTCTCATCGGTGATTGCACGGTGGGTCGTAGTCCAGTTGCGGGATGTACTGCTGCCAGAGCTCGGGTGTCAGCAGGTTCCCGGTGGCCCGGCACACATGGGCGGTGGCGCTCCGGACGGACAGTGGCAGGATGTGCACGGTGGCCTCGCCGGCGCCGATGAAGAGGAAGCGGCCGTCGGGGGAGAACGTGATGTCGTTGACGTAGTCCGTGACACCGGTCAGCGGCAGACCGTGGGCCCGGGCGTGACCCTGCTTGTCGACGTCCCACAGCCGGAGCGTCTTGTCGAAACTGCCGCTGACCAGGGTTCGCCCGTCCGGGCTGAAGGCCAGGGTGTAGACGGTGTCCTTGTGGCCGGTCAGGCGCGGGCCCGCCGGTGCGGGGCGGGTGCGGTCGGCGAAGTTCCACAGGCGGATCGCGGCGTCGTTGCCGGAGGTGGCGAGCGTCCGGCCGTCCGGGCTGAATGCGAGCCCCACGACTCGGTCCGGACTGGCCTGCAGAGGTTCGCCCAGCGGAGCCGGGCGTGCGGGCTCGGCGATGTCCCACAGGCGGAGGGTGCCGTCCTCGGTCACGGCGGCGAGCGTGCGGCCGTCCGGGCTGACGGCCACGCGCCACACCTCACCTGCGGCGGTCTTCAACGGTGGTCCGAGGGGCAGCGGACGGGACGGATCTGATACGTCCCACAGCGCGATCGTGCCGTCGCCGTTGCTGCCTGCCATGGTGCGTCCGTCGGGGGTGAACCGGACGTCCGTAAAGTTTCCCCGCGAGTTGCGGAGTGGCTTGCCGAGCGGTCTGGGCGCGGCCGGTTCGGTGACGTCCCACAGTCGGACGTCCGTGCCGGCCGCGACGCCCAGGGTCCTGCGATCCGGGCTGAAGGCGACGGCGTTGACGAACGGTGTGCTGCCGCGGATCGACGCGCTGACCGGGCGGGCGGCGGTCGGGTCGCCGATGTCCCAGAGCCGGACGGTGTTGTCCTCGGAGCCCGAGGCGAGCAGCCGGCCGCCGGGACTCACGTCCACGGTGTCGACGTAACTCGTGTGTCCGCTCAGGATCGTGCGCGGGATCGTCCACAGCCGTACGGCGTGGTCGGCGCCGGCGCTGGCCAGCATGGTGCCCTTCGGGTGGAAGGCCAGCGCCCGCACAGGGCCGGAATGGCCGTTCAGAGCCTGGGTGAGATCCTTGACGTCGCCCGGATCCGTCACGTTGTCGAGCCAGATCGTGTTGTCGTCCCCGCCGTAGGCCATGAGGTGGCCCCTACGGGAGAAGGCGACGGTGTTGACGACGTTGTTGCTCTCCCGAGCAGCACGTGGGACCGGCTTGGCGGGGTTCCCGACGTCCCACAGGTGGGCCGCCTGGTCGCTGCCTGCCGCGGCCAGCGTGCGGCTGTCCGGGCTGAAGGCGACCGCCTGGGCGAAGCCCGGGAGCCCGGCCCGGAAGGCGATGTCGGGTGTCCGCCCGACGGGCGTCGGCTTCCGATGGTCCGTCACCTTCCACAACCGCACCGTCCCATCGTTCCCGGCGCTCGCCAGCAGCTTACCGTCCGGACTGAAGGCCACCCCGTTCACTTCGTCCGCGGAGGCAGGCAGGGGCTTGGAGAGGGCGCGCGGGCGCGCGGGGTCGGTGATCTCCCACAGGTGGACGCGGCCGTCGCCGCCAGCCGCAGCGAGGGCCTCCCCGTCCGGGCTGAAGGCGAGCGCCTTCAGGGCCCCGGTCCCTGCACGGGCGGCGGAGCCCAGGACTTTCGGGCGGCGGAGGTCGGCGAGGTTCCAAAGGCGTACCGTGCCGTCGTCGCCCGCACTGGCCAGCAGCTGTCCCCGAGGGCTGAACGCGAGCGCCCGCACCGGCCCCCGGAGGTCGGTCAGCGGGTCACCCAGCGCCACGGGGCCGCCCGCGCGGGCAGAACTCCACAACCGGATCGTGCCGTCGTCGTCTGCGCTGGCCAGCACGCCCCCGTCCGGGCTGAAGCCCACGGCGTTCACCCGGTCCGAGTGACCGGTCAGCACGGTGGCCAGCGGCACGTTCTGGACGCTGAGCAGCCGGGTCCTCGTCGAAGCCGCCGGAGACATCCGGTGCGCGACCAGATCCAGCTGGGCGGCCAGCGATGTGTCGGTCGCGCGCACCAGGTCGGCCTGCGCCCTGATCTCCCCGAGGATCGCCGCGTTCCGTTCCTGCTGGGCGGTGTCGCGCTGGTGGAAGGCGAGTGCGGCGGAGACCGCGGCGAGGACGGCCAGCGCCGTCAGCCCGGCGATGACCCCTTGGCGGATCCGGCGTGCGCGGTGCCGCTGCCGGAGCGAGGCAGCCAGGAACGCGGACACGACCGGACCGGGCCAGCCCGTACCCTCGTCGTCGGCCGACGCGCGGGCTTCCTCCAGACGGTGGCCCCGATACAGCAGCCCCGGGTCGCGATCGGCCTCCTGCCACGCCGCGGCAGCCTCCTCCAGCCGCTGGCGGACGACATACCGGGCCCGGTGGGCCTCGATCCACTGCCGCAGGCGCGGCCAGGCCCGCAGCAGCACCTCGTGGGTGATGGTCACGGTGTCCCGCTCCCGGGTCAGCAGCCGTCCCCGGGTGAACGTCTCCACGACCTTGGCCGTCTCACGGGAGCGCCCGCAGCGGTCCAGCAGTTCGGCGTACCGCGCCGGGCGGCGGGTGTCCTGGGTGCCGTCGCCGAACTTGACCAGGCGCAGGAACACGGACTGCGCCGTCCGCCGCGCCGGTGGGGCAAGCTGCTCGAAGCAGTGGTCCGCCGCGGCCGTCAAGCTGTGCGCGATGCCGCCCGTCGACTCGTAGCTGTCCACGGTCAGGACATGGCCCGACCGGCACAGCCAGGTGGCCCGCAACGCGTGGGCGAGCAGCGGAAGCCGCCCGATCTCGTAGGCGTCCTCCGCGTCCGATCCCGGACGTGCCGGGTCCGCCTCCGCCGCGCCGAGGTCGCGCAACAGAACCTGCACGAGGCCTGGTTCGACGTCCAGCCCGACCGCGCGGGCGGGATACAGGATCGCCTCCCGCACCCCGTCCCGGGACAGCGGGCCCACGATCACCTGGTGGCGTTCCACGGCTTCGAGGAGGCCCGGATGACCGGCGCAGTGGGTGTAGAAGTCCGAACGCAGGCCGAACACGACCAGGCCGACAGCCGGTTCGCCCCCGGGGCCCGGCTCCGCCAGGCGCAGCACCGCGTCCAGGAAGTCCCGTCGCTCCCGCTCGTCGGCGCTCAGCGTGAACAGCTCCTCCAACTGGTCCACGACCAGCACCAGACGGCGTTCCGCACCGCCCTCGCCATCACCCGCGGCGAGTGCGCGCCGCAGGACGGCAGGCGCCCACACCGGCTCGTCATCCAAATCTCCCGTTCCTGCGCTCACCACCTCCGACAGGCAGGTGCGCAGGGCCACCATCGGATGCGCGGTCGGCGTCAGCCACAGCCGGGGCCAGCGGGCCGAGCCCGGCAGGGCGCCCCGGGCGATCTCCGGTAGGAGCCCCGCCCTGAGCAGCGAGGACTTCCCGGCCCCGGAGGGCGCGACGACGACCAGCGCCCCTCCCATCGCCAGGCAGGCGTCCAGCTGGACCAGCAGCTTGGCCACCAGCGCGTCCCTGCCGAAGAACCACTGCGCCTGTTCCGCGCTGAACGCGGCCAGACCGGGATACGGGCACTCCTGGGACTCCGCTGAGGTGAGCACGCGCCGGGCCGTGCGCACGCCGTCCTCGTAGTGCAGGTGCAGATCACGCTCCGAGAGATACAGATCCCGGCGCGCCTGATAGATCCTGGCCCGGTCCGAGGCGTGCGCCTCCCATCGGATGGTCTCTCCGTGCGCGGGCCGTCCGCCGGCGGGACTCATGACTCGTGGATGATCTGGTCACGCCCGGCCTGGTACACCCGGCCATGTCCGGACGCCTCGGCCCGGAACTCGTGTGATCCGGTGCGGGGGCCGTCGTCGCGGCGCGTCAGCGGGGCGATCTCCTCGTTGATCAGCCGCCGCAGCTCGCCGCCCAGCGCGGGGTCGTCTCGCAGCAGCGCGGTCAGCCGGGAGCCCCAGGCCGCCACCAGCCGGGACTCCTCGGCCTCGTCGTTCGTCAGGCGGGCGGTCAGTACACGTTCCCGGGACTCGGCGAAGGCCGCGTCCACCCGGTTCGCCTGGCGGGGACGTACGCGTCGCCACCAAGCGACGAGGGTGGCCCTCACCTGCTGCCATCCGTCGGTGGTCATGGCCCCCACCAAGGCCGTGGCTGCCGACGATGCGAGTTCGTCCATCGTCCTCGACCTCGCTCGGTCGTGCCCTGTGACCAACGTACTCAGTGGGGGTCTTTTGGGGTAGTCTGCGGCAATTCGTTGAATCCCGAAAAAAGCACGCCCTACGGGCGGCCGGGACCGCCGTCCTGGGTGAGTTGTGGCGGCAGCGGCGCCATGTGCGTGACGATCAGCCCCGAGACAGCTCGGGTCAGCCCCACGTATAGGCGCCGCAGGCCAGTCTGTTCGTCCGGCTCGGCGTCGACGATCGCCTGCGGCTCGTCCAGCACCACGTAGTCGTACTCCAGGCCCTTGGCCAGCGAGGCCGGGACCAGCGTCAGGCGGGTGTCGTACGACGTCTCCTCGCCGGGGGCCAGGTAGCCGATCCCGGCCGACGTGAGCGCCTCCGCGAGCGCCGGGATCCGGGCGTCCGCCGCGATCAGGCCGATCGAGCCCTCGTGGGTGAGCGATGCGGCGCAGGCCACCACCACGTCCGCGTCGCCCGCGACCTGCCGTACCTCGAACGAACCGGGGTTCTCCCGCACCGACGCCACCGGCGTCAGGCCCGGCGCGATGTGCGGCAGCAGCCGGGAGGCGTACGTGATGACGTCCGTCGGGACGCGGAAACCCGCCGTCAGTTCCTCGATCACCGCGTCGTCCTTGCCCAGATGGGCGAGCGCCTCCTGCCAATTGCGCGTCGCCCACGGCGTGGTGCCCTGCGCCAGGTCGCCGAGGACCGTTGCGGAGCCGGTGGTGCAGCGGCGGCCGACCGCCCGGTACTGCATGGGCGACAGGTCCTGCGCCTCGTCGAGGACGACATGGCCGAGGGACGGCGTGCGGTCGATCAGGTCCCGCGCCTCGTCGATCAGCACCGCGTCCGCCGCCGACCACTTGGCCGACTTCACCGACCGCGCCGGTCTCGCCCACAGGATCGTCTTCTGCTCGTCCTCGCTCAGTACGCCCTCCGCGTGTACGGCGAGAAACTCCGCGTCCGTCAGCAGCCGCAGCACCAGCTTCGCCGGGTCCACGGCCGGCCAGATCGCCTTGACGGCCGCCTTCACGGCGCTGTTGCGTGCCACCGCGTCCTGCACCCGGTCGTCCGGCGCCTCGCCCGACCGTTCCATCTGCACCAGCACGGCATGCGCGATCCGCTGCGGCAGCGCCTCGCGGGCGGCGCCGTACCGGATGCCCCGGTCCAGCAACTCCCGCACGATCTCCTCGACTTCGTACGCCGGTACCCGCCACCGCCGCGACCCGCGCACCACGACGACCGGCTCCGTCGGCATGGTCACGTGCGCGTACAGCGCCCGGCGGACGACCTCCGCCATCCTCGCGTCCCCCTTGACGAGCGCGGCCGCCGCGTCGTCCGTGCCCCGCACCTCAACATGCGCCACCAAGTCGTCGACCGTGGCCTGCCGGACCGTCAACTCGCCCAGTGCCGGGAGGACTTGTTCGATGTAGTGCAGGAAGGAGCGGTTCGGGCCGATCACCAGCGTGCCCGTGCGGGCCAGCCGGTCGCGGTGGGCGTAGAGGAGGTAGGCCACGCGGTGCAGGCCGACCGCGGTCTTTCCGGTGCCGGGGCCGCCCTGCACGCACACCGTGCCGCCGAGCCCGCTGCGGACGATCTCGTCCTGCTCGGGCTGGATCGTGGCGACGATGTCCCGCATCGGGCCGACACGCGGGCGCTCGATCTCCTGCTGGAGCAGCTTGCTGGTCCGCGCCGCCTCGGCCGGGTCGGAGAGATGCTCGTCCTCGTACGCCGTCAACTCCCCGCCGATGTAACCGAAACGGCGGCGCAGCGCGATGTCCATCGGGTCGTTCTTGGACGCCCGGTAGAACGGCTGCGAGACCGGCGCACGCCAGTCGATGACCATGGGGTCGCCGTCCGCGTCGTGCACATGTCGGCGCCCGATGTAGAAGCACTCGCCTTCCGCGCCCTCGGCCTGCTCGACGCCGGGTGCGTGCAGGTAGTCGAGGCGGCCGAAGAACAGCGGCGTGTCGCTGAGGTCGGCGAGGGCCTTGATGCGCTCGTCGATCTGGCGTTCCAGGATCTGGGCGTTGACCCAGTTGGCGGTGACGTCGCTGATGTCGAGCGACTCGACGTCCGCCCGCATGGCCCGCAGGGCGGCGCGGGACGCGGTGAGGTGGGAACGCTCGCGGGCGAGCGGATCGTCGGCGGGCGTGGACAAGGCGGTGCCTCCGAAGAGCTACGGGTGCGGTGAGGGATGCCCCCGGTTTCCGTCCGGGCGGCGGCACTCCCCGAGGGAGGCGGGCAAGAGCGGAGATTCTAGGTGAGCGGCAGAGACCGGGCCAACGAATATCTCCCCACCGGCCACACCGACCTCCCCTTGGCCCGCCTCACTGGCCTCCCCCACGGCCCACCGGCCTGGCTCCCCTCAGGCCCGCCCTACGGCCCCCCGTGGCCACCGCCAACTCGCCGCCCTCAGGCTGGTCGCCATGGCCGCCTGCGGTCCGCCGCTCAGGCCCGCTCCCCACGACCGCCTGCGGTCCGCCGCTCAGGCCCCGCTCCCCACGGCCGCCCGCGGCTCGCCGCTCAGGCCCGCTCCCCACGGCCCCCTGCGGCCCACCCCTCAGGCCCTCTCCCTCCGCCCCGCGCTCCCCTCGCCCCGCCCCGCGCTCCCCTCGCCCCGCCCCGCGCTCCCCACGCCCGCCCCCCCCCGCGCCCCACGCCCCGCCCCCTACACCCCCTAGGGGCCCAGTCCTCCTCCCTCAGGGCCACGGCTCCCCCTGAAGGGCTACCCAAGAGCCAGGCAGGTTCGGCCCCCAGGCCGATGCCCCCTTTACGGTGCGAAATCCACCATGGATACATGAGTGCAGCGACCTTCACCCCAGCCCCCGCCCCGGCCGGGCCCTCCGGCGCCTCAGTCCTCACCGGCAGCCACCGTCACCGCCTCGGCGAAGCCCTGCGTGCCGTCCGGGTGTTCGCGGGCGCCGCGTTCGATGTGATCATCCTCGGTGAGTACGGCGAGGAGGCGGGCGTCCGCCGCAAGTGAGCGTCTAGTGTCACGGTGTGACGAGACGATCACGCTCGGCAGCTTCCGCGACCCTCCTCGCCGTCTCCGTCGCGGCCTTCGCCGCCCTGTGCGTCGTACAACACCCGCCCATGGCCGACGCCCTGGTGTACCGGGCCGAGGGCGCAGCCGTCCTGCACGGCCGTGACCTCTACGCCTTCACCGTCACCGAGTGGCGGCTCCCCGCCACCTATCCCCCCTTCGCCGCGCTCGTCTTCACCCCCGCCGCCTGGATCCCCGTAGCGGTCCTGAAGGCCGGCTTCCTCGCGGCCAACACCCTGCTCACCGCCTGCCTGGTCCACCTCTCGGCCCGACTCGCCGGCCGCCCCCTGCGCCTCCCGGCCCTCTGCACGGCCACCGCCCTCGTCCTCTGGCTGGAACCGGTCTTCCAGACGCTCCTCTACGGCCAGATCAACCTCGCCCTCGCCTGCCTGGTCCTCTGGGACCTCACGCGCCCGCCCGGCGCCCCCGGCAAGGGCGTGGCCGTCGGCATCGCGGCCGGCATCAAGCTCACGCCGGTCGTCTTCATCGCGTACCTGCTGCTGCGCGGCCGTCACCGGGAGGCCGCCACCGCCACGACCGCCTTCGCGGCGACCGTCGCCCTCGGCGCGCTGGCGCTCCCCGCCGCCAGCGCGGACTTCTGGCTGCGCCGCCTCTACGAGACCGACCGGGTGGGCAAGCCCTGGATCATCGACAACCAGTCGCTCCAGGGCCTGATCGCCCGCGCCCTGGGCGACCCGGCGCCGGGCCTCGCCTGGGTGGCGCCCGCCGTCCTGATCGCGGCCACCGCCCTGTGGCTGATCCACCGCACGCCGGACGACCGTCACGCCCTGCTGCTGACGGCGGTCACCGCGCTGCTGATCTCACCGATCAGCTGGTCCCACCACTGGGTCTGGTGCGTCCCGCTGATCGCCGTACTCCTGGCAGACGGCCGCACCCACCTCGCGCTCACCGTGACGTTCCTCTTCACGGCCCGCACCATGTGGCTCGTCCCCCACCAGGCCGACCTGGACCTCCACCTCCCGTGGTGGCAACAGCCCCTGGCCTCGCCCTATCCCCTCGTGGGCCTGGCGGTGCTGGCGTCGAGGGCCCTGCGTACGGTGTTACGGCGTCAGCTCCCCGCCAGCAACTCGTCCGCGTCCACGATCCGGTACGCGTACCCCTGCTCCGCCAGGAACCGCTGGCGGTGGGCCGCGAAGTCCTGGTCGAGCGTGTCGCGGGCGACGACCGAGTAGAAGTGCGCCTGGTGGCCGTCCGCCTTCGGGCGCAGCACGCGCCCCAGCCGCTGCGCCTCCTCCTGACGCGAGCCGAAGGTCCCGGACACCTGGACGGCGACCGTCGCCTCCGGCAGGTCGATGGAGAAGTTGGCGACCTTGGAGACGACCAGGACGCTGATCTCGCCCTCCCGGAAGGCGTCGAAGAGCTTCTCGCGCTGGGCGTTGGACGTCTCGCCCTTGATCACCGGCGCCCCGAGATGCTCCCCCAGCTCGTCGAGCTGGTCGATGTACTGCCCGATGACGAGGATCTGCTGCCCGGCGAACCGCCGGACGATCGCCTCCGTCACCTTCCGCTTGGTCTCGGTCGTGGAGCAGAAGCGGTACTTCTCCTCCTGCTCCGCCGTCGCGTACGCGAGCCGCTCGGAGTCCGTCAGGTTCACCCGGACCTCCACGCAGTCGGCGGGCGCGATGTACCCCTGCGCCTCGATCTCCTTCCACGGCGCGTCGAACCGCTTCGGCCCGATCAGCGAGAACACGTCCGACTCACGGCCGTCCTCCCGCACCAGCGTCGCCGTCAGCCCCAGCCGCCGCCGCGCCTGAAGATCCGCGGTGAACTTGAAGACCGGCGCGGGCAGCAGATGCACCTCGTCGTAGACGATCAGCCCCCAGTCCCGGGAGTCGAACAGCTCCAGGTGCGGGTAGACACCCTTCCGCTTCGTCGTCAGCACCTGGTACGTCGCGATGGTGACCGGCCGGATCTCCTTCCTCGTACCGCTGTACTCGCCGATCTCGTCCTCGGTCAGCGAGGTCCGCTTCACCAGCTCGTGCTTCCACTGCCGCGCCGAGACCGTGTTGGTGACGAGGATCAGGGTCGTCGACTTCGCCTGGGCCATGGACCCGGCACCGACCAGCGTCTTACCGGCCCCACAGGGCAGTACGACGACTCCGGACCCGCCGTGCCAGAAGTTCTCCACGGCCTGCTTCTGGTACGGCCGCAGCGCCCAGCCGTCCTCGTTCAGCTCGATCGGGTGCGCCTCGCCGTCGACGTACCCGGCGAGGTCCTCGGCCGGCCAGCCCAGCTTCAGCAGCATCTGCTTGATCTGCCCCCGCTCGGACGGATGCACGGCGACGGTGTCGGGGTCGATCCGGGCACCGACGAGGGGCGCGATCCGCTTCGAGCGCAGCACCTCCTCCAGCACCGGCCGGTCGGTGGTCGTCAGCACCAGCCCGTGCGCCGGGTGCTTGCTCAGGGTCAGACGGCCGTACCGGTCCATCGTGTCGGCGATGTCGACGAGCAGCGCGTGCGGCACGGGATAGCGGCTGTACGTCACCAGCGCGTCCACGACCTGCTCGGCGTCGTGCCCGGCCGCGCGCGCGTTCCACAGGCCGAGCGGCGTCACCCGGTAGGTGTGGATGTGCTCGGGCGCCCGCTCCAGCTCGGCGAACGCCGCGATCGCCCGACGGCACTCGTCGGCCTGCTCGTGATCGACTTCGAGGAGCAGGGTCTTGTCCGACTGGACGATCAGTGGTCCGTTCACGCGTGGCTGCCTTTCCGGATGCTCGGTGGGGGCCAAACGTCCAGTGTGCCTGATCCTTCTCGGAGTCCTACAGGATGTCTTTTCATTCGTGTGAGTGGCGTGGTTTCACCTGGACGGCGGTGGCTGCGAACAATGCAGGGCGTGCAGGCCATCACTCGTGCCCCGTCCCCGCCGACCACCACCCTCGGTTACGCGCTGTTCGCCACGCGCTGGCTGCAGGCGCCGCTGTACTTCGGTCTCGTGGCAGCCCAGGGGGTGTACGTCTACAAGTTCTTCAACGAACTCTGGTCGTTAATCGTCCGCTGCATCACCGGGCAGGCGACAGAGAACTACGTCATGCTCGCCGTGCTCAAACTCGTCGACGTCGTCATGATCGCCAATCTGCTGATCATGGTGATCGTCGGCGGCTACGAGACGTTCGTCTCCCGCATCGGCCTCCAGGGCCACCGTGACCAGCCGGAATGGCTGTCGCACGTGAACTCCAACGTGCTGAAGGTCAAGCTGGCCACCGCCATTGTCGGTATCTCGTCCGTCCACCTGCTGCAGATGTTCGTGGATGTGCACCACACCTCACGGCACTCACTGCTGTGGGGCACGGTGATCCACATGGCGTTCATCGTCTCGGCCGCGATCCTCGCGTACATGTCGGGGCCGATGGCGGCGCAGGCCGAGCGGGCCCACCAGTCCACCCATCAGCCCCACCAGTACTCCCTCCAGCCCCAGCAGCCGCACGCCGCCGAGGACGCTCCGCCCGGGAGGGCCGTGATCCCCGCCCAGCGGGAGGAGGCGCCGAGCGCCGAGACGCGGCTGCGGGCGGCCGGGTTCCCCGCCCGCAAGCTGCTGGAGGACTTCGACGCCGAGCACCCGCGGTCCTTCGACCGGGAGGCCGTGGCCCGGCTCGGCAAGCTGGACTTCGTGGTCGCCCGGCGCAACGTCGTGTTCGTGGGGCCGCCCGGCACCGGCAAGACGCACCTCGCCGTCGGCCTCGGTGTGCGCGCCTGCCAGGCCGGTCACCGGGTGCTGTTCGCGACCGCCGGTGAGTGGGCGGCGCGGCTGGCGAAGGCGCAGGCCGACGGCCGGCTCGGCGAGGAGCTGCACCGCCTCGACTCCTACCCGCTGCTGATCGTCGACGAGGTCGGCTATCTGCCCTTCGACGCCGACACCTCGCAGCTCTTCTTCCGGCTGGTCGCGCACCGCTACGAGCGCGGCTCGCTGATCGTCACCGGCGACCGCCCGCTGGAGCGGTGGGACGAGGTGTTCGGCGGTGCGGCCGCCCCGGCGATGGTGGACCGGCTGGCCCATCACGCCGAGATCGTCCGCCTCGAAGGGGACAGCTACCGGATGCGCCGGGCTACTTCAGAGTGGGCAGGGTGAGGTTGTTGACCAGTGGCTGAGCGAAGATGTGCCCGTCGACGTTGACGAGGGGCTCGCCTCCGGCACCCGCGATCGGCAGCGGCAGCGGCGTGGCCGCCGCCGAGGCCTCGGGCGCGAGCGCGACGACGAGGGCGGCCGTGGTCACCACCGCGGCGGCGGAGACGGCGATGGCGCGGTGGGCGCGCTGGGGGAGCTTGGAACGCATGGGGACGCCAGGGCCTTTCAGTGGTTCGTCTCAGGGTTTCGTCGGGCGGGCCGGACCCGGGACGCAGGGACCGGCCCGACGGGTGTGCGGGGGGACGTCAGACGGCCGGGAGCTCGATGATGATCCCGGCGACCTCAAGGGCGGCGGCCTGGGTGGTGAGGGCGCCGAGCATCACGGCGGTGACGGCCAGCACGGCGGCGACACGACGGGCAGCTCGCATGCGGGTTTTCCTTTCGGACGTGCTCGCCCGAACTCCCCGGAGGTCGGCTCGGGCTTGATCAGGACATCCGGTGGCTGCCCGGCTCGCCGCGCAGCGATGCGGGATGTGCCGCAAGCTCCCTCATGGGTGGGAAGGCCCCGGCGTGGCGTGCATGAATCCCGGCGTTCGCCCGCACGGGTGAGGCCCCGGTGGGGCTACTCGTCCGCCAGCTCCGCCACCCCCGTGATCCGGTGCAGCGGATACGTGCGGACCTCGTCCGCGGTGTGGTCGTACGCCGTCACGAAGCCGCCCTCCACCCGTACCGGCGCGATCACCCGCTGACTGGCGGCGCCCTCGGCGTTGACGTACCCGATCCACAGGGCCTGGCCGGTCAGGACGGCGGCCTGCATGGTGGCGAGGGTCTCCGCGGAGCTGGTGCGCGGCAGGCCGCCGCCGGTCGCGGTGGGCGTGGCGGACTTCCGTGGCGCCGTCGAGGCCAGGTCGCCCGCCCGGATCGCGCGGATCGCGGCCCCGAGGAGCGTGGCGTCGGGCACGGGCGGGCCCTCCGGCACCGGCTCCGGCGGGGTGCGCGGCGGGCTGCGGTGGGCGTGCGCCCGCGTGATCAGTACGTCGCCCTCGGCGGACTCGGCGGCGGGCGCGAAGCCCATCGTGCGTAGCCCCTCCAGCAGGGTCGCCGGGTCGGCCTGCGCGGCCAGCACCGTCGGCGCGAGGCGGCGCAGCCGCAGTCCGGCGGACCGCTTGTCGGCGAGGATCTCGTTCAGCAGCGCGTCGTCGTCGCAGCGCACATACGCCGAGGCCGCGCCCACCCGGAGGTGCCCGTGCCTGCGGGCCACGTCGTCGATCAGGTACGCCAGCGGCTGCGGAACCGGCGTACGGGAGTGCTTGGCGAGGAAGGCGTGCAGGTCGGAGGCGCTGCGGCCGGCGTCCAGGGCGCGGCGTACGGAGGCGGGCGTGAAGCGGTAGACGGTCGCCCCGCCCTTGGACTCCACGTCGGCGAGCACGCCCAGCAGGTCCGCGAGGTGCCGCTGCAACGGGCCCGGCGCCACCGCCGTCAGATCGGCCTGCAGCAGGACGTGGTCCAGCGGTTCGGGCAGCAGCGGGGCGAGCAGCCGGGCGGCCGTGGCGGAGGCGACGGACTGCTCGGCGGGGGTGAGGGGTTCCAGGGGCGGGGTGGGGCGATGGTGCACGGGGAGCTTGTCTCCGGGGCCCTCGGGATCCTCCACCGGCGCGTGCGCCGGAGCGTGCGCCCCCAGTAGCGCCCGCCCGTGCGCCGAGAGCGCCCCCCGCCCGGTCACCCCGAGCAACTCGGCCTCGGACAGCGCCCACTGGGCGAGCCGGACCCGCAGATCGGCCTCGGGGGCGGTGTCCCGCTGGATGTCCCGCTGCGGGTCCCGCCGTAGCGGCCGCTCCCAGCGCAGCCGCGCCAGCACCGACTCACCCGCCGCAGCCGCCCCCTCCGGCAACTCCGCGAGCAGGCTCAGCACCCGGTGCCGTACCTCCGGAGCCGCCGACCGGTCGAGCCCCGGCCCCAGCGCGGCCAGCGCGCGGTCCTTCGCGTCCCGGCCGCCCACCAGCCCGGCCGTCCGGGTCGCCGTCAACCATGCCTCCGCCAGCCGGGCCCAGCGCTGGGCGGCGGGCTGCTCCAGCCACTCGTCGTAGGCCGGGGTCGCCGCGTACCGCTCGTCGGCCTCCCCGTCGGAGGCGACCAGGCCCGCCGCGTAGGCCAGCTCGACCCAGAAGGCGGCGACCGGCTCGGACACGTCGAGCGCGACGGCGGTCCGCTTCAGGTCGCGGACGCTCAGCCCACCCGCCCGCAGCACCGCCGGGCCGCCCTCGTCCCAGTCCTTCAGCAGCTCCTCGACGGTCGCCAGCGCGGTGTACGCCTGCCCGGCCGCCGTGGCGTCCACAACCTGTGGACGGTGCGCGGCCGCCGCCTCCACGGGCGGCGGCACCGGCTCCGGCGTGCGGTGCGCACGGCCGCCGCGCAGGTGCAGGGCCACCTCGCGGGGGAGTACGACCGTGCCGGGCGCCGTCGGCAGCAGCAGCCCGCGGTCCAGCAGCCAGCGCAGCCGGGGCGCCGGGTCGGCGGTGACCTGCCCGTACGGCGGCCCCCACACCAGCCGCTCCAGCACCTCCACCGACTCGGCCGGGGCCTCGTCGAGCAGCGCGGACATCCGCTTGCGGTCGGTGAACAGCGCGGTGAGCGCGGCCGTCGCGGAGACGGAGTCGTGCGTGGAGGGCAGCCCGACGACCGTGACGAGCTCCTGGATCCGGCCCGGCGACATGCCCGCCGTCGCCTCCTGGACGCTCGGGCCCAGCCCGGTCGGCGACGGATGCTGCGGGGTCGGGGCGAGCAGCTCACGGGCGGTGCGCACCAGGCGCAGCCGGTCGTCGGCGCCCCAGACGAGGGCCTGCTCGCGCAGCGTGCCGAGGCCGCGCGGCAGAGCGGCGGCGACGAGGGGGTCGCCGTCGTCGCCGGCCATGAGCCCGAGCAGTTCCTCGTACGTCGCCGGATCGGCCGCCACGGCCAGTGCCTCGGCCGTCTGCAGGGCGAAGCGGTCCAGCCGCTCCAGGGCGCGGACCACCGAGGCGCGGGTGCCGGCGCGGGTCGCGAGCTGGGTGAGGTCGGTGGGGACGGGCGTGATGAGATCGGGCCGGCTGCGCAGGAGCGCGGCCAGCGAGGCGTCGTCCCGCGCGCGAAGCGCCTCCGCGAGGGACCGCGGGGCCGCCGGCTTCTCCTCGGTGCTCATCCGGTCAACGGTAGCGGGTCGGCGCCGGGGTGCGCGGAGCATCCACATGCCGGGCGGGGCCCGGCGCCGACAGGCTGGGCAGGACGGCGAACCGCCGGATCACCCTGCGCTAACGTCGTGGCACGGGAACCCGGCACACCCGCCCCGGAGGGGACAGCGTGGGGATCGAGAGCGACAAGGTCGTCTACGAGTATCTGAGCCGCGTCGGTGACGTGGCTCAGCAGCGGCAGCTGCCCTCCGCCACCCGCATGCGCCTGGTCTCCCAGCTGCGCGACGAGATCGACCGGCGCCGCGCCAAGGCCGTCGTCGACAGCCCCGCCGCCGTCCGCCGCATCCTGGCCCGCATGGGCAGCCCGGACGAGGTGGTCGCCGCGGCGGGGGACGGTGGCGGTGGCGTGGCGCCGCCGGCCGCCGCCGTGCCCGTACAGCGGGAGAAGGAGCTTCGGCCGAGGGGTAAGGGGGTGCGCCGGGTCGTGCCGCTGTCCCGGCCCGCCGAGCCGGAGACCTCGCGCCCGCGCGCCGACGCCCCCGCCCCGCCGCACCGCGCGGGCGAGCACGAACTCGGGGACAGCGCCACCCAGCCCGACTGGTGGCGGGTGGACAGCAGCCCCTTCGGCGTCGGCGACAGCGTGCCCGGGTTCGTCGGCGGCGTGGAGATCCCGGAGCTGCTCAGGCCGCCGGAGGAGGAGAAGGACGCCGACCCCGAGCCGACGGCTCAGAAGACCCCGGAGCCCGCCCCGGACCCCGGTGCCGACCAGCCCGCCCCGCGCCGCCGGCTCCTGCCGTCCCCCGGCACCTGGACCAACCCCCTCCTGCTGCTCGCCGCGGCCCTCCTCGTCGCCGGTGCCGTGCTCGGCAACCTGCTCCCGCTCGCCGTCGGCTGGCTCATCGCGTACGCGTCCCGCCGTCTGACCAGGTGGGAGACGAAGCTGGCGGTGCTGATCCTGCCCGGTGCCGCGGTCGCCGCCGGTTTCGTCTTCCTGTGGGGCAGGCTCGACGGCCGCTGGGGCACCCCCATCGCCGACGGCCACATGAACGACGCCCTCGCCGAGACCTGGCCCTGGGTGGTGCGGGGCGCGGCCGTGGCGTCGGCGCTGTTCCTGGTGTGGCGCTCCCAGAAGAAGAGCTAGTGCCCCAGTGCGTGCCGGGCGTCGCGACGGGGCAAACGTTGCCTGCCGGGGCACGGGGTCCGGGCCCCGGACCCGTTCGCCTCGCACCCTCCCCCCACTCGGCACAATGGCCCCCATGACCTCGCGCCCGCTCACCGTCGGCTTCGATCTCGACATGACGCTCATCGACTCCCGCCCCGGCATCCACGCCTGCTACCTGGCGCTGGCCGAGCGGACGGGGACGTACATCGACGCCGATCTCGCGATCACCCGGCTGGGGCCGCCGCTGGAGGAGGAGCTGCGGCACTGGTTCCCGGCGGACGAGGTCCCCGCGATGGCCGACGCCTACCGGGCGATGTACCCGACGATCGCCATCGCCGCGACGCCCGCCATGGCCGGCGCGCACGAGGCGATAGCGGCGGTGCGCGCGGCCGGTGGGCGCACGCTCGTGGTCACCGCCAAGTACGAGCCCAACGCCAAGCTGCACCTCGCCCACCTCGGCATCGAGCCGGACGCGGTGGTCGGCGACCTGTGGGCGGAGGCGAAGGCGGCGGCGCTGCGCGAGCACGGCGCGGCCGTGTACGTCGGCGACCACACCGGCGACATCCGCGGGGCCCGCGCGGCCGAGGCGCTGTCGGTGACGGTGGCGACCGGCCCGTTCGGCACCGAGGAGCTGAAGGCGGCGGGCGCGGACGTCGTACTCACCGGCCTGGGCGAGTTCCCGGAGTGGCTTTCGGCCTATCTCGACGCGCCGCGCGCCTGACGCCGCCCCGCCGCGATCGACCGGAGCAGCCCCGCTCCGGCGATGAGGAAGCCGACCCCCATGAGCATGCTCAAACCGAACATGTACGTGGGAAAAGGCGTCATACCGAGGAAGAGCGGAGCCACTGTGACCAGAGTGGCCACGGCCCCGACGATGAAGACGACGGCACCGGCACGGATCAGTCGATCACCGGGCCCGGCGGAATTCGGTTGGGTTTTGTCACGCACCGGACCAGGGTAGTTCCCAGCGCGAAGGAACAACCGGGTGACGTCTTGTCACCGGCCTGAAGACCATTAGCCTTGGTACCGGCGGGTCACGGACGACCCGCCCCAGTGCTATCAAGAGCCGTTTCAGAAGCAGTTTTCCGACGAGTACGAGGACGAGGACAGACGTGCCTACCGGCAAGGTCAAGTGGTTCAACAGCGAGAAGGGCTTCGGCTTTCTCTCCCGCGACGACGGCGGTGACGTCTTCGTCCATTCCTCGGTTCTCCCCGCCGGAGTCGAGACGCTCAAGCCGGGACAGCGCGTGGAGTTCGGGGTCGTCGCCGGGCAGCGCGGCGACCAGGCCCTCTCCGTCACCCTCCTGGACCCGACCCCGTCGGTCGCGGCCGCCCAGCGCAAGAAGCCGGACGAGCTGGCCTCCATCGTCCAGGACCTGACCACGCTTCTGGAGAACATCACCCCGATGCTCGAAAAGGGCCGCTACCCCGACAAGGCCTCCGGCAAGAAGATCGCCGGTCTGCTCCGGGCGGTCGCCGACCAGCTCGACGTATAGACCCGCGCTACTGGACCCGCGCTACGGGACCTGCGCTATTGGTGCGCTACGGGAAGTCCAGCGCATCCGGGCCGAGGGGCGGTACCAGCCCCTCGGCCGCCGCACGGGTGAGCAGACCGCGGACGGCCGCGTAGCCGTCCTCGCCGAGGCCGGCGGTGAACTCGTTGACGTACAGCCCGATGTGCTGGTCGGCGACGACCGGGTCCATCTCCTGGGCGTGCGCCATGACGTACGGGCGGGAGGCCTCGGGGTCCTCCCAGGCCATGTGGACTGATGCGCGGATGGCCTCGGCGAGCCGCGTCAGGGTCTGCTCGCCCAGCGTCCGCTTGGCGACGATCGCGCCCAGCGGGATCGGCAGTCCGGTGGTGTGCTCCCAGTGCTCGCCCATGTCGGCGAGCTTGTGCAGGCCGTAGTTCTGGTATGTGAAGCGCGCCTCGTGGATGACCAGGCCCGCGTCGACCTTCCCGTCCCGCACGGCGGGCATGATCTCGTGGAACGGCATCACGACGATCTCGCCGACCCCGCCGGGCAGCGTGTCGGCGGCCCACAGGCGGAACAGCAGATACGCCGTCGACCTCTCGCTCGGCACCGCGACGGTGCGCCCGGTCAGGTCGGTGCCCGGCTCCCGGGTCAGCACCAGCGGCCCGCAGCCCCGGCCCAGCGCGCCGCCGCACGGCAGCAGGGTGTAGGTGCCGAGGACGTACGGCAGCACGGCGTACGACACCTTCAGCACATCCAGCTCGCCGCGCTCGGCCATGCCGTTGGTGACGTCGATGTCCGCGAACGTCACGTCCAGTGCGGGCGCGCCGGGGACGCGGCCGTGGGCGAGGGCGTCGAAGACGAAGGTGTCGTTGGGGCAGGGGGAGTACGCGATGTGCAGCGTCTTACCGGTCGTCGTCATGTGGGGTCCAACTCTCCAGGACGGGTGCGAGCTTCCCGAAGGCCTCCGTCAGGGCGGTCAGCGCGTCGCCGATGCGCCAGGCGGCGCGGTCACGCGGGCCCACCGGGTTGGAGATGGCGCGGATCTCCAGGAAGGCCGCGCCGTGCGCGTCGGCCGCCTCGGCGACCGCGAAGCCCTCCATGGCCTCCGCCAGGGCCCGAGGGTGGCGCTCGCGCAGGACGGCGCCCCGGGAGGCGGTGCCGGTGACCGTGGAGACGGTCAGGACCGTGCCGGTGCGGGCCCCGGTGGCGGCCGCGGCTCCCCGTACGAGTGACCTGGGCGGAAAGTGGGTGACCCTGCCAAAGCCCAGCTCGGTCACCGGCAGGAACCCGTCGGGGGTCTCCGCGCCCAGGTCGGCGACGGTGATCCGGTCGGAGACGACCAGCGAGCCGAGGGGGGCCTCGGGAAGGAACCCGCCGCCGATCCCGGCCGAGACGACCAGGCCGTACGGCGTCCCCTGGAGCCGGGCGGCGGTCAGCGCGGCTGCGACGGATGCGGCGGCGGCCGCCGGGCCGACCCCGGCGGCGAGCAGGTCGAAGCTCTCACCGGTGCGGTGCAGAGCCACACCGGGCCCGTACACCTCCCGGCCGGGCTCCGGGAACGCCCGTGCCACCGCGTCCCGCTCGGCGGGGACCGCGGTGGCTACGAGGATCCGTGCGGCGGACGTGGTCAGGCGTCCTTCTTCAGCTTGAAGGACCACAAACCGGTGACCTCCTGCTCGCCCTCCCTGATGGAGACCAGCGTGGAGTCGCCCTGGGCGCCGTACTGGGCGTTGAAGAACACGCTGCCCGGGATGGTGCGGTAGGTCTTGTTGCTGGCGTCGGTGAGCGGCTGGCCGTTCATCAGGATCGTCCAGCCCTTGTCCGCGATCCCCGGATCCACGCCGAAGCGAACGGTTTCTTCGGGATCGACCGAGATGGACTTGATGTCCGAGTCCTTGAGGCACTCGGTCAGCTCAGCGGTCTTCAGGGCGGCGTCGTGGCTGTAGCAGGTCGCCTCGGAGTGGACCGAGCTGGAGCCGACGGTGATCGTCGACATCGGCGTCGGCTTGTCGCAGGCCGACAGGACGAGCAGTCCGGCGGAAACGGCGCCGGCGGCGGCGACGGCGCGGCGGCGTCGCACAGCGGATTGCATGGTCATGGTTGAAGGCTATCGGGCATGTCCAGTGGCCTGCCCAGGTGGGGTGCGGGGGCGTGCCGTGGGGCAGCCCACTCGTGGGCGGGTGCGGCCGCCGTGGGGCAGCCCGCGCGCGGGCGGGTGTGGCCCGCCCTGGGTCAGGCCATTCGCGGGTGGGCGCGGCCGCCCTGGGTCAGGCCACTCGCGGGTGGGCGCGGCCGCCCTGGGTCAGGCCACTCGCGGGTGGGCGCGGCCGCCCTGGCGGGCGGAGATGAGGAGGCCGCGGACCGTGGTCAGCCAGCCGGCGGCCAGGACGGCGGCGGCCACCGTCATGCCCAGGGTGCCGTTCAGCGGCAGGGCGATGCCGATCGCGCCGCCCAGCACCCAGGACATCTGCAGCAGCGTCTCCGAGCGCGCGAACGCCGAGGTGCGCACCAGTTCCGGTACGTCCCGCTGGATCAGCGCGTCCAGCGACAGCTTGGCCAGCGCCTGCGCGAACCCGGCGACCGCCGCCAGGCACGCCACCAGGAACGCGCTGAACAACAGCGCCGCCGTCACCGCGACCGCCAGCTCGACCGCGACGACGGTCACGATGATCAGCTCCGGCGCCCGCGCCTTCAGCCACGCCCCGACCGCCGTGCCGAGCGCGTTGCCCACCCCGGCCGCGACCGCCACCATGCCCAGCGACACCGCCGCGCTCTGCCCGGTCAGCGGATGCTCACGCAGCAGGAACGCCAGGAAGAAGATCAGGAACCCGGCCAGGCAGCGGATCGCCGCGTTCACGCCCAGGGCGTGCGTGACCGCGATGCCGACCGTGCGCAGGCCCGGGCGCTTGACCGGCTTGCGGTGCGGGCCGTGCAGATGCGCCTCGTCCGCCGCGAGCAGCGCCGTGTCCTCGCCCTTGGCCGAGTCGACCTTGTGCGGCAGGGAGAACGACAGAAACGTACCGGCGACGAAGAGCACGAAGGCGCCGTACAGCGGCCAGCGCGGGCCGAGCGCCTGGAGCCCCGCACCGATCGGCGCGGCCACGCCGGTGGCGAGCAGACCGCCGAGGGTGACCCGGGAGTTGGCCTTCACCAGGGAGAAGCGGGGCGGCAGGAGCCGGGGCACCACGGCACTGCGTACGACCCCGTAGGCCTTGGACGCGACCAGCACGCCGAGCGCCGCCGGGTACATCTCGATGCTGCCGTTGATCACCGCGCCGGACAGCACCAGCGCGAGCAGCGCCCGGGCCAGCATCGCGCCCGCCATCGCCGCGCGGCGGCCGTGCGGGACGCGGTCGAGGAGGGGGCCGATCACGGGCGCGAGCAGGGTGAACGGCGCCATGGTGATCGCGAGGTAGAGGGCGACGCGGCCGCGGGCCTCGTCGGTGGGGACGGCGAAGAAGACGGTGGAGGCGAGGGCGATGGTGATCATCACGTCGCCGGCGCCGTTCACGCCGTGCAGTTCGATCAGCTTGCCGAGACCGGACTCGCCGGCGCCGTGCGCGTGCGTGGCCTTGCGGATGCCGCGGGCGGTGCCGGTCACCGGGAAGTGCAGGGCACGGGCGATCGAGCGGAGCGGGCCGCCTGTCCGGCCCTCTCCGCCGCCTCGGTTGTTCCCCTTGACCCCACCCGTCCCGGAGGTGCCCTGGGGCGACCTTGCGGTTGCCACGACGTTCATAGTGCCCTGAGATGGGCTTCGGTAGTGCGGTTCCGGCGCGTATGGACGCGCGCTTCGTGGCGATCATGAGCCGTCGGTGTAGGCCCGGCGGCCGTGAAGGGGTAGCGTGCGTAGCGCGCCGTGGCGAACGTTCTCGGCCGCGCGCCTCTCGGCCATCCCGCAGAATGGATGACACAGGTGCGCCCGAGCGCGACAGGGCGCGGACGTCGACGCGGTCCCCAGGTCCGCTCCGTCCGCCCCGTCGCCTTCCGGCAGGCGCACTGAGAGACGGCGTAGGAGAGAAGCGATACCTGTGAGCGCAGCGACAACGCGAAGCCGCACCCCCGACCGCCTGTGCGCCGAGGCCGTCGATCTAGCCCGCGCCGCGGCCGAGGAGGCCGCCGCGCCCGGCGTCGTCGGGGAGCACGCCGGTCTGGCCTCCGAGGGGGACCGCGTTGTCACGCACTTCTTCGAGTGCAAGGAACTCGGGTACCGCGGCTGGCGCTGGGCCGTGACCGTGGCGCGGGCGTCGCGCGCGAAGATCGTGACGCTGGACGAGGTGGTGCTGCTGCCCGGCCCGGACGCGCTGCTGGCGCCGGAGTGGGTGCCGTGGAGCGAGCGTCTGCGGCCCGGCGACATGGGCCCCGGCGACCTCCTCCCCACGGACGCGGAGGATCTGCGGCTGGAGCCGGGCTGGTCCGGCGAGGAGGAGCCGCCGCCGAACTCCGCGGTCTCCGCGGACATGGCGGAACTGGTCGAGGCCGAGGACGCCGAGGTCACCGCCGGGCCCCCGGCCGCGCTGCCGACCGCGCCCACGCGCGGCTCCATCGCGGCGGTCGCGGAGGAACTGGGCATGCGGCGCGCCCGGGTGCTCTCCCGGTACGGGCTGCATGTGGCCGCCGACCGCTGGGAAGAGGCGTACGGCCCGAAGACGCCGATGGCCCAGGCGGCCCCCGCGGCGTGCGTGACGTGCGGCTTCCTGGTACCGATCGGGGGGTCCCTGGGGCAGGCCTTCGGCGTCTGCGCGAACGAGTTCTCACCGGCCGACGGCCGGGTGGTGTCACTGGCGTACGGGTGCGGGGGCCACTCCGAGGCAGCGATCATGCCGAAGCCACCGCAGCCGGCTCCGCCGGTGATCGACGAGACACGGGTGGACCCGTTTCCGCTGCGGCCGGGGCGGGATTCGGGGTCGGTGCCGGACGTCTCCGACGAGGAAACGGCGGAGCTGGGTCACTCGTAGGGCTTCTTGGGCTTCCCGGCCTGCGTTTCCTTCAGGCGGCCGGCTCGGGCCGATGTCAGGGCTGCTCATCGACGAAGATCGCGTCGGCGGTGGGCGCGGTGACAGCGCGCCGGAGCCAGCGGCGGAGGGTTTCGGGGTCGGTGCAGTCGGTGATGCGTGCGCGAACGTCGTCGGGGACGTCGATGCCGCGCGCATCGAAGACGACGAGGATGTCTTCGGCGGCGCGGCGCGTTTCGCCCTCGGCCCGGAGTTCCTGTGAGAGGGATGACTTGTAGAAGGAGAGATCCACGGCCCAGGTTCTCCACATTTCTGCGGCTGGGTGTTTGCGCAGGGGCGCCCCGAGTCGGCTCGGGGCGCGCGCCAGCGGGGATGTCAGGGCTGCTCGTCCGCGAAGATCGCGTCGGCGGAGGGTGCGGTGACGGCGCGCCGGAGCCAGTGGCGCAGGGTTTCGGGGTCGGTGCAGTCGGTGATGCGGGTGCGCACTGCGTCGGGGACGTCGATGCCGCGGGCATCGAAGACGTCGAGGATGTCTTCGGCGGCGCGTCGCGTTTCGCCTTCGGCTCGGCCCTCAGCCCGGCCCTCGTCCCGGAGTTCCTGCGAGAGGGATGACTTGTAGAAGGAGAGATCCACGGCCACCAGGTTCCTCCACAATTCTGCGGCCGGGTGCTTGCCCAGGCCGCGGGCGATGAGTTCGATGATCGGGTCGGCGATGGTGTGGGGGGTGTCCCGCAGGACGGTCGTCATTGCCTTCAGTATGGCCCCGATGTCCGGATCCTTGGCGTGGGTGATGGCGGACAGCGTGGCGAGTGCGAGGTCCTTGCGGACCTCGGCCGTGTCGGTGATCACCGGCATGTTGTGCGGTCCCGCGACCAGCGGACACAGCGTGAGTAGGGGCCACTGGCGGGGGCCGAAGCGGACCGGGCGCGCGGCCCATTCCGCGGTGGCGCGGTCCTGGCAGACGACCAGCAGCACCGGCTGCAGCCGGTACTTCGTGAGCAGGTACGACGCGTAGTAAGCCCAGCTGGCGGGCTTGTTCGGGTCCTTCGCGCTCTGGGACTCGATCGCGAGGAGGAACGACTCGTCGTCCTCCGTGTCGAACCGCAGCAGCGTGTCCACACGGCGTTCGACCGGACTGATCTCGGTGAGGTCGTTGGGCAGGACGGTGACGGATGTGGGCGGTGCGAAGTCGATGCCCAGCGTCTCGGAGACCCGGGAGAAGAGTCCCGGGTGGTCCTGGAAGATGCGGTGCATCGCCTCGTGGGACGAGCTGACCATGGGTTCCTTCGGGGGAGCGGAGTGGCGAGCAATATGCCTGTGGCATATGCGCCGGTGTGTTCTGCCGCGAGCGTATGGCTGCAACTCCGGGTGCGCAGAGCGAAGTTGGCGATGTTCACCCCGGGGGGTGAATGCGGTCATGAGTCGAACTCAACTGAGTTGGATTTCTGGTTCACGTCACTCAGCGTGGTCATCCGTGCCTACTGTGAGAAGTGACTCAGCGGGTACGTGCGGTGACTGTCCGGAGGTTGTCCGGCAGCGGTACGACGGAGGGGCACGGGATAACGGTCGAGGCCGAGGTCGGAATCGATGCGCTGCAGAAATCGGTCGACGGCCCGCACCTCGGGAGTGGTGAGCAGCAGGAGGTCGTCGAACGATCCGCTGGACGAGCGGCCACCGTCCGGTGTGATCCGCGCTCCGCCGAGAACCGCGGCCCACGCCGGGTCACCCAGGGGTGGCTCACGAGCGTCGTCCGCGCAGCCGGTGAGCGCCATGTGCAGGGCGTGCCAGGTAGGACTCCAGGCCGACGATCACGCAACGCAGTTCTGGCCAAAGGCGCTCACCGATACCGAGCGACTCGGGCGCTCGGTATCGTGCGAGTGTCCCGGTCGCCTCCCTGGCACCCACGGGGCCGGGCAAGCGGCGCGCCGGTGGCTGGGAGCGATACCTTCTCCTCACGCCGATGAGGAGAGTGAACGTGAGCAAGTTCGTGCGGCCGGCGGCCGAGGGGGCCGATCCGTTCGGGACCGCCCGGCTGCGGCGCGGGGTGCTGGACGCGTGGGCCACCAGTCCGGCCCGGTTCCGGGAGGACGCCAACGCCGAGGAGGATCTCGTCCTCGGTGGCTACCGGGACCGGCTCGTCGTCGAGCTGGCCCAGAACGCCGCCGACGCGGCCGCCCGCGCCGGCGTGCCCGGCCGGCTGCGGCTCACCCTCCGTGACGGCGTTCTCTTCGCCGCCAACACCGGCGCCCCGCTGGACGCGGCCGGCGTCGAGTCGCTCGCCACGCTGCGCGCCTCCGCCAAACGGGACACCCCGTCGATCGGCCGGTTCGGCGTCGGCTTCGCGGCCGTCCTCTCCGTCACCGACGAGCCCGCCGTCGTCGGCCGGCACGGCGGTGTCCGCTGGTCCCTCGCCGAGGCCCGCGACCTGGCCGCCGGCACCGCCCGGCACAGCCCCGGCCTGGGGGACGAGATCCGCCGTCGGGACGGGCACGTCCCTCTCCTCCGCCTCCCGTTCGCCGCCGAGGGCACCGCCCCCGACCCGTACGACACCGTCGTCATCCTCCCCCTGCGCGACGCGGCCGCCGCCGATCTCGCCGAGCGCCTCCTGCACGCCGTCGACGACGCCCTGCTGCTCACCCTGCCGGGATTGGAGGAGGTCGTCGTCGAGATCGGGGCCGATGCTCCTCGCACGCTGCGGCGGCGGGGCGAGGGCGGCCTGACCGTCGTCGAGGACTCGCGGGACGGCGTCACCCGGTGGCGTACCGCCGTCGCGCACGGCCCGCTCACCCCGGATCTGCTCGCCGACCGGCCGGTCGAGGAGCGGCTGCGCCCGTACTGGTCGGTCACCTGGGCCGTGCCCGTGGACGCCGACGGCACCCCCGCGCGCCCGCGCACCAGCCCCGTCGTACACGCCCCCACCCCCAGCGACGAGCCCCTCGGCGTGCCCGCCCTGCTCATCGCGTCCTTCCCGCTGGACACCACCCGGCGGCACGCCGCGCCCGGCCCGCTGACCGACTTCCTGGTCGGCAAGGCCGCCGACGCGTACGCCGAACTGCTCGCCGAGTGGCGGCCGGTGACCGAGGGGATCATCGACCTCGTGCCCGGACCGCTGGGCAAGGCCGAACTGGACGGGGCGCTGCGGCAGGCCATTCTGCAGCGGTTGCCGCGTACCTCCTTCCTGCCCCCGGCCGGTACGGGGCCCGACGAGGACCTGCCCGAGTCGCTGCGGCCGCGCGACGCCGAGGTGGTGGAGGGGGCCGGCGCCGAGACCGTGCGCGTGCTCGCCGAGGTGCTGCCCACCCTGCTGCCCGCCGGGCTGGAGCGGCGCGTGGAGCTGCGGACGCTGGGCGTCGCCCGGGTCCGGCTGACCGACGCCGTCGACCGGCTGGCCGGGCTGGAGAAGGAGCCCGGCTGGTGGCGGCGGCTGTACGACAGCCTGGCGGGCGTCGACCCCGACCGGCTCACCGGCCTGCCCGTGCCGCTCGCCGACGGCCGGACCACCATCGGGCCCCGGCAGGTGCTGCTGCCCACCCCCGACGCCGTCCGTGTCGAGCCCGAGACCCTCGCCCGGCTCGGCCTGAAGGTCGCCCACCCGGACGCCGCGCATCCGCTCCTGGAGAAGCTCGGCGCGCTGGCCGCGACACCCCGCGCGGTCCTCACCACCCCGCAGGTGCGCGCCGCCGTCGCCGCCTCGCTCGACGAGGAGGGCGGGCCGTCCTGGGAGGAGGACGCCCTGGACGCCGAGGAACTGGCGGACACGGTCCTCTCCCTCGTCCGCGACGCCGGTCTGGAACCGGGTGACGAGCCCTGGCTCGGCGCCCTCGCCCTCCCCGACGAGGAGGGAGAACTGGCGCCCGCCGGTGAGCTTGTCCTCCCGGGCAGTCCCTTCGCGCAGGTCATGCGTGAGAGTGAACTTGTCGCTGTCGACGCCGAGTTGGCCGAACGCTTCGGCGAGCAGTCGCTGGCCGCCTGCGGCGTGCTGGCCAACTTCGCCCTCGTACGCGCCACCGACGTCGTCCTCGACCCCGACGAACTGGAGCCCCGCGAAGGCGACTACGCCGAGCCGGACGACCCCGGTCTGCTGGACGCGGTGGACGTCTGGTGCGAGGACATCCTCGACCGCTTCCCCGACTCGCCGGTGCCGCCGGTCGCCACCGAGCTGGTCGCCGTACGGGACCTGGACCTCGTGGACGACGACAAGTGGCCGCAGGCCCTGGCCCTGCTCGCCCGGCCGCCGCTGCGGGACGCGCTCACCCAGCCGGTGCGGATCCTGCTGCCCGACGGCACCCATGAGGTCGTACGGCCGTACACGGCCTGGTGGCTGCGGGGGCACCCGGTGCTGGACGGCCGCCGCCCGGCCGGTCTCCTCGCCTCCGGCGGCGACCCGTTGCTGCGCGGCCTGTACGACGAGGCCGACGCGACCGGCTTCCACGACGAGCAGGTGCTCTGGGCGCTCGGCGTACGCACCTCGGTGGCCGCCCTCCTCGACGAGCCGGGCGGCGCGGCCGAGCTGCTGGACCGGCTCGCCGACCCCGAGCGGCCGGTCACCGGAGCCCAACTGCACGCCCTCTACGGTGCGTTGGCCGAGCTGGACCCCGAGCAGGTGACCCTGCCCGACGAGCTGCGGGCCGTGGTCGACGGGCGGGTCGAGGTCGTGGACGCGGCCGACGCGGTGGTCGTCGACTCGCCCGACCTGCTGCCGTTCACCGAGGGCGTCCCGCTGCTGCCGGTGCCGCCGTCGCGCGCCGCCGAGCTGGCGGAGCTGTTCCAGGTGCGGCGGCTGAGCGAGTCCGTAACCGGCGAGGTCGACTCCGAGGGCACCGAGCACGATGTACCGGAGTCGGTGCGGGTGCTGCTGGGGGCGCGGACGCCGGATGCGTACGTCGAGCACGAGGAACTCGTCGTCGACGGCGTGGAGATCGACTGGCGGCTCACCTCCGACGGTGTCCTGCACGCCGCGACCCTGGAGGGCGTCGCGGCGGGGCTGGCCTGGGCGGCGGGGCAGTGGCCGCGGCGCTTCGAGGTGGCGGCGCTGCTGGAGGACCCGTCCAGGACCGCGGAACTGGCCCGCGACCGCTGGTTCGACTGAGCCACAGGGGCCGTCCTTCGGACGGCCCCTGTTCGTCTCGTCAGTCCGCCTCGGGCTCCAGGAAGTAGTCGTACTTCTCCAGGTCGAGCGCGATACCGGTCAGCTGCTGGAAGCGCTCGGCGTGCTCCTCCTTCAGGGGATACACGTCGGCCAGCTGGTCCGCCGGCATCCCCAGGAGTTCGCCGAAGGCCTCCGCGCCGACCGCGGTGACGTCGGTGGACGAGTCGGGGAAGTCCTCGTCCTTGGCATAACGGGTGACAAGGAAGATCACGGTGTTACCTTCCGGGTCGGGTCTGCGGGCTTGGTCCGGGCTCCAGTGTCCGGGTCGAACTCCCCGAGGTGCTTGCCGCGCTTGTTGTACTTCTCGACCGTGCCGTGCTGCGAGTCCCATTCGTAGATCTCACCGGACTTGGGGTCCTTCCAGCGCTTGCGCATACCGCCGCCGCCC
The DNA here is from genome assembly GCF_013009255.1 of Streptomyces sp. Z423-1. Lineage (NCBI taxonomy): Bacteria > Bacillati > Actinomycetota > Actinomycetes > Kitasatosporales > Streptomycetaceae > Streptomyces > Streptomyces sp. Z423-1. Next base: position 5,185,926 of record NZ_CP053109.1, read on the forward strand.
TGCACCGGCGTCTTCGGCTTGGCCTTCGCCGCGTTGGGGAACCCCGGCAGGCCGCCCTTCGGCGCGGGCTTCGGCCCGGTCTGCGCCTTCTGTACGGCACTGCTCTTGCTCTGCGCCTCGCGCAGCGCCTGGCCCAGGCCGTCGCTGAAGCGGCCGACACCGTCGGCGGCGGTGAACCCGCCGCCCACGACCAGGGTCGTGCTCGCGGCGATGGCCGGAGCGCCGGCGAGGCAGCCGATGCCGGTGATGCACAGCGCACCGCCTGCGATGTCACCGGACGCGCCCACGCCCATCATCAGGACACCGGTGCCCGTCTCGGCGAGCCCGGCCCAGACGTCCGGGTTGGTGAGGATGGCCTCGCCGTAGATGAGGACGGTGTCCGCCTTGTCCTCCAGCCAGTCCGGGATCCAGCCGTCGTCGGTCTCCTCCTCCGGGGCCTCCTCGCTCTGGGCCTGCCGCCAGGCTGCCTCGGTCCTGCGGAACTCGGCCTCCTCCTCGATCTGCTTGGCGACCGCCGTCCGGAAGGCCTCCAGCATGGCCTTGTCGGCCGCGGCCGACTCCTTGCCCGCGGCCGTCGCCGACGCGCGGGCCTCCCGGGCGGCGGTCCACGCCTCGTCGGCGGAGCCCTGGGCCCAGTTCGCGGACGCCTGCGCCTGCGTGGCCGACGTGACGGCCCGGGCCGCCGCCGCGTGGGCGTCGCGCTCCGCGGCCCGTGCCGTGCGGGCGGAGGCGGCGGCGTTCGCCGCGGACGTCTCCGCCTCGGTGGCGGACTTCCTGGCGTCGTCGGCGTATCCCTTGGCGGCCTTCGCCGATGCGTCCGCCTGCTTGGAGTACGCGGCGGCGTCCGCGGCGGCCTTGCGCGCGGTCGCGGCGACCTTGCCCGCATCTGCCGCGTTCTTCTGCGCGGTGGCGGCCACGGAGGCGGCCTCGGAGATCATCTGCTGCACCAGGGCGACATGGCTCGCCGCGAGCTGGTCCTTGCGCTGCGCCTGGTACTGGCCCTGCTGGATGAAGGCGTGCAGCAGCGGGTCGGGGCCCTCCAGCGCGATCCGGGCCGCTGCCTTGACCTCGGGGCCGCCGCTGTCGATGAGCTGCGCCGCGCGCACCCGCTCGTCCTCGGTACGGGCCGTGTACTGGCCGTCGGTGATGAAGGCGCGGAACCGGTCCACGGAGTTCGAGCTCAGCGCCGCGCGCCCCGCCTCCTTGACGCCAGGACCCGAGTCCGCGATCACCCGCGAGATATAGAGGCGCATGTCCTGCGCCACCGTCTCGTACTGACCGTCCTTCAGGAAGGTGCTGATCGCTGCCGAGTCACCGGCCAGGGCCTGCTCGGCCCCCCTGCGGATGCCGGCCGACGGCGAGTCCAGGGCCAGCGACTCCACGCGGGACCGCTCGTCCTGCCGTGCGGCGTCGGCCCGCCCCGAACGGACGTACGCCACCACGTCGTCGGCGTCACCGGACAGCGCCTGCCCTGCCGCCGAGCGGCTCCAGGGGCCACGGGTCTTCAGCGTGCGCAACGCCACGTCACGGCCCTCGTCGGCCACCCGCTGCACATCGGCGTCCGGCGCGGCGGCAGCCGTGCTCAGCCGCAGGGCGTCCGCCTCCAGATCCGCGGCGGCCTGCGCCACTCGGTCCTGCGCCGCCTCGCGCTGCTCCTCCTGCGCCTTGAGCTCCCTGGCCCGCGCGACGGCCTCGTTCGTCCGGGCGGTCAGTTCCTCGGCCTCGATCTGCCGGGCCAGCGTGTGCACCGTCCGGGCCCTGGTCACGGCCGTGCTCGCGGAGTCGGCCGCCTCCTTGGCGGCCTTCGCGTGAGCGGTCGCCTGGGCCGCCGCCTTCGCGGCGTCCGTGGCGTGGTCGGCGGCCTCCTTGGCAGCCTTGGCCGCGTTCTCGGCGTGCGTGGCAGCCGAGTTGGCCGCGTCGCGCGCCTCGTTGGCGGCGGTGGCCGCCTTCCGGGCCAGGCTCTCCGCGGCGTTCGCGGCGCGGGTGGCCTCCGCGGCCTGGGCGCGCGCTGCCGCGGCGGCGGCACTGGCCTCGGCGGAGCTGGCGCCCGCCTGGTCCGCGTAACGGCCGGCGTCGGTCGCGGCGCTGGCGGCCGCGTTGGCGTTGCTGCCGGCGCTCGCCGCGGCCCTGGCCGCGTCCCCGGCCGCGGTCGCGGCGATACCGGCCTGGTGGGCGGCGTCGGCCGCGAGCCGGGCGCCCTTGGCCGCGGCGTTGGCGTCGTCGGCGGCCTTGCGGGCCGCGGTCGCCTTGCTGTGGTCCGCCGCCGCGTCTGCGGCCGCCCCGCGGGCCCGGCTGGCGGCCTGGGCAGCGCCGGCGGCCGCGGACGCCGCCTGGGTGGCCGCGTTGGCGGCGGTGCGGGCCGAGTTGTTCGCGGCGCGGGCCGCGTCGATGGCCTGCTGGGCCGCCCTGGCCGCCTGGTTGGCGGCGGTGGCCGCGCGGGAGGCGGCGGACGCGGCGCGCACCGAGTCCTTGCGGGCCGCCTCCGTCTCGGTCGCGGCCTTCTGCGCGGCCTCCTTGGCCAGGGCGGAGGCCGCGATGGCCCGCGCCGAGGCGTCCTTGGCCGCCTCCGTCTCCTGCGCCGCCAGCCGTCCGGCCGCCTTCGCCTGGGCGGCGAGCTGGGCGACGGTTGCGCGTTCCTGGTCGCGCGACCGGGCGACGTACTGTCCGACCTGCAGGAACTCGCGGACGTCGGCGGCGGTTCCGTCCAGGGCGATACGGCCCGAGGCCCGCACGTTGGGGCCGCCCGTGCTCATGATCTGCACGAGCTGGACCCGCTCGTCCTCCTCGCGCTGCGTGTACTGGCCGTCGTTGAGGAAGGCGGCCATGTCATCGGGCGTGCCGGCGAGCGCGGCGCGGCCGGCCTTCTGCACACCAGGCCCGCCCGCGTCGATGATCTGGGCGATGCGGACGCGCTGGTCCTGCTCCAGCGGCGCTTTCCAGCCGTCCTTCAGGAACGCCTTCAGGTCGGCCTCGGTCCCCGTCAGCGCCTTGCGGGCGGCCTCCTGGAGACCGCGCCCGCCGATGCTCGCGAGCTGCGCGGTCTGTACGCGGTCGTCCTGGTGGGCGGCCTCGGGCGCGACGTCGTCGAGGAAGTGCCGTACGTCGTTGTCGCCGCCGGTGAGGGCGACCTCGGCGGCGGCCCGAAGCCCGGGCCCGCCCGCCTTCCACAGCTCCACGACGCGGGCCCGGTCCGTGTACGCGCTGCTCGCGGTACCCGTGTCGTCGGCGGGCGAACCGGCGGCCAGGGCCGGAGCGGGGCCGAGCAGTCCGGCGGCGATCGTCAGGGGCAGCACCGTCAGTGCCGCCCGGCCTATCAGGTGTTTCGTTTTCCAAGCAGCATCGAACTGGTTGGTTCTTCGATTCACTGAGAGCACCTGTCTCGGTAATCGGCGACGACCCCCGAATGCGAGTCGCCGAATGGTCGGTGGTAAGCATAGGTGGGAGCGCTCGAATGGGTGTTGAGCGGCTGAGAGTTGACGCGGGGTGGGTCTGTCCATAAGGTGTGTCCCGGCTCTACTTTTGCGGTGACCGGCCTGACCAGTCGGGGAACACCGTGAACTTTTCTTGTCGGCAGGGGGTAAACGGGGACCGGTTGCGCCTGTACGCAACCGGCTGGTCTGGGCGTATCTGGTGGCCAAGGGCGGTCGCGGCCCGCGTATCTCTACTTTTGTCATCGCATCCTGGCGGGGGTTTCTCGATGCGGGGATCCACGCCGGAAGGGACTCTTCGGTGCCTTTCCGTGTCCGAAATCTGGTCGTTTTCGGAATGGCGGCCACGTGTGCAACGCTGGCCGGTATTTCCGCTGCCTCAGCAGATGATCCGCCGCAATCCCCGGCCGATTCGGCTCCGCCTTTCGCGGTCGAGGACTACGGTTATCCCGGGGCCGACCGGATACTCGCCGAAAAGGGAATCCTGCTGAAGAAGGGCGACGGCGGCATTCTGCTGGCCGAGTGCGACCCGGCCGCCCAGCAGATTCGGGTGCTCACCCGCAAGGACGACTCCGTGGGCCGGGCCGGCACCTACTGCTTCAAGGCGATGGGGAAGACCGGCCGCCTCACTCTGGAGCTTCCCGAGGTCTTCATGGTGGAGGCAGGCGCGGACCACCCGATCCGCGCCGACCTGACCAGCAACGGCAGGACCACCTCGATCAGCATCCCCAAGGGCGGCTTCGAGTCCGTCGGCGAGGGGTCCGGGGGCGCGCCGTCGGTCCTCGTCGAGCTCCGGGTGACCGGCTGACTCGCCGAGCGGCCGGCCCCGGAAGCCGTCCGGGGCCGGTGGAACGCATGCGCATACGAGCCACTGTCGCCACCGTCACCGGCGCCCTGGCCCTCTCCACCCTCGCCGCACCGGCCGTGCACGCCGCCCCCGGCCGGCCGTACGACCTGAACGTCACCTTCTCGCACTTCAAGACCACCAAGGCGATCAAGGTCGGCGCCACCGGTCACTACTCCACCACCGTCACGTACAAGCTGACCCACGGCGCGGACGTCGACATCAAGGCCGAGGACTTCGTCACCAACCCCGTGCTCCACCGCGGCTCGCTCGCCACCCCGAGCAGCGCCCCCCTCACCGGCCTCAAGCCCGCCACCTGCACGGTCAACTCCGCGACCACCGCCACCTGCACCGGCAGGATCGACATCTACCCGGGCGAGGAGTTCGACATCACCAAGGTCGGCTACGCCGACAAGGGCGACCTCGGCACCACGCTGGTACGGCGTGCCGCGCAGCTGACGGTGAACGCCTCGCCGGAGCCGGTGAAGAAGGGCAAGACCCTCACCGTCACCGGCAGGCTGACCCGCGCCGACTGGGAGACCGGCACGTACGCCGGTTACTCGACCCAGCCGGTGGAGCTGCAGTTCTGCAAGAAGAACGCCACGACGTACACCAAGGTCAAGACCCTCGAGACCAACAAGGGCACGACGGCCACGGCGGTCGCGGCGCCGGGTGACTTCGTGGACGTGCGGTAGGTACGTCGCCCTCGACGGGAGCGCTACGCAGGGAACCGGCGGTCGACCCACTTCCACAGAACCTCCAGGACGACCGCCGCCCCTACCGCGATCCCCACCGCGATCCACGGCACCGTCATCCCCACCAGCTTCAGCGCGAAGAAGTCCTGCAGCCAGGGCACCACCAGCACCACCACGAACAGCGCCCCCATCGCCGCCACCAACGCCAGCCGCCACCACGTGTAGGGCCGGGCAATGATCGCCAGCACCCACATCGCGATCAGGAACAACGTCAGCGTCGCCGCACTCGTCTCCGCGCCCAACGCATCAGGCCCCGTGTAGTACTGCCGAGCGATCAGATACGTCGCGAACGTCGCCACCGCGGCCAGCACCCCACCCGGGATCGAGTACCGCATCACCCGCCGCACGAAGTGGGGCTTGGCCCGTTCCTTGTTGGGCGCCAGGGCGAGGAAGAACGCCGGGACGCCGATCGTCAGCGTGGACAGCAGCGTCAGATGGCGCGGCAGGAACGGATACTCGACCTGCGAGCACACCACCAGGATCGCCAGCAGCACCGAGTACACCGTCTTGACCAGGAACAGGGTCGCCACGCGCGTGATGTTGCCGATGACGCGGCGCCCCTCCGCCACCACCGACGGCAGCGTGGCGAAGCTGTTGTTCAGCAGCACGATCTGCGCCACCGCCCGCGTCGCCTCCGACCCCGAGCCCATCGCGACCCCGATGTCGGCGTCCTTCAGGGCGAGCACGTCGTTCACGCCGTCGCCGGTCATCGCGACCGTGTGCCCGTGGGACTGCAGCGCGCCCACCATGTCCCGCTTCTGCTGCGGGGTGACCCGCCCGAACACCGTGCCCTCGTTGAGGGCCTCGGCCATCCTGTCCCGGTCGCTGGGCAGCCGCCGCGCGTCCACCGTCGTACCGGCCAGCCCCAGCTTGCTCGCCACCGCGCCGACCGACACCGCGTTGTCCCCGGAGATGACCTTGGCGGCGACGTTCTGGTCGGCGAAGTAGCGCAGGGTGTCCGCGGCGTCGGGACGCAGCCGCTGTTCGAGTACGACGAGTGCGGCGGGCTTGGCGTCCCGGACGAGCTCGGGGGAGTCCAGGTCGCCGGAGGTGCGGGCGAGCAGCAGCACGCGCAGGCCCTGCTCGTTCAGCCGGTCGGTCTCGGCGAGGTTCGGGTCGTCCTCGTCGAGCAGTACGTCGGGGGCGCCCAGGAGCCACGTGCTGGACTCGCCGTTGCCCTCGCTGAAGGACGCGGCGCTGTACTTGCGGGCGGAGGAAAAGGGCAGCGCCTCGACGCAGCGCCAGTCGTCGTTGTCGGGGTAGGCGTCGATGATCGCCTGGAGGGAGGAGTTCGGGCGCGGGTCGGACTCGCCGAGGGCGCCCAGCACCTGCCGTACGTACGCCTCGTTGTAGCCGTTGAGCGTGCGCAGCTCGGTGACGTCCATGCCGCCCTCGGTGAGGGTGCCGGTCTTGTCCAGGCAGACCGTGTCGACGCGGGCCAGACCCTCGATCGCGGGCAGCTCCTGGACCAGGCACTGCTTGCGGCCGAGCCGGATCACGCCGATCGCGAAGGCGACGGAGGTGAGCAGCACCAGGCCCTCGGGGACCATGGGGACGATGCCGCCGACCGTGCGGGCGACGGAGCCCTTGAAGTCGGTCTGCTTCACCACCAGCTGGCTGATGATGAGGCCGATGGCGGTCGGGATCATCATCCACGTCACGTACTTGAGGATCGTGGAGATGCCCGAGCGCAGCTCGGAGTGGACCAGCGTGAACCGCGACGCCTCCTCGGCGAGCTGTGCGGCGTACGCCTCCCGCCCCACCTTGGTGGCCTGGAACGCCCCCACCCCGGCGACGACGAAGCTGCCGGACATGACCTGGTCCCCCGGCCGCTTGACGACCGGGTCGGCCTCGCCGGTGAGCAGTGACTCGTCGATCTCCAGCCCGTCGGCCTCGACGCACACCCCGTCGACGACGACCTTGTCACCCGGCCCGATCTCGATCAGGTCGTCCAGCACGATCTCCGCCGTACTGACCTCGGCGGCCACCCCGTCCCGCCGCACGGTCGGCCGGACCTCGCCGATCAGGGCCAGGGAGTCCAGGGTCTTCTTCGCCCGCCACTCCTGGAGGATGCCGATGCCGGTGTTGGCGAGGATGACGAAGCCGAAGAGGCTGTCCTGGATCGGCGCGACGACCAGCATGATCGCCCAGAGCACGCCGATGATCGCGTTGAACCGGGTGAAGACGTTGGCGCGGATGATGTCGGCCATCGACCGGCTGCTGCGCACCGGCACGTCGTTGACCTCGCCCCGCGCGACCCGCTCGGCGACCTCGGCTGCGGTGAGCCCGGTGGTGGGAGAGGGCGCGCGCAAGGGGTGCGCGGCATCGAGACCGGCGCCCGCGTCGATGTGCGTCATGCATTCGACGGTACGGGCGGATTTGGGCCTTCACCCCCCGAGTGGGGTGAAGATCCGACTACGGGAGGACGTCCGTAGTGCCTCGGGTGTACGGGAGCTCCCGTGGGCCGTACGCACCTGGTCCTACGGGGGTCACGGCGCCGGTGTCGTCTGCTCGCGTGCCGCCGCCGTGCGCTTGATGGCGGCGTCGCGCCTGCGGACGTACCAGACGCCGATCAGGCCCAGGCCGCCGCCGGCCAGGCAGGTCCACAGCCACCAGGTGTGGCCGTGCTCGTCGAACCAGCCGTAGAAGGGCAGCTGGACCAGGAAGAGGACGAACCAGACGATCGTGCCGCCGATGATGGTGCCGACCACGGGGCCCTCCAGGGGCTCCGGCGCCTCGTGCTTGGGGGTCCACTTCGCCATGGGCACAGCTTACGAGGCGGGCCCGGGAGCCCGTCCCCCGAATGGGTCTACGCGCGGAGATGGCACTTCTTCCCTCATATGTTCATACTGAAACAGTTTGCCTTTGACCGGTTCTGTTCGCAGGAAAGACCAAATGCCCACCTCGGCCTCCCCCAAGGCTCCCGCGCCCGAGCAGCCGGGCGGCGCGCCCGCGTACGGCGCCCTCGACCGCTACTTCAAGATCTCGGAACGCGGCAGCACGCTCGCCCGTGAGGTCCGAGGCGGTTTCGCCACCTTCTTCGCGATGGCCTACATCATCGTGCTGAACCCGATCATCCTCGGCAGCGCCAAGGACATGTACGGCCACCAGCTCGACAACGGTCAGCTGGTCACCGCGACGGCGCTGACCGCGGCGTTCACCACCCTGCTGATGGGCGTCATCGGCAACGTACCGATCGCGCTGGCCGCCGGTCTGGGGATCAACTCGGTCGTCGCGCTCCAGCTCGCCCCGCGGATGTCCTGGCCGGACGCCATGGGCATGGTGGTGCTGGCCGGTTTCGTGGTGATGGTGCTGGTCGCCACCGGTCTGCGCGAACGCGTGATGAACGCCGTGCCGTACGGCCTGCGCAAGGCCATCTCCATCGGTATCGGCCTGTTCATCATGCTGATCGGTCTCGTCGACGCCGGTTTCGTCTCCCGTATCCCGGACGCCGCCCAGACCACCGTGCCGCTCCAGCTCGGCACCACCGGGCACCTCACCGGCTGGCCGGTGCTGATCTTCGTTCTCGGCGCGCTGCTCACGCTGGCGCTGATCGTGCGGAAGGTGTCCGGCGCGATCCTGATCTCGATCGTGACGATGACGGTGCTCGCGGTGATCGTCAACGCCGTCGCCGACATCCCGTCCTGGGGTCTGACGACCCCCAAGTGGCCCGGCAACCCCGTCGCCACCCCCGACTTCGGCCTGATCGGCCAGGTCAGCCTGTTCGGCGGCTTCGCCAAGGTCGGTGTGCTGACCGGCGTCCTGTTCGTCTTCACGGTCCTGCTGTCGGCCTTCTTCGACGCGATGGGCACGATCATGGGCGTCAGCGAAGAGGCCAAGCTGACCGACGCGCAGGGTCAGATGCCGGGCATCAACAAGGTCCTGTTCGTCGACGGCGTCGCCGTCGCCACGGGTGGCGCCAGCTCCTCCTCGGCCACCACCGCCTTCGTGGAGTCCACGGCCGGCGTCGGCGAGGGCGCCCGTACCGGCTTCGCGAACGTCGTCACGGGCGGGCTGTTCGCCGTGGCGCTCTTCCTCACGCCCGTCGCCACGATGGTCCCGTCCCAGGCGGCCACGCCCGCGCTGGTCGCGGTCGGCTTCCTGATTCTGGCCGGTTCGATCAAGGAGATCGACTGGGCGGACTACACGATCGCCGTCCCGGCCTTCGTGACCATGCTGATGATGCCGTTCACCTACTCGATCACCAACGGCATCGGCATGGGCTTCATCACCTTCGTGGTGCTGCGCCTGGCGGCGGGCCGGGGCCGGGAGGTCCCGGCGGCGATGTACGCCGTGTCGGCGGTGTTCGCCTTCTACTACCTGATGCCGGCGCTGGGCCTGACCTGAGCCACGCCGAGCCCGGACTGAAGGGTCATGTGACCCCGTAGAACCGCTCCGTCTCCTCGACGGCGGCCTGGAATCGCTCGTCGAAGTCGTCGCGCATGAGCGTCTGGATGACATAGTCCTGGACGCTCATGCCGCGTTTCGCGGCTCGGTGCCGCAGACGTTCGAGCAGGTCACCGTCTATACGCAGGCTGAGCACGCTGGTGGTTCCCATGGACACGAGGGTCGGGGGCGCTCGCGGGCGGCGGGTCATCTTTTGCAACCGGATCACCCGTATGGATGAAGGTGAGTTTTCGTGGCACGTCTCACGGGCATCCGGGCGTGTCGCGGGTGTTCTTTAGCGAGGGTAATGAGATAAGCTAAAGAACATGCCGGACTTCACCCATGGCGACGACGCTGCCGCCGTGAACTCTCTGCGATCGGCCGTGATGCGGCTGTCCCGTCGGCTCAAGCACCAGCGGGTCGACGAGTCACTGAGCCCGACCGAGATGTCGGTCCTGGGCACCCTGGCCCGCTGCGGCACCGCCACCCCGGGCGAACTCGCCCGCAAGGAACACGTACAGCCGCCGTCGATGACCCGCATCGTCGCGCTGCTGGAGGCCAAGGGGCTGGTCCGGCTGGAGCCGCACCCCGAGGACCGGCGCCAGAAGGTCGTCACGCAGACGGAGCGGGCCGAGGCGATGCTCGAAGAGAGCCGTCGCAAGCGGAACGCGTTCCTGGCCTCGCTGGCCGCGGACCTCGACGAGGACGAGTGGGCGAAACTGCGCGCCGCCGCCCCCGTGCTGGAGAAGCTCGCGCATCTGTGACCGCACCACCCGAGGAGGCGAACCCCTTTGAGTACGGGACCCGGAGCAGACTCCGCCCCCGCACCGACCACCCACGACACCCCTGATGACCGCATCGAGCGCAAGTCCTCGATGTTCCGCTCGCTGAAGGTCCGCAACTACCGCCTGTTCTTCCTCGGCCAGGTCGTCTCCAACACCGGCACCTGGATGCAGCGCATCGCGCAGGACTGGCTGGTCCTCAGCCTCACCGGCTCCGCCACGGCCGTCGGCGTCACGACGGCGCTGCAGTTCCTGCCGATGCTGCTCTTCGGCCTCTACGGCGGTGTCCTGGTCGACCGCCTCCCCAAGCGCCCCACGCTGCTGGTCACCCAGACGTCGATGGCGATCACGGGACTGGCCCTCGCCGCCCTCACCCTGACCGGCCGCGTCGAGGTCTGGCACGTGTACGTCGCCGCCTTCGCGGTCGGCCTCGCCACGGTCGTCGACAACCCCGCCCGGCAGTCCTTCGTGAGCGAGATGGTCGGCCCCGACCAGCTCCAGAACGCCGTCAGCCTCAACTCCGCGAACTTCCAGTCCGCCCGCATGATCGGCCCCGCCGTCGCCGGCCTCCTGATCACCGGCGTGGGCACCGGCTGGGCGTTCCTCTTCAACGGCCTGTCCTACGTCGCCCCGATCGCGGGCCTGCTGCTGATGCGCGCGCGTGAGCTGCACCCCGTCCAGCGCGCCCCGCGCGGCAAGGGGCAGCTGCGGGAGGGGCTGTCGTACGTCGCCGGGCGCCCGGAGCTGATCTGGCCGATCGTGCTGGTCGGCTTCATCGGCACGTTCGCGTTCAACTTCCCGGTCTACCTCTCGGCCTTCGCGGACGAGGTCTTCCACGTCGGCGCGGGCACGTACAGCCTGTTCAACACGCTGATGGCGGTCGGCTCGGTGACGGGCGCGCTGCTCGCCGCCCGCCGGGGCACGGCGCGGATGCGGCTGCTGGCCGCGGCGGCGCTGGTGTTCGGCGCGGTGGAGATCGTGGCCGCGGTGACCCCGTCGCTGTGGCTCTTCGCCCTGCTGATGATCCCGCTCGGCGTCTTCGGCATGACGGTCAACGTCACCGCCAACACCGGCCTCCAGATGGCCACCGACCCGGCGATGCGGGGCCGCGTCATGGCCCTGTACATGATGGTCTTCCTGGGCGGATCCCCGGTCGGCGCCCCGATCGTCGGCTGGATCACGGACACCTACGGCGCCCGCGTCGGCCTCGCGACCGGCGGCGCGGTGGCGGCCCTGGCCGCCCTCACCATCGGCCTGATCCTGGCCCGCGTGGGGGGCCTGCGGCTGGCAGTGGGCTGGAACGCCGGTCATCCGCGGGTGCGGTTCGTTCCCCGGGAGGAGCGGGAGGAACTGGCCAGGGCGGCGTGAGCCGGTGGGTCAGTCGCGGGGGAACTCGTCGGTCTTGAGTACCAGGCCGACCGGGGTACTGGTCAGGTCGATGTCCTCGCCGAAGGAGAAGCTGACGTCACTGTGATACTTGCCGTCCTTCGGCAGGGTGTGCAGATGCCACTCGCCGGTGTACGGGTCCACGATCAGGTACACCGGCACTTCGGCCGCGGCGTAGGCGTCTTTCTTCGGGCCGTAGTCGTTGAGCGAAGTGTCCTTGGAGATGACCTCGGCCACGAATTCGACGTCCTGATAGCGCCAGCGGCCCTTGCCGTCCTTCACTGACCGTTCGGCCATGGCCGCCAGGTCGCAGGCGAAGCCGTTCAGATGCCCGGGGAAGTCGATCCGCACGTCCGATGCAAGCCGCTTGCGCGGGTACTTGGCGCGCAACTGCTCCGCAATGCCGAAGATGATCTCCCAGTGGTTCTGCCGCTGCGGTGACATGAAGATGTTCCCCCCGACGATCTCGACTTTCGTTCCCTCGGGGATGGGCATCTTCTCGAGCCACTCGAACAAGACGTCCAGAGTCAGCTCGCCGCACTCCTCGGCCATGTCGATCCTGTCTTCAAGGACGGTCATCGTGGCGCTCCTCCCCGGCTGCCGCTCGGTCGCGCACAGCCGCGCAGTACAACGATACGCACGGTGACGAGGACACGCCCGGACCCGGCGACGCGAGAGGGACACTGGCCCCATGAGACTCTTCGCCGCCGTACTGCCCCCCGAGGACGTCACCCGCGAACTCGCCACCGAGATCGCCGAGTTGAAGAAGCTGCCCGGTGCGGACGGGCTGCGTTGGACCGGGCTGCCCGGGTGGCACTTCACGCTCGCGTTCTACGGGGAGGTGGACGACGACGTCGCACCCGAGCTGGCGGTCCGGCTGGAGCGGGCCGCGCACCGGACGCGGGCGTTCGAGCTGGCCCTGCGGGGCGGGGGGCAGTTCGGGCAGGGGCGGGCGTTGTGGGCCGGGGCGGAGGGGGACCTCGCGACGATGCGGCTGCTGGCCGAGCGGGCGGAGGCGGCGGCGCGGAAGGCGGGCGTGACGATGGGGGAGCACCGGCGGTACAAGGCCCACCTGACGCTGGCCCGCAGCCGGGACGCCAGGAACGTACGGCCGTATCTCGACGCGCTGGCCGGGTTCACGGGCCGCACGTGGATCGTGGACGAGCTGGCGCTGGTGCGCAGCAACCTGCCGAAGTCCGGAGTGCCGGGCGCGCAGCCCCGTTATGAGGCGGTCGCCCGCTGGCCGCTCGGCGGGGCGGGTTAGTCTCGATACGTGGACCCGAAAACCCGGAACCGGATCATGGCCGGTGCGCTTGTGCTGATGTTCGTGGTGGTGGCGGTGGCGGCGGCATTCGGAAACTAGCCGCCGCCCGCCGCCCGCCACCCCGATCCGCTTAGGGCCTGTCGTTTGGATCATGCCGGCGTCGCGGGGCCTGGCACGCGCTCCCCCACTGCCTTAAAGGCGTGGGGGGACCCCAGCCGCGTTGTCGTCGGTTGCCGACTCCCCCACGCTCGAATGCGCTCGCGCGGGGGGACCCCCATCGCGTCGCCGCCCTCCTCCGCCTTGCAGCTGCACGCACCAGACCCCGCTCGGGTCGGTGAAAGGCGTGGTCTCTCTCAGCCGACCTGATCCAAACGACAGGCCCTAGGCGTGCTACCAGGCGAACGCCTCCGGCGACGGCCCCGGCCCCGGGAAGATCTCGTCCAGCCCGGCCAGCAGCTCCTCCGACAGCTCCAGCTCGACCGCCCGCAGCGCGGACTCCAGCTGCCCGGCGGTGCGCGGACCGACGATCGGGCCGGTCACGCCGGGCCGGGTGAGCAGCCAGGCGAGGGCGGCCTCGCCGGGTTCCACTCCGTGCTTGTCGAGCAGGTCCTCGTACGCCTGGATCTGCGCACGGGCAGCCGGTTCCGCGAGGGTGCCGGCGGCCCGACCGGAGGCCCGGCGCCCGCCCTCGGTCTCCTTCTTCAGGACCCCGCCGAGCAGTCCGCCGTGCAGCGGCGACCAGGGGATGACCCCCAGGCCGTAGTCCTGCGCGGCCGGGATGACCTCCATCTCGGCGCGGCGCTCGAAGAGGTTGTAGAGGCACTGCTCGCTGACGAGGCCGATGGTGCCGCCCCGGCGGGCGGCGATCTCGTTGGCCTGGGCGATCTTGTAGCCGGGGAAGTTGGACGAACCGACGTAGAGGATCTTGCCCTGCTGGACCAGGACGTCGATCGCCTGCCAGATCTCCTCGAAGGGTGTGGCCCGGTCGATGTGGTGGAACTGGTAGACGTCGATGTAGTCGGTCTGCAGCCGCTTGAGGCTGGCGTCGACGGCGCGGCGGATGTTGAGGGCGGAGAGCTTGTTGTGGTTGGGCCAGGGCTCGATGTCGTCCAGGCCCATGTACCCGTACACCTTGGTGGCGAGGACGACCTTGTCCCGCCGGTCACCGCCCTTGGCGAACCAGTTGCCGATGATGCGTTCGGTACGGCCCTTGTTCTCGCCCCAGCCGTACACGTTGGCGGTGTCGAAGAAGTTGATGCCCGCGTCCAGCGCCGCGTCCATGATGGCGTGACTGTCGGCCTCCTCGGTCTGCGGGCCGAAGTTCATCGTGCCGAGGACGAGGCGGCTGACCTTGAGTCCGGTGCGTCCGAGCTGCGTGTACTTCATGGTGCTCAAGCCAACGGCTTGGAGTGGGCTCAAGGCAAGCGGTCGAGAGCCCGCGCCGGTGAGGGCAGCACCCCTGACGGGGCGCTGCCCTCACGGGGTCAGTTGGGCGGGTCGATCTTCACGACGTTGCCCAGGTCGTCGTAGAAGGTCACGTTGTCCCAGTCCAGGTCGCCCCTGGCGTGGTACTTCGCGATCTGGGCCATCTCCCATTCCGTGGAGCGCCAGTTGCTGCCCTGGCCGTTCGCCACGGCCTGGTTGAACTTCTGCTGGTAGGTGCCGCTGGGCGGGTCGAAGCCCTTCAGGCTCACCGCGATCTTGCCGTTGCTCCGCAGCACGTTGGTGACACCGGACATCCAACCGGTGAACGGTACGCCGCCGGGCAGGTAGGCCTCCACCCGCTCGTACTTGGGATCCATGAAGTTGTATCCCTTGAGGTTCGTGGTCGCCTCCCCGACATGCTCCCGCACACCGAGGACCAGGACCTTGCACTCCGAGTTGTGGACCAGGACCGGGGTGTCTCCGGCCAGGACGTAGAAGGAGTGCAGCCCCTCGACGGTGAGGCTGTAGGTCGTTGTCTTGCGGAGGTACGACTGGTTGGCGAGGACCGTGGCGGTCGTGCCGTCGTCGGTGCGCAGGCTGTCGCCGGGCCGCAGGTCTTCCGCGGGCACCCAGGCGTGGAGGCTGCCGCTCCAGAACGGGTGCTCGTGGGTGGCCGAGAGGTGGGCGCGCTCACCGGTCGGTCCCCGGATGGTGAGGGCGGCGAGGTACTTGTCGTCGTCCGGGGTGACGATCCGCTGTGCGACCCGCCGGGCCGCGGTCTCGCCGGTCTCCGGGTCGGTTGCCCGGACCAGGTCGCCGGCCTGGACCTTCTCGATGGGTACGGTGTCGCCGTCCGCCATGAGGACGCGGGTGCCGGGCAGGAAGCACTGGGTGCAGCCGCGTTGGAGGTTCAGCAGCGTCTTGTAGGCGACGCCCAGCATGCGGAACTTCGCCGACATGACCACGTCGCGGTTCAGCTCCCAGCAGGCTTCCAGATCGCCCTTGCGGGCGCAGTTCTCCAGCTGGGTGAGGCCGGTGACGGCGTTGATGGCGTCGTTGAGCTGCTTCATGCTCGCCTCGAAGGCGGGCCCTTGGGAGAGCACGTCGCAGTAGACCTCGTGGTGCTGACACCACCTTCCGGGGTTCTCGACCGCCTCGCAGCCCAGGATTCCGCACCGGTAGAGCTCGGCGGGCGTGACGCCCTCCTTCTCTTTCGCCTCCTTCGCGGCGACGGCCGCGCGGCGGCGGGTTTCCTCCTCCTCGCGGTACTTCTGAATCGTGGCCACGAATGCCTCGGTCGCGGCCTGGGCCGCCTCGGCGGCGCTCTTGCCCGCCCGCTCCGCCGAGGTCTGGGCCTGGGCGGCCGAGGCCCACGCGGAACCGGCGGAGGCCTGGGCGAGCTCCGCCGACACGGTCGCGTCGCTGGCCGACCGGGCGGCGTTGCGCGCGGCGGTGTCGGCCCGGTCGGCCGCGGCACGCGCCGTCCGCGCCGACTCCGCGGCCCGCTGTGCGGAGGCCTCGGCATCCTTGGCGTACTGGTCGGCCTGGGTGGCGTACCGGTCCGCCTGGTCGGAGGACTGCTGCGCCTTCGTCGCCCACTGCTGCGCCTCGGCCGACGCCTTACGGGCCGTCGCCGCGTGGGCCTGGGCGTCGGCGGCGTCGTGCTGTGCCTTCGCGGCCACCTGGGCGGCCTCGGCCACGAGCTGCTGGACCTGCAACTGGTGGGTCACCGCCAGCAGGTCCTTGCGCTGGGCGGTGTACTGCCCGGCCTGCACGAACCGGTGCAGCAGGTCGGCGGGGCCCTCCAGGGCGATCCGCGCGGCGGAGGCGACCTCCGGGGCACCGCTGTCGACCAGCTGGGCGGCGGTCACCCGGTCGTCCTCGACCTGGGCCTCGGCGAGAGTCTTGGTCAGGAAGGTGCGGTAGGCCTCGGTGGTGCCGGTCTGGAGCGCCTGGCGCGCCTTGTCCTGGACGTTGGGGCCCCCGGAGTCGGCCGCCTGGGCGATGGCCACCCGGAACGACTCCCGGCCGGCCTCGTACTGGCCCTCGCGCAGAAACGCGCTGATTGTGGCCGCGTCGCCGTCCAGCGCCGCCTCCGCCGCGTCGCGGACCTCCTTGACGGAGCTCTCCTCGGCGAGGCGTTCCACGTCCGAGCGGTCGTCCTGCGCCTGGGCCTCGGCCCGGCCGGTGCGCACATACGCGACGACTCCGGCGGTGTCGCTGCCCAGCGCCTCCTGGGCGGCGGCGCGCAGCCAGGGCTTGCCGTCCTTCATGTCGAGCAGGGCGAGCTGCCGGCCCTGCCGGGCGATCTCCTCGTCGTCGGTGCCGCTCTGGGCCTGCCGCGCCAACTCCTCGGCGGTGCGCTGCCGTTCGGCGGTCGCTGCGGCCTCTTGCGCGCGCTTCTCCTTCTCCGCTGCCTCCTGGGCCTTGAGGTCGCGGGCGTTCTCGATGCCGGCGTTGGTACGGCCGAGCAACTCCGCCGCCTCGACCTCGCGGGCCAGCGTGTAGACGGTCTGGGCCTGCTGGGCGGCCTTGGAGGCGGCGTTCGCCGCTTCGGTGGCCGCCTGGGCGTGGGCGGTGGACTTCGCGGCCGCGGTGGCCGCGTCGATCGCGCTGTCCGCGGCCTGCCGCGCGGCAGTCGCCGCGTTCCTGGCGTGCTGGGCGGCCGAGCGTGCCGCGTCCCGGGCGTCCGCGGCGGCCGTGGCCGCCTTGCGGGCGAGCGATTCGGCCTGACCCGCGGCCCGATTGGCCTCTGCGGCCTGCCGGTGCGCCGAGGCCGCCGCGGCACGGGCGTTCGCCGCCGCGGAGCTGCTCGCTCCGGCGTACTGACTGGCCTGCACCGCCGCGTCGGCCGCCGCGGCGGCGTTGCTGCCCGCGCTGGCGGCGGACCTGGCGGCGTCACCGGCGGCATGGGCGGCCTTTACCGCCTGGTCGGCGGCGTCCGCCGCCCGGTCGGCGCCCTTGGCCGCGTCACTGGCTTTGGTGGCGGCGTTCCTCGCCGCGTCCGCGTTGGCGGCGTCCGTCGAGGCGGCGGCCGCCGCGTTGCGCGCGTTGGAGGCCGCGTTGGCGGCGCCGACCGCCGCTGCCGCCGCCTGGGCCGCCGCTGCCGCCGCCACCCGGGCGGACTGCTCGGCGGAGTTGGCGGCGGAGATCGCCCGCTGGGCGGCCTTCGCGGCCCCCGAGGCCGCGCTCGCCGCCCGGTTCGCGGCGCGTGCCGCGTCCTCGGTGTCCTCCTGCGTGGCCTCGGCCTCCGCGGCCGCCTCCTGCGCGGCCTTCTTGGCCTGCGCGGCGGCCGCGACGGCCGCGGCGGAGGCGTCCTCGGCCTTCGCGGTCTCCGCGGCGGCGAGCTTGCCCGCCCGCTCCGCCTGTGCGGCCAGCTCCGCGATGGTCGCGTGCTCCTGGTCGCGGCTGCGGGCGACGAACTGTCCGACGTCCAGGAACTCCCGTACGTCGTCGATGGTGCCGCTCAGCGCGAGGCGCCCGGCGGCCCGCACATTGGTGCCGCCCGCGGCGATGATCTGGGCGACCAGGACCCGGTCGTCCTGCTCCTGGGCCGCCGCGAGTCCCGTGCCCAGGAACGTCTGGACGTCCTCGGCGGTGCCGGCGAGCGCCGCCCGGCCGCGCTCCCGCACCTCGGGGCCGCCCGCGTCGATCGCCCGGGCAACCAGCACCCGCTGGTCCTGCTCCAGGGGTTCCTTCCAGCCCGACTCCATGAAGCGGGCGAGGTCGCCCTCGCTGCCGGTCAGCGCGGTGCGGACGGCTTCGAGCGTGTTCTCTCCGCCCATGTCGGCCAGTTGGGCCGCCTCGACCCGGAAGTCCTGGAGCCGCTGGTCCCCATAGGTCATGAGGAAGGTGACGATGTCGTCGCCGGTGCCGACGAGGGCGGCCTCGGCGGCCGAGCGGACCTCGGTGCCTCCGGACACCCAGAGGTCCACCACCTGCTGCCGGGCGGTGCGGGATATCGGTACGACGGTGTCGTCGGCGGTCTCGTCCGCGGCGGCCGGATACGCGGCGAGCACGCCGGCCAGCACGGCGAGGGCCAGGGCCCCGGCTGTGCGTCTGCGGGCGCCTCTTCGTTGGCCGGGGCGCCCCGGTCGTATTCCTCTCATCAATGTCCTCGGTTCGTCGGAGACGGGTCGGCTCCGTCCGGCACCCGCCCTTTTTGGCCTCGGGAAATCCGGACATGGCCACCCGGGAGAATAGTCGGACGGCCGTGAGAAGAGGAACGGAAATAGGGCGCCGGGCCCTCGCCCCGCCATCCCGGGAAATGGGATTGCGAGGAAAAGGTGGAATGGTCAGTCGGGCCTGCCGGTGAACCCCGCGACAACCGGACCGACGGATTCCGGAAGGTGCGCCAGGGCGAGCGCCACCGCCTCCTTCGCGGTGGCGGCTTCGCCGATCATTCCGGTGTTCGGATGCCGCAGGACGATGTACTGCCCGCCGCCGGGCTGCGGCCTGATCGCGATCTCGTCCCGGTAGGGACGCCCGGTGCAGGAGCTGAAGGCGACCGTCCAGTGGCTGGTGAACGGGAAGAGCCGCCGCAGCCGGGCTTCCGCGTGCGCCGCCTCCACCAGCAGGCCGAACTCCGGGAAGCTCGGCGTACCGGCCGCCTTCTCCCGCAGCAGGTCCCACTGCGCCGCCACCGCCGCGGCAGGTCCGCGTTCGTGGGCCTCGGCGATCGGATCGAACCAGAGGAAGGGCAGCGCCTCACGCATCTGCGGCACGGCCGTGCCCGCCCCCCATGCCGCCCCCGCCGCGATGACGTCCCGGAGCTCCCGTGTCGCCCCGGTGGCGATGTCTACGTCCCCGGCCCGGCCGACGAGTTGGAAAGCCCGGCTGTCGGGGCGCGCGATGACCTCGAGCGGGAGCCGGCCGGGCGCCGTGGAGGCGATACCGACCGAATCGGGTGTCCCTGCTCCGCTGGGAACGACAACGAGAGGGACACGAAGGTCGGCTGCCGTCCGCTCCAGCGCGGCGGCCAAGCCGCCGGCTTCGACCACGTCCGGATAGAAGTCGGAATCCACCTGGACAGTGTGGCAGGGAGTACAGGGTGCCGTGGGCGGACGGGCCGTAGGGCATGCCGGCGTAGCGGTGGGTGCCGGTGCAGTGGATGCTCCGCCTATCGCCGTTCCCAGGAATCCGATGACTGCGGCGACAAAAGACTGCGAGCGCGGAAAGTCATTACCGCACCGTCCTTCCGGGTGCGGCATTTCGAGCTCAGAGCCGCGTCTGCCCCTGAGTACAATTTCGCCAAGGATTTCCCATACGATAATCGCATGTTTGTCCACCGTCAACTGAAGGGCAAACGGCCGGGGCGAGGCAATCGGTACCGAGGGCGTTATGAACGAGAGAACGGCTTCCGGTGCATGCGCCGACGCCCTCGTGCGCGCCGTGGCCGATCAGTCCTCGTAGTCCCCGCCCAGCCCCCACCCCTGGTACAGCGCCGCCGCGAACGCCTCCGCGATCCTGTGCTCGCCGTTCGCGTTCGGGTGGGTGCCGTCGTAGGTGTCCGTGTGGATGTCGTACGACGCCGGCGGCGACGCCAGCAGCAGCGGCGAGCGCGGTTCGTCCAGGTCGGCGACCGTCTTCGCGAGGAGCTCGTTGAAGGCGGCGACCTGCTCGGCGAAGGGCGCGTCGGACATGCAGCGCACGTTCGGTATCACGGGGAGTACGGCCATGCGGATGCGCGGGTTCCCCTCGCGCGCGCCGGCGATGAAGGCGCGGACGTTCTCCGCCGTCTGCTCGGCGTTCGTGTAGAAGCCGAGGTCGATCAGGCCCAGGGAGACCAGCAGCACGTCCGCGCGGCAGTCGCGTACCGCCCCGCCGATCAGCGGAGCCATGTGCAGCCAGCCCTCGCCCCAGCCGGCCAGGTGGGCGCGCGGGAAGTCCGGTTCGGCGTAGGCGTACGACACCGGCGCCTGCGCCGTCTTGTCGTACAGCGTCTCGCGCGGGCCGACGATCGCGAAGGGCCCGCCGTACGTCTCGCACAGGTGCCGCCACATCCGGTAACGCCATGTGTGTTCGCCCGCGCTGCCGATGGTCATGGAGTCGCCTACGGGCATGAACCTGAGCATCCGCTCATCATGAACGATCAGCGGGGAGGCCGGGGTGTGAGGCCCACCACCTTCGGTGAAACGCCGGGCGGGGTGGCAGTCTTGACGGCATGCGCCGACCTCTCGCATTCCTCGCCGCGGCCCTCCTCACGGGCGCGCTCGCCGTGCCGACCGCCTCCGCCGCCGACGGGGACGAGGGGTTCACGATCAGGGATCCGCGTATCACCGAGTCCAGCGGCCTCGCCGCCTCCCGTCAGCACCCCGGCGTCTACTGGACCCACAACGACAGCGACGACGGTGCCTACCTGTACGCCGTGGACAGCGCGACCGGCGAGACCGTCGCCACCCTCACCCTCACCGGCGTCGGCCGCCCCCGCGACGTCGAGGCCATCTCCATCGGGCCCGGCAACCAGATCTACGTCGGCGACATCGGCGACAACCTCGGCGGCACCTGGGACCACGTCTGGATCTATCAGCTGCCCGAGCCCAAGGAGCTGAGGGACGAGACCGTCCGGGCCACGCAGTACGTCGTCCAGTACTCCGACGGGGCGCGGGACGCCGAGTCGCTCGTCGTGCATCCGAAGACCGGGCGCGTCTACATCATCGACAAGAACGAGGCGGGCGGGCACCTGTACGAGGGCCCGGCGGAGTTGTCCGCCTCCGGCACGAACGTCTTCAAGCCCATCGCCCCCGTCGCCGACCTGGAGGCCACCGACGCCGCGTTCTCCCCGGACGGCGAACAGCTCGTCATCCGCAGTTACTTCGGCTCGCTCGTCTACGACTGGAACGGCGGCCGGATCAAGCGCACCGGTCGGCTCGGCGTGCCGTCCCTGGGGCAGGGTGAGTCGGTGACGTACACCGCCGACGGGACGAAGGTCATGTTCGGCAACGAGGGCGCCCAGAGTTCGGTGGAGCCGCTGGACGCGCCCGGTGCGTCCGGGGGGTCCGGGGCGTCCGGGGGGTCCGAGGGATCCTCCAAGTCGCCGTCCGGCGACGGCAGTTCGGCCTCCGGGGAGAAGGAGGACGGCGGCTTCTCGGCCGGAACCGGAGCCGTCGCCGTGGTCGTCGCCTGCGCGCTCCTCCTCGGCCTGCGGCGGCTGCGGCGCCGGGATTAGCCGTGGATCAGCCGTGGATCAGCCGACCGATTCCCGCCGCTGGGCCACCAGGGCCTCCAGGCCGTCCAGGATCCGTTGCAGCCCGAACTCGAAGTGGTCGAAGTCCGGGCCCCAGGTGTTCTCGTCCAGGGAAGCCATGATCGGGTAGCGGCCGCTGGCCATGACCTTCTCCAGGACCGGGACCTGGGCTTCCCAGAACTCCGCGTCCGTCAGCCCCGTCCGGCGCTCCGCCTCCTCCTGGTGGACCTGGGTGCGCGCGGCGCCGACGACGTACGAGTCGACCAGGATGATCGCCGAGACCAGTTCGCGGTCGGACAGGCCCATCGGGCGGATGCGGGAGAGGACCTTCTCCATGCCGTCGATGGCGCTGGGGCCGAGGATCGGGCGGGACTGGTTGACCCGGAGCAGCCAGGGGTGGCGGCGGTAGAGGGCGAGGGTCGCGCGGCCCATGGCCTCCAGCGCCGAGCGCCAGGTGCCGTCGCCGAGGTCGGCGGGGTTCTCCGACGGGCGCTGCACGCGGTCCAGCATCAGGTCGAGCAGCTCGGCCTTGCCGGGGACGTAGCGGTACAGCGACATCGCGCCGGTGCCCAGCTCGGCGGCGACGCGTCGCATCGACACCGCCTCCAGGCCCTCGGCGTCCGCGACCCGGACGGCGGCTTCCACGATGCGGTCGAGTGTCAGGCCCGGCTTGGGGCCGCGACTGGGCCGTCGGCCGGTGTCCCACAGCAGTTCGAGGGTCCGCTGGATATCGCCGCTGCCGCTGGTCTCGGTGCCGCCCTTGCCGCTCGTCATGCGGCTCAGTCTAGGTGCCCGCGGAAAAACTGGGTACGTCGTACGCGCAATCGGGTACGGTGTACCCAGTTAAGGAGAGAAGGGGGGACCCATGAGCGACGGATACGCCGTACGGGCGGAGGGTCTGCAGAAGCGCTACGGCGAGAAGCGCGCCCTGGACGGCTTCGACCTCACCGTGCGCGAAGGCACCGTACACGGGCTGCTCGGGCCGAACGGCGCGGGAAAGACCACCGCCGTACGCATCCTGTCCACGCTGGTGCGGCTGGACGGCGGACGGGCCACGGTGGCCGGACTGGACGTGGCCCGGCAGTCGCGCGAGGTGCGGGCCCGGATCGGGCTCACCGGCCAGTACGCGGCGGTGGACGAGGTGCTGACCGGGCGGCAGAACCTGGAGATGTTCGGCCGGTTGTTCCATCTGGGCGGGAAGCGGGCGAAGCTGCGCGCCGCCGAGCTGCTGGCGCAGTTCGACCTGACCGACGCCGCCGACAAGGGCGTCGGCGGCTACAGCGGCGGCATGCGGCGCCGCCTCGACCTCGCCGCGTCGATGATCCTGGCCCCGGCCGTCCTCTTCCTCGACGAGCCGACGACGGGACTGGACCCCCGTAGCCGCGGCGAAGTCTGGGAGTCCGTACGGGAATTGGTGGCGAGCGGTACGACCGTACTGCTGACCACCCAGTATCTGGAGGAGGCCGACAAGCTCGCCTCCCACATCACCGTCATCGACCAGGGGCGGGCCATCGCCGACGACACCCCCGACGGGCTGAAGAACCGGGTCGGCGGCGACCGGATCGAGGTCGTGGTCGCCGAGCGTGCGGACATCGCGCGGGCGGTGAAGGTGGTCGCCCGGGTCTCCGACGGTGAACCGGAGACGGACGAGGGCGAGTTGCGGGTGCACGCGGCCGTGGCCGACCGGGTGACCGCGCTGACGGACGTCGCCCGCACCCTCCAGGACGAGGGCGTACGGGTCGAGGACATCGGACTGCGCAGGCCCAGCCTCGACGACGTTTTCCTGCGCCTGACCGGACACCGCACGGAGAAGGAGACCGCCGCATGAGCACCCTGGCTCCCGTGGCCCGCGGCCGCACGTACTGGCTGCTCGCCGACTGCTGGAACATCGTCCGCCGCGGCCTGACCCACTACCAGCGCCAGCCCGTCAACATCGCCTGGCAGCTGGGCTTCCCGATCCTCTCCGTCCTCCTCTACGGCTATGTCTTCGGCAGCGCCATGAAGGTGCCCGGCGGCGGGGACTACAAGGACTTCCTGATGCCGGGCATGTTCGTGATGACGATGGCCTTCGGCTTCATCAACACCGCGACCGTGGTGGTGTACGACTCCACCAAGGGCGTCATCGACCGGTTCCGCTCGATGCCCATGGCGTCGTCGGCCGTGGTCGCGGGGCGCGGGGTGACCGATCTGATCGTCGCCTGCGCGGAGCTGGGGATCATGATGCTGACCGCGCTGGCCATGGGCTGGCGGCCGGACGGCGGCTGGGGCTTCCTCGCCGCGTTCGGGCTGCTGCTGTGGCTGCGGTTCGCGCTGATCTGGATCGGCGTCTGGCTCGGCCTGATCGTGCCCAACCCGGAGGCGGCGGGCGGGCTGTTCGCGGTGGCCTTCCCGCTGACGATGATCTCCAGCATCTTCGTCGCCCCGCAGCTGATGCCGGACTGGCTGGGGTGGGTGGCCGCGTGGAACCCCATCTCGTCCACGGCGGCGGCCACGCGCGAGCTGTTCGGGACGCCGGTGGGCGGGAGTGACTCCTGGGTCGAGCAGCACGCGCTGCTGATGGCCGGGGTGTGGCCGGTGGTGCTGACGGTGATCTTCCTGCCGCTGGCGGTACGGCGGTTCCAGAAGCTGAGCCGGTGACGCCGTAGTCCTTACCGGCCCTGGGGGGCGCCCGGTCCTCGCCGGGCGCCCTCACGCACGTGCCCCGGCCTCCTGCGCACGCAGCCTTCGGCCGCGCCGGGTCGGCCCCCAGGGCTTGAGCACCGAGATCACCGTCATGAAGACGTAGGCGGACAGCGAGACGACCGGGCCGAACAGGACGTCGCCGGTGTCGGGCAGCGGTCCGCCCGCGGTGACGGCGGTGACCGCGGAGTTCACTCCGGGGCGCAGCGCGAAGGCCGTGGCGGTGGTCGTGGCCAGGGTCAGCCAGAACTTGGTGCAGACCCATCGGTGCCTGGCCAGCCCCCACGGGGTGCCCAGGGACAGCAGCAGCCCACTGAGGAGCGTGAGGAACGCGACGGGGAGCAGGAGCCAGTCGGCGAACAGCTTCATGGCCCGGACGGAGGCCTCCACCGTCACCGGGGACCCGGTGGTGGTCGCGGTGATCCCGAGCGCGAGCAGCCCGAGCGTGAGCCCGAGCCAGCCGGCGGAGGCGGCTACATGGACGACGAGGGTGGCCCGGCGTGCGGGCCGGCTCAGTTTCAGACGGCTGGCTTTCACCTGCACAACGGTGCCGGGCGGGGGTCGGGAGGGCGTCTGACGGCGGGAGTAACCGCGCGTACTGGCGTCGGCGTACGAGGCCTCGCCACGAGCCTTCGGGCGTCGTACCGACTGGGCCGGGAGGGGTCCCGGGCCGCCCGCCCTAATGTGCGGTGCATGCCATGGTTCCGCAGGAAAAGCCCCGTGACCGGCGCCGGTTCGGACCTGATGGCGCGGATGCCTCCGATCGAGCAGCCCAGCAAGACGGAGCAGTTCGCGCAGGACGCACGCCGGGACCGGCCGGCGGACGAGCACTGGACATCCACTCGGGTCTTCCCCTACGTCGAGCTGCTGCGGGACAGGGACGACGCGCCGCTCTACGTCGGAGTGAGCGGCAGGCCCGCCATTCTGCTGCGCCTGTCCGGCCGGATGCGCGCGGACCTCGACGGCCTCGGCGAGCTGATCCGGGACAAGGGCGCCGACCTGTTTCTCCAGGGTCACCGGCTCGGACGGTACGGGATGGTGCGGGCGGTGCTGCAACTGCCGGAGTACGACCTGATCTTCGAGACGCCGCTGACGCTGGCGCACGGCGACGTGCAGGAGTTCCTCGCGGCCGCGTATCGGAACGAGGCGGTCGAACTGCACCTGGCCCACGCGAACGATGCGCGTTCGCTGGGGCTCGCCTGCCGGGCCGCCGGGATTCAGCCGGTGGTGGACGCCGTACTGGACGCTGTGCGCGGGCTCCGCCATCCGACCACACCGGCCGAACAGGACGCACCCGTCGCCGCTCTGGAGGCCAGGTTCCCCCGGATCAGCGACGGGCTGAGCGACGGGACCCGGATACGGCTGACCGTCACGGGGCGGGCGGACGGCGTCATGACGATGGTGACCCGCAACTGACGCGGACCGACTGGCCTGTTCCAGGGCAGGACCGACGGGCCTGTTCCACGAGAAAGGGCGCCCGGTGCTCGCCGGGCGCCCCCACTCACGTACACGGATCGTCAGAGCTTCTCGATCACGTAGTCCACGCACTTGGTCAGTGCCTCGATGTCCGCCGGGTCGATCGCCGGGAACATCGCGACGCGCAGCTGGTTGCGGCCGAGCTTGCGGTACGGCTCGGTGTCGACGATGCCGTTGGCACGCAGCACCTTGGCGACGGCGGCCGCGTCCACCTCGTCGGTGAAGTCGATCGTGCCGATGACCTGCGAGCGCTTGGCCGGGTCGGCGACGAACGGGTTGGCGTACTTGATGTCCTCGGCCCAGCCGTACAGGGTGCGCGCGGAGGTCGCCGTACGCCGCACCGCCCAGTCGAGGCCGCCCTGGCCGTTGATCCACTCCAGCTGCTGGTTGAGCAGGAAGAGGGTGGCGAGCGCCGGGGTGTTGTACGTCTGGTTCTTGCGGGAGTTGTCGATCGCCGTGGGGAGCGAGAAGAACTCCGGGACGTGGCGGCCGGACGCGTGGACGCGCTCGGCGCGCTCGATCGCGGCGGGGGAGAAGACGCCGATCCACAGGCCGCCGTCGGAGGCGAAGGACTTCTGCGGGGCGAAGTAGTAGACGTCGGTCTCGGCGACGTCGACTGGCAGGCCGCCGGCGCCGCTCGTCGCGTCCACGAGGACCAAGGCGCCCTCGTCGGCACCGGCCACCCGCTTGATGGGCATGGCGACGCCGGTCGAGGTCTCGTTGTGGGTGAACGCGTAGACGTCCACGCCCGCCGCGGCCTCCGGCTCGGGGTGCGTGCCGGGGTCGGCGGAGATGATGTCGGGCTCGGCCAGCCAGGGGGCGAGCTTGGCGGCCTTGGCGAACTTGGAGCTGAACTCGCCGAAGCTGAGGTGCTGCGACTTGTTCTCGATCAGGCCGTGCGTCGCGATGTCCCAGAACGCGGTCGAGCCGCCGTTGCCGAGGATCACCTCGTAGCCGTCGGGGAGCTGGAACAGCTCGCGGATGCCCTCGCGGACCTGGCCGACCAGGTTCTTGACCGGGGCCTGGCGGTGGGAGGTGCCCATGAGGGACGTGCCGGTCGCGGCGAGGGCGTCCAGCGCCTCCGTCCGCACCTTGGAGGGACCCGCGCCGAAACGACCGTCCGCGGGCTTGATGTCAGAGGGAATCCGGATCTCAGCCACGAAGTGAGACTAGCCGGTGGGGGAAACCTGGTCGAAGCGTCGTCCGTCGGGTGAGACGGCGTTTCGGCGAGCGTCGTCCCTGGGGGCGGCGCCGGCCGGCGTTCAGCAGCGGCCCTCTGTTTCAGTCAGCGCGCTGCGGCGGGCCCGGCCAGACGGCCGAGGCGTCGTCGCGGTGCGGGTCGGGCAGGCGGATCGGGCGGACGGGAAGGGGACGGCTGCCGCCCTCGGTGACGGCCGTCCACGGGGCGGGGTGGCCGGAGTAGCCCAAAGTGGTGAGGGCGAAGACGCCGTCGGCGTAGACCTCGACGTACTCGCCGATGGTGAGGATACGCAGGGACGCGGCGGGTTCCGTCAGGACGGTCTCGCCGAGGTGCGCTCCGTCGGGGCCGGTGACCCAGACGTTCTTGCCGTCGCAGCCGACGGTGAGGGCGGGGCGGTCTGCGTCGGGCGTGTCGGTGCGCAGGGTGATCTCGGTACGGCCGGAGACGTCGAGGTCGCCGACCGCGTGCAGAGTCGCGTCGTACGTCTCCTCGCCGAGCCAGGACTCCAGGCCCGGCCACCACTCCAGGCGTGGTGCCGAATCGCGCGGCACCACGAGGGACTTGGGCTGGGCGAGCATGCCGCGGCAGCGGTCGCCGGAGTCGGTGAGGCCGACGCGGCGCGGGGTGGTGTGCAGCACGACGCGGGAGCCGTCGGGGGCGGCGATGACGCGGGGAGCGTACGAACCCGTCGGGCCGAGGGGGCCGCGGCGGGTCCACGGGCCGCGCAGGCGCGGGGCGGTCCACGCCTCGAAGCCCCGCGTGGCGCCGATGGAGCCGAGCAGCAGCCAGCTGCCGTCGTCGAGGCGTTCGAGGACCGGGCACTCCAACTCGTCGACGTCGCCGGGAGAGATGAGCGGCGGGTGGACGGTCCAGTGCTCCAGGTCGTCGGCGGTGGCCCAGGCGACACAGCCGCTGACCTCGACCGGCAGGGAGGCGTCGGCGGCGCAGACCAGCATGACCCAGCCGTCGGACTCGTCGTCGCGTACGACGAAGGGGTCGCGCCAGCCCATGCGTTCGCCGGTGCGGTACCAGCGCGGGTCGGCCGCCACGACCGGCCCCGTGCCGTGGCGGCGCCAGCCGGTGCCGTCGGTGCGGTCGGAGTAGGCGAGGCCGACCGACTGGAGCGGCCAGCCGTCCCGGGTCAGCCCGGAGACGCCGGTGTAGAACATCGCCATGCCGGAGCCGTGCGGGACGACGTGCATGGTCCACACCGCCTGCTGGTCGAAGCGGCCCGGCAGGCCGTTGCCGAAGGCCGTGCCCTGCGGCCGCCAGTGGACCAGGTCGGTGGAGGTGGCCCGGCCGTAGGAGGTCTCCATCCGCAGGTGGTCGAACTCCGTCGTCCACGGCCCCTGCAGGTGCAGCACGGTGTAGGTGCCGTCCGCGTCGCGCAGGAGGTCGAAGTCGTTCACGCAGAGGCCGGGCGGGGCGTATCGCATGGACAGGTCCTGTCTGCTCGGGCGGCACTCAAGCGTGTGCGCTCTGTTCTGGCTGGTGAGACGTTTTCTGGAAGTGAGGCGAAGTAAATCTGAACGCAAACGCTTGCGCAACTGGGTGGGCGGGTTTACGGTCTCGTCACTCCCCCTCACGCCGATGTGAAGCCGAATCCCGGCCGCGCGGCGTGCACCTGATCAAGGAGCGTCCCGTGACGGTCAGCATCACCGATGTCGCCGAGGCCACCGGGGTCTCGGCGTCCACCGTGTCCCGCGCCCTGCGCGGCCGTCCCGGAGTGTCGGAGGAGATGCGGGCACGGATCGTCGCGGCGGCCGCCGAGCTGGGCTACACCGCCTCGCGCTCGGCCTCCAGCCTGGCCAGCGGGCGCACCTACACCATCGGGGTCGTCGTCCCGTACGTGGGCCGCTGGTTCTTCGGCACCGTGCTGGACGCCGCCGAGAAGGTGTTCAGCGCCGCCGGCTACGACGTCCTGCTGTACAACCTCGGCTCACCGGAGGCACGCAAGCGTTTCTTCACCAAGCTGCCGATCCGCAAGCGGGTCGACGCCGTGCTGTCCCTGCTGATCCCGGACCTGGAGGAGGCCGCCGCCCTGCGGTCCCTCGACGTGCCGCTGGCCACCACCGTCGGCGGCGCCAGGCCCGGCTTCACGGTGGTCGGCATCGACGACCGGGGCGGCGCGGAGAGCGCCGTACGGCATCTGGTGAACCTCGGTCACCGGCGGATCGGCATGATCTCCGGGGCCAGCGAGCCGCTGCACTGGACCACGCCCCTCGACCGTCGGCAGGGGTACCTGGACGTGCTGGCCGACGCCGGGATCGAGCACGATCGCGCCCTGGAGGCGGACGGCGGCTACACGGTCGAGGGCGGCGAGCGGGCCATGACCGAGCTGCTGGGCCTGCGGCACCCGCCGACCGCCGTGTTCGCCCAGTCCGACGAGATGGCGATGGGGGCGCTGCGCGCCCTGCGCCGGCACCGGCTGAGGGTTCCGGAGGACGTGTCCGTCGTCGGCTTCGACGATCACGAACTGTCCGAGGTGGTCGGGCTGACCACCGTGGCCCAGCCGGTCGCGGCCCAGGGCCGGGAGGCCGCCCGGCTGCTGCTGGCGCAGCTGGACGCCCCGGACGCCGGGCCCGCCCGCCCCGTCGAGATGCCCATCCGCTTCGTCCTCCGCGAGACCACCGCTCCGCCGAACCCCGGCAGACAGCGGTAGCCCCCCACGTCCGTCACTGTCCCGCCCCGGAGGGTCGCTTCAGCCCTCGGCCCCCGGGCCCCCACGTCCTCGCAACCACCACGCTCCTCGCACCCACCGCACACCCGCTCGGAGGCACAACCATGATCACCGGCCCCAGAAGGTACCGTCGCACGGGCCTGACAGCCCTGGCTCTCCTGCCCCTGACCGCGCTGGCCGCCTGTGGCGGAGGCGGCGGCAGCGGCGCCTCCGCCGAAGAGGGCAGCGGCAAGGGCACCATCAGCATCTGGGCCCACCAGGGCCAGGCCGGCGAGGCGACCGCGCTGCAGAACGCGGTGAAGTCCTTCAACTCCTCGCAGAGCGACATCAAGGCCGAGCTGAAGCTGATACCCGAGAACGACTACACCAAGACCATCACCGCCACCGACGCCTCCGAGCTGCCGGACGTGCTGGAGTTCGACGGCCCGACGATGGCGAACTTCGTCTACAACAGCAAGCTCGCCCCGGTCGACGACTACCTCTCCGCCAAGACCCTCGACAACGCCACCGACGCCATCAAGGCGCAGGGCGAGATCGACGGCAAGCACTACGGCCTGGGCATGTTCGACTCCGGTCTCGGCATGTACGCCAACAAGAAGCTGCTGGACGCGGCCGGTGTGAAGTACCCGACGAGCGTGGACGACGCCTGGACGGCGGCCGAGTTCGGCAAGGCGCTCGACGCGCTGAAGGCCAAGGACTCCGACGGCAAGGTCCTCGACATCTCGGAGCAGTACGGCCTGGCCACCGAGTGGGGCACCTACGGCTTCTCCCCGATCGTCTGGTCGGCCGGCGGCGCCCTGCTGAAGGACGGCAAGGCCGAAGGCGCCCTCGACAGCCCGGACGTGGTCTCGGCGCTGAAGACCTTCCAGTCCTGGAAGACGTACGTCGACCCCAACACCGACGGCAACGCCTTCGCGAAGAAGAAGGTGGCGCTGAGCTGGGTCGGCCACTGGATGTACCCCGCCTACAGCGAGGCCCTCGGTGACGACCTCGTCGTCCTGCCGCTGCCGGACTTCGGCAACGGCCCGAAGACCGGGCAGGGCTCGTGGGCCTGGGGCATCGGAGCGGGCACCAAGAACGCCAAGGCCGCGGGGGCCTTCCTGGACTACCTCCTGAACGACACCAACGTCGGCGCGATGACGAAGGCCAACGGCGCGGTGCCCGCCACCAAGTCGGCGCTCGCCAAGAGCGAGCTGTACCAGCAGGGCGGCCCGCTCCAGCTCTTCGCCGACCAGCTCGCCAAGCCGTGCGGCGACAGCGACATCAGCGAGTCCTGCGTCGCCGTCACCCGCCCGGTGACCGCCGGATATCCCACGGTCACCGCCAAGTTCAACGAGGCCCTGAACTCGGTCTACGGCGGCACCGACCCGAAGGAAGCCCTGGAGAAGGCCGCCCGCGCCATCGACCAGGACTTCTCCGACAACGCCGGATACGAGATCCCGTAACCCCGCAGAGGACCCACCCGTGAAAACTGTGGAACCCGCGCACGCTGCGGCCCCTGGCCGGGCGTCGGCCTCGTCCGCGTCCTCCGCGAAGCCCTCGCGTCCGTCGCGCGGGAACCGCGACTGGCTGCACGGGCTGCTGATGTCGGCCCCGGCCGTCGGCGGGCTGATCGCCTTCGTCGGCATCCCGTTCGGCTACGCCGTGGTGCTCTCCTTCTACAACGTCCGCCTCGGCTCGCCGCTGGAACCCACCTTCTTCGGCGTGGAGCACTACCGGCGGCTGTTCACCGACCCCGATCTGTCCGGCCCGTTCCTGCGGGCGCTGC
Organism: Streptomyces sp. Z423-1; assembly: GCF_013009255.1. Classification (NCBI taxonomy): domain Bacteria; kingdom Bacillati; phylum Actinomycetota; class Actinomycetes; order Kitasatosporales; family Streptomycetaceae; genus Streptomyces; species Streptomyces sp. Z423-1. The sequence goes on from NZ_CP053109.1 coordinate 5,217,186, forward strand.
TGAACAACCTGACCTTCGCCGCGGTCGTCGTACCGCTGCAGACGGGTCTGGCGCTGGTGCTCGCGATCCTCCTCAACCGCAAGCTGAAGGCCATCGGCGTGTTCCGGTCCTTCTTCTTCATGCCGGTCGTCTTCCCGATGGCGCTGGTCGCCGTGATCTGGCGGCTGATCCTCGCCCGCAGCGAGCAGGGCATGCTCAACTCCCTGCTGGACGCGGTGAGTTTCGGCAACTGGGGCGCCTTCGACTGGCTCGGCGACGGCCTCACCGCGATGGCCTCGATCATCGTGCTGTCGGTGTGGCAGGGCGTCGGCTTCCAGATGGTCATCCTGCTCGCCGGGCTCCAGCAGATCCCGGGCGAGCTCTACGAGGCATCCCAGCTCGACCGGGCCTCGCGCTGGCAGCAGTTCCGGCATGTCACCCTGCCCGGCATCCGCGGCACCCTCGTGTTCGTCGCGATGCTCACCTCGGTGCTGTCCTTCCGGGTCTTCGACCAGGTGTACATCCTCATCCGCGGCGGCGGCCTGGACGAGGACGCCACCCGCACGGTGATGTACCAGGCCGTCACCACGGCCTTCGACCAGAACAACATCGGCCAGGCCTCGGCCGTCACGGTGGTGTTCTTCCTGATCGTCGTCGCCCTGACGATCGTCCAGCGCCGCGTCGTCCGGCCCGACAACGAGGACTGACTGACCCATGGCCATGACCCGTACGCCCGTACGCCGCGTCGTCGACTACACCGTCCTGAGCGTCCTGGCGTTCATCTTCGCCCTCCCCGCGCTCTACCTCTTCCTCGGCAGCCTCAAGCCGTCCGACGAGGTCCTGAACGGCCTGTCCGGCTTCCTGCCCACCCACCTCTCCTTCGACAACTACGCCGCCGTCTTCGACAGCCTCAGCTCCGACAGCACCGGCTACTTCTGGCAGTTCATGGGCGTGTCGGTGCTGCTCGCGTTCGTGGTGGTCACGGGCGGGCTGATCGTCAACTCGATGGCGGCGTACGGGCTGACGCGGCTGAAGTGGCGGGGCCAGAACGCGGTGTTCATGCTCGTCCTGCTGCTGATGCTGATCCCGTTCGAGTCGGTGGCGGTGCCGCTGTTCTACATGTTCAACGGCCAGCGCAACACGATCTACATCCAGGCGCTGCCGTTCATCGCCAACGCCTTCGCCATCTACCAGTTCCACACGTTCTTCCGGAAGATCCCGCCGAGCATCGAAGAGGCGGCCCGGCTGGACGGCGCGGGCCCCTGGCGGACCTTCTTCGCGATCATCGTGCCGATGTCCAAGCCGGTGTTCGCCTCGGTCGCGATCCTCACCTTCCTCATCCAGTGGGGCTCCTTCCTATGGCCGGTGCTGATGGTCTCCGACCCGTCGGTGCGTCCGCTCCCCCTGGAGATGAGCGTCTTCCAGGGCCAGCAGCCCCCGGACTGGGGCCAGATCCTCGCCTTCGGCGTACTGCTGGTCCTGCCCGTGCTGATCGTCTTCGCGTTCTTCCAGCGGTGGTTCGTGCAGGGGGTGGCCGGCTCGGCCGTCAAGGGCTGAGACCGGCCGAGGGGCTCCGCCCAGGCGGTGGGCTGCTCCGCCGGTTGGAGCCATCCCGTCCACACTCCGGGACAGTGGCAAAACGACTTCACACGCCTGACGTAGTCCATTAATCTGGACTCGATAGTGCATCGTGGTGAACATATCCGAGTCGAGCCCTGGACAGCCCGTGAGCATCCCTGACGCCGCCACACCCTCGCCGACCCGCACCCCGCGGGCCGTGCCCGAGCCGACGGTCGGCGCCCCGCGTCGCCGGGGCTCCCTCGGTCCGGTCGGCCTGGTGCTGGCGGGCGGGTTGTCGGTGCAGTTCGGCGGCGCGCTCGCGGTCAGCCTGATGCCGCGGGCGGGCGCGTTGGGCATCGTGACGCTGCGGCTGGCGGTGGCCGCGATCGTGCTGATGCTGGTGTGCCGGCCCCGGCTGCGCGGCCACTCCCGCACCGACTGGGGCACGGTCATCGCCTTCGGTATCACGATGGGCGCGATGAACGGCCTCTTCTACCAGGCCCTCGCCCGCATTCCCCTCGGCCCCGCGGTCACGCTGGAGGTCCTCGGCCCGCTGGCCCTCTCCGTGCTGGCCTCCCGCCGCGCGATCAATTTCGTCTGGGCGGGACTCGCGCTGGCCGGCGTCTTCCTGCTCGGCGGCGGGGGTTTCGACAGCCTCGACCTGGTCGGCGTGGCCTTCGCGCTGGGGGCGGGCGCGATGTGGGCGGCGTACATCGTCTTCAGCGCGCGGACGGGCCGCCGCTTCCCGCAGGCCGACGGGCTGGCGCTGGCCATGGCGGTGGCGGCGGTGCTGTTCCTGCCGCTGGGCATCGCGGAGTCGGGCGCGAAGCTGCTGGACCCGGTGACGCTGGCCCTCGGCGCGGCCGTCGCGATCCTCTCCTCGGTCCTCCCCTACACCCTCGAACTCCTCGCCCTGCGCCGCCTGCCCGCCTCCACGTTCGCCGTCCTCATGAGCCTCGAACCCGCCATCGCCGCCGCGGCAGGCTTCCTGATCCTCAACCAGGCCCTCACCGCGACGGAGGCCGCGGCCATCGCCCTGGTCATCGCGGCGAGCATGGGGGCGGTGCGGACGCAGACGCGGCGCGCGCGGAGGGCGGGAGCCGAACGAATGACATGACTCACAGGAGAAACCCAGTTTCCGTGGGCAACTGTCCGAATCAGGACGTTTATCTCTGAGCGGCCATCGTGCGGCGCGCTGGAGCAGGGGAAATTCGGCTGTGCCTCCCCGACAACAGGGTCTTATGATCACCGCCATTCACGCTTCCGCCTTTCGACCAAAGGGCTCGTATGAATCTGCGCCGCACCGTCTCCACTGCCGTAGCTGTCGCCGTGACCGCGCCGTTCGCGCTGCTTTCCGCCACTCCGGCCCTCGCCGCCGACAAGCCGTCGGCCACCGCGGTGCAGTCGGACACGGCAGGGGCGACGTCCACGCCGTCGATCGCCGAGCTGGAGCAGGCGGCGAAGGCGGCGCAGGAGGCGTACGAAAAGGCTGTGGCCGCCAGGGAAGCCCAATACGCGTACCTTGAGGAGACGCTCGACGGGGGCACTCCGCTCGACGTGGCCGCCAAGGCCGCGAACGAGGAGGCGGACGCCGCCGAGGCGGCCAAGGCGACCGCCGACAAGGAGCTGTCCGACGCTCAGGCCGCGCTCGCCGCACTGGGTGAGTCCGCGACGGCGGAGGAGAAGGCGGCGGCGGAGCAGCGGGTGACCGAGGCGAAGGCCGCGGCCGCGGCAGCCGCGGAGACGGCGGCCGCCGCCCGGGCCAAGGCGATCGAGGCCGACACGAAGCGGGACGACGAACGCGTCGCGGAGGTCCGGAAGTACGAGGAGCTGAAGAAGGCGCAGGAGCAGGCGCTCGCCGACAAGCAGGCCGCCGACAAGGCCCTCGCCGACGCCAAGAAGGCCCTGGAAGAGGGCGACAAGGGCGACGACGCCGAGGGCGAGACCGGCGCGGGCGGGAACAAGGGCGACGACACCAAGGGCGGCAACGAGTCCGAGGGCGCCAAGGACAAGGACGGCGAGAACGACGGTGCCGAGGCCGTCAAGTCCGACGGTGCCGTGAAGCAGCAGGGCGGCGCGGCCGCCACGCCGACGGGCGCTACGACCGCGTCCGGCAGCCTGGCCGAGACCGGTTCGTCCTCCGCCCTGCCGCAGTTCGCCCTCGCGGGCGCCGCCGCCGTGGCGCTCGGCGCGGGAGCGGTGTTCATCGTCCGCCGCCGCAGGACGGGCGACGCCGAGGCCTGAGCGGCGGGTGGTTCATCCGTCGAGCGCTGTGAAGTCGCCCCGCGAGGCCGCCGACACGAACGCGGTGAAGGTCTCCGGGGCGACGGTGAGGGCCCCGTGGGCGGGGTTCTTGGAGTCGCGGATGGCTACGTGGGCGGTGAGGTCGGCGACCTCGACGCAGTCGCCTCCGGTGTCGCCGCTGTAGGAGGACTTGCGCCAGGCGGCGGTGCCCAGAGGTGCGCATTCGATGCACTGGCCGCCGGTGTCGCCGCTGTACGACGACTTACGCCAGGTCGCGCCCGTCAGGTTCAGGTTGGTCCCCATACCGTTCCTCCATCACGCGGGCGATCAGAGCCGCCGAGTCGTCCACGGAAAGAGCGGCGGCCTGCAAGTGATCGTAACGGACCGAACCCTCCTTGACTGCTTCCGGATTGGCCGTCATGTGGCCCTGGACGAAGTCCTCGGTGTAGACGATGTCCGGGTCGTTCTCGAAGCGCAGCAGGTTGAACGAGCCCATCAGTCCGGCGTGCGCCCCCGCTTCGAAAGGCAGCACCTGGATTTCCAACCACCGGCGCTTCTGCAAGGACATGAGGTGCGCCAACTGCTCGCGCATGACCTCCCGGCCGCCGACCTGCTGATGCAGCACCGCCTCGCTCAGCACCACCCACGTCACCGGGGGGTGCTCCCGATCCAGGATCCGCTGGCGGTCCAGCCGGGCGGCGACCTTGCCGTCGAGGTCGCCCTCGTCCCGCGTCCCTAGCACCGCACGTGCGTAACTCTCCGTCTGGAGAAGCCCGTGCACCAACTGCGCCTGGTACGTGGAGATATACGCAGCCCTCCCCTCCATGTCCGCATACGGCTGAAACCACCCCGGCAACTGACTCCGCAGCACCAACCCCACCAGCCGGGAGAACAACCCGTCCGTCCCCAGCGCAGCGTCCACCCGCTCCGAGAAGTCCCGTTGGGGAACCTTCGCCGCCGTCTCGATCTGCCCGATCAGTGACCCGGTACAGAAGACGATCGCGCCGAGCTGCGCCAGCGTCAGCCCCGCCGCCTCCCGGCAGCGCCGCAGCTCGTAGCCGTAGTAGTCCAACGGCGATGCACTCGGGTCCAGTTCACGACTCCGCACGCCAACCACCTCCCGTGACCGAGAGTAGCCGCACGGACGCACACGGGTGCCGGTGTTGTGGAAAACAAAATCATGCAAGCGTGCTTGATTTGTTCCGGGGTCGCTGCCACGCTCCTCCCCATGGCCGACCCGACCCCCGTCTTCGACGACCTGCGTGCCGAAAGCGACGAACTCGACCGGCTCGTCGCCGACTTGGAACCGGACCAGTGGGCACTCCCCACCCCCGCGCCCCGCTGGACCGTCGCCCACCAGATCGCCCACCTCGCCTGGACCGACCGCTCCGCCCTGCTCGCCGTCACCGACGCCGACGCGTTCCGGACGCTGGTTGAGAAGGCCCTTGCCGCGCCGGACTCCTTCGTCGACGACGGTGCCGAGGAGGGCGCCCGGCTCCCGCCCGGCGAGCTGCTGGAGACGTGGCGGGAGGGGCGTACCGCCCTGGACACGGCGTTGCGCGCGGCCCCGCGCGGCGGGCGTTTCCCCTGGTACGGCCCTCACATGTCCGCCGCCGCCATGGCCACCGGCCGGATCATGGAGACCTGGGCCCACGGCCAGGACATCGCCGACGCCCTGGGTGTGGTCCGCCCACCCACCGACCGGCTGAAGCATGTGGTCCGCATCGGGGTCCGCGCCCGCGACTTCGCCTTCGGCGTGCACGGCCTGACGGCGCCGGGGGAGGAGTTTCGTGTGGAACTGACCAGCCCCTCGGGTGCGTTGTGGACGTACGGCCCCGAAGGCGCCGCCCAGCGCGTCACCGGCCCCGCCCTCGACTTCGCCCTCCTGGTCACCCACCGCGCCCACCGCGACGACCTCGCCGTGCGCGCCCAGGGCCCCGACGCCGACCGCTGGCTGGACATCGCCCAGGCCTTCGCGGGACCGCCCGGCAGCGGCCGCCCGCCGAAGGAGGACGCCCGGTGACGCTGCGCATCGGCAACGCCTCCGGCTTCTACGGCGACCGCTTCGACGCCCTTCGCGACATGCTCACCGGCGGCGAACTCGACGTCCTCACCGGCGACTACCTCGCCGAGCTGACCATGCTGATCCTCGGCCGGGACCGTCTGAAGGATCCCGGCGCCGGATACGCCCGTACCTTCCTGCGCCAGCTGGAGGAGTGCCTCGGCCTCGCCCACGACCGGGGCGTGCGCGTCGTCACCAACGCGGGTGGCCTCAACCCGGCCGGACTCGCCGACGCCGTACGGCAGTTGGCCGACCGCCTCGGCATCCCCGTACGGGTCGCGCACGTCGAGGGCGACGACCTCACCGCCGCCCACCCCGGCAGCCTCGCCGCCCACGCCTACCTCGGCGGCTTCGGCATCGCCGCCTGCCTGAGGGAGGGCGCCGACATCGTCGTCACCGGGCGGGTGACGGACGCGGCCCTGGTCACCGGCCCCGCCGCCGCGCACTTCGGCTGGCAACCGGGGGAGTACGACCGCCTCGCGGGCGCCGTCGTCGCCGGGCACGTCCTGGAGTGCGGCACCCAGGCCACCGGCGGCAACTACTCCTTCTTCCACGAGCGCCAGGCCGACCTCCGCCGCCCCGGCTTCCCCCTCGCCGAGCTGCACCCCGATGGCACCTCCGTCATCACCAAACACCCCGGCACCGGCGGTTTCGTCGACATCGGCACGGTCACCGCCCAGCTCCTCTACGAGACCGCCGGCGCCCGCTACCCGGGCCCCGACGTCACCGCCCGCCTCGACACCGTCCGCCTCACCCAGGAGGCACCCGACCGGGTCCGGATCGAGGGCGTACGAGGAGAGGCCCCGCCCCCGACCCTCAAGGTCGGCCTCAACCGCCTCGGCGGCTTCCGGGGCGAGGTCACCTTCGTCCTCACCGGACTCGACATCGAGGCGAAGGCCGCGCTGGTACGGCGGCAAATGGCGGACGCACTCGCCAAGTCACCGCCCGCCGACGTCCGTTGGGACCTCGTCCGTACCGACCGCCCCGACGCCGACACCGAGGAGACGGCCAGCGCCCTGCTCCGGCTCGTCGTACGCGACCCCGACCAGGAGACCGTCGGCCGCACCCTCAGCGCGGCCGCCGTCGAACTGGCGCTCGCCAGCTACCCCGGCTTCCATGTGCTGGCGCCACCCGGAAAGGGCACCCCGTATGGGGTCTTCGAGGATGTGTACGTCCCCCATAGCGCCGTCCCCCATATGGCGGTCCTCCACGACGGCCGCCGTACCCCTGTGGCCCCGCCCCACGAGACCGCCGTACTCGACGACGTGCCGGAGCCTCCCCTGCCCGAGCCGCTGCCGGACGGACCCAGAAGGCGCGCCCCTCTCGGACTCGTCGCCGGTGCCCGCAGCGGCGACAAGGGCGGGAACGCCAACGTCGGGGTGTGGGCCCGTACGGACGACGCCTGGCGGTGGCTCGCGCACGAGCTGACGGCCGACGGGTTCCAGCAACTCCTGCCCGAGTGCCGCGAGTTGAAGGTCACCCGTCACGTCCTCCCCAACCTCCGCGCCCTCAACTTCGTCGTCGAGGGCATCCTCGGCCAGGGCGTCGCCGCCCAGCACCGCTTCGACCCGCAGGCCAAGGCCCTCGGCGAATGGCTGCGCTCCCGCCACCTGGACATCCCGGAGGCCCTCCTGTGACGGTCATCAGCTCCACCCTGGACACCAACGGCCCCGACTACACGGCCAACCGCGAGGCCATGCTCGCCAAGCTCGCCGAACTGGCCGCCGAGCACGCCAAGGCCCTCGCAGGCGGCGGCGAGAAGTACGTGGCCAGGCACAGGAAACGCGGCAAGCTCCTCGCCCGCGAGCGCATCGAACTGCTCCTCGACCCCGACACGCCCTTCCTGGAACTGTCCCCGCTGGCCGCCTGGGGCAGCGAGTACACCGTCGGCGCCTCCCTCGTCACCGGCATCGGCGTCGTCGAGGGCGTGGAGTGCCTGATCACCGCCAACGACCCGACCGTCCGGGGCGGCGCGAGCAACCCGTGGAGCCTGAAGAAGGCGCTGCGCGCGAACGACATCGCCCTTACCAACCGCCTGCCCTGCATCAGCCTGGTCGAGTCCGGCGGCGCGGATCTGCCATCCCAGAAGGAGATCTTCATCCCCGGGGGCGCGATCTTCCGGGATCTGACGCGGTTGTCGGCCGCCGGGATCCCCACCGTCGCCGTCGTCTTCGGGAACTCCACGGCCGGTGGCGCGTACATCCCCGGCATGTCCGATCACGTGATCATGGTCAAGGAGCGCGCGAAGGTGTTCCTCGGCGGCCCGCCCCTGGTGAAGATGGCCACCGGCGAGGAGAGCGACGACGAGTCCCTGGGCGGCGCCGACATGCACGCGCGCGTGTCCGGCCTCGCGGACTACTTCGCCCTCGACGAGCGGGACGCGCTGCGGCAGGCGCGGCGGGTGGTGGCCCGCCTCAACCACCGCAAGGCGTATCCGGATCCCGGTCCCGCGGAGCCCCCGAAGTACGACGCGGACGAGCTGCTGGGCATCGTCCCCGGCGATCTGAAGGTGCCCTTCGACCCGCGCGAGGTCATCGCCCGGATCGTCGACGCCTCCGACTTCGACGAGTTCAAGCCGCTGTACGGAACCAGCCTGGCGACCGGCTGGGCCGCCCTGCACGGCTACCCGGTCGGCATCCTGGCCAACGCCCAAGGGGTGCTGTTCAGCGCGGAGTCGCAGAAGGCGGCCCAGTTCATCCAGCTCGCCAACCAGCGCGACATCCCGCTGCTGTTCCTGCACAACACCACCGGCTACATGGTGGGCAGCCAGTACGAGCAGGGCGGCATCATCAAGCACGGCGCGATGATGATCAACGCGGTCTCCAATTCACGCGTCCCGCATCTCTCCGTCCTCATGGGCGCCTCCTACGGCGCCGGCCACTACGGCATGTGCGGCCGCGCCTACGACCCCCGCTTCCTCTTCGCCTGGCCCAGCGCCAAGTCCGCCGTCATGGGCCCGCAGCAGCTCGCGGGCGTGCTGTCCATCGTGGCCCGCCAGTCCGCCGCCGCGAAGGGGCAGCCGTACGACGAGGAGGCGGACGCCGCCCTGCGCGCGATGGTCGAGCAGCAGATCGAGTCCGAGTCCCTGCCGATGTTCCTGTCCGGGCGCCTCTACGACGACGGCGTCATCGACCCGCGCGACACCCGAACCGTCCTCGGCCTGTGCCTGTCCGCCCTCCACACCGCCCCCTACGAGGGCGTGCGCGGCGGCTTCGGCGTCTTCCGGATGTGAGGCCCAGTGATTACTTCCGTTCTTGTTGCCAACCGGGGCGAGATCGCCTGCCGGATCTTCCGCACCTGCCGTGAGTTGGGAATCCGAACGGTCGCGGTGCACTCGGACGCCGACGCGAACGCCCGCCACGCGCGCGTGGCCGACGCCGCGGTACGGCTGCCGGGGGCGGCGCCCGCCGAGACGTATCTGCGCGGCGACCTGATCGTCAGGGCCGCGCTCGCGTCCGGAGCCGACGCGGTGCATCCCGGCTACGGCTTCCTCTCCGAGAACGCCGACTTCTCGCGCGCGGTGACCGACGCGGGGCTGCTGTGGATCGGCCCGCCGCCGGAGGCCATCGAGGCGATGGCGTCCAAGACGCGCGCGAAGGAGCTGCTGGGACTCACACCCCTCCAGGACGTCACCGAGGCCGACCTCCCGGTGCTGGTGAAGGCGGCCGCGGGCGGCGGCGGACGCGGGATGCGGATCGTACGGCGCCTGCGGGACCTGGACGCCGAGCTCGCGGCCGCCCGCGCGGAGGCGCGCGGTGCCTTCGGCGACGACGAGGTGTTCGTCGAGCCGTACATCGAGGACGGCCGGCACGTCGAGGTACAGATCCTCGCCGACACCCACGGCACGGTGTGGGCGCTCGGCACCCGCGACTGCTCCCTCCAGCGCCGCCACCAGAAGGTCATCGAGGAGGCCCCCGCACCGGGTTTGAAACTCGAACTCACCGAGTCCCTCCACGAGACGGCCGTACGAGCCGCCCGCGCCGTCGGCTACACCGGCGCCGGCACGGTCGAGTTCCTCGTCGCCGACGACAAGGCCCACTTCCTGGAGATGAACACCCGCCTCCAGGTGGAACACCCCGTCACGGAAGCCGTCTTCGACATCGACCTGGTGGCCCTCCAACTCCGGATCGCCGAGGGCCACACGCTGGAAGCCGACCCGCCCCGCGCGCGGGGTCACGCCATAGAGGCCCGCCTCTACGCCGAGGACCCGTCCCAGGACTGGGCCCCGCAGACCGGCACCCTGCACCGCCTCACCGCCCCCGAAGGCATCCGCCTGGACACGGGCTACACCGACGGCGACGAGATCGGCGTCCACTACGACCCCATGCTCGCCAAGCTCATCGCCCACGCCCCCACGCGCGCGGAGGCCATCCGCAAACTGGCCGGAGCCCTGGAACGCACGACCCTCCACGGCCCGACCACCAACCGCGACCTCCTGATCCGCTCCCTGCGCCACAAGGAGTTCACGACGGCCCGCATGGACACGGGCTTCTACGACCGGCACCTGGGTGAACTGACCGGGCCCACCCCCGACCCGTACGCCCCGCTCGCCGCCGCCCTCGCCGACGCCCACACCCGCTCCCGCTTCGGCGCCTGGCGCAACGTCCCCTCCCAGCCCCAGACAAAGCGCTACACGATGGCGGGCGAGGAACACGAGGCCCGTTACTGGCAGACACGGGATGGCCTCAGGGCGGAGGGCGTCCGGGTGGTGCACGCGGACGCCGGTCTGGTCGTACTCGAAGTGGAGGGCGTGACAAGGAAGTTCGGGGTGGCGAGATACGGCGACGACATCTACGTCAACGGCAGCCGTCTCACCGCCCTCCCTCGCTTCCCCGCCCCGACGACCGAGCACGCCCCGGGCTCGCTCCTTGCCCCCATGCCGGGAACGGTGGTCCGAGTGGCCGAGGGATTGGCCGTAGGAGCGCCGGTGAGGGCCGGAGAGCCGCTCGTTTGGCTGGAGGCAATGAAGATGCAACACCAGATCTCGGCCCCGACCACAGGCACCCTCACAGCCCTGCACGCCGCACCTGGACAACAGGTCACGGTCGGCACGCTACTGGCGGTGGTGCAGCCGACCTAAGGGGCGCGGGGAACTGCGCGACCAGCCACGACGAAGGAGTCACATGACCACGACCGAAACCGAGGAACACAAGGCCCTGCGATCAGCCGTGGCCACCCTGGGCAAGCGCCACGGCCGCAACCACAACCGGGCAGACCTGTGGTCCGAGGCAGGCAAACTCGGCTACCTCGGCGTCAACCTCCCCGAGGAATACGGCGGCGGAGGCGGCGGCATCACAGAACTCTCCATCGTCCTCGAAGAACTCGGCGCAGCAGGCTGCCCCCTCCTCATGCTGGTCGTCTCCCCGGCCATCTGCGGCACGGTCATCGCCCGCTTCGGCACCGACGACCAGAAACAACAATGGCTCCCCGGCATCGCCGAAGGCACCCGCACCATGGCCTTCGGCATCACAGAACCCGACGCCGGCTCCAACAGCCACCGCATCACCACAACGGCCCGCAAGGACGGCCCCGACTGGCTCCTCACCGGCCGCAAAGTCTTCATCTCCGGCGTCGACATCGCGGACGCGACCCTCGTCGTCGGCCGCACCGAGGACGCCCGCACCGGCCGCCTCAAGCCCTGCCTGTTCATCGTCCCGCGCGACGCGCCCGGCTTCACCCGCCGCCCCATCGACATGGAACTCAACGCCGCGGAGAAGCAGTTCGAGCTGGTCCTGGACGACGTACGCCTGCCCGCCGACGCGCTCGTCGGCGACGAGGACGCAGGCCTGCTGCAACTCTTCGCCGGCCTCAACCCCGAACGCATCATGACGGCCGCGTTCGCGATCGGCATGGGCCGCTACGCGCTCGCGCAAGCGATTGCGTATGCCCGCGACCGCACCGTCTGGAACACCCCCATCGGCGCCCACCAGGCCATCGCCCACCCCCTCGCCCAGGCGCACATCGACCTCGAACTCGCCCGCCTGATGATGCAGAAGGCGGCGCACCTGTACGACGCGGGGGACGACGTCGGCGCGGGCGAGGCCGCCAACATGGCCAAGTACGCGGCAGGCGAGGCCTGCGTGAAGGCCGTCGACCAGGCCGTGCACACCCTCGGCGGCAACGGCCTCACGCGCGAGTTCGGCCTCGCCTCCCTGATCACGGCCGCGCGCGTGGCTCGTATTGCCCCGGTGAGCCGGGAGATGATTCTCAACTACGTCTCCCACCAGACCCTGGGCCTGCCCAAGTCGTACTGAACCAGCACGGCGTTGTGCGAGGAGGAACCGCATGTTCCGCAGCGAGTACGCAGACGTCCCACCCGTAGAACTCCCCATCCACGAAGCGGTGCTGGGCCGGGCCGCCGAATTCGGTGACGCGCCCGCGCTCATCGACGGCACGGACGGCACCACCCTCACCTACGAGCAAGTCGACCGCTTCCACCGGCGCATAGCCGCCGCCCTCGCCGAGGCGGGCGTGCGCAAGGGCGACGTACTCGCCCTGCACAGCCCCAACACCGTCTCCTTCCCCATCGCCTTCTACGCCGCCACGCGCGCGGGTGCCGCCGTCACCACCGTGCACCCGCTCGCCACGGCCGAGGAGTTCGCGGGGCAGCTGCGCGACTCGGCCGCCCGCTGGATCGTCACCGTCTCACCGCTACTGGACATCGCCCGCAGGGCCGCCGAACTCGCGGGCGGCGTCAGGGAGATCTTCGTCTGCGACAGCGCGACCGGACACCGCTCGCTGATCGACATGCTGGCGTCCGCCGCCCCCGAACCGCAGATCGCCATCGACCCCGTCGCGGACGTGGCGGCCCTCCCGTACTCCTCGGGCACCACCGGCACCCCCAAGGGCGTGATGCTCACCCACCGCCAGATCGCCACCAACCTCGCCCAGCTCCAACCGGCGATCTCCGCGGGCCCCGGCGACCGCATCCTCGCCGTACTGCCCTTCTTCCACATCTACGGCCTCACCGCCCTGATGAACGCGCCCCTGAGGGTGGGCGCCACGGTCGTCGTCCTGCCCCGCTTCGACCTGGAGCAGTTCCTCGCGGCCATCCAGAACCACCGCATCACCGGCCTGTACGTCGCCCCGCCGATCGTCCTCGCCCTCGCCAAGCACCCGGCGGTCACGCGCTACGACCTGTCGTCCCTGAAGTACGTCATCAGCGCCGCCGCCCCGCTGGACGCCACCCTCGCCGCCGCCTGCTCCCGCCGCCTGAACCTGCCGCCGGTCGGCCAGGCGTACGGCATGACGGAACTGTCCCCGGGCACGCACGTCGTCCCCCTGGACGCCATGGCGGACGCACCGCCCGGGACCGTCGGCCGGCTCATCGCCGGCACCGAGATGCGCATCGTCTCCCTCGACGACCCCGGCAAGGACCTCGGCACCGGCGAGGCCGGCGAGATCCTCATCCGCGGCCCCCAGGTCATGAAGGGCTACCTGGGCCGCCCCGACGACACCGCCGCGATGATCGACGCCGACGGCTGGCTGCACACCGGGGACGTCGGTCACGTCGACGGCGACGGCTGGCTGTTCGTCGTGGACCGCGTCAAGGAACTGATCAAGTACAAGGGCTTCCAGGTGGCCCCCGCCGAACTGGAGGCCCTGCTCCTCACCCACCCGGGCATCGCCGACGCCGCCGTCATCGGCGTCTACAACGAGGACGGAAACGAAATCCCGCGCGCGTACGTCGTCCGCCAGCCGACCGCGCCCGACCTCACCGAGAACGAGATCATGCTGTACGTCGCCGAACGCGTCGCCCCCTACAAACGCGTCCGCCAGGTCACCTTCATCGACGGCGTGCCCCGCGCCGCCTCCGGCAAGATACTGCGCCGCCGACTCCGGGAGGGCGCGTGACCCTGATCGGCCGCACCCGCGCGCGGGGAGTCGAAACGCTCACCCTCGACTCCCCGGCCAACCGCAACGCCCTGTCGGCCGCCCTGGTCGGCGAACTCGCCGACGCGCTCGCCGACAGCGCCAAGGACGGCGACGTCCGCGCGATCGTCCTCACCCACACCGGCACCACCTTCTGCGCCGGCGCCGACCTGCGCGACCCACCCGACCCCGACGCCCTGGTGGGCCTGCTCCGGCGGATCGTGGAGCTGCCCAAGCCGGTCGTCGCCCGCGTCACCGGACACGTACGCGCGGGCGGCCTCGGCCTGCTGGCCGCCTGCGACATCGCGGCCGCGTCCGGCACCGCCACCTTCGCCTTCACGGAAGTACGCATCGGAGTCGCCCCCGCGGTCATCTCCCTCCCGCTGCTGCCCCGCACCGACCCGCGCGCCCTCGCCCGCTACTACCTCACCGGCGAGCGCCTCGACGCCGCCGAGGCGGCCCGCATCGGCCTGCTCACCGCCACCGGCGACGACGCCGACGCCGTACTCGAACCCATCCTCGACGGCCTGCGGCGCTCCTCCCCGCAGGCCCTGGCCGAGACGAAACGGCTGCTCACGGCTAAGGTGCTGCAGACATTCGACCGGGACGCGGCGGAGCTGACCGCCCTCTCGGCCCGGATGTTCGCCTCCGCCGACGCCCGCGAGGGCATGACGGCCTTCCTCGAACGACGGGATCCTCCATGGGTGCTGTGAACCCGGTCGACACGGTCGACACGGCCACGACGGTGACCGCCGTGGACCGCGTCGACCGCGTGCCCAAGCAGGACCGCAGCCGGGCCACCCGGCAACGGCTCCTCGAAGCCGCCGTGGCCTGCCTCGCCGAACACGGCTGGGCGGGCTCCACGGTCACCGTCGTCGCCGAACGCGCAGGCGTCTCCAGAGGCGCCGCCCAACACCACTTCCCGACCCGCGAGGACCTGTTCACGGCGGCGGTGGAGTACGTCGCGGAGGAACGCTCGACCGCCCTGCGGGCCCTGTTCCCCCAGGGCGCGGCGGGCGACCGGAAGGCGGTCGTCTCCGCCCTGGTCGACCTCTACACGGGCCCGCTGTTCCGCGCGGCCCTGCACCTGTGGGTAGCCGCGTCGAACGAGGACCAGCTCCGCCCCCGCGTCACCGAACTGGAAGCCCGCGTCGGCCGCGAGACCCACCGCATAGCCGTCGACCTCCTCGACGCCGACGAGACCAGATCAGGCGTACGGGAAACGGTCCAGGGCTTCCTGGACATGGCCCGCGGCCTCGGCCTCGCCAACCTCCTCACCGACGACGGCCAGCGCCGCGAGCGGGTGGTGGCGCAGTGGGCGCAGCTTCTGGAGGAGGCGCTGGGCTGAGCCCGGCAGCCCCAGTGGGCCTCACGGACTGAGCCGCTCCACCCGCCAGCTCCCGTCCTGCTCCGCCACGTACCGCAGCCGGTCGTGCAGCCGGTTCTCGCGTCCCTGCCAGAACTCCACCGTCTGCGGCGCCACCCGGAAGCCGCCCCAGTTCGGCGGCACCGGGACCTGCTCGCCCTCCGGATAGCGGGCCGCCAGCTCGGCATACGCCGCGTCCAGATCGGCGCGGGTGGCGATCACCGAGGACTGGGCGCTCGCCCAGGCGCCGAGCTGGGAGCCGTGCGGGCGGGTACGGAAGTACGCGGCGGTCTCGTCCCGGCCGGTGCGCCGCGCGATGCCCGTGACGATCACCTGGCGGGCCATCGTGTACCACGGAAAGAGCAACGAGACGTACGGGTTCTCGGCGAGATCGCGGGACTTGCGGGAGTCGTAGTTGGTGTAGAAGACGAAACCCGCGTCGTCGAAGTGCTTCAGCAGCACCGTACGGGAACTGGGCCGCCCCTCCGCGTCCGCCGTCGACACGACCATGGCGTTCGGCTCGAACAGCCGGCCCTCCGTCGCGGCCTGCCTGAACCAGCGCGCGAACTGCTGCACCGGCGTCGCGGCCAGCTCGGTCTCGGAAAGCCCCTCCGCCCGGTAGTGCTTGCGCATCGCGGCGGGATCGGGCGGCGCGGGGACGGAATCTTCGTCGGTCACGCGGTCATCCTGCCGTATACGCGGCGGACGCTCGGCAGGGTGGTGTTCGTCACGGCCTGGCACCGAGTGCCGTCACCTCTCCCCAAGGGTGGCACTCGGGGATATCGTGCAGATGCCGCTCCGGTTGGGTGACCGCGCGCCCCGCGGGGCATCACCCCAGTGACCGCCCAGGACCGCGAGCCGCAACCGACCGTGGATCCACCGGGCGATCACCCGTTTCCCCACCCGAAACACGCTCGCCACACCCCGGCACCACCGACCGATCACACGTCACGAGCACACATCACAGGGCACACGTCACAGGGCACACGTCACAGGGCACTAAGGGCAGCAGCCGCACCCACCCCGTGACCCACAACCAGCCTCGCAGCACACCTCGCACACCTCGCACACATCCATACACATCCCGTACACATTCCGTACAGATCCGAGGAGCCGCCTGATGTCCGACTTCGTACCCGGCCTCGAAGGAGTCGTCGCGTTCGAGACGGAGATCGCCGAACCGGACAAGGAGGGCGGCGCCCTCAGGTACCGGGGCGTCGACATCGAGGACCTGGTCGGTCACGTCTCGTTCGGCAACGTCTGGGGCCTGCTCGTCGACGGCGCCTTCAACCCCGGCCTGCCGCCCGCCGAGCCCTTCCCCATCCCCGTGCACTCCGGCGACATCCGGGTGGACGTCCAGTCGGCCCTCGCCATGCTCGCACCGGTGTGGGGCCTCAAACCCCTCCTCGACATCGACGCCGAACAGGCCCGCGAGGACCTCGCCCGCGCCGCCGTCATGGCCCTCTCCTACGTCGCCCAGTCCGCCCGCGGCCAGGGCCGCCCCATGGTCCCGCAGCGCGAGATCGACAAGGCCCAGTCCGTCGTCGAACGCTTCATGATCCGCTGGCGCGGCGAGCCCGACCCGAAGCACGTCGCGGCCGTCGACGCCTACTGGACCAGCGCCGCCGAACACGGCATGAACGCCTCCACCTTCACGGCGCGCGTCATCGCGTCCACCGGCGCGGACGTAGCCGCCGCGCTCTCCGGCGCCGTAGGAGCCATGAGCGGCCCCCTCCACGGCGGCGCCCCCTCTCGTGTCCTGCACATGATCGAGGAGATCGAACGCACGGGCGACGCCGAAGCCTACGTCAAGAAGACCCTGGACAAGGGCGAACGCCTGATGGGCTTCGGCCACCGCGTCTACCGCGCCGAGGACCCCCGAGCCCGAGTCCTCCGCCGCACGGCCCGCGACCTGGGCGCGCCGCGCTACGAGGTCGCGGAAGCCCTTGAAAAGGCGGCCCTCGAAGAACTCCACAACCGCCGCCCGGACCGAGTCCTGGCCACGAACGTCGAATTCTGGGCAGCGATCATGCTCGACTTCGCCGAGGTCCCGGCCCACATGTTCACATCGATGTTCACCTGCGCCCGCACGGCAGGCTGGTCGGCCCACATCCTCGAACAGAAGCGCACCGGCCGCCTGGTCCGCCCCTCCGCCCACTACATCGGCCCGGGCCCACGCGACCCGCGCGCCATCGAGGGCTACACGGAGATCGCCCAGTAAGGCGGCGAAAGGCCCCCAGAAACGCAGACGACCCGCGAGCCTGGTTCCTCCAAGGAGGAGCCGGCCGGACGTACCGGCGACTCGCGGGTCGGGTGACTGCTTGGGATTGGGCCGGCTGCACGCGCCGTTCACGTGCTGGTCCGGCACCGCACAGAGTGTGGTGACGGACCGCTAGCCCGCAGCCACCTCACGCGTCCGGTTCTCATACATCTGCCGAACCACCTCCCTTCTCGTGTACGCGCCACCCTAGGAAGCGGTTCGGCAACCCATCAACTGTTTTTCCGAGAACTTGAGCGACGGCCGTTACCGTTCCGGGCATGACAAAGCGGCGGGCAGTTCTCAGCGGGTCGGTGTTCGAGGAGCGGATCGGGTATGCGCGGGCCGTTGTCGACGGGGACTGGGTGCATGTGTCGGGGACGACCGGGTTCGATTACGCGAGCATGACCATCTCGGACGATGTTGTGGAGCAGGCCGAGCAGTGTCTGCGGAACATAGGCGCGGCGCTGGCCGAGGCGGGGTGTACGTTCGCCGACGTCGTGCGGGTGCGGTATCTGCTGCCCGAGCGGGAGGACTTCGAGCCGTGCTGGCCGGTGTTGCGGCGGGTGTTCGGGGAGGTACGACCGGCCGCGACGATGATGGTGTGTGGGCTGGCGGACCCGCGGATGAAGATCGAGATCGAGGTGTACGCGCGGCGCGGGCCTGTGGAGGGCGTGCGGATCGAGGTCGTCGACGGGGAGCGGATGCTGGAGCAGTGGCGGCGTGTGCACAACGCCGTGGTGCCGCCGGGTGCGCTTTCGCTCGACGAGGTGCGGGAGCGGAGCGGGCGGTATCGGCTGGAGAACGCGTACGTCGGTGACGTGCTGGTGGGGTGTTCGACCGTGCGGCCGGCCGAGCGGGACGGGGGTGCGGTGACCGTGATCGCGCGGGTGCTGCCCGAGTGGCGGGGGCGGGGGATCGGGCGCGTGCTGTACGAGAACGGGTTCGCGTACGCGCGCGTGCTGGGGGCCGGTGTGGTGGAGACGTGTGTGCTGGCGGCCAATGGGGACGGGTTGCGGTTCGCCGAGACGCGTGGGTTCGTCGAGGTTGACCGGTATGTGCTGCCCGGGGACCGGGACGAGTGGGTTGACCTGCGGCTTTCGGTCATCGAGAGTTAGTGGGCGGTTGTCGTGCGGTTGTCGTGCTGTCTCCCGCGTACAACGATTCCTGCAATATTGCGGGAACCATGTGTGGGCTGCGTCACGTTCGAGTTGAATGATTGCAAGTGAGCGAACCGACGCGCCGTTCGTGCTGACGCAGCCTGCAGGGGGTCCAGGTGAGTGCTTCCCGGCGTAGTGGGACCACGGACGAACTCGGACCGGACGAGCCCGGGCCGGACGGCCCGGAGGGCTCGGGTGGTTCCGATCTGCTTGCCGCCCTGCTGGACGGCATGGACGCGGCGTTGTGCGCCTTCGACGCCGACGGGGTGCTGACGCACTGGAACCGCGAGGCCGAGCGGATTCTCGGCTGGACGGCGGAGGAGGCGGTGGGGCGGCACGGCTTCGCCGGGTGGGCGGTGCGCAGCGCCGACGCCGAGGAGGTCGAGGGGCGGCTGATGTCCGCCATGCACGCGCCGGGCCGCCAGGTGCACGAGTTCGCGCTGTTGACGAAGGATGGCGGGCGGGTGCTCGTACGGACGCAGTCGGCGGCGGTGCGGGGGCCGGACGGCAAGCCCGCGGGGGTGTACTGCGCCTTCAGTGAGGTGCACGCGCAGATCGATCTGGAGCGGTCCATCGCGCTGAGCGAGGCGTTGTTCGAGGACGCGAGCTGGGGTGTCGTCCTCGTCGACGCCGATCTGCGGCCCGCGGTGGTGAACGCGCACGCGGCTCGCGCGCTGGGCACGGGGCGTACGTCGGTGCTGGGGCGGCCGCTCGGGGAGTTGCTGGCGCAGGGTGTGGAGGAGCTGGAGAGCGCGCTCACGCATGTGCTGGCGGAGGGTGCGCCGCCCGCGCCGGCCGAGATCTGGGTGAGCGTGCGGACGCCGGAGGGCGAGAAGCGGCGTTGCTGGCGCAGCGGTTTTCTGCGGCTGGCCTCGCCGCTGGCGGAGGAACCGGTTCCGCTCGGGGTCGGCTGGCTGTTCCAGGACGTGACCGAGGCCAAGCAGGGTGAGCAGGAGGCGGCGCTGCTGCGGTTCCGCGGCAACCAGTTGCACCGGGCCGCCCGCGCGGCCGCGGAGTGCGAGGACCCGGCGGAGGCGGCGACCGTCCACCTCGACTTCGCGCTGGCCGGTTTCGCCGACCACGCGCTGATCGACCGGGTGGCGGGCGGTGCGCTGTCCGACGCCGAGTCGGCGGGGCCGGTCCGGCTGGTACGCGTGGCGGGTACGCCGTCGGGTGCGCCGGGGCCGAGCCTGCTCGCGGGGCAGGCCGGGTTGCCGACTCGGTACGGCGAGGGGCATCCGGCGTTGCAGTGCGTGGAGCGGATCGGCACGGTGCGGGCGAGCGTCGGCAGTGTGTCGGCGGAGCAGGCGCGCGCGTGGGCGCTGGCCCGGCAGTGGCCGGCCGACGCGGTGCACGCGCTGTGCGCGGTGCTGCGCAGCCGGGGGCGGACGCTCGGTGTCGTGACGTTTCTGCGGGGGAGCGGGCGCAGCGCGTTCGAACGGTCGGACACGGTGTACGCCGAGGATGTGGCCGTACGGATCGCGGCGGCGCTGGATCTGGCGGAGCTACTGGGGGAGCGGCCGGACTGACGCCGCCCCGGCCCCGGCGTCAGCCCCCGCCCCAGCCCCCGCCCTCAGTGCCGATAGAAGATCCGGTCCCCGTACTGCTCCAGCACCCGCCGGTTCCAGTCGTGCCCGCCGTCCACGTTCCCCGAGCGCAGGAGCGGGGGCTCGATGCCGCGGTCGGCCAGGTTGACGGCTGCTGTGGCCATGACCGCCTGGAGGAGCGCGGCGGTCACGACCGTGGAGGCGGGGGCGAAGGGGGCGGGGACGGAGTCGTGGGTGAGTTCCGCGTCGCCGACCGCGATCTTCGAGTCGAGGACGATGTCGCAGTGGTCCTTCAGGTACGTCCCGGAGGCGTGGCGTGACGTCGTCTGCGTGGCGTACGCCACCGAGGTCACGCCGACGACCCGCACGCCGAGGGCGCGGGCGCTGATCGCCATCTCCACGGGGAGGGCGTTGCGGCCGGACAGCGAGATGATCACCAGGGTGTCGCCCGCGCGCAGCGGGGAGGAGTCGAGGACGGCGGCGGCGAGGCCGTCGACCCGTTCCAGGGCGGAGCCCAGCGTCGCGGGCATCACGTCGACGCCGACGACCCCGGGCACGGCGAGCAGGTTCATCAGGGCGAGCCCGCCGGCGCGGTAGACGACGTCCTGCGCGGCGAGCGAGGAGTGCCCGGCGCCGAAGGCGAACAGCCGGCCCCCGGCGGCGACGGTGTCGGCGAGGAGCGCACCGGCGGCCGCGATGGCCTCGGCCTCCTCCTCGCGGACGCGCTGCAGCAGACCGATCGCGGCATCGAGATACTGGTCGGCCGGCGTGCTGTCGCCCATCTGAGCTCCTTCGCTCCGCTTGACGCACTGTGTCGCGGATCACCGTGCGGTCTGGACCAGTGGGATGTCAATACGGACGCCGCGCGGGTGTCGACAGGGGCGTACAGGCGGCGTTCGCGCCGTGCGGCCCACTGTCACGTATCAGCATGTAACCCCCTGGTTTCGGCGGCGCGGCACGGTTGTCGGTGGTATCCGGCAGAATTGAAGCCAGGGCCAGCGCACGCGCCGGAGAGCGGTCGAGCCTCCGGCAGAGCTAATCGAGGGGCACGTATGTCCGGACTGATCGACACTACGGAGATGTATCTCCGCACCATCCTCGAGCTGGAAGAGGAAGGTGTGGTCCCCATGCGTGCCCGTATCGCCGAGCGGCTCGACCAGAGCGGGCCGACGGTGAGCCAGACGGTGGCGCGGATGGAGCGCGACGGTCTGGTGTCCGTGGCCAGCGACCGGCACCTGGAGCTCACCGACGAGGGCCGCCGCCTGGCGACCCGCGTGATGCGCAAGCACCGCCTCGCCGAGTGTCTGCTCGTCGACGTGATCGGCCTGGAGTGGGAGCAGGTGCACGCCGAGGCCTGCCGCTGGGAGCACGTGATGAGCGAGGCCGTGGAGCGCCGGGTCTTGGAGCTGCTGCGCCACCCCACCGAGTCGCCGTACGGCAACCCGATCCCGGGCCTGGAGGAGCTGGGCGAGAAGGACGGCGCCGACCCGTTCCTGGACGAGGGCATGGTCTCGCTGGCCGACCTCGACCCGGGCCTGGAGGGCAAGACGGTCGTCGTACGCCGGATCGGTGAGCCGATCCAGACGGACGCGCAGCTGATGTACACGCTGCGCCGGGCGGGTGTGCAGCCCGGTTCGGTGGTGAGCGTGACGGAGTCGGCCGGCGGGGTCCTGGTGGGCAGTGGCGGCGAGGCGGCCGAGCTGGAGTCGGACGTCGCCTCCCACGTGTTCGTCGCCAAGCGCTGAGTGTTCGTCTCGCGGGGTTCGTCGAACGCGTCGAATCCTGGACGCGGTGTGCCGAATCGCAGCGCCCGGACGTCTGACGTGCCAGGCTGTCGCGTGAGTGAAGAGGGCCTGAGGCAGAGGGCCTGAGGGGGCGGGGTGGGATGTGCCGGAGTCGAGTGGAGAGCCCCGGCGCCGTGCGGCGCCGGGGCCTGTCCCTCCCCTGTTCTGACCCGGAGCCCCGAGCTCTCAGGGTCATTCCCCTCGGACCGTTTTCCCCGAGCGGTCCGCCTCCCGCTGAAGATCTCCCCTGGGGGACCGGGATCATTCCTGGAGCGGCGTCACTCAAACGAGGGGTGTTGCCGCCAGAAAGCCCATTCTCGAATACACATTCGATAGTCTGCGGGGGCGGAGCCGGTTCCGGGGAAGCAGGACCGTAGAGCGAGAGCACGGCTAGCACAGGTACGAGGGTCCGAGCGGAGCTTGGGGGGTGCCGGCACGAATGGCGCGACGCATCGACGTGACCGGGGCGGGCGGCGTACGACTCGCGGCCTGGGAGTTCGGCGACCCACCCAAGACCGACCCCGACCCCGCCCCCGACCCGTCACCCGGCGTGCTGTTACTCCACGGCCTGATGGGCCGTGCCTCCCATTGGGCCTCCACCGCCCGCTGGCTCTCCGAACGCCACCGCGCCGTGGCGCTCGACCAGCGCGGCCACGGCCAGAGCGAGAAGCCCCCGCAGGCCGCGTACACCCGTGAGGCGTACGTCGACGACGCCGAGGCCGCCCTCGAACAGCTCGGCCTCGCCCCCGCCGTGCTGATCGGCCACGCCATGGGCGCGCTGACCGCCTGGCAGCTCGCCGCCAAACGCCCCGACCTGGTCCGCGGCCTGGTCATCTGTGACATGCGGGCCTCCGCCCTCGGCGCCGCCTCGCAGCGCGAGTGGGCCGACTGGTTCACGTCCTGGCCCGTCCCCTTCGCCACCCTGGCCGACGTACGCAAGTGGTTCGGCGAGGACGACCCCTGGGTGGAGCGGCCGAATCCGGCCCGTGGCGCGTTCTACGCCGAGGTGATGCACGAGTCGCCCGACGGCTGGCGGCCCGTCTTCGACGTCGAGCAGATGCTGAAGTCCCGCGAGACCTGGGTGTACGACGCCCACTGGGACGAGCTGGCCCAAGTCCGGTGTCCCGCCCTGGTCGTCCGCGGCCTCGACGGCGAACTCGGGCGGGCCGAGGCCCAGGAGATGGTGCGCGTGCTGCCCCGCGGTGAGTACGCGGAGGTCGCCGACGCCGGTCATCTCGTCCACTACGACCAGCCGGAGGCGTGGCGGGCGGCGATCGAGCCGTTTCTGGAGGCGGCGTTCGGCGAGTGACGGCCCTGGGGACACCTGCCCGTGCCGAGGTCACTTCCCCGTGACCGTCAGGAACCGTTCCTAAAAACTGAGCGGGAGTGAGTCCTGCTGCCAGGACTCGTGCTCAGCCGAACGCTTCCAGGTGGTGACGGGCGTTCAGCAGCCGCTTCCCGCCGCGCACCACGCGCACGACCCCGGCCTCCCGGTCCGCCCGCACCGCCTGCAGTCGGTCATCGAGCAGCTGCAGGCGGCGGGACTTGGCGTGCCACTCGTGCTTGCTGCGGTAGCCGCCCGGTGCCTTCTTGCTGCCCTTCTCACCCACCGGTAGGGACAGCCGGTGCATGATCGTCGCGATCCCGGCTTCCAGGCTCCGGATGTGCGCGAGCTGGCCGCGCCGGGCCAGCGCCCACTGGTCGTGGCTGGCCTTCGTGATCGACCCAGCCCAGCGCGAGGACGACTCCTTGGTGAGCGTGCGCTTGCGCTCGGCCCACCGCTCACTGTCGTGGTCCAGCCCGGCCGCGCACCGCGCCTTCAAGTCGCGGGAGGCGAGCGAACCGAGCAGGTCGCCGACCAGACGCAGCACCTCCTCATCCGCGGCGCTCAGGAGCTTGAGGCGGGTACGGATCACGACTCCCGCCGGGCCGGGCACCACGAACGGCGCCGCCACCTCCCGCAGCCCACCCACCCCTCCACCCCCACTCGCAGACCGAAGATCCTTCCATCACGCCCAACGACCACCGCAGCGGGGCGGGGCTGGTAGGAAGCGAAGATGATCAGTGAAGCGATTGACCCCATGGACCGCTTGCTCGCGGAGCGAGCGCCTGCGAACGGCTGATCGTCGACTTCGTCCGCCGTCTCGATCTCGGAGAACCCGGTTCGGTAGCCGATCTGTTCACCGCCAACGGGGTCTGGGAGTGGCCCCACGGGGGCCGTCGTATCGAGGGCCGGGAAGCGTTGCGCGCATACTTCGGCTCTCGGCCGACGGACCGGTTGTCGCGTCGCATGATGACAAACATCCTCGTCACCGTGGGCTCCGCAACGGCGGCGACCGCGACCTCATACCTGGCGACTTACCGTGTCGACGGTTACGTTGACGGGATGCTTCCGCCGCGGCTCCCTGCCAACGTCGGCCACTATGAGGACACGTTTTCAGAAGGTCGACGGCGAGTGGCTCCTCGCCACCCGAGCCGTGTTCCTTCCCTTTGGCGGCGTTACGGAGCGTCTGCCCACCATGCCTCGTGACGCATGAACGGACTACCGCGGGGGCGGGGTCCAACCTCTTGGTGTCCGTGTGTGGTCACCGAGGGCGGTCCGGACGGCGCGGTCCAAACGAGCCGCCGGGCAGGCCACGCTGCGGCCGCCGCCCGCGGCGCCGCCAAAGTTGGCGTCGCCCCCGGACCCCTCAGCCCTTGCTGACCGCCGTCAGGATCTCCGGCAGCCGCTGAGCCGTGCGCGGCGCCGCCAGCCGCAGCCCCAGGTAGGCGAGCGCCACCCCGTACGCCGTCCCCACCGGCAGCAGCAGCCAACTCCACGCGTTGCCGTCGGCGCTGGTGTTGATGAGGATGGTCAGGACGATGACGGGCGCGCACAGCAGGGCCGCGGCCACCATCCCGCCGAAGATCGCGATCCAGGCGAGCCCCACCTGACCGGGCGCGACGTTCTTGTAGCCCTCCTGCGGGATGGAGTACGGGAAGCGCGCCGACGTCCACGCCCCGGTCGCCAGCATCGCGCCGAGCAGCGCGAACGACAGCCCCAGCACTTCCGGCAGCCGGGGCCAGTCGCCGAGCATCGCCGTGGTCAGGACGGTGACGAGCGTGGCGTACGGCAGGGTGATCACCAGCAGGGCCAGCGCACGCGCGCGGAGTTCGACGTACGCGTCCCGGGTGGAGGAGATGGTCATGGCGACCATCCAGAACGCGGACGTGTCCTGCCCGAACTGGTTGTACATCTGGATGCCGAGCATGCCCGCGGCGAAGCACGCGAAGTAGATCGACCCGGTGCCCTGCAACGCGTTGAACACGGGCACGATCAGCCCGATGGCCAGCGAGGTCACCCAGGCCGCCTTGGTCTTCGGGTCGCGCCACACATACCGCAGGCTGCGCTCCATCGCCGTCCCGGTCCGCCCGCCCGGCAGCAGCCGCGCCATGCCGGTCGACGACCGGTCGCGTACGGTCGTGTCGGCCATGGCCTGGAGCGTCGATCCGTCCGGCGAGGTCATCAGCCGGTTCAGATGCCGCGCCCACACCGCGAGCAGCGCCGCCAGGGCCAGCGCGGTCAGCGCGAGTTGGGCGACGGCGATGCCGTACGACCCCTCGCTCGCCGCGTCCACCGCCCCCAGCGCCGAGGCGGGCGGCACCCAGCGCAGCACGTCGGCCGCCGGTTCGAGCTGGCCAAGACCGGCCGAACCGAGCCGCTGCACCCCGAAGTTGACCAGCTGCGCGCCGACGGCGATGACAAGCCCGCTCAGCACCGCCAGATCGCGTCCCTTGCGGCTGGTCAGCAGCCGGAGGTTGGCGGCGGCGACGGCCCGTGCGAGGGCCACGCACACCAGCAGGGCCAGGGCGACGGCGACGACTCCGACGACGTACGCCGCCGCCCCGTGCGCCACCGCGAAAACCGAACCGATCAGCATGCACACCGTGAACAGCGGCCCGATGCCCACCAGCGAAGCCGCGAGCAGCGCCCGCACCAGCGGCTGGGGCCGCAGCGGCAGCATCACCAGCCGGGTCGGGTCGAGCGTCTCGTCACCGCCGGGGAAGAACAGCGGCATCACCGCCCAGCCCAGCGCCAGCACGGCCACCAGCAGCACGATCACGGCGTCGGCGTGCGCGTTGCCGCGCAGCAGGATCAGGCCCAGCAGTTGCAGCGCGGCGAACAGCAGGGTGAAGACCGCGGACGCGATGTAGGCGGCGCGCCGCTTGGAGGACTGCCGCAGGCCGCCCCGCAGCAGCGACAGTTTCAGCTGTACGAGGGTGGTGGTCGTGCTCGTCATCGGATGCCGCCGCCCAGCCAGTCCAGGTCGGAACCGGCGTCGCGGTCGTGCGCGCCGACGAGTTCGAGGAAGGACTGCTGAAGGGTCGGGGCGTCGCCGCGGACGTCGGCGAGCGGGCCGTGGGCGCGGATCCGGCCGGCGGCCATCACGGCCACCCAGTCGCACAGGGACTCGACCAGCTCCATCACATGGGAGGAGAAGACGACGGTGGCGCCGGACGCGGTGTACCGCTCCAGTACGCGCCGGATGGTCTGCGCGGACACCGGGTCGACGCCTTCGAACGGTTCGTCGAGGAACAGCACCTCGGGGTTGTGCAGCAGCGCGGCCGCGAGCCCGATCTTCTTGCGCATCCCGGTCGAGTAGTCGACGACCAGCTTGTGCTGCGCACCGGCCAGATCGAGGACGTCGAGCAGCTGGGTGGCCCGCTTGTCGACCTCGGCGCCGGGCAGGCCACGCAGCCGGCCCGTGTACGCCAGCAACTCCCGTCCCGACAGCCGCTCGAACAGCCGGAGCCCCTCCGGCAGCACCCCGATCCGGGCCTTGACCTCCACCGGGTCCCGCCACACGTCGTGCCCGACCACCTCGACGGTCCCCTGATCGGGCCGCAGCAGCCCGGTCACCATCGACAGCGTGGTGGTCTTACCGGCGCCGTTGGGCCCGACCAGCCCGATGAACCGGCCTGCGGGCAGCTCCAGATCGATCCCGGCGACGGCGACCTGTTCCCCGAACCGCTTCCAGAGCCCCTGTATGCGTACGGCGGCTGTCCCCACCCGTGCTCCCTCGTTCATGTGAGAACCCTAAGGGGAGCCGTGTGCCGGGGATCAGGTCAGCGGTCGCGTCCGCAGGCGTACGCGAGGGGTGAGATCAGCTCCTCGGCGTCCGGCAGCCAGCGGTTCGCGGGGGTGGGGCGGCAGGCCCACTGGACGCGGCCGCGGGAGCCGTAACGGGTGGGTGGCGCGGCGACGTAACCGCCCTCGCCCAGCGCGACCAGGTCGAGCGACCCGAGCGACCAGCCCAGCTTGCGCACCAGGTCGGGAACCTTCACCGACGCGCCCGGCAGCACGAAGAACTGCATCCGCCGGTCCGGGGTCAGTGTCACCGGCCCCAGCGTCAGCTCCATCCGCTCCATCCGGGCCAGCGCCAGGAATCCGGCGGTCTCCGGCACGGAGATCGCGTCGAACGTACGCCCGGTCGGCAGCAGGATCGACGCGTTCGGCTGCTTCTGCCACATCCGCCGCGCGACCGTCGCGCTGCCGGTCGCCTGCGTCGCCCAGTCCGGGCGGGCCGGATGCGCCCCCGGCGCACCGCACGCGGCGTCGCCGCAGGAGCAGCGCTGCACCCCGTCGGCGGCTTCCAGCCAGGTGCCGGGGAACACGTCCCAGTGGCGTTCCTCGGCGTAGCGAACGGCGGTGTCCAGCAGCGATTCCCCACGCTGCTTCGGAATCTGTGCGGCTTCGGTGGCCGGGATCGTCTCTTCCACGCCCCACTCAACTCCCAGCCCAACCTGGGGTTACGGCCGGACCGCGCGACGGGGGAGGAGCATCGATTCGGCATGTGGGGCGCATGGGTGCATGTGTGGGGGCGCGCAGGAGGATCGGCGGCGGCAGCTGGGTAGCCAGGTGTGGGGTCGGCAACCGCCTTTACCCCGGCAAGCCTCGCAAGCCTCGCATTTTCGGTATGTCCGCGGGGCATTGATCTTCACGGCCGGAATTTCCCGCTCCCGCAGGGGGCCGGGGGTCCCGGTCGTGGAAGACACAACAACTCGGTGCGTGGGCAGGCACCGCAGCCTCAGGTAGGCGAACGGCCGGAAAACAGGGGGTACGCCATGGCCGCAAGGCCTCTCGTCGCGCGGCAGCCGAACGAACGGCTGCAGGCGCTCATCCAGGAAGCGGGTTGCTCGAACGCCGGGCTGGCCCGCCGGGTCAACATGTGCGGCGCCGAGCACGGTCTCGACCTGCGTTACGACAAGACGTCCGTGGCCCGCTGGCTGCGCGGACAGCAGCCGCGCGGACGCGCGCCGGCGATCATCGCCGAGGCGCTCGGCCGCAAACTCGGCCGTGCGGTCACGATCGACGAGATCGGCATGGCCAACGGCAAGAACCTCGCCTCGGGGGTCGGCCTCCAGTTCTCGCCGACGGTACTGGGAGCCATCGAGCAGGTCTGCGAGCTGTGGCGCAGCGACGTGGGGCGCCGGGACTTCCTGTCCGGTTCGTCCGTCGCGGCCTCCGCGCTGGTCGAGCCGAGCCGCGACTGGCTGATCTCCGCGCCCGACGCGCAGGTGGCGCGCTCGGCGGGCCCGCGCGTGGGCCAGTCCGACGTGGCGGCCGTGGGGGCGATGACCCAGGCGCTGGTCGACCTGGACCACCAGTACGGCAGCGGGCATGTGCGCCCGGTCGTCGTGCACTACCTCAACAGCGTCGTCTCGGGGCTGCTGGCCGGGTCGTACCGGGAGGCCGTCGGGCGGGAACTGTTCGCGTCCGTGGCGCGGTTGACCGAACTCGCCGGGTACATGGCCATCGACACCGGTCAGCCGGGCCTCGCCCAGCGCTACTACATCCAGGCGCTGCGGCTCGCACAGGCCGCCGGGGACCGTGGTTACGGCGGCTATGTGCTCGCCGCGTCCATGAGCCACCTGGCCGCGCAGCTCGGAAACCCGCGGGAGATCGCACAGTTGGCGCGGGCGGCGCAGGAGGGAGCGCGGGGGCGCGTGACCCCGCGTGCAGAAGCCATGTTCCATGCGGCCGAGGCACGCGGGCACGCCCTGATGGGCGACGCGCGCGCCGCCCAGGCGGCGTCCGGGCGCGCGGTGACCGCCATGGAACACGCGGACGACTCCTCCGGCGACGACCCGGCGTGGATCGCGCACTTCGACGAGGCCTACCTCGCCGACGAACTGGCCCACTGCCACCGCGACCTCGGCCAGGCCGAGGCGGCGGCGCGCTGCGCGCAGGAGTCCCTGGACGGCCACCCCGAGTCCCGCGCGCGCAGGCGTGCGATCGGCTATGTGCTGCTCGCCACGGCACAGGTGCAGCAGCGCGAGATCGAACAGGCCTGTCACACGGGACTGAAGGCGGTGGAGCTCCTCGGGACCCTCCGCTCCAACCGGGGCGCCGAGTATCTGGAGGACCTC
Organism: Streptomyces sp. Z423-1; assembly: GCF_013009255.1. Lineage (NCBI taxonomy): Bacteria > Bacillati > Actinomycetota > Actinomycetes > Kitasatosporales > Streptomycetaceae > Streptomyces > Streptomyces sp. Z423-1. The sequence goes on from NZ_CP053109.1 coordinate 5,246,427, forward strand.
CAGCAGCGGCTGGAGCCGTTCCAGGAGGAGTCCGTGGTAAGGGAGTTCGGCGCGCGGCTGGACCTCCAGGCGGCCGCGTGAAATGTGCCCCGCGGGTGCGTGAACGTGCGGGAAACGAGGGCTCGGGGAGCAGGAGGTGACATAAGCAGCGTGCTGCGGGCCGGTTTTGTTACGGCGGTCACAGGGCAGGAGGTCAGGTCCTGTGCTGCGTGGCAACGGGCTCGGGGGACCCGGTAGCGTGAGCCGACGATTCCGATGGTCCCCCATTCGTAGGAGTCCCGGTGACGCAGAGTGGACAGGGCGAGGAGCCCTCGGCGCGGCCCGCGCGCGAAGGCATCGTGCTGCCCTCCGACGGTGGCGAGCCGCTGCTGCCGGGCATGACGGGCGGACCTGCCGACCGGCCCGCCGGCCCGCAGCACGGTGCCCGTCCCGACGGCCCCGCCCCGGCCTCGGCCCCGCCCGGCGGCCAGGCCTGGGGCCAGCCGTGGGGCCCCGGCCGGCCCCAGGCCCCGGCCCCGCAGCCGGGCCAGGACTGGCAGACACCGCCCGCCGAGCCGTGGGGCCCACAGCAGCAGGCTCCCTGGGGCGGGCAGGACCAGACGGCAGCGCAGCCGGGGCCGCAGCCGGGGCCGCTCCCGCCGGAGGGGGCACCGGGGCAGGCGTACGGCGATGGTACGCAAGGGCCCTACGGGGCTTACGGAGCCTATGGGACACCGGGTCAGGACGCTCCCGCGTCCCTGCCCGCGCCGGGGGCATCGGCGTCGTTGCCGCCTGCCGGGCACGGGGCGCCCGGGCTGCCGCTGCCGTCGGCCGACGACGGGGCGACCCAGTACATACCGCCGGTCGCGGCCGCGTCCGGCGACGAGGGGGCCACGCAGTACATTCCGCCGGTCGGGGGCGCTCCGTACCACGCCCCGGACGGCGCGACCCAGTACATCCCGCCCGTCGCGGGTGGGCCCGGTGACGGCGGTGCTACTCAGTACCTGCCGCCCGTGTCCGCCTCCGGCGACGACGGGGCCACGCAGTACATCCCGCCGGTCGGGCCCGGAGCCCTGCCGCCCGAGATGCCGTCCGGGGGGTCCGCGGACCGGCACGTCGAGACGACCACCTACCTCGGACGGGCCCAGGAGGGCGGCGCGCCGGCCGGACCGCCGCCCGCCGCCCCGGGAGCGGATGCCGAGGCCACGCAGTACATCCCGCCCGTGCCCGGGCAGGGGGCGTACGGGGACCGGCAGCCGCCCGCCGAGTTCGACAACCTCTTCCGCAGTGGGCCCGGCGGCGCCGACGGCGGCCCGGCCGGGGCCACCCAGCACATGCCCCGCTACCAAGGGCCGCAGGACGCCGGACACGCCGTCGCGCAGCGACCCGGCCCGGCTCAGGGGCGGCGGGCCTCCCGGGACGGCGGGGGCCGCCGCAGCGGCTCGAAGGTGCCGCTCATCGCGGCGTGCGGGATCGCCATCGCCGTCGTCGGCATAGGCGCCGGCGCGCTGCTCGCCGAGGGCGGCGGTGGGCAGGACGACCCCAAGACCGTCTCCGCCACGGCCCCCGCGACCTCCGGGACTGCCGAGCCCTCCGCCTCGCCGTCCGCCGACCCGGCCGAGCAGCAGGCCATCGCCCTGGACAAGCTGCTCGCCGACAGCGGCGCCAGCCGCGCCACGGTGATCAACGCCGTCGACGACGTGAAGTCCTGCGACAAGCTCGCCCAGGCCGCCAAGGATCTGCGCGGTGCGGCCCAGCAGCGCAACGACCTGATCACCCAGCTGTCCGGGCTCAGCGTCGACAAGCTGCCCGAGCACGCCGCGCTGACCGCCGCGCTCAACAAGGCCTGGAAGGCCTCCGCGGCCGCCGACAACCACTACGCCGCCTGGGCCGACCAGGTCGCCGGGCAGAAGGGCAAGCTCTGCAAGAAGGGGCAGGCCCGCGCCACCGGCCAGACCGCCGCCGGGAACCGGGAGAGCGGCGTCGCCACCACGCAGAAGGCCGAGGCCGCCAAGCTGTGGAACGCGATCGCCCGGACGTACGGACTGACCGAGCGCCGGCCGACCCAGCTGTGAGGCGGCCGGTCAGCCCTGCTGCTCGGTCCCCTGGAGGGTCTTCGTCACATCGAGGGCGCCCCGGCGTGCCGCCACCAGCTGGCCGTCCCGCACCACCTGGACGGTCACGTCGGTGTTGACCAGCCGCGGGAAGCCGACGGAGGCCAGGACGTCCTGGAACTGCCAGCGCAGGGTCGGGGTGAGCCCGCCGGTGGTGACCTTGAAACCGTCGTCCAGGGTGCGCCGTACCGTGTCGGAGGACACCTCGTCGTCGCCGAGCGCCTTCACGACGGCCTCCAGGACGGTGTACGCGATCCAGGTGGTCTGCACGCCCGCGTCGGCGGGGTCGATACGGTTGTCGGTGAAGGCCTGTTCGCGGATGACCTTCTTCATCGGGTCCCAGCGCTTGTCGGTCTCCACCGGGTACCAGCCGGTGATGTACGCACCCTCGTACGGGCTCGACGCGCCGCCGGTGAAGTCGATGACCGTCTGGTCGACGCTGCCGAGCACGGTGCCCAGGCGCACCTCGGGGTAGTCCTTGCGGGCGCGCCGGAAGGAGTCCATGAAGGTGTTGGTGCGGTCGCCGAGCGCCGGCACCACACAGCCCGTCTCCGCCGGGTCCGTGGTGGCCCGGGTCAGGGCCTGCTCGGACTGCGTGGAGAACTCGGTGGCGTCCTCCGCCGCGCGCACATCGGCGACGTCCCGGTGACCGCCCGTCTCAAGGCCCGAATTGAGCAGGTTGGGAAGTTCGTCACCGGCGATGGTGTCCGGCCGGACCAGCGCGACCGGGCCGCAGTCGCTCGCGAGCTGCCTGCCGAGGCCGGCCAGCAGTGCGGGCTGGCCGCCGTTGACGGGGTAGGACAGCGGGCTGGTGAACTCGGCGTTCGTGATGCCGTAGCCCCCTATGTACGGGATGCCCGCGCCCTCCAGGATCGGGAAGAACGAGTCGGCGAACTGGCTGTAGGAGCCGACGACCGCGACGACCTTCTCCTTGACCGCACGCCGGGCGCACTTCGCGGCGTGCACGCCGTCGTTGCGGTCGTTGCAGATGATGACCTTGAGCTCGCGGCCGTTGATGCCGCCGTCCTCGTTGACCTGGCGGGCGTAGGCGAGGGCCAGGGCCGGCATACCGGGCTTGTTCGTGGCGTTGGTGTCCTGCGGGGCCCAGGTCATGACGGTGATCGGGTCGTCCCCGGCGCCCCCCGTGAAGCCGGGGACGGTTCCGCATCCGACGGCGAGCGACGCGCACGCCACCAGGGCGGCCGCTGTGCGCAGGGCCCTGACAGGCCTGCTGAGGGCGGGGAGGAATGTGCTGCGGGTGCGTCGCCTGCCGGTCATGTATCCGCACGATTCCGCCACATCGCTAACCCACGAGTGACCCTCGGTCAACGATGGGTGACGTCCAGGTGAATTGCGGGGTCCGGTGAACGGCGCGTGGCGAGGAACGTACGATCGATGACCGTGCAAGGTGTGCAAGGTGTACAAGGTTCGGCGAACTCTTCCCGTCGCGGGCATCGCTCATCCACGATGGGTGGCATGCCACTGAACGACATGCCGTGGTGGCGCTGGCGCAGCAATGTGCGCTCCGCGCTGCACATGCTCTCCGATCCGGTGTTCCAGCGGGACGTCTGGCTGGCGGGCGTCGAGGGGTACGGGGACGTCACCGACGCCGTGTACCGGTTGGTCGAGGACACCTGGCTGGATCACTGGTCCGCCGAGAAGTACGTCGGGACGATATTCCGGGATTCGCAGGAGGCGGCGCTGGTGGATACCGCCGTGCTGCGGGTGCTGCGGATCATGCACCAGGTGGGGCCGGATGCGCCGGTGTCGTCGTACGTCGAGCATCCGGCGTGGCCGGAGGCGGTGCGGGCGGCTCGGGACGCGCATGTGCGGATGGCTGTGAGCGACGGGGAGGATCCGGATGCGGTGCCTCGGACGCTTGAGGTGCTGCGGATCATGACGCGGTCGGCTTGAGCTTGTTTCTGACGCGGTCGGCTTGAGGTTTTTGAGGTCGGCTTTTTTCGGGGTGCTGTGGTCCGTGTGGGACCCTGTGCTGCATGAACGAGCAGTCCACCAGCGGAGCCGCGGCCGTGCCGGCCGATCAGTACGTCCTCACTCTGTCGTGCCCGGACAAGAAGGGCATTGTGCACGCCGTGTCGAGCTATCTGTTCATGACCGGGTGCAACATCGAGGACAGTCAGCAGTTCGGTGACCATGACACGGGGCTGTTCTTCATGCGGGTCCACTTCTCGGCGGATCCGCCGGTGACGGTGGAGAAGCTGCGGGCCAGCTTTGCGGCGATCGGTGACTCGTTCCAGATGGACTGGCAGATCAACCGGGCCGACGAGAAGATGCGCATTCTGCTGATGGTCAGCAAGTTCGGGCACTGTCTGAACGATCTGCTGTTCCGGGCGCGGATCGGGGCGCTGCCGGTGGAGATCGCAGGTGTGGTGTCGAACCACACGGACTTCGCTGAGCTGGTGGGTTCTTATGGGATTCCGTTCCACCACATTCCTGTGACGAAGGACACGAAGCCGCAGGCTGAGGCGCGGCTGCTGGAGATCGTGCGGGAGGAGGGGGTGGAGCTGGTGGTGCTGGCTCGGTACATGCAGGTGCTGTCGGACGATCTGTGCAAGCAGCTGAGCGGGCGGATCATCAATATCCACCATTCGTTCCTGCCGAGCTTCAAGGGGGCGAAGCCGTATCACCAGGCGCATGCTCGGGGTGTGAAGCTGATCGGGGCTACAGCGCACTACGTCACGGCGGATCTGGACGAGGGGCCGATCATCGAGCAGGAGGTCGAGCGGGTGGGGCACGGTGTCACCCCGGATCAGCTGGTCGGGGTCGGGCGGGATGTGGAGTGCCAGGCGTTGGCTCGGGCCGTGAAGTGGCACGCTGAGCGGCGGATTCTGTTGAACGGGCGGCGGACTGTCGTGTTCGCGTAGGTGGTGGGTGCGGCGCCTTGCCTGCGGCGGCCTGTGGCTGTGGGTGCGTGGTTGCTGTAGCGCCTCCGGTGCGGGGTGCGTCGGGGCCGCGCCGGGGGGTGTCCGTCCTCGGAACGGCGCGACTCGGTCTCTTACCAACTCGCCCGTGTTGACGCGCCAACCGCTGCGGGTGGACACCCCCCGACACGGCCCCTTCCCGCCGTGCGCGAGTGCGGCGCCGTGGGCCCTCCCGTTATCCGCCCTAGCTGCGGGCAGGACCTGCCTACATGCGGCTCAAGGACGCCGCTGCGAACAGGACGTCTCTGATGGCCTCGCGGTCGCCCAGTTGGCCTGTTGCCGCTTCGTCGGGGGAGACGTGGCCCGCGGCCAGGCGGCAGAATTCGGCGCCGTCCAGGGCTACGTGGGCCACCTCGTGGTCGGTGGAGCCGATCGCTGCGGGGGAGTCCAGAGGGATGAGCCATTCGCCGCCGCCCGAGCCCTCGATTTCCAGGCGGAGGGTGCGGCCGGGTTTGCCGACGGGGACCAGGTGGTGGGGGGTGTGGGCGGGGGACGCCAGGCCCGCGCGCCGGCGTTCCGCGAGGGTGGTGGGGAGTACGCGGGCCGCCAGGTCGATCATGCGGTTGAGGTGGCGGGGCGACGGGGGGTCGTAGGGGTAGTCCACCGCGTTCGCGATGTCCTCCGCGTGCACCCAGCACTCGAACGCCCGGTCGATCATCGCGTCGTGCAGGGGCAGCTCGCAGTCGCCGTACGGCACGCCCAGCCCGCCCGCGCTGCCGCCGGTGAAGGACACCGTGCGTACGACGCCGTGGCTCTGTTCGCGCCAGGGGGCCCGGACGGTGCGGGTCGGTGGGAAGTGGGAGGCCCGCCAGTACGCCTCCGTGCGGCCCGTGGGGGTCGGCGGGTCGGCGTCGGTGTCGCCGAGGGGGTCGTCCAGGCCGAGGGCGAGGGCGATCAGGCCGTCGACCGCCATGAGGTGGGCGATGACGCCGGCGACGGTCGTGCGGCGGCTGGTCGGCTTCGTGCCGTCGAACCAGCGCAGCCGTACCGGCGCGTGCCACTCGGCGTCGCCGAAGTCCTGCAGGAGGGCGTCGAGACGGGCGGTCTCGGCGTCGTAGGGCATGGCCCACTCGGGGACCGGGATGCGCGGTGGGCGTCGGTCGAGGCAGGACTCCAGGACGCGGGCGCGCAGGCCGGGGTCGAGGTCGAGACTGTCGGGGCGTTGCAGCAGGCCGACCGCCTCGCGGAGCCGGAGGGCCTCGTCGGCGCAGCTTCCGCACGTGCCCAGGTGGTCCTCCACCGCCGTCGTTTCCTCGGGGGAGCAGGCTGCCAGCGCCCAGGCGCCCAGGAGGGACTTCAGTACATGGTGGCCAAGGGGTGCCGGGTGGAGGGTGGGCAGGGGCAGGCCCGTGTCCTCGACCGAGGTCCTCGGTGTGGGTATGCGGGGCTGGGTGTGGTCCTGCTCGTGCTCCTCGTGGTGGTCCGGGTCGGTCACACCGCACCTCCGTGTCCGGGCGGTGTGCCGGCGTCGTGGGCCGTGGCGAGGAGTTGCAGGCCCAGGCGGAGGCGGCGGCGTGCCTCGTCCTCGGTGATGCCGAGGTCGGTGGCGGTCTGGCGGTAGTCGCGGCGCTGGAAGTAGGCACCCTCCAGGGCGGCGCGCAGCGGGGCCGGCATGGACTGGACGATGTAGTCGGCGCGGGCGGCGACCGAGGCGTGGCGGACCTTGCGTTCCAGTTCCTGGGCGGAGCCGTGGCCGGTTTCGGTGAGGGCGGCGGTCTCGGTGGCGCGCAGGCGTTGGACGGCCAGGTGGTTGGTGAGGGTGGCGATCCAGGAGCGCAGGGGGCCCTGCTTGGGGTCGTAGGCGTCGGGGTGTTCCCAGAGGTGGACGAAGACGTCGCGGGTGATGCCGTCGGCGGCCCGCTCGTCGCCGAGCACGCGGTGGGCCAGGCCGTGGACGAGGGAGGCGAAACGGTCGTAGAGCTCGCCCAGGGCGGCCGCCTCACCGCGCGCGAGTCGCTGCTGCATCTTGCGGTCCCAGCGGGGCGGCGCGTCCTTCTTCGCCATGCGGCCCCCTCCCCATGCCTCGTCCCGGTGTCCGGCCTGTGTGCATCGCCACCTCGAATGTAGTCGGCACGTCTGACAACGCACGCCCCTTTGTGGCAAGGCGCGCCCCTCGACGAGCCGTGGGTGATAGTGCGCTTTCGGGCCGCGCCTACCCAGCGTGGACGAGACCAGGCCTGATCGAATCGGATCGAATGCGACTGAATCAAGCCTTTTATGTTCGGCTTTCGTTTTCGGCGGGGTGTTTCAGGGAACGGCCGCTGGGCAGCCGCGCCGCAAGGAAGCGAAGGAGCTGATTCCGTTTCCGGGTGGTTCCGGCCGTTTTCTATATGTTCCGGCGGCGAAGGGCATGGTGGTGGCGTTCAAAGTGACCGGCGGTGAGCAGGGCGACTGGGCCGTGCTCCAGGTGTCGGGCGAGCTGGATCTGGTGACGTCGCCGGTGCTGCGTCAGCGGGTGCACGACGCGGTGGCCGAGGGCCGCCACAGTCTCGTCCTCGACCTCTCCGAGGTCTGGTTCTGCGACTCCAGCGGCGTGGGCGTGCTGATCGCGGCGCGCAGGCTGCTGCGCTCCTGTCAGGGGCGGCTGCGGCTGATACTCCCGGCGCAGGGCGCGGCCGACGGCTCGCACGTCAACCGCGTGCTCGGCGCGCTGGGCGTTCGGCGGCTGTTCGACGTGCACGCCGATCTGCCGTCCGCGACCTCGGACGACGCCAGTCCCCTGTCGGCGTGAACCGACTGCCACACCGTTGTCCCAAAATTCCCCCGGTCTTGGCACAACCGTCGTTTTCCCCCTCGTGAACCGCCTCCCACGTCGTACGCTCCCTCGCGAGACGCACCCCGACATCACGTGAGGCGGCCTGAAAAGACATGGTCAGCAGCGAGTACGAGCGCAGGATCGCGGCCCGGTTCGCCACCTTCGACCAGGACGGCAACGGCTACATCGACCGCGAGGACTTCAGCGGCGCGGCCAAGGCGCTGCTCGCGGAGTTCGGCACGGCGTCCCGCTCCGACAAGGGGCAGGCGCTGTACGGCGGCGCGGAGGCCTTCTGGCAGGGCATGGCGGGGATCGCGGACCGGGACGGTGACCAGCGGATCACCCGGGAGGAGTTCGTCACCGGCGCGGTCAAGCGGCTGCGCGACAACCCCGACCGGTTCGCCGAGATCGCCCGCCCCTTCCTGCACGCCGCCCTCGACGTCGCCGACCCGGACGGCGACGGCGCGGCCACCGTCGAGGACCTCGCGCGCGTGCTGCAGGTGCTCGGCGTGTCCGAGGACATCGCGCGGGCCGCGGCCGCCACCCTCGACGCCGACGGCGACGGCAAGGTGAGCGAGGCGGAGATCATCCCCGCGTTCGCCCGCTACTTCACCGTGCCCGAGTAGCCGAGAAACGCTCCCTGAGCTTGTACTTGAGCACCTTGCGCAGGGTGTCGTTGCGCGGAAGGGCGTCGACCACCTCCAGCTGCTCCGGCAGTTTGTGGACCGAGAGTCCTTCCGCGCGCAGGTACGCCGTCACCGCCTCCAGGGTCAGGGCGGCGGCTTCTGGGGGCTGTTCGACGACCGCGCAGACCCGTTCGCCGCGGTCGGCGTCCGGCAGACCGATCACCGCCACGTCCGCGACCGCCGGATGCCGGTGCAGCAGGTCCTCGATCTCCTTGGCGGAGATGTTCTCCCCCTTGCGGATGATCACGTCCTTGAGGCGGCCGGTGAGGACCAGATGGCCGGTCTCGGTGAGATGCCCGAGGTCGCCGGTGCGCAGGAAGCCGTTCTCGTCGAAGGCCTGCGCCGTCTGCGCCGGGTCCAGATAGCCCCGGCAGACGGCCTCCCCGCGCAGCCGCACCTCCCCGTCGGCGATGCGTATCTCCATGCCCTGGGGCGGCCGTCCCTCGGTCGTCGCCAGGTTCTCGGGCGTGTCGTCCGGCGCCCCCATGGTGATCATCGGCACCTCGGTCATGCCGTATCCGTGGGTGAGCTGGACGCCCATCTCGCGGACGACGGCGTGGTAGAGCTCCGGCGGCTTCGGCGCCCCGCCGCCCGCGAGCAGCCGCAGGGTCGGTACGACGGGAACGGCCGGCTGTTTGCGCTGCTCGGCCAGGAACATCGCGTAGAACGCCGTCGAACCGCCGGCGATCGTCACCCCGCGCGCGCGGTACGCGGCCAGCGCGTCCGGCAGCGCGAACTGCTCGACCAGCAGCGCCGGGAAGCCGTACAGCAGCAGCATCACCGTGTAGTCGGGGCCGCCTATGTGCGCGTACGGGAAGGCGATCGACCCCACGTCGTCCGGTGACGGGCGCAACGCGTGCGCGAGACACGATCCGCCCGCGATCAGGGAACGGTCGGTGTGCAGCACGCCCTTGGGGTCGGAGGTGGTGCCGGAGGTCCAGTAGATCCAGCGGACCTCGGTGCCGTCCCGCGGTGGGGCGGGCAGGATCGACGGGTCACCGTCGGGCAGGTCGTCGTAGGCCTCGAAGATGCCCTTGGCGCCCAGTCGCCGCGCCATCCCGGTGTGGTCGAAGCCGCGCCACTCGCCCGGCACCGCGAAGAACTCCGCCCTCGACTCCCGCAGCGCGAAGCCGACTTCACGGTCCCGGTGGAAGGGGATGACCGGGGTCTGTACGGCGCCCAGGCGGGCCAGCGCGAAGGACAGCAGGGCCGTCTCGATGCGGGTGGGCAGTTGCCAGGCGACCACCGTGCCGGGGCGTACGCCCATGCGGTACAGCCCGGCCGCCACGCGTTCGGCGCGGTCGCGCAGCTCGCCGAAGGTCAGGGTGCGGTCGTCCTGGTGGAAGACCGGGCGGCCGGGGGTGAGGGCCGCGCGGCGGTGGAGCAGCTCCCACAGCGTGCGGGAGGAACTCAGGGAGTGCGGGGTCTCGTTCACATGTGCCCCCTGCGTGGCTGACGGATCGTCAGGTAGCATGTTATCTGACGCACCATCAGATAAGTACCGTCCGGTGAGGGGGACCCATGACCGAACTGCCCCGCATCATCAGCGTCGACGACCATGTGATCGAACCCGCGCACCTCTTCGAGACCTGGCTGCCGGCCAAGTACCGCGACCGCGGGCCCAAGCCGCTCACCGCGGGCATCGGGGAACTCGCCTACGTCGGCGGCAAGTACCAGATCACCATGGACCCCGACGGCCAGCCCACCGACTGGTGGATCTACGAGGACCTGAAGTTCCCCTACAAGCGCAACATCGCCGCCGTCGGCTTCGACCGCGACGAGATGACCCTGGAGGGCATCACCCGGGAGGAGATGCGGCGCGGCTGCTGGGACCCCAAGGCGCGGCTCGCGGACATGGACCTCAACCATGTCGAGGGCAGCCTGTGCTTCCCGACCTTTCCCCGCTTCTGCGGGCAGACCTTCGCCGAGGCGCACGACAAGGAGGTCGCCCTGGCCTGTGTGCGCGCCTACAACGACTGGATGGTCGAGGAGTGGTGCGGCGACAGCGGCGGGCGGCTCATCCCGCTGTGCCTGATCCCGCTGTGGGACATCGACCTCGCCGTCGCGGAGATCCGGCGCAACGCCGCGCGCGGGGTGAAGGCCGTGACCTTCTCCGAGATCCCCACCCACCTGGGGCTGCCGTCGATCCACTCCGGCTACTGGGACCCGTTCTTCGCGGTCTGCCAGGAGACAGGGACGGTGATCAACATGCACATCGGGTCGTCGTCCCAGATGCCGGCCGCCTCCCCGGACGCGCCGCCCGCCGTGCAGGCCTCGCTGTCGTTCAACAACGCGATGGCCTCGATGATGGACTTCCTCTTCAGCGGGGTCCTGGTGCGCTTCCCCCGGCTCAAACTCGCCTACTCCGAGGGCCAGATGGGCTGGATCCCGTACGCCCTGGAGCGTGCGGACGACGTCTGGGAGGAGCACCGCGCGTGGGGCGGTGTCCGGGATCTCGTCCCGGAGCCGCCGTCGACGTACTACTACCGGCAGATCTTCTGCTGCTTCTTCCGCGACAAGCACGGCGTGGCGTCCCTGGACGTCGTCGGGCGCGACAACGCCACCTTCGAGACCGACTACCCGCACGTCGACTCCACCTTCCCGCACACCAAGGAGGTCGCCCTCGACCACGTCAAGGGCCTCGACGACGAGACCGTCCACAAGCTGATGCGGGGCAACGCGATCCGCATGCTGGATCTCGACCTGGACCGGTAGTGGACCTGACGTACACGCCCGAGGAGGAGGACTTCCGGGCCCGGCTCCGGGAGTGGCTGGGGGGCGTGCTGCCCACCCTGCCGCCCAAGCCGTCCCCGGACGACTGGCCCGGGCGGCGCGCGTACGACCTCGGGTGGCAGCGGATGCTGTACGACGCCGGGTACGGGGACGTTCACTGGGATGCGCCGCCGACCGTGCGGCTGATCTTCCTGGAGGAGACCGAGAAGGCGGGCGCTCCCTATGTGGGCGCCAACTTCGTCGGGCTGCTGCACGCCGGGCCCACGATCGCCGCCGAGGGGACGGCAGAACAGCGGGCCCGCTGGCTGCCGCCCATCCTGCGCGGCGAGCGAGTCTGGTGCCAGGGCTTCAGCGAACCGGACGCCGGAAGCGACCTCGCGGCCCTGCGCACGCGCGCGTGGCGGGACGGCGACGACTATGTGGTGAGCGGGTCCAAAATCTGGACGTCCCATGCGGAAGTCGCCGACTGGTGCGAACTGCTGGTGCGCACCGACCCGGAGGCACCCAGGCACCGGGGGATCAGCTGGCTGGCCATGCCCATGGACGCGCCGGGCATCACCGTACGGCCGCTGCGCACCCTCGCCGGGTCGGCCGAGTTCGCCGAGGTGTTCCTCGACGAGGTGCGAGTGCCGGTCGCCAACCGGGTCGGGGACGAGAACGACGGCTGGCGGGTCACCATGGTGACGCTGTCGTTCGAACGCGGCACGGCGTTCGTGGGCGAGGTGGTGGCCTGCCGCCGGGTGCTGGGCGAACTCGCCCGGGAGGCGCGCAAGAACGGCCGCTGGGACGATCCCGTCCTGCGCCGGCGGCTGGGGCGGCTGAACGCCGAGTTCCGGGCGCTGTGGCGGCTCACCCAATGGAACGTCAGCGAGGCGGAGGCCTCGGGCGGGGTCCCCGGTGTGGGGGGTTCGGTTTTCAAACTGAGGTACTCGCGCGCGCGTCAGGACCTCTACGACACCGCCGCCGACGTCCTGGGCCCCGACTCGCTCGACCTGGACCGGCCATGGGTTCTCGACCGGCTGTCCTCGCTGTCGTACACCATCGCGGCCGGCACCTCGCAGATCCAGCACACCATCGTGGCCGAACGCATCCTCGGCCTCCCGAGGGGGCGGTAGCCGTGCGCTTCCAACTCACCGACGAGCAGCGCGCGGTGCGGGCCGCGCTACGACAGCTGCTCGACCGGCGCTTCGGTCCTGAGGCGCTCCGGGCGGCTGTGGAGGCACCCGCCCTTGATCGCGCCCTGTGGCGGGAGCTGGGCGCGGCGGGGTTCTTCGCGCTGCGCCTGCCGGAGGCGCAGGGCGGCGTCGGACTCGGCCTGCCGGAGGCGGTGTTGGCGTTCGAGGAGGCCGGGCGGGCGCTGCTGCCGGGCCCGTTGGTGGCCACGCACCTCGCGGCCGGGGAGGTGCCCGGCGCGGCCGACGGGTCGGTCGTCGTCGCGTCCGTCGACGGGGGTGGCGTGGCGGAGTGGCTGACGCAGGCCGACGTCGTCCGCGGGGACGCCTCCGGGGCCGTACCGCTGCGGTCGGTGGATCCGCTGACGCCGCTGCACCGGGTGCCGGGGGTCCGGGGAGCGGCGGATCCGGTGGCCGTGCTGCTCACGGCGGCGGAGCAGTTCGGCACGGCCGTGCGGGTGTGCGAGCTGGCGGCGCAACACGCCCGGACCCGTGAGCAGTTCGGCCGGCCGATCGGCGCCTTCCAGGCCGTACAGCAGCTCTGCGCACGCACGCTCGTGCGGGTGGAGGTGGCCCGCGCCGCCGTGTACGCGGCGGCCGTGACGGCGGACCCCGTGGACATCGCGGCGGCCCGGCTGCTCGCCGACGAGGCGGCCGTGCGCGGCGCCCGCGACTGCCTCCAGGTGCACGGCGGCATGGGCTTCACCTGGGAGGCAGAGGTGCATCTGCATCTGAAGCGGGCCTGGGTGCGGACCCAGCGTGCGGGTGGGAACACGGAGAGTGAGGAAATGCTCGCGTGCGACCTGGTGGCGGGGACGGGCTGACAGGGCGCCGGCCTGCGGTATCGGCGAACCCTGGGAAACGGATGTCGCGGATTGTGGCATACCGGAATTACGGAGCGTTGATATCGGCTTGTGTCCTAGGTGTGACTCGTCACGTCCTGGAGTCGAAGGTCCACTCCGGTACCTTGTGTGAGATGCGAGAGGTTCCGAGCACGAGCCGAGCCGGTGACGGGCCTTGTTCCGCCGCCTGTTCGACTCTCTGCGACGAGCGTCGCACAGTATGCCGCACGGGTACTCCTTCGCGCTGGAATATGCCCGAAGCGCTTGTTGGGGTGACTGTACGTCAACCATGCTGTTGCGTAAGGGAATCACGTTCCGTGATCCCTGCTCTGGCCGTTGTTCTGGTCATGCAGAAAATGGCTACGATCGTGGCCCTCATGAGGCGCGAGCCTCTGTGTTCACCGGTTCGGATGGTGTGAGCGGTGCAGGTGCTTCAAGTGCAGTTGGAGATCCGGCCCGACCCCGCGGAAGTGGGGCGCGCCCGGCGGTGGGCCCGATCGCGGCTCGCCGGGTGCGGGATAGCGGCCGACGAACCGCTCGCCGAGGCGCTGATCCTGCTCGTCTCCGAACTCGTCACCAACGCCGTCGTGCACACCGGCTGCCCCGCCGTGCTGCGGCTCTCCCTGCCCCAGCCGAAGGCCGACCCCGCCACCGTCCGCCTGGAGGTGGCCGACGGCAGCACCCGCGCCCCGGTGCCCCGGTGGGTGGGCTGCGAGGAGACCGGCGGCCGCGGCCTGGCACTCGTCGACGGCCTCGCCGACCGCTGGGGCTGGAGCCCCGAGGGCGTCGGCAAGCACATCTGGTGCGAACTCGACCGCTGCGCCGAACCGCCCGCGGCGGCGGTGGCGTACGGGGGCGGCACGGCCGCCGCCTGCGAGGGTCTGGAAGGGCTCGACGGATACGAGGGCTACGAGGGGCTGGCGTACGAGGCCGTCTGAGGCGGCCGGTGTCGTGACCGGGGCACGGTGGCAAGGGTGCCGGGCTCACCAGGTCCGACGAGGGGCTGTGCGCCCGTGTGTGCTTCCGTGCGCGCCTACGCCGAACAGGGCGTAAGCGGCAAATTCCCGAACCGCTGTTGACGGGTCGTGCCCGGCTGATCACGCTGGGGGGAGCGATTCGCCGCGAGGGGACGGCGAGGGTTTCGGTGACGGGAGCCCTCGTCGAGTGCGCGTCGCGATTCGGCGTTGGTTCCGGCATCAGGCAGAGGAACCGGGGCGGGTACGCCGGAGCCGGATGGTGGCGTGTGGCGCCGCGCTCGGGGCGAACGCGCACGCGCCGCCATCCGGATTCACCAACGGGTGCGGACTCTCCGGGATTCTGTGCGGTTCTCACAAAAGGGCGACCGGCGCCACCGGTGACCCCGTCGCGCCGACGAACGGTTCGGGCATCGCCGACAGCAGGAACGCGTAGCGGCCCGTTTCTCCACAGGCTGTGGACAACTCTTCGAGATTCCAGTTCTGGCCCTGCGGCATGCCCATCTCCACCAGATGCAGCGCATGCACCGGCAGCCACAAATCCTCTATCTCCGGCGGAAACATCTCAAATGTGAGGGTGTCGTTCGCGACGGCTGCGACATCGCGCGCGTGGAACCATTCCGGCGTTCGGATCGACAGCCCCGGCGAGGGAAACGCGTACCCGTGCTTGTCCCCGGCGAGATATGCCTGGATCTGCCCCGTCCGTACGAGCACGATGTCACCGGCACGCACGCGCGTGCCCGCGAGTTCCTCCGCCGCGTCCAGGTCCTCCGGGGTGACCGCGTGGCCGCCGTCCAGCCGGTCCGTTCCCCGCGCGCGGGCGACGTCCAGCAGTACCCCGCGCGAGACGATGTGGCGCGCCGTGTCGATACCGCTGAACTCGGCGCCGCCGTGCGCGGTGACGGTGTCCGCCGGGCGGCCGTTGTAGAGCCGGCCCGAGTGCGAGACATGGGTGAGCGCGTCCCAATGGGTGGCCGCCTGCAGTCCCATGGTCACCGCGTCGTCGCTGCACGCGACCGTGCCGGGGCCGAACAGCTCGTGGTTGATCTGCACCATGACGTGCAGGGGGTTGACCCGGCCGGGGATCATCCCGGTCTGCACTCCGTCCTGCCGGAGGGGCAGGGCGAGCGGGACGCGTCGTCCGGTGCGGACCTCGGCGGCGGCCTCGCGGACCACCTCGTCGGTGATCAGGTTCAGCGTCCCGATCTCGTCGTCCGCCCCCCAGCGGCCCCAGTTGTTGACGTTTTTGGCGATCTCGTGGAACTCGGCCGGCAGTGACATGGACCCTCCCCGGGGCTTGTGTCCGGGCATCCGACGGGACATAGAATCTAACGGACCGTCAGAAACTGCGGGAAGGGGCCGGGCGTGGGGAACTTCTTGACCGGCAAGGTCGTCGTCGTGACAGGGGCGGGACGGGGCATCGGCCGGGCGGTGGCGCTCGCGGCGGCCGCCGAGGGGGCGCGGGTCGTCGTCAACGACTACGGGGTGGCCGTCGACGGGGTCTCACCGACCAGTGAGGTCGCCGAGTCCGTGGTCAAGGAGATCGAGGCGGCGGGCGGCGAGGCGGTCGCGGTGGCCGACGACATCTCCACGATGGCGGGCGGGCAGCGGGTCGTCGACGTGGCGCTGTCGTCGTACGGACGACTCGACGGGGCGGTCTGCGTCGCCGGGATCCTGCGGGAGCGGATGCTGTTCAACATGACCGAGGAGGAGTGGGACCCGGTGGTCGCCACTCATCTGAAGGGCACGTTCACGGTGTTCCGGGCGGCGTCGGCGGTGATGCGTCAGCAGCGGGGCGGGAACCTGATCGGGTTCACCAGCGGCAATCACCAGGGGTCCGTGTCGCAGGCCAACTACAGCGCGGCGAAGGGCGGGGTCATCTCGCTGGTGCGGAGCGCTGCGCTGGGCCTGCACAAGTACGGGGTGACCGCGAACGCGGTGGCGCCGGTTGCTCGTACGCGGATGTCGGCGAATGTTCCTGCGGAGCTGACGGAGATCGGCGAGCCGGAGGATGTCGCGGCGCTGGTGGTCTATCTGCTGTCGGATGCGGCTCGCGAGCAGGGGGTCACTGGGCAGGTGTACACCGTTGCCGGGCCGAAGATCGCGGTGTGGGCGCAGCCGAGGGAGTTGCGCTCTGCTTATGCCGAGGGGTCGTGGACGCCGGAGCGGATTGCGGCGGTCCTGCCGGGGTCGGTGGGGGTGGATCCGATGCCGATGTTGGAGCGGGTGGCGGATTTGGAGCGGGCCGCGCGGCGTGGGGAGCGGCCCAACGCCTGAGAGCTCGGGTGGTTTCTCTGGCTTGGCGAGTGCGGGTTGTTCGTGGCTTGTCGCGCAGTTCCCCGCGCCCCTTGGCGGCGCTGGTCTTGACCGGGATTTCTAGGAGGCCCCGCATGGAGTTCGCGTTTACCGCTGAGGACGAGGCGTTTCGGGGTGAGGCTCGGGGCTGGTTGGCCGCGCATGCCGGTGATGCGGCGGATCGGCGGGGCTGGGAGCGGACCCTCGGCAAGGCCGGGTGGATAGGGCTCGGGTGGGCTGCGGACGGGTGGGGGAACCGGGCGGCGTCGTTGACTCAGCAGGTCGTCTGGGCCGAGGAGTACGCGCGGTCGGCCGCGCCGCCGCGGTCCGGGCACATTGGCGAGAACCTGCTCGCACCCACTCTCATCGCGCACGGCACCGAGGAGCAGAAGGCCCGCTTCCTGCCGCCGATCGCCGCCGGGGACGAGTTGTGGTGTCAGGGGTACAGCGAGCCGGGCGCGGGCTCGGATCTGGCGGGGGTGCGCACCTCGGCGGTGCGTGCGCCGGGCGGGGCGTACTACCGGGTCACCGGGCAGAAGATCTGGACCTCGCTGGCGCACGAGGCGGACTGGTGTTTCGTGCTGGCGCGGACGGAGGCGGGGTCGCGACGGCATCACGGGCTGAGCTTTCTGCTGGTGCCCATGGACCAGCCGGGGCGGATCGAGGTGCGGCCCATCCGGCAGCTGACCGGCACGAGCGACTTCAACGAGGTGTTCTTCGACGGGGCGCACGCGCGCGTGGAGCACGTTGTGGGGGGAGAGGGGGCGGGCTGGCGGGTCGCCATGAGTCTGCTCGGGTTCGAGCGGGGCGTGTCGACGCTGGCCCAGCAGGTCGGTTTCGCCGCCGAGTTGGGGCGGGTGGTGCGGGCGGCGGTCGACTCGGGGGCGGTGCGCGATCCCGTCGTACGGGAGCGGCTGGTGCGGCAGTGGGCCGAGTTGCGCGTGATGCGGTGGAACGCGCTGCGGACGCTGGGCGGTTCGGCGGCGGAGGCGGGGGCGTCGAGTGTGGCCAAGCTGCTGTGGGGTGGCTGGCATCAGCGGCTCGGGGAGCTGGCGATGCAGGTGCGGGGGGCGGTGGCGGGGGTCGGGCCGACGGAGTGGTCGGTGTCGGCGCCGTACGAACTCGACGAACTCCAGCGGCTGTTCCTGTTCAGCCGGGCCGACACGATCTACGGCGGTTCGGACCAGATCCAGCGCACGATCATCGCCGAGCGCGTGCTCGGCCTGCCGAGGGAACCCAAGGGAGCGTCGTGATGAGGGGCGTGGTCTTCGACGGCAAGCAGGTCCAGGTCGTGGACGACCTGGAGGTACGGGATCCCGGGGCCGGTGAGGTGCGGGTGGCGGTCGCGGCGGCCGGGCTGTGCCACAGCGATCTGTCGGTGGTGGACGGGACCATACCTTTCCCGGTTCCTGTGGTGCTGGGACATGAGGGCGCCGGTGTGGTGGAGGCGGTGGGGGACGGCGTCACCCATGTGGCGCCCGGCGACCATGTGTCACTGTCCACGCTCGCCAACTGCGGGACGTGCGCCGAGTGCGACCGGGGGCGGCCCACGATGTGCCGGCGGGCGATCGGGCAGCCGGGGCGGCCGTTCACGCGGGACGGTCTGCCGGTGCACCAGTTCGCCTCGACGTCCGTCTTCGCCGAACGGACCGTGGTGAAGGCCGTGCAGGCGGTGCGCATTCCCGCGGACATTCCGCTGACGCCCGCCGCGCTCATCGGGTGCGGGGTGCTGACCGGGATGGGTGCCGTGCTGAACCGGGCCCGGGTGGACCGCGGTGACAGCGTCCTCGTGATCGGCACGGGCGGCATCGGGCTGAACGTCCTCCAGGGCGCGCGGCTCGCGGGCGCCCTGCGGATCGTGGCGGTGGACACCAACCCGGCGAAGGAGGCGGCGGCCCGGCAGTTCGGGGCGACCGACTTCCTGACGTCGATGGACGGCGTGCGGGAGCTGCTGCCGACCGGCGCGGACCACGCCTTCGAGTGCGTCGGGCGGGTGGAGTTGATCCGGCAGGCGATCGACGCGCTGGACCGGCACGGCCAGGCGGTCCTCCTCGGCGTCCCGTCCGCCACGGCCGAGGCGTCCTTCCGGGTGTCGTCGATGTACCTGGACAAGTCCATCCTCGGCTGCCGCTACGGCTCCTCGCGCCCCCAGCGGGACATCGCCCTGTACGCCGAGCTGTACCGGCAGGGCCGCCTCCTCCTCGACGAACTGGTGAGCGAGACCTACCCGATCGAGGACTTCGACAAGGCGCGGGCCGACGCGGAGGCGGGGCGGGTGGCGCGGGCGGTGCTCACGTTCTGAGGGCGGTGCTCACATCCTGAGGGCGGGGTTCCCCCGTCCGGAACGTCCGCCGGTACGCCGTCGGTGTCACCCCGAGCGTCGCCTGGAGGTGCTGTCGCATCGACTGGGCCGTGCCGAAGCCCGCGTCGTGGGCCACCCGGTCGACGGACAGGTCGGTGGACTCCAGCAGGTGCCGGGCGCGTTCGACGCGCTGCTGGGTGAGCCACTGGCCGGGGCTGACGCCGACCTCCTCACGGAACCGGCGCGTGAAGGTGCGTACCGACATGGACACCTGCGCGGCCATGTCCCGCAACTGGATCGGCTCGTGCAGCCGGCCGAGCGCCCACACGCGCGCGGTGGTCGTGGAGGCCTGCTGCGGATCGGGCACCGGCCGCTGGATGTACTGCGCCTGCCCGCCGTCGCGATGCGGCGGTACGACGGTACGCCGGGCCACGTCGTTGGCGACCGCCGTGCCGTGGTCGCGCCGCACCATGTGCAGGCACAGGTCGATGCCGGCCGCGACGCCCGCCGAGGTCAGGATGTCGCCGTCGTCGATGAACAGCACGTCCGGGTCGACCTTGACGCGCGGAAAGAGCCGCTGGAGGCGGTCGGCGTCGGCCCAGTGCGTGGTCGCCGGGCGGCCGTCCAGGTAGCCGGCGGCGGCGAGGACGTACACGCCGGTGCAGATGGAGGCGAGGCGGGTGCCGGGGCGGAGGTGGGCGAGGGCGGCGGCCAGTTCGTCGGTCAGCACGCCCTCCTCGTAGACCGGGCCGAGTTCGTACGACGCCGGGATGATCACCGTGTCGGCGGTGGCGAGGGTCTCGGGGCCGTTGCCGACGTGGAGGAAGAAGTCGGCGTCGGTCTCGACCGGGCCCGGCGGCCGGACCGAGCAGGTGACGACCTCGTACAGATGCCGCCCCTGGGCGTCCCTGGGCCGGCCGAAGATCCGGTGCGGGATGCCCAGCTCGAAGGGGAGCAGACCGTCGAGTGCGAGGACGACGACACGGTGGGGGCGGAAGGGGCCGACGGCTGTCTCCATGGCTCGATCCGTGACCTGATCCATGACCTGATCCATGACTTTGTCCGTGACCTGATGCATGGCCCGATCCTAACGAACGCTGACCTTCGGGCCACTGGATGCGGTCGTTTCCGGACCCGAAGCTCTATGACGTGACCCAGACAAGCGAAGCCGCCGCAGTTGCCCAGAAACCGGAGCCAAGTCGTCCGCGCATCCACCGCGCGTGGTTCGTCGCCGCCGTCACCTTCGTGACGATCATCGGTGCCGCCGCCTTCCGTTCCCTGCCGGGGCTGCTGATCGACCCGCTGCATCAGGAGTACGGCTGGTCGCGCGGCACGATCGGCGCGGCGGTCTCCGTCAACCTCGCCCTGTACGGCCTGACCGCGCCCTTCGCCGCCGCGCTGATGGACCGCTTCGGCATCCGGCGGGTGGTCGCGGTCGCGCTGACCGTGATCGCGATCGGCTCGGGCGTGACGGTGTGGATGACCGCGCCCTGGCAGCTGCTGCTGTGCTGGGGCCTGCTGGTCGGCCTCGGCACCGGCTCGATGGCGCTGGCGTTCGCGGCGACCGTCACCAACCGCTGGTTCACGGAGCGGCGCGGCCTGGTGACCGGCATTCTCACCGCCGCCTCGGCCTCCGGGCAGCTGATCTTCCTGCCGGTGCTGTCCTGGATCGTGGTGCACCACAACTGGCGCCCGGCCGCCGTCACGGTGGCGCTCTCCGCGCTCGCGGTGGTGCCGTTCGTGTGGCTGCTGCTGCGGGACCACCCGGCGGACGTGGGTTTGAAGCCGTACGGCGCGAAGGAGTTCGTACCGAAGCCGCCTCCCGTGCCGGGCGCGGCGCGGCGGGCGGTGACCGTGCTCTTCTCCGCCGTCCGGACGGGGCCCTTCTGGCTGCTGGCCGGTACGTTCGCGATCTGCGGCGCCTCCACGAACGGCCTGATCCAGACCCATTTCGTGCCCGCCGCCCACGACCACCACATGCCGATCACGACGGCGGCCTCGCTGCTCGCGGTCATCGGGGTGTTCGACGTGGTCGGCACGGTGGCCTCCGGCTGGTTCACCGACCGTTACGACGCGCGGCGGCTGCTGGCGGTGTACTACGCGCTCCGGGGCATCTCACTGGTGTTCCTGCCCTTCCTGCTGGCGCCCAGCGTGCACCCGCCGATGATCTTCTTCATCGTCTTCTACGGCCTCGACTGGGTCGCCACGGTGCCGCCCACGATGGCGTTGTGCCGGGAGCACTACGGGGAGGACAGCGCGATCGTGTTCGGCTGGGTACTGGCGTCCCACCAGGTCGGCGCGGCAGCGGTGGCCTTCCTGGGCGGGGTCGCGCGGGATGTGTTCGGGTCGTACGACGTGGTGTGGTACGCCAGCGGGGCACTGTGCGCGGCGGCGGCACTGATGGCGCTGGTGATCCGGCGGGGCACTGGCACGCCCACGCAGACAGCGACCGCCGCGGGCTAGATGTACGTACCCAGGTGGTGATCGCGTGTGCGGTTGTCGTCCGTCGTGCGGCACGGGATGCTGAGGGTGCACGAAGGGAAGCGGTGCCATGGATCGTTTTCCGAATGCGGCCAACGTCGATTTCCACAGCCCTCTGGACCTCTCCAGGGCCGCCGCCGCGGTACTGGACGCCGACGGCCGCATCTCCGGATGGGGATCCTCGGCCCAGCGCCTCCTCGGACACCCACCCGAGGACGTGCTCGGCCAGTCGGCCGCCCGGCTGCTGGCGGCGACCCCCGGCACGACCCCCGGCCAGCGACTGGCCGCCCTCTGCAAGGCGCGCAAGCCCCGCAGCACCGTCTTGGACCTCTGCTGCCGGGACGGACGCGTCCTGCGCGCGGCCGTGACCTTCAGCCCGCTCGTGAACCAGGGCGCCGCCGCCACCGTCGTGGTCGCGGCCGACCTGGAGGCGCTGCGCGGCTGGGAGGCGCAGCTGGCGATGCTGCAGGGACTGGCGACCGAGTCTCCCGTGGGCCTGACGATCTTCGACACCGACAAGCGCGTCGTCTGGGGGAACGTCTCCACCGATCTGGAACTCGCGGGGGTCGCCCAGTACATCGGCCGACCGGCCGCGGATCTCTTTCCCGAAGGCGAATTCATCTCCCGCCACCACCCCCCGGACGAAGACCAGGTGATGGAGCACGTGCTGGCCACGGGGGAACCGATCATGGGCATGCACTATCGCGGACGCGCCCCCGTCGACCCGGTGCGCGAGCACGTCTGGTCCTGCTCGTACCACCGGCTGGTGGACGCCCGAGGCGAACCGCTGGGGCTGTTCGAGGAGTCCCTGGACATCACCGACCGCTACCGCGCCCAGGAACGACTGTCACTGCTGGTGCGGGCGGGAAAGCGCATCGGCGCCTCGCTGGACGTGCGTCGCACAGCCGCGGAGCTTGCCGACGTGGCCGTACCGCAGCTGGCCGACGAGGTGCTGGTGGACCTGCCGCCGGCGGTCATCGAGGGCCGGCAGCCGCCGACGGGCTCGGCGCCGGGGCACAATATGCTGCGGATGCACGGCCGGACCCCGGAAGACTTCCGGACCACTCCCGTCTCCTACCCACCATCGTCACCGCAGGCTCTGAGCCTGGCCACCAGCGGCCTCGTCGTCGAAGCCGCCCCGCCCGACGAACCGGGGAGAACGGGATCGGCCGCCCCGCACTCCTGCCTCTTCGTCCCGCTGCTCACCCGCGGTGCGGTCCTGGGCCTTGCCACCTTCCGGCGCAGCAGCAACCCCGACCCCTTTGGACCCGAGGAACAGACGCTCGCCATGGAACTGGCCGAGCGAGCCGCCGTCGGCATCGACAACGCCCGCCGCTACACCAGCCAGCATGCGGCGGCCCTGGTACTGCAGCGCAGCCTGCTGCCACAGCACCTGCCCGAGCAGAGCGCGGTCGACGTGGCGTACCGCTACCTGCCCGCCGACAGTCGCGTGGGTGTGGGCGGCGACTGGTTCGACCTGATCCCGCTGTCCGGTGCCAGAGTGGGCCTGACGGTCGGCGACGTGGTGGGCCACGGCGTGCACGCGGCCGCGACCATGGGCCGACTGCGCGCCACCGTACGGACCCTGGCCCTGCTGGACCTGGACCCGGCCGAGCTGCTCACCCGGCTGGACGGCCTGGTCGCGCAGGACTCGGAACCCCGCGCGGACGACGGGGGCAGCGACGAGGGGCTCGGGGTGACCTGCCTGTACGCGATCTACAACCCGGTCAGCGGCCGCTGCGTCTGGGCGAGCGCGGGCCATCCCCCGCCGCTCGTGGCCGATGCGAGCGGCGCGGTGGCCTTGTCCGCGCTGGCGCCGGGACCGCCCCTGGGGCTGGCCACCCTGCCCTACGAGAACGTGGAGCTGAGCCTGTCCAACGGCAGCATCGTGGCGTTCTTCACCGACGGCGTCGTCGAGGACCGGCGCACCGACATCGACACCGGAATCGACCGTCTCGCCCATGTGCTCACCTGGCAACGAAGCCCACTGGAGGAACTGTGTGACCGGGCGCTGTCGACCCTGCCGCCCGGACCGCAGGCGGACGATGCCACGCTGCTGCTCGTCCGCACCCGGCGGCTCGACGCCGACCATGTGGCGGACCTGGAGCTGCCGTCCGACCCGGCCATGGTGGCGCACGCCCGCGCGGTCGCCGAGCGCCAGCTGGAGACCTGGGGCCTGCCCGAACTGTCCTTCACCGCCGCACTCGTGGTGAGCGAACTGGTCACCAACAGCATCCGGTACGCAGGCGGGCCGGTCATGCTGAGGCTGATCAGGGACCGCTCCCTGCTGTGCGAGGTCTCCGACCATGCCCACACCGCACCTCACCTGCGGCGAGCGCGTCGGGACGAGGAGGGAGGCCGCGGCCTGTTCCTCGTCGCCCAGATGTCCCAGCGCTGGGGCACGCGGTACACCGGGTCCGGGAAGACCATCTGGGCCGAGCTGGCCATCCCGTAGTTCTGGCCAGAGCGGCCTCGTTCTGGCCAGAGCGGCCTCAGAGCTCAGAGGAATCTCCCCTTGTGGAACAGCAGAGGCGCCCCGTCCTCGTTGTCGCCCACGCCCAGCGTCGCCACCCGCCCCACCACGATGAGGTGGTCCCCGCCCGTGTGCACCGCGTGGATCGTGCAGTCGACCCACGCGAGGGTGCCCGCGAGGCGGGGTGAGCCGGAGACGGGCGCGGTGTCGTACGCGACCCCCGCGAACTTGTCCCCGCCGCTCACCGCGAAGCCCCGGCACAGTTCGCCCTGGCCCGCGCTCAGCACGTTGACGCAGAAGACCCCGGCGCGGGCGATGCGCGGCCAGGTCGTCGACGTGCGGCCGACCATGAAGGCGACGAGGGGTGGGTCGAGGGAGAGGGAGGAGAAGGACTGGCAGGCGAAACCGGCGGGGCCGTCGGCGGCGGGTGCGGTGACGACCGTGACGCCGGTGGCGAAGTTTCCGAGGACGCGGCGGAACTCCTGCTGGTCCACGGGCGCCCGCTCGTCGTCGCGGACGCATCGCAGCACCGGGCGCGGCAGGGCCCCCACGGGGCCGTGGGTCCCGGTCGCCCTGAGGTAGCGGACGGCGGCTTCGGCTGTCCCTGCTTGTCCCATCACGTTTATCATTGAAGCTGACGGATCGTCAGATAGGAAGCCTCGTGACGGACCTCGCCGGACCCCGGCGTACGCTCCGCCTCATGGGGTGGGGAGACAACGGCCGGGCGGTCCGGTGTGCCTGGCTGAGCTGGACGGACGCCGATCGGACGGTCGCCGTCGCGGTGTGTGCGGCGCAGTTGCCCGCGGCCTGGCTGCTGTGGTGGTGGATCACCGACGCCCAAGTGGACAACTACCGCGTCGGCTATGAGCCTCTGGGCGGGTTCTTGGCGCTCGTCCTCGCGCCGCTCGTGCTGCCGGTGCTGGGCATGGTGCAGACGGTCGCGCAGATCAGCCCGGCGGCCCTGCTGGCGCATCCGTCGGCCGTGCGATTCCGGGGGCCTGGCTGGGCCTGGCATCTGCTGTACGCCGTGGTGTTCGGCGCCGCCTGGGCGGCGCTGTTCGCGGCGCTGTGGGACTGGCCGTTCATGGCGACGGCCCTGGCGTTCGCGGCGCTGGGCGCGCTCCCCGTGCTCGGCGTCGCGTTCGCCCGCCGGCGCGCCCGGATAACCGGCCACAGGTGGGGGGCGGTGGGCGTGTGGGGGAGCGGCTGCTTCGGCTGCTTCGGGCTGTTCGTGCTGGCCTTCGGAGGCGGGGCGCTGGCCACCGCAGTCGGACTCATCGAGGAGTACGAGCCTCCGAAGCTGTCCGCCGGGCAGCTGGCCGGGGTCTGGCGGGGCGTGGACGGGACGGTGCTGCGGCTGGAGCCGGGTGGGCTGGCCGAGTTCGTCGACCTGCCGGCCGAGCCCGAAGTGTTCGGCGACCCGACATTCGTGGTGTGCGACGGCACCGGCACGTGGTTCCTCGACACCGAGGGCCGTCACGACTCCGACGGCGTGGAGGGCCCCGAGGAGCGGGACGGTGTGGTCGTACGGCTCGACGACGGGTGTGGGCAGCAGACGTACTGGGTGATCGGCGGCACGGAGCAGGAGCCGGAGCTGTTCGTGCCGTTCGGTGATCTGGACGCGCCGGACCTGTGGATCCTCCAGCGGGACTGACGACCGCTCTCACCGCCCCCGGTACTCAGGACTCCTGCGCTCCACGAAGCTCGCCAGGCCCTCCCGGGCGTCCTCCGTCGCCATGTTGATCTCCTGGGCGGCGGCCTCGGCGGCGAAGGCGGTGGCGCGGTCGGTGTCGAGGGAGGCGTTGACGAGCTGTTTGGTGAGGGAGAGGGCGCGGGTGGGGGCGACGGCGAGACGGGCCGCCCACTCGCCTGCCGTTTTATCCAACTCCCCGTCCGGCACGACCCGGTTGACCAGGCCGAGGCGTTCGGCGTCGGCGGCGGTGAGGGCGTCGCCGAAGAACATCAGCTCCTTCGCCCGCTGCGGTCCGATCAGGCGCGGCAGCAGATACGCACCGCCGCCGTCCGGCACGAGGGCCCGGCGTACGAACACCTCGGTGAACCTGGCCGATTCCGCGGCGAGTACGAGGTCGCAGGCGAACGCGAGATGAGCGCCGAGGCCCGCCGCCGTGCCGTTCACGGCGGCGATCACGGGCTTCTCGCAGTCGAGGACGGCGGCGATCAGCCGCTGGGCACCCACGCGGAGGGTGCGGGCCACGTCACCGGCGATCCGCTCCCCGGCCGCGGCGCCGTTGCGGAGGTCCGCGCCCGCGCAGAAACCGCGTCCGGTGCCGGTGAGGACGACGGCTCGTACGTCCGGGTCGGCGGAGGCGTCGGAGAGCAGCTGGATGATGCGTTCACGCTGGTCAGGGGTGATGGCGTTGAGAGCTTCGGGCCGGTTGAGGGTGATGCGCGCGACGTGATTGTCAGTGGTGTGCCGTATCAATGACTCAGCGGATTTTTCCGGCTCCACGGAATTCTCCGGTTCTTCTGGTCTGCGTAAGTACGGGGGGATCAGGCATGTTCGGCTCATCACGCGTATTCGGCTCATCACGCGTGTTCGTCTCAGCTGCACACCGCCAGCGCGTCCAGCGCCACCGCTCCCTGCCCGCGGGGCAGGACCATCAGCGGGTTGATGTCCAGTTCCGCGAGCTGGTCGCCGAGTTCCAGGGCGATGCGCTGGGCGCGCAGGATGACCTCGACGAGGGCGTCGACGTCGGACGGGGGGCGGCCGCGGACGCCGTTGAGGAGGGGGTGGCCGCGGAGTTCGGTGAGCATGTCGTGGGCCTCGTGTTCGCCGAAGGGCGGGATCCGTACCGCCGCGTCCCGCAGGACCTCGACGAGGACGCCGCCGAGACCCGCGGTCACCGTCGGGCCGAAGAGGTCGTCGTGGGTGATGCCGACGACCATCTCGACGCCCTGCTCGACCATCTGGCAGACCAGGACGCCGTCCAGGGAGACGTCCTCGTAGCGGGCGATGTCGGTCAGTTCGCGGTAGGCGTCGCGGACCTGGGCGGCCGAGGTCAGGCCGATCTTCACCAGGCCCAGCTCCGTCTTGTGGGCGAGCTGGGCGCCGGACGCCTTCATCACCACCGGGTAGCCCACCAGCCCCGCCGCCCGCACGGCCGCCGCCGCGCTGGTCACCAGCTGCTCGCGCGGCACCCGGATGCCGTACGCCCGCAGCAGCTGCTTGGCCGCGTGCTCGCTCAGCTGCTGTCCTGGGCGCATCAGCTCGCGCGCCTTGCGGAAGGAGGGCGAGGGCGTGCGCGGGGCGTCGTCGAAGGGGGAGCGGTAGTCGCGGACGAAGCGGTGGTGGGCGAGGTAGGCGCGGACGGCGGTGAGGCAGTTGCCGACCGTGCGGAAGGTGGCCACGCGCGAGGAGCCGAGCAGCACCTCCCGGTACGCCGGCTCGGTGCCGACCGGCGAACCCCACACCACGCACACCAGCTTCTCCGTCTGCTCGGCCGCGTCCACCAGGTCCCGCACGAGCCGGTCGCTGAGCGGCGGGAACGGGCCGGTGATCGGGCAGATCAGCACCCCGACCTCCGGATCGGCGAGGATCGCGTCGATGATCTTCCGGCCGCGCCAGTCGCCCACCGGGTGCCCGCCGTTGTCGACGGGGTTGGCCACGCTCAGATACGGCGGGATCCACTGGTGCAGCTCGGCCTGCCGGGCCTCGGACAGCACCGGGAGGCGCAGTCCCGCCGCCGTCGCCAGGTCGGCGACGTGCGCGCCCGTGCCGCCCGAGATCGAATAGACGGCCACACCGTCGGCGCGCGGCGGGCGGGCGCGGGCCAACAGGGCGGCGGTGTCCTGGAGTTCGTCGAGGGCGTCGACCCGGATCACGCCGTACTGCCGCATCGCCGCGTCCACCACCGCGTCCGCGCCGGTCAGCTTGCCGGTGTGTGAGGCGGCCGTGCGGGCGCCGGTCTCCGTGCGGCCCACCTTGACCGCGACCACCGGCACCCTGCGCCGGGCGGCCCGGTCGGCGGCGAGGAGGAAGGAACGGCCGTCCTTCAGACCCTCGACGTAGGCGGCGATGGCGCCGACCTCGGGGCGCTCGGCGAAGTAGGAGATGAAGTCGGCGGTCTCCAGGTCGGCCTCGTTGCCGGTGGGGGCCCAGTGGGAGAGGCGGATGCCGAGTTCCTGGAGGGCGAAGACGGGGCGGCCCTGGTGGCCGGACTGGGTGATGAGCGCGATCGCCGGTCCGTCCAGGTCCTGCCGGAAGTCCTCGAAGGCGTTGAGGTTGGTGTTCGGGCCGAGCAGACGCAGGCCGCAGCGGCGGACGGCGGCGGCGAGACGGGCCTGCGCGGCGGCGCCCTCCTCGCCGGTCTCCGCGAAACCGGAGGCGAACGCGACCGCGAACCTGACCTTGGCCTCCGCGAGTTCCTCGACGACGGGAAGGGGGTCGGCGACCAGCAGTACGGCGAGGTCGACCTGTTCGGGCAGGTCGGAGACGGAAGGAGCACAGGGTATGCCGAAGACGGACTGACGGGTGGGGTGCACCGGGTGCAGCCGCGCGCCGACCCGCTCGGCCCAAGCGATCAGCTGCCGTGTGATGCCGGTGTTCGGACGCCCCTCGGCGTCCGAGGCGCCGATCACGGCGACGGACTCGGGACGGAAGAAGCGGTCCAGGTCGGGGACGTCGGCGTGCAGCGGTCGGCCGCTGACGTCGAGGTCGTCCACGTCGGCCGCACGGCCGTGGACGGCGGGGCCGGGCCGCCCGTCGCCACAGGCGATGACCCGGGCCCGGCGGGCGTCGGTGGTGAGGGTGCCGTGGGTTGATCCAAGCATCGGTCCGCCCGCTTCTGTGTGACGGCATGAGTAACTGACGCAGTGTCAGATTACTGAACTGACGTAGGGTCAGGAAATGGTCGTGCGGGCGGAATTGATGCGCTTGCGGGTCCTGCCGGTCAGCCGGGGATGCGGGACACCCGGTCGCCGCTTCTTCGGGCGATCGCCCTGGCGATCTTCTCCGCGTCGAGGGCGAGTTCGCGGAGCATGCCGCTGATGGGGTTGGTGAAGCCGGTGAAGTACAGGTCGGGGGCGTTCTTCGGGGCGCGGGCGCCGTGCACGACCGGCCTGCCCCGGTCGTCGAGGACGTCGAGATGGCCGACCAGCGGTTCCAGTGCGCGGACGTAACCGGTGGCGGCGATCACCGCGTCCGGCCCGATGCGGTCGCCGTCGGCGAGGACGACCTTGTCGCCGTCGAAGCCGTCCACCGCGGCCACGACCTCGACCCTGCCCTTGCGGACCGCGTCGATGAGGCCGACGTCCTGGACCGGGACCGCGCCCTCGGTGACCCTGCTGTACAGGCCGGTGTCGGGGCGGGGCAGGCCGTACTCGGTGAGGTCGGGCAGGCTGAGCCTGGCCAGCGGCCGGGCGAGCCGGTCCACCAGGCCGACCGGGAGGCGGCGGACGAGGATGCCGCTGTACTGGGCGGGCCAGCCGGCGGTGGAACGGCGGACGATGTGCGGCGCGGTGCGCACCGAGAGCCGTACGCGCGACGCCCCGCCCTCGACGAGGTCGACGGCGATCTCGGCGCCGGTGTTGCCGACACCGACGACCAGGACGTCCCGGCCGGCGTAGGGCGCGGGGTTGCGGTACGCGGAGGCGTGCAGGAACGCGCCGGTGTACGTGTCCCGGCCGGGCCAGTCCGGGATGCGCGGGGTGTGGTTGTAGCCGGTGGCGACGACGACCGCGCCGCCGGTCAGCCGACGGCCGCCGGTGGCGTGCAGCAGCCAGCCGGTGCCGTCGGGTGCGCGCTCGACGCGGGAGACCTCGACTCCGGTGACGATCTCCAGTTCGTGGTGCTCGGCGTACTTCTCCAGATACCGCACGACATCGTCCCGGGACACCCACCGGCCGAACCGGCGCGGCATCGCCAGCCCGGGCAGGGCGGACAGGCGCCGGGTGGTGTGCAGGTGCAGCCGGTCGTAGTGCCGCCGCCAGGAGGCACCGACGCGGTCGGACTTCTCCAGGACGACGGCCCGAATCCCCCGGGCCCGCAGGGCATGGGCGGCCGCGAGTCCACCGGGCCCGGCGCCGATCACGTAGACGGGCCGATCGACGGGCGCCTGCCGAGCGGTACGGCTGCCCTTCTGCCGCGGAACTTTCACGGCCTCCGGGCTCGCGGCCGTTGGCGCGGCCTCCGAGGCGGCGATCTCCGGGCTCGCGGCCTGCGGTTCCTCTTCGTTGGTGGGCGCTGTGGAGTCGGGCATGGTACGGAGCGTAACCACATGCCGGGTTGATGGGTCTCGGTCAAGACCGGAATTGGTTGCGGATCGATCACGGGTGGGGGAGGAGTGGGTGGGGCTTGTGGCGTAGGGAGATCGGTTGTGTGCGATCCGGGGAGGTGAGAGCGGCTGGGCGGCCTCCGGCCGTGACGGAGAGACGGAAGCCGCGTTCGGGGAGGAGTTCCCTCTGAGGTGTTACGTCCGACCGTCATGACGACGGTCCTGCGCTCCACTGGCCGGTGCTTCACGTGAGGGCACAGGTCTTCCTCGCCCGCGCAATCTGACGTACCGTCAGATCCATGGACACGATCTGGCTCACCGGTGCCGAATGGCTGGCCGTGCTGCGGATCGGGCTCGGGCTGTGGTGGTTGGAGAGCTGGCGGCACAAGGACAAGAAGGCGTGGTTCGAACGCGGCTCCGGCATCGCCTGGGCCGCCGACGTGGCCGCCAAACACCGCTGGAAGACGGTGCGTTCGGGCTTCCAGACCGTGGTCGCACCCCGGCCGCGCGTGATGGCGTACGTCGTCGCCTACGCCGAACTCGCCCTGGGCCTGGGCCTGATCACCGGTTTCCTGACCCCGATCGCGCTGGTCGGCGGGCTGCTGCTGAACGCCGTCTACTTCGTGCTCATGATCCACGACTGGGCCGAGCAGGGGCAGAACCTGATGATGGCGCTGATCTCGGTGGTCGCGCTGTTCGGGATGTCCTGGCAGACCTGGTCACTGGACGGCGCGCTCGGGTGGTTCGGATGAGTGCGCGGTACGACGTACCGGAGGCGGACGCCTTCACGCGGACGTACTGGGACGCGGCTGCGCACGGGCGGCTGCTGGTGCGGCGGTGCTGGGCGTGCGGGCGGGCGCATCACTACCCCCGCGAGTTCTGCCCGTACTGCTGGAGCGAGGACGTGACCTGGGAGGAGGCGAGCGGCCGCGCCACCCTCTACACCTGGTCCGTGGTCCACCGCAACGACCTCCCGCCCTTCGGCGAGCGCACCCCGTACGTCGCCGCGGTCGTCGACCTCGCGGAGGGCCCGCGGATGATGACGGAGATCGTCGGGTACGGCGACTACGGCGACGAGAGCGAGCTGCGCGCCGGTGCCGCACTGGAGGTCGACTTCCGGGAGGGCGTCCCGGTCTTCCGGATCCAGCCGAATCCGGGGTGAAACGCGGCGGCCGACGGGATTCAATGGGGCGATGGCCCTCATGAACTCGCGGTCCCTCACCCATCCCCACCACCCCGAGCCGTACGGCCACGGTCTGCGCCTGCACCGCTGGGACCCGGCCTCCGACGCGGACGTCGCGACCTGGCTGCGCGGCCTGTCCGACCCGGAGTTCCGGCGCTGGAACACACCCCTGAACCCGGTCACCGACCTCGCCTCCGCCCGCGCGTCCCTCCGCGCCAAGGCCGACAACGCGGCGAACGGCACCAGCGCGTCCTTCCGCATAACCGACGCGGAGACAGGTACGACCCTCGGCCACATCGGCATCAACGAGATCGACCACGTCTTCCGCGTCGCCCGCGTCGGCTACTGGATCCTCCCCGAGGCCCGCGGCCGGCGCGCCGCCACCCGCGCCCTCACCCTCGCCGCCCACTGGGCCCTCACCGACCTGGGCCTGCACCGCCTGGAACTCGGTCACGCCGTGGGCCACGACGCCTCCTGCCGCATAGCCGACCGCTGCGGCTTCGCGCCCGAGGGCACCCTGCGCGACGCGATGTGGGAGGCGGACCGCCGGGACGCCTTCCGCGACGTCCATCTGCACGCCCGCCTGGCGACGGATCCGGAGACCGGTGCTGTCGTGGACGAGCCGTGAGGCGCGCATCCGGCGAGTACGCGGCCGCCACCTGGACCCTCACGGAGGACCTCGACGCCTTCCTCGCCCACGCCGGCCCCTTCCTGCGCTCCCGCCCAGCCCGGCACACCGTTCCCCTCACCGTGACCGACGCCCTGCGCAGGCACGGACTCCGCACGTACGGGGACGAGCCGCCGTTCTTCGGCTTCCTGGAGCGCGCCGGAGCCGTACGAGCGGTCTGCTTCCGTACGCCACCGCACGGCCTGTACCTCACCGCCCTCACCCCCGACGAGGCCGACGTCTTCGCCGCCCACCTGGCGGCCCGGTCGAAGCGACTTCCCGGCGTCGCCGGGGTCCGTGACACAGCCGCCGCCTTCGCCGGGGCTTGGCAACGTCGCACTGGCGCCGCCGCGATGCCGCGCGGGCGCCAGCTGCTCTACCGGCTCGGCTCGCTGACGGTCCCGGAGCCCGCCCCGCCGGGCCGGGCGAGGGTGGCGGACGAGCGGGACCGCGAGCAACTCGCCCGCTGGTACGTCGAGTTCACGAGTGACGTAGGCGGGAACCCGCTCCGGGACCCGGCCGCCTGGGCCGACGCCCGCATCGCCCACGGCGGCGTCACCCTCTGGGAGAGGCCTGACGGCACCCCGGTCGCCATGGCCGGCGTGATGCCCGAGATCGCCGGTCAGGTACGGGTGGCGCCCGTGTACACCCCGGCTCCCTTCCGGCGACGCGGTTACGCGGGAGCGGTGACGGCCGAGGTGAGCCGCGCGGCACTGGCGGCGGGTGCCGAGGAGGTGCTGCTCTTCACGGACCTGGCCAATCCGACCAGCAACGCCCTCTATCGGAGGATCGGCTACGAGCCGGTGGTGGAGTTCGCGACGTACGCCTTCGACGGCCAGTAGGGCGTGCCGCCTCATGGCCACAGCAACTCCTTGCCCCACCCCCCACCACCCCTGACGTACCGAAGCCGCACATGCCGCCGCCGCTCGTCCCCCTGGAAGAACTCGACCTCGTCCGCGCGCAGTCGGTACAGCGTCCAGGTCGGTGACGGGGCCTCGGGGTCCTCCTGGGCCCTGGCCCACGCCGTTTCCGACGCCTGCGCCAGGGCCTCCAGGGACTCCATCGGCTCGCTCTGCCGCCCGGTCAGCGCGGCGGCCAGCGCGCCGGTCGAGCGGGCGTGCAGGTCGGCCAGGCTCTCGGCCGGTGGGGCGGTCGTGACCGGGCCGCGGACGCGGATCTGGCGGCCCTGGACGTGCCAGTAGAAGCCCACGGCGGCGTACGGCCGCGCGGCGAGCTGGCGGCCCTTGCGGCTGGTGGCGTGCGTCGCGAAGGACCAGCAGTCCTCCTCCGCGCCGTGCAGCATCACCGTCCGTACGTCGGGCAGGCCCTCCTCGTCCGACGTGGCCAGCGACATGGTGTGCGGCTCCGGCTGCCCCGCCGCCACTGCCTCCGCGAACCAGGAGGCGAACAGCGGCAGCGGGTCCGCGGGCGCGGCGGCCGGGTCGAAGGCGGGCAGGGCCGTGACGCCGGGGGCCCACACCCGCAGCGACCTGAGCAGCTCGTGAAGATCCGGTTCCATGCCGTCGAGTATCGCGGGCGCCCCGGGGCCGGGGCCGTCCACTTTTCTAGGTGTCGGTATGCGGGAGTCCTGCCGACATGCCTTTCAACAGCGCAAACACCGCGGCTATGACCGCCGCAGCCGTCACCGTGGACATCCTCACGGGCCGTGAGTACTTGCGCGTGTCAGAGGACAAGTCCGGGCGCCGGCGGTCCGTGACCGAGCAGCACAACGACAACGAGACTACAGCCGTAAGGCTCTGGAGTGGCTGCAAGTGATGGGCGACTGCGAACGGCAGGGCGTCATACTCCAGCTGTAGATCGTGATCTCGATGGTGAGGGGCGCCGAGGAGACAGGTGGTCAGTGTCGATCATCTGGACGAGATCGACCAAGCCACCGAGGGTGTCCGTTCCTTCTCGCCTACCCGACTACTCAAGTCCACCGAGACGGAGGGTGTCCCTTAATTCGCTGAGCTTCGCGGTCGTCGCCGGGGTCCGCTCCTTCGCCTGTCCAGCGAGTCGGAGGGCATCCTCAATCTCGTTGAGTTTCGCGTAGGGCAGGGCGCCCGCCCGCTCGATCAAGTCGTCCCGGGACACGGTGGTCAGCCACGTGCAAGGGGTAAAGCCCGGACACGGGAACGCGAACCGCAGCACGCCTTCAAAGGGCAGTCCTTCCATGGCGCCTACTGCCACTTCGACGCCCAGACCGCTGATGTCGACGCCCGCCGGAGCCACGACCTGCATCACCCGGATCCCGGACGCGTCGCCTTCCGACAGCAGTACGACCGGCCGCCGCTCGTCGAACTCGACCCACCAGACTTCGCCACGTTGCACATGTCCTCCTGACACAGGACGGCAGGCGGACGCTGCGCGACCCTGACGCGCTGTGGAGACGGGTGCGGCCACGTTGATCATCGGTGTGTGAAGACAAACGATCACGCGGTGGCCGCAGGTCACAGCGTAGACCCTGCCCGCTGGCAGGAGGCGTTCGATGGCCTGATGAGCCGGATAGCCGGGCGGTTCGCGCGGGTTGAACCCCGCCTCCGGGCCAAGCGCTTGGTGCTGGGCCTGCTGTCGGATCTGCCGCGCAAGAACTGCTGGACGATCGCAGAGTGGGCCGGGGAGGCCACCCCACACGGCATGCAGCATCTGCTGTGCAGGGCCGCCTGGGATGCCGAGGCCGTCCGCGACGACGTGCGCGAATACGTCGTCGAGCACCTCCACGACGAGGCCGCAGTGCTGGTCGTCGACGAGACCGGCGACGTGAAGAAGGGCACACGCACCGTCGGGGTCCAGCGCCAATACACCGGCACCGCCGGGCGGATCGAGAACTCTCAGGTCGCCGTCTACCTCGTCTACGCCAGCGAGCGCGGGCACGCGGCGGTGGACCGAGAGCTGTACATCCCGCGCTCCTGGACCTGCGATCCGGACCGCTGCCGGGCCGCGGGGCTCGGCGAGGGCACCGTCTTCGCGACCAAGCCGGAACTGGCCCGGGTGATGATCGAACGGTTCCTGGACGCTGGACACCGCGTCGGCTGGGTCACGGGTGACGAGGTCTACGGACAGCGGTTCTACGACTGGGCCGTCATCGACCTCGCCGAGGCGGCACCGGGCCACCACCAATTGCTGATCCGCCGCAACCGCACCACCGGTGAACTCGCCTATTACCGCTGTCACTCCACGACGTCGGCATCCCTCGCCATCCTGGTCAAGGTCGCAGGTTCCAGATGGCGGTTGGAGGAAACCTTCCAAAGTGAGAAGGGGCTGGCCGGACTGGATGAGCACCAGGTCCGCCGCTACCCCTCCTGGGCCCGCTGGGTCACCCTCGCGATGCTGGCCCATGCCTTCCTCGCCGTCGTCCGCGCCGACGAACACGCACAGTGCCCCACGCCGGCCAACCTGATCCCGCTGACCTGTAACGAGATCCAGCGCCTGTTCATCAGTGTTGTTGTCCGGCCCGCTCACGGCCCGCTCACGGCCCGCTCACGGCCCGGCCCACCGGCTCAGCTGGTCCGCCTGGCGACGCAGTCACCAGGCGCGATCACGAGCCAGCCACTACCGGAGACAAGTGTGACTGAGCACTGCAGTTGGCCATCCTGAGCACCGAAGTTGGTCGCCCCGAGCCAAAAGCTGAGGGGTTCATCGGTCGCTGGGAGTAGGTCCTGCGCCTCAGGCGCGCTCCGCGCCTGCTGGCTAGGGTCGGTCCTCATGGAGACCACGGGAATCGTTCGTCGCCAGACGGCGGAGCGTATGCGCGACGCTCTGGAGCAGCTCGTTACCGAGCGGGATGTATGGGTGTCGACGGCTCACCCTGATCACGGGCCGCACCAGGTGCCGCTGTGGTTCTTGTGGGATGGACGAGCGGTGTGGATGTGTACCAGCGCCACTTCCGTGACTGCGCGGAACGTCCGCAAAGAGCCGCGCGTGCGTCTGGCGCTACCGGACACCTTCGACGTGGTGCTCCTCCAGGGTGAGGCGGAGTGCTTCCCGGACGAGGAGGTGCCCGAAGGCGCAGCGGAGGCGTTCGCCGACAAGTTCGGGTGGGATCCGCGCGTGGAGGAGGGTTCCTTTCTGTATGTACGCGTGGTCCCAAGGACTGTGCGCGCTTGGCGCGGCGAGCCGGAATTACGCGGGAGAGTCATCATGCGCGACGGAATGTGGCTGGAATAACGGCCGTCCCTCGCCGACGGGCCTCTCTCGGATCACGATCTACAGCTGGAGTATTAATCACCAGTGACAACCGACTCTATGACCGGCCCTCTCACGCTGCCTCGTCCAAGACTTCCCGCACTTCCGGCACGTCGCGGTATTCCTCCAGCCTCTGTAGGACTACCTTTACGCGCTCTGCCGTTCGCTCGCTCGCAACGTCCGCGGAAAGCGTGATGACCCGTTGGGCCGTCGCTGCGGCCTCCTCCGGTTCGTTGGCGTCCGCCAATGCAACGGCAAGCCAAGACAGGTAGAGAGCAAGCTCTCTCGTGTGCGTGGCGTCGTACCGGGCGAGGACTTCCCGCAGCAACGGCACCGCGCGCAGTGGGCGTTTCAGCTCCGTATAGACGCGCGAATCCATGACTTGCAACTCGCCTGCATCAACCCAATAGAGGTACTGGGGTGATTCACGCCCCTCGCCATCTTCGGCCAACGCCTCGGACGCCTCGCCCAGGGCACGCATTGCAGGCTGCGCCTCATTAGCTTTGGTATGAGCCCAGGCCACACGATCGAGGTAAAGCGCCCGCGCCTTCGCGGGCGCATCCTCACCCGTCTGATCGAGCGCCGCCCGAGCAAGCGCCACCCCTTCCTGTTCCTGACCCGTGTTGCTGTATTGGTAGGCGAGTGATCCGGTAAGATTGCCGACCAGCGTTCTGTCCTCCGCCTGCTGGGCCGCACTCATGCCCAGCTTATAAATGCGTTCGGCTTCCTCATGACGCCCAGCATCAGAGGCAATCCATCCGGCAATCTGGGCCAGTTCGCCAATCTGAGAGAGCAAGGCGCGCCCGACTTCGTCACTGTGGCTTCCCTCGCGGTATAGCTTCACCGCTGATTTCAGCTCACGCAGCGCAGGGCTGATTAGGTCTCCCCCCGCCAGGACGTCGTCGGCGAGACGCAATCCGTGCACGCGTCCGGCCAGATCGGTAACATCACGCGCGCCAATCCGGCGTCCGTGTCCAGCCTTCAACGGAGCCAACGGATCACCATCCGGAAGGAAGTCGGCGACCGTTACGGGAACGCCTTCTTGGGCGCCGGCGCCGGCGGCTTGCTGAAATTCGACTAGGGGCACACCGAGAGCGGCAGTAATGAACGGCAGCCATTCCCGGGGTGTGCGCTTCCCCTTCTCATACCGGTAAATGTCCTGCCGGGTCAGAGAGTCGGACGGTAATCCAGCCGCGCGGCATGCCTCCGCCGCTAGCCGTGTCTGACTCCACCCCTTGTTCTGTCGTAGACGTCGGATCATGTGGGCCGCTGTCTCCCCGCGCATGCCTCAAGTCTGGCCTACAACGGGCCTACATGGGGCCGCTAGGCAGCGAATCGGCGGAGCGGCAGCGTGGCGTGCACAAGAGACCCCGGCGACCGCGCGAACGGCCCCGGGGCATGGCCAACGCTCAACCCGAGAGGGAGCGTCGACAATGCAATGCCTATCACGTGCGCTCGAATGGATGAGAGCGGTCCTGTTCGGACCGCGCACCACCCGTGAGCACAGCCGCTCCGCACCGCCCCACGCAGCACCCCAGGTGCCCTTTCACCGACTGTCGCCGGACATGCGGGGCGCAAGGCTCGTCACCGCGCGCAGGCACCGCAAAGAGCGGCACGCAGCGCCCCCGCGGGGGCCCCAACCGCAGGGGCGCGCCGAGTGGCTCCCGCCCCGTGACTGGGAGGCAGAGGAAGCCTGGGAGCCCACGGGCGCCCTTGTCCGACCGTACGTGGCAGCGCTGGGCGCAGCGCCCGCGGACGCCCGCGCAGGCGCCCAGGAAGCGCACCGGGAGGCTGCCCCGTGGCGATGACGATTGAGGTCTACCGGATCAACCCGAACACGGGCGTCCGTACTGAGGTGATCAGGAAGCACACGGTCAAGCCTGTGGACGCGCCGGAAGTAGGCCAGAAGTACCCGCCGTGTTCGTGCCCGCACTGCGTCGGCAGCGCCGAAAGGCTGCGCGTCAAAGTGGCCGAAGCAAACCGGCGCAGCAGGGGGGAACTGTGACGCGTTCTCTCATCAGAGAGGCTGAATGGACGCTCGGACCGGAAACTGGGGAGGAGGCCCCGCACGCCATCTATTCCGCCGTGTGCATCGCTTGTGGTGCAGAAGCGCCGGCACAGGACAACGACCCTGAACCTGTGGAGATTTGGGCTCTGAAACACTCGGGCCTGAATCCCTCGCATCGGCAGTACAAGGCCATGGTCGAGACGTATTGGCGCGTGACTCCGGCGGAGGGCAACCCCTATCGGGAACTGGACGCGCAGGGCGTCTGAGCGCGTCCAGCACGAAACCCGATGGCTGCCTTCCGGGGCGCCGCGAGACACCCGGGCAGCACGCGGGACCCCCGTCCTGGTCCCCCGTCCAGGACCGACATACGCCCCCAACTGTTCGTCTAGAACTATCAGTCGGGGGCAGCCTTGCTGCGCGCGGTGAGTGATGGCGCCGGTAAGGTGCGCACCTCGGCGGGGCCTACACCGACCCCAGATCCGACGACACCCACCGCTCCGGACGCATCCGGATGACCACCATCTCCCCGTGGTTCTTCAACGAGAACTCGACGTATTCCTCGACCTTCTCGGCCGGCAGATAACGCGCCGAGATCTCGCGCAGCTGCTCGACGGTGAAGGGGACGGTGTCCACGACCGGCCCCTCGACCGACACATAGCGGACGGTGGGCTCCACCCGGTCGACCATCAGCGTGAAGCGCCCTGCCGCGCTGATCAGCCGGTGCTTGCGGGAGTCCTGTCCCGTCAGGATCCACACGTCACCGCCGGGCTCGTACTGGTACCAGATCGGCACGCTGAGCGGGGCCCGGCCCTCCTCCGCGGCCACCGCCAGTGCGGCGATGTGCGGCTCGGCCAGGAACTCCTCGCGCTCCTCGCGGGTCAGTGCCATACGAATCTCCTCCAGCGGCGTCGTCGAACAGCCTGTGACGACCACAACACCACGCCGGGGGCCGGTGTTCCGTCAGCGACCCAGCACCACCGTCCCCGACGAGCAGAACCAGCCGCCCGTCCCCGACGCCACCCCCAGCCGCGGCAGCCCCCCGCCCGCGCCGCGCACCTGCCGTGCCCCCGCCTCTCCGCGCAACTGCCGTACCGCCTCCACCAGCAGGAACAGTCCCCGCATCCCGGGATGCTGGGCCGACAGACCGCCCCCGTCGGTGTTCACCGGCAGCTCCCCGCCCTCGACCAGCAGCCGCCCCTTCTCGACGAACGCCCCGCCCTCGCCCTTCCCGCAGAAGCCCAGGTCCTCCAGCGTCACCAGCGTCATGTAGGTGAACGCGTCGTAGATCTCCGCGAAGTCGATCTCCGCCGGACGCACCCCGGCCCGCTCGAACGCCAGTCGTCCGCTCACCGCCGCCGGAGAGCGGGTGAAGTCCGGCCACTCGGACATCGCGGAGTGCGAGACGTGCTCCCCGGTGCCGAGGATCCACACCGGAGCGGTACGGCAGTCCGGTACGACGTCCTGCGCGGCCAGCAGGACCGCCGCGCCGCCGTCCGAGCGGAGGCAGCAGTGCAGCTTGGTGAAGGGGTCCGCGATCACCGGGCCGTCCAGGACGTCGTCGACGGTGATCGGCGTGCGGAACATGGCCTCCGGGTTCAGCGCCGCGTTCGCCCGCGCCTGCACCGCGACCTCCGCCAGCTGCTCGATCGTCGTCCCGTACTCGATCATGTGACGACGGGCCGCCATCGCGTACTTGGCGATCAGGGTGTGGCCGTACGGCACCTCGAACTGCAGCGGCCCGCGCGCGCCGAAGGAGAGGTTGCCGGTGCGGCGCCCGGCCTTGACGTCCGCGCGGGCCGTCGAGCCGTACACCAGCAGCACCGCCCGCGCATGCCCCGCCGCGATCGCGTCTGCCGCGTGCGCCGCCATCACCTCCCACGTCGAGCCGCCGACCGACGTGGAGTCGACCCAGGTGGGGCGCAGGCCCAGATACTCGGCCACCTCCACCGGCGCCAGCACGCCCGTGCCGGCCGACGCGAAGCCGTCGACGACCGCCCGGTCCAGACCGGCGTCCGCGAGGGCCTGGCGGGCGGCCTGGGCGTGCAGGGTGTACGGGGTTGCGTCGTCGACACGGCCGCAGTCGGACAGGGACACGCCCACCACGGCGACTTTCCGGGTAGCAGCAGCCATATTTCTGACGGTACATCAGAAATGGGTATGGGTGGTTGGCTGTCGTCGGCCTAATATGACAGGCCGTCAGATCGAGGGAGGCCGTTCATGGACGCCAGCTTCACGCCCGAGCAGGACGAGATCCGCCGCACCCTCCGCGAACTGCTCCGCCGCCGCTGCACCCCCGAGCAGCTGCGCGCCGCCCTCGACACCCCGGCCGGACACGACCCCGCCCTCTGGTCCGCCCTCGCCGAACGGCTCGGCCTGCCCGGCCTCGCCCTCCCCGAGGCCTACGGCGGCGTCGGCTGCTCCGCGACCGAACTCGCCCTCGCCGCCGAGGAGACCGGCCGCGCGCTCGCCCCGTCGCCGATGATCCCCACCGCCGTCCTCACCGCCCCGCTCCTCCTCGCCCTCGGGACCGCGGCCCAGCGCGCCGAGCTCCTCCCGCGCATCGCCTCCGGCCACCTCACCGCCGCCCTCGCCGTCCCCGGCCCCCACCTCGCCACCGCCCTCGCGCTGACCGGCGGCAACGCGGGCGACTGGGCGGGCGGCGGCCGGGCGGGGGGCGTGCAGGCGCGCCGGTCGGACGGTGACTGGCGGCTGTACGGGGAGGTCGACCAGGTGCTGGACGGCCACAGCGCGGGGCTGCTGGTCGTCGCCGCGCACACCGGGGGGTTCGCCCGGTCGCGGACGCTGCTGTTCCTCGTGCCGGGGGACGCCGCCGGGCTGACCCGCGTACGGCAGACCGCCCTCGACGCGACCCGGCCACGGGCGCGGATCCAACTGCGGGACGTGAGAGCGGAGTTGCTGGGCGCCGATCAGCCCCCTGTCATCGACGCCCATGCCCTCGACGCCCTCGCCGCGCTCGGCGACACCGCCGCCGCCGTCCTCGCCGCCGAAGCCGTCGGCGCCGCCGACCGCGCCCTGGAACGGACCGTCGAACACGTCGGGCAGCGCAAGCAGTTCGGGCGGCCCATCGGCTCCTTCCAGGCGGTCAAGCACCGGCTGGCCGACGTGTACGTGCAGGTGCAGGCGGCGCGTTCGGCGGCGTACTACGCCGCATGGGCCACCAGCCACGGCGAGCGCGTCGGCGGGCTGGCACTCGCCCAGGCGCTGGAGGCGCTGCGGACCGCCGCCGCCGAGGGCATCCAGCTGCACGGCGGCCTCGGTTTCACCTGGGAGCACGACGCCCACCTGTACTTCAAGCGCGCGGCCGGCGACGAGCTGCTGTTCGGGCCGGTGCACCGGCTGCGCGCGCAGGCCGCCGAGGCGGCGCGGCTGTTCGAGCGGGTGGAGGTGGCCGTCTGATGGGTGTCGCCGGGATCGTGCAGAAGGTCTCCTCGACCAGGGGCTTCGCGAAGGTCGCCCCCTACGTCGTCCC
The DNA here is from genome assembly GCF_013009255.1 of Streptomyces sp. Z423-1. Lineage (NCBI taxonomy): Bacteria > Bacillati > Actinomycetota > Actinomycetes > Kitasatosporales > Streptomycetaceae > Streptomyces > Streptomyces sp. Z423-1. The sequence continues at coordinate 5,287,941 of NZ_CP053109.1, forward strand.
GGCCCTGGACCGGGCCGTCCACCGCCTCACCCGCGGAAAGGTGCTGCTCAGCGCGACGCTGCTGCCGGGCGTGATCCTGACCTCGACCGGCGCGCGGAGCGGGCAGCGGCGCCGTACGCCGCTCGCGTGTATGCCGGAGGAGGGCGGACGGAGCTGGATCCTCGTCGGCTCCAACTTCGGCCGGACGGGTCACCCGGCCTGGACCCACAACCTCCTCGCCCATCCCGACGCCGAGATCAACTTCAAGGGCCGGGACATCCCCGTCACCGCCCGGCTGCTGGCGGGACAGGAGCGGGCGGCGGCCTGGCGGGCGGTGCTGGCGTTCTGGCCGCCGTATGCGACGTATCAGGCACGGGTGACGCGCGAGATCCGGATCTTCCGGCTCGTACGAAAATGATCGTGCTCGTACGGAGAGGACTCCCCGCTGTGGCTCCTACAGCGTCGCCAGCCGCTGTACGAGGAGAAACGCCCCGATTCCCAGCATCGCCGCCCCCGACGTCCGCGCCACCGCCCGCGCCGCCGCCGGGCGCGCCCCCAGCACCGCGCGCGCCGCGAGGCCGACGCCGAGGTAGACCGCGGCACAGCACGCCATGTGCAGCAGCCCGAGGACGGCGGTCTGGGCCGGAACCGGCAGGTGCCCGTGCCCGAGGACGAGGAACTGCGGGAGTACCGAGAGGTAGAGCAGCAGGCCCTTGGGGTTGAGCCCGCTGATCATCGCGCCGCGCAGGAACACCCGGCGCCCGGCCACCGGGGTGTCGTCCCCGGCCTCCGGCGTCCCCGGGCGGCGCAGCACGCCCCACCCCAGCCACACCAGATACGCCGCCCCGACCACCGTCAGCGCCGTGAGCAGCACCGGCGATCCCGCCACCAGGACCGCCAGACCCGCCGCCGCGAGCAGCGTGTGCAGCGCATAGCCGCTGACCAGGCCCGCCACCGCCGTGACCGGCGAGCGGTCGCGCAGACCGGCCGAGATCACATACGCCCAGTCCGCGCCCGGTACGCACACCAGCAGCAGGTCGAGGGCGAGGAAGGAGATCAGGGTTGCGGCGTCCATGATGGCGAGATTAGGTCGGAAGTGCCCGAAAGTGTTCCCGAAGTTTTCCCGTGATCGCCATTTCTGGGGAAGAATCTTCCCCATGGACGACATGGACCGGAAGATCCTTGCCGAGCTGCAGCAGGACGGGCGGCTGACCGTGACCGAGCTGGCCGCGCGAGTGCGGCTGAGTGTGTCGCCGTGTCATCGGCGGCTGCGGGAGCTGGAGCGGTCGCGGGCGATCAGCGGGTACCGGGCCGTGGTCGATCCGGGGGCCGTGGGGCTGACCTTCGAGGCGCTGGTCTTCGTGTCCATGCGGCAGGAGGACCGGGCCACGGTCGCCGAGTTCGAGAAGGCGGTCAGCGAGGTGGAGCACGTGCTGGACGCGCAGCGGCTGTTCGGGGAGCCGGACTATCTGCTGCGGGTGGCCACCGCGGACCTCGCCGCTTTCCAGCGGCTGTACGACGAGCGGCTCGCGACGCTGCCGGGGGTGCAGCGGCTCACCTCCACGCTGGTGATGAAGCACGTGGTCAAGGACCGGCCGCTGCCGGCGTGACACGTGACAGGCGGTGGCCCACCCGGGTGAACCACCGCCTGCCTGACAGGACTTGGAAAGGAAAAAAAGGAAAAGGGGCCGGCGCGGCTACCTGGTCGGCTTCTTTCCGGTGATGCCCAGATGTACCAACAGGGCGAGATTCGGCTTGAGTTCGGCCTGTTTGACGCCCCAGCTCTGGAAGCCCTTCTGGTGCGAGGCCACCGCGGCCAGCATCGCGACCAGGGAACCGGCGATCGCCGCCGGGTTCACGTCCTTGTCGACGCGGCCCTTGGACTGGAGTTCGGTGACAGCGTCCACCAGGGAGTTGTTCACGGAGTTCAGGATCTTCATGCGGATCTTGTAGAACCGCTTGTCCCCCTCGGCGGCGCCGAGATCGACGACGCGCAGGATCGCGTCGTTCCTGCGCCAGAACTCCAGGAAGCCGTCGACGAGTTCCTGGGCGGTCTGCCAGCCGGCCTTGCCGACCCAGGTGCGGCCTTCGAGGAGTTCCGTCAACCCGGCGCCCTCGGCGGCCATTTGCTCGGCGATCTCCAGGACGGCGCCCTCGACGTCCGGGAAGTACTGGTAGAAGGTCGCGGGCGAAGTGCCCGCCCTCCGGGCGACATCGATGACCTTGACGTCCCGGTAGGGAGAGGAGCTGAGCATCTCGCTGAGGCAGTCGAGCAGCTTCTGCCGCGTCGCCTGCCCGCGCCGACCGGCCACGCGGCCGTCGACGGTACGCACTTGTCCTGTCATGTCGTCAGCTTACCGAGGGGTGATGGGAGCGCGATTCGGCCGACTGCAAATGGGGTGCATGGGGTATGTGGGCGCGGTGTGGCCGGTGAGCGGGGTGCGGACGGCGCCGCTACTTTGGCGGCATGGCCGAAAACAGCACATCTGCTCGCGAAGCGGCATACACCGAGGGCGTCCCGTGCTGGGTGGACGCGCAGCTCGCCGACGTCGAGGCGGGCAAGCGGTTCTACGGTGAGCTCTTCGGATGGTCCTTCGAGCCGTCGTACGGCGGAACCGTGTGGGCGTACCACGAGGGCGAGCCCGTCGCCGCGCTCGCGCAGAAGGCGGACGGCCGGCTGCCCACGGTCTGGACGGTGTACTTCGCGACGCCGGACGCCGAGGCGCTCACCCGGCGGATCCGGGCGGCCGGCGGCCAGGTGGTCACCGCGCCGATGCCGGTCGGCGAGCTGGGCGTCGCCGCGCTGGCCACCGACCCCGAGGGCGCGGTGTTCGGCCTGTGGCAGCCGGGGACGCACACCGGCTTCGGCCTGCGGCACGCGCCCGGCGCCTTCGTCTGGGCCGAGCTGTACGCCCGTGACACCGCCGCCGCCAACACCTTCTACGGCGATCTCTTCCACGACGCCCTGTTCGGGCCGGACGCCGAGCCCGACTTCGGCCGGGCCCCGCTCGCCGACGTCTTCCCGGCCGAGATGCCGCCGCACTTCATCGTCCATTTCGGGGTGACGGACTGCGAGGCCGCGCTCGCCGAGGTGAACCGGCTCGGTGGCCGGATCCAGGCGGGACCTTTCGACACTTCGTACGGCACGGTGGGGATGGCCACGGACGACCAGGGGGCGTCGTTCGGGCTGCTCCAGCTCTGACCACCGCGGATCCACCGCCGATCCACCGCCGATCCAGCCCCGATCCGCAGGCCCCTGCGCCAGCACTTGCCCCGGTATGGGGTGAGACACCCGATATATCACCGGGTTCGCAACCTGCGGCCGGGACAGGAAGAATCGGGGTGCGTGCCGCCACGGCGGTGCGGTGGTGAGACGCTGCACTTCGGTCGCGTCCATATGTGGGTGACGCGGCTCGTACGGGGAGGTGGCAGGCAAGTGGTGGATCAGCTGACGCAGCACGATCCGCGGCGGATCGGGCCGTTCGAGGTGCTGGGACGGCTGGGGGCCGGCGGCATGGGGCTGGTCTATCTCGCGCGCTCGGCGTCCGGCCGGCGCGTGGCGATCAAGACCGTGCGGACGGAGCTCGCCGAGGACCAGCTGTTCCGCGTCCGCTTCACGCGCGAGGTCGAGGCGGCCCGCGCGGTCTCCGGCTTCTACACGGCGGCCGTGGTCGACGCCGACCCGCGCGCCGCCGTGCCGTGGCTGGCGACCGCGTACGTCCCCGCACCCTCCCTCGAAGAGATAGTGAACGACTGCGGGCCGCTCCCGGCCCAGGCGGTGCGCTGGCTGGCGGCGGGCGTCGCGGAGGCGCTCCAGTCGATCCACGGCGCCGGGCTGGTCCACCGTGACCTCAAGCCCTCCAACGTCCTCGTCGTCGAGGACGGCCCCCGGGTGATCGACTTCGGTATCGCCTCCGGCGTCTCGAACACCCGTCTGACCATGACGAACGTGGCCGTCGGCACCCCCGCCTACATGTCGCCCGAGCAGGCGAAGGACTCCCGCAGCGTCACCGGCGCCAGCGATGTCTTCTCGCTCGGCTCGATGCTGGTGTTCGCCGCCACCGGACACCCGCCCTTCCACGGCGCCAACCCGGTCGAGACGGTCTTCATGCTGCTCCGCGAGGGCCCCGACCTCGAAGGCCTCCCGGACGAGCTGCGCCCGCTCATCGAGTCCTGTATGCAGATGGACCCGACCGCCCGCCCCAACCCCGCCGACCTCCAGGCCCAGCTCGCCCCGCACCTGTTCGGCTCCGGCTCCGACGACAGCGGTACGGCGTCGGCGTGGCTGCCCGAGAAGGCGGTCGCCCTCATCGAGGCCCGCCGCGGCGGCCGCCCCGCCGCCAAGCCCACGTCCGGCGCGAGCCGCGGCTCGGCCCGCCCGCCCGCCGTGCCGCCCCCACCGTCGCACGACCCCGTCGTCCCGCCGCCGCCCGTCTCCGCCCCGCCGGTGCCCGCGCCGGTCGGCGCCCCCGACGGCGGCCCGGTCCGGCTGGCCGGCGCCGCCGTGCCGATCGGCCCGGGACCGCGCGTCGCCGACGCCCGCGCCGCCGCCGTCAAGGCACCCCCGCCCGAGGCGGGCCTGGCCGCCTCCTGGTCCAAGCCGCGCCCCGGAGTCAACGGCGCAGACCCTGCCGTAGGCCCTGCCGTACCGGCACCGCAGCCCCCGGCATCCCCGGAGAGCCCGGCGGGCTGGCGGCCCTGGCGGTTCCGGATGTCCAACGACGTGTGGGGCACCCCGGCCGTCGACGGCGACCTCGTCTACGTCACCTCCTTCGAGGTGCACGCCCTCGACGTGGCCACCGGGCGGCGCCGCTTCAAGACCCGGGACGTGGCCTGGTCGATGGCGGTCGCGGACGGCAGGATCCACGCCTCCGACGGCCCCACCCTGTTCGCCCTGGACGCCCGCGGGGGCGCCGACCTGTGGCGGCTGTCCACGGACGCCTGGGTGTACTCCCTGAAGGCCGAGCGCGGCACCGTCGTCACCGGCACCCGCGGCGGCGGCGTCCAGGCCTGGGAGGCCGCCAACGGCCGCAAGCTGTGGGAGATCACCGGCTGCCAGAGCGACTTCGAGTCCCCCGAGGCCGGGCCCGCGCTCCACGACGGCACCGTCTACGTCTGGCGGGACGCCCGCCTGCGCGCCCTGGACGCCCGCACCGGCGACGAGCGCTGGTCGTACCCGATCGGCGACGTGGCCTCCTGCGGCGGCGTCCCGGTCCGTGTCGCGCCCGCCCCCGACGGCTACGTCTACATCACCGCCGGCACCCGCGTCCTCGCCGTCGACATCGCCGGCGGCCACGTCCGCTGGCACTTCGAGGCACCGGCCGTCTTCCTCTCCCCGCCCGCCTTCGCGCCCGGCCCCGCGGTCACCGGCGGCGGCATCTACCTCGCCGACTACCTCGGCACGGTGTACGCCCTCGACGCCACCGACGGCCGCGACCGCTGGCGCATCGCCACCGAGGCCCGGGCGTCCGTCGACCCGGTCCTGGTCGCCGCCGGGCACGTCCACGTCGGCAGCGGCACCGGCCTCTACACCCTGGACGCGGTCACCGGCACGCCCAAGTGGCGCTTCCAGGCGGGCGGCGACATCGTGGGCGCCCCCTCCGTCGCCGAGGGCCGCATCCACTTCGGCGCCACCGACCACCTCCTGTACACGCTCAAGGCCGACGACGGCCGACTGCGCTGGAAACTCGCCACCGGCGGCGAGATCACCGGCTCCCCGGTCGTCAAGGACGGGATCGTGTACGCGTGCAGCAAGGACCGCTGCGTCTACGCCCTCGACGCGGAGAAGGGCACGGGCACGGCCCGCACCGCCTGAGCTGGGTGCCACGGGACGGCCGTCGTACCGGGCGCACGGAAGGGATTTCCAGACGGCGGCCGTCGCTCGGGCGAGCCCGGCCTTCACCGTGCTCACACATGACGCTACGCCCCGTGAACGGGAGCTGCCACGTGAGCTGCCGGAGGAGCACCCGGAGTAGCCGCAGCAGCCGGGGTTGCCCTCACCGCGTCCGGTGTTCCCGGCGTCGCCCGCGGAACAGCTCCGCCTGCCGCCCGGCCGGCAGATTCCCCAGCGCGATGAGCGCGGGCGCCTGCGCGAACGCCGCCGCCAGGGCCGCCTCCCGGCCCGCCCACAGGGCCCGCACGGTCCCCTGGACGGCCTCGGGCGGGTACCCGGCGAGCACCGTGGCGCAGGCGGTCGCCGCCGCCAACGCCCCGCCGGGCGGCACGAGTTCGGACACCAGCCCCACCTCGTACGCCCGCCGCGCCGACATCCGTTCCGCCGTGCCCATCAGTGCCGTCCGGGCGGCCTCCCCGTACGGCATCCGTTGCGCCATCAGCATCGACTCGTACGCGCTGACCATCCCGTACGTGGTGTGCGGGTCGAAGAAGGTGGCCGTCTCGTCGGCGACCACGAACTCGGCCTCCCCGAGCAGGTAGAAGGCCCCGCCGCAGGCCATCCCACCCACGGCCGCGACGACCGGCTTCCACAGATCGTTCGCCTTCGGCCCGACCCCGAGCAGCGGATCGTCCTGCATGTACGGCGATCCGGGCTGCGGCACCGACACGTCCCGGTCGATGCCGGTGCAGAAGGCCCGGTCCCCGGCGCCGGTGAGGATGACGGCCCGCACGGAGTCGTCGTACCGGAACCCCCGCCACGCAGCGGCGAGTTCGTCGGCCAGGGCGAGGTCGATGGCGTTGAGCCGCTCAGGCCGGTCGATGGTGACGACGGCGACGCCTGTGTCCTTGTCGACGGCGACCCCGAGCCCGCTCATCCGTACACCCACTGCGGAACCCCGTCGCCGGTGAACACGACCCGCACCTTCGCACCGATCCGGACACGGTCCGGCGCGACGGAGTCGAGGCGCGCGCCGGGACGGGCGACGAGATTGCCGACCAGCCGTATCCTCGGCGCCTCCGCCAGCTCGACGACGATCACGTTGTACGGCGCCTGCTCGGCGTAGGCGGGCAGCAGCGGCGGATGCGGGACGACGTACGACCAGATGCGCCCGCGCCCGGACGTCCGGCGCCACTCGGCCGCGAAGGACTGGCAGTGCGGACAGCACGGACGGGGCGGGAAGCGGGGCTCACCGCAGTCGGCGCAGGCCTGGACACGCAGCTCGCCCTGGGCGGCGTACCGCCAGAAGGGGGCGCCCTCGGGGTCGATGACGGGACTCAGCATGCTCGCTCCTCAACTCCTCAGAAGCAGCGCGGACGTGGGGACCCCTTCACCGGCGGTGACCAGGCAGGTCGCGGCGCCCGGCACCTGGGCGGTACTGGTCCCGCGCAGCTGCCGTACGCCCTCGGTGACGAGGTTGAACCCGTGGACGTACGCCTCGCTCAGCCCCCCGCCCCCGGTGTTGAGCGGCAGCCGCCCGCCGATCTCCAGCGCGCCCCCCTCGGTGAACGCCCCGCCCTCCCCCCGCCCGCAGAACCCGTACCCCTCCAGGGACAGCAGGACGAGCGGTGTGAACGCGTCGTAGATCTGCGCCACATCCACATCCTGTGGAGTGAGGTCGGCGTGCTTCCACAGATGCCGGGCGGCGGTCCAGGCGGGCCCGGTGAGCGGGTCGTCGTTCCAGTAGTTGACCATGCCGTGGTGCTGGGCGGGCAGCCCCTGCGCGGCGGAGTGCACGTACACGGGCCGCTGCCGGCAGTCCCGGGCCCGCTCCCGTGAGACGACGACACAGGCCAACGCGCCGTCCGTCTCCAGGCAGTTGTCGTAGAGGCAGAGCGGCTCGCTGATCCAGCGGGAGGTCATGTACATCTCGCGGGTGAGGGGCCGGTCGTACATGATCGCGGCGGGATTCTGATTGGCCCGGTTCCGGCAGGCGAGGGCGACATTGAACAGGTGATCGCGCGTTGCCCCGTACTCGTGCATGTAGCGCCGCGTGAGCATGGCGATCTCGTCCGCCGGCCGCAGCAGCCCGAAGGGCCGCGTCCACTGCCCCGGGGTGGGCAGCTGAACTGCCGTATTGGTCCACGGCCGGGGCCCGCTGCCCCGCTTCCGCGACCGCCAGGCCACACCCACGGTCGCCTGCCCGGCGGCTATCGCCGCGGCGAGATGCGCCACGGTCGCGCACGAACCCCCGCCCCCGAACCCGACCTTGCTGAAGAAGGTGAGGTCACCGAACCCGACGGCCTTCGCGAGCTCGACCTCGTCGGTCTCCTCCATGGTGTACGAGGCCAGCGCGTCGACCTCGCCCGGCGCGATCCCGGCGTCGTCGAGGGCGGCGAGGACGGCTCGGCAGGCGAGGGTCCGCTCGTCCTCCGGGAGGTGCTTGGCGAAGGCGGTCCGGCCGATGCCGACGATCGCGGTGGCGTCCTTCAGGGCTGCCATGTCTCTGGCACCTCCATGCGACCACAGCCAACTGCTGACAGACCGTCAGGCTACAGCTAATCTGACGAAGCGTCAGCTCATCTCGATCTGGGAGGCCGTTGTGCGCGGAGACCGGGAGTGGGGCAGCATTCCGGGCCTGGTCCGGTGGGCCGCCGAGCGCTACGCGGACGTCGAGGCGGTGGTCGAGGGCCGCACCCGGATCTCGTACGCCGAACTGGGCGCCCGAGTCGAACGGGCGGCGGCCGCCTGCCTCGCCCACGGCCTGCGCCCCGGCGACCGGGTGGCCCTCTGGGCCCCCAACTCCCTCGACTGGATCGTCGCGGCGCTGGGCGCGGTGTCGGCGGGCGGCGTCCTCGTACCGCTGAACACCCGCTTCAAGGGCACGGAGGCCCTGGACGTGCTGCGCAGGAGCGGGACGCGGCTGCTGTTCGTGACGGGGACGTTCCTCGGGACGTCGTACGTGGCGTCCCTACGACGGGCGGCGGGACCGGGACAACTCCCCGAGCAGGTGGTCGTACTGGCGGAGGACGCCCCGCCGGACTTCCGCACCTGGAAGGACTTCCTGGCGGAGGGGGAGGGGGTGGGGTCGGACGAGGTTCTTGAGCGGGTCTCCTCGATCTCCGCCTCCGCACCCTCCGACATCATCTTCACCTCCGGCACGACGGGACGCCCCAAGGGCGCGGTGATCACCCACGCGCAGTCGCTCCGCGCGTACGACATCTGGGGCGACCTGGCGGGCCTGCGCCAGGGCGACCGCTACCTGATCATCAACCCCTTCTTCCACACCTTCGGCTACAAGGCGGGCGTCCTGGCCTGCCTGATGCGGGGCGCGACGATGATCCCGCAGCCGGTCTTCAACGTCGGTACGGCGCTGGCGAACATCGCGGCCGAACGGGTCTCGGTCCTCCCGGGCCCGCCGACCCTCCTCCAGTCCCTCCTCGACCACCCCTCCCGGAACGCGCACGACCTCTCCGCGCTGCGGCTGGTGGTGACGGGCGCGGCGGTCGTACCACTGCGCCTGGTGGAACGGCTGCGCGGGGAACTGGGCGTGGAGACGGTCCTGACGGCGTACGGCCTCTCCGAGGCGAGCGGCATCGTGACGATGTGCCGCCGCGGCGACGACCCGTCGGTGATCGCCTCGACGTCGGGCCGGGCGATCCCCGGCACGGAGGTCCGCGTGGACGCACCGCTCGGCACCCCCGGCGAGGTACTGGTCCGCGGCTTCAACGTCATGCGCGGCTACTACGAGGACCAGTCGGCCACGGACGAGGTCATGACGGCCGACGGCTGGCTGCGCACGGGGGACGTCGGCGTCATGGACGACGCGGGCAACCTCCGCATCACGGACCGCATCAAGGACATGTTCATCGTCGGCGGCTTCAACGCGTACCCGGCGGAGATCGAGCAACTCCTCGCCCTGCACCCCGATGTGGCGGACGTGGCGGTGATCGGCGTACCGGACGCCCGGCTGGGGGAGGTCGGAAAGGCGTACGTGGTGCGGCGGGCCGGGGCCGTGCTGACCGGGGACGACCTGATCGCGTGGGCGCGGCGGGAGATGGCGAACTACAAGGTGCCGCGGGTGGTGGAGTTCGTGGGGGAGTTGCCGCGGAATGCGAGTGGGAAGGTGGTGAAGGGGGACTTGCGCGGGAGAGGATGACGAGTCAGGCGGGCCAGGCGGTTACCTGCAGAATGTAGACGCACTCGTGTCGGGGGACGATCAGATAGAGGAACATGCCGCCGGGCACGTAAGCGGTCTGAACGCCTTCACCCACGCCTTGGTACGCCGATCCAGCCAGGTAGAGCACCTCGGCCGCCCGTACGATCTCGTCGGCTCGCTTCTCGACCTCCGCGACGAACGCGGGTGGTGCTGGTGTGGGGCCGCCAATGACGTGGCTTTCGTCCGGGTCGTACTCCCAGCGCCATTCAGCCACGGTTCAGGGACTCCTGGGCATCGGTGTGGAGAGTATGGATCTCGTCCATCGCCGCCCGCCAGGCGGGGTCCTCACGCTCGACGGTCTGCGCCGTGTACTCGGCGGCCCGGAGCCGAGCGGCTGTGGCTGGGTTCCTGGCGATCTCCACCACGACGGCCCAGTTTTCCAGGAACTGCACGATCGGGCCGAGGCTGGCCGAGCGCGCGGCCAAGGCGATGGCCTCGTCCTTCTGTCGCTCCATCTCGGCAAGCCGGTGCGGGGCGACCTGCGCCAGAGCGATCCGGAGAGCGGCGGGCGTCCGCTCCGGCCGGGGGATGAGTGGCCCATCGGGCTCGAAGGGCTGTGCGGTCATCGTCCGTGTCCTTCCATGGCCTTGCCGTGCCCACGGTACGGCAGTGTCGGCCGATCACGCAGGGTGTCCGGGGAAGCGCCTGGATGGAGGGTCGGGAGCGGAGACCCTGCCCGATGGTCATGCCGAGGCACCGACGCGTTGCGGCCCGTGCCTGGGGCGCTTGAGCTGGGCGGGGACAGGTGTGGGGAAGGCTTCCGAGCGACGGCGTCGCCACCCGGCCGGGGCCTCGGCCATCACCACTGCCAGGATCAGCCACCAGAGCATGTCGATCCGGTCCAGGTTGGCCGGGTGGTCCATCGTCCCGATCATGAAGAAGCCGGTCAGCGAGGCCAGCCCCACCGTGCCGATGGCCGACTTGGCGCGGGCGGCGCGGGCGGCCGAGGACCAGGTGATCACGGTCACGGCGACGATGGCGAGCAGGCCTAGGGGGCCGGTCTCGACGAGCCAGTTCAGCCACATGTTGTGGGTGTGCACGAAGACGCGTTCGCCGGGCGCGGTCGCGGATATGACGGCGCCGGAGCGGCCGAGGCCGACGCCGAGCGGGTTGTGCACGGCGATGTCGAGCGCCGCGTCCCAGGCCTGCCCGCGCACGCCGAGCGAGTCCCCGGCCCGCGACACGGCCCAGATCGCGGCGGCCGCGCCGCCGAGGGCGAGGAACCCGAGGGTCGCCGTGATGCGGCGCTGGGCGCGGTCGGCGAGGCGGGGCGCGAGCCAGTAGGCGCCGCCCAGGACGAGCAGGCCGGCGGCTCCGGCGACGTACCCGGCGCGGGAGAAGGTGGTGAGCAGGGCGCCGTACCCGACGACCCCGACGAGGACGACCACCGTACGGGCGGTGCGCTCGTCCACCGAGACGGCGGCGAGCAGCACGAACGGCAGCAGCAGCACGAGGAACGCGGCGAGCAGGTTGGGGTTGGCGAAGGTGCCGGTGGCGCGGATCAGGACACCGGCGCCGCCCGCGTCGCAGGAGACGTCGGTGAGGAGGCCGGTACGGCAGAAGCCGGTCGGGGTCTCGTTGGTGACCTGGGAGAAGGCGAAGGTGGCGGCGGCGGCGACACCGACCAGCGCGAGCAGCCCGACCGCGCGCCAGGACTCGGGCTGGGTGCGGCGCAGGCCGACGACGAGGTAGTAGCAGGCGACGACGGTGAGCAGGCCGCGCAGGGGAGCGGTCGGGTGCCTGCCGAGGAACGTCGTCACCACGGCGGCGCCGAGCAGCAGCGCGATCGGCAGATCGAGCCGCGTACGGAAGTCCCTCAGCCGCGCCCGGGGCCGTCCCCGCACCGGTACGACCACCGCGAGCAGCCCGACCAGCAGCGCGAGCCGCGTCGGGGTGACGACGCCCACGAGAGGGTCGTCGGGGAAGAAGTCGGTGGCCGTGTCCAGGAACACGATGAACAGCGCCGCGAGCGGGACCATCTGCCAGAACGCGTACGCCGGTCCGGGGGCCGCCGGCGTGCTCCGGTCGGTTGCCATGAGACCCGAGCGTGACGGCCCGGTGCGACGCCGGGGTGACCGGGGGGATAACGGGGGTGTGCGGGTGGAGGGACGGCGATTTTCATACCGGCCTCGGTCACTTGGCCGAGAGAAAATGCCGAGTCTCCTCGGCGCACCCCCACGACAGCGTGACGCCGGCTCCACCATGGCCGTAGTTGTGCACGACTACGGTGCCGTTTTCCCACAGGTCCCTCTCCACACGGATCGTGGCGCGGGTCGGCCGAGCGCCGACCCGGTGTCCCAGGACGCGGGCTTGGGCGAGTCGGGGCTCGACCTCGGCACAGCGGGCGAGGATGCCGGCCGCCGCCTTGTCGTCGGGGGCCAGATCGCCCTCGCCGTCGATCGCTGTGCCGCCCAAGACGACGGTGTCGCCGTGGGGGTAGAAGCACAGCAGGTCCGGCGAGAGGCCGGTGTCCTCGGAGAAGAACTCGGTCAACCCGGGGTTGGTGACGACGACGTGCTGGCCACGGATGGGTCGGAGGTCAGGGTCCGGAACCAGGTCGCGTGCCCCGAGGCCCGCGCAGTTGACGATCAGCGAAGCCGGACCGGCGTCTGTGAACGAGGTCAGCCGTCGCTGCTCGACCACACCCCCGGCATCGCGGAGCCGGCGCAGGAGGTAGTCGAGGTAGGTGGGCATGTCGATCAGTGGCACGGTGAACCGGTAACCCGCCGTGAACCCGGCCGGAAGTTCGGCCCGTTCGCACGGCCGGAAACCCGGCAAAGTGGTGGCCCAGTCTGGCGCGGCCTCGGCCGTACGGGACGCCTCGACGCCACTGGTGAGCCGGATACCCGTCGCCGGGTCCTCGGCCAGCTCCCGGAAGATCCTCAAAGACCGTTGTCCCCACTGGTCGACCTTGTCCTTCGGTTCAACCAGGTACGGACCCCACATCGCCCCGGCCGCCAGCGACGTGACACCAGGCACCTGCTCAGCGATCACGTGCACCGAAGCCCCGGCCTCGGCGAGAACGACGGACGTGGTGAGCCCAGCCACCCCAGCCCCGACAACGACAACGCGCTCCCCTGCGGACATGAACCTGACCCTAACGGCCGGGTTGCGCCGATGGGGCGTGGTGGGCGAGCGCGTTCTCCAGGGCTGGCAGGAAGTTGCGAACGTGAGGGTTGCGCTGTCGGCGACGGAGGTCGGCGGCAAGCTGGTGGAGCAGCGCCGCGCTGCGAGGCGAGCGGACGACATCAAGGCGATCGGCGGCGATCTGACCGATCTCGCAGGCTGCCTCCAGGTCTCCATGCGCGCTGTGCCCCAGGGCCAGCCACGCTCCCTCGTACATGGCTCGGCGCTGGCTTGGGTCGCCGCTCGGAACGTCGTACGCCCCGGACTTGAGCATCTCGGTCCCCTGGGCGAGGAAGCGACGGCTCCTTCTTCCGCTCTCCGCCTTCTGCTGTGCACGACCCATCTGAATGAGGCCGTAACCAGCCTGGCAGTCCAGGTGGTTGTCGGTGAGGAAGTACATCCAACGGGGCTCTTCTTGGCGGCCGTCCCGGCTTGCGATCAGCTCGCGGGCAGCGCCACGTGTGTGGGCGAAGTCGTTGTCACGGCCGGCGGCGGCGTACGCGTAGGCGAGCCGGGACAGGACGGACGCCCGGACGGCCAGCGGGGCGGCGTCACTCGCACGGCGGGCGGCCTCACCGAGGGCGATGGCGTCCGCGGGGTGTCCTCGACTCGCCGCCTGGAAGGAGAGGTCGCCCAGGATGTGGGCACACAGGGGGAGATCATTGACCTGATGCGCGGCCCGAAGCGCCGTGACGAAGTAGCGCTGTGCCAATCCGTGATCGGCCGCGTCGAAGGCCATCCAGCCGGCCAGCTGGCCGATCTCCGCGAGCGCGCGGATCAGACGGCTCGCGACAGCCGGAGAGTGGCCGCCTTCGCGAATCAGCAGCCCGACAGCCCGGAACTGGGCTCCAACGTAGGGCAGATGACGTGCCCCTCCGTGCTCGTCATCGAGCAACTGGAGCATGGGAAGGTGCTGCTCCACCTGGTCCACGAGCGAATTGGTGCCGAACGACGACGTCATTCGAGGCGTGTACTGACCGCGTCCTGCGGTGCCGTCGAGGTACTGGGCGACGATCGCGAGGAGTCCCGCACCCGAGATCGCGAGGAACCGGCGACGGTCGACAAGCCCTCCCATCACCCAGTCCTCCACGATCGCCTCCATGCCCTGTACAGTCCATGGCCGCGCGAGATCCGTGTCCGCAGGGACCAGCGCTGACGAGTCGCCCACACGCCCCTGCCACAATTCGGCCACCGAGACATTCCTACCCAGCTCCTGGGAGAGCACGTAGGCGGCCATCATCGGCAACGGCGAGCGCGGTAGGGCGCCGGCGTCCCGCCAGTGGTACGGCGCCGACTCGGCCACCGTCCCCGCGCCGAACACTCGGTTGAGCTTGCGAGCGAGCGCCTTCGGGCTCCACCCGAGTTCGTCGAGGCACCCCGCCAGTACGACGTTGGGCTCGCCTGTCTGCGGTGCCACGTGCGACCACCCTTCGCTCCAGTGGTTCGTCCATCACTTCGCGGGCCCCATGGTGATGCCCATGGGCAGACGATTCACCACCGCCGCATGGAAGTTGACCGAGTTGACCCACTGATCGGGTCCTGCCTGACCGTCCCCCTCCTGTGTTCTTGGATCCCGGCGGAGGCGTCCGTCTTCCGAGCCGACGGAGAAAGAGGTGGGCCTTGAGACAGCACACGAGCACCTTCCCAGGCCGACCGGGCGGTGTGGTGGCCCGAGACGCCGGCCGACCAACCTCCGCCCCCGGACGCGGGCTCATCGCTGGCGACGGCACGACCACCCTGATCACGGATCTGCCGTACGGACCGGAAGCGGCCGAGGTCGCCCGGGGTGCCGTGACGCTGGCGCTGCGTGGCACTGAGACGGACGTACTTGCTGACGCCCGCCTGATCGGGTCGGAGCTCGCGACGAACGCCTTCGTCTCGGGCAGTCCTCCGTTGGTTCTGTGCGTCGACCGCAGGAGTCTGACCAGCGGCGGCCTGGAGATCGAGATCACTGTCACCGACGGCGGCAGCTCCCGCCCCACACCCGCCTCTCCTATCGCTCCCGACGAGCAGGCCGAATCAGGACGGGGACTGGTCATTGTCGATGCCTTGGCCGATGCCTGGTCGCTGACGACTGGCACCAACGGCACTCGTGCCTGGTGCCGACTCACTCATGGGCCGTGCTCTTCGTCCATCAGCGCCTGATGTCCACGCCTGCCCAAACCCGTCCTCCAAGGAGGCACCACCTAGTGCGCATCGACCATGCGACTTCCCCACCCTCACTCACGGCTGTGCCGGAGGCCGCTCGCCAGCCCAGGGTCGTCGTCGTTCTCCACGAGGGCTTCTACGGGGCGGAGTCGGGCACCGGCTTCAGCAACCGAGCCTTCCTCACGGCACTGGCCCGGCTCCTGCCGATAGGCCGCCTCTCAGTGATCACCCCGCACGTGCCCGAGACCGCGGGAGCGCACAATCAGCGGTGGGCCAGCGAGGTGCGGCAGATGCTGCGACAGGCCGCAGCCGAGGTCATCACGATCCCGAAGGTCAACGCGCCGCCGGACTCGGTCCGCGGCTCGGTTCAGCTGTGCGACCTGGCGGGCGAGGCGGCCATGCGCATCGCCGCGCGGGCGAGCCGGTGCCTCCTCGTCGGCCTCGACATCCCGTTCCTCGGGCTCGCCCCCTACACGTTGCCGACCACGGACCTGCTGCTCGTGCCCCGCTCCACGACCGCGCTGACGCGGCCCAAGGATGTCTCCCGCGTCCGCTGGGAGCGAGACGCCCTGCGAGCGGCGACACTCCGAGGCGGGCGCGTCGGGGCCATCTCCTCCCATATGCGAGGCCACCTCGTCGTCAACTACGCCGTCCCTCGGTCGAGCATCGTGAGCATCCCGAACGGGCTGATCCGTGAAGAGATGATCAGGCCGGCCACGGCTCTGCCGCTGCCTTTTAAGGCCCGCGCCGGATTCCTACTCGCCATGGGCCGCGCAGTCCCGACGAAAGGCTTCGAAGACCTCTTGGAGGCATTGCGTCTGCTGAAGGGACGCGGTGTCCCCGTTCCTCACCTGCTGCTGGCTGCCGTGACCTCGGAGGAACACAAGCACCCCTCCTCCTATCAGCAGGACCTGGCAGCGCACATCCGCGCGCACGATCTGGACGCGACTCTGATCACTAGCTTCACCCCTGCGATCCGTGCCTGGCTGCACAGCCCGGCCCTGCGCGCGGTCATCGTTCCCTCTCGCGAGGAGCCCTTTGGTCGGATACCCCTGGAGGCGTTCGCAGCCGGTGCGGGCCCGGTGGTCGCGACCACGGCCGGCGGACTGGCTCAGACCGTTATCGACGGCGAGACCGGCTTCACGGCCGCACCGCAGGACCCCAGGTCCTTGGCCTCAGCCCTGCACCGGGCCCTGACCGTCCTGCCCCGAGAACGCGATCGGCTCCGGAGCGCCGGGGCGGCCCTGGTGCGCTCTCGCCACGACTACGAGGCCAGCGTCGGTTCCGTCATGGACCGCATCGCCCCTTGGACGCTGGCGCAGTCAGCCACCGCGGAGGGGCGAGCGCGATGAACCAGCAGGTGGTGCTGATCAGCCTGGAGTCCTCGCACTTCTTCTGGCGGCTGTCCTCCGAGCACGAGCGTGCGCTGTCCGCCGCCTTCCCCGGCATCGAGTTCCGCAGGGCGACCGAGGACGCCGTGACGCACCAGCTGGCCGACGCACACGTCTACTTCGGGTGGCGATTCGCGCCCTCGTGGCTGTTCGCCGCGCCACATCTGAAGTGGATCGCTTCCCCGGCCGCCGGCACTGACCATCTGCCCGTCGCCGAGGCGCACTCCGTCGGTGTGGCCCTGACCCGCTCGTATGGCTTCCACGGCAGGCCCATGGCCGAGCACGCCATGGGCCTGGTCCTGGGTTTCTCCCGCGGGCTGTTCATCAGCCAGCGTGTCCAGCGGAATCGTGCCTGGTGGAAGGACGACCTGGCCGAGGAGTTCTTCGACCTGGCAGGGGCGACGATGACCATCGTCGGCTGCGGCAGCGTCGGACGCCACCTCGCCCAGGCCGCTCGGGCCTTCGGCATGAACGTCGTCGGAGTGCGCCGGACACCACCTGCGGCTTCCGAGGGCGGGATCACGTGGGTGCACACGACGGCGGTGCACCAGGCGGTGTCCGTCGCCGACGTAGTGGTCAATCTGCTGCCCGCGACCCCTGCCACGGACCGCTACTTCGACCACGACCTCTTCTCTGCGTGCAAGCCCCGCTCTCTCTTCCTCAACCTCGGCCGTGCGGCAACCGTCGATCAGTCGGCCCTCCTGGCCTCCCTCGACACCGGCCACCTGCGCGGCGCGGCCCTGGACGTTTTCGATCCGAAACCGCTGCCTGCACGTCATCCGCTTCGGCTCCACCCCCGGGTCGTACTCACCCCGAAAAGCTCGGTGTTCTGCCGCGCATACATGGACGAGGCGGTGACGTTCTTCGCCGACAACCTGCACCGCTACCTCTCGGGCCAGCCCCTCAACGGCCTGGCCGAGGCGCCCGCCACCCGCTCTCCGCTCGTAGGAGGCTGACCAATGCCCACCGCAGACCACGACGACCTGGCCGCCGCCTTCGCCGCCGCAGGCCGAAACCACCCCTACCTGGCCTTCACCCTGAACTCGCTGTGCAACCTGGACTGCGTGTTCTGCAAGCCCCGGTGCATGCCGGACTACGGGCACAAGGACCGGCCCCTGACCGCCTCCGACTACGCGGCCATCGCCACCGAGGCCGGGGCCTGGAAGATCAGGAAAGCACACTGCTCCGGCGGTGAACCGACCCTGCGAGCGGACATCCTCGACGTCATCGCGGGCCTCGCCGACGGCCTCGGGCCCGACGCCGCGATCGGCATGACCAGCCACGGCAACCTGCGCCGGGGGCTGAGCGTCGAACAGCTCCACCACGCCGGCCTGACCTACCTCAACCTCAGCCTCCACAGCCTCGACCCGACGCGGTCCGCCTCGATCATGGGCGGCGGCGACCCGCGCACCACCCGGAGCACCCTCGACTCCGCCCTCGCCCTCGGCCTGCGCGTGAAGATCAACTGCGTTCTTCAGCGCACCTACCTGGACGACGCCTTCGCCGTGGCCGAACTCGCCCGCGACCTGCCCGTCGCCGTCCGCCTGATCGAACTCCAGAACATCGGTCCCGCCCAGGCGCTGTTCGACATCGAGTTCATCACCGAGGCAGAGGTCCGCGACCGTCTCCACGAGTGGTTCGCGGACGCCGGCGAAGTCCCCCGGGACCAGCTGGGCGTCCGCAGCCCCGGGCAGTATCTCCGTCCCGACGGCTGGGCAGGGTCGATCGGCTTCATCTCCAACTCCAGCTGCGCCACCTGCTCCGACGCCAACAGGATCAAGATCACGCCCACGGGCGTGGCGCGGCCCTGCATCCTGCACAACCGCGACATCCCCCTGAAGCCCCACCTCGCCGACGGCACACTCGGCGACGCCTTCGCCCACCTCTTCCAGGCCATGCTCGACCGCAACACCAACGACGCCTGGCAGGGCTTCCACTACGTCGACTACGACCTGCGCTGGGACCGGATGGAGCGCCCCGAAGGCACTCCGGTCCTGCCCCTGCTCCCCGTCCTCCCCACGGGAGCGGCCGGCCCCTTCTGCGCCCCCGCCTCCACCGGGGAGCGGTGATGGTCGTGGTCGACGCGCCGCCTCTCTACCAGGGACTCGGCGCTCTATACGAACGCGAGCTGGACGCCCACGGCGTCGGGGCCCTGATGCTCACCCACAAGTGGCAGCCGGCCGACCTGCTGGCTCCGCACTCCGACATCGACGTACGCGTCCTCCTTCCCCAGGTCCCCGCCGACTGGGAAGAGTGGAACCACCGCCTGGCCGCCGCACACGCCGCCGCGATCGACCGGGAAGTCTTCCATCGACGTCTCCTGGAGCACCCGCCCGGCTTCGCGTTCACCGTGACCGAGGCGGACGGGCGACTCGTCTCCGCGCCCGAACTCGCGACCTGGTCACTGATCAGCGGGAGCTCGCGGGACTTCCAGCGCTGGAAGTCCCGGGCCCAGATGGCGCCTTGGTGCGAGGTCGATGAGCGGTTCTACCGGGGGATCCTCCAGGCCCGGATGGGCGGCCGATACCAGCTGGCTGCGGACAGTACGGACAACGTGGTCGAGGACATCGCCGCGTACCGGCGCCACTGCGTGGCCTGGCACTACCTCGCCCCGTGCTGGTTCGCCGCCGCCGCACTCGCGACACGGACCCGCTGCCCCGGAAAGACCGCCGCCCTCACCCAGTGGCGGCCGGAGGGACTGGACGGATACGCCGAGCTGTTCCTCCGGCACTCGGAGAACCGCTCAGACGCCCGCCCGCGGAGTCCGCGCCACCTGCTTCGCGCGGCCCATGTCGCCCTGGAGGCGGCCATGCGTCGCGTTCCTGACGGCGAACGCCCCGACGGCCACGGCCAGGAGGACGCCCGTACCGACTGGGTGATGACCGCCGGGATGCTCCGCGTGCGCGTCGCCCGCTGGCTGTACTACCTCGATCCGCCGCCCGGCGTGGCGACCGAGTACCTGATCCGGCGGGAGGCGAAGGAACTCCGCTCCGCCGCACAAACGCTGACCGTGCTCGCGGCAGACGAGGCGACTGCCGCCCAGCGGCTGGCCGCCCGGATGGCGGCGCTGATCCCCACCGGACCGACCACCGCCAACACGCTGCGCCTGACCCTCGCGCGCTGGCACCAGCAGAAGACCACCGTCCAGGACTTCCTCAGCTTCACCCCCGATGACGTCCACCTCTGATCCAAGGAGCCTCGTCAATGACCGCGCGTGCGCCGGTGCCCCGCACCCTGAAAACGGCGAAGGTCAAGATCACCACGAAGTGCAACCGGCACTGCGACTTCTGCATCTTCGCCGACGGCGCCCAGGGCGAGAACATGTCCCTGGAGCTGTTCTCCACCATCCTGACGCGGCTGGACGCCATCCCCTTCCAGCAGCTGCACATCAACGGCGGCGAACCCACCGTGCACCGGGACTTCCCGGCGCTCAGCGACGCCGCCCGCTCGCGGCTGCCGGACAAGGTCATGGTCCTGGGCACGAACGCCATCACCCTGGCCCGCAACCAGCCGATCATGGACGCGACCCTCCGTTCCTACGACCAGATCCTCATCGGCTGCGACGACGAACACGGGAACTACGACGAGGTGCACGCCGTCGTGCCCCGCCTCCGCGAAGCCGGCAAGACCGTGGTCGTCAACAGCGTCCTGGAAGGCATCAGTTCCACCCGGCTCACGCAGCTCGGGACGCTGTGCGACACGTACGGCGCCATCCACGTCACGAACCACGTGCACCACGTCGACGTCGGCCAGCCCGCCAACGAGCTGCGCGGCCTCTGCGACCGCTACCTCGACCAGCACCTGATGATCGAGATGGACGGGTCCTGCTACCGCTGCTTCAACGCCATGGCGAAGGACGACAGCGAGTTCAGCATCTGGGACGAGGACTTCGCGGCCAAGGTGTTCGCGCCCCGCAGGAACCATTTCCGGTTCTGTCTGCGCTGCCACGAGTACACCGACTCCGGCGCCGCACTCGTCCCCGCCCTCACCGTCTGATCGGGAGGTACACCACCATGCCCGCAGTCCTCGGACTGAACTTCCACCACGACACGGCCGCCGCGTTAGTCGTCGACGGCCGCCTCTACGCGGCCGAAGAGGAGCGCTGGAGCGGCGTCAAGCACAACCACCCCACCCGCAAGGGCACGCTCACGGCCCCGACACGCGCGCTGCAGTGGTGCCTGGAGGCCGCCGGCATCGAACCGGAGGACGTGGACGCCGTCGGGGCCGCCTCCATGCGTCCCAACCCCGCGGCTGGCTGGTGGCTGGCCGAGGAGCGGGAGGAACTCGCCGCCCTCCTGCCCGCCCCGCTCGGCGAACACCTCCGCCTTCTCTCCCACCACACGGCCCACGTGCTCTCCGGCTATCTCCTCTCCGGGCACGAGCACGCCGCGGGCCTCGTCATCGACGCCGGCGGCTCCTCCTTGGGCTCCGACTTCGGCTCGGGGCGGGAGCGCATCACCGGGTACGACCTGTGGCCCGATCGCATCGACCGCCTCTACCAGGGTATGCCGGCCGTCGTGCCGGGCCCGGTCGGGCCTAGGCGCGTCCACTCCTCCCTCGGGCACTTCTACCGGAACCTCGCCCGGCGGGTGATCCCACCCGGCGACGAGCCCGAAGGCAGCATGATGGCGCTCGCGGCCTTCGGCGATCCGCAGCGCTACGGAGCGCACATCCGCGAACTGGTCCGGCTCGACGACGAGGGCGAGATCCGCATCGATCACCCGTGGGGTTCGGCGGACAGCAGCACACCGCTGCTGCTCGATGGCCGGGCCTGGACCGCCGACAACGTCGCGGAACAGCCGGAACACAAGCGTGCCGACCTGGCCGCCGCCGTCCAGGAGGTCTTCGCCGAATCGGTCGTCCACATCGCGCGCCACCTTCAACGGCTCACTCGGGCCTCAGCGTTGGTGTTCTCGGGCGGATGCGCCCTGAACTCCCACCTCAACGGCCAGTTGGCCGCCGACAGCGGATTCGACACCCTCTTCGTCGCACCGGCCCCGCACGACGCCGGCACAGCCGTGGGTGCCGCGCTCTACGGCTGGCACTACCGGCTCGGGCAAGAACGCGTGCCGGTACCGACCGACGCGGCTTGGGGCCCCGATCCGGGCGTGCTGCCGACGACAATGGTGCCGTCCGGCTACCACGCCTTGCCCCACCTCGGGCTTGGCCTGGCACCCACGGTGGCGGCACTGCTCGCCGAGCACCGCATCGTCGGCTGGGTGCAGGGACAGCTCGAATTCGGGCCGCGTGCCCTCGGCCATCGCTCGATCCTCGCCCACCCCGGTCACGCCGCCACGCGGGACCGGCTCAACGCGATCAAAAAGCGAGCCGCGTACCGCCCGTTCGCGCCGGCCGTCCTCGCCGATCACGCCACGGAATGGTTCATGACGGCAGGCGACCCCTTCATGAACCGTGTCGCCACCGTCCGACGGTGCCGAGCCGACCGCGTCGCGGCGGTCACCCACCACGACGGCACCGCCCGCGTCCAGTCCGTCGCCGCCGGCCACCAGGGCCTGCGCGATCTCCTTGAGCAGTTCCGCGACCTCACCGGACTGCCGCTGCTGCTGAACACATCCTTCAACCGCAAAGGCGCCCCGATCCTGCGGACCGCTGAGCAGGCCGTGGCAGCGGCGGTGGACCTGCGCCTCGACGCCCTCGCCGTCGGGGACACCCTGCTGCTCGCCGACCACGTCCCCGATCCCCGTGCCGCGTCCCCTCGTACGAGGTGAGGCGGATGGACCCCATCGATCTCGACCACGTCCTGACCGTGCTCGGTGCCGCCGCGTGGAGCCCGGGCGAACAGTCCCGCGCCCGCGTGGCCGCTGGCCTCGCTCTCACGGTCTACGACGGCCACACCCGCGACCAGGGCACCCCATACCTGGAGCACCCGCTGGCCGTCGTCAGGCTGTTGCGAACGGAGATCGGCGTCCGGCGCCCCGAGACCCTCCTACTCGCCCTCCTCCATGACGCCTTGGAGGTAGCGCCTGAGTCGGAAGCACTGCTCGTCCACCACCTCGGCGGCCCGTTCACCGCCCGCCTGCGTGCCATGACGGCCGACCACCGCCTCGAACAGCGCCCCAAGTCCGTCGGCGACGAGAGTCGCTGGCGCGCGAAGCAGGCCGCGCTCCCGCCCGAGGACCTCCTCGTCCGGCTCGCCGACCGCCTGCACAACCTGCGCGACCTCGCCGCGTCCCCGAACCTCGACCGACGCCGACGGTTGCTCCAGACCCTGGGCGATTTCCACCTCCCCCTCGCCGACGCCGCCCGCGACCTCGGCCCCCATCTGGAGACCATGCACGCGCGCCTGCACGCCGAGTACGTCCACCACATACAGGAGGTACGTCCGTGAAACGGGTCGTCTACTCGATGGAGCCGGTCGGCCGGACCGGCGGCCGGGTCTACCTACGGATGCTCCACGAGGTGACGGCCGACGACGTGGAATGGCGCACCGTCCCGGACCACAAGCGGACCTACCGGGTCCGCCGCTGGCGCAAGCTCCGCCACCTCGCCCGCCTGGTCCCTTCCATACGGGCGCTGCACGGCACCACCGGCACCTTCGTATGGGACGACCTGAGCCTGCTGCTGTTCACGCCCGAGATGCGCGCCCGCACAGTGTTCCTCCTGCATCACTACGAGCCGTTGCAGCATGACTCCGCCCCCATCGAGGCCATGGTCTGGGAACGGCTGTTCCGCGTTCTGCCGCAGTGCGCAGCCGTGGTGTGCGTCGCCCCGTACTGGGCCGACCAGCTCCGCGCCCGGGGCGTTCGCAACGTACGGGTGATCTACAACGCCTTCGACATGACCGAGATCGAGCAGGCACGCGGCTACGACCGGGCCGAGTGCCGCGCCGAGTTCGGCCTACAACCCGACGTGATCGGCGTCTACGCGGGCAAGGCCGTGCACTGGAAGGGGACCGAGGAGGTCTCCGCAGCCCTGGCCGACGTTCCCGGCCTGCGGGTGATCACCAGCGGCAGCAACACCATCGGCCTCGACAGCGCGCACTACGACGTCGAGCGGGAGCGGTACCTGCGTCTTCTGTGCGCCTGTGACGTCGGCGTCTTCCTCCCCCGGATGCGGGAGGGCTGGAGCCGCTGCGCGGCCGAGGCTTTGCTGCTCGGCCTTCCCTGCCTCATCCGCCCGGTGGCCGGTTTGGGCGACCTCGCCGCACTGACCGGCCAGCCGGCCCCGGACCTGCGCCGTCTTCCGGCACAGATCCGGGAACTCGCGGCGGCACCCCATACCGAGGCCAAGGCGGGGTACGAGGCCCTGGCACGGTTCGACCTGAACTACTTCGGCAACGCCTGGGGCAACCTCCTGGCGCAGGTCGCCTGACCAGCGGCTACGCCTGCGCGGCCAGCTTCTTGCTGGCGGCTTCCAGACGGGCCAGCACGCGGTCCCGGCCGAGCAGCTCCATGGACTCGAACAGCGGGAGTCCGATCGTCCGGCCGGTGACCGCGACCCGGATGGGCGCCTGGGCCTTGCCCAGCTTCAGCCCGTGCTTCTCGCCGACGGCGAGAAGCACGGCCTTCAGGTCGTCCGCCTTCCAGTCCGCGACGCCGGCCAGCTCGGCGCGGGCGTCCGACAGGATGTCGCCGGCACCTGCCTTCATCGCCTTGTTCCACGACGCCTCGTCCTCGACCGGCTCGTCGAGGAACAGGAAGTCCACATAGCTGGTGATCTCGGAAAGCAGCGCCAGCCGGGTCTGGGCCAGGGAAGCCGCAGCCTCGAAGACGTCCTTGTCGAACGCCTCCGGCCGCCACGGCGCGTAGGGGGCAACGAGCCACGGCGCGCAGGCGGCGGCGAACTGCTCCGGTGACAGGGCGCGGATGTACTCGCCGTTGAACGCCGTCAGCTTCTTCACGTCGAAGAAGGCCGGCGCGGTGTTCACGTCCTCGATCCGGAAGAGCTGCTCCAGCTCCTCGTACGGCCTGATCTCCCGGTCCTCACCCGGGCCCCAGCCGAGCAGCATGAGGTAGTTCACCATCGCCTCGGGCAGGAAGCCCTCGGCGAGGTAGTCCTCCAGCGCCACCTTGTCCCGGCGCTTGGACAGCTTCTGTCGCTTCTCGTTCACGATCACCGGCAGGTGCGCCCACACAGGCGGCTTGGCTCCGAGCGCCTCCCACAGCAGCTGCTGCTTCGGCGTGTTCGACAGGTGCTCCTCGCCTCGGATGACCTGCGTGATTCCCTCATCCAGGTCATCCACGACGTTGGCGATCAGAAAGACCGGGGACCCGTCGCCACGGGCGATCACGAAGTCCTCGATCGCGCTGTTCGGGAACGCCGGCTCCCCGCGGACCAGGTCGACCACGACGGTCTCGCCCTCGTCCGGCGTCCGGAACCGCAGCGCCCGCCCCTCCTCGAAGGCCAGCCTCCGGTCCCGGCAGAACCCGTCGTACCCGAGGTGCTCCGACCCCGTGCGCTCCTTCAGCTGCTCCCGGGTGCAGTCGCAGTAGTACGCCCGGCCGGCCGCGAAGAGCTGCTGAGCCGCTTCCCGGTGCCGGTCGGCGTTGTGCGACTGGAAGTACGGCCCCTCGAAGGCCGGGTCCTCGCTATGGATGCCGATCGCCGCGAGCGCGCTGATGATGCCCTCGGTCCATTCCGGCTTGTTCCGGGCCGCGTCGGTGTCCTCGATGCGCAAGACGAACCTGCCGCCGGACTGTCGCGCCACCGCCCAGTTGTAGAGAGCGGACCGTGCACCACCGACATGGAACATGCCGGTCGGGGACGGGGCGAAACGAACGCGAACCGGGGCAGTTGACATGCGCTCCAGGGTACCGACGCCGAGCCGCCGTTCGGGCCATTACCGGTGGTGCGGCCTGAGCAGCAGAGCCCACTCCGGCCTCTCCAGCGGGATCACGCTCAGCGACCCTTGAGATGGCGCTAAAGGGCTACGTCGACATTCTTGTAATGGCCGGAAAGCAGAAGCCGGTTTTTCTCGTCGAGGCAAAGCCAGCAGCAAGAGGCTCGTTGCTAAAGATCGGGACCAAGCGCTCGGTTACGGCAAGTCGGTCGGGGTGCCATTTGTGGTCGTCACGAATGGATCGGACATCCAGTGCTTCAACGTCAAGAATGGTCAGCCTATTCGCTGGGACGGGAAGCTGGAGGCGAAGGTCCCCCGCCGCGACCAGATCCCCCTCGTCGTCCGCACGCTAAAGGCAAATCCGGACGTCACTGATATCGCGCTCTCTGACAAGGAGAGCCTTCCTTTCCGTCCCGGGCTTCCGCTCAAGCAGCTTAACGCGCTGTTCTATCGCTGCCACAGCAAGATAAGGAACATTGAGAAGAGCGAGGAGACCGCGTTCTCTGACTTTTCGAAGATCCTTTTCTTGAAGCTTCTCGAGGAAAAAGCCGACAGCTCGGAGTTCCACCTCCCCTATTCCTACAGGTTCCACGAGCTTGCCGCCAAGCCGGATAGTGATTCCGACCAGGTGCGGGACGCGGTTACGAGCATGCTCAAGGCCATTCGGGACATGGGTTATGGGGACGTCCTCATTGACCCCATCCACTTGAAGAACTCGGCGAGCTACAAATACCTCGTGACGGAGCTTTCACGCGTTTCCTTTGAGGATAGCGGCCTGGATACCAAGGGTGCGGCTTTCGAATACTTCGTTCGGGCGACCCTTAAAGGCAAGAAGCTCGGCCAGTACTTCACGCCCCGTCCACTGGTCGAACTCATGTATTCGCTCGTGGGGGAGGAGTTCGTAGTCGACAATCTTCGTAGTGGCGACGATGTTCGGGTCCTTGACCCGGCTTGCGGCACCGGAGGGTTCCTCGTTTACATGATGAAGGAGTCTCTCGCGCAGATCAACACCCTTTTTCGTGATCGAAAGATCACTGCGGCTAAGCGTGACGAATTGACGCGAAAGGTGATGGAGGAGGTTTTCCATGGCGGCGATGCAAATGACGGAGTAGCATCCACCGCGAAGATGAATATGATCATCGCTGGCGATGGGCACACCAATATCAAGGCCGGAGACTCGCTTAGCTCGGCGTCTGCTATCTGGAGCTTCGACGAGCCGAGCTACCAGCTGATTATGACGAACCCGCCGTTCGGTACCTCGGAGTCGGCCTCCCTACCCGAAAGCGATAAGCAGCGATACGACATCCCCACAACCAAGGGGCAGCTGCTCTTCCTGCAGCGGATGGTTAAGGCGACCGTTCCTGGCGGCTTTATTTGCAGTGTGATCGACGAAGGTGTACTTAATACTGAATCCGCCGCCGACCTGCGTCGCTGGCTACTTAAGAAGACCCAAGTCGTGGCAGTGGTTGAACTGCCCGAGGAAACATTTAAGCCGAACAAGATCAATGTTCGATCGAGTTTGCTCTTTCTGCGTAAGCGTGAGAGCGATGATATCGACAGCGAAGATGACTTGCCGATCACGTTCTGCAGGCTTGAAAGCCTTGGGTATATCGGTTCAGGCGAGAAGATCCGTAAGTTCGACTTTGCTCAGCTACGGGAGGACTTCTCTCGCCGAGTTCTCGATACCAGCTCCGGTACGCCCCGCTCCGGTGCGCATTGGCGTGCAGCCGACGTATCCCACCAGTCGGTCCTTAAGGATGCGGGGTGTCGTCTGGACTTCAAGTACTGGGACCCGATTGTCCGCGACGGAATTTCTGAGCTTCGGAAGAATCGCGGCCTGTCCATCGCACAGATCAACTCGCTTGAGACGAGTAGGGGCCGCAGCCCTCAAGCTACGGACTACGTCGATGAAGCAGATGGCTATGCAATGGTAGTCAAGTCCGGTACGAATATTTCCAAGTTCGGTGAAGTCGTCACCGGCGGGGCCGATTGGATTCAAAAGGACGTATTCGAAGATATTCCTTCGCGTGTAGTGCTGCAGAAGGGTGACGTGCTTGTTTCCTCCACAGGGGACGGAACGCTTGGCAAGGCTGCGGTATACGATCTAGATTTCCCCGCTATAGGAGACGGTCACGTAGCGATTATTCGCGTCAGAGAGGATGTAGGGGTTGACCCCTACTACTTGGCCGACTACCTGCGCTGCGGTTTCGGGCAGCTCCAGATTCAGCGGCTATTCACTGGGTCGACTGGGCTCATCGAGTTGACAACAGAGGCGCTGGACGGAGTTGTCGTCGATTTGCTGTCGGGCGTGGAGGAACAGAGAGCGGTATCGGCTGCTCTCCGGAAGGCTGAGAGCGCCTACAGTAACCAGATCGCAGAGGCCGAGAAGGGATTGCAGGCCGCACGCGGAATCTTCGCTAAGGTCAATGCCGAATAGCTTCGCACGCGGTAGGAGTGCCGTCCCGCTTGCCACCGAGCTGACGGGGGCTTGGCCAGCTTGATTGTCGTGAATCATGTGGCGGCGGGTAGGAGACCTCCTACCCGCCGCCACATGGCGGCCTCGACTGAACGTTCACTCATCCAAGATGGGCCTCGACCTGCCACCGTACGTGAAGCTCGAACCGCAGAGACATCGCCTACCCAGGGCCTCATAAGGAGACGATGACCTCAGCTGGCCAGGCGTCGCAGCCGACTTGCAGCCTCGTAGAGGACGTCGTCCCTCTTGCAAAAGGTGAAGCACTCACTTCGCGCCAGCCATCGCGATGCAGGTGGCGTAGGAGTCGTAGAAGAGCTCGAAGGCGATCACCTCGTCACCGGGCTCCAGCAACGCGAGCATGGCCTGTCGCACCTGCGGTGACCAGGACCCTCCGTGTCGGGATCGAAGCTCAGATTGTAGAAGCGGTGCTGGTGTTCGCTGATGGCCGCGCGCAACTCCGGGACACCCGGGCCCGGCGGGTACTGGTTGCCCCGGCCCTCGCGCATCGCTCGCACGGCCGCTTATCGTACGGACTTCGGTCCGTCCGTGTCGGGGAAGCCCGGGCCCCAGGTTGATCGAGCCGGTCGCCATCGCCAGGGCCGACATCTCCGCGAAGATCGTCGTCCCGAGCCCGTCCAGCCTGCGGTTCAGCAGCGGCCTGCCGCTCATTTCTCCACCGTCCTCACTCGAGCACCGGCGCCCACGCGGCCAGGGTCCAACAGGTAGGTGAAGGAGGTTTGACCCAGCCATGCCCTTGCCGGACCCCGTTCCTCCGCGTCGGTGAGAACAGCCGCAGTGCGGTCCCCGAGCGGGGCGCCGGAGATGGCTTGGCGCCCCGCTGTGGGTGGCTGAAGAGGTCAGCCGAAGGCGCGGACCGCCTGGTAGTAGGTCCAGGCGGTGCTGTTGCAGGCGGTCTTGGTCCCGCCGCTGTAGTTGTTGCAGACCCGCTTCAGGTCCTCGTAGAAGGCGCTGTCGAGGCGGGACTTGTTCGCGCTGAAGGTGCCCGCGGCCTTGTAATTGCGGTAGCCGAAGTCGTGCCGGGCGCAGGACATGGCGAAGGGGAAGCCGAAGGGATTGTCCGGCGAGGAGGAGCAGTAGTCGGTCGACCAGTCGAAGCCGTACGCCGCCCAGGCGCCCTGGTTGGCACGGGCGGCCGCCCAGGTGTTGTAGCTGGACGCGCTGGTCTGGGTCCAACTGGCGAGGACCTGCGGCTTGTCGGCCGGCGCGGCACTGGCGGCCGACGCGGTGGCGACGACGGTGACCAGGGAGAGGGTCGTGGTGGCGAGAACGGTGGCGAGTCTGCGGTGCATTCCCACACCTCCATGAGGCTGCTGCCCGCCAGTCGGGCAACAGGTTCATGACAAGATGATCGGCACGGTCACACCCTCTTCACACCGCGCGGGCCCTAATGAACCCTGAACTCTCGGATCGCCCCCGGGATTGGAATGTGAACTTCCGGGGCAGGGGTGACCGGACATCAACTACCGCCCGCCGCCCTGGACTTTCCCCTACTCCTCCAGTGCCGCAAGAAGCGTGCCCGGCCGCGGTGGCTTCCCCTCCGTGCCGCCGCGGCCGGGGCGGGAGGGCTACTTCGCCGGCTCCGACGTCGCGTGGATGTCCTGCGTCTCCAGGGGCTCGTCGGTGGCGTGGATGTCGCCCTGGGTCGTCGCACCGCCGTCCTGGTCCTTCTTCACCGGCGCGGCGTCGGCCGTGGCGGGCTCGGAGGTGGCGTGGATGTCCTGCGGCTTGACGACGGTCTCGTCGCTCATGTCCTTTTTCGCTCCCCGGTCGTAGTCGGAGTTGGGCCGTGGCTTGGGGGCCGGCCCGCCCGGTCACTCCCCCGAGGGTGACCGTGACGGGCGTCCCGGGCCGCTCACCTTGGTTAGTCGGACGGCGGCCCGTTACGGCGGACCCGTCTGCCCCCTGACACGACGGATCCGGGCCGTGGAAGAAGGATGGCTCGGGGCGATAAACGAATGATGAACACGTCCGGCGAGGCAGGCCTTCAGGCCGCTCGCAGGGGCGTCATCAGCGCGCGCACCTCGGTGGCCTCCGGGGAGTCCAACTCCTCGTAGACGCGGACCGCTTCCTGCCAGCAGACCTGGGCGCGTCCGGTGTGACCGATGCCGGAGAGCGCGCGGCCGAGGACGGTGAGGACGTTGGCCCGGCGCCACTCGCCGCCGATGCCGCGCAGCACGGTCAGCGCCATCTCCGCGTTCGCCGCCGCCTGCGGGAAGCGACGCCCTGCGATGTCGACCTCGGCCAGGCGGAAGAGGGTCATGCCCTCCCACAGCCGCTGACGGCTGTCGCGGAAGACCGCCAGCGCCTCCAGCAGCCGGTCGGCCGCCGCGTCGAGCTGTCCGCTCTGCGTGAGCGCCATGCCCAGGGCGTAGCGGCCGTTGGCGCCGCGCATGGAGTTCCCCATGAGGTCGTAGATCTCCATGCCCTCCTGCGCCAGGGTGACGGCGCTCTGCGTACGCCCGGTCGCGAGGTGGATCCGGGAGAGGTTGCACAGGGCGCTGGCCTCGCCCGGCCGGTCTCCGAGGGTGCGGAAGTGCTCGATGGCCTGGGAGAGGTGTTCCTCGCCCTCCGAGTTGCGGTTCTGGTACAGCGCGATGACACCGCGGGCGTTGTGGGCCCAGCACACGGGCAGCAGGTCCGCCGCCTCGCGGGCCCGGCGGATGACCTGCTCGGCTTCCCGGTCGGCCATGTCGAACCGCCCGGCGTCCAGATGGGCGTGGGCCAGCGTCATGAGGGCCCGCGCCTCCTCCTGCGCCACGCCGACCTGTTGGGCGGCGTCCAGCAGGGCCTTCGCCGTGGCCTCGTACTCCCGGGAGTTGGCCCCGGACTCCGAGAGGTCGTGCGCGGCCCACAGCAGGTCGATGGCCCGGCGGAGGCTGTCCGGCCGGCCGGCGCACTGCCGGGCGAACGCCAGCAGGCAGTTGGCCTCGGTGTAGAGCCAGTCCCGGGCGGATGCGTGGTCCGGGAAGGTGAGGCCGGGGCGGTCGGTGGCCGCGAGGTGGTCCACCAGCCGGTCTCCGGGCCGCTCGATGGCGTACACGCCCGCCGCCGTGGCCAGGTAGAAGTCGAGCAGCCGTGACATCGCCGTTCCCTGCTCGCTCGGCGGGTGTTCGTCCCGTTCGGCGCATGCGCGGGCGTAGAGGCGTACGAGGTCGTGGTAGCGGTAGCGGCCGGGTGCCGCCGATTCGAGGAGTGACATGTCGACGAGGGACTCCAGCAGGTCCTCCGTCTCCTCCGCTGTCAGATCCAGCACCGCCGCCGCCCCGGCCAGCGAGATGTCCGGCCCGTCGGCCAGGCCCAGGAGGCGGAACGCGCGGGCCTGGGCGGGCTCCAGTTGGCCGTAGCCGAGTTCGAAGGTGGCCTTCACCGCCAGGTCGCCGGCCTGGAGTTCGTCCAGTCGGCGGCGTTCGTCCGCGAGCTTCGCCGCCAGGACCGAGACCGTCCAGGTGCGGCGGGCCGCGAGGCGGGACGCGGCGATGCGGATCGCGAGCGGGAGGAACCCGCAGGCCGCGACCACGTCCAGCGCCGCCTCCCGTTCGGCGGCGACCCGCTCCTCGCCCACGATCTTCGTGAAGAGGGACAGCGCCTCGTCGGGGGACATCACGTCCAGGTCGACCAGGTGCGCCCCGGCGAGGTCCACCATCCGCACCCGGGACGTCACCAGCGCCGCGCACCCCTCCGTGCCGGGCAGCAGGGGCCGTACCTGGGCTGCGTCCCGGGCGTTGTCCAGGAGTACCAGGACCCGGCGGCCGTCCAGGACGGAGCGGTACAGCGCCGCGCGCTCCTGAAGCGAGTCCGGGATCGCCGAGTCGGGCGTGCCGAGAGCCCGGAGGAAGGAGCCGAGTACCGTCTCCGGCTCCGCCGCCCGTGGACCGGCGCCCTGCAGATCGACGTACAACTGCCCGTCCGGGAACGCCGACCGCGCCTGGTGGGCCACATGGACCGCGAGGGTCGTCTTGCCGACCCCGCCGATCCCGGCCACCGCGGAGACGGCCATCACGCGGCCCTCCGCCGACGCCAGCACTTCGCTCAGCTCGGTGACGAAGGACGTGCGGCCGGTGAAGTCGGGGACGGTCGCGGGAAGTTGCGCCGGGCGGACCGGGGGCGCGGGCGGTTCCGTGGCCGGCGCCGACGGCTCCGCCAGCCCGGGGTCCGCCGTCAGGATCCGCTGCTGCAACTCCCGTAGCCCCGGCCGTGGGTCCACGCCCAGTTCGTCCGCCAGCAGGCGCCGGGTGTCGGCGTACACCGCCAGCGCCTCCGCCTGCCGGCCCGACCGGTACAGCGCCAGCATCAGCAGCTCCCGCAGCCGCTCCCGGAGCGGGTGCGCCGCGGTCAGGGCGGTCAGTTCGGAGACGGCCTCGGCGTGGCAGCCCTGTTCCAGGTCCAGGTCCAGGCGGGTTTCGAGGAGTTGCAGCCGCCACTCCTCCAGCCGTACGCGCTGCGTCTCGGCGTACGGCCCCGGCACGCCCGCCAGCGCCTCCCCGTCCCACAGCTCCAGGGCCCGCCCCAGCAGCTGCCGCGCCCGGCCCGGATCCCCGGCGCCCCGCGCCTTCTCCGCGTCCGCCGCCAGGTCCTGCGCCACCGCCAGGTCCAGGGCGCCGTCCCCGACCGACCGGATCGCGTAGCCGCCGGACTCGCTCACCAGGACGTCGGGGTGCAGTGCCTTCCGCAGCCGCGAGGCATACGTCCGTACCGCCGCCAGCGCCTGCGACGGCGGCTCCGCGCCCCACAGCGCGTCGATCAGCTGCGCCGCGGTCGCCGTACGGCCCTCGCGCAGCAGCAGCGCGGCCAGCAGGGCGCGTTGCTGCGGGGAACCCGTGGCGAGCGGCTCGCCGCCACGCCAGGCACGCACCGGCCCGAGCACACCGAAGCGCAGCGCGACGGGCTCCTCCGTACCGCCCGGACGCCGCTGTGCCGGCACCCCGTCCATAGCCGTCCCCCTAGGGCCTCTGAGCAACCCTGCCAGTTGAGCAACCCTGTCAGTTTGCCTTGCACATGGCAGATGCGTCAGCTGCCGAGACCGCAGTCACAGCTGGGTGCACGGGATCCCACAAGCCCCACACACCCTCTTCGCACACGTCCGCACTGACCTGAGCACGAAGGGGCGTCCGAGATACACCCCCGGCCGCGGATCAGATAGCTGACGGTGCGTCAGATCAGCGCTACCGTGCCCCCATGGACACCCCCATGGACACCCAATTCCCCCGGATCATCTCCGTCGACGACCACACCGTCGAACCCCCGAACGTCTGGCAGGACCGCCTCCCCAAGAAGTACGCCGACACCGGCCCCCGCACAGTCCGCGCCCCGCTGAAGGAGATGAGCTTCCTCGGCGGCCGCTTCAAGCCCGTCATGGGCCGGCCCGGCGACGACGGGCCCATCGGCGACTGGTGGATCTACGAGGATCTCCATCGGCCCCTCACGCGCCTCGACACCGCCGTGGGGTACGACCGGGACGAGATCAAGCTGGAGGTCATCACGTACGAGCAGATGCGCCCGGGGTCGTACGACGTCCCCGCCCGCCTCGCCGACATGGACGTCAACCACGTCCAGTCCGCCCTCTGCTTCCCCACCTTCCCCCGCTTCTGCGGCCAGACCTTCACCGAGGCCAAGGACCACGAGCTCGGCCTGCTCTGCGTCCGCGCCTACAACGACTGGATGGTGGAGGAGTGGTGCGGGCCGGACGCGCAGGGGCGGCTCATCCCCCTCACCCTCATCCCCCTCTGGGACGCCGAGCTGGCGGCCGCCGAAGTCCGTCGTAACGCGGCTCGCGGTGTCCGCGCCGTCGCCTTCTCCGAGATACCCCCGCACCTCGGGCTCCCCTCCGTCCACACCGACGACTGGGACCCCTTCCTCGCCGCCTGCGACGAGACCGGCACGGTCGTCGCGATGCACATCGGCTCCAGCAGCCGTATGCCCTCCACCTCCGCCGACGCCCCGCCCGCCGTCGGCTCCACCATCACCTTCGCCAACTGCTGCTTCTCGATGGTCGACTGGCTGATGAGCGGCAAGTTCGAGCGCTTCCCGAACCTCAAGGTCATGTACGCGGAAGGGCAGATCGGCTGGATCCCGTACATCCTGGAGCGCGCCGACGTCGTCTGGGAGGAGAACCGCGGCTGGGGCGGCGTCGCCGAGAAGGTCCACCGACCGCCGTCCGAGCTGTTCGCCGAGCACGTCTACGGGTGCTTCTTCGACGACGCCTTCGGGCTGAGGAACCTGGACTCGATCGGCGTCGGCAACGTCCTGTACGAGACCGACTACCCCCACTCCGACTCCACCTGGCCGAAGTCGAGGGAGGTCGGCGAGGCGCAGATGGCTCACCTGGACGCGGACACGGTCGAACGGATCGTCCGCCGCAACGCCATCGAGCTGCTGGGGCTGACGGAGGACGGCCTGTGGGCACCATGAGCCGACTCCGCTACGGCATCCAGCTCCCGGTCCAGTCCCAGAGCACGATCTACGCCGAGCCCTGGGAGGCCGGGGCGGGCCCCGAGGACCTCGTGGCGATCGCGCGCGCCGCCGACCGGGCCGGTTTCGACTACCTCGCCTGCTGCGACCACGTCGCCGTCCCGCGCCGTCTCGCCTCCGCGATGAGCACGGTCTGGTACGACCCCGTGGCCACCCTCGCCCACCTGGCGGCCGTCACCGAACGCGTCCGGCTGCTCTCCCACGTCGCCGTCGTCGGCCTGCGCCACCCGCTCCTCACCGCCAAGCAGTACGCCACCCTCGATCACCTCAGCGGGGGTCGCCTGATCCTCGGCGTCGGGGCCGGGCACGTGGCGGAGGAGTTCGAGGCGCTCGGGGTGGACTTCCGGCAGCGCGGGGCCGTGCTCGACGAGACGATCGACGCGCTGCGGGCCGCGCTCGGGCCGGAGGAGTTCCCCGTGCACCACGGGAAGCTGTACGACTTCGAGGGGCTCGGCCAGCGGCCCCGGCCCGCCCAGTCGCACATCCCCCTCTGGGTGGGCGGATCGTCCCCGGCGGCCGTGCGCCGGGCCGCGCTCAAGGGGGACGGCTGGCTGCCGCAGGGCGACCCCCGTGACCGGCTGCCGCAGCAGATCGCCGCCCTGCGACGGCTGCGCGCGGAGGCGGCCCGCGGCGCAGCCGCTCAGGGATGCGGTGAGGCACCGTTCACCGTCGGCGCGATCGCCGAGCCGCTGTACGTCGGCACGCCTGCCTGGGACGTCGGACGGCGGACGCTCACCGGCCCGCCCGACGCCCTCGCCGAGTCGCTGCGGGCGTACCGGGCGATGGGCGTGCACCAGATCCAGGTGCGGCTGCGCAGCCGGAGCCGCGCCGAACTCACCGACCAGATCGAGGCGTTCGGGAGCGACATCGGCCCGCTGCTTTCGGAGGACTGAGACATGGGCAAACTGGACGGACGTGTCGTGATCGTCACCGGCGCGGCGCGCGGGCAGGGGGAGCAGGAGGCCCGGCTGTTCCGGGAGGAGGGCGCCGAGGTCGTGGTCACCGACGTGCTCGACGACCAGGGCGAGGCCCTCGCCAAGGAGATCGGGGCGCGGTACGTCCATCTCGACGTGCGCCGTGAGGATCAGTGGTCCGCCGCCGTGGCCGCCGCCAAGGAGGCGTACGGCCGGATCGACGGGCTCGTCAACAACGCGGGCATCCTGCGCTTCAACGCCCTGGTGGACACGCCCCTGGAGGAGTTCATGGAGGTCGTGCGGGTCAACCAGGTCGGCTGCTTCCTCGGTATCCGGACGGTGGCCCCGCAGATGGCGGACGGCGGCACGATCGTCAACACCGCGTCGTACACGGGGATGACCGGGATGGCCGCCGTCGGCACGTACGCGGCGACCAAGCATGCCGTCCTCGGCCTCACCCGCGTCGCCGCCCTGGAGCTGGCCCACCGCGGGATCCGAGTCAACGCCGTGTGCCCCGGCGCCGTCGACACGGCGATGTCCAACCCGGCCCGCCTGGACCCGGACGCGGACCCCGAGGAGACGCGCGAGGCCCTCGACGGGCTGTACCGCAGGCTGGTGCCGCTGGGCAGGGTCGGGCGGCCGGAGGAGGTGGCCCGGCTCGCGCTCTTCCTGACCTGCGACGACTCCTCGTACATCACGGGGCAGCCGTTCGTGATCGACGGTGGGTGGCTGGCCGGGGTCTCGGTCATCTGACTGACTGTCAGCTATTGACGGTGCGAGCGGGCGGTGCGACAGTCGGCGAACCAGGTGATCTGACGACTCGTCAGAAAAGCCTCGTTCATGAGACAGAGGGACGGTGAACCTCCGTGGAATTCGGGCTCTTTGTACAGGGATACGTGGGCAAGCGCGCCGAGACCGACCCGCTCGCCGAGCACAAGGCGCTGATGGAGGAGACCGAGTACGTCATCGAGGCGGACCGGTCGGGCTTCAAGTACGCCTGGGCGTCCGAGCACCACTTCCTGGAGGAGTACTCGCACCTCTCCGCCAACGACGTGTTCCTCGGCTACCTTGCGCACGCCACCGAGCGCATCCACCTCGGCTCCGGCATCTTCAACCCGCTCGCCCAGGTCAACCACCCGGTGAAGGTCGCCGAGAAGGTCGCCATGCTCGACCACCTCTCCGAGGGCCGCTTCGAGTTCGGCAGCGGGCGGGGTGCCGGATCGCACGAGATCCTCGGGTTCATACCGGGTGTCACCGATATGAACTACACCAAGGAGATCTGGGAAGAGACCATCGCCGAATTCCCGAAGATGTGGCTCCAGGACGAGTACGCCGGCTTCCAGGGCAAGCACTGGTCGCTGCCGCCGAGGAAGGTGCTGCCGAAGCCGTACGGGAAGTCGCACCCCGCGATGTGGTACGCGGCCGGGTCGCCGCCGTCGTACGCCATGGCGGCGAAGAAGGGGCTCGGGGTGCTGGGCTTCAGCGTGCAGAAGGTGTCCGACATGGAGTGGGTGCTGGAGCAGTACAAGACGGCGGCCGTGGACGCGGAGCCGGTGGGGGACTTCGTCAACGACAACGTGATGGTGACGACGACCGCGATCTGTGCGCCGACGCACGAGGAGGCGATCCGGATCGCTGTCGGGGGCGGGCTGCATTACCTGCCGTCGCTCGTCTTCCGGTACCACGACACGTTTCCGCGGCCCGAGGGGTTTCCGGTGTGGCCGGAGACGTTGCCGGAGTACACGGCGGAGTTCGTCGAGGTGCTCATCGAGGAGGAGCTGCTGATCTGTGGCGATCCGGACGAGGTGCTGCGGCAGTGCAAGCGCTGGGAGCAGGCGGGGGCGGATCAGTTGAGCTTCGGGTTGCCGGTGGGGGTGCCGAAGGAGGAGACGTTGCAGACGATCCGGTTGATCGGGGAGCACGTGATTCCGAAGATCGATACGGATCCTGTGCATCGGACTTCGCGGTTCCGGCAAGGGGCCTGAGAGCGGAGGGCAGGTGAACCCCATGCTCGATCACGTCATCAAAGGTGCCGCCGTCGTCGATGGGACCGGTGCTGCTGCTTACACCGCCGATGTCGGGATAAGGGACGGGCGGATCGTCAGTATCGGGAAGATCAGCGAGGCCGCCCGCACGACCGAGGACGCGCACGGCCTCGTCCTCACCCCCGGCTTCGTCGACCCCCACACCCACTACGACGCCCAGCTTTTCTGGGACCCGTACGCGACCCCGTCCCTCAATCACGGGGTGACGACCGTCGCGGCGGGCAACTGCGGTTTCACACTGGCCCCGCTCAACCCCGCCCGACCCGAGGACGCCGACTACACCCGCCGCATGATGTCCAAGGTCGAGGGGATGTCGCTGGTCGCGTTGGAGGAGGGCGCGCCCTGGAGCTGGCACGGGTTCGGGGAGTATCTGGATGCCCTGGAGGGGCGGATCGCCGTCAACGCCGGGTTCATGGTGGGGCATTGCGCGCTGCGGCGGTACGTCATGGGGACGGACGCCGTAGGCGGACAGCCCACCGACGACCAGCTCGCCGCCATGGTGCGGCTGCTGCACGACGCCATGGACGCCGGGGCGTGGGGGCTGTCCACCACCCAGTCGTCCACCCACTCCGACGGCGACGGGCAGCCGGTCGCCTCGCGGCACGCCGAGCCCGCCGAGTTGCTGGCGCTCTCGCGGGCGGTCGGAGAGCACGAGGGGACGCAGATCGAGGCGATCGTCGCGGGGTGCCTGGATCAGTTCAGCGACGCCGAGATCGAGCTGCTGGTGGAGATGAGCGCGGCGGCCGGGCGCCCGCTGAACTGGAACGTCCTGACGATCGACGCGGCGGTCCCGCAGCGGGTGCCGAGGCAGCTGCTGGCCAGTGAGCGGGCCCGGAAGGCGGGCGGCCGGGTCGTTGCGCTGACCATGCCGATTCTCACGCCGATGAACATGTCCCTCGGTACCTTCTGCGCGCTCAACCTCATCCCGGGGTGGGGAGAGATCCTGGGCCTGCCCGTGCCCGAGCGGATCCGGAAGCTTCGCGACGCGGACGTACGCGCCGGGATGCTCAAGCGGGCCGCGTCCAAGGAGGCGGGCGTCTTCCGGCGGCTGACGGACTTCGGGCGGTACGTCATCGGCGACACGTACAGCGCGCAGAACGCCGGGCTGACGGGGAGGGTCGTACGGGAGATCGCGGCGGAGCGCGGGCAGGACCCCTTCGCCTGCCTGGTCGACATCTGCGCGAACGACGATCTGCGGACGGTCCTGTGGCCCATGCCCACCGACAACGACCCCGCGTCCTGGGCGCTGCGCGCCGAGACCTGGCAGCACGAGGACGTCCTGCTCGGCGGCTCGGACGCGGGCGCGCATCTGGACCGCATGTGCGGAGCGCCGTACACGACCCGCTTCCTCGGGGACTGTCTGCGCGGCCGGAAACTGGTGGGGCTGGAGCAGGCGGTGAGGATGCTGACCGACGATCCGGCCCGGCTCTTCGGACTCCGGGACCGCGGCCGGGTCCGGGAGGGCTACCACGCGGACCTGGTCCTCCTCGACCCGGAACGCATCGACGCCGGTACGGCCACCCTGGTGCACGACCTGCCGGGGGACAGCCCGCGGCTCGACTCCAGGGCCGTCGGCATACGGGCGGTCTGGGTCAACGGCGTCGAGGCGATCCGGGACGACGTGGTGACGGGCGCGGTGCTGGGGCGGGTGCTGCGGTCCGGGCGGGACACCCGGACGGTGAGCACCCGGTGAACCGGCGGCTGTTCATCGGCGGGACGTGGGTCGAGCCGGACGGCGGTCACTACGAGGTGACCGACCCGGCGACCGAGCAGACCGTCGGGTGGGCGCCGGAGGCCTCGCGGGATCAGGTGCACGCGGCGTGCATGGCGGCGCGCGCGGCCTTCGGGGCGTGGTCGGCGACGCCCCCGGAGGAGCGGGCGGCGGTGCTGGGGCGGGCCGCGGAGATCATCCGGGCCCGCCTCGTGCCGTACGCCGGACTGGCCCAGGCCGAGACGGGCGCGACGACCGGAACGGCACGCGGGATGCAGGTGGGCGTCGCGGCGGCGCGCTTCCGCCGGTACGCCAGGGCCGAACCGGCCGAGTGGCCCGTTCCCCCGCAGATCAACGAGGCCGGTCCGATGGGGAAGGCGGGCGTGATGGGGGCACTGGCCGTGCGCCAGCCGGTCGGGGTCGTCACCTGCATCACCTCGTACAACAACCCCTGGGCGAACACGGCCGGCAAGGTCGCCCCGGCCCTGGCGATGGGCAACACGGTGGTGGTGAAACCGGCCCCGCAGGACCCGCTGTCCGTGTACCGGATGGCGGAGGCGCTGGCGGAGGCGGGGGCTCCGCCGGGCGTGGTGAACGTGATCTCGGGACGATCGGTGGAGGTCGGGGAGGCCGCCGTCGCCTCGCCCGACGTCGACATGGTCAGCTTCACCGGCTCCACGGCCGTCGGACAGCGCATCGCCGAGGTGTGCGGGCGGTCGATGAAACGCCAGTTGATGGAGCTGGGCGGCAAGGGCGCGGCGCTCGTCTTCGACGACGCCGACCTCGGCTCGGCGGTCATGGGCATCGGCACGACGTTCTCCTTCTACAGCGGCCAGATCTGCACGGCACCGACGCGGGTGCTGGCGCAGCGGGGGGTGTACGACCGCCTGGTGGAGCAACTCGCCGCGTACGCAGGGCGGTTGAAGGTCGGCGACCCGCGTGAGCGGGACACGGTCGTCGGCCCCCTGATCTCCGCCGCACACCGGGACCGCGTGGAGTCGTACGTCGAACTCGGCCGCAAAGAAGGCGCGACGGTCGTGACCGGCGGCGAACGACCGCCCCTGGACGGCGGTTTCTATGTGTCCCCGACCCTCCTGGCCGACTGCACGAACGACATGCGCGTGGCCCGGGAGGAGATCTTCGGCCCGGTGGTCGTCGTCATCCCCTTCGACGACGAGGAGGAGGGCGTGGCCCTGGCCAACGACAGCGACTACGGCCTCATCGACTACGTCTGGTCCGCCGACGTGGCCCGCGCCTTCCGCGTCGCCCGCCGTCTACGGGCGGGCGGCGTCGGCATCAACACCGTCGGCCGCAACATGGAGGCACCCTTCGGCGGCTTCAAGAAGAGCGGCGTGGGCCGGGACGTCGGCTCCTACGCCCTGCACGCGTACAGCGAGGTGCAGGCGATCGTGTGGCCGGGATGAGGATCCCCTGCATCTAACGGTCGGCCAGTGTCTCGTCCAGCCAGTCGAAGACGACCTCGCCGTGCTGCTGCGGGGCCATGGGGGAGCAGTGCAGCTGCGCGCCGGTGGCCGCGGTGAGTTTCACGTAGTCCTTCGGCGAGGTCAGCCTCTCGAACATCTGGCGTGCCTGGCCGGGGTAGAACTGTTCGTCCTCGTAGTCCAGGACCAGCGCGGGCACCTTGATGCGGCGCACCACGTTCGTGATGTCCAGTGCCTGGATGCGCTTCGCGGGCGTGTAGAAGTCGGTGAACATCCTGCCCTCGCGGGCGGCGAGCATGGCCGGTACGGAGAAGGGCTCGAAGCGCTTCTTCATCGTCGCGGCATCGGCGGCGGGCAGCTCGGGAACGACCTCCTTGTTCCAGATGTTGTTGGTCTCCTCCTTGTTCGGGGTGAGGATCTCCCGGATCTCCGGAGGGAAGCCCAGCCAGGGCGTCAGACAGCCGGGCATCGCCACCACGGCGGCGAGCCGGTCCTCGAAGGCCGCCGCCCGGGGCGCCAGGTCGCCCGCCATGCTCAGCCCGGTCAGGGCGATCCGGTCGGGGTCCACGTCCGGACGGGCGACCAGCCAGTCGACGAGCGGGCCGACGACCTTCTCCCAGGTCGGCGTGAAGACCACCCGGTTCACGAAGAGCAACTGCCCCTGGCCCGGTCCGTCGTACACGAGGGCGTTCCAGCCGCGGTCCAGGGCGGCCGGGACGCCGTAGGTCCACATGTCGACGTTCTGTCCGTCGCTGCCGTTCGTGAGGATCACGGTGGGGCGGCGCCGTTCGGACTCGTCCGGCCGGAAGAACCACACGGGCAGCGGCGTCTTCCCGTACGGGACGTTCGTCCGCACCGGCGCCGGGTCGCACAGCTCGCAGAACTTGTCCCAGGCGCCGCGTCCGGCCTGGTACAGCTGCTCCTCGCTGCCCGGGTCGTCGGAGCCGAGGACGTAGAACAGGGCCTGGCCGTAGTACTGCGCGGCCCGCAGCGCCCGCCACCGCGTGGTCTGGTCGTCGGGCTTGCTGCCCTGGGGCGCCGTCCTCAGCCGGTCGCCGAGCTTTTTGAAGGTCTCGACGTACGACTGCGCGGACAGGCCCGCCTTGTTGATCGCGTTGACGGCGGTGAGCACCTCGCCCACCTCTCCGGCGCCGGCACCGGAGCCACCGAGTGCCCACAGCCCGTTGAAGTTGAACTCCGGGTCCTTGAACAGCGTCATCACCCCGGGCGTGGGGCCGCCTGCCGGGGTGGCGCCCGTGCCCGTGGGGCTGGGTGTGGGCGCGCTCGCGCTCGACGCGGTGCACCCGGCGGCCAGTGCGGCCCCGGCGGCGCCGGCGAGCCCGGCGAGCGCGGTGCGGCGGGTGGGCGTGGGCGTGGGCGCGGGCGCACCCTCTCCGGAGACATCCTTCATACGAAGTGAAAGTACGACTCCGATGCCCGGGCCCCGGCACGCCACGCACCGGCCTCCCCCGAACGGCCGTCAGGCGCGGGCGTCGCCGTCGGCCAGATCCACCCGCACCGTCAGCAGTTCCGTGCCGATCGCCCGTACCGCCGCGCTGTTCAGGAACGGCAGGGCGCGCAGCCGGGCCTTCGGGTCGTCGTCGGGCAGGAGGTGGGCGGTCCCCTCGTACCACCGGCCGCCGAGCCGTACCCGCACCCTGGGGTTGGCGCGGATGTTGCGGACGTACTGGGAGCGGTCGCCGAATTCCGAGACCAGCCAGAAGGAGTCGCCGACGCGGCGGCCGCCGACCGGGGTGCGGCGGGGGAGACCGGAGACGCGGCCCGTGGTCTCCAGGAGGGTCTGGAGGGGGATCCGGCGCAGGACGGGGTTCACGAGGCGGCGCTGGATGGTCGTGGTGGTGCGGAATCTGAGGTCGTCGATCCGGCTCATCGGCGTGAGGTCTCCTGTGTCGTAACGGGGTGGTTGTTGCTTCAATGGTCCTCGGACGCGGTGCGACGAGGACGGTGGGCATGCGGGTCGTGACCTGGAACCTGTGGTGGCGGTTCGGGCCCTGGGCGGAGCGGCAGAAGGCGATCCTCGGCGCGCTGCGCGAGCTGCGTCCCGATGTCGTTGGCCTGCAGGAGGTGTGGGACGCGGGCGGTGAGAACCTCGCCGAGTGGCTGGCCGGCGAACTCGGCCTGCACTGGACCTGGGCCCCCTCGTACGCCCCCGAGCGCTGGCAGCGCCGC
Organism: Streptomyces sp. Z423-1; assembly: GCF_013009255.1. NCBI lineage: Bacteria > Bacillati > Actinomycetota > Actinomycetes > Kitasatosporales > Streptomycetaceae > Streptomyces > Streptomyces sp. Z423-1. Next base: position 5,330,704 of record NZ_CP053109.1, read on the forward strand.
ATCGGCGACCCCACCGTCGGTATCGGCAACGCCGTCCTCAGTCGCTGGCCCGTCACCGAACAGGCCCTCCTCCCGCTCCCGGCGCCCAGGGACGTCAACGACGGCCGCCTCGCTCTCTACACCCGCCTGGCCACACCCTCCTACCCGGTGCCCTTCTTCACCACCCACCTCACCTCCGCCCTGCACGCCTCGGCGACCCGCTGCCGTCAGGTCGCCGCGCTCGCCGAGTTCGTCGCCCTGCACTGCGGCGGCACGCCCTTCCCGCCGGTCGTCACCGGCGACTTCAACGCCTGGCCCGACTCCGACGAGATCCGCCTCTTCGGCGGCTACCGGACCGCCCCGGCCGTCCCCCGCCAGGTCCTCCTCGACGCCTGGGAGTACGCCGACCCGAACGCCCCGTCCCACACCTGGGACCCGGCGAACCCGTACGTCGCCCCCGGCCGGTACCCCGGTGCCCGCATCGACTACATCCACGTCGGCCCACCCGGCCCGGACGGCCTCGGCCACGTCCGGTCGGTCCGCCGGGCGGGCGACGGCCCGGTGGACGGCGTCTGGCCCTCGGACCACGCGGCGGTGGTCGCGGACCTGGCCGGGCCGCCCGCGGCGTGAGATCAGCGTGCACGAGCCGGAGGCAGCGGCGCGTGAAACCGTCGTGGCAGCGATGTCACCGTGGGTTCAAATCCCACCGCCTCCGCCGAGGTCGTTTCGGCAACACTTTTCAGGGCCCCAGAGTCGATTCCAAATTCCTGATCCATTCGGAAGTAGAAATTCGCCCTCCTACGGCGGGCCGCGCGCGCTGGCGGCCCGTGGCCGCCGCTCCTTGTCTCCGCCACCGCTCCGGCGGCCCCCCGGCAGAGGCCGGCGGGGTTGCTGGAGACACACGTGACGGTGCTCTTTCGGCGTACCCGCCGCCGTGGCTGACTTTCGGTGGCTCAGGTCAGGACCCCTCTCCAGCTCGACAACGCGAAGCCGGGAGTTGCAGGAGCACCCGCATCCGAGCACGCCAACCGCCCCCGTACCATCGGCACCGGGGTCCTGACCAGGGATTCCGCGACCGGACCACCCGTGATGCTGTCCAGGCTGTGGGTGGTCCGGTCTTCGCTATTGGGAGTCAGCTCAGGGCTTTGCCCACCTCGTAGATGGTCGGCCGGTCTTCTGGGGCATAGCTGAGCATTGCGTCGATCAACTCGCCCAGCTCACCGGGGGCTTTCACGGGACGACGCTTGCCGCTTGCCACGGCCTCTCTCTGGACGGGGCGCGGAGCGTCGTCCGGATACTCGACAGCTCGCCAGCCGGTGGCGGAGATGAGGAGGGACGCGCCGAGCGCGTAGATGTCGGCTTCCTGCGTCGGTTCGGCTTCTCCTGTCGCGAGCACGCTGCGCGCGATCTCCGGCGCCTCGTAGTGGACGAGGCAGCCGCGGAACGGGAAGTCGTACCCCTCGGGCACATGTCCGCCCCGAGCCAGGGCTAGATCGATGAGGTGAGTCCGCTCCGGCCCGATGATGAAGTGAGCGGGTTGTACGTCACCGTGGGACCAGCCCTTTGCGTGGAGTTCGGCCAGCGCCTCGACACAACCGAGCGCGACACTGGCGGGCGGTTCGACGGACGAGTCCTGCCTACGGCAGGGCTCCCACAGCTGGTACAAGTCCGGCCCTTCGCGCCACGGCTGGAAGTTCCACGTCCCGCGCTCCCACTCGCCGTACGCGAAGTCATCGAAGCCGAGACGATGCAGAACGGCTCCCTCGCGCGCGGGTGCGAGCGCGGTCCAGGGCTGGGCGGGCCAGTGGGCCGTGGCCCCGATCGGGTAGCCGACCTTCACGGCGTAGTGGCCCCGATGGCTTTCGACCTCCCACACCATGGAGCCACGGCGGTCCACGACGAGGCGCTGAGTCGTGGGCATCAGTGCGTCGAGCACCACGATCGGCAGTTCAGGGGATGACCCGGACAACGTCTCTTCTCCTTCCGGACGAACGCGGCCGACCAGGAGCTGAGGCCGGCCGCGCCGCTGCTGTCGTGTTGCTACGCCTGACCGTATGGCCGGCCGCAGTCCGAGTCGCACTGCGCCAGGTTCGTGCCATCCACGGTCCACAGGTCATCGAAGACCATGAACCCGGCCGCCTTCATGGCGCGCGCCGAGGCGGCGACCTTCTCGGGGTCGCGGGCCCCACCGCCCGGTGCCGGGTTGTGGTGGAGGAAGCGGCCCGCGTACTGCTTGCAGAGTGCGGCGTACTCCTTGGTGTGCAGGATGAGCGCGTGCAGGCCGAGGTCCACGTCGTCCGACGGGACCATGGGGACGGTGGCGGTGGCCGCCGTGACCACGAAGGCCACCGCCTGGTCCGCGATCCGCTCGGCCCGCTCGCGGGACTGCCCGTTGTGGACGACCACGAAGTGGGTGAGGCTTTCGAAGAGCTCCTCACCAGCCACCGCGCGACCGGTCTTCTGATCGTTCGCCGTTGCCGTCATGCGACTACTCCCTTGTGTATGGCGGTGCTTGGCACTTGCCGCCCGCATCAGTCGCCGAGTCTTGACCTGAGAACGACCAAGAGGCGGGCTTGGGAGGCCACCCCGGACGGGGAAAGGGGGGAGCCAAGGAAACTGGCACCCGTCCGGGGTGACCGGTCTACTGGCCGATGGCGAGAGCCATGCCGATCACCAGGCCGCACGACCCACTGATCATGACGATGAACAGGACTCCGGCGTACCGGCCGATGGCCCGCATCACAGCCCGTCCCGACTGTTGCCGTTCCGGATGGCCAGGCGCGCGCTCAGTTCCTCCCGCGCACTCGGCGGCTTCACGTTGCCCGGAATGGCGTCCCACTCCGTGCCGCCGCCGATCGGCCTTATCTGCACACGGCCGCCGACCTCACCCATGACGGCGCCGATACGTCCACTGGCGGTGTCCTTTGCCAGTTCACCGATGCCTGGTCTGGTCTGCTGGTTGCTCGCCATGTCCAGGAGCATCGCGATCTGGGCACCACGGCGGAAAGGTCAGGCTGATTACCCAACTTGGGTAACATTGCGGGAAGTAGAGACCCAGCGACGTTGCGTAGCCCTCGCAGTGGGGAGCCACCCAATGCCCGACGCCGACCGGCCGCAGGAACTGCCTGCCAGGCTGCTCACCGATCCGGAGATGATCGATGCGTGCCGGGTACGAGACTTCGCCAGAGTCTTCCGGCTGGTGAAGACCAGGGCCGGGATCTATCCGTCGATGATCGCCCGGCGCTGCGACCTGACGCCGAGCCGTGTCGGCGAAGTCATCGCAGGACGACGTAAGTTGCAGCACATGGACGTCATCGAGCGGATCTCGGACGGCTTGCGCATCCCTGGCCACATGCTGGGGCTTGCCCGTAGACCGTGGGAGACGCCTCAGGCCCTCATGGTCTCTGAGCGAGAGGCGCCGCAACTGCCGGAGCCCGAGCAGCAGACCCCCGCGTCACTGCCAGGCCCCGATGTCGACAGCATCTTGGCTCTGGCCACGCGATCCAAGCTCAGCGCAGCAACCCTCGAAGCGTTCCGCTCCTCCATCGAGGACTACTGGCGACGAGACGACCAGCACGGTGGCGAGGCGCTGAGGCCGGCCATCGTCGGCCAGCTCCGGTATGTCGTCGGCCTCCTGAAGGAGAACCGGCCGCCGTCCATCCAGAACGGCCTGTTCGGTATCGCTGCCGAGTTGGCACGCCTCACCGGCTGGACGTACTTCGACGCCCGCCAGTACAACCAGGCCCGCGCGTACTTCACTGAGGCCCTGCACCTGGCCAAGGAGATCGACGACCGGCAGTTCATGGCCAACGTCCTCGCGTGCATGAGCTTGCAGGCCACCTACCAGGACAAGCCCGCGGACTCCCTGGCACTCGTGACAGCCGCCCAGGACCAGGCCCGTTCGGCACTCGGCACGACCCCGCGCGTCCTGTCGATGCTGTCCATGCGGGAAGCGTTCGCCCATGCCACCCTCGGGAATCGCGACGATACGCACCGGGCGATCGGTGAAGCGCACCGCCATTTCGAGCAGATCCGGTCGAGCGACCCGGACCCGTCATGGGTGACGTACTTCGACGAGCCGAAGCTCATCGTGGACACGGGCATTGCACATGGCCAACTGGGTGAAGCGGCGACCGCTGAACCCTTGATCGCGGATGCCCTGCGGCGGGAGAAACGCACCAACCAGCGAGGCCGCGCCTTTCATTCGTTCTGGCTGGCACGGACGCAGTTGGGCCAGGGCAAGCTCGACCAGACATGCCACACCGCCACGCAAGCGCTGGAACCGGCGTCGGCCGTGGCCTCTGAGCGTGTGTCGGGCCATCTCAGGGAGTTCTACGGGCAGTTGGCTCCGCACAGGCAGGAGCCCGTGGCGCTGGCCTTCGAGTCGCGCCTACGGGAACTTTTACCTCCGGTCAGCGGGTCGCTTCGTCCATGAGCAGGTACAGCAGACCCACGAGCGAGCCACTGCTCACGATCTCCCGGCGGTCGATCATGCCCCGGATCTCAGAGAGGGGAATCCACTCAATGCGGTCGGACTCGTTCTTCTCCGTGGGCGGCCCGGCGTAGGTCGCGCCATCGACGCGAAAGACGTGGTGCTGCGAGTCGGTGATCCCGTTGGCGGGCTCGGCGTAGATCAGGGGCTTGATGGGGCCAGGGCGCCAGCCCGTCTCTTCCAGGACTTCGCGGGCCGCCGCCTCTTCCGGGGTTTCGCCCTCCTCGACCAGGCCCATGGGCAACTCCCAGGCCCACGAGTCCGTGATGAAGCGATGCCGCCACATCATCAGCACCTCTCGGCGATTGTTGACAACGGCGGCCACGGCCAAGTGCCGGAGGCGAACGACGTGGTACTCCCACCTGCGCCCATCAGGCTGCTGGACGTCGACCAGACACAGATTCACCCACTTGTTGGTATAGACCTGTCGCTCGCCGTGGGTCTTCCACTCCATACCTGCGGCCCCTCTCGATCGGCCTCCAGGATCTCAGACCGACACGGCGCACCCAGTGGGACTCAACACTATTCACGTCAAAGTGACGAAATGACGGCGGGTCAGCAGAACAGTGTTACCCGATCACCCACCCCCATGAGGACTGGTAGACGGTCATGTCTTCGCCACCGACTTTGGCGGTGTGCGACTCCCACACCTGCTTGCCGTTCCAAATCTTGCGTGATGCGTTCGTAGCGTTGAGGGGGGCCGCCCGAGCGGCCGAAGGGAACGGTCTTGAAACGAGGTCCCGTTGGAGGAGGCCGAGCCCGCTCGGAAGGCGTTCGGCGACCTGACGGAGGGGGAGCGGGACGTCGTCCGCGAAGCGCTCGTGGCCATCCGCCGCGACCCGGCGGTGGGCCGTGAGATCCCCGGCTGGCGGCCCCCCTCTGTGGAGTACACGTACACGACAGCCCTGGCCCGTGACTCCGTCGAGCCACCTGACTCACGTGTCCCCCAAGAAGATCGGGTTCGTGAACGCCGCCAACGCCCCCGGCAACGGCCCCACCGCCGCCTCGTGCCGCAACTCCGCCCGTACGTACGCCGCGTACGACGGCGTCGTACGCCACTCCACGACCCCCGAACCCGCCACCGGCAGCGGTGCGCTCGTGTGCAGGACGCCCTGGTCGGTGACGAACCGCACGACGCACCGCGGGGCCCCGCTCACCTCCAGCCGCACGGTCACCGGCGTGTCCCGGTCGGCCCTCAACCGCTCGCCGATACCGGCGTGTTCCCCCCGCCCGCCGGACGCCGTGAAGGACAGCGACACGTTCGCCGACTCGGCGACGTACGAACGCCCCGCGCGGATGCCCTCCTGGATCGCCTCCCGGGTCAGGTCGTCGGCGAGGACGACGGTCTGCGGGCGGCCGACGACGTCCGGGTCCCGGTGGGCGTCGCTGCTGCCCATCGCCGGGATCCAGTCCCGCCCCGCCTGACGTCCCTCGTTCCGCACGGACGAGACCAGCATGCTGTCCCAGTCGGCCAGCGCCATCTCGTCGTCGGGCGTCCAGGGACCGTTCCACACCTCGATGGCGTCCGCCTCGCCGAAGCCGAACTTCCAGTTGCAGCCGATGCAGGTGGCGTGCGGGTGGGCCGGGACGACCAGGCCTCCCGCCTCGCGGATCCGGCGGGCGAACCGGCCGTAGCGGTTGTCGCGGGCCCGGTAGCGCCAGTCGACGAAGGTGCCGGGGTCGGTGCCGAGCGCGACCACGTGACCGTTGCGCGTCGTGACCTCCTCGCCCAGCATCACCAGCAGGTCGTCGCCCGCGACGTCCGCCCAGTGGGCGTGCGCGGAGTGCGTGTTGTGCTCCGAGCTGTTGATGAAGTCCAGGCCCGCGGCCCGCGCCAGCGCCCCGATCTCGGCGGGGGTGCGGCGGCCGTCGGAGTACCAGGAGTGCAGATGGCAGTCGCCCCGGTACCAGTCCCGGCCCCGGCCCTTCGCCCGGTCCGGCGGGTACGCCGGCTCGGCGGCGGCACCGGGTTCGCCGTACGTCAGCGTGATCGTGATCTCGTACGTCAGCCCCTGCGGCGCCACCGTGTACGGGCCCAGCGCGATGTGCCAGGTGCCGCGCCGCACCGGACCCGGGAGGTAGCCGGGGGTCGCCTCGTCCGCGCGGAGGAAGAACTCCGTGCGCGCCCCGCCCGACCAGCCCCGGAAGCCACGGCCGCCCAGCTCGGTGCCGCGTTCGTCGAAGACGCCGATGTCGAGGGCGTTGCCCGCGGTGCCGGAGGGGACGGACGGGCGGTCGTAGGTGTAGGCGACCTTGAGCTCCCGTACGCCGGAGGGGATGTCCACCGGTACGTACACGAAGTCGGGTGAACCGGGCGGGAGTGTGCCCCGTACGGTCCTCGTCTGCTGCTGGCCCGTGGCCGACGCGAAGCTCACACCCGAGAGCTTAAGCGCGGCGGCGGCACCCGTCACGAACAGCGTGCGTCTTCCGATCCCTGCGTCGTCGTCACACATGCGGACCAGGATGGGCGGACGGCGTGAACTCGGTAACAACGCAAGGGGATTGTGCCCTTGCGCGCCCACACTCCCGGCCTGATGCCGACCGGTTGGTATGGACAGCTGGCGCATCCCTGGGTAGAGAGGGGACATGCGCATCGCCGTCACCATCTTCCTCACGGACGAGACCATCACCCCGACCCGGCTCGCCCGCGAGCTGGAGCAGCGGGGCTTCGCCGGGCTGTACCTGCCCGAGCACACCCATATCCCGGTCGAGCGGACCACCCCGTACCCGGCGGGCGGCGACCTGCCCCCCGAGTACGGCCGCACCCTCGACCCCTTCGTCGCCCTCGGCCAGGCCGCCGCCGTCACCGAGCGCCTCGGTCTCGGCACCGGTATCACGCTGGTCGCCCAGCACGACCCGATCGCCCTGGCCAAGCAGATCGCGACCCTCGACCACCTCTCCGGCGGCCGGTTCACCCTTGGCGTCGGCTTCGGCTGGAACGTCGAGGAGGCCGACGACCACGGCGTGGAGTGGCAGGCGCGGCGGGAGCTGGTCCGGGACCGGATGGCGTTGATGCGCGCGCTGTGGTCGGAGGAACCCACCGCGTACGAGGGCGAGTTCGGCGGCGTGCGCGCCAGCCACGCCCACCCCAAGCCGGTGCAGAAGCCGCGCGGGCCGGTCGTGGGGCCCCGCACGCTCGTCGGCGGCGCCGCGGGCCCGAAGCTGATCGCGCACATCTGCGAGTACGCCGACGGCTGGCTGCCGATCGGCGGGCGCGGCCTGTCCGAGTCGCTGCCAGTGCTCCGCGCCGCGTGGTCCGACGCGGGCCGCGACCCGTCCGCCCTCCAGGTCGTCCCGTACGCCGTCCACCCCACCCCGGGCAAGCTCGCGCACTACGCGGAGCTGGGCATCGAGGAGGTCGTGGTGCAACTGCCGCCGGCCGGGGAGGCGGAGGTGCTGCGGGCGTTGGACGGGTACGGCGCCTTCCTGGGCTGACTTCCCGGCGCTGATCAGCCCGACCGTATCCTCGAAGGATGACGACTTCCGCGACCTCCGGAACCGGCCCCACCGAGAACTCCCTGCGTCGCGCCCTCAAACGCGCCCGTGACGGCGTCGCCCTCGACGTCACCGAGGCGGCCGTACTGCTCCAGGCCCGCGGCGAGGCCCTCGACGACCTCGCCGCGTCCGCCGCCCGGGTGCGGGACGCGGGACTGGAAGCGGCCGGCCGCCCCGGCGTCATCACGTACTCGAAGAGCGTCTTCATCCCCCTGACCCGGCTGTGCCGGGACAAGTGCCACTACTGCACGTTCGTCACCGTCCCCGGCAAGCTGCGCCGGGCGGGACACGGAATGTTCATGTCCCCGGACGAAGTCCTCGACATCGCCCGGCGCGGAGCCGCGCTCGGCTGCAAGGAAGCCCTCATCACCCTCGGCGACAAGCCCGAGGACCGCTGGCCGGAGGCGCGCGAATGGCTCGACGCGCACGGCTACGACGACACCATCGCCTACGTCCGCGCCATCTCCATCCGCATCCTGGAGGAGACGGGCCTGCTCCCTCACCTCAACCCGGGCGTGCTGACGTGGACCGACTTCCAGCGTCTGAAGCCCGTGGCGCCGAGCATGGGCATGATGCTGGAGACGACGGCGACCCGCCTCTGGTCTGAGCCCGGCGGCCCGCACTACGGCTCCCCGGACAAGGAACCCGCCGTACGCCTGCGGGTGTTGGAGGACGCGGGACGGTCGTCCGTCCCCTTCACGTCCGGGATCCTGATCGGCATCGGCGAGACGTACGAGGAGCGCGCCGAGTCCCTGTTCGCGCTGCGCCGCGTCTCCCGGGCGTACCACGGCATCCAGGAACTGATCATCCAGAACTTCCGCGCCAAGCCGGACACGGCGATGCGCGGCATGCCGGACGCGGAGCTGGACGAGCTGGTCGCGACGGTGGCGGTGGCCCGGCACATCATGGGCCCGGCGGCCTGTCTGCAGGCCCCGCCGAACCTGGTGGACGCGGAGTACGAGCGGCTGATCGGCGCCGGGATCGACGACTGGGGCGGCGTCTCCCCGCTGACCATCGACCATGTGAACCCGGAACGCCCCTGGCCGCAGATCGAGGAACTGGCGGCGAAGTCCGCGGCCGCCGGTTTCGAGCTGCGGGAACGTCTCTGCGTGTACCCGGAGTTCGTCCGCCGCGGCGAGCCCTGGCTGGATCCGAGGCTGCGCCCGCACGTGGCGGCCCTGGCCGACCCGGAGACGGGCCTGGCCCGCCAGGACGCGGTCGTCGAGGGTCACCCGTGGCAGGAGCCGGACGAGGCGTTCGTGCCGTCCGGTCGTACGGACCTGCACGCCACGATCGACACCGAGGGCCGTACGTCCGACCGCCGCGACGACTTCGACGAGGTGTACGGCGACTGGGGCGCCCTGCGCGAGGCGGCCGCCCCCGGGATGGTCCCGGAGCGCATCGACACGGACGTGCGCGCGGCGCTGGCGACGGCGGCGGACGACCCGACACGCCTGACGGACGAGGAGGCGCTGGCGCTGCTGCACGCGGACGGGCCGGCGCTGGACGCGCTGTGCCGTGTGGCGGACGACGTGCGCAAGTCGGCCGTCGGCGACGACGTGACGTACATCGTCACCCGCAACATCAACTTCACCAACGTCTGCTACACCGGCTGCCGCTTCTGCGCCTTCGCGCAGCGCCGCACCGACGCCGACGCGTACACGCTGTCGCTGGACCAGGTGGCGGACCGCGCCCAACAGGCGTGGGACGTGGGCGCGGTGGAGGTCTGCATGCAGGGCGGCATCCACCCGGACCTGCCCGGGACGGCGTACTTCGACATCGCGAAGGCGGTGAAGTCCCGGGTCCCCGGCATGCATGTGCACGCCTTCTCCCCGATGGAGGTGGTGAACGGCGCGACCCGCACCGGCATGTCGATCCGGGAGTGGCTGACGGCGGCGAAGGAGGCGGGCCTGGACTCCGTCCCGGGTACGGCGGCGGAGATCCTGGACGACGAGGTCCGCTGGGTGCTGACGAAGGGCAAGCTGCCCACGGCCACGTGGATCGAGGTCGTCACCACGGCCCACGAACTGGGCATCCGCTCCTCCTCCACGATGATGTACGGCCACGTGGACCAGCCCCGCCACTGGCTGGGCCACCTGCGCACGCTGGCCCGCATACAGCAGCGCACGGGCGGCTTCACGGAGTTCGTCACGCTCCCGTTCATCCACACGAACGCACCGGTGTACCTGGCGGGCATCGCCAGGCCCGGCCCGTCGACGAGGGACAACAGGGCGGTCACGGCCATGGCCCGCCTGCTCCTGCATCCCTGGATCCCCAACATCCAGACAAGCTGGGTGAAACTGGGCACGGACGGCGCGGCGGAAATGCTCCGCTCCGGTGCGAACGACCTGGGCGGCACGTTGATGGAGGAGACGATCTCCCGCATGGCGGGCTCGTCCTACGGATCGTACAAGTCGGTCCGCGACCTGGTGGCGGTGGCGGAGGCGGCGGGCCGCCCGTCCCGCCCCCGCACGACGCTGTACGGGGAGGTCCCGGAGGAACGGCAAAAGGCCGCGGCAGCCTCGGACGGGCATCTGCCGGAGTTGCTGCCGGTGCTGGACTGACGGAGGGGCGTTCAGGCACGCACAGTACGATGATCCGACCCTCGATGTCGGGGGTCGGAGACTGAGGAGATGCGTGCCCGTGCCTGCCCGACGGCTTCCCTCCTGGGCCTGGGTGTCCGGCCTGACCGTGGGGGCGATCGCGGCGGTCGTCGTGCTGACCGTGCAGGCCGAGCAGGGCCCGCGCCCCACGGCCGCGGCGGCCCGGCCCGGCCCCTCGGCGTCCGCGAGCGCCAAGCCCACGCCGAGCACGCCGGCCCCGGCGGCCGTACCCGACGGCTCGGGGACCGGGCGGCGGATCGTCTACTCGCTGGGGGAGCGGCGGGTGTGGCTGGTCGACGCCAGTGACAGCTCCCGCCGTACGTTCACGGTGTGGCCCGGCACGGTCGACCCCGACCCCGGTACGTACACGGTCGGCACCCGCACCGAGGCCACCACCGGCTCCGACGGCGTACAGATCGAGCACGTCGTCTACTTCGCCGCCAAGTCCGGCGTCAGCATCGCCTTCTCCGCCGCGGTGGACGGCTCCTCGCCCCCGCCGGCCGCGTCCGGTACGCGGACCGGCGGCATCCGCATGAAGACGGCCGACGGTACGGCGCTGTGGGCCTTCGGCACGGCGGGGACGACGGTGACGGTCGTCAAGTAGTGGGCTCGGCCTGCTCGCTGGGCAGGTGGTTCACCAGCAGCACGACCCCGCTCACCAGGAACACCCGGGTCGCCGCGTCCAGCCCGTTCCAGTCCTCCGACTGCCACATCGCGAACCACTCACCCCCGATCGCGAGAAACCCGGCGCCGAACAGCAGCATCACCATCAGCAGTCCGTACGTCGATATCCGCCGCGCCGGCGCGTAGGAGCCGCGTGCCCAGAACCACGTACCGGCGATGAGCAGGAGCGCGGCGACCGTCTCCCACGCGATGATCGCGACATACGCCGCGTCCTGCAGCGCGGTGTCCGTGACGGCCCGCCACATCAGGTCCTCGTCCTTGAACGTGGTGTCCATGGCCAGGACATGCCGGACGAAGTCCTGGTTCGTCCCGAAGTCCGTGATGTTCCCGAAGGCGACGAGGGCGATGTAGAGGGCCACGGTCCCGGTGAGGGCGGTGGCGACGACGGGGAGTGTGCGTCTGGTGGTGCCTGGGGTGGTTGTGGACATGCCTATTCTCTACCAGCGTCGGACAGTGCCCACGCCCCCTGATCCGCCCCTTCCCTGTCGAATACAGTGCTGAGCTGTCGTACGTACGGACGGTGCCCTGGGGAGGTCTGGTGGATGCGACAGCGGGCGCCGTCTGGGGGCGTGCCGAGCAGCAGGACTTCCGTAGCCGGGTGCGCGGGACGCTGCTCGGTGCCGCCGTCGGGGACGCGCTGGGCGCGCCCGTCGACGGGTTGGACATGGACGGTATTCGGGCGGCGCACGGGCCCGAGGGTGTCGTCGATCTGGCCCCGGCCTTTGGCAGGCGCGGTGCCGTCACGCACCTCACCCAGCTCACCCTCTTCTCCGTCGACGGGCTGATCCGCGCCCAGGTCCGCCGGGACACCGGCGCCTGGCATCCGCCGACCGATCTGCACCGGGCGTATCTGCGCTGGGTCGCCACCCAGCGCGACTGGGGGCCGGACGAGCGGCGCAAGGACGACGGGTGGCTGGCCCGGGAGGAGTGGCTGTACGCCCGGCGGGACCCGGCCCGGGCCCTGCTGATCGGGCTCGGCGACGAGACCATGGGCACGCTGGAGATGCCGAAGAATCCGGGGGAGGCGGGGCCCGAGGCCGCCGCCCGTTCCGCGCCGTTCGGGCTGCTCGTCGGCTGGGAGCCGCAACTCGTCGCCCAGCTCTCCGTGGAGTGCGCCGCCCAGACCCACGGCCACCCCACCGCCTACCTCGCGGCGGGCGCGTACGCCGTGATCGTGCACACGCTGGCGCGCGGCGAGAGCCTGGACGGCGCGGTGCAGCGGGCGCTCGCGCTGCTCGCCGCCCGGCCCGGGCACCAGCCGGTGGCCGACGCGTTGCAGCACGCGCTGGGTGCGGTACGGCAGGGCATCCCGACGCCGGACCGGGTCGCCGGACTGGCCGGCGACGGCACCGCCGACCGGGTCGTCTCCGCCGCCGTCTACTGCGCCCTGGTCGGCGAGGACGTACGGCACGGACTGCGCCTCGCCGTCAACCACGACGGGCCCTCCGCCGCCACCGCCGCCCTCACCGGCGGCCTCCTCGGCGCCCTGCACGGCGAGACCGCCCTGCCGCCGGCCTGGCTGGCCGAGCTGGAGGGCCGCCCCACGATCCTCGAACTGGCCGACGACTTCGCCATGGAGATGACCCAGGGCCCGGCCCTGCACAGCCCGGCGGCCGCCTCCCCGGCCTGGCTGGCCCGCTACCCCCGGGTGTGACCGACCTCACAGGGACCCCGCCCGGCGATCGGACAGACCGGACTGTGGACCTTTCCCTACGCGCCCGGATACGGGCCGGTGACCCGGAGGCCTTCGCGGACCTGTTCGCCGCGCACGCACAGGCCCTCTACGGTCACGCCGCCCGGCTGTCCGGTGACCGTGGCGTCGCGGAGGACGTCGTCTCGCTGACCTTCCTGGAGGCCTGGCGGCTCCGGGAGCGGCTCAGACCCGAGCCCCCCGACCCCACGGCGGACGGCGACGGACTGCGGCCCTGGCTGTACGGCATCGCCACCAACGTCCTGCGCAACACCCGCCGCGCCGCCCGCCGCCACAGCGCCGCCCTCGCCCGGCTCCCGGACCGGCGCGCGGACCGCGAGACGGTGCCGGACTTCGCCGACGAACTGGTCGGCCGCATGGAGGACGCCGAACGGCTCGCGGCCGCCCGTACCGCCCTGCGCCAACTGCGCCGCGCCGAGCGCGAGGTGTTCGCGCTGTGCGTCTGGTCGGGGCTGAGCTACACGGCCGCCGCCGACGCCCTCGGCGTCCCCGTCAGCACCGTACGGTCCCGCCTCGCCCGCGCCCGGCAGCGACTGCGGCGGCTGGCCGAGGCGGAGTTGAGGAAGACACCGAAACAATCCGCGAGACGCGCTCCCGCCGCCGGACAGGAACCGGATGGCCGCACCGAGTGGCCCGGTCGAACCAGGAGAAGTGCCGATGAACCCCGCAGAGCGTGAAGAAATGGCCCGGCTGCTGCCGAGCCCGGGTGAACCGGTCCTGCCCAGCGACCGTCAGAGCCTGCTGAAGGACCATCTGATGCGCGAGTTCACCCAGGAAGCCCAAGCGCAGGGAGCCCAGAACGCCGGGGGAGCCCGAGCCCGCGGAGCCCAAGTAGCCCAGGGAGCCCGGGAAACCTCCCCCCGGCCCATCCCCCCGCCCCGTCCACGCCCCCTCCGCCGCCTGACGATGATCGCCGTCCCCCTCGCCGCCGCGGCCGCCGTCGTCGCCGTAGCCCTCGGCACCGCGGGGCCCGGCGCACCCGACAGGCCGGTCACCGACCAGGAGGCCGTCGCCCTGCTCCACCGCATCGCCACGGCCGCCGCCGCCAAGGAGACCGTGCCCGTCCGCGACGACCAGTTCGTCTACACCCGCGTCCGGGGCACCGACTTGCAGGAGGCCGGCAAGGAGTGGGAGTACGAGCGCACGGACTGGCAGGCGATCAAGGGCGGGCGCTCGGGGCTGGCCAGAACCGTGGTCCTCGACCCGCCGTCCGGCGGCGGGCCGTTCCGCGACGGCAAGTCCACACAGGACATGACGATGTACCCGGGCCCCGGTCCCTCCGACTACCGGAGGCTGGAAGCCCTGCCCACCGACCCGCAGAAGCTGTACGAGAAGATCTGGGCCGACACCGAAGGGCAGGGCCCCACCCACGAGTGGGCGGCGATGGAGACGATCGACACCCTGCTGGACCGGGCCGTCCTCATCCCCGACGTCAGCGCGGCCCTCTACCGCGCGGCGGCGAAGATCCCCGGCGTCACGGTGGTCCCGGACGCGACCGACGCCGCCGGGCGGCACGGCATCGGGCTCACCTTCCAGAACATCGACGACCGTGACACCTGGGTCTTCGACAGGACCACCCTGGACTACCTCGGCACGGACGAGACGGCCCTGCTGGAGGTCGGGATCGTCGACAGGATCGGGCAACAGCCCGCCTGACGAGCCGGCCGGGGCATCCGAGACGCCGGTCACCGTCTGCGCGCAGTGGCGGATGGCTTCGGGCAGGTCCGGTCGGCAGGGCGAGCAGCCGGTCGCGGGCACGCACCGGGGCGGCACGGTCGCCCACCCAGTGGGCGGTGATGGGGAACTCGCTCTGCAGCCCACCCGAGCCGGGCGACGAGGGCGAGTAGCCGCTCAGGCTCCGCTCCCGCCCCGTTCAGCCCCGAAGGGCGGCCACCCGGCAGGTGGCCGCCCTTCCGGCGTACGGACTCCGCCGCTACTCCTTGCCCGGCGCGGCCCCCACCACGCCGTCCGCCGCTCCGGCCGATGCCGGTACGGCCGCCGCCGCTCCGTCCTCGTCCGTGTTGATCTTCTCGATGATCGCCAGCCGGTCCGGGGTGTCCTCCGGCTTCAGGTGGCCGATGAGGATGTACAGGATCAGTGACACCGCCAGCGGGATCGACACCTGATACTGGAGCGGCACACCGCCCTCGACGCTCCAGTTGATCGGGTAGTTGACCAGCCAGAAGGCGAACAGCCCCGCCGCCCAGCTGGTGAGCGCCGCCGTCGGCCCGGAGCGGCGGAACGGCCGCAGCAGGCCCAGCATCATCGGGATGGCCATCGGGCCCATCAGCCCGGCCACCCACTTGATCACGACGGTGATGATGTCCTTGAACGTGGGGGAGTTGACCTGCGTCGCCGCCGCCATGGACAGCCCGAGGAAGACGACGGTCGCGACCCGCGCCACGATCAGCCCCCTGCGCTCGGTCCACGTCCGCGCCCTGGCCCAGATCACCGGCGCGCAGTCCCGGGTGAAGACGGCGGCGATGGCGTTGGCGTCGGAGGAGCACATCGCCATGGTGTGCGAGAAGAAGCCGACGATGACCAGGCCCAACAGGCCGTGCGGCAGGAGCTGTTCGGTCATCAGGGCGTAGGAGTCGGAACCGTCCGGCTTCTGCGACTCCACCAGCAGCGGCGACATCCACATCGGGAAGAACAGCACCAGCGGCCAGACCAGCCACAGGATCGCCGACAGCCGTGCCGACCGCTCGGCCTCCTTCGCGGTCGGCGTCGCCATGTACCGCTGGGCCTGGTTGAGCATGCCGCCGTTGTACTCGAAGAGCTTGATGAAGAGGAAGGCGAGCAGGAACACCGTGCCGTACGGGCCCACCAGCGGTTGCTCGTGGCCGTCCAGCTCCGGCCGGTCCCAGACGCCGAAGAAGCCGCCGTAGTCGCCGAGTTTCGCCACGACCGCGACGAACATCGCGATCCCGGCGAGGAGCTGGATCACGAACTGCCCGAGCTCGGTCAGCGCGTCCGCCCACAGGCCGCCGATCGTGCAGTAGATGGCGGTGATGGTGCCGGTGATGAGGATGCCCTGGTTGAGGGAGACCCCGGTGAAGACGGACAACAGGGTGGCGATCGCGGCCCACTTGGCGCCGACGTCCACGATCTTCAGCAGCATGCCGGACCAGGCCAGCGCCTGCTGGGTCTTCAGGTCGTAACGGTTTTTCAGATACTCCAGCGGGGACGCCACATGGAGCCGGGAGCGCAGCCGGTTGATCCGCGGGGCGAACAGCTTCGACCCGATGGCGATGCCCAGCGCGATGGGGAAGGACCAGGTCACGAAGGAGGTGACACCGTAGGTGTAGGCGATCCCGGCGTACCCGGTGAACATCACCGCGCTGTATCCCGACATGTGGTGCGAGATGCCGGACAGCCACCACGGCATCTTCCCGCCGGCGGTGAAGAAGTCGCTGACGTTGTCGACGCGTTTGTGCGACCAGACGCCGATCGCGACCATCACACCGAAGTAGCCGATGAGCACGGCCCAGTCGAGACTGTTCATGTGCCAACCTTCCGGGGTCCGCCTTGTGCACGGCCCGCTCATCGTGAGTGCGGCGACGCGAGCACGACAAGAAAGTGGAAGGTCAAGAGCGGGCAAAGAAGTTCGGTACGATGACCTGCGTTCACGCACATGAATCAGCGGTGGGTGTCCTCAGCGCATCAACTCCCCCGCGTTGACCAGCAGCGACTGCCCCGTGATGGCCCGCGCCCGGTCCGACGCCAGGAACGCCGCCGCGTCCGCCACGTCCCCGTCCGTGGCCGGCTCCGGCAACGCCATCCGCCCGGTCAGCCGCCCCAGCACCTCCTCCTCCGGCACCCCCTCGGTGTGCGCGGTGAACCGCACGTAAGCCTGCACCGGCGGCCCCCACATCCACCCCGGCAGCACGGTGTTCACCCGGATCCGGTACGGCCCCAACTCCCGCGCCAGCGAGTACATCGCGCTGGTCAGCGCGCCCTTCGACGCCGCGTACGCCGCCTGCCGCACCTGCGACGGAGCCGCCACCGCCGACTGCGTCCCGATGAAGACGACCGACCCGCCGCCGCCCTCCTTCAGCCCCGGCAGACACGCCCGCGTCATCCGCAGCGACCCCAGCAGGTTCACGTCGATCACCGACAGCCAGGTGTCGAAGTCGGCGTCCTGAAGCCCGCCGAAGTAGCTGTCCCGGGCGGCGACATGGACCACCGCGTCGATCCCCCCGAACCGTTCCCGCGCCAGCCCGGCCAGCGCCGCGCACTGCCCCTCGTCGGTGATGTCCGTCGCCCGGTACGCCGTGTGCGCCCCGTCCGGGTCGATCGCGGCCGCGCTCTTGGCGAGGTTCGCCTCCGTGCGCGCGCCGAGCACCGCGTTCCCGCCGTCCCGTACGACGGCGGCCGCGACCTGATGGCCGAGTCCGGCGCCCACGCCGGAGACGACGACTGTCCTGCCGTGCAGCAGCGACACCGGGGACCCCACCTCTCTGGCCATATTTCTGACGGAGCGTCAGAGTAGGGGCGACGCGAGGAAAGGGGAACACCATGGACACCCGCAGCGAGCTCTACGCCGAACTGGCCGCCGTCGGCCCCTACGGCGTCCGCCCCGGCCATGCCCTGATCACCATGGTCGAACCGCACCCGGGCCACGAGTACGCCTACAACCGCTGGTACGAGGACGACCACTACTACGCCGGCGCGATGGCCATGCCCTGGATGTACGCCGGCCGCCGCTGGGTGGCCACCCGCGATCTGCAACTCCTGCGCTACCCCGAGAAGTCGGCGATCGCCCAGCCCGTCACCGCCGGCTGCTACCTGTCGACGTACTGGATCACCGCCGGCCGCCACGCCGACCACATGAAGTGGACCGTCGCGATCAACAAGCGCCTCAACCACGACGCCCGCGTCCATCACGCCCGCACCCATGTCTTCACCGCGTTCCAGGACCACGAGACCACCGTGTACCGCGACGGTGCCGCCGGGCCCCGGGACTTCCACGCCCTCGACCACCCCTACGCCGGACTGGTCCTCCAGGTCGTCGACGCCGACTCGCCGCAGCAGCGCGCCGAACTGCTGCAGTGGCTGCGCACCCGCCACCTGCCGAGGCGGCTCAAAGGCTCCCCGGCCGCCCTGGTCACCGTCTTCCGGCCGGTCCCGCTGCCCGGCGACCGTATGACCTACGTCAAGCAGGTCGAGGGCGTCGACACCCGGCTGACCCTGCTGTGGTTCCTGGAGACGGATCCCAGGGAGTGCTGGGAGCAGTACTTCGCGGGGTTGGGCGAGAGGGAGGAACTGGGGCGGACGGAACTGGTCGCGCCGTTCATTCCCACCGTGCCGGGCACGGACCGGTACGTCGACCAGCTCCGCTGATCACCTCAGCTCCTCCGGACACGGCGTCCCCCGAGGCAGGTCGTAGGGCGACGCCAGCCGGTACGTCCCCGCGCGCGGCGCCAGCAGGACCGTCCACTTGTCGCCCTGCGCGTCCTCCTCGGTCTCCATCAGGCAGCCGTTGATGTTGAGGTACGTCTTCGGCGCGCCCTCGGGACGGTCCTTGGAGGCCTCCGTCTCCTGCGGCGCCTCGACCCCCTCGCCCTTGGCGTCGACCAGTTTCAGCCACGGCGAGTACGGAACGCGGATCAGCACCCGGCCCGGCTGCTTCACCCGGAGCGTCATCTCACCCTGCTCGGCCCGGTCCACGATGGCCGGTGGATCGGCGAGCGGGGTCGGGTCGGTCACCCGGAACAGCTGCCAGTTCGCGTCCCCCCACACCTGCGTCAGGTACGGCAGCCCGCGCTGCACCAGCTGCCGCTCCCGCTCACCGCCGTCCCCGTCCGGCTCGTCCTTGGGCAGCACGACGTAGTGCACGGCCCAGCGCTTGAGCCACTCGTGATAGTTGGCCGAGTTGAGGGTGTCGTCGTAGAAGAGCGGATTGCGCTCCATGTCGGCCTGGCGGTTCCAGCCGCGGGCGAGGTTGACGTACGGGGCGAGCGCGGAGGCCTCGCGGTGGGAGCGGGCCGGGACCACCTCGACGCGGCCCTTCTCGGCGCCGACCTGCTGCAGCTCGTTGACCAGCGGGGCCAGTTCCCGCGCCCAGGACGCCCTCGGCGTCGTATGGACCACGTCGTCGACCGACTTGTAGCCGATCCAGCTGACGAAACCGACGAAGGCCACCACGATCGCGTACCACTTGCGCGAGCGCGGCACCGCGAACGGCAGCGCGGCCAGCAGCGCCACGCCCGCGAACAGCATCGCCAGCCGCGTGATGTTCGACCCGATCTGCGAGCTGATCACCCACACCAGCAGCACGGACAGGCCGTACACGGCGGAGGTGATGCGCACGGTCTTCCAGTCGTGCGGGACGAGAAGGAAGACGAGGGCCGAGTAGACCAGGGGCAGGGCCGCCGACCCGAAGGACATCGGCTGGGTGCCGGAGAACGGGAACGCCCACGCCGACACCGCCACCACGGCGGACGGCGCGAGCCCCAGCGCCCACGCGCCCGGCCGCCGCTTCTGCAGGAACAGCGCCACCGCGACCAGACCGACGAACAGCCCGGCGACGGGCGAGGACATGGTGGCGAGCGCGGCGAGGGGAGCGGCGCACAGGGCCTTCGCCCAGCGTTTGTAGCGCCAGCGGTACGGCCAGCAGAACACCACCGCGACCGCGGCCAGCGCGAACAGCGTGCCGAGCCCGAACGTCACCCGCCCCGACACCGCGTTGCACAGCAGCCCGAACACTCCTGCGAGCCCGGCCCACAGCGGCTGCCGCACCGCCCGGCTGCGGACCAGGATCAGCGTCAGCAGCCCCGCGGAGAGCGTCCCCGCGATCATCATCGTCGTCCGCACACCGAGCAGCGACATCAGATACGGCGACACCACGCTGTACGACACCGGGTGCATGCCGCCGTACCAGGCGAGGTTGTACGCCGAGTCGGGGTGGCGGCCGACGAACTCGGCCCAGGCGTCCTGCGCCGCGAGGTCTCCACCGCTGTTCGCGAACGTGAAGAACCAGGTGACGTGGAGCACGCCCGCGACGGCGGTGGTGAGCAGGACGGGATGCCGGGCGAGTCGCTTCAGCCGGTCACGGACGGTCACCCCGGGCGGCCCACTGGGCGATGCGTCGGGCGATCCCTCGGACGGTCCCGCGGGCACGCGTATTCGCGGGCCGGATCCCGGGCCCGGACCGGTGTCGTCGGCGCGTGTCGGCTCCGCAGTGGCCACCTGTTGGCACTCCCCGTGTCCCGTCTTCTCTTCTCGGCCGCACGCCCCGTTTCCCGGCCGTTTTCGGCCATGTGCCGAGGCGTTCCGGCGCCCGTCCCGTGCGCGGGCGTCCTGTCCCGTTTCGTGACGCTAGCACGCACCCCGCCGACGGGCGCCCGGGGAGGGCTCCGCCGACGGGGTGCGGTGGGGTGGTGGGGCGGCGTGGGCCGGGTCAGGCGACGCGGGTCAGCTTCTCCGTGAAGCCCGGTTCGGTGAGGTCCGACTGCAGGGCCACGGGCACCTCGACCGCGCCGCCGCTGCCGTCGCCCACGGTGAGCGTGCCGACCTTGGTGCCGGCCTTCGCGGTGTGCGGTACGGCGTCGGAGGCGAAGGACAGCTTCACCTTCAGGCCCGCCCAGCCGACCGCGGTGACGTCCTGCGTGACGACGACCGGTGTCCGGCCGCCGAGCTGGTCGTCGACGTACCCGACGACATCGCCCTTCTTCAGGATCTTCGCCGAGGTCAGCGCGTCCTGGGCGGCGAGCATCGCGGTCTTGCTGACGGCGTTCACCGTGTCGATGATCGGCGCCTTGTGCTGGCCGAGGATCGCGCCGACCACGGTGACCGTCTCGCCGCCGACCTCCTTGCGGGCGGCGAACAGCAGGTTGCCGCCGGCCGCGGTGGTGGTGCCGGTCTTGATGCCGATGGCGCCGTCGTACGGCACGAGGTCGTTCCAGTTGCGCCACTTCTGGCCGGACGGGTCGATCCACGAGGGCAGCTTGGTGATCTCCACCAGGGCCGGGATCTTCACCAGCTCGTTGCCGAGCTTCACCTGGTCCTCGGCGGTGGAGACGGTGGTCTCCTTCAGTCCGGAGGCGTCGGTGTACGTGGTGTTCTTCATGCCCAGTTCCTTGGCCGTGTCGTTCATCTTCTTGATGAACGCGGCCTCGGTACCGGCGTCCCAACGGGCCAGCAGACGCGCGATGTTGTTCGCGGAGGGGATCATGATGGCGGACAGGGCCTGACGCAGGGTGAGCTGGTCGCCCTCCTTGGCAGTGGTGAGCGTGGACTCGCCTTCCTCGTTGTAGCCGCCCTCCTTCTCGGCGAGCGCGTCGACCGTGATCTTCGGGCCCTCCTCGCCGGGCTTCAACGGGTGCTTCTGCAGCACGACGTACGCCGTCATGGCCTTGGCGACCGAGCCGATGGCGACCGGCTTCTGCTCGCCGAAGCCGCCCATCGTGCCGACGCCGGTGACGTCCATCGCGCCCTGACCCTCGTTCGGCCACGGCAGGGTGACCTGGCTGCCGTCGAAGGTGTACGACTCCTCGGCGGTGAGTTCGAGGGTGGGCGTCGGCACCGGTCGTACGGCCTGCACGATCGCAAACACGATCACCAGCAGCAGTACCAGCGGCGTCCAGATCTTGACCCGCCGCACCGCCGTCCGCAGCGGGGTCTCCGGGGGCGGCGGGGTGTTGGTCAGCTCGGCCAGCAGATCCAGCGGCGGCTTCGGCGGCAGGGGCTGCTGCGTCGTCCGCTCCGGGCCGACCTGCGGCACGGAGGCGGTCTGGTCGGCGGGGACCTTCGGGAGCGCGGTGGTGGCCTCGGCGGGCGCCTTGGGCTGCTCCGCCGGGACCTTCGGCAGGGCGGTCGTCGCCTCGGCGGCCCGCGGGGGCTTGCGCGTCGACGGGTCGTCCAGGGGCTTGAGCGCGACGAACTTGCTGGTGCGCTCGGCGTCCGACTCCGGCGCCGGAGCGGGCTTCCTGGCGCCCCCCAGCTTCAGCATGGTGGTCGGCTGGTCAACGGCCGGTCCCGACGGCTTCACGGCCCTGAAGACGGCCGTGGGCTGGTCTACGGCGGGTGCGTCGGCCTTGGGGGCGTCGGAGCGCGCGTCGCGGCCGCTCTTGGCGGCGTGCTGGGAGTCGCCCTTGACGCCGACAGGGGCGGCGTCCTTGGGGGCGTCCCGGGGGCCGTCCTTGGGAGCGTCCTCGGCGTCCTCGGGTGCGGCGTCGGTGTCGTTGTCGTTGTCGGCTGTCACGGTTGCGGCGCTGGTGTCGTTGTCGGCTGTCTCGGGTGCGGCGCTGGTCTCACCCTTGGCCGTCTCGCGTGCGGAGCTGGTCTCACCCTTGGCCGTCTCGCGTGCGGCACCGGCCTGGCCGTTGGCCCCGCCGGCTGCGGCGCTGGTGTCCCCGGCTTTCCCGGCGGTGGCGCTCGTGTTCCTGGTCGCCTGGGCTGCGGCGCCGGTGTTCCCGGTCTCCTCGCCGTGAGCGTCCTGTTCCTCGGTGGGCCCGCTCCGCTGGGCGGGAGCCTCCTCCACGGCGGACGTCTCGTCCTGGGCGGAGTTCACCTGACGGGCGGGCGTTTCTCCCTGGGCCGAGTTCACCTGACGGGCGGGCGTCTCGTCCTGGGTGGAGTTCACCGCACGGGCGGGCGTTTTTCCCTGGGCGGAGTTCACCTGACGGGCGGGCGTTTTTCCCTGGGCGGAGTTCACCTGACGGGCGGGCGTTTCTCCCTGGGCGGAGTTGTCCTGACCGGCGGCCGTCTCGGCCTCGGCGGTGCCCTTCTCGGAGCCGTCCTCCTCGCTGGAGTCCCCGGCGTCGGCGGCCGTCACGTCCTCGGCCTCGTCGGCAGCCCCGTCGCCGGGCTCGTCCGCGTCCGCGTCACCCTCGTCGGCGGATGTCACCCAAGCCGCCACCGCCGCCCGCAGCCGCTCGTCGCCCGTCGCGTCGGACTCGGCGCCGTCCTCGGGTGCTTCGCGCTCCGCACGGCCCGCGGGCTGCTCGGAAGCCGCCTCCGCAGCAGCCCCCTCGGACTCCTCGGAGAGTTCCTTCACCGAGAGCACCCGCGTCGCCGTGTCCGCCTCACGCCCGCCCCCGGACTCCCGTGCCACGGCGAGCCGTGGGTCAGGGGTGGTGGCGCCGTTCCTGGCTTCGGGAACCGGACTCGCGCTCCCCGACGTCGGTTCTGCCGACGACTCGCGCTGCTTCGACCTGTCGGGGGACTCGCCCGCCACCGATGCCTCCTCCATGCGCCGCACGCCTCCGTGCGCGTACCCAACCGTGAACCGTTGCCCGGACCGCCGCCCCCACAGGACTGTCCGAAGCGCTGTCCGAACCATGTACCAGTGTCCTGTGTGCGGACCCGACCCACGCCGAAGACGAGAACGACATACCTACTGGTTCCCTTACAAACAGGTCACGCACCCTCGACAGACCAATGTGAGAGGGGTCACCCTGTCATTCATCCACGCGGGGAGGCATGGATGGGCAGGAGCCGCAGAACACTTCCGGAGGAGCTTCTGCTGCTGGCACTGGACCCGGCAACGGGTACCACGGCACAGCCGCAGTCGCTCGACCTCGGTCTGGCCGGAGCACAGCTAGTGGAGCTGGCGCTGGCCGGACGGATAGCCCCAGACGGGGATCGTATCGCCGTGGTGGTACCACGGCCGACAGGAGATCCGACACTGGATTGCGCGTTGGAGTTGCTGCGCAGGCGTGGCGCTCCGGTACGGGCGGTCCACTGGATCGGCGGGCCACGACTGGGGCTCCGCCAGACCTACCTCTCGCATCTGGAGCGGTGCGGCATGGTGCATGCCGTGGCCGGTCAGATGTGCGGGGTGTTGCCGACAACTCGCTACCAGGCGACGGACAACGCCATCAGCCGGGAGATCAGGGCCCGGCTGGATTCCGCGATCCGCACCGGCGTACCGCCGGACCCGCGGACCGCTGCGCTCGCCGCACTGGCCCACGCGGTCGGCCTCGGCAAGCACCTCTATCCGGGCAACGAGGGCCGCTCGTCCCGTTCCCGGCTGCGGGACCTGATCCGGCACGACCCGATGGGCGGCCTCGTGGCGCACGCCGTGATGGACGTTCAGAACGGCGTCGCGGCCCAGCCGCGCCGCAGCCCTGCCCCGGCCGGCCGTCAGGCCGCCGCCGGTGCCAGGTCGGCGGAGCCTGCCCGGAGTGTCCCGGTGCAGCCGCGCCGCGGCACGATGGCACGCGCCGTGGCCCACTGAGCCGCAGTCCCACGGCAGCGCGCCGACGCGACCCAACGGCACCACCCAGCACCATCGGTACGGTCCACAGGGCCGCACCACGCACCGTCAGCGCCGCACCTGAGTCCCCAAGACCCGGTTCGGGAGCCGCAGCGGTCCGCGCGGGGTGGCGGGAGCCGTCGTTCGGACGACGGACGGCCCCACCACCCCGCGCGGCCGCGTGTCCGCGGCCCCTTCGCGTACCGCTCGTGCGAAGTGGTGCGAACTTGCGTCCTGTCGCGTACCCACCGCATATCCGCCGCATATCCGCTGCATATCCGCTGTTTCCCAGCGGTAAGTAGCCCCTTGGTGGCAGTCTGCTCAGCAGCAGATACGCATAGTTGCAAGTTCGAGGCACGCAGCCGGAGGTGTACGTCCCGTGGCGTCCAATGTCAATCCCACCGTCAGGCGGCGCCGGCTCGGCCAGGAGCTGCGCAGGCTCCGCGAGCTCAAGGGCATGACGGCCGAGGAGGTGGCGGAGCGGCTGCTGGTGTCCCAGTCGAAGATCAGCCGTCTGGAGAACGGCCGGCGCAGCATCAGTCAGCGCGACGTCCGTGACCTGTGCGGTGTCTACGAGGTGGAGGACCACCGGATCGTCGACTCGCTGATGCAGATGGCCAAGGACTCGCGCCAGCAGGGCTGGTGGCATTCCTTCGGTGACATCCCGTACAGCGTCTACATCGGTCTGGAGACGGACGCGGCGAGCCTTCGGGTGTACGACCCGCAGGTGGTCCCCGGCCTGTTGCAGACCCGTCAGTACGCCGAGTCGCTGATCCGCGGCGCGCTGCCGGAGGCGACGCCCACGGACATCGACAGACGCGTTCAGGTGCGGCTGCGTCGGCAGGAACGTATTGCCGCCGAGGAGAACCCGCTGCGCCTGTGGGCGGTGCTCGACGAGGCCGCCGTACGCCGCGAGGTCGGCAACAAGCAGGTGATGATCGACCAGCTGGAGCATCTGCTGGAGATGTCCCAGCTGCCGCATGTCACCGTGCAGTTGATCCCGTTCCAGATGGGCGCGCACCCCGGCGTGAGCGGGCAGTACGCGATCCTGGAGTTCCCCGACGCCGCGGATTCCAGCGTGGTCTACATCGAGGGTGTCACCAGCGACCTCTACCTGGAGAAGCCGCAGGACGTCCAGAAGTACAGCGTGATGTACGAGCACTTGCGGGCACAGGCCCTGAATGTCGACCAAACCCGGGAATTCCTCTCGGATGTGGCGAAGAGTTACGCCCGCTGAGCCCTGCGGGACATGCGGGGCGGAAAGATACACCCTCGCCCGCCTCGTGCGGAAGTCCTAGCGGGAATAAGCCAGCCGGTCGAGTGAATGGCCGCTCCGTGCGGCGATGTTGGCGAGTAGCGTCGATCACGCCATCGAGCAAGAACGTTGGCGCAATCACAGCAACTCAGCAACTGCTTACCGGAGCGAAAATGGCAATCAAGCAGGGCGCGACGGACACGTGGGTCAAGTCCTCCTACTCCCAGGGCAACGGCGCGTGCGTCGAGATCAAGTCCCCTGTCCTGTCCGCAATCTCCGTCCGGGACTCCAAGGTGACCGAGGGCCCCGTCCTGGCGTTCCCCGCGACCGCGTGGAGCGTCTTCGTGGCCTCGGTCAAGGCGTAAGGGGAGGGGGACACCTCCCTGACGCCGCCCGACAACTGCACAGCAGCACCCCAAGAGCCCTCTCGACCAGTTCGCCGTCCTAGCCGAGAGGGCTCGGGGCTGTCCTCGGCCCGCCCTCGGGCCCGTCCTTGGGCCGTCAGGTCACCGCACGGGGAACGCCACGTCGCACACCGGGTCCTCTGCCCCGGCCGCGTCCCAGTCCGCGAAGTAGATCTCCCGGCACGGGCCCGCCTGCCACAGCCCCTGCTTCGGGATCCATGCCTCCACCGCCCCGAAGGCCGCCAGGATCTGGGGATGCGCCACCTGCGCCTTGGTGATCCGGGTGTAGGCGAGCCGCTGGGCCGGTTCCACGCGGACCTTCGTCTCCCACGTACGGCCGTGCTGCGACACCCATGCCCGGGCCGCCGCCTCGTCGGCCACCGGCACGCAGGACTCGGCCGGTCCGTCGCTCTCCATCGACACTTCCGAGTGGTACACGACGAACGGCGCCGCCGTGCTGCCGCCGCACTCCTTTGCCGCCTCCTCCAACCGGCCCAGCGACGCCCCGATCCAGGCCGGCAGCTCACCCGCCAGCACATGCCGCGTCTCGGTGATCAGCACCTGCTCGGGCACGTCCACCGTCTCGACCACGAACTTCCCGTACATTTCGGAGCTCCTCCCCGACAGTCGTCCACGGAGGTACGCGGCGAGCGTCCGCTGCCCCGCCACCCGTGCCTCCACGTCCGCCCAGTACGCGTCGAGCCGGTCGGCGGCAGCCGCCCCGTCCGGCGCCTCGACGACCTCGGCGATCCGCGCGAGCGGCATGTCGAGCTGGCGCAGGAGCGCCACGAGCCGGGCGCGTTCGACCTGTCCGGCGCGGTAGTAGCGGTAGCCGCTGGCCTCGTCGACGTGCGCCGGGGCCAGCAGGCCCAGCCGGTCGTACAGCCGCAGGGCCTTGGCCGACAGCCGCGCCCGGGCGGCGAACGCCCCGATGGTGAGCAGTTCCTCTGCCACGTCCACCACGTCATCCTCCGTCACCGGGCGCCGTTCGCCCGGTGACAGGAAACTCGGGTCTGCCCCAGGGGAAAGGTCAAGCGGCGAGCTGCCGCTCCACCGCCGCCACGACCTCCGCCGCCTCCGGCTCGGTCTGCGGCGAGAACCGGGCGACGACCTTGCCGTCCCGCCCGATCAGGAACTTCTCGAAGTTCCAGCGGATGTCCCCGCTGTGCCCCTCGCCGTCGGCGAAGCCGACCAGCCGCTCGTACAGCGGGTGCCTGCCCTCCCCGTTCACCTCCACCTTCTCGGTCATCGGGAAGGTCACGCCGTACGTGGCCGAGCAGAACTCGGCGATCTCCTCGGCGCTGCCGGGTTCCTGCCCGAGGAACTGGTTGCAGGGCACGCCGAGCACGGTGAACCCGCGGTCCGCGAACCGCTCGTGCAGCCGCTCCAGCCCGGCGTACTGCGGGGTCAGCCCGCACTTGGAGGCCACGTTCACGATGAGCACGGCCTGTCCGGCGTACTGCTTGAGGTCGGCGGAGCCGCCCTGGAGCGCGTCGATGTCGGTGTCGAGGACGGATGCGTGTGCGTCATTGGTCGTCATGGGCGGATGCTAACGCCGGGGGGTGTCGGAACCGCGTACAGGAGGGTTCGGCTGGTCGGCCGACCTCAGGAGCACCTCTCCCGCCGCCGTCCGTGAGTACAGCACCGAGCGCCCGGCCCGTCGCCGCTGCACCAGCCCCGCGTCCAGCAGCACCCGCAGATGCCGCCCGACCGACCCGAGCCCCAGCCCGGTCACGGCGACGACCTGGGTCGTGCTCAGCGGCGACTCCAGCAGCACCAGCACCTGGGCCCGCGCCCGCCCGAGCAGCGCGCCGAGGGCGGCGGGCACGGGCGGCCGGGCGCGTTCGTCGGCGAGGACGCCCGCGCACGGGTAGACGACGGCGTACCGCTCCCGCCGCGGCTCCTCCCACGACACCCACCCGGTCTGCGGGGTGACCGGCACGAGGAGCAGCTCCGCACCCGAGATCTCCCGCGGTGGATACTCGTGCAGATTGACCTGCAACCGGCTCTCCCCGAGCCACCGCGTCCGCCCCGGCCGCAAGGCGTCCAGTACGGCCGCCCAGCCACCTTGCCCCGCCTGCGCGGTGCGGGCGACCACATCGGCCTCCAGCACACGCCGCCGACGGGCCCAGTACGGTCGTACGCCCTCCTCCCAGACGTACTCGACCAGCCGTGCGGCCCGCTCGGCGAGGTCGTCCCGCTCCAGCGCGGCGGGCAGCGGACCGCCGAGGGACATCCGCAGATGCGCGCGGACGGCCTCGGGCCGTGCCGCGCGCACCCGCGCGACCGCGTCCGCGAAGCTCTCCCCGTCCCACGGGGTCGGCGTCAGGAAGTCGGCGATCCAGTCCCGGCCGAGCCCGGCGCGGACGAGCGCCGCGGCGACGGGATCGGCCGCGAGCCGGGCCCGGTACGCCGGCAGATGGGCGCGCAGCCAGGCCTGCTCGCCGGGATGCGCACCGGCACCGGCGTGCAGGAGCTTGAGGCTCGCGAAGGTCTCGGCGTAGGGGGAGAGCAGGAAGCGGCTGCGGGCGAGGGTGTCGGCGTCGACCTGCCACCAGCCCATGGTCGTCCCGTTCCCCCCGGTCCTTTCGCGTGTGCGCGAAACAGTAACGCGCCGGTGCCGGGCGGCCGGAGACTCCGCGCATGCGCAGCTACCGACACCTGTTCCGCACACCCGAGTTCACCCCGCTCTTCCTCTCCTCCTCGGCCCACATCGCGGGCCAGACGATCGGCGGCCTGGCTCTGGGCACGCTGGTGTACGAGGCGACCCGCTCGCCGCTGCTGTCGGCGGTGAGCATGTTCGGGCCGTCGCTGGCGCAGGTGCTGGGCGCGACGCTGTTCCTGTCGTGGGCGGACGGCCTGCCGCCCAGGAACGCGCTGACGGCCGTCTCGGCGGGCTTCGCGGTGGGTACGGCGCTCCTGGCGCTGCCCGGCCTGCCGATCGGGGCGGTCCTGGTCGTCGTACTGGCGCAGGGGCTGATCGCGTCGCTGGGCGGAGGAGTGCGATGGGGACTGCTGACGGAGATCCTGCCCAAGGACGGCTATCTGCTGGGCCGTTCGGTGTTCAACATGATGAGCGGCGTCATGCAGATCTCCGGATACGCGACGGGCGGCGCCCTGCTGGTGGCGATCGGGTCGGCGCGCGTGACGTTGCTGCTGTCGGCGCTGCTGTTCCTGGCGGCGGCCGTCCTCGCCCGGCTGGGCCTGGGGCCCCGGCCGGCGCGCACGTCGGCCCGCCCGTCCGTGGCGGCGACCTGGCGCACCAACGCCCTCCTGTGGTCCTCCGCCCCTCGCCGGCGCCTCTACCTCGCCCTGTGGGTGCCCAACGGCCTGATCGTCGGCTGCGAGTCGCTGTTCGTGCCGTATGCCCCCGGGGCCGCGGGGCTGCTGTTCGCCTGTGCGGCGCTGGGGATGTTCGTCGGAGACGTGACGATCGGCCGCCTGGTGCCGCGCGCTGTGCGCGCCCGCCTCGGCGTACCGCTGCTGTTGCTGCTGGCCGCGCCGTACCTGCTCTTCTTCACACGCCCGGCGATCCCGCTCGCCGCCGTCGCCGTCACTGTGGCCTCGGTCGGCTTCGGGGCCAGCCTGGTCCAGCAGGAGCGCCTGCTGGCCCTGGTCCCCGAGGAACTCAGCGGCCACGCCCTGGGGTTGCACTCGGCGGGGATGCTCACGACGCAGGGCGTGAGCGCGGCGCTCGCGGGGGCGGTGGCCCAGGTCGCCTCCCCGGCGGTGGCGATGACGGCGATGGCGGGGGTGTCGGTGGCGGTGACGGGGTGTCTGGGGTGGGGGATGCGCAGGGGCGGCCGTGGGAGGGCCGAACGGGGCGCGATTGTTCCGGGTTGAGCGCTCCTCACCCTCGGCCGTCGTCCTCGACCAGCCCCGCGGATTGCTTGACGTGTCCCTGGCTAAGTGCGTTTCATGGGAGATGTGGGAGCGCTCCCACGTCGAACGGTTTTCGATTGGCTTCGATGTCAGGTTTCTGATGCCCACTCCTGGAGTCGCAGTGACACCACAAGGATCAGGATCACGATCGAGATCAAGAACATGGCGCGGCACGAGGCGCAGGAGCCTCGTGCCCGCCCTGCTGACCGCCCTGGCCACCGTCCTCGGCCTCCTCGCCCTCGGCGCGGCCCCGGCGCAGGCCCGGTCGCAGGCGCAGTCGCAGTCGCCCGGCGCGCTCGCGACCGGCCTGCACATCAGCGACGGCCGACTGCTGGAAGGCAACGGCAACGACTTCGTCATGCGCGGCGTGAACCACGCCCACACCTGGTATCCCGGCGAGACACAGTCGCTGGCGGACATCAAGGCGCTCGGCGCCAACAGCGTGCGCGTCGTGCTGTCCAACGGCCACCGCTGGACCAGGAACACCCCAGAGGACGTGGCCTCCGTCGTGGCCCAGTGCAAGGCCAACCGCCTGATCTGCGTGCTGGAGGTGCACGACACCACCGGCTACGGCGAGGAGCCCGCGGCCGGCACGTTGGACCAGGCGGCCGACTACTGGATCGGCCTCAGGGACGTCCTCACCGGCGAGGAGGACTACGTCGTCATCAACATCGGCAACGAGCCCTGGGGCAACACCGACCCCGCGGGCTGGACGGAGCCGACCATCGCCGCCGTCGAGAAGCTGCGCAGCGCCGGTTTCGAGCACACGATCATGGTGGACGCGCCGAACTGGGGCCAGGACTGGCAGGGCGTGATGCGGGCCAACGCCCAGTCCGTGTACGACGCGGATCCCACCGGCAACCTGATCTTCTCGATCCACATGTACAGCGTCTACGACACGGCGCAGGAGATCACGGACTACCTGAACGCCTTCGTGGCCGCCGGCCTCCCCATCCTCATCGGCGAGTTCGGCGGACCGCCCGACCAGTGGGGCGACCCGGACGAGGACACGATGATGGCCGCGGCCGAACAACTCGACCTCGGCTACCTGGCCTGGTCCTGGAGCGGCAACACCGACCCGATCCTCGACCTGGCGATCGACTTCGACCCGAGCCGGCTCAGCTCCTGGGGACAGCGCATCTTCCACGGCGCGAACGGCATAGCCCAGACGTCGAAGGAGGCCACGATCTTCGGCGGCGGCACGCCGACCGACACGCAGCCCCCGACCGCCCCCGGCACCCCCTCCGCCTCGGCGGTGACCTCCACGTCGGTCATCCTCACCTGGCCGGCGGCCACGGACAACGTACGCGTCACCGCCTATGACGTGGTCCGCGTCGCCGGCGCGTCCGAGCCGACGGTCGCCTCCGCCACCACCAACACGGCCACGGTGACCGGCCTGACGGCCGACACGACGTACACCTTCGCCGTCTACGCCCGCGACGCGGCCGGCAACCGCTCACCTCGCTCGTCGACGGTCACCGTCACCACCGACGACGCCCCGGCCGTGGCCTGCTCGGTCGGCTACCGCGTGGTGAACGAGTGGCCCGGCGGCTTCCAGGGCGAGGTCGTCATCCGCAACACCGGCACGACATCGCTGGACGGCTGGACCCTGTCCTTCACCTTCACCGACGGCCAGACCATCACGAACATGTGGGGCGGGGCGGCCAGTCAGACGGGCGGGACGGTGACGGTGACCCCGGCCTCCTACACGTCCACGATTCCGGCTGCCGGGTCGGTGACGGTGGGGTTCGTGGGGGCGCGGGGGGCGACGAACACGGCTCCGACGGCGTTCACGCTCAACGGGGCGGACTGCGCGGCGGCTTGATCCGGCCGGCACAGCGCCCGGCGGGGGCGGTCCGCCCCCGCCGGACTCCACTTGCCCCACCTCTGCGGACCCGAACTCGGACGAACTCGCGGGCGGATCCGTACCTATGCGCCAAGATGGGTATCGCCCTGTCAGGGCCGAACACGAGGGGGGCGTGGTGGCAGAGCTTGTCATGATGACTGTTACCGACGGCGAAGGCAGTGCTGTCTTCGAGGTCGAGAGCGATCTGGTCGGGTCGGATCTCGAACTGGCGGCTGACGACGGTGTGGTGAGACGTGCGCAAACCTCGCTGCACGAGGCGCTGGCGCGTGTCCGGCCCGCTCTGGTGCAGGTCTCGCAGACGGTCAGAGCGCTCGAACCGGATGAGACGGAGATCCAGTTCGGCCTCAAGATCGGCGGTGAGACCGGGGTGATCGTCGCCAAGGGGACGGCCGAAGTGAACTTCGCGGTGCGGGTGGTCTGGAAGCGGAACTGACCGTCATGCAGGTTCAGCGTGAAGGGTTCATCGTCAAGATCCGATCGCGGGCCTCGGACACTCCCGTCGGTGTCGGATTCGTCGTCGGTGGGCGGCACATCGTCACCTGCGCCCATGTCGTCAACGCGGCGCTCGGGTCTGACAAACGTCGGCAGGAACGGCCACCCGACGACGCCCGGGTCCAGGTCGAGTTCGTCCTGCTGGGCGACGGCGAGGGTGCGCCGCTGCGAGCGTGCCGAGTGGTGGCCTGGGACCCGCCGCCGGGCCCCCATGGCTCCGGCCGCGATGTCGCCGGGCTGGTCGTCGCCGGTGACACCCTCCCGGCGCAGGCGGGGGCGGCGCGCTTGGTGGACGCGTCGGGTGGCCTGGTCACCGGTACGTCCGTCGCGGTGTTCGGCTTCGCCGGTACGCCACCACGCAAGGCCAACGGTGCCTGGAGCACCTGCGTCCTGCGGGGCGCCGTGGGTGGAGGGCTCATCCAGCTGGACGCGCGGGCCGAGTCCGCCCTGCGGGCCCAGCCCGGCTACAGCGGAGCCCCGGTCGTCGCCACGGACCGCTGGGGCGACTCGGTCGTGGGGATGCTGGCGATCGCCGGCAAGGACGGCGCCGCTCACGACGCCTACGCCATCCCCCTGTCGGAAGTGGCGGCCGCCTGGCCCGACCTGCTGGGCCGCACGCTGCTCCCGCCCTGCCCCTATCGTGGGCTGGAGGCCTTCACCGCCCAGGACGGCAAGAGCGGGGTGTTCGTGGGACGCGAGGCCGAGGTCGAACGGCTGCGGAACATGGTGAAGGCCAAGCCGCTGGTCATGGTCACGGGCCCCTCGGGAGTGGGCAAGTCCTCCCTTGTGGCGGCCGGGCTGCGGCCCGAGCTGGAGAAGGACGGCTGGCGGGTGGCCACCTTCCGCCCGGGTACCTCTCCCTTCGAGGCAGTGGCCCGGGCCCTGCTCGACGTCGAGCGTCCGGGGGTCCGGCACTCACTCGAAGAGCTGGAGCGCCGGGCCGACGCGCTGCGGCTGGAGGGTTTCTGGCCCGTCGCTTCCAGGATCGCCGTGCTGACCGGGCAGCGGCTGGCGCTGGTCGGGGACCAGTTCGAGGAGACCTTCGGAAACGGGTCCGGTGCCGACCCGCTGCACTTCCTGCACAGCCTGCTCCCGCCCGCTGACAGCACGCCGGACGCGCGGGTGCGCCTCGTGTGCACACTGCGTGCGGACTTCCTGCCGGATCTGCTGGAACTGCCCGACGTCGGAAGCCGCATACAGGATCGGCAGCTGAATGTGTCGCCCTTGGACGAGTCGGCGCTGACCAGGGTCATCGTCGAGCCCGCCCATCTCTCCGGGGTCAGCTTCAGCCCGGGGCTGCCGGAGCGGATCGCCGCCGAGGCGAGCAAAGCGGTGGGAAGCCTGCCGCTGCTGGAGTTCACGCTCACCGAGCTGTGGCCGCTGCAACAGGAGCGGCAGATCAGCTTCGACAGTTACCACGGTCTGGGCGGGGTGTCGGGAGCGCTCAACCAGCACGCGGAGAACGTGTATCAGTGGCTCCGCGAGCACATGCACTTGCAGGAGCACCGGATCCGTCGTGCTCTGCTCGCCATGGTGCGTGCGCGGGGCGGAAGCGCCAACGCCGTACGCGCCACCACGCATCGTTCCCATCTCGGGGACGACTGGCACGTCGCTCGACTCCTCGCCGAACCCGACCACCGCATCGTCGTCCTGGGATCCGCCGGGCCCGACACGGCCGAGATCGCTCATGAGGCGCTGATCCGGGAGTGGGACAGACTGTCCGGCTGGGTCCAGGAGGACGCGGCCTTCCAGCAGTGGCTGAGCGTCATGGAGGACCGGGCCCGCGAGGGCGACCTGCTGTCCGCCACCCGCGTGGCGGAGGCCCAGCGGTGGCTGGGCGAACGCAAGAACGACATTCCCCCGGACGTGGCGGCCTTCATCGAGCACAGCAGCGAGGTGCTGCTTCAGCAACAGCAACAGACGATTCAACTCATCACCAGATCCCAGGAGTTGACGGAGCAGTTGGCCCTCCGGTCCGGGGAACTGGAGGAGCGGGCGAGACTGCTGGCCCAGCAGGGTCGTGACCTGGAGGTCAAGAACGCCGAGATCGAGGAGGCGCGGCAGATCCTGGAAGAGCGCACCGAGCAGCTCGCGGTCACCATGCGCTACAAGAACGAGTTCCTGGCCAACATGTCGCACGAACTGCGTACGCCGCTGAACTCGCTGCTGATCCTGGCCAAGCTGCTCGCCGACAATCCCGACCGCAACCTCTCCCCCAAGCAGGTCGAGTTCGCCGAGACCATCCATGGGGCGGGCTCCGACCTGCTCCAGCTGATCAACGACATCCTGGACCTGTCGAAGATCGAGGCGGACAAGATGGACGTCTCACCGACGCGTGTCGCGCTCGACCAGCTCGCCGACTACGTGGAGGCCACCTTCCGGCCGCTGACGGAGGAGAAGGGCCTCGACTTCCGCGTGCGGATCTCCTCCGAACTGCCGGAAAGCCTCGTCACCGACGAGCAGCGACTCTTCCAGGTGCTGCGCAATCTCCTCGCCAACGCGGTCAAGTTCACCGACGCCGGATCCGTGGAACTGATTGCCCGCCCCGCGACGGCAGCGCCGAATGCCCTGCTCGGACAACTCGCGCAGGCCGGTTCCCTGCCCGATCTCGACGCGCCCGTCATCGAGTTCCGTATCACCGACACCGGTATCGGTATCCCGGCCGACAAACTCGGAGTGATCTTCGACGCCTTCAAACAGGCCGACGGCACCACCAGCCGCAAATACGGCGGTACAGGACTGGGTCTGTCCATCTCACGGGACATAGCGCATTTGCTCGGAGGCGAGATCGCGGTCGAGAGCGAGCTGGGGCGCGGCTCGGTGTTCAGCCTGTACTTGCCACTGCCGACGCCGGAACCCACGCAGCCGGGTTCGCCCCGTCAGCGGCCTGGTGTGCCCGCGCCGTCGGCGGCCGGCGTTCGGTTTCACGGCGAGAAGGTACTGCTCGTCGATGACGACATCCGCACTCTGTTCGCCCTCATCGAGTTCCTGGAGCGGCACGGCCTCTCGGTGCGCTACGCGGAGAACGGTCGCGAGGGCATCGAGGTCCTGCAGGAGGACCCCGACATCGCGGGCGTGCTGATGGACATCATGATGCCGGAGATGGACGGCTACGAGGCGACCGCCGCCATTCGGGCCACGCCGGAACTGTCCGATCTCCCGGTCATCATGCTGACGGCGCGAGCGATGCCGCAGGACCGGGCGCGAGCCGAGGAGGCAGGCGCCTCCGCCTACCTCACCAAGCCCGTCGACGAGGACGCCCTGCTCTCCACCCTGAGGACCTGGCTGCCGGCGAACGGCCGGACCGGCCCCCGGCAGCCCGGGTGAAGGCGGATCCCTGTGCATCCGGGTCGTTCATCCGCCGGACGGCCGTCGCGAGCAGCGGCGTCTCCCGGCGCCGGGACCCGGCCGGCACCTTGCCGGCGCCGACCGGGTGAAGGACGGTCGCTTACGGCGTCACCGCATTGCCGCCGAAGGTCACGACGAGGCGGCCGTCAGCGGCGTAGGACCACCTCAGGGCGCCGGAGTAGGAGGAGCACCGGGAGCCGTTCGAGCCCGTCCGGAACTGGTTGGAGCTGTCGGCGTTGCCGACGATCCTGTCGTTCGTCCCGCCGCCGCTGCGGCACGAGGTGTTGTTCCGGAAGACCGAGCTGCCGGCGTCGAACGAGAAGTTGCGCTGTTCGTTGTCGACGCTGATGTTGTCCGACACGGTCATCGTGCCGGGGTTGCGGTTGTAGGTGAATCCGTGCTTGCCGTTGTTGTAGGCGATGTTGCGCCGGATGACGTGATTGACGGCGATGTCCTCGCCGCCGAGCTTGTAGCCGTTGCGGTCACCGTTTCCGGCCTGGGAGCCGTCGGAGAGGGTGCCGTTGTCGTAGGCGAGGGAGTCCTCGACGGTGACCGGGCCTATGGCGCCCGTGTCGGACTTGGTGTAGAGGTCCCAGCCGTCGTCGATGTTGTTGTGGGCGACGGCGTAGCGGAAGACGTTCCCGGGGCCGGAGGTGAGCTTCGCGGCGAAGCCGTCGGCGTCCTCGCCGTCGGAGTCGGCGTTGTCGCGCGACTCCGCACTCAGGACGAGGTTGTTCGACGGCCACTGGTCCTTGGGGGTGCTGGAGAGCATCCGCGAGAGCTGCAGTCCGGTGTCCCGGTTGTAGCGCGTCACGGTCCGCTCGAAGATGTTGCTGCCACCGACGAAGATCCCGTTGTCACCGGCGCGTTCGACGACGATGCCGAAGACGTGCCAGTACGACGCGTTCACGGTCTCGCGGGGATCACGCCCGGCTTATCTGCCTTGCTGCCCTACCTGCCCTGTCTGCCGCCAGCACCCGGCGGTTTGTCCGGGACCGGTCCCGGGTGTCCTGCACCAGGATGACCCTCGTCAGCGAACCATCGGCTGAATCGCGACCGGAATCGGTTGAATCGCTACCGAGAAGGAAGACACGCATGGACACTGCGCAGGCCGCTGGACGTCGGACGGCTCTCGCGAGGTCCCGGGCGCTCTGGGCGCTCGGGCCGGTCCTCGCGCTCATGGTCACAGCTTGCGGTGGCAGTGACAGCGACGATGCGGGAAGTGCCGCGACTCCGACGACGGGCAAGGGACAGCGCTCGGCGTCTCACTCCGCACCGGCCAGTCCGTCTCCGACCCCGACTCCGTCTCCGACCCCCACGCCATCTCCGACACGCAAGGAGGCGCGGGACGGGCGGAACTTGGATGCGTGCCTGGACCGCAGCTGCGAGGTGGAAGTCAGGGACGGAGACACGATCCGCTTCGCCCCCAAGTTCATCAGCGAAACCTTCACGGTGGACCGCATCACGGACGACAGAGTCGAGTTCTCGGCGACCGACGATCAGCCGTCACCGCTGAGGGGCTGGGTGGGCGGCACCGGCACGGTCGAAACCGGCGACATCCATGTCGACTTCGACCGCCCGGACGACGAGAGGGTCATCCTGAAGTTCAGCCCCAGGCGAGACGAATAGCCCCATTCCGCCCGTAACGCCCGTACCGCTCACGTATGCGAACCCGTACCGCTCACGTATACGAAACAGAGACCATCCCGCATCCCTCTCTCTGCAACCTCAGACCCATCCTGGCTGTCTAGGAACGAGTCGGTGGCCGCCCGTCCGGTGGCCGCACCCCGGTCCCGCAAGCGGTGCCGTGGCTCATCGGTCGAGGAGAGGATTCGCGATGCCCGGTCTCAGAGGTGCGTCGGTGCTGGTGGCGATGACCGGGATCCTGGCGTTGACGGGCTGCCAAGATGAGTCAGGAACCCGTTCCGCCTCGGGCGCCCCGTCCTCGGCTCAGCCTTCCGTGAATGCCTCAGTAGCGGCGGACACCCCTTCGAACACCCCTGCCACGACCATGACCACCCCCTCGCCCTCTGCCACCACCACCCCCTCGCCCTCGCCCTCTGCCACCGCCACGCCCACGAACCCGGCAGCCATCACCACCGTCACTCCGTCGCCCACCGCAGCCACTCCCGCAGGCACCGTCCCCACACCCGCGAGCCGGCCCGGCTGCCAGAACCTGACCGTCAGCAACGAAGTGAAGGCCGCCGTGACGGGGGCATACCGGCGCAGCTTCCCCCGCTTCACCCACATCCGGCCGGTGCCGCGACAGTTCTTCTACGGCCAGTGCGACGGCGTCCGCTACGCCGCCACCCGCTTCGAGTCCACCCCCGGCGCCACGCACGACCAACTGGTGGCCATGCAGGACGAGGGCAGCGTCACCAAGTACTTCCGCACCACGTCCGGAGGCAACTGGACGTACATCGCCAGCGACGCCTTCCCTCGCGGCCCCTTCGGCTGCGGCCATGTCCCGCAGATCCCCGAAGCCCTGGTCGCGGCCTGGGGCAACTGCTCGGCCGGCTGAGCCGAAGGCCCGGCCTCATGTGTGCTGAATGCGGTTGCCCCGGATACGGGAGCCGCGGCGGGGCCCGGAACTGCGTGTGGCAAGGTGTGCCGACGGCTGACGTCGGCCATGCCTCGCGCGGGAGTCCGACCTCTGGTTGCTCCCCCGCCCGGTTCCTATGCGACCTCGCAGGAGTACGCCCGTGAACGGAAAGCGCCGCCGATTGCTGCTGGCGGCCATCGACCCCATGCTCGAGCCCGAGGAGCAGGTCGAGGTGGCGACCATTGTGAACCTGAGCTCGGTCTCGGTGCGCCGGACCGCCGCGTTCGCGGCAGCCTCGGCGATCGTGAGCGGCGGTGGGATGGCCGTAATCCCGGCACCGACCCCCATGTATCTGGCGATGACCGACCGTCGCATCTTTATCTTCCGGGCAAACCCGACATTCGCCCGGCCGGAAGAGCACCTGATGACGATTCCACGCGCCGGTCTCGTGCGCTCGGAGATCAAGGAGCGCCTGCTCAACTCGTCCTTCGTCGTTTCCTCGCCGGGCAATGAGCAGGGCCTGGAGATCATCTTCCCGCTGGTCGGTCGCAAGGACCGGAACGCGATAGCGGCCGCCGTACCCCTGGCAGGCTGACCGCCCCGGACGCGGCGGACGTCGAGTGACCGTCACGGCGGCGCGCTCAGCCACCGCCGCCCGATATGCGGTCCAACCTCGGAGCCCCTTCCGCTCTGCGAGCGCAAGGGGCTCCGGTCTGTTGTCCCTCTGTGCCCGGCAGGATTCGCGGATGGACGCTGGCAGTTGCGGATCATCCTCTACTGAGGCCCGTCCGGCGAGGGCCCCGGACCATCGGCTGGGAAGCTGCGATCATTTGAGGTGGACTCCTGACTGACCTGCGCGGACGGCTGGTTCGGGAGCTCGCAAGGCTGTGGCGGTTTCACCGTGATTCCCCGCTGTTCCCCGTCCGATCTGGTGCGTTTGTGGTGCGGGGCGGAGGGGCCTGCGCAGGACCACTGCCCTCTGGGCGGGTCAGAAAGATCATGCGAGAGTGGGTCCATGACGGCACCAGGGACTACGGTCGTGGCGGTCGACGAGGTCGAGGAGCTGGCGGCGGAGGGGTTGCACTGGCTGACCGCGTCGGCGCGAGAAACCGCCGACGGAGGACTCGCCTGGACGACCAGACCCTCGGACGACGAGCTCACCCCGATGCTCTACAGCGGTACGGCCGGTGTCGTCCCCGTACTCCTGGAGGCGTGGCGGCACTTCGGCGACGACTCCTACGCCGATTCCGCCCTGCGCGCGGCCCGCAGCCTCGCGAACTCCATCGACGGCATCGATGACGACTCCCTCTACTTCGGACGCACCGGAATCGCCCTCGTCCTGCGCGCCCTGCATGAAGAACTCGGCGACGCGGCCGCCGGCGACGCCGCCGACCGCGCGCTGGAACTCGTGCGATCACGCTTCGACGGGACCCGCTGGGGAGACCTGTTCGAGCTGATGGGGGGCAACGCGGGGATCGGCCTCGGCGCCCTTGTGGCCGGCGACGCCGAACTGGCCGTCCTCGCCATGGAGCCGTATCTGCGGACGGCGGAGCAGACCCCGTCGGGCGTCCAATGGGCCCACCGCACAGGTATCGACTCCCGTCTGCACCACATCTCGCACGGCACGCTCGGCATCGTCCTGGCGCTTGCCCGAGTCGGTGGGGCCACCGGTCGTGCGGACCTGGTCGAGCTGGCGCTGGCCGGTGCCGCAGACATCGTGGCGCGTGACGCAGGGGGGCCGGAGGGCTTCCTGGTGCTGCACTCCACCCCGCAGTACCGTCCCGATGTGATCGATCCCATCAGCTACGGCTGGTGTCACGGACCGGCCGGTGACGCCCAGGTCTTCCGGCTGCTGCGGGACATCATGGCCGACCCCGTCTGGGCCGCCCTCGCCGACCGCTGCTGGCATACGGTCACCCACTCCGGCCTGCCCCAGCGGCTGCGCCCCGGCTTTTGGGACAACAACGGCCGCTGCTGCGGCACCGCGGGCGTCCTCGCTTTGGCATGCGACCGGATCTCCGAACAGCAGGACCCCTACGACTTCGCCCATGTCCTCGTCGCGGACCTTGTCGCCCGTGCGATCCGGGACAGCGACGGCGCCCGCTGGTCCAACTTCGAGCACCGGGACACTCCGAGCGACCTCGAACCGTGCACCGGCTGGGCGATGGGTAATGCGGGCATCGTCCGCGAACTCCTGCGCTTCGTACGGCTGAGTCGCGGGGGCGATCCCCAGTACGCGTTCGCCTGGCCGGACCAGCCTCCGGTGCCCGCTCAGGCCACGATCCGCTCCTCTGGTACCGACACCGTGTCGTAGTCGACCGGGTGTCCGCGCCTGTCTGCACAGCGTTTGAGGTGTCTCACGGGGCTACGCGTAGGGCCGTTCACCAGCGCGGCCGCCCGGTACAGGGGGGAGGAACCAGCGTGCGACGGCTCGTCCCGCACCGTCCGTTCATGCATCGCTCACGTGTGTGGAGCGTTCTCGGCTGTGGCGGAGTGGGCGTCTCCGCGCGGGCCGCGGGGAGGGATGCCGGATGAGAGGGGCCTGGCAGGGGCTGTCGGAGCGGACGTCCGCGGAGGGCCATGGGCCCGGCCGAGCTGGTGAAGATCGGCTTCAGTGTGGGGGCGGGGTACCGTTCCGCTACCGCTGCGCTGTGCAGCGATGACGGGCGTGAGCGCATCGTCGTGGTCACGCCTCATGCAACGCCGTCTGGGCCGTTCGAGGGGTGAGGCGTCGGTGAGCGGAGGACAAGGTTCGGGTCCGATTCACCGGTCGCCCGCAGAGGCTCACCCCTGAGTGGGAGGAACCGGGAAGAGCAGGCAGCTACTGGTGGCGTGGGCGAGCAGACGGTCTTTCACGTCGACCAACTGCGCCTGGGCGAGGGCGGTTTGACGGCCCTTGTTGACGACCGTGCCGACGGCGCGCACCGTGCCCGTCTCCACGGTGATCCGCCGGAGGAACTTCACCGTCAGGTCGAGTGAGGTGTACGCCATGCCTTGCGGGAGGGTGGTCTGTACGGCGCAGCCCGCCGCCGAGTCGAGCAGGGTGGCGAAGATGCCGCCGTGCACGCTGCCGATCGGGTTGTAGTGCTCCTCGCCCGGCGTCAGGGAGAAGACCGCCCTGCCGGGCTCCACCTCGTCCAGGCTGAAGTCGATGGCGTAGTTGATGGGCGGCCCCGGCAATCGCCCCGCCTGCAACTCGCGCAGGAAGTCGATGCCGGCCATGCGTCCGGCGGCTTCCGCCAGGATCGCGGGATCTTCCCATTGATACGTACGTGTTCGTCCCACGACCGAGCGCCTTCCCATCTGACTTCTGCAAGTGAAGCTAGCTTCCGGCTCGCCTGACTGTCAATGACGAAGCCAGGCCCCTACGATGGCCGGATGGAGTGGCTTGAGGCGAGCACGGAGAACTGCCCCGTCCGGCGCACGCTCGACGTGGTCGGAGAGAAATGGACGTTGCTGATCCTGCGGGACGCCGTCAACGGAGTCCGCCGCTTCGACGACTTCCACCGCCACATCGGCCTGTCGGAGGCCGTCCTCAGCGACCGCCTCCGGAAGCTGATCGCGGCCGGCATCCTCAAGACCGTCCCCTACCAGGAACCGGGCAGCCGCTCCCGCAACGAGTACCGCCTGACCAGCAAGGGCTGGGACCTGTGGCCCGTCCTGATGGCGCTGCGCCAGTGGGGCGAGGCGTACGCCCTCGACCCCGAGGGCCCCGTACTGGACGTTCGCCACACCGACTGCGACGCTCCGGTACGCGTCGTGGTCGAGTGCTCCGAGGGGCATTCCACCCTCACCCCTGGGCAAGTCACCGCCCGGCTGGGACCCGGTGCCCGGCTTCGGTCGTAAGTCATGGGCATGAGACCCCGGCCGGGGCTCGACGTCCCCCTGAAGCACAGCTCGACGACGCCGAGACCGCCTACCCGCCGGCTGCTCACCCAGGGCTACGAGCCGCCGAACATCGGCAGCACGGGCCCCTCGATCGGCGGCGCCCTCGCCGACGAGCAGCCGAACGTGCCGGTGACCCTTCTGAGAAGGTCGCACGGCAAGTCCTGCGCACCCCCGGCAAAGCCCCCCGCGACAAGACGATCGCCGAACTCGGCAAGCAGCTCTGTGTAGGCGCATGCGGCGCGCACCGAGGCGCGGTCACTGGCACGTTCGATGCGCACCGGCCAGCACAGCACGGCGCCCACGCAAACGGCCCCGGACGGGGAGTCCGAGGCCGAACAGGGCGCCTCCCAGAGAGAAAGCGCAGGTCAGGCGCGTAACGCGTGATGCCCCCGAGCCGCACCTCGTCGACGTCGGCGGCGGAACCTTCCCCGCCGCCGCACCTTCGCCGCCTAGGCAGGAGAGAGCCGCGGGGTCCCGGCGCGGGACCCTTGTGAGCTACTTGCCGAGGACGACGGTGTTGTTGCAGCCCTGGCTCGAGCCGAGGATGGTGGTCTGCGAGCCGGGCGAGCCCTCGCCGTTGGACCGGTTGCCCTCCCGGCCGTTCTGGAACCCGGACTGGCCCTGTACGTCGACGTTCTTTTCGGTCGTCGTGCATGAGGTGCTCTGGCTGATGAGGAGCGTCTTGCTCTCTTTACCGTTGTGCTTGTCTCCGTGTCCGTGCTTCTGCCCGTGTTCTTGCTTCTGCCCGTGTTCTTGCTTCTGCCCGTGTTCTTGCTTCTGCCCGTGCCCGTCGGCGTAGGCGGTGCCGGTGCCGAGGAAGCCGATGGCGCTGACGAGGACTGCCACGACAGCGGTCTTGCGAGGCTTGCGCATGTCTTCTCCGAGCGTTGAAGCGGACGCGTACGCGATCCGCCACGTCATAAGGTGACGAGAGGATAATGCGCAAAATATCCGATATCTGTTCGTCGGCACGCCGGATCGTCTGACCAGCCAGCAAGGGTGTCGGCCCCGCGGCCGGCCCAGTTCCCTGTACGGCCAAGGCATCACGAAGCCGAATGCGGGCGTAGGCGCTCCGCGCAGAACCACCGTGTGGCCGCGCCATGAGCGCGAGGCGGCCCAGGCTCTTCGCCACTGACGCAGTGCGCCGACGAAACCCCCTGCAGCGTCGACGAGTTCGTCTCACGACGGCGCATCTCGACGACGTCCCGCGCCACGTACGGCCGGAAACGATCTCCGGCAACGGCGTGGGAGGCGACCGCCGGACGGGAGCACGTCGCTCCTTCGAGTCGGCGGCGTTCACGGAGTATTCAACAGTCGCAACATGGCGATCTACCAATCCAGTTGGCTCAGAGGAGTCTTCCAGCACCCGTGCGCTCAATCATCAACAACGTATCCCTGCCCGTCGAGATCGAGCCTGCTCGGTTCTCGCTCGCGGAACTGGACGCCGCGGACCGTGACTTCATCGGCTCTCCGCCCGTCTCCCCCGGTGTCCAACCCCGACTTCACGGCACTGGATGTCGCCACCGAGGACACCGTCGGCGTACGCTCCGCCGTCCCGGCCACGACGGAGGACGGTATACCGGTGCGGTACAAGACGGAGCCGCAGGCGGAGTCGGTCAGCCGCTGGAACGATACCGATGGGTGGGTGGGCCTGATCTGGCCAAACGCCACTCCGTAGTTCTCACATGCCCGCAGGGTTTCCCGGCCTTACGTGTGCTGAATCCGTTCTGTACAAAAAACTCCTGTGCGTCGG
Source organism: Streptomyces sp. Z423-1 (assembly GCF_013009255.1). Classification (NCBI taxonomy): domain Bacteria; kingdom Bacillati; phylum Actinomycetota; class Actinomycetes; order Kitasatosporales; family Streptomycetaceae; genus Streptomyces; species Streptomyces sp. Z423-1. The sequence continues at coordinate 5,374,299 of NZ_CP053109.1, forward strand.
CTCTCGCACCTCTGCGATCATCCCCGAATGGCGCACAGTCTCGAATCGCTGGTCATCCGGCACGCCCACCGCCTTTCCTCTCCCAAGGGATCAGCCGGGGACGGAGCCACCGCCGCACGGCAGTTCGACGCGGCGCTGACATCCGTGGGCTTCAAGCTCTCGGCGGAGTTGCTGGAGCGGCTGTCAGGGCTGTCCGAGGCCGCAGTCGTGCACACCGCCAAGCGGACGCTGCGCACCGTGAGCGAGATGGTGGGCGGCCACGTCCGGCACAACTCGTACTTCATCGACTTTCCGGCGAACGTGCCGGACACCGAAGAGTTCTGGATGCGGTGTGTGACGAAGGCGCTCGGCGACGACAAGTCGCGCAGGAACGTGCTGACGCAGCTGGCGCACGGGGTGTTGGACCTGCTCAGCCTCCCCACGTACGGCCGCTACCAGCACACCTACGAGGAGATGCTCGCGGCGCAGGACGAGCTGATCGCCTCGGCGGGTGACCGGGTGACCGTCCTGCACCTCGGTCGGGACTTGGACGACGAACTCACGGATCTGTACCTGACCTTGGCGGGCAGCACGACGCCACTGGGCGAGGACCACCTGCGCGACCTCAAGACCCTCGCCGAGCGATGCGCGCTCGGCCCCCAGCCGGAGTCGATCCCCGTCCGGGAGAACCGGGCGGTCGTCAACGAGGCCCGCCTCGGCGTCGGCGCCGACCTCCTGCTGGACACCGTCACCGATGTGCTGCGTCTGGCCTGCGCACTGTCGGGCGGCGACGTGACGCTCCAGGAGCCGACCCGGTTCCGGTCGCTGTCGCGGCCGGTGCGCCGGGGGCTGCTCGCGGGCCTCGACGCGGTGGTCGCGGCGAACCCGGCGAAGCTCGCCGATGTGCACGCGCACCGGGAGCCCTTCAAGCGGCTCGGCGAGCGTCTCCACCCGCACGAGTACCCGCGCTGGCCACACGCCGCCGATGTGTTCGCTGTCGCGCGGGGCGAGAAGGAGGCGCGGTCCTTCGACAGCCGCGTCGAGCAGCTGCTCGACGAGTCCGACGTCACCGGCGCGGTGAAGCTGCTGAAGTCCGCTCCCGGCAAGCTGTTCCGCGCCCTGGACCACCTGCTGCGTATCGCCGCCGACCAGGAGGAGCGGGACGCGGTGGTGGCCGCCGCGGTGGAGGTCGCTCCCGAGGTCTCCGGCCGGGTCGTCCTCTCGGTCCGTGAGCACTTCCACAACCGGGAGCGGGAGACCGACGAGCCCCGCATCTTCGTCAACCGCCGGGGCCGCGCCTGGGTGGCCCGCGACGTCCGGCCCCCGCTACCGGCCGCCGACCGGGACCGTCTGATCACCGCCCTCGACGCCGAGGTGCGCCGCCGGCTCCCGGCGCCGGGCCGGCTGTTGCTCGACCCCGACGTCCTCGACGTGGCGCTCCCGCTCAGCGGCAGGGCGACCGCGGCCGGGTTCGGCGTACTGCCGCGGGGTTCGGTCTCGAAGGTCGACGGCGAACTGCTGCGCTTCTTCGTGTACTGGAAGCAAAGCGAGGTCCGGACCGACTACGACCTTTCGGCGCTGCTCCTGCACAGCGACTACAGCACCGACTCCTGGCTCTCCTACACGGCCCTCACAGCCGTCGGGGGCGAGCACTCGGGCGATGTCACCGACGCGCCCGACGGGGCCTCGGAGTTCATCAACCTGTCCCTGGACCGGGTGCGCGGCACGTTCATCGTTCCCCAGGTCAACATCTACGCGGGCGAGGGCTTCGAGGACGTCGAGGAGTCGTTCTTCGGGTTCATGCTGCGCGACGGTGAGCAGAAGGGCCGCCCGTTCGAGCCGCGCACGGTGCGGATGAAGTCGGAGCTGCGTGGGACGGGCCGAGTGGCGCTGCCTCTGGTCTTCCAGCGCCGGGACGACGGCAGGTGGCGTGCGAAGTGGCTGCACCTGTACCTGAAGGGCATTTCGTCGGCGAACCGGGTCGAGGAGAACCAGGTGTCGGTGTCCAAGGTGGTGCGTGCCCTCGTGGAGCGCGAGCAGCTGACGACGCGGTACCTGGTCGACCTGATGTCCCGCGACACCACGACCGTGGACCTGTGGGACGGCGAGCCGGTCCCGGACGAGCCGGTGACGTACATCGGACTCGAACGCCCCGAGGGGCTGCACCCGGACTCCCGGGTCATCACCCTCGAAAATCTGCGCGACCTGATCCCGGGCTGAGTGCTAGCGTTGCCCACGGCGAGGCCATGAAGGGGCTTCCTTCTCATTCACTGCAAATGAACTCAAGTCCTTTCGCTCTCCTCGCCCTCGACGTTGCTCCTGGCGGTGCCCGCGCTCAGCGCGCGGGCGCCGCCCGAGCGCCGCCCGAGCCGCTTCCAGGGCCTGTTCCGAGTAGCCACAGCCGAAGAGCACGGCCTGTACCAGCAGTTGGGAAGACCCCGGACCCGCCGGGTGGGGCACGATGCGGCGCCGCCCTAGTCGCCGCCGTTCCGCTGCCCATCCGGAGAACTCCGGCCAGGTATCGAGTCCGCGCGCCGCTGCCGCACCACGAAGATCGCCGCCACGACCGACATCATCAGGAAGAGCAGGGCGCCCGCGCCCGAGACAACTGCCAGAACAGCTGCTCCGCCGCCACCGACATCATCTTCACGGGCGACTACCTGTGGATCGTCCGCCTCGTAACGGATGGTCAGTCGGGTGCCGACGGAACTCTTGCCGCCGCCGCTGCCCACCGGCAGATCCGCTACCACGGTCCGCCCATCGGCCTCGAACTCGACCTGGCATCGCCCCGCCATACAGGCGCCGCTCGTATGCAAGATCGCATCAGCCCGCTCGCCGTCCTGGAGGGAGCGTAGGTGCTGGGCCGCCGGAAGCATCACCAGCGCCGACAGCGCGCCCAGTAGCAGCGCGAGCACCAGCGACGTCAGTAGGGCCGCACGAGGCCCCAAGCCACCTACGGCCGCGTTCTGCTGGTGCGTGCTGGAAACGCCTGCGTTCGTTGTACCGTCCAGGGCTCTCCCCATCCGTTTTCAGTTCATGGCGAAGCGGTGCCACGCCTCACGCGTGGACTGCACTTCGTATCCGTGATGTCGAACACGGTAAGCAGTGAGCCGAGTCGGCATCACGTCGTGATCCGGCACACCGGACACGGCCCGGCTGCCTGCTGTCGGCAACGAAGGGCAGGGGAGCAGTTTTGAGGCTGAGCGCCGTCGGGTGTTCATGACCGCTCGTGACGACGGACCGTCCACAAGTCGTCCGCGAGCTTGTGATGGGTTTGATTCCAGGGGGGGGCGACGACCTCGAGGTCAGGGCTGGGTGGTGTCCACGATGAAGCGGCGACTGAGAGTGATCTCGCGCGAGAGCAGGCCCGGGTCGGCGGTCACCGTCAGCTCGTACTCCCCGTCCCGCAACGCCCCCACCTCGAGGACCCTGTGATTTGCGACCCACAAGGTGGGGACGATCTCGCCGTTCAGCCTGACCTCGACGTTGCGCAGCGCCTCATTGCCCAGAGCCTCGTCGTTGCGATCGACCACGTCCACCTTGAGCGTGGCCTTGGAGAGCTCGGCGGCGTTCAGCACGCCGTTGCTCGGGATGCCACGTATCCGGAGTTCCGGCTGGTTCACCGCGTTGGCCACCGCAATCCAGCCGATCGCCAGGGCGGCGGCGACAGCGGCAACCAGAAGTGTGATGAGGACCCTCCGCACGGACCGGGTTCGCACAGGGTCCGACGTCTTCAGGGCCAGCCGCATGGACACATCCTTCGAGGAGTTGCTGCTGTGGGCCGTCGGTCACGGACTCGGACTCGCGGGTGTCCGGCGACCCTGATGGTGCCACCTCAACCATCACGGAATCCAGTTCGCCCTCCCTTTCAGAAGGAGTCCGCTGTCCTCAGAGGGCGTTAGGCGTAGGGGAATTGCTCTAGATCTCCTGGTAGCGGCTTCGCCAGGTGGGCATTGTCCGGTCGATCCGGCGCATCATCGGCGGCCACAGCTGTACGAGCAACTCGCAGCGGCGTACTGGAGGCTGAGGCACGAGGACGAAGCGCGTACGGTGCTCCTCGCCGAACAACGCCACCGCCGCACGACCCTCTCCCCGCACACACGCGCCTGGGGTCACGTCCAGGACGCAGACGTCGGCTACGGCTACCGGCCTCTCCAGGCAGGTCTATGGCTGATGGCTCTGCTCTTCTGCGGCGCACTGTTCGTCGGCCTGCATCCGCCCCATCCGCTCGAAGCCGGCCAGGCTCCGGAATCCAACGTCACCTTCTCCGCACTCGATCTTCTGGTGCCGATCATCACGTTGGGCAGCAGGGCACCTTCGCGCCACGCGGCAGCGGGCAATGGCCGGCCTACGAGCTGATCGCGGCCGGCTGGATCCCGGCCACCACGGTCACCGCCAAGTACCCCACGCGATCAGCCGCCCGCGACGATGTCCCACCTGACCGAGCACAGTTGCTGTTTTCGCAAGTCAGCGACCCAGAGCGGCTTCGCCGCTCGCCGTGGGGCGGGTCCAGTCCCAGCTGCGAATCCGCCTGCTTGGAGGAGGGTATCGGCCTCACCCCGCCGGTGACCGCCGCGGTGCCGGAGGCCGTGCGGCTGATCCTGGGGGACAGCGCCGTCAGCCGTCCGATGTCCTCGCCTGCTGGACCTGCGACTCGGGCCCACAAGTATCAGGGTGGACATGGAGGACGGCATGAGCGAGACGAGGGGCAGCGGTACCGGAGCCGGGGTGCAGAGCGGGGAGCCCGCACCGGCGGTCTGGGCTCCGCTGGCCCACCCGGTCTTCAGGGTGCTGTGGATCGCTCAGCTCGCCTCGGCCATAGGGACGTGGATTGAGCTTGCCGGAGAAAGAGGAAGGGAGCAATGAGAGAGAGCATGGAGAGGGGGGAAGGGGGTTCGAGAGAGACAGAGATGACTGACACATCCGCCGTATCCCGTTTCCATGAGCCGCTGTCCCGGGAGAACGCGGCGCTGCTGCTGGTCGACCACCAGATCGGGCTGCTCACCGGCGTACGGGACATCGACGTGGCACAGCTGAAGCACAACGTGGTGGGCCTGGCCAAGGCCGCGCGGACGCTTGAAGTGCCGATCGTGGCCACCACCACGGCAGCCGAGAGCATGTGGGGACCGCTGGTCCCGGAGCTGGCCGAAGTGCTGCCGCCGGAGCTGGAGATCATCGACCGGAGCACGGTGAACGCCTGGCATGAGCCGCGGGTGCGGGAGGCCGTCGAGGCGACCCGCCGACAGAAGATCATCATCGCCGGTGTGTCGACCGAGGTCTGCGTCGCCTTCCCGGCCATCGCCGCGACCGCAGCCGGGTACACGGTGTTCGCCCCGGTCGACGCCTCAGGGACCTTCAGCGAGACCAAACGCGCTGCCGGGCTGCTGCGTATGCACCAGGCCGGGGTGATCCTCACCGACTACGCCACCGCCGCCGTCGAGATGCTCGAGGACAACGCCTCACCGCTGGCACCCGACCTGTACGCGGCGGTCGACATGCCGTTCGCGGTCCTGGTCGGACAGCTCGCCACTGCGTACGCCAAGCGTTCGTGACCTGATCAGGCCAACGACGTGCCGACCAGCCGTCCGGGCGCGAACGTCACACCGGCGGCGGCTGTCAGTACCACCAGCTGACGCACCGCTCCCCGCACCTCCGCGGTGCAAGGAGCGGGGCAGCGCGCCGCCGACGACCGCGGCCGCCAGCGCGGTCGCCACCAACGAGCCCCCGACGGCCGCCTCCCCCGCCAGGCGGCCGCCGCCTTCGGGCTGCCTGGTTCATCGGGATTGATGCCCAGCAGCGCGCGGGAGGTCACCCGCAGCCGGCCGTCCTGATGGCCGATGACATCGCGTGCCGCACGCGCGGCGGAATCGGGCCGGTGCTCGTTGCGGACGAACTCCTCCCGCATGCGCCGTTCCACACTGCTCGGGCTGGCACGAAGGTCACGTATCACCGTCAGCACACCACGGACGGCGTCGGGTGTGGCGCTCGCGCCCGCGAGTCCGAGCGCCACACACAGGTTGGTGACCAGCCCGTCGTCAACGCCGAGCACCGCGGCCCGGGGTCCATCTCGGGTCGCGCACTCTTCAGGGCTGCCGGACGGGTGGCGGATGCTCCGGAGGTCTCCCGTGGCGTGATCTTGTCTATCCCGCCGAGGCGCGAATAGGGTGCCCACTAGTCATTATCTTGACCGTCAAGATTCTGACGATACTGGGCGGGTGACCGCCCCCTGACACAGGAGACGCCTCATGAGCGAGAACCTCGCCGGAACCAGCCGCTTCCACGAGCCTCTGACCCGCGACAACGCCGCCCTGCTCCTCGTCGATCACCAGATCGGCCTGTTCACCGGTGTGCGCGACATCGACGTCGCCACGCTGAAGCACAACGTTGCAGCCCTGGCCAAGGCCGCGCAGGTGCTGGACGTCCCCACCGTGGTGACCACCACCATGGCGGACGGCATGTGGGGCCCGCTCGTACCGGAGCTGGTCGAGGTCCTCCCCTCGGATCTGGAGGTGATCGACCGTGGCACCGTCAACGCCTGGGACGAGCCGCGCGTCCGTCAGGCCGTGGAGGCCACCGGTCGCAAGAAGCTGATCATCGCGGGCATCTCCATCGAGGTCTGCCTCGCCTTCCCGGCCATCTCCGCCACGGCCGCCGGCTATGACGCGTACGCGGCCATCGACGCCTCCGGCACCTTCAGCGAGACCAAGCGCACGGCGGGTCTGCTGCGGATGCAGCAGGCGGGCGTCGTCGTCACCGACTACGCCACCACGATGGTCGAGATCCTCGCCGACAACTCCGACCCGAAGGCCTACGAGGTCTACGGGGCGCTGGACATGCCGTTCGCCACGCTGGTGGGTCAGCTGTCCTCCGCCTACTCCAAGAACGGCTGACCCGTCCAGCCGCCGAGCCGCTCCCGCGGGGCACCACCCCCGTAACCGCACCGCGGGAGCTCCCCCGGGTGCCGGGCCCTATTCCTCCGCACGGCCCGGCACCCGTGCCCGGTGAACCGCCCATTCAGATCAAAATCTTGACGGTCAACATTCTGACTAATAGCCTGTGGGTCAGTCGCCACGGGAGCGCCGAAGCAGGTGACAGTCGCCGTCGTACGGGAGCCAGGGGCCGACTTCGAGGGACACACCCCGTTCCCCGTTCGACCGCATCAACGACGCCGCCCGAACCGCGGCCTCTGGCGAGGTCGTCAAGTCCGTCCTCCTGCTCTGACCGCCGGCCAACGGCGCCGGCGATCGTACGACTACTGAGGATGATCATGATCACCGTAGAACTCACCCGCTTCAGGATCCCGGCCGACCGGACCCAGGAACTTCTCGACGCGCGGCCGGGGATGCTCGAGGCGTTCCAGACGCACCGGCACGGATTCCTCGGCGCACAGCTGCTCCGCATTGGCGACGAGCAGTGGCCGGACGTGTGGGGGGACGCGGCCGACGACCTGGACACGTCCAAGGCCGAGGGCGGTGACCTCCCCGTCATCCAGGCGTTCTTCGCGCCGATCAGCGAGCTGCTCAGCTCCGAGCGGGGCACCCTCCTCGACGCGACTGCCCGGCCGTGGTGACCGTCCGGTACGGGTTCGCGCCGGCCCAGGTCGGCGACCTGTATCTTCCGCCCGGTGAAGAGGCTCACCCTGTCGTGGTGCTCATCCACGGCGGGTTCTGGACGGCGATGCTCGACCGCAGCCAACTTGCCCCGCTCGCGAATGACCTGGTGGCCCGCGGCTACGCCGTCTGGAACATCGACTACAGCGGTCTGGGAGAGGACGGCGGCGGCTGGCCTGGAACGCTGGAGGACGCCGCCGCTGCCGTCGACGTGCTGGCCGGTCTCGCGGCGGGGGACCTGCCCGGCGGGCAGGGCGCGGTCGATTCCGCCCGGGGCAGGCTGGACCTGGACCGTGTCGTGGCGATCGGGCACTCCGCAGGAGGGCAGCTCGCCCTGTGGCTTGCCTCCCGGCCCGGTCTGCCCGCTGGGGCGCCGGGCAGCGGCAGCCCTGGCGTACCGCTCGCCGCCGCCGTGTCACTGGCAGGCGTGCTGGACCTGCGTGCCGCGGACGCCGACGAGTTGGGGGCGCGGTTCGGTGACCCGTCCGTACCGCCTCCGGCGAATGCTCCCGCTCCGGCCCGGCCCGAACTCGTCCCGGTCCTCGTACGCCTGACGCCCCACGGAACGACCGCCGCACTGCTCGGTGGCCGCGCGGATGATGTGCCCGACCGCTACGCGCTGGCCTCGCCCCTCGAACGCCTGCCCCTGGGTGTGCCTCAGCTCGTCGTCCACGGGGACGCCGATACGGGGGTTCCACCCGCCCAGAGCCACACGTACATCACCGCCGCCCTGGAACGTGGCGATCAGGTGGAGTACGTCCAGGTCCCGGACGCGGACCACTTCGATGTCATCGATCCGGATCATCCTTCCTGGCAGGGAGTAGTGCGGCGGCTGCCGGACCTTCTCCCGACCGGAGGGGAATGAGCGCCATGCGCGCCGCTTGGTACGAGTCGACGGGCCCCGCGTCGGAGGTGCTGCGGGTCGGCGAGGTGGAGGATCCGCAGCCCGGCCCCGGGGAGGTGCGGATCCGTGTGCACGCCTCGGGCATCAACCATGGGGACGTGATCAAGAGGCAGGACTGGATCGGCCACGGCATGGCCTGCTCCCGGGCGATCCCGTGCTCGGGTGGGGGAGCGCGTGTGGTGCTACGACGCAAAATCGCACCGGCCTTTCGGTACGGCTGCCGGGGGCGGGGTGATCGCCGCCTGCGCCACCGACGGGGCACGCCCGGCCATCCCCTTCTCGCAGTTGGGGGCCAAGCGGGCAGCGGCCGAAGAACTGAGCGCCTCGGCCGCGGCGGCAGACCTGGTCCATGGCATCGCTCGCTGCGCGCATCCTGCTCGATCCATGCCTCTGACTGACCCGGCCGACGGCCGAGCGTGTATAGTAAGGATCGTGACCATCAAGATTATGACCACTAACCGGCTGCTCCGGTATCAGGTCCCGGAGGACTGGCGCCGGGGGCTTGCGGTGGTGGCCCACCCGGACGACCTGGAGTTCGGGGCCTCGTCGGCGATCGCCCGGTGGACCGCTCAGGGCAAGACCGTGGTCGATCTGCTGGTCACCCGTGGTGAGGCCGGAATCGAGTCCATGCCTCCCGATCGCACCGCGGCGGTGCGATCGGCCGAGCAGGTCGCCGCCGCCGGGATCGTCGGGGTGGATCGGGTCGAGTTCCTGGCCCACCCCGACGGCACGGTGGAATACGGCATCGCCTTGCGCCGTGACCTCGCCCGCGCGATCCGCCGCTACTGCCCCGACGTGGTCATCTCGCTCAACTTCCGGGAGCGCTTCGACAACGGCGCGCTCAACCACGCCGACCACCGCGCCGTGGGCTCGGCGCTGATCGACGCGGTTCGTGACGCGGCGAACCGGTGGGTGTTCCCCGAGCTGCTCGACGAGGGACTCCAGCCGTGGTCCGGAGTCCGCTGTGCCTTGTTCAGCTCGTCGCCGGAGGCTGAGCACTTCGTCGACGTCACGGCGCACTTGGACCGGGGTGTGGAGTCGTTGGCGGCGCACGAGGCGTACCTCGTCAACCTTGCGGGAGGCTTCGACCCCGAGCAGTTCCTGCGCCGCCAGGCCGCTGACGCCGGACGCCGCGCGGGAGTGCCGCTGGCGGTCGCCTTCGAAGTGGCCCCGCTGTGACAAGGGATCAGCGCCCGGCGCCCTACCGCGGCTCCCGCCTGCTGGCCGCGGTCTCGTCGAACTGTGCGAGCTGCTGGGCGGTGATATCCCGGAAGGCGCCCTTGAATGCCGCGTACTTCCGTTCTCCGATCGCCTCCGCGTGCCGCTGCTCGATGGCGGCCATGATCGCGTCCGACTTCTCCATCTGGTCCCGGCCCCGGCGGGTGGGGACGATCAGCTTGGCCCGCCGGTCCCGCGGGTCGGGCCGGCGCTCGACGTACTCCAGGGCTTCCAGCTCGTCGATCAGGTTGCCGATGACCTGCTTATGAGTGCCCGACTGCCGGGACAGTTCCGTCGCGCGGGTGCCCTCCTCGTCGAGAAAGCCCATCACGGCGCCGTGCTGTGGCCGTAGCTCGGGGTGACCCTGCTCGGCCAGCGTCTCGAAGAGCTCCTTCTGGATCGAGAAGAGCAGGCGCGTGGACAGAATCCCGAGATCCGGATCCTTGAGCTTGCGTTCGCTGCGCCGCACTGCGACACCCTCCTCGTCACCGTTATTGACTGTCACCATCCGTAATAGTAGTGGGCACAGAGGGGGGTGGTCAGGGCTGCCGTCGTGCGCCCGTCGTGGATCCGCCCGTCACCCGGTGCGAGTCGCGCTTGGATCGAGGGTCTGCACGCGGTGAGCGATCTTCCAGTGACCGTCGATCTTATGCAGTTCGTCGGTGTAGGTGCCGGTGGCGTGGACGGCGGGTGCTTGTTCGATCTCGGCGACCCAGTACCACGACCGGGCCGTGGCGCGAGTGCCGTTCACGTCGATCATGATTGGGCCGGTCATGTGCCGTTTGCCGGCCGTGAACCCCTGGTCGCGCAGGCCGATGAACATCCTTCTGATTTCCGCTCGTCCCGTCGCCGAGGTGAAGGGGCTCTCGTACCGTCCGTCCTCGGTGTACAAGTCCGCGTACCCGTCTGCGTCCTGCAGGTCGATATAGATCTGGTGGCGGTTGAGCGACTCGGTGATCTGGATGACATCGGCGGTCGTGTCCATGGCTTCGCACTTTCGTCAGAACTTGAATAGTCACTGATCTTGACCAAACTTCCGAGGTGTCCCTGGGGAGTTCCTGGGATCACTGTGCGGCGGTGACCGGAGTTCCGCCACCAGGGCCGGGAGGAATGCAGACCGAGGTGCCGGGCGGCCCGGTGCCGGAGAGGGAGGCGTCATGGCGGACTACGGCAGGCCGGTGGAGTTCGGGTACTCCACCGAGCCCGGGCGGTACGGCGAGGTACTGGATGCGGTCCTGCTGGCTGAGCGGCTGGGACTTGACCTCGTGGGCATCCAGGACCATCCGTATCAGGGAAGGTTCCTGGACACATGGACGCTGCTGAGCAGCCTGGCCGCCCGCACCGAGCGGATCCGCTTCTTTCCCGACGTGTCCAATCTGCCCCTGCGGCCTCCGCCGCTGATCGCCAAGTCGGCGGCGACTCTGGATGTCATCAGTGGCGGCCGCTTCGAACTCGGATTGGGGGCTGGGGGCGCATGGGAGGCGGTGGAGGCGTACGGCGGCGAGCGGCGTACCGCCGGAGAGGCGGTCGCGGCGCTCGAAGAGGCGATCGCGGTCATCCGGCTCCTCTGGAGCGAGCGGCCCTCGGTGCGCTATGAGGGGCGGTTCTATTCACTGCGGGGCGCGCACCCGGGGCCGCTCCCCGTCCACGACATGGGTATCTGGCTCGGTGCCCTCGGACCGCGCTCCCTGGAACTGACCGGACGACTGGCGGACGGCTGGGTGCCCTCGTCGCCGTTTCTGCCGCCGCCCCGGCTGCCGGAGGCTCACGCACGGATCGACGACGCCGCCCGGTCGGCCGGTCGGTGCCCCGAGGGCATCCGACGCTTGTACAACGTCAACGGCCTGATCACCGACGGGCCGGGGCAGGGCTTTCTCGTCGGGCCTGTCGAGCAGTGGGTGGAGGAGCTGACCGGCCTCGTCGTCGAGGGCGGCATGGACACCTTCGTCTTCTTCCCCAGGGGGCCTGTCGGCCGTCAGCTGCCGCGGTTCGCCGAAGAAGTGGTGCCCGCCGTCCGGGAGTGTGTCGCCCGCGCGCGGGGCGCTGGTCCGGCGGCTTCGCGCTGACCGGCTCCTTGCTCCTTCGGCCCTTCGGCGCTGGACGCCGGACCTCGGATGGGAATACGATCAATGTAGTCACTGTTATTGACTATCAAAGATCTGACTAAATGGGGTGAAGGAGTCGACATGAAGACCATCCGGAAGGCGGCCGCACCCGTCGTCGGTGTGCTCGCGGGTGCTGTGGCCACGGGTCTGCTGCTGGGTGGGAACGCCACCGCCACGGACCGCGACGTTCGTAGTGACCGGTTCGCCATCCGCGAGGTGATCGACCGTCACCAGATGTACATCGATCTGAGGGACGCCGACAGCTACGCCAACCTGTACGCCAAGGACGGCCGCTACCGGAGCCCGTTCGGCTCCGCCGACGGCCGCAGCGAGATCAAGGCCATGTTCATCGACCTGGCCGAGAAGGGCTTCACCAAGGGCAAGCGGCACATGAGCGGACCGGTCATGATCGAGACCAACGGCACGACCGCCACCGCCCGTTCCTGGTACTGGGTCGCGGAGACCGAGAAGGAGCACGCCGTCTACGCCACCGGCACCTACACCGACAAGCTCCGCAAGCTGAACGGCAAGTGGGAGATCGTTCAGCGCGTACAGACGCTGGACGAGCTCGCCCCCTCGAGCCAGTAACTCCGCCGAGCGGACCGCTCTGCCCATCGCTTGCTCCTCCGCTCGCGGACGTCACCGCGCCTCGCGGACGTCACCGCGCCGAGCTCTCCTCGGCGCGGTGACGGGTCTGCCGGTCACCCCGTGCCACACCAGAGGTCGTCATGTCTCAGGAAGACCGATCCACCGCCCTTTCCCCCGTCTCTCCCGAGGGCGGCCGCCCGGACACCAGCCCGCCTGCCGGCCGTGTGGTCGCCGCGCTCTCGGTAGCTGTGCTGGCCTACGGGCTGCTGCAGACCCTGGTCGCTCCGGCCCTGCCCACGTTCCAACGGCACTTCGAGGTGAGCGGCGACTGGGCCGCGTGGGTATTCACCCTCTACCTGCTCTCCGGCGCCGTACTGACTCCGGTACTCGCCCGGCTCGGCGACCGGTGCGGCAAGCGCCGGGTCCTGCTCGCCTCACTCGCCGTCTTCGGCGCGGGCACCGTGCTGGCCGCCCTGGCCTGGAACTTCCCCGTCCTGCTACTGGCGCGCGCGGCGCAGGGGGCCGGTGCGGCCGCACTTCCCCTGTCCTTCGGCCTCATCAGCGCCCTGCTCCCCAAGCAGCGGATCGGCCAAGGCCTCGGGATCGTATCCGCGATGATCGGCGCGGGCACCGGTCTCGGCTTCGTCATCGGCGGCCTCCTGATAGATCACGCGTCATGGAGGTGGATGTTCGCCGTACTCGCCGGCGTCATCGCGGTCGCCTTTCTGCTGGTGGCCCGTTGGATCCCCAACGACACGGCGCGCCGGGACGAACCTCAGGACACACTGGGCACCATTCTGCTCTCGCTCGGCCTGGTGGCCCTGCTCCTCGCGATCACCCAGGGCCCGCACGCCGGGTGGCTCTCCACCCCGGTGCTCGGCCTCTTCATCTCCGCTGCCGTATTGCTGGCCGCCCTGGCGGTGGCCGAGACGCGCACGCGGCACCCGCTGCTTGAACCGCGCGTCTTCCTCGACCGGCCGATGCTGCTGACCCACTGCGCTGCGGCGCTCTTCTACGCCGCGGCCCTGATCTTCTTCCTCCTCGTGCCGACCCTCGCCCAACTGCCGACGCACGGGCCGGAGGGTGCCGCACAGGGATTCGGCTTGACCGTGACCGCCGCCGGCCTGCTCATGCTCCCCTCGGCGCTGCTGCAGGTTGTGGTGGCGCCGCTCGTACCGGCGCTGGAGCGGGCGTTCGGCTATCGCGCCCCCTTGCTCGGAGGACTGTTGTTCGTACTCACCGGGAGCTTGGCGCTGGCACGCTGGCATGCCACTCCGGTGCAGGTGCTCGCCGATTCCGTACTGCTGGGAACGGGCGCTGCCTTCAGCTTCGCGGCACTGCCGTCGCTCGTGGTCCGCTTCGCTCCGGGACATGCGATAGCCACCGCCAACGGCCTCAACACCGTCGTCCGCACAGTCGGCGGTGTCATCGGGACCCAGGTCGCCATCGCGATCCTCAGCGCCCATTCAGTCACCGGCTCGGCGCTGCCGAGCGAGGGTGCCTTCACCGTCGTGTTCGCGCTCGGCGCCATATTTGCGGCGGTCGGTGTGGCAGTGGTCCTGCTCCTGCCTCGTACTGCCGCCACGCGTTGAAGGGCAACCCAGCCCATTGCGGGAGTGGGGCGCCCCTGCTCGCGTCGGAAAGCGAATCGGCTGCGGACTGGTTCGACTGCTCCCCGTGTTCTCGTTCGGCTGGGTCGAGCTGCTGGTTCCTTTCGCGCGCGAGACCAACCCGGTGGCACAGGACGCCCACCGCGCCTTTGCCGAGGGAAGGTGCGGGCGGTGTGGGAATCACGCTCGTGCGGGCCACGCTGGAGGAGGCGACCGGCGCCGTTGTCGTGCTGTACCGGGTCGCAGCGAGGTGGACGCCATGCTGCTGAACGAGGTGCGCCACCTGGTCGCGCCGCGGGGTGGACGGCTCCACCTGCTCACTGGCCGGACCGGAGAGCACGGCGCCCGCCGTTCAGCCTGTACCACCTGGTCCCCGACATCACCGAACGCGACGTGTACGTCTGCGGCCCGCCCGCCATGACCAGGGCCGTGCTTGCCGGCCTGTGAGACCTGCGGGTCCCGTGCGACAGGTCCACGCCGAAATCCTCGGCCTGGCCCGAACCGGAAAGAGGCCCGACAGCCAGACCTGCGCGCAGAGACCCGCTACAGCCGAGCAGAACCCGTCGCTCACGCAAAACGGCCCCGGACGAGGAGTCCGAGGTCGAGTGGGAGCCCTCCCTGTGGCCGTAGCCGGGTAGTCGTTCGTGCGCGATGCCCGGATCGCACCGTCCCACGAATCCGCCGTCAGCCGGAGTCGCCCGCATCGGCGGCGCGAGCGGGCTGCCGGCGCCGGTGACGGGACCGTACATCCGTACTCCGCCCGGGAACTCGTCCACCTCGGGTATCTCCGCCGGGCGGCGGTGGCCGGTGCGGCCCGTCGACACGGGAGGCTGGGGCATCGCCCCATCGTGCCGAGAGGCGCGGCACGTGGTCCACCCACGCCAGGTCGGCCGTCGCGACGAGCGACTGGCCGGCCACGGCCCCGGGGGTCACACCGGTGAACGCCACGACGTCCCGGTGCAGATGCGACTGGTCGGCGTAGCCGCAGTCGGCCGCGACCCCGGCCGCCTCCTGGCCCCCGGCCAGGCGGGTGGCGGCCCAGTCGAAGCGGACGAGCTTCACGGCGCGCTTGGGCGGCAGGCCGAGCTGCGCGTGGAAGCGGGACCACAGGCGCTTGCGGCTCCAGCCCAGCTCGTCGGCCAGCCCCTCGACCCGCACCTGCCCGTGCCCGGCGACGATACGGTCCCAGGCCCAGGCCAGCTCCGGCTCGATGGCGGGCCCTGCGGCGGTCAGCCGGGCGAGGAACGCTTCGACGAGCGCGAAGCGTTCCTCCCACGAGGCGGCCTGGGCCAACTGCTCGCGCAGCCGGGCTGCCCGCCGCTCTCCCCACAGGTCGTCCAGGGCTACCACGGAGCTCTCCAGCTCAGCAGGGCCCACACCCAGCACGGCGCGCGCGATGGCGGGGGACAGGCGCACCTGCACCCACTCGACGTTCGCAGCCCGCACCCGCGCCGCACCGCCGACGCCGAACCCGAGCCCGGTGACAAGGCTGCCGCGGTGCTGCCGCCCCGTCGACTCGTCGATGCCGAGCGCCGCCTCGCCGCAGGCCAGCGCCAGCGTCAGCACGGGGTGCGGGTCGAGCCGGTGGTCGACCGGAGCCGGGCCGCGGTCGCGCAGCCCCGCCAGGACGACGCCGGGTACGCGGGCGGGCCGGGCCGGACGCGTGACCTCCCACACGGGGGCAACGACGCGCTGGCGCACGGCAGTTGACATGCCTCCATGCTACGGGCCCGCCCGGACGGAACATCCGGACGGAACATTTCTTCAATCCAGCGGGCCGCAGTCGCGGCGAAGGTGAGCGCATGACTTCCACCGGAACCACCGCGCCGCCACCACCGGGCGCGGCCCGTCTGCTGCGCCCGTACGCGGGCGGCTTCGCCGCCGTCGTCGTCCTGCAGGTCATCGGCGCTGTCGCCGGCCTGGCGCCGCTGCTCGCGGTCGTCGAGCTCGGCCGTACGCTGCTGGCGCCGACGCCGGTCGACGACGGGCACGTGCGCAACGTCGTGATCGCGGGCGCGGCAGGGCTGCTCGTACGGCTGCTGTTCACGGCCGCCTCGTCCGGCGTCGGACACCTCCTCGACACCCGGGTGCAGCTGTCGCTGCGCCGGCAACTCGCCGCGCGGCTCGGGCGGGTGCCGATCGGCCGGCTGGCGCGGCGGCGCAACGGGGAGCTGGCGAAGCTGGTGGGTGAGGACGTCAGCGCCGTGCACCCGCTCATCGCCCACACGCCGGGCGAGCTGGTCTCCGCCTTCGTGGTGCCGCTGGTCTCGCTCGGCTACCTCCTCACCGTGGACTGGCGGCTGACGCTGATCACACTGATCCCCGTGCTGCTGGCGGTCGCGCTGGTGCCACTGATGATGACCCCTGCGCGGCTGCGCGAGCAGAAGGAGTTCGACGCCGCGATGGGGCGGATCTCGGCGTCCGTGGTCGAGTTCGTGCAGGGCATCGCGGTGGTGAAGGCGTTCGGCGGATCGGAGCGGGCGCACGGCAAGTTCCGTACCGCCGTGGGCGACTTCACCCGGAGCTTCTACCGGATGGTGCGCGGTCTTTCCGGGATCGCCGCCGCAATGCAGGTGGCGCTGTCGCCGCCGTTCGTGCTGCTGGCGGTGCTGGTCGGCGGCGCGTACCGGATCACCGGGGGCGGGCTTGCCCCGGCGGACCTGCTGCCGTTCCTGCTCCTCGGCCTCGGGCTGACCGCGCCCGTGGCCGCGCTCGGGCACGGCTTCGACGACCTGCAGGCCGCGCGGCGCGCCGTCGGCCGCATCCGGGACGTACTCGCCGAGCCGTCGCTGCCCGAGCCCGTACGGCTGGTGGCGCCCGAGGGACACAGGGTGGAGCTGCGGGACGTCCGCTTCGGGTACGAGAGTGCCGCGGCCGGGCGCGAGGTGCTGCGCGGTATCGACCTGGTGCTGGAGCCGGGGACGATCACGGCCGTGGTCGGGCCGTCCGGCAGCGGCAAGTCCACGCTGGTGCAGCTCCTGCCGCGGTTCTACGACCCGACGCACGGCTCCGTGCTCCTCGGCGGCGTCGACCTGCGTGAGGTGGGCAGCCAGGAGCTGTACCGGCGGGTGTCCTTCGTCTTCCAGGACGTCCGGATGCTGCGCGCCTCGGTCGCGGACAACATCGCCCTCGCCGTCCCGCACGCCGACCGCGACGCCGTCGTCCGCGCCGCCCGCCGGGCGAGCATCCACGACCGCATCCTCGAACTGCCCCGCGGCTACGACTCGGTGATCGGCGAGGACGCCCGCCTCTCCGGCGGCGAGGCGCAGCGCGTCTCGATCGCCCGTGCCCTGCTCGCGGACGCCCCCGTCCTGGTTCTCGACGAGGCCACCGCCTTCGCCGACCCGCAGACCGAGCAGGCGGTGCGCGAGGCGCTGGCGCAGACCCGTCAGAAGCGGACGACGCTGGTCATCGCCCACCGCTTGGAGACGATCGCCGATGCCGACACCGTCGTGATGCTGCGCGACGGCGAGATCGTGGAGCGGGGCACGACTGCAGAACTCCTCGCGCGGAACGGCGCGTTCGCCGAATTCTGGAAGATCCACGCCGGTGCCGGTGCCGGTGCCGGTGCCGGTGCCGTGGAAGGGGAAGAGGCCCGATGATCAGCACACTGCTGCGTGTGCTCGGCCACGAGTACGCCGGGCCGGTGCGCCGCACCGTCGCCCTGATGACGGCGACCGCCCTCGCCGAGGGACTGTCGTACGCCCTGCTGGGTGCCCGTGCTGCGCGCGCTCTTCGGCAGCGCACCCGAGGACGCCCGGCCCTGGCTGGCCGCCTTCGGCGCGGCGGTC
The DNA here is from genome assembly GCF_013009255.1 of Streptomyces sp. Z423-1. Taxonomy (NCBI): domain Bacteria; kingdom Bacillati; phylum Actinomycetota; class Actinomycetes; order Kitasatosporales; family Streptomycetaceae; genus Streptomyces; species Streptomyces sp. Z423-1. The sequence continues at coordinate 5,392,104 of NZ_CP053109.1, forward strand.
GCGGTCTACGCGGTGCTGCGGTACGTCAGCGACCGCTCCGGTTTCCGCGTGGGTACGACGATGCTGCACGGCATGTACGAGCGCCTCGGCGAACACCTCGCCCGGTTGCCCATCGGCTGGTATCAACCCGGCCGCACCGGCGAGGTGTCCGTCCTCGCCGGCCAGGGCGTGTTGCAGGCGATGGGCGTGATCGCGCACCTGTTGGCGCCGTTCATCTCCGCCTGTGTGACGCCGCTGACGATCGTCGCCGTGATGCTCGCCTTCAACTGGCAGCTGGGGCTTGCCGGCCTGGCTGCTGTGCCGTTGGTAGCTGCGGTCCAGCTGCGCACGGCTCGCGCGACGACGGCGACCGACGCGGAGCGCGTGGAACGCGAGCGCGCGGCCACCGGCCGCGTCATCGAGTACCTCCAGGCCCAGCCGGTGCTGCGCGCCGGCGGCCGCACCGGCGAGCGATTCGGTCTGCTGGACGACTCCCTGAAGGAACTGCGCCGCGCCTCGGGTCGTTCCACCCTCTCGGCGCTGCCGGGTGTGCTGGGTCTTGCGGTCACCGTGCAGGCGGTGTTCACCGTGCTGCTCGCACTCGGTGCGTACCTCGCTCTCGACGGGGACATCGGCGCGGCCGAGGTGCTCGCGGTCCTGGTGCTCGCCGCCCGCTGCGCCGACCCGATGCTGTCCCTCGCCGAGATGAGTGGTGGCATCCGCGCCGCCCGCGCCGAACTCACCCGCCTCGACGACGTCCTCAACACCGAGCCGCTGCCGGAGCCTCGCGCGCCGCGCGAACCGTCCTGCCACGACGTCGAGTTCGACGCGGTCACCTTCCGGCACGGGGACCGGACGGTCGCCGACGGCGTGACGCTGTCCGTACCCGAGGGCGGGCGGCTGGCCGTCGTCGGGCCGTCGGGCGCGGGCAAGACGACGCTGCTGCAGCTGCTCGCCCGCTTCTACGACGTCGACGCGGGCGCGGTGCGGATCGGCGGCGTGGACGTACGGGAGATGGACACCGCGGCGCTGATGGCGCGGATCGCCATCGTCTTCCAGGACGTCTACCTCTTCGACGGCACGATCGAGGAGAACGTGCGCCTCGGCCGCCCGGACGCCACCGACGCCGAGGTACGGGCCGCGGCCGCGGCGGCCCGTCTCGACGAGGTGATCGAGCGGATGCCCGGCGGCTGGTCGGCGCAGGTGGGCGAGGGCGGGGCGCTGCTGTCGGGCGGCGAGCGGCAGCGCGTCTCCATCGCCCGCGCGCTGCTGAAGGACGCGCCGATCGTGCTGCTCGACGAGGTCAGTTCGGCCCTGGACCCGGTGAACGAGGCGGCCGTGCACGCCGGCATCGATGAGCTGATGGCGGGCCGGACCGTGGTGCTGGTGGCGCACCGCATGGGGACCGTGCGCCGGGCCGACCGCGTCGCCTTCCTGGACGCCGGGCGGGTGGTCGAACAGGGCAGCCACGAGGAGTTGCTGCGACGCGCCGGCCGGTACGCCGCGTACTGGGACCTGTCCCTGGCCGGGGCGGCGCGGGACTGAGACGGCCGTGCAGGTTGTCGCCCCGGCCCGCAGGGCCTCGGTGGAGAAGACGACGGAACGGCCGACGAGGAAGTCCTCGGGATCGATCCTTTAGCGGAGATCGGGCACGGAGATCACCGGGCAGCGGAGTCTGCTGTGGTCGGCGTAGCGGCGGTGGCCGTTCTCGGTGTCCTCGACGGCACCCAGGATCTGGCTGGAGGAATGGTCGCACAGGGCGTCGAGCGCAGGGGCGAAGTAGCCGCCGACGTCGAGGAGGACGACCTGGCAGCCGGCGGCGCGTTCTTCGAGGTGGCGCAGGGCCCGGTCGGGGTGGGCGAACAGTGGGATTCTTGGGGGTCAAACTCTGTCCGCTCACGCAAACGGCCCCGGACAAGGAGTCCGAGGCCGAGTGGGAACCCTCCTTGGGGAAGAAGTCCCAGGTCAGAGCGGTAATGCGTGGTGCCCCCGGCAGGATTCGAACCTGCGACACCCGCTTTAGGAGTTCGATCGCTGCTCGGCGCTGCTGGGGAACCTCCCGGCCGCGCTGGCCATGTCGGACCGCCCAGGAGTGCCGGCGTCCGGCGTCGTTGATGTCACTCGTGGATGTCAGAACGGAGCAACCCGCGCGCGCTCGCTGGCACGATGGTCCCGTGGTTGACCTGGAGCGCATCAAAGCAGAGACCGTGGCGTACTTCCGAGCACTCGATGAGAACGCCACCCTGCGGCGCCACTTCCGTCACGCTGACGAGGAGGGCGGCTTGTGGTACATCGAGGCCGTACCCGACCGCGGCGAGTTGATTGTCATCAAGCAAGCCGAGCTGACTCCGGCCGGCCAACTCCACCGGTATAGCTGGGAGCACCTGGAGGACGAGCACGGCTTCCTGACAGACCAAGCAATCGACCCCGAAGAGGATCCGCTGGAGACCATCCCGGCCGAGCAGTTCCAGCGCGTGTGGACTCGGTGAGCGGGCTGGACAACCACTTTAGGAGAGAGGCTGGCGATCCATGCCGCTGACCTGGAGCTTCGACAGTTGGTGAGGTAGCTGAAAACTTGACCGCTCGACACCCTCACTGACCGTGGCTGACTCCTGCATCTGGCACGGCTGTGGCACGAACCTCAGCCGACGACAGTCAGCCACGATGGCGGGTGCGCCGGTCGACCACGCACGCGTATGCCTCGCTGTACCCCCACCGGCCTCAGCCACGTTGTCGGCATGCGGCCGTCGGCCCGAGGCGTACCGGATGTCCAATCACTTGTCCACCGCACTGGCCCCGGTGAGTGGGAGTGCTACATACGCTATCGACGTGCTGCTGCTTTGGTGTACGGGGTGCTGAGCCCATGACGGCGGGTAGGCAGGTGCGTCACACTTGAGGCTCTCATCTTGTGCAACTCGGGTCGTCTTTGGCGGTGACCTGCGATGGAGTGAGATGGCCGCGCACCGTGCGGTGGCACAACTGGTGCATCAGTTCAGTAGTGACGAATGCCAGCCATTCGAGCAGCACTCCACTAAGATGATGTGCTGACAGTTGGTGCAAGCGAGTGGGGGCAAAAGCATGGTTAGTTGGGAACAGCTCGCATACAAGGTAGCCACTGGTGCACTCCGTTCCGCTGCCTCTGCCGTCGTAAAGTCTGCGCTAGCACCGAAGTCGGGCGCACTGATCGTAGCTGGAGGATCCACCGGTAGGTTCAGAAATAAGTTGATCCCAACAGTGGAAATTACGGATCGGGATATCAAGGAGTTTGCGAAGCACGTTTCCTCGATCATGGAAACGCTCATGCGGAATGAGTATTCAGGCTTGCCCGAATCGGAAGTCAACGCTTCCTTCCAGGCGGTAATTGATTCCTTCGCGGCCGTTTCCATTGATGTTTTTGACACAGATTTTGACCCGAGTTTGTATGCTGAGCAGGTCCTAGTGGAGACGCAAGATAGAGTCACGAGGATTGGGCTTAGTGAGGCTGGATACAATCTTTATGCTCGCCTAGTGGCAGAGGTTTCTGCTCAAATTCTCAACTTTGTGACGACCTGGCCGTCTTTTCTGGCCAGAGCAAATGTTGAGCAACTCAAGCGCATGACCCAGGTTGCAAAAGAGCTGCGCAATATTCGTCAATCAGTGATTGATGACGCGAATTCCGTTGAGGTTAGCTTCGAGGAAAAGTACTCAGAAGTAGTTGTCGCAAAGCTCGACCAACTAGAGCTTTTCGGTGTAACGCTCTCCCAGCCAGATCAACGAGCCTACCCACTAAGCACTGCTTACATTAGTCTGTCCGTTGCAGGATCTGATAAATCTAATCCCGGGAAAAGCGGATTTGACAAGGGCCTAGTGGGCCTAGATGTTGAGGGGGCAACTTCCTGGCATGCCGGTGTCGCTGATGTTGGAGGGGAAGTAGGCGGCGGGCTTCGTTCCGAGAGTGCTATCGCTACCTTCCAGCGTATCTTGCTTCGCGGAGACGCAGGTTCGGGGAAAAGTACGCTACTTCGCTGGTTGTCGGTTCATTCTGCGCGCCGCTCGCTTGATGGCGAGCTTCGCCATTTTAATGGCTATATTCCATTTCTGCTACCGTTGCGCCGATTTGCCGATCGCGACCTTCCGGCTGCACACGACTTTTTGAATGAAATTGGCAAGCATCTCGTTGGAGAGATGCCCAGCGGTTGGGTGAATCGAGTTCTTCGAAGTGGACGCGCATTTATTCTGATCGACGGCGTAGACGAGTTGCCGGAGAATCGACGCGAAGAAGCCAAGGAATGGCTCGATGAGCTACTTGATACCTATCCAACAGCTCGGTATATCGTCACGTCGCGCCCTGCCGCTGCGGAGGAGCGATGGCTGAGTCAGCAGAATTTCACATCAGTTGATATGCTTCCGATGAGCAGCTTGGACATCGAAAACTTCGTGAGCCACTGGCATGACGCTGCTCGTTCGTGCTTGCCGGCCGAAGCGACTGATGAAGAGATAGACGAGCTTGCCAGGTACGAGAGTGAGCTTGCAAAGGCTATTCGCGGGCAGCGACAGCTTCGTAAGTTGGCATCCAACCCACTCCTGTGCGCTCTACTGTGCACGCTCAGTAGAGATCGGCGTATGCAACTTCCGCAGGGCCGCATGGAGCTTTACTCGGCAGCCCTTGAGATGCTCCTGGTACGTCGTGATGTTGAGAGGCGTATTAACCATTCTGATGCGCCAACTCTGACGCTTAACCAGAAACAGAGAATTCTGGGCCACTTCGCATACTGGCTTCTCCGTAACCAGTTGACCGATACCACAGAAGATCAAGCAATTGACCAGGTACGGTTGGCCTTGGAGTCGATGCCTTCGGTTCACTCTAGCGGTCCTGAAGTATACAAATATTTGATGGTTCGCAGTGGCCTATTGCGACGGCCTGTGGAAGGGCGGGTTGATTTCATTCACCGTACTTTCCTAGAGTACCTCGCGGCTGCGACGATTGTATCGCTCAACGATATTGGTTCACTGGTAAGGAATGCGCACCTGGATCAATGGCAGGAAGTCGTTGCCATGGCAGTAGGGCATGCTCGACCAGAGGAATGCAGCAACATTCTCAATCAGTTGATCGAACGTGGAGAGAATGAGCCTGCAAACACGACTAGGTTGCACTTGCTTGCCGCTGCTTGCTTGGAGAATGCCGATCAACTTGATCGAGCAACTTATGATCTCGTCAGGCAACATGCGGAGAAATTGATACCACCTTCTAAGGTATCTGAAGCGAAGGAACTAGCAGCAGTAGGTGAGTCAGTGCTTCCCCTGTTGCCTCGCTCCGGGCGTCGGCTACTTGCTCAGCAAGCGGCATCTACCGTGCGGACAGCGAGCTTGGTTGGGGGCGAAGGAGCCCTGGATATTTTGGGCGGTTATGGTTCCGACGGTCGTAAAGCTGTCTACACGGAGCTATCTCGCGCTTGGACTCAATTTGACGTAGATGAGTACGCCAAGCGCGTCATGAGTAAATCGCCCATCGCGCGCAGGGAACTCGTGATTGATCACGAGCAATTGCTGCCCACTCTGCGCCACTTCCCTGAATTGGAAAGCCTCCAATGCGGCTGCCCCATAGAGAACTCTGATTGGCTTGAACACTGTCAGTCAGTCAAGCATCTTGCGCTCTGGAATGACTCCGGATCGGCCATAGAGCGCATTGCTCAGCTTCCCAACCTGCGGGGCCTCGCTCTGGGGAACTTTGATCCAGAAGAGGGACAGTTTCGGAGCCTCGGTCAGTTGCAGGACCTAGTCACCTTGACGCTTCACATCAAAGACTCTGTGCCCTTTGACTTCGGTCGTTTCCCTGCCCTCGAGAATCTGCGGCGTCTCCAAATCGGATCGGCCAGTTCGGTTACTGGGTTCGCGCAGAATGATCAATTCTCGAGCCTGGAAGGGGTGACGTTTACTTTTTGTGGCGAAATCGACTTCGGTCAATTCGAGGGCGCTGACAGTCTAATGCTGCTTCAGCTAATGCATGTCCAGAGCGTCAAAAACGTTGGGGCCCTGAGCGGCATGACCAACCTGCGTGTGGGTATGTTTTCTGTAAGACAGAAGACCCTTCCCATGCTTGCGGATATTAAGGGCGTGAAATCGCTTCGCGTGCTAGTTCGTCGAGGACGGCCTAATCGCGCCGTGGATCTCTCTCCCTTCGCCGGGATGCGCGATGTGCAAATTCGTTTCAGTGAGCCGGTTCAACTTGCTACTCCTGCGTCTTCCCTGGGGAAGGGAGTAAAGGTTGTTATGCCGTCTCAATAGAAAGTGGGTGTCGGCTGCCTTAACCACGTCACATCCCTTCTCTGGCATCAAGCAGTTGATCGCTGTGCGCGCGGCACGGGCGCCGGCCGGGCTGGAGCGGGGCGGAGACAGGAGCGCAGGCCCGGCCGGCGCCCGTGCCGCGCGCGGTGAGCGGAGCGAGCCGCCTTGAACCCCGTGAAGAAGGTTGTAACTCAGTCTGTGGTGCGGGACCAGAACGTCAAACATCACCTGGGACTAGACACTGTGGTGCGGGGCTTGAACTCATATGCGCACGTGGGGAGTTTGCTGGCTTGGCGGTGGGCGAGCGGCAGGAAGAGGACTGGGCGGATCGTCCATGTGATCCGGGTGCTGGCGTGAGTGACCGTCACTGAGCAGGGCTCGGAGCGCATGAGGGCTCTTCGGGTCTGGGTGCGTCCGTCGTACAGCCAGGTCCATGCCTCGTCGCAGGCTTCGGGGTCCAGGGCTGGCGTGATGGTCCGGAGAGCGACTGCTACCCATCGGTCGGCCTGGGGAGCGGAGTACGCGTCGAACGAGGCGTGCAGGGTGGGGTGTTCTGCGTGGGTGGTGAGGTCTTCGGTCCAGCACTCGCACCAGTAGCCGTGGCGAAGTCGGGTCATGAGAGCACCCCCGGGGGATAGGCCACGAGCACGTAGCGCGTGCTCTCGTCGTGCAGGGTGAGTTGGTAGGCGGTGCCCGCCGTGAGGCAGGCGAGTGCGCGTTCGTGTTCTGCCGCGTCCCTGAGCCAGTGGCGGCCCGGCTGGGCGTACGCCGTGTCGAGCTGGTCGGTGACGTGACTTGTCCGGTCGCGGATCCAGCGAAGAGCGAGGCGAGGGCTTGCTGCCTGGTGGGAGCCCAGGTTGATGCAGCTGGCCTCGTACAGGGGGTAGGCGACTGCCCAGCACGTGTACGGGGCGCTGGGTCCTGTCGCGGTTAAGTTCTCGGCGGCCGTCGGCGTCACCATGGGGTGCCTTCCGGGTGGGCGGTCGTGAAGAGCTCTGCCGTGACTGTGAAGCCGGTGCCGTGGCTGTTGTGGACTACGACTCGGTGGGCGAGTGCGGTGACCATGCCGAGTCCGCGGCCGTGCTCGGCGTGCTGGTCCTGGTTCTCGACCTTGGGGGCCGTGCTGGTGCCTCCGTCGTCCGTGACCGAGAGGGCGATTACCTGTGGCGAGACCGCCAGCGCCAGGTGGAAGCTCCCGGCCTCCGCGCCGCTGGCCGTGTGGAGGATCGCGTTCGAGCTCAGCTCGCTCACGATCAGTTCCGCGTCGTCGGCCAAGGGCGAACCCCGCAGGATGTCGCGGGTCCAGCGGCGGGCTCGGCTGACCTCTTCCGGGAATCCTGGGCAAGACAGTCCCCACACCCGGGCGGTGCTCGTATACTCGTGCATACAAGTTCCTTCGTGCTGGTAGGCCGCCATGTGCAGCGGGTTCGGGCTAGACGAGTTTCACGCCGTCGTGGGCGCGGATGGCCGGCGGGGACGCCGCGTCGAGTGCGTCCAGGACGCGGATCGCGTACGCCTCGTCGGCGAGTTCAATGACCTCTTCACGGGTGGCCCAGCGCAGGGCGCGGGTCTCGTCCCCGGTGGTGGGCGTGCCGTCGGCGGCTTCGCAGCGGAAGACCAGCGAGACGATCAGGCCCTTCATGTTCTTGTAGACGCCGGTCAGGGTAGCGGGAATCGCGATCTTGATTCCGGTCTCTTCGAGGACTTCACGCTGGAGAGCTTCCGGGATGGTTTCCTCGCGTTCGAGGACTCCGCCCGGGGGCTCCCAGTGGCCGTTGTCCCGGCGCTTGATCAAGAGGGCGCGCCCCTGGTCGTCGACGATGACTCCGGCGACGCTCACGGAATGCGGACGGTCGGTGCTCACGTTCCTCGGCCCTCTCGGCTGGCTAGGCTCTCCACCGTAGCAACAAGACTCGCCCACTCGTCTAGATACCTAAAGGAGTACTCGTGGCCTCTCTTCCTTCCGGCCTCCTCGGTGATCTCGACCCCACGAGCGATCGTGCGGTTTTCCGGCAGATCGCTGATCAGTTGCGTGAGGCGATCGACCGAGGGCGGTTCAGTGAGGGCGAAAAGCTGCCCTCCGAGGCTGAGCTTGTCGACCACTACGGAGTTTCCCGGATGACGGTCCGCAACTCCTTCTCCATCCTCCAGGGCGAGGGTCTCGTGCACGCCGAGCATGGCAAAGGTGTGTTCGTGCGACCACGGCCACCAGTGAGGCGGCTCGCCTCAGACCGGTTCGCCCGGCGGCACCGTGAGCAGGGCAAGTCCGCGTTCATCGTGGAGGCAGACGCGGCCGGCAGTCACCCGCAGGTCGACAGCCTGGAAGTCAAGGAAGAGAAGGCCAGTCAGGACGTCTCCACCCGGCTCGGGTCCGTGCGGCGCGTGCTCGCTCGGCGGCGTCGCTACCTGCTCGACGGTCGGCCGGTGGAGTTCGCTACCTCGTACCTGCCGCTCGACATCGCGCGCGGTACGCCGATCGCCGAGCCGAACCCCGGACCTGGTGGCATCTACGCCCGGCTTGAGGAGCTGGGTCACCGCCTGGACCACTTCGAGGAGGAGATCCGGGCCCGGATGCCCTCGCCTGCCGAGGTGAAGACGCTGCGGCTCGCGTCGGGCGTGCCGGTCATCCACCTCATCCGGACCGCCTTCGACACCGAGGGGCGGGCCGTGGAGGTCTGCGACACAGTGATGGCGGCTGACGCGTACGTGCTGTCGTACCAGCTCCCGGCCACCTGACGGCGTGATCGGCGGTGGTGCGCGGGAACGCCTCTCCGAACTCGTACACCCCAACAGGCATACTCGTATAGACGAGTGGGTAAGTTGTGTGGCAAGGTGGTCGTCGTTCCCGGGGGATCGGGTTCGAAGGCTGCATCTTGTATAGACGAGTAGATGGGAAGAAGTCTTGCGCACCATTCGCGTAGAGACCTCGGCCGCGACGATCCTGCTGACCGAGGCTCCCGAGCCCAAGGTCCGCGACCGGCAGACGGGCGAGGTCGCCAAGGACGCCGTGAGCGGCGAGGCGCTGATGACGATCGGCGTCGTCTACATCGAGGACGGCGAGTCGTCGCTGATCAAGGTCACCGTCCCGGAGAGCGGGGTGTCCGAGGGGCTGACCCTGGGGGCGCCGGTGTCGCTGCCGGGGCTGGTTGCCCGGCCGTGGGAGAGCGTGTTCAACGGGCAGCAGCGGCACGGCATCGCGTTCCGCGCCGCCGCCGTGACTCCGGCCGCGTTCCCGGCCGCCGTGGGAGCCACCGCCTGATGCCCGACCTGACGACACTCCTGGAGGTGGGTGGCCCCCTCGTCGCTCTCGGCGGCGGGGCCGCCTACGCCCGGGACAAGCACCCGAGCGTCTACTGGTCCACGGTCGGGCTGCCGATATCCACCACCCGGCTGCTCAGCTCGTACGGCTCGGTCATGGAGGCATGCGGCCTGACCATGGCGCCCTCCCGGCTGCGGGTCCTTGCCGTGAGGGCCACCACTCGCCGAGAGGTGCGGCCCGTGCCGCCTCGCCGGGGCATCATCCGGCCCACCTCGACCGGGCTCCGGCTGCGCCTGCGGCTCGCACCGGGGCAGGAACCCGCAGACGTCGCCGCCTCGGCGGAACGGCTCCGCCACGCCTGGGGCGTGCACGCCGTGTACGTCTCCACCGTCAAGCCCGGAGTGGTTGAGCTGCGACTGGTCGGCTTCGACGTGCTGCGGCGGGTGCGGATGCCTCGCAAGCTGAACGCCGACTTCCTCCAGTTGCCGGTGGCACTGCGAGAGGACGCCACGCCCTTCGTACGCGACTACCGCACCATCCCCCACCAACTCACCCTCGGCGCCACCCTGTCGGGCAAGTCCATGTACCTGCGCCACCTGATCACCGGACTCGCCCCTCAGCCCGTCGCCCTGGTCGGCATCGACTGCAAGCGCGGTGTGGAGCTGGCCCCGTTCGCCTCCCGGCTCTCCGCCCTGGCCACCGATCCGGAGCAAGCGGCCGAGCTGCTGCCCGTGCTCGTGAAGGAGATGGAGGACCGATACGACCTGATCAAGGCGCGGCAGGGCATCGCTCCGGACACCCCGGACGAGGAGATCACCTCGGACATCTGGGGCCTGCCCGAGAGCGAACGCCCGGTGCCCGTCGTCCTGTTCGTCGACGAGGTGGCCGAACTCTTCCTCGTCGCCACGAAGAAGGATGAGGAACGCCGGGACGAGATGGTCACCCAGCTCATCCGGCTCGCCCAACTCGGCCGCGCGGCGGGGATCTACCTGGAGGTTTGCGGGCAGCGCTTCGGCGCCGAGCTGGGCAAGGGCGCAACCATGCTCCGGGCCCAGCTGACCGGCCGTGTCTGCCACCGAGTGAACGACGAAGCCTCCGCCAAGATGGCGCTCGGTGACATCGCACCCGAGGCGGTTCAGGCCGCCTGCGCCATCGCGCCCGAGCGGCCCGGCCTCGCCGTCGCGGGCGACACCTCCGGTGGCTGGTCCCGCATCCGGACGCCATACCTCTCCCTCAGCGATGCCGCCGAGATCTGCCGGGAGTCGGCGCACCTGGTGCCCGAGCTGCCTGCACTCAAGCCCTTCCGTCCCGACGTGCTGGTACGGCCGGTCGAGAACCCGGCCTCGGCCGTCACCGACTGAGCCCCCTCTTCGCCCTGGTCGGCGTGACCGACTCACGCCAAGTCCCTACCCCTGCCATGCCTCAACCCGGAAGGAGCCGCATCATGCGCGCCCACCTGGCCCGCGTTGACGCGGTGCTCGTCCAAGCGGTCATCGCTGCCGCGCTGTCCTTCGCCCACCTGCACGATGTCGCCCTGGCGGCCGGACAGGACGGCTGGAAAGCGTGGGCCTACCCGATCAGCGTCGACTTGCTGCTCGTCGCCGCCTGGCGCCGACTGCGCTCCGGCGAGGCGAAAGCGGCCGGGTGGTGCTGGTTCGTGATCGCCCTGGCCGCCTCCCTCGGCGCGAACGTCGCCACCGCCGGCCTACTCGACATGAACCAGGTCCCGGCCTGGCTGCGCATCCTCGTCGCGGGCTGGCCCGCGGTCGCCTTCCTCGGCGGCACCCTCCTCGCCCACTCGACCCCGACCAACAACAGTCGCACGCTCGCTGAGGACTTCTACGGCAACGACCAGGCGCACGACGCCCCCGAACCATCCCCCGACTCGACTCCGCAACCGGCCATCGAGCAATCGCCGCCCACCGAACAACCGGCCACCACAGAGGAACCACCCGAGCGGCCCGCCCCGCCAGTTCCCGCCCCGCCAGTTCCGTCCGCGCTCGTCGAACACGCCCGCAAGGTCGCCGCCGAGCACCACACCCGCACCGGAACCCCCATCGACACCCCGACCCTGCGCACCCGCCTCGGCGTCCCCGCGCCCATGGCCGAAGCCATCGCCGCCCACCTCACCCTCACAGGGAGCTGAACCATGCCCCTCTGCTTCAACACAGCAGCCGACTACCTCGAAGCAGCCCGTCAGATGGCCGCCAGCGGCCGTACGACGCTGGCCCGGCTCCTCGCCGAAGAGGCCGCCGACCGCGTCTCCGACCCCACCGAAGCCGCCCGCATCCTGCACGAATTCCCCGGCCCGACCCTGCGACAGGAGGACTGAACGTGCCCACCCCGAACCGCTTCCGCAGCGTGATCCGCATCGGCCCCGTCCAGGTCGGCACGTCCTACGACCGCCGGGGCCGCGAGAAGCACACCGCCGCCTGCACCGCCCCGCGCTGCGGCTTCTCCGCCGACTACGACAGCCGCGCCGCCGCCGAGCTGGCCGCCCGTACCCACCGCTGCCCCGCCCGCTGAAAGGACTCGTCGCCCGTGACCGTCAGCCTGCCGCTCGTCGTCGTCCTCGGCTTCTTCGCCTGGGGAGCGGTCAAGTTCCTCGGCGTACGTACCTGGGTCGTCGTGCTGATCGCCCTCTTCGGCTTCTGGCTCTCGCACACCTTCCTTGCCCCGGCCATCGAGTCCGGCACGCGCTCCGGCGTGGACGTCATAAACGGCTCACATGACTAGACGAGTAGATAAGGAGATCGCTGCCGTGTTCCTGCCCAAGTACCCCGACAGCCCCACCCCGCCGCCCGCGCACACCCACACCCCGGCCGAACCGGCGCCGCCCGTGCGACGCATGCTCCCACCAGTCTCGATCAGCACCGGAGCGGTCGCGGCCGTCCTCGCGGGCGGCGTGGTCCTCACCGCGCTCCTGGCCGCCGTCGCCGTCACGGCCATCTCCGTAGCCGTCGCCGCCGTGATCCTGCGCTCCCTCTACGCGAGCAGCGCCACCGCTGAACGCCCGCACGCGACTCCCGGGGCGGCCCGATACCGCCAAGCATCACCGCCCCGGGCCCCATCCCTAATGACCAAGCCAGCAACCAAGAGCCAGAAGGAGACCGCCATCTTCACCCGCACCACCCCGCCCCCGCTCCCGGAACTGGCCAGGCTCGCCCAGCACGGCACCCTGCCGGGCATCCTCCGGCAGCTCTCCGGGCTCGGCGGCTGCACCAACCCGATTCGGCTCGACGGCCACCGCACCGAGTACGACGTCAACACCCGTACCGGCGAGATCGGCCCCGTCCTCCACCACCTCGACTCCACCACCCTCCCGGCCGGACAGCTCCTCGTCCGCTGCAACAACCGCCGCACCACCCGCTGCCCGGCCTGCGCCGAGGTCTACCGCCGAGACACCTTCCACCTGATCACCTCCGGCCTGCGCGGCGGCAAGGGCATCCCCGAGCGGGTCGGCACCCACCCGCGCGTGTTCGCCACCTTCACCGCGCCGAGCTTCGGCCCGGTCCATAACCGCCCCTCCAGCGGCCGCCCCTGCCGCTGCGGCACCCGCCACGGTCAGGACGCCCCCGAACTCGGCACCCCACTCGACCCGGACACCTACGACTACGAAGGGGCCGTGCTCTGGAACGCCCACGCCGGTCCGCTCTGGCGCCGCTTCTCGACCTACGTACGCCGTGAGGTCGCCAAGCGCGCGGGCCTGTCCCAGCGACGTTTCCGCGAGCACGCTCGCGTGTCCTTCGCCAAGGTCGCCGAGTACCAGAAGCGCGGCGCCGTCCACTTCCACGCCGTCATCCGCCTCGACGGCCCCGGCGGCGGAGACACCCCGCCCCCGGCCTGGGCCACTGCCGAGCTGCTCACCGACGCCATCCACGCCGCCGCTGGCAAGGCCCGCGTGGACGGCCCGGTCATCGACGGACGCGCCCACACCTTCACCTTCGGCCGCCAGCTCGACGTCCGCACCATCCGCTCCGCCGACTTCAACGACGGCCAGGAGCTGACCGAACGCGCGGTCGCCGCGTACGTCGCCAAGTACGCCACCAAGGGCGCCGAGACAGCGACCGGTGCCCTCGACCGGCCACTGAAGTTCGCCGCTGAACTCGCCCAGCTCGACATCAGCGACCACGCCCGCCGCCTCATCCGCACCGCCTGGACCCTCGGCGCACGGAAGGACCTCGAACACCTCCGCCTGCGCGCCTGGGCCCACATGCTCGGCTTCCGCGGCCACTTCTCCACCAAGTCCCGCCGCTACTCCACCACCCTCGGTGCCCTCCGTACCGCCCGCGCCGACTGGCGCCGCGCCCAAGCCGCAGCAACCAACGGACCCGCGCCCGAGACCACATACGTCCTCGCCCACTGGGTCTTCGCCGGAACCGGCCTCTCCGACAGCGAGGCCTGGCTCGCCGCATCCCTCGAACCCGCCCCCGGAACGGAAGGAGAACCCACCCATGCATGACGACGAACTGCTGACGGTTCCTGACGTGATGGCGCGGCTCAAGCTCGGCCGCTCCACGGTCTACGACCTCATCCGCTCCCGTCGTCTGCCCTCGATCACCATCGGCCGGTGCCGTCGCATTCCCGCGCGAGCTGTCCGCGAGTACATCACCAACGAACTGGAGGCGGCTGCCTGATGGCGCAGCAACGCAAGCGGAACCCCAACGGGGCGGGCACCATCACCAAACGAAAGGACGGCCGCTTTCAGTGCGCGGTCTACGTGCTCCAGCCGGACGGCACCCGTGCCCGTAAGTTCGCCTACGGCAAGACGTGGGCCGAGTGCGACGCCAAGCGTCGTGAGCTGCTCGACAAGGTGGACCAGGGCGTACCCGTGCCCACCAAGTCGGCGAAGCTCTCGGAGTGGCTCCCGTACTGGCTGGACAACGTCATCAAGCCCCGCCGGAAGCTCAGCACCTACGACAAGTACGAGGCGCACGTCCGGCTCTACCTGGTGCCCCTGCTCGGCGCCAAGCGGCTCGAATCCCTCGGCGTCGCAGACGTCCGCCGATTCCTCGTCCGCCTGGAAAAGGAGACCACCGCCGCAACCGCCAAGGAGTCGCACCGAGTTCTGCGTTCGGCGCTGTCCTCGGCCTGCCGGGAGGAACTGATCACGCGGAACGTCGCCAAGCTCGTCGAGCCGCCGCGCACCGACAGCCGCGAGCTGAAGCCCTGGACCCTCGACGAGACGCTCGACTTCCTCGCCGCCTCGCGCAAGGACCCGCTCTATGCGGCTTTCGTCCTCGCCATCGCCATGGGCCTCCGCCGGGGAGAGATCGTCGGCCTCCGGTGGTCGGACGTCGACCTCGACAACCGCGTCCTCTACGTCCGCCACCAGGTCCAGCGCCGCCGGGGCGTCCTGTACGACGACGACCCCAAGAGTCGACGTCGCCGGGCAGTCCCTCTGCCCGCCCTCTGCATCGCCCCCTTGCGTTGGCACCGCCTACGGCAGGCGGACGCGCGCGCCAAGGCGGGGGAGAGGTGGCAGGAGTCGGACTACGTCTTCGCCACCCGCACCGGCCGCCCCGTCGAGCCACGCAACCTGTACCGCTCCTTCACCCGCGTCGCCCAGTCGGCCGGCCTCCGCGTGATCCGGCTGCATGACGCCCGGCACGGGACGGCGACGCTCCTCACGGCGGCCGGGGTCGCGCCCCGCGTCGTGATGGAGATCCTTGGACACTCCCAGATCAGCATCACCATGGACGTCTACACGCACGTCGTCCAGGACACCCAGCGCGAGGCCATGAGCCACATGGACCGCCTGCTGCGGAGGCGCCCCGGTCGCCCGTGACTGACCCCGTTGATGTCAAAAGTGGATGTCAAAGGCCCCGGACCATGATCGGTCCGGGGCCTTTTGGCTGGTGCCCCCGGCAGGATTCGAACCTGCGACACCCGCTTTAGGAGTTTTCTCTGGGCGGGGCTGTGACCTGCGGAAACGTCCACCGCGTGGTGCCTGGCCTGGGGAAACACCCCTCCGTAGTTCTCACGTGTTCACGGCGCTTCCCGGCCTGATGTGTGCTGAATCCGTTCCGTGTGGGCACCGCTTGGACGGCATGGAGTCCAGGCTTGGTTCGGTGGTCGCGTTACGGATCCACTCACTCGGCTGCACCGGGCCGACATCCAGCGTCCGGGGTGCGGCGACGGCTCCTCAGTTAGATGCATAGCCCTGTGGGATGCCAAGGCGTGAGCCCCGTGCCGGTGCTCGTGAGCCTGTTCCGTGGGTCGAAATCAGACTCACGAGCTGCGCCCATGAAAGGGCCGAGTGACGCCTGTGCCTACGTGCAACGTGGACTAATCGCGCAGCAGGCGCATAGCCAGTACGGAACCGTCCGGATGTATGGAGATGGGACCGTTCCAGCGTGGTGCCCAGGCGTCGCGTGGCCATGTGGACCGGCGGGCGTAGATTTCCCGGCGGTACTGTTCCACCCGTCCTTCCTCAAGGCGGCGGAAGAGATCCTCCGCGACTCCGGAGAACGCCTCGACTCGCTTCCGGTTGAGCCGGAAGACGTGGTCGGTGCCGACGAAGTCGATGCCGAAGAACCGGTGCCGTGCATCCTGGACGCTGTCCGTGGCCGCGTGCGTAAAGCCTGCGAAGTGTCGTTGCCCTTGTCGTTTCGTCAGGTACGGGACGGTCGCACTTGTGTCTCCGGCGAAGGCCGTAAGACCGGCTGCGGCTGTGCGGGCAAGCACGTGTTGAAACCACCCGTAAAGTTCGGGACTCACGTGATAGCCGGGTTCGGGCTCCGAGGGCTTGTCGCTTTGCGCCGGTGGCTGGATGCCGGGATACACGTTCTCGTCCTCCAACGCGTGATCAAGAATGTGCTCCGGAGCGTCCAGCCAACCCCCTTCTCCGCCCGCCTCCAGGGTGTGAACCGTCAGCGGGCCGTCGAGTGGGAGTTCTGTGCTGAACACCAGACACGGTGTCTCGTCCCATGCCCCGATGTGCACTGCCTCCACGTGGGCGGAAGCCGAGGCAAGCTGAGTATGAGAGGCGGAGAGCCCGCTGTGGTTGCCTTTGCACGCGATCGGGAAGACGCGAGAGGGCTCGCCGGGCCTCCACACCTCGGCGAAGAACTGCGGTCGGTATCGGTAACCCGACTTCTGACCGGAGTCCCTGCTGGTCAGGGCCCACCCTGCGCGCAGAGCTGTGTCAGCCGGCACGATAGAGACGAAGTGGTTCGGATAGCGCCTGCTTAGGAGCCGTGTAGCGAGCGCCAGCGCGAAACCGGTGCCGAGTTCTCCTGACTGAAGCGCCTTGTAATACTCTGCGGTCTCCTTGCCCTCGGTGGAGAGCGCCATGAAGGAGTCCGAGTTCCCGGTCAGAGCTTGGTTGTACTTCAGGCAGCCCCAGTGTTCGGCGAGGCCGCGTCCCGCTCCGCGCCGTGCCAAGGTGATTGCCCGTCCAAGAGAGTGCAGCACACCCCAGGGTGTGAGCTGCGTGAGTCGGCCAAGATCCTTTGCAGCTATGGGGGCCAGCCCAGGCTTCCGGCGAAGCCGATCGAGCTCCTTCTCCTCTCTTTGCTTGTCGTCGTCCGCCGCCGCGGTGCTCACGTCCCCGGCCAGTTCCGGGTTCGAGTGGACCGCGACGTTGGACGGCTCCGCAAGGTCTCTCAGCACTTCTGCCGTGATCTTCAATCTGCTCCCCCTCGTGATCCGATGTGCCTGGATTGAGCACTGTGGCCCGGCAGCCACGCCGCAGATTTGTTGTGTGTCGGCCTATGTGTCGGCTTCGGGCTGGCTGGCCGCGAGGTCGTTGAGGGCGCCGTTCACGACGTACCAGGACACGGTGAGCGTGTCGCGGTCGGGAGTATGCGCCTCGCGGAACTCACGCCGTGGGTGAACGAAATTGCGGTACTTGCAAACGGCCTGGCTGAAGCGCTCCATGTCGACGTCGATCCAGCCCGCCTGGTGGCAGATGTCGATGAGGGCCTTGAGGCCGATGAAATTAGGGTCCTTGTTACTCAGCAGGGAGACGTCGCGCTCCTCGATCACCGTAAGCAGGACGCCTTCGAGGAGGCTGCCCAGCATGATGATGGCCGCGACATGCGCGCCGTTGGCGTAACACGTACGGGCTTCGTCCAGTCGGCGCTGGAGCAGTGCGGCCATCCGTGGTTCACGGATGATCTCGGCCATCGTGGCCTTGAGCTCGACCGGCGCCTGCTGGCCGGGGTGCGCCATGGCCGGGTCGCAGACAACGATCCTGGGTCGGCCGCCCGGATTCTCCAAGCGGAAACCCTCGTGGACGAGGAAGGTGTTGACTGCGCTGACGACGGTCGGAAGGACATCGGGTTCGTCAAGGTACTCGCGTGGGTCCGCGAGTCTGACCAGTACCTTCTCCAGCTCGGTGGGGCTATCACGACGAGCAGTGAGGAGCTGGAGAGTCCACTCGCCCCGGTACTCGCCGTCGTACTCGGGCACATTGAGCCACCCGGCGTTCTCCAGGAACTGGGCGATCTCGAACCCTCTGCGGTAGTAGAGGTGGTCGTCACCGCAGATGATGCGGGCCAGCTCCTTCAAGGTGTTGCCGTCGAGCGGGCCCAGAACGGCTTCTTGCGTCATGCTGCGTCGTCCTCTGCGGTGTCGTCGTCGATTCGGTCGTCGGTCTGTTCATCCCCGGTGTCCTCGTCGTCGGCGAGCCCGTCGACCGAGGAGAGGTCGAGCGGCTTCCACGCGGCTTGGGAGCCGGCTGCCTGGGCGGCTGGAGCGGAGTGCGCGTAGCTGGCGGGGCGGATCTCCTGGCGGTCGAGTTCCTCCCACAGGCCGTCGAGCGCCGCGTCGGGATCGAAGCGGAATTCGCTCTCCCGTATCCGCCAGAACTCCCAGCCCACGCGCTTCAGTTCGCGGTCCCGCCGCTGGTCGTTCTCGATCTGCTCCCGTGTGGCGTGGTGGAAGGCGTCGCCATCGCACTCCACGGCGAGACGGCCGCGTGCCCCCACGACCACCAAGTCAATGCGCTTGCTGCCGGCCGGGAACTGCGGGATCACGTGGTAGCCCCGCTTCTTGATCTCCAGATACACCTGCTGTTCGAAGAGCGAGTCGAAGGGAGCCCTGCGGATATCCGGTAGCACCGGTCCGATGTCGTCAGCGGCTTCCAGCGCGGCGGGTGGGTTCTCCATGTATGTCAGGAGGTTGAGCCGTAGGTCGTGCGGCTTGAGACGGTCCGGCGGGACCGAGTAGAAGAGCCACATCTGATCCTGGGCCCTGCTGGCGGCGACGTTGTACGCCTGCTGCTCGCTCTTGTTCCCGCCCGCTGCGCGCGGCGGGTTCGTCACGACCATGGACAGCAGGATCACGTGACGCTCGTCGCCCTGGAAGGAGGCCGCGTTGCCGACACGGATCCGGTGACGCTCGCGCACGGTGGCTGGCAGCCGCTCGATGAGGGACTCCAGGAGCTTGATCTGTCCGAAGCCCTGGAGCACGATCACGCCCATGGTCTTGTCTTGGTAGGCGGGGTCCTCGGCCAGACGGGCCAGGCAGTCGACGATCGCCTCTGCCTCCTTGGGGTTGTGGACGCGGCTTTCGCGGCCCGCGACCACGGCGCCCTCGACGAAGTGGGTACGCAGCGGGTCCAGCCGTTCGGCGCCGTACTGACGCAGGGGCAGAAGCTTGTTGTTGTAGAACGTGTTGGAGGACCAGTTGATGATCTCCGGCACACAGCGGAAGTGCTCTTCGAGGCGGATCACCTGTGGGAAGAAGGTGGACAGCAACTGGTACAGATTGGTGTGCGGCGTGTAGAGCTGGCGCAGTCGGCTGGGCATGTCCGGTAGATGGGCGGCCAGCTTGTCCTGGATGGCTTGGTGACGGCCGTTGCGTGTGAGGGCGGGCGCGCACTGTTTGTCGTCACCGACGACGATCACGCGGGGAGCCAGCCACAGGAGGAACAGTGCGTCCATGCCCGCCTGACTGGCCTCGTCCACGATGACGACGTCGAAGGCATCCCGCCTCGCCTGCACCATCTCGGCGACCTGAGGGATGGGCATGACCCACGCGGGCACCGCGTCCTGCGCCACGGACATCGCGTCGCGTGCCGCGGCTCTGAAGAGGCCCGTGTTCTTCCCCTTGCCCTTGCCGAGGGACGCCATGTGGGTCCGGTACGCCTGGAGCGCCGAGCGCTGTTGCTGCGTCATCCGCTCCAGGCAGTGCAACCGGCCCCAGGCCGCGGCGAGTTCACCGGTTACCTGTTCCAACCGGTCTTCGTGCTCGCTCAGGTCGCCTTCGAGCTTGCGCTCCAGACCGGGCGTGCGCTGCCTGTCCAGGAAATGTGAAGCCTTCGCCCACGCCCATGCCCGCTCCAGGGAGCCCAGCCGTTCCTCCCAGTCGGGATCGTCGGCGTTGTCGAGGAGGCGGCCCGCGAGCAGGGAGTGGCCGGCGCGCAGGGTGCCAAGCAGTTCGGCGCACCGACGCGTACGGTGCTCCCGCCGGTGCGCGGTCACCAGTGCCTCCAGGGCCTCGGTATAAGCCTCCACGTCCTGGTCGCGGAGAGCCTGGGCCAGGGCCATGGACTCCGCGGTCAGCTGCGTGCCGCTTACGGGGGTACGAAGGAGTTCGTCCCACGCGGCCAACTGCGCAACGGCCTCGTCGGCGGCCCGTCGCCCACGGAGTGCGGCGACACCGGCGTTGAAGTCCTGCCACGCCTGGCAGGAGGCGATCGTCAGCCGTACCCCGTGACTCACGAGAAGCGCGTCGACACGGTCCCGGGCCGAGCCGAATGCCTGTATGTGCTCAAGGCGCTCGGCGCGTGCGGTCAGTTCGGCCAGCCGCACCTCCACGTCCCCCGGCGGGACGGCGGCGTTCACTTGCTGCCAGCGCGTGGCCGCGCCGGCGAGCGCAGAGTGCGCCCGGAGGTGGGCCAGCACGGCGTCCAGATCCTCAGTCGTCTGCGGTGTACGGCCGTCGACAGTGCAGCAGTCCAGCAACTCCTGGGCGTTCTTCTGCGCTTTGCCCGGGAACCGGGACCGCAGTGTCTTGCCTGTGGCCAGGTGGTTTCGGAGAGCTACACCGGCGTTTGTCAGCTGGCCTGCCTTCTGAGCGGTCAGGTCCTCGGGCATGGTCACCAGGCGCAGACCCAGCGCATCCACGTCCCCCGCAACCTCTCGGATGTCGTCGGTGACGGCTGCCACCCGCTGCCACAGTCCGAGGTCGGATCGGGAGAGCCGGTCCGTCAGCGCCCGGGTGATCCAGGAACCGAGATCCCAGCGTGTGGCGTCGGCAGGCATCCCGAGGTGATGAAGGGCCGTCTCGCAGGTATCGAGCAGCGAAGCCAGTTCGGAGGTCACGGATACGTCGAGATGGGCGAGTACGTTCCGGATCTCGACGGCCTCTGCGGACAGACCCTCATCGCTGAGGCGGCTGGCCGCGAACACGTCCGCGACTTGTCGGGGCGAAGGAAGATCGGCAGGCACGGGAAGCGCGCCGCCAGCCCGCGGTTCACCCGCGCCGTCACGCAGCAGGACGAGCAGTTCGTGGGCCTGCTCGGAGGCCAGCGGCGGGACGTCCTCGGCGGTGTCGGGGAGGCGGCCGATCCATCCGAACTCCTCAGCGCCGGCCTGGACCCGCTCCACGATCTCGGCGAGCGTTCCTGCGTATCCCGGCGCCACGCTCCGATGCCGGTACTCGGCCTCCCGAAGCGAGATCACTTGCTCAGTGAGCGTCTCGATCCGTCCCCGTGCCTCGTCCCGCTCGCCGGTGAGGCGGCGGATCTCAGCCCGTAGTTCGGCGGGGTCACTGGTGGCCACCTGGTCGGTGAGTGCGTTGATGGTGCGCTCCAACTCGCCCTCGCTCTCGCCGCCGTGGCGAGTGGAGCTGAGGAGCAGGACGCACAAGTCCCTTACAGGGTGGGGAAGTTTGTCCCGCAACACGGTGAGGGGCTGGTCACGGGCGCTGGTGACGAGGACCCGTTGGCCCTGTGCGAGCAGTGCCGACACAAGGTTGGCGCTTGTGTGGGTCTTGCCCGTCCCTGGCGGACCCTGGACCACCACACCGGTGTCGTGCTCCAGGCGCCCCAGCACGCTGCGCTGCTGAGCGTTCGTCTTGCCCGGGAAGAGTGGATCGTCACCGAAGAGCGGCGCCCTCTGGGTCCCGTCCCAGGTGGAACGGTCGGTGCTTTCGATGTTCATGGCCATCTGGGCCAGGCCCAGCGGTGCCCGGTTCTCCGAGGCCACCGTCTCGGCGATCTGGTCGTAGAACCGCAGCAGCGAGTTGAGGTTGCGCGGGCGCAGGACCAGGGCCGGTGCGTAGGTAAGACGCGCCCCCAGTTCAGGTGCGCGGGGTGGCTCCCACGCTGCGCTGAAGCCCATGGGCCGAGTGGTCGCCCGCTCCTGCCATTGCGCGAGTTGCTCCAGTGCCTCGGGCCCCAGCGGATCCATCCCGCGAGCCGTGATCTCCTCCGAGAGAGCGGCCCCGCGCTCGCGTACCCAACCATCATCACTGTCCAGGAAGTCCTGGTCTTCGAGACGTAGGGCGCTCTCCGGTGAGAGTTGCACCGTAAGCCGCGCCGTGCGGCGATCCACCGATGTCTCTACCCGATGGGTGAACAGATGGCGGTGCACTACGTCACCGTCCGGGGAGACCCAGGTCAAAAGCCCTATGCCCAGAATGAGTTCCGTCTGGTCGTCCTCCCGGGCCAGCTTCTGGTGCCACGCGTACAGCCGGTCGTAGAGCTCGCGGAGATGTCGTTCCGCGCGCTCCCGCGCCGCCCACCGGCGCCAGCGATCCAGCCATGTTCCGTAGGCCCGTAGCACGTCACCGGCCTCTTCACGGCGCAGGGTGCCTTCCTCGGCCGACTGCTCCCTCTCGTCCGCGACGCGTACTAGCTCGCCCCCGGTCCCTCTTCCGCAAGAGGCGGATCACCCGAATCGGGGTCGAGGCAGAGCGTCGGCTCGACCCAGCCGTCGAGCGAATCGGGCAGGTCCGGCGGCGCACTCTGCGGCACGTGGTCGAGCGTCAGCAGCACGCCGTCAGGGCGCGGTGCCGGCCTGCGGACAGGTTCCGGCAGCCTGGCCAGCCACAGGCGTTCACGGCTGCGGTCGTCGCGCTGTCGTTGGTGGCTGCTGTGGACCATGTCGCGTAGGAAGTTGACCAGCCCCGCTGTCTGCCCGATGACATCGGGATCACTCGCGTGGCGTCGCGGATCGTTCACCGTTCCCCTCTCGGCCGCTGACGAACGTTTCAGGATGAGGGTCGGTTGAGAGGACAACAACGAGCTCGGGGCACAATGACCGGATCCGTTTCACGGATTCGGCGCCATGCACGTCGCTGAATGGGCTGTTCGCGTACGGGCCGAAGGGTCTGGCTGGGTGCGCTTCGCAGTGCTTCCGTCAGGTGCCTCTACGCAGGTGGGAGGCGCTGCGGAGAGTCGTCGGGAGATACCGGCACGTACTTGCATGCGAGGTGCTCCGGGCCTGCGAAACGGAGGGTTTAGTCCACGGCGAATGATGGCCGGTTCCGGTGCAAACTGGACGTCCGGCTTGTGTACTGGGTGGCCCCACGCCACCTGGCCGATGACGACGACGCGCTCGCCGAGCGGGTCGACGAGACCCTCTCCGGCCTTGGCTGGCGCGTGTGGCCGACTTCCCGCTACACCATCCTGTACGTGAGCCCGGACGAGCTGTGCGGCGTCGAGTGGATCCTCGCCGGCTACTCGAGCTCGGCGGACTGCCCGTCGCCCTGCAGCTGAGCGCTCGCTCGTACGCGGCCTCCGTGATGACGGAGTGGAACGCGTACTTCACGGCCGGCGTGCCGCACGAGGCGATCACTGACCACGCTTGATGCCCGCGAGGAGATGCCCTGTGCCAATGTCAAGGAACCCGAGGTGGTGCTGACCGCGCAGGGCTGGATCCGGGACGTGGACCGGCCCCACACCAGAGCCTCGGATCCCGGTTTCTGCTTCAGCGTTTCTCTGAAGATGGTGCCGCCGCTGATCCAGGACGTCGACCCGCGCCCTGACCTGCTCGGCTGGCAGGCTTGGGCGGAGCCGGTCCTTGGCCCCCCGTACATGTGGTGCGCCAGCTTCAGCGCCAGCGTTCCCCATGAGCGGAGGGTCGGCTCACCGTCATCCGCCGCAGATGATTCCCGCACATCCATCTGCTGCTGCGCTACAAGGGCGGGACAGAGCCGGACCTGGTGGAGCCCTGGCGTGCGCCCCTGGCCCTACTCGATGGCCGCCGAGCGGTTCGCCGTGGGCGGTCGGCGGTTCGGCGTTGTCCGGGCCATGGGGACTTGGCCGTGGATCGTGTCGGATGGCCTGTGGGAGCGGATTGAGCCGCTCCTGCCGGAGTGGGAGAGGCGGTTCAGGTACCCGGGTCGCAAGCCGGTCCCGGACCGGCCAGATGCTGTGCGGGATCCTGTTCGTGCTGCACACCGGCGTCCAGTGGGAACACCTTCCCCAGGAGCTCGGCTTCGGGTCCGGCATGGCGTGCTGGCGACGGCCGAGGGACTGGAATGAGGCCGGGGTCTGCAGCAGCTGCATGAGGTACTGCTGGCCGAGCTGAATGCCGCCACCCGCCTCGACTGGTCGAGAGCGGTCGTCGACTCCAGCCACGTCAGAGCGTTGGAACAGGAATGCACCTCCACTCAGTGATCAGAAGTTGAGAGAGTGTGGCTGTACGACTCGGATCCGAGGGAGACGGAGCCACCCGCCTTGATCATTCTGGACGCGAACATCCTCAAGTCGACCTCGCTGCGGAGTCCCGCCGCCGACATGCTCCGCGCGATCCGGGCCGCGAAGGTGGAGCGGGTCGCGGCTCCTTGGATAGCCATGGAGGAAATCGCCGCGCAGCAGGTCCTCAGCTACCAGGCGAAACACGATGCGGCCTTGGAGGCAGTGGATACCTTGCGCAAGGCCACCCCTTGGGCAGACATCGTGCACCCTAAGCGGTTCGACGACGAGCACGTACGCAAGCACTGGCGGGCACGGTACTCGGAGATCGCGGATGTCATCCAGACGCCCGCGTCCGCCTACCAGATGGCGATGTTCCGCGAGACGAACCTCCTCGCCCCGTGCAAGACCGTCAACAACGGCAAGAACAAGACCGGTGCCCGAGATGCCGCGATCTGGCTGACGGCCGTCGAGTACGCCAGGAAGCACCCGAAGGAGACCGTCTACTTCGTTAGCAATAACACGGAAGACTTCGGTGACGGCACGTCCTTCCCCTCACCCATGGACAAGGACCTCCGGGGCCTGGAGAACCGGTTCTTCCTCTTCACCTCGCTCGACGGCGTCCTGAAGAAGTTCGCCACCGAAGTTGACGCAGAGGTCGAGGACGTCCAGGCGCTCCTGGACACCGAGGAGAGCCATACGGCGGTCTTGGAAGCTGCCCGGGGTGCGAGCCGGCGCTTCCGGACGGTCTATGGATCCGTGCTGTACGAGGACGGAATGCGCGGGACCCTGAGCAGCGCTCGGGGGTGGGACCCGCGAGCAGTTGCTCTCGACACTGTGTCGGAGGTCAGCGCCCGCGAGATCGACGGGCATAAATGGTTCACTGCGTCCGTGCGCTGGCTGTTCGCGGAAGACGGGCATCAAGTTCGCCGGTTCGGCAGGGAGTGCGACAGGGTTGCCTACGCTTGGCAGACGCGCGTCCTGCTGAGCCCAACGGCTTCGGACAGCAGCTTGACAATTCTCGACTCGAAGCGTCCTGGCCCGGTCAGTAGGGACGACGTCCCTAACGTTCCGATCATCGTCGAGTCTGAAGAGCTGACAGCACTGTTGGAGGCAGCACTCGCTGGCGACTTCTCAGGCTCGTCCGTGCAGTTTCGGCAGATCTTGAACGCTCTGAGGCACGGCATGACCGACCACAGCACTCGGGAAACGGCGCTGCGTCTCTTGGCCGATAAGGATGACGCCGCAGCCTTCAGGTTGCTGAGGAACGCAGTGCACGATCTTAGCGAGGAGGACACTGACGAAGCGCCGTAGCGGCGATGAGCGGCTGAGGGGGCAGTCGGCCGCCCGCGCTGAGCCCTTACAGCGGCTGACATAATGAGTTCAGTTGAAACCAGCTCGTTGGGTTAGCCGCTGTAAGACCAGTTCGCCAATCGCAATGAGGCACTTCCACCCTACACCTTTCGTGTCGACTGGGAGATGCCCTATGGCGCCACAATTGCAATCGCTGCCAGCGTCTAAGGTAGCTGGCGCGTCTTTTGGCGTTTCGGTCGCTTCTCAACAGGGACCAAACCGGGTCTTCGAAGTTGAGCGGGGTGTGACGGCGGGTGGCCTGCCGCGTCGTCACGGGACGTGATAGTCAGGCGAGTTGGCCCTGAATGCAGGAAGCCCGCGGTCGTGGGTGATCATGACTGTTCTCTACGCAGCTTGATCACCTGGACACACGGGCTTGGACAACAATACGACGTTGCTGCTCGACCTGGACGGCCTGGCCGTTGAGAAGGTCGAGCGGCTCGCGGACGGCACCCGGCGGGTGCACCTGACCACCGCGGACGAGGCCGCGCGGGCCTGCCCCACCTGCGGGGTATTCGCCGTACGCGTCAAGGGTTTCGTGCAGACCCGCCCACGCGATCTGCCCTACGGCAAGCGGAAACTGGAGCTGGTGTGGCGCAAACGCCGCTGGTACTGCACCGAGCCGGGCTGCCCGCGCCGGACCTTCACCGAGCAGGTGAGCCAGGTCCCGGCCGGGGCAAGGATCACCGAGCGGCTGCGCCGCGCGGCCGGGCGGCGGGTGCGTGACGCCGGTTCCACGGTCGTCCAGGCGGCCCGGGACCTGGGCCTGTCCTGGCCCACGGTGATGGATGCCTTCCGCACCGCCGGGCAGGCGGTGACAGCTGCGGCCCTCGAACCGGTCGAGGTCCTCGGGATCGACGAGACCCGCCGCGGCCGCACGCAATGGCGCCAGAACCCGGAAACCAGCAGGTGGGAACCGGCCGCAGACCGCTGGCACACCGGCTTCGTTGACGCTTTCGGCGTCCAGGGCCTGCTCGGGCAGGTGGAGGGCCGCGCACCCTCGGACGTGCTGGCCTGGCTGGCCACCACCCCGTTGGAGTGGCGCCGGCAGATCCGCTACGTCGCGATCGACATGTCCCCCGGCTACCGGGCCGCGATCCGCACCGGCCTGCCGCACGCCACCGTCGTGGTCGACCACTTCCACGTGGTCCAGCTCGCCAACAAGATGCTCAACATCGTCCGGCGCCGGACCACCGCCGCCCTGCGCGGACGGCGCGGACGGGCCTGCGACCCAGAGTGGAAGGCCCGGCGCCGGCTCCTGCGCAACCGCGAGGACCTCACCGATGCCCAGTTCAGCACCATGTGGAACGCACTGATCGACGCCGGGACCATCGGGATGACACTGCTGACCGCCTGGATCGCCAAAGAACGGCTGCGGGACCTGCTCGCCTGCGCCCGCACCGGCGCCGACCACCACCGCATCGGCCACCTGCGGTGGAAGTTCCTTACCTGGTGCGCCGACTCCGAGATCCCCGAAGTCCGCCAACTCGCCACCACGGTGGACCGCTGGTGGACCGAGATCGCCGCATTCATCACCACCGGCCACAGCAACGCCAAGAGTGAAGGCATCAACCGCGTGATCAAGCTCGTCGCCCGGGCCGCCCACGGCTTCCGCAACACCGCCAACCAACGCCTACGCACACGCTGCGTCACCACCCGACGAGCCCGCGGATACCTCCACCCCGCCTAAATTCGAAGACCCACCAAACCGCGGCGAATCTTCATCAGATGCTCGTCCTTCGTGTTCTCGCGCACTGCGAGACGACTCAGGATTCGATGCTGCGTTTCCGGAGTCCAGAATATTTCGAGACGCTCCCGAGCGCGTGTGATCGCGGTGTAGAAAATGCTGTGGGAGATACTCTCCTCGTTGGCATCCGTGATGACAATCTTTACTGACTCGTACTCAACACCCTGTGCTTTGTGGATCGATACGGCGTAAGCGATCTGAAACGGCACCATGGTGGTGACAGAGTCGTCGTCATCGTCGCTGTTGCCGCGCTCGAAGACGTCGAACTGGACAGTCGAGCCTTCCACCCAGCGCAGACCGGTGAAGAGCACATCGTCTTCAGTGACATCCCGTTCGAGATTCACATCGAAAGTGATACGGCCGGGCACGCGATCGATCTTGACGATTTTTCCTTTCAGGTTATTAAAGATGACTGGACTGAACCGATCAGACTCGTTGAAAAGTACTGGATCTCCGACCTTGTATGTGGACTCGCTCCATGTCACAGCTGGATTCGGGTTGCTCGCCTGCAGGAACCGGTTAACGTTGTTGATGCCATACAGGCCGTCATAGTTAAGGCAGAGTACGATCTCGTCGTCGCTTCTATGTTGAAAGAGTGAGTCTCCCAGAACCGTCGAGTAGCCATTCTTGGAGAGCGACTCCTCGATGTTGTCGTCCAGGTTCCGCACCCTACTCCACAGCGTGAGAAGGCTCTGATCGGTCGTCCTGAAGGGCGCTGTGAGTTCGAATACCGACTCGCTCGGGATGTACGACCGGATGATGCTGAACCAGTTGCCAAACTCAATCGACTCGATCTGGTATACGTCGCCAACAAGCACGAGCAGATCGAAGGATGTCTTCTCAAGTACATCAAGCAGACTTGCGTTGCTCACCGTGCTGCACTCGTCGATTACCAAAACGTCGTACGTTGCTCCGAACGGCGTACCGGTGCGCACGTGCTTGCTGATCGTGCTGAATTCGGAGTTCGGCGCCTGTACTCGTCTCTTCAGGTTGTCGACGGCCGGATTAGTATGCGCCAAGAAGAGCTTCCGCGCGCCCTCGAAGTAGTTCGCGATGTGATTCACCATCGTCGATTTTCCCGTACCGGCCGCGCCGTAGACGAGGGCGACATTCGAGTGCTCGAACAACTTGGTCAGAGCTGCAGCCTTCAAAGGGTCATCGATGACGCCCGGGTTCGCGTCAATCCATGCCTGCACGTCGCTGCTGTGTTGGGGGACGCCAGTAGCAGAGATTTCTCGGAGTTTGTTGATGATCGAGACCGTATCGTCCTCGTAACCGACGATGAACACGTGCCCATTTGCTTGAGCCAGTTTCCTTCGCGCGTGTCGTTCTGTGGGGGGGAGCATGCGGTTGTGACGCGCGATCAGCTCGTCGAGGTCACCGAGGTCCTCCAACTCGGCTGCCGGCGTATAGATCACACCGTGCTGCTCGACATTACTCCTGACTCGTCTGGCCAGCAGCTCGTGAGGCCGAGTTGTCGCGTCCAAGCTCTCGGCAAGGTCCCCAAAGCGCGGGTTATGTCCGCGTGGTGATGTGCAGAACGGCATCGTGTCGAAGGGCTTGCAACCCCAAGATACGCGCAACCCGGAGAGTGCGGAACACTGGTCGACATCGAACTGTGCCTTGATGATGCGGTTGTTCATTCGCAGCATGAGGTAGCGCAACAGGCGAGAACCTGGCCGGTTGTTGCGGATGAGGGACCGCGCGCGGTCAAGGACTGGAAAGATAACCTCATCTCGTTGAGTGCCGACTAGTGCCCAGGAGCGGAGTGAGCCGTAAGCAGCGTCGGTCATATCCATGAGATCAAGCAGACTTGATCGTGTTGTTGTGAGGTACCGCATCAGGTTGCGGTACTCGGAATGCGACCTACTGACCTTTCCGTGCGAGGCGCCGAAGAGGCGTGCGAAGTTGTCGAACTCGCACGGTCGAATTGACACCTCCCATGAGCGGATCAGCGTGATGGGCATTTTCTTGCCGAGTACCTCGATCGTGTCGCTCGCCAGCTCCAGACTGGCCGCGTATTTATCGGTGACGTCGATGTCAGTGAACCCAATGATGCGATCGAACTTGCTTGTCCGGTTGTGGGCGAGATGAAACGTTACCTCATAGTAGATACGACCGGCGATGAAGAATGGTCGCGAGCTGTGAATGTAGTACCGCTCGTGGCGTGGACTTGAGGAAAGCCTCATCTTTTCCTGCTCGATGCAGGCGGCAATCTTCTCGTAGTACTCCCGCAACGAGGGGTCGAGGTCGATCGGGAACTGTTCGACGTTGGTCAGGATCGTTATACCGAGCTGATCCTTTGCGAGGTTGCGGGTGCGGAGTAGGTACTCGTAGTACTTCAGCATCAATCGCTCGGAGGGGTCACGATCCAGCGTGTAGTGCGAGACGCTGGCCTGGAGTAGGCCATGGAATCTACTCAGGAGCCTGAACTTGGCGAGCGCCTTAACGGCATCCAGAGCTGGCCCGACCTGGTTGTAGTGAAACTCAGCCGAGCGATCATTAAGGTGCGCCCAGACAGCAAGACCCTCGACAAGATTCCGGAGTTGCCCCAGCACGTTTTGCGAGAGGAAGCCTCGGTCGCCTACTGGGTTGGCAAGGTTCCGGCAGATCACGTCGTCGGCGCTCTTCACTTGCTGTTCTACTGTTGCCATCGCTCCCGCTCTACTTCCCCGAAGGATCGTGCGTCACCTTCGATGGCGAGGCACGCAGTCCTGGCCGCCCCGCCCCGAGCTGAAGTGCACCGGACGGTGCCTCCGCAGGTGTTTCGTCCTGCTACCGAACAGTGGACGCCGCCCCGGTGCACAACATCAGACGACAATAGAACCACTCAAGAGCCCACAAACGCCCCTCTTTTCAAGACTGCCCTGCTTGCCACACCGGCTCCCGACCTGACCTGTACGGTCCCGAGACCAGAGGCGGCTCGTGCCACCCTGGCCGCCCATGTAAGGCCACAAGCGGCTAACAGATGCGGGGGCATGCATGGGGGTTCGCGTGCCAGATCAGAGTGGATGTGTGTGCATCCGCGCCAGCCAGTCCGTGAACACCCTTGGTTGGTGCGTCTGGCGCCTGCTCGAACTCTTCGCGCCGCAACCTGACCCCCGGCCGGAAGTGCCGCCCACGTCCTCATGGCGAGAGTCTGACGTGTATGAGCTCCGGTCCCGGCTCGACGGCCCCAGCGGGGCGTCGCCGCATGCTCCCGGGGCCGCCGCAACCAGGCCGTGTCGCCGGTACCCGCGCGCTGTCGCGGGTACCGGTCAGTGACAGGCGCGGATCATCACGGTGAGGATCGGCGAGGCTGGTGACGGCTGACTCAGCCCGATGTCCTCGTACCCCCACGACTTGTAGAGCGCGTGTACCTTTCCGTCCCCGGCGGCCGGGTTGACCATGAGGGTGACGTACGGCTCGTCGCGTGTGGCGAGGAGGGCGTCATGAATGCGCCGGGCGGTGCCGGTCTTGCGCCAGGCCGGCCGGACGCCGATCTCCTTCAGGGCCACGGCTGGGCGCTCGGTGTACTTCTCCGCCGGCGCGGGACTCGTGCGCTGCCAGTAGCGGTCACCGTGCTCGATGGTGTTGCCGTAGGCGTAGCCGACCGGATGCCCGTCTGCATACGCGAGGACGGCCGTGAATCCTGGCTCGCCGCCGTGCCGGTCCAGGCGCTCGCCGAACGCGGTCACCGCGTAGTTCGGCATGTGGAGCAGCGGGGCGCGCACATCGGCGTACACGTCGAGGAGATCGCCTCGGACGGTGTCGAGGGTGGTGAAGGTGCGCAGTTCGATGGCGGGCGCCGTGGTCATGCGGCCATCCTCCAGGAGGCGGTGTGCTCGGTCCAGGTCTGCACGGTGGAGCTACCCGGCGCGGTGGCGCGCAGCGCAGCCCCGAATTCCTGCAGCATGCGCGTTACCCGGGCGTGCTGGGTAGCGGCGTCGGCGGGGACCTTCATCGCGGTGGCCGTGGCGGCGTCGGCGGCACCCTGCGCGAGTTGGGCGTGTGCGAGCCGGGTCGTGGTGATGGCCCGGGAACGGGCCATGTGGGGTCGCAGGGCGGACAGGCAGCGGTGGGCGTGGAACTCGGCGGTCGGGAAGTCGCCGAGCGCCAAGTAGGCGGACAGGGCCAAGGAGTCCAACTCTGCCTGATCGTAGAACGCGAGCATCCACACCGGCCGGTACTCGTCCGGGTCGGCGCGCAGCATGGCGTCCTGTGCCTGATCGAACGCACGGCGGGTGCTGGTACGGTCCTGCGCCGTACCGTGAATCGCCGCCTGCCGGGCCATACCGAGGGACGCGAACAGCGGGTCACGGCGCGTGATGTGCAGATTGCGGGCCACGTCGTTGGCGGCGAGCGCGTCGGCGGGCCGGCCCATGTGCCGGTACATCGCCCCCGCGTGGCTCCAGATGCGGAACTTGATCGCCTGATCGCCAGACATCTCGGCGAGGGCTTGGGCCTCACGCATGTGCGCCTTGGCGACGTCGTAGCGACGGCCGTCGATCGCGGCCCACATCGCCGAGGAGCGGAATGCCGCCGCGGAGGCATAGAGGCTGCTGCGTACGCGTTGGGTGGCGCTGCCGGCGTTCTGGAGGTTCAGCGCCTCGTCGGCGAGCGCGGCAGCATGCTGCTCGATGCCGAGTTGTCCGCCGTGGCGGTGGTCGCTGGCGATGATCTCGGCGAAGCGCGTGTTCAGGCGGTTGACGTCGCTCATGCCGATGCGTCGCGGGGATGCGGTGCCGGGCGCGGCTGCTGCTACGGCGGCAGCCGCTGCAATGCCGCCGACGAGGGTACGACGCTTCATGTCGGGGTCCTCCTGCTGCGGTGGGGCTGGGCTGGACGGAGTCCGGCCCCGTGGCACGAACCCTAGAGCGACGGCGGGCAGGCCACTGAGGTCCTCGAGCGCTTTGCGGGTAGCCGATTTGGGCCACGTGACCCGGCCTGCTTTCCAGGCCCGGACCGATGAGCCGTCGAGGCCGCCAGGCCGCCCGGTCAGCCGCTCTAAGGCGCTGTTCACAGCGTCGGCAAGGCTGTTGGAGCTGTAGCCGTGTTCGGCCATCCACGCCTCAAGAACCCTGTTGCGCGGGGTGTCCATGCACGCACGGTAGCTCTCACGCCCCTTCCACCACCAGGTAAAGGGAAGGTCAAATCACCCTAGGTCTTTCTTCCGGGTGGATGGCTGATCGCCCTAACCACCTGGCTGCAAAGGCGAGTTGTCTGGTTGCTGGTCGCTCGCTACTCCCTCCGGTGCGGGCGGCTGTTGACGGCCCGGCCCGCCTCTGGCGCCTTCTCAGGGGTGAGCCGGGCACCGAGACAACGCGAAGGCTCAACCCCAATGACGAGTCTCATTACGCCATTTCATGCCGCGCCCATCGGCCATCCCGCCTACAGCCAGACCTTCCCGTGCGAGCCGGCCACGGCCGAGATCGGCCGCCAGCTCGTCCGTGACGCCTTCGGCGTATGGCGCCTCGACAACCTCGCCGATGTCGCCGCGCTGATCATGTCGGAGCTGATTGCGAACGCCGTCAGGCACACCTCGTGCCACTCGATCCGGCTGATCGTTGGGCGGCCGAGCGCGATACGGGTGCGTGTCGGGGTGGTGGACCGGGCACCCTTGCGCCTGCCGGTTCTCGGTCAGGCTGGTGACGACGACGAGTCAGGCCGTGGCCTGCTCCTGATTGACGGCATCGCCGACCGCTGGGGCTATGACCTGCACGGCCCGGACAAGCGCCCATGGGGCAAAGAGGTCTGGGCCGAACTCCTCATAGGGGGCGACGAGTGAGTACCCCGGCCACGGTGACCCCGCCCATCCCGGACGTCGCGGGCCTCCGGCCACGCCAGCAGATGGCCATGGAGTGTGCCCGCTGCGCCCGGTACTTGGGTGCGAGCGGCGAGGTCTTGGTCGATGTGCGTCATCGGGGCCTGCTGTTCCGGCTCTGGGTCTGTGGGCCCGCCTGCCGGTCGCCCACCCCCAGGCCGCAGAGCGGAGCCTAGGCATGAGCTCGCGTGTGGACGAGCACTGGGTCACCGGTGACTGCTGGCTCGGGTGCGAGCGCACCGGCATGCCCGTGATCTGGCTCGGCCCGCTGCAGAGGGACGGGCAACACGCCCCGGTCTACTCCTGCAAGCGGTGTCTCGACCGGCTCAAGGCTCAGGCTCTCGCCTACTTCATGCAACGGCGGCCAGTTGCCGTCTGACCAGACTCCCGCTGCCGGTCGTGCGGTGCTGTGCCGTACGACCGGCAGCGGGCACCACCGCACAACAACATCCCATCCACTCATAGGAGTTGGCATGACACGCAGCACCGTAGTACCGAGCAGCACTCAGGTGAGCCAGCAGACCCCGGGGACGTCGGACGGCTTCGACCTGAATGTGTCCCTCGTCGAGGTGGCCGACCCGGCGGGCCTGGTCAACCTGACCGACGACAACTGCGGAACCACCTGCGGCGCCTGCACCACCAACGTCGCCTGATCTGAGGCTCCACGTCTCTACGGGCTGGTGCTGTCGCGCCCCATGGCGTGGCGGCACCAGCCGCCCGTCCCTCATCTACGGAGGTAGTGGTGGCTGCTCCGCTCGCAGCATTCCGAACCGGCACGACCGCGCTCGTACGAGCCGTTGCCCGGCCGACACTGCCGTGTCCTCTGCTCCCTGACCTCGACGATCGCTCTCCCAACGGGTCCGCCACCTGTGCCGCCTGGCTGCGCGAGGTCTGGGCGAACGGCGTCCTCGCCGAAGCCCTGGAATACGCCAGTCCAGTCCTGGCCGCGCAGGTACGGACCGTGTGCACGGCCGATGAGCCGTCAACGCGCGACGTCCTGCGTACGGCACTATCCGTGGCCCGCTACCTGCTGCGCTCCCAGCACCGGGCGACGCCGTTCGGGCTCTTCGCCGGTGTGACCACCGCCGAGTTCGGTCGACAGGCACGCGCGGACTGGGGTGTGGAACACGTGGCTGTCGGCCATGCGGGCGCAGAGTGGTTGTCCGCCGTCGTCGAGCGGCTGGAGTCCTGCCCAGCCCTCCTCGAACGGCTGCCTGTGGTCGTCAACAACACCGTGACGAGCCGCGGCGACCGGCTCATCGTGCCGTTTCAATCCGACGCCCAGGACGATCGGACTCGCGCGGTTGAGGCGTCCCTGGCCTTGACCGAGCCCGTGCGCGCGGTCCTCGCCGCGACGAGGGCCCCGATCCCGGTCGCGGCCCTCGCGGACAAGCTCCAGGCGGAGTTCCCCGAGGCCGGGCCGGAGAAGGTGCGCCGGCTGCTGGTGGAGCTGATCCAGCGGCGTGTGCTGATCACGAGCTTGCACGCACCCAGCACCGAGACCGACGCCCTCGGGTATCTGCTCGATCAGCTCGACGCGATCGACGCCGGCACCCTCCTTCCGGTCGAGGAGACGGTGCGCGAGCTGCGGGCGATCCGGACTGGCTTCAATGAGTGCACTTCGCGCGGCGGGCGGGACAGCGTCGCAGCGCGGATGAGGGCACTCGTGCCGGGCCTGCGCCGCCACCCTGTCGCGCTCGACCTGCGCCTGGACGCGCAGCTCGTACTGCCGGACGCGGTCGCCCGCGAGGTCGAGCGCGCCGCCCTCCTCCTGACCCGAGTCAGCGCCCGCCCGTACGGCACCGCGGCGTGGGGCGCGTACCACCAGCGGTTCTACGAGCGGTACGGCATCGGCACGATGGTGCCGCTCCAGGAGGCCGTCGCGGACAGTGGCACCGGCTATCCCGACGGCTACCCGGGCACCCCGCCCGGCGCCCATCGACCTCGCGTCTCCGCTCGGGATGAAGCCCTCGTACGGCTGGCGCAGGCCGCCGTGCTCGGTGGCCGCGACGAGGTGGTCCTCACCGAGGAGTTGATCGACGCCCTGGACGTAGGGCCCGACGAACCCCGGGTGCCGCCGCACCTGGAGGTGGGGGTGCGGGTCCACGCGGCCAGCGTGGGCGAGTTGCAGCGGGGGCGGTTCAGGCTGGAGATCGTGAGCGTGTCTCGCGGCGTCGGCGTCTCCACAGGTCGGTTCCTCAGCGTCCTGGACCCCGCCGACCGTGAGGTCTTGGCCGCCGAGCTGGCTGACCTTCCGACCGCCGACAGCAACACCGTGCCGACGCAGCTTTCCTTTCCGCCACTCCTGCCCGAGAGCGCCCACGTCACTCGGGCCCTGCGAGTCCTGCCCACCCTGATCAGCCTCCAGGAACACCGAGCCCCCGCCGACGATGTCCTCACACCTGCGGACCTGGCGGTGGGGTGCGACGGCCGCCGCATGTACCTGGCCGCCGCCGAGCGCGGCCAGCGCATCGAGGCCGTCGGGATGCACGCGCTGAACCTCCACACGCACACTCCGCCGCTGGTGCGATTCCTCACCGAGTTGTCCCGCGCTCAATGCGCGCAGGTCACCGTGTTCGACTGGGGCGCCGCAGCGGCGATGCCGTTCCTGCCGCGCCTGCGGTACGGGCGCACGGTGCTTGCCCCGGCCCGCTGGCGGCTGGAGGCGACCGAGCTGCCAGGCCGCTCACGCCCTCGGGCCGCATGGGACGCCGCCCTCACCGACTGGCGGGCCCGGCGGCGGCTACCTCGGTGGGTCTACCTCGTTGAGGACGACCGGCGTCTCTTCCTTGACCTCGACGAGGCCGGCCACCGGACGCTGCTGCGCCAGCACCTCGACCGAGTGGGCCTGGCCGTGCTCGTCGAGGCGGCGGAACCGGGGGCGTTCGGTTGGTGCGACGGCCGCGCCCACGAGGTAGTGGTGCCGCTCAAGGCGACCCGGCCGCCGGTGTGGCCGACGCTGCCCGCCCCCACCCCGGCTCGCGCCCTCTCCACGGCCCAGATGCAGACCCCGGCCGCCTCGTCGGTGCTACTGGCGACCCTGTACGGAGACGCTCGCCGCCAGGACACCCTGCTTGCCCGCCACTTGCCCGATCTCCTCGAACGTCTCGGTGGACCGCCGTGGTGGTTCATCCGCTTCCGCGACCCCGAGCAGCACTTGCGCCTGCGCATCGCGCTCCCCACTCCGGAGGCATTCGCCGAGACGACCCGAACAGTGAGCGCGTGGGCCGACGAGCTGCGCGGCGCCGGTCTGCTGGCGGACTTGCGGTACCCCACCTCCTACCGTGAGATGGGCCGCTGGGGATCCGGCACCGCATGGGACGCGGCCGAGGAAGTGTTCCGGGCGGATTCGCGCGCCATCCTGTCCCAGCTCTCGCAGCCGCGGCGCCCGCACCATCGCACGCTCGTAGCCGCACACACCGTCTCCATCGCCTCCGCGTTCCTCGGCAGCACGCAAGCCGGGATGCGCTGGCTGATCGACCACATCCCGCCCACAGCCCCCGCACCCGTACCGCGACCGCTGTTCACCGACGCTGTACGCCTCGCCGACCCAGGCAGCGACTGGGAGGCGCTGCGCGGCGCCCCCGGAGGAGCGGCGATCGTTTCGGCGTGGGCCGATCGCGACGCGGCGCTCGCCGCCTACCGGCGGCACCTGCCAGGGCCCCACACGCAGGGCATCGCCCTCGACGACGTCCTGACCTCGCTGCTTCACGTCCACTTCGTACGGCACGTCGCGGTGAACTTCCCCGAAGAAGAGGTCTGCCTCTACCTCGCTCGTGCTGCCGCCCTGGCCTGGACCGCCCGCACCACTGGGAGGACACCGTGACCGCACAGGCTGCGCTGGACCTGGTAGATGCCGTCGCCGAGCAGCTCGCCGACCCCCACACGCCGTACGTTGGGCCAGCGGTCTCTCATCGGCAGCACCTTGCCTATGGCTTGCCTGGCATCGCACTCCTGCACATCGAGCGGGCTGCCGCCGGCCTCGGACCGTGGCAGCGCGCCCACGACTGGCTCGTCGCCGCCTCCCGCGAACCGCTCACCAGCGGCCCCGACAGCCACCCCTTCTACGGGGCGCCCGCCTTCGCGCATGCTCTGGCATGCGCCGCCGATCACCTGCCCGGCGCCTATCAGCGCGCCCTTGACACTCTCGACCGACAAATGGCTGACGACGTGAGCCGCCGCGTTGACGCCGCACACCGCCGCATCGACGCCGGACTCCTCCCAGCGCTCGCGGAGTTCGACACCATTCGCGGCCTGACCGGCTACGGCGCCTACCTCCTGCACCGCAACCCCCGCACCCCCGCCCTGCTCGCCGTACTCGACTACTGCGTACGCCTCACCCAACCGATCACCCACGACGGCGAGAACTTGCCCGGCTGGTGGACGGACACAGGGCCCTCGGGCCGCCCGGACGACCGTTTTCGAGGCGGACACGCCAACAACGGCATGGCGCACGGCATCGGCGGCGTGCTCGCGCTGCTGGCGCTCGCCGCCAGGCAGGGCACCTTCGTCGACTGCCACGATGATGCACTGGGCCGGATCCTGGTGTGGCTGGACCGATGGCAAGAGGACACCGGCCGAGGCCCGGCGTGGCCGTACTGGGTCACCCGGGACGAGCTGCGCACCGGCCGCCTCACCCCGTCCGCACCGCGGCGTCCGTCATGGTGCTACGGCACCGCCGGCCTCGCCCGCGCCCAGCAACTCGCCGCGCTCGCCCTCGGCGACACCCGCCGCCAGGTCGACGCCGAGAACGCGCTCGTGGCCGCCCTCACCGACCCGGCCCAGCTCAAGGCCACGACGGACAACGCCCTATGCCACGGCTTCGCCGGCCTCGCCCACGTCGCGGCCCGTGCGGCGGACGACGCTCACCCCTCGGCCGTCGGACAGCTCCGCGCGACGATCCCGGCACTCCTGGCCGCAGTCCACCCGCCGGGCACCGACCCCGTACACGCCGCCACGACGATCATGCAGGACGAGAAGCGCGGCCCCGGCCTCCTCGACGGCGCAGCCGGTATCGCCCTGGCCCTCCTCGCGCCCAGCACCGCCGCATCGCCCCGATCCGCCTGGGACGCCTGCCTGCTCATCGCCTGACCCCATCGACCGAAGGACACCCGCATGCCCCCGGACCGCTCCGACCGCTGGCAGCAACACAACATCACCTTCGCTGACCGTGAGAGCGCCCAGCGCGCCATCGCCGAACGCATCGCCCCTGCCCTACTCGCGGCCGAAGCGGACGGGCAGCTCACCGGCTGGTGGTTCATGAACAAGCAGCCCTGGCCGCTCCGGTACCGCGCTGATGAGCCATCACCCGTCGTCGAAGCGCTGCTGAGCGACCTCGTCCAGGACGGCACGGCCGTGTCCTGGCTGCCCTACATCTACGAACCTGAGACCGATGCCTTCGGCGGGACCGAGGCCATGGATGCCGCACACGAGCTGTTCCACCAGGACAGCCGCCACCTGCTCACCTACCAGCCTGGCCACGAGAACCTCGGGCGCCGGGAAACCGCCGTGCTGCTGGCGAGCGCGATGATGCGGGCGGCCGACCTGGACTGGTTCGAGCAGGGCGACGTGTGGGCGAAGGTCGCCGCACTCCGGCCGGCGACTGGCCACCTGCCCTCCGAGCGGACCGCCGGACTGGCACGTGCGATGCGAAAGCTGATGACCGTAGACGCCCACGGCCTGTATCGCCCGAGCGGCCCGCTGGCCGGGCATGACGGGTGGGTGGCCGCCTTCGAACGGGCGGGTGCCGCGCTGGCTTCCCTCGCCCATTGTGGTGCCCTCACTCGCGGTCTGCGAGCCGTCATTGCCCACCACGTGATCTTCCACTCCAACCGCGCCGGTCTCCTCAGGGAGGACCAGAGCGCCATGTCCAACATCGCACGAGAGGTAGTCATGGGAACGAGTGACAACACCGCGTCGCCCGCCGAGGCAACGGCCGACGCCGATAGCGTCAGCGCGGTGAACACCGACACGATCACCACCCCCACGGCGGACGCCGAGCGCCTCCGCAACGCCCTGGTCGACCAGCTCCGTGCGGACGGACACGCCCGTACACCCGCCGTCGAGAATGCGCTGCGGACCGTCCCCCGCCACGTGTTCGTGCCCGACGCGTCGCTCGAAGACGCCTACGCCAATCAACCGGTGCACATCAAGTACGACACCGACGGCACCTCGATCTCCTGCGCCTCCCAGCCGGGCGTCGTCGCCCTGATGCTCGACCAGCTCGACGCCCAGCCCGGCGAGCGCATCCTCGAACTCGGCGCCGGCACCGGCTACAACGCCGGCCTGCTCGCCCACCTGGTCGGCGAGAGCGGACACGTGACCACGCTCGACGTCGACGACGACCTCGTAGAGGGCGCCCGCGCGCACCTCGCCGCCGCCGGGATCACCGACGTCAAGGCGGTGACCCGCGACGGGGCCCTCGGCTACGCCGAAGGAGCGCCGTACGACCGGATCATTGCCACCGTGGGCGCGCATGGCGTGCCGCACGCGTGGTTGCAGCAGCTTGCCCCCGGCGGCCGACTCCTCGTCCCCCAGCGCCTCAAAGGCACAGTCTCCCGCTCCATCGCCTACGAGCAGCGCGACGGCCGATGGGTGTCCCTCGGCAGCGAGATGAACACCTTCATGCCGCTCCGTCGGGGCATCGCCGACGACGACCGCCGCGTCATCCCGCTCAGCACGGACGGCACCGTACGACTGCAGGCCCCAGCCGGGCAGAACATCGACGCCGAGGCCCTCGCTGGCGTCCTGGACCAGCCGCGCACCGAGGAGTGGACCGGCATGATGGTCCGCGCCATGGAGTCGCCCGAGTGGATGGAACTCTTCGTCACCTGCTCCCTCCCCTCCGGCCTGATCCGGATGCTATTCCCCCGGAGCGCCAAGGGCACTCTGCTCACGGAGGACCCCTACCCCTCGTCGACCGCGGCCGTCGACAAAGGCGCCGTCACCTACCTGGCGCGACGCTTGTCGGAGCGGAAGACGCCTGAGGGCGGCAAGCTGTGGGAGTTCGGTGTCATCGGGCACGGTCCCGGCAGCGACGAGCTGGCCGCGAACGTCGCCGAT
Organism: Streptomyces sp. Z423-1; assembly: GCF_013009255.1. Classification (NCBI taxonomy): domain Bacteria; kingdom Bacillati; phylum Actinomycetota; class Actinomycetes; order Kitasatosporales; family Streptomycetaceae; genus Streptomyces; species Streptomyces sp. Z423-1. Next base: position 5,432,164 of record NZ_CP053109.1, read on the forward strand.
GCCATCCGCACCTGGGACCGGGAGTACCGCGACCGTGAGGCCACGTTCGAAATCCAGCCCCTCGACGCGCCCGCCATCGAGCAGCGCCCCGGCCTCTTCGCTCTCGACACCCCGCTGAACCGCATCGTCGTCGACTGGCAGTGACGCCCCACATGTACAGACGGTGCCCGTCGGCGTACGGCTGGCGGGCACCGTCGTCTTCGTAGTTCGCACTCACGCCGGGGGAACTCATGGACCCACACGGACCCATAGCCCAGCGCTTCCCGCTCGTCGCCCGATTCCGGCCCGCTTGTCTGCCCCTGCCCGAACGCGTGGGCGGCCTCGTCGAACTCGCCGACATGGCGGTGAAGAAGAGCGACCAAGGGCTCGCATCCGCCGTCTACAACCAGGCCGCGCTCATCGCCTCCGATCTCGGCCTCCCCGACCTCGCCCGCGAGATGTGCCACCAGCACGCCGCCGCCTACCTCCACGCCTGCCCCCTGCCCGGCATGAGCGCAATCCGGGGCCTGGAACCGGTCGTCAACCTCGCACGCCTCCAGATCCGTGCCGGCCGCGCGGACGAGGGACGTCAGCGACTACTCGACCTGTACGAGGCCGTCGAGGCGGGCACAGCCGCCCAGTTCGAGGGCGTCGCCGTACCGGCGGACCTCGCTGCGACGGACGAGGACCGCCACGAGGTCCGCGCATGGCTGTGGCGCGTGCTCCTCGCCGACGGCACACGCACCCTCACCACCACGGGACGATGGGCCGAGGCCCTGACGCACAACGAAGCCCACCGCGGTGTGGGCAAGCGGATGCTCGACGGGCGCCAAGTTGCCGTACTTGCCGCCCTCGTTGCGGGTGACAAGGAACGGGCCGCTGTTCTCCTCGCCGACACGATGCCCGGCGATCCGTGGGAGCAAGCCGTCACGGCATGCCTGACAGTCCTGTGCCGCCGCGACGCCGGGCAGCCGGTCGACCGCCACCTGGCGGACCTGGTGACGGCCTACTCCGCGCGGGAGACCGAACCGGGGATGACCGTCTTCGACATCCGTCTGGGACTTGTCGTCCTCGACGCGATCGGTTCCGCCGAGGTGTCGGCCGCGCGCCACATCGTCGAGGACCTCCACCGCAGGACGACGGACGCCCAGGACGGCTACGCGGCTCGCGAGACCCTGGCGCACCCTCTGTTCACCGCGATCGCTACGGACCGGCAAGCGCTGGACTGCCGCGCTCTGGTGGATGCCTGCGCCCTCGGAGCAGGGGTCATGCCGGATGAGCTGCAAGGAGAACTGGCGTCGGCTTTGCGCGCCAGTGACAGCGTGATCCGGACGAGTCTCGCGAGGCCATTCGATCCCGGACGCACACCCCCTGTGGAGAGATCCTGATGAGCGTGCGAGCCGGGAGTTCGTCGTGCGGCTGCGGTACTGGCTGGGCGCCGTGAGCCCGGTGATCGGCGAGACCACGCAGCGCGCTCCCACGTTGCCCGTGGAGTCATGATCAGCGGTGCCGTGCTTTCGGCGGCTGCGGAGCGGGGGCGGCGGCTGCTTGGTGGACAGGAGCGTTGGGGCGCTGTGCTGCGCTGTCAGCCCATGCTGCGCTGCGGGCCTGTGCGGCGCGGGCTTGTGCGCTGGGTGCCGGCCGTGCGCTGAGGCGTTGGATGCGCCAGGTCAGGACCCGTGCGGGGCGGCGGGCGTCGTCCAGAGCGCGCTGGTCGGCCGCATGCATAAGGAGCTGTTCCGGGTCGTGTCCGGCTGCTTCGGCTTCGGCGAGGATGGCGGTGAGGGCGTCGAAGGCGGTGTCTTCGATGACCTGCTCCGCGTGGTCTGGCACGGCTCGGTGTATCTGGCGGATGTGTCGGTCCACGGTCTGCTGGGGTGGGCGGCGCTGGGCGAGGGCGGCCAGGGGTGCGGCTGCTGCCTGCTCGTAGGCGGCCTGGAGGTGGAGCAGGGTCTGCTGGGCGGCGGCGACCTGCTGGTTGTGGTGGCGGAGCTGGTGCCAGCGGGCGGCGGCGATGGCGACGAGGATCCCAGCGTCGAGGAACATCGCCAGGGCGGCGCCGTCCCTCGGGGCGGGCTCGCAGAGCATGGCGCGGACGGCGCCGCGCAGTGCGCGGGCGTGGTGGTGTTCGGCTTGGATGCGGGAGCGGGTGGCGCGCTCGAATGCAGTCGCTGCTTCTCGGAGTTGGGGGCGCAGGGCCTGGGGCGCGAGGAGGGGAAGGGCGTCGAGGGCTTCACCGAAGGCGGCGAGGTGACCCTGGGACGCTTCGTCGTCGGCTTGGTCGAGGCGGTGGGGGATACGCTCGGTGGCGGCCGTGGCCTGGTGCCAGGGGTCGGGCCTGCGCCGGCCCGGCTGGTCGGCGGGCTGCGCTTCGATGTTCGCCAGGCGTTCTTGGATCTTGGGGAAGGACAGGTCCGGAGCGAGTTTGGAGCCGGAGTACCAGACGGGGCCGTTGGCCTCGTCATCGAGGGCGACCTTGTAGCCGCGTACGTCGCCGGAGGGGAAGTACACGATCTCGACGAGCACGCCGTCAATGTGGCGGAGCAGGTCGACGAACTCCTCCATGCTGGAGGCGGCGGCCACGGCGGTGCGCACGGTGGCGCGCAGCCGCTCAGGGGCGGTCTTGTCCTGGCCGGCGCGGCGGGCCTTCTCCTGCTCGGCGCGGGTGGGGCGCTTGGCGGCCGTGCGGTCCCCACGCACCACTTGGAACAAGCCGTATTCCTTCTCGACGGCGGCGAGTTCGCGGTCTGCGGTGAGGTAGTCGTTCCAGTGGCGGGCGGTGCGCAGGTCCGCGCGGACCTTGGTGGCGGCGATGTGGATGTGGTCGCGGGCGTGGCGGACGGCGACCCAGCGGCATCCGTCCGGATCACCGTCCGGCGCGATGCTGGTGGCGGCGACGACGCGGCGGGCGATGTCGGCCCACTCCTCGTCGCTGAGGATGCGGTCTTCGGGCGCGGCGCGGATCGAGCAATGCCACACATGCCGCTGGGGCGCGCGGCCGAGCCGCCGGGCCTGCTTGACGTGCAGGTCGAGGTCGGCCACGAGGAGCCTCCTGGTGGCGTCGAAGTCGTCGGCGCGGCCGGGGTCGGGGGCGAAGCCGTCCCAGGAGGCGACCAGGTGCGGGTCGGTGTGGTCCTGGCCCTCTTCGTGTCGAACAGGTACCGGATCAGGCCCGCGGTCTCCTTGCCGCTGCTGATCTTCGCGATCACTGGGCCACCTTCTTGGAGACAGCTTCGTTCGCGGCTGTGGCGATGTGGCGGACGGTGGCGCCGACCATTGTCAGGGTGGCCTCGGCTTGAGCCAGGAGAGCGGTGTCCACAGGGTGTGGATGGCCACCTGAGTTGAGCTTCTTGGCGATCTGGTTGATGTTGTGGCCGATCTTGGCAACCTCGCCACGCAGGGCGGTCAGCTCGTCGATGTAGTCGTCAAGCGGGGTCCGTTGGCCGGGCAGAGCGAGGTCGCCGTGGACGTGGGCCATGACGACGGCGCCGACGTAGTGGGCGCCGGCGATGTTCAGCGACCGGGCCATGGCGAGGATCTCGGCTTTCTCGTTGACGCTGTAGCGGGCGTCGACACGTTCCTTGCGCTGGCCGTTCGGGTCGGGCTTGCGGCGTCGGGCGACACGGTGCAGCGCGGCGGCTTCGGCAGCACGCGGCAACTGCGGCGCGGCGGCAGCAGCGGTGCCTGCGGGCTGTTCCCCCTCGGGCACCCCCTGGTGCCCGAGCGCCTCCGCCACCCCCGGGGCGGAGGCATCCCCGTTGAGGCCGTCCTTGGACGGTCCAGCGGGATACCTTGCTGGCGCGTGGGTGGCTGGGATGATCGTCGTCTCCTGGTGGGCGGCGGGGAACTTGTGATGCCGGTTGTGCACGAGGTGGTTCTCCACGGGTGTTGGTGACTGGCTGCCCGGTCAGGCTGATGGGGTTGGTAGTGATGCCGGGTCGGCTTGGTGCAGGCCGGTCACTCGTCCCCGCGCTGACCTGCACGGGGACGAGTGATGCGAGTCGTGCGCTAAACCGGTGGCAGCCGCGCAGGGGCTCAGAGGGCGCCAGCGCGGGACTTGTCGGGTTCGGCCTGCCGCTGCGAGGCGGCCTCGTCGAGTTCGGCCTGCAGGGCGTCCTTTATTGCTTCCGCGTCGGCCTTGCTGAGCGGGAGGCCCCTGCTGCGGATCGTCGCTTCGATGTGGCGGCGTGAGGCACGGCCTCCGCGTCCCAGTGGGGCGGTGCGGGCGATGGCGAGCAGTTCGTCGGGCACCGTGCGAGGCTTACGGCCTTCCGGCTCGGCGGCAGGCTGCGGCGGGGCCGGCACATGGGCGGCACCCTGCGCCACCTCGGCGGCACCCCACGCCACGTTGGCCTGCCGGGTCGCCACGTCGAGATGTATTGGCTCCCGCTGACCGGAGTCGTCTTCGGTGAGGGCAGCGGGTTGGGCGTCGTTGTGGCTGCGGTCGGTGGGGTTGTGGCGTTCGGTGGCGTCGGCGCCCTGGGCGTGCGGTGTGGGGTGGCGTCGGATGACGAGGTAGAGGTGGACGGCGCCGGCCAGGGCGAGCGGGGCGAGGGCGGACAGGGCGCCGACGGTGACGTTGTCCAGGTGCAGGCCGTTGGGGCGGGTCTGTTGGTTGAGGCGGATGGCGTGCAGGGCGTTGGCCCCGATGCTGACCCCGGTGGCCAGGCCGACGAGTGTGCCTACGTACAGCCGTGACCGGAGCGGGGCGGTGCGCAGCATGAGCTGGGCACCGATGCCGATGGCGATGAAGCCGTCGATCACGAGCGGGAAGGTGTAGGTGAGCAGTCCGCGGATGTGGATGGCGACGGCCATCTGGCGCAGCGCGTCGTAGGAGAGGGCGAAGGCCACTGTGGCGAGCAGGGCGATGCCGTAGCGGATCGCGTCAGCACCCGGTATGGCGGAGGGCGCGGTGGTGGCGGTGCGGGAGGTCAAGCGCAGGCACTCCAGGTGAGACTCGGGCGGCGGCCACAGGCGCGGGAAGGGGGCCGCCGTGAGGGGCGGTGACTCGTACCACTCGTTGCGTGCCTGGTCAGAGCAGGTACGAGTGGTCTGGTGATGTCGAGACGACTCGTTGCGGGCTTGTCACTCGTCCCCGCGCTGACCTGGGCGGGGACGAGTGTGACGAGTCGAGTCGGGTCAGCCTGCAGTGCCGGGAAGAGGCTCGGCAGGCGGCTGGGCGGGCCCGGCCGAAGGCGACGGTTCGGGGCAGTAGCGGGCCCAGGTGTCGAGGAATTGGTTGCGGGCGAAGCCCTTGGCCTGGGTGCCGTCGGGGAAGCGGCGGTTGGCCGAGCTGATGCCGTAGGGCTTCAGCAGCAGTTGCAGGCCACGCGGGGTCAGGCCGCTGGCGCCATACTCGGCCCAGGGCGCTTCCTTGTCCGCGTTGAGGGACTCCAGCAGGCGCTTGGTGCTCAGCACGGCCGGATCGTTCTCGGCGGCGAAGGCCCGGCGGATGCCGACCAGGAGGCGGGTGCGCAGCCCGCCCTCCTCGTCCTGCCCGACCTCGTAATCGGTCATGGTGCGGCAGGCGGTGCGGGCCAGTGCGGGCCATTCGCCCCCGGCAAGGTCGGCGATGATCACCAGAGGTTCCCAGGTGTCCGCCGCGCGGTCCTCGACCGGCATGGGCGGCTCCATCTCCAGCGCCTGCGCGTACAGCGGCCTGAGCCAGGCGGCCAGCCGGTCGCGGATCGCGTGCAGGGCTGGGGTGTCACGGGTGGTGCGGAAGGCCGCGACCTTCTCACCCGCCGCGCGGCGTCGCATCCGGACGACCACCGACCGGTCCATCACCGTGTCGGGCAGGTCATCGATCCCGGCGAGCGCTGCCATGGCGAAGGTGGGGAACGCGGTGGGCTTGTGCTCGGGCCCGGACACGCGCAGGGTGGGGCGGTTGCGCTGGTGGCCGGCGTTGATCAGGCCGCGCAAGTCCTCGTTTCGCTCCGCCGCCTTGGGGGTGCCGAAGAGGGTGTCGGCCTCGTCGACCAGAAGGGTGGGCGGGTCCTCGTCGGTGATCGAGCGGAAGATCGCCGCCGGACTGGCGTTGACCGTGATCAGGGGGCTGCACACGGTCTCGGTCACCACGTCCAGCAACCGCGACTTCCCGCACCGCTTCTCCGGAGCCACGATCGCCAGCCGCGGCGCGTGCTGCCAGGCGCGCTGCAGGTGCGTCGCCGCGATCCACAGCGTGACGGCGGTGAGGGCCTCCTCGCTCGGCATCACCACATACCGCTTCACCTGCGCCCGCAGGTCGGCCAGAATCCGCGTTCCCTCGGGCACGGATAGTGCTGAGGGCCGGTCGTCGCGGTCTCCGTCAGCGGGAGGAGCGGCGAGGATGGCCAGCTGGCCGGGGATGGCGACGACCGGCGGCAGGGCGGGCGTCGAGGATGCTGTGTGGGTTGTGGAGGGCGTAGGTTCGTCCACAGGCGTTCCTCCCTGGTGGGCCGGACGGGCAAGGCCCGGCCCACCGGTTCGATGGTTCAAGGGCGATGGGGCAGGGACTCTGCGGCTCTCGGCGGTGGCTCGCGGAGAGCCGTTTCGCTGTCCCGGCAGGGCGGGGTCACACCGCGAGGTCGTACGCGGACTGGGAGTTCACCCAGGCGTCCACCTCGCTCCAGCGGTAGCGCAGGTGACGGCCGACCTTGTGCACGTTGGGGCCGATGCCCCGGTACTTCCACTGGTAGAGGGTCTTCACCGGCACCCCGAGGTAGACGGCGACCTCGGCCGGGGTGGCCAGCGGGCCGCGCTCGGCGGTAGCGGCGGTGGTGCCGCGGGTCGTGCGGCGGGGAGAAGGGTTCGGCACAGGGCTCCTTTTCGGTCTTGGACAGCGGGCCTGGACAACACAGCCACACCTCGGGCGAAGAAGTCCAGAGTTAGTTCAAGAAGTCTGTAGTAATTCCTTCGGTGTGGCCGGTGGGGGCCATAACAGTAAGGGCCGATCTCCGGTTACCGAAATCGCTCTCGGTAGCCCGGAATTCCTCGGGCAGACCCTGGGTGCAGAGGTATACCTCACGACCCTGCCGTCGCGTTCCGAACGACCGCGCCATTGAACGGCGACTGGCATCGCCACAGCTCGGTGCACTACAGAGAGGCGACACATCTCCTACAGCCCGCCGCCGGACACTCAATCCGATACTTGCTCAAATCGCCCATCTCGTACGCGCCGAGGGAAGTTAGCACGGCACCTCCGCGAAATGAAATGCCGCGCACCTTGGAGCACTGAGACGAGGGCCACTCTGGCCCCGGGCAACCTCTTTGGGATTTGTGAGCTAACTCTTGCCATAACGCCCGGATGCGAGTTACAGCTACACGTCATGGCAACTCGACCTGTCGAAATTGGCCCCGCCGGCCTCCACACCGCCCGCGCCATCGAGCACGTCCGTCTCGCGCGCGGCCTGACCCAGCACCAGCTCGCCGCCCGCTGCGCCGCACTGGGCCGCCCGATGACCAACACCGCTCTCAGCCGCACCGAGCGCGCCCGCCGCCGCTGCGACATCGACGACCTGATCGCAATCGCCGCCGCACTCGGCGTCCCTCCCGCGAACCTGCTCCTGCCGCTCGCGTTGGCAACCGATGCTGACCGGAGGGGGCGCTAGTTGGCGCGCGTTTGGATTGAGGACCGCATTGGGCACACGGCGTACGTACGAGCTGTGGCCGAGGCCAAGCGGGTGGGCCGTACGCCGCCGGGGCGCTACCGCGTGCGCTGGTACGACCCTGACGGCAAGCCGAAGATGAAGACCCTGGCCCGCAAGGTCGACGCCGAAGCCGAGCGGCTGAGGATGGAAACCCGCCTGAACGACGGCTCCTACCGCGATCCGGCTGCCGCACGCGTGAAGTTCGCCGAGGTGGCGGACTCCTGGCTGGCCGCCCAGCTCCACCTCAAGCGCTCAACCCGCAACCGATACCGGGGCGTTCTCGACGTCCATGTGATCCCGAAGTGGGGCACCACCCCGCTGGACCGCATCAACTTCGAGGACATCGCCGAGTGGCTCGCGGCCATGCTGTCCGGCGAGGCGGCCGGTGGCCGGAAGCTCAGCCCGCGTTCGGTCCGCAAGGCGTACGTCGTCCTCAGTCGCGTCCTCGGCTACGCGGTCAAGTCCCGTCGCCTGGCAGTAAATCCGGCCGTCGGTGTTCCCCTGCCGAAGGCGGTGCCGGCTGACCACGTCTACCTCGATGACATGCAGGTCGACGCGCTGGCGAACGCGGCAGGCGCCTACCGGGTGTTCATCCTGCTGCTGGCCTACACTGGCCTGCGCTGGGGCGAGGCGTCCGCGCTGAAGGTGGGACGGGTGGACCTCGACGCCTGCCGAGCGCACATCGTCGAGGCGTACGGTGAGGACAACGGCAAGCTTTACCTCGACACCCCGAAGAACCACGAGCGCCGGTCCGTGCCCATCCCGAAGTTCCTCGCCGAAGAGTTGAAGCTCCACATCGAGGGGCGGAGCGACGGTGAGCTCCTCTTCACCGCCCCGCAGGGCGGCCCGCTGCGGGCTCGCAACTTCCGCCAGCGGTTCTTCGCGCCGGCGGTCGTCAAGGCCGGGCTGGGCCACCTCAAGGTGACCCCGCACAAGCTGCGCCACACGGCGGCCTCGCTCGCCATCGCCAGCGGCGCGGACGTCAACGTCGTACAGACGATGCTGGGCCACAAGGCAGCGACCCTGACGCTGGACACGTACGGACACCTCTTCCCGGACCGCCTCGACGAGGTGTCCAAGAAGATGCACAAGCGCCGTGCCAAGCAGCTGGCCAAGGCGAAGGCCAAGCTGGAGAAGGCCGAGCGGAAGGCTCGCGAGGCCGCCGAGGCGGTGGCTGCTCTGGAGGAAGATGCCGCGTGATGTGTGCCTGATCCGTGCCGGGGAGCCGTAACCGGAGGGCCCGCCCCACCGCACTGTTGTGGTGGGGCGGGCCCATGCGTCTTCCTCGGGTAGCTTCACCCTCGCGGTCGGCGGCTTTCCTCCCAGGCTCGGTCAATCGCGGCAGCGGCAGCGTCCCCGGCCATCCGCTCGATCTCCTCGGGCACCTCCCGCTCGTCGAGCACGAAGAGCCGGCCGCCGACGAGGTGGGTGGTCGCCTTCCAGCCCAGGCGGCGCCCCGCCTCCCGAGCGGCACGCCGGACATCCTTGAGCTCGCCCATCTCCGCAAGATCGTCGCCGCTCAGGAACAGCTGTCCGTAGTAGCCCTGGTACTCGGGCTTGAGGGCGGTCCGCATCAGCGACTCAAGGCGGTCGACCAGCTTCTCGAACCGGCGCCGGGCCAGCTCATCCTTGACGGGCATCCTGCACAGCTCCCCACCATCCGCGCGCACGGCATGTGTGCCATATGTGTGCTGCAAGCGCAGGAGCCCTCCCGTCCGCCGGACGGAAGGGCTCCTGACCTGGTGTTTCTCTGTGCCCCCGGCAGGATTCGAACCTGCGACACCCGCTTTAGGAGAGCGGTGCTCTATCCCCTGAGCTACGAAGGCAGGGCCTTGCGTAAAACGTGGATGAATACTCTGAGTGACTATTCACCGCGGTTTGGGCAAGGGCCAGGGACCGCCACTGAGGTGGCGGCCCCTGACAGGGTAGCGGATCGGCGTGGGGTGGTGGGCTAGAGGCTGATGCCTCAGCGGGTTCGCGATCGGTACGGTTTGCCGTCGTCGCTGGGGTCGTAGGTGTGTTTCGACATCACCCACGACGCCGCCGGTGTTCGCCCCGACAATCTCCGTCGTCTGAGCCCGAGGTGCTGTTGAGGCCGGCGGCGGGCCAGAAGGATCGCTCTCCAGGCTCGGCCCGACCAGGTACAGGCTCGCCGGATAGCTTTATGCCTCGGCGTCTGCGTGGGCTTGGCTATCGCGCTCACTCTCATGGGCATTTCATGGTCTCGGTAATGGATGACCTTGAAGACGAGCCATCATGGGAGCTGTCGTCCACGATGACGACGGACAGCGGCCGGGGCTTCGACGGACAGGTGGGCATCCAGTTCGGCTATGCCTGTTCACCCGTCGGTGCTCTCGGCATTGCTGAGGATGGTCGTCCCGCCAAATGCTTCATGGGCAAGGACGGTCGGGCTCGGTGGGGCTATGACTCGAACCGCGGATAGCAGGAAATGGTTCAGCCGCTGGTCGGCGCGGCACTCCTCGGCCGACTCGGTGTAGCGCCCTTCCGAGCGAGACGCCTGGCCATGAGGGTGATCGCCGCCCAGGTGATCAGGGTCTCAGAGTGCTGGACGAGCCGTTCGTAGTCCCTCGCGTGCCGGCGGGCGTGCATGATCCAGGCGAGCGACCTCTCGACCACCCGGCGTCCTTCGCCGCTGCGGCGTCGTGCAGATCGGCGGGGGTGACCATGATCATCAGGGGCAGGCCCCGGGTGTCGACGACCAGGTGGCGCTTGCGCGCGTTGATCTTCTTGCCGGCGTCGTGGCCGCGGGTGGCTTTGGAGACGGTCTCCGCGCCTTTCGCACTCTGGGAGTCGATCACGGTGCCACCGCGCGGGGGCCTTTGCCCATGTCGCGACGGATCCGGCCGGCAAGATGGTCGCGGATCTGGCCGACGATCCCGGCGGCGCCCCAGCGGGCCATGAACCCCCGGACCGTGCGCCAGGGCGGGTCATCCGCAGGCAGGGCCCGCCACTTGCAGCCGGTGTCCACGACATGGCGGATCGCGTCGACGATTTCGCGGCGGGGGTGCTTCTCTGAATGGAGGGGCGGCGTCCCGGTGCTTCACCCGTGGCGCTGATCGCGATCGCCATGGCCGTTTCGGTCTTTGGGTCGAGCGTCGCCATCGGTCACCAAGGGCTCGGAGGATGCTCCGCTCCGTCGGTGCCCGTGTTGAGCAGGCCGTGTTGGAGGCCCACCCGGGAAGTGACGCGGTCTACGTCCCGGGCGAGATCCCTCAGCCTTGGCGGGGCCGCAGCGTTGTGGCTGCGGCCCCGTTCGGGGGTGGGGTCAGGACGGGTCGCCGTACTGGAGGCCGCGTCCGTTGGTGCCGACGTAGACGCGGCCGTAGGTGTCGGGGTCGCCGGTGATGACGCCGACGCCGCCGATGGCGCCCCACTGGTGGGCGTCGTCGTTGACGCGGAGCCAGGTGGCGCCCTGGTCGGTGGAGCGGAAGACTCCGGTGACGTCCTTGACGGTGCCGATCAGGTACAGGGCCTGGTAGGAGGTGCGCGGCTTGGCCTTGCCGAAGCCGAGGGCCGAGGCGGACTGCACCGTCTTGAGGGTGGTGAAGGTGCGGCCGCCGTCGGTGGAGTGCAGCAGCCCCTTGCTACCGCCCGCGATCCACAAGTCGCCGGCGATGCCGGGGACGGCCTTGAGTCGGCCGTCGGCGGGCAGGTTGGTGGCGCGGGCGATGAAGGTCGCGCCGCCGTCGGTGCTGGCGTAGAGGGTGCCGCCGGACAGGGAGTAGAAGGTCGTGGCCGAGGAGCGGTCGGCGACGACCACGGCGTCGGTGCCCAGGCCGCTGACCCTCGACCAGCTGGCCCCCTTGTCGGTCGAGCGGTACGGGGCCTGCCCGGCCTGGGTCCAGATGATGGCGGAGCCGTCCGCCGCGAGCGCGATGTGGCCGTCCTGGGCACTGGTCACCGGCTCTGTCCCGAAGCCGGTCCAGCTGGTGCCGCCGTCGGTGGAGTAGGCGCCGTCCTTGTCGCCGCCACGGCCGACGCGGACCATCAGCGCGGGCTTGGACTGGGCGAAGTCGATGTCGGTGCTGTTGGTCATCATCGGGTTCTTCAGCCGCCCGGAGGGCACCTTGGTCAGGGAGTCGTGGCGGAAGCCGCCCTGGTCGCCCATGGCGGTGATGACGGTGGCGCCGCCGGGCGGGGCGATCGCGTCCAGCAGCGCGGTTTCCTCCAGCCCTCGGGCGTCGGCGGTCCAGTGGCTGGTGCCGCCGGTGTCGGACGCGTTCGCGTTCTTGCTGCGCCAGATGCCGTTGCCGGTGCCGTACAGCACGTGCCCGGAGTTGAAGGGATCGATGGCCAGAGCGGTCATCCAGTGCCCGGTGTGGTCGCCGACGTAGGGAGCGGCGGAGGCGTTGCGCACCGACTTGTCGGCCAGTGCCTTCCAGGTCGTGCCGCCGTCGGTGCTGCGGTAGATCTCGTCCTCGGGCCACCAGCGGCCGAGGGTGGTGACCATCACCGTGGAGGGCTTGCGCGGGTCGACGGCCAGACCGGAGAACCCGTAGTTGCCCTGGGAGGGGGAGATGTTCTTCCACGCCCCGCGGTCCGGCGTGTACTTCCACACCGAGCCCGCCGTCACGCCGTTGGGTCCGAGGTTGTTGGTGTACGTCAGGTACAGCGAGCCGTCACCGGAGAGCACGCCGTGCTGCGGCAGTTGGCCGGTGGGCTGCCCGGAGACGGCCTGCCAGGTGCTGCCGCCGTCGGTGGAGCGGTACAGGGAGGTGGATCTGTCGTTGACGCCGACGTAGATCGTCTTGCTGCCGGCCGGGCCGTACGTCACGAAGGAGATCCCCGCGCCACTGCTCGCCCCGTCCTTGACGGGGAACGAGGAGACCTGCCGCCATGTCACGCCGTGGTCGTCGCTGCGCCACAGGCCGTTCTTGCGGGTGCCCAGCAGCAGGGTGCCGTTGTCTGCGGGGTTGACCGCGAGCCGCTCGCCCGCGCCGCGGCCGTCCTCGTTGGCGCCCAGCTTGAACGGCAGGTCGGTGCGCTTGAAGGTGCGGCCCTGGTCGGTGGAGCGCAGGATCGCGCCGTTGCCCGCCCAGTTGTTGGTGTAGGTGCCCGCCCCGAGGTAGAGCCGCTTGGGGTCGACGGGGTCGGTGGCCACCGAGTCGATACCGAGCAGGTTCCAGTCCTTCTCGCCGAGCCAGTCGGTCAGCGGGATCCACTGCTCGGCCCCGGTGTCCCAGCGGTAGGCGCCACCCATGTCGGTGCGCGCGTACAGCAGGCCCTTCTCCTTCTGGTTGAACACCAGCCCGGTGACGTAACCGCCGCCCACCACCTGGGCGTTCTTCCACGCGTACGGTCCGGCCGCGGCCGTCTGGGCCTCGGTCACCTTCACCAGCTTCCACTGCTGGTTGGTGCCGCCGTGGCCCGGATACTGGATGACCGCCGCGCCCTGGGCCGTGGTGCCTCCCGAGACGTCCAGGACCAGGCCGCTCTTGCGGGAGGTGAAGGTGACCGCGTCCGAGCCGCTCACCGTGTCGATCCGCCACTCCTGGGAAGCGGAGGAGCTGTCGGTCTGCTGCTCGACGGCGGCCCTCTTGGAAGTCGAGTTGCCCGCTATGCCGAGCACTTTGCCGCTGTTGCGGTTGACGAGCTCGTAGTAGCCGTCCCCGGCGTCCTTCAGCCGCCACTGCTGGTTGGCCGTGTTCTGGTCGGTGTACTGCTGGACACGGGTTCCGTCGGCGGTGGAGAAACCCTTGACGTCCAGTACCTTGCCGCTGCGCACGGAAACCAGCCGGTAGTGGGCATTGCTGTCAACCTGCGCCGCCTGCGAGTCCTCCTGCACGAACAGGAAGTACGGCACGAGGACGGCGGGCACGCCGATCAGCAGACCGGTGGCGGTCCAGCGACGGCGGTGACGCCCGCGCCGCCCGCCGTTCGTGGGGTTGTTCATGGGGAGGCGTTCTCCTTGCATGCTGTTCAACAGTGGAAAGCCGGATCCCGACCCCGGAACTGGCCGGATCCGCTTCCTTGTCGCCACAGGCCACGCACAGGGTTGCCGCGAGCCGGGAATTTTTTTCTGTCTTCTTGCACGCCATCCGCGGCGAGGGCCGCCGCCGCGGATGGCTGTCCTGACGCCGGGCGGCACGGATGCGTCCGGTGCCGCCCCCGGCGGTCATCCGGCGGTCAGAGTGGTCCACTTCTGGTTGGAGCCGCCGTTGCAGTCCCACAGGTGGAGCTGCGTGCCGTCGGCCGTGGAGGAGCCCGGAACGTCGAGGCAGCGTCCGGAGGCGGGGTTGCGGTAGCCGCCGTTGTAGGGCTCCCAGACCTGGTTGGCGCCGCCGTGGCAGGACCAGATCTGCACCTTGGTGCCGTTGGCGGTGCCCCAGCCGGCGGCGTCGAGGCACTTGCCCATGGAGCGCAGGGTGCCGTCGGTGTACGCGGACCAGAACTGGTTGGCACCGTCGCCGCAGCTCCAGGTCTGGACGGCGGTCCCGTCGGCGGTGCCGGCGCCGTTGACGTCCAGGCACTTGCCGGCGATGCCGGACTGCACGCGGGCGGGGGAGGGGGCCGGGTTCCTCAGCCACCCTGCGCGGTCCGCGGCCTGGACGCCACGGTGGAAGGCGTCGGCCATCTTCTGGTAGCCCGAATCGTTGGGGTGCAGGGCGTCGGCCAGGTCGGCCGTGGTCAGGCTGCTCATGTCGACGTATGCGACGCGCTTGCCCGCGGCCTGTGCCTCGCTCACGATCTGCGGGATGGCCTGGTTGTACGCGGCACGGTACTGCTCCTCCGTGGCGCTGGTGGACACGACCAGGGAGGCCACGAGGACGGTTGCGTCAGGGGCCGCGGCGGTGATCTGGCCGACCAGGGACTTCAGCCGGGCGGTGGCGGTGGAGACCTGGTAGGACCTGTTGAGGTCGTTGGTGCCTATATGCAGCGTCACGACATTGGGCCGGTAGCGGGTGAGCGAGGCGTCGGCGAGTGCGGCGATCTGGTCGATGCGGTATCCCGAGTGGCCTTGGTTGTCGGGGTCGGACATCGAGCCGCCCCGCAATGTGCCCACGAAGTCCAGCGGATGGCCGTCGGCCGCGAGCTTGTCCCACAACGGCGCCCGGTAGCCGTTGCCCGTACTGCTTCCCACGCCCCAGGTGATCGAGTCGCCCAACGGCATGACCCGCAAAGGAGTGTCGGGGGCGGCGTTGGCAGGGGCCACCCCTGCCGCTGTCACCCCGAGCGCGGCGGCGACAAGCGTGATCAGGGGGCGAATCCAGGACTTTCTCATGGGGTTCCCTCTCTTGCGCGTGATTGCTGAATCAGCGGGGCTGATCGCCGTACGGTCAGGAGCTCGGCCGCAGTGCCTTCTGCCGGGCGTCGGCGGCCATACCGGGTGGCGGGTTACGGGAGCGTGGTCCACTTCTGGTTGTTCTGGCCGTTGCAGGTCCACAGGATGACCGGGGTTCCGTTGGCGGTGGCGGCTCCGTTGACGTCGAGGCACAGACCGGCGTGGACGTTGCGGATCGACCCGTCGGCTTGCGTGGTCCACTTCTGGTTGTTCTGGCCGTTGCAGGGCCAGATGATGACCGTCGTGCCGTTGGTGGTGCCCTGGCCGGAGGCGTCCAGGCACTTGTCGCCGTAGACGCGGATCTCGCCTCCGGCCCACGTGGTCCACAGCTGGTTGGCGGCGGTGTGGCAGTCCCAGATCAGCGTCGCCGTCCCGGCCGCGGTGGAGGAACGGTCCACGTCCAGGCAGCGGCCGGACCCGGTACCGCGCAGACGTGCGGTCGTGGAGGCCAGCGGGGTCCCGCCGGTCATCTTGAACACGGCGACACCGTGCGCGGGTACGCTCGCGGAGATCTGGCCGGAGGTGTTCGACGTGCCGCCGGTCCACAGGTCGGTGAGGGTGAACGACCCGCCGGTGAGGCCGACTTGCGCGGCCGTCGTGGTGATGGTCGTGGTGCTGTCGCCGCGGTTGAACAGGCCCACCGCGACCGAGCCGTCCGCGAGGGGCTTGGCGAACACCTCGGTGGCGCCGTCGTCGCGCACTCTGCGGCCGCCCGCGCCCAGCGGATCCTGGTTCACCGCCACCAGGCGGGGGTTGCGCAGGATCGCGCTGACGTCGGCGGACATGGTGCGGATGTCGTTGCCGGCCATGAGCGGGGCCGCCATCAGCGCCCACAGCGCGAAGTGGGCGCGGGACTCGGTCAGGGACAGGCCGGGACGGCCGACGACCAGCATGTCGGGGTCGTTCCAGTGCCCCGGACCCGACTGCGCCGCCAGGGGCGCGGTGACGTCCACGACGTTCCCGACGCCCATCGGGTAGCTGTTGGTGTTGTTGTTCTGCCAGATGTCGAGCAGGTCCTCGGTGGTCCGCCACAGGTCGGCGACCTCGCCCCAGTTGTACTTGTCACCGGTGGGGGCGTGGAAGCTGTTGGGGTTGATGCTGTAGACGATCGGGCGGCCGGTGGCGCGCAGGGCGTCGCGCATGATGGTGAACCGCTCGACCTGCTCGCTGAGGGTGCCGCTGCCGGAGCACCAGTCGTACTTGAGGTAGTCGACGCCCCATGAGGCGAACGTGGCCGCGTCCTGCGCCTCGTGGCCCTTGCTGCCCGTGGCACCCGGGTAGGTGCCCACGCCCTGCGCGCACGTGACCTCGTTGGGCGCCTGGTAGATGCCGAACTTCAGGCCCTTGCTGTGGATGTAGTCCCCGAGCGCCTTCATGCCGCTGGGGAACTTGGTCGGGTTGGCCCGCAGGTTGCCCTGCGCGTCGCGCTGCGGGTCGAACCAGCAGTCGTCGACGACGACGTACTGGTAGCCCGCGTCCTTCATGCCCGAGGACACCATCGCGTCGGCGGCCTGGCGGACCTGCGCCTCGGTGATCCCGCATCCGAAGCTGTTCCAGCTGTTCCAGCCCATCGGCGGGGTGAGCGCGGGGCTGCCCGGCGCGGCCTCGGCGGTCGTGCCGGCGGAGGCCGTGACGCAGGCGGTGAGCGTCAGTGCGGTGGCCGAAAGGAGACGCAGCAGTCGACTGCGTAGGGGAACCATGGGGAATTCCTTCCTGGGAGGCGAAGCGGAAGCCACTCGTTGGCGGGTCCGATGGGCATGAGCACGGTCGCGAGCTGGTGATCAGTGCGCGCGGGTCAGCGCTGCGGAGTGAGGACGCCCGGCCGGTACGGCCATGGCTCGTCATCGCCGCCCGCGGCGGGGGACGTGCCCTGGTAGAGGAACTGCAGGTCGTGATCGTGGGGTACGAGGATGGTTGCTGTCCGTCAGCGTCCACCGCTGGAGGCACCTGCCGGAACCGACGGCAGGGAGGAACCCCAGCCGATGTGCGGCCGGGGTTTCTCAAGGCGGTGAGCATCGGTCGGCAGGTGGAGCCGCCCACGCCGTGGACAGCTCGTCCACGCGTGGGCGGATCGCACCACCTCGCGATCACCGTGGGTCGGGCGGGTCAGCGCTGCAGGGTGAGCAGGCCCGGCCGGTACGGCAGTTGCTGGTAGGGGGTGCCCTGCGGTGTGTTGGGGTCGTAGCCCTGGTAGAGGAACCGCAGGTTGCAGGGGTCGATGGTCATGGTCTGGTCGGCGTTGACGCGGATCAGGTCACCGTGGCTGACGTCGTTGGTCCAGGTGGCACCGCTGTTGGCCTTGCCCGCGAAGGGGCTGCTCTCGCTGCCGGCCTGGACGGTCCACGGACCGTTCAGGCTGGAGGCGGTGAACGAGCGGAAGTAGCGTCCGTTCGCACCCATGGCCTCGACGATCATGAGGTACTGGTTCTGGCCCTGGACCTTGTAGACCTCCGGCGCCTCGAACAGTCTCGCCTTCGTGTCGCTCATGACCGTGGTGTACGAGGAACCGAAGCTGGCCGGGAAGTTCCCGAGCGGCATGGTCGACCTGTAGATCTTGCCGTTGTCATCGGCGAAGAACAGGTACATGTTCTGGTCGTCGGCGATCAGGGTCGGGTCGATCGGGACGCCTTCCGACTCTTCGGGGAGGCTGCCGGTGAACAGCGGCTGCGGGTCGGACCAGCCGTTGGGGTCGGTGGGGTCGCTGGACGTGCGGTAGGTGAAGGGCCAGGCAGTACCCCACCCGTTCGAGGCCAGCACCCAGATGTTCTTGGGCGCGAAGTAGAACAGTTTGGGCGCCACCGCCAGGCCCCGGTCCATCCTGGTTTGGGGGGCCGCCGCCATGTCCGACCAGTTCGTGAAGGGACGGAACGCCATCGTGCCCCACGGTGATTCGGATGATCCGTCAGAGGTGGTCGCGTAGACCAGGTTCTGGCCGTTGTACGGCACGGTGGTGAAGTCCTTGAGCGCGACCCACCCGTTCGCCGGCTGCGCCAGCGGACCGGTCGAGGTCCACCGGTATGTCGACGGAAGAGCACACGTGGGCGACGTCCCGGACAGGCCGGTCCACTTCTGGTTGTTGCCGCCGTGGCAGTTCCAGAGCTGCACCGCCGTGCCGTTGGCCGTGGCGCCGCCGCTGACGTCCAGGCACAGCCCGGACTGGACGCCGACGATCGTGCCGTCGGCGTTCGCCCGCCACTGCTGGTTCGCACCGCCGTTACAGGTGTAGATCTGCACCCGGGTACCGGCCGTGGTGGCGTGACCCGGAACATCCAGGCACTTGTTGCCGTACACCGTCAGCTGGTTGTCGTCCGTCAGTGTCCACTGCTGGTTGGTCCCGCCGTGGCAGTCCCAGATGTTCAGCTCCGTGCCGTCGGCCTGGCTGGCTCCCGGCACGTCGAGGCACCGGTCGGAACCAACGCCGCGCACGGCGCTGGTGGTGGCCGCCTGAGCCGGGCCGGCTACGAGCATCGCCGCTAACGCGGCCATGGTCGCAACCGCGGCGGCGAGCACCGCAGATGGATGTCTGCGACTGAAACCATGTCTGTGCATGCGGGACCTCGTCATCCTTGAGCAAGTGGCTCCGGTTTGCCCCGTCAGAGGCTGTCCGGATGGCGGGGTGGTGCGGTGATGCGGTAGTGCGGCCCTGAATGTTCGCCATGTCGAACAAGGGTCGAAGTGTCGAGCAACTGGATGATGAGAGAACCGGTGATCAGCGTCAATACCTCTCGCACAATTCGCGATCCGAAACGTTGGCAGGCTGAAACCAGGCGGCTTCAAGTTCCGTCGTTGTGCGGGTCCTTGGCGTGAGGCGCGGGTAGTAGTGCGGGCACGGAGCAGGCAGGAGCATCGGCGAACTCAGCGGCTAGGTCAGGGGGACCCGAGTGAAGCGGTTCGATACGTGTAGGTCCGCCTCGATCGCGTCGGCCGTTTCGCGAAGGGACGGGACCAGGTGGTCGACGCATTGCCGGAGGGTGTGCCGGGAAGCGTGCATCGCTGTGTTGAGGGCGGCCACCGCGCGGCCCGTGCGGTCGCGTACCGGGACCGCGACGGAGCGCAGGCCCTCCTCCAGTTCCTCGTCGACCAGGGCGTAGCCCTGGTTTCGGACCTCGTCCAGGGTGCGGGTCAGGGTGCGCGGGTCGGTGATCGTGCGGGGCGTGAGCCGGCGTAGGGGGCCGAGCGTGCGGGCGGCGGGTGGGAGGTCGGCCAGCAGGACGCGGCCCATGGAGGTGGCGTATGCGGGCAGGCGCGTGCCCACGGTGATGTTCACGCTCATCACCCGGGCCGTCGCCACCCGCGCCGTGTACTGGATCTCGTCCCCGGCCGCCGTCAGCACGGCGAGGGACGTCGACTCGTGGATGCGCTCGGCGAGCGCGGCCAGGTGCGGGGCGGCGATGTGGGGGAGGGAGGTGCGCGACAGGGGCGGGTAGCCGAGGGAGAGGACCTGGGGGCTGAGGGTGAAGGTGCCGGGGCGGGACTGGGCGACCAGGCCCAGGTGCTCGTGGGTGATCAGGGACCGGCGCGCGGTTGCCCTGGCCAGGCCTGTCGCCTTCGCGACCTCCGTCAGGGTGAGTTCCGCCCTGCCCTCGCCGAAGGCCGTCAGTACGGTCAGGCCGCGGGCCAGCGACTCCACGAACTCCCGGCCCAGCTCCTGCTTCGACGCGCCCGTCCAGGTCGCCAGCCCGGACGGGGCCGGGGTGGGTTCCGGGCGGGGTGCCGTGCGCAGGTCCTCCTCCATCGCCGCCACCGCCGCGCGCAACCGGGGCAGCAGTGTGTCGCGCAGGCCGGCCGCGGTGTGCCGGCTGGTGTGGCTGACCACGCTCACCGCGCACGCGATCCGGCCGGTACGGGGATCCCGTACCGGAACCGCCACCGCGACGAGCCCGGGCTCGATCAACTGGTCGTCCAGTGCCCATCCGTCCTGCCGGGCCCGGTTCGTGCGGCGCGTGAACTCCTCGGGGGGCAGAGGTTGTTCGGCCGGGGGTACGGCGGGGAAGTCGCGGTTCTCCGGGTTCGCCGTCCGGCGTGCCCGCCAGCGCTTCCAGTCCTGCGCCGTCCACTCCGCCGCGAACAGCGGGCCCGGCGCGGTGCGTTCGGCGGGCAGCAGGTCGCCGATGCGGAAGCTCAGGGACATCGCGCGGCGGCGGGTCGCCTGGTGGATGAAACGGATGCCGTCGCCGTCGGCGACCGCGAGGGACACCGACTCGTCCAGTTCGTCGGCGAGGGCGTCCGCGCGGGCGTCCAGCAGGGCGGGCAGGCGCAGGGCGGCCAGATAGGCGTTGCCGAGTTCCATCAGGCGGGGGGCGAGGACCGCGTCCCGGCCGTCCAGGCGGACGTACCCCATGTGGGAGAGGGTCGAGGTGATGCGGTCGACCGTGGAACGGGCCAGGCCGGTGGCGCGTTCCAGCGCGCTCAGGCTGAGGGTGCCGCCCGTCTCCGTCAGCTGCCGCAGCACGGAGATCCCGCGGATCAACGGCGTGACCGCCTCGTCCGGCACGGCCGGGGCGGCGGCCTCCTTCAACGTGGGGTTGGCGGGCAT
This sequence comes from Streptomyces sp. Z423-1, assembly GCF_013009255.1. NCBI lineage: Bacteria > Bacillati > Actinomycetota > Actinomycetes > Kitasatosporales > Streptomycetaceae > Streptomyces > Streptomyces sp. Z423-1. The sequence goes on from NZ_CP053109.1 coordinate 5,452,610, forward strand.
CTTCTCTCCGGTACGGCGATCGCGGCAGGCCTACGGTAATGGCGGATCCCGGAATCGTGTCCGGCCCGCCCGATCACCACCGCCATTCCAGTCGGAGTCCGGTCACCGCCGCCACCTCTGCCCGGTCACCGCCGCCACCTCCGCCCGGCACCACCGCCACCCCCGCCCGGTGAGCACCCCACCCCGCCCGCTGAGCACCCCACCCCCTACCGCCGAGTCACCCGCACCACATGGTTCCCCTCCAGATCCGCCCCCGCCACCACGATCCGCACCCCCCGCCCCCGGTCCTCGAAGGACTCCCCGGGGGTGAACGTGGCGTCCGAGAGTTCGGCGTGGACGTTCGGGCTGCGGGTGCAGCCGCCGCTGTCGCGGTGGGAGTCGTACACCGTCACCGGGCCGTGGCCGGTGTCCACGTCCGCGTCGACCTTGTAGATCAGCACGCCCGGCCGGCACACCGTCTCGTCGTTGCCGTCGCGGGTGCGCAGTTCCACGGCGTATCCAGTGCTCCGGTCGAGGGGTATGAAGACGAGCTTGAGGCCGCCCGGGCGGGCCAGCGGGGTGAGGGTGTGCTCGGTTGTGCCGGGGGCGGACACGCAGGTCACCTGGGTGGTGTCCAGCCAGCCCAGTTTCCACTTGTGCCAGCCGAGGAGGTCGTTGTTGGCGCCCCAGTCCTCGCTCATGATGTCCCAGTGCCCGACCGCGGCCCCGCCCTCCTGGGTGTAGAGGTCGGGCAGGCCGAAGACATGGCCGTTCTCGTGCGGCAGGACGCGGTAGCCGGTCCGGTCGTAGGAGCCGGAGCCGTCGTCCTGGCGGGAGTAGACGAAGGAGGCGTTGGCGACGGACACGCCGTCCGCCGTGGGCGCCTCGTTGTTGCCCGCGAAGGTCACCGAGAGGACCGTGTCCAGCGCCGAGGGGCCCGCGTTCGGCGTCACCAGCACGTTCAGCAGGTCGTACTCGCGGAAGTCGACCTTGGGATCGGCCTCGGCCACTATGTCCTGCACCAGCCGCCGGTAGCCGGGGTCGAAGGGGGCGCCGCGGTCTATGCCGTACGCCTGGAACGACTTCGGCATCCGCAGCCAGTCGGCGATCGGGGTTTCCGGGCGGTAGTCCAGGCGGCCGTACGAACTGGTGCGGAACCACTCCCTGGTCTGCGGGAAGAACTCCTTGAACCGGTCCAGCGCGCTGCCCTTTCCGGGCGCGTCCGAGAAGTCGATCATCAGGGTGAGGGCGCGGACGGTGCCGGTGGAGCGGGAGTAGCCGCCGGAGGTCGGGATGCCCTCCGACATCTGGACGCCGGCCCTGCCGCTGATCAGGCAGGGCGCGTGAGCGGAGGAACGGGACAGGGCGCCGAGCGGCCGCGCTCCCGCCGTCGCCGAGCCCACTGTGTGGTGGCCCGTCCCGGCCGAGGTGCTCACCACAAAGGTCACAGCGGTCACGGCGCCGAGCGCGGCCGCTCGGCGCGGGCGTATCCGACGGCGGGACGGCTGCGGCTGCATGCATGGACCTTTCGCTCCAGGCAGCCACCGGTCTCCGGCTGCACCCTTTTGATTCACCCTGGGCCGGGTGCGGCGCGGGCGCGCGCTGGAGGAGACCGATCGTGGGTTTTCGCTGAGTAAGCGCCGGTCAGCGGGGGTCCGACCCGAGGCGGGGGAGCGCTGTGACACGGGTCACAGGGCGTCTTTCGGGGGATGGGAAATAACCGGGGAGCGATTCCCCGTTTAACCCGGCGTACGAGCGAAACGGGGGATCACTCCCCGGATCGCCCCACTGGATCGCCCCACTGACGCCCAGGAGTGCACCGTGCAGACCGCCACCCCCGTGCCGCGCAAAGCGACCCGGCCGCGCGCCGACGCCCTGCGCAACCGGGAGCGGATCGTCACCGCCGCCCGGGAGATGTTCGTCGAGCACGGGCCGGACGTGCCGCTCGACGAGATCGCCCGCCGGGCCGGCGTGGGCAACGCCACGGTGTACCGCAACTTCCCGGACCGCGACGCCCTGGTGCGCGAGGTCGTCTGCTCGGTCATGGACCGTACGGCCCTGGCCGCCGAGCAGGCCCTCGCGGAGCACGGCGACGCCTTCGCGGCGCTGGAGCGCTTTGTGCACGCCTCCGCCGACGAGCGGATCAGCGCGCTGTGCCCGATGATCTCCAGCACTTTCGACGCGCACCACCCCGACCTGGAGGCCGCACGCCACCGGGTCGAGCAGCTGGTCGAGATGGTCATGGCGCGGGCCAAGGCGGCCGGGCAGCTCCGCGCCGACGTGGGGGTCGGCGATCTGATGATCGTCGTCGCTCAGCTCAGCCGCCCACCGGCGGGTGCCGCGTGCCTCAGCGTCGACCGCTTCGTGCACCGGCATCTGCAGCTGTTCCTGGACGGTCTGCGGGTCCCGGCCCGCTCCGACCTGCCGGGCACGGCGGTGACCCTGGAGGACCTGCGCCGGGCCTGACCGCCGACTGATCTTCACCTCACCAGTTTTCCGTCACTTTTCGTCACTTACGTCACCCATCGCCACCTATCGCCACCTACGCCACTTACGTCACTCACCGTCACTTTTCCGTCCCGAAGTCCCGAAGTGGGTACCCCCATGTCTGAAACAGCCGTCAAGGCTCCCGGCGTCCCCGACGCCAACCGCTGGAAAGCGCTGGTCTTCATCGCGCTCGCCCAGCTGATGGTCGTCCTCGACGCCACCATCGTGAACATCGCGCTGCCCTCCGCCCAGCAGGACCTGGGCATCTCCGACGGCAACCGGCAGTGGGTCGTCACGGCCTACGCGCTCGCCTTCGGCGGTCTGCTGCTGTTCGGCGGCCGGATAGCCGACCTGTGGGGCCGCAAGCGCACCTTCGTCCTCGGTCTGGCCGGCTTCGCCGCCGCCTCCGCGCTCGGCGGCGCGGCCACCAACGAGGCGATGATGTTCGGCTCCCGCGCTCTCCAGGGCGTCTTCGGCGCCCTGCTCGCGCCCGCCGCGCTCTCCCTGCTCGCCGTGATGTTCACCGACGCCAAGGAGCGCGCCAAGGCGTTCGGCATCTACGGCGCCATCGCCGGTGGTGGCGGTGCCGTGGGTCTGATCCTCGGCGGCTTCCTCACCGAGTACCTGGACTGGCGCTGGACGTTCTTCGTCAACATCCCGTTCGCGGTCATCGCCGCGGCCGGTGCCTGGTTCGTCATCCGTGAGCCGGAGGGCGGCCGCAACCGTTCCCCGCTCGACATCCCGGGCGTCGTCCTGTCCACCCTCGGTCTGGTCGCGCTGGTGTACGGCTTCACCCGCGCCGAGTCCGACGGCTGGGGCGACTCCGTGACCGTCGTCATGTTCACCGCGTCGGCCGTCCTGCTCACCGCGTTCGTGGTCGTCGAGTCGCGGGTCAAGGCCCCGCTGCTGCCGCTGCGCGTGCTCACCGAGCGCAACCGCGGTGGCGTCTATCTCTCGCTCGGCCTCGCGATCATCGCGATGTTCGGCCTGTTCCTCTTCCTGACCTACTACCTCCAGGTCGTGAAGGGCTACTCGCCGGTCAAGACCGGCTTCGCCTTCCTGCCGATGATCGCGGGCATGATCACCGGCTCCACCCAGATCGGCACCCGCCTGATGACCCGGGTCGCCCCGCGCCTGCTGATGGGCCCCGGCTTCCTGGTCGCCGCGGTCGGCATGCTGCTGCTGACCCAGCTGGAGATCGGCTCCTCGTACGCCGCTCTGCTGCTGCCCGCGATGCTGCTGCTGGGCCTCGGCATGGGTACGGCGTTCATGCCGGCGATGTCCCTGTCCACGCAGGGCGTCGAGCCGCGGGACGCCGGTGTCGCCTCCGCGATGGTCAACACCTCGCAGCAGGTCGGCGGCGCGATCGGCACGGCCCTGCTGAACACCATCGCCGCCTCGGCGACCACGGCGTACATCACCGACCACATCGGCTCGGCGACCTCCCCCTCGCAGCAGCAGCTGGTCCAGCTGGAGGGCCTGGTGCAGGGCTACACCAGCGCCATCTGGTTCGCCGTCGGCATCCTGGTCGTCGCCGCGGTGATCGCTCTGACCTTCGTCAACGCCGGCCGCCCGAACATGGGCGCGGCCGCCGGTGCGGGCGAGGGCGCCGAGGACGAGGTGCCGGTGCCGGTGGTCGCGCACTGACCGCTGACGGCGCCTGTTCCGGCGTACTCCTTCGGGCAATCAGTACGTAGTCCCGGGGCAGTCCCGGCGTACTCCTTCGGGCATCCGCACGGCCTCAGCGAAGCCAGGGCAGGTCCGCCCCGGCCTCGCTGGGCTGAAGTCCCTCGGCGACGATCCGCATGATCTCGCCGAGGGACTTCTGCTGTTCAGGGGTGAGCCGGTCGAACACGGCCTGCCGTACGGCGGCCACATGACCGGGCGCCGACTGCTTCAGCACCTCAAGGCCCTGGTCCGTGAGCACCGCGAACTGGCCCCGCTTGTCGGAGGGGCAGTCCTCGCGGCGGACCCAGCCGTTCTTCTCCAGCCGGGCGACGGCGTGGGACAGGCGGGAGCGGGTGATCTTCGCGTGCATCGCCAGCTCGGTCATCCGCAGCCGGCGGCGCGGGGATTCGGCGAGCTTGACGAGCAGGCCGTAGTAGACGTGCGGCATGCCCGCGTCACGCTGGAGCTGGCGGTCGAGATGGTCCTCCAGGAGCGTGGCGGCCTCGATGTACGAGCGCCAGACGCGCTGCTCCTCGTCGGTGAGCCAGTTCGGCTCGTCGACGGGTGCGGACGCGGGTGCGGATGCGGATGCCGTGTTCATGGGCTCCACTCTACGAGACCGCTCCTTGAAACTTAAACTAACAAGCCCTAGAGTCGGGGTCAACGCGAGAGCTTTAGAGTTAAAGCAAGTGAGTCCTCCCGGAGGGAGCCGTCGTCATGTCCGCCGCCACACAGGAGCGCATGCCCGCCCTGTACCTCAGTCACGGTGCCCCACCGCTGGCGGGCGACCCGGTCTGGCCCGGTCAGCTCGCCGCCTGGTCCGCCGCGCTGCCCCGCCCGCGGGCCGTCCTCGTCGTCTCCGCCCACTGGGAGGAGGCCCCGCTCGCCCTCGGCGCCACCCGGACCGTGCCCCTCGTCTACGACTTCTGGGGCTTCCCCGAGCATTACTACCAGGTGCGGTACGACGCTCCGGGCGCCCCCGAACTGGCGGATTCCGTACGGAAGTTGCTGCGGGCGCCGGGCATGCCGGTGCAGGACGTCCCGGAGCGGGGCCTGGACCACGGCGCGTACGTCCCGCTGGTCGAGATGTTCCCCGAGGCCGACATCCCCGTCCTGCAGATCTCCATGCCGACCCTCGACCCGGCGCGACTGATGGAGATCGGCCGGAAGCTCGCCCCACTGCGCGACGAGGGCGTGCTCATCGTCGGCTCCGGCTTCTTCACCCACAACCTCGCCGCGCTGCGGCATCCCGGCGGGGGAGTGCCCAGCTGGTCGGCGGAGTTCGACGACTGGGGCCGGCGGGCGCTGGAGGCCCGTGACGTGGACGCGCTGCTCGACTTCACCCGCACCTCCCCGGCCGGGCGGCTCGCCCACCCGCGCACCGAGCACTTCGCACCGCTGTTCGTGACCATGGGCGCGGCGGATGCCGTGGGGGAGCTGGGGGAACAGAGGTCCGTGATCGAGGGGTTCTGGATGGGGCTGGCGAAGCGATCGGTGCAGTTCGGCTGACCCGCACTTCTCGCCGGCTGACCTACAGCTCGGCTGACCTACAGCTCCTTCTCGTACCAGGCCACGTCCCAGTACCGCCCGAACTTGCGGCCCACCTCGCGGTACGTGCCGACGTAGCGGAATCCGAACCGCTCGTGCAGCCGCGTGGACGCCTCGTTCGGCTGCGCGATGCCCGCATAGGCGCGGTGCAGATCCTCGCCGGCCAGGGCCTCGAAGAGGGCCTTGTACAGCAGCGTGCCGACGCCGCGGCCGCCGGCGTGCGGGGCGACGTAGACCGTCGTCTCCACGGAGGTGGAGTACGCGGGCTTCGCGCGATAAGGGCTGGATGTGGCGTACCCCAGGATTTCCTGTGAGTCCGCGTCCGTGGCAACCATCAGCCGGTACGGCCCGTCTTCCGGGTGGGAGAGCAGCCAAGGGCGGCGCTCTTCCGGAGTGAAGACCGCCGTGTCGAATGTGATGGGCGTCTCACGGATGTAGTGGTTGTAGAGGTCGGTGAGGGCCCCGAGATCACCCTCGACTCCCGGTCTGACCTGCACCTCCGTACGTCCCGACGGCATCGATCCTCCTCGTGTGGCGGGACAGGGTACTGCATGATCAGAAAAATGAGGGGTGGGTTGGGAATTCTGTCCTGATTCCAGTCGTTGTTTCCATCGGATGCAGGGCACCCGCAGGGGATACCGGAGAGGGTGCTGAGTGTCCGAAGGACCACCCGCTGACCTCACCATCGCAAGGGAGCACGCATGGCAACCCGTGCCGTCGCCCGTCGTACGTCCGCCGAAGGCGGGACCGTCGACGCGGCCAGCAGTGTTCGCGCCCATGGCGGCGAGATCGCGGACCGCGATCTGGTCGGCATGTACCTCGACGAGATCGCGCGGACGCCGCTGCTCGACGCCGCCAAGGAGGTCGAGCTTTCCCAGACCATCGAGGCGGGTGTGTTCGCGCGACAGGTCCTCGACGGTTACGAGGAGTCGAAGGTGGACGCCACCCGCGAAGAGCTGGAGGCCCTGATGGCCGAGGGCGAGCGGGCCAAGGACGTCTTCATCCGCTCCAACCTCCGCCTGGTCGTCGCGGTCGCCCGTCGCTACCCGCGCAGCGGCCTGCCCCTGCTGGACCTGATCCAGGAGGGCAACGCGGGCCTGGTGCGCGCGGTCGAGAAGTTCGACTACCGCAAGGGCTTCAAGTTCTCGACGTACGCCACCTGGTGGATCCGCCAGGCGATCACCCGCTCCATAGCCGACCAGTCGCGCACCATCCGGCTGCCCGTCCACCTGGTGGAGGAGCTGGGCCGGATCCGGCGCGTGCAGCGCGAGTTCAACCGTGAGCACGGGCGTGACCCGGAGCCCGCGGAGATCGCCGACGAGCTCGGCTCGACGCCCGAGCGCGTCACCGACGTGCTGGACTGGGCCCGTGACCCGGTCTCGCTGAACATGTCGGTGGACGACGAGGGCGAGACCCAGTTCGGCGACCTGCTGGAGGACACGTCGGCGGTCTCCCCCGAGCAGTCCGTGATGACCCTGCTGCGCAGCGAGGAGCTGGACGACCTCATCGGCCGCCTCGACCAGCGCACGGCGTCCATCATCAAGATGCGGTACGGCATCGAGGACGGCCGGGAGCGGACCTTGACCGAGGTCGGCAAGGAGCACGGCCTGACCCGTGAGCGCATCCGCCAGATCGAGAAGCACGCCCTGCTGGAGCTGAAGAAGCTGGCACGTCAGACCGGCTTCGACGCCGCGGCGTGAGGGGCGTCGGAGATGGCGCACGACGATCGTTGCGGGGGCGTACGCCGGGGGGCGAAGGCCCGCGCGAACATGGCCGTGTAACGCCGCTTCAAACGACGCGTGCCGGGAACAAGACCCCTGGCACGGTAGTTCGGGCCCGAGGATGATCCCCCGGGCACCGACGGTCCCTGCGGCACGCCGCGCGGCACCGCAGGTGACCAGCAGCTGCCGTACCGGCACACCTGAGGCCACGTCCCGACGCACTCCCCCCGGCGCCGGGACCTCCCCGAGCCGGGCTTCGGCGCCTTCCCCCGGGCGTCGGGGCCCGGCTCTTTTGCGTCGCGCCCGGCCTTCCCCGGGTTGAGGGCACGCCTGGGTGGCGGGGCACCCCGTACCTGAACCCCGGGGTGGCCCGCCGGATGGCAGATTGTGCCACATGGGCATAGCCTGCCGACGTGAGCAGCACCACCCCAGCACCGCAGCCCCGGCGCTCTTCGCCGTCGTCCTCGCCGTCCTCGCGGTCCTCGTCGTCCTCGTCCCCCTCCCTGACCGAGCGGCGCAAGGCGGAGACCCGGATGGAGATCGCCCGCGCGGCGGCGGGCCTCTTCGTACGGCACGGGCTGCGCGCCACCCGCGCCGAGGACATCGCCCAGGCCGCGGGGATCGCCCCACGCACCTTCTACCGCTACTTCGCCACCAAGGAGGAGGCCGTCGCCCCCCTCTACGCGGCCGGCACCCAACGCTGGGTGGAAGCCGTCCGCGAGGCCCCCGGCGGACTGCCCCTCCCTCAGGTCCTGGAGCGCGCGGTACGGCACACGCTGACGCCGGGCGTGGGCGTGTCGGCGGCGTCGTGGGAGTGGGTGCGGACGCTGATCCGGATGTCCGAGGCGAGCCCGGCGTTGCGGAAGGTGTGGGCCGAGGTGTGCCGGGCTGCGGAGGACACGTTGGTGGAGGTGCTCGTGGAGAGGGCAGGACCCGGGATCACGAAGGGTGACGACAACGTTGCCGGGAGCACGCCCTCGGAGCTGCGCTTCACCGCCGCCGTCGCGAGTGCGGTCGTACGCGTGGCCGTCGAATCCTGGGCGGCGGGGACCGCCCCGCCGACGGGACCGGAGGGTCCGGCGGAGTTGGCGCTGCGGAACCTGGGGGCGCTGCGGGACTTCCGGTGGGGGTGAGCCCGTAGGCGCACCCTCACCCTGCCGCCCGGCTCAACCGTCCCCCCAACTCCCGCACATACGCCACGAGTTCCGTCGGCTGACGCACCGTGAACTCGCACCCCAGCATCGCCAGCCGTACCGCCACCCACTCCACCGCGTCGGCCGTACTGCCCCGCAGCATGCACCGGCCCTCGTCGAGCGGCTCGGGCGCCCCCAGCCAGCCCCGCAGCCCCGCCGCGACGACGTCGGCGGGCACGTCGAACGTGACCGTGACCTCGTACGTCTCCTGCTGACGCCGGATCGACTGCCGCAGGTACTCCGCCGCGCTCCCCGTCGGCAACTCCCGTGGCGTGAACCGGGCCCCGGTCGCGAACGGCTCGCTGACCCGGTCGACGCGGAAGGTGCGCCAGTCCTCGCGCCCGAGGTCGTACGCGACGAGGTACCAGCGGCGCCCCGTGGACACCAGCCGATACGGCTCGGTCAGGCGCCGCGACTCACTGCCGTCCCCGGCGCGGTAGGCGAAGCGCAGCCGCTCGTGACCGGCCACCGTCGACGCCATGACGGTCAGCGTCTCGGGTGCGATGCTCGGGCCGTCGCCGCTGGTCAGTGCCGTCGTCGCGGTCTGCAGGGTCGCCACCCGGTGCCGTAGCCGGCTCGGCAGCACCTGCTCCAGCTTGGCCAGCGCCCGTACAGACGCCTCGTCCACGCCCTCCAGCGCGTGCCCGGCGCCGGCGCGCAGGCCCACCGCGATCGCCACCGCCTCCTCGTCGTCGAGGACGAGCGGCGGCATGGCCTTGCCCGCGACGAGCCGGTAGCCGCCGTCCGCGCCCTTGGTCGCCTGCACGGGATAGCCCAGCTCGCGCAGTCGGTCGATGTCCCGCCGTACCGTGCGCCGCGAGACCCCGAGCCGGTCGGCGAGCTCGCCGCCGGGCCATTCGCGTGGCGTCTGGAGGAGGGAGAGCAGTTGAAGGAGCCGAGCCGGAGTGTCCGTCGTCATGAGTCCGAGGATGCTGCAGAAGTAGGACATGACCTGACCTAATGCGGCCGTAGTTTCCGAGGCATGACCTCCACCGAGACCTCTCCGCCCATGGCCTCTCGGCCCGTGGCCGCATCCGGACCGGATCGCCGTCGCTGGTTCGCGCTCGCGATCGTGATGACCGCTGCCTTCATGGACCTCGTCGACGTCACGATCGTGAACATCGCGATCCCGTCGATCCAGCGCAATGAGGGCGCATCCTTCAGTCAGATCCAGTGGATCACCGCCGGTTACGCACTCGCCTTCGCCGCGGGCCTGATCACCGGCGGCCGTCTCGGCGACATCCACGGCCGCAAACGCGTCTTCCTCATCGGTATCGGCGGCTTCACTCTCGCGTCCGCGCTGTGCGGGCTCGCCGCCACTCCGGAGATGCTGGTCGGCGCCCGGATCCTGCAGGGCGCGATGGCGGCGCTGATGGTGCCGCAGGTCCTGGCGATCGTGCACGCCACCTTCCCGGCACACGAACGCGGCAAGGTCTTCGGCCTGTTCGGCGCGGTCGTCGGCCTCGGCGCGGTCTCCGGCCCGCTGCTCGGCGCCCTGCTGACCGAGTGGAACCTCTTCGGCCTCGAATGGCGCCCCATCTTCCTGATCAACCTCCCGGTGGGCATCGCGGGCCTGATCCTGGGCCGCCGCTTCATCACCGAGTCCAGGGCGCCGTACGCCATCAAACTGGACCTCGTCGGCGTCGCCCTGGTGACGCTGGGCCTGCTGATGCTGCTCTACCCGCTGACCCGTGGCCGCGAGCTGGGCTGGCCGCTGTGGGGGTACGTCTCGATGGGCGCCGCGCTCGTCGTGTTCGGCGCGCTGGTGGGGTACGAACGGCGCAAGGCGGCGCGCGACGGCTCCCCGCTGATCGAGCTGTCGCTGTTCAAGGTGAAGAGCTTCGCCGCCGGTATCGCCGTGCAGACCGTGTTCGGGATCGCGCTCGGCATCTTCTTCCTGGTGTGGACGCTGTACATGCAGTACGGCCTCGGCTGGGGCCCGCTGCGGGCCGGGCTGACCGGGGTGCCGTTCTCGATCGCGGTGTCGGTGGCGGCCGGGGTGTCGGTGCAGAAGCTGGTGCCGCGCTTCGGACGGGGGGTGCTGCAGGCGGGCGCGCTGGTGATGGCCGCCGGGCTGGCGCTCTACATCTGGGAGTCCGAGCGGTACGGGCTCGGTATCGCCTCCTGGCAGATGGCGCTGCCGCTGGTCGTGATGGGTGCGGGCATGGGCCTGATCGTCGCCCCGCTGACCGACGCGATCCTCTCCGAGGTGCCGCGCGAGCACGCCGGTTCGGCGTCCGGACTGATCAGCACGGTGCAGCAGATGGGCAACGCGCTCGGGCTTGGACTGGTGTCCGTGGTGTTCTTCGGCGTGGTCGACGACCGGGTGGCGGAGGCAGTGCAGCCGGGGCCCGCGTTCGTGGACGGCTTCCAGCATGCGGTGGGGTGGGTCGCGGGGGTGATGGTGGTGATCTTCCTGCTGATGTTCGCGCTGCCGAGGCGGCCTGCGCAGCATGGGGACGGCGGTGTGGAGCAGGAGCCCGTGGCCGTGGTGGAGAAGAAGGAGGCGGAGCTGGTGCACTGAGGCGCCCGTTCCCAGTGGGGCCCGGCACTGATCGTGCCGGGCCCTTTGCGCTGCCGCCGTGCTCGACAGGGCTCGCGAAAGTCCGTTCATGCCCGAATGAGGTCTGAGCCTGTTTACTTTCCGGAAATCCCGGCGTAGCCTCCGAGTGAAACCACACGTTCGGGCATGGGTCGGAGGCGAACGGGCATGTACGCACCGGAGCGGCAACAGGAGATCCTCCGTGTCGCCCGCGACAGCGGCCGGGTGGACGTGGTGTCGCTGGCCGAGGAGTTCCAGGTCACCGCGGAGACGATCCGCCGGGACCTGAAGGCCCTCGACCGCGCCGGCCTCGTCCGCCGGGTGCACGGGGGCGCCATCCCGGTCGGCCGTCTCGACTTCGAGCCGGACCTCGCCGAGCGCGAGTCCACGGCCGCCGACGAGAAGGACCGCATCGCCAAGGCGGCCCTCGCCGAGCTGCCCACCGAGGGCACGATGATCCTCGACGCCGGTACGACGGTGGCCCGGCTGGCTGCCGCCATCCCGCTGGAGGCCTCGCTCACCGTCGTCACCCACAGCCTGCCGATCGCGGCCCGCCTCGCGGACCACCCGGGCATGCAGCTCCATCTCGTCGGGGGCCGCGTACGGCACCGTACGCGCGCCGCCGTGGACGCCTGGGCGCTGCGGGTGTACAGCGAGATCCGCGCGGACGTCGTCTTCGTGGCGGCCAACGGCTTCTCCGCCGAGCACGGTCTGACCACCCCCGACCTGGCCGAGGCCGCCGTCAAACGCGCGGCCCTCGCCGCCGCCCGCCGCGTGGTGCTGCTCGCCGACTCCTCCAAGCACGGCCAGGAGCACTTCGCCCGCTTCGGCGACCTGAGCGACGTGGACCTGCTGATCACCGACATTGGGCTGAGCCCCGAAGACGCCACCGCCATCGAGCGCGGCGGCACGGAAGTAGTGCGCGCATGATCCTCACGGTCACCCCCAACCCGTCCCTCGACCGCACCTACGAGGTCCCCTCGCTGGAGCGCGGCGAGGTCATCCGCGCCACCGGCGAGCGCATGGACCCCGGCGGCAAGGGCGTGAACGTCTCGCGCGCCGTCGCGGCCGCCGGACGGCGCACGGTGGCGGTGCTGCCCCTGGGTGGTGCGCCGGGCGCGCTCGTCGCCGATCTGCTCCACGCGCAGGGCATCGAGGTCGCACCGGTCCCGATCGCGGGCGCCACCCGCTCGAACATCGCGCTCGCGGAGGCCGACGGCGTCCTCACGAAGATCAACGCGCCGGGGCCGGAGCTGTCGGCGGAGGAACAGGAGCTGCTCTTCACGACGGTGCGCAGGCAGGCGCTGGACGCCGACTGGATCGCGTGCTGCGGCAGCCTGCCGCGCGGCCTCGCGCCGTCCTGGTACGCCGAGCTGGTCGCGCGGGCGCACGCCGGGGGCGCCCGGATCGCGCTGGACACCTCGGGGCGTGCGCTGCTGGAGGCGTTGCGGGAGCGGCCCGACGTGGTGAAGCCGAACGCCGAGGAGCTCTCCGAGGCCGTCGGGCGGCCCCTGGCGACGGTGGGCGACGCGATGAAGGCGGCCGAGGAGTTGCGCGAGCGGGGCGCACGCGCCGTGCTGGCGAGCCTCGGCGCCGACGGGCAGCTGCTCGTGGACGGAGCGGGCACCTGGTTCGGCAGCGCCCGCGTGGACGTCGTGCGCTCCAACGTCGGCGCCGGTGACTCCTCGCTCGCCGGCTTCCTGATCGCCGGCGGCAGCGGCCCGGAGGCCCTCGCCTCCGCCATCGCGCACGGCGCGGCCGCCGTCCAGCTGCCCGGCAGCGTGATGCCGACGCCGGGCGACCTGGACCTGGGCGCGGTGACGGTCACCTCCGACGTACCGGTTGACCGCGAGCTGAAGGAGCCGGTCTCATGAGCGTGCGTACGGCCATTTGTCCGGCGTATCCCGAAACAGCCGGTGTGCGGCGGGGCTCCCCCGGCCCCTTCTCCCTCACCCCCGCACTCCCCCCAAACCCTCACAACACCCCCGTCCCCTCCCCCGCCCACCCCACCTCACGGGCGATATGCGTGCTAAGGAGCCCGCGATGAGCAACATGATCACCGCGGACCTGGTCGACCTCGACCTGTCCGCCGACACCAAGGAAGCGGCGGCGCGCGCTCTCGCCGAGCGCATGGTGGCCCTGGGCCGGGTGACCGACCTGGACGGTTTCCTCGCCGACGTGGCCGCCCGCGAGGCGCAGATGCCGACCGGCCTCGACGGCGGCATCGGCATCCCGCACTGCCGCAGCGAGCACGTCACCGAGCCGACGCTCGCCTTCGGGCGCAGCGCGGCCGGGATCGACTTCGGTGCGGCGGACGGCCCTGCCGACCTGGTCTTCCTGATCGCCGCGCCCACCGGCGCCGACGACGCCCACCTCGGGATCCTGTCGGCGCTGGCCCGGCAGCTGATGAACACCGAGTTCACCGACGCGCTGCGGGCCGTCGGGGACCCGGGGACCGCGGCGGCGCTCATCCTCGGGGGCGAGACTCCGGCGGCCGCCGGCGCCGGTGACACGGGGTCGGCCGCTTCCGCGGGCTCCACAGACTCCGTGGCGGCGTCGGGGGCGGCCTCCGCCGACGCCGCCACGGGTGACACCGTCGCCGAGTCCGCCGAGTCCGCCGAGTCCGCCGAGTCCGCCGAGTCCGCCGACTCCGGCAGCGACTCGGACGGCGAGCGCCCCTTCCGTATCGTCGCCGTCACCTCCTGCCCCACCGGCATCGCCCACACCTACATGGCGGCCGAGTCCCTGGAGAACGCGGGCCGCGAGGCCGGTGTCGAGGTCGTCGTCGAGACGCAGGGCTCGGCCGGCTTCGACCGGCTCGACCCGGCGGTCATCGCGGCGGCGGACGGCGTGATCTTCGCGCACGACCTGCCCGTACGGGAGAAGGACCGCTTCGCCGGGAAGCCCACCGTCGACGTCGGCGTGAAGGCGGGCATCAACCGTGCCGCCGAGCTCATCGCCGACGTGCGCGGCAAGGCGGCGCGCGGCGAGGTCACGGCCGCCGCCCGGCCCGGCGGGACCCCCGTCGAGCGCGCCGGTGAGCCCGGCGAGGGCTACGGCACCAAGCTGCGCAAGTGGCTGATGTCCGGCGTGAGTTACATGGTCCCGTTCGTCGCCGCCGGCGGTCTGCTCATCGCCCTCGGCTTCGCGATCGGCGGCTACCAGATCAACGAGGCCAAGTCCGTCACCGAGCACTTCGACTGGGGCCAGGTCGACAGCTGGGGCGCCCTGCTGTTCCAGATCGGCGCTGCGGCCTTCGGCTTCCTCGTCCCGGTCCTCGCCGGTTACATCGCCTACGGCATGGCCGACCGGCCAGGTCTCGTGCCCGGCTTCGTCGGCGGCGCGATCTCGCTGACGATCGGCGCCGGGTTCCTCGGTGGTCTGGCCGCCGGTCTGATCGCCGGTGGGGTTGTCCTCGGCATCCAGCGCATCAACATCCCGCCGGTGCTGCGCGGCATCATGCCGGTGGTGGTGATCCCGCTGATCTCCTCGGCGGTCGTCGGGTTCCTGATGTTCGTGGTCATCGGCAAGCCCATCGCCGAGGCCCAGAAGGCCCTCACCGACTGGCTGAACGGCCTGTCCGGCGCCAATGCCGTCCTGCTCGGCGTGCTGCTCGGCCTGATGATGTGCTTCGACCTCGGCGGCCCCGTGAACAAGGTGGCGTACACCTTCGCGACGGCCGGTATCTCGGTCGCGGCGCCCAGCGACTCCGCGATGAAGATCATGGCCGCCGTGATGGCCGCCGGTATGGTCCCGCCGCTGGGCATGGCCCTGGCCACCACCGTCCGCAAGAGGCTGTTCACCAGCGCCGAGCGCGAGAACGGCAAGGCCGCCTGGGTCCTCGGCGCCTCCTTCATCTCCGAGGGCGCCATCCCTTTCGCGGCCGCCGACCCGCTGCGCGTCATCCCCGCCTCCATGGCGGGCGGCGCGGTCACCGGCGCCCTGACCATGGCGTTCGGCTCGACCCTGCGCGCCCCGCACGGCGGCATCTGGGTCACCTTCCTGATCGGCAAGCCGCTGCTGTACCTGCTGGCCATCGCGGCCGGTACGGCGGTCACGGCGGGCCTGGTCATCCTCCTCAAGGGCCTGCGCAAGCCGGCCCCCGGGGCGAAGGAGCCCGAGCCGGTCGCGGTGCCGACGGAGCCGAAGCAGCCGGTGGCGGCGTAGGCACCGACTGCGGATCGGCAGCACGGTCCGGTACCGAGGTCGGTACCGGACCGTGCTGCTTGTTCATGACCTGCTTGTTCATGACCCGGCTTGTTCGAGATACGCGCCCCGCCCTCAGGACAGCTGCGCGGCCCTCCGCTCCATCGCGTCCCGTGCCGCGTCCTCGGTCGTATACACCTCGCACATGTGCCGTCCGTCCGGCGTGGCCGTGTGCTCGACCTCCCACAGGGAGACCTCCTGCCCGTCGCACAGCAGGAACGCGTGCTCGTACAGCGAGAAACCCAGCGCGGCGCGTCCGGCGCGGCAGGGGCGCCCGAAGGCCTGCGTGATCTGGTGGGCGCACGCCGTGGCGAGCAGCGTGGCCGTCTGCGCGCCTGGCCGGTCCGGGTTCTCCGCCCGGCGCAGCAGCCGACGGGCGTGGTCCGCCGAGTCGTCCGGCACGTACGCGTGCCGTGGCGTGGGAATCGACGACAGCTCCTCCGGCACCGGCAGTTCGAAGTCCGGCGTGTCCGGCGGCAGCGCGAGCCGGGAGCCCGCGACGCGCAACTCCTCCGAGTCGACGTACACCTCGTGCTGCGGGACGCCGCCCGGCGTGGTGTTGTGAACGAGCTCCCAGAGGGTGAGCGCCGAGCCGTCCGCGAGCAGCCAGGTGTGCCGGTACGTCTCCTGGTGCAGGCCCGCGCTGTGGTGCGCACAGTGCAGCGAGCTGTCGTGCGCCAGCGCGCTGTCGAGCCGCCCTATCGTCTCGTCGGGCAGCTCGAACGAGTTCAGGGCGCGTCCGAGCAGGCGCGCGAGGTGCTCCTCCGGAGACTCGTGCGCATCGGGTGGTTCGTACGCTGCCGCCTCGTACGGAACGCTCAAGGTTTCTCCCGGCGTTGCTGCATGTCACCTTGTGGGTGCATACCGTAGCCCCTCGGTCGGACATCATGTCCGGGAACCGAGAAAACGTACGCCGGGAAAACGGCCGGGCCGCGCGAGAAGTTCCCACGCGACCCGACGCACCGTCAAAAGTTGTCGGCCGGGCGGCCGTCGTACGGATCTCCCGGCCGGTAGTTCATGCGGATCTCCCGGCCGGTGTTCGTCAGTCGGCGCTCCCGGCGATCCACTCGCTCCACGCCATGTTCCAGCCGTTGAGCCCGTTGTCCGGCGCCACCGTGGAGTCGGCGGAGTTCTTGACGATCACGACGTCCCCGATGAGCGAGTTGTCGTAGAACCACTTGGCCGGAGTGTCACCCTGCCCGCCCTCCACGTCCTGGAGCCCGACACAGCCGTGGCTGCTGCCGAAGCGGCCGAAGGGCGGATTGGCCTTCTTGTGCCAGAAGTTGCCGTGGATGAACGTGCCGGACGTGGTCAGCCGCATCGCGTGCGGCACGTTCGGGATGTTGTACGCGTCGGCGAGGCCCACCGTACGGCTGTCCATCCGCGTCTCCACCACCTTCTCGGAGATCACCATCTGCCCGTTGTACGTGGGGAACTCCGGGCTGCCCGCCGAGATCGGGACCGTCCTGACGGTCCTGCCGTCGCGCACGACCGTCATGGTCTGCGTACCCGCGTCCACGGTGGAGACCTGCGAGCGCCCGATCGTGAAGGTGACCGTCTTCTTCTGCACCCCGTAGACGCCGTTCGCGCCCTCCACCCCGTCCAGGTCGATCTTCATCGTGACCTTGGAGCCCGCCTTCCAGTACTCCTCCGGCCGGAAGTCGAGCCGCTGCGCCCCGAACCAGTGCCCCACCACCTTCTGGCCACTGCTCGACGTGACCGTGATGTGCGACTGCACGGCCTTCTTGTCGCTGATCACCTTGTCGAACGTGAACGACACCGGCATCCCGACCCCGACCGTCGTCCCGTTGTCCGGCGTGTACGTCCCGATGAAGCTGTTCGCCGATGTCACCGTCGTGAACGTGGAGTCGGCGGCGATGGCCTTGCCGTTCGCGTCCTTCGCGGTCGCCGCGATCGCGTACTTCGTCCCCCGCTCCAACTGCTCCTTCGGCTTCCAGCTCCGCCCGTCCGCGGAGATGGCCCCCGGCACGGCCTGCCCCGTCTCCGCCACCGTCATCTTCACCTCGGTCAGCTTCCCGTCGCTGACCTTCACGCCCGTCGTGTTGATCGACGCGCCGGTCGAACCGTCCTTGGCCGAGATGACGATCCGCGCCGCCGAGGTCTTCGCCTCGCCGCCACTGCCACCGCCGCCCTTGCCGTCGTCACTGGCCTTGGCGTTGCCGCCGCAGGCGGTGAGGGTGAGCGCGCCGACCATCAGGGCGGCACAGGCCCCCAGCGTGCGCCGAGTTGCTATGTCCGGCGTTGTCACGGGCTGCTCCATGTTCGTGTGATGTGGGTGATCCGCTCCGGTTGCGTGGAGAAAGAGCGGACCGGGACCGGTGGGGTTCCCTCCACTCGCCGGGGACGCCATCACGTGACAGAACCGGGACAATTACCGAACTCGGGCGCGGGGCAGCGACGGTGGGCCGCTCAACTCCCTCCGTACAGTTCCGTATAGGAGGGTACCCCCCGCCCTCCCCCCTCCCCTCCACCGACTCGGCCGCCCGCACCGCCCGCACGATCGCGCGCGTCACCACGTCCGCGCCCGCCGCCAGGATCTCGTTCAGCGCCAGCGGTTGTGCGGCGTCGAGCGGCTGCTGTCCGGTGGCCAGCGCGAACACCGTGTCGCCGTCGTGCAGCAGGTGCACCGGCCGCACCGCGCGCGCGATGCCGTCGTGTGCCGTGCCCGCCAGCTTCTGCGCCTGCGCCTTGGTCAGGTCCACGTCCGTGGCGACGACCGCGAGCGTGGTGTTCAGCGGAGGCGGCGCGTTCCTCGCCGCGCTCTCGGCAAGCCGCGTGCGTGCCGCCTCGTGCACCTGCGCGTCGGGGTAGTTCACGCGCCCCTGGAACAACTCCCCGTACAGCACCCCCGTCTCCGGGTCCAGCACCGACCCCGCCGCGTTGGCCACCACCAGCGCGGCCACCGTGATCCCCGAGTCGAGGACGACGCTCGCGGTGCCGATGCCGCCCTTCATCAGCCCGACCGCGGCACCCGTACCGGCGCCCACGCAGCCCTCCGGCACCGGTGCGCCGATCTCGCTCGCCGCGGCCGCCTCGACGGCCGCCCGGCCGAGGGACGCGTCCGGTCTGGCCCGGAAGTCGCCGCCCCGGCCCAGGTCGAAGACGCACGCGGCGGGCACGACCGGCACGACATGCGTCGGATCCGGCCCGACGCGCACCCCGCGCCCCTGTTCCTCCAACCAGGCCATCACACCCGACGCCGCGTCGAGCCCGTACGCGCTGCCGCCGGTCAGCACCACCGCTTCGGCCTTCTGCACCACATTGCGCGGGTCGAGGGCGTCGGTCTCCTTGGTGCCGGGGCCACCGCCGCGCACGTCCACCGCGGCGACGGCCCCGCCCTCGGGTGCGAGAACGACCGTGGTGCCGGTGAGCCAGCCTTCGCCGGTGCGTGTCGCGTGCCCCACCCGCAGGCCGGTCACGTCCGTCAGAGCATCAACTGTCATGCGGACCAGTGTCCTGCCCCCGGCGGGCGTTTCGTCAGCGCACGGTCCAAGTCAGCGGGCTGGAAAGCCCGTCTGCGTCCCGTGCCACGTCAGCCGGCTGGAGAGCCCGTCTGTGTCCGGTGCTCCCGGGCGGCCAGGCGTGCCGTCAGGGTCGTCCCGGTCACCACCGCCAGCGCCGACACGATGCCGGCCGCGAGGACCGCCCAGTCGCGCAGGAAGGTGCAGCAGATCACCAGCAACGCCGCCGTCGGCAGCACGAGTTGCTGGGCGATGCCGACCTTGAAGTGGCGTGAGTGCAGGGCCCAGACGGCGAGCAGATACAGCGCCGTCGGCAGGGTCACCGCGGCGGACGCGGACAGCGTGGAGATGTGCGCCTTGCCGACCGTCTGCTCGACGGCCACCTCCAGGCCCGCACCGATCGCGGCCGCCGAGGCGAAGATCAGGTAGTGGCCGTAGCCCCACACGAACGCCTCCCGGCTGGAGCGCAGGCGCCCGTGGATCGGCACCACGAAGTAGATCCACCAGGCGGAGAACACGATCAGCAGGCCACCCGCCGCGATCGGCAGCAGTTCGCCCAGCGCGTCGTTCTCGTCGACGCCCGTCTTCACGGCGACCGTGGCCGCGGCGATCGTCTCGCCGAGCACGATGATCGTGAACAGCCCGTACCGCTCGGCGATGTGGTGCGGATGCCACGTCGTCGGCCGGGCCCTCTCCGCGTAGACCGGCACGCACAGCTCGACGATCACCATCACCAGGAACACCCAGGGGCGTGCGGGCGCCGGGAAGAGCACCAGCCCCGTCCAACCGACCTGGCAGAGCAGCACACCACCGGCGTACCGCAGCGCCGTGGTGCGTTCCGCGCCCTCGGCGGACCGCGCGGCCCGCAGCCACTGCGTGGCCATGGCCAGCCGCATCACCACGTAGCCGAGCCAGACGAGCAGGAAGTCGTGGGCCTCGAAGGCCCGTGAGACCCCGGCGGCGAGCAGGAGGACACCGGCGATCTGCACCAGGGTGACCACGCGATAGAGGGCGTCGTCGTTGTCGTACGCCGAGGCGAACCAGGTGAAGTTCATCCAGGCCCACCAGATGGCGAAGAACACCATCGCGTAGTTCAGGATGCCCTCGCCGGCATGTGCTTCGGCGATGGCGTGCACCAGCTGGAATCCCGCCTGCGCGATCGCCACGACGAAGCACAGGTCGAAGAAGAGTTCCAGCGGCGTGGCGGCGCGGTGCACCTCGTCGCGACCGCGGGCAGTGAGCCGGCGCAGCGGCCTCCGATGGGCCGACGCGTCGGACGATGCGGGCGGCGGAGTCGGGCTGGACGTCATGATTCCAAGGACAGCAGATACCGACCGGAAAATCTTGGTAAGTGAGGACCCGCCGGATACCTCGGTCCCTGGCTCCTCGGTCGCCGACTTCTCGGTCCGCGAGCCCTCGGCCTCCGAACCCTCGACCCCCGAGACCTCGGCCCGCGACACCTCGGCCCGCGACACCTCGCCTCCCGACACCTCGGCCCGCGACCCCTCGGCCCCCGCCACCTCGCCCCCGGTGTCCGTGGGTATTCGCCCCGTACCCTGTAGGCATGAGTACCTCCCCCGCCCCCGAGCCGCGTGAACGGCCCAAGGCCGCGTTGATCTTCGACGATCCGCTGGACGAGCAGTCCTCGGACGACATGGACCGCGGCTGGGGCGAGCGGCCGGGAGCCGGTGGTGACGCGGCCGATGACCTGAAGCGTTTCCTCGACGAGAAGCCGCCCCACCACATCTGAGCCGCTACCGCTGGTTGGGCCCCGAGCCCCGCTGTGCGACCAGGGCGTCGCGGATCTCCTTGAGCACCTCCAGCTCGGTCACCTCGATGACCTCCTGCGCGCCCTCCTTCGCCTTGCGCCGGGCCTCCACCCGTGCCAGGTACTTCGCCATGGGCAGGACCATGAGGAAGTAGACGACGGCCGCGGTGATGACGAAGCTGAGAGTCGCGCCGAGGACGGAGCCCCACAGGATCTGAATGCCCTGTTCGCCTTGGCACGTCGAGCTCAGGCACGTGCTGTAGTGATCGAGGTTCTTGGTGCCGATCGCTCCGACCAGCGGGTTGATGATCCCCTTCACCACCGCGTTGACGATGTTGGTGAACGCGGCACCGATGACCACCGCCACGGCCAGATCGACGACATTCCCGCGCATCAGGAAGGCCTTGAAGCCCTCCCAGACGCTCGGTTCCTTCTTCTCGCTCACTTCGAAGCCACCCCTCGGACGCACACGTTGTGGAACAGACCGCCCCGCAACCTACGTCAGCGCTCGGCCATCCTGTCCAATCGGGCCCTTCCTTCGAAGGACTTGACAGGGCGTCGCGCACGATCCGGCTCAGCACAACGTCACCGCCAGCCGAGCCGTCGCGCTCGCGCCCGCCAGGCGCGCCGCGGTGGCGCGCGGGACCGAGAGCACGACCAGCGCCCCGCTGTCGACCTCGCCGTCCAGCGGCTCGGGCACCTGGGTCACCAGCGCACCGCGCGCGACCACATCGGCCGCACCGCCCGGCGCCGTCTCCTCGGCGGCGACGACGTCGACCCGGTCGCCGGGGCGCAGCAGCCGCACCGTCGCCGCGTCGGCGATCCGCACGGGCGCGGACACCCGCTCCACGGCCCGGCGCTCCGGAGCGCGGTCCGCCACGGGGTGCCCGCGGGCCCGGTCGCCCTGATGAGCGTCTTGATGAGCGTCGGCCGGGGCACGCGGGCCGGCCGCCACCAGCGCGGCGGCGGTGATCGCCAGCCCGGCGGCCAGGGCCCGCCGCCGATGCCGTACGAACCGGCGCAGCTGATACCGCCCGCCACGCACGCGAACGGGAGCGAAGTGCGGCACCTCGCAGGTCGGAGGCGCGTCGGTGCCGAGCGGGCGGGGAGGGCGCGGAGCGGGGGACGGTACGGAGGACGCAGCGAAGGACATGAGGACCACCACCTGTGACGACGGATCGGTTGCAGCCCACGATGAGGCTTCGCGCCGCCGCCCGCTGAGGCCCGTGCACTACCGACGGGTTGTGGACAACTCCCTCACCCGAACGTGACGTTCCGCCTCTGTCCCACCTCGAACGTGACGTTCCGCCCCCGCCCCACCTCGAACGTGACGTTCCGCCGCCGTCCCCACCTCGAACGTGTAGTTCCGCCCCCGCCCCCACCTCGTAACCCGCGTCACGGCAGCTCGAACCCCGGATCCATGCCACCCAGCGCGTTGACGCACAGACAGTCCCGCTCCTCGTTCGCGGGCAGCGCCGCCACCGCGTCGAACAGCACCCCCCGCAGCCGGTCCACGTTCGCGGCGAACACCCGCAGCACCTCGTCGTGCGAGACGCCCTCCCCGGTCTCGGCGCCCGCGTCCAGGTCGGTGACGAGGTTCAGCGAGGTGTAGCAGAGCTCCAGCTCACGGGCGAGCGCCGCCTCGGGGTGGCCGGTCATGCCCACCACCGACCAGCCCTGCGCCTGGTGCCACAACGATTCGGCACGGGTGGAGAAGCGCGGCCCCTCGATCACGACGAGCGCGCCGCCGTCCACCGGCTCCCAGTTCCGCCCGCGCGCGGCCTTCAGGGCGGCCGACCGTCCGGTGGGGCAGTAGGGGTCGGCCAGGGACACGTGCACCACGTTCGGCATGGTGCCGTCGGGCAGCGGGAGTCCGTCGAAGTACGTCGACACCCGGGACTTCGTACGATCGACCAGCTGGTCCGGGACGAGCAGCGTGCCCGGCCCGTACTCGGGGCGCAGCCCGCCCACCGCGCAGGGCCCGAGCACCTGGCGCACGCCGACCGACCGAAGCGCCCAGAGGTTGGCCCGGTAGTTGATCCGGTGCGGCGGGAGATGGTGGCCGCGCCCGTGCCGGGGCAGGAAGGCGACCCGCCGGCCGGCGATCTCGCCGAGGAAGAGGGAGTCGCTGGGCTGCCCGTACGGCGTGTCCACCTGGAGCTCGGTCACGTCGTCGAGGAACGAGTAGAAGCCTGAGCCGCCGATTACACCGATCTCTGCGTTCGCCATGCTCAGCACAGTAGCCGCCACCGGTGTGACCGCAGGAGCCGGTGCCGGAAACACCGAGGACCCCACCAGTCGTACGACGGCGGGGTCCCGTGAGTGTGGGTGCGCCTCAGGCGGCGGTGCTGCTGGACGACGTCCCGGCGCTCGACGACTTCGAGTCCGAGGACGAAGACGACGAAGACGAGGAGGAGGAAGAGGAGGAGGACGACGACGAGGACGAGCTCGTGGACGCCGGCGAGCTGCTCGACGAGGAGCCGCGGCTGTCGTTGCGGTAGAAACCGGAGCCCTTGAAGACAATGCCGACCGCGGAGAACACCTTCTTCAGGCGGCCCTGGCAGCTGGGGCACTCGGTCAGGGCGTCGTCGGTGAACTTCTGCACCGCCTCGAGGCCCTCGCCGCACGCGGTGCACTGGTACTGGTAGGTCGGCACTGTCTTCCTCCTGGCACTCTCACTCGATGAGTGCTAACGACGGTCCATAGTGACGCATTCCTCGGGATCAGTCCACTGCGACCGCCGTGCGGTGACCGACGCCACGTGCGACGGTACGGCTCCGGGGCCGGGCGGCCAGCCGCGACCTGAGGGCGACCAGCGTCGCCAGCGCGAGCGCCGTACCCCCGAACGGAACCAGGAACCCGGCGCCGTCCCAGAAGCGGTCCTCCAGCTGTCCGGCGACCGTGACGGCACCCGCCTGTCCGAGCGCCACCGCGCCGGTCAGCCAGGTGAACGCCTCGGTGCGCGCCCCGGCCGGAACCAGGCTCTCGACCAGGGTGTAGCCGGTGATCAGGGCGGGCGCGATGCACATGCCGACCAGCAGGCCGAGCCCGGCGAGCAGCAGCACGGAGTGCGCGGCCCACAGGCCGGCGGCGGCCAGGGCGAGGGCGCCGTAGCCGACGACCAGGCGTCGCTGCGGGGCCGCCTTCCAGGCGATGGCGCCGCACGCGATGCCGGAGAGCATGTTGCCCGCGGCGAAGATCCCGTACAGGACGCCGTTCAGGCCGGGCTCGCCGATCGACTCGGTGAACGCGGCCAGCGAGACCTGCATGCCGCCGAAGACGGACCCGATGCCGAGGAACGCCACGGCCAGCACCCGCACCCCGGGGACGCGCAGCGCGGAGACGTGCTCCACACGCGCGTGCCCGCCGGTGGTGACCGTCGGCTGCGTGCTCCTCTGCGCGGCGAACAGCAGACCGCCGACCAGGGTCAGCGTGGCCTCGGTCACCAGGCCCGCCGCCGGGTCCACGGTGGTGCACAGGGCGGTGGCGAGCAGCGGGCCGACGACGAAGGTCAGCTCGTCCGTGACGGACTCGAAGGCCGCCGCGGTGGTCATCAGAGGGGAGCCCTGAAGCTTCACGCCCCAGCGGGCCCGCACCATGGGGCCGATCTGCGGCACCGAGGCACCCGTGGGGACGGCTGCCGCGAACAGCGCCCACAGGGGGGCGTCCGCCAGCGCGAGTGCCGTCAGGGTGAGGCCCGCGAGGGCGTGCACCAGCACGCCGGGGATCAGTACGGCGCGCTGCCCGAAGCGGTCCGCCAGTCGCCCGGTGTACGGCGCGAACAGCGCCATGGAGACGCCGGTGACGGCCGCTGCGGCGCCTGCCGCGCCGTAGGAGCCGGTGGTGTGCTGCACCAGCAGCACGATGGAGATCGTCAGCATCGCGAACGGCTGACGTGCCGCGAAGCCGGGAAGCAGGAACGTCCAGACGCCGCGGGTGCGCAGCAGGTGCCCGTATCCCGGGCGCGAGGTCTTCGACGAGGTGACCGTGGACGCCACGGCCCTTGCCTTTCTGCCGCCTGGTAGCGCGGCCCGCTTGTAGTGGGCCGGGCGCCGAGAGCTGTCCTCTTGCGCGCACTGCGGTAGATACCGGCGCCCACTGCGTCGAAGGGCGTTTCCGGCCGCCATACGGTCGCGCCAGCTCTGCGTCAGGCAGAGTTGGTTCGATCTGGGTGACGCCTGCATCGTACAGGGGTGAAGGCCTGGTGCGCCTGTGAAACCGAGCACCACACGGTGCACCACCTGCGATTTATTCGATGCCGCGATTCACTCGATGCCGTGCGACGACGCCGATACCTGCGACTAGGTCGATCCGTTCGCCCCCAGCCACCCGGCCAGCTTGCCGCCGCGCCCGACCGCCCGCAGTCGCCGCTCGGCGGCGTCCCGCACCGGGTCCGTGGCGACGACGAGCAGTTCGTCGCCCCGCTGCAGCACGGTCGTGGGCAGCGGCACGAACGAGGTGCCCTTCCGGACGACGAGGGTGACCGCGGCCCCGGCGGGCAGCCGCAGCTCGTTGATCTCGACGCCGTGCATCTTCGACTCGGGCGGGATGCTGACGGACAGCAGGTGTCCGCGCAGCTGCTCCAGGGGCGCCGACTCGATGCCGAGGTCGGCGGTCTCGGTGCCGTCGCCCAGGCGCAGCTGGCGGGCGAGCCAGGGCAGGGTCGGGCCCTGGAGGAGGGTGTAGACGACGACCAGTACGAAGACGATGTTGAAGATGTGACGGCTGCCTTCCACCCCGTTCACCATGGGGATGGTCGCCAGGATGATGGGCACGGCGCCGCGCAGCCCGGCCCAGGACATCAGCGCCTGCTCCTGCCACGGCACCCGGAACGGCAGCAGGCATACCACGACGCTCAGCGGGCGCGCCACCATGGTCAGCACCAGCCCGATGACCAGCGCGGGCAGGATGTCGACGCCCAGCTCGTGCGGGGTGACCAGCAGGCCGAGCAGGACGAACATGCCGATCTGGGCGATCCAGCCGACGCCCTCGGCGAAGCCGCGCGTGGCGGGCCAGTGCGGCAGGCGCGCGTTGCCCATCACCATCGAGGCGAGGTAGACGGCGAGGAAGCCGCTGCCGTGCGCCAGCGCGCCCGCCGCGTACGCGGTGACCGCGATCGCCATCACGGCGATCGGATAGAGGCCGGAGGCGGGCAGGGCCACGTGCCGCAGGCCCCAGGAGCCCAGCCAGCCCACGGCGATGCCGATGGCGGCACCAATGGCGAGCTCCAGCAGGATCTCGCCGACCAGCACGTACCAGTGCTCGAACGGTCCGGCCATGGAGAACGAGACGACCAGGATGACCACGGGCGCGTCGTTGAAGCCGGACTCGGCCTCCAGCGTGCCCGTCACGCGCGCGGGCAGGGGGATCTTCCGCAGCACGGAGAAGACCGCCGCCGCGTCCGTGGAGGAGACCACCGCACCGATGATGAGCGCCTGCCGCCACTCCAGCCCGACCAGGTGGTGCGCCGCCGTCGCTGTGACCCCGACGCTCACCGCGACCCCGACCAGCGCGAGCGCGCTGGCGGCGGGCAGGGCGGGCTTGATCTCCTTCCACTTCGTGCCGAGACCACCCTCGGCCAGGATCACGACCAGGGCGGCGTACCCGATGACCTGGGTCAGCTCGGCGTTGTCGAAGCGGATGCCGCCGATCCCGTCCTGGCCCATGACAACGCCGATGCCCAGGTAGACGAGCAGGCTGGGGAGCCCGCTGCGCGAGGAGATCCGGACCGCGGCCACGGCGACGAGCAGGACGAGCGAGCAGACGAGCAGGAGTTCATTGAGGTCGTGGATACTCAGCGGCCGATCCCTTTCCCTGATGCACTTACTTCGTTACCTTACCTAACTCTTGACGATTTCTTGACACTCGCCCGGGCAAGATCGAACGTCAGTCCGCGCTGGTTCACCACTCCGCGTCAAGTCGCACCGGGCCCTGCGCCTATGGTTGCTCCAGCACTCCAGTACCGCCTGCCGCTCGCGTTAGGACAGCAAGGACAGCGATGCCCCCCAATACCACCGCCTCAACGGGTCAGCAGCCCGGCAAGTCCGGCAGGAAGAAGGGGCGCAAAGCCCGACTGATCGTGCTCGTGCTGGTGCTGGCCATTGTCGTCGGCGCCGCCTGTGGGGCGTACTGGTCCGTCAGTACGGTGCGCGCGTCCTTCCCGCAGACCAAGGGCTCGATCACGCTGCCCGGCCTGACCGCACCCGTCGACGTCAAGCGTGACGGCTACGGCATACCGCAGGTCTATGCCTCCTCGGACGAGGACCTGTTCATGGCGCAGGGCTACGTCCAGGCGCAGGACCGGTTCTACGAGATGGACGTCCGCCGGCACATGACCGCCGGGCGCCTGTCGGAGATGTTCGGCAAGGGCCAGGTCGACAACGACGCGTTCCTGCGCACGCTGGGCTGGCAGCGCACCGCGCAGAAGGAATACGACACCAAGCTGTCCGCCGCCGCCAAGAAGTACCTCCAGGCGTACACCAAGGGAGTCAACGCCTACTTGGAGGGCAAGGGCGCCGAGGACATCTCCGTGGAGTACGCGGCGCTCGGCTTCAGCAACGACTACAAGCCCGAGAAGTGGACCCCGGTCGACTCGGTGGCGTGGCTGAAGGCGATGGCCTGGGACCTGCGCGGCAACATGCAGGACGAGATCGACCGCGCCCTGATGACCAGCCGCCTCGGCCCCAAGCAGATCGGCGACCTGTACCCGCGGTACCCGTACGACCGGAACCAGGTCATCGTCCAGCAGGGCCAGTTCGACGAACTCACCCAGACGTTCGACGGCGGCGCCTCTTCGGACGGCGAAAGCGGCACGTCCGCCGATGGCACGGGCGGCGGCTCCGCAGGCGGCACAGGGACGTCCACGGGCACCTCGACGGGCACGTCCTCGTCCACCGGCTCCTCGGCGCTCCAGACCCAGCTCTCGGGCCTCTACGACGAGCTGGAGGACCTGCCCGAGGCCGTCGGCGTGAACGGCAGCGGCATCGGCTCCAACTCGTGGGTCGTCGGCGGCGAACACACCATCACCGGCAAGCCGCTGCTCGCCAACGACCCGCACCTGTCGGCCTCGCTGCCGTCCGTCTGGTACCAGATGGGCCTGCACTGCCGCACGGTCTCCAGCAAGTGCCAGTACGACGTCTCCGGCTACACCTTTGCGGGCATGCCCGGTGTGATCATCGGTCACAATCAGGACATTTCCTGGGGCATGACCAACTCCGGCGTCGATGTCACCGACCTGTACCTGGAGAAGCTCACCGGCGACGGCTACCTCTACGACGGCAAGGTGAAGCCCTTCACCACGTACGAGGAGACCATCAAGGTCGCCGGCGGCGCGTCCAAGAAGATCGTGGTCCGGGAGACCAACAACGGGCCCCTCCTGTCCGACCGCAGCAGCGAGCTCGTGAAGGTCGGCAGGAAGGCCACCGTCGACACCGCCGCCCCTGACCGCGGCGACGGCTACGGCATCGCCCTGCGCTGGACCGCGCTGGAGCCGGGCACCACCATGGAGGCCGTCTTCGCGATGAACAAGGCGGCCGGCTGGGAGGACTTCCGCGCCGCGGCGGCCCTGTTCGACGTGCCCTCGCAGAACCTCGTCTACGCCGACACCGAGAACCACATCGGCTACACGCTGCCCGGAAAGATCCCCACGCGCGCGAAGGACCACGACGGCTCCGTCCCGGCGCCGGGCTGGGACTCCAAGTACCGCTGGACCGGCTACATCGAGCAGGACGAGCTGCCCTACGAGTACGACCCGCAGCGCGGCTACATCGTCACCGCCAACCAGGCCGTCGTCGGCACGGACTACCCGCACACGCTGACCACGGACTGGGGCTACGGCACCCGCAGCCAGCGGATCACCGACCTGATCGAGTCGAAGATCAAGGGCGGCGGCAAGATCTCCACCGAGGACATGCGGCAGATGCAGATGGACAGCAGCAGCGAGATCGCCAAGCTGCTCGTCCCGCAGCTGCTGAAGATCGACGTCGACGACAAGGACGTACGCGACGCGCAGAAGCTCCTGGAGGGCTGGGACTACACCCAGGACGCCGACTCGGCGGCCGCCGCCTACTTCAACTCGGTCTGGCGCAACATCCTCAAGCTGGCGTTCGGTAACAAACTGCCCAAGGAGCTGCGCGTCAAGGGCCAGTGCCTGTGGGTCGAGCCGGTCAACACCACCGGCCCGGTGGACGACGACCGGCGGGTGCGCGAGTGCGGCCAGCGCGACGCGGACCAGGCCCAGCCGGACGGCGGCGACCGCTGGTTCGAGGTGGTGCGCAGCCTCATGGACGACGAGAACAGCGACTGGTGGACGACCCCCAAGTCGGGCACCCGCCCGTCCGCCGACAACCGCGACGAGCTGTTCGAGCGCGCCATGATCGACGCCCGCTGGGAGCTGACCGCCAAGCTCGGCAAGGACATCGACACCTGGAGCTGGGGCCGGCTGCACCGCCTGTTCCTGAAGAACCAGACCCTCGGCACCAATGGCCCCGGCTTCCTGCAGTACATCCTCAACCGCGGCCCCTGGGAGCTCAGCGGCGGCGAGGCGACGGTCAACGCGACCGGCTGGAACGCCGCCGGCGGCTACGGCGTCGTCTGGGTGCCGTCGATGCGGATGGTGGTCAACCTCGACGACTTCGACAAGTCGAGGTGGATCAACCTCACCGGCGCCTCCGGGCACGCCTACAGCTCCCACTACACCGACCAGACCGGCAAGTGGGCCAAGGGCGAGCTGCTGGACTGGTCGTTCACCAAGCAGGCGGTCGACAAGGGCACGAGCGACACCCTGGTCCTGAAGCCCTGACCCGACTGACGGCGAACAACCCGAAAGGGCCCCCACGCGCGCGTGGAGGGCCCTTTCGCCTGACGGACCTCACATCCACGAGCCCGGGAAGCGGCGCACGCCCGACGGCGTCACCACCGCGTGCACCGGCCGGTCGTGCGGCTCCGCCGGGACGCGCGCGACGACCTCCGTGTCGTACAGCAGCACCACCAGCGCGGGACGGGCGCCCGCGCGCTCCAGACGCGCCAGCACCCGGTCGTACGACCCTCCGCCGCGCCCCAGCCGCCTCCCGCGCGCGTCGACCGCGAGCCCGGGCAGCAGCACGGCGTCGGCGCCGGTCACGGCGTCCGGGCCGAGCCGCTCGCCGATGGGCTCCAAAAGGGCCATCTTCCCGGCGTGTTGGACGAGCCCAAGGGAGTCCCTCCCGGAGTAGACGCCCCAGTCGAGGTCGTTGTCGGGCAAAAGCGCCGGAAGCAGGACGCGTACCCCGCGCGCGTGCAGCGCGTCGAGCAGCGCGAGCGTGCCGGGCTCGCTGCCCACGGAGACGTACGCCGCCACGGTGCGCGCGTGCGCCAGCTCGTCCAGTTCGAGCGCGTGTTCGGCGAATGCGGCCGAGGCCGCCTCCACGTCACCTGCGGGCAACCTGTTTCTCACCGCGAGGAGCTCTCGCCGCAATGTGCGCTTGTCAGGCTCGCCCGTGCGTCCGAGGTGACCCATCCGCCGCTCCCGTACCGTGTTCTATGTGCTCATATGAGCGTCAACTGACCGGAGCCGAGGATTCCCCACAAAGGCACCGGATATGGTTGCGGGCATGACTCAGGCGCAACCACGGATCAACAAGGCTGTCATTCCCGCAGCAGGCCTCGGCACCCGGTTCCTGCCGGCCACCAAGGCCACTCCCAAGGAGATGCTGCCGGTCGTGGACAAGCCGGCGATCCAGTACGTGGTCGAGGAGGCCGTCTCGGCCGGTCTCGACGACGTCCTCATGATCACGGGCCGCAACAAGCGGCCCCTTGAGGACCACTTCGACCGCAACTACGAGCTCGAGTCGGCTCTGGAGAAGAAGGGCGACGCCGAGCGGCTCGCCAAGGTCCAGGAGTCGAGCGACCTCGCGACCATGCACTACGTGCGCCAGGGCGACCCCAAGGGACTGGGTCATGCCGTCCTGTGCGCGGCCCCCCACGTCGGCGACGAGCCCTTCGCGGTGCTCCTCGGCGACGACCTGATCGACCCGCGCGACCCGCTCCTCAAGCGCATGATCGAGGTCCAGGAGCAGCACGGCGGCAGCGTGATCGCGCTCATGGAGGTGGCGCCCGAGCAGGTCCACCTCTACGGCTGCGCGGCCGTGGAGACCACCGAGGACGGCGACGTGGTCAAGGTGAGCGACCTGGTCGAGAAGCCGGACGCGGCCGACGCCCCGTCCAACTACGCCATCATCGGCCGCTACGTCCTCGACCCGCGCATCTTCGACGTACTGCGCAAGACGGAGCCCGGCCGCGGCGGCGAGATCCAGATCACCGACGCCCTCCAGCAGCTCGCCGCCGACGAGAAGGTCGGCGGCCCGGTGCACGGCGTCGTCTTCAAGGGCCGCCGCTATGACACCGGCGACCGCGGCGACTACCTGCGTGCCATTGTCAGACTCGCGTGCGAACGTGAGGACCTGGGCCCGGAGTTCCGGACCTGGCTTCGCAGTTACGTCACCGAGGAGATGTAGCCACGTGAGCACCGCCGCGCCCCGCGCCACCGGCCAGGACCACCTGTGGTCGGTGGACCAACACCTGGAGGACATCCTCGACACCGTCCGCTTCCTCGAACCCATCGAGCTGCAACTGCTGGACGCCCAGGGCTGCGTCCTGGTCGACGACGTCACGGTGCCGGTGTCCCTGCCGCCGTTCGACAACAGCTCCATGGACGGGTACGCGGTACGGGTCGCGGATGTAGCGGGCGCGAGCGAGGAGTTCCCGGCGGTCCTGGAGGTCGTCGGGGACGTCGCGGCGGGCCAGGCCGAGCTGCGGACCGTGCGCCCCGGCCAGGCCGCCCGCATCATGACCGGCGCCCCGCTGCCGCCCGGCGCGGAGACGGTCGTGCCCGTGGAGTGGACCGACGGCGGCCTCGGCGAGGGCCCCGTCACCGGGATGCGGGCCCGCAGCCTCGGCCCCGAGGGCGCCTCAGGGCAGGTGCGTGTGCACCGGCCGGCCGAGGCACGCGCGCACGTGCGCGCGAAGGGCAGCGACGTCAAGGCCGGTGACCGCGCCCTCGAAGCGGGCACCGTCCTCGGCCCGCCGCAGATCGCGCTGCTCGCCGCGATCGGCCGCGGCACGGTACGCGTACGCCCGCGCCCGCGCGTGGTGGTGCTGTCGACCGGCAGCGAACTCGTCCAGCCGGGCGAGGAACTGGGCCGCGGCCAGATCTACGACTCCAACAGCTTCGCCCTCACCGCGGCCGCCCGCGACGCCGGCGCCATCGCCTACCGGGTGGGCGCCGTCGCCGACGACGCCGAGACCCTGCGCACCACCATCGAGGACCAGCTGGTGCGCGCCGACCTGATGGTCACCACGGGCGGCGTCAGCGTCGGGGCGTACGACGTCGTCAAGGAAGCCCTGTCGCACGTCGGCGACGAGGACGTGGCGGGCAGCGGCATCGAGTTCCGCAGGATCGCCATGCAGCCCGGCAAGCCCCAGGGCTTCGGCTCCATCGGCCCCGACCACACCCCCCTGCTGGCCCTCCCCGGCAACCCGGTGTCGTCGTACGTCTCCTTCGAACTGTTCGTCCGCCCCGCGATCCGCACCCTCATGGGCCTGACGGACGTCCACCGCCCCCGCACCCGCGCCACCCTGACCGCCGCCAAGCCGCTGACCTCGCCGAAGGGACGCAGGCAGTTCCTGCGCGGGACGTACGCCGACGGGAAGGCCACCCCCGTCGGGGGCGCCGGATCGCACCTTGTCGCCGCCCTCGCGCACGCGGACGCGCTGATCGTGATCCCCGAGGACGTCGAGACCGTCGAGCCCGGGACCGAGGTCGAGGTGGTCCTGCTCGGCTGAGCGCCCCGGGTTGGCGGTACCGTGTCGCGCACAACAGGCCCGTGCGCCGCACCGCGACGGGCCCGGACCAGGAGCGCCACACCATGACCGTGCCTTCCCGGGGGGAGACCCCCGGATCCCCCGCGCAGGACCGACTGACGCACCTCGACGACGCGGGCGCCGCCCGCATGGTCGACGTGTCCGGCAAGGACGTCACCGCCCGCACCGCGCGCGCGAGCGGACGCGTCCTCGTCTCGCCCCGCGTGATCGAGCTGCTGCGCGGCGCAGGGGTCCCCAAGGGCGACGCCCTCGCCACCGCGCGGATCGCCGGGATCATGGGCGCCAAGCGGACGCCGGACCTGATCCCGCTGTGCCACCCGTTGTCGGTGTCGGGTGTGACACTGGATCTGTCGGTGGCGGACGACGCCGTGGAGATCACGGCCACGGTGAAGACGACGGACCGCACGGGCGTCGAGATGGAGGCTCTCACCGCGGTCTCCGTCGCCGCGCTCACCGTGATCGACATGGTCAAGGCGGTCGACAAGGGAGCGGTCATCACGGACGTACGGGTGGAGGAGAAGACGGGCGGCAAGTCGGGCGACTGGAGCCGGGCATGACTCTCGACGCGGCGCTCGGCGGCGCGCTGGTCGCGCCGTACAGCGCCCTGGTGATCACCGCCTCCAACCGGGCCGCCGCCGGGGTCTACGAGGACAAGGGCGGCCCGCTGATCGCCGACGGCCTCAAGGGCTTCGGGTTCGCCGTCGACGGCCCGCAGGTCGTCCCGGACGGCGACCCCGTCCAGGCCGCGCTGCGGGCGGGCGTGGACGCCGGGTACGACGTGATCGTCACCACGGGCGGCACGGGCATCTCGCCCACCGACCGCACCCCCGAGGCCACGCGCGCGGTGCTCGACCACGAGGTGCCCGGCATCGCGGAGGCGATCCGCGCCCACGGCCGGGACAAGGTGCCCACCGCGGTGCTCTCCCGGGGCCTGGCCGGAGTGGCGGGCGGGACACTGATCGTCAACCTGCCGGGTTCGACCGGCGGCGTGCGGGACGGACTGGCCGTCCTGGAGCCCCTGCTGATCCACGCCGTCGACCAGATCCGCGGCGGTGACCACCCCAGACCCGGCAGTGGGGGTGCCAGCTGAACAGCCCATCCTGGCCCGTCGAACTGGTGGAGGGCGATGTCGTCCTCCGACCGATAAAGCTGCGCGACCAGCGGGCCTGGCGTGAGGTCAACCGGCGCAACCGGGACTGGCTGCGCCCCTGGGAGGCGACCATTCCGCCGCCCGCGCCCGGCGGGCCGATCGCGCACCGGCCCACGTACCGCCAGATGGTCCGTCATCTGCGGTCCGAGGCGAACGCGGGCCGGATGCTGCCGTTCGTCATCGAGTACCAGGGGCGGCTGGTCGGGCAGTTGACGGTCGCCGGGATCACCTGGGGCTCGATGTGCTCGGGGCACGTCGGTTACTGGGTGGACGAGGCGGTGGCCGGCCGAGGTGTGATGCCGACGGCCGTGGCACTGGCCGTCGACCACTGTTTCCGCACCGTCGGCCTGCACCGCATCGAGGTCTGCATTCGCCCCGAGAACGGGCCCAGCCGCCGAGTGGTGGAGAAACTCGGATTCCGCGAGGAGGGCCTCAGGCCCCGTTATCTCCACATCGACGGCGCCTGGCGCGACCATCTCGTGTTCGCGCTCACGGCGGAAGAAGTCCCCGAGGGGCTGCTGGCCCGCTGGCGCCGGACCCGGACGCGGAACACCCCGCAGAACACCCCCGGGAATCCCGCGTAACCCCGAAATTGAATACGTGTTCGAAAATGATCGGTTCCTGACCGGTCCGGGGCAATGAATTCGCGGGCGCGCCAGCCTGCTGATCGCATCGGTCCCAAAAAAAGCTCGAAATATCAGCCAGATCGTGCGACACACCGGCTCAAT
This sequence comes from Streptomyces sp. Z423-1, assembly GCF_013009255.1. NCBI lineage: Bacteria > Bacillati > Actinomycetota > Actinomycetes > Kitasatosporales > Streptomycetaceae > Streptomyces > Streptomyces sp. Z423-1. The sequence continues at coordinate 5,486,941 of NZ_CP053109.1, forward strand.
TGGCAGATGGCCTCACGCAAACCCCTCTACCGTGTGAGGCGTGAGCAGCAGCGGCCTCATCTACGCAGTCATCGTCGGGGCCTGGGCCGCCTACTTGGTGCCGATGTGGCTCCGTAGGCAGGACGAGCTGAACGAGGCCCGTCCGACGGAACGCTTCAGCACAGCCATCCGGTTGCTGTCCGGACGGGCGGGCATGGAGCGCCGGTACGCCAAGGACCTGCGGGCGCGCTCCGCCGACGAGGGGGAGCCCGATATCGACGCCCCGGACGCCGTCACCGACTCGGTGGACGTCCGGGCCTTCGCCGTGCCTCCGACACGCCCTCAGGTGAGCGGCGCCATGGAGGCGGCGCCCGGAACCGGGCAGGCGGCCGAGGCCCGCACCGCCGGCACCGTCCCCGCCCCGGCACGGCCGGACGCGTCCGCGTCCCCGCGCAAGCCGATCCCCCCGGCCCGACGCGCCCCCGGCGCGGAGGCGGCCGCAGCGCGCGCCCAGCGCTCGAAGGTGCTGGCGCGCCGCAGGCGCACCACCATCATGCTCTTCCTCGCCTTCACGCTCGGCGCGATCGTCGCGGCCGTCGGCGGGCTCGCGTTCCTGTGGGCGCCCGGCGTGCCCGCCGTGCTGCTCAGCGGGTACATCGCGTATCTGCGCACACAGGAGCGCCGCCGGTTCGCCTACCAGATGGACCGGCGCCGGGCCGAGGCCGCGGCCCAGCGGCTCCGCGAGCGGGCGCGCCAGCCGCGCCGGCACCCGACGGCCGAGGCCGAGGCCGACGAACCGGAGGAGGGACCCGAGCCGGAGGCCGCCCCCGGGATGTCGGCGCTGGCCGCGGACCGGCGTGCGCTGGTGGAGCAGACCGATCACGCCGAGTGGGTCGATCAGCAGCGGGAGCGGCAGCGGCGCCCCGGGCGCGGGGAGAGCTGGGAGCCCGTGCCGGTGCCGTTGCCGACGTATGTGACGGCGCCGGTCGCGCCGCGGGCGACGCCGGATGTGGATCTCGGGGCGCTGGACGCGTGGAGTTCGGCACGGTCGAGTCCGGTGGCGCGGGACCAGGAGGCGGTCGCGGGCTCGCGGAAGCACGGCTCCGGGGTGCCCGCCCCGGCGTCCCCGTCCGACGCGCACGCGGAGGAGCCGGGGGAGGCCCGGGAGACGGACGGCGCGGCGGGCAAGGCGGACGGCGAGGGGCGCGGGGACGCGCGGCGCCGGGCGGCTTCGGCGCGGCGGGCGCGGGAGCGGGGGCGTACGCCGCTGTTCGACCAGTACGAGGACGGGGAGCGGCCGCGGGCGGCCAACGAGTAGCCGCCGGGCCCCGGCCCCGCGTCCAAGCGGGAACGGATTTCCAAGCACACCGATCGGGGTGCTAAAGTTTCACTCGTTGCAAGGGCCTGTGGCGCAGTCCGGTAGCGCACCTCGTTCGCATCGAGGGGGCCAGGGGTTCAAATCCCCTCAGGTCCACGCAGCATAGAGCCCCGTCGGGATCCCGACGGGGCTCTAGTGCGTTGTGGGTCAGGTGACGTCGTGCCGCACGCCAGGTGACCGCCCCTCAAGTGGCCCCCGTCACAGGGCCTTCGCATAGCAGCGGCTGGACTCGTAGAAGCGGTAGTAGCCGAACTTGGCGCACGGCTCATAGCCGCTGGAGGTGTAGAGGGCGATGGCCTCCGGCTGGCGGGTGCCGGTTTCCAGGACCATGCGGATACGGCCGGCGGCGCGGGCGTCGTCCTCCAGGGCGGCGAGCATGCGCCGGGCGAGACCGCGGCCGCGCAGCTCCTTGATCACGTACATCCGCTTCAGCTCGGCGTCGCCGTCCTCGTTGCCCTCGTCGTTCTTGTCCTGGCTGCGCCAGCCGCCGGTGGCCACAGGGCGGTCGGCCTCGTCGTAGGCGATCAGATACACGCCGTTCGGCGGCCGGAAGTCCGACGGGTCGAGGGGGGTGGCGTCGCCGCCGTCGCCGTAGCGCTCGTGGTACTCGGCCTGGACCTCGTCGTTGAGCTTCACGGCGTCGGGGTGGTCGAAGGGGACGCGGCGTATATGCATGCTGGGGATCGTACACCTATGCAGAACGGGGAATCCGGACTTTGTCCAGTGTGCCGGTAGGGTGCCCCGGTGCTCACTGTGACCTCTGTGAATGTGAACGGACTGCGGGCCGCCGCGAAGAAGGGCTTTGTGGAGTGGCTCGCCGGTACGCAAGCCGATGTGCTGTGCCTGCAGGAGGTGCGCGCCGAGCCGCAGCAGCTGCCCGAGCACGTGCGTGCGCCGGAGGGCTGGCATGTGGTGCACGCGCCGGCGGCCACCAAGGGGCGCGCGGGCGTCTCCCTGTACACCCGGCGCGCGCCGGACGCCGTCCGGGTCGGGTTCGGGTCGGCCGAGTTCGACGGCAGCGGGCGCTACGTCGAGGTGGACCTGCCCGGTGTGACGGTCGCCTCCCTCTATCTCCCGTCCGGCGAGGTCGGCACCGAGCGGCAGGACGAGAAGGTGCGCTTCATGGGCGAGTTCCTGGCCTACCTCAAGGGCCTGCGGGAGCGTGCCGCCGCCGACGGCCGCGAGGTCCTCGTCTGCGGCGACTGGAACATCGCCCACCAGCAGGCCGACCTGAAGAACTGGCGCGGCAACACCAAGAACTCCGGCTTCCTGCCGGAGGAACGGGAGTGGCTCACGCAGGTGTTCGACCCGGCCGCAGGCGGTTACGTCGATGTCGTACGGGCGCTGCATCCGGACATCGATGGGCCGTATACGTGGTGGTCATATCGGGGGCGCGCTTTCGACAACGATTCAGGGTGGCGCATTGATCTTGCCGTGGCGACCGCTGGGCTCGCGGCACGGGCCGTCAAGGCAGTCGTGGAGCGAGCGGCAAGCCACCAGGAGCGGTGGTCGGACCATGCCCCGGTATCGGTGGTCTTCGAGATGTGACGCGGGCCGAGCGAGGTGATCGGGAAATCGCATGCCTCGCTCGGCCGGCCTGCCGGAACTCAGCCGTTCTGGCGCGCTCCGATGCGTTCATCAAGCGTGAAGGTCAAGCGTGAGGTGTCCGGCCCGGCAAGCCGGGCGGGGCCACCGCCGCAGCGACCCTTGGCGACGATGACACGAGCGCCGCTGTCGAGGAGAAGCTCTCGGGAAACGGCGGTGTCCGTCGCCGTGGCCGCGCGGTAACGGTCGACCGTATACGCCTCGAGCCAGTCGGACCGCATCCCGGCCGGGGCAGGGCACACTTCAGCCCGCGCGGTCGCGCGGCACGTGTAGTCGCCGTACGGATAGCCCTTACGGGCTGCGAAGTACATGCGTCCATAGCAGCCCGAGCAGTGTGCGACGCCGGTGAGCAGCGCAGTCGTCCGACTCCTCGGTTGACGAGTGCCGTTGGAACGTGCGTCAAGGGCGTGTTGCAGGGCGTGGAACTCCTCGTCGGACAGCAGCGGCTGTCCGATCAGTACCGGGGCACCGGTTGCGTCGTGAACCGTCTTGCCGCCATGAGTCCGGTGCCCCATCAGTGACGGGCTGCGCAGCACTTTGGACAGCGTGCCTGAGGTCCACTGGAATCGTTCGAAGTCACGTCCGTGGCGAAGGCCACCTGTCGGGCGCCCCTGGCGTTGGGCATGACGGTCGCGGGGCACCAGGACATCTGAGTCGTTCAGCTCGCGGGCGATGGTGATCAGCGACTGTCCCGCGTGTACCTGCTCCACGATCACGCGGACGACTGCGGCGGTCTCGGGATCAGGAGTCAGGCACCATCCGCTGCCCGAGGGGTGGGGTGCCTTCTGGTAGCCGAACGGAATCAGTCCACCGCCGTAGCGACCGGTTGCGCGCAGCGCTTCGTGACTGCTGCTGAGCCGGGCGGAGATGGTGCGGGCTTCCCGCTCGGCGTCGTGAGCGAGGTCCATACACCGCCGGATGGTCGAGCCGTCCGCCTGCGGTGTCACGACGAGCGGGTGATCGTCCTCCGGCATGCCGAACACAAGTGTCCGGGTGTGCTCTCGCCCCCATGCGATCAACTCGGCCATGTGCGCCACGGAGCGCACGGCGCGATCCACATGTGACCAAATGACGACTTCGTACTCATGCGGCTGACGCAGCCAGGATGACAGGGAGGGCCTCTCGAACGGGGACGTCTGGCGGGCCGAGACCCCGAGGTCTGATGCCTCCGCGATCAGGGTGAAGCCGAGCTTCTCGGCTGAGAGTTGGATGACGGACCGTTGTCGGCTGGGTGAAGTGGTCACAGTGGTGACGCAACTGAGGCGCAAGGCGGCAAGGGCCCTCGGCCCTCGCTCGCCGGAAGCCGAGCGGGAGGGAGTGCACAGGGCTGGTCGGTGACTACGCTTGGGCACGTCGACGCTCCTAGTCAGAGTCGGCCATACCCCGGGGCTGGTCGCACAGCCGCCGGGGCCTTTTCGATCTCACTCTCTGAGCGCGAACGTCATTCCGGGTATCGAAGGCGAAAAGGTACCTTGATAGCGTGAATCTTCGGGATTTTCAGGGAGCTTGAGCTACTGCTGCTTCCGCATCCTCCGGTCCAGCGCCAGCGAAAGCTCCGCCTCCACCACACTGCGGGCCAGCGGGCGCAGGCGGGGCAGGTCCTCCTCCGAGGTGTGGCGCAGGACCAGGGCGGCGAAGAGTTCGGCCAGGGCGTCGGCGTGGGAGCGGACCTCCTTGCCCGCCCGGAGCACCTCCGCGAGCGGGATGCCCTCCCGTACCAGCGCCGCCGACACGTCCAGCAGGCGGCGGCTGATGTGGACGATCTCGTCGCCGTCCGTGCCGAGGTAGCCCAGCTCCAGCGCGGCGGCGAGGTTCTCGGGGGTGGCCTGGCCCGCGAACCGGTCGGCGAGTTCCTCGGGGGTGAGGCGGACCGGCTCCTCCTCGGTGGGGGCGCCGACGCCGAGCAGGTCGGCGACGTCCCGGCCGTGGTCGAAGGCCTCGGCCAGCTCCGCTATGCCGTTCAGTGTGTGGCCGCGTTCCAGCAGCGCCGCGATCGTGCGCAGCCGGGCCAGGTGGTGGTCGTCGTACCAGGCAATACGGCCCTCGCGGCGGGGCGGCGGGATCAGCTTGCGTTCGCGGTAGAAGCGCAGGGTGCGCACCGTGATGCCGGCCAGCCGGGCCAGCTCCTCCATGCGGTACTCACGCTTTTCTGCCACGTCCGAACCCTAAGTCGTACCGCCGGTAACTTCCTCGCACCGACCCCTACCCAGCAGTACGCGGCTCCTCTACTCTCCCGATTGCGCCAGTGTTCACTGGCAGGGTCGAAGGGAGGGCGTCGGTATGGCGGAGCACGAGCATGTACGGGTGGCGGTGGTCGGATCGGGGTTCGGCGGGCTCGGGGCTGCCGTGCGGCTGCGCCGCGAGGGGATCACCGACTTCGTCGTCCTGGAACGGGCCGACAGCGTCGGCGGCACCTGGCGGGACAACAGCTATCCGGGGTGCGCGTGTGACGTGCCGTCGCATCTGTACTCCTTCTCCTTCGCACCCAACCCCGAGTGGCCGCGCGCCTTCTCCGGACAGGAGCACATCCGCGCCTACCTGGAGCGTGTGACGGACGTCTTCCGGCTGCGCCCGCACATCCGCTTCAACTCCGAGGTGAAGCGGATGACCTGGGACGCCGCCGAGCTGAGGTGGGAGATCGAGACCGCCTCCGGCACCCTCACCGCCGACCTCGTCGTCTCCGCCACCGGGCCGCTGTCCGACCCGAAGATCCCCGACATCCCCGGGCTCGACACCTTCCCCGGCGCGGTGTTCCACTCGGCCCGCTGGGACCACGACTACGACCTGCGCGGCAAGCGGGTCGCCATGGTCGGCACGGGCGCGTCCGCCATCCAGATCGTGCCCGCCATCCAGCCCTCCGTGTCGAAGCTCGTCCTCTTCCAGCGCACCCCGCCCTGGGTGCTGCCCCGCGTCGACCGCGCCATCAGCGACGCCGAGCGCCGACTGCACCGCGCCCTTCCGCTGACCACCCGGCTCCGGCGCGGACTGCTGTGGGGCATCCGGGAGTTGCAGGTCCAGGCCTTCACCAAGCACCCGGGTGAGCTGGGCTTCGTCGAGCAGCTGGCCAAGCGGAACATGGCCCGCGCCATCAAGGACCCCGCCCTGCGCGCCAGGCTCACCCCCGACTACCGCATCGGCTGCAAGCGGATCCTGCTGTCCAGCGACTACTATCCGGCGCTCGCCCAGCCCAATGTGGAGGTCGTCGCGGGCGGGCTCACCGAGATCCGCGGCTCGACGGTCGTCGCCGCCGACGGCAGCGAGGCCGAGGTCGACGCGATCGTCTTCGGCACCGGCTTCCACGTCACCGACATGCCGATCGCCGAGCGGGTGGTGGGCGCGGACGGGCGCACGCTCGCCGAGACCTGGAAGGACGGGATGGAGGCCCTGCGCGGGGCGTCCGCCGCCGGGTTCCCGAACTGGATGACGATCATCGGGCCCAACACCGGCCTCGGCAACTCGTCCATGATCCTGATGATCGAGTCCCAGCTGAACTACCTGGCCGACTACGTACGGCAGTTGGAGGTGCTCGGCGGGCGCGTGGCCCTCGACGCACGCCCCTCCGCCGTCCGCGCCTGGAACCACAGGGTGCAGGAGCGGATGAAGCGCACGGTGTGGAACACCGGTGGGTGCAACAGCTGGTACCTGGATGCGAGCGGGCGCAACACGACCATCTGGCCCGGTACGACGAGCGAGTTCCGGCGCGCAACGCGGCGGGTGGATCTGGGGGAGTACGAGGTGCTGCGCCCGTCCGCGGGAAGCCCGTCCGCGGCACGAGTCACCGACGAGGCTCAGGAGGCCACCGTATGAGCCGCCTCCTGCACGTTTCGTCCGGCCCCTACGCCCCACCGGTCCCCGCCCGCGAACTGACCATCACCTCCGCCGACGGCGCACGCCTGCACGTCGAGGTGCACGGCCCCGAACGCGCGCCCGCCGTCGTCCTGGTGCACGGCTGGACCTGCTCCACCGCCTTCTGGGCCGCGCAGATCCGCGCCCTCGCCGCCGACCACCGCGTCATCGCCTACGACCAGCGCGGCCACGGGCGCAGCCCCGCCAGCCGCGTGTGCACTACGGAGGCCCTCGCCGACGACCTGGAAGCCGTACTGGCCGCGACGCTCGCGCCCGGGGAGCGGGCGGTGATCGCCGGGCACTCCATGGGCGGCATGACCGTGATGGCGGCGGCCGAACGGGAACGCTTCCGGGCGCACGCGGCGGCCGTCCTGCTGTGCAGCACGGGCAGTTCGCGGCTGGTCGCCGAGTCGACCGTCGTACCGATCAGGGCGGGCAGGCTGCGGACCTGGCTGACCCGCCACATCCTCGGCTCCCGCGCGCCCCTCGGTCCGGTCACGCCCCTGGCGCGCAGGATCCTCAAGTACGCCACCATGGGCGCCGGTTCCGCCCCGCACATGGTGGAGGCGTGCGCACGGATCGTGCACGCCTGCCCGCGCACCGTGCGCCACACCTGGTCGCACGTACTGAGCCTGCTCGATCTCGACCACGGCGTACGGCAGTTGCAGGCACCCACGGCGGTCGTCGTCGGCGCGCAGGACCGGCTCACGCCCCCGGTGCACGCCCGTGCGCTGGTCGCCGCGCTGCCGCGCTGCGTCGGGCTCACGGAGCTGCCCGGGCTCGGCCACATGACACCGGTGGAGGCTCCCGAGCTGGTCACCGGGAAGATACGCGAACTCGTCACCGCATACGCGCCGGAGGAACCGGTCAAGGAGGGCGCATGAGCAGGGTCAGCCTGGAGGGGCAGGTCGCGGTCGTCACCGGGGCCGCGCGGGGCGTCGGGGAGTTGCTCGCCCGCAAGCTGTCGGCGCGCGGCGCCAAGGTGGCGCTGGTCGGGCTGGAGCCGGACGAGCTGAAGCAGGTCTCCGCGCGGCTGCACAGCGAGAGCGGCCACTGGTACGCCGACGTCACCGACCACGCCGCGATGACGAAGGTGGCGCAGGAGGTCAAGGAGCGGTTCGGCAAGGTCGACATCGTCGTGGCCAACGCCGGCGTCGCGACCGGCGGGCCCTTCGTGGACTCGGACATCGAGGCCTGGCGGCGGGTCGTCGAGGTCAATCTCATCGGCTCCGCGGTGACCGCCCGCGCCTTCCTGCCGGTGCTCATCGAGAGCCGGGGCTATCTGCTCCAGGTCGCCTCGCTCGCCGCGATCACACCGGCGCCGATGATGACCGCGTACTGCGCGTCCAAGTCGGGCGTGGAGGCGTACGCGCACAGTCTGCGCGCCGAGGTCGGCCACCAGGGCGTGCGGGTCGGCGTCGCGTATCTGTCGTGGACCGACACCGACATGGTGCGCGGGGCCGATCAGGACGACGTCATGCGGGAGTTGCGGCAGCGGCTGCCGTGGCCGGCGAACAAGACGTATCCGCTGGGCCCGGCGGTGGACCGGATCGTGGCCGGGATCGAGCGGCGGTCGAGCCATGTGTACGGGCAGTGGTGGCTGCGCGGGATGCAGGGCGTGCGCGGGTACTTGCCGGGGCTCGTCGGGACCGTGGGGCAGCGTGAGATGCGGCGGTTCGCGCCCCGGCTGCGGGGGATGCGGACGGGGCTGGTGGGCGCGGGTGGCGCGGCCGACGAGCAGCACCGCACTACGGTGCGTAAGTGATCGACATGCGCAGGGTTATCACCCGTGTGAATCTGGTCGTGCCAGATCCCCTCACCCCCACGGGAGTGAACCCACATGGGTATGAAGGACCAGTTCCAGGAGAAGTCCGAGCGTCTGCAGGAGCAGGCCAAGCAGAAGGCCGGTGAGGCCAAGGAGCGTGGCCAGCGTGGCCGCCAGCAGCGCGAGGACGAGGAGATGGAGCGTCAGCGCCGCGAGGAGCAGGACCGGTTCGAGCAGGACTACGACGCGTAACGCGTAGTCGGCTTCGCCCGTGACGCAGGGTGCCCTTCTTCGGAGGGTGCCCTGCGTTCATGTTTTTCGGGTGCGGGTCACGTCCTCGGTGGGAGCTTCGGCCTCGACCTGTCCGGTACGTGGCTGTAGTCCGGCGGCGCTGCCGCGGGCTCCGTCTCCAGGAGGTTCAGGGCCAGTTGGACCGCGTCGTCGAGTTGGGCGTAGCGGCCCTCCGCCCAGTCGAGGGGGGTGCGCAGGGCCTCCACGTCGGGGGAGACGCCGTGGTTCTCCACGGACCAGCCGTACGCGTCGAACCAGGCCGCGTTCATCGGTACGGTGATGACCGTGCCGTCGCCCAGGCGGTGACGGCCCGTCATGCCGACGACGCCGCCCCAGGTGCGCTGGCCGACCACGGGGCCCAGTTTGAGGAGTTTGAAGGCGGCCGTGATCATGTCGCCGTCGGAGGACGTGGCCTCGTCCGCCAGCGCCACCACCGGGCCGCGTGGCGCGTTCGAGGTGTACGACACCGGCTGGGCGTTGCGCGTGAGGTCCCAGCCCAGGATCGTGCGGGTCAGCTTCTCGATGACCAGTTCGCTGATGTGGCCGCCCGCGTTGCCGCGTACGTCCACGATCAGTGCGGGCCGGGACACTTCCATGCGCAGGTCGCGGTTGAACTGGGCCCAGCCGGAGCCGCCCATGTCGGGGATGTGCAGATAGCCGCAGCGGCCGCCGCTCAACTTCCGTACCACCGCCCGGCGTTTGGCGACCCAGTCCTGGTAGCGCAGCGGGCGTTCGTCGACGAGCGGGACGACGGCGACGCGGCGGGAGCGGCCCTCCCCTTCGGACGGGGTGAACGTCAGCTCCACCGTCGTACCGCCCGCGCCCGCGAGGAGTGGGTAGGGGCCGGTCACCGGGTCGACCGGGCGGCCGTCCACGTGGGTCAGGATCGCGCCCTCGCGGATGCCCGAACCGGCCAGCGGGGAGCGGGCCTTGGAGTCGGAGGACTCGCCGGGGAGGATGCGCTTGACCATCCACCCGCCCTCGCGGTGGACGAAGTTGGCGCCGAGCAGGCCCTGCCGGCGCTGGTAGTGGGCCGGGCCCTCGTTGCGGCGGGCGGCGGAGACGTAGGCGTGGGAGGTGCCCAGTTCGCCCAGCACCTCGCGCAGCAGGTCGGCGAACTCGTCCGGCGAGGCGACCCGGTCGACCAGCGGCCGGTACTGGTCGAGCACCGCGTCCCAGTCGATGCCGCACATCCCCGGCTCCCAGAAGTAGGCGCGGATGAGCCGCCCGGCCTCCTCGTACGCCTGGCGCCACTCGGCCCCCGGGTCGACCTCGTGCATGATGCGACGTACGTCGATCCAGGTCGTGGTGTCGCTGTCGCCGACCTCGGTGGACGGCGCCGCGCGCAGCTCACCCTCGTCGAGCAGGACCAGGCGCGTGCCGTCGCCGCTGACCGAGAACCAGTCGAGGCGGGAGACCAGTTCGGACTTCTTCGCCTTGGCGAGGTTGAAGTGCTCCAGGGTCGGCCGCTCGCTCGGGTCGTCCGGGTTGGCGAACGTCTCGCCCAGGGCGCCCGAGATCGGCCACCGCAACCAGACCAGCCCGCCGCCCGCGACCGGGGACATCCCCGAGTACTTGGAGGCGGCGACCGGGAAGGGCGTGACCCGGCTCTCCAGGCCCTCGACCTCGACGGTCACCGCACCGCCCTCGCCCGGCTCCTCCTCGTCCAACGGGTCAAGGCCGCCGGCGGCCGGGCGGCCCTCCGGGTTCAGCGCGAAGGGGGACGGGGTGGCCGAGGACAGCGGGACCAGGTACGGGCGGCAGCCCAGCGGGAAGGACAGGTCGCCGGTGTGGACGTCGTACACCGGGTCGAAGCCGCGCCAGGAGAGGAAGGCGAGATAGCGGCCGTCGCTGGTGAAGACCGGGTTCTCGTCCTCGAAGCGGCCGTTGGTGACGTCGACGATGTAACGGTCCTTGATCCGGGCCAGTTTGATCTGCCGCAGCGTCCGGCCGATGCCCGGATGCGACCACGCCAGCCAGGAACCGTCCGGTGCGAAGGCGAGGTCCCGCACCGGCCCGTTGATCGACCGGATCAGCTCGGTCACCTCGCCGTTCGACTCCTCGGTCGCGTCGACCAGCAGCAGCCGTCCGTCGTGCGCGGCGACGGCGAGCCGCTCGCCGTCCGGGTCGGAGACCATCTCCAGCACCCGGCCCAGCTCGCCCCGGGCCAGCCGTCGCGGCTCGCGGTCGCCGGTGGCGCGCGGCAGATAGGCGAACTCGATGGCGTCCTCGCCCTCCGCGTCCGTCACATATGCGAGCCGACCGCCCGAGCCGAGCATCTCCGGCAGCCGGACCCGTACGCCCGGAGTGTCGGTGATGGTGCGGGCGGGACCGTCGCGATGCGTGAGCCAGTACAGACTCCCGCGGACGACGACCGCGCTCGCCCGCCCGGTCTCGTCGACCGAGATGCCGTTCACGTGGTGGGCGGCGGGCACCTGGTAGGTACGGCGTCCCGCGCGCGGACCGCTCAGGCGCACGTCGAGTCGGCGGGGCGCCGAGTCCGCGGCGAGGTCGTCGACGAGCCACAGGTCCCCGGCGCACTGGTACACCACCCGCGTGCCGTCGCTGGATGCGTGCCGGGCGTAGAAGGCGTCGTGGTCGGTGTGCCGGCGCAGGTCGGAGCCGTCGTAGGCGCAGGAGTAGAGGTTGCCGACGCTCTCGTGGTCGGAGAGGAAGGCGATCCGCCCGCCGACGAACATCGGGGAGTGCAGATGGCCGTCGAGGTCGGCGAGCAGCCGCTTGCCGTGCAGCCAGAGGCGGCCCGTGGCGCCGCCGCGGTAGCGCTTCCAGGAGGCCGGTTCGTGGGGCGGGGTGCCGGTGAGGAGGAGGGTGCGGTGTCCGTCCTCGATGTCGGCGACCTGGATCTCCGCGACCGGGCCCCAGGGCAGCTTGCGGCCCGGGTCGCCGTCGGTGGAGATCTTGTAGGCCCATGTGTAGTGCGAGAACGGCTCGCCGTGCGAGGCGACGGCGAGGATGTCGCCGTCCGGGGTCCAGCCGCACACCTGGGTGTCGGAGCTGCCCCAGTAACTGAGGCGGCGACCGGTGCCGCCCTCCACCGGCACCAGGAACACCTCCGGGTCGAGGCTGCGCCAGCTCGTGTACGCGATTCGGCGGCCGTCGGGGGAGAAGCGCGGGTGGCCGACCTTGGTGCGGTCGACAGTGAGCCGCCAGGCGCGGCCCGGGCCGTCGAGGGGGGCGAGCCAGAGGTCGTCCTCGGCGACGAAGCACAGCAGGTCACCGCTGAGGTGGGGCAGACGCAGATAGGTCACCTTCCCATGCTTCGCCCGGGGGACGGACCAGAGCAAGTCGTGCAAAACGCCGCTCGGGAATGCCTGGTGGGCGGCACGTGACCCGGGACACGTACGAAACGGTTTCGTTTCTCAGGCCCCTGCGCTACATTCGTCGTGTACGAGACCGTGTCGTACAGAGATGGCGACTGAGCAGGAAGGGTGAGTCACGTGGCTGAGACAGCAACGGCGCGTCGCAGTCGCATCACACCCGAGCGTGCGGCCGAGTTGTACGAGGCTGTGCTCGACCTGCTCCGGGAAGTCGGCTACGACGCCCTCACCATGGACGCCGTGGCCGCCCGCACCAAGTCCAGCAAGGCCACGCTCTACCGCCAGTGGGGCGGCAAGGCCGAGCTGGTGGCCAGGGCGATCCGGCACAGCAAGCCGGGCAGCATCACCGATGTCGACACCGGGTCCCTGCGGGGCGACTTCCACGCCCTGATGGCCCGCGAGGACGACTACACCATGGAGCAGAACGCCGCGCTGATGCGGGCTCTGGCCATGGCGGCGCACACCAACCCGGATCTCATGAGGGCGTTCAGGGAACTGCTCGTGGAGCCGGAGACGCAGGAGCTGCGCAAGCTGATCCAGCGGGCGGTCGACCGGGGCGAGGTCCGGGCGGACAACCCGGCGCTGAACTACGTCGTGCACATGATGCTCGGCGCGTTCGCCACCCGTGCGCTGATCGAGGATCTGCCGCCGACGAAGGCCTTCCTCACCTCGTACATCGACGCCGTGGTCCTCCCCGCCCTCGGCGTGCCCACCACCTGAGCACCCTCTCAGCCACTACCAGTACCTGACGCGACCGCTCACGTCGTCGGGCCGATCACCGCTGCCTCCCCGCCGGGTGATCACCCCTGCCCTGCAACACCCACGACCTGACCGGGAGTACGCCCTCGTGGCCACGTTCCTCTACAAACTCGGCCGGCTCGCCTTCCGGCGACGGCATTTCGTCGCCCTGATCTGGGTGGCGCTGCTGACCCTCGCCGGTGTCGGCGCGGCCAGCGCGCCCGCCCCCGGCACCACGTCCTTCTCGATCCCCGGCACCGAGGCCCAGAAGGCCTTCGATCTGCTGGAGGAACGATTCCCCGGTATGAGCGCCGACGGAGCGACCGCCCGGGTCGTCTTCAAGGCGCCGGCCGGCGAGAAGATGACCGACGCCGACCACAAGTCGACCGTCGAGGAGACCGTCCAGGAGCTGTCCGACGGTTCCGAGGTCGCCTCCGTCGCCGACCCGTACGCCGCGAAGGCCGTCAGCGAGGACGGCACCATCGCATACGCGCAGGTCAGGTACGACGTCCCCGGCATGGAGCTGGCGGACTCGTCCCGGGAGGCACTGGAGGAGGCCGCGCAGGAGGCGCGGGACGCCGGGCTGACCGTGGAGGTCGGCGGTGACGCGCTCCAGGCGACGCCGGAGACCGGCACCACGGAGATCATCGGCATCGCGGTGGCCGCGGTCGTCCTCGTCATCACCTTCGGCTCGCTGCTCGCGGCCGGACTCCCGCTGCTGACGGCCATCATCGGCGTCGGCATCGGCGTCGCGTCGATCACGGCCCTCGCCGGCACCCTGGACCTGGGCTCGACGACCTCCACCCTGGCCACGATGATCGGCCTCGCGGTCGGCATCGACTACGCGCTGTTCATCGTCTCCCGCTACCGCGCGGAGCTGGCCGAGGGCCGGGAGCGCGAGGAGGCGGCCGGCCGGGCGGTCGGCACGGCGGGCTCGGCGGTGGTCTTCGCGGGCCTGACGGTCGTGATCGCGCTGGTCGGCCTGTCGGTCGTGAACATCCCGATGCTGACGAAGATGGGCATCGCGGCGGCGGGCACGGTGGCCATCGCCGTCCTGATCGCGCTGACGATGATTCCGGCGCTGCTCGGTTACGCGGGCCGGAAGGTGCGCCCGGCGGGCGAGAAGAGCAAGCTGCTGGGCGGCAACCGGTCCAAGGCCGCGGACAAGCCGAACCTGGGCACGCGCTGGGCGAGCTTCGTGGTACGCCGTCCGGTCGCCGTCCTCCTGCTGGGCGTACTCGGCCTCGGCGCGGCGGCCGTCCCGGCGGCGTCCCTCGAACTGGGCCTGCCCGACGACGGCTCCCAGCCGACGTCGACGACCCAGCGGCGGGCGTACGACCTGCTCTCCGAGGGCTTCGGCCCCGGCTTCAACGGCCCGCTGATGGTCGTGGTCGACGCCAAGTCGAGCGACGACCCCGAGGCCGCCTTCGACGAGGTGGCCGACGAGATCAAGGGCCTCGACAACGTCGTGACGGTGACGCCGCCGACGCCCAACAAGGCCGGCGACACGGCGACGATCACCGTGATCCCCGACTCCAAGCCGTCGTCGGTGACGACCGAGGACCTGGTGCACTCCATCCGGGACACCGGCGCGCAGGTCAAGGCCGACACGGACGCGGAGGTGCTGGTCACCGGCGCGACGGCGATGAACATCGACGTGTCGGAGAAACTGAACGACGCGCTGGTCCCGTACCTGATCCTGGTGGTCGGCCTGGCGTTCCTGCTCCTCATCGTGGTCTTCCGCTCGATCCTGGTCCCGCTGAAGGCGGCGCTCGGCTTCCTGCTGAGCGTGATGGCGGCGCTGGGCGCGGTGGTCGCGGTCTTCCAGTGGGGCTGGCTCGCGGGACTCATGGGCGTCGAGGAGACCGGTCCGGTGATGTCGATGATGCCGATCTTCATGGTCGGCGTGGTCTTCGGCCTGGCGATGGACTACGAGGTGTTCCTCGTGACGCGGATGCGGGAGGCGTACGTCCATGGGGAGCGGCCCAGTCAGGCGATCGTGACGGGCTTCCGGCACGGCGCGCGGGTCGTGACGGCAGCGGCGGTCATCATGATGGCGGTCTTCGCGGGCTTCATCGGCTCCAGCGAGTCGATGGTCAAGATGATCGGCTTCGGCCTCGCGATCGCGGTCTTCTTCGACGCGTTCGTCGTCCGCATGGCGATCGTCCCCGCGGTCCTGGCGCTGCTCGGCAAGCAGGCCTGGTGGCTCCCGAAGTGGCTGGACCGCGCGCTGCCCAACGTCGATGTGGAGGGCGAGGGCCTGCGCACGCAGACGGACCGCGGCCAGGAGGACCGGGAGCTGGTACGCGTCTGACGCGACGGCTCCCTTGAGAGCAGCCGGTGAGGGCACCGTGGGGACGGGGCTTGCCCTCACCGGCTTTTCCGGTGAATCCAGTGGGTTCCGCAGACTGGCGTCAGGTGCCGTAGACCACCAGTTCTCCGTTGTCGATCGTGTAGATGATGCGGTAATCGCCGACGCGGAGTCGACACCGGTCCGGCGTCACCCGTTCGATCACTTTCTGTGACTGTCGGGAGTTGCTCGATCTGGCCGTTGGCGTCACCTCTTCGTTGACCTGGCGCATCGTCGAACAGCAGTTTTCCTTCGTGGGGGAGCGTGAGGGGCGCATTTGGTCGATGTCCGAACACCTCTGTGCGCCCACCGAATCAATTACTCACAGTGATTGATGTCCTGGTAGGCCTGTGCGCGGAACGTAACCGTGACACAGGAAGAGGTGTGAGATGTCGGTCGAGACGAGTGCGCCCCCCGCGCCGACCGAGGAGGAGCGGCAGAGCCTCGGTACCGAGGCGGCCAGGAATCTGGCGACCACGACGAAGTCCGAGCCGCAGATGCAGGGCATCAGCTCGCGCTGGCTGACCCGGATGCTGCCGTGGGTGAACGTGCCGGGCGCGACCTACCGGGTCAACCGCCGCCTCGCCTACACGCTCGGCGACGGACGGGTGTCGTTCGTGAAGACCGGTGCGAAGGTCCAGGTCGTGCCGGAGGAACTGGGCGAGCTGCCGCCGCTGCGCGGCTTCACGGACGGCGACGCGCTCGGCGCGCTCGCGGAGAAGTTCGTGCAGAAGGAGTTCGAGCCCGGCCAGGTCATCGTGGCGGAGGGCCGGAAGGCGGACCACGTCTACCTGGTCGCGCACGGCAAGGTGGAGCGGATCGGCGAGGGCCCGTACGGCGACGAGGTGGTCCTCGGGCTGATGGCCGACGGCGACGCCTTCGGCGGCCACGTCCTCGCCGACCCGGGCAAGAAGTGGGAGTTCACGGCGCGTGCGGCCACGCCCACCACGTTGCTCGCGCTGCCGCTGACCGCGTACAAGGCGGTCGCGGACCGGCACGAGAAGCTGCGCGAGCATGTGCGGCTGATCAGCTCCGACGGTCACAAGAAGCTGAACAAGTCCGGCGAGGCGGAGATCAGCCTGAGCTCGGGCCACGTCGGTGAGGCGCCCCTGCCGCAGACCTTCGCCGACTACGAACTCAGCCCCGTGAATACGAGTTGAGCGTGGCGCAGACCGTGCTGCGGGTGCACAGCCGGGTCACCGACCTCTACAACGAGCCGATGAACCAGACGCAGCAGCAGTTGCGCCTGACGATCGAGGCGCTGCGCGAGCGGCAGGAGTACGAGCTGGTCAACAACAGGGACTTCGGCATGCTCCACAACGCCGACTTCGACCAGCGGATCTCCACGTTCTCCGGGCCGCCGTCGCCGGACGACCTCGACGAGCTGCTGAGCATGCGGCGCAAGACCCGCTGCATGTTCGCCCACCCCAAGGCGATCGCCGCGTTCGGCCGTGAGTGCAACAAGCGGGGCATCTACTTCGGCGGCGTGGAGGTGCACGGCAACATGCTGCCCGCGTGGCGCGGGGTGCCGCTGCTGCCGTGCAGCAAGATCCCGGTCAGCAAGCAGGGCACCTCGTCGATCATCGCGATGCGTACCGGCGAGGACGACCAGGGCGTGATCGGCCTCTACCAGACGGGAATCCCGGACGAGGTCGAGCCCGGCCTGAACGTACGGTTCATGGGCATCAGTGAGAAGGCGATCATCTCCTACCTGGTCAGCACCTACTACTCGGCGGCGGTGCTGGTGCCGGACGCGCTCGGCATCCTGGAGAACGTCCAGGTCACCCGCACGAACGGGAGCTGACGCGCGTGTCGTTGATCTCCCGGGCCGTCGCGCCCGCGGCGGACCACGACGTGGCGGGACTGGTGCGGGCGCTGCTGACGGCGCGGGCGTCGGCGTCACCACGGCTGCCGGACGCGCCGAAGGCGACGGGCGGGCCACGCCTGCCGTCCGCCCCGACGGGGCTGGGCACCTCGGCGGCGCGGATCACCGTACCCGCAACGGCACCGGCACGGGCAACTGCACCGGCACCCGCACCAGCACCAGCACCAGCACCACAGCCCACCGCACCGGCACCCGCACCACCACAGCTCACCGCACCACCCGCGCCAGTGCGCCCCCCGGCCCTCCGGCTGCCCACCGGCCCCACCGGTCCGGGCACCTCGGCCGCCCACCTGCGCACCGCTCCGCCACCCCGCCGGGAGCCGACCCCGGCGGACCCGGTGCGGGGGCTGTACTGCCCGCCTGCCGTCCGCGACGACCCCGCCCTGGGCGAGACCGTCAACGAGCGGCTGGTCGAGTGGGCCGAGGAGGTCGGGATCTATCCCGGCCAGCTCGACCGGGTCCGCAACGCCGGGTTCGGACGGCTCATCATGCTCGCCCACCCCGAGTCGGACGACCCCGACCGGCTGCTCGCGGCCGCCAGGTGCGCGCTCGCCGAGTGGGCCGTCGACGACCACTACGTCGACGGCGAGGCCGAGGAGGCCCGGCACGACCTGCTGGGCCAGCGCCTGGCGATCGCGCACTCCGTGATCGACCAGGCCCACCTCCCGCTCGCCTACGCACCCCGGCTGGAGCAGGTGGTGCGGGCGGATCCGGTGATGCGTGCGCTGCGCTCCGGCCTCGCCGGTCTCACCCCGTACGCCACCACCACCCAGGTGCGGCGGCTCCGCCACGAACTGGCCATCATGTTCGTCGCCTACGGCCAGGAAGGTGTCTGGCACACCGCACAACAGAGGCCGCCCGTCTGGGAGTTCCTGATGCACCGGCACGAGAACAGCTTCGTGCCGTGCATGGTGCTCGTCGACGCCGTCGCGGGCTACGAGGTCCCGATGGCCGAGTTCTCCGATCCCCGGGTGCGCAGGGCGTTCACCATGGCCGGCTCGGCGAGCGTGATCGTCAACGACCTCTACTCCATGGGCAAGGAGGACCCGACGGACTTCAGCCTGCCCCGGCTGATCGCCGCCGAGGACGACTGCTCCCTGGAAGAGGCCGTCGACCGCACCGTCGAGATCCACAACGAACTGATGCACACCTTCGAGAGCGAGGCCGCGGCCCTCGCCGCCACCGGCTCCCCCGAGTTGCGCCGCTTCCTGGCCGGTACCTGGGCCTGGCTGGGCGGCAGCCGCGAGTGGCACGCCGGCAGCGCCCGCTACCACGGCGCCGCCTGAACTCCCTACCTCCCCTACCTGAGAAGGATCCCCATGGCCAAGTCCTCCCAGATGGAAGACCTCGCGATGCGCGACGTGCTGCGCACGGACTACCAGAAGTCGGTCGCCGCGTACTGGAACAGCGAGAAGGACCCCGTCAATCTGCGCCTCGGCGAGGTCGACGGCCTCTTCCACCACCACTACGGCCTCGGCGACTACGACCCGTCCGTCCTGGCTGCCCCCGCCGAGACCCGCGACCAGCGGATCATCGAGGAACTGCACCGCCTGGAGACCGCCCAGGCCGACGTCCTCCTCGACCACCTCGGCGAGATCGGTCCCGAGGACCGGCTGCTCGACGCCGGTTCCGGCCGCGGCGGCACCAGCATCATGGCCAACGCCCGCTTCGGCTGCCATGTGGACGGCGTGACCATCTCCGAGCAGCAGGTCGCCTTCGCCAACGACCAGGCCGCCCAGCGGGGCGTGGCCGACAAGGTCCGCTTCCACTTCCGGAACATGCTCGACACCCGTCTCGACACCGGCTCCCGCCGGGCGATCTGGACCAACGAGACGACCATGTACGTCGACCTGCGCGAACTCTTCGCCGAGTTCGCACGCCTGCTGCAGTACGGCGGCCGCTACGTCTGCATCACCGGCTGCTCCAACGACGTCACCGGTCTGCGCTCCAAGGCCGTCAGCCGCATCGACGAGCACTACACCTGCAACATCCACCCGCGCAGCGAGTACTTCAGGGCGCTCGCCGCCAACAACCTCGTCCCCATCAAGGTGGTCGACCTGACCGCGGACACGATTCCGTACTGGGAACTGCGCGCCAAGTCCTCCGTGGCCACCGGCATCGAGGAGCCCTTCCTCACGGCCTACAAGGAAGGCAGCTTCCACTACCTGATGATCGTCGCCGACCGCATCTGAACCCCGCGCCCCGGCCCGGCGGCTGCCGCGGCCGGGCCGGGGAAGGGGCGCGCAGCGGTCGAAACCCGGTCGCATGTGCCGTCCACGGGCCGCTAGCGTGCCGTTCATGACCACTTCGGACGCAGGAGCTCATCCACGGTTCGCCGAGGCTCTGGACGCGCTCGGGCTCAGCGAGCTGCGCGGACGGATCCGCCGGTTCCCCGACGCCACCCGTACCGCCGCCGAGGCCGCCGCCGCCATCGGGTGCGAGCTCAGTCAGATCTGCAAGTCGCTCGTCTTCGCCGCCGACGGGGTGCCCGTGCTGGTGTTGATGGACGGGGCGTCCAGAGTCGACGTGGAACTCGTGCGGCAGGAACTCGGTGCCGGGAAGGTCACCCGGCCCCGCGCCGACGTCGTACGGGAGACGACCGGGTACGCCATCGGCGGGGTGCCGCCGTTCGGGCATCGGAGCAGGACGCGGGTGCTCGCGGACCGGTCGCTGCTGGACCACGACGTGGTGTGGGCGGCGGCCGGGACGCCGTACACCGTCTTCCCGATGGCACCCAAGGACCTGATCGCCCACGCCGGTGGCACCCTGGTGGACGTCCGCGAGCGCGCCGCGTGACCCCGCTGGTCACATCGGCCGTCCTGCTCGCCGCCGTCACGCACGCCGAGCTCGTCGGCGACTAAAAGCCAAGCCCGGGAAGTTAGGCCGGTGAGCGTGGTGTCAAGCGGTTCGGCGAAGTCTGGGTAGGCGAACGGGGCTCCGCGTAGGACGGAAGTCGACCAAGACACCGTTCCTGTAGGAGCCCCGTTGCATGTTCGGTCCGGCATGCCCGCCGTCGGCCGAAGTGCCTTTGCTGCCGGGCATCTTGGAGAGCTGACGCAGGTCACCACCCCGCACCTGGTGGACGAGGTACTCGCGGCGACCACCCCACGCCTCATGCCGCCGTCAGCTGACCCGGTAGGGTCACGGTGCCCTCACCCCAGCGTGAGCCAGCGGATCCCCAGTCGGTTGACGTCCAATGCTTCCTCCTCGGTGATCGGCTCGCGGCCCGTCGCCTTGCGCAGGAAGCGAAGCCGACCCCAGCCCAGCTTCTCCACTGCCGTCGCTCCGTCCGGGCCGAGGAGAAGATCCTGCACCAGATCCGCAGCCGAGGGAGTCAGCCATGGTTCGCGCCCCAGGGCGTCGGCCAGGTCCAGGCCGTGCACGGCGACCTCGACCACGCGCGTCAGCAGGAACTCCGACAGGAGCATCGCATCGCCGTGCCGGGTGCGAACCACGCGCCCTTCGGGTTCGCTCCGGCACAGCCGGTCCACCTGTTGCCATGTGGCGTTGAAGTCGTCGGCGAGCGCGGCGCCGTTGAGCTGTGTGGCCGCGTGGTCTTGGGCCAGGGCGATCCGGGCTGCGTTGGTGTCAGGAGCGAAACGATCGTCGGGCCGGTAGTACTCCACTGCCGACACCTCGGCACGGGGCGGAGCAGGCGCGGCCAGCATGCTCGGCAGCCGGGCGATCGCCACCCGGATGTGAGCCAGCAAGTCGCTCACATTCCACGGCACGCACCTCGTCGGCAGACTCCATTCGGCAGCCGAGACCCCGGTCATGGCCTGCGCAAGCCGGCTCGCCTCCAGACGCAACGCTTCAACCACTCGCTCCTGGTCCATACCGATCAAGCTACCGGCCGGAACTCGTGCAGTGGCAGATGCCGTCTGCTGGATGAACACCGGTCGTGGACTGGCCTCACGCCTCGGCGACAGCGGCCAAAAAGGCGTACTGCTGCTCGCGGGCCGCAGTTGGGGTGCATGCGCCGGTCTGGACCCCGAACGTGGCATTTCGGGCTTCGGCTGCGAGACCGAGGATGTAGTCGTCGCGCGTCGTCAGTCTCAGCCGGTTCATGGCGTGGCTCACCCGCGAGCGGGCGGCCCAGCTCTCGCGCATGGCGTCCTCCCGCTGCTCGGCTGTGGTCTCGGCCTGCGTCTCCAGGCGGGTCTCCCAGTAGAGCCGTTCTCTGTAGTCCGTCAACGCGTCCGCCAGCCCGGCCGCGGCGTCACGGAGTCGTTCCATCCGGGCCGCCTGCTCGGCCCGACCGGAGATCCAGCGCTGCAATAGCCCCGTCGTGAGCGCTCCTAACAGGGTTCCGGTCACCGCGACCACGCTCGCCCACACGCCGCTCACGAGTCCCCCTTCGCCTTCACGCACTCAGGGAGGCACCCTATATGCGCGCTTCGGGGCGGCGCGGATCGTGGCCGCGGGGCTGTTGCTGGTAGGGATCGGGCTCATGCTTGGCGGAACGCCCCGGTCAGCCAACCCACACCTCAGGCCGCCGTCAGTCGCCCCGGCACCGGGTCCCGTGGAGTCGGGCGGGTGATGCCCGACAGGTCGTGGGCCGCGACGCTGTTGCGGTCCGTCACGGAGGGGCCCAGCGCGTAGTGCGGCCACAGGCCGCCCGCGACCCGGCGGCTGCGTTCCAGCCAGGCGCGGGCCGGGGAGTCGGTGGGTGTGTAGTGGTTGAGGGCGTAACCGGCCGAGTGGATGCGCAGCAGGCTGAAGCCGCCCGGGTAGTCCTTCACCGCGCTGACCTCCTGGAACGTGACGTGCGGCGCCTCGTCCAGGACCGTGCGCTTGTTGCGGTGGGTGTGCCCGGCGTGGTGCAGGAAGACGCCCCGCGCGGCGGCGTAGGCCGCGAGGAGCGCGCGGGTCTGGCGGCGGGCCAGGCGCTGGCCCGCGCTCACCGGGAACAGGGAGTGCCGTACCGTCAGCGGATGGTGGCCGAAGACGAGCGTCGGCTGGTCTGTCGCTGCGCGCAGCCGTGCCCGCAGCCACGCCAGTTGCTCCGCGCCCATCCCGCCCGCGTCGGCGCCGGTGCCCGCCTTCTCGTAGGTGTCCAGGCCGATGATCCGTAGGCCGCCGACGTCATGGGCGAAGTATCCGGGGGCGGTGAGGAACGCCCGGTGGAACGGGTCGCCCTCGGGGGTCGCCCGGTCGTGGTTGCCCCGTACGACGAAATAGTCCCGCCCGTGGACCCCGAAGCCGTCCAGGATGCGCCGCGCCGTCGCCAGGTCGCGGGGCGCGCCGCCCGCCGAGATGTCCCCGGCGGCCAGCAGCAGGTCCGCCCCGCGCCGCCGTGCCTCCGCGACCACGGCCCGGCTCATGATCTCCGGGTACGGGGCCCGGCCCGGCGTCTGCGAGACGCCGCGCAGGAGGGGGAGTCCGGCCACCAGGCCGGCCGTCGTCTCGCCCAGGTGCAGGTCGTTGCAGAGGGCGATCGAGATGAGGTGGCGGCCCGGTGGGGGCTGGGGGGTGGTGAAGGAGTACGGGCCCGCGGGGGTGCCCAGGCCGTGCGGTGAGGTGCCCACCGCGTTGCCGCCGACCAGGTGGAGCGGGGTGGCCGTGGCGGGGACGCCTTGGGAACGGGCCTGGTAGTAGTACGTCTGGCCGGGCTCCAGGCCGGTCAGTTCGACCTGGTGGTGAGCGGTCGGGCGGTCCTCGCCGGCGACCCGGTGCAGGCGGGCCGGGTGGGTGCCGTACACCACCTCGCCCTCGGTGATCGCCGGGATCAGCTGGCCGAGCCCGTCGTCGGTGCCGGGTACGCCGGTGAACCAGGTGAGGACGGCGTGGTCCTCGGCCAGCGTGATCAGTTCCAGCTGGACGGCGGCGACGGGGCCGGAGTGCCGGGTGCGCAGGCCGTGCAGGACGACGGGGGCGACAAGGGCGGCGGAGCGCAGGACGTGGTGGGGAGCGGGGAGCGCGGAGAGGGTCGCGAGGGCTGAGCGGGCGGCTTGGGGAGCGGTCGGGCAACAGCGCATGGCGCCTTCGTGCCCAGCGGCAGTGAACGGCGGCCGTGGTCGCGGCGGCGTACCCAGGTCCGGAACAAGACAACAACAAGACAACAGGGACGGGAACGCGACAAGTCGGGCACTCAAGGAGCACTCTGGAAGCAATCCTGGTGACAGGTGACCCTGGACGCAGATGATCCGGAGGTGATCATCATGATGCACACCGCTGTGGGATGGCATGTCGAGCTGGAGTTCCAGGAGGACGACACCCACACCAAGGCAGCGGCGCTGGTGCGCCTGCCCGACGGGTCCGAGGTGAGGGCCCACGGACACGCAAGCCGGCACCACACCGACGCGAATCAGCCGCGGGTCGGCGAGGAGATCGCCGGGGCAAGGGCGTTGAACGAACTCGCCATGCGCCTGCTGACCAAGGCGCACGACGAGATCGACTCGGCATCGGGACGCACGTCCCACCCGATTCACGTCTGACCGGCGTTCCGCGCGGCCGAACCGCCAGGAGCGTGGTGGCACCCGGAGCGGGTTGACTTCCGGGAAGGGGGGCTGTCACGCTCTTGGCGGCGGTTGATGTGTGCCTCCGAGCGCCTTCTGGGCAGGCCGGGGCAGTCCCGCCGACCGATCCTTCTCTTTCCGTTCCTCTGCTGTTCCGTTCCAGCTGTCGACACCGCGCGGCAGGCCCCCTCCGGCCTGCCGCGCGGTGTTTTTTCGTGCCGCGAGCAGCGGTGCCGTGTCGATCGTGCCGCGCGAAGGAGAGATCCGTGACCATCCCCATCCACCGACCCAAGGAGACGGCGCCCGCCCGGTCCGGGCGGGCGCCGTCGCTCGCCGGGCTGCCATCGCTGACGGGCCTCCGGTTCTACGCGGCGACGGCCGTGTTCCTGTACCACGTCACCAGCCCCCAGCTCAGCCCCTTCAGTGGGCGGACCGCGCAGGAGGCGGCCCGGCTGTTCGGGATCGCGGGCGGGCTCGGGGTGTCGTTCTTCTTCATCCTCAGCGGGTTCATCCTGACCTGGTCCGCCCGCCCCACGGACACCCCCGGCCTGTTCATGCGCCGCCGCCTGGTCAAGCTGTACCCCAACCACCTGGCCACGTTCGTGATCTCGCTGCTGGTCTTCGCCGGCGCGACCACCACCGCCTGGCAGCACTGGCTGCCCAACCTGCTGCTGGTGCAGACCTGGTCCTGGGACCCGGCGGTGTCGTTCAGCGTGAACGCCCCGAGCTGGTCGCTGGGTTGTGAGCTGCTGTTCTACCTGTGTTTCCCGCTGCTGCACCGCGCGGTGCGGGCGATCTCCCCGGCGCGGCTGTGGGCGTGGACGGTGGGCTTCGCGGCCGCCGTCGTCGCCGTACCGGCGTTCGCGTACGCGGTCCTGCCCGGCGAGGTGCGCATCCCCGGCTGGCAGGTCAGCGAGGTGCAGAACTGGTTCGTGTACCAGCTGCCGCCGGTGCGGATGCTGGAGTTCGTGCTCGGCATGCTGCTCGCCCGGATCGTGCTGACCGACCGGTGGGTGGGCGTGCGGCTGTGGCAGGCGGTGCTGCTGTGCGTCGCCGCGTACGCCGTCGCGCTCAACGTGCCCTATCTGTACGCCCTTTCCGCGGTCTGGGTGCTCCCGCTCGGCCTGCTCGTCCCGGCCGCCGCGGTCGCCGACGTGCGCGGGCGGCGCTCGCCGTTCCGGGGGCGGGTGATGACGTGGCTCGGCGAGGTGTCGTTCGCGTTCTATCTGCTCCAGGCCGCCGTGCTGATCGGCGGCACCAAGTACCTGGCCGGGCACGCGCCGTACAGCTTCGCCGAGGCGGTCGGGCTGTGCCTGCTCGCCTGGGTCGTCACCACCGTTCTCGCGTATCTGCTGTACGCGCTGGTCGAGCGGCCGGCGATGAGGCGCTTCAGCAGGCCGCGGACGATCAGCGTCCGTTGACACTGCGGGCGTGTGCATGTCACGCTTTTGCGCGGAGTCCTTTTGCCCTGAAACAGCATGACAAAGGCGATATTCACCGGTAGCAGCCGGTTCGGATGTCGCCTTTTCTGCTTGCACGTCTTCTTGCCCGTCTTCTTGCCCGACTCCGAAAACGAACCCCTCACCAACCAACCCGTCACCAAGGGATGTGTGGACATGCCCGAGACCAAGACCCCCGACCAGATTCCGCACGCCGCGCGCATCATGGACTACTTCCTGGGAGGCTCCGAGAACCTCCCGGTGGACCGCGCCGCGGCGGACGGCATCGTGAAGCTGCTGCCCGGCGGCCCGCTGGGGGCGCGCGCCAACCGGCGCTTCCTCAACCGGGCGGTGCGCACCGCCACCCGGCGTGGCATCAGCCAGTTCCTGGACATCGGCAGCGGCATCCCGGCCGCCGCCGCCACGCACGAGGTCGCTCCCGAGGCCAAGGTCGTCTACGTCGACAACGACCCGGTCGTCGGCGACATCGCCCGCCGCATCCTGGGCGAGGCCTCGGACGGCCGCACGGCGTACGTCGACGCCGACTTCCGGGACCCCCAGGCCGTGCTGTCGGCCCCCGCGACCAAGGAACTGCTGGACTTCTCCCGGCCGGTGGCGGTGCTGTTCGGCGCGCTGCTGCACTTCGTCCTCGACGCCGACGACCCGTACGGCACCGTCGAGCGCTACAAGGACGCGCTGGCGCCCGGCAGCCTCGTCATCCTGACCCACTCCAGCCCCGACTACGTCTCCGCGCCGGTCCGGGCCGCGGTCGACGAGTTGTACACGAACCTGCGGGTCGACCTCGCCTCCCGCTCCCGCGCGGAGATCACGCGGTTCGTCGACACCGAGGGCTGGACGGTGCTCGCACCCGGAGTGGTGTCCGTCAACGAGTGGGAGACGGAGCAGGAGCGCGCCGCCGACGCGGACTACCAGACCAACCGGGAGGACACGGCCGGTTTCGCCGCCGTCGCCGTGAAGAACTGACCCACCCGGGCGTGGCCGGTCCGGCTTCGGCGGGCCGGCCCGTCGGGGGGAGTCGGCTCGCGTGAGTGTGAGGGTTTTGAATCTTTTTGTTTATCTGACGCTGGGCTTGCGTTCTCCTGCGGTGCCGGGGCGTATGAAGGAACCCATACAGGAGGTGTAACGGGGTTGCTTCGAGGAGCGGTCGGATGGCAGCCAAACAGAAACGCTCGGAGCGGACCGTGGAGCGGCTGGTGGTCGCCGCCGCCGAGCAGTTCGCGCAGCACGGGTACGTGCGGGCCACACTCGCCGACATCAGCCGCCACGCCGGGGTGACCAAGGGAGCGCTGTTCTTCCACTTCTCCACCAAGGACGAGGTCGCCATGGCCGTGCAGGAACGCGGCCGGGAGGTCATGGAGCGCGCGGTGCTCCAGCTGGAGGCGGCCGGTGGGTCGTATCTGCAACTCGTCGTCGATCTGACGTATGTGCTCGGGCGGTTGTTGCGCGAGGACGTGTTCGTGCGCGCGTCGGTGCGCGTCGCGCGTGAGCGCGAGCCGGGGGACGCCGACGGCCTCGTGTCCGGGCGGGGCATGCCCGGGAACGACGGCACCCCCGACTTCTACGGGCAGTGGCTGGGCCGGCTGGGCGGTCTGCTCGACGAGGCCCGCCGCGCCGGTGAACTCGGCCGCTCCGTACCGGAGTCGTCCGCGCGCACGCCGGTGGCGGCGGCCGTCTCCGGCCTGGAGACGCTGACCTGGCTGGGCGTACCGGCGGACGAGTGCGAGATGTGGCTGGCCGACCTGTGGGAACTGACCCTGCCCGCACTGGCGTCGGAGGACGGTCTGCGGGCGGTGCGGACCACGGCCCCGTCCGTGCTGTGAGGCAGGCGCCGCAGGCCGACGCGACACCGTTGTCGGCGGCCGTGGCACGCCCCCTCGCCCACCGGTCGGTCAGTCGGTCCGTACCGTCGGCTGCTCGGCGTCGAGCGGCGAAAGCCCCAGCTCGGCACGGCACTTGGCGGAACCGGCCGCTTCGAACTCGGTGAGGCGGTGCGGCGGGACGATGCCGGGGAGCAGGTAGCGGAACATGTCCGTGACCCGGTCGTGCAGGTCGTCGCGGCCGGTGCGGACGTACGACGCGAGCTGCAGACCGGTGAACGAGCCGCACACGTACGTCGCCAGATCGGTGACGTTGATCTCCGGGAACAGGTCACCGCGGCCCTGGGCGGGTGCCAGGCAGTCCCGCACGATGCTGATCCACGAGTTGTACGGTGCGGGGTCGGGGTCGACGAAGGAACCGAACTCCACCACCAGCCTTATCCCGGCGCGCAGCCGGACGTCGCTGCGCAGTCCGTGCGCCAGCCGGTGCCCCATGTCGATCACCGTCTGCACGCCCGGCATCAGCTCCCCGGCGATCAGGTCGGTGGTCTGGAACTGCTCGTCGATCAGCGCGCGGGCGAGGGCCTCCTTGGACGAAAAGTGAAAGTAGAGCGCGCCCTTCGTGACGCCCGCCTGCTGGGCGACGTCGCTCAGGCTCGTGCTGCCGAAGCCGGTCGCGTCGAAGGCTGCCGCTGCCCCGTCAAGGATTGCCTGACGGGTGATCTCGGCCCGTTCCTGCCTCGCCCTGGCCACTGTGCCTACCTCCTGTCGACCGCGAGTCCCTTGGCAAAAGACTGCCATGTCCAAGAGAAAAAAAACCAGTCAGCTAGTACGCTCTTGGTAGCGGCGTTGCCATGCACGACGGCGGCCCATGTAAGCCCTGTCCTGTTCCGCTCGCGGAAGGCCGCGTTCCTTCCGCGCCTCAGGAGGCACAGATGAGTCCACTTGTGCAAGCCGATCGGCTGGAATTTTTGACCCTCGAAAACGGGGAGGTCGACCTCTTTGAGCGCACGGTGCCGCGCTGGCTGGTGCACCGCGCGGCGGTCTCGGAGGTCCTCCTCACGGGAGTCCGGCCCCACAGACGGGACGTGTACCGCGTGGGTGCCCAGTGGGCGCGCGGTCACAGCTACTACGGCCCGGTCGCGGGGCGCTGGCACGACCCCATGCTGCTGGGAGAGTCCATACGTCAGGCCGGGCTGCTCCTCGCCCACCAGGCGCTCGGCATCCCGCAGGGCCAGCGGTTCCTCACCAAGAGCACCTCGTTCGAGATCACCGAGGAGGGGGCCCGCCTGGCCGGGGCGCCGGCCAACGTGGTGCTGGAAGTGACGCTCAAGGACATCCGCTGCCGACGCGAGCACGTCGTGTCCTTCGCCTGCGACGTCCTCGCCCACCGGGACGGCACCCTCATCGGCCACGGGTACGCCGCCACCGACTGCGTGGCCCCGGCGGTGTACCGCAGACTGCGCGGGGAGCGGGCCGAAGCCCGCCCGGCGTGCACGCTCGCCCCGGCGGTGACGTCGGAACTCGTCGGCCGGACCAGGGAGTTCGACGTCGTGCTGGGCGTGCCGGAGGGCAAGACCGGCAGCGCACAGCGTGCCGTGCACCTGCTGCGCGTCGACGCCACCCACCCGGTGCTGTTCGACCACCCGGTGGACCATGTGCCGGGCATGCTCGTCATGGAGGCCGCCCGGCAGGCGGCGCTCGCCCGTCTCGGGCTGCCGCACGGCCTGCTGGTCGGCTGCGACGCCGCGTTCCACCGGTACGTCGAACTGGACCTGCCCTGCGTGGTGTCGGCCTCCGACCCGACGGTGGGCGAACTGGGCCGGCGCAGCCTCACCGTGGAGTTCCACCAGGGGGGTTCCGTGGTCGGCGTCTGCGCGGTCACGATCCTGGACACCGAGGCGCCGGACGCCTGAGCAGAACCAACCGTGCCCCCTTCCCGCAGAGGCGGGGAGGGGGCACGGCCGTGACGCCGCGGGGAGGGCTCAGCCGCCCGGCTGCTCCGCCGTCCGCCACACCGGCGCCAGTGCCTTGGGCGGCACCACCAGGCGGTAGCCGATGCCGCGTACCGTCTCGATCCACTCGCGGTTGCCCAGCTTGCTGCGCAGGGAGCCGACATGGACGTCGAGGGTGCGGGTGGAGCCGAACCAGTTCTCGTCCCAGACCCGGGCCATGATGTCCTGCCGCCGGTGCACCGTGCCCGGCTCCTCCATGAGCAGCGCCAGCAGGTCGAACTCCCGCCGGGTGACCGGGATCTCCTCGCCGTGCAGGGCGACCGTGCGGGTGCGCAGGTCGAGGTCCAGTGGACCGGCGCTGAGGGTGTTCCGGGGCGGCGTCACGGTGGGCGCGGCGGGCGTGCTGCCGGGCTCGCTCCGGTCCGTGCCCTGCGGCTCCGTACGGTGCTCCTCGTGCCAGGGGCAGGTGCCGCTGCGCCGGAACAGCGCCTGGATGCGGGCGATCAACTCGTAGGAGCCCACCGGCTTGTACGCGAACGCGTCCGCGCCCATGTGGAACGCCATCACCCGGTCCAGCTCCTCGGCCCGGTCGCTCATCGCGAGGATCGGCACACAGGAGCGCTCCCGGATGCGCCGGCACACCTCGTGCCCGGCCAGGTCCGGCAGGGTGAGTTCGAGCAGGACGAGCGAGACGTCGTCCAGCAGGTCCAGCGCGTCGGCCCCGGTCGCGGCGCGCTGCGGGACGAACCCGTGCACGGTCAGGGCCTGCGCGAGCGACTCGGCCACGCCGTCATCGTCATCGACGATCAGAACGGTCCTCATCGGTGTCTCCCAGCGCCGTGGCCCGCCCGCGCCGGAGCCATCCGCCGCAGGTCTGAAGGAGGTTTATAAAAAACTGGTCGAACGGTATTCTTCTCATGTCTATCAAACCGCTCGGCCGGACTTCAAGCCTCACGTGGTCGGTTCAGGTCATCTCACACTGCCCTGACGGTCCGTTCACACAACTGCAGATGCTTGCCGAAGCCCTGAACGGGCCTGCGTTGAAGCGCGTAGGGGCGGCCGCGAGCATGGAGGAAGTCTCAGGAGAACCCAGAGATGCGGGGGGATTCGATGTACGAGGTTCGGCAACTCGCCGACGATCACAGGAGCAGGGACTGCGTGCCCCTGTGCGGTCGGATCTGCGCCAGGTGCGTGGGCCGGCTGCACCGGGAGCTGCGTGCTCTGCTCGAACTCTACGAAGAGAGCGATCAGGCCCTCACCCGGACCACTCCCCGGCTGCGCGAGCGGGTCAGTGGCAGCCGGAGCACCGTGGGCATCGTGCTGGACGACAGCGCGGTGGCCCTGCGGGCCCAGGTCACCGACGTACTCGCGCAGTGGGCACGGCTCGTGGTGGACGAGCGGCGGGACCGGACGCCGCGGCCCCGGGAGCCCCGGATGGGCAGCCTGGTGCGGTTTCTGCAGGAGCAGTTGCCGTGGCTGGCCCGCCACCCCGCGGCCATCGACTTCGACGAGGAGGTCACCGAACTGCTCGCCGCCTTCGGCAAGCTGTTCGGTCCCGGCCAGGTGCGCAGGTTCCCGCTCGGCTCATGCCCGGAGCCGGGGTGCGACGGCACGCTGCACGGGGTGATCTCCGCGGGCGGTGGCCGGGTGCCCAGCCATGTCACCTGCGACGCCGGGCACGCGCTGCCGCCGCACCAGTGGATGCGGGTGGCCGACCGGCTGAAGGGTGAGGTCGCGTGAATCAGGAGGAGAACCGGAGGCGACGGAGGGTCTCGACGGAACTGGCCGCCCTCGCGATGGGGGTGTCCGAGGCCACCATCCGCAAGTGGGCGAGCCGCCGGAAGATCACCCGGTACGGCGGCCCGCAGCGGGCGGAGTACGACCTGGACGAACTGTTCCGGCTGACCCGCCGCGACGATTCCAAGTGATTCCCGATCTTCGGCAACGGCGCCGTGGAATAAGGGCTTCACATTTGTCTACAGACCGTCATGGAGAAAAACGCGGATCCGTGCGGGGATCCCGTTGAGCAGCCCCTGCGGCCAACTCCCAGGCCGCAGGGGCTGCTTCCTTGCCGCTTCCTTTCCCCTTTACCGATCATTCATCAAGTCGCTGCCGGAAATCGTGAGTTGACGAAGTGCTGGCCAAGGTGTCACACTTTTTCCCGGCGGCTTCATGCCCTGACTCGAAATCCGTATCCACGTCGGTCTTCCCGGCCTGGATGCGGATTTTTTGTTTCCCCGGTGTTTCCCCGACTAGAGGAAGTGTGGTCGATGCCTGTTTCTACCTGGACGCCCGTCGGTCGCTGGACGGGTACGGTCACGCACGACGGTGAGGTGGACGACTACACGGTCACCTTCGAGCAGGACGGTTCGCTCTCGGTCACGACGAAGAAGAGCACCGGCACCGGCTCCTGGACCGTGACCAGCGACACCGAGCTGCACTTCACGCTGCGCGAGGACTTCAACCTCGACGTCACCCAGATCAGCCCCAACGGCCACCGCGCCGCCTACATCCAGATCGACATCGCCGCCCGCCGCGCCGGTGACACGCTCACCGGCGAGGG
Organism: Streptomyces sp. Z423-1; assembly: GCF_013009255.1. Lineage (NCBI taxonomy): Bacteria > Bacillati > Actinomycetota > Actinomycetes > Kitasatosporales > Streptomycetaceae > Streptomyces > Streptomyces sp. Z423-1. The sequence goes on from NZ_CP053109.1 coordinate 5,518,369, forward strand.
CAAGGCCGTCGTGCACGGTCCGGACGGCGTCGTGATCTACGCGACGGACGCCAGGACCGAAGCGCGCCGGGTGTCATGACCCGGCCCCAGGCGGCGGATCCGGCCGCCCTGGCCGCCGAGGTCGCCCGGCTGGCCGACCTCGCCGAACTGCAGAGGCTCGCCGGCCGCTACCTGGCCAGCCTCGACGAGGGCGACTTCGGCGAGGCCTGGGCCAAGTCCCTGTTCACCGAGGACATCGAGATGACCTTCCCGGTGGGCAGCCACCGGGGCATCGCCGGTGTCGGCGCCTTCACCACCGAGATCATGGCGCGCTGGGGCCGTACGCACCACCACGGCTCCGACAGCTCGGTCGACCTCGACGGCGACCGGGCCGGGCTCAGCTGGAGCCTGATCGCGTCCCATGTGCACCACGGCTCGCCCGTGCCGCCGGACCCCTCCGAGTACTTCCAGCTCGGCGGCCGGTTCACCGGCACGGCCCGGCGCACGCCGGACGGCTGGCGCTTCGACCGGCTGCGGCTGCGCATCGTGTGGACCACGGGAGCCGTGCCCAGGGGCGTGACCCAGGTCGACGCCACGACGCTCGACACCCGCGGAAACACACCCGCGAACACACCGGCCACCACACCCGCGAACCCCGCGGCGACGAAGGAGAACTGACGCATGCCCACCACGCTCACCGCCGAGCAGCAGCGGGACGTCATCGAGAAGGTCTTCCACGAGGGCCTGGACCTCGGTGACCTCTCGGCCGCCGACCGCTACCTGACCGCGGACTTCCGCAACAACGGCAGCCACGACGACTCCATGCGCGGCCCGGAGGCGTTCAAGCACACCATCAAGATCCAGCAGGCCGCGTTCAGCGACATCCGCTACGAGATCCTCGACTTCATCTCGATGGGCGACAAGGCCGCGATCCGCTGGGTGATGCACGGCAAGCACACCGGCCCGTTCATCGGCATCCCGGCGACGGGTCTGCAGGTGCAGCACCAGGCGATCATCTGGTTCCGCTTCGAGGGCGACCGGATCGCCGAGCGCTGGGGCATCGTCGACAACTTCACCCTGGAGCGCTTCCTGAAGTCCGGCGGCAAGCCGGTCGGCCCGCTGACCCCGGCCGGCGCGAACGGCGGCCCCGGCGCGGGCAAGCCCGCCGCCTGACCGCACGCCCCGATCCGGACGGGCGCCGGCCGTCGAGACACGGACCGGCGCCCGCCCGGCGTTCAGCGGTGACCGACAGATCAGAGGGAGGGAAGATCCGTGCCGATCGACAGGAAAGTGGCCCGCTTCAACCGGAAGTTCGCCAACCACCTGGTGGGCCCGCTGTTCAGCCGGCTGCCCGGGTTCGGGAAGGTGCACCACCGCGGCCGTAAGTCGGGGCGCGAGTTCGCCACACCGGTGAAGCTGTTCCGGCGCGGCGAGGACATCGTCATCACACTGCCGTACGGGCCCGGCTCCGACTGGGTCAAGAACGTGCTGGCGGCGGGCGGTTGCGAGATCACCACCCGGGGCCGGCGCGTCCAGGTGACCAACCCGGTCGTCTTCACCGACGACGGCACCACGAAGATGCCCGCCCTGACCCGCCGTATCCTCTCCCGCGTCGACGCCAAGGAGTTCCTGGCGCTGACGCCGGTGGCCACGCCGAGTCCGGCGGTACGGCGATGAGCACGCCCGGCCTCGTGACGCGCCCGGTGCGGGTCACGCTGCTCGTCGGCTCCGCCCGGGACGGACGGCTCGCGCCGGACGTCGCGGGCTGGTTCGCGCGGGTCGCCTCGCGCCGTGACGACCTCGTCCTGGACGTCGTCGACGTGGCGGACCACCTGCTGCCCGCGAGCCTCGACGCGGACGACCCGGCGGCGGCGGCGCTGCGGCCGCGGCTGACCGGGGCCGAGGCGTATGTCGTGGTCGTACCGGAGTACAACCGCAGCGTCCCCGGCCCGCTGAAGACCCTCATCGACAGCTTCCAGTCCGAGTGGCAGGCCAAGCCGGTCGGCTTCGTCGGCTATGGGCTCGGCACGGCCGGCGGGGTGCGCGCGATCGAGCATCTGCGGCAGATCTTCGCCGAGTTCCACTGCGTGGGGATGAAGGACATCGTCACCTTCCCCAGGATCCTCGAACACTACGACGCCGAGGGCCGTTTCCCCGCCGATCCCGAGGGCGCGGAGTCCGCGGCCAAGCTCATGCTCGACCAGCTGCTGTGGTGGGCCCGCGCGCTGCGCGAGGCGAAGGCGGCACGCCCGTACGCCTCCTGACCGGCTGTCGGCGCCAAGGGAGACCCGCGCGCTTTTCCTTCCCCGAACCCTCCACAGGAGACGTGTGATGGCCGCTGTTCCCCCCGATCCACTGTCCGATCTGCTGATCGCCGTGCCCGTGGTGATCCTCGCCTGCAGAGCCGGTGCCCAGCTCGTGCGGCGGCTCGGGCAGCCGCCCGTGGTGGGCGAGATCGTCGTCGGCATCCTGTTCGGACCCTCGCTGCTGGGCTGGCTGTGGCCGGAGGCGCAGGCCTGGCTCTTCCCGGAGTCCGTCCTGCCGTACATCGGCGTGCTGGGCACCATCGGGCTGCTCGCCTTCATGTTCCTCGTCGGGCTGGAACTGGACCTCAAAGCGCTGCGCGGCCACAGCCGTACGGCCGTGGCGGTCTCGCAGGCCGGCATCGCCGTGCCGTTGCTGCTGGGCACCCTGCTGGCCTTCGGCATGTACGAGACCTTCGCCCCGGCGGGCACCGACAAGCTCGCGTTCGTGCTGTTCATCGCGGTGTCGATGAGCATCACCGCCTTCCCCGTACTGGCGCGCATCCTCACCGACCGGGGCCTGTACCGCACCCGGGTGGGGGCGCTCGCCATGGCGTGCGCGGCGGTGGACGACGTGACCGCCTGGTGCTTGCTGGCGGCCGTGGTCGCGGTGGCGAAGAGCAGCTCGCCGATGGAGGCGGTCACCACCGCCGCGTACGCCGCCGCCTTCACGCTGGCCATGTTCTGTGTCGTACGTCCGCTGCTGAACCGGTGGGTGGGGCGGGCCGAGCGCAAGTACGCCGACGGCGTGGTGCTGGTCGTGCTGTTCAGCGGGCTGTGCCTGGGCGCGGTCGCCACCGAGGAGATCGGTGTGCACGCGCTGTTCGGCGCGTTCCTGTTCGGCGTGATCACTCCGCGTGGCCGGCGGAAGATCGAGGCCGCCGCGGGTCGGGTGCGGGCGTTCACCGTGCCCGTGCTGCTGCCGCTGTTCTTCGTCGGCACCGGCCTGAAGACCGATGTATCGCTGCTGGGCGGTGACGCGACGCAGTGGCTGTGGGCGGGCGCCGTGCTCGCCGTCGCCGTGCTCGGCAAGTGGGGCGGTGGTTCGGTCGCGGCCCGGCTCGCGGGCCAGGGCTGGCGGGACGCGATGTCGATCGGCGCGCTGATGAACTGCCGCGGCCTGACCGAGCTGGTCGTGCTGAACATCGGCCTCGGCCTCGGGGTCATCGGGCCCGACCTGTTCACGATCCTCGTGCTGATGGCGCTGCTGACCACGGCGGCCACCTCGCCGGCGCTGAGCTGGATCCGCCGGGGTGCGGGGGATCCGTATCCGGCCGACGACCCATCCGGAATCGGCCAAGAAGAGCCGGTCCTGGAGTCCGCCGGGACCCGCTGAAGGCATCCCTGACCTGCCCTTTCCATCACTCCTTGGGTCTTTGATGGTTGGCAGGTTGTTAGTTGGACGCGTTGATGGATAAGCAAGTTGACGATACTGTCGCAGCACGGCAACGCAGCAGTGAGGCACTGAGGGAGACAGTGATGAGCCAGGAGTTCAAGAACCTCGACATGACGATGATGTTCGCCATCCACGACGCCCTCCGGCGGGAGCTGGAGCGGATCGCGCGGATCACGGCCCGGGTCGACGAGGACCCCCGTCATGTGCTGAGCACGGCGGTCGGCTGGGAGCTGTTCAAGAAGTTCCTGACCATCCACCACACGTCCGAGGACGTCACCGTGTGGCCGGTGATGCAGCAGGCGCTGGCCGGCAAGCCCGCCGAACTGGCCCTGCTGGACGACATGGAGGCCGAGCACGCGGTCATCGACCCGCTGCTCGCCGACATCGACGCGGCCCTCGCCGACCGGGACTCCGGCCTGGAGCGCCTCGGCGGCCTGACCGACACGCTCTACACCAAGCTCAGCGGCCACCTCGACCACGAGGAGCGCGACGCGCTGCAGCTGATGGACATCACGATGACCGCGGAGCAGTGGGCCGCCTTCAGCGCCGAGCAGCGCACCCGCGTCGGCGACGACTCCCGCTACTACCTGCCCTGGCTGCTCGACGACATGGACGTCGCCAAGGTCGCCGGAATCCTCGGCAAGATGCCCGAGCAGCTGAAGAACGCCTACGAGACCGAGTGGCGCGCAGCCTACGAGGCGCTGGACATCTGGGGCACCAAGGCCGGCTCCACCGCCCGCTGACACAGGGCCCTCACGTCCGTCCCACACCCCCCCGCAATCCAGAGACATCGGAGAGAGCTCATGTCGCTGCAAGACCGCACCCAGGCCGTCCCCAGGGCCGCGGCGCCGCCGCAGAAGGACGGCAAGCTCGGCCTCGCGCTGCTGGTCATCGCCGCAGCACAGCTGATGCTCGTCCTGGACAACACGATCGTGGCGGTGGCCCTGCCGAGCATGCAGAGCGCCCTCGGCCTCAGCGAGGCCGGCCTCGGCTGGGTCGTCACCGCCTACGCCCTGGCCTTCGGCGGACTGCTGCTGGCCGGTGGCCGCGCCGGTGACCTGTTCGGCCGCCGGCTGGTCTTCCGGATCGGCCTGGTCATCTTCACCGCCGCCTCCCTGCTCGGCGGTCTGGCCACCACCGGCGGACTGCTGATCACCGCCCGGCTGCTGCAGGGTCTGGGCGCCGCCATCGCCGCGCCGACCGCGCTGTCCCTGCTGGCCACCACCTTCCCGGCGGGCCCGGCCCGCAACAAGGCGCTCGGTGTGTACGGCGCGATGGGCGGCCTCGGCTCGGTCGTCGGCCTGCTGCTCGGCGGCGCGCTGACCGAGTACCTGAACTGGCGCTGGGTGATGTTCGTCAACATCCCGATCGCCCTCGCCGTCCTGGTCGGCACCGGTGTCCTCATCGAGGGCGGCCGTGAGCGCGGCAAGGTCGACGTGCCGGGCGCCCTCACCGCCACCTTCGGCTTCGGCGCCCTGGTCTACGGCATCACCCGCGCCGGTGAGGAGGGCCTCGACGACACCAGCACGCTGATCGCCCTCGGTGTCGCGCTGGTCCTGCTGATCGCCTTCGTCACCATCCAGCGCACCGCGCGGGCGCCGATGATCCCCGGCGGCGTGCTGGCCGACAAGGGCCGCCTGGGCGCCAACCTGGTGATGTTCCTGGTCGGTGCGGGCATGCTCGCCACCTTCTACTTCCTGACCCTCTACATGCAGGTGGTCAAGGGCTACGATCCGATGGTCACCGGCGTCGCCTACCTGCCGTACGCGGTGGGCATGCTGCTCGCGGCCGGCGCCATCGGCCCGCAGCTGCTGGCCCGGATGTCCGAGCGCACGGTGATCTCGGCCGGTCTGACCGTCGGCATCCTGGGCATGGTCTGGTTCAGCCTGCTGGCCCCGGGTCAGAACCCCTGGGTCGCGCTGCTGCCCGCGCAGCTGGTCTCCGGGCTCGGCCTCGGCATGGTCTTCGTGGCCGTCACCATCATCAGCGTCCGCGGGGTCGCGCCGCAGGAGACCGGCGCCGCGTCCGGCCTGATCAACACCGCGCAGCAGATCGGTGGCGCGGTCGGTCTCGCCACGCTGGCCGCGGCGGCCACCGTGGTCACGCAGAACGAGTCCGACCCCGGCACGTCCGACGCGCTGACCGCCGGCTACTCGTACGGCTTCCTGATCGGTGGCGGCCTCTACCTGCTGGCCCTGCTGACGGCGCTGGTCACCGCGCCGAAGTCGGCACCCCAGCCGCAGCGGGACGGGGCTCAGCCCCCCGTCGCGCTGTGACCCGCCCCGGCGGCCCCGCCCCCCCGTGGCGGGCCGCCGGCCCCCTCCCCCCACACGCACCCAAGCCCGGAAAGAGGCGCCGAGATGCCCCAGCCCTCGCGGAACGCACAGACCGAGCAGACCAACGACGGAGCAGAGACCCGTATGTCGAACAGTGGTCCGGAGAACCGTTCCCTCGCACTGTGGGAGCTCGCCGACCTCGTGACGCCCATGGCCGTGCGCGTCGCCGCCACCTACCGGGTCGCCGACCACATCGCCGCCGGCCGCGTCACCGCCATGGAGATCGCGCGGGCCGAGGAACTGCACGCCGGGGCGCTGGAGCGGGTCCTGCGGCATCTCGTCACCGTCGGCGTGCTCACCCTGGGCGGCGGGACGTACGGGCTGACCGGCCTCGGGGAGCAGCTGCGCAGCGACCACCCCGGCGGCCAGCACCGGCTCGTCGACCTCGGCGGAGCCCTCGGCCGCGGTGACCTCAGCCTCGCCGAACTGGCCCACGTGGTACGCACCGGCGAGCCCGCCTACCCCGTCCGCTACGGCCTGCCCTACTGGGAGGACCTGGCCGCCGACCGGGCGCTGGCCGAGTCCTTCGACGCGATCATGGCCGACAACCTGGCCCGGGACGTGCCCTCGATCGCCGCCGCGTACGACTGGTCCGCGCTGGGCCACGTCTACGACCTCGGCGGCGGCAGCGGCGTCCTGCTCGGCGGGCTGCTCGCGGCCCACCCGGCACTGCGCGGCACGGTCGTCGACCTCAAGGCCACCGCAGCCCGCGCGGCAGACCGCTTCCGGGCGCTCGGCCTGTCCGACCGCGCCGAGGTCGTCGACGGCAGCTTCTTCGACGAGCTGCCCGCCGGTGGCGGGGGCTACATCCTCTCCTCCGTCCTGCACAACTGGTCCGACGACGACGCCCTGCGCATCCTGGGCCGCTGCGCCGACGCCGTCGCGGACGGCGGCCGGGTCCTGGTCATCGAGGAGACCGGCGAGCACCCCGAGACGGCCATGGACCTGAGGATGCTCGCCTACTTCGCCGGGGTGGAACGCGGCGTCGACGACCTCGCCCGCCTCGCCGCCCGGGCAGGCCTGAAGCTGACCGGCGTCTTCGAGGCCGGCAGCCAGGCGGCCGGTGTCCGGTCGGTGCTGGAACTGGTCCCGGAGGACGGCGCCCACTGAATTCCCAGGCCGCGGTGCACCCGAGGGGACGGCGGGTGCACCGCACTTATACTCGGGCGGGAGGTGCTGTTTTGCGGCGTGTGCGCGACGAGGTCCAAGAACCGGCGAACGACGGGGATCCGGCGGTTCCCGTGACGCGGACCGAGGAGACCGCCGAGGTCCCGGGAGTGCTCCCGGAGTCGCTCGCGGGCTACGTCAGTTACCTCCTGCGCCGGGTCCACGCCCAGTTCTCCGCCACCCCCGACGGCACCGACACCGACTCCCGGGACTTCCTCGTCCTCGACGCCCTCACCGGCCAGGACTGGGCGTCCCAGCTCGACCTCGCCGAGCGGCTGGGCATCAACCGCACGATCATGGTGCAGGTCATCGACCGCCTGGAGGCCCGCGGCGAGGTCCAGCGCACCCGCAACCCCGACAACCGGCGCCAGTACGTGCTGTCCCTGACCGACCGGGGCCGCGCCGCCCTCGGGGCCATGCGCCGGGCCGTGGCCGAGCGGGACGCACGCTTGACCGCCGTCCTCACCCCCCAGGAGACCGCCCGGCTCGACGAACTGCTCACCCGGCTGCTGCCCGAGTCGGCGCAGCCGCTGGTGCAGGGCACCGAATACCTGGTGGCGCAGGTCCACTTCCGGCTGCGCCGGCACGGCGACGACAAGCTCACCGGCACCGGACTGCGCGTCCGCCACTACGGTCCCCTGTCCGCGCTCGTCGCCTCCGGCCCGTGTTCCCAGCAGCAGCTCGCGGAGTTCCTCGCCATCACCGGGCCGGCCGTGTCCCAGCTCGTGGACGAACTCGTCAAGCAGGGGCTCGTACGCCGCGGCCGGGACCCGCACGACCGGCGCCGGTACGCACTTGAGGTGACCGACGACGGCCGGGAGAAACTCGCCGTCGTCACCGCGGCCGTACAGGAACTCGCGGACGACGTGGCCGCCATGCTCGGCCCCGGCGGCGAGGACGAACTGCGGACGCTGCTGCTGAAACTCCTGGAACCGACGACGAAATCCGGTGCGCATTCCGGCGAGCAATCCGCCGAGCAATCCGGCGAGCATTCCGGAAGTGGCCTTTCCGGAAGTGGCCTTTCCGGAAACAGCAAGTCGGCTGTTCCAGCCAGGGGTTGACCCTCTGGCCCAAACCTGTCACGCTTGATTCAGCGGTTGCCTCACGCCTTTTTCCACGGCTCTTCATTCTCCGAATGAAGGGCCTTTTTTCATGCGGTATTCCGCCCCCGGAGAAGGAGACAGCTCATGGTCGCGAAGATGACCGAAGGCGCGACGGAATCGGCCCGCATACCCGAGGAGATGACCTTCGACGTCATCATCCTGGGCTCGGGCCTGGCCGGCTCCGTGACCGGCACGATCCTGGCCAAGAACGGCGCTCGGGTCCTGCTGGTCGACGCGGCCGCCCACCCGCGCTTCGCCGTCGGCGAGTCCATGACCCCGCAGCTCGTGGAGTGGATCCACATCCTCTCCGAGCGGCACGACATCCCCGAGCTGAAGAGCCTGTCCAGCGTCCAGGCGTCCACCCGCGACATCGGCCCGACCTTCGGCACCAAGGCGCACTTCGGCTTCATCAAGCACGAGGTGGGCCAGGAGCCCGACCCGCGGGCGGCCACCCAGCTGGCGCTGCCCAAGATCTTCCACCAGAACAGCCATATGCACCGCCAGGACAGCGACTCGTTCATGTTCCACGTGGCGATCAAGTACGGCTGTGTGCCCCGGCAGAACTGGCGCGCGAGCGAGGTCGACTTCGACGACGACGGCGTGACCGTCACCGGAAAGAGCGCCGCACCGAACGCCCAGCCCGAGCAGTACCGGGCGAAGTACCTGGTGGACGCCTCCGGTTTCCGCTCCCCGCTCGCCGAGAAGTTCGACCTGCGCGAGAAGCCGGCCCGCTTCAAGCACCACAGCCGCTCGATGTTCACGCACTACGTCGGCATCAAGCGGTTCGACGACGTCAGCGGCCACCCCAAGGACCTGCGCCCGCCGGCCGACTGGCACACCGGCACCCTGCACCACCTGATCGAGCGCGGCTGGTTCTGGATCATCCCGTTCGACAACCACGACAAGTCCCGCAACCCGCTGTGCAGCGTCGGCCTGACCATCGACGAGCGCACCTACCCCAAGCCCAAGGACCTCACTCCGGAGCAGGAGTTCCAGCTCTTCCTCGACAAGTACCCCGCCGTCAAGCGGCAGTTCGTCGGCGCCCAGCGGGTGCGCGAGTGGGTATCCACGGACCGGCTGCAGTACTCCTCGAAGCAGACCATCGGCGACCGCTGGTGCCTGATGTCGCACGCGGCCGGCTTCATCGACGCGCTGTTCTCCCGCGGTCTGTCCAACACCTTCGAGGTGGTCGACGCGCTGACCTCCCGGCTGATCGAGGCCCTGAAGGACGGCGACTTCTCCGCCGAGCGCTTCGAGTACGTCGAGCGGCTGGAGCAGGGCCTGCTCCAGTACAACGACGAACTGGTCAACAGCTCCTTCATCTCCTTCTCGCACTTCCGCCTGTGGAACGCGGTGTTCCGGGTGTGGGGCTCCTTCATCACCCCCGGCACGATGCGACTGACCCGGGCCCGCCTGGCCTACGCCCGCGACGGCCGCCGGGAGCACTTCGACGAGCTGGAGCAGGTCCCGTACCCGGGCCTGTGGTGGCCGCAGTCCGACTCCTTCAAGCGGATCCTGGACACCACCGCGGAGACCTGCGAGAAGTACGAGGCGGGCGCGCTCACCGGTGACGAGGCCGCCGACATCATCTTCAAGGTCCTGGACGAGTCGCCCATCGTGAACCCGGTCTTCGGCTGGAAGGACGAGAAGCAGCGCTTCATCTACCCGTCCGTGCAGACGATGGCCCGCTTCCTGTTCTGGGCGTCGGTGCAGGCCCCGTCGGAGATGAACAGCGTCGGCCGGGAGTTCCTGCTCGGCATCGTCAAGGCCGGCTCCAAGGTCCGCAAGCTCCTCTGATCCGCGCGGCACACCCACGACACCCCCATGAAAGGGATGAGCATGTCCGCAGCAGCGCGGTCGCTGACCCGCACCCCTGAGCGACAGCCCATCGAGCCGCTGAGTCTGCGCCGCGTGTGCGGCTTGTTCACGACCGGCGTCACGGTGGTCACCACCGGGCCGAGCGGCCGGGCCGAGGGCACCACCGTCAACTCCTTCACCTCGGTCTCGCTGGAACCCCCGCTCGTGCTGTTCTGCCTGCACAAGCAGTCCCGGCTGCACGACCTGCTCCAGGAGAGCGGCGGCTTCGCCGTCAATTTCCTGTCCGGGCGTCAGCAGCCGCTCGCCCGCCACTTCGCAGGCAAGCGGTCCGACGCGTTCGCGGGCGTCCCGCACCACTTCACCGCGGACGGACTGCCGGCGCTCAGCGAGGCCCTGGCCTACCTCGCCTGCACCACCGTCGACGTGCACGCGGCCGGCGACCACGACATCGTCATCGGCGAGGTGGTGGAGCTGGGCGTCCCCCAGCATGGCCAGGACCCGCTGATCTTCTTCGACGGATCGCTGGGTCCGCTGGAGACCGGAGCCGGCGGGTTCAGCCAGGCCGGTGAGCCGACGGCACCGGCCCGGGTGTCCTGACATGCGCCGGGTGCTCATCGCCAACCGTGGCGAGATCGCCGTCCGGGTGGCCCGCGCCTGCCGGGACGCCGGGATCGCGAGCGTGGCCGTGTACGCCGACCCGGACCGCGACGCCCTCCATGTCCGCGCCGCGGACCAGGCGTTCGCCCTGGGCGGTGACACCCCGGCCACCAGCTATCTCGACATCGAGAAGGTCCTGAAGGCCGCCCGTGAGTCCGGCGCGGACGCCATCCATCCGGGTTACGGCTTCCTGTCGGAGAACGCCGAGTTCGCGCAGGCCGTGCTCGACGCCGGGCTGATCTGGATCGGGCCGCCGCCGCAGGCCATCCGCGACCTGGGTGACAAGGTGGCGGCCCGGCACATCGCCCAGCGCGCGGGCGCCCCGCTCGTCGCCGGTACGCCCGATCCGGTGAGCGGCGCCGAGGAGGTCGTCGCCTTCGCTCAGGAGCACGGGCTGCCGATCGCCATCAAGGCCGCGTTCGGCGGCGGTGGCCGTGGCCTGAAGGTCGCCCGGACCCTCGAAGAGGTACCCGAGCTGTACGACTCGGCGGTCCGCGAGGCCGTCGCCGCGTTCGGCCGGGGCGAGTGCTTCGTCGAGCGGTACCTGGACAAGCCCCGGCACGTCGAGACCCAGTGCCTGGCCGACCAGCACGGCAACGTCGTCGTCGTCTCCACCCGTGACTGCTCGCTCCAGCGCCGCCACCAGAAGCTGGTCGAGGAGGCCCCGGCGCCGTTCCTGTCGGAGGCCCAGGTCGCCGAGCTGTACCGGGCGTCGAAGGCCATCCTGAAGGAGGCCGGATACGTCGGCGCCGGTACCGTCGAGTTCCTGGTCGGCCTCGACGGCACGATCTCCTTCCTGGAGGTCAACACCCGCCTCCAGGTGGAGCACCCGGTCACCGAGGAGGTCGCCGGGATCGACCTCGTCCGCGAGATGTTCCGCATCGCCGACGGCGAGGAGCTGGGCTACGACGACCCGCCGCTGCGCGGCCATTCCTTCGAGTTCCGGATCAACGGCGAGGATCCGGGGCGGGGTTTCCTGCCCGCGCCGGGGACGGTGACGCTGTTCGCGCCGCCGTCCGGGCCCGGCGTCCGGCTGGACGCGGGGGTGGAGTCGGGCAGCGTGATCGGCCCGGCCTGGGACTCGCTGCTCGCCAAGCTGATCGTCAGCGGCCGCACCCGCAAGGAGGCGCTGCAGCGTGCCGCGCGGGCGCTGGAGGAGTTCAAGGTCGAGGGCATGGCGACGGCCGTCCCGTTCCACCGGGCGGTGGTCAAGGATCCGGCGTTCGCGCCCGAACTCACCGGATCCACCGACCCGTTCACGGTCCACACCCGCTGGATCGAGACCGAGTTCGTCAACGAGATCAAGCCCTTCACCACCCCCGCCTCCGGCGCCGAGGAGGAGGACACCGGCCGTGAGACCGTCGTCGTCGAGGTCGGCGGTCAGCGGCTGGAGGTGACGCTGCCCGCGTCGCTCGGGCGGGTGCCGGAGCTGAGCCTCGTCGGGGCGGCCGCCGCTCCCAGGCCACGGCGCCGGAGCGCGGGCGGCGGCGCGGGCGCCGGGGTCTCCGGCGACACGCTCACCTCGCCGATGCAGGGGACCGTCGTCAAGGTCGCCGTGGCGGAGGGGCAGCGGGTCGAGCAGGGCGAACTGGTCGTCGTACTCGAAGCGATGAAGATGGAGCAGCCGCTCACCGCGCACAAGTCCGGCACCGTCACGGGGCTGGCCGCCACGGCGGGTCAGGCCCTGTCGTCCGGAGCCGCCGTCTGCGACATCAAGGACTGATCCACGTGGCAGCACTCACCTACAGCGACGCCGTGAGCGAGGCACTCCAGCGACTGCGCGGCGTGGGCTTCGAGCACGGCGGGTCCTTCGTCAACCACGCGCCGATGGCCGCGGAGGCGCTGGCGCACATGGGGTACGCCGACGAGGTGCCCGGCTGGGTCGACGACAACCTGCGCAACCGGGAGTACCACGACGTCCCCGAGCGCCGCTGGGACATCGACCCGGCCGACGAGGCGGACTGGCGTGGCGCGCTCGGGAACTTCTCCCGGGTCGCCGACTGGACCGCCCTGTTCGAGCGGGAGCTGACCGGGGCGCCGTGGACCGAGGTGCTGGCCCGCTGGTGGCCCCGGCTGCTGCCCGGCATGTCGGGGATGCTGACGCACGGGGTGATCCGCACCGCACACGCGGTGCGGGCCGTCGCCGCCGCGGGCGAGGAGAACAAGCTCCCACTGGCCGAGCTGGCCCAGGGGCTGGGTTACTGGGCTGCGCGGCACTCCACCGGCGGGGTGACCGTCGGCGAGGAGCCGGGGCTGGTCCTGCCGGAGGGGGACGACGGGCGGGAGCCGGTCGTCCGGGCGCTGGACGACCTGGTCGCCGAGTACGCCGGGATCTACGCCACCGTCGCCCAGCGGCACCCGATCCCGCTGATCCACGCGGTCACCGGGCCGGCCGCCGTACGGCTGGTCGTCGGGCATCTGCCCGAGGAGCAGCGGCTGCCGTCGTACCGGGTCGCGCGGGCCGTCAGCCGCACGATGCTCGACTGGTTCCACGCCACCCCGCGGCCCACGGCCCCGCTGCCCCGGGCGCCGGGCGTGGCGGAGGTGTTCGCGCGGGCCGCCGAGATCGGCGACGAGCACACCATCAAGCTCGCCGAGGTCGCCGTGCGGCACGAGGCGATCGCCCCCGACCCGCGGCACGCGGCCGCCGCACAGGTGGCCAACGACGGGATCGGCCGCTTCTACCGGCCCTAGGGCGTGTTTCGAAAGTAGCGTCGTCCGCCCGGAGGGCGGGGCCCGCGGCGTCTGGTGCGGTGCATCGCAAGGCGGAGGGTCGCCCGCGTACTGGGCGTACGCGGGCGATCCCGACAACGCAGCGAGGCGCCGTGCCAGGCGTCGCGGGCCAGACGGGACTTTCGAAACACGCCCTAGGGCTTTCCTGATCTGACCCGTTCCTTCCCCGCCCGGAGGGCGGGTTGTCCCGAGGAGTGTCATGGACGCAACTGTCATCGTCGTGGGCGCCGGACCGGCCGGGATGATGCTCGCCGGTGAGCTGCGGCTCGCGGGCGTCGACGTCATCGTGCTGGAGAAGCTGGCCGCGCGCACCGGGGAGTCGCGCGGCCTCGGCTTCACCGCCCGCACCATGGAGATCTTCGACCAGCGCGGACTGCTGCCCCGGTTCGGCGACATCGAGGTCAGCAACGTGGGCCACTTCGGCGGCCTGCCGGTCGACTTCGGAGTGCTCGACGGCGCCCACCAGGCCGCCAAGACCATTCCGCAGTCGGTCACCGAGACCGTCCTGGAGGAGTGGGCCACGCAGCTCGGCGCGGACATCCGGCGCCGGCACGAGGTGCTGTCCGTCAAGGAGAAGGAGGACAGCGTCGAGGTCGAGGTGCGCGGCCCCGAGGGCGTGCACCGGCTGCGCGCCGAGTACCTGGTCGGCTGCGACGGCGGACGGTCCACCATCCGCAAGGCCGCCGGCTTCGACTTCCCCGGCACGGCGGCCACGCTGGAGATGTTCCTCGCCGACGTCAAGGGCATCCAGCTGGAGCCCCGGATGATCGGCGAGACCCTGCCCGGCGGCATGGTCATGGTCGGCCCGCTGCCCGGTGGGATCACCCGGCTGATCGTGTGCGAGCGGGGCACCCCGCCGCAGCGCCGGGAGCAGCCGCCGACGTGGGACGAGGTGGCCGCGGCCTGGCAGCGGCTGACCGGCGACGACATCTCGCACGCCGAACCGGTGTGGGTGTCGTCCTTCGGCGACGCGACCCGGCAGGTCACCGAGTACCGGCGGGGGCGGGTCTTCCTCGCGGGCGACGCCGCGCACATCCACCTCCCGGCCGGCGGTCAGGGCATGAACACCAGCATCCAGGACTCGGTCAACCTCGGCTGGAAGCTCGGCGCGGTGGCACGGGGCCGGGCGCCGGAGGCGCTGCTCGACACCTACCACGCCGAGCGGCACCCGGTCGGCAAGCGGCTGCTGATGAACACCCAGGCGCAGGGGCTGCTGTTCCTGTCCGGGCCCGAGGTGCAGCCGCTGCGCGACGTGCTGACCGAGCTGATCCGCTACCCCGAGGTCAGCCGGCACTTCGCGGCGATGGTGTCCGGCCTGGAGATCCACTACGACCTCGACGGCGGTCCCCACCCGCTGCTCGGCCGCCGCCTGCCCGACGTGAAGCTGACCGGGCACCGGCTGGTCTCCTCCAGCACCGAGGCGCTGCACGCGGGCCGGGGTGTGCTGCTGGACCTCACGGACAACGAGCGGCTGCGCGACCGCGCCTGGGACTGGCAGGACCGCATCGACATCGTCACCGCCGAGCCCGTCCTGCCCGCCGGCAGCCCCCTCGCCGGCACCACGGCCGTCCTCGTCCGCCCCGACGGCTACGTGGCCTGGGCGGCCCCGGGCAGCCACGCGGACCTCCCGATGGCCCTGGAGCACTGGTTCGGCCCGGCGCGCTGAGCACGTCCGCCCCCGCCACCCCCTCCGACGTACCGCTGAATGGAGAGACCATGCACAGCACCTTGATCGTCGCCCGGATGGACCCGGGTCACAGCCATGAGGTGGCCCGGCTGTTCCAGGAGTTCGACACCACCGAGATGCCGCATCTGATGGGCACCCGGCGCCGTCAGCTCTTCACCTACCGCGGCCTGTACTTCCACCTCCAGGACTTCGACACCGACAACGGCGGCGAGCTGATCGAGGCGGCCAAGACCGACCCCCGCTTCGTGCAGATCAGCGAGGACCTCAAGCCGTTCATCGAGGCCTACGACCCGGCGACCTGGCGGTCCCCCGCCGACGCGGTCGCCACGCGTTTCTACGACTGGGAGGGCCGGGCGTGAACGCCAGGCGAGTGGTCATCACCGGGGTCGGTGTCACGGCCCCCGGTGGTGTCGGCACCAAGAACTTCTGGAACCTGCTCAGCGAGGGCCGTACCGCCACCCGGGGCATCACCTTCTTCGACCCGTCCTCCTTCCGCTCCCGCGTCGCCGCCGAGATCGACTTCGACCCGGAGGAGCACGGGCTGAGCCCGCAGGAGATCCGCCGGATGGACCGCGCGGCCCAGCTCGCCGTGGTCACCGCCCGGGAGGCGCTCGCCGACAGCGGCCTGGACCTGACCGGCGCGGACCCGCACCGGGTCGGCGTCACCATCGGCAGCGCGGTCGGCGCCACCATGGGCCTCGACCAGGAGTACCGCGTCGTCAGCGACGGCGGCCGGCTGGACCTGGTGGACCACACCTACGCCGTACCGCATCTGTACAACTACCTGGTGCCCAGCTCCTTCGCCGCCGAGGTGGCGTGGGCGGTGGGCGCCGAGGGCCCCGCGACGGTGGTGTCCACCGGCTGCACCTCGGGCCTGGACTCGGTCGGCCACGCCGCCGAGCTGATCCGTGAGGGCTCGGCCTGCGCGGTGGTGGCGGGTGCGACGGACGCCCCGATCTCCCCGATCACCCTGGCCTGCTTCGACGCCATCAAGGCCACCACCCCGCGCAACGACGACCCCGAGCACGCCTCGCGCCCCTTCGACGGGACCCGCAACGGCTTTGTGCTGGGGGAGGGTTCCGCGGTGTTCGTCCTGGAGGAGCTCCAGGGGGCGCTGAAGCGGGGCGCGCACATCTACGCCGAGATCGCCGGCTACGCCTCGCGCTGCAACGCCTTCCACATGACGGGCCTGCGCCCGGACGGCGTGGAGATGGCCGAGGCCATCACGGTCGCGCTGGACGAGGCCCGGCTGAACCCCGAGGACATCGACTACGTCAACGCGCACGGCTCGGGCACCAAGCAGAACGACCGGCACGAGACGGCCGCGTTCAAGAAGAGCCTGGGCGAGCACGCCTACCGGGCCCCGGTGTCCTCCATCAAGTCGATGGTCGGGCACTCGCTGGGCGCGATCGGCTCGATCGAGATCGCCGCCTCCGTCCTCGCCATGGAGCACAACGTCGTGCCGCCGACGGCGAACCTGCACACCCCCGACCCGGAGTGCGACCTGGACTACGTGCCCCTGACGGCCCGTGAGCACCGCACCGACGCGGTGCTGACCGTAGGCAGTGGCTTCGGTGGCTTCCAGAGCGCCATGGTGCTGGCCCGACCGGAGAGGAGCGCGGCATGAGCACGGCCGCGACGCGGACCGTCGTCACGGGGCTCGGCATCGCCGCCCCCAACGGCCTCGGTACGACCGACTACTGGGCGGCGACCCGCTCGGGCAAGAGCGGCATCGGCCGTATCACCCGCTTCGACCCCACCGGCTACCCGGCCAAGCTGGCCGGTCAGGTGCCCGGCTTCACCGCCGGGGACCACCTGCCCAGCAGGCTGCTCGCGCAGACCGACCACATGACCCGCCTCGCCCTGGTCGCCACCGACTGGGCGCTGGCCGACGCGGGCGTCACGCCCGCCGAGCTGCCCGCGTACGACATGGGCGTGGTCACCGCCAGTTCCTCCGGCGGTTTCGAGTTCGGGCAGGGTGAGCTGCAGAAGCTGTGGAGCCAGGGCAGCCAGTACGTCTCGGCGTACCAGTCCTTCGCGTGGTTCTACGCCGTCAACAGCGGCCAGATCTCGATCCGCAACGGCATGAAGGGCCCGAGCGGGGTGCTGGTCTCCGACCAGGCCGGCGGTCTGGACGCGCTCGCGCACGCCCGGCGGCAGATCCGCAAGGGCACCCAGCTGATCGTCTCCGGGTCGATCGACGCGTCGATCTGCCCGTGGGGCTGGGTCGCCCAACTGGCCGGCGGGCGGCTGTCGGACGGGGAGGAGCCCGACCGGGCCTACCTGCCCTTCGACGCGGCCGCCGCCGGACACGTGCCCGGCGAGGGCGGCGCCATCCTGATCCTGGAGTCCGCCGAGGCCGCCGCCCGGCGCGGTGCCCGGATCTACGGCGAGATCGCCGGCTACGGCGCCACCTTCGACCCCGCCCCCGGCACCGGCCGCCCGCCCGGCCTGCGCAAGGCCATCGAACTCGCCCTTGCCGACGCGGGCGTGGACGCCGGTGACGTCGACGTCGTCTTTGCCGACGCGGCGGCCGTGCCCGAGCTGGACCGGATCGAGGCGGACGCGCTGAACGACGTGTTCGGTCCGCACGGGGTCATGGTCACCGCCCCCAAGACGATGACCGGCCGCCTCTACTCCGGCGCCGCCCCGCTCGACGTGGCGACCGCCCTGCTCGCCATCCGCGACGGCGTCGTCCCGCCCACCACCAACGTGCGCGCCGACGCCACCTACGACCTCGACCTGATCACCGGCGAGCCCCGCCCCACCGACCTGCGCACCGCCCTGATCCTCGCCCGCGGCCACGCCGGCTTCAACGCGGCGACGGTGGTGACGGCGGCGTAGGCCGTCCGGCGGTTTTCGCGAGGGCGCGTTGCGGTGACGGTCGTTGCGGTCGCCGTGCAGGGCGGAAGCGCGGTGTGCCCGAGCGTGCGTCGCGGTGACGAGGCGTGTCCTGCCGCTGCCGCGCAAGGCGACCCCGCGCCGCCCCAGAACGCGCCCGCGTGTCCGGTCCGTTCGTATCTCCCGCGTCCGGGCCGGGCCGCGGGCGTCCGTACGTTCCCCGAAAGACCTTCACGAGAGGAACCACCCGTGTCCACCCAGTCCTTCACCCTCGACGACCTCAAGCGCATCCTCCTGGAGTCCGCCGGGGCCGACGAGAACGTCGACCTGGACGGCGACATCCTCGACACCGACTTCGAGGAGCTCAGCTACGAGTCGCTGGCCATCCTGGAGACCTGCGGCCGCATCGAGCGCGACTACGGCATCTCCCTCGACGACAGCGTCGTCACCGAGGCCAGGACGCCGCGCGCCCTGCTGGAGATCGTCAACGTCCAGCTGGCGGAGTCGGCGCAGGCCGCCTGAGCCACCACGGCGGCGCAGCCCCCGAGGCCGTACCCCTCAACCAGTCACCCCCACCGTGCGCCGGTGCCCGTCCCCGAGCCGGGCACCGGCGCACCCCCAGACATGCACACATGCCGACAAGGGAGCAGCAGACATGTCCGACAAGCACGAGCGGGTCGCCCTCGTCTCCGGGGCCACCAGTGGAATCGGCCTCGCGGTGGCGCGGCTGCTGGCCCAGCAGGGTCACCGCGTCTTCCTCGGCTCCCGCGACGCCGACAACGTCGCCCGGACCGTCAAGGAGCTGACCGCCGAGGGTCTCGACGCCGACGGCGCCACCCTCGACGTGCGCTCGGCGCTGTCCATCGAGAACTTCGTCCAGGCCGCCGTGGACCGCTACGGCACCGTCGACGTCCTGGTCAACAACGCGGGCCGGTCCGGCGGCGGCGTCACCGCGGACATCGACGACGAGCTCTGGTACGACGTCGTCGAGACCAACCTCAACAGCGTCTTCCGGCTCACCCGCGCGGTCCTCACCACCGGCGGCATGCGGCACAAGAACCGCGGCCGGATCATCAACATCGCCTCCACGGCCGGCAAGCAGGGCGTCGTCCTCGGCGCCCCCTACTCCGCCTCCAAGCACGGCGTCGTCGGCTTCACCAAGGCCCTCGGCAACGAGCTCGCCCCCACCGGCATCACCGTCAACGCGGTCTGCCCCGGTTACGTCGAGACCCCCATGGCGCAGCGGGTGCGCGCCGGTTACGCGGCGGCGTACGACACCACCGAGGACGCCATCATGGAGAAGTTCACGGCGAAGATCCCGCTCGGCCGCTACTCCACCCCCGAGGAGGTCGCCGGGCTGGTGGGCTACCTCGCCTCCGACACCGCCGCCTCCATCACGGCACAGGCCCTCAATGTCTGCGGCGGCCTCGGCAACTTCTGATCCGCCCGATCCGCCCGATCCGCCCGCCCCCCCGTACCTTTCGAGGAGTTCACGCATGTCCGCATCCGAGCTGCGGGAAGTCGAGCACGAGATCACGATCGCGGCGCCGGCCGCCGAGGTCTACCGCCTGATCGCCGACGTGGCGAACTGGCCGCGGATCTTCCCCCCGACCATCTACGTCGACCACCTGGAGCGCTCCGGCACCGAGGAGCTGATCCGGATCTGGGCGACCGCCAACGGTGAGCCCAAGAACTGGACCTCGCGCCGCGTCCTGGACCCGGACGCCCTGCGGATCACTTTCCGCCAGCAGGTCTCCACCCCGCCGGTCGCCTCCATGGGCGGCACCTGGATCATCGAGCCGCAGGACGGGACGACCTCGCGCGTGCGGCTGCTGCACGACTACACGGCCGTCGACGACGACCCCGCGAGCCTGAAGTGGATCGACGAGGCCGTGGACCGCAACTCCCGCTCGGAACTCGCGGCCCTGAAGACCAACGTCGAACTCGCCGCCGCCTCCGCGGAGCTGACGTTCTCCTTCGAGGACACCGTCGAGGTCGAGGGGTCCGCCAAGGACGTCTACGACTTCGTCAACGAGGCCGGTCTGTGGTCCGAGCGGCTGCCGCACGTGGCGACCGTCCGGCTCACCGAGGACACCCCGGGCCTGCAGACCCTGGAGATGGACACCCGCGCCAAGGACGGCTCCACGCACACCACCAAGTCGTACCGGGTGTGCCTGGAGGGCCGGAAGATCGCCTACAAGCAGACCACGCTGCCGGCCCTGATGAACCTGCACACCGGCTACTGGACGTTCACCGACACCGGCACCGGCTGCACCGCCTCCTCGCAGCACACCGTCGTGCTGCGCCCGGAGAACATCGAGAAGATCCTCGGCCCCGAGGCGGGCGTCGCCGAGGCCCGGGAGTACGTGCGAACGGCGCTGAGCACCAACAGCCGCGCCACCCTGGGCCACGCCAAGGCGTACGCCGAAGCGAGGCGCTGACCATGGTCGGCGCCGACGCCGCCGTTACGGACGTCGTCGTGGTCGGCGCCGGACCCGTCGGGCTGATGCTCGCCGGGGAACTGCGGCTCGGCGGCGCCGACGTGACCGTACTGGAACGCCTGGCCGCCCCGACGACTCAGTCGCGGGCGTCCACGCTGCACGCGCGGACCATGGAGCTGCTGAGGCAGCGCGGGCTGCTCGACGAGCCCGGCGGCTTCGGCGACCCGCTGCCGCCGCACGAACCGCGCGGCCACTTCGGCGGACTGCCGCTGGACCTCACGCTGCCCAGCCCCTACCCGGGGCAGTGGAAGGTGCCGCAGGTGCGCACCGAGGAACTCCTCGGCGCCCGCGCGGCCCGCCTCGGCGCGCGCGTCCTGCGCGGCCACGAGGTCACCGGACTGGCCCAGGACGCAAGGCAGGTGACGGTGACGGCCCGGCATGCCGGGCGGCGGGTGACGTTCACCGCGCGGTACGTCGTCGGCTGCGACGGCGAGCAGTCGGCGGTACGGCGGCTCGCGGGCGTCGGCTTCCCCGGCAACGACGCCGAGCGGGAGCTGATCCGCGCCGACGTCGACGGCATCGAGATCCCGGGCCGGCGGTTCGAACGGCTGCCGAAGGGGCTCGCCATCGCCGCCCGGCGCGGGGACGGTGTCACCCGCGTGATGGTCCACCGGTTCGGCGCCCCGCCGCGCGCCGGCGAGGCGGACTTCGCCGACATCGTCGCCGCCTGGCGGGAGGTCACCGGCGAGGACATCTCGCACGGCACCCCGCTGTGGGTCAACGCGTTCGGCGACGCCTCCCGGCAGGCCGAGCGCTACCGCTCCGGTCGCGTGCTGCTCGCCGGTGACGCCGCCCACCAGCAGATGCCGATCGGCGGCCAGGCACTCAACCTCGGCCTCCAGGACGCCGTCAACCTCGGCTGGAAACTGGCGGCGACCGTGCGCGGCCGTGCCCCCGAGGGCCTTCTCGACACCTACCACGAGGAACGGCACGCCGTCGGCCGCCGGGTCCTGTCCAACATCCGCGCCCAGGCCCGGCTGCTGCTGGGCGGGCCGGAGGTGGAGGCCCTGCGCTCGGTGATCGGCGAGCTGACGTCGTACGAGCGGGTGCGGGCGCATCTGGCGGGGATGATCAGCGGGCTGGACGTGCGGTACGGAGGGGACAGCGGGCCCAGGCTCGTCGGATCCCGGCTGCCCGAGGCCGCCCTCCTGGGAACCGACGCTCCACCGACCACCCTCGACCTGCTCCGCCCCGCGCGCGGCGTGCTGCTCGTTCTGACCGGTGCCGCGGAGGCGTTCGCAGGGGTGGCGCGGCCGTGGTCCGGTGCCGTCGACACCGTGACCGCGCGCCCCGCCGACCGCGGCGCACTGCCCGACGCGGCCGCCCTCCTCGTACGCCCGGACGGATACATCGCCTGGGCCGGCGACACCCCGGACGGCCTCGAAGCGGCGCTCGCCCGGTGGTTCACGCCCGACGCGCGCACCGGCACCGCACCCCACCTCGGACCCCACCTCGGACCCCACCTCGCACCCCACCCCGCACACCCCCACCGACACCACAACGTCAGGAGAAGGAAGATGGGCAACCTGACCGGCAAAACGGCGCTCGTCACGGGCGCCAGCCGAGGCATGGGCCGGGCCACCGCCGAGCGGCTCGCCCGCGACGGCGCGCTGGTCGCCGTGCACTACGGCACCAGCGAGGACGCGGCCGCCGAGGTCGTCGCCGGGATCGAGAAGGACGGCGGCCGGGCGTTCGCCGTACGCGCCGAACTCGGCACGCCCGGCGATGTGCACGAGCTGTTCCTCGCCCTGGAGGAGGGACTGAAGGAGCGCACCGGCTCCACCGAGCTGAACATCCTGGTCAACAACGCAGGTGTGATGGGCGGGGTGAAGCCCGAGGACACCACGCCGGAGCAGTTCGACCGGATCTTCGCGGTCAACGCCAAGGCGCCGTTCTTCATCGTCCAGCGCGCCCTGGCGAACATGCCCGACGGCGGGCGGATCGTGAACATCTCCTCGGGGCTGACCCGGTTCGCCAACCCCGACGAGATCGCGTACGCCATGAGCAAGGGCGCCATCGAGCAGCTCGCCCTGCACTACGCCAAGGCGCTCGGCCCGCGCGGCATCACCGTCAACAGCGTCGCCCCCGGCATCACCCGCAACGGCAACCCGCTGTTCGACATCCCCGAGGCCGTCGAGGCGATGGCGGCGCTGTCCACCTTCAACCGGGTCGGCGAACCGCAGGACGTCGCCGACGTCGTCGCCTTCCTCGTCTCCGACGATGCCCGCTGGGTCACCGGCTCCTTCGTCGACGCCAGCGGCGGCACCCTCCTGGGGTGACGCCATGACCAGGACGTACCCCGCACCCGAGGTCGGCACCGGGGACGGGCGGTGGAGCCCGCGGCTGTGGGGGCTCCTGCTCGTGCTCGCCGGCAACATGCTCATCGACGCGCTCGAAGTGTCCGTGGCGGTCGTGGCGCTGCCCGCGATCGGCACGGACCTCGGGCTGCCGCTGACCGATGTGCACTGGGCGATGACCGGCTTCGCCGTCGGCTTCGGCGGTCTGCTGCTGTTCGGCGCCCGGGTGGTGAGCCTGCTGGGGCGCCGCCGGGTCTATCTGGCGGCGCTGCTCGCCTTCGCCGCCGCCTCCGCCCTGAGCGCGCTCGCCCAGGAGCCGGCGCTGCTCGTCGCCACCCGTGTCGTCAAGGGTTTCTGCGCCGCGCTGACCGCCCCCACCGGCCTCGCCATCATCGCCACCGCCTTCCCGCAGGGCCCGGCCCGCGACCGGGCGGTGTCCGTCTACGCCCTGTTCGGCGCCGGCGGCTTCACCGCCGGCCTGCTGCTGTCCGGCTGGCTCACCGAGATCAGCTGGCGGCTGTCCTTCGCGTTCCCGGCCCCGGTCGTGCTGATCCTGTTCGCCCTCGGCCTCAAGCTGATCCCGGGCGAGGAGACGGGGGAAGTGAACAACGCCCCACGCCGCTACGACATCACCGGCGCCGTCACCTTCACGGCGGCGCTCCTCGCCCTGGTGTACGGCATCGGCGCCGTGGCCGCGCACGGCTGGACCGCCCCCCGGGCCGCCGGGCCGCTCGCCGCGGCGGTGCTGCTGCTCGTGGCCTTCACGGTCGTCGAACGCACCACTCCCGAACCCCTCGTGAAGCCGCTGGGCAACGCGGCGCTGATCCGGTCGGCGCTCGGCGCGGCCTGCCTCAACGGCTCCTATCTGGGGCTGCTGTTCGTGCTGACGTACCAGATGCAGACCGTCGCGGGCTGGTCGCCGCTGACGGCCGCGCTGGCCCTCGTACCGGCCGCCGCCCCACCCGCGGTCACCGCGCTCGCCTCCGGGCGCCTGGTCGCCCGCTTCGGCGCACCCCGGCTGATCGCGGCCGGCGCCGCCTGCGCGTTCGCCGGGTACCTGCTGCAACTCGGCCCGTCCTGGCCGCTGGACTACCCCACCCGGCTGCTGCCGACGCTGCTGCTGGTCGGGGCCGCCTTCGTGCTGTCCTTCGCCGCGCTGAACATGCGGGCGACCTCGGAACTGGGCCCCGCCGACCGGGGCGCGGGCAGCGGCCTGTACCAGACGGCCGTCCAACTCGCCGCGGCGATCGCCGTCGCGGCCGTCGCCGCGCTGCTCGCCTCGGCCGCGGTACCCGGCGCCACCGCGGCCGAGGCGGTCGAGGCCGGCCGGCCCGCGCTGGTGTTCGTGGCCGCACTCGGCGGTGCCGGACTGCTCGTCGGCCTCACCGGCCTCCGGCGCGGATGAGCCATCCCGCCCTCCCTTCCACCCACCGACTCCCAACGGGGCACGCCCATGGACCAGACAACGAAGACCTGGGTCTTCGACGACCTCGATGATTTCGACGACTTCGACTACGAGTTCGAGCAGGACACCGTCGTCGACGTGGACCCCCCGGACCCGGCCCACCTGGCCGCCTGCGACGAGGCCGAGCGGGTCCGCCTGATCGACGCGTACGTCCGCGCCGAACTCGCCCGGGTGCTGCGGGTGCCGCCGCACACCATCGACACCGAGGGCCGCCCGATGAACAGTCTCGGCATCGGGTCCATCAACGGCCTCGAACTCCAGCGCCGGATGGAGGCGGCTCTCCACCTCGACGTCAACCTCAACATGCTGCTGCGCGCCAACAGCGCCGCCGAACTCATCGAGTGCCTGTCCGGGCAGCTCGGCCCGGGGGACAGCCCGCACAAGCGCGGCGGGCAGGGCGCCCACCTGGTCTCGCACGACGGGCCGGGCACGACGTGATTCCGGAGCTGGTGGTCCGCGAGGGACCCGAGACCGCGAGGACGCGGCTGCCGGCCCCGGGGCAGCTCGACGTGTGGCTGGTGCGCCGGCCCCGGCTGGAGACGGCGGCCGAGCTGCTGGACCTGTCCGAGCTGGACGACGCGGAACGCCGGCGCACCGCCTCCTTCGTCCGCCCCACCGACGGCATCACCTACGCCTCCGCGCATGTCGCGCTGCGCCGGCTGCTCGGCGCCTACCTGGGGCTGACGCCGCGCGAGGTGCCGTTCGTGCGGGAGCCCTGCCCCGGGTGCGGCAAGCCGCACGGGCGGCCCGCCGTCGCCCACCCCGACCCGCCGCTGCACTTCTCCCTGGCGCACAGCCACGGCATGGCCGTCGTCGCCGTCGCCGCCACCGTGCTCGGCGCCGACGTGGAACGGCTGCCGAGGGACGAGACCGTCGAGGTGTGCTCCCCGGCACTGCACCCGGGGGAGCAGGCGGAGCTGGCGGGCCTGGCCGGCGAGGAGCGGCGTGAGCTGTTCGGGCGGATGTGGACCCGCAAGGAGGCCTACCTCAAGGCGCTGGGCACCGGCCTGTCCCGGGATCCGGGCCAGGACTACCTGGGGGCCGACCGGCGCCGCCGCCCGTCCGGGTGGACGCTGCTGGACCTGCCGTCCGGGCCCCGCCACAACGCCGCCGTCGCGGTGCTGGGCGGGCCGCCGGAGCGGGTCACCGTGCGCTGGGTCCCGCCGTCCGCGCTGTACGCGGGCGGGACGGTGGACCTGGACGCCGACGGCATGACCACGCATGAACCTGACTGGGGAGCGTGAGACCCACCAAATGACGACCGACCAGAAGTCCGACCAGAATTCCCATCAGAAGTCCGACCAAGGGTCCGACCAGGGGTCCGACCGGCCGAGCCTGCACGACCGTGAGCACCGCGGTCAGTGGAGCGCCGCGGAACGGCTGGAGGAACTGAGCCTGATCAAGCAGGCCGCCCGGCACGGCGATCCGCTGGCCACCGAGCGGCAGCACGCCAAGGGCAAGCTCACCGCCCACGAGCGGATCGAACTCCTGCTCGACGAGGGGTCGTTCACCGAGGTCGAGATGTTGCGCCGGCACCGGGCGACCGGCTTCGGGCTGGAGAAGAAACGTCCCTACACCGACGGTGTGATCACCGGCTGGGGCACGGTCCACGGCCGTACGGTCTTCGTCTACGCGCATGACTTCCGCATCTTCGGCGGCGCGCTCGGCGAGGCCCACGCCCAGAAGATCCACAAGATCATGGACATGGCGGTGGCGGCGGGCGCGCCGCTGGTGTCGCTGAACGACGGCGCGGGCGCCCGGATCCAGGAGGGCGTCAGCGCGCTCGCCGGCTACGGCGGCATCTTCCAGCGCAACACGCGCGCGTCCGGCGTCATCCCGCAGATCAGCGTGATGCTCGGCCCGTGCGCGGGCGGTGCCGCCTACAGCCCCGCCCTGACCGACTTCGTCTTCATGGTCCGCGACATCGCCCAGATGTTCATCACCGGACCCGACGTGGTCAAGGCCGTCACCGGCGAGGAGATCTCCCAGAACGACCTCGGCGGCGCCGACGTGCACGCGACCACCTCCGGGGTGGCCCACTTCGCGTACGACGACGTCCGCGCGTGCCTGGAGGACGTGCGCCACCTGCTCTCCCTGCTGCCGTCCAACAACCGCGACCTGCCGCCCAGAGCGCCGAGCGCCGACCCGGCCGACCGGCGCACCGACCGGCTGCTGGACCTGGTGCCCGAGGACCCCAGCCGGGTGTACGACATCCGGGCCGTCATCGAGGAGATCGTCGACGACGGCGACTACTTCGAGGTCCACCCGGGCTGGGCGACCAACGTGGTGTGCGCGCTGTCCCGGCTGGACGGCGAGGTCGTCGCCGTCGTCGCCAACCAGCCGGCCTCCTACGCCGGGGTCCTCGACATCGACGCCAGCGAGAAGGCGGCGCGGTTCGTGCAGTTCTGCGACGCCTTCAACATCCCGATCATCACGCTCATCGACGTACCGGGCTTCCTGCCGGGCGTCGACCAGGAGCACAACGGGATCATCCGGCGCGGCGCCAAGCTGCTGTACGCCTACTGCAACGCTACGGTGCCCCGCATCTCGCTGGTGCTGCGCAAGGCGTACGGCGGCGCCTACATCGTGATGGACTCCCGGTCCATCGGCACCGACCTGGCGCTGGCCTGGCCGTCCAACGAGATCGCGGTGATGGGCGCGGAGGGCGCGGCGAACGTCATCTTCCGCCGGGAGATCGCCGCCGCCGACGACCCGGACGCCACCCGGGCCCAGAAGATCAAGGAGTACCAGGCGGAGCTGATGCACCCCTACTACGCCGCCGAGCGCGGCCTGATCGACGATGTGATCGATCCCCGGGACACCCGCGGAACCCTGGTCCGCGCCCTGGCCATGCTGCGCAGCAAGCACGCCGACCTGCCGTGCCGCAAGCACGGCAACCCGCCGCAGTGAGCACGCGGGACGCGCTGGTCATCAAGGTCGTCAAGGGCACCGCGACACCGGCGGAACTCGCGGCCCTGACCAGCGTGCTGCTCTCCCGCGCCGCCGCCCTCGCGGCCCTCGGCCCCGGTCTGCAGGACCGGGCCCCCACCCCCACGGCGACCTGGCGCCGTCCGGAACGCGTCCCGGCGCACCGCGATCCACGGGGCTGGCGGGCCTCGGGCAGCCGGGCGGCGTAGGCGCTCCGCCGGAGGTGCCGCGCGGTGCCGTTGATCGCCCGCGGCACCGTCGTGGCCGGTCGTGCCCACGCGGCGGAGCCGTATACCGATACAGCGCCGCCCTAGGAAACGGAGCTTCTTCCCCATGACCTCCCCGCACCTCGAACAGACCGACACCATCACCCTCCCGCGCGCCGAACTCGACGCCCTGAAGGAGAGGTTGCGCGCACTGGCCGACCGCGCCGAGATCACCGAACTCGTCGACCGGTACGTCACCCTGCTCGACGCCCAGGACGCCCACGGGTACGACGACAGCTGGCCCCGCACGGTCTTCACCGACGACTGCCGGCTGGAGTTCCCGGTCGGCACGGTGCGCGGCCTGGACACCGCCGCCGCCTTCCACTTCGACCGGAAGTCACGGTTCGCCCGCACCCACCACCTGGCCTCCACCTACGGCATCACGCTGGACGGCGACACGGCCCGCCTCCGCGTCCACATCTTCGCCTCCCACGTCCACCACGACGACGGCCCCGACCCCGGCGGCCGCTTCGACATCGGCGGCTACAGCGAGGGCGAGGCCGTACGCACCCCGGACGGCTGGCGGATCAGCCGCTGGCGTTTCCACCTGGTGTGGTCCGACGGCGCGGGACCGCGCCCCGGCCCGGCACCCGCCGCCCTGCGCAGCTCCCAGCCCCGCCCGCGCGCCCAGCGCCCGACCGCCGACCCCGCACCCCGAAAGGACGACACCGTGTCAGGAACCCCGGCCGCCACCCTGGACCTAGGCGCCCTGCGCACCGCTCCCGGCGAGGCCCGGCTGCGGGCCATCGAGGCGTTCGTCTGCCGCACCCTGGAGACGTACCTCGACGTTCCGCCCGCCCACCGCATCCACCGCAGCCGCCCGCTCTACGCCCAGGGCATCGACTCCCTCACCGCCCTGGCCTTCCAGCGCAAGCTGGAGAACGCCCTGCGGATCCCGGTGCCCACCCACCACCTCCTGCGCGAGCAGTCGGTCAGCGAACTCGCCGCCACGCTGGACGACCTGCTCACGCACGCGGACCGGGCCGAGCGCCGCCGGGAGGCCGCGACGGCGTCCGTGTAGGCGGGCGCCACCGAGGGGGCGGCGCCCCCCGCCCCCGACCGACCAACCGATCCCAAGGCCCCTTGCCGCGCGGGCCGTAGGTATAGAAAAGTGGCGCCACGACACCTCTGATCACCCACCTGATCACATCACTGAGCCCCGGCGGAAGGCCGCACTTGAGCCCCGAACGCATCCTGGTGACCGGCGGCACCGGTTTCATCGGCTCGCATGTCGTCCCCCTGCTGCGGACCGCGTCCGCCACCTCCGACGGCGCCACCCTCCGCCTGCTCACCCACCGCCGCCCCGGCCCCGACGCCACCGGCGGCGACCTGGAGACGGTGCACGGCGACCTCGCCGACCCGGCGTCCCTGCACGGCGTCTGCGAAGGCGTCACGACCGTCCTTCACCTGGCCGCCCGCATCGGCGGCACCCCCGAGGAGTGCCGGACCGTCAACGAGGAGGGCACCCGCGCCCTGCTCGCCGAGGCCGCCAGGGCGGGCGTGGGCCGGATCGTGCAGCTCGGCACCGCCGCCGTCTACGGCGACGGACCGCACCGCGGCGAGCGCGAGGGCCGGATCACCGAGGCGCCGGTCTCCCCGACCAGCGAGACCCGCCTCGCCGGCGAACGGCTGGTCCTGGCCGCCGGCGGCACCGTCGTACGCCCGTACCTCGTCTACGGCGAGGGCGACACCTGGGTCGTGCCCGGCCTCGTCCAGCTGCTGCGCCGCCTGCCCCACTGGGTGGACGGCGCGGGCGCCCGCCTCTCCCTGATCTCGGCGCCGGTCCTCGCCCGCGCCCTGACCGAACTGGCCCTCGCGCCCCACGAGCCGACGCCGCCCGCGGGCCGCGTCCTGCACGCCGCGCACCCCGAGCCCGTGACCCTGCGGGAACTCGTCACGACCGTCTGCGAAGCCCTGGACCTGCCCCTGCCCACCGGCGAGATCACCCTCGACGAGGCCCTGCACCGCCTCGCCCCCCACGGCCCCGCCGCCCGCCGCCCACTCGCCCTGGTCACCGTCGACCGCTGGTACGACAGCGGCGCCCTGTGGTCGTTGCTGAGCACCGGCCCGGGAGCCCCTTTCGCGGAGACGTTCAAGGAATGCGCCCCCTGGTACCGCCGGGCCCTGGCCGACGCCCTCTGAAGGGACACCCTCGGGCGCCCAGCCGGACCCCTCAGGCCTCCAGCACCCCCCGCAGCGCCCGCACCAGTGCCTGCGCCCGGGGATCCGCCGTCACGCTCTTGCGGAAGCCGTTGGTGACATAGCCGAAGGCGATACCCGACTCGGGGTCCGCGAAGCCGAGCGCGCCGCCGCGGCCGGGGTGGCCGAAGGACGTGGGGGAGAGCAGCGGGGACGCGCTGCCGTGCAGCATGTAGCCGAGCCCGAAGCGGGTGCTCACGACCAGCACCCGGTCCGGCCCCACCGACTGCTCCGCGCGCGCCAGCTCCACCGTCTCCGGCGTGAACAGCCGTATCCCGCCGTCCACTTCGCCGATCAGCGAGGCGTAGAAGCGGGCGAGTCCGTCCGCCGTCGCGATGCCGTTGGAGGCGGGCAGGGCGGCGGCCCGGTAGACGGGGTCGTTCTCGTCGGGCGTCGGCGATATCGCGCCGAAGGAGCGGCGGGTGAGGGAGTCCCGGTCGGCGTACGCGTCGGCCACCGCCCGCTTGGGCCGCGTCCTCAGCCCGTTCGCCGCCTCAGGAGCCTCGACCTTGCCGACCCGCCCCACGCGCGCCGTCTCGCCCTCCGGCAGCCCGAGCCACAGCTCGGCCCCGAGCGGCCCGGCGATCTCGTCGGCGATCCACTCCCCGACCGAACGCCCGGTGACCCGCCGTACCACCTCACCGACCAGCCAGCTGAACGTCTGCGCGTGATACCCGTGCGCACTCCCCGGCTCCCACACCGGTGCCTGCGCGGCCACCGCCGCGGCACCGAGGTCCGGGTCGGCGGCCTCGGCCACGGTCAGCGGCCGGTCCAGCACGGGCACCCCGGCCCGGTGCGCGAGCAGATGCCGTACGAGGGTCCGCTCCTTGCCCGCCGCCTTGTACTCCGGCCACAGCTCCCCGACCGGCGCGTCCAGGTCCAGCTCGCCCCGCTGACGCAGCATCAGCAGTACGGCGGCGGCGACGCCCTTCGTCGCCGAGCGCACGATCTGCGCGGTGCCGTGCTCCCAGGGCGCCGTACCGTCGACGTCCTTCGTGCCGCCCCACAGGTCGACGACCTTGCGCCCGTGCCGGTAGACGGTCACGGCGGCGCCCCGGTCGCCGAGCACCTCGAAGTTCCGCACGAACGCTTCCCTGACCGGCTCGAAGCCCTCGGCCACTGTGCCGTTCACGTCCACGTCCGTACTCCGTTCCGTTCACTCACCCGCGACAGTGGGTGCAACGCACACGGACAGCCCGCGATTCCTACCCCAGCAGGATCGTGACGTCGATGTTGCCACGGGTGGCGTTGGAGTACGGGCACACCTCGTGGGCCTCGTCGACCAGCTTCGCCGCGATGTCCGCATCGAGGACCGGCAGCGAGACGCTCAGGGCGACCGCGAGGCCGTAGCCGCGCCGCTTGTTGGGACCGATGCCGACCTTCGCGGCGACGGTGGAACCGGTCAGGTCGAAGCCGGACCGGTTGCCGACCAGGATCAGGGCGTTGTGGAAGCAGGTGCTGTAGCCGGCCGCGAACAGCTGCTCGGGGTTGGTGCCGATGCCGTCACCGCCCAGCTCCGGCGGCATCGCCACCTTCAACTCGATCTGCCCGTCCTGGCTGGTGACATAGCCGTCCCGACCGCCGTGCGAGGTGGCCTCGGCGACGTACAT
The DNA here is from genome assembly GCF_013009255.1 of Streptomyces sp. Z423-1. Classification (NCBI taxonomy): domain Bacteria; kingdom Bacillati; phylum Actinomycetota; class Actinomycetes; order Kitasatosporales; family Streptomycetaceae; genus Streptomyces; species Streptomyces sp. Z423-1. The sequence goes on from NZ_CP053109.1 coordinate 5,549,655, forward strand.
GATCTTCGTCGGACGGGTGTCGATGGCGGTGGCCTCGTCGGTCATGGTCGACAAGGTACTGACAAGTAGAGTGTCTGTTGTTACCAGGGGGTAGAAACCGTCGGTAACCCGAGATCAGCGGCTCGGGTCGAAGCCGAACGGCAGTTCCAGGCGGTGGGTGCGCATCAGCTCGTCGTTCGCCAGGAGCTCGGCCGTCTTGCCGTCCGCCGCGATGACGCCCTCGCTGAGGATGAGGGAGCGGGGGCACAGCTCCAGGGCGTACGGCAGGTCGTGCGTGACCATGAGGACCGTGACGTCCAACGAGCGCAGGATGTCGGCCAGTTCGCGGCGGGAGGCGGGGTCGAGGTTGGAGGAGGGCTCGTCGAGGACGAGGATCTCCGGCTCCATGGCGAGCACGGTCGCCACGGCCACCCGGCGGCGCTGCCCGAAGGACAGATGGTGCGGCGGGCGGTCCTGGAACCCGGCCATCCCGACCTGCTCCAGCGCCCGCTCCACCCGCTCCTGAAGCTCCGCCCCCTTCAGCCCGGCCGCCGCCGGTCCGAACGCCACGTCCTCGCGGACGGTCGGCATGAAGAGCTGGTCGTCGGGGTCCTGGAAGACGATGCCGACCTTGCGCCGGATCTCGGCCATGTGGGCCCGGTCCACGGGCAGTCCGGCCACCCGCACCGAGCCCGTACCGCCGTCGAGGATGCCGTTGAGGTGCAGCACCAGCGTGGTCTTCCCGGCACCGTTGGGCCCGAGCAGCGCGACCCGCTCGCCGCGCTCGATGCGGAAGTCCACGCCGAACAGGGCCTGGTGCCCGTCGGGGTAGGCGAAGGCGAGGCCGGAGACCTCCAGGGAAGCTTCAGTCACAGCACCCATCCCAGCAGACAGACGATCAGGGCGGCACACGGCAGGGCGAGGGCGTACGACCACTGCGCCCGGGACGCGGTCACCTCGTCGATCACCGGCATGACCCCGGCGTACCCCCGGCTCACCATCGCCAGATGCACACGCTCGCCGCGTTCGTAGGAGCGGATGAACAGCGCCCCCGACGACTTGGCGAGCACCCCCCAGTGCCGCAGGCCGCGTGCCTCGAAGCCGCGCGACTCCCGCGCGATCCGCATCCGCCGCATCTCGTCGGTGATGACATCGCCGTACCGGATCATGAAGGAGGCGATCTGCACCAGCAGCGGCGGCAGCCTCAGCCGTTGCAGGCCGAGCAGCAGCTCGCGCAGTTCGGTGCTGGCGGCCAGCAGGACGGACGCGGCGACGCCCAGGGTGCCCTTGGCGAGCACGTTCCAGGCGCCCCACAGCCCGCTGACGCTCAGCGACATGCCCGCCACCTCGACCCGCTCGCCCTCCGCCACGAACGGCAGCAGCACGGCGAACGCGACGAACGGCACCTCGATCAGCAGCCGTTTGAGCAGAAAGCCGAACGGAACGCGGGCGAGCCCGGCGACCACGCCCAGCAGCACGGCGTACGCCCCGAACGCCCACATCGCCTCGCGCGGTGTGGAGACCACGACCACCACGAAGGCGAACGTGGCGGCGAGCTTGGTGTGCGGCGGCAGGGCGTGCACGGGCGACGAGGCCCGCCGGTAGAGCTTGTGGGCGTGCCCCGCACCCATGTCAGACGCTCGTGTTGGTGGGCGAGGACGTCTGAGCCGCCTCATCCGTACGACGCCGGCGTACCGCCCAGAAGATCGCGCTGCCCGCGACGACGGTCACGCCGACGCCGATGACACCGGCGAGGCCGCCGGAGAGGCGGGCGTTGCCGATGTCCTTGACGCCGTAGTCGGCGAGCGGCGAGTCGGCGACGTCGTGCTCCTTTGCGGACTGGGCGAAGCCCTTGTCCTCGGCGACCTTCTCCAGGCCGTCGGGGCTGGCGGAGGCGTAGAAGCTGACGAACCCGGCGAGGACGAGGGAGGTGGCGAGGCCGCTGATCCACAGCGTGCGGCGGGAGGTCCGGGCGGCGGGCGCGGGCGCCTCGGCGGCGGGCGCGTCGACGAGTTCGCCGCCGACCCGCAGCTTCAGCGGCTGCCGCAGGTCACGGGCGCCGTAGACCAGGTCCTGCCGTACGGCGATCACGGCGCCCACCGTCAGCGCGGTGATCGCGGCCTCGCCGATGCCGATGAGGATGTGCACGCCGACCATGGCGGTGGCGACCTTGCCGATGGCGACGTCCGTGGTGCCGCCGATCGCGTAGAACGCCGTGAAGGCGAGGGCGGCGGCCGGCACCGAGATCAGCGCGGCGACGAAGGAGGCGGCGGTGATCGACCGCCGGGTGCGCGGCAGCACCTTCACGAGGGCGCGGAAGACGACGTAGGCGACGGCGACACCGACGACCGACATGTCGGTGATGTTCACGCCGAGCGCGGTCAGGCCGCCGTCCGCGAAGAGGAGGCCCTGCATGAGCAGGACGACGGATATGCACAGGGCGCCCGTGTAAGGGCCGACGAGAATCGCGGCGAGGGCACCGCCGAGCAGATGTCCGCTGGTCCCGGCCGCGACCGGGAAGTTCAGCATCTGCACCGCGAAGATGAACGCCGCCACCAGACCGGCCAGCGGCGCGGTCCGCTCGTCCAGCTCGCGCCGGGCGCCGCGCAGGCTCACGGCGACGGCACCCGCGGCGACGACTCCGGCCACGGCGGAGGTCGGGGCGTTGATGAATCCGTCAGGTACATGCACCGTTCGATGATAGTGGCTTAATGCGAACGTATTGCAAGAGCGAAGCTCTCCCTGTTGTGAAGATGAGATAAGCGGCTCCGGCAGGCGTAAGCCAGGAAATATGGGACATTGGAAGGGAAGCGGATGCATAGTTTCCGCATAGGTCACGCACGGTAAGGGGTCGGCCGATGTCCGTAGTCGAGCAGTACGCGCGAGCCCATATCGTCACGGACAGCGACGTCCAGGTGCTGGACGAGCGGGGAGCGATTCCGGTCGTTCTGCGCTACGACCCGGACCGGGATCCGCGCGCGGTGCGCATAGGCCTGCCCGGCCCGCACGAGTGGACCTTCGCCCGGGACCTTCTCGAACAGGGCCTGCGCGCCCCCGCCGGGTCCGGCGAGGTCCGGGTGTGGCCGTGCGGGCGGGTGCAGGCCGTCGTCGAGTTCCACTCCCCGCAGGGGACCGCGGTCGTCCAGTTCGACACCAAGGCGCTGATCCGCTTCCTGCGGCGCACCTACCTGGTCGCCCCAACCCCCGTACGAACCTGACCGGAAGCCGTCAGCCGCCCTGCTTCAGCAGCGCCGCCACGATCGGGCCCGCCGTCTCCCCGCCGTGCCCGGCCGCCTGGACGACACCGGCGGCGGCGAGATCGCCCCGGTAGGCGGTGAACCAGCCGTTGGGCTTCTTCTGCCCGTCGACCTCCGCGGAGCCGGTCTTGGCGCCGACGTCACCGGTGACCCCTGCCATCGCCTCCGCCGCCGTGCCGTAGGCCGCCGTGTAGGCCATCAACTCGCGCAGCTTCGCCAGGGTGTCCGCGGACATCGTGCGCGAGGCCGTGGCCAGGGAGCGGCCGTCCACGGACGGGGCGACCAGGTACGGCTGGTGGAAGACGCCCGCCTTGACCGTCGCCGACACCGACGCCATGTTCAGCGGGTTCATCCGCACTCCGCCCTGACCGATGAGCGACGCCGCCATCGGCGCCTTGGACTGCACCGGTACGGAACCGTCGAAGGTCGGCACGCCGACCGCCCAGTTGTTCAGCGACAGGCCGAACACCTGCTGCGCCTGCTTGGTCAGGTCGTCGTCGTTCAACTCGGGCGCCTGACTGATGAACGCCGTGTTGCAGGACCGGGCGAAACTCGCCTTGAACGTGCCGCCCTTGATCTCGAACTTGTCGTCGTTCTGGAACTTCCAGCCGCCGTACGTGAAGTACTTGGGGCACGGATGCGCCTTCTCCGGTGAGGCCAGCCCCTTCTCGATGAGCAGCGACGAGGTGATGACCTTCATCGTCGAGCCCGGCGCCAGCGAGCCCTGCAACGCGGTGTTGAAGTTGGGGTTGGAGTTCGCGACCGCCAGGATCTCGCCCGTCGAGGGCCGCAGTACCACCACGGAGGCACGCGCGCGGGAGGCGACCTGCTGCTCCGCGGCCGTCTGCAGGCTCGCGCTGAGCGTCGTCCTCACCTCGCCCGGCGTGCCCTCGCTCAGCTCCAGGACCGTCTTGTCGGACAGTTCCTGCTTCTGGGAGGCCTCGCCGCGCACCACCCGGAGTTCGACCCCGGCCGTGCCGCCCGCCGTCTTGCCGTACTTCTCACGCAGCCCGTCCAGCACCGGACCCAGCGACGCGTACTTCTCGGTGGTCAGCTCGTCGCCGTCCCGGTCCAGCGCCTTGACCGGCGGCGTGCCCGCCTCGCCGGTGACGAGCCGGTCGCCCTCGCGCAGATCGGGGTGGAGGACCGACGGCTGCCAGCCGACCAGCGGCTCGCCGTCCGCGGCCCGGCGGACGACCTTCAGTGAACTCCGGTACGTCAGCGGCTTGCTGACGTCCTCGTACGCCACCGTGCCCGTCACCGTGAACGGCACGGTGTCGCCCGTGCGGGCGCCCGGGGTGAGCGTGAGGTCCTTGATGTGTGCGTCCTTGGCGTACGCGGCCAGCAGCGTCTTCGCCGCCGTGGCGTCGTCGGTGGCGGCCGCCGCGCCGGCCATCTCGCCCTGCTGCCAGGCCGTGAGGAACGCCTGGGCGGCGGTGGTGACCTCCTTCGCGGACAGCGGGCCGGTCTTCACCGACTTCTCCCGTCCGGCGGCAGCCGTGGACGTGCCGTCCTCGGCCGCGGCGCCGGTGCCGAACAGCGCGTAGGCACCGATCCCGGCACCGCCCACGACCACGGCGATCACCCCGCCGATCACGGCGGGCCTGGTCTTCCGTCGCTCGGCGACGCGCCTTCTCTTGCCCACTGCTTCCCGATCCTCCGCGTGATCCCCGGGCCCGCCCCCGCGCTCGGCGCGGCCCTTACGGCCGTACCGGCCTCGTGGTCCTCACAGTCCCCAACGACGGCACCACCCTAGAGTCCCCGCCTGTGCGGGTGACGTCAGCCACCCGCGCGCAGCACGGCCGCCACGATCGGGCCCGCCGCCTCGCCGCCCCGCCCGCCCTGCTGGGCCATGGCCGCCGCGGCGACGTCGTCGCGGTAGCCGGTGAACCAGCTGTCCGCCTTGGCGTTGCCGTCGACCTCGGCCGAGCCGGTCTTCGCGCCGATGCTGCCGGACAGGCCGGACATCACGGAGGCGGCGGTGCCGCTGGTGGCGGTGCGGTTCATCATGGCGCGCAGCTGGGCGACGGTGTTCCCCGACAGCCCCTTCGCCGTGGCCAGTTCCCGTCCGTCCAGGCTCTGCGGCACGATCACCGGCTGCCGGAAGGCGCCCGTGATCGCGGTCGCCGTGACCGACGCCATGTTCAGCGGGCTCATCTGCACCTGGCCCTGGCCGATCAGGTTGGCGGCGGTGTCCGGGCCGCCGGAGGCGGGGACCGAGCCGTCGAAGGAGGGGACGCCGATCTTCCAGTCGTTCCGGCCGATACCGAACCGGTCCTGCGCCTCGCGGGTCAGGGAGTCCACCTTCAGCTCGTCCGCGAACTTGATGAAGGCGGTGTTGCAGGAGCGGGCGAAGCTCTCGGAGAGGGTGGCGTTCTCGTTCGGGGTCATACCGGTGAGGTTGTGGAACGTCTGGCTCTGCCAGACCGCCGAGTCGGGGCAGGGCGCGGGCCCGCTCATGCTGGTGAGCCCGTTGTCGATGAGGGTGGCCGCGCTGAGGATCTTCATCGTGGAGCCGGGCGCCACCTCACCGAGGAACGCGGCGTTCCAGCCGTCCGCGCGGTTGTTGGCGACGGCCAGGATCTCGCCGGTGCTCGGCTTGACGGCGACCACGGAGGACTCGTCGTACTGCGCGACCGCCTTCTCGGCCGCCGCCTGCGCGGTCGCGCTCAGCGTCGTGCGCAGCTTGCCGGGCTCGCCCTCGGAGAGGGTGAGCAGCGTCGTGTCGGCGGCCTCGGTGGTGGTGTGCCGGACGGCGAGTTCGACGCCGGGCGTGCCGCCGGCCTTGTCGCCGTAGCGGGCGCGCAGTTCGTCCAGGATCGGGCCGAGGGAGGGGTACTTGTCCTTCGACAGCACGGTGCCGTTGCGGTCCACCGCCTCGATCTGCGGGGTCGCCGCCTCCTCGGTGACAAGGATGTCGCCGTCCTTCAGACCGGGGTGGACCACGGCCGGGTCCCAGTCGACCAGCGCCCGCCCGGTGGTCTCCCCGCGCACGACGGTGAGCCGGCTGTCGTACGCCAGCGGCTTGGACTTCCCCTCGTACGACACCGTCGCCTTCACCGAGAACGGCACGGTACGGCCCTGTGCCTTGCCCGGCGTGATCTTCACGTCGGTGATGTGCGCGTCCTGCCCGAAGGACGCCAGCACGGGCTCGGCCGCCTCCGCGAAGTCCGTGTACGACGCCGCCTTCGCGCCCTGCCCCTGCTCCCAGGCCGCGAAGAACTGACGGCTCGCCTCCTGGACCTCCGCACTGCTGGGCGGCCCGGTCCGCACCGGCTCGGGCTCGCTCGCGGCCGCCGTCCCCCCGTCACCGTTCAGCGCGGAGACGAAGTTGTACGCGCCGTACCCGGCCCCTCCGACCATCACCGCGAACACACTGCCGACGGCGGCAGCCTTGACCCCCTTGCGCATGGCGCGTCCCCTCCCCGGTCACAGATCTCCGCACTCTAAGCGTGCGCTGTGGCGAACGGGGCGGGTGTTTCCCATATTGTTAGACCCATGTGTCCAGCCACATTCGTGAACGCCAGTCGTCTATGGGGATCGCCTGCCCGGTGTAGATCGGCCAGAAGTAGATGAAGTTCCAGGCGATCAGCAGGACGAGTACGCCCGCGCCCGTGGCGCCCGCGACGCGGCGCGTGTCGGTGGAGCCGGGCGGGCCGACCAGGGCGCCGATCAGCATCGCGATCGCCAGGCAGAGGAACGGGACGAAGATCACGGCGTAGAAGAAGAAGATCGTCCGTTCCTGGTAGAGGAACCAGGGCAGATAGCCGGCCACGATGCCGCAGGCGATGGCGCCCGCCCGCCAGTCGCGGCGGAAGAACCAGCGCCACAGCACGTACAGCAGCGCGAAGCAGGCCACCCACCACAGCAGCGGCGTGCCCAGCGCCAGCACCTCGCGCGCGCACTTCTCGCCCGCGTCCACCGGGCAGCCGTCCGTGCCGGGGGCGGGGGACTCGTAGAAGTACGACACCGGGCGGCCGAGGACGAGCCAGCTCCACGGGTTGGACTGGTACGTGTGCGGCGAGGACAGGCCGACGTGGAACTCGTACACCTGGGTCTCGTAGTGCCACAGGCTGCGCCACCACTCCGGGAACAGCCACGCCCAGCTGCTGTCCTTGCCGTCGGTCGCCGCCCAGTTGCGGTAGTAGCCGCCCGTGCCGTCGGTGGCGGAGAGGATCCAGCCGGTCCAGGACGCGATGTAGGTGACGATCGCGACCGGCACCGTCGACAGGAACGCCCAGCCCAGGTCGCGCTGGAGCACCGCCTTGTACGGGTGCCGGGCGCCCGCCACCTTGCGGGCCCCGACGTCCCACAGCACCGCCATCACACAGAACGCGGCCAGGATGTACAGGCCGTTCCACTTGGTGCCGATGGCCAGGCCCAGCATCAGGCCCGCCGCGATCCGCCACGGCCGCAGGCCGATGCGGGTGTGCTCGGCCGTGTGCGCGTGCGGGCGGACCCGGCCGTCGGCGTCCACGGGCAGCGCGGCGGCCAGTTTCGCGCGCGCCCGGTCCCGGTCGACGAGCAGACAGCCGAACGCCGCCAGCACGAAGAACATCAGCACGCCGTCCAGCAGCGCGGTGCGGCTCATCACGAAGTGCAGCCCGTCCACCGCCATCAGCGCGCCCGCGAGGCAGCCGAGGAACGTGGAGCGGAACAGGCGGCGGCCGATCCGGCAGAGCAGCAGGACGGACAGCGTGCCCAGCAGGGCGGTCATGAAGCGCCAGCCGAACGGGTTGAACCCGAACATCAGCTCGCCCAGCCCGATGACGTACTTGCCGACCGGCGGATGCACGACGTACGCCGCGTCCGTCGGGATGGGCACGTTGCCGTTCTGGGACAGGATGAGATCGTTGACGTTCTTGTCCCAGTTGACCTCGAACCCGCGGTGGACGAGCGCCCACGCGTCCTTGGCGTAGTACGTCTCGTCGAATATCACCGCCTTCGGGCTGCCCAGGTTCCAAAAGCGCAGCAACCCCGCGAACAGCGTCACCAGCAGCGGCCCGCCCCAGCCCGACCAGCGGGTGATCCGCTCGGCCGACGGATACCGGATGCCGAGCGCCGCCCACAGCCGCGGGCTCGGCTCGGCGTACGGCGGCACGAGCCGGTCCCGGACGTCGCTGCGGGGCCCGGCCGGGGTGTATCCGAAACGGCGCAGCCGCTGCTGCCACGAGGGCCGCTGCTCGTGGGGGGCCTGGTCCTGCCGGGTGTCCGTGGAGGACGCGGTACTGGTCACCGCGCCATCGTAGGGAACCCTTCTGTGGGAGTCCCGTGGACCGCCCCTGCGAGGATGGAAACGTGACAGGAACCCTTGTGTTGGCAGGCACCCCCATCGGCGACATCGCGGACGCGCCGCCGAGGCTCTCCCAGGAGCTGGCGCGGGCGGACGTCGTCGCCGCCGAGGACACGCGGCGGCTGCGGCGGCTGACCCAGGCGCTGGGGGTGACGCCCAAGGGGCGGGTCGTGTCGTACTTCGAGGGGAACGAGGCGGCGCGCACGCCGGAGCTGGTCGAGGAACTGGTGGGGGGTGCGCGTGTGCTGCTCGTCACGGATGCCGGGATGCCGTCGGTGTCGGACCCCGGGTACCGGCTGGTGGCGGCGGCCGTGGAGCGGGACGTCCGGGTCACCGCGGTGCCGGGGCCCTCCGCTGTGCTGACCGCGCTCGCGCTGTCCGGGCTGCCGGTGGACCGGTTCTGCTTCGAGGGGTTTCTGCCGCGGAAGGCGGGGGAGCGGCTGTCGCGGCTGCGGGAGGTGGCCGAGGAGCGGCGGACGCTGGTCTATTTCGAGGCTCCGCATCGGCTGGACGACACCCTTGCCGCGATGGCCGAGGTGTTCGGTGCGGAGCGTCGGGCGGCTGTGTGTCGTGAGCTGACCAAGACGTACGAGGAGATACGGCGGGGGACGCTGGGGGAGTTGGCGGTGTGGGCTGCCGAGGGGGTGCGGGGGGAGATCACCGTCGTTGTCGAGGGCGCGGGGGCGCCTCCGGCGGTTGGGCCGGAGGAGCTTGTGCGGCGGGTGCGGGTTCGGGAGGAGGCGGGGGAGCGGCGCAAGGAGGCGATCGCGGCGGTGGCTGCGGAGGCGGGGGTGCCGAAGCGGGTTGTTTTTGATGCTGTGGTTGCCGCGAAACGTGCGTTGTGATGTGCGGCCTTGTGCCAACCGCCGGTAAAGGGTGACGGGGCGTTTGGCAAGGTAGCGCCAAGTCCCGTCCAATACTGGACAGATCGCGTGCTTTCAGTCTCGGTCGGCAGTCCACTGGATGACGGAACGCAAACCGTTCCTCCAGCGGACCACAGGAGCTGGTATGAGCGAGATCACAGGACACACCGGCCTTCGCAACGGGGCGACCGCCGTCGTCAACGAGTCGTACTCCTTCGCCTGCATGCGCTGCGGGCACGGGTGGGAGCAGTCGTACGAGATAGAGCACCACGTCGACGGTGCGGGGCATGAGTTCGTCCTGTACGTGGCGGACGGGCGGGTCGTGCCGTCGCCTTTGAGTCAGCCGACGTGCGCCAGGTGCGGCGGTCACGTCGTGCGGATCATGCGGCCGGGACGGGTCTCGTCGGCGCGCAACGCGGCGCGGCGGCATGAGCAGCGCCCGCCCGCGGAGGTGCCGACGGTCCCCCGGCAGCGGCACCACTGGCAGCTGTCCGATCTGCTGCACCCCTTCCAGCGCCGGGCGAGCTGAACGGTGCGGTGTGCCCCTTTCGTAGGATCGGGGCATGCCCACCTCCGACAAGAACGCCGCCCCGCCCCTCCCGCCGCCCCTGACGGTGCCCGTCGCCGACTCGCACACGCACCTCGACATGCAGTCCGGCACGGTGGAGGAGGGCCTCGCGAAGGCCGCGTCGGTCGGTGTCACCACGGTCGTCCAGGTCGGCTGCGATGTGCACGGCTCCCGGTGGGCGGCCGAGACGGCGGCGGCGTACGAGAACGTGCACGCGGCCGTCGCGCTGCACCCCAACGAGGCGCCGCGCATCGTCCACGGCGACCCCGACGGCTGGTCCCGGCAGGGGGCGCGCGAGCCCGGCGGGGACGCGGGACTGGACGAGGCGCTCGCCGAGATCGAGCGGCTGGCCGCGCTGCCCCACGTGAAGGCGGTCGGCGAGACGGGGCTGGACTACTTCCGTACCGGGACCGAGGGCAAGGCGGCGCAGGAGCGGTCGTTCCGCGCGCACATCGAGATCGCCAAGCGGCACGGCAAGGCGCTGGTCATCCACGACCGCGACGCCCACGCGGACGTGCTGCGCGTCCTCAAGGAGGAGGGCGCGCCGGAGCGGACGGTGTTCCACTGCTACTCCGGGGACGCCGAGATGGCCGAGGTGTGCGCCCGCGCCGGGTACTACATGTCCTTCGCGGGCAACGTCACCTTCAAGAACGCGCAGAACCTGCGCGACGCGCTGGCGGTGGCCCCGCTGGAGCTGGTCCTGGTGGAGACCGACGCGCCTTTCCTGACGCCCGCGCCCTACCGCGGACGGCCCAACGCGCCGTATCTCATTCCGGTCACGGTGCGCGCGATGGCCGCCGTACGCGGTATCGACGAGGACGCCCTGGCCACCGCCATCGGCTCGAACACGGCGCGCGCCTTCGGCTACTGACCTCCCACGCGCTCACGCCCTGCAGTCGCGTCGCTTTGGAGAGTGACGACCGCTCCGCTAGGTTCTGGGGGCCCGATCCGGACCCCTCTGGACCCCTCCGGCCCCTGGAGCGTGTCGGCGTGAGCAACTCGCAGTTCGAGACATACGGGACCAATCAGCCTTACGAGCCCTTCGAGGCATATGAGTCGTCACCGGTGTATGGCGGATTCGACATGCACGGTGTGCCGACGCTTCCCGACGGTGCCACGTACGCCACCCACGCCACCCACACCACCCACGCCGCGTACGGCACCTACGGCGACACCTACCGGCCCGCCTACGAGACGGCCGAGCCCGCGCTGCCCCGGCAGGGCGCGCCGGAGGCACCCGCGGCCGTCGTGCGCCCCCGAGTGGACCGGCGTGCCGCACGCCGGCGCAGGGGCCGTTACGCCGAGCGCCCGGACGTCTCGGTGCGCCGGTTGCTGCCGCGGGCGCTGGTCGTCGCGTTCCTCGCCGGTGGCACCTCCGCCTTCGTCGCCGAGGACAAGGCCGTCGAGCTGAACGTCGACGGCGAACCCCGCCGCCTGCACACCTTCGCCGACGACGTCGGTGAGCTGCTGGCCGAGGAGGGCGTCGAGGTCGGGGCGCGCGATGTGGTGGAGCCCGCGCCGGGCACCGAGCTGGGCAGCGGCGACGAGATCGCCGTGCACTACGGCCGTCCCGTGCGGCTCACCCTCGACGGTCAGCGGCGTGAGGTGTGGACGACGGCGCGGACGGTGGAGGGGGCGCTCAGGCAGCTCGGGGTGCGTGCGGAGGGCGCGTATCTGTCCATCTCGCGCTCCCAGCGCATCGGACGTGCCGGTCTCGCCCTCGACGTGCGCACCGAGCGGTCGGTCACGGTGATGGCCGACGGCCGTGCCCGCGTCATCCGCACCAACGCCGCCACCGTCGGCGAGGTCGTCCGGGAGGCCGGGATCGTCCTGCGCGGCCAGGACACCACCTCCGTCCCGCCGGACAGCTTCCCGCGCGACGGGCAGACGGTCACCGTGCTGCGGATCACCGGCGGCAAGGAGATCCGGGAGGAGCAGATCCCGTTCGAGGTGCGGCGGATCCAGGACGCGACGGTGCTCAAGGGCACCGAGGTGGTCGAGCGGGCGGGGCAGCCGGGGCTGCGCCGGGTCACGTACTCGGTGCGGACCGTCAACGGGGTCCGGGAGAAGCCGCGCCGGCTCGGGAGCGAGGTGGTGCGTGAGCCGACCGCGCAGATCGTGAAGGTCGGCACCAAGCCGTTGCCGGCCTCCGTGCGGGGCGCCGACGGCCTCGACTGGCAGGGCCTCGCCGCCTGCGAGTCCGGCGGCCGCGCCGACGCCGTCGACCCGTCGGGGACGTACGGTGGCCTCTACCAGTTCGACGCCCACACCTGGCGCAGCCTCGGCGGCACCGGCCGCCCCCAGGACGCCTCGGCGGCAGAACAGACGTACCGCGCGAAGAAGCTGTACACCCGGCGCGGGGCGAGCCCCTGGCCGCACTGCGGGGCGCGGTTGCACCGGTGAGCCGCAGATAGGCTTGTCGCCGTGAGCAGCCCCTCCCCCGACGCCCTCCTGAGCCCCGCCGATGTCCGTGAGCTGGCGGAAGCCCTCGGTGTACGGCCCACCAAGCAGCGCGGTCAGAACTTCGTCATCGACGCGAACACGGTCCGCCGTATCGTCCGCACCGCTCAGGTCCGGCCCGACGACGTGGTCGTGGAGGTCGGACCGGGGCTCGGTTCGCTCACGCTGGCGCTGCTGGAGGTGGCCGACCGGGTCACCGCCGTGGAGATCGACGACGTACTGGCCGCCGCGCTGCCCGCCACGATCGCGGCGCGCATGCCGGCGCGCGCCGACCGGTTCGCGCTGGTGCACTCCGACGCCATGCACGTCACCGAGCTGCCCGGCCCGGCGCCGACCGCGCTGGTGGCGAACCTGCCGTACAACGTGGCCGTCCCGGTCCTGCTGCACATGCTCGACACCTTCCCGAGCATCGAGCGCACCCTCGTGATGGTGCAGTCGGAGGTCGCCGACCGGCTGGCGGCGCCGCCCGGTTCGAAGGTGTACGGCGTGCCGTCGGTGAAGGCCAACTGGTTCGCCGAGGTCAAACGGGCCGGTGCCATCGGCCGCAACGTCTTCTGGCCCGCGCCCAACGTCGACAGCGGCCTCGTCTCGCTCACCCGCCGCACCGAGCCGATCAAGACCACCGCCTCGCAGCGTGAGGTCTTCGCCGTCATCGACGCGGCGTTCGCCCAGCGCCGCAAGACCCTGCGGGCCGCGCTCGCCGGGTGGGCCGGGTCGGCGGCCGCCGCCGAGGCGGCGCTGGTGGCGGCGGGCGTCTCGCCGCAGGCGCGCGGAGAGTCGCTGACAGTCGAAGAGTTCGCCCGGATCGCGGAGGCTGCATCATCGCGGGGGGCGACCCCCGCACCCCCGAAGGAGAGCCAGTGAGCGTGACGGTACGCGTCCCCGCCAAGGTCAACGTCCAGCTCGCCGTCGGCGCCGCCCGCCCCGACGGCTACCACGACCTGGCCAACGTCTTCCTGGCGGTCGGGCTCTACGACGAGGTCACGGTCACCGAGGCCGACGAGCTGCGGGTCACCTGCGAAGGGCCCGACGCGGACCAGGTCCCGCTGGACCGGACGAACCTGGCGGCGCGCGCCGCCGAAGCGCTCGCCGCGCGGTACGGACGTACCCCGGACGTCCATGTCCACATCGCCAAGGACATCCCTGTCGCCGGCGGCATGGCGGGCGGCAGCGCGGACGGCGCGGGTGCGCTGCTCGCCTGTGACGCGCTGTGGGGCACGGGCGCCTCGCGTGCCGAACTCCTCGACATCTGCGCCGAGTTGGGCAGTGACGTGCCGTTCAGCCTGATCGGCGGGGCCGCGCTCGGCACCGGGCGGGGCGAGCGACTGACGGTGCTCGACGTCGGCGGGACCTTCCACTGGGTGTTCGCGATGGCGGACCGGGGGCTGTCCACCCCGGCGGTCTTCCGGGAGTTCGACCGGCTCGGCGAGGGCACGGACATCCCCGAGCCGGTCGCCTCCCGGGACCTCCTCGACGCCCTCGCCAAGGGCGACCCGGACGCGCTCGCCGCCGCCGTCTCCAACGACCTCCAGCCCGCCGCCCTCTCCCTCTTCCCGGCCCTCGCCGACACCCTCGCGGCGGGCCGCGCCGCCGGCGCCCTCACCGCGCTGGTCTCCGGCTCCGGCCCGACCACCGCCTTCCTCGCCCGCGACCCGGAGTCCGCGGCGAAGGTGGCGGAGGTACTGCGCGCGTCGGGGACATGCCGGACGGTACGGACGGCCTCCGGCCCGGCGCCGGGCGCGACGGTGACTGCACGGCGTTAGCGGGCGGCACATCCTCCTTACTCGATCTCCACGAGAAATTTGGGGAGTTGTGGTGCTGGTGGGGCATGCGGGGTCGCTAGATTTTCTTGAATGTTTGAAGACTCCCCTCCTCCCGTCTCCCACCGCAAGAAGAAGCCCCTCTCCCGGCGCGGCGTGCTCGGCGCCGCCGGAGCCGTGGCCGCCGGTGCCGCGCTGACCCCGATGGTCTTCGCGGCCACCGACTCCGACACCCCCACCACCGGCGCGGAGCCGGGGACGACCCCCGAGACCTTCCCGGCCACCCGCACCGCCGCCGCCACCGGCACCGACTCCCTGACCTTCGCCGCCTCGTACGTGGCCGTCCGCTGGACCGGCGCCCCGGACGGCGCCGGGATCCGTTTCCCGGACGGCACCTGGCAGCCGCTGACCGCGGGCTGCGCCACCGTCGAGGACGGCGGTACGGCACTCGTCGCGGCCGGTGCGGCCACCTCGTACGAGGTGAAGGCCCCGGCCGGGGCGCAGCGCGTGCGCTCCCTGGCCATCGACTGCGCCGACGGGCCGGGCCGCACCTTCAGGGTGCCGTCGCAGCCCACCCGCATGCGGGGCGTGCGCTACCTCTCCCGCCCGGCCTGGGGCGCCGACGAGTCCAAGCGCTACAAGGACGGCAAGGTCAACTCGCCCGAGCAGTACTTCCCGTTGCAGACGATCACCGTCCACCACACCGCCACGCCCAACGCCGACCCCGACCCGGCGGCCACCGTGCGGAGCATCTACGAGTTCCACGCGATCACCAACGACTGGGGCGACATCGGCTACCACTTCCTGATCGACGAGGCCGGCGTCATCTACGAGGGCCGCTACTCCGGCGACGACGGCATCCCCGCCTTCGACCCCGACGGCAACCTCGTCACCGCCTTCCACGCCGTCGGCTTCAACTCCGGCAACCTCGGCATAGCCCTCCTCGGCACCCTCGACGACCAGGGCCCCACGCACGCCGCCAAGCGGTCCCTGACCCGGCTGATCAAGGCGATCGCCCGCTTCAAGGGCCTCGACCCGCAGGCGAACACCACCTTCGTCAACCCGGTCAACGGCGTGACCAAGGACGTCCCGGTGATCAGCGGCCACCGCGACTGGCTCCAGACGGAGTGCCCGGGTCAGACGATGTACGACCTCCTCGCCGAGGTCCGCACGACCGCAGCCCGCTGACCTGCACGGATCGGTCACCTCCCGGCGACCGTTAGGCTGGGAGGCTGACCGATCCCCGCGAGCAGGAGCGAAATGGCCGTCAACCTGGTCAATGTCGAGAACGTCAGCAAGGTGTACGGCACCCGCACCCTTCTCGACGGCATCTCCCTCGGCGTCTCCGAAGGGGATCGCATCGGTGTCGTCGGCCGCAACGGCGACGGCAAGACGACCCTGATCCGGATGCTCGCCAAGCAGGAGGAGGCGGACTCCGGCCGGGTCACCCACTCCGGCGGCCTGCGCCTGGGCGTCCTCACCCAGCACGACTCCCTCGACCCCGAGGCCACCGTCCGCCACGAGGTCATCCGCGACCTGGCCGACCACGAGTGGGCGGGCAACGCCAAGATCCGCGACGTACTGACGGGTCTCTTCGGCGGCCTCGACCTCCCCGGCTTCCCGCAGGGCCTCGACACCGTCATCGGCCCGCTCTCCGGCGGCGAACGGCGCCGGATCGCGCTCGCCAAGCTGCTCATCGACGAACAGGACCTGATCGTCCTCGACGAGCCCACCAACCACCTCGACGTCGAGGGCATCGCCTGGCTCGCCCAGCACCTGCGCGAGCGCCGCTCCGCGCTGGTCTGCGTCACCCACGACCGCTGGTTCCTCGACCAGGTCTGCACCCGCATGTGGGACGTGCAGCGCGGAGTGGTCCACGAGTACGAGGGCGGCTACTCCGACTACGTCTTCGCCCGCGCCGAGCGCGAGCGGATCGCCGCGACCGAGGAGGTCAAGCGGCAGAACCTGGTCCGCAAGGAGCTGGCCTGGCTGCGCCGCGGCGCCCCCGCCCGTACGTCGAAGCCGCGGTTCCGCGTGGAGGCCGCCAACGAGCTGATCAAGGATGTACCGCCGCCCCGGGACAGCTCCGAGCTGATGAAGTTCGCGTCCTCGCGGCTCGGCAAGACCGTCTTCGACCTGGAGGACATCACCGTCCAGGCCGGTCCCAAGGTGCTGCTGAAGCATGTGACATGGCAGCTCGGCCCCGGCGACCGCATCGGGCTCGTCGGCGTCAACGGCGCCGGCAAGACCTCGCTGCTGCGTGCCATGGCCGACGCGGCGCGGACGCAGGGCGAGGCACAGCCGGCGGGCGGGCGGATCGCCGTCGGCAAGACGGTCAAGCTCGCGTATCTGTCGCAGGAGGTCGCCGAACTGGACCCGAACTGGCGGGTCCTGGAGGCCGTGCAGCAGGTCCGGGAGCGCGTCGACCTCGGCAAGGGGCGCGAGATGACCGCGGGCCAGCTGTGCGAGACGTTCGGCTTCAGCAAGGAGAAGCAGTGGACGCCGGTGGGCGACCTGTCGGGTGGTGAGCGGCGCCGGCTCCAGCTGCTCCGGCTGCTGATGGACGAGCCGAACGTCCTCTTCCTCGACGAGCCGACCAACGACCTCGACATCGAGACGCTGACCCAGCTGGAGGACGTGCTCGACGGCTGGCCCGGCTCGATGATCGTGATCTCCCACGACCGGTTCTTCGTCGAGCGCACCACCGACCGGGTGTTCGCCCTGCTCGGCGACGGCACGCTGCGGATGCTGCCGCGCGGGATCGACGAGTACCTGGAGCGGCGCCGGAAGATGGAGGAAGCGGCGGCGGCCGCCGTCTCCGCCGCGGTGAGGTCGGCGCCCGAGAAGAGCGCCGCCGACCAGCGCGCGGCCAAGAAGGAACTTCAGAAGATCGAGCGGCAGCTGGACAAGATCACCGAAAAGGAGACCAAGCTGCACGCCCAAATCGCCGACAACGCCACGGACTTCGCGAAGGTGGCCGAACTGGACGCCGAATTGCGGCAGTTGGCGGGGGAGCGGGAAGAGCTGGAGATGCGGTGGCTGGAGCTCGCCGAGGACGCGTGAAGGCGGCGTGCTGTGCTTTCTGGGGGGACACCCCCCCAGACCCCCCACGCGTAACAAGGGCATCACGGCCCGGTGCTCCCTTGGGAACAGGGGCCTATCGGGCTCGGGTTGTTGTCGGTCCCGGGTGATAGAAATGGGCGGTCTGAGAACCGTCTGAGAATCACTGGTGTGGCGGAAACGCAGCGCCACGGGCGCGGCGCCACATCAGTCACAAGGGGGAACCGCTGATGACCCAGCCGCCCAACCAGCCGCCGGGTGGCGGCTTCGGCGCGCCGCAGGACCCGAGTCAGGGCACACCCCCTCCTCCGGCACAGCCCCCGCAGGGCCCGCCGCAGCCGGGTTACGGCTATCCGCAGCAGCCCGGCCCGTACGCGCAGCCCCAGCAGCCGGGGCCGTACAACACCCCGGGGCCGTACGGTCAGCCGCAGCCTCCGGGACCGTACGGTCAGCAGCCCGGTTACGGCTACCCGCAGCCCCAGTACCCCGGCGTCCCGGGCACGCCCCCCGGCTCCGGCTCGCGCAACCCGTTCCGGGGCAAGCCCGCGCTGGCCGTCGGTGCCGCGGTGGCGGCGCTGCTTGTCATCGGCGGCACCGTCTACGCCGTGACCAGCGGCGGCGACGACGACAAGAAGCCGGTCGCCGAGCAGAGCGACGACGCCAGGCCCTCCGCCTCCGACACCCCGGTCAACCCCGGTGACGGCAGCGGCGGCGGCGCCGACCCGGACGACCTCAACGAGGGCCGCAAGGCGGGCGAGGCGCGGGTGCTCTGGTACAAGGAGGCGCCCGACGCGCCCGGTTCCGGCGCCAAGGCCCCCGGCATGTGGATCACCGACAAGACGGCGGTGAAGGCGGCGTACAAGGAACTCGTGGCCTACAACGTCGGTGACGGCAAGCCCACTTGGGACCCGATCGTCTTCCCGCAGGAGATCTGCGCGGTCACCGCGCAGAAGACGGCCGACGACAAGATCGTCGTGGCGTACATGAACGGCTCCAGCGACCGCGCCGACTGCAACCAGCTCCAGCTGGTCGACCTGAACACCGGTGAGAAGGGCTGGAGCGGCGAGGTCGAGGACGGCGCGCTGTTCGACAGCACGCTCTCCATCGAGCTGACCCTGGCCGGCAACACGCTGATGGTGGGCCGCTCGCAGTCCGGCACGGCGTACGACGTCACCACCGGCAAGAAGCTGTTCGACAAGAAGAAGTACGAGGGCGCCTGCTTCCCGAGCGCGTTCGCGGGCGGCAGCCGGCTGATCTCCGTCGCCTCCTGCGGCGCCGCCACGGACAACGAGCACAACGAGATCCAGGAGCTGGACCCGAGGACCGGCAAGGTCAAGTGGACCAGGGCCTTCGGCGCGGGCTGGCGCATCATGCGCACCTACTCCGTCGACCCGCTGGTGGTCTACAGCGTCAACGAGGACAAGAAGACCTGGAACATCTCCACGCTGGACGCCAAGGGCGAAATCCGCTCCCAGGTGAAGATCGACGAGGACTTCGCCCCCGAGTGCGGCTTTTCCGTCCTCCAGCGCGACCTGAGCGGCTGCCAGGGCGTCGCCGCCGACGCCAACACGCTCTACCTGCCCACGGAGGCCACCAGCGGCGCCAACGAGGTCGTCGCGATCAACCTCGCCGACGGCAAGGAGAAGTGGCGGGTGAAGTCCCCCGCGGACGAGTCGATGCTGCCGCTGCGGGTCGAGGGCGACAAGCTCATCGCGTACGTCGAGGCGTCGTACGACGCGGGCGGCCAGATCGTGTCCGTGCCGACGACCGGCGGCAGTCACCAGCCGACGAAGCTGCTGCAGAACCCCACGGGCGCGGCGGAGGTCGAGGACGGCTTCTTCTCGCGGGACATCGCCTGGGTGGACGGCCGCTTCTACATCTCCACCACCCGGCTGTCCGGCGAGGACGAGGCCAAGGAGAAGCTGATGCTCGCCTACGGCAAGTGACGCGCCCCGCCGACTCGTTCCGTTCCCTTCTCCCCGAGGTACCCACGTCATGACCCAGCCGCCGCCTCCGCCGCCCAACCAGCCCCCGCAGGGGGGTGGGTTCGGCTCACCCCAGCCCCAGCACCAGCCCCAGCCACAGCCCCAGGACCAGCCGTCGCAGCAGCCGCCCGTGTTCGGGGCACCGCAGCAGCCGCCGGGGGCCGGTTACGGATATCCGCAGCCGCCGCAGCCGCCGCAGCCGCCTCAGGGGCAGCCGCAGCCGGGGCACGGATATCCGCAGCCGCCGCAGCCGAATCCCTACGGGCAGCCCGGCTACGGCTATCCGCAGGCGACCGTGCCGCTGCACCCGCAGCCCGGGCAGCCGGGGCAGGTGGCCGGTGGGCGGAAGTTCAACGCGCAGGTGGCCATCATCGTGGCCGCCGTCGTGGCGATCGCGCTGATCATCGGTGGGGGTGTCTTGTACTCGAAGTCGTCCGGTGCGGGCGGCAAGGACGACACCGCGAGTTCCAGTGGGGGCACCGGCGACGGCAAGGACGGTGCCGAGGGCTCCTCCAAGGGCAGCGAGAAGGTGCCGGCCGACCCGAACTCCAAGGTGCTGTTCCAGATTCCGCAGCCCAAGGTCGACAAGGACGACTCCGTGGTCGTCGCCGGCTCCTGGCTCACCGACACGGTGTACGCCAAGACCGGTGTCGCCGAGATCGTCGGCTACGACCGGGACAAGGGCACCGAGCTGTGGACGATTCCGCTGCCCGGGCCGGTGTGCCAGGCCGCGCGGCACATGACCGCGGACGGCAAGACCGCCGTTGTCTTCCAGCCCAGGATGCCCGCCAAGAACCGCTCCGAGGGGTGCAGCCAGGTCGCGGCGATCGACCTGAACGCGGGCAACAAGCTGTGGACCGAGACCGCCGCGTCCGGTGACCGGCCGATCAACTTCGACAACGTCACCGTGAGCGCGAGCACGGTCGCCGTGGGCAGTACGAGCGGCGGTGCGGCGTTCGACATCAACAGCGGCGAGGCGCTGTGGACGCCGAAGGCCGCGGACACCTGCTACGACGCCGGGTACGGCGGCGGCGCGAAGCTGGTCGCGGTGCGCAAGTGCGGGCGGTTCGACGCGCGTGAGCTGCACATCCAGACCATCGACCCGAAGTCCGGGAAGGTGATCTCGGAGTACAAGATGGCCAAGGGCATCGAGTACGCCAGTGTCGTGTCGACCGAACCGCTGGTGGTGGCGGCCGACGTGGGTGAGTCGGCCGGGGACGGCAGTGGCATCTCGGACTTCTTCTCCCTCGACAACAAGACGGGGAAGCTGCGGGCGCGGATTTCGGCGCCGGGTGACTCCTACGCCGCCGAGTGCGACGGGATCTCGCGGGTCGAGGAATGCTCGGGGCTGGCGGTCGGCAATGACCGGCTGTATGTGCCGACGGAGGAGCAGGAGGCCTCCGGGGGTTCGGGCAGGACGAATTCGGTCGTGGTGTTCGATCTGGCGACCGGGAAGCTGACCGGGCAGCGGGCGGACGCGGGGAACGGGTACACGATCACGCCGTTGCGGATGGACG
The DNA here is from genome assembly GCF_013009255.1 of Streptomyces sp. Z423-1. NCBI lineage: Bacteria > Bacillati > Actinomycetota > Actinomycetes > Kitasatosporales > Streptomycetaceae > Streptomyces > Streptomyces sp. Z423-1. The sequence goes on from NZ_CP053109.1 coordinate 5,570,397, forward strand.
GCGGGAACGTGATCGCGTACAAGAGCGGGCCGTACAACAAGGGCGGGCAGGTCGTCAGCATCGACGGCGGCAGCTTCGAGCAGGTGAAGCTGATGGAGAACCCGGGGACCGAGTCGGTGCGGGACGTGGAGTCGGGGAAGGAGCCGGGGTACGGCGAAGTCCTGTACTCGCAGGGGCGGTTGTACATGTCCGAGGTGTATGCCAGCGGGTCGCGTTCGGGTGGGGACGAGTACCTCGCGATCGCGTTCGGGGTGAGTGGTTGAGGGGGAATTTCGGCGATCTGGGGCACTTCTCACGAGTAGGGGCAGCGCGACGTCGAACAGCCGTGTAGCTTCCGGGGGCATGGCGGACGTCGGTGTTTGTGCTGGGTCTGTCCGTAGGGCCTCTGGGCATCCATAGTGGGCGTCCACTGGGGGGGACTGGTGGGGGACTGGGGGGTTGCTCGATGGGAGTGCGGCTCATGGTGGTCGACGACCACCGATTGCTCGCCGAGGCGTTGGCCTCGGCGCTGAAGCTGCGGGGGCACCGGGTGCTGGCCGCGGCGGCGCCGGCCGCGGGGGCGGCGGAGCTGGTGATCGCGCGGGCGCCGGAGGTGTGTCTGTGGGGGACGGCCACGCCGGCCGAGGCCGGGGCGTTCGATCCGGTGGGGCGGATCAAGCGGGAGCGGGGGCAGGTGGCGGTGCTGGTGCTGGGGCCGGTGCCGAGTCCGCGGGGGATCGCGGCGGCGTTCGCTGCGGGGGCGTCCGGGTATGTGCGGCACGACGAGCGGATCGAGGGCGTCGAGCGGGCGATCATGAAGGCGCGGGCGGGGGAGGCGGCGGTGGCGCCGCAGTTGTTGCAGGGGGCGTTCGGGGAGCTGCTGAATCCTGCGGCGCAGCCGGATGACGAGGGGCAGCGGTTGTTGCAGATGCTGACGCCTCGGGAGGTGGAGGTGCTGGTGCGGGTGGCGGACGGGGAGGACACGCGGCTGATCGCGGCGGGGATGGGGATCGCGCCGTCCACTGCTCGGACGCATGTGCAGCGGGTGCTGATGAAATTGGGGGTGGGGTCGCGGTTGGAGGCGGCGGCGTTGGCTGCGCGGACTGGGTTGCTGGATCGGGCCGGGCCGTTGCCGGGGCGTGCGGAGGGCTGAGTGCCTGCGGCGGCCTGCGCGGGTGGTGTGCGTGGTTGCGGTAGCGCCTACGGTGCGGGTTGCGATCGGGGCCGCGCCGGGGGGTGTCCGTCCTCGGAACGGCGCGACTCGGTCTCTACCAACTCACCCGTGTTGACGCGCCAACCGCTGCGGGCGGACACCCCCCGGCGCGGCCCCTTCCGTGCGTACGCGCCTGCGGCCATCGCCGTGGTGGCGGTCGCTGTGCCGCGGGGCGCGGTGACCGGCGTTTACTTCTGGTCGGTGTCCTCCGGGGTGATCGGTGGGGTCGGTGGGGCCGTGGGACGGAGTTTCAGCCAGGTCAGGAAGAAGAGGCCGAGGAGGAGCATGCCCAGGCCGGTCCAGAGGTTGATGTTGACGCCCTCGGCCTTGTCGATCGCCGCCTGGTCGTCCGTGAGGCCCACGATCGTGACGATGACGCCGTAGACGACGAACAGGCCACCGATGATGCGCCGGATGTCGAAGAGACGGGCGGCCGTCGCGGACTTGGTCTCCAGTTCCGTGACCTCCCGCTGGACGTCACGCTCGGAGTACTCGTGGTGCTCTGACATGGTCTCTCAATCCTCCCGCGGTCAGAACGAGAACGGGATGTAGCAGGCGGCGGCCAGGATCACCGCGCCCCAGCCGAGCAGCGCCGGCTTGCGGTACCACGCCTCGTCGCCCTTCGCGGGCGGCTCCGCCATGCCGGGGGAGCGGGTGCCGTAGACGAGGCCCTGGAGGTCCTCCATGGGCTTGGGGGCGGTGAAGAGGGAGACGGCCACCATGACGACCGCGCCGGCCACGAAGCCCGCGATCGCGGAGACGAAGTTGGCGCCCTGGTCGGAGGGGATGTCGATGATGCCCTCCCGGTAGATGACGAAGTAGTTGACCATCGCGGCCGTGGTGCCGGCCAGCAGGCCCCAGAAGCCCGACTTCATCGACGCGCGCTTCCAGAACATGCCGATGATGAAGACGACGAACATCGGGACGTTGAAGAAGGAGAACAGCGTCTGGAGGTACGCCATGATGTTCGAGAAGGCCGACGCCAGGAACGCCGTGCCGATCGAGGCCAGGACGCCGACCGCCGTGATGATGCGGCCGAAGCGGACGTAGTAGGAGTCGTCGCGGCCCCGGACCGTGTACCTCGCCCAGATGTCGTTGGTGAACACCGTGTTGAAGGCCGACACGTTGGCCGCCATGCCCGCCATGAAGGCCGCCAGCAGACCGGTCACCGCGATGCCGAGGACACCGTTGGGGAGCAGGTCCTGCATCAGGTACGGGATCGCGTCGTTGTACTGGTAGCCCGACTCCGGCGTGCCGAACTGCGGGACCAGCGCCGCGGCGACCAGGCCGGGGATCATCACCAGGAAGACGATGAAGATCTTCGGGAACGCGGCGATCAGCGGAGTGCGCTGGGCGGCGGAGAGGTTCCTGGCGGACAGGGCGCGCTGGACCTCCGCGAAGTTCGTGGTCCAGTAGCCGAAGGAGAGGACGAAGCCCAGGCCGAGGACGATCGTGAGCCAGTTCGCGCCGAGGGGGTTGGCGTCCCCGATGCCGGTGCCGCCCCAGGCCGTCATGAAGTTCTCGCCCCGGCCGGCGGTGAGGGTGTCGGACAGGCCGTCCCAGCCGCCGGCCTTCTTCAGGGCCAGGATCGTGAGCGGGATGAGTGCGGCGAGGATGACGAAGAACTGGAGTACTTCGTTGTAGATCGCCGAGGAGAGGCCGCCGAGGGTGATGTAGGCGAGGACGAAGTAGCCCGCCACGACGATCGCCACCCACTCCGGCCAGCCCAGCAGGGCCTCGACGACGATGGCGAGGGCGTAGAGGTTGACGCCCGCGATGAGGACGGCGGCGAAGGCGAACAGGATCGAGCTGAGCAGGTGCGCCGGCTTGTCGAAGCGCAGGAGCAGGAACTCGGGGACCGAGCGGACCTTGCTGCCGTAGTAGAACGGCATCATCACCAGGCCGAGGAAGACCATGGCCGGGATGGCGCCGACCCAGTACCAGTGGGTGGTGTAGACGCCGTACTGGGCGCTGTTGGCGGCCATGCCGAGGATCTCGGTGGCGCCCAGGTTGGCCGCGATGAACGCCAGGCCGGTGATCCAGGCGGGCAGGGAGCGCCCGGAGAGGAAGAAGTCGAGGCTGGTCTTCACCGAGGCGCGGGCGGCGAAGCCGACACCGAGGACGACGACGAAGTAGATGCCGAGGATCGTGTAGTCGAGCCAGTTGGTGGGGAGCCGAAGCTCGACGGCCAGATATGTGGGGGTTTGCATACGCACTCGCTTCGTTGCGTGAACTGGTCCGGGGCGGAACCTACGCCTGGGCGTTCGCTAATTGAACACTTTCGTTGTCGAGCTTTGATTGATTGTGATGTTGACTGTCCTGGTGAGTTGTGTTTTGGTGTGTTGAGTTCTGTTGAATGATTGGGTGGCTCGAATGAGGAGTCCGCGGTGAAGAAGACCTCGACCCGTCTTGCGGACGGTCGTGAGCTGATCTACTACGACCTGCGTGACGACGCCGTGCGCGACGCGGCCGACCGCCGTCCGCTGGAGCGGACCGTGACGACCTCCGAGATCCGCCACGACGAGCTGCTGGGCGACGCGGTCGCGATCGCCTCGCACCGCCAGGGCCGGACCTACCACCCGCCGGCCGACGAATGCCCCCTGTGCCCGTCGCAGGGCGAGCGGCTCAGTGAGATCCCCGACTCGTCGTACGACGTGGTCGTGTTCGAGAACCGCTTTCCCTCGCTGGCCGGTGACTCCGGCCGCTGCGAGGTCGTCTGCTTCACCTCCGACCACACCGCGTCCTTCGCCGACTTGAGCGAGGAGCAGGTGCAGCTGGTCCTGGACGCGTGGACCGACCGTACGTCGGAGCTGTCCCATCTGCCCTCCGTCCAACAGGTCTTCTGTTTCGAGAACCGGGGTGCGGAGATCGGTGTGACATTGGGTCACCCGCACGGGCAGATCTACGCCTACCCCTTCACCACCCCTCGCACCGCCCTGATGCTGAGGTCCCTCGCGGCCCACAAGGACGCCACGGGCGGGGAGAACCTCTTCGACGCCGTCCTGGAACGCGAGCTCGCCGGCGAGCGGGTCGTCCTCGAGGGTGAACACTGGGTGGCCTTCGTGCCGTATGCCGCGCACTGGCCGTACGAGGTCCACCTGTACCCGCGGCGCCGGGTGCCCGACCTGCTCGCGCTCGACGAGGGGGCCCGGTCGGAGTTCCCCCAGGTCTATCTGGAACTCTTGAGGCGCTTCGACCGTATCTTCGGCGAGGGTGAGCCTCCGACGCCGTACATCGCCGCCTGGCACCAGGCGCCGTTCGGCCAGCTGGAGGATTTCGAGGGCGTCAGCCGTGACGACTTCGCGCTCCACCTGGAGCTTTTCACCATCCGCCGTACTTCCGGCAAGCTGAAGTTCCTCGCGGGTTCCGAATCCGGCATGAGCGTGTTCATCAACGACGTGCCGCCGGAGCGCGCGGCCGAGCGATTGCGAGAGGTAGCTAGTTCATGAGCGGGAAGTACCTGGTCACGGGTGGTGCGGGATACGTGGGCAGCGTGGTCGCCCAGCATCTGCTGGAGGCCGGTCACGAGGTCGTCGTACTCGACAACCTGTCCACCGGATTCCGTGAGGGCGTGCCCTCCGGTGCTTCCTTCATCGAGGGCGACATCCGCGACGCCGCCAAGTGGCTGGACTCCTCCTACGACGCGGTGCTCCACTTCGCTGCCTCCTCCCAGGTCGGCGAGTCCGTCGTACGGCCGGAGAAGTACTGGGACAACAACGTCGGCGGCACGATGGCCCTGCTCGCCGCCATGCGGGCGGCCGGGGTGCGCAAGCTCGTCTTCTCCTCCACCGCCGCCACCTACGGTGAGCCGGAGCAGGTGCCGATCGTCGAGTCCGCGCCCACCGCGCCGACCAACCCCTACGGTGCCTCCAAGCTCGCCGTCGACCACATGATCACGGGCGAGGCGAAGGCGCACGGGCTGGGCGCGGTGTCGCTGCGCTACTTCAACGTCGCCGGCGCCTACGGCGAGTTCGGCGAGCGGCACGACCCCGAGTCGCACCTCATCCCGCTGGTCCTGCAGGTGGCCCAGGGCAGGCGCGACGCGATCTCCGTCTACGGCGATGACTACCCGACGCCGGACGGCACCTGCATCCGCGACTACATCCACGTCGCGGACCTCGCGGAGGCGCACCTGCTGGCCGTCCGGGGCGCCGTCCCGGGCGAGCACCTGATCTGCAACCTCGGCAACGGCAACGGTTTCTCCGTCCGCGAGGTCATCGAGACGGTCCGGCAGGTCACCGGCCACCCGATCCCCGAGGTGGCGGCCCCGCGCCGGGGCGGCGACCCGGCGGTGCTGGTGGCGTCGGCGCAGACGGCGCGTGAGCGGCTCGGCTGGAACCCGTCCCGCGCGGACCTCGCCGGGATCGTCGCCGACGCCTGGGAGTTCGCGCAGCGGCGCGGCAAGTAGAACGTACGAAAGGGTCAGGGACAGGGCATGAGCGAGGCTGTCGCAGAGGCTGTCGCCGAGCGGTTCAAGGAGCTGTACGGGGCCGATCCGCAGGGTGTGTGGGCCGCGCCGGGACGGGTCAACCTCATCGGTGAGCACACCGACTACAACGACGGCTTCGTGATGCCGTTCGCGCTGCCGCACACCGCGGTCGCGGCGGTGTCCCGCCGGGACGACGGCGTGCTGCGGCTGCACTCGGCGGACATCGAAGGCGACGCGGGCGGCGTGGTCGAGCTGCGCGTGGACGCCCTGGAGCCGGAGTCGGACAGGAACTGGACGGCGTACCCGGCGGGCGTGGTCTGGGCGCTGCGCGCGGCGGGCCACGAGGTGAGCGGCGCGGACATCCACCTCGCCTCCACGGTCCCGGCGGGCGCGGGCCTGTCGTCCTCGGCGGCACTGGAGGTGGTGGTCGCTCTCGCCCTGAACGATCTCCACGACCTGGGCCTGAAGGGCTGGCAGCTGGCCCGCCTGTGCCAGCGCGCGGAGAACGTCTACGTCGGCGCCCCCGTCGGCATCATGGACCAGACCGCGTCCGCCTGTTGCACCGCCGGCCACGCCCTGTTCCTCGACACCCGCGACCTCTCCCAGCGCCAGATCCCCTTCGACCTCGCGGCCGCGGGGATGCGGCTACTGGTCGTCGACACCCGGGTCAAGCACGAGCACAGCACCGGCGAGTACGGCAAGCGCCGGGCCGGCTGCGAGAAGGGCGCGGCCCTGCTGGGCGTCGACGCCCTGCGCGACATCCCGTACGCCGAGCTGGACGCGGCACTGGAGCGCCTCGGCGACGACGCGGAGGTCCGCAGGCTGGTGCGGCACGTGGTCACGGAGGACGAGCGCGTCGAACGCGTCGTCTCGCTGCTGGAGTCGGGCGGGACCCGGGCGATCGGCCCGGTCCTCACCGAGGGCCACGCCTCCCTGCGCGACGACTTCCGCATCTCCTGCCCGGAGCTGGACCTGGTCGTCGACAGCGCCCTGTCGGCCGGGGCCCTGGGCGCCCGGATGACGGGCGGCGGCTTCGGCGGCTCGGCGATCGTGCTGGCGGAGGTGACGGACGTCGACACCATCACCAAGGCGGTTCAGGAGGCGTTCGCGGCCGCGGGCTTCACGACGCCCCGGGTGTTCGAGGCGGTGCCTTCGGCGGGGGCGCGGCGGGTGCGGTAGGGCCGCGGTCAGTTGGTGCGGAGGCGCTTGGTGAGCGTGAACTCCGTGAGGCCGGGCGGGTAGTCGGGGATCGCGCACACCACCTCGTAACCCTGTCTCCGATAGAAGCCGGGGGCCTGGAAGTCCCAGGTCTCCAGGCGGGCGGCGGTGCAGCCGCGTTCCGCGCGGGCGATGCGCTCCGCCTCGGCCAGCAGGTGGGAGCCCAGGCCGGTGCCGCGGTGGCGTTCGCCGACCCAGAGGTACGTCACGTGCAGCCAGGTCGTCCAGGTGTGCCCGACCAGGCCGCCCGCCAGGTCGTCCGTGGCGTCCAACGCCCAGATGTGCAGGGGGGCTTGACGTTCGGCGGGGGTGCCGCGCAGGGCGCGCAGAACGGGCGAGGCTGCCGTATTGGTGTCGCGGAGCCGGGAACGGAGAAGATCGCGCCGGGTCCTGTCGACTTCTGTCTCAATACGAAACATGCGGCTCACCATAAACGCGCCGGACAACCAGTTCTGCAAATTGCCTTCCGCTCCTGCCGCCCGCCCGTACTCTGATGAACAGCACCGGTGGGGGCCGGTGCTGTTCAGGGGGCGAGACAAGTCGGGTACGACGCCCGAAGTGGGGGTAGCAGTCTCTGCACGGCGGCGGCCGTGCGGCTGCGGCGACCCCGTCCTGGGGAACGGCAGCAACAACAACCCAGGACTGCTTCGGGTGTCGTACCCGCACCGGTCACCGGCTCCCGTCGATGGGTGTCCCCTGCTCTTCGAGAGCTCGGGGAAGGGGGTTTCGTGGTTCGCATCCGAGTCCTGGTCGTCGACGACCACCGCATCTTCGCCGAGTCCCTCGCCGCGGCGCTCGCCGCCGAGCCCGACGTCGAGGTCTCCGCGGCCGGCAGCGGTCCCGCAGCGCTGCGCAGCCTGGAGCGCGCGGCCGCCGAGGGCCGCCGGTTCGACGTGCTGCTCGTCGACGCCGACCTGGGGGGCAACGTCCCTGGGATACGGCCCGCCGTGCCCGTGCAGGAAGGCGGGGTGGACGGGGTCGTGGACGGCATCTCCCTGGTCGCCGGGGTCCGTTCCGCGCAGCCCGGGGTGCGGGTCGTCGTGCTCGCCGAGAAGGACGATCCCCGGCGTGCCGCGCTCGCCCTGCAGGCCGGGGCGAGCGGCTGGGTCGCCAAGGACTGCTCCCTGTCGAGGCTGCTCACCGTCATCCGGGGCGTGCTGCGCGACGAGACGCATCTGCCGCCCGCGCTGCTCACCGGCGTCCTGCGCGAACTGACCGCCGCGCGCCGGCATCGCACCGAGAGCGAACGGCTGGTGGAGTCCCTCACCCCGCGCGAGCGGGAGGTCCTGCGGTGCATGGTCGCGGGGCTCGGCCGCAAGGCCGTCGCCGAACGCCTGTACCTCTCCCCGCACACCGTACGCACCCACATGCAGAACGTCCTCGGCAAGCTGGGCGTCCACTCCACCCTCGCCGCCGTCGCCCTGGCCCGGCGGGCCGGGGTGGGCCCGGCCGACCTGGGCCCCACCGGCCGCCTCACACCAGAGGAAAGCAACAGCGCCTGACCGGGTTCGGTCGGGCAACGCCGTGAAGGTGGAACTGCGCAACAGGCCTAGCCCCACCGACCCGCGGACGACAACGGCGGAGCCCGCGGAGCGCCTAGCCGGGGATGTTGTCGAACGGCGCCGTCAACTGGCGCAGCAACGCCGCCAGTTCGATGCGCTGGGCGCGCGAGAGCTCCGCGAGGATCGCGCGTTCCTGGTCCAGCAGCCCCGCCAGTGCCTGGTCCGCACGGTCCCGGCCCTCGTCGGTGAGCCGGACCAGTACACCGCGCCGGTCGCTGGGGTCGGGCAGCCGCTCCACCAGGCCCTTCTTCGCCAGCCGGTCGATACGGTTCGTCATCGTGCCCGACGTGACCAGGGTCTGGGTCAGCAGCTGTCCGGGCGAGAGCTGGTACGGCGTCCCCGCGCGTCGCAGCGCCGTCAGGACGTCGAACTCCCAGGGCTCCAGGTTGTGCTCGGAGAAGGCCAGCCGACGTGCGCGGTCCAGGTGCCGGGCCAGCCGGCTCACCCGGCTGAGGACCTCAAGCGGCTCCACGTCGAGGTCCGGGCGCTCCCGGCGCCACGCTGCGACCAGCCGATCGACCTCGTCCTCCATGGCGATCAGTGTAGTGGTTGTGTCGACGTGAAGTCTCTTGACGTCGAGATACTTGCTTGCCAAGCTGAAGGCATGGCCGACCCCACCTGGGACCCCGCCCAGTACCTGCGGCACGCCGGACACCGTGCCCGCCCCTTCACCGACCTCCTGGCCCAGGTCCCCGACCTGCCCACCGACCCGCCCCGTATCGCCGACCTCGGCTGCGGCCCCGGCAACCTCACCGCGCTGCTCGCCGCCCGCTGGCCCACCGCCGACATCACCGGCTACGACAACTCCCCGGAGATGCTCGGGCGGGCCCGCGCCGAGCACGCGGACCCCGGCCGCCTCGACTTCGCCCACGCCGACCTGCGCGGATGGGCGCCCAGTGAGCCGTACGACCTGATCTTCAGCAACGCCACGCTCCAATGGGTCCCCGGTCACGCGGACCGTTTCGCCGACTGGATCGGCGGGCTGGTCCCCGGCGGCACCTTCGCCTTCCAGGTCCCCGGCAACTTCGACGCCCCCAGCCACCGGCTGATGCGGGAGCTGGCCGGGTCGCCGCGCTGGCGGGACCGCCTGGCGGACACCCTGCGGCACGCCGACGCGGTCCTCACCCCCGAGGCCTACCTCGAACGCCTCACCGGCCTCGGCTGCGCGGCCGACGTCTGGGAGAGTACGTACATCCATCTCCTCACCGGCGAGGACCCGGTCCTCGACTGGGTGAAGGGCACCGGACTGCGCCCGGTCCTCACCGCCCTCGCCGACGACCCCGAGGCCGCGCGGGCCTTCGAGGACGAGTACCGCGCCGCCCTCCGCGAGGCCTATCCACCGGGCCGGCACGGCACGCCGTTCCCCTTCCGCCGTGTCTTCGCGGTCGCCCGCAAGGAGGCGTGATGATCACCGCCGTGGACCACGTCCAGCTCGCCGCCCCACCCGGCTGCGAGGACCGGCTGCGCGCGTACTACGCGGACGTCCTCGGCATGACCGAGATCCCCAAGCCACCGGCACTCGCGGCACGCGGCGGCTGCCGGTTCCAGGCGGGGACGGCACAGCTGCACCTCGGCAGCCGTTTGGAGTTCCTGGAGCCGAACTGAACGGCGCCCGCCCACGTGCGCGATAGCGCGCGGGCCGCTGGCTCCCGCCGGATCGCCGGTTCGGCAGTGCCGGTAAAAAGGGCGCGGGGAACTGCGCGGCCAGCCACGACGGCGTCGCAGCGAGCACGGCACGCGCCGCACCCCCAGCGGAGCGCTCAGCTCTTCCGGTGCCCGATCAGCCGAGGCTTCTGCTCCAGCCCGTCCAGCCCGTGCCACGCCAGATTCACCAGATGCGCCGCCACCTCCGCCTTCTTCGGCCGGCGCACCTCCAGCCACCACTGCCCGGTCAGCGCGACCATGCCGACCAGCGCCTGGGCGTACAGGGGCGCGAGCTTGGGGTCGAAGCCGCGGCTTTTGAACTCGCGGCCCAGGATGTCCTCCACCTGGGTGGCGATGTCCGAGATCAGCGACGCGAACGAACCCGTCGACTGCGGGATGGGCGAGTCACGGACCAGGATGCGGAAACCGTCCGTGTACTCCTCGATGTAGTCCAGCAACGCGAACGCCGCCTGCTCGCACAGCTCCCGGGGGTGGCCCGCCGTGAGCGAGCTCGTCACCATGTCCAGCAGCCGCCGCATCTCGCGGTCCACCACCACCGCGTACAGCCCCTCCTTGCCACCGAAGTGCTCGTACACCACCGGCTTGGACACTCCGGCCTTCGCCGCGATCTCCTCCACCGACGTGCCCTCGAAGCCCTTCGCGGCGAAGAGGGTGCGACCGATCTCCAGCAGCTGCTGGCGCCGCTCCGCACCGGTCATACGGGTACGGCGCGCACGCCGCGGCTTGTCATTGCTGGGGGTGCTGCTGGAGTCGGTCGCCACGGCGTCAATCATGCCGCCTCGGCGGTCTGCCTCCCCCGCCGGGCGCCGTCTCCGCCGGAGTTACGGCGGGAATCGATACGCGAGCGTGACGGCCAGCGCACGTCGTACGCCCACCCGGCGAGTTCGAACCAGCGGATCAGCCGGGCGGAGGAGTCGATCTGGCCGCGCTCCACACCGTGCCGCGCCGACGTCGGGTCGGCGTGGTGCAGGTTGTGCCAGGACTCACCGCAGGACAGGATCGCCAGCCACCACACATTGCCCGACTTGTCCCGCGACCGGAACGGCCGCTTGCCCACCGCGTGGCAGATGGAGTTGATCGACCAGGTCACGTGATGCAGCAGCGCCACCCGCACGAGCGACCCCCAGAAGAAGCCGGTGAACGCGCCCCACCAGGACATCGTCACCAGACCGCCGATCAGCGCCGGCAGCGCCAGGGACACCACCGTCCAGACGATGAACTGGCGGGAGATCGCCCGCAGCGTCCGGTCCTTGATCAGGTCCGGCGCGTACTTGTCCTGCGGGGTGCGCTCCTCGTCGAACATCCAGCCGATGTGCGCCCACCACAGGCCCTTCATCAGGGCCGGGACGGTCTCGCCGTACCGCCACGGGGAGTGCGGGTCGCCCTCCGCGTCGGAGAACTTGTGATGCTTGCGATGGTCGGCCACCCAGCGCACCAGGGGGCCCTCGACCGCCATCGACCCGGCGATCGCCAGCGCGATCTTCAGCGGCCGCTTGGCCTTGAACGAACTGTGGGTGAAGTGCCGGTGGAAACCGATCGTGATGCCGTGGCAGCCGAGGAAGTAGAAGAAGACCAGCAGACCCAGGTCCAGCCAGCTCACCCCCCAGCCCCACGCCAGCGGCACCGCCGCGATCAGCGCGAGGAACGGGACGATGATGAAGAGCAGGAGCGCACCCTGCTCGACAGAACCCTTCCGGTCGCCGCCGAGCGTGGCGGAGGGCAGGGGTCCGGTGGTGGCCTGAGAGGTCGACTTCGGGGCGTCGTCGATCACATCGGAGCTCGTGGTCATGGGTGCGTCCCCTGTGGGGTCGTGGGTTGAGACAGATGCCGAGGGGTAGCGGAGAGGCGGGTACGGCTCGGACGAGACCTCCCTACGGTTCCGTAACCTACGGCGTCGTAAGTATGGCAGTGCGTCGCCCGGCGGCAAGAGCCCGTGGGCCTGCGCGTCCCGGCCGACACCTATCCTTGGAATCGGTCGGACAGCGCGGTCCGCTCAGATTCCTTCCCCGGAAGTCCGGCCCGTAATGCGGCGCCAGCCGTGCGACGGTCACCGGGTTCCCCACCACACGAGCTTCAGACGAGCTTCAACACTGCAAGGAGCCGCACCTGTGAGCAGTGCCGACGACCAGACCACGACCAGCACTGAGCTGCGCGCCGACATCAGGCGGCTGGGCGACCTCCTCGGGGAGACCCTCGTCCGCCAGGAGGGCCCCCAGCTGCTGGAACTCGTCGAGAAGGTGCGCCGCCTCACCCGTGAGGACGGCGAGGCCGCCGCCGAGCTGCTGCGCGGCACCGAACTGGAGACGGCGGCCAAGCTGGTCCGCGCCTTCTCCACCTACTTCCACCTGGCCAACGTCACCGAGCAGGTGCACCGCGGCCGCGAGCTGCGCGCCAAGCGCGCCGCCGAGGGCGGACTTCTCTCCCGTACCGCCGACCGGCTGAAGGACGCCGACCCCGAGCACCTGCGGGAGACCGTCCGCCACCTCAATGTTCGTCCGGTGTTCACGGCCCACCCCACCGAGGCCGCCCGCCGTTCGGTCCTCAACAAGCTCCGGCGCATCGCCAAGCTCCTCGACACCCCGGTCATCGACTCCGACCGCCGCCGCCACGACACCCGGCTGGCCGAGAACATCGACCTCGTCTGGCAGACCGACGAGCTGCGCGTCGTACGCCCCGAACCCGCCGACGAGGCCCGCAACGCGATCTACTACCTGGACGAGCTGCACGCCGGCGCCGTCGGCGACGTCCTGGAGGACCTGACGGCGGAGCTGGAGCGCGTCGGCGTCAAGCTCCCCGACGACACCCGCCCCCTCACCTTCGGCACCTGGATCGGCGGCGACCGCGACGGCAACCCCAACGTGACCCCCGAGGTCACCTGGGAGGTGCTGATCCTCCAGCACGAGCACGGCATCAACGACGCCCTGGAGATGATCGACGAACTCCGCGGCTTCCTGTCGAACTCCATCCGCTACACCGGCGCCACCGAGGAACTCCTGGAGTCCCTCCAGACCGACCTGGAGCGCCTCCCCGAGATCAGCCCCCGCTACAAGCGCCTCAATGCCGAGGAGCCGTACCGGCTCAAGGCCACCTGCATCCGGCAGAAGCTGGAGAACACCAAGCAGCGCCTCGCCAAGGGCATCCCCCACGAGGCGGGCCGCGACTACCTCGGCACCAGCGAGCTGCTGCACGACCTGAAGCTGATCCAGACCTCCCTGCGCGAGCACCGCGGCGGCCTGTTCGCCGACGGCCGCCTGGACCGCACCATCCGCACCCTGTCCGCGTTCGGCCTCCAGCTCGCCACCATGGACGTACGCGAACACGCGGACGCCCACCACCACGCCCTCGGCCAGCTCTTCGACCGGCTCGGCGAGGAATCCTGGCGGTACGCCGACATGCCGCGCGACTACCGTACGAAGCTCCTCGCCAAGGAACTCCGCTCGCGCCGCCCGCTCGCCCCCAGCCCCGCGCCCGTCGACGCGGCCGGCGCCAAGACCCTCGGCGTCTTCCAGACGGTCAAGAAGGCCCTGGAGGTCTTCGGACCCGAGGTCATCGAGTCGTACATCATCTCGATGTGCCAGGGCGCCGACGACGTCTTCGCGGCCGCCGTCCTCGCCCGCGAGGCGGGCCTGATCGACCTGCACGCCGGCTGGGCCAGGATCGGCATCGTGCCGCTGCTGGAGACCACGGACGAGCTCAAGGCCGCCGACACGATCCTGGAGGACATGCTCGCCGACCCGTCCTACCGGCGCCTCGTCGCGCTCCGCGGCGACGTCCAGGAGGTCATGCTCGGCTACTCCGACTCCTCCAAGTTCGGCGGCATCACGACGTCCCAGTGGGAGATCCACCGCGCCCAGCGGCGGCTCCGTGACGTCGCCCACCGCTACGGCGTCCGCCTGCGCCTCTTCCACGGCCGTGGCGGCACCGTCGGCCGCGGCGGCGGCCCCACGCACGACGCGATCCTCGCCCAGCCGTGGGGCACCCTGGAGGGCGAGATCAAGGTGACCGAGCAGGGCGAGGTCATCTCCGACAAGTACCTCATCCCGTCCCTGGCGAGGGAGAACCTGGAGCTGACGGTCGCCGCCACCCTGCAGGCCTCCGCCCTGCACACCGCGCCCCGCCAGTCCGGGGAGGCCCTCGCCCGCTGGGACGCCGCGATGGACGTCGTCAGCGACGCGGCGCACGCGGCGTACCGCAGGCTGGTGGAGGACCCGGACCTGCCGGCGTACTTCTTCGCCGCCACGCCCGTGGACCAGCTCGCCGACCTGCACCTGGGTTCGCGGCCGTCGAGGAGGCCCGACTCCGGCGCGGGTCTGGACGGCCTGCGGGCCATCCCGTGGGTCTTCGGCTGGACCCAGTCCCGGCAGATCGTCCCCGGCTGGTTCGGCGTCGGCTCCGGCCTCAAGGCGCTGCGCGAGGCGGGCCTGGACACCGTGCTCGACGAGATGTACGAGCAGTGGCACTTCTTCCGCAACTTCGTCTCCAACGTCGAGATGACGCTGGCCAAGACCGACCTGCGGATCGCCGGCCACTACGTCGACACCCTCGTCCCGGACGAGCTGAAGCACGTCTTCGACACCATCCGCGCCGAGCACGACCTGACCGTGCGCGAGATCCTCCGGATCACCGGCGAGGACGAACTCCTCGACGCCCAGCCGGTGCTGAAGCAGACCTTCACCATCCGCGACGCCTACCTGGACCCGATCTCCTACCTCCAGGTCGCCCTCCTCAAGCGCCAGCGCGACGCCGCGGCCGCGGGCGCCGAGCCCGACCCGCTGCTGGCACGGGCCCTGCTCCTGACCGTGAACGGCGTGGCGGCGGGCCTGCGCAACACGGGCTGACGGCCGCGGACACGACGGTGCCCCCGTGCTGCGTACGAGCACGGGGGCACCGTCTATTCCTGCCGGTACGTCAGCCCTGGTCGGCGCCCGGCTTCCGGCGCCGGAAGACCAGGTAACCGCCGGCGGCGAGCAACGCGGCCGCCGCACCGGCGAGCAGGCCGACGGGGGCGCCGTTACCGGTCTCGGCGAGGTCGCCCTCGCCGCTGCCGCCCTGCGCGGACGGGGAGGAGGAGGCGGCGGGAGCGGCACCCTCCTCGGACACGCTCGGGGAGGCGGCCGGAGCCTCGGTGGCCTCGACCGTCTCCGACGCCGTGGCGGACGGCGTCGCACCGCCGGTCTCCTCCCCGGAGCCGCCCTCACCGGTGTCGTCGCCGGTGTCGTCGTCGGAGCCGCCCGGCGTCGTGCCCTCGGTCACCGGGCAGGTGTGCGACAGGTTGAACAGCTCCAGCTCACCGCCGCGCACCTCGGCGACCGCGGAGGTCAGCTCGGCTCCCGGCAGCGACCACACGTACGCGTGCTTGTCGGACGGCGGACCGAAGTCCGTCACCACCTGCTGCCCGCCCGGCTCGAAGGTGACGGTCAGCTTCACGAAGTCCGACGAGTTCCCCGGCAGCACGAAGTGCCAGCCGTCCTGCCCGTCGGGCACGCCGGGGCACTGCTTCCGGCCCTGCTGCGGTGCGCCCTTGTCGTCGGTGGTGGCGGTGCGCGGAAGCTGCTGGCGCAGCTGCACGCTGTACGTGTCGCCACTGGAGTCGGTGGCATGTGCGGCGGCCGGGGAGACGAGCAGGGCGGCCGCGGCGACGGCGGACAGGGCGCCGGCGCGAGTGAGGGTATGCATGGGGCAGTCCATCTTCGAAGTGACCAACGGGGAAGATGTGGAGGGGGCGGCCAAGAGTCCCGCAGTTCCGGCAACAGAACAAGCACGAACAGGCAACACTCAGACTCTCCACAGATGTGGAGAGCGACGTTACGTCGTCAGACCACCGCGAAGGCGGCCGTGATGAGCGCACCTCCGGCCACCGCCATGACCCACGCGACCCGCGTCCGCCCCAGTCCGCCCGCGACCACCACGGACGCGAGCAGCAGCGCCCCGCCCAGCGGCACCCAGGAGTGGAGCACCCCAGCAGGACCCGAACGGACGACCTCGCTGCCGCCCGGCTTCACCACAACGGTGTACGTCTCCCCGTCCCGCACGGCCGCCGACTTCTCGATGACCACCCGCTCACGGGCCTGCGACCCCGCGGAGATCGGCGTGTACGGTCCGGCGCAGGTGTCGTCCCCGCAGCCGGTCACTCTGATCGTCCCGGTCTCCCGCCCCTTGGTGAGCATCACGTACTGGGCCGAACTCCAGGACGCCCACACCCCCGCGATCAGTATCAGCACCGCGACGACACCCATCGCCGCGAGCCGCCCGAACCGCAGCGCGACCAACGCGCCCTGACTGGAGACGACGGCAGAAGGCATGGCGGCGATCCTTGGCCATGCCTGCACGGTCAGTCAACCGGGGGCAGGGGAGACACGTCAGGGCGGGCAGGGGACAAGTCAGGGCCGGGTGGGAGACACGTCAGGAGTTGTACGCACTCTGCGCCCGCTCCAGCCCCTCGGTCACCAGACACTCCACCGCGTCCGCCGCCCGGTCCACGAAGTGGTCCAGCTCCTTGCGCTCGGCGGCGGAGAAATCCTTCAGCACGAAATCGGCGACCTGCATCCGCCCCGGAGGCCGCCCAATACCGAACCGCACCCGGTGGTAGTCCCGCCCCATCGCCTTCGTCATCGACTTCAAACCGTTGTGCCCGTTGTCACCACCACCCAGCTTCAGCCGCAGCGTGCCGTAGTCGATGTCCAACTCGTCATGCACGGCGACGATGTGGGCGACAGGCACCTTGTAGAAATCGCGCAACGCGTTCACCGGCCCGCCGGACAGATTCATGTACGACATCGGCTTCGCCAGCACCACCCGGCGGCTCGCCGGCCCCGGCGGACCGATCCGCCCCTCGACGACCTGAGCCTGCGCCTTGCCCGCCCGCTTGAACCGGCCCCCCATCCGCTCCGCCAGCAGATCAGCCACCATGAACCCCACGTTGTGCCGGTTCATCGCGTACTCGGGCCCCGGATTCCCCAACCCCACGATCAGCCAGGGGGCGCCCGCGTCGGTCGTCACGTCCATGTCTCCTTGATACGCGCCAGCCGCTGCCCCCACGGGGAACAGCGGCTGACGAAACGAAAAAGGTGAGGATCAGGCCTCGGTCGAGGCCTCCGCGCCCTCGCCCTCCGCGGCCTCCTCGCCCTCCGGGGCCTCCTCGGCCTGCGCGGCCAGGACCTGGAGAACCACCGCGTCCTCCTCGACCGCCAGCGTCACGCCGTTCGGCAGCTTGACGTCCTTGGCGTGGACCGAGGCACCGGCCTCCAGACCCTCCACGGACACGGTGAAGCTCTCCGGGATGTGGGTCGCCTCGGCCTCGACCGGCAGCGCGTTCAGCACGTGCTCCAGCAGGTTGCCGCCCGGCGCCAGCTCGCCCTCGGCGACCACCGGAACCTCGACGGTGACCTTCTCGCCCCGCTTGACCAGCAGCAGGTCGACGTGCTCCAGGAAACCCTTCAGCGGGTCACGCTGCACGGACTTCGGGATCGCCAGCTCGTTGGACTTGCCGTCGATGTCCAGGGAGATCAGGACGTTCGGCGTACGCAGGGCCAGCAGCAGGTCGTGGCCCGGGAAGGTCAGGTGCAGCGGCTGGGAACCGTGCCCGTACAGCACACCGGGAACCTTGTTGTCACGGCGGATACGGCGGGCGGCACCCTTGCCGAACTCCTTGCGGGTCTCGGCGGTGAGCTTGACCTCGGACATGCGGATCACTCCTCGTAAGAACTAGGAACGGACGTGGTCACCCGGCCACGAACGGCCTGCTACGAAGAGCGCGTCGATAACGGACCGCCGTACCCCGTCCCAGAACGGACCACGGCCTCCCTCGCCGAGCAACTGCAACAGAATACTCGGCGAGAGAGGCCAGAGAGAAGTCGATCATCAGCGCCCTCCGGGCGCGGGCGACCAGCCTGAGTCAGAACCTGAGTCAGAAACTCACTGCTCGTCGAACAGGCTCGTCACCGACCCGTCCTCGAACACCTCACGCACCGCACTCGCGATCGTCGGCGCGATCGACAGCACCTTGATCTTGTCCAGGTCACGCGCCAGCTCACCAGGCGTCGGCAGCGTGTTCGTGAACACGAACTCGCCCACCCGGGAATTCTTCAACCGGTCCGCCGCCGGACCCGACAGCACACCGTGCGTCGCCGTCACGATGACATCCTCCGCACCGTGCGCGAACAACGCGTCCGCGGCGGCGCAGATCGTCCCACCCGTGTCGACCATGTCGTCCACCAGGACACACACCCGGCCCTTGACCTCACCCACGACCTCGTGGACGGTCACCTGGTTCGCCACGTCCTTGTCGCGCCGCTTGTGCACGATCGCCAGCGGCGCCCCCAGCCGGTCGCACCAGCGGTCCGCGACCCGCACCCGCCCCGCGTCCGGCGAGACCACCGTCAGCTTCTCCCGGTCCACCTTCGCGCCCACATAGTCGGCCAGCAGCGGCAGTGCGAACAGGTGATCCACCGGCCCGTCGAAGAAGCCCTGGATCTGGTCCGTGTGCAGATCGACGGTCAGGATCCGGGTCGCACCCGCCGTCTTCATCATGTCCGCGATCAGACGCGCCGAGATCGGTTCACGCCCACGGTGCTTCTTGTCCTGCCGCGCGTAACCGTAGAAGGGCACGATGACCGTGATGGAGCGGGCCGACGCACGCTTCAGCGCGTCGATCATGATCAGCTGCTCCATGATCCACTGATTGATCGGAGCCGTGTGGCTCTGGATCACAAAACAGTCCGCGCCACGCGCCGACTCCTGATAACGGACGTAGATCTCACCGTTCGCGAAGTCGAAGGCCTTCGTCGGGACAACCCCGACACCCAGCTGGTGGGCGACCTCCTCGGCAAGCTCGGGGTGGGCGCGGCCGGAGAAGAACATCAACTTCTTCTCGCCGGTCGTCTTGATCCCGGTCACAGCACTGTCTCCTCAGAGATGTCTCAGCTGGATGTCGACACGACGTCTCAACCGGACGAGATAGGTCGTCTCAGCTGGTGGGGTGCGGATGTGCACTTATCACGGTACGCCGTCCCCGACGCACCTGTTTCCGGTCAGCCCTCGCCGTCCGGCTCCCGGGACGCCGCCTCGGCCGCCTTCGCCGCCGCGCTCCCCGGACGCTTACGAGCCACCCAACCCTCGATATTCCGCTGCTGACCACGGGCCACGGCCAGCGAACCGGGCGGCACATCCTTCGTGATCACGGACCCGGCGGCGGTGTAAGCACCGTCCCCGACCGTGACAGGAGCCACAAACATGTTGTCCGACCCCGTCTTGCAGTGCGACCCGACGGTGGTGTGGTGCTTCTGCTCCCCGTCGTAGTTCACGAACACGCTCGCGGCACCGATGTTCGTGTACTCACCGATCGTCGCGTCACCGACGTACGACAGATGCGGCACCTTCGTGCCCTCACCGATGGAGGCGTTCTTCGTCTCCACATACGTACCGATCTTGGCCTTCAGCCCGAGCCGCGTACCGGGCCGCAGATAGGCGTACGGCCCCACAGTCGCCTCCGGCCCGACCTCCGCCCCGTCCGCCACGGTGTTCTCGACGCGCGCACCGGCCCCGACACGGGTGTCCTTCAGCCGGCTGTTGGGACCGACCTCCGAACCCTCACCGAGATGCGTCGCACCCTGCAGCAGGGTGTTCGGGTGCACGAGGACATCCCGCTCGAAGCTCACCGTCACATCGACCCAGGTGGAGGCGGGATCGACGACCGTGACACCGGCCAGCATGGCGGCGGTCAGCAGCCGGTCGTTGAGGATGCGCCGCGCCTCGGCGAGCTGCACACGGTTGTTGATCCCCGCGATCTCACGGTAATCACCGGCCACCGAGGCACCGACACGGTGCCCGGCCTCGCGCAGGATCCCGAGGACATCGGTCAGATACTCCTCGCCCTGACTGTTGTCCGTACGGACCTTCTTCAACGCGTCGGAGAGCAACTGCCCGTCGAAGGCGAAGACACCCGAGTTGATCTCCCGGATGGCCCGCTGCTCGTCGGTGGCGTCCTTGTGCTCCACGATCGCGGTGACCGCCCCGGAGGCCGGGTCCCGCACGATCCGCCCGTACCCGGTGGCGTCCGGCACCTCCGCGGTCAGCACGGTGACGGCGTTGCCGTCCTCGGAGTGGGTACGGGCCAGGTTCCGCAGGGTCTCACCGGTCAGAAGGGGCGTATCACCGCAGACGACGACAACAGTCCCGTCCACGGCACCCCCCAACTCCTCCAGCCCCATCCGGACGGCGTGACCCGTGCCGTTCTGCTGCGCCTGGACGGCGGTGCGTACGTCGGGGGCGACCTCGGCGAGATGAGCGGTGACCTGCTCGCGCGCGTGCCCGACGACTACGACCAGGTTCTCGGGCTTCAACTCACCGGCGGCGGCGAGCACATGGCCCACCAGGGAACGGCCACAGATCTCATGCAGGACCTTGGGTGTGGCCGACTTCATACGGGTGCCCTCACCCGCTGCGAGTACGACGACGGCTGCCGGGCGAATGGCGCTCACGGGATGCCCTTCGGCTGTGGAGGGGGTGTGGACAACCGCAGGATACCGGGGCGGGTCAGGACCCGAACTGAGCGTGTGCTCCCGGGGGAGGACTCGAACCCCCATGATCAGAACCAAAATCTGACGTCTTGCCCTTAGACGACCCGGGATTGCCGCCATGTCCGATTTCGTAGATCGGATGCGGTGGCAGCCCCTACTATGCCGTACCACCCGCCTTCGACGCGACGGTGGAGCTCGGCACTCTGGCTCACATTCGGTCGGTTTCGTTGTCGTTCGGATACGGAGTGTGGTGTGGCCAAGTCGTGGAAACTCGCCGGAAAAGCGAAAGCCGCCGCCCGTAGGCTGGAGGCATGACCACGACGGGGGATGCGCGCGCCGAGGGCCTGACCGGGCCGTGGTGGTGGGCGCGATGGCGTAGTGCGGTGCTGGACGGGACGCTTGCGCTGGTGTCCGCGGTGGAGTGCGGTGTCGAGGGCGTGCCGTTCGCGCGGGACGCGGGGATTCCGGTGGCCGCGGGGGTGGTCTTCGGGGTGCTGGCCGGTTCGACGCTGCTGCTGCGCCGGATGTGGCCGATTGCCGTCGTCCTGGTGTCGGTCGCGATCTCGCCGGCGCAGATGGGTGTCCTGCTGACCGTCGTCGGTCTGTACACGCTCGCCGCGTCGGAGCTGCCGCGCCGGATCATCGCGGCGCTGGCGGGGATGTCGCTGGTGGGGACGCTGGTGGTGACGTTCGTGCGGGCGCAGCAGGACATGACGCGGGGCGAGGTGTCGAATCTCGGGGACTGGTTCGTCCCGTTCATTTCGATCACCGCTTCGCTCGGGGTGACCGCGCCGCCGTTGCTGCTGGGCCTGTATGTGGGTGCTCGGCGTCGGTTGATGGAGAGCCTTCGGGAGCGTGCCGACAGTTTGGAGCGGGAGCTTCAGTTGCTCGCGGAGCGGGCGGAGGAGCGGGCCGAGTGGGCGCGTAACGAGGAGCGGACGCGGATCGCGCGGGAGATGCATGACGTCGTCGCGCATCGGGTGAGTCTGATGGTCGTGCATGCCGCGGCCCTTCAGGCCGTGGCTCGGAAGGATCCTGAGAAGGCTGTGCGGAATGCCGCGCTGGTGGGGGACATGGGGCGGCAGGCGTTGACCGAGTTGCGCGAGATGCTGGGGGTGCTGCGCAGCGGGGACGGTGGCGTGGGTCGGCGTGAGGGGGCGTCGGTGCCGTTGGCGGCGGTGGGGGCCGCCGCTGCTGCCGCCGCGGCGGCTTCGCGGGTGGTCGTGGACGAGGAGGGCGCGGTGGGGGACGGGCCGTGTCTGTCCGAGCTGGATGAGTTGATCGGGCAGTCGGCCGCCGCGGGGATGGTGGTCGATCTGTCGGTGGAGGGGGATGCGCGGTCGTATGCGCCGGAGGTGGAGCAGACGGCGTATCGCGTGGTGCAGGAGGCGTTGACGAACGTCCACAAGCACGCGGCGGGGGCGAAGACGCATGTGCGGTTGGCGCATCGGGTGTCGGAGATCGCGATGCAGGTGGAGAACGAGCCGCCGCCGGAGGCCTCGTCCGCGTCCTCGGCCCGGTTGCCGTCGGGGGGCAATGGGCTGGTGGGGATGAGGGAGCGGGTCGTCGGGTTGGGCGGGGTGTTTGTGTGCGGGCCGACGGACGCGGGGGGTTTTCGGGTGTCGGCGGTGATTCCGGCGTCGTAGGGAGTGGGTGTCAGCCTGTGGTGAGACGGGCTGGTTCCATGCCGGCGACGAGGGTGGTGAGGGCCTGGTCGATGTCGTGGCCGAGGTACCAGTCGCCGGTGTGGTCGAGGGCGTAGACGCGGCCTTCGGTGTCGATGGCGAGGAGGGCCTGGGTGTCGGGTTCGGCGCCGAGGGGGCTGACTTCGGTGTCGAGGGCGCGGCCGAGGTCGCCGAGGGTGCGGGCCAGGTGGAGGCCGTGCAGGGGGTCCAGGTGGAGGTTGGCGGGGGCGAGCTGGCGGCCGGGGCCGGTCGGGGTGATGTGCAGGCCGCCGAATTCGGCCCAGGCTTCGACGGCGGCGGGGAAGACGGCGTGCCGGTGGCCGGCGGGTGAGGTGTGGTCGCGGAGGGCGTCGGCCCAGATCTCGGCCTGTTTGATGTCCCAGCGTCCGGGTTGCCAGCCGGCGGCGCGCAGGGCGGCGTCGACGGGTACGGCGAAGCGGGTGGTGGAGGTGCGGTCGGTATGCATCGGCCCCATCGTTCGTCGTGCGTGTGTTGGGTGTGTCGTGCTGTGGGTCAGTGGTCTGTTGCCGTGGGGTCGACGATGCGGACGCCGAAGTGGGCGCTGAGGGCGGTGCAGGCGCGGCAGGGCGGAGCGAAGCTGCCGTGTAGTGGGTCGCCGTCCTCGCGGATGCGGCGCGCGGTGAGTTTGGCCTGTTTGAGGGCTTTGCGGGCTTCGCCGTTCGTCATGGGTTTGCGGGCGGCGCGTTTGCTGCGGGCGGCGTCGGCGGTGGCGATGTGCCGGGAGATGAGGATGGCTTCGGCGCAGCGGCCGGTGAAGCGGTCGCGTTGGGCGCTGGTGAGCGTGTCGAGGAAGTCCTGGACGAGAGGGTGGAGTGGCGGGGGCTGGTCGCCGCGGGCGGCGGTGCCGGTGAGGGTGGTGCCGCGGACGGAGAGGGCGGCGGCGACGGTCGGAAGTATGCCGTCGCGGCGGTGGCGGAGGGTGGGTGCGGGACGGGTTTCGGTGGCGCTCCAGCCGATGCGCGGGTCGCCGGATGTCCCGGCGTGTGGTCCCGTTTGCGTCGCGTTCATGATCGTTTGTTCCCCTCCGTGCATCCCCCGTGCATCCCCCCGGCGGACACAGAGTGCCAAATGCCGTGGCCGGTGCGGAAGCTGGGGCGTTGTGACACGCCCGGTCGGGGCGGGCTGTCACGGTGGGGTGACGGCTGGTCACCGTGGGCGGAGTGAGGGTTTCCGGGGCTGTGACGTGCGCCGGTGACCGGTTTCGTCGTACCGCATAGGCTGTCGGCACCGCGATGCGCGGTCAACGCGTTGGAGACAGTCGCTACGGGGCGTAGTGGGCCGAAGGGTTCAGAGGTTTCGCTACGGGTCGTACCAGAGTGCCGCAGGGGGCAACCGCCATGACGACAGGTCGGCTCGGGGAGCAAGCCGCGCCGCCGAACGCGGCCTACGCCGGGCAGGTCGTGCATTTCCCGGATCCGGTCCGGGCGTCCCGTCACCCGAGAGGGGTACGGGTGGACGAGCGCGGCTACCCCGACTTCTCGCCCTATGCGCGTGCCGTCGCGGAGATCGCGGAGCCGCCGGCCGGTTTCGGTGTGGACGAGTTGCGGCTGACGGACTATGTGTCGGCGAATGCGGCGCTGTCGGCGTCCGGGCACGACTTGTGGGACACGGTGGCGCCGGTGGCGACGCCGCACGGGTGGACGTGGCACCACGTGGCGGGTTCGCGGCGGCTGGAGTTGGTGCCGGTCGAGGTGAAGGCGTTGCTGCGGCATCACGGTGGGATCGCCACGGCCGCGGTGGACCAGGCTAAGCGGGGGACGCGGCCGCTTCAGGAGACTCGGCCGGCGCATTTCGGGTTGCCGAAGTCGGGTCTTGCGGTGACGGAGACGCAGGTGCAGGGGGTCGAGGAGGACCTCGGGTACCGGTTGCCGGGTGCGTACCGTTCGTTTCTGAAAGCGGCGGGTGGGTGTGCGCCCGTCGGGACCGCGCTGGACGCGGAGTTGGGGCTGCTGATCGACCAGCCGTTCTTCACGGTGCGGGACGAGGCGGCGGTCAATGACCTGGTGTATGTGAACAAGTGCCTGCGGGACCATCTGACCAAGGATTACTTGGGAGTTGGTTTTGTGCAGGGTGGTCTGCTGGCTGTGAAGGTGAAGGGCGAGCGGATCGGTTCGGTGTGGTTCTGCGCGTACGACGACGCGCGGGACGTCGACCCTTCGTGGTCGCCCGCGGAGCGGGTGGAGCGGTTGCTGCTGCCGTGCGGGGAGGACTTCGACGTCTTTCTGTCGCGGTTGGCGGGGTCGCCGCCGGAGTTGGAGACGGTGGCGAATCTGATGGTGGACGGCGGTTTCGCGCGGGCGGTCGACGTCTCGTCCTCGGTGTCGGTGGGGGAGTGAGCTGACGATGGTGACCTTCGCGCAGGCGCAGGAGCGCGCGGAAGAGTGGATCAACGGGGATGTGCCGTCGTACCAGCACCGTGAGGTGCGGGTGCGGGAGTTCGAGCTCGGATTCGTGGTGTGGGCCGAGGACCGTTCGGACGGGCCGCGTTCGGACGGGGGCGGGCAGCGGCTGGTGATCGCGCGGGACAGCGGGGAGGCCACGTTGTGGCCGTCGCTGCCGGTGGGGGAGGTCATTCGGCGGTACGAGGAGGAGTACGGGCGTTCTGAGGGGGCCGCCCAGTCGGTGGTTGCGCCTGCGGAGCGGGTGGATCTGAACCAGACGTCGTTCTTGTTGAGTCCGCCGGAGTGGTTGCAGGAGGCGGCGGACAAGTTGGGGATTCCGGATCGGCGGGGGGCTGGTTCGGGGGGCGAAGATTCGGCTGCTGGTGCTGCTTCTGGTGGTGGTGGTGCAGGCCATGCTGGTGTTGCTGCCTCTGCTGGGGGTGGTGCCGGTGATGGTGGGGCGGGAGCTGCTGGTAGTGGGGCGGCTTGGCCTGCTGCCGGGGGTGGTGCTGAGGGGGCGTCGGATTCTGAGGCGGGCACGGGAGCGCGTGTAGGGGCGCCGCTTGGTGCCTCCGGTGTCACTGGCGCGCCGCGTGCGCCGGGGGCGCCTGTGGGGGCGACTCCGTGGGCCGGGACGGACACCAACGCGGATGCCGGTGAGGACCGTTCCGTGCCGTTGCCGGAGACGGTGTTCGCGCCGCCGTTGAGTGGGGCCGATGAGGGGGAGCCGCGGGTGGCGCCTCCCGAGGCGCAGACGGCGTTGCTGGCGGGGGGTAGTCAGCTGCCGCCTACGGCGGTTGCGCCGGCGGTCGATGAGGCCGGTGCGCCGGGGGCGGGCAACGTGCCGGGTACCGTGCCGGGGGGCGCGTCTGGGGGCGCGTCGGCGGGCGGTACGCCTCCGCAGGCGCCGGCTGCGCCGACGTATGGGTATCCGCAGGGGGTGGTGGGTGGCGCCGGTGGCACTGCTGTCCCCGGTGGCTCCGGTGGCTCCGGTGGCTCCGGTGGTGCGGCTGTGCCGGGTACGCCGCCGCCTGCGACAGTGCCGGGTACGCCGCCTCCGGGTGCTCCGGGTGCTCCGGGTGCTCCGGGGTACGGCTATCCGCAGGCGCCGGGTGCGCCCCAGCCGTCGGCCGGTGCGGGGCAGCCGCTCGCTCCGAACGCCGGGGACATCGCCGACGCCGCCACGAGCAAGGCGGCGCCTCCGCCGCGTCGGGCGCGGGGTGGGGGTGCGACGCCGCCTCCGCCGCCGGGTGCTCCGGGTACGCCGGGTGCGCGCCCGGGGAGTACGCCTCCGCCGCCCGGTGCACCGGGTGCGCCGGCGGGTGGATACGTGCCCACGCAGCTTGCGTCGGCCCTCGGGCCCGACGGTCCTGAGGGTCCTGCCACCGGTCCGGGCGCGCCGCAGGCGCCCGGTGCCCCGACACCGCCCGGGCCTGCGAACCCGCCGGGAACTCCGGGAACACCGGGAACTCCGGGGGCGCCGGGCGGTACGCCTCCTGGTGGCGTCCACCACGCCGCCACGATGCTGGCCGATCCGGGGCAGCCGGGCCCGGGTGGAGGCGCGCCGCAGCCTCCGCGTGCCCCTGGTGTGCCGGGCGCGCCTCAGCCGCCGAGCGCCCCAGGTGCGCCGAGCGCCCCAGGTGCGCCGGGCGTCCCAGGTGCCCCGGGTGCCCCGGGTGCTCCGAGTGCCCCGGGTGCAGTCGGCGCGCAGGGCTCCGCAGGGGGCGCGCATGGTGCCGTACATCACGCGGAGACCATGCTGGCCGCGCCCCCCGTGGGCGCCCCCGGCGCGCCTCCGCCCCCGCAGGCCCCCGGCACGCCCCCGCCCCCGCCGCCGGGGGCGCCAGGTGCCCCGGGTGCTCCCGGCATGCCTCCGGGCGCCCCGCAGCCGATGGCCCCGGCGCCGGGCGCGATGCCGCCACCGCCCGCTCACCCGGGGCCCGGGCAGCAGCCGATGCCGGGACAGCCGGTTCCCGGGCAGCCGCCGGCGTACGGCTATCCGCAGCAGGGTCAGCCGACCGTCGGCCCGGGCTATCAGGCCGTACTGCGCTATCGCGCACAGGACGGCTCGGAGCAGCAGCTGATCCGGCGTTCGGCGCCGGGTACGCCGCACCCGGAGTGGCAGATCTTCCATGAGCTGCGGGCGATGAACGTGCCGCCGGACCAGGTGCTGGAGCTGCACACCGAGTTGGAGTCGTGCGAGCTGCCGGGCGCGTACTGTGCGCGGATGATCCGCGAGCAGTGGCCGCAGGCGCGGATCACGAGCATCGCGCCGTACGGCACGGATCACGCGAGCCGCCAGCAGGGTATGCAGCAACTGCTCGCCCACCAGGGTGAGTTGCATCAGGTGGCCGACGGTCCCGCGCGCCCCGCGCCGGTGCGCGCGCCGTTGCCGCCGGTGCCGCCGGCGCCGCCGATTCCGCCGGAGGGTGTGGCGCAGGAGCTGGCGGGGGCGTTCGGGCCGGGCGTGTTCCGGTTCGAGCAGGCGGCGGTGTCCCGGCAGGGTGTGCCGCCGGTCGTGGCGCACACGCTGGTCGTGGCCGGACTGCCGCTGGACATGGGGCCGTTCTTCTGGGCGCAGGCCCAGCCGGGGCGGCCGGTGCCGACGCTCGCCGAGCTGGCGCAGGAGCGTGGGGTGCAGCCGGCGTCGGACGCGGGCTCGTACCTCGTTATGGGCAGCGACTTCGGCAAGGCGATCTGTGTGCAGTACGGCACGGCGAACATCGTGGCCGTACCGGTGGAGGCCGGGCCCGGCGGTGCGCCGGTGCCGCCGCAGTTCGTGAACACCGGGCTGCCGGAGTTCGTGCGCTGTCTGGCGCTGCTCGGCCGGATGTGGCGCCTGCGGTTCGGTCTGAACCAGGAGCAGGCGGGCCGTTGGACCGTCGACTTCCAGGCCCAGTTGGCCGCCCTCGACCCGGCGGCGCTGGGTTCGCCGGAGAGCTGGTGGTCGGTGCTGCTGGAGCAGATGTGGGACGGGTTGCTGTGAGGCGGATGTCGAGCTGACATTCCCTTGCGGGGTCGGCCGGGCCTGGTCGTGTGACCGGGCCCGGTCGTTCTGTTGTTCGGAAACGCGTGCGCGCCGGGTCGGACGCGGGTGCCGACTGCGGAGGAGCGGCTGCGGAGCCTCGGCTGCCACGCATCGGCTCCGGAGTGTCGGATTATGAACACTTCTGTCTGATACATCAAAATATGCGCTAAATCGACGTCCCTCGAGGGGTTCCGCAATGAGCAGCGCATCCGTGTCGCCGCATGGCTTTGTGACAGTCCGGGGGCGTGGCTACCGCCCCGAGCAGGTCGATGCGTACGCCGACGCGTTGTCCGAGGATCGTGACGCCGCCTGGGAACGAGCCGCCCGCCTCACCGTCCTGGCCAGGGAGATGGAGGAGGAGGCCGAGGAACTGCGCGAGACGGTGGCCGAGCTTCCGCAGCAGACGTACGAGGCGCTGGGCGAAGGCGCGCGGCGCCTTTTCCAGATGGCGCAGGAGGAGGCCGCGGCGGTACCGGAGCGCGCCCGGCGCGCGGCGCGCGAGCAGCTTGCGCAGGCCGAGGCGTACGTCGAAGGCGTGCGCCGGGCGGCGCAGGAGGAGGCGGACGCGCTGCTGGCGGAGGTCGAGGAACGTGCCCGGCACCGGTTGCTCGCGGCGCAGGCCGAGGCGGACGAGATCCGTATCTCCGCCCGGCGTGAGGTGAAGGAGGGGCGCGCGGAGGCGCTTTCCGCGTTGCGCGAGGTCCGGCAGCGTACCGCCGCGATGCTGGCCGAGCAGGAGAAGGAGCACGCCGAGCGCTGGGCCGCGGTGGAACGCGAGGCCGAGGAGGGCGCCGCCGCCGTGGACGCGCAGTACGCCGAGCGGTTCGCGCGCGCGGAGGCCGCGTTGGCCGAGGCGCAGCAGGAGTTCGCCGACGCCGAGCAGGCCGTCGAGCAGCGGCAGGAGGAGGCGCGGGCGCTGGCCGCCGAGGTGCTCGCGCAGGCGCGGATGCGTGAGGAGCAGATCGCCCGCGAGACGGAACGGGTGTTGCGGGAGCACGGGGAGCGCTGGGACGACGTACAGGCGCACATCGACTACGTACGCAACAGCCTCGCGGCGCTGACGGGCGGGCACGCGCCGACGGAGTGAGCACCGCCGGGCGTCCCCGCGCGCGGTCAGCCCTTTCTGCGTACCGCCCCCGCCAGAATCCACCCCTCCACCGCCTCGTACTGCCGCCGCTGCTCCT
This sequence comes from Streptomyces sp. Z423-1, assembly GCF_013009255.1. Taxonomy (NCBI): domain Bacteria; kingdom Bacillati; phylum Actinomycetota; class Actinomycetes; order Kitasatosporales; family Streptomycetaceae; genus Streptomyces; species Streptomyces sp. Z423-1. Next base: position 5,599,279 of record NZ_CP053109.1, read on the forward strand.
CCGCCTTCCGCCGCCCGGACGCCATCGTCCCCAGCCATCCGAAGGCGAAGCCCAGGGGGACGGAGACCAGGCCCGTCGTCGTGAAGGGGAAGTACGTGAAGTCGGCCTCGGGGAAGGCGGAGACGGGCGATCCGGAGACCAGGTTGGTGCCGGGCATCAGGATCACGACCGCGAGGGAGCCGCCGATGAGGGTGCTCAGCAGGCCGGTTCGGGTGTAGCGGCGCCAGAAGAGGGCGTAGACCAGGGCGGGCGCTATGGCGGAGGCGCCCAGGGAGAAGGACAGCGTCACCAGGGGTTGCAGGCTGCGGTGCTGGACCAGCGTGGCCAGCAGGATCGCCGGAACGCCGATCGCGGCGGCGGAGACGCGGGCCAGTGTCATCTCGCGGCGGGCGGTCAGGTCCTGGACGCGGCCGGCGAAGACGTCGTGGGCGAGGGAGTTGGCGCAGGCGAGGATCATCCCGGCGACCGAGGCGAGCACCGTCAGGAAGACGGCGGTGGTGACCGCCGTGAACAGGAACGTCTCCCCGGTGGTCACCTCCGGTCCGAGTGCCGCCTGCGAGCCCAGCAGATAAGCGGAGTTGCCTTGCGGGTCGGCGCGTGCGATGGTCTCGCGGCCGATCAGCGCGGTCGCGCCGATGCCGACGACCGTGATGATCAGCACGAAGACCGCGACGCTGGACACCGCCCAGGACATCGACCGGCGTACCTGCCGGGCGCTGGACGCGGTGTACATGCGCATGGTGACGTGCGGAAGGCAGGCGCCGCCCAGCACCACGCACAACTCGGCGGTGATCATGTCGAGCCGGGGGAACGGCCCGCCCTCGAACTGCAGCCCGGAGCTGAGGAACGCGGCGTCCACTCCGCTGCGCTCCGCCGCCGTGTCGAACAGCGCGACGGGATCCCAGTCGAACTTGTTCAGCACGAGCAAGGCGACCACAGCCCCCGACCCGAGCAGCATCACCATCTTCAGAATCTGGATGAGTGCGGTCCCTTTCATCCCCCCGATCGCGGCGTAACTGATCATCAGGGCGCCCAGCCCGACGATGCAGCCCGTCTCCACCTTCGTATTGGAAAACCCCAGCAGAAAGGCCATCAACTGTCCCGTGCCCGCGAGCTGGACCAGCATCATCGGCAACAGCGCGGCCAGCGTCACCACACACGCGGTCACCCGCACACACCGCCCCGGCATACGGCGTGCGAAGGCGTCTCCCATCGTGAAACGGCCCGCGTTCCGCAGAGGTTCCGCCAGCAGGAACATCAGCAGCATCAGCGACAGGGCCGTACTGAGCGCCAGCACGATCCCGTCGTGGCCGTACAGCGCGATCACCCCACCCGTGCCGAGCACGGTCGCCGCGGAGATGTAGTCACCGGCGATCGCCAGGCCGTTGCGCATCGAGGACAGGGAGCTGTAGCCGGTGTAGAACTCGTCGAGGTCGTCCCGGTCGGGGCCGGTCATCACACACAGCAGCAGCGTGATCGTGGCGACGACGGTGAACGCGACCAGCGACATCGTCTCCGCCGACTCACTGAAGCCGGTCACCGTGCGGCCCCCCGCCTGGCGTCCAGCGCGGCCTGCCGGCGGATCCGGTCCGCGAGCGGATCGACCCGCACGCGCGCGGTGTGCTCGTACAGCCCGATCGCCAGCCAGGTGACCGGCAGTTGGGCCAGCGCGAGCAGCAGCCCGGCCGGCAGCCCACCGGGGACCTCGGCCGTCATGAACCCCGGCGCGAACGCCGACAGCACCAGAAACACCGTGAAGTAGCCGAGCGCGGTGAGTGTCGCCACCCGCCGCTGCCAGCGGTAGGCGCTGCGCAGGATGCGCAGGTCGCTGTGGTGCCCGAGCGGCGCGTGCACCGGCGCACGCCGCGTGGCGGGCTCGGGCCGTGGCTCCGGTTGCCAGGGGTAGGTGGGGTACGTCGGTGAGGCGGTCGGGACGTTGTGGGGCAGCGGCGAGAAGGAGTGGTCGGGCGGCGGCGGATTTGACGGATATCGCGGGTATGGCGACAACGGGTCGTGGGACATCCCGTGCTCCTTGCGCGGCTCGGGTCCGTGGCGGCGGACCGCAGGGAGGTGGGGGGGCGGGCCACGCACGCTACTCGGCGGGCCCTGGGCGCGTGGGGTTTTGGACAAACTGAGTGGTCGGTATGCGCTTACTTCTGCAACCCGTGCGTGACCTGCGCTGTTACCCGCGTTAACTCCGACTTTTGGCGCGCCGTGAGCGGCGTCCCACAGGGAAGACGGGTGAACGGCCCGCCCCGGCACCGGCGTTGAGGGCGAGGCCCTAGGGGACGAGAGCCGTCCCTTGGCGGGAGGCCCTGAGGGACGGCTCTCGTCGCGCGGCCCGGCTCCCCGCGAACCGGTCGTGCGGATGTGCGTCAGTGCTCGTCGATGACCGGGAAGCGGCGCGGCGCCAGTACCAGCAGCACCAGGAAGGCGAGGGCGGCGGCGCACGCAGCGCCCAGGTACACGGCGTGGACGGCGTCCGCGATGGCCCGTCGGGTCGCCTCGGACGCGATGCCGAGGCCGTGGGTGACGGCGTCGAGGTCCGCACTGCCGAGACGGCCCGCGAGCACGCCGTTGGCGACGGCACCGAAGAGGGACGCCCCGACGGTCTGGCCGGTCTGGCGGCAGAAGAGGATCGAGGCCGTGGCCGTGCCGCGTTCGGACCAGCCGACGGTGGACTGGACGCCGACGATGAGGGGGAGTTGGAACAGGCCGAGCGCGGCCCCCAGGAGGAGCATCAGGAGCGCGGGCTGCCAGGCCTCGCCCGGGTACGGCAGCAGGGGGAAGGCGAGCAGGATCAGGGTGGCCGTGCCGATGCCGAGCACGGCGGTGTCGCGGAAGCCGATCCGGCGGTACACGTGCTGGCTGAGCGCCGCCGAGACCGGCCAGCTCAACGTCCACACGGAGAGCACGAATCCGGCGGCGACCGGGCCGAGGCCGAGCACGGACTGGGCGTACGTCGGCAGGAACACGGCCGGGGCGACCATGAGCAGTCCCAGCGCGCCCAGCGCGAGGTTGACCGCGGCGATCGTACGGCGGCGCCAGACCCAGCCGGGAATGATCGGTTCGGCCGCCCGGCGTTCGATCACCACGAGGAGCGCGACGAGCGCGAGCCCCGTGCCCAGCAGGGCCAGCGACGGCGCCGACAGCCAGGGCCACGCCACTCCGCCCTGCACCAGCGCGGTCAGCAGGACCCCACCGCAGACGAACACGGTGAGCGCGCCCGACCAGTCCACACGCGCGCGTGTGGCTGTCTCGCGCCGCGGCTCGTGCAGGTGACGGACGATCAGCCACAGTGCGAGGCCGCCGATGGGCAGGTTGACCAGGAAGATCCAGCGCCAGTCGGCGTACGCGGCGAGGACCCCTCCGACGGCCGGTCCGGCGACCGCCGACACCGCCCACACCGTGGAGAGCTTGGCCTGGATCCTCGGGCGTTCCTCCAGCGGATACAGGTCGGCGGCGAGGGTCTGGACCGTGCCCTGGAGGGCGCCGCCGCCCAGGCCCTGGACGATGCGGAAGACGATCAGCACCCACATGTTCCAGGCGAGCGCGCACAGCAGGGAGCCGAGGAGGAAGACGGACGCGCCCGCTATGAGGACCGGTTTGCGGCCGAAGGTGTCGGAGAGCTTGCCGTAGAGGGGGAGGGTGACGGTGACGGCGAGCAGATAGCCGGAGAAGAGCCAGGAGAAGACGGAGAAGCCGCCCAGGTCGCCGACGATCTGCGGTACGGCAGTGGAGACGACGGTGGAGTCGAGTGCTGCCAGCGCCATGGAGAGCATGAGCGCCGCTACGACCGCTCCCCGCTTGTCGGTTGCGGCGCGCCGCGCGGTGTCGCGCACGGCGGGTCCGGTGCTGCCCACGCAGATTCCTTCCCCTTGCACCTATCTGCCGTCCGACAGCTTCCCACTTGACCTTCACGCGGCGGGAGGGTGCAGCCTGAGTGGGCCGCAGGAAGGACCGACCCTGAGACGGCCTCCGCCCGAGGGGGGACTGCCCCTAGGGGGAATCTCCGCATCAGGGGTCAGGGAGGGTTCGTTCCGGCGGAGGACGAGAGGCGCCCAGGCCGTCCTTAACCTGGCTTTACACCGCTGAGGGCGTCGCCGGGGGGCAAGGCCGTGGGTGCCGGGAGGCGGTGTTCCGCACCTTCGGGGGTGGGGTTTTCCTCAGTGAAACAGGGGGCTGTACACCATCGATCGGTACCGCCTCCTGCCGCGAGACTCATCGACGTACCACTTCGCACGACTCAGTACGGGCCACGGGCCACGGGCTGGTACGGGCACGTGCGGGCCAACTGCTGACCGACATAGGAGACATACGGTGACATCGGCTGTAACCATTCCCAGGCACGGGGGCACTGGAGAGCGTACGGCCGTTGCCGCGCGGGCGCGGCAGGTCGTCAAGGCATACGGGGCCGGGGAGACCCGCGTCGTCGCCCTCGACCATGTCGACGTGGACATCGCCCGCGGCCAGTTCACCGCCATCATGGGCCCGTCGGGATCGGGCAAGTCCACTCTGATGCACTGCCTGGCCGGGCTCGACACCGTCACGAGCGGGCAGATCTACCTCGACGAGACCGAGATCACCGGTCTGAAGGACAAGAAGCTGACGCAGCTTCGACGGGACCGGATCGGGTTCATCTTCCAGGCGTTCAACCTGCTGCCGACGCTGAACGCGATAGAGAACATCACGCTGCCCATGGACATCGCCGGCCGCAAGCCCGACAAGGCGTGGCTGGACCGTGTCGTGGACACCGTCGGGCTCGCCGGGCGACTCAAGCACCGGCCGACACAGCTCTCCGGCGGTCAGCAGCAACGCGTCGCCGTGGCGCGGGCGCTGGCCGCCCGGCCGGAGATCATCTTCGGTGACGAGCCGACCGGAAACCTCGACTCGCGCGCGGGCGCCGAAGTGCTGGGCTTCCTGCGCCGGTCCGTGGACGAGCTGGGACAGACCATCGTGATGGTCACGCACGACCCGGTGGCCGCGTCGTACGCGGACCGCGTGCTGTATCTCGCCGACGGCCGGATCGTCGACGAGATGCACCGGCCGACGGCCGACGCCGTCCTGGACCGCATGAAGGACTTCGACGCCCGGGGGCGCACGTCATGACCGTGCTGAAGACCTCCATGCGCAACTTCCTCGGGCACAAGGGGCGCATGGCCCTGTCGGCCGTCGCCGTGCTGCTGTCGGTGGCCTTCGTGTGCGGCACGCTGGTGTTCACCGACACGATGAACACGACCTTCGACAAGCTGTTCGCGGCCACCGCCTCGGACGTCACGGTCAGCGCCAAGGACTCGTCGGACACCGGCGAGACCACCGCGGACAACGGCAAGCCCCCGGTCATGCCGGCCTCCGTCGTCGACGAGGTCGGCAAGGCGGACGGCGTGCAGTCGGCCGAGGGGACGGTCTTCTCGACGTCGGTGACCGTCATCGACGCCGACAAGGACAGCCTCTCCCCGACCACCGGCGCGCCGACCATCGTCGGCAACTGGAACGCCAACGACGCCCGCACCATGGAGATCACCTCCGGTTCCGCGCCCAAGGGCGCCGACCAGGTGATGGTCGACGCGGACACCGCCGACAAGCACGGCCTGAAGCTGGGCGACGAGATCGGCATCATCACCGCCGTCGGCACGCACCGGGCGAACGTCTCCGGCATCGCCGACTTCACCGTCACCAACCCCGGCGCCGCGATCTTCTACCTCGACACGAAGACCGCCCAGCAGACCCTGGTCGGTGAGACCGGGGTGTACACCAACGTCAACGTCACCGCCGCGCCCGGCGTCAGCGACGCCCAGCTGAAGAAGAACGTCACCACCGCGCTCGACGGCGGCTACAAGGTGCAGACGGCCAAGGAGGTCGCGGACGCCAACGCCGAGGACGTCCAGGAGTTCATGGGCGTCATCAAGTACGCGATGCTCGGCTTCGCCGGGATCGCCTTCCTCGTCGGCGTCTTCCTGATCATCAACACCTTCTCCATGCTGGTCGCCCAGCGCACCCGCGAGATCGGCCTGATGCGGGCGATCGGATCGAGCCGCAAGCAGGTCAACCGCTCGGTGCTGATCGAGGCGCTGCTGCTCGGCCTCGTCGGCTCCGTGCTGGGCGTCGGCGCGGGCGTGGGGCTCGCGGTCGGCCTGATGAAGCTCATGGGCGCCATGGGCATGAACCTCTCGACGGACGACCTGACGGTCGTGTGGAGCACCCCGGTGGTCGGCCTCGTCCTGGGTGTCGTGGTCACCGTCCTGGCCGCCTACCTCCCGGCCCGCCGCGCCGGCAAGGTCTCCCCGATGGCCGCGCTGCGCGACGCGGGCGCCCCCGCCGACGCCAAGGCGGGCCTCGTCCGCGCCGTGCTCGGCGTCCTGCTGACGGGAGCGGGCGGGGTCGGGCTGTACCTGGCGGCCGCCGCCGACAAGGCGAGCGAGGGTGCCCTGTGGCTGGGCGCGGGCGTGGTGCTGTCGCTGATCGGCTTCGTCGTCATCGGTCCGCTGCTGGCGGGCGCAGTGGTCCGGGTGCTCGGCGCGATCGTGCTGCGGATATTCGGCCCCGTCGGCCGGATGGCCGAGCGCAACGCGCTGCGCAACCCGCGCCGCACGGGCGCCACGGGCGCCGCGCTGATGATCGGGCTGGCGCTGGTGGCCTGCCTGTCGGTGGTCGGCTCGTCGATGGTCGCCTCGGCGACGGAGGAGCTCGACAAGAGCGTCGGTACGGACTTCATCGTGCAGTCCGACAGCGGCCAGCTGATCACGCCGCAGGCGGTCGAGGCCGTGAAGGCGGCCGACGGCGTGGACCGCGTCACCGAGTACAAGTGGACGAAGGCCGACTTCACCACCCCTGACGGCAAGACGTCCAAGGACACCGCCATCACGGCCGCCGACCCGACGTACGCGCAGGACCTGCGGGTCGAGACCGTCGCGGGCAACCTCGCCGACGCCTACCGGCCCGACTCGATGTCCGTGCACGAGGAGTACGCCAACGACCACGGCGTCAGCCTCGGCTCCAAGATCGCCGTCGACTTCGAGGACGGCTCCACCGCCCAGCTGACGGTCCGGGCCATCACCGGCAGCGACGCGGTGATCGACCAGGGCGCGATGTACACGTCGATCGACACCCTCGCCAACTATGTCCCGGCCGACAAGATGCCGCTCGACACGCTGCTCTTCGCCTCGGCGAAGGACGGCCAGGAGACGGCCGCGTACACGGCGCTGAAGGCGGCGCTGGACGACTACCCGCAGTACAGCGTCCGGGACCAGACCGACTACAAGGAAGCCCTGAAGGACCAGATCGGGCAGCTGCTGAACATGATCTACGGCCTGCTGGCCCTCGCGATCATCGTCGCGATCCTGGGCGTCGTGAACACGCTCGCCCTGTCGGTGGTCGAGCGGACCCGGGAGATCGGCCTGATGCGGGCGATCGGGCTCTCGCGCCGGCAACTGCGTCGGATGATCCGCCTGGAGTCGGTCGTGATCGCCCTCTTCGGTGCCCTGCTGGGCCTGGGACTGGGCATGGGCTGGGGCGCCACGGCGCAGCAACTGCTCGCCCTGGAGGGGCTGAACGTGCTGGAGATCCCGTGGCCGACCATCGGCGCGGTGTTCATCGGCTCGGCCTTCGTGGGCCTGTTCGCCGCCCTGATACCGGCCTTCCGGGCGGGCCGCATGAACGTCCTCAACGCCATCGCCACCGAGTAGCCACCGCACACGGGGGTTGCGGGGGAGGGCCCGGCGTCGAGGAGTCCTGGGGGACTCACGGCGCCGGGCCCCGCTGCATGCGCGCCGCAGCGGGGCGTCGCCCTCCTGATCCGATGTGTGGGTCGGCCAGGAGAGTGACACCCGCGGCGGCGACGTACTCTGGAGACCCCCGGCCCGCCCCGCGTGTCGGGTGGTTCGCGTTGCCCATCCCTGCCCCGAGCCAGCCCCTGACATCAGCCCCCTGCCATCCCGGACGGAAAGCCCCCCATGAGCCTGCACGGTCTGCTCGACGCCGTCGTCAAGGACGCCGCACTCGCGGAAGCGATCAAGGCGGCCACGGACGGCAACCGGATGCACGTCGACCTGGTCGGCCCCCAGGCGGCCCGCCCCTTCGCGGTCGCCGCGCTGGCCCGTGAGAGCGGCCGCCCCGTGCTGGCGGTGACGGCGACCGGACGCGAGGCGGAGGACCTGGCGGCGGCCCTGCGGTCGCTGCTGCCGCCGGACGGCGTCGTGGAGTACCCGGCATGGGAGACGCTCCCGCACGAGCGGCTGAGCCCGCGCAGCGACACCGTGGGCCGCCGCCTCGCCGTGCTGCGCAGGCTGGCCCACCCCAGCCCCGACGACCCCGAGACCGGCCCGGTCTCCGTCGTCGTTGCCCCCATCCGGTCCGTGCTGCAGCCGCAGGTCAAGGGCCTGGGCGACCTGGAGCCGGTGGCGCTGAGGACGGGGCAGACCGCCGACCTGAACGAGGTCGTCGACGCCCTCGCCGCCGCCGCGTACGCGCGCGTGGAGCTGGTCGAGAAGCGGGGCGAGTTCGCCGTACGCGGCGGGATCCTCGATGTGTTCCCGCCCACCGAGGAACACCCCCTGCGCATCGAGTTCTGGGGCGACGACGTCGAGGAGATCCGCTACTTCAAGGTCGCCGACCAGCGCTCCCTCGAAGTCGCCGAGCACGGCCTGTGGGCCCCGCCCTGCCGTGAGCTGCTGCTCACCGACGACGTACGCGCACGCGCGCGTGCCCTCGCCGAAGAGCACCCCGAGCTCGGCGAGCTGCTCGGCAAGATCGCCGAGGGCATCGCCGTGGAGGGCATGGAGTCGCTCGCGCCGGTCCTCGTCGACGACATGGAGCTGCTGCTGGACGTACTGCCCAAGGGCGCCATGGCCGTTGTATGCGATCCGGAGCGGGTCCGCACGCGTGCCGCGGATCTCGTGGCGACCTCGCGGGAGTTCCTGCAGGCGTCCTGGGCGGCCACCGCCGGCGGCGGTGAGGCGCCCATCGACGTCGACGCGGCTTCCCTGTGGTCCATCGCTGACGTCCGGGACCGGGCGCGTGAGCTGGACATGATGTGGTGGTCGGTCGCGCCGTTCGCCGCCGCCGAGGAGCTGGACGCGGACACGCTCAAGCTCGGCATGCACGCCCCCGAGACCTACCGCGGCGACACCGCCAAGGCGCTCGCCGACACCAAGGGGTGGCTCGCCGACGGCTGGCGCACGGTCTTCGTCACCGAGGGCCACGGCCCGGCCGCCCGCACGGTCGAGGTACTCGGCGGCGAGGGCATCGCGGCCCGGCTGGAGGCCGACCTGGGGGCGATCTCCCCGTCCGTGGTGCACGTGGCGTGCGGCTCGATCGACCACGGCTTCGTCGACCCGGCCCTCAGGCTCGCCGTGCTCACCGAGACGGATCTGTCCGGCCAGAAGGCGGCCGGCCGCGACGGCGCCCGCATGCCCGCCCGCCGCCGCAAGACCATCGACCCGCTCACCCTGGAGGCGGGCGACTACATCGTCCACGAGCAGCACGGCGTGGGCCGCTACATCGAGATGGTGCAGCGCACCGTGCAGGGCGCGACCCGCGAGTACCTGGTGGTGGAGTACGCCCCCGCCAAGCGCGGCCAGCCCGGCGACCGCCTGTACATCCCCACCGACCAGCTGGAGCAGATCACCAAGTACGTCGGCGGTGAGGCGCCCACGCTGCACCGCCTGGGCGGCGCGGACTGGACGAAGACCAAGGCACGCGCGAAGAAGGCCGTCAAGGAGATCGCGGCGGACCTCATCAAGCTGTACAGCGCGCGCATGGCGGCCCCCGGGCACACCTTCGCGCCGGACACTCCGTGGCAGCGCGAGCTGGAGGACGCGTTCCCGTACGCGGAGACGCCCGACCAGCTGACGACCATCGCCGAGGTCAAGGAGGACATGGAGAAGTCGGTCCCGATGGACCGTCTGATCTGCGGCGACGTCGGCTATGGCAAGACGGAGATCGCGGTCCGGGCCGCCTTCAAGGCCGTACAGGACGGCAAGCAGGTGGCGGTCCTGGTACCGACGACGCTACTGGTGCAGCAGCACTTCGGGACGTTCAGCGACCGGTACGCGCAGTTCCCGGTGAGCGTGAAGGCGCTGTCCCGGTTCCAGACGGACACCGAGGCCAAGGCGGTCCTGGAGGGCCTGCGCGAGGGCTCGGTGGACATCGTCATCGGCACGCACCGCCTGTTCTCCTCGGAGACCAAGTTCAAGGACCTGGGCCTGGTCATCGTCGACGAGGAGCAGCGGTTCGGCGTCGAGCACAAGGAGCAGCTGAAGAAACTGCGCGCCAACGTCGACGTACTGACGATGTCCGCCACCCCGATCCCGCGCACGCTGGAGATGGCGGTCACCGGCATCCGCGAGATGTCGACGATCACCACCCCGCCGGAGGAACGGCACCCGGTGCTGACCTTCGTCGGCCCCTACGAGGAGAAGCAGATCGGCGCGGCCATCCGCCGTGAGCTGCTGCGCGAGGGCCAGGTCTTCTACATCCACAACCGCGTCGAGTCCATCGACCGCGCCGCCGCCCGGCTGCGTGAGATCGTCCCCGAGGCGCGTATCGCCACGGCGCACGGGCAGATGTCGGAGTCGGCGCTGGAGCAGGTCGTCGTCGACTTCTGGGAGAAGAAGTTCGACGTACTGGTGTCGACGACGATCGTCGAGTCCGGCATCGACATCTCGAATGCGAACACGCTGATCGTTGAACGAGGGGACACCTTCGGTCTGTCGCAGCTGCACCAGCTGCGCGGGCGCGTCGGGCGTGGGCGGGAGCGCGGGTACGCGTACTTCCTGTACCCGCCGGAGAAGCCGCTGACCGAGACCGCCCATGAGCGGCTCGCCACCATCGCCCAGCACACGGAGATGGGCGCGGGCATGTACGTGGCCATGAAGGACCTGGAGATCCGCGGCGCCGGAAACCTCCTCGGCGGCGAACAGTCCGGGCACATCGCGGGCGTCGGCTTCGACCTGTACGTCCGGATGGTCGGCGAGGCGGTCGCGGACTACCGGCGGCAGCTGGAGACCGGCGAGATCGAGGAGGAGCCGCCGCTCGAGGTCAAGATCGAACTGCCGGTCGACGCGCACGTCCCGCACGAGTACGCGCCGGGCGAGCGGCTGCGCCTCCAGGCCTACCGTTCGATCGCCTCCGCCAACTCCGAGGAGGACATCAAGGCCGTACGGGAGGAACTCGTCGACCGGTACGGCAAGCTGCCCGAGCCGGTGGAGAACCTGCTCCTGGTGGCCGGCCTGCGCATGCTCGCACGCGCGTGCGGCGTGGGTGAGATCGTGCTCCAGGGGAACAACATCCGCTTCGCGCCGGTGGAGTTGCGGGAGTCGCAGGAACTGCGGGTCAAGCGGCTGTACCCGGGGACGGTCATCAAGCCGGCGGTGCACCAGGTGCTGGTGCCGCGTCCGAAGACGGCGAAGGTGGGCGGGAAGCCGTTGGTCGGGCGGGAGTTGCTGGGCTGGGTCGGGGAGTTCCTGGCGTCGATTCTGGGGTCGTAGGGGTTGGTGGTCGTACGGCTCGGGGGGCGCGTCGCGGGGCTTGGTGGTTGTAGGGCTCGGGGGGCGCGTCGCGGGGCTTGGTGGTTGCACGGCTCGCCCAGCGGCGGCCGGGCCGGGTGCCTCACTGGCGAGGCCCCTGCGGTCAGGTGGAGCGGAACAGCATCGTCGCCAGTGTCCGGAACACCTCCTCGGGGTCCCGGTCGCCCACCGGGTCGTCGAGGTTGTGGCCGAGGAGCAGCGTGGCGAAGCCGTGGGCCAGGGACCAGGCGGCGACACCGGCGAGGCGGGCGTCGGTGCCGCGGCTCTCGGGACTTACGGCGGTGACGGCCTCGCGCAGGGCGTCACCGGCGAGGGCGCGGGCGGTGGTGAGTTCCAGGTCGCCGGCACGCAGCAGGTCGGGGGTGAACATCACCTGGAAGTGGGCGGGATGCTCGCGGGCGAAGCGGACGTAGCGCACCCCCGCGTCCTTGAGGTCGGCCGCGTCCTTGATCGTCTGCGCGAGCAGCCCGAAACCCTCGGCGGCGATGGCCGTGAGCAGGCCGGTGCGGTCCTTGAAGTGGTGGGCCGGGGCGGCGTGCGACACCCCGGCGCGTCGGGCGAGGTCACGCAGGCTCAGCGCGGAGGGACCGTCGGCGGCGATGACGTCGAGCGCGGCGGTGAGGATGGCGCGGCGTAGGTCGCCGTGGTGGTAGGGGCGAGGCGTCTTCGCGGCCCCGTCGGTCTTTTCGGTCATGGTGAGCAGCGTACGCACGATCTAGGCATTGACAAGTTCGCGGACGCTCGGGCAATCTTGGCAGTGTCAAGTTGTGCATGCGATGGGGACGGGGGTCGTGTCATGTCGAAGTACGCCGATGAGGTGGCCGGGGCGGGCTCAAGTGGGGGTGTCGAGCCCGCGCGGGTACGCCGGCTCTGGCATCTGCTGGAGCCACTGCACGCGGTGCTGTACTACGCGCCGGAGGCGTTCGAGGAGGCCGCCGCGCTCGCATACGCCACCGAGGAACGCTGGCCGAGCTACTTCCCGTTCCGCGCCGCGCCGTTGGGCCCGGTCGGCAGCCGCGCCGTGGCCTCCGCCTTCTACAGCTTCGCTCCCGGCATGGTCGCCGAACACATCGACCGTGCGTGGACGGTCGCGAGCCCAGAGTCCGTGCTGGCGGCGCGACAGCGGGCGGTCGACCGGGCGTACCGGACGCTGTTCGGCGACCGTGTGGACAGCCCCGACCTGGCGGAGGCCGCCGCCCTCGCCCGGCGTGCGGCCGAGGCGGCGAACACGGCGGGCCGCCCGCTAGCCGCGGCCAACGCCACGCTGCCCTGGCCGGACGCCCCGCACCTCCAGCTGTGGCACGCGGCGACGATCCTGCGCGAACACCGCGGCGACGGCCACCTGGCCGCCCTGCTCATCGCCGGCCTCGACCCGGCAGAGGCCCTCGTGTCCTTCGCCGCGATAGGCGCCGCCTCCGTCGAACGCTTCGCGAGCCGCGGCTGGAGCGCCGACGAGTGGGCGGCCGCACGCCAACGCCTGGCCGCGCGAGGGCTGATGGACGAGGACGGTACGGCCACGGAGGCAGGCCGAGCCTTGCGCCACCAGGTCGAGCACCACACCGACCAACTGGCGGCCGCCCCTTGGAACTCCCTCGGTCCCGAGTCCACCGCCCGCCTTGCCGAACTGCTCGGCGACTACTGGGTCACGGTCATCGGTTCGGGCCTGCTGCCGTCGGAGACGACGCTCGGAATCGGGAAGGTCTGATGCACAGCAAGGAAGGCCGCCCGCGGTGGGCGCCGCGGACGGCCTCTGTTCCCAGATGGCTCAGTGAGCCGCCGCCGGGGCGTCCGTCATGCCCCACGCGGTCGGCCAAGTGCCCTCCGTGAGTCTCCGGCCTACTGCTGCTCGGGCCTGTCGCGGTCCATGCCGAGCCTGCCCTCGATGTTCTGCTGGGCGGCGTCGACCTGGTCCTCGTACTTGTTGCCCGTCCTCTCGTTGGCCTTCTTCTCCGCGGCATCGGACATTTTCCGGGCCCTGTCCTGCGCCGCCTTGTTCTTGAACCTGTCGAAGATGCCCATCCAGAGCTCCTTCCGGAGGTGACTCAGAACCGACGATACGCCGCAGATGCGAGGCATGCCGTGTTGAGACCGCTATGGTCTGGACCTCTCGGCCGCTACCGTGGCACCAGGCACTACCCGCCCGTGCACGGGCGGGACGGGCGGCGGAACAAGCAAGGCAAGGGGAGGGGCGCACCGTGATGCGTCTGAGGGGCGGGGCCGTGGCCGCCGCTGCGGCTGCAGCGCTGTTCGCCGTGGCCGGCTGCACGGAGCAGACCACCGGCACCGGTGGACCGGAGGGGACGACCGGTGGGAGCGCGGCCCTCGCGGCCGCGGAGTCACTGCCCGTGAAGGGACGTGCGCCCAAGACGGGATACGACCGGGACCGATTCGGCTCACCCTGGGCGGACACCGACTCAAACAGCTGTGACACCCGCGACGACATACTCAAACGGGACCTCGATGACGTGGAGTTCAGCGACGGCAGCTGCAAGGTGGCTTCCGGGACGTTGGACCCCGACCCCTACACCGGCAAGGACGTCACCTTCATGCGCGGCCGCAGCCAAGTGGACATCGATCACGTGGTCGCCCTCTCCGACGCCTGGCAGAAGGGCGCCCAGCAGTGGGACCCCAGCAAGCGCATAGCCTTCGCCAACGACCCCCTCAACCTCATCGCCGTCGACGCGAGCACCAACCGCGCCAAGGGCGACGGCGACACCGCGACCTGGCTGCCACCCAACCGGTCGTACCGCTGCATGTACGTCGCCGCGCAGGTCGCCGTGAAGAAGAAGTACGGGCTGTGGGTGACGTCCGCCGAGAAGTCCGCGATGACGAGGGTCCTTTCCGACTGCCCCGGCCAACGGCTGCCCACCGGCGGCAACCCCACGCAGGCGCCGCCCCGCTTCCACGCGGACTGAGGCGGGGCAGGGGGCGTGCCCGGGGGGAAAATCCGTTCCGTCGGGGCAGGACCGCCGCTTAGCGTTGACGTATGGAGCTGAAGATATCGAGCCTCGCCGAGCGGCCTGACATGGTCGACCAAGTGCTTGATATGGCCGACAGTTGGCCCGAGTTCGTCGTCAACGACCCCGTGGGCAGCGCCATTACCCGCGGATCGCCGCCGAACTGCCGCAGTACGTGCAGTTCGCCCAGGACGAGCACGGTGAGGTCGTCGCGCACGCGCACAGCGTTCCGTTCGCGCTCGCCGTCGACGGTCGCGGCGAACTGCCCGGCCGGGGCTGGGACGAGGTGCTGGTGTGGGCGTTCTCCGACCTGCGCCGTGGAGTCCGCCCCGACACGGTCAGCGCCGTCTCGATCGTCGTGGCGCCGCACGCCCAGGGCCTCGGCCTGTCGGGCCGGATGCTCGCGTCGATGCGCGACAACGCCCGCGCCCTCGGCTTCCGCGAGGTCGTCGCCCCCGTCCGCCCCAGCGCCAAGCACCTCGAACCCCGTACGCCGATGGAGGAGTACGCCCGCCGGGTGCGCCCCGACGGGCTCCCGCACGACCCCTGGCTGCGTGTGCACGCCCGGGCCGGTGCCACGCTCCACTCCGTGGCACCGGCGTCGATGACGGTGGCCGCCCCGCTGGAGGACTGGCGCCGCTGGACCGGGCTGCCCTTCGATACGGCGGGCGACATCGAGGTACCCGGGGCACTGGCACCGGTGCGGTGCGAACCGGAGCGCGGGTACGCGGTGTATGTCGAGCCCAACGTGTGGATGCAGCACGCTATTTGAGCCCAGTCGGGCCAGGGTGGGCGGCCTCGGATCGCCGCAGGGCTGGGATCGGGCGGTTGGCTCAGCCCAGCTCGTCGAGGTCCAGGATCTCGCCGGAGGGCTTCTGCGCCGGGACCGGCTCGTCGTAGTCGCTGAACGTGAGGGTGCTCCGGTCGCCGGCCGACGTGCTGTCGACGCGCAGCAGATAGGGCTTGCCCTCGGTGGCGACGTACACCGTGTACCGCTCCTTGCCGTCCTTCTCCTGCAGCATGATCGCCGGTGTGCCGTCGACGGTGGTGGTCTTTCCGCGGGTCGCGTCCGAGTTCACGTCCGCGGCGCCGCCGAGCATCGTGTCCAGGTCGCAGAAGCTCGCGATGTCCGTGGCGTCCTCACCCGTGGCGGACGTCTTCGTCCACTTCCCGGCCAGCATGTCCACCATCGCGTCGACCTCCGCCTCTGCCTCGCCCTTGCTCTGGGCGCGCAGGAACGCCTCGTCGTACCGCATGTAGATGGTGTCGCCCGTCTTGATCAGATCGGCCTTGCCGTCATCCAGGCGCATGGTGCCGGCGCACTCGTTCCGCTTGTTCAGGGCCATGTCCAGGTGGACCGTGCCGCCGGCCTCGTCGTCGGGGACGTCACCGGTCACGCGCAGCGACGAGGCAGCGGTCGTGGCGTCGACGGCCCGATCGGCGATCTCACCGCCGGTCAGCCCGGCGAACGGTTCCGGCTTGCTGTCCGCCTTGTCCTGGCCGGGCAGACAGCCGGTGAGGCCGACAGCGGTGGTGGCGGCGAGGCAGAGGGCGGCAAGGGTGGTACGGCGCATGAGAGTTCCTTGGCGGTGATGAGGGGACGCGTGGTCAGACGCGCTGGTGGTGGGTGTTGCGGAGAGGTGGCGGTGCGTGGGGACGCGGGGCGCGCGGGGTGGTCGACCTGTCGACCTACCGGGTGTTCCGTCAGGCACACGCGGAGTGGTCCGCATGCCGGGTGTGCTGTCAGGGCACAGACGGAGTGGCCCGCATTGCCGGGTGTGCTGTCAGGGCACAGGCGGAGTGGTCCGCATTGCCGGGTGTGCTGTCGGGACACAGGCGGAGTGATCGGCATGCCGGGTGCGCGGAGCACCCGACCTGCTGCGCCCCCGCGCCTCTGCCCGACCAGGCTCAGCCGGTCTTCTTCCAGTCCTGGCAGCCGGACGTCATGAAGTACGCGTCCGAAGCCCTGATCGTGACGACGGCCGTGCCGTTCACGTTGTTGTTCGCGATGATCGAGTCCGTGGAGTGCTCGGCGTCTTTGACGCGCTCCCAGTAGCACATGTCGTCCGCGTTGCCGACGGACTTGTAGGTGCCGGGAGCGATGTCGGCGCCGACTTCGAACATGCCGCCGTCGCCGGCCATCTCGGTCGCGGGCGAACCCTTCTCCTTCGGGTCCACGGCCTCCCAGTCCGAGCAGCCGCTGGACTTGAAGATCTTGTCGCTCGCCTTGACGGTGACGTAACCGGTGCCGCTGACGTTGCCGTTGGCCAGCAGCGAGTCCATCTCGCCGGAGGCGTCCTTGGCCCGCTCCCAGTAGCACATGCCGTCGGTGTTCCCGGTGGTGCGGTACGTGCCGGGCTTGACGTCGGTACCGACCTGGAAGTCGCCGTCCCCCGCGAACGAGGCCTTCTTCTCGGCGGCCTCCCCGGCTCCCGAGCCCTGCTCGCCGGCGGGCTTGCGCTGCGCGGACGCCGGAGAGCCGCCCTTGCCGCTGCCGGAGTCGCCGCCGTTGCCGTTACCGGCGTTCGCCGAGACGGCACCGATGACGACGACGCCTACGACCGCACCGAGCGTTAGCTTCCCTGTCATGCCCATGGCTGTACCCCTCCCGATGTGCGTGGTGACTGCCGCCGGTCCGGCGGTCGGCCCGTTCGCGAGGTCAATGAGAGCAGAGCCTGTGAACCGAGTCAACACGATTCACGGAGCGGTATCTATACACGGCGTGAACGCGCGGATCTCCCGCAGCACCGCTATGCTCGGCGTCACACACCGGATGAGCACCGGGTGAGCACCGGACGAGGGGAGTCGGGCGGGTGCAGGACAACACGACAGAGGTGACCGCCGCCGGAATCGCCCGGCTCGCCGGCGTCGGCCGGGCCGCCGTGAGCAACTGGCGGCGCCGCCACGCCGACTTCCCCACGCCGGTCGGCGGTACCGAGACCAGCCCCTCCTTCGCCCTCGCCGAAGTCGAGGCCTGGCTGCGACGCCAGGGCAAACTCGCCGAAGTCCCGCTGCGCGAACGGGTCTGGCAGCACATCGCAGGCCACCCCGAAGGCCCGGTCGTCGCGCTCACGCACGCCGGTTGTGTGCTGCTGCTCATCCATGACCGGCCCACGGTGTGGCTGGAAGTGAGCGCCGGTTCCGACGAGCGGCTGGCGGCGATGTTGCCGGGGGCGCTGGAGCAGGTGATCGTGCCTCGGTTCGGTGGGCGACGGGTTCACGGTGGCGCGGCGCGGTCGGCCGGCGTGAGCGCCGGTGCCACTGTGAACGGTGATCCCCCTGTTCACGCCACACCCGGCGCCGACACCCAAGCTGATGTGAACACCGCGTCTCACGCGAACCACACGGCACCCGTTCACAACACGCCCAGCGCCGCCACAGCACCCGGCGTGAGCGCCACGATCCCTGTGAACACACCCCCCGCCGTTCACACCCCCAACGGCCCCGCCCTCCTCCCCTCCGCCCCTCTCCTCCGCGGCACCGCCGAACTCGCCGCCGAGCTGGGCGCCCGTCAGACCTTCGAGTTCCTGCTCGGCCGGCACCTCGACGCCAACCCCCGCCAGTACACGCTCACCCCCACCGACCTCGCCCGCCTCATGGCCGACCTCGTCGGCCCCGCCCGCACCGTCCTCGACCCCGCCTGCGGCACCGGCGCCCTGCTCCGCGCCGTCGCCACCGCCCCCGACCAGGAGCTGTACGCCCAGGACAGCGCCCCCGAGCTCGCCGCGCTCACCGCGCTCCGGCTCGCGCTGCACGGTCGGGCCACAGTCCGCGGTGCCGTGGGCGACACCCTGCGCGCCGACGCCCACCCCGAGCTGCGCGCCGACGCCGTCCTGTGTCATCCGCCGTTCAACGAGCGCAACTGGGGGCATGACGAACTGGCGTACGACCCCCGGTGGGAGTACGGCTTCCCCGCGCGTACCGAGTCCGAGCTGGCCTGGGTGCAGCATGCGCTCGCCCGGCTGAGGGACAGCGGCACCGCCGTGCTGCTCATGCCGCCCGCCGCGGCATCCCGCCGCTCCGGCCGCCGCATCCGCGCCGATCTGCTGCGGCGCGGCGCCCTGCGCGCCGTCATCGCGTTGCCGGTCGGGGCGGCACCGCCGTACAACATCCCCCTCCAGCTGTGGGTGCTGCGCAGGCCCGAGAAGGCGCTCGCGCAGCCGGAGGTGTTGCTGGCCGACGCGGGGCAGTTCGCGACCGAGGGGCGTGGCGGGCCCGACTGGCGGGCCGTGCGTGACGCCGTGCTCGACGCCTGGCGGGACTTCGACGGGGCGGGCGCGCTCGCGGAGCGGCCGGGGCTGGCGCGTTCCGTGCCGGTCATCGAACTCCTGGACGACGACGTCGACTTCGCCCCGGCCCGGCACCTGCCGCCGCCCACCGCGGCCGACGGTGCCGAGCAGCTCACGGCAGTGCGCGAGTGCCTCGGCGAGACCCTCCGGCTGACCTCCGACCTCACCCCGCCGCCCGCGCACACCGCACCGCCCGCGCGCTGGCCGCTCACCACCGTCGGCGAACTCGCGCGCGGGGGCGCGCTGGTGTTGCGTACCGGTGGAAACGGCGGCCACGCGCGCGTGCCCGTGCTCACCGACCACGACGTCCTCGCCGGAACCGCACCCTCCGGGACGCTTCCCGAGAGCGACGAGGAGGCCGTGCTGACGGAGGCCGGGGACGTCGTCGTGCCGGTGCTCGGTGGTGGCGCGGTGGCGCGCGTCATCGACGAGGCGACGGCCGGCGCCGCCCTGGGGCGCAACCTCGTCCTGCTGCGCCCCGATCCCACGGCGCTCGATCCATGGTTCCTCGCCGGGTTCCTGCGCGGCACCGCCAACAACCGCCAGGCCAGCAGTTACGCCTCCACGGCCACCCGCCTCGACGTGCGCCGCCTGCAACTGCCCCGGCTCGCGCTCGACGAACAGCGGCGCTACGGCGCCCGGTTCCGCGCCGTGGACGGGTTCGAGCGGGCGCTCAGGCATGCGAGCCGGCTCGGGGAGCAACTCGTGCGCGGGATGTACGACGGCCTGACGGACGGCACGGTCGCGCCCGAGTAACCACACCGCCGACGCCACCCACGCCGCCGCTGCACGGCACGAGATCGTACGAACCGATCAGTGTGACAACGGTTCGGTACAACCCGGGACCGGTTGTCGGTGTCGGCCTATACGCTCGAAGCGACCATCACACGACTGGCGTTGCCCGACGCCGGTCGACTCGGTACGCGCACTTCAGGCACCAGGAGCAGTCATGCATGGCCACGGCTACCCGCAGCCGGTGAAGCAGCCGCCCCGGACGGCGTGGCTGGTGCTCATGCGTGTGGTGTTCGTGGTGATCTCCATCCTCAGCCTCGGGTTCCTGACCTGGACGATGCTGCTGCGCCTGGCCATCGTCACGCGCAGGTCGCTGGACTGGGGCCTGTTCGTGGCCGTGCTGGCCATCGACATCCTCGCCATCGTGCTGCTCGGTACGGAATCCGGCGAGCAGATCCACACCGCGGGCGGCTGGACCGGCCTCACGCTGCTGCTGGGCACGCTGGTGGCGGTGATCGCGTACTACCTCGCCGCGGAGGTACGCCACTTCCACCAGCTCCGTTACGGCACCGGGTACGCGCCGGGGCCGACCCCGGCGTACGGCTACCCGCAGCCGCCGACGCCGTACACCACGGGGACGGCCGCGCCGCACACACCCCACACCCCGCCCACCACGCACACACCTCACAGACCCCCGCACGCCCCCCAGCCCCCGCTCCCGCAAGGCGCGGCGGTCCCGCACACCCCGCCCCCGACACCCCGGCCCACCTCCGCGCGCCCCCCGATACCCACACCGCCCCCGCAGCGCCCCGTGCCCGCGCGTATCGACCAGGTGCGGGCCGAACTGGACGAGCTCAGCGACTACCTGCGTAAACAGGGCGGTCAGCGCGACGGCGAACACGAGGGCGGAAGGTGACCGTGGCGACAGGACGTGTCGTCGCCGGCCGCTACGAACTGGCCACGCTCATCGGGCAGGGCGGCATGGGCCAGGTCTGGACGGCGTACGACCAGCGGCTGGACCGGCGCGTGGCGGTGAAGTTGCTGCGCCCCGACAAGGTGGCCGGGCAGGAGGCCGACGAACTGCGGCGGCGCTTCGTGCGCGAGTGCCGGGTGACCGCGCAGGTCGACCACCCGGGGCTGGTGACCGTGCACGACGCGGGCAGCGAGGGCGAGGAACTGTTCCTCGTCATGCAGTACGTCGACGGCGCCGACCTCTCCGACCATCTCGCCGAGCACGACCCGTACCCATGGCAGTGGGCGGTAGCGGTCGCCGCGCAACTGTGCGCCGTACTGAGCGCCGTGCACGCCGTGCCGATCGTGCACCGCGACCTCAAGCCGCGCAACGTGATGGTGAAGCAGGACGGCACGGTCACGGTCCTCGACCTCGGCGTGGCCTCGGTCATGGACACCGACACCACGCGCCTGACGCACACCGGCTCGCCGATCGGCTCGCCCGCGTACATGGCGCCCGAGCAGGCGATGGGCGGCGCGGTCGGCCCGTACACGGACCTGTACGCGCTCGGCGTACTGATGCACGAACTCCTCAGTGGCGAGGTGCCGTTCGTGGGCTCCACGGCGCTCGGAGTGCTGCACCGGCACCTGTACGAGCCCCCGCTGCCCGTGCGCCGGATCCGCCCCGAGGTTCCCGAGGCGCTCGAAGCCCTGGTCCTGCGGCTGCTCGCCAAGGACCCCCAGCACCGGCCGGGCTCCGCGCAGGAGGTGTACGAGGACCTGGCGCTGCTGCTGCCCGCGCGCGGGACCCCCAGCGGTGCACCCCTCGACCCCACGCGCCCCTTCCTGCGCCCGCACGCCCCGTGGCCGGATCGCGCGCGCACGCCCGCGCCCCAGCCCGCCCCCGTGGCGCCGGTCGCCGGGAAACCGGACGTCGCGAGCGCCGTCGACGAGGTCAAGCGCCTCCTCGGGGAGGGCCGTATCACCCAGGCCGTCGACATCCTCGGCGCGATCCTGCCGACCGCGGCCGAGCAGCACGGCGAGCACTCCCCGGTGGTGCGCACACTGCGCAAGCAGTACGCCGCCACACTCATGGACGACGGCCAGTACCGGCGCGCGCTCCCCGAGCTGCGCCGCCTCGCCGACGAACGCGCCGCCGAGGCCGGCCAGGCTGACCCGCAGGCCCTGCGGTTCCGCTACGAGGCCGCCCAGTGCCTGGAGCAGCTCGGCGAACCGGCGTCGGCGCTGGCGGCGTACCGGACGCTGCTGCCGTACTACGAGAACCAGTACGTCTCCGGCGACCCCGAGCTCGCCCACGAGGTCCGCCGCCGCATGGGGCACCTCCTGCTCTCCCTCGGCGACCGTGCCGCCGCGCACGACACGCTGGTGCGACTGCTGCACGACGTCGAACGGCTGAACGGGTCGGGGCATCCGCTGGCGGTGGAGGTGCGGCGGACGTTGCAGTGGTTGGGACAGGTGCGCGGGTAGTCCCCCTGCGGCCAGGTGGCGCGGCGGTGCCCGAAGTCCAGGTGAATCGTTGGTCGAATGGGTTGGCCAAAGCTGGGCTGCTGCCTACCATCGATCATCGCAAGACTTTGTGCGCCCGCCCGTCGCCCGACCACCACCCCTGGTGGAGGCGCTCCGCGCCGCACCTGTTATTGCAATCTCCTCGGGAGGCTTCCTTTGCACCGCCGTCGCCGCACCGCGCTCCTCCTGTCCGCCGCGATCGCCGCGGCCCCCGCCCTGACCGCCTGCGGAAACGACGCGCATCCGGGCGCGGCGGCCGTCGTCGGCGGTCAGCGGATCACCGTTGCGCAGCTGGAAACCCGGGTCAACGAGGTGCGCGCGGCGCAGCGGGCGGCGGTGGACGACGAGACGCAGTACGCGCAGGTGATCGCCAAGACCGGCAGCCTGACCCGTGACACCCTGCACGGCATGGTCCTCGACCGGGTGCTGCACCGCGCCGCCCAGGACGCGGGCATCTCCGTCAGCCGCAAGGAGGTCCAGGAGATGCGGGACGGGCTTCAGGAGCAGGTCGGCGGCGCGAAGGCGCTGGAGACGACCTGGTTGCAGCAGTACGGCGTGGCTCCGCAGCGTCTGGAGGAGAACCTCCGCCTCCAGCTGGAGGCCCAGAAGCTCGCCGCGAAGCTCGGCACCGACACCAGCCAGCCGGCCTTCTGGAAGGCCCTCTCCGACGCCTCCCAGAAGCTGAACGTCGACCTCAACCCGCGGTACGGCAGCTGGGACGTCCAGAAGAGCAGCCGCATGGACGCGAAGACGCCGTGGGTGCGAGAAGTCACGGCGGGGCAGGGTGAGCAAACGGCATAGCGCGCTACGTTCATCCGATGATCGCACCCACGCCTGTGGATAACTCACGGGCTTGTCGGCGGTGTGGGTTACGTTCGGATCGTGAACGCAACCAGCTTCGACAGCGCTCCTGACGCCGCTCGGGGTGGGACCACCCACCCCGACCCCGGCCGTATCGTCCTGCTCACCACCAGCCACCGCGTCGCCCCCGGCCTGCTCTCCTGGCCCGCGTGGCAGGCGCTGCACGCCGCAGACCGGGTGCTGTGCGCGGACGGGGCGCATCCGCAGCTGCCGTATCTGCGGGAGGCGGGGATATCGGTGGAGGAGGCCTCGCCGACCGCCGAGGAGCTGGTCGAGGTGTGCGCGGGCGGACGGACGGTGGTCGTCGTCGCCACCGGTGAGGGCGAGCCGGTCCTGACGGACGGCCTGGCGCGGCTCGCCGGCAGCGGGCGGTTCCGTATGCCGGAGCTGGAGCTGCTCCCCGCCTCCTACGACCTGCCCGGCGCCCGCCTGCTCGACCTCATCCAGGTCATGGACCGCATCCGCGCCGAATGCCCGTGGTCGTCCCGGCAGACCCACCAGGGCCTGGCGAAGTACGGCATCGAGGAGGCCTACGAACTCGTCGAGGCGATCGAGGACGGCGACCGCGACGAACTCCGCGAGGAACTGGGCGACGTCCTCCTCCAGGTCGTCTTCCACGCCCGGATAGCCCAGGAGGACCCGGACGCCCCCTTCTCCATCGACGACGTCGCGGCCACCATCGTCGCCAAGCTCATCCACCGCCACCCGCATGTCTTCGGCGAGGAGACCGCCTCCACCCCCGAGGAGGTCAAGGAACACTGGCTGCGCACGAAGGCCCAGGAGAAGCAGCGGACCTCGGTGACCGAGGGCATCCCGCTGCACCAGCCCGGCCTGGCCCTCGCGGCGAAGCTGGCGTCCCGCGTGCGCACGGCGGGACTGGACGTGCCACTGCCGACGGGCGAGGGCATGGGGTACGAGCTGCTGACGCTGGCGATACGCGCCGAGGCGGAGGGCGTGGACCCGGAGGCGGCACTGCGGGCGGCGGCCCGGGCCTATCGGGACACGATCATGGAGACGGAGGCGGCCAGGAAGACCTGAGGAGCGACCTGCCAGCCGGTCAACTGAGCGTGCATTGCGGCGCGACCCACGCCCGGCGATCCCCCCACCCCTCCGGATACCGTCAAGGAGTGACCGACCAGCACCACCCCGACACGCCCACACCCAGGCCCACGCCCACACCCAGGCCCACGCCCACACCCACGGCCAAGCCCACCCCGGCGCCCACGCCCAACCCCACCCCGGCGCCCGAGCTCTTCACCTGGGAGTTCGCCACCGACCCCTACCCCGCCTACGCCTGGCTCCGCGAGCACGCCCCCGTGCACAGGACGAAGCTGCCCAGCGGGGTGGAGGCCTGGCTGGTCACCCGATACACCGACGCCAAGCAGGCCCTCGCCGACCAGCGGCTGTCGAAGAATCCCGCGCACCACGACGAGCCCGCGCACGCCAAGGGGAAGACAGGGATCCCCGGTGAGCGCAAGGCCGAGTTGATGACGCATCTGCTCAACATCGATCCGCCGGACCACACCCGGCTGCGGCGGCTCGTGTCGAAGGCGTTCACACCGCGCCGTGTCGCCGAGTTCGCGCCGCGCGTGCAGGAGCTCACCGACGACCTCATCGGCCGGTTCGCGCGCAACGGCTCCGCCGACCTCATCCACGAGTTCGCCTTCCCGCTCCCCATCTACGCCATCTGCGACATGCTCGGCGTCCCCCGCGAGGACCAGGACGACTTCCGGGACTGGGCGGGCATGATGATCCGGCACGGCGGGGGCCCGCGGGGCGGGGTCGCGCGGTCGGTGAAGATGATGCGCGGCTACCTCTCCGAGCTGATCCATCGCAAGCGCGAAGCGCTCCCCGCCGAACCCACCCCGGGCGAGGACCTCATCTCCGGCCTCATCCGCGCCTCGGACCACGGCGAGCACCTCACCGAGAACGAGGCGGCGGCCATGGCCTTCATCCTGCTGTTCGCCGGTTTCGAGACCACCGTGAATCTCATCGGCAACGGCACCTATGCCCTCCTCACCCACCCCGGGCAACGCACCCGCCTCCAGCAGTCCCTCGCCCGGGGCGAACGCGCCCTGCTCGCAACCGGCGTCGAGGAACTCCTCCGCTACGACGGCCCCGTAGAGCTCGCCACCTGGCGGTTCGCCACGCAGCCGCTCACCATCGGCGGCCAGGACATCGCACCCGGCGATCCCGTCCTCGTCGTACTCGCCGCCGCCGACCGGGATCCGGAGCGGTTCGCGGACCCGGACACCCTCGACCTCGCCCGCCGTGACAACCAGCACCTCGGCTACGGCCATGGCATCCACTACTGCCTCGGCGCGCCCCTCGCCCGCCTGGAGGGCCAGACCGCGCTCGCCACCCTCCTCACCCGCCTGCCGGACCTGCGACTCGCGGTGGATCCGGGCGAACTGCGGTGGCGCGGCGGGCTCATCATGCGGGGGCTGCGGACGTTGCCGGTGGAGTTCACCCCCGTGCCGTAGCCGACCGGCACACACGCGGGGCACAAGCGGGGCACGCCGGGGGGCACAAGCGGCGGGACGCAAGCGCAAGTCACCAGCGCAAACATGACACGCGTTCAATTCTGTGATCTTCACGTGATCTGCGCGGCATTAACTTGTGACAAGTGATCGTCTGCCGATACGTTCACCCATCAGCGCGGCACCCCACCATCGGCGCCCCGCAGGTCCTTGCTGTCTCGCGAAAGGCCCCCGCATGCTCTCCGGGAACGGTCGTCACCGTCGCCCCCGCCAGGCACCCGCTCTCGTCGTCGCCGCCGGTGTGACCGGCTCAGCCATCGCCATTCCCCTCCTCGGCGCCACCGGCGCGAGCGCGGCCAGCGGGACGACCTGGGACCGGGTCGCGGAGTGCGAGACCGGTGGCTCCTGGAGTGCCGACACGGGTAACGGGTACTACGGCGGGCTCCAACTCTCCCAGGCGGACTGGGAGAAGTACGGCGGCCTCACCTACGCCGCGAGCGCGGACCGGGCCAGCCGTTCGCAGCAGATCGCCGTCGCCGAGAAGGTCCTCGCGGACCAGGGTGTCGGCGCGTGGGCGACCTGCGGTCCGCTCGTGGGGCTCGACACGGACTCCGCGTCGGCCCGGGTCGACACGGGTGTGGCCGGTGACGCGTCGAGCACTCCGTTGGATACGAGATCCGACGTTTCAGGCATTCTGTCCAACTCGCTTGGATTGTCCAACTCGCCCGGTGGCTCCTACTCCGGTGGCACCGGCAGTCCCGACGGCTCAAGTGGGGCCAACGGGTCCAATGGCTCCAACAGTTCCAATGGGCCCAACGGATCTGATGCACCCACGAATTCGATCAATCCCACCGAATCCGCTGAATCGGCCGAATCGGCCGAATCCACCCCGTCCTCCGGCTCCACCTCCTCCACCCCCTCCACCCCTTCCGGCGCCTCCACCCCCTCCTCCGGGTCCGAGTCCAGCGGATCCCCCGCATCCCCCGCATCCCCCACATTCCCCGGGTTCAGCCAATCCCCCGAATCGGGCGAATCCCTCCCATTCTCCTCGTCTCCTGACGTGTCATCGAGCACGCCAAGCACCTCGAACCTCACCGACACGGGCGCTCTCCTCGGCATCGGCAAGCACCGCGGGGGCAGCGCGAACGAGGATGCGGCGGGCGGTCGTACCGTCGAATCCTCCGGGCGGCACGCCTCGCGCAGTGGTGCCACCACCCGTGCGGCAGGCGACGGTTCATACACCGTCCGGGAGGGCGACAGCCTCTCGGGGATCGCCGACTCCCTTGGTGTGCAGGGCGGATGGTCCACCCTCTACGCCGAGAACAAGGACTCCCTCGGCGCCGACCCGGACCTCATCCTCCCCGGTCAGACGCTGGATGTCGGCGTCGAGTCGGCCGGCGAGTAGGTGCGGGAAACGGCCCACGAACAGCGGGAGTTCACGTCACACTTCGAGCCGAATGTCCGGTTTGGCGAAAGTGTGGGATGAGTCTCAGAAGCCCTGATCGTCTTTGAAATTCCGCCGATCGCGTGTCTACGGTCATGACCGCTCGCCAACACGAGCCCCGGTTGCCGCAACGCCGAATCCTGCCAGCGGCTGCCCGGGAACAGTCGTCGCGTCAAGCGCCGTAGGCAGGAGCGGGGGACCCAAGGTAAGTGCCGGGCCCGGCAGTTGAGGCGACTCAGCGCCGGAACCGGCTTGGGGTGAAGCCACGCCTCCGACGGAGGTGTGGCCGGGCAACTCAACCGGCCCGAACCCGACAGCTCACCTCGCAGGCGTCGGTGAGGGGATCCAACCATGCTGTTTTCCGGCAAGGGCAAGCACCGTCGTCCGTCCAAGACCGCTCGCGCCATCGCCGCCGTCGGCGTCACCGGCGCCGCCGCCGTCGCCGCCCCGCTGATGGCGGCCGGCAACGCCTCCGCCGCCACCGCCTCCGAGTGGGACGCGGTCGCCCAGTGCGAGTCCGGCGGCAACTGGTCCATCAACACCGGCAACGGCTACTACGGCGGCCTGCAGTTCTCCGCCTCGACCTGGGCCGCGTACGGCGGTACGCAGTACGCCGCCACGGCCGACCGGGCCACCAAGGCGCAGCAGATACAGATCGCCGAGAAGGTGCTCGCGGGTCAGGGCAAGGGCGCCTGGCCGCACTGCGGCAAGGGCCTGTCGAACGCCACCTACACCGGCGGCGGCTCCGCCGGCAGCGGCTCCTCGCAGAGCACCAAGCAGGAGAGCACCCAGCAGAGCACCGAGACCAGCACGCGTGCGACCGAGCAGCAGTCGGCCTCCCGCTCGCAGGAGCGTCCGGCCGCGAAGGAGACGGTCACCACCCCGACCGGCGGCAAGGTCAAGAAGGGCGACGGCGAGTACAAGGTCGTCGAGGGCGACTCGCTCAGCACCATCGCCGCCGAGCACGACGTCAAGGGCGGCTGGGAGAAGCTGTTCGAGCTGAACAAGGACATCGTCGAGGACGCCGACCTCATCTACCCGGGCCAGCAGCTGCACCTGAAGTAACACGGGTCCAGCTACGGTCCGAGGGGCTGACCCCCGTGAGGGTTCCTCCCCCGTTCCCCACGGGCTTCCCGCCCCGGTGCGTGTTCCCCCGTACGCACCGGGGCGGGGCTTTTTGTGTCACCGTTACGCACCGGCGTCTTTGTTCCGTTCGGAAACAATTTACTCTCGGTTCCGTCCACGGGGTGGGCGACCGGCTGGCCGATCGCACGGAGCCGGTTAGGCTCGTCTCGCAGAGCCGCTGCGGTCCTGCTCAACCGCGTCACATCCACGAAGGAGATGCTCGTGCCGTCCATCGACGTCGTCGTAGCCCGGGAAATCCTGGACTCCCGAGGCAACCCCACGGTCGAGGTCGAGGTCGGCCTCGACGACGGCAGCACGGGTCGTGCCGCCGTCCCGTCCGGCGCCTCCACGGGCGCCTTCGAGGCCATCGAACTCCGCGACGGCGACCCCAACCGTTACCTCGGCAAGGGCGTCGAGAAGGCCGTCCTGGCCGTCATCGAGCAGATCGGGCCGGAGCTGGTCGGCTACGACGCCACCGAGCAGCGCCTGATCGACCAGGCGATGTTCGACCTGGACGCCACCGACAACAAGGGCTCCCTCGGCGCCAACGCCATCCTCGGCGTCTCGCTCGCCGTCGCGCACGCCGCCTCCGAGGCCAGCGACCTCCCCCTCTTCCGCTACCTGGGCGGCCCCAACGCGCACCTGCTGCCGGTGCCGATGATGAACATCCTGAACGGCGGCTCGCACGCCGACTCCAACGTGGACATCCAGGAGTTCATGATCGCC
The DNA here is from genome assembly GCF_013009255.1 of Streptomyces sp. Z423-1. NCBI lineage: Bacteria > Bacillati > Actinomycetota > Actinomycetes > Kitasatosporales > Streptomycetaceae > Streptomyces > Streptomyces sp. Z423-1. Next base: position 5,627,896 of record NZ_CP053109.1, read on the forward strand.
CCGATCGGCGCGGAGTCCTTCTCCGAGGCCCTGCGCTGGGGCGCCGAGGTCTACCACACCCTGAAGAAGGTCCTGAAGAGCAAGGGCCTGGCCACCGGCCTCGGCGACGAGGGCGGCTTCGCCCCGAACCTGGACTCCAACCGCGCCGCCCTCGACCTCATCCTCGAGGCCATCAAGGAGGCCGGCTACACCCCCGGCGAGCAGATCGCCCTCGCGCTCGACGTGGCCGCGTCCGAGTTCTACAAGGACGGCGTCTACGTCTTCGAGGGCAAGGAGCGCTCGGCCACCGAGATGACCGAGTACTACGCCGAGCTGGTCGAGGCGTACCCGCTGGTCTCCATCGAGGACCCGCTGTTCGAGGACGACTGGGAGGGCTGGAAGACCATCACCGCCAAGCTCGGTGACAAGGTCCAGCTCGTCGGCGACGACCTGTTCGTCACCAACCCCGAGCGCCTCGCCCGCGGCATCGAGGAGGGCGCGGCCAACGCCCTGCTGGTCAAGGTCAACCAGATCGGCTCGCTGACCGAGACGCTGGACGCCGTCGAGCTGGCCCAGCGCAACGGCTTCAAGTGCATGATGTCCCACCGCTCCGGCGAGACCGAGGACGTCACGATCGCCGACCTCGCCGTCGCCACCAACTGCGGCCAGATCAAGACCGGCGCCCCGGCCCGCTCCGAGCGCGTCGCCAAGTACAACCAGCTGCTGCGCATCGAGGAGATCCTCGACGACGCCGCGGTGTACGCCGGCCGCAGCGCGTTCCCCCGCTTCAAGGGCTGACAGCTGACACCCGGCCGACACCCTGGCTGACACCAGTAGGCAGCGTCGTACGTACGTCCCCGTACCCGGTCCCGTACCGTGTGCGGGGACGTACGCGCGTGGACGGGAGGCGGAAGCCAGATGGCCGTGAGAGACCGGGACCGTTTCTCCACCGCGACCAGGATCCGTCTGCTCGGCGAGCAGACGGCGGCCCGCGTCTACCGTTCGCAGACCCGCCGCCAGGCCCGCCGCTCCCGGCTCACCGGCCGCGCCGCCCTGCTCGCCCTCGTCGTCTGTTCCCTGGTCGTCGCCCTCGCCTACCCGATAAGGCAGTACGTCGCCCAGCGCGCCGAGATCGCCGACCTGCAGCGGCAGAAGGAACAGGCCCGGCAGCGGGTCGAGGAACTGCGCGATCTCAAGGCACGTTGGCAGGACGACGCGTACGCGGAGCAGCAGATCCGTGAGCGGCTGCACTACGTCATGCCCGACGAGACCGGCTACATCATGATCGACCCGGACGCGGTCAAGCAGTCGCGCACCGACCTGGGTGTGGCCGACCGCCCCTGGTACACGAACGTCTGGGACGGCGTCGACAAGTCGGACGCCTCCGACCAGTGACCACAAGAGAAAGAACGTCATGCAAACGCCCCCGCCGCCCACCCCGCGCACCGAGCCCACCGACGCGGACGTCGAGGCCTTCAAGCAGCAGCTCGGGCGGCCGCCGCGCGGACTGCGCGCGATCGCGCACCGGTGCCCGTGCGGGCAGCCGGACGTCGTGGAGACCGCCCCGCGGCTGCCCGACGGCACTCCCTTCCCGACGCTGTACTACCTGACGTGCCCGCGGGCCTCGTCCGCCATCGGCACACTGGAGGCCGAGGGCGTGATGAAGGAGATGACGGCCCGGCTGGAGACCGACCCGGAGCTCGCCGCCGCGTACCGCGCCGCGCACGAGGACTACATCCGGCGCCGGGACGAGATCGAGGAGCTGAAGGGCTTTCCGAGCGCTGGCGGCATGCCGGACCGGGTGAAGTGCCTGCACGTGCTGGTCGCCCACTCCCTGGCGGCCGGGCCGGGCGTGAACCCGCTCGGCGACGAGGCCCTGGCCATGCTGCCGGAGTGGTGGCGCAAGGGGCCGTGTGTGTCCGTGGCGGACTCCGGGGCGAACGAGGAGGACGACCAGTGACCCGTGTGGCCGCCATCGACTGCGGTACGAACTCCATCCGGCTCCTCGTCGCCGATGCCGACCCGGCCACCGGGGAACTCGTCGATCTGGACCGCCGTATGACCATCGTGCGCCTCGGCCAGGGCGTCGACCGTACGGGCCGGCTCGCCCCCGAGGCGCTGGAGCGCACCTTCGCCGCCTGCCGCGACTATGCGGCGATCATCAAGGAGCACGGCGCCGAGCGGCTCCGCTTCGTCGCCACGTCCGCCTCCCGGGACGCCGAGAACCGGGACGAGTTCGTGCGCGGGGTCATGGACATCCTGGGTGTCGAGCCCGAGGTCGTCACCGGGGACCAGGAGGCCGAGTTCTCCTTCACGGGCGCGACGAAGGAGCTGGCGGAGCACGATCACCTGCCCAAGCCCTACCTCGTGGTGGACATCGGCGGCGGGTCGACCGAGTTCGTCGTCGGCGAGGAGCACGTCCGCGCGGCGCGCTCCGTGGACGTCGGCTGCGTGCGGATGACCGAGCGTCACCTGGTCCGCGACGGCGTCGTCTCCGACCCGCCCTCCGAGGAGCAGATCGCGGCGATGCGGGCCGACATCGAGGCGGCCCTCGACCTCGCCGAGCGGACGGTGCCGCTGCGGGAGGCGAAGACGCTGGTGGGGCTCGCCGGTTCGGTCACCACGGTGTCGGCGATCGCCCAGGACCTGCCCGAGTACGACTCGACCCGCATCCACCACTCCCGGGTCACCCTGGACCGGGTCCGCGAGATCACCGACTGGCTTCTGCACTCCACCCACGCCGAGCGTGCGGCCGTACCCTCCATGCATCCGGGGCGAGTCGACGTCATCGCGGCGGGAGCGCTGGTGCTGCTCTCGATCATGGAACGGATCGGCGCCGGGGAGGTCGTGGTGAGCGAGCACGACATCCTGGACGGCATCGCGTTCAAGGTGGCGGAGGACGCCGTTTCTACTGGTCAGTAGCCATCGGCTGAGCAGGTCGGCCGGCGTATGAGCGCGTCCGAGGGGGCCTTCCGGCCCTCTCGGCGGCCCCTCGGAGACGCCCGCCGAAGAAAGTTCGTGAAGTTCTTCACAAGGAATTCGGCCCCGTCGGACCACGGATGGGTGCCCGTTGACCCTTCCGAGGGGTGAACGCGCACTTGAACATGTTCAGATGGCTGGTGTAAGGGTGCTCCTGGGTCTCCCCGCCGGAGCGGGGTTTCGGCCCGCTCACAGAGGGCTCAGAACCCCAGAGAGGCAGCTCACGCGGCCTTGACAACGGTCGGCCCTACACGATGGTTCCCCTCGGCCGCCATGATCTCGGTCACGCGGGCCGCGCAGTGTAGCAGAGGGCGTGGGGAAGCTTGTGAAGGGGCGCACGAGCTACCCCTCCAGGGCGGGTGGATACTCGATGGCATGAGCACCACGGAGCGTCCCAGGATCCTCGTAGTAGGCGGTGGGTACGTAGGCCTGTACGCGGCTCGGCGCATCCTGAAGAAGATGCGCTACGGCGAGGCGACCGTCACGGTCGTCGACCCCCGGTCGTACATGACCTACCAGCCCTTCCTCCCCGAAACCGCCGCCGGCAACATCTCCCCGCGCCACGTCGTCGTCCCGCTGCGACGCGTGCTGCCCAAGGCGGAGGTGCTCACCGGCCGGGTCACCACCATCGACCAGGACCGCAAGGTCGCCACCATCGCCCCGCTGGTCGGCGAGGCGTACGAGCTTCCCTTCGACTACCTCGTCGTAGCGCTCGGCGCGGTCTCCCGCACCTTCCCGATCCCCGGCCTCGCCGAGCAGGGCATCGGCATGAAGGGCATCGAGGAGGCCATCGGCCTGCGCAACCACGTCCTCGAGCAGCTCGACAAGGCCGACTCCACGACCGACGAGGAGATCCGCCGCAAGGCGCTCACCTTCGTCTTCGTCGGCGGAGGCTTCGCCGGTGCGGAGACCATCGGTGAGGTCGAGGACATGGCCCGGGACGCGGCCAAGTACTACACCAACGTGTCCCGCGAGGACATGCGCTTCATCCTCGTCGACGCCGCCGACAAGATCCTTCCCGAGGTCGGGCCCAAGCTCGGCACGTACGGCAAGGAGCACCTGGAGAGCCGGGGCGTGGAGGTCTACCTCTCCACCTCCATGGACTCCTGCGTCGACGGTCACGTGGTGCTGAAGAACGGCCTCGAGGTCGACGCCAACACCGTGGTCTGGACGGCGGGCGTCAAGCCGAACCCGGCGCTGGCCCGCTACGGCCTCCCGCTCGGCCCGCGCGGTCACATCGACTGCGAGCCGACGCTCCAGGTCAAGGGCACGGACTACATCTGGGCCGCGGGCGACAACGCCCAGGTGCCCGACCTCGCCGCCCGCAAGGCCGGCGTGGAGAACGCCTGGTGCCCGCCGAACGCCCAGCACGCGCTGCGCCAGGCCAAGGTGCTCGGCGACAACGTGGTCTCCGGGATGCGGGGCTTCCCGCAGAAGGAGTACAGCCACGCCAACAAGGGCGCGGTGGCGGGTCTCGGCCTGCACAAGGGCGTGGCGATGATCGTCATGGGCAAGATGAAGATCAAGCTGCGCGGGCGCCTGGCCTGGTACATGCACCGCGGCTACCACGGCATGGCGATGCCGACCTGGAACCGCAAGATCCGCGTCTTCGCCGACTGGACGCTCGGCATGTTCCTCAAGCGCGAGGTCGTCGCGCTCGGCGCCCTGGAGTCTCCGCGCGAGGAGTTCTACGAGGCGGCGAAGCCGGCACCGGTCGCTGCCGCGAGCAAGACCGGGGAGAAGGCGAAGGCCTCCTGACCGCCGGTCACTCCTGAGCACCCCGGAAGGGGCCGCCCGCCATCCGTGGTGCGGGCGGCCCCTTCGGCGTGTGTGCGCTCCGAGGCTTTGGCGGTCAGGTGGCCTGGCCGCGCTTGTCGGCGGGCAGCTGGATGCTGTCGACGAGCTTCTCGTGGTCCGATTTCACGGTGTCCGGCTCTTCGTCGATGCCGATCGTCGCGGTCTGGATCATGTAATCGTCCACGAGGATCAAGTCGACGTGGCCGACGGTGCCGTCAGGGGACCTGACGTCCGCATGGAGGGTGTGATGGCCGTCGGCCGTGGTGCCCTTGCGGACGTTGGAACTGGTGAGTTTCTCATCGGAGGACTTCACGGTCTCGTTGTAGCCCATCAGGTAGCCCTTGAGAATGATCTTGAGATCGTTCTGACTGATACCGGGCGCTTCCGTGACCGAGAACTGGACGACCGTTGAGTCGGTCGTCGCTATGTACGTACGACCTCCAGGCACCCTCTCGGCCTCGGTTTTCTCGGGAAGCTGGGCGGTGATGCCGCTCGGAGCGTCCTTGGTCTCCACCCATCGCGCCTCAGCCACGGCGACGCTCGTGGTATCTGGTGCCGGGGCGGCGAACGCGGTGCTCGGCAGGAGGGCACCTCCGGTGATCACCGTGGTCGAAGCGGTGAGCAGGGCGAGGCGCTGGAAGCGGGAAAGACGAGTCATGGCCGTTCACATCCGAATGAAGTAGGGAAAGCGGATATGTCCATTACGGCCCGCCGCCCGAAGCCCGTCATGCCACGGCCTTCCGTGACAGGGAAACTCGGGACTTGACCCACGTCGTGGCGTCCCGCACCATGCCCTCGACCTGACACGGACCGCGATGCCGAGACCGTGGAGGTGTGCGCCATGGCTGACGCCGCGTCGCGGCTGAAGGGGCTGCTCGAGCAGCTGGTGGCTCCCGAGGGGCCTGAGAAGCCCGAGGACTCCGAGGAGTCCCGACATCACTCTTTGTGATGACGATCACCCATCCCCGCGGCTACCGTGGATGAGCAGGCCGAGAATCCCGCCCATGGGAGGAATCATGACCGCCGAGCCCATCGCCGAGCCGACCGCCGAGCCCGGCTGCCGCTGGCCGGTGCCGCCCCGGGACGGATACACCGTGGACGACCTGTTCACGTTGCCCGATCTCCCGCCGCACACCGAGCTGATCGACGGGAGCCTGGTATTCGTGAGTCCGCAGCGGTATTTCCACAGCACGATGATCGACCTGCTCGTGGCCGGTCTGCGCCGCACGGTCCCCAAGGACATGAAGGTCGTCCGAGAGATGACCATCGTCCTGGACCGCCGCAACGGCCCCGAGCCCGACATCTCCGTCGTTCGGTCCGAGGCCGTCACCAGCAGGGAGCAGACCCGCTTCAAGGCCGCCGACGTCCAGCTCGCGGTCGAGGTCGTCTCCCCGGACTCCGAGGCACGTGACCGCGACACCAAGCCCCACAAGTACGCCGCCGCGGGCATCCCGCACTTCTGGCTGGTCGAGACCAGCGGCACGAACAAGCACCCTGTGGTGCGCACTTACGAACTCGACCCTGTGTCCAAGACGTACGCCCTGACCGGTACGCATCGTGAAGAGCTCAAGCTCGGCGTGCCCTACGACATCGACATCGACATCACCCTGGATGCACTCGACGAACTCTGACCACCGCTCCTGACGAGGGTTTTGCCCAGACGTAACGCGAACAGGGGACTGCGGCCGGGCCCCGCAGGTGTTTACGTGGTGTCGGATCGTTGTCACGGAGGTGTGCGCCATGGCTGACGCCGCGTCGCGGCTGAAGGGGCTGCTCGAGCAGCTGGTGGGAACTCCGCTCCCGGTGCGTATCCGCGCCTGGGACGGTTCGCAGGCGGGTCCGGCGGACGCGCCGGTCCTCGTCGTACGCAACCGGCGCGCCCTGCGCCGACTGCTGTGGAAACCCGGCGAACTGGGCCTGGCCCGCGCCTGGGTCGCCGGGGACGTCGATGTCGAGGGCGATCTGTACGCCGCCCTCGATCTGCTCGCCGGCCTGATCTGGGAGCGCGGTGAGGACGCCCGCGGCCTCGCCGAGGCCCTGCGCGACCCCGAGGTACGCGCCGCCGTCCGGGGCCTGGTACGGCTCGCCGGCCCCGGACTGCCGCCCGCACCGCCCCGCGAGGAGGTGCGCAGGCCCCGCCGTCACCTGCACACCAAGCACAGCGACAAACGCGCCATCAGCCACCACTACGACGTGGGCAACGACTTCTACGAGATCGTCCTCGGGCCGTCCATGGTGTACTCCTGCGCCTACTGGCCCACCCCGGACAGCACCCTGGAGACCGCCCAGCGCGACAAGCTCGAACTCATCTGCGGCAAACTCGCCCTGACCCCCGGTCAGCGCCTCCTCGACGTCGGCTGCGGCTGGGGCTCCATGGCCATCCACGCCGCCCGCGAGCACGGCGCGAGCGTCGTCGGCATCACGCTGTCCCAGGAGCAGGCGGCGTACGCCCGCAAGCGCGTCGCCGACGAGGGCCTGACCGACCGGGTCGAGATCCGGGTGCAGGACTACCGGGACGTCCGCGACGGGCCCTACGACGCCATCTCCTCCATCGGCATGGCCGAACACGTCGGCGCCGAGCAGTACCTGCAGTACGCCCAGGATCTGTACGCCCTGCTCGCCCCCGGCGGGCGGCTGCTCAACCACCAGATCGCGCGGCGGCCGCAGCGGGACGAGTCGGCCTACAACGTCGACGAGTTCATCGACTCCTACGTCTTCCCCGACGGCGAGCTGCAGCCCATCGGCATCACCGTCACCCAGCTGGAACGCGCCGGGTTCGAGGTGCGCGACGTGGAGTCGATCCGCGAGCACTACGCCCTCACCCTGCGCCGCTGGGTCGCCAACCTGGAGGCCGACTGGGCCCGCGCGGTCAAGCTGACCAGCCCCGGCCGCGCCCGCGTCTGGCGGCTGTACATGGCCGCCTCGGCGCTGTCCTTCGAGCGCAACCGCATCGGCGTCAACCAGGTCCTGGCCGTCCGGACCCCCGACTCCGGCGCCTCCGGAATGCCGCTGCGCTCGCGCACCTGGACCGCCTGAACGACCGAAGGCCCCGCCTCCCGAAGGAAGCGGGGCCCTGATCGTCGTACGCCCTGATGAACTACTCCGACTTGATCGCCGTGAGCATGTTCAGGCGCGCCGCCCGGCGGGCCGGCCACAGGGCGGCGAGCACGCCCACCGTCGCCGCCAGCAGCAGGAAGACCGCCATCCGGGCCCAGGGCAGGACCAGTTCGTACGTCGGCGTCTTCGTGGCCAGCAGCTCACCGGCCGCCCAGCCGAAGAACCCGCCCAGGCCGATGCCAAGCACGCCGCCGAACAGGGAGATGACCAGGGACTCCAGACGGACCATCCGCTTGATGCCCTTGCGGTCCAGGCCGATCGCGCGGAGCATGCCGATCTCCTGCGAGCGTTCGAAGACCGACATGGCCAGGGTGTTGATGACACCGAGGACCGCGACGATCACCGCCATGGCGAGCAGGCCGTACAGCATGTTCAGCATCAGCGTGAACATCGACGCGATCTCGTTGGAGATGTCCTTCCTGTCCTGGACCTTGATGCCCGGGTTGGCGCCGAGGGCCTTCTCCAGCCGGTCCTTCGTGGCGTCCGACGCGCCGTCGGAGGTCTTGACCATGACCCGCATGTCGGTCGGGTCGGACAGGTGCGGCGTGAGGGTCGCGTTGTCGAGCATGATGCCGCGGATCATGTCGTTGCCCTCGTAGACCCCGGCGACGGTGAACTGCTGCTTCTTGCCGTCCTCGAACGAGGCGCCGAACGTCGAGCCGGCCTTCCAGCCGTGCGACGTCGCGGTCTCCGCGTCGACGACGACATCCGTGCCGCCCACCTCGAAGGTGCCGCTGTCGACCTTGAGGTCGGTCAGCTGACCGATCGCGGAGCCGGTGACACCGGTGACGTACTCGGTCTCGCCGCCGATGCGCGCGGGCGCGTTGCGCAGCGGGCTGGTGGCGGTGACGCCCTCGGTCTGCTGCAGCTTCTTGTCGACGTCCGGGGAGAGGAAGTTGCCGTTCGCCATCGAGACGACGTAGTCGGCACGGATCGCGGCCGAGGCCATCTTGTCGATCGACTTCTGCAGGCTGCCCGCCATCACCGTCATACCGGTGATCAGGGTGAGGCCGATCATCAGGGCCGAGGCGGTGGCGGCCGTACGGCGCGGGTTGCGGACCGAGTTCTGGCGGGCGAGCTTGCCCGACACCCCGAAGATCCGCAGCACCGGGGCTGCCGCCGCGATCAGCGGGCGGGACAGCAGCGGGGTCAGGACGAACACACCGATGATCAGCAGTACCGCGCCGAGGCCCATCGGGGCCTGGCCGTCCGAACCGTCCATCGTCGTCGCCGCGAGGATCACCGCGACGCCGGCGGCGGAGAACAGGGCGCCGATGGTGTTGCGCAGCACCAGCGACTTCACGGTCGCCTGCGCGTGCACGCTGCTCATCGCCGCCACCGGGGGGATCTTCGCCGCCCGGCGGCCGGGCAGCCAGGCAGCCAGCATGGTGACGAGGATGCCGACCGCGAGGGCGGCGCCGATCGTGCCCGGGGAGATCACCAGCGGCCCGTCGGGCACGGTGGCGTCGAGCGCGCCCATCAGGGAGCGCAGCCCGGCGCCGATGCCGACGCCGGCGATCAGACCGGTCACCGCGGCGACCGCGCCGACCACGAACGCCTCGATCAGCACGGAACGGGTGACCTGCCTGCGCGAGGCGCCGACCGCGCGCATCAGCGCCAGCTCCTTGGTGCGCTGGGCGACCAGCATGGTGAAGGTGTTGGCGATGATGAACGTCCCGACGAACAGCGCGATACCGGCGAAGACCAGCAGGCCCTGCTTCAGCCCGCTCATCGACGAGGCGATCATCTCCGCCTGGTCGTCGGCGAGCTCCTGGGCGGTGGTGGTCTCGACGACGTCCTCGGGCAGCGCCTTGTCCAGCTCCGCCTTGAGCGCGGTCTGGCTGACGCCCGCCTTCGCGGTCACGTCGATCTGGTCGTAGGTGCCCGCCTTGCCGAACAGCCGCTGTGCGGTGGCGGTGTCGAAGAGGGTGAGGCTGCCGCCGGCGGCGACGTTGCCGTCGTCGGTGGTGAAGATGCCGGTGATCTTCGGGGTGAGGACCGGGCCGTCGATGGACAGCCGGACGGTGTCGCCGACCTCGTACCCGGCGCGCTTGGCGGTCGCGGAGTCGACGAGGATCTCGTCGGGGCCCTGCGGGGCCGTACCCCTGACCAGCGGGTAGCGGGGGTCCTTGTCGCCCCAGTAGTTCCCGCCCTGCGACTGGAAGCCGTTGCCGAGCAGCTTGCCGTCCTTGTCGGCCATGGCGGTGAAACCGGTCACGACCCCGATGGCGTCGGCGGCCCCCGGCACCTTCGCGGCTTCGTCGAGCAGCGCCCGGGTCAGTTCGGGGGCCTTGCCGAGGGTGTCGCCGGTGTCCTGGCGGCCCTCGGTCGTCACGGCCACGTCGACGTGGCCGAAGCCCTTGGCGGAGCTCTTCTGGAGGGCGTCCGAGATGGTGTTGGTGAAGACCAGCGTCCCCGACACGAAGGCCACGCCGAGCATCACGGCGAGTACGGTCATCAGGAGCCGGGCCTTGTGCGCGAGTACGTTGCGCAGGGCGGTGCGGAACATGGAAGTCTCAGTCCTGGATCTGCGGGTGAGGGGGCGTCAGCTGGTGCGGCCCTTGGCGTCGAAACGCTTCATCCGGTCGAGGACCGAGTCCGCGGTCGGCCCGTACACCTCGTCCACGATCCGGCCGTCGGCGAGGAAGACGACCCGGTCGGCGTACGCCGCCGCCACCGGGTCGTGGGTCACCATGACCACCGTCTGGCCCAGCTCGCGCACGGAGTTGCGCAGGAAGCCCAGCACCTCGGCACCGGAGCGGGAGTCGAGGTTTCCGGTCGGCTCGTCGCCGAAGATGATGTCGGGGCGGGAGGCCAGGGCGCGGGCGACGGCGACGCGCTGCTGCTGGCCGCCGGAGAGCTGGGACGGGCGGTGGCTGAGCCGGTCCCTCAGACCCACCATCTGGATCACGGTGTCCAGCCACTGCTTGTCCGGCTTGCGGCCGGCGATGTCCATCGGAAGGGTGATGTTCTCCAGGGCGGTCAGCGTCGGCAGCAGGTTGAACGCCTGGAAGATGAACCCGATCTTGTCGCGGCGCAACTTGGTGAGCTGCTTGTCCTTCAGGGAGCCCAGCTCGGTGTCGCCGATGCGCACCGAGCCGGAGGAGAAGGTGTCGAGGCCTGCGACGCAGTGCATCAGGGTGGACTTGCCGGAACCGGAGGGGCCCATGATCGCGGTGAACTCGGCCTGCCGGAACTCGACGGAGACCCGGTCCAGGGCGACCACCTGGGTCTCGCCCTGTCCGTAGATCTTCGACAGATCCGTGGCGCGCGCGGCCACGGTGGTGGTCCGGCCGGCGACGGGTGTGGTGGTCACGGGGAGGCTCTCCTGTCGGGACGACGGTGCTGCTTGGGACGTGCTCCATCGTCTCGGCCGTACGGCGCCGTGTAGTCAGTCGCTGTTCCGGTTCCGGGGGCAGACTGCGGTCGGACCGCGGAGGCCCGTGTCATACCTGGGGATGACGGGCGGGCCCTACGGGATGCCCGGATGGGGGCACCTGTCGAGAACAGGTGGAGCCCCCTCGTTCGGGCGGTGTTCGGACGGTGAAATTCCGTCATTCCGCATGCGCGGCCGGCCCTCACCGGTAAGGCTATTGGCAAGTGCGGACGGCTCGTACCGGGTGCTGATGCACCCTCAGACGTCAATAAAATAAGACAACATCGGTCCGCCCTTCCGCTGTTCGGGGGATGTATCCCGATAGGCTCGGAACCTCGACGCGGAGCCCATGGCCTGCCCGGATGGTGGAATGCAGACACGGCGAGCTTAAACCTCGCTGCCCCTCGCGGGCGTACCGGTTCGAGTCCGGTTCCGGGCACCAACCGCTGCACCGTGCCCGAGCCGTCGAACTGCTCCGTGTGACCGGCTGGACGCGGAGAGCCCGATGGCGGGTGACATCCAGACGGTCGTGTGCGAGCCGAGTTGCCGAGCACTCCAACGGCTCCGGCGACCGGCAGACCATGCACCGCAACGACACCGACACCGACGTCGCCCCGTGGAACAGCGACGAGATCTCCTCCTGGCGCACGACGAACGGATGCTGAGTTGACCACCGCCGCTGGCACATCACTTGCCCCGCTCGTCCGGACGAGCGGGGTGTGCAAGGCGTACCGTTCCGCGGCCGAGACCGTATGGGCCGCGCGAGACGTGGACTTCACCGCCCGGGCGGGGGAGTTCGTGTGCGTGTACGGCGCCAGCGGCTCCGGCAAGTCGACCCTGCTGAACCTGCTGGCCGGCCTGGATCTCGCCGACTCCGGCGAGATCCGGGTCGGCGGCGTCGACGTGGGCACGGCCGACGAGGCGCAGCGCGCGGAGTTGCGGCTGCGCACCGTCGGGGTCGTGTTCCAGGAGCACAATCTGATCGAGGAGTTCACCGCCGTCGAAAACGTCGCGCTGCCCCTGGAGGCACGCGGCGTCCCCGTCGCCGAGGCCCGTGAGCAGGCGCTGGAGCAACTGTCCCGCGTGGGCCTCGCCGATCTGGCGGAGCGGCTGCCGTGGCAGCTCTCCGGCGGCCAGCGGCAACGGGTGGGTGTGGCACGGGCGCTCACCGGTCAGCGCGCCGTCCTCCTCGCGGACGAGCCGACCGGTGCGCTGGACTCGGTCGCGACACAGGAGTTGTTCGAACTGATCCGCAAGCTGTGCGACGACGGCGTACTGGCCGTGGTCTGCTCGCACGACCCGCGCTGCCGCGACTTCGCCGACACCGTCTACGAGGTCATCGACGGCCGCCTGGAATCCCGCTCGTGAACGCCAGGGAGAACGCCACGGAGAAGACGAGTACGGCACCGGCGCCACCGGAGCCGAGCCGTATGACGTACGCGGGTCAGCTCCGCCTGGCCCTCCGACTCGCCCGGCGGCTGGGACGCTCGCGGGCGCAGGCCCGCTCGGTGGCGATCGTGTTCGTCGCCGCTCTGCTGGTGATGGCGATGTTCGTCACCCTGCGGACGCTGTCGCTGTCGGGCGAACAGGTCGCCGACCGCGACCTGGGCCGCTTCGGCGCGAAGGTCGGCTACGGCAGCGGGGTGGCCCTGCTGCCCGGGGACGACACGTTCGTCGCCGACCTGGAGGCCAGGGCGCGCGAGACCGGCGTCAAGGACGCCGAGATCGTGCTCAGCGCCACCGACGTACAGCTGAACACCACGCCGGCCCGCAACGTGACTGCCCTGGAGACCGACTGGCTCGCCCGCCCGTACCCCGAGCGATACGAGCTGCTGTCGGGACGGTGGCCGAGCCGCCCCGGCGAGGTGGCCGTGACCGAGCCCGAGGACGTGCGGACCCCGGTGGGCGAGACGCTCACCGTGCTGGGCGACGTACGGCTCAAGGTCGTCGGCACCGTCGACGACCGGACCGCCGACACGACGAACCTGCTGTTCGGACGGGGCACCTGGGCCGACCTGGACCCCACCCTGAGCGACGGGTTCCCGGTGCTGACCGCCCAGATGGACCTGATGTGGTCCGGGGAACAGCCGGAGGCGGTCCTCGACGCGTTCACCGCGGCGGCGCGCACCTGGGCAGCGGGCCAGGGTGAGGACGCCCAGGGCAGCGCCGGGGACAGCACGGACATCGGACGGGACGCCGTTTCCGCCACCTTCACCACCCGGGACGATCTCTCGCGGCACCCTCAGAAGACGTGGATCGAAAAGACTCCGGCCGGTTACACCGTTCCCTCGCTCCTGGTGCCCGCGGCCGCGGTCCTGCTGGTGTTCGGGCTGAACGACCGCCGCTTCCGGCGCACCACGGCCTCCCTGGTGTCCGTCGGTGTCTCCCGCAGGACGGCCGCCGCGGCCCCGGCCCTGGCCGCCCTGGCATGGTCACTGGGCGCGGCGGCCTGCGGAGCACTGGCCGGTACCGTCGTGGGCATCGGCGCCCGCCAACTCGTCTCCCATCTGCGCGAGCGCCCCGCGGGCCCGCTCGACGACCTCGCCACGCCCGCGCTGCGCCTGCTCGTGGTGGTCCTGCTGACCAGCCTGGCCGCCGGAGCGTCGCTCGCCCGCGCTCGGCGGGAGGTAACCGCAGGGCCGCAACACGAGAGCGGGGCCGCCGCCACGGACGAGTCCACCGCATCCGTCGCGTCCACCGCATCCGCCGCGTCCTCTCGTGCCACCCGCCTGGTCCGCGATGCCCGGCACCTGCTGACCGTCGCCGCGTGGTGTGCCGTGGTCGTGTACGCCACCCGGGTCGACTCGCCCGCCCAGGCCATGGTCCTGACCGGCATGGTGATCGCCGCGGTGCTGCTGGTTGTCCCCGAGGTCTTCGGCGCCGTACTGCGGGTGCTCCCGGAGGGCGGGCCGCGCCGCCGCCTGATACGCCGCCAGCTGGCCGCCGACCGACGCAGGGCCTGCGCCGCCCTGGCCGTCCTCACGGTCCTGTTCGGCGCCTCACTGGGCTATCTCACCCTCCTCGACACCCTGATCCGCACCGCCGAGAAGCAGTCGTATCCCGCCGTCCTGCCCGGGCAGGTCCTGCTGGCCGGCACCGAGAGCGACACCTTCCCGCCGAGTGAGGCCCTGCTGCGCACGGTCGACGCGTCCCGCGCGCTCGACGGTCTGCCCCGCACGAAGGTGCGCTACCTCAGGGACGGCGACGCCGACAAACCACGGATGGCGAGCCGGGAGGGCGACGACGGCAGCCTGCTCGCGGCGGACACTCCCGAGCAGATCGAAAAGCTGCTCGACCTCCGGCTCAACGGCACCCAGACCTCGGTACTGCGCGACGGCGGCCTGCTCCTCTGGGCGGACGCCGTCGACGCTCCCAACGGCACGAACGCGCCCGCCCGTCTCGTCGTCCGCGAGGGCGACCATGTCCTGGGCCGCACGGCGGAAGTGCCCACGACCACGGCCGACCCCGATCCGGCCGCGTGGCGGACCGGCTCCGGCGGCATCATGCTGCGCTCCACCGCCGACGCGCTCCGGCTCCCGATCCAGACCGACGGCCCGCTCATGGTCACCGGCGTCTCCGCCGACCGGGCCCATGCCCTGCAACAGGCCGTCATCAACGCAGGCATGGACGCCGGCGCCGTCCTGATCCACGTGAAACCGGACGATCCCGTACCCCCCGCGGCACTGCTGGCCACCGCCGTGGGCCTGGTGGTCCTGGCGCTCTTCGCCGTCCTGGCCGCCACCCGCAGCCAGACCCGCATTCTGCGCCGATACGTGGCCCGTCTGATCGCCGTCGGCATCCCCCCGCGCTGGGCGCGCCACGTCCTGCTCTGCCAGCACGGCGCCCTCATCGCGGTGAGCACCGTACTCGGCCTGGTGATCGCCGTAGTGCCGAGCGTGGTCCTCGCCTCGCGGATCTCCGGCTTCGTCCTGAGCGTCCCGTGGTGGCAACTGGCCGTCCTCGCCGCGGCCCTCTACCTGGCCGCCTTCCTCGCCGCGCTGCACTCCGCCCACAAGCTCAGCGTCATGGAGGCGGCATCGGGCTGAAAGTTCCACGACACTGCATGACGCCACGTGTCAACGCTGCGATGACGACACGTCAGCCGACAGTCCAACCGCACAAGAGATTGCGGACTTCACCCCCGCAGACCCGTTGACACTCGGCGGATGGGAGCGGAGACTCACACCCAGGTAGTGAAAGTAATTTCACTCTGCGAACACATTGCGAACACCACTGCGAACACCACCCCGTCAACAGGCGAAGGGAACGCCCGATGCGTACCACCGTCGGCATCATCGGAGCCGGCCCGGCCGGCCTGCTGCTCGCCCGGTTGCTGCACAACGCCGGGATCGACTCGGTCGTCCTGGAGAGCCACGACCGGGCCTACGTCGAACGGCGGCAGCGGGCGGGGATCCTGGAGCAGGGGACGGTGGACGTGCTGCGCGCGGCCGGAGCCGGGGAGCGGATGGACCGGGAGGGGCTGCGGCACGACGGCATCGAACTGCGCTTCGACCGACGCCGCCACCGCGTCGACTTCCCCGCCCTGACCGGCGGCCGCTCCGTGATGGTGTACGCCCAGACGGAGGTGTGCAAGGACCTCATCGCCCTGCAACTGAAGGAGGGCGGCCCGCTGCTGTTCGAGGCGGAGGCGCTCGCGGTCGAGGACGCGCAGAGCGAGCGGCCGCGCGTGCGTTTCCGGCACGCGGGGAGCGAGGACGTACTGGAGTGCGAGTACGTTGTCGGATGCGACGGTTTCTGGGGCGTCGCCCGCAAGGCGGTGCCCGCCTCGCTGTCCCGGGTGTACGAACGGACGTACCCGTTCGGGTGGCTCGGCATCCTCGCCGACGTACCGCCCTCCCACGACGAACTGGTCTACGCCCGCCACGACCGCGGCTTCGCCCTGCTGTCCATGCGGTCGACGTCCGTGTCCCGCCTCTACCTCCAGGTACCGGACGGCACGGACGCCGAGGAGTGGGACGACGACGGGATCTGGACGGAGCTGGAGCGGCGGTTCGAGACCGCCGACGGATGGCGGCTGCGGCGCGGGCCGATCACCCAGAAGTCGGTCACGCCCATGCGGTCCTTCGTGCACGAGCCGATGCGGCACGGGCGGCTCTTCCTCGCCGGTGACGCCGCTCACATCGTGCCCCCGACCGGGGCCAAGGGCCTCAACCTGGCCGTCGGCGACGTCGTCACCTTCGCGCGGGCCCTGACGCACCGCCAGGAGACCGGATCGGCCGAACTTCTCGACACCTATTCGGAGACCTGCCTGCGCCGCGTCTGGCAGGCCGAGCGGTTCTCGTACGACATGACGACCCTGCTGCACCGGGCCCCGGACGCCACTCCCTTCGAGGACCGGCTCCAACTCGCGCGGCTGGAACGGATCGCGACCTCCCGCGCCGTGGAGACCGACCTCGCCGAGGCATACACCGGCTTCCCACTGCACTGACCGCCGCACCGACCACTGCCCCGGCCGCGCGGCTTGATCACCGGCCGGTTCCGGCCCTGTACCGAGTTCATCAGGAATGACCCCCTCCGCTGGCGGGAATCACGCACCCGGCTAGCGTGTTGCGCAGCAGCAGGGGGGAAAGATCCTCCCCAAGCACTAGGGTGATTCCTTTGCCTGTCCATTACTCTTGGGCCAGAGCCACGCAGGGTGGCCATGGAGGAGTGAAATGAGGAGTAGCAACCCGGTCTTCTCGCGACGGGGGTTCAGCCGCGACAACGGCTACGCGGGCTTCAACACCGCGCCGCAGGCCGGGGGCGCCGCTGTAGGCACACAGGGCAACCCGTATGCCCAGCCCGGCGCCGGCAACCCCTACGCGCAGAACCCCTACGCCCAGAACCCGTACGCGCAGCAGGACCTGCAGTACGGCGCCCCGCCGCAGGCACCCGCCGGCACCGGCCGGATGACGATGGACGACGTCGTCATGCGCTCGGCGATGACGCTCGGTACGGTCGTCGTCGGTGCCGTCCTCGCCTGGGCCCTGCTGCCGGTGTCGTCCAGCAGCTTCGGCCTGGCGATCGGCGCCGCGCTCATCGCCTTCGTCCTGGCGATGGTCCAGTCGTTCAAGCGCAAGGCCTCGCCCGCGCTGATCCTGTCCTACGCCGCGTTCGAGGGCGTGTTCCTCGGCGTGTTCAGCGAGATGTTCAACAGCCGCTGGTCCGGCGCGCCCTTTCAGGCGGTGCTCGGCACGATGGCGGTCTCGGGCGCCACGCTGCTGATCTACAAGGCCGGCTGGATCCGCGTCACCGCGCGCTACGCCCGGATCGGTATGGCGATCGCCATCGCCTTCATCCTGGTCATGGCCGTCAACCTGCTGCTGGTCGCCTTCGGTGTCGCCGAGGACGGCGGACTGCGCAGCATGGGCCCGCTCGGTGCGATCGTCGGCATCATCGCGATCGTGCTCGGCGCGTTCTTCCTGACCCTCGACTTCAAGCAGATCGAGGACGGCATCGCCTACGGTGCGCCGCGCGAGGAGTCCTGGCTGGCCGCGTTCGGTCTGACCATGACGCTGGTGTGGATCTACATCGAGATGCTGCGGCTGGTCGCCATCTTCAGCGGTGACGATTAGCGGTGACGATCAAGGCGCTGCGCGGCTGAACGCCGACGCGTGAAGATGCCTCAAGGGGCCCCGGGTTTCGCCCGGGGCCCCTTTTCGCGGGGGTGGGCGCTCAGAGCAGTTTGCGCGCGGCCCTCCTCAGGTCGTACTCGTGGATGATCGCCTTGGCGTGGCCGTACGCGAGGTCGTACTCGTGACGCAGCCAGCTGACCTTCTCCTCGAAGCGGAGAGCGGGGCCTTCTTCGACGGTGCGCAGCCAGTCGGAGACTTCACGACCGGTGCAGTGGGGGATTCGGGCGAGCAGATTGCGATGGGTCTCCTCGGAGAAGACTTGGGACATCGGCGCCTCCGGGTGCAATCGGGTGTAAGCCGGTCCTTCAGGTCACGGTGCCTGAGCGTTCGTCTGTTGGCAACAGTGCGGGTAGCCTGCCGGCGTGGTTGATACGACGCGTCTGATCAGTGCGGTTGATCAATTTGCGGATCGGTTGAGGGCGGCGCCGCAGAGTCGGTTGCAGCGGGGCGCTGCCGCTGAGGCATTGGCGCTGGCCAGGGAGCTGGCCCGGTGGGCGCAGTCGGTGGAGGAGCCGGGGAGTGAGCCTCGGGTGATGCCGGATGCGGGGATGTTCGCGGCGGCGGATCAGATCAGTGTCGCGGGGCGCGATCTGGCCGTCGTGTTGACGAGTGAGGCCGAGGTGGAGGAGGCCGTCCGGGTGGTGGTGGAGGCGCAGAAGCGGGCGGGGGTGTGACGGTTTGGTCGCGGGTCGCGGGTCGCGGGTCGCGGGTCGCGGGTCGCGGGTCGCGGGTCGCGGGTCGCGGGTGCGGTGCGGGTGCGTGGCGGGTTGTTCGCGCCCACGTGGCGGAGCCGCATATCGATACAGCCGCGCGCCCCTGAAAGCGCGTCGCCGTGCTCGGCGTCCTAGAAGGACGCGATCACCCTGTCCGCCAGGATGTACACCGTCTCCTCGCCGCACGTGAACGTCAGCGTGTACGCGCCCGAGATGCCCGAGCCGCCCAGGAGGACCGGGGTCTCGCCGGAGCGGAGGGCCGCGGCGAGGCGTTCGGCGGTTTCGCGGTGGCCGGGGGTCATGCAGAGGGTCGTACCGTCGGCGAAGACATAGACGTCGAGAGTGCCCAGGGGGCCGGGGCGGACGTCGGTGAGCTCGACGCGGGACGCGGCCAGCTCCTCCAGGATGGACACCGTGCGTTCGTGGTCGTTGGCGGTCGGTGACGACGTCGGTGTGAAGTCGGGGTGGGAGGGGTGGCGGCGGCGGGCCGCGGCCAGTTCGGGGGAGTCTCCGGCGAACTCGTCCGGCTCGGCGCCGGGCTCGCTCACCGGCTCCAGCGGCTCCAGGCCCGCGAAATCGGCCTGCCGGGGGAGGAAGAGGTCGTTGTCGGCCAGGCCCCCCAGCAGCGAGGGCGCGTCGGAGACGTCACGTGCCTCCTGGGCTGCCCAGAAGGCGCGCGCCTCGGCCAGCTCCCGCTCCCGCTCCTCGGCCAGCGCCTCCGCCACGGCCGCGCGTATCTCCTCCGCGTCGGCCGCGGTGCGCGCGGCGGGCAGCAGGCGGCGTGCGGCGGCGCGGCCCTCGGCGAGCTCGGTGTGCAGGGCCGCGACCTGGCGGCGCAGCTGCAGGAGGGTGCGCAGGACGGCGACGCCCACGGCGCCCGTGGCGGCCGTGGTGACCAGCAAGGCGATCGGCATGGGGCTCACTGACGTACTCCCGGTTCAAAGTCGACCCCCGACTTCCTACATCAGCTTGAGGGGTGAACTGAGCAGCTGTCAGTGCGTAACGTCACGAAACGGACAGGAAATTGCGTCTGGTGTTTGCGGCGGTGCTGTGCTGACCTGCAGTGATCTCTGTTCCGAGGGAGATAGGTCACATCCTGGGGGAGATTGGGTCACAAAACGGCCCAGAACCCCGGTGGTTGCGGGGTCCGGGCCGACGGGTGACGGTGGGTGCCGGTCCGGACACCCAGAGGTTCAGCTGAGGCGTTCGATGACCATCGCCATGCCCTGGCCGCCGCCGACGCACATCGTCTCCAGGCCGAACTGCTTGTCGTGCCACTGCAGGGAGTTGATGAGCGTGCCGGTGATCCGGGCGCCGGTCATGCCGAAGGGGTGGCCGACGGCGATGGCGCCGCCGTTGACGTTCAGCTTCTCCAGCGGGATGTTCAGGTCGCGGTAAGAGGGGATCACCTGGGCGGCGAACGCCTCGTTGATCTCGACCAGGTCGATGTCGTCGATGGTCAGACCGGCGCGCGCCAGGGCCTGCTTCGAGGCCTCGACGGGGCCGTAGCCCATGATCTCGGGGGACAGGCCGGAGACGCCGGTGGAGACGATCCGGGCCAGCGGGGTCAGGCCCAGCTCGCGGGCCTTGGTGTCCGACATGATGATCAGGGCCGCGGCGCCGTCGTTGAGGGGGCAGCAGTTGCCGGCGGTGACCAGGCCGTCGGGGCGGAAGACCGGCTTCAGGCCCGCGACGCCCTCCATGGTGACGCCGGGGCGGGGGCCGTCGTCCTTGCTGATGACCGTGCCGTCGGGGAGGGTCACCGGGGTGATCTCGCGCTCCCAGAAGCCCTTCTTGATGGCTTCCTCGGCGAGGTTCTGCGAGCGGACGCCGAACTCGTCCATCTCCTCGCGGGTCACGCCCCAGGAGCGGGCCAGGTTCTCGGCCGTCTGGCCCATGGCGATGTACGGGTCGGGCAGCAGGCCGTCCTCGCGCGGGTCGTGCCAGGAGGTGCCCTCGGACGCGGCGACGGCGGCCGTACGGGCCTCGGCGTCGGCGAAGAGCGGGTTGTGGGTGTCGGCCTGGTCGGAGGTGCCGTACTGCGAGCGGGAGACCATCTCCACGCCCGCGGAGATGAAGACATCGCCCTCACCGGCCTTGATGGCGTGCAGGGCCATCCGGGAGGTCTGGAGGGAGGAGGAGCAGTAGCGGGTGATCGTGCAGCCCGGCAGGTGGTCCATGCCCATCTGTACGGCGACGATCCGGCCCAGGTTGTGGCCCTGCTCGCCGCCGGGCAGGCCGCAGCCGAGCATCAGGTCGTCGATGTCCTTCGGGTCCAGCCCGGGGACCTTGGCGAGGGCGGCCTGGATGATCGTGGCGGTGAGGTCGTCGGGGCGCAGGTCCTTGAGGGAGCCCTTGAAGGCGCGGCCGATGGGGGAGCGGGCGGCAGAGACGATCACGGCTTCGGGCATCACGGCTCCATTGGCTTACGGGGACGGGCAGGGCTGGTTGGGAAGTTACCCGTCCGTATGGGCGAGGTCACGGGTGTCGTGGTGTGACTCAGGACGCAATTTTCTAAGCGCTTGCTTTTCTGTCGTGGCTGCCTGCGCTACGACGGCTGCGGTGACGGCTCCGCCTCCGTCACCCGCCGCCTGCGCCTGCGCTTCAGCAGGGCCCACGGCCCGCGCGGCCCCGTCGGCATCGCCGCCGTGACCTCCGTACCGGCCTCCGAGGCCGCCTCGGCCGCGGCCCGGGCCACCGGCAGGAAGCCCTCGCGGCGGGTGACGTCGGGGCGTTCCTCCTCCGCCGGCCACAGGCCCAGGGCGGCGCAGACCGTGGGCAGGACGGCCATCGCGGCGGTGGCGTAGCCCTCGGCGGAGGGGTGGTAGTTGTCCGGGCCGAACAGCTCACGCGGGTTCGCGGCGAACTCGGGGCCCAGCAGGTCGCCCAGCGACACGGTGCGGCCGCCCTGCTCGACGACTCCGATCGTCTGGGCGGCCGCCAACTGGCGGGAGGCCCGTCTGGCCAGCCAGCGCAACGGCTGCTGCACCGGCTCGATCGTGCCCAGGTCGGGACAGGTGCCGACGACCACCTCGGCGCCTGCGGTGCGCAGTCGCCGTACCGCCGCCGACAGATGCCGTACCGAGCGGGTCGGCGGGATGCGGTTGGTGACGTCGTTGGCGCCGATCATGATCACGCAGATGTCGGGGGTCCGGTCCGGGTCCCCGAGGGCCAGCGACACCTGGCGGTCCAGGTCGTCGGACATGGCGCCGGGGACGGCGACGTTGCGCAGGTCGACGGGGCGTTCCGCGACCGCCGCGAGGCCCGAGGCGAGCAGCGCGCCCGGGGTCTGGCCGGCCCGGTGGACGCCCTGGCCGGCGGCGGTGGAGTCGCCGAGCATGGTGAACCTCAGGGGCGGGACGCCCGGGGTGTCGTACGTCCGTCCGTACCGCCCGCTCGTGTTCGGCACGTACGGCGTCGCGCCGTTGCCCACCTGGCGGCGGGCCAGCTGCACCTCGGCCAGCACCAGGCCGACGACCGCCGCACCGGCCAGGCCGATGCCACCACCGCCGTACGCCGCACCGGCTGCGATGCGCCGGGCCACCCTCGCCCTCGACATCCTGGTCATGCGTCGCCGACACCTCCTCGCACCCGTACATCCACTCCTTGCCCCGAAGCGAGCCCCCGCCAATCTCAACGGCGAGTGAACGCCGGTGACAGGCCATAGGCTGGCGCTACTACCAACGACCACTTCTGCAGCATCCGGAGACAACGGTGCAGTTCCACGACTCGATGATCAGTCTCGTCGGCAACACCCCGCTGGTGAGGCTCAACAACGTGACCAAGGGCATCCGGGCGACCGTCCTGGCCAAGGTCGAGTACTTCAACCCCGGCGGTTCCGTGAAGGACCGCATCGCGCTGCGGATGATCGAGGCGGCGGAGGAGAGCGGCGCGCTCAAGCCCGGCGGCACGATCGTGGAGCCGACCAGCGGCAACACCGGGGTGGGGCTGGCGATCGTGGCGCAGCAGAAGGGGTACAAGTGCATCTTCGTGTGCCCGGACAAGGTGTCCACGGACAAGATCAATGTGCTGCGGGCGTACGGCGCCGAGGTCGTCGTCTGTCCCACGGCTGTCGCGCCCGAGCACCCGGACTCGTACTACAACGTCTCCGACCGGCTCGTCCGCGAGACGCCGGGCGCCTGGAAGCCGGACCAGTACTCCAACCCCAACAACCCGCTGTCCCACTACCACTCGACCGGCCCCGAGCTGTGGGAGCAGACGGAGGGGAAGATCACCCACTTCGTCGCCGGCGTCGGCACCGGCGGCACCATCTCCGGGACCGGGCGGTACCTGAAGGAGGTCAGCGACGGCCGGGTCAAGGTCATCGGCGCCGACCCCGAGGGCTCCGTGTACTCGGGCGGGTCCGGGCGGCCGTACCTCGTCGAGGGCGTCGGTGAGGACTTCTGGCCGACGGCGTACGACCGTACCGTCGCCGACGAGATCGTCGCCGTGTCCGACAAGGACTCCTTCCAGATGACCCGGCGCCTCGCCAGGGAGGAGGGCCTGCTGGTGGGCGGCTCCTGCGGCATGGCCGTGGTCGCCGCGCTGCGGGTCGCGGAGCGGCTCGGCGAGGACGATGTGGTGGTCGTCCTGCTGCCGGACAGCGGGCGCGGGTATCTGAGCAAGATCTTCAACGACGAGTGGATGGCCGACTACGGCTTCCTGGAGGACGCCGGTCCGAGCGCCCGCGTCAGTGATGTGCTCAACGACAAGGAGGGCGGCGCCATGCCGTCCCTGGTCCACATGCACCCGGACGAGACGGTCGGTCAGGCCATCGACGTGCTGCGCGAGTACGGCGTCTCGCAGATGCCGATCGTCAAGCCGGGCGCCGGGCACCCGGACGTGATGGCCGCCGAGGTCGTGGGCTCGGTCGTCGAACGGGAGCTGCTGGACGCGCTGTTCACCAAGAGCGCCTCGCTCGACGACCCGCTGGAGAAGCACATGTCGGCGCCGCTGCCGCAGGTCGGCTCCGGCGAGCCGGTCGGGGACCTGATGTCCGTGCTCGGTACGGCGGACGCGGCGATCGTCCTCGTGGAGGGCAAGCCGACCGGTGTGGTCAGCCGGCAGGACCTGCTGGCCTTCCTGGCCAAGAACGCGAAGTAGCGGGAAACCGGCGGTGAACGGCCCACGATGGCGGCGAACTTGCGGTGACGTGTGCGTTTGTTGGTCTTCTCGGAAGTGGTACGAGTGCGTCACGTCCGCGCAGCACCCGCTTAACACGGGTCCGGCACATTAGTGGATGTCGGCAGGGCGGGAGCGGCTCCCCGCCCGGGCCGGCCCGTACGGCGCCAAGGACCTCCGGAGCGGCTCCCGGACCTCCATGGACGCCACGGACGCGCAAGCCCGGCCTGACCCGGGCCGCGTCCCTCGCGGGGACCGCCGTCGTCCCGCCCCCCGGCAACGGGGGTGCGGCGGTCCCCGCGCACACACCACTGACGTACGGGATCCGCGTTGTCGCCCGCGGAGCCGGTGGAGATACTGGCTCGCCGGGGAATCACGGGAGCGTACGAGGGGTGCGATGGAGCAGGCGGCGACTGGAGCCATGCTGCGGGTGGCGGACGTGCACAAGTCGTACGGCCGTGGCGCCGGCGCCGTTCATGCTCTGCGTGGCGTCTCTTTCGAAGTCCCTCGGGGAGAACTCGTCGCCCTGAAGGGACGCTCGGGCTCGGGCAAGACCACCCTGCTCAACATCGTCGGCGGCCTGGACGAGCCGGACAGCGGACGCGTCACCGTCGACGGACTGGACCTGCGGGATCAGGGAGAGGACGCCCTCCTCGCGCTGCGCCGGGAGCGTATCGGCTTCGTCTTCCAGTCTTTCGGGCTCATCCCCATCCTCACGGCTGCCGAAAACGTGGGCGTGCCGCTGCGGTTGCGCAGGGCCGACCCGCGCGAGCGGCGGGAGCGCGTCGAACTGCTGCTGTCCCTGGTGGGGCTCGCCGACCATGCCGCGCAGCGCCCGGGGGAGTTGTCGGGCGGCCAGCGCCAGCGCGTCGCCATTGCCCGCGCCTTGGCCAACAGCCCCTCGATTCTCATCGCCGACGAGCCGACCGGCCAGTTGGACGCGGAGACCGGGCACTCCGTGATGGAACTGCTGCGCGCGGTCGTCCGCAGCGAACGGATCACGGCTCTCGTGGCCACCCACGACCCGACCCTTCTGGACCTCGCCGATCGGGTGCTGGAGTTGAAGGACGGCGAGATCACCGAGTCCTGGAGCGAGCGGACGGCGGACAACGCCTAGTCGCCTTCAGGATCCTGACGGCCGGTCTGCGCCTTGTCCGGGCGGACGGCGATGTGGTCGGGTTCCAGTTCCAGGGCGACGCGGTCGCGCATGTCCAGGGCCCGGGTGTACTCGGCGGGGAGCTGGAGGCGGCCGGCCCGGTCGAGCATGGCGTATTCGCGGGCGACCAGGGTTTCCCGGCCGGTGGCGGAGTCGACTTCGCTGTGGCGCAGGACTTCCGTGGACGTGCGGCCGTCCCGGATGGCGACCGTGCGGCGGACCTCACCGGCGACGGACTGATCGTGGGTGACGACCACGATGGTGGTTCCCAGCGCTTCGTTGGCGGTGCGGAAGGCCGCGAAGACCTGTTCGGCGGTGCGGGAGTCGAGTTCGCCGGTGGGCTCGTCGGCGAGCAGGACCGCGGGACGGTTGGCGAGGGCGACCGCGAGGGCGACGCGCTGCTGCTGGCCGCCGGACATCTGGTGCGGACGGCGGTCGCGGCATTCGGCGACGTCCAGCAGGTCGAGGAGTTCCATGGCGCGGTCGGCCCGGGTGCGGCGCCGGCCCCGGCTGCGCGCGAGCTGCATGGGGAGGGCGACGTTCTGTGCGGCGGTGAGGTAGGGCAGGAGGTTGCGGGAGGTCTGCTGCCAGACGAAGCCGACGGTTTCGCGACGGTAGGCGAGGCGTTCCCTGGCGGACATGGCGAGCAGGTCGTGGCCGGCGACGCGGGCCGCGCCGGCGGTGGGTTTGTCGAGTCCGGCCAGGATGTTCATGAGGGTGGATTTGCCGCTGCCGGAGGCGCCGACCAGGGCCATGAGTTCTCCCTTGTTGACCAGGAGATCGAGGCCTTGCAGCGCCTGGACCTCCACGCCGTCGGCGGAGAAGATCCGCACCAGCCGGTCGCAGGTGATCAGGGCATCGTGGCCGTATGCGGCGGCGTTGCGCGCGGCGAGGGCACGGTCGGCGAGTTCGTCGAAGGTCGGATCGCTGGTCATCGGCTGCTCCTGGGCGGAAGGAGGGACACGGGCCGGTGCCGGAGGGGGACGCGTCTCGCGGTTCTGCTCATCGGCTAGTTGTCACCCAGCCTCAGTTCGCGGACCGAGCCACGCCGGCTGGTCCACCAGGCCTGCCCGGCGGGCACACCGATGGCCAGCATCAGCACGGTGAGCGCCGGAATCGCCAGGGAGAGCGGATCGCTGCGCAGCTCGGCCCCTTCGAGGGCGGACGGGGAGGCCAGGGCGATGGCCGTGAGGTCGATGCCGGGCGACAGCAGATGGATGCCGGCCCAGCCGGTCAGCATGCCGCCCGCCGCGGCCAGGAACGCTTGCGGAAGGGCTTCGAGGATCAGCAGCCGACGACCCTGCGCCCGGCTCATGCCCATCGTGCGCAGCCGGGCGAGCAGGGCGCTGCGTTCGGGCGCGGCGCGCAGCACGGTCAGCAGGAGGGCGAGTACGGCGTAGCCGGCGCCCGCGGCGACCGCGGCACCGTACAGGCGCTCCGCACCGGACTGCAGCGGTGAGTCGACGTGCCGCGCGCGTTCCTCGGTGCGCAGCCGGACGGTCGCCGCCGCCCCTTCCGCCGCCGTGCGCAGCGCCCGGCCGTTCAGGGCGTCACCGGTCAGCAGCAGGGTCGTCGTACGAGCCGCGCCGCGGGGGAGTGCGGAACGGTCCACGACCAGGAAGTCGTCGCCGATCACGGCCGGGGTGCGCTCCCTGACCAGGACGATCCGGACGGTGACAGCGGTGCCGTCCGCGAGCAGGACGGAATAGGGGCCGGTGCCGTACTCCTCGGCGACGCGCGGTGAGGCCAGCGCGGGCAGGGGGCCGGCGACGCCGCCCGTCGCGCCGGTGTCCCCGTGCCGCAGGCGCGCCGCGTCGAACGGGCCCAGTCCCGTGCGCTGCGACAGGTGCGCATAGGCGCCGGGGTCCACACCGGCCAGCGGTACCGGCTGACCGCCCTGTTGCGGCTTCGCCTCGCGGGTGAGGCTCGCCTCCGTCGTGTCGTGTACGCCGGGCAGTCGGCGGATGCGCTCGGGCAGGCCCTGGGGGAGCGCGCCGGTGGCGGTCTCGACGCGGCCGTCGGCGCCGACGGCGAGCAGCGCGGCCTGGTCGCGGGCTGCCGTGACACCCGCCAGGACCGAGCCGCCGAACGCGGCCGTGGTCAGGGCGCTCAGCAGGGCGAGCAGCGGCAGCACGGCGAAGCCGGAGGCGCGACCCGCACGGGCCAGCGACAGCGGAATCACCACGCCGCGCATCCGGGCGACCGAACGGCCCAGCGCACGCAGCGGCAGTGGGTGGAGGCGCACCAGCAGCAGAGCCGCGACCACGCCCGTCAGAACCGGAGCGGCGGCCACCAGCCCGGTGCTGCCAGAGCCCTGCCGGCGCAGTGCGGCGACCGCCCCCAGCGCGATCACCAGCACGGTGAGTTCCGCCACCGTACGGCGCCGCGAGGGCCGGGCGGAGGTGAGGTCCTCCCGGCCGTCGTGCATCCGTACCGCGCGGTGCGCCACCAGGGCGCGCAGCGGGAGCGCGACGCAGGCGAACAAGGTGACGGCGAGGGCGGCGGCGACGGCGGGCGCGGTGCGGGCACCGGGCAGGGCGAGCAGCGCGGCGGTCAGCCCCAGGGCGCCGGCCGGCACGGCCACCACCGCCGTTTCCGCCAGCAGCCCGGCGGCGAGGCCGGGCAGTGAGGCGCCCCGGGCACGCAGCAGGGTCAGTTCCGCGCGCCGGCGGTCGGCTGCCAGGCCGCCGGCCATGGCCAGGACGATCACGGCGAGGGTGCCGGTCCCGACGGCGGCGATGAGGAGCAGCGGCTCGATCCCCGACCGTAGCCCGGCATGGCCTGTGAGGACGTCGTCGAGGTCCGTCTGGGCCTCCAGACGCGGATCGACGACCGTCCGCAGGTGCTGTACTCCCGGGCCCGACTCCAGGGCGGCGACGGCGGACGCCATACGGTCGAGACCGTGCCCGCGCAGGGCGTCGACGTCGGGGGCCACCTGCCAGTACCGGTAGGGGCGGCCGGGGGTGCCCAGGAGGACGGGGCCGGCATCGGGAGCGAGGAGCAGGCCCCCGAGCCAGTAGACGTCCGTCGGCGCGCTGCCGGGCAGGCGGCTCAGCGCGGGGGTGCGCAGCACCGGCAGCGTTGACCAGTAGGCGCCCGAGGGGGAGCGCGGGGTGACGATCCCGGTGACCCGGATGCCGAGCGGGGCGCGGGCCGAGCCGGGCACGTGGATCACCGAGCCCACTCGGATGCGCAGCGTGCGGGCGGTGTCCGCGGTGACGGCGGCCTCGACCTCCGCGGTCGCCGCGGTCACCGGCTTGCCTGTGGTGCGGGGCAGCCGGCCCGCGGTGAGCCGGGAGTGGGAGGCCAGGTCCTGCTGAGCGGCGAGCACCACTTGGGCGGGCATCCCGCTGGGCCGGGGAAGCCAGGTGTCGGCCGCCTCCAGGCCGACGGCCGTCCGCACGCCGTACGACGACTGCGCGGGGTCGGGAACCAGCGGCGCCTTGGCAGCGGCGAGAACCTTGGCCTGCGCCGCGGCCAGCGGACCGGTGCGCAGGGCAGCCTCCGCCTCCCTCATCGTGTCGGTCCAGGGCGGCGGGGCCTGCAGCTGCACAGTCGTCCGGTCGGGAGCGGCCTGCTCGACCGCCCGGCGCAGGCCCGCGTCCCCGTACCGGTCGACGGCACGCGGGTATGCGGCGGCCAGAGCGGCGGTCACGGCCACCAGCAGCGCGAGGGCGACGGCCGCAGTGGGAAAGGCCCGCAGCCGGGTCCGCAACCCGGCCGGGAACAACTCGGCCCGTCCGTGCGGCCGCGCCGCGCTCGGCCCCTCGTCCTGCCCGGACACCGGCTGCGCAGTCACTCGTCCACCTCGTCCCTGAGCGTCACGACCGGCTTCGCCCGCCGCAGTGCCAGGGCCGCGGTCACCAGGACGGGGCCCGCGGCGAGGGCCGCCAGCAGGGCGGCCAGACGGGGGAGCGGGAGTTCGACCAGCACGGGCGGGAGCGGGCGGGTGGCCTGCCCGGTCAGGACGACGAGGGGGACCAGCGCATGGGTCAGCACAGCGCCCAGGGCAGTGCCGACCAGCAGCGCCAGGGCCAGCAGCACGCCGTGCTCGACGGCGATCAGCCGGGCCAGCCGACGGCGCGGTGCGCCCAGGGCGCGCAGCACGGCGAACTCGCTGTCCCGGGCCCGCATCGCCCCTGCCGCGCTCACCGCGAAGCCGAGCGAGGCGAAGAGCACCGTCACCCCGGCCGCTGCGACCAGTGCGGCCTCGGGGGCCGCCCCGAAGGGGTCGTCTCTGAGCTGCGCCGCCGTCTCGTCGCGCACCACCACCTGCCCGGGATCGACATCGGGCAGGGCACGCACGGCTTTCGCGGCGGCGCCGGGCGCGGAGGTGCGCAGCCACCACTCGGTGGGGTGCAGGCTGGTGCCGTAGCGGGCCTGGAGCACCCGGTTGACGGACCGCAGATCGACCAGCAGGGCCCCACCGTCCTGTGCGGTGGCTTCCGTGGTGGGCAGGCCGCGCGCGGTGCGGACGATGCGTACGGGCACGGTCCGGCCGTCGAACGCCACGTCGACACGCTGCCCGTCGCGGGCGCCCGAGGCGGTGAGGAACCGGTCGGTGGCGACCGCGACGATCTCGGGTGCCGCAGGCTGTGCGACATCCAGCCGGACCACCAGCGGGGAGGCCGGCGATGTGCTCTCTCGTGGCAGGTAGCCGGTGCTGTACGTCATGGTGACGGGCGCCGTCGATGTGATCCGGGGTCGGGTCGGTTCGGTGCTGCCGTCGGGGGAGGGGGCGGCCGCATCGGCCTCGGCCGCCGTCGCCCACGTCGTCGGCAACGTCAATTGCCGAACGCCGCCGTCGGCCGCCCTGGCCGTGAGCGTGCCGAGGACCAGGCGCTGCTGGTCGGCGCGGCCGGTCGGTTGCGTCGAACGCAGTTCGAGCCCGGTGAGGGCCAACGGGCCCCGGGCGCCGCCGAGATCCGGGGTCAGCGGGTGCGGGCGGCCGTCGGCGGCAAGGCGGCCGGACGGTATCTCGTAGGCGGTTCCGTGACCGTCCCGCACCGTGAGCGTGACGTCCGCGCCCGCCCCGGGTGCCGCGCTGTGCAGGGCAGCGGTCAGCGTGAGCCGGACCGTGCCCGCGGGCACGGCGATGCCCGCGGGTTCTCCGCGCGGCGCGAGCCCGGCGAGCAGCGGACGATCCGTCAGGTCACGCCGCATCAGCACCGTCCCGGCCGCGTCCGTCGTGTTCAGGGCCACAACGGTCGCGGTACGGCCGCCGGAGAGCGACACGGTGGTACGGGCAGCGGGGGCGACGGCATCGATGTGCGGAAGGTCCGCGTAGGCGTCGGTGCGGCCCAGGTCGCCGCTCCCGGCGCCGAGGACGCGCACCGCGGCTCCCGCCCGGAAATCGGCCTGGTCGTCCTGGGAACGGTGCCAGGACGCGCTCTGCCCGATCGCCAGCACACCCAACGCCGCGGAGATGACCAGGAGCAGCACCGGGCCCGCGCCGCGCATCGGACGGCGGCTGAACTGCCAACCGGCCATGGCCGCGGTCAGCCCGCGCCCCTCCGTCAGATGACGCTCGGCGACACGTGCCACCAAGGGCAGCAGCCGCAGCACCAGGACCGTTCCGGCGAGCAGTACGAGAGCGGGCGCCACCACCAGCAGCGGGTCGACACCGAGAACGCCCTCGCGGTCGGCGGTGACGGCGCCGGAGCGCCGGCTGCCGAGCTGCCAGAAGGCGACGCCCGCCACGGCGAGCAGCCCGAGATCCGCCCCGGCGCGCAGCGGTGCGGGCAGCGCGCCTGCCCGGCGCCCGACGGTGTCCTCGAAGGACGCCCGCAGCGCCGGGACGGCCACCGCCAGCGCACACAGCACGGCCACGCCCGCGGCGACCAGCCACACGTCGAGCCGACCGCCGGCCGGCACGTGGACGCGCACGCCCGCCCGGCCCAGGGCACCCTGCCCGGCCAGCAGCCGCGTCAGCGGCCCGGACAACAGCGGCGCGCCCACTACCGCGGGCGCGGAAATCAGCAGGGCCTCCAGCGCGGCCAGACCCGCCAGCCGCGCCCGGGTGGCACCGCGCGCCCGCAGCAACCGCGTCTCGGCCACGCGTTCCGAACTGAGCAACCGCGACACGAGCAACAGGGCGCAGGCCGCGAGCAGAGCGAGCTGAACGGCGACGATCAGCACGGTGGCGCGGGTGACGAGCAGGGAGCGTTCGACACGGTCCAGGACCTCGGGCAACGAAGTGGCCGCGACGGTCGTACCGCTGAGCGCGGGCCGCTCGCGCAGCTCCGCACTCCCCGTGCGGGCGGCCTCGCGCAGCGCGCCGATCCGCTCCGTGGTCAGCGAGGAGTAGTCGGCCGACGCCAGCCAGCCCGAAGGGCCGACGCTCACCCGGCCCGACGTCAGCACGCCCGGAGTGGTGAGCAGTGGACCGTACGTCGTGAAGCCGGACGCCTTCACCCCGCGGCCACCCAGGTCGTCCAACTGCCAGTAGGGTGCCCCGGCATCGGCCGGCCGGTACACGCCGGTGATCAGCACACGCACCGCCGGGCCGTCCAGACGGTCGGTGACGGTCAGCCGGGCGCCGGGCGCCAGCCCGAGCCGCTGGGCGGCGCTCTGCGGCAGCGCGGCCTCGGTGTACCCGGCGGCCACCGCCGTACGCGGCAGCCGCCCGGCGACGGTCCGCACCTGTGTGCGGTCCAGGGCGGCGAAGTGTGTGAGGTCCGGGTTCCCGTTCCGCTCGGAGGCCGGCCGCAGGGCGAGCGGCAGGGCGTAGGGGCCGGACCGCAGCAGGCTGCGCACCCGCACGGGCAGCCCGGCGAAGGTGGCGCGGGCTCCCGCCCGCACGGCGTCGTCAGCCGCCTGCCGTTCGCCGGCCGGCACGTCGGCCTTGACCACCAGCGCGGCCTCGGCAGCGGTGCGTTGCTCGGCGAGCGACCGCCGCAGCGCCGCATCGCCTGTCGCGCCCGCGTACGCGGTGAGCGCGGCCAGTACGGCCGTGGTCAGCAGAACAGTCAGCAGCGCGGCGGCGAGGAGCGCGCGATACCCCCGGGCCCGCAGCACCAGGAACCGCAACATGCCCGCTGTTGCTGCTCGTTCTGCCACCGGCCCCCCAGTATTCAGCCTGGAGAGCATAGTAGGACTGACTTCGGCGGCGTGATCCTGGACGAGCTCGGACGGTCAGTCCTCCCAGTCGCTGTCCTGATGCGACGTGCGGCGCCTGCCGAACAGTCCGGGGTTGACGCGGGCCGCCTGGAAGGCGTTGACGCCGACGATGCCGGCCCAGGCGACCAGCAGGCCGGGCAGGTCGGCCACGCCGCCGCCGATCGCGGAGAGCGGCACCGCCAGGACCAGCGAGACGATGCCGAAGCCGAAGCGCTCACCCCAGGAGTCCGTCGGCTTCGACGACCGCGAATCCCGCGCCACCGCCATCTGCTGCTCGGCCAACTGCCGCCGCAGCCGCCGCTCCACGGCCCCGTCAATGCGCTGGTCGACCTTCTGCAGGAACGAGTCGACCAGCGCGGACTCGTACTCCTCGCCCAGTTCCCTGCGCGCCTGCAGGGTGGCGTTGAGTTCCTTCTTCAGCTCGGAGTCCCGCGCGTCCATTCCGCTCATGAGATTCACGGTAGGGAGCGCGAGGGCCTGCCGCACTGGGGTTAGCCCCCGTTTCGGCGGCGGGTCAGCCGGTGGCTGTCAGGCCCGCCGAATCAAGTCCCTTGCCCGATCTGTATAACATCATGCAGAGTTCTTGGTGTCTGAATAAGTTGTCAATGGTCAGGTGCGTGATGTCGTCTCGGATCGTGGACGCCCTGGAGGGTGCCGCGGCGGCCCTGGTGGTCCTGGACGGGCGCGGAATGGGCGTCGCGGACGTCGTCCGGCTCGCCGACGGCCACGCGCGGCCGGTGCCGGGGACCGAGGCGATGAAGCGCGCGGAGGAGTCCTGGGACGCCGCCCGCATGATCGCCGCGACCGGACGCGTGTACGGCCGCTCCACCGGCGTCGGCGCCAACCGGAACGAGCCCGTGCCCACCGAGGGCGCCGCCGCGCACGGGCTGCGGCTGCTGCGCAGTCACGCCGGTGCCATCGGCGAGGAACTGCCCGCGCGGCAGGTCCGGGCGATGCTCGCCGTCCGCGCCAACCAGCTGCTCGCGGGCGGCGCCGGGCTCAGGCCGTCCGTCGTCACCGCGCTGTGCGAGGCGCTGGAGAGCGGGGCGTACCCGGTGGTGAACGAGTTCGGGTCGGTCGGCACCGGGGACATCGCCGCGCTGGCGCAGGTCGGGCTGGCGCTGGCCGGGGAGCATCCGTGGCGGGGAGCGGGCGCGCCCGAGGCGCAGCCGCTGGACAACAACGACGCGCTGGCCCTGATCAGCAGCAACGCCCTCACCCTCGGCCAGTCCGCGCTCGCCCTGCACGAACTGCGCGGGCTGCTCGCCGCCACCCAGGTCGTCGCCGCGCTGTCCCTGCTGGCCGTCGACGGCTCGCACGAGGCGTACGCCGCCCCCGTGCACGCCGCCCGCCCGCACCGGGGCACTGCCGACGTCGCCCGCCGGATGCGGCGGCTGATCGGCGCCACCGACCGGCCGCACCCGCCGCTTGGCCGGATCCAGGACCCGTACGGCTTCCGCTGCCTGCCCCAGATCCACGGCCCCGCGCACGACGCCGCCGACGCCCTGGACGACGTCCTCACCGTCGAGATCAACGCGGCCGCCGAGAACCCGCTGATCTCCCCCGAGGACATGGCCGCCTACCACCACGGCGGCTTCTACCAGGCCCAGCTCGCCCTCGCCCTGGACCACTTCAGGCTCGCCATAACGCAGGTGGCCAGGCTGTCGACGTCCCGGCTGTCGACGCTGAACGAGCCCGCCTTCACCCGCCTGCGCCCCTTCCTCGCCGACCACGAGCCCGCCTCCTCCGGGGTGATGATCCTGGAGTACGCCGCCGGTGCCGCGCTCGGCGATCTGCGGGCCTTCTCCGCCCCCGCGTCGCTCGGCCACGCTGTACTCTCCCGAGGCGTCGAGGAACAGGCCAGCTTCGCCTCGCTCGCCGCACGTCAGACGCTGCGCGCGTGCGGCGCGTACCGTCTCGTCGTCGGCTGCGAACTCGTCGCCGCCGTACGGGCGTTGCGCCAGCGCGACCTACGGCCCGAACCGGACCTGCCGACGGGCCGGGCGCTGGAGCTGGCCGAGTCGGTGCTGGACGCGGACCCGGCCGACCGGCCGCTCACGCACGACGTCACGGTGGCGGCCGGGCTGCTCGACCGGTTCACGGACATCTGGAGGGGGAGCACGTCATGAGCGCGGACACCAACGCGGGTGCGCCGGACAGCCCTGCGGCGCGGCTGCAGGCGCTCTTCGAGGGGCACCGGCTCACACCGACCCAGCGGCGCATCGCGCACAGCATGGTCCGGCGGGCCGCCGACGTGCCGTTCCTGTCCAGCGTCGAGCTGGCCGAACTGGCCGGGGTCAGCCAGCCGTCCGTCACCCGCTTCGCGGTCGCCCTCGGCTTCGACGGCTACCCCGCCCTGCGCAGGCACCTGCGCGAGGTGGCGCCCGTCGAGCAGCCGTCGGACACGGCCTCGTACAACGAGTACCAGCAGGCCGTCGAGGCCGAGATCGAGAACCTCAAGCACCTCGCCGAACTGCTCGCCGATCCCCGGCCCGTGCAGGAGGCCGGCCGGCTGCTGGCCGCCTCCCGCCCGCTGCCGGTGCTGGGCCTGCGGGCGGCGGCCTCCCAGGCGTACGGCTTCGCCTACTTCGCCGCCAAGGTCCATCCGGACGTACGGCTGCTCAACGAGGGCGGCACGATGATCCACGACCGGATCGACGGCGCCGTACGGGCGGGCGCCTCGGCGCTGCTGTGCTTCGCGCTGCCCCGCCATCCCCGCGAGGTCGTCGACACCCTGGCCTACGCCAAGGAGGCCGGGCTGACGGTGGTGACCGTCGCCGACTCCGCCTTCGCGCCGGTCGCCAAGGCGTCCGACCTGCTGCTGCCCGCCGCCGTCGGCACCGGGCTCGCCTTCGACACGGCGTGCGCGCCGATGCTGCTGGGGCGGGTGCTGCTGGAGGCGATGTGCGACGACCTGCCGGAGGCGCAGGCGCGGCTGGAGGAGTTCGACGCGCGGGCGGCGGCACGGGGGCTGTTCGTGGAGTGAGCGGGCCGCCGGTGCCTTCTCAGACTCGTCTCACCTTGCCTCGCTAGCGTGAGTGTTCCAAGACTTGAGTCTCACGACTGAGGCAACGTTGGACCCATGAGACGGGAGGCTGAACGTGACGCGCGGAGGACAGGGGCTGGCTCGGGTGGCCTGCGTCGTACGGGCCGGGGCCGCACCACTGTGGTGGCTGGGCGTGGTCGCGGCCGGCACCGGCGTGCTGGTGCCGGGACTGACGGGGCGCCGGATCGGCGTCATGGCCGGGGCCGTGCTGTTCATCCTGGCGGCGGCCCTCGTGGCGTACGCGCGCCGCGGACGGTACGCCGCCCTCGCCCGCGGCGCCGCCCGCGCCGCCAAGCAGGACGTGCTCCAGGACCGCGCGGTGACCGTACGCAACTGGCGGCGCGGGCATCGCTGGTGGCTGCTGCTCCCCTTCCTCGCCGCGCTGGGCAGCGCCTTCGCCGCCCCTGCCGCGGGCGGCATGCTGCTCGCCGGGTGCGGTGCGGGGCTGTGGCTGAAGGCGGCGTGGCTCGGGCGGCGCGAGCGGGCCGACGAGGCGCTGCTGTGGGTGCGCGTCGACTGGCTGAGCCGGGGCGGGGGCCGTCCGGCCGGCAAGGCCGTGAAGGCCTTCCGCAGTACCGGCATCGCGGCGGGCGACGCGGCGCCGGGCGGTTCCCGCCGCCGCGCCGCCGCGCTGGTCTGACCTCGGGCTGTCAGACTTCGAGCTCTTCCTCGATCCGGCGCAGCTGATGCCGGGCCATCGCGAGGTTGGCGCGCTTGGCGTCCAGGACGAGATAGAGGAACAGCCCGTTGCCGCCGCGGCCGCTGAGCAGGCGGATCAGGTGGTACTGGTCCGACAGCGTGATCAGGATGTCCTCGATCCCGCCCTTGAGCCCGAGGTGCTCCATCGTGCGCATCTTGGCGCGGACCACGTCGGTGTTGCCGGCGGCGGCGACGTTGAGGTCGAAGCTCTTGCTGCCGCCCATCGTGCCCAGGGCCATACCGCTGGTGTAGTCGACGAGGGCGACTCCGGTGGCGCCTTCGATGGAGGCGAGGGCTTCTTTGAGGGCGGTCTCGGTGTTGGCCATGGTGGTCGGGTTCCTCTCAACGTTCCGTGGTGGTGGGTGTGTTCGTGGGGGTGCGGGGGGTTCGGCGGACGGGCTGCCGCTGGCGGGTGGGGGCCGCCGCGGGCTGCGGGGGGACGGTGGGTGGGACCGGGGTCAGGTGGTCGACCAGCTCGCCGATGCGGGCGCCGGTGCGGCGGCCCTCCAGGTGGAGCCGACCGACGTTGACGCGGTCCTCGGCGAGCAGCGTCAGTACGGCGGTGCGGCCCGCGGCGTACGTCGCCACATAGCCGCGGACGCCGCGGACCAGTAGTTCGCGCAGGTCGCCCCGGCCGGTCGCGTCCGTGACCCGCACCGCGACGCCGAGCGCTGCGGCGGTGAGCGCGGCGAGGCCCTCCGGCTCGACGCCGGGGGTGTCGTGGGCGATCACCAGACCGTCCACGCCGGCGGCGAGGGCGCCGGTCAGCTGGGGGACGCGGGCTCTCAGCCGGTGCAGTTCGTCGAGGATCGGGGATTCCACCGCCATCAGGGCTCTCCTCTCGGCGGGTGGTCGAGGCGGGTGTCGGGGCTTGGGTGGGGGCGGTGTGGGGTGGGGTGGCGTGGGCTGTCGTGGTACCGGCGGTGGCGGTGTGGCGTGGGGTGGCGTCGGTTGTCGTGGTGCCGGTGGTGGCGGCGTGGGCTTCGGCGGCGTCGGCTGTCTCGGCGCGGGCTGCGGTGCGGGCTGTCGCGGTTGCTGCCGGTCAAAGGGCCTCCAGCGCATCCCTGACCCTCTTCAGCAGCGCGATGTCGGGGTGTTGGGCGGCGCGGGGGCCGACGGGCGGGAGGCGGGCCGGAGTCGCGGGGGCGCCGGGGCCCGGGTCCGGGTGCTCGGGCCAGGAGCCGTCCGTGCCCGGATGCGGTGTGCGGGGTGCCACCAGGCCCGCGGCCGCCAGGCGGCGTATGGCCACCAGGGTGTGGAAGGCCGGTCTGCCCAGGGCGCGGGCGATGTCGGTCGCCGTGCGCAGGCCGTCCACGCGGGCCAGCACCGCGCTCTGCCGGGGCGCGACCGCCGGGGCTGCGGCGGTGTCGAGGCGTTCCAGGGGTGCGCTGTCGGTCGCCGGGTCCGGCCAGATGCGGTGCAGCAGGGCCCGTCGGCGGAGCGTCTCGTGTTCGACGGCGCCGACCGGGACCGGGTGCACGGAACCGAGCCAGTGCGTGGTGCCGTACCGGAAGCGGCCCGGGGTGCTGCTGGGCGCGAGCGCGAAGTACGCGGCGTCGTACAGCGCGCTGAGGTGGCACAACTCCAGTGCGCCCGGCGCGAGTCGGCCGCCGTCGAGGAGCAGGCGGTCGGCGGTGCCCGGCTCGCCGGCCCGGTCGACGGCGTCCTGCCAGGCCCGGGCGTCGAGGGTGCCGTGCGCCGTGAGGAGCACGCCGAGGCCGGGGGCGAGGGGGCTCTCGGCGTGTGCCACCCGGCCCTCGGCGAGGTACAGGGTGCCGGTCGCGCGGACCAGGACGCCGGTGGCGCGCTCGGCGGCGAGGCGGGTCAGCATCGGGGAGACGCCGCCGGTCCGGTGCCGGGCCGCCTTGTCCCGTACCGGCAGTCCGGGCGGCGGGGTGGTGCCGACCACGGTCATCCCAGTACCAGCCGTCCGGCCATCTCGCCCAGCCGGATCCGGGCCAGCGCGAGGTTGCCGTCCGCCCGGGCCAGCCACAGGTGCAGGAAGACGCTGCTGTCGAACGAGGTCCGCACGAACCGCAGGACGTGATAGCTGTCCCGGTTGCTGAGGATCAGGTCCTCGACCGGCGGATCGGCGTCCTCCGCCTCGGCGTCCCCCGGTGCGAACGCCCGTTGCTCGGCGGCCAGCCGGGCCAGTTCCGCGGCCTCGGCGGCCGCCGCCTCGTGGTCGCCGCCCGGTGGCTCGCCGACGGTGCCCAGGGCCAGTCCGCTCGTCCAGTCGACCAGTGCGGCTCCCCGGGCTCCGGGCAGCCGCATGGCCTCCAGTAAGCACTCGTCGATTCCGGGCACCCCGGACTCCCCTCCTGCCTGGGTTCGGCTGAGTGACCCAGAGACTACGCAACGTGTGTGCGAGAGGTGAGCCTTCTGGC
This sequence comes from Streptomyces sp. Z423-1, assembly GCF_013009255.1. Taxonomy (NCBI): domain Bacteria; kingdom Bacillati; phylum Actinomycetota; class Actinomycetes; order Kitasatosporales; family Streptomycetaceae; genus Streptomyces; species Streptomyces sp. Z423-1. Next base: position 5,666,020 of record NZ_CP053109.1, read on the forward strand.
ATTTTCCAGTGGAACATGCGTCGAGTGGCTAGGGTGGGTCAACTGACGCTCGTTTCACGGGAGTTGATCACCCCTCGGGGAGCGTGGTGAGCGTGCCCGCGTGCGCCCCGCCCGACTCGGCCACGATCTCGTCGAGCGTCTGGACGGTCCGTACGGTCGCGAAGGTCACGCCGCCCGCACCGTCCGGGGCGAAGCCGTAGATCCCGGGCCGGGCGAGGGAGTTGTACGCGTAGTGGTGGGCGAAGTAGTACGCGCCCGTGTCCAGCGCCGCCGCGTAGTCCCCCTGCTCCAGCAGCGGCAGTTCGCGCCCTTCGGCCAGCAGGTCGCCCGCGAAGCACGCCGGTCCCGCCACGTCCTGCACCACCGCCGGTCCCTCCTTCGGCCGCCCCTTGCCGTCGTACGCGGCGATCCGCAGCGGCCACGACCCCGGCGCGTACACCGTCCGCGTCGCCACCTGCACGCCCGCGTGCGTCACCGCCACCGGCCGCCCGCCCGCGCTCTTGGCGTACTCCACCCGCGCCACCACCGTCCCGTGCTTGGCCAGCAGCGACCGCCCGAACTCGGTCACCAGCCCGTACCGCCCGTCGAACAGCCCCGGCACCGCCTCCTTCAGCATCCGCGCGTACTGCGCGTACGTCGGTGTCGTCGCCTCCGACGCGAAGTTCACCGGCAGCCCGCCGCCGATGTCGATCGTGTCGACCTGCGGCCGCCCGATCCGCCGGTTGATCTCCTCCGCCAGCGCGTACGTCGCCGCCACACCCTCGGCCATGCGCGACAGCGGGATGCCTTGCGACCCGGTGTGCGCGTGCAGCCGCGTCAGCCAGGGGCGCTCGGCGTACGCCCGTACCACCCACTCACGCGCCCCCTCGTCCCGCAGCGCCACCCCGAACTTCGAGGTCTCCGTGGCGGTGGACAGCGCCTCGATGGAGCCGCCGCCGACCTGCGGATTCACCCGGAGCCCGAGGGGGGAGCGACTCGGTGCCATGGGGGTACCTCCCACGCCTTTCGGGCTGTGGGGGAGCATGAGGGCGTCGATGCGCGCCAGCTCCTGCGGGTTGTCCGCGTTGACGGCGATCCCCAGCGCCAGCGCCTCCCGCAGCTCCGCCGGTGTCTTCGCGGGCGAGTCCAGCACCGTCCGCTCCGGCGCCACCCCGGCCGCCCGGGCCAGCGCCAGCTCGCCCGGGCTCGCCACCTCGGCGCCGATGCCCTCGTCGCGCAGCAGCCGCAGCACCGGGACCAGCGGCGTCGCCTTCACCGCGAAGGCGTGCAGCACGGGCGTGCCGGGTGCCACCACCGCGTCGAACGCCGCGCGCAGCTCCGCCGCCGACTCCCGGATGCCGGTGACGTCGAGCAGGCCGGCGATGGGGGCGTCCGGCCCCAGCAGCCCCTGCTCCACGGCGGCCCGCACCGCCTCGTCGCGCCGCACCGACCGCTTGTCTCCGCCCGTCCGGCCTTCATGAACGTCGTGCACGTCGTCCCCCGTCCTGTCGATGCCCGACATTGATGCCTGAGTCCATACATCCAGCCAAACACTCCCGTCGGGGCCGTGTCGGGGCACCTCGCTATTGACTAGCTCTATTCATCTCGCCAGGATGTGAATAGCCGTAGCAACACGCAGCAACACCGCAGCAACATCCCGCCGGGAGCTCCGCGAGAGCAGTCACCAGGAGGCAGACCATGTCAGGACCCCGCCCCGTCCGAGCGCCGCGCGGAACGGAACCGAGCGCCCTGGGCTGGCAGCAGGAGGCTGCCCTGCGGATGCTGCAGAACAACCTCGACCCCGAGGTCGCCGAGCACCCCGACAAGCTCGTCGTCTACGGCGGCACGGGCAAGGCGGCGCGGGACTGGCGGTCCTTCGACGCGATGGTGCGCACGCTGAAGGGGCTGAAGCAGGACGAGACGATGCTCGTCCAGTCCGGCCGCCCGGTCGGCGTGATGCAGACCCACGAGTGGGCGCCGCGGGTGCTCATCGCCAACTCCAACCTGGTCGGCGACTGGGCCAACTGGGAGGAGTTCCGCCGCCTGGAGGCCCTCGGCCTGACCATGTACGGGCAGATGACCGCCGGTTCCTGGATCTACATCGGCACCCAGGGCATCCTCCAGGGCACCTACGAGACCTTCGCCGCCGTCGCCGCGAAGAAGTTCGGCGGTTCGCTGGCCGGGACGATCACCCTGACGGCCGGGCTCGGCGGGATGGGCGGCGCCCAGCCGCTCGCCGTGACCATGAACGACGGCGTGGCGATCTGCGTCGACTGCGACCCTCGGGCCATCGACCGCCGTATCGAGCACCGCTACCTGGACGTGCGGGCCGACTCCCTCGACCACGCCCTCCAGCTGGCCGTCGAGGCGCGGGACGCGCGCCGCCCGCTGTCCATCGGCGTGCTGGGCAACGCGGCGGAGCTGGTGCCGCAGCTGCTGGCCATGGGCGCTCCGATCGACATCGTCACCGACCAGACGTCGGCGCACGACCCGCTGTCGTACCTGCCGCTCGGCGTCGACTTCGACGAGATGGCGTCGTACGCGGCGAAGGACCCGGCGGGCTTCACCACGCGGGCCCGTGAGTCGATGGCCCGGCATGTCGAGGCGATGGTGGGCTTCATGGACGCCGGCGCCGAGGTGTTCGACTACGGCAACTCCATCCGCGGTGAGGCACAACTCGCCGGATACGACCGGGCGTTCGCCTTCCCGGGCTTCGTCCCCGCCTACATCCGCCCCCTGTTCTGCGAGGGCAAGGGCCCCTTCCGCTGGGCGGCCCTGTCCGGCGACCCCGCCGACATCGCCAGGACGGACCGGGCCATCCTCGACCTGTTCCCCGAGAACGAGTCCCTCGCCCGCTGGATCCGCCTGGCCGGGGAGAGGGTGCACTTCCAGGGGCTGCCCGCCCGGATCTGCTGGCTCGGATACGGCGAGCGCGACAAGGCCGGTGAGCGCTTCAACGACATGGTCGCGAGCGGCGAGCTGGCCGCGCCGATCGTCATCGGGCGCGACCACCTCGACTGCGGCTCCGTGGCCTCCCCCTACCGGGAGACCGAGGCCATGCTCGACGGCTCCGACGCGATCGCCGACTGGCCGCTGCTGAACGCCATGGTGAACGTGGCCTCGGGCGCCTCCTGGGTGTCCATCCACCACGGCGGCGGCGTCGGCATGGGGCGGTCCATCCACGCCGGTCAGGTGACGGTGGCCGACGGCACGGCGCTGGCCGGGGAGAAGATCCGGCGGGTGCTGACCAACGACCCCGGGATGGGCGTCATCCGGCACGTGGACGCGGGCTACGACATCGCGGAGTCGGTGGCGTCGGAGCGGGGCGTGCGGGTGCCGATGCGTGAGGGTGGGGAAGCGTGACCCAGTACGACGGCGGGCACGGCAACCGTCCGGTGGGGGTTGAGGCTTCGCCACCGGGTGGCCCGTCCTTGCCGGGGCCGGGCCCGGGTGGCGCTTCCTTCCACGCGATGTGGCGCGAGCTGCTGCCGATCGGCCGCAGCTCCGCCTCCGGCGGCTACCGCCGCTTCGCCTGGACCGGTGCCGACGGCGAGTGCCGGGACTGGTTCCGGGCGCAGGCCGAGGCACGCGGACTCGCTTACGAGGTCGACCGCAACGGCAACCAGTGGGCCTGGCTCGGGGATCCCGCCCAGGGGGACGCCGTCGTCACGGGGTCGCACCTGGACTCCGTGCCCGACGGCGGGGCCTTCGACGGGCCCCTCGGGGTCGTGTCGTCGTTCGCCGCGCTCGACGAACTGCGCGGCCGCGACGCGCGTTTCAGCAAGCCCCTCGGCATCGTCAACTTCGGCGACGAGGAGGGCGCCCGCTTCGGGCTCGCCTGCGTCGGCTCCCGGCTCGCCGCCGGGCAGCTCACCGCCGAGCAGGCGCACCGGCTGACCGACGGCGACGGGATCACGCTGCCGCAGGCCATGGCGGCCGCCGGGTACGACCCCGACGCCATCGGGCCCGACCCCGAGCGGCTCGCCCGTATCGGTGCCTTCGTCGAGCTGCACGTCGAACAGGGCCGCGCCCTCGACCTGTCCGGCGACCGGGTGGGCATCGCCAGTGCCATCTGGCCGCACGGGCGGTGGCGGTTCGACTTCCGCGGCGAGGCCAACCACGCCGGCACCACCCGGCTCGCCGACCGGCGGGACCCCATGCTGTCGTACGCCGAGACCGTCCTCGCCGCCCGTCGCGAGGCCCGGCTCGCGGGCGCCGTCGCCACCTTCGGCAAGATCGCCGTCGAGCCCAACGGCGTCAACGCCATCCCCTCCCTGGTGCGCGGCTGGCTCGACTCCCGTGCCGCCGACCAGCAGACCCTCGACACCGTCGTCACCGGGATCCAGCAGGCGGCCCGCGAGTACGCCGACGCGCACGGCGTCGACCTCGACGTCGTACGGGAGTCGTTCACGCCGGTCGTCGAGTTCGACCACGCCCTGCGTGACGAACTGGCCCGCATCCTGGGCAAGGACACCGACCTCAAGGTCCCCGTCCTGGGCACCGGCGCCGGACACGACGCCGGGATCCTGTCCGGGACCGTCCCGACCGCCATGCTGTTCGTACGCAACCCCACCGGCGTCTCGCACTCCCCGGCCGAGTTCGCGGCCGAGGACGACTGCGTGGCCGGAGTGACCGCACTCGCCGACGTACTGGAAGGGCTGGCCTGCGCGTGACACGGACGTACTGGCTGGAGCACGCCTGGCTCGGCACCCACGTCGAGCCGGGAGTCGCCGTCGACACCGAGGACGGCCGGATCACCGCTGTTCACCGGAACACCGACACCCCGCCCCCGGGCGCCGAGATCCTCCGCGGCCTCACCCTCCCCGGCCTCGCCAACGCCCACAGCCACGCCTTCCACCGGGCCCTGCGCGGCACCGTGCAGGTCGGCTCCGGCACCTTCTGGACCTGGCGCGAGGTCATGTACGCCACCGCCGACCGGCTCACCCCGGACACCTACCACGCGCTGGCCAGGGCGGCCTACGCCGAGATGGCCCTCGCCGGCATCACGGCCGTCGGCGAGTTCCACTACGTCCACCACGCCCCCGGCGGCACCCCCTACGCCGACCCCAACGCCATGGGGGAGGCCCTCATCGCGGCGGCCGCCGAAGCCGGAATCCGCATCACCCTCCTCGACACCTGCTACCTCTCCGCCGGCTTCGGACAGCCGCCCAACAGCCACCAGCTCCGGTTCTCCGACCGGACGGCTCAGGAATGGGCCGAACGCTGTTCAGTTCTCAAGGAACGGGATCACGCACGGATCGGGGCGGCGATCCACTCCGTACGGGCCGTGCCCGCCGACCAGTTGGCGACCGTGGCGCAGTGGGCCGGGGAACGGCGGGCCCCGCTGCATGTGCACCTGTCGGAGCAGACCGCCGAGAACGACGCCTGCCGGGACGTCCACGGCTGCACCCCGACGCAGCTCCTCGCCCTGCACGGCGTGCTCGGACCGCGCACCACCGGCGTCCACAACACCCACCTCACCGCCGAGGACATCTCCCTCATCGGCGGCAGCGGAACCGGCACCTGCATGTGCCCGACGACCGAACGGGACCTCGCCGACGGCATCGGACCCGCCGCCGCCCTCCAGAACGAAGGTTCCCCCCTCTCCCTCGGCTCCGACAGCCACGCCGTCATCGACCTGCTCGAAGAGGCACGCGCGATGGAGCTGAACGAGCGGCTGCGCAGCCGCACCCGCGGCCACTGGACGGCCGCGGCACTGCTGCGCGCGGCTTCGGCGGACGGACATGCGGCCCTGGGCTGGGACGACGCGGGCAGCATCGAGCCCGGCGCGCTCGCCGACCTCACGACGATCGCGCTCGACTCGGTCAGGACTGCGGGGCCGCTGCCCAGGCTCGGCGCCGAGACGGCCGTATTCGCCGCGACGGCAGCGGACGTACGGCACACGATCGTCGGCGGGCGGCATGTCGTACGCGACGGAGCCCATGTCCTCGTACCGGATGTGCCGCAAGCCCTCGCGCGGGCCGTCGATGCCCTGCGAGCCTGACCACCACCCATGAGGACGCCATGAGCAGCAGCACCGTCATCACCAACATCGCCACGCTGGTCACCAACGATCCCTCCTTCGGTGACAGTTCTCCCCTCGGTCTGATCCGGGACGCGGCCGTCGTCATCGACCGCGACCGCGTCGCGTGGACCGGTGAATCAAGCAAAGCACCCGCCACTGACAATCGGGTCGACGCCGGCGGCCGCGCGGTGATCCCGGGCTTCGTGGACTCCCACTCCCACCTCGTCTTCGCGGGCGACCGCACCGAGGAGTTCAACGCCCGGATGTCCGGCCGGGCCTACAGCGCGGGCGGCATCCGGACCACGGTCGCCGCCACCCGCGCCGCGACGGACGCCCAACTCGAAGCCGGCCTCACCCGTTACCTCGCCGAAGCCCTCCGCCAGGGCACCACGACCTTCGAGACCAAGTCCGGCTACGGCCTCACCGTCGAGGACGAGGCCCGGGCCCTGCGCATCGCCGCCGCCCACACCGACGAGGTCACCTACCTCGGCGCCCACATCGTCTCCCCGGACTACGCCGAGGATCCGGCGGCGTACGTCGCCCTGGTCACCGGCGCGATGCTGGACGCCTGTGCGCCGTACGCCCGTTGGATCGACGTCTTCTGCGAGAAGGGCGCCTTCGACGGCGACCAGGCGCGCGCGATCCTCACCGCGGGCAAGGCCAAGGGCCTGCACCCGCGCATCCACGCCAACCAGCTGACGTACGGCCCCGGTGTGCAACTCGCCGTCGAGCTGGACGCGGCCTCCGCCGACCACTGCACCCACCTCACGGACGAGGACGTCGACGCGCTCGCCAACAGCGACACCGTCGCCACGCTGCTCCCCGGCGCCGAGTTCTCCACCCGCGCCGAGTGGCCGGACGCCCGCCGCCTCCTCGACGCGGGCGTCACCGTGGCCCTGTCGACGGACTGCAACCCGGGCTCGTCCTTCACGTCGTCCGTCCCGTTCTGCATCGCCCTCGCCGTACGGGACATGCGCATGACCCCCGACGAGGCCCTCTGGTCCGCCACGGCGGGCGGCGCCCGCGCCCTGCGCCGCGACGACATCGGCCGCCTCAGCCCCGGCGCCTACGCCGACCTGGCTCTCCTCGACGCCCCCAGCCACGTCCATCTCGCGTACCGCCCGGGGGTGCCGCTGGTGACCGAGGTGTGGCGGCGCGGCGTGCGCGTCAGCTGACCCCCGGTCAGGCGGCCCCCGCCCGCCATCGCTGGTCCGGGTCCCCGTTCGAGTCGTCCAGCGACCGGAACTCCAGCCCGTCCCCGCCGTCCGGCGTCACCGCCGTCTCCACGGCGATCGCGGGCCGGATCAGCCCGGCGTCGTCGACCACGAACTTCAGGTTCTGCGCGTTCCTCCCCTCCACGGACGAGCAGGTCCAGATGCCCACGCCGCGGTCCGTGGAGCCACGGCTGTCCAGGCAGTAGTCCGGGTCGGCCGCCGACTGGAGCACGCCCCGTTGGGAGTCGACCCGCCAGCGCTGGGTGGCGGCCGGCGAACAGGGCGCCGTGACCACGTCCACCCCCTTGTCCAGGACCCCGTCCCGGATGTCCAGGCACAGCCCCGAGGCGACGTTCACGACCTGCGCGTAGGCGCTGCCCGGCGGGTGCGTGGCCGGAGGCGGCGGCGGGGTGGGGGACGGCTTCGGCGGCCGGGTCGTGCGCGACGGCGACGGACTCGCCGTCGGGGAGGGCGACTTGGAGGTCTTCGAGGGCGACGGGGATGCCGGGGGCGCCGGCACCGTCGCGGTCACCGTCACCGCGGGCGGCGGCGCGGCGGTGATCCGGTTCGAGGCGTTCTCGGCGGGCGAGTCGCCCGGGGACAGCAGAAAGAACAGCAGCGGAGTGAGTGCCACGCCCAGTCCCGCCGAGGCCAGCGCGACCCGCCGGGACGGCGGCCAGCTCCGCTCGCGTGCGGTACGGCCTTCCGCGCCGGGTTCGCCGGACCAGCCGCGCGCGGTATGGCCTCCCACGCCGGGTTCGCCGGACCAGCCGCGCGCGGTATGGCCTCCCACGCCGGGTTCGCCGGACCAGCCCCGCGCGGCACGGCCCGACGCCCCCGGTTCGCCGGATCGCTCCCACGCCGTACGGCCTTCCGCGCCCGCTCCGCCGCTGATCCGCGCCGCGTACGCCGCGCCGGCCCACGGCGTCAGTCCCTCGGCCAGCGCGGTGCGCGGGGCGTCGCGCAGGACGGTCAGTTCCTCGTACGCGGTGGTGCAGTGCGGGCAGCGCGCCATGTGGGCCACCAGGTCGGGGCTGTGCCGGGGCGAGTCCGGTCGTACCGACTCCTCGATCAGCCGCTGGAAGTCCTGGCAGTCCGGGTCGTCGGAGGCGGCCAGCCGGGCCCGCAGCAGGGACCTGCCGAGCGCGCCCAGCGCCGGTTCGGTCCCGTAGGTCACGTCCTCGCGGGTGACGCCCAGCAGTACGGCGGTCCGCTCGACGCTCTCCTGCTCCACGACGCCGTACCAGATGAGACCACGGCTGCGAGCCGGCAGCGTCCGGTACGCGGCGAGCATGGGCGGTACGGGTCCGTCGGGGCCGGCCGTGTTGAGGACCAGGAGCAGGCCCGCGTCGAGCGCCGCCGAGCGGTCGCCCTCGGCCCAGGTCGCGGCCACCCGGCCCGCCAGCAGCAGGAGTTGGTGCCGCCATGGAACAGCCGGGTCGATGCCGCGTGCCGTCTCCCGGGCCGCCAGGGTGAACGCCTGGGCCGCCAGCTGGCGGGCCGCCGAGTCGCCGGTCGTGCACAGCCGGGCGTACGTGAGGACCGACGCGCGGTGGCGGGCGCGCAGTTCCTTCAGCGCCGGGTAGGCGACGGCGGTGTCGGCGCGCAGCAGTTCGGTCAGCCGTGCGTCCGACGAGCCGGAATGCAGGCCGTCCACCGCGTCGTTGCCGGTCCCCTCGGGCCGAGCCATCCACCCGCCTCCTCGCGTCCCCGCCGGAGCCCGGCCAAGTCCCTGACGTACCGGCCGGTTTGGAGGGTGACCATAGTGGTGGAGAGGGGCCTGCGAGGAAAGGTGTTACTCAGGGTAATGGGGGGTCCAGGGTAAATAGAGGGTCCAGGGTCATGGGGGGCCGACGCGGCAAGCGTGTCCCAGCGCGGAAAAGGCTCGTCCGGCGCCCAACGGGCGCCGGACGGGAAGCCTTTGTGGACCGGCGTCACACCTCGACCGGTCACTCTTCGACCGGCGTCACTCCTCGACCGTCAACCCCTTGCGCAACCGCCCCAACGTCCGCGACAGCAGCCGCGACACATGCATCTGCGAGATGCCCAGCTCGTCGCCGATCTCCGACTGGGTCATGTTGGCGACGAAGCGGAGGGAGAGGATCTTCCGGTCCCGGTGCGGGAGTTCGGCGATCAGGGGCTTGAGGGACTCGACGTACTCGATGCCCTCGATCCCGTGGTCCTCGTAGCCGATCCGGTCCGCGAGGGCGCCCTCGCTGTCGTCCTCCTCGGGCTGCGCGTCCAGCGAGGAGGCGGTGTAGGCGTTGGACGCGGCCATGCCCTCGACGACCTCGTCGTGGGACAGGCCGAGCCGCTCCGCCAGTTCCGCCACCGTGGGCGCGCGGTCGAGCTGCTGGGCCAGCTCGTCGCCGGCCTTGGCCAGGTCGAGCCGGAGCTCCTGCAGGCGGCGCGGGACGCGCACGGACCACGAGGTGTCACGAAAGAATCGCTTGATCTCGCCGATGATGGTTGGCATGGCGAAGGTGGGGAACTCGACGCCACGGCTGAGTTCGAAACGGTCGATCGCCTTGATGAGGCCGATGGTGCCGACCTGGATGATGTCCTCCATCGGCTCGCTGCGGGAGCGGAAGCGGGAGGCGGCGAACTTGACCAGGGCGAGGTTGAGTTCGACGAGCGTGTTGCGCACGTAGGAGTATTCGTGCGTGCCTTCCTCGAGCGATTCCAGCCGCTCGAAGAGGGTCTTGGACAGGGCCCGCGCATCGACGGGACCGACCTCGTCGTACGGGGGGATCTCCGGAAGTCCGGCCAGTACGTCGTCCGGGACGCCGAGGGCGTCCTCCTGGGCCGCGAACGTCTCGCTGTCCTGCGCGATGGGATCCAGATGTTCCGAAGTGGGTGTCGACGTCGCCGTCCGGGTATGCGATGCGTCGAGCCGGGGTGACATGATGTCCTCCATCGTTCTCGGCATAAGGCTGCCGAAGCCAGTACGTGCACTGCGGTGTGCGGCGCCTCCGAAGCCGGCCGTGTTGGTTACGTGTCCCTACTAGCCCTACCCGCTTTCGCAAGTCGATCGCAAGTGCGTTCTGTGGGCATATGTCCGTTTCTGGGCGGATGTTCGGCTGTCGAAGGGCGTATGGAAGGCGTAGTGTTCGAGGGCGACAGTCAGCAGCCACGACCTCGGGAGAGAGAGACGGCATGGACCACGGGACGGTCGGCAGCGCACAGTCGGGCCGGCTTCTGGTGGAGGTGCGCGAAGAGGGCTCTAGTGCCGTCGTGACTCCGGCGGGTGAGCTGGATCACCACACCGCCGAGTTGTTGCGCGAACCACTCGACGCATGTCTCGCCAAGGGATTCAGCCGTCTGGTCGTGGACTGCTCGCGGCTGGAGTTCTGCGACTCCACGGGACTCAATGTGCTGCTCGGCGCCCGCCTGAAGGCGGAGGACGCCGGGGGCGGGGTGCACCTCGCGGGGATGCAGCCCGTGGTGGCTCGTGTGTTCGAGATCACAGGCGCGGAGGCGGTCTTCACCGTGCACGACACGGTCGAGGCGGCCCTGTCCGGCGAGGACGAGGCCGACTGAGCGCGCCGGGATGTCCGCAGTGCCGGGCCGTGCCGAAGTAGGGGGTGTTCCCCTGGACGGGTCGGGCAGGAGACATCCTGAACATGTCGGCGGCAATCGTGACCGAGGGCGCGGACACTGAGTACTGAGCACCGACCTATTCGTAACTGAACTCTTGAATCGTGAACTGGTGAATCGGTGAGGTGAAGCGCTGATGAGCACCACCCGGCCCTACTCGCCGGGCGACCGCGGCCCAGAGCCCAGCGGCGCTTCCGGGGGGTCCGAGGGGGGCGTTCCAGGGACCGGGGCGTCCGAAGGGGACACGGCCGTGTCGTCGGGGGCGCGGCAGGTCCGCAGGCTGGCCTTCGACGGCGAGAGCGGTGTCGTGCCGCTGGCCCGCGACTTCGCCCGCCAGGCGCTGTACGCGTGGGGCTGGCTCCCGGCCGCGACCGCGGATCAGCGGGCCGCCGCCGAGGATGTGCTGCTCGTGGTGTCCGAGTTGGTCACCAACGCGTGTCTCCATGCGGAGGGGCCGGACGAGATGTTCATCACCTGCGACAACAAGGTGATCCGGATCGAGGTCTCCGACCGGGGGGCGGGGCAGCCGGCGCCGCGGACGCCGCATCGGGCGGGGCGGCCCGGGGGGCACGGGATGTTCATCGTGCAGCGGCTTTGTCTGGACTGGGGGGTTGTACGGAATCCTGGGGTGGCCGGCAAGAAGGTGTGGGCGGAGTTGGGGGCGCCCGCCTAGGGCGTGTTTCGAAAGTCCCGTCTGGCCCGCGACGCCTGGCACGGCGCCTCGCTGCGTTGTCGGGGTCGCCCGCGTACGCCCAGTACGCGGGCGACCCTCCGCCTTGCGATGCACCGCACCAGACGCCGCGGGCCTCGCCCTCCGGGCGGACGACGCTACTTTCGAAACACGCCCTAGCGCCGCCACATTTCCAACACGACCTCTCTCTTCCGTCCTCAAGGTCCCCGGCGTACCTTGACGGCCAATCTGATGTGCCGTCAGGAATGAGGGGACCGTGTCGTACCAGAAGCGAACCGTCGCGCTCACGTCGGCCGCCGCCCTGGCCGGCGCGGCTGTACTGATGGCCGCTCCCGCGGCCCACGCCGAGGTCGTCGACGTCAACTACCAGTGCAAGACGCCGATCGGCGACAAGAGCGCCGTCTCGCCGATCGACATCAAGGGCGTCCGAAGCGGCTCCACCTACAAGATCACCATGTCCTGGCAGAAGGGCGTCTCCTCCAGCCCGGTCGAACTCGGCAAGGGCGCGATGAACCCGAGCGCCACGATCGAGCTGGGCGGCGCCGACAGCGGCACGATGACCGTCACCGGCCCCGCCAACCAGACCGCGATCCCCGCCGACACCCCCATCAAGATCAACGACCTGTCGGGCACCTACACCCCGAAGAAGACCGGCAAGGTCACCTTCACGGCGGGCGTGCTCACCATCAAGGCCCTCGGTACGACGACGACCTGCACCCCGAGCAACGACCCCGGGCCGTCCCTCACGCTCGACGTCACCGCGTCGGTCGGCGGGGGAGCACCCCAGGGCGGCGGCGACTCCGGCGGGCAGCTCCCGCAGACCGGCCCCGAGGACTCCGCCATCGCCCTCGGCACCCTCGGTGGAACGGTCCTGCTGGCGGGCGCGGCGGGCGCGCTGTGGCTGACGCGACGGAACCAGCCGGTGCGGGTACGCCGCTGAGCCTGCGCAAGCAGGCGGCAGCTGTTTGTCGCCGACCACCCGGAGTACGACCGCTGGAGCCGCCGATGTCGTATCCCACCCGTGCCGCCCGTGCCGTATGCCTCTCGCTCCTCGCCCTGCTGTGCGCCGCCCCGGCGGCGACCGCGGCGGGCGAGGACTGGTCCGTCGCGCCCGCCGGTGGCGGCCGCCCCTCCTTCTACGCCGAGGGCGCGCCCGGCACGGCTCTGCGGGACACGGTGTCCGTGACGAACCGCACACGGCACCCGGTCGACGTACGGCTGACCGGCACCGGCGTCCCGGTCACCTTCGCCGACGCCGAGATACGGGTGCCCGCCCGCACCCGCGCCGACATCCCGTTCACCGTGGCCGTGCCCGAGCGGGCCGCGCCCGGCGACCGGCCGGGGTCGATCGTCGTACGGGACGGCGACGGCAGGTCCACGACCGTCGCCCTGCTGCTCCGGATCGGCGGCCCCGAACTGTCCGCACTCACCGTCGAGAAGGTCGCCGTACGCGGCGACCGCATCACGTACGACCTCGTCAACCGCGGCACCACCGACCTCGTCCCCACCCTCTCCGTGCACGCCGACGGTGTCTTCGGCACCCTCCTCGACCGCGCCCCGCGCACCCTCCCCGTCGAACTCCCCCCGGGCCGCCGCCTCCAGCTCACCGAACCCTGGCCCGACCGGCCCGCGCTGGACGCGGTCGACGTACGGCTGACGGTGACCGCGGCGGGCGGGGCGCGGGACACCGCGCGGGCGTCGGCGTGGTTCGTGCCGTGGGGCGGGGTGGCGGCGGGCGGCGCCCTCGCCGTCGGCACGGCGGCTCTGGCGGTTCTGCGACGACGAAGGCGCCCCACGACGCCCGAACCCCCTCGCGAACCCGCGCGGGAACAGGCCGAGTTGACGGGAGCGGCGACGTGAGGATGCGGTTTGTGGTCTCGGCGTTCGCGGCGCTGCTGCTCCTGCCTGTCGTGCCCGCGCCCGCCGTCGCCGCCGACGGGCCGAGCGTGCAGCTGTCCACGGCGCAGGCGGGGACCGGCGGTTCGGTCACGGTGACCGGGAGCGGGTGGCGGGAGCGGGCGCTGCTGATGATCCTGATCTGCGGGCAGTCCGTGCCGTCCCGGGGCGTGATCGGTGGCACCAACTCCTGTGCCAACGCGGACGGACGGGCCGTCACCACCGACGCCGAGGGCCGGTTCCGCAAGGAGCTGCCGGTCGCCGAGCCGCCCGTGCCGTGCCCGTGCGTGGTGCACGTCGCCACCGTCACCGGCCCGAAGGCACAGGCCGACGCCGTCTTCCAGGTCGCCGGGCACGCCGTCGAACCGCTGCCCGCCGAGCCGGCCGGCGGACGCCTGTCGGTGCTCGACGACACCCGGCTGGACGGCTCCAGCGGGCTGCTGACCTGGTTCGGCGCACCGCCCGCCCGCACCCTCGTCTTCACCGTCGGCAACGTCGGCACCTCGGCGATCAAGAACCCCGTCTTCCAGATCGGCACCTCGCACGGCGTGTTCGCGCCCGAGTGGGAGGAACGCCAGTGGCGCGGCACGATCGAACCCGGCCGCAGGGCGCAGATCCGGCTGCCGGTCGAGCTGGCGGCGGGGGCGCACGGGGACTACACCGTCTCGCTGAAGTACGGCGGGAAGGTCCTCGCCGAGCAGCCGTGGGCCGTGGGGCGGCCCTGGGGCGTGACGCTGTTCTGGGTCCTGGTGTGCCTGGTGGTGCCCGCGGCGGTGTTCCGCGCCGGGATGGCCGTGGTGGACCGGGTACGACCGCCCCGGCCGGGCGGCGTCCGCCACCGACGCCTGTCCGTCCGCTCTGTGAGCCCCCGCCGGTCGGCACCCGCCCCCTCGAACTCGACCCTGCCGTGGTTCACCCCGGACGCCGATCCGGGCACGGCCGGTCGGCTCTCCGCACCGCACGACGACAGCCCGCCGAGTCGTACGACTCCGCTCAGAAAGGGACCCACGTGAGAACGCGAAGGAGAGTCACACCGGCCGGCCTCGTGATGCTGGTGGGCGGCGCCGGGCTGCTGCTCGGCCTGGCCGCGGTGCCCGCGCAGGCCGCCGAGGTGTCGTACCAGACGGAGTGCATCCCGCCCGCCATCTCCGGGCTGCCGCCGGTGCAGGGCACCACGACGGTGGAGATCAGCGCGCCGGCGACCGCGAAGGTGGGCGACGAGGTGGAGGTGGTCTGGACGTTCGTGCAGGCGGCCTCGAAGAATCCCGACATCGTCGATCTGCCCGCGAACTCGGTGCAGCCGAGCGGCACGCTGAAGGCGGCCGGCGCCCAGGTCGCGGACATCGCGATGCAGGGGCCGCGGGAGAACCCACCGATTCCCAAGGGCGGCGCCATGGTGCTGTCCGCCATGAAAGGCACGCTGAAACTGACGACGCCCGGCGCGGTGACGCTCACGCCCGACGCGTACGCCATCAACGCCCTGTCGACGGACACGAAGTGCGCTCCGGAGGAAGCGGTGAAGTCGGCGGCGACCATCAATGTCACGCCGGAGGACGGGGGATCGGGTACGGGGAGCCCGACGCCCGACCCCACGGGCAGCGGGTCCCCGACGCCGACCCCGACGCCGACGCCCTCACCAACGAGTACTCCGACAGACACCCCCAGCCCCACGGCGTCCGGGACCGGGCAGACCGACTTCACCGGCAAGGAGGTCCAGGTCCCCTACGAGTGCAAGACGCCCATCGGGGACAAGAACGCCACCTCGCCGGTGCAGATCAACGCCCGCAGGAACGGCGGGAGTTTCGATCTCACCGTGAAGTTCAAGAAGTCGGTGATGGACAGCCCCGCCACCATCCCGAAGGACTCGGTCAAGCCGTCGATGGAGGTGGTGCTGGGCGGTGCCGACACGGGCACGGTCCATGTCGAGGGTCCCACCAACGCCGAGGAGATCAAGGCGGGCGACCCGATCGAGATCCCCGACCTGACCGGCACCTACAAGCCGGGCGCGAGCGGTGAGTCGACCCTGTCGCCGGGCGTGCTGACGATCGAGGCCCTGGGCACGACCACGACGTGCACCCCGGCGAAGACCGAGGTCTCGCTGACCCTCGACACGACGGAACAGCAGGGCGGAGCGTCAGGAGGCTCGTCCTCGGGCGGCGGATCGTCCTCCGGCGGTACGACCCCGGACGGCGGCCTCGCCGAAACCGGCGCCGACGACCAGGGCACCCTCAAGGCCCTGGGCCTGGTGGCCGGCACGGCGGTCCTGCTGGGCGGCGCCGTCTTCACGTTCATGCCTGGAAGGAGGGCCCGGTAACCCGCCTCGGGCCGGTCGCGGAAAGCGACGGGGCCGCTGAAACCCACATGGATCCCAGCGGCCCCGTCGGCTCAGCCAGCGCAGCGCTAGCGCACGTCGCCCATGAGCTCCTTGACGCGCTTGCGGTACATGAAGACCGCCACGCCCGCGAGGACCGCGAGGCCGGCCTCCGCGGCCACGACGCCGGTCTTGTTCAGGTCGACGCCGTAGGTGGAGAGCAGACCGGTGACGGCGTCGCCCGCGGTGACCGCGAGGAACCAGACACCCATCATCTGCGAGGCGTACTTCGCCGGGGCCATCTTCGTGGTCACCGACAGACCCACCGGGGACAGCATCAGCTCACCGGTCGTCTGGCAGAAGTAGATCAGCACGATCCACCACGGCGAGACCTTGCCACCGTCGGCCGCCACCAGGGGCAGCAGGAAGACGAAGAACGAGATGCCGACGAGGACCAGACCGCCCGCGAACTTGGCGATCGTGCTCGGCTCCTTGCGGCTGCGGGCCAGCGCCAGCCACACCGTGGCGAAGACCGGGGCCAGGGCCATCACCATGACCGGGTTGACCGACTGGAACCAGGAGACCGGGAACTCCCAGCCGAAGACCTGCGTGTCGACGTGCTCGTCGGCGAAGATCGACAGGGTGGAGCCGCCCTGGTCGTAGATCATCCAGAACAGGGCCGCGGCGACGAAGAACCAGATGTAGCCGGAGACCCGGGACTGTTCGGCGCCGGTCAGCTCCTTGTCGCGCTTGATGCGCGCCAGGACGGTGATCGGGACGACCAGACCGATGATCATCAGCGGGACCATCACCCAGTTCAGGGTGTAGGTGCCGGTGCCGACGACGATGGCGTAGAAGACCACCGCGATCAGCAGCCAGATCATCGCCTTGCGCAGCGTGGCGTTGCGCTCCTGAGTGCTCAGCGGCTTCGGGACGACGCTGGAGCGGTCGGACAGGTGGCGGCTGCCGAGCAGGAACTGGGCGAGGCCCAGCGCCATGCCGAGCGCGGCGAGCGCGAAGCCGAGGTGCCAGTTCACCTGCTGGCCGACGGTGCCGATGGCCAGCGGCGCGGCGAAGGCACCCAGGTTGATGCCCATGTAGAAGACCGTGAAGCCGCCGTCGCGACGCGGGTCGTTCGGTCCGTCGTAGAGGTGGCCGACCATCGTCGAGATGTTGGACTTCAGCAGGCCGGAGCCGATGGCCACCAGCAGCAGACCGAAGTAGAACGTGCCCGAGCTGGGCAGGGCCAGCACGAGGTGGCCGGCCATGATGATCGCGCCCGCGACGGCGACCGTCTTGCGGGGACCCCAGACGCGGTCACCGAACCAGCCGCCCGGCATGGCGAGCAGGTACACCGTCGAGACGTAGACGGAGTAGATGGCGATCGCCGTACCGGCGTTCAGGCCGAGCCCGGCGGGAGCGACCAGGTAGAGGGGGAGCAGTGCCCTCATGCCGTAGTAGGAGAAGCGCTCCCACATCTCGGTCATGAAGAGAGTGGCCAGTCCGCGGGGGTGGCCGAAGAAGGTCTTCTCGGAACCGGGGGTGCCCGGAGAGACCGAGTCCTTCGTCAGGCTGGACGCCATGGTCGATCCTTGCTGGTCGGGACGCGCATTCCTGTCAAGGCCGGCCGGAGCCGGCCCGCACACAAAAGTGACCTTCGGCGTCAAGACGTCAGCCAAAGGTCCCCTTGGTTGCTACAGGCGTCCAATCACCATACGGCAGGACACTGCCGGAAATGGAAGGACTTGAGACCGGGATCACAGGTGTTGCGGGAACCGCACTCGCCCTTTCGAAGGTCTCAACACACTCCCACGCCGCAGACCCAGGTTCATACCAAAGCACCCCAGGGTAAGAATCCGGGCCTGCGCATAGCCCTCCGGCTCCGGCCACAGGCGGACTACCATCACCTCATGACCCGTGTACTGCTCGCCGAGGACGACGCCTCCATCTCGGAGCCGCTGGCGCGCGCCCTGCGCCGGGAGGGTTACGAGGTCGAGGTGCGTGAGGACGGCCCCACCGCGCTCGACGCGGGCATCCAGGGCGGCGTCGACCTGGTCGTGCTGGACCTCGGGCTGCCCGGTATGGACGGCCTGGAGGTGGCCCGCCGACTGCGTGCCGAAGGCCACACCGTGCCCATCCTCATCCTGACCGCGCGCGCCGACGAGGTGGACACCGTGGTCGGTCTGGACGCCGGCGCCGACGACTACGTCACCAAGCCGTTCCGCCTGGCCGAGCTGCTCGCCCGGGTCCGGGCCCTGCTGCGGCGCGGTGCCGCCGAGCCCCAGCAGCCGCCCGCCACGCACGGGGTGCGGATCGACGTGGAGTCGCACCGCGCCTGGATGGGCGACGAGGAGCTTCAGCTCACCGCCAAGGAGTTCGACCTGCTGCGGGTCCTGGTGCGGGACGCCGGGCGGGTGGTCACCCGCGACCAGCTGATGCGCGAGGTCTGGGACACCACCTGGTGGTCGTCCACCAAGACCCTCGACATGCACATCTCCTGGCTGCGCAAGAAGCTGGGCGACGACGCGGCGAACCCCCGGTACATCGCGACCGTCCGCGGCGTGGGCTTCCGCTTCGAGAAGAGTTAGGGGGCGTCTTGTGGATCAGCTCGGCCATGAGAAGCGGTACCTTCCGGCCCGCGACGCCGAGATGATCCACAAGACGCCCCCTAGGCGCCCCGCCGGGCCCCGGCCGGGTGAGACGTGGGTAATACACGGGTAAGAGGACATGCGCCGCCGACTGATCCAGTCCACGCTCGCCGTGGTGCTCGTCGTGATCGCCGTCTTCGGCGTCTCCCTCGTCGTGGTGGAGACCCGGACGATCACCAACAGCGCCCAGGAGCGGGTCGAGTCCGAGGCGGTACGGCTGGCCGGCATCGTCGACAGCCGGATCCTCGGCGACGAGGAGATCACCTCCGAGATACTCGTCGACCAGGTCGGCGACGACCGGTACGCCGTGGTCCACATCCCCGGCCGGCCGCCGATCGAGATCGGCCAGAAGCCGTCCGGCGACGTCATCGAGTCGACCCGGCGGGGCGAGGAGGGCGAGACGGTCACCGTCCAGGAGCCGCGCTCCTTGGTGACCCGTGAGGTCGGCCGGACGCTGCTGATCATCGGCGCGGTGGCGCTGATGGCGGTCGTCGCGGCCGTCCTGCTCGCGCTGCGCCAGGCCAACCGTCTCGCCTCACCGCTCACCGACCTCGCCGAGACCGCCGAACGCCTCGGCTCCGGCGACCCACGGCCCCGCCACAAGCGGTACGGCGTCCCGGAGCTGGACCGCGTCGCCGACGTCCTGGACGCCTCCGCCGAACGCATCGGCCGCATGCTCACCGCCGAGCGCCGCCTCGCCGCCGACGCCTCCCACCAGCTGCGCACCCCGCTCACCGCGCTGTCCATGCGGCTGGAGGAGATCACCCTCACCGACGATCCGGCCACCGTGAAGGAGGAGGCGACCATCGCGCTCACGCAGGTGGAACGCCTCACGGACGTCGTCGAACGGCTGCTGACCAACAGCCGCGACCCGCGCACCGGCTCCGCGGTCACCTTCGATCTCGACCAGGTGATCCAGCAGCAGCTCGCCGAGTGGCGGCCGGCCTATCGGCAGGCCGGCCGCGCGATCGTCAGCTCCGGCAAGCGGCATCTGGAGGCGGTGGGCACGCCCGGCGCGGTCGCCCAGGTGCTGGCCGCGCTGATCGAGAACTCCCTGATGCACGGCGGCGGCACCGTCGCCCTGCGCACCCGCGTCACCGGCAACCAGGCGGTCATCGAGGTCACCGACGAGGGCCCCGGAGTCCCGGCCGACCTCGGCGCCCGGATCTTCGAGCGCGCGATCAGCGGCCGCAACTCCACCGGCATCGGCCTGGCCGTCGCCCGCGACCTGGCGGAGGCCGACGGGGGCCGCCTGGAGATGCTCCAGGCCAACCCGCCGGTCTTCGGGCTGTTCCTGTCGCGTACGCCGGTGAAGAAGTCGTCGGAGGACGAGCGGACGGTCCGGTAGTCCTGGGGGCGGGGTGCGGCCCCGGCGTCACACCCGGGCCCGCTGCGGCGGCCGTACCGGCTCCGAGGTCTCCAGGAACGATTCCGCGCTCGCCACGGCCTCCCGGGCGGGCAGCGCCCGGAACACCCAGGTCCGGTAGGACCAGAACCGGAACAGCGTCGCGACGCCGATGCCGAGGAACTTGAAGATGTTGCTCTGCAGCGGGCTGTCCCAGCCGAAACCGTACGTCGCGGCGTACAGCACACCGTTCTCGATCACCAGGCCGGCCGCGCTGAACAGCAGGAACAGCGTCAGCTCCTTCGTCCGGCCGCTCTTGTCGCGGTCGCGGTAGGCGAAGTAGCGGAAACCCAGGTAATTGAAGGCGATCGCCACCACCGTCGCGATCACACTGGCGCGCACCACCGGGAGGTCGGTCACCTGCCGTACCAGGTTGAACACGAGGAGGTTGACGAGGAGACCGGCGCCACCCACCGCACCGAACCTTGCTACCTCCCGCACGAGCCTACGCAGCCCTGAGGAACCATGTCCCATGGTCGTACAGGCCCCCAGTCGGTCGGTGTCGTCAACTCCGCCATGCTAACCACCGCACTTCTGTGATCGCCTGTGTATGACGTGACCGGCCGTGGTCACGGCCGTCGTCACGGCGTCGAAAGAGGTGGAAACCGGCCGACCTGGCGTGGCCGATACCCTGGGGGCGTGACGTTCCCGGTAGTCGGCATGGTCGGCGGGGGCCAGCTCGCGCGTATGACGCACGAGGCGGGTATCCCGTTGGGCATCAGGTTCAAGCTTCTCAGTGACACTCCGCAGGATTCCGCGGCGCAGGTGGTCAGCGATGTCGTGATCGGCGACTATCGCGACCTGGAGACGCTGCGCGCCTTCGCACGTGGTTGCGACGTGATCACCTTCGATCACGAGCACGTACCCACCGAGCACCTACGCGCCCTGGAGGCGGACGGCATCCCCGTGCGCCCGGGGCCCGACGCGCTGGTGCACGCCCAGGACAAGGGCGTGATGCGCGCGAAGCTCGACGCGATCGGCGTGCCGTGCCCGCGCCACCGCATCGTGAGCGACCCGGCCGATGTGGCCGCCTTCGCCGCCGAGGGTGAAGGCTTCCCCGTCGTCCTGAAGACCGTCCGCGGTGGCTACGACGGCAAGGGCGTGTGGGTGGTGAAGTCGGTCGAGGAGGCCGCCGAACCGTTCCGCGCCGGTGTGCCCGTACTCGCCGAGGAGAAGGTCGACTTCGTACGGGAGCTCGCGGCGAACGTCGTCCGCTCCCCGCACGGCCAGGCCGTCGCGTACCCGGTGGTCGAGTCCCGCCAGGTGGACGGCGTCTGCGACACCGTCATCGCGCCCGCCCCCGACCTGGACGAGGCCCTCGCCCTCCAGGCCGAGGAGATGGCCCTGCGCATCGCCAAGGAACTCGGCGTCGTCGGCCACCTCGCCGTCGAGCTGTTCCAGACCCGCGACGGCCGCATCCTGGTCAACGAGCTGGCGATGCGCCCGCACAACTCGGGCCACTGGACCCAGGACGGCGCGATCACCTCCCAGTTCGCCAACCACGTCCGGGCCGTCCTGGACCTCCCGCTCGGCGACCCGCGCCCGCGCGCGAAGTGGACGGTCATGGTCAACGTCCTCGGCGGCGACTACCCCGACATGTACTCCGCGTACCTGCACTGCATGGCCCGCGACCCCCAGCTGAAGATCCACATGTACGGCAAGGACGTGAAGCCCGGCCGCAAGGTCGGCCACGTCAACACCTACGGCGACGACCTCGACGACGTGCTGGAGCGCGCCCGTCACGCTGCCGGCTACCTGAGAGGGACGATTACGGAATGAGCCCGGTCGTAGGGATCGTCATGGGGTCGGACTCCGACTGGCCCGTCATGGAGGCCGCCGCCCAGGCGCTCGACGAGTTCGAGATCGCCTACGAGGTCGACGTCGTCTCGGCGCACCGGATGCCGCGCGAGATGATCACGTACGGCGAGCAGGCCGCGGACCGGGGACTGAAGGTGATCATCGCGGGCGCGGGCGGCGCCGCCCATCTGCCCGGCATGCTCGCGTCCGTGACCCCGCTGCCGGTGATCGGCGTCCCGGTGCCGCTGAAGTATCTCGACGGCATGGACTCGCTGCTGTCCATCGTGCAGATGCCGGCCGGTGTGCCGGTCGCCACGGTCTCGGTCGCCGGTGCCCGCAACGCCGGACTGCTCGCGGCCCGTATCCTCGCCGCCCACGACGAGGAACTCCTCGGCCGGATGCGGGACTTCCAGCAGGAGCTGAACGACCAGGCCACCGAGAAGGGCAAACGGCTGCGCGCCAAGGTCGAGGGCGCGGGCAGCGGCTTCGGCTTCGGGAAGTGACCGCGGTGAGCTCGCTGGAGGCGGCCCGGGAACTGCTGCGCGAGTTCCCGGTGGCCGACGGGCACAACGACCTGCCCTGGGCGCTGCGCGAGCAGGTCCGCTACGACCTCGACGCCCGGGACATCGCCGCACCCCAGGGCGCCCACCTGCACACCGACCTCCCTCGGCTGCGCGAGGGCGGGGTCGGGGCGCAGTACTGGTCGGTGTACGTCCGCTCGGACCTGCCCGACGCGGTGCCCGCGACGCTGGAACAGATCGACTGCGTACGGCAGTTGCTCGCCCGGTACCCGGGCGACCTGGCGCCCGCCCTGACGGCCGCCGACATGGAGGCGGCGCGCGCGGAGGGTCGTATCGCCTCCCTCATGGGCGCCGAAGGCGGCCACTCCATCGCCAACTCCCTCGCCACGCTCAGGGCGTTGTACGCGCTCGGCGTCCGTTACATGACCCTCACCCACAACGACAACATCGCGTGGGCGGACTCGGCGACGGACGAACCGAACGTCGGCGGCCTGTCGGCGTTCGGCCGTGAGGTGGTGCGGGAGATGAACCGCGAGGGCATGCTGGTGGACCTCTCGCACGTGGCCGCCACGACCATGCGGGACGCGCTGGACACCACCGCCGCGCCGGTGATCTTCTCGCACTCCTCCGCCCGCGCGATCTGCGACCACCCGCGCAACATCCCCGACGACGTCCTGGAACGCCTGCCCGCCAACGGGGGCGTCGCCATGGTGACGTTCGTACCGAAGTTCGTGCTCCAGGCCGCCGTCGACTGGACGGCCGAGGCGGACGACAACATGCGCGCGCACGGCTTCCACCACCTCGACACCACCGCCGAGGCGATGAAGGTGCACCGGGCCTTCGAGGAGCGCAACCCGCGCCCGGTCGCGACGGTGGCGACCGTCGCCGACCACCTCGACCACATGCGCGAGGTGGCCGGCATCGACCACCTCGGCATCGGCGGCGACTACGACGGCACCGCGTTCACCCCCGAGGGCCTGAACGACGTGTCCGGTTACCCCAACCTGATCGCCGAGCTGCTCGACCGCGGCTGGTCCAGGTCCGACCTGGCCAAGCTGACCTGGCAGAACGCGGTGCGGGTGCTGGGCGCGGCGGAGGACGTGGCCCGCGACCTTCGCACCACGCGCGCACCGTCCAACGCCACCATCGAGTCCCTCGACGGGTGACCGGAGAGGGCGGGGTGGTCGGTGTGGGCGAGAACGGGTGCCCCCGGGCCACGGAACCGTCGCTACCCCGAACGCCCCGCTCACCAGGAGCCCTCCGGCGGCCCGTGCGACGGTGACCGTACAGCGATCGCCCGCACGTACGGAGCCCGCCATGGCCGATCTCCACAACGACCTGCACACCCCCGCTGAGGTCGGCGAGCTCGACGCCCTGTCCCTGGATCCCCCGTTACCGGCGGATCCGTACGCCCTCGTGGACGATCCGGACGCCGACCTGCTGGAACGGGCGCACGCCCTGCTCGCCGCCCACCCCGTCGCCGACGGCTACAGCGGGCTGCCGTGGGCGTTGCGGCATCTGCCCTGGTACGACCTGGAGCTGGGGGAGATCGCCGTCGACACGGACGTCCCGCGGATGCGGCAGGGCCATGTCGGCGCGCTGTTCTGCTCGCTGCACCTGCCCGAGGGGCTGGCCGCCGACCGGGCCGTCGCGGCGACCCTGGAGCAGCTGGACCTGGTCCGCACAGTGATCGGCAACCACCCCGAGGGCCTGCGCCTGGCGCGTACCGCCGGGCAGGTCATCGACGCCCGCAACTGCGGCCGCACCGCCGTGCTGCTCGGCCCGGCCACCGCCGCCGCGCTCGACGACTCCGTGAGCCTGCTGCGCGTCCTGCACGCCCTCGGCCTGCGCGTCCTCACCCTCGCCGGCACCTCCTGGGCGAGCGAGGCCGGGCTGACCCGGTTCGGCGAGGAGGTGGTGCGCGAGATGAACCGCCTCGGTGTGCTCGCCGACCTCTCCGGCGCGTCCGAGCGGACCATCGAACGCGTCCTCGCCGCCTCCAAGGCGCCCGTCCTGTGCACCCGCTCCGGCGCCCGCGCCCTGCGCCCCCACCCCGCCAACCTCCCCGACGACCTGCTGGCCGGGCTGGGTAAGGGGAGGGGGCTGTGCCTGGTGCCGCTGACGGCGGAGCAGACCGGGCCGACGGTCCGGGACGTCGCCGACCACCTCGACCACGTCCGCACCGTCGCCGGGCCCGGCTGCGTGGGCCTGTCCGGCACCTACGACGCCGGCTGCGCCCATCCGCAGGAGCTGACCGACGCGTCCTGCTACCCGCACCTCGTCGCCGAACTGCTGCGACGCGGCTGGTCGGAGCCCGACCTGGCGCTGCTGACCTGGGGAAACGTGCAGCGCGTGCTGCGCACGGCGGACGCCACCGCCCGGGCGGCCCAGGAGCGCCGCGAGCCGTCGACGGCACGGATCGCCGAACTCGACGGCTGATCAGGAGAGGGATGTCTGGATGTCTTTGAAGTCAGTCGTGCTCGATCCGGCAGAGGCAGAACGGATGCCCCGCCGGATCGGCGTACACCCGGAAGTCCTTGCGCGTGTCGTCCGGGATGCCGCCCACGATCTCGGCGTAGAAGCGGGCGAGCGCACGCGGGTCGGGGCAGTCGAGGACGACGTTGCGGAAACGTGCCACGGGTGCCATGGCGATGCCTCCCGGCTCAGCAGGCGCACAGACAGAACGGGTGCCCCGCCGGGTCGGCGTACACACGCCAGCTGCGTGACCGGTCCTCGGCGTCCAACGCCCGCGCGCCCAGCGCCAGCACGCCCGCCTCGGCCGCGTCCAGGTCCTCGACCGTGAGGTCCAGATGGAACTGCTGCGAGTCGTCCGCGGACGGCCACTTCGGCGGTACGAATCCGGGGGCGGCCTGGAAGGCCAGTCGCCGGCCGCCGGGGACCTCGAGGTCCACCCACTCGCCGTCCCCTTCGACGGTGCCGCCGAGCACCTCGGCGTAGAAACCGGCCAGCGCACGGGGGTCGGGACAGTCCAGGACGACGACGCCGAGTTTCGCGAGAGCCATGATCACTCCTTTGGGGTTACCTGCGGACCGGGTTACCGGTAGATGGACTCAACCGGTAACGGTTACCCCATGCTCCCGCACTGGCGGTAACGTCGCAAGCATGAGTGAGAGATTGCCCGCGCCCGGCGCCCTCGCCCTGGTGGAGGCCCTGGTCAACACCGTCGACCTGGAGTCGGGCACGGACGCTCTCGACACGGCCGAGGGCCGGGCGCCCTTCGGGATCGGCGAACGGGACCTGGCGGACGTACGCGAACTGCGCGAGTCCCTGCGCGCCGCCTGCCTCGCGCACGCCGGGCACCCGCCGCACCGCGCGGTGACACCGCTGGGCGAACTGCTGGCGCGCGCGCCGCTGTGCGTGGCCGTCGACGAGCGGGACGGCTCCGCGCGCCTCACGCCGGTCGAGGAGGGCCCGCTGCTGTCACGGGTGGCGGCGGCGGTGGCCCAGGCGCTCACGGAGGGCACGTGGGAGCGGCTCAAGGCCTGCGAGCTGCCCGACTGCCACTGGGCGTACTACGACCGCAGCCCGGCCGGACGTGGCCGCTGGTGCTCGATGTCGGTGTGCGGGGCGCGGGCGAAGATGCGGCGGTACCGGGCGAAGGGCGCCTGACGGCCGCGCCGGTGGTGCAGAATGCGTGAAGACGCCGGTTCGGCCGACTGAGCCTCGGCCGAACCGGCGTCGCCCCGACAACTATGCGGTGGGACGGCCCATCGCGCGGTACGTCCACCCGGCCCGCCGCCACAGCTCCGGTTCGAGCGCGTTGCGGCCGTCCAGGATGACGCGGGACTTCACGACCTCGCCCAGCGCGCCCGGATCCAGCTCACGGAACTCCCGCCACTCCGTCAGGTGCAGTACGACGTCGGCGCCCCGCACCGCCGCCCGCGCGGAGTCGGCGTACCCCAGCGTCGGGAAGAGCCGCCGGGCGTTGTCCATGCCCTTCGGGTCGTACACCGTCACCTGGCCGCCCTGGAGGTGGATCTGCCCGGCGACGTTCAGGGCGGGCGAGTCGCGGACGTCGTCGGAGTCGGGCTTGAACGCGGCGCCGAGCACGGCCACCCGCTTGCCCAGGAAGGACCCGCCGCCGAGCGCCTCCCGCGCCATCTCCACCATCTGCCCGCGCCGCCGCATGTTGATCGAGTCGATCTCGCGCAGGAAGGTCAGCGCCTGGTCGGCGCCCAGCTCACCGGCGCGCGCCATGAACGCCCGGATGTCCTTCGGCAGACAGCCGCCGCCGAAGCCGATCCCGGCCCGCAGGAACTTCTTGCCGATCCGGTCGTCGTACCCGATCGCCTCCGCCAGCTTCACCACATCGCCGCCCGCGGCCTCGCACACCTCCGCCATCGCGTTGATGAAGGAGATCTTGGTGGCGAGGAAGGAGTTCGCCGAGGTCTTCACCAGCTCGGCGGTCGGGAAGTCGGTCACCACGAACGGCGACCCGTCGGCGACCGGAGTCGTGTACACCTCGCGCAGCAGCTTCTCGGCCCGGTCACTGCGCACGCCGACCACGATCCGGTCGGGGTGGAGGGTGTCCTGCACGGCGAAGCCCTCGCGCAGGAACTCCGGGTTCCAGGCCAGTTCGGCGTCCGCGCCGGCGGGCGCGTGCTCGGCGAGGTAGGCGGCGAGGCGGTCGGCGGAGCCGACGGGCACGGTCGACTTGCCGACGACCAGCGCGGGACCGGTCAGATGCGGGGCGAGGGAGGCGAACGCGGAGTCGACGTAACTCATGTCGCAGGCGTACTCGCCGTGCTTCTGCGGGGTGTTCACACAGACGAAGTGCACATCGCCGAACGCCGCCACCTCGGCGTAGTCCGTGGTGAACCGCAGCCGCCCGCTGGACCCCTCGATCCCGGCGACATGCTTGCGCAGCA
The DNA here is from genome assembly GCF_013009255.1 of Streptomyces sp. Z423-1. NCBI lineage: Bacteria > Bacillati > Actinomycetota > Actinomycetes > Kitasatosporales > Streptomycetaceae > Streptomyces > Streptomyces sp. Z423-1. Next base: position 5,692,993 of record NZ_CP053109.1, read on the forward strand.
GCTCCTCAAGGCCCGGCTCGTACATCGGGACCTCGCCCCGCCGGAGCATCTCGATCTTCTCCGGGACGACGTCGAGCCCCAGCACCTCGAACCCGAGTTCGGCCATGGCCGCGGCGTGGGTCGCGCCGAGATAACCGGTACCGATCACGGTGATCCTGAGGGCCATGGGGACTCCACTGGGTAGCGTCTGTAGTGCGGGGCCGAGCATAGCCGTCGGTCCCGACGGGCAACTTTCCCGCTGTCGTCAAGCTCACGTACCCCTTGGCGTGGGCGGACCTCTAAAATTTGGGTTACTTAACGGTAATTAGCGCCAGCAGCATCACAGCGTCTTCCTTGGAGCGTGAGAGACCTTGGCCGGATCGGCTGACTTCGACCTGTACCGCCCGTCCGAGGAGCACGAGATGCTCCGCGACACCGTTCGTGCGCTGGCCGAGGCGAAGATCGCGCCGTTCGCCGCCGCGGTGGACGAGGAGGCCCGCTTCCCGCAGGAGGCGCTGGACGCGCTGGTCGCCAACGACCTGCACGCGGTGCACGTGCCCGAGTCGTACGGCGGCGCGGGTGCGGACGCGCTGGCCACGGTGATCGTCATCGAGGAGGTGGCGCGCGTGTGTGCCTCGTCCTCCCTCATCCCCGCGGTGAACAAGCTGGGCTCGCTCCCGGTGATCCTCTCCGGCTCCGAGGACCTGAAGAAGAAGTACATGACACCGCTCGCCAAGGGCGACGGGATGTTCTCGTACTGCCTCTCCGAGCCCGAGGCGGGCTCCGACGCGGCCGGCATGAAGACGCGCGCGGTCCGCGACGGCGACCACTACGTCCTCAACGGCGTGAAGCGCTGGATCACCAACGCGGGCGTCTCCGAGTACTACACGGTCATGGCGGTCACGGATCCGTCGAAGCGCTCGAAGGGCATCTCGGCCTTCGTCGTCGAGAAGTCGGACGAGGGCGTCTCCTTCGGCGCCCCCGAGAAGAAGCTCGGCATCAAGGGCTCCCCGACCCGCGAGGTCTACCTGGACAACGTCCGCATCCCCGCCGACCGCATGATCGGCGAGGAGGGCACCGGCTTCGCCACGGCGATGAAGACCCTGGACCACACCCGCATCACCATCGCCGCGCAGGCCCTCGGCATCGCGCAGGGGGCGTTGGACTACGCGAAGGGCTACGTCCAGGAGCGCAAGCAGTTCGGCAAGCCGATCGCCGACTTCCAGGGTATCCAGTTCATGCTCGCCGACATGGCCATGAAGATCTCGGCCGCCCGCGCCCTGACCTACCAGGCAGCCGCGGCCTCCGAACGCGGCGACGCCGACCTCACCTACCTGGGCGCCGCCGCCAAGTGCTTCGCGTCGGACGTGGCCATGGAGGTCACCACGGACGCGGTCCAGCTCCTCGGCGGCTACGGGTACACGCGTGACTATCCGGTGGAACGGATGATGCGGGACGCCAAGATCACGCAGATCTACGAGGGCACGAACCAGGTGCAGCGCATCGTGATGGCGCGGAACCTGCCGTAGTCCGCAGCCATCCGTCGTTCGACGCGTCAGCTCCCGGCACGAGGCGGGGGCTGACGTCGTTCTGCTCAACTGTCAGGAGACCTGTCGCGCGCGGTGCAACGCGAGCATTGACATGGCGGCCATGCGGTCGTGATCAGAGGCGGAAGGTCATCCGTGGCGGAAACGGCTCGTTCAACCTCCCACGTGCCTCCGCCGACGGACCCGGCGTCGTTCAGAGCAGCGGCGCCAGGGCCCGTTCCAGGTCGGCCGGTGCGCGGAAGTGGACGGTCGCCATACCGAGCGCGGCCGCCGCCTGAATGTTCTCCAGGGTGTCGTCCACGAACAGGCACCGGTCGAGGACTACGTCCGCCAGGTCGGCGGCGATGCGGTAGATCCGCGGATCCGGCTTGACCAGCCCGACCCGGGCGCTGCTGACGACGTGGTCGGCGAGCTCGGACAGACCGAGCGAGTCGAGGTCGGCCTCCAGGGTCACGGAGGCGTTGCTGACCAGGATCAGCGGCATCAGCTCGCGGGCCTGGCGCAGCAGCGACACCACCGTCTCGTCGGCGTGGAAGGGCGCCTCGGCCAAGGCGCTCGCCAGTTCGTACGCCACCGGCTCCGGCGTCAGTCCGGCGAAGCCGGCCACGATCGCCTCGACCCACTCCGGCATGCCGATCCGGCCCAGCATCAGCGGCAGGTCGGTCTCGGGCGCGAAAGCCACCTTCATCGTGATGCCCTCGGCCAGCCCGGCGGCCCGCTCCAGGGCCGTCACGCGGGAGGCGTCGTAGAACCGGATCACGTTGTCGACATCGCAGAGCACCGCGTCGAAGGGCCGCCGCTCCCCGGGCTCAGTCACCCGAGACCGTGACCTTCTCGTCGTTCTTCAGCTGCTCGACCAGCGTCTTCACCCTGGCCGTGTCCCACTGGAGGTTGCCGTTGGGGGCGTTGCCCGCCAGGGGCATGTTCATCGACGTGCCGTCGCCGCCGCTGACGCCCTTCATCGCCCAGAACATGTCGGCCAGGTCGAACAGGCCCATGTCCTTGTCGACGATGAGGGAGTCCAGACCGGCACCCATGGTCGGGTACAGCTTGAACGGGTTGAGGACCGTGCTCGGCGTGGCCACCTGGCCGGCGAGCGCGGAGAGGAACTTCTGCTGGTTCTTCGTACGGTCCAGGTCGGAGCCGGCCAGCGCGTACCGGGTGCGCACGAAGGCGAGGGCCTGCTCGCCGTCGAGGACCTGCTTGCCCTTCTTCAGGTCGGCGCCCGACTTGGAGTCCTTGATGTCCTGCGGGATGTCCATCTCGACACCGCCGACCGCGTCCACGATGTTCGCGAAACCGGCGAAACCGATCTCGACGTAGTGGTCGATGTGCAGTCCGGTGTTGAACTCGACGGTACGGACCAGCAGTTCGGGCCCGTCCTCGGCATACGCCGCGTTCAGCTTCACATGCCGGCCCGTGCCCTGGTACGTCTTGCCGGACTCGGAGCCGACGAACGTCGGTATCTCCACGTCCGAGTCGCGCGGCAGCGAGACCAGCGTCGAGCCGTTGCTCCCGGTGTGCAGGATCATCATCGAGTCCGTGCGCTTGCCCTCGGCGGACCCGGTGTGCAGTTCCTTCTTCTGCTCGTCGGTCATGCCCTCACGGCTGTCGGAGCCGACGATGAGGTAGTTCGTGCCCTCGCCCGCCTCCGGCCGGTCGATCACCTTCGACAGGTCGACCTCGCGGTTGAGCTTGGAGTCGGCCCAGAAGTACGTGCCGACGAGCGAGACGACCAGCACGGTCACCACCGTGATCGACGTCACCTTGATACGGCGCCGCCAGTTCGGCGCGGGCCGCGGCGCACGCCCGCCATAGCCGTCGCCGTACCCGTCGCCGGGTCCGCCGGGACCCCGGCCGCCCGGAGTGCCATAGACCTGTCCGGTGTTGTAACCGCTGTCGTAACCGTCGTACCCCTGTCCGTCGACGTACGACGGCTGCTGCGGGACTCCGTACGGCGGTGCCGCCTGGCCGCCGCCGGGCGGCACCGCCTGGCCGCGGCGCACCTGGCGCATCACGCGGGCGCCTTCGGGCTGCGCGCCTGCGCTGCCGCGTCCGTACCTGGTGCCGCGGTTGTCGTCGGACCATCCCTGGGGCCAGTCATTCATGCGCCCCAGTGTGCAGGGCGCGACTGTGTGCCTTACAAGGTTCGGCGGAAAATCACAGCGCGGCTGTTGCCAAGCTGACACAAATTCCACGGCCTCCACCTCGGCATAAGGTGGAGGCCATGACAGACCAGGCCAGCGCCCCGGAGCCGGAGACCCCGGACATCCCGGGTAAGCCCACCTCCGCGTCCCGGACCACTCTCAGCCACATCATGACCCACAGCGACACGAACCTGCTGGGCACCGTGCACGGCGGTGTGATCATGAAGCTGGTCGACGACGCGGCGGGCGCGGTGGCCGGCCGGCACAGCGGCGGTCCCGCCGTCACCGCCTCCATGGACGAGATGGCGTTCCTGGAGCCGGTCCGCGTCGGTGACCTGGTCCACGTCAAGGCGCAGGTCAACTGGACCGGCCGGACCTCGATGGAGGTCGGCGTCCGGGTCCTGGCCGAACGCTGGAACGAGTCCACCCCGCCCACCCAGGTCGGCTCCGCCTACCTGGTCTTCGCCGCGGTCGACGCCGACGGCAAGCCCCGCCAAGTCCCGCCGGTCATACCGGAGACGGAGCGCGACAAGCGCCGCTACCAGGAGGCCCAGATCCGCCGCACCCACCGGCTGGCCCGCCGCCGGGCGATCATGGAACTGCGGGAGAAGCGGGCGGCGGAGGGGTTCGAGGACTGACCGGGGCTGACGAGTGCGGGGGCTGGTCTGCGTTGGCGTGTGCGGAGGTCGTCGAAGCCGGCGCAGTCCCATGAGCGCGGCGTCTTTCGAGAGCCGACGCGGGCTTACGGGCGTGGAGGGCTTCGTCGACCGACGCGGCGCTACGAGCACCTCACCTCGTCCCCCCGCACCACCCCGAACTCCCCCTCCCGCACATCCGTCGCCTTCACCTTCCGTACCTGCCGGTAGTCCGTCCCCACGATCACCTTCAGTGTCGCCCCCTGCCCCTTGACCGGCCGCAGCTCGCTGCCGGGCAGGGCCGCCGCGAGGGACCTCGCGGAGCGGTCCCAGCGGGGGTCGTAGGCGACGACCGTCCGGCGTACGGACTGGGTCGTGGCGTTCGTCGGCCGGCGGGTGGTGCGGAAGCCCGTGGCCGCCAGGGCGGCGTCCGCGCGGCGGCCGAGGCCGGGGGTCTTCGTGCCGTTCTGCACCTGGACGCGGATCTGCTGGGGTGCCACCTCGACACGCACCGACGTGTCCCTGGGACGGCCTGCGGCCAGCGGCTTGTCGTCGCGGAGGGCCTGGAAGAGACGGCCGGACCTGACGGGGTCCCACTTCAGTGTCGAGCCGATGCCCTTCACGGCGTATCCCATCCGGCCGATGGGGACCGTCGCGAACTCCGAGGAGGACGGGGAGAAGTTGCGCATCGCCCGGGCCAGGTCCAGCAGTTCGTCCGTGCCGAAGCCCTTGTCCGCGCGGACGGAGCCCAGCACCGCCCGCGTCACGTCCCGGAACTTCATCGGGTTCAGCAGCACCCCGGACGACGTCGACTGGGCGATCAGCGCGGCCAGGAAGTGCTGCTGGCGCTGCATCCGGCCGAGGTCGGACGCCCCGTCGACGTACCGGGCGCGGACGTACTGCAGGGCCTGGCCGCCCGAGAGCCGGTGGGTGCCGGCGGGGAGGTCCAGGCCGCTGTGGGAGTCCTTCAGCGGGCGGGCCGTGCAGATCTTCACGCCGCCCAGCACGTCCACCGTCCGCATGAAGCTGGTGAAGTCGATCTCCAGATAGTGGTCGATCTTCACCCGCGTCATGTGCTCGACCGTCCGCACGGTCAGCTGCGGCCCGCCCTCCGAGTACGCCGCGTTCAGCTTGGCCGGATGCGCCGCGTGCCGCTTGCCCGTGGTGTGGTCGATGTGCGCGGGCAGTTCGGCGTAGGAGTCGCGCGGCAGGCTCACCACGCTGGCCCGCTCCCGGTCCTCCGAGATGTGCACGATCATGATCGTGTCCGTGCAGTGGCAGGGCGCCCCGCCGAGGCGGTACTTGCGCCGCTCGGCCTCGGAGATCTTGTCCCGGCCGTCGGTGCCGACCAGCAGGAGGTTCATGCCGTGCCCGGCGCGCGGCCGGTTCTTCATGTCCCGGAACGGATCGACCCGGGAGATGCCCGCGTCCAGACTGCTGACCACCGCGTGCCCGATCCCGGCCGAGGCGAGGATCACCACGGACAGCGTGGTGATCGCCCGCATGGCCCAACGCGGCCTCTTCCGCCGTACGGGCGGACGCACCGCGGGGCGGGGCTGCGGGCGGCGCTGCGGCCGGGCAGGGGACCGAGGCGGCGAGGCGGGCATGGGAAAACCTCCGCTGGAGCGGGCGCTGCGGTCGTACGTGGGATCATGAGCACCGTAGGCCCATACGATCTGTGGACCGGTGCACCGCCCCGGGCGGGCGTCTCGCTGTCGCCCGTTCGCGGTAACGTGAGGGCCCTATGAACGCCAATCCCGACGTGCAGTTCCCCGCCGTGTCCGTGATCATGCCCGTCCTCAACGAGGAGCGGCATCTGCGCGGCGCCGTCCACGCGATCCTCGCCCAGGAGTACGCCGGCGAGATGGAGGTCGTGATCGCCCTCGGCCCGTCCACGGACCGCACGGACGAGATCGCCGCCGCGCTGGTCGCCGAGGACCCCCGGGTGCACACGGTGCCCAACCCGACCGGCCGGACGCCCGCCGCGCTGAACGCCGCGATCAAGGCCTCCCGGCATCCGATCGTGGTCCGCGTCGACGGCCACGGCATGCTCTCCCCGAACTACATCGCGACCGCCGTACGGCTCCTGGAGGAGACCGGCGCGCAGAACGTCGGCGGCATCATGCACGCCGAGGGCGAGAACGACTGGGAGCACGCCGTCGCCGCCGCGATGACCTCGAAGATCGGCGTCGGGAACGCCGCGTTCCACACCGGGGGTCAGGCGGGACCCGCCGAGACGGTGTACCTCGGCGTCTTCCGCCGCGCGGCTCTCGAACAACAGGGCGGGTACAACGAGGAGTTCATCCGCGCCCAGGACTGGGAGCTGAACTTCCGGATCCGCGAGGCGGGCGGGCTGATCTGGTTCTCGCCCGAGCTGAAGGTGTCGTACCGGCCGCGGCCCAGCGTGAAGGCGCTGGCCAAGCAGTACAAGGACTACGGCCGTTGGCGGCACGTCGTCGCCCGCTACCACGCCGGGTCCATCAACCTGCGCTACCTCGCCCCGCCGACCGCCGTGTGCGCGATCGCGGCCGGGCTGGTCGTGGGCGCCGCGCTGACGCCCTGGGGGTTCCTGATCCCCGGCGGCTATCTGGCGGCGATCGCCCTCGGCTCCGTACCGGCGGGCAAGGGTCTGCCCCTGAAGGCCCGGCTGCAGATCCCCGTCGCCCTCGCCACGATGCACATGTCGTGGGGGTACGGCTTCCTGACCAGCCCCAGGTCCCTGGCGAGGCGGGTCATCGCGTCCCGGCGGCCGGCGGTGCGGGACTCCGCCACCGCGTGAGACTCCTTCAGGGGCGTGCCGCCGGGCACGCCCCTGCCGCGTCCTACCAGCGGTAGGGCGCGTACACGTCCATGCACTGGCTGCTGTCCGACCCGTTGATCGCGCCCGCCGACTCCGGCACGTCCCCGGCCTCCGGCGGCGTCTGCTTCGGGTACGTCGTCCCGGTGCGCCAGTCGGCACCCACGACCAGCGTGACCCCGGTGACATCGGTCGACTTCTGCACCGAACTCAGCGGTATGCCAAGGGACTTGGCGACCCGCTGGGCGTCGCCCTCCAGTTCGGCGCTCGGGTAGCGGACGACCGTCTTCTCCACGGACAGTCCGCTCGTAGTGTCCGCAGCCGCCCGCGCGAAGCCCTTCTCCACCAGCACCCCGGCGACCGCGCTCGCCCGTCCGTCGACCGCGCCCTCGGCGTCGGACCGGGTGGCGTTCTGCACCAGGACACCGATCTCGGCGTCGTCGGCGGCGGGGTCGCCGGACGCGTTCTCCTTGTTCTCGTCGGTGCCCGCTGGCTTCTTCGTGGACGGCTTGCCGTTCTTGTCGAAGGCCACGTCGTCCCGGATCATCGCCCAGATCTTCTCCGCGTCCGCCCCGACCGGTACCAGATGGTTGGCGTTCTGCGGGTCGGTGTCCGTCGGCATGGTCGTCATGGTGATGCGGTTCGTCGGCACCGTCTTCAGCTGCATGGCGAGGTCGTACAGTTGCTTGACCCCGCCGATCTCCTCGGACACCTTCAGCGCCTTCGTGGCCGTCTCGGCGAGGTTCATCAGCCGCCGGGCGTCCGTGAAGGCGTTCTGCTGCTTCAGGGTGCGGATCATCGAGTTCATGTACATGTGCTGGGCCTTGGCCCGGCCCACGTCGCTGTAGAAGGCGTGCCGGGTGCGCAGCCACTGCAACGCCTCCTTGCCCTGCACCTTGTGCTTGCCCTCCTTCAGCTTCAGGCCGGAGCCGCCGGGCACGCCGGGCAGCGGGCGGTCCCACACGTTCTGCTTCACACAGACCTCGACGCCGCCGACCGCGTCGGCCATGCTCACCACACCCGCGAAGTCGATCATCATCCAGTGGTCGATGTAGACCCCGGTGAGGTGTTCCCAGGTGGTCAGCGTGCAGCCGGCGCCGCCGCGGGCGAGGGACTCGTTGATGATCCGGTTGGTCGCCGGGTACGTCTCGCCGGTCTCCGGGTCCGTGCACGCGGGTATGTCGACCCGGGTGTCACGCGGAATGCTCACCACCGACGCGCTCTTGCGGTCCGCGGAGACGTGGACCAGCATCTGCACGTCCGCCAGCGGCTTGCTGCCGACGCTGCTCTTGGAGCCGCCGAGTTCCAGGTTCTGCGCCGTGTTCCGGCTGTCGGAGCCGATCAGCAGGATGTTCAGCGGCGTCTGCCCGGCCGCGTTCGGCTGCGGCTTCTCGGCCTTGGAGTCACCGCCGCTGCGCCGGCCGGTCTCCAGGTTGTCGTTGAGGTGCCGGTAGTAGAGATAGCCCGCGCCCGCGGTCCCCAGTATCACTACCGACAACACCGTCGCCGACCAGCGCAGCACACGTCGTCTGCGCGGCCGCCGTGCGGTGCCGCGGCGCCCCCCGCGCCGCCCACCGCCACCGTGCCGCACGTGGCGGCCCGCAGTGTCCCTGGCCTCCTCGGGTCGCGTGGCGAGCGACGTCGTGTCCTTGTCCTTCACCGCCGGCGCGTCCTCGCGCACACCGCTCTGCGCCACTTGCCTGCCCTCCCACCCCTGCGCCTTCACCCACGGGGCCGCCCCGCGACAAGTCAGACGCTTGAGGGACCCGATGGGTTACCCCCCAATTCACTACTCGACGCACACGACCTTGTCCGCCGTGGACTTCTCGACGTCCGGCGCCTTCGTCGGAGCGGTGAGGGAGACGCCCGCACCCTTGAAGTCCTTGCCCAGTGTCAGCGTCATCGTGGGCAGGCCCTGGGAGTTCTCCACGCTCTCCCCGGGCTTCATCGCGGACCCGGGCAGGCCCATGATGTCGGCCAGCCTGCGGGCCTGGTCGGCCTGCTCGGGCGCGTACTCCAGGGTGGTCTTGCTCAGTTCCTCGTCCGCGTTGCCCGCGTTCTCGGACTTCGTCACACCCTCGTCGTTCTGCAGCCAGTTGAGGGTCTCCTGGGCGCTGCCCGCCGGGGCGCCGCCGTTCAGGATCCGCACCCGCACCTCGGACGGGTCGGCCTTGGTGCCCTTGAGCCGGGCGGCCACCGCGGACTTCTCCTTGGCCTTCTGCTGTTTTACCTCGGTGAAGGAGACGTCGTTCTTGATGGCCTCGAAGACCTCGGGTGCTTTCGCCTCGTTGACCACGACGGTCGCCTTGACCGTCTCGGCCGGGTTGTCGACGACCGGCACCGTGGTGAACGTCAGGTTCTTGGTGTTGAGCTTGCCCAGCTCCAGACCGAGGTCCTTGAGCTTGCCGATGCTGTCCAGCTCGGAGTCGACGGTCAGCGCCTTGGTGCCCGCCTCGGCCAGCTTCAGCATCTTCGACGGGTTGGTGAGCGTGTCGTTGGACTTCAGCTTGCGCATCAGCGCGCTGAGGAACTGCTGCTGGAGGTTGATCCGGCTCAGATCGCCGCCGGTGCCGACGGAGTGCCGGGTGCGGACGAAGGCCAGCGCCTGCTCGCCCTCGATGGTGTGCGGGCCGGCCGGCAGGTTGAGCTTGGAGTCCGGGTCGTTGATGTCCTTGGCCAGACACACCTCGACGCCGTCGACCGCGGTGGTCAGCGTCTTGACCGCGTTGAAGTCGGCGACCATGAAGTTGTCCGGCGTGATCCCGGTCAGCTCGGTCACCGTGCGCATGGTGCACGACGGCGTACGGCCGTCCTGGCCGAGGCTGGTGTTGAAGCGGACGCCCTGCGAGCCCGGGATGATCTTCTGGCTGCCGTCCTCCAGTGTGGTCGGGCAGTCCGGGATGTCCACGATCAGGTCGCGCGGGATGCTGAGCGCGGTCGCGTTGGAGCGGTCCTTGGAGACGTGCAGCAGGATCGTGGTGTCCGCGTGGCCGGGGCTGCCGGCGTCGCCGTAGGACTCGTTGCCCGCGCCGGTGCGCTTGTCGGTGCCGATCAACAAGATGTTGATGGCCTTGTCCTTCTGGAAGCCACCGGTGCTGGCGCCGTCTGCGGAGGAGGAGGTGATGTTGTCGTTGAGGTGGTTGATATAGAGGTATCCGGCACCCGCCGCCGCGAGCAGGACGAAGGCCATGGTGCCGCCGGTCCACAGCACGGCCTTCTTGGCCTTCGACTTCTTCGCGGGCCGGCGGCTGCGTCGTCCCGGCGGGGGTTCGGCGGGCGCACCGCGGCGCCTGCGCTGGGCCGGGACCTCACGGCCCGGGGCGTCCTGCTTCTCACGGCCGGGGCCCGACGTACGGGCGCGGGGTCCGCCCCCGGAGGCGCGGGAGCCTGCTCGGCGCGGGCCGGGAACCGTCGACTGCGGTGCGGAAGGGCTCAGTCGCAGTTCGTATTCGCCGGTGTTCGGATTGAGTACCCACTGGTCTGCGGGGTCGATGTTCTCCGCCCGCCCACGGCCTTGCGCGTCCACGGTTGTCTGAATCCTCCGTCGGGGCCACGCGGCGCCTTCCCCCTCGAGGCGCTCGGTCTCGTACAAACCACGTACACAGTGCGCGACCCCGGAAAAGGACTGCGTGGCCGGGGGCCGGGTGCACCGAAGCGCTCACACTATCCGGCCAGTTCAGCGTCGAGCGACGGCGGTGACAAATTCCACGTCCCTACAACTGGGCAATCCGCCCATTTCCTTGAACGAAAGTTCGCCGACTTGGTGCGCGCTTTACCGGCAGCCGTCGTCGGCGGCGGTCTTCCCGCTGAACGTGGGCGCGGGGGAAACGGGGGACAGGATGGAATCGGCGTACTCCCCGTAACCGAACGACTGCGAATCCGCACCCCCGCTGCCCTCGTAGGCGCTTTCACGGAAATCCGGCAGGGGCTTCCGCGAGACCTGCACCGGTGCGTCGGTGCGCAACCGCTCGAAGAGCCGTTGGGCTTCCGGTTCCATCAACTGGTCGCGATTGGCATTGCGGGCATACGACTCCCGCGGCACGGTCAGGAACTGCACACGTTCCGTGGGAATGTCGCGCAGCCCACGGACAAGGTCGTACAAACCACGCAGACTTGCCAGCCCCGGGTCCGTGATGAGTGACGACGTGGCCGCGTCCAGGACGGGGTACAGCTTCACGGGATTCAGCAGTACGTCGCCGCTGCGCAGCTTCTGCACCAGCGCCGCGAGGAATTGCTGCTGGCGCTCCATCCGGTCGGTGTCGCTGCCGTCGCCGAGGGACTTGCGGGCGCGGACGTAGCCGAGGGCCTGCTCGCCGTCGAGCGTCACGGGGCCCGCGGGCAGCCGCAGCTTCGCCTCCTCGTCGACGATCGGCTCGGCCACGCAGATCCGTACGCCGCCGACCGCGTCGACCAGCTTCTTGAACCCGCTGAAGTCGACGACCGCATGATGGTCGATCCGGATGTCCGTCATCCGCTCGACGGTACGGATCGTGCAGGCCGAACCGCCCGTCTCGAAGGCGTGGTTGAACATCGCGAACTCCGGATCGGTGCGGCTGCCGTCCGGGCGCCGGCAGCTCGGGACGTCCACCATCAGGTCACGGGGGATCGAGACGGCGGTGGCGCTGCGGCGCCCGGCCGACAGATGCAGCAGGATGGTGGTGTCGGACCGCTCGGTCCCGGAGTCCCGCCCGTACTTGCGGTTGCCCTCCCCGGCCCGTGAGTCCGAGCCGATGAGCAGGATGTTCTGCGCGCCCCGCACCAGCGCGGTGGGCCGCTCCCGCTCGTAGCGCGCGAGCTCGGCGGCCGCGGCCTCGTCGGGCGTGATGTTCCCGTCGAGCTTGGCGTACACGATCCACCCGGCGGCCAGCGCACCCGCGACGAGTCCCGCGACCCCCGCCGTGCCGCCCCGTATCCAGCGCCGCCGGCGCCGTCGTATGAGGCCGTCGCCGGTCGCCGACGCCCCGCCGCCCGGCCCGGGAACCACCGCCGGCGTTTTGTCGTCCGGACCCCCGGATGGCATGCCTGCGGTGTCCCTCACGACGGAATCCACCCCTCATGGAGTCTTGTGAGACTGCTCTTACGACCATGACGCGGATGGGGTGGGGGCGCGGGCGGGGGTGGGCTGAACGGGTGACTTCTGCTGGTGCCGCCTGCTGGTGCTGTCTGCCGGTGCCGCCTGCTGGTGCCGTCTGCTGGCGACGCCCGCTAACGGGCCGTCGCCGTGACGCGCTCGGCCTCGATCCGCTTGGCCAGGGACTCCCCGTCCAGCCGGTCCAGGTTCCGGCACAGCACCACGGATCCCCCGATGGCGAGCGGCGCGTACAGCCCGGCGCTGAGGCCCTCCCAGGTGTCGTACGGCAGTGCGGACAGGATCCGCGAGCCGGGCCCCGTCAGATCCAGCCCGGGCGCGTCGGCCGCCGCCCGCTCCACGACCTCGGCCCCGGTGTACTCCGCCCCGGCCACGATCAGCGCGGGCGCCTCCGGGTCCACCGGCGCGTACGGCGCGAACCGATCGCCGTGACTGGGCACGTCCACGGCGTAGTCGGCGTATCCCTCCGGCGGCGACGGGAAGCGCCGCCCCAGCGGTGCCAGCGACAGCGCGTACCGCTCGCCGCGGCAGGCGAGCCCGTCCTCGAACCGGCCGGGGCCGGCCACCACGAAGTCCGCCCGCGCCGGTTCGCCGTCCATGTCCGCGAGCACCCCCACCGACGAACAGGCCAGCAGCCACACCGCCGTCTGCCAGTGCGCGGGCAGCAGCAGCGCGACCCGGTCGCCGGGCTCGGCCGACAGTCCGTCCTGGATCAGGTTCGCGGTCTTGGCCACCCAATTGGCGAAGGTGGCCACGGACAATTCGACCCGTTCTCCGGTGGCGTCGTCGTAGAACGTGACCAGGGGGCGCGCGGGGTCCGCGGCGAGCGCGGAACGCAGCAGGTCGGCAGGGGTGCGATCGGTGGCGTTCACCCGCGCAAGCGTACGCGCGCGGCCGGGCGCGCATCGAGTGGCGGGGCCACCGGTTCGGGCGAATCCGCCCCGACGGCGCGTCAATTCCCCGATAGACATACTTGTATGGTTATGTCCAGTATCGGGAACATGCGTGGATTCCTTGCTTCCTCCATCGGCCTGACCTGCGCCGCCGCCCTCGCCCTACCGCTGACCCTGACCGCGACCACGGCGACCGCGGCGACCGCGTTACCGGCAGCGAGCGCCGGGGCCGGGACGACGGCCGCCGACCCGTCCGCCCAGCCCGGTATCCCCGGAAGCACCCAGTCGCTTCCGCTGGTCCCCCTGTCCGATGAGCGAGCCGCGGGCGCGCCCGGCGCGCAGGGCCTGCCCCGCCAGGACGTACGGCGGTTCTCGCTCGTCGGCGTCGTCTGGGACGACCCGGACACCGAACTCCACGGCCGCGTCCAGGTCCGTACCCGCGCGGCCGGTACCGGCGCCTGGTCCGGCTGGCAGGACGTCGACACCCACAACGCCGACCACGGCCCCGACCCGGGCACCCCCGAACACTCCTCCGGCCGCCTCCGTGGCGCCACGGCGCCGTTGTGGGTGGGGGACTCCGACGGCGTGGAGGTACGGGTCCTGCCCGAGGCCTCCTCACGTACGCCTGCCCCGCTTCCCTCCGGACTCCGCCTCGAACTCGTGGACCCCGGCCGGGCGGACACCGGCGCGGGCGCCGCCCGCGGTGCCGACGACGATCCCCCGCTCACCGGTCCCCTCAGCGCCGAGACGGCCGCCGCCTCGGAGGTCAACGCCCTGCTGGCGCCGATCGGCGCCACCGATATCCCGGCCCTGGACCGGGCGGACACCGAGGACGAGCTGTTCGTGCTGCGGGCCCCCGAGATGACGGCGGAGCAGCTGGACAAGCCGTACATCGGCCCGCGCCCGGGCATCACCACCCGGCGCGGCTGGGGCGCCGACGAGAATCTGCGCGAGAAGGAGTTCCTCTACACGAAGCAGGTCAAGGTGGCGTTCGTGCACCACACCGCCACCGGGAACAACTACACCTGCGCAGAGGCGCCGTCCGTCATCCGCAGTATTTACCGCTACCACGTGGTGAGCATGGGCTGGCGGGACATCGGCTACAACTTCCTCGTCGACAAGTGCGGAAACATCTACGAGGGGCGCGCCGGGGGTGTGGCGGAACCGGTCATGGGGGCGCACACTCTCGGTTTCAACCACGACAGCATAGGGATCGCCGTTCTCGGCACGTTCGACTCCACCGCGCCGCCCACGACATCGGTCACGGCCGTCGGGCAGTTGACGGCCTGGAAGCTGGGCCTCTTCGGGGGCGATCCGGGGGGCACGACATATCTGAAGTCCGGGGGTGGCAACCTCTACAAAAAGGATACGAACGTACGACTGAATGTGATCTCCGGCCACAAGGACGGTTTCCTGACGGACTGCCCAGGACAGCTCCTGTACGGCAAGCTCGGATCCGTCCGGTCGGAAGCGTCACGCCTCCAGGGGCGGCCCTGAGAGGTCAGGGGTGCGGCGGGGGTGTGCGGCGGGGCGCAATCGGCGGACGTGTGGGGGGCTTTCGGTGAGGCGTACGGCCGTCGAAGGCACCGGACAACGGTCTGCATACACTGGCCGGCCGAAAAACAGTTCGGCCGGTCCTGGCAGGAAGCAGAGACGACAGGTGACAGAAGCGATCCTCCTGGTCGGCGGCAAGGGCACTCGGCTGCGCCCGCTCACGGTGCACACGCCCAAGCCCATGGTCAGGGCGGCGGGGGTGCCGTTCCTCACGCATCAGCTGGCGCGGGCGAGGGCGGCGGGCGTGGAGCACATCGTGCTCGCCACGTCCTATCTGGCGGAGGTCTTCGAGCCGTACTTCGGGGACGGCTCGTCGCTGGGGCTGCACATCGAGTACGTCACGGAGGATGAGCCGCTCGGCACGGGCGGGGCGATCCGGAACGTGGCGTCGCGGCTGCACTCCGGTCCCGACGATCCGGTACTCGTCTTCAACGGGGACATCCTGACGGGGCTGGACATCAGGGCGTTGGTGCGGACGCACGAGACGACGGGGGCTGATGTCTCCCTGCATCTGACGCAGGTGACGGACCCTCGGGCGTACGGGCTGGTGCCCACGGACGAGACGGGGCGGGTGACGGCGTTCCTGGAGAAGCCGCAGACGCCGGAGGAGATCGTCACCGACCAGATCAACGCGGGGGCGTACGTCTTCCGGCGCTCGGTCATCGACACGATTCCGGGGGGCAGGCCCGTGTCGGTGGAACGCGAGACCTTCCCGGACCTGCTGTCGGCGGGGGCGCATCTGCAGGGGATGGTCGACTCCACGTACTGGCTGGATCTGGGCACGCCGGCGGCGTTCGTGCGCGGCTCGGCGGACCTGGTGCTGGGCCGGGCGCCTTCTCCGGCGGTGCCGGGGCGTTGTGGTGACCGGCTTGTCCTGCCTACGGCGACGGTGGCGTCGGACGCGAAACTGGCCGGCGGCACGGTGGTGGGCGAGGGGGCGTTCGTGGCGGAGGGTGCGCGGGTGTTCGGCAGCACGATCCTGCCGGGTGCGGTGATCGAGCCCGGCGCCGTCATCACCGACTCCCTCATCGGCACCCGGGCGCGCATCGGGCAGCGCTCCATACTCACCGGCACGGTCATCGGCGACGGGGCGGTGGTCGGCCCCGACAACGAACTCCGGGAGGGCGCGCGGGTGTGGTGCGATGCGCGGATTCCGGGGGGTGCGGTGCGGTTCTCGTCGGATCAGTAGGGGTGGGTGCCTGGGCCGTGCCGGCGGCGGCCTGTGGCTGTTCGGTGGGGGGTGCTGTCGCGCCTACGGTGCGGGGTGTGGGTCGGGGCCGCGTCGGGGGGTGTCCGTCCTCGGAACGGCGCGACTCGGTCTCTCACAGAGGTACCCGTGTTGACGCGCCAACCGCTGCGGGCGGACACCCCCCGACACGGCCCCTTCCGTGCGTCCGCGAGTGCGGCCATCGCCGTGGCGCGCGCGGGGCGCTCGCCGTGTGCGTGCGTAGCGGCGGCCGGCCGGGTAGCGCCGGGTTGCGTGACGTTCCCCGGCTCGGCCGCAGCGCGCGTAGCTGCGGGCAGTCGTGCCGCCTGGGGAGGCACGGGTGGGCGCAGCGGCACCCCGTTGCGCCGGGCTGCGCGACGCCCGGCCTCAGCTGCAGCGCCGGGCGCCGGTGTGCGTGCGGTGCCTTGCGGCTCGCGCAGCGCCGGGGCGCCTACAAGCGCCCGATGTCTCCCCGAGGCATCCGCGGTGCCCTTCTCGGCGGCACCCTTCCGCTCAGCAGGATCAGGCGAGCCGCGCGATGGCGTTGCCCGGCATAGGGCTCCAGCAGGGACAGCATCACGGAGTCGTCCGCATCCCGGTCCCCGGCCAGCGCCCAGCCCACGATGCCCGGCAGATGCAGATCCCCTACCGTCACCTCGTCCGGTGCCCCGTGGCTCCGCTGCACGGTTTCCGCCGACGTCCACGGCCCCACCCCCGGCACGAGCTCCAACCGGGCCCGCGCGGCCGGGGGTTGCATCCCCACCGTCTGCTCCAGCCGCGCAGCGACCCGTACCGCTCGCAGGATCGTGGAGGCCCGCTTGTCGTCGACCCCGGCCCGGTGCCATTCCCACGAGGGGATCAGCGCCCAGGTCCGCGGTGGTGGCATGACATACATCTGCCCGGGCACCGGCCCCGGCGCCGGTTCGCCGAACTTCCGTACGAGCAACCGCCACGCCCGATACGCCTCATCGGTCGTGACCTTCTGCTCCAGGATCGACGGAATCAGGGACTCAAGGACCAGCCCGCTCCGCGTCAGCCGCAAGCCGGGCCGCCGATGCCGGGCCAGCGCGACGATGCGATGCCGGGGGGCGAAGAGGGAGGGGTCGTCCGAGGCGCCGAGCAGGTCGGGGAGCTGGTCGAGGAGCCAGTCCGCGCCGGGGCCCCATGCCTCGCCCCGCACCTGTGTGCCCTGCGCCGACACCCGCAGCGTTCCCGGTCCGGCGGGCGTGAGGCACGCGCGCCACACCGAACCGTCCGGGGTGGTCCGGAAGGTCGGATCCCCGGGGCCCCGCCGCAACGGCCCCAGCACCAGCCCGAGGTCCAGCGGCCCGTCCGGCACCCACGTCCGGATCCGTCCCGCCGTCCGCGCCACCTGCCGCGGCACGCCCGCGGGCACGCCGACCTCCCCACCGCGCACCGTCGTGCGGGTGGGGCGGGGAGCGAAACGTCCTGCCACGAATGTGATCCCGGGGGTAGAGGGGTTGCTCTATGAGGGTAGGCGTCGGGGTGGCTTGGTCACCGCACCTCGATGAACGTTCCCGCGTCCCGCTCCGGCCGCGGCCGCGGTTCCTCCGCCGGGTGGCCGACCGCCACCGCGCCCATGGGGTCCCAGTCCGCCGGCAGCCGCAGTACCTCGCGCACCACGTCCCGGCAGAACATCGTCGACGACACCCACGCCGAGCCCAGCCGCTCCCCGGCCAGCGCCACCAGGAAGTTCTGTACGCCCGCCCCGGCGGCGACCACGAACATCTCCCGCTCGGCCCCGTCCCGTCGCGGGTCCCCGTAGGTGTGGGAGCCGTCCATGACCAGGCAGGGGACCACGAGGTACGGGGCGTTGCGCAGTACGTCCCCGCGGCGTATGCGCTTGGCGATGGATTCCTCCGTCTTGCCGTCCTGGCGCAGGTCCGCGATCCAGGCGTCCCGCATCGCGTCCAGCAGCTCGGTCCGCGCCTCGGGCGACTCCAGCAGGACGAAACGCCACGGCGTCGTGTGGTGCGGCGCCGGTGCCGTCACGGCCGCGGCCACGGCTCGGCGTACCGCGCCGGGGTCCACGGGCTCGTCCGTGAAGGACCGGACCGTACGCCGCTGGGTCACCGCCTCGCGTACCGCCTCCGACGTGCCGAGCCGGAACATGTCGTCACGTGCGCCCCGGACCAATGCCCGCGCTCCTTCCCCGTCCTCCTCGGCCACCGTGTGCGGCAGGCCGCGTACGACCGCGACCGGCAGTCCGGCCGCCTTGCCCTTGACCAGGTCGCCCGCGGCGGCAAGCTCGTCGGCGGTGGCGACCACGGTGGCGCTGAGCGGATTGCCGTACGCGTCCGTGCCCCCGCGCAGATCGTCGAGTACGCGTATGCCGGCGGCGCCGATCGCCACATCCGTGAGCCCCGAGCGCCAGGGGCGTCCGAAGGTGTCCGTGACGATCACGCCGACGTCGACGCCCAGGGTGTCGCGCAGTCCGTTTCGGATCGTGCGTGCGGACGCGTCCGGGTCCTCCGGCAGCAACAGCACTGTTCCGCTGGGGGTGTTGGATGCGTCGACGCCTGCGGCCGCCATGATCAGGCCCTGCCGGTTCTCGACGATGCGCAGGGGCCCGCGCCGGGCCACCACCCGTACCGTCTCGGCGTCGATCGCGGCCTCCCGGTCGTCCGCCTGGACGATCCGGCCCTCCGCCTTGGAGACGATCTTCGAGGTGACGAGGAGTACGTCCCCGTCGGCCAGGCCCGGTTCGGCGGCGGCGATCAGCTTGGCGAGGTCGTCCCCGGGTGCCACCTCGGGCAGGCCGGGGATCGCCCAGACGCGGTAGCCGGTCATGCGGCTCGCACCTCCTCGGCCAGCGCCAGCGCGTCCCGGGCCATCTGCGCGGCCGCCTGCTCGTCGGTCATCAGCAGGGGTACGGCCCGGCAGCGGATGCCCGCCCCCTCGACCCGCTCCACCGCGCTCGCGTCCACGGTGTCCACCAGCCAGCCGTCGAGCAGCCCGGAGCCGTAGTGCTCGGCGACCGCCGCGGCCGTGGCCTCCACGCCGACCGCCGCGAGCACCTTGTCGGCCATGCCGCGCACCGGCGCGTCCCCGACGATGGGGGAGAGGCCGACCACCGGCACCCCGGCGTCGGCGATCGCCTCCCGGATGCCGGGCACGGCGAGGATCGTGCCGACCGAGACGACCGGGTTGGACGGGGGGAAGAGGATGACGTCGGCCTGCGCGATCGCCTCCAGCACGCCGGGCGCGGGCTTGGCCTGCTCGGCGCCGACCGGTACGACCGCCTCGGCGGGGACCGAGGCCCGCAGCCGTACCCAGTACTCCTGGAAGTGGATCGCCTTGCGCTCGCCGTCCAGCTCGACGGCCACGTGCGTCTCGACGCGGTCGTCCGTCATCGGGATGAGGCGGACGCCCGGCTGCCAGCGGTCGCACAGGGCTTCGGTGACCGCGCTCAGCGGGTAGCCCGCGCCGATCATCTGGGTCCGCACGATGTGCGTGGCGAAGTCCCGGTCGCCGAGGCCGAACCACTCCGGCCCCACGCCGTACGCCGCGAGTTCCTCCTTGAGGTGGAAGGTCTCGTCGGCCCTTCCCCAGCCCTGCTCCTCGTTGATGCCGCCGCCGAGCGTGTACATCACCGTGTCGAGGTCCGGGCAGACCTTCAGCCCGAAGAGGTGGATGTCGTCACCGGTGTTGCCGATGACGGTGATGTCCGCGTCCGGCACGGCCCGCTTCAGACCGCGCAGGAACCGGGCACCACCGATGCCGCCTGCCAGAACCACAATGCGCATTGAAACAGTGTGTCAGCCGCCAGGCTGACTCGTTGAGGGGTGGTGGTCGGGTGACGGGTGGGAAAGTGTTGCAGGCGGCTACGGCAACGCGTCAGGCAGTCACGGCACGCGCCTCGCAGTGCGGGGTGGTGTGCATGGGCATCTGCGTGAGGCCCGGGTAGTAGATGTGCAGACTCACCGCCGCTTCGAGGGCGTCGTTCACCACCTCGTGCACATAGCCCGGCGCGAACACCCGCTGCGCGCCGGGCTCCAACGCGCGCGTGCCCCGCCGCGTCCGCTCGGTGAGGGTGCCGTCCAGGACGGTGAGGACGCCGGAGGACGGGCCGTGGTCGTGCAGGCCGCTGCCCTGGCCGGGCACCCAGGACAGCAGCCAGACCTCGTAGCCGGGGCCGGTGCGCAGCCGGTGGTACCAGCGGCTGGTGGCGTCGTACTGGACGAGGTGCTCCCACTGGGAGCGGTCGGCGGCGATGGAGCGGGCCAGGCCGACGAACTCGGCGACGGTGGCCGGGTGCTCGCGCGGGGCCTGGAGCAGGTGCGGGACTTCGAGGATGTCGCCGGCGATCTGGAGGTCGCTGTCGCTGTTCATGGGGTGCGGTGGTTCCTCGGCGGGAGAGCGGAGACGCGGAAGCAACGAAGAAGACGGCCGAGTCATGGCGACTCGGGGCACAGCCGGAGCGATGGGGAGGGCTCAACAGCTGGAACAGCAACAACAGCTGCAGCGAGCGTGGGCAGCACCGAGGGACCCGGCGATGCGGGTCGAGGTGGGCGCCAAGTTCGCGAGCATGCCCACAAGAACACCGGTTCACACCCTCACTGTCAACCCGACGCCCGATATGTGGGACATGTTTCACCTCTTCCGGTTCATCGCTCAGGTGAAAGGTTTGCTCAGTCGTTTACCGGGACACATGGCGCACAACCGGGCGCGCAAGCCGCGTTGCGATCCTGTGACCCGACTGTGATCCGGTTCGCTTCGGTGCGCGCGTCGGAACGAGATTGAGCCAGTGGACGTCCTTCCTCGTACAGGGTTCGTGCAGGGCCTGTGCGAGGCCGGTGGCCCCTCGGGCCCCGACCGCGTGTCAAGGTTTATGGCGATTTGAACACTTTCCGCACGGCCTTGGTTCCGCAGAGTGAATAAGGGGCCCAATAGCAGATCTCGGCTTGACTCGCCCGGAGCAGCACACTTGTAATTTCACTCGTGTCGTTCAGCCGGAATCGGTAACGGCTACATCACGGGGACGCGAAAGACAGACGAGGGGCGCACATGACCGAGCTGGTGCAGCAACTGCTGGTCGACGACGCGGACGAGGAACTCGGCTGGCAGGAGCGCGCGCTGTGCGCCCAGACCGACCCCGAGTCCTTCTTCCCCGAGAAGGGCGGCTCGACCCGCGAGGCCAAGAAGGTCTGTCTCGCCTGCGAGGTCCGCTCCGAATGCCTTGAGTACGCCCTGGCCAACGACGAGAGATTCGGTATCTGGGGCGGGCTGTCCGAGCGGGAGCGCCGTCGCCTGAAGAAGGCGGCCGTCTGATCGAATACATACGGGGCGAACGGCCCGTCGCCGGTGGGTTATCCACAGGCGGCGGGCCGTCGTCATGGGCAGCCGATAGTGTGGTCGCTCGTCCGAGACACCCCGCCGTCCCCGTACGGCACAGGTGTCCACCACAGTCCACCGAACCGGGGCCCGTACCTCGATGTCCGTGCACAGCCACACGGCAGCCCAGCACGATGCCGCTGCCACACCAGAGTTCCCGCGTCATGTGGTGACCGCGGTCCTCGTCTCCCACGACGGCGCCCGCTGGCTGCCCGACGCGCTCGCCGGGCTGCTCGGCCAGGAGCGGCCGGTTCAGTACGTCATGGCCGCCGACACCGGCAGCGCCGACGACTCCGCCCAGCTCGTCACCGAGGCACTCGGCCCCGACCGCGTGCTGCACCTCGCCCGGCGCACCGGCTTCGGCCAGGCCGTCGAGGAGGTCAACCGCACGGCGCCCGTCCTCACCCCGGAGGACCTGCCGTACCTGAGGCGGCCGAGCGGCTGGGACCCCGTCACGCGCAGCTGGCGCGACGACGCGTACGACATGCCCGAGCTGCCGCACGGAGAGCCGGTGCAGTGGCTGTGGCTGCTGCACGACGACTGCGCCCCCGAACCCGACGCCCTGGCAGAGCTGCTGCGGGTCGTGGAGAACGAACTCGAACTGGGCCGTGACGACGTGGCGGTGGTCGGCCCCAAGCTGCGCGGCTGGTACGACCGCAGGCAGCTGCTCGAAGTCGGCGTCACCATCGCCAACTCCGGCCGCCGCTGGACCGGCCTGGACCGCCGCGAACAGGACCAGGGCCAGCACGATCACGTCCGGCCCGTGCTGTCCGTGTCCACCGCCGGCATGCTGATCCGCCGCGATGTCTTCGAACAGCTCGGCGGATTCGACCGGCGCCTGCCCCTGATGCGTGACGACGTCGACCTGTGCTGGCGCGCCCACGCCGCCGGGCACCGCGTCCTCGTCGCCCCCGAGGCGGTCGTACGACACGCCGAGGCGGCCTCCCGGGAGCGCCGCACCGTCGACTGCGCGGGCCGCACCGCCGCCTCCCCCCACAAGGTCGACAAGGCCGGCGCCGCCTACACCCTGCTCGTCAACGCCCGCACGGCCACCCTGCCCTGGGTGCTGCTGCGGCTGGTTCTCGGCACGCTGTTGCGGACCGTCGCCTATCTGGTCGGCAAGGTGCCGGGCCAGGCGGTCGACGAGATCCGGGGTCTGCTGGGCGTGCTGCTGCGGCCCGAGCGGATCGTCGCGGGCCGCCGACGGCGAGGCCGACCGGTGGTCGACAAGAGCGAGTTGCGGCCCCTGTTCCCGCCGCCCGGCGCCACCGTGCGGGCCACCGTCGAACAGGCGGCGGGCAGCGTCGTCGGCCGCTCCGACCCGGAGGTCACCTCCGGCGCCGGACGGCACGGCGGCGCGGTCGAGTCCGGGCCCGGCGGTGACGACGCGGACTTCCTGGAGATCGAGCAGTTCGCCCGCCTGAAGCGCATCGCCCGCAACCCCGGCCCGATGCTCTTCCTGGTGCTGCTGTTCGTCTCACTGGTCGCCTGCCGCGAACTTTTGGGCGGCGGCTCCCTCGCGGGCGGCGCCCTGCTGCCCGCCCCCGCCGACTCCGGTGAGCTGTGGTCGCGGTACCTCGACTCCTGGCACCCGGTGGGCGCCGGCGGGAACGCGGCCGCGCCGCCGTACCTCGCGCTGGTGGCGATGCTGGCCTCGGCGCTGTTCGGCTCCACCGGCCTCGTGGTCACGGTGCTGCTGGTCTGCTCGGTGCCGCTGGCCGGGTTCACCGCGTACTTCGCCTCCCGCCCGCTCGTCGAGTCCCGGCTACTGCGCGCCTGGGCGGCCGTCGTCTACGCCTTCCTGCCCGCCGCCACCGGCGCCCTCGCCGGCGGCCGGCTCGGCACCGCCGTCCTCGCCGTGCTGCTGCCGCTCCTCGCGCGCGCGGCCGTCGCGGCGAGCGGCCTCGCGAACCCCTCGGGCGCGCGCGGCAGTTGGCGCGCCACCTGGGCGTACGCCCTGCTGCTGACGGTCACCACCGCCTTCACGCCGATCGTGTGGCCCGTCGCACTGGTCCTCGGCATCGGCCTGCTCGCCGTACGCCGCGGCGACATCACCGCCTACGGCCTGCGCTTCCTGACCCAGCTGGGCACACCCCTGCTGCTCCTCGCCCCCTGGTCGCTGTCCCTGCTGCCGTTCGGCTTCTTCCGCGAAGCCGGTCTGGAGTACGGCGACTCGGCCGCCTCCGCCCTCGACCTGCTCGGCGCCAGCCCGGGAGGGCCCGGCACGGTCAGCGGCCTGATGCTGTTCGGCATCGTGCTGGCCGCGCTGGCCGCCCTGATGCGCCACGAGCGTCAGTCGGGAATCTGGACGGCCTGGACGGCCGCCCTCGTGGGCCTCGTCTTCGCGGTGCTGTCCAACAGCTCCGCCTGGGCGGGTCCCGCGACCCTCGTCTACGGCATCGCGCTCCTCACGGCCGCCGTGATGGGCGCCGAGGGGGCACGCGCGCGTGTGGCCGAGCAGAGCTTCGGCTGGCGCCAGCCGGTCGCCGCGCTGATCGCCT
The DNA here is from genome assembly GCF_013009255.1 of Streptomyces sp. Z423-1. Lineage (NCBI taxonomy): Bacteria > Bacillati > Actinomycetota > Actinomycetes > Kitasatosporales > Streptomycetaceae > Streptomyces > Streptomyces sp. Z423-1. The sequence continues at coordinate 5,716,697 of NZ_CP053109.1, forward strand.
TCGCCTCGGCCGCGGGCCCGCTGCTCATTGCCGCCGGCTGGATGATCCGCGGCGCCGACGGCCCCGTGGAGCGGCGCGACCCGGTGCAGGTGCCCGCGTTCGTCGCCGAGGAGAGCAGCACCCGCGACCAGGCCCGCACCCTCGTCCTCGACAGCGACTCCACCGCCCACGTCGGCTACACCCTGGTCCGCGGCTCCGGCGCCCGCCTCGGCGACGCCGAACTCGCCGCGGCCGACGGCGGCAATGCCGCGCTCGACAAGGTCGTCGCCAACCTCGTCGCCGGTTCCGGCGCCGACCAGGCCGACCAGCTCGGCGACTTCGCCGTGCGCTACGTCCTCGTGCACAAGGGCGCGCCCCGCGAAGTCAGCCGCGTCCTGGACGCCACACCCGGCCTGAGCCGGCTCAGCCAGCAGGACGGCAGCGCCCTGTGGCGGGTCGACCGCCAGGTCGCGCGCGCGGTCATCGTCCCGGCCTCCGGCTCGGGCGACCCCCAGCCGGTCGCCGCCGGACCCGTCGAGATCCACACCAAGGTCCCGGACGGCGCCGACGGCCGGATCCTGCGCCTCGCGGACACCGCGTCCGACGGCTGGACCGCCACCCTCGACGGCAAGCCGCTCACCCGGACCACCGTCGACGGCTGGGCCCAGGGCTTCGAACTCCCCACCGGCGGCGGCACGCTGGACGTCACCTACGACGACCCGATCGGCCACACCGCCTGGCTGTGGGCGCAGGGCTTCCTCGCCGTCGTCCTCGTCGTGCTCGCCCTGCCCGGGCGCCGTCGCGACGTCGACGACGACCTCCCCGAGGAGCCCGCGATCCCCGCCCAGGCCGTCGCAGGCGAGGGCCGCCGAGCCCGCCGCCTGCGGGCCCAGGCCGAGGCCGAAGAGGCAGCCCGGGGCGAGGAGTTCCCGTCTCCTCCGCAGGAGGAGACCCCGGTGTCAGTGCCGCAGCAGCAGCCTTACGACATGGGGGTGCCCCCGGGCGAGGACGTTCGAGCCTGGGGGAGGGACACCGCGAGCTACGCGGGCGCCGAGTACGGGACGTACGGCGGGGAGCAGTACCAGGGCGCCGGTCAGCAGTACGCGGCGGGCGGGTACGGGCAGCCGTACCAGAACGACCAGTACCAGGCGGACCCCTACCAGGGCGGGCAGTACGACCCGTACGCGTACGGAGGTTCGGCCCAGCAGGGCGCCTACGAGCAGACGTACGACCAGTACCCGCAGGGCTATGACGCGACGTACGACCCCACACAGCAACAAGGCCCGCATGGCAGCGGCAGTGAGCGCCCCGACGGGAGTCAGCAGTGAACCGCACCACCGTGTCCCTGATCGCCGGCGTCGCCGCGCTGGCCGCCGTCACCGGGTTCGCCGTGCTGTCCGCCCCGGAGGCGACCGGCACGGACACCGCCAAGGCGGCGGCCCAGTTGCCGGTGGAGCGCACGAGCCTGGTCTGCCCCGCGCCCAGTACGTCCGACCTCGCCGAGACGACGTACTCGTCCTTCACACCGGTCACCGAGGGGACGGGAAACGAGGGGAAGGGCGAGCTGAAGTCGGCCGGGGGCGGCAAGGACGGGAAGCCCGTGCTGGAGCCCAAGGAGCCCGGCTCGCCGGTGTCCGGGGAGAGTTCGGGGGGTGAGGCGCCCGCGCTGATGGGCACGGCGGAGGGCAAGTTCGCGCCGGGGTGGACCGTGCAGGAGACGACCGAGGTCACCGCCGGTGCGGGGCGGGGGCTGCTGGGGGTCAACTGTTCGGCGCCGGACACCGAGTTCTGGTTCCCCGGGGCCAGCACGTCCGACGGGCGGACCGACTACGTGCACCTGACCAACCCGGACGACTCCGCCGCCGTGGTGGACATCGAGCTGTACGGCAAGGACGGGGCGCTGGAGTCCACGGTGGGCGAGGGCATCACGGTCGCGCCCCGGTCCAGCGAGCCGATCCTGCTGTCGACGCTGACGGGCGCCAAGGAGACCGACCTCACGGTCCACGTCAACGTCCGCAGCGGTCGGGTCGGCGCCGCGGTGCAGGCGCTGGACGACAAGGCGGGCGGCGACTGGCTGGAGGCGGCCGCTGAGCCGGCGGGGAGCCTGGTGGTGCCGGGCATCCCGAAGGACGCGACGGCGGTGCGCCTGGTCGCGTTCACGCCGGGCGACGCCGACGCGGACCTCAAGGTGCGGCTGGCCTCGCCGACCGGCCTGATCACGCCGGCCGGGCACGAGACGCTGCACGTGAAGCCGGGCGTGACGACCGCGATCGACCTGGGGGACGTCACGCGGGGCGAGCCCGGATCGCTGGTGCTGACGCCCACGGACCGGGCGGCGCCGGTGGTCGCCGCCGTGCAGGTGGTGCGGGGCAAGGGCGACTCCCAGGAGACGGCGTTCATCCCCGCGGCCCGAGCGGTGGACACGCGCGCGTCGTCGGCCGGCAACACCGAGAAGGGCGTGACCCTGTCGCTGGCCGCCCCGGGGGAGGCGGCGCAGGTCAAGGTCACGGCGTCGGCGGGCACCGAGGGTGGCACGGCGGTGTCGAAGACGTACTCGGTCAAGGCGGGCACGACACAGGACGTCGAGGTGCCGGTGCCGAGCGGCCTGAAGGGCACGTACGCGCTCACGGTGGAGCCGGTGTCGGGCGGCCCGGTCTACGCGTCCCGGACCCTCATCGCGTCGCAGGACGGCGTCCCGGCCTTTACGATCCAGACCCTGCCCGACGACCGGGGAACGGTGGCCGTGCCGGAGGCGGAGCAGGATCTGTCGGTGCTGCAGAAGTAGGCGGCGCGACAGGAGCCGACGGGCGTCGCCGCGAACGTCGGCTCAGTCCTCGCCGGTCCGCTCAGTCCTCCCCGTACCGCGGATCCACTGTCTCCGGCGTCAGACCGAGCAGTTCGGCGACCTGTTCGACGACGACCTCGTGCACCAGGGCCGCCCGCTCGTCGCGCCCCTTGGTGCGGATCTCGACGGGACGCCGGTAGACGACCACGCGCGCGGGACGCCCCTCACGTGCCGGAATGGTGCCGCCGAGCGGTACCGCCTCGTCGTTCCACGCCCGCCCTGGCCCGTCCAGCCTCGGCACTTCCAGGACGAGGAAATCGATGTCGGCAAGCTGCGGCCACCGCCGCTCCAGGCGCTCCACGGAGTCCTGCACCAGATCCGCGAACGCCTCGGCACGGCTCGCCGCGAGCGGCACCTGAGGGGGCGCGATCGGGCCGCGCATGCCCCGGCCGTGACGATCACGGCGGCGGGGCCCGGGGCCTGCGGCGCGGGGCGGTACTCGGTTGTCCATCACTGGTGAAGCGTAGTCCTCGCGCGAGGCGCGTGCCCGGCCTCCACGCGGCATTCCGGACCTTCGCCCGCCGCCGTACGGCATGTCGCAGGATGACCATTCCAGCCAAGGTTGGGCTCGATTCCGTATCCCTCCGAGACCGGCGATCACGAGGCAATTGATGGTGTTTGTGTGCGGTGTTGACCGTTTTCGTGGTTGTACGAGACACCGGACAGGCGCATCCGCGCAGGTCAGCCGCGTGTGTCGGAAGAGACGTGTGGGACGATTCACAGCCCGACACGGTGGAGTGACCTGGTGGAGAGTCGTCGCGGCCCGCTCAAGAGTGCGGTACCGTCCAACGTCGTGAGCCCTGTACGTCGCTGTTCGCGCACCGCTTGCGGCCGTCCCGCCGTAGCGACGCTGACGTACGTCTACGCCGACTCGACCGCGGTCCTCGGCCCGCTCGCCACCTACGCGGAACCCCACTGTTACGACCTGTGTGCCGAGCACTCCGAGCGTCTCACCGCCCCCCGCGGCTGGGAGGTCGTCCGGCTCCTCGACGGCTCGGCTCCGGCCCGCCCCAGCGGCGACGATCTGGAAGCGCTCGCCAACGCGGTGCGTGAGGCCGCCCGGCCCCAGGAGCGCGCGGCGCAGGCCGGTGGCGGTGGCCGCGCGGCGGACCCGATGGAGGTCGCGCGCCGCGGCCACCTGCGGGTTCTGCGTTCCCCCGACAACTGAGCGCCTGGCTCGATTCCTCCTCCCGGTTTCGTTGAATGCTGCACGCCCATTGACTCTGGCTTGTCGCGGACACGACCATCGCGCGCACCGAAGAGAAATCGCTTTCCGCGGGGCGGAATCCGGGGATGCGCTCGCCTCGTGATCGTCCTGGCCCTGCTCGGCGGCGTGCGCATGAAGGCCCGTCTGGCGGGCCTCACGGGCCTGCTGGCGGCCGTTGTCGTCGCCTGACTCGCGTACGGCATGCCGCTGGACCGGACGATCTCCAGCGCCGAGCCCGAAACACCGTCCCCTGGGGTGTACCGGATGACCGTCCGCACCGGCCGGTGATGCTCGTCGCCCTCGGCTTCGAACCGGTATGGGCCGCGATCGTCGCGCTGGTCGCCAACACCGCGCCGGTGGCGTTCGGCGCCATGGGCACGCTGGCGGTGACGCTCGCGCCGATCGGCCTCGTGGACGGGCGGCGCCAGCTGAAGGGGCCACGCGAAGCGCGTCGTTGAGGGGTGGTGGTCGGGTGACGGGTGCGGGAGCGAGACCTGGGTGCCCGCCGTGGTGTGCGCAATCGCTTTCGCCATCGCGCAGTTCGCCGCCTCGAACCACCTCTCCGCCCAACTGGCCGACATCGCCGCCGCCCTGGCGGGCGCGGGCGCCCTGGGTGGTTCGGCGTCGCCGTGTCCGGGTCGGACACCTCGGCCCACGCCGGCGGTGTCCTCTGCAAGATGATCTTCCGCAGAACCTCACCATCGCCTGCGCCGCCGTCGGGCTCGCGGGCCGCGAGGGGGACCTGCTGCGCAAGGTGCTGCCCTGACCTGAGGGTTACGGCTGGGAGTCCAGTTTCGGTCAGCACAGGTCGTTGTCGGCGGGGGCGGGTAGTTTGGGGGCACCGATAGGACTTTCAGGAGGGTTGGCCGTGGCTGCTGATCTGTCGCAGATCGTGAAGGCGTACGACGTCCGCGGAGTCGTCCCCGACCAGTGGGACGAGCCGCTGGCCGAGCTCTTCGGGGCGGCCTTCGCCCAGGTGACCCGTGCCGACGCGATCGTGATCGGGCACGACATGCGGCCCTCGTCGCCCGGGCTGTCACGCGCCTTCGCGCGCGGGGCGGCGGCACGCGGCGTCGACGTCACCGAGATCGGCCTCTGCTCCACCGACCAGCTGTACTACGCCTCGGGCGTGCTGAACCTGCCGGGCGCCATGTTCACGGCCTCGCACAACCCGGCCAAGTACAACGGCATCAAGATGTGCCGCGCGGGCGCCGCCCCGGTAGGCCAGGACACCGGCCTCGCCGAGATCCGCGAACTCGTCGAGCGGTGGAGCGAGTCGGGCGCTCCCGAGCCGGCGGCGAAGCAGGGAACGATCACGCAGCGTGACACGTTGGAGGACTACGCGGCCCACCTGCGCTCGCTCGTCGACCTGACCTCCATCCGCCCCCTGAAGGTCGTCGTCGACGCGGGCAACGGCATGGGCGGCCACACGGTCCCCACGGTCTTCGCGGGCCTGCCCCTGGACCTCGTGCCGATGTACTTCGAACTGGACGGCACGTTCCCCAACCACGAGGCGAACCCGCTGGACCCGGCCAACATCGTCGACCTCCAGCAGCGCGTGCGCACCGAGGGCGCCGACCTCGGCATCGCCTTCGACGGCGACGCCGACCGCTGCTTCGTCGTCGACGAGAACGGCGACCCGGTCTCGCCGTCCGCGATCACCGCCCTGGTCGCCTCACGCGAGCTGGCCAAGCACGGCGGCGAGGGCGTCGTCATCCACAATCTGATCACGTCGTGGACGGTCCCGGAGGTCGTGAAGGAGAACGGCGGCACACCGATCCGCACCCGCGTGGGCCACTCCTTCATCAAGGCCGAGATGGCCCGCACCGGCGCGATCTTCGGCGGTGAGCACTCCGCGCACTACTACTTCCGCGACTTCTGGAACGCCGACACCGGCATGCTGGCCGCCCTCCACGTCCTGGCGGCCCTCGGCGGCCAGGAGGGCCCCCTCTCTTCCCTGGTCGCCCAGTACGACCGCTACGCCGGCTCCGGCGAGATCAACTCCACCGTCGACGACCAGCAGGACCGCATCGCCGCCCTCAAGTCGGCGTACGAGGGCCGCGAGGGCATCACCCTCGACGAACTCGACGGCCTCACGGTCACGGCCGACGACTGGTGGTTCAACGTCCGCCCGTCCAACACCGAGCCGCTGCTGCGCCTGAACGCGGAGGCGCGCGACGAGGCGACGATGGCGAAGGTGCGCGACGAGGTGCTGGCGATTATCCGGGGGTGAGCGGGCCTACCCGGGGGTGAGTGGAGCGGGGTGACAGCTGGGGGCCCGCCGACGGCCCGGGCCCTCAGCCACCCCCACTCGATCCGGGCCCCGCGTGCCGCCCCCAACCCCCGCACACCCCGCCCTCACGGCGGTACGCTGACCAGGCACATCCACACCACCACACGTACCCGCACCGGTCCACACACCCGCCCCGAAGGGACCCACCATGCCGCTCGAAGCCGGCCTCCTGGAGATCCTCGCCTGCCCGGCCTGCCACGCCCCCCTCAAGGAGCAGGACACCGAGCTGATCTGCACCGGCCAGGACTGCGGCCTGGCGTACCCCATCCGTGACGGCATCCCCGTCCTCCTCGTCGACGAGGCCCGCCGCCCGGCGTAACGGCCTGTAGACGCGCCCGCGCGGATCAGGCCCGCCAGACAGGACCCGCCGCCCGCGCCGATCAGGCCCGCCAGACGGACCTGCCGCCCGCGCGGATCGGGCCCGCCAGACGGACCTGCCGCCCGCGCGGATCGGGCCCGCCAGACGGACCTGCCGCCCGCGCGGATTGGGCCCGCCAGGACGGGACCGCCGCCCGCACAACCGACGACCCGGCGTCCGGAGGCTGCCGCTCATGCTCGACGAATCGCTGCTCGACTCCCCGGATGGCCTCGCCGAGGCCGACCAGCGTGGCCTGCTGCGCGGCGCCGCCGAGGCCGGTGCCCGCGTCCGCACCGCCGCCCGGCACGCCACCGAGGCCGGAGTCGGCGAGCTGAAACCCGACGGCCGCCCCCGCGCCGTCCTCATCGCCGGCCCCGGCGCCGCCGCCACCCACGCCGCCGACCTCCTCGGCACACTGGCCGGCCCCGGCAGCCCGGTCACCCGCCTCGCCCCCACCGGCGTCGCCCCCGCCGCAGGCGCCCTGCGCTGGGAGCTTCCCGGCTGGGCCGGCTCGGTCGACCTGCTGCTGATCACCACCCCGGACGGCACCGAACCGGGCCTGTCCCTGCTCGCCGAGCAGGCCTACCGCCGCGGCTGCGCGGTCGCCGCCGTCGCCCCGGCCGGCACCCCGATCGCCGATGCCGTCTCGGGCGCCGCGCACGGCCTGTTCGTACCGATGGCGACCGCCCCGTACGAGCAGGACGAACCCCTCGCCGCGTCCGCCCCCGGCGTGCTGTGGGCGCTGCTCACCCCGCTGCTCGCGCTGCTGGACCGCATCGGCCTGCTCACCGCCGCACCGGACGCGCTGGAGAAGGTCGCGGACCGCCTCGACCACATCGCCGAACGCTGCGGGCCGGCCATCGCGACGTACAGCAATCCCGCCAAGACCCTGGCCGCCGAACTCGCCGACGCGCTACCGGTGATCTGGACGGAGGGCACCTCGGCCGGCCCAGCGGGCCGCCGTTTCGCCGCCGCGCTCGCCGAACTGTCCGGCCAGCCCGCCGTCGTGGCCGAACTCCCCGAGGCGCTCGCCGCACACAGCGCCCTGCTCGCCGGGCCGCTCGCCGCCAGGGCCAACCCCGACGACTTCTTCCGCGACCGCGTGGAGGAGCCGCCGGCCCTGCACGCACGCGTGGTGCTGCTTCGCGACCGCCCGATCGGCGGCCTCACCGCCGCCCCCGCCGCCCGTGACCTGGCCCTCAGCCACGACACGCCGATCAGCGAACTGGAACCCGACCCCGGCGGTGAACTGGAGACGCTCGCGGAACTGATCGCCATCACGGATTTCGCCGCCGTTTACCTGGCGCTCGCATCGAGGGCCTGATCTGGCCCAGTGCGCCGCGACCTTCGTACGCGAGGAGAACCGGCGCCCGTACGCGAAGAAGACCGACGTCGTACGAAGGTCGTACACAGCCGTACACAGCCGTACGCACGCCGTACACACGCCGTACGCACGTCCGCACAGAACCGGCAGAGAGAACCGCATGGACCGCCTCGACAACACCATCCGCCCCTACGCCTGGGGTTCCACCACCGCGATCCCGCAACTGCTCGGCGTCGAGCCGACCGGCGAACCGCAGGCGGAGATGTGGATGGGTGCCCACCCGGGCGCACCCTCGCACACCGACCGCGGCACGCTCGTCGACGTCATCGCGGCCGCCCCCGAGAAGGAGCTCGGCGCGGCCGCCGTGACCAAGTTCGGCCCGAGCCTCCCCTTCCTCCTCAAGATCCTCGCCGCGGGCGCCCCGCTCTCCCTCCAGGTGCACCCCAACCTGGAGCAGGCGCAGGAGGGTTACGAGGAGGAGGAGCGGCGCGGCGTCCCCGTGGACGCCCCGCACCGCAACTACAAGGACGCCAACCACAAGCCGGAACTGATCTGCGCGCTCACCGAGTTCGACGGCCTGTGCGGCTTCCGCGACCCGCGCCAGGCCGCCGACCTGCTCGACGGCCTCGGCGTCGACTCCCTCAAGCCGTACGTCGATCTGCTGCGCGCCCACCCCGAGGACGCGGCGCTGCGCGAGGTCCTCACCGCCGTCCTCACCGCGGACCCCGAGGAGATGGCCCGTACGGTCGCCGAGGCCACGGCCGCGTGCGCGCGTCTCGGCGGCGCCTACACCGCGTACGCCGACCTCGCCCACCACTACCCGGGCGACCCCGGCGTGATCGCTGCGATGCTGCTCCACCACGTCCGACTCCAGCCCGGCGAGGCCCTCTACCTCGGCGCCGGCATCCCGCACGCCTACCTCAACGGCCTCGGCGTGGAGATCATGGCCAACTCCGACAACGTCCTGCGCTGCGGCCTGACCCCCAAGCATGTCGACGTCCCCGAACTCCTGCGCATCGTCCGCTTCCAGCCGAGCGACCCCGGCGTACTGCGCCCCGAGGCGTCCCCGGACGGCGAGGAGGTCTACGAGACGCCCATCGACGAGTTCCGGCTGTCCCGGTACGTCCTGCCCGAGGGCGGCACCACTCACGACCTCACCCGCGCGACCCCGCAGATCCTGCTCTGCACGGCGGGCTCGGTCCGCACGGGCGAGCACGAGCTGCGGCCCGGCCAGTCCGTCTTCGTACCGGCAGGCGAAAAGGCCGAAGTGTCCGGTACCGGAACGCTCTTCCGCGCGACCGTCGTGGCCTGATCCAGCGGGTTCGGTGACCTGGCGCACCGTTGTCGGACCGGGCTGCAACAATGGCCCACCGGCAAAGGACCGGCAAAGCCCGCGAGCGGGCAAAGCCCTGGTGGACGGCGTACGAAGGGACCACGCGAACTCATGAGCGCGTCAGGTGGCACCAAAGCGATCGTTGCGGCACTGGTCGCCAACCTCGCGATCGCGGTAGCGAAGTTCGTGGCGTTCCTCTTCAGCGGCTCGTCCTCGATGCTGGCCGAGTCGGTGCACTCGGTGGCCGACTCCGGCAACCAGGGCCTGCTGCTCCTCGGCGGCAGGAAGGCCCAGCGCGAGGCGACCCCGCAACACCCGTTCGGCTACGGGCGCGAGCGCTACATCTACGCCTTCCTCGTCTCGATCGTCCTGTTCTCGGTCGGTGGCATGTTCGCCATCTACGAGGGCTACGAGAAGATCAAGCACCCGCACGAGATCGAGCACTGGTACTGGCCGGTCGGCGTCCTCGTCTTCGCGATCATCGCCGAGACGTTCTCCTTCCGGACGGCCATCAAGGAGTCCAACGTCCTGCGCGGCCGGAAGTCCTGGAAGGAGTTCGTCCGCCACGCCAAGGCACCCGAGCTGCCGGTCGTCCTCCTGGAGGACCTCGGCGCGCTCGTCGGCCTGATCCTCGCCCTCGGCGGCGTCGGCCTGGCCCTGCTCACCGGCGACAGCGTCTGGGACGGCATCGGCACCCTGTGCATCGGTGTCCTGCTCATCCTGATCGCGCTCGTCCTGGCCGTCGAGACCAAGTCGCTGCTGCTCGGCGAGGCGGCCGGCGTCGAGGAGGTCAAGAAGATCGAGGCCTCGATCGTCGACGGCGACAACGTCACCGGCATCATCCACATGCGCACGCTCCACCTCGGCCCCGAGGAGCTCCTGGTCGCCGCCAAGATCGCCGTCCGCCACGACGGCACGGCCACCGAGATCGCCTCCGCCATCGACGCCGCCGAGGCCCGCGTCCGCGAGTCCGTCCCGATCGCCCGCGTCATCTACCTGGAGCCGGACATCTACAGCGAGGCCGAAGCAGCCAAGGGCCCGGACCGGGAGGCGTCGCCGGGCGGCCCGAGCCACACCACCGGCCACTGACCTCTTCCGCGTTGTCACGCCCCCGGGGGCCTGCCGAATGTTCGGCGGGCCCCCGGCTGGTTGGGACGGCGCTGCGGCGGGAGGAGCATGCTATGTCGATACATATCCATTCCCTTCTTCTCTGCGCTGCCGCCGCCGTGACGGCGGCCCCTTGCCGACAGTGACCTGTTGCCGTGATCGGCGTGAATTGTTCGTAGGTGGGCTGGGGACGGCTGGGCCGCCCGGTGTAGCTTGGGACGGAGTCAGACGTCGCTGCTGATGGCGGTCGGGCGGTCCTCGCGGACCGGCCGAGGGAGAGAGGGCCTCCGACGGACTGCGCTGCGCGCACGCGGGCATGCCTGTGTGCTGTTCGGGCACCCTTGTGTCCGCCGCCGCGCAGATCAGCCGAACCCACCTCGACCCAACCCCCGAGGAGCAGCCCGCAATGACCACTGTCGAGAACCGACAGGACTTCAAGGTCGCCGACCTCTCCCTGGCCGAGTTCGGCCGCAAGGAGATCACCCTCGCCGAGCACGAGATGCCGGGCCTGATGGCGATCCGCAAGGAGTACGCCGAGGCGCAGCCTCTCAAGGGCGCCCGTATCACCGGCTCCCTGCACATGACCGTGCAGACCGCCGTGCTCATCGAGACCCTGGTCGCGCTGGGTGCGCAGGTCCGCTGGGCGTCCTGCAACATCTTCTCCACCCAGGACCACGCGGCCGCCGCCATCGCCGTCGGCCCGAACGGCACGCCCGACAACCCGCAGGGCATCCCGGTCTTCGCCTGGAAGGGCGAGACCCTTCAGGAGTACTGGTGGTGCACGGAGCAGGCTCTGACCTGGCCGAACACCCCCACCGGCGGCCCGAACATGATCCTGGACGACGGCGGTGACGCCACCCTCCTGGTGCACAAGGGCGTCGAGTACGAGAAGGACGGCAAGGTCCCCTCGCCCGACACCGCCGAGTCCGAGGAGCACCGCGTCATCCTCGAACTGCTCACCCGCACCGTGAGCGAGACCCCGCAGAAGTGGACCCAGCTCGCGTCCGAGATCCGCGGCGTGACCGAGGAGACCACGACCGGCGTCCACCGCCTGTACGAGATGCAGCGCGAAGGCACCCTCCTGTTCCCGGCGATCAACGTCAACGACGCCGTCACCAAGTCGAAGTTCGACAACAAGTACGGCTGCCGCCACTCCCTGGTCGACGGCATCAACCGCGCCACCGACACCCTGATCGGCGGCAAGACCGCGGTCGTCTGCGGCTACGGCGACGTGGGCAAGGGCTGCGCGGAGTCCCTGCGCGGGCAGGGCGCCCGCGTGATCGTCACCGAGATCGACCCGATCTGCGCCCTCCAGGCCGCGATGGACGGCTACCAGGTCACGACCCTCGACGAGGTCGTCGACAAGGCCGACATCTTCATCACCACGACCGGCAACAAGGACATCATCATGGCCTCGGACATGGCCAAGATGAAGCACCAGGCGATCGTGGGCAACATCGGCCACTTCGACAACGAGATCGACATGGCCGGCCTCGCCAAGGTCCCCGGCATTGTCAAGGACGAGATCAAGCCGCAGGTGCACACCTGGACCTTCCCGGACGGCAAGAAGATCATCGTCCTTTCCGAGGGCCGCCTGCTGAATCTGGGCAACGCCACCGGTCACCCGTCGTTCGTGATGTCCAACTCCTTCGCGGACCAGACCCTGGCCCAGATCGAGCTGTTCACCAAGCCCGACGAGTACCCGACCGACGTCTACGTGCTGCCCAAGCACCTGGACGAGAAGGTCGCCCGTCTCCACCTCGACGCGCTCGGCGTGAAGCTGACCACGCTCCGCCCCGAGCAGGCCGAGTACATCGGCGTCAAGGTCGAGGGCCCGTTCAAGCCGGACCACTACCGCTACTGAGTCCGCAGCCGGCCCGCTGAGCCGCGCGCCCGTGCACTGACATGCGGCTCAGCAGCAGGTCCTCCGAGGCAGGCCCCCGCACCCCCGTGTCGGGGGCCTGCCTCTTTGGTGCGGACCAGCTGTCACCGACCCAGCTGTCACCGACTTGTCGCGGCGAACCGGACCAGCCCGTCACACCCCAGGACCCTCATGCCCCGCGGCCGCTATTCGCTCCACGATCCGCACGATCACACCCTCCTTGCAGAAGAGCACTTCCACTGCGCCCCCGGCCCATCCGGCTGGCGCTACGTCTCCCAGCTGACCACCCCCTCGGGCGATCACCGCGGCTCCGTCGACCTCGCCCTCGACGAGCTCGGCCGCCCCATCCGTCTCGAACTCCACGCGGCGGGCTGGCAGGTGCGCGGCGCCGCCCTCGACGGCGTCACCTGGGTCCGTACCGACCCCACCGGCACCGATGCCACGGAAGGCAATGTGCGCGCCCACGCCTTCACCGGCACCTCCCCCGCGTTCCTCATCGCCACCACCCGTCTGCTGCGCCTCACCCCTTCCGGCTCCGCAACCCGCGTACGCCTCGTCGCCTTCACAGACCCGGTCCTCGCCCCGCGCACCGTGGACCAGTCCTGGGCGCTGCTGAAAAGAGAAGCACACGGCACTGACAACGGCCCCCTGACCGTGGACGAATACCAGGTCACAGCCCTGGACACGGGTGAGCAGCACCTCCTGCACATCGCCGGAGACGTGGTGCTCGCGGCCCCCGGCATCGAGCTGGAGGATCTGGACTCGCCGCCGTCTGTATTTCCTTGAGTGGGGGCCTTTGCCGAAGCAGAGCTCTTCTTTGAGTGGGGGGCCTTGCCGAAGCAGAGCGGGCATTGAGGCCGGATTGAGGCCGGGCAGACGCGGCATTGAGGCCGCGGGCCCTGCGACCGCGACGGGCTTACGCGGGTGGCACGAACCCGGTCGCGGGACGATCCCTGTCGGGCGACTGCCCGTCCTGCTGCGGCCCGGGCGGCGGCTGCGCCGGGCCTTCGGGACGGCGTCCGGGCTGCGCTGTTTCATGTCCGGGCTGTGCTGGCGCCGGGAAGTGCTCGGCAGGTGGCGGAGCAGGGACAGGGGAGTGCGCACCAGGTGCCGTACTACGCCCGTACTGCCCGTGCTGCCCATCGCGGCCAGGGCCACCTGCCGCGGCCCCGTCGGCGTAGGCCCTCCGAATCTCCCGCGCCTGCCGCTCCTGCACCACCGCCGCCAGATAGGCGGCCGGCGGTATCCCCTGCGGTACCGGAGTACCCGTCCGCTCCGCGAGGTCGGCGGCGAGCCGTTCCGCCATGGCCCCGCCGACCTGGGGGTCGAGCTGCTGCATGCGCGTCAGGTACTGCCGTATGGCCAGCCACAGCCCGTCAGGGACCGCCGACAGATCGAGTCCCGAGAAACGCCCGGCCAGCCAGGGCGGTGGCGGAGGCACGAAACGCGCGCGGGCGGCGGGAACCCGTTCCCGCACGACCAGAGTTCCCGCGAACACATCCCCGAGCCGGCGCCCACGCTCCGACACGAGCGACGCGATACAGGCGATAACCCCCAGCGTCAGCAGGATCTCGACTACGCCGATGGCCCCCCGCACCAGCGCATGGCGGAAGCGGATCGGCCCGCCGTCGTCACGCACCACCCGCAACCCGAACGCCATCTTTCCCAGCGACCGCCCATGACTGAGCGTCTCCACGGCGATCGGCGCGCCCACCAGAACCAGCAGAAACGTTGCGATGGAGATCGCGATCTGCGCAGCCTCGTCCAAGGAGGCCGTGGAGATCACCAGCACCATGGTCACGATCATGTACGCGGCAAAGGCCACGATCAGATCGAGCAGGACGGCCAGCGCCCTGCTGGGCAGCCTCGCAGGGCGCAACTCCAGCGCCACCGCCTCGCCCGTCACCAGCTCACTCACGCCGCCGTCCTTCCCCTGGCCTGCCCCGAGAACGGCCAGTCTGCCAAGCTGAGGGCACCGAGCATCGCAGTACGACAAGCTGATACTCACGACGGGCCCGCCGACGAGCAGCCGAGGAGCAGGCAAACCGATGGACCTCGACGTCTTCATCTCCGCCCACCGAGCGGAATGGGACCGCCTGGAGGACCTGCTCCGGCGCCAGCGCCGCCTCACCGGCGCCGAGACCGACGAACTCGTCGCGCTCTACCAGCGCACTGCGACTCATCTTTCCCTGATCCAGTCCAGCGCGCCTGATCCCCAGCTGACCGGGCGCCTCAGTCAACTGGTGGCACGCGCGCGTAGTGCGGTGACAGGCACCCGACGCGCGTCCTGGCGCGATGTCACCCGCTTCCTTGCCTATGGCTTCCCCGCCGCCGTCTACCGATCGCGCCACTGGTGGGTTCCCACCGCACTCCTGTCGACTCTCGTCGCGGCGCTCCTCGGCTGGTGGATCGGTACTCACCCGGAAGTCCAGGCCACCATCGCCGCGCCCAGCGAACTGCGCGAGCTCACCCGCCCCGGTGGCGAGTACGAGAGCTACTACTCCACCCACCCCGCGGCATCCTTCGCAGCCCGCGTCTGGACGAACAACGCCCAGGCCGCCGCCATGTGCCTGGTCTTCGGTGTCTTCCTGGGCCTCCCTGTCCTCTGGATCCTCTTCCAGAACATGCTCAACCTGGGCATCGGCTTCGGCCTGATGTCCTCGGCGGGCCGCCTCGACACCTTCCTGGGCCTCGTCCTCCCGCACGGGCTGCTGGAGCTGACAGCGGTCTTCGTAGCCGCCGGCACAGGACTGCGCCTCGGCTGGACGGTGATCGACCCAGGCCCGCGCACGCGCAGGAAGGCCCTCGCCGAAGAGGGCCGAGCCGCCCTCGGCATGGCGATCGGTCTTGCCCTGGTCCTGTTCATCGCCGGCGCGATCGAAGGCTTCGTCACCCCGTCGGGCCTGCCGACCTGGGCCCGCATCGGCATTGGCATCGCCGCCGAGCTCGCCTTCCTCGCGTACGTCTACGTGCTCGGACGGCGTGCCGCCCGTGGCGGCGAGACGGGGGACGTGGAAGCGTCCGAGCGCAGCGCCACGGTGCCGACCGCCGCGTGATGTGCGGACAGGCCTGCCGGACTGCTAGTCTCCTCTTCGCCCCACAGGAGCCGTTGACACGGAGCACGTGGGGAGGTAGATTCAAACAGTTGCCTGGACTGGAGCTCATCCGGTCGGCACCTTGAGAACCTACTTGCTTCTCGGAACATCTGCTCCGCAGAAGCTCCCCCGATGAATCGGAATGGATGGTCGGTTAGCCCGACCTGAAACCTTTGATAAAGTCGGAACCGCCGGAAAGGGAAACGCGAAAGCGGGAACCTGGAAAGCACCGAGGAAATCGGATCGAGAAAAGATCTGATAGAGTCGGAAACACCGAAGGGAAGCGCCCGGAGGAAAGCCGCGAGAGAGTATCTCGGGTGAGTACGAAGGAAGCGTCCGTTCCTTGAGAACTCAACAGCGTGCCAAAAGTCAACGCCAGATATGTTGATACCCCGACACCGGGAAGTTTCCTGGTGGCGAGGTTCCTTTGAAAAAATACAGCGAGGACGCTGTGAACGGTCGGATCATTCCTCTGACTGTTCCGCTCCCGTGAAAAGCATTCACGGAGAGTTTGATCCTGGCTCAGGACGAACGCTGGCGGCGTGCTTAACACATGCAAGTCGAACGATGAACCGGCTTCGGCCGGGGATTAGTGGCGAACGGGTGAGTAACACGTGGGCAATCTGCCCTGCACTCTGGGACAAGCCCTGGAAACGGGGTCTAATACCGGATACGAGTCCCTGCCGCATGGTGGGGGTTGGAAAGCTCCGGCGGTGCAGGATGAGCCCGCGGCCTATCAGCTTGTTGGTGAGGTAACGGCTCACCAAGGCGACGACGGGTAGCCGGCCTGAGAGGGCGACCGGCCACACTGGGACTGAGACACGGCCCAGACTCCTACGGAGGCAGCAGTGGGGAATATTGCACAATGGGCGCAAGCCTGATGCAGCGACGCCGCGTGAGGGATGACGGCCTTCGGGTTGTAAACCTCTTTCAGCAGGGAAGAAGCGCAAGTGACGGTACCTGCAGAAGAAGCGCCGGCTAACTACGTGCCAGCAGCCGCGGTAATACGTAGGGCGCAAGCGTTGTCCGGAATTATTGGGCGTAAAGAGCTCGTAGGCGGCTTGTCGCGTCGGTTGTGCCCGGGCTTAACCCCGGGTCTGCAGTCGATACGGGCAGGCTAGAGTTCGGTAGGGGAGATCGGAATTCCTGGTGTAGCGGTGAAATGCGCAGATATCAGGAGGAACACCGGTGGCGAAGGCGGATCTCTGGGCCGATACTGACGCTGAGGAGCGAAAGCGTGGGGCGAACAGGATTAGATACCCTGGTAGTCCACGCCGTAAACGGTGGGCACTAGGTGTGGGCAACATTCCACGTTGTCCGTGCCGCAGCTAACGCATTAAGTGCCCCGCCTGGGGAGTACGGCCGCAAGGCTAAAACTCAAAGGAATTGACGGGGGCCCGCACAAGCGGCGGAGCATGTGGCTTAATTCGACGCAACGCGAAGAACCTTACCAAGGCTTGACATACACCGGAAACGGCCGGAGACGGTCGCCCCCTTGTGGTCGGTGTACAGGTGGTGCATGGCTGTCGTCAGCTCGTGTCGTGAGATGTTGGGTTAAGTCCCGCAACGAGCGCAACCCTTGTCCCGTGTTGCCAGCAACTCTTCGGAGGTTGGGGACTCACGGGAGACCGCCGGGGTCAACTCGGAGGAAGGTGGGGACGACGTCAAGTCATCATGCCCCTTATGTCTTGGGCTGCACACGTGCTACAATGGCCGGTACAATGAGCTGCGATACCGCGAGGTGGAGCGAATCTCAAAAAGCCGGTCTCAGTTCGGATTGGGGTCTGCAACTCGACCCCATGAAGTCGGAGTCGCTAGTAATCGCAGATCAGCATTGCTGCGGTGAATACGTTCCCGGGCCTTGTACACACCGCCCGTCACGTCACGAAAGTCGGTAACACCCGAAGCCGGTGGCCCAACCCCCTTGTGGGGAGGGAGCTGTCGAAGGTGGGACTGGCGATTGGGACGAAGTCGTAACAAGGTAGCCGTACCGGAAGGTGCGGCTGGATCACCTCCTTTCTAAGGAGCATCTAGCTGCCGCAAGGCAGCCAGAGCCACAACGCAGGCGAGTGTCCTGCTGGTTGCTCATGGGTGGAACGTTGACTACTCGGCCAGGTTCTGGGTCGGAGGCTGCTAGTACTGCTCGCGAGCGTGGAACGCGTGATCTTCGGACGGGGTCTGGTCGGGCACGCTGTTGGGTGTCTGAGGGAATGAATCCTCGGGATGCCGGCCCCAGTGAACTCCGGGTTGTTACCGGGGTATGGGTGGTTGGTCGTTGTTTGAGAACTGCACAGTGGACGCGAGCATCTGTGGCCAAGTTTTTAAGGGCGCACGGTGGATGCCTTGGCACCAGGAACCGATGAAGGACGTGGGAGGCCGCGATAGTCCCCGGGGAGTCGTCAACCAGGCTTTGATCCGGGGGTTTCCGAATGGGGAAACCCGGCAGTCGTCATGGGCTGTCACCCGCTGCTGAACACATAGGCAGTGTGGAGGGAACGCGGGGAAGTGAAACATCTCAGTACCCGCAGGAAGAGAAAACAACCGTGATTCCGGGAGTAGTGGCGAGCGAAACTGGATGAGGCCAAACCGTATGCGTGTGAGACCCGGCAGGGGTTGCGCATGCGGGGTTGTGGGATCTCTCTTCCACGGTCTGCCGGCCGTGGGACGAGTCAGAAACCGTTGATGTAGGCGAAGGACATGCGAAAGGTCCGGCGTAGAGGGTAAGACCCCCGTAGTCGAAACGTCAGCGGCTCGTTTGAGAGACACCCAAGTAGCACGGGGCCCGAGAAATCCCGTGTGAATCTGGCGGGACCACCCGCTAAGCCTAAATATTCCCTGGTGACCGATAGCGGATAGTACCGTGAGGGAATGGTGAAAAGTACCCCGGGAGGGGAGTGAAATAGTACCTGAAACCGTGTGCCTACAAGCCGTGGGAGCGTCGCATGCAAGCTTGCTTGTGTGTCGTGACTGCGTGCCTTTTGAAGAATGAGCCTGCGAGTTTGCGGTGTGTTGCGAGGTTAACCCGGGTGGGGTAGCCGTAGCGAAAGCGAGTCCGAACAGGGCGTTTTAGTAGCACGCTCAAGACCCGAAGCGGAGTGATCTAGCCATGGGCAGGTTGAAGCGGAGGTAAGACTTCGTGGAGGACCGAACCCACCAGGGTTGAAAACCTGGGGGATGACCTGTGGTTAGGGGTGAAAGGCCAATCAAACTCCGTGATAGCTGGTTCTCCCGAAATGCATTTAGGTGCAGCGTCGTGTGTTTCTTGCCGGAGGTAGAGCACTGGATAGGCGATGGGCCCTACCGGGTTACTGACCTTAGCCAAACTCCGAATGCCGGTAAGTGAGAGCGCGGCAGTGAGACTGTGGGGGATAAGCTCCATGGTCGAGAGGGAAACAGCCCAGAGCATCGACTAAGGCCCCTAAGCGTACGCTAAGTGGGAAAGGATGTGGAGTCGCACAGACAACCAGGAGGTTGGCTTAGAAGCAGCCACCCTTGAAAGAGTGCGTAATAGCTCACTGGTCAAGTGATTCCGCGCCGACAATGTAGCGGGGCTCAAGCGTACCGCCGAAGTCGTGTCATTCATACATGAGGTCCAACGACCGTATGGATGGGTAGGGGAGCGTCGTCTGCCGGGTGAAGCAGCACCGGAAGGTAGTTGTGGACGGTTGACGAGTGAGAATGCAGGCATGAGTAGCGATACAAACGTGAGAAACGTTTGCGCCGATTGACTAAGGGTTCCTGGGTCAAGCTGATCTGCCCAGGGTAAGTCGGGACCTAAGGCGAGGCCGACAGGCGTAGTCGATGGATAACCGGTTGATATTCCGGTACCCGCTGTGAAGCGTCAAACATTGAATCCAGTGATGCTAAGCCCGTGAAGCCGTCGTGTGCGTCTTCGGACAAGCACGGAGTGGTGGAGCCGGTGACCCGAGCTGGTAGTAGGTGAGTGATGGGGTGACGCAGGAAGGTAGTCCATCCCGGGCGGTGGTTGTCCCGGGGTAAGGGTGTAGGCCGTGCGATAGGTAAATCCGTCGCACTTGTGGCTGAGACCTGATGCCGAGCCGATTGTGGTGAAGTGGATGATCCTATGCTGTCGAGAAAAGCCTCTAGCGAGTTTCATGGCGGCCCGTACCCTAAACCGACTCAGGTGGTCAGGTAGAGAATACCGAGGCGTTCGGGTGAACTATGGTTAAGGAACTCGGCAAAATGCCCCCGTAACTTCGGGAGAAGGGGGGCCACATCCGGTGAGAGCACTTGCTGCTTGAGCTGGGGGGCCGCAGAGACCAGCGAGAAGCGACTGTTTACTAAAAACACAGGTCCGTGCGAAGCCGTAAGGCGATGTATACGGACTGACGCCTGCCCGGTGCTGGAACGTTAAGGGGACCGGTTAGCTCCATTTCGGTGGGGCGAAGCTGAGAACTTAAGCGCCAGTAAACGGCGGTGGTAACTATAACCATCCTAAGGTAGCGAAATTCCTTGTCGGGTAAGTTCCGACCTGCACGAATGGCGTAACGACTTCTCGACTGTCTCAACCATAGGCCCGGTGAAATTGCACTACGAGTAAAGATGCTCGTTTCGCGCAGCAGGACGGAAAGACCCCGGACCTTTACTACAGTTTGATATTGGTGTTCGGTTCGGCTTGTGTAGGATAGCTGGGAGACTGTGAAAGCCATACGCCAGTATGGTGGGAGTCGTCGTTGAAATACCAGTCTGGTCGTGCTGGATGTCTAACCTGGGTCCGTGATCCGGATCAGGGACAGTGTCTGATGGGTAGTTTAACTGGGGCGGTTGCCTCCTAAAGGGTAACGGAGGCGCCCAAAGGTTCCCTCAGCCTGGTTGGCAATCAGGTGTTGAGTGTAAGTGCACAAGGGAGCTTGACTGTGAGACCGACGGGTCGAGCAGGGACGAAAGTCGGGACTAGTGATCCGGCGGTGGCTTGTGGAAGCGCCGTCGCTCAACGGATAAAAGGTACCCCGGGGATAACAGGCTGATCTTCCCCAAGAGTCCATATCGACGGGATGGTTTGGCACCTCGATGTCGGCTCGTCGCATCCTGGGGCTGGAGTCGGTCCCAAGGGTTGGGCTGTTCGCCCATTAAAGCGGTACGCGAGCTGGGTTTAGAACGTCGTGAGACAGTTCGGTCCCTATCCGCTGTGCGCGTAGGAGTCTTGAGAAGGGCTGTCCCTAGTACGAGAGGACCGGGACGGACGAACCTCTGGTGTGCCAGTTGTTCTGCCAAGGGCATGGCTGGTTGGCTACGTTCGGGAGGGATAACCGCTGAAAGCATCTAAGCGGGAAGCCTGCTTCGAGATGAGGACTCCCACCTCTTTAAGAGGGTAAGGCTCCCAGTAGACGACTGGGTTGATAGGCCGGATATGGAAGCACGGTAACGTGTGGAGTTGACCGGTACTAATAGGCCGAGGGCTTGTCCTCAGTTGCTCGCGTCCACTGTGTTGGTTCTGAAACCACGAACAGTCCCGCCCCGTGAGGGTGGTCCGGCTGGACAGTTTCATAGTGTTTCGGTGGTCATAGCGTGAGGGAAACGCCCGGTTACATT
Source organism: Streptomyces sp. Z423-1 (assembly GCF_013009255.1). NCBI lineage: Bacteria > Bacillati > Actinomycetota > Actinomycetes > Kitasatosporales > Streptomycetaceae > Streptomyces > Streptomyces sp. Z423-1. The sequence continues at coordinate 5,737,673 of NZ_CP053109.1, forward strand.
CCGAACCCGGAAGCTAAGCCTTACAGCGCCGATGGTACTGCAGGGGGGACCCTGTGGGAGAGTAGGACGCCGCCGAACAATTTTTGGGAAAGCCCCCGCATCGGATGATGCGGGGGCTTTCTGCGTTTCAAGGGCCTCAGGGCCCCTAGGGCCCCAGAGACCCCTTCGGATCACAGACGTCCCGTCGTCTTGAGGGCCAGATACGCGTCCGCCAGCGTCGGCGCCAATTCATCGGGGGTCGCGTCCACGACCGTAACCCCGTGTCGGCGGAGTTGTTCGGCGGTGCGATGGCGTTCCGATTGGGCCTGGGCGGCGGCTGCGGCGTCGTAGACCGACTCCGTGTTTCCGCGGGATGTTGCCATGCGGGCGATATGGGGGTCCGCCACTGATGCCACGAGGACTGTGTGGCGCTGTGTGAGCTGGGGGAGGACGGGCAGCAGGCCCTCTTCCACCGGAGCCGCGTCGAGGGTGGTGAGCAGGACGATCAGGGAGCGGCGGGGGGCCGTTCGGAGCGCTGTGGCGGTGAGGCCACGGGCGTCTGTTTCGATGAGTTCCGGTTCGACGGTCGCCATGGCGTTGACCAAAGAGGGCAATACGTCGCCGGCGGTGCGGCCCTGGACGAGGGCGCGTACCCGGCGGTCGTAGGCGAGCAGGTCGACGCGGTCGCCGGCGCGGGAGGCCAGGGCGGCCAGGAGCAAGGCCGCGTCCATGGCGGCGTCGAGGCGTGGGGCGTCGCCCACTCGGCCGGCTGAGGTGCGGCCGGTATCGAGGACCAGGAGGATGTGGCGGTCGCGCTCAGGGCGCCAGGTTCGTACGGCGACCGAGGACTGGCGGGCTGTGGCGCGCCAGTCGATGGAGCGGGTGTCGTCGCCGGGGACGTACTCGCGCAGGCTGTCGAATTCCGTGCCCTCGCCTCGTTGCAGGACGCTCGTGCGGCCGTCGAGTTCGCGGAGACGGGCGAGCTTGGACGGGAGGTGCTTGCGGCTGGTGAAGGGGGGCAGGACGCGTACGGTCCACGGGACCTTGTGGGTGCCTTGGCGGGCGAACAGACCCATGGGGCCGTAGGAGCGGATCGTCACGCGGTCGGCTTGGCGGTCGCCTCGGCGTGTGGGGCGTAGGCGGGTCGTGATGCGGCGGCGTTCGCCTGCGGGGACCGTCAGGCGGTGACGCGAGGCCATGACCTCTGTGCCCGGCTGCCAGCTGCTGGGGGGCCACGCGTCGCGGAGATGGGCGCGCAGGGGGCGCCGGGACGGGTTGGTGATGGTCAGGGTGACGTCGGCCGTTTCGCCCAGGCGGACGGAGGTGTCGCCGGAGCGGGTCAGACCCAGGTGTCGCACCGGCGCCGCGAGGGCGAAGTCGCAGGCGCAGGCGATGGCCAGGGGGCTGTTCACGGCCAGGATGCCTGTCCAGCTGGGGTCCCACAGGCCGACGGGGAGGGAGCCGAGGGCCGCGAGGAGTGCGGCGCGTCCGGTGAGTGCCATCAGCGCGGGACGGGGACGTGGGCGAGGATGGCGTTGATGACGGAGTCGGCCGTCACGCCCTCCATTTCGGCCTCCGGGCGGAGTTGGACTCGGTGGCGGAGGGTGGGGAGTGCCAGGGCCTTCACGTCGTCGGGGGTGACGTAGTCGCGGCCGGTGAGCCATGCCCACGCGCGCGAGGTGGCGAGGAGGGCGGTGGCTCCGCGGGGGGACACGCCCAGGGTGAGGGACGGCGATTCGCGGGTCGCTCGGCAGATGTCGACGACATAGGCCGTGATGTCAGGGGAGACGGTGGTCTTGGCGACGGCCGCGCGAGCGGCGTCCAGGACGGCCCGGCCCGCTACGGGGCGTACGCCGGCGGCGCGCAGGTCGCGCGGGTTGAAGCCCTCGGCGTGGCGGGTGAGGACGTCGATCTCGTCCTGGCGGGAGGGGAGAGGGATGGTCAGTTTGAGAAGGAAACGGTCCAGCTGGGCTTCGGGGAGGGGGTACGTGCCTTCGTACTCGACCGGGTTCTGGGTCGCGGCGACCAGGAACGGCTCGGGGAGGGGGCGCGGGATGCCGTCGACCGTTACCTGGCGTTCCTCCATGGCTTCGAGGAGGGAGGACTGGGTCTTCGGGGGCGTTCGGTTGATCTCGTCGGCGAGGAGGAGGTTGGTGAAGACCGGGCCGGGCTGGAAGGAGAACTCGGCGGTGCGGGCGTCGTAGACCAGAGAGCCGGTCACGTCGCTCGGCATGAGGTCGGGGGTGAACTGGACGCGCTTGGTGTCGAGTTCCAGTGCGGAGGCGAGGGCGCGGACGAGCAGCGTTTTGGCGACTCCGGGGACTCCTTCGAGGAGAACGTGTCCGCGGCAGAGGAGGGCGACGACAAGGCCGGTCACGGCGGGATCCTGGCCGACCACGGCCTTGGCGATCTCGGCGCGCAGGGCCTCCAGGGCGGCTCGGGCGTTGCCCGGGTCCCCGGTCTGCCCGGCGTTGTCAGTGGTCGGGTCCATCATGGACGGCGTACCTCTCTTTCGAGGGCGTCGAGGTGGTCGGCGAGTGCGATGAGGGCTGCGTCGTCGCTGGGCGGCGGGCCGAAGAGGAGGGTGTGCAGGGACTGTCCGTCGCCGCGGAGGTGGGTGGACAGGGCGGGAAGCAGGGCTTCGGGCGTGTGCGCCTGGGCGACGGGGACGCCTACGAGGGGGGCGAGGCGAGTGCGGGTGGTGGAGCGAAGAGCGGTGGCCGCGCGGTCACGGGCGGCCGCTTTGCGGTAGAGGCGGGCGCGGCCTTCGACGGTTTCGGAGGCTCGGATCGCCACGGGGAGTTTTTCGGGCACGAGGGGGCCGAGTCGGCGTGCCCTCCACAGGGCGGCGAGGGCTGCGGCGATGAAGAGCTGCAGGGTGCCCCAGAGCCAGCCGGAGGGGATCAGGTCGAAGAAGCTGCGCTCGTCGTCCGGTGTGGTGGCGTCGGACAGTGAGGGGAGGTACCAGACCAGATGGGGGCGGGAGCCGAGGAGTTGCAGGGCGAGCGAGGCGTTGCCCTGCTTGTCGAGGCGGTCGTTGTAGAGGATGTCGGGCGCGCCGAGGACGACGGTGTCGCCGCCGGTTGCCTCCGGGACGCGGATCAGGCTGGCCAGGCGCTGGCTGGGGTAGCACTCGTCGGCGCCGAGGTGGGTGGTGGTGTAGCGGAGGCCGCCGGTGTCGGCTGCGCCCGCGCGCAGGGCGGCGGGGAAGTCGCAGTTGGGCTCGAGCGTCGACTGGAGGCTGGTGGCGGGGTCCGCGTGGACGCCGGGGGCGAGCTGCTCGACGGAGGAGCTGCCGGCGGCGACGAGGATCGTCCGTCCGCCGGAAGCGGCCGCCGTGGAGCGCAGCAGGCTCTTTTGACGGTCCGTCAACAAGTCGGGGACGGCGACCAGGAGGGTCGTGTCGGGGGCGGCTGCTGCCCGCGCTTCCTCCAGGGTGGTGACCACGCGGGTGGACACGCCGCGGTCGGCGAGGAGTTCGGCGACGGCGCGGCTGCCCTGGGGAGCGGTGGAGCGCGGGTCGAGGCTGCCGTGCTGGGCGTCGGAGCGGACCAGGGCGATCACGATCGCTCCGGCCAGCAGCAGGACGAGGGCGAGCGCGATGCCTCGCGCGCGGGTCCACACCTGGCGTGGGGTGCGGGAGGCCGAGGTGCTGGGGAGCGTGGCCTCGGGGGTCATCCGGCGGCTCCCTGGCGGGTGTTGTGGTCCGCGCTGTGGACGCTGCTGCTGGTGAGCTGTGGTTTGGTGCGTTCCAGGTCGCGGTCGAGTTCGGCGATGCGGCGGTACGACGATTCGGTCGCCGCGCGGCCGCCGTATGTCACGTCGTCGAAGTCCCGGGCGGCGGCGCGCAGTCGGTCCGCGTGGGAGGGCAGGGCGCGGCCCGCTTCGGCGGCTGCCTCGTCGGCGGTGCGGCCGGGTCGGGCGTCGAGGAGTGCGCGTTCCTCCAATGAGCGGACGATGGCGCGCATGCGTTCCTGGAGGGCCTGGTTCCAGTGGCTCTGGGCGGCGTGGGCCTCGGCGGCGGCGCGGTGTTCGGCGGCGGTGCGGGGGCGGTCGTCGAACAGGGCGGCGGAGGAGACCGGTTGGCGGCGTGGGGTGCCCAGGCGCCACCACAGGGCGCCCAGGACCGCGAGGACGGCGACGATCACGACGACGAGGCCGAGGGTGCCTCCGGGGGTCGCGTCGGACGCGAGGCGGAGCAGTTTGCCTAGCCACTCCCAGAAGGCGTCGAGGGCGCGTTGGAACAGGCCGGGGTCGTCCTCGTGGTACATGCGCTTGGACAGCTCGCGGCGGGCCGCCTCCCGCGCGGGGTCGCGGGGGATCGTCAACGGCGGTACGTCGTCGGAGGCGGGCAGCGACAGCAGGGACGTGCCGCCCGTGCGGTGCGGCGGCCGTACGGTCAGGCCGCCGACGCGCAGCCAGGCGCGCACGGCGGCTTCACCGGCGTTCGGCAGCGGTGGCGCGGCTGTGAGGACTCCCCCGGCCAGGTTCACCGCATCAGCTCCCGGGCATGGAGTCGGTGGTGGCGGGGCCGTAGCCCTGGACACCGGCGGCGCGGGCCAGTTCGAGGTCGAGGGCCTCGCGGCGGATGCGCTGGTCGATGTAGAGGAGCACGGTGACACCGGCCGTGATCGGGAACGTGATCATGGAACCGATCACCGCGCCGATCCCGCTGATGATCAGGAATGTCCAGCCGAGGTCGCCGGTGCCGTCGAGGAACCCGCCGACGCCGTCGCCGCTGAGGGCCGCGGCGAGGAACGTGAAGGGGATGACGACGATCGCCGCGACGATGTTGGCGATGATCGTGGCGAGCAGCTGGATGCCGAAGACGCGCCACCAGGCGCCGCGGACCAGCTTGGCGGAGCGGCTCATCGCCTTCACGATGCCCTGCTTTTCCAGCATCAGCGCCGGGGAGGCCAGGGAGAAGCGGACCATCAGCCACAGGGCGACGACGCCGGTGCACAGGCTGCCCAGGACGGTGAGGGCGGCGCCGGCGGCGCCTCCGCCCGCCAGGGTCACGAGGATGCCGGGCACGGCGCCGACGAAGGCGACGCCGAGGGCGATGAGGAGCAGCAGGAAGATCAGGCCGAACAGCTTCAGTACGCGCGGGCGGGCGTCGCGCCAGGCCTCACGAGTGGAAATCGGCTTACCGAGGACGGCACGGCTGATGACCATGGTGAGCAGCGCGGTCGCCGCGACGGTGCCGATCAGGGAGATCAGGAAGATGACCCCGGAGCTGAGCAGTGCGTCGCCCAGGGCGCGGGTGAGCTCGCCGAGGGTGGCGCTGGGGTCTTCGAGGGCCTCTGCGCTGGTCTGCTCGTTCAGGACGAGGCCCTGGAGCAGGATGACGATGATCTCCGTGACGACCGCGACGGTGAGGGCGATGCCGAGCACGGTGCGCCAGTAGGTGCGCATGGTGGAGACGGCACCGTCGAGGATCTCGCCGACGCCGAGCGGGCGCAGCGGGATCACGCCGGGCTTGGCCGCGGGCGGTGGGCCGCCCCACTGGCCGCCCCAACCGCCGTAGCCGCCGCCGGGGCCCTGCCAGTTGCCGTACCCGCCGGGGGGCTGGGTGCCGCCCCAGCCGGGGCCGGGCGGTGGGGGCGGGGGAGCCTGGCCGGGGCTCGGCGGGCCGGTCGGGGCGGACCACTGCGCGGGTGGCGGCTGTTCCTTGGACCACTTCGCGCCGGGGTCCGGCGCCTGGGGGCCTGGCTGGTCCGCGGGCTGCGAGGGCTGCGCGGGGGCGGGCCGGTCGGCCGGCTCGGGAGGGCCGGACGTGCCGGGCTCCTGCCCGTTGGACGGGGCGGATCCGGGCGAGGCCCAGCCCGGAGTGTCGTTCATCATCGCTCCTTCACGGTGCCCGTCCGCTGTTGCGGCGGCAGGTTGGCAGCCATCGTGCCATGGGCTGTTCATCCAGGGACCGGCCGCGGTATGAGCGGCACACCTTCAATTGTCCGTCGTACAGCGGGCAGACTGACCGCATGGCTGATCAGTACGCGCAATCCGGCGAGGACAAGTCGACCGGTATTCCGGCGATCCGCTGGGACGAACCACCGGAAGGGCCGGTCGTGGTCCTTCTCGATCAGACGAGGCTGCCCGCCGAGGAGGTGGAACTGGTCTGTACGGACGCCCCCGCGCTGGTGGAGGCGATCCGCTCGCTCGCCGTGCGTGGGGCGCCGCTGCTCGGCATCGCGGGCGCGTACGGCGTCGCGCTCGCCGCCGCGCGCGGCTTCGATGTGGAGGAGGCCGCGGTCGCGCTGGCGGGCGCTCGGCCCACCGCGGTGAACCTCTCCGTCGGCGTGCGCCGGGCCCGCTCCGCGTACGATGCCGCGCTCGCCCGGGGTGCCGGTGCCGAGCAGGCCGCCGAGGCGGCGTTGGCGGCGGCGCGGCAGCTGCACCGGGAGGACGCCGAGGCCAGTGCCCGGATGGCGGAGCACGGGCTGGCGCTGCTGGACGAGTTGCTGCCGGGCGGCGGGCACCGGATCCTCACGCACTGCAACACCGGGTCGCTGGTGTCGGGCGGGGAGGGCACGGCGTTCGCCGTGGCGCTCGCGGGGCACCGGGCGGGGCGGCTGCGGCGGCTGTGGGTGGATGAGACGCGTCCCTTGTTGCAGGGGGCTCGGCTCACGGCGTACGAGGCGGCCCGCAGCGGTATGGCGTACACCCTGCTCACCGACAACGCGGCGGGTTCGCTGTTCGCTGCGGGGGAGGTGGACGCGGTGCTGATCGGGGCCGACCGCATTGCGGCCGACGGTTCGGTGGCGAACAAGGTGGGGAGCTATCCGCTCGCCGTGCTGGCGCGGTATCACCATGTGCCGTTCATCGTGGTGGCGCCGGTGACGACGGTCGACCCGGAGACACCCAACGGGGCGTCCATCGAGGTCGAGCAGCGGGCGGGGTACGAGGTGACCGAGGTGGCGGCGCCCAACGTGCCGGTGACGGGCGCGGGCGGTGGGGTTCCGGTGGCGCCGTTGGGGACGCAGGCGTACAACCCGGCGTTCGACGTGACGCCGCCGGAGCTGGTCACGGCAATCGTCACCGAGGAGGGTGTGGTGTCGCCCGTGACTGCTGAGGCGCTGGCGGAGATGTGCGACAGGTCGCGGGGCGTGGCGATCGGCTGAGGCAAGATGTCGGCCTGATCCACGGGTTTGGGCTCCTCGACCTGCGGAGTTCTGCGGGGGGAGGGCCGTGACATCCGATCATGGGCAGACAGTAGTGACCCCATACGACTATCGTCACTGGCCAGTGACCCTGCTCACCTGCGCCACCTTCACTGTTATGAGAATGGGATGATGTCGTTTATGAAGGGACGAGTCCTCGTCGTCGACGACGACACCGCACTGGCCGAGATGCTCGGCATTGTGCTGCGTGGTGAAGGTTTTGAGCCGTCTTTCGTAGCCGACGGCGACAAGGCGCTGGCCGCGTTCCGGGAGACCAAGCCCGATCTGGTACTGCTCGACCTGATGCTGCCCGGGCGGGACGGCATCGAGGTGTGCCGGCTGATCCGGGCGGAGTCCGGGGTGCCGATCGTGATGCTCACCGCGAAGAGCGACACCGTCGACGTCGTCGTGGGGCTCGAGTCCGGAGCCGACGACTACATCGTCAAGCCGTTCAAGCCCAAGGAACTCGTGGCCCGGATCCGGGCGCGGCTGCGCCGGTCGGAGGAGCCCGCACCGGAGCAGCTCGCCATCGGTGACCTGGTCATCGACGTGGCGGGGCACTCCGTGAAGCGGGACGGTCAGTCGATCGCGCTGACGCCGCTGGAGTTCGACCTGCTGGTGGCGCTGGCCCGCAAGCCGTGGCAGGTGTTCACCCGAGAGGTGCTCCTGGAGCAGGTGTGGGGCTACCGGCACGCGGCGGACACCCGGCTGGTCAACGTCCATGTGCAGCGGCTGCGCTCGAAGGTCGAGAAGGACCCCGAGCGGCCGGAGATCGTGGTGACCGTCCGCGGTGTCGGTTACAAGGCCGGGCCGAGCTGACATGCCCGGGGACAGTGCTGCTTCGGCGCCCGGCACGTCCGGGGCCCGCGCGGGGCGGCCTGTCGGCCGGAAGGCGGCGGGCTCCCGCTGGGGACGATTCCTGGAGAGCGGGCTGCTCCAGGGCGGAGTCCAGGGCAGCCCGGTCCTTCGGCTGTTCATGCGCTGGGTACGGCGTCCGCTACTGCCCGTCATGCGGCTGTGGCGGCGCAACATCCAGCTCAAGGTCGTCGTCACCACCCTGCTGATGTCGCTTGGTGTCGTGCTGCTGCTCGGCTTCGTGGTCATCGGCCAGGTGCGCAACGGCCTGCTGGACGCGAAGGTGAAGGCGTCGCAGAGCCAGGCCACGGGCGGGTTCGCGGTGGCCAAGCAGCGGGCCGACGAGGCGGCGAGCCGGACCGCGGACGATCCGACGGCGGTGGACGGGCGGTCCTCGCAGAACGTCATCCAGTGGATGAGCGACCTGGTCTCCTCGCTGTCCAGCGGTGGACAGGGCGCCTTCGACGTGGTGACGCTGCCCGCGGGTGACAACAGCGGCGGTGGTCGCGGCCCGCGTGCCTCCGGTGGCGTCGACCCCAACGAGAGCGTGCCGGAGGATCTGCGCGCGCGGGTCAACAGCAGTACGACGGCCGCGCAGAGCTACACCCGCATCATCTACAGCGGCGACAAGGACTCCCAGCCGGCCCTGGTGATCGGCAAGGAGGTCAACGACCCCAACGGTGACCCCTACCAGCTGTACTACCTCTTCCCGCTCACCCAGGAGGAGAAGTCGCTGAGCCTGGTCAAGGGCACGCTCGCGACGGCCGGTCTCTTCGTCGTCGTACTCCTCGGGGCCATCGCCTGGCTGGTGGTGCGGCAGGTCGTGACGCCGGTGCGGATGGCGGCCGGGATCGCCGAGCGGCTGTCCGCGGGGCGGCTGCAGGAGCGGATGAAGGTCACCGGCGAGGACGACATCGCGCGGCTCGGCGAGGCCTTCAACAAGATGGCGCAGAACCTGCAGCTGAAGATCAACCAGCTGGAGGACCTGTCGCGGATGCAGCGGCGGTTCGTGTCGGACGTGTCGCACGAGCTGCGTACGCCGCTGACGACCGTACGGATGGCCGCCGACGTCATCCATGAGGCGCGGGAGGACTTCGACCCGGTGACCGCGCGGTCGGCGGAGCTGCTCGCCGACCAGCTGGACCGGTTCGAGTCACTGCTGTCCGACCTGCTGGAGATCAGCCGCTTTGACGCGGGGGCGGCGGCGCTGGAGGCCGAGCCGATAGACCTCAGGGAGGTCGTGCGGCGCGTGGTCAGCGGTGCCGAGCCGCTCGCCGAGCGCAAGGGGACGCACATACGGATCGTGGGCGACCAGCAGCCCGTCGTCGCCGAGGCGGACGCCCGGCGGGTGGAGCGGGTGCTGCGCAACCTCGTCGTCAACGCCGTGGAGCACGGCGAGGGCAAGGACGTCGTGGTCAAGCTCGCCGCGGCGGGCGGGGCGGTCGCGGTCGCGGTGCGCGACTACGGCGTCGGGCTCAAGCCGGGGGAGGCGACCCGCGTCTTCAACCGTTTCTGGCGGGCCGACCCGGCACGCGCGCGTACGACCGGCGGTACGGGCCTGGGGTTGTCCATCGCCCTGGAGGACGCGCGGCTGCACGGCGGCTGGCTGCAGGCGTGGGGTGAGCCGGGCGGTGGCTCGCAGTTCCGGCTGACGTTGCCGCGGACCGCGGACGAGCCGCTCAGGGGCTCGCCGATACCGCTGGAGCCCAAGGACTCGCGGCGCAACCGCGGCCTCAACGACGCCGGGCTGCCGCGCGGCGGCGGGGAGAAGACCGCGACCGTGCCGGCCCAGCCGACGGGCGGCGGTCAGGTACCCGCGCGGGACCCGATCGCATCCCGGTTGGCCGCCGTGGCTCCGACGGCCGATCCGACGGCGCTGCCCGGCAATGGCGCGCGCGTGGTGCCTCGGCCCGCAGGGCCGGGGCGACGGCAGGGTGAGCAGCCGGTCGCGGAGGCGGCGCGCAGTACGGCCCCGTCCGGTGCCACGGACGCCGGGCCGGAGGAGTCGAACGACCAAGGGGAGGCTGTTCGTGGTCGCTGACCGCGAGGGGGGCGCCCGGCGTACGTCGGGGCGCGCGGTGGCGTACGTCGCGTGTGGCGTCGTACTGCTGGCGGGGTGTGCCTCGATGCCCGACAGCGGGGACCTGCGCGGCGTGGAGTCGACGCCTCGCCAGGACACCCAGGTGCGGGTCTTCCCCATGCCGCCGCGTGAGGACGCACCGCCGTCGGAGATCGTGCAGGGCTTTCTGGAGGCGCTGACCAGCGATGATCCGCATTACGCGACGGCGAAGCAGTATCTGACGGCGGCGGCCGCGAAGGCGTGGCAGCCGGAGCTGTCCACCACGGTGCTCGCGGACGGGCCGGCCACCCAGGCCGACTCCGCGGGGACCCGCGAGGACGGGCTCGACTTCTCGTTCACACTGACGGGCACCAAGGTCGCCCTGGTGGACGCGCAGCAGTCGTACACGCCGACCGAGGGCTCCTACAGCAGGCAGCTGCACCTCACACGGGACGAGAAGAGCAGGCAGTGGCGCATCGACGGGCTGCCGCAGGGCGTCGTCATGGGCCAGTCGGACTTCCAGCGCAACTACATGTCCGTCAACAAGTACTACTTCGCCCTGGACTCCGCGGTGGGTGCGTCCTCGCAGCCCGCGGCGGTCGCCGACCCCGTGTATGTGCGTCGGCGCGTGGGCCCGATGACGCAGATGGTGCGCTCCCTGCTCAACGGGCCGACGACCTGGCTGGGGCCCGCGGTCAGGTCGAGCTTCCCCAGCGGTACGGCGCTGCAGAAGGGCGTCAGCGAGCTGACGCCCGACGACCAGAACCGGCTGACCGTGCCGTTGAACGACAAGGCCGCCCGGATCGGACCGGCCAAGTGCAACGAGATGGCCGCCCAGTTGCTGTTCACCCTGCAGAACCTCTCGCCCGCGGTCGACGAGGTCGAACTGCAGGCGGGTGGTGCACAGCTGTGCGTGCTGAACGAGGACGGGGCGGCGGCCGTCGCTGCGCGCGGGTCGGCCAGGCACGCCGACTATCTGTACTTCGTCGACGGTGAGAACCGGCTCGTACGGATTCCGGCCGGCAGCCGGAGCGCGGTGGCCGAAACGGTGCCGGGAGAACTGGGCCAGGGCATACGGGCGTTGCGCTCGGCGGCGGTGTCGCGGGACGAGCACACCGCGGCCGGGGTCGCCCTGGACGGCAAGGCGTTGTATGTCGGGTCGCTCGCGTCGGGCGGCTCGCTCGGGGAGCCGGTGGTGCACAGCACCGGCCGGACGGAGAAGGACCGGCTGACCACGCCCAGTTGGGACGCGCGGGGCGACCTGTGGGTGGCCGACCGCAACCCGGACGACCCGCGGCTGCTCGTGCTCCCGGAGGGCAAGGAGGAGCCGCTGAAGGTGCAGATTCCGCGGCTGGACGGGCGGATCCAGTCCGTGCGGGTCGCGGCCGACGGCGTACGGATCGCGCTGATCGTGGAGAAGGACGGCAAGCAGTCCCTGCAGGTCGGGCGGATCGATCGGGGCGACAGGGACCGGGTGACCGGGAAACCGCAGGTCTCGGTTCTCGAACTGCGCTCCGCCGCACCGCAGTTGGAGGAGGTCACCACCATGTCCTGGGCCGGCGACGCCCGGCTCGTGGTGGTCGGCCGCGAGGAGGGGGGCGTGCAGCAGATGCGGTACGTCCAGGTCGACGGATCCATGCCGGGAGTTCCGGCGCCCGACGCGCTCACCGGGGTGAAGGAGATCGCCGCATCCGAGGACGACCGGTTGCCGCTGGTGGCGTACTCGGTGGACGGGATCGTGCGGCTGCCGGACGGGGCCCAGTGGCAGACGGTGGTGAAGAACGGGTCGGCGCCGGTTTATCCGGGCTGAGGGTCGGTCCGTCCCCGGGCGGGGGTCGGTTCTTCCGCACGTTTCCGCTTGTCGTGGGCCTGCGTGGAGTTATCCACAGGTGGTTGTCCACAGGGGTGGTGGGGTGCGGCGGGCGTTGGCACAGTGGTGGGCATGCGGGGGTGGTGGCAGGACCTCACCGACCTGGTGCTGCCGGCCGAGTGCGGAGGCTGCGGTCGGCCTCGCACGGTGCTCTGCCCGGAGTGCCGTGCCGCCTTGAGTGGGGCCGTACCACGCCGGGTGCGACCGGTGCCGGAGCCACGGGGACTGCCGGTCGTGTACGCGGCGGCGCCGTACGCGGACGAGGTGCGGGCCGTGCTGCTGGCGCACAAGGAGAGGGGTGCGCTGCCGCTTGCCCGGCCGCTCGGCGTGGCGCTCGCCGGAGCTGTGCGGGCGGGGCTGTCCGGGTCGCTCGATGGGCCGCTGCTGCTCGTTCCCGTGCCGTCGGGGCGTGGGGCTGTGCGGGCGCGCGGGCATGATCCGGCCCGGCGGATCGCGCTCGCGGCGGCGGCCGAGTTGCGCCGTACGGGGACGCCGGCGCGCGTGCTCGCGGTGCTGCGGCAGCGGCGGCCGGTCGCCGACCAGGCGGGGCTCGACGCCCGGCAGCGGCTGGAGAACCTCGCGGGCGCCCTGTCGGTGGCCGCCGGTGGTGACGGGCTGTTGCGGGCGGGTCCGGTGGTGCTGGTGGACGACCTGATGACGACGGGCGCGTCCCTGACCGAGGCGGCGCGGGCCGTCCGGGTGGCGTTGGCGGAGGAAACGGCTGGTTACGGGGGTGCGGCATTTGCGACACGCGGAGATGTGGTGACAACCGTGTACGTGGGAGTCAATGGGGAAAGGACAGGGGAACGGATGACGGGATCAAGGGAAGGCAGCACGGACCGTGAGGGGGCCGTGCCGGGAAAGGCGAACAGTGCCCGCGACGTGATCTGCGCTGCGGTGATCGCGGCGCCGCCGGATTCTTTCGAAATAAACCGGAACTGACTGCGAAGGAGCGTCGTTGCAGGTAGTGAGAGGGTCAATTCGCTGGAACGGAGGTACGCGGCAGTAGAGGGTGACGACATCCGTCCGGGCGAGATATGTTCGGTTGTGAGGGAAAGCCGCAGGCCACACCTCGCTTATCCGAATGCCGTGCTGCGGGTTTTCCGCAATCACCCGGGCCGGCCGGGTGGAGATCTTGCCCATGGGGGAGGAGGTGGACGTCGCTGAGTCCGAGGTTCCGGGGTTCACCGGGACCTGGTGCACAAGGGAGATGCTCCGCCTGTGAAGCGGAGCGATCCGGGAACGGAGTTCTGCGTGGACATCGTCGTCAAGGGCCGCAAGACCGAGGTGCCCGAGCGGTTCCGCAAGCACGTGGCCGAGAAGCTGAAGCTGGACAAGATCCAGAAGCTCGATGGCAAGGTGATCAGCCTCGACGTCGAGGTGTCCAAGGAGCCCAACCCCCGACAGGCCGACCGTTGTGACCGGGTGGAGATCACGCTCCGCTCCCGCGGTCCGGTGATCCGGGCGGAGGCAGCGGCCAGCGATCCGTATGCGGCACTCGACCTGGCCGCGGAGAAGCTGGAGGCCCGGCTGCGCAGGCAGCACGACAAGCGTCACACGCGCCGGGGCGTGCGCCGGTTGACGGCAGCCGAGGTTCCCGACCACGTTCCGGGCGCCGCGACACTCAACGGCAACCGCAACACCTTCCAGGCGGACGAGCCCGAGGAAGTGCCCACGAAGAAGATCGGCTCGCTGGAAGTACAGGGCGACGGCCCCCTCGTGGTCCGCGAGAAGACCCACGTCGCAGCACCCATGACCCTCGACCAGGCGCTCTACGAGATGGAACTGGTCGGGCACGACTTCTACCTGTTCGTCGACTCCGAGACGAAGGAACCGAGTGTCGTCTACCGGCGGCACGCGTACGACTACGGCGTGATCCACCTCAGGACGGACACGATGGTCACTCAGGCGCCCTCTCCTGAGGCGGGCGGTCCGCTGGGCGGCTGACTGTTCCGGACGACAGCTGATCCGGGTGCCCCTGGAGTGCGTGTGCGCTCCCAGGGGCACCCGTGTGCGACCACTTCACCCACCGCTTCGTCACCGGAGTGTCGTCCGGGCATGAAATCATGGCCGCAACGGCTCAACCGGTGGGCCGTTGCCTTGGGTTGGCGATGGCACAGGACCACAGGCCACAGCCTTCAGGGGGAGGAACGATGGCGGACAGCTTCGGACCGATGCATGACGGGGACGCCGACGACGGCGTCGTCGGCATGGGCCCGGACGAGGGCTCTTCACGCCAGGAACCGATTCGTGTCCTGGTGGTGGACGACCACGCCCTCTTCCGCCGTGGCCTGGAGATCGTGCTCGCGGCCGAGGAGGACATCCAGGTTGTCGGGGAGGCAGGCGACGGGGCCGAGGCCGTGGAGAAGGCCGCCGACCTGCTGCCCGACATCGTCCTGATGGACGTACGGATGCCCAAGCGGGGCGGGATCGAGGCGTGTACCTCCATCAAGGAGGTGGCGCCCAGCGCCAAGATCATCATGCTGACGATCAGCGACGAGGAAGCCGACCTCTACGACGCCATCAAGGCGGGAGCGACCGGATATCTCCTCAAGGAGATCTCCACGGACGAGGTGGCCACGGCGATTCGCGCGGTGGCCGACGGGCAGTCGCAGATCAGCCCGTCCATGGCGTCGAAACTGCTCACCGAGTTCAAGTCGATGATCCAGCGGACGGACGAGCGGCGGCTGGTGCCCGCGCCGCGGCTGACCGACCGGGAGCTGGAAGTGCTCAAGCTGGTCGCCACGGGGATGAACAACCGGGACATCGCCAAGGAGTTGTTCATCTCCGAGAACACCGTGAAGAACCATGTGCGCAACATCCTGGAGAAGCTGCAGCTGCACTCCAGGATGGAGGCGGTGGTCTACGCGATGCGGGAGAAGATCCTCGAGATCCGCTGATCCCCGGTCAGGCCAGTGCGCGGGCGAGCTCGCTGGTGAGGGGCTCGCGCAGGTCCGGCGCGTCCACCCGCTCCACACGCACGTTCGTGCAGTCCACCCAGCTCGCCGCCTCTATCAGAGCCTGGGCCACCGCCGGGACCGCCTTCGGGCCGTCCAGGGTGACCTGCTTGGCCACCAGGGTGCGGCCCTCGCGGGCCGGGTCGACGCGGCCCACGAGGTGGCCGCCGGACAGGACGGGCATCGCGAAGTAGCCGTACACCCGCTTCTGCTTGGGGACGTAGGCCTCCAGGCGGTGGGTGAAGCCGAAGATGCGCTCGGTGCGGGCCCGCTCCCAGATCAGGGAGTCGAAGGGGGACAGCAGTGTGGTGCGGTGGCGGCCGCGCGCAGGTGTCTCCAGGGCCGCCGGGTCCGCCCAGGCCGGCTTGCCCCAGCCCTCGACGGTGACCGGGACCAGGCCCGAGTCGGTGATCACCGCGTCTACCTGCTCGCCCTTGAGGCGGTGGTAGTCGGCGATGTCCGCGCGCGTGCCGACGCCGAGGGACTGGCCGGCCAGGCGGACCAGGCGGCGCAGGCATTCGGTGTCGTCGAGTTCGTCGTGCAGCAGAGGTTCGGGGACGGCGCGTTCGGCGAGGTCGTAGACCCGCTTCCAGCCGCGGCGCTCCACGCAGACCACCTCGCCGTACATCAGGGCGCGTTCGACGGCGACCTTCGTGCCGGACCAGTCCCACCACTCGCTGGTGCGCTTGGCGCCGCCCAGTTCCGTGGCCGTCAGAGGGCCCTCGGTGCGGAGCTGCTTGATGACCTGGTCGTAGGTGCCGTCGGGGAGTTCGTGGTTCCAGTGCGGGCGGTCGCGGTAGGCGCGGCGGCGGAAGGCGAAGTGGGGCCACTCCTCGATGGGGAGGATGCACGCGGCGTGCGACCAGTACTCGAAGGCGTGGGTGTCCTTCCAGTAGGCGTCCGCGACTGCTGTGCGGCCCACCGCGCCCAGGCGGGCGTACGGGACGAGCTCGTGGGAGCGGGCGAGGACCGAGATGGTGTCGAGCTGGATCGCGCCCAGATGGCGGAGTATGCCGCGGACGCCGGCCCTGCGCTGGGGCGTGCCCAGGAAGCCCTGGGCGCGAAGGGCGATACGGCGGGCTTCGTCTGCGGTCAGATCCGTGGTGGGGCGCGGCGTCGTCATGCTGCCGCACGATAAGGGGTGGCACTGACAATGCGGGCTGAGCTGCGGTTTTGCTATCGCTTCGCCGGGAGGTAGGGCGCCGTCGACGGCAGGCCCAGGTCCGACGGCAGGAGCGAACCCACCCAGCAGTCCCGGCGTACCCCCTTGTTGTTGAGCGCGGAGCGCAGGGTGCCCTCCATGGTGAAGCCGGCGCGTTCCGCCACCGCGCGGGAGGCGCTGTTGCCCACTTCCGCGCGCCATTCGACCCGGTCGACGGACAGCTGGGTGAAGGCCCAGCGGGAGGCGGTGAGGGCGGCCTCGGTGATGTAGCCGTTGCCGCGGTGCTCCTTGGTGGCCCAGAAGCCGACCTCGGCCATGGCCAGGGACCGCATGGTGAGCCCCAGCATGCCCGCCAGTTCCCCCGCGGGGAGGAAGACGCCGAAGGTGAACATCGAGGCGTTGGCCCAGCCCTCCGGGACGAGGTGCTCCGTGAAGCTCTCGGCGTGTTCGCGCAGGTACGGGGAGGGGATCGTGGTCCAGCGCTGGATGTCGGGGTCCTGGGCGGCGGCGTACACGGCATCGGTGTCGTGCGGGCCGACCGCGCGCAGGACGAGGCGGTCCGTGGTGAGCGTGACGGGTTCCATCGGCCGATTCTGCTCAGGGCGCGTCGCAGGCGCCATTCCTTTGCCGTCCGTGATGGCGTGTTCACACTTCGCGCAATTCATCGACCGTGTGCGGCACCATCCGCGGGCCCCGTCCGTTGTCCCCTTTGAAGAGAATGTGCATCAGGCGAGCGGCAGTGTGCGGTCGTCGTCACGGCAGGCCTCCCGGCGCGGCCGGGTCCTCGCATACGATGGCCGTTGCTCAGTACGTCAGAAGGAAACCGACCGTCCCAGGCCCGACCGGCAAGGAGACCAACCCCCGTGTCCGTCCTCTCGAAGATCATGCGTGCAGGCGAAGGCAAGATCCTGCGCAAGCTGCACCGCATCGCGGACCAGGTCAACTCCATCGAAGAGGACTTCGTCGACCTCTCCGACGCCGAGCTGCGGGCCCTCACCGATGAGTACAAGCAGCGCTACGCCGACGGTGAGAGCCTGGACGACCTGCTCCCCGAGGCGTTCGCCACGGTGCGTGAGGCCGCCAAGCGCGTCCTCGGCCAGCGGCACTACGACGTCCAGATGATGGGTGGCGCCGCCCTGCACCTCGGCTACGTCGCCGAGATGAAGACCGGTGAGGGAAAGACCCTCGTCGGCACCCTGCCCGCGTATCTGAACGCCCTCTCCGGAGACGGCGTGCACATCATCACGGTCAACGACTACCTGGCCGAGCGCGACTCCGAGATGATGGGCCGCATTCACAAGTTCCTGGGCCTGAGCGTCGGCTGCATCCTGGCCAACATGACGCCGGCCCAGCGCCGCGAGCAGTACGCGTGCGACATCACGTACGGCACGAACAACGAGTTCGGCTTCGACTACCTGCGCGACAACATGGCGTGGTCGAAGGACGAACTGGTCCAGCGCGGCCACAACTTCGCCATCGTCGACGAGGTCGACTCCATCCTCATCGACGAGGCCCGTACGCCGCTGATCATCTCCGGCCCGGCCGACCAGGCCACCAAGTGGTACGGCGACTTCGCCAAGCTGGTCACCCGCCTCAAGCGGGGTGAGGCCGGCCAGCCGCTCAAGGGCATCGAGGAGACCGGCGACTACGACGTCGACGAGAAGAAGCGCACGGTCGCCATCCACGAGAGCGGCGTCAGCAAGGTCGAGGACTGGCTGGGCATCGACAACCTCTACGAGTCGGTGAACACGCCGCTGGTGGGCTACCTGAACAACGCCATCAAGGCCAAGGAGCTCTTCAAGAAGGACAAGGACTACGTCGTCATCGACGGCGAAGTCATGATCGTCGACGAGCACACCGGCCGTATCCTCGCCGGCCGCCGCTACAACGAGGGCATGCACCAGGCGATCGAGGCGAAGGAAGGGGTGCCGATCAAGGACGAGAACCAGACGCTCGCCACGATCACCCTGCAGAACTTCTTCCGCCTCTACAAGAAGCTCTCCGGCATGACCGGTACGGCGATGACCGAGGCCGCCGAGTTCCACCAGATCTACAAGCTCGGCGTGGTCCCGATCCCGACCAACCGGCCGATGATCCGCAAGGACCAGTCGGACCTGATCTACCGCACCGAGGTCGCCAAGTTCGACGCGGTCGTCGACGACATCGCCGAGAAGCACGAGAAGGGCCAGCCGATCCTGGTCGGCACCACCTCGGTCGAGAAGTCCGAGTACCTCTCGCAGCAGCTCAGCAAGCGCGGCATCCAGCACGAGGTGCTCAACGCCAAGCAGCACGACCGTGAGGCGCAGATCGTCGCCCAGGCCGGCCGCAAGGGCGCCGTGACCGTGGCGACCAACATGGCCGGTCGTGGTACGGACATCAAGCTCGGCGGCAACCCCGACGACCTCGCCGAAGCGGAGCTGCGCCAGCGCGGCCTCGACCCCGAGGAGCACATCGAGGAGTGGGCTGCCGCGCTTCCCGCCGCTCTGGAGCGGGCCGAGAAGGCGGTGCGGGCCGAGTTCGAAGAGGTCAAGGACCTCGGCGGGCTGTACGTGCTGGGCACCGAGCGGCACGAGTCCCGTCGTATCGACAACCAGCTGCGCGGTCGTTCCGGCCGTCAGGGCGACCCGGGCGAGTCCCGCTTCTACCTCTCCCTCGGTGACGACCTGATGCGGCTGTTCAAGGCGCAGATGGTCGAGCGCGTGATGTCGATGGCGAACGTCCCGGACGATGTGCCGATCGAGAACAAGATGGTCACGCGCGCGATCGCGTCCGCCCAGTCGCAGGTGGAGCAGCAGAACTTCGAGACCCGTAAGAACGTCCTGAAGTACGACGAGGTCCTCAACCGGCAGCGCGAGGTCATCTACGGCGAGCGGCGCCGCGTCCTGGAGGGCGAGGACCTGCACGAGCAGGTCCAGCACTTCATGGACGACACGATCGACGCCTACGTCGCCGCGGAGACCGCCGAGGGCTTCGCCGAGGAGTGGGACCTGGACCGGCTGTGGGGCGCTTTCAAGCAGCTCTACCCGGTGAAGATCACCGTCGAGGAGCTGGAGGAGGCGGCCGGCGACCGTGCCGGGCTCACCGCCGACTTCATCGCCGAGTCCATCAAGGACGACATCCACGAGCAGTACGAGGCGCGTGAGGCGCAGCTCGGCTCCGAGATCATGCGTGAGCTGGAGCGCCGGGTCGTGCTGTCGGTCCTGGACCGCAAGTGGCGCGAGCACCTCTACGAGATGGACTACCTCCAGGAGGGCATCGGCCTGCGCGCGATGGCGCAGAAGGACCCGCTGGTCGAGTACCAGCGCGAGGGCTTCGACATGTTCACCGCCATGATGGAGGGCATCAAGGAGGAGTCCGTCGGCTACCTGTTCAACCTGGAGGTCCAGGTCGAGCAGCAGGTCGAGGAGGTCGAGGTCCCCGTCGAGGAAGCCAGGCCGAGCCTGGAGAAGCAGGACGCGGTGCCCGCGCAGGCGGGGCCCCGCCCGGAGATCCGCGCCAAGGGCCTGGAGGCCCCGCAGCGGCGGAACCTCCACTTCACCGCGCCGACCGTGGACGGTGAGGGCGGCACCATCGAGGGCGAGTTCAGCGAGGACGGCGAGCCGGTGCGCTCGGCGGCCGACGGACTCACGCGCGCGGAGCGCCGCAAGCAGGCCAAGAGCGGGCGGCGCCGGAAGAAGTGACGGCGCGGGCGCCTGTGGCGCCGTAGCCGGACGGAACGAAGGGCCGGGTCACCTCAGGGTGTCCGGCCCTTCGGCGTGGGATCAGTTGTCGTCCGTGGTGCGTGGGCGCGGGCCGCCGAGTTCCACCGCAGTGCAGCGCCAGCGGTGGTCGCGGCCCAGTTCCAGGCGGAAGGCCATGGCGCGCAGGCGGTTGCCGGTGCCGATGCGGGCGAAGGCCTCGATGGCGCCGGGGCGGGGTTCGAAGTAGCCGATGTCGCGGATGACGGGGCGGGGGCCGCGGGCGCGCAGGGGGCCGTCTTCGGCGAGGCGGGCCAGTTCGTCGTAGGCGGGTCCTGCGGTGTGGCGGAGCATGGCGTGGACGGGGCGCTGGCCGCTGAGGACGAGGAGCAGGCGGTCGGCGAAGAGGTCGGTGGGGCGGAGTTGCGGGACGCCGGCGGGTCGCGTGGCGGAGGGCGTCGTACGGGTGGGGACGGTGCCCCGGGGGCGAGGTGGGCTGCCGCCCGGGCGGCGGGTGTCGCGGCGGGTCGGGGGACGGGAGGTGGCGTGGTGCTGGGCGGTCCTGGTCATGACCTTGTTCATGGGGAGCCCCGTTTCGATGGGCCCGGTCACCTGGTTCGTACCGGGCGGTAACTTCCTGTTGGGGATCTTGTACGGGGCCGGTTCGCGGGGCGGCAAGCCGACGGGCGCGGGGCTTGAGGGGCCGGGAAACTTCACCTATCCGGGTGATTGGTGGAGGTGAAAGCCCATGAACGCGGGGGCGGACCGGGTGAATTTCCGGCCTGGGGTGGACGCCCCCCGGGGTGCGGGGAGGGACTCGAAAGGGGACCCTCGCCGGACCCTCGCACGTATCCTGAAGACCCTCACGCGGGCTTGCGGAGCCCTCCGACGATGAACATGAAAGCGGCCAGCCATGCGCGTCTACGTCCCCCTGACCCTCCCCGGTCTCGCCGAGGCGTACAAGACGGGCGAGGTGGGGGCCGGGCCGCTCGTCGCGTACGCCGTCACGCCCGCGTTGCGCGAGTGGTACCTCTCCGACGACGTCGAGGAGCTGGAGTACGCGGCGCTGAGCCGGGCCGCGCTGGCCTCGCTGCGGCTGCTCGCGGCGGACCCCGGGGCGCCCCGGCGGCGGGTCGTGATCGCCGTCGACGTACCCGACGGGCAGGCGAGCGCCGAGCCCGGGCGGGGGCTGGATCCGGCGGCGCTGGGGGAGGTGCGGGTCGCCGGGGCGGTGGCGTTGGCCAAGGTGGCGTCGGTGCATGTCGACTCGGCGGAGGCGGAGGCGGACGTGGCTGCCGCGGCGGAGGCCCTGCGGGCGGCGGACGCCGGGGACGACGACGCGCAGTTCGTCGTGGACGGGGCCGAGGATCACGAACTGCTGTGGTACGCGAAGCAGGAGATTCCGAATCTGGTGGGGCTGGGGGACTGACGGGCCTGAGCGTTGTGTCCGCACCGGCTGAGCGCCGTGTCCGCACGGGGCCTTCGCGCTGTGTTGTCGTACCCCGCTGACCTGGGGATCTCTTGATTGTCAGTGAGGGCGGGTAACGTTTTTGGGCATGGGGATGCAGGGAGCTTCGCACATTGTGTGGGACTGGAACGGCACGCTGTTCCACGACAATGACGCGATCATCGGGGCGACGAACGCGGCCTTCGCCGAGCTGGGGCTGGAACCGATCACGCTGGAGCAGTATCGGGCGCTGTACTGCGTGCCGGTGCCGAAGTTCTACGAGCGGCTGATGGGGCGGCTGCCGACCGATGCCGAGTGGCTCGTCATGGATGAGACCTTCCATCGGTACTACGCCGAGCACCGCGTGCGGTGCGGGCTGACCCAGGGGGCGGAGCAGCTGCTCATGGACTGGGTGGCGGGCGGGCGCAGTCAGTCGATTCTGAGCATGTACGTGCATGACGAGCTCGTCCCGCTGGTGCGCGGGTTCGGGATCGAGCCGCACTTCATACGGGTCGACGGGCGGACCGGGCCGTCCGGCGGCAGCAAGGCCGAGCACATGGTGCGGCATCTGGCCGCGCTGGCCGGGGTGGATCCGTCCCGCACGGTGGTGATCGGCGACGCCGCGGATGACGCGGTGGCGGCGCTGCATGTGGGAGCGAAGGCCGTGCTCTACACCGGCGGATCGCACGGGCGGAGCAGCCTGGAGGAGGCTGGGGTGCCGGTGGTGGATTCGCTGGGGGAGGCGGTCGCTCTGGCGGAGGAGATAGCCGCCTGAGTGGTTCGGGGCGGTGCCGTCGCCTGGGTTGCGGGGTTCAGGGGTCCCGGGGGCGGCGCGCAGCGCGCTTGGCGTGACGCCCCCGGGACCTGAGGGGACGTGGCGTCAGGTCACCGGGGCCTTGGCGCGGAGCACGTTCAGGAACTCGCGCATCCACGCGGGGTGGTCCGGCCAGGCCCGGGACGAGACCAGGGTGCCGTCGACGACCGCCTCGGTGTCCTTGAAGGTGGCGCCGGCCGCCTGCATGTCGAGTTCCAGCGCGGGGTACGCGGTGACGCGGCGACCGCGGAGGCTGTCGATCGCGGCGGTGAGGAGGGGGCCGTGGCAGATCTGGGCCACGGGTTTGTCGGAGTCGAAGAAGGACTTGAGGATCTTGCGGAGTTCGGGGTCGTTGCGGAGGTACTCCGGGGCGCGGCCGCCGGGGATGACCACGGCGGCGTACTGGCCGGGGTCGACCTCCGAGAAGGCGAGGTCGGCCGGCCAGGTGTAGCCGGGCTTCTCGGTGTAGGTGTCGAAACCGGGCTCGAAGTCGTGGACGACGAACTGGAGCTTCTTGCGGGTGGGGGCGGCGATGTGGACCTCGTAGCCCTCCTCGCGAAGGCGCTGGTAGGGGTAGAGGACTTCGAGGGACTCGGCCGCGTCGCCCGTGAGGATGAGGATTTTGGCGGTCATGGGGGTTGCTCCCCTTCGCGGTGGCTTTGTGAGTGCGTTGGGTTCCACTGCCAACGTGCCTCGGGGGTGCCGCCTTGCCTAGGGGACGCGCCGGTTTTCCGGACGAGACGAGCGGCGTGGGTGCCGAGGGGCGGGTGCGCAACCCGGCTTCGCAGGATGCCGCTGTGCCCGCAGGATGCCGCTGTGTCGGACACGAGCCGGATACGCCGCTTCCCGCTTCCCCGCCCCTGTGCAGACTGTCAAAGTTCCACCCCTGGATTTGTACACATACGGCTCATGACGGGCCCCCCGTAAGGAGCGATAGCCTTGTGGCGTGATCAGCGCGATAGTTCGCGGGGGCCTCGGTGTCCCTGCCCTGCGCCCGGGGAGCATGGGAGACATCCGTGTCCGGGCGGCAGTCGCTGATCTTCGCGGGCGGGGCGGGGCTTTCGAGGGTTCCGCGGTGCCGCGCACACCCCGGGAGCGGACGCCGTCGAGAGCAGCGTCACATTCCCCGGGCGTGTGGGATATGGCCGATAACCCCCCGCTCATCTCACCTTGCGGCATAGCGTCGATACGGACCGGACACCGCGTCACGGCGTCGCGTCGGAAGGCCGGAGACAGTACTTCCTTCTACGTCACGCAACGGCGCGCGACAGGAGCCAGAGGACAATGCAGACCAAGCTGGACGAAGCAAAGGCCGAGCTGCTCGATCGGGCCGCCCGGGTAGCTGAGAACAGCCCGGTCGGGGGGCACCTACCGACTGGGACGACGGAACACGGCACCCCGGACCAGGCCGCCGTGCTCGCGTTCCTCCAGCGCTACTACCTGCACACCGCCCCGGAAGACCTCACCGACCGCGACCCGGTCGACGTCTTCGGAGCCGCCTACTCGCACTACCGACTGGCCGAGAACCGCCCCCAGGGCACGGCGAACGTCCGGGTGCACACCCCGACGGTCGAGGAGAACGGCTGGACGTGCAGCCACTCCGTCGTCGAGGTCGTCACCGACGACATGCCGTTCCTGGTCGACTCCGTCACCAACGAGCTGACCCGGCAGGGCCGCGGCATCCACGTCGTCATCCACCCGCAGATGGTGGTGCGCCGCGATGTCACCGGCAAGCTCATCGAGGTGCTCACCACCCCGCCCACCGGTGACCTTCCGCACGACGCGCACGTCGAGTCCTGGATCCACGTCGAGATCGACCGCGAGACCGACCGCTCGGACCTGAAGCAGATCACCGCCGATCTGCTGCGCGTCCTGTCCGACGTCCGCGAGGCCGTCGAGGACTGGGGCAAGATGCGGGACGGGGCGCTGCGCATGGCCGACGGCCTGCCCGAGGAGCCCGTCGCCGGCGATCTGCCGCAGCAGGAGATCGAGGAGGCCCGCGAGCTGCTGCGCTGGCTGGCCGCCGATCACTTCACGTTCCTCGGCTACCGCGAGTACGAGCTGCGCGACGACGACTCCCTCGCCGCCGTTCCCGGCACCGGGCTCGGCATACTGCGCGCGGACCCGCACCACGAGGCCGGCGAGAGCCACCCGGTCAGCCCCTCCTTCGAGCGGCTGCCCGCCGACGCCCGCGCCAAGGCCCGGGAGCACAAGCTCCTGGTGCTGACCAAGGCGAACAGCCGGGCGACCGTGCACCGGCCGTCGTACCTGGACTACATCGGGGTCAAGAAGTTCGACGAGCAGGGCAACGTCGTGGGGGAGCGGCGCTTCCTGGGCCTGTTCTCCTCCGCCGCCTACACCGAGTCCGTCCGCCGGGTTCCAGTCATCCGCCGCAAGGTCGACGAGGTGCTGGCCCGCGCCGGGTTCTCGCCCAACAGCCACGACGGGCGCGACCTGCTGCAGATCCTGGAGACGTACCCGCGCGACGAGCTGTTCCAGACCCCGGTCGACGAACTGCAGGCCATCGTCACCTCCGTGCTGTATCTGCAGGAGCGGCGCCGGCTGCGGCTCTACCTGCGCCAGGACGAGTACGGCCGCTACTACTCGGCCCTCGTCTACCTCCCGCGCGACCGCTACACCACCGGCGTCCGGCTCAGGATCATCGACATCCTGAAGGAGGAACTGGGCGGCACCAGCGTCGACTTCACCGCCTGGAACACCGAGTCGATCCTCTCCCGGCTGCACTTCGTGGTGCGTGTCCCGCAGGGCACCGAGCTGCCGCAGTTGTCCGACTCCGACAAGGAGCGTATCGAGGCCCGCCTGGTCGAGGCCGCCCGCTCCTGGATGGACGGATTCGCCGAGGCGCTCAACGCCGAGGTCGGCGAGGAGCGCGCCGCCGAGATGCTGCGCAGCTACCACAACGCCTTCCCCGAGGGCTACAAGGCCGACCACACCCCCCGCGCGGCGGTCGCCGACCTGGGCCATCTCGAACGGCTCGACCAGGACAACGACTTCGCGCTCAGCCTGTACGAGCCGGTGGGCGCCGGCCCCGACGAGCGCCGCTTCAAGATCTACCGCAAGGGCGAGGCCGTCTCCCTGTCCCGCGTGCTGCCGGTGCTCAACCGGCTCGGCGTCGAGGTGATGGACGAGCGGCCGTACGAACTGCGCTGCGCCGACCGCAGCGTCGCCTGGATCTACGACTTCGGCCTGCGTATGCCCAAGGCGCAGTTCGGCACCGACTACCTCGGCGACGACGCCCGTGAGCGGTTCCAGGAGGCGTTCGCCGCCAGCTGGACCGGCAAGGCGGAGAACGACGGCTTCAACGCGCTCGTGCTGAGCGCCGGGCTGACCTGGCGGCAGGCGATGGTGCTGCGGGCTTACGCGAAGTACCTGCGTCAGGCCGGGTCCACCTTCAGCCAGGACTACATGGAGGACACCCTCCGCAACAACGTCCACACCACCCGGCTGCTCGTCTCCCTGTTCGAAGCGCGGATGTCGCCCGACCGGCAGCGCGCCGGACGCGAGATCGTGGACGCCCTGCTGGAGGAGCTGGACGCCGCCCTCGACCAGGTCGCGAGCCTCGACGAGGACCGGATCCTGCGGTCCTTCCTCACCGTCATCAAGGCCACCCTGCGCACGAACTTCTTCCAGGAGGCGCGGGGCGGCAAGCCGCACGCGTACGTGTCGATGAAGTTCGACCCGCAGGCCATCCCGGACCTGCCGGCACCGCGCCCGGCGTTCGAGATCTGGGTGTACTCGCCGCGCGTCGAGGGCGTGCACCTGCGCTTCGGCAAGGTCGCCCGCGGTGGCCTGCGCTGGTCGGACCGCCGCGAGGACTTCCGCACCGAGATCCTCGGCCTGGTCAAGGCGCAGATGGTGAAGAACACCGTCATCGTGCCGGTCGGCGCCAAGGGCGGCTTCGTCGCCAAGCAGCTGCCGGACCCGTCCGTGGACCGGGACGCGTGGCTGGCGGAGGGCATCGCCAGCTACAAGACGTTCATCTCGGCGCTGCTCGACATCACCGACAACATGGTCGCGGGCGAGGTCGTCCCGCCGCCGGACGTCGTCCGGCACGACGAGGACGACACATACCTCGTGGTCGCCGCCGACAAGGGCACGGCGACGTTCTCGGACATCGCCAACGAGGTGGCCGAGTCGTACAACTTCTGGCTCGGCGACGCCTTCGCCTCCGGCGGCAGCGCGGGCTACGACCACAAGGGCATGGGCATCACCGCGCGCGGCGCCTGGGAGTCGGTCAAGCGGCACTTCAGGGAGCTCGGCGTCGACACCCAGACCGAGGACTTCACGGTCGTCGGCATCGGTGACATGTCGGGTGACGTGTTCGGCAACGGCATGCTGCTCAGCGAGCACATCCGGCTGGTCGCCGCCTTCGACCACCGGCACATCTTCATCGACCCGGACCCGGACGCGGCGACCTCGTACGCGGAGCGCCGCCGCCTGTTCGAGCTGTCGCGCTCGTCCTGGGCCGACTACAACACGGACCTGCTGTCGGCGGGCGGCGGCGTCTTCCCCCGCACGGCCAAGGCCATCCCGGTCAACGCGCACATCCGCGCCGCCCTCGGCATCGAGGGCAAGGTCGCCAAGCTGACCCCGGCCGACCTGATGCGGGCGATCCTCAAGGCGCCGGTGGACCTGCTGTGGAACGGCGGCATCGGTACGTACGTCAAGTCGTCCGTCGAGTCCCACGCCGACGTCGGCGACAAGGCCAACGACCCCATCCGCGTCGACGGCTCCGACCTGCGCGTCAAGGTCGTCGGCGAGGGCGGCAACCTGGGCCTGACCCAGCTCGGCCGGATCGAGTTCGCGCATCACGGTGGCAAGGTCAACACCGACGCCATCGACAACAGCGCGGGCGTGGACACCTCCGACCACGAGGTGAACATCAAGATCCTGCTCAACAGCCTGGTCGCGGACGGCGACATGACCGTCAAACAGCGCAACAAGCTGCTCGCCGAGATGACCGACGAGGTCGGCGCCCTGGTGCTGCGCAACAACTACGCGCAGAACACGGCGATCGCCAACGCCCTCGCCCAGTCCAAGGACATGCTCCACGCCCAGCAGCGCTTCCTGCGCCATCTGGTGCGCGAGGGCCACCTCGACCGGGCGCTGGAGTTCCTGCCGACCGAGCGCCAGATCCGCGAGCGGCTCGCCCAGGGTCAGGGCCTGACCAGCCCGGAGACCGCCGTCCTGCTGGCGTACACGAAGATCACGGTCGCCGAGGAGCTGCTGCACACCTCGCTGCCGGACGACCCGTACTTGCGCGAGCTGCTGCACTGCTACTTCCCGGCCGCGCTGCGCGAGCAGTTCCCCGAGCACATCGACAGCCACCCGCTGCGCCGCGAGATCACCACGACCGTGCTGGTCAACGACACGGTCAACACGGGCGGTACGACGTATCTGCACCGGCTGCGCGAGGAGACCGGGGCCTCGCTGGAGGAGATCGTCCGGGCGCAGACCGCGGCCCGCGTGATCTTCCGCCAGGCGCCGGTGTGGGACGGGGTCGAGGCGCTCGACAACAAGGTCGAGGCCGCCGTCCAGACCCGCATCCGGCTGCACTCGCGGCGGCTCGTCGAGCGCGGCACGCGCTGGCTGCTCAACAACCGGCCGCAGCCGCTCGAGCTCGCCGAGACGGTCGACTTCTTCGCCGAGCGCGTCGAACAGGTGTGGGCGCAGCTGCCCAAGCTGCTGCGCGGCGCTGACCTGGAGTGGTGGCAGAAGATCTACGACGAGCTGACCGCCGCCGGCGTCCCGGACGAACTCGCCACCCCGGTGGCCGGTTTCTCCTCCGCCTTCCCGACGCTCGACATCGTCTCGGTCGCCGACCGCGTGGGCAAGGAGCCGATGGACGTCGCCGAGGTCTACTACGACCTCGCCGACCGGCTGACCATCACCCAGCTGATGGACCGCATCAGCGCCCTGCCCCGCACCGACCGCTGGCAGTCGATGGCCCGCGCGGCGATCCGCGAGGACCTGTACGCCGCCCACGCGGCCGTCACGTCGGACGTCCTGGCCGTGGGCAACGGCTCGGCGACGCCGGAGCAGCGGTTCAAGGTGTGGGAGCAGAAGAACGCGGCGCTGCTGGGGCGGGCGCGGACGACGTTGGAGGAGATCCAGGGCTCCGAGTCGTTCGACCTGGCGAACCTGTCGGTGGCGATGCGGACGATGCGCACGCTGCTGCGGGCGCACACGTAAGTCTCGGTACAGCCTCAGTACGAGACAGTACGACAGTGAGGGCGCCCCCGGGCCGGAGACGGCTCGGGGGCGCCCTCACCGGCGTATGGCGTGGGTCAGGACGGCTGAGGCACCTTCGGCGCCGCCTTGGGCTTGGGCTTCGGCTTGTTGTCCCCGGTGAAGGCCTCGTACTCCTTCATGACCTCCTCCGTGGGCCCGTCCATGCGCAGCTGACCGCGTTCCAGCCACAGCACCCGGTCGCAGGTGTCGCGGATGGACTTGTTGTTGTGGCTGACCAGGAAGACCGTGCCGGCCTGTTTGCGCAGCTCGCGGATGCGGGCCTCGGAGCGCTTCTGGAAGGAGCGGTCGCCGGTGGCGAGGGCCTCGTCGATGAGCAGGACGTCGTGGTCCTTGGCGGCGGCGATGGAGAAGCGCAGCCGGGCGGCCATGCCGGAGGAGTACGTCCGCATGGGCAGCGTGATGAAGTCGCCCTTCTCGTTGATGCCGGAGAAGTCGACGATCTCCTGGTAGCGCTCCCTGACCTGCTCGCGGCTCATGCCCATCGCCAGACCGCCGAGGTGGACGTTGCGCTCACCGGTGAGGTCGCTCATCAGGGCGGCGTTGACGCCGAGGAGGGACGGCTGGCCGCCCGTGTAGATCCGGCCGTTCTCCACGGGGAGCAGACCGGCGACGGCTTTGAGCAGGGTCGACTTGCCGGAGCCGTTGGTGCCGATCAGGCCGATGGCCTCGCCCTTGTACGCGACGAAGGACACGTCCCGGACGGCGTGCACGGTGCGGACGCCGGCCGCCTTCTCGGCGTGCCCCCGGCGCAGCATGCGGTTGAGGGCGGCGGTGGCGGTGCCGCGTCCGGCGCCGGTGCCGTTGACGCGGTAGACGATGTCGACGTGGTCGGCGATGACGGTGGGGATCGGGTCGCTCGGGTTCTCAGCCACGGCCGTACGTCTCCTCAGCCTTCCAGAAGTAGATGA
This sequence comes from Streptomyces sp. Z423-1, assembly GCF_013009255.1. Lineage (NCBI taxonomy): Bacteria > Bacillati > Actinomycetota > Actinomycetes > Kitasatosporales > Streptomycetaceae > Streptomyces > Streptomyces sp. Z423-1. The sequence goes on from NZ_CP053109.1 coordinate 5,766,834, forward strand.
AGCCGCCGACGCCGGCGAGCAGGGCCCAGCCCGTGGCGAGCATCCAGACGTGGTCGGGCAGCTGGCTCGCGTGGAAGCTGTCGATCAGCGCGAAGCGCATCAGGTCGATGTAGACGGCGGCGGGGTTGGCCTGGAGCACCGGACCGACCCAGCCGGGCAGGCTGTTGTGCTGGCTGAGCAGGTGGTCGATGCTCCACATCACGCCGGAGACGTACATCCAGGTGCGCAGCACGAACGGCATCAGCTGGGCGATGTCCGGCGTCTTGGCGCCCAGCCGGGCCATGATCATGGACACGCCCGCGTTGAACGTGAACTGCAGGACCAGGGCCGGGATCGCCAGCACCCAGGACGCGGCGGCCGGGACGCCGAAGATCAGCAGGATGACGACCAGGGCGGCCATCGAGAACAGCAGCTGCTGGAGCTGCTGGAGGCAGAAGGAGATCGGCAGGGCCGCGCGCGGGAAGTGCAGGGCGCGGACGAGGCCGAGGTTGCCGGAGATGGCGCGGGTGCCGGCCAGGATCGAGCTCTGCGTGAAGGTCCAGATGAACACGCCCGTGACCAGGAACGGGACGTAGTCCGGCACGCCCTTCTTGGTCTGCAGCAGCACGCCGAAGATCAGGTAGTAGACGGCCGCGTTCAGCAGCGGGGTCATCACCTGCCAGACCTGGCCGAGCTTGGCCTGGCTGTACTGGGCGGTGAGCTTGGCCGTCGAGAACGCCGCGATGAAGTGGCGGCGCGCCCACAGCCGGCGGACGTACTGGGGCAGTGAGGGGCGGGCGCCGCTGACCGTGAGGCCGTGGCGGGCGGCGAGGGCCGCGAGGTCGTCGTCGGCCGGGGTGGTGGTGCGGGCCGTCGTCGGGGGCGGTGTGTCGAGGACCTGGCTCACATCCGCTGCTTTCGGTCGGGGGGTGGAGGTGCGGCGCGCGGCCCGGGAAGGCGTCATCCGGCGTTTTCTCACGCGACTCTTCACGTTTTCTTACGTCGGGACGGGACCGTATCGTCGCAACGTGAGCGTAGGCCTTGCGAACGTCGGAACGCAACCGTTTCGTCGTAACGCCCTATGCTGGTCCGTATGACGACGAACGCCGACGGGCCCCAGCCGCGCCCGCGCCGCCGGGCCCCCGCGGGGGCGGCTGTGCTCCGGGCGGATGTGACGGAAGCCATCCGGGCCGCCGTCTTCGAGGAGCTCGCGGCCGTCGGCTACGCACGGATGTCGATCGAGGGCATCGCCCGCCGGGCCGGGGTCGGCAAGACCGCGGTGTACCGGCGCTGGCGCTCCAAGCTGCACCTGGTGCTGGACGTCGTGTCGGCGATCGCCGTGCAGGGCCTGCCCGCGCCGGACACCGGCTCACTGGAGTCCGACCTGCGGCTTCTCTACGAGGTGACCTCCCGCGCGCTGCGCCACCCCGTGGCCTCGCAGATCCTCCCGGACCTCCAGGCGGAGGCGGCCCGTAATCCCGAGATCGCCGACGCCGTCCAGAAGGCGTTGCGCGAGGGGCAGGAGGGTGTCGCCAGCAAGATCGTGGCGGCGGCGGAACAGCGCGGCGAGGTCGGCTCGGGCTACGACCACGACCTCGCCCTCGACCTCATCTCGGGCCCGCTGTACTGGCGCTCGGTGGTGATCCGCAGCCCGAAGCTGCCCAAGGAGTACCTGGCGTCCTTGGCACGGTCGACTGCGGCGGCGATCAAGGCGCTGTAGGGGCTGTAGGGGTTGTTGCTGTGGCTGTAGGGGTTTGTGTGGCTACTAGGGATGCATCGGTCGGGTGCTGGGAGTAGGCCGGGCGGCCGCCCGCTAGTCCAGCGCCGCCCCCGGATGCCTGCGCACCCACCCCTCCCAGGCCGACGCGATCATGTCCTGGACGTCGTACCGGGCCTTCCAGCCCAGCTCCGTGGTGATGCGGTCGGCGGAGGCGACGACGCGGGCGGGGTCTCCGGGGCGGCGCGGGGTGACGGTCGCGGGGCGGTGGTGGCCGGTGACCGCGTTGATGCGGTCGATCATGTCGCGGACCGAGACGCCCTCGCCGCGGCCGATGTTGAGGGTGAGGTCGCGGCCGGGGGAGGCCCGGAGGGCGCGGGCGACCGCCACATGGGCCTCGGCCAGGTCGACCACGTGGATGTAGTCGCGGATGCAGGTGCCGTCGGGGGTCGGGTAGTCGTCGCCGAAGATACGTGGGGGCGCGCCCTCGGTGAGTCTCTCGAAGACCATGGGGATGAGGTTGAAGACGCCCACGTCCGCCAGTTCCGGGCTTGCCGTGCCCGCCACGTTGAAGTAGCGCAGGGACGCCGTGGCCAGGCCGGCGGCCCGGCCCGTCGCCCGGACCAGCCACTCGCCGGCCAGCTTTGTCTCGCCGTACGGGCTCATCGGCACGCACGGCGTCTGCTCCGTGACCAGGTCCACGTCCGGCATGCCGTACACGGCCGCCGAGGAGGAGAAGACGAACGACGGGACCCGCGCCGTCGTGACCGCTTCGAGCAGGGTCCGCAGGCCCTCGACGTTCTCCCGGTAGTAGTGCAGCGGGCGGTCCACGGACTCGCCGACCTGCTTCTTCGCCGCCAGGTGAACGACCCCGGTGACCTGGTGATCCGCGAGCACCCGGCCCAGCAGCCCGCCGTCCAGCGTCGAGCCGACCACCAGGGGGACGCCGTCCGGGACGCGCTCGGCGAGGCCGGTGGACAGGTCGTCGTACACGACCGTCCGCTCGCCCGCCTCGGTCATCGCCCGCACCACGTGCGCCCCGATGTATCCCGCGCCGCCGGTGATCAGCCAGGTCATGTTCGGCCGTCCCCTCGTCCGTTGCCCTGTGGGCCGTTCGCCTCACAGTGAAGTCGCCTCACAGTGAAGCAGGTGATGGGGCCCCCGCCTCGCGACTGTGGCTCCTCGTCCGACCGTCGGCACAGGTGGTACCGGTTCGGTGCACGGACACCGTCGTGCGCCACAGGCGGGTGAACGACAGGACGGCCGCCGCCGCCAGCAGTCCGTTGCGTACGACCATCAGCGCGCAGCCGGTCCAGGTGCTGTGCACGACCTCGGCGTACAGCCCGGGATACGCGACCGCGCTGACCGCCGTCGCCGTCACCAGCAGCACGGCCACCGGGCGTTGGGTGGTGTGCCGGGAGGTGAGGCACACGGCGGCCAGGCCGAGCAGCCACACCATGTACTGCGGGCTGATCACCCGGCTGGTGGCGGTGAACAGCAGCACCGCGGCGAGGGCCGCGTCGTACGGCACGGCCTCGCCGAAGGCGTCCGCCCGCGCCCTCAGCCGCCACAGCAGGAGGAGGGCGAAGGCGACGGCCGTGAGCGCGAGCGACGCCGTCGCCACGGCGGAGACGTACGGGCCGGTGAACTCCATCGCCCCGTACTGGTACTTCACCTCGCCCGGCCAGCCCGCGTGCGTCGCGAGGCCGAGCAGAGTGCCGCCGAACGACTCGATCTGCACGCCCCGCTCACCCTGGTGGAGCAGGAAGGCGAGGGGATTGTTGAACAACACGCACAGGAGCAGCAGCACGGCCGTCCCGGACACCGCCGCCCACCCCCACGCCGACCTGCCGGCCCGCCCCTTCGGCGTGCCCAGCAGCACCAGGGCCGGCCACACCTTCACCAGTGCTCCCAGTGCCGCGAACACACCGCACGCGCGCGTGGAGCGGCCCAGCGTCAATAGGGAGATGACGGCAAGGGCCGTGACCTGCACGTCGTAACGAGCGAGCGGGATGTGCAGCAGCAGGGGGAGCGCGAGGATCCAGAGGGTGGCACCGAGGAGCGTGCGGCCGGGGCGTGTCCCCGCGCGGGTCAGCGCCAGGGCCATCAGGGCGTCGGCGACGAGCGTGAGGGCGACGAACGCCCGGAAGTACGTCAGGCCCGGCAGCAGCGCGGGGGAGAGCAGTACGAGTCCCGCGCCCGGCGGGTACTGCCACAGGGGGTCGTCGGCCGGGAAGGCGCCCTGGGTGAGCGCCTCGTACCAGCGGTGGTAGGTGACCCACACCTCGCGCGTCACCGCCCCATGGCCCAGCAGCGGCTGGGAGTTGTGGGCGAGCAGCCACAGCATCAGGGCGCGGGTGAGGATCCAGGCGGTGGCGAGAGCAGCGAGAGGGTGACGTCTCATCACCGGCGGATCGTAAGCCGCAGAAGGGTCGTATCGGCACCGATACGCCGTCAATCGCCTGCATTCTTCAGAAAATAGTACAAACTGACCCTGTGGCGAACGGTGAACCGGAAACGAAAGGAACCAGCCGGGTCGGCGTCGCGGTCGTCGCGATGCCCGCGTTCGTCATGCTCGGCATCGGGCTGTGGGGCCTCGACCGGGGCGGGATGTGGCGCGACGAGGCCGTCACCTTCCAGGTCGCCCGGCGCTCGTTACCCGAGATCTGGCGGCTGCTGCACAGCGTGGACGCCGTGCACGGACTGTACTACCTGCTCATGCACCCCGTCCTCGCCCTCCGCGCCGACGAGGTCGTCCTGCGCTTCCCTTCGGTGTGCGCGGCCGCCGTCACCGCGGGCCTGGTCGCGGCCCTCGGTGCACGGCTGGCCCGGCCACGCGTCGGCCTCTGGGCGGGGCTGCTGTACGCGGTGACGCCCATGGCGGGCCACTTCGCCCAGGAGGGCCGCTCGTACGCGCTCGTCGCCGCCTGCGCGGCCGGGGCGACACTGCTGCTGGTGCGGGCGGTCGCGGGGGCCGCCTGGTGGCCGTACGGGCTCGTCGTCGCCGTCACCTGCCTGCTGCACGAACTGGCCGTGCTCATGCTCCTCGCCCACGCGCTGACACTGGCCCACGCGCGCGTGCCGCGTGCCGTATGGGGGCGGTGGGCGCGAGCGGCGGCGGGCGTGGTGCTGGTGCTGGCGCCGCTGGTCGTCGTCTCGTGGGCACAGGCCGAGCAGGTGGCGTGGCTGCCGGTGCCCCGCATGGGCAGCGTGGAGCGGCTGCTGCGGTCGTTCACGGGGGCGGAGGGGGAGGTCTTCTGGGCGTACGTCATTCTGATCGCCGCCGCTCTGTGGCCGGGGCGGGGGCGTGCGACGCCCCCCAGGTGGCGCCCGTCCCTGGTCGGCGTCGCCCTGCCCCTCATGGCCGTGCCGCCGCTCACGCTGATCACGGTGTCGCAGATCAGGCCGATGTACGACGACCGGTACGTGCTGTACGCGCTCGCCGGGGCGCCGCTGCTGGCCGCCGCCGGGGCCGACCGGCTGGTGCGGGGCGTCGGGCGCTCCCCCCTGGCCACCGTCACCGGCGTCCTCGCGGTCGGGCTGGCGTTCGCCCACCAGTTCCCCCTGTACCGCCAGGACCGCACCGCCTCCGTACGCGCCGACAACCTCGCCATCGTCTCCGCCGACGCCGCGCGCGAGCTGAGCCCCGGCGACCCGGTGCTGTTCGTGCCGGCCATTGGACGGCGGGCCGCGCTGGCCTACCCGGAGGCGTTCCGGGGCGTGTGGGACGTCGCGCTCGAGGTGCCCGCGCCGGAGTCCGGGACGCTGTACGGGGAGGAGGTCGACACCGCCGAACTGCGCCGCAGGCTCGCCGGGCTGGACCGGCTGTGGGTGGTGGCCGAGCCGTACGCGCGGCGGGCGCGCTGGGTCCCCCGGGATCCGGCTGAGCGCCTGAAGCTCACCGTGGTGGCGGAGCAGTTCGTGCCGTACGAGCCCCGGCAGGAGTTCGTACGCGGGGGTGCGACGCTTCGGCTCTACGTCCGCAGGGCGAAGGCTGCGGGCACCACGGCGCTCGCGAGGGGCGTGCGGGGCGGCGCCGGAAGCCCGGCGTCGGCGGGGAGCGTGCGGGGCGGCCCCGGAAGCCCCGCGTCGACGGGGCGCGTGCCGGGGGCCGCCATGGGCTCGGCATCGACGGGAAACATGTCGGAGGCCACGAGGAGCAGACTCGACCCCGCCGGACGCTCCGTACCGCCCACCGGCACCCCCGGCCTCACCGCGGCTCCGCCGCCGCCCCCGCCCCTGCTTCCGCCTCCGCTTCCGCCCCCGCTTCCGCCTGCGCCGCCGCGTCGAGCGCCGTCGTGAGCTCGTCGAGGCGGGCCCGCAGCTCGCGGATCTCGTCGACGTCGAACCCGGTCGCCGCCATGATCCGGCGCGGCACCTGAAGCGCCCGCTCGCGCAGCGCGACCCCCTCGTCGGTCAGCCGAACCTCCACCGAGCGCTCGTCGCGCACGCTGCGCTCCCGGCGTACCAGACCGGCCGCCTCCAGCCGCTTGAGCAGCGGCGACAGGGTGCCGGAGTCGAGGCGCAGCTGCTCGCCCAGCTTCTTCACCGGCAGGTCGCCGTGCTCCCACAGCACGAGCATCACCAGGTACTGCGGGTAGGTGAGGCCGAGGTCCTTGAGGAGGACGCGGTAGACCCCTCCGAAGGCGCGCGAGGCCGCGTTCAGGGAGAAGCAGATCTGCTGGTCGAGCCGGAGCCAGTCCGCTGTGGGCGTGGTGGTCATACGCCCAGAGTAGCTTGTGCCCCACCATTTAGTTGTGCGCAATTGAATTGTGTGCTCTACTTGCTGTGTCAGGTTGGCCGGACGGGCCGCCGGTACATGATTCGAGAGGGATGGTTTCTCCATGGACGCGCTCTACACCGCCGTCGCCACCGCCACCCACGGCCGCGATGGTCGCGCCGTCTCCTCCGACGGCAAGATCGACCTCAAGCTGGCCCCGCCGGTGGAGCTGGGCGGCAACGGCCAGGGCACCAACCCCGAGCAGCTCTTCGCCGCCGGATACGCGGCCTGCTTCGGCAGCGCCCTCGGCCTGGTCGGCCGGCAGGCCAAGGTCGACGTCAGCGAGGCCGCCGTCACCGCCGAGGTCGGCATCGGCAAGCAGGGCGAGGGCTTCGCGCTCGCCGTCACCCTCCGCGTCGAGCTGCCCGACACCGTGGACCAGGCCACCGGCCGCAAGCTCGTCGAGCAGGCTCACCAGGTCTGCCCCTACTCCAACGCCACCCGCGGCAACATCCCGGTCGAGCTCGTCATCGAGTAACCGTTCGCGCAACCCCAGCGCCCGGAACGCCGTGTAGGCGCCGGCCCACAGGAGCCACTGCCGCACCCCCGGCGGCCGGTGCCCCGCGGGCCGGTAACGCCGGTACAGCACACCCGCCTGCCGGAAGAAGGCGCGCCGCCGACGCGCGGGCAGCCGTCGCGCAGCGGCCGCCACCTCCACCACCACGGCGAACAGCTGGTCGAACAGCGCCCGCGACCGCGCCGCCGACACCCGCTCGGCACCGGCCTGGAACAGCACCGGCTCGACCTGGTCCAGCAGGTCGAACTGGTGCTCACCGGGAACGTCGAGCAGACTCCCCGGCGCCCGCACCAGATGCCGTACGACCACCGACGGCAGCACCGCCACCCGCTCCGCCAGCACCGTCACCACCCCGCCCCACCCGAGGTCCGTGAAGTGGCCGTAGGGAAAGGCGAGTTGGTGCACCGCCAGGAACCCACGCCGGTAGGCGGCGCTCCACACGGGCCGGTTCACCACCGTGAGCCAGGGGGCCGCGTCGGGGTGGAACGTCCCCGCGGGGGCGGGCGGGCAGGCGATGAGGCGAGCCCCGAGCCGCTCCCTCGACGCCCGCGCAGACGCCCGCTCATGCGCGAAGTGCAGCACATCCACCGGCCCCGTCTCCCGCAGCCGGGCGTCCAGCGCCGCAAGCGCCCCCGGTACGAGGACGTCGTCACCGTCGAGAAACAGCAGATAGGTGCCGGAGGCCGCCCGCAGCCCGGTCGTGCGGGCCGCGCTCAGACCGGCCGAGGGTGGTGAGTAGGCCGGGGTCACCCGGCGGTCCCGCTCGGCGTACCCGGCGGTGATGTCCGCCGCGGGGGCCTCCGGTTCGTCACACACCGTGATCAGCTCGAAGTCGCCGAAGGACTGGGCCAGAACCGACTCCAGGGCCCGGGCCAGCCGGTCCTCGACCCCGTGCGAGGGAACGATGATGCTGAAACGGGGCATGGCGCTCTTTCCGTTTTCGTCATCCGTGCTCGGCGGGAGGCGCACGGCGCATACGGACTCCCGGTAGGTGAAACGGCGGTCAGTGGCATTCGGTGACGGTGAAATGACCAGAAGGTTGCGAAATAGTGGCTGCCGGGGGATTGAGGGGCATCCATGGGTCAGTGCGAGGGATTTCGCCCTGAACGCGAAGGGGCGGGCCGTTGCCCGGCCCGCCCCGACGTCGTTGCCCCTGCCGTTACTTCACCGCACCCGCCATCACACCGGACACGAACTGCCGCTGGAACGCGAAGAACACGGCGAGTGGAATCACCATCGAGATGAACGCGCCGGGCGCCAGCACGTCGATGTTGTTCCCGAACTGCCTCACTTGCGTCTGCAGCGCCACCGTGATCGGCTGGTTGCCGGAGTCGGAGAACACCAGCGCGACCAGCATGTCGTTCCACACCCACAGGAACTGGAAGATGCCCAGGCTCGCGATCGCGGGCCCGCCGAGCGGCGTCACCACCCGGGCGAACAGCCGCAGTTCACCGGCGCCGTCCAGCCGGGCCGCCTCCAGCAGCTCGCGCGGGATCTCCGCGAAGAAGTTCCGCAGCAGGAACACCGCGAACGGCAGACCGAAGCCGACGTGGAAGAGGATCACGCCGAGCATCGAGCCGAACAGGCCGATGTTTCCGAACAGTTCGGCGATCGGGATCAGCGCCACCTGCACGGGCACCACCAGCAGGCCGACCACGCCCAGGAACCACCAGTCCCGGCCCGGGAACTCCATCCACGCGAAGGCGTATCCGGCGAGCGAGCCGATGACCACGACCAGCACGGTCGCCGGGACCGTGATCAGGACCGTGTTCACCAGGGAGTCGGTGATGTCGCTGTTGTTGAGCAGCTTCTCGTAGCTGTCGAAGGTGAGTTGGGCGGGCTTGGTGAACACCGTCCACCAGCCGCTCTCGTTCATGTCCGCCGGGGTGCGCAGCGAGGAGAGCAGCAGCCCGATCGTCGGCACCAGCCAGAACAGGCCGACGACGATCAGGAAGACGCGGACCAGACCGCCGCTGACGCCCTCGGCGAGACGTGAGCCGAGGGACGCCCTGCCCTTCACGGGCTCCGCGTGCTTCCCGGTGTGTGTGGTCATCGCCGCACCTCCCGCCTGAGCCTGCGGATGTTGAACCACATCACCGGGATCACCAGAAGCAGCAGGAACACCGCGATGGCGCTGGCGATGCCCGGCTGGTCCTCGGAGAAGCCCTTGCGGTACAGCTCCAGGGCGAGCACGTTCGCGTCGTCCTGGGAGGAGCCCGGGGCGATGATGAAGACCAGGTCGAAGATCTTCAGCACGTTGATCATCAGCGTGACGGTGACCACCGCGAGGACGGGCGCGAGCAGCGGCACGGTGACCCGTCTGAACACCTGCCACTCGTTGGCCCCGTCGACCCGCGCCGCCTCCAGCAGCTCACGGGGCACCCCCGCCAGCCCGGCGGCGATCAGCACCATCGCGAAGCCCGCCCACATCCAGATGTACGACCCGATGATGGCCGGCGTGACCAGCGACGGGCCGAGCCAGTCCAGGCCGTTGTACGGCTCCTTGAAGTTGTCGGCGGGCAGCCGCAGTTGGGCCCCGTCGGCGGCGGCCGGGAGGGTGAAGGTGCCGTCGTCGGCGGCCGTGGTCGAGGCGACGACCTTGCCGTCCTTGACCGCCTCGATCTTCATGCCGGGATAGCCCAGCTCGGACGGGTCGGGGGCGCCGAGGGTGCCGACGCCCTCGCCGCGCGTGAAGTCCTGCCAGGTGGTGCCGGTGACCTTGCCCGGGTCGGGCCGCGCCGCCACGGCCCTCGCGGCGTCGTCGGGCATCCGGTCGGGGGCGACCCCCACGAGGGGCAGGCTGACCGGCTCGCCCAGGCGGACCGGCTCCTTGGTGATGAAGCCGCCTTGATCCGCCGTGAGCGGCGACTCCCGGCCCGGGTGCGCCTTCGGGAACGCCGACGCCTCGGCGAACGTGTCGTGCACACCCACCCACACCGCGTTCGCGACGCCCTTGTCCGGATCCTGGTCGTAGACGAGACGGAAGATGATGCCCGCCGCGAGCATCGAGATCGCCATCGGCATGAAGACGACCAGCTTGAACGCCGTGCCCCAGCGCACCCGTTCGGTCAGCACCGCGAAGATCAGTCCGAGCGCGGTCGCGACCGTCGGCGCGAACACCACCCAGATGATGTTGTTCTTCAGCGCCGTACGGATGCCGTCGTCGGTGAACAGGGCCTGGTAGTTGTCGAATCCGGCGAATCCGTCGCCGGACTGGTCGTAGAAGCTGCGCACGACCGAGTACCCGATCGGGTAGACCACGAGCGCACCGAGCAGCACCAGGGCGGGCAGCAGGAACAGCGCTGCCACGGTCCTGCGGGTGCCGGTCACGCTCTTGCGACTCCGGGGAGGGGTCCCGGCCTTCCTCGGCGGGACCCCTGCCGTGGACGCCGACGCCATGGCCGGCTCAGTTTCCGTACGCCGCGGCCGCGTCGGCCTCCAGCTGTTCCTGGGTGCCCTTGATGTCCTTCGGGTTCTTCAGGAAGTCCTGCAACGCCTTCCACTCGCCCTTGCCGGGCGTGCCGCCGAAGGCCTGCGGGGCCTGGTCGGACATGTCGAAGCGGAAGTCGTCACCGGCCGCGACCAGCGACTTGGCCATCTCCTGCTGCACCGCGTTCGGGTACGCCGTCGGGTCCACGTTCTTGTTCGGCGACAGATAGCCGCCGAGCTTCGCCTGGATGGTCGCCGCGTCCGGCGAGGCGAGGAACGTGGCCAGGGCCTGCGCGGCCTTGGAGTCCTCCAGGATCACCGCCGCGTCACCGCCGGAGACCACCGGCTCGGTGTCGCCGACCTTCGGGAACGCGAACACCTTGGCGTCCGTGCCCACCTCCGCGTCCGTCTCCGCGATGTTGACCTGCACGAAGTCGCCCTCGAAGACCATGCCGGCCTTCGGCTGGTCGCCGCCGGTGAAGGTCTGCGTCACGGAGGCCGGGAACTCGGTCTGCAGCGCGCCGTTCGCGCCGCCCGCGATGTATTCCTGCTTGCCCCAGATCTGCGCGAGCGTGGTCAGGGCCTCGGTGACGGACGGGTCGGTCCACTTGATCTCGTGCTTGGCCAACTGGTCGTACTTCTCCGGGCCCGCCTGCGAGAGGTAGACGTTCTCGAACCAGTCGGTCAGCGTCCAGCCGTCGGCGCCGCCGATCGAGAACGGGGTGACACCGGAGTCGTAGATCGTCTGCGCGGTGGAGAGCAGGTCCTCCCACGTCTGGGGCTCCTCGGCGCCCGCGTTCTCGAAGACCTGCGTGTTGTACCAGATCAGGGACTTGTTGGCGGCCTTGTAGTAGACGCCGTACTGCTTGCCGTCGACCTTGCCGAGGTCCTGCCAGCCCCGGGAGTAGTTCTTGCCGAGCTGCTCCTGGGCCTCCGGCCCGATCGGCTTGGCCCAGCCCTTGTCCACGGCCTGCTGGATGGCGCCGACCTGGGGGAGCATCGCGATGTCCGGCGGCGCGCCGCCCGCGATCTTCGAGCCGAGGAAGTTGATGATCGGGTCCTGCGCGGGCACAAAGGTCACCTTGGCGCCGGTCCGCTTCTCGAACTCCTCCAGCACCTTCTTGAAGTTGGCCTGCTCCGGGCCGGTCCAGACGGCGGCGACCTCCAGGGTCTCGCCGTCCAGCTTGGGGAGGGTGACGGTGGTGGCGGTCTCGTCCGTACCGCCGCTGCCTTCGTTTCCGCTGTTGTCGTCGCCTCCGCAGGCGCTGAGCGAGAACGCGAGCGCTCCCGCCAGTGCGGCCGCGGCGGCGCGGGCGGTCCTGCGTGTCCGGGTGCGGCTGGTGTTGATGCTGCTGTGCATTACGGCCCCGTTCTTCGTTTCTCGTCGAACGTTCGAGCGCTGTCCCGTGGGACTGGTCTACGCCGGGTCAGTGGGGTCGGCAAGAGCGCGAACCGTGTCAAGACGGTGATCGTGACCGCGTCGTGACTGTCCAAGGAGCGGGGCCCAGGGGCCGTACATATGACTAGCGGCCCGTGCACCTGTCCAGGGGGCCCTACAACAGTGACGGCACCTCCGGAGCGGAGACTTCCCGCGCCGCCCGCTCCAACGCGCTCGCCAGGAGGGCCAGATCCGTGGGTCCGTTGCCCAGTTCGCGGACCGGGCGGCGGGCGGGCGGGTCGCCCATGCGGTGCCACTCCAGCGGGACGACGGTCGGCCGCAGGGTCGCCGTGCGTGGGATACGACCCGTCACCCGGCCGCCCTGGAACGGCGTGACCCGGCCGTCGGGGTGAGCCAGACGCCCCCGGCCGGGCGCCGGTTCGTCCGGGCCGGGCGCGGGTGCGTCGAGGGTGACGCGCAGGGTGGCCCGCCGGGCGGGTTCGGTCTCGGCGGTACGACCGCCTGGACCGGCGGCGGCCACCAGGTGCACGCCGAGCCGCTCGCCCTCGCGGGCCACCGCCTCCAGCGCACGCATCACGGACCCGGCCGCGGGTCGGCCCGGGGAGCCCAGCGGGGGCGACACCAGGGCGTCCAGGTCGTCGACGACCACGACGAGGCGGGGCAGCGGCGGCACGTCGTCCGTCGGGCGGCGGCCGGCGGACGGGCGCAGTCGCAGGGTGGCGCTGGGCGGGGTGTCCAGGTCCCCACCGCCGGTCCCGGCACCGGTCCCGGCACCGGCGGTGGGCACCGAGCGCTGGCTGACCATACGGCCCGACACCGCACGTCCGGTGTGCCACTCGGCGAAGTCCGAGCGGCCGAGCAGCTCGGCGCGGCGCTTCAGCTCGGCCGACAGGGACTGCGCGAACTCCCGCATGCGGACCGGGTCGTTGGCGAGGAGGTGCGTGGTGACGTGCGGGATGTCCATGCACAGGTGCAGACCGTCGCCGTGCCCGCTGCCCGCGCCCACGCTGTCCCGGCCGTCCATCAGCACCAGGCTCAGCCGGTCCGGCCGCTCGGCGGCGGCGAGCGAGGCGACGACGGCCCGCAGCAGTTCCGTCCGTCCGCTGCCGGGCGGCCCCTCGATCAGCAGATGCGGTCCCTCGGTGACGAGGTCCACGGCGACCGGTCCACGCGGGCCGGCCCCGAGGACGGCGTGCGCCCGGCCGCCGAGTGCGTCGGTGTCGTCGGCGGCGTCCGCCCAGCGGGCCATGAGCGAGGCGGGGGTGGCGCGGGCGAGGCCCAACTCGTCGAGCAGGCGGGCGGCTTGGGGGAGGGGGGCGCTGACGCGCGCGTGCCGGGTGCCGGTGGCGCTCGCGTCGGTGCGGAGGGGGGCCAGGGCGCGGGCGAAGCGCTCGGCCCAGGCGGGGGAGACGGCGTCCACGGCGCCTACTGTGCCGTGGCCCACGGGGGCGGGAGATCCTGCCACGGTGCCGGTGCCGGTGCCGCCGCCGACTCGCGCGACTCGGACCAGCCGGAGGGCTGTCGCCACGTCGCCGCTGAGCAGGACGACGGCTCCGCATGCGCGGAACGCCGGGGCCGCGGCGCAGGCTGCTTCATAGGTCTCGGTGACCGGGGAGGCGGGGGAGGCGGGCGCGGTCTCGGCGAGACAGACGACGTGGATCCCGGCCTGCGGGCCTTCCAGGGCCAGCCGCGCTACGGCCTCACGGAGACCGGCACTGCCGGGGTCGCCGTCGACGACGAGGACGGCATAGGGGCCGGGGGCGGGGGCGGGGTGTGCGGAGTCGCTGGGCGAGTCGTCGTCCGGGCGGGCCCAGGAGGGGCGGCGGGGTGGGGTGGTCGCGGTGCGGGTCGCGGTCCCGGTGTTCTCGGGGTGGCGTTGGTCCGGCGCCGCCGGTGCCGGTGTGACGGTCTGCCTGTTGGTGCCGCTCCGCTCCGCGTGGTGGTCGTCCAGGCGGCGGAGGAGTTCGTCGGTGCGGGCCGCGGCCTGTTCGCGGTCGTGGGCGAGGAGGAGGCGGCAGTCCTGGCCGTGGGCCGGGCGCAGATGCGGTAGCCAGCCGAGCCAGGCCCACTCGGCGGTGCGTTCCTCCAGGGAGCGTGCGCGGTCCGTGCTGATCAGGATGATTTCCAGGGCGTCGGGCGAGTGCAGCGCGGCGAGCTGGGCCACCACAGCGCGCGCCAGCCCGCCCAGGCGGGGGCGCGGACCGGCCAGGCCCAGGGCACCGGCCTCCCGCAGATCCGCGGTGACCGGCACCGCGGGCAGCAGTCCGGAACCGTCCGGCGCGGCCCGGTCGGCCGTACCGAGCCGTACGGTGAGCGCCTCGGGGTGCCCCGGCCCGCGCTCCCACAGCCGGGGCCCGGGGCCCAGCGCGGTCAGCAGCAGCGCGGCCGGATCCGGCCAGGTCTCCGGCGCGTCGGCGTGCACGGGCAGCACCCCCGCTCCACCGGCCGACTCCTCGTCGTACCGCCCATGCCCGGCCGCTTCCTGCTCGCCGTCGCGCCCACCGGCCAGCCGCCGCGCCCACGCCGTGAGCCCGCCCCGCCTGCGCACGCCCTGCGGTACGTCGGTGCCGCGCAGGGGCGTGCCTTTGCGGCGGCTGGGGGTTGCCGCGGGGGCGTCGGCCGCCCCCACGCCGAGTCGTCCACCGTGCGTTGCGTCACTGGGCGGCGCCGCGGGCCCCGAGCAGGGCTCTCCGCGGGTCTCGATCCGCGGTGGCTTGCCCTGCTCGGGCACGAGGGGCTCGGGCACGAGGGGCGGCTCGACGGGCGAGTGCTCCTTGGCCGCGGTGCCCGTCTGCACCGCTCGCGTGTGCTCGTCGTGATCCGTACGCGCCGGGTCGGCGGGGGCGGCGCCCGTCGGCCCCGTTCCTTCACGCGAGACGCCGGCAGCCGCGTCTTCCGACACCCCCCAGCCCCCGGTGTCCCCGTACGCACGCCCCGTCTTCCCGGCCGGTCCCTCCGCCCGCGCACCCGAAGCTCCGGCCGCAGGCGACTCCCCGTCCCTCGCCCCGACCCGCACGCACCCCTCCCCATCAGGCACGGTCCCCACCCGCCGCCCCGGCCCGCCAGCCGGCGCCAGCCGCAGTGTGGACTCCCCGATCCGCAGCAGCGCCCCCGGCATGAAGCGTGTCGGGCGGGTTCCCACGCGCGTGCCGTCGAGCGTCGTGCCGTTCGTGGAGTTGAGGTCGGCGACCGAGACACGGCCGTCCGCGTTCAGGGTGACCGCGCAGTGGACGCGGGAGACGTCCGGGTCGTCCAGCGGGACGTCCGCCTCGGCGGAGCGGCCGACGCGGATCTCGCCGCCGTGCAGCAGGTGGACCCCGCCGGCGTCGGGCCCGGCGATCACGTCGAGGCGGGCCGGGGCGTCGTCCAGCTCGGGATGCGGCTCGGGGGCGGCCGGGCCGCCCACGGACAGCACGGCGCCGTCGAGCAGCGGCGGCTCGCCCAGGGTGCAGCGCTGCGGGTCGAGTCGCTCCGCACCGGCGTACAGCACGGCGGGCCCGGACGGGGCGTCGCCGGAGACCGCCGCGGCCAGCGCCGAGGCCACCGCGGACAGGGCCGTGCCGGCGGGCGCCGTGACCAGCACGTCGCGGCTCGCGGCCCGGCCCGGCGCCTCGTGAGGCGGGCCCAGCGGGTCTACGACGGTCAGCCGGATCTGCATCGCCGTCAGCGGTCCCTTCTGCGCGGGCGCCCGCGGGGCAGGGGGCCGAGTCCGCCCCGCGGTCCCCCACCGCGGACTTCCCCCACCACCACACGAGCACGTCGGCCAGTACTGCACGCATCCTCGCACCTGCCACTGACAACGCGCCCGCCGCTCCAGGACAAGTGATCTTGATTGGTCGGCTCTGCCCGCAAAAGTGCCTGCCCGGGGCGGCATCGGCGACCGGTTGAGATCGGTCACGCCCGCTTTCGGCAACCTGAAGACCGAGGCGAGCGTCTTTCCTTCGAACCCCGGTCCCTCGCACCACGGCACTACAGTGGGTCGGACCATGCAAGCAAGCAGCAGGGAGCCATGACGTGCGGCCGGTAGGGAGCAAGTACCTCCTTGAGGAGCCGCTGGGACGCGGCGCCACAGGCACCGTCTGGCGAGCCCGCCAGCGGGAGACCGCGGGGGCCGAGGCGGCGGTGCCCGGTCAGCCCGGTGAGACCGTCGCGATCAAGGTCCTCAAGGAGGAGCTGGCGAGCGACCCCGATGTCGTGATGCGGTTCCTGCGGGAGCGGTCCGTCCTGCTCCGGCTCACCCATCCGAACATCGTCCGGGTCCGCGACCTGGTCGTCGAGGGCGACCTGCTGGCCCTCGTCATGGACCTCGTCGACGGCCCCGACCTGCACCGCTACCTGCGCGAGAACGGTCCGTTCACACCCGTCGCCGCCGCCCTGCTCACCGCGCAGATCGCCGACGCGCTGGCCGCCAGCCACGCCGACGGCGTCGTCCACCGCGACCTGAAGCCCGCGAACGTCCTGCTCCAGCAGCACGGCGGCCAGATGCACCCGCTGCTGACCGACTTCGGCATCGCCCGCCTCGCCGACTCACCCGGCCTCACGCGTACCCAGGAATTCGTCGGCACGCCCGCGTACGTAGCGCCGGAGTCCGCCGAGGGCCGCCCGCAGACCTCCGCCGTCGACATCTACGGCGCCGGAATCCTGCTGTACGAGCTGGTCACCGGCCGTCCGCCGTTCTCCGGGGGCTCCGCCCTGGAGGTCCTGCACCAGCACCTGAGCGCCGAGCCGCGCCGCCCCTCCACCGTCCCCGAACCGCTGTGGACGGTCATAGAGCGCTGTCTGCGCAAGAACCCCGAGGAACGGCCCAGCGCCGAGAACCTCGCGCGCGGGCTGCGGGTCGTCGCCGAGGGCATCGGCGTGCACGCGAACTCCGCGCAGATCGCCGCCGCCGAGGGCGTCGCCGCGCTCCTCGCACCCGACCCGGCCCCCGCCCCCGTACCCGGGACGCCCGGCGCGGCCGACCCGACGCAGGTGCTGCCGCACGGCGCCCCCGGGTACGACCCGAACGCGGCGACCAGCGTGCTGCCGCACACCGGCGGCCCGGCCGGTGCCGCCGACCCCACCGCCGTACTGCCGAACACCGGACCCGGTGGTGCCGACCCGACCCAGGTGCTGCCGCAGGGGCAGCAGCCCGAGCAGCCGCACCCCTGGCAGACCCAGCTCCGT
This sequence comes from Streptomyces sp. Z423-1, assembly GCF_013009255.1. Lineage (NCBI taxonomy): Bacteria > Bacillati > Actinomycetota > Actinomycetes > Kitasatosporales > Streptomycetaceae > Streptomyces > Streptomyces sp. Z423-1. Next base: position 5,783,821 of record NZ_CP053109.1, read on the forward strand.
GCCGCGCGCGACCGCAACGAGCAGACGCAGGTCCAGTACCTCGACCCCAGCCAGGACCCGCTGCGCCGCCGCCCGCAGCGGCAGGTCGCGCGCCCGCAGCAGCAGCCGGGGCCCCAGCAGCGTCCTCAGCAGGGACCGCCGCAGGGACCGCCGCCGGGGTACGGCTATCCGCCGCAGCAACAGCCGCAGCAGTACGCCCCACAGCGTCAGCAGCCCCAGCAGTACGCCCCGCAGCGCCAGCAGCAGCCCCAGCGGTACGCCCCGCCGCCCACGCCCGAGCCGCAGCGGCCGATGCGGGAGCCACGGCAGCCGCGACAGCGCAACGCCAATCCGATGCGGATCCCGGGGCTGGGCTGTCTGAAGGGATGCCTGTTCACGATCGTCATCCTGTTCGTGGCCGGGTGGCTGATCTGGGAGCTGAGCCCGCTTCAGGAGTGGATCGGCACGGGCAAGGGCTACTGGGAACAGCTCACGGACTGGCTCGGCACGGTGACCGGATGGATCGGGGAGCTGGGCGGGGACTCCGGCGGTTCCGGGGGCACGGGTACGTCCACGCAGTAGCCGGTCCGCAGGAGCGGGTGTGTTGATTTGTCGACACCTGGCGGGTGATTTCCGCCTCCGCGGTGAACGTGGGCTCTCCGGACGCGTAGTTTTAGCGACAACACGCGTCTGTAGGAGCAGTCTTGGCACGGAAGATCGGCAGCCGGTACACCGCGAACCAGATCCTGGGGCGGGGCAGCGCCGGCACGGTGTGGCTGGGCGAGGGCCCCGAGGGACCCGTCGCCATCAAGCTGCTGCGCGAGGATCTCGCATCCGACCAGGAGCTCGTCGGACGCTTCGTGCAGGAGCGGACGGCTCTGCTCGGGCTCGAACACCCGAACATCGTCTCCGTCCGCGACCTGGTCGTGGACGGCAACGACCTCGCCCTCGTCATGGACCTGGTCCGGGGCACCGACCTGCGCACCCGGCTGGACCGGGAGCGGCGGCTGGCGCCCGAGGCGGCGGTCGCGATCGCGGCGGACGTCGCGGAGGGGCTCGCGGCGGCGCATGCGGCGGGCGTGGTGCACCGGGACGTGAAGCCGGAGAACGTCCTGCTGGACATGCAGGGCCCGCTCGGACCGGGCGGCTCGCACCGCGCGCTGCTGACGGACTTCGGCATCGCCAAGCTGATCGACTCCCCGCGCCGCACCCGCGCCACGAAGATCATCGGTACGCCGGACTACCTCGCGCCGGAGATCGTGGAGGGTCTCCCGCCCCGGGCCGCGGTGGACATCTACGCGCTCGCGACGGTGCTCTACGAGCTGCTCGCCGGCTTCACCCCGTTCGGCGGCGGCCACCCCGGCGCCGTGCTGCGCCGCCACGTCACGGAGACGGTCGTCCCCCTCCCCGGTATCCCCGAGGAGCTGTGGCAGCTGCTGGTGCAGTGCCTGGCGAAGGCGCCGGCGTCCCGGCTCAGGGCGTCCGAGCTGGCGACGCGGCTGCGGGAACAGCTTCCGGCACTGCGGGGAATGCCGCCGCTGGACGTGGACGAACCGGACGCGGAGCCGGAGGAACCCTCCGAGACGCCGCCCGCCGGGCAGCCGGAGCCGCCGGCACGGGAACGCCGGGGCGCGGTGCCGCTGGTCCCCGGCGCGAAGCCCGACTCCAACCGCGACACCCATACGTCGATGAGGGTCCCGGCGCCTGACGAGCTGGCGGGGGGTGCGCGGGGGACGGCACGGGCACCCAGGGCCGCGGGAGCCCCCCGCCCCGGCTCCGCCCGGCACCGGGCGACCACTCGACGCCGCCGCCTGATCCGGGCGGCGGCGGCAGTGGCGGTCGCCGCGGCCGCGGGCACCGGCGCCTGGCTGGCCACGTCGGCCGACGGCACGGGCGCGAATCCGCAGGACACGAAAAACACGGCCCCGGCGTCACCCTGACGACTCAGGGAGCCCCGCCCCCTGGACGCCCGGGCCTATACCCATCCACCATCCGTTCACTGTCGGTCAAGAGCCGACCCCCCTCAGCCACCAGCCCAGCCCGCAGCGCGGCCGAGGTCGCTTGCCGCAGCCGTTACGCTGGGAGCGTGGCAGTCGTCGATGTATCCGAAGAGCTCAAGTCCCTCTCCTCGACCATGGAGTCGATCGAGGCCGTCCTGGACCTCGACAGGATGAGGGCAGACATCGCCGTGCTCGAGGAGCAGGCGGCCGCGCCGTCCCTGTGGGACAACCCGGACGAGGCGCAGAAGATCACCAGCAAGCTCTCCCACCTCCAGGCCGAGGTCAGGAAGGCGGAGGCACTGCGCGGGCGGATCGACGATCTCGCGGTGTTGTTCGAGATGGCCGAGGAGGAGGACGACCCGGACACCCGCGCCGAGGCGGAGTCCGAGCTCGCCGCCGTCCGCAAGGCCCTCGACGAGATGGAGGTGCGGACGCTTCTCAGCGGTGAGTACGACGCCCGGGAAGCGCTCGTGAACATCCGCGCCGAGGCCGGTGGCGTCGACGCCGCCGACTTCGCCGAGCGGCTCCAGCGGATGTACCTGCGCTGGGCCGAGCAGCACGGCTACAAGACCGAGGTGTACGAGACGTCGTACGCGGAGGAGGCGGGCATCAAGTCCACCACCTTCGCCGTGCAGGCGCCGTACGCCTACGGCACCCTCTCCGTCGAGCAGGGCACGCACCGCCTGGTGCGCATCTCACCGTTCGACAACCAGGGACGCCGCCAGACCTCCTTCGCCGGCGTCGAGGTCCTGCCCGTCGTCGAGCAGTCCGACCACGTCGACATCGACGAGTCCGATCTGCGCATCGACGTCTACCGGTCCTCCGGGCCCGGCGGCCAGGGCGTCAACACCACCGACTCGGCCGTGCGCATCACGCACCTCCCGACCGGCATCGTGGTCTCCTGCCAGAACGAGCGCTCGCAGATCCAGAACAAGGCCACCGCCATGAACGTCCTCCAGGCCAAGCTGCTGGAGCGGCGCCGCCAGGAGGAGCAGGCCAAGATGGACGCCCTCAAGGGTGACGGCGGCAACTCCTGGGGCAACCAGATGCGTTCGTACGTGCTGCACCCGTACCAGATGGTCAAGGACCTGCGCACCGAGCACGAAGTCGGCAACCCCGAGGCCGTGTTCAACGGTGAGATCGACGGGTTCCTTGAGGCCGGAATTCGCTGGCGCAAGCAGCAGGAGAAGTAACAGAAGCGTTTTGTCGACAAGGCAACTGTCGTCCACCCGGCGGCAGTTGCCTTGTCCATACCTGGATGTCTGGGTTTTACATCACACTCACAGGCTTCAACGCCCGGCAAAGAACCCGTACTTGGACATCGCGTACGCAACGGCCTTGACGTTGCTTTGAAAAATGGGAAGGGTGAAGCGTGGCATGCGTATCTCTGGGGCGCATGTGAACCGGGGGGCTTCACCACAGCTACTCCCGTCGATCACGGCCCCGAGCGCCGCCTCAATGACAATCAGCTACTGGGGGTAGCAAGCACATGACCAACAAGACGCGCATCCGTGTCGCGCGGATCGCGGCCGGCACCGTGATCGCGGCCGGCGCCTCGCTGACCGTCGCGGGTGTGGCTTCCGCCGACGAGACCGACGACTGCAGTGTCCTGAATCTCTGCGTCTCGCCGAGCCCGACGTCCACGGAGACGACGCCGACGGTGCAGCCGACTGCGACGGAGACCGTGCCGTCGACGCCGCCCGAGACCATTATCCCGACGGGCAACCCGACTACCCCGACGGGCAACCCGACCGTCCCCACACTGCAGCCCACTGAGTCGGACAACCCCACTGTGGACCCGTCCGAGTCCTCGGACGACGACACCACCGCACCGGGCGCCGGTGGCGGCGACAACACCGACACCGACGGCGGCTCCGGCCCGTCCACGCAGGAAGAGGGCACCTCGTCCCTCACGGACACCGGTACGGAGGTCCCGGCGGCCGACACCTCCGCCCAGGGCGGCGGCGACGAGCTCGCCGAGACGGGTGCCGCGCAGACCACGTTCCTGCTGATCGGCGCCGCGACGATGATCGCCGGTGGCGTCGCCTTCCGTGTGCTGCCGCGCATGATGGGCGGCCGTGGCGGTGCGGCTGCCTGACGGTAGCCGAGCGTAACCGTCGAAGGGCCCGGAGTGACTGCTCCGGGCCCTTCGACGTAGGTCTGCTCGGCCGTAGGTCTGCTCGGCCGTAGGTCTGCTCGGCCGTAGGTCTGCTCGACGTAGGTCTGCTCGGCGTGGTCTGCGGTCGTTACGCGGTCTGGTGCGCGAGGAGCGCGACCGCCGCGATCAGCACCACCAGCAGGGCGATCAGGGTCATGGGGTTGAGAGCCGCGAGGGGGTTCTCCTGCTGCAGCCGCTCGCGGTTGGCCCGGCACACGGGGCAGCGGCCCTCGGTCACGGGCGCGGCACAGTTTGCGCACACCAGCCGGTCGTACGTCATGTGCTCGCCTCCTTGCACCGGTACCAGTTCATCGGTGACAACGCCTGGGGGAACGCAAACGTTCCCCCTCCACTGTGCCAGGTTCCTCCGGAAAGAGCGCGGGCGCCTACGGAAGGGGGCACCTCACCGGCACAAAAGGGCACAAGCAGCTCACATCCATACCTGTGCCTGCGCTTGCGCACCCGCTTCGCGTATGGTCACGCACATCTACCCCCGGCGACCCGTGGTGCATCCGTGATCCGATTCGACAACGTCTCCAAGGTCTACCCCAAGCAGACCCACCCCGCCCTCAGGGATGTCTCCCTGGAGGTGGAGAAGGGCGAGTTCGTCTTCCTCGTGGGGTCCTCCGGCTCCGGAAAGTCCACCTTCCTGCGGCTGATCCTCCGCGAGGAGCGGGCCAGTCACGGGCAGGTGCACGTTCTGGGCAAGGACCTCGCCCGGCTCTCCAACTGGAAGGTGCCGCACATGCGGCGGCAGTTGGGGACGGTGTTCCAGGACTTCCGGCTGCTGCCGAACAAGACGGTCGGCGAGAACGTCGCGTTCGCGCAGGAGGTCATCGGCAAGTCGCGCGGCGAGATCCGCAAGTCCGTGCCGCAGGTGCTCGAACTCGTCGGGCTCGGCGGCAAGGAGGACCGGATGCCGGGCGAGCTGTCCGGCGGTGAGCAGCAGCGCGTCGCCATCGCGCGGGCGTTCGTCAACCGGCCCAAGCTGCTGATCGCCGACGAGCCGACCGGCAACCTCGACCCGCAGACCTCCGTCGGCATCATGAAGCTGCTCGACCGGATCAACCGGACGGGCACGACCGTGGTGATGGCCACGCACGACCAGAACATCGTGGACCAGATGCGCAAGCGCGTGATCGAGCTGGAGAAGGGCCGCCTCGTCCGCGACCAGGCCCGCGGCGTCTACGGCTACCAGCACTGAGACAGCACCGCAGACCCCTCGCAGACGTCCCCGGAAAGGCTTGAAGCAGACGCCATGCGCGCCCAGTTCGTTCTGTCGGAGATCGGTGTCGGTCTCCGCCGCAATCTGACGATGACCTTCGCGGTCGTCGTCTCCGTCGCCCTGTCCCTGGCCCTGTTCGGCGGTTCGCTGCTGATGAGCGACCAGGTGAACACCATGAAGGGCTACTGGTACGACAAGGTCAACGTCTCGATCTTCCTCTGCAACAAGAGCGACGCCGAGTCCGACCCCAACTGCGCCAAGGGTGCGGTCACCGAGGAGCAGAAGGACCAGGTCCTCACCGACCTCAAGAAGATGTCGGTCGTCGACACGGTGACGTACGAGTCGCAGGACCAGGCGTACAAGCACTACAAGGAGCAGTTCGGCGACTCCCCGCTGGCCGCCTCGCTCACGCCGGACCAGATGCAGGAGTCGTACCGGATCAAGCTGAAGGACCCGGAGAAGTACCAGGTCATCGCGACCGCTTTCAACGGGCGGGACGGCGTGCAGTCCGTGCAGGACCAAAAGGGCATTCTGGACAATCTCTTCGAGCTGCTGAACGGCATGAACTGGGCCGCGCGCGCGGTGATGGCGCTGATGCTGGTGGTGGCGCTGATGCTGATCGTCAACACGGTGCGCGTCTCGGCGTTCAGCCGGCGGCGTGAGACCGGCATCATGCGCCTGGTCGGCGCCTCGGGCTTCTACATCCAGGCGCCGTTCATCATGGAGGCCGCGGTCGCCGGACTCATCGGCGGGACGGTCGCCTGCGGATTCCTGGTGATCGCGCGGTACTTCATCATCGACCACGGACTGGCGTTGTCCGAGAAGCTAAATCTGATCAACTTCATTGGCTGGGACGCCGTACTGACGAAGCTGCCGCTCATCCTCGCGACCAGCCTGCTGATGCCTGCCTTGGCCGCTTTCTTCGCGTTGCGCAAGTACCTGAAGGTGTGACGCATGCCAAGAGGGCCGTACGGTCAACCGCCCGTACGGCCCTTGGCGTTGTCCTAGACTCACCGGCATGTCAGGTCGTGACCTGTTCTGTCAGCCCCGCCGCTTCGGCCGCGGGGCCGCCCTGACCTTGGTGTTCGCGAGCGTGCTCGTCGCCGGTGCCGCGACCGGCTCGCTGCCGGGGGGCGAGCGCGGACCCACGCCCGGTACGACGCCCTCCACGGCCCCCGTCGGCAGTCACCAGGACGTCGCCCGTGCCGCCGCCGAGGCCATGGCCGAGGGCACGTCACCCATCGAGGCCGCGCAGCGCGCCGTCAGCCGCAGCGGCAACCGCTGGGACGCGGTCTACTCCGAGGGCGAGTACGAGGAGTTCCAGGAGGCCCTCGACGGCGAGTACACCGGCGTCGGCCTGGCCGCCCGCCGCGAGCGGGACGGACGTATCGAGGTGACGAAGGTGACCGCCGGTTCGCCCGCCGCCGAGGCCGGGATCCGCCCCGGGGACCGGCTGCGCAGCGTCGATGGCCGGCAGGTCGCCGGGCGTCCGGTCACCGAGGTGGTCTCCTTACTGCGCGGCGACGCCACCGACGCGGCCGCCGGTACGACCGTCCGCCTGGGTCTGGAGCGCGGCACGCGCACGTGGACCGAGACCTTGCGCCGGGCCCGCCTGTCCACCGACTCCGTGACCGTGCGCGCACTCGCCGACGGCGCCACCGTGATCAGGATCGTCGCCTTCACCAAGGGCTCCGGCGAGATCGTCCGCGATGCCGTACGGCAGGCCCCGGCCACCTCCGGGATCATCCTCGACCTGCGCGGCAACTCCGGCGGCCTGGTGACCGAGGCCGTCACCGCCGCCTCCGCCTTCCTCGACGGCGGCCTGGTCGCCACCTACGACGTCGACGGCGAGCAGCTCGCCCTGCACGCCGAGCCCGGCGGCGACACCGCGAGGCCTCTGGTCGCACTCGTCGACGGCGGCACGATGAGCGCGGCCGAGCTGCTCACCGGTGCCCTGCAGGACCGCGGCCGCGCGGTCGTCGTGGGCTCCCGCACCTTCGGCAAGGGCTCGGTCCAGATGCCCAGCCGGCTGCCCGACGGCTCCGTCGCCGAGCTCACCGTCGGCCACTACCGCACCCCCTCCGGCCGCGGTGTCGACGGCCACGGCATCACCCCCGACCTGGAGGCCGACGAGCAGGCCCTGCGGCGGGCCGAGACCATCCTCGGCGGCCTCGGCCAGTAGCGCGCCGGGTCGATAAACGGCTTCCCGCACACCCCCTGCGTAGTGCGAAAATGGTCGGCACTATGGCTAAGGAAAAAGGGCGCAAGCTGATCGCGCAGAACAAGAAGGCGCGGCACGACTACCACATCCTCGACACCTACGAGGCCGGTCTGGTCCTCACGGGCACCGAGGTGAAGTCACTGCGCCAGGGCCGGGCCTCGCTGGTCGACGGCTTCGTCCAGCTGGACGGGCACGAGGCGTGGCTGTACAACGTGCACGTGCCGGAGTACAGCCAGGGCACCTGGACCAACCACAGCGCCCGGCGCAAGCGCAAGCTGCTCCTGCACCGCGTGGAGATCGACAAGCTGGAGTCCAAGTCGGGAGAGACGGGTCACACCATCGTGCCGCTCGCCCTGTACTTCAAGGACGGCCGGGCCAAGGTCGAGATCGCGCTGGCCAGGGGTAAGAAGGAGTACGACAAGCGGCAGACGCTGCGCGAGAAGCAGGACCGGCGCGAGGCGGAGCGGGCGATGTCGGCGGTGCGGCGCAAGCAGCGGGCGTAACCCTGCGGTCGCCGGGAATACGCTGGCATGTGGCTGCGTTGATCCCGTACGATGGCATCAACACCGGTCACGGTCGGTGTGCGCATTGAAAAATCCACATGGGGATGATCGGTTTCGACAGCGGCTGTCGAAGCAGGGGAAGCGTGTCGAGGAAGCGGCCATGATCTCGTAAACCACAGGCCGAAAAAAATAATCGCCAACACCAAGCGCGATTCCTTCGCCCTCGCTGCCTAAGTAGCGACTTGCGAAGTGTCAGCCCGGGGCTGTTCCCGACCCGGATCCTGGCATCAGCTAGGGAACTAAACCTTGATCCCGGTCACGGGGTGAAGAGGGAAACCAAACAGTGACTGAGCCCGTCGGAGACTTGTCCGCGTGATCTCCGGGGCCGAGAAAAGCACAGCGGACTGCACACGGAGAAGCCCTGGTTCCGCACCGTTGGACGCGGGTTCGATTCCCGCCATCTCCACGATCTGCACGATCTCCATGTGACGACGGCCCGGTGGTTCGACCACCGGGCCGTCGTTGTGTTTTCCGCCCACCGGGCCCTCCCGCTCAAGCCGCAGTGAGCCGCTGCGCCGTCAGGCGTTACGCGGTGCCGTGCTGGTCCGTACCGTCAGGCGGGGCGCGAGCAGGGTTGCCTCCGGTGCAGGGGTGCGGTCCAGCTTGCGCATCAGGAGTTCCACCGCCCGCGTACCGATCTCCCCGGCCGGCAGGTCGACGGACGTGACCGGTACGCGGACGGACGCGGCGAGTTCGTCGGGGCAGATGGCGGTGACGGAGAGGTCGCCGGGCACGCGCAGGCCGAGCTGTTCGAAGGCGTCGATCAGGGGTTCCAGGAGGGGTTCGTTGTGGACGACCACCCCGGTCAACGCGGGCTGCTCGCGCAGGAGCCGCTCGGCGACCCGGCGCGCGGCGGCGGGCGCCGACTCGCAGGGGTGGACGGCGGAGGCCAGCCGGTGCCGGTCGGCCGCGGCCGTGAAGCCCTGGACCACCCGCTGGGCGAACGCCGTCTGCCGCACGTACACCTCCGGCGGCGAGCCGACCAGCGCCACCACCCGGTGCCCCAGCCCCGCCAGATGCTCCACGCACGCCTCGCCGGCCGCCTTGAAGTCCAGGTCGATGCAGGTCAGCCCGCTCGGCGCGGCCGGGAAGCCGATCATGACGGACGGGCGGTCCAGGGAGCGCAGCAACGGCAGCCGGGGGTCGTGGAGCTGGACGTCCATCAGGATCAGCGCGTCCACCAGCGCGGTGTCCGCGACCCTGCTCAGCCCCTCCTCGCCCTCCTCCTGGGTGAGCAGCAGCACGTCGTGGTCGTGACGGCGTGCCGTGGTGACCACCGACACCGCGAACCGCATCACCACCGGAACGTGAATGCCCGCCCGTAACGGCACCACCAGCGCCAGGACGTTCGACTTGCTGCTCGCGAGGGCGCGGGCGCCGGCGTGCGGGCGGTAGCCGAGGGCGCGGATGGAGGCCTCGACCCGGCGCCGGGTCTCCTCCGAGATCGGGCGTTTGCCGCTGATCGCGTAGGAGACCGTGCTGGGGGAGACCCCCGCGTGCCGTGCCACGTCCGTGATCTTGACCATCAGTCCAGCTCCAGGGAGAGAAATCCGGTGCCTGCCGTCGCCCGCGCCATCCGCTCCCCGGCGGCCAGCGCCCACGGCGCCGACGGGTCGCTGCAAGAGGCCCGGAGCACGTCCCCCTCGCGTACGACGGTGAAGGTCACGTCCCCGACGGCCACCCTCACCTGCGCGCCCCGCCCCAGCCCGTACGCCCGCAGGGTCACCCCCTCGGCGTGCGGATAGTCGGGCCGGTCGTCCACCGCGCCCACCGGGATCACCGCCCCCGGCCGCACCAGCAGGGGCACGCTCAGGAAATCGTGCCGCTCCCGCACCCACCGCGGCCCGGTCACCGTCTCCCCGCTCAGGAAATGCGTCCACGTCCCCTCGGGCACGTAGTACGTCACGTCCCCCTCGTCGCTGAACACCGGCGCCACCAGCAGATCCGGCCCGAGCATGTACTGCCGGTCCAGGAACGCGCACCCCGGATCCTCCGGGAACTCCAGCACCATCGCCCGCATCACCGGCACCCCCTCGGTGTGGGCGGCGCGCGCGGCCTCGTAGAGATAGGGCATGAGGCGGAGCTTCAGCCGGGTGAAGTGCCGGGCCACGTCCACCGACTCCTCGTCGAACAGCCACGGCACCCGGTAGGAGGAACTGCCGTGCAGCCTGCTGTGCGAGGACAGCAGACCGAAGGCCAGCCACCGCTTGAACAGGGCCGGTGTCGGTGTGCCCTCGAAGCCGCCGATGTCATGGCTCCAGTACCCGAACCCGGACAGCCCCAGCGACAGCCCGCCGCGCAGCGACTCCGCCATCGCCTCGTACGTCGACTCGCAGTCCCCGCCCCAGTGCACGGGGAACTGCTGGCTGCCCGTGGTCGCCGACCGGGCGAAGACGACGGCCTCCTCCTCGCCGCGGTGCTCGCGCAGCACGTCGAAGACGGTGCGGTTGTACAGGTACGTGTAGTAGTTGTGCATCCGCTCCGGGTCGGAGCCGTCGGACCAGGCCACGTCCACCGGGACCCGCTCGCCGAAGTCGGTCTTGAAGCAGTCCACGCCCTGCGCGAGCAGCGCCCGCAGCTTGGAGGCGTACCACTCGCGGGCCGCCGGGCTGGTGAAGTCGACCAAGGCCATGCCGGGCTGCCACAGGTCCCACTGCCACACGCTCCCGTCCGGCCGCCGCAGCAGATGCCCGAGCGCCCTGCCCTCCGCGAACAGCGGGGAACGCTGGGCGATGTACGGGTTGATCCAGACGCAGACCCGCAGGCCTCTTTCCCGAAGCCGCTTCAGCATGCCCGGCGGATCCGGGAACACCCTCGGGTCCCACTGGAAGTCGCACCAGTGGAATTCGCGCATCCAGAAACAGTCGAAGTGGAAGACGGACAGCGGGATCTCACGCGCCCGCATGCCCTCGATGAACGAGGTGACCGTCTCCTCGTCGTAGGAGGTGGTGAACGACGTCGACAGCCACAGGCCGAACGACCAGGCGGGCGGAAGGGCCGGGCGGCCGGTGAGGGCGGTGTACTTGCGGAGGATCTCCTTGGGGGTGGGGCCGTGGACGACGTAGTACGTCAACTGCTGCGCCGCCACGCTGAACTGTACCCGCGAGACGGTCTCCGAGCCGACCTCGAAGGACACCTTGCCCGGGTGGTCGACGAAGACGCCGTAGCCCGCGTCCGTCAGATAGAAGGGGACGTTCTTGTAGGCCTGCTCCGTCGCCGTGCCGCCGTCGGCGTTCCAGATGTCGACGACCTGGCCGTTCTTGACCAGCGGGCCGAAGCGTTCGCCGAGGCCGTAGACCTGGGTGCCGACGCCGAGGCCGAGCTGTTCGCGCAGATAGTGGGCGCCGGTGGCGTCCCGCATGATGCCGATGCCCTTGGGGCCGCTGGTGGTGAGGGTGCGGCCGTGGGCGAGGAAGTCGACGTGCCAGGGGCCGGTGCGGGCGATGCGGACGGACAGGTCGCCGGAGGTCAGGACCGCGTGGTCGTCGTCGTACGACACCTGCGGTGTGAAGGGCTCCCTCGTCACCTCGAACTCGGGGCCCCGCGGCTGCTCGCCCTCGAAGTGCGTGAGCGTGACGCCGATGACGTCCGGCATCGGAGCGTGCGCGGTGATGGTCACGACCGGTCCCTTCAGCAGGTCGCCGCGGTGGCGGACGGGCTGGGTCGGCGCGTGGATCTCCAGCGTGCCGTCGGTGGCGGTGACGTCGAGGACCTGGACCGGGTGCGCCGCGGTGACGCCCTCGCGGAGCAGCCAGTAGCCGTCGGTGAACTTCAAGCCCGGACCCCTTACTCGACAGGTTGGCGGTTGTCGAACCTGGTTCGATGCGGGACGTCGAAGCGCTTCGACGGATGAAGATAAGTGCGGCCCGTGAGGGCGTCAATCGGTCGGGTTAGCTTTCAGTGAAGCGGTTCGACAGCCCGTACAGCCCGTACAGCCCGTACGGACCCGACGGCGATCAGCAGCGCCGCCCCCGCCGCCGCGACCGGCACCCCATACCCCGCCGCCACCGACCCGTGCTCCACCGTCCAGCCGCCGAGTGCGCTGCCGCCCGCGATCCCGCCGAGGAGGGCGGTCACGGCGAGGGTCATGCCCTCGTTGAGGCGGTCGGCGGGGGTGCGGTGCTGGACGAGCGCCATGCCGGTGACCATCGTCGGGGCGGTCGCCATACCGGCGAGGAAGAGGGCGGGGGCGAGGGCGAGGAGGGAGGAGGTGGCGGTGGCGGCGAGGAGGGGGAGGGTCAGCAGGGCGGCCATGGCGGCTATGCACCAGGGAAGGCGGCGGGCGGCCGGTGTCGTGAGTCTCAGCGTGCCGAAGAGCAGACCGGCCGCGCAGGAGCCCGCCGCCTGCAGGCCGAGCAGCACGCCCGCCGCCGTGCGGTGGCCCTGTGCGTCCGCGAACGCGATCGTCACCACCTCCGTCGCGCCGAACACCGCGCCGGTGGCCAGGAAGGCGGCGAGCAGCGACGGCATGCCGGGGGAGCGCAGCGGCGAGCGGGCCTTCGTGCGGGGCGCGACAGGGGGTTCCGTGGTGCGCTGGGCGGTGAACAGGAGCATGCCGGTGAGCAGCAGGACGCCCCCGACCAGCGTGCCCGCCTCCGGGAAGAGCGTCCCGCAGAGGAAGGCCGCGAGCACCGGGCCCAGCATGAAGCACAGCTCGTCGGCGGCCTGCTCGAAGGAGTTGGCGGTGTGCAGGGCGTCGGCGTCGCCCTTGAGGAGGTGGGCCCAGCGGGCACGGGACATGCCACCGATGTTGGGGGTGGTGGCGGTGGCGGCGTACGCGGCGAAGAGGGTCCAGTCGGGGGCGTCGTAGTGCAGGCAGAGGATCAGGGCCAGGCCGCCCAGCGCGGCGAACAGGGTGGCGGGGACGGCGACGCGGGCCTGGCCGTGGCGGTCGATGAGGCGGGCGACCCAGGGGGCGACCAGCGCGGTCGCGGCGAGGCCGGTCGCGGTGACCGCACCGGCGAGGGCGTACGAGCCGCGGTAACCGGCGATCATCAGGACCGCGCTCACGCTGAACATGCCCATGGGAAGGCGGGCGATGAGGTTTCCGAGCGTGAAGGCCCGGGTGCCGGGGTGGGTGAACAGGCGGCGGTAAGGGCTGGGTTGGAGCCCAGTGGCGGATTGCGGCATGCGGCAACCGTCACCCGTGGCTGATCAAGGGGTCCAACACCTTCTCGGTGCCGATTCACGCACTCCCGTTGTAAGTTCCCGCCATGCCCGCTCCCGCCCACCACCTCGACCCCCGTCTCCTGCGCGCCTTCGTCACGGTCGCCGAGGAACTGCACTTCACCCGCGCCGCGACCCGGCTGTACGTCGCCCAGCAGGCGCTGAGCAGGGATGTACGGCGGCTGGAGCGGGAGTTGGGCACCGAGCTGTTCGTCCGGACGACCCGGCAGGTGACGTTGACGGCGGACGGGGAGCGGCTGGTGCCGTACGCGCGCCGGATGCTCGCGGCGCAGGAGGCGCTGCTCGCGGCCTTCGGGCAGGTCAGGCCCCTGCTCGTCGACCTGAACTCCCCCGGTCTCGGCACCCCGCGCCGGGTGCTGCACCGCGCCCGCGCACTCGCCCCCGAGTACGAGCTGATGGCCCGCTACGAGAGCGGGCTGACCGGAGCGGCCGGGGAACTGCTGGCGGGGCGGATCGACGCGTCGTTCGGACGGTTCGCGGGACTGGATCCGGCGCTGCGCCGGCAGTTGGCACACCAGCCCGTCCGATACGAGCCGATGGCGATCGTGCTGCCGGAGGACCATCGGCTGGCGGCGCTGGAGGAGGTGCCGCTGGCCGCGCTGGCGGGGGAGACGGTGTACGCGGGGGCCGGGAATCCGCGGACGCCGGAGTGGACCGATCTCGCCCGGCGGCTCTTCGAGGGACGGGGGATCGAGATCGCGGCCCCCCTGCCGCCGGCGGTGGGGGACGAGGAGTTCCAGCGCGTGATGGCCAAGACGCGGTGTCCGGTCCTCGCCGTGGTGGACTTCCCGGCCATGCCCGGGTCGGTACGGCGACGGCTGGTGGACCCCGTTCCGTTGTCGCCGGTGTCGCTGGTGTGGCGGAAGGGGCTGGTGCATCCGGCGCTGGATGCGTTGCGGCGGGCGGCGGGGGAGCTCGGGCGGGAGGAGGGGTGGTCGCGGGTGCCGGACGGGGGATGGATGCCGGACGCGGACAGGCTCGCGTGCGGCGACTGAGGTACCGGCGAACCGACTGGGGCAGGCGAACCGACTGAGCTGACGGCGAACCGACTGAGGCACCGGCGGCTCCGGACCTCGCGGTCCGTGGCAGACTGCCCCGGTCGCGCACGTGAACCAGTGTGATCGGGGGATTCCGGTGAGTAAGCGCCAGGTGCGGAAGATGATGCGGCTGATGGCCGGCGGGGGACCCGTCGAGCTCACCAGTTCCATGGCGTCCGTGAAGAAGCTCGCGCGGCTCGCCTTCTTCGCTCAGCAGTTCGGGTACGAGTACGTCGACGTACGGCAGGCCGGGTCGCGGAACAACGCCCTGGTGATGCTGATCATGCCCGACCCCAGCCCCGTCGCACGGACGCGGGCCGCGCAGAACTGGGCGCAGTATCCGAACGCCGGTGACGGCGTCTCCCTGCCGCCCGTCGTCCCCAACGCCCTGGAGCTGCTCAAGGCCCGGATCAACTTCGACCTCACCGGCCGGCACTCCGAGAAGCAGCGGCTGGTGTACGCGGCGATCGCCGTCACCGTCGGCAGCCTGGTGGTCGGGCTGAGGATCGGCGGCGACAGCCGCTTCCTGGTCGCCGGGATCATGTGGGGCACGTGCCTGAGTCTGATCGCTGTCGGCTTCACCGTGGGACGTCGGCGCAACGCCAAGTACGCCGCCCGCCTCCAGGCCGCCGGGTTCACGCCGGTGACGGACGAGACCGGGCGGCTGCGGTATCTGCCGCCGGGTGCGCGGACGCCGGGGAATCCGTTCGCGAGCGGGCCGTACGGCGAGCCGGACCTCTCAGCCCGCCCCGACCCGGGGTGAGAGCAAAGTTCCTTTCCGGTCACCCACCGCCACAGACCGGAAACGCGCCCTCCCTACCTTCGGGACTCAGCCACTGAAGAGCTGCACCACCGAGCCCGGAGCACCGTGGAGGCGTCATGACAGCCCCGAGTACAGCCCCCGCACCCAGCAGGGGAGGCCGCTGGATCGAGCACTGGGATCCGGAGAACGAGACCTTCTGGAAGGAGACCGGGGAGAAGGTCGCCCGCCGCAACCTGATCTTCTCCGTGCTCTCCGAGCACATCGGTTTCTCCGTCTGGACCCTGTGGTCGGTCATGGTGCTGTTCATGGGCCCGGAGTACGGTCTCACCCCGGCCGACAAGTTCGTCCTGGTGTCGATGGCCACGCTGGTCGGCGCGATCGTCCGCGTTCCCTACACCTTCGCCGTCGCGATCTTCGGCGGACGGAACTGGACGATCATCTCGGCGAGCCTGCTCCTCGTCCCCACCATCGCCGCCTTCGTCGTCATGGAGCCGGGGACCTCGTACACCACCTTCCTGATCTGCGCGATGCTCACCGGCATCGGCGGCGGCAACTTCGCCTCCTCCATGACCAACATCAACGCCTTCTACCCGCTGCGGAAGAAGGGCTGGGCGCTCGGCCTGAACGCGGGCGGCGGCAACATCGGCGTGCCGGTGATGCAGCTCGTCGGGCTGGCCGTGATCGGTGCGAGCGGTGGGCCGCGCGTGCTGCTCGGGATCTACATCCCGCTGATCGTCGTCGCCGCGGTGCTCGCCGCGATGTACATGGACAACATCGCGTCCCTCAAGAACGACTCCGGCGCCGCCAAGGAGGCCGTGCGGGCCGGCCACACCTGGATCATGTCCTTCCTCTACATCGGCACCTTCGGCTCGTTCATCGGCTACAGCTTCGCCTTCGGCCTGGTGCTCCAGACCCAGTTCGGGCGTACGCCGCTGCAGGCCGCGTACGTCACCTTCATCGGCCCGCTGCTGGGCTCGCTGATCCGGCCGGTGGGCGGCGCGCTCGCCGACAAGTACGGCGGCGCGAAGATCACGCTGTGGAACTACGTCGCCATGGCCGCCGCCACCGGCGTGATCACCCTGGCGAGCATGCGGGAGTCGCTGCCGCTGTTCACGGTCGCCTTCATCGCGCTGTTCGTGCTGAGCGGCATCGGCAACGGGTCGACGTACAAGATGATCCCCGGCATCTTCCAGAACAAGGCCCTGGCCATGGGCCTCGAAGGGGAGGCGGCCGCGGCCTACGGACGGCGGCTGTCCGGGGCGTCCATGGGGCTGATCGGCGCGGTGGGCGCGCTCGGCGGGCTCGGGATCAACCTGGCCTTCCGGCAGTCGTTCCTGAGCGTGGGCTCCGGCACCGGCGCGTTCGTCGCCTTCCTCGCCTTCTACGGCCTCTGCTTCGCGGTCACCTGGGCCGTATACCTTCGCCGCCCGGCCGGCCAGGTTCCGGCCACCCAGGCCACCACCGAGGCGAAGCCGCAGCTCAGCTACGCCGAGGTGTGACGTAACACCGACGACATCAAGCCGAACCGAGCCTGTCACGCGCCGTTGACAGGCTCGGTCGCATGTAGGTGCACACGACTCGAGTGCGGGACGAGAGTTAGCTATGTACGAGCAACAGCGACGGCCGGAACAAGCAGGGCAAGGGGCGGAGCACGGGCCCCTCGCCGGGTTCACCGTGGGCGTGACGGCGGCGCGCCGGGCCGATGAACTCGGGGCGCTGCTCGGGCGGCGCGGTGCTGCCGTGCTGCACGCGCCCGCCCTGCGGATCGTGCCGCTCGCCGACGACAGCGAGCTGCTGGCCGCCACCAAGGAGCTGCTCGACCGGGTGCCGGACGTGGTCGTGGCGACGACCGCGATCGGTTTCCGGGGGTGGATCGAGGCCGCCGACGGCTGGGGGCTCGGGGAGGCGCTGCTCGAAGGGCTGCGGGATGTGGAGCTGCTCGCCCGTGGGCCGAAGGTGAAGGGCGCGATCCGGGCCGCGGGGCTGAACGAGGACTGGTCGCCGTCCTCCGAATCCATGGCCGAGGTGCTGGACCGGCTGCTGGAGGAGGGCGTCGACGGGCGGCGCATCGCCGTACAGCTGCACGGTGAGCCGCTGCCCGGGTTCGTGGAGTCGCTCAAGGCGGGCGGGGCCGAGGTCGTCGGCGTGCCCGTCTACCGGTGGATGCCGCCGGAGGACCTCTCGCCCGTCGACCGGCTGCTGGACGCCACCGTCTCGCGCGGCGTCGACGCGCTCACCTTCACCAGCGCGCCCGCCGCCGCGTCGCTGCTGTCCCGGGCCGAGGAGCGGGGGCTGCTGGCGGAGCTGCTCGCCGCCCTCAACCACGATGTGCTGCCGGCCTGCGTCGGCCCGGTCACCGCGCTGCCGTTGCAGGCCCGCGGCATCGACACCGTCCAGCCCGAACGCTTCCGGCTCGGCCCCCTCGTCCAGCTCCTCTGCCAGGAACTGCCCGCCCGGGCCCGCTCGTTGCCCCTCGCCGGGCACCTGGTGGAGATCCGCGGCCACGCGGTCCTCGTGGACGGCGCACTCAAACCCGTACCGCCCGCAGGCATGTCCCTGCTGCGCGCCCTGTCACGCCGCCCCGGCTGGGTGGTCCCCCGCTCCGAACTCCTCCGCGCCCTCCCCGGCGCGGGCCGCGACGAGCACGCGGTGGAAACAGCGATGGCCCGCCTGCGCACGGCCCTTGGGGCGCCGAAGCTGATCCAGACGGTCGTCAAACGCGGTTACCGCCTGGCCCTGGACCCGGCAGCGGACGCGAAGTACGCGGACGTCTGAGATCGGCGCGGCGGCGTGGGCGGCGGGGGCATGCCTGCGGGTTCGGCGCGGCTACGGCCGCCAAGCACGCCGACGGCTGCCGGGCGAGCGAGGGCGCCGCACCGGGGGCGGGGCGCCCCACCTCGCGCCGTCGCCGTGGGCAGCTGCGAGGGCGGCGGAGCCGTGGATCGTACGGCGCCGCGAGACCCGGACACCGAGCTCGCGGCCGCCCGCGAGGCCGTGGCACGGGCGCGGGCCCCAGCGGCGACTGCCGCGCCGCCCGGTACGCGGCCTTCCGGTCGCCGATCAGGGCGTGCACTGTGAGAGGGAACGGTTCCGACAACTTCCTCAAGACCTCGGAACACCCACTCCGGTGACCCCAAGGCGGTGGCGCGCAATGGCACTGGGTACGGCCCCTGCCCCCTACGAGCTGCGGTTCGACGCCGGGCGGGTCTGTCTGGACCTGCTCGCGACCACCCACCCCACGGAACGGCTCGGCACCGTCGAGGTGTTGCGGGCCTGGATCACCGGCTCGGGGCTCGTCCCGCCGGGCACCCCGCTCGCGCACGCCGACGGCTCCTGGCTGGTGGCGGTACGCGAAGTGCGCGGGCACGTCGGACAGTTGGTGCACGGCAGGCTGACGCCCCCGACACCGTCGTACGATCGCGCCCTCGCCCGCGTCAACGAGCTCGCCCGCACCGCACCCCCGGCGCCCCGCGCCCGGCGCGGTCAGGACGGCACGCTCGTGCGGGAGTTGGACCGGCCCCCGGAGTGCGCCGCGCTGCTCGGCGCGATCGCGCGGGACGCCGTGGAGTTGCTCACCGATCCCGTCGCGCGGGCGAGCCTGCGGCAGTGCGCGGGGGACAACTGCCCCATCGTGTACGTCGACACCTCCCGGGGGCGGCGCAGGCGCTGGTGTTCCAGTGAGGTGTGCGGAAACCGGGAGCGGGTGGCCCGGCACCGACGGCGTGCGGCACTCTCCCGGGCCTGACGGTCCGTTATGCGGCTTGTGCGATACCGCCGTTCCCCCGCTTCCGAAGTGATTTAGGCAACACGCCGTTTCAGTCCCCGAGTCCCGTTTCGCCGTGACGACCTCGCCGATGTGGCAGAAATGTGAAGATGACGCGCGGGAATTGCGTACCCATGTCCCTCTCGTCACGTCACCCCGAAGAAATCTGTCGCCTCGCTTTGAACACTCAACGCCCGTTGTCCGTACCCCGTGTCGAGCGACCGACTGGGGGAACCCCCGGACACCGGAGGTGGGCGTGCGCAAGGATGCGGCCGTGGCCAATGAACGTGGAACGAGGGCCCGACATCGCATGTCCTCACAGCCCTCGGAACCTGACGAGGAGCTGATGCGTGCCCTGTACCGGGAGCATGCGGGGCCCCTCCTCGCGTATGTCCTGCGCCTGGTCGCCGGAGACCGGCAGCGTGCCGAGGACGTCGTGCAGGAGACGCTCATCCGTGCCTGGAAGAACGCCGGTCAGCTCAACCGAGCGACCGGATCGGTACGCCCCTGGCTGGTGACGGTCGCCCGGCGCATCGTCATCGACGGCCACCGCAGCCGGCAGGCCCGGCCGCAGGAGGTCGACCCGTCGCCGCTGGAGGTCATCCCCGCGGAGGACGAGATCGACAAGGCGCTGTGGCTGATGACGCTGTCGGACGCGCTCGACGACCTGACCCCGGCCCACCGGGAGGTGCTCGTCGAGACGTACTTCAAGGGGCGTACCGTCAATGAGGCGGCAGAGACTCTGGGCATACCGAGTGGCACTGTGCGTTCCCGGGTGTTCTACGCCCTGCGTTCGATGAAGCTGGCACTGGAGGAGCGGGGGGTGACGGCGTGATGAACACATACGGGGGGTACGGAGCGGGGGGTCCGGGTATGTCTGGCCCCATGCAGGGATCAACGGGCCCGAACGAACACGAGACCGTCGGCGCCTACGCCCTCGGAATCCTCGACGACGCCGAGGCAACCGCTTTCGAGGCCCATCTCGCGACCTGCGAGTGGTGCGCCCAGCAGCTCGACGAGCTCGCCGGGATGGAACCGATGCTGGCCGCGCTCGCCGACCTCCCCGGCACCGGCACGCCCTCGATCGGCGAGTCGCTGTCCGCCAAGCCGAGCCCGCGGCTGGCGGAGAAGCTGGTCGACGAGGTCGCCGAACGCCGCGCCCAGAAGCGCCGCCGCAGCATGTACATGGTCGCGGCCGCGGCCGCGCTGATCGTCGGCGGCCCGCTGGTCTCCGTCGCGGCGACCGGCGGCGAGGACTCCGGCGGCGGCAACCGCCCGCTGCAGGCGGCCAGCCCGGCCCAGGAGGCCTTCAAGAGCATGCCCGACCGGGTCACGGCGACCGACCCCGAGACCGAGGTCAGCGCCACCGTGGCCATGCAGGAGAAGGTTTGGGGCACCGACGCGGTCCTGGAGCTGAAGAACGTCAAGGGCCCCGAGAAGTGCTCGCTGATCGCCGTGGGCAAGAACGGCGAGCGGGAGACGCTCAGCAACTGGTCCGTGCCGAACTGGGGCTACGGCGTGCCGAACGCCACCACGGAGCAGGGCAAGAACCCGCTCTACATCCAGGGCGGCGCCGCCTTCTCCCCGAACGAGATCGACCACTTCGAGGTCATGACCTTCGACGGGGAGCTGCTGGTGGAGATCGACGCGTAAGCGAGCGGTGACGACACGAGCCTCGGGTCCTTCGGGTAACGGACCCGAGGCTCACGCGTAGCCTTCAGGGGTCCCCTTCGCGTACGGTGGACGGCTGCCCAGCACGTCAGAAGG
The DNA here is from genome assembly GCF_013009255.1 of Streptomyces sp. Z423-1. Lineage (NCBI taxonomy): Bacteria > Bacillati > Actinomycetota > Actinomycetes > Kitasatosporales > Streptomycetaceae > Streptomyces > Streptomyces sp. Z423-1. The sequence goes on from NZ_CP053109.1 coordinate 5,804,484, forward strand.
GGGCCCGGTGGCCGCACAGGCTCAACAGGAAACCGCGCTCGACCCCGCCCAGGACTCCGTACGCGACCGAGAGATCGGCGTGGAGCAGGAGCACCTGGACCGGGTGTACAGCCGCCTGGAGGAGAAGATCCACGAGGCGGAGTTCCTCATGCGCGACGCGGCCCAGCGCGGTCAGGTCGGCACACCCGGCGCGCTCGCCGAGCGCGACGCGCAGGTCTTCCGGGCGGGCGTCCACCTGAGCCGGCTGAACAACGAGTTCGAGGACTTCCTCTTCGGCCGTATCGACCTGCTGCGCGGCAAGGACGGCAAGAAGGGCCCGGACGGCGCCTACACCGCCGTGGAGCCGGCGGAAGGGGCGGTGCGGCCGGACAACACGGCCGACATCGCCGAGACCCTGCACATCGGCCGCATCGGTGTGCTGGACGAGGACTACACGCCCCTCGTCATCGACTGGCGGGCCCCCGCGGCCGCCCCCTTCTACCGTTCCACGCCGGTCGATCCCGGCCGGGTGGTCCGCCGCCGGGTCATCCGCTCCAAGGGCCGCCGTGTCCTCGGCGTCGAGGACGACCTGATGCGCCCCGAGCTGAAGGCCTTCCTCGACGGCCACGAGCTGCCCGTGATCGGCGACGGCGCCCTGATGGCCGCCCTCGGCCAGGCCCGCAGCCACACCATGCGGGACATCGTCGCCTCCATCCAGGCCGAGCAGGACCTGGTCATCCGCGCCCCCGCCGCCTCCGTCACCTACGTCGAGGGCGGCCCCGGCACCGGCAAGACCGCCGTCGCCCTGCACCGGGCGGCGTACCTGCTCTACCAGGACCGGCGCCGGTACGCGGGCGGCATCCTGATCGTCTCGCCGACCCCGCTGCTGGTGGCGTACACCGAGGGTGTGCTGCCCTCGCTCGGCGAGGAGGGCCAGGTCGCCATCCGGGCGATCGGCTCGCTGGTCGACGGCGCCGAGGCCACGCTGTACGACGCCCCGTCCGTGGCCCGCGCCAAGGGCTCGTACCGGATGCTCAAGGTGCTGCGGAAGGCCGCTCGCGGAGCGCTGGAGCTGAACGATTCACCACAGCGTCTGCGGGTCGTGGCCTTCGGCCGGCGTCTCGAACTCCAGGCCGAGGAGCTGGAGCGGATCCGGCGCACCGCGCTGGGCGGCACGGCACCGGTCAACCTGCTGCGCCCGCGGGCCCGCAAGCTGCTGCTGGACGCCCTGTGGGAGCGGTCCGGCGCGGCCGGGCGGCACGCGGACCCGGAGCTGGCCGCCGAGCTGCGCTCGTCGTTCGACGAGGACATCACCTCCGAGGACGACTTCATCGCGTTCCTCGACGCCTGGTGGCCGGAGCTGACCCCGCGGGCGGTCCTGGCGGCCATGGCCGACGAGCGGCGGCTCGGCCGCTGGGCCCGGCGGATCCTGAACCCGGGCGAGGTGCGCAAGGTCGCCCGCTCGCTGAAGCGGGACGGCCTCACCGTGCACGACATCGCCATGCTCGACGAGCTCCAGGCGGTCCTCGGCACCCCCGCCCGCCCGAGGAAGAGGCGCGAGCTCGACCCGCTCGACCAGCTCACCGGCCTGGAGGAGCTGATGCCGGTGCGCGAGGAGTCGCAGCGGGAGCGGGCCGAGCGGCTGGCGCAGGAGCGCGTCGAGTACGCGCACGTCATCGTGGACGAGGCGCAGGACCTCACGCCGATGCAGTGGCGCATGGTCGGCCGCCGCGGCCGGCACGCCACCTGGACGATCGTCGGCGACCCGGCCCAGTCGTCCTGGTCCGACCCGGACGAGGCGGCCGAGGCCCGCGACGAGGCCCTCGGCACGCGTCCGCGGCGCCGCTTCCGCCTCACCGTGAACTACCGCAACCCGGCCGAGATCGCGGAGCTGGCGTCGAAGGTGCTGGCCCTGGCCATGCCCGGCTCCGAGTCCCCGTCGGCGGTGCGCTCCACCGGCGTCGAGCCGCGCTTCACTGTTCTGCGGGAGTCCCTGGGACAGACCGTGCGCGAGGAGGCGGCGCGGCTGCTCGACCGCGTGGACGGCACGGTCGGCGTCGTCGTGGCCATGAACCGGCGCGAGGAGGCCCGCCGCTGGCTGGCCGGGCTCGGCGACCGGGTGGTGGCGCTCGGCAGCCTGGAGGCCAAGGGCCTGGAGTACGACGCGACGGTCGTCGTCTCACCCGCGGAGATCGCCGACGAGTCGCCCGCCGGGCTGCGTGTTTTGTACGTCGCACTGACCCGGGCCACCCAGCAGCTGACCATCGTCTCCGGGGAGCGGGACGAGCCGGACGGGGCCGGGGTGCCGGATCTGCTGCGGGACTGACCTCCGGTACGGGAATGGCCTTACGGGATCGGTTTGTTAGCCTGGGTGTGGCACCGGCCCGATCCAAGCCCCCGGGCCCAACCTTCGTCGCTTCGAGCGACCACTTGCCGCGAGGCGAGCATGGCGGGTCGGTGTCACTGAACGAGTGAGAGGCCCACGTCCTGATGTGACGTGGGCCTCTTGTCATGTGACGTGGGCCTCTTTGCACGCCTGATCGTCTCTCGTATGGTGGAAGAAGTTTTCCGTCCGCCTGTGAACTCAATGAGCGCAATCCAGGTCGGCTACCGCGTACTCAGCGGTAGGTGCGACGATCGGACGGCATAAATCGGCGACACCGTGAAAGCAGAGGAAGTCGGCCATGGCAACGGCGCCCAGCGTCTCCTACTCGATGACCATCCGGTTGGAGGTGCCCGCGAGCGGAACCGCCGTCTCGCAGCTCACCACCGCGGTGGAATCCTCCGGAGGCTCGGTGACCGGCCTCGACGTGACCGCGTCCGGACACGAGAAGCTCCGGATCGACGTCACGATCGCGGCCACCTCGACCGCGCACGCCGACCAGATCGTCCAGCAGCTGCGCGGCATCGAGGGCGTCACGCTGGGCAAGGTCTCGGACCGTACGTTCCTGATGCACCTCGGAGGCAAGATCGAGATGGCGTCGAAGCACCCCATCCGCAACCGTGACGACCTCTCCATGGTCTACACGCCGGGTGTGGCCCGGGTCTGCATGGCCATCGCCGAGAACCCCGAGGACGCCCGCCGCCTCACCATCAAGCGCAACTCCGTTGCGGTCGTGACGGACGGCTCCGCCGTGCTGGGCCTCGGCAACATCGGCCCGAAGGCCGCGCTGCCCGTGATGGAGGGCAAGGCGGCCCTGTTCAAGCGGTTCGCCGGTATCGACGCCTGGCCGATCTGCCTGGACACCCAGGACACCGACGCGATCGTCGAGATCGTCAAGGCGATCGCCCCGGGCTTCGCCGGCATCAACCTGGAGGACATCTCCGCCCCCCGCTGCTTCGAGATCGAGGCACGGCTGCGCGAGGCCCTCGACATCCCCGTCTTCCACGACGACCAGCACGGCACCGCGATCGTGGTGCTGGCCGCGCTGACCAACGCACTTCGCGTGGCCAGCAAGGGAATTGAGGACATCCGCGTCGTCATGTCGGGCGCGGGCGCGGCCGGTACGGCGATCCTGAAGCTGCTCCTGGCCGCCGGTGTGAAGCACGCCGTCGTCGCCGACATCCACGGTGTCGTGCACGCCGGCCGCAAGGACCTGGTCGACGCCGCCACGGACTCGCCGCTGCGCTGGATCGCCGACAACACCAACCCCGAGGGCATCACGGGCACGCTCAAGGAGGCCGTGCGCGGCGCGGACGTCTTCATCGGCGTCTCCGCACCCAACGTCCTCGACGGCGACGACGTGGCCGCCATGGCCGACGACGCGATCGTGTTCGCGCTCGCGAATCCCGACCCCGAGGTCGAACCGGCAATCGCCCGCCAGACGGCGGCAGTTGTGGCCACCGGCCGCTCCGACTTCCCGAACCAGATCAACAACGTGCTGGTGTTCCCGGGCGTCTTCCGCGGTCTGCTGGACGCGCAGTCCCGTACCGTCAACACGGAGATGATGCTCGCGGCCGCGAAGGCGCTGGCGGACGTCGTCACCGAGGACGAGCTGAACCCCAACTACATCATCCCGAGCGTGTTCAACGACAAGGTCGCGGGCGCGGTCGCGGGTGCGGTGCGGGAGGCCGCGAAGGCGGTCGGGGCGGCGCAGGACAACTCGTCCGGCCTCTGATCTCGACGGCCGGGCTGTGATCCGCACCGGGGATCTCTGTGAGGATCACCACGGCCGCGCTGATCACCGGCGCGTCGCGCAACCTCGTACCCTTGGCCGCCATCTAGGGTGGGCGGCCGGACAGACCCCGCGTCTGCGGCATGATCGGCCGGACAGGTCCTAGTCAGTGGCGCTTTTCGTGTGACTCCCAAGGGTGTTCTCACGACTCCTGCGGGTGCCGGATTGGCATTCCCGCCGCAGGTGGGGGCAGGATGCGTCCCTGGGCGCGAGCGTCGGACGACGGGACCCGGGTCCGGGGACTGTCCGAGGACCCTGGCAGCATCGGCTTCGCTGTGCCCGATATGCGGCTCCGCCGCGTGGCACGCCTCAATGGCAAGAAGAACACGGGAGTAACAACATGAACCGCAGTGAGCTGGTGGCCGCGCTGGCCGACCGCGCCGAGGTGACCCGCAAGGACGCCGACGCCGTGCTGGCCGCGTTCGCCGACGTCGTCGGCGAGATCGTCGCCAAGGGGGACGAGAAGGTCACCATCCCCGGCTTCCTGACCTTCGAGCGCACCCACCGTGCCGCTCGTACCGCGCGTAACCCGCAGACCGGCGACCCGATCCAGATCCCGGCCGGTTACAGCGTGAAGGTCTCCGCGGGCAGCAAGCTCAAGGAAGCGGCCAAGGGCAAGTAAGCGCTCCGCTGAGCGCCGTGCGCGCCCCTTGAGGGCGCTGCAGCAAACGCCGATGGGGCGGCCACCCGAGTTCGAGTGGCCGCCCCATCGGCGTTCGCGTTCGGCGTGTCAGCCGAGCGCCTTGCCCGGCAGTTCCACCTTCGCTCCCAGCTCCACCAGCTTGTCCAAGAAGTTCTCGTAACCCCGGTTGATCAGGTCGATGCCGTGGACCCGGGACGTGCCCTGGGCGGCCAGGGCGGCGATGAGGTACGAGAATCCGCCGCGCAGGTCCGGGATGACCAGGTCGGAGCCCTGGAGGCGGGTGGGGCCGCTCACGACCGCCGAGTGCAGGAAGTTGCGCTGGCCGAAGCGGCAGTTCGAGCCGCCGAGGCACTCGCGGTAGAGCTGGATGTGGGCGCCCATCTGGTTGAGCGCGGAAGTGAAGCCGAGGCGGGACTCGTAGACCGTCTCGTGGATGATGGACAGGCCCGTGGCCTGCGTGAGGGCGACGACCAGCGGCTGCTGCCAGTCCGTCTGGAAGCCCGGGTGGACGTCCGTCTCCAGGGCGATCGACTTCAACTGCCCGCCGGGGTGCCAGAAACGGATGCCCTCGTCGTCGATCTCGAAGGCACCGCCCACCTTCCGGTAGGTGTTGAGGAACGTCATCATGGACCGCTGCTGCGCGCCACGGACGTAGATGTTGCCCTCGGTCGCCAGCGCCGCGGACGCCCAGGAGGCGGCCTCCAGCCGGTCCGGGAGGGCGCGGTGGGCGTAGCCGCCGAGCGTGTCGACACCGGTGATGCGGATCGTGCGGTCGGTGTCCATCGCGATGATGGCGCCCATCTTCTGCAGTACGCAGATGAGGTCCTCGATCTCCGGCTCCACGGCCGCGTTCGAGAGTTCCGTCACGCCCTCGGCGAGTACCGCCGTCAGCAGCACCTGCTCGGTCGCGCCCACGGACGGGTACGGCAGCCGGATCTTCGTACCGCGCAGCCGCTGCGGCGCCTCCAGGTACTGCCCGTCCGCCCGCTTCTCGATCCGCGCGCCGAACTGCCGCAGCACGTCGAAGTGGAAGTCGATGGGCCGCCCGCCGATGTCACAGCCGCCGAGGCCCGGGATGAAGGCGTGGCCGAGACGGTGCAGGAGGGGGCCGCAGAAGAGGATCGGGATGCGGCTCGACCCCGCGTGGGCATCGATGTCGGCGACGTTCGCGCTCTCCACCCGCGTCGGGTCGAGCACCAGTTCGCCAGGCTCCTCGCCCGGACGCACCGACACGCCGTGCAGCTGGAGCAGACCGCGGACCACGCGGACGTCACGGATGTCCGGGACGTTGCGCAGCCGGCTCGGCGCGCTGCCGAGCAGGGCGGCGACCATGGCCTTCGGCACGAGGTTCTTCGCACCGCGGACACGGATCTCGCCCTCCAGCGGGGTTCCGCCGTGGACAAGCAGGACATCGTCGTTGACGGTCATGTATCTCGCGTTCCGATGAGTTGGGCAAGGGCCGGAGAGACAGAGTAATGGCCGCCGACCCCCCTGAAGTAAGCCCAAGGACCGCCCAGCTCTGTCATAGCTCTGTCACAACACGAACCGTTCTGTATCGGGCACATGGGGTCACTGGAGCGGCCGGACGGCGCCCGTGCGCCGGGGACGCTTCCGTGTGCCCTGAGCTGCGTTCACTCCCGTCCCCGGATTGGCTCCCCACATGACGGGAAGATGCGGGATCATGTCTGGCATGACCGAGGTGTCCTCGCTCACAGGGCGGCTGCTCGTGGCCACCCCCGCCCTGGCGGACCCGAACTTCGACCGCGCGGTGGTGCTCCTCCTCGACCACGACGAGGAGGGCTCGCTGGGTGTCGTCCTCAACCGTCCGACGCCGGTGGACGTCGGCGACATCCTGGAGGGCTGGGCGGACCTGGCCGGCGAACCCGGCGTGGTCTTCCAGGGCGGACCGGTCTCGCTGGACTCCGCTCTCGGCGTCGCGGTCATTCCCGGCGGCGCGTCCGGCGACGTGGCCCCGCTCGGCTGGCGGCGGGTGCACGGCGCGATCGGCCTGGTCGACCTGGAGGCCCCGCCGGAGCTGCTGGCCTCCGTCCTCGGCTCGCTGAGGATCTTCGCCGGGTACGCCGGCTGGGGCCCCGGCCAGCTGGAGGACGAACTGGTCGAGGGCGCCTGGTACGTCGTGGAGTCCGAGCCCGGCGACGTCTACTCGCCGTTCCCCGAACGGCTCTGGCGCGAGGTGCTGCGCCGGCAGCGCAACGAGCTGGCGATGGTGGCCACGTACCCCGACGACCCCTCGCTCAACTGACGCCCGCCCGTCTCTCAACCGTTGTCTGTGAGCTTCAGTACCCTTGGCCGTATGAGCACTCTCGAGCCCGAGCGCGGGACTGGTACGGGGACACTCGTAGAGCCCACGCCGCAGACTTCCCACGGCGACGGTGACCACGAGCGCTTCGCCCACTACGTCCAGAAGGACAAGATCATGGCGAGCGCTTTCGACGGTACGCCCGTCGTGGCGCTGTGCGGCAAGGTCTGGGTGCCGGGCCGCGATCCGAAGAAGTACCCCGTGTGTCCCATGTGCAAGGAGATCTACGACTCCATGGGCGCCGGCGGTGACGACAAGGGCAAGGGCGGCGACAAGTAACCGTCTGATCCTTTCTTGACAGTTGTCCGGGAGGCCCCCGGGATGCGCTTCGGCGTGCCCCGGGGGCCTCTTCGTCATGTCGCTCCTCATGTCACGAAGTGGTTGAGACCTCTTGTGGACATGTTCATGTAGTCCATAGCCTCCGGCTTGTTGTTGTGCAGAGCGAAACCGTCATTGCACATGTTGCAACGATATGTTGCGACGACTTCGGAGGCACTCCATGAAGCTGTCCGTCCGACTGGCCGCCGTCGCGGCCGTCCTGGTCACCGCCGCCTGCGCCCCGCAGACGTCCGGCAACTCCACCTCCGGCAAGGACGAGCAGACCGGCACCCTGCGGGTCTGGCTGTTCCAGGAGGTCAACAACAAGCCCAAGGAGCAGGTCGTCCAGTCCGTGGTCGACGGCTTCGAGAAGGCGCACGAGGGCACCGAGGTCACCGTCGAGTACATCCCGGTCGAGACCCGCGCCCAGCGCATCAAGGCCGCCTTCAACGACCCCGCCAGCGCGCCCGACGTCATCGAGTACGGCAACACCGACACCGCCGGCTATGTGAAGGACGGCGGCCTGGCGGACGTCACGAAGGACTTCACCTCCTGGAGCGAGGCCAAGGACACCGACCCGACCGCCAAGCAGTCGGTGACGGTGGACGGGAAGATCTACGGCGCCCCCTACTTCGTGGGCGTCCGCGCGCTGTACTACCGGACGGACGTCTTCGACGAACTCGGCCTCGACGTACCGAAGTCCCAGGCTGAACTGATCGAGACGGCGCAGCGGATCCGGGCCGCGAAGCCCGACCTGTACGGCCTGGCGGTGGGCGGTTCCTACACGTACGGGGCGATGCCGTTCATCTGGGCCAACGGCGGCGAACTCGCCACCGGCAAGGGCGGCTCGTACGCCTCCGCGATCGACAGCCCGGACGCCCGGAAGGGCATCACGGCGTACACCTCGCTCTTCGGCGACGACAACTGTCCCGCCGCCAAGTGCGCGGGGATGACCGGCAACGACACCATCACCGCGTTCGCCTCGGGCAAGGCGGGCATGGCCATCGGCGGCGACTTCAGCCATCAGGCCGTGGAGGCCGGGGCGGTGAAGGGCATGTACGCGGTGGTGCCGCTGCCGGGTGTGGAGCCGGGCTCGATCGCCCCGGCGTTCGCGGGCGGCAACAACATCGGCGTACTGAAGAGCACCTCGCACCGCACCCTCGCCGTCGACCTGATGAAGCGGCTGGCGTCCAAGCGGACGCAGGGTGAACTCTTCGACGCGATGGGCTTTCTGCCGACCTTCACGGACGTGCGGGGGCGGGTGGCGGAGCGGGAGCCGTTCGTGAAGCCGTTCGTTCAGACGCTGGCCGCGGGGACGAAGTTCGTGCCGGCCTCGCCGGCGTGGGCGCAGATCGACTCCTCGCTCGTGCTGCCGACGATGTTCCAGGAGATCGTCAGCGGTAAGAAGGGTGTGGCGGCGGCGGCCGGGGACGCGGCGCAGAAGATGGACGATGCGTTCGGCTCCGCCGGATGACGCGGAGCAAAGGCCTGCCCTGGCTGTACCTTGCCCCCGCGCTCGTCGTCATCGGTGGGCTGCTCGTCTACCCCGTCTACCAACTCGGCCTGATCTCCTTCCTGGAGTACACCCAGGCCCAGGTCAGCGGCGGTGAACCGACGTCGTTCCGGGGCTTCGGGAACTACGCCGAACTCTTCGGCGACGAGCGGTTCTGGCAGGTGCTGCTGGCCACCGTGCTGTTCGCGGCGGCCTGCGTGGTGGCGACGCTTGCCGTCGGCTGTGCTCTCGCCGTGCTGCTCACCCGCGTACGGGCCGTGCCGCGGCTCGCGTTGATGCTGGCCGCGCTGGGGGCGTGGGCGACCCCGGCGGTCACCGGCTCCACGGTCTGGCTGCTGCTGTTCGACCCGGACTTCGGCCCGGTCAACCGGATCCTCGGGCTCGGCGACTACTCGTGGACGTACGGTCGGTTCAGTGCCTTCTTCCTCGTCCTGCTCGAAGTGGTGTGGTGTTCCTTCCCGTTCGTGATGGTCACCGTCTACGCAGGGATCCGCGCCGTACCGACAGAGGTGCTGGAGGCCGCCGCGCTGGACGGCGCCTCGCAGTGGCGGATCTGGCGCTCGGTGCTGGCGCCGATGCTCCGCCCGATCCTGGTGATCGTCACCATCCAGTCGGTCATCTGGGACTTCAAGGTCTTCACGCAGATCTACGTCATGACCAACGGCGGCGGCATCGCGGGACAGAACCTCGTCCTGAACGTCTACGCCTACCAACAGGCGTTCGCGTCCTCGCAGTACAGCCTCGGCTCGGCGATCGGCGTCGTGATGCTGCTGATCCTGCTCGCGGTGACGCTCGTGTATCTGAGGTTGCTGCGCAGGCAGGGGGAGGAGCTGTGAATCTTTTCCAGGGCATCGTGCGTCGGCCGTGGCGCGCGGCCGCCGAGGCGGCGGCGCTGCTGATCGCGGCGGTGGTCGCCTTTCCGCTGTACTGGATGGTGCTGAGCGCCTTCAAACCGGCCGGGGAGATCGAGTCCACGACCCCTCGGCCGTGGACGCCGGCCCCCACTCTGGATTCCTTCCGGCGGGTCTTCGGACAGCAGGAATTCGGCCGGTACTTTGTCAACAGTCTTGTCGTCGCTTGCACCGTCGTGGTCGTCTCGGCACTGATCGCGTTTCTCGCGGCGACCGCCGTGACACGATTCCGGTTCCGCTTCCGGACCACCCTGCTGATCATGTTCCTGGTGGCCCAGATGGTGCCGGTGGAGGCACTGACGATCCCCCTGTTCTTCCTCATGCGGGACGTCGGCCAGCTGAACACGCTGGGCTCGCTGATCCTGCCGCACATCGCCTTCTCCCTGCCGTTCGCGATCTGGATGCTGCGAGGGTTCGTGAAAGCGGTGCCGGAGGCGCTGGAGGAGGCCGCGTACATCGACGGGGCGAGCCGGGCGCGATTCCTCTGGCAGATCCTTTTCCCGCTGGTCTTCCCGGGGCTGGTGGCCACGAGCGTGTTTTCCTTCATCTCCGCCTGGAACGACTTCCTGTTCGCCAAGTCCTTCATCATCAGCGACACTTCGCAGTCGACGCTGCCGATGGCTCTGCTGGTCTTCTACAAGCCGGAGGAGCCGGACTGGGGTGGCGTGATGGCGGCGTCCACGGTGATGACGATTCCGGTGCTGGTGTTCTTCGTACTGGTACAGCGACGGCTTGTCTCCGGCCTGGGCGGAGCGGTAAAGGACTGACGTGACCGAACTGATTCCGACGCCCCGCAGCGTCGTCACCGGTTCCGGCGAGGTGCGGCTGACGGCGCACTCCCAGCTCTACGCCGGCACCGCCACGGAGGGTGTCGGTCACTGGCTGCGCACCGTCCTCCGGCAGGCCACCGGCCTGCCGCTGCGCGAGGCACGTGAGCTCGACGACACCTACGGCGACGGTATCGGGCTCCAGCTCGACACCGGGCTCCGTCCTGAGGAGTACCGCCTCGTCAGCGACTCGGACGGCGTCCTGATCGAGGGCGGCAGCGCGGCCGGTGTCTTCTGGGGCGCCCAGACGCTGCGGCAGCTCCTCGGCCCCGACGCATACCGCAGGGCTCCGCTCAGCCGCGACCGCACCTGGGCCGTGCCGCACGTGGAGATCGAGGACGCCCCTCGATTCGGCTGGCGCGGCCTGATGCTCGACGTGGCCCGGCACTTCATGCCCAAGGACGGTGTGCTGCGCTACCTGGATCTGATGGCCGCGCACAAACTCAACGTCTTCCACTTCCACCTGACGGACGACCAGGGGTGGCGTCTGGAGATCGAGCGGTACCCGAGGCTGACCGAGGTCGGCTCCTGGCGGGCGCGCACCAAATTCGGCCACCGGGCCTCGCCGCTGTGGGAGGAGAAGCCGCACGGTGGCTACTACACCCACGACGACATCCGGGAGATCGTCGCCTACGCCGCCGAGCGGCATATCACCGTCGTCCCGGAAATCGACGTACCGGGACACTCGCAGGCCGCCATCGCCGCGTATCCGGAACTCGGGAACACCGACGTCATCGACACCACCTCCCTCGCGGTCTGGGACAACTGGGGGATCTCTCCGAACGTACTCGCCCCCACTGACAACGCCCTGCGCTTCTACGAAGGCGTGTTCGAGGAAGTCCTGGATCTGTTTCCCTCGGAGTTCATTCACGTCGGCGGCGACGAATGCCCGAAGGACCAGTGGCGGAAGTCGCCCACCGCGCAGGCGCGGATCAGGGAACTGGGGCTGGCCGACGAGGACGCGTTGCAGTCGTGGTTCATCGGCCACTTCGACACGTGGCTTTCCGCGCGCGGGCGTCGGCTGATCGGCTGGGACGAGATCCTGGAAGGCGGGCCCGCCGCCGGGGCGACGGTGTCCTCGTGGCGCGGATACGCGGGCGGAATCGCCGCCGCCCGGGCCGGTCATGACGTCGTGATGTGTCCCGAGCAGCAGGTGTACCTGGACCACCGTCAGGCCGACGGCGCGGACGAACCCGTACCGATCGGCTATGTGCGCACCCTGGAGGACGTCTACCGCTTCGAGCCCGTTCCACCGCAGCTCACCGAGGAACAGGCGGGGCATGTGCTGGGCACCCAGGCCAATGTGTGGACCGAGGTGATGGAGGACCAGTCGCGCGTGGACTACCAGGCCTTTCCGAGGCTCGCGGCCTTCGCCGAGGTCGCGTGGAGTGCCCTGCCCGCCCCGGCGGAACGGGACTTCGCCGGCTTCGAACGCCGGATGGCCGCCCACTACCGGCGACTTGACGCCCTGGGCGTCGCCTACCGGCCGCCCACGGGGCCGCGGCCCTGGCAGCGGCGCCCGGGCGTACTCGGCCGCCCGATCGACGGGCCGCCGCCGAACAGGTAGGCCGGGGAAGCGGGCGGGGCTCGAAAGCGCGCCGGTCTCGAACAGGCGGGAAAAAAAGCGGACAAGGGTCACCGAAGAGTGGCAATTCCGTCCGACCGGGGATGCGCGGTGATGTACGTACAAATCGGGCCATCTCCCTGATGAGGTGGGCGAATGCCTCCTAGCGGACCCCCGTCTTCGGGTCCTGCGAAGATGTGCCAGAGTTGCCACGTCCGCCCTGTCGGCACGTACCGTACGGCCACACAGGCGGGACCAAGTGGGCAGCGGGAAGGGGCAGCCGGTTTGACCACGCACGCACCGCAGGCGGCGCAGGCCGTCACCCTGCCCGCGACGCTGGACGAGGCCGTGGCGGCACTCACCGCCATGCCCGCCGCCGTGCCCGTGGCGGGCGGTACCGACCTGATGACCGCCGTCAACTCCGGTCAGCTCAGGCCCGCCGCACTGGTCGGCCTCGGCCGGATCAGCGAGATCCGCGGCTGGCAGTACCAGGACGGCCACGCCCTGCTCGGCGCCGGACTCACGCACGCGCGCATGGGCCGCCCCGACTTCGCGGCCCTGATCCCGGCGCTCGCCGCCGCCGCGCGCGCCGCGGGCCCGCCGCACATCCGCAACGCCGGCACCCTGGGCGGCAACATCGCCACCGCCGCCCCCACGGGCGACGCCCTGCCTGTACTGGCCGCCCTGGAGGCGACGCTGATCATCGCGGGCCCGGGCGGAGCCCGCCGGGAGATCCCGGTGTCGCACCTGCTGGCGGGCGTGGAGCTGCTGCGCGCCGGTGAGCTCATCGGGTACGTGCGCGTGCCGCTGCTGCACGCCCCGCAGGTCTTCCTGAAGGCGACCGGCCGCACCGGCCCCGGGCGGGCCGTCGCCTCCGTGGCGCTGGTCCTCGACCCCGCCCGGCGCGGGGTGCGGTGCGCCGTGGGTGCCATAGCGCCGATGCCGCTGCGGCCCCTGGAGGCCGAGCAGTGGGTCGCGCAGCTCATCGACTGGGACAACAACCGCGCGATCGTCCCCGAGGCGCTCACCGCGTTCGGCGAGTACGTCGCCGCGGCCTGCATCCCCGACGCGCCCCCGGCCGAGGACGGTTCGGTGCCACAGCTTCCGCCCGCCGTACTGCACCTGCGGCGCACCGTCGCCGCACTGGCCCGACGAGCACTGGGGAGGGCGCTGTCGTGACCGACGACCAGCACGGAGAGGGCACGCCCCAGGGCGGCGGACGCTGGGACCCGCTGCCCCAGGGCGACTACGACGACGGCGCCACCGCCTTCGTGAAACTCCCCGAGGGTGGCATCGACGCGCTCCTGGCCTCCGCCGACAGCCCGCTCGCCGCGCCCGGCCACGGCTATGTGCCACCGCCGATAACGGTCGCGCCCGCCGCCGGTACCGACCCCGCGGCCACCGGCGTCTGGGGCGTGCCCGCCGAGAGCGCGCAGTGGCCCGACCCGAACGCGATGCCCCAGGGTGGCGGTCAGGACCGGTTCACGTACGAACCCGGTGCCACCGGACAGTGGCACTTCGAGGAGCCCGCCCAGGCGGAGGCGACCCCGCCGCAGCCCGCCCCCGGTCATGACGTGACCGGGCAGTGGTCGATTCCCGTAGCGAACGGTGATCTTCCGGACGAGTCGGGTGAGTTCACGACGTCGGCGCTGGTGGAGCAGTGGGGCGGCACGCCTCCGGCCACGCTCCCCGGGGGCGCGCCCGCGCCCTGGGCGACCGAGGCGGCCGAGCCGTGGAGGCACGAGCAGGCGGCTGCCGAGCAGGGGCACACCGCCGGGCAGCAGCTGTACCCGCAGCAGCCCGCTCCCGCGGGCGGTGCGGCGACCGCGGGCGGTGCGGCGACCGAGGGGGCCAGGGAGACGCCGGGGGCCCAGGAGGGCGTAGAGGCGGCGGAGAGGCCCGCTGAGGCGCCGGGGGCCCCAGAGGGCGTAGAGGCCGCCGAGAGCCCGTCTGAGGGCCCTGCTGAGAGCCACGCCGAAGGGTCGGCGCAGCCCGGGGACGCGGACTCCCGGTCGGAGCCCGCCGAGGAGCCGGCGTCCGCCGGTCCCGAGAGCGAGCCGGACGCTCCGGCCGAGCCGTCCGCCACGGCCCCGCACGAGGACCACCCGCTCGCCTCCTTCGTGCTGCGCGTCAACGGCACCGACCGCCCCGTCACCGACGCGTGGATCGGCGAGTCGCTGCTGTACGTCCTGCGCGAGCGGCTCGGCCTCGCGGGCGCCAAGGACGGCTGCTCGCAGGGCGAGTGCGGGGCCTGCAACGTCCAGGTCGACGGGCGGCTCGTCGCCTCCTGCCTGGTGCCCGCGGTCACCGCGGCCGGCAGCGAGGTGCGCACCGTGGAGGGCCTGGCCGTCGACGGGCAGCCCTCGGACGTGCAGCGGGCGCTCGCCAAGTGCGGTGCCGTGCAGTGCGGTTTCTGCGTGCCCGGCATGGCGATGACCGTGCACGACCTGCTGGAGGGCAACCCGGCGCCGACCGAGCTGGAGACCCGCCAGGCGCTGTGCGGCAACCTGTGCCGCTGCTCGGGCTACCGGGCCGTCCTGGAGGCCGTCAAGGACGTCGTCGCCGAACGCGAGGCGCACGCCGCGCCCGACGCGCCCGAACAGGACGCCGACAAGCCGCGTATTCCTCACCAGGCGGGCCCCGGGGCCGGCGGCGTCAACCCGTCGGCGTTCGAGTCCCCCGGGACACCGCCCGGACCGCATGACCAGCCGTACGGACAGGGACAGGACGGAGGCCAGGCGTGAGCAACGAAGCCGCCACCGCGACCACCGCCGCGGAGGCCGTGCCCGCCGCGGAGCCGCTCCCGCACGGCCTCGGCGCCTCCCTGCCCGCCGCCGACTCCCGCGCGAAGACCGAGGGCAACTTCCCGTACGCCGCCGACCTGTGGGCCGAGGGCCTGCTCTGGGCGGCCGTACTGCGCTCACCGCACCCGCACGCGCGCATTGTGTCCATCGACACCTCCCACGCGCGCGAGATGCCCGGCGTACGGGCCGTCGTCACCCACGACGACGTGCCCGGCTCTCCGCTGCACGGACGCGGCAAGGCCGACCGCCCGGTGTTCGCCTCCGACGTCGTACGCCACCACGGCGAGCCCATCGCCGCCGTCGCCGCCGACCACCCGGACACCGCGCGGATGGCGGCGGCGGCCGTCATCGTCGAGTACGAGGTACTCGACCCGGTGACCGACCCGGAGCAGGCCTTCGAGGCCGAGCCGCTGCACCCGGACGGCAATCTGATCCGGCACATCCCGCTGCGGCACGGCGACCCGGACGCGGCCGGCGCGGTCGTCGTCGAGGGCCTGTACCGCATCGGCCGCCAGGACCCGGCCCCCATCGGTGCCGAGGCGGGCCTCGCGGTGCCGCGTCCGGACGGCGGCGTCGAGCTGTACCTGGCGTCCACCGACCCGCACGCCGACCGCGACCGGGCCGCCGCCTGCTTCGGCCTGGAACCCGAGCGCGTCAAGGTCGTCGTCACCGGCGTGCCCGGCGCCACCGCCGACCGTGAGGACCAGGGCTTCCAGCTGCCGCTCGGTCTGCTGGCGCTGAAGACCGGCTGCCCGGTGAAGCTGACGGCGACCCGCGAGGAGTCCTTCCTGGGCCACACGCACCGCCACCCCACGCTGCTGCGCTACCGCCACCACGCCGACGCCGAGGGCACGTTGGTGAAGGTCGAGGCACAGATCCTGCTGGACGCGGGCGCGTACGCGGACACCTCGGCGGAGGCGCTGGCCGCGGCGGTGGCGTTCGCCTGCGGCCCGTACGTCGTCCCGAACGCCTTCATCGAGGGCTGGGCCGTGCGCACCAACAACCCGCCCTCCGGCCATGTGCGCGGCGAGGGCGCGATGCAGGTCTGCGCCGCCTACGAGGCGCAGATGGACAAGCTGGCCAAGAAGCTCGGCATCGAACCGGCGGAAGTGCGCCTGCGCAACGTCATGGCCACCGGCGATGTGCTCCCGACCGGCCAGACGGTGACGTGCCCGGCGCCGGTCGCGGAACTCCTCCAGGCGGTACAGGACTTCCCGCTCCCCAAGCTCCCCAAGGACACGCCCGAGGACGAGTGGCTGCTGCCCGGTGGTCCCGAGGGCGCGGGCGAACCGGGCGCGGTGCGCAGGGGCGTCGGCTACGGCCTGGGCATGGTGCACATGCTCGGCGCCGAGGGCGCCGACGAGGTCTCCACGGCGACCGTGAAGGTCCAGGACGGCGTCGCGACGGTGCTGTGCGCGGCCGTGGAGACGGGCCAGGGTTTCACGACGCTGGCGCGCCAGATCGTCCAGGAGACGCTCGGCGTCGACGAGGTGCGTGTGGCGCCGGTGGACACCGACCAGCCCCCGGCGGGCGCGGGCTGCCGAGGCCGCCACACATGGGTGTCGGGCGGTGCGGTGGAGCGCGCGGCGAAGATGGTCCGCACCCAGCTGCTCCAGCCCCTGGCGCACAAGTTCGGCATGTCGACCGAGCTGCTGCAGATCACCGACGGCAAGATCACGTCCTACGACGGAGTCCTGTCGACGACGGTCACCGAGGCGTTGGACGGCAAGGAACTGTGGGCGACGGCCCAGTGCCGCCCGCACCCGACCGAGCCACTGGACGGCGCCGGACAGGGCGACGCCTTCGTCGGACTGGCCTTCTGCGCGATCCGGGCGGTGGTGGACGTCGACATCGAGATCGGCTCGGTACGGGTGGTGGAGCTGGCGGTCGCGCAGGACGTCGGCCGGGTGCTGAACCCGGCGCAGCTCGCGGCGCGTATCGAGGCCGGTGTCACGCAGGGTGTCGGTATCGCCCTCACGGAGAACCTGCGCACGCCGCGGGGCGTGATACGGCATCCCGACCTCACCGGCTACGCCCTGCCGACGGCGCTGGACGCGCCCGACATCCGGATCGTGAAGCTGGTCGAGGAGCGGGACGTGGTCGCGCCCTTCGGCGCCAAGGCGGTCAGCGCGGTGCCGGTCGTGGCGTCGCCGGCGGCGATCGCGTCGGCGGTGCGGGCGGCGACGGGACGACCGGTGAACCGGCTGCCGATCCGGCCTCAGGCGGCGGTGGTGACGGGGCAGTGAGGCTGCCGGTGACGGGACAGTGAGGCTGCCGGTGACGGGGCGGTGAGGCTGCCGGGGGGCCGGTGGTGCCCGAAGGCATTGAGGGCGCCCCGGCGTGTCTGCCGGGCGGCCCTCTCTCCTGAATTTCGCTGACTGTTTCCGCAGGTCGGAGCGATTGTCAGTGGTGGCACGTAGTGTTCTGGGCAGTGGGGACGGCCGCGCCGGGCACGGACGGCGGGCGTACTCCCTGGACAAGCATGCGCGGGGGAGCCATGAGCACGATCGACGCCGCTGCCGCGGTGATCACCCTGACCGAGGACCAACTCGACCCGTACGTCACACACGCGCCGACGCGCCGCTGGCTGACGGGTCCCGGACTGCCGGGCGACAGTGCCCTGTTGACGTTCGAGGAACTGCGCAGAGACGGCCTGCGGACGGTGGCGGACTCGACGGCCGACCCCGACCGCCTGCTGGCCCGGCTGCGCGAACAGCTGGTGATAGGCGGACTCCTGGCACCCGACGGCGTGGAGTCGGAGTCGGTGCTGCTCGACGGTGCGACCGGCGAGGTCTCGACGACGTACTTCTTTCACGACCGCCCCGACCTGATGGACAGCCGCCCGCTGGCGCCATCGCTGCGGACGCTGGTGCGGTTCGCCGCGGCGACGGAGGAACTGGCGGATCTGCGCGGCCAGTTCGCCGCCTACGTCGGCCGCTTCGGACCGAAGGCGGTGGCGGAGGCGGCCCGGCAGCTGCTGGCGGTGTTCGAGGAAGGGACGGGACCGGACGGTGAGATGCCGCCGTACTGGCGGATGGCGGCACTGATCCGCCCGCTCGCCCTGATGGCGGGCCCGGGCACGGAGTCCGGCCTCACTCTGGACCTCCCCCCGCGCCTGCTGGAGCAGGACTTCGGCCCCGGCCGGATCGCCCGCTTCGAGGACGTCGACTTCCCCACGACCCTCACCCACGAGCCGACCCGCCGCTTCCTGCGCGAGACGGGCCTGCCCGAGGACGGCTTCCTCTGCCACCTCGACACGGACGTCCCGCTCCCCACCCTGACCGAGTACTACACCGAGGAACGCCCGGGCGACTTCCCCACCGGCGAACTCCCCGACCGCGCCGACCACTTGATACGCCTCGGCCATCTCATCGAGGACAACAGCCTGGTCGTCGACGGCGCCACGGGCGAGGTCCTGAACTGGAGCGAACCCGAGGCGAGGCTGTACCCCCTCAACACGGACGTCTCCACCCTCACCTTCACCCTGTGGCTCCTGCACCGCGAGAAGACGATCGACGCGGCGACGGACCACGAGCTGACGACGGAGGCCTACGACCAACTGGCGGCGACGATGATCGACGTCCTGCGCAGGGTCGCCCCGACGGGCACGGTCGACCGCTCGGGCCGGCACTACTGGACGGAGCTGTTCCAGGACGAGGCGGGCGGAGTGCTCTGAGGCACACGGAGGGGGTTGGGTCTACGACCAAGGGCTGAGGCGAGCACCGTCTTCCGACAGGGGCCATATCGGGTTGTGCACCTTACGCTGGCCTACATGACTGCCCCGAACCGACGCGACACCGACGTCGCAGACGCCCTGACCGCCCTGCCGGAACCGGGCAGCGAGGGTGTGCTGAGGGGGTCGTACCGGGCGCTGAGCGTGGGCATCGTCTCGGTCGTGCTGCTGATCGCCTTCGAGGCGACGGCCGTGGGGACGGCGATGCCGGTGGCCGCTCGGGAGCTGGACGGGGTGTCGCAGTACGCGTTCGCGTTCTCCGGGTACTTCACGACGAGTCTGTTCGGGATGGTGCTCGCCGGGCAGTGGTCGGACCGGCGGGGCCCGCTCGGCGCGCTGACCACGGGCATCGCCGCCTTCGGCGCGGGGCTGCTGCTGTCCGGGACGGCCGGGGCGATGTGGCCGTTCATCCTCGGACGCGCGGTGCAGGGGCTCGGCGGCGGACTGGTCATCGTGGCGCTGTACGTCGTGGTCGGGCGGGCGTATCCGGAGCGGCTGCGGCCGGCGATCATGGCGGCGTTCGCGGCGAGTTGGGTGGTGCCGTCGGTGGTCGGGCCGCTCGCGGCGGGTGCGGTGACCGAGCAACTGGGCTGGCGCTGGGTGTTCCTCGGGATACCGGTGCTGGTGCTGCTGCCGCTGGCGCTCGCGCTGCCGCAGATCCGGACGCGCGCGTCCGGAGCGGTGACGGACGGGCACGGCCGGGGCTCCTTCGACCGACGGCGGATCCGCCTCGCGCTCGGCATCTCGTTCGGCGCGGGCCTGCTCCAGTACGCCGCCCAGGATCTGCGCTGGCTCTCCGTGCTGCCCGGCGTGGCAGGCGCCGCGCTGCTGGTCCCGGCGGTACTGGGACTTCTCCCGCGCGGCACCTACCGGGCGGCGCGCGGGCTGCCCTCGGTCGTGCTGCTGCGCGGTATCGCGGCGGGGGCCTTCATCGCCGCCGAGTCCTTCGTACCGCTGATGCTGGTCACCCAGCGGGGGCTGTCCCCGACGCTCGCCGGTTTCTCGCTGGCGGCGGGCGGGGCGACCTGGGCGCTGGGCTCGTGGGTGCAGTCGCGGCCGCGCCTGGAGCCGTACCGGGAACGCCTGATGACGCTGGGCATGCTGCTGGTCGCGGCGGCCATCGCCACCGCCCCGAGTGTCCTGCTCGACGCCGTCCCCGTGTGGATCGTGGCCGTCGCCTGGGGCTTCGGCTGCCTCGGCATGGGCCTGGTCATCTCCTCCACCAGCGTCCTGCTGCTCCAGCTCTCCGCCCCCGACCAGGCCGGTACCAACTCCGCCGCCCTCCAGATCTCCGACGGCCTGTCCAACGTCCTCCTCCTGGCCGCGGGCGGCGCCGCCTTCGCGGCCCTGGGCGGCGGCACGGTGGCCCACGCGGCGACCGAGGCCACGTCCTCCCATCCGGCCGCGTTCGCGGCGGTGTTCCTGCCGATGGCGGGGGTGGCCCTGGTGGGGGCCTGGGTGACGACGCGGCTGCGGGAGCGGTGACGAGAGGGGCGAGTTGTGACGTCGATCCCACCCACGGGCGACCCGGGGTAGTTCGCCCCTTGGCGGGAGGTGGCCGCCGGTAGGGTGGCCCGGTTGCCGTACCCAGCCGAGCCGCCCGACCCCCCCATCGGAGACCGTGACTACCACCGCCGCTTCCTCCTCGTCGTCCTCCCATCACCTGTCGCCCGCCTTCCCCGGCCGCGCCCCCTGGGGTACCGCCAGCAAGCTGCGTGCCTGGCAGCAGGGTGCGATGGAGAAGTACATCCAGGAGCAGCCGCGTGACTTCCTGGCGGTCGCCACGCCCGGCGCCGGCAAGACGACCTTCGCGCTGACGCTGGCGTCCTGGCTGCTGCACCACCACGTCGTGCAGCAGGTCACCGTGGTCGCGCCGACCGAGCATCTGAAGAAGCAGTGGGCGGAGGCCGCGGCCCGTATAGGGATCAAGCTCGACCCCGAGTACAGCGCCGGGCCGCTCGGCAAGGAGTACCACGGCGTCGCGGTGACGTACGCGGGCGTCGGCGTGCGGCCCATGCTGCACCGCAACCGTGTCGAGCAGCGCAAGACCCTCGTCATCCTCGACGAGATCCACCACGCCGGTGACTCCAAGTCATGGGGCGAGGCCTGTCTGGAGGCCTTCGAGCCCGCGACCCGGCGGCTGGCCCTGACGGGTACGCCCTTCCGGTCCGACACCAACCCCATCCCCTTCGTGACGTACGAGGAGGGGTCCGACGGCATCCGGCGGTCCGCCGCCGACTACACCTACGGCTACGGCTCCGCCCTCGCGGACGGTGTCGTGCGGCCCGTCATCTTCCTCTCCTACAGCGGCAACATGCGCTGGCGCACCAAGGCCGGTGACGAGATCGAGGCGCGGCTCGGCGAGCCGATGACCAAGGACGCGATCAGCCAGGCCTGGCGGACCGCGCTCGATCCGCGCGGTGACTGGATGCCGGCCGTGCTGCGCGCCGCCGACCAGCGGCTGACCGAGGTCAGGAAGGCGATCCCGGACGCCGGTGCCCTCGTCATCGCCTCCGACCAGGACTCGGCGCGGGCGTACGCCAAGCTCATCCGGGACATCACGGGCAACAAGGCGACTCTCGTGCTGTCCGACGACTCCGGCGCCTCCGACCGGATCGACGAGTTCAGCGGCAACACCGACCGGTGGATGGTCGCGGTGCGGATGGTGTCCGAGGGCGTCGACGTGCCCCGGCTCGCGGTCGGGGTGTACGCCACCACCATCTCCACGCCGCTCTTCTTCGCGCAGGCCGTCGGCCGCTTCGTACGGTCCCGGCGGCGCGGCGAGACCGCGTCCGTCTTCCTCCCCACCGTCCCCGACCTGCTCTCCTTCGCCAACGAGATGGAGCGCGAGCGCGACCACGTGCTCGACAAGCCGAAGAAGGACGGCGAGGAGGACCCGTACGCCGAGGAGGACAAGCTCCTCAAGGAGGCGGAGCAGCAGAAGGACGAGGACACCGGCGAGCAGGACATGCTGCCCTTCGAGGCCCTCGAATCCGACGCCGTCTTCGACCGGGTCATGTACAACGGCGCCGAGTTCGGGATGCAGGCCCACCCCGGCAGCGAGGAGGAGCAGGACTACCTCGGCATTCCCGGGCTGCTGGAACCCGACCAGGTGCAGATGTTGCTCCAGAAGCGGCAGGCGCGGCAGATCGCGCACAGCCGCAAGAAGCCGGACGCCGAGGCCGACCTGCTCGAACTGCCCGCCGAGCGGCGGCCGGTGGTCAGCCACAAGGAGCTGATGGAACTGCGGCGGCAGCTCAACACCATGGTCGGTGCGTACGTCCACCAGAGCGGCAAGCCGCACGGTGTCATCCACACCGAGCTGCGCCGGGTGTGCGGTGGCCCGCCGAGCGCGGAGGCCACGGCGGGGCAGCTGCGGCAGCGGATCGCCAAGGTGCAGGAGTGGGCGACCCGGATGCGGTGACGCCGGGCACTGTGCCTGTTTGATACGGCGTGCAGCGCCCCTTTCGGGGCGCTGCACGCCGTATATACCGGGACGAATTGGAGTACCCCGTACCGGTCCCTGACCGGATTCTGGACGGAGCCTTCCGCTCAGCGAACCCCCTTCGCTACTGTCCCGCTACGCACACGCCCCGTGGCAGCGCCGCCGCGGAGCGCAGCCGTGAAGCGACTGGGCCCGGACCACCGGCCGGGCCGTCAGCCGATCGGCAGCCTCTGAAGCGCGTCGCTGACGGGACTCGGTGACGCATCCGCCGGGGGCTGCCGACCTCACCACTTAAGGAGTGGGCGTCGTGACCGCGGAGACCTCTCAGACGCTCGACCGGGGACTCAGGGTCCTCAAGCTGCTGGCCGACACGGACCACGGGCTCACCGTCACCGAGCTGTCCACCAAGCTCGGCGTGAACCGGACCGTCGTATACCGCCTGCTCGCCACGCTGGAGCAGCATGCGCTGGTACGCCGGGATCTGGGCGGGCGCGCCCGGGTCGGGCTGGGTGTGCTGGGGCTCGGACGGCAGGTGCATCCGCTGGTACGGGAGGCCGCGCTGCCGGCGCTCAGGTCACTGGCCGAGGACATCGGGGCGACGGCGCATCTGACGCTGGTGGACGGGGCGGAGGCGCTGGCCGTCGCCGTGGTCGAGCCGACCTGGACGGACTACCACGTGGCCTACCGGGCCGGCTTCCGCCACCCCCTGGACCGGGGCGCCGCCGGCAAGGCGATCCTGGCGGCCCGCCAGCGTCCGGGCAACGACCCCGGCTACACCCTCACCCAGGGCGAACTGGAGGCCGGTGCGTGCGGCGCCGCCGCCCCGCTGGTCGGCGTGACCGGCGTCGAGGGCAGCGTGGGCGTGGTGATGCTGGCGGACGCGGTACCGGAACGGGTCGGCCCGAGGGTGGTGGACGCGGCCCGGGAGGTGGCGGAGGCGCTGCGCTGAGGGCAGGCGTGCTCCGGACCGGCGATGGTTCGAACACTCCCGCGCGTTAGATTGACCTCGTGCTCTCTCGTCTCACACGCCCCCAGGCCCTCGCCGTCTGCGCACTGCCCGTCGTCGGTCTGATCGCCACGGCCGTGTTCGCGCCGTTGCCGTTCTCGGTGGCGCAGCCGGGGATGACGGCGAACGTGCTCGGCGAGGACCAGGGCACGCCGGTGATCACGATCTCCGGTGCGCCGACCCGTGAGACCAGCGGGCAGCTGCGGATGACGACGATCGAGGCGACCAGCCCGGACACCCGCGTCTGGCTCGGCAAGGTGATCGACGCCTGGTGGCGTACCGACCAGGCGGTCATGCCCCGCGACGCGGTCTACCCGAGCGGTGACACCGTCAAGGAGATCGAGCGGCACAACGAGGCTCAGATGCGCCAGTCGCAGAACGCGGCGACCGAGGCCGCGCTCACCTATCTCGGTCTCGACGACAAGAACATCAAGGTCGACCTCGAACTCGCCGATGTCGGCGGCCCCAGCGCCGGCCTGCTTTTCTCCCTCGGCATCATCGACAAACTCGAGGGCGACGGCAGCGGCGGCGACCTCACCGGCGGCCGCACCATCGCCGGCACGGGCACCATCGAGGCCGACGGCACGGTCGGCGCGGTCGGCGGCGTTGCCCTGAAGACCCAGGCCGCCCACCGCGACGGCGCGACCGTCTTCCTGGTCCCGAGCGCCGAGTGCGCCGACGCCAAGTCGGAACTCCCCAAGGGCCTCCGCCTGATCCCGGTCAAGACCCTGAAGGGCGCCGTGCAGTCCCTGGTGACCCTGGAGAAGGGCACGGGCACGGTCCCGAGCTGCTAGTAGGAGGACTGGCGCGTAGGAGGAGTACCAGGGCGTAGGAGGAGTACTAGGGAGCGAGCGCCGGCCGTGGTGGGGTGGCGAGACGCAACCCCACCTCCACGAGGGTCCAGCCGAGCCGGGCGCGCAGTTCCCCGGGGCGCCTGGCCGCCGCGGCGAGACGGTGGGCGTCGGCCCGGGCCCGGAGGTCTGTGGCGCGGGCGTGGTGCAGGGCGAGTTGGACGGCGGGGTTCGTCATCGGGACCTCTCTCAGTCCGTGCTGATGGGGAAGGTGTGGGTGTGCACGCGGACCCGCTCGGCTCCGGGCGAGTCGTCCTCGTCCCGGTAGCTCTGGAGCAACTCGTGCATCGCGCCGATGAGTTCACGGGCCCGGTCGGGGGTGAGCCGTAGGGTCCAGTCGCTCATGTCGGTGGCCTGTGCCCACGCGGGCAACCAGTCCTCGCGGGTGCCCACCCAGGTGGCCAGTTCGCGGGCGTGTGTGGACGCGATCTCGTGCAGGAAGGTGTCGGCGGCTCCCCGGGTGGCAGGGTCCGCGTCGGCCAGCACGCTCGAGTCGAAGCTGATCCCCGAGTCGGCCGCCCGCCACCACCGTTCCCGTCCTTTGCCGCGCTCAGGCGCGTCCTCGACGAAGCCGTGCGCGGCGAGCTGCCGCAGGTGGTAGCTGGTGGCGCCGCTGGACTCGCCGAGCCGTTCGGCGAGCATCGACGCGGTGGCCGGTCCGTGCTGGCGCAGAGCGCGCAGCAACTGCATACGAAGGGGGTGGGCGAGGCCCCGAAGGGAGCGGGCGTCGAGGCTGCGGATCTCTGAGTGCCGGGGCTCGGTCATGCGTACAAAGATATGCTTGCAAAGACTTTTTTGCAACGGGTTCTTTGTAAGTCGTGGTCCGCGCGTAACGCGAGCAGTCGAGCAGTCCCTCACCCCTCCCGTACCAGCCAGTCCAGCGCCACCTGATGCGGGTCCTCGCCGTCCACGTCCACACACGCACCGCCTGCCACTGCTGCCGCGGGTCGGGGATGGGCGTGCTGTTGCCCATGTACGTGATCCAGGCCGTGCCCGTGTACTCGTACCCTGCGTCCGCCTCCCCGCTCTTGACCGCCTCGCGTGATCCCACCGACCCCTGGAGATCGCGCCCAGGATCAGCTGCTCGGTGAACTCCTTCGACGTGACCTATGTCCCCGCCTCCAGCCCCCGCGGCCGCAGCAGCAGCTCCGCCAGCGAGGCCAGCCAGTCCACCAGCAGGGCGAGGACGACGGTGAGGACGGAGCCCAGGATCAGCACGGGCATCCGCTGACTGGTGATACCGGTCGTGATCAGCGAACCCAGGCCGCCCCCACCGCCGAACGCGGCCAGTGTCGCCGTACCGACGTTCAGCACCAGGGCCGTACGGACGCCCGCGAGGATCAGCGGGACCGCCGGCGGCAGTTCCACCCGGGTCAGCACGCCCATCGGGGACATGCCCATGCCCCGGGCCGCCTCCAGCAGCGTCGGGTCGTTCGCCTTGAGACCGGCGATCGTGTTCGACAGCACCGGCAGGATGGCGTAGATGACGATGCCGGTCAGGGCCGACCTGCGGCCGATGCCCAGCCAGATCACCAGCAGCGCGAGCAGACCGATCGCCGGGGTCGCCCGGCCCAGGGTGGCGAAGGCCGTCGCCACCGGGGTGACCTTCCGGAACGGCCTGCGGGTGAGCAGGATGCCCAGCGGGATCGCGATGATCAGCACGAAGAAGGTCGAGATCACGGTCAGCTGGACGTGCTGCCGCAGCGCCTCGGACACCCGGCCGCCCGACAGCGCGTTCTGGGAGATCGTGTCCAGGTCGGCCTGCCGGAACCACAGCCAGGTCGCCAGCAGCACGGCCACCACGAAGGCCGGCAGGAAGGTCAGCTTCTGCCAGCCGATGCGGGGGCCGGTCCGGGCCGGCGGGGGAGGCGGCGGCTCCTGGTCGCCGGGCACCTCGCCCTCGTCCCGGAAGGCGTGCCCTCTGACATCGTGCTCCCCGGGCGGACGGTTCTTCTCCGAAGAGGGGGTCACGCCTTCGGCTCCCCTCCGTGCCCCTCCCGTTCGACGTGCGTCCGGGCGGACCTCGTCTCCTCCAGCTCGATGGTCGCGCCACGGGACTCAGACACGGATCCCCCTGGAAATGGTCAGCCGCCCGATCAGCACGTACGCGGCGTCGAACAGCAGGGCCAGGACGATGATCCCCAGCGTGCCCGCGAGCACCTGGTTCAGCGCGTTCTCGCTGCCCAGGGAGGCGATACCGCGGAAGATCAGGTTGCCCAGGCCGGGACCGGAGGCGTACGCGGCGATGGCCGCGATGCCCATCAGCATCTGCGTCGAGACCCGGATACCGGTCAGGATCGGCGGCCAGGCGAGCGGCAGCTCGATGCGCACCAGCCGCTTCAGCCGGGACATCCCGATGCCGGTGGCCGCGTCCACCAGCGTCGGATCGACGCCGCGCAGCCCCACGATCGAGTGACGGACGATCGGCAGCAGCCCGTACAGCAAGGTGACCACGGTCGGCGCCACACCGAGCCCCACGATCGGAATCAGCAGACCGATCATGGCCAGCGACGGAATGGTCAGGATGGTGGAGGTGACGAGCGTCGCGAGGTTCCCGGCCCAGTCGGAGCGGTAGGTGACCACGCCGATCAGCACACCGAGCGTGGTCGCCACGACCATGCACTGGAAGACGGCACCGGCGTGTTGGCAGGCGTCCGTGAGCAGCTGCTGGTGGCGATTGCCCAGGTACTCCCAGAAGTTCACACACCATCACCCCACGGCCTCGGTCACTCCCGTCCGTCGCCTGCTCATTGATCGCTCGCTCACTCCTGAAGTGCCGCCTGCTCCACCAGCGGGATGATCCGCAGCGGAACGGGGTTCTCCATCACGATCGCCGTTGCGGCCCGCACGATGCCATCAAAACCGACGACCCGGTCGATCACACGCTGAAGATCGGCGTTCGAGCGAGCCACCAGCCGGCACAGCATGTCCCCGCTGCCGGTCGTGGTGTGCAGCTCCAGCACCTCCGGCACGGTCGCCAAGTGGGCCCGTACGTCGGCCCCTTGCCCCTGCCGGATCTGCAGCGTGGCGAACGCGGTGACCGGATAGCCGAGGGCCGCCGGGTCGACCTGCGGGCCGAATCCACGGATGACTCCGTTCGACTGAAGCCGGTCCAGCCGGGCCTGCACGGTGCCCCGCGCGACCCCGAGCCGACGGGACATCTCCAGCACCCCGATCCGCGGCTCGCGCGCGAGCAGCACGATGATCCGCCCGTCCAGTTGATCGATCGCCACACCAGCCTCCCGGATGGTCATCCTGTACAGAGAGCCCGCCAATACGGCCGTACGACTGAACACATTGCCCAGTGAAATCCCAAACTATTGCGCACCTTGCGTCACCGGGGAGACGCTGCCGCTATGACGCAGACCACACACCACACCCCCGACACCGCACGGCAGGCCGACCCCTTCCCGGTCAAGGGAATGGACGCGGTCGTGTTCGCCGTGGGCAACGCCAAGCAGGCCGCGCACTACTACTCCACCGCCTTCGGCATGCGGCTGGTCGCCTACTCCGGACCGGAGCACGGCAGCCGCGAGACCGCGAGCTACGTCCTGGAGAACGGCTCCGCCCGCTTTGTGTTCACCTCGGTGATCAAGCCCGCCACCACCTGGGGCCACTTCCTCGCCGAGCATGTGGCCGCGCACGGCGACGGCGTCATCGACCTCGCCATCGAGGTCCCGGACGCGCGCACCGCGTACGCCTACGCGATCGAGCACGGCGCCCGCTCGGTGGCCGAGCCGTACGAGCTGAAGGACGAGCACGGCACGGTCGTCCTCGCCGCGATCGCCACCTACGGCGAGACCCGGCACACCCTGGTCGATCGGTCCGGCTACGACGGCCCCTACCTGCCCGGCTTCGTCGCCGCCGAGCCGATGGTCGAGCCGCCCGCCCAGCGCACGTTCCAGGCGATCGACCACTGCGTGGGCAACGTCGAGCTCGGCCGGATGAACGAGTGGGTCGGCTTCTACAACAAGGTCATGGGCTTCACGAACATGAAGGAGTTCGTGGGCGACGACATCGCCACCGAGTACAGCGCGCTGATGTCCAAGGTGGTCGCCGACGGCACGCTCAAGGTCAAGTTCCCGATCAACGAGCCCGCCATCGCCAAGAAGAAGTCCCAGATCGACGAGTACCT
The DNA here is from genome assembly GCF_013009255.1 of Streptomyces sp. Z423-1. Taxonomy (NCBI): domain Bacteria; kingdom Bacillati; phylum Actinomycetota; class Actinomycetes; order Kitasatosporales; family Streptomycetaceae; genus Streptomyces; species Streptomyces sp. Z423-1. The sequence continues at coordinate 5,832,708 of NZ_CP053109.1, forward strand.
GGAGTTCTACGGCGGCGCGGGCGTGCAGCACATCGCGCTCAACACGGGCGACATCGTCCAGACGGTCCGTACGATGCGCGCGGCCGGCGTCCAGTTCCTGGACACGCCCGACTCGTACTACGACACGCTGGGGGAGTGGGTCGGCGAGACCCGCGTGCCGCTCGACACCCTGCGCGAGCTGAAGATCCTCGCCGACCGCGACGAGGACGGCTATCTGCTGCAGATCTTCACCAAGCCGGTCCAGGACCGCCCGACCGTCTTCTTCGAGATCATCGAGCGGCACGGCTCGATGGGCTTCGGCAAGGGCAACTTCAAGGCCCTGTTCGAGGCGATCGAGCGGGAGCAGGCCAAGCGCGGCAACCTCTGACGGCTAGGGCCTGTCGTTTGGATCAGGTCGGCTGAGAGAGACCACGCCTTTCAGCCGACCCGAGCGGGATCTGGTGCGTGCAGCTGCAAGGCGGAGGAGGGAGTCGACGCGGAGCGTCGGCGAGTGACGACAACGCGGCAGATGTGCGTGCCAGGGCCCGCGACGCCGGCGTGGTCCAAACGACAGGCCCTAAGCCTCCACGGCGCGGCCTCTGACGGCTCAGCGAGTCGCCGGAACCCCCACCTCCGGCGGCTCGCCCAGCTCTTGCAGCACCTCCCGCGCCAGCGGCGCCCACAGCGGCGAGAAGTACGGATTGATCCGCAGCGCCTCCTCCAGATGCCGCCGCGCGGGCCCGTCGAGCCCCACGGCCCGCTCGATCATCCCCCGGTGGTAGACGTACAGCGCGCTGCGTACGCCGCCGCCGTGCTCCTTGTCGGTCGCCCGCTCCGCGTACTTCAGCGCCTCCCCGTGCTGCCCCGCCTGGTGCAGCGCCCACCCCAGCGCGTCGGCCACCGCGATCCCGGGCTGCTTGCGCCACTCCGCGGTCAGCCGCCGTACCGCCTCCTCGGGATCGCCGTGATCGGCCTCGAAGCGGCCCACCACCAGCTCCTCGTCGACCCCGCCCGCGGCGGCGCTGCGGACCTGCGTGTGCAGCAGCTCGTACTGGACCTGCGCCGCCTGGTCCAGCCCCAGCGACTCGTACAGCTCGCCCAGCTCCAGCGTGTACGCCGGCGACGGCTGCTTGGCGAGCGCCGACCGGTACGCGTTCAGCGCCTCCGTCGTCCGCCCCAGCGCCGCCAGCGCGCGCCCCTGCCCGGCCTGCGCGGCCCGCTGGTCGGGATCGACGCGTACCGCTTCCTGGTAGTACCGCAGGGCCACCTCCCGGTCCCCGCGCTCCCAGGCGAGCTGCCCGGCCCGCTCCAGCCAGGCCGCCCGCTCGGCCGGCGCCTCGGCCATCGCCGCCGCGTCGGAGAGCGTGGCCGCCGCGTCCTCACGCCAGCCCCGGTCCCAGTACACGGCGGCCGACCGGGCCATCACCGCCGTACCGGAGTGCAGTCCCTGCAGCCGTTCGAGGGTGGAGCGGGCGGCCTTGTAGTCGTTCAGGCCCGTGTACGCCTCGATCAGCAGCGCGTGCGTCGTCCAGCGTCTGCGGTCCACCTTCAGCGCGGCCTCGCCCCAGGTCCGCGCCGCCCGGAAGTCCCGGCGCGCGTTCGCCAGCGCCGCCATGCCGTCCAGCGCCCGGGCGTTGCCGCGCGGCCGCACCTTCAGCGACGTACGCAGCGCCCGCTCGGCGGTCGGGTAGTGGGCGGCGTCCGCGGTCCGCCGCCCCTGCTCCACGTACGCCGCACCCAGCACCGCCCACGACCGCGCGTCGTCGGGATGCGTCCGCAGGTGCGCCCGGCGTTCGGCGATCAGCACCGCCAGATCCGGCAGCGCGGCCGGTACCCCGGCGCTGACCGCGGTCAGCGCCCGCTGTGCCGGGCCGGGCTCGGGCGGCGGACTCTGCCGTGGCTCCGGCCGCAGCAGCCACAGCAGCCCGGCGATGGGGAGGGCACCCACGAGCAGGCCGAGCAGCACGCCCATGACGAGCCGCCGGGCCCGCCGCCGCGACAGGCCCCTGCCCGCGGCCGGCTCGCCGTCGGTCCCCGTGCCGGTGCTGACGACGGTCTTCATACCGGTCTTCATGGCGCACACTGTGCGTCAGTACGACTACCTCGTTCCGGCAGGTGAAGGGTGCCGCAGACGGGGTTCACACCGATGGCCCCGGGTGACAGTCTGTGATCATGAGCCGTATCCAAGCCCCTCCCGACGAAGCGCAGGGCAACCTCACGGACCGGCTGCTGGCGGGTCTGCCGGCCGAGGCCGTCCTCACCGACCCCGACGTGACCGCCTCCTACGCCAACGACATGGCGAGCTTCTGCCCGGCCGGCACCCCGGCCGTGGTCGTGCTGCCGCGCACCGTCGAACAGGTCCAGCACATCATGCGCACCGCCACCGAGCTGCGCGTCCCGGTGGTCCCGCAGGGCGCCCGCACCGGCCTGTCGGGCGGGGCCAACGCCACCGACGGCTGCATCGTGCTGTCCCTGACGAAGATGGACCGGATCCTGGAGATCAGCGCCGTCGACCGGATCGCCGTCGTCGAACCCGGCGTCGTCAACGCCGCCCTCTCCCGCGCCGTCGGCGAACACGGCCTCTACTACCCGCCGGACCCCTCCAGTTGGGAGATGTGCACGATCGGCGGCAACATCGGCACCGCGTCGGGCGGCCTGTGCTGCGTGAAGTACGGGGTGACCGCCGAGTACGTCCTCGGCCTCGACGTCGTCCTCGCCGACGGCCGCCTGATGTCCACCGGCCGCCGCACCGCCAAGGGCGTCGCCGGGTACGACCTCACCCGCCTGTTCGTCGGCTCCGAGGGCTCCCTCGGCATCGTCGTACGGGCCGTCCTGGGCCTCCGGCCCAAGCCGCCGCAGCAGCTGGTGCTGGCCGCTGAGTTCGCCTCCGCGGCCGCCGCCTGCGACGCCGTGTGCCGGATCATGGAAGGAGGGCACGTGCCCTCCCTCCTCGAACTGATGGACCGTACGACGGTCAAGGCCGTCAACGACCTGGCCCACATGGGACTGCCGGAGACCACCGAGGCCCTCCTGCTCGCCGCCTTCGACACCCCGGACCCCGCCCCCGACCTCGCCGCCGTCGGCGCGCTGTGCGAGGCCGCCGGCGCCACCCAGGTGGTCCCCGCCGACGACGCTGCCGAGTCCGAACTGCTCCTCCAGGCGCGGCGGCTGTCGCTCACCGCGCTGGAGGCGGTCCGGGGCACCACGATGATCGACGACGTGTGCGTGCCCCGCTCCCGGCTCGGCGACCTGATCGAGGGCGTCGAGCGCATCGCCGAGAAGTACCGGCTCACCATCGGGGTCGTCGCCCACGCGGGTGACGGCAACACCCACCCGACCGTGTGCTTCGACGCCCAGGACCCCGACGAGGGCCGGCGCGCCCGCGAGTCCTTCGACGAGATCATGGCCCTCGGGCTGGAGCTCGGCGGCACGATCACCGGCGAGCACGGGGTGGGCGTACTGAAGAAGGAGTGGCTGGCGCGCGAGATCGGGCCCGTCGGGGTGGAGATGCAGCGGTCGATCAAGCAGGTGTTCGACCCGCTGGGGATCCTCAATCCCGGCAAGCTGTTCTGAGCCCTCACTCGCCTCACTGCGCGAGCAGCTGGGCCAGACCGTCGTCGATGCCGAGCTGCTCGCCCTCACTCCCCGGAGGCACCACGCGCAGCGTGCGCTCCAGCCAGGCCGACACCTGCGCCGCCGGTGCCTCCAGCAGGGCGTCTCCGTCGGGTGAACTCAGCGCCATCAGCACGACGCCGCGCCCGTTCACCTTCGAGGGCCACACCCGGACGTCTCCGTGCCCGCACGGCCGGAACACCCCCTCCACCAGCAGGTCCCGGGCGAACGTCCAGTTGACGGGGTGTTCGGAGTTGATGTGGAAGCTGATGCGGATGGCGTACGGATCGTCGGTGCGGTAGTTCAGCCGGGCCGGCACCGGGACGCCGCGCTCCGGCGACAGGACGAGTTTCAGCTCCAGTTCACGCTCCACCACGGTGTACATCTCGTGCGTCTCCCTTCGGTCGAAGGGCCCTGGGGCGGGCCCGTACGAGCCCTTGGGACGGGCCCGTACGAGGGGAGAGCGGGGGAGCGCGGGAGCATTACGCGGGTTCCGGAAATTTTTTCGTGGGCTTAGCACAACCGTGCTCGAAATGGGTGGGTCCGGCGGGACGGGGGGTGGGGGTTGCGCCGGTCTGATAGATGTGGAGGCCCCCATAACACCCCCGAGCAGATACGGGACGACGGACATGAGCGCCCCAACCCCGGCACCCGGCGACGACAGGCCCCGCGAGGGCTATTACCCGGACCCCTCCATTCCCGGATATGTCCGGTACTGGAACGGAGCCGCCTGGGTGCCGGGCACCAGCCGCCCGGCACCGGCCGACGGCGAACCGCTCGCCCCGCCGCCCGGTGTACGCCCCGCACAGCCCACCGTCGAGGAGACCGGGCCGCACTTCTTCGACGAGGACCCCGAGCCCGTACGCCAGGACACCCACGACGCCCAGCACGGCAGCCGCCCCGAGCCCGCCTCCGCGTGGGGCGCCGACCGCTCCCGGCAGTCCGGCTTCGGCGGCGACCAGGACCAGCGCGTCTCCTGGCCCGCGGCTCAGGGCTCCGATCCGCGGGTGCCCGCCGACCCGCCCGCGCAGCCCGACGGCGACGCGGCCCGCACGGACGGTACAGCCTCCATCCCGCCCACCGGCAACTCCGAGGCGGCGGCTTCCGGCAACACGTTCGTGTTCCGCCGCCCGACCGCCGAGTCGCAAGGCGCGGACGCCGGTACGCGCGGCACGGAGGGTGCCCCCGAGGACCCGGGCACGATGACGTTCCGCGCGCTCACCCCGCGCACGGGGGCGCAGGGCGGCAGCGCAGGTACGCCGGGTACGGCGGCTTCGGGTGCTCCGGCGTCGGGGCCGGTGGCCGGACCTCATGCGGCCACCTCCGGCCCGGCGGTACCCAACCAGGCCGCGTCCCCAGGCTGGACGCCCTCGCCCGGCACGCCCGCCCAGACGCCCACCGGCAACTCCGGCGGCCCCGGCTTCGGCGCCGGAAAGGCGGCCGCCGCCCGCGCCGCGGCGGCCCAGGCGCCCCCGCCCACCGTCCCGCACCAGGCCTCCGCCGCCGCCACCCCAGCCACCCCCGTCACCACGGGCTCCGGCGGCGGCCAGTCCTCCTGGGCGCAGCAGGTCCACCGCCTCGCCGGCACCGCCACCCCTGACGACCAGCCCGTCGCCCCCTGGAAGCCCCCGGTCGAGGACCCCTTCCAGGCGGCGGCGAGGCGGCAGGCCGCGGCCCGCCCCGCCGGGCTCGGCAAGCGGCTTGCCGCCCGGCTGATCGACACCCTGGTCATCGCGGGCATCACCTCGGTCGCCGCCGTACCGCTCGGCGCACAGGCCCTCGACCACATCCAGGGGAAGATCGACGAGGCCAAGCTCTCCGGCCAGACGGTCACGGTCTGGCTGCTGGACGGCACGACGTCGGCGTACCTGGCCGTCGTGGTCGCCGTGCTGCTCCTCTCCGGTGTCCTCTACGAGGCGCTGCCCACCGCCAAGTGGGGCCGCACGCTGGGCAAGAAGCTGCTCGGTCTGGAGGTGCGGGACATCGAGGCCCACGAGGCCCCGTCCTTCGGCGCGGCCCTGCGCCGCTGGCTCGTCTACAGCGTCCCCGGCCTGCTGTGCGTCGGCCTGATCGGCGTCCTGTGGTGCCTGTTCGACAAGCCGTGGCGCCAGTGCTGGCACGACAAGGCCGCACGCACGTTCGTAGCGGGGCTGAACGTTCCGTAGGAGCCGGCCGACCGCGAACGCACTCCCGCACCCGGTACTCCGGACGGCCCCTCGCCGGATGCGGACCCGCGGGGTTCGCGGTCGACTCGGGCCATGAGTACCCAACCGCCCCCCGGTTCCGGCGGGCAGCCGCCGGAGGACGATCCGTTCAAGAAGCAGCCCCCGCCCGGCGAGGGGGCCGGCTCGCCGTACGACAGGCCCCCCGAGGGCGGCGGCCCGTACGGGGGCGGCCCGTACGGGGGTGGCCCCTACGGCGGTGGCCCCTACGGCGGTGGCGAGCCCCCCGCCGACCCGCTCGCCGGTATGCCCCCGCTCGCCGACAGCGGCAAGCGCACGCTGGCCCGGCTGATCGACATGGTGCTGGTCGGCATCGTCGTCTGGCTGGTCACCTGGGGCTTCAACGTGGACGAGTACCAGGTGAACGCCGAGCGGGTCGATGTCGGCGACTCCGTGGCGCAGTCCGTCATCGCCGCCGTGCTCTACGTGGCGTACGACACGATCATGATCGCCAGGTCGGGGCAGACCCTCGGCAAGAAATGGCTGAACATGCGCGTGGCACATCTCGACAACGGAGCCACGCCTTCCGTGCAGACCTCGCTGATCCGCGCGGCGGTGCTGTGGCTTCCGTTCGCGTTCTGCTGTGCCTGTGTGTGGACCGTGATCTGCGGCGGCTGGAGCTTCTTCGACAGGCCCTACAAGCAGGGGCTGCACGACAAGGCGGCCAAGACGGTGGTGGTCAGCACCACTTGACGCCGGTCAGCAGCACGGCGGGCCCGGCACGTGAGTGCCGGGCCCGCCGTGCTGTGCGCTGTGTGTGACTGTTTCAGGAGGCGGTGGATTCCCGTACGGGCTCACGTACGGACTCCCGTACGGGCGCACGGGCCGGCGTCGCCTGCATCGGCGGCGCCATGTCGGTGACGGGCCGTTGCGCGGGCGCCGGGGTTCGCTTCGGCAGGGGCACCGTCATGGCGACCAGCAGCCCGAGCAGGAGAGCCGCGACGGCGATGACCGCGATCCCCGCACCCGAACTCGTCTGTGACAGCAGCAGCATGGCGAGCGTCGAGAAGATCACGGTGCATGAACCGTAGGCGAGCTGTGCGGCAGTCGGACGAGGCATGGCAATCGTGTCCTCGAAGAATGGGGGTGGACTCCCCCCGTGCCTCTCGCTGCGGGGGAGGGTGCGGACTGAATCTATTCGCGTGCATGCCCGAGTGGAACGAACGGTAAGCGTGACCTGACCAACAGTGCCGGTGCACAGGGGGCGCACCGAGTCATGTCGGCCACTGGATCGGCGGTCCCGCGCGCCCGCCGAACGGACCTGACCTGTTCGGTAAGCGAATCGTCATCTCCGCATAGTGCACTTGTTCTGTCCAAGTCAAGGTCTGTCTTTTCTTCCAAACCTCTAGTCAAATGTCGGCACTTGACTACACGCGTTGATCACGCGTGCGCGGACCCAGCACGTCCCTGACCCTCCATCCGCGCACGTGCACGCGGGGGAGGAACTCAAGTGACCAGTAGATCCTGGACGTTCAGAGCGGCGGCCACCGCCGTCGCGCTGGCCGCGGCCACCGCCACGATCTCGGGCTTCACCGTGGCCCAGGCCGACTCGGGCGGTACACCGGCCAAGGCGCCCGCCGCCGACCGGCACGACCCGGCATCGCCGGAGAACCACAAAGAGCACCCGCACGACCTGGAAGGCCCGCTGAGCAAGACTCAGGAGGCCCAGCGCCAAGAGGCGCTGAACCAGGTCATATCCGGCAAGGCCTCGGTCAAGAACCGTGACGGCTCGAAGGTGGTTGAGCTCAAGAGCCGCAAGGGCGACAGCAAGTACGTCGAACTCGGCCGGGAGAAGACGGACAAGATCTTCACCATCCTGGTCGAGTTCGGCGACCAGATCGACAGCCGGTACGGCGGCACCCCCGGCCCGCTGCACAACCAGATCGCCAAGCCGGACCGCCGGCAGGACAACAGCACGGCCTGGCAGGCGGACTACAACCGCGAGCACTTCGAGGACCTCTACTTCGGCGAGGGCACCGCCTCGATGAAGACCTACTACGAGAAGCAGTCCTCGGGCCGCTACTCGATCGAGGGCGAGGTCTCCGACTGGGTCAAGGTGCCCTACAACGAGGCCCGTTACGGCTCCAACAAGTGCGTCCCCGACAACTGCGCCTGGTACGCGGTGCAGGACGGCGTCAACGCGTGGGTCGACCAGCAGAAGGCAGCTGGTAGGACCGAGGCGGAGATCAAGGCCAAGCTCGCCGAGTACGACCAGTGGGACCGCTACGACTTCGACGGCGACGGCGACTTCAACGAGCGCGACGGCTACATCGACCACTTCCAGGTCGTGCACGCCGGTGAGGACGAGTCCGCGGGCGGCGGCGCGCAGGGCGAGGACGCGATCTGGGCCCACCGCTGGTACGCGTTCGGCACCGACGCCGGCGCCACCGGCCCCGACGGCAACAAGCTCGGCGGCACGCAGATCGGCGACTCCGGCATCTGGGTCGGCGACTACACCATCCAGCCGGAGAACGGCGGACTCGGCGTCTTCGCCCACGAGTACGGCCACGACCTCGGCCTGCCGGACCACTACGACACCGCCGGCGGCGAGAACTCCACCGGCTTCTGGACGCTGATGTCGTCCGGCTCCTGGCTCGGCACCGGCCGCAACCAGATCGGCGACCTGCCGGGCGACATGACCGCCTGGGACAAGCTCCAGCTGGGCTGGCTGAACTACGACACCGCCAAGGCGGGCGTCAACTCCTGGCACAAGCTGGGCGTTGCCGAGTACAACACCAAGCACAAGCAGGCGCTGGTCGTCCAGCTCCCGAAGAAGGCGGTCACCACCGAGATCGTCCCGCCCGCCGAGGGCAGCACCCAGTGGTGGAGCGGCAGCGGTGACAACCTCAAGAACACGCTGACGCGTTCGGTCGACCTCACCGGCAAGTCCTCCGCCGAGCTGACCTTCGACGGCTGGTACGACATCGAGGCCGACTACGACTACCTCTACACCGAGGTCTCGACCGACGGCGGCGCCAACTGGACCGCCATCGACGGCACGGTGGACGGCCGGCCGATCCCGCGCGACGGCAGCGACAAGCCCGCCCTGCACGGCACGCTCGACGGCTACCAGAAGCTCGCGTACTCGCTCGACGCCTACGCCGGCCAGAAGATCGACCTCCGCTTCCGCTACCAGACCGACGGCGGCGTGGCCCAGAAGGGCTTCACGGCCGACGGGATCACGGTGACGGCGGACGGCGCGCCCGTCTTCTCCGACAACGCCGAGAGCGCGGACGCCGCCTGGACGGCCACCGGCTTCTCCCGCGTCGGCGCGTCCTTCACCAAGGACTACGCGCAGTACTACATCGCCGAGAACCGGCAGTACGTGTCGTACGACAAGACGCTGAAGGTGGGCCCGTACAACTTCGGCTTCACGGAGCGCCCGGACTGGGTGGAGCACTACGCGTACCAGACCGGCCTGTTGATCTGGAAGTGGGACACCTCCCAGGCGGACAACAACACCAGCCAGCACCCGGGCACCGGTCTGATCCTGCCGATCGACTCCCACCCGACCGCCCTGAAGTGGGCCGACGGCACGCTGATGCGCAACCGCATCCAGTCCTACGACGCGCCGTTCAGCCGCTACCGCACCGACGGCATGACGCTGCACAAGTCGGACGTGGCGAAGTACATCCCGGGGTCGAAGGGCGTCTCGGTCTTCAACGACCGCACCAGTGACTACTACGACGAGTCGAACCCCACCGGCGGCGTCAAGATCACTGACACCAACACGAAGATCAAGATCCTCAAGGAGGCCAGCAACGGCTCGACGATCGAGCTGGAGGTCGGCCCCGCGCGTAGGTAAATAGCATCTGCGCAGGTCAGAGCGTGTTCGGCGGTGGCCCCCTGGCGGGTCACCGCCGATCCGTGCTTAGGTGCGTCCTGTGGTTCTCTTATTGACACCGGACGACACGGGGGTATGACCGCATGGCCGCAGGAGGTTTCTGCAAGCTGCCGAACGGCACGGTGGTGGTGGCGCTGAACCTGCCCAGCCCCGCAGCCGACGGCCCGGCCGGAGTGCGTGTCCTGGTGCACGCCCAGAACCGTGCCCGCGCCCTCACCCGGCTGCGCAACCTCGGCCTGCGCGCGGTCTACCTCCGCGGCAACGCCGCCCCGCCGACCCCGGACGAGATCACCGCGGTCCTGCACCACCCGGACGGCCTGATATGGCGCACGGCCCCCGACACGACGCTCGGCGGCCCCGAGCTGGTTCAGGAGCTGTGGCACCCCATCCGCGCTCTGCTGCGCCGCCCGACCGCCCAGATGTGAGCCCGTGAGCCCGGGCCCGCCCGGAGGTGCCCCGGGGCGGGCTCAGACGACGGGCTTCCCGGACAGCTCCACGCCCGCCTCCCGCAGCTCCTCCAGCGCCCGCTCCGTGGTCTCCTCGGCGACGCCGGCCGTGAGGTCCAGCAGGACGTGGGTGCGGAAGCCCTCGCGGACGGCGTCCAGGGCGGTCGCCCGTACGCAGTGGTCGGTCGCGATGCCGACCACGTCCACCTCGTCGATCTGCCGCTCCCGCAGCCAGTCGGCCAGCGGCACCCCGTTCTCGTCGACCCCCTCGAAACCGCTGTACGCCGCCGCGTACGCGCCCTTGTCGAAGACCGCGTCGATCGAGCCGGAGGCGACGGCCGGGGCGAAGTTCGGGTGGAAGCCGACCCCTTCCGTGCCCGCGACGCAGTGCGCGGGCCAGGAGTGCACGAAGTCGGGGTTGTCCGCGAAGTGACCCCCGGGCGCGATGTGGTGGTCACGGGTCGCCACCACATGGCGGTACCCGGCGGGGGCCTGCCCGATCAGCTCGGTGATCGCGGCGGCCACATCGGCACCCCCGGCCACCGGGAGGCTGCCCCCCTCGCAGAAATCGTTCTGCACGTCTACGACGATCAAGGCGCGGCGCATGGTCGGTGTCCTTCGGCTATGGGGTCTCGCGGCTGTGGGTCTCGGCGGTTCGGTACGGGTCGGTGCGGAGCCTGGTGCTGAGGGGGCGCGGGCCCGGGCCGGTGCGTGAACCTGAACCTCCGAGCCTAGAGACTTCCGGTGCCCAAGGGGAGGGGGCACCGCGGGGCGCACGGCGGGCGCCCCCTGGGCTTGCGCTAGCCGCCCGTGCCCCCGGTGGCGTACTCCGTCGGGATGACGGGTTCCCCGCGCGAGAGCTGTGTAGCGGACAGCGGCAGGTTGGCGCGGGCGGTGATGTGCCGTTCGCGGGGGGCGTCGAGCGGCTCGCGGGCGACCACCTCGCCGCCCTTGACCAGCTCCACCAGCAGCTGCCGGTCGACCAGCTCGGCCGGGACGGGCCCGGTGCCGACCACCTGGGCCTCGGCCACGCCCTGCTCGTCCAGCCGGCGCGCGGCCCACTTGCGGCCGCCGATGGATATCTTGCCGCCGGTCGACTTCTTCGCCACCGGCACCAGCGGCGCCTTCGGATCGGCGGACTCGGCGCGGGCGACCAGCTTGTAGACCATGGAACAGGTGGGATGTCCCGAGCCGGTGACCAGCTGGGTGCCGACGCCGTACGCGTCCACCGGCGCCGCCGCCAGCGAGGCGATGGCGTACTCGTCGAGGTCGGAGGTCACGATGATCCTCGTGTTCGTCGCCCCCAGCTCGTCCAGCTGCTGCCGCACCCGGTGCGCGACCAGCAGCAGGTCGCCGGAGTCGATCCGCACGGCTCCCAGCTCGGGACCGGCGACCTCCACCGCCGTACGGACGGCCTCCGCGACGTCGTACGTGTCCACCAGCAGGGTCGTCCCCCGGCCCATGGTGTTGACCTGGGCCTGGAAGGCGTCGCGCTCCCGGTCGTGGAGCAGGGTGAAGGCGTGGGCGGAGGTGCCCACCGTCGGGATCCCGTAGCGGAAACCGGCGGCCAGGTCGGAGGTGGAGGCGAAGCCGCCGACGTACGCGGCCCGGGCGGCGGCGACCGCGGCGAGCTCGTGGGTGCGGCGGGCGCCCATCTCGATCAGCGGGCGGTCTCCGGCGGCCGAGGACATCCGGGAGGCGGCCGCGGCGATCGCGGAGTCGTGGTTGAGGATGGACAGGATCACGGTCTCCAGCAGCACGCACTCGGCGAAGCTGCCCTCGACCCGCATGATCGGCGAGCCCGGGAAGTACACCTCGCCCTCGGGGTAGCCCCAGATGTCGCCGGAGAAGCGGTAGTCGGCGAGCCAGTCGAGGGTCTCCTCGCCGACGATGCCGCGCTCGCGCAGGAAGCGCAGGACGCCCGCGTCGAAGCGGAAGTTCTCGACGGCGTCCAGGACCCGGCCGGTCCCGGCCACCACGCCGTACCGCCGCCCCTCCGGCAGCCGCCGGGTGAAGACCTCGAAGACACTGCGCCGCCCGGCGGTGCCGGCCTTCAGTGCGGCCTGGAGCATCGTCAGCTCGTACTGGTCCGTGAAGAGGGCGGTCGAGGGGACGTCCACCGGCAGCCCAAGCTCCGCTGTGTTCATGGCAACCGATGCTACATCCCATTTCGTCAGTGTGACGATTTGTGGGGCCCATGGCAGCATGGGAGTTGTGACGTCAGCCGCTCCCATCGAGATCGAACGCACCGAATCGGCGGAGGAGGTCTCTGCCGTACCCGAGCCGGACGTCCCCTGGGTCACGATCGTCCACAACGACCCGGTCAACCTGATGAGCTATGTGACGTACGTCTTCCAGTCGTACTTCGGCTACTCCAAGGACAAGGCCACCAAGCTCATGCTCGACGTCCACCACAAGGGCCGGGCGGTCGTCTCCAGCGGGAGCCGCGAGGAGATGGAACGCGACGTGCAGGCCATGCACGGCTACGGTCTGTGGGCCACCCTCCAGCAGGACCGGAAGTAGCGAATCGCCTTGCCAGGAACCTTCGAACCGCTCCCCGGCGGCGGCGCGGCCGTCGCCCTCGACGACGTCGAGATCTCCATCATCCGGTCGCTGGCCGTCCAGCTGCTGGAACTCATCGGCCCCGGCCCCGGCGAGGACGCCCCCGCCGACCCGCTGGCCGAGCTGTTCGCCGAGGGCCCCAGCGAACCGCCCTCCGACCCGGTGCTCCGGCGCCTGTTCCCGGACGCCTACAGCGACCCCGAGCAGCCGGCGCAGGACGAGGAGCAGCAGGCGCACTCCGCCGAGTTCCGCCGCTACACCGAGAACGACCTGCGGGCCGGCAAGCGCGAGAACGCCCTCGCGGTGATCCGCTCGCTGGACGAGCTGGCCTCCGCCGGGGACGGCGGGGCGGTCCTGGAGCTGACGCCGGAGCAGTCCCAGCAGTGGCTCGGCGCCCTCAACGACCTGCGCCTGGCGATCGGCTCCCGGCTGGAGATCGTCGACGAGGACGACACCGACCTGCTCTACCGGCTCCCCGACGAGGACCCGCGCAAGCCGATGGTGATGGCGTACCTCTGGCTGGGCGGGCTGCAGGAGACATTGGTCTCCACCCTTATGCCGTGATTTCTCCCGCCTTGTGAAGGCGATGTGTTCGCTCAGCGGACGCTCAAATCCGGATAACGATCTCGTCACCGCTACGGCCGCTTATGGGTCCGTAGGGTGGCGTTTGTCCACTTCTCCCTGTGCCGTGCGCCACATGTCGTACGGCCGATCCGTGTTGCGCCCGTGATAAATCTTCACGACCGCCCGGCGAACACCACCCTTATGTCGCGCCGGGTGCGCCACCGAGCCGGCGACCGCCGGCCAGGCACGAGGGGCCTTGGGAGGGCCACTCAACTCCATCAATCCGGGGGGATCGAAACCCGATCCGAGGCCGACGAGAGGCCCGGGTCGGCATGGAGAAAGGCGCACAACACATGGCCTCTGAGAAGGTCACCGACGCTCCTGAAGAGGGATACGAGCGCGGGCTCGGCAGCCGTCAGGTCCAGATGATCGCGATCGGCGGCGCGATCGGCGTCGGGCTCTTCCTGGGTGCCGGGGCGAACATCGCCAAGGCCGGCCCCAGCCTCATCCTGATGTACGCCCTCGCCGGCGTGATCATCTTCTTCATCATGCGGGCGCTCGGCGAGCTCCTGCTCTACCGCCCGGTCTCGGGCTCCTTCGCGGAGTACTCCCGCGAATTCCTCGGCCCGTTCTTCGGTTACTTCACCGGCTGGACGTACTGGCTGATGTGGGTCGTCACGGGCATGGCGGAGCTGACCGCCGCCGCGATCTACGTCAACTACTGGTTCCCGTCGATCCCGCAGTGGGTGACGGCCCTGGTCTTCCTGGTGATCCTGTTCGGGGTCAACCTGATCTCCGTGAAGCTCTTCGGCGAGCTGGAGTTCTGGTTCTCGATGGTCAAGGTCACCGCCATCATCGGCATGATCGTCATCGGCCTCGGCGTGCTCACCTTCGGCTTCAGCAACGCCGGTGACACCGCCGCAGTCTCCAACCTGTGGGCCTTCGACGGCTTCTTCCCCAAGGGCATCGGCTCCTCCCTGATGACCCTGCAGGGCGTCATGTTCGCCTACCTCGCCGTCGAGCTGGTCGGTGTCACGGCCGGTGAGTCCGAGAACCCGGAGAAGACCCTCCCCAAGGCGATCAACACCCTGCCCTGGCGCATCGCCCTGTTCTACGTCGGTGCCCTCACCGTCATCCTGTGCGTGGTCAAGTGGACCGAGTTCGCGGGGGGCGCCAGCCCGTTCGTGAAGGCGTTCGCGGTGATCGGCATCCCGGCGGGCGCGGCCATCGTCAACTTCGTCGTGCTGACCGCGGCCCTGTCGTCCTGCAACTCCGGCATGTACTCCACGGGCCGCATGCTGCGCAACCTCGCCGAGAGCGGCGAGGCCCCCAGGGTCTTCACGCGCCTGTCGGCCACCAAGACCCCGGCCCTCGGCATCTTCGTCTCGGTCCTCTTCATGGGCATCGGCGTGGTCCTGAACTACATCGTCCCGGAGAAGGCCTTCGGCTACGTCACCTCCGTCGCCACCGGCGCCGGCATCTGGACCTGGCTGATGATCCTGATCAGCCACGTCCTGTACCGCCGCGCCGTCGAGGCCGGGCGCCTGCCAGCCTCCTCCTTCCCGGCGCCGGGCGGCTCGGTGTGCTCGTACATCGCCATCGCGTTCCTGCTCTTCGTCACCGTCCTCATCGCGATCGACAAGGACGCCAGGATCAGCCTGTACGTGATGGCCGGCTGGTCGGCCGCCCTGGCCATCGGCTGGGCGATCCTCAAGACCCGCAACCCGCAGGTCACCGAGCGCCGCACGGCGGAGTTCGAGAAGGTCGGCTGACCAACGCCGAGGACGTCCGGCGGCAGGGAGTACTCGTGGCACCCCCTGCCGCCGCCGCTCAGGACGTCCGGCATGTGGGCCGTCCCGTACCACCCCTCGGTACGGGACGGCCCTTCTGCTTATCCTGACCGTCATGCTGACCATCACCCAGGCCCTGTACGACCAGATCGTCGCCCACGCGCGCGAGGACCACCCCGACGAGGCGTGCGGCGTGGTCGCGGGCCCCGTGGGCGAGGGCCGCCCCGAGCGCTTCGTCCCGATGCTCAACGCCGCCCGCTCGCCCACGTTCTACGAGTTCGACTCCGGCGATCTGCTCAAGCTCTACCGCGAGATGGACGACCGCGACGAGGAGCCGGTGATCATCTACCACTCGCACACGGCGACCGAGGCCTACCCGTCCCGCACGGACATCTCCTACGCCAACGAGCCCGGCGCGCACTACGTCCTCGTCTCCACCGCGGACACCGACGGCCTCGGCGACTTCCAGTTCCGTTCCTTCCGGATCGTCGACGGCGAGGTGACGGAGGAGGAGGTCAAGGTCGTGGAGGCCTACTGATCCCGGGATTCGGTCAGAATTCATCCACTATCCGAGATCACATTCCGGGAGCCGGACCGGGAATCGATACGATGAGCCCATGGTTTTCCTCGACGTGAGCGACAAGACGCCGGGCACGCTGCTCGTGGCGCGGCTGCACGTCGACCTGTGCAGGCTCGCCAGCGCCATCTGTTGACGCCGACCCCTGCCGCCGTACGGCCGTGAGTGAGCCGCGGCGCCCTACGCACGACCTGCCGTATCTGCGCTGCCGCGCGTCTTTTCGATCTGACTTCTCCCGACAGGAGCCCTGAGCCATGGCCATCGAGGTCCGCATCCCCACCATCCTCCGCCCGTACACCGACGGTCAGAAGGCCGTCGAAGGCACCGGGGAGACCCTCGCCGAGCTGTTCGCCGACCTCGACACCCGGCACGCGGGCATCCAGGCCCGCATCGTGGACGGCGACCAGCTGCGCCGCTTCGTCAACGTCTACCTGAACGACGAGGACGTCCGCTTCCTCGACGGCATCAACACCAAGCTCGCCGACGGCGACAACGTCACGATCCTGCCGGCCGTGGCCGGCGGCATGGCCTGAAGGCTCTGACCCCGATGCGTTACGACTCCCCGCTGGCCGCGGTGGGCAACACCCCGTTGGTGCGCCTGCCGCGGCTCTCGCCGTCCGCCGACGTCCGGATCTGGGCCAAGCTGGAGGACCGCAACCCGACCGGCTCGGTCAAGGACCGTCCCGCGCTGCACATGATCGAGCAGGCCGAGAAGGACGGCCGGCTGACCCCGGGCTGCACCATCCTGGAGCCCACCTCCGGCAACACCGGCATCTCGCTGGCCATGGCGGCCAAGCTCAAGGGCTACCGCATGGTGTGCGTGATGCCCGAGAACACCTCCCAGGAACGCCGGGACCTGCTCGGCATGTGGGGCGCGGAGATCATCTCCTCCCCGGCCGCCGGCGGCTCCAACACCGCCGTACGCGTCGCCAAGGAACTCGCCGCCGAGCACCCCGACTGGGTGATGCTCTACCAGTACGGCAACCCGGACAACGCCGGCGCGCACTACGCCACCACCGGCCCGGAGATCCTCGCCGACCTTCCCTCCATCACCCACTTCGTCGCGGGCCTCGGCACCACGGGCACCCTGATGGGCGTCGGCCGCTTCCTGCGCGAGCACAAGCCGGACGTGAAGATCGTCGCCGCCGAACCGCGGTACGACGACCTGGTGTACGGCCTGCGCAACCTCGACGAGGGCTTCGTACCGGAGCTGTACGACGCCTCCGTCCTGACCACCCGCTTCTCGGTCGGCTCCGCCGACGCGGTCACCCGCACCCGTGAACTCCTCCAGCAGGAGGGCATCTTCGCGGGCGTCTCCACCGGTGCCGCGCTGCACGCGGCGATCGGCGTCGGCAACAAGGCGCTGAAGGCCGGGGAGAGCGCGGACATCGTCTTCGTCGTGGCCGACGGCGGCTGGAAGTACCTCTCGACGGGCGTCTACACGGCGGCGACGACGGAGGAAGCGATCGAGACGCTCCAGGGCCAGCTCTGGGCGTAAGGGGCCGCGTGGCCAGGTGCGTGAGGGCTATGTAGCCAGGTGACGGACCTGGTCCCACAGGACCGGGTCCACCACCCCCACCCTGCGCCGGAAGTCCCACACCGCGAGCTCCCGCAGCTCGTCCGTCTCCAGGAAGCTCGCCCGGCCCTGGGTGTCCCCGACCGAACCCGGCGGCAGCGGGATCACCCCGGCCCGCTCGTCGTGGTACTTGCTGGTGATCTTCGCGACCGTCGCCCGCCGCCCGTGCACCGCCAGCACCAGGCACGGCCGGTCCTTGGCGCCGGGCCCGTCCTCGTAGGGCACGCTGGCCCACCAGATCTCCGCCGCCCGCGGCCGGGCGGCCGGTCCCTCCGCGTGCCCCGGCGGCCGCGTCCGGCGACCCGCGGGCCGCCGCCGCCCCCAGCCGTCCACGAGCGCGGCGACCAGCGCGAGCAGCACCACCGCTGCGAGTGCCAACCACCAGGACGTGTCCATACGATGACGTTACCGGCGTACGCACCCGCACGCGCGCCCTCCGCCGCGACGCGTGCGCCCCGCGTCCAGCCGAACCGGTGACAGCGCAGGTGAGTTCCCCCACAACGGCCCCTGGCGGAGGAGCGACCCGAGGTTTTGCGCCTTACGCTCGACGGACCGCACGACCCCCGTTTCTCCACACCCGCCCGCGGAGGTTTCTGCTTCATGAAGCTCACCGTCGTCGGCTGCTCGGGGTCGTTCCCGTCCGCGGAATCGGCCTGTTCGAGCTACCTCGTCGAGGCCGACGGCTTCCGGCTGCTCCTCGACATGGGCAATGGCGCCCTGGGCGAGCTGCAGCGCCACTGCGGTCTCTACGACCTCGACGCGATCTTCCTCAGCCATCTGCACGCCGACCACTGCATCGACATGTGCGCCTACTTCGTGGCGCGCTACTACCGGCACGACGGCGGCCGCTGCGCCCCCCTGCCGGTCTACGGGCCGGAAGGCACGGAACACCGTCTGACCACCGCCTACGCCGACACGCCCTCCGCCTCCTCCATGAGCGAGGTCTTCGACTTCCACACGGTCAAGCCGTCCACGTTCGACATCGGCCCGTTCACGGTGCACACCGAACGAGTGGCCCACCCCGTGGAGGCGTACGGCATCCGCATCGAGCACGCCGGACGGACCCTGACGTACTCCGGCGACACGGGAGTCAGCCCGGCCCTGGACGAACTCGCCCGGGACGCCGACCTCTTCCTGTGCGAGGCGGCCTTCACGCACGGCAAGGAAAACATCCCCGACCTGCACCTCAACGGCCGCGAGGCGGGCGAGACGGCCACCCGGGCAGGCGCCCGCCGGCTCCTCCTCACCCACATCCCCCCGTGGACCGACCCACAGGTCAACCTCGCCGACGCCCGCGCGGTGTACGACGGTCCGGCGGAACTGGCGGTGCCCAGGAAGTCGTACGAGATCTGACACGCACGGCATGACGAAGGCCCCCGGAACTTCCGGGGGCCTTCGCACGGTCGGGGCGGCGGGCCGTGCTTACTTCGCCTCGGCCTTCTGCAGCTCCGCCAGCTCCTCGTCGGACTCGCGGCCCGGTGTCGGAAGGTTGAACTTGGTGATCGCGAAGCGGAAGACCACGTAGTAGACCGCCGCGAAGCACAGGCCGACCAGGGCCAGGCCCCATGGGTTGGTGGCGATGCCCAGGTTGAGGGCGAAGTCGATCGCGCCGGCCGAGAAGCCGAAGCCGTCCTTCATGCCCAGCGCCCAGGTCAGCGCCATCGACACACCGGTGAGCAGCGCGTGGATCGCGTACAGCACCGGCGCGATGAACATGAAGGTGAACTCGATCGGCTCGGTGACGCCGGTGAGGAACGAGGTCAGCGCGAGGGAGAACATCATGCCGCCGACGACCTTGCGGCGCTCGGGGCGGGCGCAGTGCACGATCGCGAGGCAGGCCGCCGGGAGCGCGAACATCATGATCGGGAAGAAGCCGGTCATGAACTGGCCCGCGGTCGGGTCGCCTGCCAGGAAGCGGGCGATGTCGCCGCTCTTGCCCTCGTACTCGCCCGCCTGGAACCACGGGAAGGAGTTCAGCAGGTGGTGCATGCCGATCGGGATCAGAGCGCGGTTGGCGACACCGAAGATGCCCGCGCCGACCGCGCCGGAGCCGACCAGCCACTCGCCGAAGTTGTGCAGGCCCGCGCCGAGGACCGGCCAGATGTAGCCGAAGACGATGCCGATGATCAGACCCGCGAAGGCCGACAGGATCGGGACGAGGCGGCGGCCGCCGAAGAAGCCCGCCCAGCCGGGCAGCTTGGTTCGGTAGAAGCGCTGGTAGAGCAGGGCGACGACGAGGCCCATGACCACACCGCCGAGCACCTTGGCGTCCACCGCCTGCTCGACCATGACGATCTTGCCGTCGACGATGGCTTCCTTCTTCGGCAGGCTGCCGTCGGTGAACGTGCCCAGCACGTTCTTGAAGACCAGGTAGCCGGTGACGGCGGCGAGCGCGGTCGAGCCGTCCGACTTCTTCGCGAAACCGATCGCGATGCCCACCGCGAACAGCAGCGCCATGTTGTCCAGGATCGCGTTGCCACCGGCGGCCATGAAGCCGGCGATCTTCGTCAGGAAGGCCGGGAACTCGGGGCGTCCGAGCATGTCCTCGTTGCCGAGGCGGACCAACAGCGCGGCGGCGGGCAGCACGGCCACCGGCAGCATCAGGCTGCGGCCGATACGCTGCAGTACAGCCATCGCGCCGGAGCCCTTCTTCTTCTCGGCCGCGGGAGCGGCGCTGGCCGTGGACACAACTTCCTCCAGTGGGCATGGCGCCGCCCGGGAACAAAGGGAAGGGGGACGGCGGCGTCCGGTGGTCTACACCACTCAGTGGTGTAGACCTGTTGTAGCACGATGAAGGGCGCATAAGGAACCCTCGCCTCCGCCCCTCAGGCCTTCGTCACGTCCTGCACCTCCTCCTCGGCCTCCCGGCCCGGAGTCTTCAAGTCGAATCTGGTGATCGCGAACCGGAAGATCACGTAATAGACGACGGCGAACGCCAGTCCGATCGGGATCAGCAGCCACGGCTTCGTCGCCAGGTTCCAGTTGATGACGTAGTCGATCAGACCGGCCGAGAAACTGAACCCGTCCTTCGCGCCCAGCCCCCACGACACCGCCATCGACACCCCGGTCAGCAGCGCGTGGATGCCGTAGAGGACCGGGGCGACGAAGAGGAACGAGTACTCGATGGGCTCGGTGATGCCGGTGACGAACGACGTCAGCGCCACCGACAGCATCAGACCGCCGACCTCCTTGCGGCGGCCCGGCCTGGCGCAGTGCGTGATGGCGAGGGCGGCGGCCGGCAGGGCGAACATCATGATCGGGAAGAAGCCCGTGGTGAACTGGCCCGCGTTCGGGTCGCCCGCCAGGAACATGTTGATGTCCCCGTGCACCACCGTGCCGTCGGGCGCGGTGTAGGTGCCGAACTGGAACCAGATGGGCACGTTCAGGAACTGATGCAGGCCGACGACGAGCAGCGCCCGGTTGGCGATGCCGAAGACGCCCGCGCCCCACGCGCCCAGATCGCTCATCCAGTCGCTGAAACTCTCCAGAGCGTCCCCGACCGGCGGCCAGATCCACAGACACAGCGCGGCGAACACGATCGCCACGAACGCCATGATGATCGGCACCAGCCGCCGGCCGTTGAAGAAGCCGAGCCAGTCCACCAGCTTCGTACGGTGGAAACGCTGCCAGAAGAAGGCCGACAGCAGGCCCATGACGATGCCGCCGAAAACCCCGGGGTTCTGGTACGTGAACGCCGACACCGTCCCGTCGGCGGCCTGGCAGCCCGTGCCGATCACCTCCGCCCCCCACCGGACAGGGCTCCGGGAACTCACGCAGCACCGAGTAGTAGACGAGAAACCCGGCCACCGCCGCGAGCGCGGTCGAACCGTCCGACTTCTTCGCCATGCCGATCGCCACACCGACACAGAAGAGAAGGGGAAGACCCAGCGCACTGTCGAGCAGCGCCCCACCCGCGCCCGCCATCACCTTGGAGACGCTGGTCCAGCCGAGCCCCTCGTCGCCGAACAGGTCCGGCTGACCGAGCCGGTTGAGGATGCCCGCGGCCGGGAGGACGGCGATGGGGAGCTGAAGACTGCGGCCCATCTTCTGCAGGCCCTGATAGAGGGTGCTCCAGCGGTCGCGAGCGGGACGGGCGGCGCTGTCGGCACTCATCGGACTCCTCCCGGAGAACCGGGTTTGGCGACCGTCCGCCAGGTGGTGTAGACCAGTCGGCGGAAGGTTCCGCTGTCGTGACGCCATCATTCGGTACGTACGCCAGGACCGCTCGCGAACGTGGGCCGACTGTGGGTTACTGCGACAGAGCGCTTCGGACCAGGTCGGATCAGGTCGGATCAGGTTGGATCAGGGAGAAAGACATGGCCAGCAAGGCTGAGAAGATCGTTGCCGGGCTCGGTGGCATCGACAACATCGAAGAGGTCGAGGGCTGCATCACGCGGCTGCGGGTCGAGGTGTCCGACGCCTCGCTGGTCGACGACGCCGCCCTCAAGGGCGCCGGCGCCCACGGCGTCGTGAAGATGGGCACCGCCATCCAGGTCGTCATCGGCACCGACGCCGACCCGATCGCGGCGGACATCGAAGACATGATGTGAGCCCCTCTTCGTGTGACGGTGCTGGTCGGTCCCCCCAAAAACATGGGGGGACCGAGCCGGATCGGCGGGCGGATAGGCTCGACCCATGTCTCGAATCGACGGCCGCACTCCCGAACAGCTCCGCCCGATCACCATCGAACGCGGCTGGAGCAAGCACGCCGAGGGCTCCGTCCTCGTCTCCTTCGGCGACACGAAGGTCTTCTGCACCGCCTCCGTCACCGAGGGCGTCCCCCGCTGGCGCAAGGGCAGCGGCGAGGGCTGGGTCACCGCGGAGTACGCCATGCTGCCCCGCTCCACCAACACCCGGGGCGACCGCGAGTCGGTCAAGGGCAAGATCGGCGGCCGGACCCACGAGATCTCCCGCCTCATCGGCCGCTCCCTGCGCGCGGTCGTCGACTACAAGGCGCTCGGCGAGAACACCATCGTCCTGGACTGCGACGTCCTCCAGGCCGACGGCGGCACCCGCACCGCGGCCATCACCGGCGCGTACGTCGCCCTGGCCGACGCCGTCTCCTGGGCCCGGGCCAAGAAGCTGATCCGGCCCAGCCGCCAGCCCCTCACCGGCTCGGTCAGCGCCGTGTCCGTCGGCATCGTCGGCGGCGTCCCGCTGCTCGACCTCTGCTACGAGGAGGACGTGCGCGCCGAGACCGACATGAACGTCGTCTGCACCGGCGACGGACGGTTCGTCGAGGTCCAGGGCACCGCGGAGGCCGAGCCCTTCGCACGCGAGGAGCTCAACGCGCTGCTCGACCTGGCGGTGGCCGGCTGTACGGAACTCGCCGAGCTGCAGCGCACGGCGCTCGCGGCGGCCCTGGAGAAGTGACCGGCCGAAGGTAAAGGGCGCACCAAAAGCGGTGGTCGGCGCGGGCAACCGTACCGACCACCGGCGCGTCTCATGAGATACGGGCGCACGGCTCATCCCTGTGCGCCCGGCCAGCATCCGGGCCCGTCGGGCCCGATTCCGAGGGAGGGACCGTTCCATGGCCGCGAGCCGCCGCCGACGCCGTACCGCAGCCGTCGCCGCCACCCTGGCAGCGATCGCGCTGACCGCCGGGCTCACCACCGGCTGCGACGCCGTGAACAAGGCACTCGACTGCGTCCAGACCGCCGACGCCATAGCCGACAGCGTCACGGACCTCCAGCAGGCCGTCGAGAGCGCCGCGAACGACCCGACCCAGCTCCAGGAGTCCCTCGACTCCATCGAGCAGAACCTCGGCGAGATCGGCGACAAGACCGACAACGCCGACGTCAACAAGGCCGTGGACGACCTCCAGAAGGCCGTCGACAACGTCCGCACGGGGGTGGCGAACGGCGACCAGACCCCCGACATCAGCCCGGTCACGGACGCGGCCGGCGAACTGACCAAGGTCTGCACGCCGTAAGCGGACGCCTGGCGGCGCTGGATACTGAGGGCATGACCCGCTTGATCCTCGCCACCCGCAACCACGGAAAGATCACCGAGCTGAAGGCGATCATCGCCGACGCAGGTCTGCGCCACGACCTCGTCGGCGCGGACGCCTACCCCGACGTCCCCGACGTCCGCGAGACCGGTGTGACCTTCGCCGAGAACGCCCTGCTCAAGGCCCACACCCTGGCCAAGGCCACCGGCCTGCCCGCGGTCGCCGACGACTCGGGCCTGTGCGTCGACGTCCTCGGCGGCGCGCCGGGCATCTTCTCGGCCCGCTGGTCCGGCACGCACGGCGACGACCGCGCCAACCTGGACCTCCTCCTGGCCCAACTCTCCGACATCCCCGAGGAGCACCGCGGCGCCCACTTCACCTGCGCGGCGGCCCTGGCCCTGCCCGACGGCACGGAACGGGTCGTCGAGGGCCGTCTCAGGGGCGTACTCCGCCACAAACCGACCGGCACCCACGGCTTCGGCTACGACCCGATCCTCCAGCCGGACGGCGAGAAGCGAACGTGCGCGGAGATGAGCCCCGACGAGAAGAACGCCATCAGCCATCGGGGGAAGGCGTTCCGGGCGTTGGTGCCGGTGGTGCGGGAACTCCTCGGCTAGCCGAGGGAATTGCTGGTGCGGCCGGAGGGACTCGAACCCTCACGGGAGTTACCCCACTGGGACCTAAACCCAGCGTGACTGCCAATTCCACCACGGCCGCCTGGTGCTGCCCGGCCATGCTACTGGCCGGGCAGGGGTCTCAGATGCCCAGATCCTTGATGATCTTGGCCACGTGGCCCGTCGCCCGCACGTTGTACAGGGCGCGCTCGACCTTGCCCTCCTCGTCCACGATCACCGTGGAGCGGATGACGCCCAGGTACGTCTTGCCGTAGTTCTTCTTCTCGCCGTAGGCCCCGTAAGCCTCGGTGACGGACTTCTCCGGGTCGGCGAGCAGCGTGACCTTCAGGGACTCCTTGTCGCGGAACTTCGACAGCTTCTCGGGCTTGTCCGGTGAGATGCCGATCACGTCGTAGCCGGCGCCGGCCAGCAGGTCGAGGTTGTCGGTGAAGTCGCAGGCCTGCTTGGTGCAGCCGGGTGTCAGTGCCGCGGGGTAGAAGTAGACGATGACCTTGCGGCCCTTGTGGTCCGCGAGGGACACCGCGTTGCCGTCGGCGTCGGGCAGGGTGAAGGCGGGGGCCACGTCCCCGGGCTGGAGTCGATCGCTCATCCGGCAAGCGTAACCGGGGGTCCTGGCGGTGCGGTCGGCCGTGGAGCTGACAGACTGTCCGGAACAGGCATCACCAGACTTCGGAGGCCGTACCGTGGCGGACACGTCGGACACCAGAACCCCGGCGCAGATCGAGGCGGACATCAGGCGCCGCCGCGACGTGCTGGCCGAGACGCTCGACGAGATCGGGGTGCGGGTGCACCCGAAGACGATCGTCGGGGACGCCCGGGCCAAGGTCGCGGCGAATGTCGATCACACCCTCGGGCGTGCCTATGTTCAGGTCAACCGGGTGGTGAGCGATGTCAAGGCGCAGTTCGTGGACGAGAACGGCGCGCCCCGGATGACGCGCGTGCTGCCCGCCGCACTCGTCGCCGTCGGTGTCGTCGGGCTGCTCGTGCTGGGCCCCCGGCGCCGTAAGCGCTGACCCACCGGCCTACGGATGTTTCGAATGCAGGTAGGTTCAAGGCGTGAGCGGTAACAGAAACGACCACAGCACCCATCCCGACAAGCTCCCCATCCGGATGCTGCACGACCGTGTGCTCGTGCGGCAGGACACCAGCGAGGGCGAGCGGCGTTCCGGCGGCGGCATCCTGATCCCCGCCACGGCGGCCGTGGGCCGTCGGCTGGCGTGGGCGGAGGTCGTCGCGGTGGGGCAGAACGTACGGACCGTGGAGCCGGGCGACCGGGTCCTGTACGACCCGGAGGACCGTGCCGAGGTGGAGGTGCGCGGCGTCGCGTACGTCCTCATGCGCGAGCGTGATCTGCACGCGGTGGCCGCGGACCGGTTCGAGGGGTCCGAGGACTCCACGGGGCTGTACTTGTAAGAGAAGCAGTACAGAAGGGCTGGTGACCGTCGTCACCAGCCCTTTCGTGTGCCCTTTGCTACGGTGGAGAACCACCCGACGAGACGCGCCGTACCGGGTTGAAGGCAAAGACGACGCACCCCCGTCAGTCCGCCTGTCTCTCGGAGGTGCCTCTCATGGCCTGGGTTCTGCTGATCATCGCCGGTGTGCTCGAAGTCGGCTGGTCGATCGGGATGAAGTACACCGACGGTTTCACCCGGCTCGTCCCCAGCCTGTTCACCGGCGCCGGCATCGTCGCCAGCATGCTGCTGCTCTCGTACGCCGCGAAGTCCCTGCCCATCGGTACCGCCTACGGCGTGTGGGTCGGGATCGGGGCGGCCGGGTCGGCGGTGCTCGGCATGGTGGTACTGGGGGAGCCGGCCACCGCCGCCCGGATCTTCTTCGTCTGTCTGCTGCTGGTCGCCGTCGTGGGTCTGAAGGCGACCTCCGGTCACTGATCCGGGGTCACTGGCGCCGGAAGCCGGGCATGCCCCCGGTCGTCGTGCCCGTGGAGGTGCCGCCTCCGGTGATGCCTCCCTCGGTGCCGCCGGTGGTGGTGTCGCCGCCGGTGGTCGTGCCCCCGTCGGTGGTCGTCCCGCCGTCCGTCGTCGTGCCGCCGTCGGTGGTCGTGCCCCCGTCCGTGGGCGTCCCGCCGTCCGTGGGCGTGCCCCCCGTCGTCGTACCGCCGTCGCCCGTCGTGGCCCCGCCGGTCGTGCCGCCCTGCGCCTCGCCCGGGGTCTGGGTGCCGTCGGTGCCGGGCGTGTCCCCGTCGGTCGGGGCGTCGGTGGCCCGGTCGTCGGCGGGCGGGGCCGTGGGCGTGAACACCACGTCGGCGCCCTCCTGGAGCCGCAGGTCGAAGTCGCTGACCGGCGTGCCTTCGAGGGCGTCCTTGGTGAACTGGGCCCAGATCTTGGCGGGCGGTCCGCCGCCGTTGACGCGGTCCAGGCCCATCGCGCCGTACAGCGACTCGTGGGCGGCCGTGACCGGGTCCTGGCCCATCACGGCGACGACGGTGGCCAGGTCGGGGGTGTAGCCCGCGAACCAGGCCGCCTGGTCCTCCTCCGCCGTGCCGGTCTTGCCGGCCGCCGGACGGCCGGCGGCCAGCGCTTCGGTGGCGGTGCCGTTCTGGACGACGCTGCGCAGGATCGACGTCGTGGTGTCGGCGGCCTCGCGGCTGACGGCCTGGGTGGTCTTCCGCTCGGGCAGGTCGATCACCTCGGCGCCCTCCCGGGTGATCTTCTCGACCAGGGTGTACGTGCCGTGCTCGCCGTGGTTCGCGAGGGTGGCGTACGCCTCCGCCATGTCCAGGACGCTCGCCTGGGCCACGCCGAGCGCGATCGACGGGTAGGGGCCCAGCTCGGGGGTGCCGGCGGGCACGCCGAGGTCGACCGCGGTCCGCATGACCTTGTCGGGGCCGACGTCGACGGCCATCTGCGCGTACACGGAGTTCACGGACTTGTCGGTGGCCTCGCGGACCGTGATGTTGCCGTACGACACCTGGTCCTCGTTCTCGGGGGCGTAGGCGCCGCTCCAGCCCTGCACGGGGCGCTTGTTGGTGCCGTCGTAGTAGGTGTTGGGGGTGATGGGCGTGCCGTTCTGGGTGGTCGAGTCGTTCTCGACGGCCGCGGTGAACACGAACGGCTTGAAGATGGAGCCGACCTGGAAGTCCCGCCGGGTCGCGCCGTTGGTGTACTGCTTGACGTAGTCGATGCCGCCGTACATCGCGACGACCTTGCCCGTCTTGGGGTCGACGGCGGCGCCGCCCGCGCGGACGTAGTTGTCGACCTTGCGGTTCTTCTTGTCCAGCTTGGACATCAGCTGGTCGTTGACGGCCTTGACGAAGGCGTTCTGCTTGGGCTTCTGCAGGGTGGTGGTGATGCGGTAGCCGCCCGCTTCGAGGGATTCCGCGTCGATGATGTCGTTGGCGGTGAGGTACTGCTTGACCGCGTCGACGATGTAGCCGCGCTGCCCGGACATGCCGGTCGAGACGGTGGCCTCCTTCGGCACCGGGAACTTCAGGCCGGCCCGCTCGGTCCGGGTGAGCCAGCCCTCCTTGACCATGCCGTCCAGGACGTAGTTCCAGCGGGCCTCGGCGGCGGGCTTGTTCTCCGGGTGGGCGACGACGTCGTACTCGCTGGGCGCGTTGAGCAGCGCGGCGAGGTAGGCGCCGCGGGCCGCGTCCAGTTCGGTGGCGTCCATGCCGTAGTAGGCCTGGGCGGCGGCCTGGATGCCGTAGGCGTTGCGGCCGAAGTAGCTGGTGTTGAGGTAGCCCTCCAGGATGTCGTTCTTGCTCTTCTCCTGATCGAGCTTGATCGAGATGAAGAACTCCTTGACCTTCCGGGTGACCGTCTGCTCCTGGGCCAGGTAGTAGTTCTTGACGTACTGCTGGGTGATCGTGGAGCCCGACTGCTTGCCCTTGCCGGTGGCCGTGTTCCAGGCGGCGCGCACCATCGCCTTGGGGTCGATCGCGGACTCGGTGTAGAAGTCGCGGTCCTCGGCGGCCAGTACGGCGTGCTGCGCGTCCTTGGAGATCTGGGCGAGGGTGACGTTCTCCCGGTTGACCTCGCCGTCCCGGGCGAGCTGGGAGCCGTCGGCGTACAGATAGACGTTGCTCTGCTTGGTCGCCAGCGCGTTCGCCGGCGGGATCTTGACCATGGAGTAGCCGAGGAAGAACAGGCCGATCAGCAGCAGAACGCCCATGACGAAGGTGCCGAGCATCATGCGCCAGGTCGGAATGATCCGGCGCCAGCCGGTGCGCCTCGGCCGCCCGGGTTTCCCCTCCCCGGGCCCGCCCTGGTTCGGCTGCTGCGGCTGCGGCTCGTCTCTCATGTCGTGCACGGACTCCTGTGTCGTCCCTCGGATGTCATCTGCGCCCCCATCTGAAGACTCTCGCACCCCGCGTTCCGTTCCCGGATCCCGGCACGTGTCCGCCCGGAAAATGCCTCGCGGTCCGGATCGGCCGCGTACTAGGCTCCTGCGCTTCGGTGTCGGGCTGGTCGGGGACGGTGGTTCGGTGTGGGCACGGGACGGTTGTACGCGGCCGTCGCGGTGGGGGGTTTCCGACGGTACGCGACGTATCGGGCGGCCACGGCCGCCGGGGTGTTCACCAACACCGTCTTCGGGCTGATCCTCGTGTACACCTACCTCGCCCTGTGGGACGAGAGACCCCAGCTCGGCGGGTACGACCAGGCGCAGGCCGTCACCTATGTGTGGCTGGGGCAGGCGCTGCTGTCGACGCTCGCGATCGGGGGCGGCGGTTTCGAGACCGAGCTGATGGAACGCATCCGCACCGGTGATGTCGCGATCGACCTCTACCGCCCCGCCGACCTTCAACTGTGGTGGCTCGCGGGCGACTTGGGCCGGGCCCTGTTCCAGCTGCTGGGGCGCGGGGTGCTGCCCTTCGCGTTCGGGGCGCTGTTCTTCGACGTCGCGCTGCCGTCGGATCCGGTCACGTGGGGTGCCTGTCTGGTCGCGGTACTGCTCGGGATGGTGGTCAGCTTCGGGATCCGGTACCTGGTGGCGCTGAGCGCGTTCTGGCTGCTCGACGGGACCGGGGTGACGCAGATGCTGATGATCACCGGGACCTTCTGCTCGGGCATGCTGCTGCCGCTGAACGTCTTCCCCGGCCTGCTCGGCGAGGTCGTACGGGCCCTGCCGTGGTCGTCGCTGCTCCAGGCGCCGGCGGACGTGCTGCTGGGGCACGCCGATCCGGTCGGCACGTTCCTCTTCCAGGGGGCGTGGGCGGTGGCGCTGCTGGCGGCGGGGCGGCTGGTGCAGTCGGCGGCCACACGGCGGGTGGTGGTGCAGGGTGGGTGATATCGGTCACGTGCGGCAGGCCGGCCGGGTCGCGGACGGGCTGCGGGCGTACGGCCTGATCGTCGCCATGTGGATCAAGTCCACCATGGCCTACCGGGCCTCCTTCGTCATGACCACCGTCGGCAACTTCGCGGCGACCGCGCTGGACTTCGTCGCGATCCTGCTGATGTTCTCCCGCGTGGACGCGCTCGGCGGCTACACACTGCCCGAGATCGCCTTCCTGTACGGCCTGAGCAGCGTCGCCTTCGGACTCGCCGACCTGGCGATCGGATCGATGGACCGGCTGGGGCGCCGGGTGCGGGACGGCACGCTGGACACGCTGCTGGTGCGGCCGGCGCCGGTGCTCGCACAGGTCGCCGCCGACCGGTTCGGCCTGCGCCGCCTGGGCCGCGTCGCCCAGGGCGCGCTGGTCCTCGGCTACGCGCTGGCGACGCTGGACATCGACTGGACGCCGCTGAAGGTGCTGCTGATGCCGGTGATGCTGCTCAGCGGGGCGGCGATCTTCTGCGCGGTGTTCGTCGCGGGCGCCGCCTTCCAGTTCGTGGCGCAGGACGCCTCCGAGGTGCAGAACGCGTTCACCTACGGCGGTACGACGCTGCTGCAGTACCCGCCGACCGTGTTCGGCAAGGAACTGGTGCGCGGGGTGACCTTCGTCCTGCCGCTGGCCTTCGTCAACTGGCTGCCCGCGAGCTACATCCTGGGGCGGCCGTATCCGCTGGACCTGCCGCAGTGGGTGGCGGCCACGCCGCCGCTGGTGGCGGTGGCGTGCTGCGCGCTGGCCGGGCTGGCGTGGCGGGCGGGGCTGAAGACCTATCGGAGCACAGGGAGTTAGACCGGTGACGGTGACTGAGGACGCTGACGGCTTCATCGAACTCGACCGGGTCGAGAAGGTCTTCGACGTACGCAAGAAGACCGGCTTTCTGAAACGGGAGCGGCGGCAGGTGCGGGCCGTCGACTCGATCTCGTTCCGCGTGGCGCGCGGCGAGATGGTCGGCTACATCGGGCCGAACGGCGCCGGGAAGTCGACCACGATCAAGATGCTGACCGGCATCCTCACCCCGAGCGGCGGACGGCTGCGGGTCGCGGGCATCGACCCGTCCCGGGAACGGACGCGGCTTGCGCATCGCATAGGGGTGGTGTTCGGGCAGCGTACGACGCTGTGGTGGGACCTGCCGCTGATCGACTCGTACCGGCTGATGCACCGCATGTACCGCATCCCCGACGCCCGCTACCGCGCGAACCTCGACCGGTGCGTGGAACTGCTGCAGCTCGCCGACCTGTTGGACGTGCCGGTACGGCAGCTCTCCCTCGGCCAGCGGATGCGCGGGGACATCGCGGCGGCGCTGCTGCACGACCCCGAGGTGCTGTACCTCGACGAGCCCACCATCGGCCTGGACGTCATCTCCAAGGCCAGGGTGCGCGAGTTCCTGCGCGACCTCAACGCCGAGCGCGGCACGACGGTGCTGCTCACCACGCACGACCTGCAGGACATCGAGCAGCTCTGCTCCCGGGTGATGGTCATCGACCACGGGCGCCTGATGTACGACGGCCCGCTCGCCGGGCTGCACGAGGCGGGGGAGAGCGAGCGGACCCTCGTCGTGGACCTGGAGCGCGAGCTGCCGCCGATCGAGGCACCGGCGCCCGCGCGGGTGGTGCGGGTGGAGGGGCCCCGGCAGTGGCTGGCCTTCCCGGCGGCGCAGTCGGCGGCGCCGCTGGTGGCGCGGATCGCGGCGGACTATCCGCTGGTGGACCTGTCGGTGCGGGAGCCGGACATCGAGGCCGTGATCGCGCGAATGTACGAGGAGAGGGCAACCGCATAGTGGCGGCTGCCGGGAAAACGTAGGCTGCTGTCCATGACCGACGATGCCCCGGAACTGCGTGCCTCCGACGCCGATCGCGAGCGGGTCGCCGAGGTCCTGCGGGACGCCCTCGCGGAGGGGCGCCTGGACATGGCGGAGTTCGAGG
This sequence comes from Streptomyces sp. Z423-1, assembly GCF_013009255.1. NCBI lineage: Bacteria > Bacillati > Actinomycetota > Actinomycetes > Kitasatosporales > Streptomycetaceae > Streptomyces > Streptomyces sp. Z423-1. Next base: position 5,863,677 of record NZ_CP053109.1, read on the forward strand.
AGCGGCTGGACGCGACCTACCAGGCACGCACGTACGGGGAGCTGGCGCCGATCACGCGGGACCTGCCGGCCGGGAACGGGGCGCCGGCGCCGTCGGTCTCGATGGTCAAGGAGCCCGCCGAGCGGGGCGGTTGGGCCGAGCGGATCACCGGGCGCGAGGGCTCCTCGACGTGGGGCGTCGCCGTGATGTCCGGCTTCCAGCGCAAGGGGCGCTGGACGGTGCCGAAGCGGTTCACCTGCTTCACGTTCTGGGGCGGCGGGGAGATCGATCTGCGCGAGGCGTACTTCGCCGACCGCGAGGTCGAGATCAACTGCGTGGCGATCATGGGTGGCGTGAACATCGTCGTACCGCCCGGCGTCGAGGTCGTCGTCCGCGGCATCGGCATCATGGGCGGCTTCGACCACCGCGAGGACGGTGTGCCGGGTGACCCGGGCGCCCCGCGGGTGATCGTCTCGGGGTTCGCCTTCTGGGGCGGCGTCGGCGTGGAGCGCAAGCGGACGCGTGCCCAGCGGCGCCGCGAGAAGCGGGAGGCCGAGGGGTCGGACCGGCGGATGCTGGGGCATGGGGACCTGACGCACGGCTGGGGGCACGACCAGCGGCGCAGGGACACCGAGTAGCCGGTTGCGGCCGCGGCGGGCAGCCGGTTAGAGCAGCGCCGGGCAGCCGGTCGCAGTCGCGCCGGACAGCCGGTCAGAGCAGCGCCGGAACCGAACCCTTCAGTTCGCTCAGGTCGAACTCGTGTGCCATCCGCTCGTACCCCCGGTCGTTGGGATGCAGATGGTCGCCCGAGTCGTAGACCGGGCGGAACCGGCGCGGGTCGTACGGATCCCGCAGCGCCCTGTCGAAGTCGACCACCGCGTCGAAGACCCGCCCGGCCCGGATCTCGGCGTTGACCTCCTGCCGTACCGCCTCCCGGTCGGCGCTGTAGCCGCGGTGGCCGCCGAAGGGCATCAGCGTCGCGCCGATGACCTTGATGCCGCGGCCGTGGGCCTGGCCGACCAGGGTGCGCAGACCGTCGAGGATCTGGTCGGGCTCGGTGACGGAGGGGTTGCGCAGGATGTCGTTGATGCCGAGGTCGATGACGACGACCTTGACGTTGGTCCGGCCGAGCGCGTCACGCGCGAAGCGGGTCAGGCCGCTGGGGTTGTCGGCGGGGCGGCCGTTGCCGCCGGTCAGGATGCGGTTGCCGCCGATGCCCTGGTTGACGACGCCGTACCGGGGCACGTCCTGCCCCGCGTCGGCCGCCTCGCGCAGCCGCTCGGCGAGGACGTCGGGCCAGCGCCGGTTGGCGCCCAGGGTGGAGGAGTGGCCCTCGGTGAGGGAGTCGCCGAAGGCGACGAGGGTGCCGTGCGCCTCCTTGCTGAGCACGTCGAGGGCGGTCAGATAGCGCCACGACTCGACCTGCTCGGTGTACGGCGTGCCGGTCACGTCGTCGGCGTGGTCGCCCTGTGCGGCGTACGAGATCTGCCGTACGTGCGCGTGCACGGTGACCGGGCCGGGCTCGGCCGGGGCGTACGTGGTGATCAGGACGTCGCTGTCGTACGGGATCGTGATGCTTACGGCGTCGCTCATCACCTGCCCTCCCGGCGGGACCACGGCCGTGGTGATGCCGTTGAACGTCAGCCGCCGCATCGTCTGCGGCAGCGCGGCCGCGCTGCCGTCGGCGGCGGCGAGGGCGATGGTGGCGTGCGTGAGGGTCAGCGGCAGCCGGCCGTAGAGGTTGGACAGGGTGATCCGGGCGGCCGTGCCCCCGACGCTGGTGTGGACGACGTTGCGCACGGAGCGGTCGTGCAGCCCGGCCGTCTCGGTGCCGGGCTCGGCGGCGGACGGGGCCGTCGACCAGGAGCCGACCCAGGTGCCGGTGGAGACCGGGGCGGCGGAGTTGTGCGGGGGGCGGGGACCCGCGACGGAGCGCTGTGCCGTGCCGTCGTCGGAGGCGACTGAGACGTATATGGCGACCGACATGGCCACGATCAGCGAGACGATCGCGGCGAGCAAGGCGCTGTGCTTGGTGGGGGACACCCCCACACTCCCGGCGTGATGACGCCTGGTCATGCGGTGCGTTTCTCCTCGGGCGGAAGTCTCGGGCGGAAGTGGAGCCCGGGGCTCCGACGGCATCACCCCATGATGGGCCATGGAGGTGGGGGAGGTTGGCCGGGGCGGGGAACTCTTGTCCCGTTCCAGGAGTCGGTCAGGAAGGGACAATGTGGAGTGGAGGCTCGGGAACGGGTGGAGCGGATGGATCGTACGAAACCGGATCAAGCAGGCGAAACGGGAGCAGCTGCCATAGAACAGCATGCCCGGCCGGACACGGCCGGTAACCGAACCGTCGGCACCCGTGGCGTGCCCGTGTCCGCCGTCCGGGCGATGACGACGTTCAGCCCCGCCGACGAGGAGAAGCGGCGCGGGGTGCGCCGGATGAAACTCACCGCGACCGGGATGCTGCTCTTCGTGGCCGTGGTCTACGTCCTGGCCAAGTGGGCCTCGAACGCGGGCGCCGGCCCCTGGGCGGGCTATGTCGCCGCGGCCGCCGAGGCCGGCATGGTCGGCGCGCTGGCCGACTGGTTCGCCGTCACCGCCCTGTTCCGCCACCCGCTCGGCATCCCCATCCCGCACACCGCGATCATCCCGACCAAGAAGGACCAGCTGGGCGTCTCGCTGGGCGAGTTCGTCGGCGAGAACTTCCTCTCCGAGGACGTCGTACGGCAGCGGCTGCGCGCCGTCGGCATCGGCAGTCGCCTCGGCGCCTGGCTGGCCGAACCGCAGAACGCCGACCGGGTGACCGCCGAACTGGCCACGGCCCTGAGAGGCGCGCTGACCGTGCTGCGCGACTCCGACGTACAGGCGGTGGTCGGTGAGGCGATCACCCGGCGGGCGAACGTGCAGGAGATCGCGCCCGGCATCGGCAAGATGCTGGATAAGGTCGTCGCCGACGGCGGCCACAAACGGGTCGTCGACCTGATCGTCTCCCGCGCGCACGACTGGCTGGTGCTGCACAGCGACTCCGTGATGGACGCCGTGCAGGGCGGGGCGCCCGGCTGGACCCCGCGGTTCGTCGACCGGAAGGTCGGCGAGCGGGTCTACAAGGAGCTGCTGCGCTTCTGCGCGGAGATGCGGGACATGCCGTCCCACCCGGCGCGCGGCGCCCTCGACCGCTTCCTCACCGACTTCGCCTCCGACCTGCAGTCCGACACCGAGACGCGCGCCAAGGTGGAGCGGCTCAAGGGCGAGGTGCTGGGCCGCGGCGAGGTCCAGGACCTGATCGCCTCCGCCTGGACCGCCGTACGCTCCATGATCGTCTCCGCGGCGGAGGACGAGCGCAGCGAGCTGCGGCTGCGTGTGCGGGCCTCGCTGCTGTCCCTGGGCGCCCGGATGGCCACCGAACCGAAGATCCAGGGCAAGGTGGACAGCTGGGTCGAGGGCGCGGCGGTGCACGTCGTGACGACGTACCGCAGCGAGATCACCCTGCTGATCACCGACACCGTGGCGAGCTGGGACGCCGAGCACACCATGAAGAAGATCGAGGCGCACATCGGCCGTGACCTGCAGTTCATCCGAATCAACGGCACGGTGGTGGGCTCCCTGGCCGGACTGCTGATCTACACGATCACCCACATGCTGGGGGCGTAGGCCCGGACCGTGCGGGCGTGACCTCTCCGGTTCCATGCCGGAGGCGGCCGCCCGGGTCTGTCGGTGCGCTGGAGCGGGGTGGGACTCAGGCCCCGCCTCCCGTACGCCCTCGGCGTCGCAGCAGGAGCAGGCCGCCCGCCAGGGCGGTGATGCCGGTCGCGGCGATCCAGCCCGCGACATCGCCGGTGCCGGTGGCGGCGAGGTCGCCGTCCGGGGTGGCGGAGGCGGAGGCGGCGGCGCTCGGGGTCCCGGGCTGTGCGGACTGTGCGGGCTGCGCGGCGGGTGAGGGCGCGCCGGATGCCGAAGCACTCGGCGTCGGCGCCGGCGACGACGACGTACCCCCGGACACCCGGTCCCGCGTGAACGCCAGCGTGCCGAAGCCCAGTTGGTCGTAGCCGCCGCTGTTCGGCCCGTAGTGCCCGCCCCCGCCCTCCGGCGCGGACTTCGCGGCGATCCGGGTGACGTACGAGGCGTCCAGCCCCCGCCGCTTGGTGTAGTGGTTGGCGATCATGGCCCAGATCGGCCGGGTCATCGCCGGATCGACCCCCGCGGCCCCGGTCGCGGTCTCGGTCCCGGACCAGCCCCCGATCGCTCCCTTCTTCCGGGTGTTCGCGGTGTACGGCACGTCATCACCGAGGCACCACTTGGCCACGTACTGCGCGCCCTTGAGGAACCGGTTGTCGTCGTAGCCGTACAGGTCGATGCCCTGGTTCCAGGCCATCTCGCAGAACGTGCCCATGAGCCCGACCCCGAGCAGCGCGTGCCCCTGGTCGCGCCCGGCCTCCAGCCACTCGGCGAGGCCGTCCTCGTGCACGACAGGGATGGCGTTCCTGATGGACCCGAGCCCCTCGCCGTGCTTGAAGTACTCGACGGCCCGGTCGACGACGGCACGGTCGTCGCAGAAGATGCCGACGGCCAGGACGCAGGCCATGGCCGTCAGGTCCCAGTTGGTCCAGTAGTTGGTGACGACGGCGTTGTTGTGATTCTTGAGGAAGTCGTCGCTGAGCGGCAGGAAGACCTCCCGCAGCATCTTCTGGAAGCGGGCCAGGTCGAAGTCGGCGTGATCGCGAACGAGTTCGGCCGCGTTCGCGAACTGGTAGCCGTACAGACCCGCGGCGAGGAACCGGTCGGCCGAGCCCCGGAGGCTGGTCAGCTCGGCGGACCAGGCGTTGAGGATGGCCACCGCGGTGTCGGCGTGCGCGCTGTCGCCGGAGACGTGGGCGCGCAGGGCGTTCTGGTAGGCGGCGTGGATGTCGTTGTAGAGGGTCCTGTAGTTCTGCGGGCTGCCCGATCCCCGGTAGACGATCGCCTGCGGATTTGCCGTCCAGCCGCTCTGCGCATGCCGGTTCGCGGCCAGCTTGGCGTACCCGGCGGTGTAGGGCTCGGCCCCCGCCTTCACCTTCGCGGCCATACGGTCCAGGTCGGCGCGGGTGTGCAGCAGGCCGGGGTGGGCGAAGGCCGCGCCGGCGGCGGGCGCGGCGGTGGCGGGCGCGGCGGTGGCGGAGGGCGCCTGGAGGGCCGTACCCATACCGATGGCTCCGGCTGCCACGCCGGTGGCCTTCAGCATGCCGCGGCGGCTGATGTGTCGTGTCACGTGCCTCGTACCTCAACGTCGTAAGTCGCGTGCGTGTGGAGGGGACGGTGAGGAGACGTGGGGAAGGTGGGGCGATAACAAAAACTGGATGCCCGTATGTCCGAAGGCCCTGTAAGCCCCCGTAAGCCCGTATGCCCGTCGATGGAGGCATTTCGATGACCGTCCGCAGGATCGTCCCCGACATCCACACCGACTCCGAGGAGTCGATGACCGCCAGCCGCGACTTCTACGGCCTGCTCGGCCTGGAGGAGGTCATGAACATGGGCTGGGTCATGACCCTCGCCTCGCCCGCCAACCCCACCGCCCAGCTCATCTTCATCACCGAGGAACGCACCGCGCCCGTCGTCCCCGACATGAGCGTGGAGGTCGAGGACGTCGACGCGGTGTACGCGCAGGTGGTGGCGGCGGGCGCGGAGATCGTACGGGAACTGCGGGACGAGGAGTGGGGCGTACGGCGCTTCTACGTACGGGACCCGAACGGGCGCGTGGTGAACGTGCTCACGCACCGGACGCAGCACATCCGATAGCGCTCAGGCGCCGGTCGTCGACCCCGGCCGGACGATCATCAGCACCGTCACCACCGCCCACAGCAGGTTGAACACGCCGGTGAACATGGCGAGTCGCACGGTCGCCTCACGCGTCCCGCCGCCCTCCACGAGCGCCCCCTGCTTGGGCAGTACGAGCGCGACGAGGACGACCGCGGCGAGGGCGGTCAGCACGATGGACACGATCAGCCAGGCATCGCCGAGCACGCCCATGGCGCCGGCCGTGGCGAACCCGAACACGGGCACGACGACGCCGACAGTGGCGTACACCCGGCAGATGCGGTGCAGCAGTTGGACCGTCTCGACGGCCTTCGGGTCGTCGGGCGCGGCCAGAACCCGGCGTGCGGCGGGCGGGAACTTGCTCGCGGCGACGGTGACGGGGCCGATGGCGACGATCGCGGCGAGGACGTGGACGGCGAGGAGGAACTTGGTCACGGGGGTTGACGCTATGCGGGCGGCGGATCTTGCAGAAGTGGCGGTAATGCCATGCTTCAACGGATTCTCGCCAGCCGCCTGGTACGGGGCTCCGGGGCGCGATCGACCGATGAACCGGCTTGGCGGGAGTCCGTCGTATGCCTACGATCCCGCCATGCACACCGTGGCCGTACTGGCGCTGGACGGCGTCATCCCGTTCGACCTCTCCGCCCCGATCGACGCCTTCGGCTGGGCCCGGCTGCCGGACGGCCGCGAGGCCTACCGGGTGCGGGTCTGCTCGCAGCGGGGGGAGGTGAGCGCGGGGGCGTTCACCGTGCGGGCGCCGTACGGGATCGAGGCCCTGGCGGACGCCGACACGATCATCCTGCCCGGTGTCGCGGACCCGCCGGAGACGTTGCCGCCCGGGGTCGCCGAGGCGCTGCGCGCGGCGGCGGCGAACGGCACGCGGATCGCGTCGGTGTGCGTCGGCGCGTTCATCTTCGCGGCGACGGGCCTGCTGGACGGCCTGCGCGCCACGACCCACTGGTTCGCGGCACCGGATCTGGCCCGGCGGTACCCGAGGGTGACGGTCGACCCGAACGTCCTCTACGTCGACAACGGCCAGTTCCTGACGTCGGCGGGCGCCGCCGCGGCGATGGACATGTGCCTGCACATGATCCGCATGGACCACGGCTCGGCGGTCGCAGCGCACGCCGCCCGTATGTCGGTCATGCCGCTGGAACGGGAGGGCGGGCAGGCCCAGTTCATCGTCCACGACCAGCCCCCGACCCCGGCGGGCGCGACGCTGGAGCCCCTGCTGGCCTGGCTGGAGGACAACTGCGACCGGGACCTGACGCTGGACGACATCGCGGGGGAGGCGGGCATGAGCACCCGTACGCTCAACCGGCGCTTCCGTGAGCAGACGGGGACGACGCCGTTGCAGTGGCTGCACCGGGCGCGGGTGCGGCGGGCACAGTACCTGCTGGAGACGACGTCGTACCCCGTCGAACGCATCGCGACCCAGGCCGGGTTCGGCTCGCCCACGGCGTTCAGGGAACGCTTCCGGCGGGTGGTGGGGACGAGTCCGCAGGGGTATCGGAGGGCGTTCAGGTCGGCGCCGTGAAGTCCTCTTGCGGCGTGTGGCGTTTGTGGCGTTTGCGGCGTTGTGGCGTGTGCGTCCTCGTGACCTCGGAGCTCACGCCTGCCGATCGGCGACCGCCCACGACACGAGGGCGACGGCCCCCGCCACCCCGAACACGGCCGGCCAGGCGCCCACCTTCTTGGCCAGCGGATGCGACCCGGCGAAGGCGGCGACGTACGCGGCGCTCAGCGCCCCGGCGGCCTTCCCACCGGCCCGCTCCCGCCACTGCTGGGCGGCCGCGGCGCCCGCGACGGCCAGCACGACCCCGCCGAGCTGCCGCTTCTTGGTCCAGCGGGCGACGCCGTACCCACCGACGAGCCCGCTCGCGGCGACGAGTGCGCTGGGAACCCTGGCCATCCTTGCCTCCTCCTGCGACCCCGTATCCGGCCCGAGACTAACGCTCACGTGGGCGGGAACGACGAACCTGAGTCGCATCTTGTCAAGTTTCCTCCCCGGAGTTATATAAGAAGCCGTAGGGCATCGCACCCCATCCCCTCCCTGGAAAGGAGTGACCCGTGATGCTCATGCGCACCGACCCGTTCCACGAACTCGACCGGCTCGCGCAGCAGGTCTTCGGCCCCACCCGCCCGGCCGCGATGCCGATGGACGCCTACCGGTCCGGGGACGACTTCGTCGTCCACTTCGACCTCCCCGGCATCGACCCCGAGACGATCGAGCTGGACGTCGAACGCAACGTCCTGAACGTCCGCGCCGAGCGCCGCAGCCCCGCCCCCGAGGGCGCGGAGATGATCGCCGCCGAACGCCCCACGGGCACCTTCACCCGTCAGCTCTTCCTCGGCGACACCCTCGACACGGACCGCATCGACGCCTCGTACGAGGCGGGCGTCCTCACGCTGCGCGTCCCCGTGGCGGAGGCGGCCAAGCCGCGCCGCATCCAGATCACCGGCGGCGACAGCCGCAAGCAGCTCAGCGGCTGAGCTCAGCAGCAGACGAGAAGCGTCCCGCAGGCCAGCACGCCGCCTGCGGGGCGCGTCCCCTTGCCCTACGGATACGGACGACGGACGACGGACGACGGATTACGGACTACGGATACGGAGGAGGAGCCGCACGATGACCGCGCCGACGATGCCCACCCCGACCACGTCACCTCTGACGACGACGCCCGCGACCTGGGCGGACCTGATCACGGCCGTACAGGAAGCGGGCCAGTACCCGACGAGAGCGGAAGCGGAACGCATCACCCGCATCGTCCTCTCCGCCCTCGGCGGCCACGTCACGGGCGACGAACGAGTGGCCCTGGCCCAAGCCCTCCCCGAGGAAGCGGCAAGGGTCGTCGCCTCCCAGATCCCGGCCACCCGTCCCCTGACGGCCCCGGAATTCGTCGACTCGGTGGCCACCCGCATAGAGGGCGCCACCCCGGCGACGGCCCGCTGGGACGTCAGTTCGGTCCTCAGCGCCCTCCCGAAGCTGGTGGGTGACGACCTGATCGCCCGGACCCTCGCCCAACTCCCCTCGGGCTACGCCCTGCTGTTCGGCCGGGCGGACCTGAACCCGACGTCGTAACGCGGATGCGACGGCCGCCGCCCTCCCCTCCGCCGGGCCGGCGGTGGCCGTCAGTCGACCACCTGACCGCAGGTCACATTGGGGACCGCCCCGGTCATGGCGGCGGCGAGATCGGACGCCATGAGCGCCGCGACGCTGCCGACGTCGTCGAGCGAGGGCAGCCGTTTGAGCAGCGTCATGTCCGTGAGACCGGCGATGAACTCGTCACGCGTCATCCCGGTGCCGGTGGCGTGCTTGTCCAGCACTTCCTCGATCGACTCCACCGATCCGGCCGAGCGCAGACAGATGACGCGCACACCGCTGGGCCCGAGTTCGGCCGCCAGAGTGCGGGACAAGCCCTCCAACGCGGCACAGGTGACGCCGAAGCCGCCGACGAGGGGGAAGGGGATCCGGGACGGCGACGCCGTGATCATCATGATCACCCCCGACCCGGCCTCGATCATGTGCGGTGCGACCGCCTTCGCGGTCAGGAACTGCGTTCTGGTAGCGATGGTGATGGGGCGGGCGAAGTCGTCGTAGGACATCTCGATGAGCGGGGTGCCCTGCACTTCGTCCAGTCCGATGGCGTTGAACGAGACGTCAACTCTCCCTGTCTCCTTAACGATCGCGGCGACGCAGTCGTTGACGGACTGTTCGTCGAGCGCGTCGACCTGGCTGGTCTCGGCCCTTCCTCCCGTGGCTGCGATGTCCCCGGCCACGGCCTGGAGCTTGGCCTCGGTACGACCGGCGAGGAAGACCTTGGCTCCCTCACGGGCAAAGGCACGAGCGACCGCGCCGCCTATCGACCCACCGGCTCCGAAGATCACGGCGTTCTTGTCTGTGAGCAACATGGGCATCGGAAGTGGTCGTGCGGATGGAGCACTGTCTCCGCTGTCTCTGCTTCCATCGTCCGCGCGAGCCGACGAGATCGCATGTTCGGATGTTCGATCCCGGCGGTGGCGGAGGGTACGGCCGCTGTGTGACGGTGGAAGTGCGGCGCCGCTGTGGTCGGGAATGGCGAGGTGCGCTATGAGTGGACGCGTCAAGGGCAAGACACTGATCGCCAGGGACGAGGGCGACGACGTCGACGGCGTCCTCATCAAGCTGTACGGCGAGGAGACCAACGGCGCCGTCTCGATCATCGAGCAGCTCTTCGAGCCCGGCCTGCTGCTCCCCCCGCACATCCACCAGAACGACGTCTGGCTCCACGTACACGAGGGCGAAATGCACGCCCGGGTCGGCGAGGAGGTCGTCAGGGCGACCCCCGGTTGCTGGGTACTGAAACCTCGCCGGATCCCCCACACCATGTGGAACGCGGGGGACGAGCCGGCACGCATCACCGAGCTGTACACGCCGGGTGGATTCGAACTCTTCTTCCGGGACTTCGCAGACCGGCTGCGACAAGGACCGGTAACGCTCGACGAACTGAACCACCTCGGCGAACCGCACGGCATCCGCTTCTTCGACGACTGGATTCCCGACCTCAAGGCGGCATACGGCCTACAGGTCGTCGGCGAGTAGCTCAACCAGCCCTGCAGGCAGGTCACTCGCCAACAAGGACCGAGTCCGGCACTACAGGTTGTCTCCCCACCCGCCCTGGATCATCGTCTGGAAGGCCCACTTCCCGTCCCGCTTGAGCAGGATGTCGGCGTACCGGAGCTGCTGGGAGTGGCCGTCCACGGTCATGGTCGAGTCCGTGAAGACCACGGCCATGGAGGAGGTCAGGAAGACCGGGGTCCGGGTGGACTCGAAGGTGATGTCCTGACTCCCCTCGCCCATCACATGGGTCATGGTCGCGACGAACTGCTCCCGGTCCCACTGTGCCGACCGACCGTTGCCCGCGGAATCGTCGCTCACGAGGTTGAGCGGAAACACGGCCATCTCCGCCATGCGCTCGACGTCACGCTTGCCGCTCGCGGCGTCGTAGTCCGCGAACCAGGCGTCGAGGCTTGCGCGGTCTTCGGGGGTCGGGGTGTATCCGGTGTCGGGCAGGACGGTCATGCGGGCTCCTTCGGGAGGGGACGGAGTCGGACGAGGGACAGGCTAGTCAAACTTGTCTAGCTGGTCGCGCGGGGAACCGTATACCCCCTGCCGCACTAATAAAACTTGATTAGCAAGCGCGTTGCGCAGGCACAATCAACCGTCACTCACCAGACGTCCCCCTGCGTCCAGAGGCGCTTGGCGAACCAGGCTCAGCGCTGCTCGCTCTCCGGCGAGTCGCCGCGGGCCTGCATGTCGCGCAGTGCCTCGTCGGCGGCGGTGATCTCCGAGTAGTACTGCCGGTGCACCTTGTACGTGCGGTCGAACTCGATCTCGTGGTACATCCCGGTCGGCTCGCCGAAGCGGAGGTCGCGGGGGAGGCGCTGCACGCCCTTCTTGCCCACGATCAGGATTGCGCGGTCAGTGGCCACGAACGTCCACACCCGCGCGGTGATCCACGAACCGGTCTGCGCGATGAATCCCGTCTGGATCTGCTCGCCGGGCTCCAGGTGCGGTGCGGCGCGCTTGGCGATCAGTGCGACCCGCCGTTCCTGGTAGCCCATGATTCCCCTCCGCGGCAAGACGTGCCCCCATCGTAGGGCAGGCCGCCCGCGGGGGACATCCGACGGCAGCTCCAATCCGCAATGAACTCAAGCCGGTTGGCAACCGGACCGAACACGCGGAACCACCGCCGACAGCCAGCAGGGACCCCGACACGCCCACGTCCCCACCACCGCCCGAGCCACCACAATCCCTCCCCCTCACCCGCCGAACCACCCCGGCGCACCCAGAACCGACAGCGCGCCCCACCCACCCCACACCCGCCACACGGCCACGAGCCGAACACCCCACCCACCGTCCCCACCGCCCCGCCCCTGGGCCGCCCGGCCATCACTGCACACCGCGGTGGAGGGGCGAGTGTCAAGAGTGAAATCGGCGAAGCCGACGCCCGAAGGGCGCTCTTGACACTCGCCCCGGAACCGCCACCCTCACAAAAAACCGGGCGGCCATGGGCCACTTGAAGCCAACGGTAGACCAACACAGCCGAGGTCATTTGCTCACCCCTGCGCGTCAGATAAACCTCTCCGCAAGGTCACGATGCCGCTCCACAGCCAATTTCGCCTCGGCAGGCCCAATGACCGACCCAGGCATGCGACTCAGACGTTCGACTTGCTCCGCAAAGCGCAGGTGCTCAAGCCGCGCGTGCTCACGACAGGCGAGGCAGGTGACGCGATCCGGCCGCGGCGAGGTCATGGCATACGGCACCCGCACCCCGCATCCAGCGGTGACGAGGCTCGGCAGATCACCGACCAGATCGAACGTCGATGCCAGCACATTGCAGACGCCGACCGCGGCACCGCCCTGGACCACCTTCGACTCCACATGAATATGCGGATCGTCCCCGCCCATGCCTCCTCCTCGTCGCCCCGGCGACCTGACTGACCGGGAGTATCGCAGGGCGCCGCAGACTGCAGAATGCTCGGTCGCCCGACTTCATTGACGCCATCGGCACGCAGTAGCCGCACGCGCACCGCACCGAGCGCGACCAGTCGTGCGCACTCGGCCTCAAGTGCGGCCAGGCGCTCTTCACCCACGATGCCAGTGCTTGACCGCCGACACAGTCCGCCGATCGCGCGGATCAGCCTTCGGAGGGACGCGGGGAGCGCAGGTGCGCCCGTTCCTTCAGCTCCTCCTCGTCGACCAACGTGAGCATCGGCTGACCCGGCGCGCACACCATGGTCACCAGGAACTTGGTCGGTGCGTCCGACAGGGCGTTGCCGTCCTGGTAGTGGATCACGTCACCGCCCGGCTCCCAAAACGTCCCACCGGCCTCGACCACACGCTCCGGCTCACCCTCGAGCTCGAACCGGAGCGCGCCCTCCATCACGTAGCCGAATGCCGGGCCCGAGTGGCGATGCGGAGGGAGTCCGGGGTGACCGGGAGGCCAATCGACGAGGATTGTCATTGCCGAACCACCTTCAGGAAAGAAAGGCGGAGTGACATCCTGCAGCAACTGGACTTCGGACGGCAGTAGGCCCTCGCGGGCGGTCCCGTGATCCGGGTTCTTCTCTGACATGCACCACACCTCCGTAAGCCTGCCCGGAATGGACCATCTTCCGTCGGCCACCGCATTCCGGACCGTGTACCGACCCACTCGTTCGGCGGTGACCAAGTTCGCCGGTTCCCGGCTCACACAACTCGTTTCGCGATGACGGTCTCGAGACCACCCTGCCTCCCCTCGGCGGTCGCCACAATCCGGGAGCCGACGGCATCGAGACCGCATCGCACCATGTCATCGGCAGGTATCTGCAAAGCAAGCGCCTTTGATCAACCAACGTCGATCACCTGGTGATCCGCCCAGATGTAGCTCTCCGGAAGCAGGTCGGTGACGGGCACCATCCGAAGGCGGTCGTTTGTCCCGACGATGACCTTGAGGGCCGGGAAGTAGTCGAGAAGGACCTGACGGCAGCGGCCGCATGGGGGCACGACACCTCGGTCGCGGTCACCCACGGCGACGATGGTGTCGAGGTCATAGGCACCCTGGGCGGCAGCGGTACCGATCAGGACCAGCTCTGCGCAGGGGCCTCCGGTGAAGTGATAGGCGTTCACCGCGGTGACGATCCGGCCGTCCCGGGCGCGGGCCGCAGCGGCCATGGTGTGGTTGTCGCCCCGGCAGCGTGTGGCAGCGACGTGTGCCGCCGCCCGGACGAGTTGGTGGTCGACAGGGTCGGTCTGCGTGGTCATCTTCTTGCCCTCTCACAAGAACCGGCGGCCATGGGCCACTTGAAGCCGGCGAGATGGACGCGACGCCGCCGTGGAGGCCGAGCGCGGGACACGGTGCGGCAACACCCGTACCGCCCCGCACCTGATCGGCCACGCCGCTTGCAACCCATCGCGCCGCCATGCGTCGTAGTCTCCGGCAGTAGCCCGAGAAGCCCCTGGAGGAGAAGAGCATATGAAGGCACGTTCCGGACTGGCCGCTCTCCTGGGCCTGATGCTCTCCCTGCCCCTGGCCGCCTGCACCGTCGAGGAGCCGGGTCCCATGGCGTTGGAGACTCTGGAGGACCACCTCGACCTGGCGGAAGAGGCGATGACTGCCGGCCCAGGGTGGAGGTTCCAAGTGCGGGGGCAGGAGAAGTTGACGCAAGCGGAGCAGCAGAGCGAGGCCATGTACTCGGCCATGATGGAGCGCACCCCGGACCCCCTGGCGCTGCACGTACTGGGGAATGTGAGCACCGGCGAGGACACGCGTGGCGAAGAGCTGTTCGTGTTCGGCAACACGGCCTACCTCAGCAGGGAGGGATCGGCGGAGTGGACGCAGGCGTCCGCGACCGACCCGGGGATAGCGAACAAAGTCGAGGACCCGGTGGCCGCCCTCGCCGATTTCAGGGGCTACGTGAAGAAGACGGACGGCGTTGACGTCACGCTGACGAAGAGCGCGTACGGCCACCAGGTCAGCCTCAAGGCCGACGTCGCGTCGAGGAAACTCACCGACGCACCGGACCGTCCGTGGGCGGCGAAGGCCCGGCGGGAAGTGGAACCGGCCCTGGACCGACTGCGCGAGGCGGGTGTCCGTGTGAGCGAGGACCAACTCACGCTTGTCAGGCTGGAGGAGGAACTGGTCCTGGACTCCGCGACGCACCGCATCCTGACGCACTGGTTCCGCTTCACCGTCCGCCTGCCGAGCGGCAACATCACATACACACAGGAGGTGAAGGAAACGAACCGGGGCGAGTTCAAGGAGCGGATCGAAGTCCCGGAGGACATCGCTTGATCCAGGGTCTGCTCAGAGCACTGCGGATCCGATATCGAGATATCGTGGTCTGTTGAACTGACTGGCGAGAAAGGTGGCGCATGGCCGCGACGGCGGGATGGGATCCGGGCGATCTGATCGAGGTGTTCAAGGCCCTCGGCAACCCTGCCCGTCTGCAGATCATGCAGTGGCTGAAGGATCCCGACACGCACTTCGGCGAGTACGAGCCCATCGCGGACCGGTGCACGGTCGGCGTGTGCGTCACGCACATCCAGGCGAAGTCGGGACTTGCCCAGTCGACGGTCTCCAGCTACATGAGCACGCTCGAACGGGCGGGACTCGTACGTCCCACGCGGGTGGGCAAGTGGACCCACTACCGGCGCGATGAAGAGCGGCTGGCGCAGCTGGCGCGAGTGATCGACACCGCGATCTGATTGACGTATCGCAATACATCGATATGATCTCTTCATGTCGACCTACGATGCTGCGCCCAGGGCCCTGATCGTTCATGCTCACCCCGAGCCCCACTCGTTCAGCACTGCCCAGATGACCACCGCGGCTCAGTCCCTGGGCGAGGCCGGGTATCGAGTCGAGGTCCTCGACCTCTACGCCGCCGGATGGGCGCCGGTGCTCGCCCGCGAGGAATTCGCACCGGTGGACGGCCCGTTCAAGCCGCAGACCGAGCAGATGCGCGCGGTCAAGGAGGGGGCACTCAACGCGGACGTCAAGGCCCATCTCGACCTGCTGCTCGCCGCTGATCTGCTCGTGCTGTCGTTCCCGCTGTGGTGGTTCTCGCTGCCCGCGGTCCTCAAGGGATGGGTGGACCGGGTCTTCGTGATGGGCGGGGTCTTCGGCGGGGACTTCGGGCTCTTCCGCGACGCGGCGCTCGCCGGGAAGCGCGCGATGCTGTTGTTCACGACCGGCGGGCCCAGTGAGTCGTTCCAGCCCGGTGGGGCCTTCGGTCCGATGGACGACTTCCTGTTCCACATCCACCGCGGGATGCTGGAGTTCGTCGGCTTCCAGGTGCTCGACCCGGTGGTCACCCATGGACCGGCCCGTATGACCGACCAGGAACGAACAGCGGCGCTGGATGCGGTCAGAGAGTCTGTCGCGCGGATCGCGGCGGATGTTCCCACTACCGTGCGCTGACCCCCATCAGCGGATCACGCCCTGCACGCCTTGGCGCAACGGCACCCTCGAAGGGCATCGCACGCATCCCTGATCAGCGGGATCATCCGGGGCCGGGAGCCTGATGACGGCCACCTGGCAAGCTGGCCCGCGGTCACGTGTCGTCCAGAGCTGCTGCCTGCTCCTGAAGAGCATTGATCAGGGTCGCGAGCCGGGGGTGGTCACGGCGGCGGCTGATCGCGGCAACGCCGATGTGCCGAGTCGGACCCGGCTTCTTGATCGGGACGGCGCGCACGCCTGGCACCTCCGGGGCCAGCGCGATGGAGGGGATCAGTGAGATGCCCAGGCCTGCGGCGACGAGCGAGCGCGCGAAGAAGTAGTCGGTTGTCGTGCCGCGCATCTCCGGGTCGAAGCCGGCGCGCTCGGCGTAGCGCTGCAGGTACGCCTCTGTCTTGAGGCAGCCGAGCACCCAGGGCTCGCTCGCCAGCTCGGCGATATCGAGCACAGCGCGGCCGGCCAGTCGATGGCCCTCGGGCAGCACGACGTACAAGGGGTCTTCCATGAGCGCAGTCCACTCCATGCTGGAGTTCTGGCTCACCTGGCCGGGCAGCGGGCCGTCGAAGTGATAGGCGAGCGCGAGGTCCACGGCGCCCTCGCGGACCAGAGGCAGGCTGTCTTCGGGCTCGGCCTCCCTGACATGGAGCACGGTACGGGGATGGGCTGCCGTCAGCCGAGCGAGGGCGCCGGGCAGCAGGAACCTGCCGCCGCTGGTGAACGTGGCGATGGTGAGCTGCGTACGGCCCGTACTGAGCTGGTCGACTTGCTGTTTTGCGTGCGCAAGCTCCGCTGCGACCGACTCGGCGGCCTGGACCATGATCCGACCGGCCTGGGTGAGGGTGACCCCGCGCGTGCTGCGCGCCACGACCTGGGCGCCGAGGCTGCGCTCCAGGACTGCCACATGCTGGGAGACGGCCGAGGGGGTGAGGTGGAGGGCCGCTGCCGCCTGGTTGAAACTGCCGTGCTCCGCCACTGCCCGCAGTACGCGAAGGCGCTGCACATCGATCAACAGCGTTCCTTAATACCTGTCCAGTAAGTATGCACTTCTGCTGGTGATGGTAGATCTCCAGGATGGGGGCATGCAGAGAATCTGTGTCATCGGCGGCAGCCGGTACGTCGGAAAGCTCTTGGTCCAGCGCCTGCAGGCCGCCGGGCACCAGGTCACTGTGATCAACCGCGGCTCCACCCCGCCACCGCCCGGTGTCGAGCACCTCGTCGCCGACCGCGACAACGAGACCGGCCTCACCGCCGCCCTCGGCTCCCGCACCTTCGACGTGGTCGTCGACCAGGTCTGCTACACCCCCGTGCAGGCCGCCATCGCCGCTCGCGCCTTCCGCGGCCGCACCGCTCGGTATGTCATGACGTCCACGATCGAGGTGTACGACCCGGCGACCGCCGCACTGCCCGCCGTCCCGTACGGCACACCTGTGCCGGAAGACATCGTGGAACCCGCCGCCTGGCTGGTGCAGATGGACTTGCCCTGGCACGACGCGGCGTACCTGGAAGCCCACTACGCCGAGGGCAAGCGCCAGGCGGAGGCCGTCTTCACCCGGGACGGCGGGCTCGCCTTCGCCTCCGTGCGCAGTGCACACGTGCTCGGCGGCGGCGTGCAGGACTTCACCGGCCGCCTGGCGCACTACATCGAGCGCATCGGCCAGGGCACGGAGATCGCCGTGCACGCCGAGGCGCAGCCCACGGTCTTCATCCACTACGAGGAGCTGGCGGACCTGCTGCTGTGGGCGGCCACGGCCACCGACTTCACCGGTCCGGTGAACGCGTGCTCCGACGAACTGCTCGACGTACGCGGCCTGGCCGCCGTCATCGCAGCGCTGACCGGCCGGGAACCCGTATACCGGACCATCGCCACGGGAGAGGCCGCCTCGCCCTTCTCCTTCGATCGCCACTACGCCATGAGCAACGCCCGTGCGAAGGAGCTGGGCTTCTCCTTCTCCCGCACCACCGACTGGCTGCCCAGCGCCGTCGCCGAAGCCCTGGACGTATCCGCCACCCACGCCGCCTGAGGAACAGACCCGCCATGCAGTACCGCACCATCGGGAACACCACCGTCAGCGCCGTCGGCCTGGGCGCCATGCCGCTGTCCATCGAGGGACGACCGGACCAGGAGCGGGCCGTCGCCACCATCCACGCCGCCCTCGACGCGGGCGTCACGCTCATCGACACCGCCGACAGCTACCACTGGCACGCCGGCGAGAGGGGCCACAACGAACTCCTCGTCGCCCGCGCCCTCGCCCGCTACGGCAGCGACACCTCCGGCGTCCTCGTCGCCACCAAAGGCGGCCGCGGCCGGCCCGGCGACGGCAGCTGGACGGTCACCGGCACCCCAGGACACCTCAAGCGCGCCGCCGAGGCATCCCGGAAGCGACTGGGCGTCGAGGCCATCGGCCTCTACCAACTGCACAAGCCGGACCCGGCCGTGCCATGGGCCGACTCCGTCGGCGCACTGCTCGAGCTGCTCGACGCCGGCACGATCCGCGCCGTCGGGATCTCCAACGTGAACACCGCCCAGATCCGCGAGGCGCACGCGATCCTCGGCGACGGGCTCGTCTCCGTCCAGAACCAGTACTCCCCCGCCGTGCGCGACAGCGAGCCCGAACTGCGGCTGAGTACGGAGCTGGGCCTGGCCTTCCTGCCCTGGAGCCCACTGGGCGGCATCGCCCGCAGCTCCCTCGACGGCCCGTCGGGCCCGACCTCCACAGGCACCGCCTTCCACCGCATCGCGGCCGAGCGCGGCGTCAGCCCGCAGCAGATCGCCCTGGCATGGCTGCTCCACCGCTCCCCGGCAATGATCCCGGTGCCGGGAGCCAGCCGCCCGGCATCCATCCAGGACTCGGCCCGGGCCGCCGAACTCAAGCTGAGCGCGGGGGAGCTGACGCAGCTCGACGGTGCGCTGCCCAGCTGAACTCGGTGCGACGCCTCAGCAGTCATGCTCAGTCGCCGCTCCAGAAATTCAAAGCCTTGTTGATGAGCGACTTGGCGTCGTCTCCGTAGCAGGCAGCGTTGCTGAGGATGCTGAAGGCCTTGTCGTGCAGGGCAAGTTCGGCCGGGTCGGTGATGTCCACCCCGGTGGAGACGAGTTCGTAGTGGACGCGACTGTCGTCGTACATGTTGAAGCCGGGCTCGGGAACCATTCCCACCTCAGCAGTGGTGGGGACGATGCCCAGCCTGAGGGAAGGAAGGTCGAAGTCCCGAAGCAGACGTTCCATCTGCCCACACATCACCGTCGGCCCTCCGACGTTGGTGTAAAGAGCCTGCTCGCCGAGGATCACGTCGAAGCGGTGTTCACCGTCGTAGAGCACCCGCTGCCGCTCCATCCGCTTGGCCACTCCCGCCGGAACGTCATCCGGGACACCGAGGAACTCGACAACCTGCCGAAGGACGACGGTCGCATACGCCTCGGTCTGAAGCGTGCCCCAAATCATCGTGGGCACGTACGCCTTGCTGTGACGCGTCTGCTGGTATACGCGGACTACCTCGTCCTGAATGTCTTCCGTACCAGTGGACAGCCGCTGCTGCCACGGGACCAGGTTCGTCATACCGGTCCTCACTCCTTTTCCCCCAGGGTTGGTCAACGGCATGCGTGCCCGCCGGAGACACAGAACACGCGTCAGGCGCATCGAGTGATCACTCAAGCCCTCGGAAGCGGCAGCCCAGGCATCTGCGGATGCCGTAGGTGTTGCCCGCCGTCGTACACGTGCATCGTGAACGTCTCCGGTCCCGGCCGATCGGCCGCGTCGAACGCGTCCAGGACGTCCTCGATCCGTTCCCACAGCTTCACCGGGCCGCCTTCGCGGACGTCCCACATATCACCGTTGGGCGTGAGTGTGGCGGCGGAGCCGGAGACGACATCGACGAGGCGTACGACTCCGTCGATGGTGATCATCTGGGTGTCCGGTACGGCGGTTTGGGCGAGGAAGCGCAGGTGGAACGCCTCCTCGGTGGCGGTCGTGAACCGTTCGGGGCTGTGCCTGGCGGACCGTGATTTCTCGGGCAGACCGGCGGCCCATTCGGCAGGATTGCCGAACGCCGGCGCGGCGTGCCTCCGGGCAGGCATGAAGGAGATCGTGCCGGGGAGCAAGGGCCCCTCGGCGGTGCCGTTCTCGGCCACGGTGAGCAGGACACGGGCGTTTCCGTAGAGCCAGCCCGACAGGGGGAGCAGGATCTTCCCGCCCGGCCGGACTTGGGCGATCAGCGCGGGCGGTACGGCACGGAACGAACAGGCGGCGACGATCCGGTCGTACCAAGCCTCGGGCCAGTACCCGTACAGGCCGTCCGCCACGGCCAGCGTAGGGAAGTACCCGCAGCCGTACAGCGCGTGTGCCGCCGTCTCCATCCGGCGCGGGTCGATCTCCAGGCTGGTGACATGCGAGGAGCCCAGCCGTTCGCAGGCCAGTGCGGTGGAATAGCCGGTCCCGGTTCCGATCTCCAGCACTGTGTGGCCCTCCGCCACGTCGGCGTCGGCCCACATGCGCAGGACGAGCGACGGGAGCGTCGACGATGAGGTGGGAGCCCCGCCATGCCGGACGACCGGGTCAGTCCAGTCGGGCTCCTCGCCGTCGAACTGCGTGATCAGCGTGGTGTCGGAGTACGCCGCGGCGAGCCACCGGCCGTAGTCGAGCTCGGCGGTGACCGGCTCCCATACGTTCAGTCCGTGCTCGTCGCGCTGGTCAGCAGGCAGATAGAAGCCGGGTACGAAGGGGTGCCGTGGAACCTTCTCGACCGCTGCCCGCCAGGCCGAGTCGCGCAGAGCCCCGTCATTGGCGAGGACTTTCACCATGGCATCACGCAGCCGAGTGGCGTCGGTCTCAGGGGCGGCCGGCATCTTCATGGTCCGCTGCCTCCTTCCTGGTCAAGATGTCGGCGAACGCCTCGGTGATGGCCTGCGCGTCCGGGAGCCAGCCCCACTGTCCGTTCGGATTGCACTCGATCGCCCACCACCCGTAGGGGACGGTCGGCACGACCCAGAGGTCGTGCCGACCCGCGACGCACGCGCTCAGACGGGCCGCGAAGCGCTCGGCGATGACGGTGTCGGTGTCGGTGTCGGTGTCGGTGTGGAGAGGCTGCTCCAAGCCGTGGGGTGATATCGACGGTCGCGGTGAACAGCTTGTTCGGAACGCTGTGCATCGCCTTGCCCGTAGGGGCCAGGAATCCCCCCCACACTCGGATGGCTGAGTGCGGGTGCGTGGCGAGGTACAGTGCGCTCGGCTGCCAGGCCTCGCCGGCATCCGGGTAGAGCCGCTCAAGCCCGGCAGGCATGGTGGCAAAGCCTTGCAGCTACGTGCCGTTCAGTCGGCGCGATCGGCCAGGAGCAGGGCAAGCGGCCCGGCCGGAAGCAGGAACCGACCCTGCGCGGCGGCGTCAAGGGCTTCGGCCATGGGCCACCAGGACAGCTTGAAGTCTTGCTCGGTGGGGGTGAGTTGTTGTGTCCCAACGGTCAGTCGCCGCGCTTCGTAAAGGTGAACCCGCGCCGTCGAATCCAGGGTGATGGCGTAAGTGCCGAGCGAGCGCCACTGCGCGGCAACAATGCCTGCCTCCTCTTTCAGCTCGCGCCGCGCGCACTCATCAGGGCTCTCCGCCTCTTCTCGCCGCCCGCCGGGGAGGAAAAGAAACTCACCCCCGTGACGTGAAAATTCCGCGCTCAGCAAGGCCACCAATCCTTGTTCGTCTCGGGCCACTACGACGGAGGCATCGCGCGTGGTGACGCCGCTGGGAACGTCGCTCATGGCGGGCGAGCGTAGTGGCGGTCCCGCGGCCTTCAGCACACCATGGCCGCGTACGGAACATTCATCACGACGGCGTGTGCGATGCCACGTCCGTGGAAGCCGTCGTCTCCGTAGGCATCGCCGTGGTCTACGCACATGATGACCAGCCAGCGTCGACCGGTGGTAAGTGTCGTGATCAGGCGGGCCAGGTGTTCGTCGACGTAAGTGAGTGCCGCTTGTTGGGACGCGGCGGTGTCGGTGCTCTCCCCAAGGTAGTGGCCGTGGGGCACGTGGGTAGCTGAGACGTTGACGAACAGGAACAGGGGCCGTCCCGCGTGCTTGTCCGCGATCTCAAGGGCGTGCTCGACCTGGTGGCGTGTGGAGTCGGGTTCCGGGGAGCAGAACTCCGGACGCCAGTGGTCTTCGTCGAACATCGCGGGCAGGACGGAGCCAAGCGGGGTCTCTCGGGAGAAGTAGGTGACTCCTCCCACGCATACGGTTCGATAGCCGTGTTGAGCAAGTCCGACGAGGAGATTGGGGGCGTTGAAGAGAAACGTCTCAGGCGGCACGGTCTTGAAAGCAGGCGGGCGGCACTCCCAGAGGCGGGGCGGCTGCTCGGGCTGGGGGAGCTTGGGAAGAAAACCGGAGAAGAATGCCATGTGCGCGGGGAGCGTGAAGCTTCCGGGAGTCTGCCGTCGCTCCCAGCCGCCGTGTGGCAGCAGCCGTGAGAGATGTGGGGTCTGCCCGCTGTCATAGGCGGCGCGGGCCACGTCGTAGCGGAGGGAGTCAAGGGTGACAAACAGGATTCCGATCTCGCTGCGGATGATCTCGGCGGCATTGATCACGCCTGCTTCTCCCTCTCTGCATGGTGGACTACTAGGCCTTTTGCCCGGTTGTTGACAGGAATGGGGACATGGTCATCGGCGATGAGGCGTCTGATGGTGGCCAGGCCGGTGTGTTCGGTGAGCGGCTTGCCCTCGACGTCGTAGAGGGCGATATTGACGATTTCGCCGTCTTCGGTGGTTGTCGTTGCGATGAGGGCGCCGGGCAGGTTGCCGAGGACGGACATGACGGAGAGCAACTCGGCTTCGGTGGTGGTCCGCAGGTCGGTGACGCGGCAGGCGAAGTGCTGCGCGTTGATCGCTCCCCGGCACAGCCGCTCGTGAAAGGTCGCGCTGGTGGGGTGTCCGTCGTGGGCGACCACGAGGCGAGTCGTCTTGAGGACGACTACGAGGCACGCGCCGATCCACCATGCGACGCCCTCGTGGATCTGGCCGGGGAAGAGACCGCTCGCGCCGCCGTCACGGATCACTAGCTTGGTGTCGATGGGCTTAAGCGCGGGTGGTCTCCAAGTAGTTGAGGACCCAGTTCGCGAGTTCATTGGGCGTCTTGTTATCGGTGTCGACCACGACGGCTGTGGGGTCGGCGTGCGCTGCCGCCTCAAAGTTGGCGAGTAGGCGCGGCAGGCGTCCGGACACGGTGAACAGCTCGGTGTCGTCGGCTGTGAGCTTGTTCTGCTGTGCCTTCGCAGCAAGGCGGCGACGCAGCACAGCCTCTGAACAGCGCAGGTAGAAGGTGTGATCCGGGGGTTCCAGGTAGGCGCGGAACGGGTCGAGGAGGCGAATGCTCTCGCTCATGTCGATACCGTGCACGGCGCTGTGACAGGCGATGACGGACGAGGCGTACCGGTCGGCTATGACCGGGCCGGTCGTGCGGAAACGGCGTACACAGTCGGCGGCGTGCAGGAGCCCAGAGAGGTAGAAGGCGAACTGCGGCAGAGGGCACAGGCGGCTGTTCACTTCCGACGACCAACCGGAGTGCGGTGGGAGAAGAGTGTGCAGGGTGGAGGCGCAGAGCCGATCGGCGACGGCCTTCGTGAGGGTGGATTTGCCAATCCCGGAGACACCCTCGAAGACGATGAAGGGGTCCTGGTGGCTTGCAGTGCTGGTGGGCTCGTAGGCGGGAGGCAGGCTCATAAGGTCCCTTCCGTGAACGCGCTGACGTGCCCGGCGACCAACCCGGCGAGCTGGGTCGGTGCGCCGAGCAGGGGCTTGAGGTCCACGCGGAGGTCCGGGCGCAGCAAGCACGGCTGAAGGCCGCCGTCGTGGTCTACACGCAGAGCCCAGAAGCCCTCGACGCACTTCGAACGCACAGGGCAGGCACCGCACTGGCCGACGTGATGTCGGCCCAGGTTGCGATGGATGACGTCGATCTCAACACCATCGATGCGGAAGACACGACGGCCTTGCCCGACACCCGCGACTTCGGTGTGCTCGTCGTCGGTGAGCGACCTCAGATAGGTCACGGTGTCGTCGGCGGACACAGCAGAAGAGGCTTGTGCCTCGTTGAAGTCGGTACCGACCAGTTCGATGAACTGCACCGGCAGCCGACGTTCAAGCGCGTAGTCCAGGATGCGGCGGATCTCATGCGCGTTGTCCCTGAGCAACAAGCAGTTGAGTTCGACCCGATCGAAAGTCTCCCGCGCCATCTCGATGCCGTCCAGCACGGCTGCGATCCCGACGCGGGTACCGGCGATGGCACGAAGCGACTCGTCGGAGAAGTAGTGCAGCGAGACCTTGACCTTGTCCAGCAGCGTCGTGGCCAGCCACGATCGATTCGATCGGATGCGGGTCCCGTTGGTGATCAGCGTGTATGAGCCTTCGGGGCCGCAGTCGGGAAGCCCCTCCAGCACCGGTCGGGCCAGGGGAGAGGTGAGGGGTTCCCCGCCGGTGAAGTAGACGCGTTTGAGTCCGGTGTCCATCAGGGCGGCGATGATCGCGAGGTAGTGCTCAGCACACAGTGATCGTGTACGGGGCTGCTGGGTACGGTCCTGGCGGGTCAGCGGCGGCGGAACGTCGCCCTCGTTGTGGCAGAACCAGCAGGCGATGTTGCAGCGAGGACTGAAGGAGACACGCAGCTGCCCGCGCAGCGCGGCAAAGTTGCGGAGCGCGGTCCAGTCGACGGCGTCTCGGGGTGTGGGCGTGAAGGTGAGCGGGGGGTTCAAGGTTTTGCCCTCTCTTGTGGGCGGGCCTGGTAGCCGTGTCGGCAGACCGGACACAGTGCAGTGGTGTGGGGGAACGTGGGCTGGCTGGTACCGCATGAACGCATGAGCCATGAGGCTGGACAGGCGAGTGTCAGGCCGACGTCCGATGGGCGCTCACGCCCGCCCTTATGCGCACGACCTCTCAGCAAGAAACCCGGGCTGCTTTCCCTCGGTCATGATGCATGTGCCTCTGCTTGGTGCTGGCGCAGACCCACATTTGCATCGGTTGCAGCGCTGTAGTCGCCTCTGGATCGAGCATTTTCTCGGCGTACACAAATGCCGAGACACCCCCCACATCCTGGTACTGCTCTCGGCTCGGCAGGATGTTCGGTAAGTCTGTAGTCCTGCTGCTTCTGTGTACGCGTCATCAATCCTCCCCGGCTGGACTGCCCATTCATCATGGAGTGTCCATCGGGGTGGCGCCCAGTCTTATTGGCGTTGTCGGGTAAAGATCATGAGCGGAACTGGTGAGCCCACTCGGTCAGTCGCTCCCTTCCTTCATCTTCGAACAGCGCGTAACTTTCATACGTGGCAAACTCGCCCAGGTAGGCAGAGATATCCCGATGATCTCGGAAGACCATTACTCCGGTCTGCGTCTCAACCGTTGCTATGCGCTTGTCGTAGATTGTGAAGGTGTTCAATGGCGCCACAGGCATGTGGCCGCCCAAGGGGATCACCCCGACTCGGATATTGGGCAGCAAGCTGATCGACACCAATCGGTCAACTTGCATGGCCATCGCCTGGACAGGTAGGAACGGCCACCGGACGGCCTGTTCCGTCAGGATGAACGTGAAACGCTTCGACGTGTCATAAAGGACGGATTGCCGTTCCAGCTTCTTGGAAATCGCCTTGCTGTGGTCTCCGGGAATATGCGCCAGGCTGGCCCTCACGTATTCGGGTATCGCGAGTAGGCCAGTCACCATGGATAGCAGGAAGTACCGAAATTCGGTTGAGGAATGCTCGAACCCGGCCAGTTCGTTCTGCTTTTTCTCCAGGCCCGTGCGACGTTGGGACCACACGTCCTGCCATTCAGTGTTAGCGGTGCGGGCGATTGCTGCCACCTCTGAGGCAAGGTCAGGCGGGGCGTCCAACGCCCTCAGGATCAGCTCTACATCGACAAGACTCGGCGTCAGCTTTGCGCCTTCAATATTGCTGATCTTTGTTTGGGACATATTGCAGCGCTGAGCGAGCCGGGTCTGAGTGACCCCGGCTCGCTTGCGAAGCGCCTTCAGCATGTCGGCTAGGTCTGCTCTGGACTGGCCCAGCTCATTCGGCTCAAATGTCAAGGCCCTTCACGTACTCCTCAAAGGGCACCGACTCGGCCAGCGCGATGCGCTGATACTCGATGAACGGTGTCACGTCACCCTCGTACACTTCTCGACTGATCTGCGTTCCGTCCGGCTGATAGTGCATGAGGACGACTTCTTTCTTGTCGAACATCCAGAAGTCCTGGACGCCGGCCAGAGGGTTTTCCCGGTCGGTCACGTCCATGATTCGGATCTCCTCGCCTGCCCATGCATGGGGGCGGTAGTACATGAACTCGTACTGGAGATACGTGGTGAGGGGACGGGTCACAATGTGTACGCGCCCCTTGCTCTTTCCCTCGCGGCGCACCCTCTTGAGATCATCGGTGTACGCATTGGAGTGGGTGTGGGGATCGATGCGTTCGCCTGCCAGGTAGGCCCGGATCTCTTCTTCTTCCTGCGGAACCCGGTACTCAGGCAGCGTTTCGAGTCGCCACGCCTCGGTCTGGAAGTCATGGAACTTCGCCTGCCAGGCTTCACCATCCAAGAGCACGAACGGCCTCCTTGAGAACCGATTCCGGGATCTCTGCCAGAGTCTCGCCCTCCGGCGGCTGGAACGCGTGCGAGACGTCGCCCTGCACGATGATGGAGCCGCGTGGGGTCCGGTAGACGTTGGGGCAGTCATTCTGATTGCACTCCCCATTGCCGTTCCCCGTGAGCCGGGTCAGTTCCTCGCGCGCCATACTGAAACCCCCTCATGTCGACCCTTGTTGGGGCTCCTTGACACGAAGGTACGGAGGTTGCTCAATGACGTCCATGCGGCAACGCCAATATTCGCGTTGTCGGGTAAGGATCTTGAGCATGGCTGTGCTGGTGAGGCAGGACGTCGACCAGCCCGGACGCTAGGCGGTCGGCGGGCTGGGTGCCCGGTTGCTGGTGGTGATCAGTGAGCGTCCTTGCCGCTCGGAGACGACCTCTACGAAATCGCTGTGTGTGCTGGCTGGCAGCCTTGAACGTTCGGTGTTAACGGATCGGCCCGGGGTCCAATCCACCTCGGGGCCACCCGTCCGTCGATTGGTCAGAAGCGTCGACGGGCGAACGTCGTCGCCCACATGAGCTGACCGCGGGCGAGGCTGGCGGATGTGCGCGTATGTCTCGGCTTGCTTTCCGGTTGCCTACCGGTAGCTCTGACTAGCGGCCAGCGGCCAGCGGCAAGCGGCTCGCCCCTCGGTCAGCCGAGGCCTTCAACGAACCTATGAAGGCACACCACGCCTGCGCCCGCACGATCACCACGGGACCATGATCCCGCTTGGAGTCATGCACCAGCATCGCGTCCTCGCCCCGCGCGCACTCCACGCACTCGGTCCCACTGCCGCCGCTGTAGGAGGACTTGAACCACTGTTGCGTAGAGGCCGCCGTCATCAGGGCTCCTTGCTTATACGGTCGATGATGTCTGCCGAGGACTCAAGGTCGAGCGCCTGTGCACTGAGGTACTCGAATGCCAACCTATAGCGCTCCAGTTCTTTCGGCTTCTCCATGAAGAGCCCTCCGCCGAGCAAGTCGACGTACACCACGTCCAGTTCCCGTGCCGGACCGCGGAGGACGGCGAAGCTGCCGACTGCTGCTGCGTGCGCACCCTTTGCGAAGGGCAGTACTTGGACGGTGACGTGTGGACGTTCTGACATGGCCAGCAAGTGCCGCAGTTGTTCCTGCATCACACTGTGGCCGCCTACGGATCGCCGGAGCGCCGCCTCGTCGATGACGCACCAGATGTGCGGGGGTTCGTCACGCTCCAGCAGCTCTTGCCGCTTCATTCGAATATCGACCATGTGCTGGACTTCCCGTTCAGGGCACTGCATCTCAGATGCGCGGTGAACGGCCTCGGCGTAGGCACGTGTCTGAAGGAGCCCCGGGATGTACATGCACGCGTAGTGGTCCTCGCGGACGACCTCATCCTCCAGGGTGAGCATGAGATTCATGGACTCGGGGATCGGGTCGGCAAGCGACCGCCACCACCCCTGAATCCTGGCTCCTTTCGCGAGCTCAACCAGGGCCTGGCACTCTTCGTCTGATGCGCCGTACTCACGGCAAAGAGCATCCACCGCTGGCCACTTGACGGTGCCCTCCTTCGTCTCGTAGCGGCTGAGTGTCGCCTTCGAGATGCCGACCCGAGCGCCGGCCTCCTCAAGAGTTAAGCCCTTGGCCTCGCGTAGGCGACGCAGGTCAGCGCCGAGTTGGCGCCTTCGTGTGGTGGGTCCGACTGGCATGTTCAGCCCTTCACGTCGATCGGATCAGATCGTGCTGGTTGTGCTTCGGGGACGGCAAGGTGGCGTGCGCCGGGGGCGCGTGAAGCCGTGGTGCACCCCTCTCGGCTAGCGATGAGAGTTCCATTTTGAGAGTTTCAATGCAACTCTCAGTGTGTAGACAGTTGCGAACGGCTACTGCGGTGCAAGTGGAGGGGTTGTACGTGGACTGCGTCACCTGCATGCCTAGGAGGTCATGGGACCTCGCGTTTCTCGCCGAACCTGCGGAAGTGGCCCTCCTGCGCCGTGCCCTGCGGATGAACTTGGCCGCCTGGGGGCTGCAAGAGCTCTCCGACCCGGCCCAGGTCTGCGTGAGCGAACTCGTCTCGAATGTGATCAACCACGTGGGGCCAGGGACACCAACAACCCTCACCGTGTCCATGCTCGGTAGCCATCTTCGGATCGAGATCCACGATCCCGACACCCGGGCCCTACCGACGCTCGTCGACGCGCACGCGGACGTCGAAACAGGGCGCGGCATGGCGCTCGTGGATGCCCTTGCTGATCGCTGGGGCATCCACCTGCTTGCTGACCGAAAGGTGACCTGGTGCGAGTTCGCCACCGGGTTGAGCATGCCAAGTGCGGCTCAAACAATGCGTTTCGAGGCCGAGTGCGAGGCCAGTCGCGAACGGCCTCGACGCGTCACCCGGCCGCGATCGCAGAGTACGTCCACACGTCCGCCGGAATCGGGTGCCTCAGCCGCCATGTGATCGCCATTGGCTTACTGCCCGTGTGTGTGTCGTATTCGGCGGGGCCCAGCAGCATCCACGGCTGGGCCCCGCCAATGTCCGTGGACTTGTAGCGGCGTACGAAGAGCAGTACATGGCTGTCCTCAGCGACATGGTGCTGATACCGCAGGCCCGTGGGAGAGGTCTCCGATGTCTGGTTCTGCGACTCCCAATGGAAGAGTGTCTCGCTCAACGCGTAGTCGTGGTAGCGGGTCTGAGGAGAGAAGTCCTTCTCATCCTTTTCCAGCGTGATGAGGAGCGCGTCGGTCCTGATGGACTCGCACCACTTCACCCCTTCACGGAAGTCTCCCGGCATGAAGCCGCCAATGAAGGACTGGCCGAGAGCAGGGAGGATCTCCTCGCGGCTGTAGGAAGCGTGCACGGTGAGCGGAATTCCGGCCTCGCCGCCTATCCCCAGGAGCGGGATCGGAACGTGCTCGGTGTGAGCGAGGTTGTACGCCAACACCTGACGCAACTCGCTGCGCACCGCGTGCTGTTTGCGTAGCGCCGCAAACCCGGCGTCGTAGTGTGCAAAGCCCTTGCGCGTCACCCCACCGAGTGGCCACAGCTGGAAGAAGAGCATGCGGGCGTAGGCCTGTCCCTGCTCGTCAAGATCGCTGTACGCGGGGGCGTCATCTTCCAGCATCCGCGTGTATGCGGCCACCCGCAGCGGATCGTCTACATGGAGAAACGCAGATACACGCTTGAGGAGCGCTGCCTCACCGTCAGGCGCCTCGCCCTTGAGAAGTCCTGAGCGGCGCAGCAAGCCCGTCCAGGAGTTGCCGTTGCCCCGGTAGAGCTCCTTGAGCTCACGGCCGCTCTCTTCCAGGTAGCGACCGAGCTTTGGCTCAGCGTAGTCCGCGACTTCCCGGGCCAACGCGGTGACGTTGACGCCTATCTGATCCTTGATGTTGGCGATGATTGCTTTCCGCGCCTTCTCCTCAAGGATGATCTGGCACCCGGACGGGAGCTGCGGGAAGTCGTGCTCGATGTGATCCAGGAGCCGCTTGCGCGTCAGGTTGGTGAGTGCCCGGAATTGGTTCTCGAAGCGGAACTCCTTGCGGTGCTGTCCGATGAAGTCAAGGACGGTGAGGACCGCCTTGTCCTCGGTGCGTCGGAGCCCGCGGCCGAGCTGCTGCAAGAACACGGTGGCGCTGGAGGTGGGCCGCAGCAGGAGCAGGGTATCTACGTCGGGAATGTCGAGCCCCTCGTTGAAGAGGTCGACCGAGAAGATCACTTGTAGCGTGCCCAACTTCAGGTCAGTCAGCGCCTGCTTGCGTTGCTCGGCCGGTGTCTCGCCTGACAGGGCGATGGCGTTGAGGCCGGCCGTACGGAAGACCTCCGCCATGAAGTGTGCGTGGGCGACCGAAACGCAGAAGCCCAGCGCACGCATAGCACCCGGGTCCGCGATCTTTTCGTTGACGGCCTTCACTACTAGTCGGGCTCGCCTGGCGTCGCTCGACAGCATGTTGCTCAATGCGGTCGGGTCATACGCCCCGCGCTTCCACTCCACTGTGCTCAGATCAGTGGAGTCGCTGATGCCGAAGTAGTGGAAGGGGCTGAGTAGCTCATTTTCCAGCGCCTCCCACAGGCGCATCTCAGCGGCGATCCGACCGTCGAAGAACTCGTCCTGGATGTTCTTGCCGTCCATGCGCTCAGGCGTCGCCGTGAGCCCCAGCAGTTCCAACGGCTTGAAGTGGTCAAGGATCTTCCGGTACGTCGGCGACGTCCCGTGGTGGAACTCGTCGATCACGATCACATCGAAGTGGTCGGGTGAGAGGCGATCCAGCGCCTTCGCGTTGAGTGACTGCACGCTGGCGAACACGTGTGTCCAGCGCTCGGGAATCTCACCGCTGTGGAGTGCCTCGCCAAAGTTCGAGTCCACCAAGACATCTTGGTAGGTCCGCATGGACTGCTGGAGGATCTCCCTGCGATGAGCGACGAACAGCAGGCGCAGGTCGCGGCCGTGCTTCTTGCGGAGCTGCTTGTAGTCGAGCGCCGCCATCACGGTTTTGCCCGTGCCCGTAGCTGCGACGAGTAGATTCCGATGCCGGTCGTGCACTTCCCGCTCAACCTCCAGCCGCTCCAGCATGTCGCGTTGATGCGGATACGGCCGTACCTCCAGTCCGGACAACGTGATTCCGCGATCGGCGGTGGGGGTGGACGACGTACCCCCTGCAATCGCCAAGGCCTCGCGCAGGCGCTCCCCGTCAGCTGCGGGGTCGTACGCCTCGAACGACGGATCGCTCCAGTAGGCGTCGAAGGTGGCTTCGAACTTTCGCAAGACGTCCGGTGTGGCTACGGAGGACAGCCGGACGTTCCACTCCAGGCCATCGAGAAGAGCGGCCTTGGATAGGTTCGAGCTGCCTACGTACGCCGTGTCGTATCCACTGTCACGCCGGAACAGCCAAGCCTTGGCGTGCAGCCGCGTGGACCGGGTCTCATAGTTGACCTTGACCTGAGCGCCGAACTCTTCGACCAACCGATCCAGCGCACGTCGCTCGGTTGCGCCGATGTAGGTCGTTGTGATCACCCGTATTGGTACGTCTCGCTCGTGTGCAGCCCTCAGCGACTGCTCGATCATGCGCAGGCCGTGCCACTTCACGAAGGCGCAGAGCAGGTCTACGCGGTCGGCGGTGGCCAGTTCCGCCCGCAGTTCGAAGCCGAGGCTGGGGTCCTCTGGCGAGTTGGTGATCAGTGCTGCGTCGGATAGAGGGATGCCGGGGCGTACGGCGAAGACGCCTGGAGCCTCTTGCCGAGTCAGTGCGAGGAGCTGGCGGGGCCCGTCAGCTACGAGGTCCACCCACTCCTGCGCGCCCTCCAGTGTGCTGATGGACTCCAGGATGTGGTTAGCCGCGTACACACGTTCTTGGGCAGGGAGGCCTTGCAGTACTCGCTGCACCGTTCGTGCGACGTGTCGTGCGAGTACGTGCGGGACCGACTCAGCTCCGACCTCATCGCTCACAGGGCGCCAGCCAAGGCCAGCAAGCTCCTTCAACTGCTGCTCGAACCGCAGGGTGATGAGCGCCTCGTAGAGGCCCGCGACAGGCTGTGAAGGATCGATTGGCTTGGTCACGCCGGCTTCCCCCGCTCACTCGGACTGCTGCCTCTATGTCTAACAGAGGGGACCGACACCGAGGCACGTCGGCTGCCCAGAAGGATCACGGAGTGCAACTGGCCAACTTTCGTTTTTTGTTTGACATGAGTGATCGAGTCCGATCGAGTATGGGCTCGTGGAAATCGAACGGGTCATCGGTCCAATCGAAGGTGTCGCTGTGGGAGACGTCTTCCACCGCCGACTAGACGTAATGCACGCCAAGCTGCACCAGGCCAACCAGAAGGGCATCTCCTGGCTCAGGGATGAGGATGGCCTGCAAGTGGCCGATGCCATCGTTCTGAACGGTGGCTATGTGGACGACGACGACCACGGGACGTGGATGCGCTACACGGGGGCGTCGGAGGGCAAAGATCGGGATTCCGATACGGGGCGGCTGCTCCGCAGTCAGTCGTGGTCGAACGTTGACAATGCGGCACTCAAGCGTAGCTATGAGCGTGGATACCCGATCCGCGTCATTCGCGGCTATGAGGGTGATAAGCGCTACTCGCCGTCTGATGGCTATCGGTACGACGGCTTGTATAAGATCACGGCCGTTCGGACGGCTATCTCCATGTGGCCCGCTCCCGATGGCTCCGATGTTGAGATCTGCCAGTTTGATCTGGAGCAGTTGCCTGAGTGAGCAGCCTGAGTAGGCGGCGGAACCGCCGCCTCTACGGCGCTGGACTGCTCGTTGGCTTCAAGGCACCCATGGCCGCCCGGTTTTTGTGAGGGTGGCGGTTCCGGGGCGAGTGTCAAGAGCGCCCTTCGGGCGTCGGCTTTGCCGATTTCACTCTTGACACTCGCCCCTCCACCGCGGTGTTTTTCCTGGCCGGGCGGCCCAGGGGTGGGGCGGCGGGGACGGTGGGGAGGGGTGGCCGTTCGTGGCCGGGTGCGGGTCGGGTGCGGGTGCGCGGGGTGCGGCAGGGGGCCGGCTTTCTCTGGTTCGCGGAGTGATCCAGAAGGGGAGTGGCTAGGCTGCCCCGAGTGTGCGAACGTCTGTTCGCCGGGGTGGTGGGGGGAGAGAGAAGCGTGTTCGTCCTGCTTGCCTTCGCGGCTCTGTTCGCCGCCCCTGTGTGGGTCATCGCCGTGGTCGTCAAACTGCTGTCCGTTGTCTTGCCGGGTCGGCGTTCCGACTGGGGCGTGCGGCTAGTGCGCTGGGGCGCCGGTATGTCGGCGGCAGGTGCGGTCATGCTCCTGGTCATGGCGCTCGGCGCCGTCGAGCTGTCCGACCACGAGTCCCGGTCGGGGACGGACTCCTCGCCCGCACCTGCCTGCCGCGATGCCTCTCCCCACCTTGTGGAGCGCCTCGTTGGCCACCGTGCCTCGTATCTGCCACCGGCCTTCGACTGCGTTCTGGACGACGGGACGACGTATCCCAGTTCCGAGAGTTATGTCTGGCTCAATGGCCTCGCCGTCACGTGCGCGGCGGCCTCCGTGCTGCTGGCGGTGGGGGCCAGGTGCGCCACCCATCGGCAGGCGGAGCGGCAGATGGGCTAGCAGGGTGGGGTGCTGCGCAGGCGTGGCTTGGCGTGTGCGGTCTCCGCGATGGCCATGGGACATCGTGGGTATCCAGCGATGACCGCCTCCCCTCTGTTCAAGTTTGACTAGAGTGTGCGCATGGCTGAGAAAACCATTCCGATCCTGCCGTGCCGGACCATTCAGCCCGTTCTCGACTTCTACACCGCCCTCGGGTTCGAGGTGACCTTCCAGCAGAAGAGCCCCAACCCGTACGCGGTCGTGGAGCGCGCTGGCATCGAGTTCCAGTTCTTCGGGATGAAGCAGTACGAGCCGGCTGAGTCATTCAGTACGTGCTACGTCCGCACCGATGACGTCGACGGACTGCATGCCGCCTTCCGGACGGGACTCAAGGCGGCGTACGGGAGGATCCCGACCCGGGGGCTGCCGCGTATCGGGCCGCTCAAGGACATGTCGTACGGCGTGCGGCAGTTCCTCATGACCGATCCGGGCGGCAACTGCATCCGCATCGGGCAGCAGACGAGCGACGACCAGCACCACCGGCGCGCCCCCGAGGAGACCTACGCCCGTGCCCTCCACCATGCTTCCCTCCTCGCGGACTCGAAGGAGGACCCGGCGGGCGCCGCGAAGATCATCGACCGGGTGCTTCACCTTGAGGACGAGCGGCCCACGCCCGTCCAACTGCTGCGCCTCCTCGTGCTGCGAGCGGACGTCGCCTGGCGCCTCGGTGACGAAGGGACCGCGACGACGGCGCTCGCCAAGGCCGCCGCAGTCCATCTCACCGCCGAGGAGCGGGAGTTGGTTCACGACGACCTCAAGCGTCTTGAAGAGCTACTCAACTGAGGTCTGCTTACAGCCACTCGTTGAGGACGGCGACCAGCACGGTCGCCTCGTAGCGGACGGCGAGCTTGTCGTATCTCTTCTTGTCGAACTTCGGCGGCCGACCGCCGCGAGAGCCTAACCCTCCGTGCCGTGGCAGTCCCCGTACGTCCGTCCCGTCCCGCACCAGCACACCCCGGTCCGCTCCGGTGGCCACGCCACCGCCCGCCCCCGGGCCGCCAGCGTCGTCGCGTACTGGGGGAGGAGGGTCGGGTCGTCCGGGGAGGTGGCTTCCGAGGCTGCGAAGGCCTCGTAGGAGGGGACCGTGCCCGTTACGACGCCCAGGTTTGGCGTTCCCGAGGACGCCAGCTCTCGTAGTGACGCCTCTATCGTCGACAGGTGCTCCTCGTGGGACGGGTACTCCGAGGACAGGGCCGGGTACGCCGACAGGAGTTCCGTCAGCTCCGTCTTCGGCCAGTGCAGTACCGCCACCGGGAACGGGCGGGAGAGGGCCTCTCGGTAGGCGCCCAGCTCGGCTCGGAGGCGGGAGATCTCCGCCTCCAGTTCCGCCGGGTTGTCCGAGCCCAGGGACCATACGCGCTTCGGGTCGTGGAGTTCGTCCAGGGAGACCGGCATCGAGTGCAGGGTGTCGGCCAGGATGTCCCAGTCGTCGTGGGGGAGGCCCAGCATGCGGCGTACCCGGTGGCGGCCGAAGAAGAGGGGGTGCGTGGGCTGTGGGGGCGCCGACCCGTCCGTCAGGAGGAGGCGGGTGGCCTGCGTGAAGACCTCCTGCGCCGTTTCCAGCTCGTCGTGCGATTCGAGGGCCTCGGCCACGATCACCCAGGGGGCCGGGTCCCTCGGGGACGCCGTGCGGATGCCGTCGATGATCGCTCGGGCCTCCGCCTCGTGGCCGTACTCCCAGAGGTTCGAGGCCTTCAGGGCGCGGACCAGGAAGGAGTTCTCCAGGGCGTCGGGAGACGACAGCAGGCGGTCGTAGAGCGCGGTCGCGGCGGGGCGGTCGCCGGACAGTTCCAGGTGGGCCGCGGCCCGCAGCAGCAGGGCCTCGGCGTCCTCGGGGTAGAGGCCGGCGGTTCGCTCCAGGCGGGCCGCCTCGGCGGTGTGGTCGACGTTCTCGGCAGGCGTGTCGGGGCGCATGGGGGACACCGTACTGCCGAGTGGTGTCAAAGGAGAGTCAGGTGGTCGGGCGGTCAGGTGGTCGGGTGGTCAGGTGGTCGCGCGGGCGGGCCGTCGGACCGCGGGTGGTCGACAGGACCGGACCGGGCGGCTGCGGCACAGTGTGGGTATGGGTATGGAGGACATGGATCTTTTGGCGCGGGGGGCCGTGGCCACCCGGCTGCCCGCCCGGGATCTTGGGCGGGCCCGGCGGTTCTACTCCGAGAAGCTCGGGCTGGAGCCCGTCGACGAGCGGCCCGGTGGGCTGCTGTATCGGTGCGGGGGTGTGGAATTCGCCCTCTTTCAGTCGGCGGGGGCTTCGCCGGGGACCTTTACGCAGATGGCGTGGCAGGTCGACGACATCGATGGTGTGGTGGCCGTGCTCCGGCGGCGTGGTGTGGTGTTCGAGGTCGTCGACCTGCCGGGGTTGCGGACCGGGGAGGACGGGATCGCCGAGGTCGAGGGGCACTATCCGAGCAAGGGGGCGCGGGGGGAGCGTGCCGCCTGGTTCCGGGACAGTGAGGGGAATCTGCTCGGGATCGGGGAGCCCGTCCACAGCTAGACAGTCCTAGATCGTCACCCCGTCCACCTGCAATGTCTGCACCGCCCCCGCCGCGAACGGCACACTCACCGACTTGCCGTTCAGACGCGTGTCCGAGTACGCCCGGTAACGGTCCGAACCGCTCGTCGCCGTGTTCCAGCGCGGGACCAGGCCCCCCGACCCGCCCGTCACCGTCGAGAAGCGGGACAGGTCGAAGGTGAGCGTCTGTGCCGACGTCGACGTGTTCACCGCCACGATCACCAGGCGTCGCTCCGACGCCGAGTACGCCGCCACCGCGTAGCTCACGCCGGTGTCGATGATCGTCATCCCGGGGCGGATGTGGCGGCTGAACTGCGCCATGACGTAGTACTTCGGCTGGACCGTCGTCGGCTGCAGCGTGCTCGCGTTGTACGCGATCATCGCCCAACCCGTCGTCGGGTCCATGACCTGCCAGTAGCACCAGGCCGTGGGGTGCAGCCAGCGGAAGTCGTAGCAGAGGTTCCGGGCCATCGTCAGGCCCGTGCCGTCGCTGTCGCCCGTTTCCGAGTTCCAGAGCTTCTTGCGGGACGTCGTGACGACGTCCGTGTAGAGCAGGTCTCGGCGGCCGCCCGCGCCCTGGTAGCCGTGCACGTTGACCTGCGACACCAACGCCTTCGTCGACGAGCCGAAGGACGCCCACGTCGAACGTGCCGTGTCGTAGTTCGTCTCGTCCGACGCCGCGATGCGGATGCCCGTCAGGCCCCGCTTGTCCAACTCGCTGCGCATGTACGGGAGTACGGCGGCCTGGACCGCCGGGTCCATGTGGCAGCCCTCCTGTGTGCCCGTCGCCGTCCACCAGCTCGACGCCGGCTCGTTGAAGGGGTCGACCGTCGCGAAGTTCACGCCCCAGTTGTTGCGGGCGTACAGCGCGACCGCCGCCAGGTGGGAGGCGTGCTGGCGGTAGTTCCAGGTCTGGAGGTTGTTGCCGCCGTTCGCCGCGCCGGACGGGTTGTGGTTGTTGCACATCCACCACATCGGCGAGTTGGCGAACAGCTCGCTCACCGCGCCGCGCTGCGTCGCCTTCACCAGCGCCGCGCGCTGGTTCGCGTCCGCCGTCCAGTCCCAGGCCGAGGATGTGGGGTCCTCGTTGTGCCAGTCCTGCCAGAAGCCCTCGATCTGCTTGAACGCGGGGATGTTGGGAGACTCGACCATCGTCTCGCCGTTCACGCTGTTCCAGCTGCACGCGCCGAGGTTGTAGCGGGCGATGTTCAGGCCGAGGCCGGGCAGCGCCGTGCCGTTGTAGGTCACCGTCCTGGTCGTGAAGAACAGGTCGGCGAAGTCGTCCCGCGCGCCGAACACGTTCGCCCACCAGGCCAGGGACGTCCCCCAGCCCTCCCAGGTGCCGTACGACGTCGAGGGGTTCACGGCGATCGTCGCGTCCGCGTGTGCCGTACCCGTCGCCAGGGCGCTGGTGAACAGCGCGCCGCCCGTGGCCGCCAGCAGTGTTCTGCGTCGGATCATGGCTTCTCCGCCTCCATCAACGGCCGGTCGTCGAACCGGCGTCGGGGCCAGTCCCGTGGGGGTCGACAGGAAGCATCGGGTGTGGCGCAAGGGGTTGTCGAGGGTTACGACAGACCTTTCTCAAACCAGTTGAGGAAGGGTTCGAGGGGTCGGACGAGCACGCGCCAGGCACGGGAAAGGCACGGTTCGGGGCACGTGGGTATGGAGACCTCGCGCCCCGCCCCTTATCGTGCGGGCGGCCCCCCGTCCCGTACGACGGTGTAGGAGGCGACCGACATGCGCGTGCCCGTCGTGCAGCACGCCACCCGCCGTCGGCGTGCCCGGCGCCGACGCGTCCTGTGGGCCGGTGGCGAGGCCCTCGTCACCGTCGGGATCGTCCTGCTCCTCCTCGTCGTGCACCAGCTGTGGTGGACCAACCGGCAGGCGAGGGAAGGCGCCGAGCGGGAGGTGGCGGCGCTGGAGCAGGAGTGGGGCGGCTCCACGACCGGCGTTCCGGAGAGCGACCCGAAGGAGACCGCCGGCAGCGAGCCATCGCCCGAGCGGCGAGTCCCCACGCGGCGAGACACCCCCGTCTCGGCACCCCGCCCCCGCCCCTCCGACGCCTACGCCATCCTCGCCGTCCCCCGCCTGAACCTCCGCGTCCCCGTCGCCGAAGGCATCAGCAAGCCGCACGTCCTCAACAAGGGGTACGCCGGTCACTACCCCGGCACCGCACAGCCCGGCCACGCCGGGAACTTCGCGCTCGCCGGGCACCGCAACACCCACGGCGAGCCCTTCCGGTACCTCGACCGGCTCGGCGACGGCGACCGGATCGTCGTAGAGACGCGGTCGGCCGTGTACACGTACGCCGTCGACCAGACCGTCCCGCAGACCTCCGCCCGCGACACCGGAGTGATACGACCCGTGCCGCGCAGCCTCGTCCACCCCGGCCGGGGCTACCGCGAGCCCGGCTACTACATCACCCTCACCACCTGCACCCCCGAGTACACGTCCAAGTACCGCCTGGTGGTGTGGGGGACGCTGCTGTCCATGCGCCCGCGTTGAGGTATAAACGACAGGGATTGACGAAGGGAGCCAGGGATGATCCGGAAGTGCGCGAAGCCGCGCCCCGCCGTCCTGCTCCTGATCCTCTTCCTGGACCTCGCCCTGCTGGACGCCGGCACCCTCTCCGCCACCGTCGCGCTCGCCGCGACCGCCGCGGCCGGGTCGGCGCTCGCCGTCTGCCTGCTGGTCGCCGCGCGCTGCGCGCCCGCCGTGCCGCCCACGCGGGTGCGTACGGCCATCCGCGACCGGGACCGCCGTAC
This sequence comes from Streptomyces sp. Z423-1, assembly GCF_013009255.1. Lineage (NCBI taxonomy): Bacteria > Bacillati > Actinomycetota > Actinomycetes > Kitasatosporales > Streptomycetaceae > Streptomyces > Streptomyces sp. Z423-1. The sequence goes on from NZ_CP053109.1 coordinate 5,902,371, forward strand.
GGCCTTCCTGCCCCAACGCGACCCGGACGCCAAGGGACGCACCCGCCCCCGAGCGCCCGGACACGCCCTCCTGACGACCGTCGCGTAGGGCACGCCACCTCAGCGCAACACCACACCATCGTGACCCCGCGCGGGTCGTCATGCCGCCATCCCTTGTCCCGGCACGACGAGACCCACGACGGAGGGCTCACCCATGTCCGTTTTCGCCACCCTGGTCGAGCAGTTGGCCGAGCTGCTGCAGCCGCTGTTCCACGCCTCCGCGGCCGCCGCCGCGATCGTCCTGTTCACCGCGTTCGTACGACTGCTGGTGCTGCCGCTGTCCCGGGCGGCCGCGCGCGGGCAGAAGGCGCGTACCGCGTTGCAGCCGAAGATCGCCGAGCTGCGGAAGAAGCACCGGAAGAACCCCGAGCGGCTTCAGCAGGCCGTCCTGGAGCTGCACGCCAAGGAGAAGGTGTCCCCGCTCGCGGGCTGTCTGCCCGGTCTGATGCAGTTGCCCGCGTTCTTCCTGCTGTATCACCTGTTCTCGAATCCGATGATCGGCGGCGAGGCGAACGCCCTGCTCGGTCATCAGCTGCTGGCCGCGCCCCTGGGGGACCGGTGGGTGGACGCGCTGGGTGACGGTGGGGCGTTCGGGGCGGCGGGGCTGGTGTACGTCGCGCTGTTCGCCGTGGTCGTGGTGGTCGCCGTGTTCAACTACCGCCGTACGAAGCGGACGATGGCCGCCGGCAGTGCCGTACCGGTGGACGGTGAGCAGCTGCCCGGCCTCGGCGCCGTCACCAAGGTCATGCCGTTCATGTCCTTCCTCACGCTCATCACCGTGGCGGTGGTGCCGTTGGCGGCTGCCCTGTACGTGGTGACCAGTACGACGTGGAGTGCCGTCGAGCGGGCTGTGCTCTACCGCTGAGCAACGGTGGCTACGGTCCAGTACGTGAACGGGGTATTGCGGACTGGACCGTCACCTTGGAGGATCGACCAGTCCTCCGATGGCTGCACACGTCGGCGGGCGCCCCCGCGATCGAGGGAGATTGTGATCATGAAGCTGCTGCGAGTCGGTACGGCCGGGGCGGAGCGGCCCGCGCTGCTCGACACCGAGGGTGTGCTGCGGGATCTGTCCGGGCTCGTGTCCGACATCGACGGGGCGCTGCTCGCGGACGAGGCCGCACTCAGCCGGATCCGGGACGCCGCCGGCGCCGGGGAGCTGCCCGTGCTGGACGCCATCGGTCTGCGGATCGGGCCGCCGCTGGGGCGGATCGGCAAGATCGTGTGCATCGGGCTGAACTACCACGACCACGCCCGGGAGACCGGCGCCGAGCCGCCCGCCGAGCCGGTGATCTTCTTCAAGGCCGCGGACACGGTGGTCGGGCCGCACGACACCGTGCTCGTGCCGCGGGGGTCCCGGAAGACCGACTGGGAGGTGGAGCTGGCGGTCGTCGTCGGACGCACCGCCCGCTATCTGGAGTCGGCGCGGGACGGGCTCGCGCATGTCGCCGGGTACGCGGTGGCGCACGACGTGTCCGAGCGGGAGTTCCAGATCGAGCGCGGCGGGACCTGGGACAAGGGCAAGAACTGCGAGACGTTCAACCCGCTGGGGCCGTGGCTGGTGACGGCGGACGAGGTGCCCGATCCGCAGCAGCTGTCGCTGCGGCTGTGGGTCAACGGGGAGCTGAAGCAGGACGGGACGACCGCCGAGCAGATCTTCTCCGTGGGGGAGGTCGTGCGGTACGTGAGTCAGTTCATGACCCTGTATCCGGGGGACGTGATCAACACCGGTACGCCTGCGGGCGTTGCGCTGGGGCAGCCGGAGCCGAAGCCGTATCTGCGGGCGGGCGACGTGGTGGAGCTGGAGATCGAGGGGCTGGGGCGGCAGCGGCAGGAGTTCAAGGACGCCTGACCAGTGCCGGAGAGATTGGGGGACCCCGACCACGCGGAGGTCCCCCTTGCCCTGGGTGACGGGTCGGCCTCAGCTCGCCACCGCGCACTGACCGCGGTCTGCGACCTTCGGGCCCTCCGCGGTGGGACGGACGTCGAAGTCGAAGATGCTGGTCGGGAGGTAGAGGGAGCAGCAGGCGTTGGGGATGTCGACGATCCCGCTGATGCGTCCCTCGATGGGGGCCGCACCGAGGAGCAGGTAGGCCTGCTCTCCGGAGTAGCCGAACCTCTTCAGGTACTCGACGGCGTTGAGACAGGCGCGGCGATAGGCGACCGTCGCGTCCATGTAGTAGTTGGTGTCGGTGTCGTGGTCCACGGAGATCCCGATGAAGGACATGAACTCCGAGTACCGCGGCTCGACGTTGCCCGGCATGAAGACGGGGTTGGTCGTGACACCGTACTTCTCCATGCCGCCCTTGATCAGGTCGACGTGGAAGTCGATGTAGCCACCCATCTCGATGGCGCCGCAGAAGGTGATCTCGCCGTCGCCCTGGCTGAAGTGCAGGTCACCGCCCGACAGCTTGGCGTCCTTGACGTAGACGGGGTAGAAGACGCGCGATCCACGAGTGAAGTTCTTGATGTCGTGGTTGCCGCCGTTCTCCCGTGCGGGAACGGTGCGTGCTCCTTCCTGAGCGATGCGTTCCGCGTCCGACCCCGTCGCCTTGCCGGCCAGGGCCTGGTCGGGGTCGGGCGTGAGTCCCAGAGGCGGGATCCGGTCGGGGTCGGTGTCGACCAGGGCCTGCTCACGCCTGTTCCACCGCTGAAGCAGCTCCGCGGATGGCGCTGTGCCGAAGAGACCGGGGTGGGTGATGCCGGTGAAGCGGACACCGGGAAGGTGCCTGGTGGTCGCGCTCTGCCCGTGGAAGTCCCAGATCGCCTTGTAGGCATCCGGGAAGTAGTCCGTCAGGAAGCCTCCGCCGTTGGCCTTGGCGAAAACGCCCGTGTATCCCCAGCCTTCACCCGGTGCGTCGCCGACCTGCTGAGGTACCGGTCCGAGGTCGAGGATGTCGACGATGAGCAGGTCGCCCGGCTCCGCGCCTTCGACGCCTATCGGCCCACTGAGCATGTGGCAACGCTTCAGGTCGACATCGCGAACGTCGTTGGCGGAGTCGTTGTTGCCGATCTGTGCGTCGGTCCATTCCCTGCATTCGACGCGGAACTCGTCCCCCGGGCGGACCATCGCGGCGATCGGAACATCAGGATGCCACCTGTTGTGTCCAGGTACCTCCTGGTCGCGCATCGACCGGGACTGGTCGACGCTGAAGATTACTTCAGGCATGTGAATCCCTCATGTTCCTTTGTATGTGGTGAGCGGTTACGAGGTGGCGCCACAGGTCTAGCCGTGGCTGCCGGCCGGGTAGCCCGGGGCGCCGTACTCCTCCGCGGGCCTGCCGGGCCGCCTGTGGCGCAGTGCGAACCACAGCCCGCCGAAGGTCAGCACACCGAACGCGCCCAGTGCGATCGCGATCTCGTAGAAGTTCTCCGCGACCCAGTAACCGGACAGCAGCATGAATGCCGGGATGACGCCGGTCACCCAGCCTTCGATCGCGGTCACCCAGCCGACATAAGTCGTCAGCCTCTCCAGTTTCAGGCCCAGGAGCAGGAAGAAGAGGAGCCAGAGGAACGCCCAGTAGAGCCATATGACGCCGAATGGCTGATCGCCGAACTGCCGGAAACTGACGAAGGAATAACCCACAGCAACGATGGACACGAACAGCGAGTAATAGCCCACGCCGGTCGTGTCGAGCCCCATCAGCAGGCCGATCCCTACATACAGGTAGGTGAAACCGAAGAGGAAGATGCCCGATGCCAGCAGAATTCGCTCGGGATCCTGGTTCGCGGCGATGATGAGATATGTGGGTGTGAGGACCTGAAGTCCGCCCACGAACAGATTGAATATGGCGGCTGCCCGGCTGTCCACCTTCCCCAGCAGCATCAGCCCGTTCAGGAACAGCACCGCGCCCACGAAGAGAAGCCCGACATTGGCCAAGGGACACACCTCCCGATAACTCACCCTTCCCGGAAGGGCTTACCGGCCGGTCCGACCGCCCTGTCAGGGCCGGGGAAGCCGGGCGAGAGCCGGATGGGTCGGCCTCGGCGCTGCCTCCTTGGGAGGCACCCGCGTGACCACCGCGGGGTTTTCCCGAGACTCTTCCTCCCGCTCGCGCAGGCCCGCGACCGCGGGCAGCGTGAAGGCGGTTCCGGGGGAGGTGTACACGCGCCTGGCGGTATTCGAGCACCGCGGGCAGACCTCCTCGGCCGACGCGGTGCCGATGGGCCGCTTCACGTCGAACGAACCGCAGCGATTGCAGAAATACTCGTACGTCGCCATGAGTGCCGCCCGCTTCCGGCCCTTGACGATGGGCACGGATCTCGTCGATCTGGACACACCGTGAAAAGCTGCCTCTTATTCCAGGCAACGCCTGTGACGACGGCCTGTCAAGGCGAGTTGGGGATGCCCGGGCGCATCAACGGTTCGACGCGCGTACGCCCGACCAGGCCTGTCCGGCATGAACCGCCGGACAGGCCCTGGTGTGTCAGGGCGTGCCCGCGATGGCGCACGCGCGGCACGGGGGCCGGCCGCAGGTGCACTGCATGATGGCGTCCAGCACCTCGCGGTCGTGGTACAGGCACTCGTCCCGGCAGGTGTGGCGCGGGACGAAGCCCGCCTGGAGTTCGTCCGGCCAGGGCTCCTCGCCCTCCCGGCAGCGCACGAACCGCTCCGGGTCCGTGGAGTGCAGCTGCTGCATCCTCTCCCGGGCCTCGCCCTCCAGGTCGCGTGCTTCCCCGACCACTGCCTTGAGCTGGTCGGCGAGACCGGAGAACCTGGCGTCGCCGGTCCTGACATGGGCGGCGCTCAGCGCCATGACGGCGTTGCCCAGGAACCGTCGCGCGTCTTGGAGATCAGTGACGTGGTGCAGCTGGATGCCGGTCACGCCCCTGACCCACACGGCGTCTTCGCTCACTTGTCCACCTTCCGGGCACGGGCGGCCATCGGCGAGGTCACTCGCCTGGAAGGCTCGCATTGCTCTTTTAGGGAAACTAAGTCTGCGACGGTTAGCAGTCCAGCCATTAGCTCGTGAAATGTCTCACAAGATGCTATTCAGTGCGTTTCGCGCGAGTTTCCCTCACGCCAGGAGACCGGCCAGGCGACGCCACGCCTCGCGCGGCAGAGTGTCGCGCGGGCCCGTGTCCTCCACGAGCTGCAGCGCGACGTGGTCCGCGCCCGCCGCGTAGAACGCGGCGATGCGCTCCCGGACGCGGTCCTCGTCGCCCCATGCGAACACCGCGTCGATCAAGCGGTCGCTGCCGCCGTCCGCCAGGTCCGACTCGGTGAAACCGTGGCGGAGGAAGTTGTTCGTGTAGTTCGGGAGCGACAGATACATGGCCAGGTAATCCCGGGCCACACTGCGGGCCCGGGCCGGGTCCCGCTCCAGGACGACCTTCAACTCGGGAGCGAGCAGCGGGGCTTCGCCCAGGATCTCGCGGGCGTATGCCGTGTGTTCCGGTGTGACCAGATAGGGGATCGCGCCGGCCGCGCGGTCCCGGGCCAGCTCCAGGTTCTTCGGGCCCAGCGCCGCCAGCACCCGGCGTTCGGCCGGCACTCCGGCGGCGTCGAGGGCGTCGAGGTGGCCGACCAGGGCCGCGTACGGGCGGCGGTACTGGTCGGCGAGCTTGGCGTGGCTCACCCCGAGGCCCAGCAGGAAGCGGCCGGGGTGGGACGCCTCCAGCTCGGCGAAGGCCGCGGCGGCGTCGGCGGGCTCGTGCTGCCAGATGCTCTGGATGCTGGTGCCGACGGTGATGCTCTTGGTGGCTCGGATGAGCGGGGCGGCGTTCGCGGCGGAGCTGTTGCCGCCCAGCCAGAGCGCGCCGAAGCCCAGCTCCTCCAGCTCGGCCGCCGACTCGTCGACCTCGGAGCGGCGGTCGGGGTCCTCCGAGCGCAGGCCCACGCTCCAGATGCCGTACCGTCCCAGCCGCTCCTTCAGCGAGGCTACGGGGTTGTTCATGGCGCGATCCCTCCGGTTGCCGTGACAGCTGGTACGCGTGTGCCAACCGGAGGGTCGCTCGGGATAATCCCCGGGTCAGACCTGATCGCCCAGGAAGTGCTCCAGCGCCTCCACCACGAAGCGGTGGTCCTGGAGCTGGGGCAGCCCGGACACCGTCACCGCGCCGATGACTCCCACGCCCTCCACGGTGATCGGGAAGGAGCCGCCGTGCGCGGCGTAGGCGTCCGGGTCCAGGCGGGAGGACTCCTCGAACGTCGTGCCCTTGGCCCGGAAGCGGGCCCCGACCAGGTAGGAGGCGGAGCCGTAGCGCTCCACCACCCGGCGCTTGCGGGCGATCCAGGCGTCGTTGTCGGGCGTGGAGCCGGGCAGCGCGGCGTGGAAGAGCTGCTGGCCGGCGCGGTGGATGTCGATGGCGACCGGGGCCTGGCGCTCCCGGGCCAGCTCCACCAGCAGCGAGCCGAGCGCCCAGGCGTCGTCGTGGCTGAACCGCCGGAACACCAGACGGCGTTCCTGCGCCTCCAACTCCTCGACGGTGGGCGTCAGTTCGGGGGTGATTTTCGGGGTCATCGCGCTCTTGTGGCTGTTGGTCACAGGGTCACCGTCACTCCGTCTCGGGCCGAACGGCGGGCCGCTTCCAGTACGTCGAGGGCGGCGGCCGCCTCCAGGGCGGTCACCGGGTTGGGGGCGCCGTCGCGCAGGGCGGCGGCGATCGCGGCGTAGTACGCGGGGTAGTCGCCGGGCAGGGTGCGCAGCGGGCGGCCGCCGCCGGTCAGCGGGGACTCGCCGGAGCCGACGCGGCCCCACAGCGACTCGGGTTCCGTGCCCCAGTCGGCGGACTTCGAGGGGCGCTGCCCGTCCCGGAGGGCCGCCTCCTGCGGGTCGAGGCCGTACTTGACGTAGCCCGCCTGCGAGCCGAGCACCCGGAAACGCGGGCCGAGTTGGGCGGTCGTCGCGGAGACGTAGAGGTGGGAGCGGACGCCGTTCGCGTGCGTGAGGGCGATGAAGGTGTCGTCGTCCGTCGCCGCGCCCGGGCGGCGGATGTCGGCCTCGGCGTACACCGAGGCGGCGGGGCCGAAGAGGACCAGGGCCTGGTCGACGACGTGGCTGCCGAGGTCGTACAGCAGACCTCCGATCTCCGCGGGGTCGCCGGACTCCCGCCAGCCGCCCTTCGGCTGCGGCCGCCACCGCTCGAAGCGGGACTCGAAGCGCCATACGTCACCCAGCTCGCCCTCGGTGAGGAGCCGGCGCAGGGTCAGGAAGTCGTTGTCCCAGCGGCGGTTCTGGAAGACGGACAGGAGCAGGCCGCGCTCCTCGGCGAGGGCGGCCAGCTCACGGGCCTCGGCCGCGGTGCCGGCGACGGGCTTGTCGACGACCACCGGCAGGCCGGACTTCAGGGCGGCGGTGGCGAGGGGGACGTGCGTCCTGTTCGGGGACGCGATGACGATCAGGTCCAGGTCCCCGGCCCGCTCGAACAGCTCGTCCGGGGTGGCGGCGACCCGTACACCCGGGTACTCGGTGCGGGCCTGCTCCTGCCGCTCGGCGTTCGAGGTGACCACCGTGTCCAGGGCGAGGCCCTCGGTGGTGGCGATCAGCGGGGCGTGGAAGACGGAGCCCGCGAGACCGTAGCCGACGAGGCCGACGCGGAGGGGCGAGCCAGGGGGTGTGCCAGTCATACATCCACTTTCGCAACGCTGTTGCCAAAGTGCAAGCGGAGAGGACAATGGGAGTGTGAACAGGCCGAACACCACCACCGGGGCGGGCACGCGCCAGGCCGCGCAGCACGGCAGGCAGCACGGCGTGGGCCAGGGGGCGAATCTGCTGGCGGTGCGCAGCCACAACGCCGCGCTGGTCCTCGATCTCCTGCGCAGGGCCGGGGCGGAGGGCGTCAGCCGGCTGGAACTCGCCGAGCGGACCGGGCTGACCCCGCAGGCCGTCAGCAAGATCACCGGGCGGTTGCGGGACGAGGGCATGGTGAGCGAGGCCGGGCGGCTGGTGTCCACGGGCGGCAAGCCGCGCACGGTGCTGCGGCTGGTGCCGGAGGCCGGGCACGCCGTGGGGGTGCATCTGGACCGGGACGAGCTGCGGGTGGTGCTGGTCGATCTCGCGGGCGCGGTGGTGGACGAGCGCCGTACGGCGATGGACCTCGGGGCGGGGGCCGAGGCCGTGGTGGGGCAGGTGGTGGCCCTCGTCGCGGAGGTCCTCGGCGGCGACGCGGCCGCCGACGTCCGGTCGCTGCTCGGGGTCGGGGTCGCGCTGCCCGGGCCGCTCGATCATGTCCGTGGGGTGCTGCACCGGGTCACCGGGTTTCCGGAGTGGGACGGGTTTCCGCTGCGCGATGTGCTGGCGCGGCGGCTGGAGATGCCGGTGGTGGTCGACAAGGACACGAACGCCGCCGCGCTGGGGCTGGCGGTGGCGGGGGAGGGCCGGTCCTTCGCGTACCTGCACTTCGCGGTGGGGCTCGGCTGCGGGCTGGTGATCGGCGGTGCGGTCCATCGCGGGGCGCGGACCGGGGCGGGCGAGTTCGGGCATCAGGTGGTGCAGCTGGACGGGCCGGTGTGCGAGTGCGGGAACCGGGGGTGCGTCGAGGCACTGTGTCTGGCCGCGGTGGCGCGCGGGGACGTGGAGGAGGCGGCGCGCGTGCTGGGGGTCGGGGCGAGCAACCTGGTCGCGCTGCTCGACGTCGATCTCGTGCTGCTGGGCGGGCGGATCGTCGCGGGCGAGCCGGAGCGGTTCGTACGGGGAGTCGCCGAGGTTCTCGCCGAACGCGCTCGGCGTACGGGGGACCAGGTCGTGCCGGTACGGATCGCGTTCGACGGGAGGTGCGTGGTCGCCGAGGGCGCGGCACAGCTGCTGCTGGCGCCGCTGTTTGGGCGGGTGGTGGGGTGAGTGTTGCCCGGCTGTGCGGGCGGGGCGGTGGGTGAGTGTCGTCCTGCTGTGCGGGGGCGCGCCGGGATGAGTGTTGCTGGGCTGTGCGGGCGGGTGGTGGGGTGAGGGTGGCTCGGCTGTGCGGGCGGGGCGGCGGGTGAGTGGCGTCCGGCTGTGCGGTCTGCCCGATCGGGCGGAGCTGTTGGGCCGTACGGCGCGGTGTTCTCGCGGAGCGGGCGGCGCCCGGCGCGGAATGGGGGCATGCGACTGTGCACGCCCGTCCCCCTCTCCGCCTCCCTCTGTCTGGCCGCAGTAGCCCTCCTCGGCGGAGCCGCGTCGCCGGTGCACGCGGCCGCCGCCGGGCCCGACTGTGCCGCCTCCGACGACCGGCAGTTCCCGATCACCACGCGTATCCACGGCGGCCCCGACTCCTACGACGCCGGCGGCGGGTACGGGATGTGGTCCATCGACCTCACCAACACCACCCAGAGCCCCTGCACCGGCATCCATCCGGTCGTCGTGCTCGTCGACGGCGAGCGGGCGCTGAAGCCGACGCAGCCGCGGCTGGAGTTCTACGAGGGGGCGCGGCCGCGTCCGGTGCGGTTCGAGCGGACCGACCGGGACGAGCTGGTCGGGGCCTTCGGTGCCCTCGGTGACGGGTTCGCGGGGTTCGCGGTGCCGCCCGGGCAGACGCTGACCGTGCGGGTGCGGCTGGCGATGACCTCCGATGCCGTACCGAACGAGGTCACCGCCAACGCGGCCGTCGTGCAGCGGCGTGAGGACGACGGTGACTGGGTTGGGCAGTCGAACGACTATCGGTTCCGGGTGCGGGCGGAGGGGGAGGCAGAGGCGGAGTCGGAGGGGGAGGCGGAGTCGGACGGTGCCGCCACGCCCGACGACGACCCCTCCGCCGCCCCCGACGACCGTCTCCCCTTCGCCGACGAACTCGCCGGAACCGGGCTCACCACTCCCCACGGTGCCCTTGCCGCCGCCTCCTTTGTGCTGGTGGTCACCGGCGGAGCGCTGGTGCTGGTACGGAGGCGGCGGTGAGCAGGTACAGCATGGTGGCGGCGTACATGACCTGTCCGAGCCGGCGGCGTCAGCGCAGGGTGAGGGGAGTCCCGGAGGTCACGTGGGTCAGCTTCTCGGGGTTGCGGACGAAGTAGAGGCCGGTGATGCGGGCGTCCTCGACACGGACGGCCATGACGCCGTCGAACTCGCCGTCCACGTATACGGCGAGTGCGGGGCTGCCGTTGACCACGGTGGGCTCCCACCTGATGGTGGCCTCGAGCTTGGCGGAGCCGCCGAGGTAGAAGCGGACGATCTTCTCGGCGCCGACGACCGGATGCAGCGCGGCCCTCTTCACGCCGCCGCCGTCGCTGAGCAGAACGACGTCGGGGGCGAGTACGTCGAGGAGGTCCTGCGGGTTCCCGGTCTCAACGGCGCGTTGGAAGGACTCCAGGGCGGCCCGGGTCTCGCTCGGGGAGGCCGTCCTGCGGGGGCGGCGGGCGCCGACGTGCCGGCGGGCGCGGTGCGCGATCTGGCGGACGGCACCGGGGCTCTTGCCGACGGACTCGGCGATCTCGTCGTAGTCGACCTCGAAGACCTCGCGCAGCACGAACACCGCCCGCTCGGTCGGGGAAAGGGTTTCCAGGACGAGCATCATCGCCATCGACATGCTCTCGGCGAGTTCGACGTCCTCGGCCACGTCCGGCGTGGTGACCAGCGGTTCGGGCAGCCACTGGCCGACGTACGCCTCGCGGCGGCGCTTCATGGTGCGCAGCCGGTTGAGCGCCTGCCGGGTCGTGATCCGCACCAGGTACGCCCGCTGGTCGCTCACCTGTCCCAGGTCGACCTTGACCCAGCGCAGCCAGGTCTCCTGGAGGACGTCCTCGGCGTCGGCCGCCGATCCGAGCATCTCGTAGGCGACCGTGAAGAGCAGGTTGCGGTGGGCGACGAACGCTTCGGTCGCCAGGTCGGTGGTGCGTTCGGTCATCTCCCGGTCATCTCCCGGTCTCTCTCCCTCGAATGCCTGGTCGGACTGCCCGCCCCGCGATGGCCGACGCCCCGCCGTGCACGACGACACAGGTGTTCTCAGCCGTGGGCGGCCGCTTCGTTCTCCCGGGAGCGGACCGCCTTCTCTGCGGACAGATCCGGCGCGGCGGCCAGGCGGTGCTTGCGCTTGGGCAGGCCGAAGGTCGGGTACGAGATGCCCCACAGCGACATCGCGACGATGCCCGCCTTGACCCGCGCGGCCTTCCGGCCGCCCACGTACTTCGGCTTCGCCTGCGCTTCGCCATCGACCATCTGCAGGATTCCGTCCCGCCGCCCGAGGCTGATGTGGTTGCCGTGGTAGTCCAGCCTGGTGTTCGGGATCTCGCGGCCGGTCAGGCGTCCCACGATCGCGGCCGTGGCCTGCCGGCCGGTGTAGCCGGCCGAAGCGCAGGACATGGGCAGCGGCCGGCCGTTGTCGCCGATGGCGTAGGCGCTGTCGCCGACGGCGTAGACGTCCGGGTGCGAGACCGACCGCATGGTGCGATCGACGACGATCCGCCCGTCCCCGGTGACCTCCAGCCCGCCGGCGGCGGCGATGGGGCCTGCCGCGAACCCGGCCGTCCACACGGTCGCGTCGGACGCGATGGCGGTGCCGTCGGCGCACAGCACCCGCGTCGCTTCGACGGCCTCGACGGTGGTGTGCTCCACGACGGTGATGCCCAGCCGGTCGCAGGCCCGGCGCAGGTGGCTGCGGGCTCCGGCGGAGAGCGGGGCGCCCAGCTCACCACGGGCGACCAGCGTCACCGACAGGCCGGGCCGGGATTCGGCGATCTCGGTGGCGGTCTCGATGCCGGTCAGCCCGTCGCCGACGACCAGCACGCGCCCGCCTTCGCCCCGCCCGGCCTGCCCTTCCAGGTTGTCCAGCCGCTCGCGCAGGTTTAGCGCGGAGGGTCGGCCGGTGACGTCGAAGGCGTGCTCGGCCACACCGGGGACGCCGTGGTCGGCGGCGTGGCTGCCGAGCGCGTAGAGAAGCGTGTCGTAGCCGAGTTCGCCATCACTGTCACCGTCACCGTCACCGTCACCGTCGCCGTCGCCGTCGGCGTCGGCGTCGGCCACGGCGACGATCCGGCGCTCGGGGTCGACGGCGGTGACCCGGGCAAGGCGCAGCCGTATCCCCGTGTCCGCGAAGACGTCGGCGAGCCGGGGAGCCGCGATCTCCTGGCCGGCCGCGAGCTGGTGCAGGCGCAGCCGCTGGACGAAGTCCGGCTCGGCGTTGACCACGGTGATCTCGGTGTCTGCCGGGGACAGTCGGCGGGCCAGGGTCCCGGCCACGTAGGCCCCGGCGTAGCCGGCGCCGAGGACGACGATGCGGTGCTTCATGAGTCACTCCCGTCAGTTCGTCAGTTCGCTTGCTCCCGGAGACTTGAGCGGAACAGCGCCCTGATTCCTGACAGGAACCGACTCCTGCGTATCCGCCTCTGTCTCAAGGGGTTCGGCCTCAAGACACCGCACGAGCGAGCGCTGTGACAGCCTGTGAGACAGATCACTCCACATGCTCGGCGCCAGGCTTCGTGAACCCACGCAAGGGGCCGTCGGTCAACCCGTCAGTCGTCGAAGCGGCGGCGGGAGGCCTCGATGTGACCGAGGTACTGGTGGGTCCAGTCACACAGTCCGTCGATCGTCACTCGCAGGGCCTGGCCCGGCTCGGTGAGGGTGTACTCGACCCGCGGCGGCACGACCGGGTGCACCGTCCGCTTGAGCAGGCCGTTGCGCTCCAGCATGCGCAGGTTCTGGGTGAGCATCTTGTGGCTGATGCCCTCGATCTCGTCGCGCAGTTCACCGAAGCGCAGGGTGCGCTCCCCCAGAGCCTCGATGATCAGGAGGGCCCACTTGTTGGCGACGTCCGAGAAGATCTCCCGAGCCAGAGAGTCGGCGCGCCTCACGTCCGCTTCGTCGCCCGAGGCCTTGAACTGCTTGGTCACCATAAGGTTCCCCAGTCACTGAAAAGTGCGTTCTTCCATGTCAGCGACCACTCTCTTACGGTTTCGAAGTAACCACAAGAGACTAAGCGCGTCGCCGCGCGCCCTCATGACAAGGGAGGCAGCAGCATGCCCATCACCCTGGTGAACCCCAGCGGACTGCCGAAGATCGATGCCTACCAGCAGGTGTCGATCGCGACCGGCTCGAAGCTGCTCTTCATCGCGGGCCAGGTCGCCTGGGATGCCGACGGTGTCACGGTCGGTGAGGGTGACCTCGCCGCTCAGGTCGAGCAGTGCTATCTCAACATCGGCACCGCCCTGGCCGAGGTCGGTGCCTCCCTCGACGATGTGGCGAAACTGACCGTCTACGTCGTCGACTGGACCCCTGACAAGATGCCGCTGCTCCTGGAAGGGATCACCCGGGCGGCCACGAAACTGGGCGTCACCCCGGCACCCCCGGCCACCTTGCTGGGCGTCGCGGCGCTGGACGTACCCGAGCACCTGGTCGAGATCGAAGCCACCGCAGTCATCGACTGAACAGGCCCTCTTCGTCCGGGGCAGCCGGCTGGGCATCGCGCCCGTGGTCGCGGTGACCCCGTGGTCGCGGTGACCTCGTGGTCGCGGTGACATCGTGGGGTTGCCGCAACGAGGATGGCCCCGGACCACGGTCATGGTCCAGGGCCATCCTCGTGCCCGCACGGGCCACGGCAACGAGCCGGCGCCCGGCTGCGCTCAGTGTTCGGCCACGAAAACGTGCGCGGCAGCCTGCGTGGGGAGTTCAGCGACCTCCCCGCCGCTGCCGACCATCACGCCGCCGGGCAACGACGTCACGTTCACGACCGCGCCGGGCTGCACTCCGGCGTGCCGCAGGGTGTGCATCAGCTCGGGGTCGGTCTGGATCGGCTCCCCGATGCGCCGTACGACCGCGCTGGCGCCGTTCGGCCCGGGCCTGAAGTCGCTGAGGCTGACCATGCTCTCGCCGAGGAACGGCTCCACCGTGCTCTTCCCGCCGAGCTCCTCCAGGCCCGGGATCGGGTTGCCGTAGGGCGACTGCGTCGGGTGGCGCAGCAGCTCAAGGACGCGGCGTTCGACGGCCTCGCTCATCACGTGCTCCCAGCGGCAGGCTTCGGCGTGAACGTGCTCCCACTCCAGGCCGATCACGTCGACGAGCAGGCACTCCGCGAGGCGGTGCTTGCGCATCACGCGGGTCGCCAGGCGGCGGCCCTCGTCGGTCAGCTCCAGGTGCCGGTCGCCGGCGACGGACACCAGACCGTCGCGCTCCATCCGCGCCACCGTCTGGCTGACCGTCGGGCCGCTCTGGTTCAGGCGCTCGGCGATCCGGGCGCGCAGGGGGACCGCACCTTCCTCCTCCAGCTCCAGGATGGTGCGGAGATACATCTCCGTGGTGTCGATGAGTTGGGACATGCTGTGGGTCAGGCGGGGGTTTCGGCGGTGGCGGTCAGGACCGCGCGGCCGAGGATGTGGCCGGCCATGGTGAAGCCGAGGACGGCCGGGGTGGCGTCGGCCGCAACGCCGATGGACTCGACGTCGAGGGCGTGCACCACGATGAAGTAGCGGTGCGGGCCGTGCCCGGCCGGCGGGGCGGCGCCGACGAAACGAGCCATGCGGGCGTCGTTGGGCAGCTGGAAGGCACCCTCGGGCAGGCCCGAGCCGGTGTCGTCGCCGGCGCCCTCGGGCAGTTCGGTGACGGTGGCGGGGATGTCGGCGACCGCCCAGTGCCAGAAACCGGACCCCGTGGGGGCGTCGGGATCGTAGACAGTGACGGCGTAGCTCTTGGTGCCCTCCGGGGCGCCGCTCCACGACAGCTGCGGGGAGACGTCCTTCCCGCCGGGGACACCGAAAATTCCGGAGAACTGCTCGGCGGGCCAGGCATCGCCGTCTGTGACGGTGGCGCTGGTAACGGTGAAGGAGGCCGCCTCCGGGAGGCGGGCGAAGGGGTCGTTGGCGCTCATCGCGTCGTTCCTTTCATGCCGTGCTGTAGGGGTGGCGGTGATGCTGGATCGATGATAACACCAATAATCGATTATTCGCTGGATCGTCTATGATGGCGTCATGACTCAGACGGTTCACACCTCGACCTCGGGGAAGCAGATGCTCTCCGAGCAGGTCTATACAGATCTGCGGGACGCGATCATGCGCGGGGACTACGCCCCCGGTGACGCCCTCAAGCCCCAGGACCTGGCCAAGGAACAGGGCGTGAGCCTGGCCGTCGTGCGCGAGGCGCTCGTGCGGGTGGTCGGCGAGGGCCTCGCCGACCGGCTGCCCAACCGCGGATTCGCCGTCCCGGCCTTCTCCGACCGCCGCTGGCAGGAGATCGCGGAGGCCCGCCGGACGATCGAACCGGTCGTGCTGCGCATGTCCATCGAGCGCGGCGATGTCGACTGGGAGGCTCGGGTACGAGCCGCCCACCACCGGCTGGCCCGGACCCCGGCGAACGTGCCGGAGGAGGGCGAGTACTACAGCGGCGCGTGGTCCGAGGCCCACCGGGTCTTCCACCGCACCCTGCTGGAGGGTTGCGGCAACCCCGTCCTGCTGGAGACCTTCGACCGGATGTGGACCGCGAGCGAGCTGGCCCGCCGCTGGTCGGCGCACCGCGTCCCCGACCGGAACCACGTTGAGGAGCACCGTCGACTGGAGGAGGCGGCGCTGGCCCGTGACGCCCACGCCGCGGCCGAGGCGCTGGCCCAGCACCTCACTCTGACCGCGGCCGGACTGACCGGCTGCACCCACCGCGAACCGCATCACGGGACACCGGGTCAGCGGGTGTGATGTGGTGCGGACGTGAGGTTTTCCCAGTTGCGGTGCGCGATGTCGGCCTTCTGCTCGGCGGTGAAGGGGGCGTCCTCAAGGAAGGACCGGGCGACGCCGGCGCTGGTGTCCACGAAGGGGAAGCCACCGGGACGAAACCCGTAGGTGAACGGATAGTCAGTGGAGTACAGCATCCGTTCGGTCCCCACGACGTCGGCTGTCCAGCGAAAGTAGCGGGGGCTGACGGTGCCGCTACCGGCGACCCAGAAGTTCTGCTTGAAGTAGTCGGCGAGAGGGCGAGCCAGGCCACCGGCCTCGGCGAAGAACCCGGTGTGGTCGAGATAGAAGAGCACAACCTCTCCCCAGTGGCCGGCGATCACCTGGAGATCGGGGTACCGGTCGAAGACGCCGGAGAAGATCATCCGCAGGTACTGCACGCCCAGGTCGTAGTACCAGCCGATCGCAGGCCCGGCCAGCGCGGTCCCGATGGGGCCGATGCCCGAGTAGTAGGCGTCCAGCACCGCCTGCACAGGCATCTGCGGGTGGAAGTGGAGGGGGACCTGCAACCGCTCCGCAGCGGCGTACAGCTCGTCGTACTCGGGGTCGTCGGCGAGCCTGGATCCGGTCACCACCCGCGCGGTCGCTGAGGCGGCGGGCGTGCAGCCGCCGGCGATCTACCGGCTGTTCGGCGACAAGGACGGGCTGCTCGACGCGGTGGCCGAGCACGGCTTCGCCGCGTTCCTCGCCACCAAGCACGTCGACCCCGACCCGCGGGAGCCCATCGAGGACCTGAGGGCCGGCTGGGACGTCGCGGTCGAGTTCGGTCTGGCCAATCCCGCGCTGTACACACTGATGTACAGCGAACCCACGAGGACCACCTCGGCCGCCTTCAAGGCCGGCATGGAGATCCTGATGGGCCGTATCCGGCGCCTTGCCGCCGGCGGCTGGCTCCGGGTCAACGAGGAACTCGCGGCTCAGATCATCCATGCCACGGCACGCGGCGCGGTGCTCACCTGGCTGTCCCTGCCCGAGGACCGGCGTGACCCCGCCCTGTTGACCGCTCTACGGGAGGCCATGGTCGCCGCCGTCACCAACCAACAGCCGGCCGTGCAAGACGCGAGCCCGGCAGGCGCCGCCCGCGCCTTGCACGCCGCCCTGCCCGAACAGACGACCCTCAGCAGTGCGGAGCAGTGTCTACTGAGGGAGTGGCTGGAGCGCCTCGCCGCCGACGGCTGAAGCGCCGACGGCGCGTGAACATCGACGAGAACCCGACGAGGCACGTCGAGGCCTGGAAGCCGGCGACCAGCAGCTGAGCCGGGTGGGGTCAGGATCAGCCAGGCCTGACTACCCTGGGGAGCGTCGGTACGCCGTGGTTCCGGCGCCCCGTTCATCCCGCACGTACGCCAGGAGTGATCGACGCACATGGCAGACCGCAAGCCCATCGAGTCATGGCTCACCGACATGGACGGAGTGCTGATCCACGAGGGCGTACCGATCCCCGGCGCCGACGCCTTCATCAAGAAGCTGTGTGAGTCCGGCAAGCCCTTCCTGGTGCTCACCAACAACTCCATGTACACCCCGCGCGACCTGCACGCCCGGCTCAGCCGGATGGGCCTGGACGTGCCGATCGAGAACATCTGGACGTCCGCGCTGGCCACGGCGAAGTTCCTGGACGACCAGCGGCCGGGCGGCTCGGCGTACGTGATAGGCGAGGCCGGCCTGACCACGGCGCTGCACGACATCGGGTACATCCTCACCGACCACGAGCCGGACTACGTCGTCCTCGGCGAGACCCGGACGTACTCCTTCGAGGCCATGACCAAGGCCGTACGGCTCATTCTCGGCGGCGCCCGGTTCATCTGCACCAACCCGGACGAGACCGGCCCTTCCACCGAGGGCCCGCTTCCCGCCACCGGCGCCGTCGCCGCGCTGATCACCCAGGCCACCGGCCGCAAGCCCTACTTCGCGGGCAAGCCGAACCCCCTGATGATGCGCACCGGCCTCAACGCCATCGGCGCCCACTCCGAGAGCAGCGCGATGATCGGCGACCGGATGGACACCGACGTGCTGGCGGGCATGGAGGCCGGCATGCAGACCTTCCTGGTGCTCACCGGCCTGACCAGGCCCGAGCAGGTCGAGGACTTCCCGTACCGGCCGTCGAAGGTCGTCGACTCGATCGCGGACCTCGTGGACCGCGTGTAGCCACCTGCGGGTCCGCACCTCCGCCGTCGTAAACCACCCTCCGGGCACACCCGGGCAAAACCCACCCGTACGGAGCAGTCCCGCCCCCACCGAGGATGCGGGGGCGGGTCGCGCGGGGGAGTCTCCAGGTATCTGGAGGTTTCACGATGGGTTCACTGCGACTCACTCTCTGTACGGGTGTCCTGGCCGCCACCGCCACCCTCACCCCGGCGGCCCACGCGGCGGACGGCGGTGTCTCGGTCAGCCCGTCCGTCCCGGCCCCCGGCAGCGATCTCGCGCTCCGGGCGACCGGCTGCACGGGCCGTACCGGCATCGCCTCCTCGGCCGCTTTCGTCACCGACGCCCGGCTCAGCGGCTCGGACGGCCTGCTGACCGGCGAGACCCGCGTCCGCTCCACGCTCCCGCTGGGGCAGCACTACGAGGTCAAGGTCACCTGCGACGGCGCGGACGGCCCCAAGTCGATCACGGCACCCCTCACCCTCGCCGGCGCCCCCACATCCCTGTCGGCCCCCGACTCCCCGTCGTCCGTGTACGCCTCCCCGGTCGCCCCCGTCAGGGCGGGCGGCGGCGGTACGGCGCACCTCGCCGCGGTGGACGCCCGCGGCACCGGCCCCAACACGGCACACGCCATCACCGGACTGGTCCTCGCCGGAGCCGCCGGTGTCGCCGTCGTGGTGATCGGCAGCCGCCGCAACCGCCGGACGGGTTTGACCGATCATGTTTGACCGGGAACGCTCCATCGGCACCGGGCGGCTGGTCACAGGCGTGGTCTGGGCGCTGCTGCTGCTCGGGCTGTGGCTGTGGGGCCGTGAGGTGACCGACGTACGGCACGGCATCTCCGCGCCCACCACCGGCGACATGGCGGCGGCGGGCCGCCCGCCCGTCGCCGACCTGCCGCCCCCCGCCGAGCCCCTGACCGGCGCGCTGCCCCAGCGCCTCGACATCCCCGGCCTCGGCGTCCAGGCGCCGGTCGTGGCCCGCGGGCTCGACACGCAGGGGGCGGTCGATCCACCGCCGTACGACCAGCCGGCCGTCGTCGGCTGGTACGCGGCCGGCGCCAAGCCGGGCGAGGTCGGCGCGGCGCTGATGGTGGGCCACGTCGACACCGAGACCCGCCCCGCCGTCTTCTACCGGCTCAGCGCCCTGCAGCCCGGCGCCATCGTCCGGGTGGTCCGCGCCGACGGCAAGGTAGCCGAGTTCACCGTCGACGACGTCAAGGTCCTCAGCCGCGACCACTTCGACGCCCAACAGGCGTACGGCGTACGGAAGTCCGGGCGGGCGGAGTTGCGGCTGATCACCTGCGGCGGCACCTTCGACCGCACCACCCGCAGCTACACGGCGAACGTGGTCGTCTCGGCGTACCTCACCGGAACCGGCCTGTAACAGCTCCCCGCCAAGCCCGACGGCGGCCTCGTGGGGGCAGTGCCACCTATGTCAGGATTGGGGCCGATACCAGTGCACCCAAGGGGGAGTTGGATGTACGGCAGCAGGGGGGCGGCCGGAGTGCGGGCGACCGCGGTGGTGCTGGGGGCGGCACTGCTGATCGCGGGGTGCTCGTCCGGCGACGGCGGCGACGACAGTGACCGGGACGGCGGTGACCGGACCACCGGCGCCGGGATCACCCAACAACCCAAGGACGCTGCCCCGTTCTGGGTCAACCCGGACGGGAACGCGGCCCAGCAGGTCGCCGACTACGTGAAGAACGGCCGGCAGACCGAGGCCGACCAGATCCGCAAGATCGCTCAGCAGCCGACCGGTGAGTGGATCGGCCCGGAGAACCCCGAGCAGGAGGCGCGCGGCTTCACCGAGGCCGCCGCGAAGGCCGACCGTACGGCCCTGCTCGTCCTCTACAACATCCCGCACCGCGACTGCGGCCAGTACTCGGGAGGCGGCGCCGCCGACGGCAACGCCTACCGCGCCTGGATCGACGGCGTCGCCCAGGGCATCGGCGACCGCTCCGCGACGGTGATCCTGGAACCGGACGCCGTGCTGCACCTGGTGGACGGCTGCACGCCGGGCGAGTTCCACGAGGAGCGCTACGACCTCCTCACGTACGCCGTCGACAAGCTCAAGTCCCAGCAGAACACCAAGGTCTACCTGGACGCGGGCAACGCCGGCTGGGGCCACCCCGACCAGATCCACGAGCCCCTCAACCGCGCCGGCATCGCCCGGGCCGACGGCTTCTCGGTCAACGTCTCCAACTTCTACTCCACCGAGGACTCCATCACCTACGGCAAGCAGCTCTCCGCCAAGGTCGGCAACAAACACTTCGTCATCGACACCAGCCGCAACGGCAACGGCCCCTACACAGAGGGCGACCCCGACGAACGCTGGTGCAACCCTCCGGGCAGGGCCCTGGGAGAAACCCCGACGACCAACACGGCCGACCCGCTGGTGGACGCCTACCTCTGGATAAAACGCCCCGGAGAATCGGACGGCGAGTGCAAGGGCGGCCCGAAGGCAGGGGCTTGGTGGCCGACCTACGCCTTGCAACTGGCGCAAGCCTCAACGCCTTAGGGGCGCGGGGCTGTATCAATGTGCGGCTCCGCCGCGTGGGCGCGACCAGCCACAGCGCTCCCGCACTCGAACTACACCTGCGGGAGCGCTACGGCACCCTCACCCACCGCGCCTCACTAGGCGTCCCCTGATCATCCACCACAAACAGCATGTACCACCCACCCTGCACCAGATTCCGATTCTCCGGCACAGTCACCGTCACCTTGTCCCCGGAGACAGCGAAGTCCAACGCAATGGACCGCTGATCCACATCCGTCACATGCGTGGACGCACTCGGCCGAATCAACCGCACCTTCTCAATCGACGCCGCGTGCTTCGAGGTGAACGCCCCCGACTCCCCACGCTCAATCGTCTGCGGCCCACCGGACAACGACGGCCGAGCCCCCCGATACAGATACGGCGGCGTATAGATCTCGATCCGCTGCTCGAACTTCCCCGGCTTCGTATTCGCCGCATCGCCGAACAACGAGTCCGACCCGAAGAACATCACCCGCCCGTCGGGCAACAGAATCGACCCCGCGTGATAGTTCCGCCCCACCAGGGGATCCGCGACCCGCTCCAACTCATTGCGCTCCGGGTCGTACAGCCGCGCCTCCAGAATGTTGGAGTCGCTGCGCCCCCGATAGTCCTCCGAGCCCCCGGAGATCAGCACACTGTCGTCCGGCAGCACGGAAGCCTGCGGATACCGGGTGCCCTTGTCCAGCGACGGCCCGTCCACGAACCGCGGCTCGTCAGCCTTCAGATCCACGATCCGCGTCTTCTCACTGGACAGCCTGGACTCACCGACCCCACCCCCACCGATCACCATGTACTTCTCGTCCTGCGCGGGCGGAAGCAACACGGAGTTCGCGGTCTCCAGCATGTTCGCATCGCTCATACCGGGCACCTTGGTGAACTTGTTGGTCTCCACATCCCAGATCCCCGGATCCCGGCCCACATCATCCGGCCCGTACCCGGCGTTCGCCCCGGAGTAGAAGACCTTCCCGTTCTGCATCAGGAACAGCGCCGGATACGTCGGGAACTGCCGCTCCTTCTCGGTGTAGCTCCACTTCCTGGTCTCCGGGTCGTAGATCTCGTTCTTCCCCGGCACCAACTGCCCGATGTCGTCCAGCCCGGACACACTGAGGATCTTGCCGTCGCTCAATGTGGTGAGCGTCGGATACCAGCGGGCCTCCTTCATCGGATCGACCTTGATGTACTTCTCGGCGACCGGGTCGAACTCGTAGGCGTCCCGGATCCCCTGGAAGTCCTTCTTGTCCAGCGCCAGCTTCTGCGCGATGCCGTACGTGTTGCGCGCGTCCGCCCCGGTCAGTCCCTGGACGGTGTAGTTGTCCTGCGTGCCGGTCTCGTACTTCGCGCCTTCCTTCGCGGCCTCGACATAGATCCGCCCGAACCCGGGGTCGTTGCGCAGAAACCGCCCGGTCGCCTTGTCGAAGACCTTCTTCGCGCGCGGCACCAGCACCGGGTCCTTGGAGACGAACGTCTTGCCGTTCTCCTTGCCGGTGAACTTCGTGCCCGCGGGCAGCGTCATCGGCTTGTCCGGGTTCTCGTTGTAGACGATCATCAGGCCACCGGCCTTCTTCACGTCACCCTTGAGTTTCTCGTACCGCTTGGTACCGCCCGCGATGAGCAGATTGCCGTTCGCCAACTGCGTATGGCCGGTGCAGAACAGGTCGTTGGGCGTCGGGATCTTCTTGATGGTGCCCTTGACCGGATCCCACAGCCGCGTGTCGAACTTCTTCGCGTCGAAGTTGTCCTGGTTGTTGCCGGACCCGGCCACCAGCAGGATCTTGCCGGTGTGCAGCAGCGCCGCGTGAATGGTGTTCTGGCGGTACTCCTTGGGGAACTCGACGATCTCCCAGCGGCCGTTCTCCGCTTTGTACTCGGGTCTGTTGATCTGGTACTGGTGGTATTTCTCGGTTCCGACCTGATAGAGCCATGGCCCGTTCGCTCCGGCCAGCGCGAGTACCACCGCCGCGGCTATCGCGAGTCGACGGGCGCGGCGGCGCCCGGCACGGTCGTTCATTCCTTACGCCCCCCAAGTCCACCCAGAGCGATCTGCATGGTCTGGTCGTCGCCCCCGGGCGCGGCCACCCACGTGGGCCGCTGCCGGGGGGCGTGCGGTGCGTACGGCGACGCCACCGGGTGCGCCGGAGTCGGAGTGGGCACCGCGTCCTGCGGCTCCGGCGCGCCAGGAGCCGCGGCGGGCCGCCGCTTCGCCCGCCGCAGCTCCCAGCGCCAGGCGAACACCGGCGTGGCGGTGATCAGCAACGCGAACGACGCCCAGATGATCATCGCGGGGTGGGAGTTGCCGAAGTGAAAACCGGCGGCGATCGAGCCACCGAAGATCAGGACGAAGTACCAGTGGTACCGGAAGGTCCCGAACCAGCGGTCCGGGCTCGCGGAGTCGCCCTTGGGCGTGACCACGAACTTGCTCTTGCGGCGCAGCACCGAGTCGATCAGCGCCTTCGCGTACAGCGGCGCCGACAGCGCGGACATCACCATGCCGGCCACCCCGCCGGAGCCCTCCGGCTCGTGCGGGGAGACGTTGTGGCGGCGGTTCCAGACGTACAGGCCGATCTGCAGGGCGGAGGCGTTGCCGTAGAGCATCAGCCAGACCGCCGGGTCGATGTTCACCCCCGAGGCGCCGAGGCCCAGGAACAGCGCGCAGCTCAGCGCCGCGAGGATCCAGTTCAGGGCCGACATCGGATAGAAGATGATCATCATCGTGTAGTTGAAGAGCTTGGTCGGCGGCAGCGAGTACCAGCCCTTCCAGTACTGCTTGAGGATCGTCTCGTAGGTCCCGCGCGACCAGCGCATCTGCTGGGTGAAGAAGTCCGTCCAGGCGCTCGGGCCCTCACCGACCGCGAGCACGTCCGGGGTGTAGACCGACTTCCACTTCCTGCCGGTGGCCGGGTTGCGGTGCCGGTGGATCTCGAAACCGGTCGCCATGTCCTCGGTGATCGAGTCGTACAGCCCGCCGATCTGCTTCAGCGCCTTGATCCGTACGGCGTTGGAGGTGCCGACGAACATCGGGGCGCCGTAGCGGTTGCCGGCGCGCTGGATCAGCGCGTGGAAGAGAAACTGCTGCGACTCGGCGGCCTTGGTGACGAACGTGTCGTAGTTGCCGTACACCTGCGGGCCGATCACGAAGCCGACGTCCGGGTCGCGGAAGAAGCCGAGCATCCGCTCCAGGTAGTTCGGCAGCGGTACGTGGTCGGTGTCGACGGACGCGAAGAAGTCGTAGTCGTCGCCGTGGGCGTCGAGCCAGGCGTTGTAGTTGCCGTGCTTGGTCCTGGCGCGGTGCGGGCCCTTGGCCTGGTTCCACTTCGCGACGCCCTTGCGGGAGAAGTGGTGCACGCCGAGCCGGGCGCAGACCTCCTTGACCGCCGGGTCGTCGCCCTCGTCGAGCAGCCAGACGTGCATCAGGCCCCGGTGGCGGATCCTCACCGCCGCCTCCAGGGTCTTCGTCACCATCTCCAGCGGCTCCTTGCCGGGCACGAAGGAGGTGAGGAAGGCGACTCTCGTGCCGGTCTCCGGCACCACCGGTATGGGGTCGCGGGCGACCAGCGTGGCGTGCGCGTTGGACAGCACGTTCATACAGCGGAAGAACTCGATCAGACCGATCGACACCAGCATCACGAGGTCCAGCGCGGGCAGGAAGTCGTGCGCCGGGTAGTCGCGTTGGGTCCAGTGCCCGGGCTGGAGCAGCCAGACCAGCAGGACCAGCGAGAGCAGGGGCGCCGCCGCCAGCATCAGGGCCACACGGACGCGGTGCGGCTCCTGGGAGATCAGCGAGCGGTACCGCACCTTGTACGGCTTGTCGGGATCGGGCTCGGTGAGGGGGCCGGCCAGCCGGCTGTAGTGCTCGTAGTCGTACCGCGGCAGGGTCTTTCTGATCCGGCGGAACGTTCCCGTGCTGCCGGTCCGGTGCGCAGGCACCCTGAGCGTCATGAGTCATCCCCCCACACGCGGTGCTGAAGTCCGCGTGTCCCTCCGTTGACATGGAACTGCGACGTACCGGTCGCGTGACGCCCCCCGGCATCACTCCATGAACGGGGCCCCCTCCCCGCACCACCTGCAACCGGTTTCTGTCCCCCCAATTGGCGCGTATCCGCGGCCTCTTGAAAACCAGGGTTCTACGGCGTTCCGCATGATCGCAAGATGGGATACAGGGTATTTACCCGTTATACGGGCTCAATCGGACGCAAGTTGGCGTCGGCTGGTGCGCTTGAGAACAGTCGGGTACGAATGTGGCGGAAGTGGTCCCTTATGGCTTCCTCGGCGCGGAGCGAGTCGCCGGACCGGACCGCGTCCAGGATCTCTCGGTGCTGCCGGCAGGTGATCCGCGGATCCTGCGGCACCTCCACAAGGTCCCTGCTCACCCGGTGGAAGGCGTCCCAGAACGCTTCCAGCACCTCGCTCAGCAGCACGTTGTCCAGCCCCCGGTAGAGGGTGGTGTGAAAGGCCCGGTCGGTCTCGGCGAGGCCGCCCCCCTGCGCGGCCCGCTGATCCATCCGGTCCACCAGCGCCTCCAGTTCCACGAGGTCCGGCTCCGGGAGCCGCCCCGCGAGCCGGGACACCAGTCCCGTCTCCACCGCCTCACGCAGCTCCAGCAACTGCAGCAGGCTGTCCTCGCCCCGGTGGTGCCCGGCGACCGTGCGGAAGGCGAGGCCCTCGATCATCGGGGCGAGGGACATACGGCCGACGTAGGTGCCGAAGCCGTGCCGTATCTCGACGATCCCCATCGCCTGGAGGGCCTTCAGTGCCTCCCGGACCGAGTTCCGGCTCGCCCCGAGGAACGCCATCAGCTCGGGCTCGGTCGGCAGCGGCGCCCCGGAGGCCAGCCGGCGGTCGACGATGAGCTTCTTGATCCTCTCCTGGAGGTCACGCGCTGCCATGGCCAGAGGGTAACCGGCGATAATCGGGGAGGACCCTCTTCCGACCCTCTTCCGCCCATGCAGAAGGCCCCTCACCACGGTGAGGGGCCTCGCTGTCGAGTGCGCCGCCAGGGACTCGAACCCCGGACCCGCTGATTAAGAGTCAGCTGCTCTAACCAACTGAGCTAGCGGCGCGTGCTGACGTCGTTAACTCTACATGACCTCTCGGGGTGCTCCGGACCGCCGGGAAGGGGCCGGGCGGGCCCGGGCGGGGTGCCGTACATCGTTCGGACCGTCAACATGCGCGCCCGGAAGACAGTTGTGAAACTGATCAACGTGCACTGGCCCGGAAATTCCCACCTGGAGTGTGAGGGGAATCGCATGGAAACTCCAGTATTCGAGGAAATCGACCCCGCGAGCGACTGCGACTGCCCCGGGTGCGCCCACTGGCGCCGCGTACTCCCGCATTCCGCCCCCCACCGCCTCGCCGCCCACCCCGCCACCCGACGCGCCCTCGCCCTGGCCGCCGTGACCTCCACGGCCCTCGGCGTCGGCCACACCGCACCGGCCCTCGCCGCCGCCCACGCTCCCCTGCGACCCGGCGTTCCCGCAGATGACGAGCCTCAGAACCCGCAGGACGGCAGGACCCCGCTGTACGGCCCGGCCGGGGCGCCGGTCAAGCCGTTGGACGCGGGGAAGATCCCCGAGATCACCCGCGCGAAGATCATCGAGCGCGCCCAGAAATGGGTCGACGCCAAGGTGCCGTACAGCATGACCTCCTACTGGGAGGACGGTTACCGGCAGGACTGCTCGGGCTATGTCTCGATGGCCTGGAGCCTGCCGCAGAACGAATGGACCGGCTCGCTCCACGCCTTCGGCACCCGCATCACCAAGGCGGAACTCCAGCCCGGCGACATGCTGCTGTTCCACAACCCGGACAACCCGCAGAACGGCTCGCACGTCGTCCTTTTCGCCGGCTGGACCGACTACACCCGGACGGGCTATGTGGCGTACGAGTCGACCCGCCCGCATGCTCGTCGGCAGATCACCCCGTACGCCTACTGGAAGAACTCCGACCGATACATCCCGTATCGCTACAAGGGTGTGGTGGAGGAGTCACCTGCGACGCCACCCGTGGCGCCACCCGCCACCCCGCCCGAGACCCCGACGGCACCCTCGGGCGATCCCCGGCAGGACGACAAGCGGGCCCCGACGCCGTATCCGGGGCGGGCGATGTTCCGGCCCGGCGCGAACAACCCGTATGTCACGCAGCTCGGCAGACAGCTGGTGAAGAAAGGGTTCGGCAGGCACTACCCGAACGGGCCGGGCCCGCGCTGGGGAGAGGCGGACCGGCGCGGCGTCGAGGCCTTCCAGCGCACCCAGGGCTGGCGGGGCGGCGCGGCGGACGGCTACCCGGGGCCGGAGACCTGGCGGCGGCTCTTTTCCTGACCGACGACCTGTCCCCCCGTACGAACGCATCTGGCGCGGAGGCTGGAGACACGTATGACCACGACCACTCCCCAGACCCCCGACCCCGGGGGAGCCGAGCAGACCCCGTCACCCCCGGCCCGGCCGGCCCGGCTGATCCAGAACGAGGCGACCACCGAGATCCCCGTCCATCTGCTGTTCCGCGACGACCCGGACCCGGTGTCCGTGCAGCTGCGGCCCGCCGTGGTGAACCGTCGGCAGGGCACCGGCGAGCAGCCCCGGCTGCGCCGCCCGGTTCCGTCGCGGGCCCGCCCGGTGCCGCAGGTCGACCCCGCCCTGATGGAGCGGCCCGCGCGGGTGCTGCCCGGAACGGTGGGGCTGCTCGCCGGTGCCGCCGGGGCGGCCGGGTGCGCGGTCACCTCGTGGTGGGCGGGCACGCTGCCGCCGGTCGTGGCGGCGGCGCTGGGGCTGCCGGTGTCCGCGGGGGCCGGGCCGGGTCCGGCGCAGTGGGCGGCGTACGCCGGGGCCGGGGCGCTGGGGCTGTTCGGGTTCGGCGGGCTGACGCGGGGGCGGACCGGGCGGGCCTGGGTGCTCGGGCTGTTCGGCCGCTACCGGGGGACCGTCCGGCGGACCGGTCTGATGTGGGTCAACCCGCTGCTGCTGCGCCGCGGGGTCGACGTACGGCTGCGGCACTGGCGCAGTGGGCCGATGCCCGCGGCCGACGGGAGCGGGGTCGCGCTGCGGGTGGTGGTGCTCGTGGTGTGGCGGGTTCGGGACACCGCGCGGGCGGCGCTGGCGGTGGCGGACCACGAGGCGTATCTACGGGTGTGCGTGGAGGCGGCGCTGGCCCGGGTGCCGGTGGAGATGCCGGGCGCGGCGCGGCCCGCGGTGGACGCGGCGGCCGACGCGCTGACCCGGCTGGTGGCGGCGGATGCGACACCGGTGGGGCTGGAGGTGTTCTCGGTGCAGCCGGTGCGGGTCGAGTACGCCCCCGAGGTGGCCGCGGCGATGAACCGCCGCCGGATCGCCGCGCTGGACGCCCAGCACCGGGCGAGCGTGCTGACCTCGGTGGTGGACTCCGTGGAGGACACGGTGACCCGGCTGACCATGCGGGGGCTGGTGGAGCTGGACGACTACGAACGCAAGGTGCTGGTGAAGGACTTGACGGTCGCGTTCTGCGCGGGGCGGGGAGAAACAGGCCCGTGATTGGTATGGACATGTTCAATTGACGGCCATAAGCTCAGACTTGGTCTAGACCTGCAAGCTCACTGAACCTCCCCACGTTCTCCAGGAGCGGCAGTATGCGCAAAAAGACCAAGTTGTCCGCCGCGATGGTGGGTCTCGCGACCACCGGCGCCCTGGTGCTCTCCTCCGGCGGAGCCAGCGGCCACGGCTACACCGATCTGCCCATCAGCCGGCAGAAGCTCTGCCAGAACGGCACGGTGACCAACTGCGGCCCCATCCAGTGGGAGCCGCAGAGCGTCGAGGGCCCGAAGGGCTTCCCGGCCGGCGGCCCGGCCGACGGGCAGATCTGCAACGCGGGACTGGGCCAGTTCGCCCAGCTCAGCGCACCGAGGACACCGTCCGGCGCCGCCTGGCCCGCCACCAGGGTGAACGGCGGTCAGAGCTACACCTTCCGCTGGCAGTTCACCGCCATGCACGCCACGACGGACTTCAAGTACTTCGTCACCAAGCCGGGCTGGAACCAGAACCACAACCTGGCCCGCTCCGACCTCAACCTGACCCCGTTCCTCACGGTCCCCTACGGCGGCCAGCGCCCGCCGCAGACCCTCTCGCACAGCGGCACGCTGCCGTCCGGGCTCAGCGGCCGGCATGTGATCGTCGCGGTGTGGACGATCGCCGACACGGCCAACGCGTTCTACGCCTGCTCGGACGTCACGTTCTGAGCGCGCCGGACACGCGAAGGAGCCCCCCGCTCACTGCGAGGGGCTCCTCTTCTGTGCGCCGCCAGGGACTCGAACCCCGGACCCGCTGATTAAGAGTCAGCTGCTCTAACCAACTGAGCTAGCGGCGCATGACTCCCGCCGTCCGCGTTCCGCGGTCGGCGACGTAGAAAATACTACCCGGTCCGCGGGTGTGCTCCTGACCAATATCCACGCGGCCGGATCGGTCCTAGATCGTCAGGGAGAGCAGCACCGGCGTCGCGCTGCGGTTCAGGGTGTCCGCCGCCCGGCGCAGCCGGTGGGCCTGCTCGACCGGGAGGGACAGGGCCAGGCAGCCCACCGAGGAACCGGCGGTGATCGGGACGGCCGCGCAGACCGTGCCGATCGCGTACTCCTGCAGGTCGAGCACCGGCACCGTCGGCGGCTGGGCCTCCAGGCGGGAGAGCAGCACCTTGTCGCTGGTGATGGTGCGCGAGGTGAGGCGGGCCATCTTGTGCCGGGCGAGATGGTCACGGCGGCCGGCGTGGTCGAGCTGGCCGAGCAGGCTCTTGCCGACCGCCGTGGCGTGCGCGGAGTAGCGGAAGTCGACCCACTCGTTGACCGCCGGGGTGGCCGGGCCGGCCGCGTACTGGGTGACCCGGACCTCGCCGTCGACGTACCGGCTGATGTACACGGCCGCGCCGACGGAGTCCCGGAGCCGGTCGAGGGTGCGCTGGAGCTGATCGCGCAGGGCCTGGTCGCGGTGGTGCGCGGAGCCCAGACGGGCCAGCGTGACGCCGGTGACGTATGCGCCGTCCGTGACCTGTTCGACGTAGCCCTCGCGGCGCAGCATCCGCAGCAGCCCGGTCAGCCGCTCCGCGCCGAGGCCGGTGTGGCGGGTGATCTCGGCGACGGTAACACCGACGGGGTGCCGCGCCACCGTCTCCAGGACGCGCAGCGCGTCCTGGGCCGAGTGGTACGGCGCGGTCGGCTCGTGCTTCAGCGCCACGGTGCCCCCCTGTGCGCTCGCTTCCCGTCCTGGGTCTGCCTTCCACGATAACCGGCAAGAGGCCGGTAGCGAGCGGCAGTTGACGAGATTGCGACCCTCTCAGCAGGGGCGTAACCGCGCGGCATATGCCAGCGGCACGAGCCATTCCGAGACGTCACAGCACAGCGCTGAGGAACTCCCGCGTCCGTTCGTGATCGGCGTCGCCGAAGATCTTCTCCGGCGGGCCCGACTCGATGACCCGCCCCGAGTCGAACATCAGGACCTGGTCCGAGATGTCCCGGGCGAAGTTCATCTCGTGGGTCACGCAGAGCATCGTGATGTCGGTGCTGCGCGCGATGTCCCGCAGCACGTCCAGCACGCCCGCGACGAGCTCCGGGTCCAGTGCCGAGGTCACCTCGTCGAGGAGCAGCACCTGCGGCCGCATCGCCAGCGCCCGCGCGATCGCCACCCGCTGCTGCTGCCCGCCGGACAGCTGGGACGGCTTGGCGTCGCACTTGTCGGCGAGGCCCACCAGGTCCAGCAGCTCCCGGGCGCGCGCCTCCGCCTCGTCCTTCGACAGGCCGAGCACGGTGACCGGAGCCTCGGTGACGTTCCTCAGCACGCTCATGTTCGGGAACAGGTTGAACTGCTGGAAGACCATCCCGATCTTCTTGCGGACCTCACGGATCTGCTTCTCCGGCGCCGGGAAGAGCTGCTCCCCGTCGACGGTGATCGTGCCCTGGTCGGGCTTGGTCAGGGTCATCAGCAGCCGCAGGATCGTGGTCTTGCCCGACCCGGACGGCCCGATCAGGGTGACGTGCCGTCCCGCGTCGACGGAGAAGTCGAGGTGGTCGAGGACCGTCTGGTCCCCGAACCGCTTGGTCACCTGCTCCAGTCGGACCAGCGGGGCGGCGCCGGTGAGGGTGCTGTCGGTCGGCTGCTTGCTGCTCTCAACGGACAAGACGTCGCTCCAGGGTGCGCAGAAGTACGGAGGCCAGATACGAGACGAGGATGAAGGCCACGCCGATCACGGTGATGGGCTCGACGAACCGGAAGTGCTCCTGGGAGAAGAGCCGCGCCTGGCCGAGCATGTCCAGCACGGTGATCGCCATGAGCAGCGGCGTGTCCTTCAGCATCGAGATCACGTAGTTCCCGAGCGCCGGCACCACGCGGCGGATCGCCTGCGGCAGGATCACCACCTGCCACGTCCGGACCGTCGGCAGGTTGAGCGCCGTCGCGGCCTCCCACTGGCCGACGGGCACGGCCTCGATACCGGCCCGGTAGACCTGCATGGTGTACGTCGAGTAGTGCAGGCCGATCGCGAAGACGCCGGTGGTCAGGGCGGAGAACGTCAGGCCCCACTCGGGCAGCACGTAGAACAGGAAGAACAGCTGCACCAGCAGCGGCGTGTTCCGCACGAACTCCGTGAACACCCCGACCGGCCAGCGCACCCAGCGGCTCGGCGTGCGCATCAGCAGCGTCCACACCAGACCGAGCGCGAACGAGATCAGCGACCCCAGCGCCAGCGCCTGCAGCGTGACGAGCAGGCCGTCCCAGAACTGCGGCATGAAATCGCGGACGGCTCCCCAGTCCCAGTTCATCGGGCCACCCCCGCCTTGAGTCGTTGCTCAAGACCGCGCATCAGGCGGGTGAGCAGGAACGCGATCACGAAGTAGATGAGTAGCACATACGTGTAGATCTCCGCGCTCTCCTGCAGCGCGAGGCGCACGAGGTTGCCGCTGAACGCCAGATCCCCCATGCCCATGATCGACACCAGCGCGGTGCCCTTGAGCAGTTCGACCAGCAGGTTGGAGAACGGCGGGATCATCTCCGGCACCGCCTGCGGCAGCAGGATCAGCCGCATCCGCTGCCACGGCGTGAAGCTGAGCGCGATCCCGCCCTCACGCTGCGCCGGGTCGACGGAGTTCAGCGCGCCGCGCACGATCTCCGAGCCGTACGCCCCGTAGGTCAGCCCCAGGGCCAGAGTGCCCGCCCACAGCGGCACGAGCTGCCAGCCGAAGGCGAGCGGCAGCACGAAGAACACCCAGAAGATCATCACCAGTGCCGAGGTGCCGCGGAACACCTCGGTGTAGAAGCCCGCCAGGAAGCGGACGATCCACAGCCGGTGGGTGCGTGCGATCCCGACGACGAAGGACACCGCCGTCGCCAGCAGCGCGCTGAGCACGAGCAGCTGGATCGTGACCCAGACGCTCTTGAGTACGAGTTCCCACAGTCCCGAGGTCATCCGCCGCACAGCTCCTTCGCGGTCAGATCCGTCATCTCGTTCTCGGTGAACCCGAAGGGCTTGAGGATACGGAGCAGCTCGCCGCTGTCCTTGAGTTTGTGCAGTTCACGGTTGAAGGCGTCGCGCAGATTGGTCTCGGTGGGCCGGAAGGCGAAACCGCCGCCGTCGACGTGCGGCTCGCCGTCGACGATCGGCTTGAACGGCTCGGTCACCTCGGCCTTGGTGGACTTCTTCACCACCTCACGGGTGGTCAGCGCCGTGCCGGCGAAGACGTCGGCCCGCCCGGCCTCGACGGCGTTCAACCCGGCCACCTGGTCGGGCACGATGAGGATGTCGCTCTCCTTGTAGCCCGCCTCCACGGCGTACGCGATCTCGGCGTAGCCCGTGCCGGTCGCGAACTTCGCCTTCTTCTCGACGACGTCCTGGTAGCCGTGGAGCCCCAGCGGGTTGCCCTTGCGGACGATGAAGGAGTCGAGCATCTGGTAGTCGGGGTCGGAGAATATGACCTGCTGGCAGCGTTCGGGGTTGATGTACATCCCGGCGGCCACGACATCGAACTGCTGGGAGTTCAGGCCGGGGATGAGCGAGCCGAACTCGGTCGGCACGGGCTGCACCCGGTCCACTCCGAGCCGCTTGAAGATGACCTTCGCCAGCTCCGGCGCCTCGCCGGTCAGCTCGCCGTTCTTGTCGATGTACCCGAAGGGGATCTCTCCGGCGATGCCGAGCCGCGCGACGCCCTGTGCCCGGAGGCGTTCCAGGAGTTCGCCCCCCTCCGTGTCCGAGGCGGTGGCCACGCGGCTGCACCCGGCGGCACCCAGCGCGCCGAACGCCGCGACCCCCGCGAGCAGCGACCGGCGGGTGGGTCTGGACATGTGGTGGCTGTTTCTGAGTGGTGAAGCCATGGGCGCGCGGCTACCCGAGAGCATGCGATGTATGCCCCCTGGGCACGTGGGAACCCATGAGTGTTCGGTTCATCGAGGTCTCACTGGCCCGGCGCGGGGTGCGCTGCACGGCGAAACTGCTGGACGACCGTGCCCCGTTGACCTGCGCGGCCGTGTGGGACACCCTGCCGCTGTCCGGTGACGTCTACCACGCCAAGTACGCACGCAACGAGATCTACGCCCTGTTCCCGCCGTTCGCGGAGACGGAGCCACCCCTGGAAAATCCGACAGTTACCCCTATTCCGGGCGACCTGTGCTATTTCACCTTCGCGGGTGCGGAGTTGGGCACGACGGCGTACGGCTACGACCGCGAGGTCCGCGCCGGTACGACCGTCGTGGACCTCGCCCTGTTCTACGAACGCAACAACCTGCTGATCAACGGCGACGTCGGCTGGGTGCCCGGCATCGTCTGGGGCCAGATCGTCGAGGGACTGGAGGACATGGCCGAGGCCTGCAACGACCTGTGGCGCTCCGGAGCGGCGGGGGAGACGCTCAGTTTCCGCCGGATGTGACCCCGGCCTCGTACAGCGTGTGCGCCGCCCGCAGCACCAGGTCGTCCCGGTGCCGGGCGGCCACCAGCTGCAATCCGATCGGCAGGCCGTCCCCGTCCGTCCCGACGGGCACGGTCGCCGCGGGCTGCTGGGTCATGTTGAACGGGTACGTGAACGGGGTCCAGCCCGTCCACCGCCGGTGCCCGGACCCCTTCGGCACCTCGGCGCCCGCCTCGAACGCGGTGATCGGCAGGGTCGGGGTGACCAGCAGGTCGTAGGTGTCGTGGAAGCGGCCCATCCGGCGGCCCAGGTCCATCCGGACGTCCACCGCGGCCAGATAGTCCAGCGCCGAGTAGCGGGCGCCCTGCGCGCAGATCTCCCGCAGCCCCGGGTCCAGCAGCTCGCGCTGCTCCGGCCCGAGACGCTGGGTCACGCGGGCGGCCCCGCTGAACCACAGGGTGTGGAAGGCGTCCACCGGGTCGGTGAGGTCGGGGTCGGTCTCCTCGACGTACGCGCCGAGCTCCGCCAGCCGCTGCACCGCCCGCCGTACCGCCGCCGCGACCGCCGGGCGCACCGCCACCTGCCCGCCCAGCGTCGGCGAGTACGCCACCCGCAGCCCACGCACCCCGCCCGTCAGACCGTCGGTGAAGGCCGCGGCCGCCGGTCCGAGCGCCGACCAGTCGCGGGAGTCCGGGTGGCCGATCACGTCCATCAGCAGCGCCGCGTCCGCCGCGTCCCGCGTCATCGGCCCCACATGCGCCAGCGTCCCGAACGCGCTCGCCGGGTACAGGGGCACGCGTCCGTACGTCGGCTTCAGCGCGAAGATCCCGCAGAACGCGGCCGGGATACGGACACTGCCGCCGCCGTCCGTGCCGAGCGCCAGCGGTCCCGCGCCGAGCGCCACGGCCGCCGCGGCGCCCCCGCTGGAGCCGCCCGCGGTGCGCGTCCGGTCGTACGGATGGCGGGTCACCCCGCTGAGCGGCGAGTCCGTGACGCCCTTCCAGCCGAACTCGGGGGTCGTGGTCTTGCCGAGGAACACCGCGCCGTGCTCGCGCAGCCGGGCGACCGAGGGCGCGTCCTCGTCCCAGCGGCCGCCGGGGTCGACGGTCTTCGAGCCGCGCAGGGTGGGGGCGCCGCGCAGCAGCAGGATGTCCTTCACGGTGACCGGCACCCCGTCGAGCAGACCGTCCGGCGCACCGCGCCGCCATCGCTCCTCCGACTCCCGGGCCCGCCGCAGCGCGTCCTCGGCGGTCAGCCGGACGAATGCGTTCACCTCCGGCTGGATCGCCTCGGCCCGCCGCAGCGCCGCGCGGGTCGCCTCCACGGGGCTGAACTTGCCCTTGCGGTATCCGTCGAGAAGTCGTACGGCGGTCAGCTCGGTGAGCTCGGTCATCCACCCTCCCAGGGACGTCAGTGTCCGGGTACGTACCCGCGCTGTTTGTCGACCACGTTCGGCAGCGGCCGCCCCGCCTCCCAGGCTTCGTACAACTCCACGAACTGGGCCCCCAGTTCGTCCCGCCAGCCGGCGGTGTCGCCGCTCATGTGCGGGGACACGATCAGGTTCGGGACCTGCCACAACGGGCTGTCCGGCGGCAGGGGTTCGGCCTCGAAGACGTCCAGGGCGGCGCCCGCGATCCAGCGCTTGGCCAGCGCCTCGGCGAGCGCGTCCTCGACGACCAGCGGGCCGCGGCCGACGTTGACGAACCGGGCGGAGGGCTGCATCACGCCGAAGCGGCGCGCGTCGAACATGCCCCGCGTCTGCTCCGTGAGCGGTGCCGCCGCGATCACCCAGTCCGCGCGGGACATCAGCCGGTCCAGGTCGTCGGGGCCGTGAACGCCGGTGCGCGGGGTGCGGCCGACCAGGGCGGTGGTGACGCCGAGCGCCTTGAGGGTACGGGCGATCGCGCGACCGATCGGGCCGGAGCCGACCACGACCGCCCGGGTCCCGGTGACCTTCTGCGACTCCCGGTGCCGCCAGGTCCGCTCCCGCTGGAGCCGAAGCGTGCGGGGCAGGTCCTTGGCCATCGCCAGGACGAGGGCGGCGACGTACTCGGCGATCGGCTGGTCGAAGACGCCGCGCGCGTTGGTCACCACGGTGTCGGACGCGGCGAGTTCCGGACACATCAGATGATCCACGCCCGCGCTCGCCGTGTGCACCCAGCGCGGCCGGGGCCCGCCCCCCGGCCAGGCCTTGCGCACCGCGTGCGAGGTGAAGTCCCACACGAGCAGCACATCGGCGTACGGCAGCCGCTCGGCGAGCGTCGATGCGTCCGCGTGCTCGATCCGGGCACGGCCGGTGAGACGGCCCAGCCGGGGCAGCGGGTCGGCGTCCAGGACGAGCAGGGTGGGGGTGGTCATGGCAGCCGTTTCTCCAGCCGTTCGCGGGGGCGGCCGAGGGGGGCGGGTCGGCCGGTGACGACGTGTCAACGGGGTTTAACCATGTGTTGACCTGGGAGTGATCCGGGCGGATTGACCACGCTCGCACCCGAACCTACCGTCGTCAACACGGGCGTTCCCCACGATCCGTTGCCACTCGTCCGTCGAGCGTGAGGCCGGTGCCTGCCATGGACGTCGCATTTCTCGGCGGACCGGGTCCGCAGCGCGGTGTCGGTGTCGTCGCCCCCTTCGACTTCGCGCTGGACCGCGAACTGTGGCGCTGGGTACCGGACGAGGTGTCCCTGCACGTCACCCGCACCCCGTACGTCCCGGTCGAGGTCAGCCTCGACCTCGCCCGCCTGGTCAGCGAGCACCAGACACTCGGCGAGGCGGTGCGCACGCTGAACGCGATCGAGCCCGAGGTGGTCGCCTACGCCTGCACCTCGGGCAGCTTCGTCGGAGGCATCGTCGGCGAGCGCGCGATGTGCGAGGCGATGAGCCGGGCGGGCAACGTGCCGGCGATCACCACCTCGGGCGCGCTGCTGGAGGCCCTGGTCGAGCTGGACGTCCGGCGCGTGGCGCTGGTCACGCCGTACACGGTGTCGGTGACGCGGGCGCTGGAGGGGTACGTGGCGCAGGCGGGCGTCGCCGTCACGGGCTGCGCCTTCATGGGGCTGACCCGGCACATCTGGAAGGTCCCGTACCGCGAGGTCGTGGACATGGCCCGCCAGGCCGTACGCGGCGCCGCCGACGCCCTGTTCATCAGCTGCACCAACCTGCCGACCTACGACGTGATCCCGCAACTGGAGGCCGAGCTGCGCATACCGGTGATCTCGGCCAACCAAGTGACGATGTGGGCGGCGCTGCGCCGACTGGGTACCCGTGCCGTGGGGCCGTATCAGGCGCTGATCGATCCGGCGGCGCGCACCGGCCCCGTACTGCCGGGGCCGGCCCCCGGTGCCGTAGTACCGGAAGAAGAGCAGCAGCAGGAAGGCTGGACATGACAGCACTGGGATTCCTCTACCCGGGCCACTCCGCCGAGGACGACTATCCGCGCATCGAGCAGCTCCTGGCCAGCGACATCCGGGTGGACCTGGTGCACACCGACATCGGCGAGGACGCCCACCGGGTGGACGCGCTGCGCGAGATGGGCTCCCCGGAGCGCCTCTCGGCCGGCGTCCAGGAACTGCGGCACGCCGGTTGCGAGGCCGTGGTGTGGGCGTGCACCAGCGGCAGCTTCGTGCACGGCTGGGAGGGCGCCCACGAGCAGGTGCGCACCCTGGCCCGGGCGGCCGGCATGCCGGCCTCCTCGACGTCCTTCGCCTTCGTGCACGCGGTACGGGAGCTGGGCGTGCGGCGGGTCGCGGTGGGGGCCACGTATCCGGAGGACGTGGCGTCGTTGTTCGCGGACTTCCTGGGGGCGGCCGGCATCGAGGTGACCGGCGTGCGCAGCTCCGGGATCATCACGGCGGCCGAGGTCGGCACCTGGGGCGAGGCGGAGGTCTTCGCGCTGGCCCGCGCGGCCGACGTGCCGGGCGCGGAGGCGGTCCTCCTGCCCGACACGGCCCTGCACACGGCGGCCCACATCCCGGCCCTGGAGAAGGAACTCGGCAAGCCGGTCCTCACCGCGAACCAGGTCACCGTCTGGGAGGCGCTGCGGCTGGCGGACCGGCGGGTGAACGCGCCGGAGCTGGGCGCGCTGTTCAGCAGGGAGCCGATCGTGCAGGTGTGACGCCGCAGGGAATGACCGGGTGACACTGCCGGGAACAAACGGAGACTGTCTCCTGTTAGCGCCGTGAGGACACGGACACCGCACGGCCCAGACCAGGAGGCATCCCTTGCCCGACGACCAGCGCGACGCGCGTGACGAGCGCGACGAGATCCGCGGGACCGCCCACGGCACCGCCCCCGTCCCCCTCTCCGTACTGGACCTGGTCACCGTCGGCGCGGGCCGCACCGCCACCGACGCCCTGCGCACCAGCGTCTTTCTGGCCCGCCTCGCGGAGGCCCGCGGCTTCCACCGGTACTGGGTCGCCGAGCACCATTCCATGCCGGGCGTCGCCTCCTCGTCCCCGGCCGTGATCCTCGCCCACCTCGCCGCCCACACCGACCGCATCCGGCTCGGCTCGGGCGGTGTGATGCTGCCCAACCACGCCCCGCTGGTGATCGCCGAGCAGTTCGGCACGCTGGAGGCGATGGCCCCCGGCCGGATCGACCTGGGCCTCGGCCGCGCCCCCGGCACCGACGGCGCCACCGCGGCCGCCCTGCGCCGCACCGACCGGCTGAACGACGGCGCCGACGACTTCCCCGAGCAGCTCGCCGAGCTGACCCGGTTCCTGGACGACGACTTCCCCGACGGCCACCCCTACCGCCGTATCCACGCGGTGCCCGGCCCGATCCAGGCCACCTCGCCGGGCGGCGTGCAGTCCCCGCACCGCCCGCCGATCTGGCTCCTCGGCTCCTCCGGCTTCAGCGCCCGGCTGGCCGGCCTGCTCGGGCTGCCCTTCGCGTTCGCGCACCACTTCTCCGCGCAGAACACGATCCCCGCGCTCGACCTCTACAGGGAGTCCTTCAAGCCGTCCGCCGTCCTCGACGAGCCGTACGCCCTCATCGGCGTCTCCGCGCTCGCCACCGACGACGAGCGGGAGGCCCGGCGCCAGGTCCGCGCCGCCGCGCTCAGCATGATCCGGCTGCGCACCGGACGGCCCGGACTCGTGCCGACGCCCCAGGAGGCGGAGGCGTACGAATTCAGCCCGATGGAACGGGAGTTCGTCACCTCCTGGAACGCCAACGTCATCCACGGCACCGCGGACGAGGTCCGCGCGGGCCTGGACGACCTCCACAAGCGCACCGGCGCCGACGAGTTGATGCTCACGGCCAACGCGCACACGGGCGAGGTACGGCTGCGTTCCTACGAACTCATCGCGGACGCCTACGCGTTGCCGACCGCCTGACCGAACGGGCAGTCCAGCAGCTCGGAGATACGATCCGGCGGCACCGGCCGGGAGTACAGCCACCCCTGACCGGTGTCGCACCCGATCCGGCGCAACCGGCCGGCCTGCGCGGACGTCTCGACGCACTCCGCGGTGACCGTCAGCCCCAGCCGGTGCGCCAGCTGGATCATCGCCTCGACGATGACCTCGTCGGCCGGGCTGGGGTGGGCGCCGGAATCCTCGTACTGGAAGCCCCGGACGAAGGACCCGTCCAGTTTCAGCACCGACACCGGCAGCCGGCTGAGGTAGGCGAGGTTGGAGTAGCCGGTGCCGAAGTCGTCGATGGCGATGCGGACGCCCATCTCGCTGAGCGCCTGCAGGGCCTGCAACGGGCGGCCTGCGGAGCCCATCACCGCGGACTCGGTGAGTTCCAGCTGCAGCAGCTGCGGGGCGAGGCCCGTCTCGGCGAGGATCTCGGCGACGTCCGCGACCAGGTCGGAGTCCCAGACCTGGCGTACGGCCACGTTGACCGAGACGAACAGGGGTGGCTCGTCGGGGCGTTCGAGCTGCCAGCGCCGGGCCTGGCGGCAGGCGGTGGCGAGCACCCAGCGGCCCAGCGGGACGATCGCGCCGTCCTCCTCCGCCAATCCGATGAACCGATTCGGCGTCAGCATGCCGAACTGCGGATGGTTCCAGCGGACCAACGCCTCGACCCCGCTGAGCCGTCCGTCCGCCATCCCGACCAGCGGCTGGTACTCCAGCACGAACTGGCCCCGGTCGATGGCCGGGCGAAGCGTGGAGGCGAGTGCCTGGCGGGTCATGCGGTGGGCGTTGCGCTCCGGGTCGAACAGCGTCCAGCGGGACTTGCCGTCCGCCTTCGCCCAGTACAACGTCGTGTCGGCGGCCTGCATCAGACCGGTGGCGGTGGTGCCGGCGGCCTGCCGTTCGACGACGCCGATCGACGCCGACAACGACAGCCGCTGACCGGCCAGGTCGAAGGGCTCCTGAAGCGCCGTCAGCACCGACTCGGCCAGGTCGGCGAGTTGTTCGGTGCCCGTGGAGTCCTCCACCAGCAGGGCGAACTCGTCACCGCCGAGCCGGGCCACCAGCGGCGAGCTCGCCCTGCCGTAACCGGCCTCGTCCGCACAGCGGTTGAGCCGCTCGGCCACGGCCGCGAGCAGCCGGTCGCCGACCCGGTGGCCGAGGGTGTCGTTGACCGCCTTGAACCCGTCCAGGTCCAGATAGCACAGGCCGATGCGGCCGGTGCCGCCGCTTTCGTACGACTCCACGTCCAGGGCGGCCGAGACGCGCTCGAAGAACAACGTGCGGTTGGGCAGCCGGGTCACCGGGTCGTGCATCTGCAAGTGCCGCAGTCTGCCCTGGAGTTCCCGCCGGGCGCTGATGTCGGCGGCGGCCAGCAGCACGCCGTCCGCGCCGTCGGGCAGCGGGGCGACGGTGACCTGGACCCAGACGCTGTGCCCGTCGGGGTGCTTCAGCCGCCGTGCGCAGCGCAGTCTGGCGTCGCGGCCGCGCAGCAGCTCGCGGTACGCGTGCCAGGTGCGGGCGTCGGAGGCCAGGTCGACCAGGTCGGCGGCGACCCGGCCGGTGAGTTCGCCGGGGCCGGCGCCGAGCAGGTCGGCGAGGGCCGCGTTGGCGCTGACCACCAGGCCCTCGCGGTCGACGACCGCCATGGCGAGCGGGGCCGCGGCGAAGGCGGAGCGATAGGAGTCGGAGGCCTCGGCCTCGGTTCGGCAGGGGTCGCGGGCGTCGGTCCCGGTACGTCGCGACGCCTCGTTGTTACTGTCTGTGACGGCCGGCCCGATGAAGTCTGCCGCGGGCGTCGGCCCTTCGGACGTTCCGCTCACCGCTCGCTCCCGCAGTGCACTCGATCTGCTCGATCTGCTCGATCTCTGTCCGGGCAGGAAAGGGTCAGGAAAGTGTGCCGATCATAGAGGGCCGCCCAGGGCGCTCGCAGCCCACTGTCCAGTGTCGCCGACCGCGCGCGGAAGGACCCGCCCTCCCGGCAGATCGTTTCTGCCTGCTCGGGGGCCGGTTCCCCCACGCCGCGGCCGATCGTGACGGTCCGTGAGCGGTCCGGGGGTGTCGGCCGGTTCAGTGACCCCGCGTGGACTCCCTGCACCTCACTCGTCCGGTGCAGGCAAACAGGGCATACAACAATAAATTCACACAGGCTGGATGCGGTGTTCCGCGAACCGCATCCGGAGGTCCATGTGCCGCGCCAGCTGCCCCTGGGGGAACGCACCCGCGAGGCCTTCAAGGGGCTCGGCCGTGCCACCGCCCGCCCCCGACTGCGCAGCACCGCGGCCGTGTTCACCACCTTGTCGGCGGTCGCGGCGACCTCCCTCATCACCTGCCCCTCGGTCGCCGAGCCCTTCGGGGCCGCGCCCTGCGCCCTCACCCGAACGCAGGCCCACCACTCGGAGGGCCTGGACACCTGGAACACCGCCTATCCACGGCCGGCCGGCACGCTGGACGCGGTGATGGTCTTCCTGTCCTTCCCGGACGCCCGCCCGCTGACCACCCCCGCCGAACTGACCGCCGACCACTTCCCGGCCACCAGCAGCTACTTCGAACGCGCCTCGTACGGCAAGTTCCGCCTCCGCCCGCACCCGCTGCGGCACTGGATCCGCATGCCGCGGCCGTCCACCGCGTACGCCATACAGCGCGACTGGGCGGCCCCGCACCGGGCCGCCTATCTGCGCGACGCGCTCACCGCCGCCGACGACCAGGTCGACTTCTCGCGCTTCGACATCGTCTACTTCGTCGCCGACCCGCACGCCCCCGGCGTCGACTCGGACGCCACGAAGGTCGTCAACCTGGACGCACCGCTGCGTGCCGACGGCGCCGACATCCGCCGGATCGTCACGGTGTTCGAAAACCACCCGCCGGACCGGCTCGTCCTCGCCCATGAGACCGGCCATGTCTTCGATCTGCCGGACCTGTACCACCGTCCGGTCGACGGCAAGGGCGACTGGGACACCCATGTGGGTGACTGGGACCTGATGGGCAGCCAGTTCGGACTGGCCCCGGACCTGTTCGGCTGGCACAAGTGGAAGCTGGGCTGGCTGGAGCCACGGCAGGTGGTGTGCGTGCAGGGCGACAGGCCCGTACGGCTGACGCTGGAGCCGCTCGGCGCAGGGCCCGGACTGCCGGAGACCGCCGCGGCCGGCGCCCCGGCCTTCGGGCTGGGCCGGGGGACCAAGCTGGCGGTGGTGCGCACCGGGGCGGACAGCGCCCTCGCCTTCGAGGCCCGCGGCCCGGTCGGCAACGATCGGAACAGCTGCCGGCAGGGCATCCTCGTCTACCGCGTCCACGCCGGTGCCGAGTCCGGCGGCGGCCCGGTCCAGGTGATCGACGCCCACCCGCACACGGAGGCGTGCTGGGAGGGCTCGGTGTACCCACCGCTCGCGGACGCGCCGGTCGCGCTGGGGGAGAGCTTCACCGTGCCCGGGGCCCGGGTGCGGGTGGAGGTGGAGGGACGTACGGCGTCGGGGGCGTGGACGGTGAAGATCGCGAACGGGTAGCAGCTGCGCCCCCGCAGGAAAAAGCCCCTCGCTTCT
Organism: Streptomyces sp. Z423-1; assembly: GCF_013009255.1. Lineage (NCBI taxonomy): Bacteria > Bacillati > Actinomycetota > Actinomycetes > Kitasatosporales > Streptomycetaceae > Streptomyces > Streptomyces sp. Z423-1. The sequence continues at coordinate 5,944,380 of NZ_CP053109.1, forward strand.
GCGAGGGGCTTTCCGGTGTCGTGCGCCGCCAGGGACTCGAACCCCGGACCCGCTGATTAAGAGTCAGCTGCTCTAACCAACTGAGCTAGCGGCGCCTGCTGACGTCGTAGACCTTAGCACCCTGGTCGGGGGGAGGAAAAATCGATATCCGCACCGCTGAGCGGGCGGCCCGGACGGCCGCCCAGAGCAGGATTTCGGGGCCCGGGAGCCAGGGGTGACGGGTGTCGGGGGCGACGACCCAGCGGGAGCCGGAGACCTCCGCCTTCCCGGTGGGGGCGGGGACGGTGACCGCGTCGCCGGTGCCGTGGCACAGGAGGGGCGGGATGGCGGCCGTACGGCCGTGGGATTCCGGGCCGGTGGCGCCCCACTCCTCCCACTCCAGCAGCGAGGGCAGCCGCTGAGCCGTGCCCGGCGTGGCGAACAGCAGCATCCGGCCCCGGAACACCGCGACGGGGCCCGATCCCGGGCCCTCGTCCCACAACCGGTCCAGCATCTGCCGCCCGAAGATCGCGGGCGCGCTCACGATGTCGAAGGCGGAACCGCAGGGCAGCACCACGGGGGCGTCCGGGCGCTCCTCCCAGAAGGCGAGGGTGCTGCGCGGATAGGTTCCGGCCGAGGCGAGCCAGGCGGCGCCGTCCGAGGTCAGTGTGCTGCTGCTCATGGCACCAACAGGTACCGGGTGTGAACGCTTCGTTTCGGTGAGTTGCCGGAAATCGGGACAGGTAGGGGTGGGAGGGGGTACCTTCGCGGCTGGCATATGCCGACGGGGGGGGGGGCGATGGGCCGCTGATGATGGGCCGCTCAGACGGGATCCGGTCCCCAAGTGTCGGCCCCCTGCATCAGATCCCGGCCGAACTCCACCATCTTCTTGGCATAGTCCTCGGTCCACTCGGCCTGCTCGGCGATGTCCGCGGCCGTCAGCCGGTCGAAGCGGCGGGGATCGGCGAGCTGCGCCGCCGCCATGGCCTGGAACTCCATCGCCCGGTCCGCCGCCGCCCGGAACGCCTGGGTCAGCTCCGTGGCCCGGGCCAGCAGGGTCCGGGGGTCGTCGATCGACTCCAGGTCGAAGAAGTGCTCCGGGTCGGAGGCCGCTTCCGCGGGCTCGAAGAGCAGGGGCGCGGGGCGTAGCCGCGGTTCGTTCCGACGCGGCGTGGGCTCCGCCATGTCCTCATCTCCTCCTCGTACGGTTCCGATGGCGCCGCCCGTTCAAGGTGGGCCACCCTCAATTCTCTCGCGCCCGCGCAAGGGGGCCCTGGGTCGTTCATGGCCGCCACTTCACCCGGTGCTCGGCGAGGTGGGCCAGGACCGCGTGGTTCGCCTCCCAGCCGTCGGGGCTGTCTTCATTGGCCGCCTCCGGCGGCGTGCCGGACTCCGTCCGGCGGTTTGCGGTGTGGCAGGTGGGGCCGGTTGGGTGGTGCGGGGCGGTGTTGTTCATGGCCGCCACTTCACCCGGTGCTCGGCGAGGTGGGCCAGGACCGCGTGGTTCGCCTCCCAGCCGTCGGGAAACTTCACCAGCGTCCCCAGCTGGACCGGTTCCGTCGACGGGTAGTCGTCCAGCAGCTCGCTCACGCCCGCCCGGCACACCACGATGCACGCGTGCCGGTGGCGGGAGGCCAGGACGCAGAGGCGGCCCGTCTCCAGGTGGAACGCGGTGGCGTCGGGGCGGCCGGACAGGGGGTGCAGGACGACCGTGACGTCGTACTCCCGGCCCTGGAGGCGGTTCGCCGTGTCGACGGTGACCTCGCGCACGCCCAGCTCGGCGAGGGCCGCCCGGACGGCCGCCGCCTGGTCCCGGTGGGCCGTGCCCACGGCGATCCGGTCGGCGGTCACCGGCGTCGGCTCGGGCATGGGGGTCCCCCCGGTCGAACGAAGTTGAGACTGGGGGAGCTCCGACGTGGCCGCCCCGCCCCGGTCCAGCAGCCGTCGTACCACTGTCGCCACCGCCCGCACCGCCTCCGGATCGGTGCGCGGCGTGTGCCGGGCGGGCAGCTCCAGCAGGCCCCAGCCCGACTCCGCCGCCTCGTCGATCACCCGGTCGGGCCCGGAGCCGTCCGACCGGACGCCGAAGCTGAGCCGCCGGTCGCCGTGGCCGGTGCCGCTGCGGAACGGCGTGTACGGGTAGAACGCGTCCGAGACCAGCGGCGCCGCCGAGGCGGGCAGCCGCCAGGAGACCGGCAGGCGGTGCTGCGGCAGCTCGGGGTTGTGGGCCAGCAGGGTGGTGACCGCGGACGCCGAGGGGTCGTACGACAGGCCCGCCCACTGCTCGCTGCCCACGATCGCGAACGGGTCCAGCTGCCCGGGGTCGCCCACGAACAGCGCCCGCTCGAACAGCCCGGCCACGGCCAGCAGTGAGTCCGACCGCATCTGGTACGCCTCGTCGACGATCGCGTGCCGCCACGGCTCGTCGGTCTTGACGTGACCCCATTTGGCGGCGGTGGAGATGACCACCGGCAGCCCGGACAGCTCGGCCGCCTTCGCCGACTTCCGTACGTTCGCCAGTTCGTCCAGCGCCTTGTCGTACGGGTCGGCGTCACTGCTGTGCAGCCGGCCCACCGGCAGCTCGGGGTTCTTCTCGGCGAGCCGGACGACGAGGTCGTCGACCTGGGCGTTGGTCTGCGCGACGACCATCAGCGGGCGGCCCGCCTCGGCCAGTTCCAGCGCCGCGCGCACCACCAGCGTGGACTTGCCCGCGCCGGGCGGGGAGTCGACGACGACACCGCGGTGCGGGCCGTGCAGGGTGTCGCGGAGGATCGCGTCGGTGGCACGGGCCGCCGCGGCGCCGGGGTCGAAGGCGGTCTCCGTGGTCACAGGACGTCCTCCTCGGTGACGGGATCGGCGGGCTCCGCGTCGGTCCGCTCACCGGGCGGCCCGCCGTGCGTCCACGGCGTCTCCTCCGGGTCGGGCAGCTTCGCACCGCCCCGCTGCTCGTGCTCGAACAGCGTGAAGCACACCGCGTCGCCCTTCTCCGGCACGGACCCGGCCTCGGGTTCCTTGCCGCGCCCCATCTTGTCAAGGATCCGCAGGACGACCAGGGACCCCTCGTCGTCCCCGGCCCCCTCGGCCTCGTAGCCGACGAACTCGGCGGACTGCGGTTTGCCGCCCAGCGAGCGGTACACCTTCGCCCGCTCGCCCAGGTGCGGCCGGTCGTCCGTGCGGACGGTGACCAGCGGGCGCGGGCTGGGGCGCTTGCCCTCGCTGTACGCCATGACCACATCCGTGACCTCCCCCGCGAACGCCTCCCCGGACAGCCGCCGCCCGGCCATCACCAGCGGGTCGTCGAGGGCCTCCTGCGCCTCCAGGCGGGCCTGTTCGCGCTCGCGCGCGGCCAGCTTATTCGCTGCCGTCACCGCGTCGTCGCGGCGCGGCTGCGGAGGCTCGCCTGCGAGCACCCGGTCCCGATGGCCGGTGAACGACCAGCGGTCGCGCGTCCACCGCTCCTCGACCCGCGCCCCCTCGGGCAGCTCCCGCAGCAGGTCCAGGCCGCGCCAGACCGCGTCCCAGGTGGGGCGCGTGACCCGCTCGATCAGGGCGCGGATCTCCCGCTCGGCGGCGGTGACGTCCCCTAGCCGGTCGTCCGCCTCCAGGCCGTCCTCGGCGGCGGCGAGGGCGGTACGCGCGCGGTCGTAGCGCTCGATGGCCGGGGCGAGCAGCTTGTTGTCGAACGCCGGGTCGGTGGCCGGTCCGGCGGGTGGGCACAGGAGCTGGCCCTGCGCGTCCCGGTGCAGCTCGGCCCGCAGCGCCGCCTCGGCGCCGGTGGCGCCCTCCGGCGGGTCGATCCACGCGAGCAGGGCACCCAGGTGCTGGTCCTCCAGGCTGGACTGGCCGGTCGCCCAGTGCCGGGAGAGCACGTCCGTCAGGGCCAGCAGCAGGGCGGAGCCGGGAACTCGGGCGCGCTCCCCGTAGTGCGTCAGCCACCGTCCCAGCAACGGCACCCTCGGCGGTGCGGGATGCGGCGTCTCCGGGTCCTGTTCCGCCGTACGGCGGAAGCGCATCGAGCGGCCCAGCAGCCGTACGAAGTCGATGCCCGCGCGGCTCGGCACGACCAGCTGCGGGGCGTCCGCGCACAGTTCGACCTCGACCTTGACCCGTTTGCCGGTCTCCGGGTCGGTCTCGGTGCGCTCGGCCGCCTCGACGCTCTCGGCGTGGGCGTCGATGTACGGCAGGACCACGTCCGCCAGCTCGGCCAGGAACATGAACCTGAGGTCGCGGTCGCGCGGCTGCGGTACGACCAGCAGGCGCGGCGCGTCCCGGTCGGTGCCGACCAGCGCGCCGAGCGGGGCGCCGGCCTCACCGGCGGTGGTCAGCGGCACGAGGACGAGGGGGTGCTCGGACAGGTGGCGGTGCCGGACGGTGGCGGTGGGCTGGGCGCGGCCGGTGTCGACGGCTTCGAGGCGGGCGAGCGCGGAGATCAGCGACACCGGGCGGCCTCCGGGGGCTCGGCGTGCTGGTGGGGGGTCTCGGGGTGTTGCTGGGTGGGAGTGCGTTCCTCGCCGGGGCTCTCCGGGTGCCGGCGGCCCAGTGCCTCGGCGCGCAGGCGGGCCGCCCGGCGCAGGGCGGCCACCGCCGGGTCGTCCGGGTCGCCCGCCGCGCCGCGGGCCGCCGCGAGGACGTCCTCGACGGTCGTCAGGTCGCCCAACTCGGCGCGGACCGAGCGGCCGAGGGAGGTCACCGCACCCCGCGCCCGGGAGCGTTCGCGGCAGTGGAAGGCCAGCTCGCACGCGGACAGGCACTCGGGCGCGTACGTCGCCGGGACCGACTCGACGGCGGCCGTGAGCTGCTCCGCGGGCAACTCGGGGGAGAAGCACGTGCCCTCGGGGAGCGCGTCGGCGATGTCCTGGACACGGGTGAGGCGGGCCAGCTGGCGGCGGGTGACCGCGCGCTGCTTGCGGACGTCGACGGCGGAGGCGGTGGGGAGGTTGGAGAAGTCCTTCGGGCAGACCAGCAGCACCTGGTGCCGTACCGCCGGGGCGGGGTCCATGCGGGCGGCGACCTCCTCCAGTGCCAGCACGTACACCGCCGCCTGCCGGGCGGCCGCGCCCACCTTCGCCGGGTCCGCCGAACCGTCCAGCATCGGGAACGACTTGATCTCCACGACCGTCCAGCCGCCGTCCGGGTGCACGACCACGGCGTCCGGCTCCAGGAACGCCGGGGAGCCGGCGACGTCCAGCGCGAGCATCGGATGGTCGAGCAGCGTCCAGCCGCCGGCCTCGACGGCCTCGCGCAGCGCCAGCGCCGTGCGCGCGGCACGGCCCTCGGGGCCGATGGCGGACAGCTCCGGCACCCGCGCGCGTGCGGGTGGCTCGGCGTGCGGGTCGAGCTTCTCGTGCGCCAGCCGCAGCAGGTCCGCGCCGCCGTCCGCCTTGACCCGCGCCTCGAACGCGTTGCCCCGTATGAAGGCGAACTGCGACTGCCCGAACGCCGACGGCGAGCCCAGCGCACTGGCCAGCGCCGCCTTGTTCACCCCCGCGCCGTCGAGGATCGCGCGTCGCCTGCAGCCCGGGTTGGCGGCCAGGGCCGCGAGGGCGCGCGCGTCCAGCGCCTTGGCCGGGACGTCGGGACCGCGCAGCTCAGCGAGCCGGTGCCGGAGCGCCGTCCCCCGCGTCCGTGGGGGAGGCACCCGGCTCGGCTCCCGATCCGAACCGTGACTCGCGCTGCCGTGGAATTCGCTCACCCGCCGAAGTCTGACATCCGCCACTGACAATCGAGGCACGAGCGACAGGAGAAGCCGTTGCGGCGGACGCGGTGCGCGCCGTCAGCCACGTCCGCGCGCTGTTCACGCACCGCATGACGTACGGCGCCAGCAGCAGCCCGGCGCCCATCACGGCCATGCCCGCGACCGCGTCGAGCAGGTAGTGGTTGGCGGTGCCCATCACGACGATCGTGGTCACCAGCGGATAGACGACACCGGCGACCTTGGCGAGGCGCGTCCCGCCGTACCGCCACAGGATCACCCCGCACCACAGCGCCCAGCCGACGTGCAGGCTCGGCATCGCGGCGTACTGGTTGGTCATGCCGCCCAGCCCGCGCGGCGCGCTCGCGTCGCCGGCCCACCAGCCGTACGCGCTGTACTGGGCCATCGTGTCCACGAACCCGTACCCGGCCGACAGCAGGCGGGGCGGGCAGGTCGGTATCAGCGTGAAGCCGATGAGGCCGATGAAGGTCGAGGTCATCAGCCAGGTGCGGGCCGCGCGGTACTGCACGGTCCGGGACCGGAAGAGCCAGACGAGGAGGGCGGGCGTGACCAGGTAGTGCAGCGACGCGTACCAGAAGTCGGCCGGTATGCCGATCCACGGCTCGCGTGTGAACAGGCGGTTGAGCGGGTGTTCGGCGTTGAGGTGCAGGGCCTTCTCGATGCGCAGGATCGCCAGGCCGTGGTCGACGGCGGTGGTGACATCGCCCCGGGCGAGCAGCCGACCCGCCGAGTAGCAGACGTACACCAGCAATATCAGCGGCAGCTCGGTCCACCAGCGCAGTCGGGGGTGATGCGGGGCCGCCTCGATGCCCGGTGTCTCGGCGTGCGGCATCCGATCGCCCTCCCCCTTCTCATCGCGCGGCGCCCCTCGGCCCGGTCGTCCACTTTACGGTGTATGTGTCGGCTCCTGTCGGGTGCCTTCCGGCCCTGATAGACGCTGAGATCGCCCCCCGGGTTGCCCACGGGCGGGGTGCGCGATGATGGACAGGTTCCGCCTCAGTTCCTCTCCAGGAAAGGTCCCGTCCCCCTATGGCACCGCGCATCCTGCTGGCCCGGCACGGGCAGACGGAGTGGTCGCTGGCCGGAAAGCACACCGGCAGGACCGACATACCCCTCCTCGACGAGGGGCGGCGCGGCGCGAAACTCCTCGGCGAACGCCTGCACCAGGCGCCGTATGCCGGGCTCCCCGACGTCGAGGTGCGCACGAGCCCGCTCTCCCGCGCGCGTGAGACGTGCGAACTGGCCGGCTTCGGCACGCGCGCGCGTACCTGGGACGCGCTCCTGGAATGGGACTACGGCGCGTACGAGGGCCTGACCCCCGCCGACATCCAGTCACTCCGCCCCGGCTGGCTGATCTGGCGCGACGGCGTGCCCGGGGGCGAAACCCTGGCCGACATGACCGCCCGCGCCGACGAGGTCGTCACCTGGGCCCGCTCCCAGGACCGCGACGTCCTGCTCTTCGCCCACGGCCACATCCTCCGCTCGATCGGCGCCCGCTGGCTGGGCCTGCCCCTCGACTTCGCGGCCCGGATCCGCCTGAACCCGACCTCGCTGTCGATCCTGGGCTGGGCGTACGGCGAGCCCGCGATCGAGACCTGGAACGACGTGGGGCACTTGGCGGGGTAGCCGCCGCGACTGCACCCGCGGTAGCTGCGGGCAGTCGTGCCGCTGGGGCGGCACGGGTGGGCGGTGTGGGGGTACCTCCCAGGCCGTTCGGGCACTGGGGGAGGCACCCCGCCGGCGCGGGTGAGCGTCCCACCCTGCCTCAGCCACCACGCCGGGGACGACGCAACCTCGCCGGCGTCACACCGACCGCGGCAACGAAGCATGCCGCTCCAGAAACTCCGACACTCCCGACGCCCGCCGATGCGGCAACAGCACCCGTGCCGTCCCCGCCAACATCGTCTGAATCCGCGACGACTGCACCTCGTCCAGCAGATCCAGCACCCGCATCCCCGCGGCCGCCGCCTCATCGGGCCGCCCCCCGCGCGCGAGATCGTCCGCGAGCTCCGCCGTGTACAGCGCGATGTTCCGGGTGAAGTGCGGATCCTGCAGATGCGCCGCCCGTCGCGCATGCCGCGCCGCCCGCGTCCAGTCACCCAGCGTCGACCAGCACTGCGCCTCCAGCGCCTCCAGCTCGGCCTCCCCGTAGAAGCTCATCCACTCGGGATCCGCGTCCGAGGCACCCCGCTCATAGAGGGCATGCGCGCGCGTCAGCGCCTGCGCGCACCCGGTGCGATCGGCGAGCCCCGCCCATCCCCCCGCCTCACGCAGCGCCAGCAACGACATCAGCCGAGCCGACCCCAGGGGCTGCGCGATCCGCTGCGCGGCCTGCGCCGCCCGCACCGCCTCCCGCGGCCGCCCGGCATCCCGCGCGAGGAACGCCGTGTTGCAGAAGGCATGCGCCTCCAGCGCCGGATCCCCGGTCATCCGCGCGGTCGCCAGCGCCTCCGCGTAGTGCGAACGCGCGTCGTCGAACCGTCCCGAGTCGTGCGCCAGCCACCCCACGGAGATGGCCAGTTCACCGGCGCCCGAGTGCAACCGGTCGGCGGTCGCCTGCCGCGTCGCGCCGGCGTCGAGCAGCGCGTACGCGGCGCGCAGCGGAGCCGCCGCGCGCCGGTACAACCCGTCCGCGCCATGCCGGTCGTCGAGCAACCGGATCCTGCGAACTGCCTCTTCGAGTGCGCCCGCCTCGCTCGCCCCGGGGCGCCGCACGGAGCGTTCCGCCGCCGACGCGTCGAGTGCGAGCCCGAAGGGGCCCAGCGAGGCGGCGGCCACGGTGGCGCCCCCGCCGGTCATGAATGCGCGACGTAGCACGTCGCTCTCCTCGTAGTTGATGTGCGTGTCGTACGGGTTCTGCGTGTCATACGGCTCGCCCGCCCCGCGAGTCTCACTCGCGCTCTGCGCCGGGCTCACGGAGTGCACGGGGGGCGTGTCCTCGTCCACGCGCGCCCCGCGCCCCCGTCCGCGTACGGACGAGCGGGGCGCGAACCCCAGGTCGGTGAGCGTGCGTCCGGGGAACATATGCAGGAACACCCGCTCGTAGGCGTAGTTGGGGCAGCGGATCTCACCCGCCTCCACCCGGCCGATGTAGCGCGCGTCACAGCTGACCCGCTCGCCGATCTCGCGCGCGGCCCGCCGCACCGCGGCGGCGAACTCGGCGGGCGAGCGCCTGCCGCGCAGCTGCCGGAAGGCGAGGTTGGGCTGCGGTGGCTGGTTGGGCTGGGACGAGGTCGCGCTTGACGACGTCATGGCCGGGTCCTCTCGTGCGAACCGTCGAACCATGCCGGATCGGGGCGAGTTGCGCGATTTGTCACAGTGATGCCCTGATTCCGGCGGGCAAGAACGTACCTGCTGTGCCGGGTCCGCCACGCAGTGTTTAGCTACAAACCGGATATCTCATCCGGGATCTGCCATGAACTGCCATCCTTGCGGCGCACTTCCGCCGTAGCCGTTGACGTGGTCCAGCGTTGAACCGGGTGGACCGGGAGCCGCCCGGCTCCCGACCTGCTCGCCCAAGGAGGGGTTCCGTGGTGGAGGCCGGGATGGAGACCAGCCAGAGCATCGTTTCTCGTACGCCGCTGCCCGCATGCGACCTCGTGACGGTTCCCGCCCGGCAGGGGCTGGAGGCGGTGGACATCCTCCGGCGCGGCGAGGTCGAGGCCGTGGGTCCGGTCCTGCACGACGACGACTGCGACACCCTCTGCTTCGTGGTGCCGCCCGGTACGGCGGCGGCGTGGGACGTGCCGGGCAGCACGTGCACGGAGACCAACGGGCGCGGACTGCCCCTGGCCCCCGAGCCGCCGGCCGGCGGACCCGAGGCGCTCCCCGGCTCGGCGTGGCTGCTGCCGCCCAGCGAGGCCGAGCTGGCGACCGACCCGGCGGTGCTGCGCCGGGCGCTGGGCGAGGCGGCACGGACGATCGAGGCGGCGGACAACTGCCGCTGACGGGCACGGCGGCCTCGGGCGGGCCGCGGACGCGAGCATCCCGCGCTGCTGCCGCGCCGCCGACCGGCCCCCCGCGCGCCCGCGCGCAGACGCCGGCTGAGCTGATCTCCTCGTACCCGCCGATAATGGCTGAGTGGGAAAGTCCAGGAAGCCGCGGCGGGCGCAGGCCGCCCTCGAAGCCGTCGTCGAGACCGTCGACGGTGGCCTCGCCCAGCTGATCCCGGACCGGGACCGGGCGCGGGCCTGGACCCTGCTGATCGACGGCGCCCCGCAGTCGCACGTCGATCTGGACGACCCCGCGTTTCTGTCGTTCGAGTACCAGCGGCGCTTCGGTCATGTCATCGACCTCGCCGCCCCGCCCGGCAAACCCCTGCAGGCCGTGCACCTCGGTGGCGGCGCCCTCACCCTCGCCCGTTACGTCGCCGCCACCCGCCCGCGCTCCACCCAGCAGGTCGTCGAGCGCGACGCATCTCTCGTCCAACTGGTCCGCCGCGAGCTGCCGTTGGCGCCGGGCGCGCGCATCCGGGTGCGGTCGACGGACGCCCGCGAAGGGCTCGGCAAGGTGCCGGACGGGTGGGCCGACCTGGTGGTGGCCGACGTCTTCAGCGGCGCCCGGACACCCGCCCACCTCACCTCCACGGAGTTCCTCGACGAGGTCCGCAGGGCGCTGCGCCCCGGTGGGCTGTACACCGCCAACCTCGCCGACGGGCCGCCGCTCGCCCACCTGCGCGGCCAGATCGCCACCGCCGCCGCCCGGTTCACGGAACTCGCCCTGGTCGCCGACCCTGCGGTGCTGCGCGGAAAGCGCTTCGGCAACGCGGTCCTCGTCGCCTCCGACCACCCCCTCCCGATCGCCGAACTGACCCGCCGCGCCGCCTCCGATCCCCACCCCGGCCGCGTCGAACACGGCAGACGGCTCACCGACTTCACCGGAGGCGCCACCCCGGTCACGGACGCGGCGGCGGTCGCCTCACCGGCACCGCCGTCGTCGGTCTTCCATTGAACGCTGACACTCAACGTTCAACGTGGAACGGGGGCGACCTAGTACGTACCGATCTCCACCCGCGGCGGCCCGTCGTGCCAGGTACAGAACACCGACACCCGCTCGGCGCCCGCGGCGAACTCCACCCGGATCCACGTCTCCGTCTTCCACACCTGCATCGACCAGCCCGCGTCCGGGGTCGCCGACACCAGCGTCGCGGAGCTCTCACCGAGGTCGAAGACGACCCGGCCGCCGTCGGTCGCATAGCTCTTGACCTGCCCCGACGCGGAAGCGGAGGCGGTCGGGGCCGGGCTCGCGCCCGTGTTCGCCCCATTGCTCGCGTCGGCCGAGGGCGTCGGCTTCCGGGGCGGCGACGGGCTCGGGCTCCTCGACGGTTCGGGCCGCCGCGTGCTCGCGGCGGTGGACCGAGGCTCCGGCTCGCGCGTCGCCGTGTCGGCCGCGGTGACGGGAAGGGCGCGCGGCGGGTCGTACACCGTGCCCGCCATGACCGTGTGGACACCCCACCACGACAGCGTGGTCGCCGCGCCCGTGGCGAGCGACCAGGCCAGTACGTGTACGACTCCTCTGAGCATCGCGGGCCATACTGCCTCACCCACGCCACTGCCGTCCCATCTGTCACGGGAGATGAGAAGTTATCCACAGGCGCCGAGTTGTCCACGGGCGCCGGACCGGGCTCGCTCGCATGGCGTACGGTGCGGCGCATGGCAAGTGTGCTCGTGGTCGAGGACGACCAGTTCGTACGCTCGGCGCTCATCCGGCATCTGACCGACGCCTCGCACACAGTGCGCAGCGTCGGTACGGCACTGGAGGCGCTGCGCGAGGTCGCCCATTTCCGCTTCGACGTGGTCATCCTGGACCTCGGCCTGCCCGACCTGGACGGGTCCGAGGCCCTGAAGATGCTGCGCGGCATCACGGACGTACCGGTCATCATTGCCACCGCCCGGGACGACGAGACGGAGATAGTGCGGCTGTTGAACGCCGGCGCGGACGACTATCTGACCAAGCCGTTCTCCGTCGAGCACCTCTCCGCCCGGATCGCCGCGGTCCTGCGCCGCTCGCGCGCGGCCGGGGGTGACGCCCCGCCGTCCCCGGTGCTCCGGGTCGGCGGACTGACGGTGGACCCGTTGCGGCGCCAGGCGGAGCTGGACGGGGTACGACTGGACCTCACCCGGCGCGAGTTCGACCTGCTGGCCTTCCTGGCCGGGCGGCCCGGTGTCGTCGTGTCACGCAGAGAGCTGCTCGCCGAGGTGTGGCAGCAGTCGTACGGCGACGACCAGACCATCGACGTCCATCTGTCCTGGCTACGACGGAAACTGGGCGAAACGGCCGCGCGACCGCGCTATCTGCACACCTTGCGCGGCGTCGGTGTGAAGCTGGAGCCGCCGGGAGCGGAGGCACGGCCATGAGGTGGGCGCTGGTCAAGGTCTCGCTGGCGGTCACCGCCATGGTCGTGGTCGCCTTCGCGGTGCCGCTCGGGCTGGTCATCAAGGAGATGGCCCGCGACCGCGCGTTCTCCGACGCCGAGCGGGACGCGGCGGAGATCGCCCCCGCGCTGTCCATCACCACCGACCGGTCCCAGCTCGAACGCGCGATCGCCGCCGCGGGTTCCGGCGACGGGATGGCCCTGCACATACCGGGCGGCGAGGGAACGCAGGCCGTCGGCATCGGGCGGCAGCGCGCCGCCGACGCGGACATCCAGGCCACCCGGGAGATGGGCCGCGCCTCCACGGCCGAGGCGCCGGGCGGTTCGGCCCTGCTCCAGCCGGTGGCGCTGAGCTCCGGCCGGCTCGCCGTCGTCGAGGTGTTCATCCCCGACACGGCGGTCGCCAAGGGTGTGGGTACGGCGTGGGCGGTGCTGGCCGGGGTCGGGCTGGCGCTGATCGTCGGGTCGGTCGCCGTCGCCGACCGGCTGGGCGTGCGGATGGTGCGGCCGGCGCAGCGGCTGGTCGAGGGCGCGCGGGAGCTGGGCGAGGGCAAGCTGGGCGCCCGGGTGCCCGAGGAGGGGCCGCGGGAACTGCGGCTGGCCGCGGTGGCGTTCAACTCGATGGCCGACCAGGTCGTCCAGCTCCTCGCGAACGAGCGCGAGTTGGCGGCGGACCTGTCCCACCGGCTGCGCACGCCGCTGACCGTGCTGCGGCTGAACGCCGCCTCGCTCGGGGACGGCCCGGCCGCCGAGCAGACCCGGGCCGCGGTGGCCCAGCTGGAGCGTGAGGTCGACACGATCATCCGGACCGCCCGCGAGGCCAAGCCGCAGACCGCCGCGGCCGGTCCCGGCGCCGGGTGCGACGCGGCGGAGGTGGTGCGGGAGCGAATGGAGTTCTGGTCGGCGCTGGCCGAGGACGAGGGCCGCAAGGTGCGCATGGCGGGCGTGGACCGGCCGGTGCGGATACCCGTGGCGCGCACCGACCTGGCCGCCGCGCTCGACGCGCTGCTCGGGAACGTCTTCCGGCACACCCCCGAGGGCACCGCCTTCGCGGTGGATGTGCACAACGGCGAGGACGCGGTGATCGTGCTTGTCTCCGACGCGGGGCCCGGCATACCCGACCCCGAGGCGGCGATGGCGCGCGGCCGGGGTTCCGGCACCGACGGCTCGACCGGCCTCGGGCTGGACATCGTGCGGCGGCTCGCGGAGTCCACGGGCGGCGACGTGCGGATCGGGTCGTCGGTGCTGGGCGGCACGGAGGTGCGGATCTGGATCCAGCTGGACGGGCGGGAGCGGCCGCCCGGGCGGCGCAGTCACCGCGGGTCCATGAGGCGCCGCAGACCGGGCAGACCGAGCGCGACCTTTAACCGCCCCAGATCCGTTCCTTAAGCGCACCATAAGATCCCCAACGCCGGTCTGGATCAGGCGCTTTGCCCGATTCCGGCTCGCTAGCGTGCTGCCGCGTCCCGCCCCAGGGACCTCTGTGAATCCCCGTGAACAGCGAAGGCAGGCACGTGATGAGCACGCACCGGCGCAGGATCAGTGGCAGGAACAAGGCGATCGGCGGCGCGGTCGCCGCGGCCGTGGCCGGGGGCGGCGCGTTCCTGTTCACCGGCACCGCGCAGGCGGCCGGGATCGGCGCGGCGTACACCAGGACCAGCGACTGGTCGACGGGATACACCGGGCAGTACGTCGTCACGAACAACAGCGGTCGGGCGAAGGCCGACTGGACGCTGGAGTTCGACCTCCCGTCGGGTGCGAGGCTCAGCTCGTTGTGGAACGGCGAGTCGAGCGTGAGCGGACAGCACGTCACCGTGCGGCCGCCGTCCTGGGACAAGGACGGCCTGGCGCCCGGCGAGTCGGTGACCGTCGGCTTCGTCGTCAACGGCTCGGCGGACCCGGCCGGTTGCCGGATCGACGACGCGAAGTGCTCGACGGACGACTCCGCGACCCCCGAGCCGACGGGCCGCCCGACCGACGCCCCGACCCCCACCCAGGCCCCCACCCCGACCCCGACTCAGACCCCTTCGGCCACCCCGACCCAGGCCCCCACACCGACCTCCACCGCCACCCCCTCCCAGAGCCCCGGCACCGGCACCCCCACCACCGCCGGCTTCGCCCCGTACGTCGACACCTCCCTCTACCCGGCCTTCGACCTCCTGGCCGCCGCCGAGGCGACCGGCGTGAAGGACTACAACCTCGCCTTCATCACCGACGGCGGCGGCTGTACGCCGAAGTGGGGCGGGGTGACCGACCTGGCGAGCGACGCCGTGGCCCAGCAGATAGGCGCGCTGCGGGCCAAGGGCGGCGACGTCCGGGTGTCGTTCGGCGGCGCGGCCGGCAGTGAGCTGGCCACGGCGTGCCCGTCGGCGGACGCGCTGGCGGCGGCGTACGGGAAGGTCGTCGACGCCTACGACCTCACCAAGGTCGACTTCGACGTCGAGGGCGGCGCGCTGCCCAACACGGCGGCCAACACCCGCCGCGCCCAGGCCATCGCCGAACTCCAGCAGCAGCACCCCGGCCTGGACGTCTCCTTCACCCTCCCGGTCATGCCCGAAGGCCTGACCCAGGACGGCGTGAATCTGCTGGCCGACGCCAAGAAGAACGGCGTGGAGATCAACACCGTCAACATCATGGCGATGGACTACGGCCCGGCGTACAGCGGCGACATGGGCACCTACGCCGAGCAGGCCGCCACCGCCACCCAGGCCCAGATCAAGAGCGTGCTCGGCCTGTCCGACAGCGCGGCCTGGAGGACGGTCGCCGTCACCCCGATGATCGGCGTCAACGACGTCGTCACCGAGGTCTTCAAGGTGGAGGACGCCACCCAGCTGGTGAACTTCGCCAAGTCCAAGGGCCTCGGCTGGCTGTCGATGTGGTCCGGCACCCGCGACAAGGCCTGCCCGGGCGGCCCGAAGCCCGCGGCCGACGCGACCTGCAGCTCCATCGACCAGGACAAGTTCGCATTCGCCAAGGCGTTCGCGGCCTACAACTGAGGACGGCCCCGAACACCGACGGCCCCCTTTGCGGAACCCCGCGCCGCCGCCGCGGCGACTTGTAGCATCTGAGCACCGCGCGACAAGGGGGACGCATGATGGAACTGGCCGACGTTGGCGGCGAGCGCTGATCGGGGCCTGCGGTCGGAGCGGGCCGCGGAGATCATCGTAGGGCTCCCCGGTACGGGACGTCGTGGCTCGGGATACCTCGTCGCACCGGGACGCGTGCTCACGGCCGCGCACGTCGTGGCGGGTGCGGTCGGCGTGCGGGTGCGGTTCGAAGCGGACCGGCCCGGCGAGCGGACCGTCGAGGCGTCCGTGGCGTGGGCGCACGCGGGGATCGACGTGGCTGTGCTGACGGTGCCGCAGGACGGCGACGTACCAGCGGTGTCGTACGGCCGTCCGGGCGAGCAGGACGCGGTGCTGCGGTGCACCGCGCTCGGCTTTCCCCGTTTCAAACTCCGCACCGGCGCGGACGGTTCCCGCTTCCGGGACGCCGAGCACGTCCACGCGACCTGCGCGGTGCTGTCCAACCGGCGGGAGGGCACGCTGGACCTGGGCGTCACCCCGGCGCCCGCCGAGGACCCGGACCCGGGGCGGGACGCCTGGGAGGGCATGTCCGGCGCCGCCGTCTTCAGCGGCGGCCGACTGGTCGGGCTCGTCACGGTCCACCACCGTACGGACGGCCCGGGCCGGATCGCGGCGAGCCGGGTGGACCGCTGGGCGGAGGCACTGGACGCATCCCAACAGGCCGTACTCGAAGGGCTGCTGGGGCATCGGCTCGGCCTCTCCGCACTGCCCTCCGTCGCACCCGGCACGGGCGCCGACCTCGTCCAGGAGGCCTACCGTGCTCAACTCGCCGACATCGCGCCCGAGTACCTGACGGGGCGGGCCACGGATCTCGCGGACCTGGTCTCCTTCTGCGCGGACCGGGAACCCTACCTCTGGCTCCAGGGACCGCCGTGGGCGGGCAAGACGGCGCTGGCGGCGTGGTTCGCCCTGCACCCGCCGCGCGGAGTCGTCCCGGTCTGGTTCTTCATCACCGCGCGTTACGCGAGCCAGTCCGACAGCGACGCGTACACCGCGGCCGTCATCGACCAGCTCGCCACCATCGCGGGCCGCGCGCCGGCCACCACCGGCTCCCCGACCGCCCGGGACGGCGAGCGCCGGCTGCTGCTGCGCCAGGCGGCCGAGCAGGTGGCGCGGGACGGCGGCACGCTGCTGCTGGTGGTCGACGGCCTGGACGAGGACCAGTCCCTCACGCCCGGCGGCACCGGCACGAGCATCGCCTCCCTCCTGCCCGAACGTCCGCCACCCAACGTCCGCGTCCTCGTCACCAGCCGTACCAGCCCGGGGCTTCCGGCCGACGTTCCCGGCGGACACCCGCTGCGCACCTGCCGAGTGGCGAAGCTGTCGGCCACGGCCGCCTCCCGGCACACCGAGTACGAGGCCAAGTACGACCTCCACAAGGCCCTCTCGGGCGACCGCCTGCAACGCGACCTCGTCGGCCTCCTCACCGCCGCACGCGGCACCCTCACGGTCGACGACCTGCGCGAACTCACCGGCGAACCGGCCTATGAGCTGCGCGGGCGGCTGGGCAGCGCGTTCGGGCGGATTCTGCAGCTGCGCGGTGACGCCGGTGGCGAGGGAGGAAGCGGTGGCCCCGAGGGCTACGGCGACGACCTGGTCCTCTACACGTCCACCCGCGGCTATCTCTTCGCCCACGAGACGCTGCTCACCGCCGCCCAGGACGAACTCGGCCCGGACCTGGGCACGTACCTGGAGCGTCTGCACGCGTGGGCGGCGTCATACGAGCAACGCGGCTGGCCGGAGGGCACCCCGCTGTACCTCCTCCAGCCCTACGGCCGCCTCCTCGCGTTCCTCCAGGAGGCGGGCCGTCTCACTGACCTGGCGGTGGACGTCCGGCGCCGCGACCGGCTGCTGGAGGCCACGGGCAGCGACGCGGCCTGCCTGGCGGAGATCGCCACGGCGCGGGAGACGGTGCGGCGGGTCGCTCCCGACGACCTGGGGGCGCTGGCGGCGCTCGCGGTGGCGGGGGATCTGGTGGCCCAGCGCAACGAGGGCCTGCATCCGGACATCCCGGCGGTGTACGCCAGGTTGGGACGGACCCGGCATGCGATCGGGCTGGCCCGCAGTGTCTTCCAGGCGGCCGACCGGGTGCGCGCCCTGGTCGCGGTGGCGCGCGTGCTGGCGGAGACGGGGGACCGGCGGGCGAGGGGAGTGGCCGAGGAGGCGGTGCGACTGAGCAGGACGGAGGCGAAAACCGACGGCGCCCACACCCCGCACTCCGTGGCGGCGCAGGGAGTTCTGGCCACGGTGCTGGCACACGCCGGACGAGGCGACGAGGCGGTGCGGCTGCTGCGCGCACTGCCGCTCCCGACCAACGGCCGGAGCAGCGAATCCTTCGTCGAGGCGCTGACCACGACCGCCCGTGCGCTCGACGACCCGGTGCGTGCGGCCGGAGTGCTGCGCCTGGCGGAGCGTGCGGCCGAGGCGGTCTGGCCCCGGCAGGAACGCATACCGGGGCTGGTGACGGTCGCCGAGGCCTGGGCGGCCACGGGCTTCCCCGACAAAGCGGATCGTCTGTACGACTCCGTGGTCGGGTTCTCCCGGCGTCGCGCGGGCGCGCCGGGGAACCTGCCCGCCGTGGCCGCGGAGGCACTGCGCACGGCGCGCCCGCACGACGCCGAGGCCCTCGCCTCGCTGGCCGTCCCGGCCCGGGACGAGCCCGAGCAGTTCCGTGCTGTCCGGGAGCTGCTGGACGCGGTGCGTGGACTCGTCGTCAACAACCGGTTCGCGGAGGCCGAGCGACTCGCGGATTCGGCGCTGATCGAGCGTCCCATGCATATGGACGCACAGCAGGACCTCTGGTCGGCGATCGCCCTGGGGTGGGCGTCCGCCGGACGGGCGGCGCAGGCGTGGCGGGTACTCGGACTCGGCACACAGTGGGGGTACGTCAGCGCCGTACGCGGCCTCGCCGGGCGCACGGTGCGGCTCCTGGCGGCGGCCGGTCACGCCGACGAGCTCGAAAAAGTGCTCCTGCACAGCGCCGACTCGCACCTGTGGGAGGTGCGGGCCGAGGCACTGGCCGCGCTCGCCACTCACGTCGCTCCCGGCCATCCCGAGCGGGCGCTGCGGCTGCTCCGCCAGGCCGAGGACGCGCACCGCGCCGGGAGACCCCGAATCCACCTCCTGAACGAGAGGAGCCTCGGCGCGTTCGCCGGCGCGCTCGCCGCGATCGGCCGGCCCGATGACGCGGGGCGGCTCCTCACCGCGGTCGGCTCGCCCCTGATGCACTCGTGGGGATGCGCTGCGGCGGCCCTGGGCCTGGCGCGTACGGACAGGGGCCGGGCGCTGCGCTTCGCGGAGCGGGCTGTCGAACTGGCCTTCGCTCCCGACCGCCCCATGATGGTGCGGTCCGTGCAGATCGCCGCCGTTCAGGCCCTTGCCGCCGCCGGGGCGGCTGAGCGGGTCCTCGACATCCTGGAGAAGCTCCCGGAATCGGGAGCCCTGCTCGCCGAGCGCGACCGTGACGACCTGTGGACATGGGTGGTCGAAGGACTGTGGCCGCATGCTCGGGAACAGGCCGGGCGATGGGTGGACGGCGTCCTGCCGGGTCTGCGCGACGCGTCGGTACCGGAGGTCACCCGGCTGCTCGTCGCCGTGGGCCGCCACGACCCCGAATGCGGCGCCCGCATCCGGCGCATCCTGCGGGACCGGGCCACGGACCCCGGCCTCCGGGAGCAGCTCCAGGACTTCGAACAGGCCCTCCTCGCGCTGTCGGTGCCGGACGGCTGTCCGGCAGCCGCCCCCGACCTGGACGCGATGGCGGGCAGACACGACGAGTGGCCCCGGCACACCCGGACGGCCGTCGTCCTGGCACTGACCTACGCGGCACTCGGCGATCACGAGGCGGCCCGGAACACCGCCTTGCGCCCGACGAGCGGTACGGAACGGGCGGAGGCCTGCGTGCACCTCGCCGCGTACACCGCAGGTGTGCATGACGAGATGACGGTCGTCCCCCTCGTCAGCGGCCCGCTGGTCATTCCCCCGATCGCCCGCCGCCTCGCCGCCCGGCTCCACCCGCCGCGGTCCGGTCCCGACCTCCCCCGTGCCCGAGCCCTCCTGGCGGAGGCCCTGACGCCCGAGGGCTGGGACGAAGCCGCCCAGGTCCTCGCCGAGATCGACCCGGACGCCGTACTCCGCGCCCGCGACGTCGTCTTCGCCCACCTGGGGCTCGACGGGACGTCCTCCCAGTGAACGGCGGGGCGCGACACCCACCGGTGCCGCGCCCCGCCCTCTCCCCCCGCCCCCGGCTACACCCCCTCGACCGGCGGCAACGTCCCCGACCGCGCCGCCTCGCCGTACCACAGGGCGCTCGACTTCGGCGTCCGCTCCAGCGTCGCGTAGTCCACGTACACCGCGCCGAAGCGCTTGCCGTAGCCGTACGCCCACTCGAAGTTGTCCATCAGCGACCACAGGTAGTAGCCACGGACATCGGCGCCGTCCGTGATGGCCTGGCGGACCGCCGACAGGTGGCCGTGGAGGTAGGCGATGCGCTCGGGGTCGTGGACGCGGCCGTCGGGGTCGGGCTTGTCGTCGTAGGCTGCGCCGTTCTCGGTGATGTACAGCGGCAGGCCCGGCGCCTCCCGCGTGTACCGCATGATCAGCTCGTGCAGGCCGGAGGGGTCGATCGTCCAGCCCATCTCCGTGCGCTCGCCCGGCGTCTGGTGGAACGCCACGTCGTCCGCGCCCGGCCAGGGGGAGTGGTCGCTGGAGCCGTGGCCGTCGGCGCGCGGGCCCTTCGCCTCGGGGTCCGCCGCCGAAACCAGCGTCGGCGTGTAGTAGTTGAGGCCCAGCGCGTTCAGCGGCTGGTTGATCGCGCGCAGGTCGCCGTCCTGGACGTACGACCAGTCGGTCACCGATTCCGTCGCGGCCAGCAGCGTCTCGGGGTAGGCGCCGTGCAGCATCGGGCCGTGGAAGACCCCGTTGGCCAGGTCGTCGATCGTGCGGGCCGCCACCAGGTCGGCCGGGTCCTGCGAGACGGGGCGGACCACGGACGAGTTGAGGGACACCGCGATGGAGTTGCGGGCCGGCATCACCGACCGCAGCGCCGACGTGCCCAGCCCGTGCGCCAGGTTCAGGTGATGGGCAGCCCGCAGCGAGGCCGCCGGTTCCGTACGGCCGGGAGCGTGCACCCCGGAGCCGTACCCGAGGAAGGCGCTGCACCACGGCTCGTTGAGCGTGATCCAGTGCTCCACCCGGTCGCCCAGCGCCTCGCCGACGATCTGCGCGTACTCGGCGAACCGCAGCGCCGTGTCCCGCTCCGGCCAGCCACCCGCGTCCTCCAGCTCCTGCGGCAGGTCCCAGTGGTACAGCGTGATCGCCGGCTTGATCCCGGCGGACAGCAGCTCGTCGACCAGGCGCCGGTAGAAGTCGAGGCCGACCTGGACGGCGGGGCCGCGGCCGGTGGGCTGCACCCGGGGCCAGGAGACCGAGAAGCGGTACGCCTTCAGGCCCAGCTCGGCCATCAGCGCCACGTCCTCGCGGAAGCGGTGGTAGTGGTCGACAGCGATGTCACCGGTCTCGCCGCCGGCCGTTTTGCCCGGCGTATGGCTGAAGGTGTCCCAGATGGACGGCGTACGGCCGCCTTCCCGCACCGCACCCTCGATCTGGTAGGCGGAGGTGGCCGCGCCCCAGAGGAAGGCGGGAGGGAAGGACACCGGCGATTCGGGTTCAGGCATGGAAGCGCTCCCATCGGAGGTCGTGGAGACCCACGAAGAAGTAGAGGAGTGGGGGAGAGGAAGGGGGCCGAGGCGGCGGTGACCCGGCCCCCTGGGTGAGCGGGCGTCAGCCCTTGACCGCACCCTGCATGATGCCGCCGACGATCTGCTTGCCGAAGATCGCGAAGACCAGCAGCAGCGGCAGCGTACCGAGCAGCGCACCGGCCATGATCAGGGACTGGTCGGGGGTGTAGCCGCGGCCCAGACCCGCGACCGCCACCTGGACGGTCGGGTTGCCGGTCTGGGTCAGCACCAGGAACGGCCACAGGAAGTCGTTCCATGTCTGCACGAACATCAGCATGCCGAGCACCGCCATCGCGGGCCGGGCCGCCGGGAACACGATGTGCCACACCACGCGCCAGCTGCTCGCGCCGTCCACCCGCGCGGCCTCGATCAGCTCGTCGGGCAGCGCCTGCAACAGGTACTGACGCATGAAGAACACGCCGAACGCGCTCACGATCGACGGCAGGATCACCGCCTGGAGCTGGTCGGTCCAGTCCAGCTTGGCCACCATCATGTACAGCGGGATGACGCTGAGCTGCGGCGGCACCATCATCGTGCCGATGACGATCAGCATCAGCGCGTTACGGCCCTTGAACCGCAGCTTGGCGAAGGCGAACCCGGCGATCGTCGACAGGACCACGATGGTGATCGCCGAGATCCCCGCCACGATGGTGGTGTTGAGGAAGGCCTCGCCCAGGTTGGCGTCCGTCCAGGCGATCTCCAGGTTGTCCATCAGGTTCGACCCGAACCAGAACGGCGGCGGCGTCTCGGCCAGCCGCTGGTTGTCCCGGGACGCGGCGATCGCCGTCCACACCAGCGGGAACAGCGAGCCGATGGTGAACAGGGCGAGGATCGCGTACGCGACGGGCCCGGCGTGCAGGGTCCCGCCGGCGCGCGCGGCCTTGGGCCGCCGGACGCGCTTGGCCTCCTCGGCCGGCGGTTTGGTCAGTGTCGTCGTCACGGCCGGTCTCCTTAACTACTGGCGCGCAGCCGGCGCGAGATGACGTAGTTGATGATCCCGATCAGGATGAGGATCAGGAACATCGTCCAGGCGATGGCGGAGGCGCGGCCCAGGTGCTGGTTGACCCAGCCCTGCTCGTACAGGTACAGGCCGAGCGTCTGGAACTGGTGCTGGGACCCGCCCGAGGCGCCCTTGTTCGCGTCGAACAGCAGCGGCTCGCCGAACAGCTGCGAGGCGCCGATGGTCGACACGATGACGGTGAACAGGATCGTCGGGCGCAGCGACGGCAGCGTCACATGGAAGAACTGCTGCCAGCGGTTGGCCCCGTCCAGCGCCGCCGACTCGTACAGGTCCTGCGGGATCGCCTGCATGGCGGCCAGGTAGATCAGCGCGTTGTAGCCGGTCCAGCGCCAGATGACGATCGTGGACACCGCGATCTGCGAGGGCCACTTGTCGTTCTGCCAGTCGATGTTGTCGATGCCGACGGCCCCCAGCGCCCAGTTGATCATGCCGTAGTCGCGGCCGAAGAGCAGCACGAAGACCAGCGAGGCGGCGGCGATCGAGGTGGCGTACGGGGCGAGCATCGCGACCCGGTAGAAGGTCGAGGCGCGCAGCTTGTAGTTGAGGATGTGGGCCAGGCCCAGCGCCATCAGCAGCTGCGGGACGGTGGAGATGATGCCGATGGTCAGGGTGTTGCGGGCCGCGTTCCAGAAGAAGTCGTCGTCGAAGATCCGGGTGTAGTTGTGCAGGCCCACCCAGTTCATGTCGGTGGGCGCGGTCAGCTCCACCTGGTGCAGCGAGGCCCAGCCCGTGTAGACCAGCGGGAACAGGCCGAAGGCCAGGAACAGCAGGAAGAACGGCGAGACGAAGGCGTACGGGCTCCAGCGCATGTCCCGCTGCCAGCGGCGGGAGAGCCGGGCCCGGTGCCGCCGCTCCTTCTCGGAGACCGGCGCGCCGCCCGACGGGCGGCCCGGGGCCGCGCCCCCCTCCTTCGCGGGGGACGCGGCGGTGTCGTGCCCAGTGGTCATACGGGTCACTGGTCCAGGTTGTTGTTGATGGTCTTCACGGCCGTGTCCCAGGCCTCCTTGGCGGACTTGCCCTGGGCGACGAGGATCACGCCGTTGTCGGTCAGACCCTGCTGGATGACCTGGTCCTTCGGGCCGATCACCTGCACCGGTGCGCTCTTGGCGGCCTCGGCGAAGATCTCGCCGATGGGGGCGTCACCGGTCATCTCGTTCGTGGCGCTCTTGACCTCGGGCGTCTCGTACGCGGCCGGCGTGCTCGGGAAGTTGCCCTGCACCTTGAACAGCTTGGCCTGCTGCTCGGGCGCGGTCAGCCAGGCGGCCAGCTTCGCCGCCTCCTCGACGTTCTTGCCGGACTTGGGCACGGCCAGGAAGGAGCCGCCCCAGTTGCCGGACTTGGGCGCCGCGGCCACGTCCCACTTGCCGGCCGCCTCAGGCTTCGACTTGCCCTTGATGTAGCCGAGCATCCACGGCGGGCAGGACATCGCGGCGAACTTGCTGTTGGCGATGGTGGTGTCCCAGGCGGGCTGGAACTGCGTCTGGTTGCCGACCAGTCCGTCCTCCGCGGCCGCCGCGGTCAGGTCGAAGGCGGCCTTCACGGCCGGGTTGGTCTCGTAGATGACCTCGCCGGAGGAGTCGTAGAACCGCTCGGTCTCACTGCTGAGGATGGCCTGGATCAGACCGCCGGGGGAGTCCATGAAGGTGGTGCCGTCGGGGGCGTTCTTCTGGTAGTCGCGGCCGGCGTCGACGAACTTCTCCCAGTCGCCCGCCCACAGCTTGCCGACTTCCTCACGGTCGGTGGGCAGTCCGGCCTGCTGGAACAGGTCCTTGCGGTAGCAGATGGCCATCGGGCCGACGTCGGTGCCGAGGCCGATCGTCTGGCCGTCGGGGGTGGCGGCCTGCTTCCACTTCCACTCCAGGTAGTCGCTCTCCTTGCCGTACTTCGACAGGTCGACCAGCTTGGAGCCCTGGGTCTGCGCCACCTCGGCGATGTTGCCGACTTCGACGGCCTGGATGTCCATCAGGCCGCTGTTGGTGGTGAGGTGGTTGACGAGCGCGGGGTAGTAGTTCTCGTTGCGCTCGGTGACGTTCTCCTTGATCGTGATGTCCGGGTTGAGCTTCATGTACTCGTCGTAGAGCCCGGCTTCCTTGAAGCCCATCGTCCCGAAGAGGCCCAGGGTGATCGTGGTCTTGCCCTCGCCGCCCGACGAGCCGGAGCCGCCCTCGTCGCCGCCGTCGTCGGCACAGCCGGCCAGCAGCCCGGCGCCCAGCGTCGCGATGGCCGCGAGGACCACCGACTTACGTGCTCGCATTGCGTCCTCCTGTTGCCCTGACGTGCCGACCCCCCGGCCAACTGCATGGTTGGGCCCGTAAGTTGTACTCGCTGCGGCTCGGGCGGGGAACGTGCGGGTTGTGTATGTGTCAGGTACTGTGGGAGCGCTCCCACAGGTGATGTGTTGAAGGGTCGTCGGTTCCCGCGGGGGTGTCAAGGGAGCGGACGGCGGGAGATGCGTTCAGTTATCGGGCTGTTAACTGGAACCCGAGAGTCCGGGTCGTGCGCCGCGCGGAAGCGGTTTCGGCCCTTCCGGGGGTGCGGCCGGCGATGGCCAGCCCACCACACGGGACTGTTAGATTCCAGGCCAGCGTGATGAACGGCGGCGGAAGGCGGAGCCCATGGCAGGCCACGGAGCGCGGGGCCGGAGCGGTGGCCGGCCCACCCTGGAGGAGGTCGCCGCGCGCGCCGGCGTGGGCCGGGGCACGGTCTCCCGGGTGATCAACGGCTCGCCCCGGGTCAGCGACGCGACCCGCGCGGCGGTGGAGGCGGCGGTCGCCGAGCTCGGCTACGTCCCGAACACGGCGGCCCGCGCCCTGGCCGCCAACCGCACGGACGCGATCGCCCTCGTCGTCCCCGAGCCGGAGACCCGGTTCTTCGCGGAACCGTACTTCTCGGACATGCTGCGTGGTGTCGGTGCCGCGCTGTCCGACACCCAGATGCAGCTGCTGCTGATCTTCGCGGGCAGCGACCGGGAGCGGCAGCGGCTCGCCCAGTACCTGGCGGCGCACCGGGTGGACGGCGTCCTGCTGGTCTCGGTCCACGCCGACGACCCGCTCCCGGACCTGCTCGGCCAGCTGGAGATCCCGGCGGTGATCAGCGGCCCGCGATCGGCGGAGGAGACCCTGACGTCGGTGGACTCGGACAACTACGGCGGCGCCCGCTCCGCCGTCGAACACCTGATCGCCCGGGGCTGCCGCCACATAGCGCACATCACCGGCCGCCTCGACGTCTACGGCGCCCAGCGGCGCATCGACGGCTACCGCGAGGCGCTGCGCGACGCCGGGCATGTGGTGGACGAACGGTTGATCGAGGCGGGTGACTTCACCGAGGAGGGCGGGCGACGGGCGATGACTCGACTGCTGGCCCGCTGCCCCGACCTGGACGCGGTCTTCGCGGCCTCCGACGTGACCGCGGCGGGCGCCCGCCAGGTCCTGCGGGAGGCGGGTCGTCGTATCCCCGAGGACGTGGCCCTGGTCGGCTACGACGACTCGGCGATCGCCCGCCACATGGATCCGCCGCTCACCAGCGTCCGCCAGCCGATCGTGGAGATGGGCCGGAGGATGATCGACCTGCTCCTCACGGAGATCGCCGACCGGCGCCCGGCGGTGTCGCGGGGGCTGGAGCGGCGGCAGGTGGTGCTGGCTACGGAGTTGGTGGAGCGGGCGTCGTCTTAGGGCGGGGTTGGGGTTGGGGTGCGCCGGGTTGGGGCCGGGGTACGCCCGGGTTGTGGGGCGGGTTGTGGGGCTGGGGTGCGCGGGGTTGTGGGTCGGGTTGTGGGCTGGGGTGCGCCGGGTTGCTGGCTCGGGTCGCGCGGGGTGGTGAGGCCGGGGTGCGCGGGGTGGTGAGGTCGGGGTGCGCCAGGTTGCGGGACTGGGCTGCGGGGCCGGGTTACGTGGGGTGGTGAGGCCGGGGTGCGCCAGGTTGCGGGGCCGGGCTGCGGGGCCGGGTTGCGCCGGGTGAGTCAGGGCCGCCGCCCGGACGGCCCGGTCGGAGGGCGGGCTCCGCGGGCCGTGCATAAGATCCGCCGCGTGGCACACACCTTCGAGGAACTTCTGGCGAAACAGCGGGCCGCGGACGAGGCGCACACGAGAGTCCTGGAACTACGGGACGCCTACGGTCCGCCGACCCAGAAGGGCGGCTGGAACGAGCCCCAGCGCGAGACGTACGAGACGGCGTGGCGGGCCTGGCGCGACCTCGACCGCGATCTGGGGCAGACGGTGACCGAGTACGCGAAGGCGGAGGGGACGACGCGGGGGGAGGTCGAGGCGGAGCTGCGGAAGGTCCTGCCTGACCCGGAGGAGCGGTGGGGGATGACGGAGGGGTGACCTCTCGATCTCGGCATTCCCGTCAGCGGTGACATGCCCGTGTCGATTATTCGGCGACCTGGATATGTCGACGTTGGGCCGGTCACTCGGCCGGCTCGCTCACCAGCTCGGCCCATACCTGCTTGCCCCAGCGGTACATGTCGGTCCCCCAGCGCTCGGCCAGGGAGTCGATCAGGAGGAGCCCCCGGCCGCTGGTGAGGAGCTCGTCGCCGGGCTTGGTCATCTCCGGCATCATGCGTGCCTTGTCGACCACACCGATCCGTACGAACCGCTCGCTCGGTCGGGAGACGACGACCCGGATCGCACGGCCGTTGGTGTGCTTGACCGCGTTGGCCACCAGCTCCGAGACGAGCAGTATCGCGGTGTCCGTGAGGTCCTCCAGGTGCCAGGCGGCCAGAGCCGTCCGTACGAGCTTGCGGGCGACTTGGGCGCTCTCCTCCTGACCGGGGAGGGTCTCGGAGTATCCGGGGTGCCCCGTCGGGTGCGGCTTCGCTGACACGATCATCTGGTCCTCAGGGGTGTCGGTGTACGACGGCCTTGATTCAGTCAACGGCCGCTTGCCTGCGGCGAGGAGGAAAAGTCGCTCGGGTGTGCATCGCGACCAACCGGAAATTTCACGACGCTCACCTCACTGACGGGACCCGAGTGGCTACCGTGGGTGCGTGGAGGGGAACGGGAGCCTCAGCGGTGCCATGCAGGAAGCGGGCTTCACGCAAGGCGAGTTGGCCGAAGCCGTCAACGACCGACTGCGGGCGTCCGGCCACGAGGGCACGGTGAGCGACCGGACCGTCCGGAACTGGCTCACCGGAAAAACCCGTTGGCCTCACCCGCGTCAGCGGGCGGCGTTAGAGGCAGTATTCGGATGTACGGCCGAGGAGCTGGGCTTCAGCCCGCCGACGTCCATACGTTCCACCACCGAACCGGAGCAACCCGTGAGGCGCAGGAACTTCGTCACCGCTACCACCGGCAGTGCCGTTGCCGTCGTGGCGCCTGTCCAGAACTCGCGGCCGACCTCGGTCGGCACCTCGGACGTGATCCGCCTGCGCAGTGGCCTGGATTCCCTGATGGCCCTGGACGCGTCGCGAGGTGGCCATGAGGGCCTTGAGCGGGCCGCACTCGCCGGGGCGGACGAGGCCCTCGACAAGGTCAAGCTCGCAGCCTCCCAACGCATCCGACAGCGACTGTTTTCCGTGGCCGCCAATTACACCGCCACGGCCGCCTGGGCAGCCATCGACAGCCGTGGGCTCGACCGGGCCCAGGCCCGCCTGGACCGCGCCCTGTACCTCGCCGGGATGGCCAAGGACCCCGTCGTGGAGATGCGGGTCTGGAACTCCTACGCGATGCTCGCCCGCCAGCGGGACCAGTACACCGAGGCCGTGGACGCCGGGTATGCGGCCCAGGCGACGACCATTGCCCGGCGGGATCACTTCTACGGGTCGCTCGCTCACGCTCGTACGGCCCTGGCCCACGCCAACGTCGGCGATCGCCAGGCCGCCATCAGGTCCCTGGGGTACGCCCAGGAAGCCATGGAGAAGGCGCCACAGGACGAGCCCCGGCCGAGCTGGGTGAGCTTCTACGGAGTGGCCGAGCTGACCGCGATCACGGCCATCGTCCGGGACCGGATCGGGGACGCCCCGGAGTCCGAGGCCGCGTCCCACCAGGCGCTGGCCGCGATCCCCAAGCACTTCCGCCGCAACCGCGCTCTGGCCACCACACAGCTGGCTCTGGCACAGGTCCACCAGCGTGAGGTCGAGCAGGCGTGCGCCACGGCCGCGTCGGTGTTCGAGCTGATGTCCGGCAACCCGATCCCCGGCCGGTTGCGGTCCCTGCTCGGAGACTTCTACCGCGACTTGATCACCCTTGTGCCGGACGCGGCCGTCGCACAAGAGTGGGGAGACCGCTACCGATCCGAATGGAGCCGAGCTTGAGCGCCGCCGACTTGGACGTCCGCCACTACACGCATGACGACCTGCCGGAGATCCGGCAAACGCTCATCGACATCCACGCGGACGCACAGGGCGAAGCCATGCAGGACGACTTCAAGAAGCGCTTCCCCTGGTTCGTCGACCACTGGGGCTCTCGTGAGGGCTACTCCTGCGTGATCGCGTACGACGGCGACGAGGCCGTCGGCTTCGCGTACGGTGCCCCTGCCGTGGAGGGCCGCGAGTGGTGGCGGGAGTGCCTGGACGAGGCCCCGGCGAAGTCCCGGACCTTCTCCTACTCCGAGCTGGCCGTACGCCAGAACTGGCGGAAGAAGGGCGTGGCCGACCTGCTCTCCCGAGCCCTGCTGAACGACCGGGACGAGGACCTCGCCGTCCTCCTGGTGGATGTCACGCACCCCAAGGTGCAGGAGCTGTACGAGTCCTGGGGCTTCCGGAAGGTCGGCGAGCGCCAGCCGTTCCCGGACTCCCCGCTGTACGCCGTGATGCTGGCCGAACTGCCGCTGGGGTAGTGGAAAGACGCGGTGCGGCGGGTGACCGACGGCGCGCTGACGGAGCCGTTCGACGCTTGCGTACGGCGGGAGTTCGAGCCGCTGATCCGGGAGGCCGCCAAAGGGTGACAGCCACGGTCCGCCTGGGCGCTGTCCGGGCCGCTATCGATAGCTGTGCCCACGACGGCCACAACTCCTGCATTATGAGGCAGCTTCTACCTGCAACGCCGGACCCTGTGCTGCGGGGCTGATCGGCGTGCTTCCGCAACGCAAACTCCGGGCGGAGATTCAACGTGGTCGACGGCTACGTCTACGAACGGCTGGCCAGTGGGCGCAGGACTTCGGTTGTGGTCGGCAGGGCGGTCAGGGAGAGGGAACCTGCCCCTGTTCCTGACCGCGCCGGGGGTGGACGGGTGGGTGGACTTCTTCCATGTGCGGTTGTGCGGTTTGAGGGCAAGAACTTCCCTCGTTTGTCCGTCAGTTGCAGAAGTTGAGGATGGGGAGGAGGCCGTTGCCGCACTGGAAGTGCTCCCCGTCCCCGCCCCCCGCCGCCGTAGGCTGGGGTGGCCTTTGCGGCGGTGTGCGTGGCGGGCGTCGCGGCGACGGCGGATGTGGCAGTTGCCATCCCCGCCGCACAAGCGATGCCCACGGCGGCGCTCACCGCGAATGCTCGCGGAATCCGGGAAACAGCCTTCTTGGGGTGAGGTGTAGTGTTCATGCACTCACCATGCACACCCTCGCGATCAGTTGTTCGCCGAGCGCATCCGAGCGGGTGAGCCACCCCTCACCGGGCCGGATCAGATTCGCTTCCAGGGCTACGCCGGCCTCGGCATTTCATGACGGCTCGCCAGGCCAACTTGCGGTCCTTTTCGGCTTGTTGGGCCGGTGGGTCGGGAGGGGTGAGGGCCTGGCTGTTACGGCTGGTGGGCGCCGGGTTCCACGGCTCCGGTGGGCTGGTGCGGGTTCGGAGGGACGGGGGGCACGGTGCTCGTCAGCCTGGTTTTGGCAGAGCGGTGAGCTTGGGCCAGGGCGTCGGTGATCACGTCGGTCACTCGCCGGCCGCACCCGGTTCTTCGGCGGCTGCGCCAGGGCCAGCATCGCGGCGTCGATGTGGTCGCTCGCGGTGTAGGAGATGGCGTTGCCAGGCCGCAGCAGGTCCGCGCCCCGTTCACCGGACCCGCCGCGGCCGTGGTCGACGAAGCCCGGCAGCGGGTGGTGTCCGAAGGTCTTCTTCCAGTCGCGGCCGCGTCCTGCTTCTCGGAGTGTGCGATGACCACTCTGCCGAGGTCCACCATCAGCTGCCCGTCCGCATCCGGAGCCGACGCGTCGGCCAACTTCCTTACGCCCTCGCGGACTTCGGCGCGTGCCGCTCCGGAGGTCACCGGCCCGAACACACCCGGCCCGGCCCGCAGCATGCTCGTACAACCGACGGGTCGACGCGCTCGTTCCGCAACTCGACGCGCTCACGGCTCAGTTGGACGATGCGCTCACGGCCCCGTTGGACGAGGCGCACCGGAGCGCTCCGACATGCGAGGCGCAGGAGGCACGTGCGGTGGCCTTCGGTATGCGGGCGCTCAATGCGTTCAAGACAAGCACATGGAAAAGAGCCCGGAGCAACTTGCTCAGCGCCAGGAGGCGTGGCTCGGGCAGTTCCTCGGTGGCTGGTTCTCCCCGGCCAGCCTTCCCGTCGCTGCCGTCGCCCGGGGCGCGGTGGCCGCCGTCGGGCCCGGGGCGTGCCGGTGGTCCAACCGGGACGACGTCAGTGTGAGCGGTGTCACCGGGGCCGGCTCTTCGTCGAGCCCTTCCCAAGATCCCCATGGCCACCGGTGTGGCCATAAGGGCAATGAAAGAGGCCGATGACCTCACTTGCGCAGTCATCGGCCTCTTCGAGGAGGGTGAGTGACGGGACTCGAACCCGCGGCATCCTGGACCACAACCAGGTGCTCTACCAGCTGAGCTACACCCACCATGACCGGCGGTTCTACTGTCGTTTCCCCGACCGGCCGAGAAAAAGTGTACAGGGTCCGAAGGGGTGCTCGCGCCCGGCTTTCGCCGGGGCGGTCACTGTGCGGGCAGGACGTGCTTCGCGGCGATCGCTCGGGCGGTGTCCGAGTCCGGGCCGGGCTGCGGTACGAAGATGGCCTCGCGGTAGTAGCGCAGTTCCGCGATGGACTCGCGGATGTCGGCCAGGGCGCGGTGGTTGCCGTTCTTCTCGGGGCTGTTGAAGTACGCGCGCGGGTACCAGCGGCGGGCCAGCTCCTTGATGCTGGACACGTCGACGATGCGGTAGTGGAGGTAGTCCTCCAGCGTGGGCATGTCGCGCAGCAGGAAGCCACGGTCGGTGCCGACCGAGTTGCCGCACAGCGGGGCCTTGCCGGGCTCCTTGATGTGTTCACGTACGTAGCTGAGGACCTGGTCCTCGGCGTCCGCGAGGGTCGTGCCATTCGGGAGCTCGGCGAGCAGGCCGGACGCGGTGTGCATCTGACGGACCACCTCCGGCATCGTCTCCAGCGCCCGGTCCGGCGGGCGGATGACGATGTCCACCCCCTCGCCGAGTACGTTCAGCTCGGAGTCGGTGACGAGGGCGGCCACCTCGATGAGCGCGTCGTCGGACAGCGAGAGGCCGGTCATCTCGCAGTCGATCCACACCATGCGATCGTTCATGCGTCCACCCTACGGCCGACATGCGCATATGAGGGGTGCCGCGTAGGTGCGGGAACGGGAGCAGGGTCCACAGGGGCTGTCTGCTCCCTGTGGACCCCGTCACACACCGTTACAGTGGGCTTACGACCCGCTGCGCTGCCCCGGCAGGCTCGCACGCGCGTACGCCTCCCGGGCGTGGTCCCCGGGCAGCGCCGAGGAGCCGACCGCGCTCGCCGCCGCCGTACGGCGGGCCTGGAGCGGGACCGGGCCCTCCGGGTGCATCGGGGCGGACGGTGGGCCTGCCTGCGGCGGCGGGCCGGTCATCGGCGCGGGCGTGCTCGCCGTGCCGTCACCGTCCGACGGGCGGTCGGACTGCGGGCGGCGTGCTCGGTACGCCGCCCGGTACGCGGCCGGGGACGAGCCCAGCTGGCGGCGGAAGTGGCCGCGCAGGGCGACCGGCGAGCGGAAGCCGCAGCGGCCCGCCACCTCGTCCACCGAGTAGTCCGACGTCTCCAGCAGGCGCTGCGCCTGCAGCACCCGCTGGGTGATCAGCCACTGCAGGGGCGCGCTGCCGGTCAGCGAGCGGAAGCGGCGGTCGAACGTGCGGCGCGACATGTACGCCCTCGCCGCCAGCGTCTCGACGTCGAACTGCTCGTGCAGATGCTCCAGCGCCCAGGCGACGACCTCCGCCAGCGGGTCGGCGCCGATCTCCTCCGGTAAAGATCGGTCCAGGTAGCGTTCCTGGCCTCCGCTCCGGCGTGGGGGCACCACCAGGCGGCGGGCCAGCGCGCCGGCCGCCTCGTTGCCGTGGTCCGTCCGCACGATGTGCAGACAGAGATCGATTCCCGCCGCGGTGCCCGCCGACGTCAGCACGTCCCCGTCGTCGACGAACAGCTCCCGGGGGTCCACATGGACCGACGGGTAGCGCTTCGCCAGCGTCGGCGCGTACATCCAGTGCGTGGTGGCCGGGCGGCCGTCCAGCAGGCCCGCCGCCGCGAGGACGAACGCCCCCGTGCACAGGCCCACGATCCGGGCGCCCTCCTCGTGCGCCCGGCGCAGCGCGTCGAGCGCCTCCTCCGGCGGTGGCGAGGTGATCGATCGCCAGGCGGGCACGACCACCGTGCCCGCGCGGGAGATCGCTTCCAGGCCATGCGGCGCGGTCAGTTCCAGGCCCCCTGTGGTCCGCAGCGGGCCTTCCTCACCCGCGCACACCAGCAATCGGTAGCGCGGTACGCCGGCGTCCTGGCGGTCGATCCCGAACACCGACAACGGTATGGAACTCTCGAAGATGGGGCCGCCGCTGAACAGCAGCACCGCGACGATCTCCTTGCGGCGGCGCCCGGACAGCTTCCGGGCCCCGGCATCCGGCGCGGCAGTGGAGTCGTGGCTCATACTGCTAAGCCCCCCTCGGTGGTCGCGGCTCCTCGGTTGTGTCGCTCCTGCACGTTTCCCCTCGGTCCTGCACGAGTCCCCCGCCGTAGACAGTCAAGATCGAATCTACTGTGTCCCGCCGTGCCGGTGTGGCCAGTTCATCACCCGGCACATTGTCGACTTGGCAACTTGGCGTGAAGCATTCGATCACGAAGCGTTGCACTAGCGGGCCGCGCAGGGAAGTGCGCCTTGTCGCAGTGGCCAATCCACGTAGGGTGCGCGAGCCCCCTGGGACCCTTTCCGTGCAGGTCGAACGAGGGTTGGGGGGTGCTCGGGGGTGCTGATGCACACAGTTCAGAAGTTGGCTGAAAAGATACGGGCGCGTGCGCGGAAACCGGTCAGCCGACCGGTGTATGTCCGCCCGGGCGCCGTCCGCCCCTGTGTGCCCCCGAACCGCTGCGCTGATGCCGGCCCCGGTGCGGCGCGCCCTCCGTGGCCCGCAGCCGGGCCGCGCCGCGCTCGGACGCGCGCAGCAGCGCCCGGCAGACCGCTGTGACGGCGGCGAGACCCACGGCGGTGCCCGTGGCGCCCGCGAGGGAGCTGCCGCACCACACGAGGACCACCGGGACGAGCAGACAGCTGAAGGCGGCCCACCGGACCACGTCGGTCACCGCGTCCGGGCCGGACGCGGTCCCGGGGCGCGTCTCGGGGGTCGGGCGGGGTGCGGACATCACGTACTCCCTGTAGCGGCGGCTCACGCTCCCTGCGGCGGTGGCTCACGGGGATCAACGCCGGTGCGACCGGTCGGTCACTGCCGGACCGGGGGTGCGCCGGCGGCGTAAGTGAATCCTGTGCAAACCGCCTGTACGGGGCAGCAACCATTGCGTTACGGGCGCCCCCTCGTGCATGCTCCCTGGAACCCGCCGCGGACGTGAGCGGTATCCGGGCTAAGGAGGCGTGCCGCCGTACCCTTGGGGTATGGGGTTGGGAAGATGATTCCCGGACACAGCTCCGCCGCACACTGTCGTCCCACCCGATCAAGGATCACAACGCCGAGACAGCCATGGCCGGTCACGAATTCTTCGAACCCGCGGACCGCAAGCGGCCGGTCGCCGACTCGACGGCGGCCGATCCCCTGGCGGCGGAAGAGCCACGCCAGTCGTGCGATCCCGCCTTCAAGCACGGCGTCGTCGTCGGCTTCGACGGCTCGACGTCCTCCGAGCGTGCCCTCGCTTACGCGATCGGCATGGCCCAGCGCTCCGGTTCGGGCCTGATCATCGTCCATGTGGCCAACCGGCTGCCCACCACCGTGTGGGCCGGCTGCGAGCCACCCGTCTTCGTCGACGTGCCGGACCACCGCACCGAGGTGCTCGGTCTGGAACTCGCGTGCGCGGACTACCTCGCCGAAGTGCCCTGGATCCTGGTCGAGCGCGGCGGTGACATCTGCCACGAACTCGAGGAAGTCGGGCGGGAGTACGAGGCGGACGCCATCGTCGTCGGCTCCACGCACGGCATCGTGGGTCGAATTTTCGGCTCGGTCGCGGGGCGGCTCGCCAAGCGGGCCAAGCGCCCTGTCGTTGTCATTCCGTAACTCGCCGTTGGCCCAGGTGAGATGCCCGATGGGCACGGCCGACTCTCTTTGTGTGCACGCCAAATCTACTCGCGCGTAGATGTGTTTGTGCCCTTGTGAAGGGCATATACCGGTCACCGCACAACTGCACATGCATGAAGGGAGCCCGCCGTGGACAACGGAGTCTCTGCGGGAAGCACGACCACGATCGTCGGCCGACTCGCGCTCGGTATCACCCTGTTGGCCGTCGGCCTCGGGTACACCGGGCTGATCGACGGAGTGACGGCGGCGGACGCCGTGACACTGGCTCACTACGTAGGCGGCGTCGTGCTGTTCGTCGCCGGACTGTTCGCGTTCCGGGAGGGCGACGCCGGGACGGGGACCGCGTTCGCCGCGCTCGGCGCGCTCTGGTTCACCTGGGCGGTCTCGCCCCAGGTCTCCGACAACGCCGCAGGGCTGTTCCTGCTGCTGTTCGCCCTCGTCGCCCTCTCCCTCACGCTCGCCGGGGGCGAGACGCTCGGGCAGGCCACGTACGGGCTGTTCTTCGTCGCGCTGCTGCTGCTCGCCATCGGGCAGTTCGCGGACAGCGGGGCGCTGGACAAGGCGGGTGGCTGGTTCGCCGTCGCCTCGGGCGCGGTGGCCTGGTACGCGGCGACCGCGGCGCTCGCGCACTGGCCGACGGCACTTCCGCGCCGCGGCGCCGCGGGCCGTGGTGTGACGGCTGCGGGTTAGCTGCGCCGGCCGGGGAGTTGGGCGGCTTCCCGGCGAATGAGACGGACCCCCTGTGTCTGGTGGCGACACGTGGGGGTCCGTCCCCCCTTTTGCGCCTAAACCGGCGCCGCTCTCGCGGACCTGGTTGCTCGCCGTGGGGGTTGCTCAATTATCGCTTCGGTAGTCGTGGGGAAACCTATTCCACAGTCACTGACTTGGCGAGGTTCCTCGGCTTGTCGATGTCCCGGCCCAGGGCCAAAGCCGTGTGGTACGCGAGGAGTTGGAGCGGGATGCCCATCAGGATCGGGTCCAGCTCGTCCTCGTTCTTCGGGACCACGATCGTCTGGTCGGCCTTCTCCTGCTCCTGGTGTGCCACCGCCAGGATCTTGCCGCTGCGGGCCTTGATCTCCTCCATCGCGGCGCGGTTCTTCTCCAGCAGGTCGTCGTCGGGGACGATGGCGACCGTCGGGAGGGCGGGCTCGATCAGGGCGAGCGGGCCGTGCTTCAGCTCGGAGGCGGGGTAGGCCTCGGCGTGGATGTACGAGACCTCCTTGAGCTTGAGGGAGGCCTCGCGGGCGACCGGGTAGCCACGGACGCGGCCGATGAAGAGCATCGAGCGGGCGTCGGCGTACCCCTTGGCCAGCTGCTCGATCTCCTCCTCCTGCTTCATGATCTCGGCGATCTGCGTGGGCAGCTTGCGCAGGCCCTCGATGATCCGCTTGCCGTCACGGACGGAGAGGTCGCGGGTGCGGCCGAGGTGCAGGGCGAGCAGGGCGAAGGCCACGCAGGTGTTGGTGAAGCACTTCGTGGAGACCACGCAGACCTCGGGGCCCGCGTGCACGTAGATGCCGCCGTCGGCCTCGCGGGCGATCGCCGAGCCGACGACGTTCACGATGCCCAGCACCCGGGCGCCCTTGCGCTTCAGCTCCTGCACGGCCGCCAGGACGTCGTACGTCTCACCGGACTGCGATACGGCGATGTAGAGCGTGTCGGGGTCCACGACCGCGTTGCGGTAGCGGAACTCGGAGGCGGGCTCGGCGTCGGCGGGGATGCGGGCCAGCTCCTCGATCATCTGGGCGCCGATCATGCCCGCGTGGTACGAGGTGCCGCAGCCGAGGATCTTCACGCGGCGGATCCGGCGCGCCTCGCGGGCGTCGAGGTTCAGGCCGCCGAGGTGCACGGTGGAGAAGCGGTCGTCGATCCGGCCGCGCAGGACGCGGTCCACGGCCTCGGCCTGCTCGTGGATCTCCTTGTGCATGTAGGTGTCGTGGCCGCCCATGTCGTACGACGCCGCCTCCCACTCCACGGTGGTGGGCTCCGCCGTGGTGCGGGTGCCCTCCGTCGTGTAGGTGCGGAAGTCGTCGGCCTTGAGAGTGGCCATCTCGCCGTCGTCCAGCGTCACTATCTGGCGCGTGTGGGTGACCAGGGCCGCGATGTCCGAGGCGACGAACATCTCCTTCTCGCCGATGCCGAGGACGACCGGGGAGCCGTTGCGGGCGACGACGATCCGGTCGGGGAAGTCGGCGTGCAGCACGGCGATGCCGTACGTGCCCTCGATCAGGCGGAGGGTCTCGCGGACCTTGTCCTCCAGCTTCTCGGCCTGCGAACGGGCGATCAGGTGGACGAGGACCTCGGTGTCGGTCTCGGAGAGGAACTCGACGCCGTCCGCCTCCAGCTTGCGGCGCAGGTCGGAGGCGTTGTCGATGATGCCGTTGTGGACGACGGCGACCTTGCCCTCGGCGTCCAGGTGCGGGTGGGCGTTGACGTCGGAGGGGGCGCCGTGGGTGGCCCAGCGGGTGTGGGCGATACCGGTGGTGCCCTTGAAGCGTGCCGGGACCTTGGTCTCCAGGTCACGGACCCGGCCCTTGGCCTTGACCATCTTCAGGCCGGCGGCCTTGGGGGAGGTGACGACGATGCCGGCCGAGTCGTAGCCGCGGTACTCCAGACGCTGGAGGCCCTCCAGGAGCAGGGGGGCGACGTCACGCTTCCCGATGTATCCGACGATTCCGCACATATATACGTATTCCTCAGCCGTAGACGATGCGGCGCAGCTGCCTGAGCGTGAGCTCGGGTGGTGCCACCGCCCGGTATTTCAGGTCCGCCGCGATCTGCTCGAAGATCGTCGCGTTGACCAGGCCCTGGGCCTGAAGTTCGCGGTGGCGGCGACGGACGAACTCCTCGGTCGTCTCGTCGAAGTAGGCGAGCACGTCCTGGATCACACGCAGCGCCTCGCCCCGGTTGAGGGGCGTGGAGCGCGTCAGATGATCAACGAGTTCGTCGTGCACCCGGTAGATCCTGGGGTACGGGCGACGCTTTCGCAACATCCCTGCCCGATTTCGGGCAGAGATGTGGGGTGGATGGGCTGCGATGCCCGTTGTATCCGGTTACATCCGTTTCAGGATCGCCTGCTTGGCCAGGCTGAACTCCTCGTCGGTCAGTACGCCGCCGCGGTGCAGTTCGCCGAGTTCGCGCAGGCGCCGGAGCAGTGCGTCGTGGTCGTCCTCGCGGGCGGACACGGCGGCCTCCGGCTGCGGGGCGGGGGCCTCCGGGGCGGCGGGGGCCGGGGCCGCCGGGTGCGGGAGGCGGGCCTGGACGGCGGCCGCGACCAGGGCCATCAGCGGGTCCTTCTTGAAGCCCCACAGCTCGACCGAGTTCGGGTCGTACTTGGGCGGGGCCTTGGTCGGGGCGTTCTTCACGGTGAAACGCAGGTAACCGTTCTCCAGGCCCGCCGCCGGATGCCACTCCACGGCCGCGATGTCGGTGACGGCCAGCGTGCGGGCGCCGGCGGCGGCCTTGGCGTCCTCCGTCTTCCAGTTCCACTCCAGGCGCACCTGCTCGCCGTCGAAGCTCGCGGTGCCGTCCCCGGCGGCGGCCGACAGCGGGACGGCGGGGCCGGGCAGCAGGTACTCGGAGACCGGCTCGGCGGGCACCTGCTCCAGCATCAGGGCGTTGCGCACCTCGTCCACGACGTACTCGGCGACGCCGTAGCGGTCGGACTCGACGACCAGTTGGTAGGGATCGTGGGGTTCGCCGAGCCGGCCGCCGGTCGCGTGCAGCAGCGGGTCGGCGCCGTCCCGCAGACGCAGCCTCAGCCGCCCGGACCTGCGGCCCTGCTCGAAGGATATGCCCGCCAACGCCCCCAGTGGCACGACCAGTTCACCCAGCGTCTTGCGCAGCAGACTGACGTTCTTGTCCCGTCCGGGAGTCAGGCGCAGGGCGTCGCCGTCGAAGATCCACGTGCCGTCCTTCTGGATGATTTCCGCCATGAGAGGGATTGTTTCACCGGTCTCGCGAGACAGTGGTCCATACCTGTTGGAGCTCCAGGAAGGGACCGTTTGTGAGACAGCACCGCTCCCTGCACCACAGAACGCTTCGCCTTTTGACTTCCCTGCTGCTCGTCACGGCGGTGGGCGCATCTCTCACCGCGGCGGCACCGGCACCCACGACCGAGACCGGCACCCAGACCGCGCTCGACGACGTGATACCGGCGCCCGCCTCCGTCGACCCGGGCGGATCGCCGTACCGCATCACCGAGCGGACCCGCATCCGCGTCGACGGCTCCCGGGAGGCCCGCCGTATCGGCGGCTATCTCGCGGACGTGCTGCGCCCCTCGACCGGCTACCGCCTCCCCGTCACCACCCACGGCGACGGCGGCATCCGGCTGCGGCTCGCCAAGGGCCCGTACGGCGAGGAGGGGTACCGCCTCGACAGCCGCCGCACCGGCGTCACCATCACCGCCGCCCGCCCCGCCGGCCTGTTCCACGGCGTGCAGACCCTGCGCCAGCTCCTCCCGGCCGCCGTCGAGCGGGACTCCGTACAGCCCGGCCCCTGGCTGGTCGAGGGCGGCACCATCAAGGACACCCCGCGCTACGGCTGGCGCGGCGCCATGCTCGACGTCTCCCGGCACTTCTTCAGCGTCGGGGAAGTCAAGCGCTACATCGACCAGTTGGCGCTGTACAAGTTCAACAAGCTGCACCTGCACCTCAGCGACGACCAGGGCTGGCGCATCGCCATCGACTCCTGGCCGCGCCTGGCGACCTACGGCGGCTCGACCGAGGTCGGCGGCGGCCCCGGTGGCTACTACACCAAGGCCGACTACAAGGAGATCGTCCGCTACGCGGCCGCCCGGCACCTGGAGGTCGTCCCCGAGATCGACATGCCCGGCCACACCAACGCGGCCCTCGCCTCGTACGCCGAACTGAACTGCGACGGCGTCGCGCCCCCGCTCTACACCGGCACCGCCGTCGGCTTCAGCTCGCTGTGCGTGCCGAAGGAGGTCACGTACGACTTCGTGGACGACGTCATCGGGGAACTCGCCGCGCTGACCCCGGGGCGTCACCTGCACATCGGCGGCGACGAGGCGCATTCCACCAGCCACGAGGACTACGTGAAGTTCATGGACCGGGTGCAGCCGATCGTCGCCCGGTACGGCAAGACGGTCATCGGCTGGCACCAGCTCACCGGCGCGAGCCCGGCGAAGGGGGCCCTCGCGCAGTACTGGGGGCTGGACGGCACGAGCCCGGCGGAGAAGGAGCAGGTGGCTGCCGCCGCGCGGAACGGGACCGGGTTGATCCTCTCCCCGGCCGACCGGATTTACCTCGACATGAAGTACAACGCCCAGACTCCGCTCGGACTGTCCTGGGCCGGATACGTCGAGGTGCGGCGGTCGTACGACTGGGACCCGGGCGCCTATCTGCCGGGTGCGCCGGCGTCGGCGATCCGGGGGGTCGAGGCGCCGCTGTGGAGCGAGACCATCGAGAACTCCGGGCACATCGAGTACATGGCGTTCCCGAGGCTGCCGGGTGTGGCCGAGCTGGGGTGGTCGCCGGCGTCCACGCATGACTGGGCGGACTACCGGAAGCGGCTTGCGGCGCAGGGGCCTCGGTGGGATGCGCTGGGGATCGGGTATTACCGGTCGCCGCAGGTCCCCTGGTCCTCTGAGTAAAGGTGCCCTCTGAGTAAAAATGCCCTCTGCGTAAAAAGACGACGGGCACCCCGGAGGACCGTACTCCGGGGTGCCCGCCTGTCTGTGTCAGAACCCCGCGATGGGGTTCTTCAAGGTGCCGACCAGCTGGAGTGCGCCCGCCGGGTCTGCCAGGTCCACCATCTGCTTGTTGTTGCGCAGCTGGAGCCGGTTCAGGCAGGACAGCGCGAACTCGGGGGCGAACATGTCGTACTGCCGGAACTTGACGGCGAGTTCGGGCATCGACTCCTGGTATTCACGGGTGACGTCCGCGACCGTCCGCCAGAAGTCGTCCTCCTCCAGGATTCCCTCGGTGGCGAGGTGTGCGGCGAGGAAGCGGAAGAAGCAGTCGAAGACGTCCGTGAAGATGGACAGGAGTTTCGTGTCCTCGGGGACGTCGACGCGCAGCCGCTCCACCGTCGGCGGCAGCACCGCGTCCGGGTCCATGACGGCGATCTCCTCGGCGATGTCCTTGTAGATCGCGCGTTCGACGACGCCGTCCTTCAGGACCAGGATGACGTTCTCGCCGTGCGGCATGAAGACGAGGTCGTAGGCGTAGAAGCTGTGCAGCAGCGGGGTGAAGTAGGCCCGCAGATAGCGGCGCAGCCACTCCTTCGGCGCCAGGCCCGACTGCTCGATCAGCGCGCCCGCGAAACCCCGGCCCTCGTGGTCGACGTGCAGCAGGGAGGCCATGGTGGCGAGCGACTCGCCGTCCTGGAGCGAGGCGACCGGGCTCTCCCGCCACAGTGCGGCCAGCATCTTGCGGTACGGCGAGTAGCGGTCCGTCGCCTTCTCGTACTCCAGGTGCCGGTAGCCGACCGCGGCCCGCTCGCGGATGATCGACAGGCCCGTCGACTTCAGCACCGGGTCGTTCTCGATCAGCTGGGCGAGCCAGTCGTTGATCGCCGGAGTGGCCTCCATGTAGGCGGCCGAGAGCCCGCGCATGAAGCCCATGTTGAGGACGGACAGGGCCGTCTTCACGTAGTGCTTCTCGGGGTGGGTGCTGTTGAAGAAGGTGCGGATGGACTGCTGGGCCAGGTACTCCTCGTCGCCCTCGCCCAGGCAGACGAGGTGGTTGCGGGCGACCTCGGCGGCGAAGGTGACGGTGAGCTTGTTCCACCACTGCCAGGGGTGGACGGGGATGAGCAGGTAGTCGGCGGGGTCGAGGCCCCGGTCCGTGAGCTGCCGGTGGAACCGCTCGACGGTCTCCCCGCCCAGCTCGTCCCGCAGGAACGACTCGTACTCGATGCCGACCCCCGCCGTGAAGGCGGCACGCGAGCGGTGCGCGGCCAGCCACACCAGCCGGACGGGGCTCGCGGTCTCGGGGGCGTACGAGAGGTACTCGTGGATGCCGAAGCCGAGCCGCCCGTTGTTGGCGACGAAGCAGGGGTGGCCCTCGGTCATGCCGGCCTCGATGGCCTGGAAACCGCTTTTCACCAGCTCGGCGACCGGGATCTGCGGCTTGGTGAGCTTGTAGCAGGTGCCGGAGAGGGTGGAGGAGATCTCCTCCAGGTAGACCGGGAGGATCTCGTCGCTCAGGCCGAGCGCCTGCTTCAGCTCGATGAAGAAGTCCAGTGCGGCGAGCGGGAGTTCATTGCCGTCGCGGTGCCGGGTGATGGAGTCGGTGTCGATCTGCCAGTGGGCCAGGGCGCGGATCACGGCCGTGAAGGTGTACCGCGTCAGGCCGTCGTCGCTGCGCACGACGTACCGGCCGTCACCGGTGGGCTCCGGGGTGATGAGCCGCTCGTGGGCGAACTCGGCGAGCGCCTTGCGGATCAGGAGGCGGTTGGCCCGCGCCCAGCGGTGGGGGGAGAGATGCGCTACGGCGTCGGACAGGGTCATACGGCTACTCCTCGGGCGGCCATGAACTGCTCACGCGTGCAGAAGCTCAGCAGCGCGCGCTTCTCCGGCTTGTCGATCTCACGTTCGGGCAGGAAGCCGACGGCCTCGTTGAGCGCGTGCACCGCCTTGTTGCTCACGTCCGGCTCGACCACGACCCGCCGGGTGCCCGGGTCGGCGAACAGCTCGTCCATCACGGCGGTGATGACGGCCCGGGTGAAGCCGTGGACCGGCCGGTCGGTGGGGGCGACCAGGAAGTGCATGCCGACGTCGCCGGGCTCGGGGTCGTACAGGCCGACCAGCTCGACGTACCGGGGGTCGTACTTCTCCATCAGGAAGGCCGGTGCGCCGTCGTGCAGGCCGAGGTAGGCGTGGTGGTGCTCGTGGGCCGCGATCCGCATGTACTCGCGCTCGACGTCCTGGAGCTTGGCGTCCTGCATCATCCAGAAGGCCGCCTTGGGGTGGGTGACCCAGGCGTGCAGCAGCTCGGCGTCCTTCAGGGGGTCGAGGGGGCGGATGGTGAACGTACCGATGCCCGTACGTGTCGTGCTCATACGGCGAACTCCTGGAACGCGATGGTCTTCTCGACCGGGTAGTACTCGCTGCCGAGCAGCTCACGGATGATGTACGCGTTCCGGTACGCGCCCATGCCCAGGTCGGGGGACGTGATGCTGTGGGTGTGGACACCGGCGTTCTGGAGGAAGACCCCTCTGCCGGTGACGTCGACGGCGTAGTTGCGGGCGACGTCGAAGTTGCCCTGGGAGTCGTACACCAGCCGGTCGCGGACCGGCTTCAGGAACTCCGGCTCGACGTACCGGTAACCGGTGGCGAGCACCAGGCCCTGGGAGCTGATCTCGAAGTCCCTCTCCTGCTCCTCCTGGCGGAAGCCCAGCGTGTACGTGCCGTTCTCGTACCGGGCGCTGGTGAGCGCGGAGTTGGTGAGCAGCCGGGTGGGGACCGGCCCGCCGAGGTTCTTCTGGTAGAGCAGGTCGAAGATCTCGTTGATCAGATCGCCGTCGATGCCCTTGAACAGGCCCTTCTGCTGGGCGGTGAGCCGGTAGCGGGTGGCCTCCGGGAGCTCGCGGAAGTAGTCGATGTACTCCGGCGAGGTCATCTCCAGCGTGAGCTTGGTGTACTCCAGCGGGAAGAAACGCGGGGAACGCGTCACCCAGTTCAGCTGGTAGCCGTGTACGTCGATCTCGCTGAGCAGGTCGTAGTAGATCTCGGCGGCGGACTGTCCGCTGCCGACCAGCGTGATCGACTGCTTGCGCTGGAGCTCTGCCTTGTGGTGGAGGTAGCGGGAGTTGTGCAGGAAGTCACCGTCGAGATCCCGGCAGGCGTCCGGGATGTGGGGCGGGGTGCCGGTGCCGAGGACCAGGTGACGGG
The DNA here is from genome assembly GCF_013009255.1 of Streptomyces sp. Z423-1. NCBI lineage: Bacteria > Bacillati > Actinomycetota > Actinomycetes > Kitasatosporales > Streptomycetaceae > Streptomyces > Streptomyces sp. Z423-1. The sequence continues at coordinate 5,987,526 of NZ_CP053109.1, forward strand.
CGCGGAAGAGGTCTCCGGCCTCGGTGCGGACGACGTACAGCTCGTCCTCGTACGTCACCTCGGTGACCGTCGTGCTGAAGCGGATGCTGCTCAGCTTGTTCGCGGCCCAGCGGCAGTAGTCGTCGTACTCGACCCGCAGCGGGTAGAAGTTCTCGCGGATGTAGAACGAGTACAGCCGGCCCTTCTCCTTCAGGTAGTTGAGGAAGGAGTACGGGGAGGTCGGGTCGGCGAGTGTGACCAGGTCCGACATGAACGGGGTCTGCAGGTGGGCGCCGTCCAGGAACATGCCCGCGTGCCACTCGAAGTCCGGCTTGGACTCCAGGAAGACGCCGTCGAGTTCGGCGATGGGCTCGGTCAGGCAGGCCAGGCCGAGGTTGAAGGGGCCGAGCCCGATCCCCACGAAGTCGTACGTCTTTTTCGTGGCACCAGTGGCTTCAGGAAGCGCGGTCAAGGGATTCTCCCAGGTACTGCTCGGCATGGCCGGCGATCAGGTCGAGGACGGCGGCGATGTCGGACGCCTTGGTCTCGGGGTTGAGCAGGGTGAACTTCAGGTAGTGGCGGCCGCCCACCTTGGTGCCCGCGACGATGGCCTCACCGGAGGCGAACAGGGCCTTGCGGGCGTAGAGGTTGGCCCGGTCGATCTGGGCCGGGTCGGTGACGGCCGCCGGGATGTAGCGGAAGACCAGGGTGGACAGGGAGGGCTCGACCACGACGTCGTAGCGCGGGTCGGCGGTGAGCAGCTGCCAGCCCTCCTGGGCGAGGTCGCACACCTCGTCGAAGAGCTGTCCGATGCCGTCGGCGCCCATCACGCGCAGGGTCATCCAGAGCTTGAGGGCGTCGAAGCGGCGGGTGGTCTGGAGGGACTTGTCCACCTGGTTGGGGATACGTTCCTGCACCATCCGGCGGGGGTTGAGGTACTCCGCGTGGTAGGTGGCGTGGCGCAGGGTCGAGGCGTCCCGCACCAGTACGGCCGAGGAACTCACCGGCTGGAAGAAGGACTTGTGGTAGTCGACGGTGACCGAGTCGGCGCGCTCGATGCCGCTGAGCAGGGCGCGGCGCTTCGGCGAGGCGAGCAGTCCGCAGCCGTAGGCGGCGTCGACGTGCATCCAGGTGCCGTACTGGGCGCTCAGCTCGGCGATCTCGGGCAGCGGGTCGATGGAGCCGAAGTCGGTGGTGCCGGCGGTGGCGACCACGGCCATGGGGACGAGGCCGTCCTCGCGGCACCGCTCCAGCTCACGGGCGAGCGCGACGGTCTGCATGCGCTTGTCGTGATCGACGGGGATCGCGACGACCGACTCGGCGCTCAGACCGAGGAGTTTGGCGGACTTCTTGACGCTGAAGTGGCTGACCTCGGAGGCGAAGATACGCAGTTTCGCGAGGTCGTCGCCCTTCGCCTCCTCCCGGGCCAGCAGCAGCGCCTGGAGGTTGGACTGCGTGCCGCCCGAGGTGAAGACGCCGTCGGCGTTCTCGCCGAGGCCGATGCGCTCGGCGGTCCAGTCGATGAGCTTGCGCTCGATCAGGGTGCCGCCGGCCGACTGGTCCCAGGTGTCGAGGGAGGAGTTGACGGCGGAGAGGATCGCCTCGCCGAGCACGGCCGGGATGACGACCGGGCAGTTGAGGTGGGCCAGGTAGCGGGGGTGGTGGAAGTAGATCGCGTCGCGGAGGTAGACGTCCTCCAGTTCGTCCAGCACCGCGGCGGTGTCGCCCAGCGGCTGGTCGAGGTCGATCTGCTCGATGCGGGGGGCCAGGGCATCGACGGTGACGCCCGTGAACGGACGGTCGGTGGTGGCGAGTTTCGCCGCCACCCGCTCTACTCCATCGGTCACGGAGCGGCGGTACTGCTCCGCGGTCGTGTCATTGAGCAGGTGCGAGCGCATGTGGGGGTCCTCCGGTGGGGACGGTCCGTTGCGGGACGGGGGAAGGCCGCATTTAACTTAGGTTAGCCTAACCTAAGTAACGCTGAGGAAACGCGGCCTCAGTCGTGACAGCCGTCACTTTGAACGGCTGCCTTTCGGACAGCAGTTACTCGCCCCGCTCGCGCAACTGCTCTTCGGTGAGGCCCTGTCGCCAGTAGCCGACGAAGGTGACCCGGCGGCGGTCGACACCGCGCTCGCCGACGAAGTGCCGACGCAGTTCCTTCACGCAGGACGACTCGCCCGCGATCCAGACGTACGGGTGCTCGGCGGGCGGCAGTTGGGCGGCGCGCAGGGCGCCGAGGGCCATGGGGGAGCTCTCGGCGCGGCCTGCGTCCTGCACCAGCCAGGTGACCTCGGCGTCGGCCTCGGTCGCCAGGTCCTGGATGTCCCCGGCGTCGTGCACCTCCAGCCAGACGCGGACGCGCTGACCGGCGGGCAGTGACTCCAGGATGGCCGCGACGGCGGGCAGGGCGGTCTCGTCACCCCAGAGGACCACCAGGTCGGTGTCCTCCGGCGGCCGGAACCGGATCGCCCGGTTGTCCGCGATCGCCGGGCCGAGCAGCAGCACCCGATCACCGGCGACGGCCCGGGAGGCCCAGGCGGAGGCGGGCCCGGCGGGGGTGTGCAGGACGAAGTCGATGTCGATCTCGTCGGGATCGCGACGGAGCGCCCGCAGTGTGTAGGACCGCATCACGGCCCGTACGTCGTCCGGGAGTTCACGCCAGCCCTGCCACCATCCGTCCCCGAGCTCGACCGGAACCCGCGGCTCGCGCTGGCCGGGGTGCGGCAGGAACAACGACAGCGACTGGTCACGTCCCTCGGAGGAGAAGTACCGCAGGTCGTCCCCGGCAAAGGTGACCCGAACAAGAGACGGCCCGAGCCGCTCCGTCCGTACGACTTGCAGAGAGAAGAAACGGAACGGGGCGGCTACGGCCGTAGTCATGGAGGCTCCTGAGTGCTTATCAGGGGATGGGTAGCCGGCTTGGGGGCGCGGGGCTGTATTGATTTGCGGCTCCGCCGCGCGGGCGCGACCAGCCACAACGGACCCGCAGCCGCCCCACAACCTCAAGTGGCTCTCTCTCAGGCGACCTTCTTCGCCTTCTCGATCGCCTCGGCAAGATTGGTCAGCAACGGCGTGCACTTGTCGTACGACAGAATCGGCTCCGGCGAACGCGCAATGACCTGCCCCGCCTCGACCGCGGGCAGCTTCTTCCACGTGCCCTCGGTGATGTCCGCCGGCTGAATCGTCGAGGACCGGTCGTCCATCATGATGATGTCCGCCGGGTACTTGTCGACGTTCTCCCAGCTCAGCGACTCGAACCAGCCCCCACCCTGCGCCTTGGCCTGCTCCGGCGGCTCGACGAAGTTCACGCCGAGCGCCTTGAAGTACTCCAGGTCGATGGACAGGTTGGTGCCGGAGACGTAGAAGATCTCCTGGCTCGCGGAACCGGCCATCACCTTGATCTCGGGCCGGGCCTTGGCCGCCTTGCGCAGCCGCTCGGCCGCGGCCTCGAACTCCTGCTTGGCCTTGACGACCTTGTCGGCCTTCATGTCCGCGCCCAGCGACTCGGCCAGCGCCCACATGCGCTGCAGCGGCTCGGTCATCTGGCGGTCGTAGACGGAGATGGCGACGCTCGGGGCGAGCTTGGCGATCTTGTCCTTGGATGCCTCGGGGACGTACCAGAGGGTGCCCGCGCTGTCGAAGGTGGTGGAGATCAGGACGTCCGGCCGGAAGGCGGCGTACTGCTCGACGTTGAACTGGTCCCAGACGTTGCCGAAGACGGTCAGCTTGCTGACGTCCATGTCGCCGGCCTGGACGTCGGCCTTGCCGTCCTGCGTCTTGGTCGGGCCGAAGACGCCCTTGACCTCGATGCCGTAGTCGTAGAGGGCGGCGGCGACGCCGACGAAGGCGACGATGTTCGTCGGGACCTGGTCCAGCGTCACCGTCTCACCGCGGTCGTCCTTGAACGACCAGGGGCCGGAGGCCTTGGCGGATGCGGATGCCTTCGCGTCCGAGCCGCCGCTGCTCGTGTCTTCGTCGCCGCAGGCTGCGAGCACGGCACCGAGGCCGAGGGCGCCACCGGCGGCGAAGACGCCGCGGCGGGTGAGGTGGGTGGCACGGGCGTTGGACATGAGTGTGGCTGCTTTCGAACAGGGCGGAGGGCCCGCCGGACAATTCGAAGGTAGGTTAGCCTAACCTCAGATCTTGTCCAGGGGGCGGGCCCCCGGGCGTTCGCACCCGTGCACGGCCTGTGCGGCCGGTCGCTCAGCCCGCGAGCCCCAACTCCCGTGCGATCAGCATCCGTTGCACCTCGCTCGTGCCCTCCCCGATCTCCAGGATCTTCGAGTCCCGCCACATACGAGCCACCGGATACTCGTTCATGAAGCCGTAACCGCCGTGAATCTGGGTGGCGTCGCGGGCGTTGTCCACCGCGATGGTGGAGGAGTACAGCTTCGCCAGCGCCGCCTCCTTCTTGAAGGGTTCGCCGGTCACCAGGCGGGAGGCCGCGTCGCGCCACGCCAGACGGGCCGTGTGGGCCTTCATCTCCATATCGGCGATCTTGAACTGGATGGCCTGGTTGGCGCCGATCGGCCGGCCGAAGGCGTGACGTTCCTTCGCGTACTTCAGCGACTCGTCGACACAGCCCTGCGCCAGGCCGGTGGCGAGCGCGGCGATGGCGATGCGGCCCTCGTCGAGGATGCGCAGGAACTGGGCGTACCCCCTGCCCTCCTCGCCCAGCAGGTTCGCCGCCGGGACCCGGACGTCGTCGAAGGACAGCTCCCGGGTGTCGGAGGCGTTCCAGCCGACCTTGGAGTACGGGGGCGCGACCGAGAAGCCCGGCGTGCCGGACGGGACGATGATCGCGGAGATCCGTGGCCCGCCGTCCGGTTTACGGCCCGTCACCGCGGTGACCGTGACCAGGCCGGTGATGTCCGTGCCCGAGTTGGTGATGAAGCACTTGGTGCCGTTGATCACCCACTCGTCGGTCTCCGGGTCCAGCCGGGCCGTGGTGCGGGTCGCGCCCGCGTCCGATCCGCCGTCGGGTTCGGTCAGGCCGAAGGCGCCCAGGATCTCGCCGGAGCACAGCCGGGGCAGCCACGCGCGCTTCTGCTCCTCGGTGCCGAACAGATGGATCGGCATCGCGCCCAGCGAGACGCCCGCCTCCAGGGTGATGGCCACCGAGGAGTCCACGCGGGCCAGTTCCTCCAGGGCGACGCCCAGGGCGAGATAGTCGCCGCCCATACCGCCGTACTCCTCGGGGAACGGCAGCCCGAACAGGCCCATCCTGCCCATCTCGCGGACGATCTCGTACGGGAACTCGTGCCGCTCGTAGTAGTCGCCGATCTTGGGGGCGACGACCTCGTGTGCGAACTCCTCGACCGTGCGGCGGAGTTCTTCCAGCTCGGGGGTGAGGCGGTGGTCCATGATGCGTCACTGCTCCTGGTGGGAGAGGGCTCTTACGGTGCGGGACGGGCTGGGTCGGCCCAGCTGACCGGCCATCCACACGCTGGTGGCGGTGAGACGGCCGAGATCGACGCCGGTGTCGATGCCGAGGCCGTGCAGCATCCACACGAGGTCCTCGGTGGCGAGATTGCCGGTGGCGCTCTTCGCGTACGGGCAGCCGCCGAGGCCGCCCGCCGAGGCGTCGACCGTCGTGACGCCGTGCTGAAGCGCGGCCAGGGTGTTGGCCAGGGCCTGGCCGTAGGTGTCGTGGAAGTGCACGCCGAGGGCGGTGGTGGGGATGTGGCCGGCGTTGAGGGCGGTGAGGAGTTCGGCGACGTGACCGGGGGTCGCCACGCCGATCGTGTCGCCCAGGCTCAGCTCGTCGCAGCCCATGTCCATCAGGGCCTTGCAGACCCGGACGACCTGGTGGACCGGGACGGGGCCCTCCCACGGGTCGCCGAAACACATGGACAGATAGCCGCGGACATGGACCCGCTCGGCCTTCGCCCGCGCCACCACCGGATCGAACATGGCCAGCGCCTCGTCGACCGTGCGGTTGAGGTTGGCCTTCGCGAAGGACTCGGTGGCGCTGGCGAAGACGGCGACGCGGGTGGCGCCCAGGGCCAGCGCCCGGTCGAGGCCACGGGTGTTGGGGACGAGGACCGGGAGGGCGACGGGGAGATGGCTGACTAGCGGGAACAGCTGCTCCGCGTCCGCCAGTTGGGGGACCCACTTGGGGTGTACGAAGCTGGTGGCCTCGATCGTGGTCAGGCCCGCGTCGGCCAGTCGGTGGACGAACTCCGCCTTGACCTCGGTCTGGACCTGCGCCTTCTCGTTCTGCAGGCCGTCGCGGGGGCCGACCTCGTGGATCCGGATCCGGGCGGGCAGGTCCGGGGCCGGTACGACCATCGGGAGGCCGGGTGCGGGGGTGCTCATGCCGTCTCCTCCTCTGCCGGGGCGATGACCGCCAGGACCTGGTCCATGGCGACCGTGGTGCCGGGGCTGACGTCCAGTTCGGTGACCGTTCCGGCGTGCGGGGCGGAGATGACGTGCTCCATTTTCATCGCCTCCACCACCAGCAGGCTCTGACCGGCGCTCACCTCGTCGCCGACCGCCACCTTCACGACCGTGACCGTGCCCGGCATGGGCGCGGTGAGCGAGTCGGCACCGGCGTGCGCGGCGCGGGAGAGGGACGCCTCGACCGGGTCGTGGTCGCGCACGTGCCAGGCGTCACCGTCGCGGCCGAGCCACGTGCCGTCCGGCAGGGCGGCGAAGGTGTGGGCGGTGCCGTCGAGCCGGAAGGTGAACCGTGACTCCACTCCGACCGGGGCCGGACCTGGGACCACTCGGACCGGGGCCCCGGCTTCTGCCGGGGTGGGGCGGGTGACGCCCGACGGGGCCTGGGCTCCGGCTCCCGCCGTGGCTTCGGCTCCTGCCCCGGCCTTGGCTTCCGCCGGGGTGGGGCCGTTGGCGCCCGCCGGGGCCGGGGTTTGGGTTCCTGCCGTGGTTCCGGCTCCTGCCGTGGCTTTGGCTCCGGCCGGGGCTTCGGCTCCTGCCCCGGCCTTGGCTTCCGCCGGGGTGGGGCCGGTGACGCCCGCCCGGGCCAGGGGTTTGGCTCCCGCCGGGGCCGACCCGGTGGCCCTCGGTGCCGGGACCTCTGGCGTGTCGAGCAGCAGCTCGAAGCCGCCGTCCGTCGTGGCGCGCAGGCGTACCGTGACCGGGTCGTGTCCCGGCACCCGGAGGTGGTGTGCCGTCCAGGCCCGCTCGCCGCCCAGGCGCCAGCCCTCGGGGACGGAGAACGGGTCGACCCAGCCGGAGCCCGGGGCGGGCGCGGGGGCCAGTGCGGCCTGGCGTAGGAGTGCTGCGGCCGCGTAGACCTCCGTCGGGACCTCGTCCGCCACGAGGCCCGCCACCTCCCGCTCGACCAGGCCCGTGTCCAGGTCCCCCTCGACGACCGCCGGGTGGGCGAGCAGCCTCCGCAGGAACCCGGTGTTCGTCGGCACGCCGAGGATCACCGTCTCGGCGAGGGCGGCGCGCAGCTTGCGCAGGGCGGTGGCGCGGTCGGGGCCGTACGCGATGACCTTCGACAGCATCGGGTCGTACAGGCTGCCGACCTCGGTGCCCTCGCTGAGCCCGGAGTCGGTGCGCACGCCGTCGCCCTGCGGCTCGCGCAGCCCGAGCACCGTGCCCCCGGAGGGCAGGAAGCCCCGGGTGGGGTCCTCGGCGCAGATGCGGGCCTCGACCGCGTGCCCGGTGAGGGCGATGTCGTCCTGCTCGAAGGCGAGGCGCTCGCCCGCCGCGACCCGCAGCTGCCACTCGACCAGGTCGAGGCCGGTGATGAGTTCGGTGACCGGGTGCTCCACCTGGAGGCGGGTGTTCATCTCCATGAAGTAGTACGCGCTCGGATCCCCGCCCGGGACGATGAACTCGACCGTGCCCGCCCCGACGTACCCGCACGAGCGGGCCGCTTCCACGGCGGCCCGGCCCATCGCCGACCGCGTCTCCTCGCTGAGGAGCACACTCGGCGCCTCCTCGATGATCTTCTGGTGGCGGCGCTGGAGGGAGCACTCGCGCTCACCCAGGTGGACCACGCCCCCGTGCCCGTCGGCCAGGACCTGGATCTCGATGTGGCGGGGCCGGTCGATCCACCGCTCCACGAGGAGGGTGTCGTCGCCGAAGGAGGCGGCGGCCTCGCGCCGGGCCGCCGCGATCTCCTCGTCCAGCCCGCTCAGGTCCCGGACCAGGCGCATGCCCTTGCCACCGCCGCCCGCAGAGGGCTTGAGGAGCACGGGGGCGCCCAGTTCCCGGGCGGCCAGCGCGAGTTCGGGATCGCGGCCGCCGGGGACGACGGGGACTCCGGCCGCCGCCACGGTCTCCTTGGCGCGGATCTTGTCGCCCATGAGGGCGATGGCGCCGGCGGGCGGTCCGATGAAGACGAGTCCGGCGTCGGCGCAGGCGCGCGCGAAGCCGGCGTTCTCGGCGAGGAAGCCGTAGCCGGGGTGGACCGCCTGGGCGCCCGTCGCGGCCGCCGCCCGAAGGATCCGCTCCACGGACAGATAGCTCTCGACGGCCGGCGCCGGTCCGATCCGTACCGCCGTGTCGGCCTCTCGCACGTGCCGGGCGTCGGCGTCGGCGTCGGAGAAGACGGCGACCGAGCGGACGCCCAGCGAGCGCAGCGTACGGATGACGCGGACGGCGATCTCTCCGCGGTTGGCCACAAGAACGGTGTCGAACATCGGTCCCCTCACATCCGGAAGACGCCGAACTGGGGGTCACCCAGGGGCGCGTTGGCGCACGCGGTCAGGGCCAGGCCGACCACCTGACGGGTCTGAAGGGGGTCGATCACCCCGTCGTCCCAGAGGCGGGCGGTCGCGTAGTAGGCATTCCCCTGACGCTCGTACTGCGCACGGATCGGTGCCTTGAACGCCTCTTCCTCGTCCGTGGGCCAGTCCTCGCCGCGCGCCTCCATCTGGTCCCGCTTGACGGTGGCGAGGACGGAGGCGGCCTGCTCGCCGCCCATGACGGAGATCTTGGCGTTCGGCCACATCCACAGGAAGCGCGGCGAGTACGCCCGGCCGCACATGGAGTAGTTCCCGGCGCCGTACGAGCCGCCGACCACGACCGTCAGTTTCGGTACGCGCGTGGTGGCGACGGCGGTGACCATCTTCGCCCCGTGCTTGGCGATGCCGCCGGCCTCGTAGTCCCGGCCGACCATGAACCCGGAGATGTTCTGCAGGAACAGCAGCGGGATGCCGCGCTGGTCGCACAGCTCGATGAAGTGGGCGCCCTTCTGGGCGGACTCGGAGAAGAGGATGCCGTTGTTGGCGACGACGCCGACCGGGTGGCCGTGGATCCGGGCGAAGCCGGTGACGAGGGTCTGCCCGAACTCGGCCTTGAACTCCGCGAACCGGGAGCCGTCGACCACGCGCGCGATGATCTCGCGTACGTCGTAGGGGGTGCGGGGGTCGACCGGCACGGCCCCGTACAGCCCGTACGGGTCGGCCTTCGGCTCCACCGCGGGCCGCACCTCCCAGGGCAGCGCCCCGCGCGCGGGGAGGGTGTCGACGATGTTCCGCACGATGCGCAGGGCGTGGGCGTCGTCCTCCGCGAGGTGGTCGGTGACGCCGGACACGCGCGCGTGCACCTCGCCGCCGCCGAGCTCCTCGGCGGTGACGACCTCGCCGGTGGCGGCCTTCACCAGTGGGGGGCCGCCGAGGAAGATCGTCCCCTGGTTCCGCACGATGACGGCCTCGTCGCTCATCGCCGGGACGTACGCCCCACCGGCCGTGCAGGAGCCGAGGACGGCGGCGATCTGTGGGATGCGGGCGGCGGACATCCGGGCCTGGTTGTAGAAGATCCGGCCGAAGTGCTCACGGTCCGGGAAGACCTCGTCCTGCATGGGCAGGAAGGCGCCGCCGGAGTCGACGAGGTAGAGACAGGGCAGCCGGTTCTCCAGGGCGACTTCCTGGGCGCGCAGATGCTTCTTCACCGTCATCGGGTAGTACGTCCCGCCCTTGACGGTCGCGTCATTGGCGACGACGACGCACTCCCGCCCGCTCACCCGCCCGATCCCGGCAATGACACCGGCGGCCGGGGCCTGGCCGTCGTACATCCCGTCGGCCGCGAGCGGCGCCAGCTCCAGGAACGGCGAGCCGGGGTCGAGAAGGGTGTCGACGCGGTCGCGCGGCAACAGCTTGCCGCGCGCGGTGTGCCGGGCGCGCGCCTTCTCACCCCCGCCGAGCCGGGCGGCGGCGAGCTTGGCGCGCAGCTCCTCCACGAGCGCGAGGTGCGCTGCCTCGTTGGCCCGCCAGGCCTCCGACGCGGGGTCCGCCGCGCCGTGCAGCTCCGGTGCCTGGTCCATCCTGCGGTCCCCTCACCTTGTTAATGAGCGTTAACGCATTTCCTTCAGGTTAACGACCGCTAACCTCGCTGTCTAGAATTGCTTTCATGGCCATGCGAACCGACGCCCCCACCCGCCGCGAACAGATCCTCAAGGAGGCCGCGCGACTCTTCGCCGAGCGCGGCTTCCACGGTGTCGGGGTGGACGAGATAGGGGCGGCGGTGGGCATCAGCGGCCCCGGCCTCTACCGCCACTTCCCGGGCAAGGACGCGATGCTCGCCGAGCTGCTGGTGGGCATCAGCGGACAGCTCCTGACCGGCGGGAAGCGCCGGGTGGCGGAGGCGGACGGGGACGCCGAGGCGGTCCTCGACTCGCTCATCGAGGGCCATATCGACTTCGCGCTCGACGACCGCCCGCTCATCACCCTGCACGACCGCGAGCTGGACCGCCTCCGGGACAGCGACCGCAAGCTGGTGCGCCAGCTCCAGCGCCAGTACGTCGAGCTGTGGGTGGAGGTGGTCCGCCAGGTCTACCCGGACCTCCCCGAGCCGACGGCCCGCTCGGCCGTCCACTCGGTCTTCGGCCTGCTGAACTCGACCCCGCACCTGGGCCGCCCGGGGTCCCTGCCGGGGCGGGGGGCGACGGCGGAGCTGCTGCACCGGATGGCGAAGGGGGCGTTCGCGGCGGCGGGCTCGTAGACGGGCCGGGATGCTGGAGGCAGGATGCGGATCGTCTGTGTCGTCGCCGTCCTGATCACCGCGAACCTGATCAACAACTGGCTCGTGCGCGGCCCCGTCGCGTACGTCCTCACCTGTGTCGCCGCGACGGCCGTCCTGCTGCTGATCGCCCGCTGGGACGGTCTCACCCGGGCCGATCTGGGGCTCGACGCGACGGGGGTGCGCCGGGGTTTGCGGTGGGCGCCCGTCCTGGCCGGTGTCGTGCTCGTCGTCTTCCTGCTCCTCCTCGCCTTCCCAGTGGGCCGCGAGGCACTCCGTGACGCCAGGGCCGCCGACCTGTCCGCCGGTCAGTTGCTGTGGGCGGTGCTGGTGCGGGTGCCGCTGGGCACCGTGCTGCTGGAGGAGACCGCCTTCCGCGGGGTGCTGTGGGCCATGATCCGGCGCCGGCGCGGCACGGCGTGGGCGACCGCCGCCTCGTCGCTGCTCTTCGGCCTGTGGCACCTGCTGCCCTCCCGCGGCCTGGGCAGCGCCAACGCCGCCGTGGGAACGGCCTTCGGGAGCGGCCCGGCGGGCGTGACGGCGACCGTGGCGGTGGCCGTCGTCGCCATGGTCGCCGCCGGGGTGGTCCTGTGCGAGCTGCGTCGCCGCTCCGGCAGCCTGCTCGCGCCCGCGGCCCTGCACTGGGCGATCAACGGCTTCGGCTACGCGCTGGCCTGGGCGACACCTCGGTGGTGGCCGCCCGCCTGAGCCACCGGCGTGACGAGGGTTACTCGTGGATCGGTCTGGACGCCGGTTCCTACCCGCCGGTACGGTAAGTGAGCAAGCGCTTAGACATGTACCCGTGGAGGTGGCGGCGTGCGCCGTACGGTGTTCAACGAGGATCACGAGGCGTTCCGGGAGACCCTGCGCGCCTTCATCGAGGCCGAGGTCGTACCGGTGTACGACGAGTGGTTCGCCGCGGGGCAGGCGCCGCGCGCGTTCTACTACAAGCTCGCCGAGCTGGGTGTCTTCGGCATCCGTGTGGACGAGGAGTACGGCGGCGCCGGCATCGACTCGTACAAGTTCGAGGCCGTGCTCTACGAGGAGACCGCCCGCGCGGGCGTGACCTTCGGCGGCTCCGGCGTGCACGTGCTGCTCGGTCTGCCGTACATCAAGATGCTCGCCACCGACGAGCAGAAGAAGCGGTTCCTGCCGAAGTTCGTCTCCGGTGAGGAGATGTGGGCGATCGCGATGACCGAGCCGGGCACCGGCTCCGATCTCGCGGGCATGAAGACCACCGCCAAGCTGAGCGAGGACGGCACGCACTACGTCCTCAACGGCGCCAAGACCTTCATCACCGGTGGCGTCCACGCCGACCGCATGATCGTCTGCGCCCGCACCGCCGCGCCCACCGCCGAGGACCGCCGCCACGGCATCTCCCTCTTCGTCGTGGACACCAAGGCCGAGGGCTACTCCGTCGGCCGCAAGCTCGACAAGCTCGGGCTCAGGACCTCCGACACCGCCGAGCTGGCGTTCGTCGACGTCAAGGTGCCCGTCGAGGACCTGCTCGGCGAGGAGAACAAGGGCTTCTACTACCTCGGCCACAACCTCGCCTCCGAGCGCTGGGGCATCGCCTACGGCGCGTACGCGCAGGCCAAGGCCGCCGTCCGGTTCGCCAAGCAGTACGTGCAGGAGCGGACCGTCTTCGGTAAGCCGGTCGCCCACTTCCAGAACACCAAGTTCGAACTGGCCGCCTGCCAGGCCGAGGTGGACGCCGCCGAGGCCGTCGCCGACCGCGCCACGGAGGCCCTCGACGCCGGTGAACTGACCCCGGCCGAGGCCGCCAGCGCCAAGCTGTTCTGCACCGAGGTCGCGCACCGCGTCATCGACCGCTGCCTCCAGCTCCACGGTGGCTACGGCTTCATGAACGAGTATCCGATCGCCCGCCTGTACGCGGACAACCGCGTCAACCGCATCTACGGCGGTACCAGCGAGATCATGAAGTCGATCATCGCAAAGGACATGGGTCTGTAAGGCCTACGAAATTACTGGCCAGTAGAAAAGTGGCCATGAGCCAGGCACTACAGGATCTCCTCGATCTGCTCGACCTGGAGCAGATCGAGGAGAACATCTTCCGCGGCCAGTCCCGGTCCGCCGTCGTTCCACGCGTCTTCGGCGGGCAGGTCGCGGCCCAGGCGCTCGTCGCCGCCGGGCGCACGGTCCCCGAGGACCGGCCCCCGCACTCGCTGCACGCGTACTTCCTGCGCATCGGCGACCCCGGCGCGCCCATCGTCTACACGGTCGACCGGCTGCGTGACGGACGCTCGTTCACCACCCGCCGCGTCGTCGCGGTCCAGCACGGCCAGCCGATCTTCGGCATGTCCGTCTCCTTCCAGACGTACGAGGAAGGGATGGACCACCAGACGCCGATGCCGCCCGCGCCCGACCCGGTCACCCTGCCCACCTCCGAGGAACGGCTGAGCGGCTACGGCCACCTCGACGCGCGGGTCGTCGAGAAGTTCCTGGAGGCGCGCGCCGCCGTCGATCTGCGCTACGTCGACGAGCCGCCGTACGGCAGGTTCGGCGAGCCCCGCGCACCGCACTCGCAGGTGTGGTTCCGCACCAACGGCAAGCTCGCGGACGACCCCCTGCAGCACATCGTCCTCGCCACGTACGTCTCCGACATGACCCTGCTCGACTCGGTCCTGCTCGCGCACGGCCGGGGCGGCTGGGCCGTCGGGGACGTCGTCGGGGCCTCGCTGGACCACGCGATGTGGTTCCACCGCCCGTTCCGCGCCGACGAGTGGCTCCTGTACGACCAGGAGTCTCCGTCGGCGTACGGCGGCCGGGGCCTCGGCCAGGCCCGCATCTACACGCAGGACGGCCGCCTCGCCATCACGGTGATCCAGGAGGGCGTCGTACGAGTACCGCGGGCTAGATGAGCCCCGCCTCCGACAGCAGATACACCGTCATCGGGTCGTAGTACCGGGGGCTGACCACATGGTCGTCGAGCGGGACCGTCACCTGGACGGTCCCTTCGGCCTCCGCGATGAACAGGGCCGGGTCGTTGCAGTCGGCGTAGCCGACGGAGTCGACGCCGTGCTGGCCCGCGTAGCCCGCCCAGCCGTGGTCGGCGACGACCAGGTCGGGCAGCGGGCGGCCGTCCCGCTCCAGGGCGGTGAGGATGGCCTTCATCGGCTCGCCCGAGTGGGTGTGCCACAGGGTGGCGCCGTGCTCCAGCATCGCCACGTCCGCGAACTGCATGACGTACCCCTCGTCCGTCTGCAGCCCGTCCGGGATCACCACGATCTCGCAGCCGGCGGTGCGCAGCGCCGCCGCCGTCGCCCGGTGCACGTCGAGGAGCCCGCCCGGGTGGCCGGTCGCGAACAGCACCCGCTGCTTGCTGTCCGCCGCCTTGCGCAGCCGGGACGCGAGGCGCTCCAGGGCGGCGACCGTCAGCTCGGGGTCGATGGTGTCCTGGCCGTGCCGGTACTCCGGGTCGTCGTTCACGCCGACCCGCTCCGCCATCACCGCGAGCACGTCCTGCTCGTCGGTCCAGCGGTCGCCGAGCTCCAGGCCGAGCCAGAAGTTGCGGACGCCGTTGGACAGCTGGCGGTAGTGGGAGAGGTTGTTCTCACGCGGGGTGGCGACGTCGCCCGCGATACGAGTCTTCACGAGGTGCTCGACGAGCTCGGCGCGGCTGGGTGTCCCGGGTATCGGCATGGCTCTTATTGTGCGGTACGCGCCCGGACCCGTTCCCGACGTCCCGCACGCTGGGACGTGGGTCACTCACCTGCGGTCACCCCGGTCACAGCCGCCGCAGCGCGAACCACAGCTCCATCCGCACGTCCGGATCGTCCAGATCGCTGCCGAGCAGCGCCGCGCACCGGGCGATCCGTTGCCGCACGGTGTTGCGGTGGACGGACAGGGCGACGGCGGTGCGGTCCCAACTGCCGTGCAGGGAGAGCCAGGTGCGCAGGGTGTCGGTGAGGGCGGGGTTCGTGGTGAGGGGAGCGAGAAGGGCGGTGGCGTGGGCCTCCGCCTCGGCCGCCGGAACCAGGTCGGTGAGGCCGGGGCGGCCGGTGCCGTGGTGGGCCAGGGGAGTGCGGGTGGCGCGGGCGCGGGCCAGCGCGCGGGCCGCCTGGGTGTCGGCGGCGGGCCACTCCCCGGGGTCGGCGGGGGCGCTGACGCCCAGGGTCCAGCCGGGGTGCGGGGCCGGTTCACGTTCGGCGGGCAGCAGGACGCGTACGACGTCCTCGGCGAGGTCCACCAACGGCGAACCCAGCGCCGCGCCGAGCGCCGAGGCGGCGACCGGGTCGGGGGCGGTCGTGTCGGGCCGCGCGTGCACGACCAGCCACCGCCCGGCACCGAGCAGCGGGGCCACGGCCTCCGGCTCGGCACCCAGCAGCAGCCGCACCAGCGCGGAGGAGCGGGCCGCGCCGGTGCCGCTCTGGTGTTCGCCGGTGAGGAGGGAGAGGAGCACGGCGGCGACGGAGGCGATGGCGTGATCGGCGGGGTCGCGGTGCGGGGCGGCCACGCCGAGCACGAAGCCCTGTCCGGCGCCGAGGGCGTAGGCGGAGAGGTGGGTGCCGGTGATGGTGTCGGTGGCGGAGGTGGGGGAGGGGGATGGGGATGGGGATGGCGAAGGGGCGGGGGTCGGGCGCGCCGGGCTTGCGGTCGGTGGGGTGGTGCGCGTGGGGGTGGTGGTCGGTGGGGTGGTGCCGTAGCGCTCGCCGCCCGGCGTAGGCCCGCCTCCGGTCCCGCGCTCGCCGCTGGTCCCGCGCTCACTGCCCGGCCCGCGTTCGCTGCCGGTCCCGCGTTCGCCGCTCGTCCCGCGTTCGCTGCCCCGCCCGCGCTCACCCCGCGGCCGTACCACCCCCGCCAGCTCCTCCAACCCCCTGCGCACCTCGTCCCCCGGCGGCCTGCCTGCCGTGGTGATCGGGCCGCCGTCGGGGCCGTACAGCACCGCCCATCCCCCCACCCGCTGGGCCAGTTGCCGCAGCACGGACGGCACCGGGTCGGGACGGGATGCGGCGGCGGCGAGGCTCTGCTGCGCCTCCGTCACGCGGCGGAGTTCGGCGTGCCGGGCCTGCGCCATCAGCTGCCAGACCGCGCGGGCCACGCCCGAGAACGTGGTCTGCGGCGGCACCTCCAGCAGCGGCAGCTCGTACGTGTCGCAGGCCGCGACCAGCGCCCGTGGCACCGTGTCGTGCACCGGAGCCAGGCCGAATCCGAGCGCCGCACCGCCCGCGGCCACGATCCGGGAGACGTAGTCGTCGAAGTAGGTCCCCGAGCCCGCCGCCTCCGGGATGTGCACCCCGGCCGTCAGCAGGAGTTCGCCGCCCAGCAGATAGGGATACGGGTCCGACATCTCCGAGGTGTGCGCCCAGTGGATCACGGTCTCCGGATCGGTGGGCCCGGCGACTTGCCGCAGGGCCAGATCCTCGCGGGCCAGCAGGGACGCGAGAGGCACGGGTGGCGTGGGCGGAACGGCGGGATCGGGCATGGTGTGCGTTCCCTCCATCCCGTACGGCTCGAATGGATGAAACGTACACTTCGCAGTCGCTTTCCGGCCACCTAGTCTCAGGCCTCGTCCCCCGCTCGTCCCCGCCACCGAGAGTGCGCGAAGGAGGCCCACACATGGCCGTCGACTACCTCGTGATCGTCGTCTATCTGGCCGGCATGCTGGCCATGGGCTGGTGGGGCATGCGCCGCGCCAGGTCGAAGAGCGAGTTCCTGGTCGCGGGCCGCCGCCTCGGCCCCGCCATGTACTCCGGCACCATGGCGGCGATCGTCCTCGGCGGCGCGTCCACCATCGGCGGCGTGGGCCTCGGCTACCAGTACGGCCTGTCCGGCGCCTGGATGGTCTTCACCATCGGCCTCGGCCTGCTCGCCCTGTCGATCTTCTTCTCCGCCCGCATCGCCCGCCTGAAGGTCTACACCGTCTCCGAGATGCTGGACCTCAGGTACGGCGGCCGGGCGGGCGTGATCTCGGGCGTGGTCATGTGGGCGTACACCCTCATGCTCGCGGTGACGTCGACCATCGCGTACGCCACGATCTTCGACGTCCTCTTCGACATCAACCGCACTCTCGCGATCGTCCTCGGCGGCTCGATCGTCGTCGCCTATTCGACGCTGGGCGGCATGTGGTCGATCACGCTGACCGACATGGTGCAGTTCGTGGTGAAGACCATCGGCGTGCTGCTCCTGCTCCTGCCCATCGCGGTCGTCAAGGCGGGCGGCTTCGGCGAGATGAAGGCCCAGTTGCCCACCGAGTACTTCGACCCGCTGGGCATCGGCGGCGAGACGATCTTCACCTACGTCCTGATCTACACGTTCGGCATGCTGATCGGTCAGGACATCTGGCAGCGCGTCTTCACCGCCCGCAGCGACCGCACGGCGAAGTGGGGCGGCACGGTCGCCGGCACCTACTGCCTGGCGTACGCGCTCGCCGGTGCCGTCATCGGTACGGCGGCCAAGGTGCTCTACCCCAACCTGGCAAGCGCGGACGACGCCTTCGCGACCATCGTCAAGGACGAACTGCCGGTCGGCGTACGGGGGCTGGTGCTGGCCGCCGCGCTCGCCGCGGTGATGTCGACCTCGTCCGGCGCGCTGATCGCCTGCGCGACCGTCGCCAACAACGACATCTGGGCGCGGCTGCGGGGTGCCGTACGGCCCGGCGGCGGCGAGCACGACGAGGTCAAGGGCAACCGGACGTTCATCCTGATCATGGGCCTCGCCGTGATCGGTACGGCGATCGCGCTCAACGACGTCGTCGAGGCGCTGACGGTGGCGTACAACCTGCTGGTCGGCGGGCTGCTCGTACCGATCCTCGGCGGGCTGCTGTGGAAGCGCGGCACCGCGCAGGGCGCGCTGGCCGCCGTCGCCGTCGGTGGTGTGGCCGTGATCGCGCTCATGGCGACGTACGGCATCCTCGCCAACGAGCCCGTCTACTACGGCCTGCTGTCCTCGCTGGCGGCGTACGTGATCGTTTCCCTGGCCACGCCCGCCACCGACGCCGCCGTCCTCGCCGCCTGGCGCGAGCGCCTCGCCGGGCGGGCACCCGAACATGTGTCCGAGCAGGTCCCGACGCCCCAGTAGAGTCGTAGCACAAGCAGTACATACGCGATGAAGCGTAAGAAAGAAGGCATTTCACCATGAGCAGCAACGAGACGCCGCCGACCCCCCGCGGCCCCGTCGACTCCTCCCGCGTCCCGCGCTACGCCGGTCCCGCGACCTTCGCCCGGCTGCCCCGCCTGGACGAGGTCGGCACCGCCGATGTCGCCGTCGTGGGCGTGCCGTTCGACTCCGGCGTCTCGTACCGGCCGGGCGCCCGCTTCGGCGGCAACGCGATCCGCGAGGCGTCCCGGCTGCTGCGCCCGTACAACCCGGCGCAGGACGCGTCCCCCTTCGCCCTCGCGCAGGTGGCCGACGGCGGCGACATCGCCGTGAACCCCTTCAACATCAACGAGGCCGTGGAGACCATCGAGGCGGCGGCCGACGACCTGCTCGGCACCGGCGCGCGCCTGATGACGCTGGGCGGCGACCACACCATCGCGCTGCCGCTGCTGCGCTCGGTCGCCAAGAAGCACGGCCCGGTCGCCCTGCTGCACTTCGACGCCCACCTCGACACCTGGGACACGTACTTCGGCGCCGAGTACACGCACGGCACCCCCTTCCGGCGGGCGGTGGAGGAGGGCATCCTCGACACCTCGGCGCTCTCCCACGTCGGTACGCGCGGCCCGCTGTACGGCAAGCAGGACCTGGACGACGACGCCAAGATGGGCTTCGGCATCGTGACGTCGGCGGACGTGATGCGGCGGGGCGTGGACGAGGTGGCCGACCAGCTGCGCCAGCGCATCGGCGACCGCCCGCTGTACATCTCCATCGACATCGACTGCCTCGACCCGGCGCACGCGCCCGGCACCGGCACTCCCGAGGCCGGCGGCATGACCTCCCGCGAGCTACTGGAGATCCTGCGCGGCCTGGCATCCTGCAACCTGGTGTCGGCGGACGTCGTCGAGGTGGCCCCCGCGTACGACCACGCGGAGATCACGTCGGTGGCGGCCTCCCACACGGCGTACGAACTGACCACGATCATGTCCCGACAGATTGCCGAGGCGCGCGCGAAGTGACTCACGACCACGACCTGGTACTCCGCCCGACGGCCGCGCAGACGGAGGCCGCACTGAATCCTCCCCCCGGCCGCAACGGCGGGGACCTGGTCGTGGAGACGCTGGCCGGGCTCGGCGCGACGACGGTTTTCGGCCTGCCCGGTCAGCACGCGCTCGGCATGTTCGACGCGCTGCGCCGCTCGGACCTGCGGTATGTGGGCCTGCGGGTGGAGAACAACGCCGGTTTCGCGGCGGACGCGTACGGCCGGATCACGGGCGAGGCGGCGCCACTGCTGCTGTCGACGGGGCCGGGGGCGCTGACCTCGCTGGCGGCGCTCCAGGAGGCACGGGCGGCCTCCGCGCCCGTCCTGGCGATCAGCAGCCAGATCCCGACGGCGGGGCTGGGCGGCGGCCGCCACGGCTACCTCCACGAACTCCCGGACCAGGCGGCCTCGTTCAGGGGCGTGGTGAAGTCCGTCCACACGGTCCGTACGCAGTCGCAGATCCCGTCGGCGATCGCGGAGGCGTGGCAGTCGGCGCTGACGGCTCCGCACGGGCCGGTGTGGGTGGAGATCCCGCAGGACGTGCTGCTGGCCGAGACGCCGCTGCCGATGGTGACCGGGCTGGACGCGACGCCGGAGGAGCTGGTGCCGCGCCCCGAACTGACGGCGGTGGCCGCTGATCTGCTCTCGAAGGCGTCCCGCCCGGCGATCATCGCGGGTGGGGGAGTCGTACGCGCGGACGCGTCGAAGAAGCTGCGCCGGCTGGCGGAACGGCTCCAGGCACCCGTCGTCACGACCTTCGGCGGCAAGGGGGCGTTCCCGTGGGAACACCCGCTGTCGCTCCAGTCCTGGCTGGAGGACCGTCACATGACGGACTTCCTGGAGGACGCGGACGTCCTGCTCGTAGTCGGCTCGGGCCTCGGCGAACTCTCCTCGAACTACTACACGTTCAAGCCGCGCGGCCGGGTCGTGCAGATCGAGGCGGACCTCGGCAAGCTGGAGTCCAACCACCCGGCGCTCGGCATCCACGCGGACGCGCGCCTCGCCCTGCAGGCGCTGCTGGAGACGGTGGAGGACCGGCAGGACACCGGGGCACCGGAGCGCGTACGTGAGGTGCTCGGGCGGATCGCCGACCGGATCGCGGGGCAGGAACTGACGCTGGAGCAGCAAGTACTGGCGTCGGTCCGCCGCGCCCTGCCCTCCGACTCCCCCTCCTTCTGGGACATGACCATCCTGGCGTACTGGGCCTGGTCGGCCTTCGATCCGAAAACCCCCAACACCATGCACTCCGCCCAGGGCGCGGGCGGCCTGGGCTACGGCTTCCCGGCGGCGCTGGGCGCGGCCGCCGCGGACCCGACGCGTCCGGTGCTGGCGGTGTCGGGCGACGGCGGCGCGCTGTACTCGATCGCCGAGCTGGCGACGGCGAGGCAGTACGACCTGCCGGTGACCTGGCTGATCGTCGACGACGGCGGGTACGGCATCCTGCGCGAGTACATGACGGACGCCTTCGGCGAGGCGACGGCGACGGAGCTGACGCGGCCGGACTATGTGGCGCTGGCGGAGTCGTTCGGGGTCCCGGGGGTGCGGACGACCCCCGAGACGCTTGAGCAGGACCTGGCGAAGGCGCTGGCGTCACCCGGACCTTCGGTGGTCGTTCTCCCGGCGGTGCTGCGGATGTTCGCGCCGACGCACCTGGGGTGACGCCGGATCAGCAGGCGCCGGGGCCGACGCCGTCGATCCGGCCGCCGAAGTCGCCGAGGTAGCGGGAGCGCCAGTCGCCGTTGAAGGCGTCGCGCTTCTCGAGCGGGCCCCAGTTGATGAAGCAGGCGCGGGTGCTCGCGACGAATGAGCCGACGTG
The DNA here is from genome assembly GCF_013009255.1 of Streptomyces sp. Z423-1. Classification (NCBI taxonomy): domain Bacteria; kingdom Bacillati; phylum Actinomycetota; class Actinomycetes; order Kitasatosporales; family Streptomycetaceae; genus Streptomyces; species Streptomyces sp. Z423-1. The sequence goes on from NZ_CP053109.1 coordinate 6,008,357, forward strand.
GTCGTGCAGGTGGGGCGGTTACAGGTGCGCGGCCAGTCGGGCCGCGGGGTGCCCGGCCAGTGCCAGCGCGAGCCTCTCCAGCTTCCGGCGCAGGACCGGTGTGCGACGCGCGAAAGAACCGTCGGACCAGGAGGGGTGACTTCGACAACGCCGCCCTCAACTTGCTGCACGCTGACGGCTTCGGCCCCCCGGTCGCTCAGACTGACTGGCGAGAAGGACTTGATCGACTTCGGGATCGGGTCCGGGTATCAGAGGCAGGCATGAGGCCCGCTCCAAGATTGCTGGTTTCGGGCAATGTGCGAGTCAACGCGTCCGGCCAGAATCGGCGGACCGGCATGTGAGTTCCGTAACCGGAATCGGGGGCAGAGCAGGTGCGTTCAGTCAGAGAGAGTGGGACGACGGGTCCACGTGCGGTCCGTCGTGGGTTCCCTCCCGTCCGTGGCCGTCGGGTGAAGGCAGCGGTCGCTGTGGCCGTTTCCGCACTGGTACATCTGATGACCGGTGGTCTCCTGGTGGGTGGCACGCTGTTGATCGTCTTCGGATGGGAAACGATCGTCCAGCCCGCCCTTGGGCTCCTCCTGATCTGCCTGGCTGTGGAACTGCGGCCCCACCGCGACAAGGTGGCCGAGGAACGGCTCCTGCGACAAGCCGACGCCCCCCGGTTGTTCGCGCTTCTGGACGAGATCGCGGAGTCCCTCGGCACCCAGGGCTTCGATACCGTTCAGCTCACCCAGGACTTCGCGATCAGCGCGGTGCCATTCGGCCTCCGCAGGAGACGGCTCGATATCGGCCTCGCCCTGTGGGAGACGCTCACGCCGCAGCAACGCATCGCCTGCCTGGCCCATGAACTGGCGCAATTCACCACCGGTGACGTCAGGCACAACCTGATGGTGCGCACGGTGCTCCCGCTCCTGCACGGTGGCGCTGCGCCGTCCGACAATTCGGGAACCTTGCGGGAACAGGCCCTGGCCGCCTCTCCTGTGAGCCGGAGGGCGGACGAAGTGACCCAAGCCGCTGCTCGCTTCCGGGTGGACAGCGCCCTGTCACGCTGGGGCATTTGGCTTGTCACCTGGCCGCAGAAGCAGATGGCCCGGCTGGTCCAAGGCCTTGCCGCGTCCGTGGCCGAGGAGGCTGAGTTCCGCTCAGATGGGCTCGCCGCCCGCGTGGCGTCCACGGAGGCAGCCGTGCAGGCACTGGAGTGCCGTGGCCTGTCGGGTGTGGTGACCGCCGAGTTGCACCGGCTGGCGGTTGAGGCCCGGACGTTCGGCCGGACGAATGCGGCTGAGGGTCTGTGGCGGAAGCTCGCTGCCTACGCCGCGAACGTCTCCGGGAGGGAGTTCCCCCACGATGTTGTGCAGGTACGGATCGACATGCTGAGTGAGGCAGAGCAGTATCCGGCCATGGTGACGCTCGACCGCGCGGCCGCCGGGACGGTGGAGCAGGAGCTGGAACCCGCCAAACGGGCCGTCGCGGAGCGGTTCATCCGGGACACCACCGGAACAGTCCGCTGACGACATCGGCGGGATCTCCAACAGTGTCCTGGGCGCGCTTGCCCAGGCCATGCTCGATGACACCGAGCGGGAAGCCCAGGCCGAACACGCCCCTGCCAGTTGACCGGCCAGGTCACTCGGGACGGAAGGGGGGGCCTCTGGATCCGTCGCGCTGCCGGGCATGGGCTCAATCGGACGGCGTGACCGGGGACCGCAGGCCGAGCCACTGCTCGGCGTCCCAGGCCTGGAACCGCTCTACCTCGGTGAACCCCAGCTTTGCCGCGAGGCGCATCGAGGCGGCGTTGGCGGTCTGGGTGGTGAGCACCACCGGCTCGCCGGGAAGGACGCCGTCGAACCAGTCGAGTGCCGCCGCGCACGCCTCGGCGGCATACCCGAATCCCCACGCTCGCGGCAGGAACAGGTAGCCGAGATCGGCCTTCCCCGCGGCAGCCGGGCGACGGTGCCCCGTTGCTCTCCTGAGCAGGATCTGGCCGATCATCGCCCCGTCGAGATCAACGACGAAACTCCCGGGCCACCGCCCGGGCACCTCGGGCATCTCGCGCTCAAGCTCGTCACGCGGCCGGGGGCCGCCGAGGTAGGTGTGCACCTCTGGCGAGGCGTGCAGCTCGATGAACGCCGCACGGTCCCGGGCCTCGGGCTCACGGAGCACGAGCCGCTCGGTCTTGATCGGGGCAGGCGGCCAAGCGACGGGTCCGAGGTCAGTCATGTCAGCCAGCCAATCAGCAGGCTCGGCAGCGATCAAGGCTCGCGGACCGATCAACCCGCTGGCCCGGGCAAGCCGACGAGCATGCGAAGAAGCGACGTCTGTCAGCGGCCAGTTGGATTTCCCCGCTCGCGGCCGCTTCAGTTCCCCAACGTGGTCGATTCCATTCCCCACTGGCGCCCACTTTGTGTACGCAGCGTGAGGTCACCCTCGGCGGCGCTCGCCCCACCACGGCAGGATCGGGGGCAGATCGCTGAGCCCGCGGGCTGGCCGCTTCGGCATGGGCGACTCCCCGTCGTTCCCGTCCCAGCGGCGTGCGTATGGGTCTGGGAGGCTGCCCCAACCCCAGTAGGGAACCGGGCGGTTGGGGTGCTTCGCCGAGTTCGTCGAGGGGATCGATGCGCTTTTCCGTCACCGTGCCAGTCCAGGGGGCTGACCCGGGTGCCGTCGGACAACGTGAACAGGTGCAGGTGGGCCAGGCACCAGCGGCCGAAGGCGAGATCGATGGCCGTGGCGAACTGGGCGAAGGAATGCGAGCGCGCGGCGGCGAAGACCCGGCCGGGTCGAGGCCACAGGCCACAGGTCCGCACCGTGCCCGAAGACCAACTCCACCCGGATGGACAGCCAGGTACGTGCCACGATCACAATGACCTTGTGGGGTCATGCCGGAACGTCGGTGCCGAGCCTGGCAGCAGCACAACCCGGGCCGCAGTTCGACTGTCACAGCTACCTTCCTCACATGGAACGGGCCACCATCCTGAGCAGCCTCGCCGCGAACGGAGATGGCGTCCCGCTTCGTGGTGTAGCCGATCAACGTTGGGGCGTACGCCCCGGGGCGTGTGTCGATAGGGATTCCGCTCCCTGCCCGGCAGGCGGGCCACCATGCAACTCTCCCTGGTAAACGGCCAGTTCAACCAGGAGGTGCATGATGGCCCTGTCCCAGCATGACTTACTTCGGCTGCTGGAGTCACTGCGTTCGGCGGACGGACTGGAACTCGTCCGTTTCGTGGCCGAGCGGATGCTGCAGGAGCTGATCGAGGCCGAGGCGACGTCGAGGATCGGTGCGGAGTGGAACGAGCACACCGAGACACGCACCGCGCTGCGCAACGGGCACCGCGACAAGACGCTGACTACGCAGGCCGGTGACCTGGACCTGGCCATACCCAAGCTGCGCTCGGGCAGCTTCTTCCCGAGCCTGCTGGAGCGTCGCCGCCGCATCGACCAGGCTCTGTTCGCCGTCATCATGGAGGCGTACGTGCACGGAGTGTCCACCCGTTCGGTCGACGACCTGGTCAAGGCGCTGGGTGCGGACAGCGGGATCTCCAAGAGCGAGGTCTCACGGATCTGCGCGGACCTGGACACCCAGCTGACCGCGTTCCGCGGCCGGCCCCTGGACCACACCCGCTTCCCCTACGTCTACCTCGATGCGACCTACTGCAAGGCACGGGTCGCGCACCAGATCGTCTCGCGGGCCGTGGTGATCGCCACCGGCATCACCGAGGACGGCGGCCGCGAGGTGCTGGGAGTGATGGTCGGCGACAGCGAGACCGAGGTGTTCTGGACCCAGTTCCTGCGTCACCTGCGCGAACGCGGTCTGGGCGGTGTCCGACTCGTACTGGGCGATCACCACTCGGGCCTGGTCAAGGCGATCCGCAAGGTCATGATCGGCGCGGCCTACCAGCGCTGCCGGGTTCATTTCCTGCGCAATGTCTTCGGCGTGATCCCCAAGGACGCCGCGGAAATGGTCGCCGCGACGATCCGCACCATCTTCGCCCAGCCCGACCAGGACGCCGTCCGCAACCAGCTCGACACGGTCGCCGACATGCTGGGCGCACAGTTTCCCTTCCCCAGGTCAAGCAGATGCTCCTGGACGCCAAGGACGACCTCACCGCCTTCGCGGCCTTCCCGGAACGGCACTGGAAGAAGATTCAGTCCACGAACCCGCTGGAGCGGATCAACCGCGAGATCAAACGCCGCGTCGATGTCGTCCAGGTCTTCCCCAACGACGACGCTCTCCTCCGACTGGTCACCGCCGTGCTCTTCGAGATGCACGACGAGTGGATCGCCTTCCCCCGCCGCTACCTACCCGAAGGCAGCATGGACCAGATCTACCCCACCGAAGCCGGCGAAAGCGCCCCCGCACTCCCCAACACCACCAACACGACCGACGATTGATCGCCTACACCACGTCAAGGGACACGACCCGAACGGAACTGACACCGCCCCGCAGCGACTCACCGAACTTGCCGCCGAACTCGACATACCGGCCGCCGACCTTCTCGTTGGCGCAGGTCACCCGGTGCCGGCGGAACTCCTTCCTCCGGAGCGCGACGCCAGGGTCATGAGGCAGTTCGCATACCGAGTCAGTTACTGCGACCACTCGCAGCTCGCCGCTCTGGAGGCTTTCGTCCGCTCGCTGCCCCGCTTCGCCGCTCCACGACCCTTCGTGCAGCCGGCGTGGCCGGGCCGTCGTCCCGCCGAGACGAGGTTTGCCGCCGTGCTCGGCGCGCTGATCCGCAATCGCGGCTTCGGCGTCCGCGAACTGCCGTTCATGGGACTGTCCCTCAGCACGCTGTACGGGATGGTGTGGCGCTGGGACCCGAGTCCGCATCGCCGGCAGCAGCTGTCTGCCGTAGCAGGTCCGCTGGGCTGGACCCTGCCTGATCTCTTCGCGGTCGCCGATGAGCCGTACTCGGAGGAACTCCGCCCGATGCTGCACTGCCACCACCTCGGGCGGGTCTTCGCGGCGGCCGTCCCCTTGACCACGGCCCAGCTGATCGAGACTGCGGAGGAAGCGGATCGACTCAGCGGGCGTGAGGACCACGGCATATGGCAGCCCGTCTCGCAGGGCTTTGCCGAGGAGTGCCCGGACTTCTCCTGACAGCAAGGGCCGCCTTGGTGCCTTCTGGCATGGTCGGGCGCCTTCGCATGTTGTCCGAACGCGACACTTGCGGAGACGGCGGCGGCGTACGAAGCGCTGCGACGCTTCCGGCAGGCATGACTTGCACCTGCTGTGCCAGCTATGTGTTCTCTTTCGTGGCCTTCTCGGGTGGTCGATGAACGGGTTGCGGTTGTGCTGGTAGGAGTTGTAGATGACGTCGTTGCGGCGTTCCTCGAAGGTGCTCGGCGGGTCCTGTTCGTGCCACTGTTTCAGGACCGTGACGTCTGGCCGCTGATGATCGTGTGCAGCGAGTCCTTCAGCGCGGTGCCGGTCTTGCCCACGGCGTCCTATCAACGCGCAGTGGGTGCTGAAGGACCGGCCGTACTTCGACGACTCGCCGCTGGATGACGGCCCGAACGAGGCGAAGGACGCGGCCGGCAAGGCCATGTTCGCCGCGGTGTCGGGCGTGTCCGACCCCAAGGCGCCGAGCGGTGAGTTCCTGCCGCACACGCCGGAGCAGCGGGACGCCATGAAGCGGTCCTTGGAGTTCCTCGCGGCGGCGGGCAACGACTTCCCGCCGGAGATGCGTGACGACATGGCCTACGCGCTGGGCAAGCACGGCGAGACCGTGCACCGGGCGATGAGCGACCCGCTCGGATCGCACGGCCTGGACTCCGGTCAGCTCATGGAGGTCAGCAAGCAGATCTCCCGGAACAAGGACGACTACGCGCTGCTGACGACGCAGATGCACGCGGCGATCGTCGGGGACATCCTCACGGAGAAGGCGCATCCGGAAGACAGCCTGGACCGGGCGGGCCGCACGGTCGGCTTCCTGGAGGAGGCGCGTTACCAGGCGACCAACGACAAGAAGGACGGGGACCTCACCGACGCCTCCTGGAAGAAGGCGTGGGCCTACCACGTGGTCGGCGGCATCCTGACGCCGTGGCATCCGGCCGGTGACGCGGTGCAGAGAGGTGTCGACCTGGTCACCTCGGCATGGCTCCAGGACAAGCAGAACGAGATCAACGACACAGCCACGGCCAGCCACAAGGAGACCTACCAGTCCCGCAACGGTGAGCTGCGGGGCCTGGCGGACATCTGGTACCAGCAGAACAAGGAGTGGGCCGAGGACCCGGCACACGAGGGCTACTCCCGGAACCACGGCGTGTACTCCGTGATCGGCGCCGCCGCCAACGACGGGAACAAGAAGGCGGAAGGGATCGCGGGAGACCAGTGATGAAGCGGTATCTGCGGCGCGCACTCGCCCCGGCGCTCATGGGCTGCCTCGCGCTGTCCCTCACGGCGTGCGGCGGCGGGCGCGAGTACACCGTTCCGGACGAGGCCTGCGGGGTCCCGCTGAACGAGAAGATGATCGAGCCGTTCCTGGTCGACGGCAAGGAACTCAAGGTCGTGGGCGACTTGCTGATCGATTCCAAGGGGAAGACCTGGGCGAAGTGCGAGATCTCGGTCGACGACTGGCTGGTGATCGGCCTTCAGGTCGACCAGGTCGACAAGCTCTACGACCCGATGGACGACTCGGAGAGTTTCCGGTTCGAGAACCGGACGACAATGGAGAACCTGCCGTTCAGCGGCCTGGGCGCGCTGGGCGACCGCAGCTCCATGGTCAGTACGGACTGCGCGGGCCCCAAGGCGGACCATCTCATCACGTACGTCTACATCAGCACGAAGGCCGGCGGTGACGTCGCCGAGCGCCGTGAGAACATCGAAGCGTTCACCCTGGACTTCGTGCCGAAGGTGAAGCAGAAACTCGGGTGCTCAGCCTGACCGGGATCAGCAGGACCCCTCCCTCACCTCCACCGTGAGCGTGAGGGTCGCGGTCCTCGTTGCGTCCGGTTTCGGCTCAGGCGGGGACACGAGCATGCAGTAGGACGTGTCGACGTCGTGCGTCCCGACTTCAAAAGTCCCCGAGTCGATCGCCTCGACCCGGACCAGCGCGTGCTCGGGTCCCTCTCCCGTCTCCAGGATGGCTTCTTCGATCAGATCCTCGTAACCGAAGTAGCCCGGCACGGTCCGCGGCTCGGCTTCCAGGCGGTGAGCGGCCTCGTGGACGGCGTCGCGGAACTCACCCTCGCTCCAGTTGGAGCTGTCGAACATGTGGTACAGCACCCCGATCGCGACCAGGGGGGCGAGCACGATCAGAGCGCGCCCCACGGGGTTCCTGGGGTTGTACACGAACCGGGGAGTACCCCGCCTGCGGATGAAGACCGGCTCGTCACCGTGCTGTTGACTCACTCGACGAGCGTAACGAGCCGCTGCCCACGGGACGGAACTGACCCACCCCGACTATGTGGCGCTGGCCGAGTCCTTCGGCGTCCCGGAGATCCGCACGACCTCCGGGACACTGGAACAGGCCCTGGCGAAGGCGCTGGCGTCAGCGGGGCCGTCGGTGGTCGTACTCCCGGCGGTGCTGCGGATGTTCGCGCCCACGCATCTGTGCTGAGCCGACCTCAGCAGCCGCCCGGGGCGACGCCGTCGATCCGGCCGCCGAAGTCGCCGAGGTAGCGGGAGCGCCAGTCGCCGTTGAAGGCGTCGCGCTTCTCGAGCGGGCCCCAGTTGATGAAGCAGGCGCGGGTGCTCGCGACGAACGAGCCGACGTGGTCGTGCAGGTGGGGCGGCATGTCGCGGTAGCCGCTGCGTGCCGTCCACTCCCAGTAGTCGCCGTCGAAGCCCTCGTCGCTCCAGAAGCACACCGACCCGTCCGGACAGGCTGGCGGTGCGGCGGCTTCGGCGGCGACCGCGCCGTGCGACGGCAGGACGAGGGTGGTCAGGGCGAGGGCGGCGGCGACGGACCAGGAACGAAGCTTCATGGGGCTCCTCAGGTAACTGCGGTACGCCCCGGCGGAGTTGCCGGGGCGCCCTGCCATGGTCCCGAGGGGGTGCGGCGGCCTGCCCGGCTGCCGGGGCCGCACACCACCTCATGGAGGGAACCGGAAGCACGTCCTAGGGGGCGTGTACCTACCAGATCGCCTCGACCCACTCCGGGTGGTCGATGAACGGGTTGCGGTTGTGCTGGTAGGAGTTGTAGATGACGTCGTTGCGGCGTTCCTCGAAGGTGCTCGGCGGGTCCTGTTCGTGCCACTGCTTCAGGACCGTGAGGCGGCCGTGGTAGGGGGCGCTGCCGTTGGTGGTGGAGTTGTTGGGCTCCAGGTCGGGCCAGCTGTCGTCGCCCTCGTAGCGGACGGCCATGTAGAGGATCATGCGGGCCACGTCGCCCTTGACGGCGTCGCGGGGCTCGAAGGAGTCGGAGTCGGTGAGGCTGCCGCCGCCGTTGGTGAAGCTGCTGCCGCCGTTGTCGAAGTCCTTGTTGCCGCGGATGGAGTTGACCTGGACGTCCTCGGGGCGCAGGTGGTGCAGGTCGGTGCCGGGGCCGGTGGAGGTGCCGAAGTCGCCGTGGGACTTGGCCCATACGTGCTCGCGGTTCCAGTCGCCGACGTCGCCGCCGTTGAGGGCCTTGCTGCGGGAGATGCCCGAGTACAGCAGGATCACGTTGTTGCTGTTGTTCGGGTCCTGGTCGGTGACCTTCAGGGCGTTCCAGACGGCGGAGTAGGAGAGCTTCGTCTGGTCGCTGATGATCGTGTGCAGCGAGGACTTGAGGCTCGTACCCGTCTTGCCGATCGCGTTCTTGTAGTACGTCGAGTCGTACGCGGTCGTCGTGGCTGCCGCCGGGGTCGCGGTCAGCGTCGGTGTGGTGAGGCCGACCAGGACGGCGGCCGTCGTCAGCGCCACTGACTTCCAGCGGCGGCGTATGCGTGTCGCCAGCATGTGGGGTGTCCCATCTACGCGGGTTGAATGGAGGCGGCAAACGGGAGAGTGGCATGGACATGTAGTGGTGTCGAGGGCTTGCGCGTGTCTATTGGGTGACGGGAAACGGCAAATCGGGTTTTGTCTACGCGAGTTGAGGACTACGCGAGTTGAGAGGCAGGCGGCCGTCGTGGAGCCGCCCGCCCGGCTCGAAGGCCCACCGCCGCGCGCGTACGGTGGACGTATGACCTCCCCTACCGGAGGGAAAGGCGCGATGCCCGAGCACAAGGTCGGTACACAGGAAGAGTTCGACGCGGCCCGAGCCGAGCTGCTCGCAGAGGAGAAGGAGCTCACCCGTCGGAACGACGAGCTCGCGCGGAAGCGGCGGGAGCTTCCCTGGGTGCCGGTCGAGAAGGACTACCGCTTCGAGACCGAGGACGGGGCGAAGTCACTCGCGGACCTCTTCGACGGGCGCTCGCAGTTGCTCGTCTACCACTTCATGTTCGGCCCTCCCTACGACGCCGGATGCACGGTCTGCTCCTCGATCGCGGACACCCTCGACCCCAACGTGGTCCACCTCAAGGCCCGCGACGTGACGCTGATCTGCTCCTCACGGGCGCCGCTCGACAAGCTCCTGGCGTACCGGGAGCGGATGGGCTGGAGCTTCGACTGGGTCTCCAGCGGCGGCAGCGACTTCCACCGCGACCTCGGCTTCCAGTACACCGAGGACGAGCTGAGGCCGTTCCTGGAGGGCGACATCCCGCCCACCGTGAGGCAGATGGCGGAGCTGTCCGGCACGGACGTACGCGGATACGTCACCGAGGGCCCCGGACTGAGCGCCTACGCGCTCTCCGACGGCACCGTGTACCGGACGTACGTCACCACCGCGCGTGGCCTCGAACCCGCCATGGCCTACTACGGCCTGCTGGACCGCACGCCGATGGGCCGCCACGAGGAGGGTGAGCAGATGTTCTGGCTGCGCCGCCATGACGAGTACGGGGCCAAGACAGCCGCCACCCCGCTGTGAGACCCGGAGCACGAGTGGCGATCGAGCGGGTCCCGGCGGAGCCTGGGCCGCGCGGCGGGCGCTCCGGTCCCCGGTCGCACCGAGGAAGGGGCGGGGCGACAATGGGAAGACGGGCCTCGCTCGATTCGGCCCCGGTCCCCTGTGAGGAGACGGCGGGCGGCCAGGGACGCCGGTGTCGGACGGTGTCGGGGGGTGACCCGGCCTGCCGGGGCCCCGGGCGTGCAACCCGCGACTTCACGAATCCTCCCGGTAAGGAAGACTCATGAACCTGCACACACGCCTCCTCGCCCTCAGCGCCCTCGTGGCCGCCCCACTCGTCGCCGCCCCGACCGCCCTCGCGGCGGTCCCCCAGTCCCCGCCGGCCGCCGTCCCGGCCGCGACCTGTTCAGTCTCCGGCATCCTCGACAACGGGAAGGTGCACCTGTCCGGCGGCGGCTTCACCCCGGGCCCGGCCTATGTGTTCGGGTCGGCCGGCTTCGGCGGGACGGTCGAGATCGCCCAGAACGGCGGCTTCCAGATCATGAACGTGCCGCCCGCCCAGTACAGCGTCCGGCAGGGCGGCGAAGTGACCCAGTGCAGCGGCTTCAGCGGCTAGAGGAGCGGAGTTCCCCGCCCTTGACCGCGGTGATGAACGCCGACCAGTCGGATGCCGGGAAGAGCAGGGCGGGGCCGTGCGGGATCTTGGAGTCGCGGACGGGGATGCCGGAGGCGTGGTGGTCGAGGACTTCGAGGCAGCTGTCGGCGTTGGGGCTGCTGTAGGACGACTTGCGCCAGCCGCTCAGCATGGCCGCGTTCGGGATGGTCCGGTCAGTCATGGTGTCCGTACTCCTTCGCAGTGGCCCTGAGCAGGGCCAGTGACTCCTTCAGCGGCAGCGCGTCGCTCAGCGCAAGATCGTAGCGACTCTGCAACTGGCGGACCATGGACGGGGAGTCGTGCAGTTTCCCCATCTCCTGGCCTTCGGTGTATGCCAGAGGTGGCTGGTCCTCGAACCACATCAGCGTGAGCATGCTCTGCATGAGTGGATGAAGGCCCACACCAAACCGCATCACATGTGCGCGGATGCGTCCAGTCTCGGCGAGACGAACGATGTGCATGATCTGCTCCGCCATGACGTCCCCGCTGCCCACTGGTCGCCGCAGTACCGCCTCGTCCAGCAACACCCACACCGCGGGCGTCACTGGATCTTCGAGGATCTTCGCGCGTTCAAGGCGTGTGACGAGGCGCCTGTCACACTCCTCTTCACTCACCGGAGGGAACGCCGCGCTCATGACCGTACGTGCGTACCTTTTCGTCTGGAGGATGCCCGGGAAGTACGCCGGGGCGAACTCGCGGATCATCACCGCCTGTTGTTCGAGTACGCGCACCGCCTCGAAGTACTCGGCGATCGACACGTCATCGTCCTGCGGCAGAAAGCTGCTCAGTACGTTTCCTGTGCCCAGCGCCCTGTCCAGCCGTCGTGCGTCCTCCTTCGACGGCACCCGGCGCCCCGCCTCGATGTGCGCGATGTGCGAACGCGTCATGACGGCCATGTCCGCCAACTCCTGCTGCGTCAGCCCGGCCGCCTCGCGCTGCTCCTTGAGCCAGTCGCCGTAGATGGTGCCCATTGGATCAACTCCCTTGTGACAAATGCTCTGTCACCTGCTCCTCTCTGGCGAGGCTAGCTCGTTCGACCTCAAGCTGTGAGCGGATCGCTACACAACGCGATATGCCGAGTGGAATGGGAACGGAGTTCAGGACATGCGTCACCGCATCGCCCGCCTCGTTGGACCGCTGCGACGGCGCCGCCGCCCCAGCCAGGACTCATCTGTGAACGGCCCGACCGTGTACCACGCCGGTTCTGGACCCTCGCAGGCGGCGCGTCCGGTCGCCGTACCCGGGATCGGTATCGGATCGCTCGGCATGCCGACGGTGGTCGTGGGGGGGGGGACCAGGTGACGGGAGACGCACGACTGCTGCCCTGGACGGGGTCGGAGGGCAAACCCTGCTATCTCGTTGGCGACGGTACCGGCCATGTCTCCCGCGTGGCCGACACCATTGAGAGCGTGCAGCTCGGAATGGCCGACGACCTCCTCGCTCACGTGGCCGACATGCTCGCCGACCACCGGGCGACGTCCGCGCAGCTCCGGTTCCTGCTCGCCCGCATGAGCGAGGCGCTGACCGATGTCCTTCGCATCGCGGAGAGCCGGGGTGCGCGACTTCCCGTACCCGCCTGCGAAGAGTCCGACGACAACGACGGCCACACCGTGCCGCATCAGGCACGGCTTTGACGCCGACGAGGTCGAATTGCTGTCAACCGCTCGAAGGTTCCTGGAGTTCCTCCCACCGCTCTTCCACGGTGACGTGGGAGGGGAGCAGCCGTAAGAGCGCTGGGCCCAGCGTGGGGTCGTGGTGGCAGTCGAATGATCTGCTTCCATCGCGCCAGTCCAGCCGTAGCGATGTCTCCACGTAGCCGCTTGCAGTGTCGCCGGTGTGTTCGACCCCCACCGCCCTCACGTCGGCGATGCTCACCGTCCGCACGCCCGCGCGGCTCTCCAGCCGGACCTGCGCCTTGCTGAACTCGACCGCGCGCACGACGTACCGCTCCTGAGCAGGCCGATGCAGACGGTCAGCGCCAACAGCCCGCCGAGGATGAGGAACTCCCCGGGGTGTGTGGGACCGTGGCGCAGCCACCGGAATCCCGCTACCCCCAGCCCGACGAGCCACATCAGGCCGAACGACACCACGACGGCCGGGAAGTAAGGGACTTCGCACCGCACCGACTGCTCCGTGGCCATGCCCCCTCCACATTTTCTTGATGCGGTACTAGGGCGTGTTTCGAAAGTCCCGTCTGGCCCGCGACGCCTGGCACGGCGCCTCGCTGCGTTGTCGGGATCGCCCGCGTACGCCCAGTACGCGGGCGACCCTCCGCCTTGCGATGCACCGCACCAGACGCCGCGGACCCCGCCCTCCGGGCGGACGACGCTACTTTCGAAACACGCCCTAGCCAGCTAGTACAACCTTTCCCTCGGACCCGTGAGTCAAAAGGACATGACTCACGGGATATCGAGCGGCAAGTCAAGAGCTGTATCCGGACGCGCCAGAGCGCTCGGCGCGGCAGGAGTGGGCGCCGGTGTGCTCATAGCGTGCGTCGCGGCCGCCTCGCCCGCCGCCGCGGCGCCCACACCCACCGTCAGCTGCACGTCCGCCAAGGCCGGACTCGCCGACAAGCTGAAGCGGGACATCACCGCCGCCCTCGCGAACCGCAGGGGCACCATCGCCGTCGGCCTCTACGACCGCACCACCAACACGACCTGCACGCTGCGGCCCTCCACCGCCTACGACTCGGCCAGCGTCGTCAAGGTCACCGTCCTCGCCACGCTGCTGTGGGACGCGAAGAAGCACAACCGGTACCTCACCGCCCGCGAGGTCTCCCTCACCCAAGCCATGATCACCAAGTCGGACAACGCCGCGACCAGCACGCTCTGGAAGCAGCTCGGCCTAACGAAGATCAAGGGCTTCCTCGCCGCCGCCGGCATGACCCAGACCAAGCCTGGCGCGAACGGCTACTGGGGCCTGACCCAGATCACCGTCACCGACGAGCAGAAGCTCCTCAAGCTCATCACCGTCAGGAACACGGTGCTCAGCGACAACTCCCGCGCCTACATCCTGAAGCTGATGGGGCAGGTCATCTCCTCGCAGCGCTGGGGGACCCCCTACGGAGTGCCGTCCGGCGTCTCCGCGGCAGTCAAGAACGGCTGGCTGCAGCGGGTCACGCACGGCTGGCGGGTGCACAGCGTCGGCGCCTTCAAGGGCGGTGGCCATGACTACACGATCACCGTGCTGACCCACGGCAACAGCACGATGAACTACGGCATCGCGACCATCCAGGGCGTCGCCAAGGTGATCCACCGGGACCTGGCGGCGAGCTGACCCTTAACGCGGCGGCCCACCTGGCGTCACCGGCCCGCCCTACGGTGACCCCCATGCGCCTGAGAACCGTACTCGCCACCGCCACCGCGGCCTTGGCGGCAGCCACCTGCCTGACCGCCGCCGGACCCGCCGAGGCCAACTCGCCGACGGACCACGCCTGTTCGCCCTCAGTCTCCATCGACCGCTTCTCCGACGCGCTCGACAAGACGACGTACGAGGGCACCTTCGTCGGCAACTTCTCCGCGCTCGCCGTGAACCGGAACGGCATGCTCGCCGCGCTGTCCGACCGTTCCTCGCTGTTCGCGCTGAGCCCTTGGACGCTTCAGCCGAAGCGCGTCGTGCAGCTCGCCGACGAGAACGGCACCGCCCTCGACTCCGAGGGCCTGGTCGTCGACCGGGACGGCACCTACCTCGTCTCCTCCGAGACCGAGCCCTCCATACGCCGCTACTCCCGCGACGGCCGCATCCTCGACCGCCTCCCCGTACCGGACGCGCTCAAGGTCGCCCCGGCCGGCCGCGCGGTCGGCAACGGCACCTTCGAGGGCCTCACCTTCCTCCCCGGCCGCCGCACCCTGCTCGCCTCGATGGAGTACGCCCTCTCCGGCGACACCGCGGGCATCGTCCGCTTCCAGACCTGGCAGCGGCACGGCAAGGACGGCTTCCGCCTCGGCGCCCAGTACGCCTACCGCGCCGACACCGGCCTCGGCGTCCCCGAGGTCACCGCGACCCCCGACGGCCGCCTCCTCGTCCTGGGCGCGGCTGGACCTCGGGCGTCGGCAACACGGTCCGCCTCTACCTGGCCGACCCGCGCCGCGCCACGAACACGGCCGGCATCGACACGCTGACCGGCCAGGACGACGTACGCCTGATCAGGAAGACCCTCCTCGCGGACCTGGTGAACTGCCCGTCACTGGGAGCGACGGCCAGGCAGCCCCAGCCCAACCCGCTCCTCGACAACATCGAGGCCATGACGATCACGGGCCACACGAAGGGCCGCCTGAAGGTCCTCCTGGCCAGCGACGACAACCAGAACCCGGCCCAGACGACCCGCTTCTACTCCCTGCGCGTGCGTCTTTGATCACGCCCTCCGAGCGTTTCGGAGGGATGAAATCGGCTTCCGTCCGCGTTGGTGCCTTCCGGTAGAGCAGGACAACCGGAAGGCACCGGCGTGGAACCGCAACGGGGATGGGCACGACGACTGTGGGGCTACGCCTGGCGATATCCCAAGGACGTCATACTCGCCCTCGGCTCCTCCCTCGCCGGCATGGCCGTCCTGGCCCTCGTCCCCCTGATCACCAAGGTGATCATCGACGACGTGATCGGCGACAGGACCCGCACCATGGCCCCCTGGGCCACCCTCCTCATCGTCGCCGCCCTCCTCGTCTACGCCCTCACCTACATCCGCCGCTTCTACGGCGGCCGCCTCGCCCTCGACGTCCAGCACGACCTGCGGACGGAGATGTACGAGACGATCACCCGGCTCGACGGCCGCCGGCAGGACGAACTGTCCACCGGCCAGGTCGTCGGCCGCGCCACCAGCGACCTCCAGCTGATCCAGAGCCTGCTCTTCATGCTCCCGATGACCATCGGGAACTTCCTGCTCTTCCTGATCTCCCTGGTGATCATGGCGTGGCTGTCGATCCCGCTCACACTGGTCGCCCTGGCGGTCGCCCCCGCCCTGTGGTGGATCGCGAAGCGCTCCCGCACCAAGCTCCACCCCGCCACCTGGTACGCCCAGGCCCAGGCCGCCGCCGTCGCGGGCGTCGTGGACGGTGCCGTCAGCGGCGTACGCGTGGTGAAGGGTTTCGGGCAGGAGGAGCAGGAGACCGGCAAGCTCAGGGAAGTCGGCAGAAAGCTCTACGCCGGACGGCTGCGCACCATCCGGCTGAACAGCAAGTACACCCCCGCCCTCCAGGCCGTCCCCGCCCTCGGCCAGGTCGCGATGCTCGCGCTCGGCGGCTGGCTGGCCGTCCGCGGCCACATCACGCTCGGCACGTTCGTCGCCTTCTCCACCTACCTCGCCCAGCTCGTCGGCCCGGTCCGCATGCTCGCCATGGTCCTCACCGTCGGCCAGCAGGCCCGCGCCGGCACCGAGCGTGTCCTGGAGCTGATCGACACCGAGCCCTCGATGCGGGACGGGCACAAGGACCTCCCGGCCGACGCGCCCGCCACCGTCGAGTTCGACGACGTCTCCTTCGGTTACGACGACAGCAAGCCCGTGCTGAAGGGCCTCACCTTCGAGATCCGCCCCGGCGAGACCCTCGCCGTCGTCGGCTCCTCGGGGTCCGGAAAGTCGACGGTCTCCCTGCTCCTGCCGCGTTTCTACGACGTCACGCACGGCGCCGTCCTCGTCGGCGGCCACGACGTCCGCGAACTCACCCTCGACTCGCTGCGGGCCGCGATCGGCCTGGTCCCCGAGGACTCGTTCCTCTTCTCGGACACGGTCCGCAACAACATCGCCTACGGCCACCCCGACGCCACCGACGAACAGATCGAGGCCGCCGCCCGCGCCGCCCAGGCCGACCGTTTCGTCCGCGACCTCCCCGACGGCTACGACACCAAGGTCGGCGAGCACGGCCTCACCCTCTCCGGCGGCCAGCGCCAGCGCATCGCCCTCGCCCGCGCCCTGCTCACCGACCCGCGTCTGCTCGTCCTCGACGACGCCACCTCCGCCGTGGACGCCCGCGTCGAGCACGAGATCCACGAGGCCCTCAAGCACGTCATGCGGGGCCGCACCACGCTGCTCATCGCCCACCGCCGCTCCACCCTCAACCTCGCCGACCGCATCGCCGTCCTGGACGCCGGCCGGCTCGCCGACCTCGGCACCCACGAGGAGCTGCAGGAACGCTCCGCCCTCTACCGCCGCCTGCTCACCGACCCCGACGAGCTCGGCGCCGTCTCCCCGGGCCACACGCCGCCCTCCGCACCCCCGGAGGACACCTCCGTCCGCGACGAACTGGACGCCGAGTTCGACGCCGAACGGGGGGTCACGCCCCGCCTGTGGACCGGTGACCGCGAGCCCAAGGACACCGCCCTCGCCGGCACCCCGGCCACGCCGGAACTGCTCGCCAAGGTCGACGGCCTGCCCCCGGCCACCGACATCCCGGCCGTCGACGAGGTCCGCGCGGTCCAGCCGGAGGAGTCGTACGGGCTGAAGCGGCTGCTGCGAGGTTTCGGCCTGCCCCTGCTGATCAGCCTCGGCCTCGTCGCCGTCGACGCCGGGATGGGGCTGCTGCTGCCGGTGCTGATCCGGCACGGCATCGACAGCGGTGTCACCCAGCTCGCCCTCGGTGCCGTCTGGGTCGCCTCGCTGCTCGCCCTGCTCGCCGTCCTCGCCCAGTGGGTGGCGCAGATCGGCGAGATGCGGATGACCGGCCGGACCGGCGAACGCGTGCTGTACGCCCTGCGGCTGAAGATCTTCGCCCAGCTCCAGCGGCTCGGACTCGACTACTACGAGCGGGAGCTGACGGGCCGGATCATGACCCGGATGACGACCGACGTGGACGCGTTGTCGACGTTCCTGCAGACGGGCCTGGTCACCGCCTTCGTCTCCGTGGTCACCTTCTTCGGCATCATGGTCGCCCTGCTGGTGATCGACCTCCAGCTCGCGCTCGTCGTCTTCGCCACGCTGCCGCCGCTGATCATCGCCACGTACTTCTTCCGCAAGGCCAGCGTGAAGGCGTACGAGCTGGCCCGTGAGCGGGTGTCGACGGTCAACGCCGATCTTCAGGAGACGGTGTCCGGGCTGCGGATCGTGCAGGCGTTCGGCCGTGAGCGGGACGGTGGGCGGCGGTTCGCGGAGCGCAGCGACAGCTACCGGCAGGCCCGGATCCACGGTCAGTGGCTGATCTCCGTCTACTTCCCGTTCGTGCAGTTCCTGTCGTCCGCCGCCGCGGCGGGCGTGCTCATCGCGGGGGCCGGGCGGGTGGAGGCGGCCACGCTCACCGCGGGTGCGCTGGTCGCGTACCTGCTCTACATCGACCTCTTCTTCGCCCCCGTCCAGCAGCTCTCCCAGGTCTTCGACGGCTACCAGCAGGCGTCCGTCTCGCTCGGCCGGATCCAGGAACTGCTCCAGGAACCGACGTCGACGAAGTCCGCGGACGAACCGCGGGGAGTCGTTTCGTTGCGCGGCGAGATCGCCTTCGACGACGTGCGCTTCTCCTACGGCGACGACGAGGAGGCCCTCAGCGGCATCGACCTCACCGTCCCCGCCGGGCAGACCGTCGCGTTCGTCGGCGAGACCGGCGCGGGCAAGTCGACGCTGGTGAAGCTGGTGGCGCGGTTCTACGACCCGACCGGCGGCCGGGTCACCGTCGACGGCGCCGATCTGCGCGACCTCGACCTCACCTCGTACCGGCACCGCCTGGGCGTCGTGCCGCAGGAGGCGTACCTCTTCCCCGGCACCGTCCGCGACGCCATCGCCTACGGCCGCCCGGACGCCACGGACGCCGAGGTGGAGGCGGCGGCCCGCGCGGTCGGCGCGCACGAGATGATCGCGACGCTGGACGGCGGCTACCTCCACGAGGTCGCCGAGCGCGGCCGCAACCTCTCCGCCGGGCAACGGCAGCTGATCGCGCTGGCCCGCGCCGAACTCGTCGACCCGGACATCCTGCTCCTCGACGAGGCGACGGCCGCCCTGGACCTGGCCACGGAGGCGCAGGTCAACCAGGCGACGGACCGCCTGACCGGCCGCCGCACCACCCTCGTGGTCGCCCACCGGCTGACGACCGCGGCCCGCGCGGACCGGGTCGTGGTGATGGACCACGGGAGGGTCGTCGAGGACGGCACGCACGAGGAGTTGCTGGCCCGGGGCGGGCGGTATGCGCGGTTGTGGCGGACGTTCGTCGGGGCGGCGGAGCCGGAGGAGAGCGTAGGCGTCTGAGCCCCGCGCAACCGTCGGACATACGTCGTGCGTCCGTACATCCGTACGTCGATCCGAGGGGTGCGGAGGGGACTGTGGACACCGGTGCGATACGACGTCGGATGGCGCTCGGCGTCGCCGTGCTGACCGCGTCCGGACTGCTGGCGCTCGCCGCGCCGGCGGACGCGCACGCGGCGGCGTCCAACTGCGCCGGACGCAAGGTCAGGACGCTGTCCTTCGCCACCGGCGTGGTGCAGGTCTACAAGCGCGGCGGTTACGTCTGCGCCGTCACGCTCGCGAAGAACCCCGGCCCGAAACGGTCGATGTCGGTCAGCGTGCAGGCACGCGGCAGCCGTCCGGTCGTCGACAAGGGCAGGTACGGGTACCGCGCGGGGCCGGTGACCGTGCACGCCGGGCAGCGGTGCGTGTGGGTGAAGGGCTCCGTGGGGCGGCGGTCGGTCAGCTCCGGCTGGATCCTGTGCTGACGGCCGAGCCGACCTGCCGATTCGTCAACCACCCTGGTGCACAGGTGTGTTGCTCCGATAGCTTCCGGCGCACATCTGTTCTCACAGGGAGGGTGCATGCGCAAGGCGCTCAGATGGCTGCTCGCGCTCACCGTGCTCATAGGCACGCTGAGCACGGCGGGGGCGGCCACCGCCGCCCAGCCGGAGGCCACCGACATCAAGGATCGGCTGCTCTCCATACCCGGCATGAGCCTCATCGAGGAGAAGCCGTACCCCGGCTACCGCTTCTTCGTCCTCAACTACACCCAGCCGGTCGACCACCGCAGGCCCTCCAAGGGCACGTTCCAGCAGCGCATCACCGTGCTGCACAAGGACGTCTCGCGGCCGACGGTGTTCCACACCAGTGGCTACAACGTCTCCACCAACCCCAGCCGCCGCGAGCCGACCCAGATCGTCGACGGCAACCAGGTCTCCATGGAGTACCGCTTCTTCACGCCGTCCCGGCCCAGCCCGGCCGACTGGACCAAGCTGGACATCTGGCAGGCCGCCAGCGACCAGCACCGCATCTTCAGGGCGCTGAAGCCGATCTACTCCAAGAAGTGGATTTCCACCGGCGGTTCGAAGGGCGGCATGACCGCCACGTACTACGAGCGCTTCTACCCCCGCGACATGGACGGCGTCGTCGCGTACGTCGCCCCCAACGACGTGGTGAACAAGGAGGACTCGGCGTACGACGAGTTCTTCGCGAACGTCGGCACCAAGGAGTGCCGCGACCGGCTGAACGGCGTGCAGCGCGAGGCGCTGGTGCGCCGGGAGCCGCTGGAGGAGCGGTACCAGGCGTTCGCGGCCGAGAACGGCTACACCTTCAACACCGTCGGCAGCCTCGACAAGGCGTACGAGGCGACCGTCCTCGACTACGTCTGGGGCTTCTGGCAGTACAGCCTGCTGTCCGACTGCGACACCATCCCGGCCGACGCGAAGAACGCGACCGACGACGAGATCTGGAACTCCATCGACACGGTCGCCGGGTTCTCCTTCTACACCGACCAGGGCTTGGCGCCGTACACGCCGTACTACTACCAGGCGGGTACGCAGCTGGGCGCGCCGACGATCGTCTTCCCGCACATCGAGAAGAAGTACATCCGGTACGGCTACCTGCCGCCGCGTTACTTCGTCCCGCGTGACATCGAGATGAAGTTCCAGCCGTGGGCGATGCGGGACGTCGACAGCTGGGTGCGCCACAACGCGCGCCACATGCTGTTCGTCTACGGCGAGAACGATCCGTGGGGCGCCGAACCGTTCCGCCTCGGCAAGGGCGCGAAGGACTCCTACGTCTTCACCGCCCCCGGCGCCAACCACGGCGCCAACGTGGCCGGTCTTCCGGAGAAGCAGAAGGCGCTGGCCACCGCCAGGATCCTGAAGTGGGCGGGCGTCGCGTCCGCCACCGTCGAGGCCGACCCGGCCGCCGCCAGGCCGCTGGCCAAGTACGACTCCCGGCTCGACAAGCGGGGCGCGGAGCGCACCCTGCGTCCGTGACACCGGTGCTGCGCCCGTCCGTCGGTCACACCGGGCGGGCGCAGCCCACCGGATGCGCGCCGCCCAGCTGGACGTAGAGGGCCGTGGTCGCCGGGCAGTCGGAGCGGGCGGCAACCGCTTCCGTCACCTGGTACTCCGGCTTCTCCCGGCCCCCGCCGTCGCACGCCGTCTCGCGGACCTTTCCGTCCCCGGCGCCGTACACACAGTCCCCCACGATCGTGCGCGGCCCGCCTCCGCCACCCGGGTCGCCGGGGTGCGGAGGCTGGAGGTTGCGCATACAGGCGTAGCCCTGGGGGATCGCGCCGTCGCCGTCCTCGTCGCGGGAGGGGCGCTGTTCGCTGATGTGCAGCACGAAGTCCGTGGTCCCCGGGCACAGCGGGCCGTCGTCCACCCGGCCGTCGTGCCGCGCCACGACCCGCGCGGCCGCCCGCTCGCCGGAGCAGGGCACCTCGGTGAAGCTCGTCGTACCGAACGAACTGCACTCGTCGACCGCCAGGAACACCGCCCCGAAGCCGGCGGCGCTGCTCGGCGCCGGTGACCCGCCGGGGCTGCCCGGGCCGTGCTCCGCCGCCGGGTCCTGGCACCCCATCAGCAGCGCCGCCAGCACCACCCCGGCACACCGTCTCCCACGCATGGTCATTCCCGCCACCCCCGTCCAGCGTGACCCGCCACGGCGGGCACACGCCAGACACGCAGCGCGCTTTGCGCCCGTTTGGGGGTGGTGCGCCGGGAGCGCGGCGTACCGCGCCCTACGTCCGATCGATGCCTAGTACGACAACCCGTGCCCGAGCGGATACAGCACCCGCGCCGGATCGTCCGCCCGCTGCACCGGCACCGGCAGCTTCCCGCGCGGCCGCACCGTCCCGGCGATGACCCGGGCCGCCGCCCGCAGTTCGACGTCCGTCCAGGAGTAGGACGCCAGGTAGCCGCGTACACCCGGCAGTTGGGCCACGTCGTACGGATTGCGGACGGCCACCGCGACCACCGGTATCCCGGTCGCCAGCAGCCGCTCGACCAGCGTCTTCTGCGAGCTGGTCGCCGTGACGTTGTACGTGCCGACGACCACGGCGTCCGCGTCGCCGGCCGCGGCGACGGCCCGGTCGACGGTCGCCGGGGACGGGGCCGTGCCGGTGGACAACGCCGTTGCCGTGAAGCCCAGTTCGGTCAGCGCGGTCGCGAGGACGCCGGTCGGCGGGCCCGTGGTGCCGGACGGCGAGGCCGGGTCGGCGCCGACCACGAGCAGCTTGGGGTGCTCACGCCGGGACAGCGGCAGCAGGCCGCCCTCGTTGACGAGCAGCGTCGTCGTCCGCTCGGCGATCCGGTCGGCGGCGGCCAGGTGCGACTTGGTGCCGACCGTGCGATCGACGCACCGCGCGCTGACGTAGGGTTCCTCGAACAGCCCCAGTCCGGCCTTGAGCCGCAGCACCCGCAGGATCGATTCGTCGAGCCGTTCCTCGGTGAGTTCGCCGTCCTGTACGGCCTTCAGGACGGCGTTCCAGGCGACGTCCAGCTTGGGCGGGTTCAGCAGCTGGTCCACGCCCGCCTTGAGCGCCAGCACCGGCACCCGGTCGTCGCCGTACTTGGTGCGGACGCCCTGCATACCGAGGGAGTCGGTGACCACGACGCCGTCGTAGCCGAGCTCCTCGCGCAGGATGCCGGTGAGGATCGGGCGGGACAGGGTGGCCGGGTCGCCGGACGGGTCCAGCGCCGGGACCATGATGTGCGCGGTCATGATCGAGTCGATACCGGCCCTGACCGCCGCCCGGAACGGGGGAGCGTCGAGCGTGCCCCACTGCTCCCGGGTGTGCTCGATGACCGGGAAGCCGTAGTGGCTGTCGACCTCGGTGTCGCCGTGGCCGGGGAAGTGCTTGGCGGTCGCGGCGACCTTCGCCCGCTGGTACCCGGCGACCTCCGCCGCGACCAGCCCGGCCACCGCGTCCGGGTCGGCGCCGAAGGACCGTACGCCGATGACCGGGTTGGCCGGGTTGACGTTGACGTCGGCGACGGGCGAGTAGTCCTGCCGGATGCCCATCGCACGCAGTTCCTCGCCGGCGATCCGGCCGAGGGTGCGGGCGTCGGCGCGCGAGCCGCCGGCGCCGACGGCCATCGCGCCGGGGAACAGCGTCGCGGGTCTGCCCACGCGGGCGACTATGCCGTGCTCCTGGTCCGTGGAGATCAGCACGGGCAGTCCGCGGGGGAGGTCGAGGGAGGCCTTCTGGATGCCGTTCGACAGGTCCGCGATCTGGTGCGGGGTACGGGTGTTGTGCGCCCAGGTGAAGTAGATGATGCCGCCGAGGCGGTACTTGGCGAGCAGTTCGGCGGCCGTGCGCACGCCGAGTTCCTTGAGGTTGGCGTCGATGTCGGCCTGGTCGGGGGCGGTGGCGGAGTGGCCGTAGACCCGGGAGACGAAGAGCTGGCCGACCTTCTCCTCCAGGGTCATCCGGGAGATGAGTGTCCGGAGGCTTTTGTCGTCGTCGGCGTGGGCGGTGGTCTGTCCGATCGTCAGGGCCGCGGTGACGCCCGCGGTGGCGGCGAGGACCGTACGTCTCGACGGGGTGTTGGCGGTGTTTCCTGCGCTGGTCGTGCTGGTGTGGGGCACGTGCGCTCCTTCCGGAGGAGATCGCTGAAGATCGCTGAAGGAAACTTCCAGGGAGTCACCCATATCCGGGAAGTTTCTGCCGGTCAAGGGGACGCACAGCCCGGCCCGGTGAGGGGCCGCCATCGGCGCATGGGAGGGGGGCGCGCCGATGGCGGCGGGCTGCCGGCCGTGGTGCGGCGGAGAGGGTGGTCGGCGCTCGCGGCCGGCGGCGAGGGCCGACACCGCATCGCGGAGACTCATCCGGCAGCTGTGCGCATTGGACGAGCGGCACCCGGCTCGGGTTCCCGTCGCCGCGGACGCGGAAAAGGCCCCCGGGGCTTCCCCCGGGGGCCGGATTCCTTGTGTCCCTGTCTTTCTTGTGTTCCTTGTGTCAGCCCAGTTGTTTGATCGTGCTGTAACCGCTTGAGCGGAGTGTCTTGGACTCACCGAGCGAGGTGGCGCCGCCCGTGAACAGCAGGAGGGCTCCGGCGCTGTTGGTGGCCCAGACGTCGGGGGAAGTCCCGGTCTGCCCAGGCCGTCGTCGTCATCTGGGTCGCGGTCTCGAAGGTGCCTCCGCTGTAGCCGCTGAAGACCCACAGCTCCGCGCCTCCGACGCCGCCCGCGGCGAACAGTTCGGGCTGGCCGTCGCCGGTGATGTCACCGGCCGACTTGATCTCCGAGAAGGTCGACGGCGACGGCGCGTTCGCCGGGAGGCGGACCTCCACCCTGCGGGTCACGTCGATCGACCCGTAGCCGTCGCCCGGGTAGATGTACAGGCGGCCGTCGGGGGTGCGGATCACCCAGTCCGCCATGCCGTCCGCGGGTGCGAAGTCATCGTTGTGGGTGACCAGGGCGTAGGTGTCGGTGCCGTTCCAGATGTGCGGCGCGGTGTTGCCGTCCTTGATCAGGGTGCCCTTGCGGTGGGTGCCGAAGCTGTTGGACAGCCAGGTGCCGTCCTTGGAGACCGCGCCGATCCAGAGGTTGCCGGCCGCGGTGACATGGGCGACGTCGGCGGTGCCGTCGCCGTTCAGGTCGCCAGGACCGTCCGGGCTCTTGCGCGGAGTGACGTAGAAGAAGTGCTTAGTGGGGCTCGGGGAGATGTTGCCCGCCGAGTCCACCGCCTTCACATACAGCGTGTTCGGGCCCGCCGCGGGCGGCTTGATCCTGGTGGCCGTGACCGACGTGACCGGGGTGGTGCACGAGACCGTGAGGCCGCCGGTCGTGCCCTGCTTGCCGTTCGCGCAGACGTAGGAGTCGTACGTCGTGGAGTTGATGGAGTAAACGAACTTCACGATGTCCGTCTCCCCGGAGGACATCTTGAAGGTGAAGTCGCCGCCTGTGCCGAAGGGTTCCTTCGACCACACGTCACCGGTGCTGCTGTCGTCGAAGTCCCCGGGGAAGTCAGTGGATTCGACCGGAGCCGGCGAATCGGGAAGGTTCGAGTCGTAGGTGAAATGGCAGTAGGTCGTGGAACTCGGTGCCCAGCCGCCGTACGTGGTCGAGTCCCAGGCGCGCGCCCGCCACCGGTAGGTGACGCCGTTCGTCAGGGCGGGGAGCCGGAACTTGGCCGTCTCGCCGTTGACGATCGTGTCGTAGTACGACGTCTTCGTGTTGGTCCAGTCGCCGGCCTTGCCGAACTCGAACTCCATCTTGGACAGGATGCCGTCCGGGTCCGTGCCCTTGGCGAGCATGTACAGCTCGGTGGTCTTGCCGATCTTGATGTACGGGGAGGCCGTGTCGCAGGACCCCGGGGACATGGTGTAGCCGGTCGGGGTGTTGGGCCTGCGGTTGTAGGTGATGGCGATCTGGGGCGAGCCCGCGCCAGAGGCCGCCGACAACGGCTGGCAAAGCTTCAACTTCGGCATGGTCGCCTCCACCTCCACCTCGGCGCCGACGACGACCGCGGCCGCGCTGGAGACGGACACGTACTCCTGGAAGAAGTTCAAGGCGGAGCTGGGCCAGCGAGGTGACCGTGAAGTTGACGTACGCGTCCGGGCAGGAGCTGGACGACTTCCAGCCGTACGCGAAGGACTTCGACCTGTGGGCCTGCGGCAGCCTGCTGATGGACGCCATTCCGTGGCCAGACCTCCGCCGAGTCGGAGGAGTTCCTCCCCGCGGCCACCGCCCCGGTTCCGTCGGCCACCGGCACCGAGCCGGTCGACAACCTGACCCCAGATTTCAAGCTCTCCGGAGAAAAGCCCGTCATCGTGCGGAGCGGCGAGCCCCCGCCTGCTCCTGGTCCGCTGGTCCAGCGGGAAAAGGACGAAGAACAAGCTTTGCTGACCCTGTTGGCTCGGGAACGCGGTCTTCCCGTCGTTGCCGAGGCGCGCGAGTCAGCGCAAGCGTTCGCAGCCGACGTGATCCCGTCTTTGGAGGATTTCAAGGAGGCCAACAACTGGAGTTGATTACTTGACGCCAACTCGGGTGCCACGGTCGCCTCGACCCGGCACTCTCTGCCGGAGACGGTAGCCGTGAGCGGCGACGTGGTGCGTGATGAGGACCGGAGCGGCATAGGCGATGTCGGGCTCCCCCGGAATTCGTATCTCCCCGTTATCCCTCCAGAGCCCCCGTTCTCCGGGTATAGGCCGCACTTCCGCGCAAGGATGCCCCGGGGGGACGAGGAGGTCGGACAGGTCGTCGCCCGGGTGCGCAGAACTCCTCGCACGATTGCTTACCGGAAAGATCCGGTCGGAGATCCTTTCCAGTTCCTTCCCGTTGCAGGGGCATAGATTCAGGTCTTCCAGAAGCTTCTGACTTCTGAGTCACGACTCTCGCGCCCGGGGCCACAGACGGGCAGACATCCGTCGAGGGGGGCGCGTCGATACGCCCCGTGTACACGAACGGCGTCGTCCGGGTCAGTCCTTCACGATCTCGATGAGCTGGGTCAGGGTGTCGATCCGCCAGTCCGCCGCGGCCACGACCTCCGGGTCGTCCGCCCAAAGGCGTCCCCACGGTCCGTGGCGAAGGTGCGCCACCCTCAGCCCGGCCGCCTTCGCCGGGAAGACGTCATTGGCCGGGTGGTCGCCGACGTACAAGGTCGCGCTCGGAGCAGCCCGCGCCACCTCCTGCACCCGGCGGAAGAACTCCGGCTGCGGCTTGGCCACCCCCCACTCCCCAGAGGTCACGATGAGATCCGCCGGGAGGTCCAGGTCGCGCAGCAGCTCAGCCGCGCGCGGTGTCTGGTTCCCGGCGATGACGACTCGCACACCGGCGTTCCGGAGTGCGGAGAGGGCCGGCCGCACGTCGTCGTACAGGTCGCTCTCCTCCAGGTACTCGCCGCGGCCGACGGCGTCCCGGGCGTGGTACTCCGTGGCGACATCGATGCCCGGGCGCGCGAGCCGGAGGGCTTCTGCGTTGTCGTGGCCCTGGGCGACGACTGCTCCGACCAGCGCGGACAGGGTGTGACGGGGGACGTTCAGCCAGTCCGCCCAGGAAGCCCTGTACCGGTCGTCTCGGTGATCGTCTCGCCGACATCGAACACGATGGTCTCAATCACCCAGGGAGCCTACGGCGCGACGGCAGGTGCTGAGCGGGACGGATGCCCTGGGGCGCCTCGGTGGCCCCAGCCGACGCGTTCTTGACCTCAAGCACGCTTGACGTACGACGCTCGCCCCATGACCGATCACAACGTGTCCCTGGACATCCACACCCTCATCCACCGTCTCTTCCGCGCCCTCGACGCCCGCGACTTCGCCCCCGGCTGGATGCGCGACCTCGCCACCGATGACGTACAGATGGAGACACCCGTCGGCACAGCCGACGGTGTGGAAGCGGTCGGGCGGCTCTCGGAGGAGGCGGTCGGGCGGTTTGTGCGGACGCAGCACATGGCGTCCGGGATCCTCGTCGACGTAGACGTCGAGGGCGATCGGGGCGACGCCTCCTGGAACGCCCACATGACCCATGTGCACGAGGACGAGACCCTGTTCACCGTCGGTGGGCGATTCGACGCCGAGGTGCGGCGTACGCCGGACGGCTGGCGGTTCAGCCGGATGGCGGTGCGGCCGGTGTGGACGCAGGGGCGGCCGCCCGTGGTGAATTGATCGACGTACGAGCGATGATTTCCGGGCGGGGCCGCAGTCTTCAGTGCGGTTGAGAGTTCAGTTCGGTTGACAGTTCAGCTGAAGTGCAGTGGCCCACCCGGACAAGCAGGAGCAGCACCATGCGTATCGTCATCAGCGAGTTCATCAGCCTCGACTGCGTCGTCCAGGCGCCCGGGGGACCTCAGGAGGACACCGACGGCGGGTTCGCCCACGGCGGCTGGTCGCACCCCTTCTTCGACCCGGAGATCGTCGGCGGGGCCTTCGACGCGGCGCTGGACGAGGCCGAGGCGCTGCTGTTCGGGCGGCGGACCTGGCAGACGATGGCCGGGGCGTGGCCGGAGCGGGCGGGGGATCCGTTCGCCGACCGGATGAACTCCATCCGGAAGTACGTCGTCACTGGCACCCTCGGGGACGAGGACCTCAAGGCCTGGGACAACACGACCCGCCTCCCGGCTGCCGAAGCCGTCGCCGAGCTGCGCGGGCTGCATGCGTCGGAGGGCGGGAACCTGCTGGTCATGGGCAGCCCGACGCTCGCCCAGACGCTGCTGAGCGAGGGGCTGGTGGACGAGCTGCGGCTGATCGTGATGCCGGTGATGCTCGGCGGCGGGAAGTCGATCTTCCCGGACGACGGTACGAAGACCGCGTTCGAGCTGGTCTCGACGACCGCCTCGAAGACGGGCGCTCAGGTGTGCGTCTACCGGAGGGCCACCGCGCAGTAGACGGGGGGCAGGCGTGGCCGCGTAGGCCGGAGGCGTGGACGAGGAGCGGACGGCGGCCTAGGCTCGACTCGACGGTATCTCTGACTCAGTCAAGCATCCGGGGAGTGGGCCGATCATGACAGTCCAGGACATCCGCTCCTTCAACCGCTTCTACACCCACCTCATCGGCGCCCTCGACTACGGCCGCCACCTGTACGCCCCGTACACCCTCACCGAGTCCCGCGTCCTGTACGAGCTCGCGCACTCACCCCGTACGGACGCCGCCGACCTGCGTACCGAACTGCACCTGGACGCCGGGTATCTGAGCCGGATCCTGAACAAGTTCGAGCAGGACGGGCTGATCGAGCGGGCGCCCTCGGAGCGGGATCCGCGCCGCCGCCGGATCACCCTCACCGCACGCGGCCGGGAGGCCGCCGACCTGCTCGACGAGCGGGCGCGCGAGACGGTCGGGGCGCTGCTGGCCCACGTGCCGCCCGAGGAGCGGGGGCGGCTCGCCGAGGCGCTGCGGACGGTACGGGCGATCCTGGGCGCCGACCGGGCATCGCGCCCCGAGGACGTGGTGCTGCGCGAGCCCGGCCCCGGCGACCTGGGCTGGATCGTGCAGCGCAACGCCGCGCTGTACGCCGCCGAGTACGGCTGGAACACCGGCTACGAGGGCCTCGTCGCGCGGATCGTCGCCGACTTCGCCGAGGACCACGATCCGCACCTGGAGCGGGTGTGGATCGCCGAGCTGGACGGGCGGCCGGTGGGGTGTGTGATGTGCGTACGGGACGAAGCCCCCGCCACCGCGCGGCTGCGGCTGCTGCTCGTCGAGCCGGAGGCCCGCGGGCTCGGCATCGGCGACCGGCTCGTCACGGCCGTCGTGGACTTCGCCCGCGGAGTCGGCTACCGCGACCTGGTGCTCTGGACGAACGACGTGCTCACCGCCGCCCGCCGCGTCTACCAGCGGCACGGCTTCGTCCTGGTCGCCGAGAAGCCGCACCGCTCGTTCGGCAAGGACCTGGTCGGCCAGGACTGGCGCCTGGACCTACGAGGGACACCGGAGTGACGGGAAGGGCCCATGTGCAGCAAGCTGGGTGCATGAAGCTGGCCTTCTCCACTCTCGGTGTCCCCGGCCTCCCCCTGCCGGACGTCCTCCGACTCGCGACCGAGCACGGCTACCACGGCGTGGAACTGCGCGCGCACCCCGAGGAGCCGGTGCACCCCGGCATCGGGGCCGCCGAACGGGCGGAAGCCGCCGCCAAGTTCAAGGAGTCCGGCGTCGAGCTGCTCGGTGTCGCCGGATACGCGCGCGTGGCGGCTCCCGGTGACGACGAGCCCGTGCTCACCGAGCTGCGCGCCCTGCTCGACCTGGCCCGCGACCTGGGGGCGCCGTACGTCCGGGTCTTCCCCGGCGGTACGGCGGAGCAGAGTCCCGAGGAGGCCGACGCGACCGCCGCCCGCCGCCTGGGCACGGCCGCCGAGTACGCCGGCGAAGCGGGCGTCCGCATCCTCCTCGAAACCCACGACTCGCACCGCACCGGCGCCGACGCCATCCGGATCCTGGGCCTGGTCGGCCACCGTCAGGTCGGCGCGCTGTGGGACGTGATGCACACCTGGCTGGGCGGCGAGCAGCCCCAGGAGACGTACGCGGCCCTCTCCCCGTACCTCGGCTACGTCCAGGTCAAGGACATCGCCTCCGCCGACGACACGACCCCGCTCCCCCTGGGGGCCGGTGTCCTCCCGCTCGCCGAGACCGTGGAACTCCTCTCCCGGCACGGTTGGGACGGCTGGCTGTGCTGGGAGTACGAGAAGCGCTGGTACGAGGCCGCGGCCCCGCTTCCCGGCCTGCTGGGCGCGGGGCGCGACCACCTGGCCCGCCTGCTCAACGACTCGGCTTGAACCCGGGGGTCAGCCGGGCAGGCGGTCGCGCAGCTCCGCGAACGCCTCGTGGAAGCCGGGGAAGGTCTTCCGTACGCAGCCAGGGTCGTCGTACGTCATCCCCGGCGCCCGCAGGCCGGTCACGGCGAAGGACATCACGATGCGGTGGTCGCCGTACGTCTTGATGTCGGTGGCGATGGGCCGGCCCGGCTGGATCTCGATCCAGTCGGGGCCGGTGGACACCTCCACCCCCAG
Source organism: Streptomyces sp. Z423-1 (assembly GCF_013009255.1). Lineage (NCBI taxonomy): Bacteria > Bacillati > Actinomycetota > Actinomycetes > Kitasatosporales > Streptomycetaceae > Streptomyces > Streptomyces sp. Z423-1. The sequence goes on from NZ_CP053109.1 coordinate 6,038,464, forward strand.
CCGCCGCAGGTTCTCGGCGCACGCCTCCAGGCGGTCGCACTCCTTCACGCGCGTGTTGGCCACGTCCTCGATGCGGACCGGTCCGGAGGCGTAGGGGGCGATCGCGGCCAGGGTCGGCATGGTGTCAGAGATGTCCCGCATATTGACCGTGAGGCCGTGCAGGCGGCCCGTGCCCCGGACGGTGGTGCGGTCCGCGCCGATCTCCACGTCCGCGCCCATCCGGCGCAGTACGTCCACGAAGGCCAGGTCCCCCTGGAGCGCGCCCTTCCCCAGTCCGGGGACGGTCACCTCGCCGCCGGTCAGCGCGGCGGCGGCGAAGAAGTAGCTGGAGGTGGAGGCGTCCGGTTCGATCGCGTACGTCGTGGCCCGGTAGTCGCCGGGCGGGACGACGAAGACGTCGCCCTCGCGGCGTACCTCCGCGCCGAACGCCCGCATCATCGCGATCGTGATCTCGACGTAGGGGACGGAGACCAGGTCGGTGACCCGGATGCGCAGTCCGCGTCGGGTCAACGGGCCGAGCAGCAACAGTGCGGTGAGGTACTGAGAGGACTGGCCCGCGTCCAGGGTGACCTCCCCGCCCTCCACACCCGCCGCCCGGACCGTCAGCGGATGGTGGCCCTCGGCCTCCTCGTGCCGCAGATCCACACCCAGCTCGCGCAGGGCGCGGGTGAGCGGGAGGAGGGGGCGGCGGCGCATCTGGGCGGAGGCGTCGAAGCGGTAGGTGCCGTGGCCGGTGGCGGCCAGGGCGGGCAGGAAGCGGGCCGTGGTCGCGCCGTCGCGGCAGTACACGTCGGCCTCGGTCACTGCCGGGCCGTCCGGGCGGCCGTCGATCTGCCAGCTGTCCGGGGTGCGGCCGACCCGGTAGCCGAGCCGGGTGAGCCCTTCGGCGAAGCCCTCGGTGTCGTCCGAGCGCAGGGGCCGTACGAGGGTGGTGACGCCGTCGGCGGCGGCCGCGAGGAAGAGGGCGCGGGCGGTGAGCGACTTGGAACCGGGGATGTCGACTACGGGCATGCCCTCATGATCGGCCGACGTCCGTGCGGCATGCCGGGCCGTCCACGGGATGGACGGCGAAAGGTCGCCGGGGTGTAACCGGGGTGAGGGCCATTCCGCCCACCAGCAGCACGGCCGCGCACGAGCGCAGTGGCGCCATCGACTCGCCCGGGAACACCGCCGCCGACGTCATGCCGAAGCCCGGGACCAGCAACGAGAAGGGCGCGACCGCGGAGGCGGGGTGGCGGCGCAGCAGCCGACCTTCCGCACTCGACACGCGCGTCTCCGTCCGCGTGGGCTGACGCGGGAAGGCCCCCAACCACCACGGGGGAAGCAGACGAGCGGGGCTCCCGTGAGCCCTGGCGGTCAGTCCACGGTCATCGACCACCCTCCGCGCGAGAGGGTGAGGGTGCCGTCCGGGTCGATCCGGACCCCCGCCCCGTACACCGGCAATCCGCCCTCGCGGTTGAGCCGGTGACGGATCCGCTCCAACTCGTCCCAGAGGCGGCGAGGGCCGCCCTGGTACACCGTCGGTGAGTCGAGGAACCCGGCTGCCGTGGCGCGGGCCCAGGAGCCGTCAGGGTGCAGCATCCACACGGTTCGTTCGTCGCCGTCGACCGCTGTCCGGTGGTCGATGCCAGGCGCGAGGAGTTCAAGCATCGACATCACCTCCCACGAGTCCGGTACGTACAGCAACGGGTACCGGCTGGTGCTCACGTCCTCGCCCTCGGCCTGCTTGGCCTTCTCCCACAGCTCATTCGTGGGCCGCTCGTAGTCGTCGGCGTGGCGGGTGCGCATGAATCCCGCGGGGTCGGGCTCGACGCGGCCGACGGCGCCACCGTCGTCGGTCTTGTCCGCGGTGACGATCAGTCCTGTACCGGCGAGCGTCGTAACGAGCCGCCCGCCGGGCCGAAGTGCGGTCAGCCACGAGGCTGGTACGGGCCGTACCGACACGGTGGCCACGATCCGGTCGTACTCTCCCGGCAGGGTCCCGGTGATGTCGCAGACGGCCGTGTGCGGGTGCAGGCCGATGGAGCCGAGCCGTTCAGCGGCCGTCTTCACGAGGTGCGGGTCGACGTCCACGCTCGTCACCAGCTCGGCGCCGAGGCGTCGGCACAGGAGCGCGGTGCCGTAGCCGGTGCCGGTCGTCACCAGGACGCGGGAATCGTCGGCGATCACCGCGTGCCGGTACATGGTCACGAGCAGGCCGGGGAGCGTTGATGACGACGTGGGATGACCGCTGGTGAGGGTGGCGCCGCCCTCGGCGTGGTCGGCGTGCGCGGGGCCGACACGGGTCACGAGCGTGCGGTCCGCGTAGGCCGCCTGCAGCCATGCCTCCGGGTCGGCGGGCCCGTCGCGGAGCTCCCACGCCTGCGATCCGCGCGCCCACCAGCGGGGCACGAATACGTGCCGCGGGGTGGTGGCGAGCGGCTCGTACCAGCGCGACTCAGGGCGGACAACTTCGGACGCCAGGCGCCGCGCGTGCGTGCCCCAGTCCATGGGCGTCTCCTAGTCGTACGCGGGCTCGCAGGCCGGGGTCTCGGCCGGGGAGCAGTCGGAACCATCTTGGTCAGGGTTGCAGCCCATCACGACTCCGGGGGAGGGCTGGCAAGAATCCTCCTTCGGCGTGCACGAGTCCGGAACACAGTTGCCGCGGTTGCGGGGGATCGAGGCCGCGACGTGCGCCCACTGCTGCCCAGCGACCACGGCGGCGAGTCCGGCCGGCTTCACGGAGCCGGCGGGCAGGAACCGCCCCAGCACGCAAGGGGTCACGGTGCCGTCCGGCAGAACTGCGGCTTTCCCGTCGGCGCACCGCCCGCACAGCTCCGACGTGGACGGGATCAGCGCCGTCTTGGCGGCGTTCCCCACGGCGCGCACCCGGTCGACGTGCACCCGCTTGACGCCGAGGGCCTGCATCTCGGCGAGGGCCTCTTCCGTGCGTTGCCCGTCGCGCACGTGGATGACGCCGACCTTCACGGGGATCCCGCGGCGCACCGCTTCGGCGATGTTCGCCCGGGTGGAGTCGTGGGACCCCTTCCGGCCGGTGATCTCGTCGTGCTCGTCGGGGTCGTCGGAGTAGTACGACGTTCCCAGGCTCACCTTCGGGTGAGCGAAGAGCTCCCAGTGCTCGCGCCGCACTCGGTACAGATTGCTGAACACCTGGACACCGAGCCCTGCGTTCAGCGCGTAGCCGACCAAGGCGGCGAAGTCCGGGTGCAGGGTGGGTTCGCCGCCGATGAACTGCACGGTCTCCACGCCGAGCTGGGCGGCCTCGTTGATGACGCGCTGCCAGTCCTCGGCGGTCATGGTGCCGTGGTCCTTCGTCGGCCCGGCCTCGGCGTAGCAGTGGGACGGGCACGTGAGCTGACACCGGCCGGTGATCTCCAGCTCGAGGAACGTCAGGGGCGCGGGTGTTGCGGGTGCCTCAGGAGCGATGGTCATACGTGTCCTTCCTGGATGCGATGTACGGCCGACCGGAGCGTGACCCGTCCCGCCAGAGGCTTCCGGACCTCCGACGGGACGGGCGGTTAGCGGGGCGACCTCACCAGCGGTCGCCGTGGGGCCTTCATGCCGGGGCGGGCGTTCAGGCGCCGGGCCGTGTGTTGTAGGCGTGGCAGGAGCAACCGCAGTGGCTCTGGAGCAGGATGCCCGTCGAGTGGGGCAGCGGGATGTCCTGCGTCTGGCGGCACTCGCGGTGCAGACCGTGGTACTCCGGCCGCTTCGCGAGGGTGCACTCGGCCGACAGCGCCGCCGGGTCCGCGGCGGGACGCATGGTCGTCTTCATGCGTTCTCACCTCGCAGCTTTTCGTTGTGGTCGCACAGGTTTCTGACGGAGCGGGCGAGTTTCTGTACGACTGCCACACGGACGGTGAGGGTGTCCCCCGGTCCCAGGCGGAGCCGCATGCGTGCCTCCCCAGCACCGGTCAGAGCGCATTCGCGCGGGATGTCTCCCCTGGGCAGACGGCGGGCCGCCCGCTCGACCTCGGGGATGAGCATCTGAATGTGCCGGCGCAGCTGGAGCCTCAGGGACTCCAGTTCCTCGTCGGAGAGTGGATCCGCTCCGCGCGCGAGCACCCGCTGGACCGCAGCGCGCATGGCCGTAAGGTCGGGCGGAACGTCGGCGGTCACCGTCACGGCAGCTCACCCCTCGACCGGGCGTTGGCAACTGCGACAGCGGCGCTGAGACCCTCGCTGGTTGTGACCGGCTTCAGGTTCCCCAGCTCGGCGTCCCACTCCCGGCCACCGCCGATGGGCCGCAGCTGCACGTACGGGCCCTCGAAGCCCATCACCTTGCCGACCTTCCTGGTGACGGTGTCCTCGACGGTCTCGTGGAGCCTGGGCCTGTACGCCGTCATCGCCACTGGGCCTCCCCGGCCTGTGCCGCGAACGCCTCCTGGAGCGCCCACCGGCGCGCGGCCCTACGCCGGCGCGCACCGGCGAGGATCGCGGCCCACATCTCCGGCGACGGGCAACCCGTTGAGTCCGGCAGGACAGGGGGAACCGTGGTGGTGTGCGGGCGCCTACCAGCCGCACGCCGCGCGAACACGCGACCTCTCAGTCCTGCGAGGGCTCGTGGTACACAAAGCATTGTCGACGCTCCTTACAGCGTTGGCCGCGCCCCGGGGCCGTCGCGAGCGGTCGCCGGGGGTCGATCTGTTCACGGCCTTGCCCATCCAGTGCGTGCCCGTCCGGGCACTCTCCGCGATTGCCCTACGAGCGTGGCAACGCTCCCAGCCGCACCTCCACCCCCACATCCGCATCGGGTTCCCATTGGGCTGGTGCGATGGGCAGTGGCTTTCCACCGCGTTTCCATCGGACCTGTACCGACTGCGCTAACTGCTGCTGGTATGGGGCAGGTTGAGGGCACGAGCGTTCTACCGTCGTGACGCAGTGACGCAGTGCGGAGCCGTGCAGGAGGGGCGCCATGACCACGTTGTTCCGTCACCTGGTTGACCAGCAGGAGTGGAAGGACCCCAGGGCGTTTCTCCCCCGCTTCCGCGAGGCCGCACAGCAGCTGGCCGACGCCGACAAGGACCCCGACCTGGCCACCTGCACACCAGCGGCCAGCACCTTCGAAGCCTGGTACTACAACCAGCGCAAGCCGAACCGCGACGCCAGGCGCGTCCTCGTCGCCATGTTCGGCCAGAGCTTCGAGCGGCTCTGGGGGCCCGCCCAGGACGACCCGCCTGGCCCTGCCGATACGTCAAGCCTGGACGACCGCGCCGCACCGGGCGTGGACCTGAGCAACATGAGAAAGGGTGCTGAAATGGCGGCACGACGCGCGCGGGATTTCGCCATGGGAGCCGAGCGAGGCCGGCTCGGTGAAGAGACCATCGGCTTCCTGCAAGACGAGGTGCGAAGGATCGCAGAGAGGTACCCACGGGTCCCGCTGTCGAGCATCTTCGATGACCTGGCCACCACACAGGACGAGGTGTTCCGGCACATCGAGGGCGGCCGGTCGAAGCCCTCGCAGCTGCGGCAGTTGCACATCATGGCGACCCTGCTGTCGTGGTTCATGGCCAAGGCCAGCCACGACATGGGAGACCCGCACTCCGCGATGATGCAGGCGCGCGCCGCAGGAGTGTGCGCGCAGCAGGCGGAGCATCCCGGGCTGATCGCGCTGACCGACGGCCTGAAGTCCCTGATCACCTACTGGTCCGGCAACGCGGACGACGCCCTGTACTACGCGCGCAAGGGTGCCGTCGAACACCCGGAACTGCACGGAACGGTGAGCGTCTGGCTCCCAAGCCTGGAGGCGAGGGCAGCGGCACTCCTCGGCGACGGGGAAACCGTGCGCACAGCGAACGAGCAAGCCGAGCGGCAGCGCGACTGCGTCGCACCGGATGATCTGGATGAGCTGGGAGGCCTGTTGACCTTCCCCCCTCAGAAGCAGCTGTACTACGCGGTGGAATCGCACGTCATGCTCGGCCACGGAAATGCCCGTACGACAGCACAGGCGGAGGAAGCGGTCGCCGCGTTCAGCGACCGTGGTGCGCCGCACTGGGCGTTCGGCGACCAGGCTGGTGCGCAGTGCAATCTCGCCCTGATCCGGCTCCACGCCGACGACCTGGACGGCGTGGCCGACGCCATCCGTCCCGTCCTCGATCTGCCGGTGAGCCAGCGCAACCGGGGCATCGTCGTCTCCGCGCAGCGCGTCCAGGCAGCGCTCACCCGTGAGCCCGTCCGTACGGCGATCCTCGCCCGTGAGCTGCGAGAGGAAATCGCCCTCTATCCGCCGAGCAGGCCCGCGCTCCCGCGCTGAACACGGCCAGTAAAGTCCGGGGCATGTATCCGGTCCATCGCCTCAGCCGGCGCCTGGAGCTGCGCGAGCTCCGGGCGGACGACGCCGATGCTGTGTTCGCCATCTACGGCAGTGAGACGGCGACCGAGCACCTGTCGTTCGAGCCTCGCACCCTCGACCAAGTCCGGCAGATCGTGGGCCGGTCCATCGAAGCGGCGAAGGCCGACCCGCGGGCCGAGTACGCGCTCGCCATCGTCGAACGCAGCACAGGCGCGCTCGTCGGCTTCGGCCGACTGGCCCTGGATCCGCACCAGCCCAGCGGAGCAACGATGGGCTTCGCACTGCGACCCGTCTCCTGGGGCCGCGGCTACGGAGTCGAGGCCATACGGCTGCTGCTCGGACTGGGCTTCGAGGAACTCGGTCTGCACCGCATCTGGGGTGCGCGGTCGCCGGCCAACGAGGCTTCCGCGAAGGCGATGGCCCGTGCCGGGATGATCGAGGAAGGCCGGATCCGTGAACACGTCCGCAAAGGCGGCGTTTGGCGTGACTCCATCGTCCACGGGATCCTTGACCGGGAGTGGAACGCCCAGGGCACGTGACCCACTCGGCATACTCGACGGCCCCCGCTGGGGGCCGTTGTCGTTCCCGGCACAGGGCTCCAGGCGGTTACTTCCTGTTCTGGTTCGAGAACGACGACCTCAGCGTCTGTGTGTACGTGGGCGACCCCGACCCCGGCCAACTTCGTCATCGGCGACGACTGGTGAGCCACGGCCCGTCCGCCCCGCGCCGGGCCCCCTACCCCCGCGGCCCTCCCGTGGACCCCCGCACCATCAACTCCCCCCGCACCGTGGCGATCCCCCCCGGCGGCGGCTCCTCCCGCCCCATCGCGATCCGCCCCGCCCGCGCCCCCGCCTCCGCCAACGGCAGCCGCACCGTCGTCAGCGCGGGCACCGCGTCGATGCTGAACGGCAGGTCGTCGAACCCGGCGACCGAGACGTCCTGCGGGATCCGCCGCCCCGACTCCCGCAGCGCGGCACACGCCCCCAGCGCCACGGAGTCGTTCGCGGCGACCACGGCCGTGAGGGACGGATCGCGGCGCAGCAGTTCCAGCGTGGCCTCGTAGCCGGACCGGCGGTCGTAGCGGCCGTGGACCGTCCAGCGCGGGTCCTCCGGGATCCCCGCCGCCTCCAGCGCGGCCCGGTGTCCCTCCAGCCGGTGCCGGGTGGTCGTACGCTCCTCCGGTCCGGCGATGTAGCCGAGCCGCCGGTGGCCGAGCCCGATCAGGTGCTCCGTCAGCTGCCGTCCGCCGCCCCGGTTGTCGAACGTCAGCGCCACCGCCTGTGTCTCCGGCGCCGGCGGCCGCCCGCACAGCACCACCCGCGTCCCCGCCTCGGTCAGCTTGCGCAGCTTCGCCGACACCGCCGCCACATGCGCGGCGTCCTCCACGGCACCACCGGTGAGGACGACCGCCGCGGCCCGCTGCCGCTGCAGCAGGGTCAGGTACGTCAGCTCGCGCTCGGGGGAGCCCCCCGTGTTGCAGACGACGGCCAGCCGCTCACCGCCCGCTCTGCCGCCCGGACCGCCGATCTCCCCCTGGATCGCGCTCGCCATGATCCCGAAGAAGGGGTCGGCGATGTCGTTCACCAGGATGCCGACCAGGTCGGAGGTGGCCGCGGCGAGCGCGCTCGCGGGGCCGTTGAGGACGTAGTCCAGCTCGTCGACCGCCTTGAGCACCCGCTCGCGGGTGGATGCGGCCACCGGGTAGTTCCCGTTCAGCACGCGCGACACCGTCGCGGGCGAGACCTGGGCGCGGGCCGCCACGTCCGCCAGGGTCACCGTCATCTCGTCGTCCTCCGGTAGCGCATCGCGTGTTCCTCCCCGTTACTCGCGTTGACCATAAGGCCACCGACCCCCGCTGTTCGCCCCCTCGAACAACTCAAGACGGTCACACCCTTGTCTGGACCGCGCTCAGAGGCTAGCTTCTCACCGTATAGAAAGCGCTTGCTGTACTACTTGCTGTACCGATCACTGCTCACCCCTTACTGCTCATCTTTCACTGCTCACCCCTTACTGCTCACTCTTCAGCAGCCACAGCGAGAGGGACATTCACGTGAACCGCAAGACGGTGCGTATCGCCATGAACGGCGTGACCGGGCGCATGGGCTACCGCCAGCACCTCGTCCGCTCCATCCTGGCCCTCCGTGAACAGGGCGGCCTCGACCTCGGCGACGGCACCGTGCTGTGGCCCGAGCCCGTCCTCGTCGGCCGCCGCGAGTACGCCCTGCGGGCGCTCGCCGAGCGGCACGGCCTGGAGCACATCTCCACCGACGTCGACGAGGTCCTCGCCGACCCGGCCGTCGACATCTACTTCGACGCCCAGGTCACCTCCGCCCGCGAGGAGGCCATCAAGAAGGCCATCGAGGCCGGCAAGCACATCTACACCGAGAAGCCCACGGCCACGGGCCTCGAAGGCGCCCTGGAACTGGCCCGCCTCGCCCACGAGAAGGGCATCAAGCACGGCGTCGTCCAGGACAAGCTCTTCCTCCCCGGTCTGCTGAAGCTGAAGCGGCTCATCGACGGCGGCTTCTTCGGCCGGATCCTGTCCGTGCGGGGCGAGTTCGGCTACTGGGTCTTCGAGGGCGACTGGCAGCCCGCCCAGCGCCCGTCCTGGAACTACCGCGCCGAGGACGGCGGCGGCATCGTCGTCGACATGTTCCCGCACTGGGAGTACGTCCTGCACGAGCTGTTCGGCCGGGTGAAGTCCGTCCAGGCCGTCGCCACCACCCACATCCCGCAGCGCTGGGACGAGAACGGCAAGCCCTACGACGCCACCGCCGACGACGCCGCGTACGGCTTCTTCGAGCTCGACGGCGGCGCCATCGCGCAGATCAACTCCTCCTGGGCCGTGCGCGTCAACCGGGACGAGCTGGTGGAGTTCCAGGTGGACGGCACCGAGGGCTCGGCGGTCGCGGGCCTGCGCAACTGCCGCGTCCAGCACCGCAGCGCCACCCCCAAGCCGGTCTGGAACCCCGACATCCCGGCCACCTACGCCTTCCGCGACCAGTGGCAGGAGGTGCCGGACAACACCGAGTTCGACAACGGTTTCAAGGCCCAGTGGGAGCTGTTCCTGCGGCACGTCTACGCCGACGCCCCCTACCACTGGGACCTGCTCGCCGGTGCCCGCGGCGTCCAGCTCGCCGAACTGGGCCTGAAGTCCTCGGCCGAGGGCCGCCGCATCGACGTACCGGAGATCGCGCTGTGACCATCCGACTCCCTGACGCCCACGGGGCCCTGCGGACCTACGAGCCCCGCACCGAACCCCTCGCCGTCACCCCCGGCGCGGGCTTCTCCTGCCGTACGGTCTTCTCCGCGGCCCATGTCGTCGCCGACCCGTTCGCCGACGTCACCCCCGACTCGCCCGCCGCGATCGACTGGGACGCCACGCTCGCGTTCCGCCGCCATCTGTGGGCGCACGGGCTCGGCGTCGCCGAGGCGATGGACACCGCCCAGCGGGGCATGGGCCTGGACTGGGCGGGCGCGGCAGAGCTGATCCGCAGGTCGGCGGCGGAGGCGAAGGCGGTCGGTGGCAGCATCGCCTGCGGAGTGGGGACCGACCAGATCACCTCGGGCACCCCCGCGGAGGTCCGCGCGGCCTACGAGGAGCAGCTCGCGCTCGTCGAGGAGTCCGGCGCGCGGGCGATCCTGATGGCGTCCCGGGCTCTCGCGGCGGCCGCAACCGGCCCAGAGGACTACCTGGAGGTCTACGGCCATCTGCTGCGCCAGGCGTCCGAGCCGGTGATCCTGCACTGGCTCGGCCCGATGTTCGACCCGGCGCTGGAGGGCTACTGGGGCTCGCCGGACCTCGACGCGGCCACCGACACCTTCCTGGACGTCATCGCCGCCCACCCCGACAAGGTCGACGGCGTCAAGATCTCCCTCCTGGACGCCCAGCGCGAGATCGACCTGCGCCGGCGGCTCCCGAACGGCGTCCGCTGCTACACCGGCGACGACTTCAACTACCCCGAGCTGATCGCGGGCGACGACCAGGGCTTCAGCCACGCGCTGCTCGGCATCTTCGACCCGCTGGGCCCGCTGGCGTCGGAGGCGGTACGAGTCCTGGACACGGGGGACGTCAACGGGTTCCGCGCGCTGCTCGACCCCACCGTCGAATTGTCCCGGCACCTCTTCCAGGCCCCGACCCGCTTCTACAAGACCGGCGTGGTCTTCCTGGCCTGGCTGGCCGGCCACCAGTCGCACTTCGCCATGGTCGGCGGCCTGCAGTCGGCCCGCTCCCTGCCGCACTTCGCCCGCGCCTACGAACTCGCCGACACCCTCGGCCTGTTCCCCGACCCGAAGCTGGCCGAGGAGCGGATGAAGACCCTGCTCGCGCTGTACGGGGTGGCCCAGTGAGCACCGCACTCGAGCGTTTCAGCATCAACCAGATGACCGTGAAGCAGCTGAGCATGCCCGAACTGGTCGAGGCGTGCGTCCAGTTGGAGATCGGGAACGTGGGCCTGTGGCGTGAGCCGGTCCAGTCGTACGGTGTCGAGGCGACGGCCAAGCTGGTCCGGGACGCGGGCCTGACGGTGACCACGCTGTGCCGCGGCGGCTTCTTCACCGCGATCGACCCGGAGGAGCGGGCCCGCGCCCTGGCCGACAACCGCCGCGCCATCGACGAGGCGGCGACACTGGGCACGGACACCCTGGTCCTGGTCTCGGGCGGCCTGCCGCCGGGCTCGAAAGACCTGCACGGCGCGCGGGAACGCATCGCGGACGCGCTGGCCGAGCTGGGCCCGTACGCGGAGCGGCACGGCGTACGGCTCGCGATCGAGCCACTGCACCCGATGTACGCCGCCGACCGCTGTGTGGTCTCCACCCTCGCCCAGGCCCTCGACCTCGCCGAGCGCTTCCCCGCGCACCAGGTCGGCGTCACGGTGGACACGTACCACATCTGGTGGGACGACACGGCCCCGGAACAGATCGCCCGCGCGGGCGCCGGCGGCCGTATCCACACCTTCCAGCTCGCCGACTGGACGACCCCGTTGCCGGAGGGCGTCCTGACCGGCCGGGGCCAGATCGGGGACGGCTCGATCGACATGCGGGAGTGGAAGGGGTACGTCGAGGCGGCCGGGTACACCGGGCCGATCGAGGTGGAGCTCTTCAACGAGGAGTTGTGGGCGCGTAACGGGCGGGAGGTGCTGGCGGAGACCGCGCGGAGGTTCGTGCGGAACGTCGTCTCGTGAGCGGGAGAAGGGCCCGGCCCGGATCGAGTGATCCCGGGCCGGGCCGGAGCCGTCCGCCCCTCGATCAGTCGAGGGCGGCGGCGAACATGCCGGGCTCGTACGAGCCGCCCTTCTGGTGCACGATCACGGCGAGCCGGTTGGCCGCGTTGATCAGGGCGACCATGGCGACCAGCGCGGCGATCTGGTCGTCGTCGTAGTGCTTGCGCACCTGGGCCCAGGTCTCGTCGGACACGCCCGTGTGGGCGTCGGCGAGCCGGGTGCCCTCTTCGGCGAGCGCCAGCGCGGCCTGCTCGGCCTCGGTGAACACGGTGGACTCGCGCCAGGCGGCGACCAGGTTGAGCCGGACCGCGCTCTCACCGGCGGCCGCGGCCTCCTTGGTGTGCATGTCGATGCAGTGGCCGCAGCCGTTGATCTGGCTGGCGCGCAGCGACACCAGCTCCTGCGTGGACCTCGGCAGCGACGACTGGTGGATCACCAGGGCGGCGTTGGCGAACCGCTTGGCGAACTTGGCGGCGAGCTCGTTCTCGAACAGGTTGAATCGGGCGTCCATGATCTCGTCCTCACTCGTGGCTCGTTGGTGTTGCACCGGACGACCACGAGATGCCGCCGACCCGTTCGCTGTGACGGAACGACGATGTGACCTGTGCCATGCCCATGGATGTCACAAAGCCGCGGGGACCGGCGTCCTGTGCGTGTGACCCCGTCGAGAACGAGCAGTCAGGAGCAGCCGGTGATGAGCGAGGGCGGCGAGCGCACCCAGGGCACGGCAGGGCGACTCGGCGGCGGCGGACGCACGGACCCCGCCACCGAGGCGTTCTTCGCGCACCGCAACCTGCTGTTCACGGTCGCCTACGAGATGCTCGGCTCGGCCGCCGACGCGGAGGACGTCCTGCAGGAGACCTGGCTGCGATGGGCGGGCGTCGACCTCGGCACGGTACGGGACCAGCGGGCGTACCTGGTACGGATCACCACACGCCAGGCACTGACCAGGCTGCGTACCCTCGGCCGCCGCAAGGAGTCCTACGTCGGCTCCTGGCTGCCCGAGCCACTGCTGACCGCCCCGGACGTGGCCGAGGACATCGAGCTGGCCGACAGCGTCTCGATGGCGATGCTGCTGGTGCTGGAGACGCTCACGCCCACCGAGCGGGCGGTGTTCGTGCTGCGCGAGGTGTTCGACCTCGGGTACGACGAGATCGCCGAAGCCGTCGAGAAGAGCCCGGCCGCGGTCCGCCAGATCGCGCACCGGGCACGGGCACACGTCGCGGCACGCCGGCCGCGCGGCGTCGTCTCCCCGGCCGATACCCGGGAGGCGCTGGACGCGTTCCAACGGGCGGTCGAGACGGGCGATCTGCAGAGCCTGCTCGACATCCTCGCGCCGGATGTCGTCTTCCTGGGCGACGGCGGCGGAATCAAGCAGGCCGTGCCGCGGCCCGTGGTGGGGGCCGACAAGGTGGCCCGTCTGCTGGCCGCCGGGCTGGGCAAGGTCGCGGGCACGCTGTCGCTGCGGCCGGCCCAGGTCAATGGCCACCCGGCGCTGATCTTCCAGCTCGACGGCGAGCTCGACACCGTCGTGGCGGTACGCATCGACGACGGCCTCGTCACCGGGCTGTACGCTGTGCGCAACCCCGAGAAGCTGTCGCACATGCACCGGGAGACGGCCCTGCGCCGCTGAACCCCGCTCAGGGACGGATCCCGTCGCAGGCGATGGGCAGATGCCGTGGCCCGCGCAGCACGGCGTTCTGCCGGTACGGGGGCGGATCCTGAAGCAGGCGAGGATTCTCCAGCCTGCGGGCCAGTTCCGACAGGGCGAGCTGGGCCTCCAGCCGGGCGAGCGGTGCGCCGAAGCAGCTGTGGATGCCGCTGCCGAAACCCAGGTGCTGGATGTCCCGGCGGTCCGGGTCGAAGCGGTCCGGGTTCTCGAAGCGCTGGGGGTCGCGGTTGCCGGAGGCCAGAACCAGCCAGAGGGACGCGCCCTTGGGGATGGTGACGCCACGGACCTCGATGTCGGCGAGGGGGGTGCGCTGCGGCAGCAGTTGCACCGGCGGCTCGAAGCGCAGCAACTCCTCGACGACGGGCACGGCGAGCCGCGGATCCGCACGCAGCCGCCGCAGCACGTCCGGGTTGCGCAGCAGGGTCAGCATGCCGTTGGTGACGAGGTTGACGGTGGTCTCGTGCCCCGCGATCAGCAGCAGCGCCGCGGTGCTGAGCAGTTCCATCGTGGTCATCGCACCGTCCGGGCCCTCGGCCGTCGCCAGCGCGGAGAGCATGTCGTCCCGGGGGTTCCTGCGGCGCTGCTCGATCAGACCGGACAGGTACAGGCCCAGCTGCATACGGGCCTCGTGCGCCTCCTTGCCCCGCTCGGCGGGATCCGCGTCCGGGTCGGGGTCCAGGCTCGCGGCGATGGTGTCCGCCCAGGAGTGGAACCGCGCCTCGTCCTCGCGCGGCACCCCGAGCAGCCGGCAGATCACCGTCACCGGGAACGGGTACGAGAACTGGTCCACCAGGTCGATCCGGCCCGGGTCGCCGATGCCGTCGATGAGGCCGGAGACGATGCCGTGCAGCTCTTCGCGCATCCCGTCGACCCGGTGAGGGGAGTGCGGCGGGCCGAAGGGCCGGTTCGTCATACGGCGCAGCCGGTCGTGTTCCGGCGGGTCCAGCCGCAGGAAGCTCGGCGGCAGGACGCTGTCCTCCTCCTGGGCCGCCGCGGCCAGCGGGTCGTGCGCGGTCGACGCCAGATGGCGGGCCTCGGAGCTGATGCGGGGATCGTGCAGCAGGCTGCGGATCTCGTAGTAGGTGCTGACGACGTACGCCCCGTCGTCCACGTGGTGGACCGGCGTCTTCCGCAGCTCCTCGTAGACGGGGTAGGGGTCGGCGCGGTTGGCGTAGTCCAGGATCTCGTGCAGCAGGGATCGCGTCATGGCGGGTCCTCGTGGCCGTGCGGGTCAGTGCGCGGGGGTGAACGTCATCCGGCGGTCGGCCGGCGAGTATCCGCTGAGGGTCACCGTCGGGCCGTGGGTGGGCACCGACGGGTCGGGGAAGTCCGCGTCCATCGGCCGCTGTCCGTCCGGAGGCCGGTCGACCATGGGGAACGGCGGCGGGAACGGCGCGGTGGTCTCGATCAGCTCCTGGTAGAACGGCAGCCACCGGGCATGGTCGAAGGCGACCGCGCCGATGACGCGGCCCTGGTAGCCGTAGACGCCGACGAACCGGCGAGCCGTCAGCGAGCCCTGCGCGACGAGGATCTCCGTGCCCATCGACGGCACCCCGACCGACTTGATGTTCACGCCGAACTGCGAGGACCAGAAGGCCGGCACCCACATGTGGGGGACGCGGTCGGCGCTCTCGCTGAGCATGTTGTGCGCCGCGATCTCGGCCTGGCTGACGGCGTTGCCCCAGTGCTCCAGGGACAGGAACTGGTAGCCGAACAAGGGGTGCGGGGAGCGGGCGACGTCGCCCGCGACATAGATGTCGTCCGTCACGATGCCGCGGATGTCGAAGGCCCGGCAGCCCGCGTCGCACGCGATGCCGCGCGGACCGGCCCCGAGCCCGGACCCGGCGAGCCACTCGGTGTTGCGGGTGGCGCCGAGCGAGACGACCACCACGTCGGTCTCGATCGTGGAGCCGTCGGGCAGGTGCGCGGCGCGCACCCGTCCCGCGGCGTCGCCCTCCAGGGCGGTCACCATGACCCCGCACCGCAGGTCCACGCCGTGCTCGCGCTGGAGCTCGGCGGCGACCGCGCCGACCACGCCGCCCAGTGCGCCGACGAGAGGCGCCGCGGCGCGCTCGGCGACGGTGACGGCGAGGCCGCGTTCACGGCAGGCCGAGGCGATCTCCGAGCCGGTGAACCCGGCGCCGATGACGAAGACCCGCTTGGGGCCCTCGGCGAGCCGCCGCGCGAGCGCCGTGCTGTCGTCGCGGGTGCGCAGCACGAAGACGCCGTCGAGTTCCGCCTCCTCCGGGCGCGGCCACGGCCGTGCCCGCACGCCGGTGGCGATCAGCAGCCGGTCGTACGGCACCTCGTCGCCGTCGGCCAGCCGCACCCGCCCGGCGGCCATGTCCAGGCCGGTGGCCGCCACGCCGAGCCGCCATGTCGCGTCCAGGGCCCGGCGCCTGGGCAGTGCGGTGCCGTCGGCGGCGGCCACGCCCAGCAGGACCTGCTTGGACAACGGGGGCCGGTCGTACGGCTCGTAGGGTTCGTCGCCGATCATCGTCAGGGACCCGGCGAAGCCCTTCTCGCGCAGGGTCTCCGCGGCCCGCAGGCCCGCCAGTGAGGCGCCGACGACGACGATACGGCCCTCGCGCCGGAGCCTTTCCAGCGATCCGTCACCGCTCATCGGACACCGCCTCGGCCGGTGCGTCCACCGCGTCGACGAGGATGGCCTGGACGGGGCAGGCGGCGGCGGCCTGGGCCAGTTTCTCGCGATGGGCCTCGTCGGCCCGCGGGTGGTACAGCAGCGCCTCCTCGCCGTGCATGGCGAAGACGTCGGGCGCGAGGAACGCGCACTGCGCGTACCCCTGACAGCGATTCAGGTCGACGACAAGCCTCACCAAGGGATGTGTCCTCTCCACCGGCCCGGTCCCCCGTGCGACCATCCTCCGCGTCCCGGGGGAGCGCGGCGACGAGGAGAGGACCGTTGGAGTGAACGCCGTGTCCGGCTCAGCCCGCGGCGGCGGGCCGTGAGTCGGCGGGACGCCGTCCCAGCAGGATGTCGAGGCTGACGATCAGCGCCCAGGCCGGGAAGACCAGCTCGGTCCAGGGCACGTCCGCCCCCACCACGAGCAGCGTCAGACCCGCGAGGTAACCGAGGACGACGAGCGGGCGAGGGAAGACGCCGAGGCGGCGGCCGATGGTCGAGGTGGTGAAGATGAACACCGCCGCCATGCGCAGCCCGTACGTGGTCAGCAAGATGTGGGCGAAGTGGCGGCCGAACGACGCGTCCTGCTGACGCTCGTCGAGCACCGTCGCCGCCGCCGCGGCACTGCCGAACAGCATGGCGACGAAGACCAATCCGCTGCCCAGGAACACGGTGGACACGAACCGGTCCTCCCCCTCACCGGCCTGCTCGCGCAGGGCGCCCATGAACCACAGGAAGGCGATCCCGGCGAACGGCAGCAACGCCAGCGCCGTCCGCACGGCGCTGCGCTGCCCGGCATCGACGGCGACCTCGGCCCCACCGGCCCCGCCGGGCAGGGCGATGCGCACCAGGATCATCGCCGCGGCCATCAACAGCGCGAAGACGACCCCGGCGATCCCGGTGGCCCGGGGCGTCCCGAGGCGCCCGTACTTCCCCATGGTCCCTCGCTTTCTGTCCGCACCTCTCTCGTACAGACAGCAGCAATCCGGGAACTCCCGCCACCGGGCCACTCGTGCCGACGGGAAGCGGCTCAGAAGAACACCCCGCAGCGCAGCAGCACATTCGCGTACGGCGACGCCTCCCCGGTGCGTACGACCAACCGCGCGCCCCCCGACAGCTCCTTGAGCCGCTCGTGCGATACGAGGTCCAGGTCGGGAAAGCGCCCGTCCAGCAGCGTGGCCGCCGCCGGATTGGCCCGCCGTACCTCCGTCGCCGCGGTCGCGCCCTCCACGACCAGCTCGGCCAGCAGCCCGTCCAGTACCTCGGCGAAGGACGGCACCCCCGCCCGGAACGCCAGGTCGACGACGCGCGGTCCGCCCGGAATCGGCATCCCGGCGTCACACACCAGCACCCCGTCCCCGTGCCCCAACTCGGCCAGCGCCCCGGCGAGATGACGGTTGAGGATCCCGGCCCTCTTCACAGGGCGTCGACCTCTTCCGGCGTCGGGTACGACTCCTGCGCGCCCGCTTTCGTCACCGCCGCAGCCCCGACCCGCGCCGCGTACGCCGCCGCCTCCGGGAGCGCGTCGCCCTGCCCCAGCCGCCAGGCCAGGGCGGCCGTGAAGGCGTCGCCCGCGCCGGTGGTGTCGATGGCCTCCACCTTCACGGAGGGCACCCGGGCCACGCCGTCCGCGGACGCCACCAGCGCGCCCTCCGCACCCAGCGTCACAACCACCGAACGCGGCCCGCGCGCCAGCAGGATCCGCGCCCAGTCGGCGGGGTCGTCGCCGACCAGCGCGTCACCGAGGACCACCTTCGCCTCGTGCTCGTTCACGATCAGCGGATCGCACGCCGCCAGCACCTCGGGCGGCAACGGCCGCGGCGGCGACGGGTTCAGTACGAACCGGCTGCCGGGTGCCAGATTCCGTACCGCTTCCACAACCGTCTCCAGCGGAATCTCCAGCTGCGTCGAGACGACCCGGGATGCGTGGAAAAGGCTCCCCGCCGCCCGCACGTCCTCGGGCGTGAGCTTCCCGTTCGCCCCCGGCGACACCACGATGCTGTTGTCGCCGGACGGGTCCACGGTGATCAACGCGACGCCGGTCGGCGCACCGCCGACCAGCACGCCCACGGTGTCCACCCCGGCGGCCCGCTGCGAGTCGAGCAACAGCCGGCCGTACGCGTCGTCCCCGACCCGGGCCAGCAACGCCGTACGGGCCCCCAGCCGGGCGGCCGCGACCGCCTGGTTGGCGCCCTTGCCGCCCGGATGAACGGCCAGATCGGACCCGAGCACCGTCTCCCCGGCCCCCGGCCGCCGCTCGACCCCGATCACAAGATCGGCGTTGGCCGACCCGATGACCAGGAGGTCGTAGTCGTACATGAATGGTCTCCCCTGATACCCGTACCTGGTAAGTGATCGGTTACCTGGTAAGTGATCGGTGCCCTCGGAGGTCAGCCGCCGAAGCCGGCCACGTTCTCCTTCGTGACCACCTTCACCGGCACCTTCACCGTCGCACTCACCTTCTCGCCCTCCGCGGCCCGCAGGGCGTTGTCCACGGCGATCCGGCCGAGTTCCCTGGGCTGCTGGGCCACCGACGCGTACAGTGTCCCGTCCTGGACCGCCTTCAGCCCGTCCGGCGTGCCGTCGAAACCGACCACCTGCACCGACGTACCGGCCTTCGACCCCAGCGCCTTGATCGCGCCGAGTGCCATCTCGTCGTTCTCCGCGAAGACACCGTCGATGTCGGGGTGCGCCTGGAGGAGGTTCGTCATGACGTCGAGACCCTTGGTCCGGTCGAAGTCGGCGGGCTGCTTGGCGACCACCTTGATACCCGGGTAGGCCTTCAGCCCCTCGGCGAAGCCCGCCCCCCGCTCCCGGCTGGCGGACGTACCGGCCTGGCCCTGCAGGATCACGATCGTGCCCCGGCCGCCCAGCTTCTCGGCGAGCGCCTTGGCCCCCAGCTCGCCGCCCTCGACGTTGTCGGAGGCGACCAGCGCGGCCGTCTTCGCCTTGTTGACGCCCCGGTCGACGCCGACGACGGGAATACCGGCCTGGTTGGCCGCCCGCACCGCCGGACCCGCCGCGTCGGAGTCCACCGGGTTGACGATGATCGACGACAGACCCTCGCTGGTGAAGTTCTGCAACTGGTTGGCCTGCTGCGAGGCGTCGTTCTGCGCGTCGGTCACGGTCAGGTCGACACCGAGTTTCTTCGCCTCGGCCTCCGCGCCCGCCCGGATCTGCACGAAGAACGGGTTGTTCAGCGTGGACAGCGACAGCCCGACCTTCTGCTGCGCCGCAGCCGACGAGCCACTGTGCAGCAGCGACGTCGCCCCCACGACCGCCGCCGCGACCACGGCGGCGAGAAGGTACGTCACCGCCTGCCTGCCCTTGGCACCGCCCCCACCACCGGCACCCACCGGCGTCGCCCCCGCCTTGCGCCGCACGGTGTCGAGCAGCACGGCCAGCGCGATCACCACACCGATGACGACCTGCTGCCAGAAGGCGGAGACGGAAAGCAGGTTGAGGCCGTTGCGCAGCACCGCCAGGATCAGCGCACCGATCAGCGTCCCGGACGCCTTGCCGGTACCGCCCGCGAGCGAGGCTCCGCCGATGACGACGGCCGCGATGGCGTCCAGCTCGTAGCCCTGCGCGGCCTGCGGCTGCGCCGAGGACAGCCGGGAGGCGAGCACGATGCCCGCGGCGGCGGCGAACAGCCCGGACAGCGCGTAGATGACGAGCTTCTGCCGCTTCACCCGCAGCCCCGACAGCCGGGCCGCCTCCTCGTTGCCGCCGATCGCGTACATCGACCGCCCGATGTACGTCCGCCCCAGCACGAACGCCGTGATCAGCCCCATGACGACCATCACCAGCACGGGCACCGGCAGCCACCCGCCGAGCGTGTCACCGAGATGCGAGACCGACTCCGGAAAGGCGATCGGCGAACCCTGCGAGACGACCAGCGACAGCCCACGCGCCACGGACAGCATGGCGAGCGTCGCGATGAACGGCGGCAGCTTGCCGTACGAGATCAGAAAACCGTTCACCAGACCGCACGCCACACCCGTGGCAACGGCGAGGACGACCGCCACCACAACAGGCACGCCTTCATTGGTGGCGCTCCACGCCAGCACGGTGGCCGACAACGCCGCCACCGAACCCACCGACAGATCGATGCCCGCCGACACGATCACGAACGTGACACCGAAGGCGAGGATCGCGGTGACGGCGGCCTGGACGCCGATGTTGAGCAGGTTGTCGGCGGTCAGGAAGTCCCCCGACAGCGCCGACAGCGCGACGACGAGGACGATGAGCGCGGTGAGCGCCCCGTTGTCGAGCAGCAGTCGGCGCAGCCCGCCGGGGCCGGAGGCGCCACCCGCGCCCGCGGAGTTCTTGAGCGTGTCAGTGGCCACGGGAGGCCTCCGTTTCGGTAGTGGGGGTGCTGGTAGTGGGGTTACTGACGGCGAGCGCCATCACGGCGTCCTGGGTCGCCTCGTCGGCGGGGAGTTCACCGGCGATCCGCCCCTGCGCCATCACCAGCACCCGGTCGCTCATACCGAGCACCTCGGGCAGATCGCTGGAAATCATCAGTACGGCGGCGCCGGCGGCCGTCAGTTCGTTGATGAGCCGGTAGATCTCGACCTTCGCGCCGACATCGATCCCGCGCGTCGGCTCGTCGAGGATCAGCACCTTGGTGTCGGCGAGCAGCCACTTGCCGATGACGACCTTCTGCTGGTTGCCGCCGGACAGGGTCCGCACCTGCTGCCCGAGCCCGGCCATCCGCACCCCGAGCTGCCCCGCGATCCGCGTGGCGGCCTCCCGCTGCCCCCTGAGGTCGACCAGCCCGGCGCGGGTGGTCTTGCGCAGGGTGACCAGCCCGAGGTTCTCCTCGACGGATGCGTCGAGCACGAGCCCCTGCCCTTTGCGGTCCTCGGGCACGAGCCCGATCCCGGCGGCCATGGCGGCATTGACGTCATGACGCCTCACGGCCGCCCCCGCGACCTTCACGGCCCCCTTGTCGTACGGATCGGCCCCGAACACGGCCCGTACGACCTCCGTACGCCCCGCCCCGACAAGCCCTGCGATCCCGACGACCTCACCGGCCCGCACCTCGAAACTCACGTCATGGAAGACCCCGTCCCGAGTGAGCCCCTCGACGGCCAGCAACGCGCCCCCGGCATCGGCCCCTTCAGCCCGTTCCCGCGGGTACTGCTGCTCGATCGACCGCCCCACCATGAGCCGTACGAGCTCGTCCTCACCGGTGGAGGCGGGCACCTGCCCGACGCTCTTCCCGTCGCGGATGACGGTCACGCGATCCCCGAGGGCGGCGATCTCCTCCAGGTGATGCGTGATGAACACGACCCCGACACCGTCCGCCCGCAGCTGCCGCACGATGGCGAACAGCTTCTCGACCTCTTCGGTGGTGAGTACGGCGGTCGGCTCGTCCATGATGAGCACGCGCGCGTCGAGACTGAGCGCCTTGGCGATCTCGACCATCTGCAGCCGGGCGATACCGAGTTCACGCACACGCGCGCGTGGGGACACGTTCACGCCCACGCGCGCGAGCAGCTCCTCGGCGTCGGCCTCCATCCGCTTCCGGTCGATCATCCCGAACCGACGGGGCTGCCGCCCGAGAAAGATGTTCTCGGCGACGGACAGGTCGGGAACGAGATTGAACTCCTGGTAGATGGTGGCGATCCCGAGCCGCTCGGAGTCCTGCGCACCGTGGATGCGCACCTCCTCACCACCCACCAGGATCCGCCCGGCGTCGGGCGTGTAGGCACCGGAGAGCATCTTGATGAGCGTGCTCTTGCCGGCCCCGTTCTCTCCGAGCAGCACATGCACCTCACCCCGGCGCAGATCGAAGTCGACGCCGTCCAGCGCGACCACGCCGGGAAAGGTCTTGCGGATGCCCTCGATACGCAGCAACTCGTCCGGGTCGCTCACGACGTACTCCTTCGTACAGGGGACAGAGGCGGTACGGCTGAGGGGGCCTCGCCGCACGAGCGTCGTACGACGAGACGGGCAGGCAGGGTCACGGACTCACCCGGCCGCCCCTCGATCCGGGCGACCAGCGCGCGCACGGCGGCGCGCCCCAGCTCGCCGGTGGGCTGGGCGATCGCGGTGACCGGCGGGTCGGTGTGCACGAACCACCGGATGTCGTCGAAGGCGGCGAGCGCGATGTCGTCGGGCACGCGCAGCCCACGCGCGCGTACGGCGTCCAGCGCGCCGAGCGCCATCAGGTTGTCGGCCGCGAAGACGACCTCGGGCGGCTCGGGCAGATCGAGGAAGCCCTCGGTGACCCGGCGCCCGCTGTCGGCCTGGAAGTCGCCCTGGCCCACGTAGGCGGCGGGGAGGTCGAGGCCGTACGCGCCGAGCGCCTCCCTGAAGGCCTCCACGCGTTCCCGTCCGGTCGTGGTGGCCGCCGGTCCCGCGATGATCGCGAGCCGCCGGTGCCCGAGCCCGTGCAGATGCGCCACGAGATCCCGTACGGCGGCCCGCCCGTCGGCCCGCACCACGGGCACGTCCACACCCGGGATCCACCGGTCCACGAACACCATCGGCGTCCCCGCGCGCACGGCGTCCAGCATCAGCGGCGAGCCGCCGTCGGTGGGGGAGACGAGGAGGCCGTCGATACGCCGGTCCAGCAGGTTCCGTACATGGTGGTCCTGGAGGTCGGGCCGCTCGTCGGCGTTACCGATGATCACGCTGTACCCGAGCGCACGGGCTTCCTCCTCCACTGAGCGGGCCAGCTCGGTGAAGTACGGATTCAGCACGTCGCTGATGACCAGGCCGAGGGTGTGGGTCTGGTCGGTGCGCAGGGAACGGGCGACGGCGTTCGGGCGGTAGCCCAGCGTCTCGACGGCGGCCAGCACGCGCGTGCGTGCGTCCGCGCTGACCGACGGGTGGTCGTTCAGCACACGCGAGACCGTGGCGACGGAGACGCCGGCCTCGGCGGCGACGTCCTTGATGCTCGCCATCGCCGGTCCACCTCCTTGTGGAATCGATTACACGAGTGGGCGTAGAGAGGATTGGAATCGATTACATGCCGGGGTGGCAAGAGGTGGGGTGGGGGCTGAGACCGGATCGTGACCTTTGAGGCGAGTGCCCGGTTCAGGGGGCGGCCGACGGCGTCAAGGCGTGGCCCTGTAGCTGGGCTGTGACGGAAGACGGTTGCAGGTGCGATCGGTGGTGGAGAACATGGTGAGCGCAGAAACGTTCGGTGGAGTCAATTCGCGTATGGGGGAGGCGGGTTCGGTATGAAGTTCGACATGGGTGCGCAGACGCTGTCGTCGCTGATGCGTGATTCGCGGGGGTCGAGTGATGATCTCGGGACGCTGATCCGGCAGTTGGTGCAGGCGGCGCAGCCGTTGGAGGGGAAGTTCAACGGTACGGGTCGGGCGATGTTCGACCAGTTCAAGGCGCGGGCGGATGAGATCACGGCGGAGCTGAACGGGTCGTTGTCGGCGATTCTGGGTGGTCAGTCGGGTATGGAGTCGGCGTTCAGCTCGGGTGATCAGGAGCAGGGTGACAATGCGCGGCAGCAGATGGGGGCTGCGAACTTCGATGCGGCGCGGTTCCGCTGAGGCTGTGGGTTCGGTTCGGCTCGGTTCGTTCGGTCTTCTTTCTCGGGGAGTGGTGTGTGATGGCGGGTGCTGGTGCGGATCGTCGGTCGTATGACACGGGTGCGTCGACGGATGCTCAGGCGAACATTCAGGCGGTGATCGGCCGGTTGGAGGAGGTCATCGGTCAGCGGGATCGTCAGGTGAAGGCGGCGATGGCGGACTTCACGGCGGATGGTGTGGCGGATGAGTACCACGGCAAGGAGCAGCGGTGGAACCGTGCTTCGCAGGAGGTGCGGAACATCATTCAGTTGCTGAAGACGACGCTGGAGAAGAACGATGCGACGGCGCAGTCGACGTTGTCGCGGGCGAAGGCGGCGGTGGACAACATCGGCTGAGCGGGCCGGTCGGGTTGCTGGATCTGTAGACGGTACGGGGGTTTGTGGTGCCCGGGTGGGATCTGAAGCCGCAGGGTATTTCGGGTGTGCTGAAGACGACGGGTGAGACGGCGTCGGGCTTCGAGAAGTACGGCAAGTCGTTCGGTGAGCATCTGACGTCGGCGGCTTCGAGTGCGGGCACCATTTCCGCCGAGGGTGGCGGTGAGGGCGGGGAGAAGGCGCAGGGCGGTCTGGTGGCTCTGGCCTTGTCGCAGTACGCGGAGCGTGCGTCGAAGGATCTGCAGTTCGTGGCGGCGCGTGCGGGTAAGTCGTTGCAGGGTGTGGTGGATGCGACGACGGCGTATCTGAACGGTGACATGGAGATGGCGGCGGAGGCGCAGCGCAATACGTTGAAGGCGCCGAAGCTGGATATGCCGGGGGTGGGCGAGGCGTGACCAGGCGCCGGAAGCCGAGCAGCTGTTCGCCACGACCAAGCCGGTCAAGGACAAGGCGGACGCGTTCGCGGACGATCTGGAGACCGTCTCCGGTGCGCTGTCGGCTTATGCCACCGAGATCCGGCCGCTGAGGGACAGGCTGAAGGAGCTGAAGACCAAGGCGCAGACGTTCGTCGACTCGGTGAGGGACGATGACGAGTGGGAGTACGACGAGGACAAGGTCGGCGAGCACAACCAGCTGCGTGATGACATCACCGCGACGGTGGCTGCGTTTTGGGCGGCGGAGCGGACGTGTCACAACAAGATCACCGCGTTGTGGGGCGGGACGCAGATGGTGGCCGGTGATGGTTCGGAGCGTGCGGATCAGTACGGGTTCTCCGCGGAGGACATGAAGAATGCGAAGCTTCCCTGGGGTGACCCGGTGGAGGAGAAGCATCACTGGTACGAGGTCGGCCACTGGGTGAAGTCGTTCGTGTGGGACGGCCTGATCGTCGACGGTATCTGGGGCACGATCAAGGGTCTGGGCACGCTGGTCGGCTTCGGCGGCTGGGAGGCGATGGGGCAGGCCTGGAAGGGCCTGGCGCAGCTGGCGACCGGTCTGGCGCTTTCCTCGATCCCGGGTGTGGGCACCCTGTTCTGGGCGTTGCCGGACGACAAGTTGCCGTCCTGGATCCGTGATTCGCGCACCGCGATGAAGGAGACGGGCAAGGCGCTGGTGGCGTGGGATGAGTGGGGCAAGAACCCCGCCCGGGCGGCGGGTGCGGTCACCTTCAACGTGCTCACGACCGTCTTCACGGGTGGTGCGGGCGCCGGCGTGGCGGGTGCGGGCAAGGCCGGTGCGGTGGCGCGGGTTTTGGGCACGACGGCGAGGGCCATCGACCCGATGACGTACATCGCCAAGGGCGCGGGCGCGAGCCTGTCGAAGATCGGCGACATCGCCACCAGCCTCAAGGGCGTCGGCAACATCGACATCCCGGCGCTTCCGGAGAACGCGATCACCCTGCCCGAGGGCGCGGTGCGCCTCCCCGATGGCACGGTGAACCTCCCGGAGGGTGCCGCGGTCCCGGCGGGCGGGATCAGGATCCCCGAGGGCGGTGCGGTCAGGCTGCCCGAGGGCACCCCGCTCCCGGCGGGCGCGGTCGACCTGGGCAACGGCGCGGTCAGGCTCCCGGAAGGCACCCCGGTTCCCGCGGGTGCGGTGGAGCTGCCCGAGGGCGCGGTCAAGCTGCCCGACGACGCCCCGGCCCTGCCCGAGGGCACGGTGAAGCTGCCCACCGAGGACGGCGCCCCGGCCCGCTACTACGACCCCGACGGCAACATCCTCGACGAGGGCGGCAACGTCATCCAGAAGTCCGACGACGGCCCCGGCGACCTCGTCGACCAGCCCGACACCGGCACCCCGCCCGCCGGAGCGGACGTCCCCCGCGTGGACTCCCCACTCCGCGAACCGGCCATGGCCGGCGCGGCAGCCCACACCGCCGACAACGCCGCCCAGCACATCCGCCTGGGCGACGGCCTCGACGACCTGGGCGACATCGGCCGCGTCGGCGAGGACGTCCCCGTCACCCCAGCCGTCCACGCGGGCACCGACCTGCCTGGCACCGGTCTGGGCAACCACCTCCCCGGCGGCACCGCGGACAACCTCCCCGGGGGCGGGGTCGGCGACAACATGCCGACCAACAGCGTGGACACCCACACCCCCGCCGGAACCACCGGCAACCAGGTACCCGGCGCCGGCGCGGGGGACAACCTGCCCGGCGGCGCCACCAACGACCTCGGCACCGGCGGTAGCCATAGCGATGAGGCCTCGGGGGCCTCACACGGTGGTGACAACAGCGGAGGTGCCGACGTCCACGGATCCGGTGGCGACGACGGCGACGCTGCCCCGCCACCCCGTGACGGTGATCCTGGTCCAGGCGACAGAAAGCCCGGGCTCGTCCGCCAGGATGACAATTTCCAGTCCGATCACAACAGCAGAGGGCAGCGTAAATCGCACCTCAATGAGAATGGGGATTTGGTACCTGCCAACCCTGACGGACAGGCGAGTGTCGTCGATCATGTCGTGGGACGTGACCCCGCCAAGTCTGACAGCCCCTTCACCTCGCTGAGCGCCGAGGGCGCGAATGCGAAGGCGTTCGGCTCGAACAGGATTCGCGTCGACCTGGAGAGGCTGGAGCACGACATTGCGAATGGGCGGGTTTAAGGTGTGGAGGTCTATTCGCCGGAACGCGTGCAGAGCATCATCCAGCAGAACGCGAATGAGATCGCTGGAAAGCCCGTTGATCTGACGGTTCCACCCAACGCAACCAGGGCTCAAGCCCTGGAGCACGCACAGTCCATGGGCCTCAGCAAGTCCAAGGCCAAGCGAATCGCCCAGCGTATGATCGACATGATGAATACTCGGCGCGACGAGGAATGGCTGATCAAGGGCGTTGTGCCGCGAGAGTACATCGAGGGGCCGTTCGGTGGCTGACATGGTTGAGGAGTCTCACTTGGGCCGGTTCGAAGCACTGCTCGGTACCGACTTCGACGGGCGGCCGACCGAGGATGTGGACGACGTCATCTACGAGGCTCTGGATGATGCTCGGCATCGTGAACGCGTGCCTGGGCTGATCGAGTTGATGAACGATGGATCGGCACCCGAGAGGGAGCGCTTCCTGGCCTGCGTGGCGCTGACGACATGGGCTGAGCCAGCGGGTTACGAAACGGTGATCGCCCTCGCCCGTGATCCGAAGAGTGCCCCCTGGTACGACATCCTCATCGACCGGAAGTTCTCCGTCGACAACACCTTCGCGCAGCTGTCAGTGGCTGTGTGTGACAGTGACGACCTGGCGCGGGAAAAGGGCACCTGGGATCTGCGGACCGATACCTTCCGGTCGTTGGTAGGGATTGCCGACAGGGAGTACTTCGACGAAAAGCTCGCGGACCTGCTCGACTCGGAGACGGTCAGGGCTTTGCTGCCTGAGATCCATGAGGTCATCGGCAGGGGTGTGGTCCAGTTGGCCGAGCGTCGCTCGCAGGGATTCGACCTGACGACCCAGCTCGTCGACCTGGCGGCAGCTGTGGCGACCGTTGACGGGCCCGCCGCCGTGCGTCTCGGCCATGAGGTACTCAGCCAGGACACCAGTCCCCGCGCCCTCATGCACGCTGTGGCAATCGTGCAGCGTTCGCGGACATCTGAGGCCCGTGAGTTCTCGGAATATCTGTCAAGTCTGGGCACTGACAAGGTGCGGGACGAGATCAGGCGGGCACTCGGATCCCGGGGACAGCGCAATGCGCCTGTGTCGAATCCGGCAGGGTGACCGTGCGACGAATCGACATCGACGATCCCGAAGTGGACATGGACGTTTCGGAGCGGCCGTACTACCGCGGCGAACCGTTCACCGGCGAGGTGACCGACTATCTCACGGAGAGCCTCGTCAGCCTCGACACCTACGTCGGCGGTTACAGGGACGGGCCCTCCCGCCAGTGGTACAAGGACGGCACCCTCCGCTCCGAGGGAGCACTACGCGCCGGGCTGCCCGTCGGCGAGTTCAAGACATGGCATCCCAATGGTGTGCTCGCGGCGAAGGGGGTGCTCGTCGCGAATGGGATGACGCTCGTGGAGGACTGCGCATGGACGAGCAGGGCCGGCGCCGACTCGGACCTGGCGGAGGACTTGACCGCCTTTCCTCATCCCAGACGCCATCCTCGGCCTGGCCACCATGAGCTACACCACGACAGGGGACACGACCCGAATCCGGTTCATAGGCGATCGGTACGCTCCCCACCATGGGGCTGGACATCACTGTGCTGATCGCAGACCGGTCGTGGTTGGAGGAGGTTCCGCCCGGGGAGCGGCTGGAGCGGCTCAGGGATGCCTGGTACGACGACGAGACGGGGTTCTGGGACTGGGATAGCGCGGCCGCGGTAGTGGGGGACTGGAAGTGGCCGCAGGGGCCCAACAGTTCCCTCTTCGCGGTGTACGAGTTCGTGCACACCAGTGGCTCGTTCAAGGCGCACTTCTGGGCCGGACAACGCTGGGAATCCGCTCGCGACCATGTTGATCCTCAGCTCCGGTCCGAAATCGACACCCTGTTGCTCGGGTTGATCTGGAACGGGCTGAACGGAGAGGCGGGGCACATTGATTCCGGCTTCTTCAGCGAGGGCCCCGGCTTCTACGGCGTGCTGCTCGCACGGTCACCGGACAGTGTGCGGGTACTGGCCGGGACCTGGGAGCGAATACGGCCTGGCCTCGGCGGAATGGAACAGGCCTTCACCGAGCATGCCGCACTCCCCCATGGGTGGGTAGGCAACTTCCGCGAGTTCAGAGGCCTCCTGGAGGAGTGGGGCCACGTCCTGAGCGAAGCTGCCCGGCGGGGCTGGTGCGTTGTGGGGCTCAGCGAATAGAGCAGAGAGCAGCATGCGAGGTGCGCCGCGACGACCAGCGCAGCACACCGGGTCTACGAGAGTCGACCGGGATCACGCAGCCTGCCGCTCACGCCACCCGCAGCCCAACCCTGACCAGCCTCCCCGCCCGACCGACCAGCAGCTCGGGCACATCCTCCTCGTAGAACCTCACCTGCCCGATGACTCCCGGCCACCGCGCGTGAGCAGCCAGCGCCACCAGCAGTGGTTCGAGGCCCGGCAGGAACTCCGCGTGGATCTCCTGCCGTGCGGTCAGTGACCAGTGCTCGCCGGCCTGGTGCAGTTCGCCCGTGAGGACTCCGCCGATCTTCGCGGCGGGCCCGCGCTCCGCGAGGAGAGGGAACAGGTCCGGCGAGGCGTCGACCGGTTCCGGCCCGCCGAGGCCGAGGTGCCACCGCAGCGTGTCGAGGACGGCCCCCGGCACGGTCGGTGCGAGATCGAGGGCCAGGTCCACAGCGAGCATGTCAGCCATGCGGGGACTCTAGATCCGGCGGAACATGCCCCGGCCCGCCCGTCCCCTTCCCCAGCTTCTCCCCCTTCCCCAGCCTCTCCCCTTCCCTTCCCTCCCCCCACTGTCAGACCCCAGCGGTACCTTCGGATCATGTCCAACCAGACGGCACCCGCACCCGGCGACCGCCGACTCGCCGTCCTCGAAGGCGTCCTCGAACGGATCACGTACGCCAACGAGGAGAACGGCTACACGGTCGCCCGCGTCGACACCGGCCGAGGCGGCGGCGACCTCCTCACGGTCGTCGGCGCGCTGCTCGGCGCGCAGGTGGGGGAGTCGCTGCGGATGGAGGGCAGATGGGGCTCCCACCCGCAGTACGGCAAACAGTTCACCGTCGAGAACTACACGACGGTCCTCCCGGCCACCGTCCAGGGCATCCGCCGCTACCTCGGCTCCGGCCTGGTCAAGGGCATCGGCCCGGTCTTCGCCGACCGCATCACCCAGCACTTCGGCCTGGACACCCTGAAGATCATCGAGGAGGAGCCCAAGCGGCTGATCGAGGTCCCCGGCCTCGGCCCGAAGAGGACCAAGAAGATCGCCGACGCCTGGGAGGAGCAGAAGGCCATCAAGGAGGTCATGCTCTTCCTCCAGACCGTCGAGGTGTCCACCTCCATCGCCGTGCGCATCTACAAGAAGTACGGCGACGCCTCCATCTCCGTCGTGAAGAACCAGCC
This sequence comes from Streptomyces sp. Z423-1, assembly GCF_013009255.1. NCBI lineage: Bacteria > Bacillati > Actinomycetota > Actinomycetes > Kitasatosporales > Streptomycetaceae > Streptomyces > Streptomyces sp. Z423-1. The sequence continues at coordinate 6,068,214 of NZ_CP053109.1, forward strand.
GTACCGGCTGGCCGCCGACGTCTGGGGCATCGGCTTCCTCACCGCCGACAAGATCGCCCAGTCCGTCGGCATCCCGCACGACAGCCCGGAGCGCGTCAAGGCGGGCCTGCAGTACGCCCTTTCGCAGTCGGCGGACCAGGGGCACTGCTTCCTGCCCGAGGAGCGGCTCATCGCCGACGCCGTCAAGTTGCTCCAGGTCGACACCGGGCTCGTCATCGAGTGCCTCGCCGAGCTGGCCATGCCGGACGAGGACTCCGGCGAGCCCGGTGCCGTACGCGAACAGGTGCCCGGTGAGCACGGCGAACCCGTCACCGCCGTCTACCTCGTCCCCTTCCACCGCGCCGAACTCTCCCTCTCCGCCCAGCTCCTGCGCCTCCTGCGCACCGAGCAGGACCGCATGCCCGGCTTCCACGACGTCGCCTGGGACAAGGCACTGGCGTGGCTGAAGGGCCGTACCGGCACCGACCTCGCCCCCGAGCAGGAGGCCGCCGTCAAGCTGGCGCTGACGCAGAAGGTCGCCGTACTCACCGGCGGTCCCGGTTGCGGCAAGTCCTTCACCGTGCGGTCGATCGTGGAGCTGGCCCGCGCCAAGAAGGCCAAGGTCGTGCTCGCCGCCCCCACGGGCCGCGCCGCCAAGCGGCTCGCCGAGCTCACCGGCGCCGAGGCCTCCACCGTCCACCGGCTCCTCGAACTCAAACCCGGCGGAGACGCCGCCTACGACAAAGACCGCCCCCTCGACGCCGACCTCGTGGTCGTCGACGAGGCCTCCATGCTGGACCTCCTCCTCGCCAACAAGCTCGTCAAGGCCGTACCGCCGGGCGCCCACCTCCTCTTCGTCGGCGACGTCGACCAGCTCCCCAGCGTCGGCGCGGGCGAGGTCCTGCGGGACCTCCTCGCCGACGGCAGCCCGATCCCCGCCGTCCGCCTCACCCGCGTCTTCCGGCAGGCCCAGCAGTCGGGGGTCGTGACCAACGCGCACCGGATCAACGCCGGACAGCACCCCGTCACCGACGGCATGAAGGACTTCTTCCTCTTCGTCGAGGACGACACGGAGGCCGTCGGACGGCTCACCGTGGACGTGGCGGCCCGTCGCATTCCGGCCAGGTTCGGGCTCGACCCCCGCCGGGACGTCCAGGTCCTCGCCCCCATGCACCGAGGGCCCGCCGGCGCCGGCACGCTCAACGGTCTCCTCCAGCAGGCCATCACCCCGGGCCGCCCCGATGTGCCGGAGAAGCGGTTCGGCGGGCGGGTGTTCCGGGTCGGCGACAAGGTCACCCAGATTCGCAACAATTACGAGAAAGGGAAAAACGGTGTCTTCAACGGCACCGTGGGCGTGGTCACCTCGCTCGACCCGGTCGACCAGCGCCTCACGGTGCTGACGGACGAGGACGAGGAGGTTCCGTACGAATTCGACGAACTGGACGAACTGGCACACGCCTACGCGGTGACCATCCACCGCTCGCAGGGGAGCGAATACCCGGCGGTGGTCATTCCGGTGACCACGAGCGCCTGGATGATGCTCCAACGCAACCTGCTCTACACGGCGGTCACCCGGGCCAAGCAACTGGTCGTCCTCGTCGGTTCGCGCAAGGCGATCGGCCAGGCGGTGCGCACGGTGTCGGCGGGACGCCGCTGCACGGCCCTCGACTTCAGGCTCGCACCCCGGCCCCTGCGTCCTTGATCCCCGGATTGATCCCCGGCGGGCAAAAATGATCGATCAAACGAGTCGCAAAGGTCACAGAGCACTTCCGGATGGGGTATCAACCGGGCAGGATGGCAGGTTGGCGGCACTGAGTGCCGCCGATAAGCCCAATGGTCGACCCCGAGTGCACTCTCCTGAGCCAAATGGGGGATGGTAGAGACAGTCAGGGCACCTCGAAGATGAGGCACTACGTCGGTGAGGGAAGACGTGAGCGACAACTCTGTAGTACTGCGGTACGACGGCAGCGAGTACACCTACCCGGTGATCGACAGCACCGTCGGGGACAAGGGCTTCGACATCGGAAAGCTCCGGACCCAGACCGGTCTCGTGACCCTGGACAGCGGTTACGGCAACACCGCCGCCTATAAATCCGCCATCACCTATCTGGACGGCGAGGCCGGCATCCTCCGCTACCGCGGTTACCCGATCGAGCAGCTGGCCGAGCGCTCCACGTTCCTTGAGGTGGCGTACCTGCTGATCAACGGTGAGCTGCCGACCGTCGACCAGCTCACCGGCTTCAAGGACGAGATCACGCGGCACACCCTGCTGCACGAGGACGTCAAGAACTTCTACAAGGGCTTCCCGCGCGACGCCCACCCGATGGCCATGCTGTCGTCGGTCGTCTCGGCGCTGTCGACCTTCTACCAGGACAGCCACAACCCGTTCGACGAGCGGCAGCGCAACCTCTCCACCGTCCGGCTGCTCGCCAAGCTCCCGACGATCGCGGCGTACGCGTACAAGAAGTCGATCGGTCACCCGTTCGTCTACCCGCGCAACGACCTCGGTTACGTCGAGAACTTCCTGCGCATGACCTTCTCGGTCCCGGCCCAGGAGTACGAGCTCGACCCGATCGTGGTCGCCGCGCTGGACAAGCTGCTGATCCTGCACGCGGACCACGAGCAGAACTGCTCGACCTCCACGGTCCGCCTGGTCGGCTCCTCGCAGGCGAACATGTTCGCCTCGATCTCCGCCGGCATCAGCGCCCTGTGGGGCCCGCTGCACGGCGGCGCCAACCAGTCGGTGCTGGAGATGCTGGAGGGCATCCGCGACTCCGGCGGTGACGTCGACTCCTTCATCCGCAAGGTGAAGAACAAGGAGGACGGCGTCCGTCTGATGGGCTTCGGCCACCGGGTCTACAAGAACTTCGACCCGCGCGCCAAGATCATCAAGGCCGCCGCGCACGATGTGCTGTCCGCGCTCGGCAAGTCCGACGAGCTGCTGGACATCGCGCTGAAGCTGGAGGAGCACGCGCTCTCCGACAGCTACTTCACCGAGCGCAAGCTCTACCCGAACGTCGACTTCTACACGGGTCTGATCTACCGGGCCATGGGCTTCCCGACCGAGATGTTCACGGTCCTGTTCGCCCTCGGCCGGCTGCCGGGCTGGATCGCCCAGTGGCACGAGATGATCAAGGAGCCGGGCTCCCGTATCGGCCGCCCGCGCCAGATCTACACGGGCGTCGTCGACCGCGACTTCGTCCCGGTCGAGGAGCGCTGAGCCGCTGATTCCCGCGGCCGCCTGACGCACAGCAGGCGGCCGCACCCAGTGGTGCTGAGCATCCGTAGCGCAATGCAGAAGGCGCCCCGGTACGCCGGTCCCCCCACGGGCCGACGACCAGGGCGCCTTCCCATGTCCCGGTGCGGATTCCCCCCACGGGATCCGGCCGGGCGCCTGTGAGAAACCAGCGCCTGAATCGCTGTTACTGCGGTACTGCTGCCTTGCTGCCGGCTGCGGTCTGCCGGGACAGCGCACGCTGGGAGGGCCGCTCAAAGCTCCCCGGTGTACGTGCCCCGGCAACGCATCTCTGAGGAAGTCCCCCAAGACATCCCCAGATGCCAGGTGGCGCCCCCCAAGACGCCCTCTGACATCGCCAACTTAGACCTTCGAACCCCTTCGATGGTTACCTTCACATCACTGTGATCTGCGTCTCTTGCATATGTCCCGTTAGATACGCAAGATGCCCGATACGACGAACGGGGCTCAAGCGTAAGGATGATGCGCGAGCCTTGTGAAGAGCTTATGTGAGGCTCGCGTCGGACTGAAGGGGGATCCTGCCTTTTCAGCGGATCGTCCGGTCTTCAACGTCCGGTCTTCAAACGTCCGGACGACATCCGGTCTTCGACGTCCGGGCTCAGCGGAACGCCCGCAGCCGCAGACTGTTCGTCACCACGAACACCGACGACAGCGCCATCGCCGCTCCCGCGATCATCGGGTTCAGCAGGCCCGCCGCGGCAAGCGGCAGCGCGGCCACGTTGTAGCCGAACGCCCAGACGAGGTTGCCCTTGATCGTCGCGAGCGTCCGGCGGGAGAGCCGGATCGCGTCCGCCGCCACCCGGAGGTCCCCGCGGACGAGGGTGAGGTCGCCCGCCTCGATCGCCGCGTCGGTGCCCGTGCCCATCGCGAGCCCCAGATCGGCGGTGGCCAGCGCGGCCGCGTCGTTGACGCCGTCCCCCACCATGGCGACCGTCCGCCCCTCGGCCTGCAGTCGCCGTACGACCGCGACCTTGTCCTCGGGCAGCACCTCGGCGATCACCTGATCGATACCGACGGCCTCCGCCACCGCCTCGGTCACCCGCCGGTTGTCCCCGGTCAGCAGCACCGGCGTGAGCCCCAGCGTGCGCAACTCGCGCACGGCCTGCGCGCTGGTGTCCTTCACGGCGTCCGCGACCGCGAGCACCCCGCGCGCGACCCCGTCCCAGCCGACCACGACGGCCGTACGACCGCTGTTCTCGGCCTTGTCGCGGGCGCGCGCCAGGTCCTCCGGCAGCTCGTCGAAGAGCCGCCCCACGGCCACCTCTAGACCCGCCACGCGTCCGCGTACGCCCCGCCCGGGCACGTTCTCGAACCGCTCGGCCGCCGGCAGCTCCCCGACCCGCTTCTCGGCACCGGCGGCCACGGCCCGGGCGACCGGGTGTTCGGAGGCGTGTTCGAGGGCGCCCGCGAGCCGCAGCACCTCCCGCTCGTCGGCGCCTTCGGCGACGTACACCTCCTGGAGGGTCATCCGGCCGGTGGTCACCGTTCCGGTCTTGTCCAGGACGACGGTGTCGACGCGGCGAGTGGACTCCAGTACCTCGGGGCCCTTGATCAGGATGCCGAGCTGCGCGCCGCGGCCCGTGCCGACCATCAGCGCGGTCGGGGTGGCCAGGCCCAGGGCGCACGGGCAGGCGATGATCAGTACGGCGACGGCCGCGGTGAAGGCGGCGACCGTGTCGCCGGTCGCGCCGAGCCACCCGCCGAAGGTGGCCGTCGCGAGCGCCAGGACGACGGGCACGAAGATCCCGGAGATCCGGTCCGCGAGCCGCTGCACCTCCGCCTTGCCGTTCTGCGCCTCCTCCACCAGCCGGGCCATCCGCGCCAGCTGGGTGTCGGCGCCGACCCGGGTGGCCTCGACGACCAGCCGGCCCCCGGCGTTCACGGTCGCCCCGGCCACCGCGTCCCCGGCCGTCACGTCCACCGGCACGGACTCGCCGGTCAGCATCGAGACGTCGACCGCGGAGGCGCCCTCCACGACCGTGCCGTCGGTGGCGACCTTCTCGCCGGGACGTACGACGAACCGGTCGCCGACGGCCAGCTCGGTGACCGGCACCCGGACCTCGCGCCCGTCGCGCAGCACCGCCACGTCCTTCGCGCCGAGCTCCATCAGGGCCCGTAGCGCGGCGCCCGCGCGGCGCTTGGAGCGGGCCTCCAGATAGCGGCCGAGGAGGATGAACGCGATGACTCCGGCGGCCACTTCCAGGTAGATCGTCGAGGCGCCGTCCGTGCGGGAGACGGTGAGCTCGAACGGGTGCCGCATGCCCGGCATGCCCGCGTGCCCGAAGAACAGCGCCCACAGCGACCAGCCGAACGCGGCCAGCGTACCCACCGAGACGAGGGTGTCCATGGTGGCCGCGGCGTGCCGGGCGTTGGTCCAGGCGGCCGTGTGGAAGGGCAGGCCGCCCCAGACGACGACGGGCGCGGCGAGGGTGAGGGACAGCCATTGCCAGTTGTCGAACTGGAGAGCGGGGATCATCGCGAGCAGGACGACGGGGGCGGCGAGCAGCGCGGAAACGATCAGCCGCTGCCGCAGGGCGGTCAGCTCGGGATCCTGGGGCGCCTGTTCCGGTTCGGGCTGCGGCGGTGCGGGCTCCTCGGCCGTGTAGCCCGTCTTCACGACGGTGGCGATCAGGTCGGCGACCTCGATCCCGGCCGGGTAGGTGACGCGTGCCTTCTCCGTCGCGTAGTTCACCGTGGCGCTGACGCCGTCCATCCGGTTGAGCTTCTTCTCGACGCGGGCCGCGCAGGAGGCGCAGGTCATCCCGCCGATCATCAGTTCGACATCGGAGACCGGCGTGCCCGGCGTGCCCGGCGTGTCTATGGAGGTCCGTGTGGTGGTGCTGGTCGTGGTGGTGCTGCTCATTGTCCGACTCCGACTCCAGACGACGGACCGGACCGTACGGGACCGGTCTGGGGGTCGGTCCTCCGGTACGGCCCGGTGCGGCGAAGCGTGCTTCAGGCGCGGCCGACCAGCTCGAAGCCGGCCTCGTCGACGGCCGCGCGTACGGCCTCCTCGTCCAGGTCGGTCGCGGAGACGACCGTGACCTCACCGCTGGCCGCGACGGCCTTCACCGAGCTGACGCCGGGCAACTGGGAGATCTCGCCGGAGACGGCGCCTTCACAGTGTCCGCAGCTCATCCCGCTCACCTTGTAGACGGCGGTGACGGAACCCTGGGCGTCGGTCTGCGCGGTCATGTCGTTCTCCTCGTCGAGCCAGGTGGGACTGGCGGGGCCCAGGAGGGTCCCCTTACATGACCACACTATACCCCCTGGGGGTACTTATCCAGGAGGGGTCACGGCGGGGCGGCGCGCTCGGCCTCCCGCGTCACCGACGCGGGATGCTCCGCTTGGGGACGGCCGCGGCGGTCCTGATGGACGCGATGGTGGTCCGCGGCCTGCTGGTCCGGCGGTGATGCGTCTGACGGGCGCCCCGCGCCCGCTTCTTGTGTGGTTCCGGCGCGGCGAGGGGGAGTGGTGGCGGCTGGGGACAGGGCTGCGGTCGCGCGACAAGGTCGCGGCCGGAGGCTAGCGTTCCGGCAGGGCCGGGGCGGTGTGCCCCAGGGTCCGGACGAGACGAAGGCGAGGGGCGACGGATGCGGGCTGTGGTGTTCGAGCGGTTCGGGGAACCCGCCGAGGTGCGCGAGGTGGCCGAACCGCGGCCCGCGGAGCACGGCGTCGTGGTGCGGGTCGAGGCGACCGGGCTGTGCCGCAGCGACTGGCACGGCTGGCAGGGCCACGACCCGGACATCGTGCTGCCGCACGTCCCCGGTCATGAACTCGCCGGTGTCGTCGAGGCGGTGGGCGCCCGCGTGACCGGCTGGCGGCCCGGCGACCGGGTCACCGTGCCGTTCGTGTGCGCCTGCGGCACCTGCCCGTCCTGCGCCGCCGGCGACCAGCAGGTGTGCGAGCGGCAGACGCAGCCCGGCTTCACGCACTGGGGCTCGTTCGCCCAGTACGTGGCGCTGGACCACGCCGACGTGAACCTCGTCGCCGTACCGGACGGCATGACCTTCGCCACGGCGGCCTCGCTGGGGTGCCGGTTCGCCACGGCGTTCCGGGCGGTCGTGCAGCAGGGCCGGGTGGCGGCGGGGGAGTGGGTCGCGGTGCACGGGTGCGGGGGAGTGGGCCTGTCGGCGGTGATGATCGCCGCGGCGTCGGGGGCGAGGGTCGTCGCCGTCGACGTATCGGCGCAGGCGTTGGACCTGGCACGGAAGTTCGGGGCGGCGCAGTGCGTGGGCGCGGCCCGGACCGAGGACACGGCGGCGGCGATCCGGGACCTCACCGGCGGCGGCGCCCACCTCTCCCTCGACGCCCTCGGGTCCCCGGCCACCTGCGCCGCCTCCGTCGACGGCCTGCGCCGTCGCGGCCGGCACGTCCAGGTCGGCCTGCTCCCCTCACCCACGGGCACCACGCCCGTGCCGATGGCCCGCGCGGTCGCCCTGGAGCTGGAACTGCTCGGCAGCCACGGCATGGCGGCCCACACCTATCCGCCGATGCTGGAGTCGGTCCGCGCGGGCACCCTGCGCCCCGACCTGCTGGTGACCGCGACCATTCCCCTGGATGCGACCCCGGCCGCGCTCGCGGCGCTGGGCAGCGCGCCGGGCGCGGGGGTGACGGTCATCGAGCCGTGGAGCTGACGCCGAAGTCCCGAGGGACCTCGGTCTATCCCCGGACGATGGATGGCTGCTTCCCGAGGGGCCTCGGCCTACCCCGGACGATGGATGGCTGCTTCCCGAGGGGCCTCGGCCTACCCCGGACGATGGACGGCTGCTTCCCGAGGGACCTCGGCCTACCCCGGACGATGGACGGCTGCTTCCCGAGCGACCTCGCCCTACCCCCGACGATGGACGCCCGCTTCCCGAGCGACCTCGCCCCACCCCCGACGGACGGCCCAGTCCCGCGGCACCTCGACGTGTCCGCGGTGCACGGCCCACTCCCGGTCGAGGACGGCCATCAGCACCTCGTCCACCCACTCCCCGTCCCGCCGGGCCGACTCCCGTCGCACGCCCTCGACCACGAAACCGACCTTCCGGTAGACGCGCAGGGCGCGGTGGTTGTCGCCGTACGCCTCCAAGTGGATGCGACGCAGCCCGAGTTGCTCGAAGCCGTGGCCGACGATGAGCCGGGTGGCCTCCGTGCCGAGGCCCCGACCGCGGCCGCGCGGGCCGATGAGGGTGCGGAAGTTGCAACTGCGCGTGTGGGGGTCCCACTCGTTGAGGACGACCTCGCCGACGACCTCGCCGGTGTCGCGGTCGGTGACGGCGAGGTCGAGCCGGTCGGGCTGGTCGGACCGGGAGCCGTACCAGGAACGCAGGCCCGTCAGGGTGAGTTCGGTGGACGGGTCGAAGGTGAAGCGGATGACCTCGGGGTCGCTCAGGATCTCCCAGATCGTCTCCGCGTCGGCCTCCGTGAACGGCCGCAGCACGGTCCTGACGCCGGTGAGCACGGGTTTCTCGGAGAAGCTCATGCGCACGACTGTGCCGCACGCGAACGTGGGGCACCACGGAAATTCCGTCTGCAGTGGTCAGTCCGCTCGCCGCCCGCGATTCCCCGGCCGGGACGCGACCCAGGCGCGGACCGTATCCGCGTACCAATAGGGCTTGCCGCCCTCCACGTGGTCCGGCGGGGGCAGCAGCCCGTGCTTGCGGTACGACCGCACGGTGTCCGGCTGCACGCTGATGTGCGCCGCGATCTCCTTGTACGACCAGAGCCTTCGGTCGGTCATGAGGCACCTCCCTGCGCGTGCCGCGGCGGCGGCCGGGGGCGGCCGTCGGGGGAGCCGGGCACTGCGCTGGCGATCAGTCAGCAAGCCTGTGCCCGGTCAACGACGGAGAGTGACGGCGAGGAAGTGCCTGTGGTCCGAATGTGACGCAGGGCCGCGTACTCGGGACATGCATGACAGGGCAGTGGCGTTCGTGACAGATCCGAAGCAAAGGCACACCGCTCATTTATGGCCACCACCTCCCCCGCTGGTCCGAATGTCTGGACAAACTATTGACAGGCCTCATGCCCGGCGACTAGAAACCGGAGAGAGCCGCCGACGACGGCGCGACGGGAACGCGAAGGGATCTCGATGGCGTACGACCTGATCACCATGGGGCGGATCGGCGTGGACCTCTACCCACTGCAGACCGGCGTCCCGCTCCCACAGGTGACGTCCTTCGGCAAGTTCCTCGGCGGATCCGCGACCAACGTCGCCGTCGCCGCCGCCCGCCTGGGCCGCCGCACGGCAGTGATCACCCGCACCGGCGACGACCCGTTCGGCACCTATCTGCACGAGGCGCTGCGCGACTTCGGTGTCGACGACCGCTGGGTCACGCCCGTGCCCGGACTGCCGACCCCGGTCACCTTCTGCGAGGTCTTCCCGCCGGACGACTTCCCGCTGTACTTCTACCGGCAGCCCAAGGCCCCCGACCTGGAGATCGACGCCCACCAGCTGGACCTCGACGCCATCCGCGCGGCGAGCATCTTCTGGGTCACCGGCACCGGCCTGAGCGAGGAGCCCAGCCGGACGGCGACCCTCGCGGCCCTCGCCCACCGCAACAAGTCCGGCACCACGGTCTTCGACCTCGACTGGCGCCCCATGTTCTGGACCGACCCGGACGCGGCCCGCCCCTTCTACGCCGAGGCCCTGAAGCACACCACCGTCGCCGTCGGCAACCTCGACGAGGTGGAGGTCGCCACCGGCGTCCGCGAACCGCACGCCGCGGCGGCCGCGCTCCTCGACGCCGGTGTGTCCGTCGCCGTTGTCAAGCAGGGCCCCAAGGGCGTCCTCGCCGTCAGCGACGCGGGCGAGTCCGTCGAGGTCCCCCCGCTGCCGGTCGACGTCCTCAACGGACTCGGCGCCGGTGACGCCTTCGGCGGCTCGCTCTGCCACGGCCTGCTGGCCGGCTGGGACCTGGAGAAGACCATGCGCCACGCCAACGCCGCCGGCGCCATCGTCGCCTCCCGCCTGGAGTGCTCCTCCGCGATGCCCACCGAGGCCGAGGTGGAGGCGGCCTTGAGGGCAGGCGCCGTACACACCGCCCAAGCCGGCACCCCGGCCCCCGCCGACACCCCGGCCCCCGCCGACACCCCGGGAGCCCCCCAGTGACCGTCGACATCGCCGACCTCGTCCGCACCCGCACCCACCGCCCCGAGGCGATCGCCGATGCCGCCGCCCGCCGCGTCCGCCGCCCGCTGCTCAACGCGGCCGGCCGCCTCATGATCGTCGCCGCCGACCACCCGGCCCGGGGCGCCCTCGGGGTCGGCAACCGCAAGATGGCCATGGCCAACCGCGCCGACCTGCTCGAACGCCTCTGCCTGGCGCTCAGCCGTCCCGGCGTGGACGGCGTCCTCGCCACCGCCGACATACTGGACGACCTGCTGCTGCTCGGCGCCCTCGACGACAAGGTCGTCATGGGCTCGATGAACCGCGGTGGCCTCCAGGGCGCCCGCTTCGAACTCGACGACCGCTTCACCGGCCACCGCCCCGAGGACATAGAGCGCCTCGGTTTCGACGCCGGCAAGCTGCTGCTGCGCATCGACTACGACGACCCGGGCTCCCTGACCACCCTGGAGTCCACGGCCCGGGCCATCGACGACATGGCGGCGCGCCGCCTGCCCGTCTTCGTCGAGCCGTTCATCAGCCGCCGGGACGCCGACGGGCGGCTGCGCAACGACCTGTCCGCCGACGCCGTCACCCGGTCCATCGCCATCGCCTCGGGGCTGGGCGGCAGTTCGGCGTACACCTGGCTGAAGGTCCCCGTCACCGAGAACCCCGACGACATGGCCAGGGTCATGGAGACCACGACCCTGCCCGCCGTGCTGCTGGGCGGCGAGGTCGGGGACGATCAGGACAGCGCGTACGAGAAGTGGCGCGGCGCCCTCCAACTCCCCACCGTGCGGGGGCTGGTGGTCGGCCGGTCGCTGCTGTACCCGGTGGACGGCGATGTGGCCGCCGCCGTGGACACCGCCGTAGGACTGCTGTGAGGGCCGCATGAGCAACGAGTTGTACGTCCCGAAGGGCGCCACCGCCGACGCGAACTACGCGCTCGACATCGCCCCCAAACTGGCCGGCTGGACCCACAGCAGCCTGCGGATCGTCGAGCTGGAGGCGGGCGGCACGCACACCTTCACCACTGGGGACAGCGAATGGATCGTGCTGCCCCTGCAAGGTGGTTGTAGCGTGCACGTGGCCGATGTGGAGTTCGAACTGCTGGGCCGGGACAGCGTCTTCGCCGGAGTCTCCGACTTCGCGTACGTGCCCCGCGACGCCCAGGCACAGATCACCTCCGGCGCGGGAGGCCGCTTCGCCCTGGCAGGAGCGAAGTGCGAGCGACGACTCCCCGCCCGCTACGGCCCCGCGCCGGAGGTGCCCGTCGAGCAGCGCGGCAGCGGTACCTGCACCCGCCACGTCCGCAACTTCGCCTCCGCCGACGCCTTCGAGTGCGACAAGCTCATCGCCGTCGAGGTGATCACCCCCGGCGGCAACTGGTCCTCGTACCCGCCGCACAAGCACGACGAGCACCGGCCGGGCGAGGAGTCGGAGCTGGAGGAGATCTACTACTTCGAGATCGACGGCCCGAACGGCTTCGGCTACCAGCGCGTGTCCCCCTCGCGCGAGGGCGGCGCCGATGTGCTCGCCGAGGTCCGCACCGGCGACACCGTCCTCGTCCGCGACGGCTGGCACGGGCCGTCCATCGCCCAGCCCGGCCACGACATGTACTACCTGAACGTCATGGCGGGACCGGGTCAGACCCGGGAGTGGCGGATCTGCTTCCACCCCGACCACGTAGAAACCACAAGGGGTTATCGATGACCACCAGGCTCACGGTCGCACAGGCGCTCGTACGCTTCCTCTCCGCCCAGTACACCGAGCGGGACGGCATACGGCAGCGGCTCATCGGCGCCACCTGGGGCATCTTCGGCCACGGCAACGTCGCCGGGATCGGCCAGGCGCTGGTCGAGTACACGGACGTCATGCCGTACCTCCAGGGCCGCAACGAGCAGGCCATGGTGCACGCGGCGGTCGGCTACGCCCGCCAGTCCAACCGCCTGTCCACGCACGCCGTGACCACCTCCATCGGCCCCGGCGCGACGAACCTGGTCACCGGCGCCGCCCTCGCGACCATCAACCACATCCCGGTCCTGCTGCTGCCCGGCGACATCTTCGCCACCCGCCCCGCCGACCCGGTGCTCCAGCAGCTCGAAGTGCCGTACGCGGGCGATGTGTCGGTCAACGACAGCCTGCGCCCGGTGTCCCGGTACTTCGACCGCGTCACCCGCCCGGAAGCCCTGATCCCGGCGGCGCTGCAGGCCATGCGCGTGCTCACCGACCCGGTGGAGACGGGCGCGGTCACGCTCGCGCTGCCGCAGGACGTGCAGGCCGAGGCGTACGACTGGCCGGAGGACTTCTTCGCCGAGCGCACCTGGGTGGTCCGCCGCCCGGGCGCCGATCCGACCGAACTCGCCGAAGCCGTCAGCACCATCAGGGCCGCCCGGCGGCCGCTGCTGATCGCCGGCGGCGGTGTCCACCACAGCCGCGCCGAGGGCGCCCTCGCCGAGTTCGCCGAGGCCACCGGCATCCCGGTCGCCTCCACCCAGGCCGGCAAGGGCTCACTGCCGTACGACCACCCGCAGGACGTCGGCGGCATCGGCCACACCGGCACCGCGACCGCCGACGAACTGGCCCGCACGGCCGACCTGGTGATCGGTGTGGGCACCCGCTACACCGACTTCACCACCGCTTCCGGCACGCTCTTCGCGGGCCCGGACGTCCGTTTCCTCAACCTCAACATCGCCGCCTACGACGGCCACAAGCTCGCCGGATCGCCCCTGATCGCGGACGCGCGCAGCGGCCTGGAGGAGCTGACCGAGGCGCTGGAACTGCACGACCACCGAGTGCCGGACGCGTACCGGGCGGAGTACACCGAGGACAAGGAGCGCTGGGAGCAGCGCGTCGACGCCGCCTACGAGGCCGCCGAGCCGGACCTACGCCCGACGCAGCCACAGGTGCTGGGCGCCCTGGACGCGCTGGCCGACGAGTCGGACATCATCATCAACGCGGCCGGGTCGCTCCCCGGTGACCTGCACAAGATGTGGCGGGCCCGGTCGTTCGACCAGTACCACCTGGAGTACGGCTACTCCTGCATGGGCTACGAGATCCCGGCCGCGATCGGCGTGAAGCTGGCCGCCCCGGACCGGCCGGTGTGGGCACTGGTCGGCGACGGCACCTATCTGATGATGCCGACGGAGATCGTGACCGCCGTGCAGGAGGGCGTCGCGATCAAGGTGCTGCTGGTGCAGAACCACGGGTACGCGTCCATCGGCGGGCTCTCCGAGGAGACCGGCGCGGAGCGTTTCGGCACCGCCTACCGCTACCGCGCGGGCGACGGCACGTTCTCCGGCGCCCCGCTCCCCGTGGACCTGGCCGCCAACGCCGAGAGCCTCGGCATGCGGGTGCTGCGCGCCCGCACCGTGGCCGACCTGCGCTCGGCACTCGCCGAGGCGCGGGCCTCCGACCTTCCCACATGTGTCTACGTCGAGACCGAAACGGCAGACACAATGTCGGGCGCGCCCGAAGCGCAGGCCTGGTGGGATGTTCCTGTGGCCGAGACCGCGACGCGACCGTCCGCGGTCAAGGCACGTGAGCTGTACGAACGGCACGTCTCGACCCGACGCCGCCATCTGTGAAGGAGTAACTGGTCATGACGAAGATCGTCAACCACTGGATCGGCGGTAAGACCGTCGAAGGCGCGTCGGGCACGTTCGGTCCGGTCACGGACCCGGCGACCGGCGCGGTCACCACGAAGGTCGCGTTCGCCTCGGTCGACGAGGTGGACGCGGCAGTAGCGGCGGCGAAGGAAGCCTTTACGACCTGGGGCCAGTCCTCGCTGGCCCAGCGCACCTCGATCCTGTTCCGCTTCCGCGCCCTGCTGGACGCGCACCGCGACGAGATCGCCGAGCTGATCACCGCCGAGCACGGCAAGGTGCACTCCGACGCCCTCGGTGAGGTGGCGCGCGGCCTGGAGATCGTCGACCTGGCCTGCGGCATCAACGTGCAGCTCAAGGGCGAGCTGTCGACGCAGGTCGCCAGCCGGGTCGACGTGGCCGCGCTGCGCCAGCCGCTCGGCGTCGTCGCGGGCATCACGCCGTTCAACTTCCCGGCGATGGTCCCGATGTGGATGTTCCCGCTCGCCATCGCGTGCGGCAACACCTTCGTGCTGAAGCCGAGCGAGAAGGACCCGTCCGCTTCCCTGAAGCTCGCCGAGCTGCTGGCCGAGGCGGGCCTGCCGGACGGCGTCTTCAACGTCGTGCACGGCGACAAGGTGGCCGTCGACCGGCTCCTGGAGCACCCCGACGTCAAGGCGGTGTCCTTCGTCGGCTCGACCCCGATCGCCCGCTACATCCACACCACCGCCTCCGCCAACGGCAAGCGCGTCCAGGCCCTCGGCGGCGCCAAGAACCACATGCTGGTCCTGCCCGACGCCGACCTGGACGCGGCGGCCGACGCGGCCGTGAGCGCGGCCTACGGCTCGGCGGGCGAACGCTGCATGGCCATCTCGGCCGTGGTGGCGGTCGGTGCGATCGGCGACGAGCTGGTGGAGAAGATCCGCGAGCGCGCCGAGAAGATCAAGATCGGCCCCGGCAACGACCCGGCCTCCGAGATGGGCCCGCTGATCACCAAGGTGCACCGCGACAAGGTGGCCTCCTACGTCGAGGGCGCGGCGGCCGAGGGTTGCGAGGTCGTGCTCGACGGCACCGGTTACACCGTCGACGGCTTCGAGGACGGCCACTGGATCGGCATCTCCCTGCTCGACAAGGTGCCGACCAGCGCGAAGGCCTACCAGGACGAGATCTTCGGCCCGGTGCTGTGCGTGCTGCGCGCGGAGACCTACGAGGAGGGCCTCGCGCTGATCAACGCCTCCCCGTTCGGCAACGGCACCGCGATCTTCACCCGGGACGGCGGCGCCGCCCGCCGCTTCCAGCTGGAGGTCGAGGCCGGCATGGTCGGCGTGAACGTCCCGATCCCGGTCCCCGTCGGCTACCACTCGTTCGGCGGCTGGAAGGACTCCCTCTTCGGCGACCACCACATCTACGGCAACGACGGCACGCACTTCTACACCCGCGGCAAGGTCGTCACCACCCGCTGGCCCGACCCGGCCGACGCCCCGGCGGGTGTGGACCTGGGCTTCCCGCGCAACCACTGAGGCGGGCGGCGGCGGCCCTGTACGCCGGTGGGAGACACGAGGAGCGAGCGTCACCGCGGTCAGCTGTACGGCCCGAGGCGACCGATGCTCCTGTCCGACAACCGTATGGCCCCGAACCGGTGATGTCGCTCTGCCGATGCGGGACATGCCGGGATGCGGGCGCGTTGACCAACACGGAGTGCACAGGCAGCGCCGCGTATCGTCTGCTGGCGAGCACGGATCGACAGGCGCGGCACGGAGGCTCACCGCACGCTCCGGGACGACCCGCCCCTCTACGCCGCCCTGGTCACGGAGTGGCAGGACAGCGGCCGGACGGTTCCCGGTGGGCAGGACACACAGTGAACTGCCCTGGTGGCCGTCACTGCGGCGACGTGGTGGCAACGCGAGACGTCGCCGGACGTACCACGCCGCCTCGGCCGGTGGAAACGCGGGGCCGAACCGCCCTTGAGTCGTCCAGCCGTCCTGGCGCCCGTCTGCTGAAGCGGCCCCTCTGCAGAACGCCCCGCGTCTTGGAGCATTCACTCCGTGACAGCCTCGGCGGGGGATACGGGTGTCAGCCGGGTCGGCCACACCTGCGGCTCTAGCCTGCGTGTTTCACTTGCCACTGTGTCCGGATCTTGAGCGGGAACGCGAAAGTGCCTTCTGAACTGGGACGATGAGGCTTGTCCAAGGTCTCCGTCGTTCCAGCAGGAAGGTGCACATTACCGGGTCGCGCCCCAAGCTCGTCATCTCGGCCGACGGGCGCGGGGTGGTCAACCACGCTGGGTCCCGCCTGCTGGCCGATCTCGCCGATGCCATCGGCCTGACCGCATCCTTCACCGACGCGCTGCGCCGGCTGCGGCCACGCGGCACCGGGCACGCCCCGGGCAGGATCGCGGTGGATCTGGCGGTGATGCCCGCCGACGGCGGCGAGGCCATCACGGACCTGGCTCTACTGCGCGATCAGGCCGAGGTGTTCGGTCCGGTGGCCTCCACTCCGACCGCCTGGCGGGTGCTGGCCGGCATCGATCCTGCCGCCCTCGCGGCACCGCGGCCCACGCGGGCGGACGCGACCTTGCGGGCCTGGTCCTGGACATCGACGCCACACTCGTCACCTGCCACTCCGAGAAGGAGCAGGCGGCGGCCACGTATAAACGCGGTTTCGGCTACCACCCGCTGCTGTGCTTCCTGGACAACACCGGAGAAGCCCTGGCCGGAGTGCTGCGGCCGGGTAATGCCGGGGCCAACACCGCCGCCGATCACATCGCCGTCCTCGAGCAGGCCCTGGCCCAGATCCCCGACGCCCACCGCCACGGCACCGACATCCTCATCCGCACCGACAGCGCCGGAGGCGCGAAGGCATTCCTGACCCACCTGCGCCGCCTGCGCTCGCACGGCATCCACACGTTCTTCTCGGTTGGTTGTCCCGTCACCGAACCGCTCTGCCGCGCGATCCGTGCCTTGCCTGAACACCTCTGGCATCCCGCGCTGGAGCAGGACGGCTCCCTGCGCACCGGCGCGGAGGTCGCCGAGCTGACCGGCCTTGTGGACCTGGACGGCTATCCCGAGGGCACACGGATCATCGTGCGGCGTGAGCGCCCGCATCCCGGCGCCCAACTGTCCCTGTTCGACCTCGACGAGGGCATGCGCCACCAGGTCTTTCTCACCGACACCCCGTACGGCGAAGGCTCATTGCAGCACCTGGAAGTACGCCACCGGGCGCACGCCCGCGTCGAGGACCGCATCCGCTGCGGCAAGAGCACCGGCTTCGGTCGCTTCCCCTCGCGGCACTTTGCCATCAACACCGCCTGGCTGGAGTTGTCCCTGACCGCCCTCGACCTGCTCGCCTGGATGCGCACTCTGGGGCTGGAAGGCGAACTGGCCACCGCCGAGCC
The DNA here is from genome assembly GCF_013009255.1 of Streptomyces sp. Z423-1. Lineage (NCBI taxonomy): Bacteria > Bacillati > Actinomycetota > Actinomycetes > Kitasatosporales > Streptomycetaceae > Streptomyces > Streptomyces sp. Z423-1. The sequence continues at coordinate 6,085,514 of NZ_CP053109.1, forward strand.
GAAGAAGCTCCGCTACCGGCTGCTGCCCGCAGCTGCCCGCATCACCCGCGGCGCTCGCCGCCTGCACCTGCGGATCTCCACAACCTGGCCCTGGCGGAACGAGCTGACCAGCGCATTCGCCCGCCTCACGGCCCTGCCACGGCCGGCCACCTGAACCGCGGCACTGTCCCTGACCACCCACGACCCGAGGAACCCTGGAGAACCCGACCCGCGCGTCGGGCCCCGGCCATGCCCGCCCGGCCACGAGCAACCGAAACCACCACTTCACCCGATCTCCGACCAGCTCAACCACGCGAAGCGAAAAGGGGAGGCGGTGTGCTGTTCGGGCAGGTTGGTGACGCGGCTGGCTGGGGTTTGGCCGCGGATGCCGGTGTGGGGTCGGTGGTAGTTGTACCAGTCCAGCCAGTCGGGAAACGCGGCCTGCCGTTCGGTCTATGAGGTGTAGGGCCGGTGGTAGGCCCATTCGTCGAGCAGGGTGCGGTGGAAGCGCTCGACCTTGCCGTTGGTCTGGGGCCGCCAGGGCCGGGTCCAGCGGGGACTGATGCCCAGCTCGCGGCACGTGTCGCGCCAGGTGTTCTTGGTGTAGGCCCAGGCGTTGTCGGTCAGGACCCGCTCGACGGCGACGCCGCGTGCGGCGAACCAGGCGGCAGCGCGTTGCAGGAAGGCGGCACAGGTGGCGGCTTTCTCGTCGGGCAGGTCCTCGGTGCAGGCCAGGCGGAGTGGTCGTCGAGGGCGGTGTGCAGGTAGAGGTAGCCGCGGCCGGTGCGGGCCTGGTTCTTGCGGCCGGCCGCGCGGCCGAGAACCTTGTGGCCGCCGCCGTCGGGGATGCGGCCGAGTTTCTTCACGTCGATGTGGACCAGCTCGCCGGACCGGTCGCGTTCGTAGCGGCGCACGGGTTCGCCGGTGGCCCGGTCCAGGTGGGCAAGGCGGGCCAGGCCGTGACGGTGCAGGATGCGGTGGGCGGTGGAGGCGGTGATGCGGCATCGGGCGGCAAGCCGCAGCGGTCCGATGCGGTGCTTTCGTTGCAGGCGGACGACCTGCTGCTCGACCGCGGCCGGGGTGCGGTGGGGCTGATGGTGGGTTGGCTGGAGCGGTCGTGCAGGCCTGCTGTCCCGTGCCGGCGGTAGCGCTCCGCCCAGCGGGCGGCGGTGGTGTGGCTGACCTGGAAGCGTTCCGCGGCCCGGCGCAGCGGCCAGCCGTCCTCCACGACACACCGAGCCAGACGCAGCCTGCCGGTCACAGTCAGCGGGGCGTTACGGTGGAACAACGAGGGCCTCCTGGCAGCCGGTTGTAGATCTCGCAATCCACACCGAACCCAGAGGCCCTCACCTCATTCAAGGACCACTCAAGGCGTGTTGCCTGTCACCAACGTCCCCGGACAGCACACCTAGGGCCTCGCGGTGGCCGTCCCGCACATCGGGCACCGCCGCCTGCCGGCCTGCGCGGCCAGGGTGCCGAGGGCCTGCTGCATGGCCAGTTCCACGGCGGCGGGTACGAACAGGGCTCCGGTGCCGTCGGGTGGGACCAGCCAGCGCAGACGCCCTGCCGCCCGATGCGGCGCGGGCACCGTGATCCACCCGCCCTTGCCCAGATAACGAATGTCCGAGCCGATCCAGTTGCCTGGGGGATGAGGAGACAGAAAGAAGCCCACCCGGCGGGCGGCGGCGTCCGCGAGCACAGGACCGGGCGACGGTGTGAGACACAGCACGGCGTCGAGGGTCAACACGCCCAACTCCTCAGGGACACTCAGCACGTCCCAGAACCGTCCGCAAGCCAGCATCGCGATGCCGGACTCTCCGCGCCACTGCCGCTTGCAGGCCCGTGGGTTGGGCGCTGCGGCGGCCAGCCATTCCATTGCCTGCTTCACGGCTCCATGCATGGTGATCCCTCCGTGATTCGTTGGCTCGCGCGGTGATGCACTTCCCCCTAGGTGCCAGGGTGGTCGGACCCGGCCCATTCATGCTGGTAGTTATTTCTGTTTCGCGGAAGGGGTGGCGAACCATGGCGATTGCATCCGGAGTGTTCGCGTAGGGAACGAGTGTTCCCTACGGCCTTTTCGTGGCCCCGAAATGGGCGCCCGGCCCCGGAGTCGGCATGTGCCGACAGGGGCTGAGACCACGCCACCGCCGTCAACCACGGCCGGGAGGGCGGCGGATCGCCGATCTCCACTCCGGCGAAGCCTGGCCGATGCCCGTGACAGCTTCATCATCGGCGACGCCGTCGCGCGACGCCTCGCACTCTCCTGTCCGTCAAACTCGCCGACGAGACGGTCGTATCCCCTGTCACTGGTGCGAGTCCTGGACCTGCGCACCGAGCACCCGGTCGTCCAGCGCCTGCTGGACCAGAGCGGCTCCGCGTCCCGCTGTGATCGGAGGATCCACAGCGGGACGGCAATGGCGACCACCCTGACGAGGAAGCACTGCCCGACCGGAACCGCCGGGCTCCACGCGGTACGGAGCGCGGACATTTCGCAGTCGGGGCTGAACCGACGGGGCCGCCCCCGGGGAGGCCGGGTGCCGGGTCAAATTCTGACAGCCCACTTCGAGGAGGGCGAGGCGTATCGGTGCCGAGGAGCGTTCTTGTGGGGCGCCCGGGTCAACGTGATTTGACGCACCAGTTGCTGGAAACACGTCAGTGCCGCAATCGCCGGAAGCGCCGCAGCGGAAATACCGGTCAGTGTCTTTGGTGCCTGGGTGATGCACAGCAGCATGGCCACACCGGAGAAGAACAGCACCACGCCCCATGAATGTGCGGCAAGCGGCTCGCGTCGGAGCTCGCAGTGGAGTTGGTTGCCACCTCGCGCAACGGGTCGTAGGCAACGATGCCACTCAATACGCTGACCATGGCGACGGCGAGGCTCACCACCGCGGCGACCAGGAAGCTGGCGATCTGCAACAGCGGCAAACCACGTTCTGTGTTTCCGGACGCGGCGGCTGCGCGGCACGCTGCTCGCGCTCACGGCGGCGGGCGGCCTGCTGCTCACCGGCTGCGGCGCGAGCGACACGGAAGGCACCCACTCCGCCGCGGACTGCGGCGACCACGACTCGGGCTTCCCGGTCCCGCTGCCCGCTCCCGAGCGCAGCCGGGGCACGGGCGAGCAGGGGAAGGCCGAGGACGCTTGGAAAGCCGCTCCCGACCACCTGTCCACCATTGCCCTCGACGTCGACACCGCCTCGTACGGCTACGCCCGCCGAGCCCTCGCCGAGGGCCGGCTGCCCGAGCCGTCGAGAGTCCGCCCCGAGGAGTTCGTCAACAGCTTCGGCCAGGACTACGAACGCCCCGACGGCGACGGCTTCACCGTCACCGTGGACGGCGCGCGCACTGACGAGGAGGACTGGTCCCTGATCCGTGTGGGACTGGCCACGCGGACCGCCGGCCAGACCGGCGAACGCCCGCCCGCCGCCCTGACCTTCGTCATCGACATCTCGGGCTCCATGGCCGAGCCGGGCCGCCTCGACCTCGCGCAGGAGTCCCTGTCCGTGATGACGGACCGACTGCGCGACGACGACTGCGTCGCAATCGTCACCTTCGGCGACGAGGCCGAGACCATCCTGCCCAGACTCGCCTCGACGGCCACCGCGACGAGGTCGACCAGGCCGTCGACAGCCTGGAACCCACCGACTCCACCAACCTCGGTGCGGGCGTCGAGACCGGCTACGCCACCGCCGTCGAAGGACACCGCGAGGGCGCCACCAACCGGGTCGTCCTGGTCTCCGACGCCCTCGCCAACACCGGCGACACCGACCCGGACGCGATCCTGGAGCGGATCGTCACGGAGCGCCGTGAACACGGCATCACCCTCGTCGGCGTCGGCAGCGACTGGCGGCGCCTCACGGAACACCTCGCCGACAGGCGACGGTCACACGGTGTACGTGTCGAGCACCGAGGATGCCCGCGAGATCTTCTGCGAGCAACTCCCGCGCCACATCGACCTGACAGCCCGCGACGCCAAGGCCCAGGTCGCCTTCGACCCGGAGACGGTCGCCGAGTTCCGCCTCGTCGGCTACGACAACCGCCGTGTCGCCGACGACGATTTCCGCGACGACCGCGTCGACGGCGGCGAGGTCGGGCCCGGCCACACCGTCACCACCCTGTACGCCGTGCGCACCAGGCCGGGCGCCGAAGGCCACCTCGCCACCGCCACCGTCCGCTGGGTCGACCCCCGCACCCGCGCCCCGCACGAGGAGTCCGGAGACGTGGAGACCGGCGCCCTCGGCGACTCCCTCTGGACCGCCTGCCGAGGCCTCCAGGTCACGGCCATGGCCGCCTACTTCGCCGACGACCTCCGCGCCACCGAGCGCACCGACGACCTGGCCACCAGGACGGAGCACGAGGACATACGGCAGCTGGCTGAGGCGATCGGGACGGTGAGCCGCCTGAAGTGATTCTGCCCCACTGACCCCGCCCCATTGAGGCTCTGCGCTCGACCGACCCGCAGATCCACTTCACGCAGTGGTCCATGCGGAAGACGTCCGCGGCAGCCTGCGCGAAGACCGCCCGACGGCTTGGACTGGGGCACCACACCGTGCGCTGCTGGGCCACGGTGCGTTCGCAGGCAGGACGCCCGGCTGGCACGGACGACCCAGCACTACGGCAACTGACCACCTTTGACCATAAAGCCATTCAAAGCGATCATCTAGGGTACGAGTCTGAGGAGCCTGTTGGGTGAACCCGGCCCGACGTTGCGCAGGGCTCCGGTTGTGGCCCCGCTGACGAGAGCGCTGCGTACGGTCCCCGGACCAGCGGTGGGGTGCGAGGTGAGGTAGACGGCCGCTGCTCCCGCGACATGAGGGGCCGCCATCGAGGTGCCGGAGAGCGTGGCCCTCGCCGTGTCGCTGGTGTGCCAGCCGGCGGTGATCCACGAGCCGGGGGCGAACATATCGAGCACGGAACCGTAGTTGGAGAAACTCGATCTGGTGTCCAGCCAGGTGCTGGCCCCCACGGTGAGGGCGGACCCCACCCGGGCGGGTGAGAAGTAGGCCGCATTCACGTTCGAGTTGCCGGCGGCCACCGCATAGGTGACACCGGAGGCGATGGAGTTCCTCACTGCGGTGTCCAGCGCCCTGCTGGCGCTGGCGCCCAGCGACATGTTGGCGACCGCGGGCCCGACACGGCGCGAAGTGACCCAGTCGACGCCCGCGACGACGTTGGACAGGGTGCCGACCCCACTGTTGTTCAGCACCCGGACCGACACGATCCTGGTGAGTTTCGCCACGCCGTACGTCCTGCCGGCGACCGTGGTGGCGACGTGCGTGCCGTGACCGTTGCCGTCGGAGGCGACGACGTCACGGTCGACAAAGTCGTAGCCGTACCTGGCGCGCCCGGAGATCTCCGTGTGTGTGATGCGCACTCCCGTGTCGATCACGTACACGGTCGCGGAATTGCCCGCCGTGTTCGGATAGGTGTACGTCCGGCTCAGTGGCAGGCGGGCCTGGTCGATTCGGTCCAGGCCCCATGGCGGGTTGATCTGGGTTGCGTTGAGGCGGACCTCCTGGTCCTGCTCGACGAACTCGACGGCCGGGTCCTCTGCCAAACTCCTCGCTCCGGAGGCGCCGACACGGACGGCGTAGCCATTGAGCGCTGCGTCGTAGGTCCGGTCCACCGTGGCGCCGTACTTGGCCGCCAGTAGTTCGCCCTGCGTCGAGTTTGCCTTGAATCCCGCGGACTCCTTCAGTACGACGATGTAGCTGTTGTCGACGGCGTTGGGGGAGTTCTCGTGCAGAATCCTTCCGGCAGCCGGGGCTGCTTCGACGGGCAGGGCGGTACCGCACCCGATGGCGATCGTCGCGGCCGTCGTGGCGATCGCCGCGACGATCCGCCGCCGGACGGTGAACGTTTCTCGCATCCTGAAGAGCCTTCCTCGGGTGGACCCGTGACGGTGTTCGCTGATGCTGCTGATCCGAGGATGACCAGACGGTTCTTCATCGAAGTGCGGTGTTGGTACTTTTCACCTTTTTGGCTATTGATTGCCATCTGCGTGCGACCTCTGTGCCGCGGCACTTCGTCGACCGTGGGTCCGCTGTCAACACACTCCACGTGCCGGGTGCGCCAGTGGCGGGTGACAGTGCAAGGCGCTCCGCGACAGTGGATGCATGGCACCGTGCCAGAGGTGATGACCGCGCGCGGCTGCGTACCCGGGGCCCGACCCGGTCGCGTGACATGTGACGACGACTCCAGGGCTGCGGATTCACGGAGACCACTGCCGCCGTCGTTCCGCCGCTCGGCCTCCGCCCGGCGCGGTCGGCTTCCCGTCGGTTGCCCGCCGACATCCCTCGGAGCTGGTCTCCGAGGTCACACGGGCGCCGAGGTCCAGAAGCCCGGGGACTGCAATCAGGCCGTCCTGCCACGCGGAGTGGAGGGCGAGTTCAGCGACGCGTGTGTGGAAGCTGACGCTCCCGCAAGGCAGCCAAGCCACGGGACGCGAAGACGGTCACCCGAGTGGCGGATCCGGTTGTCACCCATGCGGCTGCGCTCTGTTGCGGGACTCTTACAATCCGTGGTCACATCTTCCCCCAAAGGCGCTTAAGGAACATTTGGCGCCACGATTGAGCGGTCGGCCGCCTATGGCGGTCGGCCCGATTGACATCATGGAGAACCAATGCCTCATCGCATGCTCCGTTCGGCGGCCACCGCCCTGCTGGCTTCCGCACCGCTTGTCGCCGCCGTGCCCGCGCAGGCCGCTCCCCAGCAGGTCTTCCCCTGTGACGTCAGCCTGCAGAAGCTCAGCAACAACACGACCACTGTGATCAGCGCCAGCTTCACCTGCAGCCAGGACCTGAGCGTCAGTGTGAAGATCGCCGCGGGCGACATCGTGTTCGTGAACGTTCAGAAGGCCGTTCGGACCGGTGTTCAGGAGAGCGTCACGGTCGCCGTTCCCCGCACCACCGCGGAGGTCTGCGCCACGCTGAAGGCCGGCGATCAGAGCACCGAGGTCTGCTCCTGACGGTACTCCCTCACCGGCACCCGTCTGATGGAGATGGTCGCCGCCGCCCAGTCCGCGATCCGCAAGGTCTGGGTGGACGGCGGCCACCGCCGGAACCCCGTCGGGCATGGCCCGGCATCGGTACTGAGGTTCCCCTCCTACTGTGGAGACCGTGACCGGAGGGATAGTTGGGGTCATGCCATCGGCCTCTACGATGCGGAGTTCCGCGAGGGGGCGGTACGGATCGTGATGGAGACCGGGAAGCCGATCCCGGAGGGGCCGCAGATTTGGGTATCCACTCGGGGACCTTGCACAGTTGGGTGTCGCGGGCGAGGCGTAACGGGTCGCCGTCGTCGGACCGGCCTGTGGCCGGTCGTGTCCCTTGACGTGGTGTAGGCGATCAATCGTCGGTCGTGTTGGTGGTGTTGGGGAGTGCGGGGGCGCTTTCGCCGGCTTCGGTGGGGTAGATCTGGTCCATGCTGCCTTCGGGTAGGTAGCGGCGGGGGAAGGCGATCCACTCGTCGTGCATCTCGAAGAGCACGGCGGTGACCAGTCGGAGGAGAGCGTCGTCGTTGGGGAAGACCTGGACGACATCGACGCGGCGTTTGATCTCGCGGTTGATCCGCTCCAGCGGGTTCGTGGACTGAATCTTCTTCCAGTGCCGTTCCGGGAAGGCCGCGAAGGCGGTGAGGTCGTCCTTGGCGTCCAGGAGCATCTGCTTGACCTGGGGAAACTGTGCGCCCAGCATGTCGGCGACCGTGTCGAGCTGGTTGCGGACGGCGTCCTGGTCGGGCTGGGCGAAGATGGTGCGGATCGTCGCGGCGACCATTTCCGCGGCGTCCTTGGGGATCACGCCGAAGACATTGCGCAGGAAATGAAGCCGTAAAGAATCAACCCGTTGCTTTCATAGGACAAGATCGTTGCTCTGGTATGAGCTTCGCCGCCGACGTTCTGGATCAGCTTGCGCTGCGGTTCCAGGTCGTCTTGCCGCATCTGAACGAGCGTCAGCGGCGTCTGATGCTGGCCCAGGAGGCTCGACTGCTCGGACACGGTGGGGTACGGGCCGTTGCGCGGGTGGCCGGGGTGAGCGAGAGCACGGTCCGTAACGGCGTGTTCGAGCTGGAGGCCGGTGGGGATCCGCTACCGGACGGCGCCGTCCGACGTCCCGGGGGCGGCCGCAAGCCCGCCGAGGAACAAGATCCTTCCCTGGTTCCTGCGTTGCTGAAGCTGGTGGAGCCGGACGAGCGGGGTGATCCGATGTCGCCGCTGCGCTGGACCACCAAGTCCCTGCGCAACCTCGCAGAGGAGCTGACCCGGCAGGGTCACCCGGTCTCCGCTCCGACCGTCGGGCGGCTTCTGAAAGTGCAGGGCTTCAGCCTGCAGGCCAGCGCCAAGACGCTGGAGGGCAAGCAGCACCCCGACCGGGACGCGCAGTTCCGCTATATCAACGAGCAGGTCAAGGAGCACCAGTCCAGCGGCCAGCCGGTGATCAGCATCGATGCCAAGAAGAAGGAGCAGCTGGGCCAGCTGCCGAACCCCGGGCGGCAATGGCGCCCTGCCGGCGATCCGGTGCAGGTGGAGGACCACAGCTTCTACTTCATCGGCCCCGACGTCGACGTGGCGATACCCTTCGGCATCTACGATCTGGCCCACGACAGCGGCTGGGTGAACGTCGGCACCGATCACGACACCTCGGTGTTCGCCGTCGAGTCGATCCGCCGCTGGTGGCGGGCCCGCGGGCGGATGGACCACCCGGATGCCGACAGACTGTTGATCACCGCGGACTGCGGAGGCTCCAACAGCTACCGCTACCGGCTATGGAAGGCCGAACTCGCCGCGTTCGCCGCCCAGATGGGTCTCACGGTGACCGTCTGCCACTTTCCGCCGGGCACCTCGAAATGGAACAAGGTCGAGCATCGGCTGTTCTCCCACATCACCATGAACTGGCGTGGCAGGCCCCTGACCAGCCACGAAGTCGTGGTCAACAGCATCGCCGCGACCCGCACCCGCACCGGCCTGCGCGTTCACGCCGAGCTGGACACCGGGACCTACCCGGTGGGAATCTCCGTCAGCCGCGAGCACCTGCGCTCACTCCCGATCACACCCCATGACCAGCACGGATCCTGGAACTACACGATCACCCCGGCTGGCGCCGCCAGCAACTGCGCGGTCAACACGAGCGATCGGGACCAGAGCAGGTTGCGGGTCCTGGCGATGCTCGCCGACCCGCGCCTGAGCGGCATGACCTCATCAGAGCTGGAGGCACTATGCGCCCGGCTGGCCCCTGCGCAAGCCGCCCAGGCCGAACAGCGCAAATTCCAGCAGCGCGGCGGCCGCCGTCTGAAGGCCCCCGGAGCACACGGCAGGCCCCTGCTCTCGAACGCCGACCGCATCCTGGTCACCGTGATCTATCTGCGCCGTGTCTGCTCCCAGAAGGTTCTGGTCGACCTGCTCGCCATCAACCCGGTCACGATCGGCCAGGTCATCGGCGAGACCCGCACACTCATAGACGCGCAGAAGATCACCGTCTCGCAGACCGCACACTACTTCTCCTCCGCCCAGGAACTACGCGACTGGGCAGAAGGTGGTGCGACCACCAGCCGAATGGATCTCTCACAGACCCTGTCCCACCCCGCACTCACCGGCATGCCCCGCCCGGACTTCCAGGCGCTGATCGACCGGATCACCGTGCCCTACCAGGCCACGATCGAACAACGTCGGCATCGCAAACGCGGCGGCGGCCGGCGCCCAGGAACCCGTGGCGGCGTCTTCCGTCAAAAGATCACTGACGCTGACCGGATCCTGGCGACGGTCCTTTCCCAGCGAAACCTATGTGACCAGCAGACCCTGGCCGACTTGTTCGGTGTCAGCCGCGGCACCATCCGCAACGCCATCGAGGATGTCCGTCCCCTCCTCGAACAGGACCCGTACATCCCAACGCTCGCCGAACGACGTTTCACCACGGCCGCCGACGTACTCGCATCCGTCACAAGAGACAGCGAAACACCATGTTGAATCCTTACGGCTTCAATGAACCCGGCAGCGCTGGTAGGCCGCGCCGATCATGACCTTGCGGATCGCCTTGACCAGGCCCGAGTGGTGATCGCCCAGTACGAGTCGGACACCGCCCAGACCGCGTTCGCGCAGGTGACGCAGGAACTGGGTCCAGAACACCTCGGTCTCGCTGTCGCCGACCATCACTCCCAGCACCTCGCGGCCGCCGTCCTCGGTGATGCCGGTGGCGATCACCACGGCCCGCGAGACGATCTGGTGCGCGACCCGTGCCTTGCAGTAGGTCGCATCGAGGTAGACGTAGGGAAGCGGGTGTGGTCCAGGGGCCGGCCGCGGAACGCGGTCAGCTGGGTGTCCAGGTCCGCGCAGATCCGTGAGACCTCGCTCTTGGAGATCCCGCTGTCCGCACCCAGCGCCTTGACCAGGTCGTCGACCGAACGGGTGGACACTCCGTGCACGTACGCCTCCATGATGACGGCGAACAGAGCCTGGTCGATGCGGCGGCGACGCTCCAGCAGGCTCGGGAAGAAGCTGCCCGAGCGCAGCTTGGGTATGGCCAGGTCCAGGTCACCGGCCTGCGTAGTCAGCGTCTTGTCGCGGTGCCCGTTGCGCAGCGCGGTGCGTGTCTCGGTGTGCTCGTTCCACTCCGCACCGATCCTCGACGTCGCCTCGGCCTCGATCAGCTCCTGCAGCATCCGCTCGGCCACGAAACGGACGAGTTCGAGTCCGTCCGCCGAACGCAGTGACTCCAGCAGCCGAAGTAAGTCATGCTGGGACAGGGCCATCATGCACCTCCTGGTTGAACTGGCCGTTTACCAGGGAGAGTTGCATGGTGGCCCGCCTGCCGGGCAGGGAGCGGAATCCCTATCGACACACGCCCCGGGGCGTACGCCCCAACGTTGATCGGCTACACCACGAAGCGGGACGCCATCCTGTGGCCGAGCCGCCGGGTGGCCGTCTGTGGGAGAGTGAACGCGCCGAGTTGGAGCGGCTACGGGCCGAGGCGAGGGACAAGGGCAAGCGCATCCGCGAGCTGGAGATGGAGCGTGATGTGTGCAAGCGATTTGTGGCCTTGTGGGTGAAGTAGCTGACGCGGACCCGGTCGTTGCCGTCGGGGTGATCAGCAGCTGCAAGGCCGAGCAGAAGATTCCATACCGCATCGCCTGCCGGGCTCTGGGTGTGTCCGAGTCGTGGTTCTACAAGTGGCGGGAGCGGCTTCCGACCGCGCGAGAGACGCGCCGGCAGCGCCTGGCGGAGGACATCGAGGAGATCTTCCGCGGCTCGGGCGGCACCTAGGGATCGCCGAAGGTGTTTGTCGAGCTGGTGCGGCGAGGTTGGCGGGTGTCTGTGAATACCGTCGCGAAGCTGATGGCCGAGCTCGGTGTGGCCGGACGCCGGGTCCGCCGGCGCCGGTCGGTGACCAGGCCGGGCAAGCGGCTCGCAGCCCCGGATTTCGTGAAGCGGGACTTCACCGCCGAGGAACCCGACCTCGTCTGGGCAGGCGACATGACGGAGATCGACACCGGTGAGGGCAAGCTCTACCTCGCCACTGTCATCGATTTGTTCTCCCGGCGCCTGCTTGGTTACGCGATGGGAACCCGGCACGACGCCGAGCTGGTGGTGGCCTCACTCAACGTGGCCGCGGCCACCCGTGGAGGCGACGTCCGTGGCGTGATCATGCACACGGACAGGGGCAGCGAATACTGCTCCCGGAAGTTGCAGCGGGCCTGCCGCAAGCTGGGCATCACCCAGTCCATGGGCAGAGTCGGCTCTTGTTTCGACGGTGAGGATGGGGTCACCGCCGCAGTGGTGGCCTGACCCTTGTTACGACCGACCCTTCGGGTGTCCTGGCTGTTGATCTGTCGGTCACTGCTGCGGCGGGCTCGTTGCGGGCCGCCGGCCGCGCGGGCAGTGACCGAATAGGAGCCTGCTCCACCAGGCGCTCGTCACAGTCCTGTCCTCCCGCCCGGCCGACGGTCTCGCGCTGACCGCCGCTTCCGGGAGGGGAACGGACAGCCATGACCAGCATCCTGCAGGCCGAGCCGATCGGGAAAGTCGTCATCGGAGTCGACACCCACAAGTACGTGCACACCGCGGTCGTTGTCGACGTCGTCGGCGGCACCCGGGGCAGCCTCAGCGTCGCCGCGGACCGCGGCGGATACGAACAACTCACCCAGTGGGCTGCCCAGTTCGGACAGATCCTTGGCTTCGGTGTCGAGGGCACCGGTTCCTACGGCGCCGGACTCGCTCTCACCTGCGCCGACACGGCCACAAGGTGATCGAGGTCAACCGGCCCGACCGCAGAGTACGCCGCCGGCGCGGCAAGTCCGACCCCATCGACGCCGAGAACGCCGCCCGGGCAGTCCTTGCGGGAACCGCCACCGCGACACCGAAGAGCGCCGCGGGCACGGTGGAGATGATCCGTCATACCAAGATCGCCCGTGACACGGCGGTGAAGTCCCGCACGCAGGCCATGGTCACCCTCAAGGCACTGATCGTCACCGTCCCCGACGAGCTGCGCGAACAGCTCCAGGGTCTGCCGAAGATGACCCTCATAGACCGATGCACGGGGCTGCGGCCCGGGCCGGTCACCAGCGTGCCGGCCTCGGCCCAAGCGGTCCCTGCGCGCGCTGGCCCGCCGCCGGCTCGCCCTTGACGAGGAGATCAAGGACCACGATCGGCTCTTGGGCGAGCTCACCCGCCAGCAGGCTCCCGAGTTGGTGGAAGCGTTCGGGATCGGTGCGGACACGGCCGCCGAAGTCCTGGTCGTGGTCGGCGACAATCCCGAACGGATCCGCTCGCAGGCCGCGTTCGCCAAGCTCGCCGGCGTCTGTCCCGTTCCGGCCTCGTCCGGCAGGACGGACCGGCACCGGCTCAACCGAGGAGGGCATCCGCAGCTGAACTCCGCGCTCTACCGGGTCGTGATCGTCCGCATGCGCTTCCACCAGCCGACCATCGACTACGTCGCCCGGCGCACCAGCGAGGGCAAGACGAAAAAGGAGATCATCCGCTGCCTCAAGCGGTACCTCGCTCGCGAGATCTACCAGATGGTCAAGGCAAACTCCGAGCGTGCCAAGGCCACTTGACAAACTATAGGAGCGTCAACGCCGTGAGCGAGGCGTTCAACAGCGTGCTCAAGGTCGAGTGCGTCCACCGGCACACCTTCCGCACCCGCACCGAGGCCCGCATCAAGATCGCCACCTTGATCACCGACTTCTACAACACCGGGCGGCTACACAGCGTATGCGGGTTCAAGAGCCCGATCGACTATGAACGTGACTACCGGGCCACCCTCGCCGAGGGACTGGCCGCATAGATCGTCTCCACGCTGCGAGGGGATAGACAGGTCGGTACCCTTGGGGAAGTACTGGCGCAACAGCCCGTTGGTGTTCTCGTTCGTGGCCCGCTGTCAAGGGGAGTGCGGGTCCGCGAAATAGACCGGCAGCCCGGTCTCGACCGTGAGCTGGGCATGAGCGGACAGCTCCTTGCCGCGATCCCAGGTCAGTGAGCGGCGAAGCTGGTCGGGCATGGTGGCCATCGTGGTGGCCAGGGCATCCTTCATGGCCACGGCCCCGTAGCCGCCCAGGGCGGGGCCGTTCTTGGTCCGTGGGATGGTGCCGTGACCCTCGGCCCGCGGCAGGTGAACGAGCATCGTGTAGCGGGTCGTTCGTTCCACGAGCGTGCCGATCGCCGACCGGTTCAGCCCGATGATCAGGTCTCCTTCCCAGTGGCCGGGCACGGCGCGGTCGGCCGCTTCGGCGGGCCGCTGGCTGATCACCAGCTCTTCGGTGACGTGGCCGCCCGGCTTGTTGCGGGTCCTTGCCCGGGGAACGCGCAGGGCGCGGCCGGTGCGCAGGCAGGCCACGAGCTCTCGCTTGAGGCCGCCGCGGCTCTCGACGTAGAGGGACTGGTAGATCGCCTCGTGACTGATGCGCATGGACTCGTCCTCAGGAAAGCCGATCTTCAGTCGGGCTGAAATCTGCTCCGGGCTCCAGGCGTTCGCCCACCGACGATCGCCGCGATGGGGCTTGTTGCGCCCCTTCCACTCAGGCACCTGTGGCCCGGGAAGCGCCGTGCCGTCCGGGGCTCGTATCACGCCCAGCAAGCGGTCCTGGACATACTTCCGCAGCCGCTCGTTCCCGGCCAGCTTCGCCTCCTTCGGCCGCCCGGCCACCAGGTCGGCCTTCCACTGCGCGACCGAGGCGCGGTACTCGAGCTTGCCCCCACGTGTGGCCGCGTTGCGCCGCAGTTCCCGGGAGATCGTCGAGGGTGCCCGGCCCAGCTGTTTGGCGATCTCCCGTACCCCGGCACCTTGCACGCGCAGCAGAGCGATCTCTTCCCGCTCGGCGAACGAGAGGTAGCGGCCCGAGACAGCAAGATCGATCTGCGGCATCCCGCCAGCATGCCGGAACCACCGTGTGCCCACCGCCGGCGCTGCCCCGACGGCGACGGCCGCATCCTCACTGGTCAGCCCCTTGGCGATCTCACGTCAGAACAGTCGCTCGACCTCCCGCCGCGTCGAGGGCCGCCCCGGCGACTTCATCGGCGACCGCCCTGTCAATTCCGTCATCCAACCCGCTGGCCGTCCTACAACACACCCCTCTGATCAGGAGTGTTGCAACGACTGGTTGAACCCAGGCAGTACCCATCGCGTGAATTCGCAGACTCATGCGGCGAGTTGGGTGCCACCCCGTCCATGGGCGCGGTCGGCACCTCCGCCGACAACGCCGCCTGCGAGAGCTTCCATGCCACCCTCAAGCGGGAGACGTTTCGCGGCGCCCACTACTACCCGGGCGCGGAACTCAGCCGACGCACCGTCTTCCGGTGGCTCACCCGCTACAACACCCGCCGCAGGCACTCCGCCAACGGACACCTCAGCCCCGTCGACTACGAACACCAGCATCAGCAGCAGTTCGATAAGCTCACGCTGGCCTCATAACCACCCGAACGCGTGTCCACTTTCGCGGGGGGAGGCCCTGACCTCGCACGGGGCGGCGAATCACCGCCCCGTCACGACGCACCGGGCAAGTGTGCGCCATCTACCTGCGCATCTTGACCACCCTGGCCTGACACTCCGTGTCTTCCGCGCCAGCCCTGCATCGGCGTCCGCTTGATGTGCGGCCACAGGTTGCTCAGTCGCCGTCCGCGCCCAGAATCGCGTCCAGCTGGGCGTCGACGTTCTCGGGCGCGCGCAGCGGCAGAAAGCCTTGATGTTCTCCGTCCGGGTGCGTCATAACCACCTGTCATCAAGGACCTCGGCCCGATGTGCGGGCCACGGGTGAAATGCGCCCCACTGACCGCGCAGTCGGGCGGGGATTCGAAAACAAACCCTGGGGATTCTGTAGTTCGTATCATCTGTCACCGGGGGGGCCATGTGGATGAAGTTCCAGGCCCACAGGCGTTCTGAGTTGGTGGCTGCTTCGGCGTTGAGGCAATATCGGTTTCGTCCTTCCCGCCGGGAAGAAACAGAAACGGAGATACAAATGCGCAAGTCCATGAAGCGCGGTGCTGCGTCGACCCTCGCGGCGGTGGCCATCCTCGCGGGTTCCGCCTCGGTTGCCAGCGCCTCCGAGGGCGAGTACCAGCTTGAGGGCGACGGGCCGGGTATTGTCATCATCAACGACAACGAGAACACGAACAGCAACACCAACACCAACGAGAACACCGCCACCGCCACTGCCACGGTCACCCTTCCGGCCCCCGAGCCGGCCCCCGAGCCGGCCCCCGCCCCCGCGGCCGTTGGGGCGGCGGGCTCCGCTGTCGCTCCCACCCTCCTGGGCGTGCTGGGGCTGTGACACTGGGCTGAGCCCTCTGGAGTCATGCTGTGATCGTTCGGTCCAGTTCGGCGGTCACTCGATTCTCTCGGGGATCGTAGCCCGATCTGGAAGTGTCTTTCCCTGACGGGCGGATGAGGTCACATCCTCCTCTGCCGAGGGAGAGGTGCTCCGCTTGAGTGGCGGCGAGCTACGGCGAATGCGCGGCATCGAGCCGCGCATTTCGCTGCTTGGCAGTCGCTGGAGTAGTGGTCGGCAGGCTCTGCCCTGAGGAGCCGGGCTGCCCCGTGCCGCACCGCCGGTGATTCAACTGGGCAGCCCACGGGGTGCTGCGGGAGCCGAACGTCTGTGATCACGTCTTCCCAAGAGGTATCCAAGAGACGTTCGGTTCCTAGAGCTCAGGGCCGACCGCCTATGGCGGTCGGCCCTGTTGATACCTGAGGGAAGATGCCTCATCGCATGGTCCGTTTGGTGGTCAGCGTGTTGCTGGCTTCCGCGCCGTTCCTCGCCGCCGCGTCGGCTCAGGCCACTCTGCAGCAGACCTGGCCCGAACGCGTCGGCCGACATTCAGTACCGTGATGAACGCTGTTTGCCAATTTCATGTGTACAGGGCCATGTGGATGAAGTTCCGGGGCCCAGGGGCCTTTCAAGTTGTGTGGTCTCGCATGTCGGGGCAACATCAGTTTCGTTCTTCCAACGGGGAAGAAACAGAACGGAGATACCAATGCGCAAGTCCATGAAGCGGGGTGCTGCGTCGACCCTCGTGGCGGTGGCCCTGCTCGCGGGTTCCGCCTCGGCTGCCAGCGCCTTCGGTGAGGATGACTACGGCAACGGCGACTCCATTGTCATCGTCAACGTGAACAACAACAGCAACACCAACAGCAACACGAACACCAACACGGCCACGGCCACGGCCACGGTCCCGGCCCCGGCCGCGTGACGTAGCCGCCTTAACGGCCTGAGCCCTCTGGGCCCGGGATTTGATCGTTCGACTCCAGTCGACGGTCGGGGCCTTATCTGATTCCCTTGGGAGATCGTGGCCCGACGTGAAAGCGTCTTTCCCTCACGGGCGGATGAGGTAACATCCTCATCCGCCGAGGGAGAGACGCTTTCCATTTCCGAAGTTGTCCGTCAACGAAGAATCACCATGCCGTGGGCGACGTTCAACGTAGCGCAGTTCGGAGGGGACATGAGTGACATGGTCATCCTGCCGCGTTGCCCGGAAACGGGGAAGGCGTCTTTCCGGGTCGAACACGAGGCTCGTGTTTGGCTCATCAAGCAGCCACTGATCCAGAAGATTCCGGACCGGATCTATCAGTGCCCCGGATGCCGGTACTGGCACTTCACAGGATCCCATCATCTGACGAGTCGGAAAATTCAGTGGCGACGAAACTACGGCAGGCGTGAAGCCGCCCCCCGGCGCAGCCGCAAGAAGAGGGGGAGGAACTGACGGAGGAGCAGCCCTTGCGCTGCTCCACGCGCGGCTTCAGGTCCGTATGTGGCCGGTACGGACGACTTGTTCAACGACAAGTACAGGATCCGCAGCGCATCGGCTGGTCCGCGACGGTGGACCGTTGATGGAACACCAGCCGAACCCCGCTGCGGTACGAGTTGGCCCGGACCTATTCCGGTACCAGAGCCGGCTCTTCTCACCTATTCGAGCAGGAAGACGACCAGATTGCGACAGAACCTGAGCAGGGGAATGGTCGTGGCTGCCGCCGCGACGAGCATTTTCTCCCTGTACGGCACCCCGGCCTTCGCGGACTCGGGCTCCGAGGGAATTCCCGGGGAATCGCCCAGCGCACGGTCGGGCCGCACCGCCGAGGTTCCGGCGGACACTGCCACGCAGGCCGACGAGAGTTCCCCCGGCGTGCGTGCCGAAGGCAACGCGTCCCTTCGGTACACCTGGAGCAGTGGCCCGAACTCGCGCGGGGCGAACGGGGTTTCCGCCGGTGCCGACCGGGAGCGCGGCGATCAAGGCCGCGACCGTGGTGTCGCCCTCAACGTCAGCTACAGCTATGGCGACGAGGCCGGCTACGGTGACGACGGCGGCTACGGTGACGACGGCGGCTACGGTGACGACTCGTCCACACCGCCCACGGAGCCGCCGACGGCACCGTCCACCACCGCTCCACCGGTGACAAGGACGCCCACGGAGCCGCCGACGTCAGGGCCACACACCACTCCGCCGGCGACAAGGACGCCCATGGA
This sequence comes from Streptomyces sp. Z423-1, assembly GCF_013009255.1. NCBI lineage: Bacteria > Bacillati > Actinomycetota > Actinomycetes > Kitasatosporales > Streptomycetaceae > Streptomyces > Streptomyces sp. Z423-1. The sequence continues at coordinate 6,103,433 of NZ_CP053109.1, forward strand.
GCCGCCGGCGGCCACGTCGATCGCCAAGCCCCCGACGCAGCCTCCCTCGCTCGCTGAGACCGGTAGTGAGGAGCAGGTGCTCGTGGCCTCGGGGCTCGCCGCGCTGCTGCTGACGAGCGGCATCATCCTGTACCGACAAGGCCGAGCCCACTCCCTTCGGTAGGCACGCTCCAGTCGGTAGCGCTCTCCCTGGGTGCCGGACGCGATGCGTCCGGCACCCAACTCGTGTGTGCCCAGCATGGGCGATTGCTTGGGGGTGGAAGTCCCCTGGGGGAAGAGGTGGTGCTGACCCCGAGCCGGAGGCAAGGGCGTCATCGTGAGGTGGGGTCTGGAGGAAGCCCGAGGCGAGACCTGGGTACCGAGGAACACGAACCGTGTACGAGGCGTACTGGTCGGGTGAGCCTGCACGAGAAGGTGAAGCCCGTCACTGCCAAGAGGGCCAGTGCGTAAACGCGGCGGGGATCCAGGGACGGTGATCGTTCTTACCTGGGGAGATCTGTCGGGGTGTCGGTTGTGCTGAAGTTGTCGCCGCGCCGACGGTCCGTGCCGGGAGGCGCGGGCTGACCGGGCAGAAGTCAGCGGAGGTCGTAGTACCAGCCGGGATGGCTGCCGGTGCGTGGCGGGCTGGGAAGGGCCGAACATCGAGTGGAACGGGTGATGTGGTGGTTGCTCGTGCTGGTCACGTGGATCGCAGTAGGTCCGCTTCGGCGGTGCCGACCGGGAAGGGACCGGTGCATTCCGGAAGTGTCCTGGCGGAGCGTAGTGGCCGGTCGGCGCACTCCACGGAGGACGTTCACCGGGAGCGGGAGTCTTCGCTGTGGGAGTTGATGCTCTCGAAGGAGAACCTGCTCGCGGCGCTCAACCGCGTTGAAGTGAACCGGGGTGCTCCCGGGGTGGACGGCATGACCACGGCTGAGCTGAGGCCGTGGATCGCGGTGCACTGGCCCGAAGTCCGGGCTGAACTCGACGCGGGCATCTACCGGCCGGCGCCGGTCCGACAGGTGATCATCCCGAAGCCTGGCGGCGGTGAGCGGATGCTGGGGGTGCCGCGGGTGCTGGACCGCTTGATCCAGCAGGCCATCGCGCAAGTGCTCGTGCCCATCTTCGACCCGCAGTTTTCGGGGTCGTCCTTCGGGTTCCGTCCCGGCCGGTCCGCCCGTCAGGCGGTCCGTGTCGCGCGGCGGGCCATCGAGGACGGACACCGCTGGGTGGTGGACCCTGATCTGGACCGGTTCTTCGACCGCGTTCAGCATGATGTCCTGATGGCGCGGGTGGCGCGCAAGGTCGATGACCGCAGGGTCTTGAAGCTGATCCGTAGGTATCTGGACGCCGGGATCATGGTGGGCGGCGTGAAGATGCCGAGCGCGGAGGGGACCCCGCAGGGATCTCCGCTGTCGCCGGTCTTGTCGAACATCATGCTCGACGACCTGGACCGGCAGTTGTTCAAGCGCGGTCACCGGTTCGTGCGTTACGCCGACGACGTTCGTGTCTTCGTGCGGAGCAAGCGAGCCGCTTGCCGGGTGCTGGCCTCGGTCACGGCCGTGGTCGAGCAGCGGTTGAAACTGAAGGGCAACCGGGACAAGTCGAAGGTGGTCCCAGCTTCTGTCATGACGATGCTGGGGTTCGGCTTCTATTTTGCCCGGCGTGGGAAGGTTGGGATCCGCGGCGATCCGAAGGCGGTCGTTCGTCTGAAGACGCGGCTGCGGGAGCTGACCTCGCGCCGGTGGAGCATCGCGATGAACGAACGTATCGCGAAGATCAACCGCTCCACCGTTGGCTGGATGGGCTACTTCCAGCTCGCGGACGGTGCGCATCTGTTCCGCGAGCTGGAGAAGTGGCTGCACCGCAGGATGCGGCAGATCCGTTGGAAGGAATGGAAGATCCCCCGGGCCTGCCGGGCCATGCTGCGCAAGCTCGGGTTCAACGAGCAGTTCTCCCGTGAGTGGGGGAACAGCAGCAAGGGCTACTGGCGGATCGCGGGCTCCCCGTTCTCGCGCGGGCACTGCCCAACTCCTACTGGGACGACCTCGGCCTGAAGGCACTCAAGCCGACCTGGCAACGGTTGAGATCAGCTTGGTGAACCGCCGGATGCGTGACCCGCATGCGCGGTGGTGTGGTAGGAGGGCCGGGCGACCCGGCCCTCCTACCCGATTCGACGGCAAGGCCGGCTCGGTCGTGTCGGATCCGCGCGGGCGGTTGTCGGATCCACGCGGGCGGTCAGCGTTGGGTAAGGCAGATTACTCGGCTCGCAGGAGCGGCATACATGTGACCGCATGTCAGTGGTGGGGGGACCGGAGAAGGCAGGCGGCGGTGTACGCGCTGTGACTGCTGCCGATGAGCGGAGACAGGAGCAGCATGGCCGTACAGCATCGGCGGCGCAGAGGGTGGTTCGCGTGCGGAGCGGTCGGCGTGGGCGTGGCAACCGCCTTGGCGCTGGGACCGGGAGACACCTCGAGCGTCGGGGCGGGAAAGACCATCGCGAGGCCTGTGCCATCGGCGATGTTCACCGGCGAACCGTCCGTGTTGCCCGCACCACCCGCACGATCCGCCACGCTCCCCGCTTACGGCGCCTACCTCGACTACTCACCCCGCGGCGTGGTCCTGATGGGCAGGCTCAGCCGGTGGCTGCGCGGCGCCGACCTGCGCGTGGGGCACACGTATCTGCCGGGTGACCGCTGGAGCAACATCGAGGGTGCCCCACGCTTCCTCGACTACTGGGCGGCCTGGCGTCGGGAGAGTGCCGACCGGATCCTTGTTCTCAACGTCCCCATGCTGGAACGCAATGAGGAGCGCGCCTCCGACGCCGAGGTCCGTCACCTGCTGCGCCGGGGCGCTGCCGGAGAGTTCGACGTGCACTACCGCCGCCTGGCCGAGCGGCTGGTCGAGTTGAGGGTTCCGGACACCGTGCTCGTTCTCGGCTGGGAGATGAACGGCACCACGTACACCCATCGGTGCGGGCCGGACCCGCAGGCCTGGAAGAGGTACTGGAACAGGATCGTCACGACCATGCGCTCCGTCGCGGGCCAGAGATTCCGGTTCGACTTCGCGCCGAGCCGCGGCCGCGACGCCATTCCGTGGACGGAGTGCTATCCCGGCGACGACACGGTCGACATCATCGGCATGGACTCGTACGACCAGCCACAAGGGATGTCATTCGACGAGCAGGTGATGGAGCCGTACGGGCTGCAGGAACACGTGGACTTCGCGAAGGCGCACGGCAAGCCCATCTCGTATCCCGAATGGGGTCTGTTCCGCAACAGCGACAACGCGGAGTACATGCGGCGCATGCTGGCCTGGATCGATCGGCACAAGCCGCTGTACAACACGCTCACCGACTACTGCCCGCACGGCGTGTGGCAGTGCCGGGAGAACCCGAGGGCGGCCGTGGTGTTCCGGTCCGCGCTCCTCGGCCGTACCGAACCCGGGTCGATGCCTGAGCCCACGCCGGTGCCCCTACCCCCGAACTGCTCGCCGCTGGACCTGGGCGACTGGACCGAGTACTGGCTGGGCGGAAAGTTGTGCCTTGACTTGAGCTGGTGGTCGCGCATTCGGTGACCCCGCTGTCCCTCCTGCCGAGCCAACGGCAGCGGGAGGTTCGGGACCTGCCGTCACTCCGTTCCGTGATCCGCGCACGAGTTCCCTGACCCGGCTGCGCGCGGCGACGTGGCAGGCGACTGCCGACAGCAGTGGGGAGGTGCGCCGTCGGGCCATTAGCAAGCGCTGGTTGACCACGGCCTCGGGGCACCAGCGGTGCTTGTACGGTTCGTCGCCGCGCAGGAGGCTGAGTGTGCCGCGCTCACCGGTGGCGGCGTGCCGGGCGGACGCGTCCAGCAGCATCACGGCGATGTCCGCCTTCACCTCGCGCAGCAGGGGATGGACGCCGTACAGATAGCAGCCCGCCAGGCGCGGAGACAGCAGCGTCAGGTCGACGGCCACCACCTCGCCGTCCAGCAGGAACTCGGTGACCACGGCGTCGCCGGCGCGCACCATCGCGCCGCCGGCGCGCACGAGGTGTTCGGCGAATCGCTCCCGAAGGTGCTCCGGGGTCACCCGGCGGCCCTGCCACTGCAGCCGGTGCAGCGCGAGGAGCCGCCGCAGCGCCGTGCCCGCCTCGTCGGGAGCCGCGATCCGGCGTACTACACCCAGTGCGTTCAGCTTGCGCAGCTTGGACTTCACCCGCTGGGCCTTCCCCCCCGGCAGCCGGGCCACCAGCCCCTCCATCGGTACGGCGGGCAGTTCCAGACAGAGTGAGTCGCGTACCCGGCGGCGCGGTCCCCGCCAGTGCTCGTGGACGCGCTCTACCGCGCTGCCCGGCCGTACCTCCCGGAAGTCGATCAGCGTGGTGCGGGCGGCCGCCGACAGCGCCTCGGCGAGCAAGGCCGCCGCCCGGTCGGCGTACTCGTCGTCGAGCAGCACGTCCCCGAAGTCGGAGATCGCCCCGCCCAGCGGGACGAGCCGGGGCAGCGGAGGCCCAACCCGCATCAGCGGTGCGGCGCCCCGCAGTTCTCCGCCGTCGCGCACCAGTACCAGCCGCAGCCGACCGGGTCTGCCGTAGGACGTCCACCACGAATGCAGCCAGGTGTGGCTCTGGAACGGAGTCGCCGTACCGCATCTGCGGTATAGCCGCTCCCAGAGCGGGCCGAGCGCGGCGAACTCCCGCTCGTCGGTGCACAGGTCGGCCCACAGAGTGTCATGGCGGGCCTGCACCACCCCGCTCATGAGTGACTGTGCGCGTCGGCCGCGGTGGCCGGTGCGGGGACGACGGCCGGGCGTGTGTCGCCTGCGGTGGTGCGGCGCGGGCCGATGAGCAGTGCGAGGCCGCCCAGCAGGCCGCCCGCGCTCGCGCCCACCAGGCCTGTCAGCACCGGGGAGGCCGAGGACGGCTCGGTGGGCCTGACTGCGCGGGAGAACTGCTTGAGCCCGATTTGGGTGGCGTGCTTGGTGCGGTCGGCGTGGTGGATCATCGCGCGGGTGACCGCGTTGGCCATGTCGACGGCGAGATCGGCGCGTGCGGCGGTGGCCGTCACGGCGACCATCGGAGCGTCGGGGGAGGTCGCCGACCGCACGCTCTGGCGCAGCGTCCGCACTGGCACGCCCGCCCACACCTGGGCGTCTGCGAGCACCGCGAGCTGTGTGGCGACCCGGCCGTATGCCTGGGCCACGCCCAGCGCCGCCTGCGGGTCCGACTTCGCGGCCGGTACGGCGACGACGTACGCCGTGGCGGAGTAGGCGGGCGGAGTGAGGGCGCCGTACGCGCCTCCGGCGAGGCCTCCGGCGAGGGTGCCGACCGCGAGCAGGGACCACGGCGGCAGCGCCCCGAGACGCTGGAACACCGGACGCCGCCGGGGCGCGGCTGCCGGGGACGAAGGGGACTCTGTCGCGTGGATCGTGGAGGTCATCGGGTCTTCACTTCCAGGGGTGACGGGGACGAGCAGGAGACAGCCGCCGTGTACACGTCCATGAGTCGTACGGCGCTGCGCGTGATGCAGTAGTGATGGGCGGCGGGGGAGGCGGGGCGGCTCGGCGGGAGCGACCGTCCGGTCTCGCCCGGGACGCGTGCTTCGGTCAGGGCGCGGGCGAATGCGTCCGCGCCGCCCCGCACCTGGCGGGCCCCGGCGGCCAGGTGGGGCGGCAGGTCCTCGACGGCCGGGCAGGAGGCGTACAGGACCGGCAGGCCCGCCGCCAGGCCCTCCACGACGGCGAGCCCGAAGGCCTCGTCGGGGCTGGGTGAGGCGAGCACGTCCATCGCGGAGGTCAGCGCCGGCAGATCGGGACCACGAGAGCCGTCGGGCACGTAGGGCCGCTCCCCTGTGAACAGCACCCGGTCGGCCACTCCGGCCCGCTGCGCGGCGTGACGCAGCTGGCTCTCCTGCGGTCCGCCGCCGACCAGCAACAACCAGCAGTCGGCAGGTAGTCGGGCGAGGGCGCCGATCAGGACGTCGAATCGCTTGCCACAGGCCAGTCGGCCGATGCCGCCGATGACGTACGCGCTCTGGGGCAGCCCGAGTCGGCGGCGGGTGTGTTCACGGACGGCCAGGTCAAAGCGGAAGCGGGCCACGTCGATGCCGTTGGGTACGATCCTGATGCGCGATTCGGGTACGCCCCAGTGCAAGAGCCGGTCGGCCACCGCGGCCGAGACCGCGACCGTGACGCGGCCCAGTCGTTCGCCGGCCAGGTACAGCGCGCGCACGCCGAAGCTCAGGGCACGGCCCTCCATCTGCGTGCCGCCGAGGGAGTGCTCGGTGGTCACCACGGCCCGCACGCCCGCCAGGCGCGCGGCGACCCTGCCGTACACGCCCGCCCGGTACAGGTGGGTGTGCACGAGGTCGTAGCCGCCGGACCGGATCAGGTGGACCAGGCGGGGCAGTACGGACACATCCCGGTTGCCGGTCATGCCCAGGTGGACGACGCGGACGCCGTCCGCCTTCAGGCCCTCGGCGACCGCGCCGGGGTTGGTGAGCGTCACGACGTCACAGCGGGCGGGAAGGTGGCGCAACAGCAGTCGGAGCTGCTGTTCCGCCCCACCGACGCCGAGGCCGGTGATGACGTGCAAAGCCTTCAACTCATGTGCTTCGTGCGGCGCCAAGAGTTACACCCCCTCGACGGGGCGGCGGCGCAGCCGATGTTTGAGGTACAGCCGCCAGGCGGTGTCGTTCTCGCCGACGTGGACGCGGGGGATGGCGAAACGTCCGCCGAGGTGGTCGGGATCGGTGGCACAGCCGTAGGCGTAACCGGCTGCCCTTACCGCGGCGACCGCGCGGCGGTCGAGTCTTCCGTACGGGTAGCAGAAGCCGTGGACGTCGGCTCCGATCACTTCGGAGAGCAGGGTTTTGCTGTCGCTCACCTCGGAGCGGAGCAGCGCGTCGTCGGCCTTGGTCAAGTCCACGTGGGTGAGGCCGTGCGAGCCGATCTCGATGCCCGCGGCGGCGGCGTGCCGGATACCCAGCGCCGACAGCAGCGGCTTGCGCGGGCCCAGCGGGTCCCAGGCGTTGTCCCTGCCCAGCCTGCCCGGCAGCACGAACAGGGTGGCGCCGCAGCCGTGGCGGCGCAGCAGCGGCAGGGCGTGCGCGACGAAGTCGGCGTACCCGTCGTCGAAGGTCAGGCCCACCAGGTCCTGGCCCGCGCCCCGGGCGCGCGCGGTGAGCAACTCGCGCACGCCGACGCCGCGCAGGCCCCGGCGGCGCAGCCAACCGAGCTGCCGGTCCAGGCGTCCGGGCGAGACGGTGACGCGGTACGGGTCGTTGGAGCAGTTGCTCACGGAGTGGTACATCACCACCCACGGGGGCGGGCAGGATCTGCACAGGGGGGTGGCGGGTGCAGGGCCGGAGAAGGATGCGGGGTCAGCGGACACGAGCATGCGGAAACCTCTGGGAGACGGTACGGAGTGCGCAGAGGAGTCCCTGCTCGCCCGGTGCCCGGGCGAGCAGGAGGAAGACGACGGTCACGGCCGTGCCGCCGGCCGCGAGCCCGAAGCTGGGGGAGCTGATGCTGTTGGTGCACAACCAGCCGATGCCGCAGGCGCCCGCCGCCGCGCGGATCGGCCTGCCCATCCCGGCAAGCAACCGCCGGGTGCTGATCGGCACGCTGCGCGCCTCCATGCCGTGCAGCAGGAGCAGAGCGGTCAGGGTGATGCCGGCTGCGTTGGCCGCCGCGATCCCCAGCACGCCCCACGAGCCGACCGTCGCCGCACCGCTCAACGATGTGACGGCGACGCCCGCGGTCATGGCGGCCACTGGGTACCAGGTGGGCCGCCTTGCGGAGAAGTACGACCGGACGAGGGCGCCCACGAGGGTGTGGCCGAGCAGGCCGAGCGCGTACACACGCATGACCGCGGCGGTGGCCGCGGTGTCGTGCGCGGTGAACGCGCCTCGCTGGAAGAGCAGATGGACGAGTTGCGGGCCGCACGCGACGATGGCCGCGGCGCCGAGCAGTACGACGCGGGAGACCACCTCCAGATCGCGCTCGACGCGGTCCCGGGCCCGTTCGGTGTCGCCTTCGGCCAGCGCCTGAGCCACAACCGGAAAGGTGACCGTGCACAGCGTCAGGGCGAGCTGCATCGGCATCTGGGCCACCTTCTGGGCGTAGTTCAGATGCGAGATGGCCCCGGAGGGGAGCGTGGAGGCCAGGAACCGCTCGACGAGGACCTGGGACTGGCGGCACAGGGCGAAAAGCACGACGGTGCCGACGAGGACGTAGCCCATGACGCGCCGGGACGCCTCCCCGGCTGCAGCGGCTGCCTCCGAGGTCTTTGGCGTGCGCCTCAACTGCCGTACCAGCGGGGGAAGCTGGGTGACGACCATGAGCACACCGCCTACCGCAACACCGACCGCCGCAGCTCGTACGCCCCAGCGTGCGCCGAGGAGGAACATCGCCGCGATGACGGCGGAGTTGTAGGCGACGTAGATGGCCGCGGGAGCGACGAACCGGCGGTGTGCGCGCAGGGCCGCGCTGCAGTAACCGGCCAGCCCGAAGGTCAGGACGCAGGTGGCCGTGAGCCGGGTGCAGTCCACCGCGAACCGCGGATCGGTCAGCCCCGGCGCCAGTGCCTTGACCAGGTACGGCGCCCCGCAGACGAGCAGCACCGACACGACGGCGAACGCCAGCGACAGGCGGGGCAGCGTGGCCCGGACCAGGGCGCGCACCGGGTCGCCCGCGCCGCTCCGGGCCCGGCGGGCCAGGGCCGCACTGAACGCCGGTACGAGCGCGAAGGCCAGCCCGTCCTCGATCAGCAGGGTCGCCGCGAACTCGGGCACGGTCCAGGCGACCAGGAAGGCGTCCGTCTCGCTTCCGGCCCCGAAGAGTTGCGCCAGCACCTGGTCTCGGCCCAGACCCAGCACGGCACCGATCAGGGAGAAGGCGACGGTGACGAGCGCGGCCCTGGCGAGGAAGCCCTGGGAGAGGGGTCTGGCATCGTCGGCGTCCGGGTGGCCGGCGCGCGCCGGGGGGACGGGGGCGTCGGTCCGTGGTGGAATGAGCGTCATCGTGCCGCTGCCTTCTCGGGCACGCCGGGACCGGGACGTGTCAGCGCCCACCACGCCGACAGCCCGAGGCAGACGGCGGTGAGGATGGTCGCAGGGCCGCCGATGTCGGCGTACGCGAAGTTGATCAGGTGCCAGATCAGCAGTCCGCAGGCGACGAGAGCGCAGTCGAGCCCGGGGTCCTGGGCCCGCCGGGCCCGGAGCAGGTTGCGCAGTCCCAGCACCAGCAGCGCCAGCCAGCTCCCCGCCAGCGTGAGCACCCCGATCAACCCCTGCTCGCCGAGCACCAGCAGGTACATGCTGTGCGGCGACAACAGTGGCTGCTTCCGGTACGTCGCGCCCGCGCCCTCCGTGTCGCTGCCCGAGGACAGCGCCAGTGAGGCGTGCCCGTCGCGGTGCTCGGGGAAGCCCTTGAGGCCGACGCCCGTCAGCGGCCGCTCGCGCCACATGCCGGTGGCCGCCGCCCACAGGGCGTACCGGTCGGCGACGGACTGGTCGGGTGCCTCGGCGACCTGACCGATGCTGCTGAGCCTCTCCTGGAAGAGCGCGGAGCCGACGCCGAACCCGCCGACGAGGATCACGGTGACGGCGGCCACCACCGCGCTCACCCGGACCGCACGTCGCAAACCCGCCAGCACCAGTTGCGCCGTACAGGCGAGGGCCGTCGCGATCCACGCCCCCCGGCTGAAGGACACCGCCAGCGGCACCACCAGCAGTAGGGCGCACGCCAGGGCCCACACCCGTTGCCGTTCGGGCGCGGAACCCAGCACCAGCCCCACTGCGCACACCAGCCCGAGAGCGACCACGGTCGCCATCGCCATGATGTCGCCGGGGCCGTAGGTGCCGACGGCACGGAGCTCCCGGCCCATGTACGAGGCGCCGGTCCCGGTCGCGTACTGGTGCACTCCGATGGACCCCTGCCACATCGCGAGTGCCACCATCGCCCAGGCCAGCAGCCGGACGTCGCGTCGGTCGCGCACCAGTAGCAGGACGGCGGCCGGGACGAGGACGAAGATCTGCAGATGGCGCAACAATCCCGTGACCGCCGCGTCCGGGACTCCGGCTGCCACCGCCGCGACCGTGATTCCCACCACGGGCAGACCCAGGACCACGGCCGCTGTAGGCGACAAGTCCCGCCGCCGGAGGTACAGCAGACGTACGGCGCAGCACAGCACGACGACACCGGATGCGGCGTCGGCGGAGGTCGTGCCGCCCTCACCGCCCAGTGCGATGGGCCGCGCGAGGAGGGCGATCACCGCGACCACCGGCAGTACGGGGGTCAGCGCGCGCTTGGCGGGCAAAGCGTATGCGTGGCGCACCCGCGCTCAGCTCCCCGTGGGCCGGACTAGCGCGGTGGCGGTGCGCAGCAGGATGCAGACGTCCTGCCACAGCGACCAGTCGTCGATGTACGCGTTGTCGAACCGGGCTCGGTCCTCGATGGAGGTGTCGCCGCGCAGCCCGTGGATCTGGGCGAGCCCGGTGAGGCCGGTCCGCATGCGGTGGCGGGCGGCGTAACCGGGGTACCTCTGGCTGAACGTGGCGACGAAGTAGGGCCGTTCGGGGCGCGGCCCGACCAGGGTCATGTCACCCCGGAAGACGTTCCAGAGCTGCGGCAGCTCGTCGAGCGAGGTGCGGCGCAGGAAGCGGCAGAAGGGGCGCATGTTCCGCTCGCCCGCCACGCTCCAGCGGGTCGCCGCCTCGTGCGGGTCAGCGGGGCGATGGGTGCGGAACTTCAGCATCGTGAAGGGGCGGCCGTCCCTGCCGACGCGCTCCTGGCGGAAGATGACCTGGGGCCCGTCGCTGCCCCGCAGCACGATCGCGCAGACCAGCAGCACCGGACCGGTGAGCAGGAGCAGGATCCCGGAGGCCAGGACGTCGAGGGCCCGTTTGGCGGGGCTGTCGGGCCATCGGCCGACAGCCAGACGACGGCAGGAGAAGCCCGCGATCCGCTCGCGCGGGAGGCGGCCGCAGGGTGTGTGTCCGGCCTTCCCGTACGCCATGCCCGCGTCCCGGTCGTAAACCGGTACCTCCGCGTCGACCTCCCAGAGCACGCAGCCCGTCTCGGCCAGTTTCCCTAGGAAGGAGGCGTGTTCGCCTGCGGAGCCCACCATGAGCACGGCCTTCACGTTGTTCTGGACCACGGCCCGCTGTGCCTCCTCCTCCGTGCTGAGCACCGGCAGCCCCTCGCCGCCGGCCGCGCAGCCGGAGAGGACTCCGACCGGCCTGAGGCCGCACGCAGGGTGGCGCAGGAACGCGGCGGCCACCCGCTGAGCCGTGGCGGCCGGGCCGACGACGAGGGCCGCGGCGGGGTGGCGGGCCAGCGTCCTGCGGCGGTGCCAGTGCACCGCTCCGCGGCCCGCCCAACTCGCCGCGGACTGTAGGGCGCAGCCGGTCAGCAGCGTGCGCGCGGACAGGGCGTGTGCGGGGGAGAGCGCCGCCACCAGGGAGGCGAGCGCGCACCAGCTCACCGCGATCCGTGCGCAGACAGCGGGGAGTTCATCAAGGACGGTGGGCGTGGCGAGGGAGCGGTACAGCGCCGCCTGGGCGTTCAGACAGAGGACGGCGAGCAGCAGGGGCGCGGTCAGCAGGGGGTGCGGGAGTGCCGGGGCGGCGGTGAGCGCGGCGGCCGCATCCATGGTGAGCAGGGGCAGCCCGGTGGCGCGCCGTCTGGCGGTCCGCCGCCCGGCAGGTAGCCGCAGGCCGTCGGCGGCGCTCCGTGGGTGGATGACGGAGACGGGCGGGCCTGTTTGCTCCGGTGGCCGGTCTGAAGGGCCACCAGGGGGAGGTACGGTTCGTTCGGCGGTCACGAGCGGATCGACTCCCTGCACTCGGTGGGTTCCGCGCGGTGGGTCACCGTGCGCCGGGCATCCAGCAGTTCGAGGTAGAGATCCGTGACCGCGTCGGCCGAGTGCCGCACGTTGTGCGCGGCCAGTACATGGCGGCGCCCCTGGTCACCGAGCGACTCGCGCAGCGGCGGGTCGAGCAGCATCCTGGTGAGAGCGTCGGCCAGGGGGCCCGGTTGGCCGGCGGGTACCAGACAGTGCGCTCCGTGATCGGGCGGCAGGCTCTCGCGTGCTCCGGCCACGTTGGTGACCACTGTGGGACGCCCGCACGCCATCGCCTCCAGCGGGGCGAGCGCCATGCCTTCCCAACGGGACGGCAACACCACCACATCGGCGGCCTGGTACCAGGGGACGGTATCGGCGACGGCCCCGGTGAACAGCACGCCCTTTGGCGCCCGGGACCGCAGAGGCCGCTTCTGCGGCCCGTTCCCGACGAGCGCCAGCCGGGCACCGGGCACCCGTCGCTGCACCGATGACCACGCTTGGAGCAGCACGTCCTGCCCTTTCTGACGGCACAGCCGCCCCACACAGACCACCAGCAGAGCGGCCGGGTCCAGGTCGGCGAGCGGTGCGAGAGCCGGGCGTGCGGCGCCGACGGCGGCGGGGTGGAAACGCTCCGGATCAATGTTGTTGGGGATCACTCGCCAGCGGGCGTGCACTCCCGCTTGTTCGCCTCGTGCGTGCTCAGCCTTGCTGACGCACACCACGTGAGTGGTCCAGCGCGCCGCCCACCGTTCCCACGCCGTGGCGACCGCCGCGGTGAGCCCGCCGACCGCCTCGAACGACCAGGCGTGCGGTTGGAACACCGTCGGGATCCGTCCCCGTACTGCCAGTCGGGCCGCCAGTCCCGCCTTGGCGCTGTGCGCCTGCAGCACATCGGGCCGCACCTGTTCGACGAGGCGAGCGAGGCGGAGCACCCCACTGGCGAGCGCAGGCCCGGGTGCCCGTGTGGCGGGCCAGTGCCGTACGTCCGCGCCCAGTTTCCCCAGTGCCTGTCGCAGCTCTCCGTCGGGGCATGCGACCGTGAGGTCCAAACCCACCGCGCGCTGGGCGCGCACCAGTTCGGTGACCACACGGGCGACACCGCCGTCCACCGGCTGGGTGGCGTGGAGGACACGCCGTGAAACCTCCGGCCGCGTCGCCCCGCGTGGCGATCCGGAGGACCGGCCGGCCATCACCGTGCGGAACGGCCCGGAAGGCGACCACCCTGATCTGACGTGTAGTCAGAGACGGCGGGCCTTCTGTGCGCCGTGATGGAAAGATTTCTGGAGTGACGCATGACCGACGTTGCTCCTTCGCAGCAAAACATCAGGTTGTTGGTTGGTTCGACGCGTCACTCTATCCCGATATTCATGACATATCGGATAAGACACCATATGTTTTGAAGCGGCAGGACCTTGTGGCAGGTGTACCGTCCGGCTGTGTCGCGCCCCGGCCGGCAGTGCTTCTTCTGGCGCTGCTCGGAGAGGGGGGAATCGCGGTGTTTCCCCCGGATCCCGTCCTCCCCGAGATGCCGATCCGACTGCCTTTCGGCGGGTCACCTCATTCCCTTGCTCATGCGAGGACGAGAAAGGCGGATAAGGCATGCCCTGCAATAGGGTGAACTTTCGTGTGACAGGCCGGAATTCGCTGCGCAGGGGTTACCGCTACGTCCGAGACTCGTTGAAGACGGAGAAGCAATTCTCTGCGGTGACTTTCGAGTCGCCGGAGTAAGGAACATGTTGACGCCTCTGAAGGCTGCCGCCGCCGTCGGGTCGGACCGAGCCGACGGAGCTGCCTCGCCGTGCGTGTACACGGCGAGGCGTTCGGCCAAGTAGGCCGCCTCTCCGGGCGAGGAGGAGACAGGCATTGCCAAACGGCAAACCGCTGAAGCCACAGCAAGCGCGTCCCATGGCCCTCACGACGGCCGCACCGTCGGCTCCCGACTGCGTGGCCGCGCGCCCTGTCGCGAAGTCGTCCGCTGCCCACCCCGCAGGGGTCACGGTGCGGCGCCGGGTGCTGCAGGGGCTGTTCGCGTCGGCGCTCGGATTGGCCTTTGCCCCGGCCCTGGTGGCGTCGGGGTCGGCCCTGAGCGCGTCGCGATCGGCGGGGAGGGCGCCGGCGCCAGCCGGAGACGAGGAACGGTTCGACGAGACATATCGCGGCTGCCGGATCATCGGCGTCAGGTACGACAGGCGGCCCGGGGGCGATGGCTCCTGCACGTGGCGCGTCACCGTGGACGGGCGGCCGTTGCATCTGATGCGGCGGGCGGACGGCACCTGGATGAGCATGGTCGACCACTACCAGTCGTACGCCACCCCGCTCGCCGCCACCCGTGCGGCCGTCGACGAACTCGGCTCCACTGCACGGCTGGGAGCGCCGGGTAACCGAAGGAATCGCACGGCGGACAGCCGCACGGCGAGCGTGAGCAAGGGAAACGAGGGGGAGCATCACCATGGTGTACACCCGTAAGGACGTCAGCACGCTCACCGGGTCCGAACGGCGCCGGCTCGTCACCGCGCTGCTCAAACTCAAACGACGCGGCGAGTACGACGAGTTCGTGCGCAAGCACATCGAGTACTACACCTCCGACGGTGAGGGCGGCCTGCGCGCTGCCCACATGGCACCCTCCTTCCTGCCCTGGCACCGTAGGTTCCTGCTGGATCTGGAGGAGGCACTGCGCCGCGTGGACGAGTCGGTGACCCTGCCGTACTGGGACTGGACGCGCGACCGTTCTCCGACGGCCGTACCGTGGACCGACGACCTGCTGGGCGGCACCGGACGGCGTTCCGACCGGCAGGTGACGTCCGGCCCTTTCGCCCACCGCAACGGCAAGTGGACGATCAAGGTGGGAATCACCGACACCGAGTACCTCACGCGCGACCTGGGGCGCTCCCGGGACCCCATCGCGCTGCCCACGGCCCGCGATCTGGAGGGAGCCCTGGAGGATCCCGTCTACGACACGGCTCCCTGGGACTCCACGTCGGCCCAAGGGTTCCGCAATAAGCTGGAGGGATGGGGGCCCGGGCGGGGCCCCGCTTCATGGCGCACCCACAACCGGGTCCACCGTTGGGTCGGCGGCCACATGGTGGGTGGCGCATCCGTCAACGACCCCGCCTTCTGGCTGCATCACGCCTTCGTCGACCTCCTCTGGTCCCGCTGGCAGCGGCAGCACCCGGGCGCCCGCTACCTCCCCGCGGAGCCGCTCGCGCGAGGGGACGCACAGCACGGCCGGGTCGTCGCGCGGCACGAGAGAATGCCGCCGTGGGACGTCACACCGGACGAAATGGAGGACCACAGCCGGATCTACCGGTACGCGTAGCACGTACGAGCCACGGTGGAGCATCGTACGCGCGGCAGGCACGAGTACGGCCAAGCCCTGAAATCCGCCGCGTACCGCAAGGGGCTTCGCTGTTGCGGGTGCCGGCTGAGCCGCCGCCGACTTGGGCAGTGCCTGTAGGCCACCGCTCAGGACGTCACCCGGGCGGCGGCCTCAGGAGCGCGGAAGGTGCTGTACGGGCGAACCGGCCAGGTGGAACGGGATGTTCTCGACCGCTTGGCCGCAGTACGTCGCGCAGTTGGCGCGTGAGACATAGCCGAGGCGAGGTGTGGCGAGCAGGGCGGAGCCGTGCGCATCGGCTGGTCGGCGGGCAGGGGCTCGATGTCGAAGACGTCGACGTCGGCGCCGGTGATGCGCCCTCGTGCAGGGCGGCCAGGAGCGCGCCCTGGTCGACCATCGCGGCGCGCGGGGTGTTGATCGGGTAGGCGGTCGGCCTGAGGACGAGTTCGGCGGCGCCCGGCAGGCCACGGGTGCGGTCGCTCAGCGCGAGGTGGACCGACACGAAGTCGCCGTGCGCGAGCCGCTTCTCCTTGGACGGGGCAGCTCGACGCCGACCTCGTCTGCGCGCTCGTCGGGCAAATTCTGGCTCCAGGCGCTCACGTGCATGTCGGCTGACCCGGGCCCCGCGGCCGCCGATCCTGCCGGGCCGAGGAGCCCGAGGCGCGGCCGTGCAGGTCGGCGCCGACGGTGGACCGCCAGGGGCCGCCGGTACGCAGGGCGGTGCTCTCGTCGACGAGGCCGCGGGCTGGAGATGAGGGCGCGGGCCCCAAGGCCCTGGCCCCGGAAGAGAAGGGCTGGCTGACCACCTGACCTTGGCCTGGACAGCAAAAAGCCCTCCCGAAGGGAGGGCGGAGACTGGCGCGCCCCCGGCAGGACTCGAACCTGCGGCCAAGCGCTTAGAAGGCGCCTGCTCTATCCACTGAGCTACGGGGGCCAGGTGTGTGGCCTCTGTCGTGGGTGCCCGGGTGTGGGCCGATCCGTGACGTTGCCGGGGACAAGGATAGGGCTCCCTGATCCTTGACCCTGTTGCTTCGCCTCCGTGGCTCGATGTGGAGGTTCAGTGAAGCGGTCCTGATAATCGCAGGCAGGTACGAATCGTGCATCGCTTTTGACGCCTCACACGCCGGGTGTTGTGCACTCGTTATGCCTGGACTGCGTCCCTGTCCCAGTCGCCCCTTCGGTCCCTTGTGTCCTATCGGCGCGCAGACATGCTCATATGCTTCAGATATCCCATAAAATTGGGCATTCTTCGCATGTGGTGACCTTGGACGTACGGCCCCAGCTGCTCGACGCACTTTCCGCGCTGCGCGACCGCGTCGCCGCCGCACGCTTCCCGCTGCCCTTGGCGGGGGCCCCACGCGCGCGTGCCAACCGCGACGAACTGCTCGCCCAGCTCGACGACTACTTGGTGCCCCGCCTGAGAGAGCCTGAAGCGCCCTTGCTGGCCGTCGTAGGAGGCTCGACAGGCGCCGGCAAGTCGACGCTCGTGAACTCGCTCGTCGGGCGCAGAGTGAGCGAGGCCGGCGTCCTGCGGCCCACGACCCGGACGCCCGTACTGGTCTGCCACCCGGAGGATCATCACTGGTTCAGTGGCATGCGCGTGCTGCCCGACCTCGCGCGCGTGTGGGTGCCCCAGCAGGAGTCCGACGACGATCTGCTGCTCCCCGGCGGCAACCCCGCGCGCGTGCTGCGGATCGAGAGCGCCGAGACCCTGCCGCGCGGCCTCGCCCTCCTCGACGCGCCCGACATCGACTCCCTGGTTGCCGACAACCGCACCCTCGCCGCCGAGCTCATCTGCGCCGCCGACATCTGGATCATGGTCACCACGGCCGCCCGGTACGCCGACGCCGTCCCCTGGCACCTGCTGCGCACCGCCAAGGAGTACGACGCATCCCTGATCACCGTCCTGGATCGGGTGCCCCACCAGGTGGTCTCCGAGGTCTCCCGGCAGTACGCCGCGCTGCTCACCAAGGCCGGTCTCGGTGAGGTACCGCGCTTCACCGTGCCCGAGCTGCCCGAGTCCGCCTGGGGCGGCGGCCTGCTCCCGGCCACCGCCGTGGCGCCGCTGCGCAGCTGGCTCGTCCAGCAGACCCAGGACCCCGGAGCCCGCCAGCAAGCCATGGCCCGGACGGCGTACGGCGTCCTCAATTCGCTCAAGGCGCGGATGCCCGAGCTGGCCAGCGCGGCCGCCGCCCAGTACGCCGCCGCCCTCCGGCTCACTTCCGCCGTCGACCTGGCCTACGACAGCGAGCACGCGCGCGTGAGAGGGCGCCTGCAGTCCGGTGCCGTGCTCGCCGGGGACGCCCTGAAGCGCTGGCGGGCCTTTCCGCTCGACTGCACCGCCGGCGAACTGCTCGACGCCCTCGTGGAGAGCCTCGGCGCGCTCCTGCTGTGCGCCGTCACCGCCGCCGACGAGCGCGTCGACGAGGCCTGGCGGCGCGAACCCGCGGCGCGCGCCCCGGGGCTCGTGGACCGGGACGTGTCCCTGGAGAACGCCGAGCACCGGATCGGCATGGCGGTACGGCGGTGGCGGCGCGAGGTGGAGGAGTACGCCGAGGACGAGGTCCGCGACCTCGACCGCAACGTCGCCCAGGACCCCGAGGTGATCGCCGCCCTGGTCGCTACCGCGCTGCTGGGCGGCCGCCGGGCCCGCTCCGCGGGCGAGGGGCTCGCCGAGCGGATCGGCGCGCACGGGGCGCTACGGCTGCGCGACCGGGGCGGGCGGCTGCTCGCCGAGTGCGTGGACCGGGTCATCCACGACGGACGCGAGCGCCGCCTGGAGCCCCTCGATGCCCTTGAGGTCCATCCCGAACCGCAGGCCGAACTCATCGCCGCGTTGTCCGTACTGCAGAAGGAGAGGTGACCGGTGACCGCCGTCACTGACCAGGACCACACGGAACACGCCGATCCCGAGCAACCGGAAATGTTTCAGGGGCAGGAAGAGCCGGTAGGGCTGGAGCGGGCCGAAGGGCTAGAACGAGTGGAAGGGCCAGAACGGGTGGTAGGGCCAGAACGGCCCAAGGGGCTGGAGGGGCTGGAGGGATCGGAGGGGCCAGAAGGGTCAGAAAGGGCAGGGGGGCCGGAGACGGCGGCCGCCGAGGACGCGCGTGAGGGTGAGCGCGCGGAGGGGCCTGATCCTGAGGACGGTGACTCCGAGGAACGTACTCCTGAGGATCGCACGGCTGAAAGTCGTACTGCCGAGGAGCCTGACGCTGCGGATCGGGACCCTGTGGAGAGCGATTCCGAAAGCGGCGCCAATGGGGATGATTCCGGAAAGGACTCCCCCAGGGAGGACGGTTCCGAAATGTGCCCTTCAGAGGAGAGTGTCGATTCCGGAAACGGATCAACGGGTTCCACAGGGGGCGGCGACTCGGAAAATGACGCCTCCACCGCCCGAAAAGACACCCCTCGGAGGGTGGATTGGGGAAGTGGCGCCTTTAGGCGTCCCTGGAAGGCGTTGCGCAAAGCGGTGGACTCGGGGACGGGGGAGCAACAGGGTGCCGCATCGAGGGAGAACGAGGAGCACGCGCGCGTAAGGGACGGCTCACGGCGTGATGGCGTCTCCCCTCGCGAGGACGGCCCCTCGCGTCGCGCCGCCACCTCCCGCCCCGACGTCCCCTCCCGTCGCAAGGAGTCCGAAGACACCTGGGACGACGGGCTGATCGCGCGCCGGGTGACCGAGGCGACCGGTGGCGAGCAGGTCGCCGTCGTGAAGACCAGGCCGAGTGCGTCGCGGACCGTGCCGCCCCTGGCGTACGACGGCCCGTTGCGGGCGCGGCTGGACGCGATGCGCGAGCTGGTGGGGCTGTCCCGCACCCGGCTCGACAGCAGGACGCTCGCCGAGGCGGGCCGGGTGCTGGACGAGGCGGCGGCGCGGCGCAAGCTCTCCGGGCAGCACACGGTGGTCGCCATCGCGGGCGCGACCGGCAGCGGCAAGTCGCAGCTGTTCAACGCGCTCGCCGGAGTGGCCATTTCGGAGACGGGCGTACGTCGGCCCACCACGGCCGCGCCCATCGCGTGCAGCTGGAGCGACGGCGCGGCGAGCCTCATCGACCGGCTCGGCATCCCGGGGCGGCTGCGTCGGCGCCCGTTGCAGAGCCCGGAGGCGGAGGCGCAGCTGCGTGGGCTGGTCCTGGTGGACCTCCCCGACCTCGACTCCGCCGCCGTACAGCATCGCGAACAGGCCGAGCGGGTGCTGGACCTCGTGGACGCGATCATCTGGGTGGTGGATCCGGAGAAGTACGCCGACGCCGTGCTCCATGAGCGCTATCTGCGGCCCATGGCCGGGCACGCGGAGGTGATGTTCGTCGTCCTCAACCAGGTCGACCGGCTCCCCGGGGAGGCGGCCGACCAGGTGCTCGACGATCTGCGGCGGCTGCTCGACGAGGACGGGGTCGCCCTGGGGGAGTACGGCGAAGCGGGCGCGACCGTGCTCGCGCTGTCCGCGCTCACCGGGGAGGGGATCGGGGAGCTGCGGGAGGCGCTCGGCGAGTTCGTGGCGGAGCGGGGCGCCGCGGCCCGCCGTATCTCCGCCGATCTCGATGCCGCTGCGGGGCGGCTGTGGCCCGTCTACGCCACCCGGCGGCGCACGGGGCTCAGTGAGCAGGCGCGCGACGAGTTCTCCGCACGGCTGGCTGACGCCGTGGGTGCCACCGCCGCCGGTGACGCGGCGGAACGGGCCTGGCTGCGCAACGCCAACCGCGCGTGCGGGACGCCCTGGCTGCGGCTGTGGCGGTGGTACCAGGACCGGAGCGAACCTCCCACGGGTCGGGTGACCTTGCGCGCGCAGGCGGACGAGCAGGCCACCGCACGGCAGAAGGTCGAACAGGCGGTGCGTACGGTGGCCGACCGGGCCTCGGCCGGGCTGCCCGCGCCGTGGGCGCAGGCGGTGCGGGAGGCGGCCGCACGCGGGGCCCACGGGTTGCCCGAGGCGCTCGACGAGCTGACCGCGCGGGCCGGGTTGCCGCCGGGACGGCCGCCGCGGCCGGGCTGGTGGCCGGCGGCCGTGCTGGTGCAGGCGTCCATGACGATCCTCCAGGTCGTGGGCGGGCTGTGGCTGGTCGGGCAGATCGTCGGGGTCATGGCGCCGAACCTCGGGGTGCCGGTGCTGCTGATGGTGTCCGGGATCGTCGGCGGTCCGCTCGTGGAGTGGAGCTGCAAGCTGGCGGCGCGGGGGCCGGCCCGGCGGTACGGGCTGGAGGCGGAACGGCGACTGCGGGAGGCGGCGGCCGGGTGCGGGCGGGCGCGGGTGCTCGACCCGGTGGCGGCTGAGCTGCTGCGGTACCGGGAGGTTCGGGAGCAGTACGGGCGGGTGCTGGGGACGGGGGTGGCGGTGAGGTAGGGGGCGCGGGGTGAGGTGCGGGGGTGGGGGCAAGGTAGGGCGTGGGCGGCCGACTTGTCGGCCGGTTGTCCAGTTGACCTCGGGGGGTTGTCCCTCGATCGGGTGATGGAGTTTTCCACAGTTTCAGGGGCCGTCCACAGCGCCCAGCGGGCTCGGCTCGGCGGAGGCAGTCTGGCTTCGCGGCGATCGCGACGGACGCGGTCGTCACGGCAGTGGCGGTACGCGGACGACTGCGGCCGTCGCCGGCAGACGCAGCCGTACGGGACGGGCCCGTAGGCGTGTCCGCCCGGTGCGAGCGGCCGGGCGGGGGAGGGGTACGACGACATGAACGAGACGATGGTGTGTGCCGTGGGCAATGTGGCGACGCAGCCGGTCTACCGGGAGTTGGCGGCGGGGCCGTCGGCACGGTTCCGGCTGGCGGTGACCGCCCGGTACTGGGACCGGGAGAAGAACGTGTGGACGGACGGGCACACCAACTTCTTCACGGTGTGGGCCAACCGGCAGCTCGCCACCAACGCCGCGGCCTCCCTCGGGGTGGGCGATCCCGTCATCGTGCAGGGCCGGTTGAAAGTACGGACGGATGTGCGCGAGGGGCAGAGCTGGACCTCGGCCGACATCGACGCCGTGGCGATCGGCCACGATCTGGCGCGGGGCACCTCGGCGTTCCGGCGCGGGAACGCGAAGGGCGAGGCGATGGTGGCCGGTTCGCCGCAGCAGCCCGAGCCGGTGTGGGAGACGCCCGTCGGCGAGTCCGCGGCCGACACGGCCGATGCGGAGTCCCAACAGCAGCCGTAAATCGCGGCGGTGACATGACGTCGGACACCGCAACGACTTGACGTCGGACACCCCTGACCGAACTGCGGTTTATCGGTGCATGCGTTCCCGAACGACCTCGGTGGATTTATCGATAAGCCCTGTTCGCAGGGGTCTCGGCGATAACGATTCCGAGTCGGATCTCCGGTCCGACGGGATCACTGGGAAGCCTGGTGCGCCCGCGTCCTTAGGATGCCGAGCGTGGCTCTCGTGGCTTGAGATTCTGCTGGTGGGACCGTACCCCCACGTCAACGGGTCCTGCTCGAAGGGGAATTCTGTGTTTTCTTCGTTCTCCGCACTGTCCGTGTGCGGGCGAGGTGCGGCCCGCCTCGCCGCAGTGACGCTGGCGTCCGGGCTCGCCGTCAGCGGTGCCCTGGTGACGGCCGGCCCTGCCGCCGCCGACACCACTCCGGCGTACACCCAGGGCGGAGCGACCGCCACCATAGGCGGCCTGGGGACGTACGGCGCGGCGGTGGTGCACTCCGCCGAGGGCGACCTGGAGATCTCGGCGGGCCTGTTCGAGATGTCCGTCGAGGGCGGCGGCATGCTGCAGACGTACTGCGTGGACATCCACAACCCCACACAGAAGGACGCCAAGTATCACGAGACGCCGTGGAGCGGCACCTCCCTTGGCGCCAACAAGAACGCCGGCCGCATCCGCTGGATCCTGCAGAACTCCTATCCGCAGGTGAACGACCTGGCCTCGCTGGCGAAGAATGCGGGGGTGCGGGGCGGTCTCAGTGAGCAGGACGCGGCGGCCGGTACGCAGGTGGCCATCTGGCGCTACTCGGACGGGGTGGACGTCGACGCCGTCGACCCCGAGGCCCAGAAGCTCGCGGACTACCTGGAGAACAGCGCCCGTGACGTGGCGGAACCCGAGGCGTCGCTGACCCTCGACCCGCCCGCGCTCTCCGGCCACCCCGGTGGGCTGCTCGGTCCGGTGACCGTGCACACCAACGCGGACAGCGTCACGGTGACCCCGCCGGCCGACGCCGCGACGAGCGGGGTGCGGATCGTCGGCAAGGACGGCAAGGACATCACCACGGCGCAGGACGGCAGCCAGCTGTTCTTCGAGGTACCGGCGGACACCACGGACGGATCGGCCGAGCTGACCGTGCAGGCGTCGACCACCGTGCCGGTCGGCCGCGCCTTCGCCTCCGAGACCAGAAGCCAGACGCAGATCCTGGCCGGCTCCAGCGAGTCCACGGTCACGGCGACGGCGAGCGCGACCTGGGCGGAGACGGGCGCGATACCCGCGCTGTCCGCGGCGGAGAACTGCGCCGAGGGCGGCGTGGACATCACCGCGGTCAACCAGGGCGACGAGGCGTTCACCTTCGAGCTGATGGGTACCGAGCACACCATCGCGGCCGGCGAGACCCGCACGGTGACCATCCCGCTCCAGGAGGACCAGGCGTACGACTTCACGATCACCGGCCCCGGCGGCTACGAGAAGCGCTTCACCGGCGTCCTCGACTGCCGCACCCAGGCCGCAGCGGCCTCCGAGGCCGGCGAGTCCACCCAAATCCTCACCCAGCCGAGCCCGGCCACGATCGGCAGCACCTCCGCCGACGTCAACCTCGCCGCCACCGGCAGCTCCGACACGACCCCGGCGATCGCGGGCGTGGCGATCGGCCTGGTGGTGGTCGGCGGCGCGGCACTGGTCGTGGTCCGCAAGAAGAAGTCGTAGCGCCTCAAGCATCTCAACAGCGAGTGTCCGCCCGGTCACTCGCTGCCCACGGTGACCCCGCGCGGCCACCAGGCGGTTTCCTCCGGTGGCCGGCGATGCGGCAAGATGGGGTGTATCTGCCCACTGCCAGATTCAAGCTGCCGGACGGTTTCTCTTGGCTGAGTTCATTTACACCATGCGCAAGGCGCGCAAGGCGCACGGCGACAAGGTGATTCTCGACGACGTCACCCTGAACTTCCTTCCGGGTGCCAAGATCGGCGTCGTCGGTCCGAACGGCGCCGGTAAGTCCACCGTCCTCAAGATCATGGCCGGTCTTGAGCAGCCGTCGAACGGTGACGCGTTCCTGTCGCCCGGGTACAGCGTCGGCATCCTGCTCCAGGAGCCGCCGCTGAACGAGGAGAAGACGGTCCTGGAGAACGTCCAGGAGGGCGTTTCCGAGATCAAGGGCAAGCTCGACCGGTTCAACGAGATCGCCGAGCTGATGGCCACCGACTACTCCGACGCGCTGCTCGACGAGATGGGCAAGCTGCAGGAGGAGCTCGACCATGCGAACGCGTGGGATCTCGACGCTCAGCTGGAGCAGGCCATGGACGCCCTCGGCTGCCCGCCCGGCGACTGGCCCGTCACCAACCTCTCCGGTGGTGAACGCCGCCGCGTCGCGCTCTGCAAGCTGCTGCTGGAGCAGCCGGACCTGCTGCTCCTCGACGAGCCCACCAACCACCTCGACGCCGAGTCCGTGAACTGGCTGGAGCAGCACCTGGCCAAGTACCCGGGCACCGTCGTGGCCGTCACCCACGACCGGTACTTCCTCGACAACGTCGCCGGGTGGATCTGCGAGGTCGACCGGGGCCGCCTGCACGGCTACGAGGGCAACTACTCCATGTACCTGGAGACCAAGGCCGCCCGGCTCAAGGTCGAGGGGCAGAAGGACGCCAAGCGGCAGAAGCGGCTCAAGGAGGAGTTGGAGTGGGTTCGCTCCAACGCCAAGGGGCGGCAGGCCAAGTCCAAGGCGCGTCTGGCCCGCTACGAGGAGATGGCCGCCGAGGCGGAGAAGATGCGGAAGCTGGACTTCGAGGAGATCCAGATTCCGCCGGGACCGCGGCTCGGCAATGTCGTCGTCGAGATCAACAACCTCAGCAAGGCCTTCGGCGAGAAGGTTCTCATCGATGATCTTTCGTTCACGCTGCCGCGTAACGGGATCGTGGGTGTCATCGGTCCGAACGGTGCCGGTAAGACCACCCTGTTCAAGATGATCCAGGGTCTTGAGCAGCCCGACTCCGGCACGATCAAGGTCGGCGACACGGTCAAGATCTCGTACGTCGACCAGAGCCGCGAGAACATCGACCCGAAGAAGACGCTGTGGGCCGTCGTGAGCGACGAGCTCGACTACATCAACGTGGGGCAGGTGGAGATGCCCTCGCGGGCGTACGTCTCCGCCTTCGGGTTCAAGGGCCCCGACCAGCAGAAGCCGGCCGGTGTGCTCTCCGGCGGTGAGCGCAACCGCCTCAACCTGGCGCTCACCCTCAAGCAGGGCGGCAACCTGCTGCTCCTCGACGAGCCGACCAACGACCTGGACGTGGAGACGCTCTCCTCCCTGGAGAACGCGCTGCTGGAGTTCCCCGGCTGCGCCGTCGTCGTCTCCCACGACCGGTGGTTCCTCGACCGCGTCGCCACCCACATCCTGGCCTACGAGGGTGACTCCAGGTGGTTCTGGTTCGAGGGCAACTTCGAGTCGTACGAGAAGAACAAGATCGAGCGGCTGGGGCCGGACGCTGCCCGTCCGCACCGCGCCACCTACAAGAAGCTGACCCGGGGCTGATCTCTTGCGGCACATCTACCGCTGCCCACTGCGCTGGGCGGACATGGACGCGTACGGCCACGTCAACAACGTGGTGTTCCTCCGGTACCTGGAGGAAGCCCGTGTCAACTTCCTGTTCCGCCCGGACAAGAACTTCAAGCAGGGGTCCGTGGTGGCACGCCATGAGATCGACTACAAGCGGCAGCTCGTCCACCGGCACACGCCCGTGGACATCGAGCTGT
Organism: Streptomyces sp. Z423-1; assembly: GCF_013009255.1. NCBI lineage: Bacteria > Bacillati > Actinomycetota > Actinomycetes > Kitasatosporales > Streptomycetaceae > Streptomyces > Streptomyces sp. Z423-1. The sequence continues at coordinate 6,128,454 of NZ_CP053109.1, forward strand.
GGGTCACGGAGATCAGGGCCGCCTCCTTCACCCTCGCCTACGAGGTGAAGGACGGCGACCAGATCTACGTCCGGGCCTCGACGGTGATCGTGCCGTTCGACTTCGAGGCAGGACGGCCGCGTCGGCTCACCGAAGAGGAACGGGAGTTCCTCCAGGAGTACCTGGATGACGACGAGGAGGAGGCCGTCGCCGCATGACGGTGCTCCACCTCGCCGACGAGGGGGAGGCGGCGGACCTCGCGGCCTTCCTCTCCCGGCTGCTCCACTACGACCGTTCAGCCGCGGTGCGTCTGCAGGCCGCGGGCACCGCACTCGCCGTCTTCGGCCGGCCGCCGTCCTTCGAGGTGCTGGCGATCCGGGCGGTACGGCTGGCCAAGCCGTACGAGAACGGGCTGGACGTCACCCTCGACGTGACCGTCTCCGCCGGTGAACTCCTGGAGTCCGTGGACGAGAAGGCGGCCACGGCGGCCGTTCCGGGAGCGGTGACCGGGCCACCGTGGGCGGGGGTGCTGCCACCGCGTGGCGGCTGGCGGCCGGAGCGGGGACTGCCGGGGGCGGACACCCTGCGGGGGATGGTCGCCGCCGCGGTGACGGAGTTCCGCGCCCGTACGGAGGAACTGCCTCCGGAGGGCCGTACGCGCGCCGAACTCGACCGGATCGGGCGCGAGATCTGGTCCCGGACCGTCGGGGACACCCAGCTTCCGGTGCGAGCCGTGCACGCGGCGCAGTCCCTGGGATTCCTGCGGTCGGCCGCCGGGGCTGGGCAGGCGGAGGAACTGGGGCTGTTCTCGTCGGTTGCCTGGCTGCGGCTGCGCACGCCGTACGGGTCGATCGCCGTGCGCCGCGGAGGACTGGGGACGTTGGGCGTCAGCGTGCGCTGACGCCCGTCACCGGCTGGCGGGCCTCAGCCCGGCGCGTTCACCATCGAGGCCGCCGCGTACGTCAGGTAGTTCCACAGCGTGCGCTCGTGTTCCTCGGACAGGCCCAGTTCGTCGACGGCGTCCCGCATGTGCTTCAGCCAGGCGTCGTGCGCGGCCCGGTCGACGGTGAAGGGGGCGTGGCGCATGCGCAGGCGGGGGTGGCCGCGGTTCTCGCTGTACGTGGTCGGGCCGCCCCAGTACTGGATGAGGAACAGGGTGAGGCGCTCCTCGGCGGGGCCCAGGTCCTCCTCGGGGTACATCGGCCGCAGGATCGGGTCCTGTGCGACTCCCTCGTAGAAACGGTGGACCAGGCGGCGGAAGGTCTCCTCCCCGCCGACCTGCTCGTAGAAGGTCTGCTCCTGAAGCGTGCCGCGCCGAATCTCATTCACGCATCCATGGTCTCAGACGCGGCGGACCAGGACTCAAGGCTTAGGACCACGCGGCCGGACGGCCCAGGTACTCGCCTCGCACTGTGAAGCGCAGCACAGTGGACATATGGGCGCGCATGCACTCGACAAGGACCTGGAGGCCGTCGCCGCCTCGGCACGGACCGCGATGGTGCGGGAGATCGACGAGAGCGGGGCGTGGGCCGCGGACCCGGTGTGGCGGGAGGCGTTCGCGGCGGTCCCCCGGCACCTCTTCGTGCCGTACTACTACATGGGTGTCCGGGGCGGCTACGAGCGGCACTGGGGTGAGAGCCCCGACCCGGAGGCGCGCGAACGCTGGGTGCGCGGCGCCTATGCCGACACCCCGCTGGCCACCCGGCTGCGCGACGGCGAACTGCTCTCCTCCAGCAGCCAGCCGTCGCTGATGGCGATGATGCTGACCGAGTTGCGGGTGGAGGACGGCAACCGGGTGCTGGAGATCGGCGCGGGCACCGGTTACAACGCGGCGCTGCTCGCGCACCGGCTCGGCGACGACGATCTCGTCACCACCGTCGATCTGGACCCGGAGATCACCGAGTCGGCACGCCGGCATCTGGAGGCCGCCGGATACCACCCGGTCGTGGTGACCGGGGACGGGGCGCGCGGGGTGCCGGAGCGCGCGCCCTTCGACCGGATCGTCGCGACCTGCACTCTCGGGTCGATCCCGCCCGCCTGGCTGGCCCAGTGCCGTCCCGGCGGCCGGATCCTGACGCCGTTCGCCACCGGTCTTGTCGCGCTGACCGTGCGGGACGCGGGATACGCCGAAGGGCAATTCCTGCACACGCCCGCGTACTTCGTCCCGCTGCGCGGCACCGGGCGGCCCGAGTCGGAGCCGATGGCGCTGGGCGGGGTGCCACGCCGGGGGCGGGAGCACGAACTGTTCCGGTTCCTGCTCGCCCTCACCCGGGGCAGCCTCGATCCGCAGGAGGCGTACGCGCTGTGGGAGCGCGAGGGCAGGCCCGGGCGGGAGCGGTACGGCATCACCGTCGGCGGCGGACGCGAGTGGGCGTGGCTGGACGATCCGGAGGGGCCGTATGCCTGGCCCCTCCCCGCCTGAACAGCCGGTTCACCTGCTCCTTCGGATCAACCCCGGCGGATCGTGATCGTCGTCCAGGCGCCCACGTGCACCCGGTCGCCGTCCTGGAGCTGTACCGGCACGAAGGGCTGGATCGGGTCCTCCGAGCCGTTCACCGTGGTGCCGTTCGTCGAGTTCTGGTCGACGATCGCCCAGCTGCCGTCCGGCTGCTGCACCAGCACCGCGTGCTGGTGGGAGACGCCCGGGTCCTCCGGCGGCACCGACAGGTCGATGTCGGGGGTGTCGCCGGTGGAGTGCCGGCGGCGGCCGATCGTGACCTGGTTGCCGGTGAGCGTGCGCTGCTGTTCCGGGGAGTACGCGGGCAGGTTCAGGCCCGCCGCCTCGGGGCCGGAGCGCTGCATCATCGCCATGAAGTACTCGCGGTCCGGACCGATGGTCGCCGTCCAGGTAGCCGGGCGCTGCGGGGCGGCGGGACCGGGCGGCGGCGCGGACTGGGCACCGGTGTGCGGATAGCCGTAGCCACCGGGCTGACCGGGGCCGCCGGGATGACCAGGGCCACCCGGGCCGCCGGGACCCGTGGACGACGGCGGAGAGATCACCCAGTCGTCGTCACCGCCGCCGAAGGACGGGCCACCCGGCTGCGGCCGACCCGTCTCCTGCGGGAACGCGGGCGGGGCGCCCGGACCGGACGGCTGGAAGGCCTGCGGAGCGCCCGGATGCGTACCGGGACCGGAGGGACCGCCGGCCGTACCAGGGCCTCCCGGCCCACCGGGACCGCCGGGCCCACCGGGACCGCCAGGCCCGCCGTTCGGTGTCGGCCCGGGCGGCGGCGGAACCGGACGCGAGGGGTCACCACCGAATCCGGGAGGACCGGGCGGACCAGACCGCTCACCCCCGAAACCGGGCGGGCCGGAAGGGCCGGGTCGCTCCCCGAAGCCGGAGGGGCCGGGGCCCCCGGGGCGCTCACTGAAGCCCGAGGGACCGGAGGGGCCGGGACCCCCCGGGCGCTCGCCGAAGCTCGAAGGACCGGAGGGGCCGGGAGCACCGGGCCGCTCACCGAAGCTCGAAGGACCGGAAGGACCGGGGCCCCCGGGGCGCTCGCCAAAGCTCGAAGGGCCGGAGGGGCCGGGACCCCCGGGGCGCTCACCGAAGCTCGAAGGACCGGAGGGACCGGAAGGACCGGAAGGACCAGGACCCCCGGGGCGCTCGCCGAAGCCCGAAGCGCCGGGCGGACCAGGCCGGTCACCACCGAACCCCGAAGGCCCAGAAGGACCAGAAGCCCCCGGAGCCCCAGAAGGCCCACCGGCCCCGGGCCGCTCCCCGCCAAAGCCCCCACCGGGACCGGACGCCCCCGACGGCGCTCCAGGAGCCTCGCCCCCGAATGGTGGGATCGGCTCGGCCGGACGGTTCATCTGGGACGGACGCGAGCTCTGGTACTCGTACGAGTCACCGCCCCCGAACGACGGCGGCGGACCGGACGGCCGCTGGAACTGCGGGGCCGGTGGGCGCGGGGCGGCCGGGGTGTACGAGGTCGCGGTGTTGGTGAGGAAGTTCCACCGGCACTCCTCGCAGAACGGCGCGGCGCCCTCCCGGGGCGTACGGCACTGCGGGCAGAGCTCGGGCGCCGCGTCCGGTGCGGCGGACGGGTGCGGGCGTCCGCCGGGCTGGCCGGTGTTCGGCCCGCCGGACGGGCCGGGGCCGCCGGGCGGCGGTGGGAAGCCGTAGCCGCCGCCCGCCGGGGGCGGAGGCGGAGGGGGCGGAGGTACGGCACCCGCCATGCGGTGACCGCAGACCTCGCACCAGTCGTCGGAACCCGACTGGTGTCCGTTCGGGCAGGTCGGCATGTCGGCGCTTCCCCCTCTCCTTTTCCGGCCGTTTCGACCGGATTTCTCCAACCCCGGGGGGTCGGGCTCGCTTTGTTTCAGGTCACTTCTTTACACGAACAGTCTTTGTCGACCGAGTTTCGAGGGTCATCTCGTCGGCCTCCGCGACCTTCGCCTTCAGTCGCACAGTACCTGTCGCGGCATCGACCACGTCCACCACCTTCGCAAGGAGTTTCGCAGTATCCGCGTTTCCGGAGGCGCCGGCGAGCTGAACGGCCCGGCCCAGTTTGGCCGTTGCTCCGTCGATGTCTCCGGATTTGCGGAGATCCAGGCCCTGTTGGATGACTTGTGCCAGTTCGGCCTGTCCGGTGTAGTGGGCGACCTGGGGGTTGATCGACGTCGAGGCGGCCATGTCGTCGGTCCACACGGCCCGTACCAGGCCCTGGGCGCCGAGGTTCTGGGCGGTGCCGTCGGGCTGCGGGATCACCAGGGAGACGCGGGCGGCGAGCATCTCCTGGCCGATGTGCGCGGCCGGGACCTCGACGCAGACGTGGTAGTCACGGGACTCGTCTCCCCAGGAACCGGTGGGGTAGTCCCCGGCGCGCGGGCCAGCCTCGGTGCGCCGGGCGGTCAAGTCCTCGACGGTGGGCGCGACTTGTTTGACGAACCTGATCGTCGTGTCGACGGGGGTCCACAGCCGCAGGGCGACGTCCGCGACCTCCTTGCCCATCGCCGTCTCCATCATCTGTGTGAAGTCGGCGGCGAGGCCCGCAGGGTCGGCGACGATGTCGGCGGTGCCGAGCAGCGCCGAGGCGATGCCTGTGACTTCTTTCACTTCCCAGTCGGTGCCCACGCCCCGCGCGTCACAGGTGAAACGTCCGGCGCACTCGTCGAGCGTCCGCTTGAGGTCCTCGGGCGACTCGTGCTCGTTGCGGCCGTCGGTGAGCAGGATGCCGTGCCGGATCGCCACGTCCGCCGAGGACAGCAGGCGGTCGGCGAGCCGCAGCCAGGTCCCGATCGCCGTACCGCCGCCGGCGCTGAGCCTGCGCAGCGCCTGCCTGGCCTGGTCGCGGGTGGTGGCGTCGGCGACGGCGAGGCGGCCGCCGCCGGGGTAGACCTCCTTGGCGACATGCGTGCCGCCGATCACCGCGAAGTGCACGCCGTCGCGCAGGGTGTCGATCGCGGCGGCCGTGGCGTCCCGGGCGTTGCGCATCTTGGTCGGCGGGTAGTCCATCGAGCCCGAGCAGTCGACCATGATCGCCACGGCCGCGGACGGGCCCTGCCCCGGCGCGTAGAGGTGAGGTGCCGTGACCGCGCTTCCGATCGTGCCGCCGCCGGTCGCGGTCACCGTGACGATCGCGTTGACCTCCCGGCCGCCCTCCGGGAGGTACTCGTTCTGGTACACGTCCACCGAGAACTGCGGCACATTCGACTTCGAGAAATTGGCCATACGTTCTCAAATCCCCCTTGAACGCCCCACGGAAAGGTGGAGCGGTGAACGGAATGCGGACCGGTCCCCTCCGGTCCGCCCAGGCCTTCCCGGGCCTCTCCCCGTGTGCGGCCTCAGGCCGATCCTGCCCCCTGCGGCGGGGCCGGGAACGGCAGGACGGCCACTGTTACGTTGTCGTGGCCCCCGCCGTCCAGGGCGTGACCGACCAGGACGCGGGCGCCGTGCAGCGGACGTACGGCGGCATCCGGCGGGAGGACGCCGGCCATCTCCTCGGCCGCCTCCGCGTAGTTCCACAGGCCGTCCGTGCACACCACCACTACACCCGGCCGGTCCGGCTTGAAGGAAGCCGTGTGCGGCTCCAGTTCGTAGGCGTCCGCGCCGAGCCAGCCGGTGATCGCGTGGGCGCGTTCGTCGGCGTAGGCCTCGGCCTCGTTCATCAGGCCGGCGGCGACCATCTGGGCGGCCCAGGAGTCGTCCTCGGTGAGCCGGGCGGGCGGGGCGCTGCGGTCCACCGGGACCCAGTAGACGCGGCTGTCGCCGACCCAGCCGACCACCAGCAGCCCGGCGGTGACCACGGCGCCGACCAGGGTGCAGGCGGGGGCGTTCTGGTGCGGCTGGTGCTCGCGGGCCGTGGCGGGTTCCTGGGCGAGGGCGTTGACCGCGTTCGAGGCCGCGACGATCGCGTCGTGCATCGCCTGCTGCGGGTGCGTGCCGAGCGGCAGAGCCGCCAGCAGCGACTCGCTGGCCGCGCGGGAGGCGGCGAGGGAGGCGTCGTCCGGGCGGGTCGCCGAGGACACTCCGTCGCAGACGATCGCGACCAGCGCGCCGGAGCCGTCGGGCAGGGCGGTGCGGCCGATGCCGAACGCGTCCTCGTTGCGGTGGTGACGCAGGCCCCGGTCGCTGACGGCGGCCACGGGGCCGGACTCCTGCTCCATGTGGTCGCGTTCGCGCGGCTGGGCGTGTCCGCAGTTCTCGCAGTAGCCGTCGTGGTCGACACGGCCCGCGCGGCAGGCCACGCACACCGTGGCGGGGTCCGCCTGCGCGGCGAGGTCGGCGGCGACGCGCGGGTCCGGGGCCTGGAGGGGGTACTCCTCGGGCTCCGGGCGGCGGTCGAAGCGGACGCCGGTGGCCGGGTGGGCCGGTGCGGCCGGGGGCAGGGGGGAGCCGCCCGGGTCCGTGCCCGGCAGGTTCGTCGGCGGATGCGCCGCGGGGGGCGCGGCGAAGCCGCTCGGGTCGGCCGTGCCGGGCCAGCCGGCGGCCGGGGCGGGCTGTGGGATCCCCGCGCCGTTCATGGTGAGGGTCGGGCTGTCGTCCGGCCGTGGCGGCACGGCGGACAGGTCGTATCCGCACGCACCGCAGAAACGGTCACCCGACTCAAGCGGCTCCTCGCAGCTCGGGCAGGCGGACAGCTGGGGCATCTGCGACATCAACTACACCCATGTCCGGGGGCGGTAACGGTTGGCACGTTCCACCAGGTCGATCCTCTCCTCGCCGCCCCGCGCCAGGCGGGCCAGCGTGCGGTACGAACGCTCCAGGCCGAAGCGCAGGCCCCGTTCGTCCAGGCCGCTGCCGAGCAGCGTCCGTCCCCCGGCGGCGGGAGCGACGGAACCCTGACCACCGGAGAGTATCCAGTCCAGGGCGCTGCCGAGCACTTCCGTGGCCAACTGCTCCCGCCGGGTCGGATCCAGACCGTACGCGTCCAGCGCCTCGACCTGCCCGGCGGCGGCAGTCAGATCCTCCAGGAAGGGTACGTCGCCGGCGGCGGCCGTGCGTTGCCTCAGCCGGGCCCGCACGGCGGCCACGCGGGCGGCCGTGTAGTGGATGGACGACTCCGGCACCGACTCCAGGGTGCCCACGGCGCCGCGCCGGTCGCCGGTGGCGAGCTGCACGCGGGCCATGCCGAAGGCGGCGCTCACATAGCTGGGGTCGGTCGCCCACACCAGGCGGTAGTACTCGGCGGCGTTGTCCAACTGGCCGAGGACCTCCGCGCACAGGCCGAGGGCCAGCTTGGGCGCGGTCTCGCCGGGGAAGGCGTCGTAGATCGCGTCGAAGGCCAGCGCGGCGCCCTCGTGGTCGCCGGTGACCAGCGCGGCCACGCCTCTGTACCAGACGACCCGCCAGTCGTCGGGCCGTTCGTCCTCCAGCGCGCCCAGGGCGTCCAGCGCGGCCGCGGAGTCGCCGTTCTCCAGCCACGCCCGGATCTGCCTCAGCCGTGTCTCCACCGAGGGTGCGGGTGCGGCGGCGAGCGCGCTGAGCAGCTCGGCCGGGGCGGTGGCCATGAGGCCCGCCAGGAAACCGGCGTTGGGATCGGCGGGGTCGACCCGGGGCACGGGCAGGGCGAGGGCGGCGGCATCGGTGGCGATGGGCTTGACGAGGCCGGTTCCGGTTGTCCCATCGGTCCCGCCGGTTCCATGGGTTCCACTGGTCCCGCCGGTCGGGGCGTGCAGGGCGCCACCGGCCGGGATCGGCGCGGCTCCGGCAGCGGCTCCAGCAGCGAATCCGGCAGGGGCTCCACCAGCGAATCCGGCAGCGGTCCCGGCAGGAGCCCCGGCAGCGGTCCTGGCAGGAGCCCCGGCAGCGGATCCAGCCGCGGTCCCGGCAGGGTCTCCAGCGGCGGCTCGGGCAGCGGCTCCGGCAGCGGTCCCGGCAGGGACCCCGCCCCCGTCCCGGCGCCCGGCCACCCCCCGCGCCCCCAGCCGCGACACGTCCCCCTCCAGCCGAGGGAACAACTCCGTGTCCGTCACCCGCAGTTCCGGACCGAACAGCGTTGACAGCGCGGGCCGTGCCCGTCCCGACTGGAGGGACACGACCTCCCGCAGTACGCCGGTCAGCTGCTCCGACATCTCCTGCGCGGAGGCGAACCGCCGGGCCGGGTCGGGGTCGGTGGCGCGGACCAGGAGCCGGTAGAACGACTCGTACTGCCGGAAGACCTCGATGGTGTCGGGGTCGGGCAGGGAGTCGGCGTAGATGTTGGTGTAGCCCTGGAAGTCGAAGGTCAGGACGGCGAGCGTGCGGGCGACCGTGTAGAGGTCCGACGCCACTGACGGGCCGACGTCCGCGACCTCCGGCGCCTGGTAGCCCACCGTGCCGTAGATCGCCGACTCGTCGTCGTCCATGCGGCGCACCGCGCCCATGTCGATCAGCTTGAGCTGGTCCTCGGTCTGGATGGCGTTGTCGACCTTGAAGTCGCAGTACAGGAGATTGCGGCTGTGCAGGTGGTCCAAGGCCTCCAGCGCCTCGATGCCGTACGCGCACGCCTGCTCCACCGGCAGCGGGTCCCGCCGCCCCTCGGGGGTGCGGCGGGCGTTGGCGATCTCCTTGAGGGACTTGCCGCCGACGTACTCCATGACGATGTACCCGTCGAGGGAGCCCGTGCGCTGGTCGAGGTGTTCGACGAAGTTGTAGATCCGCACGATGTTGGCGTGCTCGATCTCCGCGAGGAACCGCCGCTCGGAGATCGCGGCCGCCATCGCGTCCTGGTCGCCGGTGTCCAGCAGGCCCTTGAGCACCACCCACCGGTCCGAGACCGCGCGGTCGACGGCGAGGTATATCCAGCCGAGCCCGCCGTGCGCGAGGCAACCCACCACCTCGTACTGGCCGTGCACGATGTCACCGGCCTTGAGCTTCGGCACGAACGAGTACGGGTGCCCGCACTTGGTGCAGAAGCCCTCCGTGCGCCCGGGACGGTCACCGCGGGCGCGGCCCACCGGCGCCCCGCAGTCGGAGCGTGAGCAGTACCGCTTCCGCTCCGGCACCTCCGGGTTCGCAAGCACCATCGCGCGCGGGTCGGGCCGCGGCACCTGCGGCACCTGTACCAGGCCCGCGCCCAGCCGTCCCCGGGTCGAGGAACCGGCGGTGGAGCCGGAGCTGCGCACCGACACCGAGCGACCCGTGGACCGGCCCGACAGCGAGCGGGAGAGCCGTCCCGACACCGAGCGCCGGGACTTCGACGACTGCGACGACGTACGGGAGCTGCCGCGCGAGGCGGAGCGGGAACTGCCGCTGCCCGCCGAGCCCTTGCCGCCGCCGGTGACGCCCGTCGGCGGCGAGGAGACCATGCCGGTCGCGGACACCACCGGTGCCAGGCCGCAGGTGTCGCAGTAGAGCTCGCCGCCGCCGACGTCCTCGTAGCTGCCCTCGCAGCCGGGCCGTTGACAGGGCCGCTGTGGCTGACTCATGACGACGGCTCCCCCCGACGATCCTGAAACTCCGCCGGACCGCTCTGCTGCGGCACCCGCGGGGCGGCGCCGAGCAGTTCGGCCGCCGCCTGCTGGTAGCGCAGCACGGCCTGCTCGGCGACCCGCAGATCGCAGGGCGCGCTCCACAGCATGCGGCGGGCCGCGTCGTACCGCTCGACCAGCAGCGGGTCCTCGGCCAGGCCGTGCCGGGCGATCTTCGCCTTGTACGCGTCGAGACGGCCGCGCAGCTCGGCGCGGACCGCGAGCGGGGCCGTGACGGCCGTCAACGACTCGCGGGCGCGCAGCAGTTCGTCCTCCGCCTTCTGCTCCAGGGATTCCAGGAGCGGCGACAGGCGGTGCCACTGGGCCTGTCTGCGGTACTCGGCGGCCGTCGCCAGCTGCTCCTGCAGCGCGGTCGGCGGGCCGCTGACCACCGGCACCTCGGTGGCGGCGATCTTCGCGAGCACCTCCCCGCGCGCGGTACGCGCCTCGGCGAGTGTGCGGTCCGCGCGCGAGAGCACGTCCCGCAGCTTGACCAGCCGCTGCTCGGCGTCCTTGCGGACGGCGAGCACGGCGTCGATCTCCCGGCGCACCTCCTCCAGGGCACGCGCCTCCCGGTCGTAGACCGTGGTGTCCGGCTTGCCGCCGCCGGGGGCCGAACTGCCCTCGGCGGGCTGCCAGAACGCCAGCGGGTCGGACACGACCTGCTCGCGCAGCCGGGTCAGGGTGCGCGTGATCCGCTCCAGGTCGTCGCCGGCCGGGTGCTCGCCGGGGCGTACGCCGACGGAGTGGGCGAGCCTGCGGGTGCGCTGGAGTTCGGCGGCGAGTAAATCGATGCGGGCGGGCAGTGCCGACCAGACCGCGTCGGCGGCGACGACCATGTCCAGCGACCTGGCGTACAGCTCGTTCATACGGTCCACGAGTGCGGCCAGGGTGAACCTTTCGCTGAGCTTGCCCGTGCCGTGCAGCGTCGGCGCGTTCGCCGTCGCCGCCGCGCTGCCGGCGACCGTGACGGACTCGCCGCGCAGCAGCTCGGTCAGCTCGGCCAGGTCCTCGCGGCTGGACCAGCGGCGCCGGGCGCGGATGTCGCGGGCGGTGCGCAGCGCGTCGGTGTGCGCGTCGAAGTACGCCCACAGCAGCGAGATCGACGCCTCGGTGGCCGCCCAGCGCTCCTTGGTCGTGCCGGTGAGCTCGGCGCCTTCGAGGAGCCGGCGGCCCGCGTGGTCCTGCAGGGCGAACAGCGAGGTCTCGATCGCCTCGTGCTCCGCGCCGAGCCGCGCCAGCGCACGGTCCACCTCGTCCCGGTCCATCACCGGACCGGAGGCTCCCGTGACGCCCATCGATCACCTCTCGTCTGTCGCTGTCGCTGTCGCTGTCGGTGCGCTGCCGGCCGGTCACCTGTAGCGCGGGGTCGGCGGGGTCGCCGACTCCGAGTCCCTACCCAGCGTCGGGGACAGCCACTTGTCGTAGGAGTCCTTCCAGCCGCCGTCCGCGCGGTAGTCCGCCAGTATGCGGTTGACCCGGCGTACCAGATCGTCGGCGTCCTTCTTCATCGCCACGCCGTAGTACTCCGTGGTGAACCGGTCGCCCTTCAGTTCCACCGTCGGATCCTGCGCGGCCTGGCTCGCCGCGAGCGCACCGTCCGTCACCACCGCGTCCACCTCGCCGAGTTGGAGCCTGACCAGGCAGTCGAGCTGGTTGGGCACGGTGGTGGATATGTCGGCGGAGGCGGGCAGCTTGCCGGACTTGAGGTCCGCCGCCAGGTTGTCGTACGCCGTCGAACCCGCCGCCGAGCAGATCCGCTTGCCCGCGAGCGTGTCGTCGTAGCCCTTGATCGTCGAGGAGTTGGGCGCGAGGACCTGCTGGCCGGTCAGGAAGTACGGCGCGGAGAAGGCGACGTCCTGCAACCGGTCGCAGGTGATGGTCATCGTGCGCACCACCATGTCGACCTGGCCGCTCTGGATCGCGGGGACGCGCTGGTTGGTGGGGATGGCCTTGAACCGGATCCGGTCCGGGTCGCCGAGCAGTTCCTGGGCGATCCGCCGGGCCAGATCGATGTCGAAGCCCTCCAACTTGGTGCTCTGCCCGGTGCTGTTGGGGTCGCGGTAGCCCCAGCGGTAGCTGTTCTGGTCGATGCCGACCGAGACATGGCCGCGCTTCTTGACGGCGGCGATCGTGTCGCCCTCGGCGTTCGACGGGGGCAGGCTCTGGTCCTGGGGGTTCTCGCACGCCTCCGCCTTCGCCTGCCGGCCGGCCGCCACGCCCCGGCCGCCGACGCCGGTGCTGCCGTCGCCGCCCGGCTGGGTGTGCGGCAGCAGCAGCGCGAAGGCCACGGCGAGGGCACAGACGACCGCCATCGCGCCCACGCCGCCCCAGCCCTTCAGGCTGGCCCGCAAGCGTCGTGCATGCATCGTCACGCCCCCTTTCACCGGTACTCCGAAAGCCTGCGGCCGATGCCCAGCACCGCGCCCGTCGCGCCCAGCACCGCGAGCACGGCCGCGCCGGTCGGCAGTCCGGTCATCGCGTCCCGGCCGTCGCCCGCGGCCTGTTCGAACTCCAGCGTCTCGTGCTTCAGGGCGGTTTCCAGGCTGTGGTCGACATTGTCGAAGCACTCGCCGGTCGGCTCGTCGTCCTTCGAGCCGATGATCTTGCTGAGTGCCGCCTGGTAGTCACCCGCGTCGTCGGCGTCGCGGGCCTGCTGGTGCCGCTCCTTCCACACGTCCATGCTGCCCGCGGCGGCCTGCACGGGCCGCTCGCCCGCCTCGTCGTCGGCGAGGTCCTCCGCGGCGGCGAGACCGGCGGCGAGGTCCTTCATCGACGCCTGGTAGGCCACGTCGAACTTGTCCTTGAACTCGCCGCCCACCTCGACCGTCTCCGCGCCCCGGCTGACCAGCGTGAGGTTCTCGTTGCCGCGCGCCTTCAGGGAGGCGATACGGGCGTCGTGCAGGACGTTCAGGGAGCGGACGCCGTGGTCGTAGGAGTCGTTCAGGCCGGCGCGGGCCACGCTGTGGCCGACGACCAGCCACAGCAGGACCACCGTCGTGGTGGCCGTGGCCGCGACCAGGCCGTGGTTCAGGACCCGGTTCGTGTGCACGTACGTGCGGTGCTGGGCCCAGGCGAGGGCGGCCAGGGCGAGCACGCCGAGCGCGATCGCCGCCCAGGGGTACGGCGTCGCGTGCGCGTAGTCGCCGCGCAGCCGCTCGTTCTCCGTCTTGTAGAGCTCCTCCGCCGCCGGGAGCATCTCGGTCTGCATCGTGTTGTTGGCGTAGCGCAGGTAGGCGCCGCCGAGCGGGTAGCCCTGGCGGTTGTTGGCGCGGGCGCGCTCGATGAGGCCCTTGTACTCCGGCAGCAGCCGGTTGAGCTTGGTGATGGTCTCGGCGGAACGTGAGTTCGGGTCGGAGTTGTTGGCGGCCAGGACGAGCTTCTCGGCCGCCGTGCGGATGTCCCTCTCGTACCGCTCCCGGGACGCCTTCGTCTCCTGGCCGCCGGCCAGGAAGCTGCTGGAGGCGGCCGTGTTGGCGTCGGCCAGGGAGCGGTAGATGTCGGCCGCGGCGGAGCTGAGGGGCTGGCTGTTGTTCAGCACGTCGTCGGCGGCGGCCGCCCGGTCGGTGGCCTGCCAGGCGGTCACGGCGCCGAAGGCCACGACCAGCAGGGCGAGGACCGCGCCGATGACGCGCAGCCGGCCCGGCTCGGTGGTCGCGGCGGCACGCAGCTGGTCCACGCCCTCGGCGAACGCGGTGCGGCGGGGCGGGGCGACGGCGGCCGGTGCGGGGCCGGGCGCCGCGGGTGCGGGCGAGCCCTGTTGGGGAGGCACGCCGGGCATGGTGGGCGCGCTCGGTGGTGCCGCGCTGCTCTTCGGCGGTTGTGTCACTCCTGACCTCCCCCATGGCCATCCGTAGCCGCAAGTATCGCCGCCCGGACCGACATCCGCACCGGCCTTGCTGGATCTTGATAGTTCGCGCGTCTCGCAGCACCCCTTGCCCATGAATACGCCCTGGGAATCGGTTCGGTTCCTTGGCCGAGAAGGTCAGGGCGCGAAGTGGGCCCGCACCCGCTCCCACGCGCCCGTATGCGCCTCCACCCGGTCCAGCCCCAGCAACGCCGCCCCCAGCACCGGACTCGCCGTCACCACCCGGGGCACCGCCTTCGGAGCCCGCGCCGCCAGCAGGTCCCGTACGCCGTCGTCGAGTTGCGGATGCCGGGCCGCCAGCACACTGCCCCCCAGCAGCACCGGCGTCTCCTCGTCCAGCAGGTCCAGTCGGGACAGGGCGACCGTCGCCATGGTCACGACCTCCTCGGCGAGCCGGTCGACGAGCGCACGGGCCACCGGGTCGCCGTCGGCCGCCGTGGCGAACAGGACCGGCGTCAGCTCGTGCCGCCGCTGCGGCGGCACCTGCTCCAGGTGCAGTGCCTCGATCAGCGCGTGCATGGAGTCGTACCCGAAGTGCGCGGGCAGGGTCCGCGCCAGCTCGGTCGGCCCGCCGCGCCCGTCCTCCGCACGGGCCGCGTGGAACAGGGCCTCCTCGGCCAGTCCCCAACCCCCGCCCCAGTCCCCGGACATACGCCCGACCGCCGGGAAACGCGCGGTGCGCCCGTCGGGCCGCATACCGACGCAGTTGATGCCCGCCCCGCAGACCACCGCGACCCCGCGCGGCTCGGTCACCCCGGCCCGCAGGATCGCGAAGGTGTCATTGCGCACTTCAACAGTGGCCCCCCACGCGCGCGCGTGCAGCGCGTCGGTCAGCCGCTCCTCCTCCACGGGGAAGTCGGCGTTGGCGAGACAGGCCGAGACATGCGTGACGGAGGTGACACCGGCGGCGGCGAAGACCCGCTCCACCACCTCGGCGAGCACGCCCGTGGCCGTCTCGACTCCGACGGCCGGTGGCCGGAACCCGCCGCCCCGCGCGGCGCCGAGCACGCTCCCGTCGGCCGTCACCACCGCGACGTCCGTCTTGCTGTTGCCCGCGTCGACGGCGAGGACGCTTGCGGTCAGGCCCACGCGAGATGCTCCCGGTTGTGTGCGATCAGCTGGTCGGTGAGGGCGTCGGCGTACGCGTACTGCCCGATGAGGGGATGCGCGAGCAGCGCCCGGAAGACCCGCTCCCGCCCGCCGCGCAGGGCCGCGTCCAGGGCCAGGTCCTCGTACGCCGTCACGCTCGCCATCAGGCCCGCGTACAGCGGATCCACCGCGGCGACCGGCAGCGGCACCGGACCGCTCTGCGCGCCCACGGCCGCCTGCACCTCGATCACCGCGTCGTCCGGCAGGAAGGACAGTGTGCCCCGGTTGTACGTGTTCACCACCTGGTACGGATTCCCCGCACCGCTCAGCAGCGCCGCCGCCAGATCCACGGCCGCCTCCGAGTAGTAGGCGCCGCCCCGCTTGGCCAGCAGCTCCGGCTTCTCGTCGAGCGCCGGATCGCCGTACATCCGCAGCAACTCCCGCTCCA
The DNA here is from genome assembly GCF_013009255.1 of Streptomyces sp. Z423-1. Classification (NCBI taxonomy): domain Bacteria; kingdom Bacillati; phylum Actinomycetota; class Actinomycetes; order Kitasatosporales; family Streptomycetaceae; genus Streptomyces; species Streptomyces sp. Z423-1. Next base: position 6,143,732 of record NZ_CP053109.1, read on the forward strand.
TGGCGGCCACTTCCTCGGCCCGCGAGGGCTTGGTGCGCAGCTCCCGCACGACCTCGTCGTGCGCGTAGTAGTAGCGCAGGTAGTACGACGGGACCACGCCCAGGCGGTTCAGCAGCTCGCGTGGCAGGCGCAGGTCGGCGGCGATCGTGTCGCCGTGCGCCCCGAGCAGCTCGGTCAGGACGTCCTCGCCCTCGGGGCCGCCCACGCGGACGCCGGTCTCCCAGGTGAGGTGGTTGAGGCCCACGTGGTCGAGGTGGACGTCGGCCGGGGCGACCCCGAGCAGCGCGGCGAGCTTCCGCTGCAGGCCGATCGCCACATTGCACAGCCCGACCGCCTTGTGCCCGGCCTTCAGCAGGGCGCGGGTCACGATGCCGACCGGGTTGGTGAAGTCGATGATCCAGGCGTCCGGGTTGGTACGCCGGACCCGCTCGGCGATGTCGAGCACCACCGGCACCGTCCGCAGCGCCTTCGCCAGGCCGCCCGCGCCGGTCGTCTCCTGGCCCACGCAGCCGCACTCCAGGGGCCAGGTCTCGTCCTGCCGGCGGGCCGCCTGCCCGCCGACGCGCAGCTGGAGCAGCACCGCGTCGGCGCCTTCGACACCGGCGTCCAGATCGGAGGTCGTCACCACCCGCCCGCCGTGTCCCTGACGGGCGAAGATACGCCGGGCCAGGCCGCCCACCAGATCCAGCCGGTCGGCCGCCGGGTCGACGAGCACCAGTTCCTCGATGGGCAGGGTGTCCCTCAGGCGGGCGAAGCCGTCCACCAGTTCGGGCGTGTAGGTCGAACCGCCGCCGACCACGGTGAGTTTCATACGTGAAGTCAACCCTTTACTCCGGTGAGCGTGACGCCCTCGACGAACGCCTTCTGGGCGAAGAAGAACACGAGGATCACGGGGGCCATGACCAGCACGGTCGCGGCCATGGTGAGGTTCCAGTCGGTGTGGTGCGCGCCCTTGAACGACTCCAGGCCGTAGGACAGCGTCCAGGCGCCGGGGTTCTCGGATGCGTAGATCTGCGGGCCGAAGTAGTCGTTCCACGCGTAGAAGAACTGGAACAGGGCCACCGCGGCCACGCCCGGCTTCGCCATCGGCAGGACGACCCTCAGCAGCGTCCGCAGTTCCCCGCAGCCGTCAACCCGCGCCGCGTCCAGGTACTCGTTCGGGATCGTCGTCAGGAACTGGCGCAGCAGGAAGATGGAGAACGCGTCCCCGAACGCCATCGGGATCAGCAGGGGCCACAGCGTGCCGGACAGATCCAGCTGCTTCGCCCAGAACAGGTACATCGGGATGACGACGACCTGCGGCGGCAGCATCATCATCGAGATCACCAGCATGAGGGACAGATTGCGGCCCCGGAAGCGGAACTTGGCGAGTGCGTACGCGACGGGGACCGACGACACGACCGTGAGGACGGTGCCCAGGCCCGCGTACAGGAGGGTGTTGCGCCACCAGGTCAGGAAGCCCGGCGTGTCGAAGACCCGCTGGTAGTTGCCCCACTCCCAGGTGTCCGGGATCAGGTCGCGGCTGAGGGCCTGGCTGTCGCTCATCAGGGAGGTCAGAACCACGAAGACGAACGGCAGGGTGAAGAACAGCGCGGCGGCGACGCCCAGGGAGTGTACGGCGACCCACTCCAGCAGTGTCCGACGGCGGATCATCAGTCACCTGCCTGGATGAGACCGCCCCGGCGCCGCATCAGCAGTGCGGTGCACGCCATCGACAGGGCGAACAGGACCAGCGCCACCACGCACGCCGCGCCGTAGTCGAAGCGCTGGAAGCCGAGGTTGTAGACGAGCTGGGGGAGGGTGAGGGTCGACTTCTCCGGGTAGCCGGGCTCGAACTGGGTGCCCGCGCCCTGGATCACACCCGAGGCGACCTTCCCCGCGACCAGCGGCTGTGTGTAGTACTGCATGGTCTGGATCACGCCCGTGACCACCGCGAACATCACGATCGGCGAGATGTTCGGCAGCGTCACGTACCGGAACCGCTGCCACGCCGACGCCCCGTCCAGCTCCGCCGCCTCGTGCTGCTCCTTCGGTACGTCGAGCAGGGCGGCCATGAAGATGACCATCAGGTCGCCGATGCCCCACAGGGCCAGCAGGGTGAGCGCCGGTTTGGACCAGGCGGGGTCGGCGAACCAGGCGGGGGCCGGGATGCCGGCCCGCTCCAGGATCGAGTTGACCGGGCCGGTGCCGGGGTTGAGGAGGAAGGCGAAGGCCATGGTGGCGGCGACGGGCGGGGCGAGGTAAGGCAGGTAGAACAGGGTGCGGAAGACGCCCGTGCCGGTCTTGATCTTCGTGGTGAGCAGGCCGACGCCGAGTCCGAACACGACCCGGAGGGTGACCATCACCAGCACCAGCCACAAGGTGTTGCGCAAGGCCGGCCAGAAGAGCGGGTAGTGCTCGAAGACGTAGATCCAGTTCTTCGTTCCGCTCCAGGCCGGCGGCCGGAAGCCGTCGTAGTGCATGAACGAGAAATAGACCGTCGACAGCAGCGGATAGGCGAAGAAGACCGAGAAGCCGATCAGCCAGGGGGACAGAAAGGCCGCGGTACGCAGTGCGGATCTACGGTGCTTGGCAGCCAGGGTCGTCATGGTGGTGCCGCTACTTCGCCTGCGCGATGTCCGTGTCGATCTGCCGGGCGGTCTTCTCCAGGCCCGCCTTCAGATCGGTCTCCTTGCCGCTTTCGTAGTCGTAGCCGAACTGCTGGATCGTCGTGAGATACACGCCGCCGTTGACGGAGGTCGGCGTGGTCGTGGAGTTCGGGTTCGCGGCGATTTCCAGGAACGTCTTGAAGCGCGGGTCGTACTTCAGCTTGGGCGACTTCAGGGCGGCGAGCGTGGAGGGGACGTTGTGGATGGCGTTGGAGAAGTTCACGACCGCGTCCGTGTCGGTGGTCATGTACCTCACCAGCTCCCAGGCGGCGTTCTGCTTTTCGCTGGTGGCGGCGATTCCGGCGATCGTGCCGGTGATGTAGCCCTTGCCGTACTGGTCCGCCTGGTCGTCGGGGACGGGCAGCGGGGCGACGCCGATCTCGAAGTCGGGCTTGGCGTCCAGGGCCATGCCCAGGCGCCATTCGCCGTCGAGCTGCATGGCGACCTGACCGGTGTGGAAGGGGTGCTTGGGGCCCCATTCGTCACCGAGGGTGGCTCGGTAGGTCTCCAGCTTCCGGTAACCGCCGAGCGCGTCCACGAGCCGCTTCTGGAGCTTGAAACCGGCCTCGAAAGCGGGGTCCTCGGCGAGATTGGACTTGCCGTTGTCGTCGAAGTAGGTCGGGGAGAACTGGCCGAGATAGTGCTCTGTGGTGGTCTCCCAGCCGTGGTAGTTCGGCATGAAGCCGAGCTGCTGGTAGGAGCTGCCTTGAGTGATGGTCAGTTTCTTCGCGACGGACTCGAATTCGGACCAGGTCTTCGGCGGCGCCTTGATACCCGCCTTCTCGAACGCCGTCTTGTTGTAGTAGAGCCCGTACGCGTCACCCAGCAGCGGGACCGCGCAGCGGTTGCCCTCGAACTGGGTGTACTCGTTCATGGCCTTCGGGAAGGTCTTCTCCGGGGCGATGCCGGACTTCTCGAAGAACGGGTTGAGGTCGACCAGCGCGCCCGACGAGCAGAATTTGCCGACGTTGTTCGTGGTGAAGGACGAGATCACGTCGGGGGCGTTGTCGCCGCCCGCCCGCAGGGCCTGGTTGATCTTGTCGTCGGTCATATTGCCGACGACCTTCACGTCGATGTCGGGGTGCGCCTTCTCGAAACCGGCGATCAGCGACTGCACGGCCTCGACCTCGGAGGGCGCGCTCCAGGCGTGCCAGAAGGTGAGGGTCGTCGCCTGGGAGGGGTCGTCGTTCGCGCCGGAGGCGGACTGGCCGGTGCAGGCGGTGGCGAGGAGGGCCACGGAGGCGGCGAGCGTGATGGCCGCTTTTCGGGATATTTCGGGCATGGCGGAGCCTCCCAAGTAGGGGAAGGAGCGGGATGGGTTGCTCAGCGCGAGGTGTCGAAGACCTCGTCGCGGGTGGTGGCGAGGGCGCTCTCCAACGCGCCGCGCAGGACGGGGTGTTCGCGTACGTCGCCGATGACGAGCCGGGGGCGGGCCGCCGCCAGCTCCGCCAACTCGGCCTGCACCAGGGCGCGCAGCGTCTCCCCGCCGGAGGTGAGGGATGCGCCGCTCAGGACGACGAGTTCGGGGTCGAGGACGGAGACGAGGGAGGCGAGGCCGGTGGCGAGGCGGGTGGCGTAGGTGTGGAGGAGGTGGCGGTGGGGGTCGTCCTCGGCGGTGCGGGGGGTGGTCCGGCCGGAGTCGTCGGTCCGGGGGGTGGTCCGATCCGAGTCGGCGGTGCGGGCGGTGGTCCGGCCGGAGTCACCGGAACCGGAGGTGGCCGGGCCGGGGTCGTCTGACCCGGAGGTGGCCGGGCCGGGGTCGTCTGACCCGGAGGTGGCCGGGCCGGAGTCGTCTGAGCCGGAGGTGGCCGGGCCGGAGTCGGCGTCGGCCCTGGGCGTACGGCGCCCTGGGGTGTCGTACGCCTCCGCCGCGCGGGCCAGGAGGGCGGCGGCGACCTCGGTGTACGGGCCCGAGGGGATGTCCGGCACGCCGAGGTCGCGGGCGAGGGCGGGGACGGCCTGGGAACCGGCCAGCTCCTGGTAGCCGCCGCTGTTGGCCTTGGTGACCTGGCGGACCAGGGGGGCGCCGGGGACGGGCAGGAAGCCGACCTCGCCCGCGCCGCCGGTCCAGCCGCGGTGCAGCCGGCCGCCGAGGACCAGGGCGGCGCCGAGGCCGCCCTCGTTCCACAGCAGCACGAAGTCGCCGTGCCCGCGGGCGGCGCCCAGCCGCTGCTCGGCGACGGCGACGAGGTTGACGTCGTTCTCGTACTCCACCGGCATCGGCAGTGCGGCGGCGAGTTCGTCGAGGAGGGTGGGGGAGTGCCAGCCCGGCAGGTGCGAGGCGTACCGGAGGCGGCCGGTGTTGGGGTCGAAGGCGCCGGGTGTGCCGATGACGAGCCGCCGGATGTCGTCCCTGGCCAGCCCGGCGGCCTTCACAGCGCCGTCGAGGGCGTCGGTGACCTGGCGTACGACGGGCCGGGCGGGGCGTCTGCCGGGGGCGGGGACCTCGTACGTGCCGACCGTGCGGCCGGTGATGTCGGCGACGGCGGCGAGGATGCGCTCGGGGGTGACGTCGAGGCCGGCGGCGTAGGCGGCGGCCGGGTTGAGGGAGTAGAGCTGGGCGTTCGGCCCGGGGCGGCCCTCGCTGGTCCCGGTCACCAGCACGAGCCCGGCGGCCTCCAGGCGGGCCAGCAGCTGGGAGGCGGTCGGCTTGGACAGGCCGGTGAGCTTGCCGATGCGGGTGCGGGAGAGGGGGCCGTGCTCCAGGAGCAGGTCGAGTGCGGCGCGGTCGTTCATGGCGCGCAGGACGCGGGGGGTGCCCGGGGTACCGGCGGTTCCTGCCATGGGTTCGACACCTGCCTTTCGGCCGCTCAGCTTGGCAGTGGGCGGTGCTGTGCGTCCATCCGGCCACTGTTAGGAAGGTTTCCTATCGTCTGGCAGGAAGGTAGGCCCGGCGGGAAGGGGGCGTCAAGAGCGAACGCCCCCGCGGCAACGGAGTCGTTACCTGCGGGGGCGGACGTCAGTCGTCCAGGAAGGGGGTCGTGTCCAAGGTGGGGCGAGTGTGCTGAGCCGTTCGGGCTACTTCGTCGTGCTCGTCGACGGCGGGATCGGCGACGCCGCGATCGCCTGCGGAGAGATCGAGCTCGCGAACGCCGACGGTGCCGCCATCCCCGCCGTCGGGTCGGCTGCGGACTTCTCGTCCTGCTGGACCGGGAGGCCGCCGACGATGCGGATGCCCTCCTTGTCGAAACGGCGCTTGATGCGCCAGCGCAGTTCGCGTTCGATCGTCAGGGCCTTGCCCGGCATCGTCTTGGCCGAGACGCGGACGACCATCGAGTCGAGCAGGACGCTGTCCAGGCCGAGGATCTCGATCGGGCCCCAGAGCATCTCGTTCCAGGGCTCCTCCTTGCTCATCGCCTCGCCGACCTCGGTGAGCACGGCCTTGACGCGGTCGAGGTCCTCGGAGGGGCGCACGGTGACGTCGACGCCGGCCGTGGCCCAGCCCTGGGAGAGGTTGCCGACCCGCTTGACCTCACCGTTGCGGACGTACCAGATCTCGCCGTTGTCCCCGCGCAGCTTGGTGACGCGCAGGCCCACCTCGATGACCTCGCCGGACGCGACGCCGACGTCGATCGAGTCGCCGACGCCGTACTGGTCCTCAATGATCATGAACACGCCGGACAGGAAGTCCGTGACGAGGTTGCGCGCGCCGAAACCGATCGCCACGCCCGCCACACCGGCGGAGGCGAGGAGCGGGGCGAGGTTGATCTTGAAGGTGGACAGGATCATCAGGGCGGCCGTGCCGAGGATGACGAAGCTCGCCACCGAGCGCAGCACCGAGCCGATCGCCTGAGAGCGCTGACGGCGGCGCTCCACGTTCACCAGCAGACCGCCGATCGCGGTGCCGTCCACCGACTGCGCGGTGCGGTTCATGCGGTCTATCAGCTTGGTGATCGCCCGCCGCACCGCCACCCGCAGCACCACCGCGACCACCACGATCAGCAGCACCTGCAGCCCGATCGCCAGCCACGTCGACCAGTTCTCCTCCACCCAGCCGGCGGCGTTCGTCGCGCTGTGCTGGGCGTCCTGCAGCGTGGGCACGGAGGCTGCCGTCTCCGAGGGAGACGGGGACGGTGACGGTCCCGCGGCCAGCAGGACGGGCAAGGACGACACGGCGGGTACCTCCAGGTGCAACGGCCCGCCCCCGGTGCGGCGGTCTGGTCCAAGGTCACAAAAAGGTCACCGGGCGGGCGGAGCAACCACACTATCGGGGCATCGGGTGGAGATCGTTGCGATGTTCGAGGGAGAGACGGTGTCCGTCGGGGGATGAACAGATCAGACGAACAGCAGGTGAGGCGAACAGTGCGATGAGGAGGGGGAGGAAATGGTCGGGAGCCTGGGGAGGAAGCGGGTGTGGTCGAAAACACTCCCAGCCCGTTACCGGGACATGGTGGCGCTTTCACCAGGCATGAGGGGAGACTGACTGCAGATCGTCCCGGCGCGAGCCACGCGCCGCCGACGCCCAAGGAGGCATCCGTGCCGCATGTCCTGGTCCTCAACGCGTCGTACGAGCCGCTCGGCGTCGTACCGCTCCGCCGCGCGCTCGTCCTCGTCCTCGAGAACAAGGCCGTATGCCTCGAGGAGTCCGGCGCCTATCTGCACAGCGCGACCGTCACAGTCCCCGCACCCAGCGTGGTCCGGCTCAAGCGATTCGTCCGGGTTCCCTATCGGGGACCCGTTCCTCTGACCCGCCGGGCGCTGTTCGCGCGCGACGGGGGCCGGTGCATGTACTGCGGTGGCGTCGCAACCAGCGTCGACCACGTCATCCCGCGCTCCCGCGGGGGCAAGCACGTCTGGGACAACGTGGTGGCCTCGTGCCGCCGCTGCAACCACGTCAAGGCCGACCGCCACCTCACCGAGATCGGCTGGCGGCTGCGACACAAACCCGCCCCACCCACCGGCCTGGCCTGGCGCATCATCGGGACCGGCCATAGGGACCCGCGCTGGCTGCCGTACTTGCAGCCGTACGGCGCGGACGACGCCTTGGCCCGGATCGACGGCATTTCCGCCTGACGATCCGGGCTTTTGCATGTCCCGAACAGGTGCTCGTACGGGACCGGGGAGACCCCCGTCCACCCCGGTCCCGTGAGCACGCGTGCCCTCAGACGTACCTCAGCTCGCCCGGCCGCACCGACCGGCGCAGCAGCGGCAGCGAGGTGGCCGCCGCCAGCAGGCACGCGCCGTACACCCCCGCCGGTGCCAGCAGCGCCGCCCAGGGCAGTGCGCCGCTGCCGGTGAGCGCGGCGTACCAGGTGGCGATGACCATGCCGCCGACGCCCGCCAGCAGCATCGCCGGCGCCAGTGGCAGCGCGGTCTCCAGCAGCAGCGCCCGGCCCAGTACCGCCTGCGGCACCCCGGCGGCGGTCTGCGCGGCCAGGCCCCGGCGCCGGGTGGCGAGGGACTCGGCGGTGCCGACGGCGAGCGCCGACAGGGTGATGAGCAGGGCGACCGCGATCGCGGCGGCGGTCAGGTCGAGGCCGGTGGTGTAGAAGGAGCGGCTCGCGGCCAGCGGCTGCTCGGCGTCGAGCGCCGCCAGCAGCGCCTGCCGCACGCCTATGAATCCCGTGCCGACGATCGTCACCAGCAGCACCGCGGCGTGCGTGCGGGCCGCCGCCCAGGGGTCGTCGCGCAGACGCTCCGCCGCGATCAGCACCGTCGGCCGGCCGGTCCGGGCGGCGAGGAAGGCGCCGGTGAGCCGGGCCGAGGCACCGGACAGCCAGATCGCGCCCGCCCCGACGAGCAGCACGGCGAAGAAGACCGTCAGCGGGCCGTGCGCCAGCCCGAGAGCACCGCCCTCGTCCGAGAGCAGAGCGGTGACCAGCAGCACCGCGAGTGCCGCGGCCGCCACCAGGAGCACGCGCCCCGGCCGCCGCGCCGTCCGCACCCGGCGCACCCAGCCCAGCGGCGAGGCGATCACCCCGCGCAACGCCAGCGCACTCACCAGCGCCCCCAGCACCGGCACGGCCACCGCGGCCGGCACGAACCCGGCCCAGACGATGACCGGCGGCCGTTGCCACACCCCCAGCACCACCACGACGGAGGCGACCGTCGCCGCCACCGACCCGGCCAGACAGGCGAGCCCCGCCTCCAGCGCCGCGATCCGCCGCACCTGCCCCGGTGCGGCACCCGCGAGCCGCAGCCCGGCCAGCCGCCGGTCCCGGTGCACGGCGCCGACACGGGAGCACTGCCCGAGGAACCCGAGCACCGGGATCAGCAGCATCATCAGCGCGACGACGACCCCCGCCCGTTCCCCGGGCTGGTTCAGCAGACCGTTGCCGAAGTCGACGCTGTACTGCCCCTCCAGCGAAGCGATCGCCACCGCGCCCAGCGCGAACCCGGTGGCCAGCCCCGCGCCCACCACGGTGAGCCCGACCCGCCACCACTCCCGCCGGTCGGAACCACGGATGAGCAGCCAGGCCAGCCGCAGATCGGACCCCAGTCCAGCAGCGCCGACACTCCTCACGCCGTCACCCCCACCGGCACCACGACGCCGTCACTCAGCCGGACCTCCCGGTCCGCGTACGCCGCCACCTGGGCGTCATGCGTGATCAGCAGCACGGACGTGCCCGCCTCGCGGGCCGTGTGCACCAGCGCCGTCATCACCTGTTCGCTCGCCAGCGAGTCCAGCGCGCCCGTCGGCTCGTCCGCGAACACCACCCTCGGCCCGGTGACCAGCGCCCGCGCCAGCGAGGCCCGCTGGGCCTGCCCGCCGCTCATCTCACCCGGGCGCAGCTCCCCCTGCCCGCGCACCCCGAACCGCTCCAGCCACTCCCCGGCCCGCTCCCGCGCCTCCCGCCGTCCGGCCCCGCCCAGCATCAGGGGCAGCGCCACGTTGTCGAGGGCGGTCAGCTCGGGAATCAGCTGCCCGAACTGGAACACCACCCCGAACTCCGTCCGCCGCAGCTCACTCAGCCGCCGCTCCGGCAGCCGGTCGACGCGCTCGCCGCCGTACGACACCGAACCCCCGTCGGGCCGGACGATCCCCGCGAGGCAGTGCAGCAGCGTCGACTTCCCGCTGCCGCTGGCGCCGGTCACGGCGAGGATCTCGCCGGCGTGCAGCTCGACCGAGGCGCCGCGCAGGGCCTCGGTCCTGCCGTGCGCCTTGGTGAGGTCACGGGCCGCGAGCAGCGGCTCTGGGTTGCTCATGCTGAGTCGACCTCCGCGGTCAGGGTGGTGAGCCGGGCCGCCGTGGTGGTCATCCAGCGGAGGTCGGCGTCGAGGTGGTTGAGGGCGTAGTCCGCCGAGAGCACGGTCGTGAGATCGGCGCCCGGGCCGGTCTTGACCGCCGTGAGCTCCCGCATGCGCTCCATGTGGGCGGTCCGCTGGGCGCGCAGATACGCCGCCGGATCGCCGCCGGACAGGATCGAGACGACGACCTTGGCGAAGATCTCGTTCGTCACGAACGGCGCGGGCGGCGCGATCTCGCCCGCCCAGCGCGCCAGTTCCCGCGTCCCGTCCGCCGTGCGGCGGTACAGCGTGCGCTCGGGGCCGCCGTCGGCGTCGGTGCCGTCGACCTCGGCCAGTCCGTCGCGGACCAGTCGTTGCAGGGTCGTGTACACCTGCCCGTAGGCCAGTGGCCGGGCCTGCGGAAAGCGTTCGTCGTGGCGTCGCTTGAGGTCGTAGCCGTGGCTGGGACCGGTGGCGAGCAGTCCGAGCAGGATGTGGCGGGTGCTCATGCGATCAGTATGTACTGAGTATATGTACTGAGTGAATAGCGGCCAGGAAATTCGATCCAGGGAATTCGGTCCATGGAATTCGGTCCAGGAAATTGTCCGGTGGGGTGAACAGCGTGCCTCAGTCCGCGACCGCGTACGTCTCCACCGACCACAGCGAGTACCCGTACGCCGTCGCCCGCTTCTCGCCCTGCACGCGTACGTACGTCACATCCCGCTCGTCCATCCGCAGCTCCTCGCGGCCGCCGCGCCCGTCCCGCACCACCGCGGCCGTACGCCAGCGGCGGCCGTCCGCCGAGACCTGGATCCGGTACGCCGACGGATGGGCGTCCTGCCAGTGCAGCACCACCCGCCCGAGCCGCACCGGCCGGGCCAGCTCCACCTGCCACCAGGCGCCGTCCTCCACCGGCGACGACCAGCGCGTCCGCGGGTCCCCGTCGTTCGCCGCGGACGCCGGGAAGTCGGGCGTCTCGTCGGCCGAGGAACGGGCGCTGCCGGTGCGCGCCAGATCGGGCCCGGCGGTCCGGGGGAAGGTACGCAGGGTGAGGGTGCGGGACACCTCGCCGAACGCGAGCCGGATGTCGTACGCCCGCAGCGGCGTCCCCTCCGGGACGATCACCTCGACCGGCACCTCGACCGACGACCCGCGCGGCAGCGTCAGGGCATCGCCCGGGACGCGCACCTCGATGCCCTTTGGCGCATCGACGGTGAGCCGGTCCCGCACATCGGCGGGCCTGAGGGCGCTCAGCCGGGCGGTCAGCCGCCGCGTCCCGCCGATCTCCGCGTCCGCCGTACCGGGCAACTCCAGCGCGGCGGCGGGCGAGTCGGCGAACCAGGGCACCAGATGCCGTACCCGGCCGGGCGCCGGGCCGGTGACGCGGACGGCGTCGGCGCGCAGGCGCGCGGTCAGCTCGGTGGCGCCCGAGGCGTCCAGCGCGCCGACCCGCCGCCAGCCCTCGCCGGGCACCCGGGCCTCGACGGTCCCCTGCGTGCCGGGGGCGGCCAGGACGGTCACCGTGGCGAGCGTGCGGGTGTGCGGGAAGCGAACGGTACGGCCGTCGCCCCCGTAGCCCCGGTCCGCGTCCGGCTCGGCGTCGAGGCCCGCCCAGCTCTCGTACGCCTTCTGCGCCTGCGCCAGGAACGGGTCCAGCACGCCCTTACCGACCGTCACTCGCGCTTCGCCCAGCCGTTCGCGCAGCTCGCCGAGGGTGCGGTACGCCGTCCAGGCCGCCGTCGGGTCACCGGTGCGCTGGGCTTCGAGCATGTCGAGCGCGGCGAGCCCCGCGTCGCCGTAGCGGGCCAACTGCTGGGTCCACGGGGTGACTTCGAGGGCGAGCGGGGTGCCGGAGAGGCGGGACGGGGTCTCGCGCATGACCGTGAAGGCGGCGCGGAGGCGGTCCTGGGCGGGCTTGGGCTTCCGCTCGGCCGGTGTGTCGTCGGTGGTCGGCTGTTTTTGCCCGGCCGCTGTGCCGTCCGTGGTCGGCTGTTTTTGCCCGGCCGCTGTGCCGTCCGTGGCCGCCCGCTCCCGCCCGACCGCCGTGCCGTCCGTGGCCGTCCGCTCCCGCCAGAACGCCTCCATCAGCGGCCGCAGATACGCCGACTCCTCCCCGCCCAGTACCGAGGACGCGTCGTTGCCCGCCAGGGCGGTCAGGGCCTCGGCGCGGCGTTCGTCGCCTGCCGCGAGGTCGGCGAGGGCGGCCCGCCAGGACTCCTGGGGACGGTAGGAGCGCGGGTTCCAGGCGAAGTCGGCTGCGGTGAACAGGGGGATGCGGGAGGCCTCGGCCTGTGCCATCGCGTTGGCGAGGAGGGCGGCCGAACCGGCGGCGATGGCGGGTTCGCGGCCGGTGTAGGGGCCGAGGAAGACGCGGTCCTCGGCGTAGTCGTTGACCGGGTAGTTGTCCACGGTGACCAGCGGGTGCCGGAACACCTCGCGGGCGGTGGCCAGTTCCCGCCCGGTGATGGTGCGCGGCACCACCCCCACGCCCGTCCACGCCACCTGGACACCCGCGTCCAGCGCGCCCGCCAGCTCCCGCCGGTACTCGGTGGCGCCGTCCTGGTAGTACTCGGTCGGCATCAAGGTGAGCGCGGCGGCGTCCGGGTGGCGGTGGGCCAGGTACCGCGCCACGGCGTTCGCCACGCGCGCGTGCGCCCGTGCCGCCGCCTCCGGCCCCGACCCGAACCGCTCGGCGTCCGCCTCGCAGTGCCACTCGCTGTAGCTGACGTCCTGGAACTGCAACTGGAACGCCCGGAACCCGAGCGCCCACATCGCCTCGATCTTCCGGGTCAGCGCCTTGACGTCCGCGTCCGAGGACAGGCACATGGCCTGCCCCGGGGCCACCGCCCAGCCCAGCGTGACGTGGTTGCGCCGCGCCCGCTCCGCCAGCTCCCGGAACTCCGCCCGCTGCCCGGCCGGGTACGGCTCACGCCAGCGGGCCTGCCGGTAGAGGTCGGCGCCGGGGGCGTACAGGTAACGGTTCTGCTTGGTGCGGCCCATGAAGTCCAGCTGGGCGAGGCGCTGTTCGCGGGTCCACGGTTCGCCGTAGAAGCCCTCGGTGGTGCCGCGTACGGCGGTGCCGGGCCAGTCGCGGACGGCCGCGCCCGTGATCGTGCCGTCGGGGCGCAGGAGCTGGCGCAGGGTCTGGACGGCGTGGAAGAGGCCGTCCGGGCCGGTGCCGGTGAGGGTGACGGTGTCGCCGTCGACGGTGAGCTCGTAGCCGCCGGAGGGGAGGTCACGGTCGGGGGTCCGCGTCCCGGCGCGGACGACGAGGACGCCCGGCGGGACCGGGTCGCCGGTGGTGGTGATCCGGCGGGCGCCGGCCTGCCGTAGCAGGGTGCGCAGGGCCTGGACGGCGTACGGGTCGGCCGTCGGGCCGGTCCGGAGGGCGACCTCGTCGGTGACGGTGGCCGGGGTGCCGGTGCGGCGCAGGGAGTGGGGGCGGGGCCAGACGGAGGGGTATGGCGCGTCGGCGGTGGGGGACTCCGGGGCCGTCAGGGAAGCGGGTGGGGTCGGTGGGGCCGTCAGGAAAGCGGATGGGTTCGGTGGGGCCAGTGGGGCCGCTTGGGCGGTGGGCGTGGAGCCCAGGGCTCCGGCGGTGCCGGTCCCCGCCACCACGGCGAACGCCAGCGCGACCGCCCCCCGTCCGTGCCGCAGCCGCACAGGCCCTCCTCGCTGTCGTCCGCCTCTTCCCATGTCCGCGTCAGGGAGAGATCGAGCCCACCATCCGTAGCGGGGAGTGTCAACGGGAGTGGCCGTCATCTGCTGTTTTGTCGGAACCTGGAGCGAGTGGGCGCGTACGGAATGTGATGAGAAGGACCTTCTTCGTCTTGGGGGCGTCTGGCCTCGCGCTCATTGGGTAGGGCTGCGATGACCCACTCGACTCGACAAGGAGACCACCGTGGCCGCATCGGCACACCTTCTGTTGTCCGCCCTCTCCGACGACACGCTCCGCTCCGACGGAGGCGCCCGCTCCAAACGCACCTCGGCGCCCGGGGACACGCCCCGTTCCAAACGCCTGCCGTTCCCGCGGCCGGCGGAGCCGTCGTCCGTCGGCGGGGACCGGGCTGGGGCTTATCCGGCCGAACCGGATCTTGAGCATGTGTGCGTCTTCAGCGCGGAGGGCGCCTGCACCGAGGCGCCGCTGACCAGCGAACCCCCGCTGCCCGACGCCGAACCCCTCACCAGCGAGCCACCCCTCGCCGTCCCGGACGCCGACTCCACACGGCCGTAGCCGACCGAGCCTTGGACACCGACTCCGCGAGGTGGCAGATGACCGCACCCTGGACACCGACTCCGCGAGGTTGTGGATGACCGCACCCTGGACACCGACCCCGCGAGGTCGTGGATGAGCGCACCCCGCCCGGCTGAAGCTCCCGGCGAAGACCTGTGCCGACTCGCGGAGTCGTACGGCGTCGTCCCCTCCTACAGCCCGTCCCCGGACCGCACGGTCACCGCCTCGGCCGCCGCGCTCACCCGGACCCTGGCCGCACTCGGCGTCGACGCGAGCACACCCGAGGCCACGCGTGCCGCGCTCGCCGCCCGCCGCGCGGAACTGCGCGAACGGCTGCTGCCACCGACCGTCGTCTGCTGGGGCGACGCCGCGCCCGAAGCCCTCGCCGGGCTGCCCGAGGGCACCCGGTTGCGGATCGAGACCGAGCAGGGCGAGACCCGCGACAGCGCCGAGCACCTCCCGCCCGGCGTCCACCGCCTCACCGCCACCGCACCCGACGGCCGGACCGCCGACGTCCACCTCATCGCCGCCCCACCCCGGCTGCCCACGCCGGCGATACGGTCGTACGGCCTCCTGGTCCAGCTCTACTCCCTGCTCTCGCAGCGCTCCTGGGGCATGGGCGACCTCGGCGACCTCGACGAACTCACCGCCTGGGCCGGCCGCTCCCTCGGCGCCGGATTCGTCCAGGTCAACCCGCTGCACGCGGCCGTACCCGGCGCCCCCACCGACCCCTCCCCGTACCGCCCCTCCTCCCGCCGCTTCCCCGACCCGGTGCATCTGCGGATCGAGGCCGTCCCCGAGTACGCGTACGTCGGCGACCGCGAGCGGATGCGGGCGCTCGCCGAACGGGCCGACCGGCTGCGGGAGTCGGTGCTGGAGAAGGGCGCGTTGATCGACCGGGACGCGGTGTGGGAGCTGAAGCGGGAAGCGCTGGAACTCGTGGCGGACGTCCCCCTCGGACCCGGCAGACGCGCCGCCTACTGCGACTACCTCGCCGAGCAGGGCGACGCCCTGGAGGACCACGCCACCTGGTGCGCGCTGGCCGAGCTGCACGGGCCCGACTGGCACACCTGGCCGGACGGTCTGCGCAACCCGCGGTCGGCCGAAACCGCCCGCGCCCGGCGCGAGCTGATGGACCGCGTCGACTTCCACTCCCGCCTCGCCTGGCTCACCGACGCCCAGCTCACCGCCGCACAGCGCACCGCGCGCGAGGCGGGGATGCCGGTCGGGATCGTGCACGACCTCGCGGTCGGCGCGCACCCCGGGGGCGCCGACGCCTGGGCGCAGCAGCGGTACTTCGCCGCCGGGATGTCCGTGGGCGCCCCGCCGGACGCCTTCAACGCCCGCGGCCAGGACTGGGGCCTGCCGCCGTGGCGCCCGGACCGGCTGGCCGAGTCCGGGTACGCGCCGTTCCGGGGTTTGCTGCGCGGCCTGTTCCGCTACGCGGGCGCCCTGCGCATCGACCACGTGATGGGCCTGTTCCGGCTGTGGTGGGTGCCGGTGGGACTGCCGCCCACGGAGGGGACCTACGTCCGCTACGACGCCGAGGCCATGCTCGCCGTACTGGTGCTGGAGGCCTCCCGGGCCGGGGCGATGGTGATCGGCGAGGACCTGGGGACCGTGGAGCCGGGGGTGCGGGAAGCGCTGCGGGAGCGGGGGGTGTTCGGCACGTCGGTGCTGTGGTTCGAGCGGGACTGGGACGGCGACGGCCGTCCGCTGCCGCCCGACCGCTGGCGCGCCGACTGCCTGGCCACCGCGACGACCCATGACCTGCCGCCCACCGCGGCCCGGCTGACCGGCGAACACGTCGAACTCCGGGACCGGCTCGGCCTGCTCACCCGCCCTGTGGACGTGGAGCGGGGGGAAGCGGCCGCCGATACGGGGGAATGGCTGGCGCTGCTCGCCCGGCTCGGTCTGCTGCGGGGTACGGGCGGCGGCCTGGGTGCGGGGGAGGAGGAGGCCGAGGTCCAGGCCGTCCACCGGTTCCTGCTGCGTACGCCGGCCCGGATGATCGGCGTGTGGCTGCCCGACGGGGTGGGGGATCGGCGGCCGCAGAATCTGCCGGGGACGTGGGACGAGTATCCGAACTGGCGGTTGCCGATCGCGGATGCGGCGGGGCGTGTGGTGACGTTGGAGGGGCTGGCGGCTTCTGTGCGGTTGCGGGCGTTGGTGGAGGCGGTGCGGGGGGATGGCGCCGGGGAGGATGGCGCCGGGAGTGGGAGCGACGGGGAACGCGAGCGGGGATGAGCGGCCCTTCGTCGCGGGTCCGCACCGCTTACGGCACCGCTTACGGGACCCCGGGCGCGCGGCCCCACCCGGCGTTCGGTACTTTTGGCACCGTGGACAAGAAGAACGCCCTGCGCGCCGGCGCCCTGGCCGCCGGTACGACGCTGATGATGCTGCTCATGTCGTCCCCCGCGCTCGCGCTCACGCGTGACGACGGCGACGACCCCGGCACGGGCCTGAGCGTCATCGAGACGCTGGGTTGGTTCGTGATTGCCCCGGTCGTGATCTTCGCGGTGATCGCGGGCCTGGTGGTGGTGCTGGACAAGTCCCACAAGCGGAGGGACACGACCACGTCCAACATCACGACCAAGGCCGACGCCAAGGCCTGACCGAAGGTCTCCAGCGCTCCCCAGGGCGCCGTTCTCGTCGTACGTCGATGAGGCCGGCGCCTTCGGTATGTCCGGGGGTCGGTGTCAGGGGGCGGCGGGGCGTCAGGGGCTCGGCGCGGTGAGGTAGCGCTGGATGGTGGGGGCCAGCCAGGCAATGATCTCCTGGCGGGCGAGTGCCGTCGTGGGCGGGAACCGCAGGACGTAACGGGTCAGCGCCAGCCCGAGCACCTGCGTCGCACAGAGCGCGGCCCGCGTCGGTACCTGCTCGGGGTCGGGACAGACCTGCTGGGCAACCGGCAGCAACTGATCCCGGAAGATGCCCCGCATCCGCTCGGCCCCGGCCTGGTTGGTCACGCCGACCCGGAGCAGGGCGGTGAGTACCTCGTTTTCCTCCCACATGTCGAGGAAGTGCGCCACGAGGGCGCGGCCGACGTCGGAGCGGGGGACTGTGCCGAGGTCGGGGAGCTTCAGATCGACGGCGACGGCGGCCGCGAAGAGGCCCTCCTTGTTGCCGTAGTAGCGCATGACCATCGACGGGTCGATGTTCGCGTCCTTGGCGATGGCCCGGATGGTGGCGCGCTCGTATCCGTCGGCGGCGAAGCGCTCGCGGGCGGCGTCGAGGATGGCGGTGCGGGTGGCGTCGGAGCGGCGGGGGGTTGGTGGGGGCGGCGGCGTGGGTGGCGGCGTGGGTGGCGTGGGCGGGGTGTCGGGCATGCCAACGAGTGTAGGCCAACGGGTGTGGGTGAACCAGTGTCCACATGTTGGCCAACATGCGTAGGTCAACGCTCGTAGGCCAACAGCCGTTGACGCCGCTCGCCTCGACGTCTACCGTTGCCAACAATCGTTGACCAACGCTCGTTGGCACCAGGAGGCCAAGATGAACGGCACCCCCGAAACCTCGGCCCAAACCCCCCGCTCCGTCATCGTCGTCGGCTCCGGCCCCACCGGCCTCCTCCTGGCCGGCGACCTCGCCCACGCCGGCGTCCCCGTCACCCTCCTCGAAAAGCGACCCCAAGGCATCAGCAACCTCTCCCGCGCCTTCGGCGTCCACGCCCGCACCCTGGAGCAGCTCGACGCCCGCGGCCTCGCCGACCCGCTGATCGCCACCGGCGGCACCCTCACCGAGCTCCGCCTCTTCCGCCGCCTCTCGCTCGACCTGAGCACGCTGCCCTCCCGCTTCCCGTTCCTGCTCATCACCCCGCAGTACGAGGTCGAACGCCTGCTGGAGCGCCGGGCGCGTGAGGTCGGCGTCGAGTTCGCCCACGAGAGCGAGGTCGTGGGCCTGCGCCAGGACGGCACCGGCGTGGACGTGGACGTACGCGGCGCCGACGGCGCGGTCGTGACCCACCGCGCGGCGTACGTCGTCGGCGCGGACGGCCACCGCAGCGCCGTCCGGCACGCGCTCGGCCTGCCCTTCCCCGGTGTCTCCGTCATCAGGTCCCTCTTCCTCGCGGACGTCCGGCTCGCCGAGAAGCCCGACACCGTCCTCACCGTCAACGGCGCGGGCGACGCCTTCGCGATGATCGCGAGCTTCGGCGACGGCTGGTACCGCGTCATGGGCTGGAACCGCCGCCACGAGGTCGCCGACGACGCCCCGCTCGGCCTCGACGAGGTCAGGGAGGTCACCCGCCGTGCCCTGGGCACCGACTACGGCATGCACGACGCCCGCTGGCTGTCCCGTTTCCACAGCGACGAGCGTCAGGTGCCGCAGTACCGGGTCGGTCGGGTCTTCCTCGCCGGCGACGCCGCGCACATCCACTCCCCGGCCGGCGGTCAGGGCATGAACACCGGCCTGCAGGACGCCGCCAACCTCGGCTGGAAGCTCGCCGCGACCGTCCAGGGCTGGGCACCGCAGGGCCTGCTGGACACGTACCAGACCGAACGCCACCCGGTCGGCAAGGCGGTGCTGCGCAGCAGTGGTGGCTTGGTCCGCCTGGCCCGAGCGCAGAGCCCCGTCCTGCGCGCCACCCGCGCCCTGGTCTCCGCGTTCGTCAACGCGACCGCCCCCGCACGCCGCAAGGTCATGGCCCAGGTCACCGGTATCGGCTACCGCTACCAGGCCCCCCGGGGCTCCCACCCTCTCACCGGCACCCGTGCCCCCGACGCCCCCCTCACCACCGGCCGCCTCTACGAATCCCTCCGCACCGGCCGCTACCTCCTGATCACCCCGGCCCCCTACGAGCCACCGGCCACCCCCCGCACCAGTCACCTGACGGTGGCCCACTGGACGGACACCCGCCGCACG
The DNA here is from genome assembly GCF_013009255.1 of Streptomyces sp. Z423-1. Taxonomy (NCBI): domain Bacteria; kingdom Bacillati; phylum Actinomycetota; class Actinomycetes; order Kitasatosporales; family Streptomycetaceae; genus Streptomyces; species Streptomyces sp. Z423-1. The sequence continues at coordinate 6,162,641 of NZ_CP053109.1, forward strand.
ACCCTCCTGATTCGCCCCGACGCCTACATCGCCTGGGCCACCGACTCCGCCACCCCCGCCGCAATCGAGGCGGCCCTGACGGCGCACCTGGGCTGAACGCCCCGGGCCGATTATTCAGATTCCCTGAAAAGAATGGTCGAAAAGTTTCGATGGACCTGATGAGTGGCTCGCTGGGACGGTGGATCCGACGACGTGATCACCGACCAGCGAAAGGACCTCCGTGGCCGTAGCCCCCGACCGGACCTCCCCTTCCTCTTCCTCCTCTTACTCCCACACGAGGGGTACGGCGCTCAGCGCGTCGATCCCCAGGAACGCCGCCGCCCCTGCCGTCGGCCTCGCCCTCGCCGCGCTCGCCACCCTCGTCTGGTCCGGCAGCTTCGTCACCTCCCGTGCCCTGCACGACAGCGTCCCGCCCGTTCAGCACGCCTTCTGGCGCTGGGTGGTGGCGCTGGTCGTCGTCGCGCCCTTCGGGGCCCGGCAGGCCTGGCGGCAGCGCCGGGTGATCGGTCGGCACGCCGGATTCGTCCTGCTGGCCTCGCTGCTCGGCGTCACCCTCTACAACACTCTCGTCAACGAGGCGGGCCGCACCACACCCGCCGCCACCATGGGCGTGATCATGGCCGCGTCGCCGGTGCTGATGGCGTTGTTCGAGCGCGCGAGCGGCGTACGGTTCGGTGGGCGCCGAGTCGCCGGGCTGCTCATCGCCTGCGGGGGCGTGCTGCTGCTGGTCGGTGAGGGTGCCGACTTCGGACCCGGTGACGCCTGGATGATCGCCGCCACCTGCTGCTTCGCGGCGTACAGCGCGCTGTTGCGCCGCAGGCCCGCGGAGCTGGGCGGTGCGGGTTTCCTGTTCACCACCTTCCTCGTCGGCGCCGTGCTGCTGCTGCCCGCACAGGGTGTGAGTCTCGCCGTGCAGGGCGGTTTCGAGCCGTCGTACGAGACGGTGCTGCCTCTTCTCTACGTCGGGATCGTCTCGTCCGCCGTCGCCTTCTTCGCGTGGAACAAGGCGATCGCGCTGGTCGGGGCGGCGCGTGCCGGGGCCGTCTACTACCTGCAGCCGGTGTGCGTGTCCCTGCTCTCGTGGATGCTGTTGGGCGAGGGGACCGGGTGGGGGCAGGCGCTGTGCATGGTGCTGATCGTGGGCGGGGTCGTGCTCGGGGCTGCCGGGCGGCGCTGAGCTGTAGGTTTCCGTTCCATGGTCGAGTGGGACATCCGGAAGCTGCAGATCCTGCGGACGTTGCGGGAGCGGGGGACGGTGACCGCGACCGCCGAGGCGTTGCGGATGACGCCCTCGGCGGTTTCGCAGCAGCTGACCAATCTGTCCAGGCAACTCGGGGTGCCGTTGCTGGAGGCTCAGGGGCGGCGGGTGCGGCTCACCGATGCGGCACGGCTGGTGTTGCGGCATGCGGAGGCGGTGTTCGAGCAACTGGAGCGGGCGGACGCCGAGTTGGCGGCGTACGTCCAGGGCGAGGCCGGTGAGGTACGGGTGGGCGCCTTCTCCACCGCCGTACCGGCACTGGTCGTACCGGCCGTGCGGGCGCTGCGTGCGGTGCATCCCGGGGTGAGCGTGCGGGTGCGGGAGGTGGAGGCGGGGGAGGCGTACGAGTTGCTGGCCGCGGGGGAGGTGGACGTGGCGCTGTCGTTGGCGGCGCAGGCGCCGACGGTTGCGGATGGGCGGTTCGGTGTCGTGCGGTTGCTGTCGGATCCGTTGGACCTTGCGTTGCCCCGGGGGCATGCGTTGGCGGGGGCTGAAGGGGTGCGGCTTGCCGATCTCGCTGCCGAGCCGTGGATTTTCGGGGGGAGCGGGCCCTGGTCCGATATCACTCGGGCGGCTTGTGAGGCGGCGGGGTTTCAGCCTGTGCAGGGGCATTCGGCGGCCGGGTGGACGGCGATTCTGGCGATGGTGGAGGCGGGGATGGGGGTGGCGTTGGTGCCTCGGATGGTGCAGGTGCGGACGGATGGCGTTGTGATGCGGGAGTTGGCGATGGAGCGACCTCGGCGGCATGTGGTGGCCGCGGTGCGGAAGGGGGCTGAGCTGGGTGCCGCGGGCAAGGTGCTGGGGGCGTTGCGGGAGGTCGCGGCCGGGCTGGGGTGACAGACGCTCGGCGTCGGTGCTTGCCGGGACCGTGCCGCTCACCCGCACCGACGAGACACCGCTGCGCCCACCCGTGCCACCCCAGCGGTACGACTGCCCGCGCCTACGCAGACCCCGGAGCCCCACCCACCCCCGCCCGGCGCCCGCACCATGAACACATCCACCGGATCCTCGGATTCGACCGCGAACCCATGCCGCTCATACAGCCGCCGGGCCGGACTCCCCTGCAGTACGTTCAGCCGGAGCAGGACGCCGTCGCGGTCGCACCGCTGCAGTAGGGTCCGTAGCACCGCACCGCCGATGCCGGCGCCCTGCAGATGCGGGGCCAGGTAGAAGTGCTCCAGCCAGTGGGCGTCCTCGGTCGGCCGCAGGGACACGCAGCCCGCGAACGTGCCGCCCACCTCGATCACCCAGGTGTGCTCCGGCACGAACCCGTCCCGCAGCCGCTGCCGGACCCGCCGCTCGTCGTACCGCCCGAGCCGCTCCAGATCCCCCCGCAGCACCACGGCCCGCAACTCGGCCACCGCCTCGACGTCCGCCCCCGACGCCGGCCGTATCTCCCAGTCCCCCATGATCGCCACACTATCCCGACACTATCCCGGGCCCACGCCAAGGGGCGCCCCCGAGCTCAGCTCGTCGGGCGCCCCGTCGGCGTACCGTGCAACTCAGAGCTACCCCTGGGCGCCTGCCGCCGCATCCGCCCCCTGCGCCCGCAGGGCGCGCTCGATGCCCGCCCCCGACTCCGACACCAGCCGCCGCAGCGCCGCGCTCGGTTCCGCGGTCGACAGCCACTCGTCCGTCTTCGCCAGGGTGTGCGCGGTGACCTGGACCGACGGGTACAGGCCCACCGCGATCTGCTGGGCCATCTCGTGGGAGCGGGAGTCCCACACGCCCTTCACCGACTCGAAGTACTTGTCGGTGTACGGCGCGAGCAGCTCCCGCTGGTCCGTCTGGACGAAGCCGGAGATGACCGCCTCCTGGACGGCGTTCGGGAGCTTGTCGGACTCGACGACCGAGGCCCAGGCCTCCGCCTTCGCCTCCGGCGTCGGGCGGGCGGCGCGGGCGGTGGCGGCGTGGCGTTCACCGGCCGCCGTCTTGTCGCGCTCGTACTCGCCCGCGATCTCCGCCTCCTCGAAGCGGCCCACGGCCGCGAGCCGCTCCACGAACGCCCAGCGCAGCTCCGTGTCCACGACCAGGCCTGTGATCGTCTGCGACCCGTCCAGCAGCGCCTGAAGCAGGTCCAGCTGCTCCGGCGTCCGCGCGGTGGCCGCGAAGGCGCGCGCCCAGGCCAGCTGGTGGTCGCCGCCCGGCTCGGCGGCGCGCAGGTGCGCCAGCGTGGCGTCCGTCCAGCGGGTCAGCAGCGCCTCCCGGGCGGCCGGGTCGGCGTACAGCTCGATCGCCAGCTTCACCTGCCGCTGCAGCGACTGCACCACACCGATGTCCGACTCCTTGCCGATGCCGGACAGCACGAGGGACAGGTAGTCGCGGGTGGCGAGTTCCGCGTCGCGCGTCATGTCCCACGCCGACGCCCAGCACAGCGCCCGCGGCAGCGACGACTCGAAGTCGCCGAGGTGGTCGGTGACGAAGGCCAGCGACTGCTCGTCCAGGCGGACCTTCGCGTACGACAGGTCGTCGTCGTTCAGCAGCACGACGCTCGGACGCGGGCGCCCCACCAGCTGCGGTACGGCCGTCAGCTCGCCGTCGACGTCCAGCTCGACGCGCTCCTCGCGCACCAGCTTCCCGGCGTCGTAGTCCATCTCGTACAGCCCGACCGCGATCCGGTGCGGACGCAGCGTCGGCTCGCCCTTCGCGCCCGTGGGCAGCGCCGGCGCCTCCTGCCGGATCGCGAAGGACGTGATGACACCGTTCGGGTCCGTCTCGATCTCCGGGCGCAGGATGTTGATCCCGGCCGTCTCCAGCCACTTGCGCGACCAGGTCTTCAGGTCCCGCCCGGAGGTCTCCTCCAGCGCGGTCAGCAGGTCGGTCAGGCGCGTGTTGCGGTACGCGTGGCGCTTGAAGTAGGCCTGCACGCCCCGGAAGAACTCGTCCTGCCCGACGTATGCGACGAGCTGCTTCAGTACGGAGGCGCCCTTGGCGTACGTGATGCCGTCGAAGTTGACCAGCACGTCGTCCAGGTCGCGGATCTCCGCCATGATCGGGTGCGTGGACGGCAGCTGGTCCTGGCGGTACGCCCACGTCTTCATGGAGTTCGCGAACGTCGTCCACGCGTGCGGCCAGCGCGACGCGGGCGCCGCGGCCTGGCAGGCGATGGACGTGTACGTGGCGAACGACTCGTTCAGCCACAGGTCGTTCCACCACTCCATGGTGACCAGGTCGCCGAACCACATGTGGGCCAGCTCGTGCAGGATGGTCTCGGCGCGTGTCTCGTACGCCGCGTCCGTCACCTTCGAGCGGAAGACGTACTGGTCGCGGATGGTCACCGCGCCCGCGTTCTCCATCGCGCCCGCGTTGAACTCCGGCACGAACAGCTGGTCGTACTTCTGGAACGGGTACGCGTAGTCGAACTTCTCCTGGAACCACTCGAAGCCCTGCCGGGTCACCTCGAAGATCGCGTCCGAGTCGAGGTACTCGGCCAGCGACGGACGGCAGTAGATGCCGAGCGGGACGGACTGGCCGTCCTTCTCGTACACGCTGTGCACGCTGTGGTACGGGCCGACGATCAGCGCCGTGATGTACGTCGAGATGCGCGGCGTCGGCTCGAAGACCCAGACGCTGTCCTTGGGCTCGGGCGTGGGCGAGTTGGAGATGACCGTCCAGCCCTCGGGCGCCCGCACGGTGAACTGGAAGGTCGCCTTCAGGTCCGGCTGCTCGAACGACGTGAACACGCGACGGGCGTCCGGCACCTCGAACTGGGTGTAGAGGTAGGCCTGGTCGTCGACCGGGTCGACGAACTTGTGCAGGCCCTCGCCGGTGTTGGTGTACGCGCAGTCGGCGACCACCCGCAGCACGTTCCGGCCCTGGAGCAGGCCGGGCAGGGCGATCCGGGAGTCCTTGAAGACCGCGCCGGGGTCGAGGGGGTCGCCGTTCAGAGTGATCTCGTGGACCGCCGGCGCCACCAGGTCGATGAAGGACTCGACACCGTTCTCGGCGACGTCGAAGCGCACGGTGGTCACGGACCGGAACGTGTCGCCCTCCTGCGCCCCGGAGAGGTCGAGATCGATCTCGTACGAGTCAACGGTGAGCAGCTTCGCGCGCTGCTGCGCCTCTTCGCGAGTCAGGTTTGTGCCAGGCACGCGGTCATCTCCTCGTTATGTGTCGGTTGCGCCATCCTTCCACGCGACCTGCGGCGAACGCGATGTCCATTCCCCGCCGGTGGGCGGGGCGGACACACGCGAGTCTGGGCCCATGACGACGTACATCGCACGACCGATCGAACCGCCGGTCCTGAAGGAGCTGCGTTCTGCTGACGATGCGGGACGCGAGATGGTTCCCGTGACGGACGAGGAAGGTGGGGCGCCGCTGCGCTGCTGCCTGCGCCGCAGTGAGCCGGGGGAGCGGATCGCCCTGGTCTCGTACGCCCCACTGCGCCGCTGGGCCGCGCAGACGGGGGCCGATCCGGGGGCGTACGACGAACAGGGCCCCGTCTTCATCCATGCGGAGGAATGCCCGGGGCCTCAGGGGAGCGCCCTGCCCTTCACCAACGCCCACCGCACCCTCCGCCGCTACTCGGCCGAGGGACGCATCGTCGGCGGACGGCTGGTCGACAACGGCTTCGAGGCAGCCCTAGCAAACGCGTTCGACGACCCGGAAGTGGCGCTCGTCCACGTCCGGGCCGTCGAGTACGGCTGTTTCCTCTACGAGGTGCGCAGGGTCTTCGGTCGGATCAGCCGGTGACGCGAAGCTCGACCAGCACGGACCGCTCGCCGTCAACGGTGCCCTCGCCGACCGACTTGAACCCGTTCTTCGCCACGTCGACCTTCACAGTCGTGCCGCTGGTGGTCCCGACGAGGTCCGCGCTGATCGGGTGCGACTCCGTCTCCAGGGCGAACACTCTCTCCAACTCCAAGGTCAGCCAGCCGCTGGTGCCGCTGGCCTCGAAGCAGTACAGCTCATCGCGGTTCACCGACGCGTCCTTGACCGTCATGACGCGGATCTGGTCGCGGTTGTAGTCGCAGTCGGCCAGGACGATGTGGCCGTCGCCTCTCTTGAGCAGGATGCCCTTCGTCTCCAGGACTTTCTGGGCGCCGGGGTAGTTGAAGTCCTCCACGGCGTACGGCGGTGTCACGGCCTGCGTGGCCGTGTCCTCGGCCGAGGCGAACGGCACTGCCGCCAGCACGAGAACGGCGCCGACCGCGCCGGGAATGAGTAGATTACGGACGCGGAATGTCATGCTCTGGTCCCCTCCAGGCGGAACGCCTGCGCATCCGAGCCCCCCGCCGTTGTTTGATCAAGTACCGGGCTGAAACTAGCCAGTTGTCGGAAGACGGTCAATATCGCCGCCCTGTCACCGGTGCGGGCTGCACCGGTGACAGGGCGGCTGTGTGGCGCAAGGCGGCGTCCGCTGTGGCGGCTACCGTCCGCGCGACACGTAGGGCGCCAGCACCGCTGCGGCTCTCCGGTCGGCCTCGGCGTCCGGTACGAGGGGCCGCAGGTCGGGGTCGAAGAACTCCAGCAGGGTCCGGGACTCCCGCAGGGGGATGCCGAACGCCTCGTTGAGGACCCTCAGCAGATGCAACGGGGTCAGTGTGAAGGTCTCATCGCTGCGGAGCGCCTCGATCATCGCGAGGAGACCCGCGCCCTCCGCGGCCATGGCGCGCAGGTTCTCGACTGTCTTGTCCGTGTCCACTGAGGAGTCCGTTCTGCTAGCTCGGCCGCTCGAAGTCGATTCGGACGTTCTTGTAGTTGCCGGGCTCGCCTTCGAGCGTAACCTTACTGATCTTGGTGAACCCGTACCGTGCCGCGTTCCGGCCGGTGAAGGTCTGGGCCGCGGCCTCTTCCACGGTCATGCCCTCCCGGATCAGCTGGTTGAACTTGTTCAGGTTGGTCGGCATGGCCGGGACCCACTTGCCCTCGATCTTCTGGATGTTCTCGGCGCCGAAGTGGGACATGACGTCGTCGAACATCTGGTAGCCCCTGGTGGTGCTGTCGTTGCGCTCCACAGCGATTTCCAGGACGCCGTCCTGGGCGTCGGCCATGATCATGCCGTTGCCGTCGTACTTCTTGATGAACTCGCCGCAGGCCCACCTGCGGCTGCTGCTCGCCGCCGTCACCAGCTGCGTGGACATGCCCTGCGCGCTGGAGGTGGTCGCGTCCACGACCGTGGCGCCCTTGCAGACCCGGTTGACCTTGAAGAGCTTGCGGAGCGTGTCGTACCCCAGCTCCACCCACTTGATCTTGGACTTGACGGTGACGTCCGCCAGCAGCATCCAGCACGACTGCACGTCGAGGTTGTCGGCGCAGCTCTCCAGCTCGCCCAGGCCGGTGAGCTCCTTGGTGACGTTGTGGAGCTGCTCCATCGCCGAGGCGAACTCACGCCCGAAGACCTCGAGCTCGCACAGCACTTCGTTGTGCTGGCACCAGCGCGGGTGGTTGTTGTAGTACTCGTCGCAGCCGACGAAGTTGCAGCGGTAGATCTCGCGCGCCCGCGCACCCGCATCGTTCGCCGCCTTCTCCTTGGCGGCGACGGCGGCCTTGCGGAGGGCCTCCTGCTCCGCCCTCACCTTCTCGACCGCGATCGAGTAGGCGTCCTTGGCCGCCGCGAGGGCGGCCGCGGAGTCCTGCTTCGCCGCCTGGGCCATGGCGCGGGCCTCGTTCGCGGCCGACCAGGCGATGGACGCGGACGTCTGCGCCATCTCCGAGGAGACCGTGGCGGTGGCGGCGGACAGAGCCGCGTCGTTGGCGGCGACGTTCGCGCTGTTCGCCGCGGCACGGGCGGTCTTCGCGGACTCGGCGGCCTGCGCGGCGGACGCCTCCGCGTCCCTGGCGTGCCGGTCCGCCTCGTCCGCGTAGACCTGGGCGTCGGCCGCCGCGGCGTCCGCCTGCCGGGCGTACTCGGCTGCTTCGGCGGCCGCCTTGCGGGCCAGGGCCGCGGACTCCTGGGCCTCGGCGGCGTCCTGATGCGCCTTGGCCGCTACTCCCGCCGCCTCCGCGATCAGCTGCTGGACCTGCGCGATGTGGGTGGTCGCCAGCAAGTCCTTGCGCTCGGCCATGTACCGGCCCCGGACGATGAAGGCGTGCAGCGCGGTGGGCGATCCCTCCAGGGCGATCCGCGCGGCGGCCTGGACCTCCGGCCCGCCCGCGGAGACCAGCTGGGCCGCCATGACCCGTTCGTCCTGGGTGCGTGCGGTGTACTGCGTGGTGGCCAGGAACTCCCGGTACGCGGCGGGCGTGCCGGCCGCCAGGGCCGCGCGGGCCTCGTCGGTCTGGACGGGGCCACCGGCGTCGGCGATGCGGGCGATCTCGACGCGGAAGTCCTGCGCGCCGACTTCGTACTGGCCCTGCGTCAGGAAGGCGTGGACCGTGGCGTCGTCGCCCGCCAGGGCCACCTCGGCGGCGTCCCGTACGGCCTTGACGATGCTGTCCTCGGCCAGGCGCTCGACCCGGAAGCGCTCGTCCTGCGCCCGGGCCTCCTGCCAGCCGTTGCGGATGTAGTCGACGACGTACTCATCGGGACTGGCGAGCGCCACCTCGGCCGCGGCCCGGCTCCAGGCGTCGCCGTACTGCATGGCGAGGAGAGCGAGTTTGCGGCCGTCGGTCGCGATCTGGGCGGGATCGGCGTCCGGCTGCGCGGCGGCGGCCGCCAGGCGCTGGGCCTCGGCGTCTCGGTCCTTGGCGTCCTGGACCGCCGAGGCGCGCTCCGCCTGCTGGAGGTCGTACGCCTCCTTGACATCGCGGGCCTGCTCGATGCCCGCGTTGGTACGGCCCTTGAGCTCCTCTGCCTCCACCTCGCGGGCGAGCTGGAAGACCGCCTGAGCCTTGGTGACGGCCTTCGAGGCCGTGTTGGCCGCCGTGGTGGCCGCGTTGGCGTGCGCGGTGGCCTTGTCGGCGGCCGTCGCGGCGTCGCCCGCGTGATCGGCGGCCTCCTCGGCGGCCGCGGCGGACGCGTTGGCGTGTGCGGCGGCGGACCGGGCCTCGTCGCGGGCTTCGGCGGCGGCGGTGGCCGCTCTGCGGGCGAGCGCCTCGGCGGCGGTCGCGGCCCGGTTGGCCTCGGCGGCGTGGCGCTTGGCGGCAGCGGCGGCGCGGCGGGCCTCGGCGGCCTGGGCGCTGCTCTGGTCGGCGAAATTGCTGGCCTCGACGGCCGCGGCGGCGGCCAGATCGGCGTTGGCGCCGGCGCTGATGGCGGAGAGCGCCGCGGAGCCGGCCGCGGCTGCGGCCTTCGACGCCTCGTCGGCTGCGTCGGCCGCGGCGTCGGCGCCCTTGGCGGCGTTCCGTGCCTGCTGAGCGGCCTGGCGCGCCGCGTCGGCGTTGGCCGCGTCACGGGCCGCGTCGGCCGCGGCGCTGCGTGCCCTGGAGGAAGCCTGCGCCGCCCCCGCCGCGGCGGCGGCTGCCTGAGCGGCGGCATTGGCCGCGATCCGGGCGGAGTTGTTGGCCGCGTTGGCGGCGGCGATGGCCTGCTGGGCCGCGGTCGCCGCTTCCTTGGCGGCCTTGGCGGCGCGCCCGGCGGCGGCTGCGGCGTCGACCGAGTCCTGCTGGGCCAGCGAGGCTTCCTCGGCGGCCTTCTCCGCCGCTTCCTTGGCAAGCGCGGAGGCCTTGACCGCCTTGGCCGACGCCTCCTTCGCGGCGCTGGTCTCCTTGGCGGCCTGGCGCCCGGCCTCCTTGGCCTGGGCCGCCAACTGCGCGACGGTGGCCCGTTCCTGGTCGCGGGAGCGCGCGATGTACTGACCGACGTCCAGGAACTCCTGGATGTCCTCCGGCGTGCCTCTCAGCGCGAGTCGGCCCGCTGCCTGGACGTTGGTCCCGCCGGTGCTGATGATCTGCGCGACCAGGACGCGGTTGTCCTGCTCCCGCGCCTCGTACTGGGTGGTCGCGAGGAATGCCTGGACATCCTCGGGTGTACCGCTCAGCGCGGCCTGGCCGGCCTCCTGGACGTTGGGTCCGCCGACGCTGATGATCTGCGCGACCAGGACGCGCTGGTCCTGATGGAGTGGCGTCTCCCAGCCGGAGGACAGGAAGGTCTCGAGGTCTTCCGGCGTCCCCGACAGCGCCGTACGCGCGGCGTCGAGAAGCTCGCTGCCACCGATGCCGGCGAGTTGTGCGGCGGCGACGCGGTTGTCCTGGATTCCCAGCTCCCGGGCGGTGGAGAGCAGGTTCTCGACGTCCGCGTCGCTCCCGGTGAGAGCGGCCTCGGCGGCCGCCTTGACCCCGGGACCTCCGCTCTTGTACAGGTCCACGACCATGGCGCGGGAGGTGAGGGGCGTGGGGCTGCCGCTCTGCCCGCTGAACATCCCCTCGTCGGACAAGGGGTCCTCGACCGCGGCGGCCGTACCGCCCAGCAGGCCCACGACAAGGGCGAGCGGCAGCAGGCCCCCGGCCAGCGCACGCGCTGCCCGCCGGGCTCTCCCCGCCGCTCGCCGTCTATGCATGATGTGATTCACAAACGTCCCATCTCGGCTGGCGGCAAAGGGAGTTGCCGCTCAACGAATAGCAGACGTTGTGATCATGTCAGCGTTGATCAGCCCTGTGAAACCTGATCGGGTTTGTCGATCGCTTTCGCCAGGGCACCGGCCCGTTCAGCTCCCGCGCGGCGCACCGCACGTGGGTGGAGCCGGTGCGGGCGGCCGGGCCCGCACCGCCGGAGGTATTACGCGCTCAGCTCCGCCGCCACCAGCTCCGCGATCTGCACCGCGTTCAGCGCCGCGCCCTTGCGCAGGTTGTCGTTGGAGATGAACAGCGCGAGCCCGTTCTCCACCGTCTCGTCGCGGCGGATGCGGCCGACGTACGACGGGTCCTGACCGGCCGCCTGGAGCGGGGTCGGGACGTCGGTCAGGGCCACGCCGGGGGCGCCGGCCAGCAGCTCCTTGGCGCGCTCGACGCTGATCGGGCGGGCGAAACGGGCATTGACCTGGAGCGAGTGGCCGCTGAAGACCGGGACGCGCACGCAGGTGCCGGAGACCTTCAGCTCGGGGATCTCCAGGATCTTGCGGGACTCGTTGCGGAGCTTCTGCTCCTCGTCGGTCTCGTTCAGACCGTCGTCGACGATCGAGCCGGCCAGCGGCAGCACGTTGTACGCGATCGGCGCGACGTACTTGTTCGGCGCCGGGAACTCGGCCGCCGAGCCGTCGTGGGTGAGCTTCGGCGCGTCCTCACCGACCTTCTTGACCTGCTCGAACAGCTCGTCGACGCCCGCCAGGCCGGAGCCGGACACGGCCTGGTAGGTGGCGACGACCAGGGCTTCCAGCCCCGCCTCCGCGTGCAGCGGCTGCAGCACCGGCATCGCGGCCATCGTCGTGCAGTTCGGGTTGGCGATGATGCCCTTGGGGCGGCTCGCGATCGCGTGCGGGTTCACCTCGGACACCACCAGGGGCACCTCCGGGTCCCGGCGCCAGGCGGAGGAGTTGTCGATCACGACCGCGCCCTGCCCGGCGACCTTCTCGGCCAGCGCCTTGGAGGTCGCGCCGCCCGCGGAGAACAGGACGATGTCCAGGCCGGTGTAGTCGGCCGTGGCCGCGTCCTCGACGGTCACGCCGTCCAGGACCGTCCCCGCCGAACGGGCCGAGGCGAACAGACGCAGCTCCGTCACCGGGAAGTCGCGCTCCGTGAGGATCCTGCGCATGACCGTGCCGACCTGACCGGTGGCTCCGACGATTCCGACCCTCACGACGACTCCTTTGCGTGGCTTACGGGGCGCCCCTTCCCTGACCGGGGCCTTTCCATCATGCGGGGCACCTGGGCCCCTGTGTCCAATCCTTTGGGCTTGTGCCCGCGTAGTGGGACGAGGCCTCCGTGACATACGCCACTGATGCCTACCCGAGGGCGAGCCGAACGTTTCCGCCCGTCCCGGCGTCATAGGGGAAACGCGGACCTCGTGCGAGGAGAGGGGGTGCGGTGCTGCGCGGAAAGGCGCGCCGCGGCCAGGGGGGCGACGTGCACGGTGATGTCGGGGATCCCTTGGACGCGGCCCAGGAGCGCCGGGTGCGGGCGGTGCTCGCGCTCGGCGGGGTGCCGCAGGCGGACCTGCCGGACGGGGTGCAGCAGGTACGCCTGCGGCTGCTGGAGCGGGCCGCCGACGGCCGCGAGGCGCCGCGTGACGTCTCCGCGTGGGCGGCGGTCGTCGCCTCCAACCTCGCCATGGACTGGCACCGCGCCAAACGCAGGCAGGAGCGCCTCGGGGAACGCCTGGCGTCGCTGCGCCAGCCGGAGCACGCTCCCTCCGGCGAGGACACCAGCCTGCTGTCCCTCGCGGTCGCCCAGGGCCTGGACGAGCTGCCCGACGCCCAGCGTCAGGTCCTCGTCCTGCGGTTCTACGCCGATCTGCCGGTGCGTTCCATCGCCGAGGAGCTCGGCATCCCGGAGGGCACGGTCAAGAGCAGGCTGCACACGGCGGTACGGGCCCTGCGCGCCCGCCTGCACGAGGACGAGGTGGTGTGACGTGACCGTCGAACACGACGGCTACGGCGGCTACGACGGCGAGGGCACCGGCGTGGACCCGCTGATGGCCGTCCTCACGGACCAGCCGCTGCCCGACGCGGCCCGCGCCGACGCCGCCTTCATGGCCGAGCACCGGTCGGCGGCGGCGGACGTGGCGCTGCTGCGGGAGCAGCTGGGGATCCTCGGCGAGGCGCTGACGGAGGTACCCGAGGTACCGGAGGTTTCGGAGGAACCGGCGAAGTCCCCGTCGCCGCCGGTCCGGGTACGCCCGCACCGCCGCCGTCCCTTCGCCCTCGCCCTCGGCGCGGTCGGGGTCGCGGCCGCCGGGGCGATGGTGGTGGGCCTGGGCTGGCTGCTCGGCCAGGCGGGTGGCGGCGTGACGGAGACCTCCGGGGCCGCCGCCGACAGCGCCGAGTCCGACTCCTCCAGTGCCGCCGGCCCCCTCGGCTCCGCCGAGTACCTCGCCTGCGCCCGCCTGGTCGCCGAGGGCGAGGTGACGTCCGCGCGGCCCGTCCCCGGCACCGGTGAGGAACGCGTCACCCTGGAGGTGACCCACTCTTACAAACCGGCCCGGACCGACACCGAGGTCAGGTTCGTGATCCCTACGAGCGCCGGCCTCGACGAGGGCGAGCAGGTCCTCGTCGTCATCCGCCGCGACAGCGCGTCCCCCGACTTCTGGCTCGTCGGCGAGGCCGCGATCGCCGGGCAGCGCCCGCTGCTCATCCGGACGTTGCCACAGGCGGGTGCGACACCCTGCGAATAGTCAGGCGGGCGCGGACCGTCTTGCCGACGTCCGGACGCAGGAACCAGTCCAGTTCGGCGGCGATACGGGACACGACCAGAAGTCCCCTGCCGTCCTCATCGCCGGGTTCCTTGTCGATCGTCGCTTCGGGGACGAGTTCCCCTCGCGCGTTCAGACCGACAGCGCCTGGGGCTCCGTGTCCACGTCGGACAAACCTCGCGAAGTCGACCGGTTCCACCGCCGGTTCGACGCCATGGCAGCATCGGCGCTGCCTCCAGAGGACACGCCAGACTTCCTCCACCGACTAGAACGAGAGTTGTAGACCATGCCCGCGCACCCGCTTGCCCGCCAACTCGCCCAGCAGCAGGCTTGGTTCAAGTCCTCCTACAGCGACGGGACGGGAACCAACTGCCTCGAAGCCGCCTGGATCAAGTCCTCCTACAGCGACTCCGGAGGCCAGAACTGCGTAGAAATAGCCCACCGCCCCACCGACCAGGCCATCGCAATCCGCGACTCGAAGGCCCCCACCGGCCCCGTCCTCCTCCTCCCCGCAACAGCCTGGTCGGCCTTCATCGCGCACCTGTGACGGCTACCGGTCGCCGCAGAACTCCGCCTCGATCACCGCCTCGCTGTCACCCGCCCAGTCGCCGTTGAAGTTGAAGGCGAGGGAATGGCGGGCGTCCGGGGTGGTGACCGCCTCCGACAAGGAGCCGTGGATGCCGCCGCCGTGGCCCCAGACGTGCACGCCGCAGGACAGCTCGCGGTCCAGCAGGCCCAGTCCGTAGCCGACGTTGGGGGCACCGTCTATGGCGACCGTGGTCTTCATCGCCTTCAGCTGCTCCGGCGGCAGCAGCTTGCCGCCCAGCAGGGCCCGGTAGAAGCGGTTGAGGTCGGCGGAGTCGGAGATCATCTCGCCGGCCGCGTACGCCAGGGACGGGTTGAGCCTGGTGACGTCGTACGTCGGGCCGGTCGCCGTCTCGGCCAGTTTGCTGTACGCGCGGCTGCTGGGCCGCGGCACGGTGACCCGCGTGCCGGGCACCGAGGTGGCGTTCAGGTGCAGCGGCCTGAGGATGCGGTCGCGGATCTCGGCGCCGTACGGTCGGCCCGTCGCCTTCTCGATCACCATCCCGGCCAGGACGTAGTTGGTGTTGGAGTAGCTCCAGGACGTGCCCGGCGCGAAGTCCGGCTTGTGGGCCATCGCGATCGCCACCAACTCGGCCGGTTTCTTCGTGTCGTAGCGGTGCTCGAAGAAGCCGTCCTTGAGGAAGTACGTGCGGCCGAATTCCTCGTCCGAGGTGTAGTCGTAGATGCCGCTGGTGTGGTTGAGCAGCTGGCGCAGCGTGATCTTCCGGCCGTCGTGGCCGTTGCCCCGCACGGCGCCCGGCAGCCACTCGTCCACCGTGTCGTCCAGCGACAGCGTGCCCTCCGCCTCCAGCTGGAGCAGCACCGTCGCCACGAACGTCTTGGTGATGCTGCCCACCCGGTACCGGTCGGCCGTCGAACGCGGCTCGCCGGTGCGCAGGTTCCCCACGCCCTCGGTCGCCCGCCAGGCGCCGTGCGCGTCCTTGGCGGTGGCCGTCACGCCCGGCACCCCGTCCTTGACGGCGGCGCGGAGCGCCTCGCGGGTCGCGTCGTGGCCGCCCCCGGTGGGTGCCGCCAGGGCCGGACCGGCCAGGGCGACCGACAGCGCCACGGCCGTCGCCGCCACCACGGTCACTCGTACGCTTCTCATGTCTTCCCCCATCTGATCCTCTCGGATCCTTTTCGGATCACGACACGGTCGGAGGGAGAAACCATGAGGGCTGCGTGAAGGTTGCTGGCGCCCGTACCAGTTGAGCGGGTTTCAGCCTTTTTCAGGACCGGCTCGGTGCCCGTTTCCTACGTCAGGTCGACGCGCCCCGCCGCCGGGCGTTCCCGCCACAGCCGCAGTCCCAGGTCGACCAGCCCGATGCGTCGGAGGCCGGATACGGCGTCGAGGTCGTGCCAGGCGGCCATGTCGGTGGAACCGCCGATCTCATGGCGCAGTTCACCGCCGACCACCGTCCCCTCGTACACCAGGCGTACGCCGTGGTGGTCGGTCGCCGGGCGGAAGCGGCGGCCCGGGAAGGTGCGGTGGAGGGAGTGGACGCCGAGGATGCCGGTGACTTCGATGCGGTAGCCGGTCTCCTCCCGCACCTCCCGGCGAACGGTGTCGTAGGGATCCTCACCGTGTTCCATGCCGCCGCCGGGCAGGACCCACTCGGGTGTGCCGTCGGGTGCGGGGGAGCGGGCGAGCAGCACCTGGCCGTCGCGGACGCATATGGCGTAGGCCGCCACCCTCAACGTCTTTCGCACCAGGGGACGTTACCCCGCGTGGACCCGGAATGCCGTCCGGGAATGCCGCCCGGCACCCGAATTGTTCCGCTCATCCTCTGTGTCCTCCTATGTCGATCGCGGGTTTTCCCCATCCCTCCATTTCGATTCCGTCAACCCTCGCCAAACATCCCCCTGTTGCGTAAGGCTGAGCGATCGTCCGGGACCGGATTCCGGACTGTCTCGTTCCTTACCAACCAGGGATGCCGATGACACTCACCCCCCAGAGCGATGCGATACCGGGCACGAGACGTGTGGCCCGGATCGCCGTGGCCGCTGGTCTCGTCGCCGCGCTGGCCGCGGCCGGACCGATACCCGTGGCCCTCGCCGCGGACCAGGCCCCCTCGGCGGCCGACCCGAGCGTGAAGTCCGCGCACGACAAGCTCGGTTCCGACGACGCCGAGCTGCTCGCCGAGGCCAAGGCCGACGGCGACAAGAGCGTGACCATGATGGTCGCCACCGCGCCGGGCAAGACGGAGCAGGTCGCCGAGCAGCTCGACTCGGTCGACGGCGGCCTGGTCGGCCGTACGTACGACAAGCTCGGCTACGTCCGGGCCACCGTGCCCACCGGCAAGGCGGACGCGGCCATCGCCGCCGCCACCAAGCTGTCCTCCGTGCACGGCATCGACCTGAAGCAGGAGATACCGCTGGAGGACCCGCGGCCGAACGCGGGCAGCACGAAGGGCACCGGGGCCACCGCCAGTTACCCCGCGCCCGGCAAGAACACCCCGGCCAAGAACCCGTACAACCCGTCCTACGAGACCGGTGCCGTCGACTTCGTCGAGGACCACCCGAAGGCGGACGGCCGCGGTATCACCATCGGCATCCTCGACTCGGGTGTGGACCTCGGCCACCCCGCGCTGCAGAAGACGACGACCGGCGAGCGGAAGATCGTCGACTGGGTGACCGCGACGGACCCGGTCGTCGACGGTGACGGCACCTGGCGCCGGATGACCACCTCGGTCAGCGGCCCGACCTTCTCCATCACCACGCCCACCCTGGGCACCGAGACGTTCAAGGCGCCCGAGGGCTCGTACAAGTTCAGCTACTTCGCCGAGTCCGCCACCACCGGTGGCGACATGGCCGGTGACCTGAACCGCGACGGCGACACCACGGACGTCTGGGGCGTGCTCTACGACGCCGCGTCGGGCACCGCGCGCGTCGACCTGGACGACGACCTCGACTTCACCGACGACACCGCGATGAAGCCGTACAAGGACGGCTTCCAGATCGGCTACTTCGGCACCGACAACCCGGCGACCGAGATCGTCGAGCGAATACCGTTCGTGGTCGAGATCCGCAAGGACGTCGTCTACAACGCGGCCGGCGCCAAGGCCGACTACGTCAACATCGGCGTCATCGAGGGCTCCCACGGCACGCACGTGGCCGGTATCACCGCCGCCAACAGCCTGTTCGGCGGCAAGATGAACGGTGCCGCGCCCGGCGCCAAGCTGGTCTCCTCCCGGGCCTGCACCTGGTCCGGCGGCTGCACCAACGTGGCCCTCACCGAGGGCATGATCGACCTGGTCGTCAACCGGGGCGTCGACATCGTCAACATGTCGATCGGCGGCCTCCCGGCGCTGAACGACGGCAACAACGCGCGCGCCGAGCTGTACACGCGCCTGATCGACGAGTACGGCGTCCAGCTGGTGATCTCCGCGGGCAACTCCGGCCCCGGCGCCAACACCATCGGTGACCCGTCCCTCGCCGACAAGGTCATCTCGGTCGGCGCGACCATCTCCAAGCAGACCTGGGCCGCCAACTACGGCTCGAAGGTGGAGAAGCGGTACGCGATGCTGCCGTTCTCCTCGCGCGGTCCGCGTGAGGACGGCGGCTTCACGCCGACGCTGTCCGCGCCCGGCGCCGCGATCAACACCACGCAGACCTGGTCGCCCGGCGGCCCGGTCGCCGAGGCCGGCTACAGCCTGCCGCCCGGCTACTCCATGCTCCAGGGCACCTCGATGGCCTCCCCGCAGGCGACCGGCGCCGCAGCGCTGCTGCTGTCCGCCGCCAAGCAGAAGGGCATCGAGCTCACCCCGGCCACCCTGCGCACGGCGCTGACCTCGACCGCCGACCACATCAAGGGTGTGCAGGCGTACGAGGAGGGCGCGGGCCTGGTCGACATCGAGGACGCCTGGGACGCGATCCGCGACGGGGCGAGCGCGCACACGTACGCGGTGAAGGCGCCGGTCGACACCGCGATCGACCAGTTCCTGAAGACCCCGGGCTACGGCACCGGCCTGTACGACCGTGAGGGCGGCCTGAAGGCCGGTCAGAAGAAGACGTACGAGATCACGATCACCCGTACGTCCGGCGCCGACCGCGCCATCTGGCACAAGCTGGACTTCGAGAACAACGCGGGCCGGACCTTCCGGATCGTCGGCTCCGACTGGGTGCGGCTCCCGCTGAACGAGCCGGTCACCGTCAAGGTGCAGGCCGCGCCGAGGTCCGCCGGGCTGAAGAGCGCGATCCTGGAGGTCGACGACCCGCGCACCGAGGGCATCGACAAGCAGATCCTGAACACGGTCGTCGTCTCGCAGCCGCTGAAGTACACCTACTCGGCGTCCGGTTCGGTGCAGCGCAACAGCACCAAGTCGTACTTCGTGACCGTGCCCGAGGGCGCCAAGTCGCTGGAGGTCGCGCTCGGCGGGCTGAAGGGCAAGAGCCAGACCCGGTTCATCGCCATCCACCCCTACGGCGTCCCGTTCGACCCGACGTCGACGATCAACTGCTACCCGAACTACGACAACCCGGCCAACACCTGCCGCCCCGACGTGCGTTCGTACGCCGACCCGCAGCCCGGCGTCTGGGAGATCGAGGTCGAGTCGCGCCGTACGTCGCCGCTGCTGGACAACCCGTACAAGCTGGACGTCACCGTCCTCGGCGCGGCCTTCGACCCGGAGACCGTGACCGTGCCCGAGGCCAAGGTCGGCACCCCGGCCGCCGCCTCCTGGAAGGTGACCAACGGCTACGCCGCGATCGACGGCAAGCTGGTCGGCGGGCCGCTCGGCTCGTCGAAGACCACGCGCCCGACGATCCAGCAGGGTGAGACCCAGACCAGCACGGTCGAGGTGCCCGAGGGCGCCGCCTCGCTCGACGTCGTCATCGGCAACGTCTCGGACGCGGCGGCCGACCTTGACCTGACGGTCTACGACGCGAGCGGCAAGCAGGTCGGGCAGTCCGCCGACGGCGACTCCGAGGAGCAGGTGACGGTCGCCTCCCCGAAGGCCGGCACCTACACCATCGAGGTCTACGGCTACGGCGTGCCGGCCGGCTCCACCGCGTACGACTACCGGGACGTCTTCTTCTCCGCTGCCCTCGGCAGCGTGAGCGTCGACGGCTCGGCGGCGGTGAAGCTCGGCACGGGCGACTCGGCGACGGTCTCCGCCAGCGTCACGGCCGCCGCGGCCGCGCCCGAGGGACGTGAGTTCTTCGGCCAGGTACGGCTGGTCAACGCGCGCGGGACGGACGCGGGCATCGGCAGTGTGAAGATCGAGAAGGTCGTGCCGTAAGTCACCGGTACGGCAGCGGGGGCGGGCGTCCGTACGGGCGCCCGCCCCTTCTCATGCCCTGCGCTGCCGACGGCGCCGCCGTCGTCGGTCTTGTCCGCGGTGACGATCGGTCCGGTTCCGGCGAGGGTGGTCACGAGCCGTACGGACACCGTGGACACGATTCGGTCGTTCACCCGCGACGGGGCCGTCGAAGCGATGCCGGAGGCAGGCAACGGGGCCCGAGGACCCCGACTGCGTGCCTGCCGGGACGGTGTGTCAGACCATGGCGAGCCGGTCCACCAGCAGTTCCACCCTCCGCTCGGCGTCTCCAGGCGGCAGCCGTCCCGCCCGGGTCAGGGTGGCCAGCCCGTGCAGGGCTGCCCAGAACAGCTCGGTGAACAGTGCCGGGTGGACGCCGTCGCCGGCGACCTCGCCGAGAGTCTCCAGCAGGGCGGCGAAGGCGTCCTTCAGAGGTAGTGGGGTGTCCTCGTTCGCGAACGCCAGGCCGCCGTCGAGCTGGAACATGGCGTCGTAGACCGCCGGGTTGCGTGCGGCGAAGTCGAGGTAGGTGCGGGCGAGGGCGGCGACCCGGGTGCGGGGGTCGTCCGCGGCGGAGGCCGCGGCCCGCACCGCAGCGGCCATCTCGGCGGCGCCCTCGAGCGCGACGGCGCCGATGATCTCGCGCTTGCCGCGGAAGTGGCTGTAGAGGACGGGCTGGCTGTACTCGATGCGCTCGGCGAGCCGGCGGGTGGTGACCGCGTCCCAGCCCTGCTGCTCGGCGAGTTCGCGGGCCGTCGCCACGATGAGGCGTTCGCGGTCCGCCCGTTCGCGCTGCTTGCGTTCCTGTACCGACATGACCCGATCCTAGCATCGCTAGACAAGCGAGCGACGGCAGCACTAGCGTTGCCTCATCAGCTAGCGACGCTAGATCCCAGGAGGGGTCATCATGCTCAACGCACTCGAGGTCTTCACCACCGTGGTCGTCGGCGTGATGGTGGGGGTGGAGTTCTCCGTCGCCTTCGTCATCAACCCGATCCTCAACGCACTCCCCGAGGACAGTGGCCAACTCGGCCGCGCCCACGGGGGGCGGATGCTCGGCGCCGTGATGCCGGTCTGGTACATCACCTCGCTCGTCCTCGTCGTGGTCTGGGCCATCGCCGGATGGCACCACCACGGCACCGGCCTCGTCGTCACCGCCGGCGCGCTGCTGATCCTCAGCGTGATCATGTCGCTTCTGCTGCTCGTCCCGATCAACAACCGGGGCAAGACGTGGACCCCCGAGAACCGGCCCGAGGACTGGAAGGAGCAGATGAACCGCTGGGACCGCTTCCACTACGTCCGCGTCGCCGTCATCATCGCCGCCTTCGCCCTGCTGGTCGCCGCCCTCATCTGACCCTGCGGGCCGACTCCCGACATTCCCTCGATGACCTGCGCGGCTCTCGGCTCTGGTTCAGGTGAGGTCTTTGATCCAGATCACCGAGGCGCACAGGTGAAGCCCGGCGGTAGCTTTCCGGGGTCTTGTCGTAGCGGGTCGCGATGCCCCGCCACCCCTTGAGCTTGTTGATCAGGCGCTCGACCGGCGACCGCGTCCGCGAGATGGACCTTCGGGATTCGTCGGACCCTCGCATCACCGACGGGCTACCGTACGAAAACGCCGCGTTGCCCACGGTCACCCGAGGAGGAATCCTGTGTCATCGCCCTGCGACCCCGAGCACGCTCCCGTCGGCGATGTGGGCGCGGCGCTCATGATGGTCGACTCTCGGCTCAAAGCCATCTACGACGACAAGACTCAGACCGACACCGAACAACAAGCGCTGACCGAGCAGGCCGTCGCTTCCTTGGGTCCCGGCGGAGTCGATGACCTGCTGGACGGCGTGTGCACGCTCATCTACATGTTCATGCAGTGGCTGCGCAGGGCGCACGAGGACCACGACAGGGACGTCATCGAGTACGTGGTGCCGAGCCTCGTGGCCTCGATGCGCATGATGCGCAAGAGCGTTCGCCCCGAGGCCATCCCCACCATGGCCGGCCTGGTCATCGCGGCAGGTACAGGCCTGAGCCCCAGCCTGTGGCGCATGCAGTACGGGGACTGGACCGATGACGAGATGAACGCGCTGGAAGCCACCGCCCTGCTGCTCGCCGAGCACATCAACCGGATCACCGACGACCGTGACTTCGCCGCCCGCCTGATCGCCAATGCTCTGTCCGGCGTGGACCAGTAGCCGGACATGAGGAGGGGCCGCCCGGTATCGGCCCGGGCGGCCCCTCCTCTCCCCTCCTGATGCGGTCCCGGTCCGTCACTACCGGGGCAGCACCACCACATACGCCGCCGGATCCCGTTCCGCCGACGCCATCAGTGCCGTGCGTACGACCGTCGCCTGCTGTTCCATCGCGTCCCGCAGCTTCTTCGGCGTGATGTGTACGACCGTGATGCCCAGCCGCTCCAGGTGCTCACGCTTGCGGGCGTACTCGGACCACAGGGCGTCGTCCTCCTGCTGATGGCCCGGGCGGGGGGCGCGGGTGTCCAGTTCCAGCGCCACCGCGTGCTCCGGCCAGTAGGCGTCCAGGCCGCCGAGGTGCGGGCCGCCGGGCAGGCGAAGGTCGACGTTCCACACCGGGTCGGGCAGGCCGTACTCCCGGACCATGGTGTAGAGGCGGTCCTCCGCGATCGCCCGCCCTTCCGCCAGCAGCGAGTCCACGGCGTCCACCACATGCGGACGGCTCAGCAGCCTGGCCTGGTTCAACGCCCGGACGACCGCCGCCGGTTCGCAGTGCCCGCCGCGCACCGCCTCGGTGAGCAGCCGCCGCACCGCCCCGGCGTCCGCGAGGTCGGCCACCGCGTCCGCCAGGGCGCGCGGCACCGGCGCGACCGGCAGGCCCGTGCGCACTTGCGGCGTGGGCAGCGCGGTGGTGCGCAGCACGCGGACGCAGCCCGTCGAGCGGAGCCGGCGCAGCCGGGGGACCAGGACGTCGATGCGGTCCAGGGAGGGCAGTGGGGGGACGGCGGCGAAGCCGTGCAGGTTGAGCGCGGCGAGGCCGGTGATCATCGCCTCCGGGTACGGCGGGCGCTGCTCCTCGGCGCCGGGCTGCGCCGGAACCGCGGGGGAGGGCTGCCGGGCCGCGTACATCAGCACCGCGTGCAGCCGTTCCTCGCTGGTCGGCGGGCCGGGGTGGAGCAGGTAGACGCCCGGGAGCAGCTGCTGCCAGGGGCCGCCGGGCTTGCAGTGGTCGTTGGTCTCGGCGGCCGAGACACCGTGCGCCCGCAGCTGGGCGGCCGTCATGACCCGACGCCGGCCGTCGGACAGGTGGTGCAGGGGGCGGGGGGAGAGCGGGGTGTCGTGGTTCATGACCCGGGGATTCCCGCGGCCGATCGGCCCTTTAACCGTTGTTACACGGCCGTCGACAAAACGGGACAAGCTCGCCCTAAAGGACGCGTGTTCGGATGCCGAGTGGGCAGCCAAAAC
Organism: Streptomyces sp. Z423-1; assembly: GCF_013009255.1. Lineage (NCBI taxonomy): Bacteria > Bacillati > Actinomycetota > Actinomycetes > Kitasatosporales > Streptomycetaceae > Streptomyces > Streptomyces sp. Z423-1. Next base: position 6,185,333 of record NZ_CP053109.1, read on the forward strand.
CCCTGGTCCGTTCGGGTGCGGACCAGGGGTTACGGCTACTGTTGCCTGAATTTCGTAACGGTGACCAACGGCCAAAGCTCAGGCCAAAGCTGCTGGTCAGCTGTCCGCTGCCGCGTCACACGCCTGCCCCCGCAGCGCCCGCGCCAGATCGTCCCGGGCCTCCAGGACCAGTCGGCGCAGGGCCGGGGCGGCTCCCTCGTGCGCCGCCAGCCACGCGTCCGTCGCCGCCAGCGTCTCCGGCGAGTCCTGCAGCGCCGGGAACAGCCCGCGCACCACGTCCATGCCGATCTGGATCGACCGCTCGGTCCACACCCGCTCGATCGCGGCGAAGTACTTCTCGGCGTACGGCGCCAGCAGCTCCCGCTGCGAGGCCTGCGCGAAGCCCGCGATCGTCGCCTCGACCAGCGCGTTGGACAGCGCGTCGGACTCCACGACCTGCGCCCACGCCTGCGCCTTGACGGCCTGCGACGGGCGGGCGGCCAGGCAGCGCACCTGGTGGCGCTTGCCGGAGGCGGTGTCGTCCCGGGCCAACTCCGCGGCCAGCACCTTCTCGTCGGCGACCCCGTGCGCGGCGAGCGGCTCCAGGAACGCCCACCGCAGCTCCTGGTCGACGTCGAGGCCCGCGATGGCCGCCGCGCCGTCCAGCAGATCCCGCAGCAGCTTCAGGCCGACCGGATCCTCGGCCACGCGCGCGTAGAAACGGGCCCACGCCAGCTGGTGCTCGCTGCCCGGCTCGGCGTCGTACAGCTCGCGCCGCGCGCCCTCGGCGAGCAGCCGGCCGCCGGTCTCGCGCCAGTCGGGCGCCGCGTAGTGCTGAAGCGCCGACTCGGCCCAGGCGTGCAGCATCTGCAGCACCCCGATCTCGGACTCGCGCCCCGCGAACCGCAGCACCAGGTCCACGAAGTCCCGCGCCGGCAGCAGCGCGTCCCGGGTCATGTTCCACAGCGCCGACCAGCACAGGGCGCGCGCCAGCGGGTCGGTCAGCGCGCCCAGGTGCTGTCGCAGCGTGTCGAGGGACGTCTCGTCCAGGCGGATCTTGCAGTACGTCAGGTCGTCATCGTTGACCAGCACCAGCTCGGGCGCGTCGGCTCCGGCCAGCTCCGCCACGACCGTGCGCGCGCCGTGCACGTCCACCTCGGCGCGCGCGTACCGCTGCAGCGCCCCCGCGTCCGTACGCCGGTACAGGCCGATCGCCACCCGGTGCGGCCGCAGCTCCGGGTGCGACTCCGCGGCCTCCTGCACCACGGCCAGTTCGTCGATCCGGCCCTGCGCGTCCAGCAGGACCTGCGGGGTGAGCGAGTTGACCCCGGCCTGCTGCAACCAGGACCGCGCCCACGCCGCCATGTCCCGGCCGCTGGTCTCCTCCAGTACCGACAGCAGGTCGGCGAGGCGGGTGTTGCCGTACGCGTGCCGCTTGAAGTAGCGCCGCGCGCCCTCCAGGAACGCGTCCTGACCGACGTACGCCACCAGTTGCTTGAGCACGGAGGCGCCCTTGGCGTACGTGATGCCGTCGAAGTTGAGCTTGGCGTCCTGCAGGTCGCGGATGTCGGCGGTGATGGGGTGGGTGGAGGGGAGTTGGTCGGCGCGGTAGGCCCACGCCTTGCGGCGGTTGGCGAAGGTGATCCAGCCGTCCTTGAAGCGGGTGGCGCCGACCAGGGAGAAGGCGCCCATGAAGTCCGCGAAGGACTCCTTCAGCCACAGGTCGTCCCACCACTCCATGGTGACCAGGTCGCCGAACCACATGTGGGCCATCTCGTGCAGGACGACGTTCGCCCGGTTCTCGTACGACGCCTGCGTGACCTTCCCGCGGAAGATGAACTCCTCCCTGAAGGTCACCAGCCCCGGGTTCTCCATCGCGCCGAGGTTGTACTCGGGCACGAACGCCTGGTCGTACTTGCCGAACGGGTACGGGTAGTCGAAGTGGTCGTGGAAGAAGTCCAGGCCCTGCTTGGTGACCAGGAAGACGTCGTCGGCGTCGAAGTAGGGCGCGAGGCCCTTGCGGCACATCGCGCCGAGCGGGATCTCCAGCTTCGTACCGTCGTCGAACGTACGGGTGTAGGAGTCCGTGACGTAGTGGTACGGGCCCGCCACCACGCAGGTGATGTACGTCGAGATGGGCTTCGTCTCGGCGAACCGCCACACCCCGTCGGTGCGCTCGCCGACGCCGTTGCTCCACACCGTCCAGCCCTCCGGCGCCCGCACCTCGAAGCGGAAGGGCGCCTTCAGGTCCGGCTGCTCGAAGCCCGCGAAGACCCGCCGCGCGTCGGCCGGCTCGTACTGCGTGTACAGGTAGACCTCGCCGTCCTCGGGGTCGACGAAGCGGTGCAGGCCCTCGCCGGTGCGGGAGTAGGCGCACTGGGCGTCGACGGTCAGCTCGTTGTCGGCGGCGAGGTCCTCCAGCAGGATCCGGGAGCCGTCGAAGACCTCGCTGGGGTCGAGGTCGCGGCCGTTGAGGGAGAGGGCGGTGACGCTCGGCGCGATCAGGTCGGCGAAGCTCGCCGCGCCCGGCTCGGCACAGCGGAACCGGATCGTGGTGACCGAGCGGAAGGTGCGCGGCTCGCCGTTCCCGTCGCCGACGGCGGAACGCACGTCGAGGAACACGTCGTACCCGTCGACGGCCAGCAGGGCGGCCCGCTCCCGGGCCTCGTCGCGGGACAGATTCTCACCGGGCACGGGCGGCACTCCCTCGGGTGGTGTTCAGTATGCGGACAGCACCGATCCTGCCATGCGCTGCTGATCCGGGGCAGCCGGGAATGGTGGGACGGGTGGCGGTGTTGTGCGGACATTCCCCGGGAGAATCGCTTCCTCATGAGGAGAGAAATGTCGGACAAGACCCCTGTCGACTTCTGGTTCGACCCGCTGTGCCCTTGGGCCTGGATGACCTCCCGATGGGTGCTGGAGGTGGAGAAGGTCCGTGACGTCGAGGTCCGCTGGCATCTGATGAGCCTTGCCGTGCTGAACGAGGACAAGCTGGACGAACTCCCCGAGGAGTACCGCGAGATGCTCGCCACCAAGGCGTGGGGCCCGGTACGGGTCGTCATCGCGGCGCAGCAGGAGCACGGCGCCGAGGTGCTCGGCGACCTCTACACCGCGCTCGGCACCCGCATCCACAACGAGGGCCAGGGCGCGGAGAAGGAGACGGTCGCCGCCGCCCTGAAGGACGTGGGCCTGCCCGAGTCCCTCATGGACCACTGGGACTCCACCCCTTACGAGCCCGAGCTGCGCGCCTCCCACAAGGAGGGCATCGACAAGGTCGGCCAGGAGGTTGGCACGCCGGTCATCTCGGTCCCCGGCCCCGACGGCCAGGAGGTCGCCTTCTTCGGCCCGGTCGTCACCCCGGCCCCCAAGGGCGAGGAGGCCGCCCGCCTGTGGGACGGCACCCTCGCGGTGGCCTCGGTCCCCGGCTTCTACGAAATCAAGCGCACCCGTACCAAGGGCCCGGACTTCAGCAACCTCTGAGCACCGGAAGGCCCCCGCGAGTCACGTCCTCGCGGGGGCCTTCTTCTTTCCGCCTGCCCGCGTGAAGGGTGAGAAGACGATCACGAGGCAGGACGATCACGAGGCAGGACGATCACGAGGCAGGGCGATCAGGGCGGCGCGCTCAGGGCGCCAGGAGCAGCACGTCCGTGCGGGACTTGGCGGCCTCGTAACGCCTCGCGACGTCCTGCCAGTTGACGACCTGCCACATGGCCTCGATGAAGTCGACCTTCTGGTTCCTGTACTGCAGGTAGAAGGCGTGCTCCCAGGCGTCGAAGACCAGGATCGGCGTGGCACCCTGTCCGACATTGCCCTGGTGGTCGTACACCTGCTCGACGATGAGGCGACCGCTCAGCGGCTCGTACGCCAGTACGCCCCACCCGGAGCCCTGCGTGGTGGCCGCGGCCTTGGACAGCTGCGCCTTGAAGTTCGCGAAGGACCCGAAGGACTCGGCGATCGCGCCCGCCAGCTCGCCCACGCCGTCCTTCTCCAGGGGCTCGCCGCCGCCGTCGCCGGTCATGTTGTGCCAGTAGATGGAGTGCAGGATGTGCCCGGAGAGGTGGAAGGCCAGGTTCTTCTCCAGGCCGTTGATCGAGCCCCACTGCTCCTTGTCCCGCGCCTCGGCGAGCTGCTCCAGCGTGTCGTTCGCCCCCTTCACATAGGCCGCGTGGTGCTTGTCGTGGTGCAGCTCGATGATCTCGGGGCTGATCACGGGGGCGAGTGCGGAGTAGTCGTACGGCAGGTCAGGCAGCGTGTAGACGGGCATGAAGGGTCCCCTCCGAGCTCTTATTGCAACTAACTTGCAACTACAACCTAGCAAGAAGAAGGCCTCCACGTATGCACGTGGGGGCCCTTTCGGACGGTCGAGTGGCGTCAGCGCCGGGCGCGCGCCCGCTGCCAGGCGTAGCCGACCGCCGCCAGGAACAGGGTCATCCCGCCCGTCGAGTACAACTGCACCCGCGTGCCCGGCTCCCGGGCCATCAGTACGAAGATCGCCACCATGCCCGCCAGCGCCACCCAGGTCAGCACCGGGAACGCCCACATCCGCACGACCAGCTTCTCCGGCGCCTCCCGCTCCAGCCGGCGGCGCAGCCGCAGCTGCGAGACGGCGATGAAGATCCAGACGACCAGGATGACCGCGCCGATCATGTTCAGCAGCCAGGGGAAGACGTCGTCCGGCCGCCAGTAGCTGAGCGCCACACACACGAAACCGAAGAAGCAGGACGCGAGCACCGCGATCCGCGGCACCCCGCCCGACACCCGCCCCAGCGCCTTCGGTCCCTGGTCGCGCCGCACCAGCGAGTAGGCGATGCGCGAGGCGCCGTAGATGTTGGCGTTCATCGCGCTCAGCAGCGCGACCAGCACCACCACGTTCATCAGCTGCCCGGCGCCCGGGATGCCCAGGTGGTCGAGCGTGGCGACGTACGGGCCGTCCTCGACGACGGCCTTCGAGTCCCACGGGACGAGAGTGACGACGACCGCCATCGAGCCGATGTAGAACAGCGCGATGCGCCACATCGCCGTACGGACCGCGCTCGCCACACCCCGCACCGGGTCCTCCGACTCGGCCGCCGCGATGGTGACGGTCTCCAGACCGCCGTAGGCGAACACCGAGGCGAGCAGGCCGATCACCAGCCCCTCGCCGCCGCCCGGCAGGAAGTCCGTCAGATTGCTCGCGCCGGGGGAGTCCGTACCGGGCAGCACACCCGCGATCGCCAGCACGCCCAGCGCCAGGAACAGCGTGATCGCGCCGACCTTCAGTGCGGCGAACCAGAACTCGAACTCACCGAAGTTCCTCACGGCGGCGAGGTTCGTCCCGCAGAACACCAGCATGAACAGCGCCACCCACGCCCACTCCGGCGTGCCCGGCAGCCAGCCGGCGGCGATCTTCGCGGCGCCGATGCCCTCCAGCCCGACGGCCGTGCACAGCAGCACCCAGAACGCCCAGCCCGCGGTGAACCCGGCCCACGGCCCGATCGCCCGCTCGGCATGCGCGGAGAACGACCCCGACGACGGATACGCGGCCGACATCTCGCCCAGCATCCGCATCACCAGCATCACCAGGAGGCCGGAGAGGATGTAGGCGACGACGATCGACGGCCCGGCGGCGGCGATCCCCGCGCCGGAGCCGACGAACAGCCCGGCGCCGATCACGCCCCCGAGGGCGATCATCGACAGATGGCGCTGCTTGAGTCCGTGGGACAGGGACGCGTCCGCCTCGGGCGGGGCCTCTACGGGGGTGGTGCGGGACATGGGGTGCGGCTCGTCCAGTACGTGAGGGGACAGGGGACAATGGGGACAACCGGACGAAGTGTAGAGGCCGGGGTGGCGTGCCCCCGCGCCCGCCCATTTGGCGAGACCCTACAGACCCCGTCCCACCCCTCCCGAGTGAGCCATACGTCGCCACCTCAGTGACCGGTATCACGCCCGTTCACGTGTAACCACCACTCTTTGTAAGGAGCCCACCACAGCCGCGCCGGCGCCTTTGTCGGGCGGTGACGGTGGTCGGCCCCGGGGCCCTGGGTTAGCGTCACGGTGTCCTGAACCGCCCTCACTCGCGGAGTCCCCATGAGCACCGCTGCCGCCCTCCCCGCCCGCCCGGGCCAGGTCCTCGCCGACCTGCTCCCCGCCTCCCGCGTCCGCGATGTCGCGCTCGTCCTGGGTGGCGCCGTGCTCACCGGCCTCGCGGCCCAGCTCGCCGTGCCGATCCCGGGCACCCCGGTGCCGGTGACCGGCCAGACCTTCGCCGCGCTGCTCGTCGGCACCGCCCTCGGCGCCGGGCGCGGCTTCCTCTCGCTCGCGCTGTACGCGCTCGCCGGTGTCGCCGGTGTGCCGTGGTTCGCGGACGGCGGCTCGGGCGCGGCCGCCCCGTCCTTCGGCTACATCATCGGCCTGCTGCTGGCCGCCACCGCCGTCGGCGCACTGGCCCGCCGGGGCGCCGACCGCTCGCCGTGGCGGATGGCGGGCGCGATGCTCCTGGGCGAGGCGATCATCTACGCCGTCGGCGTCCCGTACCTGGCCCTCGCCACCGGCATGTCCGCCTCAGCCGCGATCGCGGCCGGGCTCACGCCGTTCCTGATCGGGGACGCGGTGAAGGCGGCGCTGGCGATGGGGCTGCTGCCCGCGGCGTGGAAGCTCGTCGGCAAGCGCTGATTGCCCGGTGGGTGTTGCGGAGGGCCGGGGCGGCGCATCAGCCGCTTCCCGGCCCTCCGTGTTTTTCTGCTTGCCGCTCTCTTACGCCGGTTGCCGTCGGGACCACCACAGTCCCGCCGCCCCCGCCGCGACCAGCGCCGCGCCGGCCGCGCCCAGCGGCAGGACGTCACGGACGGGACCGGTCCTGGGCAGCTCGTCGCCGCCCGGTGCCACCGGCTTGTTGTCGGTGCCGAGCAGCAGGGGCGTGGCCGGGGCGTTCGGTGACGGGTTCGTCGTACCGAACGGGACCGGGCCCTGCTGCCAGAACGTCTTGGTCCCGTCGCTGTTCTGGACGGGCAGACAGATCTTTCCGGTCTTGCTCAGGTCGTAGGTCGCGTCGACGTCGTACGACTTCGACGCACCCGCCGCCAGGTTGTCCAGCGGGCAGGCGAAACCGCTGTTCGAACCCTCCGGCAGATCACTTTCCGGTATGGCGGAGCAGCCCTCGACATTCGTGACCGTCAGTCCGTCGAAACCGACGACCAGGAGTTTGACCGGACCGCTGTCCTGCGCCCCCTCGTTCTTCACCGTGGCGGTCACCGCCGTTTTCTCCGCATCATTGTCGACCGAGATCTTCTCGGGCAGGAGCGTGGTCAGTTCCACGCCCGCCGGTGCCTTGTCGACGGCCTTTCCCCCCTTGTCGCTGCCCGGTCCCTGGTCGTCCGCCCCGGCGGTGCCGGAGAGGATCAGTGCGGCCGAGAAAGATGCCGCTACCAGCGATCCGGTGATGGCCGTAGTACGGCCCCTCTTCGAATGAGAACTCATGTTCGCCCCCCTTGCCTGCGCCTGAATTCGCAGTACTTGAAGAGGTACCACAAGATTTCTCCGCACTATGCTGGTACGGCCTGGCGCGTGGCCATTGTGCTTCAATGCGCTGCATACGAGGCGTCGTTGAGGGGGTGCAGCGAATTGCCGGGGAATACGGGGAATACAGGGAATACGGGGAATGCGCGAAGTTCCGGTGTTCCAGGGTTACTGGTGGCAGGGCGCTATCGGTTGGTCGAAAGCATTGGGCAGGGGGGAATGGGGCGGGTGTGGCGAGCCGCCGACGAAATGCTGGACCGGCCGGTCGCCGTCAAGGAAATGCGCATCGACGGTCTGGACGCCGAGGACGCCCGCACTCGCCGCGAACGCACCCTGCGCGAGGCGCGGGCCACGGCGCGGATCGACCATCCCCACGTCGTCCGCGTCTACGACGTGGTGGACGAGGGCGAGCGCCTGTGGATCGTCATGGAGTTGGTGGCCGGGCGCTCCCTGGAACGGATCATGGCCGAGGACGGGCCGCTCGGGCCGGGCGAGGCCGCCCGGATCGGGCTGGGGCTGGTGGAGGCGCTGCGCGAGGTGCATGCGCGCGGGGTACTGCACCGGGACATCAAGCCGGGGAACGTGTTGGTCGAGGGGGCCGGACGGCGGGTCGTGCTCACCGACTTCGGCATCGCGGCGATCCAGGACGCCAAGGCGCTGACGATGGCCGGGATGCTGGTCGGTTCGCCCGATTACATGGCCCCCGAGCGGATCTCCGGGCGACCGCAAGGGCCGCCGTCGGACATGTGGTCGCTCGGGGCGACGCTGTCGGCGGCACTGGCCGGGCAGTCCCCCTTCTCCCGGGACACAACGCTGGCGACCTTGCACGCGGTGCTGTACGAGGAGCCCGAACTGCCGCCGTCAGCGGGTCCGTTGAGGGGGCTGCTGGGGGCGCTGCTGCGGAAGGACCCCGGGGGACGGCCGGGGGTGGGGGAGGTGGAGGCGGTACTGCGGGGGGTGGCGTTTCCGGAACCGAGGGCCACGCCTTCGCCGACGGTTGTTGTGGTTGAGCCGGGGGTGGGGGCGGGGGCGGAGACGGTGCCGGGGGCTGAGACGGGGCTGGGGGCCGGGCCGTCGGTGCCCGGGGCGGGGTCGGGTTCGGCGCCGGGGCCGGGGGTATGGCCCGTTCCGGGTTCAGGTTTGGTGCCGGGGGCGGGGCCGTCGGTGCGCGGGGCTGAGACGGGGCCGGGGGCCGGGCCGTTGGTGCCGGGGGCGGGGGCGGGTTCTGCGTCGGGGCCGGGGGTATGGCCCGTTCCGGGTTCAGGTTCGGGTCCGGGGGCGGGGCCGTCGGTGCGGGGGGCGGAGACCGAGACGGTGCCGGGGCTGGGGGCCGGGCCGTCGGTGCCGGGGGCGGGTTCTGGTTCTGCGTCGGGGTCGGGGGCGGGTGCGGGTTCGGCGGCAGGGCCCGGGGGATGGCCCGTTCCGGGTTCGGCGCCGGGGTCCGTTCCCTTGCCGACGCCGACGCCGACGCCGACCCCGGCTCCGGCTGAGGCGCCGACGCCGGTTCTGGTGACGCCTCCGCCGGTGGGGCGGGCCGGGGCGGAGGCTGGAGTTTCCCTGGCGCGGGCTCAGGGAGTGCATGGAGCCGGGGAGATACCGCCGGGGAGCGAACTGCCCGGTCCCGCGGTTCCGTCCGGGCCGTCGCCTCGGTCCCGTCGGACGGCGGTAGCCGCCGTGGCGGGCGTGCTGACGGCTGCCGCGGTGGCCGGGATCGTCTGGGCGGCGACATCCAGGGCGCCGGACGGCACCCGGGCGGACGGCACACCACCGGCGGCGTCCACGAGGGCTTCCGCCTCGCCCACGGTCGCGGGCACGTCCCGGCCGCCGAGCCTGCCGCCGGGGGCGCGTGAGGAGGCCGGGGGCTATGCGTGGGTGACACCCGAGGGCTGGCGGCGGGATGTGAAGACGGGTTCGGAGGTGCACTACACCTCTCCCGACGGCACCCAGGAACTGGTCGCCAAGTCCTCGCTGGCCCGGGGCGACCTGATGGACAGCTGGCGCACCTCGGAACGCAATGCCCACCAGGGGCGGGACTATCGCAAGATCCGCCTGGCGGAGACGACGTTCCGCGGCTACCCGGCGGTGGTCTGGGAGTACACCTTCACGCTGGACGGCGTCCCGTGGCACGCCCGGCTGCTGGGCTTCGACGCGAGGGGGAAGTCGTACCAGATCAATACGTGGTACCAGCCGGCCGGGGAGGACACAGCACTGGCGATCTACGAGGACGTGAAGGAGAGCTTCACGCTGCTATGAGGGTGCAGCGGCGTGAAGCTCTCCCCGGGCGCTGCCTAGCCCCGCACCTTGGTGGTCTGCAGCTCGGCCTGGAGGGCGTCCCTCTTCGAGGTCCGCTGCCGGACCACGGCGATGGCGAGCACCACGGCCGCGACGAGCAGCGACAGCAGCACGGTCTTGCGTCCGTCGTGCTCGGTGTCGGTCAGCATGTAGCCGAGCACGAAGACGATCAACGCGGCGGTGGCCCAGGTCAGATACGGGTACAGCCACATCCGCACGACCAGCTTCTCCGGCGCCTCCCGCTGGATGATCTTCCGCATCCGCAGCTGCGAGAAGCAGATGACGAGCCAGACGAACAGCGCCACGGCACCGCTGGAGTTCACCAGGAACAGGAAGACGGAGTCCGGGAACTTGTAGTTGAAGAAGACGGCCACGAAGCCGAAGACGACGGACACGAGGATCGCCGTCCGCGGCACACCCTGACCGGTGGTCCGCGCGAAGGACCTCGGCGCGTCACCGCGCTGGCCGAGCGAGAAGGCCATGCGGGAGGCGGTGTAGAGCCCGGAGTTGAGACAGGACAGCACCGAGGTCAGCACGATGAAGTTCATGATCTGACCGGCGTGCGGGATACCGAGGGAGTCCAGGGCAGCGACGTACGAGCCGTCCTTCTCGATCGACGGGGCGTTCCACGGCAGCAGGGACACGACGACGAAGATCGAGCCGAGGTAGAAGACGGCGACGCGCCAGATGATGCTGTTGGTGGCCTTGGTGACGGCCCGCTGCGGGTCCTCGGACTCACCGGCGGCCAGGGTGGCGATCTCGCTGCCCATGAAGGAGAACACGACGAGCAGCACACCGGTCAGGATCGCTCCGGCGCCGTTGGGCAGGAAGCCGCCGTGCTCGGTGAGGTTGGCCAGCCCGGCCTGCTCGCTGTCGACGCCGGGCAGCAGCCCGAAGACGGCCAGACCGCCGATGACGATGAACGCGCCGATCGCCACGACCTTGATCCCGGCGAACCAGAACTCGAACTCGCCGTAGGAGCCGACGGAGACGAGGTTGGTGGCGGTGAGCACCACCATCACGATCAGGGCCCACCCCCACTGGGGTACGGCCGGAATCCACCCGTTGAGGATCACGGCACCCGCGGTCGCCTCCACGGCCAGCACCACGACCCAGAAGAACCAGTACAGCCAGCCGATGGTGAACCCGGCCCAGGGCCCGAGCGCCCGGTCGGCGTGCGCCGAGAACGAACCCGAGGTCGGGTTGGCGGCGGACATCTCACCGAGCATGCGCATCACCAGCACCACGAGCGTGCCGACGAGAGCGTACGAGAGGAGGATGCCGGGTCCCGCGGTGGCGATGCCGGAGGAGGACCCCACGAAGAGTCCGGCACCGATGACACCGCCGATGGCGATCATCGACAGATGGCGGTTCTTGAGCCCTGCCTGGAGACCGGTTCCGGAACCGGGATCGCCGGTTCCACCGTGGCCCCCGGGGCCGCTTCCGGCCTTCGTCAGGGTCGGCTGCGAAGTCATGGACGGATTTCCTTTGCGCCGGGTGAGCTGTTTCCCGTACGAGCGGTGTACGAGTTGGACCAGTGAATCCGAGGTGAATGGATTCTTGAACCTTTGATTCCAGATCGTTACTTGAGATTTTCCTGAGGTTCAGTGGTGTTGCTCACGCTTTTCGGTCACATTTCGGCGGCGGCCACCCGGCCCTGCCGCCCCGCCGGGCGCATGTCACACTCGTCCCATGCGCGTGTACCTCGGCTCCGACCATGCCGGCTACGAACTGAAGAACCACCTCGTCGAGTGGCTCAGGGCGGCCGGTCACGACCCCGTCGACTGCGGCCCTCACATCTACGACGCCCAGGACGACTACCCGCCCTTCTGCCTCCGCGCCGCGGAGCGCACGGCTGCCGACCCGGAGTCCCTGGGCATCGTGATCGGCGGCTCCGGCAACGGCGAGCAGATCGCCGCGAACAAGGTCAAGGGCGTCCGCGCGGCGCTGGCCTGGAGCGAGGAGACGGCGTCGCTCGGCCGGCAGCACAACAACGCCAACGTGGTCGCGGTCGGCGCCCGGATGCACACGCTGGACGAGGCGACGAAGTTCGTCGAGACGTTCCTGAACACGCCGTTCACGAACGAGGAGCGTCACGTCCGACGCATCGAGATGCTGTCGGCGTACGAGACGAAGGGTGAGCTGCCGCCGATCCCGGCGCACCACCCGCAGCAGGACTGAGACCGGCCCTGCGAGGCTGGGCAGCAGGATTGAGCCTGCCCCTGCGGGCTAGGCGTGGCTGGGCGGCAGGGATTAAGACTGCTGCCCCCGGGGGGCTGGAAGGGACCAGGAACCGTGCCAGAGGGGCACACGATTCACCGGCTGGCGCACGACTACGCCGCCCGCTTCTCCGGCACGGCCCCCCGGGTCACCAGCCCCCAGGGCAAGTTCTCCGACGCCGCGGACCTCCTGGACGGGGCCGTCCTGACCACGACCGAGGCCCACGGCAAGCACCTCTTCCTGCGCTTCCGCGACGCCGACTGGGTCCACATCCACCTGGGCCTGTTCGGCAAGGTCGCCTTCGGTGACGCCCCCGCCCCGCCGCCCACCGACACCGTTCGCCTGCGCCTCGCCAACGACACCGCCTACGTCGACCTGCGCGGGCCGACCACCTGCGCCCTGATCCCCGAGCAGGAGAAGCGGGCGATACACGACCGCCTCGGCCCCGACCCGCTCCGCGACGACGCCGCCCCCGACGCCGCGTACCGGCGGATCTCCCGCAGCCGCAGCACGATCGCCGCCCTCCTCATGGACCAGAAGGTCATCGCCGGCGTCGGCAACGTCTACCGTGCGGAAGTCCTCTTCCGTCATCACATCGACCCATACCGTCCGGGGAAGGACATCACGCCCACCGAGTGGGACGCGCTCTGGACCGACCTCGTCGACCTCATGCGCCAGGGCGTACGGCACAACCGCATCGACACCGTCCGCCCCGAACACACCCCCGAGGCCATGGGCCGCCCACCCCGCGTCGACGACCACGGCGGCGAGGTCTACGTCTACCGCCGGGCGAACCAGCCCTGCCACATCTGCGGCGGCGAGATCCGCACCGCCGGCCTCGCCGCCCGCAACCTCTTCTGGTGCCCGGCCTGCCAGCGAATCTGACTGCGCATCAGAAGCCATGCGGCAGCCAGGGCGCCACCGCCGCCGCCCCGAACCCCACCGCCGCCTCCGCCAGCGCCCCGCGCCGCAGCTCCCGCACCCGCCCGGCCGCCGCCAGCGCCACCAGGCTCACCCCGCCCAGATACGCCGCCCCCAACTCCCGTACGGACAGCGCGAGATCCGCCGCATCGGAGGTACGCGCACAGGACGCCCATTTCGCGTCCCCGGTAAGCCGCCACCGCCCCGCGTTCCAGGGACAGAAGGCATCCTCCACCTCGAACACCACATCCACGGGCGCCTGGTAGGTCCGCGCCTCCAGCGCCGCCCTCACGTCAACCAGCCGTACGTACAAGGAGTCCCGCATCCGTGGCTGACAGCGCCGAATGTCGGACACCAGGTACTGCCAGGCGTCGTCGACCGGCCGACCCCGCACGACCAGCGTCGACGTGAGGTCGATGTCGAACAGGAAACGCCACAGCGCCGCGTCCGCCGCCGGGTCGAGCGCGGCGAGGTCCTGCAGGATCACCCTGCCGTTGTGCCCGGTGACTTCCCAGTCCACCTTGACGCGGTAGCGCGCGTACCCGACCGTCTCCCCGCCCCGCTCGGCGACCACGCACTGCAGCGGCGACGCCCCGTCCCGCCCGCTCTCCGGATCGAGCAGCCCCAGTCGCTCCCAGCCGGGCCGCCGGGACAGCATCCCGGGCCGCTCCGGCACCAGCCGTGCGTACACCGCCTCACACGCGTCGAGGACGTCGGCGGGCGCCGCGTACCGCAGCCGTACGTCGTCGGTACCGGTCGGGACGGACAGCCGTACACGGTTCGTATCGATCTCGGCGCCCAGATGGAAGGTCGCGGCACCGTAGCCGAAGCGACCGTAGATCGGCGGCTCGGACGCCGTCAGGACGGCCAGCGGCTCGCCCCAGGAACGTACGTCGTCCAACTGCCGCCGCATCATGGACGTCAGCACGCCGCGCCTGCGGTGCGTGGCGGCCACACTCACCATGGTGATGCCCGCGGCCGGCACCGAGGCGCCGCCGGGCACGGTCAGCCGGAAACTGAACGCCCCTGCCGTCCCCACGCACGCGTCCCCGTCCCACGCCCCCAGCGAACGGTCGAACTCGGTGAGCGCGTTCCACAGCTCCCGCTCCTCGACGGACTCCGGCACCCCGCCGAAGGCGCGGATCAGGGTGTCGTACCACGGATCGAAGTCGTCCGGTCGCAGCACCCGCAGCTCGGTACCCGGGCGGGTCAGGAAGTCAGTTGCCATGGGCCCATGCCTATCAGGGCATTGCGGGACGAGCGAGGGAATTTCCCCCGCACCTCTCTGACCGACTCCTCTGACTGACTCCGACTGACTCCTCTGATGTCCTGCGACGTGGAACGTCGCCGCGTTTGCTTGCTGCCCGGCGCGGAGCGTTCCTATGGCTGCCCGGCGGAGCCAGGGAATGCGAACAACTGCCCTACAGGTCACCGGCTGTGGTGATCGTCGTGCGAATGGCGATCGCGTGTGCGGTTGTCGGACTACGGTCCGATGTCGTGAAGCTGGTGGTGCAGGTGAAGCTGCTGCCGACGCCTGAGCAGGCGTCGGCTCTGGAGACGACCCTGCGTGCCTGTAACCGGGCGGCCACCTACGCTTCGCAGGTCGCCTTCGCCCAGGACCTCAAGGAGCGCAACGGCCTGCAGAAGGAGGTGTACGCGGACCTGAAGGCGACGTTCGGGCTGTCCGCGCAGCCGACGGTACGGGTCGTGAAGAAGGTCGTCGACGCCTACACGACCCTGAAGGCCAACCTGCGGGCCGGGAACCTCGGCCCGCCCACCTCCAGACGGCACCGCAAGGCAGTCAGCACGCCGGTCGTCTTCCGCCCGGAGGCGGCCCAGCCGTTCGACGACCGTTGCCTGTCCTGGCAGCACGACGCACGCACCGTCTCCATCTGGACCGTGGACGGGCGGATGAGGGGCATCCGCTTCGCCTGCTCGCCCGACCAGCTGAAGACGCTCGTAGCGCACCGCAAGGGCGAGAGCGATCTCGTCCGGCGTGGCGGGAAGTGGTTCCTGGTCGCCACCTGCGACATTCCGGATCCCGAGGAGTACGAGCCGGTCGGCTGGATCGCCGTGGACCGGGGCATCGTGAACCTGGCCACCACCTCCGACGGCACCAATCACCAGGGGCGTCGTCTGGGCCGCTACCGGCGCTGGCAGGCCCGCAAACGCGCCGAACTCCAGGCCAAGCAGACCCGCTCGGCCACCCGCCGTCTCGCCCGCCGCGCACAGAAGGAGCGCCGTCATGCCACCCATGTGAACCACAAGATCAGCAAGGAGATCGTGTCCGTCGCTCAACGCACCGGTCGCGGGATCGCCGTCGAGGAACTCGGCGGGATCCGTGAGCGGGTACGGCTACGCGGCGACCAGCGGGGCGCGCTCTCCTCCTGGCCCTTCCATCAGCTCGGGCAGCACCTGGCCTACAAGGCCAGGTGGGCCAGGGTGCCGTTTGTGGAGGTGGATGCGGCCTACACCTCGCAGCGTTGTCCGCGCTGCGGGCACACCGAGCGGGCCAACCGGCCGACTCGTGATCATTTCTGCTGTCGTCGGTGCGGGCTCGCTGGTCCGGCCGATGTCGTCGCCGGGGTCAACGTGCGTGATCGCGCACGCTCGGCGTGGGTATTCGTCACCATGCCCGTCCCGCTACCGGCCTAGCCGGAGGGTGGGAGATGCGACCCGTGACCGTCCTGTCGTAGGGGGCAGTCGGGAGTGCGACGAGGTGTGAACGGATCGAGCGCACAAGCTCGGCCGTTCACGGCCGAGAAGATGACTGTGAAGTCGAACCTCGGACGGGGGACAAGTGGGACCTCCCGTGCCAAGCAACTGGTCCGATGGATAGGGTCCCGAACTAATGGCAGCAGGACGAGAGCGGCGCGCGGCGGCCGAGACGTTCACGGCCCGGTTGAAGATGAAGTGGCACCGGGCCCGCGTCGGCCTGCGCAGAAGCGCCGTCGACTACTTCCGCGGCGACGGCTCCGACTGGGTCGCGCTGGCCGGTCTGCTCCTCACCATTCCCCTGATCGCCGCCGGCACGCTCGCCAACTCGGTGTGGTGCTCCCCGGCCGTGCTGGTCCTGCCGATCGTCGCGGGCGGCCTGCTGCTGCGCCCGGCCAGCCTGCTCGGTCTGTACGCGGCGGCCGCCACGGCACTGATCGTGGAGTCGATACAGCTCGGCCCCTACACGGAGGGCCCGTCGCGGGTGACGCCGGGCGTCGTCCTGGTCGTCGCCGCGTGCGGCTTCTTCGGTCTGCTGATCGCCCAGTTCCGCAGCCGCGTCGGCGTGCCCTGGCGGCGCGGCGGCACGATGCTGTTCGACCTGCGCGAACGCATCCGGGTGCAGAGCAAGCTGCCGAAGCTGCCGCAGGGCTGGCACCGCGAGATGGCGCTGCGCCCGGCGGGCGGCCAGTCCTTCTCGGGCGACTTCGTGGTCGCGGCGCGTACGAACGGCGGCCGCACCCTGGAGGTCGTCCTCACGGACGTCTCCGGCAAGGGCATGGACGCGGGTTCCCGGGCGCTGTTGCTGTCGGGTGCGTTCGGCGGCCTGCTGGGCAGCCTGCCCCCGCACGCCTTCCTCCCGGCCGCCAACGGCTATCTGCTCCGCCAGGACTGGGACGAGGGCTTCGCGACGTCCATCCACCTCGTCCTCGACCTGGACTCCGGCGACTACGAGCTGTACTCCGCCGGGCATCCGCCAGGGCTCCAGCTCAGCGCGGGCAGCGGCCGCTGGGAGGAGAAGGCGGCCGAGGGGCCGCTCCTGGGCGTGTACGACGGCGCCCAGTTCGACCCCGTCAAGGGCTCTTTGCGCCCCGGTGACGTATTGATGCTCTTCACGGACGGTCTGGTGGAGACCTCCGACCGAGACATCGTCGAGGGCATCGACCGCCTCACCGGCGAGGCCGACCGCTATGTCACCGGCGGTTTCCAGGGCGCCGCCTGGCACCTCATCGAGGCGGTCGCGAAGGACGTCAACGACGACCGCGCCCTCCTCCTGATCTGCCGCGAAGGCCCGACGGCGGCTGCGGCACGCTGAGCCGTGCGGGGACCCTTCCTGCGGAACTTCTGTAGCGCAGCTGTGAAGTTGAGTGGTTGCGGGTGCGATGGTCGGCTGTGAACATGGTGGAGACACAAATGTTCAGCGAGACCAATGTGCGTATGGGGGAGGCGGGTTCGGTATGAAGTTCGACATGGGTGCGCAGACGCTGTCGTCGCTGATGCGTGATTCGCGGGGGTCGAGTGATGATCTCGGGACGCTGATCCGGCAGTTGGTGCAGGCGGCGCAGCCGTTGGAGGGGAAGTTCAACGGTACGGGTCGGGCGATGTTCGACCAGTTCAAGGCGCGGGCGGATGAGATCACGGCGGAGCTGAACGGGTCGTTGTCGGCGATTCTGGGTGGTCAGTCGGGTATGGAGTCGGCGTTCAGCTCGGGTGATCAGGAGCAGGGTGACAATGCGCGGCAGCAGATGGGGGCTGCGAACTTCGATGCGGCGCGGTTCCGCTGAGGCTGTGGGTTCGGTTCGGCTCGGTTCGTTCGGTCTTCTTTCTCGGGGAGTGGTGTGTGATGGCGGGTGCTGGTGCGGATCGTCGGTCGTATGACACGGGTGCGTCGACGGATGCTCAGGCGAACATTCAGGCGGTGATCGGCCGGCTGGAGGAGGTCATCGGTCAGCGGGACCGTCAGGTGAAGGCTGCGATGGCGGACTTCACGGCGGATGGTGTGGCGGATGAGTACCACGGCAAGGAGCAGCGGTGGAACCGTGCTTCGCAGGAGGTGCGGAACATCATTCAGTTGCTGAAGACGACGCTGGAGAAGAACGATGCGACGGCGCAGTCGACGTTGTCGCGGGCGAAGGCGGCGGTGGACAACATCGGCTGAGCGGGCCGGTCGGGTTGCTGGATCTGTAGACGGTACGGGGGTTTGTGGTGCCCGGGTGGGATCTGAAGCCGCAGGGTATTTCGGGTGTGCTGAAGACGACGGGTGAGACGGCGTCGGGCTTCGAGAAGTACGGCAAGTCGTTCGGTGAGCATCTGACGTCGGCGGCTTCGAGTGCGGGCACCATTTCCGCCGAGGGTGGCGGTGAGGGCGGGGAGAAGGCGCAGGGCGGTCTGGTGGCTCTGGCCTTGTCGCAGTACGCGGAGCGTGCGTCGAAGGATCTGCAGTTCGTGGCGGCGCGTGCGGGTAAGTCGTTGCAGGGTGTGGTGGATGCGACGACGGCGTATCTGAACGGTGACATGGAGATGGCGGCGGAGGCGCAGCGCAATACGTTGAAGGCGCCGAAGCTGGATATGCCGGGGGTGGGCGAGGCGTGATCAATCCGTCGCAGATCCCGCAGTTCACCGGTGACCTGGAGCAGTTGGAGACCGACTATGCAGCCCTGAAGACGGACGCGGGGAACGTCCGTGACGCCGGCAGGGATGTGCATTCCCAGTTTCAGGGCTTGTCGGCGTATTACCAGGCGCCGGAAGCCGAGCAGCTGTTCGCCACGACCAAGCCGGTCAAGGACAAGGCGGACGCGTTCGCGGACGATCTGGAGACCGTCTCCGGTGCGCTGTCGGCTTATGCCACCGAGATCCGGCCGCTGAGGGACAGGCTGAAGGAGCTGAAGACCAAGGCGCAGACGTTCGTCGACTCGGTGAGGGACGATGACGAGTGGGAGTACGACGAGGACAAGGTCGGCGAGCACAACCAGCTGCGTGATGACATCACCGCGACGGTGGCCGCGTTTTGGGCGGCGGAGCGGACGTGTCACAACAAGATCACCGCGTTGTGGGGCGGGACGCAGATGGTGGCCGGTGATGGTTCGGAGCGTGCGGATCAGTACGGGTTCTCCGCGGAGGACATGAAGAATGCGAAGCTTCCCTGGGGTGACCCGGTGGAGGAGAAGCATCACTGGTACGAGGTCGGCCACTGGGTGAAGTCGTTCGTGTGGGACGGCCTGATCGTCGACGGTATCTGGGGCACGATCAAGGGTCTGGGCACGCTGGTCGGCTTCGGCGGCTGGGAGGCGATGGGCCAGGCCTGGAAGGGCCTGGCGCAGCTGGCGACCGGTCTGGCGCTTTCCTCGATCCCCGGGGTGGGCACCCTGTTCTGGGCGTTGCCGGACGACAAGTTGCCGTCCTGGATCCGTGATTCGCGCACCGCGATGAAGGAGACGGGCAAGGCGCTGGTGGCGTGGGATGAGTGGGGCAAGAACCCCGCCCGGGCGGCCGGTGCGGTCACCTTCAACGTGCTCACGACCGTCTTCACGGGTGGTGCGGGCGCCGGTGTGGCGGGTGCGGGCAAGGCCGGTGCGGTGGCGCGGGTTTTGGGGACGACGGCGAGGGCCATCGACCCGATGACGTACATCGCCAAGGGCGCGGGGGCCGGTCTGTCGAAGATCGGCGACATCGCCACCAGCCTCAAGGGCGTCGGCAACATCGACATCCCCACCCTTCCGGACGGCTCCGTCCACCTGCCCGACGGCCGTCTGATGGACACGAACGGCAACCTCATCGCGCCCAACGGCGCCATTGACACGACGCCGGTTCCCCACGAGACCGGCGCCCCGACCGGCCCGACGCTTCCGGCCCACTGGACGATCCAGGGCGGCCAGCAGCCGGTGCACGCGGGGGTGCATGCGGGCGACGGCATGACGCACACAGCCGACAACGTCGGCGGCGCCGGGCAGTACAACTCACCCCCGGCGCACACCGGTGGTCCCGTCCCGGGCGGGCACTTCGACCCGACGTCGACTTCGGCGCCGTACGGCCACGCGCCGTCGCCGTCCTCGTACGATCATGCGCCGTCGCCGTCCGCCTACGACCAGACGCCGACCACCGCGCCCCACACGGGCGGCGGTCACCCCGGCGGTACCCCCTGGTATCACCAGACCGCGGACGCTCACCCGGCGCACGACGTCCCGACCACGCCGCACACCGGCGGCCCCGACGTTCCGGGCACCGGCGCCCACGGAACCCCGGACACCCCGCACAGCACGGGTCACGACGCGCCCGGCGGCGGTCACGCCGACGACGCCTCACACGGCGCCGGGCACACGGACGACGTGGCGCACACCGGTGACCACGTGGACGTGGGTGACCACGCGGGCGTCGGGAACGCCGCTGTGGATGCCGCCGCACACCACGGCACCGACGCTCCGGTCGCTCCCGGACACCAGGGCACGGATGTGCCCGGCGGCGCCGGGGAGCCGTTCGAGTACAAGCCGCACGTGTCGAACAAGGAGTGGGCGCAGCTATCGACCGCGGAGAAGCATCGGGTCGCCTATGCGGAGATTTCGGAAGGCACGGTTCCCTTCCCGAGAGACACCGATGCCATCGCGTACGGCCAGGCCTACTGGAACGACTACGCGGACAACATGCCGGCAGAGCGGAAGCAGGCTGTCTGGGACTACACCGACGAGCCGAACTACAGCCTTCCGGCCCCGCACCCCGATGGGTGGGCCACGTACAAGGAGATGAACGGCTACCTGCGGGGCGACGCTTCGAAGTGGAGCCCCTATGTCCAGCACAACATCGACGAGGTCGACAGCGCTCTCGCCGGCCACGCCGTTCCGGAGGACCTGATGGTGGTCCGTGGCACCGGTATCGGGCACCTCAAGCTGGACAGCCCGTTCGACATGCTGGGCAAGACTTACGACGACAAGGGTTATATGTCGACTTCGCTCGGTAATCACCCGGTCGGTGCCTTTGCGGGCGAGGAGGCCATTCTGCACCTGCGGGTTCCCAAGGGAACGCCGGCCCTCTGGGTCGAGAACGTCGGCAAGTTCGGCCAGGGTGAACGGGAGCTCCTGCTGGGGCGGGGCACGGAATACCGGGTGACCCGGGTGTTCATGGAGAATGGGCAAGTGCAGGTCTACGGCGAAGTCCTGCCCAGGAAGTAGCAGAGGAAAGGCATGACCATGAGCCGGGATCCGCGTGTGCCTCCCCGGGTGACCGAACCCCTGCAGTGGGAAGAAGTCGACAGCCCTCCGCGCTATGCCAACAGCACGGACAAGCCGGTGGAGTACGCGACAGTGGTGGACCGGAAAGGCACGGTCCTCGGGTACGTCTGGGTGAACGACGAGGACGATGCGGCCGGATGGCAGTATCGCAGGGCGGGTGGCGACGAAGCCTTCAACATGGGTGCCCTGTGGGCCACCGAGTTCCACGAGGCCAAGGAACAGGGCCTTGCCCCGTCGGAGGCGCTCGCGAAGATGACGCGCGACTACGGCCCTGAGGATCCGAGCCACATCCTCCCCGGCTCTCTCAAGAGCGCTCCCACTCTGGAGACGCTCAAGGAGCTGGCGGCGAACGGCTGAGTCGTCCGTGCACGGACGTCCGTTGTGGAGAGCGCGAGCATGAACAGTCACCAACGATCTCACCCGCGCTTCGACGAGGACGTGCACTTCAACCTCGTCACGCCGGGTCCGTCGAGGTACCGGACCCGGACCGACAAGCCGGTGCGGTACCTCACGGTGGTCGACAAGGAGAGCGGCGCGGTCCTCGGGTATGTCTGGGCGAACGACGAGGACGACGCCGCCGCGTGGGTACCGCGCGCGGCCGCCGGAGGCCGGGCCCTCGCCGAGGGCGGTCACTGGCATGCCCGGCTGCAGGAGGCCAAGGGGCGGGGCATCCCGCCGTCCCAGGCCCTCGCGGAGATTTTGGCCAACCCGGAGGGCAACCGCGGCCGGGCCCTGCCGGGCTCCCTCACCGATGCCCCGACCCTTGCCGCCCTCAAGGAACTGGTCGCCGGGGGATGAGTCACTGAGCAGTATGTCCAGCCCCAGCCCCGTGCACTACGTGACCGTCACCGCCCCCGACGGCGAACTCGCCGCATACCTCTGGGCCGACGCCACCGCCGTCGGCTGGGTTCACCGGCCGGCGGGCAGCAGCGGCGCCTACAAGGCGGGGGAGGAGTGGCACGACCGGGCCCGCGAGCTGCACGGACGTGGCCTCGCCCCGCGCGGCTTACTCAGCATGCTCAGCCGGGAACCCGGCGTCGGCCCCGTCACCGAGGCCCCTGACGTCGCCGCGATCGAGGAACTGGCCCGTGTCGTCACCCCGGACGACGACCGGCGCCTGCTGAACGGGCTCGACCGGGACAACGCGGACGCCTGGCGTGAGCTCGCCGACGCCTTCGACGCGCTCACGGACGAGGACCGGGACATTGAGTGGGGCGGAGGGCAGAAGCGGGCGGACGGGGTGCAGCATGTGGCGTACCCGCTCTACAGCGAGGGGTTGCGGCGCGTCGTCTCCGCCCTGGCGGGCGTGGGCGCCGTCAGCGACGAGTACCGGTGGATGGGCAATCCGATGCCGGAACTGCCAGTTGACGGGCGGCTGTCCCCGGCCGACGCCATCCGCGCCGCCACCACGACCGTGCGCGGGGAGCGTGTCTGCGACGGGATGATCGCCGATGCCGTGAAGAGCGGCCTCCTCGACGCCGTCGTAACCTCACTCCGTGCCTGGTACGCCGAGCAGCCTTCCGTCGGTCCCGGCGACATGTGCAGGTTCTGCGGAGGTTCCCCCGCCGCCGACGTCACCTTCCGCGCCCACCGCGGGCTCGTGATCCTCATGGGGTTCAGGAAGACGGACGGGCCCATGTGCTTCACCTGTGGGCTGGCCGTGTACCGGGCCTATACGACCCACACCCTCTGCGTGGGCTGGTGGAGCCCCCTCTCCCTCTTCGTCTTCGCGCCGTTGACGCTGGTCCGCAACGTCCTCGCCGTGCGCCGGGTGAAGCGGCTCCCGGCGCCGGGGCCGGGGACGCTCGGGCCGCGGTACGACCCCGGCGTGCCCGTGCACCGGCGGCCGCGCGCCTACGTCGCCCTCGTCCCCGTGCTGTGGGTGCTCTTCATGATCGTGACGGGACTGTCGGGAGCGGTGTGAAAAGCCGCGAGGGGCCGCCGCACCCCGGCTGTACGCATGGCGCGTCCATGTCTTATGTTGCGGAAGCGAAGTCAGGGGGATCCGCATGCCGCAGGAGATGAGTCTCGCCGAGGTGGAGGCCGTCGCCCGCGCCGCGCACGCCGGGCAGACGGACAAGGCCGGGCGGCCGTACGCCGAGCATCTGTCGGCCGTCGCCGAGGGGGTGCGTGCCCGGGGCGGGGAAGAGGACCTCATCGCCGCCGCCTGGTTGCACGACGCCGTCGAGGACGGGGTGCTGAGCGAGGAGTGGCTGGCGGGGGCCGCCCTGTCGCAGCGCACCAAGGACGTCGTACGGGCCGTGACCAAGCGGGCGGGTGAGGAGCCGGAGGCGTACGCGCGCCGGATCCTGGCCACGCCGGGGGCCCGGCTGGTGAAAGCCGCCGACCTCGCGCACAACGCCGATCCGGACCGCCTCGCCGTACTCGACGAGCCCACGGCCCGGCGGCTGACCCAGAAGTACACCACCATGCGCGGCCTCCTCGGCCTCACCCCCGACGACTGATGACCTGCGCAGACCGACGATCGACAACGACTGACGACTGACGACTGACGACCTCTACGGCACAGGACGACGACTGAATGGCACGGGACTACGACAGCCAACTGCTGGAGTCGGTGGCGGTGCGCCGGCGCCGGATGCGCGACGCGCTGCTGTTCGGCGCGCAGCGGGCCCGGCGTACGGCCGACGAGCGGCTCGGCAAGATGTTCGCGGGTATCGCGATCGCCGCCGTACTGTGCGCCGGCTGCATCGGCTGGTCCTTCGTCCAGTCCACGCTCGCCAAGCAGCGGGCCGAGGAGGAGAAGCAGCGCCAGCAGCAGGAGCAGTTGTACAACCCGTCGCCGAGCAAGTCCGCCGACGGTGGGGAGAAGCAGTGAACGGGGTGTGCGTGACTGACGTGAGCATGTCGTCCGACGCCGATGGCCGAAACGACGCGATGATAGGTTCCGGTGAGTGGTGAGCACATCAACGACGTCCCGTACTCAACTGAGCCGGGTCACCCTGGTCGGTGAGCGACGACGCGCCGACATCGTTCTGCCCTCGGACACGCCGATCGGCCAACTGCTCCCCGACATACTGCAGTTGCTCGACGACCGGGCCGCCACCCGGCCGACCACCCGGCAACTCATCAGCACCGACGGCTCGGTGCTCCCGCACGAGGCCACGCTGTCCTCGGCCGAGGTGCCCGACGGCGCCGTACTGCGCCTGGTGCGCGCCCACGCCGCACCGCCCGCGCCGGTCGTGCACGACGTCACCGACCAGGTCGCCGACGACCTCGACCTGCGCGCCTGGCGCTGGCGTCCGGCCGCGCGCCGGATCAGCGCCGGTGTCGCCACCTTCGCCTTCGCCGTCGCCGCGGCCGTGCTGGCCCGGCGGGAGTTCGCGCTGGAGTCCGTCGCGACCGCGCTGCTGGTCGCGACCGTCGTGTTCCTGATCGCCGGTGCCGTGGTGGCGAAGACCGGCGGCGGCAACCTGGGGCTCGCCACCGCACTGCTGCTCGCCTCCGGCGGACTCGGCGTGCTCGCCGCGTGGACCACGGCCGACGCCTACGACTGGTCCGGCACCGCCCGGCTGGCCGGTGTCGTCGCCGCGCTGGTCGTCACCCTCGTACTGCTCGCCTTCTTCTCACCACTGGGCCGCGGCGGGCTCATCGGGGCCGGGGCGGCCGCCGTCATCACCGTCGTGTGGGAGGCCGTGGCCGCCGTACAGGACGACCCGGAGCGGCTCGGCGCCGTGATGGCGGTGTTCTCCGTGGTACTGCTCGGGCTGCTGCCCAGGTTCGCGCTGATGGCCTCCGGCCTCACCGGGCTCGACGACCGGCGCTCCTCGGGCACCTCGGTGAGCCGGCACGAGGTCGGCAACGCGCTCGCCGCCACTCACCGCGGCCTCGCCCTCGCCACCGTGGTCACCGCCGTCTCGGCCGCGGCCGGCGGCTGGCTGCTGACCACGGGCGAGGATCCGGCCTGGTGGTCGGTGGTGCTGGCCTCGCTCACCGCTGTCGTCCTGCTGTCCCGGGCGCGGGCCTTCCCGCTGGTCGCCGAGGTCGTGGCGCTGTTCGGGGCGGCGGCCCTGCTCGTCGTACGGCTCGCGGTGCTGTGGCTGGACCACGCCGGCGGTGTCGGTGCGCTCGTCCTGCTGGCCGGGGCGGCGCTGCTGCCGCTGCTGGTCCTCGCGATCGAGCCGCCGGAACACGTCCGGGTGCGGCTGCGGCGCCTGGCCGACCTGATCGAGTCCCTCGGTGTGATCGGGCTCTTCCCGCTCGCCGTCGGGGTGTTCGGCATCTACGGGCAACTGCTCAACAAGTTCTGAGGTTTCGAACTACCAGACGCCGACGCGCGTCGCTCCGGGCGGGACGACGAGGCAGGAGCGTGGCGGGAGAGAAAGGGCGACATGCCGAGCGGGGACAACTGGCAGGGCGATGTGCTGCGCGACCTGAGGGCCGGCGCGGCCGGACAGCGTGCCGCGCAGGCGCGCGCCGGGGCCGGGGAACAGTCCGGCGCGCAGCCGGAACAGGCGCCTCCACAGCAGGATCAGCAGCCGCCGCAGCAGACGGCGGGGCAGCAGACGGCGGGGCAGCAGGGGCAGCAGCACGTGCCCCCGCAGGGCCCTGACCCGGCGTACGGCTACCCGCAGGCCCACCAGCCCGGCCCCGGATACGGCTACCCGCAGGCCCAGCAGACCGGGCCCGCCTACGGCTACCCGCAGGGGCAGCAGCCCGCCCCCAACCTCCCGCAGCAGCAGGCCCCTTACGGCTACCCGCAGCAGGGGTACGCCGATCAGGGCGGCCAGCCGTACGCCACGCAGCCCCAGCCGCAGCCGCAGCCGTACGCCCACCAGGCCCAGCCCCACGCCGCCCAGCCCCAGCCCCACCAGCAGGCGGCCCCCACCCCCGCACCCGCCCCGCAGCCCGCCCCCACCCGCCGCGCCCCAACCTCCCGCGCCACCCCCGACTCCCGCCCGGCCGTCGACAAGCGGATCGCGGACGCCGGACTCAAGCCCCGCCGGGGCGAGCCGTTCGCCACCCGTGCCCTGCGCGCCGTACGCCGCACCGTCTCCTCCTCGGCCGCCCGCGAGGTCGCCGAGACCACCGCCACCGCCGAGGTGCTCCAGCAGGCCGTCACCACCGGCCGGCAGATCGCCGTGACGTCCATCCGCGGCGGCTCCGGCAAGACCACGGTCGCCGCCCTGCTGAGCACCACCTACGCCCACTACCGGCAGGACCCGGTGCTGGCCGTCGAGGCCGACCCGGCGCTCGGCTCCCTGCCGCTGCGGCTCGGCGCGGAGAACCTGCGCTGGACCACCGGCGACCTCGCCGACGTCGTCGAGCCGCAGATGTCGCTGCTCGACATCACCGGATACCTGGTCCAACTGCCCGACAACGCCTGGCTGCTGCCCGGCAGCCAGGGCCAGGTCGGGGCCATGCTCGACACCAAGGCCTACGAGCGCGTCATGGTCTCGCTGCGCCGCTACTTCGGGGTGACCGTCGTCGACTGCGAGACGCTGCCCGCCGAGGTGGCCCGTACCGCGCTGTCGGCCGCCCAGGCGCGGGTGCTGACCGTGCCCGCCACGCTGGAGGGCGTCGCCAGCACGCACGCGGTGCTGCAGTGGATGCGCGGACTGCCCCGGGACATCACGACCTCGACGGTCGTCGTGCTCACCGAGACGGTGCCGCACACCGGCGTCGACCTCGACAAGGCCGCCGAGCCGCTGAAGGCGACCGGGGCGAGCGTGCGGGTCCTGCCGTACGACCGGCATCTCGCGGCCGGCGGCACCATCCGTACCGACCTGCTCGCGCGGGCCACCCGGCAGGCCGCCGCAGGCCTGGCCGCGGAGGTCTTCCAGCTCTCCCAGCAGCGCCGTTGAGCTCCCCGGAAGGGAACCCCCAGAGGCAAGGACGATGAGCACCCGACTGATCCACCGCCCGGCCCGGACCACCCGTCCCCCGGCCGCTCCCGAGCCGCGCACCATCGAGGCCCCGCCCAACCTGCCCGACGGCAAGACGGGTTCGATCGCGACCTCGCTGCTGCCCGTCGCCGGTGTGATGTCGTCCGTCGTGATGATGACGGTCGTGCGCAACAGCCAGTTCGCGGCGCTGGGCGCGATCATCCTCGTCGTCACCATCGTCGGCTCGCTGATCCTGGTCTTCTCCCAGCGCGGCAAGGCCCAGCGCACCCGCCGCACCCAGCGCGAGGCCTATCTCGCCTACCTGGAGGACCTGCGGGAGGAGCTGTCCAAGGAGGAACGGGAGCGCCGGGAGCGGGCCCAGGTGCTCAACCCGCCGCCGGACGCGCTGTACGACATCGTGCGCGACCCCGCCCGGCTGTGGGAGCGGCGCCGTGTGGACGGCGACTTCCTGCGGGTGCGCGTCGGCACCGGCGAGATGCGGGTACGCGACCTGAAGGTCGGCGACCAGGGCTCCTCCGTGCTCACCCCGCCCGACCAGTTCATGCTGAACGAGGCCTCCGCGCTGGTCGCCCGCTTCGGCACCGGCACCGAACTGCCGCTCACCGTCCCGCTGGACCGGGTCGGCAACGTCAGCGTCATCGGCCGCCGCGAGGACACCCTCCGCGTCGCCCGCGCCCTGCTGGTGCAGGCCGCCGCCACCCACGCCCCGGACGACGTGGCGATGGCGCTGGCCGCGCCCGGCGACCGGATCGCCGACTGGGAGTGGGCCAAGTGGCTGCCCCACCTGCTCGACGGCGAGCAGTTCGACGGGCCCGTCGCCGCCCGCCGTATCGCCCCCTCCGTGCCCCAACTGGCCCGGCAGATAGGCCCCGAGCTGCGCCGCCGCGCCTCCTACGCGGCCGAGGTGCGGCGCGGCCTGTCCGGCCGGGACGCCCTCGCGATGTCCTCCCGGCTGATCGTCGTCGCCGACGCGCACGGCGACGACGCCGTGGACCTGCCCCGCCCCGACGACGCGGTCGGCCTGCGCGACATGGGCGTCAGCGTGCTCCACCTGCTCGACGAGCGGGTCCAGGAACCGGGCCATGTCGGCGTCCGTATCACCGTCGACGGCGAACGGGTCGTCATCGAGGACCTGCGCGAGAGCGAGCCGATCGGCGCCCACGGCACCGTCGACGAGGTCGGCCCCGCCTTCGCCGAGGGCCTCGCCCGGATGCTGGCCCCGCTCAGGCTGTCCGCCGACTCCATGGGCGCCGACGCCCCGCTGACCGGCCCGGTCGACTTCGCCGAGCTGCTCGGCATCGACGACGTGGCCCGCCTGGACCTGGACCGGCTGTGGGCGCCGCGCGGCGAGCGGGCGTTCCTGCGCGTCCCGATCGGCATCAGCGACTCCCGCGAGGCCGTCCTGCTCGACCTGAAGGAGTCCTCCGAGCTGGGCATGGGCCCGCACGGCCTGTGCGTCGGCGCCACCGGCTCCGGCAAGTCCGAGCTGCTGCGCACCCTCGTCCTCGCCCTGGTCGCCACCCACCCGCCGGAGGACCTCGCCCTCGTCCTCGTCGACTACAAGGGCGGCGCCACCTTCGCGCCCTTCGCCGACCTGCCGCACGTCGCCGGAGTCATCACCAACCTGGAGAACCAGGCGGGCCTCGTCGAACGCGTCCACTCCTCGCTGGCCGGCGAGGTCAAACGCCGCCAGCAGGTCCTCAAGGACGCCGGGAACGTCGCCGACATCGGCCACTACGCCGCGCTGCGCGCCGAGAAGCGCCCCGACCTGGAGCCGCTGCCGCATCTGTTCGTGGTGATCGACGAGTTCGGTGAACTCCTCACCGCCAAGCCCGACTTCATCGACCTGTTCCTGTCCATCGGCCGGATCGGCCGGTCCATCGGCGTGCACCTGCTGCTGTCCAGCCAGCGCATCGAGGGCGGCAAGCTCAAGGGACTGGACACCTACCTGTCGTACCGGCTGGGCCTGCGCACCTTCTCCGCCGACGAGTCCCGCACCGTGCTGGACACCACCGACGCCTTCCATCTGCCGCCGCTGCCCGGCTTCGGCTACCTCAAGGTCGACACCAGCCACTACGAGCGGTTCAAGGCGAGCTACGTCTCCGGCGCCTACAGCGGCCCCGTACAGCGCGAGACGGAGGACACCGGCCCGCTCGCCCTGGCCTACGAGGCGTACAACTCGCTCGGCGAGGAGTCCGGCGCGGCGCCCGAGGAGCAGCCGCAGATGCGGCGCCGGGAGACCGGGCCGACCGAACTCGGCGTGATGATCGAGCAGATCGAGGGCTTCGGCGCCCGGCCGGTACGGCAGATCTGGCTGCCCCCGCTGCCCGCCGCCGTCCCCCTCGACAAGGTCGCGGGCCCCGTGGAGGTCGGCCCGCGCGGCATGCAGCTGGCCAAGCGGAGCGGCCCGCTGCGGGTGCCGCTCGGGGTCCTCGACGACCCCACCAAGCAGTGGCAGGGCCAGTGGTACCTGGACCTCACGCTGGCCGGCGGCCACGCGGCCGTCATCGGCGGCCCCCAGTCCGGCAAGACGACCCTGCTGCGCACCCTCGCCCTGTCGCTGGCGCTGACGCACACCCCGCAGGAGGTCGGCATCTACGGCCTCGACCTCGTCGGCGGCGGCCTGCAGGCGCTGTCCGGGCTGCCGCACGTCGGCGGCGTCGCCGGCCGCGCCGACCGGGAGCGCGCCGCACGCACCATCGACTCGGTGCGCGCCATGCTCGACCAGCGCGAGGAGCTCTTCCGCATCCACTCCATCGACTCACTGGAACAACTGCGCACCCTGCGCGCCGCGGGCCGCGTCACCGAGCTGGCGTCCACGGAGATCGTGCTGCTCATCGACGGCTTCGGCGCGCTGCGCGACGACTTCGAGGAACTGGACGACGCGGTCGCCGACATCCTCAAGCGCGGCAGCGGCTACGGCATCCACGTCGTCGCCGGCATGCTCCGCTGGAACGACGTGCGCATCGCCACCCAGTCCCAGTTCGGCACCCGCGTCGAGCTGCGCCTGAACGACCCCAGCGAGTCCAGCATCGAACGCAAGCTCGCCCAGACCCTCTCCCCCGAGGAGAAGGGCCGCGTCCTCACCGACGGCAAGCTCTTCGCCCAGGTCGCCCTGCCCCGCACCGACGGCCTCGCCGAGATCACCGACCTCGGCGCCGTCCTGGAGCGCACCGCCCGCACGGTCCGCGCCACCTGGACCGGCGACGTCGCCCAGCCGGTGCGGGTGCTGCCGCACGTCCTCGAACCGCAGCAGCTGCCGACCCCGGCCACCGAGCCGCGCCGCGTCCCCATCGGCCTGGACCAGACCCAGCTCGCGCCCGTCCTGCTCGACCTGTTCCACCACGACCAGCACCTGCTGATCATGGGCGACAGCGAGTGCGGCAAGACCAACCTGCTCAAGGTGATCACCCAGGGTCTGATCGAGCGCTACGGCGACGACGAACTCGTCTTCGGCGTCTTCGACCCGCGCCGCGGCCTGCGCGGCACCATCCCCGAGGAGTACCGGGGCGGCTACGCCTACAACGCCAAGCTGTGCGCGGGCCTCGCCGCCGGTATCGCCTCCGAGCTGGAGAAGCGGCTGCCCGACGACGGCGCCGACGGCGCCGACCTGGAGCCCGGCAGCTTCTCCGGCCCGCGGATCGTCATCCTCGTCGACGACTACGACGTCCTGACCACCGCCGGCCAGCAGCCGCTCGCGCCGTTCGTGCCGTACATCCCCTCCGCCGTCGACATCGGCCTGCACTTCGTCCTCACCCGCCGCGTCGCGGGCGCCTCCCGCGGCCTGTACGAGCCGCTGCTGCAGGGCCTGCGCGAGTCCGGCGCCTCGGCGCTGGTGATGGCCGGCGACCGCAGCGAGGGCCAGCTCTTCCCCGGCGTGTACGCGAAGCAGCAGCCGCCCGGCCGGGGCACCCTGCTGCGCCGGGGCGAGGCCACCCGGCTGATCCAGACCGTGTACGCGGGGACCAAGTAATGCATGACCACAGACCGGCTACGCGCGGGGACCAGGTGAACCCATGACCAAGGACGTCATCGCCCTCACGAAGAAGATGCCCGACCCGCTGAGCGTGCTCGCGGGCCTGCTCTCCGGCGGCCCCGACAAGCTGGTGGGCGCCGAGGGCGACGGAGCCGTGGTGCGGCTGTGCGACGAACAGGGCCGCCCCCTCGTCTCCATCGAGGCCCCGCTGCTCGTGCAGGTCCGGGGCGAGGCCCAGCGGCTGCTCGGGGCGCGTGAGCCTCAGACGCCGTACTGGTGGACCGAGGCCCGCGCCACGACCGGCGTCAAGGAGGCCGAGGAACTCGCCGGGACGTTCGCCGCCCGGCTGGCCACCCTCGTCGGCGGCACCGCCTGGCCGCGCGAGGCGGCCCGCTCCATGGCCGTGGTCAAGACGGACGGCGTCAGCCCCGTACCGGCCCCCGCCGCCGCACAGCCCGCCGTCGACGTCCTCACCGACAAGGTCGCCGTCGTCATCCAGGACCGCCCCGTCGTCGCCATGACCGCGTGGCTCGCGGACGCCTTCCGCGCCACCGCGGCGGCCGGACGCGGCCTGCAGATCGTCACCCCCGCGGGCACCCGCATGTCCCCGGCCGTCCGTAACGCCCTGCCGGGCTGGCCCTCGCGCTGGGTGGTGCAGGACGAGCGGGACGGCTACTACGACGGCCTGTCCGGCGCCGTACTGCGCTGGGACAACGGCCTCTTCGTGACCGTCGAGTCCCCGGAGGACCCGCGCACGCCGGTCGCCCGCACCTTCGGCGAGGACATCGCCGACACCGGCGAACGCCAGCTCGCGATCTCCTTCCGCACCGTCCACCCGGCCGACGACCGCCTGGTGCTCGGCGGCGCCGTGGAAGCCGTATGGCGGGAGATCACCGGCGAACCCCCGGCCGGCTGGGGCACCGAGGAGCCCGCCAACCTTCCCTGGTCGCTGCGGCAGCTGACCGACGTGGCCCACGAGCGGACGCCCGAGCCGACCTGGCTGGTGGTCGTCGGCACTCCCGAACGCCCCGGGCTCGCGACGGTGCGCATCACCCGGACCAAGGGCGGCGTGGAGGAGGACGTCACCATGGCGTTCGGCTACGGCCCGGGGGAGGAGCTGCCGTCCGGGGCCGTGCCCGCCGCGGCGGAGGCCCTCGCCACCCGGCACGACCTGCAGTCCATGCTGGTCCAGATCCGCCGGGCGCGCCGCGACCTGTCCGTGCCGCCCCGCTTCGAGGGCCCGGGTGTGCCGTACGCCTTCGTCCTGGGCGCCGAGGAGGTCCGCACGATGCCCGGCGACCGGGCCCGGCGCACCCCGCTGTCCGAGCCCCCGCGCGAACTCGGCCCGCGCACCCGCCCCGCGCTGTACTACCCGCTGCCCGGCGACCCGTCGGACCTGTCGGGCTGGCAGGACTTCGAACGCCTCGTGCGGCACCTGAAGGGCGCGTCCTGACGTCCTGAGCACGAGCGCCATCACCGGCCCGTCCACGCGGCAATCGCCAAGAACCGCATGCGGGTTGCGTACGCCGTTGTGTGGATCTGGGAACGATTGGGTTGCATTCCCGCGACGACAGGTCGTCAATTGTCGTGCAGGGCGCGCGCGGTGGGCGTGCGGGGCGTGGCCGAACACGCCGGGGTGCGGCGCGGGTGTGGTCGGCGTTACGTCACGCGCCGCATACGGCGGGCCTGTTGGTGGCACGATGGTTCTGGCGGGGGTGCGCGGTCTCGTATCCCCCGGCCGGGAGAGCGGACCGACCGAGGGTGTGATCAGTTGTGGCCATTTCACTGTCAGTGGTGCTGCTGTTGGCGATCATCCTGGTGGTGATGATGCGAGGGGGCTCGATCAAGGCGGGTCCCGCCATCGTGGCGATCCTCTTCGGCTTCTTCCTCGCCTCGACCGGCATGGCCCCGTCGATCAACCGCTTTCTCGACTCGATAGCGGACACGATCAACTCGATCAGCTTCTGACAGCCTCTGCCGGTCCCGGCACGGCCCCGGCACGGTCCGGGAACGCCTCAGGGCCCGACCGGGAGGACGAACCTCCTGGCCGGGCCCTGAGCCGACAGAGCGGGCGACGGGAATCGAACCCGCGTAGCCAGTTTGGAAGACTGGGGCTCTACCATTGAGCTACGCCCGCACACAACGCGCCGCAGACCAGTCGCCCGCGGCACTGCACGCATCGTACCGGGTCGGCCCCCCTCACCGCACACCCCGATCCGCCCGGACGCCGTCGGCGCACGAGATCGCACCGCCCTCGGGAAATGCGGCAACCTCGCTGCCTGCGGGCATGTACCCTACGTGTCGCACCAGACGGGGTGTGGCGCAGCTTGGTAGCGCGTCCGCTTTGGGAGCGGAAGGCCGTGGGTTCAAATCCCGCCACCCCGACCACTCACCCGATCACCACGCGTGATCGTCTTTTGGGCCGTGTAGCCGCTGCCGTTACTATGCAAGCTGCACGCCCGTGTGTCTCATCACTGAAGTCCTCCGGGCGGCCACATCCGCAGGGGCCCGTCGGGTCCCGGCAGAACCCGAGAAGTCAGCCACAAGGAGACCGAACCGTGAAGAGCGCCGTGGAGAACCTGAACCCGACCCGGGTTCGGCTCACTGTCGAGGTGCCCTTCGAGGAGCTCAAGGACAGCCTCGACGCGGCGTACAAGAAGATCAACCAGCAGGTCACGGTGAAGGGCTTCCGCAAGGGCAAGATCCCCGCCCGGGTCATCGACCAGCGGTTCGGCCGTGGCGCCGTGCTGGAGGAGGCCGTCAACGACGCGCTCCCGAAGTTCTACACGGAGGCGGTCAACGAGGCCGAGCTCAGCGTCCTGGGCCAGCCCGAGGTCGACATCACCGAGCTGAAGGACGGCGAGACGCTGAACTTCACCGCCGAGGTCGACATCCGCCCGGCCATCGAGATCCCGGACTACTCCGGCATCGAGGTCGAGGTCGACGCCGTCGAGGTCACCGACGAGGACATCGAGAAGTCGGTCGAGCAGCTGCGCGAGCGCTTCGCCTCCACCACGCCGGTCGAGCGCGCCGCCGAGGACGGCGACGTCGTCACGATCGACCTGGAGGCCAAGGTCGACGGCGAGGTCCTCGAGGACGGCATCGCGAACGGCGTCTCCTACACCATCGGCTCCGGCGAGCTGCTGGACGGCATCGACGACGCCGTGAAGGGCCTGTCGGCCGGCGAGGAGGCCACCTTCACCTCCGAGCTCAAGGGCGGCTCCGCGGCCGGCCGTGAGGCCGAGGTCACCGTCAAGGTCACCCAGGTCGCCGCGCGCGAACTGCCCGAGCTGGACGACGACTTCGCGCAGCTCGCCTCCGAGTTCGACACGCTGGACGAGCTGAAGGCCGACAGCCGCAAGCGCCTGGCGAACATGAAGCAGTTCGACCAGGCCACGCAGGCCCAGGAGCGCGTCCTGGAGAAGCTGCTGGAGCTCGTCGAGGTGCCCGTCCCCGAGAAGCTCCTCGAGGACGAGATCAACACCCGCAAGCACAACCTTGAGCACCACCAGCTCGGCCAGATGGGCCTCACCCTCGACAAGTACCTGGAGATCCAGGGCAAGACCGCCGAGGAGTTCGAGACCGAGACCCGCGAGGCGGCGATCAAGGGCATCAAGACCCAGTTCGTCCTCGACGAGCTGGTCAAGCAGGAGAAGCTCAACGTCAACCAGGACGAGCTGACCGAGCACCTGATGCGCCGCGCCGCGTCCTCCGGCATGTCCCCCGACCAGTTCGCCCAGGCCGTCGTCGAGCAGGGCCAGGTCCCGCTCCTGGTCGGCGAGGTCGCCCGCGGCAAGGCCCTCGCGGTCGTCGTCGAGGCCGCCACGGTCAAGGACACCAACGGCGAGATCGTCGACCTGGAGGACGAGGACGAGGCCGAGGCGGAGACCGAAGCCGAGCAGTCCGCCGAGGTCACCGAGGGTGACAAGAAGGACGACCAGGCGTAAACAGCCTTAAGAAGGGCCCCGGGCAGCAAGATCACGCCCGGGGCCCTTTGGCATACGGCTGAGCGACGTCCCTGAACCGCTACGCCCCCGGCGAACACTCCCGCCTCCGGGATTCCCCGAAGGGACCCGCGCGTTAGGGTCCATGAATACGGAAGAACGTAAGACGGCCCGGCGCCGTCGCAAGACGAGCAGGTGGATACGTGACGAATCTGATGCCCTCCGCCGCCGGCGAGCCTTCCATCGGTGGTGGCCTCGGCGACCAGGTCTACAACCGGCTGCTCAACGAGCGGATCATCTTCCTCGGCCAGCCGGTCGACGACGACATCGCGAACAAGATCACCGCACAGCTGCTGCTCCTTGCCGCCGACCCGGACAAGGACATCTACCTGTACATCAACAGCCCCGGCGGTTCGATCACGGCCGGTATGGCGATCTACGACACCATGCAGTTCATCAAGAACGACGTGGTGACCATCGCCATGGGCCTCGCGGCTTCGATGGGCCAGTTCCTGCTCAGCGCGGGCACGCCCGGCAAGCGCTTCGCGCTGCCGAACGCCGAGATCCTGATCCATCAGCCGTCCGCCGGCCTCGCCGGTTCGGCCTCGGACATCAAGATCCACGCCGAGCGGCTGCTGCACACCAAGAAGCGCATGGCCGAGCTCACGGCCCAGCACACCGGGCAGTCGGTCGAGCAGATCACCCGCGACTCGGACCGCGACCGCTGGTTCGACGCCTTCGAGGCCAAGGAGTACGGCCTCATCGACGACGTCATCCCCACGGCCGCCGGCATGCCGGGCGGCGGCGGCACGGGAGCCTGACGGCCGTACGGGCCCCTGCGGGCCCGTACCCCGGCTCCAGCCCCCAGCCACCGCCCCAGCCCCTTTCAGGAGACACCGTGAACGACTTCCCCGGCAGCGGCATCTACGACCGTATGCGCGCCGTCCAGGACATGCGGGCCCCGCAGGCCCAGTACACCGGCCCGCAGGCCGAGTCCCGCTACGTCATCCCGCGCTTCGTCGAGCGCACCTCCCAGGGCATCCGCGAGTACGACCCGTACGCGAAGCTCTTCGAGGAGCGCGTGATCTTCCTGGGCGTCCAGATCGACGACGCCTCCGCCAACGACGTCATGGCGCAGCTGCTGTGCCTTGAGTCGATGGACCCCGACCGGGACATCTCGGTCTACATCAACAGCCCCGGCGGCTCCTTCACCGCGCTGACGGCGATCTACGACACGATGCAGTTCGTCAAGCCGGACATCCAGACGGTCTGCATGGGCCAGGCGGCCTCCGCCGCGGCCGTGCTGCTGGCCGCCGGCACGCCCGGCAAGCGCATGGCGCTGCCGAACGCGCGTGTCCTGATCCACCAGCCGTACAGCGAGACGGGCCGCGGCCAGGTCTCCGACCTGGAGATCGCCGCGAACGAGATCCTGCGGATGCGCTCGCAGCTGGAGGAGATGCTGGCCAAGCACTCCACCCAGTCGATCGACAAGATCCGTGAGGACATCGAGCGCGACAAGATCCTCACCGCCGAGGACGCGCTGGCGTACGGTCTGATCGACCAGATCATCTCCACGCGCAAGATGAACAACGAGTCGGTCCGCTGACCGCGGATCCGGTAATGTACGCCGCTCCTTGGCACGGTGTGACGCCGAGCGTCGCAAGGTGCACGTCAAAGTGAACCGTGCCAAGGGGGGCCCGAACGGGGGGCTCGGCAAGGTACCGTCGGACATAAGGCAGCACCAGGAGCCGCTGGACACAGGTGTCCAGTCGTCTCCCAGGCGAAGGGGAAGCACACCGTGGCACGCATCGGTGACGGCGGCGATCTGCTCAAGTGCTCGTTCTGCGGCAAGAGCCAGAAGCAGGTCAAGAAGCTCATCGCAGGCCCCGGTGTGTACATCTGCGACGAGTGCATCGATCTCTGCAACGAGATCATCGAGGAAGAGCTCGCGGAGACCAGCGAGGTGCGCTGGGAGGAACTGCCCAAGCCGCGCGAGATCTACGAGTTCCTCGAGGGGTACGTGGTCGGCCAGGAGGCGGCGAAGAAGGCCCTCTCCGTCGCCGTCTACAACCACTACAAACGCGTCCAGGCCGGGGAGAACGGCGGCGCCCAAGGCCGCGACGACGCCATCGAGTTGGCGAAGTCCAACATCCTGCTGCTGGGCCCCACGGGCTCCGGCAAGACCCTCCTGGCGCAGACCCTGGCGCGCATGCTGAACGTCCCGTTCGCCATCGCCGACGCGACGGCGCTGACGGAGGCGGGCTACGTCGGCGAGGACGTCGAGAACATCCTGCTGAAGCTGATCCAGGCGGCCGACTACGACGTCAAGAAGGCCGAGACCGGGATCATCTACATCGACGAGATCGACAAGGTCGCGCGCAAGAGTGAAAACCCGTCCATCACACGGGACGTGAGCGGCGAGGGCGTCCAGCAGGCCCTGCTCAAGATCCTCGAAGGCACCACGGCCTCGGTCCCGCCGCAGGGCGGCCGCAAGCACCCGCACCAGGAGTTCATCCAGATCGACACGACGAACGTGCTGTTCATCGTGGGCGGTGCCTTCGCCGGGCTGGAGAAGATCATCGAGTCCCGGGCGGGCGCGAAGGGCATCGGCTTCGGCGCGACGATCCGCTCCAAGCGTGAGCTGGAGGCCAAGGACCAGTTCGAGGACGTCATGCCGGAGGACCTGGTCAAGTTCGGCATGATCCCGGAGTTCATCGGCCGCCTGCCGGTCATCACCTCCGTCCACAACCTCGACCGCGAGGCCCTGCTCAAGATCCTCGTCGAGCCGCGCAACGCCCTGGTGAAGCAGTACCAGCGCCTCTTCGAACTCGACGGCGTGGAACTGGACTTCGAGCTCGAGGCGCTGGAAGCCATCGCCGACCAGGCCATCCTCCGCCAGACCGGCGCGCGGGGCCTCAGGGCCATCATGGAAGAGGTCCTGATGTCCGTGATGTACGAGGTCCCGTCCCGCAAGGACGTGGCGCGGGTCGTCATCACCGCGGACGTCGTCCACTCCAACGTCAACCCGACCCTCATCCCGCGGGATGCGCGGGGGCGGGGAACGGGGGAGCAGAAGACGGCGTAACGGCCCGTACGACAGCCAAAAGGGGCCCCGGTCGGCAAGTGACCGGGGCCTCTTCATGACTGAGGGGCCGTCAGGCGGGGACGCGGACCTCCTTGCGGAACTTCGCGGTCAGCTCGGCCGCCTTCTCCGGGTCGCCCTCCTTGCCGGCCGCGATGTCGGCGAACTCCATCGGCAGCACGAACCCGATGGTGCTGTAGTCGCCCCAGACGCAGTACGTCATGTTCACCTCGGACGGTTCACCCGCCGAGGCCTCGGCGTTCGCCATCTTGGCCAGCTGGCACTTCAGGATCGCGCCGTCGAGGCCCTCCGGCGTGTACGCCTTCGGCTCGCCCTCGAACGTGACGTCATCGC
Organism: Streptomyces sp. Z423-1; assembly: GCF_013009255.1. NCBI lineage: Bacteria > Bacillati > Actinomycetota > Actinomycetes > Kitasatosporales > Streptomycetaceae > Streptomyces > Streptomyces sp. Z423-1. The sequence goes on from NZ_CP053109.1 coordinate 6,223,399, forward strand.
CCTCGGCGTCCTTCTTCATGTAGGCGAAGAGCGCGTCGACCACCTTCTCGGGGTCCTCGATCTCGCCGTAGACGCCGCCGAACGAGATGAGCTTCCCGGCCAGCGGATTGTCGCCGTCCTGCCCTGCCTCGTAATTCGCGCTGACGTCCTTGGGGTTCTTGACGCCCCACTTCTCGGCTTCCTTCAGGTCCGACTCGGACATGGCGGCGTCCGAGCTGTCGCCGTCGCCCTTCTTGTACTCGGTGAGCACGGTCGCCGGCGTCGTCAGCTTGTGCGGACCGTCGTCCGCGACGTCCGAGCCGCCGCTCCCGCCGAGCACGAAGTACGCGCCCACCGCGATCGCCGCCACGACGGCCACCGCGCCGATGATGAGACCGGTCTTCTTCTTGCCGCCGCCCGGGGCCGGCGGCATCGGGGCGCCGTACGGGGCCTGGCCGTGGGGCGGCTGCTGGCCGTACGGGGGCTGCTGTCCGTACGGAGGCTGCTGGCCGTACGGCGGCGTCTGCGGGGGCACGCCCTGCGGAGCCTGCTGCGGGTAGCCGTACCCCGGCTGCGGCTGGGCGGGCTGCTGGGGGTAGCCGTAGCCGGGCTGCGGAGCCTGCGGCTGCTGGCCGTACGGACCCGGCTGGCCGTACGGACCGGGCTGCTGGGGCTGCCCGCCGTACGGGCCCGGCTGGTTGTAGCTCATTCCTGGGTTCCCCTCCAGATGTTTACGTGTTCCCGACATCCTGGCGCAGGCACCGGCAACGCACTGCATCGGGGTCACCACCGTTACAGAAGAATCGCGTTTCGGGACCACCCGGTGACACCCCTAAACTGAGCCCGTGACCGAGAACGCTCAGCAGCAGCCACCAGCGCCCAACACCGAACTGCCGACCCAGTACGCGCCGGCCGACGTAGAGGGGCCGCTGTACGAGCGCTGGGTGGAGCGGGGTTACTTCGAGGCGGACGCCAAGAGCGACAAGCCGCCGTACACCATCGTCATCCCGCCGCCGAACGTCACGGGCTCGCTCCACCTGGGGCACGCCTTCGAGCACACCCTCATCGACGTCCTCACCCGCCGCAAGCGGATGCAGGGCTACGAGACGCTGTGGCAGCCCGGCATGGACCACGCCGGGATCGCCACCCAGAACGTCGTCGAGCGGGAACTCGCGAAGGAGGGCAAGTCCCGGCACGACCTGGGCCGTGAGGCCTTCGTCGAGCGCGTCTGGCAGTGGAAGGCCGAGTCCGGCGGCCAGATCTCCGGCCAGATGCGGCGGCTCGGGGACGGCGTCGCGTGGTCGCGCGAGCGGTTCACCATGGACGAGGGGCTGTCCAAGGCCGTCCAGACCATCTTCAAGCGGCTCTACGACGACGAGCTGATCTACCGCGCCGAGCGCATCATCAACTGGTGCCCGCGCTGCCTCACCGCCATCTCCGACATCGAGGTCGAGTACCAGGACGACGACGGCGAGCTCGTCTCCATGAAGTACGGCGACGGGGACGACACCATCGTCGTCGCCACCACCCGCGCCGAGACCATGCTCGGTGACACCGCCGTCGCCGTTCACCCCGAGGACGAGCGGTACCGGCACCTGATCGGCAAGCTCATCAAGCTGCCGCTGACCGACCGTTCCATCCCGGTCGTCGCGGACGAGCACGTCGACCCCGAGTTCGGCACCGGCGCCGTCAAGGTCACCCCTGCGCACGACCCGAACGACTTCGAGATCGGCCAGCGGCACGACCTGCCCGCCATCACGGTCATGGACGAGCACGCCGTCATCACCGCCCACGGCCCCTTCCAGGGCCTGGACCGGCTGGAGGCCCGCTCCGCCATCGTCGCCGCGCTGCGCGCCGAGGGCCGGATCGTCGCCGAGAAGCGGCCCTACGTCCACTCCGTCGGCCACTGCTCGCGCTGCAAGACCACCATCGAGCCGCGCCTGTCGATGCAGTGGTGGGTCAAGGTCGGCCCGCTCGCCAAGGCCGCCGGTGACGCGGTCCGCGAGGGCAAGGTCACCATCCACCCGCAGGAGATGGAGAAGCGGTACTTCGACTGGGTCGACAACCTCCACGACTGGTGCATCTCGCGGCAGTTGTGGTGGGGCCACCGGATCCCGGTCTGGTACGGCCCGGACGGCGAGGTCGTCTGCGTCGGCCCCGACGAGGAGCCGCCGAGCGGTGCCGGCTGGCGCCAGGACTCCGACGTCCTGGACACCTGGTTCTCGTCCGGCCTGTGGCCCTTCTCCACGCTCGGCTGGCCCGAGCAGACCGAGTCGCTCGCGAAGTTCTACCCGAACTCCGTCCTGGTCACCGGCTACGACATCCTCTTCTTCTGGGTCGCCCGGATGATGATGTTCGGGCTGTACGCGATGGACGGCACCCCGCCGTTCCACACCATCGCGCTGCACGGCATGGTCCGTGACCAGAACGGCAAGAAGATGTCGAAGTCCTTCGGGAACGTCGTCAACCCGCTGGACTGGATGGACAAGTACGGCTCCGACGCGCTCCGCTTCACCCTCGCGCGCGGCGCCAACCCGGGCGTCGACGTCCCGATCGGCGAGGACTGGGTCCAGGGCTCCCGCAACTTCGCCAACAAGATCTGGAACGCCACGCGCTTCGCGCTGATGAACGGCGCGACGGTGGACGGCCCGCTGCCGGACCCGTCGACGATGTCCTCGACGGACCGCTGGATCCTCTCCCGTCTGAACTCGGTGGTCGCCGAGGTCGACGCGCACTACGACGACTACCAGTTCGCGAAGCTGTCCGACGCGCTGTTCCACTTCGCGTGGGACGAGGTGTTCGACTGGTACGTCGAGCTGTCCAAGACCACCTTCCAGGCGGGCGGCGAGGCGGCCGAGGTCAGCAAGCGGGTCCTGGGCGAGGTCCTGGACGTCACCCTGCGCCTGCTGCACCCGGTGGTCCCCTTCGTCACGGAGACGCTCTGGACGACGCTGACGGGCGGCGAGTCCGTCGTCATCGCCGAGTGGCCGAAGGACAGCGGCTTCCGGGACGCGGACGCCGAGCGGGAGATCGAGACGCTCCAGTCCGTCATCACCGAGGTCCGCCGCTTCCGCGCCGACCAGGGCCTCCAGCCCGGCCAGCGGGTCCCCGCCCGGCTGACCCTGGACAGCACGGCCCTCGCGTCGCACGAGGCCGCCATCCGCCAGCTGCTGCGCCTCCAGCCCGAGGGCGAGAACTTCGCGGCGACGGCGACGCTGCCGGTGGCGGGCGTCGAGGTCGCGCTGGACCTCTCCGGCGTGATCGACGTCGCGGCCGAGCGCAAGCGCCTCGCCAAGGACCTCGCCGCCGCGGAGAAGGAGAAGTCCCAGGCCACGGCGAAGCTCGGCAACGAGGCGTTCCTCGCCAAGGCGCCGGAGCCGGTGGTGGAGAAGATCCGCGGGCGGCTGGCCAAGGCGGAGGAGGACATCGCCCGGATCCAGGCCCAGCTGGAGCGCCTGCCGGAGGCGTAGCGCTGGCACGCGGATGAAGGCCCCCGGTGCCTTGTAGGCGCCGGGGGCCTTCACGCCGTTAGGGGCGCGGGGAACTGCGCGACCAGCCCCCACGGCGCGGCGGCCGAACGACAGGACAAGCCACCCACGACCTTTGTCAGCGCCCCTCCGTAGACTGGCCCCGTGAGTGAGCTCCCCCCGCGTGACACCAGCGACCCCTCCGACCCCGGCGAGTCGTTCGACGAGATCATCGCCGCCGAGACCGACCGCGACCCCGACCTCGCGGTGATCGAGGCCGGCAGCCGCACCCTGCGCACCCAGGGCGGCGGGCCCCAGGCCGAGGCTCCGGCGCGCCCCGAGGACCCCGAGGTCGACAAGGCGCTGCGAGAGGTCGAGGCGGAGCTCGCGACCCGCTGGGGCGAGACCAAGCTGGAGCCGTCCGTCACACGTATCGCCGCGCTGATGGACGTGCTGGGCGAGCCGCAGCGGTCGTACCCCTCGATCCACATCACGGGCACGAACGGCAAGACCTCCACCGCCCGCATGATCGAGGCCCTGCTGGGTGCCTTCGAGCTGCGGACCGGGCGGTACACCTCGCCCCACGTGCAGTCCATCACCGAGCGGATCAGCCTCGACGGGGCGCCGATCTCGGCCGAGCGGTTCATCGAGACGTACCAGGACATCAAGCCGTACGTGGAGATGGTCGACGACCGGCAGGAGTACCGGCTGTCGTTCTTCGAGGTGCTGACCGGGATGGCGTACGCCGCCTTCGCCGACGCGCCGGTCGACGTCGCCGTCGTCGAGGTGGGCATGGGCGGCAGCTGGGACGCCACCAACGTCATCGACGGTGATGTCGCCGTCGTGACGCCCATCGACCTCGATCACACCGACCGGCTCGGCGGGACCCCCGGCGAGATCGCCGGTGAGAAGGCCGGGATCATCAAGGCCGACGCCACCGTGATCATGGCCCAGCAGCCCGTGGACGCCGCTCAGGTGCTGCTGAAGAAGGCCGTGGACGTCGACGCGACCGTGGCCCGGGAGGGGCTGGAGTTCGGGGTCGTGGCACGGCAGGTCGCCGTCGGCGGGCAGTTGCTGACGCTGCGCGGGCTCGGCGGTGAGTACACCGAGGTGTATCTCCCGCTGCACGGCGCCCACCAGGCGCACAACGCGGCCGTCGCGCTCGCCGCCGTGGAGGCGTTCTTCGGCGTCGGCGCGCAGCGGCCCGAGCCGCTCGACATCGACACCGTGCGCAAGGCGTTCGCCGCCGTCGCCTCGCCGGGCCGGCTGGAGGTCGTACGGCGCTCGCCCACCGTCGTCCTCGACGCCGCGCACAACCCGGCGGGCGCCCGTGCCGCCGCCGAGGCGATCGGCGAGGCCTTCCAGTTCAGCCGGCTCATCGGGGTCGTCGGCGCCAGCGGCGACAAGAACGTACGCGGACTGCTGGAGGCCTTCGAACCGGTGTTCGCGGAGGTCGTCGTCACGCAGAACTCCAGCCATCGCGCGATGGACGCCGACGAACTGGCGGGCATCGCCGTCGAGGTGTTCGGCGAGGAGCGGGTCCAGGTGGAGCCGCGGCTGCCGGACGCGCTGGAGGCGGCGATCACGCTGGCCGAGGAGGAGGGCGAGTTCGCGGGCGGCGGTGTACTCGTCACCGGATCCGTCATCACCGTCGGCGAGGCCCGACTGCTCCTGGGGAGGGGCTGAATCCCACCATGCGTACGCTCTGTGCTTCCACCCTGATCGGCGAGGTCTTCGTCATCGGCTTCGCCGGTCTGGTCGCGATGAAGGACCCGGATCTGTCGACGTCGACGGTCTGGACGGTCAGCGGCATCGCGATGTTCCTGTGCCTGGTGCTGTGCGGCCTGGTGACCCGGCCAGGCGGGGTGGCCCTGGGTTGGGCGCTGCAGATCGGACTCATCGCGTCCGGTTTCGTCATCCCCACGATGTTCTTCCTGGGGGCGATGTTCGCCGCGCTGTGGTGGGCCTCCGTCCACTACGGCAGGAAGATCGACGAGGCGAAGGCCAGATTCGCCGCGCAGGCTGACACTGCGTAACGGGCGCCCGGAAGGGCCCTGTAGCCTCATCACCCCGCACACCGCGTGACCCGCGTTACCCAAGAAGGAGCCCCGTCGTGACCCAGCGCACCCTCGTCCTCCTCAAGCCCGACGCCGTCCGTCGCGGCCTGACCGGCGAGATCATCAGCCGTATCGAGCGCAAGGCCGGCTGGCAGATCACCGCGCTGGAGCTGCGCACCCTGGACCAGGACACCCTGGAGCAGCACTACGGCGAGCACAAGGGCAAGCCCTTCTACGAGCCGCTGGTGGAGTTCATGGCCTCCGGCCCGGTCGTGGCGATGATCGTCGAGGGCGAGCGGGTCATCGAGGGGCTGCGCGCGCTGGCCGGCCCGACCGACCCGATCGCCGCCGCGCCCGGTTCCATCCGCGGTGACTACGGCGTGATCGTGCGCGAGAACCTGATCCACGCCTCCGACTCCGAGGAGTCGGCCGAACGCGAGGTGAAGATCTTCTTCCCCGGCCGCGCCTGACGCGTCGCCGAAGAAGTGGAACGAGTTCACCGCGCGTCCTTCTGAGGGGCCGTCACCTTTTTCAACCGCCTGACCTGGGACGGCCGCGCATGTGCGGCCGTCCCCCGGCATATCCGTGCCGATCGGGGGAACGAGTGCCCCCGATGGACCGTCTCTGCAAGCGAGGCGGTGCGCCATCTGATGACAATGGCGAAGACCCTCGCGCAGTGTTCGGGAAGGCGCGTCTACGATGGAAGCCTTCACGTCACAGCACCCACCTTCGCCGACCTGAAAAGCCCTCAAAAGCTCCATGGGAAGGCCAGACGAATCCTGATGGGGAACTCAATGTCGTTCATCGGCCGTGACATGGCTGTCGACCTCGGGACCGCCAACACGCTGGTGTACGTCAGGGGTCGCGGGATCGTACTCAACGAGCCGTCCGTCGTCGCGATCAACACCAACACCGGTGGCATCCTCGCGGTCGGTGCCGAAGCCAAGAAGATGATCGGGCGCACGCCCGGCAACATCGTTGCCGTACGTCCGCTGAAGGACGGCGTGATCGCCGACTTCGAGATCACCGAGCGGATGCTCCGCTACTTCATCCTGAAGATCCACAAGCGGCGGTATCTGGCTCGTCCGCGGGTCGTCGTCTGTGTGCCCTCGGGCATCACGGGCGTCGAGCGCCGTGCCGTCATCGAGGCGTCGTCCCAGGCCGGCGCCCGTCAGGTGCACATCATCGAGGAGCCCATGGCGGCCGCCATCGGCTCCGGCCTGCCGGTCCACGAGGCCACGGGCAACATGGTGGTGGACATCGGCGGCGGCACCACGGAGGTCGCGGTCATCTCCCTCGGCGGCATCGTCACCGCCCAGTCCATCCGCGTCGCGGGCGACGAGCTGGACAACGCGATCATCCAGCACATCAAGAAGGAGTACTCGCTCCTGCTGGGTGAGCGCACGGCCGAGCAGATCAAGATCACGATCGGTTCGGCGTACGACCTCGACACCGACGAGCACACCGAAATCCGCGGCCGGGACCTGGTCTCCGGGCTGCCCAAGACCGTCGTCATCTCGGCCGCCGAAGTACGCAAGGCGATCGAGGAGCCCGTCAACGCGATCGTGGACGCGGTGAAGACGACGCTCGACAAGTGCCCGCCAGAGCTGTCCGGCGACATCATGGACCGCGGAATCGTTCTGACCGGCGGCGGTGCGCTGCTGCGCGGGCTGGACGAGCGGCTGCGCCGCGAGACCGGTATGCCGATCCACATCGCCGAGGACCCGCTGGACAGCGTGGCGCTCGGGTCCGGCAAGTGCGTCGAGGAGTTCGAGGCGCTCCAGCAGGTGCTGGACGCCCAGCCGCGCAGATGACGTAACGCTTCGATTCCGCCGTACGAGACCATCGCCTCTCGTACGGCGGATCGTTGATATCGAGGCATAAGCTGCCACAAACAGCCCGTGGGATTCCGTCGTCCGGTTTCCTTCGGGCCGACCCGATTTCCCGGATTCCTATGAGGAAGGGCACGGCCGCCGCACGTGAGGGACACACGAGAGAGCCGGCTGCTTCTTGTGCTGCTGGTCGCCATCGCGTTCGCGTTGATCACGGTGGACATCCGCGGCGGGGAGGACTCACCGGTCGACGGTGCCCGCGGGGCCGCGGCCGCGGTCTTCGGCCCGGTCGAGAACGGTGTGTCCTCGGCGGTCGACCCGGTGGGCAACGCGATCGCCGCGATCCGTGACTCCGGCGAGCGGCACGACCGGATGGCCGAGTTGGAGCGGCAGAACGCGGCGCTGAAGGCGAAGCTCGGCAGCGACGACCGCAACCGCAGCCGCCTGAACCAGCTCAACAAGATGCTGAAGATCGCCGGCGAGGGCCAGTACGGCATCAAGGGCGCCGAGGTCATCGCCATAGGAGCGGCCCAGGGCTTCTCCTGGACCATCACCATCGACATCGGCGCCAACGACGGCGTCCAGCGCGACATGACCGTCCTCAACGGCGACGGCCTGGTCGGCCGCGTCACCACCGTCGGCCCGAACACCGCGACCGTGCTGCTCGCCACCGACCCCGACTTCACCGTCGGCACCCGGATGGAAGGCAGCGACGAACTCGGCTTCGCCTCCGGCCAGGGCGACCGCCCGCTGCGCGTCGAACTCCTCAACGGCAAGGCCCAGATCAAGAAGGGCGACCGTCTGGTCACCTTCGGCTCGCAGGCCGACAAGCCGTTCGTGCCCGGCGTCCCGGTCGGCGTGGTCTCCCGCGTCGACCCCTCCGGCGGCGACCTGACCCGGACGCTGTACGTCACACCGTTCGTCGGCTTCAGCAAGCTCGACATCGTCGGTGTGGTCGTCCAGACGCCTGAGAAGGACCCGCGCGACACGGTGCTGCCGGCCAAGCCCAAGCCGACTCCGACGCCCACCGTGACGGTGACCGTGACGCCGGGCGCGGAGAACGCGGAAAGCGCGGGGAACGCGGAAAGCACGGAGAACGCGGAAAGCGCGGAGAACGCGGAGAACTCCGGGGCGCCCACTGACGGCGAGTCCCGGCAAGAGGAAGACCAGTAAGGGGAGCTGTACCCATGCGCTTCAACCGGATCCTGCTCTCCTCCACCCTGGTCGTGGTTGCCCTGGTGCTCCAGGTGAGCGTCCTGGCCCGGCTGCATCTCCCGGGCGCCGTCCCCGACCTGCTGCTGCTCACCGTGCTGGCCTTCGCACTGGTCTACGGCCATGTCGGCGGCGCCCTGATCGGCTTCGGCGCCGGACTCCTCGCCGACCTCGCCCCGCCCGCCGACCACGCCGCCGGCCGCTACGCGCTGGTGCTGTGCGTCATCGGTTATCTCGCGGGCCTGTTCAAGCCGGAGAACGGCCAGGTGAAGTCGGCCACCGGACCGATGGCCGTGGTGGTCGCCGCCGCGATCGGCAGCACCCTGCTGTACGCCGGGGTCGGCGCCCTCGTCGGTGACACCGCCGCCCGTCATGTCGGCCTGTCCGGCCTGCTGTTCACGGCCGCCCTGTACGACCTGCTGCTCGCCCCGTTCGTCGTCCCCGGCCTGATGGCGCTCGCCCGGCGCGCGGACAACAACCCGCTGGAGGCGAACTCCTCGGCCAAGGCGACGGACATCTCCTCCGGCTGGCTCTCCTCCGGCACCGGACTGCGCATCGGCGGCCAGCGGGGCGGGCTCGGCGGGCTGAAGGTGAAGGCGGCCAGGGCACGAGGGGCCCGGGCCGGGCGCATCAAGGGGGTCAAGCGGCTGTGAACGCAGGGCAGTTCACCCGAACGGGGGAGCTCGGGCGGAACCCGGCCTCGGCGGTCGGCCGTTCATCACTCGTACCCGCACATTCGTACGCGCTCTGAGAGGGGGAGGCAGCCGCAGTGACCAATATTCCCGAGACCGGACGGACCCCACGGGTCCAGACCAGGCTCGTCGTCATCCAGGTCCTCGTCCTCTCCCTCCTGGCCACCCTCGGCGGCCGCCTGTGGTACCTCCAGATCCGCGAGGGCGACGCCTACGCCAGTGAAGCTTCCGGCAACCACGTCCAGCAGGTCGTCCAGCCCGCCGTGCGCGGCTCGATCCTGGACGCGCGCGGAGTGGCCCTCGCCGACAACGAGACACGCCTGGTGGTGTCCGCCTCCCGGACCGACCTGCTGAAGATGAAGGACGACGGCAAGGGCGTCCTCACCAAGCTCGCGGGTGTGCTGGGCATGACGCCCAAGGAGGTCATGGAGAAGGTGCGGCTGTGCGACGCCGAGACGCCGCAGCCGTGCTGGAACGGCTCGCCGTACCAGCCGATCCCCATCACCGACGAGGCCACCCCGCGCCAGGCCCTGCAGATCCGCGAGCGCGCCGAGGACTTCCCCGGCATCACCGCCGAGCCGCAGGCCGTCCGCCGCTATCCGAGCCCCGGCGCGGCCAACACCGCCCAGGTGCTGGGCTATCTCTCCCCGGTCACCGACCAGGAGATCCAGCAGGCCCAGGACACCAACTCGCCCTATCTGCGCTCCGACATGGTCGGCCGCAGCGGCCTGGAGCGCGAGTACGACAAGGAGCTGCGCGGCAAGGCCGGCGTCACCCGCTACGAGGTGGACAACCTCGGCCGGGTCATGGGCCAGGCCGAATCGGACGCCGCCGAACCCGGCTCCAACCTCGTCACCAGCATCGACGCGCGCGTGCAGCGGGTCGCCGAGTTCGAGCTGAACGAGGCGATGAAGGAAGCCCGCAAGCAGTGGGACCGCAACACCAACGAGCGGTACAAGGCCGACTCCGGCGCGGTGGTGGTGATGGAGGCCAAGACGGGCCGGATCGTCGCCATGGCGTCCAACCCGACCTACGACCCGAACGCCTGGGTCGGCGGCATCTCCGCCAAGGACTACGCCCGGCTCACCGGTAAGACGTCCAACTACCCGCTGCTCAACCGCGCCATACAGGGTCAGGCGGCCCCCGGCTCGATCTTCAAGGTGGTCTCCACCGCCGCCGCGGTCCAGGCGGGCTACGACTTCGACGGCCGGTACAACTGCTCCAGCGCGTACTCGGTAGGCGGTCAGGTCTTCAAGAACTTCGAGTCCCAGAACCACGGCCCGATCAGCCTCGGCCGCGCCCTGGAGGTCTCCTGCGACACCGTCTACTACGCGCTCGCGCACAACGAGTGGAAGAAGGACGGCGGCATCAATCCCAAGGGCAAGCCGAAGGACCACTTCTTCAAGACCGCCCACCAGTTCGGCCTCGGCAAGGAGACCGGCATCGACCTGCCCAACGAGGTCGCCGGCCGTATCCCCGACCGCCAGTGGAAGCAGGAGTACTGGGAGGCCAACAAGGACGCCTGGTGCAAGACCGGCAAGAAGGACGGGGACTACGTCCAGAGGATCGCCTACGAGAACTGCCTCGAAGGCAACAAGATGCGTGCCGGTGACGAGATCAACTACTCCATCGGCCAGGGCGACACGCTGGTGACGCCGATTCAGATGGCGACGATCTACGCGGCCATCGCCAACGGCGGCACGCTCTACGACCCGACGGTCGGCAAGGCGATCATCAGCCCCGACGGCAAGCAGGTCACGGAGATCAAGCCCGAGGCGCACGGCAGGCTGCCGGTCACGCGGAAGACGCTGGCCCAGATGGACGAGGCGCTGGAGGGCGTCGCCACCCGGGGCACGGCGGCGTGGCGGTTCACCGGCTGGCCGCAGGACAAGATCCCGATGCACGCCAAGACCGGTACGGCGGAGGTCTACGGCAAGCAGACGACCTCGTGGTTCGCGACCTACACCGACGACTACGCGATCGTGATGACGATCTCGCAGGGTGGTACGGGTTCGGGCGCCTCGGGTCCGGCCGTGCGCAACATCTACGACGCGCTGTACGGCGTCTCCGACGACGGCACCATCAACAAGAAGAACGCCCTGCTGCCCACCCCGCAGAAGAGCCTGCCGAAGATCCAGGCCGACGGCTCGATCACCGCGCCGAAGATCTCCAAGGACCCGGCGAAGGACCAGCAGGCCAGCCAGAAGGGCCCGGAGGACGAGGGCGCGCAGGTGCAGACTGCGGCGACCGCGCAGACGCCGACCGGGAGCAATCGGGACACGCGCCGGCGGCAGCGACGCCGGGGCCGCCGGGGTTGCCGGGGAACGCTCGGCCGAGGGACTCTCAGCCGAAGGATGCTCACATGACGGGCGCGAACAGCTTCCAGGTCTCCGGATACGGTCCCGAACGCGCGGGCTGGACCCGGCTGTTCGCCCGTGACTCGATGGCCCGGCGGCTCGACTGGCCGATACTGCTGTCGGCCCTGGTGCTGTCCCTGATGGGCGCGGTGCTGGTGTACTCGGCGACCCGCAACCGCACTGAGATCAACCAGGGCGACCCGTACTACTTCCTGGTGCGGCACCTGCTGAACACCGGCATCGGCTTCGCGCTGATGATCGGTACCGTCTGGCTCGGCCACCGCACCCTGCGCGGCGCGGTGCCGATCCTGTACGGGGCGTCGGTCTTCCTGGTGCTGCTGGTGCTGACGCCGCTCGGCACCACGGTCAACGGCGCCCACTCGTGGATCGCGGTGGGCGGCGGGTTCTCGCTGCAGCCGTCGGAGTTCGTGAAGGTCACGATCATCCTCGGCATGGCGATGCTGCTGGCGGCGCGGGTGGACGCGGGCGACAAGCAGTACCCCGACCATCGCACGGTCGTGCAGGCACTCGGCCTCGCCACGGTTCCGATGCTGATCGTGATGCTCATGCCCGACCTCGGGTCGGTCATGGTAATGGTGGTGATCGTGCTGGGCGTGCTGCTCGCGTCCGGCGCGTCGAACCGCTGGGTGTTCGGGCTGCTGAGCGCGGGCGCCATAGGAGCCGTCGCCGTCTGGCAGCTGCACATCCTCGACGACTACCAGATCAACCGCTTCGCCGCGTTCGCCAACCCGGACCTCGACCCGGCGGGCGTCGGCTACAACACCAACCAGGCCCGCATCGCCATCGGTTCGGGCGGGCTGACCGGGTCGGGCTTGTTCCAGGGCTCGCAGACCACCGGCCAGTTCGTGCCGGAGCAGCAGACGGACTTCGTGTTCACCGTGGCGGGCGAGGAACTCGGCTTCGTCGGCGGCGGGCTGATCATCCTGCTGCTGGGCGTGGTGCTGTGGCGGGCCTGCCGGATCGCGCTGGAGACGACCGAGCTGTACGGCACGATCGTCGCGGCCGGGATCGTGGCCTGGTTCGCCTTCCAGTCCTTCGAGAACATCGGGATGACCCTGGGGATCATGCCGGTCACCGGTCTGCCGCTGCCGTTCGTCTCCTACGGAGGGTCGTCGATGTTCGCGGTCTGGGTGGCGGTCGGGCTGTTGCAGTCGATCCGGGTGCAGAGACCCATGTCGGCGTGAGGTTTCCGGCGGCGCGAGGTCTCTGGTAATGCGAGGTTTCTCCCGCATTAACCTCTTGGTCACCCTGCCGCCGTATCCCGACTCCCACTAGATTCGGTTCATGGCGGATACGAAGCGTGAGATCGAGCGCAAGTACGAGTCCGACGACAGTGGGCTGCCCGACCTGACCGGCGTCGCCGGAGTGGCGGCCGTCCTCGACCAGGGCGTCGCCGAACTGGACGCCACCTACTACGACACCGCCGACGAGCGCCTGGCAGCCTCCTCGATCACCCTGCGCCGCCGCACCGGCGGCACGGACGCCGGATGGCACCTGAAGTTCCCGGTGGCGACCGGAGTGCGGGACGAGATCCACGCCCCGCTGACCGACAAGCTGCCGTCCGCGCTGGGCGCGCTGGTCCGCTCCCGGGTGCGCGACGAGGAGCTGGCGCCCGTGGTGCGGCTGCGGTCGACGCGCGACATACGCCATCTGGTGGACGTCGACGGGAACCTGCTCGCCGAGGTCAGCGTGGACGCCGTGCGGGCCGAGCGGCTCAGCGGCGGCGGGAGGAAGGCCGAGTGGACCGAGATCGAGGTGGAACTCGCCGACGGCGGCGATCCGGCATTCCTCGACAAGGTCGACAAGCGGTTGCGCAAGGCCGGAGTGCGGCCCGCCGAGTCCCCCTCGAAGCTGGCCCGGGCGCTGGCCGAGACCGGCGGGAAGAGGCAGCAGCCCCGGAAGAAGGACCGGGCCGAGCCGGTCACCGCCGGTGACCACGTGCTGGCGTATGTGCGGGCCCAGCGGGACGCGATCGTCGAGCTCGATCCGGCCGTGCGCCGGGACGTGGAGGACTCGGTGCACCGCATGCGGGTCGCCACCCGCCGGATGCGCAGCACCTTCAAGACGTACCGCAAGATCCTCGACCGGACCGTCACCGACCCGATCGGTGACGAGCTGAAGTGGCTGGCGGGCGAGCTGGGCGCGGGCCGCGACCAGGAGGTGCTGGCCGAGCGGATCGGCGCCGTCGTCGAGGAACTGCCGCCCGGCCTGGTCACCGAGCCCGTCCGAGGCCGGCTGCGTACCTGGTCGAAGGCGCGGGGCGGCGACTCACGACGGCAGATCATCGACGTACTGAACGGTGAGCGCTATCTCGCGCTGCTGACCTCGCTCGACGCCCTGCTCGCCGACCCGCCGCTGCGCCGGGCGGCCGCCGGGAAGCCGGCGACGCTGCTCTCCAAGGCCGTCGACGAGGCCTACGACATGCTGGCCGGGCTGGTCGAGCAGGCCCTCGGCACCCCGCCCGGGCGCGACCGTGACGTGGCGATCCACGAGGCGCGCAAGAAGGCCAAGCGGGCACGGTACGCGGCCGAGGCCGCGGCCCCCGCGCTCGGCAAGCCCGCGTCGCAGCTGGTGGCGTCGATGAAGGACCTCCAGGGCCTGCTCGGCGAGCACCAGGACAGCGTGATGAGCCGGGAGGCGCTGCGGGAACTGGCCGAGCAGGCGCACGCCGCCGGGGAGAACGCGTTCACCTACGGCCTGCTGTACGGGAGGGAGGAGCAGCGGGCGGCCGCGGTGGAGGGGGAGCTGCCGGGAGTGTGGCAGGTGATGAAGATCCCGGCCGGGAGCTGAGCGTACGGACAGGGGTCCCGGCCGCGTTACGCTTGATGGTCACCCCTGTCAGCTCACGAAAGTCCCGCGATGTCTGTCGAGTCTGCTGAGTCGGTGTTTCCGCATCTCGAAGCCCTGCTCCCGCATGTGCAGAAGCCGATCCAGTACGTCGGTGGAGAGCTCAACTCCACCGTCAAGGACTGGGACGCCTGTGATGTCCGCTGGGCGCTCATGTACCCGGACGCGTACGAGGTGGGGCTGCCCAACCAGGGCGTCATGATCCTCTACGAGGTCCTCAACGAGCGTGCGGGCGTTCTCGCCGAGCGGACGTACAGCGTGTGGCCGGACCTGGAGGCGCTGATGCGTGAGCACGGCGTCCCGCAGTTCACCGTGGACAGCCACCGCCCGGTGAAGGCGTTCGACGTGCTCGGCGTCAGCTTCTCCACGGAGCTGGGCTACACGAACCTGCTGACGGCGCTGGACCTGTCCGGCATCCCGCTTCAGGCCAAGGACCGCACCGTCGACGACCCGATCGTCCTGGCCGGCGGCCACGCTGCCTTCAACCCCGAGCCGATCGCCGACTTCATCGATTGCGCGGTGATCGGCGACGGCGAGCAGGCCGTCCTGGAGATCACCGACATCATCCGCGCCTGGAAGGCGGAGGGCCGCCCGGGCGGCCGCGAGGAGCTGCTGTTCCGGCTGGCCAGGACCGGCGGGGTGTACGTCCCCGGCTTCTACGACGTGGAGTACTTGCCGGACGGCCGGATCGGCCGCGTCGTACCGAACAAGTCGGGTGTCCCGTGGCGCGTGTCGAAGCACACGGTCATGGACCTGGACGAGTGGCCTTACCCCAAGCAGCCGCTGGTCCCCCTGGCCGAGACGGTCCACGAGCGCATGTCGGTCGAGATCTTCCGCGGCTGCACGCGCGGCTGCCGCTTCTGCCAGGCCGGCATGATCACCCGCCCGGTCCGTGAACGCTCCATCACCGGCATCGGCGACATGGTCGACAAGGGCCTGAAGGCGACGGGCTTCGAGGAGGTCGGCCTGCTGTCCCTGTCGAGCGCCGACCACAGCGAGATCGGCGACATCGCCAAGGGCCTGGCGGACCGCTACGAGGACGACAAGATCGGCCTCTCGCTCCCCTCCACCCGCGTGGACGCCTTCAACATCGACCTGGCCAACGAGCTGACGCGCAACGGCCGTCGCTCGGGCCTGACCTTCGCCCCCGAGGGCGGCTCGGAGCGCATCCGCAAGGTCATCAACAAGATGGTCTCGGAAGAGGACCTGATCCGGACCGTCGCGACGGCGTACGGCAACGGCTGGCGGCAGGTGAAGCTGTACTTCATGTGCGGTCTGCCGACCGAGACCGACGACGACGTGCTCCAGATCGCCGACATGGCGACGCGTGTCATCCAGAAGGGCCGCGAGGTCTCCGGCTCCAACGACATCCGCTGCACGGTCTCGATCGGCGGCTTCGTCCCGAAGCCCCACACCCCGTTCCAGTGGGCCCCGCAGCTGTCCGCCGAGGAGACGGACGCGCGTCTCGCCAAGCTCCGGGACAAGATCCGCGGCGACAAGAAGTACGGCCGCTCCATCGGCTTCCGCTACCACGACGGCAAGCCCGGCATCGTCGAGGGCCTGCTCTCCCGCGGTGACCGCCGGATCGGCGCGGTCATCCGCGCGGTGTACGAGGACGGCGGCCGCTTCGACGGCTGGCGCGAGCACTTCTCCTACGACCGCTGGATGAGCTGCGCGGAGAAGGAGCTGGCCCAGTTCGGCGTCGACGTCGACTGGTACACCACCCGCGAGCGGACCTACGAGGAGGTCCTGCCCTGGGACCACCTCGACTCCGGCCTCGACAAGGACTGGCTCTGGGAGGACTGGCAGGACGCCCTCGACGAGACGGAGGTCGAGGACTGCCGGTGGACGCCGTGCTTCGATTGTGGGGTGTGTCCCCAATTTGATACATGGCCACAACTGAGCGACAGCGGTAAGAAGCTGCTTCCGCTCACGGTCAAGAAGGGGTCGTGACCAGCGGCGATGCCGTCCATCGGATGGCTGAGACGCTCGCCGGAATGACCGAGGCGGAGCGCGCCGAGATCCTCCGGGGGCTCGGTACGAGGGAACGGGAGCAGGCTTCCAGCCCCTCACGACGTACACCGCTCCCTGCCCCTCGGCGAGACCCGAGCATCGTCTCTGCGGTCGAGTGGGTGTAGGTCAGGAGAGGCGCTCGGGCAGTCCAGTCCGGGCGCCTCTCGGCTTTCCTGGTGGACGCGTCGAGTAGGGGCTCAGCGCCCGCATGGCGGTCCGTACGCCCGCGCTGCGGCCCCTGCCACCCTCGGGCCACACTCGCCCGCCACGCGCCCGTACAGAGCGGCGACGGGTAGGCGTCCGTCGCGGGGCACGGGTTCATGCAACAACGCGCATACCCGCGTTCATGCATGGACGCGGTGCCTCACCCCCTCTACCGTCGTTGGGCAGGTGGCTCAACAAGGGTCAGGACCAAGGGGGTTTGGCATGTCTGAGCGTGCGGCGCTTACCCGGCTGACGGGCAATGGCAACGGTGAATGCGGAGAGAAGGACTGCCCGAACGTGTACCGCACGGAGTCGGGATCGTTCGTCGTCCAGGGTGACGTGTCGGAAGCCTTCACCCCGCCCGCCGGGGAGGGGCTCGTGGAAATCCCGGAGTCGGTTCTCAGGGAGGCGTTCCGTGCTCTTGGATGGTGACGCGTGGAATGACTGCTTCGATTCCATGGAGCGGGAGGCGTGGCGACTGGAGACGCTGCCCGTCTACACCATGCCGCAGGAAGCAGAGAAGCTGAAACGCTTTCTCGCGGGGGAGAAGTCGCCGGACGATTACACCTCGGCGTGGATGGATGAGGTTCGGCAATGGACCTCTGAAGGAAAGAGCGTTGGTCGGGTGCATGTCGTGACCCGTCCGCTTTCGGACTACCTTCGGTTCGAGTTTGAGTACTACTACCGGCATCACGTGAAGGTGGGCGAGGAGATCCGCATCCTCGATCTCACCGACCGGGAGAACCCGGGACTTCCGGATCAGGATTTCTGGATGTTCGACGAATCCAAAGTCGTCCTGATGAACTACCGGACGGACGGAACGCAGATCAGTCGTGAACTGTACGAGGGTGATCCGGAGCCGTACCGGCAGTGGAAGCGGATTGCCGTAACCGAGTCGGTTCCATTCCTGGAGTACGTGAGCGGGTGACGTTCGACCCTGAACAGTTGGGGCAGCCCAAGCAGGAGCTGGCAGCCCTACTGAAAGAACTGCGCAAGCGAGCCGGCCTCACTGGGGACCGGCTCGCTCGGCGTTGCAACATGTCCCAATCAAAGATCAGCCGGATCGAGAACGGCAAAGCCCAACCGAGCCTGCTCGACCTGGAGAGAATCCTCCGGGCCGTTGTCGCTCCGCCCGAGGTCATCGAGGAGGTCATCGCTCTCGCGAGGTTGGCCAATACCGAATGGCAAGACCTGCGCTCGCTTCGCCGGAAGGGCTTGGAGAAGAAACAGACTGAGCTTGCCGCCCTGGAGTCCTCATCTACGGAGTTCCGCTTCTTTCTGTTGTCGATGATTACCGGACTCCTGTCCACGCCTGAGTACATCCGAGCCAGCCTTGCCCACTCTCCCGCCGATGTCACCAAGACGATCGCGAGGAAGTTGGAGCGGCAGGAGGTTCTTTACGATACGACGAAGCGGTTTACTTTCATTCTCACTGAGTAGGCTGTGCGGTGGCCACTTCTGCCACCGGCTGCGATGGCTTTGCAGATTGACCGGCTGGCTTCGCTGACCCATCTGGAGAATGTGAAGCTCGGCGTAATCCCGATTGCGGGATACAAGCCGATGGCTCCGATGGATACGTTTACCGTCTACGGCAACACCCTGGCCACTGTGGAGAACACGACGGGTGTCGTAATCCTGAGAGATTCAAGAGACATCGAAATGCATCTGGAACTGTTCTCCACGCTGGAGAGCTACGCGCTTTTCGGTGAGGAGGCCAGGGCCCTTTTGGCGTCATGGTCCGCTGCCTGCCGTTCATGATCTTTAGTCCATGACGGGAAAGAACTACACAGCGGCCGTTTTCCAGGTCAATGATTTCCCCCATGGCAGCGACCGAGCGAAACGAAAAGTGGGTCCGCTACGGCGTGGGGTGGCGGCTGGGGTACCGGCGGAGGTTCGGCCCTGACGCCGGTGTGCGCTCATGACGACCGGGCGCATGACTCTCCGGGTGTCATACGACGGCGGCCGGACGTACGGCCCGGTGCGCAGGGTGCAGGTGAACCCGCGCAACGCAGTGATCTTGGGTTCCCCGACCAAATACCCGCCGTGCGGGTGCCCTGAGTGCACGGGGCGCCCGTCGTCGCCGAGGTCGGCGTCCGCCGCGCTCGTCGCTGTCCCTTGGCTTCCTGCCGGAATCCCGGTGGGAGTCCCCGAGAAGAGAGAGGTAAGTCCGATGGTGGAAGAGAACACCACGTCGGCCGCCCCCGAGGGGGGTGGACTGCTCGTCGCGAAGCGGAAGATCGTGGCCGCGCGCACCCGCGCCGAGCAGGAGTCTGACGTCAGCAGTGGCCGTTCCGACGGCAACGACTGACGGGAGCGCCCACGGTGCTTGATGCAGCCTCGTGGGCGGGGCGTCTGGGCGGGGACACGTTCCTCGCCCAGACGTACCACCGCTCCTACGCGCACTTCCCCGGAGCCGCCGACACGGCGGGCCTGTTCTCCTGGGACGACCTGAACCGAATCATCGCCACACAACGGCTTGAGCCGCCCCGGCTGCGCCTGTCGGTCGACGGCGAGATGGTCCCGCTCCACCGCTACGCGATCCCGACCACGAACCGCCGAGCGGTCACCTGGTCCCGCATCCAACCGTCCGACTTCCACTCCCAGCTCAGAGACGGGGCGTCGCTGGTCCTCGACGCTGTGGAGAAGATCCACCCGCCCGTAGGCGTGGCTGCCGAGGGACTTGAGCGCTTCCTCGGGACTTCCGTGCAGGCCAACGTGTACGCCTCGTGGACCGAGCGGGAGGGCTTCGGCCGGCACTGGGACGACCACGATGTGGTCGTGGTCCAACTGCACGGCTCGAAGCGGTGGCGCCTGTGGGGGATGACCCGTGAAGCGCCCACCTTCCGAGACGTGGAGTCGCCGGAGGAGCCGGAGGGTGACCCGGTAGCGGACCTCGTTCTGTCCCCGGGTGACGTGCTCTACCTGCCGCGCGGCTGGTGGCACTCGGTCACCGCTGACCAGGGGACAGAATCCCTTCACCTCACGTTCGGGATGGTCCCGCACACGGGCGCTGACCTGATGCTCTGGGTCGTCGACCAGCTTCGGGCGTCCCTCGCGCTCCGCAGGGACATCCCGCGCTTCGGCTCGCTGGCGGAACAGGCGGACTTCGTCGACGCTGTACGCCGTGAGGTGGCCGACATGATGGCGGACCCCCGCCTCGTGGAGCGGTGGGCGGAGTCGATCGACACAACGGACCTGGGCCACGCGATTCCGTCCCTGCCCTACGTGGACGGCCTCCCCGCGCGGGGGGAGATCACGGTCAAGCTCACCACTCCGAGGGGCCGCCTGACGGCGAACCGCGAACAGGGCACGGTCACCTTCTCGGCGGCTGGTACCGCTTGGGACTTCGCCGAGTCGGCCGCGCCCGCGCTGGGCACGCTGCTGACCAACCAGCCGACCACGCTCGGCGAACTCGCCGACTCCGCCGGACTGGAGGTCAAGGAGGTGGCCGAACTGGTCTCCGTCCTCATCGACGGCCACGCCGTCGCAGTCGTGGGGACGGCGCTGTGACCGCCGCGCTCTGCCTGGGGACATACCGCGTGCGTGCCGTCAGTCAGGCGGCACGCACCGCCCTGGCCGCCGGTAGCCCCTGGGTGGACACGGCACCCAACTACGCCCGTGGTCGGGCGCATGAGGAACTGCGCCCGGTTCTTCAGGAGTACCCAACTGTGCGGGTAGCCACGAAGACGGGGTTCTTCACGGGGGAGCAAGGCCGCACCGCCCTGACTGAGGGCGTGCTCACCCGGGCAGAGGCGGCCGGTAGGCACAGCCTTGGACGCGGCTTCGTTCGCTGGCAGACGGAGCGATCCTTGGCCGCGCTCGGGCGCGTGGACCTTGTGTTCGTGCACAACCCCGAGCACCACGGGCAGGGCCTTGACCGTGCCGTTCTGCACGGGCGTGTACGGGAAGCCTTCACGGCGCTGGAAGAGTTCGCCCATGCGGGCAGGATCGGCGGGTACGGCGTCGCCACCTGGTCGGGCCTGACCTCCGGAGCGCTCAGCGTGCCCGAGTTGCTCACGCTCGCCCGGCAGGCGGCCGGTTCCGCCGAGCACCACTTCACGGCCTTGCAGGTGCCCGTCAGCCTGATCATGGATGCCCCGATTACACAGGCCCTGAACGGCGGCGGACCACTGGTGCAGGCGAAGGACGCGGGGCTGATCACCTTCGGCTCCGCTCCCCTGCACGGGGGCGAACTCCTCGACGCCATGACATCTGAACTGGTGAACCTCATCCGCCCCGGCCTGTCGGCCGCAGCCGCTGCCCTGCTGGCCGCTGGCTCGTGCCCCGGCCTCGATGTCGTCCTCACCTCCGCGAGCACCCGCGAGCACTGGGACGATGTGGCCAAGGCTCTGGCTGCGCCGCTGACGGCCCAGGAACTCAGGAGGGTGACGGATGAACTCGCCGGTGAATGAGGAGGTGCAGGCCCTGATGGAGGCCGCCCACGACCGGGCGGCCAAGGCACTGGGCCTCACCTGCACGGGGCCGCTGGCGTGGGGCTTCCTCGGTGTCACTCTCGGACGCCGAGCGGGGGACCGGTGGCTACGGGTCAGCCGGACGGCGAAGAGGAACGCGGGCAGGAAGGCGGGGGAAGGCATCGTCGGCGCCTCGGAGCTGGTGCCTGACGGCGTGCCCCGCCCCCACCTGTACGCGGTGCATGACTGGACTGACGGCGAGTGGGCCTTCGAGTCGGAAGTACTGGACTACCTCACGCAACCCATCGTGTCCCCCGACCGGGCCGACATCGACCACGACCCGGGGTTGCCTGACGAGTGGTGGGCGGACCTTCGCCAAGCCCTTGCCCTCCTCGCTGAAGCGGAGGGAGCGAAGGCAACCGTGCGGGACGGGTGGATCGAACGAGCCTTCCCCCAGTTCCTCGGCATCCCTGCCCCCGCCAAGGTGGAGCGGGTGACCGGTCACGGTGACCTGCACTGGGGCAACCTCACGGCCATGCCTCTAACCCTGCTGGATTGGGAGCGGTGGGGCTTGGTGCCCTTCGGCTACGACGCGGGGCTTCTCCACGCGAACAGCCTGCTGGTTCCCGACGTTGCCGCCCGCATCCGCAAGGAGTTCGCGCCCGTCCTCGACACCCCCGCCGGCCGAATCGGGGAACTGGCAGCCCTGGCCGAGATGCTGCAAGCCGTAGCCCGTGGCTGGTACCCGGACCTTGCGCCCCACCTGGTTGCCCGAGCGGAGGCGCTCGAGGGAGTGCGCCCACCCGTTCCCGTGCACTCCGAGGTGGGCGCCTGAATACGCCCCTGTGCGTCTGTCTCAGGCGCTCTCGTCAAGGTGGCGGTACAGGGTGGCACGGGAGATCCCGAGAGCCTTGGCGATGGCGCTCACGCTCTCGCCCTTCGCCTTCCTTGCACGGGCCACCGTGAGTACGTCCTCATCGACCACGGACGGCCGTCCACCGGTACGCCCCTGTGCCTTGGCTGCGTCCAGTCCTGCGCGGGTGCGCTCCTTGATGAGGCTGCGCTCAAACTCCGCCATGGCCCCGACCACCTGAAGCATGAGACGGCCGTCCGCCGTGCCGGGGTCGATGTTGGCCAGTGCACCCGTGAGCACCTTGAACCCGATGCCCCGCTCTCGAAGGGTGTCGACCATGGTCACAAGGTCGATGAGGGAACGGGCGAAGCGGTCGAGCTTCCAGACACACAGGGTGTCGCCGGGTCTGGCGTAGTCCAGTGCGGCCGTGAGCTCCGGTCTGTTCGTGTTCTTGCCCGATGCCTTGTCCTCGAAGATCCGGGCGCAGCCTGCGGCCGTCAGTGCGTCGCGCTGGAGCTGCGCTTCCTGGTCATCGGTGGAGACACGGGCGTAACCGATGAGCTGACCAGTGATCGTGTTCGTCGTCACGGCCGGGACCGTCTCAGAACTCGTCTCAATACGTCAAGCCTGAGACGGAAGTTTCGAGACGGGTTTTGAACAGTGTTGCGCCCCCTTCCGGGGTGCATCCGGTCTCGTCTCACAAACCTTGGTTTTCGAGACGCCCGTTACTGGTCACACAGCGCCACGGTCGGGGCCTGCGGCTGGCGACGGGTGAGGGAAGGCGACGGCGGAAGGGGTGGGGTATGACCCCTTGAAGGGTCCTTGCCTGACCGCCGGGTCTTCCCGGCAAAGATTGCGCCACCATTTCAAGGTCGATCAGGCGCGGCGGGTGGAGGAGCACCACCGGTAGACCTTGGCGGCCTCTCCGCTGCCACGGTTCCAGGGTCGATTCATGCGGCAGTGAAGGCGCAAGCCCCAGGAAAAGCCCAGGTCAGATCCGGTGAGCCGCCTCGGCCGGCATCGGACGGATGCGCAACAACGCGTCGTCGTACGCCCTCCCCGGAACGGGGCCAGGGAGGGCATACCGCAACGGCCTACGCGTCGTCGTCCCTCATGCCGGGACGATCCGCGCAGTACGCCCAGGCCAGGGCGAGCGCGGGGCTACTGGTCGCAACCCCACTGGCCACCATGCGCGGCGCAGTGGTCGAGTCGAACAGTCGGTGACAGGCACGGCACAGGGGCAGGCTTCGCATCGGGTCCGTGGTGTAGGGCCTGCCCGCTTCCCTGCCGTTGTCCATGCGCTTCTCGTCCGAGTCGGTGTGCGAGTACGCCCAGTCCCGCGCCTGCCCTCCGCACTTCCAGCATCGGTACGAGCTGGCGCTACCCCGCTTCGCCTTCGTGCGGTTGTGCGCGCCGTCGTACGTGATGTCGTCCCCCTTGCTCCGAGGGTCGGGGTGCTGGCTCCGGTCCGAGCACCGCACCGTTGCCCCACTGACGAGGTTGCTCAGGCTGTACTCCCGCACGCTGCCGCAGTCGCACCGGCAGACGACGCGCTGAGAACCGTTCACCTCGCCGCGCCGCTCGACAAGCACGAGACCGCCGAAGCGGTGCCCCGGCTTGTAGCGCTGCCGGTTCGGCCGGGTCTTCGGGTAGCCCTTGCGGGCATGCGAGGAACGCCCGGCTTCCCTGTCCCTCCGGCGACGCGCCTGATCTCGGCAATGCTCCCCGCAGTACCGAGCCTGCGGACGCTTGCCCGTCAGCGCTTCGCCGCAGTGAGTGCAACGGCGAGGGTCTGGCGTTGTCTTGGTCTTGCTCAAAAGCGAATCGTCTCCTTCCAGGTGGCGGCCGTAAGGCCGCCCCATCTGCTTGCGACTTACGTCTTGGGCTTGGGTCTTGCTCCCCTCCTTCTCTTCGCCGCTGCTCCCCCGAAGGGGGCAAAGTAGAAAGAGAGGACGTGAACGTTTTCCCAGGTCAGAGCCCATGCCGGTACGCGCCTGACGTGTACTTGGTACACGTGGGAGGCGTACCCCCACTGGCTACCGGCGGTCCTTGTGCGCCCGGCAGGGGACAGGCGCCCCCTTCTCCTTCTGGAACAGGTAGCGAGGCAGGACGAGGCACGCGGCCGATGACTGCGGCGACACGAGGTCCAGCGCCTTCGCGCGACTTACCGCACCGGTCGTGCTCTGCTTGCTGAGCGGCTTGCCGTGCTTGTCGGCGAGGATGGCCGCGAGTTCGCCAGCCTGAAAGCTGGCGCGCCCGTGGCGGTCGGCCCACCCGATGGCGGCGTACTGGACGCGGTAGTGGTTGATGTTCCTCGCGTCCCGCGCCATGCGGCGGAACTCGTGTTGGGCAACGGCGCCCCATGGCTTGCCGTTACCGAAGTAGATCGCCACCCGTTGCGGCTCCCTTCCCTGCTTCTCTGCATGGCGCAGCGCGCCGCTAACCCCCGCCGGATGGCGGGCGCATGTGCCCCCCTTCTTTCTGTGAGTTGGTCAGAGTGAGCAGGACTGGTTCAGACAGTGGCCTCGGCGGTGCCGCAGACGTGTGCCTGCCCGTCGATGAGGGGTGACGCGCACGCCTCGCAGGTCCAGATGATTTCGCTCGTGATGATCAAGGGGGGCGACCTCCTGGCAGTGGCCCAGGGCAGCACGTAGCTACGCCTCGGCGAGTGATTGGAAGTCGCGCGTACCGTTCGCGCTCGGGGTGCTCCTGCCTCCCCTGCCAGCCCTCTGGATGGCGGCCCCCGGCTCTGGTGGCCAGCTCTACCGCCGTCAAGCGGCGGGAGCTACGGTGTCCGCTCTCGAAGGAGCGGGAGGGATCTTCCTACACGGCAGGCCGCTCGGTCGTCAAGCTGGCCGGCCGAGCCCCTGCCCTTCGCGTTGCGGTAGGCGAGCCAGGACAGGGGCAACACTCCGTCAGAGCTTCGCGGCGAAGTCGTCGCTCTTGATGACGAGGCGCTCGCGCACGTCGCGAGGGATCTTCAACCGCAGGTGTACGGACGGGGCGCGCACTCCCTTGATCTTCGTCCGCGTTACCTCGCACGTGATGCCGACTCGGCGCAGGTCCTCCGCCATGGCTTCCATGCCGCCCGCTTCCCACACTTCGCGGAACGTCTTCCCGTTGTGGACGAGAGTCCATCGGTCCTGCGTGGTCTCAGGGTCGATGGCGTTCAGTTCGTCCGTGAGCTTGTCGAGCGCCTTCTCCGCCTGCTCCCGGGTAAACCGCGTCTTCGTGTAGCGGCCTCCCGGTTCGAGCTCGGTCATGTAGTAGGCGAGGGCTTCTTCGAGGCGCTTCACTTCGGCGCGGGCCTCAGCCCCTCGCGCGTACTCCCGGACCTGCACGGGGAAGTCCCCGAGGACTCGGAGGACATCGCTCACCAGCACGTCGTACACGCCCTGCGGGTTCGGTGCGCCGAGCCCTCCGCTCTTGCACTCGCCGCACCGCAGGTAGGCGTAGTCCCGCCCCTTGTGGCTCGTCTTCTGGACGGTCATGTTGGTTGAGCAGTCGACGCAGATCAGCACACCAAGGAACTGCGTAGCTCCGCCTGCCTGCCGGGCAGGCTGATTCTTGCTCCGGCGGTCGAGCGCTGCTTGCAGGGTCTCGAACTCCTCCTCGGTGAAGATCGGGGGAGCGACCCGTATCGGCTTGCCGTTGTTGCCGAGGACGAGCCTGCTTCGCCGCTTCCCTCCCTGCTTGTTCTCTTCGACCCGGTAGCCCATGAGCGCCGGGTTCCGAAGGCGCCGGAGGAGAGTCGACGGGGTGAGCCCGGCGGACATGAGCCCAGAGCGGACGATGCACAGAACCATGCGCCTGGCGGACACCCCTCGCAGCGCCATGCGGCGAGCCCAGTGCAGCGCCTTGTGTGCATCGGGCGCGATGGCAAGGGCAGGCTTTCCGTTGATCCTCGTCGTGACGTAGCCGTACGCAGGCTTACCGACAAGCCATGCGTCCTGGGTACGCGTGTAATCCCACAGCGACGTAACGCGGGTGGACGTGTTCGCCGCTTCGATCTCGGCGATACCGCCGATGAGGGTGACCATGATGCGGCCGACAGTCGTACCGAGGTCGATCGCGTCGTTCTTCGATACGAGGTTCTTCCCGTACCGCTCGCACCACTCGATCATGGTGGACAGGTCCGTCATGCGCCGGATGAAGCGGTCGAGCTTCCAGAAGAGCAGGGCATCGAACTCGGGGGCTCGGTTGTTGAGCCACTCGCCGAGTGCCTTCCGCTTCCACGGCGGAACCTTCGTCGCCGACACGTTGAGATCCGAGGCGACACCGACGACGCGGTACCCCTTCTCCCTGGCGAGTAGGCGAAGGTCGAGTTCCTGCCGCACTGGCGACGTAGTGTCGTCCGTAAGTACAGACAGGCGGATGGAGAGCAGGGCTCGGGGAGCGTCCTCGGGGAGCAGCGCCTCCGCCCTCTTCAGGTCCTCCAGTAGGGCGAGGTCTGCGGCGGACCACTCGGTCTCTACGTCGTACGTCTTCACGGGCGCGGACACTACCGGATGGATTTGGCCTCGTTTCCTTCTGGCCGCAGATGGACACCCACATCCAGATTGCCCGACCGGGAAGAAGCTGCTGCCTCTGACGGTCAAGAACGCTGCGCCTACGCCTAGCGGGCACTCGCACTGAGGTGGGCGAGGACGAGGTAGCTGCTGTGTTGGAGTGGGTCTGACCCCTCAGACCCTTTGGACCTGACCTGCTGAAGGCCTATTGGAGCCCCCTTCGATTCGGAGGGGGCTCCGTGGTGTCTCCAATGGGCTCTGACCTCTGGCAGGACGTGGTCTCGTCTCCTGGTGCACACGCTGGTGACCTGCGTGGACAGTTCGTTCCAGTTGCCATTGGCAAGTTGATATCCAGGACGGCGATTGCTGGATAAAGTCGGTTTGTCACACCTGATTGCGGGGGCGATCAGAGTTCGGTCGGCGCTGCCGACGTCCTGGGGAGGGCCTGAGCGCATGAGTCGTCGCTCTGCTGGTTTCATCGGTACTTGGGCTGAGATGCAACGTCAGCATCAGCGTCAGATCGAGTCCGAGGAGAGGCGGCGCCGAGAGGAGGCGCGTCAGGCGCGGCTCTACCAGACACATGTCGCTCAGGGGTACCGAGAGTACCGACAGGCGGAGGCCCGACGACTGACGGCAGAACTGAATGCACAGGTCGCGACCCTGCAGGGCCTCCTGAGCGCGGGTTGTCAGGCGCCGGCGTTCAGGGCGTCGTCGTTGATGCGTGCGGAAGAGGTTCCGCCGTTCGACCCCGGCCAGCTCGCCTTGCCGGTGCGCATGCCGGATCCGAATCAGTACCAGGCCCAGGGCGGTTGGACAGCGAATCGGCGTGCGCAAGCGCAGGCTGAGGCACGGTCCCGGTTCGAGCGCGACTGGCATGCGGCACAGGCTGCGGAAGCACAGCGGCAGCAGCAGTTAGCCGCCGCTCAGCGGAACTACGCACAGCGGGCAGAGGCACAGCGCGCCGAGGTGCGACGGCACAACGCTGGCATCACCGAGGCGACCGCGGGTGTCAGGCGGGGAGATCCCGAGTCCGTGGTCGAGTACTTCTCAGCTGCTCTCTACTCGTCGACTGCCTGGCCCGAAGGGTTTCCCCGGCAGGTAGCGGCGGCCTTCGACCCGTCGGCTCGGCAGTTGGTACTGGACTGGGAGCTGCCGGGGTACGACATTGTCCCGGCAGCGAAGTCGGTGAGGTACGTCCAGTCCGAGAACCAGGACAAGGAGACGGCGCGTCCGGCGACGCAGCGGCGGGCGCTGTACAGGGAGGTGCTGGCACAGAGCGTGCTGCTGGTCCTGCACCAGCTCTTCACGGCGGACGAGTACGGCATCCTCGACTCGGTCGCGCTGAACGGCTTTGTAGACGCGCCCGATCCCGCGACAGGCAGGCAGGCTCGCATCTTCCTGGCTACCGTCATGGCCCAGCGAGCGGCGTTCACTGACCTGCACCTGGAGCAGGTGGATGCGACCAGTTGCCTGACGGAAGCGCTACGGGGACAGCTGACGATCCGACCCGATCAGCTCACCTCCGTTCGGCCGAGTCGGCAGCCTCAGGACGTCGGAAATCAAGTCGTCACCCATGGCAACGTCCACGACGAGCCGGACCTGTACGGCATGGACCCGATCGCCTTTGAGTCCCTTGTCGCGGACCTGTTCCGCGCCATGGGCATGCAGGCCGTGACGACTCAGCGGTCGAACGATGGCGGAGTCGATGTCGACGCGCTGGATCCCACTCCCATCCGAGGCGGAAAGATCATCGTGCAGGTGAAGCGCTATCGCAACACCGTGCCGCCCACCGCGGTGCGTGACCTGTACGGCACGGTCCAGGACATGGGCGCCAACAAGGGCGTTCTGGTGACGACTTCTGGCTTCGGACCCGGCTCGCACACCTTCGCCCGTGGCAAGCCTCTGGAGCTGATCTCGGGCAGCGAACTCGTCGACCTGCTGCACCGGCACGGGCTTCGCGGACGCTTGGGGGACGGCGGGCGACCGGTCCCCGCACAGTCGGCGTCCTCCGGGCCCGCGACGCCGCCCGATGGTTACAACGTGCTGGGCATGACGTGGTCCGGAAACGTGGCGTTGGATGTCTGCGCCCTCGTCTGCCACGGCAACCGAGTACTCAGCGAAGACCACTTCGTCTTCTTCAACAACCCACAGACTCCGGACGGCTCGGTACGCGCCGTGCCGGCTGCGGCACCGGACAAAGCAGCAGTTCGTGTCTCGTTCGACGCGCTGCCAGAGGCCGCGGATCGGTTCGTGTTGGTGGCTGCCGTCGACCCGGAGGTGAACCCGGACGCCGATCTCTCCGGGTTCACCGATGCCTGTATCCGGTTGCTGGACCCGACGATGACCGAACTTGGCCGCTTGGAGGTCTCCGACGGCCGCTCCGGCGAGACGGCGTTGGTACTCGGCTCCTTCAGGCACCGGCCCAGCGGGGACTGGGACTTTGTGCTGGGTGGTAAGGGCTACACCGGAGGACTGGAGCAGCTCGTCCAGGACTACGGCATCGAAGTGGAGTAGGGCCACGGGGGCGCGCATGGGCGGTTCCAGCGTGCCCACAGATGGACACCGGGCGGGCGGAGCACCGCGCGTATTCCCAGGTGGCGTCGGTCACCTCGGGGTGGGGCCCGTACCGGCAGGTCCGCTGCCGTCGAGCCGGGTCGCGGCGCTGTCCAGGAGCAGGTCCAGGGCCACTGGGTAGGCGCTGAGGTTCATGTCGGCGACCAGCAGCGGCGCGACCGCCGCGATGTGGGGGTGGGTGTCCGCCGAGAGGCGGGCGTAGGTGGCCTGCCAGACCTCCTCGTCCGCGCGGCGCGCCTCGTCGGGCAGCGCGGACGATGCCGCGTCCAGGGCGGCGAAGGCCAGCGTCTGGTCGATGAACGCGTGGTAGACGCGGACCGCGTCGATGTCCCGGAAGCCCGCGTTCCGAAGGAGTCCGAGGATCAGCTCGTCCACGGCGATCTCGTGCCGCCGCCCGCTCACCCGGTTGGCGGTCAGCACGGCGGCCTGGGGGTGCTCCAGGTAGGCGGCGTGGATGCGCAGGCCCAGGTCCCGCAGGTCGGCGCGCCAGTCGCCGGTGTCCCGCCATCCCTCGACCGCACGGCCGATCAGGGCGTCGCCCAGGGCAAGCGTCAGGTCGTCCATGCTGCGGAAGTACCGGTAGAGCGTGGTGGGGTCCGCGCCCAGGGCCGTTCCCAGGCGGCGCGCCGTGAGGCCGGCCGGGCCGTGCAGGCGCAGCATACGCAGGGCGGTCTCCACGATCAGGGATTCGGACAGGACGGTGCCGCTCTTCGTGGGCCGGCGCCGTCGGCGCGCCGCTTCCGGTACGACCTGCTTGGGCATGGGGCTCTCTCTTCCCGCTCTCGCTCCCGGAGCTTATGCCAACGCCATTGACGTGCGCAGGGGCGCGTCGTTGGATCGACCGGGAGGCAGCTGATGCCCGAAGAAAGAGAGATTTCGGTTATGCGCATTCTGCTCGTGGGTGCTGGGGGTGTGGGCACGGCGATCACCCGGATCGCGGCCCGCCGGTCCTTCTTCGACCACATCGTGGTCTCCGACTGCGACCGCTCACGCGCCGAGGCGGCGGTGAGCGCGCTGGGCGACGCGGCCGACCGCTTCAGCGCCGCTCAGGTCGACGCGAGCGACGAGGCGGCAGTGGCGGCGCTGCTGGCGGAGCATCGCTGCGACGTGCTGCTCAACGCCACCGACCCGCGCTTCGTGATGCCGCTGTTCCAGGCGGCGCTGGGCGCCGGAGCGCACTATCTGGACATGGCGATGTCGCTGTCCCGGCCCCATCCCGAGCGGCCGTACGAGGAGTGCGGTGTGAAGCTGGGCGACGTCCAGTTCGAGCGGGCCGCGGACTGGGAGAAGTCCGGCAGGCTCGCGCTGGTCGGCATCGGCGTGGAGCCGGGGCTCTCCGACGTGTTCGCCCGGTACGCGGCCGACGAGCTCTTCGACGAGATCGAGGAGGTCGGCATCCGCGACGGCGCGAACCTCACCGTCGACGGGCACGACTTCGCGCCGTCGTTCAACATCTGGACCACCATCGAGGAGTGCCTCAACCCGCCGGTCGTCTTCGAGGCGGGCCGGGGTTGGTTCACCACCCCGCCCTTCAGCGAGCCGGAGGTGTTCGACTTTCCCGAAGGCATCGGGCCGGTCGAGTGCGTCAACGTCGAGCACGAGGAGGTCCTGCTCGTGCCCCGCTGGGTGGACACCCGCCGGGTGACGTTCAAGTACGGGCTCGGCGAGGAGTTCATACAGACCCTGCGGACTCTGCACCTGCTCGGACTGGACCGCACCGAGCCGGTCCAGGTCACCGCCGAGAACGGCGTGAGCGTCAAGGTCTCCCCGCGCGACGTCGTCGCGGCCTGCCTGCCGGACCCCGCCACGCTCGGGGAGCGCATGCGGGGCAAGACCTGCGCCGGCACCTGGGTCAAGGGCACCAAGGGCGGACGTCTGCGCGAGGTGTACCTCTACCACGTCGTCGACAACCAGTGGTCCATGGCCGAGTACGGCTCTCAGGCCGTGGTGTGGCAGACCGCTGTCAACCCGGTGGTGGCCCTCGAACTGGTCGCGAACGGCACCTGGTCCGGCACCGGCGTCCTGGGCCCGGAGGCCCTCCCGCCGCGTCCGTTCCTCGATCTGCTGACCGACTACGGCTCCCCGTGGGGAATGCGTGAGCAGTGACGGCACCACCGGGCGGGGCCGGCCGGGGACGGCCGGGCCCGGCTCCCGGGTCCGCGGACCCACCATCGATGCGAGGGAACATGACCCGTCCCGCTGGGGCCACCACCCCGCCCCCCTCCCTTCAGGCGGGTGCGATCGGCTTCGTCGACGCGCTCGTCATCGGCCTGAACTCGACCTCCCCGGCGTACTCGCTGGCCGCCGTCATCGGTCCGATCGTGGCGCTCGTCGGCGTCCATGCCCCCGGCATCCTGCTCGCGTCCTTCGTGCCGATGCTGCTCATCGCGTCGGCCTTCTTCTACCTGAACAAGGCCGACCAGGACTGCGGCACCACGTTCTCGTGGGTGACCCGGGCGATGGGGCCCTGGGCCGGCTGGCTCGGCGGTTGGGCCATCATGATGACCGGTGTCCTGGTCGTCGGGTCCCTCGCCGACGTCGCGGTGACCTTCGGCCTCTACACCGTGGGCCTGGACGGCTGGGCGGCGAACGACGTCGTGCGCCAGGCGCTCACCGTGCTGGTGATCCTGGTGATGACCGCCGTGTGCGTCGTGGGCACCGAGGTCTCTGCCCGCGTGCAGAACGTGCTCATCCTCGCCCAGGTCGTCTTCCTCCTGGTGTTCGCGGTGGTGGCCCTGTACCGCGTCGCGACGGACACGGGCACGCTCGGGTCCCTCACCCCGTCCTTCGACTGGCTCAGCCCGTGGGGCGCCGGCGGGGCCGCGCTGACCGGGGGACTGCTGCTGGGCGTGTTCAGCTACTGGGGCTGGGAATCGGCGGTCAATCTCACGGAGGAGACCGAGAACTCCGCCACCGCCCCCGGGAAGGCGGGCGTGTGGTCGACGATCGTGCTGCTGGTGACGTACGTGTCCGTCGCGGTCGCCGTCGTCGCCTACGCCGGCACCGCGTATCTCGCGGAGAACGCCAACGAGGAGGAGGCGATCTTCGCCCTGCTCGCCGGTGAGGTCATGGGCGCCTGGGACTGGGTCGTACTGCTCGCGGTCTCGACGTCGGCCCTGGCGTCGACCCAGACGACGATCATCCCCGCGTCCCGCACCGCGCTCTCCATGGCCCGCCGCCGTGCGCTTCCCGCCCGGTTCGCCGCTGTCCACCCGCGGTTCCACACCCCGCACACGAGCACGTGGTGGGTGGCCGCCATCGCCATCGCGTGGTACCTCGTCCTCAACCAGATCAGCACCAACGCCCTCTTCGACTCCCTCACCGCGTTGTCGCTGCTGATCGCCTTCTACTACGCCCTCACCGGAGTCGCTTGCGCGGTCTACCACCGTCGGCGCCTCGCCGAGAGCCTCCGCAGCCTGCTCCTGGTCGGCGTCGGCCCGCTCATCGGCGCTGCCCTGCTGACCTGGCTGTTCGTGGAGAGCATCCGCGACATGGCGGACCCCGAGGCTTCCTACAGCGGCGTCTCCTGGTTCGGCCTCGGCCCCCCACTCGTCATCGCCATCGGCCTGACGGCGACGGGCCTGGTGCTGATGCTGGTACGGCGCCTGGCCTCGGCCGCGTTCTGGGCGGAACGCCCGAGCGTGGCGGGCCCGGGCCCGCTGGACTCGGAGGGGGGCCCGGAGGCCCCGGGCCGAGGGTGACGGTGTCAGGAGGGCGATGAGGGATCCGGAGGAGGGGGTGGATCCAGACCGGGGGCTGTGGCGTCTACGCCGGTATGGATCTGGAAAAGCCGCCTGTTCAGCAGCCACCTGACGGGTGCCTCGTGGTCGCGATCCGTGTTCCGGTGCGGATCGTCACGCTCGTCGTCGTCCTCCCGGTGCGCATGGCGTGGGACGCGCTCGTCGTCGCCGGGCGGTTCCTCGACCACACGGTGCTCAGGCCGCTCGGGCGTGCACTGCTGTGGCTGGGGCAAGCGGTGTTCGTGTGGCCGTTCGTGGCGCTGTGGCGGTGGGTGCTGGTACCGGTGGGCCGGGCGCTGGCCTGGCTCGGGAACGTACTGGTCGTCGTGCCGTGCGGGTGGCTGTACCGGTACGTCCTGACGCCGGTCGGCCATGCGATCGCCTGGGTCGGGCGGGGGATCGCGGCCGGGCTGGCGTGGGTGTACGCGCGCGTGCTCACGCCCGTGGGGCACGGGATCATGTGGGTCCTGAAGGGCGTCGGCGCGGTCCTCGCCGTCGCGGGGACCGGGGTGTTCACCGCCGTGGCCTGGCTCGTGCGGTACCTCCTCGTCGTACCCGCCACCTGGCTGTACGAGTGGGTCCTCGCGCCGGTCGGGTGCGCGATCGCGTGGTGCGTGAACGGGCTCCTGTGGATCGTGCGCATGATCATCACGGGGATCGGCATGGCCCTGTACTGGACCTGCCGGATCCTTTTCGTGCTGCCCGCGCTCGCCCTGTGGCGATGGGTGCTGGTGCCCGTCGGACACGTGCTCGCGGTCGTCGGACGGGAGATCGGGGCCGCGCTCGGACATGCCTGGCGGGTGGCGGGGCACATCTCGCTCGCCGTCGGGCGGTTCCTCGGGACGCTCTTGCGCTGGATCTTCGTGGAGCCGGTGCGATGGGCGTACGCGCGCGTGCTCACGCCCGTCGGGCATGTGGTCCGGGACGCCGTCCTGCGGCCGGTGGGCGAGGCGCTGCGCGCCGCGGGGCGGGCCACCCGGCAGGCGCTGGCGTCCGCGCGGGACAGCGTGCGGCAGGCGCGGGCCGACGTGCGGCGGATGCTCTTCGGTGAGCCCCGGCATCCGCGGGCGACGGTCCGGCGGGAACCTGCGGCCGCCGACACACGTACTCTTGGTAGCAGTACGACCGCACTCACGAAGGATTGAACGACACTGGGCAAGCGACAGCCCGAAGGCCCGCCGCCGGCACCCACGGTGCAGCGCGTCCGACTGCGCTACACCAAGCGCGGCCGCCTCCGGTTCACCAGCCACCGTGACTTCCAGCGCGCCTTCGAGCGTGCGCTGCGCCGCGCCGAGGTGCCCATGGCGTACTCGGCGGGGTTCACCCCGCACCCGAAGGTGTCGTACGCCAATGCCGCACCCACCGGCACGGGCAGTGAGGCGGAGTACCTGGAGATCGCGCTCACCGAAACGCGCGATCCGGAGCAGCTCAGGATCCTGCTCGACGAGTCGCTGCCCGCCGGGCTCGACATCGTCGAGGCGGTCGAGGCCCGCACCTCGGGGCTCGCCGACCGGCTGACGGCCTCCGTCTGGGAGCTGCGGCTGGACGGCGTGGACCCGGCCGACGCCGCGCGCGCCGTGGCCGCGTTCAACGCGGCCGAGGCCGTCGAGGTGCAGCGACTGACCAAGAACGGCGTCCGCACCTTCGACGCCCGCCCGGCGGTCGCGAGCCTGGAGACACTCCAGACAACCGAAGAGCACACTTCGCAGGCTGATAGGCCGACCGACCAGCCCTGTGCGATACTGCGGCTGGTTGTTCGGCACGTGACGCCTGCCGTACGACCCGACGACGTCCTGTCCGGTCTCCGCGCCGTGGCCGACCTGGCGCCGCCGGTCCCCGCAGCGGTGACCAGGCTGGCGCAGGGGCTGTTCGATGAAGAGACCGGCACGGTGACAGACCCGCTCGCGCCTGACCGCGAGGCGGTCCCCGCGTAGGACGGACGTCGTAGCGCCGCCCTCGTACTCGGGAGCCACCTGGGTCGGGCAGCGCACCGACCAGAAGACTTTCGCCAGGCCGTTCGCAACACGGCGTACGGAACCGGCGAGACAGGACAACAGAGAGTTCCCGTGCGGCGCCCGCGCCCCGGACGGCGGCAGTCGCGCATCGCGCGAGCCGCGGACGTCACCGGCATCACCGCCGGACCAGGTGCGGCGCCCGGGAGCCTGACGGGAGAAACGCCCGCATGCTCGAGCCGATCGAACCCACCGAGGGTTCCGAACTGAACACACCAAGCGACACCCTGCCGCCGCGGCGGCGCCGTGCCGCTTCCCGACCGGCGGGTCCGCCCGCCACCACGTCCGAGACGTCGGCGGAGACCGTCGCGCCGGCCATACCGGCCGCTGACGCCGCCGAGCTGGCCTCGGGCGACCTGCCCTCTGCCGAAGCTGCCGAAGCCGCCGACCTGGCCGCGGCCGACCTCTCCTCTGCGGCTGCTGAGGAGGCCGGGGAGGTTGATGAGGCTGTTGAGGTTTCTGAGACCGAGGCGATTTCGGAGGCCGAAGAGGCTGCCGAGAGTGGCGAGGCCATTGAGGAGCCCGCGCCTGCTGGGCGTACTCGTCGACGTGTGACCCGCCGGGCGTCCGCGCCTGCCGGGTCGCCCGCGTCCGCGGAGGCCGTCGAGACGGTGGTGCCGGTTGCTGCCGCTCAGGCCACCGCCGAGCCGGTGGACGAGAGCGCCGTCGCCCATGTCGTCGAGGAGCCCGCTCCGCCGCGCCGCCGCCGGGCCACACGCCGGGTGTCGGCGCCTGCTGGGGCCCCGTCCCCCGGGTCCTCGGCGTCCGTCGAGGCCGCCGAGGCGGTCGTACCCGCCGCTGCCGTGTCCGTGAGCGCTGAGGTGCCCGACGCCGGTGCGGCCACTGAAGAGACCGCGCCGGTCGAGGAGGCCGCGCCTGCCGGGCGTACGCGTCGGCGGGCGACCCGTCGGGTGTCCGCGCCCGCCGGGGCTCCGGCCGCCGCCGCGGCCGTGCAGCAGCAGGCTGTCACCGCGGCCGTGCAGCAGGAGGCCGCCGCCGAGGTGCCCGCCGCTGAGCCGCGGGCCGAGGCCGCCGCTGCCGAGCAGGTCGAGGAGGCCGCTGAGGAGGCCGCTCCGCGCCGGGCCCGCCGCCGGGCCACGCGCCGGGTGTCGGCGCCTGCCGAGACGACCGAGGGCGCTGCGGGCGAGGCCGTCGAGCCCGCCGCTGAGCAGGGCGACGAGGGTGCCGCCCCGCGTCGTACGCGCCGTCGCCGGGGTGCGGCCGAGGCGCCCGCCGAGACTGCCGTTGCCGAGGCCGCCGAGTCCGCCGAGCCCGTGCGGGCCGAGCGGTCCGCCGTGGCCGAGCCCGCTGAGGCCGCGCAGCCCGCCGTAACCGAGGAGGGCGCCGAGCCCGCTCCGGCTCAGGAGCCCGCCGTGGCCGAGGCCGCCGGGGACCAGGGCGGTGCCCCGCGTCGTGCGCGGCGCCGGGTCGTGCGGAAGGCGGCGACCGGTTTTGCCGCGCCCGCGCAGCCGGAGACCGCCGGGGCCGAGGCGCCGGTTCCGCCGGCGCGGCCCGCGGTCGCGGTGTTCCAGCCGCCGGTGTTCACCGAGCCGAAGTTCCAGACGCCCGAGCGGGCCGCCGCCGAGGCGGCCGCCGAAGCGGCGGAGGAGGCCCCCGAGGTCGAGGAGTACCCCGAGGAGCCGACCGGGTCGCGGCGTCGCCGCCGGCGCCGGGGGGCCGGAGCCGCGGAGGAGACCGAGGCGCAGGTCGTCGAGACCGCCGTGGACGAAGAGGCGGAGGAGGCCGAGGAGGCCGCCGAGCCCGTCGCCGAGGACGAGGAGGGCGAGGAGACCGGTTCGCGTCGCCGTCGTCGTCGGGGTGGCCGGCGTCGCCGCCGGGGCGAGTCCGGCGACTTCGCCGAGGGTGACACCGACGAACTCGCCGCCGAGCAGGCCGCGCAGGACGCCGAGGACACCGCCGAGCAGGTCGAGGAGGACGTCGAGGAGGAGGAGGACCGGGCCGCCGCGGAGACCGGGGGTTCGTCCACCAGCAGCCGTCGTCGCCGTCGCCGTCGCCGCCGGGCCGGTGACACCACCCCCGACGCGGAGCCGTCCGACGACGACCCCGAGCGCACGGTCGTCAAGGTCCGCGAGCCCCGTCCGAAGGCCGAGCCGTCCGACGAGGTGCAGTCCATCAAGGGCTCCACGCGTCTGGAGGCCAAGAAGCAGCGCCGCCGTGAGGGCCGTGAGCAGGGCCGTCGCCGTGTTCCGATCATCACCGAGGCCGAGTTCCTGGCCCGCCGCGAGGCCGTCGAGCGCGTGATGGTCGTCCGGCAGAACGGCGACCGAACGCAGATCGGCGTCCTGGAGGACGGTGTGCTCGTCGAGCACTACGTCAACAAGGAGCAGTCGACCTCGTACGTCGGCAACGTCTACCTCGGCAAGGTGCAGAACGTGCTGCCGTCGATGGAGGCCGCCTTCATCGACATCGGCAAGGGCCGCAACGCCGTCCTGTACGCGGGTGAGGTCAACTTCGAGGCGCTGGGCATGGCCAACGGGCCGCGCCGCATCGAGTCCGCCCTGAAGTCCGGCCAGTCGGTCCTCGTGCAGGTCACCAAGGACCCGATCGGGCACAAGGGTGCGCGTCTGACCAGCCAGGTCTCCCTCCCGGGCCGCTACCTCGTGTACGTGCCCGAGGGCTCGATGACCGGCATCAGCCGCAAGCTGCCCGACACCGAGCGGGCGCGGCTGAAGACCATCCTCAAGAAGATCGTCCCCGAGGACGCGGGCGTCATCGTGCGCACCGCCGCCGAGGGCGCGAGCGAGGACGAGCTGCGCCGCGACGTCGAGCGGCTGCAGGCGCAGTGGGAGGAGATCCAGAAGAAGTCCAAGAACGGCAACGCGCCGACGCTGCTGTACGGCGAGCCGGACATGACCGTCCGTGTCGTGCGGGACATCTTCAACGAGGACTTCTCCAAGGTCGTCGTGAGCGGCCCGGACGCGTGGGAAACCATCCACGGGTACGTCGCCCATGTGGCGCCGGATCTCGCCGGGCGGCTGCAGAAGTGGACCAGTGAGGTCGACGTCTTCGCCACGTACCGGATCGACGAGCAGCTGGCCAAGGCGCTGGACCGCAAGGTCTGGCTGCCGAGTGGCGGTTCGCTGGTGATCGACCGGACCGAGGCGATGGTCGTCGTCGACGTCAACACCGGCAAGTTCACCGGCCAGGGCGGCAACCTGGAGGAGACGGTCACCAGGAACAACCTGGAGGCGGCCGAGGAGATCGTCCGTCAGCTGCGGCTGCGCGACCTCGGCGGCATCATCGTCATCGACTTCATCGACATGGTGCTGGAGTCCAACCGGGACCTGGTGCTGCGGCGCCTGCTGGAGTGCCTGGGCCGGGACCGCACGAAGCATCAGGTCGCCGAGGTGACCTCGCTGGGCCTGGTGCAGATGACCCGCAAGCGGGTCGGCCAGGGCCTGCTGGAGTCGTTCTCCGAGACCTGCGTCCACTGCAACGGCCGCGGTGTCATCGTGCACCTCGACCACGCGGCCGCCGCCGGTGGCGGCAAGCGCAAGAAGCGTGCGCGGGCCGGTGCCGAGCAGCCGGAGACGCACGAGGTCGTCGCCGGCGAGATCGTCGAGACCGGCGCGACCGCCGAGGAGGAGGCGGAGACCGAGGCCGAGGCCGAGGTCGCGGCCGAGGCCGCCGAGCCGGTGGCGCTCCCCGCGCCGGAGTTCCAGCCGGACGAGGAGCTGTACAGCAGCGTCGCCGAGGCCGAGGCCGCGGTGTCGCGCGGACGTTCGCGGCGCCGGGCGAGCCGTCGGGTGTCGGCTCCGGCGGGCGCGCCCGCGCCGAAGAGCGGGGCCGACGGGGCCGGCGTGACGGCGCCCACGGCTCAGCAGGTGACGGCCGAGGAGGAGGCCGCGCGTCCGGTGCAGCCGGAGTCGGCCGCTCAGGCGCACGCCGAGCCCGTGGCCGTCGAGGACCCGGTCGTCGAGGCCCCGGCGCCCGCGGAGGCTCCCGCCGAGGAGGCCGCGCCCAAGGGCCGTACGCGCCGCCGGGCGACCCGCAAGGTGAGCGCGCCGGCCGGTTCGCCGTCGGCGGCGTCGGCGGAGGCGGCGGTGGTCACGGTCGCCGAGACCGCGCCTGTGGCACCCGAGGTCCCGGAGACGCCGGTGGCTGTCGAGCCGGAGCAGGCCGAGGCGCCCGCCGAGGCCGCCGCCCCGGCCCGTCCGCGTCGCCGTGCGGTCCGCAAGGCCACCGCGCCGACCGCGCCGGCGGAGGCGGCCGTGGTGGTCGTGCCGTCGGCGGAGACGCAGGCGCCGGTCGCGGAGCAGGCTGCCCAGGAGGCCGAGCAGGCTCTCGTGGAGGCCAAGGAGGCCGCCGCCGAGGCCGTTTCCGAGGCCGAGGCCGACGAGGCCGCCCCGGCCAAGAAGACGGCCCGTAAGACGGCCAAGAAGGCCACGGCGAAGAAGGCCGCCACCAAGAAGACCGCGGCCAAGAAGACGGCCGCGAAGAAGGCGACGGCCAAGAAGGCGGCGAAGTCCACCGCCACCAAGACGGCCGCCGCCAAGAAGGCGACGTCGAAGAAGACCGCGGCGGCCGAGCAGAAGGTGCCGTCCGTCTCGGCCTCGACGGAGGACTGACCGGCCTTCAACAAGGCAGTTGAGCGCGGGGCACCCGGTACCACTGGGTGCCCCGCGCTCATGCGTGGGCAGGCGGGGCGAGCACCCGACGGGGCCCGGTTTGACCCCTCAAGCCGGGCCCCGTAACCTTGACCGTCGGCGTGTCCACTGACCCGCCACATCCCCGTAAACCTCTTCCTCCCGGACCACCGGGAGAGGCCGCCCGTGTTCGGGTGGCTGGCCTGCGGGGGTGCCGTTCTCCGAGCGAAAGAGAGATCCGCGTGTACGCCATCGTGCGCAGCGGTGGTCGTCAGCACAAGGTTGCTGTCGGCGACATCGTTGAGGTTGACAAGATTTCCACTGCCAAGGTTGGCGACACGGTCGAGCTCTCGACCCTGCTCGTTGTCGACGGCGACGCTGTGACCAGCGACCCTTGGGTGCTGGCCGGCATCAAGGTCCAGGCCGAGGTCGTGGACCACCACAAGGGCCAGAAGATCGACATTCTGCGCTACAAGAACAAGACCGGCTACCGCCGTCGTCAGGGCCACCGCCAGCAGTACACGGCGATCAAGGTCACTGAGATCCCCGCGGCTGCGAAGTAAGGGACTGAGGAGAGATGGCACACAAGAAGGGCGCATCGTCCACCCGTAACGGTCGTGACTCCAACGCTCAGCGCCTCGGCGTGAAGCGCTTCGGCGGTCAGGTCGTCAACGCGGGCGAGATCCTGGTCCGTCAGCGCGGCACCCACTTCCACCCGGGCGCCGGCGTCGGCCGTGGCGGCGACGACACGCTGTTCGCGCTGCAGGCCGGTGCGGTGGCGTTCGGTACCCACCGTGGCCGCAAGGTCGTGAACATCGTTCCGGTCGCCTGACCGGAAGCTTTCGCGAGGCGGACCTCACTTCCCTGCGGGGAAGCGGGTCCGCCTTTCGCGTGTTGCTCAAGAGACATTCCCGTACTCCCCCCCAGCCTTCGGCCGGGGGGACCCCCAGGAGGCACATCCCATGACCACCTTCGTGGACCGCGTCGAACTGCATGTCGCCGCGGGTAACGGAGGCCACGGCTGTGCCTCCGTCCACCGTGAGAAGTTCAAGCCGCTCGGCGGGCCCGACGGCGGCAACGGCGGGCGCGGTGGGGACGTGATCCTCACCGTCGACCAGTCGATCACCACCCTGCTCGACTACCACCACTCCCCGCACCGCAAGGCCACCAACGGCAAGCCCGGCGAGGGCGGCAACCGCTCCGGCAAGGACGGTCAGGACCTGGTGCTGCCGGTGCCGGACGGCACCGTGGTGCTGGACAAGGCGGGCAACGTCCTCGCCGACCTGGTCGGGCACGGCACCTCCTACGTCGCCGCGCAGGGCGGCCGGGGCGGGCTCGGCAACGCCGCGCTGGCCTCCGCCCGCCGCAAGGCGCCCGGGTTCGCGCTGCTCGGTGAGCCGGGGGACGTGCAGGACGTCGTACTGGAGCTCAAGACCGTCGCCGACGTGGCGCTCGTGGGATACCCGAGCGCGGGCAAGTCGTCGCTGATCTCCGTGCTCAGCGCCGCCAGGCCGAAGATCG
Organism: Streptomyces sp. Z423-1; assembly: GCF_013009255.1. Classification (NCBI taxonomy): domain Bacteria; kingdom Bacillati; phylum Actinomycetota; class Actinomycetes; order Kitasatosporales; family Streptomycetaceae; genus Streptomyces; species Streptomyces sp. Z423-1. The sequence goes on from NZ_CP053109.1 coordinate 6,264,307, forward strand.
CCGACTACCCCTTCACCACGCTGGTGCCGAACCTCGGCGTGGTCACCGCCGGTTCGACCGTGTACACCATCGCGGACGTGCCCGGGCTGATCCCGGGCGCCAGCCAGGGCAAGGGGCTGGGCCTGGAGTTCCTGCGGCACGTGGAGCGGTGCAGTGTGCTGGTGCATGTGCTGGACACGGCGACGCTGGAGTCCGACCGTGACCCCGTCTCCGACCTGGACGTCATCGAGGCCGAGCTGCGGGAGTACGGCGGGCTCGACAACCGGCCGCGGATCGTCGTGCTGAACAAGATCGACGTACCGGACGGCCTGGACCTGGCCGAGATGGTGCGGCCGGACCTGGAAGCGCGGGGCTACCGCGTGTTCGAGGTGTCGGCGGTGGCGCGGACCGGGCTGAGGGAGCTGTCGTACGCGCTGGCCGAGCTGGTGGCGCAGGCGCGGGCCGCCCGGCCGAAGGAGGAGTCGACGCGGATCGTCATCCGGCCCAAGGCCGTGGACGACGCGGGCTTCACCGTCGTACGGGAGGACGACGGGCTGTTCCGGGTGCGCGGTGAGAAGCCGGAGCGCTGGGTGCGGCAGACCGACTTCAACAACGACGAGGCGGTCGGCTATCTCGCGGACCGGCTCAACCGGCTCGGCGTGGAGGAGGAGCTGGTCAAGGCCGGCGCCCGGGCCGGGGACGGCGTGGCCATCGGGCCCGAGGAGAACGCCGTCGTCTTCGACTGGGAGCCGACCGTCATGGCCGGTGCGGAGATGCTGGGCCGCCGTGGCGAGGACCACCGCATGGAGGCGCAGCGCCCCGCGGTGCAGCGACGCCGGGACCGGCAGGCCGAACGGGACGAGCTGCAGCGGGAGTTCGACGACTTCGAGCCGTTCTGATCGGGCCGTTCTGCTCGGGCTGTTCTGATCCAGCCGTTCCGATCTGGCCGTTTGTGATTCCAGCCGTCGTGATGCGGCCGTTGTGATTTCCAGCGGTTCTGAGCGGCGGCTGTGCACGCGCAGTCTGCTGTGATGATGTCAACGCTCGCTGCGGTTTGTCCCGTTATTTCACCATGTTTGGCCGATTGCCGACGTGCGGGGCCACGCAGACGTGAGGTAAACACACTGCATACTTGATATTTCCGTATTCTGAGCAGTGGTTGACGGGCGGCCGTTCACCGGGCGGCAGCTCATCGGAGGGGGAGTTCCCAACAGTGCGAAACCCTGAGGCGTCACGTTTGGTCGGCGTGTACCGTCGCGCGCTTCCAGTCGGCGCGCGACGGATGATCGCGGAGCACGTGGGGACGGATCTGCGGGAGCAGGTGAAAGCCCGCATTGCCGCCGCGGCGGAGCTGCGGGAGCAGGCGATACGGCTACGGGTGACGCGCCGCCACCGGGAGCTGCTGGCGCGGTACGACAGGACGGTCGTCAGCGTCGCGGGGACGCCGCGCATCGCCCATGTCGTGCCCGGCATCACCCCGCTCCAGGCGCGCCGGGCCAATCTCGAGCAGGTGACCGCCGCGCTGCGCGACGCCGGCGTCGACTACTTCTGCGTGCGCTCCGCCTCCGACACGGCGGCCTCGGTCGCCGTCCGCGCCGAGGACCGGGAGCGTGTGCTCACCGCGCTGCGCCGGGCCTGCCGGTCCAAACCGGGCTACGTCGTCCCGGTGCGCGGGAGGCAGCTGCAGGAGGACTCCGCGCTGCCCGGCTACGGACCGGGTTCGTGGAGACGCGTCGTCGGCGCGGACGTCGTCCGCTGCACCTGGTACCTCACCGACCAGACCAGCCGTCTGGTGCTGGGGGTGCGCTATGGCTGCGACATCGAGTTCTGGCGGCAGGAGGACGGCGAGCTGGTTTCCCCGCGGCGCAACGGGATCGCCGAGGCGGTGCCGGTGGACGAGCCCGCGGCCGAGGCGGACGAGAGCCTGTTCACCGACTTCACGCCGCTGCCCGCGGAGCGCGAGCCGGTGCGGGTGCGGACACGGCCGGCCTTCGCCGCGGGCGCCGTCGGGCGCCGTACCTTCCCCATCGACGTGGTGTACACCTGGGTGGACGGCTCCGATCCGCACTGGCTGCAAGAGCGGGCCGCCTTCTCCGACAGGCCGTACCACGAGGAGGCGGCCAACGCCGCGCGCTACCTCAGCCGGGACGAACTGCGCTACTCGCTGCGCTCGCTGCACCTCTACGCGCCCTGGGTGCGCCACATCTACCTGGTGACCGCCGACCAGACGCCGGAGTGGCTGAACACCGACCACCCGCGGATCAGAGTGGTCAGCCACAAGGAGATATTCAAGAACCCGGCGGCGCTGCCGACCTTCAACTCCCACGCCATCGAGAGCCAGCTGCACCACATCGACGGCCTGTCCGAGCACTTCCTGTACTTCAACGACGACGTGATGCTCGGCCAGGAGATCCTTCCGCGGCACTTCTTCCTGCCCAACGGTCTCGGGAAGTTCTACCTCTCGCCCGCCCTGATTCCCTACGGTGAACCGTCCCCGGACGACCCGCCCGTGGCGGCCGCCGGCAAGAACAACCGCAGGCTCATCGCCGAACGTTTCGGCGACACCATCTTCCGGAAGATGAAGCACGTTCCGCACGCGCTGCACCGCGGCGTGCTGGACGAGATCGAGGCGGAGTTCCCCGAGGCGCACCAGCGCACGGCGGCCAGCAGGTTCCGCAGCGCCGACGACGTGTCGGTCACCTCGTCGCTGCACCACTACTACGCCTTCCACACCCAGCGTTCCATCGCCGGCGAGGACCTGGTGTACCGCTACTGCGACCTCGGCAATCCCGGCGTGGAACGGGTGCTGGGCCGACTGCTGGCCACCCGCGACGCACACGTCTTCTGCCTGAACGACACGACCTCGACGGAAGCGGAGCTGAGCCGCCAGCAGGCCCTGATGACGCGCTTCCTGGACGAGTACTTCCCCTTCCCCAGCCCCTACGAGCGTGGTGCAGACAACCGATGAGACAACTCCCCACTCCGCACAAGGTGATGCGCAAGGGGTATGCCGTAGTCCGCTCGACCCGGTCGCGCCTGAACCATCTGGTCCTGGTACCGCCGAGCGCCGACGACTGGCCGCGGGTCACCGCTGAGCACCTGTCCCTCCTCGACGGCAGGACCCTGAACTTCTGCGTCCGTGTGCCGGACGAGGTGACGGCCTCGTCGGCCGCCCTGCTGCTGGGCGGATCCTCGTCCCCGGTCGTCATCCCGCTCGCCCTCGTCCAGCGCGGCGACGGTCACGTCGAGGCACAGGGCACCGCCGTCCTCGACCTGCTGGAGGCGGACACCGACCAGCACCAGCACCTGCCCGCGGGAATGCGCAGGTTCCTGCTGGCCGCCGGGCAGTGGCGGCTGTCCGTGGTCTTCACCGACGTCGCCGGGGCCGAACGCCGGTACGCGCTCGCCAAGGCACCCCGGCTGATGCCCGACGGGCCCACGACTCCCGAGCCGGTGCGCGAGGACGGCACCTACTGCCGCCTGATCGCATCGGGTACCGGACGGGCGTACGTGTCCGTGGGCAGGGACGACGCCGAGGCCGAGATCCTGTCCGTGAAGATCGGCTGGTCCGAGGTGACACTGGAGGGCCGGCTCGTCAACGCTCCGGCCGACGAGTGCCGCGGCGACGTCGAACTCGTCCGCAGGGGTGGCAAGGCGCCCCGTGTCGTGCCGGCCACCTGGCAGGGCGACACCTTCGTCTGCTCGCTGAAGCCGGCCGACTTCGGCGACCTCGGCACCAAGGAGCAGATCTTCGACGTACGTCTGCGGCGGCCGCGTCGCCGGTCGCTGAAGATCTCCCGGCGGCGTACCGAGGTGCGCAGCCCCGGCGACGTCTTCCGGATGCCGTACCGGTTGCTGACCGGGGAGGACGGCGGCACCGTGCTCAGACTCAACCCGTACTACACGCCCATCGGCAGCCTCGCCTTCCGTGCGGCCCACCTTCCTTCTGGATGCTGACAACAATGAAGATCACTTTTCTGCTCACCTGGGGCGACGAGATGGGCGGCACGGAGCAGGCCGTCTACACCCAGGCGACGCACCTGGCGCCCCGGCACACCGTCGAGGTGCTGAGCGTCTTCAAGACGCGTGAGCGCCCCTTCTTCTCCGTGGACGAGCGGGTCTCGGTGCGGTACCTGGTGGACCGTACCGGCAAGACCGAGCGGCCGGTGCGCGACAGCGGCATCGGCGCCGAGGAGTGCCGCCGCCTGGCCGGGCTGCCCAGCGAGCTGATCAGCCCCAAGTGGGAGGCCACCTTCGACGCCCTCTCCGACGTCGAGATGAACCGCGCCCTGCGGACCATCGACACGGACGTCCTGATCACCACCTCGCCCGCCCTGATGTCCGCCGTCGCCGACCTGGTGCCCTCCCGGGTGATCACCATCCAGCAGGAGCACCGGCCCTCGCAGCTGCGCGGCGCCACCGGCGAGCCGCTGCTGCTGCGCGCTCCCGAGATCGACGCCCTGGTGGTGCTGACGGAGCGCACGAAGCAGTGGCTGGAGGAGTCGCTCGGCAAGGCGGCCCCGCGTCTGGCGGCCATCCCGAACGCGATACCCGAGGGCTTCCGGCCGCGTTCCAGCCTGACCGGCAAGAGCATCGTGATGCCGCGCCGCCTGGTGCCCGACAAGCAGGTCGACCACGCCATCCAGGCCTTCGCCAAGGTCCTGCCCGACCATCCGGGCTGGCGGCTGCGCATCTTCGGCGACGGCCCGCAGATGTCCCGGCTGCGCAACCTGGTCCAGGGCCTCGGCCTGCACGACGCCGTGGAGATCCTCGGACCGAGCCAGCACATGACGGAGGAGTGGGCCAAGGCCAGCCTGACCATGCTGCCGTCCCAGGACGGCGAGGCCTTCCCGCTGGTGCTGCTGGAGGCCTTCGCCGCCGGTGTCCCGGCGGTGGCGTACGACATCGTCACCGGACCTGCCGAGATCATCCGGCACGGCGTGGACGGACTGCTCGTCCCGCCCAACGACATCGACGGTCTCGCCGAGGCGATCTCCCGGCTGATGGGCGACGAGGAACTCCTGCGTTCCTACGGGGAGAACGCCTACGACGGCTCCGCGCGCTTCGCCGCGGACGTCATCGTCAAGCAGTGGGAGGAACTGTTCACCGAGCTCGTGCTGCGGCGCGACGACCCGCAGCGGATGGCGGAGCGGGCCGACCGCATGGCCCACCGCGTGGCGCACGGCGGCGCGGGCCGCTTCCACGCCGCGGTCGCCGCCGACCGCACCGCCCCGTCGTCGGGCGACCAGCGGGCCCGTGAGCTTGTGATCGGCGCGGCCAACCGTTCCCTGGTACGGGCCGCGGGCCGGCTCTCCGAGGTCCGCGACGACCTGCAGGGCTCGGACATCCTGCAGCGGAACTTCGAGACGGTCATCGCCGCACTCGACAAGCACGACATCCCCTACGTGCTGCTGCGGGACCGGGAGGACATCCCGCGGCAGCGGGTGGCGGTGGACAGCACCCACCAGGCGCGGGTGCGCAAGGCCCTGGCCACCGAGTACGAGGGCAAGGCGGTGTACGCCGAACTGCTCAAGCCCCGCACGCACGCCCCGGGCGTGCTCCTGGCCGAACGCCTGGAAGGGGCCGGAGAGGTGGCGGGGCTGCGGGTCTTCCGCCCCGTGGTCACCTCCAGCCGTACCCTGCGCTTCGGCCCCGCCTACGGCTGCGACGTGGAGTTCTGGCGCCTGGTGCCGGAGGAGGAGGGCGGCGACGGCCAGTTCGTCGCGCCGCTGCGGCCGAGCGCGGTCGGCCCCAAGCTGCCGTCGCTGACCGCCGACGCCCGCCTGCGCGTGCGGGACCGGGAGTACCCCACGCTGGAGCCGTTCACCAAGAAGCTGGTCAGCGACATCACGTTCCCGGTGGACGCCGTCTACACCTGGGTCGACGACTCGGACCCCCGATGGCAGGAGCGCCGGGCCCAGCGGCGCGCGGCCCTCGGCCTGGACGCCGAGGCGTCCGGGGACGAGGCGGCGCGCTTCCGCAACCGGGACGAGCTGCGCTACTCCCTGCGCTCGCTCGCGATGTTCGCGCCCTGGGTCCGGAAGATCTACCTGGTCACCGACGACCAGACGCCCGAGTGGCTGAACACCGAGCACCCGGGTATCGAGGTGGTCTCGCACCGGGACATCTTCACCGACGCGAGCTGCCTTCCCACGTTCAACTCCCACGCCATCGAGAGCCAACTGCACCACATCGACGGGCTGTCGGAGCACTTCCTCTACATGAACGACGACGTTTTCGTCGGCAGGCCGCTCAGCGCGCAGCGGTTCTTCCAGCCCAACGGCACGAGCCGCTTCTTCTGGACGCCGACGACCGTGCCGATCGGGGAAGCCACCGAGGAGGACGAGGGCTACTTCGCCGCGGCGAAGAACAACCGCCGGCTGCTTCAGGACCGCTTCGGGGTGACCGTGGCGAACAGCTTCGCGCACGCCCCGCATCCGCTGCGCAAGAGCGTCCTGGAGCAGATCGAGGCGGAGTTCCCCGAGAGCGTGGCCCGCACCGCGGCGAACCCCCTGCGCGGCTGGCAGGACGTCTCCATGGTCTCCTCGCTGCACCACCACTACGGCTACCTGACGGGTAGCGCGGTGCCCAGCAGCATCCGGTGCGCGTACATCGACGTGGGCACCTACGCACGGCACCCGGAGCTGACGCGTCTGCTGGCGATCCGGGGCCACGACGTGTTCTGCCTCGGCGAATCGCAGAACGCCGAGGTCCCGGACCAGGAACAGGCCCGCATCATCGACGCCTTCCTGCGCGCCTACTTCCCGGTGAAGAGCCCGTACGAGCTCTGAGCACGACGCGTCACGACGAGACGAAGGGGGGCTTCCCCGGCCCGAAGGCCGGGGAAGCCCCCCTTTGCTGTCGGGTCCGGCTAGCGGACCACGTAGCCGAAGCGGCCGCCGGTGGCCGGCAGACCACCCTGGCCGGGCTGGTAGGTGGTGATCGCGGCGTTCGAACCGCCGGCGGTCACGTTGGACAGCGGCAGGGCGTAGACCGTGCCGTAGCTGCCCGGACCGTACGGCATGCCCACGTACAGCTTGGTGCCGGTGTAGTGCATGCTCCGGCCGAGGTGCTGGTCGGCGCCCGCGGGGCCCGGGATGCCGGAGTTGCCGGCCTCGATCCAGCGGTTGTTCGTGTCGCGCGAGCCGAGCAGCGAGAAGGTGGTGATCGCGCCGGCCTTCGCCGTCGTGCCGACGGCCTCGTCCGTGATGCCGACGGCCAGCTTCATCGTCGCGGTGGTGCTCACCGCACGCGGTGCCGTGTTCACCGCGACCAGGTTCTGGCCGAAGCGGTCACCGGCCTCGGAGGTGCCGGGGACGGCGTCGGAAGAGGTGCCGGAGTAGTACGTGCTCAGCTGCTTGTACGTCCCCGCAGCGGTGACCTCGAACGTGATGACGTTGCCGGCGTCGGTCTTGTTGACACCGTCGATGTCCAGGTCCTCACCGGGAGCGCCGACCGCGAGGATCGAGTGGGTGGCGGCCGCCGCTCCGGACGGGCGGTAGGGGACCAGGGCCAGGGACCTGCCGAACTGGTCGCCCGCCTCGGCTGCGCCGGCGACGGTGTCCAGGTCCTGGTCGAGACCGAACAGCGGGGTGGGCCGCTTCTCCGAGTTGAGCCGGTGGCTGAAGACCGCCAGGTTGCCGGCGCCCGCGTCGGAGCCGATGGCCTCGTTCGGGGCGCCGATGGCGATGTGGTTGGCGTCGGCCGCGACGACGGCGCCGAAGCCGTCGTTCGCCTCCACCCCGCCCGGCACGCCCGTGCTGTCCTGGCTTACGGCGATGTTGGTGTCGCCGTGCACGTAGAAGGCCATGCCCGCCTTCGCGGTCGAGCCGATCGCCTCGCCCGGCGAGCCGATCACCACGAACGGCGCGCCCGCGGCGGTGGTGCCCGCGGCGACGGCCTGGCCGGTGCGGTCACCGGTCTCGGGAGTGGAGTTCTTGAAGGAGCCGTTGCCGGCGCCCTGCTCGAAGTGGGTGTTCTTGACCGCCCCGGTGCCGACGCCGCCCCGCGCACCGTACAGAATGTCGACCATGCCGGCGTCGGCGACGCTGCCCAGGTCCTCGGACGGCGTGCCGACGACCAGGTCGGTGCAGCCGTCCTCGTTGTAGTCGACGGTGTCGACGGCCTCGCCGAACCAGTCGCCGGCCTCCGAGCCGCCCGGCACCCAGTCGAGGTCCTGGTGGAACTCGGCGGTGCCCTTCCCGCCGCCGTAGACCACCCGGACGACACCCGCTCCGTCGTCGCCGCCGACGCTCGCCTTCGGGTCGGAGATGGCGATGTCCTCGACGCCGTCGCAGTTGAAGTCGGCGATGGGCAGGGCGCCGACGGTGGACGTCACCCAGGAGCTCAGGTCGTCGACGCGGGCGGCGATGCCGCCGGTACGGGTCTCAGTGCTGTCGATGCCGAAGCAACCGCCCTGGTACGAGCGGCTGTTGAGGGCCACCAGCTGCGGGGTGCCGCTGGTCGTGCGCACCACCGGACCGCCGGTGTCGCCCATGCAGGCGGCCGCGCCGTCCTTGCCGGTGAAGGTGGCCGTGGTGGCGTCGGCGGCGTCCACCGTCAGCGCGCCGGTGTGCAGCTTCAGCGGCGCCCACTCGGTCTTGGTGCGCCCGTATCCGGCGAACTTCAGTTCCTCGCCCGCGGCGGGCGCGGTGCCGGCCACGGCGACGGGGGCGACGTTGGTGACCGGCCGGTTCAGACGGGCCAGGACGACGTCGCGGTCGGCGCGCGGCACGAGCTGCACCACCTCGCGCACGGCTCCGTCGGAACCGCTCAGGTCGGAACGGCCGATGGTGGCGGTCGTGCGCTTCGCGGGCTTGCCCGCGGGCACCGACAGGCTCGTCGCCGGGTCGTCGGCGAAGCAGCTCGCCGCGGTCAGCAGCCAGTCGGAGGCGACCAGCACGCCGGAGCAGCCGCGATCGTGGTCACCGACGATGATCTGCGCGGTGTAGCTGAAGGAGGTGTCGGTGGCCGGCGTGCCGGTCACCGCTGACGCGGGCGCGGCGCACAGCGCGACCGGGCCGACGGCCAGGGCCGCGACGAGTGCCGCAAGGCGCACGTGTCTGGTGTGTCGCATGATGTGATTCCTTGGACTCGAAGGTCTGCCGGGCCGGCGGCCCTGGGCAGCCTGGGAAATGCCGACGGGGTTGCGCCCAGCGCTACTTGGAGGTCCTGATCTCCACGAGCATGAACTCGCGGCCCTGTTCGTCGGCGCTCTCGCCGACCGCGGTCCAGCTGTTCTTGTCGACGTCGAAGGACTTCTCCTCGGTGCCGGTGGTCATGTCCACCTGCGTGGTGTAGTCGTTGCCCCTGATGCCGTAGACGGAGGGGATCTCCAGGGTCAGCCAGCCGGAAGAGCCGGTCACCTGGAAGCAGATCTTGTCCTTGCTCCGCGCCCAGATCTCGAGCTGTCCGGTACCGCTCACGCAGTCGGCGAGCGTGATGTGGCCGTCGCCGCGCTTGAGGACGATGTTCTTCTCCGCGAGGATCTTGTCCGCCTGCGGGTAGTTGAAGTCCTCCACGCCGTAGCCGGGGGCTTCGCCCGCGACGGGCGCGACCGCCGGTGCGTCCGCGGCCCCGGTGGCGGAGGTACCGGCCGGGACGGCGAGCCAGGTCAGTACGCCGGCCACTGCCGCGGCCAGCAGGGTGCCGGTGATTCTTCTGCGTTGCGGCTTTTCCGCGATTGCGCTGAGCGCCTTCATTGAACTCCTATGAGTCGATTCCATGAACGCCGGGGACGGCAGCAGTCGGCATGGAATGAGAATTCTCAGAAATGCGCATGGCCATAAAACTGCCCCCCCAGGCCTTGTTTCCTTTTTATCAAAGCCGGAATGATTGTGTCACGCGATGAAAAAGAGTGCCGATCAGCCGCCGTTCTTTACGCCCACCGCCCAGACGGCACCGATCACCACCAGCATGACCGTCATGGAGCTGCAGATCCAGACGGTCACGACCCGGCTGCTCTTTGTCCCCGGATCCTCGACCCACCGGTAGTAGTCGCGCGTGATGCGGCCCCGGACGGGGGCCAGCATGACCGGGAACATGAGCATGGTCGCCGCGTAGAGGAAGAGAGCGGCGGCCGGGATCTGGCTTTCGGCGAGGCCGCGCGTTCCGACACCGGCGATGCCGATGACCGGAAGCCAGAACATCTTTTTGCGGTACTTGGGTATCTGGATGATCCACTGCATGGCGGCGAGATTGACCAGGGTGGCACCAATCGCAATCAGAATCCAGGCACCTGTGGACAGTGACAGAAACATACAGGGCCTCCCGGTCGGAACCTCGTCATTCTTTCATATCCGGTTCCGACCCCGAGTGCGGCGTCTAGAAGAGGGAGTCCCACCCGTCGGAGATGGCGCCTCCGATGCCGGATGCGACGTCACCGGCCTTGTCCCACGACGTGGTCGCGAAAGTGACCGCGGGACCCACCATTTCGTGCCCGATCCGCGAGGCGATCACGGTGCCGCTCTTCAGGCCCTGGGCGCCCCACTCGATGGCCTGGGACACGCCCGGGAGCTTGATCTTGCCGAGCGCGAAGCCGCCCGTGAGAGCGCCGACCGCGAGCCCGGCGACGGAGCCGAAGAACGCGTCGGACGTCCATCCGTCGGTGAACCCGGTGATGACGGCCGAACCGATGCCCGTCACCCACGAGATGGTGCCCGCCACTCCGGCGATGGCCTGACCGGCGGGCGGCGGAACGAGCAGGCTGAACGCGGCGACGGTTCCGGAGACGGCGCTGATCGCGTTGAGTGCCTGCGCGACGTCGCGCCAGTCGTCCTTGCTGCCCCAGCCCTCGGGGTTGTCGACTTTGTCGTTGTCGCTGGTGTCGGACGGGTCGACCCCGTTCTGCTGGTTCTCCTTCGCCGCCTGTGCGGCCGCGCGCGCGGCCGCGGCCAGTTCCTCCTGCCGCTTGGCGGCGGCGGTCCTGCGGGCCTCGGAGGCGGCCTGTGCGGCGGCTGCCGCGTCCTGCCCGGCCTCGTAGGCGGACTGGCGTGCGGCGTTCGCCGACGCCTGCGCCTGGCCGGCCGACTGCACGGCGGCAGCGGCGGAGGCCACGGCCTGGTTGGCGGAGTAGTTCGCCCGCCGTGCGGCGCCGCGCGCGGCGGCGGCCGCGGTCTTCGCCTTGTTCGCGGACGCCTGTGCGTCCTGCGCGGACCGTTCGGCGGCGTCCGCGTTCGCGTCGGCTTCCGTGGCGTAGTCGGCGGCCCTGTCGGCGGAGGCCTGGGCCTTGTCCGCCCACTGCGCCGCCTCGGCGGCCGCCTGGCGTGCCTCGGCCGCGGCCTTGGACGCCTCGTAGGCGTCCTTCTGCGCCTCCTGGGCGATCTTCGCCGCGTGGGCGATGGACGCGCGGACGGCGGCGACGTGCGAGCTCCAGTCGTAGTCGAGCTGCGCGGCGCGGTGGTGCACGGTGGTGACGAAGTCACGGCGCAGCCACGACGGCCCCTCCAGCGCCACCTGTGCGGCCGCCTTGGTGTACGGACCGGCGGTGTCGAGGATGGACAGGACGGCGACCTGGTCGTCCTCGACGACCTTGTCGGCGTAGCCGAGGAAGAAGCCGTGCAGGGCCTTGGCCGAGCCGTCGTCCAGGGCGGCCTGTGCCGCGGCCCTGACGGCGCTGCCGGGGTTGTCGTCGAGGATGCGGAGGATGGCGACCCGGTTGTCCGCCGCCGCGGCTTCCAGGACGCCGGTGGTCAGGAAGTCGCCCACGGCCTTCGCGCCGTCCGCGGCCAACGCCGTGCCGGCGGCGTCGGCGACGGCTTCGGTGGACACCTTCGCCAGGGCGAGGACGGTTTCCCGGTCGTCCTGGGTCTGCGCGATCTGCCGGTCGGTGGAGACCCAGGCCAGCACGTCCTCGTCGACTCCGGCGAGGGCGTACTCGGCGGCGCTCCGGCTCCAGGTGCCGATGGTCGTGGAGATCAGGTTCATCGCGGCCCGGCGGCCGACGGTGACGGCCTGGGCGGTGTCGCCGGAGGAGTACGCGGCCTCGGCCGTGGCGATGAGGTCCTTGGTCGCGGCGTCCAGGGCGTCGGCCTGGGTGGCTGCCGTGCGGGCCGCCTGCCGGTCCGCCGCCTCCGCCTGCGCCAGCTCCCGGGCCTCGGCGAGTGACTGCTCGGTTTCCTCCGCCAGCTTCCGGGCCTCGGAGTCGCGGGCCGCCTGCTCCACGGCCTGGGCGTCCTCGACCGCCGTCGCCGCCGCTTCGGCGGCCTGCACCGACTCGGCGGCCCAAGCGGTGGCCTTCTTGGCGTAGTCGGCCGCCTGTCCGGCGGCGTCCGCGGCCTCGTCGGCCGCCCTCGCCGCGTTGTCGGCGTGCGTGGCGGCGGAGTTGGCCGCGTCCCGTGCGGAACGCGCCGCCTGCGCGGCGGTGTTGGCCAGGGACTGAGCGGTGTTCGCGGCCTTGGTGGCGCGGGCCGCCTGCGCGTCGGCCTCGGCGGCGGCGGCCTTGGCGCGGGCCGCCTCCGACTGGGCGGCACCCGCCGCCTGGGCGGCCACGGCGGCGGAGTTGGCCGCGGCGGCCGCGTTGCGCGCCGCGCCCGCCGCGGCGGATCCGGCCGCTGCCGCCTGGCTGGAGGCGGTCGCCGCCGCGTCGGCCGCCGCGGCCGCCGTCCGGGCCTTGGCGGCCGCGTTGCGCGCGCCCTCCGCGGCGCTCCGTGCGGCCTGGGCCTTGGTGGCGTCATTGGCTGCCGCGATGGCGGCCGAGTAGGCGGCGGAGGCGGCTCGTCCGGCGGTCGCCGCGGCCTGGGCGGCGGCGGTGGCGGCCAGCGCCGCGCGGCGAGCGGCGTTGTGCGCGGCGGAGGAGGCCTGGATGGCGGTGCGGGCGGCGGAGGCGGCGCCCTGGGCGGCGGAGGCGGCCTTGCGGGCGGCCGCGCCGGACTTGGCGACGTCGTCGCGGGCCGCGTCCGCCTCGGCGGCGGCCTTCTCTGCCGCTTCCTTCGCCTTCTCGGCTGCTTCCTGCGCCTTGTCCGAGGCGGCGACGGCGCGGTCGGAGGTCAGCTGGGCCCGCTTGCCCTCGCGTTCCACGATCGCCACCAACTGGTCGATGGTGGCGCTCTCGTGGTCCCGCGCCCGCGCGATGTGCTGACCGGTGTTCAGGAACCAGCTGATCGCGGACGGCGAACCGTCGTCCAGGGCGCGCACGGCGTACTTCTCCACCTCGGGGGAGGCGGTGGCGAGGATGCGGAAGACCTCTGCCCGCTCGTCCTCCTGGCGCGCGGTGACCTGGGTGTCCAGCAGGAACAGCGACAGGGCGTCGCTGGTGCCGTCGGTGAGCGCCTTCTGCGCCTCCCGCCGGATCGCCCTGCCACCGCTGTTCATGATGGCCAGGGTGGTGACGCGGAGGTCCTCCAGCTCGGCGGTCCGGTATCCACCGGCCAGGAAGTCGGCGATGGCCTCGTCGCCGCCGTCGAGCGCGGCGGAGGCGTCGCGGGCCGTGCCCTTGCCGCTGGCGGGCAGTGCCTTGAGCAGGGCGAGGCGGTTGTCCTCGGCGGTGGCCTGCGCCAGTCCCCCGGACAGGAAGCTGTCGATGTCGGTGCCGGTGCCGGTCAGCGCCTGCGCGGCCACTCTCTTGACGGTGCGTCCGCCGATCTTCCAGGCGGTGACGGCCTTCGCCCGAGCGGTGTCGGGAAGTTCGGGGAGCCTGGGCAGATCCGTTCCGGCCGTGGTCGTGGCCGCGGTGGCGGCCAGGGCGCGGGAGGGCGCCGAGAGAGGGATCGCGGTCGCCGCCGTGGCCGCCCCGACGGCGGTGAGGACGCGACGTCTGCTCCAGTACGTGGTGTCCAAGGAATCCCCCCTTGTGGTCGAACGTGGTGCATCCGGGGCGCGTGCGAACGGTCAGCAGGGGTGCACGCATCCGCCCGATGCCTGCGTGAACCTATGTACGACCAGGAGAAGTTGACCAGTCGTCAGGCGTGTACGGAGCTCATGAGAAAACCCACACCGGTCGGTATGGCCGCATTCGCCGGAATGCTCCCGAGTGATCAGTTGCGCATGCAGCGTGCGCATGTTCTGATCATTTGTTTACGTCGTGGACGCAAGCCGTTTCCGTCGTCCTCGGCTTCCGTTCAGAGGAGCGGTGCGGCCCACCCCGCTGTACCGGACCTGCTCCGCCGCTCGTCCGCGTACTGGAACGACTGCGCGGTGACCCTCCCCCGTCGCGTAGATTCGGCACGTGGACAGCAAGATGGCAGGGGCAAGGCAGGCCGTGCGCGAGGCCCGCAGGATCGTCGTCAAGGTGGGTTCCTCGTCGCTGACCACCGCCTCCGGCGGGCTGGACGCGGACCGGGTGGACGCGCTCGTCGACGTACTCGCCAAGTCCCGAAAGATGGAGGCGGCCCGAAGGGCCTCGGTTGAGGGTGGTGGTGGGAGACGGGCGGGCGGGGGAGAGAAGGAGATCGTGCTGGTCTCCTCGGGCGCCATCGCCGCCGGACTCGCCCCGCTGGGCCTGCGCCGCCGCCCCAAGGACCTCGCCCGCCAGCAGGCCGCCGCCAGCGTCGGCCAGGGCCTGCTGGTCGCCCGCTACACCGCCTCCTTCGCCCGCTACGGCGTCCGCGTCGGCCAGGTGCTGCTCACCTCCGACGACATGAGCCGCCGCGCCCACCACCGCAACGCCTCCCGCACCCTGGACAAGCTCCTGGCCATGGGCGCCCTCCCGGTCGTCAACGAGAACGACACCGTCGCCACCGACGAGATCCGCTTCGGCGACAACGACCGGCTCGCCGCGCTCGTCGCCCACCTCGTCCGCGCCGACCTGCTGGTCCTGCTCTCCGACGTGGACGGCGTGTACGACGGCGACCCCAGCAGGCCCGGCACCTCGCGGATCACCGAGGTGCGCGGGCCCGCGGATCTCTCCGGTGTCGAGATCGGCAGCGCCGGGAAGGCGGGCGTCGGCACCGGCGGCATGGTCACCAAGGTCGAGGCCGCCCGGATCGCCGCCGCCGCGGGCATCCCCGTCGTCCTCACCAGCGCGATCCACGCCGCCGACGCGCTCGCCGGCCAGGACACCGGCACGTACTTCCACGCCACCGGCAAGCGCTCCGCCGACCGGCTGCTGTGGCTCCAGCACGCCTCCGCGCCGCAGGGGGCGCTGACGCTGGACGACGGTGCCGTGCGCGCGGTCGTGGAGCGCCGCACGTCGCTGCTGCCGGCCGGGATCGCCGCCGTCGAGGGCGAGTTCAGCGCGGGCGACCCGGTCGAACTGCGCGACGGCAGCGGGCACGCCGTGGCGCGCGGGCTGGTCAACTTCGACGCCAAGGAGATCCCGCAGCTGATCGGCCGCTCCACCCGGGAGCTGGCGCGGGATCTGGGCCCGGCGTACGAGCGCGAGGTCGTCCACCGGGACGATCTGGTGATCCTGCACCACTGAGAGAACCCGGCGGGCGGCCGAAAACGGGGGGAACGCCCCGCAAAAGCCCCCGCCCTGAGGTGGACGTTCCGCAAAACCGCCCCGCGATCCCCCGGGGGCCTGCTCAACTTTGTGCAGAGGCACGCACTGGCACTGCATGAAGGAGGCCGCCGTGAGACGAGTGCGCCCTGGGGCAGCGTCCCGCGCGGCAGGTACCGAGCGCGCCCTCACGAGCGTCGCCGCCGGTGACCGCTACACGGGCGAGGAGCCCGAGGACCTGCCCCGGCTGTGGCACATCACCCTCAGCGTCTCCGGCGAGGCGGCCCCGCTGAAGGAGGTCCGGCGCGCCCTGGAACAGCTCGCCCACGACCACCCCTTCCTGCTGACCAGCAGATACGCCGACGACCACGCGGAGATCCGGTACTGGGAGGAGGCCCGCGACCTGCACGACGCGGCCGCCGTCGCGCTGCGGCTGTGGGGCGAGCACCGGCAGAGTGCCGGACTCCCGCCCTGGGAGATCGTCGGCCTGGAGGTCATCGACCGGGCCACCTACCACCAGCGCATCTCCGAGGGCTACGGCCCACCGCCGGCGTCCCCCGTGGGCGTCCACCCCTTTTGAGGGCCTTGCGCGCTTGTCTCGGGGTTTGGGATGCCCGACGGACCGGCCCGTGCGGCGCACTACCCTTCCCTCATGACCACGCTTTCGCCGTACGACTCCATGACCCCGGTCACCCGCGCCGCCTACCGCGCCAAGGCCGCCGCCGCCGACCTCGCGCCGCTGCCCCGGGCCGTGAAGGACGACGCGCTGCTCGCCATCGCGGACGCGCTGGAGGTCCGTGCGAGCGAAATCGTCGAGGCCAACGCCAAGGATGTGGCCAGGGCGCGGGAGGCCGGCACCAGCGAGGCCATCGTCGACCGGCTGACCCTCACCCCGGAGCGGGTCCGGGCCATCGCCTCCGACGTGCGTGACGTCGTCGCGCTGCCCGACCCGGTCGGCGAGGTCGTGCGCGGCTCGACCCTGCCCAACGGCATCGACCTGCGCCAGGTCCGCGTCCCGCTGGGCGTCGTCGGAATCATCTACGAGGCCCGCCCGAACGTCACCGTCGACGCCGCCGCGCTCTGCCTGAAGTCCGGCAACGCCGTGCTGCTGCGCGGCTCGGCCTCCGCGTACGAGTCGAACACCGCCCTCGTCCGGGTGATCCGCGACGCCGTCGGCGGCGCCGGGCTGCCCGCCGACGCCGTGCAGCTGGTGCCCGGCGAGAGCCGCGAGAGCGTGCGCGAGCTGATGCGCGCCCGGGGCCTGGTCGACGTACTGATTCCGCGCGGCGGGGCCTCGCTGATCCGGACGGTGGTGCAGGAGTCCACGGTCCCGGTGATCGAGACCGGCACCGGCAACTGCCATGTCTACGTCGACGCCCACGCCGACCTCGACACGGCGATCGAGATCCTGATCAACTCCAAGGCCCAGCGGGTCAGCGTCTGCAACGCCGCCGAGACGCTGCTGGTCCACCAGGACATCGCCGCCCGGTTCCTGCCGCGCGCCCTGGACGCCCTCGCGGAGGCCGGGGTGACCGTGCACGCCGACGAGCGGGTGATGGCGTACGCCAAGGACAGCAAGGCGACCGTCGTCGAGGCGACCGCCGAGGACTGGGAGACGGAGTACCTGTCGTACGACATCGCCGCCGCGGTGGTGGACTCGCTGGACAAGGCCGTCGAGCACATCCGGCTGTGGACCTCCGGCCACACCGAGGCCATCGTCACGACCTCCCAGCAGGCCGCCCGCCGCTTCACCCAGCTGGTGGACTCCACGACGGTCGCGGTGAACGCCTCGACCCGTTTCACGGACGGCGGCCAGTTCGGCTTCGGCGCCGAGATCGGCATCTCCACGCAGAAGCTGCACGCCCGCGGCCCGATGGGGCTGCCCGAGCTGACCAGCACGAAGTACATCGTCACCGGGGACGGGCACGTACGGCGCTGAGGCGCACGACCCCGGCGCGTGCCGCTGGGAGATGTTGCGAGCAGGCGGATGAATTTCCATACCGTCTGCCCAAATTGACCCCCCAGGTCTACTCTGGACGGGTGCCGGAGGACGTGGGGGGCACGCCGTTCCCTGACGGCTGGGAGCCCGACGACGACCACGACCGCGGGGTGTCGGACGAAGAGTTCGCCTCCGTGGTCTTCGACGAGGCCTTCGTACGGGCGGCCGTGGTGCACGAGCCGACCGCCGTCGAACGCCTCCTGGCCGCCGCGCAGGCCAGAGCCGAGGCCTCCGAGGCGGAGGCCCGCCGGGCGCGCGGCAGGCGCGAGCGGTACGACGACGCATACGGCCCCGACGATCAGGGCGGTTTCGGCCACGACCCGGACCTCGACGACCTGGACGACTCCGACGTCCTCGACGACCGCGACCGGCCGGGGCCGTACGGAAAACAGGTCCGCTGGCACCGCCCGGTCGCCTGGGTGCTCGCCCTGGTGATGGGCATCGGCATGGTCGCGCTGGCCTTCGCCGCGGTCTACCGGGGCGCCTCGTCCAGCCGTCAGGAC
Organism: Streptomyces sp. Z423-1; assembly: GCF_013009255.1. Lineage (NCBI taxonomy): Bacteria > Bacillati > Actinomycetota > Actinomycetes > Kitasatosporales > Streptomycetaceae > Streptomyces > Streptomyces sp. Z423-1. The sequence continues at coordinate 6,282,164 of NZ_CP053109.1, forward strand.
CAGGTCCCGCCGCCCGCCTCGACCGGCCTGGAGCACGGTACGTCGGCGGCGCCCTCCGCCTCCGCCGACTACTCCCAGCCGGCCGTCTCGGCGGTCCCGCGCACCCCTTGAACGGCCGGTTCCGCACCCCCGGGCAGAGGCTCACGAACCTGGTGAGTACCTGTCAGAAGTTGTCGCGCAGCAGGGCGTTTACCGGAGCTTGCGGCGACCTACTCTGAAGATATGGGCGGGCCTGGAGACCCACCTGAGGGGACACCCGACGGCGCCCCCAACGGTGCGGACGACGAATACCGATCCGTCGTGTTCGACGAGTCGTTCGTCCGCGCTGCCCGCCTCCAGGAGTTCTCCGCGCAGGAGCGCCTGGCCGACCACGCGCCCGCCGTACGCCGCCGCCCGCCCATGCGCCGGGGCCTGCCCCGGCAGGCGCTGATCCTGGTCCTGCTGATCGCCGTCGCCTTCGGCACCGCGATCTACATGGGCGTACGGCACCCGTACCAGACCCCGCAGGCCGGCCGGTCCGTCGAACCGCTGCGGATGACCGTCATCCCGCTCGCTCCGCACGGCAACGTGCCTGGCGCCACCGACGTCGAACGGCTGTACGCCAGCAGCCCGGCCGCCCAGTTCCGCATCGGCGCCGAGGGCATACCGCTGCCGGCCGCCCGGCGCACCCCGCACTTCTCGGACGCCCAGGTCGTCACCGCCCTGACCACCGCCAAGGACTACCTCGTCCGCTCCTCGCTCTACCCCGAGGTGCTCACCGGCGGGCAGGTCAGGCCGGTGCGCGTGCTGCTCGACCCGCAGCAACTCAACCAGTTCGACCGGAGCTTCGACCAGCCGACCGCCGACGGCCGGCACGCCCCCACCGGCTGGCTGGTGCGCTTCGACCCGAGCCGCGTCGAGCTGGCCGACCGCGCGATCCGGGTGCAGGGCTCGCTGGAGCCCACCGAGGCCGACCCGTCCACTCTTGAGGTCACCACCGACCACACGTTCGTATACGCGCTGCGACCGGCCGGCGCCGACGAGACGGCCGAGGCGTCCCTGTTCACCGTCCGGCGCGAGCTGCACTTCCGCTTCGACCGCGACGACCTGCGGCTGCACCAGGCCGAGCTGGTCGCCTCGTCCCTCCAGGCCGGACCGCTGTCCTGCGCCGAGGACACCACCGACCAGCTGCGCCCGCTGCTCGCCGGTCAGACCCCCAAGGCGGGCGGCCCCGCCGGCACGGACCCGTACGCACCCCAGGGCACGGCGGCACTGTGCGGGACGCTGGCGGACAACGCCCAGCCGAAGGCGTGAGCGCCCAGCCGAAGTCGTGTGCGGGCCGGGCCCCCGCCGGTCGGCTTCAGTCCTCGTCGCGCGGCGGCTGGTCCTTGGGCGACGAGCCTGCCGATCCTGCCGACCCCGACGTACCGGCGGACCCCGCCCCACCCCCCGCGAAGCTGCCGAACCCCCGCCGCACCCGGCTGCCCAGGTCTCCCGCGCCACCCGCTATGTCCGTCACCAGCTTCATCAGCGGGTCCTTGCTGCTGCGCACCTGCCCCGCATAGCTCGAAGCCGACTCGCGGAAGGAGTCGGTGACCGAGGTCTCCTTGTCCTCGCCGCGCCGCGGGTAGTGGCCGTCCATGATCCGCTGGTAGTCGCGCGACGCCGCCCACTTCTTCAGCTCGGCCGCGCGGATCGTGGCGAAGGGGTGGGAGCGGGGCAGCACGTTGAGGATCTTCAGCACGGAGTCGCGCAGATCGCCGCCGGCCTCGTACTCGTCGGCCTGCTCCAGGAACGCGTCCACGTTCATCTCGTGCAGATGGTTGCCGCCGGCGATCTTCATCAGCCCGCGCATCGAGGCCTGGAGGTCCTGCCCGACCAGCAGGCCCGCGCGGTCGGCGGACAGCTCCGACTTGCGGAACCACTCGCGCAGCGCGGTCACGATCGCCATGATCGCGACATTGCCGAGCGGTATCCAGGCGACCCTCAGGGCCAGGTTGGTCAGGAACAGCAGGATCGTGCGGTACACGGAGTGGCCGGACAGGGCGTGGCCGACCTCGTGGCCGATCACCGCCCGCATCTCCTCCTCGTCGAGCAGCTCGACGAGCCCCGTGGTCACGACGATGATCGGCTCGTCCAGGCCGACGCACATCGCGTTGGGCTGCGGGTCCTGGTTGACGTACATCGGCGGGACCTTCTCCAGGTCCAGGATGTAACAGGCGTCCCGCAGCATGTCGTTGAGGTGGGTGAACTGCCGGTCCGAGACGCGCACCGAGTCGGACAGGAACAGCAGCCTCAGGCTGCGCTCGGGCAGCAGGCCGCTGAGGGCCTTGAAGACCGTGTCGAAGCCGCTCAGCTTGCGCAGCGCGACCAGGGCGGAGCGGTCGGCCGGGTGCTCGTACGCACGCGAGGAGATCTCCGGGAAGCGCCTGCGCTGCCTGCTCGGCACGTTCTCGTGCCCGCTCTGCTGGTGGCCGTCGTCGGACATGTCGTCCCCCATGTGCGTCGGTGTGCCCTGGTGTGCTCTTTGCGCTTTCTTGTACGCCCCCGAAGCAAGACCCAGCCTAGGCGGAGATACCGTGGACGGGCAGTACGACGAAGGAGTCCCGCGCCATGGAGCACATCGCCGCGATCGACTGGCTCAGCGCCGCTCAACAGCAAGGGGCGGGGAATCTCCTGCGGGTCGTGCTGATCGTGATGGTGGTGGGTTGTGTGCTGACCGCCTGGTTCCTGCTTCGGGGTTACAGGCGGAAGGACGACTGACGGCCCGGGAAGGTTGCTCGACGGCGGGAGTCGGGGTGAGCGCGGCCGAGGCGCCCGCTTACGATGAGCCGACGTCTTTATCCCGCCCACACGCGATAGGTCCTGCCGAAGATGAGCTTCCACAGCGCCGCCCAGTTGGTCACCCTCGCCGCCGAGGGCCAGGAGCACGGCGGCAACCACGAGAGCCTCAGCCCCCTGCTCACCGGCGGTGGCGCGTTCATCGCCCTGATGCTGCTGCTGTGGATCACCACCCGCTTCAACCGCGACCGCTAGGGCAGGTCCTGGTCCACAGGCCGGGCCGGTAGGGTCTGCACGCATGGGAGAGCAGGACATGCCTACCGGCCCGTCGACGCCGGCCAAGCGCCGCCTCGGCGTCATGGGCGGGACGTTCGACCCGATCCATCACGGGCACCTGGTGGCGGCCAGCGAGGTCGCCGCGCAGTTCCACCTCGACGAGGTCGTGTTCGTACCGACCGGGCAGCCGTGGCAGAAGACCCACCGCCAGGTCTCCCCGGCCGAGGACCGGTATCTGATGACGGTCATCGCGACCGCCGAGAACCCGCAGTTCTCCGTGAGCCGTATCGACATCGACCGCGGCGGCCCCACCTACACCGTGGACACCCTGCGTGACCTGCGCGCCCTCAACCCCGACACGGACCTGTTCTTCATCACCGGCGCCGACGCCCTCGCCCAGATCCTGACCTGGCGGGACAGCGAGGAACTGTTCTCCCTCGCGCACTTCATCGGGGTCACCCGGCCCGGCCACCACCTCAGCGACGCCGGGCTTCCGAAGGGCGGTGTCTCGCTGGTCGAGGTTCCCGCCCTCGCCATCTCCTCCACGGACTGCCGTGCGAGAGTCGCCAAGGGCGACCCGGTCTGGTATCTGGTGCCGGACGGAGTCGTGCGCTACATCGCCAAGCGACAGCTGTACCGCGGCGAGTGAGCCGAGAGGGGCACCGGTGAACGACCGATACGACGCGGAGGCCGCAGGATACGGCGCCGACCAGTACGAACTCGTCGGCTACGACGAGTACGGCCGGCCGGTGTACCGGCAGATCCCGGCCCAGCAGCCGTACGACCCCTACGCGCAGCAGCAGGGCTACGGGTACGACCCGTACGCCACCGGCCAGCAGCAGCCGGTGCCCCCGTACGACCCCTACGGGACCGGTCAGCAGCCACCGGTGACCTCGTACGACGCCTACGACCCCTACGGGCAGACCGCCACCAGCGGGCAGCAGCCGCGTGTCGCCGAGCAGACCGCGTACATCCCGCAGCAGCCGCGCCCGGCCGAGCACGAGCAGCGCCAGGAGCCCGTACGGCAGGCCCCCGACGCCGGGGACGGCCGCCAGGACCGCGACTACCGGACGGAACAGTTCGCCTTCGTCGAGGAGCCCGACCAGGACTCCGAGGACGTGATCGACTGGCTGAAGTTCACCGAGAACCGCACCGAGCGCCGCGAGGAGGCCAAGCGCCGCGCCCGCAGCCGCCTGATGGCCCTGGTCGTGGTGCTGGCGCTGGTCGCGGCCGGCGGGGTGGGTTACCTCTGGTACGCCGGGAAACTGCCGGGTCTGTCCTCCTCCGAGGACACCAAGGGCGGTACGACGTCCACGGCCGCGCAGAAGCGGGAGGTGATCGTCGTACACCTGCACGACACCAAGAAGGGCGGCACCTCCACGGCGCTGCTCGTCGACAACACCACCACCAAGCAGGGCACCACCGTCCTGCTGCCCAACTCGCTCGCGATGTCCGGCGACGACGGTACGACGACGCTGGCCAAGTCGGTCGAGGACGACGGCTCCTCCGGCACCCGCGAGGCCCTGGACACCGTCCTCGGCACATCCATCCAGGGCACCTGGCGCCTGGACACCCCCTACCTGCAGAACCTCGTCGACCTCGTCGGCAACATCGAGATCGACACCAACGCCGACGTCCCCGACCCGGACACCAAGAAGAAGGGCGAGGCGCCGCTGGTCAACAAGGGCAAGAGCCAGACCCTCAGCGGCAAGATGGCGGTCGCCTACGCCACGTACCGCGCCTCCGGAGAGGCCCAGAACGCCCAGCTGGAGCGGTTCGGGCAGGTCATGCAGGGCGTGCTGCGCAAGATGTCGTCCGACGCGCAGGCCGCCGCCACCACCGTGCAGACGCTGGCGCAGATCCTCGACCCGTCGCTCACCGACAAGGACCTCGGCACCTTCCTCGCCAAGCTGTCCGACCTCGCCAAGAGCGGCGACTACAAGACCGCCATGCTGCCCGTCCAGGACGACGGCACCCTCAGCGCCGAGGCGAGCGCCGGCGTGGTCAAGGACGTCCTCGGCGGTACCGCGAAGAGCCCCGACCAGGGCGCGGCCGTCCGGGTCTCGGTGCAGAACGCCAGCGGTGTGAAGGACAACACGGAGAAGGCACGCGTGGTGCTCCTCAACGGCGGGTTCACCTTCCTGGGGGGCGGCACGAGCAGCCCCCGGTCCGCGTCCGAGGTCACCTACGCGGACGCCGCCGACAAGGAGAACGCCACCGAGGTCGCCAAGACCCTGGGACTGCCGGAGAGCGCGGTCACCAAGGGCGAGGTCTCCGCCAACGCCAACGTCTCCGTGATCCTCGGCCAGGACTACGAGCCGGCCTCCGCCGGGTAATGCGTGGGGCGCCGTCGGCGGTCCGTGAGACCCTTGGAGACAAGTGACCGCCGACGGAAAGCCATGTAGTGACCGCAACCGACCGTTCTCTTGAGCTCATCAACACCGCGGCCCAGGCGGCCGCCGACAAGCTCGCTCACGACGTCATCGCCTACGACGTGAGCGATGTGCTGTCGATCACGGATGCCTTCCTGCTGGCGTCCGCGCCCAACGACCGCCAGGTCAAGTCGATCGTCGACGAGATCGAGGAACGGCTCCAGAAGGAGTTCGGCGCCAAGCCGGTGCGCCGCGAGGGCGACCGCGAGGCCCGCTGGGTCCTGCTCGACTACGTCGACATCGTCGTGCACGTGCAGCACAGCGAGGAGCGGGTCTTCTACGCCCTGGAGCGGCTGTGGAAGGACTGCCCCGAGATCGAGCTGCCCGCCGACGCCAAGGCCACCCGCGGCAAGGCCGAGGAGCACGCCAAGCTGCAGGCAGCCGAGGAGGCCGCCGAGACGGGCGGTGACTGGCGGTGAGCGCCACCGGTGAGGTGACCGCGGCCAAAGCGGGCCGCGGCCGCCGCGTCATCCTGTGGCGGCACGGGCAGACGTCCTGGAACGTGGAGCGTCGCTTCCAGGGCACCACGGACGTCGAGCTCACCGAGACCGGCGTCGCCCAGGCCCGCCGCGCCGCCCGCCTGCTCGCCTCCCTCAAGCCCGACGCGATCATCTCCTCCGACCTCAGGCGGGCCGCCAACACGGCCGCCGAGCTGGCCGCGCTCACCGGCCTGGAGGTCAACCGCGACGAAGGCCTGCGGGAGACGTACGCGGGCGTCTGGCAGGGCCTGACGCACGAGGAGATCATCACCCGGTACGGCGAGGAGTACGCCGCGTGGAAGCGCGGGGAGCCGGTGCGCCGTGGCGGTGGCGAGCTGGAGTCCGAGGTCGCCGACCGCGCCGCCCCGATCGTGCTGCGGCACGCCGAGAAGCTGCCAGAGGAGGGCACCCTGGTCGTCGTCAGTCACGGCGGCACCATCCGCACCACCATTGGTCGCCTCCTCGGCCTGGAGGCCCGCCATTGGGAGAGCCTCGGCGGCCTTTCCAACTGCTGCTGGTCCGTCCTCGGCGAGGGCGCCCGCGGCTGGCGGCTGCTGGAGCACAACGCCGGCACCCTGCCGGAGCCGGTGCTCGGCGACGACGACTGAGACCCGCCCCGGGGGCCGTACCCCGGATTTCACTTTCCGGCAGGTCGCAGGCTAAAGTTCTTCTTGTTCGCCCCGCCGAGCGGGGCGAAACACCATGCGGCCCCGCCGCGTGGCACCAGGGGCTATAGCTCAGTTGGTAGAGCGCCTGCATGGCATGCAGGAGGTCAGGAGTTCAATTCTCCTTAGCTCCACGGACGAATCCCGTCCCCTTCAGGGGGGCGGGATTTTTCGTCGTCACGCGTTTGAGCACTCGTGGCCCGACAGGCGTATACCTCTGTGGAGACGCCCAGGCCTGCCGTGTCCGGACTGGTACCGAGGCGTCGCTGACCGTATTGGTCCGGTCGTGGCAGAATCAAACGGCCGGAAGGGGGCGCGGCCCGACGGGAGGGAGTAGCGATGCCTGCGAGCATCCTCAGGGAGGTCGGCCACCTCCTTGGCGAAGCGGCGTTGATACGGGACACGACCACCCGGCTCAGCTGCCCTTCCTGCGGCTCCGCGCATGTCGCCCAGGTGCTCGGCGACAACGGCGGGATCTCCTACGTGTGCACGGCCTGCGGCCACAGCTGGAGCTGATCGATGGGTGCACACAGGCGGAAGTGCGACTGGTGCGGCAGCGGTACGCCGATCGTCCGCGACATGGAACCGGTGAACCCCGACTACCAGTACTGGTGCGAGGAATGCGCACGGGCGCTGATCATAAAGGGCGACCCGATCGAGACATACCGTGAGCTGGAGGGTGAGCCGATCTACGGCCGGCTCCTGGAAGAGCACTGCACGCTCAAGCGGTTCTATTCGTTCGTGACCGCCTGACGCCCCCGCGCGGAGGCCGCGGCGAGCGCCAGGACGAGGCAGCCGGTGGCCGCGTAGAGGCCCGACAGCGCGAACTCGATCGGGTTCTGGTGCAGTTCGGGCCTGCCGGGGGCGTGCGGCACCCACCACAGGGCGTACGAGCAGAACACCAGGAGCGTGCCGGCGGCGGCCGCGCGACGGGCGCGCGCCGCCAGGAGCAGGACGAGCGGCACGCACCACACCCAGTGGTGCGACCAGGACACCGGGCTGACGAGCAGTGCCGTGACCGCGCAGCAGACCACCGCCCAGGCCCGCTCCCCGCGCAACTCCGCCCGCACCGCCACCGCCAGCCCCACGGCGGTCACCAGGGCCGCCACGGCGGTCCAGAGGGCGCCCGGGTCGGGGGTGTGCAGCAGGCGGGCCAGGACGCCGCGCAGCGCCTGGTTGGCGGTCTCCTCGGCGTGCCCGGCGCGGTCCGTCCGGAACACCACGTCGGTCCAGAACCGCCAGGAGTCGTACGGCAGGACGGCCGCCGCGAGCAGCGTCGCCCAGACGAAGCTGCCGGCCGCCACGCGCGCGTGCCGCAGCCAAGGGCCCTTGCGGTGCCTTCGGTACGCCACGACGCCGGTGGCGAGCAGGAAGACGGCGAACAGCGCGGGGGTCAGTTTCACGGCGGCCGCGAGGCCGATGCCCACGCCCGCCCAGCGGTCGCCCGGACGCCGGGAGAGGTCCCACAGGACGAGCACGGCGAGCAGCAGGTTGACCTGGCCGTAGCGCAGGGTCGTCCACACCGGCTCGCACCACACGACCACCGCCGAGGCCCACCAGGCGGTCTCCACGCGCGCGTGCCCGACGATCCGCAGGGAGAGCCGCACGAACACCACCAGGAGCGCGAGGTTCCCGGCCGTGGCCAGCGTGCGCAGGGATCCCGTGTCGAGGAGCGTGAGGGGGGTGAACAGCAGCGCGGCGAAGGGCGGGTAGGTCGCGGGCAGTTGGGCGGCGGTGGCGCGCAGGGCGTACAGGTCGCCGCCCGCACGTACGGTGGCGCCCTCGGCCCGGTACACCAGCAGGTCGATCATCGAGACGTGCGCGGCCCGCTGGGCGATCCAGAACGCCGCGAAGGAGAGCAGGCACGCGCCCAGGGCGACGGGCATCCGGCGGTGGACTGCGGTGGACGTGATCACGGTCACGAGGGCCGACCATAGCGGTCGTACCGGGGCAGAAGGGAAACGATTTGGTGGAGCACCCGCTCGACCGTGTAATGTTGGCGTCGCCGCCGGGGAAGCCCGGCGGACCACAACAAGGGGCTATAGCTCAGTTGGTAGAGCGCCTGCATGGCATGCAGGAGGTCAGGAGTTCAATTCTCCTTAGCTCCACAAGTGCGAGGGCGACCTGTTCCGCGGAGAGCGCGGACCGGGTCGCCCTTGTCGTGTTCTGCGCGGCTGCGCCGCGCGTGGCGAGGGCCTTGCCACCCGCACCCGCGTGTACGCGAGTTGACGGGGCCACCCTCAAGGGGAATGGCCCCGTTTTCTCGTGTCAGCGGCCGAGGGAACGGCGGCCGCGGCCCTGGGAGAGGACCGGGAGGTTGTTGCGGGTCGGCGCCCGATCCGCCTGCTCCTCGATGCGCAGGGCGAGGGCCGGGCAGCGGCGCACCGCGCGCATGGCCTTGTCCTCGGCGAAGCGGGGGACGGGGGCCTGGGCGACGGTCGGGAAGCCGTCGGCGCCGAGTTCGAAGACCTCCGGGAGGATGTCGGCGCACAGGCCGTGGCCCCGGCACAGCGTCCAGTCGACGTAGATCTTCTGACGGCTGGGGCCGTTCTCCCCGGCCTCGCCGCCGCCCGGGATGCCCGTGGGGGCCCTGCCGCCCTCGAAGAGCGGCAGCACGCCCTGCACGGGCCGTCCGCAGCCGTTTCCGAGGACGTGGGCCGCCAGGTCGTCCGTGAACGCCTTGACGGTCGATTCCAGGAACATCGCGGAGCCGTCGGGGTGCGAGCACGCGCCGCGCCGCTTCACGTTCTTGGCGACCTGCTTGAGCGCCTCCAGGGCGGCCGGGCCACCGCCGTTGAGGATGTCCTCCAGGCCGCGCGCGGCGGCCGGCAGGCCGAGGTAGCACGGGCCGCACTGTCCGGCGCTCTCCTCCGCCAGCCACTTGGCCACCTGCAACGCCTCGCCCAGCGGGCAGGTCTCCTGGCTGATCGGGAGGATCGCGCCGGCGCCCAGCGAACCGCCCACGGCGTCCAGCGAGTTGCGGGAGACGATCGCCTCGTTGACCGTCGCCGCGTCGATCCACTTGCCGTGGTAGCCGCCGGTCAGCACGCCCTGGGGGACCGGCGGGGCGCCGGCGAGCTGGAGGACGTAACGCAGGGGCACGCCGGTGGGCACCTCGATGACCATGGGGCGGGCGACGGCGCCGGAGACCGTCAGCATGACGGTGCCCGGCTCGTCGTACAGGCCGGTGTTGCCGTAGCGCTCCGGGCCGATGCGGGCGGCGATGGCCAGCTGGGCGAAGGTCTCGGCGTTGGACAGCAGGGTGGGGGCGCCGCCGACGCCGCTCTGCGAGGCGCTGATCTTGCGGCCGGGCGGGATCGCCGGGCCGCCGTCGATCGAGCGGATCAGGGAGGCGGCGGCGCCGGTGACCATGCGGACCGGGTTGCGCTGCACACGCGCGCGGAGGGCCGATCGGCGGCCGTTGCTGAGGCCGCGTTCGGCGAGCGCGGCCTCCATGGAGCGCTGCGTCGACTCACGGGTGACCCCCACCACGAGCGTGCGGGCACCCAGCGCCTCCGCGCACAGCAGGGCGCCGTCCAGGATCAGGTGCGGAGCGCGGTTGATCAGCACCGTGTCCTTGCGGCAGGCCGGTTCGTCCTCGCTGCCGTTGACGACGACGACCGGCCGGACGCCGCGCTTGATCGCCGATTCGGCGACCGAGCGCAGCTTCTTGTGGAAGGGGAAACCCGCGCCGCCGCGGCCCCTGAGGTTGATGCGTTCGGCGAGCTGCGCGAGCTGCTCGCCGCCCATGGGTTCGAGTGGCCCGTGCACCTTCAGGTGCATGGGCAGGTCGAGTCTTTCGACAAGGTCGAAGCCCGACGTGAGCTGAGGAAGACCGACCACGCGGACTTCTGGTACGTCGGGCAGGGCCTCGTTCACTTATTGCCTCCGGAAGGCGTGTTCCAAGGTTCGCCCGAACCCGGCGCGTCGAAGTCGTAGGACGCACCGGGCTGTGGTGCAGTGGCGGGACCGCTGTTGTTGTACGTGTCATCCGGGTAGTACGTACCGAAGGCGGCGTTCATCTCACCGGTGTCGTACACATCACTCGACCCATAGCCGGACGCGCCGGAATTGTCATAGACCGGGATGTTGTATCCCGTGTCCTGGAGCGGGTCGTAGGCCGACGGGGGCGCCTCGCCGACCGGCGGCGGTGACGGGATCGGCCAGGAGCCGGACGTGCTCTCCACGCGCGGGAGGGCCTCCGTGGACTGGAAGTCCGGCAGCTCCATGCGCGAGGTCTGCTCGGCCGCGAGGGCCTGCTGCCGGGGGCGCGAGGGCGCCGAGACGGCGCGGTAGGCCGCCGAGAAACCGCTCACGGGCTCCGGTGCGGCAGCACGCTCGGCGGTCTCGTACAGCGGCCCCGAGGGCGAAGCCGTACGCGGCCTGCTGCCCGGCTGGTTCTCGTAGCCCGGCAGCGCGGACCCGCCCGCCGCCCGGGCCCGGCTCTCCTCCAGCTGCTCGCGGTCCGGCGCCCTCCGGGTGCCCAGCAGTGCGGTGATCCGGTCGGCGACCCGGCGCTTGACGGGGCGGGGCGCGGCGCGCAGCGCCAGAACCGCCGCGACCCCGGCCAGGGACAACCCGTACAGGACCACGGAGAACGGCTTCGCCGTGCGACCCGCGTAGAGGCCGTGGACCAGGGCCGCACACCAGGCCGGGTAGGCCAGCATGTGCATGGCCCGCCAGCGTGCGGCCACGGGTGCCGGGGACGCGAATCGGTTGCGCAGGACGCCGGTGACGCTGACGAAGATCATGAGCAGGCCGGCCAGGGTGCCGAGGCCGATGAGGACGCCCCGGCCCATGAGCTCGTCACTGTTGGTGAGGAGGAGCCCGAAAGGGATCACCACGGCGATCCAGGTGGTGTGGTCCAGCGCCAGCTTGACCCCGATGTGCACCAGGAGGAAGACGACGGCGGCGACGGCGGTGGTCCGGTGCACCGCCTGCGCCAGGATCCGTTGGCGGGCGTTGAGCAGGATCCGGTCCTGGGCGACCAGTCCCCAGATCACCGAGCAGCTGAGGCAGACGAGCGCCAGGACGCCCACGCCGAAGTCGAGGAACACCACGATCGAGGTGTCCACGGTGCTGTCGTTGGTCGTGTCCGCGACGCCGTCTGCGGTCAGCACGGCCCACCTCCCCACGGCGCGACGCGTTGCGCGAGCGGTGGGGTACTGCGGGGAGACTTCATGGGGCAACTCCGAGCGGTTCGGGAAAGCGGTCCCGGGCCGCACTCTAAGTGGCCCCATACCGATGGGTACGAGGTTTGAGTTATTGCGCTGTTATCAAACGACAATGTGCTCGCTGTGATGCCCCATAGTGGCTGTTACGCGAAGTAATTGTTGACCGGTGTTCAAGTCCGTCGCGGCCCGGTCGACGGCTGCGGTACCCTGACGCCATGCGTGCCGTACGCCTTCTGCTTAGCGGGCCGCGCTGATCAGTCCCGGCCACCGGGTGAGTCGAGTGGCCGGAGTCGGCGCGGCGTCCCCTCCTGTGCGAGGGGATTTTTCGTTTCCGAGGAATCACAGCCGCTGGCAGAGACGATCGATGGAGCTTTGAGGATCATGAGCGAGACGAACCCCGCAGCCGCCACTGGCATGTCGGTGGATGCCGCGCCGCACCGCTACACGGCCGCCATGGCAGCCCAGATCGAGGCACGCTGGCAGGACTTCTGGGACGCCGAGGGCACCTACGCGGCACCCAACCCCAAGGGCGACCTGGCGGGCGAACCCGGGATGGTCGCCAAGCCCAAGAAGTTCTTCATGGACATGTTCCCGTACCCCTCCGGCGCGGGCCTGCACGTCGGCCACCCCCTGGGCTACATCGCCACCGACGTCTACGCCCGGTTCCACCGGATGACCGGCCACAACGTCCTGCACACCCTGGGCTTCGACGCCTTCGGCCTGCCCGCCGAGCAGTACGCCGTGCAGACCGGCACGCACCCGCGCGTGTCCACCGAGGCCAACATCGAGAACATGAAGGTCCAGCTGCGCCGGCTGGGCCTGGGCCACGACAAGCGCCGGTCGTTCGCCACGATCGACCCGGACTACTACCGGTGGACCCAGTGGATCTTCCTGCAGATCTTCAACTCCTGGTACGACGACGAGGCCCGCAAGGCCCGCCCGATCGCGGACCTGATCGCCCAGTTCGTCAGCGGTGAGCGCGCGCTGCCCGGCGGGCGCTCCTGGAGCGAGCTGAGCGCCGCCGAGCGCGCCGACGTGCTGGGCGAGTACCGCCTGGCGTACGCCTCGGACGCGCCGGTCAACTGGTGCCCCGGCCTGGGCACCGTCCTGGCCAACGAGGAGGTCACCGCCGACGGCCGCTCCGAGCGCGGCAACTTCCCGGTCTTCAAGGCCAAGCTGCGCCAGTGGAACATGCGGATCACCGCCTACGCCGACCGGCTGCTGGACGACCTGGATGCGCTGGACTGGCCCGAGGCCATCAAGCTGCAGCAGCGCAACTGGATCGGCCGCTCCGAGGGCGCCCGCGTCGACTTCCCGATCGACGGCGAGCACATCACGGTCTTCACCACGCGCCCGGACACCCTGTTCGGCGCGACCTACATGGTGCTGGCACCCGAGCACCCGCTGGTCGAGAAGTTCACCCCGGCCCAGTGGCCCGACGGCACCCACCAGATGTGGACCGGCGGCCACCGGACCCCGACCGACGCCGTCGCCGCGTACCGTGCGCAGGCCGCCGCCAAGTCCGACGTGGAGCGGCAGGCCGAGGCCAAGGACAAGACCGGCGTCTTCATGGGTGCGTACGCGACCAACCCGGTCAACGGCGAGCAGATCCCGGTCTTCATCGCCGACTACGTGCTGATGGGCTACGGCACCGGCGCGATCATGGCCGTCCCGGCGCACGACAGCCGCGACTTCGCCTTCGCCCGCGCCTTCGAACTGCCGATCCGCTGCGTCGTCGAGCCCTCGACTGCATCTGACAGTGGCTCCGCCGCGGGCCGCGGGACCGACCCCTCGACCTGGGACGACGCCTTCGTGTCGTACCACGCGAAGATCGTCAACTCCTCCGGTGAGGACGTCTCCCTGGACGGCCTGGGCGTCGTCGAGGCCAAGGCGCGCATCACCGAGTGGCTGGAGCGCAAGGGCATCGGCGAGGGCACCGTCAACTTCCGGCTGCGCGACTGGCTGTTCAGCCGGCAGCGGTACTGGGGCGAGCCGTTCCCGATCGTGTACGACGAGGAGGGCATCGCCCACGCCCTGCCCGAGTCGATGCTGCCGCTGGAGCTGCCGGAGGTCGAGGACTACTCGCCGCGCACCTTCGACCCGGACGACGCCGACACCCAGCCCGAGACGCCGCTGTCGCGCAACGAGGAATGGGTCAACGTCACGCTGGACCTGGGCGACGGCCCGAAGAAGTACCGCCGCGAGACCAACACCATGCCCAACTGGGCCGGTTCCTGCTGGTACGAGCTGCGCTACCTGGACCCGCACAACTCCGAGCAGCTGGTCGACCCGGAGATCGAGCGGTACTGGATGGGCCCGCGCGAGGGCATGCCGCACGGCGGCGTCGACCTGTACGTCGGCGGCGCCGAGCACGCCGTGCTGCACCTGCTGTACGCGCGCTTCTGGTCCAAGGTGCTGTACGACCTGGGGCACGTGTCGTCCGCCGAGCCGTTCCACCGGCTGTTCAACCAGGGCATGATCCAGGCCTACGTCTACCGGGACAGCCGCGGCATCGCGGTGCCGGCCGCCGAGGTGGAGGAGCGCGACGGCGCGTACTACTACCAGGGCGAGCAGGTCAGCCGGCTGCTGGGCAAGATGGGCAAGTCCCTGAAGAACGCGGTGACTCCGGACGAGATCTGCGCCGAGTACGGGGCGGACACACTGCGGCTGTACGAGATGGCGATGGGTCCGCTGGATGTCTCCCGGCCGTGGGACACGCGCGCGGTGGTGGGCCAGTTCCGGCTGCTGCAGCGGCTGTGGCGCAACATCGTCGACGAGGCCACCGGTGCGGTGACGGTGGTCGACGCCGAGCCCGCCGACATCGACGAGGAGACGCTGCGGGCGCTGCACAAGGCGATCGACGGCGTGCGCGGGGACCTGGAGGGCATGCGGTTCAACACCGCGATCGCCAAGGTGACCGAGCTGAACAACCACCTGACCAAGGCGGGCGGGCCGGTGCCGCGGCCGGTCGCCGAGGCGCTGGTCCTGATGGTCGCGCCGCTGGCGCCGCACATCGCCGAGGAGCTGTGGCGGCGCCTGGGGCACACCGGCTCGGTGGTCCACCAGGACTTCCCCGTCGCCGACCCGGCGTACGTCGTGGACGAGACCGTGACCTGTGTGGTGCAGGTCAAGGGCAAGGTCAAGGCGCGGCTGGAGGTGTCGCCGTCGATCTCCGAGGAGGAGCTGGAGAAGGTGGCGCTGGCCGATGAGAAGGTGGTGGCGGCGCTGGGTGGGGGCGGGATCCGGAAGGTGATCGTCCGGGCGCCGAAGCTGGTGAATATCGTTCCGGCGTAGGTGTCCTTGTGGCCTTCTGATGCCGTGCTGGGGGCCTTCCGGTGCGGTGTCGGGGGTGTGTGGGGTGTGTGGTCCTGGCTCGGGGGCGTCCCCTACGGGTCGGTTCCAGGTGATCTGCGGGCAGGTTCGGGGTTCTTCTGGAACTCCGGGCCTGCCCGTTGCGTTTACCGTTGAAGAGCGGCGCGGGGTGTGCCGCGGCCGGTTCGGAGGAGGAGCGTCGTGGAAGCAGTGATCATGGTGTTCGCCCTGCTCTTCGTGCTCTTCCTGGTGCTGGGCGCCTACGCCACGGTCAAGGTGGTCGGCGCCGCCAAGCGGGGCGTGGACCGCACGATCACGCAGGCCCGCCGCACCGTCGAGGACCACACGCTGCGCGCCAAGTCCTTCACCCAGCCCGGCCCCGTCGGCGAGATCGCCCAGCTGCGGCTGAAGCTGCGCACCTCGATGCGCGCCACGCAGGACACGCTGCACGCGGGCGTGGCCGAGGACGAGTCCCTGAAGGAGGCGCTCGGCCTGTTCCAGCGGCTCAGCGCGCACGGGCACGAACTGGACGCCGAGCTCAGGCGCCTGGAGTCCGAGCCGGACCGGGCGACGCTCGCCGGGCGGCTGCCCGAGCTGCGTGACCGCACCGAGCGCATCACAGGGTCGGCGGAGTCGCTGCGCTGGGCGGCCCGCGACCGGGCCGGGCGTTTCGCGGACGACGACCTGGACGCGCTGAGCGCCCAGATCGACGTGGAGACCGGGGCGCTGCGGCACTGGACGACCTCGGACTCCGCCGCGACCCCGCCGCCATGGCCCGAGGCCCCGCCCGCCGACGCCCCGAACACACAGCAGACCTGGCCGGACACCCCGCAGTCACGCACGGCCGAGGAGCCGACGCGGCCCGCCATCACCCCGCCGGGGCCGCGTCCGACGTACCCCTGGCAGAAGAAGCCCCGCCCCGAGAGCACCACCTGAGCATGCGGCGCCGGCCCGGTTGTCCGCACGTTGCGCGCGGGTTCCGTGTGGCGTCCTTGCGCATGTTCCGCACGGGTGAGAGGCCCGGGCTGCCGCCCGGGCACTACGGCAGGTAAC
This sequence comes from Streptomyces sp. Z423-1, assembly GCF_013009255.1. Lineage (NCBI taxonomy): Bacteria > Bacillati > Actinomycetota > Actinomycetes > Kitasatosporales > Streptomycetaceae > Streptomyces > Streptomyces sp. Z423-1. The sequence continues at coordinate 6,298,315 of NZ_CP053109.1, forward strand.
CTCCAGCTCATGTCCCGCCATGTCGCGATCGTCACCGATTCAACGGCCTACCTGCCGCCCCGGACGATGGAGCATCATGGCATCACAGCGGTACCCCTGACCGTGGTCCTCGGCGACCGCGCGCTCGAAGAGGGCACCGAGATCTCGACCCGTTCGCTGGCCCAGGCGCTGCAGAAGCGACGCCCCGTCACCACCTCGCGCCCCAGCCCCCAGCTGTTCGCCGAGACCTACCGCAAGGTCGCCGAGTCCGGCGCCACCGGCATCGTCTCCCTGCATCTGTCGGCCGAGTTGTCGGGCACGTACGACGCGGCGGTCCTCGCGGCGCGCGAAGCGCCGGTGCCGGTACGGGTGGTGGACACCGGGATGATCGCGATGGCGCTCGGTTTCTGCGCGCTGGCCGCGGCCGAGGTGGCGCAGACCGGCGGCACGGTGGACGAGGCGGTCACGGCCGCCGAGAAACGTGCCTCCGGCACATCGGCCTACTTCTATGTCGACACCCTCGACTATCTGCGGCGCGGCGGACGGATCGGGACCGCGCAGGCGTTCCTGGGGTCCGCACTCGCCGTGAAGCCGTTGCTGCAGCTGGACGGTGGCCGTATCGAACTCCTGGAGAAGGTCCGGACGGCATCGAGGGCGATCGCCCGGTTGGAGGAGATCGTGGCCGACCGGGCGGGCGGCGCCCCGGTGGACATCGCGGTACACCATCTGGCCGCGGCGGACCGGGCGTCGGCGCTGGCGGAGCGGGTGCGGGGGCGGGTGCCGGGGCTGGCGGACCTGCATGTGAGTGAGGTGGGGGCCGTGATCGGGGCGCATACCGGGCCTGGGTTGTTGGGGGTTGTGGTTTCGGCGCGGTGAGGGGGCCGGGGCCTTGTCCTTGAGGTGCCGTGGCTTCGGGGTGGCGCGCCTTTGGGCTGGGGCACCTTTGAGTTCCGTCTCCTTCCGGTTTCACCCGTGTGAGTGGCGGAGTTTTCCACAACTCGGCGGTAGTCCCCGGGAATTGAGCAAGATCATCGCGAGGGTGGCGGGCTGCCGCATCCTCGTCGCATGGCACTTCGATCACGCACACGCGCAGCATCCGTAACGAGTGGCCCCGGCCGCGGACCTGCCTCCGACGGCCGTAGCGCACACCGCCATCGCCGCCCTCCGTCTCTCGGCCGGGCCCGGCACCGGCACGCCTCGGCAGAAGAACTCCGGCGCCGTGCGGAGGTGCTCTTCGGCGAACGCGCCGAGGAGTGGCGGGAGTCGGGGGCGGGGCCACCGGAGGACGCCGGTGAGGAAGAGCCGGCAGAGGAAGAGCCGGCAGAGGAAGAGTCGGCAGGGGAAGAGTCGGCAGGGGACGAGCCGGCAGTCGTACCTGACGGTGCGGGCCGTCGGCGGGAGCGGGCCGCGCTGGCTCTGCGGGAGCGGATGCCGGTGTGGTTGCAGGCGCGGTGCGGACTGGAGCGGAGAAGCGTGGTGGCGCTCACCGTGCTGCTCGTCGTCGTCGCGGGGTTCGCCGTGCAGCACTTCTGGGCCGGGCGGACGCAGTCCGTGCAGGCACCTGAGGTGGTCCGGGCGGTGGCGCCGCTCGGCGAGCAGGAGGGCGAGCCGTCGGTTGCATCGGGCGCGGCGACCGGTCCGCCCGGTGCCGCCACCGGCACGCCGGTCGCCGAGATCGTGGTGGACGTCAGTGGGAAGGTGCGCGAGCCCGGGATTCACCGTCTGCCGGCCGGATCGCGGGTCGCCGACGCGCTGAAGGCGGCCGGTGGGGTGCGGCCGGGCACGAACATCGACGGTCTGAACCGGGCCCGGTTCCTGGTGGACGGAGAACAGGTGGTCGTCGGGGGTCCCGCGCCCGCCGCGGTCCCGGCTCCGGCCGGGGGTGTCCCGGTCGGCGGGGCGGGCGGCGCGCCCGCAGCTCCCGTCTCCCTCAACACCGCCACGGTCGAGCAGCTCGACACCCTCCCCGGGGTCGGTCCCGTGCTGGCGCGGCACATCATCGACTACCGCACTCAGCACGGCGGTTTCCGCTCGGTGGACGAGCTGCGCGAGGTCAACGGCATCGGTGAACGGCGCTTCGCCGACCTGCGGAACCTCGTACGGCCATGAGGCGCACCCAGGACGCCTCGCGCTCGGACGCGCGCCATGCCGTGCACATGACTGCCGGGAGCCCGCTCGGAGCCGCCCACCCGAGGCAGGAAGGACCGGTGGACCTGCGGCTCGTACCACCCGCGCTGGCCGCCTGGGCAACGGCTGCGCTGGCGCCGGAGGCCTCGCCGGGGCTGCTGACCGGCGTGGTCGTGGTCTGCCTGGTCGTGGGGTGCGGGCTGCTGCTCGCTACTGTTCGCGCGGCAGGAGGCGCCGGGTCGCGTGCCGCGGTCGCCGCCGTGCTGCTCTGCGTCGCGGCGGCCGCCGCCTCGGCCGGGCTGCACGGGGCCGATCTGCGGCGGGGACCGGTGCCGGGGCTGGCGGAGCGGTTCGCCACGGTGACCGCCGAACTGGAAATCACCGCCGACCCCAGACTCACGCGGCCACGGGTCACCGGAAACCACCTGGCACCGGTCTCCGTGCTGGCGAAGGGGGAGGTGCGGAGCGTCCAGCAGGCGTCCGGGACGAGGGCCGTGACGAGGACGCCCGTGCTGGTGATCGTCGACGCGGGGGCGGCCGGGCGACGGGAGTGGCTCGGGCTGCTGCCCTCCACCCGGGTCAGGGTGACCGGACGGCTCGCGCCCCCGATGGTGGGCGGCGACCGGATCGCGGCCGTGGTGCGGGTGCGGGACCGGGCGGGACCGCAGGTGGTGGAGGAGCCGTCGGGGGCGCAGCGGTTCGCGGGACGGTTACGGGCGGGCCTGCGGGAGGCCACCGACGGGCTGCCGGCGGACGCGCGGGCCCTGCTGCCGGGACTGGTCGTCGGGGACACCTCGCGGATCCCGCCGGACCTGGACGAGGCGTTCAAGGAGACCGACCTCGCCCACACGCTCGCCGTGTCCGGGAGCAACCTCACGATCATCCTCGCCCTGCTGCTGGGGCCGCCCGGCCTGGCGCAGCGCAGTGAGCGGCGTGGCCTCGCACCCCGGATCGGCATCTCGCTGCGGACGACGGCGGTCCTCGGCGGAGCGCTCACGCTGGCGTTCGTGGTCGTGTGCAGACCGGACCCGAGCGTGCTGCGGGCCGCGGCCTGCGGTGCCGTCGCACTGCTGGCCCTCGCGACCGGACGCCGGAAGTCGCTGATTCCGGCGCTGGCGACGGCGGTGCTGCTGCTGGTGCTCTACGACCCGTGGCTGGCCCGCAGCTACGGCTTCCTGCTCTCCGTCCTGGCCACGGGGGCGCTGCTCACCCTCGCGCCCCGCTGGAGCAGCGCGTTGCGCGGGCGCGGGGTGCCGCCGCGTCTGGCGGAGGCGCTGGCCGCGGCGGGGGCGGCGCAGGCGCTGTGCGCGCCGGTGGTGGCGGTGTTGTCGGCGCGGGTGAGTCTGGTGGCGGTGCCGTGCAATCTGCTCGTGGAGTTCGCGGTCGCGCCTGCGACGGTGCTGGGCTTCGCGGCGCTGACGGTGGCGCCGGTGGCGATGCCGGTGGCCAAGGGGCTGGCGTGGTGCGCGAGTTGGCCGGCCGGGTGGATCGCGCAGGTCGCCCGGACCGGGGCGGCAATGCCCGGCGCCGGTGTGGACTGGCCGGGTGGCTGGGGCGGGGCGGCGCTGCTCGCCCTCGTCACGGTGGCCGTCGTGGTCGCCGGCCGGCGGCTGCTGCGGCACCCGTGGCTGTGCGCGGGCTGCGGGGTGCTGCTGGTGCTGGCGGTGGTGCAGCCGCCGCCGCTGGCTAGAGTCGTCACGGGCTGGCCGCCGCCGGGGTGGCGGATGGCGCTGTGCGACGTGGGACAGGGCGACGCGACCGTCCTCGCGGCGGGCCCGGGCACCGGGGTCGTCGTCGACGCCGGACCCGACGCGAAGCTGGTCGACCAGTGCCTGCGCGACCTCGGCATCACCAGCATCCCCCTGGTGGTCCTCACCCACTTCCACGCCGACCACGTCGCCGGGCTGCCCGGCGTACTGCGGGGACGTGCGGTGGGGGCGATCGAGACGACCGGGTTCGAAGAGCCGGTGGACCAGGCGGAGTTCGTCCGCAGAGAGGCGGTCGCCCGGGGGATTCCGGTCACGCGTGCTCTCGCCGGGGAGGAGCGGCGCACCGGGGACCTGTCCTGGCAGGTGCTGTGGCCGCCGCCCAGACCGGCGCCGGAGCCGGAGGGCCCGAACGACGCCAGCGTCGCGATGCTCGTACGCTCGGCGGGGCTGCGCATGCTGCTGCTCGGGGACCTCGAACCCCCGGCCCAGCAGGCACTGTTGCGGACACCGGCGGCGGCGTTGGTGGGCGGCGTGGACGTGCTGAAAGTGGCCCATCACGGCTCCGCCTACCAGGACCCGGGGCTGATACGCCGGGCCGCGCCGCGGCTGGCGCTGATCTCGTGTGGTGCGGACAACCCGTACGGGCATCCGGCGCCCAGTACGGTCGCGGCGCTGCGGGAGGGGGGCGCGAGGGTGCTGCGGACGGATGTGGACGGGGCGCTGGCTGTCGTCGGTGCGGGCGGGGGCTTGCGCGTGGCGCGAGACTGAAGGCATGAACTCCGCACAGGTTGATGCCTACCTCCGCCGCCTGGGAGTCCCGCACCCGGCGTGGCCCACCATCGACGTCCTGCGTGAACTGCAACTGCGCCATCTGCAGGTGATCCCCTTCGAGAACCTGTCGATCCACCTCGGTGAGCCGATCGTGCTGGAGGAGAAGCGGCTGCTGGACAAGGTGGTGGGCGCCCGGCGCGGCGGGTTCTGCTACGAACTGAACGGGTCCTTCGGCGCCCTGCTCGCCGCGCTGGGATACGACGTCTCGCTGCTGGCGGCGCGGGTGTACGGGGAGGGCGGTCGTCCCGGGATCCCTTACGACCATCTCGCGTTGCGGGTGCGGACGGTGGACGCGGGGGAGTGGCTCGCCGACGTCGGCTTCGGCGCGTTCAGCCACTTTCCGCTGGCCTTCGAGGAGCGGCGCGAACAGGTCGATCCCGGGGGCGTGTTCCGGATCGCCGAGGCAGGGCCGGACGCGGCGGGCATGCGGGGGGCTCCCGCGGCCGGTGGCGGGGCCGGGGTTCCGGACCTGGACGTGGTCAGGGACGGCAGGCCCGTGTACCGGCTGGAGCTGCGGCCGCGGGTGCTCGGGGACTTCGTGACCGGGGCCTGGTGGCACAGCACCTCGCCGGAGTCGCACTTCGTGCAGTCGCTGGTGTGCTCCCGGCTCACGGAGGACGGCGGACGGATCACGCTCAGCGGGCGGAAGCTGAAGGCGACGGCCGCCGACGGGACGCGGGACGAGCGGGAGCTGGCGGCGGACGAGGAGGTGCTGGAGGTGTACCGGGAGCGGTTCGGGATCGCGCTGGACCGGGTGCCGATCGTGCGAGGGACCGGCGGAGGGGCGGGCTGACCTGCTTGTTCGCGGGCCGGGGCGGTGCCGGAGAATGACTGCCGTGAGTGATGTACGACATGTGCTGGTGCTGCCCGACCGTGATGCCGCGGAGGAGGTGGCGGAGGCCCTCGGGGAGCGGTTCGGGCTGCGGGAGGAGCCGCAGCTGGTGCGGGACGCGCTGGCCGGTGAGGACGACGCCGAGGACGCGCAGTGGCTGGTCGTGCTGCGGGACGAGGACGGGCGGCTGGATGCGGGGGAGCTGGACGAGTTCGTGGCGGAGTGGGAGGGGTGGCGGGAGGATCCGTAGGCCCGATCCGTCCGGGCAGGCGGGCCGGAGGCTGACGGGGGTCGTTGTCAGTGGCGCGTGGGATGCTGTGCGAGATGGCCAGGAAGACTGCTCAAGACGACCCTCTCGCCCCGGTGACGCTTGCCGTGGGCCAGGAGGACCTCCTGCTCGACCGTGCCGTGCAGGAGGTGGTGGCCGCCGCCAGGGCCGCCGACGCCGACACGGACGTGCGTGACCTGACGCCGGACCAGCTGCAGCCGGGCACGCTCGCGGAGTTGACCAGCCCGTCGCTGTTCGCGGAGCGCAAGGTCGTGGTCGTGCGCAATGCGCAGGATCTGTCGGCCGACACGATCAAGGACGTCAAGGCGTATCTCGGGGCGCCCGCCGAGGAGATCACGCTCGTGCTGCTGCACGCGGGCGGGGCCAAGGGCAAGGGCCTGCTGGATGCCGCGCGCAAGGCGGGGGCGCGGGAGGTGGCGTGCCCGAAGATGACCAAGCCGGCGGATCGGCTGGCGTTCGTCCGGGGCGAGTTCCGCGCGCTGGGGCGGTCGGCCACGCCGGAGGCCTGCCAGGCGCTGTGCGACGCCATCGGCAGCGATCTGCGGGAGCTGGCGTCCGCCGTGTCCCAGCTGTGCGCGGACGTCGAGAGCACCATCGACGAGGCGGTCGTCGGGCGGTACTACACCGGGCGGGCCGAGGCGTCGAGCTTCACGGTCGCCGACCGGGCGGTCGAGGGGCGGGCGGCGGAGGCGCTGGAGGCGCTGCGGTGGTCGCTCGCGACCGGGGTGGCGCCGGTGCTGATCACCAGCGCGCTGGCGCAGGGCGTGCGGGCGATCGGGAAGCTGTCGGCCGCGCGAGGCGGGCGGCCCGCTGATCTGGCGCGGGAGCTGGGGATGCCGCCGTGGAAGATCGACCGGGTGCGGCAACAGATGCGGGGGTGGACGCCGGAGGGGGTGGCGGTGGCGTTGCGGGCGGTCGCCGAGGCCGACGCCGGGGTGAAGGGCGGCGGGGACGATGCCGGGTACGCCCTGGAGAAGGCGGTCGTGACGATTGCGCGGGCGGCTCGGTCGCGGGGGCGCGGGTAGCCCGGCCACCGACCCCGCTTCGAGGTGTGACCGGCCCCTCGCCAGAGGAGAATTGTCGGTGTCAGAGGCATCAGCGGTATCCGCCCATCGCCCGGTATGACGAAAGGTGGCGATACGGCATGGCTGAACACCCGCACGCAGCTCTCGTCCGCAAGGGCTACGAGGCCTTCACACGGGGTGACATGGATGCTCTGCGGGGACTGATGACCGGGGACTGCACGCATCACGTTCCCGGTAGTCATCCGCTCGCGGGGGACTTCAAGGGGCAGGACGCGGTCATCGACATGTACCGGCGGCTCTTCGAGGAGACCAACGGGACGATTCAGGTCGATCTGCGCAATGTCCTGGTCGACGGTCGCGGGCATGCGGTCTCCGTGCACCGCTTCCAGGCCGATCGGAACGGCAAGCACCTCGACGAGACCGGAGCTCTCGTCTTCCGGATCGTCGGGGAGAAGATGTCCGACATCGACGAGTGCATCGAGGACATCGACGGGAGCAACGACTTCTGGTCGTGACCCCCGGGCCATGCCGAAGGCCCCGGCGGCCGCCCTGGGGAAGAGCGGGGTGCCGGGGCCTTCGGTTCAAGCTGCTGAGCCCGTACCCGCGTGGCGAACGCAGGCCGCGTACGGACTCGGGGTGCCGGTCGGGAGCGGATGAGAGAGGGCCCGCTCTGGGTCCTTCCGGCGGCTGGATCCGGCGGGCCGGATCCGATCAGACCAGACAGGAGGTTCAGCCCTTGAGGGACGCGACCTTCGCAGCCAGCGCCGACTTCTTGTTGGCGGCCTGGTTCTTGTGGATGACGCCCTTGGAGACGGCCTTGTCGAGCTGACGCGCAGCGGCGCGCTGGTACTCGGTGGCCTTCTCGGCGTCACCCGCGGCAGCAGCCTCGCGGGCCTTGCGGATCGCGGTCTTCAGGGAGGACTTGACGGCCTTGTTGCGCAGCCGAGCCTTCTCGTTGGTCTTGATCCGCTTGATCTGGGACTTGATGTTCGCCACGAATGAGCCTTTTCAGGTTCAGGCACGGGGCCAGAGGGATTCCGGGGCCCGTGCCAGGTGATTTCTTGAAGAAGCGTCTCGCGCTGAGAGGGCATGAGACGCAGCCACCCAGGCTACCAGTGGCGCTCCAGGTGGCCCAAACCGGTCCCCGGTCGCCGCCCGTGGGACCATGGAGGCTACGTAACGATCCGACCCGAGGCATAAGGCGCCTCAAGAGACAGGACCCTGCGTGCCCGCGACCCCTAACCATGTGCCCGAGCCGAGCCGTACCGACCCGGCTCTGATCCGCAATTTCTGCATCATCGCGCACATCGACCACGGCAAGTCCACGCTCGCCGACCGGATGCTCCAGCTGACCGGTGTGGTCGAGCAGCGGCAGATGCGTGCTCAGTACCTCGACCGGATGGACATCGAGCGCGAGCGCGGCATCACGATCAAGTCCCAGGCCGTGCGCCTGCCCTGGGCTCCCACTCATGACCCGGGCAACACGCACATCCTCAACATGATCGACACCCCGGGGCACGTCGACTTCACCTACGAGGTCTCGCGGTCGCTCGCCGCCTGCGAGGGGACGATCCTCCTGGTCGACGCCGCCCAGGGCATCGAGGCCCAGACCCTCGCCAACCTGTACCTGGCGATGGAGAACGACCTCACCATCATTCCCGTACTGAACAAGATCGATCTGCCGGCCGCGCAGCCGGAGAAGTTCGCCGAGGAGCTGGCCAACCTCGTCGGGTGCGAGCCGGACGACGTGCTGAAGGTGTCCGCGAAGACCGGACTCGGGGTGGAGGCCCTGCTCGACAAGGTGGTCGCCGAGATCCCGGCGCCGGTCGGCGTCAAAGACGCCCCCGCGCGCGCCATGATCTTCGACTCGGTCTACGACTCCTACCGGGGCGTGGTCACCTACGTCCGTGTCATCGACGGGCAGCTCAACAAGCGCGAGCGCATCAGGATGATGTCCACCGGCGCCACGCACGAACTGCTGGAGATCGGCACCAACTCGCCCGAGATGCTCCCCGCCGACGGCCTCGGCGTCGGCGAGGTGGGCTACCTGATCACGGGTGTGAAGGATGTCCGCCAGTCCAAGGTCGGTGACACCGTCACCAGTCAGCACAAGGGCGCCACGGAACCGCTCGGCGGTTACAAGGACCCCAAGCCCATGGTCTTCTCCGGGCTCTATCCGCTGGACGGCTCGGACTACCCGGAACTGCGCGAGGCACTCGACAAGCTCCAGCTCAACGACGCCGCCCTCGTCTACGAGCCGGAGACCTCCGCCGCCCTGGGCTTCGGTTTCCGCGTCGGCTTCCTGGGCCTGCTGCACCTCGACGTGATCCGTGAGCGGCTGGAGCGCGAGTTCGGGCTCGACCTGATCGCCACCGCGCCCAACGTGGTCTACCGCGTGATCATGGAGGACGGCACCGAGCACACGGTCACCAACCCGAGCGAGTTCCCCGAGGGCAAGCTCGCCGAGGTGTACGAGCCGGTCGTACGGGCGACGATCCTCGCGCCCACCGAGTTCATCGGCGCGATCATGGAGCTGTGCCAGACCCGGCGCGGCACCCTGCTCGGCATGGACTACCTGTCCGAGGACCGCGTCGAGATCCGCTACACCCTTCCGCTCGCCGAGATCGTCTTCGACTTCTTCGACCAGCTGAAGTCCAAGACCCGTGGTTACGCCTCGCTCGACTACGAGCCCACCGGCGAGCAGTCCAGCTCGCTGGTCAAGGTCGACATCCTGCTGCACGGCGACAAGGTGGACGCCTTCTCGGCGATCACGCACAAGGACCAGGCCTACGCGTACGGCGTGCGGCTCGTCGCCAAGCTCAAGGAGCTTATCCCGCGGCAGAACTTCGAGGTGCCGGTGCAGGCCGCCATCGGCTCCCGGGTGATCGCCCGCGAGACCATCCGCGCCATCCGCAAGGACGTCCTCGCCAAGTGCTACGGCGGTGACATCTCCCGTAAGCGGAAGCTGCTGGAGAAGCAGAAGGAAGGCAAGAAGCGGATGAAGATGGTGGGTTCCGTGGAGGTTCCGCAGGAGGCCTTCATCGCCGTGCTGTCCAGTGATGACAGCGCGGGGCCGAGCAAGAGCAAGAAGTAACCGCGGATTACCGGGGTTACCAGAGGTTACCTCGCAAATCGGGTGCAACAGGGGCCTGCCGTACCGGACGGCGGGCCCCTGTCGTGTGCATACGACTGTCCTTCTGGAGGAAGTGACAAAGCACGGAGGCTTACGCAGTGGCCGGTCGGCCTCTACCCTGATGCCTGCTCGATAGTTACTCGCGAGTTAAACAACAGCACGCGAGTGAAACACTGCCGCACTGAAGGCGCTAGACGCCCTGAGCCAGCCGCACCGTCGCGGGCCCCGGAGGATGTCGTGAGCGACACACAGACCTTGATCGAGAACCGTCCGCCGTCCGTCGCGGGGCTCTTCCTGGAGCGCGTTTCGGCCACCCCGGACGCCGACGCCTACCGATACCCGGTCCCGCCGGCCTCGGGGCAGGGCCCGGACGACTGGAAGTCGCTGAGCTGGGCCCAGGCCGCCGAGCGGGTGTACGCGATCGCGGCCGGGCTGATCGAGCTGGGCGTCCAGCCGGAGCAGCGGGTCGCGCTGGCCTCCGCCACCCGGATCGAGTGGATCCTCGCCGACCTCGGCATCATGTGCGCGGGCGCGGCCACCACCACGATCTACCCGCAGACCAACGCCGACGAGTCGGCGTACATCCTCGCCGACTCCGGCAGCCGCGTGCTGATCGCGGAGAACGCCGAGCAGCTGGCCAAGGCGCAGGAGAAGCGCGCCGAGCTGCCCGACCTCACGCATGTCGTCGTCATCGACGCGGAGGGCGTGGAGACCGGCGACTGGGTGCTCAGCCTCGCCGAGCTGGAGTCCCGGGGCGCGGCCCGGCTGGAGAAGGACCCCACCCTGGTCAAGGACCGGGTCGGCGCGATCACCAAGGACCAGCTGGCCACCCTGATCTACACCTCCGGTACGACCGGCCGGCCCAAGGGTGTCCGGCTGCCGCACGACAACTGGTCGTACATGGCGAAGGCGATCGCCGCGACCGGGCTGCTCGGCCCGGACGACGTGCAGTACCTGTGGCTGCCGCTCGCGCACGTCTTCGGCAAGGTGCTGACCTCCGGGCACATCGAGGTCGGGCACATCACCGCCGTCGACGGCCGGGTCGACAAGATCATCGAGAATCTGCCGGTGGTGCAGCCGACGTACATGGCGGCCGTGCCGCGGATCTTCGAGAAGGTCTACAACGGCGTCGCCGCGAAGGCCCGTGCCGGTGGGCCCGCCAAGTACAAGATCTTCCAGTGGGCGGCGGGTGTCGCGCGCGAGTACGCCAAGGTCACGCAGGACAACTTCCGGCGCACCGGCACCCACTCCGCGCCCTTCGGGCTCGCCGCCAAGCACAAGGTGGCCGACGCGCTCGTCTACTCCAAGCTGCGGGACGCCTTCGGCGGGCAGCTGCGGGCGTGTGTGTCCGGGTCGGTGGCGCTGGCGCCCGAGATCGGGTACTTCTTCGCCGGCGCCGGCATCCACATCCTGGAGGGATACGGACTGACCGAGTCCTCCGCGGCGTCCTTCGTCAACCCCGGTGAGGCGTACCGGACCGGCACGGTCGGCAAGCCGCTGCCCGGAACCGAGGTGCGGATCGCGGAGGACGGCGAGATTCTGCTGCGCGGGCCCGGGATCATGGAGGGGTACCACGGGCTGCCCGAGAAGACCGCGGAGGTGCTGGAGCCGGACGGCTGGTTCCACACCGGGGACATCGGGGAGCTGTCGCCCGACGGGTATCTGCGGATCACCGACCGCAAGAAGGACCTGTTCAAGACCTCGGGCGGCAAGTACATCGCGCCCACCGAGGTCGAGGGCGCCTTCAAGTCGGTCTGCCCGTACGTGTCCAACATCCTGGTGCACGGGGCCGACCGGAACTTCTGCACCGCGCTCATCGCGCTCGACGAGGCGTCGATCATGCAGTGGGCGAAGGAGAACGGGCTGGACGGGAAGTCGTACGCCGAGGTGGTGGCTGCGCCGGCGACCGTGGCGATGGTCGAGGGGTATGTGCAGCAGCTGAACGCCGGGCTTCAGCGGTGGCAGACGATCAAGAAGTTCCGGTTGCTGCCTCGGGACTTGGACGTGGAGCACGGCGAGATCACGCCGAGTCTGAAGCTGAAGCGGCCTGTGGTGGAGCGGGAGTACCAGCATCTGCTGGACGAGATGTACGCGGGGACGCGGGAGAACTGAGGAAGGTGGGGGCGCGGGAGCGTGGGCGGCTGCGGATTGGCTGTGGTTGTTCGCGCAGTTCCCCGCGCCCCCTAGGTTGGTTGGCGCGCCCTGCGTTCGTTAACTGACGTCTTCTGGTCGAGTTTGGCCACTTCGGTGACTCCGTGCTTATGCGTGGGGTCTGTCTGTCACCCTGTCGGCATTGATCGAGGCGTATTCGTCCGAGCCGCTCGGGGAGCTGTAGATGGGGGCCGTTCCGGCGCAAGTTCCGGCGCAACGGGAGTCCGTATCCCTGGTCTCCGTACGCCCAGACGCACAGGTGCGCGCCGCGCTGAACGGAAGCCCCCTCGCGCCGGGTGCCGCCCGGGGACTGCTGCGCGCGGCGTTCCAGGAGTGGACCGGGCTCGGGCTGCCCGGCGCCGAGCGGCTGACCGACCGGCTGGCCCATGACGCCATGGTCGTCCTGAGCGAGCTGGTCACGAACGCCGTCGTGCACGCCGGTACCGATGTCGAGCTGGTCTGCCGGCTGGAGCCGGAGACCGGTGCCGTCGTCGTGGAGGTCTGCGACCACCATCCCTCGCGGCCGCCCCGGGAGGGGGAGAGCGAAGCGGCGTACGAGACACCTGAGTACGGGCGCGGGCTGCGGCTGGTCGCCGCGCTCTCCGAGGCCTGGGGCGTGACCTACCGGCGGGGCGCCAAGACCGTGTGGGCTCGGGTGTCCGCCGAGGTGTGTCCCGACGCCGAGGGGTACGAGCCCGAGCGCACGGGCTTTTTCGGCGCCGAGTTGCTCGCACCCGAGCCCCAGCGGGCCGAACGCGACCGGGACTGGCTCGGCCGGGGCGCGCTGTCCTTCCTCGCCGAGGCCTCCGACCTGCTCGCCGGACAGCTCGACGAGGACCTCGTCGCCGCGCTCACCGGCCAGCTGATCGTGCCCCGGCTGGCCGACTGGTGTGCGGTCTGGCTGGAGGACGAGGCCATGGGCGGCCGGGCCGGGTGGAGCGAGGGCGGTGGCGCCGACGGGGCGCGACTGGCACGGGTGTGGCACGCGAGCGAGGACCGGATCGAGGACCTGCGCCGCCGCCTGGAGAAAGAGCCACCGCGACGGGCGGAGGAAGGGACAACGCCCTCGGGTCCGGTGCCGTATCCGTGGCCTGGGGATGCCGGTGCGGGGGATGCGCTGCCTGAGGAGTCTTGGCCTGGGGATCCGGGTGACGGGGTGCCGGGTTACGGGATCTCGGACGGCGGCAACGCGGGCTCCGGCAGTCCAGGCCCCGGCATCCCGGCTCCCGGCAACGCGGGCTCCGGCAGTTCAGGCCCCGGCATCCCGTCCCCCAGCTATCCGGCCCCCGGCTATCCGGCCCCCGGCTACCCGTCCCCCAGCTACCGGGCCCCCGCCATCCCAGCCCCCAGCAACCCGGCCCCCGGCATCCAGACCCCCAGCAAACCGACCCCCGCCATCCCGACCCCCACCACCCCATCCCCCGCGGACTCGCGTCCCCGGCAGCCGTGCGCTGGCGCTGGCGCTGGCGTCGAGGATTGCGTCGCCTCCGTCCCGGCCGAAGACGCCACCGCCGGGACTGCCCTCTCGTACCGGCTCGTCGCCGGTGGGCGGCCGCTTGGGACGCTCGTGATCGGGCGGGCCGGGGTCGAGGGGTTTCCGGACGAGATCACCGGGCTCGTCGAGGATCTGAGCCGGCGCGTGGCGTTGGCCATCGGGGCGGCCCGGCAGTACGCACGGCAGGCCACCATCAGCGCCGTACTCCAACGCGGCCTGCTGCCCGGTGCGGTCGCGCAGATCCCCGGCGTGCGCAGCGCCCTCGTGTACGAGCCCTGCGACAAGGGCGGGCCCAGCGGCGACTTCTACGACCTCTTCCCGGCCGGTGACGGGCGCTGGTGCTTCGCCGTCGGTGACGTCCAGGGCAAGGGACCGGAGGCCGCCGTCGTCATTGGGCTGGCCCGCCCCTGGCTGCGGCTGCTCGCCCGCGAGGGCTACCGCGTCGCCGACGTCCTCGACCGCCTCAACCAGCTCCTCCTCGACGACGCCACCGAGGCCGCCGACGCCGCCGCCCGCGCCCTGGTCGGCCCCGCCGGCCCCGGCGAGGGCCCGCAGACCCGCTTCCTCTCCCTCCTCTACGGCGAACTCGCCCCCTTCGACGGCGGCGTCCGCTGCACCCTCGCCTCCGCCGGGCATCCGCTGCCGCTGCTCCTCGGGCCCGACGGCGACGTCCGTACGGCCGCGCGGCCACAGACCCTGCTCGGGGTCGTCGAGGACGAGACGTACACCAGCGAGAGCTTCGAGCTGCGCCCCGGCGACACCCTGCTGTGCGTCACGGACGGAGTCACCGAGCGGCGCAGCGGCTCGCGCCAGTTCGACGACGAGGACGGGCTGGCGGCGGCGCTCGCGGGCTGCGCGGGGATGAACGCCGAGCTGATCGCCGAACGGATCAGGCGGCTGGTGCACGAGTTCGGCGGGCGCCCACCGGAGGACGATCTGGCGTTGCTGGTGCTCCAGGCGGAGTAGGCCACGGGGTGCGGGACAATGGAGGACATGCCTTCCGCACTCCCCGACGGCGAGCCCGTCCCCGCCGACGGCGCGCTGCCCGCGTCCGCGCTCGCCGGGGCGGCCGACCGCCCCCTCGGGTTCTATCTGCACGTCCCGTACTGCGCGACCCGCTGCGGCTACTGCGACTTCAACACCTACACCGCCACCGAGCTGCGCGGCACCGGCGGCGTCCTCGCCTCCCGCGACAACTACGCCGACACGCTGATCGACGAGATCCGGCTGGCCCGCAAGGTGCTCGGCGACGACCCGCGCGAGGTCCGCACGGTCTTCGTCGGCGGCGGTACGCCGACCCTGCTGGCCGCCGGTGACCTCGTACGGATGCTGGGGGCGATCCGGGCGGAGTTCGGGCTGGCGGCGGACGCCGAGGTCACGACGGAGGCGAATCCCGAGTCGGTCGATCCGGCGTATCTCGCGGCCCTGCGCCAGGGCGGCTTCAACCGGGTGTCGTTCGGCATGCAGAGCGCGAAGCAGCACGTACTGAAGGTCCTGGACCGGACCCACACCCCCGGACGGCCCGAGGCGTGCGTCGCGGAGGCCCGGGCGGCCGGGTTCGAGCACGTCAACCTGGACCTGATCTACGGCACACCGGGGGAGTCCGACGACGACTGGCGGGCCTCGCTGGACGCGGCGCTGGGCGCCGGGCCGGACCACATCAGCGCGTACGCCCTGATCGTCGAGGAGGGCACCCAACTGGCCCGCCGGATCCGCCGGGGCGAGGTGCCGATGACGGACGACGACGTGCACGCCGACCGGTACCTGATCGCGGAGGAGCGGCTGTCCGGGGCCGGTTTCGAATGGTACGAGGTGTCCAACTGGGCCACCTCGGACGCCGCCCGCTGCCTGCACAACGAGCTGTACTGGCGGGGCGCCGACTGGTGGGGCGCGGGACCGGGGGCGCACAGCCACGTGGGGGGCGTGCGGTGGTGGAACGTGAAGCACCCCGGTGCGTACGCGGCGGCCCTGTCGGCGGGGAAGTCCCCGGGCGCGGGCCGTGAGCTGCTGTCCGACGAGGACCGCCGGGTGGAGCGCATCCTGCTGGAGCTGCGGCTGCGGGAGGGAGTACCGCTGTCGCTGCTCCAGGAGCAGGGCCGCAAGGCCGCCCGCCGCGCCCTGTCGGACGGGCTCCTCCAGGAGACGCCGTACGAGGAGGGGCGCGCGGTGCTCACCCTGCGGGGGCGGTTGCTGGCAGACGCTGTCGTGCGGGACCTGGTGGACTGATCACTCCGGCGGGTGAATCGGTGCGGAACGCCGGTTCGGTCCCTAACCTGATTCGTAGGCTGCCCCCGTAATTGCACGGTGGCGGAAAACCGGAGGGCTGCGGAGATGACCGCTGTGGACGACCGACCGATGACCACCGGCATGGTGAAGATCTTCGAGGAACTTGAGCCTCCTGAGGGCGTCAAGGTGGAGCTCCTCCGGGGGGTAATCGTGATGATGGCCAGCCCTGACATCGTGCACAACCTGATCGTTGCCGATGTGCAGGACCAGATCCCGCGACAGCGCTGGTCTCGCCTTCAGACCCAGGACGTGGACATCCGGGACGAGGCCAGCGAGCCGGTACCGGACCTAGTAGTCGTGGCGCGAGACATCCTGCCCGACTCGGGCCGTCTGCTTCCCTCCAAGCTGGTCACGATGGTCGTGGAGGTCGTCTCCAAGTCCAGCGTCCACCAGGACTACGTGATCAAGCGCTCGATCTACGCCGCCGGGAAGATCCCCGTGTACCTCATCCTCGACCCGATCATGGCGCACTGCGTCCTGCTGACGAAGCCCGCGGGCCAGGGTGAGGACGCCGACTACCTCAGCCAGGAGATCATCAAATTCGGCGATCCGATCCCGTTGGAGGCTCTGGGACTCGAACTGGACACCAGCGAGTTCGGAACCTTCCCCGACGTCAGGCCCCACCGCTACCCGTGACGAAGTCGATCAGCTCCTCCACCCGCCCCAACAACTCCGGCTCCAGATCCTTGTAAGACCCCACCCGACCCAGAATCGCCTGCCACACCGCCCCGGTGTTCTCCGACGGCCAGCCCAGCGCCCGGCACACCCCCGTCTTCCAGTCCTGCCCCCTCGGCACCTCCGGCCACCCCGCGATCCCCAGCGACGACGGCTTCACCGCCTGCCAGATGTCGACGTACGGATGGCCCACCACCAGCGCGTACTCGCTCGTCACCGCCTCAGCGATCCGCCACTCCTTCGTGCCCGGCACCAGGTGGTCCACCAGGACACCCAGGCGCGCATCCGGACCCGGCGCGAAATCGGCCACGATCGAGGGCAGGTCGTCCACGCCCTCCAGGTACTCCACGACCACGCCCTCGATACGCAGGTCGTCGCCCCAGACCTTCTCGACGAGCTCGGCGTCGTGCCGGCCCTCGACGTAGATGCGGCCGGCGCGGGCCACGCGCGCGCGTGCGCCGGGGACGGCGACCGAGCCGGATGCCGTACGGGTGGGACGTACCGGAGCCGAAGCAGACGGCCGTACGAGGGTCACCACCTTGCCCTCCAGCAGAAAGCCCCGCGGCTCCAGCGGGAACACCCGGTGCTTGCCGAAGCGGTCCTCCAGGGTCACCGTGCCCGCCTCGCAGCGGATCACCGCGCCGCAGAAACCGGTGCCGGGCTCCTCGACCACCAGGCCGGGCTCCGCGGGGACCTCCGGGACGGGCTCCTTCGGCTTCTTCCACGGCGGGGTCAGGTCCGGAGAGTACTGGCGCATTCGAACGACGATATGGAGAGGTCGTTACGTCATCCGGGCGACACGCCGAAACGGGCGGCCAGGGCGTCCCGCTGGCGCCGCACGAACGCCGCGTCCACCACCGCTCCGTGACCGGGCACGTACAGCGCGTCCTCGCCGCCGAAGCTCACCAACCGGGCCAGCGCGGCCGGCCAGTGCGACGGCACCGCGTCCGGGCCCGCCTGCGGTTCGCCGGACTCCTCGACCAGGTCGCCGCAGAAGACCACCTCGGGCTCACCCGGCACGAGGACCGCGAGGTCGTACGCCGTGTGTGCCGGGCCCACGTTCGCCAGCAGGACCTGGCGGCCGGGGCCCAGGTCGAGGGTCCACTCGCCGGAGACGTGGTGGCGGGGCGGGACCAGGGTGTCGGCCGCCTCCTGGGCCGCCGCGGCGTCCAGGCCGTGGTGGACGGCGTCCGCGCGGAGTTCCTCACGGCCGCGCCGGCCGCCGAGCACGGCGTCGATGCCGACCGCGCCGAACACCTCCGCCCCGGCGAAGGCGGCCGCGCCGAGGACGTGGTCGAAGTGGGGATGGGTGAGCGCGAGATGGGTCACACGATGACCGGCGAGCACCTCCGCCTGCGCCCGCAGCCGCGCCCCCTCCGCGAGGCTCGACCCCGCGTCGATCAGCAACGCCGCACCGTGCCCGACCACCAGCCCCACCGTGCAGTCCCAGCCAGGGAGGCGACAACGCCCGACACCGGCCGCCAGCCGCTCCCAGCCCACCTCTTCCCAAGTGACGCTCATACGGCGACGCTAGGCCCTGTTGCCATATTCCCGCCTGCCGTACGCCCCACCCGGCACGACCTCGCAGGACCGGCCTTGCCCGGGGCGTACCCGACGGCCGTACACTGGGCCGGTAAGGCTGGCACTCGGGGGCGTCGAGTGCCAGGGGGAGCGCCAAGGGGACGAGTGCTGGAGGTGTGCGCGGATGCTCAGTGAACGAAGGCTTCAGGTGCTGCGCGCGATCGTCCAGGACTACGTCGGCACCGAGGAGCCGGTCGGTTCCAAGGCGCTCACCGAGCGGCACAGCCTCGGCGTCTCCCCGGCGACCGTCCGCAACGACATGGCTGCCCTGGAGGACGAGGGATACATCGCCCAGCCGCACACCAGCGCCGGGCGCATCCCGACGGACAAGGGCTACCGGCTCTTCGTCGACAAGCTGGCCGAGGTCAAGCCGCTGACCGCGCCGGAGCGGCGCGCGATCCAGAACTTCCTCGACGGCGCCGTCGACCTGGACGACGTGGTGACCCGGACCGTACGGCTGCTGGCGCAGCTCACGCGGCAGGTCGCCGTCGTGCAGTACCCGTCGCTCACCCGGTCCACCGTGCGGCATGTGGAGCTGCTGTCGCTTGCACCCGCGCGCGTGATGCTGGTGCTGATCACGGACACCGGGCGGGTGGAGCAGCGGATGGTCGACTGCCCGGCGCCGTTCGGCGAGTCGTCGCTGGCGGATCTGCGGGCGCGGCTGAACAGCCGGGTCGCGGGCCGCCGCTTCGCGGATGTGCCGCAGTTGGTGCAGGATCTGCCGGAGGCCTTCGAGGCCGAGGACCGCGGCACGGTCCAGACGGTGCTCTCCACCCTGCTGGAGACGCTCGTCGAAGAGACGGAGGAGCGGCTGGTGATCGGCGGTACGGCCAATCTCACCCGCTTCGGACATGACTTCCCCCTCACCATCCGGCCGGTGCTGGAGGCACTGGAGGAGCAGGTCGTGCTCCTCAAGTTGCTGGGCGAGGCGAAGGATTCGGGCATGACCGTGCGCATCGGGCACGAGAACGCCCATGAGGGACTCAACTCCACGTCGGTGGTGTCGGTGGGCTACGGTTCGGGCGGCGAGGCAGTCGCCAAGCTCGGCGTGGTCGGACCGACCCGCATGGATTACCCGGGAACGATGGGAGCGGTACGCGCAGTGGCACGGTACGTCGGACAGATCCTGGCGGAGTCGTAAGTGGCCACGGACTACTACGCCGTTCTCGGCGTGCGTCGCGACGCGTCGCAGGAAGAGATCAAGAAGGCCTTCCGGCGGCTCGCACGCGAGCTGCACCCGGACGTCAACCCCGATCCGAAGACGCAGGAGCGGTTCAAGGAGATCAACGCCGCTTACGAGGTGCTCTCCGACCCGCAGAAGAAGCAGGTCTACGACCTCGGCGGCGACCCGCTGTCGCAGGCCGGGGCCGGCGCCGGTGCGGGCGGCTTCGGCGCGGGTGGCTTCGGGAACTTCTCGGACATCATGGACGCGTTCTTCGGTACGGCGTCGCAGCGCGGGCCGCGCTCGCGCACCCGCCGGGGCCAGGACGCGATGATCCGGATCGAGGTCGAGCTCGACGAGGCGGCCTTCGGCACGACGAAGGACATCCAGGTCGACACGGCCATCGTCTGCTCCACGTGCAGCGGGGAGGGCGCGGCGCCGGGGACCTCGGCGCAGACGTGTGACATGTGCCGGGGTCGTGGTGAGGTCTCGCAGGTCACGCGGTCCTTCCTGGGCCAGGTCATGACCTCGCGCCCCTGCCCGCAGTGCCAGGGCTTCGGCACCGTGGTGCCCAACCCGTGCCCGGAGTGCGCGGGCGACGGCCGCGTCCGTTCCCGCCGCACGCTGACGGTGAAGATCCCGGCCGGTGTCGACAACGGCACCCGCATCCAGCTCGCCGGTGAGGGCGAGGTCGGCCCGGGCGGCGGTCCGGCGGGCGACCTGTACGTGGAGATCCACGAGCTGCCGCACCCGACCTTCCAGCGGCGCGGCGACGACCTGCACTGCACGGTCACGATCCCGATGACGGCGGCGGCCCTCGGCACGAAGGTGCCGCTGGAGACGCTGGACGGCCTGGAGGAGGTCGACATCCGCCCGGGCACCCAGTCGGGCCAGTCGATCCCGCTGCACGGCCGGGGAGTCACACACCTGCGCGGCGGCGGCCGCGGCGACCTCGTCGTCCACGTCGAGGTCCAGACCCCGACCAAGCTGGACGTCGAGCAGGAACGCCTCCTGAGGGAACTGGCCAAGCTGCGCGGCGAGGAGCGACCGCAGGGGCAGTTCCAGCCCGGGCAGCAGGGGTTGTTCTCGCGGTTGAAGGACGCGTTCAACGGGCGCTGACAGCTGGAGCTGCGCGAGGGTTGAGGGCGGCCGGGGGTCCGGGGGTTGTCCCCCGGGCAGGCACAGTCAGCCGGGGCAGCAGGGGCTGTTCTCGCGGCTGAAGGATGCGTTCAACGGGCGCTGAGTCCCACGAAGAGCCATGGCATGCCTCTGGCCTATGCCAGACGTCAGGCCGGATTCGGACTTGTTCGGAGGACGTGACAACATGCCGTCATGTCCTCCGCACTGACCGATCTCTTTCCGCTTCCGATCGTGCAGGCCCCCATGGCGGGCGGCGTCTCCGTGCCCCGGCTCGCCGCGGCCGTGTCCGAGGCCGGTGGGCTCGGATTCCTCGCGGCCGGTTACAAAACGGCCGACGGCATGTACCAGGAGATCAAGCAGTTGCGGGGGCTGACCGGCCGCCCCTTCGGCGTGAACCTGTTCATGCCGCAGCCCGAGTATGCCGAGCCCGCCGCTGTCGACGTCTACGCCCAGCAGCTGGCCGGCGAGGCCGCCTGGTACGAGGCCGAGCTCGGCGACCCCGACAGCGGCCGGGACGACGGCTACGACGCCAAACTCGCGGTGCTGCTCGACAACCCGGTGCCGGTGGTCTCGTTCCACTTCGGCGTCCCGTCCCCCGACGCCCTCGACGCGCTGCGCCGGGCCGGCACCCTCACCCTGGTCACCGCCACCACCCCCGACGAGGCCCGCGCCGTCGAGCGGGCGGGCGCCGACGGTGTGATCGTGCAGGGCGTCGAGGCCGGCGGCCACCAGGGCACCCACCGGGACATCCCCGAGAACGACGGCGCGGCCATCGGGCTGCTCTCCCTGCTGGGCCAGATCCGCGAGGCGGTCGGCCTGCCGCTCGTCGCCGCCGGCGGCATCATGCGCGGCAGCCAGATCGCCGCCGCCCTCGCGGCCGGCGCCGGCGCGGCGCAGCTCGGCACGGCGTTCCTCGCCACGCCCGAGTCCGGCGCCAACGCCGTGCACAAGCAGGCCCTGACCAACCCGCTCTTCGTCCGTACGGAACTGACCCGCGCCTTCTCCGGCCGCCCGGCCCGTGGCCTGGTCAACCGTTTCATGCGCGAGCACGGCCCGTACGCCCCCGCCGCCTACCCCGAGATCCACCACCTCACCTCCCCGATCCGCAAGGCCGCCGCGAAGGCGGGCGACGCGCAGGGCATGGCGCTGTGGGCGGGGCAGGGGCACCGGATGGCGCGTGAGCTGCCCGCCGGGCAGCTGGTGGAGGTGCTCGCGAGCGAGCTGGAGGCGGCCAGGACAGCGTTGTCCTCCTGGGGCGGTGCCTGATGACCGCGCCGGTGTTCGTCGTGGAGAACCTCGAGCACGTCGACGCGGGCGACGGCGGGCGGTACGTCCTCGACGGCCCCGAGGGGCGGCACGCGGTCTCCGTGAAGCGGCTGCGGCCCGGCGAGGACGTGATCCTCACCGACGGGGCCGGGCGCTGGGCGGAGTGCGTGGTCGTCGGCACCGAGGGCAAGGACCGGCTGATCGTCCACATGGACTCGGTGGCCGAGGAGCCGGTGCCGGAACCGCGCATCACGGTCGTCCAGGCGCTGCCCAAGGGCGACCGGGGCGAGCTGGCCGTGGAGACCATGACCGAGGTCGGGGTCGACGCGATCGTGCCGTGGGCGGCGGCCCGCTGCATCACGCAGTGGAAGGGCGAGCGCGGCACCAAGGCCCTCGCCAAGTGGCGGGCCACCGCCCGCGAGGCCGGCAAGCAGTCCCGGCGCGTGCGCTTCCCCGAGGTCGCGGACACGGCGACGAGCAAGCAGGTCGCCGCGCTGCTCGCCGGGGCCGGCTTCGCCGCCGTACTGCACGAGAGCGGCGAGGAGCCGCTGGCCGCGGCCGAACTGCCCACCGAGGGCGAGATCGTGCTGGTCGTCGGCCCCGAAGGCGGCGTCTCCCCGGAGGAGTTGGCGCTGTTCGCGGACGCCGGGGCGCGGGCCTACCGGCTCGGGCCGACCGTGTTGCGCACCTCGACGGCCGGTACCGCGGCGGCGGCCCTGCTGCTCGGCCGTACCGGACGCTGGTCCTGATCCCCGTGCCGGAGGACGTCATGGAACTCGCCCAAGTCAGGCTCCTGGTCGGCGACTTCGCGGCCTGCTACCGCTTCTACGCCGACGTCCTCGGCCTCAAGCCGCAGTCCGGCGCCACGCAGGGCCCGTACGAGAAGTTCAGCCCCACCACGGGCTCGGCGGGCATCGCGCTCCAGGACCGCTCGACGATGGCCGAACTGCTCGGCGAACTGAACGACACCGCGACGGGCCACCGCTCCCTGGTCGTCCTGCGCGTGAACGACCTGGACACCTACTGCGAACGCATCACGCAACGCGGCGCGGTCCTCCTGCACGGCCCGGCCCCCATGACGGACCGCATACGCGTCGCCCACCTCAAGGACCCGGAGGGCAACCTGGTGGAACTCCAGGAGTGGCAGTTGCTGCGCACCTGACCACGACCGCCGGGAACAGCTCCCAGCCGTCCACGTCACCCGCCTCCCACAGCAGTCCACGCCGGGTCGCCTCGTCGACGAGCGCGCGCACGACGCCGGGCTCGTGCAGGTTGAGCAGGTTGCCGTGGCCGTCGGTCACGCAGCCGGAGAACCAGTAGCCGTCGGCGACGTACCGCCCGTCACCGGCCTCGAAGACGATCCGCGTCGCCAGCCGGTCGCGGTACACGTTCAGCACTTCGCGGCAGGGCTCGCCGTGCCGGTGGCTGTGGCGGAGGGACCAGAGGTAGGTGGTGCGGTCGTCGACGACGAGTGTCCGGAGCCTGCGGTCGGTGCGCATTTCCCCAACGCTAGGACGAAGTGCACCGCTTCGGCGCGGTATTTTTCGCCGGCAGCAGCTGGACGTCCTCACGGCGGACCGCGAAGGACTTCGCCGTGTCCCTGCCCCTGCGGGACGGGTCCCAGAGCCAGATCCAGTCGCCGGTGGAGCCGAAGGAGAGGACCGGGTGAGTGGTGGGGACGGGGCCGTTCTCGACGGGGACCGGTGGGGTGCGCTCCACGGGACGGACGCAGACCAGGCGGCCGCGCAGGCCGAAGTAGCCGGGTGGGTTCGTGCCCAGGGTCGCCGTCCGCAGCGCCGCCCGGTCCGCCGCGCCGGTCGCGCGGTCGGCGCCCAGGGCGATGGCCGTCAGGGCGTAGGCGACGGCCAGCAGGGTCGAGATGACGACGGCGAAGAGGCGGAAGCCGCCGTCGCGGCCCAGGTGGAAGTGGCGCAGCCAGCCCAGGACCGCCACGAAGAACAGCACGCTGCCCAGCGCGAGCGCCATCGGCTCGGCGGCGGCCAGATACCTGCCGAGCGTCGGCGTGGGCACGGTGGCCGCGCGGATGCCGAAGCGGTCGAGGTACGCGTCGTGCATCCGGCCGCCCAGCCACCCGACCATCGACCACACCACCGGCACCGACAACGGCACCAGCCACGCCGCGTGCCGGGTGAAGAACGTCCGGCGCACCGCGAGGACCACCCCGGTCCCGGCGAACGCGGCCGCCCCCAGCAGCAGCACCCCCACCCACAGATCACCCGGCGTGACATCCCGCCCGGCCAACGCCCCGAACCCCGCCAGCGCACTGGTCCCCGCCACACCCGCCGCCCACTGCGCGGGCCTGCCCCGGTCCCGCGTCTCCTTGGCCATCCGGCCCAGCGGCAACGCGCCCGCCGTGCTCAGCAGCACGGGCACCAGCTTCCACGCGCCATCGGCCCACACCACGTACATCCCGCAGACGACCGCGAGCACAATGCCCACAGCGCCCGCCGTCATCCAGGCCAGCCGCACCCGCCGCGCCTGCGGCGTCTGGTCGCGCGGCGGATTCGCGTCCGAGTGACCGGGGACGCGCAGGCCGTGCCGACCGGGGCTGAAGTCCCGTCCGCCCAGAGGGCGGGCCGCCAGTTCCGCCTCCGCCGCCTCCCGCGAGTCCGGCCCCGCCGCCACCGTCACCGCCCGCTGCTCGTCCAGGCCGCCCAGCCAGGTCCACAGCCGGGCCGGTGCGCCGCCGACGGTCGGGACGCGGTGCATGTGGTACGTCGTCCTGGGCGGACGTTCGTGCTCCACCAGCGCCGCGTCCCGCACCCACGCGCCCAACTCCGCCTGCCGGGCCAGCCGTTCCACCTCCGCCACCGCCGTACGGACCGCCCCGAACCGCGCCCCGTACAGCCGTACCTCCACGACCAGCGCCGTCCGCTGCGCCTCCCCGGCCCGCGCCCGCTCCTCGGCCTCCGCGGGCCGCACGGACCAGCCCCGCTCCTCGAACAGGCCCGTGACGTAGGCGACTTCGTCGGGATGGTCGACGACATCGACGAGCATCCGCACCCGGCGGCGCCGCGGCGGGGCCGGGACCGCGGCGGCCGGGTCGGTCACCGGCCCGGCCTCGTCGGCGCCGCCCTCGGCTGCGCGCGGGGCCGGCAGCGGGAGGTTCCTGCGGACGCGGACACGGGGTGGCAACGTTCCTCCGGAGAACGGCGGTTGGGTGACGTGTGAGCGTACCGAGTGGCCGTATACGCCCTACCGCGGCGGCCGGGGCGGTGGCAGGCTGCCGTCCATGGGGGCATTGCGGTGGATGCGCGGCCGCCCTCGCGGGCGGCGGGCGGCCGGTGCGGCGGCGGTCGTCGTGGCCGGCGTGAGCGGGCTGGTGGCCTGCGAGCCGGGGCCATGAGTTCGGTGACCGTGGCCCTCACGACCGACGAACTGGTGACCCGGGAACTGGAGCGGCAGAAGGCCGATGTGCGGTGGCTCAGCTGCACCGCCGACTTCGGCGAGCGGAGCGGGTCGGCACCGTCCGCGAGCGTCAGCACCGTCGCCGACGTCGACTGCGAGGGGCAGACCTCCGACGGCAAGGACATCACCGTCACCGGCAAGGTGACCCGCGCGGTCGACGGCGCCTGCGTGCGCGGCGACCTCACCGCGAAGATCGACGGCAAGGAGTGGTTCCGGGTCAGCGGCCTCGGCGACTGCGACGCCACCTCCGCCCCGCCCGCCACCAACCCGCCCGGCGGTGGCCCCACCACCACGGTGACCGTCACCAGGACCGTCTACTGCCAGAGCGCCCCCACGTGCCGGCCGGAAGGCAAATAGCGGGTGCGGCAAGTGATCCAAAGCCCTGTGCGCGGGCCCCTGGCCTGCGTAGGGTGAGCTGGTGACACAGTCCGCAGTGCCCGCGTATCTCCGGTTTCCGCACGTCCAGGGCGAGTTGGTGGCCTTCACCGCCGAGGACGACGTCTGGCTCGCGCCCCTCGACGGCGGGCGTGCCTGGCGGGTCAGCGCCGACAACGTGCCGGTGACCCAGCCGCGTATCTCGCCCGACGGCACGACCGTCGCCTGGACCTCCACCCGCGACGGCGCCCCCGAGGTGCACATCGCGCCCGTCGACGGCGGTCCCGCCCAGCGCCTGACGTACTGGGGCAGTTGGACGACCCGGGTGCGCGGCTGGACCCCCGACGGGCAGGTCCTCGCCCTCACCACCCACGGCCAGGCCACCCTCCGCCGCACCTGGGCGCACGCCGTCCCGCTCGACGGCGGACCCCCGGCCAGGCTGCCGTACGGCCCCGTCGGCGGGGTCGCCTACGGCCCGCGCACCGTGCTGCTGTCCGCGACGATGGGCCGCGAGGCGGCAGCCTGGAAGCGGTACCGGGGCGGTACGGCGGGCAAGCTGTGGATCGACCGCGACGACACCGGCGAGTTCGTACGCCTGCACGCGGACCTCGACGGGAACATCGAGCACCCGGCCTGGGTCGGCGACCGGATCGCCTTCCTGTCCGACCACGAGGGCACCGGCGCGCTGTACTCCTCCCTCGCCGACGGCTCCGACCTGCGGCGGCACACCCCTCTCGACGGCTTCTACGCCCGGCACGCGGCGAGCGACGGCACCCGCGTCGTGTACTCCAGCGTCGGTGAACTGTGGCTGCTGGACGACCTCGACGGGGCCGAGCCGCGCCGCCTCGACATCCGGCTCGGCGGGCAGCGCACCGACCGGCAGCCGTACCCGGTGAACGCCTCCCGCTGGTTCGGGTCGGCGTCCCCCGACCACACCGCGCGCGGCAGCGCGGTCGCCGTGCGCGGCGGCGTGCACTGGGTCACCCACCGCTCCGGCCCGGCCCGCGCGCTGGCCGCCGAACCCGGCGTCCGCGCCCGGCTGCCCCGCGCCTTCCGCTCGGAGGGCGAGGAGTGGGTGGTGTGGGTGACGGACGCCGAGGGCGAGGACGCCCTGGAGTTCGCGCCCGCCACCGGGCTGACACCCGGCTCGATCCCGCGCCGGCTCGCCGCCGGCCGGCTCGGCCGGGTCCTCGGGCTCGCCATGGCCCCCGACGGCAGCCGCGCCGCCGTCGCCTCGCACGACGGACGGCTGCTGCTCGTCGAACGGGAGACCGGCGAGGTGCGCGAGGTCGACCGCAGCGAGCACGGCGACGTACGCGGGCTGGTCTTCTCGCCCGACTCGGCCTGGCTCGCCTGGTCCCACCCCGGCCCGCGCCCGCTGTGCCAGCTGAAGCTCGCCAACACCACCGACCTGTCGGTCACCGAGGCGACCCCGCTGCGCTTCCAGGACTACGCCCCCGCCTTCACCGCCGACGGCAAGCACCTGGCGTTCCTGTCCAACCGCTCCTTCGACCCGGTCTACGACGAGCACGTCTTCGACCTGGCCTTCGTGGTCGGCGACCGGCCGCACCTGATCACGCTGGCCGCGACCACGCCGTCCCCGTTCGGCCCGCAGCGGCACGGCCGTCCCTTCGAGACGCCGGACAAGGACGAGACCCCCGACAGCGAGGGCACGCCGACCACGCGGATCGACCTCGAAGGGCTCGCCGACCGGATCGTGCCGTTCCCCGTCGAGGCCGGGCGCTACTCCAACCTGCGCGCGGCGAAGGACGGTGTGCTGTGGCTGCGGCACCCCGTCGAGGGCGTCCTCGGCTCCTCCCGGGCCACCCCGGACGACCCCGACCCCAAGACCGAGCTGGAGCGCTACGACCTCGCCCAGCAGCGCCTGGAGCACCTCGCGGCCGACGCCGACCACTTCGAGGTCAGTGGGGACGGCAAGCGGGTGCTGCTCTGGACGAGCGACCGCCTGAAGGTCGTACCGAGCGACCGGCGCGCCTCCGGCGACGACGACAGCGACACCAACGTCACCGTCGACCTCACCCGCGTCCGCCAGACGGTCGACCCGGCGGCCGAGTGGCGGCAGATGTACGACGAGACCGGCCGCATCATGCGCGACCACTTCTGGCGCCCGGACATGAACGGCGTCGACTGGGACGCCGTCCTCGACCGCTACCGGCCGGTCCTCGACCGGGTCGCCACCCACGACGACCTGGTGGACCTCCTGTGGGAGGTGCAGGGTGAGCTGGGCACCTCGCACGCCTACGTCATTCCGCGCGGCGGCCACGGAGGCGGCGCCCGGCAGGGACTGCTCGGCGCGGACATCTCCCGGCACCCGGACGGCAGTTGGCGCATCGACGGCGTCCTGCCCTCGGAGACCTCCGACCCCGACGCCCGCTCACCCCTGGCCGCCCCCGGGGTCGCGGTGCGCGCCGGGGACGCGATCGTGGCGGTGGCCGGACGGGCGGTGGACCCGGTGACCGGGCCGGGGCCGCTGCTGGTCGGTACGGCGGACAAGCCGGTCGAGCTGACCGTCTCGCCGTCCGGCGGGGGCGAGGTCCGGCACGCGGTGGTCGTACCCATCGCGGACGAGGAGCCGCTGCGCTACCACGCGTGGGTCGCGGACCGGCGGGCGTATGTGCACGAGCGGTCCGGCGGGCGGCTCGGCTATCTCCATGTGCCGGACATGCAGGCGCCCGGCTGGGCACAGATCCACCGGGACCTGCGGGTGGAGGTGGGCCGGGAGGGGCTCGTCGTGGACCTCCGGGAGAACCGGGGCGGGCACACCTCCCAGCTGGTGGTGGAGAAGCTGGCCCGGCGGATCGTCGGCTGGGCGGTGCCGCGCGGCATGCGCCCGTACAGCTATCCGCAGGACGCGCCGCGCGGGCCGGTCGTCGCCGTCGCCAACGAGTTCTCCGGGTCGGACGGCGACATCGTCAACGCGGCGATCAAGGCACTCGGGCTCGGTCCGGTGGTCGGGGTGCGGACATGGGGCGGCGTGATCGGCATCGACAGCCGCTACCGCCTGGTCGACGGCACGCTGGTCACCCAGCCGAAGTACGCCTTCTGGCTGGACGGTTACGGCTGGGGCGTGGAGAACCACGGCGTGGACCCGGACGTGGAGGTCGTACAACGCCCGCAGGACTACGCGGCGGGCCGGGACGTCCAGCTGGACGAGGCGATAAGGCTGGCGTTGGAGGCACTGGAGGAGAGCGCGGCGAAAACACCGCCGAGCCTGGACTGAGCCCTGTGTCGATACCATGCCCTCGTATCTGATCAGCTGGCGTGAGGAGGCACACGTATGGCCGGGGAGCCGCAGGACGACTGTCTGTTCTGCAAGATCGTCGCGGGGCAGATCCCGGCGACGATCGTGCGGGAGACCGAGACGACCGTCGCGTTCCGGGACATCAACCCCCAGGCGCCCACCCACGTCCTGGTGATCCCCAAGGCGCACTACCGGGACGCCGCCGCGCTCGCCGCCGGTGCGCCCGAGATCGCCGCGGACGTGCTGCGCGAGACCCAGGCGGTCGCCGACGAGGACAAGCTGGAGAGCTACCGCGTCGTCTTCAACAAGGGCCCGGGCGCCGGCCAGACCGTCTGGCACACGCACGCCCACGTCCTGGGCGGCCGCGGCATGGAATGGCCGCCCGGGTAAGCCATCGTGTCCGTACGTGAACTGGTGATCCTCGGCACCGCCAGCCAGGTCCCCACCCGGCACCGCAACCACAACGGCTACCTGCTGCGCTGGGACGGCGAGGGCATCCTGTTCGACCCCGGCGAGGGCACCCAGCGCCAGATGCTGCGCGCCGGGGTCGCCGCCCACGACATCGACCGGATCTGCGTCACGCACTTCCACGGGGACCACTCGCTGGGCCTGGCCGGAGTCATCCAGCGCATCAACCTCGACCAGGTGCCCCACCCGGTCACCGCGCACTACCCCCGCTCCGGGCAGCGCTTCTTCAACCGGCTGCGGTACGCCACCGCCTACCGCGAGACCGTGCAGCTCACCGAGTCCCCGGTGGACCGCGACGGCGTGCTCGCCTCGTCGGGGACCTACACGCTTGAGGCCCGCAAGCTCTCCCACCCCGTCGAGTCCTACGGCTATCGCCTCGTCGAGCCCGACGGGCGCCGCATGCTGCCCGAGCGGCTCGCCGCGCACGGCATCGAGGGCCCCGACGTGGGCCGGATCCAGCGGGAGGGCACGCTCGGCGGGGTCGCCCTCGAAGAGGTCAGCGAGGTGCGGCGCGGGCAGCGGTTCGCGTTCGTCATGGACACCCGGCTGTGCGACGGCGTGTACGCGCTCGCCGAGGGCTGCGACATGCTCGTCATCGAGTCGACGTTCCTCGACGAGGACGAGGAACTCGCCGTGGAACACGGTCACCTGACGGCCGGTCAGGCGGCGCGGGTGGCCGGGGAGAGCGGCGTACGGCATCTCGTGCTCACTCACTTCAGCCAGCGCTACTCGGAGCCGGAGGAGTTCGAGCGGCAGGCGCGGGCCGCCGGGTTCGAGGGTGAGCTGAGCGTGGCGCACGACCTACTGAGAGTGCCGCTTCCGAAGCGTCGGTGAAACAGAAGCGTCGGTGAAACGGTCGTACGATGAACTGATGCCCCTCCCGAAAGCCGAACTGCACCTCCACATCGAAGGCACCCTGGAGCCGGAGCTCGCTTTCGAGCTCGCCGGGCGCAACGGAGTGCGGCTGCCCTACGCGGACACCGACGAGCTGCGCAAGGCGTACCAGTTCGAGGACCTGCAGTCCTTCCTGAACCTGTACTACGAGCTCATGGCCGTGCTGCGCACCGAGCGGGACTTCGCGGACCTCGCGAACGCCTACCTCGCCCGGGCCGCCGCGCAGGGCGTGCGGCACGCGGAGATCTTCTTCGACCCGCA
The DNA here is from genome assembly GCF_013009255.1 of Streptomyces sp. Z423-1. Classification (NCBI taxonomy): domain Bacteria; kingdom Bacillati; phylum Actinomycetota; class Actinomycetes; order Kitasatosporales; family Streptomycetaceae; genus Streptomyces; species Streptomyces sp. Z423-1. The sequence goes on from NZ_CP053109.1 coordinate 6,328,685, forward strand.
GGCGCACCTCGCCCGGGGCGTCGGGATGGACACGGTGGTCGAGGGCCTGTGGCGGGCGCTGGAGCACAGCGAGCGCGAGCACGGCGTGTCCACCCAGCTGATCATGTGCTTCCTGCGGGACGAGTCCGCCGGGTCGGCGATGGCGACGCTGGACGCGGCCAAGCCGTTTCTGGACCGGATCACCGGGGTCGGGCTGGACTCCGCCGAGGTCGGGCATCCGCCGGTGAAGTTCCGCGAGGTGTACGAGGCCGCCGCCGCCCTCGGGCTGCGGCGGGTGGCGCACGCCGGGGAGGAGGGGCCGCCGGAGTACATCGCCGAGGCCCTCGACGTGCTCGGCGTCGAGCGCGTCGACCACGGGCTGCGCTGCATGGAGGACCCGGCGCTGGTGGAGCGGCTGGTGCGGGAGCGGATCCCGCTGACGCTGTGCCCGCTGTCCAACGTCCGGCTGCGCGCCGTCGACGTCCTCGCCGACCACCCGCTGCCCGCCATGCTCGACGCCGGGCTGCTGTGCACGGTCAACTCCGACGACCCGGCCTACTTCGGCGGGTACGTGGGCGACAACTTCGACGCGGTGCGCTCGGCGCTGGGCCTGAGCGAGGAGCGGCTGCGTGAGCTGGCCCGCAACTCCTTCCTCGCGTCGTTCCTGGAGCACGACGAGGAGCGGCGGGCGCGGTGCCTCGCGGAGGTGGAGGCGTACGAGTTCTAGGTGCTCGTGGGGTGCTTACGCGGCCGTCGCCTTGTCGTAGGCAGGTGTCTCCACCGGGATCTCCACCACCGGAAGCGAGCGCCTGCCCGCGCCCAGCGCGACCGCCGTCATCGGCACGGCGATCACCAGCAGCCCGACGGCCAGCACCGCGCCCATCGCCGGGAAACCGGCCTGCGCCGACAGCAGGCTCCCGGCCAGCGGCCCCGCGGCCGTGCCCAGGGAGGACGCGGAACCGACGAGTACCGCCCAGCGGCCACGCGGGTCCAAAGAGGCGGCGAGACCGATGACGTACGACAGGACGATCGGGTAGAGCAGGTTCCACGCGATCTCGCCGGTCGCGAAGGTCGCCAGGTCGGTCGCGGAGGCGCTCAGCGCGATGCACGCGGCGATGAGCACCGTGCCCGCCCCGATCGGCAGCGCCCGGCCGAGCCGTGGGCCCAGCGCGCCCGCCCCGACGACCCCCAGCAGCCCCGCCCCGAGCGCCACCGCGAAGACCACGCCAACCGTGGCCTCGGACAAGTGGGCCTGGGTGAGGCCGATGCGGCCGCTGACGCCCCAGAGCGAGTTCTGGGCGAGGGACCAGCACAGCAGAGTGGCGGCCAGGATCAGGCCCGCGCGGGGGTGGGGGAGGGAAGTGGACTCCCGGCGGATGTGGCGGGCGGCCGTACGGACCGGGAGGCGGGCGGTCAGCGGCCAGACGGCGAGCGCGGTGAGGGCGATCGCGGCCAGCGGGAGGCCGTGGCCGGGGCCGAGGTGCGGGACCGTCAGATAGACCACGCCGGCGAGGGCGGAGACGCTGAGCAGCCCGAGCGTGGTGACGCGGTGCGGGTCGATCTGGGCGGCGATCCCGGTGGCGGCGACCGCGGTGGCCGTACCCGACCCGAAGCCGCCGACCATCGCACCGGCGACGACCGCGGGGACGGTGGTGGTGAGGGTGGCGCCGCCGTAACCGAGCACGGCGAGGGCGAGACCGACGCGGGCCAGGGTGCGCGGGCCGATCCGGTCGACGCGGGAGGCCAGGAGAAACCCGGCCGTCGCCGAACTGAGCAGGAGGGCACTGCCGATGGCCCCGGCCTGGGTGGCGGAGACGGGGAGCCCGGCGTCCAGCCTGCCGACGACGGTCGGGAGGAGGTACGGGGCGAGGTACCCGGCCGTGAAAAGGGCGACGAGGGACCAGGGAATGGTGCGGGGGGCGAACACGGGCGTTCCAGGGCATGCGGAAGGACGGCACAAAAAAGGGGATTGGGCGACGACCGTCGACGGACAGGAACGCGCGGGCAATTTGTATCAAGCGGGGGGAGGGCGACGGGAGGCCAGATTGGGTGATCTGGGTCACCTTCTGTTTGGGGCTGGCCAAGTCGGGTAAACGAGCGCCTCCCGAGCGGCTAACGCCAGTGCACGGCCCCGCCCGCCGCGGGCGCCGTCGCCTCGATCTTCGCCCTGCTCCTCGCGGTCCACCGAGTAGCCGCGTGAGCGCACCTCGGCGAGGTCGGCGGCGAGGGGCGCGCGCGTGGTGTGGGTGTTGGGGGTGAGCGCCTCGTACGGGCTGTCGGGCAGGTCGGTGTCGGGGCGTTCGGCGAGCAGGGCCTTGCCCAGGGCGCCCACGTGGGCGGGCAGTCGGCGCCCGACCCGGCTGATGGTCCGCAGGTACTCGTGCGACTCGCGGGTCGCCAGATACGCCACGTCCCGGCCGTCCAGCCGGCCCATGGGGATGGTCTCGCCGAGCGCCTCCGACGCCTCCAGCTCTTGCAGCCGTACCGGACGGTCGCCGCGCGCGGCCAGCAACTCCAGCAACTCTGTGTGCTCCCTGGGGGTGTGCCCTGCTGTGCGCGAATCATTGACGGCCGCTGTTCGCCTATCTAATCTTTGTCCTCATACATGGATAATGTCTACATGGGGGGATGGCGTGAGCCTCACCGTCACGGACGTACGACTGACCCCCATCCTGGTCGCCGACCCGCCGCTGCTGAACACGCAGGGCGTCCACCAGCCGTACACGCCCCGGCTGATCGTGGAGGTGGTGACGGCGGACGGCGTGACCGGGGTCGGGGAGACCTACGGGGACACCAAGTACCTGGAGCTGGCACGGCCCTTCGCGGAGAAGCTGAAGGGGCGGCAGGTCAGTGATCTGAACGGCCTCTTCGCCGTCGCCGACGAGGTGGCCGTGGACGCCTCGCGGGTCTCCGAGGCCGTGGACGTCGGTGGGCTGCGCGGTGTGCAGACCGCGGACAAGTTGCGGCTGTCCGTCGTCTCCGGCTTCGAGGTGGCTTTTCTCGACGCGCTGGGCAAGTCGCTCGGACTGCCCGTGCACGCGCTGCTCGGGGGCAAGGTGCGGGACGCGGTGGAGTACAGCGCGTACCTGTTCTACAAGTGGGCCGAGCACCCGGCCGGGGTCCGGTCCGAGCAGGACGACTGGGGTGCCGCCCTCGACCCCGCCGGGGTCGTGGACCAGGCGCGGAAGTTCAAGGAGCGGTACGGGTTCTCGTCGTGCAAGCTCAAGGGCGGGGTGTTCCCGCCCGACGAGGAGATCGCGGCCGTACGGGCGCTGGCGCGGGCCTTTCCCGGGCATCCGCTGCGGCTCGACCCCAACGGGGCCTGGTCCGTGGGGACGTCGGTCAAGGTGGCCCAGGAACTCGGTGCCGTCCTGGAGTACCTGGAGGACCCGGCGCTCGGCACGCCCGCCATGGCCGAGGTCGCCGAGCGGACCGGCGTCCCGCTCGCCACCAACATGTGCGTGACGACGTTCGCCGAGATCAGGGAGGCGTTCACACGGGGCGCCGTCCAGGTCGTCCTCTCCGACCACCACTACTGGGGCGGGCTGCGCAACACCCAGCAACTCGCCGCCATCTGCCGGACCTTCGGCGTCGGGGTGTCCATGCACTCCAACACCCACCTGGGGATCAGCCTGGCCGCGATGACCCACGTGGCGGCCACCGTCCCCAACCTCCACCACGCCTGTGACTCCCACTACCCCTGGCAGTCCGAGGACGTGCTCACCGAGCGGCTGGTCTTCGAGAACGGTTCCGTGCGGGTCCCCGACGCCCCCGGCCTGGGCGTCGAACTCGACCAGGTCCGGCTCGCCCTGCTGCACCGGCGCTGGCTGGACGACGACGGCACACTGCGCGACCGCGACGACGCGGCCGCGATGCGGATCGCCGACCCGGAGTGGGTCAGCCCTGCCATGCCCCGCTGGTAGTCCCCGCGGTGCCCCGCTGGTAGTCCCCGCCGTGCCCTGCCGGTAGTCCTCGCCGTGCCCCGCTGGTAGACCCCGTCATGCCCTGCCGGTCAACCCCCGCCGTGCCCCGCTGGTGACGCCGGGGCCCGTCCCCGGAGTGAAGGTCGGCGCCTCGCAGGGCACGCGGCCTCGCGCACGTCCCACCCGGGGCCCGCACCCGGTCTGACGGCCGCCCGCCCGCGCCAGCCCGCCGCCCCCCCCAAGCCCCGCCGCAGGCCGCACGCCGCCCCGCGCACGCCCAACACCAGGCCCCCGCACACCCGACGCAGCCTCCTCCCCCTGACCGCGCAACCGTTGTCAGTGACGTGGTGCACACTGGCCAGACCAGCACCACGTCAGGGAGAGCGCACTGTGACCGCGTCCACCGGAGAGGGGCCGCAGCCCACCGCGATGGCGGTACCGGCCATCCGCGAGGGTCGGTACTGCCATGCCCACGTCGACCCCCTGGCCGCCCTGCGCGGGCAGGGCGAGCCGCCCTGGGACGTCTATCTCACCGGCACCGTCTTCCTCGACATCATCTTCACCGGGCTCGACTCCGCCCCGGTGCGCGGCACCGAGTCCTGGGCGCGCGGGATGGGGTCCAGCCCCGGCGGCGTCGCCAACATGGCGACCGCGCTGTCCCGGCTCGGTCTGAAGACGTCCCTCGCGGCGGCCTTCGGCGACGACCACTACGGCGACTACTGCTGGGACGCCCTGGAGCAGGGCGAGGGCATCGACCTCACCCCCTCACGCACGGTGCGCGGCTGGCACTCGCCGGTCACCGTCTCGATGGCGTACGAGGGCGAGCGCACGATGGTCTCCCACGGCCACGAGCCGCCCCCAGAGGAACCCGCCCCCGACTGCCCCCCACGCGCGCGTGCCGCCGTCGCCTCACTCGTCCCCGGCAAACGCGCCCCCTGGATCGCGCAGGCCGCGAGCAAGGGCACCCGCGTCTTCGCCGACGTCGGCTGGGACGACACCGGCGCGTGGGACCTGGCCGCCCTCGCCGACCTCCGGCACTGCGAGGCGTTCCTGCCCAACGCCGAGGAGGCGATGCGCTACACCGGCACCACCTGCCCCCGCGCCGCCGCGCACGCCCTCACCGAACACGTACCGCTCGCCGTGGTCACCCTCGGTGCGGAGGGCGCCTACGCCGTGGACCGGCGCACCGGCGAGAGCGCCGAGGTCCCGGCGATCGCGGTCGAGGCCCTGGACCCCACCGGCGCGGGAGACGTCTTCGTGGCCGGCTTCGTCACCGGCACCCTGGCCGGCTGGCCCCTCGCCGACCGCCTCGCCTTCGCGGGCCTCACGGCCGCCCTGTCCGTCCAGGAATTCGGCGGCTCCCTCTCGGCCCCCGGCTGGTCCGAGATCGGCGCCTGGTGGCGCAAGGTCCAGGCGTACGACGACCAGGACCCCGCGGCCCTGCGCCGGTACGCCTTCCTGGAAGACCTCGTCCCCGCCACGGCCCGCCCCTGGCCCCTGCGCCGCGCGGTCCCGACGATCGGCTTCCGCCGCTACGCCTGACTCCGCCGCCCCTGACAGAGGCCCGGGGCGGCGGAGGCGGCTCCAGTCCTCTCAGAACCCCAGTTTGCGCAGCTGCTTCGGATCCCGCTGCCAGTCCTTCGCCACCTTCACGTGCAGGTCCAGGAAGACCGGCGTCCCCAGCAGCGCCTCGATCTGGCGGCGGGACTTGATGCCGACCTCCTTCAGGCGCTTGCCCTTGGGGCCGATGATGATGCCCTTCTGGCTGGGGCGTTCGATGTAGACGTTGGCGTGGATGTCGAGGAGCGGCTTGTCGGCGGGGCGGTCCTCGCGCGGGAGCATCTCCTCGACGACGACGGCGATGGAGTGCGGCAACTCGTCGCGTACGCCCTCCAGCGCGGCCTCCCGGATCAGCTCCGCGATCATGACCTGCTCGGGCTCGTCGGTCAGATCGCCCTCGGGGTAGAGGGCCGGGCCCTCCGGGAGCAGCGGGACGAGGAGGTCCGCCAGCAGGCTCACCTGCTTGTCCCCCACCGCCGACACCGGCACGATCTCCGCCCACTCGATGCCCAGCTCCTTGCCGAGCCGGTCGATCGCGATCAGCTGCTCCGCGAGCGCCTTGCTGTCGACCAGGTCGGTCTTCGTGACGACCGCGACCTTCGGTGTCTTCTTGATCCCGGCGAGTTCCTTGGCGATGAACCGGTCACCGGGGCCGATCTTCTCGTTCGCGGGAAGGCAGAAGCCGATCACGTCCACCTCGGCCCAGGTGGTGCGCACCACGTCGTTCAGCCGCTCACCGAGCAGCGTGCGCGGCTTGTGCAGGCCCGGTGTGTCCACCAGGATCAGCTGGGCGTCGGGCCGGTGCACGATGCCCCGTACCGTGTGCCGCGTGGTCTGCGGCTGGTTCGCGGTGATCGCGACCTTCTGCCCGACCAGTGCGTTCGTAAGGGTGGACTTGCCCGCGTTGGGGCGGCCCACGAAGCAGGCGAAGCCGGCCCGGTGAACACTCTCGGCGGGCTGCTCGGATGACGGGGTACGAACGCTCATGGCGCCCATTCTCCCTGATCGCCGAAGCCCTGCCGTACCGCGATACCGGGCGGACCGGCGAGCGCGGCCCCGGCACCCTGTGCGCCCGGGGCCGCGCCCACCCGATGGCTCAGTCGAACACGAACGGGCCGGGTGACTGCGGGCCCGTCGCCGTGCAGGTGATGGTGATGCCGAAGACGGTCATCCGCAACGAGCCGCCGAAGGCCTCCAGGCTGTCACCGGAGGCCACGGTGCCGTTGAGCGGGCCCACGGTGACGGGATCGCCGGCGGACATCGCCGGGTTCTCCGTGCCGCTGAAGACGGCGGTGCCGCCGCTGCCCTTGACCATGGTGAGCGTGGAAGCGATCGAGTCCGCGCCGAGACCGATGGGGGCGGTGATCTCGGAGGACGTGAGGGTCAGGGTGGCCGCCGTGCCGTTCTGGGTGGCGGTGAGGGTGGCCTGGCCGCCGCCGAAGAAGCCGCAGTCGGCGGTGAGGGTCGCCGACGTCGGCGCGACGGCCACGGCTGCGGGCGCGAGAACGACGCCGGTGACCGCGAGGGCCCCGACGGTCAGTGCCGCACCGGTTGCAAAGCGCTTGCCTCTCATAGGGGTGGGGTTCCCTTCCCGTGTGGGGAATGCCATGTGGGGATGGACGGGAGACCGAGGGACCGCCCCGTCGGGCAGCGGGGTGCGGACGCGCTGCGCGAACCCAGGATCTGACGGTCCGTCGGAACTTACGGTCCCATTGATGCAATGTGAGACAAGCGACGGCAAGGGTAATTCCGGCCTTCAACGACCGGCTCGTTTCGGGCGCCGGTCAGCGCCCGGGGACCTGGGGGCGGCAGCCCCCAGCACCACCACCTCAACCAGCGGAAACAGTCAGCCGCACCACGCCGTTCGGCCCGGCCACCAGCACCGGCGTCCGCGGCCCACCAAGATCCCGTACCGCCGCCCGGTCCTCGGCCGACGCCTCCTCGGCCTCGGTCACCACCGCCGCCGCCTCCAGCGACTTCGCCCCCGACGCCACCGCCATGGCCACTGCCGTCCGCAGGGCGCTGAGCTTCAGCGAGTCCAGGTCGACGGTCCCGGCGACATACGTACGCCCCGTCTCGTCCCGTACGGCAGCCCCCTCGGGCACACCATTGCGGGCCCGGGCCGAGCGGGCCAGGGTGACGATCTTGCGGTCCTCGGGATCAAGCGCGTTGGTGTCGGTCATGCCCCGAGCATACGTAGGGCCTGTCGTATGGATCACACCGGCGTCGCGGGCCCTAGCCGGGCGGCCCGGTTCAGGGGCGGTCCAGGCGAAGCCGGTCGGCGCGGGGCAGGCCGGCCACCACCAGGTCGTAGGAGTCCTCGATCAGCTCCCGGACCAGGCGCGCGGGGAGCGAGCCGTCCACCGTGACGGTGTTCCAGTGCCGCTTGTTCATGTGCCAGCCCGGGGCGATCAGGCCGGGGTGGTCCGCGCGCAGGCGTACCGCGTCCTCCGGGTCGCACTTGAGGTTCACCGTGAGCGGGCGGGCGTCCAGGATGCTCAGGGCGAACATCTTGCCCCGCACCTTGAACACCGAGGCCTCCGGCCCGAACGGGAAGTCCTCGACCGCCGCGTTGAAGGACAGGCAGAACGCGCGCAGCTCCTGGGGCGTCACTCCGGCTTCGCCTCCTCCTGAGGCGAAGCCACCGGGGCCACCGGCTCCACCAGCACGGTCACGATCTTGTTCCGGCGCCCGGCGGCGGCCTCGGCGGTCAGCCGCAGCTCCCGGCTGTCCGGCAGCTCGACCACGGAGGACGCCCCGGCGATGGGCACCCGGCCCAGCGCCTTGGCCAGCAGCCCCCCGACCGTCTCCACGTCCTCGTCGTCGTAGGACTCCAGCCCGTACAGCTCGCCGAGGTCGCCGATGTCGAGGCGGGCGGTGACCCGGTAACGGTCCTCGCCGAGGGACTCCACGGGCGGCAGCTCGCGGTCGTACTCGTCGGTGATCTCGCCGACGATCTCCTCCAGGATGTCCTCGATGGTGACGATCCCGGCCGTGCCGCCGTACTCGTCGATGACGACGGCGACGTGGTTGCGCTGCTTCTGCATCTCGCGCAGCAGGTCACCGGCGTTCTTGGTGTCCGGCACGAAGAACGCCGGCCGCATGGCCGTCGACACCAGCTCCGTCTCGGCGTCCCGGCTGATGTGCGTCTTGCGGACCAGGTCCTTCAGATACACGATCCCGACGATGTCGTCCTCGCTCTCACCGGTGACCGGAATCCGCGAGAAACCGGACCTGAGCGCGAGGGTGAGGGCCTGGCGGATGGTCTTGAAGCGCTCGATGACGACCAGGTCGGTGCGCGGGACCATCACCTCCCGTACGAGGGTGTCGCCCAGCTCGAAGACCGAGTGCACCATACGGCGCTCCTCGTCCTCGATGAGGGACTCCGCCTCGGCCAGGTCGACCAGCGCGCGCAGCTCCGCCTCGGACGCGAAGGGGCCGCGCCGGAAGCCCTTGCCCGGGGTGAGGGCGTTGCCGATGAGGATCAGCAGGGACGGGACCGGGCCCATGATCCGGGCGAGCGGGACCAGTACGTACGCCGCCGCGGTGGCCGTGTTGAGGGGGTGCTGGCGGCCGATGGTGCGCGGAGAGACGCCTACGGCGACATACGAGACGAGGACCATGACCGCGATCGCGATCAGCAGCGCCTCGGTGGTGCTGTCGAATTGGTTCAGGGAGGCGTACGTGATCAGCGCGGCCGCGGCCATCTCGCAGGCGACGCGGACCAGCAGCGCCACGTTGAGATAGCGGGTGGGGTCGGCGGCGACCTGGGCGAGCTTGGCGCTGCCGCGCCGGCCGGAGCGTACGGCCTCATCGGCGCGGAAGCTGGAGACACGGGCGAGGCCCGCCTCCGCGCAGGCCGCGAGCCAGGCGACGACGACCAGCGCGACGGCGCCGGTGATCAGCGGGATGCTCATGACACGGTCGGGGCCGGGGAGGGACCGGTGAGACCCTTCTCTGCACGCCAGCCGTCCACGATGGCGGCCTGCAGACCGAACATTTCGGCCTTCTCGTCCGGCTCCTCGTGGTCGTACCCGAGCAGGTGCAGCACTCCGTGGACGGTGAGCAGCTGGAGCTCCTCGTCCATGGAGTGCTGCGTCGGGGCCTCGGCGCCCTGCTTGGCGGCGACCTCCGGGCACAGCACGATGTCGCCGAGCAGCCCGTGCGGGGGCTCGTCGTCGTCCTTCGACGGCGGGCGCAGCTCGTCCATCGGGAACGACATGACATCGGTCGGACCCGGCAGGTCCATCCACTGGATGTGCAGTTGCTCCATGGCGTCGGCGTCCACGACGATCACCGAGAGCTCGGAGAGCGGGTGGATGCGCATCCGTGCGAGCGCGTAGCGGGCGATGTCGAGGATCGCCTGCTCGTCGACCTCGGTTCCGGACTCGTTGTTGACGTCGATCGACATGTCCTTGCTTGTTCTCTACTTCCCCTTGTGCGCGGCCTTGCCGCCCCGGCCCTTGTGCGTGCCGTTCTGGGTGCCGTGCTTGTTGTCGTACTTCTCGTACGCGTCGACGATACGGCCGACCAGCTTGTGCCGTACGACGTCGTGGGAGGAGAGCAGGGAGAAGTGGACGTCCTCCACGCCCTCCAGGATCTCCCGTACCTGCCGCAGACCGGACTTGGTGCCGTCCGGGAGGTCGACCTGGGTCACGTCACCGGTGATGACGATCTTCGAGTCGAAGCCGAGCCGGGTGAGGAACATCTTCATCTGCTCGGGGCTGGTGTTCTGGGCCTCGTCCAGGATGATGAAGGCGTCATTGAGGGTCCGGCCCCTCATGTATGCCAGCGGCGCCACCTCAATGGTCCCCGCCGCCATCAACCGCGGAATCGAATCCGGGTCGATCATGTCGTGCAGCGCGTCGTACAGAGGGCGCAGGTAGGGGTCGATCTTCTCGTAGAGCGTGCCCGGGAGGAATCCGAGCCGCTCGCCCGCCTCCACCGCCGGCCGGGTCAGGATGATGCGGTTGACCTGCTTGGACTGCAGGGCCTGCACCGCCTTGGCCATGGCCAGGTAGGTCTTGCCGGTGCCGGCGGGGCCGATGCCGAAGACGATCGTGTGCTTGTCGATCGCGTCGACGTACCGCTTCTGGTTGAGGGTCTTGGGGCGGATCGTGCGGCCGCGTGAGGACAGGATGTTCTGGGTGAGCACCTGGGCCGGGGTCTCCTGCGGCCCCTCGCCGGTCTCAGTCGCCCGGAGCATGGCGATCGAGCGTTCCACTGCGTCCTCCGTCATCGGTTGCCCGGTGCGGAGCACCAGCATCATCTCGTCGAACAGGCGCGAGACGAGGGCGACCTCAGCCGAGTCGCCGACCGCGCTGATCTCGTTGCCCCGGACGTGGATGTCGACCCCCGGGAAGGCCTTCTCGATCACGCGCAGGAGGGAGTCGCCGGAACCCAGCACGGTCACCATGGGGTGGGCCGCCGGAACGGTGAACTGCACTCGTGCCTGCCCCTGCGCGGGGGTGTGAGCTGTGGGTGTCTGAGTCATGGGCCGGCGCTTAAGGCCTGCATGTCCTCCTTGATGCGACTCGCCTGCCACAAGGGCGGCCTGGCGGTTTCCAGGGTACGCCGGGGGGCTGACATCGCCGTAGGCCTTTTCGATGCGCTGTGCCGCACACAGGGTCTAACTCACCCCTCTTATCCGCCCCACCAGCACCGCCCCCGCCAGCCCGATCACGGCGGCCACCAGATACAGCACCCGGTAGCCGCCCAGGTACGTCACGATCGGGGCCGCCAGTACCGGGGCCGTGACCTGTGGCAGTGCGTTGGCCACGTTGATCACGCCCAGGTCCTTTCCGCGGTCCAGGGCCTTCGGCAATACGTCCGTCATCAGGGCGAAGTCGACGGATGTGAACACCCCGAAGCCCACGCCGAGCAGCGCCGCCGCGACGATCGCGCCCGGCCAGGTCTGCCAGCCCGACAGCAGTGCCGTGGCCGCCGCCATCAGCACGCCCGACCAGATCACGAACGGCTTGCGCCGCCCGGCCCGGTCCGACCACACCCCGGCGACGACGACCGTGGCCAGCAGCGTTACACCGTTCACCGCCGTCAGGATCAGCACCCCGGCCTCCGGGTCCTCGTGGTGCAACCGGTCGCGCAGGTAGTAGAGGAGGTAGAGGAGCACGAGCGCGTTGCTGAGGTTGATCAGGAAGCGGGTCAGCCAGGCCCAGCCCAGGTCGGGGTGGCGGCGTGGGCTCAGCCAGAAGCCCGCGAGGAAGCCTCGCCAGGACCACGGCGGCCGGTCCCCGACCGTCAGCCGCAGATCGGGGAAGGTCAGGACATACGGCAGCACCCCCGCCACCACGAACACCGCGCACGCCACATACCCGGCCCCGACGCCGCCCGCCACCGTCGCCAGCCCCGTCCCGCCGACCACGCCCAGGATCTGCGCCGCCCCCAGCCAGCCGCCCACCGCACCGCGTTGCAGCCGCGGTACCCGGTCCGGCACCGCCGCCGTCACCGCCGCGAACGCCGCGTTCAGCGTCAGCTGCACCAGGCACCAGCCCGCCACCATCGCCCACAGCCCACCCGCCCCCGCGAGCACCAGCAACGACAGCGCGCCGCCCACAGCTCCCGCCACGATCCACGGCGTACGGCGGCCCAGCCGGGACGTCGTCCGGTCGGACAGCGCGCCCCACACCGGGTTCGCCACCAGCGACACGGCCGCGCCCACGCCCGTCACCCAGGCCAGCAGCGTCTCCTTGGACATCCCGGCGCCGGGTGCGAAGTCCTCCGCCTGCATCGCGAGCAGGATCTGCAACGGGCCGTACCAGCCCACCCAGATCGCCCCGTTGGCCAGCGCGAGCGACGCCGTCCAGCCGCGGCCGACCCGTGCGGCAGGCTCGGCGAGAGCAGCCGACTCCACCTTCATCTCTGTGCCCGCAGCACGTCCCGGAACCAGCGGTACGAGGCCTTCGGCGTGCGCCGAAGCGTCTCGTAGTCCACATGCACCAGCCCGAACCGCCGCGCGTACCCCTCCGCCCACTCGAAGTTGTCCAGCAACGACCACACGAAGTACCCGCGCACATCCACGCCCGCCGTCAACGCGGCGTGCAGCGCCCGCACATGGCCGTCCAGGTAGGCGATCCGCTCCTGGTCGTCGAGCCCCTCGTACGAGCACCCGTTCTCGGTGATCACCACCGGCGGCAGCCGTTCGCCGTACCGGTCCCGGAAGCCGGTGAGCAGCTCGGTCAGTCCCTCCGGCACCACCGGCCAGCCGAAGTCCGTCACCGGCACGCCCTCGATCTCCCGTACCGAGAAGGGCAGTTCGGCCGGCATCCGGATCCCGCCGAAGTCGATCTCCGTGCCCTCCGGGGCGCCCACCCGCGTCGGCGCGTAGTAGTTGATCCCGTACCAGTCGACCGGCTCCGCGATCACCTTCAGGTCGGACGCCACATCCCCCGGCATCAACTCGCCGATCCCCGACGGATACTCACCGAGCAGCAGCGGGTCCGCGAACAGCCGGTTCAGCAGGACGTCGTAGAAGTCCGCCGCCTCCACATCGGCGCTCTCCCTGGACGCCGGCCAGGTCGGGCCGTGCGAGTTGGCGATCCCGATGTCCGTCGCGTCGGCCGCGCGCAGCGCCCGTACCGCCAGTCCGTGCGCCAGGAGCTGGTGGTGGGCGACCGGCAACGCGTCGAACAGCAACTGCCTGCCCGGCGCGTGCACGCCGAGCGCGTGGCCGAGGAGGGTGTGTTCGGCGGGCTCGTTGAGGGTGATCCACTTGCCGACACGGTCGCCGAGCCGCTCCGCGACCACCGCCACGTACTCCGCGAACCGCGACGCGGTGTCCCGCTCCAGCCAGTCCAGGCCCACCGGCAGGTCCCAGTGGAAGAGCGTCGGGACCGGCCGCACGCCCGCCGCGCACAGCTCGTCCACCAGGCGGTCGTAGAAGTCGAGTCCCTCGGGCGAGCGCACGCGCGGCCAGGAGATCGAGAAGCGGTACGCGTCCACGCCCAGGTCGGCCAGGAGCGCCACGTCCTCGCGGTAGCGGTGGTAGTGGTCGCAGGCCACCGCCGCGGTGGAGCCGTCCTTCACCCGTCCCGGCTCGGCCGTGAAGGCGTCCCACACGGACGGTTCGCGCATCTCCGCCGCGCCCTCGATCTGGTGCGCGGACGTCGAGACGCCCCACAGGAAGCCGGCCGGGAACTGGGGTATGGGGTTCGTCGCCATGCGCGGATCATCCGTACCGCCGGTAACGGAAGTCAACGCCCTGGCGTGAACCGGGAGTTACGCTCCTTCCTTCAGCACCCTGGAGATCAGCCTGCGCTGTTCGTCGGTCAGCCGGGGGTCCGCGCAGTACACCGTTCGGCCGTCCACGGTGATCCGGTAGCTGAAGCCGTCCGGAACGCCGACGGGTGGCGTGCCCCGGCCCGCCGCGAGCGCCTGCTCGGCCAGGGCATGCCACTCGTGCGCGTCGGGCCGCCCCGAGGTGTCCACCTCGGCGTGCCGCTCGATGCCCGCGAATCCGCCCGTGCGCCGCACCTGAATACGCATGGGTTCCTGTCTACAGGGTCCGCACCCCGACCTGCTCCCAGGCCTTCGCCACCGCACGGAGCTCGTCGCTGCCGTCTCCGAACCGTGCCTTCGCGGCGGAGACGGTCAGCGTGGCGAACTCGGCGAACATGGCGTCCTCCTTCAGCTCGCCGCCGGTCAGCACGTCGTACCAGACCTGCCCGGCCCGCTCCCAGGCGTGTCCGCCGAGGGCGGTGGCGGCGAGGTGGAAGGCGTGGTTGGGGATGCCGGAGTTGATGTGGACGCCGCCGTTGTCGCGGCCGGTGCGCACATAGTCCTCCATCGTCGCGGGCTGCGGGTCCTTGCCGAGCACATCGTCGTCGTACGCCGTCCCCGGGGCCTTCATCGAGCGCAGCGCCACTCCGCTCACGCGCGGGGCGAGCAGGCCGGCGCCGATCAGCCAGTCGGCCTCGGCGGCGGTCTGGCCGAGCGTGTACTGCTTGATCAGCGAGCCGAAGACGTCGGAGACGTGCTCGTTGAGCGCGCCGGGCTGGCCGAAGTAGGTGAGGTTGGCCGTGTACTGGGTGACGCCGTGGGCGAGTTCGTGGCCGATGACGTCGATGGGGATGGTGAAGTCGAGGAAGATCTCGCCGTCCCCGTCGCCGAAGACCATCTGCTCGCCGTTCCAGAAGGCGTTGTTGTACTGCTCGTCGTAGTGCACGGTCGCGTCGAGGGGGAGGCCGCCGCCGTCGATCGAGTCGCGGCCGTAGGCCTTGAGGAACAGGTCGAAGGTGGCGCCGAGGCCCGCGTAGGCGCGGTTGACCGTGGCGTTCTTGCCGGGGTCGTCGCCCTCGCCGCGGACCTTCTTGCCGGGCAGGCTCGTCCTGTGCTGGGCGTCGTAGATCGTGCGGTGCGGGGTGCCTGCGGCGGCTGGGGACGGTGGGGTGACTGGGGCGCCGAGGACTGTGGTGAGGCGGCGGTGGGTGCGTTCGTAGGCGTCGCGCTGGAGGGTCTGGCGGGCGGGGCCGGAGAGGGCGGGGTCCTCGGACTGGGCGAGCTTGTCGAGGATGTGCGGGGGGACGATCGTGCAGAAGACGGGAGTCATGCTTCGCACCTTGGCACTGAGTCAGAGACCTGTCACTATCCGCAACCTTGATTGGTGAAATGTGTGGATGTGTGGGTCGTGGGTGGTTGCACTGTGTTATTCATCGACACGGCCCCGCGCCCCTGAGGTATCTGTGAATCCCGCATACTGATACGGAACCGCGCATCCGCTAGTGGCTCGGCTAGCATGCTCTGCATCATGCGTTTTGGGCTGCTTCTTCTTAGCTGCCGCGGCGAGGGCCTGTAGTCGAGGCCGACTCCCTCCCCGCGGAGCTCGGCGTTGCGTCGTCGGCCGTCCTTCCGGACCCCGGATCCGACCGGATTTTTCGAGGAGCCCACGCCACCATGGCACATCGCCAGCAGCCCAGTTCCATGCCGATCCACAAGTACGGCCGCTACGAGCAGGTCGACATCCCGGACCGCACCTGGCCGGAGAACCGCATCACCGCCGCCCCCCGCTGGCTCTCCACCGACCTGCGCGACGGCAACCAGGCCCTGATCGACCCCATGTCACCGGTACGCAAGCGGGCGATGTTCGACCTGCTGGTGAAGATGGGCTACAAGGAGATCGAGGTCGGCTTCCCGGCCTCCGGTCAGACCGACTTCGACTTCGTGCGGTCGATCATCGAGGAAGAGGGCGCGATCCCGGAGGACGTGACGATCTCCGTCCTCACCCAGGCCCGTGAGGACCTGATCGAGCGGACCGTCGAGTCGCTGAAGGGCGCCCGCCGCGCCACCGTCCACCTGTACAACGCGACCGCGCCGGTCTTCCGCCGGGTCGTCTTCCGCGGCTCCAAGGACGACATCAAGCAGATCGCCGTCGACGGGACGCGGCTGGTGATGGAGTACGCCGAGAAGCTGCTGGGGCCGGAGACCGAGTTCGGCTACCAGTACTCGCCGGAGATCTTCACCGACACCGAGCTGGACTTCGCGCTGGAGGTCTGTGAGGCGGTCATGGACGTCTGGCAGCCCGGTCCGGGCCGCGAGATCATCCTCAACCTGCCGGCCACCGTCGAGCGCTCCACGCCCTCCACGCACGCGGACCGCTTCGAGTGGATGGGCCGCAACCTGTCCCGCCGCGAGTACGTCTGCCTGTCGGTCCACCCGCACAACGACCGCGGTACGGCCGTCGCCGCGGCCGAGCTGGCGCTGATGGCCGGTGCCGACCGCGTCGAGGGCTGTCTGTTCGGGCAGGGCGAGCGCACCGGCAACGTCGACCTGGTCACCCTGGGCATGAACCTGTTCTCGCAGGGCGTCGACCCGCAGATCGACTTCTCCGACATCGACGAGATCCGTCGTACGTGGGAGTACTGCAACCAGATGGAGGTCCACCCGCGCCACCCGTACGTGGGCGACCTGGTCTACACGTCCTTCTCCGGCTCCCACCAGGACGCCATCAAGAAGGGCTTCGACGCCATGGAGGCCGAGGCCAAGGCCAAGGGCGTCACCGTCGACGACATCGAGTGGGCGGTGCCGTACCTGCCGATCGACCCGAAGGACGTCGGCCGGTCCTACGAGGCGGTCATCCGCGTGAACTCGCAGTCCGGCAAGGGCGGCGTGGCGTATGTGCTGAAGAACGAGCACAAGCTGGACCTGCCGCGCCGGATGCAGATCGAGTTCTCCAAAATCATCCAGGCGAAGACGGACGCCGAGGGCGGCGAGGTCACGCCGAAGGACATCTGGGCGATCTTCGAGGACGAGTACCTGCCGAACCCGGACAACCCCTGGGGCCGGATCCAGCTGAAGAACGGCCAGTCCACCACCGACAAGGACGGCGTGGACACGCTGACCGCCGAGGCCGAGGTCGACGGCGCCGAGGTGACGCTGATCGGTACCGGCAACGGCCCGATCTCCGCGTTCTTCCACGCGCTGCAGGGCATCGGGATCGACATCCGGCTGCTGGACTACCAGGAGCACACGATGAGCGAGGGCGCGTCCGCGCAGGCCGCCTCGTACATCGAATGCGCGATCGACGACAAGGTCCTGTGGGGGATCGGTATCGATGCGAACACGACACGTGCGTCGCTGAAGGCGGTCGTCTCGGCCGTCAACCGGGCGGCCCGCTGACCCCTCTGACCGGGCGTTTCGGGTCCCGTCCGCCGATTTCCGGCGGGCGGGGCCCCGTCGGTTACCAGCCAGGTCACGGAGAGGTCTCGTCCGGGGTACTTACTCCACCTCACGGATGTGGCTAACATCACGCCAGCGCGGCGATGTTGCCGTGGGGTTACGGAGGTGCGACGTGCTGCCAGTCCCGGGACGAAACGGCCGTGCCACCAGGCGTTCGCGCGTTCTGGGCACCCGTACCGCGTGGACGGCCGTCGGCGACGGCGAGTTCTTCTGCCCGGGCTGCGGTGGCGACCGCAACTACCAGCGGCTGACCGGGCGCCGCCGCTTCACCCTGCTCGGCCTGCCCGTGCTGCCACGCGGCGACACCGGCCCGGTCGTGGAATGCGCGGCCTGTCGCCGCCACTTCGGCACCGACGTCCTGGACCACCCCACCACCACCCGTTTCTCCGCGATGCTCCGCGACGCCGTGCACACCGTCGCCCTCGCGGTGCTGGCGGCGGGCGGCACCCGGACCCGCCCGTCGCTCACCGCGGCCGCCGGCACGGTCCGCGCGGCCGGCTTCGAGGACTGCACGGAGGAGCAGCTCAACGCCCTCGTCGAGGCGCTGGCCGCGGACACCGGCCGGGTCCTCGGCGCACCCTGCGGCCCGGGTCTGGCCATAGAGCTGCACGAGGCCCTCGACCCGCTCGCCCCGCACCTCGCCCCGGGCGGCCGTGAGTCGATCCTCCTCCAGGGCGCCCGCATCGCCCTCGCCGACGGCCCCTACACCGCCGCCGAACGCGAGGTGCTCGCCACCGTGGGCGCCGCCCTCACCATCACCTCGGACGAGGTGACCCGCCTGCTGACGGCCGCCGCCCGGACACCGTCCTGATACTCCCCGGGGAGTAATACGGCCGTCGGGTCATCTCCGGCAGTACCGCCGAACTCGCCCTCGCGCGCGACGTGTTCCCGCCCTCGCGCCGGAAGTCTGGAAGCCGCATCCAGTCATCCGTGCCGGAGGGAGGGCCCTGTCCATGGGGGCCGGAGAAACGATACGAACGCGGCGCCGCGCGGTGCCGTGGCTGCTGCTCGCGCTGTGGGTCGGCGTGCTGGCGGTGGCCTCGCCGTTCGCGGCGAAGCTGGGGGACGTACAGCGCGACCGCATCACCGACTATCTGCCGGCGAGTGCCGACTCCACGCAGGTCGCCGAGATCCAGGACCGGCTGCCGGGCGGCGAGACCACCGAACTGGTGCTCGTCTACCACCGGGACGCCGGGCTCACCGCCGCCGACCGACAGACGGCGGGGGAGCAGGTCGCGCGGATCGCCGGGGAGCATGAGCTGGCCGGTGAGCCGCAGGGCGTGCCGTCGAAGGACGGGACCACCCTCATGTATCCCGTCGCCACCAACGAACCAGGCGACGACGAGGAGAAACGCGACGCCTTCGTGGACGCCGTGCGCGAAGTCGCCCACAGCGAGGGCGGGTTGACCGTCCAGGTGGGCGGGCCCAGCGCGATGACCACGGACGCGAGCAAGGTGTACGACCAGCTCGGCGGGCCGCTGCTCTACACCACCGTCGCCGTCGTCGCCGTCCTGCTGATCCTCATCTACCGCAGCCCGGTGCTGTGGCTGGTGCCGCTCGTCGTCGCCGGGCTCGCCGACTATCTGTCGCTGGGCGTCGCCTACGGGCTGCACGAGGCCTTCGGGACGCAGGTGTCCGGGCAGAGCACCGGCATCATGACGATCCTCGTCTTCGGCGCGGGCACCGACTACGCCCTGCTGATCATCTCCCGCTACCGCGAGGAACTGCGCCGGATCGAGCGGCCGTACGACGCCATGCGGGCCGCGCTGCGCGGCTGCGGACCCGCCGTGCTCGCCTCCTCCGGGACGGTCGCAGCAGGGCTGCTGTGCCTGCTCGCCGCCGACCTCAACTCCAACCGGGGGATGGGGCCGCTGGGGACAGTGGGTGTGCTGTGCGCCCTCACGGCCATGCTGACCCTGCTGCCCGCGCTCCTCGTCCTGCTGGGCCGCCGCGTCTTCTGGCCGCTCGTCCCGGCGTACGGCTCCACGCCCAAAGTCCGCCGGTCGCTGTTCGCCGCGATGGGCAGCTCCGCGGGGCGGCGCCCGGTGACCGTGCTGGCCGGCGGTGCCGTGCTGCTCGGCGCGCTCGCGCTGGGCGCCCTCAACCTGCCCGGCACGCTCAAGCAGGAGGACTCCTTCGTCGACAAGCCCGAGTCGGTCGCCGCCCTGCAGACGCTGGCCGAGGCCTACCCGGAGCGCTCCAGCCAGCCCATCACCGTGCTCACCCCGGCCGACCGCGCCGACGCCACCCTCGCCGCCGCGCGCGGCACCGACGGCGTCGACAGCGCGGAGAAGGGGCGTACCGGAGACGGCTGGACGGAGGTCGTCGTCATCGCCGAGGACGCTCCCCAGACGCCGGGGGAGACCCGGACCATCGAGGCACTGCGCGACCGGCTCGACGGCTCCTACGTCGGCGGACCCAGCGCCCAGCAGCTCGACCTGAAGGAGACCAACGCCCGGGACACCGCGGTCGTCGTGCCGATCGTGCTGGTCTCCGTGCTGCTCATCCTCATCGCGCTGCTGCGGTCCCTGGTCGCGCCGCTGATCCTGGTGGCCGCCGTGGTCGCGGTGTGGGGCGCCACGCTCGGCATCGGCGGGCTGGTGTTCGAGCCGCTGTTCGGCTTCCAGGGCACCGATCCGGGGCTGGGGCTGCTGTCCTTCGTGTTCCTGGTCGCCCTCGGCGTCGACTACGGCATCTTCCTCCTGCACCGGATGCGCGAGGAGGCCATGCGCGGCGCCGAACCGGTCACCGCCGCGCTCACCGCGCTGCGCACCACCGGCGGCGTGATCGCCTCCGCCGGGCTCGTGCTCGCCGCGACCTTCGGGGTGCTGCTGAACATGGGGCTGGTGGCTCTCGTCGAGCTGGGCTTCGTCATCTCCGTGGGGGTGCTGCTGGACACCTTCCTCGTCCGCACCTACCTGGTGACCAGCGCGAGCGTGGCGCTGGGCCGGAAGGTGTGGTGGCCGGGACGGCTGTCCAAGGCACCCGGGGAACCGGTACGGCCGCAGCGGCAGCCGGAACCCGTATGAGCCGTGGGGCGCCTTTCCCTGCCGGAGGGGTGCCCTCCTCCCGGAAGATGAGGCCCGTGCCCGCACCTCACAAGCCCCGCCTGGGCGAGCGGATCATGGCGGCGGTCAACCGTGATCCGCTCACCGCCCCGCACGCCATCCGCAACGACGCCCTGCTCGCCCTCGCCACCACCGCCCACGCCGTGGTCGTGGCCCTGGTCACCGACGAGGGCCGACGGCCCGACGTGCTCGGCTGGACGCTGCTGCTCGCCGCTCAGGTCCCCCTGGTGTGGCGGCGGCGCCACCCGATGCCGGTGCTGGCCGCGGTGGTCGCGCTGGTCGGGCCGTACCACGCCCTGGACTTCAACCATGCCGCCCCGACCCCGGCCGCTTACGTCGCCCTCTACACGGTCGCCGCCACCAGCCGCCCGCTGCGCACGCTGCTCACCGGCGCCGCCGTGCTCGGCATCTCCATGGCGGTGATGCTCAGCGTCGACACCAAGCAGGCCCTCGAACTGCTGCGCATCTCCGGCTGGGTGATCGCCGTCCTCTTCCTCGGCGTCGACGTCCGGTACTACCGCCAGTACGTCGCCGCCATCGTCGAACGCGCCGAACGCGCGGAGCGCACGCGCGAGGAGGAGGCCCGCCGCCGGGTCGCCGAGGAACGCCTGCGTATCGCCCGCGACCTGCACGACCTGCTCGCGCACAGCATCACCCTGATCGGTGTGCAGACCTCCGTCGCCGCGCACGTGCTGACCGCCGACCCCGAACGCCTCGACCGCGCCGCCGTCGCCAAGGCCCTCGACGACATCGCCGAGACCTGCCGCACGGCCCGCGGTGAACTGCGCACCACCCTGGAGGTGCTGCGCGAGCACACCCCGGCCGAGGCGCGCGGCCCGCTGCCCGACCTGCACGGCCTGAAGGACCTCGCGGACACCGCGCGCGGCGCCGGGGCGAACGTGGAGCTGACGGTGCGGGCCGATCAGGTGCCGCCCGCCGTCGGGGCGGCCGCCTACCGGATCGTGCAGGAGGCGCTCACCAACGCCGTACGGCACAGCGGGCGCGACGACGTCACCGTACGCGTGCGGGTGTACGAGGGTGAGGGTGCTCTCCGCGTCGACGTCACCGACGACGGGACCGGCGTCGGCACCGGCACGCCCGGCTTCGGTCTCGTCGGCATGCGGGAACGGGCCCGCAGCGTGGGCGGCACGCTGGACGCCGGGCCGGGCCGCGCGGGCGGCTACGAGGTGACCGCCGTACTGCCCCTGGGAAGCGAAGGAGCCCGATGAGCGCCATCCGTGTACTGCTCGCCGACGACCAGACCCTCGTACGGGCCGCGTTCGCCATGCTCGTCGAGTCGGCCCGGGACATGGAGGTCGTCGGCCAGGCGGGCACCGGACGGGAGGCGGTGGAACTGGCCCGCAGCGCCCGCGCCGACCTGGTCGTGATGGACATCCGCATGCCCGACCTGGACGGCATCGAGGCCACCCGGCTGATCGCCGCCGACGAGGATCTGGCCGGGGTGAAGGTACTGGTCCTGACCACCTACGACACCGACGAGAACATCGTGGAGGCGCTGCGCGCGGGCGCCTCCGGGTTCCTGGTGAAGGACACCCGTCCGGCCGAACTCCTCGCCGCCATCCGCACGGTGGCCGCCGGTGAGGCACTGCTGTCGCCCGGCCCGACGGCCCGGCTGATCGCCCGTCTGCTGCGCAGCCCCTCGGCTCCTCCGGCGGCCGGACCCGAATGCCTGTCCGAGCGTGAGCGCGAGGTGCTCACGCTGGTCGCGCGCGGCCTGAACAACACCGAGATCGCGGAGTCGCTGGGACTCAGCCCGCTCACCGCGAAGACCCACGTCAGCCGCATCATGGGCAAGCTGGGGGCACGGGACCGGGCGCAACTGGTGATCGTGGCGTACGAGAGCGGGCTGGTGACTCCGGGGACGATGTGACGGACAGTCGGTCACCGATGACTGACGCACCGTCACCGACCCTGAGGGAACCGCCCGATGAGACGTCCCGGACGCGCCTTGCTGACCGCCGCCGCCACCCTCGCCCCGCTGGCGCTCGGCCAGCTCACCTCCGGCCCGCCCGCCTCCGCCGCCCGCTGCACGTCCTCCGTGCCGTACACCGCCGGGACGGACGGCTACGCCACCTACCGCATCCCGGCGGCCGTCACCACCGGCGCCGGTACCGTCCTCGCCTTCGCCGAGGGGCGGCGCGGCGGCGCGGGCGACTCCGGCGACATCGACGTGGTGGCACGCCGCTCCACCGACGGCGGCTGCACGTGGGGCCCGCTCACGGTGGTGGCCGCCGGGAAGGGGGACACCCGCGGCAACCCGGCACCCGTGATCGACCCGCGCACCGGCACCGTCGTGCTGCTCACCACCTCCAACAGCGGCGCCGTGACGGAGGCGCAGATCATGCGGGGCGAGGTGACGCCGGAGCAGAGCCGCCGGGTGTTCGTGCAGCGCAGCAAGGACGACGGACGCACCTTCACCGAGCCGCGCGAGATCACGGCGGCGGTCAAGCGGACCGGCTGGCGCTGGTACGCCACCGGCCCCGGCCACGCCCTCGCCCTCACCCGCGGCCCGCACGCCGGCCGTCTGCTGGTCCCCGCCAACCACTCCGCCGCCCCGCCCGCCGGTTCCGCCGACACCGGGCAGGAACCCAAGTACTACGGCGCCCACGCCGTCTACAGCGACGACGGCGGCAACACCTGGCGGCTGGGCTTCGTGGACGCCTCCTACGACGGCCACGACAACGCCAACGAGAGCACGGCCGCCGAACTCCCCGACGGCACGCTCTACTTCTCCGCCCGCGACCAGCACGGCACCAGCTCCGGCCACCGCCTCGACAGCCGCTCCACCGACGGCGGCCGCACCCTCGCCCGCCCCTACGCCGTCCAGCCCACCCTGAACGACGTGCCCATCGTCCAGGCGAGCGTCCTCCAGCCCGGTGATCGGACTGCCCCGTTGCTCTTCTCGGGGCCCTCCGTGCCCACCGCCCGCGAGGCCATGACGATCTGGCGCAGCACGGACGCCGGGAGGACCTTCACCAAGGCGCTGACGCTGTCCCGGCACCCGGCGGCCTACTCCGACCTGGTGCAGCTCGGCAAGGACACGCTCGGCGTGCTGTACGAGACGGGGGTGACGGGGACGTACGAGAGGATCGAGTTCCGGCTGATCCCGCTCGCCGACGTGTCCTAGCCGGCGTGCTTCAGAGCAGCCCCGCCGCCGCGAGGAACTTGCCCACCTTCTCCACCTCGTCCGGCGACAGCGGCACCTGCGGCTCCGCCGTTGCCGGGCAGTCGATGACCCCGCGCAGATGCAGTGCCGCCTTGAAGGCGCCCAGCGCCGAGGAGCTGCCGCCCATCCGGGTGGGGGCGCCGACGCCGACCAGGCCGAACAGGGCGCACAGCCGCTCCTGTTCGGCGCGGGCGCGGGCCCAGTCGCCGGCCCGGCACAGGCGGTCGAGCCGGACGTAGCCGTGCGGGTCGACGTTGGCCAGGCCGGGCACCGCCCCGTCCGCGCCCAGCGCGAGGGCCGCGTCCACGACGGTCTCGGAGCCGGTCAGCACGCTGAAGCCGGAGACGCCGTGCGCGTGCAGGCCGGTGATGACCTGACGGAAGCCCGCGAGGTCCCCGCTGGAGTCCTTCAGCCCGGCCAGCACGCCCTCGGCGGCCAGTTCCAGGACCAGGTCGGCGGGGAGCTTGGTGTGGACGGCGGGCGGGATGTCGTAGGCCAGGACGGGGACCGGGGAGGCGGCGGCGACGAGCCGGTAGTGGCGGGCGATCTCCGCGGGGTGGGTGCGGGCGTAGAAGGGCGCGGTGACGACGACGGCGTCCGCGCCCGCCCCGGTGACGGCCGTGACGTGGTCCAGCACGCGCGGGGTCGTCATGTCGATCGCCCCGGCGACCAGCGGGAGCCGCCCGCCGACGTGACCGGCCACGCTCTCGACGACGAGGGCGCGCTGCCGGTCGGTGAGGAAGGCCGCCTCGGAGGTCGAGCCGAGCACGAACAGCCCGTGCACACCACCGGCGACCAGATGATCGACCAGCCTGAGCAGCGAGCGGACGTCCACCTCACGGTCCGGTGTCAGGGGCGTGCAGACGGGCGGGACGACACCGGTCAGCGGGGTGGGGAGGTTCATGCGGGCTCCTTGGGTGGTGCCTGAGCCTGGCCGACGAGCTCACGGGTCGACTCTTCCTCTCCCACCGGATGATGGCAGCGGAAACGATGCACTGGAGTGGACGCAACGGAAAATTCGGGCATCGACTCCGCGCACACCCCGTCGGCCTTCCAGCAGCGGGTGCGGAACGGGCACCCGCTCGGCGGGCGAGTCGCCGACGGGACGGGGCCGACCAGTGGGATCGGGTCGATCGGGTCGAGCAGGCCGGGCGTCGCGGAGAACAGGGCGCGGGTGTACGGGTGCCGGGCCCGGTCGGTCACCCGGTCGGCCGGGGCCACCTCCACGATCCGGCCGAGGTACATGGTGATCACCCGGTCGCTCATCCGCCGTACCGTCTGGATGTCGTGCGAGACGAACACCAGCGCAAGCCCCAGCCGCTCCTTCAGCTCCAGCAGCAGGTTGAGGATCTGGGCGCGCACCGACACGTCCAGCGCGCTGGTCGGCTCGTCGGCCACCACCAGGTCGGGGTCGAGGGCGAGGGCGCGGGCGATGGCGACGCGCTGGCGCTGTCCGCCGGAGAGCTGGCCGGGCAGCCCGTCGGCCAGGGCCTTCGGCAGGCCGACCAGCGCCATCAGCTCCCGGACCCGCTCCTCGCGCCCGGCCGCCGTGCCGCGCCCGTGCACGTCCAGGGGGTCGCGCAGGATCTGCCGTACCGTCAGCCGCCGGTTCAGCGCGGTCGACGGGTCCTGGAAGATCATGCCGGTGTGGCTGCCGATGGCCTTCCTGCGCTCGGCGGGCGGCATGCCCCACAGGTCGCGGCCCCGGAAGGACACCGTCCCGGACGTCGGCGGCTGCACGCCCACCAGCACCTTCGCCAGCGTCGACTTGCCGCAGCCGGACTCGCCGACCACGCCGACCGTCTCGCCGGGTGCGATGGTGAGGTCGGCGCCGGTCAGGGCGTACACCTTGTCCCGCGTGAACAGCCCGCCGGTGCGGGCCTTGTGCACCACATGCACGTCGGCGAGTTCCACCAGCGCGGTCATGAGACGACCTCGCTCTCCGCCTCGCCGGTGTTCACCAGCAGGACCGCCGGGTGGTGGCAGGCCGCCGTGTGCGTCGGGGTGCCCAGCAGGTCGGGGGGTGTGGTCCGGCAGACCTCGCTCGCCATCGGGCAGCGGTCCGCGAACCGGCAGCCCGCCGGGAAGTCGGCCGGGGACGGCACGACGCCCTTGATCTGCGTCATCCGCTCCTGGGACGACTCCAGCGACAGCACGCTGCCGAGCAGCCCGCGCGTGTAGTGGTGGGCGGGCGCCTCGACCAGGTCGGCGGTCACGCCCGTCTCCACGATCTGCCCGCCGTACATCACCACCACCCGGTCGGTGACGGCCGCGACCAGCGCGAGGTCGTGCGAGACCAGGATCAGCGCGAAGCCCAGCTGCTCGCGCAGCTTCAGCAGCAGTTCCATGATCTGCGCCTGCACGGTCACGTCGAGGGCGGTGGTCGGCTCGTCGGCGACGATCAGCTTCGGGTCGCGGGACAGGGCCATGGCGATCAGGACGCGCTGGCGCTGGCCGCCGGAGAGTTCGTGCGGGTAGCTGCGCAGGGTGCGGTCGGGGTCGAGGCCGACCATGGTGAGCAGTTCGGCGGGGGTGCGGCGCCCGCCGCGTCGTACCACCTGCTTGAGCTGGGCGCGGATGGTCATCGCCGGGTTCAGGGAGGACAGGGCGTCCTGGTAGACCATCGCCATCTCGTGGCCGAGCAGTCTGCGGCGCACCCGCATCGGCTCGGCGAGCAGGTCGCGCTGGTGGAAGCGGACCTGGCCGCGCACGCGGGCGCCCTTCGGTTGCAGGCCCATGACGGTGAGCGCGGTCAGCGACTTGCCGCAGCCCGACTCGCCGACCAGGCCGAGCACTTCACCGGGGTGCACCTCGAAGCTGATGCCGTCGACGATGTCCACGCCGTGGTGCCGGTCCGGGAAGCCGATGGCGAGGTGCTCGACGGCGAGCACCGGCTGCCCGCCGGGCAGGGGGCGGGCGCGGGAGCGGAGCCGGTGGGCGGCCTCGGTGAGGCCGGGGAGCGCGGTGACCTTGCCGCTGCCGGGCTCGGGGGCCTCCAGGCGGTCCTTGGGTGCTTCTACGTCCCGGGGCGCCGGTGCCGCCCAGGCGTCGGACACGCCCTCCGAGAGGATGTTCAGCGACAGCACGGTCACCAGCATCAGCAGCCCGGGGAACACGGTCGCCCACCAGCCGCCGGTCAGCACCATGTTCTTGCCGTCCGCGATGACACTGCCCCACGACGGGTCGGGCGGCCGTACGCCCGCGCCGATGAAGGACAGCGACGCCTCGAAGACGATGGCCTCGGCGACCTGCACCGTGCAGAACACCAGCACGGGCGCGGCGCAGTTGATGGCCACGTGCTTGACGACGATGTGCGGGGTGCGGGCGCCGATGACCCGCTCGGCCGTCACGTAGTCCTCGCCGTACTGGTCGAGGATGTTCGCCCGTACGACCCGGGCGACCGGCGGTGTGAACAGGAACGCGATCGCGCAGATCAGCACGGTGATGCCGCCGCCGAACACGGCGACCAGGACGGCGGCCAGCGCGATCCCCGGGAACGCCATCACCACGTCCAGGCAGCGCATCAGCGTCTCGTCCACCGCCTTGCGGGAGGTCGCCGCGACCGCGCCGATCAGCGAGCCCACCAGCAGCGCGAGCGCGGTCGCGCCGAGCCCGATGGCGAGGGACCAGCGGGCGCCGTACATCAGCCGGCTGAGGAGGTCCCGGCCGAGGCTGTCCTGGCCCATCCAGTGCTCGGCGGACGGATGGCCGGTGCCGTCGACGGGCGGCAGCTGCTCCAGCGGGTCGTAGGGCGCGAGCAGCGGCGCGCACACCGCGACCAGCACCACCAGGGCCAGGAAGCAGACGGCGGCCTTCGACAGCAGCGGCAGCCGGTGCCGGCCGCGCAGCCGGACGCCGGGCCGGGTCAGGGCCTCGGTGAGACGCTTGCGGGAGAACATCGGGCCGGGGAACATCAGGCCGCATCCCTCAGTCGCGGGTTGACCAGCAGGTAGAGGACGTCGATGACGAAATTGACGACCACGAACCCGGTCGCCGTGGTCAGGACGACGCCCTGGACGACGGCCGGGTCGCCGTTCTTCACGGCGTCGATCATGAGCTTGCCCATGCCGGGCAGCGAGAAGATCGTCTCGATGACGACCGCGCCGCCGAGCAGATAACCGACGCGCAGCCCGAGCACCGTCAGCGGGTTGATCAGGGCGTTGCGCAGCACGTTCCGGCCGACCACCACGCTGGGCGGCAGTCCGCTGCCGATCGCGGTGCGCACGTAGTCCTTGTCCAGCTCCTCGACGACCGCCGTGCGCACGATCCGGGTGAGCTGCGCGGCGACCGGAAGGGACAGGGCCAGGGCGGGCAGGGTCATGGTGTTCAGCCAGCCGGTGAAGGAGTCCGCCGGGTTGATGTAGCCGCCGGTCGGGAACCAGCCCCGGTCGACCGCCAAGTACTGGATCATCAGCAGCGCCAGCCAGAAGCCGGGCGCGGCCACGCCGGTCAGGGACACCACCCGGATGATCTGGTCCGGCAGCCGGTCCCGGTGGATCGCGGCGGTCACCCCGCCGATCAGCGACAGCACCACCGCGATGCCCAGGCCCAGGAAGGTGAGCTGCAGGGTGAGCGGCAGCGCGGTCATCACCTGGTCGACCACCTCGCCCCGGGTGAGCGCGCTGGTGCCCATGTCGCCGTGCAGCAGATCGCCGACGAAGGCGACGTAGCGCACCGGCAGCGGATCGAGCAGGCCGTGCTCCTCGCGGAAGTCGTGCAGCTGCTGGGGCGTCGGGTTGGCGCCCTGGAAGAACGCGGACGCCGGGTCGACGTCGGAGAACCGCATCACCAGGAACACGAACAGCACGATGCCGAGCATCAGCGGCACCAGCAGCAGGACACGACGGGCGAGGATCCTGAGGACGGCGATCACCGGCTAGGCCCACCTGGCTTGCAGGACGTTGATCCCGGGGTACGGCTGGGCCCTCATCCCGGCGAGATCCCTCGGGTCCCAGGCCGTCATCAGCTCGTTGTGCACGACCGGGTAGAGCACGGCCTGCTCGGCGACGACGTCGATGTAGTCCTGGATCATCGTCTTCTTGCGGGCCGTGTCCGGCTCCCGGGTGGCCCGGTCCATGTCCGTGAAGAGCTGCCTCGCGACCGGGTCGCCGGCCCAGCGGGCGTACTGCATCCACAGGTTCTCGGGGCCGTAGTTGTAACGCATGATCAGGTCGGCGTCGAGGCCGAACTGGTTGGGGTTCGAGGCCGCGGCCACCACCTGGTAGTCCTGCTTCTGGTCCATCTTGGTGAACACGGCCGTGGTCTCCTGCGGCGACAGCGTCGTACGCACCCCGATCGCGTCCCAGGACGACTTGATGGTCGGCAGACAGTCCACGATCCAGCTGACGTTCACGGCGAGGACGTCGATCCGCAGCCCGCTGACCCCGGCCTCCCTCAGCAGCGCCCTCGCCCTGTCCGGGTCGTGGTCGTAGACCGTCCTCGCCCGCCGGTACGCCGGATTGGCCTCGTCGAGGAACGACGACGACGGCTTGCCGTGCCCCTTGAGGGCGACCTCCACGATCTTCTCGCGGTCGATGGCGTAGTGCAGCGCCTGCCTCACCCGCACGTCGTCGAACGGCTTGTGCCGGGTGTTGAACATCAGGAACAGGTTGTTCATCCCGGCCCCGCCCGCCACCGTCAGCCCGCTGCTCTCCAGCCGGCCGATGTTGGCGTACGGGATGTTGTCCGCGATCTGCGCGCCCGCGCTGCCGCCGGAGATCTTGGCGACGCGCGGCGCGGCGTCGACGATCGTCAGCCAGTTCATCTTCCTGAAGGCGGGCGGGCGTGGGCCGTTGTAACCGGCGAACGCCTCGAAGGTGGTGTTGGACTTCGGGTGGTGCGCCGTCTGCCGGTACGGCCCCGACCCCACCGCCAGCCCCCTGATCGCGTCGTTCCAGGCGCCGGGCCGGGAGAACACGTGCTTCGGCATGATCTTCGCCAGGGTGAGCCGGGAGACCCCTTCCGGGAAGGGGAACTTCAGCACCAGCTCGACGTTCCGCTCGTCGACCGTGCGCACGTCCTTCAGCCAGGGCTCGAAGAACCCCTTGGCCAGGGTCTGGGTGCCGGGGTCGAGGATCCGGTCGAAGACGAAGACCACGTCGTCGGCGGTGACCGGCCTGCCGTCGTGGAACGTGGCGCCCGGGCGCAGGGTGAACGTCCAGGACGTGGCGGTGAGGTCCGCGGGCACGGCGGTCGCCAGCGCGGGATACGGCTCCCGGGAGATCGGGTCGGTGTCGAGCAGCCCCTCGTAGATGTGGTTGTTGGCGGCCATGCAGAACGCCGACGCCGTCTGTGTCGGGTCCCAGGTCCCGTCGTTCCCGTAGCCGATGACCGCCGTCAGCGTCCGGTTCGGGCCCGAGCCCCCGTCGCCGGTGTCGTTCGTGGACTCGGGGCCCACCGAACAGGCCCCCAGCGACGCGGAGACCGCGGCGGCGGCGCCGAGGGCGCCGGTGTGCTGCAGAAACGAGCGGCGGTGCAGCGCCGGAACGTCGTGGGTCACGTCGCGCACAGGTCCTCCGGGAGTCGTGGGGGAGGCGGTCGGATGATGGAGACGATCAGGAGATACGACGTCCTACGTCCTGCGGTCAGCGCGACCATAGAAGCGGCCCGGAGGGCGGTCAAGAGATCACACACGAATGGTGTATCCGCCCGAGGCCACACCGTTGACGGCGGGAAATGGCGGGAGTTGCCGCAGGTGGAGGCCGGAGACGGGACGTGGGACGGCCACCGGGGCGGAGCTGAGGACCGGCGCCCGTGACCGCCCGGACGACGCGTCCCCCGAGCTCACCGTTCACCGTCATCGCGCCATCATCACCGCGCCGCGCGCCCGTGACGTGGAGGGCGCGCAGCGCGGTGACGGCGGTTCACTTCCGTGGCGCAGAGGGCCGGCCGGGGGCGGACACGCCGTTACGGCAGCGTCGGCATGTAGTACTTGTCCCGGTCGGAGTCGTAGACCAGCTTGCCGCCGGAGTCGTACCCCTTGACGTGCGGCGACCTGGTGACCTGCTGGTTCAGCTCCCCGGCGGAGACGAACCAGCCGCCGTCCAGGACCGCCTCGCTCGTCTCGTCCCCGTAGGATACGGTCACCCGGTCCACGGACGGCTCGACCGTGCCGATGCTCGCCCAGCGGAAGGGCAGCCTCCAGTTGCCCTTGTCGATGACCGACTGCATGTAGAGCTTGTGCGCGTTGATGTCGGGCATCACGACCGGGGCGTCCGGGATCGCGTCGTCGCCGCTGCTGACGCTCCGTCCGGAGACCTCGCCGTCCTTGATGTTGCAGATCAGCCGGGTCTTCGGGCCCTTCTCCCGCACCGCGACGACGAAGTGGCCGTCGCCGGGGGCGTTGCTGTCGCCGGTGCTGCGCATGGCGAGCAGGATCCGGTAGTCGGAGGGCTCACCGAGGGAGATGTCACCCGGGGCACCGCCCATGTCGTACGCCAGACAGTCCGCCACCCCGGACACGGCCGTGGCCCGGTCGATCCCGTCCAGCAACTGCCCCTCCGTGGCCGGACCCGAGGGCCCGGACGGCGTCGGGGACGGAGTGGACGTCGGCGACGGCGGAGCGGTGACGGGCGGGCTCGGCGTCGCGGTGTCCGCCCCGTTCGTCCCGCCCGTCAGCGCGTACGCCCCCACGGGCACCGCCACCAGCGTCACCAGCGCCGCCCCGACCGCCGCCACCCGCCGGCGCCGCTCGACCGTGCCGCGCTGCCGGATCGTCGGATACGGCACCGGCGACGGCTGGACGGCGTAGGCGTCCTCGGCGAGCAGCTCACGCACCTGTTCCTCGAACTCCTGCTCGCCCTCCCGCTCGTCCTCGTCGTGGCTCACCTGGTGCCTCCCTGTCCCCCCGACGCGCGGCTGCCGGCAGGTGCGTCCATGACCTGCGCGAGCCCCGGATACGTACGCAACTTCGCCAGCCCCTTGGCCGCCTGGCTCTTGACCGTGCCGGTGGAGCAGCCGAGCACCTCGGCGACCTCCGCCTCCGACAGGTCCTCCCAGTACCGCATCACCACCACCGCCCGCTGCCGGGGCGGCAGCCCGGCGAGCGCGCCCATCAGCGCGCTCCGCTCGTCCGCCCGCGACACGGCGTCGTCACGGCCCGCCCGCTCGGGCGGCGACGCGGTCAGCGCCTCGCGCACCCGCCGCTTGCGGAACCGGTCGCTGTTGCAGGTGACGAGCATCCGCCGCACATACGCCTCCGGACTGTCACTGCGCGCCACGCGCCGCCAGGAGCGGTACGCCTTCGCCAGCGCGGTCTGTGTCAGGTCCTCGGCGTGGTGCGCGTCGCCGGTGAGCAGATAGGCGGTCCGGACGAGATGGGACCATCTCGCCCTGACGAATTCCTGGAACTGGGCCTCTGGTTCGGCCTGCATCAAGCACCCCCTCGCCCTCCAGACCACCGGTTGTCCGCAATCGGTTGCCCGGGTACGCCGAACAAGTTCGAATGACTCCATGACGACGATCGACGGGTGGGACGACCAGTTGCCAGGCGTACTCCGGCTGCCCTCGGGCCGCCTGATCCGAGGCCGGGGCCTGCGGCACCCCCTCGACCCGGCGGCGCCCGGCCCGTCGTACGGCGTCTACCTGCTCGGCAAGCCGCCCCAGGCCCACCCCTGGGAGTCCCGCTGGATCCACTGGCCCGACTTCCGCCTCCCGAAGGACCGGGCCGACGCCCGGACGGCCCTGACCGAGGCCTGGGAGCGGGCCGCCGCCGAGCGCGTCGAGATCGCCTGCGGCGGCGGGCGCGGACGGACGGGGACGGCGCTGGCCTGCCTGGCGGTCCTGGACGGCGTACCGCCCGAGGAGGCCGTGGCGTACGTCCGGGCGGGCTACGACCGGCGGGCGGTGGAGACGCCGTGGCAGCGGGCGTACGTGCGCCGGTTCGCCGGGCGTTGAGGTCGACGTCGAGCGGCCGGGCGGCCACCCAACCGCCGGTACGGCCGACGGGCGCGGCCCGTGCCGTGGGAGGACCATGGCCGAGGAGGTGGGCGTATGGAATGGACCCTCGAGGTGATCGCCGTACCGGTCACCGACCTGGACCGGGCCAAGGCCTTCTACCAGGACCAGTGCGGTTTCCGCGCCGATGTCGACGCGTCGTTCTTCGGTGACACCGGGCGCTTCGTCCAGCTCACCCCGCCCGGCTCCCGCTGCTCCATCGTGCTGGAGTCCGGCATGCCCGACTCGCCGGGCCGGTCCCGGATGATCCCCGGCTCGCTCCAGGGTCTCCAGCTCTGCGTCACGGACATCGAGGCGGCCAGGGCGGAGCTGGTGGGCCGCGGGGTCGAGGTGACCCCGGTGCTGCACGTGGACGCGTCCGGCTGGGCGGAGGGCCGGGGCCAGGAGCGGTGGAACGCCTTCCTCTTCTTCCAGGACCCCGACGGCAACGGCTGGGCGGTCCAGGAGGCCCCGGTACCCCTCGCCGAACGCTGACTTCCACCTGGTGCGCCGGGCCTCGGCCCGAGTGTAGAGGCAGTGCGTAGTCCGGGAGTCGCAAAGAGTGAAACCCGGAAGAGGCGGGGAACCACCCCGTGAAGCAATCGCCGCCCGCACTGGAAAAGGCCGGAAGCCGATGAAGTCGAAGAAGCCGCCGAAGCCGCCGATCGGCTCGTACGTCGTGGACACCCGCAGCGGGAAGGTGGGGATCGTCATGGGGCACGAGGGGCCGTACGTGCAGCTGAGAGCCGTCGGCGGCGGGAAGGAGTGGGACTGCGACCCGGAGGCCCTGCGCAACGCCACCGCGGCGGAGCGGCTGAGCGCGGCGACCGCCTACGCCAACGCCCGCAGCCGGGGCGAGGTTCCCTGAAGGAGGGCCACCCGCGTAGGAGACAATGGCCGCATGAGCCTGTCCCGCGCCGACGCCATCGCGCTGCACACCCGCAAGCCGGGCGCGGCGGACCGGATCATGCCGCACCCCCAGCAGTGCCACGGCGGTGCGCGATGAGCCTGTTCCGGGACGACGGCATTGTGCTGCGCACCCAGAAGCTGGGTGAGGCCGACCGGATCATCACGTTGCTCACCCGGGGGCACGGGCGGGTGCGGGCGGTGGCGCGCGGGGTGCGGCGGACGAAGTCCAAGTTCGGGGCGCGTCTCGAACCCTTCTCGCATGTCGACGTGCAGTTCTTCGCGCGGGGCAGTGAACTGGTCGGGCGCGGGCTGCCGCTCTGCACGCAGAGCGAGACCATCGCTCCGTACGGCGGCGGGATCGTGACCGACTACGCGCGGTACACCGCCGGGACGGCGATGCTGGAGACGGCGGAGCGGTTCACCGACCACGAGGGCGAGCCCGCCGTGCAGCAGTATCTGCTGCTGGTCGGCGCCCTGCGCACGCTCGCCCGCGGCGAGCACGCCCCGCACCTCGTCCTCGACGCCTTCCTGCTGCGCTCCCTCGCCGTCAACGGCTACGCCCCCAGCTTCAGCGACTGCGCGAAGTGCGGCCTGCCCGGCCCGAACCGGTTCTTCTCGGTGGCGTCCGGCGGCTCGGTCTGCGCGGACTGCCGGGTGCCCGGGAGCGTCGTACCCTCACCGCGGACCCTGGAACTCCTCGGGGCGCTGCTTACGGGAGACTGGGAGACCGCGGACGCGTGCGAGCCGCGGTATGTGCGGGAGGGCAGCGGGCTGGTGTCCGCGTATCTGCACTGGCATCTGGAGCGCGGGCTGCGCTCCCTTCGGTACGTGGAAAAGTAGACCTGAGGAGACGAGAAGCACATGGCCGTACGCGGGTTCCTGGGGCGCCAGCGGCGCGAGTACAAGACGCCGGAGCCGCACCCGTCCGGTGCCCGCGCGCCGAAGCTGCCCGGTGAGCTGGTGCCCGGCCACGTGGCGATCGTCATGGACGGCAACGGACGCTGGGCCAAGGAGCGCGGTCTGCCGCGCACCGAGGGGCACAAGGTGGGCGCCGAGCGGGTGCTGGACGTGCTCCAGGGCGCGATCGAGATGGGCGTCGGCGCGATCTCGCTGTACGCCTTCTCCACCGAGAACTGGAAGCGGTCGCCGGACGAGGTGCGCTTCCTGATGAACTTCAACCGCGACTTCATCCGCAAGACCCGCGACCAGCTCGACGAACTCGGCGTCCGGGTGCGCTGGGTGGGCCGGATGCCCAAGCTGTGGAAGTCGGTCGCCACGGAGCTCCAGATCGCCCAGGAGCAGACCAAGGGCAACGACCGTCTCACGCTGTACTTCTGCATGAACTACGGCGGCCGCGCCGAGATCGCCGACGCTGCGCAGGCGCTGGCGGAAGACGTGAAGGCCGGGCGTCTGGACCCGTCCAAGGTCACCGAGAAGACCTTCGCGAAGTACCTCTACTACCCCGACATGCCGGACGTCGACCTGTTCCTGCGCCCCAGCGGCGAGCAGCGCACCTCCAACTACCTGCTCTGGCAGAGCGCCTACGCCGAGATGGTCTTCCAGGACGTGCTGTGGCCGGATTTCGACCGCCGTGACCTGTGGCGGGCGTGCGTGGAGTACGCGTCCCGCGACCGCCGCTTCGGCGGTGCGATCCCGAACGAGGAGCTGCTGGCCATGGAGGGCAAGCAGCCGCGCGGCTGAGTCCGGCCGCTGGTCGCTAGAGTTCCGCCCATGGTTCACCAGGGGCGGGACATCATTCAGGACAGTGGCACCGACACCGTCGAGCTGGCCTTCCGGCCGACACGGGCCGACATTCTCCGGGGCATACAGGTCCGTGACCGCATCCGGCGGCTGGCGCCCGTGCGGTGGGCGTTCGCGGTGCTGTTCGCTGCGTTCGGCGTGTTCCTCGCCTTCGGTGGGGCGAATGCGGCGCCGGGGGTCGCGCTTTCGCTGCTGACCGCGGTCCTGATCTGGGGCACGCCCCGCATTCAGGCCAACCATGTGTTCCGGACCGTCTCGTGGCAGGGCGAGTATCGGGCCACGGTGTCCGATGCCGGGATCACGGTCGAGACCGAGCACACCACGCTGACGCAGCGCTGGTCGCTGTTCCGCGGTTATCGCGAGACGCGCGATCATCTGGTGCTGCTCAGCCGCGACCCGAACATCCTGATCCTGGAGGTCGCGCCCAAGCGCGGCCTGCGCACCGGGGACGACCTGGACCGTCTGCGGGCCCTGCTGGCCGCGCACCTGCCCCAGGTCTGAGAGAGCCGGCTCAGCCCCGTTCGGCCGCCGCCGCGCAGTCCGCGCAGGTGCCGAAGATCTCCACCGTGTGCGCGACGTTGACGTAGCCGTGCTCGGCGGCGATGGCCTCCGCCCACGTCTCCACCGCGGGGCCCTCCACCTCGACGGCCTTTCCGCAGCCGCGGCAGACCAGGTGGTGGTGGTGTTCGCCGGTGGAGCAGCGGCGGTAGACGGACTCGCCGTCGGCGGTGCGCAGGACGTCGACCTCGCCGGCGTCGGCGAGCGACTGCAGGGTGCGGTAGACCGTGGTGAGCCCGACGGCGTCGCCCTTGTGCTTGAGCATGTCGTGCAGTTCCTGCGCGCTGCGGAACTCGTCGACCTCTTCCAGGGCTGCCGCCACGGCGGCACGCTGCCGAGTGGCGCGGCCCTTCACGGGCGGTCCAGCGGTGGTCACCGGTTGCCTCCTTGCTCTGCGTCTGCCGGGCCATTGTGCCAGCCCGGACTGGGCGCAGTCAGACGCCGACCTCGTCCCCGGCTGCCCGGGTGGCCGGAATCGCACACTCCGCCGGGTCCCCGGCCGGGTGCGCGGTGGCCAGCGCCCGCGCGCGCCGCCGGGCCAGCGGAGCCGCCAGCGCGGTCAGCACGACGAACGCGCCGATGGTCAGCAGCACGATCGTCGCACCGGGCGGAACGTCCTGGTAGTACGAGGTGACCGTGCCGCCGAGCGTGACGGCCACGCCGATGGCGACCGCGACCGCGAAGGTCGCCGCGAAGCTGCGGGTGAGTTGCTGGGCGGCGGCCACCGGCACCACCATCAGCGCCGACACCAGCAGCAGGCCGACCACTCGCATCGCCACGGTGACCGTCACCGCCGCGGTGATCGCCGTCAGCAGGTTCAGCGCCCGGACCGGCAGGCCCGTCACCCGCGCGAACTCCTCGTCCTGGCTGACCGCGAACAGCTGCCTGCGCAGCCCGAGGGTGACCAGGACCACGAACGCGGCGAGCGCGCAGATCGCCGTGACGTCGGACTCGCTCACCGTCGACAGGGAGCCGAAGAGGTACGACGTGAGGTTCGCGTTGGAACCGGTGGGCGCGAGGTTGATGAACATCACGCCGCCGGCCATGCCGCCGTAGAAGAGCATGGCGAGGGCGATGTCGCCGCGGGTGCGGCCGAACCAGCGGATCAGCTCCATGAGCACCGCGCCGAGGACGGAGACGAGGGTCGCCATCCACACCGGGGACCAGGACAGCAGGAAGCCCAGGCCGACGCCGGTCATGGCGACATGGCCGATGCCGTCGCCCATCAGGGCCTGGCGGCGCTGCACGAGGTAGATGCCGATCGCGGGGGCCGTGATGCCGACCAGGACCGCGGCGAGCAGGGCCCGCTGCATGAAGGCGTAGTCGAGGAAGTCCATCAGCTGAGCAGTCCCGTGCGGATCGGTTCGGCGTCGTGCGCCGCGTGCGGGTGTACGTGGTCGTGGCCGGGAAGGGCATGCTGGCCGACCGCCTTCGGGGGCGGGCCGTCGTGGGTCACGCAGCCGTCGCGCAGGACGACCGCCCGGTCGATCAGCGGCTCCAGGGGGCCCAGTTCGTGCAGGACGAGCAGCACGGTCGTACCGGAGGCGACCTGGTCCCGCAGGGTGCCCGCGAGCACCTCCTGGCTGGCCAGGTCGACGCCCGCCATCGGCTCGTCCATGATCAGCAGGTCGGGTTCGGAGGCGAGGGCGCGGGCGATCAGCACGCGCTGGTGCTGGCCACCGGAGAGGGCGTTGACCGAGTCCTTGGCGCGGTCCGCCATGCCGACCACCTCCAGGGCCCGGCGTACGGCCGCGTGGTCCGCCTTGCGCAGCATGCCGAAGCGGGCCCGCGACAGCCGCCCGGAGGAGACGACCTCCGTCACCGTGGCGGGCACCCCGCCCGCGGCCGTCGTGCGCTGCGGGACGTACCCCACCCGTGCCCAGTCCCGGAACCGGTGCCGGGGCGTCCCGAACAGCTCGATCTGCCCGGCGCTGACCGGCACCTGCCCGATGACGCTGCGCACCGCCGTCGACTTGCCCGAGCCGTTCGCGCCGAGCAGCGCGACGACCTCACCGTGGCGCACGGTGAGGTCGATGCCGCGCAGGACGGGGCGCGAGCCCAACTCGGCGCGGATGCCGCGCATCGATATGACGGGCTCCGATATGACGGGCTCGCTCACAGGGGCCTCCGTAGCGATCACTGGGCGCCGAGGGCCGTCTGCAGCGCCTTGAGGTTGGACTCCATGACCTGGAAGTAGTCGTCGCCCTTGGACTTGTCGGTGATGCCTTCCAGCGGGTCGAGGACGTCCGTCTTCAGGCCCGCGTCCTTGGCGAGGGTCTTCGCGGTCTTGTCGCTGACCAGTGTCTCGTAGAAGACGGTGGTCACGCCGTCGGCCTTGGCCTCGTCCTGGAGTTCCTTGATCCGGGCGGGGCTGGGCTCGCTCTCCGGGTCGAGGCCGGAGATGGCCTCCTGGGTCAGGCCGTAGCGCTCGGCGAGGTAGCCGAAGGCGGCGTGGTTGGTGAAGAAGACCTTGGACTTGGTGTCCTTCAGGCCGTCCGCGTACTCGGTGTTGAGCGCGTCCAGCTTCTTGACCAGGGCCTCGGTGTTCTTCTTGTAGTCGGCCGCGTGGTCCGGGTCGGCCTTCTCGAAGGCCGCGCCGACGCCGCTCGCGACCTCGGCGTACTTCACCGGGTCCAGCCAGACGTGCGGGTCGAGGGCGTGCTCCTCCTCCTCGGACTCCGCGTGCTCCTCCTCACCGGCGTGCTCGTGCTCGACGTTGCCGTGGTCCTCCAGCTTGGTGAGCGTGGCCGCGTCGATCTTCGTCTTGACGTCGGTCTGGGCGACCGCCTCGTCGACGGCGGGCTGGAGGGTCTTGAGGAAGAGGATCGCGTCCGCCTCGCCGAGCTCGGCGGTCTGCTTGGTGCTGAGCTCCAGGTCGTGCGGCTCCTGACCGGGCTCGGTCAGGGTGGTGACGTTCACATGGTCCCCGCCGATCTGCTCGGCGAGGAACTGCATCGGGTAGAACGAGGCGACGACGTCGAACTTGTCCGTGTTGCTTGCGTTACCAGCGTTACCAGCGTTGCCCGCGCTCGCGGGGTCGCTGGAGCAGGCGGAGACCGCAGTGAGGCTGAGGGCGGCCAGTGCTGCCGTGGGGATCAGGCGTCGTCGTATGTTCATGAGAGTCATTTTCAACAAAATTGGAAACGGTTGTCAACAAAGGGCCGATTCGGTGCACGGGGGGAGCCCCGATTCCGTTCAGGGGGAGCCCCGATTTGGTTCAGGGGGAGTCCGCGCCGGTAACCTGAATCATTCGCTGGAAGCATCTCGCTTCGTCGCCCGTCGTCGTAATGAAGAGAGCACCGTGGCCGCCGACAAGATCGACACCATCGTCAGCCTGAGCAAGCGCCGTGGCTTCGTTTTCCCCTGCAGTGAGATCTACGGCGGTCAGCGTGCCGCCTGGGACTACGGGCCCCTGGGTGTCGAGCTCAAGGAGAACCTCAAGCGCCAGTGGTGGCGCTACATGGTGACGTCGCGCGAGGACGTCGTCGGTATCGACTCGTCCGTCATCCTGGCCCC
This sequence comes from Streptomyces sp. Z423-1, assembly GCF_013009255.1. Classification (NCBI taxonomy): domain Bacteria; kingdom Bacillati; phylum Actinomycetota; class Actinomycetes; order Kitasatosporales; family Streptomycetaceae; genus Streptomyces; species Streptomyces sp. Z423-1. The sequence continues at coordinate 6,367,771 of NZ_CP053109.1, forward strand.
CGAGGTCTGGGTCGCCTCCGGTCACGTCGCCACCTTCACGGACCCGCTGACCGAGTGCACCTCCTGCCACAAGCGGTTCCGCGCGGACCACCTGGAGGAGGCGTACGAGGAGAAGAAGGGCCGCGCCCCCGAGAACGGCCTCGCCGACATCAACTGCCCCAACTGCGGCACCAAGGGCCAGTTCACCGAGCCCAAGCAGTTCTCCGGCCTGCTGTCGACGCACCTCGGCCCGACCCAGGACTCCGGCTCCATCGCCTACCTGCGGCCCGAGACCGCGCAGGGCATCTTCACCAACTTCGCCCAGGTGCAGACCACCTCGCGGCGCAAGCCGCCGTTCGGCATCGCCCAGATGGGCAAGTCGTTCCGCAACGAGATCACGCCGGGCAACTTCATCTTCCGCACCCGCGAGTTCGAGCAGATGGAGATGGAGTTCTTCGTCAAGCCGGGCGAGGACGAGAAGTGGCACGAGTACTGGATGGAGCAGCGCTGGAACTGGTACACCGGCCTGGGTCTCCGTGAGGAGAACATGCGCTGGTACGAGCACCCCAAGGAGAAGCTCTCCCACTACTCCAAGCGCACCGCCGACATCGAGTACCGCTTCCAGTTCGGCGGCAGCGAGTGGGGCGAGCTGGAGGGTGTCGCCAACCGCACCGACTACGACCTCGGCTCGCACTCCAAGGCCTCCGGCCAGGACCTCTCCTACTTCGACCAGGAGGCCGGCGAGCGCTGGACGCCGTACGTCATCGAGCCCGCGGCCGGTGTCGGCCGCGCGATGCTCGCCTTCCTGCTCGACGCCTACGTCGAGGACGAGGCGCCGAACGCCAAGGGCAAGATGGAGAAGCGCACGGTGCTGCGCCTCGACCACCGGCTGGCGCCGGTGAAGGTCGCGGTGCTGCCGCTGTCCCGTAACCCGGAGCTGTCCCCGAAGGCCAAGGGCCTCGCCCAGACGCTGCGCCAGAACTGGAACATCGAGTTCGACGACGCCGGCGCGATCGGCCGCCGTTACCGCCGCCAGGACGAGATCGGTACGCCGTACTGCGTGACGGTCGACTTCGACACCCTGGAGGACAACGCGGTGACGGTGCGCGAGCGGGACTCGATGAAGCAGGAGCGGGTGTCTCTCGACCAGATCGAGGGGTACCTGGCGTCGCGTCTCATCGGCTGCTAGGCGCTCCGCGACTCACGACTGATTGGCCCTCGATACGGGTTCCTCTTTGGACCTGTATCGGGGGCCATCGTGTTGACCAGGGTGGCTCCATGAGCATCGCCTTCCTGCCGACCACCCTCGTTGTCGTCGTCACCCCCGGCACCGGCCTCGTCTACACCCTCGCCGCCGGGCTCTCCCGGGGGCGGCGGGCGAGTGTCGCCGCCGCCTTCGGGTGCACGCTCGCGATCGTGCCGCATGTGCTGGCCACCGTCACCGGCGTCGCCGCGCTGCTGCACGCCAGCGCGACCGCTTTCCAGGCGCTGAAGTACGCCGGTGTCGCCTACCTCCTCTACATGGCCTGGGCGACGGTGCGGGAGAAGGGCGCGATCGACGTCGGCCAGGAGGGCGCCCCGCCCGTCACCGCGGGGCGGGTGATCGTGCGGGCCGTGCTGATCAACCTGCTCAACCCCAAGGTGACGATCTTCTTCCTGGCGTTCCTGCCCCAGTTCGTGAGCCCCGCCGAGCCGCACGCGGTGCCCCGGATGCTGGCGCTGGGCGGTGTGTTCATGCTGGTGACCTTCGTCGTGTTCGTCGCCTTCGGCCTGCTCGCGGCGTCCGTGCGCAGCCATGTGGTGTCCCGGCCGCGCGTGATGACCTGGCTGCGCCGGACGTTCGCGGGATCGTTCGTGGCCCTGGGGGCGAAGCTGGCGTTCACGGCGCGCTGAGCAGGCCCTCGCAGGGGCTGACAGATTGCGGCTAACAAATTACAGCTGACAGATATTGAAATCTGTCAGCTGTTAGGGCAAGGTGGAGGACATGACGATGCAAACGCGCACTCTCGGAACCACCGGCCCCCAGGTCTCCGCCCTCGGCCTCGGCTGCATGGGCATGTCCGCGCTGTACGGCGAGGCGGACCGGGCCGAATCCATCGCCACCATCCACGCCGCCCTGGAGGCAGGCGTCACCCTGCTCGACACCGGCGACTTCTACGGCATGGGCCACAACGAGCTGCTGATCGGCGAGGCCCTGCGCGCCGCGCCCGCCGCCCGGCGGGAACAGGCGCTGCTCAGCGTGAAGTTCGGCGCCCTGCGCGACCCGGACGGCGGCTGGACGGGCTACGACGGCCGCCCGGCCGCCGTGAAGAACTTCGCCGCCTACTCGCTCCAGCGCCTCGGCGTCGACCACATCGACGTCTACCGGATCGCCCGCCTCGACCCCGACGTGCCGATCGAGGAGACGGTCGGCGCGATCGCGGAACTGGTCGAGAAGGGGTACGTCCGGCACATCGGCCTCAGTGAGGTCGGCGCCGAGACGATCCGCCGGGCCGCCGCCACGGCCCCGATCGCGGACCTGCAGATCGAGTACTCGCTGATCTCACGCGGCATCGAGACCGAGATCCTGCCGACCACCCGTGAACTGGGCATCGCCGTCACGGCGTACGGCGTGCTCTCGCGCGGGCTGATCTCCGGCCACTTCACCGCCGACCGACAGCTCGCCGCGAACGACTTCCGGGCGCTGTCGCCCCGCTTCCAGGGCGAGAACCTCCAGCACAACCTGAACCTGGTGGAGGCGCTGCGGAAGATCGCCGAACAGAAGGGCGTGAGCGTCGCGCAGATCGCCATCGCCTGGGTGCTCTCGCGGGGCTCGCAGCACAACAACGACATCGTGCCGCTGGTCGGCGCCCGCCGCCGGGACCGGCTGACGGAGGCGCTGGGCGCGCTGGACGTCACGCTGGACGAGGCCGACCTGCGGGCGATCGAGGAGGCCGTCCCGGCGGACGCGGCGGCCGGCGACCGCTACCCGACGCAGCAGATGTCGCACCTCGACAGCGAACGCTGATCCGGGCACGAGGTACGGTCACCTCATGCCCCCGACCAGCGAGACCCTGACCGCCGAGCGCATCCTCGAAACAACCGAGGAGGTGCTGCGCCGCCACGGCCCGGCCAAGGCCACCGTGGTCGACGTGGCCCGCGCGCTCGGCGTCAGCCACGGCAGCGTGTACCGGCACTTCCGCACCAAGGCGGCCCTGCGGGAGGCGGTCACGAAGCGGTGGCTGGACCGTACGTCCGAGGCGCTGGCCGGGATCGTCGCCGAGGACCGTGACCCGGAGGCGCGGCTGCGGGACTGGCTGCGGGGGCTGTTCGACGCCAAACGCCGCAAGGCGGGCGACGATCCGGAGCTGTTCGCGACGTACATGGTGCTGACCGGCGAGAGCAATGAGGCGGTCCCGGAGCACATCGCCGATCTCACCGCCCAGTTGACCCGGATCGTCGAGGCGGGGGTGGCGGCGGGCACCTTCGCGTCCGACGACCCCCGGACCACGGCCCGCGCGGTGTTCCATGCCACGGGGCGCTTCCACGACCCCTGTTACGCACCCGAGTGGGCACAGCCGGAGGCGGAGGCGGACTTCGCGGCGGTCGTGGAGCTGGTGGTGCGGGGGCTGCGGGCCTGACCCCGGCGACCGGCGACCCGTCAGCCCCCGGCCGGGTCCACCGTCGCCTGATGCGCCTCCGCGAGGTGCTCCTGCGCCTTCAGCCAGGGCAGGAACTGCGCACCCCGCCGCCAGCCGCACGTGTCGCATCGGATCGTGCGCTGCACACCGGTGCGCTGGACCCGGACCACGTGTTCGCGTCCGTGCTGGTCCCACCGGCTGACCTTGCTCGTGTCGATCTGCGACATGACGCCTCCAGCGTCCGGTCCGGCGATCCGTTAGTGCGGTCGTGCGGTCGTGAGGTCGTGAGGTCGTGCAGCAAGGAGTGTGCAGCAGGATCAATATCAACAGGGATCGCTTCACGCCGAGTTGGCCAAGCTGTGCCCTCGCGTCGGGGCTCAGCCGACCGTGCGGGGCAGGCGCAGGCTCAGCAGACCGGTGAGGGCGATACCGGCGAGCTGCACGACAAGCGTGCTGACCAGGGCGTTCCGCATGCCCAGCGCCGGGACCAGGGAAAGGAACAGGGTGCCGAGCGTGGCCACGCCCAACGCCAGTGAGGACTGCTGGGTGGTGATCATCACGCCGCTGCCGACGCCGGCCCGGGCGCCGGGCACCTCGGAGAGCACGACGCGGAAGACGACGGGGAGTTGCAGCGCCTGGCCGACGCCGGCGATCGCCGCGCCCGGCAGCAACTGCACCCACCCCAGCTCTGGCCAGGAACGCCAGGCCGCCAGCGCCATCAGCCCCACGCCCACCGCCTGGACCAGCGCACCGGCGGTCACCACACGCGTGCCGTAGCGGGCCACCAGGCGCGGACCGGCGAGGGAGACACCGAAGAAGGTCACCGCCATCGGCACGAGCGCGCCCCCCGCCGCGACCGGCCCCAGCCCCGCCCCCTGCTGCAACGCCACCGCGATCACGAACATGAACCCGCTGAACCCGATCGAAAACGGCACGATCAGCACCAGCCCCCGCCGCAACGAGGTCAGCGCGAACAGGCTCGGTGGCACCAGCGGCGTACGCCCCAGCCGGTCCGCCCGCCGCTCGACGGCGTAGAACGCGGCCGCCAGCAGCGGAAACGCGGCCAGCGACAGCCACGTCCACAGCGGCCAGCCCGCCGCCCGGCCCTCGGTCAGCGGCGCCAGCAGGGCGAGCAGGGCGGCGGCGAGCAGCACGGTCCCGGGCCCGTCCACCGGCTCCGGACGCGGGGAGCGCGTCTCCGGTACGGCGCGGGCGGCGAGGACCAGGCCCACGACGACGACCGGCACGTTCACCAGGAACACCGAGCGCCAGCCGGTGCCCGCGACGTCGGCGGCGACCAGCACCCCGCCGAGGATCTGCCCGGCGACCATCGCGAGCCCGGCCGTCGCGCCGTACATGCCCATCGCCCGGGCGCGGCGTGCTCCGGCGGTGGCCGACTGGATGGTGGCGAGCACCTGCGGCAGCATCGCGGCGGCCGCCGCGCCCTGCGCGACCCGCGCCGCCACCAGCGTCCACGCGTCGGGCGCGAGCCCGCAGGCCAGCGAGGTGAGGCCGAAGGCCGCCATGCCGCCCAGGAACAGCCGCCGTCGGCCGAACAGGTCGCCGAGCCGGCCGCCGAGGACGAGTAGGACGGCGTACGCCAGGCCGTACCCGGCGACGACGAGTTCCAGCACCGCCTCGCCCGCGGCGAGGTCGGCGCCGATGCTGCGCAGGGCGACATTGACGATGAAGAAGTCGACGAGCGGCAGGGCCGCGCCGAGCAGCACGGTGAACAGCCCGAGCCCGTCGAGCACGGGTGGCGCCTGGGCGGCGGAACTGACCGGGCGTGCGGAAGTGGTGGTTTCGGTCACACCGTCGAGCCTGCGGGGCCGCTCAGGCTGGTACCAGAGTGTTCTTATCCTGGTACTGGGACCACCTGGAAACAGGATCCGGGCGGCGGCAGGCTGGGGGACATGACGACGATGGCTCAGGAACCGGCGGTGCGCCCCCGGGAAGCCGAGATCCGGCGGCACGAACTCGCCGCGTTCCTGCGCAGCCGCCGCGAGCGGATCACCCCGGAGCAGGTCGGCCTGCCCCGCGGCCGCCGGCGCCGCACGCCCGGCCTGCGCCGCGAGGAGGTCGCCCAGCTCTCCGCGGTCGGCGTCACCTGGTACACATGGCTCGAACAGGCCCGGGACATCCAGGTCTCCGTCCAGGTCCTGGACGCCCTCGCCCGCCCCCTCCTGCTGGACGCCGGCGAACGCGCCCACCTCTTCACCCTGGCCGGCACCACGGACCCGACGCCGGCGACGACGTGCCCGTCGGTGACCCCGGCGCTGCGGGCCGTCCTCGAACAACTGGAGCCGTACCCGGCGTGCCTGCAGAACGGCCGGTACGACATCCTCGCCTACAACCGCACCTACGGGCTGCTCCTGTGCGACCTGGACGCGGTCCCGCCCGAGGACCGCAACTGCCTGGTCCTCTCCTACACCCACCCCGAGTGGCGGTCCTCGATCGTGCACCTGGAGGAGACCCAGCGCCTGATGGCCGCCCGCTTCCGCGCCGCGATGGCCGGCCATCTCGCCGAGCCCGCCTGGAAGATGCTGCTGAGCCGCCTGCGTACGGAGTCCCCCGAGTTCTGCGAAGCCTGGGACCGCCACGAGGTCAGGGCCCACCGCACCAAGCGCAAGGAGTTCCTCAACCGGTACGTGGGCCGGGTGGTGCTCGACCACACGGACCTGTGGCTGAGCCCGGACACCGGCCCGAGGATGGTGACGTACGTCCCGGCGGACGAGGAGTCGAGGGAGCGTTTGGAGAAGCTGCGGGACATCGCCGTCAAGGGGCGCGGGGCTGCGTGAATGTGCGGCTCCGCCGTGTGGGCGCGACCACACACAACCCGCAGCCAGTGCTGTGACCGCATTAGGTTCGCCGGGTCGGACGTCGGGACGTCGTGGCGCGGTTGGATGTGCGATGACGTCCGATCCGACCGCTGGAGGCGTGGTGGCTGAGCCTGTCCGTGTGCGCATGCGCCGTCCTGGTCAGTGACGGCTGATCCTGCCCGCCGCTGGATCAGCTTGGCGCCGGAGGCAGCAGGAAGCAGTCGGCCACCTCGGCCCGCCCGGGGCATATGGGCGGGGGAGGATGCCTGAGCCCGATCAGCAAGCAGGCCGTCGCGGAGCTGGAGACCATGGTGGCGGCCGAGCCGCTGCGGGAGACCGCGCCGTCCAGCCCTCGTCCGAATTCGCCGCCTCAGCGCAGCCGACGATCGTGGACGTGTCCCAGCCTGCGGCGTCTCGGGCCGGGAGCGGACGGCGAACGGACGAGCACCCGGGGTGCCGGGCTCGACTTCACCTCAATAATCACAGTTTCATCACTAGATGTTTTCCATCTCATGTATAGAGCAGATGTTGTACCAGGCAAAGGTCATGTCTTGTTCAATTTCTGGGTGGGGGTTGTGAGTGTGAGACGGGGGCACCGCGCCGATGGCGTGGGCAGAAGACCGGTGCGAAGACTGTCCGGTGTGACGGGGGCATTGGTGTTGGCGGTTGTGTCCGCGCTGGGGTCGTGGCCGGCGTCACCGGCGACGGCTGATGAGGCGCAGCCTCCGCTGTCGGAAGGGCAGAAGGCACTCGCCGCAGCCCAGGAGTCGGGCAAGCGGGTCGAGGTCACCGGGGAGCGGACGGAGCGTACGACGGTGTACGCCAACCCGGACGGGTTCACGTTCACGCTGGAGGAGTCCGCGGTTCCCGTGCGGGTGCCCACGTCGAGTGGGGGTTGGCAGGCCCCGGACGCCACACTGAAGGTCCGCAGCGACGGGACGGTGGCGCCGAAGGCGGCGGCGGTGGAGATGGAGTTCTCCGGGGGCGGGGAGACCGGGCCGCTGGCGAAGATCTCTGAGCAGGGTCGGTCTCTGCAACTGGGCTGGCCGGGCAAGCTGCCCAAGCCCGAGCTCGACGGGACCAGCGCGTTGTACGGGGAGGTGCTGCCGGGCGTCGACCTGAAGGTCACCGCGTCGGTGGAGGGCTTCCGGCATGTGCTGGTGGTCAAGACACCCGAGGCCGCAGCTTCGGAGGAACTTCAGCAGATCGACTACTCCCTGAAGACCGCCGGCCTGGAGATCGTAAAGGGCAAGGCGGGCAATCTGACCGCGGTCGACGACGACGGCAACCGCGTCTTCCGCGCTCCGCCCGCACAGATGTGGAACTCCGCCGGTGCGGCGTCTGATGCCCGACCGATGTCCCTGGCGAGCACCACGGCCGCGGACAGTGAGGGCTCGGATCCGGCCGAGGCGGGTGTGTCTTCGACGGTTGGGGTCGAGCCCGGTGCGGGGGACACCGTCACCACCATGGACGTACGGGTCTCCGACACCGCGCTGACGGTGGTCCCGGATGCGGAGATGCTCACCAAGACGGAGCCGGCGGCGTTTCCGCTCTACATCGATCCGACGGTGACCTGGGGTGAGTCGGAGCGCACGCTGCTGCGTAGCGACGGCTACGAGTCGTACGGCTGGAGCAACGGCGACGACGGTCTGGGCAAAGGCGTCGGCAAGTGCGGTACCTGGAACGGCTACTACTGCGGCCCGGGCTATGTGCAGCGGCTGTACTTCGAGTTCTCGCCGGCCAGCCTGAAGGGCAAGCATGTCCTGGACGCCACGTTCCGGGTGACCGAGCCGTGGGCTTTCCAGTGCGATCCGCGCTGGGTGGACCTGGTGCGCACGAACAACATCTCCTCGTCCACCACATGGTCCTCACGTCCCAAGCACCTGGACGTCATGGGCGACCGGCATGTGTCGGCAGGGCGTGGTTCGCTGTGTGATCCGAACTCGCCGGACGCGCCGATCGAGTTCAACGACAACCCGGCCGAGTCGAACGAGAATCTCACGCCGACGGTACGGGACTTCGCGGCGGGCAAGTTCTCGCGGCTGACGTTGATGCTCAAGGCGAAAGACGAGACGGACACCTCGGCGTGGAAGCGGTTCAAGAACGACGCGGTGCTGGCGGTCGACTTCGTGGGCCTGCCGGACAAGCCCACCGGAATCGGCCTGGTGACCGGCTCGGGCACGGTGTGCGAAACCAACTCGGCGGCCCCTGCAATCGTCTCCGACCCGACCCCGGCTCTGACTGCGACGACGCAGACCAAGGCGGGTGGTGAGAAGGATGCCCAGCTGCGGGTCTACTTCGACGTCGACCACAAGAACAGCGACGGCACCTGGTCGGACACCACGGCCGGCAACGGGGATCTGCGGCCCTCCAGCGGCTATGTCGGTGACGGGGTGAAGCTGACCATGTCCTGGTCGGCCCTGACTGAGGGCAAGCTGTACCGCTACGCCGCGTGGGTTCGCTCGTACTACAACAGCGGCGGCAGCCATCTGGCGGGGCCGTCGAACGCATCGACGACCGGCTGGTGCTACTTCAAGGTCGACTCAACCGCCCCGAAGGCGCCGAAGATCACCGTGGGCAGCCCGTACACCGCGTGCACCGACACGGATTGCGCGCCAGGCGGCGGTCCCGGCCAGAAGGCCACGTTCACGTTCGCACCAGCCGATGGGGACAGCAAGAACGTGTCGTACCAGTACCGGCTCACCTCTACTGGCGCCTGGGTCGACGCCAAGCGGACATGCGCGCCATGGATCCCTACTGCGACCTGCGACACATTGCGGGAGGGGTCGCCCGGTTTTCTCGGCTGGCAAGGCACCGTCACGCCCGATCACTCCGGCACCTACCGGGTGTACGCCCGTGCCAAGGACGAGGTCGGTCGGTGGGGCGCCCAGCAGGTCATTGACTTCCTGGTTGCCGCGGGCGAGGGACCGGTGGGGCGCTGGCACTTCGACGAGGCCGGGGGCGCCGCACTGGACTCCGCGACTGGTGACGGCAGCGACGACGCCACCCTGGGGGGCGAGGCGGCCCGGGACGACCGGGGTCGGCGCGGGCTGATCACTCATGACGCCGAGGGTCGGCCGCTGGAGACCGCGGTCACGGACAAGGGCCTGGTCCTGAACGGCACCAGCGGTCATGCGGCGACCAGCGGGCAGGTCCTGGAGACCCGCTCGTCGTATACCGTCGCGGCCTGGGTACGGATCGACCCGCAGGCGAACCACACGCTCACCGTGCTCAGCCAGAACCCGACGAACAGCCCGTGGACACAGAAGTTCAGCCCCTTCTACCTGTCCTACGGCGCGAACAGCAGCAACACCTGGAGTTTGCGGGTGCTGTCCACCGAGCCCGCCTACCACGAGGTCAAGTCCAAGCAGCCCTCGCCGCGCGGTGTGTGGACCCACGTGGCCGGTGTGCACGACGCCGCGAGTCAGACGATCAGTCTCTACGTGAACGGTGTCCTGCAGGGCAGCACCGACGCCGGGCCTGCGTGGAACGCGGACGGTCCGCTGCAGATCGGCCGGGTGATGCACGCCGATGTCTACAAGGACTTCATGCACGGCTCGATCGACGAACCCGCGGTGTGGCAGCGCGCCCTGACGGCGCAGGAGGTCCACGACGAGGCCCGACTGCTCATCTCGGAGAAGTACGCGGGCGCCGAACTCGTCGCGGACTTCTCGGCGGCCGGGGGAAGCGCCACCACCATCGAGGACACCACCTCCGGCTACGGCCAGGCACTCACGCTGAGCGGCGGCGCCACGGTCGACGGCGAGAGCATCGTCCTGGACGGCGTCGACGATGCGGCCACGGTCGGCGGGCCACTCGTCGACGACAGCGCCTCGTTCACCGCCACCACCCTGGTGGAACTGGACGCGGCAAAGCTTGTCACCAAGAGCGTCGGCTACACAGGGCAGGTCGTCGGCCAGCGCACCGCCGACGGCTCGGCCTGGGGGCTGTGGTACGAGCTGACCGGTAAGGACACGGTCCTGGACGAGGAGACGCTGGAGGAGACCACGGTGCCGGTGGGCGTCTGGCACTTCGGCCGACTGAACTCCGACGGCACCTTCTCCTCCGTCGTCTCCGAGGAGGCCGCTGCCGTGGACAGCCGGGTGCGGCTGACCGGCGTCCACGACTCGGTCGACGGGACCATCAGCCTGTACCTGGGCTACGGCCGCAACGGTGAGGCCAAGGCCTACACCGCCGAGGTCGGCAACGGCGACTTCGCCCTCGGCAAGGGCTACACCGGCGGGTCATGGCAGCACCACCTGCCCGCCCGTATCGCCGAAGTGCGCCTGTGGGCGGGCGCGATGGCCAGCCCCGAGCAGGTCGAGGTCCGCGTGGGCGACTGACATCGACGGGAGGCACGGTGCGGCGCCACAGAAGTGGCGCCGCACCCGCCCGGCACATCACTTGGGCGCCGACACATCACCTGTCGGCTCGGCCGACACATCCCTGCCGGCCGCCACGATGCCACACAACGGGTGGAGACCAACAAACATGGCTTTTGGCATAGGCACATCAGGAAGACCTCGGGGTCGCTCCAGACGGCGTACCGGGACGGCCGTCACGGTACTGGCCCTCTCCCTAGTGGTCCCGACCGGACTGCTGGCCCCCGTCGCACAGGCCGCCGACAAGGGACTCGGCCGACCGGACGTTCCCGATCAGCGGGTGAGTAAGGTCAGGGAGATCGACGGCCCCGGCGCCGAGAAGGCCCGCGCGAAGGTCGCCAAGGACAAGAAGGCCGACGCCGAGCGCGCCCGACGTGCCCGCACCGAGCAGAAGGCCGCTTGGCCCAAGCAGGGTGACGCGGTCATCGAGCTGGACGCCGACAAACGCGTCCAGGCGAAGCCCGGCGGTCTTCCTCTGAGCATGAGCCCCGCCGACGGCAAGGGCGGCGCCGTGGACGGCACCACGGCGCGGATCACTGTGCTCGGCCAGGAGGCCGCGCGGAAGGCCGGGATCACCGGTGTCCTGCTGACCGCCGAGGCGGACCGGGCGGGACGGGCCGACATCGCCATCGACTACAGCGGCTTCGCCTCGGCGGTCGGCGGCGGCTGGGCCTCCCGGCTGCGCCTGATACGTCTGCCCTCCTGCGCGCTGGACACGCCCGACAAGGCCGCATGCCGCACCGCCACACCGGTCAAGTCCCACAACGAGGTCGCGGACCGGACGGTCAGCGCCTCCATACCGCTGGCCGAGACCAGCGACGGCCCCTCGACCCAGCTGACCAGGGCGGCCAGCGCGCACACGGCGGTGTTCGCCGTGACCGCCGCCGCCCCTGGCTCCGGTGAGTCCCCCTCGGGCGCCGGTGACTACTCGGCCACCGAACTCTCCGAATCCTCCTCCTGGGAGGCGGGAGACAACTCCGGTTCGTTCAACTGGAGTTACGACTTCAATATGCCGCCCGCGGCGGCCGGGCCGACGCCGGAGCTGTCCCTGTCGTACGACTCGGGAAGCGTCGACGGCCGCACCGCCACCACCAACAACCAGGGCAGCGCGGTCGGCGAGGGCTTCAGCCTGACCGAGTCCTACATCGAACGCTCCTACGGCTCCTGCGACGACGACGGCCACGACGACGTCCACGACCGGTGCTGGAAGTACGACAACGCCCAGCTGGTCCTGAACGGCAAGGCGACCCGCCTGGTGAAGAAGTCCGGAGACGGGAGCACCTGGCGGCTGGAGAACGACGACGCCTCCACCGTCACCCGCTCCACGGGCGCCGACAACGGCGACGACAACGGCGAGTACTGGACCGTCATCACCGGCGACGGGACCAAGTACGTCTTCGGCCTGAACAAGCTCGACGGCGCCACCGACCAGCGCACCAACTCCACATGGACCGTGCCCGTCTTCGGCGACGACTCCGGCGAACCCGGCTACAGCAACGGCGGCGCCTTCGGCGACCGGGCGGTGACCCAGGCGTGGCGGTGGAACCTCGACTACGTCGAGGACACCCACGGCAACGCCTCCACCTACTGGTACGCCAAGGAGACCAACCACTACAAGAAGAACAAGGCCACCACCGCCAACGCCTCCTACACGCGCGGCGGCTACCTGAAGGAGATCAAGTACGGGCTGCGCAAGGGCGCGCTGTTCACCGACGACGCGGACGCCAAGGTCACCTTCAGCCACGCCGAGCGGTGCACCGCCTCGGACTGCTCGTCACTGACCAAGGACACCGCCAAGAACTGGCCCGACGTGCCCTTCGACGCCATCTGCACCGACGGCGACGACGACTGCCTGGCAACCGGCCCCTCGTTCTTCTCCCGCAAGCGCCTGACCGGCATCGACACCTTCTCCTGGAACGCCACCACCAGCGCCCACGATCCCGTGGACTCCTGGGACTTCACTCAGGAGTACCTGGACGGCGGGGACATCGGCGACACCTCCGACCACGTCCTGACCCTGAAGTCGATCAAGCGGACCGGCAAGGCCAGCGGCACCGCCATCGCCCTCAACCCGGTCTCGTTCACCTACCAGTGGCGCGAGAACCGTGTCGACGGCACCGACGACATCCTCCCCCTGACCCGGCCACGTATCTCCACGGTCACCTCGGAGACCGGCTCGATCACCACGGTGACCCTGTCCTCACCCGAGTGCGTGCGCAGTGAGGTGACGGGCGCGGCCGAGGACACCAACACCCGCTCCTGCTACCCGAAGTACTGGAACATCAACGGCGCCAGTGAGGCGTCGGTGGACTGGTTCCACAAGTACCGGGTCGAGGCCGTCGTCGTCTCCGACCCGGCCGGCCACAACGACGCGGTCGAGTACGCCTACGACTACAGCGGCGCCGCCTGGCACCACAGCGACGACCCCTTCACCCCGAAGGACGAACGGACCTGGTCCGACTGGCGCGGCTACCGCCAGGTCACCGTCCACACCGGCGCCAAGGACACCACCCGCTCCAAGACGGTGTCCCTCTACATGCAGGGCATGCACGGCGACAAGAAGAAGGACGGCACCACCCGTTCCGTCACCGTCGCCCCGCTGTCGTCCCCGTCCATCGGCGTCGCGAGCATCACCGACAGCGACCAGTACGCGGGCATACGGCGAGAACACGTCACCTACAACGGCTCGACCCCCATCACCGTAGAAGTCACCGACCCGTGGTCGAAGGAGACCGGACGCCAGAGCGCACCCGACGCCGCCGACCACGTGGCCCGCTACGTCCGCACGGCCAAGTCCACCACCCACACTCACCTGACTGCCGCGCAGACATGGCGTGCCCGTTCGATCGCCACGACGTACGACGACTACGGCATGCCCGTCACGGTCGACGACTCCGGCGAGGTCGGCAAGGGCGGCGACGAGACGTGTACCCGCACCTGGTACGCACGCAATGACGCGGCAGGCATCACCGATCTCGTCTCGCGTATTCGCACGGTCGGCCGGTCCTGCTCAGTGGTCGACACGAGTCTGAGCCTGCCGGCGACCTCGGCGACCCGCGGAGACGTCCTGGCCGACACCGCCACCGTCTACGACAACCCGTCCGCCACCACATGGTCGGCGTCTCAGACGCCTGCCAAGGGGGCGGTCACCTGGACCGGCCGAGCCACCGGCTATGGCGCCGCGGCCGGGCCGGACGGGCTGCGCCCGCCCTCGGGCTGGCAGACGACGAGCACCATCACGTACGACACTCTCGGCCGCCCCGTCGTTGTCGCCGACGCCGACGGCAGGACCACCAACACCGCCTACACCCCCGCCGCCGCGGGCCCGCTGACCAAGACGGTCGTCACCAACCCCAAGGGCCACAGGACGACCAGCTTCTTGGACCCCAGGCACGGCCAGGCCTTGCGTGTGTATGACGCCAACCTGAAGAAAACCGAGTCCACCTACGACGCCCTCGGCCGGCTCACCGCGGTCTGGCTTCCCAACCGCAACAAGGCCGCCGGGTACAGCGCCAACACCACCTTTGCGTACCACATCAGCAGCAGCGCGCCGTCCTGGCTCTCCACCTCGACCCTCAAGAAGGACGGCGAGACGTACAACACCACCTACGAGCTGTACGACTCGATGATGCGCCCGCTGCAGACCCAGTCCCCCACCCCTCTCGGCGGCCGGGTGCTCACCGACACCCGCTACGACACACGCGGCCTTCCCTACGAGACGTACGAGGACATCTTCGACAGCGGCTCCACACCGAACGGCACCTACACACGCGAGGAGTACGGTGAGGCGCCCCGGCAGACCGAGACGGTGTACGACGGCGCGGAGCGGGCGACCACCAGCACCCTGTACGTGTACGGGGTGAAAAAGTGGTCGACCACCACCAGCTACACCGGTGACTCCACAGCCACCACCGCCCTCCAGGGCGGCTCCGCAACCCGCACCATCACCGACGCCCGCGGCCGCACCGTCGAGACCCGCCAGTACACGGCCACCAGCCCGGCCGACCCCCAGTTCGGCGGCGGCGCGGGCACGGCCTCGTACACGTCCACCAAGTTCCAGCTCACCCTGGACGACAAGCAGTCCCGGATCACCGGTCCCGACGGCGCATCATGGACGTACGGCTACGACCTGTTCGGCCGCAAGACCAGCGCCGACGACCCGGACAAGGGTCTGACCCGGCTGGACTACGACAACCTCGACCGGCTCACCAAGACCACTGACTCCCGCGGCAAGAGCATCATCACCGGCTACGACGAACTCGGCCGTATCACCGGTACCTGGACCGGCTCGAAGACCGACGCCAACCAGCTCACCGCCTTCTCCTACGATGGCGTCCTCAAGGGACAGCCGGACGCGAGCACCCGCTACGTCGGCGGTAAGACCGGCGAGGCGTACACCAAGACCGCCACCGCCTACGACAGCCTGTCCCGCCCCACCACTACCGAACTGACTCTGCCAGCCACGGATCCCCTAGCCGCAGCGGGCGCGGCCACCCTGCAGTTCGAGAGCCACTACAACATCGACGGCACCGTCCAAAGCACCAAGGAGCCCGCGCTCGGCGGCCTGCCCTCGGAGATCGTCGACTACGGCTACACCGGCCTCGGCCAGCTCACCTCCATCGGCGGCAGCACCGGCTACCTCCTCGACGTCGACTACACCGCCCTCGGCCAAGCGGGGCAGCTCGTCCTCGGCACCGCCAACACCGAGGAGCACAAGAAGGCGTACGTCACCAACACCTGGGAGGAAGGCACCGGAAGGCTCCTCGGCCGCCACGTCACGGACCAGACCCACCCGTACAAGCTGCAGAACCTCGTCTACGCGTACGACCAGGCGGGCAGCGTCACCTCCATTGCGGACACCAGCACCCTCGGCGGCACCGCGTCGGCGGAGACCCAGTGCTTCGTCTACGACGGCCATCGGCGCCTGACCGAGGCGTGGACGCCCGCCTCGCAGCAGTGCTCCGACACCCGCAGCGCCAGCAGTCTGGGTGGCCGGGCCCCGTACTGGACCAGCTACACCTACAACGACGCCGGTCAGCGCACAACGGAGACCAAGCACACTGCAGCCGGTAACACCACTACGACCTACTGCTACGAAAGGGAGGACCAGCCCCACGCCCTGACCGGCACCAGCACCAAGGCCGACTGTGCCGCCCCCGACCGCGCCTACGACTTCGACACCACCGGCAACACCACCAGCCGTCCGGACGGCACCGCAACCCAAGACCTCCTCTGGTCAGACGAGGGCAGGCTGACGACCCTCACCGAGAGCGGCAAGACGACGGACTACCTGTACGGCGCCGACGGCAACCTCCTCATCCGCAGCACCGAAGGCGGTGAACGTGTCCTGTACGTCGGGGCGACCGAACTGCACCTGCGGGCCGACGGCAGTACCTGGGCCCAGCGCCACTACGGCTCGAACGGCATGGCCGTCGCCGTCCGCTCCAACGAGAGCGGCAGCAACGAGCTGAGCTACCTGGTCACGGACCAGCACGGCACGGCCACCCTGGCCATCGACGCCACGGACCAGGCATTCTCGCGGCGTTACACGACTCCCTTCGGTGCGCCCAGGGGCAGTGTGACCGGGACGGCGTGGCCCGACGACAAGGGCTTCCTCGGCAAGACCACCGACACCGGTACGGGGCTCACTCACGTCGGCGCCCGCCAGTACGACCCCGAGCTCGGGCAGTTCATCAGTGTCGATCCGCTTCTGCAGACGGGCGTGGGCCAGACCCTCAACGGCTACAGCTACGCAGTCCAGAACCCGGCAACAGTCGCTGACCCGTCCGGGCTCGGTATCCCCGAGTGCCACACGGGGGAGATCAAGTGTCGCAACGGCGTCCCGGTCAGCAGCGGCAAGAGCACCAGCAGCTCCGAGGGCCCGGTCCGCGCCTGCCGCTGCGGCAAGCGTCCCCCGCTCGTCAAGGGCATGAAGCCCACGGGCCTCGGAGGCATCCCCGGCCGCCGCAACCTCGACCTGCCGTCGACGCCGGCGCCCAAGGGCTGGCTGAGCACCACCCCGCCGGCCAACCCTGGCCCCGCGCCCAAGCCCGAGGCCAACAAGAACTGGTACCAGCGAGCGACCGACTCCTTCGTCTCGACGCCGGGCGGCCTGAAGCAGAAGCTGATGGGGGCGGCCTTCGGGGCACTGGGAATGGACAATTCTCATGGAGCGTGTGCAAGCTTCGGCGGTGGATTCTTCGTCACCGCTGAGGCGTCCGGATGCCTCGTCATCACGAAGAAGCCCGACGGCACGAAGGACTTCGGCTGGACAGCCTCGCTGGGTGCCGGCGGATTCGGATTCGGTGGCAGCACCGACGTGTCGATTCTCCGGAGCAACGCCGATGACATCGGGCAGTTCGCCGGATATGGCCGGGATGTCGGCGGGTCGGTGTTCAGCGGAGTCGGCGGTACGATCAACCACGAGACCGCCATCGGCACCTACAACACGCGTGGTGAACAGGTACGCAGCCTCGAAATGGGCATCGGTTTGGGCCTTGAGTACGAGGGATACGCCGGATTGAACCGAACTTGGAGCGGTACATGGTTCAGCCGCTAGGAGACGGGGAGAGAGAAAGATGTTCCTCCTGATTGTCGGGATGGCCTTGATCGGCTTCGGTGTATGCCTGATCGGCAATGTCGGAGGTGTTGCCCACCGCCTCTTCGATTTCTACGCATCGTTCATGAATACGGGACGGGCGACTCCCAGCATCTTTCGGTACGTGGGGATCGGCGGAGTGCTAGTGGGGTCTCTCTGGGTGGCCGCCTCCTTCTCCGTGAGATAGGAAAAAAAACCTGCGGGAAACCTGGGTGCCGAAGGCTTTCGGCCTTCGGCACCCTGCGTTATGCCCGGGCCATACCGAGATAGAGCCGAGTGTCGTACCGGGAAACACCCACGACTTCCCCGTACGCGAGCTGGGCGGAGCGGTGCCCTACGGCATCTACGACGTCGTCATGTCCAGCGCCGGGACCAGGGCGAGGAACAGGGTGCCGAGGGTGGCCACGCCCAACGCCAGTGAGGACTGCTGGGTGGTGATCACCACACCGCTGCCGACGCCGGCCCGGGCGGTGGGCACCTCGGAGAGCACGACGCGGAAAACGAGGGCAGAGAACCGGCAGCGGTACGACCCCGGGAAGCCGACATCCGAGGGCACGAACTTGCCGCGTTTCTGCACAGCCGCCGCGAGCGGAGCACCCACGAGCAGGTCGGCCTGCCCCGTGGCCGCCGACGCCGCACCCCGACCTGCGCCGCGAGGAGGTCGCACAGCTCTCCGCGGTCGGCGTCACCTGGGGCACCTGGCTGGAACGGTACACACCTTGCGATACGTGCTGAGAGACGGCCATCTGAACAGCGGAAAGCCCCCGTCGTGTGTCACGACGGGGCCCGATTGGTGGGTTCAGCCGCGTAGGTCCCGGTACTCGTCCAGCTTGCGCAGCGCGCTGTTCAGTGTCGGCCGGTAGCCGGGACAGATCCGCTCACGGGGCAGCGTCCAGACGTGCCAGCACGACAGGCACCACAGCACCCCGGAGTGTTCCGGGTCGGGTTCCGCGCTGCCACCGCACTGCGGGCACTGCCCCATGACGACTCCCTACGCCGTGACGTCGAACTCCCCCACCTTGGCACCGCTCAGGAAGTCGGTCCACTCGACGGCCGTGAACTCGACCGTCTGACCGGTGGCGGAGTTGCGGACTGCGACCTTGCCGGGAACGTTCGTGGCCACCTCGACACAGCGCGGGTCGTTGTTGTTGTACTTGCACGCGGTGGACGTGCGGAATTCGAATGCGGGGTCTGCTGTCATCTGCCTATACCTTCGGCGTGCGTGGCGGGGAATCGGTCCCCGCGCCGTCTTGCAACCCGTCCCGTCGCGCGTTCGGAATCGGCGCGGAAGGGCGGGAATCCAAGGGGCCGCGTTGGGCCAACCATGCGCCACGGGGGATGAACGCACAGTCGGGACCCGTTCTCAGCGGCCTGTACTCGCTGGGCAGGCAGTCAGCGCATGTCACGGCGCACCGCCACTCGGTCAGTTCGCCGGTGGCACCGCACACCGGCCGTCCCTCACTGAGCCGGTGAACGGTCAGCACGTCTTCACCAACCGTCCCGGTGATCTCGCCGGTAGGGGCCAACAGCTCCGCGTCTGTCACAGCCACTCTCCCGGCTCGAATCGGTAGGAACGGGTGATGACCTCTCGGTAGGTGAGATGGCCGGGGTTGGCCCTGAGGTGACCGGCAGCCCACGCGGACCCGTCGCCCTGGTCGTTACTGCCGTCGCTGCTGTCGCCACAGCCCTTGCACTCCATGGCGAACAGAACGGGGCCGGCTTCGGAGCCCGTGTCCGGGGTCAGCGTGTGCTCACGAAACCTGTACGTTGCGCGCGTCATGCCGCCCCCTCTCGCCGGTCGGCGCAGCGCCGGCAGCCGGGCACAGCGCGTGGAGGGAGCGCACCGGGCGGGAATGTGATCACGCCGGACGCTGGATCGAGCGTTCCGCCGTACTGTGTCCACCAAGGGCCCTCCGGCGGCCTCTCGGACGGGTCCAACAGCCTGACCAACGCCGGGGCGGGTAAGGCAGTCTGACGGATGCGCAGTCGCCTTGCCGGGGCCGTCACTCCGCACCCTCCGACGTGGGGCACTCAAGGTGCACGTACGGGCGGCTGGTGGCGATTCCGAGCGGCTTGACCCGCCGCACCACCTCAAGACTTCCGAACGGCGCGTGACACCTGCGGCACTTCTCACCCCGGGGCGCGTACGTCGTGTACTCGCCCTGTTGCGCGTCGGTGTCCGTCCCCACACGCTGGCGACTTTGGGGAGGCCTCGCTGTAGCTTTGGGCATTGTCGTCAACCCCTTACCGGTTGGTGGCCACGCCCCCGGATCACCGTGCATGTGGTTCGGGGGCTTTGCGTTGCGTCTGTCGAACTCAACCGGTTTCGTGTACCCGTAGGGCAGTTGACCAGCGTTGACTACCCTGAGAGTCAACAGTCAACGGGAGCGCGCCATGATCGACTTCGGGTCTGAGGTACGGATGGCACTCAAGGCACAAGGGAAGAGCCTCAGAGGTACAGCCAAGGAGTTGCATTACGACGTGGCTTATCTGAGCCGCGTACTCAATGGGAAACAGGCTGCCTCTCCCGAGTTGACCCAAGCCCTCAACGAATACCTCGGCCTATCTCTGACCGTAGAAGACAGCGGCTCCAACGATGACGAGATGGGCGCATGGGAGCTTGCGCGGCGCGTACAGGCGAGCGACGTAGGCAACGCCACCCTTGAACGACTTGAGCTGACCTTTGACCGGCTGGCCATGGCTTATCCGAAAGCTCAGCCTGAAGACCTATTGCGGCAAACGCGTAAGCACACTGGCTATGTGGTCAAGCTCCTCGACGGTAAGAAGACCCTGTCCGAGCACCGACGCTTGTTGGTCCTCGGCGGTTGGCTTTCTCTGCTTGGGGCCACCGTTCATATCGACCTGATGCAGGACGACGCAGCTACCGCGAGGCTGGAGACAGCCGCAACTCTCGCAAGGGAGGCCGGACATCCTGAGATTGAAGCCTGGTGCTACGAAACCGAGGCTTGGCGTGTACTGACCGACGGGAACTACGTCCAGGCTGTCGATCTCTCTCTCGCGGCTCAGCAAATCGCTCCGCATGGTACATCTGCCATGATCCAGGCGACGGCCCAAGAGGGCAGAGCGAATGCGCGACTAGGTAACGCGACAGAGACCTACTCGGCTATTGAGCGAGTACAGAACCTGTCTGCGGCTATCGGCACCCCCGACACCCCAGAGCACCACTATCGCTATGACCCTGCTAAGTCACTGTCCTATACGGCTACAACCCTTGCTTGGCTCGGGGATACCGAAGCAGAGCCGTACGCAAGGGAAGTCATCAAGCGACTGAGCCCGAGTGGAGACCCTTCACGTTGGCCACGTCGGGTGGCTTCCGCCAATATTGATCTCGCCTTGGTGCTTCTCAAGCAGAATCGACTTGATGAAGCGTGTGACTCCGCTCAAAAAGCGATCCTGTCCGGCCGAGTGGTTCCGTCCAACCATTGGCGAGCCCTGGAAATCGTCAAGGCTGTAGAGGCTCGTAAATTGCCGGAGAGTGCAGACCTGCGAGAGGCTTACCAGGGTCTCAAAGCTGTTGACCAGTAGAGCCAGCCCGTCCATGCTGCATTGCCGATTGGAAATGTGAATGTTGTCGGCTAGTGAATTCATTACGGCTTCCGGTGGTGTAGGAGATTACGTAGGCGTGGTATGGTCAGGGATATTTGTGGTGACCTGTCTCGGGATTGCTTTCAATGTGCATGATGTTGCATTTCGTATCCATCAATTCACCATGAATCATGGACCCTTCGGCCCCGGACCCGGTTTCGGGCCGACAGTCGTGAGGATTTTGGGAGGAATTCTCGGAGTGGCCGTACTTGTGGAATTTGCGGCGTCCGTGACGGGGATCTTCCGGTAGGCGGGACGTGCACCCTGGGGAGGGGCTCGGCGCGCATTGTGAGGTGAGTGGGAGGCTTCTCCGGTGGCGTGATCATCCGTCTGGTCGGATCGCTGGAGAGCTGCTCGTGGGCACGGTGTCGTACGGGGTTCCGTTTCCCGCCGGAGGTCATCCCACAGCTCTCCGCGGTCGGCGTCACCTGGTGCACCTGGCTGGAATGGTGTGTTGCACCGGTCAGGCCGCCCGCTGGGCCGCCACCGCGCCCGTGTACGTCTCCCGTGTCAGGTCCTCCGCCTGGATGCCCAGTTCGGCGAGCACCGCGCGGATGTCGTCCAGGGCTGCGGACACCTGGTCCTCGTCGACGAGCGTCTCGACCTCCAGGAACGTGCCATCGATCTCCGGCACCCGTACGAGCGTGGCGAGCATGCGCCGACCGCGAGCGGTGAAGTCGTAGTTGCGGCATCGCTTCTCGAACGCGATCAACTCGACATGCCCCAGCCCCCGCAGGATTGCGTGCGCCTGGTCGGCGTCCTCGACCCGGGTCTCGTGCTCGGGCTTCGACCCCGAGTCCTCGTCGACCGCCGCGCCCTTCCACGTGAGCACCGTGCGTGTGCCGTCCGCGCCATGCACGGTGCGCACCCGCAGTTCTTCGCCCGCCTTCTCCAGCGACCCGTCCGGCCGGTCGTAGTACGTGTCTCGGTATACCTCGACGCGGGCCTCGGCGCGCTCCTCCAACTGCCGCATCACCTGCTCGGGCGCGTGCACATGGGCCTTCAACTCCGCCTCGATCACCAGCACTTCCCCTCTCGTCAGACTGTGCGCTGCGCGCCGTCGATGACTGCGTCGAACATCCGCCGAAACCCCCTGTACAGCGGACCGTGTGGCGTCTCCATGACCTTGTACAGGGCCGACTCGTGGCCTTCCCGCCCGGCATCGAACGCGCCGACGAACATGGTCCCGTCGGTGCGGATGAGCCGCCACGTCGGGAGCATCCGGTACCGCCACACGCCGACATCGCCCGCGTCCGCGAGTTCCCGCAGCCGCGCCTCAGCGAGCCGCACCCCCGACGCGAGGGACTCGGCGGACTCCCCGATCTCCGCCGCGCGGCGCGCCAGGGCGTCGCTGTCGGGATCGAGGAGAGCGACCCGGACGCGGAGACCCATCCCGCCCTGTTCGCGCGGCAGGCAGGCGCGCAGCAGCGAATCGTTGAGGCCGATGACGGCCGACAACGTCGGCGCCACCGGGCCAGGTGCGATCGTCCACCTGCACAAGGAAGTCTGCCGGCGGGCCCCGCACCAGTCCGAGCAGGTGCCGTACGCCACTGCCCCCCGCTCCTGGCAGCGACGCCGACCGCGCTGGTAGCGGGAGGGTGGCCGCCCCTGCGTCCCCCGTCGGGGCGGCCACTCAGTGAAGCTCGGGCCCCTGCCGGCACGGTCAGTGGGCGTTGCTGGAGGCGCGAGGGCCGCATGATGTGCGTCCGCGGCCCCCGACGCACAAGGCCCCCGGTCCGGCCGCTGGTCCTCTCCCAGGCGGGGCGGTTGGGGCGGGCTCAGCACAGAACCATCGGGCGCCGCTGACTCCCTCTAGCATCACCGCAAGGCGGCCGACCCACAGGGGCGCGGGGAACTGCGCGCCCAGCCACGGAAGACCCCCAGCTAGGCACCCTCAGCAGCCCCCACCACCTGCCGCACCCCATCCCCCTCCAACCGCTCAGCCGCCCGCTCAGCAGTCCCCCGAGCCCACCGCCCACTGCTCAACACCCCGAACACCAGCACCCCCACCCCGCACACCACGAGAACCCACCACCCCGGCCGAGCAGCCGACACAAACGCCTCCCGATACGACGACGCCCCGATCCCCGACGCCAGCACCGCGCCGACCACCGCGACCCCCAGCGTCTGCCCGAGCTGCCGACTCGTCGAGGCGACCGCCGCCGCCACCCCCGCCTGGGCCCGTGGCATCCCCGACACCGCCGTGTTCGTGATCGGCGCGTTCACGAACCCGAAGCCCACACCGAACAGCACGTACCCCACGAACAACGTGACATCCGACGTCTCCCCCTCGAACCCCGCGAACAGCACCGCACTCGCCGTCATCGCCGCCCCCGCGATCAGCAACGGCACGCGCGGCCCCCGGCTCCCCACCAGCCGCCCGGCCAGCGGCGCGCACAGGAATGTCGGCACAGCCATCGGCAGCATCCACAGCCCGGCGTGCAGCGCGTCCAGCCCCCGCACGTTCTGCAGATAGAGCGTCGACAGGAACAGGAACCCGCCCAGCGCCGCGAACGCGCTGATCGCGATCACCGTCGCCCCACTGAACGGCGCCGACCGGAAGAACCGCAGATCGATCAACGGCTCCACTCGACGCGGCTCATACGCCAGCAGGCCCACCAACGCCGCCAACGCCACCGCCGCGAACGGCGCCACCGTCGCGCCCCCGGCGTTCGGCGCCTCGATGATCGCGTACGTCAGCGATCCGAACAGCGCGATCACCAGCAGCTGGCCCACCGGATCGGCCCGCCGCGCCTTCGGGGCGCGGGACTCGGGGACGTACCGCAGCGTCAGCAGCAGTGCGGCGGCCCCCACCGGAAGGTTGATCCAGAAGATCGCCCGCCAGTTCACCGCCTCCACCAGCAGGCCGCCCACCAGCGGTCCCGCGGCCATGGAGATACCGACGACCGCGCCCCACACCCCGATCGCGCGGGCGCGCTCGCGCGGGTCGGTGAAGGTGTTGGTGATGATCGACATGGCGACCGGGTTGAGCATCGAACCGCCCACCGCCTGCACCATGCGGAAGATCACCAGGGTGTCCAGGTCGGGCGCCACCGAGCACAGCGCCGAGCCGATGGCGAAGACGATCAGGCCCGCCATGAAGACCCGCTTGCGGCCGATCCGGTCGGCCGTGGAGCCCGCGAGCATCAGCAGGGACGCCAGGACGAGCGTGTAGGCGTCGATCGTCCACTGGAGGCCGGACGTACCGGCCCGCAGGTCGTGCTGCATGGAGGGCAGGGCGACGTTCAGGACGGTGTTGTCCAGGCTCACGATCAGCAGACTCATGCAGCAGATCGCGAGGACCAGCAGGCGTCGGCGGGGGCTGAGCTCGGGCATGGCGTCCATCGTACGCCGATTTCGATAGTGTGGCTAACTAACGAATTTTACGAACTCATTGCACGGCACAATGGAGGAATGTCCACGCCCCTGCAGATCGGTCCGCACACCGTCCAGCCGCCCGTCGTCCTGGCCCCGATGGCCGGGATCACCAACGCGCCTTTCCGCACCCTGTGCAGGGAGTTCAGCGGCGGCAAGGGCCTGTTCGTGAGCGAGATGATCACGACCCGGGCGCTGGTCGAGCGCAACGAGAAGACCATGCAGCTGGTCCACTTCGACGCGACCGAGAAGCCGCGTTCGATCCAGCTGTACGGCGTGGACCCGGCGACCGTCGGCAAGGCCGTCCGCATGATCGCGGAGGAGGACCTGGCCGACCACATCGACCTGAACTTCGGCTGCCCGGTGCCGAAGGTGACCCGCAAGGGCGGCGGCTCCGCGCTGCCCTACAAGCGGAACCTGCTCCGCGCGATCCTCCGGGAGGCGGTCTCCGGGGCCGGTGACCTGCCCGTCACCATGAAGATGCGCAAGGGCATCGACGACGATTACATCACCTACCTCGACGCCGGCCGGATCGCCGTCGAGGAGGGCGTCACCGCCATCGCCCTGCACGGCCGTACCGCCGCCCAGCACTACGGCGGCACCGCCGACTGGGACGCCATCGCGCGGCTGAAGGAGCATGTGCCGGAGATCCCCGTGCTCGGCAACGGCGACATCTGGTCGGCCGAGGACGCGGTGCGGATGGTGAAGGAGACCGGCTGCGACGGAGTGGTGGTCGGGCGCGGGTGCCTGGGGCGGCCGTGGCTGTTCGCCGATCTGGTGGCCGCCTTCGAGGGGCGTGCCGAGGACATCGCGCGGCCCACGCTCCGCGAGGTCGCCGAGGTGATGGTCCGGCACGCCACCCTGCTCGGTGAGTGGATCGGCGACGAGTCGCGCGGCGTCATCGACTTCCGCAAGCACGTCGCCTGGTACCTGAAGGGCTTCGCGGTCGGCTCCGAGATGCGCAAGCGGCTCGCCATCACGTCCTCGCTCGAAGAACTGCGCGCCGGCCTGGACGAGTTGGACCTCGACCAGCCCTGGCCGACCGGCGCCGACGGCCCACGCGGCCGTACCTCCGGCAACAACCGCGTCGTCCTGCCGGACGGCTGGCTGAAGGACCCGTACGACTGCGCGGGGATCAGCGAGGACGCCGAGCTGGACACCTCCGGCGGCTGATCAGCCCTTCTTCCCCGACGGGCTCTTCCCCGAAGGGATCGAGCCGTACGCCGTCAGGAAGCGGTCCCGGAAGTCGCTCATCTTCCACACCGGCGCGTCCTGCGCGGGCCGCAGCCCGTCCGACCAGCCCCAGCTCGCGATCTTGTCCAGCACCTTCGGGTCCTTGGCGACGATCGACACCGGCACGTCCCGGCCGGAGTCGTAGCCGCTGACCCGGACGATGGGCTGGTGGTCGCCGAGGAAGACGAGGACGGTGTCCTCGGTGCCGTACCGCTGAAGCCACTGGGTGAGGCTGGTCACGGAGTACTCGATGGACTTGCCGTACTCCTCCTTCGACCGGGTGCCGTCGGCGATGATGTCCGCCGGATCGGTGCCCGCCTTCTGGATGGGGCCGAAGAGCGAGCCGTCGCCGAGGTCCTCCCAGTCGACCATCCTCGGCAGTGGCGACCAGGGCTGGTGACTGGACGTCAGGATGACCTCCGCCATCAGCGGCTTGTCGCGCGGCTTGCCGTGCACCAGCCGCTGGAACGCCTCCAGCGTGTACTGGTCCGGCATCGTCGACCAGCTGAACTTCGGGCCCTTGTAGCCGAGTTCGAAGGCGTCATACACGGTGTCCAGCCCGTAGAACTTCGCCTCCGGCCAGCCCTTCTGCACCCCCGGCATGATCCCGACGGTCCGCCAGTCGCCGGTCTTCCGGAACGCCTTGGTGAGGGTGAGATGGTCCCCGGAGGTGACGGTCGCGTAGCGCTGCTGGCTGTCGACCCACAGCCCGGACAGGAACGTGGAGTGGCCGAGCCAGCTGCTGCCCCCGAAGGTCGCGGAGGTCAGCCAGCCGCTCTTCGCGGCGAAGCCCGCCTCGGTGAGGGCCTCGGTGCCGGTGTCGAGGGTCTGCCGGACGCCGGGTGAGATCAGTGGGTCCTCGATCGCCTTGCGGCCGTAGGACTCGATGAAGGTGAAGATGACGTCCTTGCCGCGCAGGTCCGGTACGAGCTGCTCGCCGGGGGTGTCGGCGAAGATGTCCGTCCTCGCCTCCCGCGCGAACGCCGCCTCGTCCCGCAGCGTCGCCTGCACCTTCTCCGCCCGGGCCTGCGTCAGCGCCGCCGCGTTGTCGGCCGCGACCGGCAGCCCGGCGAACTGCAGGCCCAGCGCGTACGTCAGGGTCCATACGACGGCGGCGGCGAGCGTCGACCGGACGGCGACCGTGCGATGCCGGACGAGCACGCCGCTCGTCCGGACCGTCGCCAGCGTCATCAGGGCGCCGAGGAGTACGACGAGGGCGACGGCACCGACCGCGAGCGCGATGGCTCCGGCCGCGCCCATCGTGTCCTCCATGTACGCCTGGGCGTCGTCGAGCAGGCCCCAGTCGAGGACGAGGTTGAAGTCGCGGCCGAGGTATTCGTTGAAGCCCATGTCGAGCAGGTTCAGCGCGGTCAGCGCGGTGAGCCCGAGCCCGGCGACGACGGCCGCCACCAGCCGGGGGCGGCGCGGCAGCACCAGCAGCACGGCCGCCCCGATGATCGCCTCCACGGGGATGCGGAGGAACGTGCCCGCCGTCATCGTCTGCAGGGTGTTGGGCAGCAGCAGCGCGATCAGGACCAGGGCCGCGCAGAGGCCGGTGGCGGTACGGCGCAGGACGCGGGTGGCGGTGGGGTGGGCGGTGCGCCAGCGGGTGAGGCGGCCTTCGGGGGCTTGCGGCTCGGTGTCGTCCGGTGCGTCATCGGTCGTGTGCCGTGGTTGACGCGTGAAGACAGCCACCCGAAGGTCCCTCCGTACGAAAGCGCGGTGCGGCGGCGGACCCGGCGTGGGGGAACGGGTCCGCCGCCATGTCGTACGGTCCGCGCCGCCCCGGTGTTCACCGCACCCGGTCACTTTTCGGGAAGCATCCGGACCCCCCCACACGTCAAGCCCCGACTTTCCGTGCCGTGACCCGGGCCGCCGCCCCGGGGCTGAATGGAGGAGTCCCCTCCCCGAGTGTGCAAGGACCCTCTCCCATGACCCTCGCGAGCCCCCGACGCTTCGTCCTCCTCCTGGCCGCCACCGTCCTGGCCGCCGGAGCCACCTCCCTCTCCGCGCCCGCGTTCGCCGCCACGCCGACCCAGGACCCCAAGGACCCCGGCACTTGCGCATGGATCCTGGCCGACGACGGCTACAACGTCTGCACCTACTCCGGCCCCTCTGGCGCGAGCGGTGGTGACACCGACTTCGGCGAGGAGTCCGAGGGGGATCCCTCCGGCGCGACCGGCGGTGACACCGACCCTGGCGAGGTGCCCGACCAGGATCTCTCCGTCGTGACCGGCGGTGACACCGAGGCGCCTGCCGGTGGCTCCTCGGTCGCGACCGGTGGTGACACCGAGCCTCCCGGCGGGGGTTCGTCTGCCGCGACCGGTGGCGACACCACTCCGCCCGCCCCGGGCGGCCCCGGTCCCAACGACAACATCGACTACGGCGGCTACACGCCCCCCGCCGACTCCGGCCCCATCGTCAAGTGATCCCGGCCTCCGTCCTAGGCGCCGCCCACCGCCGTCAGCAAGGCGAGCGGCGCCGCCGCCGACCGCGACTCCCGTACGCACGCGTGCGGATACGGCACCGGCTCGGCGTGTGTGTCCCGGCCGTACCCGGCGAGCACCTCCGGCAGCCGGTGCCCGGTCGCGGTCGCCGCGTCGACCAGCGCGTGGGCGACCGTGCGGGCCTCGTCGTGCAGGCCGTAGCGGGCGAGACCGAGGGTGATCAGCGCGTTGTCGTGCGGCCAGACCGAGCCCCGGTGGTACGACAGCGGGTGGTACGCCGCCTGCCCGGCGGCCAGCGTGCGCACCCCCCAGCCGGAGAAGAAGTCCGGTTCGACGAGCCGCCGGCCGACGACCTCGCCGTACTCCTTGTCGAGCAGCCCGGACCACAGCAGATGCCCGGCGTCCGAGGCCAGCGCGTCCACCTGGCGGCCGTCGCCGTCCAGGGCGAGGGCGGGGAAGGACCGGTCCGGCATCCAGAAGTCCCGCTGGAAACGGTCGCGCAGATCACCGGCCGCCTGCTCCAGCAGCGCCGCGTACGTCTGGTCGTCCCACACCGTGCGGGCCAGCCACGCCGTGCGGCGCAGCGCGTCGTACGCGTAGCCCTGCGCGCCCGCCGCCATCACCGGGCCGGTGGGCCGGGTGCCGTCGGCGGAGCAGATGGCGCCGGGGGAGTCCTTCCAGTTCTGGTTGGCCAGGCCGCCCTGGTCGGCGCGGTAGACGAGGTAGCCGCGCGAGGTCAGCCCGCCGTGGTCCAGCATCCAGCCGACGGCCGCGCGGGCGTGCGGCTCCAGCCGGCGGGCGAGGACGGTGTCCCCGGTCTGTTCGACGTACGCCCCGAGCAGCACCAGGAACAGCGGGGTGGCGTCCACCGAGCCGTAGTAACGCCCGTACGGCACCTGCCCGAAGTGCGCCAGCTCGCCGTGCCGCACCTCGTGCACGATCTTGCCGGGCTGGGCGACCGAACCGGGGTCCGTCCCGGTCGCCTGGGTGGCGGCGAGGGCGGGCAGGGTGGCGGCGGCCAGCTGCGGGCGGTAGGGGAGGGCGAAGAGGGAGGTCAGGAGGGCGTCGCGGCCCAGCAGGGTCAGGAACCAGGGGGCTCCGGCGGCCGGGACGCGCAGCTCCTCGCCGTCCGGGCCGGTGGCCGGGACCTGGAGCGCGGCGAGGTCGGCGAGGCCCCGCGCGCAGGCCGCCGCCAGCTCCGGCCAGCCGGTGGGGAAGGCGACGCCCTCGATGAACCGGCCTTCCATCGCGAGGAGTTGCTCGTTGACGGCGCCGGGGGAGAGGGGTACGCGCAGCGCGCGCTTCTCGCCGTGCGGGCGGGCGATGACACGGAGTGTCAGTCCGGCCGTGCCGTGCGGTTCCAGATCGAGGGTCCATACGAGGCGCCGGGCGCCGGTGCCGGTCTCCTCCACGGCGTCCGGGGCGGGGTCGGCGGTCACCGTCGTACGGGATCGCCACTCACCCCGCTGGTAGGTGAACTCCACGCCGTCCTCGACGACCCGGCGGGAGCGGACGGCGCCGGTCTTGGCGTACGTACGGTGGTCGGAGCGCAGCTCGAACTGGTCGGTGAAGTCGGCGTCGACGGTGAGCGCGAGGCGGACCGTGACCGGTACCGGGCGGTTGCTGGTGACGCGCAGCAGCTCCACGAACGAGCTGTCCCCGACGGCCTGTTCCCGGAAGACCGCGTACGCCGACGGCTCCTGCCGGCCGCCGCGCGGGACGAGGACACAGCGGGCGGTGTCCCCTCCGGCGACGGGACTGAGGGCCTCGGGCACGGCCCCGTCGACGGTGAGCTGCCAGCGGCTCAGATGCCGGGCGTCGCGGACGAACAGGCCGTCCGGTGAGCTGCCGCCCCGTACGCCGCTGATGTTCCCGCCGTTGCCGACGGCGGCGAACGTCCCGCCGTGCACGAGCAGATGATGCCGGTCCGTCATCCCCGGTCCCCTCCCTTGGCTCCGTTGGCACCCTTGGCTTCCAGTAGGTCGAGCGTGAGCGCGGCGGTCCAGCTGAAGCCGGTCGCCCCGCAGGCCTCGCCGGTGTGCGGGTCCACGTACTCCGCGAACCCGGAGGCGTCGGCGGTGTCGATCATCGCGTCGCGCAGGACGTCGGCCCGCTCGGTGTCGCCGTGCACCCTGAGCCCTCGCTCCAGCAGCCAGTTCGTGTTGAACCACGCGGGCCCTCGCCAGTACCGGTGCGGGTCGAAGGCCTCGCCGAGCAGGTCGTAACTGGGCACCAGCCGTGCCCCGAAGTGCGGCCCGTCGAGCGTGCGCACGAGGGTGGCGGCGATGTCCCGGGGGAGGGTGGGGAGGAGGAGGGGGATGAGGCCGGAGACGCTGCGTTCGGCGACCGGTTCGCCGCTGCGCAGGTCCCGGCAGAAGAACATCCCCGCCCCCGCATCCCACAGCCGCTCGATCAGCACCCCCGTCAGCCGCTCCGCCCGGGCGTGCCGGGCCGTGCCCGTCGCGCCCAGCTCCCGTGCGATCCGGGCCAGCGCGTGCTCCGAGGCGATCAGCAGTGCGTTGAACGCCGGGTCCTCCACCGCGAAGTCGCTCACTCCGGCGCACCGTCCCCCGCCCGGCCCGTCCCTGTATCCGCGCCCCCGGTAGTCCGTCGCCAGCCGCACGTACCGCCCGTAGTCCAGATCCGTCGGCCGGTCCTCGGGTGCGCCGTGGTCGAGGTCCGCGCGGCGGAAGGAGCGGGCCGGGGCCGGGGTGATGCGAGCGAGCGGGGCGTCCCAGCAGGGGCTGTTGTCCATGCCCTGCTCCCAGGGGTGGACCACCGACGCGAGCCCCGCGCCGCCCAGGTCACGCCGGTGCAGCAGATAGCGGTGCCAGGCCGCCAGCCGCGGATACACCCCGGCGAGAAAGCCGCGCGCCCGCGACAGCCCCGGGTCGGCGCAGTGCACCAGCCATGCCGCCAGCGCGTGCACCGGTGGCTGCACGATGCCGGAGGTCTGTACGGTGCGCGGGGCGCCCGCAGCGCGCCCCGCGGTCGAGGAGCGCCAGAAGTCGGGGCTCGGGAAATAGGCGTCCAGCGGCACGGAGGCGTTGAAGACGATGTGCGGGATCCGCCCGTCGCCCCACTGCGCGGCCAGCAGCGTCTCCAGCTCCGTCTGCGCCCGTAACGGCGACACATGCCGCAGCCCGATCGCGATGAACCCCGAGTCCCAGGACCACTGGTGCGGATACAGCCCGCGCGAGGGCACGGTCGACGTTCCGGTCCAGTTGCCCGCCAGCACCCGCTCGGCCCTGAGGTGCGCTGACCGCGCCTCGGCGCCGGGATCGTATGCGATCGCGCGCTGTGCCGGGCGGTCGGTGACGTGGGCGATGCGATCCACTCGGGGCTCCCCGAAAGACGTCCGGTCGGCCGGTTCGGCCTCGGCTACCGTAGAGTTACGTCTATTTAACACGCAAAACCCACTATGTAATGCAGGGTTGGGAAACACAAGGGGGTGCGCATGCCCGGACGGAACACGACCCAGGCCAGCGCCGGCGAGCTGCTCGAACTCGTGCGCAGTGGCCGCGCCACCACCCGTGGCGCCCTCCAGCAGGTCACCGGCCTGTCCCGGGCCACCGTCGGCCAGCGCCTCGACCGCCTCTTCCGCGCGGGCTGGCTGCGCGAGGGCGCCGGCGGCCCGGTGGACTCCCCGCTCGGCGGCCGCCCCGCCATCACCCTGGAGTTCGACGACGAACACGCCGTCGTCCTCGCCGCCGACCTCGACACCCGCCACGCCCGCGCGGCCGTCCTCACCCTGACCGGCGAGATCCTCGCCGAACACGGCGGCACCCTGGTCGTCGAGGACGGCCCGGAGCCGGTGCTCGGCGAACTCGGGCGGTGGTTCGCGGAGTTGCTGCAGAAGTGCGGCCACGACGCCGACGAGGTCTGCGGCATCGGACTCGCCGTCCCCGGCCCGGTCGACACCGACTCCGGCCGGGTCGTCCAGCCCCCGATCATGCCGGGCTGGGACGGCTACGACATACGCAGCCGGCTGGCCAGGTCGTTCACCGACCACACCGGCGCCGCGCCCGTCCCCGTCCTCGTCGACAACGACGCGAACCTGATGGCGTACGGCGAACAGCGCACCGGCCACCCCGACTGCTCGGCGTTCGTCCTCGTCAAGGTCTCCACCGGCATCGGCGCGGGCGTCGTGGTCGACGGCTCGGTCTACCGGGGCATCGACGGCGGCGCCGGGGACATCGGCCACATCCGGGTGCCGGAGGGCGCCGACGCGCTGTGCCGGTGCGGTTCGTACGGCTGTCTGGCCGCCGTCGCCAGCGGGGGCGCCGTGGCCCGGCGGCTGGCCGAGGCCGGGGTGCCGGCGGCCTCCGGTTCGGACGTACGGGAGCTGCTGGCGGCCGGGCATCCGGAGGCGGTGGGCCTGGCACGGGAGGCCGGGCGCCGGGTCGGGGACGTACTGGCGACGGTCGTCACCCTGCTGAACCCCGGTGTGCTGATGATCGCGGGCGATCTGGCCGGAACGCCCTTCCTGACCGGCGTGCGGGAACTGCTGTACCAGCGGGCGCTGCCGCGCTCCACGGCCCGGCTGGACATCGTGACCTCGTGGCTGGGGGAGCGGGCGGGGCTGGTGGGGGCCGGTGCGCTGGTCGTGGAGCACCTGTACGCGCCGGAGCGGGTGGAGGAGCGGTTGCGGGCGCTGGGGGTGTGACGGCGCGAGCGCGGGGCGTGTGACGCGCGCGTTTCCGTCTCCCTACGGCGTCCGCATGACGTCCGCATGGTGAAATCCCGTCGCCTGTGGCAGCGTGATTCTCGCCACCCTTGATAAGGGTTGCGCTCAGATGAGCGGATCTTGGGCGACTGCACTTTTCCAAGGGGTGGCACTCAGTGCCACCCCTTGATCGTTCATCGATCGAAATCAGACGTGCTGGAACCCGCTCATACGAGCACAATGCCCGGCCTGGGGGTGAGGTTGCGTTCAAGAAGTGAAAACATCCGCCCGTCACCGCTTACCAAGCCTTGACTTTCGATCCGGTGGCGGACGACTGGTTACAGGCGCATGACGCACAAGTGGACGTACCCAGGCGCCTTTGATCTGGGTATGTTCCTCGCCGTCAGGGCAGCCACCGCGTCCTCGAGGAGTCGAGACCCGTGTCGGAAAACAAAGATCCCCAGGTAGCCGGATCCGGCAAGAGCGTTGAGGGCGTGAAGTTCGTTTACGACTTCACCGAGGGCAACAAGGACCTCAAGGACCTCCTCGGCGGCAAGGGCGCGAACCTCGCCGAGATGACCAACCTGGGCCTCCCCGTCCCTCCGGGCTTCACCATCACCACCGAGGCCTGCAAGGTCTACCTGGACAGCGGCGAGGCGCCCGCGGCACTGCGTGACGAGGTGAGTGCGCACCTCGACGCGCTGGAGCAGAAGATGGGCAAGAAGCTCGGTCAGGCCGACAACCCCCTCCTCGTGTCGGTCCGCTCGGGTGCCAAGTTCTCCATGCCCGGCATGATGGACACCGTCCTCAACATCGGCCTGTCGGACAAGTCCGTGCAGGGCCTGGCCAAGCAGGCCGGCGACGAGCGGTTCGCCTGGGACTCCTACCGCCGCCTCATCCAGATGTTCGGCAAGACCGTCCTCGGCGTCGACGGCGACCTCTTCGAGGAGGCGCTGGAGAAGGCCAAGGAGGCCAAGAAGGTCGCGGTCGACACCGAGCTGGAGGCCGCGGACCTGAAGAAGCTCGTCACCTCCTTCAAGAAGATCGTCAAGAAGGAGGCCGGCCGGGACTTCCCGCAGGACCCGCGCGAGCAGATGGACCTCGCCATCAAGGCGGTCTTCGACTCCTGGAACGGCGACCGGGCCAAGCTGTACCGCCGTCAGGAGCGCATCCCGCACGACCTCGGCACGGCCGTGAACGTCTGCTCGATGGTCTTCGGCAACCTCGGCCCCGACTCGGGCACGGGCGTCGCCTTCACCCGCGACCCCGCCTCCGGCCACCAGGGCGTCTACGGCGACTACCTGCAGAACGCCCAGGGCGAGGACGTCGTGGCGGGCATCCGCAACACGGTCCCGCTCGCGGAGCTGGAACGGATCGACAAGAAGTCGTACGACCAGCTGATGCAGATCATGGAGACGCTGGAGAACCACTACAAGGACCTGTGCGACATCGAGTTCACGATCGAGCGCGGTCAGCTGTGGATGCTCCAGACGCGCGTCGGCAAGCGCACGGCGGGCGCGGCCTTCCGTATCGCCACGCAGCTCGTCGACCAGGGCCTGATCGACGAGGCCGAGGCCCTGCAGCGCGTCACCGGCGCCCAGCTCGCCCAGCTGATGTTCCCCCGCTTCGACGAGAGTGCCAAGGTCGAGCAGGTGGGCCGGGGCATCGCGGCGTCGCCGGGTGCGGCGGTCGGCAAGGCGGTCTTCGACTCGTACACCGCGGTGAAGTGGTCGCGCTCCGGCGAGCAGGTCATCCTCATCCGCCGGGAGACCAACCCCGACGACCTGGACGGCATGATCGCGGCGGAGGGCATCCTCACCTCGCGGGGCGGCAAGACCTCCCACGCCGCCGTGGTCGCGCGCGGCATGGGCAAGACCTGTGTCTGCGGCGCGGAGGAGCTGGAGGTCGACACCAAGCGCCGCCGGATGACGGTGCCGGGCGGCCACGTCGTCGAGGAGGGCGACCTCATCTCCATCGACGGCTCGACGGGCAAGGTGTACCTCGGTGAGGTGCCGGTGGTCCCGTCCCCGGTCGTCGAGTACTTCGAGGGCCGGATGCACGCGGGTGCGGACGACGCCGACGAACTGGTCGAGGCCGTCCACCGCATCATGGCGTTCGCCGACCGCAAGCGCCGGCTGCGCGTACGCGCCAACGCGGACAACGCCGAGGACGCGCTGCGAGCCCGCCGCTTCGGCGCGCAGGGCATCGGCCTGTGCCGTACGGAGCACATGTTCCTCGGCGACCGCCGCGAGCTGGTGGAACGCCTGATCCTCGCGGACACGCAGGCGGAACGCGAGGAGTCCCTGAAGGAGCTGCTCCCGCTCCAGAAGCAGGACTTCGTAGAACTCTTCGAGGCGATGGACGGCCTCCCGGTCACCATCCGTCTCCTGGACCCCCCGCTGCACGAGTTCCTCCCCGACATCACGGAGCTGTCGGTCCGCGTGGCGCTGGCGGAGTCCCGCCAGGAGCCGCACGAGAACGAACTGCGCCTGCTCCAGGCGGTCCACCGCCTGCACGAGCAGAACCCGATGCTGGGCCTGCGCGGCGTCCGGCTGGGCCTGGTCATCCCCGGCCTGTTCACGATGCAGGTACGGGCCATCGCCGAGGCCGCGGCCGAGCGCAAGGCGGCGAAGGGCGACCCACGCGCCGAGATCATGATCCCGCTGGTCGGCACGGTCCAGGAGCTGGAGATCGTCCGCGACGAGGCCGACACGGTCATCGCGGAGGTCGAGGCGGCGAGCGGTACGGAGCTGAAGCTGGCGATCGGCACGATGATCGAACTCCCGCGGGCCGCACTGACCGCCGGTCAGATCGCGGAGGCGGCGGAGTTCTTCAGCTTCGGCACGAACGACCTCACGCAGACGGTGTGGGGCTTCAGCCGGGACGACGTGGAGGCCTCGTTCTTCACGGCGTACCTGGAGAAGGGCATCTTCGGCGTCTCGCCCTTCGAGACGATCGACAAGGACGGCGTGGGCTCGCTGGTCGCCGCGGCGGCGAAGGCGGGCCGGGAGACCCGCCCCGACCTGAAGCTCGGCGTCTGCGGCGAGCACGGCGGTGACCCGGAGTCCGTCCACTTCTTCCACGAGGTGGGCCTGGACTACGTCTCCTGCTCGCCGTTCCGGATCCCGGTGGCGCGACTGGAGGCGGGCCGGGCGGCGTCACAGTCGGCGGGAAGCGACCACCGCTGACCGCGGCTTGACCCCAGGACCCCGGAACCGCCGTTGATCCCCGACCCTCACGATCCGGCGGCGGTTCCGGCGCACGAGGGGAGGGCGGCACCCTGTGCGGGGGTGCCGCCCTCTTCGTATTACTCCGCGGGCTGATCGAGTTCCGCCGCGAGCCGGCGCAGATGCGGGCCGTACTCCGGGTCGGCCAGGGCGGCGGCGAACTGGGCGGTGAGGTAGGCGAGCGGGTTGCCGGTGTCGTACCAACGCCCCTGGATGACCTGCCCGTACACGGCCCGGTTGCCGGCGTAGGCGTTGATCGCGTCGGTCAGGTAGATCTCGCCGGTCTGGTGCTCGTACCAGCGCTTGGTCTGTTCCCGCAGCTCGTCGACGATGCCCGGGGTGATGACGTACCCGCCGATGGCCGCGTACGCGGAGGGCGCGTCCTGCGGCTTGGGCTTCTCCACCAGGCCGGTGATGCGCAGCAGGCCGTCGCCGAGGTCTTCCTTGACGACGGGTACGCCGTACCGCTGGGAGTCGGCCGGGTCCATCGGCATCAGCGCGAGGACCGGGCAGCTGGTGGCCTCGTAGGCCCGGATCAGCTGCTGGGCACGCGGCACCTCGGCGACGAACACGTCGTCCGGCCACAGCACGAGCATCGGCTCGTCACCGAAGTTGCGGGCGGCGTTGAGGACGGGGGTGCCGTTGCCGTACGGGCCGTGCTGGTCGAGGTAGGTGATGTGCCCGAGCCGGGACAGCTCGCCGACCTCCTCCACGGCGTCCGCGTACGCCGCCTTGCCGTCGGCCCGCAGTTGCTCGACGAGCGCGGGGTTGGGCCGGAAGTGGTCCTGGATGAGCCCCTTCCCGCCCGAGACGACGATGGTGATGTCGGTGATGCCGGAGGCCACGAGTTCCCGGACGGTGTGCTCGATGACGGGTTTGTCACCGACGGGCAGCATTTCCTTCGGCGTGGCCTTGGTCAGCGGCAGAAGCCTGGAACCGAGGCCGGCGGCGGGAATGACTGCCCTGCGGATGGTCGTGGCCATGGAGCCCCCTGAGGTGAGGTCGGTGTCGCGGACGTGGATGTCGACGTGGTGACGGTGAGTGTCCCATCCGGACGTGTACCGGCGAGGGACTGGGCATGCCGGTGGTGTGGAGGGGCGGGGTCTTTCGCTTGGCCTTTTGCAGCCCCCGGACGTGCACACAACACCCACGTTCCTTCCCCTCCTCACCACGCGGGCGGGCCGCTCATCGCAGGCCCACGGGAGAAGCGGGCGGCCCGACGACAACGTTCCCGGTGGCGAGGCGCCCCGGGCCAGGGCCGGGATGTCGCCGGACCTCTCAGGCGCGAGGCTCGGTGCTGAGCGGGAATCCCCCGCTGCCGCCGCCTCGCATGCCCTGCGCGTCGAACGGGTCCGCGTCGGCCCGTACGGCATGGATACCGAGCCATCCCTGTCCCTCGGGGGCGTCCTCGGCGGCGCTGATCCGGTACTCCACGATGCGCGTGCCGTGGGCGGGCAGGTCCTGTGCGCCGGAGGCGCCGGTCAACGGCTGGTAGTCGTTGGCCACGACCAGCTCGACGGTCTGCCAGTCGCCGTCGGGTGCCTCGCGCCGTTCCACCGTCAGCTTGGGCGGCTGCTCGCGTGCGTAGTTCAGCTCGACCTGGGCGGAGAGGGCGATCTCGCGGAGTGGCTTGTCGGCGGTGTTGCAGAGTTTGACGAGCACGGTCTGTGGTTCGCCACCCGGGTGGACGGTGACGCCTTCGCGTGGGTCGGCGACCGTGGTGATCAGGTGGCCGTTGGTCTTGTCGGCTTCGCTGGGCCTGGGGCAGGGCTTGGCTCGGAAGGCCGCGAGGCCGGGATTCGGTGCGCTCTTCACGGCGGCCGAGCCGCTTGCCGTCCCCTTTGCCTGCGCCGAAGCACCGGGCGAGGACCCGCCCTTGTCGCCGTCCGCCAGGGCTGACGGCCCCTCGCAGCCGGTGGCGAAGAGGACCACCGCCCCTGCCGTGGCCACGGCGTGTCTGGCCCAGCGTCTGTCTGCGCGCACGAATGCCCTCCTCATGGGTCACTGATCGATGATCACGACGCGCGAACGCCGCTCACGGTTGCGCCACGAGGCCGCATCTGCGAGGCCACGGGTCTGAGCCGTATCGCTCTCCGGCGTACCGCGTCCAGCGTGGCCGACCTCGCTGAGCAGCTTTTATGAATTTCGCTGCTGATCTCGCGGTACCTTCACCCGTCGAGTCGATCGCGGAGGTGAGCGACAGTAGAAGCGCTTGCGTCCGCCGGTTGCCTCGTCGACGCGGCGGTCGTCCACACGCGGCGCGGTGACTTCGACCGACCCCGCCGCAGTGACCACGGTCCGGGTCGGTGGTGGCCGTTGCGGACCACCATGCGGTGCCCGCGCTCGTCCCGCTCAGCAGCCAACTCGGCTATGTACTGATTGACTTCCGCCTCCAGCGAGGCGGCAAGCATCCGGCCGGCGCCCTCACGGACGATTTCGTCGATCAGGGAGCCGGACTCGGTGGAACCGTCGGACGTGACTCCGCTGAGCACGGGCGCCGTGACTCCCGACCTGCGCTGCAACGCGGGTCTACTTGCCTCATGCCCGAATCGCAGCCCCACGTCAACGAGACCGCTCAGTGCCCTCGGTCAAGGCATTTCGAGTTCGGGCAAGGAGAAGAAACCAGTGATCGCCTGCACCGTCCGCTCCTCGTTGTCATCTCTGTCAAGATCCGCTTGCGGCCCGATCAGATTCGCCGCCGTGAGGACGGGGAGCAGTAGATCAGGGTCCT
Source organism: Streptomyces sp. Z423-1 (assembly GCF_013009255.1). Lineage (NCBI taxonomy): Bacteria > Bacillati > Actinomycetota > Actinomycetes > Kitasatosporales > Streptomycetaceae > Streptomyces > Streptomyces sp. Z423-1. Next base: position 6,406,454 of record NZ_CP053109.1, read on the forward strand.
CACCCACCCGGTCGTTCAGGTTCTCGAAGCTGAAGCCGGTGATCAGGCTCCCATCGCGGTAGTACTCGAACCAGGGACGGTGGGCCTTCGCCCAGCAAGGCTCGGTCACAAAGACAACGAGTTCGCCGCCGTCCGGGCACAGCCGCCGATAGTTGGCAAGGTCATAGTCGCCGCTGTCCCAGCTGAGCATGTCGTGCATCATCAACCCCCACTCGGTTCCCTTGCCGTACGCGAGTGGCATTCGCCGCAGGCCGAGGAGTCCTCGCGTAAGCGCGTCCAGGGACAACCCCCGGAAGAAGACGACGTTGGTCTCCTCGTGGTGCGGAAGCGGGCCGTGTATCCAATTCGTCATACCGGGCACCGTAGAGGAACCCACTGACACGGCCGCACAGCCGCCCGCCGCCGCCAAAACAGTCGTCAAACAGCGGCCAGCCGCTCAGCGCCAAGGTAAGGAGCAGGCCCACTGGTCGTGGGCACGGGGGATGCAGAGGAGCGAGGTCGGTGAGAGTGTCGGCGACGGCAGGGCGCAGGACCGTCAAGCTGGAGCCTGCAGCGGTCAGCCAGCCTTGGCGGGTGCTTCGCACGGTGACCACAGCTGCCGCGTGGACGTCCTTGTGGGTACCCACGCCGAGCAGGAGGGCATCGGCAACATGACCCCCACCAGCCCGGCGGAGCCACGATGGGTTTCGCACCGCGACCCGTCTCCTGGGGGCACGGCTACGGAGTCGAGACCGGACGGCTACTGCTCGCGCTGGGCTTCGAGGAACACGTCCGCAAGGGCGGCGCATGGCGTGACTCCGTCGTCCACGCGATCCTTGACCGGGAGTGGACCGCTCGGCGCGCGTGAACCACTGCTGGTCGTCTCAGGTCTCACAAGCCACGCCGTCGTTGTCACGGTCCAGGTGGGAGGCGTAGCCGGGTTCGCCGCGGAAGAGGGGGGCGGCGCCGGCTGCGCGGGCCTCGCTGCAGTTGGCGTAGTAGACGTCGGCGTCGGACGAGTCGTCGGAGCCGGTTCCGGCTTCGGGTTGGGCGGTGACCGTCTCGGTCGCGGTGACCGTCTTCGTGACGGTCACCGTGGGGGCCGGTTCCGCCTCCGGGGTCTGCGTCACCGTCGCCGTCGCGGTGACCGTCTCCGTCGGGGTGGGTCGGGCGGACGCCGGTTTCGCGTCGGTCGGCTTCTCGCCGCCGCCGCTGCCCGCGCCGGCACCTATGCCGAGGAGGAAGGCCAGGCCGAGTGCGGGGAGTACGTACCGTTTGCGAGCCCACCTGGGGGCGGGTCGAACGGTGTGCGGTGGCGGTGGCGGTGGCGGCGGGATGTACGGGTTGGTCATGTCGTCCCCCCAGACGCGTTGCGTGAGGGGATGAACGTATTGCCCGGGCCGGATGGCACATGGGCGATGTGGCCATTCTGTGACCTTTCTGTGTGGGAAAGGTGCGGGTCGTGGTGCCGGTCCGTGCATCGGTCACGGAACCGCGGCCCGCCGACCTGGCGTGATCACGAGAATGACGCAGACGAAGGAAGCAGGGCCCGCGATCGCCCATCTGGCGGTCGTCTGGCTGTTCGGGTGCGTCCTGACCGGGGTGCAGTCGCAGGCGGTGCTCGTCGCCCTCTTCGCCGGTGGGACGGTTCTGCTCGTCGGCGCCGTCGCCGTCGTTGCCGCCCTTGCGGTGCCCGCGCTCGCCGGTCTCGGGACCGCCGCCCGCACGATCGCGCCGCTCACGCGCCGGAGGCGCGGCCTGTGGGCCTGGGCCGTGAGCGTCTACGTACTCGGCACGATCGGCGCGTTCGGGGTCGCCGTCGTGAACTTCCAGGTCAACCGCCTGGAGAACGGCCTTCTGCTCTACCCGGCCGGAGGCATTTGCTACGCCCTCGCCGCCGCGCTCTTCCTCCCGGACACCCGCGTCAGGCTGGGCGCTCTCGGCGCGGCGGCCGTCCTCGCCGTCGGCGGGTCGTACGCCGCCTGGGACGCCACGCGGCCCCCCACCCTCGACGAATGGCTCACCGCCAACGACGTGGACCGCGCCCTGCTACGGATCGGCGACCCGCCGCCGGGTTACACCCTGCGCGTCCTGGGCGCGAGCGAGGACGGCTTCGGCGCCGACTACGAGCGGCCCCACTCGGACGGACTCCACCTCGCCGTGGCACGCCAGGGACACGACACCCGGCGCGCCGACGCCCGCGGCTGCCCCGTCCCCTCCGGTGAACCGATCCACTGCACGGACGACGGCGAAGGCCGCCAACTCGTCACCTACGAGGGCGGGTACGAGCACCAGGAACTGCGCCTGCGCCGTGACGGCCTGACGTACACCGTGACCCTGCAAGGCACCGACAACGACCTCACCGCGGCCCGGCACATCCTGGCGACGCTCAGACCGGCGACCGACGGCGAGCTCGACGGGCTGCGGGAACTGCCGATGCGGCGATGAGCACCCAACGAGCACATCGCAGGTCATGCGTACGCCCAGCCGGTCCACCGGTCGACCCGAACCGCGACCGCGGGGCCCTGGGGAGGGGAGTCCTTGTACTGCTGATACTTGCCGCACAACAGCTCGACGGCGTGACGGCGTTCCTCCCCGTCCTCCAGGACTTCCCCTCGTCCGTCGGCACGGACCCACCACAGTGCCGACCAGTCCTCGTCGTAGTGGTCGACCAGCACCGCCACGGAGGGGTTCTCCCGGATGTTCCGCAACCGCCGCAGGTCCCAGGTGCTCTTGGGCTTGTCGTCCACGGCGAAGTACAGGACGTCGTCGAGGACGGCGAAGGTCACCGGTACGGCGTGGGGCACCCCGTGGGCGTCGGCTGTCGCCAGCCGTGCGACGGGCGAGGTGACGAAACGTTGCCTGGCGTCGAGGGGCGACAGCTTCATACGTCCACCGTAGTCAGGTGCCGCCCCCGCCAGCGTGCGTGCGCGCGTCAGAGCGAAACCGCCACCCCGTTGAACGTCGTCTCCGGCGTCTGCGGGCTGGTGAAGCGGGCGTTGACCAGATAGAGGCGGTTGCCGTAGCGGGCCGCGGTGGAGGGGACGTCGAAGCGGGGGTCGGTGATCGTGCGGGTCAGGGTGGCCGTGCGGAGGTCGCGGGAAAGGGACCAGACGCTGATCAGGTTGAGGCGGTTCTGGACGACGTACAGCGTGCGGCCGATGCGGACCAGGCCGTCACCGTTCACGACCGAGTCCGCGCCCTTGAGGGTGATCTTCGTGGCGGACCCGGTCCTGAGGGATACGTGGTACAGCTCGCCCGGCGTGCTCTTCACGACGATCAGGCCGCGGCCGTCGGGGGTCGCCACGATGCCGTTGGCGTTGATGACGTCGGGCGTCTGGGTCCAGTCGCCCGTGAGGGGCAGGGAGCGCACCTTGCCGTCGCCGTCGCGCGGAACGCCGTAGAGGATCGCCGCGCGGGAGTCCGTGAACCAGGCGCGGTCGCCCGTCAGGATGACGTCGTTGATGAACTGACCGGAGCCGGCGGTCAGTTGGTACGTCCGTATCAGGCGCCCCGTGCGGGAACTGATCACGCGAGCCGTGCCTCCGCCGCCCCCGGCCACGTACAGCAGGCCGTCGCGGTCCAGCTTCAGGCCGATCGACGCCGTGCCGGTCGCGCCGGGGTGGACGGTCTCGTACTCGCCCGTGCGCAGGTCCGTGCGGAGGATGGCGCCGTTGGCACGGGAGCCCATGTAGGCGTACGGCCTGCTGCCGATCGTGATGCCCTCGGGGAGGAAACCGTCGGGGAGCGGGAACTCCGTCGGCCAGGTGGTCTTCGTGCCGGCCTGTGCCGTGCCGGTTCCGGCGGCCACCGTGAGCGCGGCGACGGCCGCACCGCCGAGCACGGCGCGCCGGGACGGCTGGGGGTGGTTCCGAGTCATGTTCGCGCCTCCGTGAGGGTGGGGCATGAAAGGTCGGTGGGACTCGATGAAACTCCACGTTCCCGGGCGGGCTCGACCGGCTCGGCGAACTCGACAGGAACTCGACAGCGACCGGGTGGGGCCGCTGCCTTCCAGCGTCCTCGTGTCCCACCGACATCTCAAACCAGTAGTCCCCTAGGGGGTCCTACGAGCGGAAGGGGCCCGTCACCTCGTAGGTGATGCCGCCGGACGAGCTGCCGCTCGTACCGCGCTGGCTGGAGAAATACAGGCGCCGGCCGTCGGGGGAGAACGCCGGTCCCGTGATCTCCGAGCCGGACTGGCCGTCGATGCGCAGGAAGGGAGCGATCACGTCGTCCGGGGTGATCACGCAGATTTCCATGTTGCCGCCGTCCTCCGCGACGAACAGGTCGCCGGAGGAGGAGCCGGTGATGTTGTCGACGCCGGTGAGAGGGGCCGTGCCGGAGGTGACGAGGGAGTCGTCGTAGGCCGGCTCGTAGGTGCTGCTGGTGAGGTTGAGCTGCCAGACGCGGTTGTCGCCCTTGGTGGTGAACCAGACCGTGTCGTCGGCGTAGTAGCAGCCCTCGCCGCCGTTGAAGGACTTCGACCCGGAGACCTGGGTGCGGGTGGTGGTGGGGGAACCGTCGGGGTCGGGGACGTTCTTCCAGGTGAAGGAGCCGGACGTGGCGGAGCCCGCGACCATGACCTGGAGGGTGCCGGAGGACAGGTCGCCCCAGGTGGTGGGGACGAAGCGGTAGAAGCGGCCGTTCGACTCGTCCTCGGTCAGGTAGATCACCTTGCGGACGGGGTCGGCGGCCGCCGCCTCGTGCTTGAAGCGGCCCATGGCGTCACGGCGTACCGCCGCCTTCACACCCCACGGGTCGGTCTCGTAGACGTAGCCGAGGGACACCTCCTCGCAGGACAGCCAGGTGTTCCACGGGGTCTTGCCGCCCGCGCAGTTGGTGCGGGTGCCGGAGAGAATGCGGTACGCCGACGTGATCGTGCCGGTCGACGAGAACTTGATCGCGCTTGCGCCGCCGGAGGGGTTGATCTCCGAGTTGGAGACATAGATCCAGCCGCTGCCGTCGACGTAGCAGGCGCCGCCGTCGGGGGCGTTGTGCCAGGTGTACGAGGTGCCGGAGACCCGCTGCCCGGAACGGGCGATCACCCGGCTGGTGAAGCCGTTGGGGAGTCTGATGCCGTTGGCGTCGGGGGAACGGAGAGCCCCGTAGGGGCCGGTGCCCGGCTGGGCGGGGGCCGCGTACGCGGCGCCGCGCCACAGGCTTCCGCCCAGGGCGGCCGCTGAGCCGCCCAGGACGGCCGCACGCAGGAGGTTACGACGTTCCACTCTCACTCCAAGAGGTGCCGTCACCGCCCCGCCGCCGGTCGACGGCGGGGTCGTGCGGTCAGGGACCCTAGGGGAGCGGGGTGGACACGTCGTGGACATGCCGTGACGGGGTGGGGGCGCGAGCGTGTTGGAGCGTGGGGAAGTCGGCAACCGGGCCGCGTCATGAACGTGCCGTTCGCCGCCTGGGTGAGCTGATGCTCGCTACCTTGACGCGCCCGGGCGGCTGCGGGTGCTCGCCGACAGTTACGGCCTCTCCCCGCAGGAACGCGCCGAACTGCCCGGCGTTCGGCGGTCTGAGATCCTTTCTTCCATGAGCACACCACCGGACGGATTGCCCATCTACCGAGTCCTGACCGGCCCGGACGACGCCTCGTTCTGCCGGCGCGTGAGCGAGGCGATCGGCCTTGGCTACGAACTGCACGCAGGCCCTTCTGTCACCTTCAACGGCGAGAACGTCATCGTCGCCCAGGCGCTGATCTGGCCGGTACGACCGGAACAGGCGTCGGAATAGCACCGTCCCTCGCGGGTAACAGCTTCCACAACTCGTCAAGCCGCCGTCCAGTCGTGCTGTCGGCGCACCATCTCGGTGATCCAGATGGGCGCGAACGGAGACGTACAGCCCGGGGAGGTCGGGTAGTCCTTGAGCACCTCCAGGCGCTCACCGATGCCGATGGCTCGGGCGCGGTGCTCGGCGTGCTCGATCCCGATCTGAGCCAGGCAGTGGTTCATCGCCCACTGCAGGCGATCCGGGGCGTCTTTCATCTCCGCCTCGATGACGTCCAGCAGCCCTGCGAGATCGAGGCCGTCGGGCTTCTTCGCCACGCGTTCGGTGGTCAGCGCCCAGCCGGCACTCGCGACCACCGGATCCGGGTCGGCGGACCAGGCCACGCGCAGTTCTTCGGCGTGCGGGCTCTTCTTCACCACGTAGTTCACGAGCCAGTCGTGCACCTTGGGTGTGCGCGCCTCGCGCACCATGCCGTCCAACTCGTCACACTCGAACGCCTTCGGGCGGCAGATCAGGATCGCCAGCAGTCTCGCCGCGGTGTCCTTTGTCTCCCAGAGCCGGCGTGCGAGGTCCTGCTGCGTCTTCAGCCGCTTCGCGAGCGCGCGCAGCTTGCCGAGGTTCACACCGTGATCGTCACCGTGTTTCTCGTTCACCGCGCGCGCCTTCGGGTCCTCCAGACCGGCCAGCTCGGCCATCACCTCGGCCAGCGTCGTCTCGGCCACCTCAGCCTCCTGTCCATCCCGGGCGGGATTCAGCCTACGTGGGCGGCCGGGGAGGGCGGGGCTCGGCGCCGGGCACTGCCGCACCGCCATGAGGGAGCGGACGGAGTTCCGCGTCAGCCCCGGCCCAGGACGCAGAACTCGTTGCCCTCCGGGTCGGCCAGGACGACCCAGGAGACGTCACCCTGACCAACGTCGGTCCGTACCGCGCCGAGGCCTTCGAGCCGGGCGACCTCCCTCGCCTGATCCTCGACGGGATCGGACATCACGTCGAGATGGAGGCGGTTCCATACGATCTCGTCGTCGGGCGCGCGGCGGAACTCCAGGTACGGCCCGACGCCCTTGACGGAGCGCAGCAGAGCGCGGTCGTCGGTCAGCTCGTGGACGGTCCAGTCGATCGCCTCGCCCCAGAACCGGACCATGGCCCGTGGGTCGGCGCAATCGACGACCACGGCGGCTATCGGCCCGGTGTCCCGGTAGAGCTCCCGGGGCTCCAGGACGTTGAACACGTTGCCCTCCGGGTCGGCCATCACCGTCCACGGCACGTCGCCCCGGCCCACATCGGCGGGCGTCGCCCCGCGCTCCTTCAGACGTGCGACCAACTCCGCCTGATGGGCGTCGGAGGTGGTGGCGAGCTCGATGTGCACGCGGTACTTCACCGTCTCCGGGTCCGGGACGCGGACGAGATCGATGCAGACGGCGGACGGGTCCGGCCAGTCGAAGCCCACGGGTTCCAGGTTGGTGACGCCGGGCCCTTCGCTGGAAACTCCCCAGCCGAGTGCCTCCGCCCAGAACTGGCCGAGCGCCGAGTCGTCCCGGGCCTTGAAGTTCACCTGAACAAGTTGCAGCGTCATGCCGCATACCCTAGGTGATCCCCCATCAGGCAGGCGTGCGAATTCAGGCTCGGATGATCAGGCGGGTCTTGGTGTCTGTCGATTCGACCAGCCCGTTGGACATGCCGGTGGTCAGCGTGGTGAAACACACTCTGCAGGGCTTCCTTGAGTAGATAGGCACGGTGCAGGCGGGGATCGGTGGCGGCGATCCAGGCCGGCTTGGCCGCCTGGCGGTCGGTCGACGGCGGCGAGCGCGTACTCGGACCGCGGCGTCGCCTTCGCCGCTGCCTCACTGCCGTAGATGGCGAACACGGCGTCGGCGTCGTCCGTCTGGAGCTCGCGGAGCTCCAGGCGCTGGCTGAGGCGATGGAACGCTGCTTGGACGCGCTGGACCTCACCGCCCATGACAATCCAGGGTTCTCTGAATTCAGGATGCCGTGTACTGTCATCCTGTGCTGACTGTTGCCTCCGACATCGAGGTGCTGGCCCGGTTCGGCCGTGCGCTCGCCGACCCGATCCGCTGCCGCATCCTGCTCGCCCTGCGCGAAGCCCCCGCCTATCCGGCGGACCTCGCCGACACCCTCGGCGTCTCCCGTACCCGGCTGTCCAATCACCTGGCGTGCCTGCGCGACTGTGGTCTGGTCGTCACCGTGCCCGACGGCCGCCGCACCCGCTATGAGCTGGCCGACGAACGCCTCGGCCACGCACTCGACGACCTGCGCAACGCCGTGGTGGCCGTCGAGGCCGACCGCACCTGTGCCGACGCCGACGAAGAGGGCTGCTGCTCATGACCGCCGGGATGCCGATCTCCCTCGGCCCCTCCCCGGCCCGCCGGGACGCGCTCACCCGGCGGATACGCCTGCTCGTCGCCGCGACCATCGCCTACAACGCCATCGAGGCGATCGTCGCCCTCACCGCCGGCACCCTCGCCTCCTCCACCGCCCTGATCGGCTTCGGACTCGACTCCGTCATCGAGGTCTGCTCCGCCGCAGCCGTGGCCTGGCAGTTCTCCGCCCGCGACCACGCCGCGCGCGAAGCCCGCGAGCAACGCACCTTGCGGATCATCGCTGTCTCGTTCTTCGCGCTCGCGACCTACGTCACCTTCGACGCCGTCCGCGCACTGACCGGCACCGGTACGGCGGAACGCTCCGTCCCCGGCATCGTCATCGCCGCCCTCTCCCTCGCGGTCATGCCGTTCCTGTCCGCGGCCCAGCGCCGCGCGGGCCGCGAACTCGGCTCAGCCTCCGCAGTCGCCGACTCCAAGCAGACCCTGCTGTGCACCTACCTGTCCGCCGTGCTCCTGGTCGGCCTTGTCCTCAACGCCACCCTCGGCTGGTCCTGGGCCGACCCGATCGCCGCCCTGTTCATCGCCGCCATCGCGGTCAAGGAAGGCCGCGACGCCTGGCAGGGCAAGGGCTGCTGCGCGGCCCCAGCGGCAGCGGCCCCCGCTCACCGGCAGGAGACACACGCCTGCGGCTGCCGCCCGGGGTGCGACTGCTGCGACTGACCGTCCTCAAAGACCAGCCTCAAAGACCAGCCTCAAAGACCAGCCTCAAGGACCGGCCTCAACTGGGTTCCCCGACGCGTCCTTGCCTGCCTGCCGCGCGGCGTTCTCGCAAGCTCACGGCCCACGATGCCAGTGCGAGGCAGAGGGGCAGGTACACCCACAACTCGGGGGCACCAGAAGCCGCGAGGAGAAACCATGAAGACGCGGCAGCCGTAAGCAGTGCTGCGGGCAGCCACTGACGCCAGGGGGGCAAGTGGCTCATCCGAAGGACTGACCAGGCCATCCAGGCGAAGACGCACAAGATGGGGATACCGAAGACCATCCAAGGCTCCCGGAACATGGACATGGGCGCTCGACCCGGGCGAGATCGCCGACGGGGGTTCACCCTACGCGGTGGAGCTGGTCGAGATCGGCGGTTGTGGAGCTGGTCGGCCCGCCCGAGGATCCCCGCCGACGGGGCCAGGTACGGATCGCAGGGGCTCGGCAGACGGAAAGCGGACCACCGCGTCCAAGCCGCCGGTCGCCGCCGGGCGCAGGGTCACCTCGCCGCCGCCCGCGTGGGCCAGGCGCTGTACCAGGGACAGACCGAGGCCCGTGCCCCCCTTGGGTGCGCCGGGCGCGCGCCAGAAGCGGTCGAAGGCGCGGGCGCGCTGCTCCGCCGTCATGCCGGGGCCCTCGTCGGTGACGTGGAGGTCGACCCAGCAGGGGCGGCTGTCGCGCAGGGGGCGGCGGGACGGGACCACCAGCCGTAGCTCCATCGTGACCGTGCTGTCGGCGGGGGAGGCCCGCAGGGCGTTGGAGAGGAGGTTGTCCAGGATCTGTTCGACGGCTCCGGGGAGGGCGAGGACCGGGCCGACGCTGCCGGCGAAGAGGATCAGCGAGACGTCCTCACGGGCGAACAGCGGCTGCCAGGCGCGGTGGCGTTCCGCGCACACCTCGCCCACGTCGACGGGGCCGGGCAGGGTCGCGTCCTCCTCCAGGCGGGCCATCGCCAGCAGGCCCTCGACCATGCGGGCCAGCCGGTCGGTCTCGGTGACGGCGGCGGCGAGGCCGGGGCGGGCGCGGCGGGCCACGGCTGGTTCGAGGTTCTCCAGACGCAGGCGGAGGGCGGCCAGTGGGGTCTTCAGCTGATGGGAGGCCTCGCCTGCGAAGGCGCGCTGGGAGGCCAGGAGGTGTTCGAGGCGGGCCGCGGTGCGGTTGAAGGCGGCCGCCAGGCTGCGTACCTCCGGTGGGCCCGAGGTGATCGGTACGCAGGTGGGCGGGTTGCCGTCGGCCAGGCGGTGCGCGGCCTCTTCGAGGCGGCGGATGGGGCGTCCGGCCCAGCGTGCGAACGCGAACGCCACCGCCACGACCCCGGTGAGGACCGCGAGCCCTGCGAGGGCCAGCAGCAGCCACACCCGGTTGACGCGGTCGTGCACCGCGTCCGTCGGCAGGGTGATCCGTACGGCGCCCTGTGCCCGAGTGCGGTGTCCGACGGGAGCCGCGACCGACAGGTAGCGCACGCCGCCGGTCGTGGACGCGCGTACGGATGTCGTGGGGCGGCCGTGCAGGGCCGCCGCGACCTCGGGGCGGGCGGCCAGGGTGCGTTGCTGCTCGGCGGACAGTGCGGGCGAGGCCGCGAGTACGGTGCCGTCCGCGTCCAGCACCACCACCTGCCCGCCGATGCGCTCGGCGCAGTGCTCGGCCCGCGCCACGAGTTCGTCCCCGCGCCCGGCGGCCACCGACAGCTCGGCGAACGCCGCCACCGCGTCGGCCTCGTTGTTCGCGGAGTTGACGATCCGCTCCCGCTCGGCGCGCGAGTAGACGAACCCGAGCGGGATCTCCAGGCCCAACAGGACGAGGGCGGCGAGGCTCAGGTAACTCAGCAGCAGGCGGCGGGTCATGAGGAACCGTCGGCAGGGCTCACGGCGAGCCGGAAGCCGACGCCCCGCAGGGTCTGGATCCACGCCGGGTGGCCGAGTTTGCGGCGCAGGGTGGCCACATGCACGTCCAGGGTCTTGGTCGGGCCGTCGTAGTGCTCGTCCCAGACCCGGTTGAGGATCTGCTGCCGTGAGTACACCGCCCCGGCGTCCTCGGAGAGCAGCGCCAGCAGTTCGAACTCCTTCGGCGTCAGCGTGACCGGCTCCTCGCCGACCCACACCTGCCGGGTACGCCGGTCCACGACCAGCGGGCCGACGTCGTGCGACGGTTCCTGGTCGTCCGGCCGCTGGGTGTGACGCCGGTGCACCGCCCGGATGCGGGCCACCAACTCCCGTACGCTGAACGGCTTCGCCACATAGTCGTCGGCGCCCAGCTCCAGGCCCAGCACCCGGTCGGCCTCCTCGCCCCGTGCGCTGAGGATGATGACGGGCACGTCGGAGGATCGGCGGATGCCGCGGCAGACGTCGATGCCGTCCATGTCGGGCAGGCCCAGGTCCAGCAGGACGACGTCACCGTACGGCCCCGCCAGCCCCTCGGCGCCGGTGGCGACACGGTGGACCGTCAGACCGAAGTGCCGCAGTCCGTCGGCGAGCGGTTCGGCGATCGTCTCGTCGTCCTCGATGAGCAGCACTCGTACGCCCATGGCGTCCTGTCTCTCGATGAAAAGGCTGGATGAAATCGGTCGACACGCTACAAGAGAATGCGCAGCCGGGATTGGTGATTCCGGCCGTTGTGAAATGGCCCTCAGAAACCGCTTGTATTCGGGGACTTGGTGTTCGCCTAACCTTTCTCTGTACATCGTGCCCCTACGGTCGCAGCTCCAGGTCGGAACCCATGCCAAGGAGGCAGGATGAAGGCGTTGCTGGACCGCGCCCGGTCGTTCAAGCGACGGGTCGACTTCGAGAGCGACGAATACCGGAAACTGGTCGTCGGGCAATTTCCCGAGGCCCTGTTCATTGCCTGCTCGGACTCCCGGGTGATTCCCGCACTGATCACCGGCGCACGGCCCGGCGAGATATTCGAGCTGCGAAATGCGGGCAACATCGTGCCACCGCACGACGAGCACGGGGCAGCCTCCGGCGAGGCCGCCACCATCGAGTACGCGCTCGAAGTGCTCGGCGTTCAGGACGTGGTGGTGTGTGGCCATTCCCACTGCGGGGCCATGAGCGCGATCACACACGGCGCCGACCTGTCCGGGCTGCCCCGGGTGGACGCCTGGCTCGACCACGCGCGGCCGGGGCTGCAGCCGGTGCTCGGGGAAGCCGGAGCGGGCGGGGACCCCGCGCTGCGCGAGGTCGTGCAGCTCAACGTGCGCAACCAGCTCGCCGCCCTGCGCGGGTATCCGGTCGCCCGGCGGCTGATCGAGGCCGGGCGACTGCGGCTGCACGGCTGGTACTACGAGATCGCCACCGGCACGGTCCACGAACTCGACGAGGACGGCCGGTTCCGGGTGCACGGGTCATGAGCGGGGCGCACGCACGGCGCGCTGCGGGACCTCGTAAGGCCCGATCGAGTACGACCGGCAAAGTCGACCTCGGTACCGAGATCACCGCCTCCCTCGTCGTCTTCCTGGTCGCCCTGCCCTTGTGCATCGGCGTCGCGGTCGCCTCGGGCGTGCCCGCCGAGCTGGGGATCATCTCCGGGGTCGTGGGCGGGCTGGTGGTCGGGGCGGTCCGGGGCAGCACCCTCCAGGTCAGCGGGCCCGCCGCCGGGCTCGCCGCCCTGGTCGCGGAGACCGTGCTCGAACACGGCGTCGCCATGCTCGGTGTGATCGTCCTCTTCTCCGGCGTCCTGCAGATCGTGCTGGGACTGGTCAAGCTGGGCCGGATGTTCCAGGCGATCTCCCTCGCCGTCGTCCAGGGCATGCTCGCGGGCATCGGGCTGCCGCTGATGTTCAGCCAGCTGTATCCGATGTCCGACGCCAAGGCACCCGGCACGCCGTTCGAGAACATCGCCGGTGTGCCCGGGCTGCTCGCCGATGTCGCGGCCGACCCCCAGGCGATGATCGCGGCGGGCCTCGGCGTCGTCACCATCGTGCTCAGCTTCGTCTGGAAGAAGGCGCCGGGCCCGGTGAAGAGGATCCCGGCCGCACTCGTCGCCGTGGGCATCGGCATCGCGGTCGCCGCGCTGCCCGGCGTGGACGTGAAGACGCTCCAGGTCGGCAACCTCGCGGACGCCGTGGACATGCCGGGGCCGGAGCAGTTGGCGGGCCTCGCCGACGCCGGGATCATCACCGCGATCCTCACCTTCACGGTGATCGCCTCGGCGGAGAGCCTGTTCACCGCGGCGGCCGTGGACCGTATGCACACCGGCCCGCGCACCCGCTACAACACCGAGCTCATCGCCCAGGGCGCGGGTAACACGGTGGCCGGTGTCCTCGGCGCGCTCCCCGTCACGGCGGTCGTCGCCCGCAGCTCGGCGAACGTCCAGGCGGGGGCCAGGACCCGCATCTCCCGCACCCTGCACGGCCTGTGGCTGCTCGCCTTCGCGCTGCTGCTGCCCCAGGTTCTCGCGCTGATCCCGATCTCGGTGCTCGCCGGGGTGCTGGTGCACAGCGGCTGGAAGCTGTTCGCGCCGGAGGAGTTCCCCAAGATGTGGCGGCAGGACCGGGGAGAGTTCGCCGTCATGGCGCTCACCACCCTCGTCATCACGGCCACCGCGCTGCTGGAGGGTGTCCTCATCGGTCTCGCGGCCGGGGTGGTGCTGGCCGCGCTGCGGATGTCCCAGGCGGTCGTACGGCAGCACATCGACGACGACACCGCCCGGGTCGTCATGGCGGGCAACGCCACCTTCCTGCGGCTGCCGCGCCTGATCGAGGCGCTGGAGCAGGCCGTCGCGGCGGGCAAGCCGCGCATCAGGCTGGACCTGCTCGGCGTCACCCACCTCGACCACGCCTGCCGCACGCAGATCGACGAGTTCGTGGCGCAGCAGCGGGGCGCCGGGCTGCGGGTGGAGCTGCTGATGCCGGATCTGACGGGGGCGGGGGCGAAGACACCGGATGTGAAGGTGCCGGAGACACCGGATGTGAAGGTGCCGGACCCGAACGACCCCCACCCCGCCCCCGGCCCGACCGCCGAATGGTTCTACCTGGACACGCGTCCACCGCTCGCCGACGACTCACCCAGCCCGACGCCCCGTTGACGCGAACGTGCGAAGTCCGGTGCCCCCGCGGCACCGGACTTCGCACGTCGTACCTGGCCGAGGCCGCTCAGGTCGCCCGTACCTCGTACGTCGTCACCCGCACCGACTCGTCGTCCAGGCACTGGCCGGACAGCAGGTCGAAGCGCTGCTTGAGCAGGGGGGAGGCGACGAACGGGCGGTCCTGGTGGGTGCCGATGAGGCCCCGGGAGAGGACCGCGGCGCCGGTGAAGGGGTCGCGGTTGTCGATGGCGTACAGCCGGCCCTTGCGGTCGCGGAAGACGGCCACCTGGTTGCCGTCCGGCAGCAGGGCCGCCACGCCGCGGCCGGGGAGCAGCAGGTGCAGCTCGCAGACCGTGAACCAGTCGTCGGCCAGCCGCAGTTGGACCTTCAGGTCGGTCGTCTCGGGTGCCAGGGTCATCGCTGGGCGGATCCTTCCAGGACGTCTGCCGTGTCATCGGCGGGTCGCATGCCGATCGACAGCAGCGGCAGGTCGGGCTTGATCTGGTCGCGTTCGGGGACGAAGCCGACGACCGGGTCGGGAGTGTCGGGCGCGTTCACGAAGGAGACGAAGCGGGCCAGTTTCTCGGGGTCGTTGATCGTTTCCGACCACTCGTCGCGGTAGTGCGCGACGTGGGCGGCCATCAGCCGCTCCAGCTCCTCGCAGATGCCGAGCGAGTCGTGCACGACCACGTCCCGTACGTGGTCCAGGCCGCCGGGGATGCGCTCCAGCCAGGTCGACGTGCGCTCCAGGCGGTCCGCGGTGCGGATGTAGAACATCAGGAAGCGGTCGATCAGGCGGATCAGTTCGGCGTCCGACAGGTCCTGCGCCAGCAGGTCCGCGTGGCGGGGGGTGGCGCCGCCGTTGCCGGCGACGTACAGGTTCCAGCCGTTCGACGTGGCGATCACGCCGAAGTCCTTCGACTGGGCCTCCGCGCACTCGCGGGCGCAGCCGGAGACCGCCGACTTGAGCTTGTGCGGGGAGCGCAGGCCCCGGTAGCGCAGCTCCAGGTCGATCGCCATACGGACCGAGTCCTGCACGCCGTACCGGCACCAGGTCTGGCCCACGCAGGACTTCACGGTGCGCAGGGACTTGCCGTACGCGTGACCGGACTCGAAGCCCGCGTCGACCAGGCGCGCCCAGATCAGCGGCAGTTGTTCGACGCGGGCGCCGAACATGTCGATCCGCTGACCGCCGGTGATCTTCGTGTAGAGGCCGAAGTCGCGGGCGATCTCGCCGATCACGATCAGTTTCTCCGGGGCGATCTCACCGCCGGGGATACGGGGGACGACGGAGTACGAGCCGTTCTTCTGGAGGTTGGCCAGGAAGTGGTCGTTGGTGTCCTGCAGGGACGCCTGCTCGCCGTCCAGGACGTAGCCGTTCGCGCCGATCGTCGGGGCGAGGGAGGCGATGATCGAGGCGACCGCCGGCTTGCAGACTTCGCAGCCCTCGCCGCCCCGGGCGCCCTCACGGCCGTAGCGGTCCAGAAGGTCCTGGAACGAGGTGATGCGCAGGGCCAGGACGATCTCGTACAGCTCCTCGCGGGTCTGCCCGAAGCAGCCGCACAGGCCCTTGTCGACCTCGACGCCGCTCGCCTCCAGCTCGGCGGTGACCAGCTGGCCGAGCACCTTGACGCAACTGCCGCACGTCGTACCGGCCTTGGTGCACTTCTTCACCTCGGGCACCGTGGTGCACTTGTGGTCGGTGACCGCCTCGCGGATCGTGCCCTTGCGGACGTTGTTGCAGGAGCAGATGATCGCGTCGTCCGGCAGCGCGGTCGGGCCGAGCTGGGCGGACTCCCCGGCGCCGGCGGGCAGCACCAGCGACTCGGGCGAGACCGGCGGGACGGAACCGGTGAAGGCCTTCAGCGTGCCGTACGCCTCCGCGTCGCCGACCAGGATGCCGCCGAGCAGCGTGCCGTCGCGGCCGATGACCAGCTTCTTGTACAGGCCGCTGCGGGAGTCGGAGTAGACGACGTCCAGGCAGTCCTCGGCGGTGCCGTGCGCGTCGCCGAAGGACGCCACGTCGACGCCGAGCAGCTTGAGCTTGGTGGACAGGTCGGCGCCGAGGAAGGACGCCTCGTCGGCCGCGATCGTCGCCGCCGCCGTCTCGGCCTGCTCGTAGCCGGGGGCGACCAGGCCGTACACCCGGCCGTCCGCCGCCTGCGCGCACTCGCCGATCGCGAACACGTGCGGGTCGGTGACCGTACGGCACTGCTCGTCGACGGTGATGCCGCCGCGCTCGCCGACTGTCAGACCGCAGTCCCGGGCCAGCTGGTCGCGGGGCCGGACACCGGCGGAGAAGACCACCATGTCGGTGGCGAGTTCGGAGCCGTCGGACAGCTTCATACCGGTCACGGCACCGTCGGAGTCCGTCACGATCTCCTGCGTGCCCACGCCCGTGTGGACGCTCAGACCCATGTCCTCGATGGTGCGCAGCAGCGCCGCGCCGCCACCCTCGTCGACCTGCACCGGCATCAGACGCGGCGCGAACTCCACGATGTGCGTCTCGACGCCCAGGCCCTTCAGCGCACCGGCGGCCTCCAGGCCCAGCAGGCCACCGCCGACCACGGCACCGGTCGTGGCCTTCGACTTGGCGTACTCCTCGATCGCGAGCAGGTCCTCGATCGTGCGGTAGACGAAGCAGCCGGTGGCGTCCTTGTTCGGGACCGGCGGCACGAACGGGTACGAGCCGGTGGCGAGGACGAGGATGTCGTACGCGAAGACCTGGCCGGACTCGGCGGTGACCTGCCGGGCCTCGCGGTCGACGGCGACCGCCGGGTCACCGACGTACAGCTCGATGCCGTGGTCCTTGATGAACTCCATGTCGGTCATCGACAGGTCCTCGGGCGTCTTGCCCGAGAAGTACGAGGTGAGCGCCACGCGGTCGTACGCCGGACGCGGCTCCTCGCACAGCACGACCACGCGGTGCGTGGCGGTCAGGCCGCGCTCGGCGAGCGCTTCGAGGAAGCGCTGGCCGACCATGCCGTGGCCGACGAGCACGATCGTGGGGGTGCCCCCCGGGTTGGCGGTCATCAGGAGCCTCCATCATTGGTGAGCAGGTGGAGCAGGGGGCCGTCGTCGGGGAGCGGCTCTGCTCCCTCCCAGGCGCGGGCGAGCGCGCCGACGGTGCCTAGTTCGCCGACGAGGACCCCGCCGACCAGGCGGTCGTCGCGGACGACGACCTTGCGGTACGTGCCCCGGGTGGCGTCGGCGAGCTGCACGACGTCGTCGCCGGGGCGGGGTTCCGTCTCGCCGAACGCGGCGAGGTCGAAGGGGGCCTGACCGGCGAGGGTGAGGCGGGTGAGGGCGCGGGTGCCGGTGTAGCGGGCGGTGGTGCTGCCGGCCAGCAGCTCGGCGAGGGTGTCGGCCTGGTCGAGCGCGGGAGTGGCGAGGCCGTACAGGTTGCCGTCGTGCTGGGCGCAGTCGCCGATCGCGTATATGTGCGGGTCGGAGGTGCGCAGCTGGTCGTCGACGAGGATGCCCTTGTGCACCGCGAGCCCGGCCGCCTCGGCGAGCTTTGCGCGGGGGCGGACGCCGCAGGCCAGGACGACGAGGTCGGCGTCGAGGGCGTATCCGTCGGCCATCTCCACCGAGCGGACCGCGCCGCCGACGACCCGTACGTCCCGCACCCGGCACTCGGTGTGCACCTCGACGCCGAGGTCGATCAGGTGCCGCTTGACCAGCTTGGACGCGGCCGGGTCGAGCTGGCGTTCCATGAGCCGCTCGGACTGCTGGGCGAGCACGACCTGCGCCCCGCGCACGGCGAGCGCGCGGGCGGCGGAGACCCCGAGGAGCCCGCCGCCGATGACGACGGCGCGCACACCGGGGCGTACCGCCTTGGACAGGCCCAGGCAGTCGTCCATGGTGCGGAAGGCGTGGACGCCCTCGGGCAGCACATGGTCGGGAGTGAACAGGCCGCGCAGGGGCGGCAGCACCGGGTTGGAGCCGGTGGCCAGGACCAGCGTGTCGTATGCGATCTCCGAGCCGTCCGCGCAAGCCACGGTCCGCCCGGTCCGGTCGATCCCGGTCACCCGGGCGCGGACCAGCTCCGCCGGGGCCGTGAGGCCCGGCAGGGAGATCACGTCCGGGTTGTAGCGGCCGGCCAGCACCTCGGCGAGCAGGACCCGGTTGTACGGGCGGTGCTCCTCCTCGCCGACGATCAGCGCGGGCGTGCCGAGCTCACCGAGCCGCCGGGCGAGCCGTACGCCCGCGAGGCCGGCGCCGATCACCACCACACGCGAATTCGAGGTCATGCATCGCAGCGTGCGGGCTGGGTGTTACCCGACCGCATCGCATCTGTTTCCCGCGGGGAACGCTGCCCTCAGCGGGGGTGGGGGGTGAGTGTGAGGGTTGCGGGGGTGGGGGTGGGGGGTGCTGTGAGGAGGAGCGGCAGCGGGTCATGCGCTCCCCGTCAGGTGAGTCATGCGCTCCCCGTCAGGTGGGTCATGCGCTCCCCGTCAGGTGGGCGAACACGACGACGTTCCCCTGGTAGCCGGTGCTGCGCGAGTAACCGCCGCCGCAGGTGATCACCCGCAGCTCGGGCCGGGCCGCCGCGCCGTAGACCTTCTTGTCGGGGAAGTTCTTGGCGTCGTACAACTCGATCGCGTCCACCTGGAACCGGGCCACGCTGCCGTCCCGCCGGTCCACCTCGATGGTGCTGCCCCTTTTCAGGGCGCCGAGGTGGTAGAAGACGGCGGGGCCGTCGGCGTTGTCGACGTGTCCGGCGACGATGGCGGTGCCGGTCTCTCCGGGGGTGGTGCCGGCCTCGTACCAGCCGGCGAGGTTCTTCTGCTCGGCGGGCGGCACGTCGAGGCTGCCGGTGCGGGTCAGGCCGAGGCCCACCAGGGGTGCGTTCACACCGATCGCGGGGATGCGGATGCGGTCCGGCGGGGACGGCGGCAGCCCGGGCGCCACCGACTGCCGCAGGCCCAGTCCGACCTGTGCTTCGGCGGCCGACGGCTGCGGCGGGGCGGGCGCGTCAGGGCCGCTGGTCAGCAGCCACACGCCGGTGCACAGAGCGATGACGGTGACGCCGGCTATCGCGGCATCACCCGTGGTGCCGAACCTGCCCATGTCAGCCTCCCAGCCACGACCGCTCGACCCATACCCCCTCCGGGCCGCGAGGGGCGTCGGACCCGGAGGGGGCGGGGACGTGCGGTACCGGCGGACGGACAGCGGAGGGTGTCCGTCAGATCCCGTCGCCTCTCGCCCGGCGATGCAGGAGCCAGGTACCGCCCGCGGCGGCGACGGCGAGAGCCGCCACGCCGGCCGCGGTCTTCACGGGGTCGGAGCCCAGAGCGCCGCCGACCCCCGTATTCACACTTCCTCTGGGGTGCACATAGCCCCGTGCCGACTCCAGGACCACCACCAGGTCGCCGTGCACCTGCGGGCCGCCGCCGGAGCACTTCGCGACGATCTCGTACGTCCCCGGCTGCGCGCTCGGCGGGACCCGGAACCGCCCGATCACGTCCCCCTCGTGCGCGCTGGGTGCGAGCGTGAAGCGCCCGGCCCCCACCGCGGTGGCGTCACCCTCCGCCGTACCGCTGTCCCCGCAGGCGGCGGTGTTCACGGTCACGTCGCCGCCCGGCAGCGCGGTGGACGGGAACACCTCCAGGCGTCCGCCGTCCGCGCCGTACACCGGCACGGCGAGCGACCCGGCGGTGGCGACGGCGAGACCGGGACCGATCAGCAGACGGGCGGTACGTCGCATCGATGCTCCTCACGAGCTCTCCGGCAGGCCACGGCCCGCGACACCCCCATGTGCCGCCGTCGGTCGCGTCCCTGCACTTCGAGGTAAAGCGCACGACGACGAGCCCGCTCCCTGAAGGGTCGTCAGATTCGGGGTGAACGGGCACCCCGAGGCGCTGCGCCCCCTCGCCCTCGACCCGTGTTTCCGCAGGTCACGGCCGCACGAGGGGCGCCGCGGGCAAAAGAATCCGAAGGGCGCACGGCGAAGGTGTGAACGGGTGACCGCACAAGCGAGGCCGGCCGCCTCGCAGACGCCGTCGAGGCGCCTGGCGGACGACCGGCCGCACCCGCGGACGGAACCCGGCTCAGCCCACGTTCACCGCACTCCAGGCCGCCCCCACGGCCGCGTACTCCGCGCTGCCCTCGCCGTACAGATCCCGCGCCGCGTTCAGCGTCGCGGTCCGCGCGCCCGCGTAATCCGTCGAGGACGTCATGTACACGGTCAGCGCCCGGTACCAGATCGCGCCGAGCTTGTCCCGGCCGATCCCCGTCACCGTCGAGCCGTCGCAGGTGGGGGAGTCGTGGGTCACGCCGTTGATGGTCTTCCTGCCGCTGCCCTCGGCCAGCAGGTACGCGAAGTGGTTGCCGATGCCGGAGGAGTAGTGGACGTCCAGGGTGCCCGCGGTGGCGCTCCAGCAGTCGGCCGAGAGCCCGTCGCGCGACGGGCGGTCCATGTACCGCAGCGCGTCCTGTCCGAAGCCCGCCCGGACGATCTTCTCGCCGATCAGCCAGTCGCCCTTGTCGGAGGCGTTGCCCGCGTGGAACTCCACCAGCGTGCCGAAGATGTCGGACGTGGCCTCGTTCAGCCCGCCGGACTCGCCGGAGTACGTCAGCGCGGCCGTCTTGGAGGTCACGCCGTGGGCCATCTCGTGGCCGGTGACGTCGAGGGACACCAGCGGCCCGAGGTTCGTGCCGTCACCGTCGCCGTACGTCATGCAGAAGCAGGTGTCGTCCCAGAAGGCGTTGTTGTACCGGGTGCCGTAGTGCACGCGGCTGTACGAGCCCTTGCCGTCGCCCGCGATGCCGTTGCGCCCGTGGGCGTCGCGGAAGTAGTCCCAGGTGACGTCGGACCCGTACTGCGCGTCCACCGCCGCCGACGCCCGGTCCGTCGTCGTGCCGTCGCCCCAGTGGTTGTCCGCGTCCGTGAAGACGGTCGAGGGCGCGCGCACGACACAGACGGTGCCGAGGAAACACAGGTCGGACCGGTTCGCGGCGTCCCCGGTGTACGTGCCGCCGCGCGTCGGGTCCTTCAGCTGGTACGACGATCCCGTCGCCGTCGTCTCCAACGGCACCGTCCCGCCGTACAGCGACCGCCCGTCACCCGACGCCGAGTGCAGCGTGTCCCAGGCGTCGATCTGGGCGCCGGTGCGGGCGTCGGTCAGTACCGTGCGGGCGACCGGGTTGCCCTGCGCGTCCAGCGCCATGGCGTTGGTCCGCCAGGCCAGCTTCGGGGTGCCGTGCAGGGCGTCGACGACCAGCTCCGGCTTGGCCGTCAGCCGCTTCAGCGCCTCGCCGAGGTGTGTGGCGCGCAGGGCGCCCGCTGCGCGGTCGGCGGCCTTCGGGGCGGACAGCAGAGGCGTGACGGTCGGCAGGGAGAGAGTGCCGCGGGTCGCCCGGTCGGCGCCCCGGTAGGTGCCGTCCGGCGCCAGGTGGACGACGAAGTCGCCGCCGAGCACGGGGAGTTGGCGGTAAGTGCGGTCGTAGCGGACGTGCTGGGTGCCGTCCTGGTCGACGATCACGTCCCGGACCTCGGTGTCCTGGGCGGCGGTGAGGCCCAGGGCGTCGG
Source organism: Streptomyces sp. Z423-1 (assembly GCF_013009255.1). Taxonomy (NCBI): domain Bacteria; kingdom Bacillati; phylum Actinomycetota; class Actinomycetes; order Kitasatosporales; family Streptomycetaceae; genus Streptomyces; species Streptomyces sp. Z423-1. The sequence goes on from NZ_CP053109.1 coordinate 6,427,817, forward strand.
CCTGTTGCGCGAGTGCCATGGCCGCGTTCTCGATCGCCTGGGCCCGGGTGGGCCGGTCGGCCGCGCCGGCGGTGGTGGGGGAGAGGGCGGCGGCCAGCAGGGCGGCGGTTGCGGCGGTGACGGCGAGACGGGAAGCTCGCGCGTGCCGTATTCGACTCATCGGTCTCCTCGGGAAGGCGCCTGAGTGGGGGATGGCGCGGATGTTCACCGAGGTTTACGCGATCATGACATGTCATGTCCATAGAGGGTTGGTGAGGGTGTGTGAGGGGTGAGAATCGTTTCTGTGACCCTCCCCCTCCCGTTCTTCGTCTACGGCACGCTCCGCCCCGGCGAGCCCAACCACGACGCGTTCCTGCGCGGCCGTACACGGGCCGAGGAACGCGGGCGGCTCACCGGGGCCGTGCTCTACGACGGCCCCGGCTATCCGTACGCGGTGGAGGAACCCGGCGGAGTGGTGACCGGCGACCTGATCACGCCGTTGCCGGAGGCCTACGACGAACTCCTCACCGCCCTCGACCGGTTGGAGGAGTACGCCCCCGGAAACGCCCGCAACCTCTACGAGCGCGTCAGCCGCGAGGTCGTCCGGGACGCCGACGGAACGACGCTGCGGGCGTGGGTGTACGTGGCCGCGCCCGCCGTCGCCGCCCGGCTGCGGGCGCGGGGCAAGCGCATCGAGGGCGGGGACTGGCGGGCGCGGGGATGAGTCCGGCGGTGCTTACGCCTCCACGGCTTCCACCCGCACCGCACACGCCTTGAACTCCGGCATCCGGGAGGTCGGGTCGAGCGCCGGGTTGGTGAGGGTGTTGGCGCGGCCCTCGCCCGGCCAGTGGAACGGCATGAAGACGGTGTCCGGGCGGATGGACGTGGTGATCCGCGCCGGTGCCACGGCACGGCCCCGCCGGGACACGACGGCCACCGGATCGCCCTCGGCCGCGCCGAGCCGCTCCGCCAGCCGCGGGTGCAGCTCCACGAAGGGACCGGGCGCGGCGGCGTTCAGCTCGTCGACGCGGCGGGTCTGCGCGCCGGACTGGTACTGGGCCACGACCCGGCCGGTGGTCAGCAGCACCGGGTACTCGGTGTCGGGCTCCTCGGCGACGGCCCGATGCGAGACGGGTACGAAGCGGGCACGACCGTCATCGGTGGCGAAACGGTCGAGGAAGAGGCGGGGAGTGCCGGGGTGAACGCCGGGGGCGCCGTCGTCCTGGGCCGGGTTGTGCGGGCGGGGCACGTCGAGTGCGGCGCCCTCGGCGTCGTCAGTGCCCGCGCTCGGGGAGCCGTTGGCGGCTCCCGAGACCGCCTCCGCGTGGCCGTCGGCGGCTTCGAGGTCCGCGTCTGCCGCGCCCCCCGGCTCCTCCACCGGCGCCGGGCACGGCCAGAACACCCCGTTCTCCTCCGCCAGTCGACGATAGGTGATCCCGGAATAGTCGGCGGGCCCGCCCGCGCTCGCCCGGCGCAGTTCCTCGAAGACCTCCTCGGGGTCGGTCGGGAAGCCCTTCTCCACGCCGAGCCGGGCGGCCAGTTCGTGCATGACCTCCAGGTCACTGCGGACGCCCTCCGGCGGGGTGATCGCCTGCCGCCGCAGCAGCACCCGGCCCTCCAGGTTGGTCGTCGTGCCGGTCTCCTCCGCCCACTGCGTCACCGGCAGCACGACGTCCGCGAGCGCCGCCGTCTCCGACAGCACCACATCGCACACGGCCAGGAAGTCGAGGGACTTGATGCGCTCCTCCACGTGCGCGGCACGCGGCGCCGACACCACCGGGTTGGAGCCCATCAGCAGCAGCGACTTGATGTCCGTACCCAGCGCGTCCAGCAGCTCGTACGCGCTGCGCCCGGGCCCCGGCAGGCTGTCCGGGTCGACGCCCCACACCTCGGCCACATGCCGCCGCGCCGCCGGGTCGGTCAGCTTGCGGTAGCCGGGCAACTGGTCGGCCTTCTGACCGTGTTCGCGCCCGCCCTGCCCGTTGCCCTGCCCGGTCAGACAGCCGTACCCCGACAAGGGGCGCCCCGCCCGTCCCGTCGCCAGGCACAGGTTGATCCACGCGCCCACCGTGTCCGTACCCTTGGACTGCTGCTCCGGCCCGCGCGCGGTGAGCACCATCGCGGTCTCCGGCTCACAGAACAGCCGTACCGCTTCCCGAAGCTGGGGCACGGACACGCCGGTGATCCGCTCCACGTACTCCGGCCAGTGCGCCATCGCCGCGGCGCGCGCGTCCTCCCAGCCGGTCGTCCGCTCCCGGATGTACTCCTCGTCGGCGCGCCCCTCGGCGACGACCAGATGCAGCAGCCCCAGCGCGAGCGCGAGGTCGGTCCCCGGCCGGGGCGCGAGGTGCAGGTCGGCCTGCTCGGCGGTCCTGGTGCGGCGCGGGTCGATGACGATCAGCGTGCCACCGTTGTCCTTCAGCTCGGTCAGATACCGCAGCGCGGGCGGCATGGTCTCCGCGAGGTTCGACCCGACCAGGATCACGCACCCCGTCTTCGGGATGTCCTCCAGCGGGAAGGGCAGCCCCCGGTCCAGCCCGAAGGCCTTGATCCCGGCCGCCGCGGCGGACGACATGCAGAACCGCCCGTTGTAGTCGATCTGCGAGGTGCCCAGCACGACCCGCGCGAACTTGCCGAGCGTGTACGCCTTCTCGTTCGTCAGCCCGCCCCCGCCGAACACGCCCAGCGCGTCGGGCCCGTGCGCCGACCGGATCGAGGACAGCCCCTCGGCGATCCGGTCCAGGGCCTCGTCCCAGGTCGCGGGCACCAGGGCGCCCCCCTCGCGCACCAGCGGCGAGGTCAGGCGGACGCCCGATGCCAGGACCGCCGGCGCCGTACGGCCCTTGCCGCACAGCGCGCCCCGGTTCACGGGGAAGTCCGCGCGCTCGGTCACCTCGACCGTCCCGTCCGGGGCGGGCGTGAGATTCATCCCGCACTGCAGGGCGCAGTACGGGCAGTGCGTGGGCGTCGCGGAGGTTTCCATGCACTTCAGCGTGCGTCGGCCGTGTTACGTACCGGGACGGCTCTTTGTTACACGGACGCGACGGTGATCTCCCCGCCCGGCCCGGGCCACCGTGAGGCACCCGTCCCGGATCATCGGTTCCGTCACCTCTCCCCGCCCGCCGCCAGCGCCCGCTCCACACCCGGCTCCCGAGGCCCGAGGAACCGCGGATCCGGCTTGAGGACGACGTCCAGCGCACCCTTCCCCGCCGCGAGGATCTCCCGCACACCCCCGTAGTACCAGGTCGCGTCGTGCCGCTCGGCCACCCCGACGCCGTACGACGTGACCCCCGCCGCCTCGCACAGCGCGACCGCGCGCCGGATGTGGAAGCCCTGGCTGATCAGCACGGCCTCGTCGACACCGAAGATCTTCCGGGCCCGCACACAGGAGTCCCAGGTGTCGAAGCCCGCGTAGTCACTGACGATCCGGGCGTCCGGGACGCCGTGCCGGGTGAGATAGGACCGCATGGCGTCCGGCTCGTCGTAGTCCTCGCGACTGTTGTCACCGGTGACCAGCACCACCTTCACCCGCCCCGCGCGATACAGCTCGGCCGCCGCGTCGAGGCGGTGGGCGAGGTACGGCGACGGCTCGCCGTTCCACAGACCCGCACCGAAGACCACCGCGACGTCGGTACGGGGCGCGTCGGCGGTCGTGTGCAACCGGTCGTCCGTGCTGACGTGCATCCACGTCGACGGCAGCAGCGCGAGCACGCACCCCGCGAGCAGCGCCTGCACCAGCCGCCGCTGCCCGGTCCGGGTGCGCGGCAGACGCGGTCGGCGGATCTTCAAGACGCCCTCCCGATCGGCTCCGACACGTCGGTGACACATCGGTTCGACACAAAGAGACGCCCCGCAAGGCCCCCGGGTTGCGTGACCGCCATCACGTCGGCCACCGAAACCCCAGGTCACTCCACCTCACACACCCCCGGCACCGCACGGTGAACACGATGAAAACACCCGTGACGCCCGCGCAACGGGTCGGCAACGTCGTAGCGCAACGATCGGTTCATGACGGCGTTGCTCCCGCTTCACGGACAGTCCGACCACCGCCCCGGCTCCCCGGCGCTGGTCCTGGTGGCCCATGGCAGCCGCGACCCGCGCACCCTCGCCACGGTCCACACCCTCCTCGACCGGATCCGCGAGCTGCGCCCCGGCCTGCGCGTGCACCTCGGCCACATCGAGCTGAACGAGCCCCTGCTGCCCGACACCCTCGCCGCCCTCGGCGACGACGAGGCGATCCTCGTACCGCTCCTGCTCAGCCGCGGCTACCACATCAAGCAGGACATCCCCGAGATGGCCGCCGCGTCCCGGGCCCGCACCCGCGTGGCCGCCCCGCTCGGCCCGCACCCTCTCCTGGTGGAGACCCTGTACACCCGGCTGGTCGAGTCCGGCTGGCGCAGGCCCACCACCGAGTCCGACCGCCGCTCGACCGGCGTGATCCTGGCTGCGGCCGGCTCCCGCGACCCCGACGCGGCCGTCGACACCGGCCACACGGCCACCCTCCTCGCCGACCGCCTGGGCGTCCCGGTCCTCCCGGCCTACGCCTCGGCCGCCACACCGACGGTCCCGGAGGCGGTACGCGCCCTGCGGGCCGAGGGCCGCGACACCACAGCCGTGGCCTCGTACTTCACGGCCCCGGGACGATTCGCCACGGAGTGCGCAGAGGCAGCACCGGGCACAGCAGCGGCCCCCCTGGGCGCCCACCCCCTGATGGCCCGCCTGATCCTGACGCGCTACGAGGAGGCGAGGTCGACAAGCCCGACGGAACACCTGGAACTGGCGTCGGCCTGACCCACCCAGGGGCGCGGGGCTGTATCGATATGCGGCTCCGCCGCGTGGGCGCGACCAGCCACACCGAACCCGCACCCGCCACACAACATGACCAGGCAGACGCATACGCGATCCCCACCCCTCCCCTTACTGTCGAGTCATGGAAGGCACCGCACCCCACCCCCACGAGAACCACATCCCACCCCCCGGCTACGACCCGACGTCAGTCGAACGCTGGGCCGCCGAGCCCGACAAACGCCCCGGCCGCACAGCCTTCCAACGCGACCGAGCCCGCATCCTGCACTCCGCCGCCCTGAGAAGGCTCGCCGGCAAAACCCAGGTGGTCACCCCCGGAGGGACCGGCGCGGCCTGGGACCCCAGCCCCCGCACCCGCCTCACCCACTCCCTCGAATGCGCCCAGGTCGGCCGCGAACTCGGCGCGGCCCTCGGCTGCGACCCCGACCTCGTCGAAGCCGCCTGCCTCTCGCACGACCTCGGCCACCCGCCCTTCGGCCACAACGGCGAACAGGCCCTCAACGAATTCGCCGAGGACTGCGGCGGCTTCGAGGGCAACGCCCAGTCCCTGCGCCTCCTCACCCGCATCGAGCCCAAACGCTTCACCCCCGAGGGCTCCGTCGGCCTCAACCTCACCCGCGCCGCCCTCGACGCCGCCACCAAGTACCCCTGGCCACGCGGCGCCCACCCCACCGACCCGGCCTCCGCGAAGTTCGGCGTGTACGAGGACGACCGCCCGGTGTTCGACTGGGCCCGCAAGGAGGCCCCCGGCACCCGGATCTGCTTCGAGGCCCAGGTCATGGACTGGTCGGACGACGTGGCGTACTCGGTGCACGACGTCGAGGACGGCCTGCACGCCGGTCACATCGACCCCAACTGCCTGCACGCGGAGCCGGAACGGCAGGCGGTGTTCGAGGTCGCCATCGGCCGGTACGTCCCCGCCGACACCGACCCGGCCGAACTCGCCGCCGCCCTCGACCGGCTCCTGGACGAGGAGTGGTGGCCGCACGGCTACGACGGCACGGCCGTCGCCCAGGCCCGCCTCAAGGACGCCACCAGCCAGCTCATCGGCCGCTTCTGCCTGGCCGCCGAGGGCGCGACGAGGGAGGCGTACGGCGGCGGCCGGCTCACCAGATACGGCGCCGAACTGGTCGTACCGCGCGAGACCCGCATGGAGTGCGCGGTGCTGAAGGCGGTCGCCGACCGGTACGTCATGCAGCGCGCCGAACAGGCCCGGCTCCGCGCCGACCAGCGGGTGGTCGTCGCCGAACTGGCCGAGGCGCTCACTGCCCGTGCCCCGGACGGACTGGATCCGCAGTTCCGCGCGCTGTTCGACCGGGCCCCCGACGACCGGGCCCGCAAACGGGTGATCGTCGACCAGATCGCGTCCCTCACGGACGCCTCGGCACGGTCGCTTCACGTGCGGCTGACAGGACACCTGTGAGACTGGCGCGACGCGAGTGACCGCATAACGGTCCGAAGGTGACCCTGCGTGGCCTGATCGGGGCACTCCCTCTTCCCGCATCACGCTCCGTGCGGGACGCTCGCATATGGCGGGACGTTGAACTCCCACCGGGCGGCACGTTTACGAGGAGGCATCAAGTGGTCGACGCGGATCAGACGTTCGTCATCGTCGGAGGAGGGCTCGCCGGCGCGAAGGCGGCCGAGACGCTGCGGGCGGAGGGCTTCAGCGGCCGGGTGATACTGATCTGCGACGAACGCGACCACCCGTACGAGCGCCCGCCCCTGTCGAAGGGCTATCTGCTCGGCAAGGAGGAGCGCGACAGCGTCTTCGTGCACGAACCCGCCTGGTACGCGCAGAACGACATCGAGCTGCACCTCGGCCAGACCGTCGACGCGATCGACCGCACGGCGAAGACGGTCCGCTTCGGCGAGGACGGCACCGTCGTCCGCTACGACAAGCTGCTGCTGGCCACCGGTGCCGAGCCCCGCCGCCTGGACATCCCCGGCACCGACCTGGCCGGCGTGCACCACCTGCGCCGCCTCGCACACGCCGAGCGCCTCAAGGGCGTCCTGGCCTCGCTCGGCCGGGACAACGGGCACATCGTGATCGCCGGGGCGGGCTGGATCGGCCTGGAGGTCGCGGCGGCGGCGCGGGAGTACGGCGCGGAGGTCACCGTCGTCGAGCCGGAGCCGACGCCGCTGCACGGCGTGCTCGGCCCCGAGCTGGGCGCCCTCTTCGCCGAGCTGCACCGCGAGCACGGGGTCCGCTTCCGCTTCGGGGTCCGGCTGACGGAGATCGTCGGCCAGGACGGCGTGGTGCTGGCCGCCCGCACGGACGACGGTGAGGAGCACCCCGCCCACGACGTCCTCGCCGCGATCGGCGCCGCGCCCCGGGTGGCGCTCGCGGAGGCGGCGGGCCTGGAGATCGCGGACCGGGCGCACGGCGGCGGCGTCGCGGTCGACGCACATCTGCGCACCTCGGACCCCGACATCTACGCCGCCGGTGACGTGGCCGCCTTCCCGCACGCCCTCTTCGACACCCGCCTCCGCGTCGAACACTGGGCGAACGCGCTGAACGGCGGCCCGGCGGCGGCGAAGGCCATGCTCGGGCAGCAGGTGACGTACGACCGCGTGCCCTACTTCTTCTCCGACCAGTACGACCTGGGGATGGAGTACTCGGGGTGGGCGCCGCCCGGCTCGTACGACCAGGTGGTGATCCGCGGGGACGCCGGAAAGCGGGAGTTCATCGCGTTCTGGCTGCGGGAGAGCCGGGTGCTGGCCGGGATGAACGTGAACGTGTGGGATGTCACAGAGCCGATCCAGAACCTGATCCGCTCCCAGGCACAGGTGGACTCGGAGGCCCTGGCAGACCCGCACGTACCACTCGCCCACCTCATCCCGTAGCCGCCGGGACTGTCGGCGGGCCCCCGTAGAATCACCTCGTGGCAGGACGGATCAACGACGAGGACGTGAAGGCGGTACGGGACGCGGTCCCGATCGACGCCGTGGTGTCCGAGTACCTCCAGCTACGCAACGCGGGCGGGGGCAACCTCAAGGGCCTCTGCCCCTTCCACGACGAGAAGTCGCCGTCCTTCCAGGTCAGCCCCAGCAAGGGACTCTTCCACTGCTTCGGCTGCCAGGAGGGCGGCGACACCATCACGTTCGTGATGAAGGTCGACCACCTCTCCTTCTCGGAGGCGGTCGAGCGCCTCGCCGCCCAGGCCGGCATCACCCTGCGCTACGAGGAGGGCGGCTACAACCCCGCCCACCAGCGCGGCGAACGGATCCGCCTGGTCGAGGCCCACAAGATCGCCGCCGAGTGGTACGCCGAGCAGCTCGCCGCCGGCCCCGAGGCGGAGACCGGCCGGGTCTTCCTGGCCGAACGCGGCTTCGACCAGTCGGCGGCCGTCCACTTCGGCGTCGGCTACAGCCCGCAAGGGTGGGACCACCTCACGCGCTACCTCCGCGGCAAGGGCTTCACCGACAAGGAACTGATCCTCTCCGGCCTCGCCCAGGAGGGCCGCCGGGGTCCCATCGACCGATTCCGGGGGCGGCTCATGTGGCCCATCCGGGACATCGCCGGGGACGTCGTCGGCTTCGGCGCCCGCAAGCTGTACGAGGCGGACAACGGCCCGAAGTACCTCAACACCCCCGACACGGCGATCTACAAGAAGTCCCAGGTCCTCTACGGCATCGACCTGGCGAAGCAGCACATCGCCAAGACCAGCCGGGCCGTCGTCGTCGAGGGCTACACGGACGTCATGGCCTGCCACCTGGCCGGAGTGACCACCGCGATCGCCACCTGCGGCACGGCCTTCGGCGGCGACCACATCAAGATCCTCCGCCGCCTGCTGATGGACAACGGCAGCGCACGAGTCATCTTCACCTTCGACGGCGACGCGGCCGGTCAGAAGGCGGCGCTGCGGGCCTTCGAGGATGACCAGAAGTTCGCCGCCGAGACGTACATCGCGGTCGCGCCGGACGGTATGGACCCCTGCGACCTGCGCCTGGTGAAGGGCGACGAGGCGGTCGCCGACCTGGTCGAACCCCGCACCCCGCTCTTCGAGTTCGCCCTCCGTCAGATCGTCGGCCGCTACGACCTGGACACCCCCGCCGGCCGCGCCGCCGCGCTGGACGAAGCGGCCCCGATCGTGGCCCGCATCAAGAACAGCGGCGCCCAGCACGAGGTCGCCGTCCAGCTCGCCGGCATGCTCGGCATCCTGGACACGCAGTTCGTGGTCAAGCGGGTGGCACAGCTGGCCCGTTGGGCGCGCGACCGGGGCGGCAAGGGCCCGGCGCCGACGCGACCGCAGCAGTCGTACGACGCCCCGGCAGCGCCCGTCCACTCCGGCCCGGCGCTGAACCTCCGCAACCCCGTCTACGCCACCGAACGCGAGCTGCTCAAGCTGGCCCTCCAGCGCCCGGAGCTGGTCTCCCCGGCGTTCGACGCCTACGGGGTCGACGAGTTCACGGCCCCGCCCTACGCCGCCGTACGCCAGGCCATCCTGGACGCGGGCGGTGCCGAGTACGGCGTACAGGATCCGCAGGAGTACCTGATCAGGGTCCGGGAGGCGGCCCCGGACGACACGGTCCGCGCGATGGTGACGGAACTGGCGGTCGAGGCGATCATGCGCCGCACGGTCGACGAGGCGTACGCGGGCGAGCAACTGGTCTGGGTCCGCCGCCGTGCCGTGGACCGCCGCATCCAGGACGTCCAGAGCACCCTGACCCGCCTCGGCACCAACGGCGACCCGGCGCAACTGGCGGCGGTGCAGAACGAGTTGTGGGTCTTGCAGCAGTACGGCCAGGCGCTGCGGGAGCGGGGCGCGGCGGCGTTGTGAGGGCTACGGCGTTGTGAGGGCTACTCCTCGGGGGACCGATCGGGTCAAACGACCTGAGTAACCGCCCCGTCACGGACCGACCGCAAAAAGTCACCGCACGCCCCTCGTGGCGGCGATGTGTCTTACCCCACACTGGGTTCCGGTGCCTGAGTCCTCGGAGCGCGGCCGATCCGTCCCCCACGGGTCCTTCACCCCCGCGGTTCCGCTCATCGCGTACGGGACGGACAGCGGCGAGGCCGCCGACTCCGCCCCCCGAGCAGCGCTGCCGTACCTCTCAGCAGCGATCACCCTGGAGGTCGCCCCCGTGCAGACCCAGACCCTCATCCAGACCGACAGCCGTACGGACGGCGCGGAGCCGGACGCGGAGGCCGACGTGCTGGTGGCCGTGCCGCCGCAGAGCCGGGTCGCGCTCCACCCGGAGACGGAGACCCCGGCCGAACCCCCGGCGGAGCCGTCCACCGAGTCGCCGGCGGACGCCGTCGAAGCGCCCGAGCCGGTCGAGCCCGTCGAACCGCCCGTCCCCGGCCGCGTCGACACCGGCGGCCCCTCGTCGGACCTGTTCCGCCAGTACCTGCGCGAGATCGGCCGCATCCCGCTGCTCACCGCCGCCGAGGAGGTCGAACTGGCCCGCCGCGTCGAGGCCGGCCTGTTCGCCGAGGAGAAGCTGAGCAACACCCCCGACCTGGACAGCCAACTCGCCCTGGACCTGGACCGGCTGGTCGTCATGGGGCGGGTGGCCAAGCGCCGGCTGATAGAGGCGAACCTGCGGCTCGTCGTGTCGGTCGCCAAGCGGTACGTCGGCCGCGGCCTGACCATGCTCGACCTGGTCCAGGAGGGCAACCTCGGCCTCATCCGCGCGGTCGAGAAGTTCGACTACGCCCGCGGCTACAAGTTCTCCACGTACGCCACCTGGTGGATCCGCCAGGCCATGTCCCGCGCCCTCGCCGACCAGGCCCGCACCATCCGCGTCCCGGTCCACGTCGTCGAGCTCATCAACCGCGTCGTCCGCGTCCAGCGCCGCATGCTCCAGGAGCGCGGCTACGAGCCGACCCCCGAGGAGGTCGGCGCCCACCTCGACCTCCCGCCCGAGCGTGTCGGCGAGGTGCTGCGCCTCGCCCAGGAGCCGGTCTCGCTGCACGCCCCGGTCGGCGAGGAGGACGACGTGGCCCTCGGCGACCTGATAGAGGACGGCGACGCCACCTCGCCCGTCGAGTCGGCGGCGTTCCTGCTGCTCAAGGAGCACCTGGAGGCCGTGCTGTCGACGCTGGGGGAGCGGGAGCGGAAAGTCGTACAGCTGCGGTACGGCCTGGCGGACGGCCGCCCCCGCACGCTGGAGGAGATCGGCCGCATCTTCGGGGTGACGCGGGAGCGGATACGGCAGATCGAGTCCAAGACCCTCAACAAGCTCCGCGACCACGCCTTCGCGGACCAGCTCAGGGGCTACCTGGACTGACCAGGGGCCGCCGCCGCGGCGGCGGCCCCCGCCCGGCCTAGTCGACCTCAGCCACCGCCTGCGCGAACTGGGCCTTGTACAGCCGCGCATAGGCACCGTCCGCGGCCAGCAGCTCCGGGTGCGCGCCCTGTTCGACGATCGACCCGTTCTCCATCACGAGGATCGTGTCGGCGTCCCGGATGGTCGACAGCCGGTGGGCGATGACGAACGACGTCCGCCCGTGCTGGAGTTTGGCCATCGCCTTCTGGATCAGCACCTCGGTGCGGGTGTCCACGGAAGACGTCGCCTCGTCCAGCACCAGGATCACCGGGTCGGACAGGAACGCCCGCGCGATGGTGATGAGCTGCTTCTCACCGGCGCTGACCCCGGTGCCCTCGTCGTCGATCACGGTGTCGTAGCCGTCGGGCAGCGTACGGACGAACCGGTCCGCGTGCGCCGCCCGCGCCGCTTCCTCGATCTCCCCGCGGGTGACCTCCCGCGCGGCCCCGTACGCGATGTTCTCGGCGATGGTCCCCCCGAACAGCCAGGTGTCCTGCAGCACCATCCCGATCCCGGACCGCAGTTCGTCGCGGGACATCGTCGCGATGTCGACCCCGTCGAGCGTGATCCGCCCGCCGGACACCTCGTAGAACCGCATCAGCAGATTGACCAGCGTGGTCTTCCCGGCGCCCGTCGGCCCGACGATCGCCACCGTCTGCCCCGGCTCCACCGTCAGCGACAGATCCTCGATGAGCGGCTTCTCCGGGTCGTACCGGAAGGACACACCCTCCAGCGCCACCCGCCCGCGCAGTTCCTCCGGCCGCACCCCCGGCACCGGATCCGCCGACTGCTCCTCCGCGTCGAGGAGTTCGAAGATCCGCTCGGCGGAGGCCACCCCGGACTGCACCAGGTTCGCCATCGACGCGATCTGCGTCAGCGGCATCGAGAACTGCCGCGAGTACTGGATGAAGGCCTGCACGTCCCCGATGGTCAGGGAACCGGAGGCGACCCTCAGCCCGCCGACCACCGCGACGAGCACATAGTTCAGGTTCGACACGAACATCATCAGCGGCTGCATGATCCCGCTGTTGAACTGCGCCTTGAACCCCGCCTCGTACAGCGCCTCGTTCTGCTCGGCGAAGTGCCGCGCCGACTCCTCCTGCCGCCCGAACACCTTCACCAGCGTGTGCCCGGTGTACATCTCCTCGATGTGCGCGTTCAGCTTGCCGGTCGTGCGCCACTGCTGCACGAAGTGCGGCTGCGACCGCTTGCCGACGTACGTCGCCACATACAGCGACAGCGGCACGGTCACCAGCGCGACCAGCGCCAGCAGCCAGGACACCCAGAACATCATCGCCAGCACGCCGATGATGGTGAGCAGCGAGTTGATCAGCTGGCCCATCGACTGCTGGAGCGTCTGGCCGATGTTGTCGATGTCGTTCGTCGCCCGGGACAGCACCTCACCGCGCTGCCGCTTGTCGAAGTACGACAGCGGAAGCCGCGACAGCTTCGTCTGCACGTCCTCGCGCATCCGGTACATCGTCCGGTTGACGGCCCGGTTCACCAGCCGCGTCGCCACCGCCATCAGCAGCCCGGCGACCCCGAACACGACGAGCGCGAGCAGCAGTACGTTCCCCACCGCGCCGAAGTCGATGCCCTGGCCCGGCGTGAAGTCCGTGCTGCGGAGCATGTCGGCGATGTCGCCGTCGCCGCGCTCCCGCATGGCGTCGAGGACCTGCTCCTTGGTCTGCCCGGCCGGCAGCTCCCGCCCGACGATCCCCGCGAACACCAGGTCGGTGGCGTGCCCCAGGATCTTCGGGCCGACCACGGACAGCCCCACGCTCACCACCACGCACAACAGCAGCGCGTAGAGGGTCAGCCGCTCGGGCCGGAACCGCGCGACGAGCCGCCCGCCCGACACCTTGAAGTCCAGCGAGCGGTGGTCGGGGCCGGTCCCGGCCATCATCCGCCCCATGGGACCGGCCATCAGGCAGCCTCCGCTTCCGTCAGCTGGGAGAGCACGATCTCCCGGTACGTCTCGTTGTCCGCCATCAGCTCGTGGTGCCGGCCGGTGCCGACCACCCGGCCCGCGTCGAGGACGACGATCCGGTCGGCGTCCCGGATGGTCGCCACCCGCTGGGCGACGATCACGACGGTCGCCTCGGCGGTCTCCTGGGCCAGCGCCGCCCGCAGCGCCGCGTCGGTCGCGTAGTCGAGCGCCGAGAAGGAGTCGTCGAAGAGGTAGATCTCGGGCCGCTGCACCAGCGTCCGCGCGATGGCGAGCCGCTGCCGCTGGCCGCCGGAGACGTTGGTGCCGCCTTGCGCGATCGGCGCGTCCAGCCCGCCCTCCAGCCCTTCCACGAAGGGCTTGGCCTGCGCCACCTCAAGCGCGTGCCACAGTTCCTCGTCGGTGGCGTCCGGGTTGCCGTACCGAAGGTTGGTGGCGACCGTGCCCGCGAACAGGTACGGCTTCTGCGGCACCAGTCCGACGGTCCTGGCCAGCACCTGGGTGTCGATCGTCCGGACGTCCACCCCGTCGACCAGCACTTCCCCGTCCGTGGCGTCGAACAGCCGTGGCACCAGTCCCAGCAGCGTGGACTTGCCGCTGCCGGTCGAGCCGATCACGGCGGTCGTCTCACCGGGGCGCGCGAGAAGATCGATGCCCTTCAGCACCGGCTCCTCGGCACCCGGGAAGCGGAACCCGGCCCCGCGGATCTCCAGATGCCCGTGCCGGCGCAGCTCCCGGACGGGAGCGACCGGCGGGACCACGCTCGACGAGGTCCGCAGCACGTCCTGGATCCGCTCGGCACACACCTCAGCGCGCGGCACCATCATGAACATGAAGGTGGCCATCATCACGGCCATCACGATCTGCATCAGATAGGCGAGATACGCCGTGAGATCGCCGATCTGCATCCCGCCGCCGGCGATCCGGTGCGCGCCGAACCACACCACCGCGATCGACGACAGGTTCACCACCGTCATCACGATGGGGAACATCAGCGCGAGCAGGTTTCCGGCGCCCAGGGACACGTCCGTCAGCTCGGCGTTCGCCTTCCGGAAGCGGTGCTGCTCGTACTCGTCCCGGACGAAGGCGCGGATCACCCGGTTGCCGGTGATCTGCTCGCGCAGCACCCGGTTCACCGTGTCCAGGCGCTCCTGCATGGACCGGAACAGCGGCCGCAGCCGCCGTACGATCAAGGTCACACTGAGGCCCAGCACGGGCACCACGGCGACCAGTACCCCGGACAGCGGAACGTCCAGGCCGAGCGCCAGCACGATGCCGCCCACGCACATGATCGGCGCCGACACCATCAGCGTGAACGTCATCAGGGCCAGCATCTGGATCTGCTGGACGTCGTTCGTGGTCCGCGTGATCAGCGTGGGCGCGCCGAAGTGGCCGACCTCACGCGCGGAGAACGACTGCACCCGGTCGAAGACGGCGGCCCGAACGTCCCGGCCGAGCGCGGCGGCGGTGCGGGCGCCGTAGTACACGGCACCGATGTTGCACACCACCTGTGCCAGCGAGATGCCGATCATCAGGGCGCCGAAGGACAGGATGTAACCGGTGTCACCGTTGATGACACCGTTGTCGATGATGTCGGCGTTCAACGTGGGCAGGTAGAGGGTCGCGCAGGTCTGCAGGAACTGCAGCAGCACGAGTAAAGCGATGGGTCTTTGGTAGGGCCGGAGGTAGGTCCGCAGGAGTCGTATGAGCACGCTGGTCTCTCGGAGTCGGCGGTAGGGGCGGGTTGGTTGCCCCTGGCCCCTATCGTCGAACACTCCACCCGCGTTACCTCAACCGATTAACCCGACGTGGGTGCCGCTCACTCAGCAGTTCGCACGCTGCTATGACCGAAACGCCCCTGGATGGGTCTGCTCCCGCACCGACACGTACTGCTGCCGCACCGCCTGCCCCACCGCGAGGTCCTCGCCGGGTTCGAGCACCTGCGCGAACGCCCCCTGCCAGGACGGCGGGGTCCGCGGATCGAGGGTGCCCTGCGACACCCCGAGCGCCCAGGCCGCCTGCCGGGCGGCACCGATCGCCGCGTAGTCCGCGGGCTGCGGTACGACGACCTGCGCCCCGAACAGCGAGGGCGCCGAGGCCTGCACGGCCGGCAGTTCGGCGGCCGCGCCCAGCAGAAAGACCCGCCGCACCTCGACCCCACGCCCACGCAGCACGTCCAGCGCGTCCGCGAGCCCGCAGAGCATGCCCTCGAAGGCCGCCCGCGCCAGATGCTCCGCCTTCATCGACTCCCGCCGCAGCCCCGTCAGCGTCCCCGCGGTGTGCGGCAGCGCGGGCGTGCGCTCACCCTCCAGATACGGCAGCAGTACGAGGCCGTGGGAGCCCGGCGTCGACTTCATCGCCAGGTCGGACAGGCTCTCCAGGTCGGGCTGCCCGAGCAGCTCGGCGGTGCCGCGCAGGGTGCGCACGGCGTTGAGGGTGGTGACGACCGGCAGGTGCATGCCGGTGGCGTCGGCCAGGGCGGTGATCATCCCGGTGCCGTCCTGCAGCGCCTCGGGGTGCACGGCCATCACGGAACCGGAGGCGCCCAGGGAGACGACCGCGTCCCCGAAGCCCAGGCCCAGACCGAAGGCGGCGGCCATGGTCTCGCCGGTCCCGGCGGAGATCAACAGCCCCTCCGGCGTCGTACCGGCCGCGTCGGACGGCCCGATCACCTCGGGCAGCATGACCTGGTGACCGAGCGCCAGCTCGACCAGGTCGGGCCGGTAGCCGCCGGTGGCGGCGGACCAGTACCCGGTCCCGGAGGCGCCGCCCCGATCCGTGGTCCGCCTGACGGGCCGGCCCAGCAGCTGCCACACCAGCCAGTCGTGCGCCTGCATCAGCACGGCGACCCGGGCCGCGTTGTCGGCCTCGTTCCTGGCGAGCCAGCGCAGCTTGGTCACCGGCTGGGCGGCCTGCGGCACACAGCCCACGGCCTGCGCCCACGCCTCCCGCCCGCCCAGCGCGTCGATCAGATCGGCCGCCGCGACCTGCGCCCGCTTGTCCCCGCCGACCAGCGCGGGCCGTACGGTGCCGCCCTGCGCGTCCAGCGGCACGACCGCGTTCTGCTGCGCGGACACCCCGATGGCCTGCACACCTTCCAGCAGCCCACCGCCGGCCGCCTCGCCCAGGGACAGCAGCCAGGCCTGCGGATCGACATCGCTGGGGCGACCGCCGCCCTCGGGGGTCTCCACCGGGTGCGGGGCATAGCCCTGCCTGAGTACGGCTCCCGTGTCCGCGTCGCAGACGACGATACGAGTGAAATCGGGCGAACTGTCCAGCCCGGCGACTATCCCCATGCGTCAAATTCTGCCGTAGCGCAGCGCCGGCTCGCGCCGTGGAGACCGTAGGGGGCGTGAGGTCTATGTATTGCTCGTGCCCCAGTCGTCCTCGGGGGTGCCGTTGATGTTGCGTTCGCGTAGGGAGCGGACGCGGTGGGCGACCGACTCGGGCACGCGGTCGCCGACCTTGTCGCTGACCGTGTGGTACGCCTTGCCGGCGTACCGGCGGCCCTGCATGGCGGCCGTCTCGGCGGTGTTGCGGACGGCGGGGTTCTGCGCGACCTGACGCGCGGTCTTCTTCAGCTGCTCGTAGCGCTCGCGTCCGGCTCGTGTGCCCAGCACGTAACCCAGAGCGAATCCGACGACGAACGTGAGCCGGTAACGCATGGCGGCCACCCTTCCCTTGCGTAGGTCCTCTGGCGCGGCCTGGAGCCGGGGGGAACCGATTGGCGGAGCACCCCCCTGCTTGCGCTAATGTATGTGTCGCAGCGAGCGCGCGCCCTCTGGCGAATACCCAGGTAGGTGCGTTCGATGCAACGAGGCATTCCTCCGTAGCTCAATTGGCAGAGCAGCCGGCTGTTAACCGGCAGGTTACTGGTTCGAGTCCAGTCGGGGGAGCTCGGTCCTCCGTAGCTCAATTGGCAGAGCAGCCGGCTGTTAACCGGCAGGTTACTGGTTCGAGTCCAGTCGGGGGAGCAGCCTGAACGAGGACCCCGCCGGGGTCCTTTTTCATGTCCCGGTTTCCGGTCCGGTGGAACCGCCGGGGCTGCGCGGGAGTCCTCAAGGTCACGGACGCCGTGGAAGCCACCATCCGGAGCAGGAGATCGTATGAGCGGCTATGCTGCGGCAGACGGCGCGCACAAATGTGCGCGACACGCCGCTATGGGGCGGTAGCTCAGCCGGTTAGAGCAGCGGACTCATAATCCGTCGGCCGTGGGTTCGAGTCCCACCCGCCCCACCAGTGGTCCCCCATGCAGAAACGTTCTGTCGGCTCAGGCGGTAGAATGTCCTCTTTGCGCACTCCATGTGCGGAACGGCTGAAGGCGCCGACCGGCGACGGCGCTGGTGGGGTCACTCGCCCGGTGTGATGCGTCGGTGTGCTCCGAGTGCGTTGACGATGCGGGCGACAAGAGTGCCGAGGAGCGCGGCAGTCAGCAGGAGCAGGACCCGGGCGACGTCGGGATGGCCCTGCCAGGCGAGTTCGCCGTGGGGTGCGACGGCGTAGGCGTTGAGGAACAGCCAGCACACCAGGGCGATGCCCGGGGCGGCGCGGAAGCGGGCGGGGAGGCCGAGCAGAGCGGCGAGCGCACAGAGCGAGCCGAGAGCGAGGGTGGAACTCGACAGTCCTCCAGCGGCTCCCAGTACGGCCACGAGGAGGAGGGAGCCGGCGAAGGTCGCCGCCCAGACGAAGGGGGTCGCCACCGGCTCGGGCACGGGCCGGACGGCGGTGCGCAAGAGGTGCCACTCCACCATGACCGGTCCTCCTCGGGCGCGTACGAGGCAGTGGGTGCTGCTTCCACCATTTCAACGCACGTGCCCGGCCCGGGCGACGCCCGGCGAGGTGCGGGTGCTCGGTTAAGGTGTGGCGCCGGGATCTTGGCGCGGACCTGACGGATCCTTGACGATGACTTGGCGGGGTGACGACAGCCGAAAGGGCAGGAAAGTGGCAGGACGTGCGGCGCAGGCGACGCGCCCGGCCCGGCCGACGCGAGGGTGGCGGTCGCTGTTCGCGGCGCACCCGGCGCGCACCGTGGTGGTGGCCTTCGGCGCGGTGATCCTGCTCGGGACCGGCCTGCTGATGCTGCCCGTCGCCGGCGAGGACGGCTCGTCCACGGACTTCGTGACGGCGCTGTTCACCTCCACCTCCGCGGTCTGCGTGACGGGCCTGGTGGTCGTGGACACCGGCACCTACTGGAGCGGCTTCGGCGAGGGCGTGATCCTGGCCCTGTTCCAGGTCGGCGGCTTCGGGATCATGACGATGGCCTCGCTGCTCGGCCTGCTGATCTCGGGCAAGCTGCGGCTGCGGATGCAGATGACCGCGCAGGCGGAGACCAAGAGCCTGGGCATCGGCGACGTCCGCAAGGTGCTGCTCGGCGTGGCGGGCTGCACGCTGATGGTGGAGCTGGCCGTGGGCGCCGTACTCGCGCTGCGGCTGCGCTTCGGCTACGACGAGTCCATCTGGGACGCCTTGTACCTCGGCTTCTTCCACGCCGTCTCGGCGTTCAACAACGCCGGGTTCGGGCTGCACGCCGACAGCCTGACCACCTACGCGCAGGACCCGTGGGTGACTTTGCCGGTCGCGGTCGCGGTGATCCTCGGCGGCATCGGCTTCCCCGTCCTGCTGGAACTGCTGCGCCACCACAGGCGGCAACGGCTCACCGGCCGCCGCGGCTGGTCCCTGCACTTCCGGCTCACGGTGATCACCACCGCCGTCCTGCTCGCCCTCGGCACCGTGCTGACCTGCGCCCTGGAGTGGGCCAACGACGACACCCTCGGCCGTTTCGACTGGTACAACAAGATCCTCGCCGGGTTCTTCCACTCCGCCATGTCCCGCACCGCAGGGTTCAACAGCGTCGACATCGGCGCCATGACGGACGCCACGCTGCTGATGACCTGCATGCTGATGTTCGTCGGCGGCGGCAGCGCGGGCACCGCGGGCGGCATCAAGGTCAGCACCTTCGCTGTACTGGGCGCGGCCATGCTGGCCGAGGTGCGCGGCGAGCCGCACTCTGGTGTCATGGGCCGCAGGCTGGCCCCGCACGTACTGCGCCAGGCGCTGACGGTCGCCCTGGCCGGCGTGGGATTCGTGATGACCGCGACGCTCGCACTGCTGGTGGTGGTGGACAAGCCCTTCGAGGCGGTGCTCTTCGAATCGGTGTCCGCCTTCGGCACGGTGGGCCTGTCCACCGGCATCACCGCGGACCTGCCCACACTCGGCCGCCTGATCGTCATCCTGCTCATGTTCGTCGGCCGACTCGGCCCGGTCACCCTCGTCTCCGCGCTTGCGCTGCGCGAGCGCACCCGCCGCTACCAGCTACCCGAGGAGCGACCCGTCATTGGTTAACTTCCTGCACGCCCTGCGCCGCCGCCGGGCCAAGCAGCTGACCGCCCACTACGCCTCCGACCTGCACGGGGACCAGCGGGTGGCCGTCATCGGCCTGGGCCGGTTCGGTAGCTCGCTCGCCAACGAGCTGATGCGCCGCGGCTGGGACGTCCTGGGCGTCGACACCGACCCCCACGTCGTGCAGCGCCTCAGCGACGACCTCACCCACGCCGCGGTCGCCGACTGCACGGACCCCGAGGCCCTGCGCCAGCTCGGCGTGCACGAGTTCTCCAGTGCCGTCGTGGGCATCGGCACCGACATCGAAGCGTCGATCCTGGTCGCCACCAACCTGCTGGAGGCGGAGGTCTCCAACATCTGGGCCAAGGCCGTCAGCCGCCAGCACGGTCAGATCCTGGAACGGCTCGGCGTGCACCACGTGGTGCTGCCCGAGCACGAGATGGGGGCGCGGGTGGCCCACCTGGTGACCGGCCGCATGCTCGACTTCATCGAGTTCGACGACGACTACGCGCTGGTCAAGACGGTCGCCCCGGAAGTCGCCACCGGCATGCCGCTCGGCCGGAGCCAGGTCCGCAGCAAGTACGGCGTCACCGTCGTCGGCATCAAGCGCCCCGGAGAGGGCTTCACCTACGCGACCGCCGAGACGGTCATCGCCAAGGGCGACGTCATCATCGTCACCGGCAAGACCCTGGCGGTGGAGTCCTTCACCGAACTCGGCTGAACCGCTGACGCGGTCCCGTCAGGATCTCTCAAGGGGGCCGGGAACGCCGTACGAGGGGCCGATGAGGGGCGGGCGCCCCTGCCTCGACGAGGTGAACTCGTCGACATGGTCCGCGCTCCACCCGCGAGTCACCCACGAGAGTGGTCGTCCCCCTGACGATGATGCGGGCGTGACTGCTCCGATCCTGCGCTCCCTGCCCCAGTCGCCCCGGTCCGGGCGCCTCGTGGTGGCCGGACTGGGCGCTCTGGCCCTGCTGACGTCGTCCGCCCTGCTCACGCCCGGACCTGCCCGAGCGGCGTCCCCGCCACGGCCGTTGACCGTGCTGGAGAGGGGTACGGCCGCCTACCTGGACGCCATCCGACACCGACCCCGCCTGCTGAGTGGCTTCTTCCGGCAGCTGCCCAAGGGGGCGGATCTGCACAACCACCTCTCCGGCGCCGCCACCACCGAATATCTGATCGAGCTGGCCGCCGAAGACGGACTGTGCGTCGAGACCGCGACGATGACCGCCGTCGCTCCGCCCTGCGGTACGGGGACCCGGCCCGCCGCCGACGCCCGCACCGACCGCGCCTTCCACGAGGCGATCCTCCGCGCCTGGTCCATGCACGACTTCCCGCCGGACCAGAACGGCCATGACCACTTCTTCGCCACCTTCGGCAAGTTCGGGGCGGTGACCGAACGGCACCGCGGCAAGCTGCTCGCCGAGGTCGCCGACGACGTGGCCGCGCAGAACCAGTTCTATCTGGAGACCATGGTCACCCCGGCCTCCGCCGGTGCGAAGAAGCTCGCCGCCGAGGTCGGCTGGGACAGCGACCTGGCCAAGCTGCACGGCAAGCTGACGGCCGGGGGCAGGCTGGACAGGCTGGTGGCCGAGGCCCGGAGGGAAGCGGACGACGCCGACGCCGAGTTCCGCACCGCCGCCCGCTGTGACACCGGTCGTCCGCGGCCCGCCTGCGATCTGCCCGTCCGCTTCATCTCCCAGGTCGCGCGCGGCAGTTCGCCGGAACGGGTCTTCACCCAGATCGCCCTCGGCATGCGCCTGGCCGAGCAGGACTCCCGCTTCGTCGCGGTCAACCTCGTCCAGCCCGAGGACGGCGAGATCGCCCTGCGCGACTACCGCCTGCACATGCGCATGCTGAACCACCTGCGTGGCGTCCACCCCCGCGCGCACATCACCCTGCACGCGGGCGAGCTGTGGCCCGGTCTGGTCAAGCCCGAGGACCTGACGTTCCACATCCAGCAGGCCGTGGACGTCGCCGGTGCCGAGCGCATCGGCCACGGCGTCGACCTGGTCCACGAGGACGACTGGCAGCGCACCGCCCGCACCATGGCCGACCGCGAGATCGCCGTCGAGGTGCCCTTCACCAGCAACGCCCAGATCCTCGGCGTACGCGGCGACGACCACCCCTTCACCACCTACCGCCGCTACGGCGTCCCGGTCGTGCTGTCCACCGACGACCCCGGCGTCAGCCGCACCGACATCAGCCGCGAGTACCAGCACGCCGCCGAGACCTACAGCCTGTCGTACCCGGACCTGAAGGACCTGGCCCGCGCCTCCCTGGAGTACGCCTTCCTGCCGGGCGGCAGCCTGTGGCGCGGCAATCCGACGCGGGACGGGTACCGCCTCGTGGGCGCCTGCCGGGGCGAACGGCCCGGTGTCTCCGACCCCGGTCCGGGCTGCCGCCGTCTGCTGGCCGCCAGTCCCAAGGCCACGGTCCAGTGGCGGCAGGAGGTCGCCTTCCACTCCTTCGAGCGGACCTTCGGCAGCACGCCGGGATACGGGATGTGAGCCCTCTCACCGTCCCCGCCGCTCAAGCGCCCGGCGCAGCGCCTCGCGCACCTCGTCCGGCGGGGGCGGGCCGTCGTTCTCCGTGCCGGAGGTGATGGCCGCGGCGACCGTGTGGAGCTTGGTGTTGGAGAGCTGGGAGGCCTCCCGCAGGATGTGCCAGGCCTCGTTGGAGGTGCAGCCGTGGGTGGCCATGAGGATGCCGCGGGCCTGGTCGATCACGGGGCGGGAGGCGATGGCCCGGCGCAGGTGCTCGATCTCCTCGCGCAGATCGTGGAGCTGTTCCGCGCGTTCCAGGGACACGGCGGAGGGCAGGGGCGCGGGGGACGGGAGGGCCGGGGGGTTCGGGTCCGCGGGGCGCAGGGGGTCGGTGGTGTCCAAGCCGATCAGCTCCAGGATGCGGCGCGGCTGGCCGTGCCAGTTGGTGGCGGAGACCGGGATCAGGTGCCGGCGCCCGTAGTCGCGCAGGGTGTCGAGGAACTGCAGTCCAGCCGTGTCCATGAAGATCACGCCGACCATGTCCAGCTCCACCCGGCCGGTACCGGCGGGCAGTTCGGCCAGCGCCTCGGCCAGGATGCCGTCGCACCCGTGGACGACCTCGCCCCGCGCGCACAGTACGGCCCGGCCGGTGCCGTCGGTGCGGCAGTCGATGGTGAGTGGGTGCAACCGCTCCGCGAGAGAGGGTGGTGCCACTGAGGTCATGTCACCGCCTTCGTGGTCCGACGAACATCCTGGACAGTCAGTCCTGGAGTGGAGCCCCCCGCCGCCCCGATGCTGAACGTGCGCCTTCCCGGGACGCGGCGCCCTACACCCTCCAGGCCGCCCGGCTTCGGGGAATGACCGGTTCGTGCCGGGGTAGGCGCGACGTGTCCAGGAGTATGGAGACAGCTGTGGCCATCCAGTACCGGGTTCCGTCCGGGGCCGGCGGCACGGCGGAGCTGACCGTCGCACCGCTGGCCGAGCGGTTCGGCGTACGCGCGGCCGGAGAGGTGGGGCTGGCCACCCGCGGGATCTGGGAACGCGCACTGGAGGAGGTCGTGCGGGACGGCAGGGCCGTGTGCCATCTGGAGCTGGCCGCCGTGACGTTCGTGGACGTCGCGGGCGCCGGGGTACTGGTGGACGCCGCGCGGCGGCTGCCCGCCGGCCGGCGGATCGTGGTGCACCGGCCGCCGCCCGCCCTGTGCCGGACACTTGAGTTGTTCTGGCCCGATCTGTCGGCGATCGAGGTGGCGATGTCATGAGTGCGTCCTTCGTGCACCCCGCGCTGTTCTACGCCGACGAGCACGAGTACCTCGACGGCACCGTTCCCTTCATCCGCGAGGGCCTCGCCGCCGGGGAGCCGGTGGCGGTGGCCGTGCCCGGCAAGAATCTGGCGCTGATCCGGGACGGGCTCGGCGACATCGCCGACGCGGTGCGGCTGCTGGACATGCGCGAGGCCGGACGCAACCCCGGCCGGATCATTCCCGGTGTGCTACGCGCGTTCGCCGACGCCCAGCCGGCCGGCCGCCGGGTGCGGATCATCGGCGAGCCGGTCTGGGCCGGCCGCACCCCCACCGAGTACCCGGCCTGCGCCCAGCACGAGGCCCTGATCAACGCGGCGTTCGCGGACCGCCGGGTGACCATCCTGTGCCCGTACGACGTCCGGGCCCTGGACGAGGAGGTCCTCACCGACGCCCGCGCCACCCATCCCACGGTCATCTCCTCCGGCCGGGAGCAGGGCAGTTCGGCGTACGACTGGGAAGGCGTCGTCAGCCGCTACAACGAGCCGCTGCCCGCCGTACCGGACGCGCTGTCCGTCACCTTCGCCGCCGACTCGCTGCCGACGGCCCGGCACACCGCCACCCGGGAGGCGGCGCGCTTCGGGCTGGCCGGTACGCGACTGGAGGACCTGGCGCTGGTCGCCGCCGAGCTGAGCACCAACAGCGTGGTGCACGGCGGCGGTTCGGGCGTGCTGCGGGTGTGGGCCGAGGGCGGGTACGTGGTGTGCGAGGTCCGTGACACGGGCCGTCTGGCGGACCCGCTGGCGGGCCGCCGCCCCGCCGCCCGGGACCAGCGCGGGGGCCGGGGGCTGCTGCTGGTGAACCTGGTCGCCGACCTCGTACGCGTGCACACCGGCGAGGAGGGGACGACGATCCGCTGCTGGTTCGCCCGCTGAGCAGGTCCCGGGGCCGGTCGGTGTGCTCAGGGCGTCAGCGGGTCCAGATCCAGTGGTGCGACCCGGCCCTCCAGCATGGTGCCGAGGCCCTGCACGGCGCACACGTCGGGCCGTTCGGCGATGTGCACCGGCATGCCGGTGGCCTCCCGCAGCATCTGGTCGAACCCGGGGAGCAGAGCGCTGCCGCCGACCATCATGATCCCCCGGTCGGCGAGGTCGGCCACCAGGTCCGGCGGGCAGTCCCGCAGCACCTTGCCGATACCGTCCAGCACGGCGGTCAGCGGCGTCTGGATGGCATCGCGCACGGCGGCGGTGGCGACCCGCACGCTGCGGGGGAGGCCGGTGGCGACATCGCGCCCGTGGATCTCCGTGGAGGACGGTCCGTGCGGGGTGAGCCCGTTGCCGGACAGGGCGAGCTGCAGCGGTCGTACCGACTGACTCGGCAGCATCAGCTCGTGCTCGTGCCGCAGATGCTGCACGATCGCGTGGTCCACGGCCTCACCGCCGACCGGAATCCGCTCGGCGGTCACGATCGAGCCGAGGGAGAGCACCGCGACCTGCGTGGCGGCCGCCCCGCACACCAGGACCATGGTCGCCTCCGGCTGCTCCACCGGCAGCCCGCAGCCGACGGCGGCGGCGATGAGCGTGTCGACCAGCTCGACCCGCCGCGCCCCGAGCCCGACGAGGGTCTCGATGGTCGCGCGCTGGGCGAGGGGATCGGCGTCGTGCGGCGTACAGGCGGCGGCGCGCAGCCGGGGCTTGCGGCGCAGCGTACGGCGGATCTTGTCGCCGAGCAGATGGCGCAGCATCCGCTGGGCCATCTCGATGTCGACCACCGTGCCGCCGGACACCGGCCGGACGACCCGGATGTAGTGCGGTGTGCGTCCCGTCATCTTCTCGGCGAGCTCACCGACCGCGATCAGCGCCCCGGTACGGGTGTTCATGGCGGCCACCGACGGCTGGTCCACGACGAGCCCCGTGCCCTTGACGTACACCCGTGTCCGCGCCGCCCCCAGGTCGACGGCGAAATGGCAGCGCCGCAGCTGCTCCAGACTGGCGGTCATGG
The DNA here is from genome assembly GCF_013009255.1 of Streptomyces sp. Z423-1. NCBI lineage: Bacteria > Bacillati > Actinomycetota > Actinomycetes > Kitasatosporales > Streptomycetaceae > Streptomyces > Streptomyces sp. Z423-1. The sequence goes on from NZ_CP053109.1 coordinate 6,452,893, forward strand.
CGGATCCTCCCGAGCACATGGACCGAGGTGCCGCCGGGCGGCGGGCCTCATTGGCATCGTGCGGGGGCCCGGGTGGGGGGCGCCTTCTGGAGGGGGCCGGGCGGGGCTCGGCCGTATGGGTGGTCCTGCGGTGCGCCGGGCCCGGCAGGCTTGACGTGACTGCTCAGAGCCGACTCCGGGCGATCCCCGCCGGCCGTCGACCTGGAACCTGCTGACGCACAGTGTGTGGCACGCGGACGGCGCCGCCTCCCTGGGACGGGGAGGCGGCGCCGTCGTGTTTCGCCGACCGTCAGGGCCGGGCTATCCCCAGGTCCGTCAAGTCCTGCGGACGGACGCGTAGTTGGTCGGCCGTCGACTCCACCTCCTCCGGCGGTCGTTTGAGGATCGCGGCGGCGAGCTCCGGGGCTATCACGGAGAAGTAGCTGTCCGGGGTGGCCCACGTGGTGCCCGGGGCGGCCAGGGCGAGCGCGCCGCCGGAGCCGCCCTCGCCGATCACCAGCGTCGTGATCGGGGTGCGGGCCGCGGCCACCGCGTCGAACAGGTCGGCGATCGCCGCGCCCACCCCCTGCCGCTCCGCCTCCGCGTCGTTCGCGGCGCCCGGGGTGTCCACCAGGGTCAGCACCGGGATGCCGAGCCGGTCCGCGAGGCGGATCAGCCGGGCGGCGGTGCGGTAACCGGCCGGACGGGTCGCCGTCCCGGTCTGGGCGGCGTACGCGACCGTACGGCCCTCATGGTCGCCGAAGCCGCACAGCATCCCGTCGTCGGTGCCGCCGCACCGGTCGCCGCTGATCGCCACCCGGTGGGCGAAGTAGGCGTCCAGGTAGCTCCGCGCGCGCGGGCGTCGCGGCGAGCGGGCGCGCTGGACGGCGGCCCAGCCGGAGGCGGGCAGGCCGGTCGCCCCGAGCGGGTGCGGGGGCGGTGCCGGTTCGGTGGACGGGGCGCTGAGCAGCCGGAGCCATCGCCCCAGCGTCGGCCGCAGTTCCTCCGGGCGTACGACCGCGTCGGCGGCGCCCGCCGCGACCTGGGCCTCCGCCGTGTACGCCGCCGGGTCCGCGTCCGCCGGGCGGACCCGGGAGCCCGCGAAGCCGACCTGGGCGCCGGGCAGCGCGAGGATCACGTCGGCGCCCGCGCCGAGGGTGGCCCAGCCGCCGCCCGTGGTGGGGTCCCGCAGCACGGCGAGCTGGGGCAGCCCGGCCTCGCGGGTGAGCGCCGACTGGCGGGCCACCCGCTGGAGCTGGGTCAGCGCGACCATGCCCTCCTGCATCCGGCTGCCGCCGGTGGCGATCAGCGCGACGACCGGCAGCCGGTGGTCGCGGGCGTGGGTGTGCGCCGCCTCCAGACGGTCGCCGGTGCGTTCGCCGAGCGAGCCGCCGAGGAAGCCGAACTCGAAGGCGATGAGCACGGCCGGGGTGCCCTCGATGCGGGCGGTGCCGCAGACGACGGACTCGTCCTCGCCGGTGCGGTCGGCGGCGCGGGCGCGCAAGGCGTCGTAACCGTCCCAGGCGAGGGGGCCGTCGGGCTCGGACTGCCGGGGTGGTGGGGGGAGTTCGGTGAAGTCGTCGGTGACGAGGGCGATGGCCGCGCGGGCGGAGGGTCGCTCAGGCATGCAGCGCCCGCTTCATGATCTTCCCCATGTCGTTGCGGGGCAGGGCGTCGAGGTGGTGGACGACCCGCGGCCGCTTGTGCGGGGCCAGACGGCGGGCCACGTGCTCGGCCAACTCGTCGACGCCCGGCGGGGAGTGCGGATCCGTCGGCACGATCCAGGCGACGATCCGCTCCCCGAGGTCGAGGTCCGGCTCACCGGTGACGGCGGCCTCGCGCACCCCGGGGTGTTCCAGGAGCGCGTTCTCGATCTCACCGGCGCCGATCTTGTAGCCGCCGCTCTTGATCAGGTCGGTGGCCTTGCGGCCGACGATCCGGACAGAGCCGTCGGGGTCGCGCACCGCCATGTCGCCGGTGCGGAACCAGCCGTCGGCGGTGAAGGCGGCGGCGGTGGCGTCGGGCCGGTTGAGGTACTCGGTGAACAGATGGGGCCCGCGCACCTGGATCTCGCCGACGCTCTCGCCGTCGTACGCCTCGATGGGCGTCCCGTCGTCCTCCACCAGCCGCAGCTCCACGCCGGGCAGCGGAACGCCGACGGTGCCGGGGCGGGCCTCGCCGTCGGCGCGGACGCTGGTGTTCATCAGCGTCTCGGTCATGCCGTACCGCTCGATGACCCGGCGGCCGGTGGCGGACGCGATCCGTTCGTGGTCGTGCACGGGGAGCGCGGCCGAGCCGGAGACCAGCAGCCGCGCCCCGGCCAGCGCCTTGACCAGCTCGGGGTCGGTGGGGAGGGCCTCGGCGATGCGGTGGTACATCGTCGGGACGCCGAAGAGCACGGTCGCGCCCGCGCTCAGCTCCCGGGCGACACCCTCGGGGCTGAACCGGCCGAGGTGACGGACGGATCCGCCGCGCCTCAGCGGGCCCAGGATGCCCAGGACCAGCCCGTGCACATGGAACAGCGGCAGCCCGTGCACCAGCACGTCGTCGCCGGTCCACTGCCAGGCGTCGGCGAGCGCGTCGAGGGTCGCGGCGATCGCGCGGCGCGGGATGACGGCGCCCTTGGGCGGGCCGGTGGTGCCGGAGGTGTAGACGATCAGGGCGGGGGTGGCGTCGTCGGAGTGGTCCGCTTCGTCTGCCGGGACCGGGCAGGTCGCGTGGACGTCGACGTCGATGCGCGGCAAACCGGCGAGCGGGGCGGGGAGTTCGGTGCCGGGGGCGGTGAGTACGGCGTCCGGGGCGCTGTCGGTGAGGATGTGCCCGAGTTCCTTCTCGCCGGACTTCGGGTTGAGCGGGACGGCGGCCACTCCGGCGGCCAGGGCGCCGACGGTGGCGACGGCGGTCTCCAGGGTCGGGGTCGCCCAGACGGCGATCCTGGTGGCCGTACGGATCCGGTCGGCCACGGACGCCGCAGCGGCGGCGAGTTCCGTGTAGGTCATGGCCCGGTCGCCGAAGCGCAGCGCGGGCCGGTCGCCGACGTCGCCGACGCCGCCGGTCAGGGCCGGGAAGAGAGAGGACACGCGTCGTACTCCTTGGTCGTCGTCACCTGTTGCCACCACGATTTCAGCCGACGCCCGGCACCTCCACCACGTCCGCCACCACACCACTGACGTTGTCCGGACCGCCGGCGTCGATCGCGGCGGCGACCAGGGCGCGGACGGCCTCCTCGGGGGACGGCTCCGCGCTCAGCAGGGCGCGTATCCGGGCGTCGGGGACCACGGCGGAGAGGCCGTCGGAGCAGAGGAGGTAGCGGTCGCCGGGGCGGGCGTCGTGCAGGCGCAGGTCCGGGGTCGCGGGGGCGGTGCCGGTGACGGAGTTGACGAGGAGGGCCCGCTGGGGATGGCTGGTGGCCTCCTCGGGAGTCAGGCGGCCCTCGTCGATCAGGGACTGGACGACGGTGTGGTCGTGGGTGATGCGGAACAGGCCGCCGTCCCGCAGCAGATACGCCCGGGAGTCGCCGATGTGGACCAGCGCGAGGCTCGACCCCGTCCACAGCATGGCCGTGAGGGTGCTGCCGGCCGCCTCCTCGTCCGCCGAGACGTCGCGTACCGCCAGAGCGGCGTCCTGCACCGCGGCCTCCAGCAGGTTCAGGACGTCGCCCGCCGGGATGTCCGCCCTCCGCTCCAGGGTCTTCAGGGTCTCCACGACGGCCGTGCTCGCCGGGCCGCCCGCCGGACCGTAGCCGTCGGCCACGGCGAGCAGGCGGTCGCCCGCGTACGCCGTGTCCTGGTTGGCGGGCCGGACCAGGCCCCGGTCGGAGTGGGCGGCGTAGCGCAGTCGCAGTGTGGTCATGGTGGGGTCCCTTCGCGGTGGTGCCGTCAGATGGGCGATGAGGAAACCGGCGAGGTCCCGGCGCTCGGCCGTCTCCGCCTCCACCCGCGCCCAGTACGCGCGGATCTCGCGGGCGGCGTCCGGCGGCGGCAGGGCGCACACCTCGCGGATACGGGCGAGGGGCATGCCCAGGCGGCGCAGCCAGGCCACCAGGCGGGCGCGTTCCAACTGGCCTGCCGCGTAGTAGCGGTAGCCGGTGTCGGGGTCGACCCGGGCCGGGCGCAGCAGGTCCAGCTCGTCGTACAGGCGCAGGGCCTTCGGGGTGAGCCGGGACGCCTTGGCGAAGGCGCCGATCGTCAGCAGGTGATCCAACGCAACACTCCTCCGGTTCCGTGCACCGATACTGGGGCTTGACCGAAGGTGAAGGTCAATGTGAGTGCGAAGACGTCGTGTGGGGACGTCCTACGAGGATGGAGAGCGCCGTGACCCGTATAGCCCTCGTCACCTGTCGTCCCGGGCCCGAGGTCAGTGTCGACCGGGATCTGCCGGTGCTGGTGGAGGCGTTGAGGGGGGCCGGGGCCGACGCGGTGGCCGTGGAGTGGGATCGGGCCGGGGTCGACTGGGGTGGGTTCGATCTTGCCGTGATCCGGTCGACCTGGGACTACAGCTGGCGGGCGGCCGAGTTCGTCGGGTGGGCCGAGGCCTGCGGGAAGGCCACGCGGCTGGCCAATCCGGCGGACGTGGTGCGGTGGAACGTCGACAAGCGGTATCTGGGGGAGCTGGCGGCGGCCGGGGTGCCGGTGGTGCCGACCCGGTATGTGGCGCCGGGCGAGGCGGTCGAGCTGCCCGGAGACCGGGAGTACGTCGTCAAGCCGACCTCGGGCGCGGGCGCGCGGTTCGCCGCCCGGTACACGCCCGACCAGCACGACATCGCCGTACGGCACCTTTCGCGGATGCACGCCGAGGGTTTCACCGCGATCGTGCAGCCGTACGTCACGGGCATCGACGTGGCCGGGGAGCGGGCGTTGCAGTTCTTCGGCGGCCGGTTGCTGCACGCCAGCCGGAAGGGGGCCGTGCTGGCGCGGGGGACGGCGTACGACGAGCGCAAGGTCGCCCATCCCGGGTTGGAGGTCTGGCAGCCGACGTCCGCGGAACTGGCCGTCGCCGAACGGGCGTTGGCCGCCGTGCCCGGTGCTCCCGAGCTGCTGTACGCGCGCGTCGATCTGGTCGACGGGGAGGACGGGGAGCCGCGGGTGATGGAACTGGAGCTGGTCGAGCCGAATCTGTTTCTGTCGTTGCACCGCGCTTCTGTGGCGGGGGTTGTGGAGGCGGTGCTGGGGGCTGCTCGGGGGTGATCGGGTGAGCCCGGGGTGGGCGTGCCGGTCGGTGGGGGCGGGGCGGGCGTGCCGAAGAGCGACCGGTACGCCCGCCCCGCCCCGCCGAGGTCACAGGATCCGGCGGCCGCCGATCATCGTGCGTTGTAGCAGGCCCCACGTGAACTCCGCGACCACCTCGTGGCGTTGGCCGTCGACGTCGGGGGCGGTGAAGGCGAGGCCCCAGCGGCTGGGGGCCGTGCCCTCCAGGGGGCGGGCGGGGGCGAAGGCGCGGGCCGCGTCGTCGACCGTGCAGGACCAGGGGTAGAGGTCCTCGACCGTGAGCAGCTCGGCGGGCTTGGCGTCGGGTGCGCGGACCAGCCACTCGTTCCAGACCGCGCCGCCCGGGGCGAGCAGCACCTCGAAGCGCAGGTCGGGCCAGAGGATGACCGGCCACTGCCAGGCCTCGCAGTCCAGGTCGCCGATGCGGCGGGAGGTCGTCCACTCGGGTGCGCCGAGGATCGCCCGGTGCCTGCTCTGGGCGGCGCGGACGCGCGGTGAGCGGAGCAGCATCTGCCAGCGCCGGTTCGCCTCCTGCATCCGCGTGACGGAGACGCCCAGTTCGCGGCGGGCGTCCTCGACCAGGTCGGGATTGTGGTCGGCCATGCGGCGCAGCAGGACCACCTGGAACTCGACGGGGCTGAAGGGGCTAGTGGGGTTCTCTGCGGAGGACGGCATGCGAACCATCGTCGCCCATTCGGCCCCTTCCCGGGCGCCGTCCGTCCGGAAGGAACAACACCGAGTTGACGTATCGGGTCCGGTCGTGTAGAGGGAGCACCCGCCGTAGCAGTCCGTGTGACGCGACGTGCGAAGTGGCTGCCTGGTGGGCCTCCAGGGGGAAGTCGGCGAGGGGGATCCAGTGGTCGCCCGGGAGTACCCAGCCGTCATATCCGAGCATCGCCAAATACGCCAGGACGGGCGAGATGGGTTGGATACGGGACTCCAGTTCGACGAACAGAGCAGGGCGGTCGCGGGTCAGCAGAGCCGTCCCGCCGCGCAGGACCGCCAGCTCGCTGCCGTCCACGTCGATCTTGATGAAGCCGACGTCCCGCAGGTTCAGATCGTCCAGCGCGACGCAGCGCACGTCCACCGCGTGGGCGTGGATGTCCCTCCGGACGAGGGACGACACGCCCCGGTTGCCGGTGCCGTCGGGCGGCAGCCAGAGGCGGGCCCGGCCGGGGCTGTCCGCGGCGGCGGCCTGGATCACCCGGACGTTGGACGGCGCGGTGGCGGCGAGCAGCCGGGCCAGGTGCGGGACCGGTTCGATGGTCACCACCCGGCGGGCGTGGCCGGACAGGCGGCGGGTCCAGGGGCCGTACCAGCCGCCGATGTCCACCGCCGTGCCGCAGCCGGGCGGGCACAGCTCGGCGATCCTCGCCAGCTCCGGTTCGAAGCGGGGGTAGACCGCACGGGCGGTCGCCGCGACGAGGCGGGCCGGGAGGAAGGGGGCGAGGCGGGCGGCGAGTGTGGTCATGGGGCCATCCGTTTCCGGTGCACGAGGCTTCGGGCCGGGGGTCCGGGGTTCGAGGGGCCGGGGTTCGGGGGTTCGGTGGTCCGGGGTTCGGTGGTCCGGGGGTTCGGGGGTCCGGGGTTCCGGGGGTCCGGTGGTCCGGGGTTCCGGGGTTCGGGGTTCGGGGTCCGGGGATTCGGAGGTTCGGTGGTCCGAGGGTCCGAGGGTCCGAGGGTCCGGGGTCGGCCGTCAGGGGGTCCGAGGGTCCGAGACCGACCGTCACGGGGTCCGGGGGTTCCGAGGCCGGCCGTCCGGGGGCCACTGGTCATGTGGCCATGCGTTTGAGGAGTTCCTCGTGCTCGTCCTCGGAGACCTGTTCGCCGGAGGACGGCAGGAGTTGCGGGATGCCGTCGACGATCGGGTAGCGGCGGCGCAGGCGCGGGTTGTACAGCGCATCGGCCGACGTCACGGACTCGTCCGGCGGCACCAGGTGCAGCGGGCCCTTGTCGAGGGGGCAGGCGAGAATCCTCAGCAGCTGGTCGTCGGCACTCGGGGAGGGGCTCATGGTGGGGTCAACTCCTTGGCGGGAGTGCGGGGTTGGGGAGCGGGGTCGTGCTTCGGCATGGTCAGCAGCACGGTGACCGCCAGCGCCGTGCCCGCCAGCCGCAGGGCGAGCCGCAGCGGATCGTCCGGCAGCGCCTCGCCGAACGACAGCGTGCCGAGCACCGCCGTGTACAGGCAGGTCACCGTCGTGCACACGGGCACGATCAGGGACGCCCGGCAGCGTTGCAGCGCCGCCTGCGACATCACCAGGCCGAACGCGCCGGTGAACAGCAGCAGGTACGGATACGGGGAGCGCAGCACGCCGAGCAGCGCGCCCCCGATGTCACTGGTCGTCCAGTAGCCGGAGACGCCCTTGATGGCGAGCGAACTCACCCCGTAGAGCAGGCCCACCGCCACCCCGTACTCGACGCCCGTCGTCGGCATCCGGTGCCGGCGCAGGGCGCGGCGCTCGGCGGCGCGGTACAGCCACACGCCGCACGCGAGCGACGGCACGCACAGCAGCAGCACCAGCGGGTAGGGGGCGCCGTGGCTGACGGTGTCCGTGCCCTCGTCCAGGGAGAGCACGACCATCAGCAGCGCGCCGAGGATCGCGGCGAGGGCGTACCGCTCACGCCCGGTGGTCTCCTCGCCCAGCAGCCGCGCGGACAGCAGGACGAGCAGGACCAGCCCGGAGACGAAGATGCCCTGCGCGGCGGCGATCGGCAGGGTGCGGTACACGATGAGCTGGGCGGCGAAACCGGCCGCGAGGGCGAGTGAACCGCCGATCCACAGCGGGCTGCCGAGCACCAGGCGCAGCAGCCGGCCCGGGCGGCGGACGGTGACCTCGGGCAGTGCGGCCAGCGCCCGCTTCTCCAGCACGAACCCGCCGCTGTACAGGACGTTCGCGAGCAGGGCCGCGGCCACTCCCCACCACACGGCCTACGTCCTTCGCGCGTGCAGCAGCAGGATCGAGGCCAGGGCCGGCCGGGCGCAGGCGAGGCGGTCCAGGGCCCGCAGCGGGCGCGGTACGCCGTGGAAGGGGGCCCCTTCCAGCCGTACGACCTCGAAACCGGCCGCCGCGACGAACTCCCGCAGCGCGCGGGCCGTGTACAGCCGCAGATGCCCCACGACCTCCCGGCCGGGGCGGCCGTGGATCGCGCGCAGGCTCACCTCGGAGAAGACGGGCTGGACTCCGGCGAGGAGGAGGGCGCGGTTGTACCAGGCGGCGAGGTTGGGGGTGGAGAGCATCAGGTGACCGCCCGGGCGCAGGACGCGGCGGATCTCGTCGAGGGCCGCGTCGGGGTCGACCAGGTGCTCGATGACCTCGCTGAACAGGACGGCGTCGGCGGCGGCGGTGCGGAACGGCAGGCCCCCGCCGGTGAGTTCGCCGCGGATCGCGTGCGCGAGGCGGGGGCGGGCGCGGGTGAGGGCGTCCTGGGACCAGTCGACGCCGATGATGCGGTGCCCGGGGAGGAGCGGGGCGGCGGTGGCGGCGGCGGTGCCGTCGCCGCAGCCGATGTCGAGGACGATGCTCGGGGTGCCGGTGCTTGCGCCGAGGGCGGTGGCGAGCATGCGGGCCTGGCGGAGGCTGCGGGGGGTGCCGGAGGCGACCGGGACGGCGGGGTTCTCGTAGAAGTCGCGGAGGCCCCCAGGGGGTGCGGTGAGGGTCATCGCGTCACCTCCGTCGTGTGCAGATAGTGCTCGAACAGGTCCCGTAGGTGGGCGCCGTCGCCGGGGCCGAGCAGGGTGCGGGACCAGCGCAGGGCCAGGTGGAGGCGGCCCGCGGTGGAGGCGGTGGTGACCGTCAGGCCGCGGGGCATGCGGGCGGGGGCCGAGAACCAGACCGCGTGCGCGCGGCCCGCCTCCTCGCCGAAGTCCAGGGGGTACGGGATGCGGCCGATGTTGCTGAGCAGCGTGGTGGACGTCCAGGGGGCGGCGGCCCGGCGGAGGGCGCGGGTGAGGGCGGCGCGCCAGGGGACAGGGAGGACCGGGGCGGTCAGGAGGGCGGCGCCGTGGCCGAGTTGGGGGCGGGGCAGGGACTTCAGGGCGCGGGTACGGCGTGCCGTACGGCGCAGCAGGGCCGGCATGTCGTGCGTGGTCAACTCGTCCGGCGCGAAGGGGACTTCCACCAGGCGGGTGCCGTTGCCGATCGGCATCGTCGTGTCGCGGGGGCGGTCGTCGACGGGCATGGTGATGCGGAGGGGGCGGGGACGGGCGCCGTGTTCGCGGTTCCAGTGGGCGAGGGTGAGGGCGGTGGTGACCATCAGCTGGTCGTTGACCGTGTAGGGGGCGCCTTTGGGGCGGTGGGGGAGGGGGAGGTCGGCGACGAGCATGCCGTTGCCGGCAGAGGGGTCGGGGGTGCCGGGGGCTACTCGGGCCGGTGGGGTCCAGTTGGAGGGGGCGGCCTCGGTGGGGGCTTCGGCCTCGGCCGTACGCAGGGGCGGGGCTGCTGGGGAGTTGTCCTTGCCGCCGTAGATCTCCGCGGCGGTGGCGAGAACACGGAGGCAGGCCGGGCCGTCGAGGGCGGTGTGGTTGATGGTGAGGAAGAGGACTGCGCCGTTGGCAGTCCTGACCACTTCCAACCGGATCGGCGGAGACAGTGCCAGCGGGGGCGCCTCCGTCAGGGCCCTCGTCCTCGCGTCTCTCAGGGCGTCCCTCCCCGGCGCCGGGAACGTCACCACCTCCACGTCCGGTTCCTCCGTCAGTTCCCACTCGTAGCGGCGGCGGTACCACGGGCCCGGGGCCTCGCGCATCAGGATGCGGGGGTGGCGCCGCAGCGCCTCCGTGAAGGCCTTGCGGAGGCGCGGTGGGTCCAGAGGGCCCGGGAGGTGGACCTCGATGTGGACCGTTTCCGGTTCCTCGTCCTGGAGGCAGTGGCGGGCCACCTCGTCCACGACCGGGAACGGGATCCGTACCGCCGGGCGGTGCGTCGCGTCGTCCAGTGTGGTCATCGGATGTCGTCGCCTCCCTTGGGTTCCGGGCTGCCCGGACCGCGTGCCGAGACGGGCGGCCCCGCCTCCGCACGCGGGAACGGGTCCTGCACCGCCCTCCTCCGGCGGGGCAGGGTCGGCGTCGGGGCCGCATCCGGCGCCACCGGCGGCAGTACCGCCGTGGTCCCCTCAGCGCGCCGCTCCCGTACGCTCACCAGCGCCGCGAACAGGCCGATCAGCGCCAGCAGTTGGGCCGTGTGCGAGAACGCGCCGCCGCCGTCCCCGGCCGGCTCACCCGCCCCCGTCGCCGCCACCACGCCCGCTCCCGCCAGCGCCACGAACGCGACCGGCACCAGCAGCGCGTGCCGCCGGTACGCCAGCACCGCCAGCACCGGCACCAGCAGCGCGAACCACCCGGCGATCACCACGCCGACCAGCGTCAGCGCCACCGTGCCCAGCCACAGGCCCGGCGTCGGAGGCACCGGCTGCGGCGCGTCGGGGTTGGGTGCGCGCCGCCGCCACAGCACCAGGCCCACCAGCCCGGCCAGTCCCACCCCGCTGCCGATCAGCCCGGCCTCGTACGTCGTCGACGGCTCGTACGACAGCTTGATCGTGCCGCCCGCCCCCGCCGGGATCCGCCAGCCCTGCTGCCAGCCGTCCAGCCGGACCGGCGTGAGTTCCTCGCCGTTCAGCGTGGCTTTCCAGCCGTCGTTGAAGTTCTCGTACGTCGTCAGGTACGAGGCCGCGCCCGAACCGGCCGTCACCTCTCGGCGGTCGCCCAGCCAGTCCCGTATCCGAAGGTCACGACCGGTGGACACCGGCTCCGTCACCGTGCCGCGCGTCAGCGTCACGTCCGTCACGACCAGCGGCCCGGCGTCGCCCGCCTCGACCCGGTGCGCCCCCTCGGACAGTTCCACACCGTCCGACGGGCACAGCGACACCGCCACCGGCCGGCGTTCCGTCAGGTCCCGCACCGTGCCCTTCACACTCGTCCGGTACAGCTCCCCGTCCACCGCGAGCACTGGTCCCTCACCGCACGGCAGCGAGAACGCCCGGTCGGGACGGGGCTGCGGGGTGCGGTAGCTGTCGAGAGCCGGGAGGTAGGCCTCGGTGAGGCCCACCGGCAGTTGCAGGTCCTCGTCGACGGCCGGGTTGTACAGGGTGAGCGGGGCCGTCTCGGTGATCGTGATGTCCAGGCGGTCCGTCGTGATCGCCGGGAAGCGCGCCCAGCCGTTCTCGTCCACGCCCGCGCTCGCCGCGCCGTCGGGGGAGCTGATGTGCACCTCGGTGGGGCGGGTGGACAGGCCGCCCGCCGCCGCCAGCACCAGCTCGCTCACCGGCTGCCTGCCCTCCCAGCGCAGATGGATCGTGGGCCGGTCGCCCGCGATCCACGCCGTGGTCAGGTCGCCGTCGGTGAGGTTGCGCGCGGACAGGCCCGCGCCGAGCCGGGCGGTGGAGTCGGCGGTGGCGGTGATGCGGCTGCGCTGGTCGGGCGCGATCTCGTAGAGCAGCCGGTCCAGTTCCTCGCCCGGCACCGGCACCGCGCTCGCCTTCACCTCGTACGTGCCCGTCCCGGTCGTCGTGAAGCGGCGGTGCAGGCCCGCCTCGGTGCCGGTGGGGGAGATGCCGGTGGGGTCGGCCGGGCGGTGCAGGGAGACGATCTCCGAAGCCGCCGACGAGACGTCCGTCGGCAGCCGCAGCATGCGCGTCACCTGCACGTCCGGCAGCTGGATCTCGGCGAAGCCCGCCCCGGTCAGCCCGGACTTGCGGGCCACCGAGTCGACGATCGTCAGCTTCATCCAACCCGTCGCGCCCGCCGGGGCCTTGACGCTCTGCGTCATACCGTTCGGCTGAAGGAAGCTGGTCACCGCCCCCCGCTCCGTCTCCACCCGCACCCGTGTCGGCGCCGCCCGCACACTCTCCTGTGGCAACGGCGTCACCTCGAACGAGGACGGCATGTCGTACTCACCGCCACCGTCACCGGTCCCCTCGCCCGCGAACTCGATCCGCAGCCACTGCCCGTTCGGCGACCCGTCCGACCCTTCCGTCCACACGGTGTCCGGGTTGCCGTCGAAGGCGTTGACCGGGTCGAACTGCGGCAGATGGAAGAACCAGCTGCCGTACGAGGACGCCGTCACCGACCGCGCCCCGCGCAACTCGGCCACCGTCTGATGGTCGAGACCGGTCACCGGCAGGATCTGGTGCGGTGGCTCACCGGCGTCCTGGTGGGCGTCGGGCGCGTTCCGCTCGTCCCGGGTGTACGTGTACGAGGTGTTGGCGTTGACGAGCCCGAACCGCGTGTCCGCGCGGCGCAGCCCGTCGCCGGTCACCTGGAGCTGCGGGGAGCCGAGCCCCGGGTGGTGGTCACCGGCCAGCACGGTCGCCCGGCCGCGCAGCTCGGTGGCGAGCGGCAGCAGGGACTCGGGGCCACCGGAGACGACGGCCGTGTCGGCGATCGGGTACAACCTCGCCTGCCCCGGCCGTGGCACGTCCGCACCGCCCGGCCGGTAGATCTCCACCGCCCGCTGCCGCGGGTAGAGGCCCTCGACCTGGAGCGGGGTGTCGTCCGCGATCCGGCCGCCCGTCATGATCGGGCCGAGCCCGGTCACCCGCTGGTAGCCGGACTGCTCCAGCGTGCGCTTGACGGTCGTGGTCGGGACGGCGCCGATCTGGTCGGGGTCGAGGTCGTTGCGTACGACGACGTAGTGGATGCCCGCTCGGCTCAAGTAGTCGGCCAGGCCCGGGACTTCGGCGCCGGTCAGCAGGGCCTGCTCCACCGCGTCCATCGCGCGCCGGTTGCCGGGCGTGCCGAACGGGACGTAGTCGCGCTGGGCCCAGCGGGACTCGGCGAGGACGTCGAGGGGCTGGTCGATGGGGGAGCCCCAGGTGTAGATGCCGTGCGCGGTGGCCGGGACGACGAGGGCGCGCGAGTCGGGGGAGTACTTCTCCAGCCAGTCGGCGGTGGCCTGCCAGTACTTGGGCAGTTCCTGGAAGGAACCCGGGTTGAGGATCGACCCGTTGACGTACGGCCACACCAGCCCCGGCAGCACCAGCACCGCCGCGACCAGCGGGGCGTACCGGCGGCCGCGTACCCTCCGGGCGCCGCGCGGTTCCGCGGCCACGGCGACCAGGTGGGCGAGGCCCAGGACCAGGGCGAGCGCCAGGCCCGTCTGGAACTTGTAGATGTTCCGGAACGGTGCCAGCCAGCCGTTCAGCCAGTCCTGCGCGGTCTCGTGGAAGGGCGCCCCGAACGCGCCGCCGTACCCGGCGAGCAGGACCAGCCCGGTCACGAGCACAGTGAGCACCAGCCACCGCCGCTCCGGCATGTCCCGCCGCGCCAGCCCGGCCAGCCCCAGCCCGGCGGCGACCGCCGAGCACAGGATCACGACCACCGAGGACACCACCGTCCACCCGGCCGGCAGCCACGCCTCACCGAAGTGCAGATACGCCACCCAGTTCCCGGCGCCGCGCAGCGCCTCGGTGGCCGACATGGTGGCCGTGGTCGTGTGGGAACTCTCGATGTACGGCAGGAAGTTCTCCCCGTACACGCCCAGCAACAGCAGCGGAATCCACCACCAGGCGGTCGCCACGATCACGCCCGGCACCCACCACGCGATCAGCTTCCGCTGCCGGGGACCGGGCGGGCGGGACAGCAGATACAGGCCCACCGGGAGCAGGGACGCCAGCGTCGAGGCCGCGTTCACCCCGCCCATGAACGGGATGATCAGCGCCGACCGCAGCGCGGCCACACGGGCGCTGCACCGCTCGTCGGTCAGCGGCAGCAGCACCCACGGCAGGAACGCGCCGGGCAGCGCGGCGGCCGACGTCGAGCCGACGACGATCGTGAACACCGGCCACAGCGCGTACGCCACCGCCGCGAGCAGCCGGGAGGCGCCACTGCCGATCCGCAGCCGCTCCGCCAGCCGCAGCGCGCCCCAGAAGGCGACGGAGACGACGAGAGACATCCACAGACGCTCCGCCAGCCACACCGGCAGGTCGACCGACCGGCACAGCCAGTGGAAGGGCAGCATCGGCCACAGATAGCCGACGTACTGGTCCTGGATGCCGCCGAAGCCGCCCCGGTCGTGCCACAACTGGCCGAGGTCTGCGAGGAATTGGCCGGGGTCGACCGTGACGCCCAGCTTGGTGTCGAAGGTCTGCCGGCCCGGCCGCACCACCAGGAACAGCACGAGGACCACGGCCCAGAACCCCAGCAGCCAGCGCCGCGACCGCGGGCCCTCCGGGGGGCCCGCGGTGGTCGCGGTGGTGGGGACGGCTGCCGGGGGAGGGGCCTGGACCGTGGTCGTCATGGGGGACACCGCCGGAGGATGAGGAGGAGATTCCAGGTGGCCACCTCGCGGATGCCGGGCGCCTTGACGACGGCCTCCGGGAGGAACGGCCAGTAGCGGGAGCGCGCCGTGACGAGCGTGACGTCGTCACGGGCGCGGACCTGCCGCAGGGTGGGGCCGATGTGCACGGCGAAGAGGTTCTCGCCGAGGGTGTGCTTGGCGGGCTTTCCGGTACGGCGCCGGTAGCGGGCGCGGGCCCGTTCGGCGCCGAAGTAGTGCCACGGGGCCCACTCGTGCCCGCCCCACGGCGACAGCCAGTTGGTGAACGACACGTAGATCAGCCCGCCGGGCCGGGTCACGCGCGCCAGCTCACTGAGAAACGTCTGCGGGTCGGCCACGTGCTCCAGCACGTTGGACGAGAAGGTGACGTCGGCGACCCCGTCGGACAGCGGCAGCAGATAGCCGTCGGCGATCACCGCGCCGTCGAGCGGCTTCTCACCGAGCTCGCGCACGTCGGGCTCGAACAGGTAGGCGTGCGCACCGCGCCGCCGAAACTCCTCGGTGAAGTGCCCACTGCCTCCACCGACGTCGACGACGACGCGCCCGGCGACGGGACCGTCGTAGGCCTCGACTTGGTCGACGGAGTCGCGGGCGAGGAGTGTGTAGCAGGCGTCCGGGGCGTGCTGTTCCTGGCGGAATGCCTGGAAGAGGGCGAGGGAGCGGCGGAACGACGGATCCTTGTGGTGCCGGTGAGCTGACGCCGTATAGGGGCGCGGGGAACTGCGCGACCAGCCACCACGAACCCGCAGCCGCCGAACGACCTCACCAGCACGGCGCATGGGCGTCACGGCACCCAGCCCCTCACCGCCTCGGAGGCAACCGCACGGAACTGCCTCACGGTCCGGTCCCAGCGATACCCCGCCGCCCGATCCCGCGCAGCCTTCCCCATCAGCTCCCGCCGACGCCCGGACAACGCAAGCGTGCACCAGGCCGCCGCAAAGGAAGACTCACCCGCGGCCAGCAACCCGGTCTCACCATCGACCACGGAATCCCTGAGCCCAGGCACATCAAAGGCAACGGTCGGCGTCTCACGGGCGGCAGCCTCCGTCACCACCAGCCCCCAGCCCTCCACCGCCGACGGATGCAGCAATAGCCACGCCGCACACAGCAACCGGTGCTTCTCGGCCTCGGAAACATGCCCGGTGAACTCGACTCCCCGCCCAGCCAGCGCAGCGAGCCGCTCACGTTCCGGCCCGTCGCCCACGATCACCAGTCGGCCACCGGTGACCGGCCGGACCCGTTCCCACAGCCGCAGCAGCAGGTCGATGCGCTTGTACTCGACGAGCCGGCCGACCGCCACGAACAGCGGCTCGGCGGAGCGGTCGGCGCGCGGGCCGGGTTCCTCGACGCCGTTGTGGACGACCCGGATGCGTTCGCGTTCCACGCCGAGCGCGCGCAGCGCATGGGCGGTGGAGGGGGAGACGGCGACCAGCAGACCGCGGGACTGCACCCCGGTCAGCGCCCAGTGTTCGAGTCTTCGGCCGATGCGGGCGGCGGGCGCGAGCGGCCCGCCGAACCGCATCCGCCACAGGTCGGAGTGGACGTGGTTGACCAGGCAGAGGGTGGGGCCGCGATGCCACAGGGGGGCGAGGTAGGGCATGCCGTTGCACACCTCGACCAGCAGATCGCAGTCGCCGACCTGGCGGGCGAAGGCCGAGCGGGCGCGCAGATAGTGGCCGTAGGGGCCGCCCGCCGAGACGACCCGGTAGTCGCGGAAGGCCGCGGGGCCGCCGCACAGCAGGGTGACCTGGTGGCCGAGGCGGGTCAGGCCCTCTGCCAGCCGGTCGACGAGCAGCTCGGAGCCGCCGGCGGCCGGGTTGCCGAGGTCCCGGTGGGCGAGGAAAACGATTCGGCGCGGGGTCGGGGGAAGCGCCGAGGGGTGCTGCTGCGGCCGGGGGAGCGCGGTGCGCAGCGGCGGCGGCACGTGCTGGGGCATGGGTGCTCCAACTCGTCTCGGGGTGCGGTACTCGATGTGGGGGAAGGGGGTACCTCTTGAGCCGGGGCTGTGGACAGGCTGTGCTCGGGGTGGGGTTGGACAGTTTTCGCCCACGCGTTCGTCACGGCTACTCACCGGCATGACAATTTCGGCGCTTGTTGTACCTGACGTCACGTCACAACGTGAGCGTCGGTCCGATTCCGGCCCTTGACGGCACTCGGACACACGTCGACACTGGGCCGACGGGCAGGGCGGGCATGCCGGGGTGGGGACGACCTCCGGACTCTGGACGAGAGAGGCTGACCCTGCATGTCCAGACTGATCGCCGCCACCGTGACCGTCGTGGTCGCGGCCGCCCTCGCCGTGGGCGCCGCGCTCGGCATCGTCGCGCTGCTCGAAGCCACCCCCGAGCAGCCCAACAGCCCACTGATCACCTACGAACAAGCAGGTCAGGGGGGCTGACCGGTGACTGCCCGCCCGGCCACCGTCACCCCGGCCGCCCGCACCGGCACGGCCGGTACGCCCCGTTCCGCCTGGCACGACGTGCCCCGGCTCCAGGTGCGCCGGTTCGCGGCGATCGCCATGGCCGAGGCGCCCGAGCTGGCCGAGGAGATCCTGCGCGAGATCCGCCGCGAGTACCCGCAGCTGCCGCTCGTGCTCGACGAGAACGGCGAGCCGATGGCGCTGGTCGGCATCCGGCGTGCCATCGAGGTGTTCGTGCAGCACCTGGAGCACGCCGACTACTCGACGGGCCGCCCCACCGTGCCGCCCGGCGTCTTCCAGGACTTCGGCCGCGGCGAGGGCTACAACGGCCGCACCCTCGACTCCCTCCAGGCCATCTACCGGATGGGGGTACGACTGGCCTGGCGCCGTTTCGCCGACATCGGCCAGCGCGTGCAGATCCCGCCGCCCGCGATGTACGAGCTGGTCGACGCGGGCTACGAGTACCTCGACGGCCTGGTCGACCAGTCCGTACGCGGCTACGCCGAGGCCGCCGCCCGCCAGGCCGGGGAACGGCTGCGTCTGCAACGCCGCCTCATGGAGCTGCTGCTCACCGAACGCCACCGCGGCGACCCCGCCGACGCCCTCGCCGAACGCGCCGCCCGGATCGGCTGGCAGCTGCCCGAGAAGGTCGCCGTCGGGGTGCTGCTGCGCCCGGCGCGGGAGGCGGTCGCGCCGGCGGTCGGGCAGGGGGTGCTGCTCGACCTGGAGTACGAGCAGCCCCGCATGGTCGTGCCCGAGCCGGACGCCGCCGGCCGGGGCGAACTGCTGCAACGGGCGCTCGGTGGCTGGGCGGGCGCGATCGGGCCGCCGGTGCCGCTGGCCGACGCCGCGAAGTCGCTGCGCTGGGCCGAAGCCGCCGTACGCCTGATGGAGCGGCGGCTGCTGCCCGCCGGGGAGGTGCTGTTCTGCACCGAGCACACCGAGGCGCTGGTGCTGCTCCAGCCCGAGGAACTCCTCGACGACCTGGCGCTGCGCTGCCTCGCCCCGCTCACGCACTGCGGGCCCGCCCACGCCCGGCGGCTCGCGGAGACGCTGCTGGCCTGGCTGGAGACGCGAGGCGGGGCGCCGGAGGTGGCGGCGCGGCTCGGTGTGCATCCTCAGACCGTCCGGTACCGGTTACGACAGATACGGGAGCTGTGGGGCGACGAGATCGACAACCCCGACCGCCGCTTCGAACTGGAACTGGTCCTGCGCGCCCAGCGCCTGCGCGGCGAAATCGGCCGGGGCGGCGGCAACGACAGGCGTTAGCCCCGGCGGGGGTGGCGTGAACGGTCGGCGTTCGTCCGGGCGGGGGGGCGTGAACGGTGGGCGTTGATCCCGCCGGGGGCGGCGTGGACGGTGGGCGTCAACCGGGGCGGCCGGGCGCGTGGCAGACGTAATCCCGCGGGGGGTGGCGTGAACGGTCGGCGTTCGTTCGGGCGGGGGGGCGTGAACGGTCGGCGCTCGTCCCGGCGGGCGGTGGCGTGGACGGCAGGGCCCAGTCCCGGCGGGCGGCAGGCGCTAATTTCGGCGGGCGGTGGCGGTGCCGAGCGGCAGGTGGGTGAGGTCGTGGCCGACGAGCACGCGTCCGGAGTAGCCCCGGCTCGCCTTGGCGTGCCATGTGGCGTCCGGGACGATGTTGGTGGCGCCGGGGACGAGGTGGCTCAGGACCAGCGTGGGTACGCCGGCGCGTTCGGCGAGCGGGCCGACCCGGGTGGCGTCGGTGTGGCTGATCTCCATGTGCCGCTGCTGGGCCGGATTCAGCCCGCCCAGGGCGAGGGTGTCCAGGTCCATGACCTCGTGCACCAGGATGTCCGCGCCGCGCGCCAGCCGGGCCACGTTTCCGCAGGGCGCGGTGTCGCCGCTGAACACGACCGACCCGTCGGCGGTGTCGAAGCGGTAGGCGAAGGACGGGTAGACCGGCGGGTGCTCCACCAGCACCGCCGTGACCCGCACCCGCTCGTCCCGCATCACCTCGAACGGCTCCATCGGCGGCGCCATCAGCTTCCGCGGCCCGGCGCCCTTCGGCGGGCGGAACCGGATGTCGTGCGGCACGATCAGCTCCCGGATGTCCGGCCAGCCCTCGCTGCGCATCCGGACGTTGATGTCGTAGGCCGTCGCGGCGAGGTGACCGGCGATCAGGTCCTTGGTGCCGGGGGCGGGTTCGGACGGGCACACGGTACGGACGCGGCGCCCGGCGGGGTGGACGGCGGGGAGCGTCCCGGCGGAACCGGGGCCGTAGACGTGCACGGGCCCGCCCAGCGGCTGGAAACCGCCGAACCGCAGCCACAGCAGCGGGTACAGGTCCGACAGATGGTCCGAGTGCAGATGCGTGACGAACACCGCAGTGAGCTGCTCGGCCGTCAGCCAGGCCTCCGCGTACCGGCCGAACGTGCCCGGCCCGCAGTCCACGAGGTAGACCCGCCCGTCGACGACCAGCGCGGAGGCGATCCCGGCCCGGCCGTGCATGGGGACGGGGCCGCCGCTGGTGCCGAGCAGCACGAGCCGGGTGCCCTGGTGCGGTACGGCGACCGCCGGGGTGGGGCGCAGGGGGAGCGCGGCGACCGCGCCGGCACCGGAGGCGACGGCGGCGGTACGCAGGAGGGTGCGGCGAGTGGGCGCGGGGAAGGTGGGCATGGCGGATCCCGGGATGCTGAGGGGGCGGTGTACGGGGCTGCGGGTACGCGCTGTGGAAGCGATGTCGGGTGCTGTTGTCCTCCCGTTGCCCCACCGGGCCCCGGGAGTTCGACCTCGTCAAGCAGTCAACGACCGCAAGGCCCTCCGGGCTTTGGTACGGCGTCCCAAACTCCGCCGGATATTTGGGACACGGGCCTCATGCGGCCCGCTACCCCGGCCCCAGCAACCGCACGATCTCCAGCGCCATCCGCAGCTCCAGCGCGTCCTGCTCCAACGGCCGCCCCAGCAGCTCCACCGCCCGCCGCACCCGGTACGTCACCGTGTTCCGCGCCACGAACAGCCGCTCGGCCGCCCCCTGCGGGCTGCGCCCCTCCGCCAGATACACCCGCAGCGTCTCCCGCAGCTCCCGCACCCGCGGATCGTCGGCGCCCAGCCCCCCGAGCACCCGCGCCGCAAACCACCGGGCGTGCTCCGCATCGGCGGTGAGCAGGGCCGCCGTACTCACGTCGGCGTAGTCGCACAGCCAGCCGGTGTGGCCGAAGTGGGACACCCGCTGTGACTCGCGGGCGCCGCGGTGACTGCGCCGGAAGCCCTCCACGCCGTACCCCACCGGTCCCAGAGCGGCCAACAGCGGATGGCGCTCGGGGACCAGTCCTGGCAGCCGGGTCAGTGCCTTCCTCGGGGGCTCGGTCGGCCAGCTCGCCCACGCCCACAGCTCCGCGCTGCCCGCCGCCACGCTCAGCAGACTCTCCGCCCCGGCCGCCCGGCTCAGCTCCCCGGCCAGCGCCCGCAGTTCCTCCACGGACGTGTCGGGCGAACCGGACGTGACGATGAACGCCACGTGATGGCGGGCCAGTTCGTAGCCGAGCGTGCGGAGCGCGACCGCCCCGCCGACCAGCCGCCCGGCCAGCAGGTCGTCCACGATCCGGCGGCGTGCCGCCTCCCGGCCGCGTCGCCAGCGGTCCCGTTCGGCGACGTACTCCTCGGCGAGCCGGCTGGCCTGCACGTCGGCGTAGACGAACAGCAGCTCGCTGACCCGGTGGCTCTCCTGGATCCGGACGTCGTCCGGCTCCTTGTCCAGCGCCTCCATCAGCCGCCCGTGCAGATACGCGTGCCCGAGCCGCACTCCGCGCAGCACCCGCTCCAACGGGACGTTGCGGCGGGCCAGTTCGGCGTTGCTCGCCATCGCCTCGGGCACCACCAGCGAGCCCTTCGGCTCCGGTTCGGTGAGCAGCCCGCGCAGCGCCTGCAGCACCGTCGCCTCCACCGCCCGGTGGAACGGCGGGTAGGCGCCGGGTCCGCCGTGCTCGGGCACGTGCCGCACGATGTGCGCCGCCATGTCCCGGGCGACCTCGACGGCCCAGCCGACCGGCCCCGGCCCCAGCGGGCCGCGCGCCGCGGCCAGGGTCTCGGGCGAGCACACCGGCTCCGGCGCCGCCGCCGAGGGCGCCAGCCGCAACAGCCACGACGACCCGCTCACCCGGCCAGTACAGCAGACACGGCCCGCCCCGGCGCCCCCCTGGGCCGACCCCGCCGCCCCCTCACCGGGCCCCCGCAAGCCCCCGGGACCGCAGCACCCGCCGCTCCAGCGGAGCGAACAGCAGCAGGTCCACCGCGATGCCCACGACGAGGATCTCCCCGATGGTGGCCAGCACCAGCGCCATGTCCTGGTAGGAGCGGGCGTTCTCCAGCAGCTGCCCGAGGCCGAGCCCCAACTCCGGGGAGCTGGCGATCAGTTCGGCCGCCATCAGCGACCGCCAGGCGAACGCCCAGCCCTGTTTGAGCCCGGTCAGGTAGCCGGGCAGCGCGGCCGGCAGCAGCACGTACCGCACCCGGGCGGCCCCGGTGGCGCCGAGCACCCGGCCGGCCCGCAGATACAGCGGCGGCACCTGGTCGACCCCGGCCAGCAGCCCGTTCGCGACGGACGGCACGGCGCCGAGCAGGATCACGGCGTAGATGGTGGCGTCGGTCAGCCCGAACCACACCACCGCGGCCGGCACCCACGCCACCGACGGTAGCGACTGCAACCCGGACAGCACCGGCCCGACGGCGACCCGCAGCGGCCGTACCGCACTGAGCAGCAGGCCCAGCGCGGTCCCGAGGAGCACGGCCGCGGCGAAACCGAGCGCGCCGCGCTCCATGCTGGTCCACACCGTCGAGAACAGCGTCCCCTCGTACCACTGGTCGGACAGCGCCCGCCCCACGTCGGCGGGGGACGGCAGCAGATAGTCCGGCTTGAGCTCGGCCTCGTACGCGGCCTGCCAGGCGAGCAGGACGAGGACGACCGCCACCGCGGGCGGCAGCAGCCGCTGTCGCAGCAGCCGTCCGACGGGCCTCCGGGCGGACCCGGCGGGTGCGCTGTCCAGCGCGTCCAGGCCCGCCTCGACGGCCGCCGTCTCCCGCACCTGGCGGGGCGCGACCGTCTCACCGGCGGCCATGGCGGCGTATCTCCTCCCGTAACGCGTCGGTGACCCGGGCCGTCAGGGCGGCCTCCGGGGTGCCGGTGGCGGCCCACTCGCGGGCGATCCGGCCCGGCCGGGAGGACAGCAGCACGACCCGCTGCCCGAGCCGCACCGCCTCACGGACGTTGTGGGTGACGAACAGGACGGTGAGGTTGTTCTCGGCCCAGATCCGGGTGAGTTCCTCGTGCAGCACATCGCGGGTGATGGCGTCGAGCGCGGCGAACGGCTCGTCCATCAGCAGCACGTCGGCGTCCTGCGCGAGCGCGCGGGCCAGGGCGACCCGCTGGCGCATCCCGCCGGACAGCTCGTGGATCCGCTTGCCGTACGCGTCCTTCAGCCGGACCAGGTCGAGCAGCCGCCGCGCCCGTTCGGGCCGTTCGCGCCGGGGCACCCCGCGCAGCCGCAGGGCGAGTTCGACGTTCCGCCCGGCGGTGAGCCAGGGGAACAGGGCGTGGTCCTGGAACATCAGCGCCGGCCGCCGACCGCCGGGCACGTCGATGGCGCCCGTGGACGGCCGGTCCAGGTCCGCGACCAGGTTGAGCAGCGTGGACTTGCCGCAGCCGGAGGCGCCCAGCACACAGACGAACTCGCCGCGGCCGACGGTCAGCCCGATGTCGTCGAGGACCGTCTGGCGGCGCCCGGCGGTGTCGAACCACTTGGAGACGTGGGTGAGGCGTACGGCGGGACGCTCCGCCTCGGCCACGAGGACGGGGCGGGCCGGTGCGCCGGCCCGCAGCACCGTTTCTGACATGGGATCAAATCCTTTGGGTCAGCCTTTGGGTTCAGCTCTGGGTTCAGCCTTTGGGTTCAGGTGGTCGGGGTGGCCGCGACACCGAGCCCGGCGTCGTCCACGGCCTCCTCGCCCCGCTGGGCGAGGACCCGGTTGAGGGGGCGCAGATCGAGGATTCCGTCCAGGGCGTTGCGGCTGCCGCCGAGCAGCCCGAGCCGTTCGGCCCGTTCGGCCTGCGCGGCGAGGGTCGCGGCCAGCGGATCGGCGGTGAGGCGGACGTGCGGCCAGGCCGCGTCGAGCACGCGGTCCGGCAGCGGGCGGCCGGTGAGCCTCTCGATGGCCCGGTTGACGGCCGCCCGTCCCTCGGCGGGGCGGCTCCGCAGCCACGCGTTGGTGCGCACCGCCCCCCGCAGCACGGCTTCGACGACGTCCGGATGGTCCTTCAGGAACGACGGGTCGACCACCACGAGCGTGGTGACGAACCCGCCGCCGTCCCACAGGTCCGCCTCGTCGAGAAGCACCCGCCCACCGGACGCGACGAGCTGTGCCGCCACCGGCTCCGGCACCCACGCCCCGTCGATCGCACCGCGCCGGAAGCTGGTCGGGATCTCCTTGACGGACTGCCGTACGACCGTCACGTCACCGCGACCGGTGCGCGGGTCGACCTGCCAGCCCTGTTGCCGGATCCAGTGCAGCAGCGCCACGTCCTGCGTGTTGCCCGCCTCCGGCGTCGCGATCTGCAGCCCCCGGATGTCCGTGCCGCGCACCTCGGTGTCGGCGTCGACGACCAGCGCGACCCCGCCCGAGGCGGCACCCGAGACGATCCTCAGGCCACGGCCCTCCGAGCGCAGGAAGCCGTTGATCGCGGGCGACGGGCCCATCCACGCGATGTCCACCGCGCCCGCGTTGAGCGCCTCCAGCGCCGACGGGCCGCCGTTGAACACCTGGGTGCGCAGCCGGGTGCCGCCCAGCTCGCGGGTGAAGTAGCCCTCCTGGACGGCGGCGAGGGGAGTGGCGTGGGTGACGCCCGCGAAGTAGCCGACGGACACCGACTCCGCCGACAGCGGCGGACCCGTGCCGACGGTCGGGACGGCCGCCGAGCCCGGCGCCCGGGACCCGTAGCCGCAGCCCGCCGCGCCCACGATCAGCAGGAGCAGCAGGTGCAGCGCCAGGGCCGCGCGGAGCGGACGCCGGGAGCGGCGGGAGGTGCGGCGGCGCTCAGGCAGCGGCATCGGGGGTCCCCGGAGCGGTCGCGCCGACCATGCCCGCGGTCAGTGTGGCCCCGTCGGCCGGGTCGATCAGCACGAAGGAGCCGGTGCGGCGGCTGTCCTCGTAGCGGTCGAACGCCAGCCGCTCGGCGGTGCGCAGCGCCACCTGACCGATCTCGTTGAGGTCGAGGCGCCCGGCACCCGCGATCCGCCGGACCACCGCGCGCACGGTCCGGGTGGTGTGCCGCAGCAGCACGTGGTCCCCGGGCCGCAGCGGGCGTTCGTGCAGATGGCACACCGCCGCCTCGACATCCCGGGACACCTCCGGCAGCGCGGCCGCCGGGACGATCAGGTCGCCCCGGGAGACGTCCAGGTCGTCGGCGAGGCGCAGCGCGCCGGACTGCGGGGAGCGCATCAGCTCGGCCGGGGCGCCCAGGACGTCGACGCCGGTGACGGTGGTGGTCCGCCCGGACGGCAGCACGGTGACCCGGTCGCCGACCCGCAGCTCGCCGGTCGCGAGCTGACCGGCGTACAGGCGCCGGTCGCCGGAGCGGATGACGTACTGGACCGGGAAGCGGGCGGGCGTGTCCGCGGCCTCCTCGGTGACGGGCACGTTCTCCAGGTGGGCCAGGACGGTCGGGCCGCCGTACCAGTCCATGCGGGTGGACGGCTCGACGACGTTGTCCCCGGCGAGCGCGGAGATCGGGATCGCGGTGCCCTCGGCAATGCCGAGCCCGGTCGCGAGGTGCGTGAACTCCCCGGCGATCCGGGCGAACGCGGACTGCTCGTAGCCGACGAGGTCCATCTTGTTGACGGCGAGCACCACGTGCGGCACCCGCAGCAGCGCCGCCACGGCCGCGTGCCGGCGGGTCTGCTCGACCACGCCCTTGCGGGCGTCGACGAGGATCACGGTGAGGGCGGCGGTGGAGGCGCCGGTGACCATGTTCCGGGTGTACTGCACATGGCCCGGGGTGTCGGCGAGGATGAACCGCCTGCGCGGGGTGGCGAAGTACCGGTACGCCACGTCGATGGTGATGCCCTGCTCGCGCTCGGCGCGCAGCCCGTCGGTGAGCAGGGCCAGGTCGGGTCCCTCCCCGGAGGACGCGCGGGCCACGGCCTCCAGCTGGTCGGCGAGGACCGACTTGGAGTCGTGCAGCAGCCGTCCCACGAGGGTGGACTTGCCGTCGTCCACCGAGCCGGCGGTGGCCCAGCGGAGCAGGTCCGCCTCGGCCGCCGGGGCCTCAAGAGGCTGGGTGGGCATGGGATTCACGTGTCCCTCCTGTGCGCCGGTCCCGACGGTCAGCCGGGACCGGGCCTCCTGGAAGATGCCGCGCATCATCAGGGCGGCGGTGACATGCGGGGGGTGGGTGACGTGGTGGGGGAGGCCGAAGGCCGTGAGGTCGGCGGTCATGTCAGAAGTACCCCTCGCGTTTGCGGTCCTCCATCGCGGCCTCCGACAGCCGGTCGTCGGCACGTGTGGCGCCGCGTTCGGTGAGCCGGGAGGCGGTGATCTCGACGATCACCTCGGCGACGCCGGACGCCTCGGACAGGACCGCGCCGGTGCAGGACATGTCGCCGACGGTGCGGTAACGCACCCGGCGCTTCTCCACCGGCTCGCCGTCCCTGGGGCCGCCCCAGTCGCCCGGGGCCAGCCACATGCCGGAGCGCAGGAACACCTCACGCTCGTGCGCGAAGTAGATGGACGGCAGCTCGATCCCCTCACGGGCGATGTACTGCCACACGTCCAGCTCGGTCCAGTTGCTGAGCGGGAACACCCGCACGTGCTCGCCGGGCAGATGGCGGCCGTTGTACAGCTGCCACAGCTCGGGCCGCTGGCGGCGCGGGTCCCACGTACCGAACTCGTCCCGCAACGAGAACACCCGCTCCTTGGCGCGGGCCTTCTCCTCGTCGCGCCGCCCGCCGCCGAACACCGCGTCGAAGCCGCCGCCGCTGATGGATTCCAGCAGCGGAAGCGTCTGCAACGGATTCCGCGTCCCGTCGGGACGTTCGCGCAGCACACCCCGGTCGATGTAGTCCTGTACGGAGGCCACATGGAGGGTGAGCCCATGTGCGGCCACCACACGGTCCCGGTACGCCAGCACCTCCGGGAAGTTGTGCCCGGTGTCCACATGCAGCAGCGGGAACGGCAGCGGCGCCGGCGCGAACGCCTTGAGCGCCAGATGCAGCATGACCACGGAGTCCTTGCCGCCGGAGAACAGCAGCACCGGCTTCTCGAACTCGCCGGCCACCTCGCGGAAGATGTACACCGCCTCCGACTCCAGCACGTCGGTGTGCGTGAGCCGGGCGGCCACGGCGGTCACAGCAGCCCCCGATCCGCCATCAGCGCGTGCACGACGTCCACCGACTCGCCGACGGACTGGAGTTGCGTCTCCACCCGCGCGTCCGGCGCCTGCGGCGGCTCGTACGGGTCGTCGATGCCGGTCAGCCCGGACAGCCGCCCGGCGCGGGCCTGCGCGTACAGGCCCTTCACATCGCGGACCGCGCACACCTGGAGCGGGGTGGCGACATGCACCTCCAGATACGGCGTCCCGCTCGCCTCGTGCCGTTTGCGGACCGCCTCGCGGCTGTCGGCGTACGGCGCGATGACCGGGACCAGCACCAGGATGCCGTTGCGGGCCAGTACCTCGGCGACCAGGCCGATGCGCTGCACGTTGGTGTCGCGGTCCTCGCGGGTGAAGCCGAGGCCGGCGCTGAGGAAGGTGCGGATCTCGTCGCCGTCGAGCACCTCCACCCGGTGCCCTTCGCGGGTGAGGCGGCTGGCCAGCGCCTGCGCCAGCGTCGTCTTGCCGGAGCTGGGCAGCCCGGTCAGCCAGACCGTGGCGCCCCGGGTCGGCGGGGTCCTCATATGCCGCTCCTCGCAACCGAGGCGGACACATCGGACAGCGGGACGACCCCGTGCGCGGCGAGCACCGAGAAGCCGGGGGCGCACGCCTGCGCCAGCTCCTCCCGCTCGGCGTCGGGCAGATCCCGCCAGGACGACGAGGGCGCACCCACCTTGGCCGCGCAGCGGCGCTCCCAGTCGGCGTCCACGAAGTCGGCGCCGAGGAACTCGCCGATGCGGTGCAGGGACTCCTCGGGCGCGGCGAGCAGGTCCTCGTACCACAGGTGCAGCACGTTCTCCCGCGGCAGCGCGGACAGCGCCGCCATGCCGCGCTGCATCTCGTCCGCCCAGTACGTGCCGAACAGTGACACCGGGACCTGGTAGTCGCGCACGGCATCGGCGTCGAAACGTTCCGGCAGGAACGGCAGCAGCTCCTCCGGTACGAAGCCCAGATCGCGCTCGGTGTCGAGCGAAGGCTGCTCGGCGTACGGGTCGTGGCCCAGCGTCAGGTGCAGCGCCATCACCACGGCGGCCATCCGGAAGCCGGTGTGGCGGCTCATGGACAGGGCGGTGTCGCGGCCGTCGCGCACGATGTGCAGATAACGGGCGTCGGGGAAGTGTTCGCGGAACTGCGAGGCGAGGATCAGCGAGCCGCCGCTGCGCTCGGCCCACAGGGTCCTGCCGAAGCGGGCGCACAGCCAGGCGAAGAGGCGGTGGTAGTGCTCGCCCACCCCGGCGTCCGGGAACCCGGCGACGGCCGCCTCCAGTTCGTCGTACAGCTCGTCCGGGGTGTCGGTGAGGTGGGGGAGCGTGGTGAGGAGGACGGCGGGGACGCCGGTGTCGGCCTGGAAGCGGGTGGTGGCCGAGGGGCGGTAGAGGACTTCCTTGGGGGCCAGTCCGTGGGCGGTCAGGAGCCTGTTGACGGTGTTGCGGGAGGACAGGATCCGCCAGAACTCGGCCGCCGTGAGCGGGCCTTCGGGAAAGACCCGGGCGGTGATCCGGTACATGTCCGTGAGGTGGTTGAACAGCTCCGAGAGGCTGAGCACCTGCGGGTGCTCGCGCAGCAGTTCGGAGACCAGGGTGGAGCCGCAGCGGCCGGTGCCGGTGACGAAGACCTGGCCCGGTGCCGGTGAGGTCGGGGTGGGCATGCGCAGCTGTTCCTTCCGTGCGTCCTGGGGTGGTGTCCGTGGGTCGTGCGGGAAGGTGCCCGGCCGGGGTCAGGACCGGCGCAGCAGGGCCGCGTAGAGGGTGAGGCCGGGGCCGAAGGCCATGGCGACGACCGGGCCGTCGGTGCGGGGCAGCCGCTGAAGGACCATCAGGACGGTGGGCGAGGAGCAATTGCCGCACTCGTCGAGGACGCCGTACGACGCGTCCAGCGCGCCGGCCGGCAGGTCGAGGCGCTCGCCGACGACCTCCAGGATCCGCTTGCCGCCCGGGTGCACGGCCCAGCCGGTGACCTCCTCGGGGGTGAGCCCGTGCGGGGCGAGCAGCTGGTCGCGGACCACCTCGCCGACGTGCTGCGCGAGCACGTCCGGGACCTTGGGCGACAGGCCCATCTTGAAGCCGAGGTCGGTGATCTGCCAGCTCATGTGGTCGGCGGTGGAGTGGTCGGTGACCGCGACGACGTCGATCACCTCGTAGCCGGAGTCGGCGTCGGGTTCGAGGACGACGGCGGCGGCCGCGTCCGCGAACAGGGCGTGCGCCACGATCTGTTCGATGTCCCGGGAGGGCGGCTGGACGTGCAGCGAGGTGAGTTCGAGACACAGCAGCACGGCCGGGCGGCCGCGCGAGGCGACGAAGTCGGAGACGGCGCCCAGGGACGGGACGGCGGCGTAGCAGCCCATGTGGCCGACGAACAGCCGCTGGACCCTGCTGCTCATGCCCAGCTCGTCGGCGAGCCGTAAGTCCAGGCCGGGTGTGGTGTAGCCGGTGCAGGAGGCCACGGCCAGCAGGCCGACGTCCTGCGGGGCCAGGCCCGCCGACTCCAGGGCGTCCGCGACGGTGCGCTTGCCGAGCGGCACGGCCTCGTCGATGTAGCGGGCCATGCGCTGCCCGGTGCTCCAGCCGGACACTTCCTTCTCGGCGCGTGGGTCGACGGCCGTGGAGCGGGAGCTGATGCCGGAATTCTCGAATATCCGGCGGGCCAGCGGAAAACCGTCGTAGTGGTCCAGGAAAAATTCCTGCCACAGGTCGTCCTGACTGCTCCGGGTGGCCGGAAAAGAATGCGAGGAGCCGGTGATGACAGGGCGTGCGGCGGTACGCAGGGCGCGCCGGGCAGGGGCGATTTTCTCTTCGAGGTGCATGCGTGATTCCTTTGCTCAGGGCAGCGGAAAACGACCGCTCGGGCGAAAGACGGGAGAGGGAATCGTGCGTGCCAAAGGACATCCGGCCGCGCCTCTTTGCGCAGGCCAGACCTTGGGAGTGACGCCGAGTGAAGATACGCCAGGTGGGCGTACGAAAGGTGACGAGAGAGTGGTCAGCTCTCCCCCCGTTCGAACCGGATGTCGATTCGATGCCCCCAGTCAAACACAAGAGCTTCAGCGGAATCAAATGTTCCGCTGTTAATTTCCGCAGCGGAAACAATTTAACGGAAAAAGATACCGGCCCGCCTCTCGGTGAGCCCGAGAGGCAGGCCGGCGGTGTGTTTCCCGGGGAATTTCAGCCAGTTCCCGCTTTGATTTCGGTCAGCGGCCGTACGGGTTCTTTGTGGGTGCCGTCGTGCAGCCGGGCCCCCTCGATGTCCAGGTCGGGCAGCAGCCGGTCCAGTCCTCGTGGCAGCCACCAGGCGCCGCGGCCCACCATGGCCAGCACCGCCGGCACCAGCGTCATCCGCACCACGAAGGCGTCCACCAGCACACCGAACGCCAGGGAGAACGCGATGGGTTTGACGATGGCGTCCTCGGTCGTCACGAAGCTGGCGAAGACGAAGAACATGATGAGCGCCGCCGCCGTGACCACCCGCGAGGCGTGCCCGGCGCCGTCGACCACCGCGTCCCGGGCCCGCCCGGTGCGCACCCACTCCTCGCGCATGCTGGAGACCAGGAACACCTCGTAGTCCATCGCCAGTCCGAACAGCACCGCCATCAGCACGATGGGCAGAAAGCTGACGACGGGTCCGGTCCTGGCCACGTCCAGCGCGTCGGCGAGCCACCCCCACTGGAACACCGCGACCACCGCGCCGAAGGACGCCGCCACCGACAGCAGGAAGCCGACGGTCGCCTTCACCGGCACGACCAGCGACCGGAAGACGAGCAGCAGCAGCACCAGGCACAGGCCCACGACCACCGCCGCGAACGGCAGCAGCGAGGCGCTCAGCCGGTCGGAGACGTCGATGCCGATCGCGGTGGTGCCGGTGACGGAGACGGCGGCGCCGGTCTCCCTTTCGATCGTGGCCGCGTCGTCACGGATGGCGGCCACCAGATCCTGCGTGGACTCGTCCTGCGGGCCGCCCTCGGGCACGACCTGGATCACCGCCCGCCCGGACTCCGGCGCGTACTGCGGCTGCCCGACCTTCACGACACCCGGCAGCTGCTGCAACCGCCCCGCCACGGCGGCCGCCTGCCGCTGCCCGGCCTGCCCCGGCGTGTCCGCCTCGGCGAGCACCAGCAGCGGCCCGTTGAACCCCGGCCCGAAGGCGTCGGCGACGGTGTCGTACGTCTCCCGCTGCGACGTGCCGTGCGCGGCCGAGCCGTTGTCGGGCAGCGCGAGGCGCAGCTCGGCGGCGGGGACGGCGACGGTGACCAGGGCGGCGACGGTGGCGAGAACGACGAGGAGGGGGCGGCGGGTGACCAGGCGGGCCCAGCGTCGGCCCATGACGGAGGTGCGCGACTCCTCGGTGTCCCCGGTCTCCTCCGTGCCCTCCGCGGCCTCGGTGTTCCTGGTGCCCTTCATGTCCTCGGTTTTCTTGGTTTCCTTGGTGTCCCCCGCGACCACCACCGCCCGCCGCGCCGCCCGCGACCCCGGACGCGGCGCGAGCCGTGCGCCCGCGACGCCGAACAGCGCCGGCAGCAGCGTCACCGCGACCAGCACCGCGATCAGCACGGTCGCCGCCGCGCTCAGGCCCATCACGGTCAGGAACGGGATGCGGACGACCATCAGACCCACCAGGGCGATGATGACCGTCGTCCCCGCGAACACCACCGCGCTGCCCGCCGTACCGACCGCCCGCCCGGCCGACTCACGCGGGTCCATCCCCTGGGCCAGCTGCGTGCGGTGCCGGGACAGCACGAACAGGGCGTAGTCGATGCCGACGGCCAGCCCCAGCATCAGCGCCAGGCTCAGCGCGGTCGACGACACCGTCACCCCCGACGACACCGCCAGCAGCGCCGCGAGCCCGGTGCCGATGCCGACGAACGCGGTCAGCAGCGGCATCCCGGCGGCGAGCAGCGAGCCGAAGGTGAGGGCGAGCACCGCCAACGCCACCACCACGCCGAGCAGTTCGAGCACGCTGGGGGTGAGCACACCGTTGCCGTACGCCTGCCCGCCGACGGACACCTCCAGCCCCGTCTCCTCGGCGGCCCGCGTGGTGTCCTCCAGTGCGTCGAGCGTGCCGTCGTCCAGGGCGGAACGGCTCACGTCGTAGTTGACCTGCGCCAGCGCGGTCCGCCCGTCCGGCGTCACGGTCCCGGCCCGGTCCGGCGGGATCACCGCGGCCACCTGCGGGGCGTCCTGCGCGGCGGCGAGCGTGCGCTGGATGCCCTGCGCCGCCTGCGGATCGCTCACCTTGCGTCCCTCGGGCGCGGTGAACACGAGCTGCGCGCTGGTCCCGGCCGCCGCCGGGAAGTCCTCGGCCATCGTGTCCTGGGCCCGCTGGGACTCGGAGCCGGGGATCGTGAACTCGTTGTCGAGCTTGCCGCCCACGACGACCAGCGCGCAGACGGCACCGGCCAGCACGGCCAGCCAGGCCGCCAGGACGAGCCGCCGGCGGCGGTATGCGCCGAGACCGAGCCGATAGAGCCAAGTCGCCACGGAGATGCTCCTCGTGCAGTAGTGGCAGTGCGGTGGGGGTCTTCGGGAGGGGGGTACGAAGGTGGGGTCGGCGGCGCTCCGTCGGTCGGCGTGGGCCGGGCTCAGGCCTGCACGGTCGTACTGCCCCCTGTCAGCTCCAGCCGCAGCCCGCTCGACGTCACGGCGAGCCGCTGCGGCGTCAGGTCGAGCGGCAGTCCGGACAGGTCCAGTTCCTGCGGGGCGTCGCCGAGCAGCTGCGCGGCGAGGGCGTCCGGGATCGTGCGGTCACCCACCTGCACGGTGGTGCGCTCGAAGCGGATGCCCTGCTCCTGGAGCACCGGCCGGAAACCGACGGCGATCCGCCCGGCAGGCCCGGCGTGCACGACGAGTTCGCCCGCGCCGGGGTCGGTGCTGACGGCGGCGGCGCCCAGCGCGCCCCCGGTCATCGTGGCGACGGCGTCCGCGAGGGCGGCGTCGGCCAGTTCGGCGCTGACCCGGGAGTCGGCCACCGACAGTCCGTCGCCGGTGCGCACCACGTCGGCCAGCTCGGCGTGCAGATCCACTCCGGTGAACCGGCGGAAGGTCGCGCCCTCGCCGGAGACCTCCACCTGGGGGAAGGACCCGCGGGCCAGCTGCACCATCACCGGTGTCGGGCCGAACCCGATGTCCAGCGCGGTGTGCAGCCGGCGCTCCATACGGTCCGCGAGCCGGTCGGCCGCCCGGTCGCGTGCCACCGCCTCGGCGACGCCCCCGGCGGCCAGCACCGCGCCCGCCGCGCCCAGGGTGACCAGCCGGGCCCGCCGGGAGACCCGCCCGCGGACCGTACGCCGGACCGCATGCCCCCTCCGAAAAAGTGTCATGACTGACAGCATAGCGAAAGTGTCATGACTGACAGATTGTGTACCGTCGGTTTTCCGCCTGCGATACTCCTCACATGGCAACCCTCGACACTCCCCCCGCCGCGCCCCGCGGCCGGCGCGAGGCGCACAAGGCGGCCACGCGCAAGGCGCTCCAGGAGGCGGCGCACCGCATGTTCGAGGAGCGCGGGTACGCCCGGACCACCGTGCGGGACATCGCGGCGGCCGCCGGGGTCACCGAGCGGACGTTCTTCCGCTACTTCCCGTCCAAGGAGGACCTCGTCCTCGACGAGACCCTGGACCTCATCCCGGTCATGCGGGCCCGGGTGGTCGCCCGCCCCGTCGGCGAGGACCCGTACTCCGCCGTGCTGGGCGCGGCCCTCGACGTCATCGCCGACGGCGGTGTCGGCCTGATGTTCAGCGGTCCGCCGCAGCGCTTCCCCGGCCAGCCGGTGCGTCAGTTCCTGCCGGTGCTCAGCCAGTTCGAGGACGAGCTCGCGCAGGCCGTACGGGAACGGCTCGCGCGGCACGACCCCGGCGCGGCCACGCCCCTGCGCGCCGCGGTGCTCGCCCGCGCCGCCGTCGGCGCGATGCGCTCCGCGCTGTTCGCGTACGCGGCCCTGCCGGAGGAGGAGCGCACGCCGGCCGTCGCCGAGGAGCTGCTGCGCACGGCCTTCGGGCATCTGCGCGCGGACTGAGGGCGCTCACGGTCTCACCTGGCCCGTGCAGAGCCATTGCCCAGGCAAACACTCCATGAGTAGCCTGTGTTCGCCATTCCGACCGCGTGTTGAAATTTCGAACACTGCGGCTCGGATCGACACACAAGCCGTCAGACCAACTCGGACCAACGCTCTAGCCAACAGACACACGTCTCAGAACGCAAGGGAGGGGGCCGGTCGTGGGACGCCTCGTACCTGCCGTGACCCGGGCTCTCGACATCCTGGAGCTCTTCCTCGACGGGGACGGCACGCTCTCCGCCCCCGACATCGTGCGCAAGCTCCAGCTGCCGCGCACCACCGTGCACGAGCTGGTCACCACGCTCGCCGCCCGGTCGTACATCGTCCAGGTCCCGGGCCAGCCGGGCCGCTACCGGCTCGGCGTGCGCCCGTACCAGCTCGGCAGCCGCTACGCCGAGCAGCTCGACCTCGCCGCCGAGGGCCAGCACGTCGCCCGGTCCGTCGCCGAGACCTGCGACGAGACGGTGCACGTGGCGATCCTGGAGGGCACGGACGTCATCTACATCGCCAAGGTCGACTCCACGCACGCCGTGCGCATGGTCTCCGCGGCCGGCCGCCGCCTGCCCGCCCACTGCACCTCCGTCGGCAAGATGCTGCTGGCATCGCTGCCCGAGCAGGAACTCGGGGCCCGCATCCCGGACGGCGCGGAGCTGGTCGCGATGACGCCGAACAGCATCACCGACCCGGTGGCCCTGCGCGAGGCGCTGGCCGGGATCCGGCAGCGGGGCATCGCGGTGGAGAACCGCGAGTCCAACCCGGACGTCTCCTGCGTCGCCGCGCCGGTCCGCGACCGCACCGGCCGGGTGGTGGCCGCCCTCTCCATCTCCGTGCCCATGATCCGCTGGAGCGACGAGCGCCGCGCCGAGCTGGAGCAGCTCGCCGTGAAGGGCGCGGCCGAGCTGTCGGAGCGCCTGGGCCACCGGAGCGCCGTATGACGCCGTACGAGGTGGCGGTACGCGCCGAGGCGACGCTGGGCGAGGGACCGACGTGGGACGCGGCGGCCGGACGGCTGATATGGATCGACATCCTCGGCTCCCGCCTGCACACCTACGACCCCGCCACCGGCCGCCGCGCCACCCGCACCACGCCCCAGCACGTCGGCGCGGCCAAACCCCGCGCGAACGGCGGCCTGGTCCTCAACCTCCGGGACGGCGTGGGCCTGCTGGACCCGGACGGCACCTTCCGCTGGCTGCACCACGACCCGGTCCCCGGCCGCCGCGCCAACGACGCCGCAGTGGCGCCGGACGGCGCGCTGTGGGCGGGCACCATGCGCTACGACGAGGCACCGGGCGGCGGCACGCTGTCCCGCGTCGCGCCCGACGGCTCGGTGTCGGTCGTCCTCGACGACGTGGCGGTGAGCAACGGCACGGGCTGGAGCCCCGACGGCCGCCTCATGTACTACATCGACTCCCCGACCCGCCGTATCGACGTCTTCGACGCCGTGGACGGCCGCGTGGCCAACCGCCGCCCCCTGGCCGAGATCGAGGAGGGCGCCGGTTTCCCCGACGGCCTCGCGGTCGACGCCGACGGCTGTGTGTGGGTGGCGCTGTGGGACGGAGGCGCGGTACGCCGCTACACGCCCACCGGCGAACTGGACCGGGTCCTTCAACTCCCGGTGCCCCGTCCCACGGCGTGCGCCTTCGGTGGCCCCGACCTGACGGACCTGTACATCACCACGGCCCGCGTCGGCCTGACGGCACCGACGCCGCTGTCGGGCTCGCTGCTGGTGGTGCGGGGGGCCGGGAAAGGGCTGGCCCAACCGGCGTTCGCTCTGTGAGGCTGTGCCGATGACCACCACACCAGAATGGGAGCGCCGCTCCGCCGACCTGTGGGCCGCCATCGACGACTACGACGCCGCCGACTTCCGCGCGAAGATCGGGGCGCTGGCCGATGAGCTCCCCGAGGGGCAACCGGTCGCGTGCTTCGAGCGGGCGTCGGCGCATGACTCGACCGGTGAGGGCGAGGCCGCCGTGCCGCTGTACCGGAAGGCGCTGGAGAGCGGCCTGAGCGGTGAGCGGCGGCGGCGCGCCGTGATCCAGCTGGCGAGTACCCTGCGCGCGCTGGGGGAGGCGGAGACCGGCGTGGAACTGCTCACCGCGGAACGGGAGAAGGGCTCCGACCATCTCGACGACGCGGTGACCGCCTTTCTTGCCCTGGCGTTGATGGACGTGGGCCGGGAGCGGGAGGCCGCCTCGCTGGCGCTGGGGGCGCTCTCCAAGCACTTGCCGCGGTACAACCGGTCGTTGGCCAATTACGCGAGGGAGGCGCTTCGGCGGTAGTGCCGCGCTGTGGGGCGTTGCCGGACCGCCTGCTACGACAGCCCCGCCGCCTTTCGTTCCTCTGTCGTCAGGGGTGGGCCGGGCAGTGGCGGTTTCAGTGGGCCGATCAGTGCCGCCAGGATCATGCCCGGCGCCAGCAGTGCCTCCGCGCCCCGCTCCAGGGACGTCACGTCGGTCACCCGGCGGGCGATGCGGCCGTTGCCGGTGGCCGTGTGCATGAGGCGGTCGACGTACGCGGCCACCAGGCGGTCCCTGAGCGAGGGGCCGTCAGGGGTGGCGCCGGGGTAGAAGACGTCCTGGCCGATGGCCATGTCCCAGGCGGCGCCGACCGGGCGTGCCACCGCTTTCTGGACCCGGCGGGACAGCCCCGGCGTGCCCCATCCGTGGCGCCGGGTCAGGTCGCGCAGGATCAGGGCGCTGCGTGCGGCGGCCGCCAGGCCGTGGCCGTAGACCGGGTTGAAGGCGGCGAGGGCGTCGCCGAGGACGGTGAAGTTCTCGGGCCAGGCCGGCATCCGCTCGTAGAAGTACCGGCGGTTGACGGTGGTGCGGGTGTACGAGACGCCGGACAGCGGCTCGGCCTGCTCCAGCAGGTGGCCGATCAGCGGGTGCCGGAGGTCCTCGCGGGCGTACCGGACGAAGTCGTCGTCGGCGTCGGAGGGTTCGCCGCCGCGGGTGCCGCACAGGGTGACGATCCACCGGCCGTCCTCGATGGGCAGCAGGAAGCCCGCCCGGCCCGGTCCGCCGTCGCGCGGGTCGGGCTGCACGTTGACGACCGGGAAGCCGGACCGTGCGTTCTCGGGGGCGAGATAGAGGCGGCTGGCGTACGCCAGCCCGGAGTCGACCTTCTGCAGCCGGGCCGCGGGCAGCCCGAGGTCCGTCAGCCATCGGGCCGCCGCCGAGCCCCGCCCGGTGGCGTCGACGACCATGCCCGCGCGGATGACGCGTTCGCCGCCGTCGCGCCCGCGCACGCGGACCCCGGTGACGGCCGCCGCGGTGCCCTCAAGACCCACCGCCTGCGTGCCCTGGAGGACCTCGACCCGGTCGTCCGCGAGGACCTGTGCGCGGATCGTCGCGTCCAGCAGGTCACGGCCGGCCAGGATCACGTGGTGGGACTCGGGCCAGCGGCGGAACCAGCCCTGCCGCGACAGGGCGACCACCTCCGTCGTGACGGGCAGCCGGTGCGCCCCGGCGTCCCGCAGGGCGTCGGTGACGCCCGGCAGCAGCGCCTGCAGCGCCCGCGCACCGCCCGACCACAGCATGTGGGCGTGCCGCGCCTGCGGCAGCCCCTTGCGGGGCGCGGGGCCCTCGGGCAGCACGTCCCGCTCCACGACGACGACCCGGTCGGCGAACTCGGCCAGGGCGCGCGCCGCGAGCATGCCGGTGTGGGATCCCCCCAGCACGACGGCGGTTCTGGCGGGGACGGACGGTTCAGTCATGCGTGGAAACACTCTCTGCCGGGGCGGCGGCGCGGGCGCGGACCGCCTTGATCTCGTCGGGACTGCGAAGGGCCTGGGACACGGCGTGGATCTCCCGGAGGAGGTACGTGGTGTCGGGGTCGCCGGTGCCGTCGCTGTCCGGCGCCCGCCGCTTGCGCTCGACGGCGTCCTGGAGGGCGACGGCGGCGGCCAGCGCCTGCGCCCGCGCGGGGGGATGGCCGAGGGCGAGCGCGGCCTCGTAGGACCGCCTGCTCAGCTCCTCGTCGAGATGGCGGAACAGTTGCAGGAGTGCGTCACGGATGAACGTCTCGCGGCGGATGAGGCGCAGTTCGGCGGGGGCGTGCGGGGCGAAGGGCTCGCGGTCGCCGGTGACGGTCCGCATCAGCAGGCTCAGGGGGCGCAGTCGCCGGTGGCGGGCCCGCACCCGCCAGTGCTCCTGGAGGTACTGGCCGGCGTGCGGGACGATGAAGCCGATCGCCACGAGGGTGGCGGAGACGCAGGCGGCCAACGGCGCCACGTCGGTGCTCAGCCAGTCCAGGTCGTGGCCGGTCCAGCGGGCGACGATGGCGGTGAGCTTGGACGCGTCGAAGAACAGGTTCGTCGCGTAGCCGACGCCCAGCAGCCGCAGTCCCCAGCGCAGCCAGGCGTCGAGGCCGTCGGTGCGGATCCAGTTCCAGATCAGCCGGGCCGTGATCGCGCAGGCCACGGTGTGCGCGGTCAGGTAGAGCAGGATCTGCTCGCGCATGAACGGGGTGGTGGCGTAGTACGTGTCCAGGTCGCGCAGCCGCTCCACGGGCGCGTCCGCCAGCCAGAAGAGCAGCCACAGAGCGACGATGACACCGGCGTAGACGGAGACGACCCAGCGGACCGCGCGGCGCGTGCGGTCCGCGCGGTCGGTGAGGCCGTTGCGCCAGGCGATGATCAGTAGCAGCCAGGACGCGCAGAGCGCGGTGAGCAGGGAGTACACCCAGGGCGCCGAGATGTTCGGCACTCCGGTGACCCGGTTCGTCCAGGCGATGGTCTGCGGGGCCGCGAAGACGAACACGGCGCAGGCGAACAGCAGCAGACCACCGACGGCCCGCAGCAGCGGGTCCCGCCACATCTTGATGATGCTGGGCAGTTTGATCGCCAGGGCGGCGGTCAGGACGACGGTCGGCACCCAGAACGTCAGGTGCACCGGGCTGAAGAGGTCGCCGGCGGTCGGGAGACCGCCCACGACGCCGGAGGCGTACGTCACCGCCGCATACCCCTTCGTCCGCGGTAGCCCATGGACCGGTGTACGGGGTCGAGCGAGGCGTCGGTGCTGTCCTCGCCGCAGACGAGGGGCCGGAACAGCGCGGCGAGCCGGTGGCCGAAGTCGTCGGCCTCGGCCTCCTCCCGCCTGCGCGAGCCGTTGCGGGCGGCGACGGCGAGGGCGGCGCCCTTCCGGCCGGACGGGTCCGCGAGGGCGTGCGCGGCGGCCGTCCCGGCGACGTGCTGATGATCGTGTCCGGCGTGCAGGTGCCACAACTCGTGCCCGAGGATGACCAGTTGTTGCAGGGCTTCGGCGCGTTCCTCGACGATGACGAGGTCGAAGTCCTGGAACTCCACCCACAGACCGGTCACTTCGATCTCGTCGGGGAACCGTTCGAAGCGCAGCTCGATGGGCCGTCCGCCGCGCTGCGCGCTCATCGCCCCGCACAGCGCCCGGCACAGTTCGCGCACGTCGGCGGGGGGACGGGGGCGGGTCCGCAGGGCGGTGTCGAGCTGGGCGACCAGTGTGCGCATGGCCCAGCCGCGCCGCCACCGCCGTAGCGCCGCGAGATCCATCGCACCCCCTTCCACCGCCGCACGGCGGGCGGTTCGAGAGTACGCGGCCGGAACTGTCCGCGTCATGTGGTCCGGCGACCGTTGTTCAAATAGAAACGATCACTCGCTGCCGAAAGTCGTGCGCAACCCATTGACGCGCAAGACCTTCGATTTTACGGTCCCGTTCGAAGTTACGGGCGACATTCGAAATGTCGAACGCCTGGCAGGGATTCGCCAACCGTCTCTCGAAAGCAAGGGCAGGGAATGGGACAACCTGGCCTGAACCGCAGGCAACTGCTCACCGCACTGGGCGGCCTGACCGTGGCCGGCAGCCTCGGCTTCGCCGCCCTCGGCACGGGCGCCGACGCCCTCGCCTCCGATGCCCGCACCAGGGTCCGCTACTGGAACCTCTTCAGCGGCGGCGACGGCGTCAACATGATCGACATGCTGGACGCCTTCCGCGCCGCCACCCCCGGCGTCGACGTCAAGGACTCCACCCTGCGCTGGGGCAACCCCTACTACACCAAGCTCGCCATGGCGGCCTCCGGCAACCGCGCTCCCGACCTGGCCGTCCTCCACCTGGGCCGCCTCGCGGGCTTCGCCCCCGAAC
Source organism: Streptomyces sp. Z423-1 (assembly GCF_013009255.1). Classification (NCBI taxonomy): domain Bacteria; kingdom Bacillati; phylum Actinomycetota; class Actinomycetes; order Kitasatosporales; family Streptomycetaceae; genus Streptomyces; species Streptomyces sp. Z423-1. The sequence goes on from NZ_CP053109.1 coordinate 6,492,300, forward strand.
GCCAGCTGGACCCCTTCGACACAGACCTCCTGGCCGAATACGGCGTACGGGAGCAGGACTTCAACCCCACTCTCTGGCAACGCTCACTCATCGACGGCCAGTTGTACGCCCTGCCCCTCGACATCCACCCCCAGCTGAACTTCTACCGCAAGGACATCTGCGCACAGGCGGGCCTCATCGGCGACGACGGCAACCTGATCGCCCTCACCTCCCCCGAGGACTGGTTCGACGCCCTCAAGGAGGCGAAGAAGGCGGTGAAGAAGGGCCTGCAGACCATCGGCCTGCACGCCTTCGACCAGAACTTCGCCTGGTGGTTCTTCATGTCCTTCTACGCCCAGGCCGGCGGCACCTACTACGACGAGCAGCTCACCGACGTCACCTTCGACACCGGCAAGGCCACCGAGATCCTGGAGTTCCTCCGCCGCCACATCACCGACGGCTACAACATCGTGGGGAGCCCCGACGCCGAGCACTTCGTGAACGGCGGTGCCTTCGTCTGGGAGGGCGGCTGGTCGGTGCCGGTCTACGACGCCCCGAAGATCCCGTACGGCGCGACCCCGCTGCCGCCGCTCTTCGGCAAGCCCGCCACGCAGGCCGAGTCGCACGCCTTCGTCCTGCCCCACCAGTCCGATCGGGGCGGCGCCGCCAACGAGGCCGCGCACCGACTCGCCGCGTACGTCGTGCGGCACGCCGTGGACTGGGCGAAGGGCGGCCACATCCCGGCGTACACCCCCACCCTCACCGACCCCGCGTACCGGAAACTCACGCCGCAGTCCGAGTACGCCTCCGCGATGGACCACATGGCCCTGGAACCCCCCGCCTGGTTCGCGGGCTCCTCCGGCACCCTCGCCCAGCGCATCGGCCCGGTCGTCGTCGCCGCCAACCTCGGCTCCACGACACCGGACGCCGCGGCCCGCCGGATGCGCCAGGTCCTGACCCAACTCCTGGAGACGAGCAACCCGATGGGAGGCGCCACAGCATGACCACGATCGACACCACGGCCTCCGTCGTACGCCCCGCCGCCACCGTCGGCGTGACCGGCGCCCGCGCCCGCCTCGGCCGCTCCCTCCAGCGCGGCGGCTGGTTCGTCGCCCCCTTCCTGCTCCTCTACGCCCTGTTCGTCCTCACCCCCGTCGCCCGCGGCCTCTGGCTGAGCCTGACGGACGCCAACATCACCGGCGAGGGCACGAGCTTCGTCGGCCTGGACAACTACACGGAGGCCCTGGGCGACCCCCTGGTGTGGAGCTCCCTCGGCCACAGCGCCTACTTCACGCTCCTCGTGGTCCCCTGCATCACCGTGCTCGCCTTCCTCCTGGCGATGCTGGCCCACCACATCGAGCACGCGAAGTGGCTCTGGCGCCTCTGCTTCTTCGCGCCGTTCCTCCTCCCCTCCACGGTCGTCGGCAACATGTGGCGCTGGATGTTCAACCCCGACACCGGCCTGATCGACCACGTCTTCCACCTGGAAACGGCCTGGCTCACCCAGAAGTCGACGGCGATGACGGCGGTCGTCATCGCCACGCTCTGGTGGACGGTCGGCTTCAGCTTCCTGCTCTACCTGGCCGCCCTCCAGAACATCCCGCCCCACCTCTACGAGGCCGCGGCCCTGGACGGCGCGAACGCCTGGCACCGCGCGCTCCACATCACGCTTCCCATGCTGCGCAACGTCACCGGCCTGGTCGTGGCCCTCCAGGTCCTGGCCTCGCTCCAGGTCTTCGACCAGGTGGTGGTGATGTACGAGTTCAGCCCCGGCCCCGAGGAATCGACGCGCACGCTCGTCCAGTACACCCTCGAACAGGGCTTCACCAGCTACCGCGTGGGCTACGCCTCCGCGATCTCCATCCTCTTCTTCCTGATCATCGCGGCCGTGGCCGTTGGCCGGATGTGGCTGCTGCGCAAGCGTGAGGAGGCCGTCCGATGAGTGCCGCCACCGGAATACGCCGCCGCTGGACCCCGAGCCAGATCGCCCTCACCGCCCTCGGTGCCGTCGTCTCCGCGGTGATGACGGCACCGATCGTCTGGACCCTCCTCACCTCCCTCAAGACCGAGACCGAGGCGGTGGCCGTCCCCACCCACTGGCTGCCGGAGGACTGGACCCTCCAGGCCTGGCGGAACATCTTCGAGACCGGCAACATCACCAACTGGTTCGTCAACTCGGTCGCGGTCTCGGTCTGCGTCACCTTCATCGTGGTCCTGGTGAGCGCCCTGGCCGGATACGGCTTCGCCCGCACGGAGTTCCGCGGCAAGAAGGCGCTGCTGGGCCTGGTGATGGCGGGCCTGATGATCTCCCCGGCGGTGCTGGGCGTACCGCTCTTCACGACCGTCCAGGCGATGGGCATGGTCGACACCTACTGGGGCATGATCCTGCCGCAGTGCGCGCCGGCGGCGATGGTCTACATCCTCTACAAGTTCTTCCAGGGCATCCCGAAGGAACTGGAGGAGGCCGCGTTCATCGACGGCGCGGGCCGCTGGCGGGTCTTCTTCACGATCGTGCTCCCCCTGTCCCGCCCGTCGTTGTCGGCGGTCGGCATCTTCACCTTCATCGCCTCGTGGAACAACTTCCTCTGGCCGTACATGGTGACGAACAATCCGGACCTGATGACGATGCCGAACGGTATAGCGACGGTGATGAATTCCTACGGGATCCAGTGGGCGCAGCTCATGGCGGGCGGCCTGATGGCAGGCCTCCCGCTGGTGATCGTCTTCGTCTTCTTCCAGCGTCAGATAGTCGCAGGCGTGGCGCACACCGGTTTGGCAGGCCAATAAAACGCGGGTTATGTGGCCGACCTGCCTTTTAGGGGCGCGGGGCTGTATCAATATGCGGCTCCGCCGCGTGGGCGCGACCAGCCCACCACAACCTGCACGCACCCACCCACACAAACCACCACGGCGAAAGGACCCCATGCCCACCGCCCGCTTCACCCTCGACCCCACCTTCACCATCGGCAAGGTAAACCCCCGCCTCTTCGGCTCCTTCGTGGAACACCTGGGCCGCTGCGTCTACACCGGCATCCACGAACCCACCCACCCCACGGCCGACCCCGATGGCCTCCGCACCGACGTCCTGAACCTGATCCGCGAACTCGGCGTCACCACCATCCGCTATCCCGGCGGCAACTTCGTCTCGGGCTACAAGTGGGAGGACTCGGTCGGCCCCGCAGAGACTCGCCCCCGCCGCCTGGACCTGGCCTGGCGCTCCACCGAAACCAACCAGTTCGGCCTCTCCGAGTACATCCGCTTCCTCAAGAAACTCGGCCCCGAAGCCGAACCCATGATGGCCATCAACCTCGGCACCCGAGGCGTACAAGAGGCCCTGGAACTCCAGGAATACGCCAACCACCCCTCCGGCACCGCCCTCTCCGACCTGCGCATCACCCACGGCGACAAGGACCCCTTCGACATCCGCATGTGGTGCCTGGGCAACGAACTGGACGGCCCCTGGCAGACCGGCCACAAAACGGCCGAGGAATACGGCCGCATCGCCGCCGAAACCGCCCGCGCCATGCGCCAGATCGACCCCGCCGTCGAACTCGTCGCCTGCGGCTCTTCCGGCCAGGGCATGCCCACCTTCGCCGAATGGGAGGCCACGGTCCTCAAGGAGACCTACGACCTGGTCGACTACATCTCACTCCACGCCTACTACGAACCCCACGACGGCGACATCGACTCCTTCCTCGCCTCCGCCGTCGACATGGAGTCCTTCATCGAGAACGTCGTCGCCACCTGCGACCACGTGGGCGCGAAACTCAAGTCGAAGAAAAAGATCAACCTCTCCTTCGACGAGTGGAACGTCTGGTACATGTCGAAGCACCAGGAGCAGAGCGAAACCGACCCCCTCGACTGGCCGGAGGCCCCGCGCCTCCTGGAGGACAACTACAGCGTCACCGACGCCGTCGTCTTCGGCTCCCTGCTCATCGCACTGCTCCGCCACGCCGACCGCGTCACCGTCGCCTGCCTCGCCCAACTCGTCAACGTCATCGCCCCGATCATGACGGAGCCCGGCGGCCCCGCCTGGCGGCAGACGACGTTCTTCCCCTTCGCGCAGGCGTCGAAGTACGGCCGGGGAGAGGTGCTCGACGTCCGCGTGGACGCACCCACATACGTGACTCAGAAGTACGGCGAGACCCCCCTGCTGCACGCCACGGCCGTACGCGCCGACGACGGCTCGGTCACTGTCTTCGCGGTGAACCGCGACCGCACGAACCCGCTGCCCCTCGAAGTCGCCCTCGGCGCCCTGGACGTGACGCGGGTCGTCGAACACAGCGCGCTCGCGGACGCCGACCCCGACGCCCGCAACACGCTCACCGACCCGGACCGCGTCACGCCGCACCCCGTCGAGGGCACGACTGTGGAGGACGGCCGTCTGACGGCGGTCCTGGAGCCGCTGTCCTGGAACGTGATCCGGCTGGCGTAGAAACCGTGGCGTAGAAACCGTCACCGCTCGATGCGCACCTGGGCGGGCGGGTACGGCGAGGTGGACGTCGTACCCACCGCCCAGTACGAACCGGCCGAACCGGGCACGGACACAAGGGAGCTGATGACCACCGGCGTATCGGACGCGGCCCCCCGCTCGCTCACCCACGCGGCCGCGTCGCAGTCCCAGCGCAGGTGGTGCGCCCGGTTCTGGTCCCAGAAGTCCCAGCCGGAGATACGGTCGGGCCGTCCCCGTTCGTCGGCGACGATCCCGGTGAGCATGCCGACGGTGAAGGGTGCGGTGACGCTCTGCCAGGTGGTGCCGTCGCCGTGGAGGAGGGTGACGCCGGGGGGCTTGCCGGGCGGACCGCCGACTCCGTAGTCGTAGCCGGTCAGCCAGATGTCGTCGTGGGCGACCGGGAGCAGGCCGGTGACGGTGAGGCGGATGCCGGTGTAGGCGGGCAGTTCGGTCCAGGCGGCGCCGTTCCAGCGGGCGACGATGCCGGGGCCGTAGACCCAGACCTGGCCGTCGGGCGCCACGCGGACGCCCGAGGGGGTGGCGGTGCTGCCGCTGGGCAGCGGGGGCAGCCACCTCCGCGCGCCCTGCATCAGCACCGAGCCTTCGCTGTCGCGGCCGGAGCACCACACCTCGCCGTCGGGGGCGACCGCGACGCCGGTGAGGGTGGTGCCGGACTGGCCGCGCCCGGGGAAGTCGGCCTCCTGCCAGGTGCTGCCGTCCCAGGCGAGGAGATGAGCGCCGGTGCCGAGGGCCCAGGCGGAGCGGGCGCAGGTCCCGGCGACGGAGTGCAGGGCCCCGCCGAAGCCGAGGTGAGCGAGGTCGACCCGCGTCCACGCCCCGCCGGACTGGACCAGGGCGAGCGGCGTGCCCCGGGTACTGCCGTTGCGCCCCTCCTCACCCACCGCCCAGGCGAGCCCGCCCCCGGCGGCGGCCACGTCGATCAGCTGCGCGGCGGGCGTGCACTCGGGCGCACCGACGGCCTCCCACTCCCGGGGCACGGCGCCCTCCCGCGCGACAGCGGTGCCGGCGCCGGTTGCGGTGCCGAGGACCCCCGCGCCCACCAACGCCCCCACCCCACCCAGAAATCTCCGTCTCCGCACGGCGTTTCCCCCTCCTCAGCCGGACCTGCTGGACACCGTGAACCAGAGCGCGGAAGAAGGCAATGCCGGGAGACAGCCCGTTTTCGGTCAGCTCAAGCGAGCCGTCACCCTTCGGCGGCCTCCCGGATCAGCGGCTCGAACTCACGCCGTACGTAGACGTCGAACGGCTCCGTCAGCGCGCCGTCGATCACCCGCCGCACCTGGTACTCCGTCGCAAGCTCCTTGAACGCTGCGCGGGAGTCGGGCCCCACACCCCCGCCAATGATCAGCACCCCGAATTCCCCGGTCTCCAACAGCTTCCGGGCCTCCTCGTCGGTGCTCACTCCCTCCGCGTCAAAGCCGTCCTCGCGCAGTGTGGCCAGCACCGCCGTCACCCTGGCGGGCGTCCTTCCCAGCACCAGTGTCCTCATGGCCGTTCCTCTCCTGTACATCGGCATCAGTGGACCCGACCCTAGAATCTCAAGTGGACTTGAGATCAAGTGGCTGCTTCAGCGGACGGCATCCAGAGGTTCGCGATCGGGATGAACCAGGCCCCGATGGCCCAGCCCGGGCCGTTGCGGAACCGGTCCGGTGCCAGCGGCCCGGTGCTGCGGCGCATCCGGAAGAACCAGACGATGAACATGACGGCACAGGGTACGTACGCGTAGCCCTGGATTATTCCGGCCGTTTCGTACCGCGAGAAAGCGGCGTCCAGTTGCGCCTGCGGTGCGGTGGCGAAACCGAAGTCGCCCTCGATCAGGGTGTACAGGCGGACGCCCGCATACACGGCGAACACACCACTGAGGGCCGCCGCCGCGAGCAACGCCGACACCGTGATGGGCACCCAGCGCGACGGGCGCGGGATCGGTCTGGGCAGCAGGGCAGACGGGTGTGGATTCTCGAACACGGACACGACGGAGCCCCCACGGGCAAGGAAACGGAACGCATTGGCCCGCGGAAGATCGCGTGCGGATGCACGATACGTCTGACCTGCCGTTTCGTCCATGTAAATCCCGGCAGCCGCCCAACTCCGCACCGGCCGTGCCGAGATCGGCCTGTCGAGGCCATTGACGCGCAAGTGGTTCGATTCTACGTTCCGTTCGCAGTGACGATCGTTGTTCGATATATAGAACGGGAGCGTCCCCTTGAGCCGCATGAGCCGCATGAGTCGCAAGAGCCGCATCAGCCGCAGAAGGATCACCTTCCTCGCCATCCCCGCCGCCGCCCTCCTCGCCCTCGTCCCGAGTACGGCGAACGCCTACCCCAACCCCGGCCGCGTCACGGGCTCCGTCATCACCCACGACCCCTCGATGATCCGCACCCCCTCCGGGCAGTACCTGCTCTACGCCACCGGCGGTGGCATCGCCAACAAGACCTCCACCGACCGCATCGCGTTCAGTGCAGGCGCGGACGCCTTCTCCTCGCGGCCGAGTTGGTGGTCGCGCTACTCGTCCGTGCCGGAGGCCTGGGCGCCGGACATCTCGTACCACGGCGGCAAGTACCTGCTGTACTACTCCGTTTCGAAGTTCGGCTCGAACACCTCCGCCATCGGCCTCGCCACCTCCGGCACCGGCCAGCCGGGCAGCTGGACCGACCAGGGGATCGTCTACTCCTCCAGCTCCTCCAGCGACTACAACGCCATCGACCCCAACCTCTTCGTCGACTCCGACGGCAAGTGGTGGCTGTCCTTCGGCAGTTGGTGGACCGGGATCAAGATGATCCAGCTCAATCCGTCCACCGGGAAGCAGCTCGCCGGCAACACCACCCGGTATTCGCTGGCCTCCCGCCCGACCGGGACCAAGGCCGTCGAAGCGCCGTTCATCGTCAAACGCAACGGCTACTACTACCTCTTCGCCTCGTACGACACCTGCTGCGCCGGCACCAGCTCCACGTACAAGGTCAAGGTCGGACGGGCCACGCGGGTCACCGGGCCGTACTACGACAGGAACGGCGTCTCGATGATGAACAACGGAGGCACGGCCGTCCTCGAATCGCACGGCAGCGTCATCGGGCCCGGCGGGCAGTCGATCATGAACGACGTCGACGGGGACCTGATCGTCTACCACTACTACGACGGCAACGACAACGGCGCCCCCAAGCTCGGCATCAACCTTCTCGACTGGAGCAGCGGATGGCCCGTCGCCTACTGATGATGCTCGCCGCGCTCGTCTTCCTGCTCGGGCTGGGACAGTCCCCGGCGAGCGCGGCCTCGTTCACCAACCCGGTCAAGTCCGTCAAGGGCGCCGACCCCTGGATCTCGTACCACGACGGGAACTACTACCTGGTCAGTACGAGCTGGACCGACGTAATCACCATCCGTAGGTCCGCCACCCTCGCCGGGCTCGCCACCGCGCCCAGCGTGCAGGTGTGGAAGGGTGACGCGGCCTCGCGGTGCTGCAACATCTGGGCGCCCGAGCTGCACCTCCTCAACGGGCGTTGGTATCTGTACTACGTCGCCGGTCAGAACGTCTCCGACTACATCCCGACGCAGCGCAGCCATGTGCTGGAGAGCGCCGGGTCCGATCCGATGGGGCCGTACACCTACCGGGGGCAGCTCAACTCCGCCTGGATGCTGGATCCGACGGTGGGGACCATCAACGGTCAGCTGTATCTGTTCGGCAGTGCGAGTGGCGGGACGCAGAATCTCGTCGCCGCCCGGATGTCGAATCCGTACACCGTCAGCGGGTCCTTCTCCACCATCTCCACGCCCACCTACGACTGGGAGCGGCAGGGCGGCACGGTCAACGAGGGGCCGGAGATTCTCCAGCGGGGCGGGCGGACGTTTCTGATCTATTCCGCGAGCGGTTGCTGGACACCCGACTACAAGCTCGGGCAACTGGAGCTGACCGGGTCCGACCCGCTCTCCGCCTCCTCCTGGAGCAAGAAGTCCACGCCCGTTTTTCAGCGCAGCGACGGAAACGGGGTGTACGGGCCCGGTCACAACGGGTTCTTCACCTCGCCGGACGGCAGCGAGAGCTGGATCGTCTACCACGCCAACGACAATGCGAGCGAGGGCTGCGACAACGGCCGTACCACGCGGGCGCAGAGGTTCACCTGGAACGCCGACGGCACCCCGAACTTCGGCACGCCGGTGCGGCTGGGCGCCTCGCTCGCCGGGCCGTCCGGGGAACCGGCGGCCGCCTCGACGACGTACACCGTGGTCAATCGGAACAGCGGCAAGTGCCTCGATGTCGCCGGGGGTTCGAGCGCCGACGGGGCCAATGTGCAGCAGTACGCCTGCCATGGCGGAATCAATCAGCGGTGGCGGCTCGAAGACCTCGGCGACGACACCCACCGGCTGGTGAATGTCGCTACGGGGAAGGTGCTCGACACTGCGAACTGCTCCGCCGCCGACGGGGCCGACCTGCGCCAGTGGTCCTGGCTGAACAACACCTGCCAGCGGTTCCGTTTCCTGGCCACGGACAGCGGTTACGTCCGGATCGTCAACCAGGCCACGGGCAAGGTAGCCGACGTCGCCAACTGCGGGACGGCGGACGGAACGGACGTACGCCAGTGGACGTGGCTGAACAACACCTGCCAACAGTGGCGCCTGAACCCGGCGTAGTGCAGCCCACCTGGGCGTGTTCCGAAAGTAGTCCCGTCCGCCGAAGGGCGCCGGACGGGACTTTCGAAACACGCCCAGGTACTCCAGCCGCCCGGAAGCGCCCCGGGTCAGACAGCAAAGTCCTATTGGCCCAGGGGCGATACCGGAACCCGCCATACGGCAGGGCGGCGGCGACCCGGTGAAGGTGGAGACACCTGCCGCCGCGCAGGACGTGCCGCACACGTTCCTGGAGGGGGTCCGCGGTGATCTTCGGCTGGTGGGATCGTCGACAGCCGGCACGGCGGGAGCGGGGGGACCGGCTGGCGCGTGCCTCGGGGACCGGCTCCACCTCCCGTGTCATGCGGAAACTCTACGGCCGCCGTGCCCGGTCAGCCGGGGAAACGCCCGGTGGACCGCAGCAGCCACCGGCGCTCGGCATACGCCAGGTCGTCGCGCCACAGGCGCCCGGCGGCGGCGCGGATCAGGGGACGCAGCGCGGGCGCCATGGCACGGGCCACGGTGAAACCCCGGCGGTCGGAGACGGTGACGACCGCCTCGATCACCGTGGTGCGCGGCCGGCCCCGGTCGTCCGGAGCGAGCGGGGTGGCATGGGTCTCGACGACGGAGCCGCGGCCCTCGCCCTCGGCGATGCGCATCACGACGGTGCGCGGCTCGGGAGCGGTGAAGACGGCCCGTACCGGCACCACCAGCCGTCCGGCGACCTTGAACGACACATCGACGGCGAAACCGTCGCCGTCGCTCGCGTCGGTGACGCCCGGCGCCTCGACGACGGTGAGGTCCACGAAGGAGTACGGGTGGAACCAGGCACCGTGCCATGGGTCGAGGCGGTTGGCGACCACGTCCTCGGGCTCACAGGCACCGGTGCCGGTGTACACGGCGTGCAGGGCGTCGGCGAGAGCGGGCCGGGCGGGCACCACGGGTGCCTCGCGCGGCCGCTCGCCGCCCACCTCGTCCAGACGGACCCATAAGAGGACGCCGTCGTCATGCGCGGGCAGTGGCTCCCAGCCCGCCGCCGGGCCGCCGTCCAGGGCCAGGCCGTGCCAGTGGCAGATCAGGGTGCCGCAGCGCACGGGGCTGTCGCCGAGCGGTGCCCCGAGGTGCGGACAGCTGCCGGGCCCTGCCACCAGCCGGCCCGCGCGGTCGCGCCACACGACCACCTCCCGGCCCGCCACGGTCCGCGCCAGCGGCCGGTCACGGGGTAGGTCGCGGGTGGCCCCGACGACGTACCAGTTGCCGGACGGTCGTGCCTGAGCCCGTTTCAGTGCTGCGGCGATCACGGCGGGCCGGGCGTCCCACCAGGTGGGCCGCTGGTGCGTCCAGGCCACTGGGTCCTTGCGCAGCCTCAGCGGGAACCGGGCCCGGCGGTCGGCGGTCACTCGGCCTCCTCGGAGACGGTGCCGGCCGCGGTGATGGCCGGCGGACCCGGGGGTGGCGGCTCGGGACGGCGGGGAGCGGCGCCCGCCGCCATCCAGGCCTGTAGCACCCGAGCGAGACCGTCGCCGGCCACCGTCAGCCGCCGCCGGAGCGGCACCACGGCACGCCGGTGGACGACCGCGTACCCGTCCTCGGCGATGGCGTCGAGAATCCCCCCGTACAGCACGAACGCGGTGCGGACGCAGGGACGGGCCAGCGGGTCGAGCATGGCGATGCCGGGCGCGGCCTGCCGGTAGACACCGCGGGTGAGGTCCTCGGCGGCCCGCAGCGCCCCGGTGATCCGGCGGTCGCCGCGGCCGGTGCGGCGGCTCCACAACAGCAGCTCGCGGTCGGCGCCGTGCGCGGCGAGCAGGTCGGCGGGGAGGTAGACCCGTCCCCGGTCGAGGTCCTCGCCGACGTCCCGAAGGAAGTTGGTGAGCTGGAAGGCCACACCGAGCGCGGCGGCGTGCGGGGCGGCCTCGGCGCGCGGCACCACGGTGCCGAGGACGGGCAGCATCTGCAGACCGATCACCGCGGCGGAGCCGTGCATGTAGGCCCGAAGGTCGGCGTAGCTGGCGTAGTCCGTGACGTGCAGGTCGCTGCACATGGCGGCCATGAAGTCGGTGAAGTGCCGGTGGTCGATGGCGTGGCGGCGGGCGGTGTCCGCAAGGGCGTGGACGACGGGCTCGGTGCTGTGCCCCTCCCTGAGCCCGCGTTCCAGCCGGTCCTGCAGCAGCGCGAGACGTCGTGCGCGGTCGGCGCGCGTGGGGCCGGAGCCGAGGGCGTCGACGATGTCGTCCGCCCAGCGGGCGAACCCGTACAGGGCGTGCACGGCCGGCCGGCGTTCGGGGGGCAGCAGCCGGGTGGCGAGGAAGTACGTCTTTCCGTGCCGCGCGTTGAGGGCCCGGCACCGGGCGTAGGCGGCGCGCAGGTCCGGGTCGGTGATGCCCGCCGCGTCGAGCTCTCGGCCGGTCATGAGGTGATCCCTCCGGTTGCCTGGCTGTGGAGGTCGGTCGCCCGGCTCTGGACGTGGGGGGACGACGTCGTGCGGCCGGTGACGCGGGTGGCGGCGAGCTTGCCCGACAGGAGCACCGTGGGGACGCCGACGCCGGGTGTGGTGCCGCAACCGGCGAGGACGGCGTTGTCCGTGCCGCGGACCAGGTTGCGGGGCCGGAAGGGCCCGGTCTGGCGAAAGGTGTGGGCGACCGAGAACGGGGTGCCCGCCGCATGCCCCTGTGCCTGCCAGTCGGCAGGGGTGACCAGGCACTCCTGCTCGATGGCCGCGCCGAGGCCGGTCAGCCCCCGGCGTTCGAGTTCGGTGAGGATCCGGTCGCGGTAACGGGGGGCCAGGTCACGCCAGTCGTCAGCGCCCGGTCCGATGTCGGTGTTGGGACACGGAGCGAGGACGTAGTGCAGATGGCGGCCGGGCGGGGCCAGGCTCGGGTCGGTGGTGGTGGGGCGGGTGATCAGCAGGGACGGGTCGGACATCAGGTTGCCGGCGCGGGTGAGTTCGTCGAAGGTGCGGTGCCAGTAGGCGCCGAAGGACAGGGTGTGATGGGCCAGTTGGGGCCAGGTGCGGTCGGTGCCCGCGTGCAGGACGACGGCCGACGGAGCGTGCGTCAGCCGTGCCGGGCGGCGGGGCGTCCGCCCCAGCAGCCGGTAGGCCACGGGCAGGTCGGGGGTGAGGACGACCGCGTCGCAGGGGATGCGGTCCTCGGCGGTCACCACCGCCGTCACCCGGCTGCCGCGCCGCTCCAGCCGGACGACCTCCTGCCGGTACCGGAACTCGGCGCCCGCCGTCGCCGCGGCGTCCGCCATGGCCCGCGGCAGGGCGTGCATGCCGCCGCGCGGGAAGTACACGCCGGCGACGGTGTCCATGTATGCGATCACCGCGTAGGCGGCGAGCGCCCGCCGCGGTGGGACGCCGGCGTACAGCGCCTGGAAGGAGAACACCCGGCGCAGCCGCTCGTCCCGCAGGTGACGGCCGACGGCCGCGTCCAGCCGGCCGAAACCGCCCAGGGCGGCCAGGCGCGCCAGGTCCCAGCTGAGCAGATCGAACGGCGAGTCGAAGTCGCGGTCGATGAAACGCCGCATCTGGGCCTCGTAGAGCCGCTCCAGCCAGCGGCGCAGCCGACGGTAACCGGCGGCCTCCGCCGCGCCCGCGAACCGTTCGACCTCGGCCTCCATGGCCGGGCCGTCCGTGTGCACGTCCAGGGAGCTGCCGTCGGCGAAGTGCGCGCAGTAGGCGGGCCGCAGCTGGATCAGTTCGACCCGGTCGGCGAGGCGCTCCCCGACCGCCGCGAAGGCCTGGTCCGCCAGGTGCGGCATCGTCAGCACCGTGGGCCCGGTGTCGATGCGGTAACCCGCGCGCGTCAGACGCCCGGCGCGTCCGCCCGGCAGCGCGTCCCGCTCGACGACGGTGACCCGGCGCCCGGCGCCGAGCAGGTGCAGGGCGGCCGACAGGCCCGACAGGCCGGCGCCGACGACCACGACGTGATCGGTCCGGCCGGGCAGGGTCCGCGTCATCGGCCGGCTCCCTCGGCTCCGGCGGCGTGTGCGAAAGAGGGCGCCTCGGCGTCGGCCGGTGAGCGCGACCCGTCGGCCGGTCGCTCCGCGGGCGCGCCCGCCACGAGCAGCAGCAGCCGTTCCAGCTCGGCGGCGCCCGCCGGATCCAGGCGGACGCTCCTCAGATGACGGACGCCGCACCGGACGAGCTGGTCGATCTTCTCCTCGACGGCCGCGCGCGCCCCGGTGGAGACCAGGACCTGCAGCACCGGGGCGAGTGCGGAGTCCGGCAGATCGGCGCGGCCGTGCGTCTCGTCCAGCACGGCGAGGGCGCTCAGGTCACCGGCCGCTTCGGCCCGTGCCCGGGCGACGGCGAAGACGTAGGTGGGCTTGCCGTTGCGCAGGTCGCCGCCCGATGGCTTCCCGGTGCGGACGGGATCGGCGAACAGGTCGTTGAGGTCGTCGCGCAGCTGGAAGGCGAGGCCGGCACAGCGCCCGGCGGACGACAGCGCCGTCGCGGTGGCCCCGTCGGCATCGGCGAGTGCGGCGCCGAGTGCCATCGGCCGCTCCACCGAGTACAGGGCGCTCTTGAGAGTGGCGGCCCGGACCGCCTGCGGCACGGCGTGCGAGCGCGTGGCCTGTCCCTGGACGTCCAGGTACTGTCCGGCCACCATCTCGGTGCGCATGTCCCGCCACAGCTGACGCACCCGGCGGGAGCCGTGCTCCGGCACCACGGTGTCGGCGATCAGGTCGTCCGCCCAGGCCAGCGCCAGGTCCCCGGCGAGTATCGCGGTGGCCTCCCCGAGCCGTTCGGCCCTGCCGCCCGGCGCGGCGTGCCGGTACTGGGCGGCGACTGCGGTGTGCAGGGCGGGCCGGCCGCGGCGCACGCGCGCGCCGTCCATCACGTCGTCGTGGGCCAGCGCGCAGGTCTGGACGAGTTCGAGGGCGGCCCCGATCCGCAGCGCAGCCCGCGTGGCGGCGTCGTCCCGGCCGCCACAGGTGCGCATCGTCCACCACACGATCCGGGAGCGGAACCGCCTGCCGCTCAGGGTGAAACGTGCGACCCGTTGGGCGACGTCGCGGGTGAAGAGCGGGTCCAAGGAGGCGGCGCGGGTGAGGTTCTCGGCCAGGGCGTGCGCGAGCACCCGGTCGACGGCGGCGGTCACGTCCCGGTCGACGGCCGCTGCGTCGGCACGGTGGTCCCTGGTGCGGCTGGCACTCATGCCAGGTCCTCTCCTCGATGGCACGGCACTGTCTCCATGCCTTCCGCGCGAGCCACCGGAACGGATGCGCCAATGGGGTGCGTCACGCAGGGGCGTCACCGCGCCGCCGCTATCGGCGTACGACCTCCGCAAGTTCCGCCGGCCGCTCCAGCCCCGTACGGCCCGCCGCATGTGAGGTTGCCCGTCGGCCGGCCCCGGTGCCGGTGCAGGAGGGCCCGGTGGCCGGCGGTGTAGGGGCAGGCCCGCTCGCCGAGGCGCTCCGGATGATGGACCGTCCGTCACCGGACCGTCGCCGACGGCCTCGCGCAGCCCCTCACGGTGGGTCTCGGCGCGCACGTACCCGACCCGGTCGCCGAGTGCGGCGGCCCGACCGCGCCTCGGCCGGCACGACCGGCGCCACACGGTCCGGCCCGTCGTCTCCGGGCGCCGGCGGCGCGGGCCGAGCCGGCCCCGAACAGCCAGTGCGGTACGGCCGTCCGGGTGCTCCTCAGCCGCGTGCGCGGGCCTGCTGGAACCGGGCGAGCCCCTCGGAGAGGTCGATCAGGGGCTCCGGGTAGTCGAGCGCGGCGCGCTCCGACCCCTTCAGCTTCCACGGTTCGTGGACGGCGGCGCCCTCGACCTCTGCCAGCTCGGGCACCCAGCGCCGCACGTACGCCCCGTCCGGGTCGTGCCGTTTGGCCTGGGCGATGGGGTTGAGGACCCGGTTGGGCCGGGTGTCGGTGCCGGTCCCGGCGACCCACTGCCAGTTGAGCTGGTTGTTGGCGAGATCTCCGTCGACGAGCAGCGACAGGAAGTGGTCGGCGCCGACCCGCCAGTCGACGTAGAGCGTCTTGGCCAGGAATGACGCCGTCAGCAGCCGGCCCCGGTTGTGCATCCAGCCCTCGTGGCGCAGTTGGCGCATCGCCGCGTCGACGATCGGATAGCCGGTACGGCCCTCGCGCCAGGCCTCGATGTCGTCGTGGGCCTCAGGCGCGCGGCGCCAGCGGTCGTCACGGCCGCGGTAGTCGGCGGTGGCCGCGTCGGGCCGGGCGGCCAGGACCTGGCGGTGGAAGTCCCGCCAGGCGAGCTGCCGTACGAAGGCCTCAGCACCCCTGCTACCCGCCCGGCGGGCCCGGTGGACGACCTCGACGGGGGAGAGGGTGCCGAAGTGCAGGTGCGGCGAGAGCCGGGAGGTGGCGTCGCCGGCCAGGTCGTCATGGCGGTCCTCGTAGGCGTCCACGTGCCGGTTCAACCACGCGGTCAGCTGTTTCCGGCCGTCCGTCTCGCCGCCGCGGGCCAGTCCCGCGGAGACGCCCGCGAGCGTGTGGCGGGAGGACGGCGGCTCGGATCCGACGCCGTCGGGGACGCCCACCGAGCGCGGCGCGTCGAGGGGGCGGCGCAGCTCCTCCTGCGACCACCGGCGGTAGTACGGCGTGAAGACGGCGAAGTGGTCCGAGCCGACCGGGGTGACCGCGCCGGGTGCCACCGTCGCCGTGACCGTCTCGTGCACGTGCAGTCGGCGGCCGTCGGCCTCCAGCGCTGCGCGCAGCCGCTCCTCGCGACGGTGGGCGTAGGCGCTGACGTCGGCCGTCATGTGCACCGCGTCGGCGTCGGCCTCGGCGGCCACCTTGCAGACCACCTGCACGACGTCGCCGGAGCGGACCACCAGCCGTCCGCCCCGGGCCCGTAGTCCTGCGTCCAGGTCGCCGAGACAGTCGGCCAGGAACGCCATCCGGTTCGGCACCGCGAACCCGGCGTCCGCCACACCGCGGTCGCGGACGAACAGGGGGACCACCTGACGGGAGCTGTCGAGGGCGGCGCGCAGCGGTGGGTGGTCGTGCAGCCGCAGGTCGGCGGTGAACAGGACGACGGATACGTTCATGGTCGTGCTCCAGGAGGGAGAGCGAGGGACGCGGAGATCGGTCGGCGGACCGCGACGGAGCGGGGGCGGATTGCGACGAATCACCGGGCGGATCGGCGGCGGGCCCGGAGCACGGGCGAGGAGGGATGGCTCCAGGGCACGGGGGAGGGCGGCTCGGCGGGACGGGCGGTCGGGGCCCCGTGCGCGGTACGGGGCGCTCCGGGGCGGACCCGGTCACGGGGCCTCACCGTCCCGCGCGCCGGTCGCGCGCGGCACGGCCTCCTCGCACGCGGCGCCTCCGCTTCCGGTCGTCGCCGACGCGCGGGCGATGTTGCGGGCCATGCCGCCGAACACGACCGCGTGAAAGGGCGAGACGCTCCACCAGTACAGGTGTCCGAGCAGGCCGTGCGGGTGGAAGAGGGCGCGCTGGCGGTAGCGGGCGCGACCGGCGCCGAGCGGCTCGGCGTACATCTCCAGCCAGGCCAGGCCGGGCAGCCGCATCTCCGCCCGCAACCGCAGCATGTGCCCCGGCTCGATGTCCTCCACGCGCCAGAAGTCGACGGCGTCGCCCACCCGCAACCGGCCGGCGTCCCGGCGCCCGCGGCGCAGTCCCGCCCCGCCGATCAGCCGGTCCAGCCAGCCGCGCACCGACCAGGCCACCGGCAGGGAGTACCAGCCGTTGTCACCGCCGATGCCCTCGATGATCCGCCACAGCGCCTCGGGCGAGGCGGCCACGGGGACCGCCCGCCTGTCCTCGTAGAGGCTTCCGCCCGCCCAGTCGGGGCCGGTGGGCAGGGGATCGCTGGGCGTGCCGGGCAGCGCCCCGGACGACCAGCGCGTCGTGACTCGGGCGTCCCGGACGCGTTGCAGGGCCAGCCGTACTGCCTCGTCGAACCCGATCGGTCCGCCCGGCGGGTCGGGGACGTACCGGGCGATGTCGTGCTCGCGGCAGACCACCTCGTGGCGCAGGGACTCGGTCAGCGGCCGGGCGATGGCGGGCGGAACGGGCGTCACCAGGCCCACCCAGTAGCTGGACAGCCGGGGCGTCAGCACGGCACGGGCAGGATCAGCCGACGGGGCAGATCCGCGACCGCCGCGTACCGGAGCATCATGTCGCGGTACGTCAGGATCTCCGGGCCGCCGATGTCGAAGGCGCGGTTCACCGAGGCGGGCATGCCGGCACTGCCGACCAGCAGCCGCAGCACGTCCCGTACGGCGATGGGCTGGATCCGGGTGCGCACCCAGCTGGGCGTGACCATCACCGGCAGCCGTTCGGTGAGATAGCGCAGCATCTCGAAGGAGGCGGAGCCCGACCCGATGATGACGGCGGCCCGCAGCACGGTCGTCGGCACACCCGACGTAACAGGATGCGCCCGACCTCGTCACGGGACCGCAGGTGGGGGGAGAGGGCGCGGTCGGGGACGCCCGCGGGTGTCAGGCCGCCGAGATAGACGACGCGGCGCACTTTGGCGGCGCGTGCCTGGTCGGCGAAGACGCGCGCCGCCCGCCGGTCGGCCGCCTCGAAGTCGCGGCCCGTTCCCAGGGAGGGCACCAGGTAGTAGGCGACGTCGATGCCACGCAACGCCCGGCCCACCGACGCGGCGTCCATGACGTCCAGCAGCTCCGGGACGAGCCGGCCGCCGATGTAGCCGGTGGTGCCGGTGACGAGGCTGTGCGGTCCCGGTGCGGTGGCCGCGGTGGTGTGCTGGCTCATGCCGTACCTTCGCGTCGGCGCGTCTGGGACACCTTCCGCGATCGCGGCCGGCTGGATGCGGTGCCGCTTCCCCTGGCCTGATCAGGTGGCCGAACAGGGCTGTGGCGGATGCACGGTGAGAACGGGTGGCGATCCCGGACGCCGGGGAGCCGATGACGCCGGGCCGCTGCGGCACGTCGTCCGCGGGCGTGCTGCACGGGCTCCTCGTCACAGGAGGCGTCAGCGCCTCCGTCGATGTCGTGCCCGCCGTGACCTTCGTACAGATCGTCTCCATCGTAACCTGCGGTGTCCTGCTGGACAGTCTGGCGGTCAGGTCCCTGCTCGTGCCCGCGCCGGCGCGGGACGTCGGGCTCCGGTGCGGTGGCCGGGCCGGCTCAGCCGCGGGCGGTAGGGGCCGCCGGGACGCGGTCAGTGCTCCGCGAGCAGGGCTGCGAGGTTGCGCAGCACCGCCGACCGGCCCCGGTCCGGTACCGTCCGCAGGGGTTCGGCCCGTACCCCCCACCGGCGCAACAGGGCGCTCGCGGCCAGGAATCCGCTGGTCGCCGCGCGTTCCATGAGCGCGACGGGGAGGCCCGTGGCGACCATGTCGCCCGCCACGACGACCGCCGGGTCCGCGGTCCGGACGCGCGGGCGGCGATCGTAGCCGCCCACCGCGAACAGCGGGCAGTCCGCCCGCCACTCGTGGCGGGAGTCGATCACCTGCGCGTCGCGGGTCTCCGGATACACCCGGTGCAGCTGGTGCACCAGCCGCTCCTGCACGTTCTTGCGGTCGGCTCCCGGCGGGACGGCGTAGGCGTGCAGTTCCACCACGGACCCACCGGTGCGCAGCGACCAGCGGTGGGCCTCGCCCTCCCAGCGGTCCAGGACGCTGATGTTGTCCAGTTCCGCGTATCCGCTGGTGCCCAGGAACGCCGGGCGGTCGGCGTGGACCGGACGGTCCAGCCAGAGCCGGGACACCAGGAAGGGCGGAGCGGTACGCAGCCCGGCGACCCCGTCGCGCCAGGTCCGGTCGACCAGGTCCGGCGAGGCGGCCGCGACCTGCTGCAGTCCCGGTACGTCCATCGCCAGCACCACGGCGTCGAAGCACCGCGTCCGGCCCGCGGCGGACACACGTACCGTGCCGTCGGGGGCCGGGGTCACCGCGTCCACCGCACTGGCCAAGAGGACCGTCGCCCCGCGCGCCTGCAGATAGTTCCCGAGGGGCTCCCACAGCGCCTGGGGAAATGGCTCCCGCGGCACGTCGAACAACAGCCCCTCGCTGGAGCCCAGGAAGTAGATGTGGAACATCAACGCCAGTTCCGCCGCGGACAGGTCCCTCGGATCGGCGAAGAAACTGCGCGAGAACACCTCGAAGGCCAGGTGCCGGGCGGCCGCCGGAAACCCGATCCGGGACAGGAAGTCGTGCGCGCCGACCCCGTCCAGCCGCTCGTAGACCTGGGGCACGCGGACGTCCAGCAGCGGCAGCGCGGACCGCGCCTGAATGGCCGTCAGGTCCCGCCATCCGAACGTCGGGCTCAGCGCCACGAACCCCAGGGCGTTCAGCGGGGGAGTGCGCGGCACCCGGGCGAAGCGGTCGAGCATCCCGGCGCTGTGGCGCAGCGGGTAGTCGGGCAGGGGCGTCAGCCCGTGCAGGCCCGGATCGGTCCGCCGCAGCAGGGCACGCAGGTTGTAGTACTGGCGGAAGAAGGCGTGGAAACCCCGGGTCATGGTGGCCGACGAGCCGTCGGCCAGCCGCACCTGCCACCCCGCCAGCCGCCCGCCGAGTTCGCCCTCCCGCTCCAGCAGGGTCACCCGCGCGCCGCGCTCCGCCAGTACGGTGGCCGCCGCGAGCCCCGCGATGCCACCGCCGACGACGGCGACCGCCGGCCCGACGCCCTCGAAGCGCGGCACGCCTGTACGGTCCGTCAGCAGCCGTCTCCTGCGGTCCCGTCCGTAGGTCCCGGCCGCGTGGTCCGCCGTCCTCATGCCCGCCTTGCTCGGGTGCTGGGCGCCCGAGCCACGAACGTGTGTGTGATCCCCGTCTGCCAGCCCGTGAGCGGCAGCGTCCGCACATCCGCGAACCCCGCCCGCTCCAGGCGCGCCGCGAAGGCGTCCGCCGTGTCGAACTCGACTACGCTGCGCCGCAGGTGCTCGTACAGCGCGCCGTCCCCGGTGCGCCGGGCGATCGGAAGGACCAGCCCGTTGCACACCGCCGTCCACACCGCGCGGTGTGCCGCCCGGCCGGAGAGGGTGTACTCGTGCACCGCGAGCCGCCCGCCCGGGGCGAGCAGGTCCCGCACGCCCACGAGGACCTGGTCCGGATCGGCGACATTGCGGAAGAGATACGCGGCGAACACGGCGTCGAACGGGCCCGTGACCCCGGCCGCGGCCAGCCCTTCGGCCGGGGCGTGCACAAACCGGACACGGGCCTGCCAGCTCTTGGTCCGCGCCTTGGCGAGCATGCCCGCCGACGCGTCCACCGCGGTGACGTCCGCGCGGGGCGCGGCGGCGAGGAGGGCGGCCGTGGAGGCGCCGGTGCCGCAGCCCAGGTCGAGCAGGCGCAGGCCGCTGCCACCGTCGGGCAGGGCCAGTCGGCGGGCGGAGCGGCGCAGCTGGCCGTGGTAGCCGGGGTTGGCGGCCACCATCCAGTCGTAGGACGGTGCCGCGTGGTCGAACGCGGCCGAGAGGTCGGCATCGCGCAGGAGTGACATGGAGGATCTCCTCGGTACGTCATGATCCGGTCGGGTGCCGGGGAACGAACGGCAGTTCCAGGGCGGTGCGCAGCATGGGCCACGCCGGGGTGCGCAGCCCGACCGCAAAGTCCTCGAACGCGCTGGTCCGGCCGTCGAGGAAGCGCAGCAGGCGTTCCGTCGGCACCTTCCCGAACAGCCCGGTGAACAGGGCGGCCCCGTCGACCCGCCCGGTGTCCAGGGCGCGCAGCAGCACGGCGTCCATGGCGCGCGCCCGCGCCCCGTGCGGGGCGGGGACGAGCGGCGTACGACCGTTCGCCAGCGCCGCCGCGATCGCTCGCGTGTGGCGCTGGGACGCGGCGAACGAGTAGCCGGTCGCGGGACGCGTCGCCCCGCCCGCCACTCCGATGGGAAAGACGGACCTGCCGGTACGGCGCGGAAACCGGGCGTCGGTCATCGCGATGACCCCGTGCTCGACCGCCGTGACCTCGAAGTCCCCCAGCCCGAGCACCTCAGTGGCGTAGTGCTCGAGCGCCCGGTCGTAGCCGTCGCTGTCGAGGACCGCGCGGGAGAACTCCGTGTACTCGACCAGCGCCTCTCGTGGGCCGAGCGGCAGGACGTAGCCGAAGGCGAGCCCGTGCCGTGGTTGCGGGGCCCGGAAGTCCATCAGGTCGGCGACGCCCGGGTCGAAGGTTGGCCGGGAGGTGCGCACGAACCAGCCCCGGAAGTGCTGGAGGAGCGTGGTCCGGGCCGGTCCCGGCCGCCCCGGCGGCCGTGAGTCGAACACCCAGCGGGCCCGCAGCCGCACGGGCGCCCCGCGGGCGTCGCGCCCGCACACCTCGGCCCCGCCGGGAACGTCCCGCACGCTCTCGACCACGGCTTCGTGCCGCGGGCACCCGGACCGGTCCAGTTCCACGCCCGCCCACCTCTCGAAGTCCGGAGACCTGATCATCTTGTAGCGCAGTGGGCCGGGGCTCCCCGTCACGGCTGTGCCGTCCCGCCCCGTGACACGCAAGTGACTCCAGTCGGCGCGGACGACACCGTCGTACTCACCGCCCGCCGCCTCCCAGTAGCACCATGTCCGGGGCCCGGGCCGCAACGCGCCGCGCGGGGCGTCGACCAGAGCGACCGTCAGGGGCCGGTGGGCCCGCACCCGGGGCGTGGTGAGCCGCCGCGCCAGGGACAGCCCGGCGGCGCCGCCACCGATGACGACCACGTCTGCGTCCCGCACCCTGGCTCCCTTGCGGCCGTGCCGGTCCTATGCTGGTGATTCCGCACCAAACACCCTTCTCGGATGCACCGCCTGCCTCTTCCGCCCCGCTGGAGCACGGGGTTCACGCGTTCGCCGTGCCCGCGTCCTCGCGCAGGCAGCGGGCGAGCCGGTGCAGCCCGCGCTGTGCGTGACTCTTGACCGTGCCCGGGGGCCGTCCGGTGAGGTCGGCGATCTGGGCCTGGGCCGGGTCGTCGTAGAGGGCCAGGCGCAGCACCCGCCGCTGCGCCACGGACAGCTTCGCCAGTTCCGTGGCCACCAGTACCCGGTCCATGGCCGCTTCCGGCTCCGCCGCCCGCGCGGCGCGGGTGACCAGCGTCGACCCGGCGGCCTCGGCCAGTTCGCTACGCCGGTACCTGGCCGCGAGCGCGTCGGCGACCTGCCATGGCGGGAACAACCCTCGGCGACGACACCCACCGGCTGGTGAGCGTTGCCACCGGGAAGGTTCTCGACACCGCCGACTGTTCCGCCGCAGACGGGGCCGACCTGCGCCAGTGGTCCTGGCTGCACAACACCTGCCAACAGTGGCGCCTGAACCCGGCGTAGTGCAGCCCACCCAAGGCGCGCGGGGCTGTCTCGACATGCGGCTCCGCCGCGTGGGTGCGACCAGCCACACTGGTCCGGCAGTCACCCGCGCACAACACCTCCTACGGCGATGAGGCGCTACCCGGCCTGCCCCATCCCCGCCGCGTTGGGCCAGCTGGTCGCCCCCGGCCAGCCGGTCGCCGCGGCCGGGGTCAGGTCCGGGGCGCTCGGGCTGCCCGGGCCCGTGGTGCCCCGGACCTGGGCCGCGGTGAGCCCGCCGCGCGCGGGGACGCCGGGCGGGGTGGGGCCGGGAGCGGGAGCGGGGGCAGGAGCGGGGACGGGGACGGGGACGGGGATGGGGGTCGGCTGGGGGACCGCCTGGGCCACCGCGGGCTGGGCGACCGCGGGCTGGGGCATCGCGGGTTGGGGCATCGCGGGCCGGGGCATCGCTGGTTGCGGGACCTGCTGAGGCACCGGCGGCTGCGGGAACGCCTGCGCCGCCGCCGGCATCGGCATCGGTATGCCGGCGCCGGCGGCCGGGGCGGCTGCCGACCCCGGCATACCGGCGCCGACCGCGCCAACGGAACCGGCGGCAGCGACGGCCTGAGCGGCAAGGCCCTGCACACCGGCCCCGTTGGTGGCACTGACCAGCCGGTCCACCGCCGCCGTACCCGAGCTGTAGCTGGTCCCGGTGCCCAGCTCGGGCACGGCGGCTCCCCTCCTGGTCCCGTAGAGCACCTGTTCCAGGCCGGACACCAGGCGACGCACATCCACCTGGGGGCGCACCACGAGTCGCAGGAAGCGGCTGGAGGATCCGATCTTGTTGCCGCACTCACGGACCAGGATCCGGTGCTCGGTGAGCAGCCGGTCCCGGACCACGGTGCCCTCGGCGCCCACGGGGAGACGCACGAAGAGGAAGTTGCCCTGTGAGGGGTAGACCGTGAGGCCGGGGAGGGCGGAGAGCTGGCTGGCCATCTCCAGGCGGTCGCGGCGGACCTGCTGGAGGGACTGGGCGTACTCCGTGCCGTGTTCCTTCAGCATGAACACCACGTGTTCGGCGAAGGAGTTGAGGTTCCACTTCGGCAGCATGGAGCGCACCCGGCCCGCGAGGGCGGGGTTGGCCACCAGGTAGCCGAAGCGGACGCCGTGCAGGCCGAAGTTCTTGCCGAGGCTGCGCAGGACGACGACGTTGGGACGGATCATCGCCTCCTGCACGACGCTGGGTTCGGCCTCGGCGTCGGCGAACTCCAGGAACGACTCGTCGATGACGACCAGGTCCCGGTCCGCCATCGCGTCCATGAACTGCACGATCGCGTGCTTGTGCAGAAAGCCGCCGTCGGGGTTGTTGGGGTTGCAGATCACGGCGACCCGGGTGCCGCGGGCGCGGATGAACTCGGCGTACTGCGCGAGGTCGAGGGCGAAGCCGCTGGACTCCTGGAGCGGGAACATGTCCACCCGCTTGCCGGTCTCCATGGGCTGGTCGGTCCAGCGGCCGAAGGTGGGGACGGGCACGGCCAGGGACTCGCGGACCAGGAGGTGGTCGATCCAGGTGATCAGCTCCGTGGAGCCGTTGCCCATGGCCACGCACTGCGGCGGGAGCTGGAGCAGGCCGCACAGTTCGGCGGTGATGGTGTCGGCGCTGCTCGGGTAGTACGTGATGATGTCCCGCAGCTTGCCCGCCATCTCGTCGAACATCGCGGGGGTGGGGAAGTACGGGTTGCAGGGGATGCAGAAGTCCACCGGGCCCGACCCGTCGCTCTCCCGCGTCAGCGCCGCCATCGACGGGCTGTGCGCCGCAGTGCTGCGGAACAGCGAGGTGACGTTGTCAGCCAAGGGAACCTCCGTCCATGGGTGGCCCGTGCGGGGGAGCACGGGCCGCCCTTACATACGGAGGCCGGGGTGACCCCGTTCAGCACATGTGACGAAAGTATGAAGTCACGCGCTGAACGAGTGGACCGTCGTCGTGCGGTATGTCTGTCCCGGCCGCAGCACGGTCGACGGGAACGACGGCTTGTTCGGCGAGTCCGGGAAGTGCTGCGTCTCCAGGCACAGCCCGTCGCCCTGCCGGTAGACGGTGCCGCCGGTGCCGACGAGGGTGCCGTCGAGGAAGTTGCCGGAGTAGAACTGCAGGCCCGGCTCGGTGGTCGCGATCTTCAGGGTGCGGCCGGAGGACGGGTCGCGGAGCGTGGCGATGTGCTCCGGGCGGGCCGTGAGGCCCTTGTCGAGGACCCAGTTGTGGTCGATGCCCTTGCCGTACAGCAGCTGCTGGTGCGGTACGCGGATGTCCTCGCCGACGGTCTTGGTGCGGCGGAAGTCGAAGGGGGTGCCCCAGACCCGCGCCAGCTCGCCCGTGGGGATCAGCCCCGAGTCGACCGGCGTGTAGCGGGAGGCGGCGATGGACAGCTCGTGGTCGTAGATCGTGCCGCTCGACTCGCCGGCCAGGTTCCAGTAGACGTGGCTGGTCAGGTTGACGACGGTGGCCTTGTCGGTGGTGGCCTCGTAGTCGATGCGCCAGTCGCCGTGCCGGGTGAGGGTGTAGGTGACCTTGGTCTTCAGCGTGCCGGGGTAGCCCATCTCGCCGTCGACGCTGGTGTAGTACAGGTGCAGGCCGACGTCGGAGCCCTTGGTGAACGGCTCGATGTCCCAGACGACCTTGTCGAACCCCTTGGCGCCGCCGTGCAGGCTGTTCTCGCCGTCGTTGACGGAGAGCTGGTAGGCCTTGCCGTCCAGGGTGAAGCGGCCCTTGCCGATGCGGTTGCCGTAACGGCCGATCAGGGCGCCGAAGTAGGGGCTGGAGGAGACGTAGTCCTCGATGTTGTCGAAGCCGAGGGACACGTTGGCGTAGCGCCCGCGTCGGTCCGGGACTTCGAGGGACTGCACGATCCCGCCGTAGGAGAGGACCTTCAGCCGGGTGCCGCCGTTCTCCAGCGCCCAGCTGTACACCTTCGTTCCGTCGGCGAGCTTCCCGAAGAGCGACTTCACCGGTCTCCTGCCTCCCGTGGCGTGTGCGGTGCCGCCAAGCGTGGTGGCGGCTATGCCCGCCGCCGCGGCTCCCGCGATGACCGTTCGTCTGTTCAGTTCCATGTGCGGCTCCTGTTAATGGAGGGGCCCCGCTCTGGAGAGCGGGGCCCTGATGGACTTACGAACCGACCCTGCGCTTGTTCCACACGTCGAAGCCGACCGCCGCCAGCAGCACCAGGCCCTTGATGACCTGCTGCCAGTCGGTGCCGATGCCGACGAGGTTCATACCGTTGTTCAGCACGCCCAGGACCAGACCGCCGATGATCGCGCCGAGCACGGTGCCGACACCGCCGCTCATCGACGCGCCGCCGATGAACGAGGCCGCGATCGCCTCCAGCTCGAAGTTGAGGCCGGCCTTGGGCGAGGCCGCGTTGAAGCGGGCGGCGAAGACCAGACCCGCCAGGGCAGCGAGCATGCCCATGTTCAGGAAGACCAGGAAGGTGACCTTCTTGTCCTTCACGCCGGACAGCTTGGCGGCCGGCAGGTTGCCGCCGATGGCGTAGATGTGCCGGCCGATGATCGCGTTGCGCATGACGTAGCCGAAGCCGACGACCAGCACGCCGAGGATCAGCAGGACGATCGGGGCGCCCTTGTAGCTGGCGAGCAGCAGTGTGACGGTGAGCATGGCGGCGACCAGTGCGACCAGCTTGAGCAGGAAGAGCTGGGTGGGCGGCACTTCCAGGGCGAACTCCTGCTGCCGCTTGCGGTCCCGGACCTCCTGGAGCACCACGAACGCGATGAGGACGAAGCCCAGCAGCAGCGTCAGGTTGTGGTAGTTGGTCTCCGGGCCGACCTCGGGCAGGAATCCGTTGGCGACCTTCTGCAGGCCCCGCGGGAACGGGCCGAGCGTCTGGCCCTCCAGGAAGATCTCGGTGAGACCGCGGAACAGCAGCATGCCCGCCAGCGTGACGATGAACGACGGTATGCCGAAGTACGCGATGAGGAAGCCTTGCATGGCACCCGCGGCCGCGCCGACGGCCAGGCACAGCACCACGGCGAGGACCCACGGTATGTCGTTCTTGACCATGAACACCGCGGCCATCGAGCCGATGAACGCCGTCAGCGAGCCGACCGACAGGTCGATGTGTCCCGCGATGATGACGAGCATCATGCCGATCGCGAGGATCAGGATGTAGCTGTTCTGCAGCACCAGGTTGGAGACGTTGCGCGGCAGCAGCAGGTCGCCGTCGGTCCACACGGCGAACAGCGCCACGATCAGGCCGAGCGCGATCAGCATGCCGTACTGCCGCATGTTGCGGCGCATGCCGTCCAGCAGCAACTGGAGCAGTCCGGCGCCCGAGGTCGTACCGCCCTTGCCGGGTGGCGCGGGGGCCGGCGTCTTGGCGGTCACATCCGTGCTCATCGGGTTACCTCTTTGTCCTTCGTCATCTGACGCATCAGCGTTTCCTGTGAGGCCTCGGCCCGCGAGAACTCACCGGTCAGCCGGCCCGCGGCCATCGTGTAGATGCGGTCGCACATGCCGAGCAGCTCCGGCAGCTCGGAGGAGATGAAGACGACCGCCTTGCCCTGGGCGGCCAGTTGGTCGATGACCGTGTAGATCTCGTACTTGGCGCCGACGTCGATGCCGCGCGTCGGCTCGTCCAGGATCAGCACATCCGGACCCGCGAAGATCCATTTGCTGAGGACGACCTTCTGCTGGTTGCCGCCGGACAGTTTGCCCACCGGCTCGAAGACGGTCGGCGCCTTGATGTTCATGGACTTGCGGAAGCCCTCGGCGACCTGCCGTTCCCCGTGCTCGTCGACCACGCCCCGCTTGGCGACCTTGCCCAGCGCGGTCAGCGAGATGTTCCGGTTGATGGTGTCGATGAGGTTGAGGCCGAAGTGCTTGCGGTCCTCGGTGACGTACGCGATGCCGTTCTTCACCGCCTCCGCCACGGTCTTCGTACGGATCTCGCGACCGTCCTTGACGACCGAACCGCCCGCGTACCGGCCGTAGGTGCGGCCGAAGACGCTCATCGCGAGTTCGGTGCGCCCGGCGCCCATGAGGCCCGCGATGCCGACGATCTCGCCACGCCGCACCTGGATCGACACATCGTCGACGACCTTGCGCTGCTGGTCGATCGGGTGGTGCACGGTCCAGTTGCGGATCTCCAGCGCGGGCGCGGCGTCCGCCTCCGCCTCGTGCGGGGTCCGCTCGGGGAAGCGGTGTTCCAGGTCGCGGCCGACCATCCCGCTGATGATCCGGTCCTCGGTGGTCTCCGGGGCCTTCACGTCGAGCGTCTCGATGGTGCGCCCGTCGCGCAGGATCGTCACCGAGTCCGCGACCTTGCGGATCTCGTTGAGCTTGTGGCTGATGATGATCGAGGTGATGCCCTGCTTCTTCAACTCCAGGATGAGATCGAGGAGTTTGCCGCTGTCCTCGTCGTTCAGGGCGGCGGTCGGCTCATCCAGGATGAGCAGCTTCACCCTTTTCGACAGGGCCTTCGCGATCTCGACGAGCTGCTGCTTGCCCACGCCGATGTCGGCGACACGGGTGTCCGGGTGATCGCTGAGCCCGACCCGGCGCAGCAGCTCGGTGGCGTGCTTCAGGGTCTCGGTCCAGTTGATGATCCCGCGCGTGGCGTGCTCGTTGCCGAGGAAGATGTTCTCGGCGATGGAGAGGTACGGCACCAGTGCGAGT
The DNA here is from genome assembly GCF_013009255.1 of Streptomyces sp. Z423-1. Lineage (NCBI taxonomy): Bacteria > Bacillati > Actinomycetota > Actinomycetes > Kitasatosporales > Streptomycetaceae > Streptomyces > Streptomyces sp. Z423-1. The sequence continues at coordinate 6,520,197 of NZ_CP053109.1, forward strand.
TCCTGGTGGATGATGACGATGCCGTGGTGCTCGCTCGCCCGGATGTCCTTGAAGCTGCAGACCTCTCCCTCGAAGAGGATCTCCCCTTCGTACGTGCCGTGCGGGTGGACGCCGGAGAGGACCTTCATGAGGGTCGACTTTCCGGCGCCGTTCTCCCCGCAGATGGCGTGGACCTCGCCCTGCCGGACGGTCAGCGTGACGTCCGACAGCGCCTTGACGCCGGGAAAGGTCTTGACGATCGAGCGCATTTCCAGGACGGGTCCCGCCATGGTCGTGCCTTCCAATCCCTAGGGTGCGGCGGTGAGTTAGTTGAGGTCGCTTTCCTTGATGTAGCCGGAGTCGACGACGGTCTCCTTGTAGTTGGCCTTGTCGACTGCCACCGGCTCCAGCAGGTAGGCCGGGACGACCTTGGCGCCGTTGTCGTACGTCTTGGTGTCGTTGACCTCGGGCTCCTTGTCGTTGAGCACCGCGTCGACCATGTTCGAGGCCACCTTGGCGAGCTCGCGGGTGTCCTTGTAGACGGTCATCGACTGCTGGTCCGCGATGATCGACTTCACCGAGGCGACCTCGGCGTCCTGACCGGTGACGATCGGCAGCGGCTTGCTCTTGGTGCCGTAGCCGTCCGACTTCAGCGAGGACAGGATGCCGATGGAGATGCCGTCGTACGGCGAGAGGACCGCGTCGACCCGCTCGCTCCGGTAGGCGGAGGTCAGGATGTCGTCCATGCGCTTCTGGGCGGTGCCACCGTCCCAGCGCAGGGTGGTGACCTGGTTCAGGTCGGTCTGCTTGGACCGGACGACGAGCTGCTTCTTGTCGATGTAGGGCTGCAGGACGTTCATCGCGCCCTGGAAGAAGTAGCGGGTGTTGTTGTCGTCGTTGGAGCCGGCGAACAGCTCGATGTTGAAGGGGCCCTTCTTGCTGCCGTCCTTCAGGCCGAGCTTCTCGACGATGTAGTCGCCCTGGAGTTCGCCGACCTTCTCGTTGTCGAAGGACGCGTAGTAGTCGACGTTCTCGGTGCCGAGGATCAGGCGGTCGTAGGAGATCACCGGGATGTTCGCGTCCTTGGCCTGCTGCAGGACGTTGTTCATCGACTTGTTGTCGATGGCCGCGATGATCAGGGCCTTCACGCCCTGCGTGATCAGGTTCTCGACCTGCGAGACCTGCTGGTCGGGGTCGTCCTCGCCGTAGACGAGCCTGGTCTTGTAGCCCTTGGACTCCAGGTCCGCCTTGACGTTGTTGCCGTCGGCGATCCAGCGCTCGGAGGACTTGGTCGGCATCGCGATGCCGATGGTGGCGCCCTCGGTGCTGCCCGAGTCCTCCTCGCTGCCGCCCTCACTGCTCTGGCCGCAGGCGGTCAGAGTGAGGGCGAGGGAGGCGGCTGCGGCTATGGCGGAGAGTGCGGCTCTGCGGTTACGCATGATCATCATCCTTGATGTGTGCGGTGAGGAACCGAGATGGGGTGTGTGGGATTGTGCGCGGCTGTGTCTTGTTTTGTAAGCCCGTTTTCCGGAACGTTATGACGAGGTTTCGAACCGGCGCAGTTGGCCCGGCAGCCGGGAGCCGAGCGGCGCCATGTCGGCGTCCGCTCCATGGCGGGCGAGCAGATCGAGGGCGAGCCGGCCGCGCCGCACCCGCTCCTTGGCCGTGGCCAGCGTCAGCTCCCGCAAGTGGTGCCCGTAGGGGTAGATCCCGGGTGCCTTGGACAGGCCGAACTTCAGATAGAGCGGTGCGCCGCGCCGGATCAGCTCGGCGACCTCGTACATCCGCACATAGCCGCCGAGATCGTCGGGGGCCTCGATGTACATGTCCATGGGAGCGCCGGACGCCCGCCGGATCTCGGTCAGGTGATCCAGTGTCAGATCGCTGGGCACGTTGACCGAGTCGGCGCCGAGGTGCTCGTACACCGCGTACGAGGCCGGGTTCACGGGCCCGATCAGCGCCGACACCTTGAGCGTGGTGTCGGCCGGGAGGATGCCCTGGGTGCGCGCCCGGTGCAGCGTCCACAGCACGCCCTCGTCCGCGACGAGCAGGCACTTGACGCCCAGCTCCGTGGCCCGTACGGCGTCCTCGACGCATCCGGCGACGGCGTCGTGGCCGCGCGCCCGCAGTCCGGCGCCCCGGGAGTCGGTACGGGTCGACCCGCCGATGTCCCAGGTGCCGCGCGGGCCGGTGAACAGGCAGAGCTCGATGTCACGCTCACCGGTCGCCTCGACCATCTCCGTGATCTCGGCGTCGGTCAGCATCCACACCCCGCTGCCCTGGCTGATCCGGTGGATCGGCACATCGAGGCGCGAGGACTCCTTGAGGACGACCGCCAGCGCCTCGGGACCCTCGCACGAGGGGATCTCGGTGCGCCAGCGGCCACCGCCCGGGAAGCTGTGCGGTGAGGCGTCGGCGGGGTCGAGGGCGGGCGCGCCCAGACCGAGGGCGGTGAGCGCCTGCTCACCGGGCCTGCGGGCTGCCGTGGCGGAATCGTCGGTCACAAGCTGTCCTTCATGTTCGGTATTTCGGACGAGGTTCGCGGCACAGGGAATACGAGGTTCGCGGCACTGGAGCTGCGAAAGGCTGGGGGTACGCCGGTACGGCGGCCGTCAGGTCGCCCCCGTACCGGCGTACGACTAGGGGCGGAGCAGCACCTTGCCGACCTTCGGGTCGCCTGCTCCGACCAGCTCGATGGCCTGCGAGAACTCGGTCAGCGGCAGCTCGTGGGTGACCAGCGGCACCGGATCCAGCAGCCCGGCGCCGAACACCCGCACCGTGTGCGCCCAGGCGTCCGGCGGTGCCCCGAAGACGGTGTGCACCTCCAGCTGCCGTACCACCAGATCCGTCGGGTCCAGACCGTCGGCACCCGGCGCCGGGATCCCCGTGAGAACCAGGCGCCCGCCGCGCCGCAGCAGCGCGGCGGAGGTGCGGGCGGCGTCGGCGGACCCCGCGGTCTCGATGACGACGTCGAAGTCGTCGGGGAGTTCCTGGTCCTTGGTGCGGAAGTCGGTGGCGCCGTACTGCCGCGACAACTGCTCCCGGTCGTTGCGCGTGCCCACGACGAGCAGCTCGGACGGCGATCCCGCCTTCAGGAACTGGACGGCGAACATGCCGAGCGTCCCGGTCCCCACGACCGCCACCCGCTCGCCCGGCAGGGCGTTGGCCTTGATCGCCGCGGCCGCGATACAGGCGGCCGGTTCCAGCAGGGCGGCGGCGGTGAGGTCGCAGTCGTCCGGAAGGACGTGCAGCAGCCGGGCCGGGAGCGTGAGCGTGGCGGCCATGGCGCCGGGCTGGGTGAACCCGGTCTCCTCGTACCCCGCGCTGCACAACGTGGTCTCACCGGCGTGGCAGCGGTCGCACACCTGGCAGTTGCGGAAGCCCTCACCGACGACCTTGCGGCCCACCAGGGACGCGGGGACACCGGGGCCGACCTCGCTCACCGTCCCCGACCACTCGTGGCCGGGGGTGAGCGGGTAACGGACGTACCCCTCGGGGCGGTTGCCCTGGTAGACCTCGCGGTCGCTGCCGCAGATGCCGACGGCGTGCACCCGCACCTGCGCCTCACCGGCGGCGGGCGGGCGAGGCGAGTGCTCGACGAGCCGGTGCTCGCCGGGCGCCTCGATGACGACGGCGGTGCTCACTTCCGGGTGCCCTTCGGCTTGCGCTGCTCCCAGCCCTCGGCCCACAGGTCGAAGCGGGCCTGCTGCTGCGGGAACTCGGCCGCCGCGTCGGTGTCCAGCTCGACGCCGAGGCCGGGGGCGTCGGAGAGGTGGAAGCACCCGTCCTCCGGGTTCACCTGCGGGGCGCCCTTCACGACCTTCTTGATCTCCGCGTCGGCGAAGTCATTGAAGTGCTCAAGGATCTTGAAGTTGGGGGAGGTGAAACCGACCTGCAGGGACGCGGCCGTCAGCACCGGCCCGCCGACGTTGTGCGGCGCGACCAGCATGTAGTGGGTCTCGGCGGTGGCGGCGAGCTTGCGGGTCTCCCAGATGCCGCCGATGTGGCCGACGTCCGGCTGGATGATGTCGACGGCCTGGCTCTCGAACAGCTCGCGGAACTCGATCCGGTCGTGGATCCGCTCACCCGTGGCGACGGGCATGTCCACCTTGGCGGCGACCTTCTCCAGGGCCTTGAGGTTCTCCGGCGGGACGGGCTCCTCCAGCCAGGCCGGCTTGAAGGGCGCCAGCTCATGGGCGAGCCGGACGGCGGTCGCGGGGGAGAAGCGGCCGTGCATCTCCAGCATCAGCTCGGCCTCGGGACCGATGGCGTCCCGCACGGCCTCGATGAGGGAGACGGCGTAGAGGGTCTGCTGGTGGTCCAGCTCGAAGTGGCCGGTGCCGAAGGGGTCGATCTTCAGCGCCCGGTAGCCGCGCGCCATGACCTCCTGGGCGGCCTTGTGGTACGCCTCGGGCGTGCGCTCCGTGGTGTACCAGCCGTTGGCGTATGCCTTGACCTTGTCGGTGACCTTGCCGCCCAGCAGCTGCCACACCGGCACGCCGAGGGCCTTGCCCTTGATGTCCCAGCAGGCCATCTCGACGACGGCGATCCCGGACATCACGATCTCGCCGGCCCTCCCGTAGTCGCCGTACTTCATACGGCGTACCAGGTCTTCCACGGCGAAGGGGTCGGAACCGAGAATGTGGTTGGCCTCGGCCTCCTTCAGGTAGCCGAGGAGGGCGTCGGTGTGGCCCAGCATCCGGGTCTCCCCGACTCCAGTGATCCCCTCGTCGGTGTGCACCTGGACGTAGGTCAGGTTGCGCCACGGCGTCCCGACCACGTGCGTGCTGATTCCGGTGATGCGCACGGCAGTTGCCCCTCGTGAACGTCGGCTCTGTTCGAAATTTCGTCACACGTTCGAAATGCTGGCGTGACAGTAAGGATGCGGCGGTGGGGGTGTCAATGGGTCGAACGCATAACGGTTTCGACACTTTCGACGGTCGCTTTCGGGATGATGCGAGTGGCTTGCCCTCAAGTCGACGCGCCGGAAGGGCTTGTTCCGCACAGAACATTCACAGCGGCGACTAGGAACGTTACCGATCAAAAACTTAACCTTCCCGCGTCATGGACTACTGCCACCCGTGCCGACGGCACCTGAATGGCGCCCTCGCCTGCCCCGGCTGCGGAACGCCTGCCGAACAGCTTCGCGCGTACGCGGAGGAGACCGTCGTGCACACCGTCGTACGGACGGATGTGCGCACGGACGTCGTCACGGTGGTGCGGACGGCGGAGCCCGACGAGCCGCACGAGCCGTACGAGCCGCACGACGAGGACACCGACGACCGCGACGACGACCTCGACGACGACCGCCCCGGGCGCGGGTCCCGGCGCCGCCAGTCGAACATCAGCCGTCGCGACCGCAAGGCCGCGGCCCACCGCCGCCGGCGTCGCCGCACCCTGCTGATCACGGCGGGTTTCGTGCTGGCCGCCGGTGCTCTGAGCCTCGCCGAACTCGGCCTGGACGCCCCGGAGTCGGCCCCGAATCCGGCGGCGGCCGGGGACACCTCGGCGGACGGCGGCGCGTCGGAGAGGTCGGACGAGACGACCGACCCGCTGACCGACGCCTCCACGGGCGTCACCCCGGGCAAGGGCACGGCCTCCCCGGACGCCTCGACGTCCCCGTCCCCGTCCCCGTCGGAGTCGGACAAGGACGACAAGGACGACAAGGACGACAAGGAGTCGCCGAGCCCGACGGAGGAGGACGAGTCCACCCCGTCGGACACGGCCCCCGACCCGTCGACCTCCACCCCGGCGGCCCAGCCCGCACCGGACCCGACGCCGACCCCGACCGCGGACCCGACGACTTCGGTACCGACTCCGGACCCGTCACCCTCGGAGACGTGCGACCGGTTCTTGTGGTGGTGCACCTGAGGCCTGTCGGGCGGCCGCCTCCTTCGCCCACGTCTCAAGCTGGTCCGTGAAGTCCCCTGCCCGTTCCGCCCAGTCGAGCTCGGCCAGTGCCGCCGCCCGGCCGCGTTCGGCGGTGCCCTGGCGCAGGGCCGTGTCGGTGCGCAGCCGTCGTACCGCCTCCGCTGCTGCCGCCGGGTTCCCGTACGGGACGACGAGACCGCAGCGGTGCCGCGTCACCAGACCGGCCGCCAAGGGGTTCGGCGTGGTGACGACGGGGACGCCGTGGGCCATGTACTCGACGACCTTGGTGGGGCGTGAGTGGCGGTAGTTGGGCTGGTCGTGGAGGAGGGAGAGCCCGGCCAGGGCGCCGGAGAGCAGCGCGAGAGCACGGTCGTTGGGGAGGTAGCCGTGCCAGTGCAGGACGCCGTCGCGGTCGGCCGCGGTGAGCGCGCCGCGTACGTCGGGGTCGGCCGCGCCGATCGCCTCGACCCGTACGTCCGGCCCGAGCAGCCGGGCTGTCTCGATGAGGTCGAGTGCGCCGCGCGCATGCGACAGGTGCCCCAGGTAGACGACCCGGTCCGTGCCGGGCGGCTGCGGTGATCCGGGCGGTACGGTCGGCAGGTTCGGTACGACGGGATGGGGCCGGCGGAAACGCGCCCGGTAGGCGTCCTCGGCGAGCAGCAGCCGCACATGCCGCTCCGCCAGGCGTTCCGCCGCCCGTACCGCCAGCTTCAGCGGTGGCCGCAGCGCCGCCGGCACCCAGCGTTTCATCGTGAGCGCCGCCGCCGTGTCCTCGTGCACGTCCCACACGGTCACCGGGGCCCGGCCCGCGCGCCGCCACCGGCGCAGGGTGCCGGGCAGGGCGAGCAGCAGTTCCGGGTCGTGCAGCAGCACCACGTCCGCCTCCGGGCCGCGCTCGGCGAGCAGGGCGCGCGCCGCGCGCAGTGCCGCCCGGCGGTCCCGGCCGGCGGCCCGGGGGAGGTCCACGCCCTCGACACCCGGGCGCGGTGCCACTCCGCGGGCGCTGAACGGAGCGGCGTACACGATCCGGTGGCCGCGTTCCGACAGGGCGGCGATCTCCCGGTGCAGTATGCGCGCGTCCTCGGGATGGTGGACGACGGTGACCACGAGTATCCGCATCAGAGCAGCACCTTTCGTCCCCGAAGAGGGGTCGTCACAGCACCTCGACCCCGGGCCGGAAGATCCGCCCCCGGGTGTCGAACAGCAGGCGGGCCGCGTCGGCGAGGGCGGGCAGGTCGTAGGAGGAGTGGTCCTGGAGCAGGATCGTCAGGTCGTGCTCGGCCGCGGCGGCCATCGGGTCGTCGACGCGCGGGACCGGCACGTCGTCCACGCACCACTCGGTGACATGCGGGTCGTGGAAGAGGATCTCGGCCTCCCGCTGCCGCAGCAGCCGGGCCACCGGCACGGCCGGGGACTCCCGCTGGTCGGCGACGTCGGGCTTGTAGGTGACGCCGAGCAGCAGCACCCGGGAGCCGTGCAGTGGCCGGCCGGCGGTGTTGAGCAGGTCCTGGGCGCGGCGGACGACGTACTCCGGCATCCGCCGGTTGATCTCCTGGGCCAGTTCGACGAACCGGAACTCGTAGCCGAGCGAGGAACGCACCTTGTACGAGAGGTAGTTCGGGTCGATGGGGATGCAGTGCCCGCCGACTCCGGCGCCGGGCCGGAACGCCTGGAAGCCGAACGGCTTGGTGCTGGCGCAGCGGATCGCGTCCCACAGGTCGACGCCCAGCTCGTGGCTGATGACGGCGAGTTCGTTGACGAGGGCGATGTTGACGTGCCGGTAGGTGTTCTCCAGCAGCTTGGCCATCTCGGCCTCGCGGGTGCCCTTCGCCTGGACGACGGTGTCGACGAGCTTGCCGTAGAAGGCGACAGCCCGGGCGGCGCAGGAGGGGGTGCAGCCGCCGACGACCTTGGGGGTGTCGCGCAGCCCGTGGCCGGTGTTGCCGGGGTCGATGCGCTCCGGCGAGAAGGCGAGGGCGAAGTCCTGTCCGGCCCGCAGCCCGGACTCCAGCTCCAGCAGCGGCCGCACGACCTCTTCGGTGGTGCCCGGATAGGTGGTGGACTCCAGTACGACGAGCTGTCCGCGCCGCAGCCGTCCCGCCACCGCGTGGACGGCTGCGGTGACCGCGCTCAGATCGGGCCCGCCGTCCACGTTCAGCGGGGTCGGCACGCAGATCACCACGGTCTGGGCGCGGGTGAGACAGTCGTCGTCGGTGTACGCCGTGAAGCCGGCCGCCAGCATCCGGCGGACGTCCTCGTCGGACACGTCGTCGACATGGGAGCGGCCGGAGTTGAGCCCGTCGACGACCCTTGGGTCCCGGTCGAGGCCCACGACTCTCAGGCCGACCGTCGCCGCCTCCCGCGCGAGCGGCAGCCCGACGTAGCCGAGCCCGATCACCGCCAGTTCGACGGTGCCGGATATCGCTGATTCCCCGAGTGGTTCAGTCTGCTGGACCTGCATAGGGCTTCACCCCTGCCTCGTCGCGGGACCTGCCGGGCCCGCATCTCAAGCGCAGCCGAGGGCGCGGTACGCCTCGCGGGTGGTCGCGGCGACGCGCTCCCAGGTGCGGTCACGCGCCACGAACTCGCGGGCGGCCGCTCCCCATTCGGCCCGACGGTTTCGACTGTAAAGCAGGGTTTCGATCGCATCTGCCCAAGTTTGCGGGGAGGGGGGTGGGACGAGGAGTCCGGTCACTCCTGGCTGGACAAGCTCCCGCAGTGCGGGTAGGTCACTGGCGGCCACCGGCAGCCCGCTCGCCATCGCCTCGACCGGCTTCAGCGGTGTCACCAGCCGGCACACGCGCTCGTCGGTGCGCGGCACCGCGAACACGTCCAACACCGCGTGGAACTCCCGCACTTGGGCGTACGGCACCCGGCCGGTGAACACGGCCGCCCCGTCGGCCAGTCCGAGCCCGCCGGCCAGCCGCAGCAGCGCCGCGCGCTCCGGGCCGTCCCCCACGATCAGCAGCCGCAACGGCACCCCGCGACGCCTCAGCTCGGCACCCGCATGGAGCAATGTGCCGATTCCCTCGTGTGGAGTAAGGCTGCTGACCGTGCCGACGACGAAATCGTCCGGCGCGAAGCCGAGCCGGGCCCGCAGCGCCGCCCCGTCCGGCAGCGGGGCGAGGAACTCCTCGCCCACCGCGTTCGGCACGATCAGCACCCGCTCCTCGGGCACCCCGCGCGCCACGATCTCCGCCTTCATCGCCGCGCCCAGCGTCAGCACCAGGTCCGCCTCGCGCATGCAGTGCGTCTCCAGCTCGCGCCGCGCCCGGTACGTCGGGTCGGCGCAGGTCCGGCCCGGGGCCTGGGTCAGCCAGGTGTCCTCCAGGAAGCCGCGCACCTCGTAGACCACCGGCAGCCCGTAGGCCGCGCGCAGCGCCAGCGCCACCCGCCCGTTGCCGTGGTCGGTGGCCGGGTGCAGCACGGCGGGGCGCAGCCGCTGGACCAGGCGGCCCGCCAGCTCCGCGTTGCGGGCCAGCACCGCCGTTTGCCCGTACGGCAGCCACGGCGGCAGCAGCCGGTGCTGCGGCACCCCGCCCACCGTCTGCACCGGCCGGGCGTCCAGCACCCCTTGCGCCACCGGGAACCCGATCCGCGTCACCACGTGCGGATCGAGCCCGGCGGCGCGCTGCGCCTCGGCGATCTGCTGGGTGCGCACGGTGTAGCCGGCGTGCTTGAACGGCAGCCCGTTGGTGACCAGATGCAGCACCCGGCCCGGCACCGGCCGCACCCGGCGGGCGGGCGGCGCGGGCACCCGTACCCCGGATGGAGCAGCGGCCGGACCGGCCGTCCGGGCCCGGTCGGCGAGCCGCCGTTCCAGCGCCCTCACCCGGCGCCGCACGGGCGACGGCAGCAGCCGCACCCCCAGCAGTGCCGCCCGGAGGGGGTCATGGCGCAGCTCGCCCCACGCCACGGATGCGGCCAGACTGAGCGCACGGGGGATATGACGCGACATGCCGTCACGTTAGGCGGCTAGAGCGGAGAAGGTACGACATGAACGGCCGTGTACTCCACGTCGTCGGCACCCGACCGAACTTCGTCAAGGCCGCCCCGGTCGTCGCCGCACTGCGCACGGCGGGCTGCGACCAGGTCCTGGTGCACACCGGTCAGCACTACGACGAACGGATGTCGGACATCTTCTTCCGGCAACTCGGCCTGCCCGAGCCGGACACCGATCTCGGCGTCGGCTCCGGCAGCCACGCCCGGCAGACGGCCGACCTCCTCGTCGCCCTGGAAGGTGAGCTGACCGCGCGCGATCCCGCCCTCGTGATGGTGTACGGGGACGTCAACTCGACGCTGGCGGCAGCCCTGGTCGCCGCCAAGCTGGGCATGCCGCTCGCCCATGTGGAGGCGGGCCTGCGCAGCTTCGACATGGCGATGCCGGAGGAGGTCAACCGGCGGCTGGTCGACCAGCTGGCCGAGCTGCTGTTCGCCACCAGCCCCGAGGCGGTCGGCCATCTCGCCCGGGAGGGCGTCGATCCCGCCCGGGTCCATCTCGTCGGCAACCCCATGATCGACACGCTACTCACCCATCTGGACCACTTCGACCCGGCCGCCGCCCGGACCGCGTACGGACTGCCGGAGCGTTACGGCGTGGTCACCCTGCACCGCCCCGCCAACGTCGACGATCCCGAGGCGGCCGAGGCGGCCGCCCGCGCCCTCACCGAGGCGGCCCGGCTGCTCGACCTCGCCGTGCCCCTGCACCCGCGCGGCAGGGCGGCACTCGGCGCGGCGGGCCTCGACGGCGCACCGGGCGTCCACGTCCTCGACCCGCTGGGATACGTCGAGTTCATGAGCCTGGTGCGCGGCGCGGCCGCCGTCGTCACCGACTCGGGCGGCGTGCAGGAGGAGACCACCGTCCTGGGCGTGCCGTGCCTGACCCTGCGCACCACGACCGAGCGCCCGGTCACCGTCACCCACGGCACCAACCGGCTCGTCGGGCACGCCGAACTCGTACCCGCGCTGCGCAAGGTGCTGGACGGCGGACAGCCGCCGCCCGACGAGGGCCCGCCGCTGTGGGACGGACGGGCCGGGGCCCGGATCGCCGCCGAGGTCACCCGCTGGCTGGACCACCATGTCTGAGATCACCCGCGACTACTGGGACACCCGCCACCGCGTGCACGACGACCTCGCGTCCGGCGGCCACATCGGCCTGGACCGCGCGGGCAACGAGATCTTCTACGCGCTGCGGCTCGGCATCCTGCTCCCGCTGATCGGCGACCTGGCCGACGAGTCGGCCCCGCTGTTCGTACTCGACGCGGGCTGCGGCAAGGGCCACTTCGCCCGCGCCCTGGCCCGCTGCGGCCACCGGGTCGACGCCTTCGACGCGAGCGAGGAGGCCGTCACGCACGCCCGCGCCCAGGGCGGCCGCCCGCGCTACGCCGTCGCCGCCCTCGACGAGTGGCGCAGCCCCTGGGCGTACGACGTCGTGCTCTGCGTCGACGTCCTTTTCCACATCCTGGACGACGAGGAGTGGGCGACCGGCCTGCGCAACCTCGCCTCGCTGGTGCGGATCACCGGACGGCTGATCCTCACCGACGAGGACATCGGCACCCGCCGGCCGCGCGGCGACTACATCCTGCACCGCCCGACCGCCGAGTACACCGCGCTGCTCGAACCCCTCGGCCTGCGGCACACCCTGTTCACCCCGTACGGCTTCCGCGAGAACGAGGTCGGCTTCCACGTCTTCACGAGGACCCGCTGATGCGCCTGACCGATCTGCTCCACCCTCACCTGGACGGCGTCACCACCGTCGTGGACGCCACCGACGGCGGGCTCAACCTGGAGCCCTATCTGCACCTCCCCGGCCATGTCACCCTGCACCAGGGCGAACGGGACATCGGCGAGAGCGAGTTGGTGCTCGTGTCGTACGGCCCCGATCCGGCGCTGCACGGCACCGAGACCGACTGTCTCGCCGTACTGCACCGCATGCGTCCCGGCGGCCGCGGCCTGATCCTCTTCGGCCACCACGGGCCCGAACTGCCCTACCACCGGCTCCTGGACGCCCTGGTGGCCCACCACTGCCAGGTGCTGCGCGCCGCCCCGCTCGACTACGAGCACCTGCACGCGGGCGCGGTGTTCGTCCGCACCGACGAACTCCTGCCGCCCCACGACTGGTCCGGCAGGCCCGTCCCGGCGGAGGGCTTCGCCACCGCGCTGCGGATCGCCGACGAGTACGTCCTCGCCGACCTCGTCTCGCGGTCGCTGCGGGCCCGCGTGCTGGACCTGGAACGCGACGCCGAGGAGGCGGAACGCGCCCGGGGGCCCGCCCACGAGGAGGGCCTCGCCGAGCGCCTCGCCGCCGCCGTACGGGAGAAGGACCGGCTGGCGGCCGCCCTGCACAGGGCCCGCGACCGGGTCGGCCTGCTGGAGGCGCGCGTGGCCATGCTGGAGGGCTCCACCTCGCTGCGGGTGGGGCGGGCCCTGGTGTCGGCGGCCCGCTCGCCCCGGCGCGAGGCGACGCGGCTGCCGCGGGAGTTGTACGGGCTGTGGCGGGCACGGGCGACATCGCGCCAGGTGTCCACGGGCGCGGCGGCGGGGGCCCGGGAGCTGTACGTGCGGTTGCGGGGGCGGGGCGCATCGCGCTCCGTGCCCCCGGGTACGGCGTTGAAGGGGCGGGCGGCGTCACGACCCGCGTCCCGGGGCACCGCGTCGGAGACGGTGGCGCGGGAGGCGGTGTCGGACGCGCGGCTGCACCTGGCCTACCGCGCGTTCGCCTCCATGCCCCGCGACCGGCCGGTGATCGCCGGGGTGCTCACCGAAGCCACCGCCGCGGACCTCGCGGCCGACGCCGTGGTCAACCGGGCGCTGCCGCACGACGGGCGGCTGGTCGTGCAGCGCACCGACCCGGACGCCCTGGTCGTGCAGCTCAGCGCGTGCACGGGCGAGGGCCCCTGGGCGCTCACGGGCACCGGACTCGCCCCCGACCTCGACCGGAGGCTGGCCGAACTGATCATCGAGACCCGGGCGGCGGGCCGCTCCTGCGTGCTGTGGCGGGACGGCCCGGCCTCGGCGGCCCCCGGGCTCACCCGGCTCGCCTGGGACGCCGTCCTCGACGCGGACGCCGGTGTGCGGCTGGCGAGCCTGGACCCGGCGGCGGACGGCAGGCAGCGGCTGCGTGAGGCGTTCCGGGCGGACAGCACCCGGGTACGGCTGTCGCAGCTGGCCCGCCGGATCGGCGCCCCCGACCCGCTGGACGAACGCCGCGTCTGCGTGCTGGCCGCCCCACGGGACCGGGCCGACATCGCCCGGCTCACCGCCCAGGTGCTGGGCCAGAAACACCGGCCCGCCGAGGTCGTCGTTCCCGATCCCACCGGACTCGACGAACTCACCGCCGCCGGCGTGACCGTACGCACCGGCGCACCCCTCGCCCCCTGGGTCGCCGACTGGACCGACCTCACCGAGGACCGCCCGGAGACGCTGCTGCTCGACCTGATGTGCGCGCAGGAGTACTCCGGCGCCGACGCGGTGGGCAGCACGCCCGCCGCCGACGACTACACCTTCGTCCCCGAACTGCGCCCCCTCCTGGTACGCCGGTCGCTGCTGGCGTCCGGCGCGCCGCCCGAGACCTGGGCGCGGCAGGGGCACCGCCTGTTCGCCTGGTGCGGGAAGGAGCCGACATGAGCCGGACACTGAACGCGCTCGTCTACGGCGACGTTGACCTCAATCTCATCGACGGCTCCGCCGTCTGGGCCCAGTCGACGGTGCAGGCACTGTCGCGGGCGGGCTGCCGGACCCGGCTCGTCCTCAAGGCCCCCGTGCGCACCGGGCGGTTGATCGACCCGCTGGCCGGGCTGCCCGGCGTCACGGTGGTCCGCCCCTACGAGGAACGGCTGCTGCCCGGACAGGCCGACCGGCCGCTGTCGCCCGTGCAGGCCTCCCAGGTGCTCGCCGGGCTCGACGCGGACGAGCCCTGCGACCTGCTGGTGCTGCGCGGACGGCGACTGGTCGGGCGCGTGGTCGCCGACGGCGACTTCCAGGGACGGATCTGGGCCTACCTCACCGACATCCCCCAGTCGGCCGCCGAGATGACCGAGGGGGCCCGCGCGGAACTCACCCGCATCGCCGAGGCCTCCCAGCGGCTGCTGTGCCAGACCGAGGAGTTGCGCTGCCTGCTGGAGACCTGGGTGCCCCAGGCCTGCGGCAAGTGCGTGCTCAGCCCGCCCGCCGTGCCCGAGCCGGACTTCCCGGTGCCGGAGCACGAGCGCCCGCACGACCCCTTCCGGCTCGTCTACACCGGCAAGTTCGCCCCCCTGTGGAACACCCTGCCCATGACCCGCCTGCCGGCCCTGCTCGCCGAACGGGGTGTCCGGGCGGAGCTGCACGCCGTCGGCGACAAGATCCACCACGACCCCGCCCGCCCCGACTTCCACACCGACATGGCCCGTGCGCTGGCCGTCACCCCGGGCGTCGAACACCACGGCGGGCAGCCCCGCGAGGAGGCCATGCGGATCGCCGCCGACTGCGACCTCGGCCTCGGCTGGCGCGAGCCCGCCCTCGACGCCAGCCTCGAACTGTCCACCAAAGTCCTGGAGTTCGGCGCCCTCGGACTGCCCGTCGTCCTCAACCGCACCCCCGCCCACGAGACGCTGCTCGGCGCCGACTATCCGCTGTACGTGCCGGGACGCGCCGGACTCGACGACGCGGTCGAGGCCGTCGCCCGTGCCGTGCGCGAGCCCGAGGCCCGACGGCTCGCCGCCGACCGCTGCCGGGACGCCGCCGCCCGGTACACCCTCCGGGCAGCAGCCGAACGCTGGCGCACCCAGCTCGACCAGGCCTTCCCCGAGACACCGGCCGCCGTGGCCGCCCGGACGCGGCCCCTGCGCGTCGGCATCGCGGGCCACGACCTGAAGTTCCTCTCCCGGCTCCTGGACCACTTCCGTACGCTGCCCGGTCTCGACGTACGTGTCGACGCCTGGCCGGCGCTCGCCCGCCACGATCCGGCCGCGAGCCGGGAACTCGCCGACTGGGCCGATGTCGTGGTCGTCGAGTGGTGCGGTCCGGCCGCCGTCTGGTACAGCCGCCACAAACGGCAGGGCAGCCGGCTGATCATCCGGCTGCACCGCTTCGAACTGGACGCCGAGTGGCCCGGGCAGGTCGCCATCGACGCCGTCGACCAGGTGATCTGCGTCAGCTCGTACTACGCCCGCCGCACCCTGGCGCACACCGGCTGGCCGGAGTCCAAGGTCACGGTCATCCCGAACTGGGTGGACACCGACCAGCTCGACCGCCCCAAGGCGCCCGGCGCCCGCTTCCGCCTCGGCATGATCGGCATCGCGCCCAGCCGCAAACGCCTCGACCTCGGCCTCGACGTGCTGGAGGTGCTGCGCGCCCGGGACCGCCGCTGGCATCTCTCGGTGAAGTCCAAGCCGCCCTGGGAGTACTGGTGGATCTGGAACAAGCCCGAGGAACGAGCGCACTACGACGCCGTACTGCGCCGCATGCAGTCCTCGCCGCTGCTCGAAGGTGCCGTCGTCTTCGACGAGTTCGGCGCGGACGTGGCGGGCTGGCTGCGGCGCGTCGGACACGTCCTGTCCACCAGCGACGACGAGAGTTTCCACCTCGCGCCCGCCGAGGGCATGGCCTCAGCCGCCGTCCCCGCCCTGCTGCCGTGGCCCGGCGCGGACGAGATCTACGACCGGCGGTGGATCCACCAGGACCCGGAGACGATGGCGAACGCGCTGGCCGAACTGGACGAGGACGGCTGGCGGGACGCCGGGCAACTGGCCCGCACGCAGGTGCGGGAACAGTTCTCGCTGCACCGGGTGGCCCGGGACTGGACGGAGCTGCTGGTGTCCGGCTGATGTCCGGACTGATGGTCAGGCCCGGCGCTCGGGCTTGGCGACCCGGAACGCGAACTGGCCGCAGAACGTGAGCTTGCGCAGGTTCACCAGTGCCGTCCGCCGCCTGGTGGCCTTCGCCCAGCTGTCGATCTCGGCGTTGAGCGGGGACTCCTCGTCCCAGTACCGCCCGTACTCGGTCCTCCGCCCGTGGTCGTAGGAGCGCATGATCAGCGTCACCCCGTCCAGGGACGGCCGGATCTCCTCCAGAGCCAGCCCGGCCTCCTCGACCAGCACCCGGAACCCGTACGGCGTGTAGTTCCACAGGCTGAAGGAGTGGTACGGCTCGAACTGGGACGTGCTGCCGATGAACAGCCCGCCCGGCCGCAGCACCCGCCCGACCTCCGCCAGCAGCTCACGCGGGCGCGAGACGTGCTCGAAGACCTGGTGCGAGTAGATCAGCGGCACGGCGTCCGAGCGGAACGGCAGGTGGACACCGTCGAAGTGGACCAGCGGAGCACCGCCGGGCTGCTGCTGCCGGGCCTCGGGAGAGTCCCGGATGTCGACACCGACCCACCGCACCTTCGGATCGTGGCCGCGGAAGAGCGCGGCGGACGTGCCCCGCCCGCACCCCAGGTCGACCACCCGGCCCGGCGCGCCCGGCGAGGACATGACCTCGTCGAGGTAGTAGCGGGACGTGACCTGGCGGGCGTGGTCGTCGGGGATGCAGTCGCGCATGAGGTCCCACAGGGTCGCCATGCGCCGAGGCTAAGGACGGGCCGCACTCGCGGCCCAGGACCCGTCCGGCGGTTCGCCACCGCCGCCACCCGGAAGCATGACGGCGCAGGACACCAGACCCGCAGGAACCGGCCTCAGCCTTCCACCCCCACCATCCGCCGCAACAGATCCCGCAGCGTCAGCCGCTCCTCCTCGCTCAGCCCCGCCAGCGGCTCCCGGGCGAAGCGCAGGGACTCGCGCAGGCTGCGGGCCACCCGGCGGCCGTCGTCCGTCGCGGCCGCCAGCTTCACCCGGCGGTCGGCGGGGTCCGGGCGGCGCTCGACCAGGCCCCGGGATTCGAGGCGGTCGACGATGCCCGTGACGTTCGAGGGCTCGCACTTGAGCTTGTGCGCCAGCTTGCGCATGGGTAGGGGTTCCAGGGAGAGCAGGCTGAGCAGCTTCGCCTGGGCGCCGGTCAGGGCGTGGTCGGCGGCCGCCGCCTCGTACTCCTCGTGGTAGCGGGCCACGACCGAGCCGATCAGGTCGACGACTTCCATGGTCAGCGCGTCCGGGCGGGCGGTGTGAGGTGTGGCCATGGTCTCCAGGGTACCCGGTTACTTGACAGCATGAAATGTTCAAGAGCATGGTTGTTTCATGTCCTGAAGTATCCGCCAGTACATCCGTACATTTACGAGGAAAGGCGCCCGCCATGACCGACACCCCCGCCCTCCCCGACGTCAACCGCGAATGGCACCTCCTCAGCCGCCCCGTCGGCTGGCCCAAGCCCGAGGACTTCGCCCTGGTCGAGGCCCCGATGCCGGTCCCCGGTGAGGGGCAGGTGCTGGTGCGGAACCTGTACGTCTCCGTCGACCCCTACATGCGCGGGCGCATGAGCGCCGCCAAGTCCTACGTCGCCCCCTTCGAGCTGGGCAAGGTCATGCAGGGCGGCGCCGTCGGCGAGGTCGTCGCCTCCAACGCCGAGGGCATCTCCGTCGGCGACCACGTCCTGCACTTCTTCGGCTGGCGCGAGTACGCCGCCGTCGACGCCAAGAACGCCGTCAAGGTCGACCCGCAGGCCGCGCCGCTGTCGACGTACCTCGGCGTCCTCGGCGTGACCGGGCTCACCGCGTACGCCGGTCTGCTGCGCACCGCCGCCTTCAAGGAGGGCGACGTGGTGTTCGTGTCGGGGGCCGCCGGTGCCGTCGGCAGCCAGGTGGGGCAGATCGCGAGGCTCAAGGGCGCCTCCCGGGTGATCGGGTCCGCCGGGTCCGACGAGAAGGTCAAGCTGCTGGTCGAGGAGTACGGGTTCGACGCCGCCTTCAACTACAGGACGGGGCCGGTGAGCGAGCAGCTGCGGGCCGCCGCGCCGGACGGGATCGACGTCTACTTCGACAACGTCGGCGGTGATCACCTGGAGGCGGCCATCGGCTCCCTCAACCGGGACGGCCGGATCGCCGTCTGCGGCATGATCTCCGTCTACAACAACACCGAGCCCGCCCCCGGCCCGAGGAATCTCGCCCGCCTCATCCAGACCCGCGGCCGCATCGAGGGCTTCCTGGTCGGCGACCACTACGACCTCCAGCCGCAGTTCGTCCAGGAGGTCGGCCCCTGGGTCGCCTCGGGCGCCCTCAAGTACCGCGAGACCGTCGTCGAGGGCATCGAGAACAACCTGGAGGCCTTCCTCGGCGTCCTGCGCGGCGACAACACCGGGAAGATGATCGTCAAACTCTGAGCCGACGGCGCGGCGCCTTTCTTGACTTTCCGGCATGCGGTAACTTCTTTCCGAAATCGTCCGGGATCGTGGGCGCGAGTCCCGGGCGTCCTAGGAGGAAGAGCACCGCATGCCCATCCAGCAGTCAGATGTCCTGTACACGGCGGTCGCCACCGCCGAGAACGGCCGCGACGGCCGGGTCGCCACCGACGACGGCAAGCTCGACGTCGTGGTGAACCCGCCGAAGGAGATGGGCGGCAGCGGCTCCGGCACCAACCCGGAGCAGCTGTTCGCCGCCGGATACAGCGCCTGCTTCCAGGGCGCCCTCGGCGTCGTCGCCCGGCAGGAGAACGCCGACATCTCCGGCTCCACCGTCACCGCGAGGGTCGGCATCGGCAAGAACGACGACGGCTTCGGGATCATCGTCGAGATCTCGGCGGACATTCCCAACGTCGACGAGACCACCGCGAAGGCGCTGGTCGAGAAGGCCCACCAGGTCTGCCCGTACTCCAAGGCGACCCGCGGCAACATCACCGTGACACTCGTCTGAGCCGTGACGCACCTCTGACGGCACTCGTTGCGTACGACGAAGGCCGCACCCTTGGACGTGGGGTGCGGCCTTCGCCCTGCGGCCGCACCCTTCTCCGGCACCGAGCCTTCGCCCCCGCGTCACCGCACAGCGGCCCTGTGCACCGCCCGCACGAACCGTTCGTTCTCCGGCGCCGCCCCACCCGGAAACGCACCGCGCCGCCGGGTGTAGCCGTACGCCAGCCCGCTGCGCGGATCAGCGAAGGCCTGCGCACCGCCCGCACCGCTGTGCCCGAAGGCGCCCGCGCCCAGGAACGGGTACCAGTTCTCGGCCGTCGCCTGGAAACCGAGCCCGTACGCCTTGTGGGCCCGCGCCACCAGGTCGTAGCCGACGCAGTGGATCTGCCCGACCTCGGCGACCGTGTCCGGTTTCAGCAGCGGCGGCCGCCCGGCCACCTCGCTGATCGCCGCCGCGTACATCCCGGCGAGCCCGCGCGCGGCCGCCACGCCGCCCGCCGACGCCGGGCCCTTGGCGCGGACGAGGCGGGAATTGGCGTGGTCCACCGCCTCTCCCGCCCGTGACACATGCGAGTTGAACGCGATCGCGGTGAGCGTGTGCGGCCCGGTCGGCCGAGCGTCCAGGACCGCCTGCTGCTCGGGCGTCGGCAGCATCGGCTGCGCGGACCGGAAACGGACCTCCTCGGCGGCGGGCAGCCCGAGGTAGAAGTCCAGCCCGTAGGGGGCCCGCACCCGCTCCTCGTACACCTCCTGGAGGGTACGGCCCGTGGCCCGCCGGACCACCTCACCGGCGAGCGCGCCGAGCACCAGCGCGTGGTAGCCGAACGCCGTGCCGGGCCGCCAGAACGGCCGCTGGTCCGCGAGCCGCTCGGAGATCACCCGGTCGTCCGCCAACTCCTCCTCGGTGAACCCGGAGTCGAGCCCGATCAGCCCCGCCCGGTGCGTGAGCAGCTCGCGCAGGGTCAGCGCGCCCTTGCCCTCGGCGGCGAACTCCGGCCAGTAGTACGTCACCTTGCGGTCCAGTTCCAGCGTGCCGTCCTGGACGAGGAGCGCGACGACGAGGTGGGCGGCGCCCTTGGTGGACGAGAAGACGCCGTACAGCGACTCGGCCGAGGCGCCGTCCGGACCCACCCACAGGTCGACGACCCGCCGCCCGCGCACGTAGGCGCACAACTGCCCCTCGTAGTCCGGCCGCTCCTGCGTCACGAACGCGGCGAACTCCGCGCGCACCTCCTCGTAGCCGTCGGCGACGGTGCCGTGGATCTCCTGCGTCATCCGATCTCCCTTTGCCTCCTCGGCCGTCCGCTGCTCGCGTGTGTGCCGTGGTTTACCTGGTCGCCAAGGTGAACAATGCCCGCCCGACCTGAGCGAATGCCCCCTTGGGGTGATCACGGAAGAGTGGTTCGGTGCCGAAGAGCACCGCGTGCGCGCCGCTGACCACCGACGCGCGCCCCGCCGCGGCGGCGGGCCCGCCGGTGCCGTCCGGCAGGGCACGCCAGTGCCCGGACACGAGCGGGTTCCCGTTCGCGTACGACTGTTCCACCCGCACCCCGCGTCCGAGGTCCGTGAACCACACCGGCGCGTAGACGAAGGAGTGCTCCGGCGCACCGCCGGTGATCCGGCCGCCGGAATTCACCACCCGCACCACCCCGTTGGCGTCCCCGTTGCCCTCGACGGGCTTGACCGGCAGCAGCCCGGCGTCGGCGTTGAGCGCCGCTCCGGCGGCCCCGCGCCCGACCAGGCCGTGACCGTCGAGGAAGCGGTCGAGGGCCGTGCGCGCCGCCGGGTTCAGGTCGTCGTACGCCAGCCCCGCCGACACGAACAGCACATCCACCGCCGACCAGTCGAACCCGGCGTTCAGCACCCCGGCCGACACCGGCGTCACCTCGAAGCCCATCTCCCGCAGCGCGAACAGCTCACCCGACGTGACGGCCGCGGCCACCCGCACGCGCGTCAGCGGGGTGCCGCCGGTCAGCCGTGTGGCGTCGAAGGCGACGTCGTACGTCCGTGCCGCGGCCGCCGCCTGCCGCCGTGCCGAGCCCGGCACGAGCGCACTGCCGTCGGCCGCCTGCCGCACCCGGACGCCCTGCGTCAGCAGGGAGTTGAGGGCCGCCACCTCGCGCGGATCGTCGAGGCGCAGCCGGAGGTCGCCGCGCGGGGCGACGTACCCCACGCGCGCGGCCTCGCGCACCGGGTGCGACAGGACGTGGGACAGCCCCTGCACCGGCTCGACCGTGGCACCCCACAGTCGGCCCAGGCTCCAGCCGGAGATGTCGTACATCACCGACACCTTGTCGCTGATGTCCCGCCCGTCGGCCAGCAGCACGTTCGCCAGCCCGCGCTTGGGCTGGCGCATGTCGACGACGTACGAACCCTTGGCGTACCAGCGGCCGGAGAGGCGGAAGGAATGCACCGCACGGCTGACGCGGACGTCGTTGGCGAGCAGCTGGTCGACCAGGCGCGCGGCGGCGGTGGGGGAGCGCTGGGCGGCGCCCGCCGGGATGACGTAGGCGCGGGGGAAGGTGGTGGTGTAGACGTCTTCCGGGCCGATGCCGGGGACGCCGGGCACGGTCTCCTCGGACACCGGCACCTGCGCCGCCCCCGCGGCACCGCGCCGGAAGACCTCGATCTGGTCGGCGACCAGTGAACGGCGCTTGCTCTGCACGTAGTCGAGGGTCGCGTCGAGCGTGGCGCCCGCGACGGCGACGTTGATCGCGGCGCGGCGGCGCAGCTCGGCCTGCGGCAGGGTGTCGTAGGCGTTGTTGTTCACCCGCAGCGGGATCTCGATCGTGTGCGCGGCGACCGTGCCGTGGAAGGCCGCGTACTGCGGCGTGAAGATGGGCGGCCAGTCGTCCCAGCCCTCCTCCTGGTCGCGGAACGGGATCTGCGCGGGCTCGACGCCGTCCGTCCCTGGCGTGTAGCCGAGGCCGTTGACGGCGGCCTCCATGCCGAGGGCGTTGGCGTAGGTGTGCTTCAGGAAGAGGTCGTACTCGTAGTTCTCCCCGTGCGGCGGCGTGGTGGGCTCGATGAGGGTGCCGTTGACGTAGCCGTGCAGGTCGAGCAGGACGGCCGGCTGCTTGTCGACCATGATCTGCCGCATCGCCCGCGCCTCCGGCTGGGAGGCGGTGACGAAGTCCCGGTTGAGGTCGAATCCGTTGGCGTTCGCCCTGGTTCCGGCGATACGGCCGTCCGGGTTGGCGGTGATGTTGAAGTACAGGCGGCTGCGCGCGAGCAGCTCCCTGGTGCGCGCGTCGTTCGCGGTCGCGAGCCGTTCGATGAGCTTCAGGGAGGCGTCGGTGCCCTCCCACTCGTTGCCGTGGATGTTGTTGTTGAAGAAGACCGGGGTCTTGTACGCGGCCTTGATGCGCGGGTCCTTCGCGGCCGCCGCCGGCGCGTTCTCGATGAGCTCGCGCATCCGGGTCTGCTCGCGGGTCTGACGGGCCGTCTCCGGGGCGGTGACGGTGACGAGATAGAGCCGGTGACCGCCGGCCGAGCGGCCCGCGATCTCCACGCTCACCCGGTCGCCGAGGCGTTGCAGGGCGTTGAGCTTCGGCGCGATGGCGTGGTACGGGGTGAGGCCCAGCTTGAGGGACTTGTCGGCCGCGTTCACGGGGTCCGGCGAGAGCTGCTGCTCACGCGGGTAACCACGGGAGGTGTCCGCGAGATCGGGGACGGGCGCGGTGAACGCCCGACGGGCGGTGCTCGCCGGGGACTTGGCGGGGCGCTGGTCGAGAGCGGTGCCCTCCGCCTCCTGCCGGGTGACGGGGTCGGTGTCCGCGACGGCCGGGACGGGGGCGGCCGGCAGGAGTGAACCGGCCGTGGTGAGGGTGAGGGTGGCCATCAGGACGGTCAGGACGGGTCTCGCAGAGGTCGTTCTCGTGATGCGCACGCGTACCTCCTCCGGGTTCCTGAGATCGGTACGGCGAGGTGTACCTGTTCGACTCAACCGCAACAAGAGGGTGTTGGTGTCGCCCACACCGGCCGTTGCCCCGGATGGCGCACGGCGGACGCCAGGATCGTGGTGGCCGTTACGCCGGGTGACCGCCCACGGGAGACAGCTCGATAGGGTTCCCCCATGCGCGATCTTGGGGCGGGTTTCAGCTATCTCCTGAAGGGCCAGCGCTGGGCGGCCCGGCACGGCAAGCAGTACGGCTTCGGGCTGCTCCCGGGCCTGATCACCCTCGTTCTCTACGCGGCGGCTCTGCTGGCACTGGCGCTGTGGGGCGAGGACTTCGTGGCCTGGGCGACCCCCTTCGCCGACGACTGGTCCAGCCCCTGGCTCGGCCTGTTCCGCGGCTTCCTCACGGCCGTCCTCTTCGCCCTCGCCCTGCTGCTCGCCGTCCTCACCTTCACGGCGGTCACGCTGCTGATCGGCCAGCCCTTCTACGAGGCCCTGTCCGAGTCGGTCGACCGTGACGTCTCCCCGGACGGCACGGCCCCCGTCTCCGACCTGCCCCTGTACAAGGAGCTGTGGATCTCGGCCCGCGACAGCCTCCGGATCCTGGTCCGCGCCGCCGTGTGGGGCGTGCTGCTGTTCGCCCTCGGCTTCGTCCCGGTGGCCGGTCAGACGGTCGTACCCGTGATCGGCTTCTTCGTCACCGGCTTCTTCCTCACCGAGGAACTCACCGCCGTCGCCCTCCAGCGCCGCGGCGTCGAACTCCGCGACCGACTCGCCCTCCTGCGCTCCCGCAAGACCCTGATCTGGGGCTTCGGCACGCCCCTCGCGCTCGCCTTCCTCGTCCCCTTCGTCGCCGTGTTCCTGATGCCGGGCGCGGTCGCGGGCGCGACACTGCTGGCCCGCGACCTGCGGGGCGAGGAGATCGTCCTGGACGCCGAGGACCCCATCAGCGCTTCCGGCGTCTGAGTCACGCCCCTGCCGCGACGGTCACGATCGCCCGTACCTGAGCGATGATGTCCAGCCGGTTCCGCACGAACTCGGGGTCGGTGACCTCGGTGGTGTTGCCCGCGCCGAACTGCAGTACGGGCGTGTGGACATGCCCGCCGGGCAGGGTGTCGTGCAGTCCGAGCCGGTCGCGCAGCAGGGTCGCCCGGTAGGCGATCTCGTTGGAGAGGTAGTTCCCGCCGCCTCCGGCGCGTGCCGTCGACCCGGGCGTCGGCCCGTCCGGCCGTACCACGGCCTCGGTGCCGCCCGCCGGAATCTCGGTCACGCCGGTGTTGTCGTACACGGGGAAGCGCCCGGTACCGGCGGCCACGATCCGCTCGTACGGCAACGTCGTCGACGTCCACTGCGGCTGCGAGGCCGGGTCGGTGACCGGGATGGTCTCCGTCCGGCTGACGTTGTCGTTGTCCGGGAAGCCGCCCCGCCAGGCCCCGTTGGTCCGCTCGACGTCGAAGCGCCCGACGCGGCCCTGACTGACGGTCGCGAAGAGATCGACCCTCGGCAGATACGGCCGTAGCGTCCGCTCCACCATGCCTCCCCCAGTGCCGAAAGCCTGGGAGGTGCCCCCAGCGAAGTCCTGCCAGCGCACCGGGAACACGGCCGTCTCCACCCGCGCCGGGCCGTCCGCCGTGCGGATCACCGTGCCGTCGAGCGCGAGCGCGGTGGCACCGGACGGATTGGAGATCCGCACGTCCCGGTCCAGGGTGAACGGGTCGAACCCGGTGACCAGGATCCGCTTCATGCCCTTGCCGCGGTAGTGGATGTCGCTCTGCCCGCGCGAGGTCCGCTCCAGCGCGTCCAGCAGCGCCGCCCGCCCCCGCTCACCGAGCCCGAACTCCGGCTCCCAGCCGCGCACTTCCCGGGTCATCCCCAACCGCGCCCAGTACAAGGGCCGATCGTCGTCCCGGCTGAGATCCCCCTCGGCCGGCCCCCGCCCCTGCGCCCGGTCCACCGCCCGCCGCCACAGCGCCGACCCTTCCCGTACGACGATCCGGTGGGCCTGCGCGTACGAGCGGGCCTCGTCCAGCGCCTCGGCGAACTCCGGCGCCACCGCGTCGAATCCGGACCGCCGCAGAATCTCCTGCGGCACGGCCCGCTCCAGCCGCTGCTCCTCGACGGTGAACGCCGGTTCCGCCGAAGCGGTCGCGGTGGCGGGGGCGGCGAGCCCGGCCACGAGCACGAGTCCGAGCACACCGATGCCAACACGTATGGAATTCAAGGTGTTTGGGTCCTTCCGTCGCAGTGGGGTGCGGTCCGAGACTGCCGCAGTATCCCGTGACGGAAGACGTCCACGCCATGGTGTGTGACGCGGGGGTGTGCCCGCGCCGGGTCAGTTCTCGCCCAGCAGTGCCAGGAAGTCCCGGAACGCCCCCGGCATGTCCACCGACTCCGGGTCCAGCAGCCACTGGTACTGGAGCCCGTCCATCACCGCCACCAGCAGGGGGGCCGTGCGTTCCGGGGTGAGGCCGTTCGGGAGGCGGTCGCCGTACTCGGCGCGCAGGACGGCCGCCATGCTGTCGCGGACCCGGGTGTAGCGCTCGGTGAAGTAGGCGCGCGCCGGGTGCCCCTCCGTGACGCTCTCGCCGAGCAGCGCGGAGAAGGTCTGGATGATGCCGGGGCGCATCGCGTTGTACTCGACCAGCGAGGTGAGCAGATCGACCCGCCACTGGGTGTCCGGCACCGCGTCCCACTGGTCCCGCTCCTTGAGCACGGCGACCAGCAGCGCGTCCTTGGTCGGGAAGTAGTGCAGCAGCCCCTGCTGGGTCAGCCCCACCCGCTCCGCCACCGCGGCCAGGCTCGCGCCCCGGTAACCGCGCTCGGCGATCACCTCCAGCGCGGCCCGCACGATCTCGGCCCGCCGTTCCTCGCTCCTGACCCGCGCGCTCATGGCGTCACCGTACGACATCGACCCCACTGAAAAATAACGGAGAGATAACGAAACCTACCGGTCGCCAGGTGGTGGATGCACGATAGGGGCACCGCACGGACTTCGAGGAGGAGGCATCCCATGGCGGGATCCCCGAGCACCACCCCGGCCGACCAGGCCCGCGAGGCAGCCGTCGAGGCCGCCCTGCGCAAGCTGGACCTCGACACCAAGGCCCGCCTCCTGGCCGGACAGGACGCCTGGACCCTGCCCGCCCTCCCCGAGATCGGCCTCGGCTCCCTCGTCATGTCCGACGGCCCGATCGGCGTACGCGGCGTGCGCTGGACCGCCGCGGACCCGTCCGTCGCCCTGCCCTCGCCCACCGCCCTCGCCGCCACCTGGGACCCCGCCCTGGCCCGCCGCGCCGGTACTCTGCTCGCCCAGGAGGCCCGCCGCAAAGGCGTCCACGTCCTGCTCGCCCCCACGGTCAACCTGCACCGCTCCCCGCTCGGCGGCCGCCACTTCGAGGCCTACAGCGAGGACCCGTACCTCACCGGCCGGATCGGCAGCGGCTACGTCCAAGGGGTGCAGTCGGGCGGCGTCGCCACCACCGTCAAGCACTTCGTCGCCAACGACGCCGAGACCGACCGCTTCACGGTGAACAACGTCGTCAGCGAACGCGCCCTGCGCGAGCTTTACCTCGCCCCCTTCGAGGCGATCGTCGAAAACGCCCACCCCTGGGGCATCATGACCGCCTACAACTCGGTCAACGGCACGACCATGACCGAGCACCACCACCTCGTGAACGAGATCCTGCGCGGCGAATGGGGTTTCGACGGCTTCAACGTCTCCGACTGGACCGCCGCCCGCTCCACCACCGGCGCCGTCGAGGGCGGCCTCGACGTGGCGATGCCCGGCCCGCAGACCGTCTACGGCGACGCCCTCGCGCAGGCCGTACGGGACGGCAGGGTCGACGAGGCGAAGGTCGACGACGCCGTACGCAACGTGCTCCGCCTCGCCGCCCGCGTCGGCATCCTGGACAGCGCCGACCCGGCCGTCACCGAACTCCCCGTCCCCGTCGACGGCAGTGAGCTGGCCCGCGAGATCGCCCGCCGCTCCTTCGTCCTCGTACGCAATCAAGGCGCTCTTCCCCTCAAGCCCGGCACGGTCGCCCTCATCGGCGCCGCCGCACGCGACGCCCGCGTCCTCGGCGGCGGCTCCGCCACCGTCTTCCCCGACCACGTCGTCTCCCCGCTCGACGGCCTCACCGCCGCGCTGCCCGAGGGCTCGGTGCGCTACGCCGTGGGCGCCGACCCCACCACCGAACTGGCCGTCGCCGACAAGGGCTTCGAACTGCGCGCGATCTGCCGCGACGCGTCCGGCGAGATCATCGGCACGGCCTTCGCCCCCAACGGCCAGATCCAGTGGATGGGCAGCGACCTCCCCGAGGGCGTCACCCACGACACCCTCCACACCGTCGAACTGACCGGCACCTTCACCCCGCGCGAGACCGGCCCGCACACCTTCGGCGTGAAGGGCATGGGCGCCTTCACCCTCACCATCGACGGCACCACGTCCTACGACGACATCCAGCGCCCCGCCAAGGACGACCCCTTCGAGGCCTTCTTCGGCGCCCCCGTGCCCCGCGCCCGGCCCGAACTCAGCGCGGGCGAGCCGGTCGAGGTCTCCCTCACCCATGTGATCGACCTGCCCGAG
Organism: Streptomyces sp. Z423-1; assembly: GCF_013009255.1. Classification (NCBI taxonomy): domain Bacteria; kingdom Bacillati; phylum Actinomycetota; class Actinomycetes; order Kitasatosporales; family Streptomycetaceae; genus Streptomyces; species Streptomyces sp. Z423-1. Next base: position 6,547,283 of record NZ_CP053109.1, read on the forward strand.
GGCATCCCCATGAAGGTCGTCAGCTTCGCCCTCGCCCACCAGGAGCCCCAGCGCGACCCCGAGGAGCTGATCGCCGAGGCCGTCGAGGCCGCCCGCGCCGCCGACACGGCCGTCGTCGTGGTCGCCACCACCGAACGCGTGGAGTCCGAGGGCTTCGACCGCACCGACCTGAGGCTGCCCGGCCGCCAGGACGACCTGGTCCGCGCCGTAGCCGCCGCCAACCCGAACACCGTCGTGGTCGTCAACGCCGGCTCCCCGGTGGAACTGCCCTGGCGCGACCAGGTCGCGGCCGTGCTGCTGACCTGGTTCCCCGGCCAGGAGGGCGGCGCCGCCCTCGCCGACGTGCTGACGGGGACGCACGAGCCGGGCGGCCGCCTGCCCACCACCTGGGGCCCCCTGGCGGACGCCCCGGTCACCCGGGTCGCCCCCACCGACGGCGAACTGCCGTACACCGAGGGCGTCTTCATCGGCTACCGCGCCTGGGAGAAGGAGGGCAGGACACCGACGTACCCCTTCGGCCACGGCCTCGGCTACACCGACTGGTCGTACGAATCCGTCGAGATCGACGGTACGACGGTGAAGGTGCGCGTCCGCAACACCGGCGGGCGCCCCGGCCGCGAGGTCGTGCAGCTGTACGTCGCCCCCACCGAGCCCGACCCCGAGCGCCCGGCGCGCCGGCTGGCCGGCTTCGCGGGCGTCGAGGCGGGGCCGGGGGAGAGCGTCGAGGCCGTCGTCGAGCTCCCGCGCCGGGCGTTCGAGATCTGGGACGAGATGACCAACTCGTGGTCGTTTGTGAAGGGTTCGTACGAGATCCAGGCGGGCCGCTCGATCGCGGACCGCAGGATCACGCTGACGACTACCGTCTGAGCCAGGGGACCGTCTGAATCCAGGGCGGTTCCTCCCACCGAGCAGCCCCGGTCCGGGACCTGACCTCCGGACCGGGGCTCACCGGATCACCGTGCGGTGAACCCGTACACCGTCTCGGAGCGGAACACCTCATCCGGCCGCAGTACCGTGCCCGGGAACTGAGGACGGTTCGGCGAGTCGGGGAAGTGCTGCGTCTCCAGCGCGATGCCGTCCCCGGGCGCGAACGGCCCGCTCAGATGGTCGGCGGTGTACAGCTGAAGCCCCGGTTCGGTGGTCGCCACCGTCAGCGCCCGCCCGGACGCCGGGTCGAACAGCTCCGCGACTTCGACCGCCGTGTCGGTCACGCCCTTGTCGAGCACGAAATTGTGGTCGTACCCGGAGCCGGTCTTCCGGGCCGTCCGGAAGTCGAACCGGGTTCCCTCGACCGGGGCGATCCCGGTCGGGATCAGGTCGTCGTCCACCGGCGTGTACCGCCCGGCGGCGATCCGCAGCTCATGCCCGCCCGCGTCGCCGGAGCCGCTGCCGCTGCCGCTCAGATTCCAGTACGAGTGGTTCGTCAGGTTCACCACGGTGGGAGCGTCGGTGACCGCCTCGTACGCGATCCGCAGCGCGCCGGTGGCGTCGAGGCGGTAGGTCGCCGAGACCTCCAGCCGCCCCGGGAAGCCCTCCTCGCCGTGCGGGCTGACCCTGCTGAGCCGGACGCCGTGCTCGACCGGCGTCATGTCCCACACCCGCTTGTCGAAGCCGCGCTCACCGCCGTGCAGCGAGTTCGGCCCGTTGTTCCGCGCGAGCGCGTACGTCCGCCCGTCCAGCGGGAAGCGGCCGCCCGCGATCCGGTTGGCGTACCGCCCGACCAGGGCGCCCAAGTAGGGCCCGGGATGTTCCAGATAGCCGTCCAGCTCGCCGAACCCCAGCACCACGTCGGCGGTCCGCCCGTCCCGGTCCGGCACCTCCACGGACTGCACGATGCCGCCGTAGGAAAGAATCCGCACCCGTACGCCCGCGCGCTCCAGGGTCCAGCGGTGCACGGCCGTGCCGTCGGAAAGTGTGCCGAAGTGTTCGCTCATGAGCGAAACCCTAAGGCTTCTCGGCGGTGATCTCCCGGTAGGCGATCTCCGCCAGCCGTGCCTGACCGTCCTTGCTCGGGTGGAACAAGTCCCAGTCGCTCAACTGCTCGGTGCCGAACCGGTACTCGTACACCGCCCCGCCGTCGTACCGGCACCGCTCGTCGGCCCCGCAGACCTCCTCCAGCACACCGTTGTAGTCCTCCACCCGCTGCCGCACGGTCTCGCGTCGCTGGTTGGCCGCCGCGTCCACGGCGTCCGCGTCGCCCAGCATCGACGGGCAGACGCCCAGCTTCCACACCAGCTTGCCGAGCGGATGCGTACGGCCCTCGGACCACAGCCGCATCAGATTGGGGATGCTCGCCACATACACCTGAGCCTTGGGCAGAGCGCTGCGCAGCGTATGCAGCGCGTCCTCGAAGTCGGCGCGGAAATCGGCCACCGGAGTCATCGCCGACGCCGAGCTCCGGCAGGCGTCGTTCGTCCCCACCATCACCGTCACAAGCTCCGGCTCGGCCACCGCCGCACGCGCCATCTGCGCCGGGAGATCCGCCATCGACGCCCCGGTCACGGCGTAGTTCCAACTGTGCGAGGCGGCCCGCGCACTGCCCAGCAGCCGTACGGCGAGACTGTTCACGTCAGGACTGCTGCCGGTCGCCCACGACACCTGCGGACAGTCCGACAGCACCTCGCAGGCGTCGAAACCCCGGGTGATGGAGTCACCGACGGCGGCGATCGACTCCGGGCTGGGGTCCCACACCGGCGCCTGACTCGGCTTCGCCCGCTGCGCCTCGGTCGTGGACGGGGCCGACGCGTCGCCCCCCACCGCATCGCACCCCGCAACACCCAGCACGGCCGCCGCGCACACGGCGACCGCGGCCCGCCCCCGCTGTCCGGTCTTCCGCATCGTCTGCCAACCCCTCGCTCGCTTCGGCCCCCTCCATGACAACGCGCGAGGGTTCCCGGCGCGCGGCGTGCAACGGGTCACGCCCGTACAAGCGTCCCCCTGGGTGAATGGCGGGAGTTTCCGGGCACTGGGACCGACGGTACGTCACACTCCTTGCGCCGCCGCACGGTAGCCTCGCCATCAGCGTGGCCGACCGGTCACCACCGCCCAGCCAGCCGCAACACGCCCGCTCAGCCCGGAGGTCCCGGTGACGACACGTGGAGTCCTGTACGTGCACTCCGCGCCGCGCGCGCTGTGCCCGCACGTCGAGTGGGCCGTCGCCGGGGTGCTCGGCACGCGCGTCAGCCTCGACTGGATCCGGCAGCCGGCCGCGCCCGGCACCTGGCGCTCGGAGTTCTCCTGGCAGGGCGAGCCCGGCACCGCGTCCAAACTGGCCTCCGCACTGCGCGGCTGGCATCTCCTGCGCTTCGAGGTCACCGCCGAACCCTGCCCCACCGCCGAGGGCGAACGCTACAGCTGCACCCCCGACCTGGGCATCTTCCACGCCGTCACCGGCATCCACGGCGACATCCTCATCCCCGAGGACCGCCTGCGCGCGGCGCTGCTGCGCAGCCAGAGCGGGGAGACGGACCTGGAGGCCGAGATCGCCAAACTCCTGGGCAAGCCGTGGGACGACGAACTGGAGCCGTTCCGGTACGCGGGTGAGGGAGCACCGGTCCGCTGGCTCCATCAGGTGGTCTGAACCGACCTTCAGGTGACGCCCCTGAGGGGCGCCGTCTGCTCAAGTTGCAGGTCATGGGCACGCATCACATGCTGGGATGGTCTGTCGCGTCGAGCACGACGGGCCGGATGAGCCGGCATCCCAGGGGCAGGTGCCGTTGCGAATCAGCGAGAGCTCCCGATCCGTGTTCGACCCCAGCCTGGGCCGGACTTCCGAGCAAACCCGCTCCACCACCCCGTCGTCGCCCCACTCCCTGCTCGCTCACTGCCGGTCCCAGAAGGGGCCGTCCGGCCCGGAGCGCCGCCGCAAGCTGCCCGTTCGCCCACTGCGCCAAGGGCCGCAGGGCAAGCGAAGAGCCGGGAGAGGCCGGATCGCCATGACGAAGCTGGACATCACCAGGACCAACCGCGCGATAGAGGACCTGCGGGAGACGACGGAGAACCCCCGGCACCGGTTCATGCTCCAGGCGTACTATCGCCACCGCTACCTGGAGATCGCCGGGCGCTACGAGGAGATCTTCGCGCCCGAGATGATGGTGGAGAATCCCGTCTACCACTTCCACGCGCTGGGCCTGAGCGTCCGGCTGGAGGGCCAGGACGCGATCAAGAACCTGTACCGGGAGTGGTCCGAGACGGGCGAGTGCGTGATGTACGCCGAAGACGAGGAAGTCGCCGTCAGCGACCACATGATCGCCTCCAAATTGACCGGCTACCAGTTCAAACCGGGAAAGGTCCTGGCAGCTGTCGGGATCGACGTCGACGACGAGAACGCGATGTACATCTACAAGGCGTCCGAGGAGATGGTCTGGCCCTACGACGACCGCTGCCGGCTCATCGGCGAGGACGTGTGGGAGGTCGACCCGGACAAGGCCGAGATCATCAAACTCGACCCCGCCGACGTCATCACGGCGCCGGAGGCCCGCACGATCCTCGAACCCCTGATCAAGCCGCTTCCGCCCTACGACGAAGCGGCAATGCGTCCCCGGGCCACCGCGCGCTGACGCCGCAGGTGCGACTAGGAGGTAGCAGGATGTCGTTCGTCACCGAGCGTCGCGCATTCGCGACTGCGGGCACCCGCAGACACCATGCCCCCAGGGCACACCTTCCACGCCGCGGAACCCGGGCTCACGCCGCGATCGCTTCCGCGGTCGCGACGGTGCTCGCCCTGTTCATGGCCGCCCCCGCGGGCGCCGCACCCGCCCAGGCCGACCTCACCGACGACGCCGTCCAGGCATACATATACGGTTACCCGCTGGTGCTGATGAAGGCCACGGAGCAGTCGTCGACCAACGTCACCGCCCCGGACCCCTCGACCATCAGGGCGCCGATCAACCAGTTCGCGAAGGCGAACGACATCCCGGGCCCCGACCAGAAGTCCGTGGTCTCGCCCAACGTCGACACGCTCTACACGAACGCCTGGCTGGATCTGTCGGCCGAGCCGATCGTGCTGCACGTACCCGACACCGACGGCCGCTACTACCTGATGCCGATCCTCAGCGCCTGGACCAACGTGATCGACTCGGTGGGCAAGCGCACGACCGGTACGCAGGCAGGCGACTACGCCATCACCGGCCCCGACTGGCAAGGCCGACTGCCGGACGGCGTGAAACAGATCAAGTCCCCCACCAACACCGCGTGGATCCTCGGCCGCACCCAGCTCAACGGACCCTCGGATCTGCCCGCGGTGCAGGAGCTGGTGAGCAAGTACGACGTCCGCCCGCTGAGTGCCTACGGTGACGAGTCGTACAAGCCCCCCGAGGGGCACGTCGACCCGGACGTCCCCAGCACAGCGCCCAAGAGCCTGGTGCAGCAGATGGACGCCCAGGCCTTCTACTCACGCCTGGCCGCCGCGATGGCTGCCAACCCCCCGGCCGCGGCCGACGCCCCCATGGTCGCCAAGCTCGCCCGGCTGGGCATCCGCCCAGGCAAGGCGTTCGACATCAACGACGTGTCTCCCGATGTCGCCAAGGCGCTGCAGCAGTCCGTGTCCGAGGGCCAGAAGCAGATCCAGGCCGCCGTCGCGAATCTCGGCAAGGAAGTCAACGGCTGGCGGGTCGCCACCGACCTGGGTACCTACGGCACGAACTACACACTGCGCGCGGCCACCGACTGGCAAGGGCTCGGCGCCAACCTCCCGCAGGACGCGATCTACCCGATCAGCTTCGTCGACAAGACGGGCCAGCAGCTCACCGGCGCCAACAAGTACACCATCCACTTCCCACCCGGCCAGACCCCTCCGGCAAACGCCTTCTGGTCAGTGACCATGTACAACCCGGACGGCTTCCTCGTCCCCAACCCGATCGACCGATACGCGGTCGGGCACACCGCCGAACCGACCGCGAACCCCGACGGCTCGGTGGATCTGTACCTCCAGCACGATGCCCCGGCCGCGGACAAGAAGGCCAACTGGCTCCCGACCCCGTCCGGCCAGTTCAACGTGATGCTGCGCATGTACTGGCCGAAGGAGAGCGTGATCGACGGCACTTGGACGCCGCCCGCCGTCACCAAGGCCCAGTAGCGGTACGAGAAGGATCAGAAGGGGCCGCCGGATCCTCCTCCTGGGCCGACCGTGCCCGCGCTCGGAATGGTCTGCTCGGTCCAGATGGTCTTTCCCCGAGCGGAGTAGCGGGTGCCCCAGCGGTGGGCGAGCTGGGCGATCAGGAAGAGGCCGCGGCCACCTTCGTCGGTCTCGTAGGCGTACCGCAGATGCGGGGCAGTGCTGCTGCCGTCGCTGACCTCGCAGATGAGCCCGCGGTCGTGGATCAGGCGGAGGCCGACAGGCCCGGTCCCGTAGCGGATGGCGTTGGTGACGAGCTCGCTGACGATCAGTTCGGTGGTGAAGTCCAGGTCGTCCAGGCCCCAGTTGGCGAGCTGCCGAAGGCTCAATGCGCGGGCGGTGGTGACGACCGCGGGGTCCGGGGGGAGGGTCCAGGTCGCCACCCGGTCCGCGGACAGCGCCCGCGTACGTGCCAGCAGCAGGAGGAAACCCTCGCCTGTGGTGGGTTCGTAGGCACGGATGAACGCGTCGCAGCTGTCCCCCAGGGTGCGGTACGGGTTGCTGCTCAGGATTTGATACAGGATGTGGGCCGCAGGTGACCGGTCGGAGTCGCCGGCCGGTGTCCGACTGTTGGTGAACAGCGCAAGCGTGCTTCCCTCCGGCAGCTCCATGTCTGCGGTCCGGTACGGCGGGTGCCGGGTGCCCAGCGGGGGACCCTCCGGGACGTCGGGGATCTCGACCTTGCCCCGCGGGCTGACGACCACCGCCGACGGGTGGCCGGCTCGGGCAAGCGTGCAGCGGCGCGAGACGGAGTCGTAGACCGCGTACAGGCAGGTCGCCCCCTGCATGTGGTTCCTGGCCGATGCCACGTGGGGATCGTCGGCGGGCTCGTCGCTGAATCCCATCACCAGGTCGTGAAGTTGACCGAGCAGTTCGTCGGGGGCAAGGTCCTGGGCCGCGAGCGTATTGATGGCCATGCGCAGCTGTCCCATCGCGGCGGCGGCGTCGATGCCCTGGCCGGCCATACAGCCCACGACCAGCGCAACCCTCGCGCCGGAGAGGGGAATGACGTCGAACCAGTCCCCGGGACTGTAGGCCGATTCATGGCGCCAGGCCACCTCCACGGCGCTCTGCGGCGGCGCGGACCGCGGCAGCAGGGCGCGCTGCAGGGATTGGGCGGCGTTGCGCTCGCGGGTGTACTGGCGTGCGTTGTCGATGCACACGGCTGCCCGCGCGCAGAGTTCGGACGTGAGAACAAGGTCCTCCGCACCGTACGGATCCGGCTCCCGTGCCCGGTAGAAGCTGGCCAGGCCGAGGACCACACCGCGGGCGGCGAGGGGCACGACCATCAGGGAGTGGGCCGCGTCGGCGTGGATGCGCGCCGTGCGACGGTCGTCGGCGGGCATATCGCCGCTTTGAAGGTGCCGTACCAAGATGGGGCGCATCTCGGTCAGGCCGGCGATGTGAGACGGGAGCAGGTACTCGACCAGCTCCCCGGTGTCGTAGGCGGGCCGGGCGCCGAGCACCCGAGCGCTCCTGAAGGCCGCCCGACGCAGTCTGGTCCGCTCGCTGACGGGGCCCGGTCGGGGCGCCTCGCCCTGGAGCACGCCGTCCAGGACGTCGACGGTGGCGATGTCGGCGATGGCCGGAACCGCGGCGGCAGCCAACTCCTCCGCCGTGGTGAGGACGTCGAGCGTGGTGCCGATCCGGGTACCTGCCTCCGCCAGGAAGTCCAGGCGTGCCCGCGCCCTTTCCTGCTCGGTCACGTCCTGGGAGGTCACGAGGGCCCCTATGCCGCGCCCCACCGAGTCCCTGAGGGGCAGCAGGGTCACCAAGTAGACATGATCGTGGGTGGAATCGGCGGGAGGTCGGCCGCTGTGCAGGAAAGTCAGGGGCCGACCGCTCTCGACCACGTGACGGACCTTCTGCTCGACCCCCTCGTCGATCAGGCCCGGCGCGATGTCGCGGATATGGCGGCCGATGGCCTCCGTACCCACGACACCGCGGACTCCCGGGGCGGACAGGTTCAGGCGCATGAGCCGCAGGTCGCCGTCGACAGCCTGAACACCGAGCGGGGAATCGGTCAGCAGCGCCCGGAGCAGTGCGGCGTCGATCTCTTCCTGAGCGGTGTCCGACGCGGTGATCAACCGCACCGACCAGTGCCAGGCCCCGCCGGGTCGGGGCAGCGGGCTGATCGCCGCACCGACTGCCACCCGGCGGCCGTCGCGGTGGCGCGCGGCGATCTGTCCGGCAGTCTCCGTGTCGCCCAGTGGCCGCTCCAGGAACGTGGTGACGTGGCGGCCCCGTGCCTCCTCCGCGGAGTAGCCGAGGAGCCGCTCGGCCTCCGGGCTCCACTGGGCGACGGTGCCCCGCTCGTCGAGGACGAGCGCGGCGTCGCGCGGCCGTGCACTCACTATTCCTATTTGCCCACAGTGGCTACTGCCTCGCAATCGGCGGTGATTGACGTGCTCGGCTAGGGCACACGACAACGTCGGCCTCCAGGACCACGACTGGGTCCTGGAGGCCGACGTCACGGCGTGCCCGGATCAACCGAAAATCAGACCGTCCGGAACGCCAGCACCACGTTGTGCCCACCGAACCCGAACGAGTCGTTCAACGCGGCGATACGGCCCTCGACGGGCAGCTTCCGCGCCTCACCCCGCACCACATCGGCGTTCGCCTCGGCCTCGGGGTCGATGTTCTCGACGTTGATGGTCGGCGGAGCCACCCGGTGGTACAGCGCGAGCACGGTCGCGACCGTCTCGACACCGCCCGCACCACCCAGCAGATGCCCGGTCATCGACTTCGTCGCGGACACCGCGATGTGATCGGCGTCGTCACCGAACACCTTCCGCAGCGCCTTCAGCTCGGCGATGTCACCGGCCGGCGTCGACGTGGCGTGCGCGTTGACGTGCACGATTTCCGCCGGGTCGAGGTCGGTCCGCTCCAGCAGGTTCTGCAGGGCGTGGCTGATGCCACGTCCTTCCGGCTCCGGCTGCACGATGTCGTGGCTGTCGGCGGAGATGCCCTGCCCGACCGCCTCGGCGTACACCCGCGCCCCGCGCTTCGCGGCGTGCTCGGCGGACTCCAGGACGACGACACCGGCGCCCTCACCGAGGACGAAGCCGTCGCGGTCGACGTCGTAGGGACGCGAAGCGCCCTGCGGGTCGTCGTTGTTCTTGGACATCGCCATCATGTTGCCGAACGCGGCGATCGGCAGCGGGTGGATCGCCGCCTCCGTGCCACCGGCGACGACGACGTCGGCGCGACCGGAGCGGATCATCTCGATGGCGTAGCCGATGGCCTCGGCGCCCGACGCGCACGCGGAGACCGGGGTGTGCACGCCCGCCCGGGCGCCCACGGCCAGACCCACGTTCGCGGAGGGGCTGTTCGGCATCAGCATGGGGACGGTGTGCGGGGAGACCCGGCGTACGCCCTTCTCCCTGAGCACGTCGTACTGATCGAGCAGGGTCGTCACACCGCCGATGCCGGAGGCGATGACCGCGCCCAGACGATCCGCGTCGACCTCGGCGCCTTCACCGGCCTTGGCGGTGAAACCGGCGTCGGCCCACGCCTCCTGCGCGGCGATCAGCGCGAACTGTGCCGAGCGGTCGAGGCGGCGGGCCTGCGGCCGCGGGATGGTCTCGGTGGGTTCCACCGCGACCGGCGCGGCGATGCGGACCGCCTGCTCGGCGGCCCATTCCTGCTCCAGGGGCTTGACGCCGGAACGTCCGGCGACCAGGCCCTCCCAGGTAGAGGCTGCGTCGCCACCCAGCGGTGTGGTTGCGCCGATACCGGTGACGACCACGGTGCGATTGGTCGGGCTCACGGGAATTCTTTCTCCAACGGATACGAGGATTCAGCGGCGCCACCGCCGGGTGGCGGGGCCGGAAGGACCCGGCCCAGGGGGCCTCAGGACTGGTGCTTGAGGATGTACTCGGTCGCGTCGCCGACGGTCTTGAGGTTCTTGACGTCGTCGTCCGGGATCTTCACGTCGAAGCGCTCTTCGGCGGCGACGACGACCTCGACCATGGACAGCGAGTCGACGTCCAGGTCGTCGGTGAAGGACTTGTCCAGCTGGACGTCCTCGGTGGGGATCCCGGCGATCTCGTTCACGATCTCCGCGAGACCGGCGACGATCTCTTCCTGAGTGGCGGCCATGTCAGGCGCTCCTTCGTAGTGTTCCAGAGGGTGTGGCGGTGCTGCTTCCCGCACCGGATCGCATGATCCGGCACGGAGTGCCTAGGGGAGAGTAACGACCGTCGCTGCGTACACGAGACCCGCCCCGAATCCGATGACGAGCGCGGTGTCTCCGCTCTTCGCCTCGCCGGTCGCCAGGAGCCGCTCCATCGCGAGCGGAATCGAGGCGGCCGAGGTGTTGCCGGTGGTCCGTACGTCGCGGGCGACCGTGACGGACTCCGGCAGCTTGAGTGTCTTCACCATCGAGTCGATGATCCGCTCGTTGGCCTGGTGCGGAATGAAGACGTCCAGGTCGGCCGCATCAAGTCCGGCGGCGTCCAGCGCCTCCTTGGCGACCTTCGCCATCTCGAACACGGCCCAGCGGAACACCGCCTGGCCCTCCTGCGTGATGGCGGGGAACCGCTCGACCTCGCCGGACCGGTAGTCCGTCCACGGCACGGTCTGCTTGATGGTCTCGGACTTGTCGCCCTCGGAGCCCCACACCGTGGGGCCGATCGCGGGCTCCTTCGACGGGCCGACGACGACCGCGCCGGCCCCGTCACCGAACAGGAAGGCCGTCGCCCGGTCCTCCAGGTCGGTCAGGTCACTCAGCCGCTCCACGCCGATGACCAGAACGTACTCGGCGCTGCCCTCGACGATCATGCCCTTGGCGAGGGTCAGGCCGTAGCCGAAGCCCGCGCAGCCGGCCGAGATGTCGAACGCCGCGGCCCTGGCCGTGCCCAGCTTGTCGGCGATCTCGGTGGCGACGGCCGGGGTCTGCTTGAAGTGCGTGACGGTCGAGACGATCACCGCGCCGATCTGCTCGGCGGAGATCCCGGCGTCGGCGATCGCCTTGCCGGACGCCTCGACGGACATCGCGGCGACCGTCTCCTCGTCGTTCGCCCAGTGCCGGGTCTCGATGCCGGAGCGCGAACGGATCCACTCGTCGGACGAGTCGATCTTCTCGAGGATCACCTCGTTCGGCACGACCCGGGTGGGCCGGTAGCCGCCCACGCCGAGGATCCGCGCGTACGGGGCGCCCTTGCTGGGCTTGATCTTCGACATGTTGCAGTCGGCTCCTTAGGGCGTCAGCAGGGCGTCAGGCGTGCTCGGCGACGAGCTCGCGGGCCGCGTCGAGGTCGTCGGGGGTCTTCAGGGCCAGCGTCTTCACGCCGGGCAGGGCGCGCTTGGCGAGGCCGGTCAGGGTGCCGCCGGGGCACACCTCCAGCAGCGCGGTGACGCCGAGCTCCTGGAACGTCCGCATGCACAGGTCCCAGCGGACCGGGTTGGCGACCTGGCCGACCAGCCGCTCGACGATCTCGGCGCCGGTGGCGACCGCCTGACCGTCCCGGTTGGAGACGTAGGCGACCTTCGGGTCGGCGGGCGTCAGCTCCTGGGCGGCCGCGGCCAGCTTGTCGACCGCGGGCGCCATGTGGTGGGTGTGGAAGGCGCCGGCCACCTTCAGCGCGACGACCTTGCGCACGCCCTCCGGCTTGTCCTCGTTCAACGCGGCCAGCTGCTCCAGCGTTCCGGCGGCCACGATCTGCCCGGCGCCGTTGACGTTGGCCGGGGTCAGGCCCAGCTTCTCCAGATGCGGCACGGTCACCTCGGGGTCGCCGCCGAGCAGCGCCGACATCCCGGTCTCGGTGATCGCGGCGGCCTCGGCCATGGCCAGGCCCCGCTTGCGTACGAGGGTCAGCGCGGTGGTGTCGTCGAGGACGCCGGCGAAGGCGGCGGCGGTGATCTCACCGACGCTGTGGCCCGCGACCGCGCCGGGCGTGATGTCACCCAGTGCCGCGGCCGAGAGGATCCCGGCGGCGACGAGCAGCGGCTGCGCCACGGCCGTGTCGCGGATCTCGTCCGCGTCGGCCTTCGTGCCGTAGTGGGCGAGGTCCAGTCCGATGGAGTCCGACCAGGCGGCGACGCGGTCGGCGGCACCGGGCAGTTCGAGCCAGGGAGTCAGGAAGCCGGGCGTCTGGGCGCCCTGGCCGGGAGCGACGAGTACGAGCACTCTCACACTCTCTCTTGGTTACGGGCATGGCCGCCCGTGGGGACAAGGACGAAGAACAGGAAGGGGTTTTGTTGGCCCTCGACAAAAGACTAGGGCTGGAGATCCCCATCGGCCAGACGCCCCAGGATCAGCGCGATGCGCAACGTGAACGCGGAGCGTACATCGGATGGCGACCAGCCGGTGACGTCAGTCACACGTCGAAGCCGGTAGCGCACGGTGTTGGGATGGACGAACAGCATCCGGGCGGCGCCTTCGAGGCTGCTGGCCTGTTCGAGATAGACGCTGAGCGTCTCCAGCAGTGCGGAACCGGCTTCCTCCAGCGGCCTGTAGATCTCCTCCACCAGCTGCTCGCGCGCGCTCGGGTCTCCGGCGATCGCGCGCTCCGGCAGCAAGTCGTCCGCCAGCACCGGCCGAGGCGCGTCCTGCCAGGCGAAACACGCCTTCAGCCCCGCGGCGGCGGCCTGCGCGGACCGGGTCGCGGCCAGCAGATCGGGCACGATCGGTCCCGCGACCACCGGACCTGCGGCGAAGGGCCCGATCAGCGACCTGGCGACGGCGAGCGGGTTGTCGCTGCCGCCCGCGATGACGACGAGCCGATCGCCCAGCACCCCGGTCAGCACCTGCAGCTTGGCATGCCGTGCCGCGCGCCGGATGGCCTCCACCGTCAGCTCGGAGTCGCCGTCGGGGGCCGTCCCCAGCACCACGCACACATGCTCCGGCGCGTTCCAGCCCAGCGCCGCCGCCCGCGACACCGCGCCCTCGTCGGCCTCGCCGCTCAGCACGGCGTTCACGACCAGCGACTCCAGCCGGGCGTCCCAGGCACCCCGTGCCTCGGCGGCCTGGGCGTACACCTGGGCGGTGGCGAAGGCGATCTCCCGCGCGTACACCAGGAGCGCCTCGCGCAGGATGCCCTCGTCGCCGGGGGCGGCGACCTCGTCGATCGCGCTCTCCATGACCTCGATGGTGGTGCGCACCATCTCCACGGTCTGCCGCAGCGTGATCGCCCTGGTCAGCTCGCGCGGCGCGGTTCCGAACACATCGGTGGAGATCGCCTGCGGGGCGTCGGGGCGCCGGAACCACTCGGTGAACGCGGCGATACCGGCCTGCGCGACCAGCCCGATCCAGGAACGGTTCTCCGGGGGCATGGCCCGGTACCACGGCAGCGTCTCGTCCATCCGCGCGATGGCCTGGGCGGCGAGACTGCCGGAGGACTGCTCCAGCCGCTTCAGGGTCGCGGAGTGCGGATGCACGCCGTGGGAGACGGTACGGGCGTCGCTGGTTTCGGGTTCGGGCACGGGACAAGACTGCCTTATCGGGACGCGGGGGCGTGTGGCCGGGTGGGGGTGGGGTGCGGGGGTGGGGGTTTCGGGGGTTTGCGGGTGCGGTTTGCGGTGGGGGTTCGGGCGGGGTGGGGGAGGTCCGGGGTGGTGTGCTGGTGTGGCGCGGGGCGGGCTGAGGGTGCGTGTAGGTAGGGGGTGGGTTGCGGGTGAGGTCCGGGGTGGGCTGTCGGTGAGGTTCGCGGTCGAGTCGCCGAAGGGCGACCGCCGGGGTGCGTGGTGCGGTCCTTGACCGGGGCGGGGCGGGTCTACGGTGGTGGGCGTGATGGACGTACGGCGCGCCGGTGAGCGCTACCCCGGAGGCGACCCGGAGGCCGGGATCGAGTCCCGTCACGCCTTCTCCTTCGGCCCCCACTACGACCCCGACAACCTGCGCTTCGGCGCCCTGATCGCCTGCAACGAGGAGCGCCTGGCCTCCGGCGCCGGTTTCGCGGAGCACCCGCACAGCCACACCGAGATCGTCACGTGGGTCGCGGAGGGCGAGCTGACGCACCGTGACTCCACGGGGCGCGAGACGGTCGTCCGCGCCGGTGACGTGCAGCGCCTGAGCGCCGCGTCCGGTGTGCGGCACGTCGAACGCAACGACGGTGAGCGCCCGTTGACGTTCGTGCAGATGTGGCTGGCCCCGCTGTCGCCGGGCGGCGACCCGGCGTACGAGATCGTCCACGGCATCGCGGACGCGACGCCGTACGCGGTCCCGGAGGCCGGCGCGATGCTCCACGTACGCCGACTGGCCCCGGGCGAACGCACGGCGGTCCCCGACGCCCCGTACGTCTACGTCCACGTGGTGCACGGCGAGGTCACCGTGGACGCCGAGCACCTGGGCCCCGGTGACGCGGCCCGCATCACGGACGCGAAGGACGTGGAGGCGGTGGGGGTGACGCCGACCGAGCTGCTGATGTGGGAGATGACCTGACGGCCCTCAGGCCAGGGCCTGTCCGACTAGCGCGCCTCCGCCAGCACCGCGTCCGTGAACGTCGGCCACGTCTCGATCGCCCAGGGTCCGAACGCCCGGTCCGACAGGGCGACGCAGGACAGCCCCGCGTCCGGGTCGATCCACAGGAACGTACCGGACTGCCCGAAATGCCCGAACGTACGCGGTGACGACGAACCGCCCGTCCAGTGCGGCGACTTGGAGTCGCGGATCTCGAAGCCGAGCCCCCAGTCGTTGGGGTTCTGGTGACCGTACCCGGGAAGGACGCCCTTCGTGCCCGGGTACTGCACGCTCATCGCCTCGGCGACCGTGCGCGGGTCGAGCAGCCGCGGCGCCTGCACCTCGGCGGCGAACCGCAGCAGATCCTCGACCGTCGACACCCCGTCCTTCGCCGGGGAACCCTCAAGGCTGGTGGACGTCATCCCCAGCGGCTCCAGCACCGCCTGCCGCAGATACTCCGCGAACGGGATGTCCGTCGCCTTGGCGACATGGTCCCCGAGCTGCTCGAACCCGGCGTTGGAGTACAGCCGCCGCTCCCCGGGCGGCGCCGTCACCCGGTGCTCGTCGAAGGCCAGCCCCGAGGTGTGCGCCAGCAGATGACGTACCGTCGACCCGGGCGGCCCGGCCGGCTCCTCGAAGTCGATCGCGCCCTCCTCGTACGCGACCAGCACGGCGTACGCGGCCAGCGGCTTGGTCACCGACGCCAGCGGGAAACGCTGCCCGACCGGCCCCCGCACCCCCAGCACGGCACCGTCGGCCCGTACCACCCCCGCCGCAGCGGTGGGAACCGGCCAATTGTCGATCAACGCCAAGCTCTGCAAGGACATGCCCCGAGCCTAATCCCGCTCAGAGCATCAACCGCATGAAGGGGTCCCCGGTGCGCGCGAAGCCCAGCGACTCGTACAGCGGCTGCGCCTCCGCGGACGCGGTCAGGTCGACCTGCCCGACCTCCCGCTCGCGGAACCACTCCAGCAGTTCCGCCATGCACGCGCGCGCGTACCCCCGTCTGCGGGCGTCCGGATCCGTGGCCACGCTGAAGACGTACCCGACCCGCCCACGCGGATTGCCCGCCTTGCCGATCCGGTACTCCAGCGTCCCGGCCGCCAGCGCCGCCAGGGCCCCCGGCCGGTCCGGACGGTCCACCACGAACGCCGCGAAGTCCCCGTCCGGCTCGGCCAGCCGCTCCCGCAGCACCGGCAGGGACTCGACGTGCCAGTCGGTGGCGGAGGAGTCCCCGGAGAAGACGGAATCGATCATCACCTGGCGCAGGCGCAGTACTTCGTCGGCATCGTCCGGCAGGGCACGGCGTACGAGACTCATGACCCGCACGCTAGCCACCGCACCCCCCGCACGTCCCGCCGATTTCCTACGCTTCTCCACCGCTTCTCACCGCCTCTTTCCGGCTCTTACCGGGCCGCGCTTGCTTGGAGTGCACTCCAAGGTCATAGCGTGGAGCGCATGACGGTGATGCAGACCACGGCAGCAGCCACCGAAAAGGCCCACGAGGAGGGCCCCAACCGCACCGACCTCTGCTCCGCCCCGCCCCGTCGGCACCCGCGGCCCGACGGCCAGGACCACTACACGATCAGCGAGGTCGTCGCCTTCACCGGCCTGTCGGCCCACACCCTGCGCTGGTACGAGCGGATCGGCCTGATGTCCCACATCGACCGGTCGCACACCGGCCAGCGCCGCTACACCAACCGCGACCTGGACTGGCTGGACCTCGTCGGCAAGCTGCGGCTGACCGGTATGCCGGTCGCCGACATGGTGCGGTACGCGGAGCTGGTGCGCGCGGGCGACGGCACGTTCGCGGAGCGCCGCGAGCTGCTGGAGACGACCCGCCAGGACGTCCTGGAGCGGATCGCCGAACTCCAGGACACGCTCGCCGTCCTCGACCGAAAGATCAGTTTCTACGCCGACGCCGGCCGCGCGCACGCATCGCACGAAACCTCGCACGAGGCTTCGCAGGAAGGGGAGAGGACCCGATGAACGACAGCACGATAGCGACGGTACGGCTCGGCGACGGCGGGCCCGAGGTCGGTGTGCAGGGCCTCGGCTGCATGGGCATGAGCTTCGCCTACGGCCCCTCCGACGCCGGCGAGTCCCGGGCGACGCTGGAGCGGGCGCTGGAGCTGGGTGTCACGCTGTACGACACGGCGGACGCGTACGGCGCCGGTGAGAACGAGCGGTTCCTGTCGCCGTTCTTCACGGCGCACCGCGACGAGGTCGTGATCGGGACCAAGTTCGCCCTGTCGATCCCGCCGGACGACCCGACCCGGCGGGTCATCCGCAACGACCCGCCGTACATCCGCCAGGCCGTCGAGGCGAGCCTCAAGCGCCTCGGCGTCGATGTGATCGACCTGTACTACATGCACCGCCGGGACGTGAACGTGCCGATCGAGGAGACGGCCGGCGTGATGTCCGAGCTGGTCCGCGAGGGCAAGGTCAAGTACCTGGGCCTGAGCGAGGTCACCGCCGACGAACTGCGCGCCGCGCACTCCGTGCACCCCATCGCCGCCGTGCAGTCGGAGTGGTCGCTGTTCAGCCGGGACATCGAGGCGAAGGTCGTACCGGCCGCCCGCGAACTGGGCGTCGCCCTGGTCCCGTACTCCCCGCTCGGCCGGGGCTTCCTCACCGGTTCCTTCGTGAACGCCGAGCAGGACCTCGCCGCCGACGACTTCCGCCGCCAGCAGCCCCGCTTCACCGCCGCCAACGCCACGGCGAACGCGGCGCTGCTGGAACCGATCCGGACGGTCGCCGAGGCACACGGCGCCTCACTCGGCCAGATCGCCCTGGCCTGGGCCCAGCAGCAGGCGGCCGTACACGACCTCTCGGTCGTCCCGATCCCGGGAACGCGCAAGCCGACCCGAGTCGAGGAGAACACGGCGGCTACGCGGATCACCTTGACGCAGGAGGAACTCGCCCTGCTGGACCCGGTGGCCGGGAAGGTGGCAGGCACCCGCTACGCGGACATGACGTTCACATCTGCGGGCCGGGAGTAGACGTCCCCAAGGGGCGCGGGGCTGTATCGAGGTGCGGCTCCGCCGCGTGTGCGCGACCAGCCCCCACAACCCGCACCCGAACAACCCGCACCCGACATCACAGCTCGGCCAACAACTCAGCCTTCTTCACGGAGAACTCCTCATCGGTGACCAACCCGGCCCGATGCAGCTCCCCGAGATGCCGAATCCGCTCCGCGATATCCGCAGGATCCCTCCGCGGAGCGGCGGCGACGACAGCCCCCGCCGGACCCGCGGAGCGCACCGCCGCCAACACGGCCGCCGCGAACGGCAACGACTCGTGCACCGGCCCGTATCC
The DNA here is from genome assembly GCF_013009255.1 of Streptomyces sp. Z423-1. Lineage (NCBI taxonomy): Bacteria > Bacillati > Actinomycetota > Actinomycetes > Kitasatosporales > Streptomycetaceae > Streptomyces > Streptomyces sp. Z423-1. The sequence continues at coordinate 6,565,117 of NZ_CP053109.1, forward strand.
CAGCCCGAACACCACGGCCGCCGGATCCTGATCGGCCTGCGCCGGCTGCTCCCCGGCAGCCCGCCGCAGCAACCGCAGATGCCCCTCGAAGACCTCCGGCGACCGCCACTCCACCCCGTTCAGCTCCGCCACGGCGAACTTCTGGTCCCCGGCCTTCCACTTCGCCGACGACGCCCCCGTCCAGAACCACCGGAACGACACGGACGTACCGTCGAAGGACGCCTTCCCGTCGTACGCCTTGAAGTGCAGCGGGGCTTCGGGCGCCGCGACAAGATGGCGTTCCGCGGGCCCCGACTCGGTCAGCAGGGCTCGTAGCTCATCGGCGTAGTACTCGGCCAGCGTCTCCCGCTCGGCGGGCAGCACCAGCCGGTAAGGATCACTGTTCTCCTTCAGCTGCCCGGCCGCCGCCTCGATCAACGGATCCGCCCCCGGCCGGGGCTCCGCACGCAGGACGACGGTCCCGCGCCGCCCGGGGGAGAGCGTCACACCCTGCAACGCCGACAGCGGCACCCGCCGCTCACCGAGCGCCTGGAAGAGCTTAGGTGTTCGAATCCCCCGTTCGTAGCGGATGAGCACGGAGTCGGACTGGAACTCCCAGGCGGCATGAAATCCGGCCAGTACGTCACCCATGCGGCTCATCGTATGCGGCACGCGCTCTTTCGTCCCCTCCCTGGGCAGACCGCAGTTTCTGCGCCTCTACGCGCGTCCGGCCGTCGTCGTGCCGGACAAACCCGCCCGGCACATGCCCGCATCGTCGGCGCAGTCCACCGAGCGGTACGCGCCAACCCCGATCTCGGCGAAGTTGGCGAGGCTCTCCGTGCCCGGTTCGAAGTACCCGGCGTGCCCGCGGGCGCCGCGCGCCGACAGTACGCGCGCCCCGAACGCCGCGGACACCGGATCCGCGCCGTGCCCGAGCCCGCCGAACTCCATGTACGGCACGTCCTGGATCCAGTCGTCGGCGTCCCGCATCGCCCACACCCGTGCGGAGGTGCGCAGATGGGAGGCCTTGGCGACCCGCATGCCGGGACTGCCGGCCACCGCTATGTCGGCCACCCGGCCGGGCAGCGCGTGCGCGGCGACCCCGCAGACGACGGAGCCGTAGCTGTGGCAGAAGAGTGAGACCGGCGCGTCTCCGGGCAGCGCGCGCACCATCGCGTTCAGCCGCACGGCCCCGTCCTCGGCACGCATCGCGGTGGCCGACTCCATGCCGAGGCCGCTGGGCGCGGTGTAGTCGGCCCAGGCGATCACGGCCGTGCGCGTCGCGGGGCGGGCGGCGCGCTCGGCCGCGTAGAGGGACTTCGCCATGCCCACCGGGGCGGTGTATCTACGGTTGGTGCGCTGAAAGGTGAGCAGGTCGGTGTCGACGCCGGGGACGACGACGGAGATCCGCTCCGCCCGGTCGAGGTCGCCGAACACCTCGGCGACCCGGCCGGAGCCGTCGGGGTCGAAGGCGAGGATGTGCCGGTCCGCGCGCATCAGCGACTCGAAGCGGTGCATACGGCGGCCCGCCTCGTGCTGCCCGGTGGGGCTGAGCCGGTTGTCGTGCGTACGTTCGAGTTCGACCTTGCGGGCCTGGTCGAGGGCGATGCGGTTGGCTCGGTAGCGCAGCTGGACGGGGGCGCCGTTCATGTTGCCGACCGCGAGCGGATAGCGGCGGGTCAGGTGATCGCGCTGCCCGTCGGTGAGCGAGGCGAAGAAGGCGGCGAGCCGGGCGGGTGCGGTGTCGGGGTCCGGCAGCCGGTGTCCGTCGATGCGGCCGTGCTCCCAGGCGGAGAGGGAGGCCTGGAGCGGCGTGTCCGACCGGTGGTTGCGCAGCGCGGTCCAGCCGGTGGTCGCCAGCATCACGAACACCACGGCCAGCGCGAGCAGGGCGCGCCAGACGTTGAGTGAGGGGGAGGTGTCGAAGGAAGTCACTGGGAGGCCACACTAGGAGAACGGGAGGGTCTCGCGTGAACCGTGTGTCGTGGATCACGTTTGAGGAAGGTCACCTGATTGCAGTGGGGGGCTGACCGCACCGCGCCCCCTTTGTTCTGGCCTGCTCCCCTTTTTGTCGTGTGTCCTGCGTCCGCCGTTCTCGTGGCCCTCTGCTCGCTTTTGTCGTGGCCTGCGCCCGTGCGTGTCGTGGCCTGGGCCCGCTCGTGTGGTGGCTTGTGCCCGTGCGTGTGGTGGCCTGGGCCCGTCGTATGGCGGGCTGTGCCCGCTCGTGTGGTGGCCTGTGCCAGGGTGTGGTGGCCTGTGCCCGCTCGTGTGGTGGGCTCGTGCCCGCTCGTGTGGTGGCTTGTGCCCGCTGGTGTCGTGGCTTGCGCCGTGCGCGTCGTGGCCTGTGCCCCGCTCGTGTGGTGGCCTTGTGCCCGCTCGCCGCCGGTGCCCGGCTCAGTGCCTGCGCCAGTCGCCCGCCAGGACCGGGCCCACCTGATCGAGGTACGCCGCCGTCAATGTGCGCATCGCCTCCAGGCTCACGTCCGGCCCCGTGCTCCACAGCCGCTCGGTGACCCGGATGACCCCGCCGAAGACCGCCACCGCCACCCGCGGTCGCGGATCGGCGTCCACGTCCAGGCCCTCCCGCTCGGCGATCAGCCGCGCCAGTTCCTCCTCCGTCTCCGCCGACCGGCGCAGATGCGCGGCGAGCAGGACGGGCGTCGACTCGATCACCCGGTACATCCGCAGATACAGCTCGACCGGGACGACCGCCTCGATGACCTCGCTGATCCGGTCCCAGCCGTCCAGCACCGCCCGGCGCAGCGCCTCCATCGGCGGCTCGTGCGCGGGGCGGGCGCGCACCGCCGCCACGAAGTGCGCCACCGTCATCGCCTGCAGGGCGAGGGCGGCCTCCTCCTTGCCGGAGAAGTAGCGGAAGAAGGTGCGCTGCGAGACATCGACGGCCGCGGCGATCTCGTCGACGGTGGTGTGGTCGTAGCCGCGGGTGGTGAACAGCTCCACCGCCGCGCGCAGCAGCGCGTCCCGGGTGCGCTGCTTCTTGCGTTCGCGCAGACCCGGCCGCGGCCCTGTCCGTGTGTTGCCGACCGTGTCCATGGGGGCCTCTCCTGCGAACTGTTCTGCCTGATCAGGCTATATGTGAGTGTCGTGACAGTTACCGACTTGTGAATTGGTTTGTCAACTGTCAGAGGCTGTCATTAGCCTCGATCGCATGACTAGTCAGACCACCATCGACAAGACGGGGCCGGGGGACAAGGCACCCGCCCCGTCGGACACCACGCCGGTCAAGGGCCTGCGCGGCCATCCCTGGCTCACCCTCATCACCGTCGCCGTGGGCGTCATGATGGTGGCCCTCGACGGCACGATCGTCGCCATCGCCAACCCGGCCATCGCCACCGACCTGAAGGCCAGCCTGGCCGAGGTCCAGTGGATCACCAACGCCTACTTCCTCGCCCTCGCGGTCTCCCTGATCACCGCGGGCAAGCTCGGTGACCGCTTCGGCCACCGGCAGACCTTCCTGATCGGTGTGGTCGGCTTCGCCGCCGCGTCCGGGGCGATCGGCCTGTCCGACTCGATCGCCGCGGTCATCGTCTTCCGGGTCTTCCAGGGCCTGTTCGGCGCCCTGCTGATGCCGGCCGCGCTAGGCCTGCTGCGGGCCACCTTCCCGGCCGAGAAGCTCAACATGGCCATCGGCATCTGGGGCATGGTCATCGGCGCCTCCACCGCCGGTGGCCCGATCCTCGGCGGTGTGCTGGTCGAGCACGTCAACTGGCAGTCGGTGTTCTTCATCAACGTGCCGGTCGGCGTCCTCGCCGTCGTCCTGGGCCTGCTGATCCTCACCGATCACCGCGCGGAGAACGCCCCGCGCTCCTTCGACATCCTCGGCATCGCCCTGCTGTCGGGCGCGATGTTCTGCCTGGTCTGGGCGCTCATCAAGGCGCCCGAGTGGGGCTGGGGCGACGGCCGGACGTGGACCTTCATAGCCGCGTCGGTCGTGGGCTTCGTGCTCTTCGCCCTGTGGGAGAAGCGGGTCCGTGAGCCGCTGATCCCGCTCGCCCTGTTCCGTTCGGTCCCGCTGTCCGCGGGTGTCGTGCTCATGGTGCTCATGGCCATCGCGTTCATGGGCGGCCTGTTCTTCGTGACGTTCTACTTGCAGAACGTGCACGGCATGAGCCCGATCGACGCGGGCCTGCATCTCCTGCCCCTCACCGGCATGATGATCGTCGGCTCGCCGCTCGCGGGCGCGATGATCACCAAGTTCGGCCCGCGGCTGCCGCTGGCCCTCGGCATGGCGTGCACGGCGCTCGCCATGTATGGCATGTCCACGCTGGAGACGGACACCGGCAGCGGCATCATGTCGCTCTGGTTCGCCCTGCTCGGCTTCGGCCTCGCGCCGGTCATGGTGGGTGCCACCGAGGTCATCGTCGGCAACGCGCCCATGGAGCTGTCCGGTGTGGCCGGTGGTCTCCAGCAGGCGGCGATGCAGATCGGCGGCAGCCTCGGTACGGCCGTGCTGGGCGCCGTGATGGCCTCCAAGGTGGACAGCGACCTGCCGGGCAACTGGGCGGAGGCGGGGCTTCCGCCGCTGACCGCGGAGCAGGAGGCGCAGACCGCCGAAGCGGTCCAGCAGGGTGTCGCGCCGGTGCCGCCGGGCACGCCGGACGCCATCGCCGGGAAGATCACCGACGTCGCCCACGACACCTTCATCTCCGGCATGAGCCTGGCGTCGCTGGTCGCGGCCGGGGTCGCGGCGGTGGCGGTGCTGGTCGCCTTCCTGACGAAGCGCGGCGAGAACGCGGAGGCGGGCGCGGGGGCGGCGCACATTTAGCGGCGTACACCTGGGGGGAAGTCACCTATCAGGGTGACGTGCCGAAGATCCCTCCCACTCGGCACGCGTCGCAGGTCACAGTGGGCCAAGCCCTCCGTACGGCATGTTCCTGTGGCAAGTTCGTACGACGACGAGGGCGGCCCGGGCTGCGGCGCGCTGCCGGAGGGGGGCGGCGCGCCGACAGACCGTCAGGCATGGAACGCGCAGCGGGGGTACTCGCCACATCGACCCGAACGAACCGCGAGGTTCAGGGAGTTGATGAGTCGATGGCGGGCTTCGGGCAGGGAACGCGCAGGTACCCCCGCTCACGTGGCCGGAGGTGGTCACGGACCGGGCCGGATCGCGCGCAGCTCGGGATCATCGGCGCCATTTGTGCGATCGCCGGCTTCTTCGTGCTGGGCATCATCCTGGGCCCAGTGGCCATCGCCTGTGGCTGGCTCTCGATGGGCCGAACCTGGACGAGCTCCCGCTCGCTCCCGGCCCTCACAGCCCTGGTCCTGGGCACGATAGACACCCTCCTGGCCCTCATCCGACTGACGGGGGCGACATCTCCTGGCTACGGGTTGTTCTGAACCGGGGGGAGTGAGGAGTGGGCCTCCGGCACGCCACCGGGGGCCCCACTCACGCGGGTGACTCCGCAGCGGCACCCCGCCGGCGCGGGCGAGCGACCCGACCCCCACAGCGCAACGCCGGCACCCTCTCTAGCGCCGCTGCTCCTCAGTCGGCCCCGGCACCGCCACCGACCCCGACAACGCAGCCACCTGCGCCCGCAACGCCTGTACCTCCTCCGTCAGCGCCGCGATGGCCTCCGTCTGCCGTCGCTCCTCCGCATCATCCATCTCGAACCGCGATATGAACCACGCCGCGATATTCGCGGTCACCACACCCAGCAACGCGATCCCCGACAGCATCAAGCCCACCGCCAGCAACCGCCCCACCCCGGTCGTCGGCGCATGATCCCCGTACCCCACGGTCGTCATCGTCGTGAACGACCACCACACCGCATCACCCAGCGTCCGAATGTTCCCGCCGGGCGCGTCCCGCTCCACGGACAGCACGGCCAGCGACCCGAACATCAGCAGCCCCACCACCGCGCCGGCCACATACGTCGTCAGCCGGACCTGGGACGCCATCCGCGCCCGCCGCCCCACGAGCAGCAGGGTCGACACCAGCCGCAGCAACCGCAACGGCCGCAGCAGCGGCAGCAGCACCGCACACAGGTCCAGCCAATGCCGCCGTACGAAATTCCACCGATCCGGCGCCAACCACAGCCGCACCGCGTAGTCGGCCGCGAACGCCGCCCACACCATCCACTCCACGACCAGACAAGCCGTCGTCAGAGTCCGCCCCGCCGAACCGTCCACGATCGGCACCGCGTACGCGACGGCGAACACCACGGCCAACACCAACAGCGGCCGTTGGGTACGCCGCTCCCACCGCACTTGCGCCGATTGCTCCTTCATGCCCGCATCGTAGGGAACGCACGAGGGCGGCGAGGCCCAGGCCCCACCGCCCTCGCGTCCACCGGCGTACGCCTACGCGTCGCCGCCCGCGGCCCCCGGATCCGCCGCCGAGACGTCAAGGAGCTGGTACCGGTCGATCGCCTGCTTCAGCACCGACCGATCCACCTTCCCCTCCTTCGCCAACTCGGCCAGCACCGCCACCACGATCGACTGCGCGTCGATGTGGAAGAAGCGACGAGCCGCCCCACGGGTGTCCGCGAAGCCGAACCCGTCCGCCCCCAGCGACTGGTACGTCCCCGGCACCCACCGAGCGATCTGGTCCGGAACCGACCGCATCCAGTCGGAAACGGCCACGAACGGACCCTCCCCGCCACTCAGCTTCCGTGTGACGTACGGCACCCGCTGCTCCTCCTCCGGATGCAACAGGTTGTGCTCCTCGCACGCCACGGCCTCCCGCCGCAGCTCGTTCCAGGAGGTCGCCGACCACACGTCGGCCCGTACGTTCCACTCCTCGGCGAGCAGACGCTGCGCCTCCACCGCCCACGGCACCGCCACGCCCGACGCCATGATCTGCGCCGGAATCGATCCCGACGTGCTCTCGCTGAACCGGTAGACGCCCTTGAGGATGCCCTCGACGTCCACGTTCTCCGGCTCGGCCGGGTGCTGGATGGGCTCGTTGTAGACGGTGAGGTAGTAGAAGACGTCCTCGCCGTGCGGGTGCTCCGGCGTACCGCCGTACATCCGGCGCAGCCCGTCCCGCACGATGTGCGCGATCTCGTAGGCGAAGGCCGGGTCGTACGCCACACAGCCCGGGTTCGTCGAGGCGAGCAGCTGCGAGTGCCCGTCCGCGTGCTGCAAGCCCTCACCGGTCAGCGTCGTACGCCCCGCGGTCGCACCCAGTACGAAACCACGCGCCAACTGGTCGGCCATCTGCCAGAACTGGTCGCCGGTGCGTTGGAAACCGAACATCGAGTAGAAGACGTACACCGGGATCAGCGGTTCGCCGTGCGTGGCGTACGCCGACCCCGCCGCGATCAGCGAGGCCGTGCAGCCGGCCTCGGAGATGCCGTCGTGCAGCATCTGCCCGGTCGGCGACTCCTTGTACGCGAGCAGCAGATCCCGGTCCACGGCCTCGTACTGCTGGCCCAGCGGGTTGTAGATCTTCGCACTCGGGAAGAAGGAGTCCATGCCGAACGTGCGGTACTCGTCCGGCGCGATCAGCACGAACCGCCTGCCGATCTCCTTGTCCCGCATGAGGTCCTTGAGCAGCCGGACAAAGGCCATGGTCGTCGCGATGGACTGCTGGCCCGTGCCCTTCTTCACGGTCGCGTACGCCTTGTCGTCCGGCAGTGCGAGCGGCTTGGAGCGGACGACGCGCGTGGGGACGTACCCGCCGAGCGACTTGCGGCGGTCGTGCATGTACTGGATCTCCTCCGAGTCCCGGCCCGGGTGGTAGTACGGCGGCGGGCCGGACTCCAGGTCCCGGTCGGAGATCGGCAGGTGCAGCCGGTCCCGGAAACGCTTGAGGTCGTCGACCGTCAGCTTCTTCATCTGGTGCGTGGCGTTGCGGCCCTCGAAGTTCGGGCCGAGCGTCCAGCCCTTGACCGTCTTGGCCAGGATCACCGTCGGCTGGCCCTTGTGCTCGACGGCCGCCTTGTACGCCGCGTAGATCTTCCGGTGGTCGTGACCGCCGCGGCCCAGCATCAGGATCTGGTGATCTGTCATGTTCTCGACCATCGCACGCAGCCGGTGGTCGTCGCCGAAGAAGTGCTCGCGGATGTAGGCGCCCGTCTCGGTCGCGTACGTCTGGAACTGGCCGTCCGGCGTGGTGTTCATCTTGTTGACCAGCACGCCGTCCCGGTCCTGCGCCAGCAGCGGGTCCCAGGTGCGGTCCCAGATGAGCTTGATCACGTTCCAGCCGGCGCCCCGGAAGACCGACTCCAGCTCCTGGATCACCTTGCCGTTGCCACGCACCGGGCCGTCGAGGCGCTGCAGGTTGCAGTTGACGACGAAGGTGAGGTTGTCCAGGCCCTCGCGGGCGGCGATGGTCAGCTGGCCGATCGACTCCGGCTCGTCCATCTCGCCGTCGCCGAGGAACGCCCACACGTGCGACTTCGAGGTGTCCGCGATCCCGCGCGCGTGCATGTAGCGGTTCATCCGCGCCTGGTAGATCGCGCCGATCGGGCCGAGACCCATCGACACGGTCGGGAACTCCCAGAACTCGGGCATCAGCCGCGGGTGGGGGTAGCTGGACAGGCCGTACGGCGCCTTGGACTTCTCCTGCCGGAAGCCGTCCAGGTGCTGCTCCGAGAGGCGGTCGAGCAGGAACGCGCGCGCGTAGATGCCCGGTGAGGCGTGCCCCTGGAAGAAGACCTGGTCGCCGCCGTCGCCCTCGTCCTTGCCGCGGAAGAAGTGGTTGAAGCCGACGTCGTAGAGGGAGGCCGAGGAGGCGAACGTGGCGATGTGGCCGCCGACGCCGATACCGGGGCGCTGGGCCCGGGAGACCATCACGGCCGCGTTCCAGCGGGTGGCGTTGAGGATCGCGCGCTCGATCTCCTCGTTGCCCGGGAAGAACGGCTCGTTCTTGGTGGGGATGGTGTTGACGTAGTCCGTGCTGCGCATCTCGGGCACGGCCACGCGCTTCTCGCGGGCCCGCTCGATCAGGCGCAGCATCAGATAGCGGGCCCGCTCACGGCCGCGCTCGTCGATGGCGGCGTCGAGGGAGTCGAGCCACTCCTGGGTCTCCTCGGGATCGAAGTCAGGAACCTGACTCGGAAGGCCGCCAATGATGATCGGATTGCGATCGGATCCGGAAGCCACGCTGTTCCTTACCTGTCAGAGGGCCGATTATCGAGGGTTTGCGGTATGCCTGCACCGTTCCCCATCGTGTACCTCGGGGCTCCAATCGTCACCTCTACCGAGAGGTAACGAAGGTCCTTGGTCGGCCCTGGGTGCAGAGCCATTCGAATCTCGTACCCAGGGATGATTCCCAAACGTACATACGGGGCAGATAGGTGTGGTGTACGTCACCATCGGTGCCGACGGCATGCCTGGAGTTGCGGCGACACGGCCCGGATCGTCACCGTTTCGGCGGTCTGAAACGCCGGGTACTTGCGCGATCCGCCCCGCCCGTGTGGACTACGGCCAATGCTTCGCGCACGCGCGTGGCTGAGAAATTCACCAAGACATGATCAGGAGGCAACCCGTGAGCGCGACCGCGGACCACGCGGAGGAGCGGACGAACCCTGCCGCCAGGCTGGGGTTCCAGCCCGGGCAGGTGGTCCAGGAGATCGGCTACGACGACGACGTCGACCAGGAGCTCCGCGAGGCCATTGAGGAAGCCATCGAGGGCGACCTCATGGACGAGGACTACGACGACGTGGCCGACGCCGTTGTGCTGTGGTTCCGTGACGACGACGGCGACCTGACGGATGCGCTGGTGGATGCCACCACGTACATCGAGGAAGGCGGCGCGATCCTGCTCCTCACGCCGAAGACCGGCCGGTCGGGGTACGTGGAGCCGAGCGACATCTCGGAAGCCGCGACCACGGCCGGGCTGACCGCGTCCAAGAGCGTCAGCGTCGGCAAGGACTGGAGTGGCAGCCGTCTGGCGACGCCGAAGGCCGCGAAGTCCAAGCGGTGACCGTTCGTTGAACGTGGGACGGGCTGACCTCGGTCAGCCCGTCCGTCGGCCGTCGGTGCTCGCTGCGTAGGGTGGGTGTCCACCCGAACAGCCCCACCGAAGGGACGACGATGGCGATCCAGGTCGGCGACAAGGCCCCCGACTTCGAGCTGAAGGACAACCACGGCCGTGCCGTGCGGCTCTCGGACTTCCGCGGCGAGAAGAACGTGGTGCTGCTCTTCTACCCCTTCGCCTTCACCGGCGTGTGCACCGGCGAGCTGTGCGAGGTCCGGGACAACCTTCCGAAGTTCGAGGGCCGCGACACCCAGGTGCTGGCCGTCTCCAACGACTCCATCCACACCCTGCGCGTCTTCGCCGAGCAGGAGGGCCTCGAATACCCGCTGCTCAGCGACTTCTGGCCGCACGGCGAGGTCAGCCGCGCGTACGGCGTCCTCGACGAGGACAAGGGCTGCGCGGTGCGCGGCACCTTCGTCATCGACAAGGAGGGCGTGGTCCGCTGGACCGTTGTCAACGGCCTGCCGGACGCCCGTGACCTGAACGAGTACGTCAAGGCGCTCGACACCCTGTGATTGTCGGTCCCAAGGCCTGGGACGGCCGGGAACCCGTCACTAGGATCGACTCGTTTGATCCGATACCAACGCACGACGGGGCACCCCGCCCCCGGACATCAATGGAGGACTCGTGGGAGTCAGCCTCAGCAAGGGCGGCAACGTATCGCTGACCAAGGAGGCCCCGGGCCTGACCGCCGTCATCGTCGGTCTGGGGTGGGACGTGCGCACCACGACCGGCACGGACTTCGACCTCGACGCGAGCGCGCTGCTGCTGAACAACTCCGGCAAGGTCGGCAGCGACCAGAACTTCGTCTTCTTCAACAACCTCAAGAGCCCGGACGGCTCGGTCGAGCACACCGGTGACAACCTCACCGGTGAGGGCGAGGGCGACGACGAGCAGATCAAGGTCAACCTGGCCGGCGTCCCCGCCGACATCGAGAAGATCGTCTTCCCGGTGTCCATCTACGACGCCGAGAACCGTCAGCAGTCCTTCGGCCAGGTCCGCAACGCGTTCATCCGCGTCGTCAACCAGGCCGGCGGCGCCGAGATCGCGCGGTACGACCTCTCCGAGGACGCCTCGACCGAGACCGCCATGGTCTTCGGCGAGCTGTACCGGCACGGCGCGGAGTGGAAGTTCCGCGCCATCGGCCAGGGGTACGCCTCCGGCCTGCGCGGCATCGCGCAGGACTTCGGCGTCAACGTCTGAGCCCTCGTGTCCGCTCCGCCCGTCCGGCGCCGCACGTTTGCGTGCGGCGCCGGACGCGCAGGACAACCACATCAGGCAGCACCCAGGGGAGGACCAGCATCATGGGCGTCACGCTCGCCAAGGGGGGCAACGTCTCCCTGTCCAAGGCCGCGCCGAACCTCACACAGGTGATGATCGGGCTCGGCTGGGACGCGCGCTCCACCACCGGAGCCCCGTTCGACCTCGACGCCAGCGCCCTGGTGTGCAGCAGCGGGCGGGTGCTCGGCGACGAGTGGTTCGTGTTCTACAACCAGCTCAAGAGCCCGGACGGCTCGGTGGAGCACACCGGTGACAACCTCACCGGTGAGGGCGACGGCGATGACGAGTCGCTCCTGATCGACCTCTCCAAGGTGCCCGCCCAGTGCGACAAGATCGTCTTCCCGGTCTCGATCCACATGGCGGACGAGCGCGGCCAGACCTTCGGCCAGGTCAGCAACGCCTTCATCCGCGTGGTGAACCAGGCCGACGGCCAGGAACTCGCACGCTACGACCTCAGCGAGGACGCCTCCACGGAGACCGCCATGATCTTCGGCGAGGTCTACCGCTACCAGGGCGAATGGAAATTCCGGGCGGTGGGACAGGGCTATGCGTCGGGGCTGAGGGGCATCGCCCTGGACTTCGGTGTCAACGTCTCATAGCGCGATACGTCTCATAGCGTGATACGTCTCCCAGCGCGATATGAGCAAAAACCGGGGCCGTGTGGGCCGCTGGGGGCGGCCGACTAGACTTCGGCTTCAAAGTTTCGTAAAGCCGAGCGTGTCGCGGGCGAGCCCCGTACACAGAGGATTGGGTAGCCAGTGGTTCTGAAAACCTTCGGCTGGTCGTTCGCGGTCACCGCGCTCGGCCTCGTCGCGGCGGTCTTCTACGGGGGGTGGACCGCCTTCGGCATCGTGGCGATCCTGTGCATCCTCGAGATCTCGCTGTCGTTCGACAACGCAGTGGTCAACGCCGGAATTCTGAAGAAGATGAACGCCTTCTGGCAGCGCATCTTCCTCACCATCGGCATTTTGATCGCCGTCTTCGGTATGCGGCTGGTCTTCCCCGTTGTCATCGTCGCCGTCAGCGCGCAGCTGGGTCCGATCGAGGCCGTCGACCTCGCGCTCACCGACAAGGACCGTTACCAGGAGCTCGTCACCGACGCCCACCCGGCGATCGCGGCCTTCGGTGGCATGTTCCTGCTGATGATCTTCCTGGACTTCATCTTCGAGGAGCGGGAGATCAAGTGGCTGGGCTGGCTGGAACGCCCGCTGGCCAAGCTCGGCAAGATCGACATGCTGTCGGTCTGCATCGCCCTGATCGTCCTGCTGATCACCGCGATGACCTTCGCGACCCACGCCCACCTGCACGCCGGGCCCGCGGACAAGTCGGCGACGGTGCTCCTCTCCGGTGTCGCCGGCCTCATCACGTACATGATCGTCGGTGGTCTCTCCGGCTACTTCGAGGAGAAGCTGGAGGAAGAGGAGGAGCGCGAGCACGAGCAGGAGGAAGAGGCCAGGCGCACCGGCAAGCCCGTCATGCTGCTGGCCGGCAAGGCCGCGTTCTTCATGTTCCTCTACCTGGAGGTCCTGGACGCGTCCTTCTCCTTCGACGGCGTGATCGGCGCCTTCGCCATCACCAACGACATCGTGATGATGGCCCTCGGCCTCGGCGTCGGCGCCATGTACGTCCGGTCGCTGACCGTCTACCTGGTCCGCCAGGGCACCCTCGACGACTACGTCTACCTGGAGCACGGCGCGCACTACGCCATCGGTGCGCTCGCGATGATCCTGCTCGTCACCATCCAGTACGAGATCTCCGAGATCATCACCGGTCTGATCGGCGTCGTCCTGATCGCCTGGTCCTTCTGGTCCTCCGTCCGCCGCAACCGCGCGCTGGCGGCCGCCGAGGGAAAAGCCGGCTCGGACGACAAGACTGAGGTCGCGTCCGGGGTGTGACGCCCGTCCGGGTGAGGAACGCTCTGTGCGGGGCGGCCGTCGAGGATGACGCGATGTCCTCGAAGGCCGCCCCGTCGGTGTTGTCGGGCACGGCATGGTGAGTGGGGAGTCTGGGGGCGGGAATGGGCTTGTTTGACGGGCTCTGGCGCGGGCGCACGACCGAGTTCGACTCGGGCAGCGCGGCCAGCAACGCGATCGAGCTGACCAAGCGGCACAGCCAGGTGTCGCTCACCAAACAGGGGGCGGCGACCGGGAATCTGCGCATCAACCTGGCGTGGCGGATGCGCAGCTCCGACATCGGCGGGCCCCAGCGGGAGAGCCTGCTGAGGCATCCCTTCAGGGCCCTCAAACCACCGGAGGTCCTGGGCCACAGCCAGAGCATGGTCAATGTCGACCTCGACCTCGGCTGCCTGTACGAGCTCCAGGACGGCACCAAGGGCGTCGTACAGCCGCTCGGCGGCTACCTCGGCGACGTCAACGCACCGCCGTACGTCAAACTCAGCGGCGACGACCGGTTCGGCTCGGCGTCCGGTGAGACGATCTACGTCAACCTCGACCAACGCGAGGCGATAAAGCGCCTACTGGTGTTCGTCTACATCTACGACCAGACCCCCGCGTTCGACCGCACCCACGCGATCGTCACGCTCTACCCCAGCAACGGCCCCCGCATCGAGATCCACCTCGACGAACGCCATCCGCAGGCCCGCTCGTGCGCGGTCGTGATGATCGAGAACGTGAAGAACGAGGTGTGGGTGCGGCGCGAGGTGAAGTTCGTCTACGGCTTCCAGGCGGAGCTGGACCGGTTGTACGGGTGGGGGTTGCAGTGGGGGAGGGGGCACAAGGTCAAGTCGCAGCGCTGAAGGGGTGGTGGCCTGGGCGGTTGCCGCAGAGGGGCGCGCCGCTGCGGGCGTGGGTGCTATCGGCCGATGAACTGGGGTCCCTGCGGCGGCAGCCGGAAGTCGGGATCCGGGGCCGCGGGCACCGGGACCGGCGGCGGGTAGCCGTACCCGGACTGGGCGGTCTCCGGCGACGCCTGCGGGTAGCCGTAGGCGGGCCGGCTGGTCGGATGCGGGTAGCCGTACGCCGGTTGCGTCGCCGCCGGCTGTTGCTGCTGCTGTGGATAGCCGTATGCCGGCTGCGTGGTCTGCTGCGGCACCACTGCCGTCGGCTGCTCCGGCGGCAGCGGCCGCGACACCTCGGGCCCCGCCTGAGCAGCGGCGGACGTACCGTCGGCGTCGGCCGATTCCTCCGCTGCGGCCTCCGACTCGTCCACGGAGATCCCGAAGTCGGTGGCCAGCCCCTTCAGCCCGTTCGAATAGCCCTCCCCGAGGGCCCGGAACTTCCACCCCTCCCCACGGCGGTACAGCTCCCCGCAGATCAGCGCGGTCTCCTGCCCGGTCTCCGGCTTGACCTCGAAGTACGCCAGCGGCTCCGCCTCGGGCGCCGCCGCGTCGTACAGCATGATGCGCAGTGCCCGTACGCGGTCGAACGTGACTCCGTCCGCCGAAGCGACCAGAAGAATCTGGCTGACGTCGGACTCGACACCGGACAGATCTGTCTGGATCGTGTCGGTCAGGCCCTCGGCAACCCGTTTCTTGCCGAGCCGCCACACCTTCCCGGAGGGGTGCCGGGGCTGGTTGTAGAAGACGAAGTCCTCGTCGGAGCGCACACGACCGTCGGGGCCGAGGAGCAGCGCCGAGGCGTCGACATCCGGGACCCCCTGCCCGGGCGTCCAGCGCAGCACGGCGCGCACCGTCGTGGCTTCGAGCGGGACGTTCGACCCCTTCAACATCGCGTGCGTCATGCGGTCATCCTGCCCTCTCGGTCCTGCTCACGACAACGCGGGGTCGGCGGGTCCCGGACCCGCCCCGCAGCGCCGCCGAGACAGCGCTGCCCATCCCTGCGTTACTTGAAATTCATGCCTGGCGGGAACCCATGACATGGACTTCTACGTACTATTACCGGCCACCTTCAGCCGGAACCCAGGCCGCTCGAACACCACGGGGAAGCCATATGCGTCATTTCGGGCACATCGCCCCTGAGGTGCGGCAGCGCCTCTTCCACCGGGAGCCGTGCGAGTTCACGGCCGACTCCCCGGCCCGGCTCCTCTCCGCGGCCCTGGGTGCCACGCTGTACAGCCCGGCCACCAGGCCGCGGCTCGCCGAGGACATCGTCAAGCAGACCGACCGCGGTGTGGTCTCGATGGTGCTGTGCCTGGAGGACTCGATCGGCGACGGGGACGTCCCGGCCGGCGAGGAGAACCTCGTACGCCAGTTCTCCGACCTCGCCGAGCGCGCCTCCGGCGCCGAGCTGCCCCTGCTGTTCATCCGCGTCCGCACACCCGAGCAGATCCCCGACCTCGTCCGCCGCCTCGGCCCCGCCGTCCGGCTGCTGTCCGGATTCGTGTTGCCGAAGTTCACCGAGGAGCGCGGCATCCCGTTCCTGGAGGCCCTTGCCCTCACCGAGACGGCCAGCGGACGGCGACTCTTCGCGATGCCGGTCCTGGAGTCCCCCGAGCTGCTGTACCGGGAGTCCCGGGTGGAGACCCTGGAGGGCATCTTCCGGGCCGTCGACAAGTACCGGGACCGGGTGCTGGCGCTGCGGCTCGGCGTCACCGACTTCTGTTCGTCGTACGGGCTGCGCAGAGCCCCCGACATGACCGCGTACGACGTCCAGATCGTCGCCTCCGTGATCGCCGACGTGGTGAACATGCTGGGTCGGGCCGACGGCACCGGATTCACGGTGACCGGGCCGGTGTGGGAGTACTTCCGTGTGCAGGAACGTATGTTCAAGCCTCAGCTGCGGCGCAGCCCCTTCCTGGAGGGCCAGGCCGAGGAACTCCGTGAGGCCCTGATCGAGCACGCCATGGACGGGCTGCTGCGGGAGATTACGCTGGACCAGGCCAACGGTCTGCTCGGCAAGACCTGCATCCACCCCTCGCACGTCCTGCCGGTGCACGCGCTGTCGGTCGTCAGTCACGAGGAGTTCAGCGACGCCCAGGACATCCTGCGGCCGGAACGGCTGGGCGGCGGAGTGCTGAGGTCGGCGTACACGAACAAGATGAACGAGGTGAAGCCACACCGCGCCTGGGCCGAGCGGACCCTGCTGCGCGCCGAGGTCTTCGGCGTCGCCAACGAGGACATCGGCTTCGTCGAACTGCTCGCCGCGGGGATCCCCGGCTGAACGCCACTGTTGAAGAACGCTGAACTCGGCTGAACACGCTGAACACAAGGAACGCATGGACAAGGCAGTGAACGACGGAGTCAACGGAGCCAATGGAGCCAGCGGAGCCAACCAGGTCGGCCAGAGCCGTGGGATCTGGTCCGGGAGCTGGGTCGCCGAGCGGCTCGGGGTCGAACTCCTGGGCGACGATTCCCTCACCGACCTGCTGGGCCTCGCCCTGCGGCGCAACCCCAAGCGCGCTCACCTCCTCGTGTCGAACGTGCTCGGCAAGCACGTCCCGCAGTCCCCGTCGGTCGTGTACGGCTCCGGCTTCGCCCTCGGGCGCAGGGTGCGGGAGCTGCTGGGCGCCACCGGGGCGCGTTCCGTCGTCGTCGTCGGCTACGCCGAGACGGCCACCGGCCTCGGCCACGCCGTCGCCGACGGCCTCGGCCACGCCCCCTACCTCCACTCCACCCGCCGTCCCGTACCCGGCGTCGCCCGGGCCGGCGGCTTCGAGGAGTCCCACTCGCACGCCACGTCCCACCTCCTCCTGCCCGAAGACCCGAACCTCCTCTCCGGGGACGGCCCGCTGGTCCTGGTCGACGACGAGTTCTCCACCGGCAACACCATCCTCAACACCATCCGCGCCCTCCACGAGCGCCACCCCCGCGACCGGTACGTCGTGGTCGCCCTGGTCGACATGCGCTCCACCGCCGACCAGAACCGCCTGACCGACTTCGCCACCGAGATCGGCACCCGCATCGACCTCGTCACGGCAGCGCGGGGGACGGTACGGCTGCCGGACGGGGTGCTGGAGAAGGGGCAGGCCTTGGTCGCCGCGCATGAGCGGGGTGCGGTCGGGGTGGCTGAGGTCGGGCAGTCCGTCGCGGTTGCGGGGGAGCCCGATCCGGCCGGTGCCGTGGTGGCCGGAGCAGATGCGGCCGGTGCCGTGGTGGCCGGAGCAGATTCGGCCGGTGCCGTGGTGGCCGGGGCTGAGCAGCAGGTCGGGCCGGTGGTGGCCGAGCGCGGGTGGGTTACCCGGGTCGATCTGCGCTGGCCCGTAGGGGTGCCCGACGGCGGTCGGCATGGTTTCACCGCCGCTCATCGCCGACGTCTGGAGACGGCCCTGCCCGCCATGGGCGCCCGCCTCGCCGAGGCGCTGCCGCCCGGGGCCCGGCGTGTGCTGGTCCTCGGCTGCGAGGAGCTGATGTACGCCCCGCTGCGCCTCGCCCGCGAGCTGGAACACCTCGTCTCTCCTGCGGACATCCGCTTCTCCACGACCACCCGCTCTCCCGTCCTCGCCGTCGACGACCCCGGCTACGCCATCCGCACCCGCCTCGTCTTCCCGGCCCACGACAACCCCGCCGACGGCCCCGGTGAGCGCTACGCCTACAACGTCGCCGGCGGCGCCTTCGACGCCGTGGTCGCCGTCGTCGACTCCACCGCGGACACTCCCGCCCTGCACGCCCCCGACGGGCTCCTCGCCCAGCTCGCGCAGCACACCCCGCACATCCTGCTCGCGGTCGTCCCGTCATACGTCCCTGCGGCCTCGCCCGCCCCCGAAAGGCCCGCCATGCTGCCCGAGCCCCTTCGCGGCCCCGCCTTCTCCAGCTACGCGCCCGAAGAGGTCGGCTGGCTGCTCCAGGACCTGTCGGACGTGACCCTGGAGGCGCCGACCGAGGAGCGCGAGGAGGCGATCCAGAGCGGCGGCGCGCACTACGCCGAGTCGCTGCCCGTCGAGTACCAGCCCAGCGAGCAGTACCAGGCGCTGTTCCACGCGGCCCTGGAGACCTCCGCGGCCCGCATCGCCCACGCCGTCGGCGTCGTGACCGAAACCGTCCTGGCCGAGCTCCCCCACTCCCGGCTTCGCTCGGGCGGGGGGACCCCCATCCCTCGCCCCGTCCTGGTCTCCCTCGCCCGGGCCGGCACCCCGGTCGGTGTCCTGATGCGCCGCTGGGCCCAGCACCGGCACGGCCTCGACCTGCCGCACTACGCCGTGTCCATCGTGCGCGGCCGCGGCATCGACGCCAACGCGCTGCGCTGGCTGGCCGACCGGCACGACCCGCGCGACGTCGTCTTCGTCGACGGCTGGACCGGCAAGGGCGCCATTACCCGTGAACTGGCCGCCGGCCTGCGCGAGTTCGAGGAGTCCGAGGGCATCACCGGCTTCGACCCCGAGATCGCCGTACTCGCCGACCCCGGCTCATGCGTCCGCACCTACGGCACCCGCGAGGACTTCCTCATCCCGTCCGCCTGCCTCAACTCCACGGTGTCCGGCCTGATATCCCGCACGGTCCTGCGCGCCGACCTGGTCGGCCCGCACGACTACCACGGTGCGAAGTTCTACCGCGAACTCGCCGGCGCCGACGTCTCCACCGCCTTCCTCGACGCCATCTCCGCCCGCTTCGACGAGGTCACCGACGCGGTGGACGCGGCCACCAAGGAACTGCTGTCCGCCGACCGCACCCCCACCTGGGAGGGCTGGGCGGCCGTCGAGCGCATCAGCGAGGAGTACGGCATCCACGACGTGAACCTCGTCAAGCCCGGCGTCGGCGAGACCACCCGCGTGCTGCTGCGCCGCGTGCCCTGGAGGATCCTGGCCCGGGCCGGGGCGGGCCCCGACCTCGACCACGTCCGGCTGCTGGCCGAGCAACGCGGCGTGCCGGTCGAAGAGGTCGGTGAACTCCCCTACACCTGCGTGGGGTTGATCCATCCCAAGTACACGCGTGGCGCGACGGGCGCCGACGGAAAGGCGGTGGCTGTCTGATGCCGGTGCTGGTGGCGAGTGACCTCGACCGTACGCTCATCTACTCCTCCGCCGCGTTGTCGCTGACCATGCCGGACGCGCGAGCGCCCCGGCTGCTGTGTGTCGAGGTGCACGAGAGCAAGCCGCTGTCGTACATGACCGAGACGGCGGCGGGGCTGCTCACCGACCTCGCCGACGCCGCGGTCTTCGTGCCGACCACGACCCGCACCCGCAAGCAGTACCAGCGCATCAACCTTCCCGGCCCGCCACCGAGGTACGCGATCTGCGCCAACGGCGGGCACCTGCTGGTGGACGGTGTCTCCGACCCCGACTGGCACGCGAGCGTCACGGCGCGGCTGGCCGACGAGTGCGCGTCGCTGGCCGAGGTGCAGGAACACCTGCTGAGGGCCGCTGACCCGGTCTGGGTGCGCAAGCACCGGGTCGCCGACGACCTCTTCGCCTACCTTGTCGTCGAGCGCGAGCTGCTGCCCGAGGACTGGGTGAAGGAGCTGGCGGTGTGGGCGGAGAACCGCGGCTGGACGGTTTCCCTCCAGGGCCGCAAGATCTACGCCGTGCCGAAGCCGCTCACCAAGAGCGCCGCCGTGCACGAGGTCGCCCGCCGCACCGGCGCCGACCTCACCCTCGCCGCGGGCGACTCCCTCCTCGACGCCGACCTCCTGCTCGCCGCGGACAAGGGCTGGCGCCCGAGCCACGGCGAACTGGCCGACAGCGGCTGGACCGCCCCCGATATCACCTCCCTGCCCGAGCGGGGCGTACTGGCGGGCGAACGAATCCTGCGTGAGTTCCTGCACGCGTCGGGGGATCGCCCGTAGCGACGGGGGCCGCCGACGACGGGGCGAAGCCGGCGACGGGGCTCCGTCAGGGACGGGGCTCCGTAAGGACGGGGCTCCGCTAGCCATGGGGTCCGCTGGGGACGCGGCGCCGATAGGGACGCGGCAGCGTCGGCCGACCCCAGACCCGCCTCGTGCCGGTCCGCACCGGCGCTCGCGTTCGCCTCGTGCCGGTCCGCACCGGCGCTCGCGTTCGCCTCGTGCCCGCCCGCACTCGCACTCGTGCCCCCCCCGCACCCGCGCTCGCGCCTGCCCGCACCCGTACTCGCGCCCGCCTGAACCCGCCTCGTGCCAAGCCCGCATCCGCGCTCGCGCCCCACCGTGCTCGTGCCCGCGTTGCGTCCACGCCCACGCCAGGCGGTGAGGGCGCTTCCGCATGCGGGCCCGTGACCTGGCTCAAGCCCTCCCAGCTCGCGTCTCCGCCTGCGCTGGCACGCCCGCATCCGGGCTCACGCCACTGCGTGCGGTTCGCAGCCCCGCCTGTACTCCTGTCTGCTGCTGCTATCCGGCCTGCGTTCCCGTCGGCACCTGCTATCCCGCCGGTACTCCCGTCCGCATCCGCACCTCCCGCCGAAACCGCCCCCGACACACCGCCGCGACTGCGCCTCCCCACGCCGCCGCCAACTGACGGGAGGGGAGGGCTACTCGCGCAGAGTGCTGGCGGTGCTGCGCTACTTGGGGACCTGAGGCGGGCGGTGATCTGCAGCGACGCCGGCGGCGTCAGCCGCAGCAACCCCCGCCGCAGCACCCGCCACCGCCACCCCCGCCGCCCGCGCGTGGTGCCGGGGCCGAGGCCGAGCCGCCCACCGCGACGGTCGACAGGAGCTTCACCGTGTCGTCGTGGCCCGTGGGGCAGGTGGCCGGGGCGGAGGACTCCGCCATGGGGCGGCTCAGTTCGAAGGTGTCGCCGCAGGTCCGGCAGCGGTACTCGTAGCGAGGCATGCCCACAGGTTAACGGGTGTCCTCCTGTGGCCGTCGGGACTCGTCGAGCGCCACCGCCCGTCCACGGCCCTGCTCGCGGGGCTCGGGCTCGACCAGGTCGGGGTGGCGGGCCCGCCAGTAGGGGTTGTCGTGGGGCAGGGCCGAGCCGACCCTCCCGTACATCCCGAAGAACATCAGGACCACACCGAAGACGAAGCTGAACAGCACGTTCTGGATGCGGAAGGCCAGGAAGTTGTAGTCCGTATCCAGGAGCCCCAGGTTCACGAAGCCACTGAGGATGAAGGCGATGCCGACCACCATGTTGAGCGTTGAGGCGAAGTTGCCGCCGATCACCATGCCCACGAAGAGGAGCACTCCCACGCAGATCGACAGGACGCTCAGGGCGCCGTTGGTGTTGAGGCCCGCGACCTGGTCACCGCGGGTGTCGAAGAAGCCCACCTTGCCGATCAGACCGAGGATGCCGAAAGCGATCAGTACCAGACCCATCAGTCCGGCGCCGAAGCGGTAGACCTGGTTGAGGCGGTGGTCGACGGGGAGATGCTCGTCGAACCGGATCCGCCGCCGTTCTCCCCCGTGCGCTGCGTGTGTGGCCATGTCGCCTCCCTCAGGGCGATAGCGGAGGCCGTGCGTCCCTTTCTCTTCAATATCTGCCCGCCCAACCCGGGTGGGCAACACAGGGAGGTGACATCCGGGCTTCACAAGGAGGTGACATCCGGGCTTCACAAGGAGGTGACATCCGGGCTTCGGCCCAGCTCAGCGGGGGCAAAGCGGGTGGGTCAGTGGGCGGTGGTTCCGCGTTCTTCCCGGATCTGCGCGACGACACGGGCCACCGTCTGCCGGACCGCTTCCGTCTCGGTCAGGAAGTGCCAGTAGTCCGGGTGACGGCCGTCCAGGGTGGCGATCGCGCGCTCCAGCCGGCCGACGGAGTCGTCCAGGGGGCGGGCGTGACGGGGATCGGGAGTGTTGCGGCCGGCCATGGCGAGCCGCTGGGCGTCCCGGATGGCGAACCGGGTCCGTTCGATCTCCTGCTGGGGGTCCTTCTGGACGGCGTTCAGCCGCTTGAGGCGGTCGCCGGCGGCCGAGACGGCCTCGTCGGTGGAGTTCAGCAGGGCCCGGGCCGTCGACAGCAGGGCGGTCGCGTCGGGCCAGCGCTGGGCCTGGCGCGCCGTCTGGGCCTCGGTCAGTTTCAGCTCGGCCTGGCGGACGCTTTCCGCGGCCTGCTCGGGGACGCGTTGCAGGTCCTGCCAGCAGGCCACCGTGAACCGTCGGCGCAGTTCGCTGAGCACCGGTTCCACCTGGCCGGCGCGGGTGGTCAGGGCCTGGGCGCGAGTGCGCAGGGAGACCAGGCGGCGGTCGATCTCGGCGGCCCGCTCGGGAAGCCGTTCGGCCTCCGCGCGGATGGCCTCGGCCTCTCGGGCGACCCGCTCGGCCCGTTCCAGGGTCTGGGGGACCCCGTGCTGGCCGGCGCCCTGGTTCAGCTTGGTCAGCTCGGGGGCGAGGGCGGCGAGACGGGCGGCGAGGTCGTCCGCCTTCAGCCCTGATCCTCGTACGGCGTCCAGGGCGTTCGAGGCGGCGAGCAGGGACTGGCGGGCTCGTTCGACGGCGGGGGCCAGGCGGGCGAGCTGGGTCTCGGCCTTGCCGAGCAGCGGGCCGAGGCCGTCGGCGAAGCGGTCCAGGTCCTGCTTGACCCGGCCGAGCTCGTCCTTGGCCTGGGTGAGCTCGGTGCGGGCGCGGGTGGCGGCCGAGGCTTCCAGGTCGTCGCGGTCGAGGTCGTGGGCGTCGACGGCGTTGATGTACCGGTGGCTGACCTCGTCGATGCGGCGGCCGAGCGCCTCGAAGTCGGCGGCGGCGCGGCGGGCGGCGGGGGAGGCGTCGACGGCGGCGATCGTCTCGATCGAGATGCGCAGATCGCGCTGGGCGGTGTCGAGTTCGTAGAACGCGGCCGCGGCGGCGTCCTTCGCGGCCTGCGCCTCGGCACGCTGGCTCTCGGCACGCCCGCCGAACCAGCGCCGGGTGCCGCCGCCGGCGAACGAGGCGGGCAGTACAAGGGCGGCGACCAGCGGCACAGAGAGGAGGGTGAGGGTGTCACGTATCGCGGTGGACACCCGTGGTGAGCGGTGCGCACGCGGCATCGACGGCGAGTCCGGCTGAGGTGGTGTCGCCGTCACATCCCTCTCCCGTGCTGTCATCCGCCCTGACCGGTGTCATTCTCCCACCGGTTAAGGACGAACACACGGGGCCGTTAGTTCGCCGTCCGTACCGTGACTTTGCCGTCGCCGGTGCGGGCGGAGACGATGTGCCGACTGGAGTCGTCGCGGGGCACGGACACCTTGACCGCGCCGTCGCCGGTGTCGGTGGACACGCGGTAGGTGGCCCGGGGCACCGAGACGGTGACGGAGCCGTCGCCGCTGCGGGAGTCCACCAGGTCGGGTACGGCGCCGAGTTCGAGGTGGGTGGAGCCGTCGGCGGTGTGGGTGCGGACCTGGCGGGAAGTGACGTCGGCGCGGATGGAACCGTCCTGGGTGCGCAGGTCAAGCGGTCCGGTGGCGGCATCGACGCGGACGGAACCGTCGCCGGTGTGGACGTTCACGGCGCCGGTGGTGTTGTTGACGCGGACGGATCCGTCGCCGGTACGGATGTTCAGCGCGTCTTCGAAGCCATGGGCGTGCACGCTGCCGTCGCCGTCCTTGACCTCGACGGCGACGCCGCGCGGCACCTCGATGCGGTGCTTGGCCGAGCAGTCGGCGACGAAACCGGAGCACTTCAGCCGCAGCACCAGCCGGTCGCCGTCCATGGCCCAGGTCACCTTGGGGTCCTGGCCCAGGACGACCGAGCCCTCGAACCAGCGGGTGACCTGGATACGGCCCTCGGGGTGGGCGTCCGTGGCGACGAGTTCCAGGGCGGAGTCGTCGGAGTCGACGGTGAGGGTGGAGCCCTGCAGCGGGAAGGACCGCCGCTCGGGCTCCTGGTCGTCCCCGGCGGCCGCACCGCAGCCGGTGATACCCGCGACGACGACCACGACGGCACCGGCGACGGCGGCGGCGCGGGCGGACACGGAAGCGGAAGCGGTACGGGCCATGACGGATCCCCCCTGGGACAGGCTGCGGGACGCCTCCCGCAGGGGCCGGAACCGGCGGGGAAGGCGACTACTCGACCGTACGGACCCGGCCTCCACCAGGGGATCCGGACCACTCCCGGATCCGGGGTGGGGTTAACCCCGATCCCATCCCACCCCCGCACACCTCCCCCGCGATACGGGTTTGCAGGGCACTGCCCCGGGCAAGGTAGGCTGTCGACTCGTCCTGGGCGCGTAGCTCAGCGGTAGAGCGCCGCCCTTACAAGGCGGATGTCGGCGGTTCGAAACCGTCCGCGCCCACCAGTCGCAGGACACAGCAAGGCCCAGGTCACCGGGGGGAACCCGGAGATCTGGGCCTTGTTCGGTTTCAGACACCCCGTGCCTCAGACACCGCGCCTCACGCGTCCCGTTCGGGGTCCGGCGGTGTCTCGTCGGCGTGTTTCAGTTTGGCGCGGGCGTCGACGTGGTCGGGGCCGGTGAGTTCCGACCAGTAGCGGTGGGTGCTGACGAAGATCGCGAGTTCGCGTTCGCGGCGGCGGAGCTTCTCGACCTCGGCCTGCTCGTCGGTGGTCCAGCCGGGGGAGGCGGGGCGTTCGATCTTGCGCCAGCCGCCTGCGTCGCTGAAGCCGTCCAGGGGCTCGACCGACCAAGGGAGCCGCTTCAGCAGGGCCGACAGTTCGGCCCGGACCTGATGCAGCTCCTCCTGACCGGCGCGGAGGTCGCTAGGGAAGTCGTAGGTCGTAGCCACGGCCGTAATGCTACGCCTGTTCGATTTGTAGTGGCGAGTTTCTTACGGTGGTTCACGCGAACGGGTGTGACTGAGCGCTCCGATCGGTTTGAGCGCATGGAGCCCCCGGGAGTCAGCGGCTCGGGCACAATCAGGAGCCGTGCCCGCCCCTCCTGACCCGGCTGTCCTGTACTCCGACGTCGTGGCCTCCGGCAGCCTTGCCGCAGCGCTCCAGGCCGAAGCGGAAAGCTGCCTCGGCGCCGTCCCCGTCACATCCCCGGGCTTCGCTCCGTTGCTCCACGCGACCGTCGCAAGCACCCTGCGGCACCGCGAGCCGCTGCAGATCAGCGCATGGTCGCACGAACGGCGGTGGTCGATCCGCGGCACGGAGTCGTTCCAGGGCATGCCTCTCATCGATGGCAGGACGGACGACCTGGCGGAGGTCGCCAGGGCCGCCCGGGCCTGGCGCGACGGGGCGGCCCTGGACGACATCCGCCGGGCGGCACCCTTCGTGCACCGCACCGGACGGTTCGAGGTGCCCGACCTCGATCCCGTACGCCTGACGGAATCCGAGTGGCAGGGCATGCGCCAGGAGGCGGGCGAACTGGAGTACGACTGGCAGGGGACGTACCAAGCCATGATCGAGGCGGCGCACGCCGAGCCGACGCTGCTGGCCCTCTACCCGTTCACGAGCCACTGGGCGCTGCGCTTCTCGACCACCACGCGCCCGCGCCTGACCGTCGTCGGACCCTGCCTGACAGCGAACACCGACGGCACGTACGGGGTGGGCAGGGGCTTCATCAGCGATGACCTTGGCCGATTCACCTCGGTGCATGAGGCTGTGGCGCTGGCCGTGCGCCAGTTGCCGTCCGGCCTCGGCCCAGTCACGCTCGGCGTATAACTCTGCCCGGTGCCGGTGCCGGTGCCGGTGCCGTGTTACAGCGCCGGCGATCGTCTGCCGGGTCCCAGCACTGCACGCCCGCGGGTCCGGCGCCCGGTTGCGCGTGGAGTCCGGTATTTGGCCTTGCTGGAGTCCTTCGGGGTGGCCGAGGTCGTAGTGCTGCCAGGGCTCACCTGCCGAGCCGGAGGTAGTGTTCGTGCAGCGAGTGACTCACGAGGAGTGAAGACATGGTCGGTCGTCCGAGCACGCGTTGACGTTTGAGGCCGTGAGCGGCCTGTCATCGCGTGCTGCCCTTGATGCGCGGCACAGCGAGCCTTCCTTTCCCGCTGCCTGACATGGTCGGTGCACCTGGCGTGCGTCGGTTGGCGGGTCTCGTCTTCGGTCATCCGAGGGGTCCCTGTGCCGTCCTCTTCCTCCGCTGTATCCGATTCCGGTCGACCTGTTCCGTCAAGCCTGTGGCGGGACGGCGACTTCCGCAGGCTATGGGCGGGCCAGACGGCCTCCCAACTGGGCGAACATGTAAGTCTGATGGTTCTGCCGCTCTTCGCCGTCCTGACGCTCAACGCCGGTGCTGGTGGTCGCCTTCGCCGTCGGGGCCCTGTCCGTCTTCTTCGACGTGGCATACCAGGCGTCTCTCGTAAGGCTGGTGAAACGCGATCAGTTGGTGCGGGGCAACAGCGCGCTAGAGGGCAGTCGGTCCGCTGCGCAGATCGGCGGTCCCGCCCTCGGCGGTGCGTTGGTGTCAGTGCTGTCGGGGCCCATCGCCGCCGCCTCCAGCGCAGCGTTTTTCGCGCTGTCGTTCCTGTCGATCCGACGGATCGGGCGCCAAGAGACCATCCCGGAACCAGAATGCTCGGAACGTCCTGCCCGGCTCTGGCGGCGGATCCATGAGGGCCTTCGCTTTGTCGCCGGTGACACCTCGCTGCGGACTGTGTGCCTTGCGTCAGCCGCCTTCCAGTTCTTCTTCGCGGCTGTGATGACCGTCTATCTGCTGTTCCTGCCACGGGACCTGCACCTGTCGGGCACCGCCGTCGGGCTGGCACTCGCGGCGACGGGACCGGGCGCGCTCCTGGGCTCGCTGCTGGCCGCCCGCCTGCCGAACCGCTTCGGATACGGCACTGTGCTCGTGTCCGCGGCAGCACTCGGCGACGGCGTGTTCCTGTTGGTGCCCGCACTGCACGGCTCCCCTGCGGTGACGGTTCCCGCACTCCTTACGGTCAACTTCGTCTTCGGGACCTTCAGCCAGCTGGTGAATGTCACGGTCATGGCCGTCCGGCAGACCGTCACGCCGGACGGGATGCAAGGCCGCGTGGCCGCGACGATCAACTTCGTCGGCATGGGGCTGACCCCGCTCGGCTCGCTGCTCGGCGGCGTTCTCGCGGAAGCGTGGGGGACGCGCACCAGCCTCCTGGTAACAGCCGCTGGCATGCTGCTGTCGCCGGCGCTGATGGCCCTGTCCCCACTCGCCCGCCTGGGACGAACGCTTCCCGCCCCACCGGAGACTCCGGTCCCGTCTGCGTGACGGCAACCAACCAAGGCGCTCAGTCACAACGGTGTGCGGGCGGTGCCTACAGAACATCTCCGCCTGGTCGACCTGTGGGACGACGACGGAGCGTTCGAATTCCCGTTCGCGCCCGAGGGGTGACCGAGGCGGCTGGAGGGCAAGGCCGCCGTCGCCGACTACATGCGCGGCTACCCCGACCGCATCGACCTCCACGACTGCTGAAGGCAACGGCCGGCGGGCCCGGGCAGGTCTGCTGAGCGGTAGCCATCGCGGGCGCGCATCCTGGCCGCAGGCCACGTAGAGATCGGCTGGTCAGTGGCCTGCTTCCCTCAACTCCCGTACCAGTTTTGCCGCCACGGGCGTGGGTACGTCGTGCTGCTCGGCCGCGCGGAGCAACGCGCCGCCGATGGCGTCCAGTTCCAGGGTGCGGCCTGCCTCGGCGTCGCGTTGCATGGACGACTTGGTGCCCGGCGGGAAGGCGTCGAAGCGGGCGAGTGCCTCGGCCGGGTCGGCGGGGCCGCCGCACGCGCGGCTGACGGCCGCCGATTCCGCGACGAGGGCGGTGAGTTCGTCGCGGTGGTGGGTGCGGATGTCGCCGAGGGGGAGGGAGTAGCGGGTGGTCAGCAGGGCGAAGGGAGCGAGGAACGACATCTTCGCCCAGAGGGCGGCCGCCTCGTCGTCCAGGACGCGGGTGGTGAGGCCGGCGGTCGTGAAGGCGGTGGCCAGAGTGTCGAGGCGGTGCCGGGGGACGAGGTCGCCGGTCAGGTCGATCTCGGCGAAGGGGCTGGTGTGTTCGATCTCGCCCGGGGTGACGCGGGAGGACTCGACGCGGATGACGGCGGGGGCGACCTGGTGGGGGCGGTAGCGGGAGCGCAGGTGGGCGGGGTGTTCAACGCCGTTGAGGAACGGGACGAGCAGGGCGTCGCCGAGGGTGGGGGCGGGGATGCGGGGGAGTGCGGCGTCGAGGGTGGTGTGCTTGACGGTGATCAGGCAGGCGTCGACCGGTTCGCGGAGTTCGGTGTCGGCTTCGACGGGGGTGGTGAAGTCGCCGTAGCGGGGGCTGCGGACGTGGATGCCGGTGGTGCGGAGGGTGTGGGCCGTGGTGTCGCCGGCCAGGCAGATCACGCGGTGGCCGGCGCGGGCGAGGAGGGCAGCGAGCAGGCCGCCTACGCCGCCGGGGCCGAGGACGGCGACGGTGAGCTTGTTGTGCGCCATGCGTGGTTCCTCTCGTCGGTCGGCCCCGGGGAGGTGGCCGCCTTGGAGTGGATCATCCCAGGGGGAGTGGGAGGGGACGAGAGGGGGGCTGGGGCATTTTTGAGGGCAGCGGTTTGCGGGGTGGGCGGGCGTCGGGGTGGGCGGGAGACTGGGGGTATGTGCCGCAGTATCAAGACGCTTCGTCCGCCTGTATTGCCCGAGGAGGCCACTGAGGCCGAGATCCGGGCTGCCGCTCTGCAGTATGTGCGGAAGGTTTCCGGGTTTCGGGAGCCTGCCGCGCACAATCGGGAGGTTTTCGATCGGGCCGTGGATGTGATCGCCGAGGCTACGGCGGAGTTGTTGGGTGGGTTGGAGGTGCGGGGGCAGGGGGTGGCCCGTAAGGCGGGGTAGGGAGCGCTGGGTGGGTCCGGCGGGCGTTGGGCGCGGGGCGGGTCGGTGCTCGTGCTGGGCGGGGGTCGGGTCGCTCGCCCGCGCTGGCGGGGTGCCGCTGCGCCCACCCGTGCCGCCCCAGCGGCACGACTGCCCGCAGCTACGCGGGTTGGGCGGGGGCCACCGCAGCCACGCCGGTTTGCCTGCCTCCAGCGACACGGGTTTGTGTGTCTGCGGCTGCGCTGGTTGGTGGCAGGGCGCAGTTGGGTGGTTGGCCTGCCCCAGCTGCGCGGGTTCGTGTGTCTGCGGCTGCGTGGGTTGGTGGCAGGTTGCGGTTGGGTGGTTGGCCAGCTGCGCGCGTTTGCGTGTCCGCAGCTGCGCTGGTTGGTGGCAGGTTGCGGTTGGGTGGTTGGGCTGGCCCAGCTGCGCTGTTTGCCGTTCGCGCTGTGTGGGGTTGGTGACGGGTCGTAGCTGCGCCGTTTTGGCTGCCCGCTGCTGTGCGGGGCGCTGTCGGGTCGTAGCTGGGTGGGCTTGTCGGCGTGTGGTTGGGCGTCGGTGCGGGAGCTGCGGCCGCGGTTCAGTGGCACGTCCGCGGCCCTCCGCTACGCCGGATCCCCCTCCGACGTCCTCGGGCGGCGCATCAGGTACGTCGCCGCGGCGCCTGCGCCGACGAGGGCCAGGGTTGAGACGGCCGTTGCCAGCCACGTCGTGCCCAGCCAGTGGGCGCCGAAGTAGCCGAGGGCGACGCTGTACGTGGCCCAGGTGAGGCCGGCCAGGGCCGACCAGGGGACGAAGTCCCGGGGGCGGCGACGGGCGGCGCCGGCGGTGAGGGAGACGACCGAGCGGCCGGCGGGGGCGAAGCGGGCCAGGACGACCAGGGCGCCGCCGCCTCGGGCCAGCGCCGTGCCGAGACGTTCCTGCGCGGTGCTCAGGCGGGGTGAGCGGGCCAGCGCGCGGTCCAGGCGGGCGCCGCCGCGCCAGGCGAGGCGGTAGGCCACCAGGTCGCCCAGCACGGACGCGGTGGTGGCGCAGAGTGTGAGGAGCAGGATGTCGGGGACGTCGGTCGGGACCTGCCCGGTCGCCGCGCCGGAGCCCGCGGCGGCCGCCGTCGCCGCCATGATGACCAGCACCCCGCTCGGCAGCACCGGAACGAACACGTCCAGCAGGATCGACGCCGCCACCATCGCGTAGATCCATGGGCTGCCCGTCAGTGACCCCACACTCTCCAGCACCGCGACTCCCCGTCATTCCCCCGTAAGCCATACAGCGTACGCCCGGGGTGTGACAGGAGGTTCGCGGGGGGCTCATGTGTTCGGTGCGGGATATTCACTTCTCATACAAAGAAACGGCGTCCCGTCAGGCCGCGACCGGCGACTCCTGCGCCTCCGTCGACGCCCCCGGGTTCCGCTTGGCCTCGGCGCGCCGGGCGAACAGTGCGTCCAGGCCGAGGGCGCCGGAACCGGTGAAGACCAGCAGGAAGAGGGCCCAGCAGAACATGGCCGCGGCCTCGCCGCCGTTCGCCATCGGCCACAGGCCCGCGGGCTGGTGCACGTAGAAGTACGCGTACGCCATCGAACCCGATGCGACGCACGCGGCCACGCGGGTCCCGAGGCCCAGCATGACCAGGCCGCCGCCGATCAGCTGGATCACGGCGGCGTACCAGCCCGGCCAGGTGCCGGCGGGGATCGTGCCGCCGTCGGTGCCCGCGGCGCCGCCGAGGACGCCGAACAGGGAGGCGGCGCCGTGGCAGAGGAAGAGCAGGCCGGTCACAATGCGAAACAGGCCGATTGCATAGGGCTGGGCGGTGTGGAGGCGTTCGGTCATGTGGGGGGCTCCTTCGGTGGGCGGGTCGGTGCGGACCCGTCGGGGACAGAACCGAGTGGCCCTCTCACGTTAGGCAGCCCTAATCGATACTTGCAACTTCAACATTCTCTCGTTGGTGCGGCCCAGCTCCCGCCTCCGGCCCCGCCGCCACCCGCAGCACCGCCCGCGCCACCGCATCCGCGTCCGACAGCGTCACCGAGTCCACCCCGGGCCGCGCCCCCGCAGCCGTCACCCAGTGCACCCCCTCGGTGGGCACCCCGAACGCGAACCGTCCTTCGTGCGGCTGACCTTGACGGTCCATCAGGCGATACGGCCGCCCGGTCACGTCCAGCCCGCCCGTCTCGTATCCGTCGATCGTGTGCGGTCGGCACTGCCCGGTCCGCAGGAGCCGGGCGAGCAGCTCGTCGGCGGTGCGGCGCAGGTCGGGTTCCGGGAGCCGGGCCTCTATGAGGGTCGTCACCCGCATGGCCGACCCCGGCACCTCCGGGGAGTGCGCCACCCACGCCCCCTCCGCGCACCGCACCTCCAGCCGTGGCCCGAGCACCTCCACCACCCCGGCCTCCATCAGCGCGGTCAGTTCCTCGATGCGGCGCCGGGGCGGGCCGATGGAGAGGAAGGCGTTGAGCGGGGTGTACCAGCGGTCCAGGTGGTCCCGGCGGGACACGCCGCTCAGTCCGGCGTGGTCGACGATCAGCCGGATCTCGTTGCGCAGGTCGCGCAGCACGTCGAGCGCGGCCTTCAGCGGGCCGCGCACATTGCCCAGGGCGGCCTGCGCGGCGTCCTCGCGCAGATACGACAGCAGCCAGTCCCGCCAGGAGCCGGGCCCGTCGAACGCCCGCCCCGCGAACGGCCGGGAGATCCGCTCCCACGACCATCGGTCGGCGACCGAAACCCCGAACTCGTCCAGCAGCCGCGCCTCCAGAGGATCGCCATGAGGAACGGCGAGATAGCGCTCGACGAATTCCCGCGGCCCGCCCAGCGGCGTGGCATCTCCGTCCGGCAGCCTGGCGTCCCCGCCCAGCACCGCCGCGTAGTAAACAGTCTCAACCTCCTTCGCCACCAACGGCCATACCTCCGCCAGGAAGTCCGGAGCTTCCCCGGAGTCCGCGCGCTTGCGGAAGCCCGCGATCACCTCCGGTGTGAGGACGAGGGGCTCGTGGCGGCCGTACGGGCCCTTGGCGTTGTCGCCGCGTGCCTGGTACGGGATGCCGCGCCGGGAGCCGGCGTACAGGCGGGGCTCGCGGCCGGAGGGGAGGTAGCGCAGCACGTCCCCGGTGCGGACGAAGCGGCCGCCGCGGCCGGTGGTCAGCAGGGCCATGTGGTCGAAGAAGTTCAGGCCCAGACCGCGCAGCAGCACCGGTTCGCCGGGGGACAGCGGGGCGAGGTCGACGTCCGCCGGATTGGCGGGCGGGATGTACCGCAGGCCGTTCCGGGCGGCGTACGACGTCTGCTGCCGCTGCTCAGCGTCCGGTGCCGTCGGCAGATGGCCCTGTGCCAGGACGACGGCCGCGAGC
This sequence comes from Streptomyces sp. Z423-1, assembly GCF_013009255.1. Lineage (NCBI taxonomy): Bacteria > Bacillati > Actinomycetota > Actinomycetes > Kitasatosporales > Streptomycetaceae > Streptomyces > Streptomyces sp. Z423-1. The sequence goes on from NZ_CP053109.1 coordinate 6,597,049, forward strand.
CCGGTCAGTACCCGGCCGTCGTCCAGGGTGAGGACCTGGCAGCCGTCGGAACCGTCGTCGAGCCGGACCGCGCGGGCCGTGTGGGTCTCGACGCGCACCCCGGGCGGCGAGTCCCGCACCACCTGCGCGAACACCCACTCCAGATAGCGGCCGTACTGCGCCCGGGTCGGGTAGTCGTCAGGCCCGAGTGCGCCGTCCGCCCACTCGTACAGGCTCGGGCCCGGGCGGATCGGCCCCGAGCAGTCCACGCTCTCGTCCGTGAACAAGGTCACCTGCGAGGCGACCGTGTTCATCAGCAGCTCGGCCGACTGCGCGGTGCGCCACACGCGTCCGGGGCCGGGCGGTGCGGGGTCGATCACATGCACCGTCAGTGGCGTCCCGGGTGGGAGGAGTTCACTGGCGGAGGCGCACAGCCGCTCCAGCACGCTGGTGCCGCGCGGACCGGCTCCGACCAGGGCGATGGCCAACGACGGCGTCGAGGACGGCCCCCGCAGAAGTGCCGCCTCCGAGGGAGCGTCCGATACAGAGGACTCCGATACAGAGGACTCCGAAAGGGAGGGCTCCAATATGGGGGGCTCCCCTATCGGGGGCTCCGACAGGGAGGACTCCGGTATGGATTCCGCGGTCGGTGCAGACAAAGCGGTGACTCCCGGGCAGGTGCGGCACAGTGCGGCGAACCGCCCGCGCGAAGCGGACGGCCCGCCTCATCATGCCGTCGGGGACACCAGAAGCCAACGGCGTCCCACAGGTCCCGGCCGTACCTCACGCGGTGGTGAGGACCGACTCCTCCACGGTCGTGAGCCGCGCTCCGCCCCGCCCGTCGTCCCGGGTGTGCTCCAGCAGCAGCCGCGCCGAACGCCCCGTCATCGTCAGCGTCATGAGCTGGTTGCCGAACCAGGGCCCGCCCGTGCACCGCCAGTCGATCGACGGCTGCGGCACCTTGCCGTGCCCCGCGATCCGGCGGCCCAGGAAACGCGCGACGCCGCTCCAGCCGAAGCGGAAGCCCCACTTGAGTACCGCCGGGATGGAGTTGTGGACCGGCGAGCAGGTGAGCTGGAGCACGCGCGCGTGCGGCCCGCCGGAAGGCCACGTCGGCTCGGCCACGTACGCGTGATGCACATCTCCCGACAGCACGCACACGGTCGCCGGTGCCCTGTCGCCCGAGCCCACCTCGGCGATCAGCGCCGCCAGCGCGTCGAAGGACTCCGGGAAGGCCGACCAGTGCTCCAGGTCCGCCGCCCGCCGCATCTTCTCGCCCCAGCGCGCCCAGCGCTCGCCCTTCTCACCCCGGCACAGGGCGGCGTTCCAGCCCTCGGCGTCGTGCGCCAGGTGCGGCAGCAGCCAGGGCAGGGAGGCGCCGATGAGGAGGTGGTCGTACGATCCCGGCTCGTCCAGCGCCTCGCTGCGCAGCCACGCCTCCTCGCCGGCGTCGAGCATCGCGCGCTTGCCCTCCGCCAGGACGCGGGCCGCGCGGGTGTCCACCATCAGCAGCCGGACGCGCCCGAAGTCGCGCCGGTAGCTCCAGCGCACGGACGTCGGGTCGGCGTCGGCCTCGTGGGCGAAGGCGCGCAGCAGGTCGGTGGCGTCCGGGGTGTCCCGTACGGCCGCGTAGAGCGGGTCGGCGGCCAGCTCGGCCGGGGACAGATTCCCCAGGTGCTGGTGGACCCAGTACGACATCAGGCCGCTCAGCACCCGCTCCTGCCACCAGTCGGTGGCCCGCATGTCGGCGAGCCAGGAGGCGGAGGTGTTCCAGTCGTCGATGACGTCGTGGTCGTCGAAGATCATACAGGTGGGCACGGTGGACAGCAGCCAGCGCACCTGGGAGTCGAGCCAGGACTCGTAGTAGAGCTGGGTGTACTCCTCGTAGTCCGCCACTCCGCTGCCCGGCGGCTCCTTCAGGTCACGGCGGGCGGCCAGCCGGCGCTGGGTGGCCCTGGAGGTCTCGTCGGCGTAGACCTGGTCGCCCAGGAGCAGCAGGACGTCCGGTCGTTCGGCCGTGGGGGCGGCCGCGATGCGGGCGGCCAGGGTGTCCAGGGCGTCGGGGCCGACGGGGTCCTTGCCGTCGGCCGGGGGCGCGGCCCAGCGGCAGGAGCCGAAGGCGACCTTGACGGTGTCGCCGACGAACCCGGCGCGGATCACCGAGGGCGGGAACGGTGAGCCGGGCTGCGGCCACACGCGTGTGCCGTCGAGCAGCACCTCGTACGACGTCGTCGTCCCGGCCGTCAGGCCGGTCACCGGCACGAGGGCGTAGTGATGGCCGGCGACCTGGAAGGTGCGGGCCGTGCCGTGGGCGCCGTCGGCGCAGCGCACCTCGGCGGTGCACGGACGGCTCGCCTCGACCCAGACGGTCGCGGTCGAGTCGCCGACGTATCTCAGCAGTGGTCCCAGGCGCAGTCCCGCCACGTCATCGCCCGCCTTTGCTCCGGCCGGCGCGCCCCTTCCGGCTCGCCTCCTCCGTCGCCCCGTACGGTACGGAACGACGGAGGCCGGCGGGTAGGTTCCGCGCCAGAAAGCCAGGCCCTACGCGTGCCCTACGCGACGTACGACAGGCCCTGCTAGCAGGACGCCAGGTAGTTGGTGAGCGCGTTCTTCTCGGCGGAGTCGACCGAGAGGTCGTAGTAGTACTTCACCTGGACCCAGGCGCGCACGTAGATGCAGCGGTAGGCGGTGCGGGACGGCATCCAGGTGGCCGGGTCCTGGTCGCCCTTGGACTGGTTGACGTTGTCGGTGACCGCGAGGAGCTGCGGGCGGGTCAGGTCGTTGGCGAAAGCCTGACGGCGGGAGGAGGACCAGCTGTCGGCGCCGGAGTCCCAGGCCTCGGCGAGCGGGACGAGGTGGTCGATGTCGACGTCGGAGGCGGCGTACCAGGTCGCGCCGTCGTACGGGGAGTACCAGCTGCCGCTGGTGGCGGCGCAGGAGGAGTTGGTGACGACGTTCGAGCCGTCGCGCTTGAGGACGGTCTCACGGGTGTTGCAGGAGCCGCTGATGGTGATCCAGTGGTTGAAGAGGTCCCGGCTGTAGCCGGTGCGGTCCTCGCTGCGCACGGTGAGCTGGGCGAGGTAGCTGCGGGCGGTGGCACCGCTGACCGGGGTGGGGAGGGCGGCGGAGGCGGTGGGGGCGTTGAACAGGGCCACGGAGGCCACGAAGGCGCTGATCGCCGCGACTGTGCTCAGCCGTCGACGCGCGTAGAACCTGGGCATGCGAACTCCCTTGGAGGGTGGGGGTGTTGGGGTGCGAGCGAGGGAATGCTGTCGGTGCCGTGTTGCGAACAGGTGTGTGTCGGGTGAGAAGTTAATGACGCGTGCATGACACGACAAGGTTCAAGACCGAACTTTCGGCTTCCGAGCCGTCGCGTACGATGGAGGGCGCAGAAGGGGAGTAGCCCTTAGCCGGGACCGTCGACATACTGCTCAGCCCGCGAGGGATCCGAGCCGGCGCCCGGAGGCGGGCCTCGATCGCGAGGCCGGCCGGCGAGACCTTCGGCAAGCAGTGCACGCCCGTGCCGCACGGCACGGGTGCCACGTGTGCTGCCGTGCCGAGGTCCGATCCCTGTTACGACATGTGACGTACGACTCTCGGCCGGTGGCCCCGACCGATTGAGGAACCTTGATCAGCCTTACCGTCACGGCGCTCGTCTTCGGCGTCGTCTTCCTCGCCGAACTGCCCGACAAGACCGCACTCGCCGGGCTCGTCCTCGGCACCCGTTACCGCGCCTCGTACGTCTTCGCCGGGGTCGCCGCCGCCTTCGCGCTGCATGTCGCGCTCGCCGTCGCGGCGGGCAGCGCGCTGACGCTGCTGCCGCAGCAGCTGGTGCACGCGCTGACCGGTGTGCTCTTCCTGGGCGGCGCGGCGATGCTGCTGCTGAAGAAGGGCGACGGCGAGGAGGAGATCCGCAGGCCGCAGGACCAGTCCTTCTGGAAGGTCTCCGGGGCCGGGTTCATGCTCATCCTCGTCGCCGAGTTCGGTGATCTCACGCAGATCATGACCGCGAATCTCGCGGCGCGTTACGACGATCCGCTGTCCGTCGGCCTGGGCGCGGTGCTGGCGCTGTGGGCGGTGGCCGGGCTGGGCATCGTCGGCGGCAGGGCGCTGATGAAGCGGGTGCCGCTGGGGCTGATCACGAAGATCGCGGCGCTGCTGATGCTGGGCCTCGGGGTGTGGAGCCTCTGGGAGGCCGTGACCGGGTGAGCTGAACGGTGGGTGAAGGGTTGGCTGCGGCGGTGGCGGGGTCGCCGCTTGTTTTGTACCGTGGGGGAACAAAGTGGCTCCCGCCCGTTTTCCCTGACCGGCGGGCGGGGCCGCCTTGTTCCCCGGGGCCGGCGCCTGCGCCACCCTCCACCTGCGTCCTGGAGCTGCCGATGACGGCCACCACTGTGCCCTCCGTGCCCACCGTGCTCACCGCCCGCGCCCTCCTGCTCGACATGGACGGCACCCTCGTCAACTCCGACGCCGTCGTGGAGCGCATCTGGCGACGGTGGGCCGAGCGGCACGGGCTGGACGGGGACGAGGTGATGAAGGTCGTGCACGGGCGGCAGGGGTACGCGTCGATGGCCGTACTGCTGCCGGACCGGCCGATGGAGCAGAACCTGGCGGACAACGCGCGGATGCTCGCGGAGGAGACCGCCGACATGGAGGGCGTCGTCGCGATCCCCGGCGCGGCGGCGTTTCTGGCGTCCCTGCGGGGGCTGCCGCACGCGCTGGTGACCTCGGCGGATGTACCGCTGTCCACGGCGCGGATGGCCGCGGCGGGGCTGGCGCTGCCGGACGTACGGGTGACCGCCGAGTCCGTGGGCGCGAGCAAGCCCGACCCCGAGGGGTTCCTCAAGGGGGCCGCCGAGCTGGGGGTGGCTCCCGCGGACTGCCTGGTCTTCGAGGACTCCGGTGCGGGGATCGCGGCGGGGCGCGCCGCGGGGATGCGGGTCGTGGGGGTGGGGCCGCGGGCCTCGGTGCATCGGCCGGATGTGCTGGTGGGGGATTTGGCTGGGGTGCGGGTCGAGGCCGTCGGGGGTGGGGAGATTCGGGTTTCGTTTGGGTAGGGGGCCGGGTGTCGGGTCCGGGTTTTGATGGGGTGCGGCCTTCCTGGCGTCGAGCGTCAGGGTTCCGACGTCTCCGACTCCAGCTTCTCCCGGGTCTCCTCGCCGTAGACGCCCAGTTCGTCGGTCTGCACGCCGCGGGCCCACTGGTAGTTGCGTACGGCGTTCTCGACCTCTCGCGTGTAGTGGCCGTGCGGGTCGTCGTTGTACAGGTACAGCTGGTGCAGGCGGAGTTGGAGTTCCGTCACCTCGGGGCCGGAATCGCCTTGGCGGAGGGTCGGGGCGGGCTCGTCGCGGTCGGAGGGGGTCAGGGAGCCCGTTGCGCGAGCCGTGGGCGGGGGCGCCTGGGTCGGAGTGGGTGAGGGCGTCGGGGACGCCGGTGGCGTGGTGAGCGTCCGGGCCGGGGTTGGTGTGGGCGTCGGGGACGGGGATTCCGGTGTCGGGGTCGGCGACGGTGTCGTGGTTGCCGTCGGGGTCGGGCTCGGCTGCGTCGTGCGGGCCTCCGGGACTGCCTCTCGTACCGACTCCGGAGCCGCGCTGTCCCGGCTCGGGGGCTCGTACGAGAACAGGCCGCTCGCGAAGCCGGCCGCCGCGGCCGCCGTGATCACCACGCCGGACGCCGCCAGCAGTGCCGTGCGGTGGCGAGAGGTGCGGGGGCGTGCTTCGGGTTCCGTGGGTTGCGTGGCCTGCATGGTCTGCGTGACCTGCGTGCTGTTCGGAGTGGGCGGCGGGGGGAGCGGCAGCGTCGGCTGCGCCGGGGGTGCTGCCTCGGTCGGCGTGTCCGGTGCGGTCGCGTCCAGGGCCACGTAGGGGCGTATGCGCAGGGGGTCGAAGTCCTCCGCCGCCGCCTGTTCCGCCGTACGCGCGTCGCGCAGGGCCTCGGCGGCGCGTTCGCCGCAGGCGCAGGTCGGGGTGTTGTCCGCCCCTCTGGGCGCCCCGCACTCCGGGCACTTGTGCCCCTTCGGCTCCGCCACGCGTCCGTCCCTCCCCTCGCGGCCGACCCGTGATCCCGGAGATGCCGCCCCCGTGGCCCCGCAGATGCCGCCCGTGGTCCCAGAGATTATGCAGATCCCGTGTGCGTCATGTGCGCGAAGCCCCCGTACTCGCGCCGGAACGACCGCCTCCAAAAGGGCCCGACAGGCCATAACCGGGCACACCACCCACGATGGAGGAGGTGACGACCGGCGAGGCAGCCTCCGGAGGTGTGCATGGTCGGGGAGACGCACGGCGGCAGGGCCGCGCAGGTGCCGGGTGCCGTGGACCGGGAGCAGGTGTCCGGGAGCGTGCTCGTATCGATCGGCGCGCTGCTGCTCGGCATGGTGCTCGCCGCGCTCGACCAGACGATCGTGGCGACCGCGCTGCCGACCATCGTCAGCGAGCTGGGCGGGTTGCAGCATCTGTCCTGGGTCGTCACCGCGTATCTGCTGGCCTCGACCGCCGCGACGCCGCTGTGGGGGAAGCTGGGGGACCAGTACGGGCGGAAGCGGCTGTTCCAGGCCGCCGTCGTGATCTTTCTCGTCGGCTCCGCGCTGTGCGGGATCGCGCAGGACATGCCGCAGCTCATCGCGTTCCGTGCGGTGCAGGGACTGGGCGGGGGTGGGCTGATCGTGTTGTCGATGGCGATCGTCGGGGATCTGGTTCCGCCGCGCGACCGGGGGCGGTATCAGGGGTTGTTCGGTGCGGTATTCGGGGCGTCGAGCGTGCTCGGGCCGTTGCTGGGCGGGGTGTTCACCGAGCATCTGAGCTGGCGGTGGGTCTTCTACATCAACCTTCCGGTGGGGGTCGTCGCGCTGGTCGTGATCGCGAGCGTGCTGCGGCTGCCGCGTGCGGTGACCCGGCACGTCATCGACTATCTCGGCACCTTCCTCATCGCCGCCGTCGCCACCTGTCTGGTTCTGGTCGCCTCGCTCGGCGGCACCACCTGGGGGTGGGGCTCACCGCAGATCGTCGGGCTGGTCGTGGTGGCCGTCGTGCTCGCCGTGGTGTTCGTCGTCGTGGAGCGGCGGGCGGCGGAGCCCGTGCTGCCGTTGAAGCTGTTCCGCACCCGTACGTTCGCCCTCGCGGCCGCGATCAGCGTGATCATCGGGTTCGCGATGTTCGGCGCGATGACGTATCTGCCGACCTTCCTGCAGGTCGTCCAGGGTGTCTCGCCGACCATGTCGGGTGTGCACATGCTGCCGATGGTGCTGGGGCTGCTGCTGGCCTCGACCGGATCCGGGCAGATCGTCAGCCGGACCGGGCGGTGGAAGGTCTTTCCCGTCGTGGGCACCTTTGTCACCACCATCGGGCTGCTGTTGCTCGACGAGCTCGACGAGCACAGTTCCGACGCCGTGATCAGCGGCTCCTTCTTCGTGTTCGGTTTCGGGCTCGGGCTGGTCATGCAGGTGCTGGTGCTCATCGTGCAGAACGCCGTGCCGTACGAGGATCTGGGCGTCGCCACCTCCGGGGCGACCTTCTTCCGCTCGATCGGGGCGGCGTTCGGCGTCGCCGTGTTCGGCACGGTCTTCGCGGGGCGCCTCGGTGATCAACTGGCGTCCGCCTTCCGTGGTGTGCCGCTGCCCGGCGGCGTGTCCATCGAGGGGCTGGAGGCGGATCCGCGGGGGATCGGCGATCTGCCGCCGGAGCTGCGGGCGCCGGCGTTGCACGCCTACGCGTCCGCCATCACGGATGTGTTTCTGTACGCCGCTCCTGTCGCGTTCCTCGCCTTCGTGCTGACGTGGTTCCTGAAGGAGGACCGGCTGCGGGTGTCCGTCACGGCGCCCGATGTCAGCGAGACGCTGGCCAGCAATCCGGTGGAGCGGTCGTCGTACGACGAGGTGTGCCGTGCGTTGTCGGTGCTCGGGACGCGGGAGGGGCGGCAGGAGGTGTACCGGAGGATCGCGGCGCGTGCGGGGTACGACGAGCTGGTGCCGGCGGCGAGTTGGCTGTTGCTGCGGATCAAGAGGTACGGGCGGGTGGAGCCGGGGGTGCTTGCCGAGCGCAGCACCGTGCCGCTGGGGGTCATCCTCGACGGGGCCCGGCAGGTCGAGGTGCGTCGGCTTGCCGTGCGCGACGGTCTCGACCTTGTTCTGACCGAGCAGGGGCGTGTGGTGGCCGAACGGTTGGCGCGGGCGCGGGAGGAGTCGCTGGCCGAGTTGCTCGGTGACTGGTGGGGGGCGGAGCGGCCTACCGATCTGGTGCAGCTGGTGCGGGAGTTGAACGAGGAGCTGTGCGGGTCGGATCGGGAGCAGCCGCATGATGTGCGGGCGGTGGGGCGGTTCAGGTGAGTGCGGTTCAGGTGAGGTGCGGGTGCCTGCGGCGGCCTTGGGCTGTGGGTGCGTGGTGGGGGTAGGGCCTGCGGGTGCGGGTGCGGGTGCGGGTGCCATGCCTGCGGCGGCCTGTGGCTGTGGTGCGTGGTTGCTGTAGCGCCTACGGTGCGGGGTGCGTCGGGGCCGCGCCGGGGGGTGTCCGTCCTCGGAACGGCGCGACTCGGTCTCTTGCAGAGGTGCCCGTGTTGACGCGCCAACCGCTGCGGGCGGACACCCCCCGACACGGCCCCTTCCCGCCGTGGGCGACTGCGGGTGCGTGCTCCGTTTCAGGTGAGGCGCTTGCTGAACCAGTGCTCGGCGTACGGGTCGCTGTTGTGCGGCTCCGTTTCCTCGTAGCCGAGGCGGGCGTAGAGTGCCCGGGCCTCCACCAGGTCGCTTCTGGTGTCCAGGATCATTCGGGTGGCGCCGAGGGCGCGGGCGGCCTGCTCTGCGGCGGCGACGAGGTGTGTTGCTCCGCCCTTGCCGCGCAGGTGCGGCAGGAGGAACACCCGGGTGAGTTCGGTGGTGGTCGGGTCGGGGGTTCGGCGTATGCCTGCGGTGTCCGCCGGTGTGCCGTCGTGCCGGGCGTGTAGGAGCAGGGCGAGGTCCTTGCCCGTGTTGGCGGCGATCTCCCGTTCCAGTTCGGCCGGGTCTCCGTGTAGTACGACCGCCAGAGCGCGACGGCGTCGGGGGAGTCGGCGGCGGCATTGTCGGGCACGGGGGCGTCGTTTGGGTGGGGGCGTGTGGGCAACCCGGTCAGCGTGACCGGCTCGGCGATGGGCCGGTCGGGTCGAGAACCCGGAAGGCATTCATGTCCACTGGCTGGATCATTGCTCTGATCGTGATTGTGGCGGCGGTCGCCCTCATCGTGGCCGCCCTGACCCTGCGCGGCCGTGGCGCGGGCGGCGGACGGGACCTGAGGCGGCGCTTCGGACCCGAGTACGACCGGGCCGTGTCCCGGCACGACGGGGATGCCAAGGCTGCCGAACGTGAGCTCGCCGAGCGTGTGGAGCGGCACGGCGAGCTGCGTGAGCGGCCGCTCGAACCGGCGCAGCGTGAGCGGTTCGAGGCCCGCTGGACGGCCGCCCAGGAGCGGTTCGTCGAAGCGCCGCAGGACGCCGTGACCGAGGCGGACCAGCTGCTGGCCGAGCTGGCCGCCGTACGGGGTTTCCCGGACGGCGGGCAGTACGAGGAGCAGCTCGCCGCGCTGTCGGTGCACCACGCGGACCACGTGCAGGGCTACCGGCACGTCCATCGCATCGCCCGCGCGCGGGCGAGCGGCGCAACCGAGGGGCGCACCGCCACCGAGGAGATGCGCGAGGCCATGGTCGAGGCCCGTGCCCTCTTCGACGACCTGCTGCGTCCGGCGCGCGACGACGACCAGGGGCGCCCGCCCGCCGAACGCACCAAGACACTGGCCCACGCGGGCCCCGGCCGCCTGCATCTGCCGTGGACCTTCGGGCGCCATGCGAAGGGAAGTTGAGGCACATGACCGACGTGACACGGCCCATGGGCGGCGAGCCGCCCGAGCCCGACCGCAGCGGGCGGCGCGAGGATCTCATCGGGCGTGAGACGGGGGTCGGTGCGGTGCCGCCGACTGGTGCGGCTCATGGGACTTCCGAGGCGCAGGAGACTCCTGGGGCACAGGAGACGTCTCCTGAAGCGCCGACCACGACGAGGCGCCCGGCCGACCCCTCCGCCCCGACGTCCCGTATGGCCCCGCTGCTGCCGCGCGAGGAGACCGACAAGTTCGAGCTGCGGATGCAGCAGGCGGTGTCCTCCTTCGTGGACGGCCCCCGGGCCGCCATCGAGGAGGCGGACCATGTGCTGGAGGAGATCGCGGCCCGCTTCACGGACGCCGTGACCCAGCGCCGTCGTACCCTGCGCAGGTCCTGGGAGGAAACCGACGAGGCCACCCCCGCGACCAGCGACACCGAGCAACTCCGCATCGCTCTGCGGGACTACCGCGAGCTGGCGGACCGGCTGCTGCGCCACTGACAGAGGCTATTCGGCCGCTGCCCGGCCCTCCCGCCACCGCCCCACGACGTCCTCGACGTCGTAGGGCTTCAGACCCAGCGGGGGGCCGGGCGGCGGCTTGAACATGATGTCGCGGATCTTGACGTTGATGTCCTCGACGATCTTCCGCACGAGCCGCTCCGACGGCGCCCGCATCGCGGCGAGCAGCGCGTCCTCGGCCTCCTTGCGCAGGGCGAGGGTGGGCGGCAGGACCGAGACGCCCTCGCGGGCCAACTTCCGCTTGATCCACCACTGTTCGTCGTAGGTCTCCTCGACGTCCTTCGGCAGTGGCTTGCCCGCGCCCGGCAGATGGGCGAAGTCGCCGCGCGCCTCCGCGTCACGGATCTGCTTGTCGGTCCAGGACTCGAAGCTGACGCCCGGTGGCTTTCGCTCGGTCATGAGGCCATTGTGCCGGACGCCGCCACGCCGGGCGATTTATCATGCGGCGGCGGCAGGCCAACCGGGCTGCCGGACAAGGACATTGCAAGGGAGCGCACGTGCTCGAACTGACCATGGCCTCCGTCTCCGGGACGGAAGCGGGCGCCACGGCCGGCATGCTCATGGCCGACGCGCCCAGCGAGCCGGGGACGGTGCTGCGGGTGGGCCGGGACAAGACCGTGTGCCGGCTCGTGACGCCCGAGGACTGGCTGTTCGTCTCGCGGGTGCACCTGGAGTTCCTGTGCGGGCCGGACGGCGACTGGCAGGTGACCTGGCTGCGCGGCTCGCAGCCGGACCCGTCCTCCGAGGTCCGGCTGAGGTCCGGCGAGCACGCCCAGCCGCTCGCGTACGGCGGTACGGTGCCGCTGCCCAGGGGCGGCAACGGCGAGATAGTCATCCAGGACCGCACCGGTCCGCGCAGCGTGAACGTGGGCTACTACCACGAGGCGTGAACGGCGTCACCCGAGGACGCGCGCCAGCGCGAAGCCGTCGTACCCCTTGCTGCCCACCGTCTGGATCGCGGTGCCGGTGAGCCTGGGGTGGGAGCCGATGAGGTCGATGGCGCTGCGGGTGCCCTGGACGTCGGGAGCGGAGCTGTCCGCCTCGGCGACGCGGCCGCCGCGCACGACGTTGTCGACGACGATCAGACTGCCCGCACGCGTGAGCTTCAGCGCCCACTCCACGTAGTGGGCGTTGTTGGCCTTGTCGGCGTCGATGAAGACCAGGTCGAAGGGCGGCGGATTCTCGTCGGCGAGCTGAGGCAGCGACTCCAGGGCGGGGCCGACACGCACCTCGACGATCTTGTCGAGGCCCGCGCGGGCGATGTTGCGCGTGGCGACCTCGGCGTGCTTCGGGCTGTACTCCAGCGAGATCAGACGCCCGTCGGCGGGGAGGGCGCGGCCCATCCAGATGGTGCTGTAGCCGCCGAGCGTGCCGATCTCCAGGATGTTCCGCGCACCCTGCACCTGGGCGAGGAGCTGCAGGAACTTGCCCTGGGTCGCCGTGACGTTGACCGGCGGCAGCTCGGCCGCCTCGCTGTCGCGCAGGGCCGCTTGGAGGACCTCGTCGTCGCGGGAGAGGTGGGTGGTGAAGTACTCGTCGACGGCGTCCCAGATCTGCGACTCACTCATGCGGTCTGCCTCTCCTGTCCCGATCACACGACGGGTCTCATCGTCCCACGACGGTCCCGCCGTGAGGGCGGCACGCCGTGACTGCCTCGGCCGAGTCGAGTGACGACGTACCGCCCGCGGAGCGGTGGGTCAGGAGAGCCAGTCGGTGTAGCGGGTGGGGGCGAGGTGGGCGTTCTTGTCGGTGAGGACGTCGCCCTTGACGGCGGCGAACGTGCCCGCGGTGGGGTCGGTGACGACGGTACGGTGGTCGCCCTTGCGGGACAGAGTGATCCGGCCCAGCTCGTCCAGGGCGAAGACCTCGGGGCCGCCGATGTTGCGGATGCCGTTCAGCGCGGCGCCCGCGGCGACCCGTGCCACCTCGTCGGCCACGTCCTTGGCGGCGATCGGCTGGATCGGCGTGGCGGGCAGCCGGACGGTGTTGTCGTCGGCGGTCCAGGACATGACCGCGTCGATGAACTCCATGAACTGCGTCGCCCGGACGATCGAGTAGGGGATCGGCCCGGCCGCGAGGATCTTCTCCTGGAGCGCCTTGGCCCGGTAGTAGTCCAGCTCCGGCACCTGGTCCACGCCGACGATCGAGAGGACGACGAAGTGGCCGACGCCGGCCTTCCGGGCCGCGGCCAGAAGGTTGTCCATCGAGGTCTGGAAGAAGTCCAGGGACGCTTCGTCGAAGGTCGGGGAGTTCGTCAGGTTGACGACGACGTCGGCGCCCGCCATCGCCTCGTCCAGTCCCTGGCCGCTGATGACGTCGACTCCGGTGGACTGCGCGTGCGGTACCGCCTCGTGCCCGGCGGCGTTCAGCTTCTCGACGACCTGCGAGCCGATCAGCCCGGTACCGCCCATGACTGCGATCTTCATAATGTGCCTTTCGTTCGAAATACAGCTCATTCGGAATACAGCTCATTCCGAATGTGGGCGCGGATGAGTCCGATCACGGTGTCGGCGGTGCGGTCGAGGTGGCTGCGGCCGTCGGGCAGCCGAGCCGTCGGGCTGATGTAGCTGCCGGGCCCGACATGGGTGGCCGGGTCGAGCCGATGGACGGTGATCTTCCCGGCGCGGCGGGCCCGGTTCCATCCGCTCCCGCGGAACAGCCGCCAGCGCTGAGGGAAGATCCAGGTGCCGACCCGCTCGATCCGGTCGCCGGCACTGGTCAGCCGATGCAGGTGCTCGGCACGCGTGATGTCGTTTGCGCCGTTGTGGAACCCACCCAGCGTGATCAGCAGGAGCGGGGAGCGCAGCCGGGTGTGCAGTTCGTCGACCGCGCCGGTGGCGACCTGAGCGCCCCCGCTGTAGCTCAGCAGCACCACGGGGACACCGCTGCCGGGCCGGTAGCCGGCGAGCCGGAGCTGAGTGGCGATCTGGGAGCCGACGGCACGGTTGTACAGGGGCCGGTAGCGGTGGTCGGCGGCGACGAAGATCTGCATGACGTTGTGCAGGAACAGCAGCAGCCCGACGCGCCGGCGCAGCCACGCCCACACCGGCCGATCGGCGAGCGGCTCGGCCAGCGGCGAGTAGGGCTGCACCTGACCCAGCAACCGCAGCTCCGGCGCCCCGGCGAGCAGGGCCTTGACCAGCTGCCCGCCGTCCCGGCTGTCGCGGACCCGGCGTTTGCCGATGCCGTCCAGGTAGACCAGGTAGGCAGCCGGGGGACGGTCGGGAGCCGCGCCCCGGGCGTAGGGCAGGCCCCCCGGGAGCTCGGTGACGGGGGCCCGCCAGCCCGCGCCGTAGGCCAGCACCTCGTAGCGTGCCAGCAGAGCCTCGGCGATCAGAGCCGGCCCGAGCCCGCCGCCCCAGAACAGGAAATCGTTCATGCCGTCGACTCCCGCCCCTCGGTCGCGCTGATCCGCACGACCAGACGCCGAACGGCCTCCACGGCGACACCGAGCCCGGCGCCGGCGACGGCCACGCAACCAGCGGCGCCCCACCAGCCCAGCCCGGTCGCCGCGGCGAGCGGGCCGGCCAGACCCGCGCCGACCCCCACGAAGAGCAACAGGTGAAGAAGGGGCCCGAGCAACGGGAACGCGAGGACGGCGGCGAGCACGAGCGGGGCGACCAGGTCCGGTGTCCACGCCAACCCGGCGCCCGGCGGCTCGGAGGGCAGCACCAGCTCGGCCAGGGTCCACGCGGTCAGCGGCCACAGCGTGAACACAGCAGCCTCGACGAGGCCACCGGCCACCAGCAACCCGGCCACCAGTGGCCGCGACATGCCGGGCCGGCGCACGGCCAGCGGCACGATGCGCCCGGCGGCCTCCGACACCCCGGCGAGCAGCAGCAGGAAGACGACGAGTGACATCACTCAGCCCCACTGTGACGGATCGACGGGAGCGGGCCGGCCGACCGACCCGGCCGCATGCAGATACCGCTCGAGTTCGTCGGCGGCGCGCCGGTGTCCACCCGCCTCGTGCTGGGCGACCCGCAGGGTGGCCGCGGCTGCCCGGAACCGGGGCTCGTGGAGCAGGTGCCCGGCGAGGGCACGCACGGAGCCCTCGGTGACGTCCTCGGTACGGATGGACAGGCCGGCGCCGAGCTCCACGATGCGACGGGCCACCATCGGCTGGTCGGCACCCTGCGGGACCACCAGCATCGGAACCCCGGCGTACATGGCCTCATTGACGCTGTTCATCCCGCCATGGGTGACGAACAGCGCCGCACGGGCCAGCACCTCCGGTTGCGGGACGAAACGGCGCGCGAGCACATGCTCCGGCAACGGACCCAACGCGGCGGGATCGGTCTGCCCGGTGGAGACGATCACCGTGCCGCCCAGTGAGGCGAGCCCGGTGGCGAAACTGCGCAGCAGCCTCGGGTCGGCGTTGAACACCGTGCCCAGCGACGCGTACAGCACCGGGTCCCGCAGCCGATCGGCCGGAAATGACGGGTCGTCCGGGCGGGCGCCAATGCTCGGGCCGACGAACCGGTAGGACTGGTCGAATTCCTCCACGGCGGGCTGGAAAGCCCGCGAGGTGTAGACCAGATTGAGCGGTTGGCGGATGTTCCCCAAGTCGACCCAGGGCAGCCCACTCGCGTCGAACCGGCGCCGCAGCTCCCACCGGGACCGCAGGTAGCCCTGGACACGGCGTGGTCGAGCCATCGCCGCCGCCAGCAGGTCCCACGAGCCGCGGGTGGGACTGGGCACGTGCCGGTTGAACGCGAATGTGGTGAACGACGACGCCGCCGGCACCTCGAGTTCGCGCGCGGCGACCGCGCCCCACGGACAGGCGTTGTCGTGAACGATCAGATCGGGCCGGATACGACGCAGATCGGCGAGCACCGCGGGCAGCAGGCGAACGGCGGTGCCCGCCAGCCCCTCGATCAGCGTGACCGGCGTCGGCGGATCGGGGAGCGGCTGGTCGCCCCCGGCGTAGAGGCACACCGTCGCGCCGACGGCCTCGATCTCCTCACGGAACGCGGGCGAGGTGTGGTACGTGACGGAGTGACCGCGCCGGACGAGCTCGGCCACCACCGGCAGCGTCGGGTTGACGCGTCCGTGCATGGCGATGTTGAGGAACGCGACGGTACTCACAGGGCAGCCCCCGAAGCGGAGGACGTCGATGGCTCGCCCGGCCCGGCCGGCACCGCCGGGGCATCCTCGACCCGATACAGGCCCGGCCCACAGACACGCAGCCCGTCGAGAAAGCGTCCTGCCGTGCCGGACGCGGTGCTGATCAGTCGTCGGGTATGGCCGAAGTCCCACGGGGCGGGCCAGGTGTCGACGCCGGTCGGCAGCACGACGGTCGGGATGTGCCGGGACACTTCGTGCAGGTCACGCTCGATCTGGTGGTGCAACATCAGCTGCCGGGCCCTGGCGGCGATCGCGCCGGCCCGTCGGCGCGGGACGGTGGGGCTCAAGGGCGAGCTCTCCGGACCGGTCACCACCACCACCACGCTGGCCGCGCCGGCCTGCCGGGCCGCCAGTACCGGGACATAGGCGATCACCCCGCCGTCGACGAGCGTCCTGCCCTCGCGATCCACCGGGGGCAGGATCCCGGGAATGGCCGCGCCGGCCAGCAGTGCGGACTCGAGGTCTCCGTGGTCGAGCAGCGCCGCGGCGCCGGTCCCCAGGTCCATGGCGACCGCGGTGAACGGGACGGCCAGCTCCTCGATCCGCGACGGCAGCCCGGACCGGGCGATCAGCCGCCGCAGGCCGCGATCGGTGAAGATGCCGGCCCGTGAGGACGGATAGCCGAGCGGATACACCTCACGGCGACGCAACCGCGTCCACACGTGATCCAGCCACGGCGCGGCCCTGTCGGGGTGGGCGGCCGCGATGGCCCCGTTGAGGGCGCCCACCGAGGTGCCGATGATCATGTCCGGGACGAATCCGCGCTCCTCCAGCGCGTACCCGACACCGACATGCGCCGCGCCGAGTACGCCACCGGCGCCCACCACCACGGCCACGGGACGGGGCAGGGCGTGCAAGCCCGCCGACGCGGAGTCCCGGGACGGTGATGCCTCGGAGGGCATCGTGCGACGCCTCTCGTGGGCAATCATCATGATCCACCTTTCTCACCACGGCACGGAATCCGATCGGTTCCTCAACCGGCTCCGGGCGGCAACCCGATCTGCGACGCCAACCGCCCGAGGTGTCTGGTGAAGCCGTCACCGAGACGTGCGACAACGCGGGGCCTGCGTCGGCCGTGAGGTGCGCGTGAGGGAGAGCAGGCCGCTGCCGTCTCCGTCGGCAAGCGAGTTCGGTCTGCGGTGTCCACCGTGTCGACGAACGTGACCGTGTCGCCGAGCGGCGCCCGACCCGTACGGGTGCAACCCACCCTGATGTCCTCGAAACCGATCGACATGCCACAAACCAGCATGAACTCATCCGGCGGTGACAGCACCTCCGCGACGGTCCTGTGGTACTTGGCCCACGCCATCTGCGGGCAGCTGTGCAGCCCTTCGGCGCGCAGCAGCAGCATGACGGTCTGCAGATACATGCCGACGTCGGACCACTGGGCCGGGCCCATGTCGCGGTCGATGTAGCAGAACAGCGCGGCGGGCGCGCCGAAGCAGTCCCAGTTCGCGGCTGCGGCCCGCTGGCGCGCCTCCAGGTCCTCGCGCGGAATGCCGAGTGCGCCGTAGCGCTGCTCGCCGAAGGCGGACCGGCGTTCGCGGTAGGGGGACTTCAGTGCGGGCGGGTACTGCTCGTACTCCGGCTCGTCCCAGGGTTCACCCGCGGCCAGGCGCTCGGCGGCGCGCTTCCTGAGCTCGGCCAGCGGCGCGCCGGTCACCACATAGGCGTGCCACGGCTGGAGGTTCGATGCGGACGGCGCCCAGGCCGCGGCGGACAGCGCCCGCTCCAGCACTTCCCTCGGGACATGCCGGTCGGTGAATCCGCGCACCGCCCGCCGACTCCTGACGGCCTCGTAGACGTCCACGGTCGCCTACCTCCCACTTCCGACGCGACCCCTCCGTTTCATTCACGATAGTATCACGCAATACCGTCTCAGGTTAAACTACCTGTACGAATCCTCAGCCCGGCTCCCCGCCCAGGGCACGCTTCTTTGGAGAAAACGCATGGCCACGCTGCTGCACATCGACTCGTCCGTACTCCCCGGCGAGGCGTCCGCGTCCCGCTCGGTCGCGGCCGCCTTCCGCAAGGCCTGGGAGGAACAGCACCCGGAGGGCACGGTGATCCACCGCGACCTGGCCGCCGACCCCGTCCCGCACATCACCGCCGACGCCTGGTCCGCCGGCTTCACCGCACCGTCCGAGCGCACCCCGGAGCAGGCCGCCGCGTTCGCGGCGCGCGTGCGGCTCATCGAGGAACTGGAGCAGGCGGACGCCGTCCTGATCGGCGCCCCCATGTACAACTACTCGATCCCGTCGACCCTCAAGGCATGGCTGGACAACGTGATCCTGCTCGGCCGCACCTGGGGCGAGAACCCCTCCGCCCAGGGCACCCCGGTCACCGTCGTCGCCAGCCGCGGCGGCTCCTACGCGCCGGGCACCCCGCGCGAGGACTTCGAGTTCGTCCAGAACTACCTGGAGGCCGTCCTCAAGCGCACCCTCGGCCTGGACGTCGACTTCATCGTCGCGGAACTCACCATGGCCCCCCGCAACCCGGACATGGCCGAGCTGATCCCCCTCTACGAGGCCTCCCGCGAACGCGCCTTCAGGGACGCGACCACCAAGGCCAAGGAACTGGCGGAGCGCCTCGCCGCATGAAAAAGCGCGCCCGCGCAGCACACAACTGCCGCGCGGGCGCGCCTACACCCAGGGCCCTAACTCCCGGGATGGGCAAACCGGGTCAACAGCTCCCTGAGCTGCTCGGCCTCGCCGGGCCCCAGCTCGGCGACCAGGCGCTCGGCCAGCGGCTCCGCCGCCACATGGGCGGCATCGAAGAGCTCGACGCCCGCGGGCGTGATCTCCACTGCCCGCACCCGCCGATCCCCCGGAACGCTCTTGCGTACGGCCAGCCCCTTGCGCTCCAGGTCGTCCACGACCCGCATGATCCCCGCCTTGTCCGACCCGGTCGCCGCCACCAGATCCCGCTGCACCGTGGGCCCGCGCTCGACCAGCACGATGAGCACGGCGAAGTGCCGCAACTCGATCCCGAGCGGCCGAAGCGCCTCCTCCATCACGGCAGCCGCACGCCAGTGGGCCCGGCGCAGCAGCAGCCCAAGAGCAAAAGGCGAGGTGTCCCCGGGCCGGTCGGTCACTCGCGAGGCAGCGTTTCTGTGCGGAACATCGGCGGTCATGGCGCAACACTACCGACACCGACTCGTCCAATACGGTCTCACCCAAAACGACTCCGCGCACCCCGGCGGATACCCGCAGCAGCACCGTTGAAGCCCACCCAACGGCAGACCGAGGACGGACGGGCCGCCGCAGGCATCGACCGGGACCGGTGACGGTGACGTCCTCGACCCTTCGCTCGCCTACCGGAGAGCGCCCGACCGCCTGTTCCGGATCGCCTTGTGATCTATCTCGCCCCCCGCCCGAGGCAACCCGACCCCCCGGCGACTATCGTCTTCCGGACAAAAGGAGGGGGGACGTCAGGTGAAGCGAGGGTTGCCTGCGTCTTCCCCACGTGCACGGCGCGTGGGACGAACGGGGCGGGAGGCCGACGAGGCGTGGCGAATGCGGAGCACAGCGGAAGACCGGTGGGAGTCCTCGGACCGACGGTCGGCGCACGCCTGCGCGCCGCACGCCTGGCCCTGTGGCTGGTCGCCACGATCCTCGGCGTACGGCAGATCGCCGTCGTCCTCAGCACCCCCCGCGGTGAGCGGCTGACCGACCTGGAGACCTGGGTCGGCCCGGACGGCGTCCTGCACGTCGAGGGCTCGCTCTACGACTCCACCCGCTTCACCGGCACGCCCTTCGGCGGCCTGGTCCTCAAGCCCCTGACCCGCTCCGCCGAGCAGGCGCTCGGCTGGGGCTGGACCTTCGGCACACTGCTGCTGGTCGTCGTCCTCGGCCTGGTCGCCGCCCGCGCCCTCCCGCCCCCCATAAGCCGCCGTACGTCCCTCGTCGCCGCGCCCGTCGCGATCTGCCTGCTGATGCTGTCGCTGCCGGTGCGCAACGCGTTCTGGCTCGGCCAGACCAGCATCATCCCGGTCCTGCTGGTCCTCCTCGGCTGCTTCGCCGTGCGCGGCGAGCGGGCCGGCGGCGCGCTGATCGGTGTCGCCGCCGCCTTCCAGCCGACGGTGCTGCTCTTCGCCCCGCTGCTGTGGTTCACGGGGCGTAAGAAGGCCGCCGCCTCCCTGGGCGTCACGTTCGCCTCGTGCACGGCGCTCGCCTGGGCGGCGATGCCACAGGACTCGTACACCTACTGGGTGCACCACCTGGCCGGCGTCGGCCTCGGCGGCCGGGCCGACGACCTCGCCAACCAGTCCCTGCACGGCGCGCTGCTCCGGCTGGGCCTGTCCGGCCCGCTGGAGATCGTCCTCTTCCTGGTCCTGGGCGCGGCGGTCGCCACCCTGGGCCTGCGCCGGGCCGTCCGCTACGCCCGCGACGGCCAGCTCCTGCTCGCCGTCGCCATTACCGGCTGCGCCGCGATCGTCGTCGCGCCGACGGCCTGGCAGCACCAGCTGCTGTGGGTGCTCCTCGCGGTGGTCGGCCGGGTCGGCCGACGCGCCTCCGACCGCCTGGTGTGGCCGGTGGCCGTCGTCCTGGTCATGACCCTCCCGGCGAAGATGCTCCTGCCGAACATGGCCGCGCTGCACCCCCTGCGCGACAACGTCGTCCTCCTCGCCGCGATCGCCGCCGCCACGGCCGTACCGTTCCTGTCGCGCACCTCCCCCTACTACCGCGCACCGATCCCCACGGATTACGCCCCACCGGTCCCGGGCCGCTGGAAGCACATACCGCTCCTGCCCTTTCTGCGCAGGGTCCTCGGCCGTCCGAACCTCCTCCTGGAGCTGCTCCTCATACGCGTCACCTACGCCGCGTACTCCAAGGTCCGGCTGGCGGCCACCGGCGGAACGATCTCCGGCGGCCGGGAACGGGCAGAGGAACACGGCGAGCAGATCCTGTCGCTGGAGCGGGTGCTCCACCTCGACATCGAGCACACGCTGAACCACGCCATAGTGAAGGTCGACTGGCTGCGCCAGTTCTTCGACTTCTACTACACGTCGTTCCACTTCACGATCCCGCTGACCGTCCTCGCCGTCCTGTACTGGCGCCGCCCGGTCGACTACCGCTGGGCCCGCTCGACGCTGGGCCTGACCACCCTGCTGGCCCTGATCGGCTTCTGGCTCTACCCCCTCGCCCCGCCCCGCCTGATGCCGGACCTCGGCATCATCGACACGGTCCACGGCGTCCAGGACTTCTCCCAGCCGGACTACGGCACCCTGACCGCCCTCACCAACCAGTACGCGGCGATGCCCTCACTGCACTTCGGCTGGTCCCTGTGGTGCGGCGTCGTGATCGCGATCGTCGCGCCCAAGGGATGGATGAAGGCACTGGGCCTGCTGCACCCGACCCTCACGGTGACCGCGATCGTCGTCACCGGCAACCACTGGGTGCTGGACGCGGTGGGCGGCGCACTGGTGGTGGGCGCGGGTTTCGGGCTGGCGTATCTGTTCCAGGGGCCGCGGGCCCGGGCGGTGACGGCGGTCGCGGCCAGTCCGGAACGGGAACCGGAGCCCACGGCCGGGAAGATCGGGTGACCGTGTGCTCCGGTTTCGGCGCTCAGGGTATTACCAGGTCCACCTCTGGTCGGTGTTCGTCGAGCACGTCCACTGAACGGCTCCGGTACCGATGGCGGGGTTGGCCTGAGGGATGGCGAGACACTTGTCGCTGTTCAGGTTGCGCAGTCGGCCGATGCTGTCGTTGATCCAGATCTGGTCGTTGCTGCCGGAGCAGGTCCACTGAATGGCCTGGGTACCGTTGTCCAGGCCGGCCTGGGGGATGGCGAGACACCTGTTGCTGTTCTGGTTCCGGACGCGGTAACGGTCGCCGTTTCCGCCCGCGACCTTCTCCAGGTGCCACTGCTGTTCGCTGTTGCCGGTGCAGGTCCACTGGATCAGCTTGGTGCCGTTGTCCGTGCTGGCCTGGGGGACGGCCAGGCACTTTCCGGTCGCCTTGTTGGTGAGGGTGTGGGGGGCGGTGACGGCGGTGGTGACCCAGGTGGCCAGGTCGTCGGCGCGGGAGGCGACCGCGCCGGTTCGGGTCTCCTCGGAGCCGAAGCATCCGCCTTGCCAGGACCGGCTGCTGACGCCGACAAGCTCATCGCCGGCAGTTCCGGCACGAACGACCGGACCGCCCGCGTCACCCCTTGCAGATCGCGGCGCCGTCCTGGCCGTCGATGTCCAACTCCAGGCCGCGGATGCCGGTGACGGTGAACGCGCCGGTATGCAGCCGGTTGGGCACCCACTCCGTCCGACCCCCGACAGGATCTCCGGCGCCGTTGTCGGCACGGTGACCCTGGACGTGTGGAAGGGACGACCGGTTCGCGTCCTGGATCTCAGCTGAGAGTTCATACGGGCGCGCGGCCGCCGTCGGTGGCGCGGCCGCGCGGAGCACTGGGCCACGTCACCACGACCGAATACGACCCGGTCCGCGGCGTGACCACCGCTTCCGTCGACACCAACGGCAAGCGCACCGACGCCGTTCACGACGGTCTCGGACGCGTGATCAAGGTATGGCTGCCGGGCTGGTCCAAGTCCGGCCACGCCGGCCAGCCGTCCGCCGAGTACACGTACAAGGTCTCCAAGACGGCGGCGAACGCCGTGGCCACCAAGACACTGCGGTACGTTCGTACGCCACCAGCTACCAGCTCTACGACGGCACGGATAGTCCTGGGGTTTTCGTTGGCTGGCAGTGAGGTTTTCCCAGTGGAGATCATTTCCATTGCCCGTTGAGAACGAGTGCGGCACGGGCTATGTCGCCGATTCTGCTGGGGCTGAGGGTGACGTGCTTGAGGGCTCGCCAGCGTTCCTTCAGTTCCGCCGCGGTCCGCTCGCCGCGCGCCCTCAGGTGTCTGATCAGCGCATTCGTGGCGGGGGTTCCTCGGTCCAGGGCGGTCTCGGAGTGGCCTTTGGGGCGGCGTACGGGCACGTGAATGCCGATGCCGGCGCCGATGTAGCCCTTGTCGGCGAGCGTGGGAAGCCTGTCGGCGGCGGCCTTGTACAGCGCGGGCAGCACGTGGATAGGGGCTGCGGTGATGTCCGGGGTGGAACCCGGCTCGACATCGGAGACCCACAGCGGGGTGGCGTCCGGCGCGGCCAGGAACTGAATGTTGCCACCGAAGCTCTTGTGCTTCTGAGAGGACCACAGGTCGTTGCCGTTCTCCCGGACCCCGGCCAGCCTGTCGCAGGCGATGAGCGTGCCGTCCAGCACCACGTGTGTCATCCCCTCGGCGCGGCAGAGGTCCAACGCCTCGTACAGATCGGGAGCTTGGGCGGCCAGCACGCCGATGCCCTCATGGAGGTAGCGGTAGCACGTGGCCTGCGAGATGCCGGCGTCCCGGGCCAGGCAGTGCACGCAGCCGTGTTCTCGGAACCAGGGTCGACGCCGGCCAGCAGCCGCCACGCGGTCGGGGTGGAGGCGTCCGGGCCGAAGGCCTCGGCTTGGTCGCGCAGCAGGGCCAGGTCCGCGATCGCCTCGCGACCGTCGGCGAGCATCACTGGCAGATCGGTCGCGGCCCGGGCTGGGTCATGCCCGGTGCCACGAGGCCGCAGCCTGCGCAGCGCGCAGGTGCAGGCGTCCGTCAGGCCAGTGGCATCGGCGAGATCGGCCGGCAGGCGGGACCCGGCGTGGCTGACCACTCCGCGACCGTCACACGAGACGACGAGCTTGGACGTGACCCGATCTCCGGGTCGGCGCTCTCGCCGACCGCGGTCCAGGTGTTCGGCGCGATGTCGTAGGAGGTCTCGGTACCGTCCACCGTCATGTCGGCGACGAGGCGTCCGGAGTTGCCCTTCACGGAGAAGCAGAACGGGGTCCTTGCCACAGGCCAGTATCTGGATCAGACCGGTGGCGGAGTCGCAGTCGGCCAGCAGGAACTTGCCGTCCCCTGTGGTGAGCAGGATGCCACGCTCGGCGTAGATCTTGTCGGCGTCGGGGTGGACGAAGTCCTCGACGGTGACCGGGGGAAGGCCATCCGCGGCGGCCTGAGGGGCGTCGGCGCGCACGAGTGCTGCTGTGGTGGCGGCTGCCGGGAGTATGCGTCTTACGAGTGGGTCCTGTCTGTGAAACGCGTGCTCGGGCAAGCGTGCCGGTGCGACGCGGCTTGCCGGGCGGCACGTCCGCGAACGGTTCGACGCCAGGGGCGTCGGGCGTCCGCCACGGCTCCCCCCTGCCGTACGGGCGACTCCTTATCACGAAGCTCTCGCCACTCCTCCCTCGAATGTTCGAGGGCGTTTCCCTTTGTCTTGCGAGCTATCGTGCGGCTCCCAACTCTGCACGTTTAAAGGGTAGTCGGTGCGTATCGGCTGCTTGGTGTCGGTATATGTCAATCGGGAAGGATCTATGCCTTGTCACCTACGCTATGGAGCAGACGTCGCTTACTCGCGTCGCTGGCCGGAGCTGCCGCAGCTCCCGCATTGCCCTCCATTTTCGCTCTGACGGCCGGCCCCGCCCACGCCGCCGAGGCCGACCCGGGCGGTACGTACAACGGCCTGCCGGATACCGAGCGGGGTCGGGTTGTGTGGGCGTACAGGTCGGGCGGTCGGGCTGTACGCACCGCGGCGGCCGCGGCGCTGGTGGGTAGCGCGGCGGACGTGACGACGTTCCTCGACCAGAAGTTGCCCGTGGCCCGGGCCGAGGACAACAGGTTCACGCTCACGCGGTCCTTGGTCACGGCGGGCAGGGCGACTCGCGAAGGTATCGGCGGGGCGCTGTCCGGCGGAAACGCGGCGATCGAGACCTTCCTCAAGGGCGGTTTCCAGACTGCCGTGCACGAGGATCTCAAGGTGGCAGTGGCCACGGTCATGGCCCACGGTGGTCGTGCCGTGAAACGTGAGGCATCCGCTGCGCTGGAGACCGATTCGGACTTCGCGTTGCGCGCCTTCCTCAGTGGCGGGCAGTTCACTGCTCACGAGGAGGACGAACGTGTGCAGGTGATGTCCATCCTCACGACGGCGTCACCACAGGTGCGCGAGTACGCGGAGCGGGCACTGGAAGACGGGTCAGCGAGGGCGATCCGGTGGTTCCTGGAGACGGGTCAGTACATCGCCCGGGCGCGTGACGAAGAATCGGCGACGATCGAGCAGCTGGTCAAGGTCGTGGAGACGGAGGGGCTCCGCGCCGGCCGGAAGACCGACGAGGCCGTCGAGCTGTCCGCCCAGGCGGTCGAGGCTGCCGAGAAGGCGAAAGAAGCGGCGTTGGCGGCCAAGGCCGAGGCCGAGGCCGCCGAGGCGGATGTCCAACGCTCGGCCAGGGCGGCGAACAAGGCGGCGGAGGCGGCCAGGGTGCGGCCGCGGCCGCATCGACCGCGGTCTCGGCCTCGCGGACGGCGCAGGCCGCCGCGCAGCGTGCGGTGGCGGCCGCACAGGCGGCTGCCGCTGCGGCGGCAGCGGCAGGGCGCGCTGCGGCAGGTGCGTATCGTGCCGCGATCGCCGCTTCCAAGGATGCATCGATGGCGTCCGCGGCCAGAGCGGCAGCAGAGGCCGCCAAGAAGATGGTCAGCTTCGTCCGCTCCGTGGCCTTGAAGGCCGACATCGCGGCGGCGGCTGCCGACCAGGCTGATCAGGCGGGCGCAGCTGCCGCCAGCTCGGCGATCAACGCGGCTGCTGCCGCTCGCGCATCGGCCGACGCGGCCGTGGCCGCCGGCGCCGCGAAGTCCGAGGCCGCCGCCGCGCAGCAGGCCGCTGCCGTGGCAGAAGCCGCCGCGGCCAGGGCGACTCAGGCCGCGAACAGGTCGCGGACCTTGGCCGGACGGTCGGCTGCCGCTGCCCGCTTGGCGCGTGACGCGGCCAACAGCGCTGCCGATCATGCCGAGAAGGCGGCTGCCGCCGCTGTGGAAGCGGCTGACCATGCCGGCGAGGCGGTCGACTACGCCAATCGGTCCACGGCCGCCGCCAAGGCCGCTGTCGAGGCGGCGAGCAAGGCCGCCGACGCCGTCGCCGAGGCACGTGAGGTCGAGCAGGCGGCTCGTGCGGCCGAACTCGCCAGGCTGGCCGAGGAGACCGACGAGGCGATCGAGCGAGCGCGGCTCGAGGCGAGCGCGGAGACGGATCAGCTCGAACGGTTCAACCGGGAGCGGACGCAGGAAGCGCGCCTGTCCGAAGAGAACCGAGCACTCATCAGCTCCGCGGAGTCGGCGCTTCGGGACGGAAGGACCGACGAGGCCGTGGCGGCCGGGCGCAAGGCGGCGGTGCAGCTCATCGACCGGTCGGGTACCTGGACCCGGGAGGCCGCGGAGTTCGCGCTGGCCGGCTCGGACGAGGACGTCGTCCACTGGATCGAAGCCGACCGCGTCATCGCTCTGCAGCAGGACAACGCCGAGAACGTCGCGGCCATGGCCGCGGTGTCGACGACGGACGTGGCCAAGGCGGCCGCAGAGGCTCTGAGGACCGAGGACGCCGCCAGGATCAAGGTGTTCCTCGAGAGCGGGGCGATCGCGGCGGCCAAGGAGAACAACCAGGTCGAGGTGTTCGCGATCCTGGCCGACGACAACACCGGTTCCGCGGTGCGACGTGCGGCCGAGGCCGCGCTGGACGCGGGAACCGCCGAGGCCCTGCACACGTTCCTGCACGTCGAACGCACCGCGGCCGTCCGCGAGGACGACCGGGTTGCGGCCATGACCCTCCTGGCGAACGGGGGCCCCTACGTCAAGGCGGCGGCCAGGATCGCGCTCGAGGGCAACACGCACATGCTCCGCCAGTTCATCAGGACCACGCAGCACGAGTTCGCGCGGATCGACCACGATCACGCCACGCACATCAGCGCGATCCGTGCGGAGATCGCCCGCGCGGCCAAGATCGTCGCAGACGCACAGGAGGACGCGGCGCGGGCCTCCGAAGCGGCAGCCATCGCACGCCAGGCCGCTGCCGAAGCGACCCAGTGGGCCGAGCTAGCCGAGGGCTACGCCGCCGACGCCGCGCAGTCCGCCGAAGAAGCACGCAAGAACGCCGAGGCCGCCGAAGCTTCCGCGGCCGACGCCGCGCGGTCCGCCGAGACCGCACGTCAGGCAGCCGCCGCCGCTCGCCGGGCGAGCAGCGTGGCGAGACAGGCGGCGACGCGGGCCGTACGGTCCGCCGAGGTCGCCGCGTCCTACGCCGCGGACGCCCAGTCCTCGGCGACGGCTGCCCGGAAGGCGTCGATCCAGGCGGGAAAGGACGCCGCCGCCGCTGCCCAGGCCGCGTTCGAGGCCAGGGTCCTTGTCATCCAGGCCGCGATACGCGAGGCAGCCCAGAACGCGCTGGACAACGCGACCGTTCCCATCGGTGACGGCGAGACCGACCTTCCGGAAGGCGCCGAGAGCTGCCTGACGCCGTTCGGCGACCCCATCGAGTCCGACAACAACACCAACCCGTGGGAACTGGGGTGGAGTTGGCTCACTGCGGACGGCCCCCGATCGCAGTGCTTCGGCCCGGACGACGAGTTCACCACCATCTACCGTGATCACTGGTGGACGCAGAAGACCATCGCCTACTTCGCCGACCGCACGCAGGCCGGGGACTACGAGCTGGGCCACACCTACTATTACGACTACAGCCTCGCAGGCTTCGGCGGTGTCGGGAAGTACCTCGCGGACCTCGGGACGCTCTCCACGGCCGGGCTCACCGGAAACCTGGCGTACACGTACCTGGGCTCGCACGCCATCAGGATGACCCCCATCCGGGAGAATCCGGACGGCTCCGTGGTGTGGCGGTACACCGCTTACAACGAGTCGGACATCGAGTCCGCGACCCACCCGCCCGTCATCGGGTACACGGACTGGTGGAGCGACACCGTCGGTTCGCTGGTCGACCAGGTCGTCGGCGACTCGGGGCCGATGTCACGCACGACCCAGGTCATCGAGTTCAACGTCACGCTGGGGCCGTGAGGCGCAAGAGACAGGTGGCCGGGCCGCGGAACATCCGTTCCGCGGCCCGGCCATCGTCTATCCCGCGCAGGCTAGTAGTTGTAGGTGTTGGCGAAGCGGGAGAGGGTGTAGTCCCAGCTGGTGGCGGGAACGGTGTAACCGGCGAGGCCGGAGTTGAAGAGAGTGTCCGGGCGTGCGGTCCAGGTCCACATCTTCACGCCGTCGTCGGCGAGGTGGTGCATGATCGAGAGATCGTCGCGGCCGTCGCCGTTGTAGTCGCCGACGACGAGCTGGGACCGGGTGATGTCGAGGCCGCCGGGGCTGTTGAGGGTGACCTTGGCCGAGCCGAAGCGGTCGGTGCCGTCGACGTTCTCCGACAGGATGGTGGAGGTCTTGTCGCTGCCGTCGGGATAGTCGTACCAGATGGTCGCGTCGTCGCGGCCGTCGCCATTGAAGTCGCCGGAGTGCGGGTAAGCGCGGTTCCAGTCGAGGGCGAGGGTCCGCCACCACACGGTGGGGGCGGCGAAGCCGCCGTTGGGCTGGGCGTTGAAGACGTAGGTCTTGATGCTGTCATCGCCCTGGCCGTAGAAGACGCTCAGGTCGTCGCGGCCGTCGCCGTTGAAGTCGCCAGTGATGATCTTGGCGCGGGTCCGTGCCCAGGTGCCGGTGGGGGCGGACCATGAGCTGGTGGGGGCGTTGAAGGTGCCGGAGGCGGTGGAGAGGTAGGTCCAGATCTTGGTGGTGCCGTCGGGGTACGCGTACCAGACGGCGATGTCGTCGCGGCCGTCGCCGTTGAAGTCGCCGGACTGGGGGGTCATGTAGGTCTTGTGGAAGGGGCCGCCGGCCGGGCTGCTCCAGGCTTCGACGGGTTCGGCGAAGGTGCCGTCGGGCTTCCCGAGGAAGGTCCACAGCTTGACGGTGGTGTCGCTGTAGCCGAGGAGGGCGGCGATGTCGCCGCGACCGTCGCCGTTGAAGTCGCCGGTGACGAGCTTGTGGTTCTTGGCTTCCCAGGCGCCGACGGGGAAGGTGAACCCGCGCTTAGGAGTGCTGATTCCTCCGTCGGTGGCGGCGAGGAAGGTGTAGATGTTGTCGGTGCCGGCCGTGAAGTTGTACCAGGCGGCCATGTCGCTGCGGCCGTCGCCATTGTAGTCGTGGCGCGGGGCGCTGTTGCTGGACCACTGCGACTGGTTCTGGGCGTTGTAGACGACGAGGTCGCCGACGTCGCCCAGGATGGCGCTGCCCCCGGGCGCGGAGGTCTTCGACTCCCACAGGGTGGTGCCGTCGGCCGCCTTCACGGCGAGGTTGCCGGTCTCGCTGAAGGTGGCGGTGGCTCCTGGGTGGCCGGCCGTTCCCGACGACCACAGGGTCTTGCCGGCGTTGGACGCCACGGTCAGGTTGCCGTCGGTGCCCATGGTGACCTTGGCCGACTTCGACAGCAGCGAGTCGCCAGGGCGCAGGGTCTGCCCGGCGGTCAGGGTCGCGCCGCCCGGGGAGCCGTCGGCGCGGGCGGCGACCGCGCCGGTGCGGGTCTCGGTGGTGCCGTGGCAGCCGCCCTGCCAGGAGCGGGAGTTGACGGCGACCAGTTCGTACGAGCCGCTGCCGGTCGTGCGCAGGACCGGGCCGCCGGTGTCGCCCTTGCAGACGGAGTCGTCGGCGGTCTTGCCGGTCATGGCGAGGGTGCCGTCGGCGACCGAGTCCAGGTTGAAGTCGGCCTGGTGGAGCCGGTCGGGCACCCATTCGGTCTTGGTGCGGCCGAAGCCGAGGGCAGTCAGCTCGTCACCGGCGGCGGGCGGGGTAGTGGCGAGCTTCACCGGGGTGATGCCGGTCGCCGGGGTGGCGAGGCGGGCGAAGGCCAGGTCGCGGCCCGCCCGGGGCACGATGTGGGTGACCTCGGTGACATGGCCACCGTCGGTGGCGGTCAGATCGACGCGGCCGATGGTGGCCACGGTCTTCAGCGCGGGCTTGCCGGCCGCCGGGGCGGTGCCTGACTGCGGGTCGGCGGCGAAGCAGGAGGCGGCGCTGACCAGCCACTCGGGGTCCACCAGGGCGGCGGAGCAGGAGCGTGCGCCGTTGCCGATGCTCAGGTGGGCGGTGAAGGCGAAGGTGCCGTCGTCCGGGGCCGGGGTTCCGACCACGGCCTGGGCGACGGGCACGGGTGCGAGCAGTACCGCGCCGACGGCGAGCAGGGCGGCGCGGCGCAGGTGTCTCTGGGGCAAGGACATGGGTGTACGGGCTTCCTCTCGGTGGAACGGCGTTGTCGGTTCCGCGGCCTACTGGGTGGCGCGCAGTTCCACCAGGGTGTGGTCGCGGGCCTCCGGGTCGGCGGTCTCGCCGACGGGGGTCCACTGGTTCCTGGTGATCTCGTAGGAGGTCTCGGTGCCGTCCACCGTCATGTCGGCGACGATCTGGTAGTCGTTGCCCTTGATACCGAAGACCTGCGGCACCTCCATGGCGATCCGGCCGGACGTGCCCTTCACGGAGAAGCAGAACTTGCTCATGTCCATGTTGCGCGCGAAGACCTCGATCAGACCGGTGGGGCCGCAGTCGGCGAGCAGGATGTGACCGTCGCCGCTGATCAGCCGGATACCGGTGTCGGCGTAGATCTGGTCGGCGTCGGGATAGGCGAAGTCCTCGACGGCGACCGGCGGCACGTCGTCGGCGGTGGCGATCGAGGCGCCGTTGAACAGCAGCGCGGCAGCGGCGGCGACGGCCGCGGTGGCCGCACCGGCCACCGCGAGTAGGGGTCTCATGGGCGGATCCTCCATTTTTCGAGCGAGCGTTCGGCTTTGCGTAGCGCCCTACTCGTATCAGCCCACTTGTGTCCCTCTCCCCTGAAAGGTTCCAGGGTGTGCACATCGGCACCTCGGGTTAGCATGCGACGCCCGATGCGCAGGATTCCGCCAGGTCCGCCCCGGGGCGGTAGCCTCATGTCAACTGGAGTGACATCAGGAGACGTTGAGTGCACTCAGCGGCAACTCGTAGTGCCCCGCGAGGCACGCTCATCCCACGAGATCATTCGCGGGCCGAGTGCGGCTTCCCGAGCCCTCCTCACAGCAGAGGGGCGTCAGCCGACTCGCACTCGAACCAGACCGTCTTGCCGCCGCCCGATCTCGGCTCCACGCCCCACTTGTCCGCCACCGCGTCCAGCAGCACCAGCCCGCGGCCGTTCTCCGCGTCCGGGGACAAGGTGGTGGACGGGCAGGGCAGTTGGGGCGAGCCGTCAGACACCTCCACCCGGGCGCCCGTCTTCTGACGCACGAGCAGCAGCGTGCAGCGGCGGTCCGGGACATGGCGTACGACGTTGGCGACCAGCTCCGTCACGCCGAGCTCCACCGCGTCGGCCAGGTCCGGCATCTCCCACTCCGTCAGGAGCGAGCGGACGATACGGCGGATGTGCCGCGCCGAGTGCTCGCCCACGGTCAGGCTCATGCGGTACTGGACGGGGCGCGGGGCCAAGTAGGCCGGGGGAAAGTATTCGTTCACGCTACGAGGCTGGCCAGCCGCGACTACTCTGGGCAACGGAACGGATACAACCCGTCCCGCAGTGGGCGGAGTTGCGTGAGAGGGGACCGTGCGTGACCCACATCAACGTCCTCGACCCGGGTGCCTCGCCGCTGGACTACTACGGCTACGAGCTGCGGCGACACCGGGAAGCGGCGGGACTGACACAGCGGCAGCTCGGGGAGATCGTCAACTACACCGGTTCGCTGATCGGGCAGATCGAGACCGCGCGCAAGCTGCCGACGCCCGCCTTCAGCGAACGGGTGGATGCGGCGCTGGGGACGGGTGGTCTGCTGTCCCGGCTTACCGAGTTGGTGTTGCGTAGCCAACTTCCGGCCTGGTTTCAGCAAGTCGCGGAACTTGAGGCGCGGGCCGTGGAAATCTGCGCCTTTCAGACGCATATGGTGCACGGTCTCCTTCAAACAGCGGCCTATGCGCGAGGCGTCCTCGGCGCACTGGACCAGAGCAACCTCGACGACCGCACCGCTGTACGACTCGCCCGCCAGCGTATTTTCAAGAAGGAGGAGCCGCCGGTCTTCTGGGCGATTCTCAGCGAGGCCGCTCTCTACCAGCAGATCGGCAACCCGGAGACCATGCGGGAGCAACTGGCCCACCTGTTGTCCTTCGAGGGTGACCCCCGGATCAACATGCAGGTGCTGCCGTTCTCGGTGGGCGCGCACGCGGGCCTCACGGGCTCATTCAACCTCTACCGCTTCCCGAGCGATCCGACCATCGTCTACACCGAGGGGTACGGCAGCGGGCATCCGACCGCCAATCCGGACACCGTCAAGAACTGCTCGCTCCGTTACGATCATCTCCAGGCCGCCGCTCTCTCCCTCAGGGACTCGGCGGAGTTGATCCGGCGCGTAATGGAGGAACGCTATGGCGAGCAACGCGATTCCGACGGTGGCCCAGTGGCGTAAGTCCAGCTACAGCAGCGACCAGGGCGGCCAGTGCGTCGAGTGCGCGCCCGTCGGTCTGGCCTGGCGCAAGTCGACGTACAGCAGTGACCAGGGCGGTGATTGCATCGAGATCGCCGAATCCCCCTGCGCCACCATCGCCATCCGCGACTCGAAGACCCCGACCGGCCCCATGCTCACCGTCGCCCCCGCCGCCTTCACCACCTTCGTCTCCTGGTCGGCGGCTACAGCCGCTGAATGATCGTGCCGGTGGCCAAGCCGCCACCCGCGCACATCGTCACCAGCGCGAACTCCTTGTCCGCGCGCTCCAGTTCATGCAGCGCCGTCGTGATGAGCCGGGCACCTGTCGCTCCCACCGGGTGCCCGAGCGCGATCGCACCGCCATTGACGTTGACCTTCTCCAGGTCCTGCTCGAAGACCTGCGCCCAACTCAACACCACCGACGCGAACGCCTCGTTGATCTCCACGATGTCGATGTCCTTCAACGTCATCCCCGCCTTGCCCAGCACCGCGCGGGTCGCGTCGATGGGCCCGTCGAGGTGGAAGTGCGGGTCGGCTCCCACCAACGCCTGGGCCACGATCCGCGCCCTCGGCTTCAGCTTCAGGGCGCGAGCCATCCGCTTCGAAGCCCACATGATCGCCGCCGCGCCGTCCGAGATCTGGGACGAGTTGCCCGCCGTATGCACGGCCGTCGGCATGATCGGCTTCAGGCCCGACAGTGCCTCCATGGACGTATCGCGCAGCCCCTCGTCACGGTCGACGAGCCGCCACATGCCCTGCCCGGCGTGCTGCTCCTCCTCCGTCGTGGGGACCTGCACGGCGAAGGTCTCGCGCTTGAAGCGCTCCTCGGACCAGGCGTTGGCGGCGCGCTGCTGGGAGAGCAGGCCGAGGGTGTCGACGTTCTCTCGGGTCAGGCCGCGGTGGCGGGCGATGCGTTCCGCCGCCTCGAACTGGTTCGGGAGGTCGACGTTCCACTCGTCGGGGAACGGCTTTCCGGGGCCGTGCTTCGAGCCCGACCCGAGCGGTACGCGGGACATGGACTCGACGCCGCAGGAGATGCCGACGTCGATGACGCCCGCCGCGATGAGGTTGGCGGTCATGTGCGAGGCCTGCTGCGAGGAGCCGCACTGGCAGTCGACCGTCGTCGCCGCCGTCTCGTAGGGCAGGCCCATGGTCAGCCAGGCCGTACGCGCGGGGTTCATGGACTGCTCGCCGGCGTGCGTGACCGTGCCGCCGACGACCTGTTCGACGCAGTCGGCGGGGATGCCGGTACGGCCGAGGAGTTCGCGGTACGTCTCGCCCAGCAGGTAGGCGGGGTGCAGATTGGCGAGCGCGCCGCCGCGCTTGCCGATGGGGGTGCGGACGGCTTCGACGATGACGGGTTCGGCGGCCATGAGGCAGTCCTCTCGTCCAGAACCGGGACCAGCAGGAACCAGCAGGAACCAGCAAGAACTGGCGGAGCCAGTGGAGAGCTAGTGGGAACTAGTACGTGTTCTAGTTCTGTGTGCAGTCTGCTGACGTGACGTCCGTCACCGCAAGGGTCTTGCAGTTTTCGGAGTCCGCCGTTACGTTCACGGCACTTCCTGATGGGCCGTCAGATGGCTGGAGCCGCCATGCCCTGTCCAGCGCTTCCCGACGGGTTCGACTTCACCGACCCCGATCTGCTGCACCACCGTGTGCCCCTGCCGGAGTTCGCCGAACTGCGCCGCGTCGAGCCGGTCACCTGGATCGCCCAGCCCCCGGGCCTGGCCGGATTCCAGGACGAGGGCTACTGGGCCGTCACGCGGCACGCCGACGTCAAGTACGTGTCGACCCACCCCGAGCTCTACTCCTCGTACCTCAACACCGCGATCATCCGCTTCAACGAGCACATCGAGCGGGACGCGATCGACGCGCAGCGGCTGATCCTGCTGAACATGGATCCGCCGGAGCACACGCGGGTGCGGCAGATCGTGCAGCGCGGGTTCACGCCCCGGGCGATCCGGGCGCTGGAGGAACGGCTGCGGGCGCGGGCGCACGCCATAGTCGAGAGCGCCCGCGCGCACTCCGGTCCGTTCGACTTCGTCACGGAGGTCGCGTGCGAGCTGCCGCTCCAGGCGATCGCCGAGCTGATCGGCGTACCGCAGGACGACCGGGCGAAGCTCTTCGACTGGTCGAACAAAATGATCGCGTACGACGATCCCGAGTACGCCATCACGGAGGAGGTCGGCAAGGAGTCGGCCACCGAGCTGATCGCGTACGCCATGAACATGGCCGCCGACCGCAAGCAGTGCCCGGCGCAGGACATCGTCAGCACGCTGGTGGCGGCGGAGGACGAGGGCAATCTCGGGTCGGACGAGTTCGGATTCTTCGTGCTGATGCTGGCGGTGGCGGGCAACGAGACGACCCGCAACGCCATCACGCACGGCATGCACGCCTTCCTCACGCATCCCGAGCAGTGGGAGCTCTACAAGCGTGAGCGGCCGTCGACGGCGGCGGAGGAGATCGTGCGCTGGGCGACGCCGGTGGCGTCCTTCCAGCGGACGGCGACGCAGGACACCGAGCTGGGCGGCAAGTTGATACGCAAGGGCGACCGGGTCGGCCTCTTCTACTCCTCGGCGAACCACGACCCCGAGGTGTTCGATTCCCCGGACGCCTTCGACATCACCCGTGACCCGAACCCCCACCTCGGTTTCGGCGGAGGCGGCCCTCATTTCTGCCTGGGCAAGTCTCTGGCGGTCCTGGAGATCGACCTCATCTTCAACGCGATCGCGGACGCGATGCCGGAGCTTCGACTGGAGGGCGACCCGCGTCGGCTGCGGTCGGCTTGGATCAACGGGGTGAAGGAGCTGCGGATCAGGGCGGGCTAGGGCAATAGCCTGGTACCGCCGATCTGCTCGACAGGAAAAACGCTGCTCAGGCGCGCACAATGGAGGTGCCGGCGCTCCGAGTCGGAGCGAGGGTCCGTCTCCGCAGTGTCCAGGGGAAAGACCATGACTGGACCGTCAGAGGTTCCGGAACGCCCGGTACACCACGATCTCCCCATGCCGACGCGTCGCGACTTCATCGCTCGCTCGCTGGGCGTGACCGCGGGGCTCGCCGGACTCCCCGGCGGAATCTCCGCCCCGCGGTCGGCCGAGCTGCCCGGCGGTACCAGTGTGGCTCTCCAGGCGCCGCTCATCCAACCGTGGGTCGCCAGGCACAACATGACCGACGCGCAGTACCGAGCGGAGTTCCACCGCCTCGAGCGCGAGAACTACCGACTCATGGATGTCTGCGGGTACCAAGCCGGTGACCAGGCCCGTTTCGCCGCCATCTGGGAGCAGCGGGCAGGACCCGAGCAGTTCTCGCTGCACGCTATTCCACTCGCCGAATACACTAGAGAATTCGACCTGCGCAAGGAGAATTTCCAACTCGTCCGGCTAAACGGTTACAACATCGCCGGGAACGTGTTCTTCGCGGCGATCTGGGATGGACGGTCAGGGGCCGGACTCAAGTGGTGGTCGGAGAAGAATTCCGAGCCGAAATGGTGGTCACGGCACGATGTCCCACAGTCCGAACTCCATGCCGTGATCAATGAACGCGAGGCAAGAGGCTATCGGCTCGTGGACATCAGCGCGTATCCCGGACAGGACTTCCGCGGCACCCAGTTCGCCATGATCTGGGAGCTGGCCGACGGACGGCGCTGGGGATGGATACCACCCCGGGTGCGCGAGTATTACCAGAGGGATTTCGAAAAGGTCCTGAAGCAGGAATACCGGCCCGTCCGGGTCAGCGCGTTCCTCCCCGGCGGCTCGGGGCAGACGGCGTACTACACCGCAGCCCTGGAGAAGTCCGTGAGGTGCCCTCTCTACGCTCGTCACGGCATCGACTCTCGCATGTACCAGCATGAGGTCGAGCATCAAGGACGGACGTACCGGCCCGTCTTCGTGGGTGGTTTCACGGCCGACTACGGGGGCGGCAAGAACGCGACGCCCGGGTTCTGCCCGATCTGGAGGCGGTGCGAGGCCGACAGCATGGTCCGGCACCTGGTGGACGCGTTCATGAAGGAGTTGGAGGTTCCGGGACTTTCGGTGGCGTTCGCTCAGCAGGGTGGACTGGTCTACGCTCAGGGCTTCGGTCTGGCGGACAAAGACACCGGTGAGAAGGTCACGCCCTCAAGTCTTTTCCGGGTTGCCAGCGTTTCGAAGACGATCACCTCCGCCGCCATCATGCAGTTGACCGAAGAGCGCGAACTCAGGCTGACGGACACCGTCTTCGGAGAGCGCGGAATCTTGGGAACGACATTCGGTGCGCAGCCCTACGGGGCCGGTATCGAAAGCATCACTGTCCAGAATCTTCTCGAGCATACGGCCGGACCTGGCTGGAGCAACAAAGCCCCTGATCCGGTGCAGGAACATCCTGAGATGAACCAGGCGGAACTCATCTCCTGGGTGCTCAACGAGCGCCCCCTGAACAACGCCGCGGGGACCGCCCCGGGTGCCGAGTTCGACTACTCCAACTTCGGATACGTCGTACTGGGGCGGATCATCGAGAGGGTCACCGACCAGCGCTACGACGAGTACGTCAGGCAACACATCCTGGCCCCGTGTGGGATCACTGGGATGCGGCTTGCCGGGAACACCCGCGCGGACCGGCGCCCTGGAGAGGTCACGTATTACGACCAGAACAAGGAGGACCCGTACGGCATCCTGATCACAAGGAAGGACGCCGAGGGAGGGTGGTTGGCCACTGCGGTCGACCTGATGCGTTTCGTCGCGCGAGTGGACCACTTCGCTGCACCGCCTGACATCCTGACCTCTGCGTCGGTCCGGGCCATGACCACACCGTCCACCGCCAAGGGGGCGAATGGCTACGCCAAAGGTTGGGCAACCCACCCGGCCACCGAGACGTGGTGGCACACCGGGGGCGTGCCGGGCAGCAGTTCCGTCTTGGTGCGTACCAGGCACGGTTTCTGCTGGGCGGCCCTCGCCAACACCCGGAAGACGGATGCCAATGACCGGGCTGATGTCGGAAAGAACACCGATGCAGCCCTCTACAAACTGATGTGGGACATACACGATCAGGTGGATGCCTGGCCCGAGAGGCAGAACCTGTAGCAGAAGACGGCGGCCCCGGGGATCGGGGGCCGCCGCCGTCTTGGGGGCTGGTTTTCAGCACCAGCCGAGGCTGTGGGTGTCGGCTCAGTACCAGCCGTTGGCCTGCCAGAAGTTCCAGGCGCCGACCGGGCTGCCGTAGCGGGACTTCATGTAGTCCAGGCCCCACTTGATCTGGGTCTGGGCGTTGGTCTTCCAGTCGGAGCCGGCGGCGGCCATCTTGTTGCCGGGGAGGGCCTGGACCAGGCCGTAGGCGCCGGAGGACGGGTTGGTGGCGTCGATGTCCCAGTTGCTCTCGTGCTGGACGATCTTGCTGAAGGCGTTGAACTGGGCGGCGTCCGGGATCATCTTCTTGGCGATCGCCTTGGCCTGGGCGGGGGAAGCGCCCGACGCGGCGTGGGCCGGGGCGGCGGACAGCGCCATACCGGCGGTGGCGGCGGCGACGGCGATGCCGGTGAGGGCCTTCTTCGGGGTGGCGATGCGGCGAAGGATGGAGACGGACACGAGCGAACCTTTTCGTCGGGGACGGGGGGTCGCGGCACGCCGTAACCACGCGGTGCGCGGCGGGGGCATGCGCCGGCGCCGCGGCCCTGTGGGCTCATCGGCGCCTTGCGACGTCGTCCAGAGAAGCAGCCGGGTGAAGTGTCCGCAATGACCCCTTTTACTAGTTGTGGTGGTATCCGGGGTGAAGGCTCCCTGTGTGACCTGGCTCTCAATGCGCAGGTCAGGGGGTGGAATGCCGCGTGCATGACAGCGCGTCGGATCTACGATCGCGGATCGTTGGTGACGTAGGTCATGTGGGGTGCTTCACGGTCCGGGTGACCGTCCGCGCGCGAGGGCTCACCCGCTGGTGACCGAGTGGGCGGGGCGAATGTGACCGGGGTCTCGAAGGCGGCGCGGCGAGTGGCGCGGCGGAGGGCCCTGAGGACCGCCGGGCCGAGCGTGAGGGTGAGGACGACCGTCACGATCGCGCGGCCCAGGTCCCAGCCGAGGGACGTGGCCAGGCAGTACGCCACGAAACGGGCCAGGTTTGCGGAGACCGGCGCGTCCGGGTCGAAGGCGATGTTCGAGGCCAGCGCGCTCATGAAGGGCCAGCCCGCTAGGTTCATGATCGTGCCGTAGGCGAAGGCCGCGAGGAAGCCGTACGCCGCCAGGAGGAGCAGCTCGGCGCGACCGCGGAGGCGGTCCCCAGCCGGGAGCAGGCCCGCCGCCATCGTGAACCAGCCCATCGCCAGCATCTGGAACGGCATCCATGGACCGACACCGCCCGTGAGCAGCGCGGACGCGAACATCGTGATCGCGCCGAGCACGAAGCCGAAGCCCGGGCCGAGGACGCGGCCGCTCAGCACCATCAGGAAGAACATCGGCTCGATGCCCGCCGTACCGGCACCGATCGGCCGCAACGCCGCACCCGTCGCGGCCAGCACACCGAGCATGGCCACGGCCTTCGGGCCGAGACCCGACTCGGAGATCGTCGCCGCCACCACCGCTATGAGGAGGACCAGCAGGCCCGCGAAGAGCCAGGGGGCGTCCTGGGCATGGGCCGCGACCTGCGAGGTGGGCGGGGCGAGGAAGGGCCAGAAGAACGCCGCCACGCCGACTGCGGTGGTGAAGGCGAGGGCGGCGAGGGAACGGGGGCCCAGGTGGACGGGGCCCTTCATGACAGGACCCTTCGTGACAGGACCCCTCATGACAGGGCCCTTCATGACAGGGCCTTCCGGACCTGGGCGACCGTGAGCCACTGCTGCGGGGCCAGGATCTTCGTGACCTGTGGGGCGAAGGACGGGGACGAGACCACCACGTCCGCCGTCGGGCCGTCGGCGATCACCTCGCCCTCCGCCAGCAGGATCACCCGGTGGGCCAGCTCGGCGGCCAGTTCCACGTCGTGCGTGGCGAGGACGATCGCGTGGCCCTCGGCGGCCAGCTCGCGCAGGAACGTGACCAGGCGGGACTTCGCCGCGTAGTCCAGGCCCCGGGTCGGTTCGTCGAGGAGGAGGAGTGGCGGGCGGGCGGTGAGGACGACCGCCAGTGCGAGCGTCAGGCGCTGGCCCTCGGAGAGGTCGCGGGGGTGCGTGTCGTCGGTGATACCGGGGAGCAGCTCGGAGATCAGCGCCCGGCATGTGCCGGGGGCGGCGCCCGCGTCGGCGTCGGCGGCCGTGCACTCGGCGGCGACCGTGTCGGCGTAGAGGAGGTCGCGTGGTTCCTGGGGGACGAGGCCTACCCGGCGTACGAGGTCGGGGGGTGCCGTGCGGTGTGGGGTCGCGTTGCCTACGCGGACGCTTCCGGACGTCGGCTGGACCAGGCCGACGAGGGCGGAGAGGAGCGTGGACTTTCCGGCGCCGTTGCGGCCCATGAGGGCGATGGTTTCGCCGGGGGTGATGGTGAGATTGATGTGGCGGAGGGCTTGGATGCGGCCGCGGGTGACGGTGAGGGCTTGTATTTCGGCCGCACAGGGGGGCTTTGAGATGGTGTGGGTGCGTTTGCGGCTGAACCATCGGCGGTGAGTGGCGCCCAATAGCTCGGGGGGTGTTGATTGTTGGCGGGTGCGGGTTTGCTGTGGCTGGTCGCGCAGTTCCCCGCGCCCCTGGGCGGCGATGTCGTGCCGTTCCTTGAGTCGGTCCCGGAGTTCTGCCGCGCGTCGCCGTGCGTCCCTGACCGTCAGCGGCAGGGGGGTCCAGCCCGCCAGGCGGCCCAGGGCCACGACCGGGGGGTACACCGGGGACACGGCCATCACCTCCGCCGGAGTGCCGAGGACCGGGGGTGCGCCGGGGGCCGGGAGGAGGGCGATCCGGTCGGCGTACTGGACGACCCGTTCCAGGCGGTGTTCGGCCATCAGGACCGTCGTACCGAGGTCGTGGACGAGGCGCTGAAGGACGGCGAGGACCTCCTCGGCCGCCGCCGGGTCGAGGGCGGAGGTCGGTTCGTCGAGGACGAGCACGCTGGGGTGCGGGGTGAGGACCGAGCCGATCGCGACGCGCTGCTGCTGGCCGCCCGAGAGGGTGGCGATGGGGCGGTGGCGCAGGTCGGCCAGGCCGAGCAGGTCGAGGGTCTCCTCGACGCGGCGGCGCATCACGTCCGGGGCGAGGCCCAACGACTCCATGCCGTAGGCGAGTTCGTCCTCGACGGTGTCCGTGACGAAGTGGGAGAGGGGGTCCTGGCCGACCGTGCCCACGACGTCGGCGAGTTCGCGCGGCTTGTGGGTGCGGGTGTCGCGGCCGGCGACCGTGACCCGGCCCCGCAGGGTGCCGCCGGTGAAGTGCGGGACCAGGCCGCTGACCGCGCCGAGCAGGGTGGACTTGCCGACGCCGGACGGGCCGACGAGCAGGACGAGTTCACCTTCCGGGACCTCGAAGTCGACGCCCTGGATGGTCGGTTCGGCTGCCCCGTCGTAGGTCACGGAGACGTCCTCGAAGCGGATCATGACGGTTCCTTGGGTGGTGCGGTGAGGAACGCCGGGAGCAGGCCGAGGAGTACGGCTGCCGCGGGCCAGAGGGGAAGCGTGGGGGCGACCAGGGGGATCACGCCGGGGTGCAGGGCGGTGGGGTCGATGGAGGCGGCGAGGATGAGGAGCGCGGCTACCGCGACGCCGGACGCGGCCACCAGGCAGGAACGGGGGTTCCAGGTGTCGGGACGGTAGCGGGTGCGGGGGGTGCGGCGGCCGCCCAGCCAGAGGCCGGCGAGGGCGGCGGCGAGGCCTACGAGGAGGACCGGCACGCCGTAGGTGCCGCCTTCGGCGGTGAGCAGGCCGTACGTTCCCGCGCAGACGCCGAGCAGGCCGGTGAGGGTGAGCGCGGCGGTCGTACGGCGGATCGCGGGCGGGACCTGGGCGGTACGGCCGTAGCCGCGGGCGTCCATGGCGGCGGCGAGGGCGACGGAGCGTTCGAGGGCGCCTTCGAGGACGGGGAGGCCTACGAGGAACAGGCCTCGTATGCCTCTGTCCGGGCGGCCGCGCAGGCGGCGGGCGGCGCGGAGGCGCTGGGCGTCGGCGATCAGGTGCGGGGCGAAGGTGAGGGCGACGACCACGGCCACGCCGGTCTCGTAGAGGGCGCCGGGGAGGGACTTGAGGAGGCGGGTGGGGCTGGCGAGGGCGTTGGCGGCGCCTACGCAGATCAGGAGCGTGGCCAGTTTCAGTCCGTCGTAGAGGGCGAAGACGAGGGTCTCGGCGGTGACCTTGCCGCCCAGGCGGATGCCCTGGGCCCAGGCCGGGAGGGGGACTTCGGGGAGGGTGAGGAGGGTGTGGGTGCCGGGGAGGGGGGAGCCGAGGGTGACGGCGAAGAGGAGGCGGATGAGGAGGACGGCGAGGGCGAGTTTGACGAAGGCGCCGTAGGAGCGGGACCAGGGGGTGTGGGGGCGGCAGGTGGTGACGACGTAGGCCGAGACCGTGATGAGGAGAGTGAGGAGGAGGGGGTTGGTGGTGCGGGTGGCTGCGGTGCCGAGGGCCAGGGACCAGAGCCACCAGGCGCCGGGGTGTGTCTGTGCCCGGAGTTGTGCCCGCCGGCGCGCGTGGTAGTTCGTCTGCGGGCCGTGCGTGGCTGGTCGCGCCCACGCGACGGTAGCCGCAGATCGATTACAGCCCCGCGCCCCTGGAAGGCGATGCGGCTCAGCCACGTCGACGGCGCCGGTTCTGCCACACAGCCGCAGCCCCCAGTACGGCGATCGCTGCGATGCCCGCCCACACTCCCGCCGCAGCTCCGGCGTCGGACTCGTCGTCCTTGCCCGCCGTGGACTGCTTGTCGTCCGTCACTTGCTCGCCGCAGCCCTTCTCCGGGTAGCCGGAGATCGCGCAGAGCAGGGCGTTGGAGTCGTAGCGCAAGGGCTTGGCGACCGCCGCCAGGGCCTCGGCCGTCGTCGCGTCGGGGGAGAGCCGGGCGCAGGCCGTGCGGGCGGGCGGCGGGGTCTCGCCGGAGGGGGCGTCCGATGCCGTACCGAAGTCGATGACCAGGGCCACCCGCTTCGTGCCGTCCCGCGCCGGGGTGTCGGCGCAGATCGTCGTGAAGTCGGCCGTGCCGCGGGGCTGGGACGCGTCGGCGGAGTCCTCGCTGATCGCGAAGCGGAAGCCCTGGACGTCGCCGTCGGCCGGGCGGGCGGTGGCGGGGCCCTGGGTGGCGTACATCCACGCCTCGCCGTCGCGCTCCCAGAACGACCAGTAGCGGTAGCCGGCGGCCTGCGCCTGACCGGTGTTCAGCAGGAGGAACAGCGCGGCCAGGAGCAGGGCGGCGATACGGCGGAACCTCACGGCTACTGCCTCTTGTTGCGGTTGCTGAGCAGGAAGCCGATGCCGATGCCGACGACGAGGAAGACACCGACGTACCACCACACGCCGAAGACGGAGCCCTCGTCCTCGTCGTCCTTGTCCTCCTCGGCCTTCGCCACGGCCTGGTCCTCGGCCTGGAGCTGCGGGGCCGGGCCGGTCGCGTTGAGCTGGGCCACCAGGTCGGTGCCGCCGAAGTCCTTCGGGTCGGCGCCGGTCGCGTGAGCGGCGAGGATCAGCTGGGCGTAGGCGGCGGGGCCGCTCTGCTCGGCCCAGTCGGCGGCGTTCTGCTCCAGCCAGGTCAGCGGCTTGGCCGCCTGCGCGGCGCCGCCCTGCGCGGCCAGCGCGACCACGGCGTCCGCGGTGTTGCCGTAGTCGGGCTGGTCCTCGGCGCCGGGGAGGGCGGAGGTGAGGTGGCCGTCCTTGGCGAGGGTCCTGGTGAGGTAGGCGGCGCCGTTGGCGGCGGCCTGCTCGGGGGTCTTGGCGTCGGCGCAGGTGGGCTCCGCCCGCCGGCCCGCCTCGCTACCCGCCTCGGGGGCGAGGCCCTTGCCCAGCGCGCCCAGGACGGCCGCCGCGGTCGCGTCCGCGTTGGCCGCCAACGTGCCCTTCTTGTCGGGCTGGTAGGCGAAGGCGCCGCCGTCCTTCTCGCCGCACGGGATGGCCAGCTTCAGCAGGGCGTCGTAGGGAGACTCGCCGTCCTTGACGACGGCGTCCGGCCTCTCGCCCGCCGCGGTGAGGGCACCGATGACGACGGCGGTGGAGTTGGCGTCGCTCGGGCCGCCGGGGGTGTAGCCCCAGCCGCCGTCCTTGTTCTGCACGGACTTCAGCCAGTCGACCGCCTTGCCGGTGGCGGCCTCGTAGTCGCCGACCGCGGCGAGGGCCTGGACGGCGGCGGCCGTGCTGTTGGTGTCGACCATGGTCTTGGCGTCGCAGTCCTTGGCGGGCTCGGCCCGGAAGGCGGCGAAGCCGCCGTCGTCGCACTGCTGCCGGGCCAGCCAGTCCGTGGCCTTCCAGGCGGGCTTGACGCCCACCGTGTGCTGGGCGAGCAGGGCGAGCGACTGCCGCCAGACGCCGTCGTAGGTCGGGTCGGACGTGCCGTACAGGCCGGAGGGCAGGGCCACCGACGGCGACGGGGACGGGTCGGCGGCCTGCGCGACCGGGGCCGCGACGGTGCCGAGCACGACGGCGGCGGCCAGGGCCGCGGCGCTGTGGCGTACGACGTTCATGATCGGCGGGTGCCTCTCCCTGCGGGGAGCCGGGCAGCACGGGGCACCCCCGGGCGGCTCGGCTCCGTATACCTCGACGGTGCCCGCACACCGGCCGGTTGCCGGTGCACGTGAGCCGGTCACGTCCGTGCGGGGCATTCCGGCTCACAGCTCGGGCTGCGCACAGCTTCGGCTGGGCACGGCTACGGCTGCACACGGTTGCGGGTCAGCGCCGGATTTGCACCGGCTTCCCCCCGTACGGGTGTGATGACGACGCGGCCACTTTACCCGGCCGTAGCGCAAGCCCCGAGGGGCCGGTCAGTCCACGTAGTGGAGCGCTCGCCCCATGAGTCCGCATGAGTGGCCCGGCTCACATGGCGTGACAGGTCCGTCCCCGACACCATGGTGGTCGTTGCCGGCGGGCTGAAGGGATCCAGAATGTTCCGCAAGGTGCTGGTCGCCAACCGCGGTGAGATCGCGATCCGCGCGTTCCGCGCGGGTTTTGAACTGGGCGCGCGCACCGTCGCCGTCTTCCCTCACGAGGACCGCAACTCGCTGCACCGGTTGAAGGCCGACGAGGCCTATGAGATCGGCGAGCCGGGGCATCCGGTGCGGGCCTACCTCTCGGTGGAGGAGATCATCCGCGCCGCACGCCGCGCCGGGGCGGACGCCGTCTACCCGGGTTACGGGTTCCTGTC
Source organism: Streptomyces sp. Z423-1 (assembly GCF_013009255.1). Taxonomy (NCBI): domain Bacteria; kingdom Bacillati; phylum Actinomycetota; class Actinomycetes; order Kitasatosporales; family Streptomycetaceae; genus Streptomyces; species Streptomyces sp. Z423-1. The sequence goes on from NZ_CP053109.1 coordinate 6,641,009, forward strand.
GGAGAACCCCGATCTGGCCCGGGCGTGCGAGGAGGCGGGCATCACGTTCGTCGGGCCGAGCGCGGACATCCTCGAACTGACCGGGAACAAGGCGCGCGCGGTGGCCGCGGCACGCTCGGCCGGCGTGCCGGTGCTGGCTTCCTCGGCGCCGTCGACGGACGTGGACGAGCTGGTCCGCGCTGCCGAGGGCATCGGGTTTCCCGTGTTCGTCAAGGCGGTCGCGGGCGGTGGCGGGCGCGGTATGCGCCGAGTCGAGGATCCCGCCCAGCTGCGGGAGGCCATCGAGGCCGCGTCCCGGGAGGCGGCGTCCGCGTTCGGCGACCCCACGGTCTTCCTGGAGAAGGCCGTCGTCGAACCCCGCCACATCGAGGTGCAGATCCTCGCCGACGGGCACGGTGACGTCATCCACCTGTTCGAGCGCGACTGCTCGGTGCAGCGCCGCCACCAGAAGGTGATCGAACTCGCGCCCGCGCCGAACCTCGACCCGGCGCTGCGCGAGCGGATCTGCGCCGACGCCGTGCGGTTCGCCCGGCAGATCGGCTACCGCAACGCCGGCACCGTGGAGTTCCTCCTCGACCGCGACGGACACCACGTCTTCATCGAGATGAACCCGCGCATCCAGGTCGAGCACACGGTCACCGAAGAGGTGACCGACGTCGACCTCGTGCAGGCGCAGCTGCGCATCGCCGCCGGTGAGACGCTCGCCGACCTGCGACTCGCCCAGGAGACCGTCACGTTGCGGGGCGCGGCCCTGCAATGCCGTATCACCACGGAGGACCCGGCCAACGGTTTCCGCCCGGACACCGGCAGGATCAGCGCCTACCGCTCGCCCGGCGGCTCGGGCATCCGTCTCGACGGCGGAACCACCCACGCCGGTACGGAGATCAGCGCGCACTTCGACTCCATGCTGGTCAAACTCACCTGCCGCGGCCGGGACTTCACCACCGCCGTGGGCCGCGCCCGGCGTGCCGTGGCCGAGTTCCGCATCCGCGGCGTGGCCACGAACATCCCGTTCCTGCAAGCGGTGCTGGACGACCCGGACTTCCAGGCCGGCCGGGTCACCACGTCGTTCATCGAGCAGCGCCCGCACCTGCTCACCGCACGCCACTCCGCCGACCGCGGCACCAAGCTGCTGACCTACCTCGCCGACGTCACCGTGAACAGGCCGTACGGCGAGCGGCCCGACCTGATCGACCCGCTGACCAAGCTGCCGCCGCTGCCGGACGGTGAGCCACCGGCCGGTTCCCGGCAGCGGCTCGCCGAACTCGGCCCGGAGGGCTTCGCCCGCGGGCTGCGCACGTCACCGACGATCGGCGTCACCGACACCACCTTCCGCGACGCCCACCAGTCGCTGCTCGCCACCCGGGTCCGCACCAAGGACATGCTCGCCGTCGCTCCGGTGGTGGCGCGTACCCTGCCGGAGCTGCTGTCGCTGGAGTGCTGGGGCGGTGCCACCTACGACGTCGCCCTGCGCTTCCTCGCGGAGGACCCCTGGGAGCGCCTGGCCGCCCTGCGGGAGGCCGTGCCGAACATCTGCCTGCAGATGCTGCTGCGCGGGCGCAACACCGTCGGCTACACGCCGTATCCGACCGAGGTGACCGACGCCTTCGTCGAGGAGGCGGCGGCCACCGGCATCGACATCTTCCGCATCTTCGACGCCCTGAACGACGTCGAGCAGATGCGGCCCGCCATCGACGCCGTACGACAGACCGGAACGGCTGTGGCGGAGGTGGCGCTGTGCTACACCTCCGACCTGTCCGATCCGTCCGAGCGGCTCTACACGCTGGACTACTACCTGCGGCTGGCCGAACAGATCGTGGCCGCGGGCGCCCACGTCCTGGCCGTCAAGGACATGGCGGGCCTGCTGCGGGCACCGGCCGCGGCGAAACTCGTATCGGCCCTGCGCCGGGAGTTCGACCTGCCGGTCCACCTCCACACGCATGACACCGCCGGTGGTCAGCTCGCCACGTACCTGGCCGCGATCCAGGCGGGCGCGGACGCCGTGGACGGAGCGGTGGCGTCCATGGCGGGCACGACCTCGCAGCCGTCCCTGTCGGCGATCGTGGCCGCGACCGACCACTCCGACCGGCCCACCGGCCTGGACCTGAAGGCCGTCGGCGACCTGGAGCCGTACTGGGAGAGCGTCCGCAAGGTCTACGCCCCCTTCGAGGCGGGACTGGCCTCGCCGACCGGCCGCGTCTACCACCACGAGATCCCCGGTGGGCAGCTGTCCAACCTGCGCACCCAGGCGATCGCGCTGGGCCTCGGCGACCGCTTCGAGGAGATCGAGGCGATGTACGCCGCGGCGGACCGGATGCTGGGCCGCCTCGTGAAGGTGACCCCCTCGTCGAAGGTGGTCGGCGACCTGGCGCTGCACCTGGTGGGCGCCGGTGTGTCCCCGGGGGACTTCGAGGCGGCACCGGACCGGTTCGACATCCCCGACTCCGTCATCGGCTTCCTGCGCGGCGAGTTGGGCACCCCGCCCGGCGGCTGGCCCGAGCCGTTCCGCAGCAGGGCGCTGCGGGGCCGCGCCGAGCCCAAGCCCGTACAGGAACTGAGCGCCGACGACCGTGCGGGGCTCGCGAAGGACCGGCGGGCGACGCTCAACCGGCTGCTGTTCCCCGGGCCGGCGCGCGAGTTCGACACGCACCGTCAGACGTTCGGCGACACCGGTGTGCTGGACAGCAAGGCCTTCTTCTACGGGCTGCGCCCCGGCAAGGAGTACGGCGTCGACCTCGAACCCGGAGTGCGGCTGCTCATCGAGCTGCAGGCCATCGGCGACGCCGACGAACGCGGCATGCGTACGGTGATGTCGTCGCTGAACGGTCAGCTGCGGCCGATCCAGATCCGCGACAGGGCAGCGGCCTCCGACGTCCCGGTCACCGAGAAGGCGGACCGGGCCGATCCCGGCCATGTCGCGGCGCCGTTCGGCGGCGTGGTGACGCTCGCGGTCTCGGAGGGCGACGAGGTGGCGGCGGGTGCCACGGTGGCCACCATCGAGGCGATGAAGATGGAAGCCGCGATCACCGCTCCGAAGTCCGGCACGGTGGCCCGGCTGGCCATCAACCGCATCCAACAGGTCGAGGGCGGCGACCTCCTCGTGGAACTGACCTGAGCCGACACGCCGACCGCTCCTGGGCGGTTGGAGTGGGGCGGTCGGAGGGAGAGCGGTCGCAGGGGGAGCGGTCGGAGGCTGAATGGCCGCTGGTCACCACACGCTCTGGACGTCCGCCTCGTGCACGCTGTGGCCCGGTTTTCGTTGTGTGGGCGGTCCGGCTCGTTGTGCCGGTGGTGCGGTGTGCGTCGGTACGGCCTGCTCGGCCCAGATGACCTTGCCCTGCGGGGTGTACCGCGTACCCCAGTGGTCCGCCACCTGGGAGACCAGGAACAGACCGCGGCCGCCCTCCTCGGTCGTGGTGGCGTATCGCAGGTGCGGCGAGGTGCTGCTGCCGTCGGACACCTCGCAGATCACGGTGCGGTCGAACAGGAGCCGTACGTGGATCGGCGGTGAGCCGTGCCGGATGGCGTTGGTGATCAGCTCGCTGAGCACGAGTTCCATCCCGAAGGAGAGCTCGGACAGACCCCACTCGTCCAGCTTCCGCGCCGCAGCGGCGCGCATGCCGGCGACAGCGGCCGGGTCACAGGGCACGTCCCAGTCGGCGACCCGGTCGGCCGGGGTGGCCAGGGTGCGGGCGATGAGCACTGCCACGTCGTCCTTGGGCCGCTCGGGCAGGAGTTCCTCCACCACAGCCTGGCAGTGTTCGTCGGGCGAGCGGTCGCGGTGCCGGGCGAGCGCCTCGCGCAGCATGTCCATGCCGACGCCCAGATCCCGCGAGCGGTCCTCGATGAGCCCGTCGGTGTAGAGGACGAGCCGGGTGCCTTCCGCCAGGTCGAGTTCGACGGTCTGGTACGGCATCCCTCCGAGGCCCAGCGGCAGGCCCGCCGGCACGTCGGCGAACGTGACGTCGCCGTCGGTGCCCACCAGGGCGGGGGCCAGGTGCCCGGCCCGTGCCATCGTGCAACGGCGCTCGACCGGGTTGTAGACGGCGTAGAGGCAGGTGGCACCGATGACGCCGGAGTCGCGGTCCGCATCCGACTCGTCCTGGTCGATACGGCCGACCAGGTCGTCGAGACGGCTGAGCAGCTCGTCGGGCGGCAGGTCGAGGGTGGAGAAGTTGTGCACGGCGGTGCGCAGCCGGCCCATGGTGGCCGCGGCGTGCAGACCGTGGCCGACGACGTCGCCGACCACCAGCGCCACCCGGCCGCCCGGCAGCGGGATGACGTCGAACCAGTCGCCGCTCACACCGGACTGCGCGGGCAGATAGCGGAAGGCGACTTCGAGCGCGTTCTGCTCGGGCAGCGCGCGCGGCAGCAGACTGCGCTGGAGGGCGACGGCGAGGGTGTGCTCGTGGGTGAAGCGGCGGGCGTTGTCGATGCTGAGCGCGGCGCGGGCGACCAGTTCCTCCGCCAGGTACAGCTCCTCCTCGTCGAAGGGCTCCGGTTTGCGGCAGCGCCAGAAGGCCGCCACCCCGAGCATGATGCCGCGGGCCTGGATCGGGACGGAGATCATGGAGTGGATGCCGCGTGCCTCGATCATCCTCATCTGCTCGGCGTCCTGCAGATGCAGTCCCGTCGAGGCGGCCAGATCCGGCACCAGCTCCGAACGACCCGTGCCCATGCCCCGGGCGTGCGGTGTCGAGGGGACGAAGTCGATCAGGCTGCCGACGTCGTAGAAGGGATGGTCCTCCCGGATGCCCTTGACGGCGGTACGGCGCAGGCCCGTCCCGGCGCCCATCGGCTCCTCGCCCTGCAGCACCGCGTCGACCAGGTCCACGGTCACGTAGTCGGCGAACCGGGGCACGGCGATCTGGGTCAGTTCCTCGGCCGTACGCGTCACGTCGAGGCTGTCGCCGATGCCCAGACCCGCGTCGTAGAGGAGTTTCAGGCGCTCGCGGGCCATCTCGGCCCGGCCGGAGAGTGCCCGCAACTCGGTGGAGTCGCGCAGGGCGACCACCGTGCCGTCGGGGCAGCCGCCGTCGCGTGCCGTGGGCCGCTGGTTGACCGCGAGCAGGCGCTCCCCGGCGAGGTGCACCTCGTCGGTGGCCGTGCGCCCGGAGGTCAGCAGCTCCCGGATGCCCCGGGGCAGGCCGGTCAGCTCCGTCACCGGGCTGCCCTCGGCGTCCGGGGGCAGGTCGAGAAGCCGTACGGCCTCGTCGTTCGCGAGGAGCAGTCGGCCGTCCGCGCTGACGATGAGCAGACCTTCGCGCACGGAGTGCAGGACCGCGTCGTGGTGCTCGTACATCCGCGTCATCTCGCTGGGGCCCAGGTTGTGGGTCTGCCGTCGTAGTCGCCTGCTGACCAGCGCCGTTCCGGCCGTGGCCGCCGCCAGTCCGGCCGCTCCGGCGCCCAGGATGAGCGGCAGCTGCCGTTCCATGTGGCTGGTGATCGTCTTGACCTTCAGACCGGCGGAGACCAGCGCCACCACGGTGCCTTCGCTGCCCCGCACCGGGACGGTGGCCTGTACCTCGTGGCCGAGCGGCCCGTGCACGCTCTCGGTGTAGACCCGGCCGGCCAGCGACGGCTCGATCTGTCCCACGAAGCGCTTGCCGATCCGGTCCGGCTGGGGATGCGTGTACCGGATGCCATGGGTGTCCATGACGACGATGAAGTCGACGCCGGCCGACTGCCGGCCCGCCTCGGTGAGCGGCTGCAGCACCTTCGACGGCTCGGGGGCCCGCAGCGCGGACAGGATGCCGGGGGAGTGGGCGAAGGTCTGGGCGACGGCGATGGAGCGGCGCTTGGCCTCGGCGCTGTCGGCGCGCTGCGACTGCACCACCTGCGCCACCACGGCGCCGGTCACCAGCAGCACCACCAGCGCCACCTGCAGGAGGAACACCTGACCAGCGACGCTTCGCGGACTTCTGGTGCCCAGAAGCCGCGAGAGTATCCCCATAAAACGACCAAATACGTCCACTGGGGTCATTCCTACAGGAAGAACGTCCCTCTGACTAGCTCCGTACGTACCTCACCGGATCGCTCCCCGGCACCGCCTCCGCGCGCCCCAGTTTCACCAGGCGGCGCAGATGGGCCTCCGCCTCCGAGACGGCGATGGTGCGGGAGTCGTAGGGGATCTGGTGCCAGGGGCGGTTCCAGTCCATGCGCTCGGCGAGCTGCCAGGGGGTGAGGGGCTCGGTGAGGAGGAGGGCCAGGCCCGTCAGGCGGGACTCGTGGTGGGTGAGCAGCTGCCGTACGCGGGCGGGGGCGTCGGTGAAGGGATGCTGGTGGGCCGGGAGGATCTCGGCGGGGGAGAGGTGGGCGATGCGTTCCAGGGAGGCGAGGTAGTCGCCAAGGGGGTCGGTGACGGTCGTGTCGTCCGGGTCCTCGTACAGGCCGATGTGCGGGGTGATCTCGGGCAGGACGTGGTCGCCGGAGAGCAGGCGGCCGTGGCCGGGGAGCCGGGACGGGTGCTGCTCCTCCAGGTGCAGGCAGACGTGGCCCGGGGTGTGCCCCGGCGTCCAGATCGCGCGCAGGCGGCGGCCGGGGAGGTCGAGCAGTTCGCCGGGGACGATCTCGCGGTCGGGGAGGGCGGGGGAGAGGCCCGGGAGGGGCCCGCGGGCGGTGCGCAGGGGTGCCACATGGGCCTCGGGGCGCCGGCGGCGGTGAGTTTGTCCGCCATGTACGAGTACCAGTGCTCGGGGCGGGCCTCACGCGTGCGTCGTACCACCGCCGAGTCCGCCGCGTGCATCGCGATCCACGCGCCCGACGCCTCCCGTACCCGGCCCGACAGTCCGTGGTGGTCGGGGTGGTGGTGGGTGATGACCACGCCGTGGACCTCGGCGGCCGATGTACCGCACGCCACGAGCCCGGCGACGAGGGTGTCCCAGGACGCCGGATCGTCCCAGCCGGTGTCGATCAGTACCGGGCCGGCGTCGGTGTCGACGACGTAGACGAGGGTGTGGCCGAGGGGGTTGTCCGGGATGGGCACCCGCAGGGACCGTACGCCGCCGCCATGGTCGTACACCGGTGTCATGGGTCCCTCGTCCCGGCTGCTGGTCATCCGCATCTGCCCTCCACCCCACGCCCCCACCGCCATTGCCCACTATAACTAGAACTGGTATCAGTTCTGAAACACCGTCAGGCCGGGAGGGCAGTCGCCATGACCGAGCTCGTGGAACACGGACAGCTGTTCATCGGCGGGGAGTTGACCGATCCCCTGGGCAAGGACGTCATCGAGGTGGTCTCCCCGCACACTGAGGAGGTCATCGGGCGCGTACCGCACGCGTCCGCGCAGGACGTGGACCGGGCGGTCGCGGTCGCCCGCCGGGCGTTCGACGAGGGGCCCTGGCCGCGGATGTCCCTCGACGAGCGGATCGAGGTCGTCGGGCGGATCAAGGACGGGATCGCCGCCCGGCACGAGGAGATCGCCCGCGTGATCTCGTCCGAGAACGGGTCGCCGTACTCCTGGAGCGTCCTCGCGCAGGCGCTCGGCGCGATGATGGTCTGGGACGCGGCCATCAGGGTCGCGCGGGACTTCACGTACGAGGAGACGCGCGACGGCGTGCTCGGGCGGATCCTCGTGCGGCGCGAGCCGGTCGGGGTCGTCGCGGCCGTCGTGCCCTGGAACGTCCCGCAGTTCGTGGCCGCCGCCAAGCTCGCGCCCGCGCTGCTGACCGGCTGCACGGTCGTGCTCAAGCCGTCGCCGGAGTCGCCGCTGGACGCGTATCTGCTCGGCGAGATCGCGAAGGACGCCGGGCTGCCGGACGGCGTGCTGTCCATCCTGCCCGCCGACCGCGAGGTGAGTGAGTACCTCGTCGGGCACCCCGGGATCGACAAGGTGTCGTTCACGGGGTCGGTGGCGGCCGGGAAGCGGGTGATGGAGGTCGCCGCGCGCCATCTGACCCGCGTCACGCTGGAGCTGGGCGGCAAGTCGGCGGCGGTCGTGCTGCCGGACGCGGACGTGGCGACGGCCGTGGCGGGGATCGTGCCGGCGGCCTGGATGAACAACGGGCAGGCGTGTGTGGCGCAGACGCGGATCCTGCTGCCGCGCTCGCGCTACGAGGAGTTCGCGGAGGCGTTCGCGGCGGCCGCGAGCGCGCTCGTGGTCGGGGACCCGCTGGATCCGGCGACGCAGGTGGGGCCCCTGGTCGCGCAGCGGCAGCAGCGGCGCAACCTCGACTACATCCGCATCGGCCAGGAGGAGGGCGCGAAGATCCTCACGGGCGGCGGGCGCCCGGCGGGCCTGGAGCGCGGCTGGTACGTCGAGCCGACCCTCTTCGGCGACGTCGACAACTCGATGCGGATCGCCCGGGAGGAGATTTTCGGCCCGGTGATCTGCCTGCTGCCGTACGACGACGAGGCCGAGGCCCTGAAGATCGCGAACGACTCCGAGTACGGGCTGAGCGGCAGCGTGTGGACGGCCGACGTCGAGCACGGCATCGAGGTCGCGCGGCAGGTCCGTACCGGTACGTACTCGGTGAACACCTTCAGCCTGGACATGCTGGGCCCGTTCGGCGGCTACAAGGACTCGGGGCTGGGGCGGGAGTTCGGTCCGGAGGGCTACGGCGAGTACCTGGAGCACAAGATGATCCACCTGCCCGCCGGTTGGGAGGGCTGAGGGGCCATGGGTGATCGCTGGCAGGTCCAGGTCGACCGCTCCCTGTGCATCGGCTCCGCCCAGTGCGTCCACCGGGCCCCGGACGCCTTCCACCTCGACACGGGCCGCCAGTCCCACCCCACCGACCCGGAGACGGACGCGGGCGAACGCATCCTGGCGGCCGCCGAGAACTGCCCCGTCGAGGCGATCACGATCATGGTGCTGGGGAGCGGGGAGGCGGTGTTTCCGCCGGAGGAGTAGTTCAGTAGTCCACCTGCTGCCGGACCGACGGGGCATTTTGGTAAAAATCAACACCTAGGGGGTGTTCTTCGCGGGCAGGCGTTCTAGTCTGGTAATAGGCCTACGAGGCGAGTGAGGGAGTTCGACCGGAGTAGCCGACTCCGGCGAGAAGTTTCGGCTTCCGCTGGTGCCGACGTCGACGGTCGGGCTGAGAGGCCCGAAGGTCATAGGGCCGAGAGGTCTTATGACTGGAAGGCGACCCCCAGCCACCTGATCCGGGCAATGCCGGCGAAGGGAACCCGTCTCGTAGGTCACTTCTGTGTGTCCGGGTGCCGGGGTCTGTGTGTCTGGGTGCCGGGGGGTCACTTCTGTGTGCCGGGCGTCGTCAGGTCGATCAGGCGGCACACCGTCTCGATGTCGATCTTGACCTGGGCGATGGAGGCGCGGCCCGAGAGCCAGGTGATCAGGGCTGAGTGCCAGGTGTGCTCGATGACGCGGACGGCGGAGAGCTGGGCAGGGGTCGGGTCGTCCAGGCCCATGGCGTCCAGGATGATCGCCGTGGTCTGCCGGGAGACCTGGTCCACCTCGGGGCTGACGCTGCGGTCCGCGAAGGTGAGGGCGCGGACCATCGCGTCGGCGAGGTGCGGCTCCCGCTGGAGGGCGCGGAAGGCGCGCATCAGCGTCTCGGCGACCCGTTCCGCCGACGTCTCGCCCGTCGGGGGCTTCTTGCGCAGCGTGCCGTGCATGTGCTCCAGCTGGTCCTGCATCGTGGCGACCAGCAGATGGATCTTGGACGGGAAGTAGCGGTAGAGGGTGCCGAGGGCCACCTGCGAGGACTCCGCGACCTCCCGCATCTGCACCGCGTCGAAACCACCCCGGCTGGCCAGCTGCGCGCTCGCCCGCAGGATGCGGCGCCGGCGTGCCTCCTGCCGCTCGGTGAGGGGCGGCGTGGCGGGGGTGGCGGGTCGCGCGCTTCTGGCTTCCGCCTTGGCTTCCGCTGGCATGAGGTCCCGTTTCGTGACAGTCCGTGAGGGCGTGCGATCAGACAGCATGGCAGGCCCGGGGCGCTGCCGCGTGCCTCGGCGTGCCGTGGCGTGAATCACCTGATCCACTGCTCCCAGCGGGCCTACCTGCCGGTAGATTCAGAGCCTCTTGAACGATCAAGTCTGTAACTTGTTCTAGATTAGCGTCCCGGCGTAATGTCGCGGGACAGTGCAGGGAGAAGGGGGCCCAGAGTGACCGCTGAGGCCAGTCAGGCGGGCTCCCCGGCGGGACCCGCGGCCGACGGCTTGCGACCGCTCCGTATCGCGCTCCTCACGTACAAGGGAAACCCGTTCTGCGGCGGCCAGGGCGTCTACGTCCGGCACCTCTCCCGCGAACTCGCCCGCCTCGGCCACCACGTCGAGGTCATCGGCGCGCAGCCCTATCCCGTCCTCGACGAGGGCTACGACGGCCTCGGCCTCACCGAGCTGCCCAGCCTCGACCTGTACCGCCAGCCCGACCCCTTTCGCACGCCCGGGCGCGACGAGTACCGGGACTGGATCGACGCCCTCGAAGTCGCGACCATGTGGACCGGCGGCTTCCCCGAACCGCTCACCTTCTCCCTGCGGGCGCGCCGCCATCTGCGCGCCCGGCGCGGCGACTTCGACGTCGTGCACGACAACCAGACGCTCGGGTACGGGCTGTTGGGAGACGTCGGCGCGCCCCTCGTGACGACGATCCACCATCCCATCACCGTGGACCGGCAGTTGGAGCTGGACGCGGCGCAGGGGTGGCAGCGGCGGTTCTCCGTGAAGCGGTGGTACGGCTTCACGCGCATGCAGAAGCGGGTGGCGCGGCGCCTGCCGTCCGTGCTCACCGTCTCCGGTACGTCACGGCAGGAGATCGTCGACCATCTCGGCGTCCGCCCGGACCGTATCCACGTCGTGCACATCGGCGCCGACACCGACCTGTTCTCGCCCGACCCGGCGGTGCCGCAGGTGCCGGGGCGAATCGTTACGACGTCCAGTGCCGACGTGCCGCTGAAGGGGCTGGTCTTCCTCGTCGAGGCGCTGGCGAAGGTGCGCACCGAGCATCCCGAGGCCCACCTCGTCGTCGTGGGGAAGCGGCCCACGGAGGGGCCGGTGGCGCAGGCCGTGCAGCGGTACGGGCTCGAAGGCGCTGTCGAGTTCGTCAAGGGCATCTCCGACGCCGAGCTCGTCGACCTCGTGCGGTCGGCGCAGGTGGCGTGCGTGCCGTCGCTCTACGAGGGCTTCTCGCTGCCGGCGGCGGAGGCGATGGCCACGGGGACGCCGCTGGTCGCCACGACCGGCGGGGCGATTCCCGAAGTGGCCGGGCGGGACGGGGAGACATGCCTCGCGGTGCCGCCGGGCGACGCGGGCGCGCTGGCCGCCGGGCTGGGCCGACTCCTGGGCGACGCGGATTTGCGCGCCCGCCTCGGCACGGCGGGACGCGAGCGGGTCCTACAGCACTTCACCTGGGCACGCGCCGCGGAGGGCACAGCGGCCCGCTACCGGGAGGCGATCGCCCGCTCGGGGGCGGGCGCCTCCGGCGGATCTCCGGCCGGTGAGCGAGGGGGCGGCGTTTTCAGCGGCTCGGTGGCCGGTGAGCGAGGGGGCGGCGTCTCCGGCGGATCTCCGGCTGGAGTTAGGGCGGGCGGCGTTTCCGGCGGATCTTCGGCGGGTGAGCGAGGGGGCGGCGTTTTCAGCGGCTCCGTGGCAGGTGAGCGAGGGGGCGGCGTCTCCGGCGGATCCCCGGCCGGAAGCCGAGCGGGCGGCGCCTCCGGCGGATCCCCGGTCGAGAACCCGACAGGCGGCATGTCCAGCGGCTCCCCGGCTGAGAACCCCACCGGCCGAGCCCCCGGCGGCGTATCCCCGAGCCTCGCCCCTACCCCTACCCCCGCCCCCGCGCCCTCCGAAGCCACCCCCACCCGTACCACCGGCGTCTACCGCGAAAGCAGGACCACGTGCTGACCGTCGACTTCTCCCGGTTCCCGCTCGCCCCGGGCGATCGTGTGCTGGACCTCGGCTGTGGTGCCGGGCGGCATGCGTTCGAGTGCTATCGGCGGGGTGCGCAGGTCGTGGCGCTCGACCGGAACGGTGAGGAGATCCGCGAGGTCGCCACGTGGTTCGCGGCGATGAAGGAGGCGGGCGAGGTCCCCGAGGGCGCCACCGCGACCGCGATGGAGGGCGACGCCCTCGCGCTGCCCTTCCCCGACGAGTCCTTCGACGTCGTCATCATCTCCGAGGTGATGGAGCACATCCCGGACGACAAGGGCGTCCTCGCCGAGATGGTGCGGGTGCTGAGGCCGGGTGGGCGGATCGCCATCACGGTCCCGCGGTACGGGCCCGAGAAGGTCTGCTGGGCCCTCTCCGACGCCTACCACGAGGTCGAGGGCGGCCACATCCGCATCTACAAGGCCGACGAGCTGCTGGCGAAGATACGCGAGGCGGGGCTCAAGCCGTACGGCACCCACCACGCGCACGCCCTGCACTCCCCGTACTGGTGGCTGAAGTGCGCGTTCGGCGTCGACAACGACAAGGCCCTGCCGGTGCGGGCGTACCACAAGCTGCTGGTCTGGGACATCATGAAGAAGCCGCTGGCGACCCGCGTCGCCGAGCAGGCGCTGAACCCGCTGATCGGCAAGAGCTTCGTGGCGTACGCGACCAAGCCCCACCTTCCGCGCGTCGCCGAGGAGGCGGCCGCACAGTGACCACTTCCCGGACAGAACACCTCGTCCTGCCCGGGGTCCTCACCGCCGAGCAGGCCGCCGCGACCGTCCGCGGGATCCTCGCCGTGCAGCGGGAGGACGGGGCGATACCGTGGTTCCGCGGGCACCACCTGGACCCCTGGGACCACGTCGAGGCCGCGATGGCGCTGGACGCGGCGGGCGAGCACGAGGCCGCCGAGCGGGCGTACCTGTGGCTGGCGACCCATCAGCACCCGGACGGCTCCTGGTACGCGGCCTACGCCGACGGCGCGCACGACGACGTCACCGACCGGGGCTGCGAGACCAACTTCGTCGCCTACACGGCCGTAGGCGTCTGGCACCACTACCTCTCCACCGGCGACGACACCTTCCTCGACCGCATGTGGCCGGTCGTCCACGCGGCGATCGAGTGGGTGCTGCGGCTCCAGCAGCCCGGCGGGCAGATCGGCTGGAAGCAGCAGGAGGACGGCACGGCCGTCACGGACGCGCTGCTCACCGGGTGCTCCTCCATCCACCACGCGCTGCGCTGCGCGCTCGCCATCGCCGAGCAGCGCGAAGAACCGCAGCCCGACTGGGAGTTGGCGGTGGGCATGCTGCGGCATGCGATACGCCGGCACCCGGAGCGGTTCCTGGACAAGGACCGCTACTCGATGGACTGGTACTACCCCGTGCTGGGCGGCGCGCTGGCCGGCGCCGAGGCCAAGGCGCGGGTGGAGGAGGGCTGGGACCGGTTCGTCGTCCCCGGCCTCGGGGTGCGGTGCGTGGTCCCCAATCCGTGGGTGACCGGCGGGGAATCGGCCGAACTCGCCCTGGCGCTGTGGGCGATGGGCGAGTCCGACCGCGCGCTGGACATCCTGCAGTCGATCCAGCACCTGCGCGATCCGGAGACCGGCCTGTACTGGACGGGCTACGTGTTCGAGGACGACGCGATCTGGCCACGTGAGCTGACCAGCTGGACGGCGGGCTCGCTGCTGCTCGCGGTCGCCGCGCTGGGCGGCCACGAGGCGACCTGCGCGGTGTTCGGCGGCGATCGCCTGCCGGCGGGGCTGGACCCGGACTGCTGCGGCTGACTGATCGTGGCTGACGGCACCCAAGAGCTCGGTGGGATCCGTCGAGTGGCGAGTGCCTTGCCGCGCACCCGTGGCCGAAACCCGAAAGCCGCGCCCTCACAACTGCCGCTCATTTACCCCACGTTCGGGTGGAGTTGACCACTCCGGGGAATGGTGTTCCACGGGGTCTCTGATGATCCTGCCCCCTTGAGCGGCAGGAGGGCCGTTGTCCGAGGAACCCAGACTCACCACCCGCAGAACGACACACCGCCGGGTCCCGCGCCTCGTCGTCGTCGCGCTGCCGCTCGCCCTCGCCGGTCTGCTGTCGCTGCTGATCTCCGGCAACGCGCTCCGGCCGTTCGAACGCATCACGGTCATCGAGTCGCGGATGGCGTCCAAGTCCGACTACTTCAAAGACCCCGAAGTGAAACGGCTGTTACTCAAGCACGGCATCCGCGTGGACATCCGCCGCCTCGGCTCCCGAGGCATCGCCACCCGCTCCCTGAAGGGCCTGGACGTCGTCTTCCCGTCCGGTCAGCCCGCCGCGAAGCTGATCCTGGACCGGCCGGACGACACCGGGCAGTCGGTGCGCCCCTTCGTCTCCCCGCTGGTCCTCGGCAGCTTCCGCGACTACGCGGAGACCCTCGTGAAGGCGGGCGTGGCCACACCGCAGCGGTCGACGAGCGGGGAACCGACGCTCTACTACGACCTCGACATGGCGAAGTTCATGACCCTGCTCGACGGCGTCGACGACGAGGGCAACCCCCGGGACGGCGAGGGCAGTGAGGCGGACACCTGGAACGGCATCGGCTTCAAAACCGTCACCGGCGGCAACCGCAGCAACAGCGGCAGCGTCCTGGTGCGCACGTCCAACGTCTGCGAGTCCAACTCCGCCGGCACCTATCTGAGCCTGCTCGCCTTCGTCGCCAACAACGCGAAGACCCCGGGCTCCAGCCACCCCAACGAACCCCGGCGCGCCAAGGAGGAGGTGGACCGGATCGCCGCGAAGATCAAACCCCTCGTCAGCCTGCAGGGCATGTGGGCCGACGAGCAGGCCGACAGCTACTTCTCCGCCCTCGGCGAATCCATCGCCTCCATCGCCGTGATCTACGAGCACCAGTTCCTGGCCCACCAGATCGCCCACCACGAAAAGCACGACGAGCAGGACACCAACCGCGTTCTGCTCTACCCCAGGCCCTACGCGCTCACCGAGCCGCAGCTCATCTCCCTGAGCCCCCGGGGCGACCGGCTGGTCGAGCTGATCAGGGAGGACGAGGAACTGCGCCGGCGGGCGCTGGAGCTGGGCTTCCGCATCCGCTTCTCCGGTGAGAGCGGCGCCAGCGAGGAACTGGACAAGTACCTCCAGGACCACGGCATACAGCAGCCGGTCCCCAACCCCGACCAGACCAAGGCGCTCGAACCCGACCTGGACATCCTGCAGGACATCATCAACTACGTCGGCGAGTGCCCACCGCCCAACCCGGGCGGCTCCGAATGACACGGCTCGTACGCGCCCTGACGGCCTCGCTCACCCTGGTCCTCCTCGCCGGCCTCACCTCCTGCACCCAGGACCAGGACCCGGTCACCCTCCGGGTCGTCGCCAGCCCCGAACTCGCCGACATCGAGCCGCTGCTGGACGAGCTGGAGGAGGACACGGGCGTCGCGCTGGAGATGGAGTACGAGGCGAACGCGGATCTCGAAGGGCAGTACCCGGGCAGCCCGGCGTACGACCTGGCGTGGCTCGCCTCGGACCGCTCCTTCACGCTCCGCGTCCAGGCCTCCGAGGGCGCCCTGACCCGGCCCGAGACCACCCCGGTCATGCGCTCACCCGTCGTCGTCGGCCTCGAACCCGACGTCGCCGACAAGCTGAGCAAGGCCGCCCCCGAGGGCCGGATCTCGTGGGCGGACGTGGCGGACGCCGCCGCCGACGGCACCGTACGGTTCGGGATGGCCGACCCCCGGCGCAGCGACACCGGCCGCGCCGCGCTCGTCGGCGTCGCCACCGCCGCCGCCCGCACCGGGCGCGCGCTGCGCGAGGAGGACGTCTCCTGCGACCGGCTGCGGGGCTTCCGCTCCGGCCAGAGCCTCACCGCGGACAGCTCCCGGGACCTGATCGACGCCTATCTGAGCAAGCCGGGCGGCACCAACGCGCTGATCGCGCACGAGGCGGAGCTGCTGTCGCTGAACGCCGACGACCGGCGGGACGAGCCCCTGCGGATCGTGCACCCCGACGACGGCATGGTGCTCTCCGACTTCCCGCTGCTGCTGCTCGACCAGGAGCAGCGGTCGGCGTATCGCAGGGTGGTGGACTGGCTGCTGAGCGACGACACCCAACGCGAGCTCATGGAACGCACCTTCCGGCGCCCGGTCAGCCACGACGTCGAGCCGTCCGAGCCGCTGCGCACGGACGTCGGCAACGCGCTCTCCTTCCCCGACAGCCTCTCCATCGTCCAGCAGCTGATCACCGACTACGGCGACCCCCGGAGCCGCACCGCCGACCAGGTCGTCTTCGTCCTCGACTTCTCGACGTCGATGCGCGGCGAGCGGATGGCCGAGCTGCGGGCCGCCTTCGCGGGGCTGAGCGGCGCCGACGAGACCTCCACCGGCAAGTTCGCCCGCTTCTACCGCGGCGAGCGGCTCACCGTCGTCCGGTTCGGCGGCCGGATACTTCAGGAGCGTACGGTGACCGTGCGCGGCGACGCCGACCTTCGTACCCTCGACCAGCTGGTCGCCGAAGGCGGTTACGACGACGCCACCGCCGTATGGACCGCCCTCGACCGGGGCTACCGCATCGCCACCGACGCCGTACGCGACGACCCCGCACGGCCCGTCGCGATCGTGCTGATGACCGACGGCGAGAACAACGCGGGCATCACCTACGAGGAGTTCCTGCGCCGCCACGACTCCCTCGGCAGCGACGCCGACGCGGTGCCCACCTTCCCCGTCCATTTCGGAGAGGCCGACGCGGCGGCCCTCGAGCGCGCCGCCGCCGCGACCGGCGGCCGCATGGTCGACGCGGGCCTCTCCTCCCTCTCCGACGCGTTCAAGGAGATCCGTGGGTGTCATTGATGGTCAGTGGTGGGGCCTGTGGTGGCCGTGGCTGCTCGTCTGGGCCGCCACGGCGGCGAACTTCGCCATCGTGCTCGGATACGGGTGGCGGCGCCTGCGCAGTCGGCGCAAGCCGGGCGGGACGCACCTCGACATGTGCTTCTACCTGCACAAGCAGCGCGTCATGGACATCTACGAGGTCGGCGGCTTCGCCCAGTCCCTGAGCCAGGAGGTCGCCCACCGGCTCCAGGTGCAGAACAACTACGGGCTGTGGGGCAGGCTCTTCTTCTGGATGGGCAAGGCGGAACGCGGCGTCACCCGGGAGCAGGTCACCACCTACCTCCGCGAGGCCAACCCCATGAACGTCATCGGCGTCGTCATGGACGCCATGCGCAAGGAGGACCGCGTGGTGGACGCCGACCTCATCGAGGGCGACCTCGTTCTCAACCGGGAGAGCGCGGACCGGCTGAGCCGCCGATACCCCGACGGGGAGATCCCCCTCAGCGCCCTGGGGCTGGCATACGTCTCCGTCACCGGCGGCTTCACCGCGAAACGGGAGGAGAACGGCGTCCGCCTCAGTGCCCCGTACGGCACCGGCGCGCACGTGGAGATCATGTGCTTCGAGGCCCAGGGCCGTGGCGACTTCCACGAGGACCACTACTACACCGGCAAGTTCACGGCCCGCTGCCTGGGCAAGGTCCTGGCCTGGGACGAGGGCCAGAAGAAGCTGACCCTCGACCCGGTCGCCATCTTCCGCTGAGCCGTCAGGAGTTCAGCTCGGCCAGCACCCGCAGGGTGTGCGGGTCCGGGGCCAGCACCAGCAGGTCGGTCACCGGGCCCTTGCGCCACAACTCCAGCCGCTGCGCGATGCGTTCCCGCGGTCCGACGAGGGAGATCTCGTCCGCGAACGCGTCCGGCACCGCCCGCACGGCCTCCTCCCGCCGCCCGTCGAGGAACAGCTCCTGGATCCGCCGGGCCTCCTCCTCGTACCCCATGCGCGCCATCAGCTCGGCGTGGAAGTTGCGCCGGGCGTGCCCCATGCCGCCGATGTAGAAGCCGAGCATCGCCTTGACCGGCAGCAGCCCCTCGGCGACGTCCCGGCAGACCCGGGCCTGCGCCATGGGGGCGACGAGGAAGCCCTCGGGAGCGCCGGCGAGGGAGGGCTCGTACACGTCGGTGCGCAGCGGCGACCAGTACAGCGGCAGCCAGCCGTCGGCGATCCGGGCGGTCTGCGCGATGTTCTTCGGGCCCTCGGCGCCGAGCAGGAGAGGCAGGTCGGGGCGGAGTGGATGGGTGATCGGCTTGAGCGCCTTGCCGAGGCCGGTACCGTCCGCGCCCCGGTACGGATGTGGGTGGAACCGCCCGTCGACTTCGACGGGGGCCTGCCGCTCGAGGACCTGCCGTACGACATCGACGTACTCCCGGGTCGCGGTCAGCGGCGAGGACGGGAACGGCCGCCCGTACCAGCCCTCCACCACCTGCGGCCCGGACAGCCCCAGCCCCAGCATCATCCGCCCGCCGGAGAGGTGGTCGAGGGTGAGGGCGTGCATGGCGGTGGTCGTGGGAGAGCGGGCGGCCATCTGGGCAACGGCCGTGCCCAGTTTGATGGTTGACGTATGGGCGGCGATCCAGGTGAGCGGGGTGAAGGCGTCCGAGCCCCACGACTCCGCGGTCCACACGGAGTCGTACCCGAGCCGCTCGGCCTCCCGCGCGAGCGTCACGTGGTCGGGGGAGGGGCCGCGGCCCCAGTAGCCGAGCGCGAGACCGAGTCGCATGCCGCCTCCTGACTGTCCGTCAGCTGACAGGCGTCGACTGTACGACAACGGCCCCCCGCCCGGAAGGGCGAGGGGCCGTACGTACGGCGGGCAGGTCAGCCGCGCTGGATACCGGTCGTGTCCTGCAGGACACCCCGGCGGCCGTCCTGCGTCTGCGCGACCAGCGCCGGACCGCGCTGCTCGACGGCCAGGTACCAGGTGCCCGGCGCCAGTTCGGCGATCGGGGTGGGCGAGCCGTCCTCCGCGAACAGCGGGCGCGGCACCGGCACGGCGAACCAGAACGGCGAGAAGTCGGCGGCGGGCGGCTGCGGCTGGCCGTAGGGCTGACCGGGCTGGCCCGGCTGCGGCTGGCCGTAGCCGGCGGGCTGCTGGGCGCCGGGGTAGCCGTAACCGCCCTGCGGCTGGCCGCCGTAGGGCGGCTGGGGGGCGGCGGGACGGGGAGCCGGGATGAGGGCGCCCTTGAGGGCGGGGACCAGCGGGGTGGCGATCGCGGCGGCGGCCATGACGAGGGTGGCGACCAGGGCGAGGATCAGGCCGATCCCGGCGTCGGGGCCGTCGGAGGAGCCGGTGCCGAAGTTGTTGGCGGCGCTCGCCGGATCGAAGACGTTGCCGAGCGCGCTCCACGCGGCGAACACCGTGAAGGCGACACCGAACTGACCGAGGTCGAGCCCCGCGACCTTCGGGGCCTGCGGCAGCCCACGGCCGACGACGACGAGTGCGGCGCCGATGACGCCCGCCAGCACGACGCTCATCAGCACCGGGCCGCTGCCCCACAGGCTGGGCATGTCCAGGCCCTCCGGCGCGCCGTCGGACGAGTAGAAGTCGAGAAACGACGCGATGAACAGCAACACCGCTGCTCCGATCACCACGCCGTCGCCTCGAGTGAGGGAGCGGATATTCACTTCAGGTCCTTCGTAGGTCGTCTCGTCGTCGGTAGAGGCGTCGCTGTCACCATGTCGCCGTACGGCCCCGGTGTGAAGCGCGGGGGTGGCCCCTCATCGTGGGGATGACACTATCGTCCGTACGAACGACCTGTCCGCCGGTATGATCGCGCCGATCACTACCCGCGCAGGAAACTCACGATTCCCTCAGAGATCCCTTGCGCCGCCTTCTGCCGCCAGGCTCCGCTGATCAGCAGGGCCGCGTCCTTGCTATCGCGCATGTTGCCGCACTCGATGAAGACCTTCGGAACCGTTGACAGATTGAGACCGCCCAGGTCCTGACGCGTGACGAGACCGGTGCCGCCGCCGACGTAGTTGGCGGGCGCGCTGCCGGTGACGCGGACGAAGCTGCCCGCGATGCGTTCGCCGAGTTCGCGCGACGGTGCGACGATCGGCCGGGTGTCGGCGGCGCCCGCGTGCACGGACGCCGGGAGGATGACATGGAACCCGCGGTTGCCCGTCCCGGAACCGTCCGCGTGGATGGAGACGACCGCGTCGGCCTTCGCCTCGTTGCCGATCCGCGCCCGCTCGTCGATGCACGGCCCGTACGTCCGGTCGCCGTTCTGCGTCAGCTTCACCGTGGCGCCCTGCTCTTCAAGGAGAGCGCGCAGCTTGCGGGCGACGTCGAGGGTGAACTCGGCTTCCGTGTAGCCCGCGTTGGTCGCCGTGCCGGTGGTGTCGCACTCCTTCCAGTTCGTCCCGATGTCCACCTTGCGGTTGATCTCGGCCGTGTGCTGGAAGTTGTGCGGGTTGTGGCCCGGGTCGATGACGACGACCTTGCCGCTGAGCGGGGCCGCGGCGGAGGGGGCGGGTGCGGGCTCGGCGGCGGGGGACGTGGAGGAGGCGGTGGGCTTCGCGCTCGACGAGGACGCGGGTGACGGGGACGTGGGTGACGGGGACACCTGGGGCGTCGAGGGGGCTTTGGCCTCCGTACGCCCCGACCCCGGTCCGCCGGTGTCACCCACCGCCTCGTACACCAGCCAGCCGAGCAGTGCGCCGGGCACCAGGGCAGTGACGGCGACGGTCATCGCCCCGCGGTGACGGCGGCGGGGCGCGGGCGAATCGAACTCCGGACCTGTGTACGACACGCCTGCCACCCTAGGGCCTGTCCGGCGGATCATGTCGGAGACGCGGGGCGTGGCACGCCCGTCTGCCGCGTTGTCGTCGGTCGCCGACGCTCCGCGTCGACTCCCTCCTCCGCCTTGCAGTTGGACGCACCACGCCCCGCTCACCTGCGCTTATGAGGCGCCGCCGCTTGCCTCCGACCTGATCCGCCGGACAGGCCCTAGCGGCCGGGACCGCGACAACCGTGACTATGCACGTCCCAATGGGTGGCGGCCGTTGGGTGGCGGTCGGTCAGATCCCGGCGCCGGTGCGCCGCAGCACCCGCAGCGAGTCCGTCGCCGAGACCTCCGTGAAGGCGCCCGAGGCGAGGGCGCGGAGGTAGACGCGGTACGGGGCTTGGCCGGTGAACTCGTCGGCCGGGTCGGGGAAGACGTCGTGGATGACGAGCAGGCCGCCGTCCGCGACATGGGGCGCCCAGCCCTCGTAGTCGGCGGTGGCGTGCTCGTCGGTGTGACCGCCGTCGATGAAAACCAGGCCGAGAGGGGTCCGCCAGATCTTCGCCACCTGAGGGGACCGGCCGACCAACGCCACCACGTGCTCCTCCAGGCCCGCCCGGTGCAGGGTGCGGCGGAAGGTGGGCAGGGTGTCCATCAGGCCGACCTCGGGGTCGACCGTCTCCGGGTCGTGGTAGTCCCAGCCCGGCTGCTGCTCCTCGCTGCCCCGGTGGTGGTCGACGGTGAGCGCGGTGACGCCGGCCGCGCGGGCCGCGTCGGCGAGCAGGATCGTGGAGCGCCCGCAGTAGGTGCCGACCTCAAGGAGGGGGAGCCCGAGCCGGGCGGCCTCCATGGCCGCCGAGTACAGGGCCAGGCCCTCACCCGCGGGCATGAACCCCTTCGCCGCCTCGAACGCGGCCAGGATCTCGGGCTTGGGCACCGCGGTCATCGGCAGGGCCTTCCGGTCGTACGTATGTCTGGGCGCCCCATGCTGCCGCACCCCCGGTCGTCGTGGTGACGGGGGGTGTGGGGATGGGGGCGGGTGGCTCTGGTCGTGATGGGCTGGCGTGTGCTGTGGGGTCTTGGGTCGATGTGGTGGCGGGGGTGCGGGGACGGGGGCGGGTGACTGAGGTCGTGCATGCCTGGCGCGTGCGGCTGCGCCCTTGGTCGATGTGGTGGCGGGGGGTGCGGGCGGTTGAGGGCGTAGCCGCCTCGTGCTTGCTGCCGCACCCCCGGTCGGGGTTGCGGACAGGGCGCTGGGGCCGTGGTTGCGGTGTCTGCGGTTGGTGCGGTGACCCGGGGGCTCGGGGGGGGCTCAGGTCATGACTGCCTGGCCCATGCTGCCGTGCCTGCGGTCGGTGCCGTGATCGGGCGTGCGGAGACGGGGGCCGGCGGGCTCAGGCTGTCACCGCCTTGCCCGGCAGGGAGAGGTTCAGGGCGATCGGGTGGGTGTCGCCGGTGTGGGTTGCGGACAGGGCGCTGGGGCCGTGGCCGGTGGCCTGGGCGGCGAGGACGTAGGGGCCCTCGGCGGGGACCGTGAGGGCGTAGCTGCCGTCCTCGGCGGAGACCGTCGCGCCCGCGTGCCGGCCCCGGCGGTCGATCAGCGTGACCTTGGCGCGGGCGACCGGCGTGCCGTCGGCGGCCAGGACCCGGCCGCGGAAACCGGCCGGCGCCGCCATCGCGCGCTCCAGGCTCGCGTCCTCCCCGCTGCTCGCCCGCAGCTGCGGCTTGCCGGCGGGGCGGCGGCGGGGCAGGCACAGGGCGAGGACCAGGCCGACGGCGACGGCGGCGGTCGCGATCAGGAAGGAGACGCGGAAGCCGTGCAGGGTGGGGATCTCGACGCCCCCGACGGTGTTCGCGGTGTTCGCCAGCACCATGCCGATGACGGCGCTGGAGACCGACGTACCGATGGACCGCATCAGAGTATTGAGGCCGTTCGCCGCGCCCGTCTCCGAGGCCGGGACCGCGCCGACGATCAGCGCGGGCAGGGAGGAGTAGGCGAGGCCGATGCCCGCGCCGAGGACCACCGAGGTGACGACCGTCTGCCAGGCGGCGCTCATCAGGCCGAGGCCGCCGGCGTAGCCGAGGGCGATGACGAGGAGGCCGATGATCAGCGTGGTGCGCGGGCCGTAGCGGGCGGAGAGACGGGCGTAGACCGGCGCGGTGAACATCATCGTCAGTCCCAGCGGGGCCACGCACAGACCGGCGACGACCATCGACTGGCCGAGGCCGTAGCCGGTGGCGGCGGGGAGCTGGAGGAGCTGGGGCAGGACGAGGGAGACGACGTAGAAGGAGACGCCGACCATGATCGAGGCGAGGTTGGTGAGCAGTACCTCGCGGCGGGCGGTGGTGCGCAGGTCCACCAGGGGCGCGGAGCTGCGCAGCTCCAGCAGGCCCCAGAGGACCAGGACCACGGCGGCGGCCCCGAACAGGCCGAGCGTGGTGGCCGACGACCAGCCCCAGTCGCTGCCCTTGGTGATCGGGAGCAGGAACAGGACCAGACCCGTGGACAGGCCCAGCGCCCCCAGCAGGTCGAAGCCGCCCTCCGCGCGGACCGGGGAATCCGGTACGACGAGGAGGACGAGGGCGATGGCGAGGACGCCGAGGCCGGCGGCGCCGTAGAAGAGGGCGTGCCAGTCGGTGTGCTGGGCCACCAGGGCCGCGGCGGGCAGCGCGAGGCCGCCGCCGACGCCGATCGAGGAGCTCATCAGCGCCATCGCCGAGGCGAGCCGCTCGCGCGGCAGCATGTCGCGCATCAGTCCGATGCCGAGCGGGATCGCGCCCATCGAGAAGCCCTGAAGCGTGCGGCCGACGATCATCGGGAGCAGTGCGCTGGTGACCGCGCTGATCAGCGCGCCGACCACCATCACCGTCAGGCTCGTGACCAGCATGCGCCGCTTGCCGTACAGGTCGCCGAGGCGGCCCATGATCGGGGTGGCCACGGCGCCCGAGAGGAGGGTGGAGGTCAGGACCCAGGTGGCGTTGCTGGGCGAGGTGTCCAGCAGTTGCGGCAGATCCTTGATGACCGGGACGAGCAGGGTCTGCATCACCGCGACAACGATGCCCGCGAAGGCGAGCAGTGGGACGACGGCTCCGCTCGCTCTGCCGGAGGGCTGGTCGGTCGTCGTGAGCGTCATTGCGGGGGCCTCCGGGCCGGAAGAAGATCGCGGATACGTTCACGATGAACCACGTGCGCTCGGGCAACTATTCCGGTCCTTCGAGTCCCTAAGGAATCCTTGACCCTCTCATGGGGAACTGATGCGGCGTCAGTGCCGTGGTGTCTCAGGGGCGAGGGGCCCGTCGGCGGTGAAGGCGAGTCCGGCGAAGCGTTCGCCGATGCGGCGGTGGGTGGCGGCGTCGGGGTGGAGGTCGTCGGGCAGCGGCAGCTCGGCGTGGTCGGCCTCGCCGTAGAGCTCGCGGCCGTCGAGGTAGTGGAGGTGAGGGTCGTCGGCCGCGCGCTGCTGGACGATTCGGGACAGTTCGGTGCGGATGACGTTCAGGGTGAGCTTTCCGGCGGCCGTCTCCGCCGGGTCGCCCGCCGCCCGGAACCGGAGTCGACCCGCGCCGAGGGCGCTGAAGTCGAAGGCGCAGGGGCCCGGGGTGTCCTCGTGGATGGGGCACAGGATGGGGGAGACGACCAGCAGCGGTGTGGTGGCGTGGCCCTCGCGGAGGGTGTCCAGGAAGCCGTGGACGGCGGGGGTGAAGGCGCGCAGGCGCATCAGGTCGGCGTTGACCAGGTTGATCCCGATCTTGACGCTGATCAGGTCGGCGGGGGTGTCGCGCATCGCACGCGCGGTGAAGGGGTCGAGCAGGGCGCTGCCGCCCAGGCCCAGGTTGATCAGCTCGACACCGCCGAGGGCAGCGGCGAGGGCCGGCCAGGTGGTGCTGGGGCTCGCGGCGTCCGAGCCGTGGCTGATCGAGCTGCCGTGATGCAGCCAGACCTTGCGGCCGGGGTCCGGCGCGGGCTCGACGGGGGCGTCGGTGCGCAGGGCGACGAGTTCGGTGGTCTCGTTGTGCGGCAGCCAGATCTCGACGGTCTTGGCACGGTCGGGCAGGCCGCCGAAGCGGACGGTGCCGGGCGGGCCGGGGCGGTGCTCGGCGGTGCCGGTGGCCATGTCGATGGTGACGGTGTTGCCGCCGGTCGCGGAGGCCCGGTCGGTCAGGCGGCCGTCGACGAGCAGGTCGTACACACCGTCCGGGCGCGGTGGGGCGCCGACGTAGACCCGCTTGGTGGGGAGCGTGTCCAGCTCGACGGCGGTGGCGCGGGTGCGGAAGGCCAGCCGTACGCCGGAGGGCTGGGCCTCGGCCATGGCGAGCTGTGCGTCGGTGTTCTGGGCGCGGGCGGCGGCGGGCAGCCGGTGCGGGAGCAGGCCGTGCGCGGTGCGCTCGATGTCGAGGGCGCCGCGCAGCAGGGCGGGGGTGAGGGGGTGGTGATCCAGGGGTGCGTGGGGTGCATGGCCTCTGCCTGTGGTTCGGGGCGTGTTTCCGCCTGTTGGTTCGGGGGGCTTGCTTGCGGGTCAGGCCGGGGGCCAGTTGCGCAGGAGGGCGTCGAGGGCGTCGAGGATCCGGGACCAGGATTCCTGCGCGTCGGGGGCGCTGTGGCTGAAGCCGCCGGCCAGCTCCAGGCTGACGTAACCGTGGAAGACGCTGCCCAGCATGCGGACCGCGTGTGTCTGGTCGGGCTCCGTGAGGTCGTAGCCGCGCAGGATGGCCCGGGTCATGGCGGCGTGCCGGACCCCGGCGCCGGCGGCGGCCGTCTCGGGGTCGAGTCTGAGCTGGGCGGCGGCGTAGCGGCCGGGGTGCTCGCGGGCGTAGTCGCGGTAGACGTCGGCGAAGGCGGTCAGGGCGTCCTTGCCGGCCCGCCCGGCCAGGGCGTCGGCGGCGCGGTCGGCCATCTCCTCCAGGGCGAGCAGGGCGATCCTCGTCCTGAGGTCCTGGGAGTTCTTCACATGCGAGTAGAGGCTCGCGACCTTGACGTCGAAGCGGCGGGCGAGCGCGGAGACGGTGACCTGGTCGAAGCCGACCTCGTCGGCGAGTTCGGCGGCGGCCTGGGTGAGGCGTTCGGGGGTCAGTCCTACGCGGGCGGCCATAAGCATCCTTCCATATACCGGATACGATCCTGCATCTGCCTAAAGCTTTTAGGCAAATGGATTTGGATGTAGGCATGGGAAGGGCCGGGGAGAGCGTGCCTAGGCCGTAGGGCCGACGCATCGTGGGGCCAATTCCCGATGCGGGGGCCGTGGCACGGTTGAGAGCATGGCCCGCATGCTCCGAGCCGCACCCGACCCACGCATATCCCGTCGTACCGGCGCCGCCCCCACGTGGCTGGTGGTGGCGCTCGCCTGTTCCGGGCAGTTCCTCGTCGTCCTCGATGTGTCCGTCGTGAACGTGGCGCTGCCCTCGATGCGGGCCGACCTGGGGCTGAGCGGCTCCGGGTTGCAGTGGGTGGTGAACGCGTACGCGATCGCCTTCGCCGGGTTCATGCTGCTGGGCGGGCGGGCCGGTGATCTGTACGGGCGCAAGCGGATGTTCCTGGTCGGGCTCGCGCTGTTCACGCTGGCCTCGCTGGGCGGCGGGCTGGCCCGGGAGGGGTGGGAACTGCTCGCCGCGCGGGCGGCGCAGGGGCTGGGCGCGGCCGTGCTGGCGCCCTCGACGCTGACGATCCTCACGGCGGCGGTGCCGGAGGGGGCGGCGCGGGCGCGGGCGATCGCGACGTGGACGGCGGTCGGCGCGGGGGGCGGGGCCGCGGGTGGGCTGGTCGGCGGGCTGCTGGTGGACGGGCTGTCGTGGCGGTGGGTGCTGCTGATCAATGTGCCGGTCGGGGCGGTGGTCCTGCTGGGCGCGCTGCGGTGGCTGCCGGAGAGCCGGGCCGGGGACGGGCGGCGGCTGGATCTGCCGGGCGCGGTGCTGGTGACCGCGGGGCTGGGGGCGCTGGCGTACGGGATCTCGCAGACCGAGGCCGCGGGATGGACGGCGGCGGCGACGCTGGTTCCGTTGGTCGCGGGGCTGGTGCTGATCGGGGCGTTCCTGCTGGTGGAGGCGCGTACTGCGGCTCCGTTGATGCCGCTGGGGCTGCTGCGGCTGCGGTCGGTGGCGTCGGCGAACGTGGCGATGTTCCTGAGCGGGTCGGCGATGTTCTGCATGTGGTTCTTCATGACGCTGTACGCGCAGAACGTGCTCGGCTACACGCCACTGGAGGCCGGCCTGGCCCTGATGCCCAGCTCGCTGGCCGTGGTGGTCGGCTCCAAGCTCGCGCCGCGGCTGATGCGGGGTGCGGGGGCGCGGAACGTGGCCGTGCTGGGGACCGTGGTGGCCGCGACCGGGTTCGGGTGGCAGTCGACGATCAGTGTGGAGGGGGCGTATCCGACGGCGATCATGTTCCCGGGGATTCTGATGATGCTGGGGGCCGGGCTGGCGACGACGCCGCTGGCGACGCTGGCCATGTCGGGAGCGGAGCCGGGGGAGGCGGGGCTGGTGTCGGGGCTCATCAACACCTCCCGTGTGATGGGCGGTTCGCTGGGACTCGCCGCCATGTCCACGATCGCGGCGGCACGAACGGCGGGCAGCGGCACGCCCGCGGCGCTCACGGAGGGGTATGCCTTGGCGTTCCGGGCGAGTGCGGGGGTGCTGGTGGTGGGGGCGGTGGTGATGGCGGTGTGGTTGCCGCGGAAGGCGGGGGTGCGGTGAGGCTCGGCGGTGGGTGGGCTTTGGTGAGGCTCGGCGGTGGCTGGGCTTGGTGAGGCTCGGGCGAACGTGGCCTCAGTGAGGCTTGGGCGGCTGGTGGTCTTGCGCTGGGCGGCGGGTGGGCTTGGTGATGCTTGGGCGGCCGGTGGTCTCGGTGAGGCTCGGGGCCGGTCCTGTCCCTGATGCTGGGGCGGCGGTGATCTTGGGCGGCTGGGCGACGGTGGTCTTGGCGTGGGGCAGCCGGTGGTCTCGGTGACGCTCGGGCCCCCGGTCGTCTCGCTGACGCTGGGGCAGCCGGTGGTCCTGGGGTGGCCGGGGCCGCCGGTGGGCGGCCGGTCGTCTCGCTGAACCTGGGGCGGCGGTGGTCTTGGGGGTTGCTGGGGCCGTCGGTTGTTTTTGGTGTGGCTGGGGCGGCCAGTGGTCTTGGGGTGTTCGGGCGGCCGGTCTTGGGGTGACTTGGGCGGCCAGTGGTCTTGTAGTGGCTTGGGCTGCCGGTGGTCTTGGGGGGGCTCGGGCGGTGGTGGTCTCGGGGTGGCTCAAGCGACCGTCGGCTTCGGTGAGGTTCGGGCGTGGGTGGTCTCGGGGATGGCTCCGGCAGCCCGTGGTCTTCGGGTGGCTCAGGCGACCGGTGGCCTCGGGGCTGTCGACGCCGAAGCGTCGGTCAGTGCCGGGTCGATCACCGTTTCGCCCGTCAGGACGCGGCGGATCGCGGTGGTCAGCTCCTCCACGGGCCCGTCCTTGATCAGGAGGCCCGCGGCTCCGGCCGCCAGGGCGTGGTGCAGCAGGCCGGGACGGGCGAAGGTGGTGAGGATCAGCACCCGGCAGTCCGGTACCTGCTCGCGCAGGCCTGCGGCGGCGTCCAGGCCGCTGATGCCGGGGAGCTCGACGTCGAGGAGGGCCACGTCGGGGCGGTGCACGAGGGCCGCGTCCACCAGGGCATCCCCGGTCGGCACCTGGGCGACGACCTGGATGTCGTCCACCAGACCGAGGAGCACGGCGAGCCCGCCGCGGCTCATCGACCCGTCCTCGGCGAGCAGCACCCTGATGGACTTGGCGGGCCGGTGGTCACGGGGCATCTCGTTCACCTCCTCAGCGTAGGCCCGGGGTGTGGTCGCGGCCCTGCCAGGAGGTGAACAACACTCACCTGACATACCGTCAGCAGTCTTCCCAAGTCCGAACGGCTCGGCTATACAGAGGTTCGCCGTACTGGAACGCGTTCTAGAACGGGCGGGTTTCACGGCCTCGTGACGACCTCGGTGCGGCCGACGGTGCGGACGGTCGCACCGAGGTTCTCAGCCCCGCGAGCATTCAGGAGCCCCATGCCCATCGACGCAGCCAAGGCGCTCGCCGCCGAACCCCGGACCGGAGAGATCGCCTGGACCCCCAAGGACGTCCTGCTCTACCACCTCGGCATCGGCGCCGGCCTCCCGGCCACCGACCCCGACGAGCTGCGCTACACCCTGGAGTCCCGTCTGCACGTCCTGCCGAGCTTCGCCACCGTCGCCGGCGCGGGCTCACCCGGCGTGATCAGCGGACTGTCCATGCCGGGTGTCGAGGTCGACCTCGCCCGCGTCCTGCACGGCGGCCAGGCACTCCAGGTGCACCGGCCGATCCCGGCGACGGGCACCGCGACCGCCACCTCACGCATCGCCGCCGTGTACGACAAGGGCAAGGCCGCTGTCCTGGTGCTGCGCACCGAGGTCGCCGACGCCGAGGGCCCGTTGTGGACCAACGACGCCCAGATCTTCGTACGGGGAGAAGGCGGATGGGGCGGCGAGCGCGGGCCGTCCACGCGCCTCGAAGCGCCCGCCGGGCAGCCCGACCGGACCGTGGAGCGGGCCGTCCGTGCGGACCAGGCCCTGCTCTACCGCCTCTCCGGGGACTGGAACCCGCTGCACGCCGACCCGGAGTTCGCCAAGGTCGCCGGGTTCGAGCGGCCCATCCTGCACGGGCTGTGCACCTACGGCATGACGCTGAAGGCGGTCGTGGACACGCTGCTCGGCGGGGATGTCACCCGGGTGCGCTCGTACGCCACGCGGTTCGCGGGGGTGGTGTATCCGGGCGAGACCCTGCGCATCCGGATGTGGCGGCAGGAGCGGGAGCAGGAGCAGGAGCGGGAGCAGGAGCAGGAGCAGGAGACGGCGGTGCGGGTCGCCGTGAGCGCGGTCGACCGGGACGACGCGCCGGTCCTGGCCGACACGATCGTTCAGCACACGTAAGGACGACGGACTCTGGAGGGGAGCCGCACCATGCGCGCAGCCGTACTGCACGAGATCGGCCAGGAGAAGCTGGAGATCCTCGACGACGTCGAGGCGACGGGTTTTGGCCCCGGCAAGGTGAGGATCCGGGTGCGCGCCACCGGGCTGTGCCACTCGGACCTGTCCGCGATGAGCGGCGTGTTGCCGCAACCGGCACCGTTCGTGCCGGGCCACGAGGGGGCGGGCGAGATCATCGAGGTCGGGGAGGGCGTGAGCGGCCTGAACCCGGGCGACCGGGTCGTCGTCTGCTGGCTGCCCGCCTGCGGCACCTGCCCCGCCTGCAAACGCGGCCAGCCCCACCTGTGCCTGGCCGGTTTCATGAACGCGGGCACCCCCAACTACCGGCGCCCCGCCGGAGACCTCTTCGGCTTCGCGGGCACCGGCACCTTCGCCGAGGAGGTCGTCGTCGACGCCCGCTGCGCGGTGCCCGTCCCGGACGACGTGCCCTTCGACATCGCCGCCCTCATCGGCTGCGGGGTCACCACCGGGCTCGGCGCCGCGCTCAACACCGCCGATGTGGAGGCCGGTGCGTCGGTCGCCGTCATCGGCTGCGGGGGCGTCGGCATCTCCGCGATCCAGGGCGCACGGCTGAAGGGCGCCGCCGAGATCGTCGCCGTCGACCCGGTCGCCGGACGCCGGGAGGCCGCGCTGAGGTTCGGGGCCACCAGGGCCGTAGCGCCGAACGAACTGGCCGACGCCAAGCAGCAGATCACCGGCGGCGAGGGCTTCGACTACGTCTTCGAGGTCGTCGGCAAGTCGGCCACCGCCCGCACGGCCTACGAGACCACCCGGCGCGGCGGCACCCTGGTCGTCGTCGGCGCGGGCGCCATGGACGACTTCCTCCAGCTCAGCATGTTCGAGCTGTTCTTCGACGAGAAGCGGATCCTGCCGTCGATGTACGGCGGCGGCGACGTGCTGCGTGCGTACGAGCGGACGATCGCGCTCTGGCGCGCGGGCCGGATCGACCTCGCGGGCCTGATCACCCACCGCGTTCCGCTCGCCGGGATCAACGAGGCCCTCGACCAGATGCGCACCGGCACCTCGCTGCGCACCTGCATCGAGATCTGAGCCGACAGGAAGGCGCGAGGGGGCCGTATGTCACTGCCGAAGGGCCGTATGTCATTGCCGATGGGCCGTATGTCATAGCCGAAGGGGTCGTATGTCACTGCCACTTGAGGGGCTGTCCGCGATCGTCACCGGCGCCGGGCGCGGTCTCGGCCGGGTCGAGGCGCTTGAGCTGGCCCGGCTCGGCGCGGCCGTCGTCGTCAACGACTACGGGCAGCCCGGCCGGGACGGCACGGGCGAGGCCTCGGCGGGTCCCGCCGAGGAGACGGTCGCCGAGATCCGTGCGGCGGGCGGCACGGCCGTCGCCCACACCGGGGACGTGGCCGACTTCCAACAAGCGCAAGAGCTGGTCGAGTTGGCCATCGGTCACTTCGGCAAGCTCGACATCCTTGTCAACAACGCCGGCATCCTGCGCGACCGCATGGTCTTCTCCATGACGGAGGGCGAGTGGGACTCGGTGATACGGGTCCACCTCAAGGGCCACTTCAACACCACCCGCTTCGCCGCCGCGCACTGGCGGGAGCGGAGCAAGGCGGCCGGGCAGCCGGTGTACGGGCGGATCGTGAACACCTCCTCGGAGGCGTTCCTCGCGGGTTCCGCCGGACAGCCCAACTACGCGGCGGCCAAGGGCGGCATCGTCGGCCTGACCACGTCCACCGCCCACGCTCTCGCCAAGTACGGCGTCACGGCCAACGCCATCTGCCCGCGCGCCCGGACCCGGATGACCGAGGACGTCTTCACCGACGTACCGGCCAGCGGCCTCGACCCCCTCGCCCCCGAGCATGTCGCCCCGCTCGTCGGCTGCTTGGCCGCACCGGCCGCCGGGCGGATCAACGGGCAGCTGTTCGTCGTGCACGGCGGGATGGTCGCGGTCCTCGAACGGCCGCGGGTGCGGGCCAAGTTCGACAGCAAGCAGGACACGTTCACGTACGACGAGCTGGAGGCGCTGCTCACCGCGCACTTCGCCGAGCGGGGGCCGGGGGAGACGTTCGCGGCGGCGGAGGTGCTGGGGCTCCGGCGCGAGTAGGCGACAAGGGCGAGGCCCCGCTCACCCATCGGTGAACGGGGCCTCGTGTCCCGTCGACTGACGTACGTCAGGCCGCCGACTCGGTCTGCTGCTGCACCGGCTTGCGGTGCCGGCCGCGAGGAGCCGACTCGGTGTCCTGTGTCGAGACCGGACCCCGGTGCCGACCGTGGCCGGCGGTGTCCTGGACGTCGGGCAGCGGCTGGGACGTGCTGGCGTCGCTCATCGGAAGAAATTCACCCCGTCAACATGATCTTTTGCTCAACAGCCGGGCGAGTTTAACCAGGACACCTCGGGCCGAATCCAGGCGCACACGCCAACCGGCATTACTTCGTTACCTACTTGCCATACGACCGCCCAGCGGCGCCTGCTGCAACGGCACCGGACGCGGTGCGGCAGGTTCCGGAGGACCCGGTTCCGACGGCTCCGCGGCTGCTTCAGCCGTCGAAGCCGCGCCGTCCGGAACCGGATCCCCCGGGCTCGTGCCCCCCTCGCCCCCCGCCTGTGTGTTCCCCGTGCCGGCGCTCGGCACCTCCGCAGGCACCGCCCACTCCGCCACGCCGCACGGCACCCCCTCCGTGGCGTACGGCAGCCGCAGCACGCCGTCCCTCGTCCACACCCCGGCGCCCGCCAACCACCCCTGCGGTCCCGGGAGATGACGTACCTGACGCTCGGCCGGCCGCCACACGCCGACCCAGCTGCCGACCGGACCGTCGATGCGCAGCGCCACGCCGCAGCTCTCCGGCGTCAGCACCTGCCCCGGCTGGATCGCGAACGGCGTCACCGCACAGTCCCCGCCCGCCCGCAGACACTCCGGGAACCGCACCGGCAGCGTGCTGCCCAGCACCCCCCAGCCCAGCCGCCCGCCGTCGCCGGGGCAGGGCGCGTCGGAGCGGATCAGCAGCAGCCCGCTGTCGGGGTCGGCGAGCAGCAGCCGGTCGTCGCTGTCGGCGGCGATCTGCAGCAGCGGCGACACCTCGCCGCCGCGCCCGAGGTCCACCACGACCGTCTTGGTCCGGCCGCCGGACTCCCGGTCCAGGGCCAGCATCCGCCCCGCCCGGTCCAGCCACGCCCCGCCCGAGCAGTGCCCCGGGATCTGGGCGACAGGCTCCGGCCCGAAGGCGCCGCCCGCGACCCGCCACACGGTGCTGGAGTACCGGCCGACGGCGAGGGCGTAGGCGTGGTCGCCGCCCGGCGCGGGCGGCAGCAGCCGCAGCCGGGTGCCGGGGTCGTGGCACTCGACCGCGCCGAGCGCCAGTTCGCCGGTGCCGGGGCCGGTCGGGTACAGCAGCGAGAAGGCGTGCCGTCCGGCGGCGAGGCGGCGGATGAGCACCCGGCCGTCGCTCATCGGCTGGACCTCGGTGCCGGGTTCCTCCGGCTGGTTGCCGGGCAGCGGCACGGCGTAGGGCTCGGGGCCGTCCAGGGTCCAGCGCTCCGGGAACCAGGAGTCGCCGCTGCGGGCGAGGCGTGCGGCGTACGCGCCGTCCACCGTGATCACGCAGCCCGGTGGCGGGGAGGGGGCGTCCTCGTTCCCCGCGGCGGGCTCGACAACACAGGCAGTCATCGTTCGGTCACCTCCAGCGACGAAGCTAGTTTTCGTACGCACAGGCGGGGAACCAGCCGACGGCTGCTTCACACGTAAGGGTGGCGGTCCGGCGGTTCCCGTGAGGAAACGGGGGTCGGTGTGCTGGGAGGGGCATCGGTCGACGGCTGCGAAACTTCTCGCGAAGATCACCGCAACCATCAATTGAGGAACCACGGCGGCGAGCGACCACGTCCGCGAGAGCGGCGCCGGTTCAGGCGCAGAGAGGGGCCAGGTAGCCTTTCCCTCGTGCCCCGTCTGTCTGAAGTCATCGCCGCGCTGGAGAACCTGTGGCCCGCCGAGCGGGCCGAGTCCTGGGACGCGGTCGGCACGGTCGTGGGCGACCCCGGCCAGGACGTCAACCGGGTACTGTTCGCGGTCGACCCGGTGCAGGACGTCGTCGACGAGGCGGTGAAGCTGGGCGCCGACCTGCTGGTCACCCACCACCCGCTCTACCTGCGCGGTACGACGACGGTGGCGGCGACCCACTTCAAGGGCCGCGTCGTCCACACCCTGATCAAGAACGACATCGCGCTGCACGTCGCCCACACCAACGCCGACACCGCCGACCCGGGCGTCAGCGACGCGCTCGCCGGGGCGCTGGACCTGCGGGTCGTACGGCCTCTGGTGCCCGACGCGAGCGACCCCGACGGACGCCGCGGCCTCGGACGTATCTGCGAGCTGGACCACCCGCTGACCGTCCGCGAGTTCGCCGCCCTCGCCGCCGAACGGCTGCCCGCGACCGCGCAGGGCATCCGCGTGGCCGGCGACCCGGAGGCGACGGTCCGCACCGTGGCGGTGAGCGGTGGCTCGGGCGACAGCCTCTTCGACGCCGTACGGGCCGCCGGGGCCGACGCCTTCCTCACCGCGGACCTGCGCCACCACCCGACCTCCGAGGCCGTCGCCCACAGTCCCCTCGCGCTGCTCGACGCGGCGCACTGGGCCACCGAGTGGCCCTGGTGCGAGCTGGCCGCCGCCCAGCTCGACGAGATCTCCGACCGCCACGGCTGGGACCTGCGCGTCCATGTCTCGAAGACGGTCACCGACCCCTGGACCGCCCACGCGGCGTCCAACCCGACACATACTCCTGGAGCCCCCAACTGAACGCCGCGCCCGCCGACCAGATCCGACTCCTCGACGTCCAGGACCTCGACGTCCGCCTCCAGCAGCTCGCACACCGGCGGAGGTCGCTGCCCGAGCACGCCGAGATCGAGTCGCTGACCAAGGACCTCACGCAGCTGCGCGACCTGCTCGTGGCCGCGCAGACCGAGGAGAGCGACTGCGCCCGCGAGCAGACCAAGGCCGAGCAGGACGTCGACCAGGTGCGCCAGCGCGCCACGCGCGACCAGCAGCGTCTCGACTCCGGAGCCGTCACCTCCCCCAAGGACCTGGAGAACCTCCAGCGCGAGATCGCCTCCCTCGCCAAGCGGCAGGGCGATCTGGAGGACGTCGTGCTGGAGGTCATGGAGCGCCGGGAGTCCGCGCAGGAGCGGGTCGCCGAGCTGACCGAGCGGGTGGGCTCCGTCCAGGCGAGGATCGACGACGCGACCGCGCGCCGGGACGCCGCGTTCGAGGAGATCGACGGTGAGGCGGCGTCGGTGACGAAGGAGCGCGAGGTCGTCGCGGGCGCGGTCCCGGCGGATCTGCTGAAGCTCTACGACAAGCTGCGCGGGCAGCAGGGCGGCATCGGCGCGGCCAAGCTCTACCAGCGGACCTGCCAGGGCTGCCGCCAGGAGCTGGCCATCACGGAGCTGAGCGAGATCCGCGCGGCGGCGCCGGACACGGTGGTGCGGTGCGAGAACTGCCGCCGCATCCTGGTGCGGACCGCCGAGTCGGGTCTGTAGGAGCCGCTGCGGTGCGGGAGTTCATCGTCGAGGCGGACGGCGGTTCCCGGGGCAACCCCGGGCCCGCGGGTTACGGCGCCGTGGTGATCGACGCGGCGACCGGCGAGACGCTGGCGCAGACGGCGGAGTACCTGGGCGTCGTCACGAACAACGTCGCCGAGTACCGGGGGCTCCTGGCCGGCCTGCGCGCGGCCCATGCCCTCGACCCCACCGCGTCCGTGCGCGTCCGGATGGACTCCAAGCTGGTCGTGGAACAGATGTCCGGCCGCTGGAAGATCAAGCACCCCGACATGAAGCCGCTGGCCATGGAGGCGGGGCGGGTGTTCCCGGTGGGCCGGGTGACGTACGAGTGGATCCCGCGCGAGGAGAACCGCCACGCGGACCGCCTGGCCAACGAGGCGATGGACGCGGGGGCGCGGGGAGAGGCGTGGACGCCTTCCCCGGTCGCCGGGACCGCGCCGGTTCCCGAGCCCGAGGGTCCGCCCGGGGATGCGGCGGCGGGGGCGGCGAGGGCGCGTGCGGCGTTGGCGGGGCGGTCTTCGGGGGGTTCGCCTTCGCGGCCTGTGTCCGCCCGGACGGGTGCGCCTTCCGCTTCGGAACGCGTGTCGTCCCCGGCGGGCTCGCCTTCCGCCTCGGAGGAGGCCGTCTCCGTCCCGGCGGGTACGTCGTCGGAGTCGTCCGCTCCGGAGCCTTCTGCTTCCGCGCCTGCCGCTTCGGGCGTCGGTGCGAACGCCGCCTCTTCCGACGCCGATGTGAACGCCGCCCGCAACGTCGCCACCCCCCGCGTCGGCTGGGGCGCCCCCGACCTGGGTGCGCCCGCCACCTTCGTGCTGCTGAGGCACGGCGAAACCCCCCTCACCCCGGAGAAGCGTTTCTCGGGCAGTGGCGGCAGCGACCCCGCCCTCTCCGACATCGGCCGGGAGCAGGCCGAACGGGTGGCCGTCGCGCTGGCGAGGCGCGGGACGATCCAGGCCGTCGTGGCGTCACCGCTCGCCCGGACCCGCGAGACCGCCGGTATCGTCGCCGCGCGCCTCGGGCTGGAGGTCGGCATCGACGACGGACTGCGCGAGACGGACTTCGGCGCCTGGGAGGGCCTCACCTTCGCCGAGGTGCACCAGCGCTACCCCGACGACCTCAGCGCCTGGCTCGCCGCGCCGGACGCCGAACCCACCGGCGGCGGCGAGAGCTTCGCGGCGACCGCCACCCGGATCGCCGCCACCCGCGACAAGCTGATCGCGGCGTACGCCGGCCGCACGGTCCTGCTCGTCACGCACGTCACCCCGATCAAGACCCTGGTACGCCTCGCCCTCGGCGCCCCGCCCGAGTCCCTGTTCCGGATGGAACTCGCGGCGGCCTCCCTGTCGGTCGTGGCGTACTACGCCGACGGCAACGCCAGCGTCCGCCTCCTCAACGACACCTCTCACCTGCGCTGAGATCAGCTGGGCCGAGATCACCTGAGCTGAGATCACCTGCGCCGAGATCACCTGCGTTGAGCGAGGCCGCCTCCCGGGCCAGCCGCTCGATGCGCTCCCAGTCCCGGGCCGCCACCGCGTCCGCCGGAAGCATCCAACTGCCGCCCACGCACCCGACGTTGGGCAACGCCAGATACTCCGGCGCCGACGCGAGCCCGATCCCACCCGTCGGACAGAACCGCGCCTGCGGCAACGGCCCGGCGAGCGACTTCAGATACGCCGTACCCCCCGCGGCGGCCGCCGGGAAGAACTTCATCTCCCGCACCCCGCGCTCCAGCAACGCCACCACCTCGGACGTCGTCGACACCCCCGGCAGATACGGCACCCCGGACCCTCGCATCGCCTCCAGCAGTACGTCCGTCCAGCCCGGGCTCACCAGAAAACGCGCCCCCGCCGACACCGCGTCCTCGACCTGCCCCGGCGTGATCACCGTCCCGGCCCCGACCACCGCGTCCGGCACCGCCCCGCTGATCGCCCGGATCACGTCGAGCGCGCCCGGCGTCCGCAACGTCACCTCGATCGCGGGCAGCCCTCCGGCGACCAGCGCCCGCGCGAGCGGCACGGCGTCGGCGGCATCCGGGAGGACGACCACGGGGACGACGGGAGCGAGATCGAGCACGGAGTCGGTCATGCGCCTCATCGTGCCGGGGCGATACACCATACGCAAAGAGCATTGCGCACAGCGCAACGACTTCAGTGGACCTCGTCCACCAGCACGTCCAGCGACCAGGCCCGCCCCGCCCCCGCAGGCGCCTCGGCCTCCACCACGTACCCGAGGTCCCGCAGTACCTCCACCAGCTCCGCGGGCCCCTTCGGCGCCGCCCCCGCCGCGAGCAGGCTGCGCACGATCCGCCCCTTCGTCGCCTTGTTGAAGTGGCTGACCACCTTCCGCGTCGGCGCGTGCAGCACCCGTACCGTCGCCGTCCGCCCCGCGACCTCGCCCTTCGGCTTCCACGCCGCCGCGTACGCCGACGACCGCAGGTCCAGCACCAGCCCGCCCCCGGCCGCCTCGGGCAACGCGGAGGCCATCGCCGTACGCCAGTGCGCGCCCAGCGCACCCAGCCCGGGCAGCCGCACCCCCATCGAACAGCGGTACGACGGGATCCGGTCCGTCACCCGGACCGCACCCCACAACCCCGAGAACACCAGCAGGGATCGCGCGGCACGCCGCTTGGCGGCCGCGTCCAGCGAGGCCAGGCCCAGGGCGTCGTACAGCACACCCGTGTAGATCTCCCCGGCGGGCCGTGCCCCGGCGGTGCGCAGTGCGGCGTTCTTGGCGACCTCGCCGCGCAGTCCCTCGCTCAGCCCCAGCACCTCGCGTGCCTTGTCCTCGTCGCCGGTGCACAGCTCGACCAGCTCGTCGAGTACGGCTTCCCGGGTGCCGTTCAGCTCCGGCAGCGCGAGCGACTCCAGCTTCAGCGGTGCGCCCCGGCCGGAGGACGCCTTCCCCTCCGAGGGCGGCAGCAGGACCAGCACGGATTCTCCTTCGGTAGACCTCGCGACAGCGTACGGCGTGTTGCCGCGCGCCCCGTTCTGCCTAGGCTCGTTGTCATGCCCCGCCGCCCCATCCGCGTGACCGGCGCCCCCGAAGCTCCCCTCCGGGCCGCCCTCAGCGCGCTGCGTGCGGAACTCGGTGTGTCCGACGGCTTCCCGCCCGAGGCCCTCGCCGAGGCCGAACGGGCCGCCGGGTCCCCCGCCCTGCCGTCCTACGACGCCACGGACATCCCCTTCTTCACCATCGACCCTCCCACCTCCACCGACCTCGACCAGGCCCTCCACCTGTCCCGGCAGGGCACCGGCTACCGCGTCCGGTACGCCATCGCGGACGTCGCCGCCTTCGTCGTACCCGGCGGCCCGCTGGACGCGGAGACCCACCGCCGCGTCCTGACGCTGTACTTCCCGGACGGGAAGATCCCCCTGCACCCGGCGCAGCTCGGCGAGAGCGCGGCCAGCCTGCTGCCCGGCGGGCCCCGCCCGGCCGTCCTGTGGACCATCGACCTCGACGCGGACGGCCGTACCCTCGCCGTCGACGTCCGCCGCGCCCTCGTCCGCAGCCGCGCCCAGCTCGACTACGCCGGCGTACAGAAGGAGATCGACGCCGGGACCGCCGAGGAGCCGCTCGCGCTGCTCAGGACGGTCGGGCTGCTGCGGGAACGGCTGGAGGTCGAGCGCGGCGGCATCTCGCTCAACGTGCCCGAGCAGGAGATCGTCGAGCGGGACGACACCTACGCACTCCACTACCGTGCCCCGCTGCCCGCCGAGGGCTGGAACGCCCAGATCTCCCTGCTCACCGGCATGGCGGCCGCCGATCTGATGCTGGCCGCCGGCACCGGCGTACTGCGCACCCTGCCCGCCGCGCCCGACGGCGCCGTCGGCCGCCTCCGCCGTACCGCGACCGCCCTGCACATCGACTGGCCGCACCACGTCTCGTACGCCGACCTGGTCCGCTCCCTCGACCCGCACGACCCCCGGCACGCGGCCTTCCTCCAGGAGTGCACGACCCTGCTGCGCGGCGCCGGCTACACGGTCTTCCGCGACGGCGCCCTCCCGCCGATCACCACCCACTCCGCCGTGGCCGCCCCCTACACCCACTGCACGGCCCCCCTGCGCCGCCTGACCGACCGCTACGCCGCCGAACTGTGCCTCGCCGCCGCAGCCGGACACGAGCCGCCGGAGTGGGTGCTCGCCGCGCTCGACGCGCTGCCCGACGAGATGGCGGAGGGCGCGCGGCGGGCGGGGACGGTGGAGCGGGAGTGCGTGGACATCGTGGAGGCCGCGCTGCTGAAGGACCGGATCGGGGAGGTCTTCGAGGGCTGCGTGGTGGACGTGACGGAACGCCGCCCGACCGTCGGCACCGTCCACCTGGAGTCCCCGGCGGTGATCGGCCGCATCGAGGCCGACCACGCTCTCCCGCTCGGCGAACGCCTCCGCGTCCGCCTCACGCAGGCAGATCCGGGAGCGGCGAAGGTGCGCTTCGCGCCCGCGTGACCTCTGGTCCGAGGGCTTGTACGAGGGCGTCGGTCTCGTCGGAGTACAGGCGCACCAGGCTCACCTCGCGCCGCCGCCCGAGGAAGGTGACGTGCGTGACGGGCTCGGCGAGCTCCAGCGTGACCGTCGTCTGCCCGCCGACCGCGACATTGAGTTCGCCGTCGGCCTTGTCGTGGGCCGTGCGCAGCTCCCGCCGTACGGCCGCGATCCGCCCCAGCGGTACGCGCACGTCGACGTGGGCGGCGTAGCGGATCCGCAGCACCCCCGGCTCCAGCACGTGCGGCCGTACCACGGACGCGGCGTGCATCCCGAGGATGAAGAACACGCCGCTGTAGACGTCGATGAACAGCACCACATGGTGCACGGTCGGCCACCGGTACAGCAGCACGGACATCACGACCGTCTCGACCACGCACACGAACATGAACCCGAACATGATCGCGCTCTGCCCGCGCGCATACCCGAAAGCTTGGCCATGCCGTGTGCCGTGGGTCCGTCGGGCCACCCACAGCACCAGGCTCGCGAACAGCCGCAGCTCGTGCCGGACCAGCCGGTGCGCCGGCCTCATCACTCGTCCTCCCCGGCGAGCCGCAGCGCCCGGCGGATCGCCTCCGCCTGGGCCGGGGCCATGTCCGCGTACAACGCGCGCAGGAAACCGTGGCCCTGATCGACAGGCTCCGCCGGGAGCATCTCGCGGGGCAGCAGACCGGCGAGCGCTCGTGCCGCCTCCTCGACGCGCGGATCGTCCGTTTCCGCGTCGGCGAGCGCGTCGAGCAGGGCGTACGCCTCATGCGCCCGCGCGACGGCGTCGGGACCGCTGAGGGCCCCGCCGACGGCAGCCAGCAGCCGCTCCCGCTCCTCCGGGCCCGCCGCGGTCTCCATCAGCGCGAAGATCTCGCGGTCCTTGGCGGCCATGGGGGAGTCGGAGGCGGGCGCCAGCCCCGCGAACAGCTCGGCCAGCTCGGGCGAGACCGGCCCCTCGGCGGGCAGCTCCGCCGCGTCCAGCAGCGCCCGCAACCGCGCCCGGCGCTCCCGGATCGCGGCCTCCTGCCGCGCCAGATCCGCGTCCAGCTCCTCCAGCACCTCGGCCAGGTCCCGCCCCGCGTCGTCCGCGAGCACGTCCCGCACCTCGGCCAGCCCCAGCCCCAACTCCGTCAGCCGCCGAATCCGCGCCAGCACGACGGCGTGCCGCAGGGTGTAGTCCCGATACCCGTTCGCCAGCCGCTCAGGCTCGGGCAGCAGCCCCAGGTGGTGGTAATGCCGCACGGTCCGCGTGGTGACGCCGACGGCAACGGCGAGTTCTCCGATCCGCATGTGTTCAGTAGAGACGTTGACGTTGCGGCAGGGTCAAGCGAGCCGTGCGCTGACGGCGCGGGTGCTCGTGTGCCACGATCGAGGGAACGGTTCCCGATCTCTCGGACAGGTGATCAGCCGATGTCCCAGTCTGGCGAGCGACAGAAGGAGGGGCGTGACATGACTGCCATGGCCCACGAGCCGCTCACGCAGGAAGAGGTCCTGCTGGAGGGCTTTCTCGCCCTGGACACCCCGGAGGGTTTCCGGGCCGAGCTGATCGAGGGGGAGATCGTTGTGACGCCGCCGCTGGACAGGGATCACGAGAAGTACATCAGCCGGATCGTGAGGCAAGTGATCAAGCGGTCCAAGACTGATATGGACTTCTCCGGGAACAAGGGGCTGAGGCTGAAGAGCGGGGAGGCCTATCCCACGGACTACGTGATCCCGGACGTCACTTTCGCGCCCGTCGAGGTTGACTTGTTCGGGGGCGCCGAATCCTGGATGCCGTGCGACGGCGTTGTCATGGTGTTGGAGGTGACGTCGACCAAGCCTCAGGCCGACCGCGAGGCCAAACGCCGTTGCTACGCTCGTGGAGGCATCCCCCTCTACCTGCTGGCCGACCGGGACGCCTCCCAGGTCACACTCTTCAGCGCCCCGGAGAAGGGCGACTACCGAGAGCACTGCACCCGCCCCTTCGGTAAGCCGATCGCTCTTCCGGAACCGTTCGCCTTCGAACTGGACACGGCGGAATTCCTCTGAGCAGTCGCCCGGTACCATGGTCGACACGGCAGACGAGCCGGGCGGACGGCCGCGTGGAGGTTCTTGTGGATCTCCCCGAGGAACGTCCGGGCTCCACAGGGCAGGGTGGTGGCTAACGGCCACCCGGGGTGACCCGCGGGACAGTGCCACAGAAAGCAAACCGCCGGGGGTCTTGGCCCTCGGTAAGGGTGAAACGGTGGTGTAAGAGACCACCAGTGCCCAGGGTGACCTGGGCAGCTAGGTAAACCCCACCCGGAGCAAGGTCAAGAGGAGCCGCCTCTTTGAAAGAAGGGGCGTCTCTGCGCGGACGTTCGAGGGCTGCCCGCCCGAGTCCGCGGGTAGACCGCACGAGGCCGACGGCAACGTCGGTCCTAGATGGATGGCCGTCACTCCACGGGCCGCGAGGCCCTGGAGTACAGAACCCGGCGTACAGCCCGACTCGTCTGCCGCTACCTGCGGCTTTGCCTTGGAAAGGGCCTCTGATCTGGGACGGAGGCCCTTTCCGGTCTTTCAGGGGCTTGCCGCGTTAGGCGGCGGAAAGTCCCTCGGAAGTCCCTCAGACAGCGCTGAAAGTCCCTGAAAAGTCCCTGGAGCGGAGGGGCGGGCGAGGCCTCTGAGCTGGTTCGGATCGCTGGGGTATGACGCTGCTGCTCCGCCCCTGCGGGTTTGCAACTGCCGCGAGGTGGGAGTGGTCTGCGATGGAGTGCTTGTGGTGTCGGGTTGGTGCACTGACGATCGGCCGCCGCATGGGATACACCTGGCGAAGAGGAGAGAGTGGCCTGTCTCCGATCCTGCTGGCTTATTCCGTGTGGGAGTTCGTTGGCCAAGGCGGTGGTGGCCTTCCTGGCGTTTCCGGTCGGTGGTCGGGCCCGTTGCCCGCGCTGGTGGGGTGTGCGGGCAGGTTCTAGGTGAGGAGGGCCGCGATGGCCACGGTCACTGCGGTGGCGAGGGTGATGACCGAGGTGAAGGCGGTCGCGGCACGGGCCAGGGCGGCAGGGTAGGTGGCGCCGTCCATGCGGGCGAGCTTGCCCGCGGCGGCGCCGACTAGCAGTGCGATGACGATGACGAGTGCGGCGCTGAGGAGGACGACGGCGACGGTCACGGCAGGCTCCCTGTACACGGTGGGGTGTTGACGTGGCCGAAGGTCGCGGAATCGGTGTGCGTCGGGGTTCGCGGGGACGAAGATGCACACTGGCGAACACATCACCTCGGGGGAACACGTGCACGACGAGCAGAGCGCTGAGGGTTCGACACTCACCGAACTGCGCAGGAGACTCGATGCTGGGCGGGCCCGGGCCCGGCTGAACCAGACGCAGCTTGCCAAGC
The DNA here is from genome assembly GCF_013009255.1 of Streptomyces sp. Z423-1. Classification (NCBI taxonomy): domain Bacteria; kingdom Bacillati; phylum Actinomycetota; class Actinomycetes; order Kitasatosporales; family Streptomycetaceae; genus Streptomyces; species Streptomyces sp. Z423-1. Next base: position 6,683,717 of record NZ_CP053109.1, read on the forward strand.
AGGCTGGCCTGGGGCGTACGACCGTGTCGCAGGCGCTCTCGCCCAAGGGGGACGTGCCGTCGGTGGACACGGTGGCGGCGCTGGCCCGCGCTCTGAGGCTGCCGGTGGGCGAGCTTTTGGATCTGCAGCGGGCTGCAGCCGAAGAGTCGGGCACGACCACAGGCCAGGAGGTGGGGCCGGGCAGGCCGATCAGCCAGTGGGATCCGCACGAGTTGGAAGTGCACCCCGCCGGTCCCGGTGACGCCGCCTTAAGAACTCCTAACAAAGTGGGAGGTTCCTCAGTCGTCGCCAGCAGATGATGCTGCAGGCCAGGCTGAGGAACGCTTCGTGGATGTCGTCGCGGATCTCCCAGCGGACGCGTAATCGGCGGAACCAGTGCAGCAGCGCGAAGCTCTGCTCGACGACCCACCGGTGGATGCCCAGTCCGGATCCGTGTTCGGTGCCGCGGCGGGCGATGACGGGGGTGATGCCGACCGCCCGGACCTGCTTGCGGTACTTGTCATGGTCGTAGCCGCGGTCGGCGTAGAGCGTGTCCGGTCGGCGGCGTGGTCGTCCGCGTCGGCCGCGCACCGGTGGAACGGCCTCGATCAGCGGCATGAGCTGGGTGACGTCGTTGCGGTTGCCGCCGGTCAGTGACACTGCCAGCGGGATGCCGTGCGCTTCGGTGATCAGATGGTGTTTGGAGCCTGCTCGGGCACGGTCGACCGGGCTCGGTCCGGTTTTGGGCCGCCCTTCATGGCCCGCACGTGAGAGCCGTCGATCACCGCCCTCGACCAGTCCAGAGCGCCTGCGGCGTGCAGATCGGCCAGCAGCGACTCGTGCAGATGCTGCCAGACACCCGCGTCGTTCCAGTCACGCAGGCGCCGCCAGCACGTCATGCCGGAACCGAAGCCCAGCTCCTGCGGCAGGAACTCCCACGGAATGCCGGTGTACAGCACGAACAGGATGCCCGACAGCACTTTCCGGTCGTCCAGACGCTTGCGCCCTGGGTGATCCGGACGGCGCGGCACCACCGGCAGCAACGGCTCGATCCGCGCCCACAGCTCATCGGACACGATCCACGGCAGCTGCTCACCCTTTCTCACATGAAGGCTAACGCTCCATCAGACGCCAACATTTCAAGCCAAGAAGCGTCATTACGTTAGGAGTTCTAAGTCCGGCTATGTCCGTGGTACGGGCGCTACCCGGGTACGTGGCCCGCGAGCACGACCGGGTACTGGACGATGCGGTACGGGATGCGGCTGCCGGCCGTAGCCGGATCGTGGTATTGGTGGGCACCTCTTCGACGGGGAAGACCCGAGCGTGCTGGGAGGCCGTCCAGCCGCTTGCGGCGAAGGGGTGGCGACTGTGGCATCCCTTCGACCCGACCCGCGCGGAGGCCGCGCTGGAGGACTTGCACCATGTCGGGCCACGGACGGTGGTGTGGCTGAACGAGGCCCAGCACTACCTCGGCGGCCGGGCGGCCGGAGAGCGGATCGCGGCGGCCGTGCACCGGCTGCTGGTCGATGAGGAGCGCGGGCCCGTCCTGGTCCTGGGCACGCTGTGGCCCGAGTACGCCGCCAAATACACCGCCCTGCCCACACCGGGCGAGCAAGATCCGTACAGCCGGGTGCGGGAACTGCTGGCTGGCCGCACTCTGGCCGTCCCGGACGCCTTCGACACCGCCGCCCTCGCCACCGCCACGGCCCGCGCCGAGGGCGGTGACCGTTGCTGGCCGACGCCCTCAGCCGTGCCCGTGACGGCGGTCGGGTGACCCAGGACCTGGCCGGAGCCCCGGAACTCCTGAACCGCTACGAGCAGGCCGGCCCGGCCGCCAGAGCGCTGCTGGAAGTGGCAATGGACGCGCGCCGCCTCGGCGTAGGACTCCACCTCCCGCAGGTCTTTCTGACCGCCGCCGCCTCCGACTACCTCACCGACACCGACTACGACCAGCTCACCGACGACTGGGCGGAACGCGCCTACACCGAACTTGCCACACTGGTCCACGGCAAGCAGGCTCCGCTGCGCCGCACCATCCCCCGGCCCCCACGACGCCCATCCGCTCCTACCACCAGTGCTGACACCGCGGCCCCGTCGTCTGCGGGGCCTGTGTTCCGGCTTGCTGACTACCTCGAACAACATGGCCGCACCACCCGCAAACACCTGTGCCCGCCCGCCTCCTTCTGGAACGCCGCCCACACCCACCTCACCCACCCCGAACGACCTCAACAACCTCACCCATGCCGCCGAGAGTCGGCACCGCCTGTTATGGGCCCACCACCTTCGCCGCCGCGCCGCCGACCTCGGTGACGCCAGCGCCCTGGTCAGCCTGGCCGCGAGGCAGGAGCGAGCCGGGGACCGGGAGGGCGTCGAATCCCTGTACCGGCAGGCCGCCGACCACGGCAACACCGCCGCCCTGCACCGCCTGGCCGAGATACGAGAGGAAGCCGGAGACCGGGAGGGCGCTGAGGCCCTGGCCCAGCAGGCCGCCGACCACGGCAACACCGCCGCCCTGTGGCGGCTGGCCACGGTGCGGGAGAAGGCAGGAGACCGGGAAGGCGCCGAAGCCCTCTACCGGCAGGCCGCCGACCACGGCGACACCCACGCGCTGTGGCGCTTGGCCGAGAGGCGGGAGGAGGCCGGGGACCGGGAGGGCGCTGAGGCCCTGGCCCAGCAGGCCGCTGACCACGGTGATACCGAGGCCCTGTGGCGGCTGGCCACGGTGCGGGAGAAGGCAGGGGACCGGGAAGGCGCCGAAGCCCTCTACCGGCAGGCCGCTGACCACGGCGACACCCACGCCCTGTGGCGCCTGGTCGAGAGGCGGGAGGAGGCCGGGGACCGGGAGGGTGCTGAGGCCCTGGCCCAGCAGGCCGCCGACCACTACGCCCTGCGCCGCCTGGTCGAGATGCGGGAGAAGGCCGGGGACCGGGAGGGCGCTGAGACCCTGGCCCAGCAGGCCGCCGATCACGGCGAGCCCTACGCCCTGTGGCGCTTGGTCGAGATGCGAGAGGAGGCCGGAGACCGGGAAGGCGCCGAAGCCCTCTACCGGCAGGCCGCTGACCACGGCGACACCCACGCGCTGTGGCGCTTGGCCGAGATGCGTGAGGAGGCCGGGGACCGGGAAGGCGCCGACAACCTGGTCCAGCGGGCCGCCCTCCACGGTGATATCAACGCGCTGTGGCGCTTGGCCGAGATGCGTGAGGAGGCCGGGGACCGGGAAGGCGCTGAGACCTTGGCCCGACAGGTCGCGAACCATGGTGCTACCAAGCCTCTGTGGCGCCAGGTCAGGAGGCGGGAGACGCTCCGCAGGTTGTGGCCGCACGGTCTGGAGCCGGACGGCATGCCGACTCCTCCATGGCAGCCGTTGGTACCTGTTCCGCTCAACCGATACGTACCGCCTGGCACGTCGTAGGGGCCGCCGTACCCGTCGCTATGATCCGCGTCGTACCGAATGTCAGGTGGCGACCCCCGCTTTCGTCCCCCACAGAAACCGGCCGAGCAGCGCCTGCCGCAGTCCATCTTGCTGAACGTGAAAGGCAGACATGACCCGCCGGTTCCTTCCTGTCATAGCCGCCTGCGCGGCTGCACTCCTTGCCGTCGGCTGTAGCGGCCGAGCCCAGCAGCCCGCTATGGCAGCCCCCACGGTCACGGTCACCCAGACCATCGCGCCCACCCCCACCCCCACCTCCATACCGACACCAACGCCTGTAACCAGCCGTACTTCGGCCACCCCCACACAGGCCGTCTCTTCGGCGCCCGCGCCAGCCCCGGTTGGCACTCCGCAGGGATCGGTCGCCCTGACCGAATGGCACGACGGCGACGCGACGAACAAGTGCGTGAACGTCATGACCGTCTACGAGAATCGCTCCGACACCGCAGTAATCTCCATCACCCAGAAGTTCCAGACCTTGTACACGCCCAAGCACGCGGACGGCGAGTACCCCGACGAAGTGGACGGCCCGGTAAAGATGCTCACTCAGGACGCGGGCATCGCCCCATACGGGTCCCGGACCCTGTACTGGCAGGTGTGCGCGCCCGAGCTGGCCTCCAAGCAGAACCCAGTTCCGTCGGACGGCACCGACTCGTTCATGTCCGAGATCGGCGCCCAGCCTCGCACCACCACCTGGGACTGGGACTGGGCGCAGTAGATCACCCGGTTGCGTCTGGTGGCGATCCTGCTCGCTTATTCGGTCATGCGGCGGGGGAGAGGTCGAGGCGGGCAAGGTGGCTGACGCGGGTGCGGTCGAGCGGGTGGCCGTTCCACCAGGCATCGAGACGAATGAGGTTGAGCGCAGCGGCGGAGAAGACGTGCTCCAGATGGGGTCTTCTGGAGACCGAGGTATCGGGCACGTCTCATCCCGGTGACCGCGACGGCCTGACGGATGGTTCCCTCGATGCCCGCGCGAGTTCCGTACTTGGCTCGCCATAGCTCGTCGCCCTGCTGGAGGCGGGCATGATCGAGGACTTCTTGCAGCTCGCGGGGTTGCAGGGAGAGGGTCCGGCCGCTGGTCTTCGAGCGGGTGCACGGGTCGCGCACCGGGCATGGGCGACATGTCTCCTTGTCGAACTTGATGACGATGGCCTTCAGGGTAGTGGGGCTCCACCAGGTGCGGTGCTGGTGTCCCCACGTGGCAATCAGAACGACCAGCTGCGCCGGTCGGACAGCCATCGCAGAGTGACTTCGCCGCACCATGTCTGATGCTGGCGAAGGTGCGGTGACCAGTCCGCCGGGGGCTGTGCACCGGAGACCAGGAAGAAGCCAGAGAGCGCGGCGAGGGCGGCGTCGAGCTGCTCGTCGGCGACCCCGAGGGCGGTGGGATGCGCCGCGAACAGAGTCGTGGCGTCGTGACCGTCAGCGAACGCGGTGGCCAAGAGGAGGACCAGGTCGAACCAACTGGCCCCGACGCACGGCCAGTTCCAGTCGCAGATCCACGCGCCGCCGCGGGTATCGATGAGTACGTTGTCCTGGCGCAGGTCGTGGTGCAAGACGGCGGTGCCCGCTGTGGCCATCTGCCATTGGCCCTCCAGCTCAGCCAGCTGCGGCGTGAGCCCGAGCGGCATCCATGCAGGCAGAAGCTCCGGCCTGGTCCTGCCGGCTTGCAGGTCGCGCCAGTCGGTGAAGTCGCCCCCGGCGTCGATCGGCTTGAGACCGAGTTCCAGTAGTTGTGGCGAAGCCACCGCAAGCGCCTCCGCCGCGGTGGCGTAGGCGTCCAGGGTGGCGTTCAGGTCGTTGGACTGCCAGGGTTCGGCGGGCATGTGACCGCCATCGACCGCGTCGAAGCCAAGGACAACCCATTCGTCCTGCTCCTCGATCCACTGCAAGCGGGGAGCCGGAACCTCCGGGGGCAGTGCCTGGTTGATCAACGCCTCCCTCCGGTAACAGTCGGCGATCACAGCGTTCTCCCCGCCGTTGACCGCCTTGATGAACTGAGTGCCGCTGCTCCCGTGGGCAACCGCGGCAAACCCACTGGTGAAGCCGCTCCCCGCACTTGGCTCTGCGTCCACCACACCACCCAAGTGCCGTGAGATCAGCTGCCGGACGGCATGTGGAAGGTCGCCCCAGCGCGGACGCACCGCTGTGGAGTTGTACTGCAGGCGCGGGGTGACGATGTTCGGCATTCTGCAAGAGTGGGGGAACCCATCCTCCCTGTGCGACAGATTTCTTAGTACGGGTCCGGGCCAGTCCACCCGGTAGCAGCCACTACCTCGCGCGTGCTCTCCAGGACTGACAACCGTCGGTTACAAAATGCGGCCGAGCAACCGCTAGCAATCAGTAGGCTTGCACGCATGTCTCTGACCTCCACTCGCGTGCGTTTCGCTCCGTCTCCGACTGGAATGTTCCACGTTGGCGGGGCCCGGTCGGCTCTCTACAACTGGGCCGTCGCACGACAGTCGGGGGGCAAGTTCGTCCTGCGGATCGAGGACACCGACGCGGCCCGCAACAAGCCCGAGTGGATCGACGGCATCATCAGCGCGCTCGCGTCCATCGGGATCTCCAAGGACGATCCCGCCTTCGAGGGGCCGTGCTTCCAGTCGCGGAACGCCGACCGTCACAGCGAAGCCGCCCAGCAGCTCTACACGCAGGGCCGCGCGTACTACTGCGACTGCACCCGTGAGCAGCTCCAGGAGCGGACCGGTTCGCAGCACCTCGGCTACGACGGCTTCTGCCGGGACCGGGGTCTGGAGTACGTGGAGGGCCGGGCGCTGCGGTTCCGTACGCCCACCGAGGGCGAGACGGTCGTCGTGGATCTCATCCGGGGCGAGCCGTCCTTCCCGAACTCGGCGATCGAGGACTTTGTCATCGCCCGCGGCGACGGCTCCCCGGTCTTCCTGATCGCCAACGTGGTCGACGACCTCGACGAGGGGATCACCCTGGTCATCCGTGGCGACGAGCACCTGTCGAACACGCCGAAGCAGCAGCTGCTGTGGGAGGCGCTCGGCGCGAAGCCCCCGGTGTGGGCCCACCTGCCGGTGATCGTGAACGAGAAGCGGCAGAAGCTATCCAAACGCCGGGACAAGGTCGCTCTTGAGGACTACCTCGCCGAGGGCTACCTGCCGGAGGCGATGACCAACTACCTGATGCTGCTCGGCTGGGGTCCCGGGGACGACGTCGAACTCCGCCCGTACGAGGAGCTGGAGGAGAAGTTCCGCGTCGAGGACGTGAACACCTCGCCGGCCTTCTTCGACATCAAGAAGCTGACCGCCTTCAACGGCGAGTACATCCGTGCCCTGCCGCTGGAGAGGTTCGTCGAGGCCTGCGAGCCGTGGTTGCGCGCCCCGTATGCCAACTGGGCGCCCGAGGGCTTCGACCAGGCCGCATGGGAGGCGATCGCCCCCCATGCCCAGACCCGCGTGGCCGTCCTGTCGGACATCACGGCCAACGTCGACTTCCTGTTCCTGAAGGAACCGGTGGAGGACGAGGCATCCTGGGACAAGGCGATGAAGGGCGACCCCGCGGCCCTCCTGGCCACGGCCCGCGCCAAGCTGGAGACGGCCGACTGGACCAGCCCCGAGTCCCTCAAGGAGGCGGTCCTGGCCGCCGGCGAGGAACACGGCCTGAAGCTGGGCAAGGCCCAGGCCCCGGTGCGCGTCGCGGCCACGGGCCGCGCGGTCGGTCTGCCCCTCTTCGAGTCCCTGGAGGTCCTCGGCAAGGACCGCACGCTTGCCCGGATCGATGCGGCACTGGCGAAGCTCGCCGACTGATCACTTCGTGATCATGGTCCCGCAGGCGGGAAGAGGCTAGCGCGATGTCTTTAACGGTGGCGAGGGGTCCGAACGCCCCTGCATCACGCTGTCCGTGAGGTATCGGAGAATGGGGTTGGCCCCTCGCTGACAGGCACTCGGACAGGCTCGTGGCCGGTTGTGCGTCGGCTACGAGCGCGGTGTATCTCCGCAAGGGCGATCACGCGCATATCTGCTGTGTCGATCCCTCTGCCGGGACGAGACTGAACACTCCCGTGTTATGTCCCGTGGTGCCGCGGGAAGTCGCTTCGCCGATGGCCGCATCGGGGCGGAGATGTTCTCGAAGGGGGTTCTTCTGCTCATGCCGGATATCAAGGTGGCAATGTGTACAGGGAATGCCGGTAAGTTCCGCACAGCCCAAGAGCATCTCGCTCCATGGGGTGTCGAAGTGGAACAGGTGCCGTTGGAGCTAGACGAGATTCAGACGACGCCTGTCGTTGAGATTGCGCAACATAAGGCTCGACAGGCGTACGCGATTCTCGGGCGGCCGTTGTTCGTCGAAGACTCGGGTTTCTACATCGAGGAGTTCGGCGGTTGGCCCGGGCCGATGGTGAAGCAGGCTCTCGAGGCCTTCGGACCTAGCGGGCTTACGCATCTCGCAGATCTCACGCAGAACCGGACCTGCCGTTTCGCGAGCGCCGCTGTCTACGCGGACGCTGACGGCCGGTTGAACACCTTCGCAGAGGACACGCGTAGCCCAGGAACGATTGCGGCTGTTCCCGTCCGCGGTAACAGTCCACGATCCTGGTCTGACTTGTGGTCGATCTTCGTGCCGTACGGCGCAGCCACGACGCTGGCCGCGCTACCGGAGGACGAGCAGAACCGTGTGTTCGACGAGTGGGGAAAGAGTTCGGTCGTCGCGGCCTTGGGTGAATGGCTGGCGCAGTCTCATTGACATCGCGATGGTGATATCACCGGAGGAATAGGGAGTCGGACGGTCAGTGGCTCATGGTGGTGATCCGCCAGTGCCGGGCTTTACCGGATCTCCCGGTTGCCCTGCAGGGCTGCCCGGTGAGGTCGGCGAGCGATCCGTCACTTACAGGAGATCGCGTTGACGCCCTAGCTCCTGCCCGTTGAGAGGTTCCAGCTATGTCGCGCCCGTTTGAGGAATCGCCCTACGCGTTCACCGTCCCGCCTCGGGTCGAGGCGGTGCCGGCAGCACGAGACCTCGTCGCGGACCGTGCTCGGCGGCTTGGGCTGGATTTGGGCGAGGAACTGACCAACGACTTGAAGCTGCTCACCGGAGAGCTGGTCGCGAACTCGGTTACGCACACGAAGGCCGCGTGCGTGGTGTGCGTACGGTGGACCGGAGAGCGGCTCCGTGTGGAAGTCACCGATATCGATCCCACGCCGGTGGCTCTCTCACAAGCTCTGCCGGTGGACGAGCACGGGCGTGGTCTCTTCCTCGTTGCTGCACTGGCAACAGAGTGGGGCTCGCAATCCTGCGTTGCAGGGAAGACGATCTGGTTCGAACTGGAAGTGACATCCTCAGCAGAAGCGACCATGACCATGGCGACCTCACGTTGTGAAGTCCCGCCTGAGCAGGCGATGGCCAGCAGCACAGGCAACGCCCCTCCAGCGCCGGCGAAGCCCTTGCCAATAGTCGGTGCACGAGCACGAGCCGAGTACCAAGCGGCCTGAAGGCGCATCGATGCCTGACATTCGGAGGGTATGTTTCCGACCCTCCGGCGCGCTGGCGGCCAGTTAGCCGTGGCCACTTCGATTCCCACTGTCCCGCCATTTCACCTACACAGTGTGAAGTTCAGCTGCGACACCGATCTCCCCACCAAGGCAGGATCGGGGGTAGATCGCTCAGCCCTCGGGCGGGCCGCTTGGGCATGGGCGACTCGCCGTCGTCGCCGTCCCAGCGGCGACCATACTGATCCGGAAGACTTCCCCAGCCCCAGTACGGAACCGGGCTGCCGGGCGTCTCGCCGAACTCCTCCAGCGGATTGATGCGCTTGTCGCCCACCGTGCACAGGTGCGCCCAGTCGTCTCCCATGTCGAAGACGTAGGCGAACTGCTCGCCGGCCTGCAGCCTGCTGAGCTTGGCGGTGTGACCGTCCAGGGTGCCGTCCGGGGCTTCACCGTCCCACCAGTCCAGCGGGCTGACGCCCGTTCCGTCGGCCAGCGTGAACATGTGCAGGTGGGCCAGGTCCCAGCGGGCGAAGGCGCGATCGATGGCCTCCGCGAGCTGGGCGAAGGAGTGGGCCCGTGCTGCGGCGAGGATCCGGCCGGGGCGAGGCCACAGATCCGCTCCATCACCGGAGACCAGCTCGACGCGGATGGACAACCACGTGCGTGCCATGCCGACTTGCTCCCCTCGGACCAGTTGCCAGACCCCGAGTGAGACTACAGAAAGTCACCGCAGGGTGGGGAATCTGTCTGGCCGTACGTCAGGAGAGAAAGCCCTGGCCTCCGGCTACGGGGGAACCGGAGGTCAGGGCAGCTTCATCAAAGCCGGTCACGGTGAGCGGACGACGGCCGCTTCACGTAGTCGAGAGGTGGCGGCTTCGCGATCGTGGGGTCCGGTGCCCTGCCGGCCCAACTCTGCACCTCGGAGCTGCTCTGAGCACATTACGTGCGTGATATTGCAGTTGGACAGCGTTCGTTACCGTGGGACGGAGAGGCACCGGAGCAGGAGCGATCATGCGTGGGGCTGCCTCTTGTCAGTATCGCGGCACAGTAGCCAAGGATCTCCATGACAGCGTCATTGCCGACCGCCACTTCCATCGATTTGCGCGTTCAGCCGGTTGACGAGGTACTCGAACGCGTGGAGCGTGCGCTCGACGTGAGAGTGGAGCCGGAGTCGCTGGTCCGGAAGCGCCGAACGGTCGGTGCGCGAACGGACCGTGGAACGTGGGTACGGATCGAGCGGCGTCCGCTCGAAAAGGTCAAAGGGCAGGGCTGGAACGGTACGGAGTGCGCCGCCGTTCTGGACGGCGTTGCGAAGCCCGCGTGGTTGCAGGGTGTGTCCTGGAGCGACACGGCTGGAGCGGCGATGTGGCGCGCCGACGAGACCGAGCTACTTCCCGGGGAGCCAGTGGGTCCGGATTCGGTGTTGGCGCTGTCAGAGGAGTGGTGGAAGGCGCTGAACAGCTCGCTGGACGCTCTCGCTGAACAGCGCACGACACGCGTGGCGACGCCGGATACCGTCGCGATCACTCAGGCAGGAGTTACAGCCGTGATCAAGGAGACGTTCCCGGGGGTATCGGATACGACCATCGGGGAGTGGGCGCCGGCGCACGCGGATCTGAACTGGGCGAACATGACCTCCCCGCAGTTCTGTCTGTTCGACTGGGAGGACTGGGGGATGGCTCCGCGGGGCCTGGATGCCGCGTGGCTGTGGGGGAACTCCCTCGTTCTCCCGGAGTTGGCCGAGCGTGTCCGGCGGGAGCGGCGGCGGGACCTGGAGAGCCGGGAAGGCAAGCTTATGTCGTTGTTCTTCTGCACGAAGATCCTCGGTCCGCATGCGGATGCGGGTGACCCCCGGATGGGGCTCGCCCGGATCGAGGCGGATCGAATCGTGGCGGATCTCCGAGCGGACTGAGGGTTTGCCCCGTGATGGATCTGTTGGCTGGGTGCTCGACGGGCGAGGGCATCACTCCGGCGCGCCGAAGGTGAGCAGTGGCACGTCGTACAACTCAGGGTTTCGAGGCCGGGTCATGGCTGGCGAGATCACCTCGACGACGTAGAGCTCGCTCAGGAACTGGACCGTGGCGCGCAGGAGGTGGCTGGTGCGGCCGTCGGCGGACAGTGCCTTCAGCCCGGCCGACACGTGGATGTGCGGCAGGATGCCCCCCGTCTCCGGATCGTGGGCGATCGTTCCCGCGCCGAAGGCCTCGACGTTGGTGACGTGCGTCCTGTCCCAGACCGGGGCGTCCGGGTTTTCGAGCTTCCCGCAGGCGCCGACGATCTCGGCCTCGGCGAACGCGCCGATGAACGAGGGAATGTAGCCCTGCCGCACCCCGTGGTCACGGCAGAACGCGGAGAGCGCGTCGAAGAAGTCCTCGCCGTGGTCGAAGGTGACGCCGAACGTCCTGCCGGTGTTCAGCACGTGGGCACGCATTTGGGTCCTCTCGGATGGGGCTGAGGTTCGTGGGTCAGCGCGCGAAGGCGGAGAACTTCGAGGTGATCGTCTCGTGGTCCGCGTCCTGGGCGAGCAAGGCCTGGAGCAGGAGGCGTGCCTGGTACGGGCCGAGGTTGCCGGCCGGGATGAGTCCCCGGCCGATCAGGTCCTTCTCCGACCCGGGGAAGCCGTACGTTCCGGTCAGGACCGGACCGTTGCCGATGCGCGAGGCGAGGACCACGGGGATGCGTGCGGCCAGCCGTTCGAGGCTCTCGACGAGCCGCTGGGGGACATGCCCCACACCGAAGGCGGCAACGACGAGCCCGTCGCACAGGCTGTCCCACGCCTCGAGCAGCGTGCCGTCGTCGCCGAGGCTGACCGTGTAGAGGCCCACGCGTGCGTCACGAGCAGCCGGCGCCAGGGGGGCGACTCGCGTGGGCAGCGGGGAAGCCAGCCGTACACGGTCCTCCGCGATCCGGCCGATTGGTCCGGCGCCGGGTGATGTGAAGGCGGCCGGGCTGGTGGTGTGGGACTTACGGACATGGCGTGCCGCGTGGATCTCGTCGTTCAGGACGACCAGCACCCCGGCGCCACGCAGTTGCGGGTCGGTTGCGGCGAGGACGGCGGCGTACAGGTTGGCCGGTCCGTCCGGGCCGGCCATGGTGGGGTTGCGCATGGCTCCGGTGACGATGACCGGCTGGTCGTGTCCGTGGTGGAGGTCGAGGAAGAACGCGGTCTCCTCGATGGTGTCGGTGCCCTGTGTGATCACAACGCCGTCGACGTCGCCGCCGTCGAGGGTCTTGTCGATCGCCGCGCCGAGCTCCGTGAGGTCGTCGAAGGTGAGCGAGGCGCCGGGCACCCGGCGAAAGTCATGCACGCGCAGGTCGATGCCGTGACGGTCCAGGCCGGGCACGGCAGCCAGGAGATCATGCGCGGAGAGCGCCGGCACAACCCCTCCGGTCGCCGGGTCGGTGGTCATCGCGATGGTGCCACCGAGAGAGTAGACAGCCACCGTTCGCGTCACGCCCGCCATTGCTCCAACTTCCCATCCGGCTCAGCCTGGTTGGATCTCTTCCTCGGAGATCTTTCCGAGCAGGCTATCGGGTCGCCCCTACAGGAGCGCCAGCTTCGGGCGCTGCAACTCGACTGCCACGTATGCGCAGGCCCGATCCAGGGCATCGAGGCTGAGGTGGCGACTTCGTGGCCTGGCGAGCCCGGTGGTGCCCACAGCGGCAAGCTCTCCACAGCGGCGGATCAGCCAGGCACGGTCAAGGCCGAGATAGTCCGAAGTCGCCGCCAGGCGTTCGCCGGGAGTCGTTCCCGTGGTGACGGTGTGGGCTCGCGCGTGCCCGGTGATGTCCGCGAAGGCTCGCAGCGAACGCGCCCCGGCGATCAGAGCAGTCTGTGGAGCGCCTTCGGCCCGTACCCAGGTCGCTATGGCGGCCTTGTGTCCCGGCACAAGCGCGAAGCCCTCCGTCTGCTGGAGGTCCGCCTCGTCGGTCACCCAGGTCGTGACGCCGTATGACTCCATCAACGCGATCGCAAGGAACAACAACACGCGCTCGTACAAGGGCGAGGCGACGACCTCCTGGTGGGGGATACAGAAGGCTCGTCCGACGCCGTCGTGTGCACGCGTGGGAGCCATCGTCCGGAGGTAGCGGTGCTTATGCTCGAAGAGTAGCCAGGTCGCAGCCTCCTCCCCCCGCTGTTCGCGGGTCCAGAAGACCGGATCGCCGGCCAGCTCATCGCGCTGGTCGAGGATGAAGCGGGCGCACGCTCGCGAGCCGACGAGCATCTGGGAACCGTCAGTGAGGGCATCAGCAGCGATCGGCCGACTGTCAGTTCCTAACCGGGGTTGGGACAGAAGAGCGAGATTCCCGTGTAATGCTGCGTCGTCGCCGAGGACTGCGGAGTCGAACCCTGCCGTGGCCCAGAGGATTCCGTAGGTGAGATCGTCGAGTTCGTATGCCACGGGGATCGCGAAAGAGCTGCCCAGTTGGTCGCGGTCGCCCCCGCGCACGTCCATGACGAAGTGCCGCTCTGTCCCGACTTCGCCGTGGCGCACGGCGAACAGCGCCCTGAGCGGCATCCGACTCCATGCCTCGGCCTCCCGGCTGGACGTGAGCCAGAGGGCGTCCTTCTGTAAGGAGGCCGCTGACCCGGTCAGCGTGGGAAGTGCCGTGGGCGGCAGGTTCCGCCCTGCCGGCAGGAGGAGCTGCCCCGGTCCTTCCTGAAGGGCGAGGCGGCCACGGGAGCTGTCCGCGGTTGACGAGGGTCGGTCTGCGTCGGGCAGCGCACCCAGGAGTCCAACGGGCACTCCGAGAGCCTCGCTCCACTGGGCAAGTTGGCGGCGGTCACGGATCTTCTTCCGGCCCCGCTCAAGCCGACTCACCTCGGCCTGATCAATGTTGACGAGCCGAGCGACTGCTGCCTGTGAGAGGCCGGTGTGCTGACGGAAGAGCCGCACGACCACACCAAGGTCCCAGGCCCGGACTGCTGCCTCAACTGCGGGATCCGCCCAGAACCCCTCCTCGACCCGGGGCACTGCGCCGCCCCTCTGACAGGGCCCACACCGCGTTCCCGCATTGAAACGGCTGAGCGTCGCACGGCACACCGAGCAGTGCCGCTCCACCTCGCCAGCCATCCCGGTCTCACCTCTAGGTGATCAGGCGCATCTCCAGCTGTTCAACGTCCCGCAGATCTACTTTGCCGCGCGGTCCCAGCGTCCAAACCCACCAGCCGAGGCTCGGTTGAACTCTGCCCGGCCCAAAGGGAGTCCGGTGCGGAGGCCCGACGCCGCTGTTCGGCGCTGTCCATAACCCACTGGATCACCGAAGAGATATCACGGCCGTGATGTGCGACTGCCCGCCGCCTGAAGCAGGTTGGGCACGGGGGTGAGCGAGGGCTGGTGCAGGAAGACGCCTAGTGCCCGGCAACGCGTTGGCCCGACCTCTGCAGTTCCAGCCGCACAGCTCCCCAGGTTGGACCTGACCCCCAGGACCGCCCATCGGAGCCCCCGGTGGGCAACGAAGTGGAAGGAGTACGCGGTGAACGAGAACGCACCCCCGGCGCCTGGTGGCCTGCTCGTGGCCGTCGAGGTTCTGACGGCCGTACACGACCGCAACGACACCAGCGCCTCCGACCCGTCGCAGGGCGGCGGCGGTGACGGCCCGTGGCCCGGTGGCGACGGCCTGAACCATCCCGTGTAACAGCCAGCACACGACCGGACGGGGACCGTGTGATCCTGCGCGGTCCCCGTACCGGGCAGCCCGTTTCCACCCGAAAAATGGGGAGAACATGGAGCACCGACTGATACGTGGCATCGAGCAGGCGCTGGGGTGGAACGGCCCCGAGGGCCTCGGAGGAGCCTTCGCCCGCGGCAGCCTCACGGACACCGCGCTGACCGAGCGAATGCTGACCCCACAGCGACTGCTGGACATGACTATGCGGCGGACCCTCGCCCACCCGCAGTTCCGCATGTTCCGCGACGGAGAGGAACTGCACCCGAGCCGGTACCTCAACCAGGAAGTCAGCCGCCGCGGCCAGAGCGTCGACATGGTGAACATGCGGCTCCTGGCGGGCCTGCTCCGCGAGGGTGCCACGATGGTCCTGGACCAGTCCAACGTGTTCGATCCCACGATGGAGGTGGCCTGCCGGGCCCTGCAGTGGTGGGCCCGCGAGCACGTCCAGGCGAACATCTACCTCACCACGAACGAGGCCGCCGGCTTCAGGCTCCACTGGGACGACCACGACGTCGTGATCGTCCAGCTCGCCGGAGAGAAGGAGTGGGAGGTCCGTGGGATCTCACGCCCCTACCCGATGTACCGCGACGCGGCACGCAACGACTCCCCGAGCGAGGAGATCATCTGGGCCGGCACCATGAAGACGGGCGACGTCATGCACATCCCGCGGGGCCACTGGCACCAGGCCACCCGCAACGGAAGCGGCTCCGGGCAGAGCCTGCACATGACGCTCGGGTTCGAGAAGCGCACCGGGGTGAACTGGCTGTCCTGGCTCGCCGACTGGTCCCGCGAGACCGAGATCTTCCGCCATGACCTCGACCGATGGGGCAGCACGGACGAACAGGAGGCCCAGCAGCGGAAGTTGGCCGAAGCCGCAGTCTCGCTCATGGGGTCACGCAGCCCCGCGGACTTCCTGGCCACCCGCGAACAGGAAGTCGCTACGCCCCGGCACGTGCCGTACGTCGACTTCTTCGGCCCCCTGACGTCCGTCGTCTGCATCACCAACTTCCCGCCGCGCATCGTGGAGCACGACGACGCGGTCGAGGTCGTCGCAACACGCAAGAAGCTGACCTTCGCGGTCAAGGCGCTCCCTGCGCTGCGGCTCTTGCTGAGCGGCCACCCGGTGCACATCGCGGAGGCAGCCAGCCAGGTTGGTGCCGACGTGGAACAGGTCGCGAAGATCCTGACGGAGGAGGAGCTGTGCGCGCCCCTGACCGCAGAATTGTTCTCGGGCTACACCGATCTCGTCACCAGCGCCACCAACTGACCAACGCGCTCGACCTGGGGATCACCGCGATCGACACGGCCTTCAGCTACCGCGGGTTCGCCTCTCACACGATCCTCGCGGACATCGGGCGCGGCCTACTCGACCGCTTCACGATCTCCACCAAGGTCGGCTTCTTCCCACGGCCAGGCGGGGCCGAGCACTCACTCGATCCGGCCCGCCTGATCGGGGCGCTGGAACAGACGAACCATGAGTTGGGCCGCGCACCCGACCTCGTCTTCCTGCACAACCCGGAGTGCAGCCTCCAGGACACCGCTACGGAGGTTGCTCGCGACACTCTCGCCCAGGCGTGCGCGGCACTGGAAGACGCCATGCACAAGGGGCTCTGCGGTGCCTGGGGCATCTCCACCTGGGATCCCTATTCGCTGCTAGATGCGATCGACGCCACCGCGACCAAGCCGGCCGTCCTGATGGTCAGGTGTGGCCTACTCGTTGGCGTCCACACCCTCCGCGCGGCGGAGTCGCTTGCACGCGAGTGGAGCCATCACAACACCCAGGTGTGGGGCATGAGCCCCTTCAGCGGAAACGCGCACGACCCTGTATGGAGCAGCTTCGACGCCCGCGTCTTCCTTCGGGACCCTCCCGGCCCCGTCCCCCAGATGCAGGCAGCTTTCAGGGCCGCCTACGACCTCCCGACGGTAAGCGCGGTCGCCGTCGGTACGGACGACCCCGCCCACCTTCGCGAACTCGTCGACGCGCTGACGTTCGAGGTGGACGAACAGGCGGTCCTCCAGTACCGAGACCTCCTGCTGAGCGGGGCAAGGCAGGACGCTCATAAACGCTCATAAGCAGGTGGACGGTTCGCCGTCATCGTGGAGTGCGGGCCAACCGCGCAGGCTCCACATCTCGCGGTGGCTCCCGACGGAGGTGAAGCCGTGCTCAGGCAAGGGACCACGTCTGGCGAGTGCCAGACGATGACCTTGACGCTCAACACCGGGAAGTTCACGAGGACGTGTCGATCCCGGTGCTCTCTGACGGCTGGGTCGGTCGCTGTCAGTCTGGCCAGCAGCCTCGATCGGCCGCTGCTTCAGTGGCCAGTGGGGCCCGGATACCGTCGCGGACGATGGTCCAGTCACAACCGGCTTGGCCCGCAACGCCGTTACGGGGCCCCGGGGGACTTCGGCGCTGTGGAGTCCGAAGCCTGGCCGATCGATGACGATGGCGTCGTCGGGGTTGCTGGCCGAGCCGCCGGTGAACTTACCCCGGAGCGGGCTTGGACGTCGGACCCGCGCGGCAAGCCCCTGTGGGCGCTGATCCGTACGCAACCCGACGGTCCTGCCGTCGCGGAAGCCTGCCCGGCAGGACGCTGCTGAGCCCGTCGCACCTCTCGCCACACCAGCACGTAGGCAAGTCATGCCACTTTTCAACCTGGTTACGAAGAATGAGGCGCTATGGACACCTCCCGATGGAGGAACGGCCCGCACTCGAACTGGGGCGGCCCTATCCGGCGTGCCGTCGTCACCGGCGGCTGTGGGTTCGTCGGCTCGCACCTGTGTGACCTGCTGCTCGACAGCGGTGTCGAGGTGGTGTGCGTCGACAACTTCCTTACGAGCACCGGGGACAACGTCGCGCACTGCCTTCGAGTTGCTCGTCCACGATGTCACGGAGCCGATCCCGGTACCTGGTGAGGTCGATCTGGTACTCCACCTTGCGTCGCCGGCCTCCCCGCAGGACTACCTGCGTCTGCCGATCGAGACGCTGCAGGCCGGTTCTCTCGGAACCTTCAACGCCCTGGAACTGGCTCGGCAGAAGCTGGCCCGCTTCGTGCTCGCCTCCACCTCCGAGGTGTACGGGGACCCGCTCCAGCACCCGCAGCAGGAGTCGTACTGGGGCAACGTCAATCCGGTGGGGCCGCGCAGCGTGTACGACGAGGCGAAGCGGTTCGCGGAGGCGGCGACCACCGCCTACCGCACCAGACACGGCGTCGACACCGCGATCGTACGGATCTTCAACACGTTCGGGCCGCGGATGCGCGCGGAGGACGGGCGGGCTGTACCGACCTTCATCCGCCAGGCGTTAGCGGGTGAGCCGCTGACCGTCACCGGCGACGGCTCGCAGACGCGGTCGCTGTGTTACGTCGACGACACCGTCCGGGGCATCCTCGCCGTCGCCGCGGGCAGCCACCCGGGTCCCGTCAACCTGGGCAATCCCGCCGAGACCGCGGTCCTGGACCTCGCACATCTGGTGCGGGACCTGAGCCGGTCCGCCGCCCCGATCGAGTTCGTCGCCCGACCGGTCGACGACCCGGGGCGCCGCAGACCGGACATCACCCTCGCCTGGGAGCAGTTCGGCTGGAAGCCGGAGACCGACCCCCGCAAAGGACTGAGCACCACCATCGACTGGTTCGCCACGCAGCTCAACGACACCGCAGCGAGGGAACGATGACGCGACACGCACTCCGTCAGGCGGAGACTGCCGAGACGCCGTTACGGAACCACCGGCCTGACGACGGGCTCCAGGGCTTCCGTACGGACGGCTACGCGGTCCTGCGCCAGAGGATCACAGGGAACGCACTTGAGGCCCTGCGGACCGAGGCCGACGACCTGATCCGGCGCTTCACCCAGGACGGGTTCCGCTCGGACGACTACTGGTACTTCACGCCCGCCGGCATGGACGCACCCGTCCTCTACCGCATCCACAACCTGGAGAACCAGGGTTCCCCGACCGTGGCACGGCTCTACACCGACGAAGGTCCCCTGCACCTGATGGCCGCCTCCATCCTGGGCGGTCCCGTGCGTGCCACCGCGTGCGCCATGATCGTCAAACTGCCCGGGGTGGCCGCCCCGGTGCCCTGGCATCGGGACCGTACCGACGTTCCGCCGCACACTGTGTGCAACCTGAGCGTCTTCCTCGACGACTCCGACGCGGACAACGGATGCCTCGAATTCATCCCCGGCTCACACCTGGCGCCCGACGACGAGGAGGCGGAGGAGCTCCAGGCCCGCGGCCCGGTCCACGCCCTCCCACTGACGGCCGGTGACGTCGCCGTACACGACGTGCGCATTGCCCACGCCTCGCGCCGAAACCGCTCGGCTCGGATCCGGCGCAGCATCGTCATCGAGTTCGCCCCCGCTGATCTGGAGCTGCCGTGACCAGCCCCAACCCCGCTGGCCAGAGCCCGAGAGTGAGGGTGGCCACCATCACGGTGGGCACCAACGAGCGCCGCTGGCTGGAGCGTTGCTTCGCCACACTCGTGGACAGCGACACCCCCGGGATCGACCTGACGGTCTGGTACGTCGACAACGACTCCAACGACGGCAGCACGGCGTTCATCGAGGACCGCTTCCCCGAGGTGCGTGTCATCCAGAACCGCAGCAACGTCGGTTTCGCCCGCGCCAACAACATCGGCATGCGGGCGGCGCTCGACGACGGTGCTGACTACGTGTTCCTCGTCAACCCGGACACCCAGACACCGAAGTCGCTGGTACGCGATCTGACCGAGTTCATGGAGGCCTGGGCCGACTACGGCGTCGTCGGTCCCATGCAGTACGAGTACGACGAGTCGGGCGGCACCGCTCTGGGCTCGTACAACGACTGGTCGAAGACAGCTCTGCGCTGGGGCGAGCAGCACGCCTTCGCCGGCGACTGGCCGAACCACCCCTCACCTGCCAGCCCGCCCGAAGGCCGTGCTCCGAACACCCTGGAGCACGCCTACGTCCAAGGGGCAGCCTTCTTCGTCCGCGCCGAGCTGTTACGCACCGTCGGACTCTTCGACGAGGTCTTCCACACGTACTACGAGGAGACCGATCTGTGCCGTCGCGCCCGCTGGGCGGGGTGGCGCGTCGCCCTCGTGCTCGACGTCGGGATACAGCACTTCGGTGGCGGCGGAACCGCGGGCAGCAACTACCGGCGTATCCAGATGCGCCGCAATCGCTACTACTACCTCCTCACCGACATCGACTGGCACGCGTTGCCCATGCTGCGGCTGGCCGGTCGGTGGCTGAACGACGATCTGCGTGGGCGTGGCGTGGGCGGGGTGACCAGCTGGTGGCGCGGGACGTGGGAGACCGCAGAAGCCGTGTGCTGGCTCGCGCGCCGTGCACCGTTGATCAGGGCCCGCCGCCGCGCCCACCGCCAGCTCGGCCGGCAGACGGTCAGTGCCGGTCGTTCGCAGGCAAGGAGCGCGCGATGACCACACCCCGGATTCTGTTCGCCGGTGTATTCCACTGGCACGCGGGCTCCAGTCACATGATCGCCGAGTACGCCCGGGTCGCCTCAGAGGCGGGATGCGAGGTCGGCGTCTCAAGCCAACTGTCACGCCCGGACGGCACGGTGAACGTCCACCTGCCGCTCGTGGACGATCTCACCTGGGCCACCCACCTCGTCCTCGTCTTCGAGGGCCGACAGTTCCTTTCGACCGAGCAGCGTGAGCTGTGCGAGACCGTGCCGCGCTGTCGGCGCATCATCCTGGACCCCGACGGCCACTGGGGCCCGTACGTCACCGCCGACCTGGACGACAACGCGGGCGCGGACACCATCGAGTCCTGGCACAAGCTGTATGCCGACCTCAGCGACGTGATCCTGCAGCCCCGCCTTGCCGAACGGCTCCCCGACGGAGCCGAGTTCTTCAGCTACTTCGGCATGCCGGACATCATCCGCCTCGCCACGGACCTCCCGGACCCACGGTCCCTGGCGTACGAGCTGCAGTACGTCGGCTCGAACTGGTGGCGCTGGGAGGCGATGACCAGCCTTGTCCGGGCCGCGGCCGCGGCCGAACCACCGATCGAGCGCATTCGGGTGTGTGGACGCTGGTGGACGGGCGACCCGCATCCCGACCACCTGACCGCCACCACCAACGAGCCCGGCTGGATGCAGGATCACGGTGTCGAGGTGGCGCCGCCCGTTCCGTTCGGGCACGTGGTCGCCGCCATGTCCCAGGCTGCGATCACACCGGTGCTGGCCCGTCCGCTGCTCGCACAGATGGGGCTCCTGACCCCCCGCATGTTCGAGACCCTCGCCTCGGGGAGCATCACCGCGCTCTGGCCGGGCCTGGACTACCTGTCCGAACTCTACGGCGACGACGTGGAACTCTTCCTGCTCGGCGACGATACGGCCGACACCCTCTCCCGGATGATGCGCGAGCCGGCTCGATACCGCGAGCGCCTGGCGGCCGTCCAGCTCCGAGTCCACGAGCGCTTCAACTACCAGGCCCTCCTGGCCGAACTCATGCGGTTCACCCGATGACCACTGTGAGGTCCGCTGTGTCCAGCGTCTTGATCACCGGTATCACCAGCTGCGAGAGCCGGGGTGTCGAGGCCCTGGCCCACGCCATCGCCGAGCAACTGAACAGCGAAGGAGGCAACAGGGTCACCGTCCTCACCCAGACACCGGCGCTCGACGAGGAAGCCCTCGCCTCCACCACTGCGCGCTGCGTGGCCGATCCCTTCGTCGTCTCCCGCTCCTGGCAGCAGATGCGCCCTCAGGAGAGCCCTGCCGAACTGATCGCACGCAGCGAACAGCTGCTCGCCGAAACCGATCTGGTCATCGCCACCGGGGGTGACCTGCACACCTCCGATTACGGGGTCTCCACACCGTACCTGCGGGCCTTGACCGCCGCGCAGCAGCGGGACATCCCGACAGCGATGATCGGCCAGTCCGTCGGCCCCTTCGGCGATCCCGCCGACGCCGAGGCATGGCTCACGGTCGCAGACCGGTGCGATCTGCTCACCGTCCGGGAGAGCGTCTCCCACCGCTACCTCGTGGGCAAGCTCGGTCTTCCCGAGCACCGCGTGCAACTGTCCTCCGACCCCGCCTTCCTGCTGCCGACAGCCACCGACGAGCGGACGTCGGCCGTGCTCAGACCCCTGGGGCTCACCCCCGAGGACCCCTACATATGCCTCGCCCCCAGCCAGGGCATCACCCGGTTCAGCGCCTTGGGGGAGATGCAGCACGCAGCCGCACTGACCCGACTGGCCACTGCTCTCGTCCGCACCCGGAAGATGCCGGTCCTCCTCGTACCGCACTGCCACGACTCCCGGCCCCACAACGACGACCGGATCCTCGCGGCCCGCATCGCCGAGGCCGCCGGCATGCCCCAGGTCATGGCACTGCCCGGCGCACTGACAGCATCCGACTACAAGGGAGTGCTCTCCCACGCCGAACTCGTCATCTCCGAGCGCCTGCACGCCGCGATCGGTGCGCTCTCCGGCGGCGTCCCGGCGATCGCGATCGGGCACTCGCACAAGTTCAACGGCGTGCTCGCCGAGACCTACGGCGACACCGTCGACGTCGACGACATCCACGCAGACGTCCGGGCCTTCGCCCAGGACAACACCGTCATCGACCGGATCGTCCACGACACCGACACGACCGTGCTGCGCACCACCCTGCAGCAGCGGCTCCCGCTGATCACGGACCGCGCCCGCAGCGACTTCGCCCAGATCAACAGGCTCCTCGCGGGCTGAACTCCCCAGCTCCACACACGGCTCGTCTGCACCGCATCCCGCACGACCCGCTGTGAACCGCTCCTGGACACCAGCGGGGACCGACTGATGAAAAGGGAGACACGACAACCATGCCCACGCATTTGGTGACCGGCGGCGCCGGCTTCATCGGGTCCCACCTTGTCGCATCCTTGATCGAACGCGGCGACGACGTCGTAGTCCTGGACAACCTCGACGGCGGCAAAGCCGAGAACGTGCCTGCCGGCGGGACCCTCGTCGTCGGCTCGGTCGCCGACCAGGCCACCGTCGCCGAACTCTTCGCCTCGTACCGCTTCGACGGCGTCTACCATCTGGCCGCCTTCGCCGCCGAAGGCATCAGCCACGCCGTCAAGCACCACAACTACTCCGTCAACGTGCTCGGCAGCATCAACCTGATCAACGCCTCGCTGGCCGCCAAGGTCAGGTTCTTCGGCTTCGCCTCGTCGGTCGCCGTGTACGGCCACGGACACGTCCCGATGCGCGAGGACGAGCACCCCGTCCCGGCCGACAGCTACGGCAACGCGAAACTCGCCGTGGAGCGCGAACTCGCAGTCACCATGGAGCTGCAGGGCCTGCCGTACTTCGCGCTGCGCATGCACAACGTCTACGGCGAGCGGCAGAACATGGGCGACCCCTACCGCAACGCCGTCGCCATCTTCCTCAACCAGATCATGCGTGACGAGCCGATCAGCGTGTACGGAGACGGCAGCCAGGTCCGCGCCTTCACCTACGCCCCGGACATCGTCGGCACCTTCCTCTCCGCGGCCGACCAGCCGAGCGCCTGGGGCCAGGTCTTCAACGTCGGCTCCTCACAGACCACCACCGTGCTGGACATGGCGCACGCCGTACGCGCCGCGATGGGCGTCCCCGACCACCCGATCAAGCACCTGGCGGCCCGCCACGAGGTCCACGCCGCGTACACCGACAACAGCCTCGCTCGTAGGGCGCTCGGCGACTGGACCGACACCCCGCTCACTGACGGACTGCGCCGCACCGCGGCCTGGGCCCGCGAGCACGGCCCCGTGGCACCCGCGACGTCCCTCAGCATCGAGAACTACACCGCGGACAAGCCCGAGTGGTTCACCTGGGCCCTGGGACGGGCGGTCACGTCATGACGGCCAGCACGCTCGCCGTCGACGTCGGCGGCGTCCTCTACTACGACGAACCCTTCGACCTCGCCTGGCTCCAGGGAGTCTGGGAGTTTGCGCAGGAGGACGATCCCACCCTCACCATGGACGCCTTCCTCCAAGCCGTGCGTGACTTCTACCGCCACCGCACGCCTGGAACACCCCCGCCCAGCCTCTTCCCGCCCAACGGCACGAAGAGCTGGCAATGCGTCCGTGAACGCTGGACCTCGCTCGTCCAGCCCATCCCTGGAGCCGTCGACGCGCTTAGCCAACTTGCCGGGGAGTACGAGGTGTGCATCGTCGCCAACCAGCCCCTGGAATGCCTCTCCGCCCTGCGCGCCATGGGCATCGAGCAACAGGTCCGGCTGGTCGCACTCGACTCCCTCGTCGGCTACGCCAAACCCGACCCCCGGCTCTTCGAGTGGGCCCTGGACCGTCTGAACTGGAAGCCGGAACACACCGTGGTCGTCGGCGACCGGACCGACCACGACGCTGCTCCGGCACTCGCTCTCGGCTGCTCGGCAGCGATCGTCAACGTCGACGGCGGATGGCGTGCGCCAGCGGGAGTCGATCCCGAGATCGTGGCCGCTTACCGCGAACTGAAAATCCGTCAGAGCCACACCGCTGAGGGCAGCGCGAGGTACTGGACTGTCGCGGCCCTCGGAGACCTGGCCGATGTGCTCTCGGCCGTGGGTCGTGAAGAGCGCTGCCCATGGCCGAGCCAGGAGGTGCACCCGTGAGTCTCGGCGCCGACCTGCCCCTCACCATCGTCATCTGCAGCAACCGCCCCGACAGCCTGCCGGGAGCTGTCGCTCGTACCGCCGCGGCGATCGGGTCGCGAGACCGCCTGCTGATCATCGCGGACATGCCCGTTCAGCAGCTTCCGCCGGTGCCCGCGAACTCCTCGCTGCCCCCGTCCTGCATCCGCGTCATCTGCAACGAGGAGAACCAGGGACTCGCCTACAGCCGCAACAAGGCCATGAAGGAGGCCACGACGCGGCACCTCGTCTTCCTCGACGACGACATAGTCCCCACCGCCGAGGCCCTGACACAGATGCGGGCCGCGCTGGCCGCCGGAGCACACGTCACCGGGACGCGGATCACCGCCCATCTTCAGGGGCGCCGTCGCCCGTGGTTCCTCACCTCTGGTCAGCTGCACTACCTCGGGTCCCACGCCCCTGGCCGGCCGGCGACGATCTGGGGCGGCAGTTTCGCCATCGACTCCGAGCACGCCCGCCTGCTCGGAGTCGCCTTCGACGAACGCCTCGGCCGGATCGGCAGTTCCCTCACTTCCGCCGAGGACACCACCTTCGTACGGGAGATGACCGCCCGCGGCGCCACCGCGACGGTCCTGCACGACGCCGAGGTCCGACACCTGATCCCCGCCCATCGGCTGACCCTTGCCTATCTGTTGCGCCGCGCCTTCTGGCAGGGGCGCAGCGAAACACGGCGCAACGACGCGCAGGGTGGTATCAGGAAGGAATGGGACCGTAACCGGTCGGGAGACGGTGGCCGTCCAGTGCGGGCCGCCCTCGCGGTGCTCTACACCGTGAGCGTCCTCCTTGGCGTCTGTTGGGAGGCCATCACGCGGCGCCGGGCCGGCGCCGCCGACACCGAGTCCAGGAGCGACCGATGAAGGTGGCCATGGTCATTCCGCCCTACCGGTACGGGGCCAACCCCACCGAGTGGATCACCGTGCCACCCCAAAGCTACGGCGGCATCCAATGGGTCGTTGCAACGCTCATGGACGGGCTGTTGGAGGCCGGGTGCGAGATCCTGCTGCTCGGAGCCCCTGGAAGTCCGGTACAGGACGGTGTCACGGTGTCCGCCGCGGTCGAGACAACGGACATCCACGTCGCCATCGAGGCGTTCGCCCCGGACGTCGTCCACGACCATTCGAACGCCGCCGTACTTCCACCCGACGGACTCAGGCCGACTGTGAGCACGCACCACCTCAACGGCGTGCCGGAGCGTCAGATCAACAGCGTGTACCTCTCCCGGGCACAACGCACCGCCGCAGGGTCCGAGTCGGCCCCGGTGATCAGGCTGCCGGTCAACCCTTCGCGATATCCGTTCCAGGAAGAGAAGGACGACTACCTCCTCTTCCTGGGACGCGTCTCCGCACACAAGGGCGTACGTGAGGCGGCCGCGTTCGCGCGCGCCGCCGGCCTGCCGCTGACGGTCGCCGGACCAGCCTGGGAGAAGGACTACCTGGACGCTCTGCTGGCGGACTTCCCGCACACCGTCCGCTACGTGGGCGAGGTCGGCGGCAGCGCCCGTACCCGACTGATCGCACGAGCCCGAGCGCAGCTCGTGCTGTCACAGCCCTGGGGAGGACCGTTCAGCGGACGATGGATCGAACCCGGCGCCACCGTGGTCTCGGAGGCCGCCGCCAGCGGCACCCCGGTCATCGCAAGCGACAACGGTTGCCTGCCCGAGATCGTCCCCGGTGTCGGCGTGGTTCTGCCGGTCCGGCAAGAGATCACGCCCCGAGACGCGAAGCGGGTGCTGGCATCGCTGCCTACGGCACAGGCCGTGCGCGAAACAGCGGTGGACCGATGGGGCCACCACACCATCGCACGCCAATACCTCGCGGTCTACAAGAGAGCGGTCAGCGGCAAGGTCTGGACGTGACCTCGGCAGATCACGCCGTACGCTGCCTCGCGAGACGCTGACGGCGCGCCTCGTAGAGAACGACGGAGGCGGCGTTCGACGCGTTCAGGGAGCTGGCCGAGCCCGTCATCGGAATGCTGACCACGTGGTCGCAGAGCTCACGCCAGGCCGCACTGAGGCCCGCGGTCTCGTTGCCGATGAGCAGCAGGACCGGCTGGGTCAGGTCGAATTCCGAGACGTCGGCGTCGCCGTCCTCGTCCGTGCCCACGACGGCCACCGGGCGCCCCTGGGCGCGCTCCTTCTCCAGCCACTCCATGACCTCGTGGTGCGACTGGCTGCGCACCACGGGCACGGCGAAGAACGATCCCGTGGAGGCACGCACCGACTTGGGGTCGTAGGGGTCCGCAGCGTGCCCCGTAACGATGAGCCCGTCGGCACCGAACGCGTCGGCCGAGCGCACGATGCTTCCGATGTTTCCGGGCTGCGTGGGCCGGTCGAAGACCAGACCGAGGAAGTCGTCGCGGACCTTGATCCGCGACAGGCTGTCCGGTGCCATCTCGACCACCGCCAGGACCTCCGCGGCCCCGTCGGCCTTCTCGCTGAGCTCGGCTAGCAGTTGTGGCGCCATCGCCACGCGTTCGGCACCGGCACTGCGCAGCAGGTCCTCCGCCCATCGGGAGAGTGGGCGGCTGGCGTCGTAGAGCAGGGAGCGAATGATCCAGCCGTGCTCCACAGCCATCGTGATCGGACGTACGCCCTGGACCAGGAACTCCTTGGCACGCCCTCGCTTGGTGCGGTTGTTGAGCAGCGTCTGCAGCTGCTGGAAACGGGCATTGCGGGTCGAGATCCGCTGGACTGCCACCCGTCCTCCAAGCCGAAGAAGATTGTTGCTAACCCGGTCGTCCCAGGTGAAACGCAACACTGGGCACCCTGAAGGTTACACGGACCAGATCGTTGCAGTGCGTCTCCGTTCGCTTGCGTCAGGCGTCTCGTCTGAGCCGTCGCGCGTTCCGGATCTTCCGGTTCGTCCCCCGCCTCGGCTCCCCTCTTTTTTTGTTGCGGTCGTCGGCAGTGTGCTGGTGAGCCCGGCTGATCGTGGAGTCGACCGACACGGTGCGGCCGGACCTCACCGGTTGAGGGTGGTGTCCGCGTACTCCGGGTCGTCGGCGCCGGGCAGCGCCTCGGGCCAGGCGGGGTCGGTCAGCGGGGTCCGGCGGTGTCTTACGGCCGAGTCGCGGAGCTGCATGGTCGCCTGGGCGAGATAGGGGCTGTCCGCGAGCCACCGGAGCGCGTCGTCGCGCACGGGGTCGTGGCGGCGCAGGGCCACGGCCAGGTCGAGGACGTTGAGGAGCATGCGCGCCGGGCCCCCGGACAGACCCCGTACGAGCCGTTCGAGGTCGGCGTAGCCGGTGGCGCGGACCAGGTGTTTGAGGGGGTGCGGCCAGCGATGCACCATGCTCTTGACGTGATGGCCCTCGTGCTTGCCCTGCTGCGCCGTCCTGGCGGCGACCAGGATGGTCAGGGTGACCGCGGCGGAGGGGTCCACCAGGCACAGGCGCTCCACGAGGAAGCCGGTGGTGGAGATCAGGGTCGTCGTGTCGGCGGCGTGGACGGCTTCCGTGGCCATCTCGATCGTGTGCGCGCGTTCGACCGCCTCGCCGATGGGTGCGAAGCGGCACAGGCAGTGGAAGCGCAGCGCGGCGGCGGTGGGCGAGCGGCCGGCCTGGGGGTGGCCGGCGGGGAGCTGGGCGATCGCCGCCAGCGCGGCATCCAGCTTGTCCCAGCCGTCCTCGCCCGCAGGGCCGGCGAGTTCGCTGACGCCGTGGGCGTTCCACCGGGCCAGGATCTCCAGGCCGGACCGCCATTGCGTCGGGTTGAGGTACTCGGTCAGCAGGTCGGCCTGCGCGGTGAGGGAGGGCCGCTCGGCAGCACGCATCCAGACCAGGTCCCCCCACAGCCGGAGCGCCGCCTTCCTGGTCTTGTCGTCGGGGAAGGCCTGTTGCCCGGTCCACAGCCGTTCGCACCAGTCGGCCAGTTCGGGACCGTGACGCATCAGCAGGGTGTGGGCGATGTCGACGTGGGGATGGTCGGCGGCCTGGCTGACCAGCTCGGCCAGCCATGGAATGTCGGCCAGAGCGACCTCCTCGGCCAGGGCGTGCGCCACGAGGTCGGGGTGGGCCGGGGCGTGGTCGCGCAGGGAGGCGCGCAGGATGCTGTTGACCGCATTGCGCTCCGGCTTGTCCCAGGTTCCGCCGTCGCCGTAGGACGGCCAGTCGTTGGCCCCGAGGGACACTTGCCGGGTCCGCTCCTGTTCCAGGGCTCTCCATCGTCGTAGGGCCTTCGACTCCCGCCCGCGGCCGGTGGTGTCGGTGGCCACCATCGGCGCGAGGAGGCGGGTGGCGCTGTCGCGTTCGAGGAACACGCGGTCAAGACGGGCCTGTTGCCAGCCCGCGCCGCCGCCCCAGGCGCCCTTGACGATCTCCCGGATCTCGGCGGCGGGCAGGGGGTGCAGGCCGCTGGCGGCGAAACGGGCCGCGCGGTTCGGGCGAGTGCCCGGTGACCGCTTGCTCATCTCCTTGAGCCGCCGCGCGCACCAGTCCCGAGCGGAGCGGGTCCCGGGCTCGTCGCCCGGTGAGCGGAGCAGAGCGGGCAGCAGGGTCTCCGCGACGTCGTCGATCTGGTCGCTGTCCCCGCAGCGGGCCACGGCATGGTCCAGGAACTCGGGCACACCGCTCTTGGCGGTGCGCAGGCGGGCGCCGAGAGCGGCGACGCGTGCCCGGATCCGCATCTGCGTGCCGCTGAAGACACCGCCGACATCCACGAGTTGGTCGAACACGGCGATGGGCGGCGCATCGGCGAGCGTCGCGGCCCAGTGCGCGGCGAGCAGGACGTGGGCCTCCTGCTGCTCGTGCTCCTCGCTCTCGAAGCCCTCGCCGGCGGCGTCCCTGCTGGGGCCCGCCGGCGCGGTGCCGAAGGCGGTGCCGGCCTTGCGTACGAACGCCGCGGGGCGGTTCTGGCGGCGGATCCGGTCCGGATTGCCGAGTCTCTCCGCCAGCACGGCGGCGCGCTCGATGAGCGGACCCCAGCCGCTGAGGTGACGATGGGCGCTGATGGGCGGGATGCACTGCCACAGCCAGCGCGCGGAACGGTGGTGCTCGGCGAGGTCCAGCAGCTCGGTCATGCGCGCGGCTGCCCAGTCCGGCTCGGCCGAAGCCATCGCAGTGACGAGGCGTACGGCGTGATTGCCATGGCTGGTGGCCTCCTGCAGGGGCAGGCCCAGCAGCCAGGACCACAGGCAGGTGTGCGCAGGGCAGCCCCGTGACGCGCCCGTGCCGGGTGCGCGGTTGACGCACTCCTGGGGACGGGTGCACAGGTCCCGCAGCAGGTCCCTGACCGCTGTGGCCGCTCCTGTCCCGTCGTCTGGCCCGTCCATGCCTGCGAACCGGCACAGCAGGTCAAGTGCCTTGCGCCGGACCTGTGGACGGTCCTTGAGGATGGTGAAGAGGTCCTCGGTGACGCGCCGGGCGTCGGTGTGGCGGCGGGTGGGCAGCAGCTCCATCATGGTCGTGACGAGGGCGAGCGGCGCCCCGGGCAGGAAGCTGTGCATCATCCCCTTGACCGCGTGCGGTACCGAGGGCAGCAGAGCGTAGGCCCGCAGGGCGATGATCTGGAGGTATTGGTTGTCGCTGGTGACGAGCCGCTTGATGAGATCGGCGGCCGCCGGGCGCGCCGCCCGATCGTCCCGGACGCCCTGCACGATCGCCTGCTCCGCGATCACGGAACGCAGGAAGTCATCCGGGGTGGCCTCCAGCCGCTTGCCCAGCTGTTCGAAGATCTCTGGCTGCTGACGGGCGTTCACCAGGGAGACCAGACAGCGCCCGGCCGCGTATTCGTACAGCGTCTGGTGGAAGAAGCGGGTGCTCGAGCCGTCGTGGCCGCCGCTTCCGGTCAGGACGTTTCGGCGGTGCAGGGCCGTCAGGGCGGCGGGGGCGGTGACCGGCAGCGGGCGCGGGGCCGCGGTGCCGAGTAGCCGGACGGCGTGCGCCGAGGTGACGGCGACGCCGCCGTCACGGAGCATGATCCTCGCCACGCCCTCGGCCGCCGGTGACAGATCGTCGGCGTCGATGGTGCCGGCGCTGCCGTGGCGCCGGTCGCCGACCACGCGTTTCGTCCAGTAGGCGTCGTACAGGCCCGCGGCGTCGATCTCCGTGGTGGGCACCTGGGGGGCGTAGACCTCGAACAGCATCCGCAGGGTCAGTGGCCGGGCCACGACCTCCCGCATCGGCAGACCGCGGACGGCGGCGCCGATGACCGCGTCGTACGCCTCGCGGCGGCGTGCCGCTGCCTGACCGCGGTAGTAGTGCGCGCAGTACGCGTCGACGGCGTGTTCGGCCTCTCCGCCGAAGCGGAAGTCGCCCAGCTCCTGTACGGCGGACGGGGTCGTGCCGAGGACGTCGTACAGGAGGTCCTGGTCACGGGTGCGGCAGGAGATCACCAGCGGCACCTCGTACTCCGCGCAACATTCGACCAGTTCGC
Organism: Streptomyces sp. Z423-1; assembly: GCF_013009255.1. Classification (NCBI taxonomy): domain Bacteria; kingdom Bacillati; phylum Actinomycetota; class Actinomycetes; order Kitasatosporales; family Streptomycetaceae; genus Streptomyces; species Streptomyces sp. Z423-1. The sequence goes on from NZ_CP053109.1 coordinate 6,714,232, forward strand.
GGCAAACGGCCCGCCCGTGGTCGTCGGCCAGCAGCACGTCCGCGCTGTCGAGGAGGACGATCACCGAGGCGCGGTACTTCGGCTGGTGCAGCAGCCCGTCGAAGAGGGTCAGCAGGTCCGTAGTCTCGCGGGGCAGCAGCAGGTCGTCGGCGCGCAGCAGCAGCGGCTGACTGCGCACGCGCGGTTCGCCGTCCCGGGTTTCGGTGTTCTCTCCGCCCCTCGGGTCCGGTAGGGAATAGCGGCCGGTCAGCCGCGTGGTGAGGTTCCACAGCAGGCTGGTCTTACCGGTGCCGGGTTCGCCCAACACGAGTTCCACGCGGGGCGCCCGGTGCGCTCGGGCCAGGCCGGTGAGCAATCTCCGGGCGAGGCGCTCCTCACAGCCCCGCGTGATGTAGACCTGGCTCAGGCTGACGTCGGCCTCGTCGTCGAGCCGGTCGGCCGCTCCCAGTGCCGCCGAACTGGCCGCCTCCAGCTCCTCCTTGCCCGCCCAGCCGCCGTCACCCGAGGGGCGGGACGCCGGCAGCAGCTGGCCGGCCTTCTTCAGTTCACCGGCCAGGGAGCCTGAGATGAAGCCGCGGAAGGGCGGTTCGGCGCACAGGTGGGCCACGGCTTCGACGAGTGCCTGCCGGTCGCTGCCCAGTTCCGCGTCCGGCCGTTCGAGTTCCGTGTACAGCCGCTGGAACGTCACCGGGTGGACGACCGTCATCCGGCCGAGCAGCCGGGGCAGGCCCTTCCGCTCGCGGGCCTCGCGGTCCTTCCTGAGCTGCTGGCGGATCAGTTCCCGCAGGGCGTCCGTCGCCTGCTGTTCGTCCAGTTGCCGCTTGCTGCGCAACAGCAGCAGCTGATGGTCGATCAGCTCCTTCAGCAGCCGTGCTGCCACGACGCCGGGCGCAGTGCCGGGTCCGCTGTCCCGGTCGGCCGGACGTGGTGTGCGCCGTGTGCTCCCTGACGCCATCGAGAACCCCCATGCGAGACGGAACGCCAGGGTAGAGCAGTGCAACCGCCGCGCGGCGCCACCCAGTTTGCGGTGGACCTCGATCCCATTCGGTCCTCCCGGCCCTGACCAGCGGGTTTTCCTTCTCCCCAGAAGCTCACCTCGGATCGCTTCGCCCGTCGCGACGCCCTCAGCAGCATCAGACGCACGCCGGCTTCCACCGGGGTGTGGCCACGCCTCGCCGATCGACACCTGGTGAGGTACTCATGTTCCGTCCGTTCCGATCCGTTCTCTCCGCGTGCGCGGGGGCCCTGGGTCAACTCACCGTCTGCGGCTCGCCGCTGCCGTCCGCTCTGCGCCGCCTGCTGGACTATGCGCCGGCCCTCGCCGAGCTGTGGACTCACCCCGTCGCCAAGCTGGTGACGGACCTCCTGCTGGACAAGGGCTTCCGGCTCACCGTGCTTGTCGTCGCCTCCCTGGTCCGGGCACGCGTCCAGGCCTGGTACGCGCGCCTGAGGCACAGGAACTGACACCCACGGGCTGGGCCGGAGCACGAGGAGGGGCTCCGCGTCGATGCCTGGCACGACGCGGAGCCTGCCGGAGGCGGAGTCGTACGCGATCGCCCTCCCGCTCCTGCAGGTGCACCGCGAACCGGGCACCGGTCGGGGCGTCGGTGACCGCCACAGCACCCTGTTGATCACGTGCCGGGGACCCCGGCACGGCCGTCCCCGTCCATTAACACCCGGCAGCAGAGGAGCTATCCGTTCCCATGCTGCATCTGTGACGCCACACGGGACAGGTGGTGTGGTCGCATACGGCGTGGCTCAGGGCAAGTAGAAGGAAGCTACTGCGAGTATTACTGAGCCTCACTTCCGAGTCCGATCGGAAGCGGTTACTCCCTCAGAGGCCGGCGACTGGAGTACACAAACTCTTCAAGCCGAGCCCCATTTCGCTTGGCCGTCCAAGTTCCTCAGGGTCTCAATGCGATACGACAGTTGGTCGGCGGCGGCCGTGTCTCCGCGATCTGCACGCCGAATGAAGGAGCCGAGCGTGTGCAGGTCTCGGATGCCGACCAGGATCGGGAGACCCGGCCACTCCCTGATGTCGTAGCCGTATCGGAGGCTGAAGTCATCCAGTTCCGCGGAGGTGCGCCCGAAGCGTACCCCCTGGAACGTGTTGGCCAGATCGATCTCGCGAGGCCCGACCGCTGCCTCGTCCCAGTCCCCGAGCCTGATGCTCCGATCGTCCCAGAGGGTGTTGCCTGGGTAGGCGTCGCCGTGGATGTGGCCGTAGCCCAAGGGGAACTCGAGCCCCGCGTAAGTGTTCAGGAGTTCGTGCCTGCGCTCCATGAGCCACGTTCGCACGTCGGGCCCAAGATACGTGCTGGCTTCCACGGTGGCCTTGAGCGAGGCAAGGGGCTGGTACTGCGGCAGCGTCACAGGCGGGGCTGGCAGGGAGTGCAGGGCGCGTAGAAGGTCCCCCAACCGGCCGGTCGGGGGCCGGCCGTGCGTGGGCTGGGGATAGTGCTGCCAGAACGTAACGGCGTAAGGCTCGTACGCCACCGGCTGGGGCACGTCCGCGGGTTCTGTCGCCGGAAACCCGTTCGCGACGAGCCAGCGTGTGAGTGAGACGGCCGTCGCGAGGTTCTGCTGCTGCGAGATGGGGCTCACGCGTACCACGACGTCTTCCACGTCGACGAGGAACACGGAGGTGGCGTGGTGGTGAAGAGGGGCGAGGGAGCGGTCTGTCAGGCCTGATGCCCGGCAGGCCATGCGGGCGGCGGACTCGGGAGAGACCGTCATTGTCATGAGGTGAGGGCCTTCGCTCTCGTATCGATCGCCTGGTAGCCGCGGGTGGCGTCGGCAAGCTCGCGCACAGCGCGGTTTCCGGCGAACCGTGGGTCTTCCAGAAGCCTAGCCACTCCTTGCACCGCGTCGCCGAGCTGTCGGATGCGGCGGTCCACCGGCAGTTCGAGGATGGGGTGGAGCTGTTCGCCGACTCCCTCGATCTCGCCGGCCGAAATACGCGCGGTGACGATGTCGAGGCGTGCCAGGGCCTCGTCACCGTACGAACGCTGCTCCGCCGGGCCTGTCGCGTACAGCTCGATCGCTGTGGCGGCGTGGTGCTCGGCCAGTTCGTGTTCGCCCAGCAGGGTGTAGGTCCCGCCGATGTAGTACTCCTGCTTGGCTTCCGGGAAGGTGAGCAGCCCTCCGAAACGCGTGAGTCCGTCAGGGTCTGTGTGTTGCTCACGGGCACGTTCGAGTTCCTGGAGTGCGGCCAGTGCGGTGTCCCGGTCCCCGATACGTGCCGCTGCCCTGGCCTCGATGGCTGCCGTCCTGATCCGCGTCTCGCCGTCGGGAGCGTGCCGAATCGCCTGCTGCGTGTACTCCAGGGCTGTGAACCTGTGAGTCGACCATTCCGCGATCAGCGCGGCTGTGCCCTTGACCCAGGCCCGGAGATCGTTGTGGTCGGCGTGATCGGCTAACGTCCAGGCCGTCTGGAGCTGGGCGATCGCCGAGTCCTGGTCGCCGAGGTTCTGCGACGCGTGAGCGAGGAGCAGGCAGCTCGTGCCGGCGAGAACGTACAACTCGCGGGTTTGTCCCGGCGGCTGGTGGCCGCTCAGGAGCGAGAAGAGCCGGTCTCGCGTGGACAACAGGTCGTGGAAGAGCGGGTACAGAGGAGAGTGAACGTAGTCCGTCGCGATGCGGGCAATCTTGGATTCCAGCGCCTCAAGCTCGACGTCGCTTACGTTGCTCCTTGTGACCTCTTCCGTGAACTGCAGCGACTGTGCCGCGGCCTGTGCCGCGAGTTCATGTAGGTTCCCGGTCCGTTCGCAGGTCGCAACCTGAAGGTCGGTTACTGATTGTCCCCGGTGCGGCAGGGGAACGGGAGTCGAACCCTCGTGATGCTCGCGGAACGGCGGCGGGAGGAGGACATCAGGCGTCTCGATGCCCCTGAGGAACCTGGCGACTTTGTCGAGGCTCGTCAGGCGACGGGTTCCGGCTTCGAGCATGGACAGGAAGCCCTGGCTCAGCCCGGTCAGATCGGCCATGTCGTCCTGGCGGAGCTTGGCCCGCTCCCGGATGAGGCGACTGGCGAGGCCGAAGTCCCATGCGGCGATGGCCCTTTGGACTTCCTCATCGCGCCAGACGGTGTCCGGCACCTGGGGTTCCAAGCGGGAGCCAAGACGCCTGCCACGTGCGCACGTGGCGCACCGGTCCTCGTCGTTGTACTGGCTCAACCGGCATCCGCAGTCTGCACACACGCGAGTGTGCTGTCGCATCGCACCCCCGTTTCTCGTCTGCGCACGTCAGGGTACGTGGGGTGCGAGTAGGCCGGTATCACACCTGTAATACGCGCAGTTGACGCCTGATGCTGTCCGTCGCGCCTCAGCTGCCGGAGACCGTCGCAGCTATCGCACTCAGGAGCCGCGGGACGTCCTCGAGGCTGTCGAGGACCACGTCGGCCCCGGCCGAGGCGAGTTCGGCGGCGGTTGTCTTGCCGGACGCGACTCCGATCACCGGAGCGCCTCCTTCGAGTCCCGTACGGACGTCTTCGAGGGAGTCTCCGATGATGACGGTGTTGGAGCGGGTGAAGGTCGACCCGTACTTGGCTGCCTGGGCTCGCTTCTGCGCGACGGCGACGAGAGCGGGGCGGTGGTCGTCGTCCGAGGAATAGCCGCCGATCTCCGTGTCGAGATACCTGTCGAGGTCGAACGCTTCCAGTTTCAGGACCGCGTTGGGCTTGAGGTTTCCCGTGACGACAGTGGGCACGAGGTTCGGCTGCGCGTGGACTGCCTCCAGGGCTGCGACGGCGCCGGGCATGAGGACGCCCTGCTCGCGCAGATCGTTCGAGTGTGCCGCAAGACGGTTGGGCAGAAGTTCCACCATGCGCGGCACCAGGTGGGGGACGTCCGGTTCCGGGACGCCATTGTCCAGGAGCAGGGACCGGATGGCGAGGGGCATGGTCACGCCGGTTCCCCGTGCCGGTAGGCGTTCTGCGGGGCGCCCGACGATTTCCGCGAAGGTTTCGCGATAGACCTGCCGGTCGATGTCGCCGACATACACCAACGTGCGGTCGATGTCCCACAGCACAAGGACCCTCGGGGTCTCCGTCAAGTTCGGCTCCCTGTTCCCGCCGCGCCGGCGGCTCGTTCCAGTACGTCTTGAGCGTACGGGCTGTGGATCACCGGTCGGAGGTGGCCGAGCATGACGTCGATGTGGTCGTTCAGGCGGGCGGACTGGAGTTGGTCAGCGAGGTCGAGAGCTTCGTGCGCCGTGACGGATCCGGCTTCGAGATCGCCGTTGGCGAAGTGGGCGGTCGCGGCACGAGAGAGGAACAGACCCCTGGTCCGGTGGTCACCGGGGTTGAGGGCCTCGCGTGCCTTGGTGAAGCTGGCAACCGCGCTCCGGGGATCACCGAGGTCGAGATGGCAGCTGCCGGTCTGTCCGTGGATCTCGCCCTCGTTGATCCAGTACAGCCACTCCGGATCGTGTTCCGAGCGGCCTTGGGCGCAGAGTTCCGAGGCGCGTCCGAGTGCGGCGAGTGCGGCCTGCCGCTCGCCGAGTTTCGCGTGCCCGCGGGCCTGTCGAGTGAGCAGCATGGCTTCGAGAGCGGGTGTGCCGAGCTTCCTGACCTTCTCCCGTGCTGTCTGTGCTGCGGTGACTGCGTGATGTGGTGCCTCGGTGGAGTAGGCGTGGATGGCGATGTACGAGAGAGCCCCGGCTCCGAGCCGGATGTCTCCGGAGGCTTTTGCAGCGCGCAGAGCGGCGTACAGGTAACCGAGGGTCTGCTCGCGTTCGCCGGAGTCGAAGGCGAACCACCCCGTTTGGGTCGCCGTGTCGGCGATGATCGCCGCGAGCCGCCGTCCCGTGGCCATGTCGTAGGAAGTGTGGTCCACGAGGTGTCTGAGGAACTTAAGGTGCGTGTTGCCCAGTTCGGTCAGGGGGCCGCTGCCGCTGCTGGCGTCCATGGTCCGCAGGCCGTCGGTGGTGCGCTGGAGGCTGTCTAGTAGCTCCAGAGTGAGCTGGCTTCCCTCGGCGGCGTGTTGGAGAGGCTCGGCTTCCGCGTGGTCCCACTGGTTGACGAAGGCGGTGAGTGCCACGCCGCTGGCGGTGAGGAATCGTCGGCGTTTCATTGCGCTCCCTCCTACCGCAGTATCCAGTGCTGCCACCATACGGGCCGTGGTCCACGGCAGGGTCGGATCGGCGTCGCCGGCGAACTGCGCCAGGGGTTCCTGCCGGGCCGGGAGAGGCGCCCGGGGGATGGGCAGCGGGAGCAGCTCGGCGGGTACGGCAAGGCCCGTGAGGAATTCGACGATTTTGTCGATGTTCGTAAGGCGGCGGCTGCCTGATTCCAACATGGACAGGAATGCCTGACTCAGGCCCGTGAGTTGGGCTATGTCCTCTTGGCGGAGACCGCCGCGGAGCCGAATAAGACGGCTGGCTCGTCCAAAGTCCCATGTAGAAAGGGCGTTTCGGACGTCCTGGTCGAACCAGACGTGCTCCGGAACGGTGGGGATGCTCGCCTCCCATGTTCGTGAGCGAGCGCAGGCGGAGCACAGCGTGTCCGTGTTGTACTGGCTCAGGGAGCAGCCGCATCGATCACAACGTCGCTGCGTCGGCTGTAACACCCTTTCCTCCCCTGGCCGAGCGCGCGGCCGACAGGCCCTTGTCGGAACCGGAATCACCTAAGTGATATCACCCTCGGAATGTGCGTAATCACCTTTCAGTGAACAGTCTTGGGGATCAGTGAGCGTCCTGGTGACAGAAGTCGCCTGGACCACGACCCAGTCAGTGCGTTCTGACGTACGGGAGATCCCGGTGATTGCCTCTCCAGGCCGGCTCGAAGCCGCCTCTGATCTGCTTGACGCCCAGCCGTCGGCTTTACGTGCCGTGCCCGGGTACGGCGAGTCCCCGTCTTGTTACCGTCCCCTGCTGGCGGGTTCGACGTCACCGGACCCGAGGCAGACCGCACTGCCGTGGAGGCTTCAGCTCGGGATGAGTCTGCTTCGGCAGCTCGGCGCTGCCGACGTCGTGCAGGCGGGGCTGCTGTCGGGACTGCGAGCGGTGGAGTGCGTTCGCGAGCGAGGGCTTCCTGCTGGACCGGTTCTCTGCTGTATCAAGCACTCCCTCGTTCACATCCCCGTCGAACCGGGGACGGCGTACAGGTGGCACGCTCCGCAGACCGTGTGCCGTGCGGAAACGTGGGTGTGCTCGGTCGACAGGCAGGGATCGGCGTACTCGACCTGCATGGGGGTCTGGCTGCTTCCCCCTGAGGGTCGTCACGTGTTCACCGACAGCGCCAGCCTCCTTCACGGGATCTCCGTGACACGGTCCGCCATAGCGCGCAACTCGGCGGTTCCGTATGGCGGTTAGCATCTCGGCCGTCCTTCTCCTGGCGATCGTCACCTTCTTGTTGATCAAGAAGGGCGGGCTGAAAGCGGGTCATGCGGTCGTCTGCACGTTGTTCGGCTTCTACCTCGCGAGTTCCTCGATCGCGCCGACCGTCTCGCAGGCCGTGACGAGCCTCGCCAACATGATCAGCGGGATCAAGTTCTAGCCGACCGCCGACGGCGCGCGACCCAACGCGGGCCACATCGCTCGGTCGTCCCTCTGGCAGCCGTCAGCCCGCCCTCGTGCGACTGCCCGTCGTTCCCCCGCTGTCGCCGCCCCTTCGATCCCCGTGAGAGAACTGATGAGTCACGAGATAGCCGTCGCGGTGTCCCTGGGCTCGGCCGCCCTGGTCGTCGCCGTCGCAGGACTGGCCGCATACTTCGCCTGGCTGTCCCGTAGCCAACGTTCCCAGGCCGCCCACTGGCAGGAACAGGTCGTGGCACGGGACCAGGCTCTGCACGGTCTCGTCGCCCAGGGCCTGGGCTCCGTCGCCTCCTCTGTGCAGATGCCGCTGCCCGCTGCGACGGAGTTCGACGTCTCCGACTGCCTGGCCGACTCGGGGTTCGTGAACGACCTGCGGGTGCTCGGGGAGCGGTATGTCGCCGATCTGCAACGAGTGCAGACGGAGACAGCGGTCTCGACGAGGCGCCAGGTCGAGGACGAGGCCCGTGAGGCGGCCCGGGCGGCGGTCAAGTCCTTCGCCACGGCCATGGTGAGCGTGGGTATCGACGTGAGCAGCGAGATTGCGCAGGCCTTCCGCCAGCACCACGACAGCGCCGTCTTCGCGACGCTGACCAGGATCGATCACGGTGTACAGCAGATGCTCCACCAGGCCCAGTCGTACGTCGTCCTCGGTGGGGGACTGCTCGGGCAGAGGTGGCCGGCCAGCACACTGACCGAGGTCGTGGGCGCGGCACAGGGGGCCATCCGCGACTACACACGCGTTCAGCCCTACACGTCCGACAGGGCCGTCATCAGCCGGATGGTCGGACCGGTGAGGCTCATCCTGAGCCACCTGCTGGACAACGCCGCCCGCTACTCGCCGCCGCAGACGTACGTCGAGGTGAGTACCCAGCCCGGACACCACGGGGTGACGCTCCTCATCGACGACGCCGGCAAGCGCATGAGCGATGAGCAACTGGAGCGCGCGCGGCAGATCCTGGAGGGCCGCCGCCAGGTCGACATCTTGGCGATGGAGGCCTATCCGAAGGTCGGCTTCCCGGTGATAGCCCTGCTGGCCCGCCGGTACGGCATTCAGGTCGTCCTGACTGGCCCCAACCGCTACGGCGGCATGCGCGCCTCGGTGTTCATTCCCGAGGCGCTGCTCACCAGCGTGCAGGACGATCCTGCGACGACTCAGCCCGCTCAGATCGAAACGAGCGCTGAGTCCGCGGTGACGGAGAACGGGCTGCAGATCCGGCGCCGCCGCTCCCCGGGCGGACAGCAGCAGACCACGGCGGCGAGGCGTGTGAGCACGGCGCCCGGCCGTCCGGGCGTCATCGGAGCTTGGCAGCAGAGCAGCAGAAGCAGCCGGGAGACGGCTGCACGGACACAGGAATCGAGGTCCTCGGACTCATGACGACGCAGGTGAACGGTGCCGACAACCGGCTCGGCTGGATGCTGAACGAGCTGGCGGACATGCCGGAGGTCCGCTTCGTCGTTCTGCTGGCGGCCGACGGGATGTCCATCGCCTATTCGGAGTCGGTGGACCGCGACACGGCGGACAAGGTGGCCGCCTCGGCCAGCGGCTTCCACTCGATCGGCGTGGCGCTGGCTCCCTTCTGCGGCGGGAAGGACAACGGTCTGCGGCAGGTGGTGAGCGAGTTCGACGAGGGGTTCCTCTTCGTCAAGACAGCCGGCGAGAACACGCTGCTGGCCGTTTCCACCACCGACCTCGTGAACGCCGAGATCGTCACGCACCGGATGAACGGACTGGCTGAACGCGTCGGTGAGGAACTGGCCAGTCCGGCGCGGCGCGAGCGCGGCGAAGGCGGCGCTCGGCCGTGAGCGGTCCGCGGCGCGATCCGGACATGATCCGGGCGTACGTCAGAACCAGAGGGCGCTCGTCTCCGTCCCGCGACGACCTGGAACTGACGTCCCTGGTGCGCGCCGCGGACCGACCGCTGCAGGGCCTCGACGCCGAGGCGGTCCGGGTGATGCGCATCTGCGACGGACCGTTGTCGGTCGCCGAGATCGCCGCGCTCCTGGACCTGCCCCCGACCGTGGCGCTCATCGTGGTCTCCGGCCTCCTCGACACCGGTCACCTCGACACGCCCGCGCCGGCCGACGCCCCGAGCATCGACATTCTGAAGGAAGTACTCGATGGACTCCGTGCTCTCGTCTGAGCACGTCTACCTGCCCACCACGGTGACCCGGTCGGCGAAGATCCTCGTCGCCGGCCACTTCGGGGCAGGGAAGACGACACTGGTCGGAAGCGTCTCGGAGATCAGGCCGTTGCGCACCGAGGAGCCGATCACACAGGCGAGCGTCGGGGTAGACGACCTCAGGGGACTGTCCGGCAAGACCGAGACGACGGTTGCCTTCGACTTCGGTCGTCGTACCCTCAGCCCGCATCTGGCTCTGTATCTCTTCGGCACACCAGGGCAGAACCGGTTCACTCCCTTCTGGGAGCACCTCTTCCGCGGCGCGCTGGGCGCCTTGGTCCTGGTCGACACCCGTCGGTTGGAGGACGCCGACGGCGTTCTCGGCCTGTTCGAAGAACGTGCCCTCCCTTTCGCCGTGGCCGTCAACGAGTTCGACGGTGCTCCTCGCTACTCCCTGGACGAGATCAGGCAGGCCCTCGCCCTTGAGGACGACGTTGTGCTCACGGCCTGCGACGCCCGCGACGAAACCTCCTCGATCCACGCGCTGATCGCCCTCGTCGACTACCTCCACCGATCCCGCCGACTGGAGCACCTCTCGTGAACAGGACGCCGACGCCACCCCCTCCCGGCTGCCCCGCCCACGCCGAGCAGTACCGCTTCCCGATGTACGCGCCCGAGTTCGCGGCCGATCCGTACGCCGCCTATGCGTACATGCGGGAACGGTACGGATCCCTGGCGCCGGTGTACCTCGATCCGGACGCCCCCGCCACCCTGGTGATCGGCTACCACGCGGCGGTACGAATCCTCCACGACACCGAGCGGTTCCCGGCCGACCCTCGGATGTGGCAGCAGACCGTCCCGGCCCACTGCCCGATCCTGCCGATGATGGAGTACCGGCCCAACGCCCTGCGCAGCGCCGGGGCAGCGCACACCCGCTACCGCACTGCCAACGTCGACGCCCTGGACAACGTGCGCCAGCACGTCCTGCACTCCACGGTGCAGCAGGCCGCCCTGCCCCTGATCAACCAGATCTGCGTCGCCGGCCAGGCCGACCTGCTCACGCAGTACGCGCACCCCCTGACCTTCCAGGTGCTCAACGCGATCCTGGGGTGCCCACCCGGGATCGGACAGCGTGTCGCAGCGGGGATGGCCGCCATCTTCGAAGGCGTGAACGCCGAGCAAGGCAACGCCATGCTTGCCCAGGCGCTCACCGAACTCGTCGACCTCAAACGCCGCCACCCCGGCATGGACATCGCCACCGGGCTGCTGATGCACCCGACCCAGCTCGACGACCTGGAAATGCTGCACCAGCTGGTCACCCTCTACGGCGCCGGCATCGAGCCCCAGACGAACCTGATCGCCAACACCCTGCGGCTGATGCTCAGCGACGACCGGTTCTCCGGCGACGTCCTGCGCGGGAGCCTCAGCGTCCGCGACGCCCTCGACGAACTCCTCTTCGTCGACCCGCCGTTGGCCAACTACTGCGTCTCCTATCCACCGGTCCCCGTCGAGGTGGACGGCGTGGTTCTGCCGGCCCATCAGCCGGTCGTCATCAGCATGGCGGCCTGCAACAACGACCCGGCCATCGCGTCCGACTACCGCGCGGGCAACCGCTCGCATCTCACATGGAGCGCCGGTCCTCACGTCTGCCCCGCCCAGCCCCTGGCCTACCTGATCGCGCAAGTAGCCATCGAGCAGATCCTCGACGCCCTGCCCGAGATGGAACTCGCCGTCCCTGTCGACCGCCTCACCTACCGCCCCGGCCCGTTCCACCGCTCCCTGACCGCGCTGCCGGTCCACTTCCCCCCATCGCCGCGCCTCACCCTGACCTAGGGAGAACCGAACATGGAGCTCACCCTCCCCCTCGTACTCGACCCCACTGGCCGTGCCCGCTCGAACGAAGAGACCGCCCTCCACGCCGCCGGTCCCGCGGCGCTCGTGGACATCCTCGGAGTGGCCGCCTGGTCGGTCAGCGACCCGGCCATCCTCAAGAGCCTCCTCAACGACCCTCGGGTGTCCAAGGACGCCAGCAAGCACTGGCCGGCCTTCATCAGCGGCGAGATCACCGAGACGTGGCCGCTGGCCCTGTGGGTCGGCGTGGACAACATGTTCACGGCCTACGGGGAAAACCACCGACGACTGCGGCGTCTCGTCAGTAAGGCGTTCACCGCGCGACGCACCGCCGAGATGGTGCCGCGCATCGAACAGATCACAGGCCGTCTTATCGACGAGATGGCCCGGACCGAGTCCGGTGAGGTCGTCGACCTGCGGGAGACCCTGGCGTTCCCCCTCCCCATCCGGGTCATCGGCGACCTCATGGGCCTGCCCGAGCAGGTCTGGCCCAGGTTCCGCACCGTGGTCGACGGAGTCTTCGACACCACGCTCAGCAGTGAGCAAGCCACCGCTAACACCATGGCCCTGTACGGCATCCTCACCGAACTGGTCGCCGCGAAGCGGACCACGCCCGGCGAGGACATCACCTCGGCGCTCATCGACGTCCGCGACGACGAGGGCGACGGCTCCGTCCTCTCGGAACAGGAGCTTCTGGACACGCTGCTGCTGGTCATCAGCGCTGGCTACGAAACCACGGTCAACCTGCTCGACCAGGCCGTCACCGCGCTGCTCACCCACTCCGAGCAGCTGGCTCACGTCCGCGCAGGGCGCGCGTCATGGGACGACGTGATCGAGGAAACACTCCGGTACGCCGCGCCCATCAGCCACCTGCCCCTTCGGTACGCGGTCGAGGACATCCCTCTCCCAGGGGACATGGTCATCCGCCAGGGCGAGGCCATCCTCGCTTCGTACGGGGCCGCCGGCCGCCATCCGAACCTGCACGGCGTCACCGCGGGAACGTTCGACGTCACGCGGAAGGACAAACAGCATCTCGCCTTCGGGCACGGCGCGCACTTCTGCCTCGGCGCACCCCTGGCCCGTGCCGAAGCCCGAACCGCGCTCCCCGCCCTCTTCGACCGTTTCCCGGAAATGGACCTCGGCGTGCCCGTCGCGGATCTCGAACCGGTCGCCAGCCTCCTCGTCAACGGGCACCGCACACTGCCCGTCCGACTGCGGCCCACCGGCCAGACCGGTTGAGCCGGGGCACGTCAGCCGGTACGTCACCGCACCTGACGCGGAAACGACCAGCTCATCCGCCAATGTCAGTGGGTCCTGGCAAGCTACCCACTCCACGTGAACACCCAAAGTATCTAGTCAGCTACATAACGCGGCCAGGCTGGATGCTCGGCCAACGAAAGGGCGCACGACGTGACCGAAATGCCTAGCGCACTCCGCCAGTTGGTGGAGTCGGTGACCGAGACGTACGCAGTGGTAGCCGAGCATCCCCGCCCCGGTGACATAAGGCCCTCTCTGTGGGAGGTCAGAGGACCCGGGGGCGAGCGGTGGTTCGCCAAGCAGCACGTGGGCTCGAAGCTGCACCGGCGTGAGGTCGAGGCCTACCAGAAGTGGATCCCCTCGCTTGGCTCCGACCGTGCCCCCGAGCTGATCGCCGCAGACCCCGAGGCGCGCACCGTACTGGTCACGACGGTGCCGGGGCGCAACCTCGACAGGCTCCGCTTGCCGACGGAGCAGGAGCGCAAGGCCTACGGGCAGGCCGGCGAACTCCTCGCCCGGCTTCATGCCGCCGCAGGCGATAACCCAGCTCCGGACACAGATGAGGATGCCTGGGAGGCGACGGTCGCCAAGTTGCTGGAGCGAGTGGCCCGGTACGTGCCGGCGCACGACATCGCCTTGGTACGCGCACTCGCTGAACACGCGCCCCCACGCCTGCCCCGGGTGGCGGCGCACGGCGACTACATGCCCAAGAACTGGATGTGGGACGAGGCCGAGCAACGGCTGCGGATCATCGACTTCGAGCGGGCCGAGTTGCAACCTGCCGCCCACCGGGACATGAGCCGGCTGCGGTACCGGATCCTGCACCACCAGCCCAACCTCGACGCCGCCTTCCACCACGGATACGGGCGTCCGCTGACCGAAGAGGAGCGAGTCGCCTGCCAGACGTATGCCGCGGTGGACGCGCTCGACTCCCTGGCCTGGGGGATCGAGCACCGCGACCTCGGCCTGGTCGACGAGGCCCACACCATGCTGGAGAACCTCCGCCTGGAGAACCACAGCCGTGTGTGGGGTGGGTGGCGACCGTGAACACCTTCTCCGGAACCGCCTCTTACTACCGTCGCTTCCGTCCAGGAATCCCGGACGAGCTGGCCGTCCTGCTCGACCAGGAGGCTCCTGAGGCCTCGCCGCGCCGGCTGCTGGACGTCGGAACCGGACCCGGGATTGTCGTCCACGCCCTCCTGCCCTACTTCGACGACGTCTTTGCGGTCGACGCCGACGTGGCGATGCTCACGGAGGCGGAAGGCGCGCTGCGCCCCATGCTCCCGTCGGGCCATCGGCTGCAGATCCGGCATGCCCTTGCCGAGGACTTCCTACCCCCGGACGGATGGAAGCCGCATCTCGTGACCTGTGGACGTGTCTTCCACTGGCTTGACCAGCCCCGTTTCCTCGAACGACTCAACGAGTACGTTGTCCCGGAGGGCGCCGTCGCAGTGTTCAGCGACCGCAGCTTGTGGACCTCGCGCAGCACCTGGCAGGAGGCGGCGCGAAGTGTCGTTCAGGAGTTCCTCGGTGAGGAACGGCGCGCGGGGGCGGGTCTGTTCGGACCGCCGGGCCCTCCGTACGAAGAGGTGCTACGCAACTCCGCCTTCTCGGACGTGTCCAGCGCCGTTGTCCCCGTGCGCCGCCTGTGGACGACGACCCAGGTCATCGGCTACCTGTACTCGACCTCGTTCGCGGCAGCGCACCTGTTCGGCGACAAACGACGGGCCTTCGAGACGCGTCTCACCGAGACCCTTGCCCCACTCACGGACGAGGGGCTGCTCATGGAAGAGAACGCCTTCACCGTGCTCATCGCACACCGCCCTTCACATTCCAAGGACCGGTGATGGACCTGAACGACTCAGACCGAGGCGCGGAGCTGATGGCCGACGTGCTGGAGGACCGTTACGGGCTCGTCGTCGACCTGGTCGAGCCGGTGCACATGGGCACGGACACGATCAACCGGCGGGTCCTGACCGAGGACGGGTTGCGGCTGTACGTCAAGGAGTATCGGACTACGGCGGATGTGGATGCCGCACGAACCGCCTGGGACATGTCGGAGTACTGCCGTGCCGCCCGCATCCCCATCCCGCGCGTCTGGCCGGACGCGGACGGCGAACTCGTCACCATTGCGGAGGGCTGCGCCTGGGCGGTGATCGATGAGGCGCCCGGCCGGGTGCCCACCACGGCGATGACGGTTGCCCTCGCGGAACACATCGGCGTCGTGATGGGGCGCATGCACCGGGTGTTGGCCGCCTACCCGATGCCGAAGCAGGTACAGCAGTCCCGCTGGCGGACCGCCACTGTGGAGGACACGGTGGCGAGGTGCGGCGGCGTCCTGGCGACGGCCCGCAGACGAGGCCATGACTGTCTCGCCCAACTACGGCTCGACCTCGACCAGCGGTGCGAGGATCTGCACCAGCATGTGCACCGACTGCGTCAGCAGCTGCCGGACGGGATGGCGGAGCAGGCCCTGCACGCGGACCTCACCCGCACCAACCTGGTCGTCCTGGCCGATGCCGTCACCGGAGTCATCGACTTCCGTGGCGCGCGTGCCCTGCCGCCATGGGAGTTGGGCCGGGCCGCATTCGACCCACGCACCGTCGCCAACAGCTCGGGATGGATCGCATGTGCCCTGGCGATGGTCGAGGCATACGTCTCCGAGAACCCGAGCCTTCCCATGGCGGAAGTGTGGTCCTGCGCCCGGATCGCGCTCCTCTACATGCTGTTCAGCCTCTACGGCGCCACCACCAGCGAGTACGGCCTTCCCCCGGCGGCCGAGGCCGATCTGAAGCAGCACTGGCGGGAGCGGCAGACGACGATCCGCCTGCTGGTGAACCATCTCGACGAACTCGACGACGCGCTCTCCCACCTTTCAGCGGGCGGGGGCTGCTCGTGACGGGATTCCGTAAGTCGATCGCGTCAAATCGCGCTCGCCGGCCTGGGTGCCCGCGCGCGTCCGGCGTGCTTTCCGTGCCTACTTCCGCACGCCTCGACCAATATCGGAGGGAAGGGATCCCCTATGCGCAGCAACCGTGTGACAGCCGCCGCGCTGCTCACTCTGGCGACCACCGGCATCGTCCGCGTCGTCCTCAGCGAACGGCGCCATCGTGATCAGGTGGTTCTGGAAACCGCGCGTATGCACCAGCAGTTGCTCGCTGCCCAGGTGGAACGGCCCGGTCTCCGCGTGATGTGGGGAAGCCTGGCACCGCTCGACTCGGCCGAGCGCCGGTTGCACCTGCACCGCAACGCGTGGGTCTCCGTGTGGGAGACGATGTACCGCGTTGGTGCCCTGTCCCGTGCCGGAGTGGACAGCGCAGCGCGCGCTGTCTTCGCGACACCGGAGGGCCAGCACTGGTGGGCCCGGGTTCGTGACGAACGGGCCAGGGGCATGGGCGACGCGCGCTCTCGCAGATTCCACGTCCTGATGGACACCGCGTACCAGGACGAGACCGGAACGGTCCTGTCGTCGGCGTTCCCTGAAAGGGAAGCCGACGACCTCGCATAGGGCGTCGTTCCTCTGCTGGTGCTGCCGGCCGCGCGCTCTCGGACCTCCAGAAGCACCCTGGAGGCCATCAAACGAGGACAGCCGGGACGTCGCGCACACCCGCTGGGAACTTCATCTGACCACCCCTCAAGCCCATAGACCAGGCAAGGAGCCATACCGGTGGAATACACCACGCCCGACGAGTGGGACGCGCACTACACCAGCGGCAAGTCCTTCCGGCCTCTCGGCGATGCCGAGCGCCAGCTGCTCGCCCACCACGCCGCGGCCCCCGACGGCGGCCTCGCCTTGGATGTCGGCTGCGGGACAGGCGAGCTCGCCCGCCACCTCGCCGCAAGCGGCTACACCGTCGATGCCATCGACTACGCTCCTGCCGCACTCACCCACGCCGAAGCCCACAACACCGGTGCTTCGACGGTTACTTACCAGGTGCGCGACATTGAGCGGGATGGCCTGGACGGCCTGCCCCATCCCACCTACGACCTGATCGTCTTCCGCCTCAGCTGGGCCTTCATCCGCGACCGCACCCGCGTCATGAACCGCCTGCGCGAACACCTGCGCCGGGGCGGGGCCGTCTGCGTCATCACGCCCGTCGCCGCCGCTTTGCCTGACAACAAGCGCGACATCGCCCTCGACGACGAGGAGATCGACCTCCTGTGCGCAGGCTGGACGGTCGCTGAGCGCCACGACGTGGACGGGCTCGCCTTCATCGTCCTGCGCCACCCTGCCCCTGCCCCGGTCGTGTGCGCTGGCAAGGGACGTCCCGCCCCGCACGCCCTGACTGGCGCGGGCGTCGTCGTCACCGATCCGGCGGGGCGGATCCTGCTGGGCTGGTCGGCACAGCGCGGAGTCTGGGAGCTGCCCGGCGGCAAGAACGACGCCGACGAGGACTTCCTCGTCGCGGCTGTACGGGAGCTTCAGGAGGAGACCGCACTGAAGGCCGACCCTGCGGGTGCGCGAATGCTGGCCCTGCTGATGGACTCCACCCACGGGATCCCGCGCCTGACGGCCGCCGTACGCGTTGCCGCCTACAGCGGTGAACCAGCCGTCACCGAGCCGCACTTGATCCGCCGCTGGGAGTGGCACGAGGTCGCCGACCTGCCCCACCTTGCCCAGCCACTGTTCACTCCGAGTGCGCACGTCATCGACACCGTCTGGCCTGGTCTGCTGACCGGCCTCCCACCCGTCCACCGTTACCCGATCACCTCGACCAAGGCGCACGAGCCGGTCGAACAGGCAGCGGAGGCAACCAGATTGCGGCATGCGATGGCCGACCAACTGGTCGAGGGCGACCGGGTGGATGCGGGCAGCCCGATCGACGCCGCCTTCCGGCGCGTCCCGCGCCACTGCTTCCTGCCCGGAGTCTCCCTTGAGGACGCGTACGACATCGAGAAGGCGCCCGTCACCAAGCGCACCTCGAGCGGGGCGGCCACCAGCAGCGTTTCGGCACCCTGGCTGCAGGCACTCATGTTGCGCGACGCTGACCTGCGCCTCGGCGACACGGTGATCGAGGTCGGCTCAGGCGGCTACAACGCTGCGCTCGCCAAGGAGGTCGTCGGTCCGCACGGCATCGTGTTGAGCATCGACATCGACCCATGGGTCACCGATCGCGCCCGCCGGTTCCTCGACGACACCGGTTACCACCAGGTCATCGTCCACCTCGGCGACGGCGAGACCATCCCAACCGCGCTTGCGGCGCCTGGAAACGTGGACGCGGTGATCGTCACCGTCGAGGCCCGCGACATCTCGCCGTCCTGGATCGGCTGCCTTGAAGAAGGTGGGCGTTTGGTAGTCCCTCTGCGCATCCACGGCTACACCTGGGTCATCCCTTTCACCAAACGCGGGGGAGCGTTGGTCGCGGACACGTACATCGTGTGCGGATTCGTCCCCCTTCAGGGCCCCGGGTATCGCGAAGACCACATCATCCAGCTCCGCGGCGGCGAGATCACCGTACGTTTCGCCGACGGCATCCCCACGGACACCAGCCGCCTCGACGCTGCCCTCGACATGCCCCGCATCGAGCGATGGACAGGCGTCACCATCCCGGGCAACGTGCCATTCGACATGCTCCTGCTCTGGCTCGCGACCCACCTTGACGAGGGGTTCGCCCGCGTTGCGGTCGACCCCGAGCTCGACACCGGCATCATCCACCGCCCCGGGGGCTGGGACGCTGCTGTTCTTGTCCGGGACGACTCCCTTGCCCGCGTCCTGGCCCGCAAACTACAGGTCGACGAATCCGGCACGAACCTCTGGGAGTTCGGTATCCATGCCCACGGCCCTCGCGCCGACGAACTCGCCGAGACGATGGCCGACCTCGTCATCGCCTGGGATCGCGACGCACGCGACAGCGCCGGCCCGAAGCTGACCGTGTATGCGGCCGACGCCGATCTTCCCGCATCCGATATGACGCAGGTAGTCACGAAGGGCCATAGCTGCCTCGTCTTCGACTGGGGCACTTCCGGTGCTTCCAAAGGCCAACGCCTCTCCGAGGCAGGCAACTGACGGCGCCGAAACCAGATGTGCCTGAAGTTCACGGATGTCGGCGACGCGTGAATCGTGACCGATGGAGTCGGCGGTCAGTTCGCATCACTCGCAGTCCTGGGCCGGGTGACGTTCACCTGGCCCATGGCCCGGTCGATCGTGATCTCGATGACGACGCGCTCCGGATCAGGAGCCGGCGTCCGCCCGTACCGGTCCGCGTAGCGGGCCACGGCAGCTTCGACCGCTGCCGCATCGGTCAGCACTTCGGCCGTGCCTTCCAGGGTGGCCCAACGACCTCCATCGACCTGGCAGACGGCCACGCGGGCTTCGCCCGGACGGGACGCCAGAATGTTGGCGACCTTCTTGCTTGATTTGCGTGTGATAACCCGGGCGACTCCCGCGTCGGCGTCAAGGGTCACGCCGACGGGTACTACATGCGGGCTTCCGTTGGAACGAAGAGTTGTCAGCGTGCACAAATGGTACTCGTTCCAGAACGCTGAGTACTCGTGAGTCTGGCTGAGTATGTCGCTAGGCATGTCGAGGAGCGTAACGCGGAGCAGTGTGCAGGTTGGCGTGAAAGTGACCCCTCGCACAGGTGCATGCGTGCCGACGGGTGGCTGGAGTTTGCACCTTTCATGTCTCTATGTGCGCATTATGCTCCGGCTAATGATCTCAAATGATGGCGTCCCGCTTCGTGGTGTAGCCGATCAACGTTGGGGCGTACGCCCCGGGGCGTGTGTCGATAGGGATTCCGCTCCCTGCCCGGCAGGCGGGCCACCATGCAACTCTCCCTGGTAAACGGCCAGTTCAACCAGGAGGTGCATGATGGCCCTGTCCCAGCATGACTTACTTCGGCTGCTGGAGTCACTGCGTTCGGCGGACGGACTCGAACTCGTCCGTTTCGTGGCCGAGCGGATGCTGCAGGAGCTGATCGAGGCCGAGGCGACGTCGAGGATCGGTGCGGAGTGGAACGAGCACACCGAGACACGCACCGCGCTGCGCAACGGGCACCGCGACAAGACGCTGACTACGCAGGCCGGTGACCTGGACCTGGCCATACCCAAGCTGCGCTCGGGCAGCTTCTTCCCGAGCCTGCTGGAGCGTCGCCGCCGCATCGACCAGGCTCTGTTCGCCGTCATCATGGAGGCGTACGTGCACGGAGTGTCCACCCGTTCGGTCGACGACCTGGTCAAGGCGCTGGGTGCGGACAGCGGGATCTCCAAGAGCGAGGTCTCACGGATCTGCGCGGACCTGGACACCCAGCTGACCGCGTTCCGCGGCCGGCCCCTGGACCACACCCGCTTCCCCTACGTCTACCTCGATGCGACCTACTGCAAGGCACGGGTCGCGCACCAGATCGTCTCGCGGGCCGTGGTGATCGCCACCGGCATCACCGAGGACGGCGGCCGCGAGGTGCTGGGGTGATGGTCGGCGACAGCGAGACCGAGGTGTTCTGGACCCAGTTCCTGCGTCACCTGCGCGAACGCGGTCTGGGCGGTGTCCGACTCGTACTGGGCGATCACCACTCGGGCCTGGTCAAGGCGATCCGCAAGGTCATGATCGGCGCGGCCT
Organism: Streptomyces sp. Z423-1; assembly: GCF_013009255.1. Lineage (NCBI taxonomy): Bacteria > Bacillati > Actinomycetota > Actinomycetes > Kitasatosporales > Streptomycetaceae > Streptomyces > Streptomyces sp. Z423-1. Next base: position 6,734,551 of record NZ_CP053109.1, read on the forward strand.
ACCAGCGCTGCCGGGTTCATTGAAGCCGTAAGGATTCAACATGGTGTTTCGCTGTCTCTTGTGACGGATGCGAGTACGTCGGCGGCCGTGGTGAAACGTCGTTCGGCGAGCGTTGGGATGTACGGGTCCTGTTCGAGGAGGGGACGGACATCCTCGATGGCGTTGCGGATGGTGCCGCGGCTGACACCGAACAAGTCGGCCAGGGTCTGCTGGTCACATAGGTTTCGCTGGGAAAGGACCGTCGCCAGGATCCGGTCAGCGTCAGTGATCTTTTGACGGAAGACGCCGCCACGGGTTCCTGGGCGCCGGCCGCCGCCGCGTTTGCGATGCCGACGTTGTTCGATCGTGGCCTGGTAGGGCACGGTGATCCGGTCGATCAGCGCCTGGAAGTCCGGGCGGGCATGCCGGTGAGTGCGGGGTGGGACAGGGTCTGTGAGAGATCCATTCGGCTGGTGGTCGCACCACCTTCTGCCCAGTCGCGTAGTTCCTGGGCGGAGGAGAAGTAGTGTGCGGTCTGCGAGACGGTGATCTTCTGCGCGTCTATGAGTGTGCGGGTCTCGCCGATGACCTGGCCGATCGTGACCGGGTTGATGGCGAGCAGGTCGACCAGAACCTTCTGGGAGCAGACACGGCGCAGATAGATCACGGTGACCAGGATGCGGTCGGCGTTCGAGAGCAGGGGCCTGCCGTGTGCTCCGGGGGCCTTCAGACGGCGGCCGCCGCGCTGCTGGAATTTGCGCTGTTCGGCCTGGGCGGCTTGCGCAGGGGCCAGCCGGGCGCATAGTGCCTCCAGCTCTGATGAGGTCATGCCGCTCAGGCGCGGGTCGGCGAGCATCGCCAGGACCCGCAACCTGCTCTGGTCCCGATCGCTCGTGTTGACCGCGCAGTTGCTGGCGGCGCCAGCCGGGGTGATCGTGTAGTTCCAGGATCCGTGCTGGTCATGGGGTGTGATCGGGAGTGAGCGCAGGTGCTCGCGGCTGACGGAGATTCCCACCGGGTAGGTCCCGGTGTCCAGCTCGGCGTGAACGCGCAGGCCGGTGCGGGTGCGGGTCGCGGCGATGCTGTTGACCACGACTTCGTGGCTGGTCAGGGGCCTGCCACGCCAGTTCATGGTGATGTGGGAGAACAGCCGATGCTCGACCTTGTTCCATTTCGAGGTGCCCGGCGGAAAGTGGCAGACGGTCACCGTGAGACCCATCTGGGCGGCGAACGCGGCGAGTTCGGCCTTCCATAGCCGGTAGCGGTAGCTGTTGGAGCCTCCGCAGTCCGCGGTGATCAACAGTCTGTCGGCATCCGGGTGGTCCATCCGCCCGCGGGCCCGCCACCAGCGGCGGATCGACTCGACGGCGAACACCGAGGTGTCGTGATCGGTGCCGACGTTCACCCAGCCGCTGTCGTGGGCCAGATCGTAGATGCCGAAGGGTATCGCCACGTCGACGTCGGGGCCGATGAAGTAGAAGCTGTGGTCCTCCACCTGCACCGGATCGCCGGCAGGGCGCCATTGCCGCCCGGGGTTCGGCAGCTGGCCCAGCTGCTCCTTCTTCTTGGCATCGATGCTGATCACCGGCTGGCCGCTGGACTGGTGCTCCTTGACCTGCTCGTTGATATAGCGGAACTGCGCGTCCCGGTCGGGGTGCTGCTTGCCCTCCAGCGTCTTGGCGCTGGCCTGCAGGCTGAAGCCCTGCACTTTCAGAAGCCGCCCGACGGTCGGAGCGGAGACCGGGTGACCCTGCCGGGTCAGCTCCTCTGCGAGGTTGCGCAGGGACTTGGTGGTCCAGCGCAGCGGCGACATCGGATCACCCCGCTCGTCCGGCTCCACCAGCTTCAGCAACGCAGGAACCAGGGAAGGATCTTGTTCCTCGGCGGGCTTGCGGCCGCCCCCGGGACGTCGGACGGCGCCGTCCGGTAGCGGATCCCCACCGGCCTCCAGCTCGAACACGCCGTTACGGACCGTGCTCTCGCTCACCCCGGCCACCCGCGCAACGGCCCGTACCCCACCGTGTCCGAGCAGTCGAGCCTCCTGGGCCAGCATCAGACGCCGCTGACGCTCGTTCAGATGCGGCAAGACGACCTGGAACCGCAGCGCAAGCTGATCCAGAACGTCGGCGGCGAAGCTCATACCAGAGCAACGATCTTGTCCTATGAAAGCAACGGGTTGATTCTTTACGGCTTCATTTCCTGCGCAATGTCTTCGGCGTGATCCCCAAGGACGCCGCGGAAATGGTCGCCGCGACGATCCGCACCATCTTCGCCCAGCCCGACCAGGACGCCGTCCGCAACCAGCTCGACACGGTCGCCGACATGCTGGGCGCACAGTTTCCCAGGTCAAGCAGATGCTCCTGGACGCCAAGGACGACCTCACCGCCTTCGCGGCCTTCCCGGAACGGCACTGGAAGAAGATTCAGTCCACGAACCCGCTGGAGCGGATCAACCGCGAGATCAAACGCCGCGTCGATGTCGTCCAGGTCTTCCCCAACGACGACGCTCTCCTCCGACTGGTCACCGCCGTGCTCTTCGAGATGCACGACGAGTGGATCGCCTTCCCCCGCCGCTACCTACCCGAAGGCAGCATGGACCAGATCTACCCCACCGAAGCCGGCGAAAGCGCCCCCGCACTCCCCAACACCACCAACACGACCGACGATTGATCGCCTACACCACGTCAAGGGACACGACCTCTGTCCGCGTCCGCCGCTACAGAGCAACCGAGATGTATCGATACAGGGTGTCGCTGCAAAGCGTCCCGACGGGAGGCTAGCCGCCCGGTCGGACGACGTTGCCTCCATCCCCGCTTACATACCCCCCACGGGTATGTTACCGTGCAGCCGTCAGGTACCCCCAGGGGGTATACGGGAAAGGGGTAGAACCATGTCGACCGTCAATCCCAGGCGCTGGTGGGCACTGGCCGTGCTCGCCGCCGCTCAGTTCATGGTCATCATGGACACGTCGATCATCGGGGTGGCGCTCCCCGAGATGCAGAAGGACCTCGGCTTCTCGCAGGGTGAGTTGCAGTGGGTCTTCAACGCCTACGTCATCGCCTTCGGCGGACTGCTGCTGCTCGGCGGCCGCCTCTCCGACCTGATCGGTGCCCGCAAGATCTTCAACACCGGCTGGGTCGTGCTGATCGCCGGCTCGGTCGTCGCCGCAGCCGCACAGACGGCGTGGGTGGAGGTCGTCGGCCGTGCCGTCCAGGGCGTGGGCGGCGCGCTGATCGCACCGTCGGCCATGACGCTGCTGATGATGCTCTTCGCGCACGACCCGAAGGAGCTCGGCAAGGCCATGGCGCTCTACGGCGCCGCCGCCCCCGCGGGCGGCACGGCCGGCGTGTTCCTCGGCGGAGTGTTCACCGAGTGGCTCAGCTGGCCGTGGATCTTCATCATCTACGTCCCGATCGGCGTCGCCACCCTCGCGGCCACCAAGCTCCTGCCCGCCGTCGGCAGCCGCCGCGGTTCGGTCGACGTGCTGGGAGCCGCCGCGGTCACCGCCGGCCTGGCGCTCGCGGTCTTCGCCATCGTCCGCGCGCCGGAGGTCGGCTGGACCTCCACCGGGACCGTGCTGCAGCTGGCCGGTGCCGTCGCGCTGCTCGTGCTCTTCTTCGTGATCCAGAAGATGGTGCGCGAGCCGCTGATGCCGCTCGGCATCTGGCGCGTCCCGCGGCTCGGCTCGGCCAACCTCGCGATGACCCTGCTCGGCGCCGCATGGATCCCCATGTGGTACTTCCTCAACCTGTACCTCCAGCAGGTCCTCGGCTACGGGGCGTTCGCGTCCGGCGCCGCGCTGCTGCCGATGACTGGTCTGCTGATGATCTTCATGACGGCGATCACGGCGAAGCTGATGGCCAAGTTCGGCGCCAAGCCGATGATCGGCGGTGGTCTGCTGGTCCTCGCCGCCGGGCTGCTGTGGCTGTCCGCCGTCGAGCCCACCGGCACCTTCGTGGTCGACGTCCTGCCGGCCTCGCTGGTCGCGGCGCTCGGCATGTCGCTCGCCTACATCCCGGCGATGATGGCCGCCATGTCCGGGGCTCCGCAGGAGCAGGCGGGTCTGGCGTCCGGCATCGTCAACACCACCTACCAGGTGGGCTCGGCACTGGGCCTCGCGGCGCTGACCGCGGTTGCCACGTCGCAAGGCGCGGGCCAGCTGGGCAACCTGCCCGCGCTGACGGACGGCTTCAGCGCGGCCTTCGTCTGGGCCGCCGCGATCGCCGCGGCGGGCGGGTTGATCACCCTGCTGGTGATGCGGAGCGACAAGGCCGCGGCCGCACCGCAGGTCGACGCCACTACGACGGCGCAGGGCGAGCGGGCCGGCGTCTGAAATGCGGTGTCGGCGCCTGGTGGGCAGCTGGGGCAATTGCCGCGACGCCGCAGTTCACCAGGAAGCAGGGCAAGAGAACCGTCGAGGGCCGTCCGGCACCGGGCAACCGGTGCCGGACGGCCCTTTGCTCTCAGGCCGCACGTCCGTCCGTTCTCAGGCAGGTCGTGATTGAGCGGAGCCGTTGACGGTTGATTCCGCCTGTCCATCCCGATGGCCAGCTGGTACCTGAACCCCTCGTTCACCGGACGGGGGCTTCTTCTTGTTGGCCGTCTGCTGTTCCGGCTCGTCGTCCAACGGCATGCTGAGCTTCAGGTCGCGCAGGCCCGCGACGCGGGCGCGGGTCGCCTGGCCAGTGTCGTAGGTGAGCACTGTCACCTCGCGCCCCGACAGCGGCTTGATGGCAAGTGCCCTGTCCACGATCTCATCGTCGTTGATCGGCAGGCGCACATGCCCTGGCGGGTCGAACATGAGCTGTACGGTCACCTCACCGCGTCGGAGGCCGGTTCTTCGCAGCTCCTCGGCATCGGGGGCGCGCAGTACGGCCTGCTCGGTGCTCTGCTGGAAGAGCCGGTCCAGCACGGCCAGCGTGTACCGTGCCCGCCACCGTACGTGTCTGTCTTTGCTCTCCTTGAGCTGGTCGAGCTCATCCACCACAACTATCGGCACCATCAGGTGGACGGACGCGCTCTGCACACTCAACAGCTCGGGAAAGTCGGCTTCTTCCAACTTATCTGGATGCTGGATGTAGAAGCTGGTATCAGCCAAAACCGGCAGCCCACGCAGCTGCCACCGCTGCAACTCCTGCGCAAGCGTTTCAACGACTCTCGTGAACGCCGCAGTTCGCTGTCGGAGCTCAGCATTGACCAGCTGGTTGACCAGGCGTTGGGTCGTCCCTGGCTTCGTTCACTTCAAGCGGCAGCGATTGTCCATCGGTTCGGGCGCCGGTTGGCTGTCGACGGTGACCTGAATGTTCACGAGAAATGACGTCACTGCCTGGGGTCGCCCGCAGTCTGTGACAGCAGGTGGCCCAGTTTCTGACCGGTCACAGATGCAGCGATGAGTTTTCGCGGCCCGGAGAGTCTCACCACCGTTGTCGACCACACAGGAGGAGCACGTGGCTCAGCTGCTGAGAGTCCAGAACTTCAACGTCTCAAGTGACGGGATCGGTGCCGGTGAGGACCAGAGCCTTGAGAGTCCGTTCGGCCACGCCGTCGACCCGGCGAGGCTGTTCGCCTGGGCCGGTGCCACGGCGAGCTGGCCCATGCGCACCGATCCCGGGGGGAGCCGGGGCCTCGACGACTACTTCACGCGGGACTACACGCGCAACATCGGTGCCGAGATCATGGGCCGCAACAAGTTCGGGCCCCAGCGTGGGCCCTGGAATGACCATGAGTGGCGCGGCTGGTGGGGTGACGAGCCCCCGTTCCGCACCCCAGTGTTCGTTATGACTCACCACAAGCGTCCTTCGTTCACGCTCTCCGACACCACGTTCCACTTCGTCGACGGCGACCCGGCCACGGTCCTGGAGCAGGCGCGGCAGGCGGCGCAGGGCAAGGACGTCCGGCTCGGCGGCGGGGTTACCACCATCCGGCAGTTCCTCGACGCCGACCTCGTCGACACCATGCATGTGGCCGTCTCGCCGGTGAAGCTCGGGTCCGGACTACGGCTCTGGGAGTCACCCGATGAGCTGCTCGACCGGTTCCACCTGGAGGTCGTGCCCAGCCCGAGTGGCGTGACGCATCACCTGTTCTGGCGAAAGTGACCGGCCCTCAGGGTTGGCCCCGGCTGGCTGTTTTGCCTCCCGGGGCTGCCCTGAGGCGGGCCGTCGAGTCGTGCCTCGGGCGGTCAGCCGACCTTGGCGGGCTCCTCTACCCGGGCCCGGGTAGAGGCGAGCCGGAAGGAGTCGGTGCCGGTCTCGATGATCGCGCCGTTGAACGTCAGGCGGTCGACGATGGCCGCGCAGAGGCGGGGATCGGTGAACGTCTTCGTCCACCCGCCGAATGACTCGTTGGAGGCGATGGCGACGCTGTTCTTCTCCTCGCGCTCGGTCAGAACCTGAAACAGCAGCTCAGCACCGTGACGGTCCAGTTCCATGTAGCCGAGCTCGTCGATGCACAAAAGATCGACGCGGCCGTAGCGGGCGATCGTCTTGTTCAGCTGCTTCTCGTCGGCGGCCTCGACCAGCTCGTTCACCAGCTTCGTGGCCAGTGTGTAGCGGACCCGGTAGCCCTTCATGGCGGCCTCGGTGCCCAGGGCGATCAGCATGTGCGACTTGCCGGTGCCAGAGTCGCCGATCAAGCAGAGCGGCTGCCCCTTCTTGATCCACTCGCAGGAGGCAAGGGTGTGGATGGTAGCCGGGTCGATATTGGGGTTGGCGTCGAAGTCGAAGGTCCGCAGGGACTTCTCCCGCGGGAAGCCGGCCGCCTTGATCCGCCGTTCCGACCTGCGGCGTGCCCGGTCGTCGCACTCGGCCATCAGCAGCTCGGCCAGGAAGCCGCGGTAGGTCATCTGGTCCTTCACCGCCCGGTCGGCGATGTCGGAGAACTCGTTGCGGATGCTCGGCAGCCGCAGCATGCGGCAGGCGGTGTCGATGGCCTGCTCGGTCAAGCCTCGCTGGCGGGGCAGGGTCACTGGACTTCTTCCTCTCGGTGGGCGCCGCCGCTGGCGCGACGGCGTCGGAGCAACTGGTCATAGGGGGTCACCGAGGGCAGCGGCCTGGTGTCCGGCGGCAGGTGGGCAAGCCTCCACTCGTGCAGAAACGTCACGGTCCCCGACGGCTGTCCCGTGCCAGTGGTGGGCAGGCCAGGGACGGGCTCGTCCTCGGCCTGGGCGGCCTTGCGGGCCTCCAGCGCGACCGCGTCCGCGGTCAAGGCACCCGCCCGCAGGGCGGTGGCCAGCCCGGCGACCAGGTGCTCGTGCGGGATGTGCCGGCCCAGCAGCAGCACCTCGATCAGGGCCCGGGTGCCGTCCCGCTCGCCGTGGATCTTGCGGGCCTGGGCCCACCAGGCGTCGTGGACCGGAGTGAACTTGCCTGCCGAGCGGGCCTGTTCGAGGGCGGTGGCTCCGGGGAAGGCTCCCGGCTTGCGGATCAGGGCTTCGAGGTAGTGGTCCAGCTCCAGGCGGCAGCCGCCCTTGGCGATCAGCCGCTCATGCCGGGCGACTTCCACGTTCTGGTCGTAAACCACCAGGTGAGAGGCGTGCAGCACCACGCGGACCCGCTTGCCGATCAACCTCACCGGCACCGAGTACCGGTTGGTGCGGACCGCGATCTGGCTGTAGCGGTCGACCCGCGGGGTGAACACCCGCCCGGTCTCGAACGGCTCCTCCGGAAGCGGCATCAGCAGCGGCTGTTCGACCGCGAAGTACTCGTCGATGGTCCGCGGCCGGGAGCCGATCCGGCGCCGGCCGTCGTGCAGGTCCCACTGCTCGACCATCTCGTTCAACTCCGCCAGCGAGGCGACCTCCGGCACCGGGGTGAAGTGGTTGCGGCGGAAGTAGCCGATCTGCCCCTCCACCCCGCCCTTCTCGTGGGCGCCGTCGATCCCCGGGCGGCAGTAGAAGCTCTCGATGCCGAAGTGCGAGCGGAACGCGATCCACCGGTCGGTCTCCACCCTCGCCCGGCTCAGCCCCAGCACCTGGGCGACGGCGGCCTTGAGGTTGTCGTAGCGGACCCGACTCCGGGGGACCCCGCCCAGCACCCGCAGTGCGTGCACGTGGCCCTCGAAGAAGGCTTCCTGGCCGGAGGAGGCGAACACCCGGTGGACGGCCTTGCCCGAATACGACAAGCGGAAGGAGAACAGGTAGCAGGTCACCAGCTCGCCGGCGAGCCGCACGGCCACGTCGCCGAAGTCGACCTCCGCCTCCATGCCCGGCGGGTGGGTCTGCGGGACGAACGCCTCGATCGGGGCCTTGCCCGCCTCCACCGCGATCTGCGGCTTCCGGTCGGCGACATAGCGCCTGACCATCGGGTAGGAGACGTCGGCGCCGTGCTCCTCGATCAGCCGGTGGAAGATCCGCGTGACTGTGTGCCGCTGCTTGCGCGGCGCATCCAGGTCCGCCCGCAGAATCCCGTCGATCACCGCCTTGTACGGATCCAGCGCCGACGGCCGCGGCGGGAGCTTCTTGCGCGGCTCCGGCCAAGCGGAGTCCAGGGCCTTGCGCACCGTCCGCCAGGCGACGTTGTACTTGCGCTCCAGCTCCCGCATCGTCATACCACCGCGATGGTCCCGCCGGATCGCCGCGTACAGCTCGACCTTCGACATCTGCGGCATGACCAGGGCCTTTCACCGGGAACACCCCGATGCTGGCCTGGCAAGCCCCCCACTGCCTTCAAAACTCGTGAACATCACCCGACCGTGGATCCGGGCGCCTCCCAAACCCGTGTACAACCGCCGTCACGACTCGTGAATAAAGCCACAGTGGGCTTACGAGCATCCCCGTACTGTCCCACCTAGTGGTCGTTACCCGCACGTGGATTCGGCCAATATCGGGCCCAGGCCGGCGGGTGATCGAACCCCATAGAACCCCCATAAGGGCGCTGAACAGCAAACCGGGCCCGAGCGGAATGATCCGCTCGGGCCCGGAAGCTCGGTGGTCAGGCCCGTACGAGCCGGGCGATCGCCTGGGATGCCTCGATGACCTTCGCCTGGGCTTGTTCGCCGCCCTTCACGATCGCCTCTGTGACGCAGCCGTTGAGGTGCTCCTCCAGCAGGACCAGTGCGCAGGACTGGAGCGCGGCATTGGTGGCGGCGACCTGGGTGAGGACGTTGATGCAGTAGGCGTCCTCTTCGACCATGCGCTGCAGTCCTCGCACCTGGCCCTCGATCCGGCGCAGCCGTCGGACTATGTCGTCCCGTTGGGCGTGGTGTCCGGGCACGGTGGTCTCCCCTTCCTCGTCGGCGGTTCAGCGGTCGGCGGGCTGGAAGCCGCGCAGCCGCAGGCTGTTGCCGACCACGAAGACCGAGGAGAAGGCCATGGCCGCTCCGGCGATCATCGGGTTGAGCAGGCCGGCGGCGGCCAGCGGCAGGGCGGCGACGTTGTAGGCGAAGGCCCAGAATAGGTTGGACCGGATGGTGCCCAGCGTCTTGCGGGACAGGCGGATGGCGTCCGCCGCGACCCTCAGGTCACCCCTCACCAGCGTCAGGTCTCCCGCCTCGATCGCGGCGTCCGTACCCGTACCCATCGCCAGCCCCAGGTCGGCCTGGGCCAGTGCGGCGGCGTCGTTGACACCGTCGCCGACCATCGCGACCGAACGGCCCTCGCTCTGCAGGCGCTTGACGGCGTCGACCTTGTCCTGCGGCATGACCTCCGCGATCACGTGCTCCGGAGCGATGCCCACCTCCGCGGCGACCGATTCGGCGACCGCCTTATTGTCACCGGTCAGCAGGATCGGGGTCAGACCGAGGGCGCGCAGGCGCTTGATCGCCTCCGGGCTGGTCTCCTTGATGGCGTCGGCGACCTCCAGGACCGCGCGGGCCTCGCCGTCCCAGGCGACCGCGATGGCGGTACGTCCGGACGCTTCCGCCTCGGTCTTGGCGCGCTGAAGCTCCTCCGGCAGGGAGATGACCCACTCGGCGAGCAGCTTCTCGCGGCCGACGAGGACGGCGTGGCCCTCGACGATGCCCTGGACGCCGAGGCCGGCGATGTTGGCGAAGTCCTCCGGGGTGGGCAGTGTGCCGACCCGGGCGGCGGCGCCGGAGGCGACGGCCTGGGCGATCGGGTGCTCGGAGGAGTGCTCCAGGGCGCCCGCGAGGCGCAGGACCTCGTCCTCGTCGGTGCCGTCGGTGGCGTGTACGGCGAGCAGGGTCATCTTGCCGGTGGTCACGGTGCCGGTCTTGTCAAGGACGATGGTGTCGACCTTGCGCGTCGTCTCCAGGACTTCCGGACCCTTGATGAGGATGCCGAGCTGGGCGCCGCGCCCGGTGCCGACCATCAGCGCGGTCGGGGTCGCCAGGCCCAGGGCGCACGGGCAGGCGATGATCAGGACGGCGACGGCTGCGGTGAAGGCGGCGGTCAGTCCGGCGCCGTTGCCGAGCCAGAAGCCCAGGGTGCCGAGTGCGAGGGCGATTACGACCGGGACGAAGACGGCGGAGATCTTGTCGGCGAGCCGCTGGGCGGCGGCCTTGCCGTTCTGCGCGTCCTCCACCAGCTTGGCCATGCGGGCGAGCTGGGTGTCGGCGCCGATCCGGGTGGCCTCGACGACCAGGCGGCCTCCGGCGTTCAGCGTGGCCCCGGTGACGGCGTCCCCGGTGCCGACCTCGACCGGCACCGACTCGCCGGTGAGCATCGAGGCGTCCACGGCTGACGAGCCCTCGACGACCACACCGTCGGTGGCGATCTTCTCGCCGGGACGTACGAGGAACCGGTCGCCGACCTTGAGTTCACCGACGGGAATGAGCTCTTCACCGTCGCGCAGGACGGTGACTTCCTTGGCGCCCAGTTCCAGCAGGGCCTTGAGCGCCGCGCCCGCCTTCCGCTTGGAGCGGGCCTCGAAGTACCGCCCGGCCAGGATGAACGCCGTGACACCGGCCGCGGCCTCCAGGTAGATGTTCCCGGCGCCGTCGGTGCGGGCGATGGTGAGCTCGAAGGGGTGCGTCATGCCAGGCGTTCCGGCCGTGCCGAAGAACAGCGCCCACAGGGACCACAGGAACGCCGCCGAGGTGCCGACCGAGATCAGCGTGTCCATGGTGGCGGCACCGTGCTTGGCGTTGGTCCAGGCGGCCTTGTGGAAGGGCCAGGCGGCGTACGTCACCACGGGCGCCGCCAGCGTCAGCGACAGCCACTGCCAGTACTCGAACTGCAACGCCGGGACCATGGCCATCGCGATCACAGGGACGGCCAGGACGACGGCTGCGGTCAACCGCTGACGCAGCGGTCGCAGTTCGTCGCCCTCGTCCTGCGTGGGGCCGCTGCCGGCTTCCGGCTCGGTGCGTACGGGCTCGGGCTCGCGGGCGCTGTAGCCGGTGGCCTCGACCGTCGCGATCAGGTCCGCCACGGCTATGTCCTCGCGGTAGGTGACCTTGGCCTTCTCGGTGGCGTAGTTGACGGTGGCCTCGACGCCATCCATGCGGTTGAGCTTCTTCTCGATCCGGGCGGCGCACGAGGCGCAGGTCATGCCGCCGATGGCGAGTTCGACCTCGGTGGCGCCGGGCGTGGTGGTGGTCATGTCTGCTCCTCGCAGCTCACGGACTCGATGGGGGAGGGGCGGGGCCGGTCGGGCAGGGCGGCCCCGCCGATGCTGGTGGGTCAGGCGGGCACGCGGCTGGCGAAGTCGTAGCCGGCCTCGTCGACGGTCTTGGCGATCAGCGCGTCGAGCGCCTCGTCGGGCGCGGTGGCGGTGGTCACGGTGACCAGGCCGGTGCCGATCTCGACGTCGACCGCGGTGATCTCGTCCAGACCGCCCACCGCCTTGGCGACGATGCCCTGGCAGTGGGCGCTGCCGACGCCGTCGACCTTGTAGGTGGTCTTGATCTCCGTGCTGGTGTGGCAGCTTCCGTCGGAGGTGCAGCAGTTGTTCGACATGGGATTCTCCCTAGCTAGCGCTTATACCCCTGGGGGGTACCTGGTAACGGCTACATGTATACCCCCCACCCGTATTCCTCGCAAGGGCTGATCGTCGCTTGCTTTATACCCCCTAGGGGTATGTTGAACTGCATCGGCCGTACCGATGAGCGGCCCGGAGATGAGGAGTGGGTCATGAACACCGGACTGCGGATCACCGTCTTCGCCGCCGCGCTCGCCGCGACCTTCGGCACCGCCTACGGTGTCGGCGGCACGGTCGACGCGATCTCGCCCGAACCGAAGGGTGGTGCTCACGGCGGGCCCGGCGGTCACGTGGCCGCAGGGCACGAGGAGACCAGTGGCGGTCATGAGGCGGCAGCGCCGGGAGGCCTTGAGATCTCACAAGGCGGCTACACAATCGACCTGAAGACCCCGCGCGTCGAGGCCGGCAGGAAGGCCGAGCTGCGCTTCGCCGTCGTGCAGGACAGCACCGGCCGCAAGGTCACCGCCTACCAGCGCGAACACGGCAAGGAGCTGCACCTCATCCTCGCCTCGCGAGATATGAGCGTCTATCGCCATCTGCACCCCGCCCGCGCCGCGGACGGCACCTGGTCCACCCCGGTGGACCTGCCCAAGGCCGGCAGCTACCGCGTCTTCGCCGACTTCCAGCCCAGGGGCGGCGAGGCGCTCACCCTCGGCGCGGACCTCGCGGCCTCCGGAACGTACGAGCCCGCTGAACTGCCTGAGCGTAACTCCACCGCCAGGGTCGATGGCTACGAGGTGAAGCTCGACGGCGACCTGACCCCCGGCAAGGCCAGTGAAGTGACGCTGACGGTGAAACGGGACGGCAAGCCGGTCCGGGACCTCCAGCCCTACCTGGGCGCCTACGGCCACCTGGTCGCCCTGCGCTCCGGCGACCTCGCCTATCTGCACGTCCACCCCAACGGCGAGCCCGGCGACGGCAAGACCCAGCCCGGCCCCGAGGTCTCCTTCACGGCTACGGCACCCAGCGCCGGCACGTACCGCCTGTTCCTGGACTTCCAGCACGAGGGCACGGTGCGCACGGCAGCCTTCACGGTGCATGCGCGCGGCGCGGTGGATGAGCCCGAGAAGCCCTCACAGGCCGAGCCCGCTGAGGACGAGGCCGGGCACGCACACTGAGGCGCGATGCTGCGGCGCCGGTGCCGGTGCCGTCTGCATACTCGCCGCAGCAAACCAGCCATTCGCCTGACGAGTTAACCCGATGTTTTAGGACTGGTGGTCGATCACTGCCGAAGAGCCGCTAGGATCACGGCATGGTTACGGCTTGGTCGCCCTGGCGCATGGACAGGACCCGTTCCGGTGCGGGTCCGTTGCTGCGCGTGCTGGCCCTGGCCGTGCTCCTGTTCGGCGTCCTCGTGTCGCACGGCGCATACGTGAAGAGTGCCAACGGACACCTCTCCACCAGCGCATCAACCTCTGCGGCACTGCCGGCCGATGACATTCGCCATCCAGGTGTCGAGTCTGTAACCGAGTTCACGGTGGAAGCGGCCGATCATCATGGTGATCATGGGTCGTCGCATCCTGGCGAGCAGTGTGTATCCGGGCAGCCTCAGCAGGGGCCTGCCCTGGCCGCGCCCTGCTTTGCAGCGTCGGTTCGCGAATCAAACAGTGCCCAAGATGCGTCGGTCGTGCGTGTGCCTGCATCTGGTGGGCCCATGGGCGGGGCGTCACCCGCGGCTCTGAGAGCAGCCTCCGTGGTGCAGCAGGTCTAGGAGTAGAGAGTCCTCCAACCGGCCTGCCGGTTGTCACCGGTTCGGCTGATCACGCGCGACGAGCTCCCGATTCCGTGCCCATGATGGGCCGGTCACGTTCGTCGAAGCTGTCCTGCCCCCACCCATGTCTGCGCCTCCCTCCGTCCTCGTCGGAGAGCGGCAGCAGCGCGGAGGACCTGTGCCGACACATTCCCGTACGCCCGCGCACGCTCCCTGGGCCTCGTGCGGCTCGCCCCGGTGGCGCCGACTCCTCTCGGCGATCCGCGGCACCCTCGTGATCGCGCTCATTCTGTGCGCTGTCATCCACGGAGTGCCCGAGGAGACGCACGGGTCGGTGCCCGTCCCCACCGTTTCATCGGCGATGGCTGCGGGCGGAGAGCCTCACGGGCCCCATGCTCCCCACGGGGCCGAGGACTGCGCGATGGACGTCGTCATCCGTACGGCGGCCCAGTCGATCGAGGATCTTCCTCTCGCCGCGCTGGCTGTCGTCGTACTCGTCGCCATGTCCGTGGCGGTGGGGAGACGACCTGTCGTACGGCATGAATCCCGCAGACGTCGCAGGGCACGCACCGGCCGCGTGGCGCTCGTCGTCACGTCGCGGTGGCGGATCTAGACCACTCGCTCGCAGCCGACCGACCTCGTCGGCTGCCGCGCACTCATGGCCCGAGCGCGGACCCACGGTCCGCTCTGTCGCCATGGGGCGCGAGATGAACCCGCACCCGTGCATTCATCGAGCGAGAGTGACAACACAGACATGCCTTCATTGACCAAGACCGCGACCGGTTCGGGCCAGTCCGCCCTGTCCGGGCTGGTGGGCAACACCCCGCTGCTCCGCGTGTCGGAGCCGCTGGCCCCGGCCGGGCGTGGGTTCTGGGCGAAGCTGGAGGGGTTCAACCCGGGCGGTATCAAGGACCGTCCGGGGCTGCACATGGTGGAGCGGGCCCGGGCCCGTGGCGACCTGCGGCCCGGCGGACGGATCATCGAGTCCACCAGCGGGACGCTGGGCCTGGGGCTGGCGCTGGCCGGGATGGTGTACGGCCACCCGGTCACCCTGGTCACCGATCCGGGGCTGGAGTTGTCCATGACCCGGCTGCTGACCGCGTACGGCGCCCAGGTCAACGTCGTCTCCGAGACGCATCCCACGGGCGGCTGGCAGCAGGCCCGCCGCGACCGCGTCCAGCGCCTGCTGGAGCAGCACCCCGGCTCGTGGTGCCCGGACCAGTACAACAACCCCGACAACGTCGCCGCCTACACCCCGCTGGCCCTCGAACTCGCCTCCGAAATGGGCCACATCGACGTGCTGGTGTGCAGCGTCGGCACCGGCGGCCACTCGGCCGGCGTCTCCCGGGTGCTACGGCAGCTCTACCCGGAGCTGACCGTCGTCGGCGTGGACACGACCGGTTCGACGATCTTCGGCCAGCCCGCCCGGCCCCGGCTGATGCGCGGACTCGGTTCCAGCATCTATCCCCGCAACGTCGCCTACGAGCAGTTCTCCGAGGTGCACTGGGTCGCCCCGCACGAGGCCGTGTGGACATGCCGCCAACTGGCCGCCTCCCACTACGCCACCGGCGGATGGAGTGTCGGCGCGGTCGCGCTGGTGGCCGGCTGGATGGCCCGGACGATGCCCGCGGACGCACGGATCGTCGCGATCTTCCCCGACGGCCCGCAGCGTTACCTGGGGACGGTCTACGACGACGACTACTGCGCCGCCCACGGCCTGCTGGACTCGCCTCCGGCGCCCGAACCGGAGCTGATCGGCCGTCTGGACGAGAAGGAGGTCACCCGCTGGACCCGGTGCACCACCGTGGTCGATCCCCTCACCCTGCAAGGCAGGGAGCAGGACGTCGCCGAGAACGTTCCCGCCGTCGGGTCCGACTCCGCGGAGGAGGGCCGGTGAAGGGGTTGCTCACCCAGGTTCGGTCGTACGAACGCAGCGTCCAGCTGTTGATGGTGAACCAGTTCACCATCAACTTCGGCTTCTACATGCTGATGCCCTATCTGGCCGCCCACCTGTCCAGCACGCTCGGCCTGGCCGGCTGGATCGTGGGACTCGTGCTCGGCGTACGGAACTTCAGCCAGCAGGGCATGTTCCTGGTCGGCGGCACGCTCGCCGACCGGCTGGGCTACAAGCCGATGATCGTCGCCGGGTGCGTACTGCGCACCCTCGGCTTCGCGACGCTCGGACTGGTCGATTCCCTGCCCGCTCTGCTCGCGGCCTCCGCGGCCACCGGGCTGGCCGGTGCGCTGTTCAACCCGGCCGTGCGGGCGTACCTCGCGGCCGACGCGGGCGAGCGCAGGGTCGAGGCGTTCGCGTTGTTCAACGTGTTCTACCAGGCGGGCATCCTGCTGGGCCCGCTGGCGGGCATGGTGCTGACGGGGGTGGACTTCCGTGTCACCTGCCTGGTGTCCGCCGCGATCTTCGCGCTGCTGAGCGTCGTACAGATCCGCGCGCTGCCCGCCCGGCGGCCCGAGGATGCCAAGCGGCCGGCCGGCGACGGCGGTCAGGGCGTGCTCGCCCAGTGGCGCGGCATCCTCGCCAACAGGCCGTTCCTGCTCTTCTCCGTCGCCATGATCGGTTCGTACGTCCTCTCTTTCCAGGTCTACCTGGCGCTGCCGCTGGAGGTGCGCCGGCTCGGCGGCGACGGGGAGTTCGGCACGGCGGCGGTGGCCATGCTCTTCGCCGTCTCGGGCCTGACCACGATCCTCGGTCAGACGCGGGTGACGGCGTGGTGCAAGGCGCGGTACGAGCCCGGGCAGGCGCTCGTGCGTGGGTTGGCGGCGATGGGCCTGGCCTTCGTGCCCCTGCTGCTGGCCACCGCCGTGCCCGTACCGGAGTCCGGGATCGGGCTGTGGCTGCTCGCGGCGGTTCCGCCGACGCTTGCTGCGCTGCTGCTGGCCGTCGGCACGATGATCGCCTACCCGTTCGAGATGGACACCATCGTCCGCCTTTCCCGTGACCGTCTCGTCGCCACTCACTACGGGCTGTACAACACGATCTGCGGTATCGGTATCACCGTCGGGAACCTGGGCACGGGCGCCGCGCTCGACGCCGCCCGCGCGGCCGGGATGCCCGCGCTCCCGTGGATCACGCTGTTCGCGCTGGGCCTGGCGTGTGCGGCCGCCCTGTACGGCCTGCACCGCACTGGCCGACTGGCGGCGCCGCCCGCCGCCGAGCCGCTGCCCGCGACCGTCTGACCCACCGGCCCGCTGGCCCAGGGGCGGGGCACCACACGGTGCCCCGCCCCTGCTGGGCCGTGCCCTCTTCCTGGAGTTCTTGATGCCCACCCTTGCCGAGCCCATCGCGAAGCCGACCCCGTTGCAGCTCCGGCCCTTCCGGGCGGTGCGCTATGACACGGACCGCGTCGGCGATCTGACCGACCTCCTCGCTCCGCCTTATGACGACCTCGGCGCCACCCGCGCCCGCGAACTCCGTCGTCAACCGCACCACGTGGCCCGTATCCTGTACGCGGACGCGCCGCAGGCCGCCGCCCGCGAACTGGGGCGCTGGCTGCGACGCGGCGTGCTCCGCCGGGACGAGCGGCCCGCCCTGTACGTCTACCAACAGCAGCGGGGCGCCCGGATCCTGCAACGTGGCCTGATCGGTGATCTGGTGCTGCCACGCCATGGAGGGCGGCTGCTGCCGCACGAAGACGTGTCCGCCCACGGGGTTCGGCAGCGTGCTGCCCATATGGCGGGGTTGCGTGCCCAGTTGGAGCCGCTGTTGCTGGCCTGCCGAGGCGCGGAGTCGACGGCTGCGCAGGTCGCGGAGCACGTGACGCGTCGCGCACCGGTCGCCGTGGCCCGCGTCGGAGAGCTCACCCACAGGCTGTGGGCTTGTGATGACGCCACGGAAGTCTCGCTCCTGACCAGTGGCCTGTCGACCGGTAAGGCCCTCATAGCCGACGGCCACCACCGCCACGCTGCCTGTCTCCACTTGAGCGGCGACGCGGGCAGCCCCTGGGACAGCAGCCTCACCCTGCTCGTCGACACCGCGACGTATCCCCTCCAGCTCTCCGCGATCCACCGTGTGATGGCCGGACTGGAACCGGAGAAGGCGGCGAAGGCTGCGTCCGAGGTGGCCCGGGTTCTGCCCCTTCCCACAGGGCCGCGTCCGCCCGAGCCCGGTGAACTGGTACTCACTGGTGCGGAGCAGGCGTGGGCCATCACCGATCCCGACCCTCTGGCCCTGCACGAAGCCCTGGCCGGTCATCCGAGTCGGTGGGCGCAACTCCCCGCTGCCGTCAGCGACCACCTGCTGCTCCGCCACACCTGGTCCGTACCCGACCTGCCAGGTGCCGTGACGTATGTCCACGACATCCGCCAGGCCACTGCGGCCGTGGCCGGACCCGACAGTGGCAGCGCGCTTCTGCTGCCCGCGATCAGCGAGGACACGGTGTGGGAACTGGCCGGTGCCGGAGTGCGGTTGCCCCGCAAGTCCACATCGTTCGGGCCCAAGCCGGCAGCCGGTCTGGCCATGCGCGTCCTCGGGCTGTCGTAAGTGCTGCGCCGGCGTTCGCCGGACCGGAGGTTCGAGGTGCGCGTCATCTCGCCGAAGTGCCAGTTAGTGGTCGATCACCGATCGAGGTTGGTCACGCTGCGAGAGCGAGCGGTGCGCGGCGCCTTTCGTTGCCGACCACCCGCGTCGGGCAGCGGCGTGGCTTGGGCGGATTGAGCTGGCCCCACCTGTGTGCTTGTGGTGATGGCGCCGAAGACCAGGGTTGAGGGCGGCGATCTGTCGGGACTCCCGCATGGAGGGGTTGTCGGTACGCGCTCTCGCGCGCAAGTAGGGCATCGGCGCACTGTCCGGGAAGCCTTGGTCTCCGCGTGGCCCGCGCCACGGAAGAAGCCGCCCCCGGCGGTCGCAAGGCAGCCGACCAGGCCACGTACTCGGTCAAGGCCCGCACCCGCCGCGGCGAGCTGGGGAAGCACCAGCGAGGAGAACCGGCTGGAGGAACGCCTCGTCGAGCGGCGCGCTCGCAAGAGCGCGCCGCATCCCGAGCCGCCGACGGCACGCGCAAGCGCCGTGAGCGGGACTACGAGCCCAGCGTGGTCCGCGTGGGCTCGCGAGAACGGCTACGAGGTGCCGGACCGGGGTCAGTGGCTATGGGACGTATGACCATCCTCTGCCGGCTCGGCTGACGGCGGCCATGACAAGCTCCCCATAGGCGGCCACTTACCGCCCCACTGATGGCCAAGGGTTTCCCCACGTACGGCCAGATATCTCCCCGCTCGCATTGGACGCATCCCGCTCGGCGAGGCTCGGGCGGGTGAAGAACAGCAGGGAGATCATGGAGATCCTTGAGGCGTACGACCTCACGGGCAGTTACCGCGCCGCGGCCGAACTGACCGGCGTCGACCACCACACGGTGGCCCGCTATGTGAAGATGCGGGCCGCCGGCCAGCACCCCGACCAGCGCCGTCACCGGGCCCGCGCGATCGACGACTATCTGCCGAAGATCGAGGAACTGGTGGTCCGTTCGCACGGCAAGATCCGGCAGACGTGGTGCACAAGAGGATCGTCGCGATGGGCTTCACCGGCGGGGAACGCACCACCCGCCGCACCGTTGCCGAGGCGAAAGCCCAGTTCAGGGCCGGTCGGCGGCGGGTCTATCGGCCGTGGGTGACCGAGCCGGGGCTGTGGATCCAGTACGACTTCGGCGACGGACCGACCATCGCCGGCCGCAAGACCATCCTGTGGTGCGCCTGGCTGGCCTGGTCCCGCTTCCGGATCGTGATCCCGATCTGGGACAAGACGCTGCCGACGGTCACCTCGTGTCTGGACGCGACGTTCCGCCGCATCGGCGGAGTGCCGGCCTACGTCCTGACGGACAACGAGAAGACGGTCACCACCGACCACGTCGCCGGGATCGCGGTCCGCAACCCGGAAATCGTCGAGGTCGCCCGGCACTACGGCACGACCATACGCACCTGCCTGCCCGCGGACCCGGAGACGAAGGGCGGTTCCGAGGCGACGGTCCGCATCGCGAAGGCCGACCTGGTGCCCAAGGACGTCAACCTGCGCGAGCACTACAAGACCTTCGGCGAGCTGGAGGCGGCCTGCCGCGCGTTCTGCGACGAGGTCAACTCCCGCCCTCACCGGGCGACTCGACGCAAGCCGGCCGAGCGGCTCGCCGAGGAACGGCAGCGACTGCACCCGCTGCCGAGGAGGCCGTTCACCGCTGCGTTCGGCACCACCCGGCGGGTGAACTGGGAGTCCACGATCTCGGTCGAAGGGGTCCGCTACTCCGTTCCGCACGAACTGATCGACAACCGGGTCTGGGCCCGCTTCCACGGCGACGAACTGATCGTCACCGCCGTCGGTGAGGACGGCTCGGCCCGCGAGGCCGCCCGCCACCGCCGCGGCCAGCCGGGCACCCCGGTCCTGGATGACGCCCACTACCCGCCGCGGGAGAACAAGGACAACGACCGCACTCCGAAGGCCACTTCGGTGGAAGAGGCTGCCTTCCTCCAGCTCGGTCCCGGGGCCGCGTCCTGGCTGGTCGAAGCCGGGGCCGGCGGGGTCCGCCGCATCAAGGCGAAGATGGCCGAGGCCGTCGCCCTGTCCAAGCTCTACTCGGTGGCCGAGGTCGACCGGGCCCTGGGCACCGCCGCGGTCACCGGCCGGTTCGCGGACAAGGACCTGCTGTCCATCGTCGACTACCAGGCCACCCGCGAGCACACCGAACCCGTCCGCCGCAGCGAGGAACACTCCCTGCAGCCCGGCACCTCCGCCTGGTCCTCCTTCGGCCTGCCCACCCAGCCCGCCTCCGACGTCTCCGAGTACGACGAAAGCGATCTCGCCTGATGGCCACCCCACTTCGCACCGTTCCCGGCACCAACGGCGACCCGCTCGCCGAGGCCATCGAGCTGACCCGGCGGCTCAAACTCCCGCACCTGCGGCGGGTGTTGGCCGACCTGATCCCCACCGCCAAGGCCCAACGCTGGGACCCGGCCGAGGTCGTCCGCGTCCTGCTGGCCGAGGAAGCCGCCGGCCGCGACCGGGCCAATCTCCACACCCGCCGCAAGCGGGCCGGTTTCCCCACCGGCAAGACCTTCGGCGACTGGGACGAGACCAAGTCCGCCATTCCCCGGCCCACCCAGGACGCCCTCAAGTCCCTGGAATGGATCGGGCGTCGGGAGAACTTCTGCATCTGCGGGCCCTCGGGCACGGGCAAGAGCCACTTCACCGAGGCACTCGGCCAGACCGCGGTCGAGGCCGGACTGACCGTCTCCTGGTTCACCATCGAGGACCTCGGAGTCCTGGTCCGCCGGCACCGCGCGGACGACTCCATCGCCCGAGCCCTCGCGAAGATCATCCGCTCCGACCTGATCATCGTCGACGACATCGGCCTGCTGCCAGTCTCGCCGGACGCCGCCGAGGGCTTCTACCGCCTGGTCGACGCCGCCTACGAACGACGCTCGGTCGCCGTCAGCAGCAACCTCCACCCCTCCGGATTCGACGAGATCATGCCCAAGACCCTGGCCACCGCGACGGTCGACCGGCTCATGCACCACGCTCACATCGTCGTCACCCAGGGTGACAGCTACCGGCTCACCCAGGCCACCAGCGGACAGGGAGTGAAGCCCTTCAGCTGACCCGACCGACCCGAGGGCGGGGAATTATCTGGCCGCCAGCGGGGACATCTCGATGGCCGCCAGTGGGGCGAACTCCTGGCCGCCTACGGGGAGAACGGAATGGCCGTTGACACTCGGCGGGTGCCTCGGCCGGGCGGTCCTGCTCAGCGGGAGCCTGGTCCTGCTCAGCGGGAATCTGGAGCCGGCGAGGGAGGTCATGCCCAGCCAGGTGAGGGCCGAGATGACCACGACGACGGCCGCGAACGGGCTGACGAGGTGCCGCCAGCGGCCCTTGGAGTCCTTGGCGACGAACGCGACGTACGACATGAGCAGGCCGATGGGGGTCATCCAGGCGCTGCGCTCGGGGAACTGCTCGAAGTGCTGGATGCCGCCGCCGACCAAGCCGACACCGAAGGACAGCAACAGGGAGAACGCCACCAGCGAGACTGCCTGGCCCAGCTTCGGACGCTCGTCGGCCAGCACGAACTCGTTGACGATGGTGCCGAGGAGGAACACGAAGGCGCCGACGACGCAGATGATCGTGTACAGCGACGGATCGATCGGGTAGTGGACGACGGCGCCGGCGATGAGGGCGGCGCCCATGAAGTAGAGCATCTGGCCGCTGTAGCGAGCCGGGAGCGACTTCTTGTCGAAGGTGGGGCGGCGATGCTTCGAGGCGGAAGTCTGGTGGCGCTCGGGCTCGAGAACGGTCGTCATGCGGGTAAGGCCTTTCAGATCTTGGTAGGTGAGAGCAGGCAGAAGCGCGCCGACACCAGCGGTGCGGCGTCACGCTGGTCCGGCTCTCAGCAGCGCAGGATCGAAAGTTGGTGTATGCACGGTGGGTCGCCGCTGCGGCTGATCCAGGGATGCGTGGGTGCTGCCCATCGGCGGAGCGCGTAGAGGACGCGGTTGGAGCCCCCGTGTCTGAGGGTGAACGCGAGCAGGGCGGCGAATATGCACAGCAGCGCCAGGCAGCACTCTCCGGCTCCGCCGTGGTTGTAGGGGGCTTCGTCGTCCGGGCTGTCCGGGGTTTCGGTGGTGTCCCCGGGGGTGACGTCAGCGTGAGCGTGCTGAGTCTTCTCCCCTGCGTCGATGAGCGGGAACGCGGCGGCGTGCCCGCTGTGGACGTGCTGGTGTGAGACCAGGGCGTGCATCGCGAATACGGCAAGCACCATCACGAGGAGCGTTGCCCGCAGCAACGCTCCCGTGTGGTCGTCGCGACGGACCTGGCCTGAAATCACGCTGCACGACCATAGGCGGGCTTGGTGCCGAAATGGCCAGCGGGAGCGCGCCCACCCCGTACTGGGAGGAAGGCCACATCAGGCCTGCTGTCGGGGCTGTTGATGACCTTCGTCTGGGCGTAGAAGCAAGCGGAGGTCTCAGAGGCCGGCCGCCATCGCTGCGACGCGGTGACCACAGGGCTGACCACCGACTGCAACTCCGGCCCGGTCGAAGGAACGGTCAACCGGATCAAGTGATCGCTCCACCGGTGCCGGGAGCCGCAGCGGGTGTCCATCGCTGCAGCCCCCGGCCACGGGCGCCCCGACTCAGTGGGCGTGTCCGTCCTCCGCATGGCCGGCTCCTTCCTCGCCTGCGCCGGTTTCGGTGCTTTCGGCGCCGGGTGAGCCCTCGGGCACCGTCGTTCCGGCGTCCTCGGTGTGGCTGTCCTCCGTATGACCGTCGTCTGTCTTCGCCGTCTCCGTTTCGCTGGTGGTCTCCTCGCCGTGGCTGTGTCCACCACCGCCGGACTCGGCGGCCATGTCGGCGGCGATACCGCGCAGCCCGATGAAGGCGACCGCCGCGGTGACCAGCACCAGCAGCCCGGTCGGGCCGATGATGCTGCGCCAGCGCGCGGGGTCGTAGCGCAGCACGTACGCCACGAAGGACAGCGCCAGCCCGAACGGGATCAGCATCGCCGCCCGCTCGGGGAAGTCCTCGAAGTGCTGCATCCCGCCACTGAGCATGCCGATGCCGAACGACAGCGCCAGCGAGGCCAGCACGATCGCGACCACCTTCGAGGCGCTGGGCCGCTGCCGCTTGAGGAGGAATTCGTTCAGCAAGGTCGCACCCAGGAAGACAGCCGCGCCGACCAGCGCGATCACCGTGTACCGGTCCGGGTCCAGCGGATGGTGCACCACCGCGCCACTGATCAGACCAGCACCCACGAACGTCGTGGCATACCCCAGGTAGTCGCCGATCACCGGCGTCCGCTTCTTCGCCCGCCGACGTGCCCGGCGGCCACCGGTCGGGGGAGGGGCGTCGGATTCCGACGTCTGGTGCTGACGCGGGCTGGACTCCGAGACCGTAGGAGCTGGAGCGGGCTGGACATCCGGTCGGACATGGCCATGCGGCCGCTGCTGGCGTGGCGGGTGCGGCTGATACGAGGGCTGCTGCTGGTACTGCTGCGGGTGAGGGTGGCGTGCCTGCGGCTGGGCGGGCACGCCGACACGGTCGACGAGGTGGGGCTGAGTCACGAGGAGGGGCCTTTCGCGGGTCGGCCGGCACGCGGCAAGGCGTGCCCGGTCCGCCGAGGGCATGCGTGGCAGGGATGCGTCGGATCAGCGGCAGGAGTGCCCAGGCGTACGCCGCCCGGCCCGGACCGCGAAGGGTGCCGGACCCCGGGTGGTGCCTGATTGCGTCGTACGACGTCGCACGAGGAAGGACACGGCCTGCACGCCGTGTCGGCGGCCTAAATCCGCAGGACTGCCAGCTGCGCGATACCTGCGCCTCGCGAGAGACGTGGATCTGGTGGTCGGAACAGGCCGGACCGCGCGGCTCGCCTTCGCCTCCTGCGCAGGGGGAGCAGGGCGATGCGGCGACCGCGGAGTCGCCTACCGCCAATCGCCAGCAGAGCGCAGCAGCCGATGACAGCCGCGCAGAGGCCGAGATCCGTCGTGCCCTCGGTGCCGTGATGGTCTTGCTCGACGGACACCGTCGCGACGAGCGGGATCGCCTTACCTGGTGTGGTCGGCTCGGACTGAACCGCGTGAGCATGAGCGACGGTCTCGCGTTCGTGGCCGACGCCGGTGTCGCCTGCGTGGGCGAGGAGGTGCATCAGGCCGAGGGCGAGGAGCAGCAGCAGGAACAGGCGCCCGACGACGCCTCGCTCCGCCCTGGCCCTGTAGCTCATACGCTCCGTCATCTCGCCGTGGCGCCGATATGGCACCTTCCCTCTACTGTCGCGGCGCATCAATGTACCGGTGCTCGATGACCGGGCGGCAAGCTGTGCTGGTCCGGGTGGTGGTGAGTAGCCCTCGTCGTGCGACGCGGCTTGGGGTTGTCGCGAGGGAGCGCGCCGGGCTCTGGTATCGCCCGCCTGTGCTGATCGCGGAGCCCGCCTCGGCAACCGGGACACCTGCTCGCTGCCCCACGCGCCGTGGGGCAGGTCGCGCGGATTCCGGGCTGGACCTGGCCCCAGGTCAACGTGTCTCGGCTGATAGCTTGACCGCCACGATCTACTAGAGAACTTAGGTGCTTGGGATGTGTGGTGCGGCGCGGGCAGGCTGGGCCGCTCGCCTGGCGGCTGCGGCTCTGCTGGCCATGGCCGGACTGCTGTCGGCGACCCCGTCGGCGCAGGCGCACGCCGTGCTGCTGTTTGCCTCACCCGCCATCGAGGGCGCCGTGCCCGCTGCGCCCAAGGCGATTTCCCTCGTCTTCGACGAACCGGTTCAGCCGAGCGGGGCCAGGACTCTACGGGTATCAGCACCCGACGGGAAGCCCGTGACCCTCGGCGCGGTTGCCCGCAGCCAGGGCGGCAGGCAGCTGGCGGCGCCGGTTCGCTCCGCGATGAAGCCCGGTGTGTACGCGGTGGCCTGGCAGGCGGCAGCCGAAGACGGCGACGTGATGAGTGGTACATACCGCTTCGCGGTGGGCTCCGCCACGGCCGGACTGTCAGCCGGGGCATCCTCGGGCGGGCAGCAGGTTGCCGGGGCCCCGACGACCGCCGTGCTGCGCTGGGTGCTGTTCGCGGCTTTCGGGCTGACGCTGGGCGGGGTGGTCGGCGAGCGGATCGTCGCACGGCGGCAGGCCCCGGAAGGGGCTGTCGCTCCCCGGTCGTGGGCGCTGCCCGGTGCCGTAGCCGGCCTGGCGGCGTCGCTGGGGCTGGCGCTGCTCATCGCCGGGGGCGGCAGCCTGGTGCGGGGGCTCCTCTCCCCATCCGCCTCCGCTGTGTTCGGCGGTCGGCCGGGCATCCTGGCTCTGGTCGAGGTCGCGGGCTGGCTGGGCGCCCTGTTTGCGCTGCGACTCGGACGGTGGCGCCTGGCGGTCGGCGCGCTGTGCGGGGCGGTGGTGGCCGAGGGACTGCGGGCGCATCCGGCGGCTGAGTCCGCGGTGTGGGGACCGGCACTCACCACAGTCCACCTCGCAGCGGCGGCCGTGTGGATCGGTGCCCTCGTCCACGTGCTGCGCGTGGGGCGGACCTGGCGGTGGGCGCCGCCCGCACGGGCGGCTCTCGGCGCCTACGCCCGCCTCGCCCTCGCACTCGTCATCGTCGTGCTGGCGACCGGCGCGCTCTCCGGCCTGCTCCTGGTCTCCCCGCCGGAACTACTGGACACAGACTTCGGGCGGCTGCTCACGATCAAGCTCGCCCTGGTGGTCGGCGTGTGCGCACTGGCGTTGGCCGCCCGTCGGCGTCTGTCACGCACCGCCCCACACCTGCTGGCCCGGGTGGAGGCATCGGCGCTGGTGGCGGTGCTCGGCGCCACCGCGTGGCTCGGCGTGACCCAGCCGCCGCGGGACAAGAACGCCGCTCTGCCTTTCGCGCCGCTACCCAGCGGAAACGCCATCACCGTGGGCGGGCGGGCCGACCAGATCGGCATCGCCGCCACCGCCAGTCAAGGGCAGGTGGTGGTGCGGCTGACCGCTCCCGACACCGACCTCTCGGACGCCACCGAGCCGGGCCTCTTGTATGAAGCCGGACTGACCCTGACCACATCGGAGGGACGCAGTCGGCCGCTCGCCGCGCGCGGCTGCGGCGAGGGCTGCTTCTACGCCCCCGTGACCTGGCGCAAGGGCCTCAACCTGCTGTCCGTGCGGGTCGGCGCAGAAGGCTGGGGCGGGGGCCGGGACACACTGCGTGTGATGTGGCCCGTACGCCCGGACACGGACCTGCTCCCCCGCACGGTGAAGGCGATGCGTGCGGCCGGTACGTTCACGTTGCACGAGCAGGTGGCCAGCGACGCCGCTCGGGCCATGGCCGCCCCGACCCGGCTTGAGGTCACTGGTGGTCAGTTCGTGGACTCTGAGCCGTACGCCAGCGGCGCGGCGCCGCTCAGCTCCCGGTTCACCGATGCCGAAGGCAACACCGTGCTCGCGCTCGGCTACCCAGGCGAACGGCTCGCACTCGAACTTACGCTGGATGAGCAGGACCGCGTTACCCGGGAGACCCTGGTTGCTCCGAACCACTTCATCCGCCGCACCTTCACCTATCCCGAGCCGTAGACCGTCCGGGGCGGCGGCCGACCGGTAGTCGCGCTGGGTGGAGGACGGGGAGAAGACGACATGGCCAGGCCGTCACGCGCAGCCCCCGACAGTCCGGGCCCTCGATCACATCCCCGGGTCACATCGCGCAGAACCGCCGTTCCTGCCCAGACGGCGGAGCGAAGGACATCCCATGGCACCCGCCAACCCCAAGAAGCCAAAGGCGACACAGAAGGCGGCTCGGCGGGCCCGCATCGTCGAGGAGATGCGGCGCGCCGACCATGCCCGCGAGCGTCGCACCAGAATCATCACCATCGCCGTGGCCGTCGCGATCCTCGGCGGCATCGTCGGTGGCGGCTGGTATCTGCTCGACACGAATGAACAGAAAGAGCAGGAGCAGGCCGCCCCGGTTCAGAGCGAGCAGACCTGGTCGAAACTGGCCAGGAACCACGTCGACTATCCGATGAGCCCGGCCGCAGGCGGCGACCACGACGCCGTTTTCCAGAACTGCGACGGCAACGTGTACGACAAGGAGATACGCCAGGAGAACGCCGTGCACTCCCTGGAGCACGGAGCGGTGTGGATCACCTACAGCGACAAAGCCACTGACGCCGACGTGGCCTCCCTGAAGGAGAGGGTGTCCAAAACCCCGTACACACTGATGAGCCCCTACAAGGACCAGTCGGCACCGATCGCACTGACCGCGTGGGGCCACCAACTGAAGGTGGCCAAGGCATCCGACCTGCGGGTCGCCGAGTTCCTGGACAAGTACGTCCAGGGCGCGCAGACGCCCGAGCCGGGCGCCCCCTGCACCGGAGGGACGTCCTCATAGAGTCTCCGCACGACGACCGGGGACGCGACGTGGGTAAACGGCGGGCGCAGCCATCGTCCTGCGACGTCCGTTTCCGCAGGACGGTTTAGCCGTCTTCGCCGTCGCCTACAGGCGAGCCGGCGAGGACGGTTCCCATCCGCAGATTCCACCGCCGGGCCCGCCCGGTGAGCTGGACGGCGGCCAGGGGCGGTACGTCGATGCGCCAGAACGACGCGGGCGGGGCGTCAAGCGCATGGATCACCGCGGCACGCGCCACCGCCTGCTCGACCACGGCCACCACCCGCCCGGCATCGGCCGACAGCGCATCGAGCCAGTCGGCGACCCTGCGGCACACGTCGGCCACGGACTCGCCACCGTGCGGTGCGGCCTCTGGGTCGCTCAGCCAGGCGGTGAACCCGGCGGCGTCCGCGGTGGCGAGTTCCTCCGGCGTACGGCCGTACCAGCGGCCCATGTCCACGTCCCGCAGCGCCGGTTCGGTGATGGCGGAGTCCCATCCCAGCGCCTCGGCGGTCTGGCGGCACCGCTGCGAGGGCGCGGCGTATCGGACGGTCGCTGTGGGCAGGGATCCAGCGGCTGTGCGCGCCTGCCGCAGTGCCCGCTCGTCGAGCGGGGTGTCGGCGAAGCGCACCTCGCGCGCGGTGGGCGCGGCGGCGCACAACAGCGTGAGCCGGATTGTCATGAGAGCCCCCTTCACCGGGTCCGCACCGGCCGGCCCATGGTAGGTGGCGCACGCCATGTTGGCTGATTGTCGCCGTGCCCCTACGATCTGGGCGACAAGGACGACGGCGCCTCGGAAGTCCGGTGCAAGCCCGGCACGGTCGCGCCACTGTGTGCCGCAGGCTCCTGCCCCCAAGGGGGTGCAGGGGGATGGCGGTGAGTCAGACCCGATGCCGTCGTCGAGTGCTCCACATGACACGGGACGCGTGTTCCCGAGGAGGTCTCGCCATGGCGCAGTCCACTGCCGCCCCTGCCCCCGCCGCCCTGCCCGTCACAGCCCCGCTGCCCGTTCGAGCCATCCTGCCCTGGGCCGTGTTCTTCGGCCTCCTGATGCTCGTCCTGCTCTACTTCGTCGGCGCCGAGCAGGGCGCCTTCGCCGTCTTCTCCGGAGAGGGCGTCCACGAGTGGGTGCACGACGGCCGTCACCTGCTCGGCTTCCCCTGCCACTGACGGGGAGCGGACACCCATGAACTCCGCCATTGTGCGTGCCCTGTTGGTGCGCGGCATGCTCGCGGGCCTCGGCGCCGGCATGCTGGCCTTCGCCTTCGCGTACTTCGTCGGCGAGGGGTCGGTCGACGCGGCGATCGCGTTCGAGGAGGCGAACTCTCACCACGCCGCCGGCGGGGAGGAGCTGGTCAGCCGGTCGGTGCAGTCGACCGCGGGGCTGGCCACCGGCGTCCTCGTCTTCGGCGTGGCCGTCGGCGGCATCGCCGCCCTCGCGTTCTGCTTCGCGCTGGGCCGGATCGGCCGGTTCGGCGCCCGGGCCACGGCCGCCCTGACCGCACTCGCCGCGTTCCTCACCGTCTACCTGGTGCCCACCCTGAAGTACCCGGCGAACCCGCCCGCTGTCGGTGACCCCGACACCCTCGACCAGCGGACCGCCCTGTACTTCCTGATGATCGCGCTGAGCGTCCTGCTCGGCATCGCGGCCGTGCTGCTGGGTCGCCGCCTCGCCCCCGGCTGGGGCAACTGGAACGCCTCCATAGCCGCCGGGCTGGCCTTCGTGGCGGCCGTGACGGTCGCGATGGTGTTCCTGCCGTCTGGGGACAACGTGCCCAACGGCTTCCCGGCCACGGATCTGTGGGAGTTCCGCATGGCCTCCCTCGGCGTTCAGGCCCTGCTCTGGGCGGCCTTCGGCCTGCTCTTCGGTTACCTAGCCGAGCGTTTCCTGGAGCCGAGGCCCACCGCCCCGGCTGGCCGGGGCGCGGAGCTGTCCGCACCGGCTGCCTGACGACGCAGCGCCGTACGGCACTGCGGCTGGACCCGCCGGGGGCGCGCCCGGCGGGTCCAGCCGTCTTCCAGGACCGAGGGGCGAAGCGGCCTTGGCCCCGGCCGCGCGGTTTCGACCGGGTGACCGCAGCAGTTCAGCGAAGCGTGCGCGCGGCGTCGCCGCACGCGCAGGGCTTTCGCGCCGGGACGGCTCCGGGATCCGCGAGCCGGGAAGCCGCGGCATGGAGAAGCGCCGCGGCCGTGAGCCTGACGACAGGATGACCGACTGCCCGGCGCAGCAGTTCTGCCTGCCGGTTCACTGCCTCTCGCCACCCACGAGCTCGTAGCCGGCCTCGTCGACCGCGGCGGCGACGGCGCTGGGATCCAGCGGCTGCTCGCTCGTCACCGTGACCTGGCCCGACGGCAGATCCACCTGGACGTCCTCGACTCCGGGGAGGCCGCTGAGTTCGGAGCTCACGGCCTGGACGCAGTGAGCGCATGTCATGCCCTTGACGCCGTACACCTTCTGCACCATGTGCTTGCTCCTTCCCAATCGGGACCCCATGATACCCCCAGGGGGTAATTTCCTCCTGAGGTGGGAGTGTTCCTGGGGACTTCCCACCACTAAGGTCCTTAGTTGCGCGGTGGCTCACCGTATGACGCCGAGAACGGAGGTCGGGCGGGATGGACGCATGGCAGCCGATGCTGGTCCTTCTCGGTGTAGTCGTTGCCGGGCTGGCTCTCCTCTACGGACTGGGCCTGTGGCTGGCGGCAGGGCGGACGCCCCTCGAAACCGGTCCTTTCGCCGGGGGTCTCAAGCCGGGCGAGCACGCTGTGTCCCGGTTCCATGTGCGCTGGTACGCGGTCACCATGATCTTCCTGGCCTTCGACATGGAGATGCTCTTCATGTACCCGTGGGTGAAGGTCGTCTCGGAGGTGGGCACCACGGCCGTCGTGGAGATGTTCCTCTTCCTGGGGATCCTGTTCGCCGCGGTGGCGTACGCCTGGCGCGAGGGAGCCCTGCGATGGACCTGAGAGACCTTCTGCGGCGTACGGCGATGCAGCGCCCGGCGGTGCTGGCGGTCGCGCTACCTGGAGCGACGGACATCCGGCTGGAGGTGGAGGCAGAGGTACGTCGGCGGGGGTGGCCGGTGGCGGGCGCCCCGGCCGACGCCGACCTGCTGGTCGTCTGCGGCACCCCGGAGCCGCGGGACGCGGAGTGGCTGGACGGCATCGAGCGATCGATGCCGGAGCCGGCCGTGCGAACCGTGATCGAAGAGACCGGTCATGCCGCCCATGCGCTCGAGATGGCGCGGAGGGATCTGACCGACAGATCGGTCACTCCACGACAGGCCAACGGAGACGATCAGCAGGAGGCTGCGGCGGGCGACCCTGGCGATCGTGCGCAAGGGGAGCACCGCGGGCACGGTGATGATCACGGCCACGGCGCGCACCACGGCAGCTCGCCGCCTCCAGTACCCGACGATCAAGGCCATCCGCACCACTCCATGGGCCACGGCCACGACGACCATGCGGCGCACCCAGGCCATGAGGGTCACGAGAACCACCGGCCCGACGACCATGCCCCGCACATGGACCACATGGAGCACGAAAGCCATTCCGGCCATATGGGCCACATGGGCCACGACATGCACGCGATGGGCGAGGTGGCAGGCCTGCCGATGGCCGAACGGGGTGACGACCGGGACGAGCTGAGGCTCGATCAGCTGCATGTACCGATCGGCCCCGGCCTGGTCGACTGGCCAACGGGGCTCGTTCTCCGACTCACTCTGCAAGGAGACGTCGTGCAGGACGTCGAGGTCGATCATCTCGCCGTACCGTCCGGCCATCGCCTGCCCTTCTGGGACGAGCCGTGGCTGCGGGCGGCGCAGGGCGAGGAGGTCACCAGGGGAAGTGCGGCGCGTCGGCGCTGTGCCGCGCATCTGGACAGTGTGGGGCGGCTGCTCTTTGTCGTCGGTCTGGACGATGTCGCAGGGCGGTGCCGTCGGCTGCGGGACGAGTTGCTGTCGGGAGCGCCGCGTGAGGGGATGGGAGGCGAACTGGGCGGGGTACTGCGCAGAGTGCGGCGGTCACGCACCCTGCGTTGGTCGATCGCCGGGCTGGGGAAGTTGTCGTCCTCCAGAGCGGTCGAGGCAGGAGTGACCGGGCCGGCCCTCGTTGCGGACGGGGACGCGTACGACCGACTGCGAATCTGGCTGGACGAGATCGAGCGCGGCCTCGAAGTGCTCGGCGACAAACGGCCGTTGACGCCGGACGAGCTCACCGGCCCGCGCGGACGCCTGGACGGAGCGCAGCCGCCGTCGCAGGCGCTGCTCGACGTCCTTCCGGAGTTGCTGACCGGCGCGGAGTTCGCTTGCACGCGGATCATTGTGGCGAGCCTGGACCCCGACATCGAGGAACTTGCGCTCGCGCCCTTGCCGGGAGCGGCCCATGCCTGATGCAGCGCCGCTGTGGGCGACCGTCGTCCTTCCTGTCGCCCTGGCCGTGGCCGCCGTGATCACGGCTGGGTTCGACGCGGTGCTGACCGGGGCGGCCGAGCGCGGTCCCGCCGGTGTCCGGGAGGCGGGGCTGCGGGCGCTGGCTCCGTTACGCGAGGCTCTGCGGCTGCTCGTTCAGCAGCCGCGCCGTACGACGGCCGCCGACCGGCTTCTGGGAAGGCTGGGCGTGGTGCTGGTCCCGGTGGCGGCGGTGCTCGCGGGTGCCGTACTGCCGTGGGGCTTCCGTGCCGTGAGTGATCCGTCCGTCGGCGTCGTGTGGTTCAACGCGATGGAGGCGCTGGCCTGGGCGGCGGTCTGGTTGGCGGGATGGGGGCCGAACTCGGCGCTGTCGCTGATCGGCGGCTACCGGTTTCTGGCCCAAGGGCTGGCGTACGAACTGCCGCACATGTTCGCGATCACCACCGCCGCGCTGGGGGCCGAGTCGCTCCGGGTGGGTGACGTGGTCGCGGCTCAGGACGGGCTGTGGTTCGTGGTGTGGATGCCGGCCGCGTTCGTCGTCTATCTGCTGAGTGCGCTCGCGATGGCCTTCTGGGGGCCGTTCGCGCACCCGCTCACGCGGGATGCGGCCGGGGGTGCCGCCGTCGAACTGGCGGGCGTGGACCGGCTGGTGTTGCTGGGCGGCCGGTGGATGCTGCTCGTGGTGACCGCCGGCTTCAGCGTGCCGCTGTTCCTCGGCGGCGGGCACGGCCCGTTGCTGCCGGGCTGGGCCTGGACGTTGCTCAAGACCGCGGCGGTGCTGGCGCTGCTGGTGGCCGGGCGCAGGCTGCTGCCCGTGCTGCGGATGGAGCGGTACATGGAGCTGGCGTGGATGGTGCTGGTGCCGCTGACGTTGCTTCAGGCCCTGTTCGTGGCCGTCGTCGTCCTGAACCGATGAGGAGGTGATGCCCGTGCTGGACGACGTGGTCTTCTGGGTGCTGGCTCTGCTGGCGGTGGCCAGTGGGGTCATGGTGTTCCGGTTCGACTCCATGGCCCGGGCGACGTACGCGCTGCTCACCTCTCTGCTGTGCGTCGGCGGTGAAGTGCTGCTGCTCGGGCTGGACTACCTCGGGGTCGTGATCGTGCTGATGATGACCATCGAGATGGCCATCATGGCCGTGTTCATGGTGATGTACATGATGAACCCGGCCGGGCTCATGCCGATGACCATGGTGCACAACACGAAGGGCGCGGCCGTGATCTGCGCGGCGGTCTTCGCCGTCCTCGCCGCCGGGATCCTGCTCGCGCCGTGGCCGTCCCGGCGCGGCAGGCCGTCGGCCGATCCGACCATGGACCTGGGCCTGTCGCTGATGGGGCCGCAGATGCTCACCATGATGACCCTGGGCCTCGCCCTGTTCGCCACCATCGTCGCGACCGTCGTCCTGGCCACGCGCCGGGGCCGCTACGACCGCTTCGGCGACGACCTCAAGGCACGTACCGCCGACGACCCGGTACGGGGAGGGATGGGCCGATGAGCCTGGAACTCTTTCTGCTGCTCGCAGCGGCTCTCTTCAGCATCGGCCTGTTCGGCGCGCTCACCCAGCAGTCGATCGTGATGCTGATGATGGGGCTGGAACTGATGCTGGGCGGCGTCATCGTCGGCGCGGCGTCCGGGTGGCACTACATCGCCCCGGCGGCGGCCGACGGGCAGGTTCTGGTCGTCCTGGCGGTCACGGTCATGGCGGTGGAGATGGCCATTGGGTTCGCCGTCGTCACCGCGCTGTTCCGAACCCGCGAGGTCGACGTGACCGACATGGCGGCGGAGTTGAAGGAGTGAGCGCGCTGCTGTGGGCGCTCGTCGCGCTGCCGCTGACCGTAGGGACGCTCCTCGCGGTCGTCGGACGCCCGGCGGACCGGTACGCCCCTGCGGTCGCGGTCGGCACGGCCGTCGCCGCGCTCGGCCTCGCCGTCGCGGTGGCGTTCGAGCACCCGCGGGTCGAGGCGCCGCTGCTTGAAGGGCTTCCCGCCGGGCTCGCGGTCGACGGGCTGTCGGGCCTCATGGTCGTGACCGTCACGGCGGTGACCGCGGCCGTCCTCCTGTTCAGCGTCGCGGACATCGGACCGGGCGAGGCGCGCGCCCGCTTCTTCGGGCTGATGCTGATGTTCGGCGGCGCGATGCTGACGACGGTCACCGCGACCACGCTGCCGGTCCTGCTGATGGCGTGGGAGGTGATGGGCGCCACCTCCTGGGCGCTGATCGGCTACTGGTGGCGCGACCCCGAGCGCGGCGATGCCGCCAATACGGCCTTCCTCACCACCCGCGCCGCTGACCTCGGCCTCTACCTCGCCGCCGGGGCGGCACTGGCAAGCGGGCAGGTCGGCTCCCTCGCCCTCGACGAGCTCCCGGACGCGACCGGCGCGTGGTCGGCGGTCATCACCGCTGGCGTCATCGCGGCCGCGTTCGGCAAGTCGGCCCAACTGCCGTTCAGCTTCTGGCTGTCCCGGGCCATGCAGGGCCCGAGTCCCGTCTCCGCCCTGCTGCACTCGGCGACCATGGTGGTGGCCGGGGCGTATCTGCTGCTGCGCCTGGAGCCGCTGCTCGCGCAGTCCGGCTGGGGCGGGCCCGTCGTGGCGTGGACGGGTGCGGTGACGGCGGTGGTGCTCGGCCTGGTCGCCGTGGCGCAGACCGACCTCAAACAGCTGCTCGCCGCCTCGACCTGCGCACAGATCGGCTTTATGGTGCTCGCCGCCGGGGCCGGAGCGGTCACCGGCGGAACCCTGCAGCTCATCGCGCACGCCGGCGCGAAGAGCCTGGCCTTCCTCGTCGCGGGCGCCTGGCTGACCACCCTCGGCACCAAGGCCCTGCCCGCCCTGCGCGGCGCGGCCCGGCGGCATCGTACGGCCGGGATCCCCTTCAGCATTGCGGCCCTGGCCCTGGCCGGGGTCCCGCCCTTGGCGTTGTGGGCGGCGAAGGACGTACTCCTCGCCGGCGCCCTTGAAGACAACGCGGCGCTGTACGTCGTCGGGCTGGCCGCTGCGGTGATCTCCGCGGTCTACAGCGCCAAGGCCCTCTGGTTCGTCTGGCAGCCCGCTCCCGTACCGGACGACAGTGAGGAGCCGCTGCCGTATGCGACCCGGCTGCCGGTGGTCACCCTGGCCGTCGCTTGCGCCGCCCTGACTGTCACGTCCTTCCCGCCTGTACGGGACGCGGTCGAGCGGGTGCTCGGCGGCGAGGGACAACCGGACCCGGAGCCCTGGGAGTTGGTTTTGTCCGGCGCGCTCGCGCTAGCCGTCTCCGCTTTGGTCTGGATGCGTGGACCCCAACTCCTCGCCCTCCCGGGCCGGATCACTGCCTGGGCGTCCGACTGGCTGCGCCTGGAGAACGCGGCACGAACCCTCCTCGTAGGCCCGGTCATGCGCCTCGCCGACGCCCTCTCCGCCTTCGACGACCGGGTGCTGGACCGCGCCGTCGAGGGCACGGCCCGCGGCTCGGTCCGGCTGGCACAGTGGACCAACGCCCAGGCCGAGCGGCTCGTCGACGCCACGGTGGAGGGCGTGGCGGGCGGTGCCCGCGCCCTCGGTCGCTGGGCCCGCCGGCCGCAGACCGGGCAACTGCACCAGTACCTCGCTCAGGCGGTCGCCGCCTTCACCGTCCTCGCCGTCGTCCTCGTCCTCGTGAGGTGACCGCCGTGCTCACGGCCATCGTCCTGCTCCCGACCGCCATGGCGGCCCTCCTGCTGTGCGTGCCGCGCAGCGCGCCCCGAGTGCTGTTCCTGACGGCCTGGGTGGCGACCGCCGCAGCCGACCTGGTCCTGACGGTGATCGTCTGGGCGGGCTATGACCACGGCGGAGGGATGCAGTACGAGACCCGGGCCCGCTGGATCCCCAGCGCGGGCATCAGCTACCACGTCGGTGTCGACGGCCTGTCTCTGCCCTTGGTGGCCGTCACCTGCGTGCTGTTCCTCGCCTGCGCCGTGTACGCGTGGCGCGAGACCCGGCGGCCCAGGGAGTTCGCGGCCCTGTTCCTGTTCCTCCAGACCACGTGCCTTGGCCTGTTCGTCGCCCTGGACCTGATCCTCTTCTTCGTCTTCTTCGACCTGTCCATCGTGGCGATGTACTTCATCATCGCCGGGTGGGGACACAAGGGGGCAGCCCGCGCCGCGCTGAAGTTCTTCCTCTACACCTTCATCGGCTCCCTCGCCCTGCTGCTCGGCTTCATCGGCCTGTACCTGGCCGCCGAACCCCACACCTTTGACATCGTCGAGCTGACCGACGCCAACCCACTGGCCGGACGCGCGACATACGGCGCCCTCGTCCTCCTCGCCATCGCCGTCGGACTGGCGGTCAAGACTCCGACCGTGCCCTTCCACACCTGGCTGCCGCCCGCCCACACCGACGCCCCGGCCGCCGGGTCCGCGATCCTCGCCGGCGTGCTGCTGAAGATGGGCACCTACGGCTTCCTGCGCATCGCCATGCCCGTCCTGCCCGACGCCTGGCGCGACTACGCCCTCGTGTTCGTCGTCATCGGCGTGGTCTCCGTGCTGTACGGCGCGCTGGTCGCCCTCGCCCAGACCGACTTCAAACGGATGGTCGCCTACACCTCCGTCAACCACATGGGCTACATCATCCTTGCCATCGGCGCGGCCGGGGCCGTCGGCGCCGGGCAGGAGGAGGCCCGCCGACTCGCCGTCACCGGGTCCGTCTTTCAGATGGTCAGCCACGGCCTGCTGACCGGGGCGCTGTTCCTGCTGTCCGGCGTGCTGTACGAGCGCGGACGTACGTACGAGATGTCCGCGTACTCCGGTGTCGCCGGGCGGGCACCCGTCTTCGCCGCACTGACCGGCGTCGCCGCCTTCGCCTCCCTCGGGCTGCCTGGCTTCTCCGGCTTCATCGCCGAGTTCCAGATCCTCACCGGGAGCCTGGGGCCGGAGCCGGTCGCCACCGCCCTGGCCGTACTCGGGATCCTGCTCACCGCGGGCCTGTTCCTGCGCGCCCTGCAACAGGTCTTCCTCGGCCCGCTGCGGCTGCCGGTCGCCGCGCCCGGCGCCGACCGGCCGTTCCCCGACATCCGCGTCCACGAAGGGCTCGCGATCATCCCGCTGCTAGCCCTCGGCGTCGTCCTCGGCCTCGCTCCCCGGTTCGTCCTCGACGTCATCGAACCCGCTTCGCGCACCGTGCTGGAGCTGCTTGCGCGATGAACGAGATGACCGGGATGAACGAGAACCCCCTCGACCTCCTGCCCGAGGTCCTGCTCGCCGCCTCCGCCGTGCTCGGTCTACTGCTCGGGGCGTGGCTGCCGCGCCGCCGCCAGTGGCTGACCGGAGCTCTGGCGGGCGCGGCCTGCACCGGGGGGATCGTGGCCGCCGCGATGGCCGCGGCCACGCCCGTGGAGACGGCTTTTGGCGAGTCCTTCGCCCTGGACACGCTCACGGCCACCAGCAGGATCGTCATCCTCGGCGCGACGCTGCTGGTCCTCGCGCTCGCCATGCCGCGCCTGTACGCCGACCCGCGCGAGACGGAGTTCTACGTCCTGCTCCAGCTCGCCTCCGCCGGCGCCCTGATGCTGGCCGGAGCCCAGGACCTGCTGCTCCTCGCCGCCGGTTACTTGCTGGCCAGCGTGCCCGCCTACGCGCTCGCCGGTTTCCGCAAGGACGGCCCCGGCACCGAGGCGGCCCTGAAGTTCTACGTCGTCGGCGCGCTACTCGGCGTCGTGATGCTCACCGGTATCACCGTCCTCCTCGCCGCCGGGCGGGCAACGGCGTACCCCATGCTGCGCACTGAACTCGCCGAGGCCCCGGCGGGACTGGTGGCGGTCGGCACGCTCGCCCTGCTCGCCGGTGTTCTGTTCAAGGCCGGAGGTGTGCCCGGCCACTTCTGGGTGCCGGACGCTGTCCAGGGCAGCTCAGCACCCGTGGCCGCCTTCCTCACGACGATCCCCAAGATCGGCGCCCTGGCGGCGTTCTACCGGCTCGCCGCCGTGCCGCTTGCGGACGCCGACCTGCCGTGGGCCGACCTGGTGGCCGTGCTCTCGGTCGCCTCGATGACGTTGGGCAACCTGGCGGCCTTCTTCCAGCAGGACGTCAAACGGCTCCTCGCGTATTCCACCATCAGCCAGGTCGGCTATCTCCTGCTCCCGGTGGCCGTTGCCGGACGCACCGGCCTCGATCAGGAGGCGCTGCTGTACTACCTGGCCGGGTACGCGCTGACCAACCTGGGAGCCTTCGCCGTCGTCTGCGCGCTCCCCGGAGCCCACACCATCGCCGACTACCGGGGCCTGGCGCGCACGCACCCGGCCCTGCTGGCCTCGCTCGTCGTCTGCCTGCTGGGCCTGGTGGGTACGCCCCCGACTGCCGTCTTCCTCGGCAAGCTGGAAGCCTTCAGTGCGGCCTTCGATGGTGGCTACGCATGGCTGGCGGTCGTCGCGGCCGTCAACACGGTGGCTTCCCTTTTTTACTACCTGCGCTGGATTGCCCCAGCGTTTCTCGCAGGTGGCCCCGTGAGTGATCCGGGTGCGACGTCAAGATCAGCTGCCGTCGTCGCCTACGGGGCGGCGACCGGATCCGTCGTACTCGGAGTGCTCGGGGGGACCGTCCTGGACGTGCTGGGCGGACCGCTCGCGCGCTGACGGGCCCGTTGCGCGTCATCGCTGCTGAGCAGGGGTACGCGCATGTTGTCATCCGGGCTGGTGAGGCGACATGGCTGCGATGGTGGCGACACTGATCGGCGGGCTGATCCTCTTGGCAGTGTTCTACGAGACGGCACGGCTGGTGACGCCTGGGGAATCGCGGTGTCCTCCCCTGGCGAGGCTGCGGGGGCGGCGGGCCGCTCTGGCCGCCGCGGAGCAGTGGCTCGTCGGTCTGCGGATGCATGGCCGCGTCGATGCCGCCGAGTACCAAAAGAGGATGGGAGCCTTGGCGCACGGAGATCGCGTCCCGGAGAGGGATGGCCGATGGGCGTGAGCCTGCCGGGGCCCAGCCGCTAGGTCGCGGTTCTAGGAACCGGCTTAGGGGTCCTTGCAGAAAGATCTTCTTGTGGCACGGTGGACATGGACGTGATCCCGTGCTTTGTGGGGGTGACCATGACGCGGCGGAAGCCGTGGGAGGTCAGCGACGAACTGTGGGCGGTGATCGAGCCGCTGCTGCCGAAGCATGAGCGGCGGTTCCGGTACCCGGGGCGCAAGCGCATCGATGACCGCAAGACGCTCCAGGGCGTGCTGTTCGTCCTGTACACCGGTATCCAATGGGAGTACTTGCCGCAGGAGTTGGGGTTCGGCTCGGGTCCTACCTGCTGGCGTCGGCTGGCCGAATGGCAGGAGGCCGGAGTGTGGGAGAAACTCCAGCGGGTGCTGCTGGACCGGCTGCGGGCGGCGGACCGCCTGGACTTCTCCCGCGTCACCGTTGACGCCTCGCACGTGCCGGCCAAGCGGGGGCGAAGCAGCCCAAAAGTCGGCCCGAGTCCGGTTGACCGTGCACGGCCGGGCTCGAAGCACCACGTGCTGACCGACGCGCACGGCACCCCGCTGCGGGTATCGCACACCGGCGGACACCGCAACGACATCACGCAGCTCCTGCCGCTGGTCGACGGCGTGCCGCCGGTGCGGGGCAAGCGGGGCCGGCCCCGGCGCAAGCCCCGCGCGCTGTATGCCGACCGTGGCTACGACCACGACAGCTACCGCCGCCGTCTACGCGAGCGCGGCATCGTCCCGAAGATCGCCCGGCGCGGACAGCCACACGGCTCGGGCCTGGGCCGTGCGCGATGGGTTGCCGAGTCCGCCATCGCCTGGCTCCACGGCCCTCGCCGCTTACGGACCCGCTGGGAAACCCGAGACGACATGCATGACGCCTTCCTTCAGCTCGCACACTGCATGACCCTCGCCCGCAAGCATCCGGCTTTCTGAAAGGACCCCTAAGACCGCTGGGCGCGTGGGTGAGAGGGAACGAGGCGGCTACGCCGTCCGGCGTTCAGGGCCGCGTGGCGGCGAAGTACGGCATTGAGTCGAGGTTGGTGATCTCGATGTTCTTGCCGGTGCGCGGTGCGTGGATGGCCTTGCCGTCGCCTATGTACAGGCCATTGTGCTGGCTGTTGTTGTACCAGTAGATGATGTCGCCTGGCTGGAGGTCGGAGCGGGCGACCTGCCGGCCGGCGTTGTACTGCTGGTTGACGGTGCGGGGCAGGGAGACGCCGGCGGCGCGCCAGGAGGCACCGGTCAGGCCGGAGCAATCGTAGGAGTTCGGCCCGGTCGATCCCCACTCGTAGGGCTTGCCGAGCTGGGCGTAGGCGAACTCGATCGCGGTACGGGCGCGTCCGCCGGCGGGACCGTCGTAGGTGGCGGCGCTGTCGCTGCTGCCGGAGGCGCGGTCGGCCTCCGCCTCCGCGGCCTTGAGCTCGGCCCGCTGTTCGGCGGTGAGGCTGTTCAGGAGCTTCTGGGCCTTGCGAAGCTTGCTCTGAATCTCCTGCTTCTTCTCGCTCATCTGCTCCTGGGCCTTGCGGGCCGCCTCGAGCTTCTTCAACGCTTCGGCGCGGGTCTGGGCGAGCTCCCGCTGCTTCTGCTGAAGGCTCTTGAGCAGGGAGATCTGCCGGGAGCTCGTACGGTCCAGCAGCTCCGCCCGCTCCAGGTAGTCATCGGGGTCGGCCGACAGGAAGAGCTGCACGCTCGGGTCCAGGCCACCGTCTCGGTACTGTGAGGCGGCCATCGGGCCCATCTCGCTGCGTATCTCGTTGATCTCGGCCTGCTGCTCGGCCACCCGTTCCTGTGCCCTGTTGGCGGCCTTCTGCAGGGCCGCCTTCTTCCCCTGGACGGTGTTGTACTCCTCGGTGCCGGCCTCCGAGTCGTGGTAGAGCTCCTCGACCTCTTCGCGCACCTTCTCGATGGAGGGCTTCGGTTCGGCCTGGCTCTGTGCCGTGGACAGCAGGGAGAACGCTCCCGCCGAGGCGGCCAGTACGGCGAGCCGGGGACGGCTCGGCGACTTCGGTCGGCGGTGGGTTCCCATCTGGCGACAACTCCTCTGTGTGCCCACGCGGGCAAGGCACCGCTCCCCGTGCAGTGCCGTCGGCTCGATCAAATACGCGAGAAACTTAGTAGATTCGTAGATGGAGTTGCAATCCACGACGGGAAAGAGGGGCGTTTGCGCCCGGTTTATCCGATGGTGGGTACGCAGCCGAACAGCAGCGGGAGCACCGGCACCACCGCCGCTGCGGCGGCTACCGAGCCAAGGAGCGCGACATGCGGTCGCTGCTGCGGGATGAGTACCCGCTTCATTCGGACCACCGCGCTCGGGCCGCCCATCGCGAACGCGCCCACGGGGGCGGCCTTGGCCGCCGCCATCTCGTACATGGCCGTGGCCAGCGCCTCGCGAGACTGGCGGCGCAGTGCCCGGTCGTCGGCGATCATCTCCAGGAGTACTGCGGTCTGCTCCTTGGCGTGGTGGGCGAGCGGAAGTCGTCGGAAGACCCGGGCGAACGCCTCGGTGGCGGCCAGTGCCAGATGGTGGCGGCCCGCGATGTGTGAACGCTCGTGTTCGAGTACGGCATCGAGTTGCCCAGGAGACAGCAGCCGCAGGGCGCCCGCACTGACGACGACACGCGGGTTGTGTCCCGGGAGGCAGTAGGCGGCGGGCAGTTCGTGTTCAAGGATCGTGGCGCACAAGTGCTGCGAGCGCCGGCCCACCATGTCCAGAACCTCCCGGTGACGGGTTCGAGCGCGTCGGCCACGGAGCACTTCGAAGACGAAGCAGCCGAGCACCAGGAGCACCACCGAGAGCGGGAGGCCGATCGCCAAGCGGTCGATGATGGTCGGGTCGGGCGCGGCGGTCGCGGTGGTCAGACCGCAGGAATGCAGCACGCCGATCAGGTCGGCGTGCAGGTGCTCGGTCGGGCTGGCGAGGTGGTACGTGGCCAGGGCGACAGCGATGGTGAACGACACGGTCAGCCCGTGCCAGACAGCCACGGCCAGGACCGGCGCGCGGTGCGGCCAAGCGCTGCGCAGCAGCAGCCGCGGGGCGAGGAAGCCGACTCCTGCCGCGTAGCCGAGCAGCGCGGGCGCCGCGTTCACGACTCGGCCTGCCGCCCCGCCGCGCGCAATGCCTTGCGCAGGGCGCTGATCTCGTCGGGACCCATCTGCTCGACGAAGTGGGCCAGAGCCGCGGGACGGTCCTCGCTCGCGCCGAGCGCGTCCTCCATGAGCGCCGCCGCATACTCCTCACGACTGCGGACCGGCGTGTACAGCCAGGCCCGCCCCTGCTTGCTCCGCAGCAGCCAGCCCTTGGTGTAGAGGATGTTGGTCACGGTCATCACGGTGGTGTAGGCGAGCGGGCGCTCCTCGTTGATGTCGTCGACGATCTCCCGCACCGTCGCCGGCCGCTGCCACCGCCAAAGGCGATCCATGATCTCTGCCTCGAGATCCCCCAGCCGCCGCATCGTCGCTCCCTTTCCACTGCAATACGCAGCGCCATAGTAGAACGTGCCTTCGGCTGCCCGGCCTCCGCGATGTCGCCGAGGCGCCGGGCCGAGGAGTAGTCCCTCCGTCTACTCTCCTCAGCCCTGTTCCTGTCCCTGCGCCGTGATGATCTCGGTGTGGGATGAGGAGATCTCTGCTGGAGCCGTTGTTGCCGGTCGCGGTGAGGGGCAGGCCGTTGGCCCGGCCGCGAGTTGCTTGGCGGGATCCGTTGGCGGGTACGGACGGGGGCGCCCTGGCGGGACCTGGCAGTGAAGTCGGCCGCGTGATCAGCGTGCTTCGGCTTTGGGCGAGGTGAGGTCGGGTGGGTAGCCCTTAGCACGCAGCCACGTGTCAAGGGCGAGGGCGACGATGTCGCCGTGGGGCATGT
The DNA here is from genome assembly GCF_013009255.1 of Streptomyces sp. Z423-1. Taxonomy (NCBI): domain Bacteria; kingdom Bacillati; phylum Actinomycetota; class Actinomycetes; order Kitasatosporales; family Streptomycetaceae; genus Streptomyces; species Streptomyces sp. Z423-1. Next base: position 6,777,125 of record NZ_CP053109.1, read on the forward strand.
CGTGATCGGCGTTGTAGCGGCGGATGCGTTTCTGAAGCTGAAGGGCATCGGGGACGGCGTAGTTGCTCATGCGCCGCAACCGTGACCGAGCCGGCTGGCCCGCCCCGCGGGCCAGCCACCTCACCGACAACGACACCATGTACGCGCTGCGCAGCAACGCCCCCGGCTACAACTTCCACGCACACCTGACCGGACGATGGGAGAAAACACCCGCAGCCTGGCAACACCACGACCCCAGCGCTGCACCGAGCCTTGTCCACAACACCCACACTGGCTCTCGCCTACTGGCTCATCCACCAGCCACAAGCCGCCGACCCGAACACCATCGAAGCCCTGAGCCAGCTGACGCGCGAAATCACCACCTACGGTCCGCACACCGTTTGGGTCCAAGTCGCCCACCTGCTCCAGACCTTCGTGCAGGACCTCGACACGCCCGCCCGCATGAACCTCGTCGACAGCCTTGCCCAGATCTTCACCCGCTACGACCAGCCAGAACTTGCCGACCGTCTGCGTTCCGTCGCATCGCAGATGCAGTCCGCCAACGGACACTCGCCAAGCAGCCCGCCACACTAACCGTGCCTCGGCGCGAGAAACGCGGCATTTGGTATGCCTGTTGCTGATGACTCTAGAAGGTCTGGATGCGGCGTTAGGGGCACCGATGCCGGGCCACTGCGCACCATCTCACGAGGTGCATGGCCCACCGGTCGCGCAGCAGGACTTGACCGTGAGCTTGCGAACACGGAAAGTTACGCCTGTGATCCAGGGGGTGTAATTGGACGCGAACGCAACGGGCCCGACCGCTGTTGAGCTGTTCTGGACGGTGCCGCAGTCGGACGACGCAGGCGCGCAAACGGCCGACCTGTTTGACTGGCAAGCAGCGATGGCTACCGCCGATGGTCTGTCCCTCTACGAGACGGCGCTCGACAGCGACGGCCTCCTTGCAGCAGATAACACCTGCCGCATCGTCTGCGAACGCCACGAGGACTGGGCAGTCGTGGTCGACGACGACGTCGAGCTGGTTTCAGCAAAACATCGAGATGCCCCTTACGGCGCTTACACCACCATCAACCAGCTCGCTGACGATGGCGGAATCGCCCACCTGTTCAACCGATGGCACACGCTGGGCGAGAAGCCCACCTGCCGCCTGGTGACCACTCCTGGACTGTCAGGTACTGCCCAAGACCTGGCCGCCACCATCCAGCACCTCCGCACACTGCGCATGAGCGGCCTTCCCCTCGCCACCGGCGAAGAGTACGAAAAGCCGATCAAGGACTTGTGCCGGTGCATACGGCAGCACACCAAACCGGAGCGCCTCCCAGTCCTCTGGAATCAAACCAGTAACCCGAGGGAACCGACAGAGGAAGAACAAGCCCAGGTTGCCCGGTTTCTCTCCATGCTGGTCATCGACCACACTCGTCTCCCGCGGGGCTTCGTCGCATACGCAGCGGCCAACATGTACGCCAAACCCGTACTGGAACGATTCCGCACGCAGGTGGCACCAGACCCAGTGTGGCAAGCCGTCCACGACCTCATGCGCGTCCGGATGAGGGCAGCCGGCCCCATGCCTCGCGGGAAGCTCCCGGCGGTCCTGGCCTACAGGCCAGGCACTCCGCTGCCTACCACTGCGGACCTGGAACGCGTGGACGTCAGTCGCATCGTTGCCATGGCAGATATCGATATCGCGATCAGAACGGCGATAGCCCATCCGCGAGGCTTCCAACCGCTTGTCCCGCAACCGCGTCTCAGCCACCTGTCGGTCAAGATGAACGCTGGCCAATGTGGCGACAACAGCATCGAACGGGCAGAAGAACTGCACCGCGAGTACCGGGACTACTGGCGCCAACGGCTCAGTGGAGATCCTGCGGCCCGCGCCGAGCAGGCCAGACTTCGTCGACGCCTGCACCGCGTGAGTGACGAGGCCGCAGCAGCGGCATCGAATCCCACCATTCAAGGAAGCGCGCTCTGGCGAGAACTGCAACGGCGCGTTGATGACCTTCCCGAAGAGGCGCTGCCCGTGGGCATGGACGCTGACCTGGCCCTCGGCGGTATCTGCGACCTCACCAGCGAATGCAAGGTGTGGTTCAGTGAGCGCTTCGACGTCGAAGGTGAAATCGCGCGCCTTCGAACCCAGCGAGGAGATGCATCATGAGCCACGATGCCTTCGAACTGGCCCTATTGCGCGAAGACCTTGCCTACCACCAGGCCCGAGTCCTGCTCCTCGTGACGGCCGTCGCTTCCACGCCCGGGCATCAGAGCAAGCTCGACGGCCTCACCAAACTGGCGAAGCTCGATTTTCTGGTCCGCTACCCCGCACTCGCACCGCAGGTCCTTGAAGAACTCCAGCCCGCAGATCCACGGCTGCATCTCACACCGGCTGAGGACGCGCACCCCACGGATGTCGAAGCGCCCATGACCCGCTACAAATACGGGCCTTGGGACGATCGCTACTACTCGGTGATCGGTGCCCTCGTCGGACGCGGACTTCTCATCTATAAGCGCGGCCGACAAGGAAGCGTCGCCCTCGCCCCCACCGCCGCCGGCAAACGGCTCAGCAGAGACATGTCTGCCACGAACCAGTGGGCGCCGATCAGTGATCGGTGCCACGCAGTCGCCGCAGCAGCAACCGGACTCACAGGGAACGCCTTGAAGGACCGTATCTACCAGCGACTTGCACCGCTCATGAACCGCCCCCACCGGCAGGTGATCCGATGAGCACACAGTTCCGGATCAATGCGGTCACTCTCGCAACCACGGAAGGAGAGGTCAACTACAGCTTCCCTTCCGACCTGACCGTACTCGCCGGACCAACTGGCGTCGGCAAGACCACCCTGCTGGAACTCATCAAGTTCGGCTTTGGCGGCGATGCGAGGCTGGCCACCGTCGCCCAAGAGCACGTCAACGACGTCATCCTCGACGTCACGATTGGCGACCAAAGGCTGCACATCGCGCGCAGTCTCGACAGCACCAAGCGCAAGAAGGCCCGCGTCACCGACCTCACTGCGCAAGAGCGCCTCCCGGACCACCACATCGGCACGGCCCAGCCCAGCCTCAATACCCTCCTGCTCAGCGCTCTGGGACTCCCCGACGACATGAAGGCTGCGGCATCCGGACAGAGCACCAAAGCAGGCAGCCGAATCTCATTCAACGACGTCTTCTCCGTTCTGTACCTTCCGCAGTACGAAATCAACATCGACATCGCCAACAGCCGACAGAGCTATCTTGAACCCAAACGGAAGATCGTCTTTGAGCTCATGTTTGGGCTCACGGACTCCTCCATTCTGGACATGCGCTCTCAGGTGAATCTACTCAAAGGTAAAATCGCAGCAGCGACTGAGCAGTACAATGCGGTTCTCCAATTCCTTCGTGACAGCTCAACCACGCAAAGGATTGAGGCCGAGGCAGCCCTTGAGCGGGCGATTGTTGCAGAACATGAAGCAGAATCCGAGCGGACTGTTCTGCGTGATGAAATTGATCCCGTAGTCGATCGTCACACGCAAGTCATGCGCGACCTGCTCACAGAGGCAGAGCGCAGCCTCGCCGACACCCGCGCTACGGTGAAAGAACTGCAACGCCAAAAAAACGAATGTGCTCAAGAGCGGCGGCGGGTCCAGTCGGATCTGGACCGGCTCAACAGAATGCGCGACGCTGGCGAGCGACTCGCCAACATCGAATTTCTCGTCTGCCCGCGGTGCATGCAGTCTGTGTCCGGCCGAGAGGTGCCCGCAGACACCTGCCGCGTCTGCCTCCAGCCGGACCCCGTGGAGGCCTCTGGCGAAGAGGACCAGTACGAGCTGCGCCAGCTGACCCAGCAACTCGAAGAGATGGACGACCAACTTGATTCCCTGATCCTGGGAATCAGTGAAGCGAACGACGCAGCAGAGGGCAGGGAAAACCTGGTCCAAAAGCTCACCGAAGAACTCGACAGCCGCACCGTTGACCGCGTCACCCCCAGACTTCAGGCCTACAGCGACGCCACGGAGCGCCTGGCCACAGCCCGGGCCCAGCAGAAGCAACTCGAAGGAGTGCTGCGCCAGTGGGACCGCGTCAACGACCTGGAAAACGCAGTACAGGAACTACGCACTCAGCAGGATCGGCTCCAGGCCCGGATCGACCAGGCGACACTAGCGCTTAGGTTGCGGCGAGACGAGATTCTCGACGAGATCTCGGAAGAATTCCAGGCCGCAGCGACAACGCTTCGCATCCCAGGGGTACAGACTGTAGAAATCCACCGCACCAACTATTTGCCAGTACTCAATGGAAAAGTCTTCTCGGACCTCATGCCTCCCGGTGGCGGCATGATGACGGCAACGCAGCTCGCATACTGGACTTCGCTTCTGGCTGTGGCGCTCAGAAACCCGGAGACCCCCTATCCGGCGTTCCTTCTCATCGATACACCCCGACTGGCTCTCAATACTCCAAATGACGAGCTAGCGGCCGCACTGTATCGGCGGCTTGTAACGCTGGCTGACGCCAATCAAAGGAAGGTGCAGTTCATCGTCGCCGATAACAATCTGCCAGCTGAGTACCGAAGCCACTACTCTGAGATCGACTTCGACTACGACAGCCCAACTGTTTCAACAATTCATCACCCTGGTTTGTCGAATGTCAGGACAATCGGTAAGCCTGCGGAAACCTCGTAGAGGTCTGGGCCCAGAGCTCGGTTGGCAGCCGGCTAGACGTGGGTGACCGAGCAGCACGAGCTGACGGTGTTTTGGGATGGCACAGGGCGCGGGATGGGCGATTCGAGTCGCACTTGGGCTGCCCGGTCATGGAGTTTCCGTCTCGGTCGGGGCGAGGCCGGGCGGGTAGCCCTTTGCACGGAGCCAGGCGTCAAGGGCGAGAGCGACGATGTCACCGTGAGGGATGTCGGTGTCGGCGTTGCAGCGGCGGATCCGGCGCTGGAACTGAAGAACTTCAGGGACGGCGTTGAAGTTTCCCCGTGATCTCGGACACGTGATCGTTACGCCGCAAGGGCGTGCTGGTGTCGCTGCCTGGTCTCGGCCGGGGTGAGGTAGCCGAAGATTTTGTGCTTGCGCAGACGGCGGCGGTTGTAGAAGGTCTCGATGAAGGTGAAGACCTCGGCGCGGGCGGTCGCCCGGTCGGGCCAGGTCCGGGTGCCGATCTCCTCCTTCAGGAGGGCCCAGAAGCTCTCCGCGGCGGCATTGTCGAAACATGACCCAGTCCGCCCGCAACTCTGCCGGAGTCCCAACTCCTCTATCCGGTAACGGAATTGGGACGAGGTATACTCGCTGCCGCGATCGCTGTGGATCACACATCCCGGCTCCAGGTTCCCCGGCCATGTGCCATGTCCAGGGCGTCGACGACGAGGTCGGCTCGGTGGTGATCGGCCATGGCATAGCCGACGACCTCGCGGGTGGCCAGGTCCAGCCAGCAGGCGAGGTAGAGCCAGCCCTCGGCGGTGGGCAGGTAGGTGATGTCGCCGACCAGCTTGATCCCGGGACGCTCGGCGTGGAAGTCACGGCCGATCAGGTCCGGGGCCGGCTTCGCCTTCGCATCCGGCCGGGTCAGCGAGCGGCGCTTGCGCCGTGTGACGCCGCGTATGTCGCGCTCGCGCATCACGCGGGCGACACGCTTGCGGTTCACCCGCTGCCCCAGGCGTCGCAGTTCAGCGTGAATGCGCGGGACACCGTAGGTATGGCGGGAGGCGATGTGCAGCACCGTGATCTCATGCCCGAGCGCGTCGTTCGCGGCCTCCCGGGCGCGGCGGGCCGCCTCGCCATCACACCACGCGTAGTACGACGAGCGGGCGACCTTCAGCACCCGGCACAGCAGAACGACCGGGTAGTTCGCCTTCTCCGTGTGGATGAACCGGTACAGCTCGCTCACCGGTCGTTCTCCTTCACGAAGAAGGCGGTCGCTTTTTTCAGGATCTCGATCGTCTGCTGTTGTTCGCGGACCTCCTTGCGCAGCCGCTTGAGTTCCTCGCGCTCGGCGCTGGTCAGCTCACCGGGCTCGCCCTCGCCCCGGTCCGCCTTGGCCCGGCGGTACCAGCCACGCAGGGACTCCGAGCTGATGCCGAGTTCCCGGGCCACCGCAGTGACCGTCTTGCCCGAGGAGTCGACGAGCGCGATCGCGTCCCGCTTGAACTCCTCGGTGTACCGCTTCGTGTACTTGCTTCCCACCTGGTGCTACTTCCTCTGGAACCTCAGGTCCCAGTCTCCAGGTGTCCACGATCAAGGGGAAGCTTCAGCGTGGTTGAGCTGCCCTCGTTTGGTGTGCCGGTCTTTGATGACGTTCAGGGTGTCCGGGTGCGGCGTAAGAGCGTCGTCGGTGGGCTGGAACTCGGCGTCGAGCGCGTCAGCGATTTCCCGCAGTCGGCGGGCATAGGGGGAGTGATCAGGCACTAGAGCTGCTCCGGTCGGTCCGGCTAGGCGGATAGCTACCCGCCTATTGGGCTATTGGAATAGTCGGCGCGACGGGCGGCCGCACCCCAGCGTGGGGCGGCCGCCCCTCGTGCACTGCAGTCAGAATCAGAACCCGCGGGCGGTGAGCCACTCGTCCAGCGCAACGGAGACGATGTCGCCGATGGGCAGGTGATCGAGTTCGTTGTCCAGCGCGAAGCGCTTGATCCGCTTCTTCAGCTTCAGTGCGGCGGGGACCGACGAGTCGAGACTCTCGCGCGCGATGATGCGCTGGTTGAGAACGACGGCGGTCTCAGGAATGTCCTTGGGACGGCCGGATCCCTGAGCCCATGGTGTTCCCTCGCTGGGCGCTGCCTGCGATTGTGCTTCCTGTTCCTGGTGAGCCCGTGCAACATCGGCCCTCACCGGGAACCCGTTGCCGCCTGCCGTCGGAGGAGTTGCAGGGCGAAGCGCCACCTCAGCGCCCGAGACTGCGCCAGGAGCCGCGAACGAGCCGTGTTGCGCAATGGGTTCGGTCGGCTGCGTGGGCTGGAGGGCAGGTGCTGCGGCTCCGGCACCGGGCCGCTCGGCGCCTCGGCAGTCGGCTGGGCTGAGGTCTGCGCCACTTCGGGCACCGCCTCGGTCCGGCCGTGCGCCGATGCCTCGGCGGGAACGGCGGAAGGAGCGGGCTGAACCTGCGCCTTGCTCGCAGTGGGACGGCCTTCGCCCTGGGCGGTGGCCTGTTCGGCGGCGTACTGCTCGGGGGTGAGCTCGGCGGCCGGGGGAGGGGGAGGCGGAGTCGCCTTCTTGGCCCCGCCGAGGGGGCGGCCGGTGCGGCGAGTGGGGGGCTTCATGCGCTCGCTCATGCGGTGAGCTCCTTCATCAGTTCGGCGTACTCGCTCAGCTCGGTGGGGATCTCGCCGAAGGCCTCCATGTAGTGCACCCAGGAGTGGATGACGGTCTCGGCGAGCGGGAAGGGTTCGTCGCGGTCCGGGCCGATGCCCTCGCCCTTCTCGGGTTCCAGCAGCTTGTCCTTCGCTGTGCGGGGCAGGCTGGTGCGGTCGTCGGCCTTCACGAGGACCACGTGGGCGGTGACGTCGCGCTCGTTGCGGGCGGCGGCGCGCTCGGCCTCGTCGAAGGTGGCCACGAGCTTGCGGCGCTCGATCTTGGTGGGGGCGACCGGTACGAGCAGCCGGTTCGCCTCGGTAACAGCCTCGTGGAAGATGCGGGCGCTGCCGCCTCCGGCGTCGACCACGATCGCGCCGAACTCGGACCGCTTCTCACGGATGTACTCGGCGATGTCGTCGAACGGGTACCGCTCGACCACCAGGTTGGCCGGGATCTCGAAGCCCTCGGCCTGGGCGACCTTGAACCAGTCGTAGGCGGACTGGCTGGTGGCGTCGGCGTCCAGCAGCAGCGTCGGCAGGTTGAGAACGACGGCGTAGTAGAGGGCGATGAACCAGGCCGAGGTGGTCTTGCCGGTGCCGCCCTTGAGCATGCCGACGACGATCACGAAGGCGTCCCAGGGGCGGGCTGTGGCCGCCGCGAGGGTCTTGATACGGGTGTTCTCGTTCACGTGTGCTTGATCTCCTGAAACTGGAAGGTGAGTTGTCCTGTGTGCGTCGGCGAAGAGGGGCCGACATTCGGCGGCGGCTGCTTGCCGATGACGGAGGGGCCCGTGCGGCAGCGCTGCGTCCGGGATGGCGCACGGCCGACCTCTTGATCTGTCGAACATGGCGGGGGACACCCGACCCGGCGGGGTCGCTCATGACCGCTTCCTCGGATCAGGGGCCGGGCTGTGGTTGTGCTGGGGACGCATCCGGGTTCCGGCCTGGTGCAGGAGCCGGTAGACGGTGGCGACCGAGTAGTTGCAATCCTTGGCGAGGTCCGGGACCGTGGCGCCGGCCTCGTACCGCGCCCGCATCGACAGCGCGAGCTTCTGCCGCTCGGCGGCCCGCGCTGCGGCGCGCATCCGCAGCGTCTGCTGCGTGGTGCGCACAGCGCCGCCGGCCTCGATCAACAGGCGCCGGGCAACACGCCTCGTCCCAGCCCCCGCCGCGGCAAGCTCGGTGAGGGTCGCGCCATGCTTCTCGTACAGGGTGCGCAGGTGGGCCGCGAGACGCTGGCGCGCCTGCGGATCCTGGCGCATCCGACGGGTCTGCCACGACGTGCGCATCTCGGTCCCGGCATCGTGCAGCCGGTTGAGGACCGTGCCGTACGACAGCCCACTGGCGGCGACGAGTTCGTCGACCGTGGCACCGGACTCGTACTGCTTGCGCAGGGACTCGGGCGTCACGGCCTCGCTCGCATCGGATGTGACTGGGGGCTCTGGGTTCATGCGGCGGACTCCCATTCGCTGAGGGCTTCGGCATGGGCGGCGGCCAGCTCGTCGTAACTGCGCTGGTCCGATGGGGTGATGAGGATCAGCCGACCGTCGGTGGCCACGCGCCATTCGGCGTCAGGTCGGCCCGTGACCGGGTCGAGGACGCGCCCGCCCGGGACGTGCCACGCAGAGGGGATCTCGTCGGGACGAGGTGCCGGGATCAGGACCCGGCGCCCGTAGCGGACGATCACCATGGCCTTGCTGCGGTGCTCGGCCAGCCGGTCCAGTGCCTCCCGGTAGGCCGTGCGCTCGGCCGCGTGCAGCGCCTTGCGCCGGCACGCGACGCCTGCGGTGCCGTAGTGCCGGGCGACCGCGTCCCAGCCCTGCGCCGGGGGCGCGGTCGGTGCGGGAACCTCATCCGGCAGGCTGGTACCGAAGCCCTCCAGCGCGCGAGGCGCGAGGCTCCAGGTCTCTCCGCTGTGGTGCACGAGGCCGTGGTCGGCCAGGCGTTGCAAGGTCCGGTAGGCGGTGGCCCGGGATACCGATGCTGAGCCGACGAGCTCGCTGATGGTCTGGGCCGGCCGGGCGTGCAGCGCGCCGATGACCATGAGGGCGGAGCTGCCGAGGCCGAGGTGGGCGAAGGCGTCGTGGCCCATCAGGCGGCCGATGACGGTGGAATCGATGTCGGCCGCCGTCTCTGTCTCAGGGGTGGGCCACTCCTCAAGTGCCGGGTCGGGGGGGTACTGAGTGGTCCGGAAACGAGACAGCGAAGCGGGGGCGTTACCGTCGGCGAGGTACCAGGTGGAGCCCTCCCGGCCATGGCCGACCCGCAGGCGGCGCAGCCAACCTTGCGGCTTGAGGACCGTCTCGTAGACGACCCGCAGCGTCGTCCGGGAGACGCCTGCCTCCTCGGCGGTCTGCCGCTCACTGGCGTGGTGAAGGGGCCCGCCGGCGATCTCCGCGAAGGTCAGATGTGCCCGCAGCACGCGCAGTGCGGTTCGCCCCCGCTCGCCGCGCCAGGGTGTGGTCTCGATTCGGTCCCGCAGCGTGGCGAGAACCTCGTGCGCCTGATGACGCGAATCCAGGACTCGCGTGCTGCTCACCACCGCCGAGGCGCTGGCCCACACCCGACGGATGTAGTCCAGGGCGCGCGCCTGCCCAGAGCGCAGCGCGATGTGCCGGGCGTGTCGACCGCCCTCGTGGTCGGGGTGGAGCAGCAGCCGGGTCAGCTCGTCGACGGTTCCGCCGGCGCGGGCGACGTGGCAGGCGATGGCTGCGGTGATCCTGTGACCATGCTCGGCTGCGCCCTGACGGTCCTCGCGCAGGACCACGCTCCGGCCGTCGGAGCCGAGCCTGCTGTAGCTTCCCGCCGCGTAGCGGCCGGTGAGGTCTCCGAGCAGGACAAGGTCAGCCGCGGCTCGGGGCAGCCTGTGAAGGCCCAGTCGCTCGCTCGGGTGAATTGGACGTCGGGGTGAGTCCGTCTGCTGGGTGTGGTGTGGCACTGTGGGGTCGTCTCGCAGGGACGTGGACGCCACCCAGGCCCGCTAAAACCACGGGTGGTGTCCGGAACCGACCTCCAATCGGTGCCAGGCGAAGCCTCCAGGATGGCCGTCCTGGAGGCCTTCGTATGCCTGGCTCCTCGGCGGAGGCAGGCGTCCCCATCGCGGCTCGACCGAGATCGACTCGGAGCGCCGCCAGAGGAGTCCTGATCCGTTCGGCACCGCTCCGACCTCGGCCGATTCGGGGCCAAGCAGAGGGCGATTGCCTCTGACTGGCTCCGAGCAGCTCGGGTCGAATCGGGGTCGAATCAGAGCGGTTTCCTCTGACTGCCTCCGATCGCCTCTGCAACCCGACCTAGCAGGTCACAGCCGGTCCGATCCCGTATCTCGACGACGGGCGAACCCTGACCCTCTGACGGCGGATCAAAAGTGACCCACTTGGTGATCTTCCTCTGACCATGGCCTTGGCGATCAAGGTCAGGAGGGAAGAGGTGATCTGCGTGGAGGACTGGGCGGAGATCCGCAGGCTGCACCGGGCCGAGCAGATGCCGATCCGGGCGATCGCGAGGCACCTGGGGATCTCGAAGAACACGGTGAAGCGGGCGTTGGCCACGGACCGGCCGCCGAAGTACGAGCGGGCGGCGAAAGGCTCGGTCGTGGACGCGGTCGAGGTGCAGATCCGCGAGCTTCTTCGCGAGACGCCGACGATGCCCGCCACGGTGATCGCAGAGAGGATCGGCTGGCAGCGCGGCATAACCATCCTCAAGGAACGAGTGCGCGAGCTCAGACCGGCGTACTTGCCGGCCGACCCGGTCTCGCGGACGACGTATCAGCCGGGCGAGCTGGCCCAGTGCGACCTGTGGTTCCCGGACGTGGACGTGCCCCTCGGCTATGGGCAGACCGGCAGGCCACCGGTGCTGGTACTCGTCTCGGGCTACTCGCGGATGATCACGGCGAAGATGCTGCCGTCGAAGACCACTGGGGACCTGATTGACGGGCACTGGCGGCTGCTGTCCGCCTGGGGTTCCGTCCCCAGGATGCTGGTCTGGGACAACGAGGCCGGCGTCGGCCGCGGCAAGCTGACCTCTGAGTTCGCCGCCTTCGCAGGGCTGCTCGCGACGAAGATCCACCTGTGTCGGCCACGGGATCCGGAGGCCAAAGGGCTGGTCGAACGGGCCAATGGCTATCTGGCCACCAGCTTCCTGCCCGGCCGGCACTTTTCGGGACCCGACGACTTCAACCGCCAGCTTGCCGCCTGGCTGGCCGTCGCCAACCGCCGCGTCCACCGGATCCTGGGCACCCGTCCGGTCGACCGGTGGGAAGCCGACAAGGCCGGGATGCTCGCCTTGCCGCCGGTCGACCCGCCGGCCTGGTGGCGGTTCTCGACGCGGATCGGCCGCGACCACTACGTCCGCATCGACACATGCGACTACTCGGTGAACCCGCGGGCGATCGGAAGGACGGTGACCGTCCGTGCCGACACCGAGGAGATCATCGTGACCACGACTGGCGGCGATGTGGTCGCTCGGCATGTGCGTTGCTGGGCCCGCCACCAGACCCTCACCGACGCCGACCATGCCGCCGCGGCCGCCGTCCTGCGTGGTCAGGCCCGCGACCGGCAGCACGGTCGGTTGGCTGCGACCGGCACCGACGCCCCGCCGGCTCTGGTCGAAGTCGAACAGCGCGAGCTGGGCTCCTATGACCGGCTGTTCACCGTCATCAACGGCGGCAACGACCAGGAGGAGAGCTGATGGCCGCCCGCGCCGCCGCCCTCGAAGCGCCCGGGGCCGGCCAGGAGGGCCAAGCTGCGTCCGCTTCCCGCCGCACCAGCACGCAGACCGCCGCCGACCTGGCGTTCTTGTCCCGGGCGATGAAGGCCCCGGCCCTGCTGGACGCCGCCGAACGGCTCGCAGACAGGGCGCGGAAGGAGTCCTGGACCCACACCGAATACCTCGTCGCCTGTCTCCAGCGCGAGGTTGCCGCACGCGAGTCCCACGGCGGGGAAGCACGAGTGCGGGCCGCGAAGTTCCCCGCGATCAAGACGATCGAGGAACTCGACGTCACCCACCTGCGCGGCCTGACACGACAACAACTCGCGCACCTGGGCACCTTGGACTTCATCGTCGGCAAGGAGAACGTCGTCTTCCTGGGCCCGCCGGGCACCGGCAAGACCCACCTGGCCATCGGGCTCGCGATCCGGGCCTGCCAGGCCGGCCACCGCGTCGCATTCGCCACCGCCGCCGAATGGGTCGACCGCCTGGCCGCCGCCCACCACACCGGGCGCCTCCAGGCCGAGCTCACCAAACTCGGACGCTACCCGCTGATCGTCGTCGACGAGGTCGGGTATATCCCCTTCGAGGCCGAGGCCGCCAACCTGTTCTTCCAGCTGATCTCGAACAGATACGAACGGGCCTCAGTGATCGTGACCAGCAACAAACCCTTCGGACGCTGGGGAGAGGTCTTCGGCGACGAGACCGTGGCCGCCGCAATGATCGACCGGCTCGTCCACCACGCCGAGGTCCACTCCCTCAAAGGCGACTCCTACCGCATGCGAGGACGCGAACTCGGACGCGTCCCAGCCGACGACAACGACTGAGCAACCCACAACGGAAGACCCAAAGGGTCAGATTTCAACCGCCCAAGGTGGGTCACGATTCAGCCGCCGCCGACACCGTAAAACCGCAGGTCAGAAAGGTGCTCCAGGAATACCCGGCGTACAGCCCGGCTCGTCTGCCTGCCCGTAGCGCCTGAAGTGGGCTGTGTATCACTGTCAGCTCCAAGAGAGAGTGTCGTGCGGTGAATTCGCTCGATCAGGTATGTGCGTACCGGTCGGTGAAGGTCGGTCGACGTCTCCGGACGGGCGCGGTGTCCGAGCAGGGCGCGCACCACCCGTCTGCTCCACGCCGGGGCGGGGGGCCAGGGTGTGCGTGGGCGTGAAGGAACGCGACGGGGACGCAATCGCCGCGTCGGCCGGCTGAAGCAAGGTCATCGGTGTGCGGTGAGGGGAGCGCAAGGCCCGCACGGTCGGCCTCGCCGGCAAAGCCCTTGCCCCTCAAGTCGTGCAGGACTGCTCGGGTGTCTCCGGACGGCGTGTGCCACCGCCTTCGGCTCATGACAGACCACCACGCCCGACGGCGGCCAGCAGGTCCGTGCCGCGGACCAGGACGTCGGTGTCGGGCAGTACCCTGCGGCGGGGTGCCGTGGTGATCACGGTTGCCCGGCGGAAGAGGAGGGGCCGGCCGGGTGTGAACGTCACCGGTGCGGCCGCCGGTGCCGGGGATGCCGTCGCGGTCGCGGAGGCCCCTAGGCCGGCGCCACTCCCACGGCCGTGGCGCCGAGCGACTGGTCCGATGATCGGAGAGGGGGAGGCCTCGGCCCCGTTCAGAACATGGTGTTGTCGTTCGCCGACGTCTCCGGCACGGCCTGGATCACGTCCCAGTGCTCGACGATCTTCCCGTTCCGCACCCGGAACAGATCCACAATCGCCTGACCCCGCGCACCCGGCGCTTCCATAAAGTGCTGGTGGACCGCGACCAGGTCGCCCTGCGCGATCACCCGCCTCGGCCCACCCGCGCCCCAGCGCGTCCGGCCCCTCCTGGCTCGCCACGACGCCCACGCGGCCGTTCTCGCCGCCCGCCACACGTCGACGATCCCCGGCGGCACCGGCCGGGTACCGCTGACCTGACCGCAGCGGTGACCTACGGCTCCCGGACCGCCTCGACCACCTGCCCGAGCAAGGCGGTGAGTTGCGCAGTGCCGTCCGGGCCCAGCCGCTCGACGACGCGGCGCTCGATGTCCGCGACGACGCCACTGGCGGAGCCGAAAGCCTCACGGCCGGCGTCGGTGAGGTGGAGCTCCTGCACATGGCGGTGCAGCGCGTGCTGCCGGCGTTCCAGCTGACCGCGCCCCTCCAGTCGCGTCACCAGTGATGCCACGGCCTGGGGGGTGACGTTCAGGCGGCGGGCGGCCTCCGCGCCTGTGAGGCCGGGTTCGTCGTGGATGCAGAACAGCAGGGAGTAGTGCGCGGGCGCCATGTCCAGGGTGCGCAGCCGCTGTCCCTTGAGCGCCTGCACGGCGAGTTCCGCCCTCCGCAGGGCCCAGATCGCTCCGACATTGCCACCAGGCATCTTCTCGTCATCCGTGGTCACGCGAGCAGGATACGGGAATTCACGTATAGCAAACCCTTGCTTCACGTGTACCAACCACCTTGCTGTCAAACGCTTGATTCTCGACAGGCACTTGGTTAATCCTGGGCCCATGTCCCGAACTCTTGCTCTGATCACTGGGGCCTCGTCCGGCATAGGAGCTGCCTATGCCCGGCTCCTGGCGTCCGACTGCGACTTCGTCCTGGTGGCCCGGCGGGTGGACCGGCTGAACGAGCTGGCCGCCGAACTGCGCGAAGCAGGTGCCGCCGTCGACGTTCTGCCCGCCGACCTCAGCACGCACGACGGCCTCGACGCCGTGACCGACCGCCTGGCTGCCGGAGACGTCCGGCTGCTGATCTGCAGCGCCGGAGTCGGCGGCTTCGCACCGCTCACCGACGTCGACGCCGTCGAGATCGACCGGCTCCTCACACTCAACGCCGCCGGCCCCATGCGTCTGGTGCGGGCCGCCCTGCCCGGGATGCTGGCCGCCGGTGAGGGCACCGTCATCACCCTCGCCTCACTGCTGGCCTTCACCGCCGGTCAGGAGATGCCGATGTTGCCGCGCACCCTGTACGCGGCCGCGAAGGCCGCCACGGTCACCTTCACGCGGACGCTCACACACGAACTCGCCGGCACCGGCGTCCATGCCCAGGTGGTGTGCCCGGGGGTGGTGGCGACGGAGTTCCACGGCGGCTTCGGCCACGGCTACCCCTCCGCCATGACGGCCGAGGGTGTGGCACATGCCAGTCTCGCCGGCGTCCGCCTGGGGGAGTCCGTCTGCTTCCCCGGTCTGGAGGACCAGGCTGCCGCGCTCGACGCCCTCCTGACCGCCGAATCCGCCCTGCTGACCGGCAACCATTCTTCCCCGGCCGCCCGTTACGGGCACCTGCCCGTCGCCTGAGCAGCAGTCCCCGCACTGCCCTTGCCGCGACAGCCGAGGCCGAGGCGGACGCACACGCGAGACCGCGGGTCGGCGCCCGGCTCGGGGCGGGGCGAGGGTGCGGCAGGAGACGCCCCGTACGCCCTGCCCCGACAGGTTCGCGCCGATCAGCAGGACCATCCGTACCCCGCACCGAGGAGTGGGCATGTCCACCGAACTTCCCGACCCAGCCGAGTCTCCCCCCGCCGAGTCCGGCTCGGCACCGACCCGGCGTACGTTCATCGCGACGACCACGGTGGCCGGAGGGGCCGCCCTGGCCGGCGGCCTGGTCGCGGCGCCCCTGCCCGGCTCCGGGGAAGCGGCCGCCGCCGAGGCGCTGCACGGCAGCCGCGTCTCCCTGACGGTCAACGGCGTCCGGCACACCGTCACGATCGACAACCGCACCTCGCTCCTCGACCTGCTGCGCGAGCACCTGGACCTGACCGGTTCGAAGAAGGGCTGCAACGCCGGTGCGTGCGGCGCCTGCACCGTCCTGGTCGACGGCCGACGGGTCAACTCCTGCCTGACACTGGCGGTCCGGCTGGACGGCGCCGAGGTCACCACGATCGAGGGCCTGGCGAAGGGCGACCGGCTCCACCCGCTTCAGCAGGCGTTCATCGACCAGGACGCCTTCCAGTGCGGCTACTGCACCCCGGGTCAGATCATGTCCGGTGTCGCCTGCGTCCAGGAGGGCCACGCCGGCTCGGCGGAGGAGATCCGGGAGTGGATGAGCGGCAACCTGTGCCGCTGCGGCTGCTACGTGAAGATCGTGCGCGCGGTCGAGCAGACCGCGGGCGGGAAGTGAGGGCCGGTTCCCATGCATCCCTTCACCTACACCAAGGCCGCGGACACGCGCGAAGCCCTCGATGCCGGTCGGCGCGGCGGGCGGTACATCGCCGGCGGCACCACCCTGGTCGACCTGATGCGGGAGACCGTCGAACACCTCCGCACACTCGTCGATATCAGCGCCCTGCCACTGCGCGAGGTAACAGTCACCCCGCGCGGGGGCCTGCGCATCGGCGCCCTGGTGACCATGACCGAGGCCGCCGCCCACCCCAAGGTCCACGCCCTGTACCCCGTCGTCGCGCAGGCGCTGGAACTGAGCGCGTCGCCCCAACTGCGCAACATGGCCACCATCGGCGGCAACATCATGCAGCGCACCCGGTGCACGTACTTCCGGGACGTGACCGCCCCTTGCAACAAACGCGAGCCCGGCTCCGGATGCGCCGCGCTGCACGGCTACAACCGCAGCCACGCGATCCTGGGCACCACCGACGACTGCGTGGCAACCCACCCCTCCGACGCCGCCGTGGCCTTCGCGGCGCTGGAGGCGACCGTCCACCTGCTCGGCCCGGCCGGGGAGCGGACCGTGCCCTTCGCCGACTTCCACCTCAAGCCGGGCAGCACGCCCCACCGTGAACAGGCCCTGCGCCCCGGCGAGTTGATCACCGCAGTGGAGATCCCGCCCTACCCGCGCCCGCTGAAGTCCGGCTACCTGAAGGTACGCGACCGGCAGTCCTACGAGTTCGCGCTCACCTCCGCGGCCGTCGCCCTGCACATCCGACGCGGCGTGATCCGCGAAGCCAAGGTAGCCGCCGGAGGCGTGGGCACCGTCCCCTGGAAACTGCCCGCCGTCGAGCGGGAGCTCATCGGGCACCGGCCGTCGAACGCCCTGTGGACCAAGGCCGCCGAGCGGGCGGCTGACGGGGCCCGGCCACTCGAACACAACCGTTTCAAGATCGAGTTGCTCAAACGGACCGTCGAACGCCAACTGCGCGTCGTAGGAGGTGGCAAGTGAGCCCGCAGCCACAGGCAGCCGTCGGAGCGGCGGTCCCCCGAGTCGACGCCCGGCTGAGGGTCACCGGGCAGGCGAAGTACGCCGCCGACAACAACCCCGACGGGGTCGTGCACGCGGTCATCGTCGACAGCAGCGTCGGCCGCGGCCGCATCACGGGTATCGACACCCGCGCCGCCGAAGCCGAGAAGGGCGTACTGAAGGTGATCAGCCACCTCAACGCGCCCGAACTCCCGCCCGTAGAAGGGCAATTCCCGCCGGGCAAGCCGCTGCAACCCTTCCAGGACGACCGCATCCGGTTCTTCGGACAGCCCGTCGCGGTCGTGGTGGCGGCCACACTGGAGACCGCCCAGCACGCCGCGAGCCTGGTGAAGGTCTCCTACGACGCCCAGCAGCCCGCCACCGATCTGGCCGCCGCCGACCCCGCCCACGAGCCCGAGACCTATGCGCGCGGCGACGCCGACGAAGCCCTGGACTCGGCCCCCGTACGGCTGGACATGACGTACCGCACGGCCCGCAACCACCACAACGCCATGGAAGCGGCCGGCCTCGTCGCCCGCTGGGACGGCGACAAGCTCACCCTCTGGGAGAAGAGCCAAGCGACGCAGTTCGCCGCTTTCGGTATGTCCGGCGCGCTCGGCATGCCACCGGACGACATCCACGTCATCTCCCCGTTCATCGGCGGGGCCTTCGGCAACGCCTTCAGCACCTGGCCGCACTCCGTCATCGCCGCCGTGGCCGCGCGCGAGGTGCAGCGCCCCGTCAAACTCGCCCTCACCCGCAAGCAGTTGTACTTCGGCGTGGGATACCGGCCCGCGTACGAGTACGAACTGAGCCTGGGCAGCAACCGCCGGGGGCGTCTCACGGCGTCGGCGCACGACGTGCGCGCCGAGACCTCCAGATACGAGACACACATAGAAGACGTGCTGGTCCCCGGCCGGATGCTCTACAGCACCCCCAACGTCCGCCAGGCGTACCGGCACGTACCGCTGGACGTGAACACACCGACGTGGATGCGCGGCCCCGGCTACGCCAGCGGTGCCTTCCCCGTCGAGTCGGCGATGGACGAGCTCGCCCACGAACTGGGACTCGACCCCATCGAGCTGCGGCTGCGCAACGAGCCCGCCGACGACGAGTCCACCAATCTGCCGTTCTCCACGCGCCGCCTGCGCGAGTGCTACCGCGTGGGCGCCCGCGAGTTCGGCTGGCAGCGGCGCAGGCCCAAGCCCCGCTCAAGGCGCGAGGGCGACTGGCTCATCGGTATGGGCATGGCCGCCGGCGTCTACGACACCCTGCGGTCCGAGTCCCGGACATCCGTCCGGCTCGACGCCGACGGCACCGCCCTGCTCCGGGCCGCGACCGCCGACATGGGCGCCGGCACCGCCACGTCCATGACGCAGCTCGCCGCCGACGCCCTCGGCCTGCCCATGCGCCGGGTGACCTTCCGGCTCGGCGACTCCCGTCTGCCTCCGGCCGCCGGCCACTTCGGTTCGCAGACCATGGCCAGCGTCGGATCCTCCGTCCAGGACGGCTGCGACAAGCTGCGGCGGCAGGCGATCGAACTCGCCGTCGGGGACGAGGAGTCACCGCTGCACGGCGTCGACCCCGCCGGCATCGTCGTACGAGGAGGCCGACTGCACGTGCAGGACGACCCCGCGCGCGGGGAGACGTACCAGCGGCTCCTGGCCCGCAACAACCGCACCCACCTCGAAGCGATGGGCTCGTACGCCGGGGCGCCGGAATCGGCGAAGTTCTCCTTCTACGCCTACGCAGCGACCTTCGCCGAAGTCGCCGTCGACGCCCGCCTCGGCCTGGTACGGGTACGGCGCATGGTCGGTGTGTACGACGCCGGCCGGATCATCAGCCCGAGACTCGCCGACAGCCAGGCCCTCGGCGCCATGACCGGCGGTATCGGCCAGGCCCTCCTGGAACACACGGTCACCGACCACCGCGACGGCCGGATCGTCAACGCCAACCTCGCCGACTACCTCGTGCCCACCCACGCCGACATCCCCGAACTGAAGGCGATCTACATCGACGGAGAGGACTACGAAGCCGACCCCATCGGCGTCAAGGGACTCGGTGAGATCGTGCTCGTCGGAGTGGCGCCCGCCATCGCCAACGCGGTCTTCAACGCCACCGGCCGCCGGATCCGCGAACTGCCGATCAAGCCCGAGGCCCTGCTCTGAACTCCCGGGTGGCCGCGCCACCACCGGTCACCCGGGCTCCCCGGCGTCCGCCGGTCGACGACGACCCACCCGGGCACCAGGCCGCCGTCGCACCCTGTCCCCCACAGTGCGGCGGCGGTCCTCAAGCCCCCCATCACCCGGAGCGCACGCCCATGCTCAACATCGCGGACACGCTGTACGACTGGTGCCGCGAGGCCCGTCCCTTCGCCCTCGCCACCGTCGTCGACGTCAGCGGCAGCGCACCCCTGCCACCCGGTACCGCCCTCGCGGTCGACACGGACGGCCACATGGTCGGCAGCATCTCCGGCGGCTGTGTGGAGGGAGCCGTCTACGAACTGTGCGTCCAAGTGCTCAGGGACGGCGGCAAGCCCGCCCGCGCCCGGTTCGGCTACTCCGACGACGACGCCTTCGCCGTCGGCCTGACCTGTGGCGGCGAGATCGACGTCCTGGTGCAGCGGGTCGAGCCCGCCGCCGAGCCGCATCTCGTCGACGCCCTCGACGCGGTCGTAGGAGGCCGGCCCGTCGCTGTGGCCGGGGTGGTGGACGGCCCGGACGACCTCCTCGGCCGCACCCTCCACGTCCCCGAGGGCACGGGTGCTCACCGCGGAACCGTGGGCGACACGAACGCGGACCAGGTTGTCGCAGCGCAGGCCCGCGCGCAGCTCAGGGCCGGCCGCACCCGCCGTGTCGAGGTGGGCGGCGACGCCGACACCTGCCCCGAGCGCCTGTCCGTCCTCATCCACACCCACGTGTCCCGTCCCCGCCTGCTGATCTTCGGCGCGGTCGACTTCGCGGGCGCCCTCAGCCGGGCCGGGCAGTTCCTCGGCCACCACGTCACCGTCTGCGACGCCCGCCCCGTCTTCGCCACCCGGGCCCGCTTCCCGCACGCCGACGAGGTCGTCGCCGACTGGCCCCACCGCTACCTGGAGCGCACCGAGGTGGACGGGCGTACCGCGATCTGTGCCCTCACGCACGACGCCAAGTTCGACGTCCCTCTGCTCCGCCTGGCGCTGAGCCTGCCGGTCGGCCATGTCGGCGCGATGGGCTCACGCCGTACCCACGAGCACCGACTGCAACTCCTGCGCGAAGCCGGCGTACCCGAGGACCGGCTGGCCCGCCTGCGCTCCCCCATCGGCCTGGACCTCGGCGCGCACACGCCCGAGGAGACGGCGATCTCCATCACCGCCGAGATCGTCGCCCACACCCACCAGGGCACGGGCCTGCCTCTGTCGCAGCGCACCGGCCCCATCCACCAACCCGTCCGGACGACGACGGGCCTGCGAGAAGAGGAGCTGCAGACATGGACCCCGTACGGAGCACCTCACCTCGAGGACTGACCGAGGCGACATCGGGGGCGCCCCTCGTCGCGGCGGCGGGTGCGGTGCCGGCTCTCGCAGCTGTACTTCGACGACGCGCAGGCGTTCACCGCCGTCCAGGTCCGTGCCGCGGGCCAGGAGATTCGGTGGTCGGCTATCCGGTGTGCGGCAGCCGGGTGGCGGGGATGACGCCGAGCCGGCCGGCCTGGTAGTCCTCGAAGGCCTGGACCAGTTCGTCGCGGGTGTTCATGACGAACGGGCCGTAGTGGGCGATCGGTTCACGAATCGGCTGCCCGCCCATGACATACAGCTCCAGCTTCGGAGTGTGTGAAGCCTGCCGCGGCGCGGCGGTGAGTCGCAGGCCGTCCCCGGGCCCGTGCACGGCGAGTTGGCCGACCTGGATCGGCCTGTTCTCGGCGCCGACCGTGCCGGCGCCGGCCAGGGCGTAGACCAGCGCGTTGTATCCGGGGTGCCAGGGCAGATCGACCTGGGCGCCAGGCTCGACTGTGATGTGCGCCAGCGTGATCGGCGTGTGCGTGACTCCCGGTCCGGCGTACCCGGCGATGTCGCCGGCGATGACCCGGATCAGCGCGCCGCCGTCCGGTGTGGTCAGCAGCGCCGCCTGGCTGCCGCGGATGTCCTGGTACCGGGGCGGGACCAGCTTCTTCGCCCGGGGCAGGTTGACCCACAGCTGGGTGCCGTGGATCACGCCCCCGCTCATCACCAGGCTCTCCGGCGGCGCCTCGATGTGCAGGATGCCCGCCCCGGCGGTCATCCACTGGGTGTCGCCGTCGGCGATCCGCCCACTGCCACCGTTGGAGTCCTCGTGGTCCACGATGCCGTCGATGACGTAGGTGACGGTCTCGAAGCCGCGGTGCGGATGCCACGGGGTCCCCTTGGGCTCACCGGGGCCCAGGTCCACTTCGCCGAGATGATCGAAGTGGACGAAGGGATCCAGTTCAGACAGGGGGACGTCGGCGAACCCACGGCGCACCGGGAAGCCCTCACCCTCGTAGCCGCGCGGTGCGGTGACCAACCGGCGCACCTCACGGACCCGGGTCCTGCCAGGGGCGAGCGTGGGCAGGCGGGGCAGGACGAGGACGTCCTCGACGGTGATGGCGGGCATGGCGCTCCTCCCTGGACGGACGCTGCCGGCGATCAGGCGAAGGGGTACGGGCCGAAGCGGCCCCACACCACCGCACCGGCCAGCACGATCAGCACAAGGTTCGTCACGATCGCGCTGGACTCCTTGCGCCTGGCGTGGGTGATTGCCGCCCCGGCCATCAGCAGCACGAGGCCGACGGCGGCCAGCGGCACCAGGACGGGGACGATGTCCAGCGCCGCGGGCAGGATCAACCCGACCGCGGCCAGCACCTCCAGGGCGCCGATCAGCTTGAGCGTGCCCGGAGAGAAGTCCTCGGCCCACGCCATGTTCGGCGAGGCGGCGAGCTTCTCCTTCGGCTGGGCCAGCTTCGCGCCGCCGGCGGCCAGGAAGACCGCGGCGAGCAGGCCGGCCAGAATCCACAAAAAGATGTTCATGAGTAGACCAATCAGAGGGGAGGCAGACAGGGCCCCGACGTTCTCGTGATGCGTCCCGATGTGCGGGATGAAAGCGGTATTTCGCGAGAACGCCGGGTCCCCTGGGGATCAGATGTGTGGAATAAGATCCGCCGGGTCGCCCGTCAGGCGCCGGCGAAGGCGTGCTTGTGTGCGTTCAGCCACTGCTGGAACGTCTGCAGTTGCGGGTTCAGGTCGCGGACGACGTCGAGGTCGCGGACCGCGTTGAACTGCGGCACTTCCGCGTAGAACTGGAACATGTTCCCCGACTCGGCCGCGGCGGGGAACGGCTGCGCCCGCATCACGTCGAAGGGCACCGGCACGTACGCCACCTCTTCGCCCAGGGCCGCGCTGAGCTGCTCGGCCATCTGCTTGCCGGTCAGGTGCTCGCCGGCGATGGACACGGTGCGGCCCACGAGGTCACCGCCGCGGCGGAAGATTCCGTAGGCGGTCTTGCCGATGTCTTCGGCGGCGATTCCGGCGAGCAGGCTGTCGGCCATCGGCATGGCCAGCACGAGCCGGCCGTCGTCTCCTCGCCGCGGCGCCATCGGGCCGAGCAGGTTCTCCCAGTAGAAGGTGGTCTGCAGGAAGGTGGTCGGCACCCCGGCATCGGTGAAGTACTGGTTGGCCTCGGCCTTGGCGTCGAAGTGCGGCACCTTGTAGCCGCCCATCAGCGTCGGCATGCGCTCGTCGTCGAGCGGGATGTAGTCGCGGGTGTCCTCCAGCGTCGACCAGATCACATGGGCCACGCCGGCGGCCTTGGCGGCCCGGGCCATGGTTGCCGCCTGCTGCTTCTCCCGCTCGGGCGACATGTCCTCCCAGAAGTTGGTCACCAGGAACGCCCCATGCGCCCCGTCGAACGCCTCCGTCAGGCTCCGCAGGTCGCCGGTGTCGGCCTTCACCACCTCGGCGCCCAGGGCCGTGAGCTCGCGTGCGGCGTCCGAGTCGGGGCGGCGGGTCAGCGCACGTACCGCGAACTCACCGTCGGCGTCGGCCAGGATCGCCCTGGCCAGCCCGCCGCCCTGGGAACCGGTCGCGCCGACCACCGCGATCACTTTCTTCTCCGCCACGGCCTTCTCCTTCTCATCGGGTCAGGGGCGACACACCCCCGTTGAATGACACGTCATTCATCTCCACGTCCGAAGTGCATGACGTGTCATATGATGTGTCATGTACGTTAAGGTGCAGGTGTATGACGTGTCAAGTGTCCAGGTAAACTCGTTGCGTATGAACGACACACCCGCGTGGCTGAGCCCCGCCGAGCAGCACGCCTGGCGTGCCTTCATCCGCCTGCACCAGAAGCTCTGGGCCACGCTGGAGCGTGACCTGAAGGCGCACAAGCTGTCCGGCGCCGACTTCCAGATCCTCGTCGCCCTCACCGACACCCCCGACGGTCGGCAACGATTCCAGGACCTCGCCAGCACCATCGAGTGGGAACAGAGCCGCCTGTCCCACCAGATCGCCAGGATGACCAAACGCGGCCTGGTGGCCCGGGAAGAATGCGCCGAGGACGGACGCGGTGTCTTCGTCGCCATCACACCGACCGGCCGCGAAACCATCGAGGCCGCCGCACCCCACCACGTAGCCACGGTCCGCCGCCTGGTCATCGACGCCCTCAGCCCGGACGAACTCGCCACCTTCGCACGGCTCTCCAACCGCATCCTGGAACAACTGGACAACGAGCCACGGTGACCCTCGCCGCGTATCAGTAGGGGCGGATATTGCGACCTGGTTCGAGGTGCTGCTGCGGCTGGGCCGCACGCCCGGGCACCGGCTGCGCATGACGGACCTGGCGGAGGCCGTGTCCTTCAGCTCGGGCGGCTTCACGCGGCTCGCCGACCGCATGGCGAAGGAGGGGTTGATCCGCCGCGATCCCAACCCGCCGACCGGCGGGCCGCACTCGCCGCGCTGACCGACCAGGGCGCCGAGGCGCTCGACCGCGCCCTGACCGCCCATGTCCGCCATCTCCGCAGCCACGTCACCGGACCGCTCTCGTCCGAGGACCGCCGCCACCTGGAGCGCATCCCGCGCACGCTCCGCGACGCCAACGAGTGAAGTTCCGCGCGGACGCGCATGCCCTCAGCGCAGGATGGGCGCCGTAACCGCATGGCCACCTGAAGCCGGTCGTCCGGACCGAAAGACAATCGCCCTTCGCCGTCATCGCAGAGACCATGGGCGGTCGTGTCCCTTGACGTGGTGTAGGCGATCAATCGTCGGTCGTGTTGGTGGTGTTGGGGAGTGCGGGGGCGCTTTCGCCGGCTTCGGTGGGGTAGATCTGGTCCATGCTGCCTTCGGGTAGGTAGCGGCGGGGGAAGGCGATCCACTCGTCGTGCATCTCGAAGAGCACGGCGGTGACCAGTCGGAGGAGAGCGTCGTCGTTGGGGAAGACCTGGACGACATCGACGCGGCGTTTGATCTCGCGGTTGATCCGCTCCAGCGGGTTCGTGGACTGAATCTTCTTCCAGTGCCGTTCCGGGAAGGCCGCGAAGGCGGTGAGGTCGTCCTTGGCGTCCAGGAGCATCTGCTTGACCTGGGGAAACTGTGCGCCCAGCATGTCGGCGACCGTGTCGAGCTGGTTGCGGACGGCGTCCTGGTCGGGCTGGGCGAAGATGGTGCGGATCGTCGCGGCGACCATTTCCGCGGCGTCCTTGGGGATCACGCCGAAGACATTGCGCAGGAAATGAAGCCGTAAGGATTCAACATGGTGTTTCGCTGTCTCTTGTGACGGATGCGAGTACGTCGGCGGCCGTGGTGAAACGTCGTTCGGCGAGCGTTGGGATGTACGGGTCCTGTTCGAGGAGGGGACGGACATCCTCGATGGCGTTGCGGATGGTGCCGCGGCTGACACCGAACAAGTCGGCCAGGGTCTGCTGGTCACATAGGTTTCGCTGGGAAAGGACCGTCGCCAGGATCCGGTCAGCGTCAGTGATCTTTTGACGGAAGACGCCGCCACGGGTTCCTGGGCGCCGGCCGCCGCCGCGTTTGCGATGCCGACGTTGTTCGATCGTGGCCTGGTAGGGCACGGTGATCCGGTCGATCAGCGCCTGGAAGTCCGGGCGGGGCATGCCGGTGAGTGCGGGGTGGGACAGGGTCTGTGAGAGATCCATTCGGCTGGTGGTCGCACCACCTTCTGCCCAGTCGCGTAGTTCCTGGGCGGAGGAGAAGTAGTGTGCGGTCTGCGAGACGGTGATCTTCTGCGCGTCTATGAGTGTGCGGGTCTCGCCGATGACCTGGCCGATCGTGACCGGGTTGATGGCGAGCAGGTCGACCAGAACCTTCTGGGAGCAGACACGGCGCAGATAGATCACGGTGACCAGGATGCGGTCGGCGTTCGAGAGCAGGGGCCTGCCGTGTGCTCCGGGGGCCTTCAGACGGCGGCCGCCGCGCTGCTGGAATTTGCGCTGTTCGGCCTGGGCGGCTTGCGCAGGGGCCAGCCGGGCGCATAGTGCCTCCAGCTCTGATGAGGTCATGCCGCTCAGGCGCGGGTCGGCGAGCATCGCCAGGACCCGCAACCTGCTCTGGTCCCGATCGCTCGTGTTGACCGCGCAGTTGCTGGCGGCGCCAGCCGGGGTGATCGTGTAGTTCCAGGATCCGTGCTGGTCATGGGGTGTGATCGGGAGTGAGCGCAGGTGCTCGCGGCTGACGGAGATTCCCACCGGGTAGGTCCCGGTGTCCAGCTCGGCGTGAACGCGCAGGCCGGTGCGGGTGCGGGTCGCGGCGATGCTGTTGACCACGACTTCGTGGCTGGTCAGGGGCCTGCCACGCCAGTTCATGGTGATGTGGGAGAACAGCCGATGCTCGACCTTGTTCCATTTCGAGGTGCCCGGCGGAAAGTGGCAGACGGTCACCGTGAGACCCATCTGGGCGGCGAACGCGGCGAGTTCGGCCTTCCATAGCCGGTAGCGGTAGCTGTTGGAGCCTCCGCAGTCCGCGGTGATCAACAGTCTGTCGGCATCCGGGTGGTCCATCCGCCCGCGGGCCCGCCACCAGCGGCGGATCGACTCGACGGCGAACACCGAGGTGTCGTGATCGGTGCCGACGTTCACCCAGCCGCTGTCGTGGGCCAGATCGTAGATGCCGAAGGGTATCGCCACGTCGACGTCGGGGCCGATGAAGTAGAAGCTGTGGTCCTCCACCTGCACCGGATCGCCGGCAGGGCGCCATTGCCGCCCGGGGTTCGGCAGCTGGCCCAGCTGCTCCTTCTTCTTGGCATCGATGCTGATCACCGGCTGGCCGCTGGACTGGTGCTCCTTGACCTGCTCGTTGATATAGCGGAACTGCGCGTCCCGGTCGGGGTGCTGCTTGCCCTCCAGCGTCTTGGCGCTGGCCTGCAGGCTGAAGCCCTGCACTTTCAGAAGCCGCCCGACGGTCGGAGCGGAGACCGGGTGACCCTGCCGGGTCAGCTCCTCTGCGAGGTTGCGCAGGGACTTGGTGGTCCAGCGCAGCGGCGACATCGGATCACCCCGCTCGTCCGGCTCCACCAGCTTCAGCAACGCAGGAACCAGGGAAGGATCTTGTTCCTCGGCGGGCTTGCGGCCGCCCCCGGGACGTCGGACGGCGCCGTCCGGTAGCGGATCCCCACCGGCCTCCAGCTCGAACACGCCGTTACGGACCGTGCTCTCGCTCACCCCGGCCACCCGCGCAACGGCCCGTACCCCACCGTGTCCGAGCAGTCGAGCCTCCTGGGCCAGCATCAGACGCCGCTGACGCTCGTTCAGATGCGGCAAGACGACCTGGAACCGCAGCGCAAGCTGATCCAGAACGTCGGCGGCGAAGCTCATACCAGAGCAACGATCTTGTCCTATGAAAGCAACGGGTTGATTCTTTACGGCTTCAATGAACCCGGCAGCGCTGGTAGGCCGCGCCGATCATGACCTTGCGGATCGCCTTGACCAGGCCCGAGTGGTGATCGCCCAGTACGAGTCGGACACCGCCCAGACCGCGTTCGCGCAGGTGACGCAGGAACTGGGTCCAGAACACCTCGGTCTCGCTGTCGCCGACCATCACTCCCAGCACCTCGCGGCCGCCGTCCTCGGTGATGCCGGTGGCGATCACCACGGCCCGCGAGACGATCTGGTGCGCGACCCGTGCCTTGCAGTAGGTCGCATCGAGGTAGACGTAGGGGAAGCGGGTGTGGTCCAGGGGCCGGCCGCGGAACGCGGTCAGCTGGGTGTCCAGGTCCGCGCAGATCCGTGAGACCTCGCTCTTGGAGATCCCGCTGTCCGCACCCAGCGCCTTGACCAGGTCGTCGACCGAACGGGTGGACACTCCGTGCACGTACGCCTCCATGATGACGGCGAACAGAGCCTGGTCGATGCGGCGGCGACGCTCCAGCAGGCTCGGGAAGAAGCTGCCCGAGCGCAGCTTGGGTATGGCCAGGTCCAGGTCACCGGCCTGCGTAGTCAGCGTCTTGTCGCGGTGCCCCTTGCGCAGCGCGGTGCGTGTCTCGGTGTGCTCGTTCCACTCCGCACCGATCCTCGACGTCGCCTCGGCCTCGATCAGCTCCTGCAGCATCCGCTCGGCCACGAAACGGACGAGTTCGAGTCCGTCCGCCGAACGCAGTGACTCCAGCAGCCGAAGTAAGTCATGCTGGGACAGGGCCATCATGCACCTCCTGGTTGAACTGGCCGTTTACCAGGGAGAGTTGCATGGTGGCCCGCCTGCCGGGCAGGGAGCGGAATCCCTATCGACACACGCCCCGGGGCGTACGCCCCAACGTTGATCGGCTACACCACGAAGCGGGACGCCATCCCATGGGCCCGCCCCCGTCCGCCGGGACGGCACGGCGCGGGTGATGCGCGTGCCCTGGCGCTCGCGGTTCGCCGTCCGCGTCCTGACGGTGGCCGGTGCCTTGCCTCTGGCTCAGGGCCGAGCATCCGGTGCCGGTGCTCGCGGTGCTGGGACGTCGGCCCAGCCGCATTCCCCACCTGCTGCTGTCTTGGTCAGAGGTTCAGCAGGTGTGCCGCGTTGCGGTGTGCGATGCGCGTGAGGTCGGCGCGGGAGAACGGCGCTGTGCGGAGGAACTCGACTGCCTCGGCCGTCGATTCGTAGGGGTAGTCGACGGCGAACAGCAACCGGTCGGCGCCGATGGCGTGGACGGCTCCGAGGAGGGCCGCGTGGGAGAAGACGCCGCTGGTGGTCGCGTAGAGGTTGTGCCGCAGGTAGTGGGAGGGCAGGTGTCGTGGCCTGCTCCTGGGGTCGGCCTGGTGGTAGCGGCTGTCGAGCCGGGCCAGCTGGAAAGGCAGCAGTTCTCCCATGTGCCCCAGCGTCACCGAGGCCCGAGGGAACTCGTCGAACACTCCGCCGTAGATCAGGCGCAGTGCGTGGGCGCCGACCTGCGCTGTCCATCCCCAGGACGGCCCGCTCAGCACGGGGTACCCCTGGAACACCCGCCACTGATCGGCGGGGAAGAGCGCGGGATGGATGTAGAGCGTCACGCCGAGCCGTTCAAGCTCGGCCCACACCGGCCGGAACTGCGGCTCGTCGAGGTAGTGGCCCTGAACGTGGTCGTTGTGCAGGACTCCCTTGAGGCCGAGTTGCTCCACCGCCCGGCGCAGTTCGGCCACGGCGGCCTGCGGGTCCTGCAACGGCAGGGTGGCGAAGCCGGCGAACCGTGTCGGGTGGGCGGCGACCACGTCGGCCAGGTGGTCGTTGACCTGGCGGGCCGTGGCCACGGCCTCCGAGGGGTCCTCGATGGCCTCCACGCCGGGTGAGGTGAGCGACAGGATCTGCATGTCCACCCCGTGCTCGTCCATGTCCGCCAGCCGCAGCTCCGTGAAGTCGGCGAGCCGGCGCCCCCACTCTTCCCCCCAGCCGGGAGGCATCCTGGCTTCGCCGGGCCACGGGATCAGCTCCGGAACGGAGAACGCCTCTTCGACCGCGATCACCTTCATGCCGCGCCCCGGGCGGCCGGCGGCGGTCCCGGCCGAGGTGGAGGTGGCGGCCTGGGCGGCGGCGGGCGGGGCCGCGAGGGCTGCTGTGCCGGCGGTGGCGCCGGCCGCGGCGGCCAGCAGACGCCGCCGCGAGGTGTGCGCGGCGAGGGGGGATGCAGACGATCCTGTCGTCATCGTCCTGCCTTTCCATCGGTTTGACGGGAATCGAGGGGCATGGGTCGGAGGGGCGGGATCGATTTGAGCTCACAATTAAGAAACCTAATCGTAGGCAACCTAATCGTAGGCTACCTAATGAATGCGGATCTCGGAAGCTCCCGGTGGTGTTGGGCGCCAGGTCTGACCGGCCTACGATCGGCAGACCGCGCCGGACCGACCGCCTCACCGTGAAAGCAGAACCCCATGGCCTCCTCCCCGCCTGAATCCGAGCCGCTCATCCGGCTGCTGTGGCGCGCACACAACTGGTTCCGAGCCGCCCTGACCACCGCGTTCGAGGCCGAGGGAGACGGGGCGACCATCAGCGCGGCACACGTGACCCTGCTCAGTCAGCTCCCGTCAGAGGGAGTGAGCATCGCCGAGCTGGCTCGACGTCTGGGCGTCAGCGCCCCGACTGCGCACCAGTGGGTCCATGAACTTGTCGCCCTGGACGTGGTGACCGTGGAGAGCGATCCGCACTCCGCCCGGTCGAAGCGCGTACTCCTCACGACGGCCGGCGTCCGGCGCCGCGAGGAGACGATGCAGATCCTGGCCGGGCTCGAAGCCACGCTCGCCGAGCGCGTCGGCGCGGATACCGTCACCGCGCTCCGGGCCGCACTGGAGGAACCATGGGGATCTCCGGAATCGGCGGTAGCGGACCCCCCCGACCTTTCCACCCGATAACGCTGTTTGCTCCCGGGACAGTGGCCGAGTTCCACGCCGACAAGGGCGACGACTACGACCACCTGCGTCGTCGGCTCAGCAAACGCGGCCTGCGGCTGTCCGCCCGCCGCGGATTGGATCAGTGGCTCCAGCAGATCTCGGAGGTGGGGCGGTTCCACACTGGGTGTCGGTGAAGCCCGCATCGACGGTGTCTCCAGCCGGTCGTCCAGCATCGGAATCCCCAGGTACTGGAAGCAGAGCGTCGGGCCGCCGCGGTCCCGGGCCGGCAGGGCCACGGCCGTGGCGACGCCGCCGACGGCGCTGTCGCCGCCGACGGCCAGCCGTGCCGGGTCGATGCCCAGCTCCGCTGAGTGTCCGGCCGTCCAGAGCAGCGCGACGTAGGAGTCCTCCAGTCCGGTCGGGAAGGGGGTCGGCAGTCCGAACCGCGCGGGCGGCGGCGATGTCGGTGAACGGCAGATCGTTGATCATCGGGACAACATGGGCCAGCGCGGCATCGAAGGCGTAGGACATGGTGCCCTGCTCCTCGGATGCCTCTCGCTCGCGCGATCTTCGGGACTGCAGACAGCATTCCGCGCCATACGTGACATACCGCGTCAGGGCTCTCACGGCGTTTCCGTAAAGCCGGCCGGCCGTAAAGCCGGCCGCCGCTTCGCTCCCGGGCGCGTCAGGACGGCCGGGTGGGCCAGAGCGCGGTGACGTCGTCGGCCGGGGGTTCGGTGATCATCCGGTCGGCATCGGCCGGGGAGCCGCCGATGGCCCGGGAGTTGCCCGCGGCTTCCGGGGCGTACGGCGGCCACCCCGGGTCGCCGGTGGCGGCGAAGGCGGCCCAGGCGCCGACGAGGGTGTCGCGGGCGGTGAGGTGTTCGGGGTGTCGGCGCCGACGGCGGGCACTCCCACAACGGCGGCTGGCTCCGCTTCGACGGCTCGCGTCTCGCCGAGGAACGAGGGGCCTGCTACCTCCAACTGGGCCGTCCCGACCTTGCGGAGGAGGCGCTCACCGCGGCACTTGGCCAGCCCTTGTCGCTGCGTCGCCGCGCCGCCGTTCTGAGCGACCTCGCCGCCCTCGGGGCGTACCGGCGGGACCCCGAATTTCGGATCTTCCGCGAGGCGTGGATCGCCGGTGTGCACAAGCACTATCCCGGCGAACCGAAGCCCGGCTACATCACGCCGTGGGACGAGACGCCCGAGTGGGAGCGCGAGGCGGCCGCCGCCGTGTGCGGACAGGTACGCGACTTCATCGAGGTCAGCGGGGGGGGGCATGCGGCTCGGCTCACCCGCGAGCAGAAGGGACACTTCGTCGCGATCTGCTGGACCGCCCAGATGTACCGGATTTTCGAGGACCCGAAGCCCGGATACGTCGCCGACTGGACGGACCTGCCGACCTGGCAGCGGGAGACGGACGCGGACATCTTCGAATGCATCGAGCGGACCGTCTGACCTCAGGAGCGACGACGTCCCCGTCCAGGCCGCTCTGGACGGTGACGCCTTGTTACGTAGCCATCAAAGTTGCCACGGAAGCGCAATCTCTGCATGTTTGTGCAGGTCATAGCGATGTGGTGATTCTCCCCCGGCGTACAGCCCGACTCGTCTGCGTGCCGCGCGCAGGTTGTCGGGGCTGTCGAGGAGCTGGTCCTCGACCTCGGCCGGGTGGACGTTCTCGCCGCCGGAGATGATCAGGTCCTCCTTGCGGTCGACGCCGTCGCCGTCGCCGTCGCCGTCGAGGCGGGCCACGTCCCCGCTGCGGTGCCAGCCGTTCATGAGAGCGGCGGCTGTCTCTTTGGGGAGTCCCCAGTGTCCGGCCATGACGTTGGGGCCGCTGACCAGGATCTCGCCGGGCTCTCCGGGGCCGACGGGGGAGAGGTCGGGGCGGGGCTCGCCGATGGCAGTTTTGTCGCGGCCGTTGCCCTTCAGCCGAACTGGTCGCCGGCCGTCCGACGGCCACCGGACTTCGTCCACACCCGCGCCGGCACCCTGTTCGCGGGCACCACCGAGATCATGAAGGAGATCATCGGCAAGTCGCTGCTCCGTTGACACGCACCGCGCGGTCATCCACTATCAGGAAACCTGTTAATTGAAGATTATAGGAGCGGCCGACGTCATGTCATTCAGCTCAAGCGTCAAGGCCAGAGGGGTCCAGCTGCTGCTCGGCGGCATGATGGCCCGCGTGCACAAGGACCTGCGCTTCACCGACATCCCCAAGCGCACCGAATCCCTCCGGGTCGATACCGGCGCAGGCCCGGTGAACTGCACCGTCTACCGCCCGCAGGCCACGGCCGGATCCCTCGCCCCCGTGTACGTCAACTTCCACGGTGGCGGTTTCGTGGTCGGCCGCCCGGAGCAGGACGACCACATCTGCCGCTACATAGCCGCCACGGCCGGTTGCGTTGTGATCAACGTGGACTACGCCGTCGCCCCGCAGAGGCAGTTCCCCGTACCTGTCACCCAGGCCTACGACGTCACCGCGTGGGTCGCCGAGAACGGCCCCGCCCACGACTGGGACGGTTCCCGACTCGCCGTGGGCGGACACAGCGCCGGAGCCAACCTGACCGCAGCGGTCTGCCGCCTGGCCCGGGACCGCGGCACCTTCTCGCCCCGCCTCCAGATCATCGACTCCGCACCGCTCGACCAGCTCGCCGACCCCGCCACCAAGCAGTCCCTCATCGCCAAGCCGCTGCTCAGCCCTCAGCTCATGCGGATCTTCACCGACGCCTACGTCCCGGACCCGGCCGACCGCGCGCATCCCCTCGTCTCGCCCGCCCTGGCCGACGACCTCGCCGGACTGCCGCCCGCTCTGGTCATCACCGCGGAGAACGACCGCCTGCGCGACGAGGGCGACGCCTACGCCAAGGCCCTGGACGTCGCCGGCGTCCCAGTGACCCACCGCGTCTTCGAGGGCGTCGACCACTACTTCACCCACACCGGTCCGGTGCCTGCAGGGAAAGAAGCCATCGATCTGATGGCCACCACCCTGCACAGCGCACTCAGCGGCTGACACTGCCGGCGTGCCGGCGTGGCGTCAGGCTCAGGGTCGACGATGACGGATCAGCCGTCCATCGCTGGCGACCCGCCGGTCAGGAGCGGCGCGACCGGTGACGGGAAGCCTTCACCGGTGCGGGCAGCGGCCGTCGCAGCAGGCATTCCTCCAGCTCGGTCCGGTCGTCCAGGGTGCAGCTCGGGGCAGTGTGCCGGCCGCGCCGGCCACTGGGCCAACACCCACTTCTTCAACGCCTACGAGCAGGACGGCGAGCTGATCATCGACGGCCACCGCAGGCCGGCGGACCGGCTCGTGGCGGACGAAGCCCGGGCCCTGCTGCGAGCGGGCCGCACCGCCCGCGTCACGGTCGGCGGCAACGGCGACGGCTGCCCCGAACCGCTCACCCTCCTGATCCACGTCCACGCCTCCCGCCCCCGCATGATGGCCCAGGGCACGGGGCCGATTCATCGATGATCTCGGGGGTCACAGGTGATGAGGATCAGTCGACCGGTCGGCGTTCCCCGTGCGCACGGTCAGCACTCTGTTGTCGGCGAGCGCGGCCAGGGACAGCGTCCGGTACCCCATCGCGTCGAACAGGACAGTGATCCGGTCGCCCTCCTCGCTCATCACCGTGCCGTCGCCCCACTCGCTGTGCCGTACCGGCGTGCCCGCGGGGTAGGACGCGGCGGACGGATGGGGCGGCGGGGGCTCGCCCGTGTCGTCCGCTCCCTCGACGACCGTGCCGTCGGCCGAGGTGGGGGAGCGGTCGTCGCGGCAGACGTCGCAGGTGCCGCAGGGGGCCTCGTACGGCTCGCCGAAGTAGCCGAGCAGGAAGCGGCGGCGGCAGCCCGTCGTCTCGGCGTACGCCAGCACCATCTCCAGCCTCGACCGCTCCAGCCTCCGGCGGACGTCCGCCGCCTCGGTCGCCTGCGCGGTGGCCTCCTCGGCCGTCACGCCGGGGACGGCGCGCACCTCCCCGGCGGCGTCGGTGCGCACCGCTCCCGCCTGCTCCAGGAGGTTGGCCGCGGCCGTCACACGCCGATGGGAGAGGTTCGTGCGCTCACCGACGTCGTCCAGGGCGACGGGGCCGGTGTGGTCGTGGATCTGTTGCGCGACCTCGCCGAGGGTCTCCCCGTCGGGTGCGCGCGTGGCGAAGAGACGTTGCAGGCCGCTGTCCTCCGGCCGGTAGTGGAGGACCGCCACCGCGGGGGCGCCGTCGCGGCCCGCACGGCCGATCTCCTGGTAGTAGGCGTCGAGGGAGCCGGGCACGGAAGCGTGCAGCACGAACCGTACGTCCTCCTTGTCGATGCCCATGCCGAAGGCCGAGGTGGCGACCACCACGTCGGCCGCGCCGGACAGGAAGGCGTCGTGCACCCGGGAGCGCTCACCCGCGGCCAGTCCGGCGTGGTAGGCCGCCGCCGACAGGCCCAGCCCGGCCAGCGCGGCCGCGTACTCCTCGGTGTCCCTGCGGGTGGCGGCGTACACGATGCCCGGCTTGGGCTCCGTCGCGGCTCGTTCCACCACCGCCCGGCGCTTGTCCGCGTCGTCCTGGAAGCGGCGTACCTCCAAGGCGATGTTCGGGCGGTCGAAACCGGCCACGACCAGTGCGGGGTCCGCCATGCCCAGCCGCCGTACGATCTCCTCGCGCACCGGGGGCGCGGCCGTGGCCGTCAGGGCCAGGACCGTGGGCCTGCCCACCCGCTGGACCGCCTGGGCCAGGCGCAGGTAGTCGGGACGGAAGTCGTGGCCCCAGGCGACCACGCACTGCGCCTCGTCCACGACGAACAGCGAGGGCCCGGCGCGGGCGAGGCGCTCGACCACCTCGCCCTTCGTCAGCTGCTCGGGGGAGAGGAACAGATACGCGGCGTCGCCGTGCCGCACCGCATCCCAGGCGGCCGCCGTCTTCCCGGCCGGCTGCGCGGAGTTGACCGCGACGGCGTCGGGGGCGCGGTGGCTCAGCAGGCCGGCGATCTGGTCCCGTTGCAGGGCGATGAGCGGGGAGACCACCACGGTCGGTCCGGGCAGCGACAGCCCCGCCACCTGGTACACCGCCGACTTTCCCGCGCCGGTCGGCATGACCACCAGCGTGTCGCGGCCCGCCATGACCGCTTCCATCGCGGTCAGCTGTCCCGGCCGCAGCTCCCGCCAGCCGAACACGTCGGCGGCGGTCCGCCGCAGACGGTCCGGAACGCCGGGGTCACTCGCCATGAGGTCCGACTACCCGCGTTCCACGTCCGTCTCCCGGTGTGGACGGCCTTCCGGCTCACGTGCGCGGGCTGATACGCCGGCACCCCGGCTCAAGGGCGAGGGTTGATACGGCGCCACCCCGGGCGTGCGGCACTGTCGCGGCGTCCGGCGACGGAGGCGCACCGTGGGCACTGCCGCCGCACCTCGTCGGCGGCGCCGCCGGATTCCGGGAAGGTGTCCGGCCAGCTGACGTGCGGGAAGCGGACCAGGTGGGAGCGGCTCAGGGACAGCCCGCAGACGGTCTGGTTCAGGCCCGGCTCCCAGGCGTGCACCTCGCCCGCGGGCAGTCGGCGGCGCCCCTCCTCCTCGTCGGTCCACTGCCCGGAGGCGGCGACGGCGTACGACTTGGCGCGTGCCATGGCGCTTCGTGGCCGCCGGTCAGCCCGCCGCGTGCTCGACCCGCAGCCGCACCTGCTCCTCAAGGCGCCGCAGGCTGGTGTCCAGGGCGTCGCGCACGGCCTCCTCGCCCGGGTCGTGGCTGTCGTCGAAGAACGAGAGGTGGACCGTCACCTCACTGGCTCCGGCGCCGATTCCGGCGACCTGGAGCCAGCCCGCATAGCTGCCCTGCTCGCGGGTGCCCCATTCGAGCCGCATCTGGTCGCGCTGAGCGCGCAGCAGGGCGGCGGTGTCCTCGTCCGTACGGTCCTCGTGCACGGTGACGGCGGGCAGATCCACGGACTCCACATGCAGCGCCTCCGGCAGCCAGGTCTCCAGCCGGCCGACATTCGCGGCCTCGTCGAAGACCTGCTCGGGCTGGGCGGGCATCGTGCGGGAACGCTCGTACTCGGTCATGGCGGTACCGTCCTCGGCTTCCTCGGCTCCGTGTCGTACGGCGGAACGCGACCCCGAGCCGGGTACCCAGCCGCTCGGATCCTGAATCGGTCACGCCGCCGTTCGCGGTGACCGGACGCGACGGATCGGGGACCGTACGTGATGGTGTCGTCCGATATGCGAATGCGGGTGGTTCACCTGTCCCCTCCCTCGCTTCCATGAGGCGCACGACCTGACGGGACCTGATGGGAGAGGGGATGGTTCCCGCGATGAGCGAGCACGTTCATGTCCGGCTGCGGCTCGGTCTCGGCGTCACGGAGGACGGGGCGCTGACCGAGGAGACGTACTGCCGGTGCGGTGCCACCTGGACCAAGGTCTTCGTGCTGGACGAGGACCCGGGGGCCGGGGCGGCCGACGCCGGATGACGGCGTCGGCCGCCCCGGCCTCCCGCCGCCCTTTCTCCTCACCACCGATTCGTCCACTGCCACAGCAGGTCCCAGATCGTGGACGGCTCCGGGGTCCGGTGGACGCGCTGCGCGGCGTACGGCGGACTGGCCCGCAGGTCGGATGTCCGGGGCGCCGTCGTTCTCGTGACCCGCACGGGGATGGGGCGGCCTTGCGGTTTCTGCGGTTCTAGCGGCGTGCGGCGGGTGCGATGTGCGTCGTACGCCGCCCTGAGGGCCGGGTCGTGGAGGGTGCCGTAGGCGTCCATGACCTCGGTGAGCCGGCCGTCCGCCGTGGTCCGGTCCGGGTTGGTGTCGGGGTGCAGCGCGCGGACGAGCCTGCGGAAGGCGGAGGTGATCTGCCGGGCCGAGGCGGTCGGCTCCACGCCGAGAACCGCGTAGTGGTCGCGCGCGGGCTCTGCCATCCGGATCACCTCCCCGGCCCGTCACCTGCGGGCATGGAGAAACGCTCCCTGACATCGTGGATAGAGAGGGAGCCCGCGGCTTGTCAAGGGCGGGCTGCCGGGGGCAGGTCGCCGTCATGCAGCGCCGACGTCGGTGACTGATCCGCACCGACGTCAGTGACTGATCCCGTCCCGCCGACCGAGTGCCGACTCCAGCTCGGACGCCGTCTCCGCGGCATGCCGGGAACTGACCGCGATCCGCGTGAACGGCGCCGGGGGTCGCAGGTCCACGCAGACGACCGCCGGGTCCTCGGGGCGCAGGGCCAGGAAGTCCTCACCCTCGCCGTGCCGCCACGTCCCCAGGCTGAGACGGCCGGGCACCACCAGGCACCGGCCCCGGGTCCCGCGCAGCAGTCGCCACCAGTCCGGCTGTACGGTCACCCGCTCCACCGCGGACAACGCGACCCGTACGTTCCGGCGGCGCAACGCCGCCTTCTCCCACCACGCCAGCCGGACCACCAGACGCTCGCCGTCCGCCCTCAGCCGCGCCATGTCGTCCCACGTCGTCCCACGTCGCCCTACGTCGCCCTATGTCGTCCTTCAATCAATCCGCTTCGCCGCGGCCTGCCGAAGGGAGGGGCCCGGCCCGGACCCCTCCCTCCGCAGCGGTCAGCCGGTGATCTCCTTCTGCTCACCGCGGGCGACCTCGATCTTGCGGGCCTGGGCCTTCTCGACCATCGGCACCTTCACCGTCAGCACACCCGCGTCGTAGCCGGCCTCGATCCTGTCGGTGTCCAGGGTGTCGCCGAGGAACAGCTGGCGGCTGAAGACGCCGCTGGGCCGCTCGGCGACCACCATCTCCACATCCTTCGGGGCGGTGCGTTCCGCCCGCACCGTCAGCACGTTCTGCTCGACGTTCACGTCGATGCTGTCGGGGTCGATGCCCGGCAGGTCGAAGTGGATCCAGAACGCGCCCTCGTGCTCGTACGCGTCGATCGGCATCGCGGCAGGCCGGGCCATCGTGCCGAACATCTGCTGGGCGAGCCGGTCCAGTTCGCGGAAGGGGTCAGTACGCATCAGCACCATGGTCACTCTCCTCTCCAGCACCGTCTGTCGCACTGCACCTTCGCATGTCATATACCCCCAAATGGGGTATATGACCCAGCGTGGGCGGCTACCGGACCCGCCCCTCCACCGTCTCCTCCCCCTCCTCCTCTTCGTCGGGGAGGTGGACGTCGTCAACCGCGATGTTGACCTCGACGACCTCCAGTCCGGTCATCCGCTCGACCGCCCCGATGACGTTCTCGCGCACGTCGGCGGCGAGGTCGGGGATGGCCACCCCGTACTCCACGACGACATCGAGATCGACGGCGCTCTGCCGTTCACCGACCTCGACCTTGACGCCGGTGGTGACGCCGGCCCGCCGGCCGGGAACCCTTTCGCGCATCGCGCCCATGGTGCGGGCGAGGCCACCACCCAGGGCGTGGATGCCCGGCACCTCACGCGCGGCCATCCCGGCGATCTTCGCCACGACGTCGTCCGCGATGGTGGTCCTGCCACGGCCTCCGGGCCCGCCCTCGCCTCCGCGCGCGCTCGCGCCGGGTTCGGTGGCGCGTACCGCCGCACCGGTCGTCTCCGTCATGTCCAACCCGCCTCCTCCGGGCGCGCAGACCCCCGGCGTACAGGAGGCCCGTCGCGCCGCTCATGCCTCTCTTCCAGCCTGCCCCGCCCCTACCGAGCCCGCCACCGCTGGCCTGGCGCGGTGTCAGGTCACTCCGGCCGCGGGTCCCACCGGAACCGCCGCACCGCCACCACCGCCCCGGCCGCACCCCACAGCAGCAGCACCAGGAAGTCCCGCCAGGGCAGGCCCGCGTCGGCCGTGGTGAACGCCGCGAGCAGGGCGTCGTTGAACGGCTTCACCGGCAGCACGTCGGCGATGGCGTTCAGCAGCCCGGAGTGGATCGGCAGATACGTGCCGGAGATGAACACCAGCGGGAACAGCACGAACTGCACGACGGACGGCGCGGCCTCCGCGTTGCGGATCAGCGAGGCCACCGCGACCCCCAGCGTGCAGAACGCGGCCGCGCCCAGCACGAGCACCAGCACGATCGCCGGCCACTGCGAGGAGACGGGCAGCGAGACGCCGTACAGTCGGCCGACCGCGCAGATCAGCAGGACGTCGACCACGCTCACCAGGACGCAGTGGGCCAGCAGCCCGACGAAGTACACGCCCGCCGGCAGCGGGGTGGCGCGGACCCGTTTGAGGATGCCGTTCTGCCGCCGGGTCGCCAGCACGATCGCCAACTGGCTGTAGCAGGAGCCCAGGACGGACAGCGCGGCGATGGTGGACACGTAGTACTGCAGGGCCGAGCGGCCGTAGTAGAACTCGCTCTCGCCGATGCCGCCGAACAGCCCGCCGAAGATCGCGACCACCACGACCGGGAAGACGAACGTGAAGAACGCGCTCTGCGGATTGCGCCAGAACGTCAGCTGCTCGTAGCGGACCTGATGCCACAACAGGGCGATCGGACGGCGCCGCGCCCCCTGCCGGGCCGTGCTGCTCCGGACGGCGACGCTCACCGCGTGCTCCCCTGCGGCGCGCCGTCACTGTGGTCGGTCAGGCGCAGGTAGACGTCCTCCAGGCTGGGCCGGTCGACGGTCAGCCCGGCGAGCACGCCGGTGCGGCGCAGCGCCCAGTCGGTCAGCTGGTGCAGCGTCCCGGTCGGCTCCGCGGACTCCACGGTGACCAGGCCGTCCTCGGCCGCCGTGGCGACCACCGGCAGATCGGCGGGCGTGCAGCCGGGCGGCAGCGCGAAGCGGATCCTGGTTCGCGCGGTGTCACGGCCACCGAGGGTCGTGGGCGTGCCCTCGGCGACGATCCGCCCGTCGGCGATCACCGCGACCCGGTCGGCCAGTTCCTGCGCCTCCTCCATGTAGTGCGTGGTGAGCAGAACGGTCACCCCGGCGTCCCGCAGGTCCCGGACCAACTGCCAGGCGCCCCGGCGGGCGTTCGGGTCGAAACCGGTCGTCGGCTCGTCCAGGAACAGCACGCTCGGGTTGCCGATCACGCCGAGCGCCAGGTCCAGGCGCCGCTTCTGACCGCCGGAGAGGCTGCGGACCTTCTTCCGCTCCAGCCCGGTGAGGTCGACCAGGCCGATCACCTCGTCGATGTCCCGCGGGTCCGGGTAGTAGCCGGCGTTGCGGGCGATCGTCTCGCGGACCGTGAGGTACGGCTCCACCGCGATGTCCTGCAGCACCAGCCCGATCCGCTCCCGCAGCGCCCGCCCGGTGGACCTCTCGCCCGGGTCGATGCCGAGCACGTCCACCCGGCCGGCGTCGCGGGCGCGGAACCCTTCGAGGATCTCCATGGTGGTGCTCTTCCCGGCGCCGTTGCGGCCCAGCAGCGCGAAGATCTCGCCGTGCTCGACGGTGAAGCTCACCCCGCGCACGGCGTGTACCTCGCCGTAGCTCTTGCTCAGGTCCTCGACCACAACCGCGGGCGTCAGATGCGCACGCACATGACGTCCAGCGTCAGGTCGACGTGGCGTCGGGCCAGTAGCCCGGACCTGGTGATCCCGAACTCGGTGCGATCGACCGAGGTGGTGGCGCGCACGGTGAAGGAGCCGCCGAGGACCTCGGAGCGTACGACCGACAGCCGTACGGGCCTCGTCACCGCGCGCACGGTGAGCTGCCCGGAGATGACGGCCGGGTCCACGTGGTCGGAGACGAACGTGATCACGGGGTGGCGCTCGGCGTCGAGGAACCGCTCCGACCGTACGGCGGTGTCCCGCTGGTCGTTGCCGGTGCGGAAGCCCGTCGCATCGATCTCGGCCCGCACGCTCGACTCGGCGAGCGGCTCGGCGACGTCGATCGTGCCGCCGCGGACCGCGAAGGTGCCGCGCACCGGCAGCAGGCCGAAGCGGTGCCTGGTGCCGAAGGTCAGGGACGAACGGCCGGTGTCGATCGTGTACCGACCGAGCCGGGGAATCGAGATGACGTCGTTGCCTGTCGCGTCCATAACGCCATTACACGGCGGCGGACTTGGTGCTCGGTAGGGCGAGCGGTCGGTCCCGGGAGCGACGAACGGCGGGTCGTACGGGGCCCGCACGCGACTTTCGTAGGGTCCCCGGGGGAAGGACGTTTGCTCTGTTCCGGGCGCGGGGAGGGAGCCGCGGTGGATTGTCCTACCGTGAGCGGCATGGCTGACGGACCCTGGCACCGACGGCACTGGGTGGCCGTGGACGTGGCGATCGCGGTCGCCTTCGTGCTGCTCGACACGGGCGCGACGCTGGCCGGGGCCAGTTGGTGGCCGGACCGCCCGGACACGCTCGCCTGGGTCGTGCTGGGGGTGCAGGCGCTCGCCTGCGCCTCGCTCGCGGTCCGCCGGGCCGCCCCGCTCACCGTCGTCGCCGTACTCGGCGTGTTCACGCTGGCGGTGACGCTGCTGATCGCCCCGGCCGGCGCGCTGACACCGGCCAACGACGGCAACGTGTGGGCGCCCTACTCGACGGTGGTGGCCGCCTACGGTCCGCTCTTCTACCGACGGAACCGCAGGACGGCGTACGTCGCCCTCGCCGCCCTGACGTTCGTCGTGATGCGGCCTTGGGAGCCGTCCGTCACCGTCATGACGATCGGGCTGCTGCGCACCGCGCTCGGGCCGCTGCTCGCGCTGTACTTCGACGCCCGCCGGCGCATGGTCCTGGCGCTGGTCGAACGCGCCGAGCGGGCCGAGCGGGAACGCCATCTGCTGGCCGAGCGGGCCCGCGCCGAGGAACGCGCCCGGCTCGCCGCCGAGATGCACGACGTGGTCACCCACCGGGTGAGCCTGATGGTGCTGCAGGCCGGGGCGCTGCGGGTGACCGCGCAGGACGAGTCGACCCGGCAGGCGGCGGAGGAGCTGCGCGCCGCGGGCTGCCAGGCGCTGGACGAACTGCGCGACCTGGTCGGCATCCTGCGCACCGCGCCCGAGGGCGACCGGACGCCGTCGGTGGCGGGCTTCCCCGACCTGGTCGCCGAGTCGATCGCGGTGGGTGTACGGACCGAGCTGATCGAGTCGGGCGACCCGGCGCTCGCCTCCCCAATGGTCGGCCGCACCGCCTACCGGGTGCTGCGGGAGGCGTTGACCAACGTGCGCAAGCACGCGCCCGGCGCCGAGGTGACCGTGCGGGTGGAGTACCACGACACGCAGGTGCGGCTCACCGTCCACAACACGCCGCCCACCGGCGAACCCAGCCGCGCCCTCACCGGCACCGGCTCCGGTCTGGGCATCGCCCATCTGCGGCAGCGCATCGAGCTGCTGCACGGTACGTTGCGTGCCGGACCCCGTCCCGACGGCGGGTTCGGCGTCGAGGCGACGCTGCCCTCGTACGTCCCGACCGCGGAATCGGCGGTGTGAGCGTGGCCCGAGTAGTGGTGGTCGACGACGAGCCCCTGGTGTGCGTCTTCCTGCGCACCATCCTCGGCTCCGCCCCGGACATCGAGGTCGTCGACGAGGCGCACGACGGCGCGGCGGGCATCGAGGCGGTCCGCCGCAGCGGCCCGGACGTCGTGCTGATGGACCTGCGGATGCCCGGCATGGACGGCCTCACCGCGATCGGGCACATCAACGAGCTTCCGGACCCGCCGAACATCGTCGTGCTGACGACCTTCGACGCCGACCAGTACGTGCTGCGCGCCCTGCGGGCCGGCGCGACCGGCTTCCTGGTCAAGTCCACCCCGCCGGAGGACCTGATCGGCCTGGTCCGCACGGCCGCGCAGGGCCACACGGTCCTCTCGCCCTCCGCCGCCCGCCGTCTGATCGCCGCCT
This sequence comes from Streptomyces sp. Z423-1, assembly GCF_013009255.1. Taxonomy (NCBI): domain Bacteria; kingdom Bacillati; phylum Actinomycetota; class Actinomycetes; order Kitasatosporales; family Streptomycetaceae; genus Streptomyces; species Streptomyces sp. Z423-1. Next base: position 6,819,644 of record NZ_CP053109.1, read on the forward strand.
CCACGGACAGCCTGTCGGCCCGCGACCGCGCCCGCGAACTGGTCGCCTCCCTCACCGAACGCGAGACGCAGGTCCTGGCGGGCCTGGGCGAGGGCCTGTCCAACGCCCGGATCGCGGCCCGCCTTCATCTGTCGGAGGCCACGATCAAGGGCCATGTCTCCCGCATGCTGGACAAACTGGGCTGCGTCAACCGCACCCAGGCGGGGCTGCTGGCCCATGACGCGGGGATTGTGGACTGACGCGGCATCCCCACGACCACCGCCGTACCGGCCACCGCCATGCCGAGGGCCGCCGGGAGCATCCAGCCGCCGTCCATCGTCGATTCCGGTGTCCGACAGCCCCGGCGAGAACCCGCGATGGGGCAGCGGAGTCGCCACGTCCTGCGCTCACACCCCCCGCACCGCCCACGCCACCCGCGACCCCGCCCGTGCCCGCGGTCGGCTGTCCGGGGTCCGGCGTCGGGGGTGGACCGTGTTCCCCAGCAGCACCAGGAACGTGTCCGTCGCCCGGTCCACGACCAGGGACGTTCCCGTGAAGCCCGTATGGCCCGCCGCTCCCCGCCCCGCCAGCGCCCCCATGAACCACCGCTGGTCCAGCGCGAAGCCCAGCCCGGGTGGCGTCAGCATCAGGTCCACGAAGTCCGGGCCCAGGATGCGCGCCGGGCCGTACGCACCCCCCGCCAGCAGCGCGCGGCAGAACACCGCCAGGTCCCGGGCCGTCGAGAACAGGCCCGCGTGACCGGCCACCCCGCCCAGCGCCCACGCGTTCTCGTCGTGGACCTCGCCCCGCAGCATCCCCCGGTCCGCCTTCGCCCACGGGCGGCGCTGGTCCTCCGTCGCCGCCGCGTCCGGGCACGGGCCGAAGCGGGTCGACGTCATGCCCAGGGGCCGGGTGATGCCGTCGTGGATCAGGACGTCCAGGGGGCGGCCGGTGACGCGTTCGAGGACGTACTGGAGGAGGAGCAGGTTGAGGTCGGAGTAGCGGTAGGCGCCCGGCGGGCCGGTCGGGGCCTCCGCGCGGAGCAGGGCCAGGCGGTCCGCGTCCGTCGCGCAGTCGTACAGCGGCAGCTCGGGGCGCAGGCCCGAGGTGTGCGTGAGGAGCCCGCGCACCGTGGTGCCGTGGCGGGCGGCGGCCCGGAAGTCGGGGAGGTACGCGCCGACCTGCCCGTCGATGCCGAGCGTGCCGCGTTCGATCTGCTGCATGGCGGCGACGGCGGTGAAGAGTTTGGTGAGCGAGGCCAGGTCGAAGGGGGTGTCGACGGTCATCGGCACGCGTGCGGACTCCGGCAGCTCCACGCCCGCGTCCGCCTCCGCGTCGTAGGCCGCGTACCGCACCGCGTACCCGGCCGCCTCGTGCACCGCGAGCACCGGCCCCCGCCCGGCGGCCACGACGACGCCCGGTGCCCACGGGCGGTCCCCGGTCGTCAGCTGCCGTACCTCGCGGACCAGGTGGCGGATTTCGCCGGGGTCGAGGCCGGCGCGCTCCGGGGTGCCGGTGCGCAGTCTCGGTGCGCTCAGCTCTCCGCTCCCTCCGCACGGCTGTTCCAGGGACGGCACATTCCCACGAAGCAGGCGGTCGCCACCAGCGCCGCGGCCAGTTGGACGACGGCCATCGGGACGGCGGTGTGCTCACCGGCGATCCCGACGAGCGGGGAGGCGATCGCGCCGATGAGGAAGGACGACGTACCGAGCAGGGCGGACGCGGACCCGGCCGCGTGCCGCACCCGCATCAGGGCCAGCGCCTGCGTGTTGGGCAGGGTGATGCCCATCGCGCTCATCAGCACGAACAGCGCGGCGGCCACGGGCGCGAGCCCGACCTCGCCGAACACGCCCAGCGACATCAGCAGCAGCGCGGTCGCGGCCAGCACGACGATGCCCAGGCCGACGGCCAGCACCCGGTCCAGGCGGACCCGCCCGACCAGCACCTTGCCGTTGATCTGCCCGGCGGCGACGAGGCCGATCGAGTTCAGGCCGAACAGCAGGCTGAACGTCTGCGGGGAGGCCCCGTAGATCTCCTGGACGACGAAGGGCGACGCCGAGATGTACGCGAACAGCGCGGCGAAGGCGAAGCCGCCCGCGAGCATGTAGCCGGTGAAGGGCAGGTCGGCGAGCAAGCGGCGCATCGAGCCCAGGGCCTCGCCGACGCCGCCGCTGTGCCGCTCCTTCGCGGGGAGGGTCTCCGGGAGGCGGAACCACACGACCCCCGCGAGCAGCACCCCGAGCACGGTGAGCACGACGAACACGCCACGCCAGTCCGTCACCCGCAGGATCTGCCCGCCGATCAGCGGCGCCACGATCGGCGCGACGCCGGAGATCAGCATCAGGGTGGAGAAGAAGCGGGCCATCGCCATGCCGTCGTACAGGTCGCGGACGACCGCCCGGGCGATCACGATCCCGGCCGCGCCCGCGAGCCCCTGCACCAGCCGGAACGCGACCAGCGTCTCGACGGTGGGCGCCAGCGCGCACAGCGCGGTGGCGACGACGTACACGGCGAGCCCGGCGAGCAGCGGGCGGCGGCGGCCCCAGCGGTCGCTCATCGGGCCGACCACCAGCTGGCCGAACGCCATGCCGGCCAGGCAGGCGGTGAGCGTGAGCTGCACGGTCGCCGCGGGCGCGTGCAGCGACCGGGTGACCTCCGGCAGTGCCGGAAGGTACATGTCCATGGCCAGCGGCGGGGTCGCGGTCAGTCCGCCGAGGACGAGCGTGACGAGCAGGCCGGCGCGGCGCTGCGCACGAACGGGCGGCCGCGTGTCCGCCGCGGCCGCCTGTGACAGGTCCGGTATCGGTGCCCCTTCGGGCATGGGCCCCTCCCTCTGCGAGCAGTGCGGTCCCTATGCTCTCAGTTCGAACACGGTGCCTGATGACATCGAACGAGAACGCACGAGATCGAACGAGAACGAGGGCGGGGCGGCATGGGCGCGGACAGCGTGCGGTGGGGGATCCTGGCGACGGGCGGGATCGCGGCGGCGTTCACGGCGGATCTGGTGGATCTGCCGGACGCCGAGGTGGTGGCGGTGGCCTCGCGGTCCTCGGACTCGGCGAAGGCGTTCGCGGAGAGGTTCGGGATTCCCCGGGCGTACGGCGACTGGGACGGGCTCGCGCGGGACGAGGACGTGGATGTGGTGTACGTCGCCACTCCGCACTCGGCGCACCGGGCGGCCGCCGGTCTGTGTCTGACGGCGGGGCGGAACGTGCTGCTGGAGAAGCCGTTCACGCTGAATGTGCGCGAGGCCGAGGAGCTGGTCGCGCTGGCGCGCGAGCGGGGGCGCTTCCTGATGGAGGCGATGTGGATGTACTGCAGTCCGCTGATGCGGCGGTTGAAGGCGCTGGTGGACGACGGCGCGGTCGGTGAGGTGCGCAGTGTGCAGGCGGACTTCGGGCTGTCCGGGCCCTTCCGCCCTCGCATCGGCTGCGGGACCCGCAGCAGGGCGGGGGTGCGCTGCTGGACCTCGGGGTGTATCCGGTGTCGTTCGCGCAGCTGCTGCTCGGGGAGCCGTCGGACATCGTGGCGAGGGCGGTGCTCTCGGACGAGGGCGTCGATCTCCAGACGGGAGCGCTGCTCTCCTGGGAGAGCGGCGCCCTCGCCTCGGTGCACTGCTCCATCGTCGGCGGTACGCCCGTGGCGGCCTCCGTCACCGGCAGCCACGGCCGGATCGACATCCCGTCCGGCTTCTTCCACCCCGACCGTTTCGTCCTGCACCGCGACGGCCGCGACCCCGAGGAGTTCGTCCACGACTCGGCCGCCGGCGCCGCGCACAACAGCCTCAAGCACGAGGCCCGCGAGGTGATGCGCGCCCTGCGCGCCGGCGAGACCGAGTCCCCGCTGGTCCCGCTCGACGGCACCCTCGCCGTGATGCGGACGCTCGACGCGATCCGGGACCGCATCGGCGTCCGCTACCCGGGCGAGGCCCCCGAGGCGGACCCCACGGCGGAACTCACACCTGCCTGAGCCCCTGCTCCCCGACCTGAGTCACGAAGGACGCGGCCGTCGTGACCGGCGCCCCGGGCGTGGTCACGTACGGCACCGTCCTGAAGTCGGCCCGGGCCTGCTGCCGGTCCAGCGCGACCGTCACATAGCCGCGCCGGCCGTTGTAGAACTTCATGTGCGGGTTGGCGGTCATGTACGTGTCCCAGTTGGCGGGCCTGTCCGAGCCGTCCCGGCCGCTGGCGATCGACGTGGCGACGATCTCGGTGCCCAGCGTCCGTGACGCCGGGTCGTCGAAGTCGTCCTTGATGTCGAAGGCGTAGCCGACGTGCACATCACCGGTGAGCACCATCAGGTTCTCGATACCGGCCGCCTGCGCGCCGTCCAGCACCCGGCGGCGTGAGGGCCGGTAGCCGTCCCAGGCGTCCATCGACACCCGCGACGGCTCGGTCAGGTCGAACTCGCGCTGCGAGAAGACGACCTGCTGCGGTACGACGTTCCACAGCGCCTCGGACCGCCGCCACCCGTCGAGCAGCCAGCGCTCCTGTGTCTCGCCGGTCATGGTGCGCGTCGGGTCGTCGACCTCGGGGCCGGGCACGTCGGCGCCGTCGCCGTAGGCCTGGTTGGAGCGGTACTGCCGGGTGTCGAGCACGTCGAACTGGGCGAGCCGGCCCCAGTGCAGCCGCCGGTAGAGCTGCATGTCCGGGCCCTCGGGCCGTTGCGGGCGGCGCAGCGGCTGGTTCTCCCAGTAGGCGCGGTAGGCGGAGGCGCGGCGCAGCAGGAACTCCTCCGGCGGGACGGAGTTCTCGGGGATGTCGTCGGCGTAGTTGTTCTCGGTCTCGTGGTCGTCCCAGGTGACGACGAAGGGGTGCGCGGCGTGCGCGGCGCGCAGGTCGGGGTCGGACTTGTAGAGGGCGTACCGCAGCCGGTAGTCCTCCAGCGTCACGGTCTCGCGGTTGAACAGGTCGGGCAGGGTCCGGTCGGTGTACTTGCGGTGGCCGCCCACCGAGTTGACGGCGTACTCGTAGAGGTAGTCCCCGAGGTGGAAGACCACGTCGACGTCGTCCTGGGCGAGATGGCCGTACGCCGTGAAGTAGCCGTCGTGGTACGCCTGGCAGGAGACGGCGGCGAGGGTGAGCGCCGAGGCCCGGTCGAAGGGGGCGGGCGCGGTGCGGGTGCGGCCGGCCGGGCTGACCCAGCGGCCGACGCGGAAGCGGTAGTGGTAGACGCGGCCGGGCTCCAGGTGGCCCACCTCGACGTGCACGGTGTGGTGGAACTCGGGGTGCGCGGTGGCGGTGCCGCGTCGGACGGGGCGGCGGAAGTTCTCGTCGCGGGCCAGTTCCCAGTGCACGGTGACGCGCTCGGCCGGCAGGCCGCTGTCCGGCTGGTAGGGGGCCGGGGCGAGGCGGCTCCACAGCAGGACCGAGGTGGGCCCCGGGTCGCCGGAGGCGACGCCGAGGGTGAAGGGGTCGTCGGTGATCCGCGCGGCGTCGAGTTCGGCGGCGCCGGCGACGCCCGCGGTGGGCAGGTTGACCGCGAAGGCGAGGGCGGCGGCCGCGCCGGTGGCGGTGAGGAAGCGGCGGCGGCCGATGTGCCGGGCGGCGGCGCGTAGTTCGGGGGCGTGCTGGGGCTGGGGGCGTGCTGCGAGTGTCATCCGGTTCTCCCCTGGCTGATGGATGCACGAGGCATTGGAGTGGCCGGGGACGACATGCGCTTGGCGCGTACACAACACCCGAATGGCGGACTCATGAGTTCCGGATGGCGGGCCCTCCCGTACGCTGCGGCCCCATGAACGACAGGCAAACGGACACGAGGATCGCCGTGGTGACCGGCGCGGGCTCCGGCATCGGCCGCGCGGTCGCCGTGGAACTGCTGCGCGCGGGCTGGTCGGTGGCGCTTGCCGGGCGCCGCGTGGAGGCCCTGGAGGAGACGGGGGCGCTGGTGCCCGAGGGTGCCTGGATCCCCGTACGCACGGACGTGTCACAGCCGCGGGACGTGGGCGCACTGTTCGCGGCGGCCGTCGAGCGGTTCGGGCGGGTGGACCTGCTGTTCAACAACGCGGGGACGTTCGGGCCGGGCGGGGTGCCGGTCGAGGAGCTGCCGTACGACGCCTGGCGGCACGTGGTGGACACCAACCTCAACGGGGCGTTCCTGTGCGCTCAGGCGGCGTACCGGCAGATGAAGGAGCAGGACCCGCAGGGCGGCCGGATCATCAACAACGGCTCGATCTCCGCGCACGCGCCCCGCCCGCACTCCGTCGCCTACACCGCCACCAAGCACGCGCTGACCGGCCTGACCAAGTCGCTGTCGCTGGACGGGCGGCCGTACAACATCGCCGTCGGCCAGATCGACATCGGCAACGCGGCGACCGACATGACCGCGCGGATGCAGACGGGCGCCCTGCAGGCCAACGGCTCGGTGGCGCCGGAGCCGGTGATGGACGTCGCCGACGTGGCCCGCACGGTGCGGCACATGGCCGAGCTGCCGCTGGAGGCGAACGTGCAGTTCGCGACGGTGCTGGCGACGACGATGCCGTACATCGGGCGCGGCTGAAAGGTCAACCTGCACAAGCGGAATACGAACTTCCGCCCCATCGCCGCCGGTCGGGAGCTTATGCTCGACTCTCCTTCACAGGAACTCCGCACCCCGGCTTCACACTTGGAGTGTCGAGCTCCCCGCCCGCCACACCCCAGGGGGAGGGCGGCAGCCGTTCCACGGCGACCGGAGGGGGGACCTCGCGCGGGACCGCGAGGTACGAACCGGTCGGTCGTGGAACGGCTGCCGCGTTCACGTCGCCCGCACGGCCGCCGCTCACCGCCCCAGGATGTCGTCGACCTCGGCCAACTGCTCCGCGGTGAGCGGCCCCTTGGCGAGCGCTCCCGCGTTCTCCTCGGCCTGGGCGACGGTACGGAAGCCGGGGATCGGCACCGTGTGCGGGCTGCGTGCCCAGATCCAGGCGAGGGCGCCCTGCGCGAGCGTACGGCCGTCGCCGGTCAGGACGTCCCGCAGCGCCTCGACCCGCCGCGTCCACTCCGGGTCGGCACCCACGCCCGGGGCGAATCCCGGCAGCCAGGCGGGCGGCGTACTGCGGATGTCACCCGCGTCGAGGGGCTGCCCGGCGGCCCGCTTCCCGGTCAGCAGGCCCATCGCCAGCGGGCTGCGGTTGATGCTGGCGAGCCCCGACCTCGCACACAGCGCGAGCATCTCGGGCGCGTCCTGGAGGACGTTGAGGCGGTGCTGCACGGCGGCGCAGTGCGCGCCCTCGGCGAAGACGGCGGCGCGGGCGGGGTCGTCGGTGCTCCAGGCGTACGCCCGGATCAGCCCCTCCCGCACGAACTCCTCGCAGGCATCGCGGAGTTCGGCCGCCCGGTCCGGGTCGGCGTCGGACAGGTGCAGCTGGTACAGGTCGATGTGGTCCGTGTCGAGACGGCGCAGGGAGGCGGTCAGCGCGCGCCGGGCGTACGCCGGGGAGTCGTCGCCGCCGGTGAGGGTGCGGGTGTCCTCGTCGAAGAGGTTGCCCCACTTGGTGGCGACGACGACATCGGCGCGGCGCTTGCCGAGGGCGCGGCCGAGGACGCGTTCGCTGTGGCCCGCGCCGTAGGTGTCGGCGGTGTCGAAGAAGGTGACGCCGAGGTCGAGGGCGCGCCGGATCGCCCGTACGGACTCCTCGTCGTCGACCTTGCCCCAGCCCAGCGGCTGTCCCTCGGCGTCGCTCCACTCACCGCCAATGGCCCAGCAGCCGAAGCCGAGAGCACTGATGCCGATGCCGCTGCGCCCGAGTGTTCTGGTGGTCTCCATGCCTGGTGAGGCTAGGAGTTGGAGCGCACTTCAGCACAAGGGGCACAGCGCACGGCACACGTCACGGGGTCTCGCTCACGCCTGCCCGGTCTCGAAGCGGGTGATCCTGCCGTCGTCGTCGACGGTGAAGGTCCACCGGGTGCGCATCTCGCCCCAGGTGTCGTTGCGGTAGCGGGCGATGAGGGAGCGGCCGCCGTTGGACTCGTTGTCGACCTCCATGTGGCCGTTGGAGGAGAAGATCTCCCGGTCGATCCAGTCCGCGAGGTCACGGTCCGTGCCGTCGTCGGCCATGGTGGCGCCGGGTGCGAGGAGGGTCATGAAGCCCTCCCGGTCGTGGGAGTTGACAGCGGTGACGAAGGCGCGGACCGCCGGGTCACTCAGCTTGGCCGTCTGAATCGTCATGCCAGTCACCCTCACATCGCGCCCCGTAGCGCGCCACCCGAACGGCTGCCCGGGAGGGCCGGGTGGGTGGCGGGCTGCGACGGTGGAGTGGAGTCCACTTCTGCACCGTTCTGCACCGTTCTGCACCGGGAGACATCGTGACGTGCTACGACCGACGTGATCTGGGTCTGCTGCTGCTCCGGCTGGGCACCGGCGGGGTGCTGGCCGCGCACGGCGCGCAGAAGCTGTTCGGCTGGTTCGGCGGGGCCGGGATCGAGGGGACCGGGCAGTTCATGGAGTCCGTCGGATACCGGCCCGGCAAACTGAGCGCCACGGCGTCGGGGCTCGCGGAGTGGGGCGGCGGGACCCTGCTGGCGCTCGGTCTGGCCACCCCGGCGGCGGGCGCGGCGGCGGCCGGCGGGATGGCGGGCGCGGCCACGGTGCACGCCCCGAACGGCTTCTTCGCCCAGGAGGGCGGTTACGAGTACGCCGCCACCCTGGGCCTCGCCGCGACCGGCATCGCCATCGCCGGCCCCGGCCGCCTCTCCCTCGACCACGCCCTCGGGCACGTCCTGGACCGCGGCTGGATGGTCCCGGCGGCCCTCGGCGTGGCGGCGGCCGGTACGGCGGTGGTCGTGGGGATGCGGAACAGGCGAGTGCGGCAGGAGGCGGGGCCGGGTGGGCGGGACGCGCAACTGGCCGGTCAGGAGGCGTTGTTCGAGGAGTAGCCAGTGCTTGGGCCGGCTGTCCGGGCGGCTGAGTCCTTGCGCTCCGCGAGCAGGAACATGACCGCAGCGCCGGCGATGCAGCCGAAACCGACGTACATGCAGGTCATGACCGTATCGATGGAGGCGTCGGCGATCCGGGGGATGCCGTTGACGAGCATGAGGCCGTAGATGCACAGAAGGCCGTAGGCGCGAAACCGTATCCCGGCCTGCCGCTTCCGCATCCACGGCGGTGTCCAGCCCGCCAGTATCGCCACCGACACCGGCAGCACAAGCGCCGTGGACACCGCCAGCGCTGTCCAGTGGTACAGCGGATTGCCGTTCACCCCGCCCCCTTCGTAGGTGATCACCAGCCTACGGAGGGCTGACACGGCGTGTCCATGCAGAACACCGTGATCGGGCGACGACGGAACCAGCCGAAGACCTGGGGACCGCCCTCTGCGAGAATCACAAGGTGCACGCCCCCCTGCCCCCCGCCGAAACCCTCCGCACCGCCCTCGCCGGTCTCCTCGACGGGCTGCCGCCCAGACAGGCCGCGCAGGCCGTGGAGCGGCTGATCGGAAACTACCGAGGGGCCACTCCGACCGACGCGCCGATTCTGCGGGACCGGGCGGACGTGGTCGCGTACGCCGCGTACCGGATGCCGGCCACCTTCGAGGCGGTGTCGGCGGCGCTGGGCGCGTTCGCGGACGCCGTGCCGGGATGGGTGCCCGGCGGGCACGTCGACGTCGGGGGCGGTACGGGCGCCGCCACCTGGGCCGTCGCCGCCACCTGGGACGGGGTCCGCCCGGTCACCGTGCTCGACTGGGCCGAGCCCGCGCTCGCCCTGGGCCGGGAGATCGCCGCGGCCAACCCGGCGTTGCGGGACACCCGCTGGCAGCGCTCTCGTATCGGAGCGGCGCTCACCATCGAGAGCACCGATCTCCTCACCGTCTCCTACGTCCTCAACGAGCTGACCGCCCCCGACCGCACCGCCCTCGTCGACGCCGCCGCCGGCGCCGCCCAGGCCGTCGTGATCATCGAACCCGGCACCCCGGACGGCTACGCCCGCGTCATCGAGGCCCGCGACCGCCTCATCGGCGCCGGTTTCCACATCGCCGCTCCGTGCCCGCACAGCGCCGCCTGCCCCATCGCCCCCGGCACGGACTGGTGCCACTTCTCGGCGCGGGTCAGCCGTTCCTCCCTGCACCGCCAGGTCAAGGGCGGCTCCCTCGCCTACGAGGACGAGAAGTTCAGCTACGTCGCCGCGACCCGCTTCCGCCCCGTCCCGGCGCCCTCCCGCGTCGTACGCAAACCCCAGATCCGCAAGGGCCAGGTCCTCCTCGACCTCTGTGAAACCGAACCCCTGCTGCGCCGCACGACCGTCACCAAACGCCACGGCGACCTCTACAAGGCCGCCCGCGACGCCGACTGGGGCGACCCCTGGCCCCCGTGACGCCGTCGGAGGGGGGCAGGGGCCGAACCTGAACCGACGGCCACCGCGGCTACCGCTTTTCCTCCGCCTGTTCCCGCCGTTCCGCGTTCTTCTCCTGCAGCTTGCGCAGCAGTTCCCGCTTCTGGGCCTGGGCGTCCGGGCCGCCGACGCGGCCGCCACGGCCACCGCCCCGCAGCGCCTTGCGGCCGAGCTTCTGACGCGTGCCGCCGACTCCCAGCATGTTTCCGGCTCCGCCTCGGGTCATGGTGTGCCTCCCTGGTGATCAACGACCTCTAATCGAGTGCACGAGACGTATCGTCTCGCCCGTACGTCCCTCAGCGTGCGGCGAGACGCGCCGTCTTGTCAACCTGATAAATTCGTCGCATGGTCAAGAAGCCCACCCCCGACTCCACCCGTCGCAGCGAGAAGTCCCGCCGCGCGATCTACGACGCCGCTCTCACGCTCGTCGGAGAGGTCGGCTACCCGAAGACCACCATCGAGGGCATCGCCGCCCGCGCCGGCGTGGGCAAGCAGACGATCTACCGGTGGTGGTCGTCGAAGGCGGACGTACTCCTGGAGGCCTTCCTCGACCTCGGCCAACAAGCTGCCGAACAGGCGGCCGAACAAGGCGCCCCGCCCGGCGCCGAGTACGCCATCCCCGACACCGGCGACCTCGCCGCCGACCTCAAGCACGTCCTGCGCGCCACCGTCGACGAACTCCTCGATCCCAAGTTCGAGGCCCCGTCCCGCGCCCTGGCCGCGGAGGGGCTCGTCAACGAGCAACTCGGGCGCGAGTTCGTCGCCAAGCTCCTCGAACCCCAGCTCCAGCTCTATGTCCAGCGCCTGCGTTCGGCCCAGGACGCGGGCCAGGTCCGCCCCGACATCGACCCGCGCATCGCCCTCGAACTCTTCGTCTCCCCGCTGGCCCAGCGCTGGTTGCAGCACACGGGGCCCATCTCCTACGAGTACACCGACACCCTCGTCGACTACGCGCTGCACGGCCTCGCACCCCGCTGACCGCACGTGACTCGCCGTGGCTGTCCGTGATCTCCGTGTGGAGTATGTCTCGTACCCCCTGCCCCGGTTGGGGACTACGGCCCTCCGAGGCGCAGGATGGTGGGACGATAGGTCATGCTGACTGTTCACCAGGCGAGGCGAGGGGATAGATGAGCGCGGAGTTCGGCGGCCGCTCCGGCCGGCAGGGCAAACTCTCCCAGTGGCTGCGCGGACGCCGCCCGAAGGAGGCCGCCGACGACGGCGGCCGGGAGGACCTGCTGCTGGCCACCGCCGCCGCGGGACTGCCCCTGGCGCCCGCCGCGCACCCGGCACCCGGCTACCGCTGTTCCTGCGACCGCGTCGGCTGTCCCACCCCCGCCCGGCACCCGGTGTCGTTCGCCTGGCAGACGCAGTCCACCACCGACCGCGCGCAGATCGAGCGCTGGGCCCGCCACCAGCCGCAGGCCAACTTCATCACCGCCACCGGCATGGTGCACGACGTCCTCGACGTCCCGCTGGACGCCGGCCGGGAGGCCCTGGACCGGCTGCTCGCCTCCGGCGTCGAGGTCGGCCCGGTCGCCGCCAGCGACGACGGCCGCATGCTGTTCTTCACCCTCACCCGCGGCACCCCCGAGGAAGAGGACGAGTGGTGGCCGTGCGAACTGGACTGCCACCCCGAGACGATGGACGAACATCCGGGCCTGCGCTGGCACTGCCGTGGCTCCTACGTCCTCGTCCCCCCGGCCCGGCTCCCCGGCGACGACCAGACCGTGCACTGGGTACGCGGCCCCGAGCATTCGCTGCCCGACCCGCTGAGCCTGCTGGAAGTACTCACCGACGCCTGCGCCCGGCACGCGGGCGCCCAGCCCGACCACGCGAGCGCGGCCTGGCCCCTACGGCACTGAACGTTCCGTCAGGGCCCTACTCGCCCTTCGCCGACGTCAGCCCCTGAATCCGGCCCAGCACGGTCACTTCTTGTGCACCGGATCCCTTCTTCGGGTCCAGTGCCACCTGGTTGGAGACGAACTCCATCGTCAGCGACTGCTTGATCTCACCGGTCGTCAGCGCCTCCACGTCCGCACCCGGCGCCGGCACCGAGGTGCCCGCTGCGGCGGTCTGCTTCACGTAGTGGTGCGTGGTGAAGAACACCAGCGCACTACCGTCCGCCGTGCGCAGCGCGACCGGCGCGTAGTCGCCGTCGGCGAGCGGCTCGTCGATGTACTGGGTGACCAGACCCGGCCGCTCCTTGTCCTTCTCCCGCTCATCGCGCCAGAAGCTGGTGTGCGCGCCGGACGCGAAGCCGTCCCCGCCCTGCTGCAAGTAGGTGACGTAGTTCTTGCCCAACTCGGCCGGTTTCATGGCGAATTCGGCGGAGTCGACGGGGAGGGCCTCCGCCCAGCCGTCCTTGTCCTTCTTGAACTCCGGCACCTTGTCGGGCGCCACGAGGGTCAGATACGACACCTCCCACTGGTCGGCCAGCCCGTCCCGGGTGAACACCAGCAGCCAGCGCGCGTCACCGCCCCGGTTGGCCTTCGCGTTCGCGAGGAACCAGCGCGGCCAGCCCGCCTTCTTCGGGATCGTGTACTCGACGTCGCTGAACTCCAGCGGCGAGTGGTTGGGGTTGCCGCCCGGGTTGTTGACGTTGCCCGCCTTCAGCCGCGCCTCGTCGATGGCGGCCAGGGGCCCGGTGACATGGTCGGCGTCGAGCGAACTGTCGTACGACTTGTCCGCCTCGTTGTACGCGCTCGTGAAGTCCTGAAGCGCCTTGGCCGCCTCGTCCTCGGTCGCGCCCGGCAGCACCTCCCGCTCCCCGTGCACCACCACGCACCCGCTCGCCGTCAAGGACAAAGCGGTCAACGAAGCGGCCATGAGCACACTCCGGTCCAGCCTGCGAAGCCTTCGAGGGCCGCGATCCCTGCTCATCGGGTCCTTTCACCTTCCCCTTCCCGGAGGCGAACCCTACCGGGGCACCCCGGGGCGCGGACGGCCGGACCGGGTACCGCGGCCACACCGTGACCTGGACTTCACAGGTCCCGCCGGGGCGCCACCAGAACCGCTCCGGTACGGGGATGGGGAAGCACCTCGACGGGCTGGTCGTAGACCTCGGACAGGAGCCGCTCGTCGAACACCTCCGCCGGCGGCCCGTCGGCCGCGATCCGGCCCGCGTGCAGGACGGCGACGCGGTGCGCGTAGGCGGCGGCGAGCCCCAGGTCGTGCAGCACGACCACCACGGCGTCCCCGGCGCGCGCCCGCTCCCGGCACAGCCGCAGCACCAGTTCCTGGTGCTTGAGGTCGAGGGCGGCGGTCGGTTCGTCGAGCAGCAGCAGCGGGGCACGCTGGGCGAGGACCCGGGCGAGCGCGACGCGGGCGCGTTCGCCGCCGCTGAGCGCGGAGAACGGCCGTCCGGCGAAGGCGGTCACCTCGGTCGCCGCCATGGCCGCCGCCACCGCCGTGTCGTCCTGGTCGGCGAGCGGCGTCCCGGCCCAGGGCGCCCGCCCCATCCGTACCACCTCCTCGACGGTGAACGGGAACGACAGCGCGGCCGACTGCGGCAGCATGGCCCGGCGCAGGGCCAGTTCGGACGCCGACCACTGGGCCGCCGGGCGGCCGTGAATGCGCACGACCCCCTCGGCGGCCGTCAGATCGGCGGCGAGGGCGCTCAACAGGGTGGACTTGCCCGCCCCGTTGGGGCCGACCAGCGCCAGCACCTCGCCCGCGCGGACGGTGACGTCGACTCCGGCGAGCACCTCCCGCGCGCCGAGGCGGACGCGCAGCCCCTCGGTCTCGGCGAGGACGTCGCCCGGCGTGACGGGCGGCGGGGGAACGGCGCGGGTGCGCAGGCGGATCACGCCCAGCCTCCTTGCTTGCGGCGGGTGCGGCGCAGCAGCCAGAAGAAGAACGGGCTGCCCACCAGGGCGGTCAGGACCCCGAGCGGCAGTTCGGCGGGCGCGGCGAGCGTCCGCGCCGCGAGGTCGGCACCGAGCAGCACCGCCGCACCGCCGAGCGCGCTGCCCGGAATGAGGAAGCGGTGCCCGGGTCCGGCGGCCATGCGCAGCAGATGCGGTACGACGAGACCGACGAAGCCGATGACGCCGGAGACGCTCACCGCGGCCGCCGTCAGCAGCGCGACGACCAGGATCAGCACGATCCGCAGCCGCTCCACGTCCACGCCCAGATGCCGGGCGGGCCGGTCGCCGAGGGCGAGCAGGTCGAGGCGGCGCGAGTACAGCGGCGCCAGCAGCAGTCCGGCCGCCGCGCACGGCAATACGGCCAGCACCTTGGGCCAGGTGGCCTGGGAGAGGGAGCCGAGCTGCCAGAAGGTGATCTGGTTCACGGCGGCGGTGTCGGCGAGGAAGATGAACAGCCCGACGAGCGCCCCGCAGAACGCGTTCACCGCGATCCCGGTGAGGATCAGCGTCACGACCTCGGTACGGCCGCCCGCCCGGGACATCGCGTACACCAGCAGGACGGTGCCGAGACCGGCGACGAACGCCATCGCCGGGAGCGTCCAGTTGCCGAGGAAGTTCAGCCCGAGCGCGATCGCGGCGACCGCGCCGACGGCCGCGCCCAACGAGACGCCGATGGTGCCCGGTTCGGCGAGCGGGTTGCCGAACACGCCCTGCATCAGCGCCCCCGCACAACCCAGCGAGGCCCCGACGAGCAGGGCGAGGACGATCCGGGGGAAGCGGACGTTCCACAGCACCGACTCGGCGACCCGGTCCAGCTCCGTGCCGCCCAGCCCGGCCTTGTGCTGCACGGAGGAGAGCACGTCGCCGACGGGGACGGGGTAGGCGCCGATACCGGCGGCGAGCGGGACCAGGGCGAGGAGGACGGCGACCAGGGCGATGGTCAGCAGCCAGGCGGGGCCACGGCGGATACGTCGCACAGTCCTGTTCCCCTCCGCGCGCCCGGACCTTCCGGAATCCCGCGTGGAGCTTAGGTTAGCCTTGCCTTTCTGGCTGGCTGACGTCGGGTCATCCGCTGCGTGATGCTTCAATGCCCGGGTGACTGACTACGACGTGCTGCGCGTCTTCTGCGCGGCGAACGGCGGATACGGGAACGAACTGGGCGTCGTCCGCGACGGTTCGGTCATGCCCGAGCGCGGCGAACGGCAGGAGTTCGCGGCGAAACTCGGCTTCAGCGAGACCGTGTTCGTGGACGACCCCGAGCGCGGCGTCATCGACATCTACACGCCGAGCGCGCGTCTGCCGTTCGCCGGGCACCCCTGTGTCGGTGCGGCCTGGCTGCTCGACGTGCCCGAACTGGTCACGCCCGCCGGGGTGGTGGGGGCCCGGCAGGACGGGGAGTTCAGCTGGATCGAGGCGCGGCCGGAGTGGCCGGAGCCGCGCACCCTGCGCCAGTACGCGACCGCCGCCGAGGTGGACGACCTGCCCGTGCCGCCGCAAGGGGTGGGGGCACCTCCCACGCCTTTCGGGCAGTGGGGGAGGGTCTACGCCTGGGCGTGGGAGGACGAGGCGGCGGGGCGGGTGCGGGCCCGTGGCTTCCCCGGCCGGGGCGACGGCATCGACGAGGACGAGGCGACCGGCGCCGCCGCCCTGCTGCTCACGGCCCAGCTGGACCGGGCCCTGAACATCGCGCAGGGTGCCGGTTCACAGATCCTGACCGCTCCGCAGCCGCACGGGTGGGTGGAGATCGGGGGCCGGGTCCTGCTGGAACGGTGACCGACCGCGGGGGAGCGTCCGCTCACGCCGACAGGGCGAATTCCTCGCCGAGCGCCAGGAGGACCTCCGAGTTCAGCGCGAACGCCCGTCTGCACTCGGCCACGATCCGCTGCTTCTCCAGCTCGTCCGCCCGTACCCCGTCCAGCAGCACCCGGTAATCCCGCTTGAAGGCCGCCGGGTTGGGGATCTGCTCGAAGACGTAGAAGCGGACCCCGTCGCCCTTCTTGGGGAATCCCCACGCCTTCTCGGCCGTGTCACGGATGATCTGCCCGCCGGAGAGGTCGCCGAGGTAGCGGGTGTAGTGGTGGGCGATGTAGCCGGCCAGCCAGGTGCGGGCGCATTCGGTGATCCGCCCCGCGTACGCCCGTGTGGCGGGCAGCGCCGTGAGGGTCGACCGCCAGGCGGGGCCGCGCAGGTACGCGAGGTCCTCCTCCAGGGAGGGCATGCGGAACAGTTCCGGGCGCATGAAGGGGCCCGCCACCGAGTCCTGGGCCAGGCGCTCGGCGCCGGACTCCAGTGCCTCGTACACGAACCACAGCTGCTCCGTGTAGCGCGCGTACGCGTCCACACCCAGCCTGCGCCCCAGCAGGTCGCTCATGAACGTCGAGGTCCTGACCTCCTCGTGCTGCTCGTGGGAGGCCGTGCGGATGAGAGCGGAGAGGGAGTCCATGAGCCGATCCTCTAAGGTTAGGCTTACCTAAGTCAATAGCCTTGCCGACGGTCTGTCGGTAAAGGTGTACCCCCTCGCGGCATGAGAAAAGCCCGCCCTCCGGAGAGAGCGGGCCTGCGACGACCAGGGTTCACGGCAGCGTGAGGATCTCCGCGCCGGTGTCCGTCACCACCAGCGTGTGCTCGAACTGCGCCGTCCGCTTGCGGTCCTTGGTGACGACCGTCCAGCCGTCGTCCCACATGTCGTACTCGTGCGTCCCCAGCGTCAGCATCGGCTCGATGGTGAAGGTCATGCCGGGCTGCATCACCGTGGTCGCGTGCGGGGCGTCGTAGTGCGGGATGATCAGACCCGAGTGGAACGACGAGTTGATCCCGTGTCCCGTGAAGTCCCGCACCACCCCGTACCCGAACCGCTTGGCGTACGACTCGATCACCCGCCCGATCACATTGATCTGCCGACCCGGCTTGACCGCCTTGATCGCCCGGTTCAGGGACTCCCGGGTGCGCTCGACCAGCAGGCGGCTCTCCTCGTCGACGTCCCCGACCAGGTATGTGGCGTTGTTGTCGCCGTGCACCCCGCCGATGTACGCGGTCACGTCGAGGTTGACGATGTCGCCGTCGCGCAGGACCGTCGAGTCGGGGATGCCGTGGCAGATGACCTCGTTGACCGAGGTGCACAGGGACTTCGGGAAGCCCCGGTAGCCGAGCGTGGAAGGGTAGGCGCCGTGGTCGCACAGGAAGTCGTGGGCGACCCGGTCCAGCTCGTCCGTCGTCACGCCCGGCGCGATCGCCTTCGCCGCCTCGGCCAGCGCCTGCGCGGCGATCCGCCCCGCGATCCGCATCGCCTCGACGGTCTCCGGGGTCTGCACCTCGGGGCCGGTGTAGGGCGTCGGCGCGGGCCTGCCGACGTACTCGGGCCGGCGGATGTTTCCGGGCACGGAACGGGTGGGAGACAGCTCCCCTGGTACGAGCAGCGACTGGCCAGACATGCCAGCGAGTCTAACCAGCGGGCATACGAGACCATGTCCCCTGGCGAAAGGAGCCGGTCATGGCCCTGTTCAAGAAGCGCACGGTCGGAAAGCCGGGCGAGTGGTACTACTGCCTGGAGCACAAGAAGGTCGAGGAGGGCCCGGAGTGCCCGGCCAAGGACCGCTTCGGCCCGTACGCCAGCCGCGAGGAGGCCGCACACGCGATGGAAACGGCCCGCGAGCGAAACCTCCAGTGGGAGACCGACCCGCGATGGCACGACGCGGTGGGGCGGGGGGAGCGCGAGGAGGACTGACGGACCGAGGCTCGATCGTGGGCTGGGCTGAAGGGTGGGGCGCTTCATCGAACGCGGTGCTTGACAGATGCGGTGCTTGAGCGACGTGGTGCTTGACCGGCGTGGTGCCTGTCCGACGCGGTGCCTGTCCGACGCGGTGCCTGTCCGACGCGGTGCCTGTCCGACGCGGTGCCTGTCCGACGCGGTGCCTGTCCGACGCGGCGACTGATCGGACCGGCGTCTGATCGGACCGGCGTCTGATCGGGTCGGCGCCTGATCGGGACCGGTGCCTGACTGGCGCGGCGCCTGATCGGGACCGGTGCCTGACTGGCGCGGCGACTGATCCGGACCGGTGCCTGACCGGGTCGGTTCCCGGCTTGCGCCGTCGATGGAGGGCCGAGGCCTGATCAGGCCGCCGATCACTGAGGCCGACGCTGGGTCAGGCGGTCGTCCGGGCCCGGTGCCGGGGGCAGCCCGGTGCCGGGGCAGCCCGGCGCTGGAGCAGCCCGGTGTAGGGGCAGGCCGGTGCCGGAGCAGCCCGGTGCTGGAGCAGCCCGGTGTAGGGGCAGGCCGGTGCCGGAGCAGCCCCGGTAGCCGCCAGCCCGGCGCCCGACCAGCCCGGTGCCGGACCCGCTCGGTGTCTGATCGGCCCAGCGTCCGAATGGCCCGGCGCAATGATCGAGCCGACGGCTGATCAGGCCGTCGCCGTCGCCGTCGCCGTTGCGGCTGCGCGCTGGTCGCGCAGTCGTACGGCGTGCTCGTTCGTGCGGACGTCGTACGTCATCAGCTTCGGCAGGCACAGCGCCAGCAGCCCCACCGCGCCCGCGCACAGCAGCCCGCCGGACCACACCGACGCCCGCACCCCGGCCCACGCGGCCGTGCCGCCCGCGCGGACCTGGCCGAGCTGCGGGCCCACCGAGTACGACAGCAGCTCGATCCCGGCCAGCCGGCCGCGCAGCTCGTCCGGGATCGTCTGGTTCCACATCGCCGCGCGGAAGACGCCGCTGACCATGTCGAAGGCGCCCCCGAGGGCGAGGCACAGCAGCACCAGCCACACGTTCCCGGCGATCCCCGCGGCGGCCATGGCCAGACCCCAGCCGGCCGCCGCCAGCACCACCATCCGCCCGTGCCGGTGCACCCGTGACGTCCAGCCGCTGGTCAGGCTCACCAGCAGGGACCCCGCCGGGATCGCCGCGTACATCAGCCCCAGCGACCACTCGGCGTGCAGCTCGTCCGCGAGGAACGGCAGCACGGCGAGCGGCATCGCCAGGAACATCGCCGCGAGGTCGATCGTGTAGGTGCCCAGCAGCTCCTTGCGGCTCCACGCGTACCGGGCGCCCTCCGCGATCGCCGTCCACGACGGCTTCGCCGCTTCCGCGGACGCCGGGGAGGCGGCGAGGCCGACCGCCAGTGCCACGGAGACGACGAAGGTGGCCAGGTCCAGCGCGTACGCCCAGCCCAGCCCCGCGTACGCCACCACCACGCCCGCCAGCGCCGGGCCCGCGATGCCGCCGACCTGCCAGCGCAGCGAGTTGAGCGAGGCGGCGGCCGGCAGGTGCTCGTGGGCCACGATCCGGGGCGTCAGCGCGTCCAGCGCGGGCCGCTGCACCGACACCAGCGCGGAGGACAGGGCGGCGACCACATACAGCGGCCACACGGCGGGGCTCGGCAGCAGTGCGTTCACCAGCAGCGCCGCGCACAGCAGTCCGAGCCCCACCTCCGTCCACACGATCAGCCGCCGCTTGTCCCAGGCGTCGGCGAGCGCACCCCCGTACAGCCCGAACACGACGAGCGGCACGAGCTCCACGGCGCCGATCGCCCCCACGGCCGCGGCGGACCCGGTGAGCTCCTTGATCTGCACCGGCAGTGCGACAAAGGTCAGAAAGCTGCCGAAGTTCGTGACCAGCCCTGAGATCCAGAGCCTGCGAAAGTCGGGGGAGGCCCGCCAGGGAGCGAGATCGGGGAGGAGGGCGCGCAGGCCGGTGGGGGCTGCTGCTGGGGCGTCGTCGGTCACGAGAGGCGATGATCTGGCGGGGCGGGTGACCGAGGCAACTGCTTTTCGTGGGGCGGCGGCGGGCAGCGCGGAGCTGTGGGCGTGTGGGAGCTGGCCGACCGAGCCCCCGGGGTCACCAGCGGGGCGGTGGCGGGGCCGTCAGTTCGTCCGCGAGGCGGGACAGGCGGTCCCGGAAGCGGCGGCGGCCCCGTGACGCCGGCAGCGGGTTCTCGCCCGCCGCCGCGCTCACCAGGTGCTGCACGGTGTCCAGGTCCAGCTCCGACTCCGCCCCGACGGCCAGCGCATCGTGCGCCATCGCCGCGAGGTCGCTCTCGGCCGCGCCGAGCGCCAGTACCGTCGCTCCGGCCCGCCGCGCGTCGTGCACCCGCTCCAGCAGCGCGTCGCCCGGCCCCTCCGGTGACACCACCAGCAGCGTCTCCCCCCGCCGGGCCGCCTCGATCCGCCCCAGCCCGACCGCGAGGTGCGCCGGGTCCGAGGGACGCGCGTCATGGCGTACGAGCGTCGGCGCCAGCTCCGGCGTACCGGACCAGGCCGCCTCGTCCACGAGGTGCGCCGCCAGATGCCACGGCTCGTACTCCCGCGTGCCGACCAGCAGTAACCCACCCCCGTGCGACACCACGGACCCCCGCAGCACCCCGGCGAACCTCCGCGTGGCCCCCAACCACTCTGTCCCGGCTAGCACTTCGCGCAACAACGCGACCCGTACGGCATCCATGCCCCCGCATACTGCCGCAACCAACCACTCGTGACCCCGAGTTCACCGCGAATTCGCCCAAGCTGGGCACAGGGCCGCATTACTGCCGTTCGCGGAGATCACCGGCGAAGCACACTGGCCACAGCAGAAGAGGCCACACCGGCAACTACCGAAGAGGCCACACCGGCCACCGCAAAAGGAGCCGCCCATGCCCGCAGCCACCGTCCCCTTCCGCGCCGGCCGCGAGGGGTACGCCAGTTACCGGATCCCGGCCGTCGTCCGCACGCACGAAGGCACGCTGCTCGCCTTCTGCGAGGGGCGGGTCGACTCCGCGAAGGACTGGGGGCACATCGACATCGTGCTGAAGCGCTCCACGGACGGCGGCCGCACCTGGGGCCCGTTGCAGGTCGCCGCCGACAACGGCACCGACCTCGCGGGCAACCCCGCCCCCGTCGTCCTCGACACCGGCCGCATCCTCCTCGTCCACGTCCGCTCCGCCGCGTTCGCCTCCGAACACCTCATCGTGCGCGGCGAGGTGAGCGAGGCCGACGGCAGAAGGGTGTGGGTGCAGCACAGCGACGACGACGGCAGGACGTGGTCCGAGCCCAGGGAGATCACCGAGCAGGTCAAGCACCCCGGCTGGCGCTGGTACGCCACCACCCCCGGCCACGCCCTCCAGCTGAGCACCGGCCGGGTCGTCGTCCCCGGCAACCACACCCTCCCGCCCACCGGCACCGACCTCGGCGACGAGGCGAAGTACAACAGCGGCCACTGCCTGCTCAGCGACGACCGCGGCGAGACCTGGTACCTCGGCTACCTCGACCAGAACACCAACGGCCACGTCAACGCCAACGAGACCACCGCCGCCGAACTCCCCGACGGCCGCGTCTACTTCAACACCCGCAACGACACTGGTGGTTCCCGCTCGCCCTCCCTGTCCCCCGGCAACCGCGCCGACGCCCTCTCCAAGGACGGCGGCGCGACGCTCGTGCAGCCCTTCCGCCCGCAGGCGGGCCTCGCCGGTCCCGTCTGCCAGGCCAGCGTCCTGCACCTGGGCGAGCCCGACGTGCTGCTCTTCTCCGGCCCCGCCTCGCCCACCGGCCGCGGCCTGATGACCATCCGCGCCTCCACCGACCACGGCACCACCTGGCGGGACACCTACACCGTCGACGGCCTGCCCGCCGCCTACTCCGACCTCGTCCGCGTGGACGACCGCACGGTCGGACTGCTGTACGAGACGGGTGACTTCGGGGCGTACGAACGGATCGCCTTCCGGCGGCTGCCCGTGACGCGCCTCACCCGACCCGGCGGGCCGGCGGGAGCGGACGTAGAGTCAGATCCATGACCTCTACCGACAGTGCTGCTGCTGAGAAGCCCGCGAAGGCCCCCGCCAAGGACCCCTGGGACCTGCCCGACGTCTCCGGCCTGGTCGTCGGTGTGCTCGGCGGGACCGGGCCGCAGGGCAAGGGCCTCGCCTACCGGCTCGCCCGGGCCGGCCAGAAGGTGATCATCGGCTCGCGGGCCGCGGAGCGCGCCCAGGCCGCCGCCGAGGAACTCGGCCACGGCATCGAGGGCGCCGAGAACGCCGAGTGCGCCCGGCGCAGCGACCTCGTGATCGTCGCGGTGCCGTGGGAGGGGCACGGCAAGACCCTTGAGGCGCTGCGCGCGGAGCTGGCGGGCAAGCTGGTCGTCGACTGCGTCAACCCGCTCGGCTTCGACAAGAAGGGCGCCTACGCGCTGAAGCCCGAGGAGGGCAGCGCCGCCGAGCAGGCCGCCGCCCTGCTGCCGGACTCCCGGGTGGCCGCCGCCTTCCACCACCTGTCGGCCGTACTCCTCCAGGACCCCGGGATCGAGGAGATCGACACCGACGTCATGGTCCTCGGCGAGGAGCGGGCGGACGTGGAGATCGTGCAGGCGCTGGCCGGCCGCATCCCCGGCATGCGCGGCGTCTTCGCCGGGCGGCTGCGCAACGCCCACCAGGTCGAGTCGCTGGTCGCCAACCTGATCTCGGTGAACCGCCGCTACAAGGCACACGCGGGACTGCGCGTCACGGACGTATGACCCCATGGGGGACACTGGTGGTCAGCACATCCCCACCCGTGTCCCCCGACAGGAGCCGACCACCATGCCCCGCCTCGCCCTCTACGCCCTCGTCGTCTGCGTCCTCGCGGTCGCCGCGGCCGTCCTGTCCTTCGTACGGGGCAGCTGGCTGGGCGTCGTATGGGTGCTGCTGGCGGGCCTGTCGTCGAACATGGCCTGGTACTACCTCAAGCGCGGCAGGGCCGCCCGGCGCGACTCGGTCACGGGCTGACCGAGCAGTACTCGTTCGTCCCGAGCCAGAAGCGGTACAGCTCGTATCCGCAGTACGTGTCGAGGTCGCCGATGCCGAGGCCGCGCAGCACGGCGTCGACGACGTCGAAGAAGGCGCCGTTCAGCGCCGGGATCCACAGCAGCGCGAACACGAACAGCAGCCCGAACGGCGCGAACGGCTCCACTTGCCGCCGGATGCTGTACGACAGCCAGGGCTCGACCACGCCGTAGCCGTCCAGGCCCGGCACCGGCAGGAAGTTCAGGATCGCGGCCGTCACCTGGAGCAGCGCGAGGAACGCCAGCGCGTACCGGAAGTCCCGCGGCACCCCGTCCAGCGCGTCCAGCCAGAAGGGCGCCGTGCACACGGCCGCGAACAGCACGTTCGTCAGCGGCCCGGCCGCCGAGATCAGACTGTGCCTCCACCGCCCCTGGATCCGCCCCCGCTCGATGAACACCGCCCCGCCCGGCAGCCCGATCCCACCCATGATCACGAACAGCACGGGCAGCACGATGCTCAGCAGCGCGTGCGTGTACTTCAGCGGATTGAGCGTGAGATACCCCTTCGCGCCCACCGAGATGTCCCCGCTGTGCAGCGCGGTCCGGGCGTGCGCGTACTCGTGCAGACAGAGGGAGACGATCCAGGCGGCGGTCACGAAGAGGAAGACGGCCACACCCGGCTGCTGCGCGAACCCGGTCCAGGTGGCCCACCCGGTCACCGCCGCGACGGCCAGAATCCCCACGAACACGGGACTGATCTGCCGCTCGGCGCGACGGGAGGCGGCGGTTGTCATGGGAGGGCTCCCTGAGGTGTCGGGTGGCGTGGGGTCGACCGTACCGGTGGCGTCAGGGGAACGTCAGCGGGGGGACCGGAGGTTCCTCGCCGGCTCCCCGTTCCGGCGCGCGCGGTTCATGCGTGCGTAAACCCGGAGGCGGCCAAGAGCCGTCCCCGGTGACAATGGGTTCCGTGCGCTATCGCATTCTCGGCACCACACAGGCAGTCCGCCCCGACGGTTCGGTCGTTCCGATCGGCGGGGCGCGCCTGCGTGCGCTGCTCACCGTGCTGGCGCTCAGGGCCGGGCGGGTCGTGCCCGTCGGGCTGCTGGTGGACGAGGTGTGGGACGGGGAGCCGCCCGCCGACGCGGCCGGGGCCCTGCAGGCGCTCGTGGGGCGGCTGCGGCGGGTGCTGGGGGCGGAGGCGATCCGCTCGGCAGAGGGCGGGTACCGGCTGGCCGCCGCTCCCGACGACATCGACCTGCACCGTTTCGAGCGGCTCGCCGACGAGGGCACGCGCGCGCTGGCCGACGGCGACCCCGCCAAGGCCGCCGTCCTCCTCGACGACGCCCTCGCCCTGTGGCAGGACCCCGCCCTGGCCGACCTGCCCGACCGCACCGTCGAGGCGGCCCGCTGCGCCGCCCGCCGGCTGGACGCCCGCCGCGCCCGGCTCGCCGCCGCCGTCGCCCTCGGCCAGGCCGAGCAGGCGCTGCCCGAGCTGACCGCCCTGTGCGAGAGCCACCCCCTCGACGAACCCCTCCAGGCCCTGCGCCTGCGCGCCCTGCGCGACGCGAGCCGCACCGCCGAGGCACTGGCCGCCTACGAGGACGTACGACGACTGCTCGGGGACCGGCTGGGCGCCGACCCGGGACCCGAGCTGCGGGGCCTGCACGCGGAGTTGCTGAGCCCGGCCGGGATGCCCGCCGAGCGGGCCGCCGGAGCCCGGAAGCCCGGCCTTCCCTCCGGCCCGTCGGTCCCCGTCCCCGGCGCCGACTCCGCGGCTGCCGGATCCGCCGCGCCGTCCCGCGACCGCACCCCGCCCCCGGGCAATCTGCGCGCCCGCCTCACCTCGTTCGTCGGCCGGGCCGACGACATCGACGCCATCCGCGGCGACCTCGCCACCGCCCGGCTCGTCACGCTGCTCGGGCCCGGCGGGGCAGGCAAGACCCGGCTGTCGCAGGAGGCCGCCGAGACCGTACGGGACGCGGTCCCCGACGGCGTGTGGCTGGCCGAGCTGGCGCCGGTCGACGACCCCGCCGCCGTCCCCGAGGCCGTGCTCACCGCGATCGGCGCCCGCGAGACCGTGCTGCACGGCGCCGGCGCCGAGGAGTTCCGGGCCGCCACGGGCGACCGCCACGACGACCCCGTCGAACGCCTCGTCGAGCACTGCGCCCGCCGCCGCATGCTGATCGTCCTCGACAACTGCGAGCACGTCGTCGACGCCGCCGCCCGCCTGACCGACGAGCTGCTGGCGCGCTGCCCGCACCTCACGGTCCTCGCCACCAGCCGGGAACCCCTCGGCGTACCGGGGGAGGTGCTGCGGCCCGTGGAGCCGCTGCCGGAGCCGTACGCCCTGCGGCTGCTCGCCGACCGCGGGGCCGCCGCCCGGCCCGGGTTCCGGATCGACGACGACCGCGCGGCCTGCGCCGAGATCTGCCGCCGCCTGGACGGCCTGCCGCTCGGCATCGAGCTCGCCGCCGCCCGGCTGCGGATGCTCACGCCCCGCCAGATCGCCGACCGGCTCGACGACCGCTTCCGCCTGCTCACCTCGGGCAGCCGGACCGTGCTGCCCCGCCAGCAGACACTCCGTGCCGTCGTCGACTGGTCCTGGGACCTGCTCGACGAGGACGAGCGGGACGTCCTGAGCCGCCTGTCGGTGTTCGCCGGCGGCTGCGACCTCGCCGCCGCCGAGGCCGTGTGCGGGCCCACCGCCCTGGACGCGCTCGGCTCCCTCGTCGACAAGTCGCTCGTCGTGGCCGCCCCCACCGGCGACGGCGAGATGCGCTACCGGCTCCTGGAGACCGTCGCCGAGTACGCCGTCGAACGGCTCGACGAGGCCGGCCGGCGCCGCGACACCGAGCGCGCCCACCTGACGTACTACCGCGAACTCGCCCGCACCACCGACCCGTTGCTGCGCGGCCCCGGTCAGCTCGCCGCCATCGAACGGCTGGAACGCGAGTACGAGAACCTGCGCACGGCACTGCGGCACGCCGTCGCCGAACGCGACGAGCAGGAGGCGCTGTGCCTGGGGCTGTCGCTGGTCTGGTACTGGCAGATGCGCGACCTGCGCCTTGAGGCCCGCCACTGGTGCCGCGCGGTCATGGAGCTCGGCCCCGACCCCTTCGCCGAGCCGCTCCGCAAGGCCGCCCCGGTGTGGGAGCGTTGCACCGCCGAGCCACCACCCATGACGGGGGAGGTCCTGGAGGAGGCCCGGCGCGGGGCCCACCTGGGGCATCTCGCCTGCATGGACACCGAGCTGGACGCCTGGCAGACCCCCGAGGCCCAGCGCAAGCTGCGGGCGATAGCCGAGGCCTACGAGCCGGGCCTGCCGCAGACCTGCCGCAGCCCCGGCATGCTGTCGTTCTACGCCGTGATGCTGACCGGTGACATGGACCGGCTGGCCGCGACCCTCGACGCCGCCGTCGCCACCTGCCGCCGTACCCCGGGCTACGACTGGGAACTGGCCGCCAGCCTCCAGCTCCGCGCCAACATCCTCGCCAACCGGCCCGACCGGGCGGGCGACGCGGAGCGGGATGCCGACGAGTCGCTGGAGATCTACCAGCGGCTGGACGACGCCTGGGGCAGTGCCGAGGCGCTCTCCGCGCGTGGCGAGGCCCGCGAGCGCAAGGGCCGCTACCTCGCGGCCGCCGCCGACTACGAGGCCGCCATGGCACAGGCCCGGCGACTCGGCGCCCACGCCCAGCACACGCTCCTCACCGCCCGGCTGGCCGCCGCGCTGCTGGAGGCGGGCGACGCCGAGCGGGGCGAGCGCCTGCTGCGGGAGGTGCTCGACGACGCGGGCGGCGCGCACAACGAGGCGATGCCGTTCGCCCGGGTCTTCCTCGCCGGATGGCTCAGCTGCACCGGCCGGACCGCCGAGGCGCGCGAGCATCTACGGGTGCTGCGCGAGGAGTTCACCATCGCGCACTTCGTCGTCTTCGACGCGTTCATCCTCGGCCAGGAGGCGTGGGTGGAGGCCGTCGACGGCCGCTACGAGCAGGCCAGGGAGAAGATCCGGCAAGGCCTCGCGCAGGCCGACGACCCGCTGTCGAAGGCGATGGCCCCGCAACTGCTCTCCTCGTACCTCGTCATCGCCGCCCTGGCGTTGGCCGGCTGCGACGGCGGACGCGACGCCGCCCGCTGTCTGGGCGCGGCCGACGCGCTGCTGCCCCCCGGCCATCTGTTCTCGTCCCTGGAGCGCGTGGCCCGCGACCGCGCCACGGCCGCCGTACGGGCCGCGCTGGACGCCGAGCAGTTCGAGACGGCGTACGCCGAGGGCGGCGGCCTCACCGCGAAGGAGGCCGCCGCCCTGATCTGACCGGCTCAGTTCTTCGTCTTGAACTTGTGGATCGCGACCGGCGCCATCACCACCGTGATCGCCGCCGACCAGCCCAGCGTCACCCACAGGTCGTGCGCGACCGGGCCGCCCACCATCAGGCCGCGGGCCGCGTCCGCGAGCGTGGACAGCGGGTTGTAGTCGGTGAACGCCTGCAACCAGCCCGGCATCGAATCCGTCGGCGCGAAGATCGACGAACCGAACTGCAGCGGGAACAGCACCAGGAAACCCATCGCCTGCACGGACTGCGCGTTCTTCAGGACCACGCCCAGGGTGAGGAACACCCACATGATCGACGAGGCGAACACCGTCGACAGGCCCACGGCGGCGAACAGGCCGAGCCAGTTGGCGATGTCGAAGCCGACCAGAACGGCGACGATCATCAGCACGGCCGTCGCGAACAGCATCCGTACCAGCTCGACCGAGATCTTCGCGAACAGCACCGAGCCCCGCCCGATCGGCAGGGACCGGAAACGGTCCATGACACCGGAGTTGAAGTCCTGGCTGAAGCCGGTGCCGACGCCCTGGGACAGCGTCATGCTCATCATCGCGATCATGCCGGGGATCACGTACTGCACGTATCCGTCCTGGCCGCCGCCCAGGGCCTGCCCGATCGAGCCGCCGAAGACGTACACGAACAGCAGGGTGAAGACGACCGGCATGAACAGCGCGTCGAACATCGACTCCGGGTCCTGCCGGATCCACAGCAGGTTGCGGCGGACCAGCGCCCCGGTGTGGCGCAGGTGCCCACGCAGCGGGATGCGTGCGTCGGCGGTGCTGACGGTGGTGGCGGCGCTCATACGGCGACCTCCTCGCGGTCGTCGGCGGGCACGGCGTCCTGCGGGGCACTGGCGCGGTGGCCGGTGAGGGACAGGAACACCTCGTCCAGGCTGGGCAGTTCGGTGCTGATGGAGGCGAGCGTGATTCCGCGCGCGGTGACGGCGCCGACCACGGCGGTCAGCTGCTCGTCGCTCAGGATCGGCACCAGCACGGTGCCGCCCTCGGTGTCCACGGTGGTCGTGGCCAGCCCGGTGATGCCCAGCTCGTCGAGCTCGCGGGCCAGCGGCCGCAGCTGCACCGGATCGGCCGGCCGCACCCGCAGCGTCCGCCCGCCGACCTTGGCCTTCAGCTCCTCGATCCCGCCGTTCGCGATGACCTTGCCGCGGTCGACGACGGTCAGCTCGGTGGCGAGCTGCTCGGCCTCCTCCATGTACTGCGTGGTGAGCAGGACGGTGACCCCGTCCCCGACCATCGCCTTCACCTCGTCCCACACCTCGTTGCGGGTGCGCGGGTCGAGGCCGGTGGTGGGCTCGTCGAGGAACAGCACGGCCGGCCGCCCGATCATCGAGGCGGCCAGGTCCAGCCGCCGCCGCATACCGCCCGAGTACGTCGATGCCGGCCGCTTGGCCGCCTCGGTGAGCGAGAACCGCTCCAGCAGCTCGTCGGCCCGGGCGCGGGCCTCCTTGCGGGGCAGATCGAGCAGCCGCCCGATCATGTACAGGTTCTCCCACCCCGGGAGCTTCTCGTCGACGGAGGCGTACTGCCCCGTGAGCCCGATCACCCGGCGCAGCTGCCGGGGCTGCCGTACGACGTCGTAGCCGGCGACGGTGGCCTGCCCGGCGTCCGGCGCCAGCAGCGTGGACAGAATCCGCACGAGGGTGGTCTTCCCGGCCCCGTTCGGCCCCAGCACCCCCATCACGGTGCCTTCACGCACGTCCAGGTCGACTCCGTCCAGCGCCCTGGTCTCGCCGTAGTGCTTGACCAGCCCCCGCACGGTGACGGCCGCGCTGCTGGGTTTCTTGTCGATTCGTGTCATGCCACCGACGGTCCCAGCACCGACCGACAAACGGCCTACAGCTCACCGACAGCCACCGGCATCCGGCCGACAACAATCCGGTGGCGGGCCCGGCCCGTCACGCCCGACCATGACCCTCATGACTGACCGACCCGCACGATGGACCCAGGCAACCGTCTACCCCGACATGTGGGTTGACCCGGACGACGACCCCCGCAACACCGAGGGGGCCAGTCCCGACGGTGAACTGGCGACGCTGCAGGACTTCCTCACGGGCTACCGCATCACCCTGCGGATGAAGTGCGAGGGCCTGAACGCGGAGCAGCTGGCCCGTCGCTCGGTTCCGCCGTCGACGATGTCACTGCTCGGCCTGCTCCGGCACCTCGCCGAGGTGGAACGGGACTGGCGCAACTGGATCACCGACGGCGATCCGCTGCCGAAGCTGTACGGCAAGCGGGACGCGGACTTCGACGGAGCCGTCGCCGACCAGGCCGTGGTCGACGCCGCGTACGCCGACCTGGAACGCGAGCAGGCCGCGACCGACGCCGCGCTGGCCGGGCACCCGGATCTGGGCGAGCGTGTGGGGAGGGAAGGGATCGCCGTCCGGGAGTTGATGGTGCACAGAATCGAGGAGTACGCCCGCCACTGCGGGCACGCCGACCTGTTGCGCGAGTGCGTCGACGGAAGGGTGGGTCAGTGACGAGGGCCGGGGCCGGTGACGGGCGCTGAAACGGGGTTCGCCCCCGCGGCGACGAGAAGCTGGGCGGTCTCGGGGTGGGGCCCGTTGTTCGCCCACTCCAAGGGAGACCACCCCGTTCCGTAGTCCTCCCGAAGGTTCGGATCGGCACCGTGCGCCAGCAGCTCACGCACGGTCTCGGTATGCCCCCAGCACGCGGCCGCACACAACGGCGTCCCCTCCGACCCGACCCCCCTGCTCTCGACGTCGGGGGAGGCCCCGGCTGCCATGAGCAGCCGCGCGACCTCGGCTGCGCCCTGCACGGCCGCCAGATACAGGGGAGTGGTGCCGTCCATGTCCCGTGCCTCCGGATTGGCACCGGCCCGCAGCAGCGCCTTCACGCGGGCGGCGTCGGCCGCCACGGTTGCTTCGAGGAGGTGGCGGCTGAGCTTCTTCTGGCGTCGCTGCTTCACGGGGGCGAGGTTAGCGATCGCGGGCGGGGTGGGACCGGTCTTCCGGCCAGATGATCCGCTCGCGTACTTCCGGAGAGAGGAGGCCCGATGACTCAAGGCGCTGGGGACTTCCGTGACGCGCTCTCCAGCTTCGTCAGAAAGTCTGGTCGGCACTCCTGTCTCGCTGGAGTTCGTTCGTCCAAAGTTGCGAACAGGGCTACCGGGGTGACGCCGAAGACTACTTCAATGATCTGACGTCAAGGGATTCGCTGGCGCGAGCTCTGGATGCTGCGGAACTGCAACGCTTTCCCGAGCTTGTGCTACTTCGCGCAGAAGTGGAAGCGGTGGACTCAAGATTCCGTGCACTCCTGATGCCAGATGCGCGATCGAAATCTCCGAAAGCGGAGGATTGGTGCGTTTGATCGCGGCAACTGAGTGAGTTCAGACAAGGCGTTTCGTGAACGCGTGAATCGTCTGCTATTCCTGCCCATCCCGCTGTAGCGCCTCTGAGGTGTTTGACGGCAACGCTGACGGCAACGTCAGTGGACGACGGCTACGGCGGGTGGGTCGTCAGGGTCGCCGTCGGTCCGGCCAAGGGCGTTGCCGAGGGTGTCGATGGCTTGGCGTTGGAGGCGGAGTCGCACGTGGGCATAGACACCAGCGGTGACGCCGAGGTGAGCGTGGCCCAACAGCTCCTTGATCACGACGAGGTCGACGCCCCATGACCGCTGATCCCGTCGCAGCGGGACGGTGGAGCTGGGGGCAGCCTGAACCGGGTGGTGCCGGGGAGAGGGCCTGGCTCGTGGGGCGAAACCTTGATGTGAGCAGGTGTAGGCGCCCGTATGCTGGGCCACGGAGCCGGTTCCCGTCCCTGGTGGAGGTCCTGATGAGTACGCCCGCACCGGACGACTTCAGTTACCCGCCACCCCGGCCACGCCTGTCGGTCGAGGACATGCTGGCGGCGAAGAACACCCGACCGATCCGCTCCCTGGACGATCTCGCCGCCGACACGTTCGAGTCGGACGAGGAACTGGAGGAGTTCCTTGCCTTCACGTACGCCGAGCGCCACCGAGACGTCGCCTGAGGCCGCATGCAACCCGTCATCCTGGACACCGACGTCGCCTCCCTGTCCCACAAGCGCAAGCTCACCGGACCGCTCGCCTCACGCCTCATCGGCCGCAGGCCGCTGATCACCTTCGTGACCTACGGCGAACTGACCAAGTGGATGGAGATCCGCCACTGGGGCGCCCGCAGCCGCCAGGAACTCGCCGACTGGCTCGCCGACATCCCCGTCCTGCCCGGCGACGAGTCCGTCGCCGCCACCTGGGGACGGCTCTCGGCCGCCGGGATACAGCGTGGCCGGCCCCGCCCGACCAACGACATGTGGATTGCCGCCTGCGCTCTCACCTACGACCTGCCGCTGGCCACCCTCAACCTCAAGGACTACGAGGACTTCCGCCTCCACCACGGCCTCCGCGTCCTCGGCGCCGAGTAACGGCCGCGTCTGACGGAAACCGGACTCGACACCGCCGCACTTCCACGCACCTCAGCGGACAAACAAACCTCGCTTGACCCTGCGAAAACACAGGTAGGGAGGGGTTGGCCGGCACACGTACCATGTGCTGGCGCGCGAGACGCCGGTGCTCATTCACAACTCCGGGCCAGCAGTTCACCGCCGCTGGCCCGGTTTGGCGTCAGGTCGAGAAACCCGACCTGACCTGCGCTACAGCACCGGCAGATTCTTCCGCAGCTCGAACGCCGTCACCTCGGACCGGTACTCGTACCACTCCTGCCGCTTGTTGCGCAGGAAGAAGTCGAAGACGTGCTCGCCCAGTGTCTCGGCGACCAGGTCGCTCCGCTCCATGAGCGACAGCGCCTCCCCCAGGTTCTGCGGCAACGGCTCGATGCCCATCGCGCGCCGCTCCGCGTCCGACAGTGCCCAGACGTCGTCCTCGGCCCCCGGCGGCAGCTCGTACCCCTCCTCGATGCCCTTGAGGCCCGCCGCCAGCAGTACGGCGTAGGCGAGGTAAGGATTCGCCCCGGAGTCCAGCGACCGCACCTCGACCCGCGCCGAGCCCGTCTTGCCCGGCTTGTACATCGGGACGCGGACCAGGGCCGAGCGGTTGTTGTGGCCCCAGCAGATGTACGACGGCGCCTCGCCGCCCGCGCCGGCCGTGCGCTCGGAGCCGCCCCAGATGCGCTTGTAGGAGTTCACCCACTGGTTGGTGACCGCCGAGATCTCGCCCGCGTGCCGCAGCAGGCCCGCGATGAAGGAGCGGCCGACCTTCGACAGCTGGTACTCGGCGCCGGACTCGTAGAACGCGTTCCGGTCGCCCTCGAACAGCGACAGGTGCGTGTGCATGCCCGAGCCGGGGTGCTCGGAGAACGGCTTCGGCATGAACGTCGCCTGGAGGTTCTGCTCCAGCGCCACCTGCTTCATGACCAGCCGGAACGTCATGACGTTGTCGGCGGTGGACAGCGCGTCGGCGTACCGCAGGTCGATCTCCTGCTGGCCCGGAGCGCCCTCGTGGTGGGAGAACTCGACCGAGATGCCCATCGACTCCAGCATGGTGATCGCCTGGCGGCGGAAGTCCATGCCGACGTTGGTCGGGGTGTGGTCGAAGTAGCCGGAGTTGTCGGCGGGGGTGGGCACCGTGCCGTCGACCGGCTTGTTCTTCAGCAGGAAGAACTCGATCTCGGGGTGGGTGTAGAAGGTGAAGCCCAGGTCAGAGGCTCGGGCCAGGGCGCGCTTGAGGACGTAGCGGGGGTCGGCGAAGGAGGGGGAGCCGTCCGGCATGAGGATGTCGCAGAACATCCGGGCCGTGCCCGGCGTCTCCGCGCGCCACGGCAGGATCTGGAAGGTCGACGGGTCCGGCTTGGCGATCATGTCGGACTCGTAGACCCGGGCGAAGCCCTCGATCGCGGAGCCGTCGAAGCCGATGCCCTCGTCGAAGGCCTGCTCCAGCTCCGCCGGGGCCACGGCCACGGACTTCAGGAAGCCCAGCACGTCCGTGAACCACAGGCGTACGAACCGGATGTCGCGCTCCTCCAAGGTCCGGAGCACGAACTCCTGCTGCTTGTCCATCTTCCGATTCCCCATCCTTGCTGGTCAGGCCGCCTGTCTCCCGCGCACGGGACGGTCGGGCACCTGAGCATCCCACCACAACACCATTTCATGCGCGTTGCGCACCTTGATCGCCCGGCCGTCCCCGGCCTGAACGCCTCACGTACGGTAGGTGTACGGCTCCTGAGCCCATCTTGCCTGCTCGGACCGACATCCGTAATGCCCGGCCATTTCTGTGCCCTCCCCTACGAGATCGTTGGCCTTGCCCACTACGATCAGCGCACCGTCCGTCCTCCGCTTCCCAGAAGGGCCGGCCCCATGGGTTCCGCCAAGAACAAGAGCAGTGCGGCGCGCAAGGCGCGCATAGAGGAGATGCGGCGCGCGGAGCGTGCCCGCGAGCGTCGCAACCGGATCCTCACCGTCGCGGCCAGCGTGGTGGTCGTCGCCGGTCTCGTCGTCGGCGGTGTGGTGCTGCTCCAGTCGCAGTCCGACGACTCCGACACCGCCGCCAGTGACTCCAAGACCACCGGCAAGTTCGTCACCGGCGCGGACGGTGTGAAGACCTGGCAGGGCAAGCTGACCCAGAACCACGTCACCACGGACGTGAAGTACCCGATGGAGCCCCCGGTCGGCGGCGACCACCACCAGGTGTGGATGAACTGCAACGGTGACGTCTACACCAAGGAGATACCGAGGGAGAACGCCGTGCACTCGCTGGAGCACGGCGCGGTCTGGGTGACGTACACGAGCAAGGCCGACAAGGCCGACGTGGACGCGCTGGCCGAGAAGGTGAAGAAGACGCCGTACACGCTGATGAGCCCGGACGAGCAGCAGAAGGACCCGATCATGCTGTCCGCGTGGGGCCACCAGCGCACGGTGACCGGCGCGGACGACCCCAACGTCGACAAGTTCTTCGAGACGTACGTCCAGGGCAAGCAGACCCCCGAGCCGGGCGCGGCCTGCACGGGCGGGCTGTCGAAGTGACGGCAGCGGTGAGGCGGGACCAGTGAGGCACGCGCAGGCCGGATGGATCGCCGGGGCCGCGGCGGCGCTGCTCGTCGCGGTCGGCGGGATCACGTACGCGGTCGCCCAGGACGGCGGCTCGGACGCCGGGGCGCCCGCTGCCGACTCCGCGGACGCCGGTTTCGCCCGCGACATGGCGGTGCACCACCAGCAGGCCGTGGAGATGTCGTACATCGTGCGCGACCGCACCGACGACGAGGAGGTGCGGCGGCTCGCGTACGACATCGCGCAGACGCAGGCCAACCAGCGCGGCATGATGCTGGGCTGGCTGGACCTGTGGGGGCTGCCGAAGGTGTCGTCGGATCCGATGGGCTGGATGGGCATGGGCGGCATGGCATCCGGCGAGGACGGCGCCCTGATGCCGGGGATGGCGACCAACAGCGAGCTGGACAGGCTCGGCCGGCTGAGCGGCCGGCAGGCCGAGGTCTTCTTCCTCCAGCTCATGACGGACCATCACAAGGGCGGCATCCACATGGCCGAGGGCTGTGTGGACAAGTGCTCGGTCGAGGTGGAGAAGCGGCTCGCGCAGGGCATGGTCGAGGGGCAGGAGTCGGAGATCCGGCTGATGGCGGACATGCTGAAGGAGCGGGGCGCGAAGGCCCGGGAGTAGTCGCCAGTGCCCGGGAGCAGTCGGGAAGGCCTGGGAGTAGTCGCGAGTGCCCGGGAGTAGTCGGGAAGGCCTGGGAGTAGTACGGCGCCGGGTGCTGCGGCGTGGGGTGGCCCACACCACGCCACCCCCCATCGCGTCGGTCTGACGATTACACTGGGCCCGTGCCTCAACTACGTCTCGCCCTGAACCAGATCGACTCGCGCGTCGGCGACCTCGCCGGGAACACCGAGACGATCCTTAGCCGGACCCGGCACTGCGCCGAGCGGGGAGCGCATCTCGTGGCGTTCCCGGAGATGGTGCTGACCGGGTATCCCGTCGAGGACCTGGCCCTGCGCTCCTCCTTCGTCGAGGCCTCCCGCGCCGCCCTGCGCTCCCTCGCGGCGCGGCTCGCCGAGGAGGGCCTCGGGGAGCTGCCCGTGATCGTCGGCTACCTCGACCGCAGCGAGACCGCCCAGCCGAGGTTCGGCCAGCCGGCCGGCGCCCCGCAGAACGCGGGCGCGGTGCTGTACGGCGGCGAAGTGGCGCTCACCTACGCCAAGCACCACCTGCCGAACTACGGCGTCTTCGACGAGTTCCGCTACTTCGTACCCGGCGACACCATGCCGGTCGTGCGGGTGCACGGCGTCGACGTCGCGCTGGCCATCTGCGAGGACCTGTGGCAGGACGGCGGCCGCGTGCCGGCGGCGCGTTCGGCGCGGGCCGGACTGCTGCTGTCGATCAACGCCTCGCCGTACGAGCGCGACAAGGACGACACCCGGCTGGAACTGGTCCGCAAGCGCGCCCAGGAGGCCGGCTGCACCACCGCCTACCTCGCCATGATCGGCGGCCAGGACGAGCTGGTGTTCGACGGCGACTCGATCGTGGTCGACCGGGACGGCGAGGTCGTGGCGCGGGGCCCGCAGTTCGCGGAGGAGTGCCTGATCCTGGACCTCGACCTGCCCGCCGCCGCCCCCGACGCCCCCACCGGCGTGGTGGACGACGGGCTGCGCATCGAGCGGCTGGTGCTGTCCGAGGAGCCGCTGCCGGCGTACGAACCTCAGCGGACGGGCGGGTACGCCGAGCGCCTCGACGACGACGAGGAGGTGTACTCCGCGCTGGTCACGGGCCTGCGGGCGTATGTGCGCAAGAACGGTTTCAGGTCGGTGCTCATCGGTCTGTCCGGTGGCATCGACTCCGCCCTGGTGGCGTCGATCGCGTGCGACGCGGTGGGCGCGGAGAACGTGTACGGCGTGTCCATGCCGTCGAAGTACTCCTCCGAGCACTCCAAGGGCGACGCGGCGGAGCTGGCGCGGCGGACGGGGCTGAACTTCCGTACCGTCGCGATCGAGCCGATGTTCGACGCGTACATGGGCTCGCTGGGGCTGACCGGGCTGGCGGAGGAGAACCTCCAGTCCCGGTTGCGCGGCACGCTCCTGATGGCCATCTCCAACCAGGAGGGCCACATCGTGCTGGCGCCCGGCAACAAGTCGGAGCTGGCGGTGGGCTACTCGACGCTGTACGGCGACTCGGTGGGCGCGTACGGGCCGATCAAGGACGTGTACAAGACGTCCGTCTTCCGGCTGGCCAGGTGGCGCAACCGGGCGGCCGAGGAGCGGGGCGAGACGCCGCCGATCCCGGAGAACTCCATCAGCAAGCCGCCGAGCGCGGAGCTGCGGCCGGGGCAGGTCGACACGGACTCCCTGCCGGACTATCCCGTCCTGGACGCGATCCTGGAGCGGTATGTGGACCGGGACGAGGGGGCCGACGCGATCGTGGCGGCCGGGTTCGACCGGGAGTTGGTGACGAAGACGCTGCGGATGGTGGACACGGCCGAGTACAAGCGGCGCCAGTATCCGCCGGGGACGAAGATCTCGCCGAAGGGGTTCGGGAAGGACCGGCGGCTGCCGATCACCAACGGGTGGCGCGAGACGGCGTAGCGCCGGGGCGGGGTGGGTCGCGGCTGGGTGCTGTACGTCGCCGGGTGCGGGTGCGTGGGGGCTGGTCGCGCCCACGCGGCGGAGCCGCATATCGATACAGCCCCGCGCCCCTTGAGGGCGTTGCAGTCGCCCCCGGTTCGCCCCCACCCCTCGCCCAGCGGTTCAGTGCCGTACCGGTTCCGTTTCCGCCGGGATGCCGGACGCCACCACGCGTTCCCGCCCCACGCCAGTGGATCGTCGGTCCACCCCGTACGCCGTCCCCGCCACCGCGATGCCCAGCACCGCCAGCGCCGCGCCCGCCGTCGCCGGGGACGTCGTACCGAAGCCCGCGGCCAGGGCCAGGCCGCCGATCCAGGCGCCGCCGGCGTTGGCCAGGTTGAAGGCGGCCTGGTTGGCGGAGGACGCCAGGGACGGCGCAGCCGACGCCTTCTCCATGACCATCAGCTGCAGCGGCGAGCCGGTGACGAAGGCCGCCGTGCCGAGCAGGGCCACGCCCAGCGCCGCGCTCCACTGCGCCGACATGAGCACCGGGAACAGGGCGAGGACCGCCACCAGCGACGCCAGGCCGCCGAAGAGGGTGCGCCGCATCGCGTGGTCGGCCAGCCGGCCGCCCAGCAGGTTGCCGATCGTCGCGCCGACGCCGAACAGCGCCAGCAGCAGCGTCACGCTGGTCTCGGCGTACCCGGCGGAGTCGGTGAGCATCGGCGTGATGTAGCTGTACGCGGCGAAGAGCGCGCCGAAGCCCGCGACCGTCGTCCCCAGCGCCAGCCACACCGGCAGTGACCTGAGCGCGGCCAGCTCGCCGCGCAGGCCGCTCGCGGGGGCGTGCGTATGGTCGTGCGGGATCAGCAGCGCCAGCGACGCGATCGCCACCACGCCGATCGCGCTGACGCCGAGGAAGGTCGCCCGCCAGCCGAGGTGCTGGCCCATGAGGGTGGCGACCGGGACGCCCGCGATGTTGGCGACCGTCAGGCCCAGGAACATCAGCGAGACGGAGCGGGCCCTGCGCTCGGGCGCGACCATGGTGGTCGCGACGACGGCGCCGACGCCGAAGAAGGCGCCGTGCGGCAGCCCGCTGAGGAAACGGGCGGCCAGCAGCCAGTGGTGGTCGGGGGCGAACGCCGACAGGGCGTTGCCCACGACGAACAGGACCATCAGGCCGATCAGGACGGTCCGCCGGGACATCCGCGCGGTGACCGCGGCCAGCAGCGGGGCGCCGATGACGACGCCCAGCGCGTAGGCGGAGACCAGATGGCCGGCGGTGGGGATCGAGATGTGCAGGTCGTCCGCGACATCGGGCAGCAGGCCCATCATCACGAACTCGGTCGTGCCGATGCCGAAAGCGCCGACGGCCAGAGCGAGCAGGGCGAGGGGCATGAAGGGGCCTTTGCCTTTCAGAGCGAGTTCCGTTCCATCATATGTTCAATGACGGAACAAAGTCGCGCAGGCCCAGTATTCCAGCGGGTCAGGACCCGGTTGCGAGGTCCACACGCGCGGCCACCGGCAGGTGGTCGCTGCCCGTCTGCGGCAGCGTCCACGAGCTCACCGGCTCGACGCCCTTGACCATGATCTGGTCGATCCGGGCCATCGGGAACGACGCCGGCCAGCTGAAGCCGAAGCCGCTGCCCACCGCGCCCTGCGTGGAACGCATCTGCGCGGTCACGGCGTTGAGGGCGCGGTCGTTCATGGTGCCGTTGAGGTCGCCGAGCAGGACCACCCGCTCCAGCGCCTCGTCGGCGATGGCCTCGCCGAGCGCGTCGGCGCTGGTGTCGCGCTGCCGGGCGGTGAACCCGGCCTCCAGCTTGACCCGCACGGACGGCAGGTGGGCGACGTAGACGGCGAGTTGCCCGCCGGGCGCGGACACCGTGGCCCGCATGGCGCGGGTCCAGCCCAGCTTGATGTCGACGGGCCGGACGTCACTGAGCGGGTACTTGCTCCACACCCCGACCGTGCCCTGCACCGCGTGGTACCTGTACGTCGACGCCAGCGCCGCCTCGTACGTCGTTACGGCCGCCGCGCTCAGCTCCTCCAGCGCCACCACGTCGGCGCCGGACGCGGCGACGTCGCGGGCGGTGCCGGAGGGGTCGGCGTTGTCGGCGTTGACGTTGTGCGTCGCGACGGTGAGGTCGCCGCCGGTACCGGCGGCCTTGTCGGTGAGCAGGCCGCCGAAGAGGTTGAGCCAGACGATCGCCGGGAGCAGTACCGCGATCAGGGCGGTGGCGGACCTGCGGACCAGGGCCAGCAGAAGCAGCAGCGGGACGAACACGCCGAGCCAGGGCAGGAACGTCTCCGTGAGGCTGCCGAGGTTTCCGATGCTGTTCGGGATGTAGGCGTGGGCGCCCATGACGATGGTGAGCAGCACCGCGAGCACGGCCACGATCAGGCCGCGCCGCCAGATGCGGGGGTCGCCGCGCCAGCCGTCGGTCACACGGGCCGCCACGCGCCGAAGCCGAGATCCGCGCCGCTCGGGTGCCGAGCCGCCGCTTGCCGTCTCCGTCACGTACGCCTGCTGCGCCATACCGTCGCCTCGCTACCTGCCGTGCACACCGTCGTCCCCCTCGCACAAGACCCTAGGGGATGTTCGGCTCCGATCCTGCCGTCACATGACGGCCGTACGGGCACATAGGACGAACAAGTCGGCGCAGGCAGTTCCGGTTTCGGGAGCCGCAAGCGACCTCTGTGACGAAACGCGCACATTCGGGTTACACGGTTGGCGAGCTGACGGGGCGTAGCCCTTCGAGCAGCGTGTCGACGAGTTGTTCCGCGAGGCCTTCGGGGAGTTCGGCGTCGGGGTGCAGCAGCGAGCGGGTGAGCATGGGGCCGACGACGATGTCGTGGACGAGTTCCAGGTCGACGTCGGCGCGGAGTTCGCCGTGCTGCTGTCCGCGGCGCAGGACTTCCATGCCGAGGCGGCGGCGTGGGGCGATGACGGCGTGGTGGTAGGCGGCCCAGATACGGGGGCTGGTCTTCATCTGGGCGTGCACGTTGTGCAGGATCGCCGAGGTGCGGTTTGCGAGGCCGCGGCGGCGCAGGGCTTCGAGGAGGACGACGAGGTCGTCGCGCATGGAGGTGCCGGGGAGTTCGGGGTCGGGGGGTTCGGTGGAGCGGACGACGTCGACGAAGAGTTCCTCCTTGCCGCGCCAGCGGCGGTAGATGGTGGCCTTGCCGACGCCGGCGGTGCGGGCGATGCGTTCGATGGAGAGCTCGGCGAGGGGGACGCCGTCCTCCAGCAGCTTCATCGTGCCCTCGATGATGGCGCGTTCCACGGCCTCGCTGCGGGGTCGGCCGCGGACGGGACCCTCTTGCCGGGGGTGGCTTTCGGCGAGGCTCACTGTCCTGTGTCCCTTCGTTGTCCTGGGACATTCTTCCCGGCGTAGGACGGTTCGTCCTCGTCGGCACCACTGCCCGCGGGCTGACGGGCCGTCCTGCCCGGCAGGAACAGCGCCACCACCGCCGCTCCGGCCAGGGCGACGCCCGCCCCGCACAGCGCCGTGACGTGCATGGCGTGCAGGAAGGCGTCGTTGGCGGGGGTCACCAGGGCCCGGCCCTCGGGGCCGAGGCGGGCCGCGGCGGCGAGGGTGGCCTCGATGGATTCGCCGGCGGTGTGGCGTGCGGCGGCGGGCAGTTGGGTCAGCTCGTCCTCGATCGAGGTGCGGTAGGCCGTGGAGAGGACCGAGCCGAGCACCGCGATGCCGAGGGCGCCGCCGACCTGGCGGAAGGTGTTGCTGAGGGCGGAGGCGGAACCGGCCTTCTCGCGGGGCAGGGCCTGCATGATGACGACGCTGGTCGGGGTCATGATGTGCGCCATGCCGGTGCCCATGAGGAAGAAGACGACCTCCAGGATCCAGATGGGCGTGTCCGCGTCCAGCGTGGCGAACGCCGCCAGCGTCGCCGCGATGACCAGCATGCCGCCGGTGGTCGTCGCCTTGTTGCCGAAGCGGTCGACGACCAGCCGGGCGCGCGGCGCGAAGATCATCTGGGCGGCGGCCAGGGGCAGCATCAGCAGGCCGGTCTCCAGCGGCGAGTAGCCGCGCACGCTCTGGGTGTAGAAGACGGCGAAGAACGTCACGCCCATCAGCGCGAAGAAGACCAGCGCGATGACGGCGATCGCGGCCGAGAACACCTTGTTCCTGAAGTAGCCGACGTCGATGGACGGATGGTCGCTGCGCTTCTCGAAGACCACGAAGGCCGCCAGGACGGCGAGCCCCGCGCCGATGGTGGCCAGTACGGTCACGTCCGTGAAGTCGGCCAGCTGGCCGCCCTTGATGATGCCGTAGACGAGCAGGACCAGGCCGATGACGGACAGGGCCACGCCGACGGGGTCGATCCGGCCGGGGCTGGGGTCGCGCGAGTCGGGCACGAGCCACAGCATCAGGCCGACGGCGAGGACCACGATCGGTACGTTGATCAGGAAGACCGAGCCCCACCAGAAGTGGTCCAGCAGCACCCCACCCGTGATCGGGCCGATGGCGATGGCGAGGCCGACGCCGCCTGCCCAGATGCCGATGGCCTTGGGCTGCTCGTCCCGCTCGAAGACGTTCATCAGGACGGCGAGCGTGGCCGGCATGACGAAGGCCGCGCCGAAGCCCATCACCGCGCGGAAGGCGATGAGCTCGGCCGGTGACCCGGAGAAGGCGGCGAGCGCGGACCCGGCGCCGAACGCCACGAGCCCGCCGAGCAGCACCTTCTTCCGCCCCAGCCGGTCACCGAGCAGGCCCGCGCTGAACAGCAGGCCCGCGAAGACGAGGGTGTAGGCGTTGATCGCCCACTCCAGCTCGCTCTGCGTGGCGCCGAGCCCGGTGGGGGCCGGGGTGGAGATCGTCTTGATGGCGACGTTCAGGATCGAGTTGTCGAGCACCACGATCAGCAGGCTCAGCATGAGCACGCCGAGTATGGCCCAGCGGCGCCGGTGCACCGCTTCCGGGACGCGGGCGCCGGGGACGGCGGGAGTAGTCATGCCGCCGACCCTAGGAAATTACGATACGAGACGGTACCGTATCGAAATCTTTTTACCCTGTTCTGGTCCTCTCCTTACGACTCTCCCTACGAGGCTCCTTACGGCTCTCCTTACGTGACGGGGGTCCCCCTAGCCGTCCCTG
Organism: Streptomyces sp. Z423-1; assembly: GCF_013009255.1. NCBI lineage: Bacteria > Bacillati > Actinomycetota > Actinomycetes > Kitasatosporales > Streptomycetaceae > Streptomyces > Streptomyces sp. Z423-1. The sequence goes on from NZ_CP053109.1 coordinate 6,861,474, forward strand.
GCACGAAGTGCCACCATGGGACTGGTCCGGGGACGCCGTCAGGGCGCCTCGAGATGACGTAAGGAGCCGTTGCAATGACGCAGCTTTCGGCTGCCCAGACTGCACCGCAGAAATCCTCCGACGGCAGCAAGGCGCTGTACGGGGGCAAGGGCACTCGCCGTATCACGGTTCGTGACATCACCGCCGCCAAGGAGCGCGGCGAGAAGTGGCCCATGCTCACCGCCTACGACGCGATGACCGCGTCCGTCTTCGACGAGGCCGGTATCCCGGTGATCCTCGTCGGCGACTCGGCGGGCAACTGCCACCTCGGGTACGAGACCACCGTGCCCGTCACCCTCGACGAGATGACCATGCTCTCCGCCGCGGTCGTACGGGGCACCCGGCGCTCCCTGATCGTCGGCGACCTGCCGTTCGGTTCCTACCAGGAGGGGCCCGCGCAGGCGCTGCGCTCGGCGACCCGGCTGGTGAAGGAGGCCGGTGTGCAGGCCGTGAAGCTGGAGGGCGGCGAGCGGTCCCACGAGCAGATCCGGTTGCTGGTCGAGTCCGGCATCCCGGTCATGGCCCACATCGGGCTCACCCCGCAGTCCGTCAACGCCATGGGCTACCGGGTGCAGGGGCGCGGCGAGGAGGCGGCGCAGCAGCTGCTGCGGGACGCCAAGGCCGTGCAGGACGCGGGGGCGTTCGCGGTGGTCCTGGAACTGGTACCGGCCGAACTCGCCGCCGAGGTGACGCGGACGCTGCACATCCCGACGGTCGGGATCGGGGCGGGCGCGGAGACGGACGCGCAGGTCCTGGTGTGGACCGACATGCTCGGGCTGACCGGGGGGCGGGTGCCGAAGTTCGTGAAGCAGTACGCCAATCTGCGCGAGGTGATGGGGAGCGCGGCGAAGGCGTTCGCCGAGGACGTCGTCGGCGGAGCGTTCCCGTTGGAGGAGCACTCCGTCCACTGAGCCATCGCCGCACCACGGCAGCCCGCCGATCATCCCCCGTCGGCGGGCTGCCGTCTTTTCGCGCCCCTGAACGGTCAGGTCGTGTACTCCAGCTCGGTCACAGCCGCCTTACGCACCCGGCCCGCCATCTCGGTCATGTCCAGCTTGCCGAGGAACGCGACGAGCGCCTGCTTCGTCTCGCTCAACCGGTCGACGAGTACCGGCTGCTCCAGGTCCGCAGGCAGAATCACCCGACGGAAGTCCGGCTGCTCGATCGCCTGCGTGAGGAGCTGTTCGGCGAGCCAGAGCGGTGTGCGCTCCCGAATGGCGAAGGTCAGGTGCAGGCTGGGTTCGTCGTAGCCCAGGGCGTGCGGGTTGTGGACCCAACCACGGGGCAGCAACAGCGTCTGCCCGGCGGCCAGTTCGATCGTCATGTCCGGCCCGGCCGCCTCCCACGCGGGGATGAAGTCCTCGCGCCACACACGGAAGGACTCGTGGTACTCGCGCATCGGGGCCTCGACAGGTGGCTTCCACAACTGCCAGGTCTTGGTGCCCGCCACCTGCACGACGACGGCCATCTGCTGGTCCCAGTGGTACAGCAGCCCCTGCTCGCCCCCAGGGGTGAGGAAGGCGTGCATGTAGTTCGAGTAGCCGGTCTCCTGCTGGATGCCCTGCGAGATGCGATGGAAGGCGGGCAGCCAGCGCTGCATGTTGCCGAAGCGGATGGTGTAGCCCTGGTCGCGCAGTCGGCTCAGTTTGGCCGCGTCGGTGCGGCCGTTCGTCAGGAACGCAGTCCGGTTGGAGGGACCGGCCTTGACGACGGCGATCTCGTCCGGCGGCGCGCAGCCGGTGTCGATCAGTTCGTTGAAGTACTCAAGGCTCATGGCCTCGTCCACCGCAGTCCGCCCGCGCTCGTACACGCGAGGCCGGTCGGGCCAGGTGGTGAGGAGGTCAACCACCCCCTCCGGGGGCAGCAGTAAGCCAAGCGACATGAGGGTGTCTCCTCACGGGTCATGCGGGCGGCAGCGGACAGGCAAGGTCCGGGTGGTGGAGGTTCGGGCAGCACACGACCGAGGCGGAGAACAGGCTGCGGGACTGGGTGTAGTGGACGCAGGCGACGTCAACGCCCCGTGGGAGCACATCGAGGGCGTAGGCGAGCGTGACGTCCAGACCGGCGTAGGCCCGCAAGCCGTCGGTTCGCTCGGAGGGCGGGTTGCTGATGTAGTGCTGCTTCAGCCATCCGACAGCGTCACCGCAATCCGTCCAGGTACGGGCGCGATTGGCCTGCCCACGCTTCAGCAGCCAGTGCCCGGTCATCAGCGGGGGCACGCTGCCGGTGGCGAACTCACTGGCCGCTTCCCGGTACCGGGAAGCGTGGTCCGACTCGGGGGCGGGCTGGATGGAGTGTGCGGGCCGTCGGTTGCCCTCTTTGGCGTACGTCTCCGGGGGGCCGACCCAGGGACCGAAGCCGTGCCAGTGTCCGGACCAGGTCTGACTGGTCAGTCTCTGCTGCTCAGGTGCAGTGGTGGTCATGGTGTCCTTCCGAGACGGGCCGCCCCACGCGCAGGGACGGCCCGTGGTGTGCGTGAGGTGGGCGGTCAGCCTGGAGTTCCAGGCCCCGGCTGCGGCCCCACTCGATGGCGAACGAGTCGAGCTCCGCGCCGGTCATGCGCAGTTCGCTGCCGCGTCCCTCGGCCTTGGAGTCGCCGACGGCGAACGCGTCCACGACACCGGCGAGTGGGACGGTGGTCACGCAGGTCTCGTTGTCGCCACCGAGGTTGCCGCCGCACCACTTCTTGGCAGGCGCGTCGGCTACCGGCAGCTCGTACAGGTTCTGCATCAGTGACCTCCAGTGATCTGGTGTGGGAGAAACGGTCTCCGGCTTCATGCCGGGGCCGGCGTCCAGGCGCCTGGCCGTCTGTTGTAGGCGTGGCAGGAACAACCGCAGCGGCGCTGGAGCAGGATGCCCGTCCAGTGGGGCAGCGGGATGTCCTGCGTCTGGCGACAGTCACGGTGGAGCCCCCTGTATCCCGGCGTCCTCGCGAGGGTGCATTCCGCCGACAGGCTCGCGCTCTCCGTCGCGTGGGCGGCCATGGCCCGCCCCTCCCGCCAGCGGGCCCGGCCGGGCTGCCGTTCGGCCAGCTCAGGCCGCTCTGGGCCGGGAGCCGCGTGGTAGGCGCGGGCGAGTTCGGTGAGCAGGTCGGGCAGCTTGCGGGCCATGCGGGTGTACTGGGCGGCCAGTCGCCAGCGGGCGGCCTCGATGACGGCCGCCCGCAGTTCATGGATGGGACCGACCGGGCCGTCGTCCGGGAGGTCGTACGTGGCGAGCGCGGCGGAGAGCGCAGGCAGCGCCTCGTGCACGCGGGTGTGGGCCGCTCCACGGTCGGCCAGTAGGCGCGCGGGGTCGACTCCCAGTGCCTCCGCGATGGCTTCGAGGGTGGAGTCGCCGACGCCGCGCTCGCCGCGCTCAATCTTGCGGATGGCGCCAAGAGACACATGTGCCGCGTCGGCGAGCTGCTGCTGTGTCAGCTTCGGCCGCATGACGCTGCGGTAATAGGCGATCCGCGCGCCTACTCCGCCCTTGCTGCGTGCGGGCATACTGGCTCCAGTTCGGTGCGTCGACTCCGAACCGTACCCGCGCCGAGACGCCGCGTGGTTGCGGTCAGCCCTTTACGATCTCGGTGAGCTGGGTCAGGGTGTCGATCCGCCAGTCCGCCGCGGCCACGACCTCCGGGTCGTCTGCCCAGAGGTGCCCCCATGGTCCGCGGCGAAGGTGCGCCACGCGCAGCCCGGCAGCCTTTGCCGGGAAGACGTCATTGGCGGGGTGGTCGCCGACGTACAAGGTCGCGCTCGGAGCAGCCTGCGCCACCTCCAGCACCCGCCGGAAGAACTCCGGCTGCGGCTTCGCCACATCCCACTCCCCAGAGGTCGCGACGAGATCCGCCGGGAGGTCAAGCTCGCGCAGCAGCTCAGCCGCGCGAGAGGTCTGATTACCCGCGACGATTACGCGAACGCCGGCCTGCCGGAGCGCGCACAGGGCAGGGCGGACGTCGTCGTAGAGGTCGCTCTCGTCGAGGCGTTCACCGCGGCCGGCGGCTTCGCGGGCGTGGTACTCGGCAGCGACGTCGATGCCTGGACGCGCGAGCCGGAGGGCTTCGGCGTTGTCGTGTCCCTGGGCGACAACAGCTCCGACGAGCGCGGAGACGGTATGACGGGGGACGTTCAGCCAGTCTGCCCAGGAAGCCCAGTACCGGTCATCTCGGGTGATCGTCTCGCCGACATCGAACACGATGGTCTCAATCACCCTGGGAGCCTATGGCGCTGCCGTAGCTGCTGCACGAGCCGGATGCCACGCTGCCGACCCGGCTCCCGGACGATGGCGCCCTTCCCTTCGAGCTGCTCCAGTTGGTTGCACGGATGCCGAGCTGGTCATGCCGTCCCGCTCACCGATCTCCTTCACTTCAACCTCAGTAACCAGCTTCGGAACCGCAGCCAGCGGTGCCCCGCGCGTCTGGGCCACGTCCAGGAGATTTGATCGGGAGGCACTTCAGGCGGACGCGGGCGGAACGAGCCGGGAACTCCTGCGAGCCTCAAAGCCGGGCCAGCGGTGCGCGCCTCTCGCCCGGCGGTGCTTGCGCCTCCTGCCTCATTCGGAGGTCTTTGAACGAGGGGGCCAGCGCTCTCGTACAGGTCGTCTACGGCCTTCGATGGACTGATCAGCCTGGAACGATCGGCGATGGAGGAGCATGCGAAACCCACCGGTCTTGATGGCGAGGCGTACGACGCTCAGCGGAACGCGTGGCGCACGGCGGCCGAGGTCTTCCACGCCGCGCTCACCGAATACGGGGCGCATGCCGACGTGGGCATGTCGCAGGCCGATGGTGGCTGCGGCCCATCCGTGGCAGGGCGCCGGGCACTGGCAGGGACCTGCGCTCTTCATGTTCGGTCGGCCGCTGCAGGCGCCTCCCCTGCAGCGGAGGCAGTTGCCGATCGGTACCTTTTCCGCGTGCTCGGAGAACGCCTTGACCGCCTTGAGCGGCTGGCAGGTGGTGAGACTCCACCTTCGCCATGAGTACGCCCGCGCGCCTCAGCAGTTGTTCCAACGTGGCGCGCGTTTCCAGGAGGAGGCGCAAGGTCGCGTGGCGATTGCGGGCCGGTGGGGCGTTTGTCGCGCCCACCGGCCCGGACGGGGCCCCGGGACGGGTGGCAGATCTCTTACACCCGGGAAGACAGGGCCGGCACGTCAGCGCGGACGTCGGGTCGCCAGCCAGAGGCAGATGCTGGGCGGTACGGCACCGGCGAGTCCCGCGATCAGTGCCGCGCCCGCGACCGGCTCGCTGAGCGTGGGCAGCAGGCCGGTGACCCGGCCCGCGGTGGTCGGAACCGTGACCTCGCAGCCCCGCTCGGTCATGGACGTGCCGCCGCCTTCGACAAGCAGCCCATGGCCGTCCTCCCTGCACTGCTTGGACCCGATGGCGTTGGCCCCGAGCCACAGCACCGCGGCCAGTGCGGCGAGCAGAACCGCACCCGCCAGGCCCGCTCTGCGAAGGGACCGGCTGCGATCTGCGCCCGGGTGTTCGTGTGCGTTCATGCGCGCATCATCCTCGAAGGTTCGGACGTCAGCGGTTGGCGGGGCAGTCGTAGGTGCCGTTCGCCTTGTAGGTGGGCGAGCCGCCCCGCACCCAGTCCGCGCAACTCGGCACGCGCCAGCCCCGGGACTTGCCCACCAGTGGCTCGGTGCCGGAACCCGGCCGGTCGTAGTTCAGGCCCGTGCAGGAGCTGCCCGGCTCCATGCCGAGGTCGTTGCAGTCGTTGCTGATCTTCTGGGCGCCCAGGTCGTACGGGGAGCTGGACTTGGTGCCCTTCTCGGCGGCGATCCAGAAGTTGTACGCCACCCCTGCGGTGAGCTTCTTCGGGTAGCCGATGCCGACGGAGAAGTCGAGCTTCTCGCAGGAGTCGGTGGTGTCGTCCCAATCCCAGTAGGCCGCGGCGGCGCTCGGGAAGTTCCAGCCGTACTTCACGGCGTTCCACTTGAACCCGGTCGACCAGCCGGCCCAGAACTCCGTGTAGGCGCTGTCCGCGCAGTACGGACGGGTGAGGTCCCACAGATCGGTGTTGTAGAGCGACATGTTGTGCTCGTACGCGAAGTCGTCACCGAAGGCGGCGATGTCGCTTGCGGAGTACCAGCGGAGGTAGTGCCGGAACTTGCGCGGCATGTCCGTGGGGGATTCGTACGGATTGTTGTACGCCCGCATCGTCCCGTACCACGGAGCCCAGGCGTTCGAGATGTTCGCCGCAGTCGTCGGCTGCTCGGCGGAGGACGATGACGACGAGGGCGCGTCCTCGCGGCTTTCCTCGGCGGCCGCCTTCATGGCGTCGCTGCGGCCCAGCAGGGCCTCTCTGGCCCGGGTGGCGTCGGCTGCCTGTTCGAGGGTGCCGAGGGGCAGGCGGTCCACGGACTCCGAGTCCGAGTCGAAGGTCCTGGCCTCGGTGAGCACCGGGTCGAGCGCCGTGAGCTGGGCGGCGGGCACTTCGCCGTCCACGACGACCAGGAAGACGAGCGGCTCCACGCCGTACTGGCCGACGACGCTCTCGCGCATGCTTTCGATGGCCTGGTCGGCGGGGACACCGGGCCCCGGCTGGTCGCCGCCGCCGATCTCGCCGGTGTAGCGCAGCAGGAGCGGCTGGAGCCCGGCGAGAGAGACCTTGAGCTCGTCGAGCGTCTGGGGTACGGCGAACAGCAGCCGGGTCACCTTCGGCTGGACCTGGGGGGCGGTCACCGTGACGGACGTCGGGGACGGTTCGTCGGTGGTCTGGGCGGTCGCCGCGGCGACGGGCAGCAGGGTGAGGGTGAGGCAGCCGGCCGTGGCTGCGGCCCACATGGTCAGGGAACGAAGTCTCATGTGAGTGTCTGCTCCGGTGTGTCGGTGTCGTCAGCTCTTGGTGCGGGACAGCACGTAGCCGGTGCGGGCGTCGATCTCGAGACGCTCCACGTCCGGCATTTCGGCCCCGGGACGGCCGGCGAGGCCGCGGTCGACGGTGACCGTCCAGCGGTCGGTGTTCCAGGTGTCGGCCACGGCGGTGGCGGTGCCCCGGTCGTCGCCGATCGCGGCACGGGCCACGCGGATCGCCTCGTCGCGGTCGACCGTGAAGGCCGACGCCTTCCCGGCCGCCGCGCCCTGAGTGGTCGACAGGTAGGTGACGGCTCCGGTACGGCGGTCGATCTCGACCGTCACCTGGCGCGCGTCCGCGTGCCCGTCGTCGCCCACGGGGCGCCACGTCAGGAGCGTCAGGGCGTCACCCTCCAGGTGACTGACCGGCTCTTCGGCCACCAGCTGCCAGCCGCCGTCCCATCCGGTGACATTGCGCTGGACGAACTCTTGTGCGGCGGCGCGGGTTTCGTCCGCGCCGAGCCGTACGTCACCGCTGGTCGTCGGGGTGCCCACGAGGTCGATCAGCGAGCCGTCGGCGGCCGATCGGTACTCGACTCCCTCTGCGGTTTCAACGGTCGTGAGGGGCTCCCCCGCCGGACCCTGCGTAGTGGTCGTACTGACCGGTGTCAGGGCGGCGGCGGTGGTGAACGTCGGGGTGGCGACGGGCCGGCCGTTCAACGGCTCGCCCTCGCCCGCCGGCTTGAGCTTGACCGAGCCGGGGGCGGCCGCGGCACCCCGGATCACATAACGGTCCCAGCCGTCCGCCGCACCTTCCTTGGCGAGGAGGTCGGTACGAGCCCGGGCGAGCGCGGTGGACACGGTGACGCCCGTGGTGGCGTGGTACGAGAACCGGCTCCAGAAGTAGTTGCCGGAGTAGTTCGTCGTACTGGCCGCCGTGCCGTACGCGGTCGCCGGATACATGACCAGGCCGGAGAAGCTGATGGCCGAGTCGATACCGCGGGAGACCGCGACCTCGTTGAAGTTCCCGAGCTGCCCGGACTGGGCGGTGTAGCAGCCCGCGAGGATCAGCAGCCGCATGTCGTCGACTTCCGCGTACGGCAGGTACTCGGTGAAGAACCGCAGGTTCGCGTAGAGAGGCACGAGATCCTGCGTCCTGCCGGCAGCCAGGATCGGGTCCTGGTCGTCCGACGGCCCCTCGTCGGTCTGGAAGATGCCGCCGTTCGAGTGCCCGAACAGCGCGAAGACGCCCGAGTCCAGCCCGTCCATCCATGCGTCGTCCGCACTACGCCCGGCGGTGTGGCTGGTGCCCGTGTAGCCGGCGGAGCGGGCCGCGTCGCGAAACGCCGTAGCACTGAGTCGCGTGTCCAGACCGTCGTTGAACCGCATGCCGATGCTCGTCTCCACGACCGCCGCCGCATGGGCGGGCGGGGTGCCGACCGTCGCGGCACTCAGAGCGCAGACAAGCGCGACCGGTATCGCGAGCAGCCCACGGCGGCGCTGCCGCCGACCATGGCTTGTGTGTCCCATCAACTCTCCGCTTCTTCTGCCGCACCAGATGGTGCACTGGTGCTGTCACCTGCTCTACGGAGTCGGGTGGCAGCTCCCTCGCGAAGAAGCCGAGGTTTTTTCCACGCTTCGCGCACGTGGGCGCGAAGGGGACCGCCGGGATCAATCCAGCGGCAGGAGTGGCGGATTCACCGACGACAGCGGGCCGGGCAGACCCGGTACGTCGACGTTCGGCCGTACGACCTGATCCGGCTCGACCGCCGGTACGGGAAGGGCCGGTACCGAGGGCAGGGACGGCACAGGGGGTACGACCGGTACGGCCGGTACGGGTGGCAGCGCCGGTACGGTCGGCAGCGTCGGCAGTTCGGCGGCGGGCATGCCGGGCACGCCGGGCAGCGGCCCCTGATCGGGTGCGGAGCCGCCGCCTTCAACGGGCCCGTCGTCCCGGCCCGAGCCACCGGCCGGCCGGCTTGCTGTCTCTGCAACAGCACGCACACCAAGGCGCTCCTGTCCGGTGACCGCGGCCGGAGTGACTGAGGGCCGAGCGCCCGGCTCTTGCGGCGACGACACGAACACGACGTCCGACCGCCCGTCTCGATCGGGCCTGGAAGCGGGCTCTGCGTCGGCTCCCGGAGACAACATCAGGACAAGCCCCGCGAGCATCAGCGTCCCCGCGGACGCCAGGACGGCAGGAGACGCAGCCGTCGGCGTACCCCCGTTGATGCGTGGACGGCCCCGCCACAGCCCCACGGCGACGGCGGCAAGCGTCGCCGCAAGTGCGGCCCGCAGAGTCCGCCGCGCCCGGCCCAGCAGCGACTCGGCGGCCTTGTAGGTCAGCCCCATCCGCTGCGCGACCTGCGCCACGTCCAGGTCCTGCGCCTTCAGCTGCAGCGCCACCCGCTGGCTCTCCGGCAGCGCGGTGTTCTGACGGGCGAGCCACCGCGCCTCCGCTTGGTCGCACACGATTTCCTCATGCGGTACGACGCTGGGCGCGCTCAGCATCGAGCCGGCACGCCGGCGTATCCCCGTGTCCCGACTGAGCTGCCGATGCTGATCGACGCACAGCCGTACGGTCACCGCGGTCAGCCACGCGCCGAGCCGGTTGCCGTCCAGGTGCGGGCGCTCCGCAGCCCTGGCCATGGCCTCGTGCACCGCGTCCTCGGCGTCCTGCGGGCTCATCGACCGGCGCCGCGCCACCCTCAACAGCTGCTCGCGGTGGCTCCAGATCTGCTGCCATCGGTCGACACGCGTATCGGGCAGCGCGGATTCAGGAATCTGACGCATACGACACCCTCGGCTCTCAACCCGGACCAGCTTGGGCGGCAATCTAACCCGGGACCGCGTGTGACCTGACGTCCAGGGGCTCGGCCCCGCCCGCTAATTCGCCGTTCGGGGCGCGGGTTGTGTTCTCGGCTGCGCGCCGGTGGGGGTTGATCGCGCCCACGCTGCGGAGCCGAATATCGATACAGCCCCGCGCCCCTGGGTTGGCTACCGCTGGCCGTCCGCCAAGTCCCCCAACACCCGATGCAACGGCTCCGTCGCCCGTCGCCGGTACTCCTGGATCGACCAGCCGTTGCCGTCCGGGTCCGTGAAGTACATGAAGGTCGCGCCGTCGTCGGGGGCGTACTGGACGGGCTCCGAGATCTCCAGGCCCCGTTCCACCAGTTCCGCGCGGGCCGCCTTGATGTCGGCGACGCACAGCTGGAGGCCCTGGTAGGAGCCGGGCTCCGGCTTGGTCTGGCCCTGGGGCATGTCCCAGATGCTGTCGCCGAGGGCGATCGAGCAGCCCGAGCCGGGAGGCGTCAGCTGGACGATGCGCATGCCCGGCATGACCTCCTGGTCGATGTCGACGTGGAAGCCGACCTTGTCCCGGTAGAAGTCGCGGGCCCGGTCGATGTCGCTCACCGGCAGCGGGATCACTTCGAGCGTGTAGTCCATCAGTGGTCCTCCGGATTGAAGCGCCAATGGAAACGCCAGCGGGTCTGGCTGAACGGCTCCCCCTTACCGAAGCCGAAAACCGTGTGCGGCGCCACCGAAAAGACAAACGCGTGTCCCGCGCCGTGGTGGAAGCAGCCGTTCCGTACCTCGAAGCGCCAGACCTCGCCGTACTTCGCCTCCCACGCCGCCGCCAGCTCGCGCAGCCGCTCGTCGTCGGTCACGCGGACCGCCTCGCCCTCCACCACCAGGTCGTATCCCTTGTTCCAGGTGTTGGTGCCGGTGGTCAGGGTGACATGCGGGTTCCCGGCGAGGTTGCGGGCCTTGCGCTCCTCCGGGCCGGTGCAGAAGTGCAGCGCGCCCGCCGACCAGACGGCGAGCAGCGGCGTCACATGCGGCCGCCCGTCCGGACGTACCGTCGAGATCCAGAACAGCTCGGCCTCGCTCAGCAGCGCCTCGGCCTCCGGCCAGGCCGCCGCGGTGGCCGTCTCGTCGCTGTAGCGCGGGTCGAGCAGGGTCTGGGGTCGTGTACCGGTCATGAGTGGTGCCTCCTCCTGCCACAGGTCTGCCCCCTCCCAGTGCAGACCCCGGGCGGCGGCGGAACTCATCGGCGCTTCCCACCGGCGGGCCGGTTAGGCTCGGCTCGTACCACGTTGATCCGGACGGGAGGGCGAGGATGACGCCGGGGCGCAGAAGCAGTACCTTCACGCGGCTGCTGCGGCACGGCTTCACCGACCCGTCCGCCGCCGAGCGGCTGCTGGAGAGCGCCGGGCTCGGCGCCGTCCGCGACGATCCGGTGCTGCTGGACGCGCTGGGCGCCACCGCCGACCCCGATCTCGCGCTGCACGGCCTGGTACGGCTGCTGGAGGCGCAGCCCGACCCGACCGCGCGCCGTGAACTGCTCGACACCCTGACCGGCTCCAAGCCCCTGCGTGACCGGCTCCTCGGTGTGCTCGGCGCCTCCGCCGCCCTCGCCGACCACCTCGCCCGGTACTGCGGCGACTGGCGGGCGCTGGTGACGTACGAGCCGCGGGACCTGCATCCGGGGGTCGAGGAGTTCGAGCGGGGGCTCGCCGGGGCGGCCGACCTCGTCTCGCTGCGCGTCGCCTACCGGCGCTGTCTGCTGTCCATCGCCGCCCGTGACGTGTGCGCCACGATCGATGTCGCCGAGACCGCCGCCGAGCTCGCCGACCTGGCCACCGCGACCCTGCGCCGCGCCCTCGCCCTGGCGTCCGCCGCCGCCCCCGACGACGCCGCGCTGTGCCGGCTGGCGGTGATCGCGATGGGCAAGTGCGGGGGGAACGAGCTGAACTACGTGTCCGACGTGGATGTGATCTTCGTCGGGGAGGCCGTCGAGGGCGCCGACGAGGGCAAGGCGCTGCGGGCCGCCACCCGGCTCGCCTCGCACATGATGCGGATCTGCTCCGAGACCACCGTCGAGGGCTCCATCTGGCCGGTCGACGCCAACCTCCGCCCCGAGGGCAGAAACGGTCCTCTGGTGCGCACCCTCAGCAGCCACCTCGCCTACTACCAACGCTGGGCGAAGACCTGGGAGTTCCAGGCCCTGCTCAAGGCCCGGCCGGTCGCCGGCGACCTCGAACTCGGCGGGCAGTACGTCGCCGCCGTCGGACCCCTGGTGTGGCAGGCCGCCGAACGGGAGAACTTCGTCGCCGATGTGCAGAAGATGCGGCGCCGGGTGGTCGAGAACATCCCGGTCGCCGAGATCGAACGCGAACTGAAGCTGGGGCCGGGCGGCCTGCGGGACGTCGAGTTCGCGGTGCAGCTGCTGCAGTTGGTGCACGGGCGGGCGGACGCCGCGCTGCGCAGCGGATCCACCCTGGAGGCCCTGCGGGCGCTGGCCGCGGGCGGGTACGTCGGCCGGGCCGACGCCGCGCAGCTGGAGGACGCGTACCGCTTCCTGCGTTCCATGGAACACCGCATCCAGCTCTACCGGCTGCGCCGCACCCACCTCGTGCCCGAGGGCGAGGCCGACCAGCGGCGCCTCGGCCGCTCCCTGGGCCTGCGCACCGATCCGGTCGCCGAGCTGAACCGCGAGTGGAAACGGCACGCCGCTGTCGTACGCCGCCTGCACGAGAAGCTCTTCTACCGGCCACTGCTCGACGCCGTCGCTCAACTCGCGCCCGGCGAGGCCCGGTTGAGTCCCGAGGCGGCACGTGAGCGGCTCGTCGCCCTCGGGTACGGCGATCCGGCGGCGGCGCTGCGGCATCTGGAGGCGCTGGCGTCCGGGATCACGCGCAAGGCGGCGATCCAGCGGACCCTGCTGCCGGTGCTGCTGGGCTGGTTCGCGGACTCCGCCGACCCGGACGCCGGACTGCTCAACTTCCGCAAGGTGTCCGACGCGCTGGGCAAGACGCCCTGGTATCTGCGGCTGCTGCGGGACGAGGGCGCGGCGGCGGAGAACCTCGCCCGCGTGCTGTCCGCCGGGCGGCTCGCCCCCGACCTGCTGATGCGCGCCCCGGAGGCCGTGGCCCTGCTGGGGGAGGGGGACGGCGGGGGACTGGAGCCACGGCCGCGGGTCCAGCTGGAGCAGGAGATCCTCGCGGCGGTCGGCCGCGCCGAGGGCGGCGAGCAGGCGGTCGCCGCGGCCCGTGGCGTACGGCGCCGGGAGCTGTTCCGTACGGCCGCCGCGGACATCGTCGGCTCCTACGGCACCGAGGCCCAGCCCGCCGAGGCGGATCAGGGTGCGCTGGTGGACCTGGTCGGCGGGGCCGTGTCCGATCTGACGGCGGCGACGCTGGCGGGGACGTTGCGGGCCGTGGTGCGGGACAGCTGGGGGGACACCCTGCCGACGCGGTTCGCCGTGATCGCGATGGGGCGGTTCGGTGGGCACGAGCTGGGCTACGGCTCCGACGCGGACGTGCTGTTCGTGCACGAGCCGCAGGACGGGGCCGACGAGCGGGAGGCGGCCGACGCCGCGAACCGGGTCGTCGCCGAGATGCGCCGGCTGCTGCAACTGCCGAGCGCGGATCCGCCGCTGCTGATCGACGCGGATCTGCGGCCGGAGGGCAAGTCCGGACCGCTGGTGCGCACCCTCAAGTCGTACGAGGCGTACTACCGCCGCTGGTCCCTGGTCTGGGAGTCGCAGGCCCTGCTCCGGGCCGAGCCGGTGGCCGGCGACGAGGGCCTGGGCCGGCGTTTCGTCGAGCTGATCGATCCGCTGCGCTACCCGGAGCGGGGGCTCGGCGACGAGGCCGTACGGGAGATCCGGCGGCTGAAGGCCCGGATGGAGTCGGAGCGGCTGCCCCGGGGCGCCGACCCCAAGCTGCACACCAAGATCGGTCCGGGCGGCCTGTCCGACGTCGAGTGGACCGTGCAGCTGCTGCAACTGCGGCACGGGTGGCAGGTGCCGGGGCTGCGCACCACCCGGACCCGTGAGGCCCTCGCGGCGGCCCGGGACGCCGGGCTGATCTCCACGGTGGACGCCGGGATCCTGGACGAGGCGTGGGTGCTCGCGACGCGCGTCCGCAACGCCGTGATGCTGGTGCGCGGGCGGGCCGGGGACACCTTCCCGTCGCACGCGCGCGAGCTGGCGGCGGTGGGGCGTTACCTGGGCTACGGGCCCGGTCACGTGGGCGACATGCTCGACGCCTACCGGCGCACGGCTCGGCGGGCCCGGGGTGTGGTGGAGTCGCTGTTCTACCAGGGGTAGTGCTTGAGGGGGGCTACGCCGTCTACGCCTGATCTACGCCGTCTATGCCGTCTACGCCTGCCTCGGCACCAGCGGCTTCCGCTTCGGAACCACGCGCGGCAGTGCGTACGGCAGCGTTCCGTACCACACGCGTGCCACCCCGTAACCGAAGGTGAGGCACAGCAGGCCGCCGAGCGCGTCGAGCCAGAAGTGGTTGGCCGTGGCGACGATGACGACGAGGGTGAGCGTCGGGTAGAGCAGGCCCAGCACCCGGACCCAGGGCACGGTCGCCAGCGCGAAGATCGTCAGGCCGCACCACAGGGACCAGCCGATGTGCATGGACGGCATCGCGGCGTACTGGTTGGACATGTTCTTCAGGTCGCCGGAGGCCATCGAACCCCAGGTCTGGTGGACCATGACCGTGTCGATGAAGTGGCCGCCGTTCATCAGCCGGGGCGGGGCGAGCGGATACAGGTAGTAACCGACCAGCGCGACGCCCGTCGTCGCGAACAGCACCGTGCGGATCGCCGCGTAGCGGCCGGGATGGCCACGGTAGAGCCACACCAGGACACCGAGCGTGACCACGAAGTGCAGTGTCGCGTAGTAGTAGTTCATGCCGACGATGAGCCAAGTCACCGAGTTCACGGCATGGTTGACCGTCTGCTCGACGGCGATGCCGAGGGCTTGCTCGGCCTTCCAGATCCAGTCCGCGTTGCGCAGCGCCTCGGCCTTCTGCTCCGGCACCGCGTTGCGGATCAGTGAGTACGTCCAGTAACTCACCGCGATCAGCAGGATCTCGAACCACAGCCGCGGCCGACTCGGAGTGCGCAGCCGATCCAGGAAATCCGCCCCCGTGTCGTCCGCGACGGGATGTGGAACGGCCTCTTCCCGGCCTTCCAGTGTCGTCACGGTCGTGTCACCCATGGGCACAGAGTCTGCCAGAAAAGACTTCGCGCTCCGATCACCCCCTGGTGGCATTCAGCACGCACGTTCTACGGCAGCGGGAGGGCCGCGAGATGCGTTCGCCTCGTACCCGCGTATCAGGCCGGGCGGCGGTTCTCCGCCCTAGGTCCTGTCGTCAAATTCCCGTCGTCCGCCCGCCGGGCAGGCGGGAATTTGACGACAGGACCTTAGGGACGATGCCGGTCCCCAGGGGCCGAAGCGGTCGAACCGCGCACCACCAGCTCCGGCATGAACACGAACTCGCTGTGGGGCGCGGGCGTCCCGCCGATCTCCTCCAGCAGCGTCCGCACCGCCGCCTGACCCATCGCCGGGACCGGCTTGCGGACGGTGGTGAGGGGCGGGTCGGTGAAGGCGATCAGCGGGGAGTCGTCGAAGCCCACGACCGAGATGTCCGTCGGGACCTTCAGGCCCAGCTGTCGGGCCGCCCGTATCGCGCCGAGGGCCATCATGTCGCTGGCGCACACCACCGCCGTGCAGTCCCGGCCGATGAGGGCCGTGGCGGCGGCCTGGCCGCCCTCCAGGGTGTACAGCGAGTGCTGGACGAGCTCGGACTCGACGGACTCCTGGCTCAGGCCCAGCTGGTCCTGCATCGCCCGCACGAATCCCTCGATCTTGCGCTGCACGGGGACGAACCGTTTCGGGCCGAGGGCGAGGCCGATCCGGGTGTGGCCCAGGGAGACGAGGTGAGTGACCGCCAGGGTCATCGCCGCCCGGTCGTCGGGGGAGATGAAGGGCGCCTGCACCTTCGGGGAGAAGCCGTCGACCAGCACGAACGGCACGCCCTGCGCGCGCAGCTGCTCATAGCGCTGCATGTCGGCGGTGGTGTCGGCGTGCAGTCCGGAGACGTAGATGATGCCGGCGACCCCGCGGTCGACCAGCATCTCGGTCAGCTCGTCCTCGGTGGAGCCGCCGGGGGTCTGGGTGGCGAGGACCGGGGTG
This sequence comes from Streptomyces sp. Z423-1, assembly GCF_013009255.1. Taxonomy (NCBI): domain Bacteria; kingdom Bacillati; phylum Actinomycetota; class Actinomycetes; order Kitasatosporales; family Streptomycetaceae; genus Streptomyces; species Streptomyces sp. Z423-1. Next base: position 6,877,289 of record NZ_CP053109.1, read on the forward strand.
TAGCCCTGCCGGGTCAGAGCCTGGCCGATGACCTGCGCCAGCGCCGGGAATATCGGGTTCTCCAGCTCGGGGGTGATCAGACCGACCAGACCGGCGCTGCGCTGCCGCAGCCGTACCGGACGCTCGTAGCCGAGGACGTCGAGCGCGGCCAGTACGGACTGGCGGGTGGTGGCGGCGACGCCCGGCTTCCCGTTGAGGACGCGGCTGACGGTCGCTTCGCTCACCCCCGCCTGAGCAGCGATGTCGGCAAGCCGTGTGGTCACGGCACTGGACTGTACCGGCCGTATGTCGCCTTGCACACCGATCGGACGCCGGGTGCGGGCGGTTGACCGGCGCGCTGCGGGTTGCTGCGGCATGGCGTCCCTTCGTGAAACGGATGGCAAGAGCTTGCAGAGTCTTGCACAACACGGTCCGTGCCCGCTCAACCCCGCAGAACAACGGTCTCACAGCGATCGACGACAGGTCACGCGCGGATAACTTCGGTGATGCCTTGCACTTTTTTTCTGCAAGGTCTTTCGCAACGCTTACATCGCTGTTACGTTCACGGTCGCCCGGCCGCCGCAACGGCGCAGTCGGCAAGCCGACAGGGGCGGTAGACGGGACCACCCCCTGCTAGCTCGGGCTTTTCACCCTCAAGGAGAACTCATGCGGCGTGGCATAGCGGCCACCGCGCTGGTGGCGTCCCTCGCCCTCGCGGCGACGGCCTGCGGCGGCGACGACAGCGGCGACTCGGCCGGCGGTCCGGTCACGATCACCTGGTGGGACACCTCGAACGCCACCAACGAGGCGCCGACGTACCAGGCCTTGGTCAAGGAGTTCGAGGCCGCCAACAAGGACATCAAGGTCAAGTACGTCAACGTCCCCTTCGACCAGGCGCAGAACAAGTTCGACACGGCCGCCGGTGCCTCGGGCGCCCCGGACGTGCTGCGCTCCGAGGTCGGCTGGACGCCCGCCTTCGCGAAGAAGGGCTACTTCCTGCCGCTGGACGGCACCGAGGCCCTCGCCGACGAGAGCAAGTTCCAGCCCAGCCTGATCGAGCAGGCCAAGTACGAGGGCAAGACGTACGGTGTGCCCTTCGTCACGGACACCCTGGCCCTCGTCTACAACAAGGACCTCTTCGAGAAGGCCGGCGTCGAGGTCCCCAAGACTTGGGACGACCTGAAGAAGGCCGCTGCCACGATCAAGGACAAGACCGGCGTCGACGGCTACTGGGGCTCCACCCAGGCCTACTACGCCCAGACCTTCCTCCACGGCGAGGGCACCGACACCGTCGACGCCGACGCCAAGAAGATCACCGTCAAGTCGCCCGAGGCCAAGAAGGCCTACGAGACCTGGCTGAGCCTCTTCGACGGCAAGGGCCTGCACAAGGCCGACACCACCGCCGACGCCTACGCCCACATCCAGGACGCGTTCGTCAACGGCAAGGTCGCCGCGATCATCCAGGGCCCCTGGGAGATCACCAACTTCTACAAGGGCTCTGCGTTCAAGGACAAGGAGAACCTCGGGATCGCCACCGTCCCGGCCGGCTCCACCGGCAAGGCGGGCGCCCCGACCGGCGGCCACAACCTCTCCGTGTACGCCGGCTCCGACGAGGCCCACCAGCAGGCCGCGCTGAAGTTCGTCAACTTCATGACCTCGGCGAAGGCCCAGGAGACCATCGCCCTGAAGAACTCCACGCTGCCCACCCGCGACGACGCCTACACCGCCGAGGTCAAGGCCGACCCGGGCATCGCCGGCTACCAGGGCGTCCTCGCCGCCGCCCAGCCGCGCCCCGCGCTGCCCGAGTACAGCTCGCTGTGGGGTCCGCTCGACGACGAGCTGCTCGCCGTCGCCGGCGGCAAGAAGTCCCTGGACGAGGGGCTCGACAGCGCCGAGACCTCGATCGCCAAGCTGGTCCCGGACTTCAGCAAGTGACCCCGACCGGCCGTCGGATCCTCCTGACTCATGGGGGGAAGGATCCGGCGGCCGTCGGCCTGTGCGCCGTACCCCCTGATCCGCAGATCCTCACAAAGGTTGTCGAACCATGACAGTCGCCATCGATCGAGCGACCGGAAAGCGACTCGGTGACCGCGGGCCCCGGCCCGGGCCGGTCCAGCGCCTGCGGCGCAGCTACCGGAAGTACTGGTACGCCTACGCGATGATCGCCCCGGTGGTCGTCGTGCTCGGCGTCCTGGTGCTGTATCCGCTGGCGTACGGCTTCTACCTGACGCTCACCGACGCCAACAGCCTCAACACGGCCCGCACGATCGGCGTCAACGAGATCGAGGCCACCTACAAGTTCATCGGCTTCGACAACTACGCCGACATCCTGTGGGGCGAGACCGCCTACGACCGCTTCTGGTCGCACTTCATCTGGACGATCGTGTGGACGGCCGCCTGCGTCGCCCTGCACTACTCCATCGGTCTGGGCCTCGCCCTGCTGCTCAACCAGAAGCTGCGCGGCCGCACCTTCTACCGGCTGATCATGGTCCTGCCCTGGGCCGTCCCCACCTTCGTCACCGTCTTCGGCTGGCGTTTCATGCTCGCCGACGGCGGCATCATCAACTCCGCCCTGGAGACCCTGCATCTGCCGGCGCCGCAGTGGCTGGAGGACACCTTCTGGCAGCGGTTCGCCGCGATCATGGTCAACACCTGGTGCGGTGTGCCGTTCATGATGGTCTCGCTGCTCGGCGGGCTCCAGTCGATCGACCGCACGCTGTACGAGGCCGCCGAGATGGACGGCGCCAACGCCTGGCAGCGCTTCCGCTACGTCACCCTGCCGGGCCTGAGGTCGGTCAGCTCCACCGTCGTCCTGCTGGGTGTGATCTGGACCTTCAACCAGTTCGCGGTGATCTTCCTGCTGTTCGGCACCACTGCGCCGGATGCCCAGATCCTCGTCACCTGGGCGTACTACCTCGGCTTCGGACAGCAGCCGCGCGACTTCGCGCAGTCCGCCGCCTACGGCATCCTGCTGCTGGCCATCCTGATCGTCTTCACCTCCTTCTACCGCCGCTGGCTGAACCGCAATGAGCAGCAGCTCGCGATCTGAGGCAGGAGTCCCCATGAGCACCACGACCCTTCAGAAGTCCGCCACCGCGGACCGGGCCCCCGCCGCCGCCCCGCCGCGCAGCACGCGCCGCCGCGGCGAGCGCGGCCTCGTCGGGACCCTCGCCGCGCACGGCATCCTGACCGTCGGCAGCCTGATCGCGCTGTTCCCGATCGCCTGGCTGGTCTACCTGTCCCTCGGCCCGGACAAGGACGACTACCTGCACCCCGGGCGCATCTGGGGGAAGATGACGTTCGACAACTACGCGTTCGTCCTGACGGAGACGAACTTCTTCGACTGGCTGAAGAGTTCGCTGGTCGTCTCGCTGGGCACCACGGCCATCGGCGTGATCATCGCCGCCACCACCGGCTACGCGGTGTCCCGGATGCGCTTCCCCGGCTACAAGAAGTTCATGTGGGTGCTGCTGGTCACCCAGATGTTCCCGATCGCCGTGCTGATCGTGCCGATGTACCAGATCCTGTCGGAGCTCCAGCTCATCGACACCTACCTCGGCCTGATCCTCGTCTACTGCTCGACGGCCGTGCCGTACTGCGCCTGGCTGCTCAAGGGCTACTTCGACACCATCCCGTTCGAGATCGACGAGGCGGGACGCGTCGACGGGCTCTCCCCGTTCGGCACCTTCCTGCGGCTGATCCTGCCGCTCGCCCGCCCCGGACTCGCGGTGGCCGCGTTCTACAGCTTCATCACCGCGTTCGGCGAGGTCGCCTTCGCCACCACGTTCCTGCTGGACGACGAGAAGTACACGTTCGCGGTCGGTCTGCAGAGCTTCGTCAGCGAGCACGACGCCCAGCGCAACCTGATGGCCGCCACCGCCGTACTGATCGCGATACCGGTGTCCGCGTTCTTCTACCTCGTGCAGAAGAACCTGGTGACCGGCCTCACCGCCGGTGGCACCAAGGGCTGACGCCGGTCCCCCGGAACTCCCGCGCGCCTCGCCGCGCGGGCGGCGGCCGCGGTGCCTCCCCCAGAGGGGGGACCCCCAGACCCCGCTGTACCGCGGCCGCCTCGTCTCTCGCCCCGAGACCCCGACAGCCACTTCCACTCACGCCCGATGACTCCCTGACGCATCAAGGACGCCATGAGCCAGTACTCCACCGACCCGGCCCCGACCTCCGCCGTCGCCACTGTCGCCCGCCGCCGCGACTGGTGGCGCGACGCGGTGATCTACCAGGTCTATCCGCGCAGCTTCGCCGACAGCAACGGCGACGGCATGGGCGACCTGGAGGGCGTACGATCCCGACTCCCGTACCTGCGCGACCTCGGCGTGGACGCCGTGTGGCTCAGCCCCTTCTACGCCTCCCCGCAGGCCGACGCCGGGTACGACGTCGCCGACTACCGTGCCGTCGACCCCATGTTCGGCTCCCTGCTGGACGCGGACGCGCTGATCCGCGACGCCCATGAGCACGGGCTGCGCATCATCGTCGACCTGGTCCCGAACCACTCCTCCGACCAGCACGAATGGTTCAAGCGAGCGGTCGCGGAGGGGCCGGGTTCCCCGCTCCGCGACCGCTACCACTTCCGTCCCGGCAAGGGCGAGAACGGCGAACTGCCGCCCAACGACTGGGAGTCCATCTTCGGCGGCCCGGCGTGGACGAGGGTTCCGGACGGCGAGTGGTACCTCCACCTCTTCGCCCCCGAGCAGCCCGACTTCAACTGGGAACACCCGGCGGTGGGAGACGAGTTCCGCTCGATTCTCCGCTTCTGGCTGGACATGGGCGTCGACGGCTTCCGTATCGACGTGGCCCACGGCCTGGTGAAGGCGGAGGGCCTGCCCGACCTCGGCGCCCACGACCAGCTGAAGCTGCTGGGCAACGATGTCATGCCGTTCTTCGACCAGGACGGCGTGCACGAGATCTACCGGCAGTGGCGGCGGATCCTCGACGAGTACGCCGGTGAGCGAATCTTCGTCGCGGAGGCGTGGACCCCGACCGTCGAGCGCACCGCGAACTACGTCCGCCCGGACGAGCTGCACCAGGCCTTCAACTTCCAGTACCTGAGCACGGACTGGGACGCGAAGGAGCTCCGTACGGTCATCGACCGCACCCTGGACGCGATGCGCCCGGTCGGCGCCCCCGCCACCTGGGTGCTGTCCAACCACGACGTCACCCGGCACGCCACCCGCTTCGCCAACCCGCCCGGCCTCGGCACGCAGATCCGCGAGGCCGGCGACCGCGAGCTGGGCCTGAGGCGGGCGCGGGCGGCCACGCTGCTGATGCTGGCGCTGCCCGGATCGGCGTACATCTACCAGGGCGAGGAACTGGGCCTCCCGGACGTCGTCGACCTGCCCGACGAGGTGCGCCAGGACCCGGCGTACTTCCGCGGCGCCGGCCAGGACGGCTTCCGCGACGGCTGCCGGGTGCCGATCCCGTGGACGCGCACCGGGGCGTCGTACGGCTTCGGCAGCGGGGGCAGTTGGCTGCCGCAGCCGGAAGGGTGGGGCGAGCTGAGTGTTCAGGCGCAGGAGGGGGTGGCCGGTTCGACGCTGGAGCTGTACCGAGCCGCGCTCGCCGTGCGCCGTACGCAGCCAGACCTCGGGGCGGGGGAGGCGGTCGAGTGGCTGAAGGCCCCCGAGGGTGTGCTCGCCTTCCGGCGCGGGGAGTTCGTGTGCGTCGCGAACACCGGCGGGGAGTCGGTGACGACTCCGGGGTACGGCCGTCTGCTGCTCGCCAGTGGCGAGGTGAGCGAGGCGGACGGCGAGGTGAAGGTGCCGGCCGACACCACGGTGTGGTGGACGACGGCCTCCTGAAAGCCCTCCGCAATATTTTTCATTGAAGTTCGTACGGCCCGCTGCCCTTTCGGGCGGCGGGCCTTTAACATCTCCGTCACCGCAAGTTGGTTGAAAGTTTTCAGCAAGAGCCTTCAACGGTGAAGGAAACCCCACATGGCACGCAGAACCCTCCCCTGGGCCGCCGCACTCGCAGCCGCCCTTGTCATGAGCCCGTCCGCCGCTGAGGCCTCCCCGCCCGGCGCCAAGGACGTCACGGCCGTCCTGTTCGAGTGGAACTTCGCCTCGGTCGCCCGCGAGTGCACCAACACCCTCGGCCCCGCCGGCTACGGCTACGTACAGGTCTCCCCGCCCGCCGAGCACATACAGGGCGCGCAGTGGTGGACGTCGTACCAGCCGGTGAGCTACAAGATCGCCGGGCGTCTCGGCGACCGCGCGGCGTTCCAGCACATGGTCAACACCTGCCACGCGGCGGGCGTAAAGGTGGTCGTGGACACGGTCATCAACCACATGTCGGCAGGCAACGGCACCGGCACGGGCGGCTCGTCGTACACGAAGTACAACTACCCTGGCCTGTACTCGTCCTTCGACTTCGACGACTGCACGGCTGAGATCACCAACTACCAGGACCGCTGGAACGTCCAGCACTGCGAACTGGTGGGCCTGGCGGACCTGGACACGGGTGAGGACTACGTCCGTGGGGCCATCGCGGGCTTCATGAACGAGCTGCTCTCCCTCGGCGTCGACGGTTTCCGTATCGACGCGGCCAAGCACATGCCGGCGGCCGACCTGGCCAACATCAAGTCGCGGCTGAGCAATCCGTCCGTCTACTGGAAGCAGGAGGTCATCTACGGCAGCGGAGAAGCCGTCCAGCCGACGGAGTACACCGGCAACGGGGACGTCCAGGAGTTCCGTTACGCCTACGACCTTAAGCGGGTCTTCAACAACGAGAACCTCGCGTACCTGAAGAACTACGGCGAGGGCTGGGGCTACATGAGCAGCGGCGTGGCGGGCGTCTTCGTCGACAACCACGACACGGAGCGCAACGGGTCCACGCTGAGCTACCAGGACAACGCCAACTACACGCTGGCGAACGTCTTCATGCTGGCCTGGCCGTACGGCGCACCCGACATCAACTCGGGTTACGAGTGGTCCAACTCGGACGCCGGTCCACCCAACGGCGGTGCGGTGAGCGCCTGTTGGCAGGACGGCTGGAAGTGCCAGCACGCGTGGCCGGAGATCAAGTCCATGGTCGCTTTCCGTAACGCCGCGCGCGGTGAGGCCGTCACCAACTGGTGGGACAACGGGAACGATGCGATCGCGTTCGGGCGGGGGAGTAAAGGCTTCGTGGCCATCAACCACGAGTCGGGCTCGCTGAGCCGGACCTATCAGACGTCGCTGCCTGCCGGGACCTATTGCAACGTGCAGAACAACACGACCGTGACGGTGAACTCCGGTGGGCAGTTCACGGCCACCCTCGGCTCGAACACGGCCCTGGCGCTCTACGCGGGGAAGTCGAGCTGCTGAGTCCCTGATGCGCATATCGAACCGGCCAAGTGGGAGTGTTCTCCAGGCGTTCTCCTGGTCGGCTTGGAGGCGGAGGGCTTGATGACCGGGCGCCGATGAGGAATCCAGCGCCCAGTGAGGATTCGAACCGTCGTGTGATCGCAGGTGTTGGTACGCACTTGCTCATGGTGCGTGCAGCTTCGGCCGAATGTGATCTTTGGCGCGGTGGGTCGACCATGTGCCCGTACGGTGATCGGTATGAAGCTCCGGTACAACGTCCGGGTGTACCCGAGCGCTTCTCAGCGGGGCAGTCTGGCGAGGGCGTTCGGGTGCGCCCGCGTCGTGTGGAACGACGCCCTTCGACTACGTCATGATGCCTCTGCGCAGGGTCTGCCGCGCCCGACGGCGGCCGAGTTGTCGAAGCGGGCCATCACCGAGGCCAAGAAGACTCCGGGACGGGCCTGGCTCGGTGAGGTGTCCGCCGTGGTACTCCAGCAGTCGCTGCGCGACCTGGAGACCGCGTACAGTAACTTCTTCGCCTCGAAGAACGGCACCCGCAAGGGCCCGAAGATGGGCCCGCCGAAGGCGAAGAAGAAGACCGCCCGACAGGCGATCCGGTTCACCGCGAACGCCCGCTGGTCCATCACCAAGGCCGGCAAGCTTCGACTTCCGAAGATCGGCGACATCGAGGTGCGCTGGTCACGCGAGCTGCCCGCACGACCGTCGTCGGTGACGATCATCAAGGATCCGTCCGGCCGGTACTTCGCCTCTTTCGTGGTCGAGGCGGACGACAAGCCGCTGCCCGAGCTGGACGTGGAGGAGACGGACACCGGGATCGACCTAGGCCTGGCCTGCTATGCCGTGCTGCGCGGCCGGAAGATCGCCTCCCCGAAGTTCTTCCGCCGTCAGGAGCGCAAGCTCAGAAGAGCTCAGCGGGCTGTGTCCCGTAAGCAGAAAGGATCAAACAATCGACGCAAGGCCAAGCTGGCCGTCGCGAAGGTCCATGCCCGCATCGCGGACCAGCGACGCGACTTCATCGAGCAGGAGACCACCCGCATCGTTCGCGAGAGCCAAGCGGTCTATGTGGAGGGCCTGAACGTGAAGGGCATGGCCACCCGCGGCGGCAGGCTCGGCAAGAGCGTCCATGACCAATCCCTCGGCAGGTTTGTCCGCACCCTGGAGGCCAAGTGCGCCCGGTACGAGCGGACCTTCGTCAGGATCGACCGGTGGTTCCCCTCCACCCAGCTGTGCTCCCGCACCGGGTGCGGGAGCCTTACTGGTCCGAAGGGCCGCGAGCAGCTGAACGTCCGCGTGTGGACGTGCACAGACTGCGGAACCAGGCACGACCGTGACGAGAACGCTGAGGCCAACCTACGCGCCGCTGGACGGAAACGTGCTGCTGAAATGCGGCACGAAGCGGAGCGTCAAAACGCCTGTGGAGAGCACGTCAGACCTCGCAAGCCGGGGCAGCGCTCGGTGAAGCAGGAACCCACCCGAAGCCCCGTTGCTGCACGCGGCGGGGCAGGCTGGAATCGCCCACGTTCACGTGGGTGAGGACGTCAAATGAACGACCTGCTCTCGCTCGCTGAGCGTGGACGGCTACCGCGTCGACGCTCCGAAGCACGTCGACGCCGCGGACCGGGCGAACAACGGGGGCCAGGCACGGCTGGAAGTGTCAGCACGCCTGGCCGGAAATCCAGCGCATGGTCGCCTTCCGCAACGCGGGGCAGTCGGTGACGAGCCGGTCGGCTGGGCCGCCGTGGCGCCCCGGTCGGACACGTCCTTCGCACGCAACCGCAAGATCCCGCACGTCGACGACCTGCCCGTCTGGTCGCTGTGGTGCATCCGCGTCCGCCCCGGCCACCGCAAGCAGGGCATCACGCACGCTCTCATCGCCGGCGCGGTCGAGTTCGCCCGCGCCCACGGCGCCCCGGCGATCGAGGCCTATCCCCTCGACAACGGTGACGCCAAGGTCGACCTGACCATGGCGTACGCCGGGCTCCGCAGGAACTTCGAGCGCGCGGGCTTCGTCCACGCCGCCGACACCACCTCCGTACTGGCCGGTCATCCCCGGATCCTGATGCGGCTCGACCTGCGCTGACCGGCAAGGGCCTCTATGGCCAGGCGTTCGGGTTTCGGGCGAGGGGGATGCCGAACAGCACGTTGCCGACGCTCGGCAGCGTCCACAGGACTGCCCCTCCGCCCGCGATCCACGCGGTGAGCGTGAGCTGGTCCAGCTCGGCCGCCGGGAGGGCGCGGGCAAGACCGGAGGGGTCGTACACGACGGGGATACGCCCGTCCGGCACCGGCGTGTACGACGTCATCTCGTCCGGGGCGTCGTCCGCCGCGCAGTCCAACGCATAGGTGTACAGCGCCATCTCGCCACCATCGGGAGTGGGGGTGATGTGCTCGCCGCGGCCGGACACCGTGCACACGGTCTCGCTGCCCCGCCACTCCAGCAGCCCCAGCTGTACTGCCCAGCCCCCGGCGAAGGCAGCGCACAGCAGCGCGTACGCCGCCACCGCCATGAGGAGCGACCCCAGGTCGTCCCAGAGCAACAAGGGAGACAGGAACAGCGGTAGGGCGATGGCGATGAACGGCAGTGTCAGCAGCAGGCGTGTCACCGTGCTCGCCTGAACCAGCCACAGCGCGGCCGTCACGTACGCCGCACACAGGACGGGCAGCAGCACCACGGCGATGAGGCGCACCACCCACGCCGTCCAGACTGTCCGGGCCTCGTAGGGGGACAGGAGGAAGTCGCCGACCAGCTCGAAGAGCAGCTGAGTGAGGCCAAGTCCGGCCGCGAGTCCCAGCCCCAAAAGCAGGAGCATCGTCAGGAAGAGGAGCCATTCACCCATGGCCGCGAACATGCCCGGAAACGTAGCCGTTCGGTGCTGGGAGGGGTCCCGGACCGGATGAGCCCCGCCCCACCGGCCTCCCGGCGCCCCTGAAACTTCTTGCTAAGTGTTTCAACACTCTTGCTGTAAACCTTTCGTCGGCGATACGGTCGCGCCGGGCGCCCGGCGACGCAGCCGTGCCGCGGCGCAGGGGTCGGACTCAAGGACTCAAAAAGAGCCGCAATCGCAAGGAGTTCACGTTCGTGATACCGAGATGGCCGGCGCCCCGCACGCGCCGTACCGCCCATGTCAGACGAGTCGCGGCCGTCACCGTGGCCGCGCTCGCCGCAGCACTCGTCCAACCCCTCGCCGCCGGAGCCGCCACCCCGCCCCCGCCACCGCCGCCGTCCGACGCCAAGCTCGCCGCCGAGCCCGCCCGGCACGACCTCACCCGCGAGCAGTTCTACTTCGTCCTCCCGGACCGCTTCGCCAACGGGGACAAGCGCAACGACCGCGGCGGCCTCACCGGTTCACGCCTCACCACCGGTTACGACCCCACCGACAAGGGCTTCTACCAGGGCGGCGACCTCAAGGGCCTGACCCGCGAGCTCGACTACATCAAGGGCCTCGGCACCACCGCGATCTGGCTCGCCCCGATCTTCAAGAACCAGCCGGTGCAGGGAGAGGGCGACAACGCCTCCGCCGGCTACCACGGTTACTGGATCACCGACTTCACCCAGGTCGACCCGCACTTCGGCACCAACAAGGACCTCGAAACCCTCATCGACAAGGCGCACGCCAAGGGCATGAAGGTCTTCTTCGACGTCATCACCAACCACACCGCCGACGTCGTCGACTACGAGGAGAAGTCCTACGACTATCTCTCCAAAGGCGCCTTCCCCTACCTGACCAAGGACGGCGAGCCCTTCGACGACGCCGACTACGCGGACGGCACCCGGAAGTTCCCCAGGACCAATACCGGTTCCTTCCCGCGCACCCCCGTCGTCCCCGACGCCAAGCGGAAGCTCAAGGTCCCCGCCTGGCTCAACGACCCGGCGATGTACCACAACCGAGGCGACTCCACCTGGGCCGGTGAGTCGGCGACGTACGGCGACTTCGTCGGTCTCGACGATCTGTGGACCGAGCGTCCCGAGGTCGTCGAGGGCATGGAGAAGATCTACCAGCGGTGGGTCAGGGACTTCGACATCGACGGCTTCCGGATCGACACCGTGAAGCACGTCAACATGGAGTTCTGGACCCAGTGGGCCACCGCCCTCGACGCGTACGCGGCCAAGAAGGGCCGGGACGACTTCTTCATGTTCGGCGAGGTCTACTCCGCCGACACCGACGTCACCGCCCCGTACGTCACCCAGGGCCGCCTCGACTCCACGCTCGACTTCCCCTTCCAGGACGCGGCCCGCGCGTACGCATCCCAGGGCGGCAGCGCCCAGCGGCTCGCCTCGGTCTTCGGTGACGACTACAAGTACACGACCGGCAGGGCCAACGCGTACGAGCAGGTCACCTTCCTCGGCAACCACGACATGGGCCGCATCGGGACCTTCCTCAAGCAGGACAACCCCGGTGCGACCGACGCCGAGCTGCTCAGGAAGGCCGGGCTGGCCAACGAGCTGATGTTCCTCAGCCGCGGCAACCCGGTGATCTACTACGGCGACGAGCAGGGCTTCACCGGCGCGGGCGGCGACAAGGACGCCCGGCAGACGATGTTCGGCTCCGAGGTCGCCGACTACCTCGACGACGACCAGCTCGGCACGGACCGTACGCACGCCGACGACGCCTACGACACGAGAGCACCGCTCTACCGGCAGATCAGCGCGCTCGCCAAGCTGCGCAAGGCCCACCCCGCCCTCGCCGACGGAGTCCAGACCGAGCGGTACGCCGCCGACGGCCCCGGCGTCTACGCCGTCACCCGCACGGACGCGAAGACCCGCACCGAATACGTCGTCGCCTTCAACAACGCGGGCGAGGCGAAGACGGCGACCTTCGCGACCGGCTCCGCCGACATGCGTTTCGCCGGGATCCACGGAACCGACCAGAACCTGAAGTCCGACGCCGACGGGAAGATGACCGTCACTGTCCCGGCCGGTTCCGCCGTCGTCTACAAGGCCACCGGCAAGCTCCCCGCCCCCGCCACCGAGCCGACCCTCACCCTGAAGGCCCCGGCCCCCGGCGCCACCGGCACCGTCGAGCTGACGGCCGACGTCGAGGGCGGGCAGCTCAACCGCGTCGTTTTCGCCGCCCAGACCGGCACCGGGAAGTGGAAGACCCTCGGCTCCGCCGACCACGCCCCGTACAAGGTCACCCACACCATCGGCAAGGACGTCGAGCCCGGCACCGCCCTGCGCTACAAGGCCGTGGTGATCGACTCCAAGGGCCGTACGGCGAGTGCCACGGCCGCCTCCACCACCGGCACCCCGCCCACCGAGCAGCCCCCCACCGCCTCCTCCCGCGACTACGCGATCGTCCACTACCACCGCCCCGACGGGAACTACGCCGACTGGGGCCTGTACGCCTGGGGCGACCTCGCCGACGGCGAGTCGACGACCTGGCCGGACAGCCACCCCTTCACCGGCCGCGACGCCTACGGCGCCTTCGCCTACGTCAAGCTCAAGCCCGGCGCCTCGACCGTCGGTTTCCTGGTCATCGACAAGGACGGCAACAAGGACGTCGCCGCCGACCGCACGATCGATGTGACGCAGACCGGCGAGGTCTGGATCGAGCAGGGCAAGGAGACCGTCCGTACCGAGCGCCCGGAGTACCCGGCGCAGGACACGTCCAAGGCGGTACTGCACTACCACCGGGCCGACGGCGCCTACGACGGCTGGGGCATCCACGTCTGGAGCGGTGCCGCGCAGCCCACCGACTGGTCGAAGCCGCTGATGCCGGTGAAGACTGATTCCTATGGCGCGGTCTTCGAGGTGCCGCTCACCGAGGGTGCCACCAGCCTCAGCTACATCATTCACAAGGGCGACGAGAAGGACCTGTCCGCCGACCAGGCCCTCGACCTCAAGGCCAACGGTCATGAGGTGTGGCTCTTGAGCGGCCAGGAGAAGTACCTGCTGCCGCAGCCCGCGGGCAGTGCCGCCGCGCTCGACCTGACGACCGCCAAGGCGATCTGGATCGACCGGAACACGGTGGCCTGGAACGGCTCCGACGCCGCCGCGTCCACGCAGCTGCTGGCCTCGCGCGACGGCTCGATCAAGGTGGAGAACGGCACGCTCACCGGCGATGACGCCCAGTGGCTCCGCCTGTCGAAGACCACCCTCACCGACGCCCAGAAGGCAGAGTTCCCGCACCTGAAGGACTACACCGCCTGGTCCGTCGACCCCCGCGACCGTGACCGGGTCCGCGAGGCCCTGCGCGGCCAGGTCGTCGCGTCCCAGCGCGCCGCGAACGGCGCCGTGCTCGCCGCGACCGGCGTCCAGATCGCCGGCGTACTCGACGATCTGTACGACGCGACGAAGGCGGACCTCGGCCCGACGTTCCACAAGGGCCGCCCCACCCTCTCCGTCTGGGCGCCGACGGCCCAGTCCGTCTCCTTCGAGCTGGACGGCTCGCTGAAGCGGATGCGGCGCGACGACCACACCGGCGTCTGGTCCGTCACCGGCCCCGCGTCCTGGAAGAACAAGCCGTACCGGTACGTCGTGAAGGTCTGGGCCCCCAGCGTCCGCGAGGTCGTCACCAACAAGGTCACCGACCCCTACTCGCTCGCCCTCACCGCCGACTCCGAGCGCAGCCTCGTCGTCGACCTCGCCGACAGGTCGCTGAAGCCCAGCGGCTGGACGACCCTGAAGAAGCCCGAGGCCGTACCGCTGAAGGACGCCCAGATCCAGGAGCTGCACATCCGGGACTTCTCCGTCGAGGACAGCACGGCCGAGCACCCCGGCACCTACCTCGCCTTCACCGACCGGGCGAGTGACGGCAGCAAGCACCTGCGCAGGCTCGCCGAATCCGGGACCTCCTACGTCCATCTCCTCCCGGCCTTCGACATCGCCACGATCCCGGAGAAGAAGTCCGACCAGGCGACCGTCGGCTGCGACCTCGCCGCCTTCCCGGCGGACTCCGAGCGGCAGCAGGAATGCGTGTCCGCGATCGCCGCCAAGGACGCCTACAACTGGGGCTACGACCCGTTCCACTACACGGTCCCGGAGGGCTCCTACGCCACCGACCCGGACGGTACGGCCCGTACCGTCGAGTTCCGCAAGATGGTCAAGGCGCTGAACGAGGACGGCCTGCGGGTCGTCATGGACGTCGTCTACAACCACACGGCGGCCGGCGGCCAGGCCCGGACCTCCGTGCTCGACCGGATCGTGCCCGGCTACTACCAGCGGCTCCTCGCGGACGGCACGGTCGCCAACAGCACCTGCTGCGCCAACACCGCGCCCGAGAACGCCATGATGGGCAAGCTCGTCGTCGACTCGGTGGTCACCTGGGCCAAGCAGTACAAGGTGGACGGTTTCCGCTTCGACCTCATGGGCCACCACCCGAAGGCCAACATGCTCGCCGTCCGCGCGGCTCTCGACGCGCTGACCCTGGAGAAGGACGGTGTCGACGGCAAGAGGATCATCCTGTACGGCGAGGGCTGGAACTTCGGCGAGATCGCCGACGACGCCCGCTTCGAGCAGGCCACGCAGCAGAACATGGCCGGTACCGGGATCGCCACGTTCTCCGACCGGGCCCGGGACGCCGTCCGCGGCGGCGGCCCCTTCGACGAGGACCCCGGCATCCAGGGCTTCGCGTCCGGCCTCTACACCGAGCCCAACTCCTCGGCGAACAACGGCACTCCGACCGAGCAGAGGGCCCGCCTCCTGCACTACCAGGACCTCATCAAGGTCGGCCTCTCCGGAAACCTCGCCGGATACCGCTTCACCGACACCACCGGCCGGCAGGTCAAGGGCTCCGAGGTCGACTACAACGGCCGGCCCGCCGGATACGCGGCGGCCCCCGGTGACGCCCTCGCCTACGCCGACGCCCACGACAACGAGTCGTTGTTCGACGCGCTCGCCTTCAAGCTGCCCGCCTCCACGAGCGCGGCCGACCGCGCCCGGATGCAGGTCCTCGCCATGGCCACGGCCACCCTCTCGCAGGGCCCGGCCCTCTCCCAGGCGGGCACCGACCTGCTGCGCTCCAAGTCCCTGGACCGCAACTCGTACGACAGCGGGGACTGGTTCAACGCCATCCACTGGAACTGCGCCGACGGCAACGGCTTCGGACGGGGGCTGCCGATGGCGGCCGACAACGCGTCCAAGTGGGCTTACGGCAAACCCCTGTTGGGCACGGTGAAGGTCGGCTGCGAGCAGATCGAGGGAGCCTCGGCCGCGTACCGGGATCTGCTGAAGATCCGTACGATGGAGGGCGCCTTCTCCCTCGACACGGCCGAGCAGGTCCAGCAGCGGCTCTCCTTCCCGCTGTCCGGCAGGGACGAGACGCCCGGCGTGATCACCATGCGGCTCGGTGACCTGGTCGTCGTGTTCAACGCGACGCCGGAACGCCAGGAGCAGCGCGTCGCGGCACTGGCCGGGGCGGACTACCGCCTGCACCCGGTCCAGGCGACGGGCGCGGACGCCACCGTCAAGGATGCGGCCTACGCGGCGGACTCGGGAACCTTCACCGTCCCGGCCCGCACGGTGGCCGTCTTCACCCGCGCCGGCTGACCGCGGTTAGGGTGCTCCTGTCCGCCGGAGAAACAGGAGCACCCATGCCGCAGATCACCGTCGACTATTCCGAGCAGCTCGCCGAGGGCTTCGATCGGCCGGGATTCGCCAAGGCGCTGCACGCGGCCGTGGTCGACATCGCGGCGGCGAAGCCCCCGGCGTGCAAGACGCAGTTCCGCCGGACCGAGAACACCACGGTCGGCCCCGACACCGAGGGGCACGCCGTGGTGCATGTGCACATCGGCCTCCTGGCCGGGCGTACCGACGAGACCAAGGCGCGACTCACCGAGGCCGTACTGGAGCTGCTGCGGCAGTACGTGAAGCCCGACGGGGGTCTCGACCTGCACGCGTCGGCCGAGGTGCGGGACCTCGATGCGTCGTACCGGAAGTTCGAGGCCTGAGTTCGGCGCCTGAAAAAGGGGATTCTCAGGACGCCAGCGCGATCAGGCGGGCCGCCAGATCGCTGAACGGCCCGTCGAACGGCTCGTCCTTGAGGACCTGGCGCATCAGCATCGCCATCTCCTCGTCGTGGGCCGCGCTGACGGCCGCCAGCGCCGCGAAGTCGTGCACGAGCTGGTACTCCAGCTCGGCCCGCGGGATGCGTCGGCCGTCCAGCCAGATCAACGCCGTCGACTCGGCGAGCGAGATCCACGACCGCACGACCAGTTCCAGCCGCGCGGGCGGATCCTCGACGCCCAGATGCGAAAGGATCTGGTCATACGCGGCCTGCCGTACGGCATCGACGAGGGCGTTCGTCGTCGAGGACCCCGCCGCCGGGCCGCCCCGCATCAGCGCCGAGAAACCGGGGCCGTGCTCGTCGACGAAGTCGAAGAACCGGCACATCACGCGCAGCAGCCGAGCCCCCAGCGGTCCCTCGTGGGGCTCCACGAACCGGCCCGCCAGATCGTCCGCCGCCCGCCGCAACGCGGCCTCGTACAGGCTGAGTTTGCCGGGGAAGTAGTGGTAGACCAGCGGGCGTGAGATGCCCGCGGCGGACGCTATCTCGTCGATGGAGACCTCGTCGGGGGAACGGCGGCTGAACAGTTCGAGGGCGACGCCGATCAACTGCTGCCGCCGCTCCTCGACACCCATCCTGCGGCGAACCCCGGTAGACATACGAACACCTTACCGATCGGATCCAGCCTTGAACGGACAGAACCGATCCGGGGTGTTCGGCAGCACTCGCCGGCCGGCTACCCCAGGCCGTTGATCGAGCGCCCGTCCGTCAGGGTTCCCTTCAGCTCTGCCTTGACGCCCTGCTTCGTCTTCGCGGCCAGCACGTTGCCCTGCGCGGTCCGTTCCACCCCGCCCGTCGTGCTGATCGACGCGGTGTCCCGGCTGCCCGCCGCCAGCAGATACCAGGGGCCCGCCTCGGACTTCCACAGCACCCCGGCCAGCACATGAGGATCGCGTGGCCCGCAGGCCGCCACGTTCTCGGCCTTCGCGGCCACCGCCCCGTACTTCCCGCCCGGCGTGTGGAACTGCGCCAGCACCCGCTCGCCGCCGCCCCGCCAGGTCTCCCCGCGCGTGCACACCCATGCCGCCGTGCCGCTCGCGTCGGGCAGCGGCTGCGAGGCGTACTGCCAGGCGTTCACCGACCGTACGCCGTGCCCGCGCAGGTCGGCCAGCGAGCAGCCGAACGGCGCCCAGGTGCGCAGTGCCTCCGACCCGGCCGCGTCGTGCGTCTTGCCCGGGCGGCCGGTGGTGAGGCGGGCGGGGAGGAGTTCACCGAGGTCGGCCATCAGCCGCGTACCGGAGTCGTCGGTGATCTGCAGGACGTTCCAGGAGGTGCAGCCGCCGGTCTGGGCGACGGGGCTGGCCAGCGGTGCGGTGATGCCGTCGGTGAGGGCGAGGTTCATCGCGCCGGAGCCCGGCTTCAGCAGGTCCCGCTCGGCCGTCTTCTTCACCCACGGCGCGGTCAGATAGCGGACGTTGCCGTCGGTCCGGCTCACCAGCACCGCGCTCGCCTCGATACGGGTCGCGCCGTCGGCGCGGGAGAAGTCGAGGGCGGCGCCGGCCGTGCCGTCCTTCGGCTCGGCGTAGCGGGTGATGCGCAGACCGTCGTAGAAGACCACCACGCGCGCGTTGTCGACGTTCCCGGCGAAGAGCAGTTGGGGCGGGCCGGCCGGGCCGCCGGACGGAGTGCCGCGGGTCGCCGAGACCCGGACCGTCTCGCCCGGGCGCGCCCAGACGGCGAGGGCGCGGCGCAGCAGCGCACGGTCGGTGGTGAGGTCGCCGCGCGCGGGCCACACGGAGAAGTCGGTACGGGTGGCGGACCGCCAGGCGCCGGGGGAGACCTTCAGCAGCCTGCTGGGGTCGAGGGCCGCCTGGGCGGCCGGGTTCTGCGCGTACGGCGGAGCCGCGGCGCCGTCGGGACCCCAGCCGTCGCCGGGGAGGGCGAGCAGCACCCCGCACACGGCGAGGGCCGCGGCGGCGGCGAGCGCGGCCTTGAGGTGCTGGCGGCGGCGCATCAGGTCGGTGGGCCGGGCCTGCAGCGAGCAGGGGTCGAACTCGGGGGAGTCGAGCAGCGGGTACTGCGCGGGGACGCCGTCGGCCTCCTGGAGCGCGGCGTCCGGGTCGGCGACACCCGCGGTGCGCAGGACATGGTGCACATCGCTGTCGGGGAGCCGCTCCAGGCCGCGCAGGACGTAGGCGGCGCGGGCGGGGGCGGAGAGCGCGGACAGGTGCTGGTCCAGCGCGAGTTCCTCGGCGCCGCCCGAGCGCGGGAACAGGCGCAGGCCCCATACCTGGGGCAGCAGCGGCGGCAGCTGGGACCGCTTGGGCCACGCCTTGCGCCGCAGCGGCAGGCCCGCCTCCAGTGCCGTACGCAGCACCTGGAGGCGGACGAAGGCGTAGCCCGGGTCGCCGTCGCGGCCGGTGGACTGGGCCGGGATCACCGACGCCGCGGCGCGGCCGCGGGGCAGCGCGCGCTGGGTGAGCGCGTGCGCCGTCAGGACACGCCGGTTGCGGCCCAGACCGGGCGGCAGCACCAAGTAGGCGAGGCGGACCAGCCGCGGATAGTGCTCGACGAGCGCGGCCTCGACCTGTTCGACGTCGACGACCGGGGCGGAAGCGGAAGACGTGGGGCGCGGGGCGACATCCTGTGACTGCACGTTCAGCAGAACGAGCGAATCAGCGTGAGGTCACCGGATTGAGCACCGAACGATCCCCAGCCGTATCGAACGGGGGCACAGGTGTGTGCCCTCCCTGACCGACCGGAGGAACAGATGAGGTTCACCCGTCCGATGCTCGCCGTGAGCGGCGCGGTTGCGGTGCTGGCGCTCGCGGGCTGCGGCTCCAACGGTGACCAGGCGGCCGAGACGGCGACCGGCAGCCTGGAACAGCTGGCCGCCGAGGTGAAGTGCACGCCGAACATCCAGATCGACGCCGACGAGCTCCGCCAGGCCCTCTGCACGGACGGCGACGAGAAGTACATCCTCGCCACCTTCGCCACCGACCGCGGCCAGCGCGAGTGGATCAACGAGTCCAAGCGCATGGGGGGCTTCTTCCTCGTCGGCCGCAAGTGGGTCGCCGTCGGCCACCAGGACGTCGTGGCGGACCTGGGCGGGGAACTCGGGGGGACGCTGGAGATCGGGGCCGACCATTCCGGCCACCACTGACTTTCCGGCGCTCTTCGGCGAGGACGTGAGAAGGCCGGCGGTGGGATCTCCCACCGCCGGCCTTCTCATGGTCACCGGCTACCGCGTCACTGGCAGTCCTGACCGCTGTTGATGCATTCGACCACCCGGTTCATCAGGTCCTCGTCCATGACGTTGATGAAGTCGTTGTGGTCGGTGATCGGCTTGTGCAGCTCCTCGGGGAAGCCGTCCACCGCGAACGGGGTCCGCACCTGTCCGTTCTCGATCACCGGGGCCGGCACGTCGTACACCAGACGGATCTGCAGCTGGGGGATGGCCTGGAAGCCGTTCGCGCAAGAGCCGTCCGCCTCGACGAAGTCGACGTGGGTGCGGTGGTTGGCGCTGTCGATGTTCTGGCCGTCCCAGCAGCTCTGGAAGTTGGCCGTGCGGACCACCTTGCTGCCCTGGGGGCAGATCGGGTACTTGTCCGTCAGCTGCCTGTCCTCGAAGCCGGTGCAGCTCCAGGATGCGTTGGCGTTCGCGTCGCCGCCGGTGAAGGCGTTGGCGGCGCCGGTGATGATGCGCAGGAACTTCGGCATCGCGACGACGTCGCCCTGCTTGTTGCCGACGAACTTGATCTCCGCCGTCTCGGCCTTCAGGATCCGGCCGAGGTTGCCCTCGGCGCCACCGCCCAGCTCGTTCTGGTCGAACTCCGCGGTGCCGTCCTGGAGTCGCAGCACCGGCCAGTAGTAGGTCGACTTGTCGTCCTGGTTCTGGCAGCTGGTATTGGCGTTGGCGAGATCCTGGTCGCTGGCGAAGGCGTTGTTGCCCTGGTTGCCGACGTAGTCGTGCGTGTGACGCGCGCCGTTGTCGACACCGGGGGCGACGATCAGGTTGTCGGTGTTGAAGTTGTTGTTCTCGTTGACGCCGCAGAACGTGGTGAAGCTGCCCGTCGAACCGGTGTCACCGTTGGCCTTGAACCCGTTCCCGTTCGACGGGGGCGTGTTCGGCTGGACGGTGGTGATGTCGACGAAGTCGTCGGCCACCGGACCGGCGGCACCGTTGCCGTTGTCCTGACCCTGGCCGTTGTCCTGGCCCTGATCCTGGCCGTTGTCCTGTCCGCCGTTGTCCTGTCCGCCGTTGCCGTCATTGGGCTGCGGCTGCTCGGCCGGCACGCCCTTGCACTGGGCGAGCCTCTCCAGTCCCCGCGGAGCGGTGCCGCCTACACGCTGGATGTTGATGTTGATCCGGTCGATGGCCGCGACGCGCTTGGACTTCAGCGGACCGAGGATCGCGTTCTGGACGAATCCGGGATCGCCCGCCTGCGCCTGCCGCGTGGAGGCGAGACGGGTGTACGCGTCGGTGATCTGCTTGTCCAGGTTGGCGAGTTCCCGGGCGACGCCGTAGCGCGCCTTCCTGGGCACGTTCCTGAGTTTCAGGCCGACGTCGGGGCAGGAGATCGTGGCGATCTGGGCCCCTGCCGACCTTGTGTTGTTCGACCAGCGGTTCTCCTCGTGTGCCGAGGCATAGAAGTTCGCCCAGACCAGCCCGCCCCCACCGAGCGCTAGGGCCGCCGATGCGGCAATGACCTTGGTGGCCAGCGGCGTGCGGCGTTTTCTTGTATTGCGTCCCATGGAACTCCTCTGACTTCCTTGCGGGGCAGCATCGAGGCGCCCGACAGGAGTGAAGCGGCTCCTTCCCATACGGAGTCCGTCCCAGGGGTGTTCAGCCGTCGCGGAAATTGATGAGAAGTTCGTGAGGGCACTGTGGAACCAACTGCCTCTGGAGTACCGGGAGTTGTTGATCGTCCACGGCGAGTGAGTGAGTGGGGCCGTTTTCGGTGACCCTGGTCGAATATCAGCGACCGTGGTCGAGATACGCGAGAACCGCCAGGACGCGACGGTTGTCGTCGTCCGACACCTCCAGGCCCAGTTTGGCGAAGATGTTGGAGGTGTGCTGGGCGATCGCGGATCCATCGCCGTACCGCCCGCCGCGACCCGTCGTACGGCGTCCACGAACTGCTCGCTCTGCAGCCCCGGCCGGGCCCAGCGGGCCCGGAGTTGTCAAGGGGTGGTGCCAGGTACACCCGCGCCGCCCGCGAGCAGCTTCGCCTCCACCTCCGGGTCCAGGCCCACCGGCGGCCGGTCCGGCCGTTGCGGGGCCGTTCCGCCGATCTCCCGCAGCCAGCGCCAGGTGTCGGCGACGGTCTCGCCGGCCGGTCGGCAGCGCAGCCCGGCGGCGAGCGCGCGGGAGACGTCCGCGCCGTGCAGGGCGTCGTGCAGCTCGCTGCCCGGCGGCACCCACACCGGCAGCCGGCTCCACGGCTCGATGCCCGCCCCAGCACCACCTCGGGCTCGGTCCAGCGCAGCTCGGCCGCCGCGCCGGTCACCCGTACACATGCCTGAAGCAGCTCGCCCATGGTGGTGTGCCCACGGGGACCGACCAGGTTGTACGGCCCGCTGCGCTCCTGCTCGACCGCGTCCAGGATCCACTCGGCGAGATCGCGGACGTCGACGAACTGCACCGGCAGCTCGCGCGGACCCGGCGCCGGCACCGGGCCGCCGCGGGCGATGCGGGTCAGCCACCAGGGCAGGCGGCCGACGTTCTCGTACGGCCCGAGCAGCAGCCGGCCCGCACCAGGAGCGAGCGATCCGCGCCGAAGGCCTCGACGGCGGCCAGCTCGCCGCCCCGCTTGTCGCGGGCGTAGTCGATGTGGTCCGCGCCGGCCTCGGCGCCCTCGACCAGGGGCGCGTCCTCGGTGTACCCGGCGGGCGGGGCCCAGGCGTACACCGAGCAGCTCGACACGTACACATACCGCCCGGCGCGGTCCCGCAGCAGCCGCGCCGCGTCCCGCACCGCCCGGGGCGCCGCCGACCAGGTGTCGACGACGGCGTCCCAGTCGCCGTCCGCCTCCGTGAGGGCGGCGAGCCCGTCGGGCGCGGTGCGGTCGCCGTGCACCTCCCGCACCCCGGGCGGGGCCGCGTGCCGTCCCCGGTGGAACGCGGTCACGTCCCAACCGCGCCCGAGCGCCGCCTCCACGACCGCCCGTCCCGCGAACTCGGTCCCACCCAGCATCAGCAGTCTCATGCCGGTGACTCTCCCCGGGGGGACGGCGGGAGGGAACCGGGTTCTGCCGACAGCAGACGATCAGGTGTGTGGGCAGACCGGAAGGGGGCGCCCACCGTGACGGTGGACGCCCCCTCGGGCACAGCGCAGTGGATCAGACCTGGCCGGCCTTGTCCAGGGCGGAGCAGCAGGTGTCGACCAGCAGGCGGGTCACCACGTACGGGTCGACGTTGGCGTTCGGGCGGCGGTCCTCGATGTAGCCCTTGCCGTCCTTCTCGACCTGCCACGGGATACGGACCGAGGCACCGCGGTTGGAGACGCCGTAGGAGAACTTGTCCCACGGGGCGGTCTCGTGCAGGCCGGTCAGGCGGTCGTCGATGCCGGCGCCGTAGTTCTTGACGTGGTCCAGCGGCTTGGAGCCCTCACCGAGCGCCTCGCAGGCGGTGATGATCGCGTCGTAGCCCTCGCGCATCGCCTTGGTGGAGAAGTTGGTGTGCGCGCCGGCGCCGTTCCAGTCGCCCTTGACCGGCTTGGGGTCGAGGGTGGCGGAGACGCCGAAGTCCTCGGCGGTGCGGTAGAGCAGCCAGCGGGCCACCCACAGCTGGTCGGAGACCTCCAGCGGGGCCAGCGGGCCGACCTGGAACTCCCACTGGCCGGGCATGACCTCGGCGTTGATGCCGGAGATGCCCAGGCCCGCCTTCAGGCAGTTCTCCAGGTGGGCCTCGACGATCTCGCGGCCGAAGATCTCGTCGGCGCCGACACCGCAGTAGTAGCCGCCCTGCGGGGCCGGGAAGCCGCCCTCGGGGAAGCCGAGCGGGCGGGCGCCGTCGAAGAAGGTGTACTCCTGCTCGATGCCGAAGATCGGCTCCTGCGCGGCGAACTTCTCGGCGACCTCGGCCAGCGCGGCACGCGTGTTGGAGGCGTGCGGGGTCATGTCCGTGTTGAGGACCTCGCACAGCACCAGGACGTCGTCACCGCCGCGGATCGGGTCCGGGCAGGAGAAGACCGGCTTGAGCACGCAGTCCGAGGCGTGGCCCTCGGCCTGGTTCGTGGAGGACCCGTCGAAGCCCCAGATCGGCAGCTCGGCACCCTTGGCGTCGTCGGCCAGGATCTTCGTCTTGGAACGAAGCTTGGCCGTCGGCTCGGTGCCGTCGATCCAGATGTACTCAGCCTTGAAGGTCACGGGCCTCATCCTTCGGGGGTGGGTCTGGGCGCGCTTGCGGGTGCGGCGGCGCTGCGGCGCCGGGACGCCGCCTTCTGCCCGGGAGCCTGTCAACAGGCGATTTCCCGGTCATTGCCCGTTTGTGAACCCCGTGTTACCTGGTGGTGGTGTGGCCCACCTCACGCTGTGAGGCCGCGGCGCGTGCGCGCGGGGGACGGCAGTGCGCTGTATGCGATGGGCTTGGGAGTGGGGTTGGGGGTGAGGGGCGGGAACGTGCCGGTCCTGCTGCTCGCGGCCGCGAGCAGCAGGACCGGACCCGCAGAACCCCTACCTCACCCCACCTTCTCGATCACGGCTCGGCGGATCAGGAACTTGCCGGGCTCCCGGACCTGTTCGAAGGCCGCGTTGTTGAGCAGGACACAGCTGCCCGAGACCGAAGTGACCTCCACCGTCGTGGACTTGTTGTTGTCCAGGTTGGTGACCTTCAGCTTCGTACCCGCCGGGAACTGGTTGCTCGACGCGGCCGGGGCGCCGCCCTCGCCGGAGAGCGTGACGGTGGAGCCGTTGCAGACCTGCTCCCCGGAGGCGGCGGCGCCACCGCCGTCGCCCGGGGCGGCGGGCTCGGAGGGCTGCGCGGCCTGCTCACCGGCGCCCTGACCCGCGTCCTCGCCCTGCTGGCCGGGCTGCGCGGCCTGGGAGCCCTGAGCCGACTCCCCAACCTCGCACCCGGACGCTTCCTGCTGACGCTGGATCTGGGCGATGACGGCCTCGCGGTTGGCGATCCGCGCCGCGGACTGCGCGTCCGGATTGGCCCGCTGGCCCTCGATGAACCGCTGGTTGTTGCCGAGGGCGGTGGCGAGGCCCTGGCAGACCGTCGAGTCCGCCGCGGACTGGGCGGCGTTCGATGTGCTCGCCATGACGAACGCACCACCGCCCGCCACCGACGCCGCGCTGACCAGCAGGGCCAGCTTCTTCTTCGTACTGAGAGTTCTCCTACGCGACATGCGCGCCTCCTGAGAGGTCGGGGAGCGTACGCCGCTATGTACGAGATCCCGAACGAGGTTACTCAGTGGTTACAGGAGTACGTTGAAGTGTCGTGCGTCACAAGGGAGTTGTCACTCAATGCCTATTGCGGACTAGGCCGGCACACCATGCGGAAGGCGTGTCCGATCAGTCTTGGAGTCCTGCGCGGCGTTGGGTACCTATAACGTTTCAGAGTGAAGGGCGAAACTGCCTCTGCCCGCGGGTGACACGGCGACAGTTTCGGTGCTGACCAGCTGATTTGCTGGACGTTCTGACGCCGTGAATGTCAGTGCCGGGCACTAAACTAGAAGCAGTGTTCGAGGGTGTCGCCGGGGTGTCCGGTCGGCGCCCTGACCGCGACAGGAGGATGCCTGTGCCCGCTGCCGCACTGAAGCCGAAGCCGTTGCCGACCCAGTCCACCGCGAAGCGCCCCGTCCTGCTCGACCTTCCCTACGCACCCGTGGAGAAGCGGCCGTTGCCGCCGGGGCGTCCGCGTGAGTGGTACGTCTCGCACAACCGCCGGCTCAAGGCGATGCGCCTTGCGATCGCGCTGCTCGACTCGGGGGTGTACGTGCCGAACCAGGCACGCAACGAGACGATCCGCGACACCGCGGAGCTCATCGGCGTCCACCCGCCGTCCGACACGACGTGCCACATGGTGCGGGCGCTGCTGCGCTACACGCGGTGAGCCGAGGCGCCGGGCGCGGCCCGCTTGCGGCGGCACCCGGCGTACCTCTCGGCCCGATCGTACTGGCGTCGTCCGGCGCACGTCTCAGTCCGTTCGCTCGTGCGGTGCGGTGCGGGGCGCCGCGCCGCCCACCGCCGCCCACCGCCGCCCCCTCACCCCGCCGCCAACTCCCGCTCCAACGGCGTCCGGAAGCGCGGTGTGATCCTGGTCGCCCCCACCCACTGCCGTAGCCGCTCCGCCTCCCCCTCGATTGTCGTGAGCGCATCCCGGCCCACGCCCTTCTCCTCCAGCACCCGCCAGACGATCTCCCCGTCGGCCCGCTGGGCCCAGCCGCCCACGATCCGTCCGTCCCACCACACCGTCGGCCCGACGTTGCCGCTGCGGTCGAACAGGGCGGGCCGCAGCTCGGGGGCGAGGAACCAGTCGCGGTGCTGCCAGCCCATCGCCGTGGGGTCGAGGGCCGGCAGCAGCGCGGCCCACGGCTCGACGGGCCCCGCCACCGGCTCGACGTCGCCCTCGACGACGTACCCCGTGCCCTCGTCCAGCCGTACCTCCTGCGCCCCGATCGCGGCCAGCGCTCTACGGACCTCGGTCACCCGCCACCCCGTCCACCACTTGAGGTCGGCCTCGGTCGCCGGCCCGCACGCCGTCAGCCAGCGGCGCAGCAGCGCGGCCTGCGCCTCGGCGATGTCCAGCTCGGGATGCTCGGGCGCCAGGGCCCAGCGGAATTGACTCGACGTCCACGAGCCGAGCGGCCGCCCCCGTACGACCTTCCCCTCCACCCCCAGCACCCGCAGCAGCCGGGTCGACACGGTGTGGACGCCCTCGTAGCTCTTCCCGACGGCATACGCGAACTGCTCCCGCAACCGCGGCTCGTCCCCGGCGAGTTCGGCCGCCGTGGCCTCCCCGCGCCGCCCCAGCACGGCCAGCGTCGACTCCTCGACCTCCTTCAGCCAGGCCGCGTCCGGCGCCCCCACCTTCGCCATGTCCTTGACCAACGAGGCCCGCTCCCGCGCGGCCACCGCGAGCCCCGTCGAGGCGTGCACCACGGCGGTCAGCTCCGTCGGGAACACGAACACGGTGTGCCGCATGCCGTGCATCCGCACCAGCGTCCGCTCCCCGTACAACGCCCGCTCGGTCTCCGCCACGGTCCCCGCGGCCTCCGCCAGCCGCGCCCCCACCGCCAGATACACCGTCGCGGGATCCGTACCGTGCAGGGCGACCAGCGCGTCAGCGACCTCCTCGGGCCGTCCGGCCCGCGCCCCCACCGCCAGCCGATGCCGCACCGCCACCCGAGCCCGCCGCTCCACCACCCCGACGTACGGCAACCCCGCAGCACCCATCCCGGCCTCCACCCGTTCCGCTCACTCCACGCCCGACGACGTCCTGTCACCCATCCTGCCGACCACCACTGACAACGGGCCCCACCTGCGAAATCTCGCCCGTCCCGCTGACCACCTCCGTCACCGCCGACGGGATCACCGCGTCCGTCCCCGGTACAGCCAGCACCGCACCGCGGGCGCGCACATTCTCAGCGCCGCCACTCACTCCGCTGAGTCGTTCGCCGTCGTGGGCATACGTGAAACGCGTGAAACGGGAGAGGGCATGCATGGCGCCATTCACTCACGGCGGCCCGGGCCCCACCTCACGAAAGAGGAACCTCACGAAAAAGGAGATGCGGCCACCCATATCCCCGGCGCTACTCTCGGTGCACCGAACAACACACCTCCCAGGGAGTCCCGTCATGGGCACCATCGTCATCTCCGGGACGGTCGTCCTGGTCGTCCTGGGATTCGGAAACCACCTCTACTGGCTCGCCGCCGTCGCCCTGCTCTTCCTCTACGTGCAGTACGGGCGCGACGCGTCCTCGACATCGTCGACCTCGACCCCCTCGTCGCCCGGGCCCGCGCCCACGACCTACAAGGCATACCGCGAGCGCCGCGACCAGCAGGCCAAGTGGGAGCGCCGTTACCGCCGCGAGCGGCCGCTGGAGTCCCGCCGCCAGGAGCGCGAGCGCAGCAAGTAGGACAGGGTCACAGCCCTGGCGCACCCCACACCGGGAACCACCGCCCCAGATCCTGTTCGATCCGCAGATCACCCGCCAGCGCGGCCTTCACCTGAAGCTCCAGCGCGTTGTCGCGCCGCTGCCCCGTACCGGGCAGCGGCGCGAACGGGTAGAAGGTGCCGCGCTTGTAGAGATAGACCAGCGCGAGCGACCGCCCCGAATCGTCCCGGAAACCGGCCAGCGAGCACAGCAGCTGCGGCCCGAAACCGTTGATCTCCATCGAGCTGTTCACCGCGTGCAGATCGTTGACCAGCAGCGACAACTCGTCGGGGGCGCGGCGGGACACCAGCCAGGAGTACCCGTACGCGTCCCGCTCCAGCTCCACCGGCGGCCCGGTCCGCTCGGTGTCCGCGTCCAGCAGCGCCCGCACCTCACGGTGCGTCTGGTCGAACGCGGCACCCTCGACCGTCGCGAAGCACACCGCGCCGTGCCCGGTCGGGGTGAAGGACGCCGCCGCCTCCAGCGTCACCGCCGCCGAGGGCAGCGCGAACAACTGGTCGAGATCGGGTACGACCGGCTTCGTACGACCGAGCAGGATGTCCAGCAATCCCATGCTCACGCCTTTCCGGGAGGCGCCGCCTCACCCAACTCGGCGGAGATCCGCCCCAGCTGTTCGAGCCGCTGCTCCAGGCTCGGGTGGGTGGAGAACAGCCGCGCGACATCCGAACCACGGCCCAGCGCGGGCGTGAAGTAGAAGGCGTTGAAGGCCTGCGCGGTCCGCAGGTCCCTCGTCGGGATCCGCGCGATGTCCCCGGTCACCTTGGTGAGCGCGGACGCCAGCACCGAGGGCCGCCCGGTCAGCAGCGCCGCCGCCCGGTCGGCCGCCAGCTCCCGGTACCGCGACAGCGCCCTGATCAGCAGGAAGCTGATCGCGTACACGGCGGCGGAGACGCCCATGATCCCCAGGAAGACCACGGCGGTGTTCTGGTCGCGCCGCCCGCCGCCGAAGAGCTGAGAGTAAAAGGCGAACCGCACGATCAGCCCCGCGATCACCCCGAGGAATGAGGCGACCGTGATCACGGCGACGTCCTTGTGCGCCACGTGCGACAGCTCGTGCGCGAGCACCCCCTCCAGCTCCGCCGGCTCCAGCCGCCGCAGCAGCCCGGTGGTCACGCAGACCACCGCGTGGTCGGCGTTCCGCCCGGTCGCGAACGCGTTCGGCATCTCCATGTCGGACACGGCGACCACCGGCTTGGGCATGTCCGCCACCGCACACAGCCGGTCGACCACGCCGTGCAGCTCCGGATACTCCTCCCGCTCCACGACCCGCCCGCGCATCGCGTAGAGCGCGATCCGGTCGGAGAACCAGTACTGCGCGCCCAGCAGCGCCGCCGCGATCACCACGACCAGCACCCAGGACTTCAGCAGCGCGATCAACGCGGCGATGAACGCCACGTACAACAATCCGAGCAGAAAGAGCGTGACCGTCATCCGCGCGGTCAGCTTCGGGTCACTCCGGAAGCGGCTGTGCATGGAACACCATCCTGCGCTCAGGCACTCGTCCCACTGCCCAGTGTGCACCCGCCCCACCCCATGAGGCGGTCGTGATCAGTCCCAGGACCGGTAAAGGATCACGGACAGGCAAAGGATCACGGATCGGCAAAGGATCACGGACCGGTAAAGGATCAGTAGGGCGCCCGGAAGTTGATGTAGCCGAGCAACAGGATCACCGCGACCACGCACCCCAGCACCACGGTCGTCGATATCCACGCCGACCGCGGCCGTGCCCGCCCTTCCGGTTCCGCCCGGAACGGTACCGGCCCGGGCGGATTGTGCTTCCAGCGCGCGGCAAGCATCCGGGCCCGCGCCGAGGGCTCCTTGTGCTCGGCGCTGTCCGCCCACTTGATGTCGAACTCCTTCTCCGCGTCGTCCGGTTCGGACATCCCCGTTACCTCTCTCGAACAACAGTCTCCGGGTCGATCATCCCCCCTGTGCCGGACTCCTGGGAAGCCCGTTCAGGATGCCGAATGATCGGTGGCGGGCTTAGCCTTTTTCAGTAGGGCGCATCCACGGCCATCCGTCCAGCTCGTGTCCCGCACGCTGGGATGGAAGGAAGGTTTCTTCATGAAAGCACCACGCGCTCGGCGTCTCTTCGCGATGTCCGCCATCGGTGTACTGATGGCCGGTGGCGCCGCGATCGGCACAGCCGGCACGGCATCGGCAGCCACCACCACGACCAACGTTCCCGCGAATTGGGGCGATGACGACTGGTGGGGCCACCACCGGTTCGGCTACGGGGGTTTCTTCGGCGGCCACGGCTTCTTCGACCCCTTCAACCACTTCGGCAGCGTTCCCGTCGTGATCGTGGTCCGCTGAAGGCAGTAGCGACTCCACCGGACCGGGGGCGAAAGCCCGAGGGCCGCCACCTGAAACACTCCAGGTGGCGGCCCTCACCGCGTCTCGGACGCCGATCGGACGCCGATCAGGCGTCGATCACACGGCGTCGATCACACGTCGAAGTAGAGCTCGAACTCGTGCGGGTGCGGACGCAGCTGCAGCGGGGCGATCTCATTCGTGCGCTTGTAGTCGATCCACGTCTCGATCAGGTCCGGCGTGAAGACGTCGCCCTGGAGGAGGAACTCGTGGTCGGCCTCCAGGGAGTCGAGGACGGCCGGGAGGGAGGTCGGGACCTGCGGGACGCCCGCGTGCTCCTCGGGGGCGAGCTCGTAGAGGTCCTTGTCGATCGGCTCGGCCGGCTCGATCTTGTTCTTGATGCCGTCCAGGCCCGCGAGGAGCAGGGCGGAGAAGGCCAGGTACGGGTTGCCGGAGGAGTCGGGCGCGCGGAACTCGACGCGCTTGGCCTTCGGGTTCGAACCCGTGATCGGGATACGCATCGCGGCGGAGCGGTTGCGCTGCGAGTACACCAGGTTGACCGGCGCCTCGAAGCCCGGGACCAGGCGGTGGTACGAGTTCACCGTCGGGTTGGTGAAGGCGAGCAGCGACGGAGCGTGCCGGAGGATGCCGCCGATGTAGTAGCGGGCGGTGTCCGACAGGCCGGCGTAGCCCTGCTCGTCGTAGAACAGCGGGTCGCCGTTGCTCCACAGCGACTGGTGGACGTGCATGCCCGAGCCGTTGTCACCGAAGATCGGCTTCGGCATGAACGTCGCGGTCTTGCCGTTGCGCCAGGCGACGTTCTTCACGATGTACTTGAAGAGCTGCAGGTCGTCGGCGGCGGCGAGCAGCGTGTTGAACTTGTAGTTGATCTCGGCCTGGCCGGCGGTGCCCACCTCGTGGTGCTGGCGCTCCACCTGCAGACCGGCGCGGTTCAGCTCCAGGCTGATCTCGGCGCGCAGGTCGGCGAAGTGGTCGACCGGCGGGACCGGGAAGTAACCGCCCTTGTAGCGGACCTTGTAACCGCGGTTCTCCTCCAGCGCGCCCGTGTTCCAGGCGCCCGCCTCGGAGTCGATGTGGTAGAAGGACTCGTTCTCGGACGTCTTGAAGCGGACGCTGTCGAAGACGTAGAACTCGGCCTCGGGGCCGAAGTACGCGGTGTCGGCGATCCCGGTGGAGGCCAGGTACGCCTCGGCCTTCTTCGCCACGTTGCGCGGGTCACGGGAGTACTGCTCGCCCGTGATCGGGTCGTGGATGAAGAAGTTGATGTTGAGCGTCTTGTCGCGGCGGAACGGGTCCACGCGGGCGGTCGACAGGTCGGCGCGCAGGGCCATGTCGGACTCGTGAATGGCCTGGAAGCCGCGGATCGAGGATCCGTCGAAGGCGAGCTCGTCGTCCGGGTCGAACGCCTCGACGGGCACCGTGAAGTGCTGCATGACGCCCGGCAGGTCGCAGAAGCGGACGTCGATGAACTTGACGTCCTCGTCCGCGATGAACTTCTTGGCCTCGTCGGCGTTCTGGAACATCCAGCTCCTCCTACTCCCGACGTCCCGCCGGGGTGGTAGTTCGTTCGTGCGGCCAGTGCGGTGGCACACGCTGACCTCGACCCTAGGGACGCGTCATTTCTCGTGCGTGACCCATTTGTTTCGCAGAAGTTAACCGGCTCCGTTCCACCGTAACGCGGACCGACCCCGACGTACCCCGGTCAAATCCGGGCGCAGTACCTTAGTCGGGTGGACAAGAGGCAAGCAATCGGATCATGGCTCTCCGGGCCCCGCGCGGCCATGGAGGACGCCGGTGCGGACTTCGGCTACCGGGGCGAGCAGCTGGGGCTCCCCGAGGAGGGGCCGGGCTCGATCGCCCGCCCGGGCCGGCGGCTCGGTGCGCTGGCCGTGGACTGGGGGCTGTGCCTCATGATCGCATACAGCTTGATCACGGACGGCTACGGCCAGACGACCGGGAACTGGGCCTTGCTGATCTTCTTCGTGATGAGTGTCCTGACCGTCGGCACGATCGGCGTCACCCCTGGTAAGCGTCTCTTCGGTCTGCGTGTGGTCGCCCTCGGCACCGGCACCGTCCACCCGGGCCGCGCCCTGCTGCGCACGGTCCTGCTCTGCCTCGCCGTCCCCGCCCTGGTCTGGGACCGGGACGGCCGCGGGCTGCACGACCGGATCGCGCAGACGGTCGAAGTACGGATCTGACGGCCGGGAGTCCCCGAACACGGCGAAGGCCACCTGCACGGCCCGGTGCGGGTGGCCTTCGCCTCCTCAGCGGTCGGATTGCGCCGGATTCAGCGGCGGTGCAGGACCGCCCCCAGAACCTGCCGCAGCTCGCCCTCCGGATCCGGTACCGCACCGGGCGAGCGCCAGGCCACGAACCCGTCCGGCCGCACTAGCACCGCCCCGTCGGCCGACGTGCCGTGGACCGCCGCCCAGTCGTCGCCCTCCGCGTCGTACCCCAGCTCGGCATCCGCTTCCGCACCGATCCGGTACGCGTCCAGCCGTACGCCGTCCGTGTCGGCGATGCGCCGGGCGGCGGCGTGCCAGGCCGCGCCCTCGCTCGACGCGGCGTCGCTGAGCAGCACCAGTGAGCGCTCGTACAGATCGAGCGTGGTTACCCGTTCGCCCGCGCGGCGCAGCCACATGTGTGGGGCCCGGCTGCCCGGCTCCGCGGTCAGGCGCATCCCGTCGGGTACGACCGGCTGGGACGGGTCGGCGCCCACGACGGCGCCCTGCGGGTAGCGGTAGGCGAGGACGATGTTGAGGATGCCGCCGCCCTTGCCGCCGCCGATGCCGGGAGGCGGGGCGAAACCGGGGTGGCTGTGCTCCACCGAGCGGGCCGAGGCGCGGGCGCTGGTGGCCAGGGCGACGGGCCGGCGCTCGGCCTCGTACGTCTCCAGCAGTCCCGGGCCGGCCCAGCCGCCGAGGACGGCGGCCAGCTTCCAGGCCAGGTTGTGGGCGTCCTGGATGCCGGTGTTGGAGCCGAAGGCGCCGGTCGGGGACATCTCGTGGGCGGAGTCGCCGGCGAGGAAGACCCGGTCGGACGCATACCGGTCGGCGACCCGTTCGGCGGCGCGCCAGGACGCCTTTCCGGTGATCTCGACGTCGAGGTCGGGGACACCGACGGCCTGCTGGATGTGCCGCTGGAGCCGTTCCTCGGTGAACTCCTCCAGCGTCTCACCGTGTTCCGGGTGCCAGGGGGCGTGGAAGACCCAGTTCTCCTTGTTGTCGACGGGCAGCAGCGCGCCGTCGGCCTCCGGGTTGGTGAGGTAGCAGCAGATGAACCGCCGGTCACCGACGACGTCGGCGAGCAGCTTGGACCGGAAGGTGACGCTCACGTTGGCGAAGAGGTCGCCGGGGCCGCTCTGCCCGATGCCGAGCCTGTGCCGGACGGGGCTGCGCGGGCCGTCGGCCGCGACCAGGTAGCCCGCGCGGACCGTGTAGAGCTCGTCGCTGTCACGGTCCCGGACGAACGCCGTCACTCCTTCGGGGTCCTGTTCGAAGGACTCCAGCTCGTGGAAGTAGCGAAGGTCGCCGCCGAGTGCCTGGGCCCCGTTCCTGAGCACCGGTTCCAGGTCGTTCTGGCTGCACAGGCACCATCCCGACGGGCTGAACCGCGCTAGGCCGCCGCCGGGGTCCATCTCCTTGAACAGCCACTCACCGGCGTCCCCGACCAGGGTCGGGGTCTGCATGATGCCGTGGTTGTCCGCGAGGAGGGAGGCCGCCGTCTTGATGTCCGGCTCGATGCCGGCCACCCGGTACAGCTCCATCGTCCGCACGTTGTTGCCGCGGCCGCGGGGGTGGATCGAGGTTCCGGCGTGCCGCTCGACGAGCATGTGGGGTACGCCGAGACGACCCAGGAAGAGGGACAGGGACAGGCCCACCAGAGAGCCGCCCACGACGAGGACGGGAACCTGGTGATCGGCTTTCTGCTGCATCAAGGACTCCTGAGGCAGTGGGGGGTGTGGGGAGCGTTGGAGTTTCCATGCCCTCTGGGAGGCGTTCCGCGTGCGCAATCACCCGCGTGGTTCACGCGAGTCGCGCACTGAGGGGGACCGGCAGAGGATCAAGAAGCGCTGACGTCGCGTCATCGGCGGCCGGCGTTCGCCACTGCCTCCAGAGAAGGAGATTGCGCAGCATGACCACCACGCCGGAAAAGGTTTCGCAGCAGCCGACGCGACAGGCGTCGAAACGGGTCTCCCAATCCGTGTTCGACGGCTCCCCCCTCCGGGTCGTCCTGCTGGTCGACGTATACGACGGTGCCCAGCAGCAGTTCCTGGAGGCATACGAGCAACTGTGCAGCCAGGTGGCCTCCACACCCGGTCACATCAGCGACCAGCTGTGCCAGTCCATCGAGAATCCCTCCCAATGGCTCATCACCAGTGAGTGGGAGAGCGCCCCGCCGTTCCTCGCCTGGGTGAACAGCGAGGAGCACGTGCAGATGGTGCGACCGCTGCACAGCTGCGTACGGGACACCCGCTCACTGCGCTTCCAGGTCGTCCGCGAGACGGGCGGCGCGGTGGCGACGGCCGGGGCGGCAGATCGTCGGCTGCAGGTGTCCCCCCGGATCGGCGACGGCGTGATCCGCCACGCGCTCACCTTCACGGTCACACCGGGCAGCGAGCCGGAGGTCGCGAAGATCCTCGCGAACTACGCCTCGCCCGAGACGCGGGTCGACGAGACCACCCGTCTGGTCCGCACCTCTCTGTTCATGCACGGCAACCGGGTCGTGCGGGCCATCGAGGTCCGCGGCGACCTGCTCGTGGCACTGCGTCACGTCGCCCGGCAGCCCGAGGTACGGGCGGTCGAGGAGGCCATCAACCCGTACCTGGAGCAGGAGCGGGATCTCAGCGACGACGAGTCCGCGCGGGTGTTCTTCACCCGGGCGGCGCTGCCCGCCGTGCACCACGTCAGCCTGGACGAACTGCCCGAGGGCGAGCGGTACGCCCTGTACTACCCGGCCCGGCCGGGTCAGGGCTTGCAGCTGGCCGAGGCGCTCGCGCGGCAGGACGAGCAGGCTGCGGATGACCCCGCCGGCCCGGTCCTGCGCAGCACGATCTTCCAGCGGGACGACGTCGTCGTACGGCTGATCGACGTGCGCCCCGGTCTGGGCACCGACACCGCCCTGCCGAAGCCCGGGGCCCCGGCCCCGCTGCACGCCCTGCTGGACGGCGACGTCGTCCGCATGGAGCTCATCACCGACCGTCGCTCGCCGGATGCCTGACCCCCGTCAGGCGCAGCACACCCACGGAGGAACGTCGTGATCAAACCCATTCCGAAGATCGTGGACCTCAGCGAGGTCGAGCCCAACACCCGGCGCGGCGGCGACCTGCGCGCCATGCTCACCCCGACCACGGTGGGCTCCACCAGCGGCTTCATGGGCGTGGCCATCGTGCAGCCCGGCGACCGCATCGCTGAGCACTACCACCCATACTCCGAGGAGTTCGTGTACGTCGTCTGCGGGCAGCTGGAGGTGGACCTGGACGGCGAACCGCACCCGCTCCGGCCGGAGCAGGGGCTGATGATCCCCGCCCACATGCGCCACCGCTTCCGGAACGTGGGCAATGTGGAGGCGCGCATCGTCTTCCACCTGGGACCGCTGGCCCCACGCCCGAGCCTGGGACACGTCGACACGGAGGAGACGGAGGTCATCGGGGCCGCCGCGGTGGCCACGGAGCCCGCTGCGGCGGGTGCCGCCCACGACCGAGGTCAGGTCCGGTCATGACCCGGCGCGTGGCGGTCACTGGCATAGGCATAGTGGCTCCGGGCGGGATCGGTGTACCGGCGTTCTGGAAGCTGCTCGCCGACGGCCGTACCGCGACGCGGGGCATCACGTTCTTCGACCCGGCCGGGCTGCGCTCCCGGATCGCCGCCGAGTGCGACTTCGATCCCGCCGCGCACGGCCTGGATGCCGAACAGGTCGAACGGGCGGACCGGTACATACAGTTCGCCCTGGTCGCCGGCGAGGAGGCGGTGCGGGACTCGGGGCTCGATCTCGGCCGGGAGGATCCCTGGCGGGTCGGCGTCTCCCTGGGCACCGCCGTCGGCGGCACCACCCGGCTGGAGCACGACTACGTCCTGGTCAGCCATCGCGGGCAGCGCTGGAACGTCGACCACACCGAGGCGCAGCCACAGCTGCACCGGGCGTTCTCGCCGAGCACCGTGGCCTCCGCGGTGGCGGAACGTTTCTTCGCCCAGGGGCCCGTGCAGACCGTGTCCACCGGCTGCACCTCCGGTCTGGACGCCGTCGGGTACGCCTTCCACACCGTTCAGGAAGGCCGGGCCGACATATGCATAGCGGGGGCCTCGGACTCCCCGATCTCCCCGATCACCATGGCCTGCTTCGACGCGATCAAGGCCACCTCTCCGAACAACGACGACCCCGCGCACGCCTCCCGGCCCTTCGACAACAACCGTGACGGATTCGTCATGGGCGAGGGCGGCGCTGTGCTCGTCCTGGAGGAACTGGAGCACGCCCGGGCCCGCGGTGCCCACGTGTACTGCGAGTTCGGCGGCTACGCCACTTTCGGCAACGCCTACCACATGACCGGTCTGACCAAGGAGGGCCTGGAGATGGCACGGGCCATCGACACCGCCCTCGACCAGGCGCGGCTCGACCCGACGGCGATCGACTACGTCAACGCACACGGCTCCGGGACCCGGCAGAACGACCGCCACGAGACGGCGGCCGTGAAGCGGGCGCTCGGCCACCACGCCTACGACACCCCGATGAGCTCCATCAAGTCCATGGTGGGGCACTCCCTGGGGGCGATCGGCGCCATCGAACTGGTCGCCTGTGTGCTGGCCCTCGCCAAGCAGGTCGTACCGCCGACCGCGAACTACGAGATCCCCGACCCCGAGTGCGACCTGGACTACGTCCCACGCGTCGCCCGCGAACGGAAGCTGACCAGCGTGTTGTCCGTGGGCAGCGGGTTCGGCGGCTTCCAGTCAGCGGTGGTCCTGACCCGGCCAAGGGAGTGAGGACAGGATGAGCGAACCACAGGACCGGCGTGCGGCCGTCACCGGCATCGGGGTGGTCGCGCCCAACGGCACCAACCCCGACACCTTCTGGAAGGCCATCCGGGAAGGCCTCAGCGTCCTCGACCGGGTCACCCGCGAGGGCTGTGAGCACCTTCCCCTCAAGGTGGCCGGCGAGGTCCGCGCCTTCGACCCGGCGGCGACGATCGAGGAGCGCTTCCTCGTCCAGACCGACCGGTTCACGCACTACGCCATGGCCGCGGCCGACCTGGCGCTGGACGACGCCAGGCTCGGGCTGGCGGACACCCCCGACGCGCCGTACTCCATCGGCGTGGTCACCGCCGCCGGCTCCGGCGGCGGCGAGTTCGGCCAGCGCGAGCTGCAGCGACTGTGGGGCAAGGGCAGCCGGTTCGTGGGGCCGTACCAGTCCATCGCCTGGTTCTACGCCGCGAGCACCGGCCAGGTGTCCATCCGCCGCGGCTTCAAGGGGCCCTGCTCCGTCGTCGCCTCCGACGAGGCCGGCGGCCTGGATGCCCTCGCGCACGCGGCACGGGCGGTGCGACGCGGCACCGACGTGATCGTGGCCGGCTCCACCGAGGCACCGCTCGCGCCGTACTCGGTGGTCTGCCAGCTCGGCTACGACGAGCTGAGCCGCGAGACGGATCCGACCCGGGCCTACCGCCCGTTCACGGACGCGGCATGCGGGTTCGTGCCGGCCGAGGGCGGCGCGATGCTCGTGGTGGAGGCGGCGGGCGCCGCCCGGGAACGCGGCGCCGAGGTCCGGGCCGTAGTGGCGGGCCACGCGGCCACCTTCACCGGCGCCTCCCGCTGGGCGGAGTCCCGGGAGGGGCTCGCCCAGGCGATCCGGCAGGCCCTTCGGGAGGCCGGCTGCGCACCCGAGGAGGTCGACGTCGTCTTCGCCGACGCCCTCGGAGTGCCGGAGGCGGACCGCGCCGAGGCGCTGGCGCTCGCCGACGCCCTCGGCGGGCACGGCACCCGGGTGCCGGTCACGGCGCCGAAGACCGGAATCGGCCGGGGGTACTGCGCGGCCCCCGTGCTGGACACCGCGGCGGCCGTGCTCGCGATGGAGCACGGGCTGATCCCGCCGACGCCGAACGTCATCGACGTCTGCCACGACCTCGACCTCGTGACGGGCCGCGCCCGAGCCGCCGAGCTGCGCACGGCTCTGGTCCTCAGCCGCGGACTCATGGGGTCGAACTCGGCGCTCGTGCTGCGGCACGGCGCCGTGCAGTGAGCACAGCAAAGGAGGAAGGCACATGTCCCAGATCACCGTGGAGGAACTCGCCGCGCTCATGAAGAAGGCCGCCGGGGTCACCGTCAGCCCGCAGCAGCTCCAGGAGAAGCCGGACACCGGCTTCGACGTCCTCGGCGTCGACTCGCTGGGCCTGCTCGGCATCGTCGGCGAGCTGGAGAACGTTCACGGCACCCCGTTGCCGGTCGACGCGGAGCGCTGCAAGACGCCCCAGCAGTTCCTCAACCTCGTCAACAGCACCCTGATGGCAGGAGCCTGAGATGGCAGGACACACCGAGAACGAGATCACCATCGCCGCCCCGCTGGACCTGGTCTGGGACATGACCAACGACCTGGAGCGGTGGCCGCAGCTGTTCAGCGAGTACGCGTCCGTCGAGATCCTCTCCCGGGAGGGGAACAGGACGACGTTCCGGCTGACCATGCACCCGGACGACAACGGCACCGTCTGGAGCTGGGTCTCCGAGCGCGAGCCGGACCGCGACACCCTCACCGTCAAGGCGCGCCGGGTGGAGACCGGGCCCTTCGACCACATGAACATCCACTGGCGCTACGAGGAGGTCCCCGCCGGCACCCGGATGGTCTGGACGCAGGACTTCGCGATGAAGCCGGACGCGCCCGTCGACGACGCCTGGATGACCGACAACATCAACAAGAACTCCAAGATCCAGATGGCCCTGATCCGGGACAGGATCGAGCAGGCGGCCGCCGGTCACCGGCCCGCCCCGGCCCTGGCCGACTGAGCCGGACGACAGGAGAAGACCGTGCACCAGGCCCTGATCGTCGCCCGCATGGCCCCGGGTTCCGCCCCCGACATCGCCAAGGTGTTCGCGGAGTCCGACCGGGGAGAGCTGCCCCACCTCGTCGGAGTCGTCCGGCGCAGCCTCTTCCAGTTCGGCGATGTGTACATGCACCTCATCGAGTCCGAACGCGAACCCGGACCAGCCATCGCCAAGGTCACCTCGCACCCCGAGTTCAAGGAGGTCAGCGAGCGCCTCTCGGCGTACGTCAGCGCATACGACCCGGAGACCTGGCGGTCCCCGAAGGACGCGATGGCGCAGCGCTTCTACCTCTGGGAGCGCGACGCCCGCGCCTGACCCCCCGTCCGGCCACCGGTGCCGGGCCCGCGTCCGACGCGGGCCCGGCACCGGTGTTCTCCGGATGCGGGACACTCACCCGGGGACCGTGCAGTCGAACGCGTGCAGATAGGGGTTGACCGGCCGGATGTCTCCGACGGTCAGGCCCGCGTCGGTCAGCCGCCCGACCATGCTCTCGGTGGTGTGCTTGGCCCCGCCGACGTTCAGCAGCAGCAGCAGGTCCATGGCGGTGCTGAAGCGCATCGACGGGGTGTCGTCGACGAGGTTCTCGATGACCACGACCCGGGTGCCGGGACCGCCCGCCTCGATGACGTTGCGCAGCAGCCTGGCCGTGGACTCGTCGTCCCACTCCAGGATGTTCTTGATGATGTAGACGTCCGCCGCGACCGGGACGGACACGCGGACGTCGCCGGGCACGATGCGCGCCCGGTCGGCGAGATCGCCGCCCTCGCGCAGCCGCGGCACGGCGTTCTCCACCACCCGCGGCAGATCGAGCAGAAAGCCCCGCATCGACGGGTACTTGTCCAGCAGGCTCGCCACCACATGCCCCTGGCCGCCGCCGACGTCCGCGACGGACGCGGCGCCGGACAGGTCCAGCAGCGCGGCGACATCGCGCGCCGACTGCTCGCTGGAGGTCGTCATCGCCCGGTTGAAGACGTCGGCCGACTCCGGGGCGTCCTCGTTGAGGTAGACGAAGAACTCCTTGCCGTAGAGGTCCTCGACGACGTTCCGGCCGGTGCGCACCGCCTCGTCCAGCTTCGGCCAGGCGTCCCAGGTCCACGGCTCGGTGCACCACAGGGAGATGTCACGCAGGCTGTTCGGGTCGTCCTCGCGCAGCAGCCGGGACATCTCGGTGTGGCTGAACGTTCCGTCGGGCCGCTCGGCGAAGACGCCGTAGCAGGACAGGGCGCGCAGCAGCCGGCGCAGCGGCTTCGGCTCGGTCTTCACCGCGGCGGCGAGGTCCTGCGCGGTCATGGGGGTGTCCCCGAGTGCGTCGGCGACGCCCAGCCGGGCGGCCGCGCGGACGGCGGCGGCACACGCCGCCCCGAACACGAGCTCTCTCAGCCGCATCGACGGCGGCGGGGGTGGGGGAGGAGCCGAGAGCTCGGGGGATGGTGCGGTCATGTGCCGCCTTCCTTCCTTCCTTGCGTGGGTGGGGTACGGCGTCCGGTCAGCACAGACCCGCGGGCTTGGAGGCCCCGCAGGTGTTGGCGTTGAAGGTGTTGGCGCTCTCGGTGGCTTCCTGGTTGACGAGGTCCGCCGGGGCGTTGTCCAGCAGGTAGTTGCCGGTGATCAGGTTCCGCTCGCTCGTGACGCCCACCATGCTCTTGAACAGCACGATGCCGCCCGACAGCGGGGACTCGCCCGAGTGGCCGGTGACCACGTTCCGCCTGACCAGGGTGTTCTCGGCGCCGGTCAGCACGATGCCGGAACCCTGCAGGAACGGCAGCCTCTCGGTCTCCGCGCAGTACTTGTTGTTCTGCTCGACGTGGTTGCGGCTGACGGTGATGGCGCCCGCCCTCGGCTTGTTCTCGTCGCCGACGACGAACATGCCGGCGCAGTTGCCGGCGACATGGTTGCGGTTCACGATCAGGTTCCGCAGCCGTCGGACGGTGAGGCCGATCCGGTTGTCCTCCAGGACGTTCCGCTCGATCACGGTGCCCTTGGTGTCCGTGGCGCCCACCTCGGCCTTCACGTTGTTGGCGAGGAAGAGACCAGCGTCACCGTTGCCCCGGGCGGTGTTCTGGCGGAACACACCGCGGGTGGAGTTCTCCTGGGCGATGCCCCACTGCCCGTTGTTGTCGGCGATCACCCGCTTCACGGTCAGGCGGTCGGTCCCCAGGGAGAACAGGCCGATCTTGGGGAAGTTGGTCACCTTCAGGTCGGCGATGGTGACGTCCGGGAGGGCCTTGTCCTTCTCCCCGACCACGCAGATGCCGTTGCCTTCCTCGGCGCAGCTGATGGTGGCCTTCTTCGCCTTGGACGTGGCCTTCTTCTGGGCCGGCTCGATCACCGTGCTCTGGCCCGCGCCGCGCAGGGTGAGTCCCGGCGTCTTCACCGTGACGCTTTCGTGGTAGACGCCGGGCAGCACGAGCACCGTGTCGCCGGGCTGGGCGGCATTCACTGCCTGCTGGATCGACTCACCCGGCGCCACCACGTGGGTCCGGTGGGCGGCCGAGGCCGGGGCGGTACCGACGAGCGCGCCGAGGAGCGCGGTCGTGCATGCGAGATACGTAATATGGCGTTTTGTCACATGCCGAAGGCTAGGAGCGCATCAGCCGATTACCGGCCGGATGCTCCGTTCGACGGCGTGTCACTCCGTGGAGGTCAGTACGGGCTGAGCCCGGGCGCCCTGCGCGCCCGGGCTCAGCCCGTACTCATGATCCGTGACCGAGGTTCAGCGGGCCTTCGGCCCGCCCTTCGGCATCCGCATCCCCTTCGGCATGGGCCCCTTCGGCAGCGGCATGTTGCTCATCAGGTCGCCCATCGCCCGCAACCGGTCGGTGGTGGCGGTCACCTGCGGGCCGGTCAGCACCCGCGGCAGCTTCAGCATGGTCGTGCGCAGCTTCTTCAGCTCGACCGTGCCCTCGCCGGTGCCGACGATCAGATCGTGCACCGGCACGTCCGCGACGACCCGGTTCATCTTCTTCTTCTCGGCGGCCAGCAGGGACTTCACCCGGTTCGGGTTGCCCTCGGCGACCAGCACGATGCCGGCCTTGCCGACCGCCCGGTGCACCACGTCCTGGCTGCGGTTCATCGCCACCGCGGGGGTCGTCGTCCAGCCCCGGCCGATGTTGTCGAGCACGGCCGCGGCGGCACCCGGCTGGCCCTCCATCTGCCCGAAGGCGGCCCGCTCGGCGCGGCGCCCGAAGACGATCGCCGTCGCGAGGAAGGCGAGCAGCAGGCCCAGGATGCCGAGATAGATGGGGTGACCGATCAAGAAACCGATCGCGAGGAAGACACCGAAGGTGACGATTCCGACTGCCGCGAGTACAAGACCGATCTTCTTGTCGGCCCTGCGGGTCATCTTGTAGGTCAGAGCGATCTGCTTCAGTCGCCCGGGGTTCGCAGCGTCCGCTGCGGTTTCCTTCCTCGCCATGCCACGAAGTCTACGTGGCTCGCGCACCGCCTTCGACGGCGGTGCGGCTGTCATGGGCGACGGGCGAGGGTCTGCTCCACGATCCGCTGCGCCTCGATCCGGTCCTTGGCCCGGCGGCGGTCCTCCAGCACGGAGGTCCAGGCGTTGCGACGGGCGGTGCGCTGGCCGCTGCTCATCAGCAGCGACTCCA
The DNA here is from genome assembly GCF_013009255.1 of Streptomyces sp. Z423-1. Lineage (NCBI taxonomy): Bacteria > Bacillati > Actinomycetota > Actinomycetes > Kitasatosporales > Streptomycetaceae > Streptomyces > Streptomyces sp. Z423-1. Next base: position 6,919,622 of record NZ_CP053109.1, read on the forward strand.
CGGCGCGCAGGGCGGTGGTGAAGGACGGAATGGCGGTGGCGCGAACGGGCGCGGCCTGCATGGCGGAGGTCCCCCCTCGACGAGACGGCTGCTGGGACGGGTGTACGTGGTGTGAGTCCAGCGTCACTGATTGGTGTTACCAGGGCGTGTCCGACCGGTCAAACACCAATGAAGCCTTGATGCGACGGCCCCGAACGCCGACGCGGCCCTGACGTACGCCCTCATCTGCGAGGACGGTCAGGACCGCGTCGAATCGGTCACTACTCGTGGGTAGCAACTTGTGCGCGAATTCACACGCTTGGCAGGCGCCGTACGGGGCAGGGCGGGTGACGCCGTGTCAGACAGCCTGGGCCGCGATGTACGTGCCGCGCTTCTCGATGGCCATCTGGTACAGCCGCCCGGCGCGGTACGAGGAGCGCACCAGCGGGCCGGACATCACACCGGAGAAGCCGATCTGCTCGGCCTCCTCCTTCAGCTCCACGAACTCCTGCGGCTTCACCCAGCGCTCCACCGGGTGGTGGCGCACGGACGGCCGCAGGTACTGGGTGATGGTGACCAGCTCGCACCCGGCGTCGTGCAGCTGCTTCAGCGCGTCACTGATCTCCTCGCGGGTCTCGCCCATGCCGAGGATCAGGTTCGACTTGGTGACCAGGCCGTAGTCGCGGGCCGCGGTGATGACCTTCAGGGAGCGGTCGTAGCGGAAGCCGGGGCGGATCCGCTTGAAGATCCGGGGGACCGTCTCCACGTTGTGCGCGAAGACCTCCGGGCGGGAGGAGAAGACCTCCTCGAGCTGCTCCGGGATCGCGTTGAAGTCGGGGGCGAGCAGCTCGACCTTGGTCCGGCCGGCCTCGCGGTGCGCGGTCTGCTGGTGGATCTGGCGCACGGTCTCGGCGTAGAGCCAGGCCCCGCCGTCCTCCAGGTCGTCGCGGGCGACGCCGGTGATGGTGGCGTAGTTCAGGTCCATGGTGACCACGGACTCGCCGACCCGGCGGGGCTCGTCGCGGTCGAGCGCCTCGGGCTTGCCGGTGTCGATCTGGCAGAAGTCGCAGCGCCGGGTGCACTGGTCGCCGCCGATGAGGAAGGTCGCCTCGCGGTCCTCCCAGCACTCGTAGATGTTGGGGCAGCCGGCTTCCTGGCAGACCGTGTGCAGGCCCTCGCTCTTCACGAGGTTCTGCATCTTCGTGTACTCGGGGCCCATTTTCGCCCGGGTCTTGATCCACTCGGGCTTGCGCTCGATGGGGGTCTGGCTGTTGCGGACCTCCAGGCGCAGCATCTTGCGTCCGTCGGGTGCGACTGCGGACACGACCGGCTCCCTGTGCTTCGATTCTTCGGCGTACACCAGGGTACGCCCGTGTTTACTCGGCCCTGCCGTCAGGCCAACCCCATCGCCGCAGGGCCCATTCCCGGCGTCAGGCGGTCGCCTTCTCGATCTCCCGCGGCTTCGGTTCGGCGTTCTCCAGTACGTCCCTCAGGTGGCGCTCGGCGACCGGGACCACTTCCTCGACCGTGATGTCGCGGCCCAGCTCGTTCGCGAGGGAGGCGACGCCCGCGTCACGGATGCCGCAGGGGATGATCTTGTCGAACCACTTGTTGTCCGGGTTCACGTTCAGCGCGAAGCCGTGCATGGTGACGCCCTTGGCGACGCGGATGCCGATCGCGGCGATCTTGCGGTCCTCACGGCGCTGGCCCGCGTTGGACGGGGCGTACTCCGGACCGTTCAGGCGCGGGTCGAACTCCTCGTCGGTGAGACGCGGGTCGAAGTCCAGGGACAGTCCGCCGAGGGCCGGACGCCGCTCGACCGGGTCGCCCAGGACCCACACCCCGCTACGGCCCTCCACACGCGTGGTCTCCAGGCCGAACTCCGCGCACGTGCGGATCAGGGCCTCCTCCAGCCGCCGTACGTGTGCCACGACGTCCACCGGGCGCGGCAGCTTCTGGATCGGGTAGCCGACCAGCTGGCCCGGGCCGTGCCAGGTGATCTTGCCACCGCGGTCCACGTCGATGACCGGCGTGCCGTCCAGGGGCCGCTCGTTGTCCGCCGTGCGGCGGCCCGCCGTGTAGACCGGGGGGTGTTCGAGCAGCAGGACGGTGTCGGGGATCTCGTCGGCGAACCGCGCCGCGTGCACCCGGCGCTGCTCGTCCCACGCGTCCTGGTACTCGACGGCGTCCGCACCGAATCCCATACGGACGAACCGCAACTCACTCACGGCAAGCGCCTCCCTAGAAGGTCGTAAGGCATGAAACGCGCCTACGCCACTGTACGACTGCCCGAGGTGCGTCAGCCCTGGTGGCAATCCTCACACGATCGGATGAATGAATGTCGAAGTGTGCGATCAGCTGCTCACTCTCCGCTACATTCGCGCCGTTCACGAGGCCATAAGGGCTGCTCACAGGCAATCCGGGCAACACGGCGGCGTAAGCGCCGAAAGCCCGAAGGCAGGAGACCGCACCGCAGATGACGGAACGACCCGCGCAGCGCACTCCCAACCGCCAGCTCGCCGCGCTCATCGCAGAAGCGGGGTTCTCCAACGCAGGTCTCGCCCGTCGCGTGGACCAGCTCGGCCTCGAACACGGACTCGATCTCAGATACGACAAGACCTCCGTCACCCGCTGGCTGCGCGGACAGCAGCCCAGGGGGACGACGCCCGCGCTCATCGCCGAGGTGTTCACCCGCCGGCTCGGCCGCCGCCTCACCGCCCAGGACCTGGGCCTGGACGCCTGCGCCCCGGTGTACGCGGGGCTGGAGTTCGCGGCCGGTCCGGAGGAGGCCGTCGACATCGTCAGCGGGCTGTGGCGCAAGGACTCCGGCAGCCATGCCGAGCTGCGCAAGATCGCCTTCACCCCGGCCGGACTGGTCGTGCCCAGCCGGGACTGGCTGATCGGCCGGGCCGACGAGAAGGTCGCCTGGGGCGAGTCCCCGGCCCGGGTGCCCGCGCAGGGCCGCCCGGTGGTGCCTCAGCAGCGCGGCCGGGCCGAGCGTGGGCCCGGCCACCGGGTCACCTCCGGCGACATCGCCGCGCTCCGCTCGGTCGCCGAGCTGTTCTGCACCCTCGACAACGCCTACGGCGGCGGCCACGCCCGGCAGGCGCTGGTGCGCTATCTGGAGCACGAGCTCGAACCGATGCTGCGCGGCACCTACGGCGAGCAGACCGGCCGTCGGCTGTTCGCGGCCGCCGCCGACCTCACCCGGCTCGCCGGCTGGACGTCGTACGACATCGCCGCGCACGGCCTCGCCCAGCGGTACTTCGTGCAGGCGCTGCGGCTGTCGCAGGCGGCCGCGGACCGGGCGTACGGGGCGTACGTCCTGGTCACGATGAGCCGGCAGGCCGTGTATCTGAGCCATGGGCGCGAGGCCGTGCAGCTGGCGCGGGTGGCCCAGCAGGGGATGGGCGGCTCCGCGCCGCCCGTGGTGCAGGCGCTGCTGCACGCCGCCGAGGCGCGGGGGCACGGGGTGCTGGGGGAGGTGCGGGCGTGCACCGCGTCCCTCGTCCGGGCCGAGCGCGCGCTGGAGGCGGCCCGGCCAGGCGACGACGTCCCGTACTGGGCGCGGTTCTTCGACGAGGCGCAGCTCGCCGACGAGTTCGGGCACTGCCACCGGGACCTGCAGCAGTTCCGGGCCGCCGCGCAGCACGCGGAGCGCTCGCTGCGGCTGCGGCCGCCCGGCTTCGCCCGCAGCCGCCTGTTCTGCCGCGTCGTCCTCGCCACCGCCCGCCTCGGGCTCGGCGAACTCGACCAAGCCTGCCAACTGGCCGCCGAGGCGGCCGGTCAGGCGGCGGAGATGCGGTCGGTGCGGGCGGTGGAGTACGTCAAGGACTTCGAACGCCGCCTGGAGCCGTACAAGGACGCGGCCCCGGCACGGACGTACCGGGACAAGGTGGCGGCGTTGAGCTGATCAGCAGGCCCTTGGGGCGCCGCCACGGCGAGCAACCACCGTGGTGGCGCCCGTCCCTCACGCCGCCCGAGCCCTGGGGGCCGGATCCGCGGTGTGCAGCGAGCCCGTCGCGCCCAGGTCCGTCAGGATCGCCGCGGCCGCCCGGTGGGCCGAGTGCAGCGCGCCCTGGACCGTGCTGGTGTCCCGGTGGTCGCCGCACACGTACAGGCCCGCCAGCAACCGCACCGGCCGTCGCAGATCATGCGGCGGCCGCATCATCGGCACGGCCTCGGCGGTGTGGTGCACGGCGAGCGTCTCCCACCGTGCCGTCGACGTGCCGTACAGCCGGGCCAGATGCATCCGCACCGCCGTGTCGACATCGCTCGGCGGAGCCCCCAGCACCGTCGACGACACCAGCGCCCGCCCCTGCGGCGCCCGCGTCGGATCCACCGCGCTGACCACCGCCGTGTGCGCCACCGGACCGCCCCGGTCGGCGTCCAGCAGCAGCGACGCCCCGGTCTGTGGCGCCTCGTCGGTCGTGTGGTGCACCACCGTCACCGGATGGAAGCCCGGCACCCGCAACCCCGGCAGCAGCTCGGCCGCCGTCCGCGCGTCCGTCGCCAGCAGCACCGCCCGGCACCGGAACTCCCCGTGCTCGGCCGTGCTCACCGACGTCGTGGACACCCCGGTGACCCGCACCCCGGTGCGCACCGTCCCCGGCGGCAACCCGCGTGCCAGCAGCTCCGGCAGCACCTCGGCGCCCCCCTCCGGCACGCACATCCGCCCCGCCGCGAACGCCCGCAACGCCAGGTCCGCGCACCGGCTGGACGTCATCAGCTCCGGGTCGCACAACAGCGCGGCGAGCAGCGGGCGCAGGAAGCCGTCGATCGTCCGGGCGGGCAGCCCGCGCGCCGCCAACGCCTGACCGGCGGGCAACTCGGGCCGGGACAGCAGCCGTTCGACCGGCATCCCGCCGATCCGGGCCAGCGCGGCCCCGAGCCGCGCCTGGTCCACGGCACCGCCCAGCGGCGCCCCCGCGCGGGGCGCCCCCGCCGGTCCACGGCCCCCTGTGACCGGCCTCGCCGTCGAATGGGGGGCGCTCGCAAGGGCGCGCACGGCATGGAGTGCGCCCCTTGCGCTCCGGCCGCCCGCCGGGGCGCCCGCCCGCTGCCGGCGCCCGTCGCTGTGCAGCAGCACACCCGGGGTGAACGTGCGCAGCGCCAGCGCCTCGAGCCCCGGTGTCAGGCGCAGTTCGGGATACGACGTGAACAGGAGCTGACCGATGCGGTCGAGCCGGAAGCCGTCGACCTTCTCCGTCGCCATCCGCCCGCCCACGCAGGGGGTGGCCTCCAGAACGGTGGTGGGGATTCCTGCACCGGTCAGCCGATGCGCCGCGGCGAGACCGGCGACCCCGGCTCCCACGACGACGACGTCCGCCTGATACGCGGGCTCAAGCACGTGCCCCTCCTCGACGTTGCGCGGCCGGTGGAGAGCTGATGCCCTCAACCGGCTGCGGGGATACCCGAGTTCGGGTCGAGGTTAGGGCAGCGTCCGGTCAGGGGCAGTCGCGCATGAACAGGGCACGGTCGCACAGTGGTCGCATGCGGTCGTGTACGGCCATGGGCGCAGGCCTTCCCGCAGAGACGCCCCACCTCTCACCCCGCCGCCCGAATCGCCTCCTCGATCCCCGGGAACGCGAAGCCGAACCCCGACTCCAGCAGCCGCTTCGGCACCACCCGCTGGCTGCCCAGCACATCCCCGGCCATCTCACCCAGCACGGCCCGTAGCACCGGCGCCGGCACCGCGAACAGCGTGGGCCGGTGCAGCACCCGCCCCATCGCCGCGGTGATCTCACGGTTGGTCAGCGGCTGAGGTGCGGTCAGGTTGAACGGCCCTGACAGGTCCTCCCGGTCGATCAGGTGCCGGAGCGCGGCGACCTCGTCGTGCAGCGAGATGAACGACCAGTACTGCCGCCCGTCCCCGAGCCGCCCGCCGAGCCCCGCCAGGAACAGCGGGAACAGCCGCCCCCAGGCACCGCCCTTGCGGGACACCACCAGCCCGGTCCGCGCGAACACCGTCCGCACCCCCGCGTCCCGCGCGGGCGCCGCGGCCGACTCCCACGCCACGCACACCTCCGGCAGGAAGCCCGTCCCCGAGGGCGCGTCCTCGTCGACGGCACGCTCCCCGGTGTCCCCGTAGTAGCCGATCGCGCTGCCGTTGACGAACACCCGCGGCCGCCGCTCCGCCGGCAGCCCCGCGACGGCGTTGGCCAGCGTCGCCGTACCGCGCACCCGGCTGTCACGGATCCGCGCCTTGTACGCCTCGGTCCAGCGCCGGTCGCCCACCCCGGCGCCCGCCAGGTTCACCACCGCGTCGCACCCGGCGAGCCCGGCCGTGTCGACGTACTCGCCCCCGGGATCCCAGCGGACTTCGTCCGCCGCCCGGGGCTCCCGGCGCACCAGGCGCACCACTTCGTGCCCCTCGGCGGTCAGAGACCGCACGAGGGCGCTGCCGATGAGACCGGACGCGCCGGCCACCGCGATTCGTTCCATGCGGCCCATACTGCCGGTCAACCCCGCACAAAGGCCGCACAGGCCGTCGTACGGCCGCCGTACAGTGACGTCATGCCGGTTCCGTACATACGTCACGCCAGGTACTCCGACGAGGAGGCGCTGGGGCGGCTCGACCGCCGGTGCTGGTCCGTGCTGCACTCCGTCCAGCCGCGCCCCAGGCCGCCGTACGAGCCCTTCTTCAGCGACCGTTTCGGGCCGCGTGACCATCTGGTCGCCGAACTCGCCTCGGCGGTCGTCGGCTACATCCGGCTCGGCTTCCCCACACCGCTGGAGAGCAACGCGCACGTCCGCCAGATCCAGGGCCTGGCCGTCGCCGAGGAGGCGCGGGGCGCCGGGGTCGGCCGGGCGCTGCTGCGGGCCGTGCAGGACGAGGCACGGCGGCAGGGGGCCCGCCGGATCACCCTGCGGGTCCTCGGGCACAACACCCCGGCCCGCAAGCTGTACGAGTCCGAGGGGTTCGTGGTGGAGGGAGTGCTGCCGGAGGAGTTCTTCCTCGACGGGGAGTACGTCGACGACGTGCTGATGGGCCGTTCCCTCTGATCCGCCGTGCCCTGCCGGGCGTTACGACGTGATGAGCGCGCCGGTGTCCACCGGCGCCGTCGCGTCCGCCGCCCGCGCCGCGTCACCGGCGACCTCGTCGGCCGTCAGGACGTAGCCCGTCTCCGCGTCGGAGGTGGAGCGGGCGAAGACCACGCCGTAGACCCTGCCGTCGGTGGTGAGCAGCGGGCCGCCGGAGTTGCCCGGGCGGACCGTGGAGCGGATCGAGTAGATCTCGCGCGTGACGTTCTCGTCGCTGTAGATGTTCTGGCCCGTCGCCCGCACCCGGTTGGCCACCGTGGCGGCCTGCAGATCCAGCCCGCCGTCCTGCGGATAACCGGCGACCACGGCCGCGTCGCCCCGCTCGGCGTCGTCGTCGAACTCCAGGACGGGCGCGCGCAGATCGGGGACGTAGAGCACGGCCACGTCCTTGTCCGGGTCGAACAGCACCACCCGAGCCTCGTACGCCGGCCCGACCCCGCCGATCCGGACGGTCGGCTCGTCGATGCCCGCCACCACGTGCGCGTTGGTCATCACATGCTCGGCCGCGTACACGAACCCGCTGCCCTCACGCCCCTGGCCGTCCGCGACGCCCTCGACCTTCACCGTGCTCAGCTTGGCGGCGTTGGTGGCGGCAGCCGTGACGCTGTCGCCGGAGGGCTTGGCCACCTCGGCGGTCGACTCGCTCTCGAACGGGTTGAACACCTGCGGGAAGCCCGCCTCGGTGAGCGCCGACGTGGCCCGGGAGAACCACGCCGGTGTGGTGTCCGGCATCGCGCTCTGCACCGCGCCGAGCAGCCGCGAGTCCCGGATCGCGCCCGTCAGCAGCGGCGACGAGGACGCCGCCAGCACGCTCGCGGCCACCCACGCCACGATCAGCACGGCGACCGAGTTGGCCGCCGCCCCGCCGACCCCGTCGGCCACCCGGAGCGGCCCCCGGTCCAGCTCCCGCCGCAGCCGCAGTGCCGGCCGGCCCGCCAGCTCGTGGCCCATCACCGCCGGCACCAGCACCGTGAGCACCGCGGTCACCGTCGCCGCCGTCGTCCCCGGCGACACCAGGTCCATCACCCACGGCAGGATCCACACGCCGATCGCCGCGCCGCCCACGAACCCGGCGAGCGAGACACAGCCGGCCACCAGCCCGCGCCGGTAGCCGGAACCGGCGTAGACCAGGATCACCAGCACCAGCAGGATGTCGAGCAGGTCCACGGAGCCGCCTTTCTCTTGGACCCGTCGGTGCGCGCGGATACGCGCCCCAGCACGCATGGGTACGCGCCGGACGGGCCCAGTGATCAGCCACGCGCGCGATGACCGGTCGGGAACCGGCCACGGGTGCGTGTATCCCGAAAAACGTCACCGACCCGGACGATGGTTCCACCAGGTGGCACAGCACACATCGCGGGCGGATGCGCTCGGACCGACAGTGGGTCCATGCGTGTCCTCAGACGTGGCAAGAGAAGCAGAAGGGAAGCACGGCGACACGCCGTGCCCATACGTGGCGTCGCCGTGGCGCTGGCGAGCTGTCTGCCCGGCGTCGCCGCGGTGACCGCTCTGGCGCTGTGCGCGGACGCCGTGGACCGGTCGGTGACGGCCGCCCGGACCGCCCACCCGCTCGCCGCCGCCCGGGCGGCCACCCCGCACCCCGCCGCCAGGCCGCCGGTCGTCCCCCGGGCGGTCTGGCTCGGCCAGGGCGCGGCACCCCGCAAGCAGCCGCCGCCGCGCTACGACGACAAGGTCGTCGCCGTGTTCGTGCACCACACCGACTCGCCCAACACCTACCGCTGCGCCGACGCCCCCCGCATCATCCGCGACCTCTACGCCGGGCAGACCGGCGCCCGCGCCTGGGACGACATCGGCTACAACTTCCTCGTCGACCGCTGCGGCACCATCTACGAGGGCCGCGCGGGCGGCGTCGACCGGCCCGTCACCGGCGCCCACACCCTGGGCTTCAACCACCGCACCGCCGGCATCGCGGCCATCGGCACGTTCACGGCGGGAGCCGAGGTGCCGCGCGTGATGACCGAGGCGATCGCCGCGCTGGCCGCCTGGAAGCTGGGCCTGTCGGGCACCGACCCGCGCGCGAAGGTGCGCCTGGTCTCCAGCAACAGCAACAGCCGTTTCGCCGCCGGCAGCGCCGCCACGCTGCCCACCCTGGCCGGCCACAACGAGGGCTACATGACCAACTGCCCCGGCGCCGCCCTGACCGCGCGGCTGCCGGAGATCAGGGAACTGGCGGCCCGGTTGCAGGGCCGGTCATGAAGCCCACGGGAAGACCACAGCCGCCACGCAGGCCGCGCAGGGAGCGCGGCCTGCGCGGCCCCTGGGCAGTGATCTGTACGGCCGCGACGGTCGTCCTGGGCCCGGCCGCCGTCACGGCCTCGGCACTCGACCAGGCCAACGCGGCACCGCTGCACCACGCGGTGAAGGCCCCTGACCCCCTGAACCCCGGCGCGCGGTCTCACTCCTTGAAGCGGTCCCACAGTCGCGGATACCGCTCCGCGAGCACCGCCTCGTTCTCGAAGTCGACGGCCGTGCCCTCCGGTTCGGCGGCCGCGGGCGCGATGCCGAGGTCGGGGGCGACGGTGCCGGTGAGCTGCTCGTAGGCCTCGTCGGCCGCGTAGCCCAGCTCCTCGCCGTCGCCGTCGACCTCCTCGTCGAAGTCGTCCAGCAGGTCGGCGAGCGAGTCGGGGTCGTGCACCCCGCCCTCGTAGACCTCACGGCCCTGGCCGATCAGCCAGCACCGGAAGAAGTCGAAGGCGTCGTCGCTGGCCCCGTCGAGCAGCACCCACGCGGCGCCCCACAGGTCCCAGGTGTACGCGCGGTTGTAGCGGGCCTCGAAGTGACGGGCGAAGTCGAGGATCGCCTCGGGGTCCAGCTGGAGGAGCCGTTCCACGAGGAGGTCCGCCTGCTCCTCGGGGTCGCCCTCGGCGGCCTCGCGGGTGGCGTCGATCAGCTCCCAGAACTCCGTCTCGTCCATCACGGGACAAGCATCGGGCTTTCGCGGGTGGGGCGCACGTGGAGTGGGGCGGATCGTTATGTCCGGTACAGGTCGGCGAGCCGCCGGGCGTCCTCGGCGATGCGTGCCCGCAGCTGCTTGGGTGCGAGTACTTCGACGTCCGGTCCCGGGGTGGTGAGCCGGGTGTGGGCGACTTGCTCCTATTCCGCGGGGAGCGTGACAGGCACCCGGCCGTCGTTGTCCGGGCGCACGTGGAGTGGGGCGGATCGTTATGTCCGGTACAGGTCGGCGAGCCGCCGGGCGTCCTCGGCGATGCGTGCCCGCAGCGCCTCGGGTGCCAGTACTTCGGCCTCCGGTCCCAGGGCGGTGAGCTGGGTGTGGGCGACCTCCTCGGACTCCACGGGGAGCGTCACGGTCACCCAGCCGTCGGCGTCCGGGGTGGGCGCGGCGGCCAGCGCGTCCCGGGCCGACTGAGGATCGACGGCATGCGGCAGCCTCCGCACGCCCTCCCCGGACAGCCGTACCACCACTTCGGCGCGCAGGATGGAGCGCGCGAACTGCTCCGCCCGCTCCTCCCAGAACGCGGGCAGTTCGAAGTCCTCGTCGCGCGCGAACCGCTCCTCGCCGGACTCCACCGCCGTGAACCGGTCGATCCGGTACACCCGGAAGGCTCCGCGGTCCGCCACCCGCGCGCACAGGTACCACACGCCCGCCTTGAGCACGAGCCCGTACGGCTCCAGCTCCCGCACCACCTCGTCGTCACCCCGGCGATAGCGGGCGGTGATCCGCCGGTCGTCCCACACCGCGTCCGCGACCGCGGGCAGCAACTCGGGCGTCCGGGGCTCCTTGAACCAGTTCGGGGCGTCCAGATGGAACCGCTGCGCCGCCGTCCTGGAGGCGTCCCGCAGGGAGGGCAGCAGTGCCGCCGACACCTTCAGCCGGGCCGCCGAGGCCGCGTCCTCCAATCCCATCTCGCGCAGCGCCCCCGGCACCCCGGACAGGAACAGCGCCTCGGCCTCGCTGCGGTGCAGGCCGGTCAGCCGCGTCCGGTACCCGCCGATCAGCCGGTACCCCCCGGCCCGCCCCCGGTCGGCGTAGACCGGCACCCCGGCCTCCGACAGCGCCTGCGCGTCCCGGGTCACCGTCCGCTCCGACACCTCCAGCTCCCGCGCCAGCTCGGCGGCGGTCATGGCGGGCCGGGACTGGAGCAACAGCACCATCTTGATGAGCCGGGCAGCGCGCATGGAGCACATCATGCAGCAGGCCCCCACCGAAGCGGGGGCCTGCCGGCGACCGGGCCTTACAGCCCGTACTTCTCGCGCGCCTCCTTCACGGCCGTCGCCTTGACCTCGCCGCGCTTCGCGAGCTGGGCCAGGGCCGCGGCCACGATGGACTCCGCGTCGACGCCGAAGTGGCGGCGGGCGGCCTCGCGGGTGTCGGAGAGGCCGAAGCCGTCGGCGCCCAGCGAGGAGTAGTCCTGCTCGACCCACTGCGCGATCTGGTCGGGGACCTGCCGCATGTAGTCCGAGACCGCCAGCACCGGGCCCTCGGCGCCCTGCAGTGCCTGCCGGACGTACGGCACCCGCTCCTCGCCGCGCAGCAGCGCCGCGTCGGCCTCCAGCGCGTCCCGCCGCAGCTCGCTCCACGACGTCGCGGACCACACGTCCGCGGCCACGCCCCACTCCTCGGCGAGCAGCGCCTGCGCCTTCAGCGCCCAGTGGATCGCCGTACCCGAGCCGAGCAGCTGGATCCGCGGGGCGTTCGCCGTCACTGTCACGCCCGCCGACTCCGCCGTGTTGAAGCGGTACAGGCCCTTGATGATGCCCTCGTCGATGCCGAGGCCCTGCGGCTTCGCGGGCTGCGGCAGCGGCTCGTTGTAGACGGTGAGGTAGTAGAAGACGTCCGGGTCCTCACCCGGCGCCGCCTCGCCGTACATGCGGCGCAGACCGTCCTTGACGATCGTCGCGATCTCGTACGCGAACGCCGGGTCGTACGTCAGGGCGGCGGGGTTGGTGGCCGCGATGACGGGGGAGTGGCCGTCGGCGTGCTGCAGGCCCTCACCGGTCAGGGTGGTCCGGCCCGCCGTCGCGCCGACGAGGAAGCCGCGGCCGAGCTGGTCGCCGAGCTGCCACATCTGGTCGGCCGTGCGCTGCCAGCCGAACATCGAGTAGAAGATGTAGAACGGGATCATCGGCTCGCCGTGCGTGGAGTACGCGGTCGACGCGGCGATGAAGTCGGCCATCGAACCGGCCTCGGTGATCCCCTCGTTGAGGATCTGGCCGTTCTCGGCCTCCTTGTAGTACATGAGCTGGTCGCGGTCGACCGGCTCGTACGTCTGGCCCTTGGGCGAGTAGATGCCGAGGGAGGGGAAGAGGCTCTCCATGCCGAAGGTGCGCGCCTCGTCGGGGACGATCGGCACCCAGCGCTTGCCGGTCTCCTTGTCGCGGACCAGGTCCTTGATCAGGCGGACGAACGCCATGGTCGTCGCCACGTTCTGCGAGCCGGAGCCCTTGTCGAAGGAGGCGAAGGCCTTCTCGGCCGGGGCGGGCAGCGGCGCGACCGGGTGGACGCGGCGGGCCGGGGCCGGACCGCCGAGGGCGGCGCGGCGCTCCTGGAGGTAGCGGACCTCGGGGGAGTCGGCGCCCGGGTGGCCGTAGGGGACCACACCGTCGACGAACGCGCTGTCGGCGATGGGCAGGCCCAGCAGGTCGCGCATCGTCTTGAACTCGTCCACCGTCAGCTTCTTCATCTGGTGGTTGGCGTTCTTCGACGCGAAGCCCGTACCGAGGGTGTGGCCCTTGACCGTCTGGGCCAGGATCACGGTCGGCGCGCCCTTGTGCTCGACGGCGGCCTTGTACGCGGCGTACACCTTGCGCGGCTCGTGACCACCGCGCGAGAAGTGGAAGCAGTCGAGGATCTTGTCGTCGCTCAGCAGCTTCGCCATCTCGACGAGCGCCGGGTCCTTGCCGAAGAAGTCCGCGCGGATGTAGGCGGCGTCGCGGGTCTGGTACGTCTGGACCTGCGCGTCCGGTACCTCGCGCAGACGGCGTACGAGCGCGCCCGTGGTGTCGAGCTGGAACAGCTCGTCCCACGCCGAGCCCCACAGCGTCTTGACGACGTTCCAGCCCGCGCCGCGGAACTGGGCCTCCAGCTCCTGCACGATCTTGAAGTTGGCGCGGACCGGGCCGTCCAGGCGCTGCAGGTTGCAGTTGATGACGAAGGTGAGGTTGTCCAGTTGCTCACGCGCGGCGAGCGCGAGGGCCGCCGTCGACTCCGGCTCGTCCATCTCGCCGTCGCCGAGGAAGGCCCAGACGTGGGAGGCGGAGACGTCCTTGATGCCGCGGTGGGTCAGGTAGCGGTTGAAGCGCGCCTGGTAGATCGCGGAGAGCGGCCCGAGGCCCATCGACACGGTCGGGAACTCCCACAGCCAGGGCAGGCGGCGCGGGTGCGGGTACGACGGCAGGCCGTTGCCGCCGGACTCGCGGCGGAAGTTGTCGAGGTGGTGCTCGTTCAGGCGGCCGTCGAGGAAGGCGCGGGCGTAGATGCCGGGGGAGGCGTGGCCCTGGATGTAGAGCTGGTCGCCGGACCCGTCGGCCTCCTTGCCCTTGAAGAAGTGGTTGAAGCCGGTCTCGTACAGCCAGGCCGCGGAGGCGAAGGTGGCGATGTGGCCGCCGACGCCGTATTTGCTGCCGCGGGTCACCATGGCGGCCGCGTTCCAGCGGTTCCAGGCGGTGATCCGGGCCTCCATCTCCGGGTCGCCGGGCACGACGGGCTCGGCGGCGGTGGGGATGGTGTTGACGTAGTCGGTCTCAAGGAGCTTGGGCAGCGCGATGCCGGTGCCCTCGGCGCGCTCCAGCGTGCGGCGCATCAGGTACGCGGCACGGTGCGGCCCGGCCGCCTTGGTGACGGCGTCCAGGGAGGCCTGCCATTCGGCGGTCTCCTCCGGGTCGCGGTCCGGGAGCTGGTCGAGCTCGCTCGGCTGGATGGCGTTGGGGTCGGTCATGTCGCCGCCTTCCTCAGTCGAAGGGGAAGCCGAGGGGGTTTCCCTCATCGGTAAGGGTTTCGGGGGGTGCCCTTGGTCTTTGGCAGGACAGGGCGTGAGGCTCGGGTGGGAGCCCGTCGAGGACTGTAACTCCCTGATCGATGATCGATCAAAGGGTTGACCCGCAAAACCTCTTGATCACGAGGAAGTAGGCACGCGGTGCCTCGTGCTTGGGCACCCGGTGCCGTGTTTTTCCTTGGTTTACGCAGGTGAGGGCGCGTTTGAGTGCCCGGGTGCTCGCTTGTGCCCCGTCCAGGTCAGGAACACCGCGCAGGACACCACCAGCCACCCGGTCAGCACCAGGTAGGGAAAGGCGTGCCGGTGATGGGGGAAGTACAGCGCCGTGTGCTGCGCGTTGACCGAGGCGCCCGGCGGCAGCCAGCGCCCGATCGCCCCCAGTACGGACGGCAGCAGCGGCCAGGACACGGCGCCGCCCGAGGACGGATTGCCCAGCAGCACCATCAGGCCCCAGGTCGGCAGCATCGCCCAGCGCCCGATGAGCGTGTCGAACATGGTGAAGACCATCCCGCTCGTGGCCATCGTCAGCGCCAGGATCAGCCACGACTCCACGAACGGCAGATCCAGCGCCCCGAGCCCCCAGTCCACCGCCGCGGCGATCGCGAACCCGCCGAGCAGCGCGTACGCCACCGTGAAGGCGATCCGCTCCAGCGGATTCAGCTCCCGCGCGTGCACGCTCAGCTGGATGGACCCGACGAACCCGGTGATCACGGCCGCCAGCGAGATGTAGAAGATCGCCAGCCCGCGCGGATCGCCCTCCTGCAACGGCCTGATGTCCCGCACCGTGACCGCGACCCCGGTCTGCCGCCCCGCCGCGACCGCCGCCTCGGCCAGCACGTCGGCCACCGACGCCCCGGACGCCCCCGAGACGCCGAGCGTGACGGCCCGCCCCTCCTCGCGCAGGTCGAGGATCGCGAAGACCTCCTGCTCCTCCACCGCGGACCGGGCCTCGGCCAGGGTGTCGTACGTGTGCACCTTCACGGCCGCGTCCAGCGCCCGCTCCATACCGTCGAGGAACTCCCGCCCCCGCTGCGCCTCGTACTGCCCCACCACCGCCGTCGGAATGGAGCGTGGCGCCGGGTCGGCCATGGAGTAGGTGTACGAACCGGCGAAGAGACCCGCCGCCGCGGAGATGATCAGCACCAGGACCGTGGCGGGGAGAAAGGGCGACTGTTTGAACCGGGCCCACTTCTGTCCGGGGGTGGGTGGTTTGCTGTGAACACCGTGCGCCGCATCGGACATACCGCCACATTACGGTCCCTGTGGTGGGCCTACGCGCGCGGCGCGCACCCCAGGACGTGGGCCTTCACGATCTCCGCGATACGGGGATCCCGGCGCCGGAAGGCCGCGACCAGCTCCTCGTGTTCCTCGGCGTAGGACTGCTGCACGGTCCCCAGCCAGCGGATCGACAGCGCGGTGAACACCTCGATGCCGAGCCCCTCCCAGGTGTGCAGCAGCACGGAGTTGCCGGCGGCGCGGACCAGCTCGCGGTGGAAGGCGACCGTGTGCCGGACCTGGGCCGTGCCGTCCGACCTGCGGTCGGCCTCGTAGAGCGCGGTGACGTGCGGTTCGAGGGCGGAGCAGTCCTCGGCGAGCTTCTGCGCAGCGAGTTCGGCGGCGATGGCCTCCAGGCCGGCCCGGACCGGGTAGCTCTCCTCCAGGTCGGCCGCGGTCAGGTTCCGCACCCGTACGCCCTTGTTGGGTGCGGACTCGATCAGGCGCAGCGACTCCAGTTCGCGCAGCGCCTCACGGACCGGGGTCTGGCTGACCTCCAGTTCGGTGGCGATCCGGCGCTCCACGATCCGCTCGCCCGGCTTCCAGCGCCCGCTGATGATCCCTTCCAGGATGTGCTCGCGGATCTGTTCGCGCAGCGAGTGGATGACGGGGGCGGTCATGAGGGCTCCTTAGGGCGCGTTTGACGATTAGACAATAAGGCCGTCCTCGTGCGGGGGAGGGGCGCATGGGGGCGCTTTGGTGCAGGTGAGACGAGGCGCACACGCCTAGTGGGGTGGGGGGTTCCGTGGTTCGGCGGGTGCGGGTTGTGGGTGGTTGCTCGCGCCCACGCGGCGGAGCCGCATATTGAGCACAGCCCCGCGTCCCCGAACACGTCGGTGCCCTCGCCCGGGGATTCCGGGCGAGGGCACCGATGTCAGCGTCTGGGGCGTTTTACAGGCCGAGTTCCACCTCGAACTCGCCCGCCTCCAGGATCGCCTTGACCGCCGTCAGGTAGCGGGCGGCGTCGGCGCCGTCCACCAGGCGGTGGTCGTAGGAGAGGGTCAGGTACGTCATGTCGCGGACGCCGATGACCGTGCCCTCCTCCGTCTCGATGACGGCCGGGCGCTTGACCGTGGCGCCGATGCCGAGGATCGCGACCTGGCCCGGCGGCACGATGATCGTGTCGAACAGCGCGCCGCGCGAACCGGTGTTGGAGATGGTGAAGGTCGCGCCGGACAGCTCGTCCGGGGTGATCTTGCTGGCGCGGACCTTGCCGGCCAGCTCCGCCGTGGCCTTGGCGATACCGGCGATGTTGAGGTCACCGGCGTTCTTGATGACCGGGGTCATCAGGCCCTTCTCGGAGTCCACCGCGATACCGATGTTCTCGGCGTCGAAGTAGGTGATGGTCCCCTCGGCCTCGTTGATCCTGGCGTTGATGACCGGGTGGGCCTTCAGCGCCTGCGCGGCGGCCTTGACGAAGAACGGCATCGGGGAGAGCTTGACGCCCTCGCGCGCCGCGAACGCGTCCTTGGCCCGGGCGCGCAGCTTCATCAGGCGGGTGACGTCGACCTCGACGACCGAGGACAGCTGCGCCTGCTCGTGCAGCGCCTTGACCATGTTGTCGCCGATGACCTTGCGGATCCGCGGCATCTTGACGGTCTGGCCGCGCAGCGGGGAGACCTCCAGGACCGGCGCCTTCTTCGCGGCGGCGGCGGCCGGAGCGGCGGCGGCCGGAGCCGGGGCGGCAGCGGCGGCCTTCGCGGCCTCGGCGGCGGCCAGGACGTCCTGCTTGCGGATCCGGCCGCCGACGCCGGTGCCCTTGACGGTGGCCAGGTCGACGCCGTTCTCGGCGGCGAGCTTGCGCACCAGCGGGGTCACGTAGGCGCCCTCGTCGGTCGGCTGCGCGGCGGCGGGCGCCGGAGCGGCCGGAGCCGGGGTGACCGGAGCCGGGGCGGCCGGCGCGGGAGCCGGGGCCGCGGGCTGGGCCGGAACCGCGGGCTGGGCCGGGGCGGCGGGAGCCGCGGGGGCCGGAGCCTGAGCGGCCGGAGCCGGGGCGGCCGGGGCGGGCGGAGCGGCGGGCGCGGCCGGGGCCTCGGCGGCGGGTGCCGGGGCCGGGGCGGCCGGAGCCGGGGCAGCGGCCGGAGCCGCACCCGGCGCGCCGATGACGGCGAGCTTGGCGCCGACCTCGGCCGTCTCGTCCTCGCCGACCGTGATCTCCAGCAGCACGCCGGAGGCGGGCGCCGGGATCTCGGTGTCGACCTTGTCGGTGGACACCTCCAGCAGCGGCTCGTCGGCCTCGACGGTGTCGCCGACCGACTTCAGCCAGCGGGTGACGGTGCCCTCGGTGACGGACTCGCCGAGCGCGGGCAGGACCACGTCCGTGCCCTCGGCGGCACCACCGGCGGGGGCGGCGGGGGCGGCGGCGGGCGCCGGGGCGGCCGGAGCCTCGGCCACCGGAGCCGGAGCGGGCTCGGCGGCCGGAGCCGGGGCGGCCTCGGCGGCGGGCGCCGGGGCGGCGGCCGGGGCACCGGTGCCGTCGTCGATCACGGCCAGTTCGGCGCCGACCTCGACGGTCTCGTCCTCGGCGACCTTGATGGAGGCCAGCACACCGGCGGCCGGGGCCGGGATCTCGGTGTCGACCTTGTCGGTGGAGACCTCGAGCAACGGCTCGTCGGCCTCGACGCGCTCACCCTCGGCCTTCAGCCAGCGTGTGACAGTGCCCTCGGTGACGCTCTCGCCGAGCGCCGGAAGGGTTACGGAAACCGCCATGGTTTCGGTTGCTCCTTACGAATTTGCGGAAGTCTGTGTCGTCGCGCCCGATGACCGAGGGCGTCAGTCGTGGGCGTGCAGCGGCTTGCCGGCCAGGGCCAGGTGGGCCTCGCCGAGCGCCTCGTTCTGCGTCGGGTGGGCGTGGATGAGCTGGGCCACCTCGGCCGGCAGCGCCTCCCAGTTGTAGACCAGCTGGGCCTCGCCGACCTGCTCGCCCATACGGTCGCCGACCATGTGCACGCCGACCACCGCGCCGTCCTTGACCTGGACGAGCTTGATCTCGCCCGCGGTCTTGAGGATCTTGCTCTTGCCGTTGCCCGCCAGGTTGTACTTCAGGGCGACGACCTTGTCCGCGCCGTAGATCTCCTTGGCCTTGGCCTCGGTGATGCCGACGGAGGCGACCTCGGGGTGGCAGTACGTCACCCGGGGCACGCCGTCGTAGTCGATCGGGACGACCTTCAGACCGGCCAGCCGCTCCGCCACCAGGATGCCCTCGGCGAAGCCGACGTGCGCGAGCTGGAGCGTCGGGACCAGGTCGCCGACCGCCGAGATCGTCGGGACGTTGGTCCGCATGTACTCGTCGACGAGGACGTAACCGCGGTCCATGGCGACCCCGGCCTCCTCGTAACCGAGGCCCTGGGAGACCGGCCCGCGGCCGACGGCCACCAGCAGGACCTCGGCCTCGAACTCCTTGCCGTCGGCGAGGGTGACCTTGACACCGTCGGCCGTGTACTCGGCCTTCTGGAAGAAGGTGCCCAGGTTGAACTTGATGCCGCGCTTGCGGAAAGCGCGCTCAAGAAGCTTCGAGCTGTTCTCGTCCTCGACCGGGACGAGGTGCTTCAGGCCCTCGACGATCGTGACGTCCGCGCCGAAGGACTTCCACGCGGAGGCGAACTCGACGCCGATGACACCGCCGCCGAGGACGATCGCGGACTTCGGCACGCGGTCCAGCACCAGCGCATGGTCCGAGGAGATGATGCGGTTGCCGTCGATCTCCAGACCGGGCAGCGACTTCGGTACGGAACCGGTTGCCAGCAGCACGTGGCGGCCCTGGATGCGCCGGCCGTTCACATCGACCGAGGTCGGGGAGGACAGCCGCCCCGCACCCTCGATGTAGGTCACCTTCCGGGAGGCGATGAGTCCCTGCAGGCCCTTGTACAGGCCCGAGACCACCTCGTCCTTGTACTTGTGGACCCCGGCCACGTCGATGCCCTCGAAGGTGGCCTTCACGCCGAACTGCTCGCTCTCGCGGGCCTGGTCGGCGATCTCGCCCGCGTGCAGCAGGGCCTTGGTGGGGATGCAACCCCGGTGCAGGCAGGTGCCGCCGACCTTGTCCTTCTCGATCAGGGCGACGTCCAGGCCCAGCTGCGCTCCGCGCAGGGCCGCGGCGTAACCACCGCTGCCACCGCCGAGGATCACTAGGTCGAAAACGGTGCTGGCGTCGTTCGCCACGTCACGTCCTCCATGCATGTGCGCCGTACGCCGGTCAGCGGTGACCGGCTGGCGGCTGGTGTCCGGCCGCTCTACTTCGGCCCTTCGGTGGGGCCCTGTCCTGCCGAGCCCCATCTTCGCACTTGTCAGCACACAACGAGACGCGGGGCCAGGGTGTGATACGTCCCACGCTCATTTGTGAGAAAGGCCAGGGGTGGCCCATGTAAAGGGGCGCGGGGGACTGCGCGCCCGGCCACAGTCCACCCGCACCCGCCACACGACAGCGAGCTACGACTCAGTAGGCGGACATCACCCCAGATCACCCGCAGCGGTCAGCTCCGCCAGCCGCACCAGCGTCCGCACCCCGGACCCCGTCCCACCCTTCGGCGTGTACCCGAACGGCCCCTGCTCGTTGAACGCGGGCCCGGCGATGTCGAGGTGCGCCCACGTGATGCCCTCACCCACGAACTCCCGCAGGAAGAGCCCGGCGACCAGCCCACCGCCCATCCGCTCACCCATGTTGGCGATGTCGGCGGTGGCCGAGTCCATCCCCTTGCGCAGATGTTCCGGCAGCGGCATCGGCCACGCGGCCTCACCGACCTCCTCCGCGGCCTCGTGCACCGCGGAGCGGAACGCCTCGTCGTTGGCCATCACACCGAACGTCCGGTTGCCCAGCGCCAGCATCATCGCCCCGGTCAGGGTCGCCACATCCACGATCGCGTCGGGCTTCTCCTCCGACGCCGCCCACAGGGCGTCCGCCAGCACCAGCCGCCCCTCGGCGTCGGTGTTCAGCACCTCGACGGTCTTGCCGCTGTACATCCGCAGCACATCACCCGGCCGCGTGGCCGACCCGGACGGCATGTTCTCGGCCAGCGCCAGCCACCCGGTGACGTTGACCTCCAGCCCGAGCCGAGCCGCGGCGACCACGGCCGCGAATACCGCCGCCGCCCCGCTCATGTCGCACTTCATCGTCTCGTTGTGACCGGCCGGCTTCAGCGAGATGCCGCCCGAGTCGTAGGTGATGCCCTTGCCGACGAAGGCGAGGTGCTTCTTCGCCTTCGAGGAGGTGTACGACAGCTTCACCAGGCGCGGCGCCGACGCCGACCCGGCGCCGACACCCAGGATGCCGCCGTAGCCGTCCTTGGCCAGCGCCTTCTCGTCGAGCACCTGCACCTTGATGCCGTGCTCCTTGGCGGCGGCCTGGGCGACTGCGGCGAACGCCTCGGGGTTCAGATCGTTCGGCGGGGTGTTGACCAGGTCGCGGGCGCGGTTGAGCTCCTCGGACACGGCCGTGGCGCGCTCGGCCGCCGCCTTGTGCGCCTTGTCGCGCGGCTTGGCGCCGAGCACGGCGACCTCGGCGAGCGGGGCCTTGCCGTTCTTCTTGTCCTTGGCGTCCTTGCCGTTGTCCTTGTACACGTCGAAGGAGTACGCGCCGAGCAGCGCGCCCTCGCCGATCGCCCCGACCGAGGCCGCGTCCACGACCGGCAGCGCGAAGGCGGCCTTCTTGGCACCGGCCAGCGCACGGGCGGCGGCACCGGCGGCCCGGCGCAGCGCCTCCGCGTCGTACTCCGCGTCCTTCTCCGGCCGGGCACCGAGGCCCACCGCCACCAGGAGCGGCGTCTTGAAACCGGCCGGCGCGGGCAGCTTCGTCACCTCGCCCTCGGCGCCGGAGGCACCCAGGGTCTCCAGGACGCCGGCGAGCCCGCCGTCGTACGCCTTGTCCACGGCCTCCGCGCCCGGTGCGACGACCGGGCCCTTGTCGCCCTTGGCGACACCGATCACGATCGCGTCGGCCCGCAGGCCGGGCGCCGCGGCGGTGCTGAGAGTGAGAGCAGTCACGGTGGTGAAATCTCGCTTCCGATGTGAAGTTTCTGTGGCCGAGGGATGGGCCGGCCGGGCCCGACAGCCGACCCTAGATCCCTCGTGCGGTGGAGTCTGTACCTGGACAGGTATTGACCTGGCACGAGCCTACGCCCGGTACCTCTTCGAGCATTCCTACGGGCGTTCACCTGTCAGTGGCGTCGACGCCACGCACCGATCCTCGCACTCCATGGGCTGAGCCGGGTACTGCGCGGTGCCCGGGACGGGAGATCATCCATGGGGTACGTTGCCGCACACCCTGGAGCCCTCCCGACTGGCAGTGGCAGCTGCGCGGCCGCGTCGACACCTCCGTCGACGCGGCCGTCTACGACATCGACGGCTTCGACACCTCCAAGGCCACGGTCGCCGCACTGCACGACAAGGGCCGCAAGGTCATCTGCTACCTCTCCACCGGCGCCTGGGAGGACTGGCGGCCCGACGCGAAGAAGTTCCCGACGTCGGTCATCGGCGAGGGCAACGGCTGGGAGGGCGAACGCTGGCTCGACATCCGCCGGACCGACGTCCTCGGGCCGCTGATGGCGGCCCGTATGGACATGTGCCGCGCCAAGGGCTTCGACGCGGTCGAGCCGGACAACATGGACGGCTACCGCAACCGCACCGGCTTCCCCCTCACGGCCGCCGACCAGCTCCGCTACAACCGCCTGATCGCCGAGCTGGCCCACGAACGCGGCATGGCGGTCGGCCTGAAGAACGACCTCGACCAGATCCCGGAACTGGTCGGCGACTTCGACTTCGCGGTCAACGAACAGTGCGCCCAGTACGGCGAATGCGCCGCCCTCACCCCCTTCATCGAGGCGGGCAAGGCGGTCTTCCACGCCGAGTACGAACTCCCCACCCACCGCTTCTGCGCCGAGTCGCGGCGGCTGAAGCTGAGCTCGCTGCTGAAGGAGTACGAGTTGGGGGTGTGGCGCCGAACCTGCTGAGGCGCCTTCAGCCCAGGGCGAGCACCAGCAGCGCCGTCGTGGCCGCCGTCTCGGCGAGCCCGCCGAACACGTCGCCGGTGACCCCGCCGAACCGGCGTACGCAGTGCCGTAGCAGCACGTCGGCGACGACGGCGGAGGCGACCACCGCGAGGGCGGCGCGCAGGATGTCGTACGCCCCGAACAGCGCCCCACCGGCCGCGGCGGCCCCGGTCACCGCGAGCGCGACGCCCACCGCCCCGCCGACCGGGACGACTCCGGCGACGGCCGCCCCCAGCCCCTCCGGGCGGGCGGCGGGTATCCCGGCGCGGGCGGCCAGCGTCAGCGCCAGCCGGGCCGCGGTGGCCGCGACGACCGCGGCGAGCGCACCCCGGGCCCAGGAGCCGTCGTAGACCTGCGCAAGGGCCGCCACCTGGGCCAGCAGCACGAAGACCAGGGTCAGCACCCCGAACGGTCCGATGTCCGACTGCTTCATGATCCGCAGCGCGTCCTCGGCGGGCCTGCCGCTGCCCAGCCCGTCCGCCGTGTCGGCCAGGCCGTCCAGGTGCAGGCCACGGGTGAGTACGGCGGGTACGGCGGCGCTCCCGACGGCGGCGAGCAGCGGGCCCGCGCCGAGCAGGAGCAGCAGCAGACCGACGCCGGCCGCGCAGAGGCCGACGACGAGCCCGGCGAGGGGGGCGCAGAGCATCCCGGCGCGTGCGGTCTCCCGGTCCCAGCGGGTCACCCGTACCGGCAGGACGGTGAGGGTGCCGAAGGCGAAGCGGAGGCCGTGCGCGGCCGGGATCAGGGGCATCCCGGCAGGGTACGCGACCGCTCACAGAGCATCTCGCCCCAATCCTGGGCAGACTTGGACGTATGGGGAACTGGCTGGAACGCAACATCGTCGAGCCCGGCAAGCTCCCCCTGTTGCTCGCGCTCACCGCCTTTGTGCTGACCTTCCTGATCACCCGGCTGATCACGCGCATGATCCGGGCGGGCAAGGGCCCCTTCCGCAACGTCAAGGCGGGCGGTCTGCACGTCCACCACGTGGTGCCCGGCGTCATCCTCATCCTCACCGGCGGCTTCGCCGCGGTGGCCGGGGGACGGCAGGGCTTCGGGTCCTACCTCGCGGCCGTGGTCTTCGGGATCGGCGCGGGCCTGGTGCTGGACGAGTTCGCGCTGATCCTGCATCTCGACGACGTGTACTGGACGGAGGCGGGCCGCAAGAGTGTGGAGGCGGTCGTGCTCACCGCCGCGCTGGTCGGTCTGTGGGTGGCCGGTTTCTCGCCGTTCGGCGTCAACGACCTCGACGAGGACGAGTTGCAGAGCCGGGGCTCGGTCATCTCCACGGTCGCCGTGACCTTCCTCTTCTCGCTCATCGCCCTCGCCAAGGGCAAGACCCGCCTGGCGATCCTCGGCGTGATCGTCCCGTTCGTCGCCCTGTTCGCCGCGGTCCGGCTGGCCCGCCCCGGCTCCCCCTGGGCGAAACGGCTCTACCGCCGCCGTCCCCGCGCCCGGGCCAGAGCACGCCTGCGCGCCTACCACCACGACCGCCGCTGGCTGGGTCCGAGCCGCAAGTTCCAGGACTGGCTCGGCGGCACGCCCAACCCCTAGGACCTGGAAAACCGCTGACGCAGCGCGGTCACCGCGCACACCACCAGCACCGCCGCGATCGCCGCGAGGTGCTCCTTGCCGGCGAGGTTCTCCTTCACCAGCACCTCGACCACCATCGCGACGACCACCGCCCCGGCGGTCACGTACGCCCCGTACCGCCAGCCGACGTACACCGCGAGGCCGACGACCGCGGCCGACGGGCCGGTGTCCACGACCTGCGCGTCCGAGGCGGGCAGGCCCAGCGGGTGGTCGGGGCCGAGGGCGATGCCGAGCCGGGCGTACAGCGTCCCGGCGAGGGTGGCGGTGTAGGCGAGGGCGAGGGTGCGCGGGCGGCCGAGGCAGATCTCCGCGATGCCGAACACCAGCAGGATCTGCAGCAGCGCACCCCACACCGGGAGGTCGAGGGCGGGCACGAACAGCGACAGGGGAGTGCGCAGGAGGGCCAGCCAGAGGGGGTCCTCGGCGCGGACGGTCCCGACGTTCTGCACGAACTGATAGCCCCACGACCGGCCGTGCACGAAGTGCAGCAGCGCGGTGAGGCAGACGGCGCCGATCGCCATCGCCACGGCCCGCGCCCGCCGCACGC
Source organism: Streptomyces sp. Z423-1 (assembly GCF_013009255.1). Lineage (NCBI taxonomy): Bacteria > Bacillati > Actinomycetota > Actinomycetes > Kitasatosporales > Streptomycetaceae > Streptomyces > Streptomyces sp. Z423-1. The sequence goes on from NZ_CP053109.1 coordinate 6,944,014, forward strand.
GCAGCTCCGCACGGACCGTCCGGTGGAGCGGCCCCCATTCGGCGCGGGCCCAGCGGGCGAGGGGGTTCATCGGGGCGGCTCCGGGGCGTGCGGTGGTGCGGGTACGTCAGGACACGTACAGAGACCGCCCGAAACCTGCCGAAAGTTGACCGCGGCCCCTGTGATCCGCACCTCTCGGGCGTCCCCTACTCTGCCTCCGGCTCCTCGACGGGCTCCTTCTCCTCCAGCTCCTCGGTCGGCTGCTTCTCCTCCGGCCGCTCCGGCAGCTCCGCCGCCAACGCCGCCGCGGCCTGCACCAGGGGCAGCGCCAGCAGGCCCCCCGCGCCCTCCCCGACCGACACCCCATGGTCGATCAGCGGCTCCAGCGCCATCCGGTCCAGCGCCTTGGCCTGCCCCGGCTCCCCGCTGTTGTGCCCGGCCAGCCACCAGTCCGGCGCCCGGAACGCGATCCGCTGCGCCACCAGCGCACACGCGGCGGCCACCACACCGTCCAGGATCACCGGCGTCTTCCGCACCGCGCACTGAAGCAGGAACCCGGTCATCGCCGCGACATCGGCACCACCGACCGCCGCCAGCAGCCGCAACTGATCCCCGAGCACCGGCCGCGCCCGCCGCAACGCGTCCCGGATCGCCGCACACTTGCGCATCCACACCAGGTCGTCGATCGCGAGCCCGCCCCGCCCGGTCACCACCGACGCGTCGGTCCCGCACAGCGCGGCGACCAGCACCCCGGCCACCGTGGTCCCGCCCACGCTCACATCGCCGAGCACCACCAGATCCGTACCGGAGTCGGCCTCCTCGTCGGCCACCGCGACCCCGGCCCGGAACGCGGCCTCCGCCTCCTCGGCCGTCAGCGCGTCCTCGATGTCGATGCGCCCGCTGCCACGCCGTACCCGGTGCTTCACCACGTCCTCGGGCAGCGCCTGCGGATCGCAGTCCAGCGCCATGTCCACGACCCGCACCGGCACGCCGAGCCGCCGGGCCAGCACGGACACCGGCCGGCCGCCCTCCAGCACCTCCCGCACCAGCTCCCCGGCGCTCCCCGCGGGCCGCGCCGACACCCCCAGCTCCGCGACACCGTGGTCACCGGCGAACAGCACCACCCGCGGCCGTTCCACCGGCCGCACCGGTACGGCACCCTGTGCCGCGGCCAGCCACTCACCCAGGTCGTCGAGGCGCCCCAGCGAACCGGGCGGCACGATCTGACGCTCCCGGCGCGCCTCCGCGTCGCGGCGCACCCCGCCGTCGGGGCGCTCGATCAGATCGGTGAAGTCGTCGAGATTAAGCGAGCTCATTCGCCGAACAGTACCGGCCCCGATCGAACGGGACGGCGCCACATGGCGACCACGACCCCACGACGTCGTTGCACCCAAGATCGCGATCCCATACGTTCCGGTTTGCAGCGGATTGTCGTACGTCCCTCCCCGCCCCGTCCGTCGCACCCCGGAGCCGCCCATGTCGTCGTCCGCCCCCCTCGCCCCGCCGGCGATCGACCTGCGCCGCGCCAAGTACCTCGGCGAACTCGCCCAGGGCACCGAGCGTTTCCACGCACCGCGCCGGGACAGCTGCCCCTGGTGCGGCGGGCGGCGCCTGCGCACGCGCCTCACGGCACCCGACGTGATCCAGCGCAAGCCGGGCACGTTCACCCTCGACGAGTGCGAGGACTGCGCGCATGTCTTCCAGAACCCCGGGCTCAGCCTCGAGGGCACGGCGTTCTACCACCGGGACCGGGAGCTGTACGAGCGCCCGCCCTCCCGCCGCCGCAACCGGGAGCGCGTCCGGGCGATGCTGCACATCCCGGAACCGGAGAGCTGGCTGGACGTGGGCACCGGCGACGGCGACTTCCCGGCCACCGCGCAGGAGTTGCTCCCGTACACGTCCTTCGACGGTACGGACCCCACCCCGCGCGTCCTGCGCGCCCGGGCCTCGGAACGCGTGGAGGAGGCCTACGTCGGCCGCCTCAGCAGCCCCGGCCTGCTGGCCCACCTGCGCTCCCGCTACGACGTGGTGAGCGTCTTCCACCACCTGGAACAGTCCCCGTCCCCCCGCGAGGACCTCCGGGCGGCGATCGCGGCGCTCCGCCCCGGCGGCCACCTCGTCCTCGAACTGACCAACCCGCACAGCACGTTCGCCGCACTCCTGGGCAAGTGGTGGCCCGGCCACGCGCAACCGCGCCAGGTCCACCTCATCCCGCTCCCCAACGTCCACCAGGTCCTGGAGTCCCACAACTGCACGATCCTCACCACGGACAAGGCCACCCCCCACACCCCCACAGACCTCGGCACGGCGGCGACCCGGGCCCTCGCCCGGGCCCTCCCTGCCCCCGACACCCCCTGGCGGGTCACCCCACCCACCCTGCTGCAACACGCCACGCGCGCAGCCCTGACGCCCGCGACCATCCCCGTACGCCTGACGGCCACGGCCCTGGACCACACCCTGGCGCCCCTCCTCCGGCGCACCGGCTTCTCCAACGCGTACCGGGTGATCGCCCGCAAGAACCCGGTGCCGTAAGGGGAGAACAGGGCCGGGCCGGGGCCCTTCACCCCCGCAGCACCACGGCCTGCCCCGCCACCACCAGCAGCACCTGCTCGCACTCACCCGCGAACGCCGCGTTCAGGCGCCCGAGTTCGTCCCGGTAACGCCGCCCGGACGCGGTGGCGGGGACGATGCCCGAGCCCACCTCGTTGGACACGGCGACCACCACCCGCCGCGTGCCCCGCACCGCCTCCGTCAGCGCGTGCACCCGCTCGCGCAGCGCCTTCTCGCCGCCGTCGGCCCACTCCGCGTCGTCCCAGGCGCCCACGGCGTCCATCGCGTCCGTCAGCCACAGCGACAGGCAGTCGACCAGCAGCGGCGGCCCGTCCTCCGCGAGCAGCGGTACCAGGTCGCACGTCTCCACCGTCCGCCACGACCCCGGCCGCCGTTCCCGGTGCGCGGCCACCCGCTCCGCCCACTCGCCGTCCCCGCCCCGGGTGCCGCCCGTCGCGACGTACAGCACATGGGGGAACGCCTCCAGCCGCCGCTCCGCCTCCACCGACTTGCCCGACCGTGCCCCGCCCAGCACCAGCGTCCGCCGCGGCACGTCCGGCACGTCCTCGTAGGCCCCGACCGCCAGACCCGCCCCGTCCGGCACGGCCCGCGCCCCCGCCGCGGCCAGCCGCCGCCGCAACTCGGCCCCGGGCGGCACATCGTGATCCAGGTGTACGGCGACGACGTCCGTCGTGGGCCCGACCGCCCCCACCGCCCGCAACCGCGCCAGCGCGTCCGGCCGCCCCACGACATCCAGGAGCACCATGTCGTACGGCTCCGCGGACGCGCCCCCCTCCTCCAGCCCGGCCGGCGCACACCCCGGCGGCAGATACAGCAACCGCTGCCCGTCCGGCCCGGTCACCGCGTACCCCGTGCCCGGCGCGTCCATCGCCATCGCCCGCACCCGATGCCCCGTCAGCAGCGCCAACTCCCGCCCGTCCGGCACCCGCCCGGGCTGCGGCAGCCCGGCCGGCACCTCCACCGGCGGCCCGCCGTGCGGATGCGACAGCAGCACCTGCCGTACGCCCGCCAGCGTTCGCCCCGCCCGCGCCGCCGCGAACGCCGCTCCCGGGGTCAGGTCGAGCAGCAGGCCCCCGTCCACGAGTACGGCCGTGGCCGCCCGCGCGTCCGGGCCGAGCGCGGTGGCGCAGGCAGCGCAGGGACAGTCGGGGCGGGGGAGTCCCGCGGGGGCGCCGGTGCCGAGCAGAGTCAGTTCCACGATCCGATTTTCGCCGGTCACCGGTCATCCTGCGTGACGGGGACCCACCCAGGGGGGCGGGACTGTGCCGACCGGAGCGAATACCCTCTCCGCAGGGGCCGCACCAAGATCGGCCCCTGCACTGCTGGTGCTGACACGCGGAGGCGACATGGCGGCATGGACGTGGCGGTTCGAGAAGGCCGACGGGACGGAGGTCCAGCCCGCGGTCCAGCCCGAGGAGTTCACCACGCAGGGGGACGCCGAGTCCTGGATCGGGGAGCACTGGAAGGAACTGCTCGCCGGGGGCGCGGACCAGGTACGGCTGTTCGAGGACGCCACCGAGATCTACGGTCCGATGAGCCTGCACGCCGAACAGGACTAGGGGCGGGGCCAGGCGGGGACGGGGCGGCCTGCGCGGGCCGCCCTTCTCAGTGCTCGCCCAGCGTCACGTCCACGGTCCGCTCCCGGCCGTTCCGCGTGAACGTCACCGTCGTCCGGTCGCCCGGCTTCAGCACCGCCAGTGCCTCGGCGAGTGAGGTGATGGTGGTGATGTTTGTGTCACCCAACCTGGTGATGATGTCCCCGCGCTCGATCCCGGCCTTGTCCGCCGCCCCGCCGGGGCGCACCTCGGCGATGGCCACCCCGGCGGGTCGGTAGTCGTCGTCGACGACGGTACGGCCCGTGATGCCGAGTGCCGCCCGCCCGGAGTCGGTGACCCGGCCCTCCCGGACGATCTGGTCGGCGACCGTCTTCACCATCGACGCCGGGATCGCGAACCCGATACCGGGCGCGGCGCCCTCCCCGAGGCCGGGGTCGATCGCGCCGAGCGTCGGGATGCCGATGACGTGACCGTCGAGGTTCACGAGGGCGCCGCCGCTGTTGCCCGGGTTGATGGCCGCCGACGTCTGCACCATGTTGGCGATCGTCGCGCCCGGACCGCCGCCGCTGCGGGGCTCCGTGACGGTCCGTCCGGTCGCCGACACGATCCCCTGCGTCACGCTCGACGACAGCCCGAGCGGCGAGCCCATCGCCAGCACGATCTGCCCGACCTCGACCTTCGTGGAGTCCCCGAAGGTCGCCGGCCGCAGCCCCTGGGGGAGCCGGTCCAGCTTCACCACGGCCAGGTCCTGCTCGGGGTACGAGTAGACGAGCCGGGCGTCGAGCCGGTCCTCGCTGTTGGCGGTCGTCACCTGGAACGTTCGCTGCTCACCGACGACGTGCGCGTTCGTGACGATGTGGCCCTTGTCGTCGTACACCACCCCGGAGCCCAGATCCTCGCGGCCCTGGATCTGCACGACCGACGGCAGGACGTCGCTGATCACCCTCTGGTAGTCGTCCTGCAGATCGTTCGCCGCGACCGGGACGGCGGCCTGCGTGGCCGTCTGCTCGGCCTGCCGCGCCGGGCCACCCCCGGTGCACCCGGAGACGAGGACGAGGACGAGGACGAGGACGAGGCAGCACAACAGGCCCGCGGCATGGCGCGGCGTCCGGACAGGGTGAGCTTCCATGCCCCGAGTCTGGCTCCCGGACCCCGACGAGGGCCCGCGCTGTACGCCCGAACGGGCTCAAAACTGCGCGACCAGCCACAATGGCGCCGCACACGACCCACGGCCCATCACGGCACCACCAGCGGAGCGCCGCGCACCCCGCACAAATGCAGCAACGCCGCGACCCCCCGGTACGGATCCGTCCGCCCGGCCCGTTCCTCCGCCGCCAGCAGCGCCTCCACGTCCGCCGGGACCTCCGCGTCGTCCGCCGCCGTGTCGGTGAAGACCCGTACGCCGTACCAGGCGTGCAGCGGCGCGCCGATCCCGGCGAGTGTGGCCGTCAGCGTGGCCAGGCGGTCCGCCCGGACGTCGAGGCCCAGCCGGTTCCGGTACGCCGTGGTGTCGAAAGCGGCGAGCGCCGTGGTCCAGTCGCCGGCCAGTCCCGGCCGGATCGCGAGCGCGTCGCCGTTGCGCACCAGCAGCGACAGCAGCCCGCCCGGCGCGAGCATCCGCGCCAGCCCGGCCAGCAGGGGATCGGGGTCGTCGACGTACATGAGTACGCCATGACAAAGCACGACGTCGAAGCTGCCGGGCAGGAAGTGCACCCCCGTGTCCCGGCCGTCCCCCTCGATGAGCCGGACCCGCTCCTGGATCCCCACCGGCTCCTCCGCCAGCGCGGAGCGCGCCGCGGCGAGCATGGTGGCGTCCTTCTCCACGCCGGTCACCTGGTGCCCGGCCCGGGCCAGCCGCAGCGCCTGCGTGCCCTGGCCCATCCCCACGTCGAGCACCCGCAGCCGCTGCCCGACCGGGAACCGCCCGGCTATCTGCTCGTCGAGCTGCCGGGCCACCAGCTCCTGCCGTACGACATCACGCAACCCGCCGAGCCCGCTCAGCCAGGCGTGCGCCGCACCCCCCGGGAAAGGCGTCGCGCTCAGGGCCGCTCTCCGCGCTTGACCTGCGGCTTGGGCAGCCGGAGTCGGCGCATCTGGAGGGAGCGCATCAGCGCGTAGGCGACCGCGCCGCGCCTGTTCTCGTCGGGGAAGCGCTCGGCCAGCCGCTTCTTCAGCCGGTACCCGGTGACGAACGAGTCCAGGACGATGAGCACGATCACCACCAGCCACAGCAGCAGCGCGATGCTCTGCAGCGCCGGCACCCGCACCATGCTCAGCACGAGGATGACCACGGCCATCGGCAGGAAGTACTCCGCGATGTTGAACCGCGAGTCGACGAAGTCACGGGCGAACCGGCGCACCGGACCCTTGTCGCGCGCCGGCAGATACCGCTCGTCACCGCCCGCCAGCGCCTGGCGCTGCCGCTCCATGGCGGCACGGCGCTCATCGCGCTGCCGCTTGGCGGCCTCCTTGCGCGTCATCGACGTATTGGCGACGCTGCGGCGCTGGGACTGGGCCTCACTGCGCTTGGGCGTCGGCCGGCCCTTCGGGGCCTGCGGGTCACGGGGCTGCTTGGAGTCGGTCAGCTGCGCCTGGGCGGCGACGGCGGCCTTCTCGTCTTTGGCACGGCTACGGAACACAAAACCCAAGGGTACGGGGTCCCGGGGCATGGACCCCAGTCCGGCGGGGAACGATCCCGCAACACCAGTCGTCTTGTAAGGGACAGAGGGGACGATGTGTACGCCCTCGGGTCCCCCCGGGGCATACCCGGGGACCACCTACTCCCTACGCCGGAGCGGGAGCGCACTCAGTCGTCCTTGGGGATGAGCGCATCCGTCCCCGAACAGTGCGTCAATGGATGCAGGGCCCGTACTGTGGGTTCTGTCGCAGACCGGTGATCTGGAGTCCGTCAGAAGGGGGCGCGCGAAGCCCATGAGCGGTGTCATGAAGCGTATGGGGATGCTCTTCCGCGCGAAGGCGAACAAGGCCCTTGACCGGGCCGAGGACCCGCGCGAGACCCTCGATTACTCGTACCAGAAGCAACTGGAGCTGCTCCAGAAGGTCCGCCGCGGCGTCGCGGACGTGGCGACCTCGCGCAAGCGCCTGGAACTCCAGCTGAACCAGCTGCAGACCCAGTCGACCAAGCTGGAGGACCAGGGCCGCAAGGCGCTCGCGCTGGGCCGTGAGGACCTGGCCCGCGAGGCGCTCTCCCGCCGGGCCGCCCTCCAGCAGCAGGTGACGGATCTGGAGACCCAGCACGCGACGCTCCAGGGCGAGGAGGAGAAGCTCACCCTGGCGGCCCAGCGCCTCCAGGCCAAGGTCGACGCCTTCCGCACGAAGAAGGAGACCATCAAGGCGACCTACACCGCGGCCCAGGCCCAGACCCGGATCGGCGAGGCCTTCACCGGCATCTCCGAGGAGATGGGCGACGTCGGGCTGGCCATCCAGCGGGCCGAGGACAAGACGGCCCAGCTCCAGGCCCGGGCCGGCGCGATCGACGAACTGCTCGCCTCCGGCGCGCTCGACGACCCCACCGGCATGGCCAAGGACGACATCCAGGCCGAGCTGGACCGGCTCTCCGGTGGTACGGATGTGGAGCTGGAACTGCAGCGCATGAAGGCGGAGCTGGCGGGAGGGACCGGTGACCAGCAGGCCATCGAGGGCGGCAAGGACCAGTCCCAGTCCCAGCAGCAGCCGCAGGACACCCCGCGCTTCGACAAGCAGTAGTCACTCACCGGAGGGCGACATGATCGTACGGATCATGGGGGAGGGACAGGTGCGGCTGGCCGACAGCCACCTCACCGAGCTGAACAAGCTGGACGACGAGCTCATGGCGGAAATGGAGAACGGCGACGGTCCCGGCTTCCGCCGCACTCTCCAGGCCCTCCTCACCGAGGTCCGCGAACAGGGCGAGCCCCTCCCGGACGAGTCCCTGGAACCCTCGGACCTGATCCTCCCGTCCCCGGACGCGACCCTGGACGAGGTACGGGAGCTGCTGAGCGACGACGGACTGATCCCGGGGGGCTGACGAACAGCGGGAGCCGGCAGTCGGCAGCCCCGTTCCACGCCCCGCGAGGTACCCGTACCGTTGACAGCCGTGAGCACCCTCGAAAGCGCCCGGCGCCGTCTGAAGGCGCACCCCACGGCGCTGGACGCGGCGCTGGCGGCCGGCGTACTGGCCTGCATGGTGGCCGCCTCCCTGGTGGACCCGCACGGCAAGCACGGCGTCAACTGGGTGCTGCGCACCCCGGACATCCTCAGCCTCGTCCTCATGGTGCTCGGCGCCGCCGCCCTCGTGTTCCGCCGCCGCGCCCCCATGCGGGTCCTCGGCATCACCGGCACCCTCTCCGTCGTCGAGTTCGTCACCGGCGACCCCAGAGCCCCGGTCGCCATGTCCGCCGTGGTCGCCCTCTACACCGTCGCCGCCAGCACCGACCGCTCCACCACCTGGCGCGTCGGCCTGCTCACCATGACCGTGCTGACCGGCGCGGCCATGCTCGCCGGCCCGCTGCCCTGGTACGCCCAGGAGAACCTCGCCGTCTTCGCCTGGACCGGCATGGCCGCGGCCGGCGGCGACGCGGTCCGCAGCCGCCGCGACGTCGTGCAGGCCATCCGCGAGCGTGCCGAGAAGGCCGAGCGCACCCGTGAGGAGGAGGCCCGCCGCCGCGTCGCCGAGGAGCGGCTGCGCATCGCCCGCGACCTGCACGACGTGGTCGCCCACCACATCGCCCTGGTCAATGTGCAGGCCGGGGTCGCCGCGCATGTCATGGACAAGCGGCCGGACCAGGCCAAGGAGGCCCTCTCGCACGTACGCGAGGCCAGCCGCTCCGCGCTCAACGAGCTGCGCGCCACCGTCGGCCTGCTCCGCCAGTCCGACGACCCCGAGGCCCCCACGGAACCCGCCCCCGGCCTGGACCGCCTCGACGAACTCGTCGGCACCTTCCGCAGCGCCGGACTGCACGTCGAGGTGGCCCGCGCCGACCACGGCACCAGCCTCCCCGCCGCCGTCGACCTGGCGGCGTACCGCGTCATCCAGGAAGCCCTCACCAACGTCCAGAAACACGCCGGTACGGCGGCGAAGGCCGAGGTCAGCGTCGTACGGGTGGGGCCGAACATCGAGATCACCGTCCTCGACGACGGCTCCGGCGAGGACGACGGCCCCGTCTCCGGCGGCGGCCACGGACTGCTCGGCATGCGCGAACGCGTCACCGCCCTGCGCGGCACCCTCACCACCGGTCCCCGCTACGGCGGCGGCTTCCGCGTCCATGCGATCCTGCCGGTCAAGACCCGCACCGCCCCAGCGAAGGACCCCGTATGACGATCCGTGTCCTGCTCGCCGACGACCAGGCGCTGCTGCGCAGCGCCTTCCGTGTGCTCGTCGACTCCGAGCCCGACATGGAGGTCGTGGGGGAGGCCTCCGACGGCGCGGAGGCGGTGCGGCTGGCGAAGGAGCAGCGCGCCGACGTGGTCCTGATGGACATCCGGATGCCCGGCACCGACGGGCTCGCCGCCACCCGCATGATCAGCTCCGACCCCGGCCTCGCCCACGTCCGGATCGTCATCCTGACCACCTTCGAGGTCGACGACTACGTGGTGCAGTCACTGCGCGCGGGCGCCTCCGGCTTCCTCGGCAAGGGCTCCGAACCGGAGGAGCTGCTCACCGCCATCCGGGTCGCGGCCGGAGGTGAGGCGCTGCTGTCCCCGGCCGCCACCAAGGGCCTGATCGCCCGCTTCCTCGCGCAGGGCGGCGACACCCACGGCACCGACCGTGACCCCGCCCGCTCCGAGCGGCTGGACGCGCTGACGGGGCGGGAGCGCGAGGTCCTCGTCCAGGTCGCGGGCGGCCACTCCAACGACGAGATCGCCGAGCGTCTGGAGGTCAGCCCGCTGACGGTGAAGACGCACGTCAACCGGGCCATGGCCAAGCTGGGCGCCCGCGACCGGGCGCAGCTGGTGGTGATCGCGTACGAGTCGGGGCTGGTACGCCCGAGGGTGGACTGACCCCGCGCCGCGTGTACTGCGGCCGGAGTATGCGCCGTATAAGGAACTGGACCCAGGGGCGACGGATCACCGGGGGGCGATGGCTCAGGGTGTAGGTACGGGCGCTCACATGTGCCCGTTCTCCGCTCACGGCCACAGAAGAGAGACGCTGACCCATGTCCTGGCTGTCCAGATTCAGCCTCGCGCAACGGGCCCTGATAGGGCTGATGTCGATCGTTGCGCTCGCCTTCGGCGCGATCGCGATCCCACAGCTCAAGCAGCAACTGCTGCCCACCATCGAACTGCCCGTGGTGTCGGTGCTCGCGCCGTACCAGGGCGCGTCCCCGGACGTGGTCGAGAAGCAGGTCGTCGAGCCGATCGAGGACAGCCTCGAAGCCGTCGACGGCATCACCGGCGTCACCTCCACGGCGAGCGAGGGCAACGCCCTGATCATGGCGTCCTTCGACTACGGCCCCGACAACCAGCAGCTCGTCGCGGACGTCCAGCAGGCCGTCAACCGGGCCCGCGTCCAGCTCCCCGACGACGTGGACCCGCAGGTCATCGCCGGTTCGACGGACGACATACCCACCGTCGTCCTCGCCGTCACCTCCGAGGAGGACCAGCAGGCGCTGGCCGACCGGCTGGAGCGGACCGTCATACCGGCCCTGGAGGACATCGACGGCGTCGGCCAGGTCACCGTCGACGGCGTACGGGACCTCCGGGTCGCCGTCACCCCCGACGACCGTGAACTGGCCCGGGCCGGCCTCACCACCCAGAGCCTCGTCCAGGCCCTCCAGGCGGGCGGCGCCACCGTCCCGGCCGGCTCCTTCGACGAGGACGGCAGCAACCGCACCGTGCAGGTCGGCGGCGGCTTCACCTCGCTGGGGCAGATCGAGGACCTGATGATCACCGGCCAGGGCGTCGACAAGCCCGTACGGCTCGGTGATGTTGCCGAGGTGACCGAGGAGCAGGCCAGGGCCGACTCCCTCACCCGCACCAACGGCGAGCCCAGCCTCGCCGTCGCCGTCACCATGGACCGCGACGGCAGCGCGGTCGCCATCTCCGACGCGGTCGAGGACAAGCTGCCCGAGATGCGCGCCGACCTCGGCTCCGGCGCGACCGTGACGGTCGTCAGCGACCAGGGCCCGGCGGTGTCCAAGTCCATCAAGGGCCTCACCACGGAGGGCGGGCTCGGTCTGCTCTTCGCGGTCCTGGTGATCCTGGTCTTCCTGGCGTCGATCCGCTCCACCCTGGTCACGGCGGTCAGCATCCCGCTGTCCGTCGTCCTCGCCCTGATCGTGCTGTGGACGCGGGACCTGTCCCTGAACATGCTCACGCTGGGCGCCCTGACCATCGCCATCGGCCGGGTCGTCGACGACTCGATCGTCGTGCTGGAGAACATCAAGCGGCACCTCGGCTACGGCGAGGAGCGCCAGGAGGCCATCCTCAAGGCGGTCCGCGAGGTCGCGGGCGCGGTGACGTCCTCGACCCTCACCACGGTCGCGGTGTTCCTGCCGATCGGCCTGGTCGGCGGCATGGTGGGCGAGCTGTTCGGCTCGTTCTCGCTGACCGTCACGGCCGCCCTGCTGGCCTCCCTGCTGGTCTCGCTGACGGTCGTACCGGTCCTGTCGTACTGGTTCGTGCGCGCCCCCAAGGGCACCCCCGAGGACGCCGACGAGGCGCGCCGGCAGGCGGAGGAGAAGGAGGCGAAGAGCAGGCTCCAGCGGTTCTACGTCCCCGTTCTGCGCTTCGCCACCCGGCGCCGCCTGACCAGCGTGGCCATCGCGGTCGTGGTCCTGATCGGCACCTTCGGCATGGCGCCGCTGCTGAAGACCAACTTCTTCGACCAGGGCGAGCAGGAAGTCCTCACCATCAAGCAGGAGCTGAAGCCCGGCACCAGCCTGGCCGCGACCGACGCCCAGGCGAAGAAGGTCGAGCGGCTGCTCGCCGACACCGAGGGCGTCAAGGACTACCAGGTGACGATCGGCTCCTCCGGCTTCATGGCGGCCTTCGGCGGCGGCACCGACACCAACCAGGCCTCGTACTCGGTGATGCTGGACGACTCCGCCTCGTTCGAGGACGTCCAGGACCGCATCGACGCGGGCCTGGACAAGCTCGACGGCATCGGTACGACCACCATCGCGGCCGGTGACGGCTTCGGCAGCCAGGACCTCAGCGTGGTCGTGAAGGCGGCCGACGCGGACGTGCTGCGCGAGGCCTCCGAGGAGGTCCGCGAGGCGGTGGCCGGGCTGGACGACGTCACGGACGTCACCAGCGACCTGGCCACCAGCGTGCCGCGCATCTCCGTGACGGCCAAGGACGCGGCGGCCGCCGCCGGTTTCAACGACCAGACGCTGGGCGCGGCCGTGGCCCAGGCGGTGCGCGGCACCACGGCGGGCAAGGCGACGCTGGACGACACCGAGCGCGACATCGTCATCAAGTCGGCGGAGCCGGCCGAGACCATCGCCGAGCTGCGCAACCTCCCGCTGGGCCAGGTGAAGCTGGGTGAGATCGCGACCGTGAGGCTGGTGGACGGGCCGGTCTCCATGACCCGGATCGACGGTCAGCGCGCGGCCACCATCACCGCCAAGCCGACCGGCGACAACACGGGCGCGGTCAGCGCCGAGCTCCAGTCGAAGATCAACGACCTGGACCTCCCGGCGGGCGCCACGGCACGGATCGGCGGCGTCTCCGAGGACCAGAGCGACGCCTTCGCCAACCTGGGCCTGGCGATGCTGGCGGCCATCGCGATCGTCTTCATGCTGCTGGTCGCGACCTTCCGCTCGCTGGTCCAGCCGCTGATCCTGCTGGTCTCCATCCCGTTCGCCGCGACCGGCGCGATCGGCCTGCTGGTCGCCACCGGCACCCCGATGGGCGTCCCCGCGATGATCGGCATGCTGATGCTGATCGGCATCGTGGTGACCAACGCGATCGTGCTGATCGACCTGATCAACCAGTACCGCAGGCAGGGTTACGGCGTCGTCGAGGCCGTGGTCGAGGGTGGGCGGCACCGGCTCCGTCCGATCCTGATGACCGCCCTGGCGACCATCTTCGCCCTGGTCCCGATGGCGCTGGGCATCACCGGCGAGGGCGGCTTCATCGCCCAGCCGCTGGCGGTGGTCGTGATCGGCGGCCTGATCACCTCCACCCTGCTGACCCTGCTCCTGGTCCCGACGCTCTACGCGATGCTGGAGCTCCGCAAGGAGCGCCGGGCGAAGAAGCGGTTGGCGAAGCGGCAGGCGAAGCCGGAGACGGCGGCGGAGCCGCAGCCGGAGCCCGCGCAGGTCTGACCGGCATGGCGAAGGGGGGCCGCACCGTCAGGTGCGGCCCCCCTTCACGCGTCGCACCGCCGGAGGCTACGGCAGCGCCAGCATCCGCTCCAGGGCCAGCTTCGCGAACGCCTCCGTCTCCTTGTCGACCTCGATGCGGTTGACCAGGTTGCCCTCGGCCAGGGACTCCAGGGCCCAGACCAGGTGGGGGAGGTCGATGCGGTTCATGGTCGAGCAGAAGCAGACCGTCTTGTCGAGGAAGACGATCTCCTTGCCCTCCGGCGCGAAACGGTTCGCCAGGCGGCGGACCAGGTTCAGCTCCGTGCCGATGGCCCACTTGGAGCCGGCCGGGGCCGCCTCCAGCGCCTTGATGATGTACTCCGTCGAGCCGACGTAGTCCGCGGCCGACACCACCTCGTGCTTGCACTCGGGGTGGACCAGCACGTTCACGCCCGGGATGCGCTCGCGCACGTCGTTGACCGAGTCGAGGTTGAAGCGACCGTGCACCGAGCAGTGGCCGCGCCACAGGATCATCTTCGCGGCCCGCAGCTCGTCGCCGGTCAGGCCGCCGTTGGGCTTGTGCGGGTTGTAGACGACACAGTCGTCGAGGGACATGCCCATGTCCCGCACGGCGGTGTTGCGGCCCAGGTGCTGGTCGGGCAGGAACAGCACCTTCTCGCCCTGCTCGAACGCCCACTCCAGGGCCCGCTTGGCGTTGGACGAGGTGCAGATGGTGCCGCCGTGCTTGCCGGTGAACGCCTTGATGTCGGCGGAGGAGTTCATGTACGAGACGGGCACGACCTGCTCGGCGATCCCGGCCTCGGTCAGCACGTCCCAGCACTCGGCGACCTGCTCGGCCGTCGCCATGTCGGCCATCGAACAGCCGGCGGCCAGGTCCGGCAGCACGACCTTCTGGTCATCGGACGTCAGGATGTCCGCGGACTCGGCCATGAAGTGCACGCCGCAGAAGACGATGTACTCGGCCTCGGGGCGCGCGGCCGCGTCCCTGGCCAGCTTGAAGGAGTCGCCCGTGACGTCCGCGAACTGGATGACCTCGTCGCGCTGGTAGTGGTGGCCGAGCACGAAGACCTTGTCGCCCAGCTTCTCCTTGGCCGCGCGGGCGCGCATCACCAGGTCCGGGTCGGACGGCGAGGGCAGGTCGCCGGGACACTCGACGCCGCGCTCGCTCCTCGGGTCGGCCTCACGGCCGAGCAGCAGCAGGGCGAGGGGCGTCGGCTGTACGTCGAGCTCCTGGGTCTGGGCGGTGGTCACGACACGCACCCTTTCTGTTCTGCGGCTCGCCGACCCGGGGAGGCCGGATCGGCGGGACATACGGGACACCTTTTCGACTTTTCGTCGAAATGACGCTATCTATCATAACCGCTTCACGTCAGTTTGACGATGGCCATAGCGTCGATGTGACGTGAATCCCGACACCTCCCCGTCGTACGGCGTTGCCCCGTTGTCCACAGGCCGCTGTGCGCTCACGGAAGCGTGTGCGAGCATGAAGAGGGAGCCAAGGAGAAAAGACACGGGCCCGCCCCGGAATGAATCCGCGGCCCCGCCGGTTGCAACCGTCGGCAAGCAGTCTCCGTACAACCCGGGAGAGATGTAGATGTCCGTATCGGACGAGACCACCACCGTCACCGACGGCATCATCCTGACCGACGCCGCCGCGTCCAAGGTCAAGGCGCTGCTCGACCAGGAAGGCCGCGACGACCTCGCGCTGCGCGTCGCCGTCCAGCCCGGCGGCTGCTCCGGCCTGCGCTACCAGCTCTTCTTCGACGAGCGCTCGCTCGACGGCGACGTGGAGAAGGACTTCGGTGGGGTCAAGGTCGTCACCGACCGGATGAGCGCTCCGTACCTGGGCGGCGCGACCATCGACTTCGTGGACACCATCGAGAAGCAGGGCTTCACGATCGACAACCCGAATGCGACGGGTTCCTGCGCCTGCGGTGACTCCTTCA
Organism: Streptomyces sp. Z423-1; assembly: GCF_013009255.1. Classification (NCBI taxonomy): domain Bacteria; kingdom Bacillati; phylum Actinomycetota; class Actinomycetes; order Kitasatosporales; family Streptomycetaceae; genus Streptomyces; species Streptomyces sp. Z423-1. Next base: position 6,959,335 of record NZ_CP053109.1, read on the forward strand.
GCTGAGCGACGCCCCACCAAGGCATGAGTGAAGGCGGCGGCCCCCTTTTGCGGGGCCGCCGCCTTCATGCTGCGGTCGGCTACTTCGGCAGCCGCGCTCCCGGCTTCTCCAGCGGAATGCGCTCGCCGTCCGAGCCGACCACCTTCCGGTCACCGAGCGGCTCGTCCAGCTGCACGGTCCGGTAGTGGACCTTGGCGATCAGGATGCAGACTTTGTCCGGCCATGACTTCTCGGTCACCGTCACGGTCACCGTGTCGGGACCCTCGACCGCCTTCGCCTCGTACTTGGCGCACACTCCGCCCGTGAAACTCACGGTCAGCTCCCGGCCCTCGGCGGTGTAGCCCTCGACCTGGACGTCCCGGGTGCGGGGCGCGTCCCCCGGCTCGGACGGCCGCGGACTGGGCTGCCCGCCCGACCGGGCCGAGGTCAGGTACTTCGGGTCGATCGCCGGATACGTCACCGTGAAGCTGTCCTGCGCCCCCGGTGCCCGCACCTCGAACAGCCAGGACGGCACCAGCGCCGGCCGGGCGTCCACCGAGTGCGAGGCCAGCCCGAACACCGCGTCCTCGACGGTGACCTGCTCCTGCCGGGGCACGCTGGGCGTCTCTCCGCAGGCCGCGTCGCCGTCCAGCGGTACGGGACTGGCGCAGCCGCCGATGCCGCCGCGCGGGGCGGGCGCCTGCGCCACGTTCATCAGCTCCAGCGTCCGCTCCGCGCTCAGCACGGGGTACGTCGCCCCCTGCACCGGCGCGGTCAGCTGGCCGCTCGCGGCCACCACGTCGCCCTGGGCGCCGACCGTGACGCCGGTCGGCCAGCCGTACGTCGGCAGCCCGCCGACCACGGGATCGGCGTTCACGACCCGCTGCGCGCCGATGACCTGGCCGGCGTCCACCTTGGCGGAGTCCTGGCCGACCGCCTTCAGGATCGGCGCGGCCGCTTTCCGCGCCGCCTCCTCGCTCACCGGATCGGCGGAATCGCCGGAATCGGCGGAGGGGTACTTGGCGCACACCGTGGTGCTCCGGCAGTTGTCGGTGCCGGGGGCGTACCGGTGGAAGGTCCAGGTGCCGGGCGCCTGCCGGTTCACCTGGAGGCTGGGTCCCTGACCGTCCTGGCCGCCGATCTTCCAGGCCTGCCCCTCGGCGATCGGCGTCCCGTCGAGGTCGAGCGCCTCGGCGAGCCTCGCCACGTCCTCCTTGGTGACCTCGCCCTTCGGCCAGTGCACGGCCGCCGAGCGCGGGCCGTCCGGGAGGGCGCCCTCGGCCTTGTAGGTGACGCCGTTCGGGTCGGGTTCGCCGGGCGCGATGCCGTTCGGGGCGCCGGAGGAGTAGCCGTCGAGGGCGAGCGGCGGGGGAGTGCCGTTGCCCGCCGGGGCACCCGACCCCGTAGCACTGCCGGAGCCGCCACCGGCTGACGCCGCGAGATAGGCTCCGCCGCCACCGACCAGCAGAACGGCGGCGGCGACGGAGGCGATGACGGCGGGGGAGCGGCGGCGGGCGGGATGGGGGGCGTGGTGCTCGTGGCCCTCGTCGGCGCGGACGACGTCCTGGTCGGCGCGGGGGCCGTCCTGGTCCGTGCGGACGCCTTCCTGGTCGGTGCGGGCGCCTTCCTGGTCGGTGGGGGTGCCGTCCTGGTCCGTGCGGGCGCCTTCCTGGTCGGTGGGGGTGCCGTCCTGGTCCATGCGGATGACGTCCTGATCCGCGCCCTGCTCGTCACGGGCGACGTCCGGCTCCTCGCGGTCGGCGCCCTCCTCGGCGTCGCCCGAGGCCTGCGCGTCCTCGGAGACCTGCGCGTCTGCCGAGCCTTGGGCGCCGCCTGAGGCCGGGGCGGCCTCCGAGGCCTGCGCGTCTCCCTGACCCTGCGCGCCGCCAAAAGCCTGCGCCTCTCCGGAACCCTGCGCGCCCCCAGAGGCCCGTGCCTCCCCCGCACCCCGCGGCGCGGTCCCCCCGTCGTCGGTCGGCTCGGCGGCGCCGGTCCCGCCCGCGACGTCGTCGTCGTTGTCGGGTCGCTCGGTGTTCACCGCATCGCTCCTTCGGCTGCACAGCTCACGCTGGTGGGTCGTATCCCGTCTCCCCTTTACGGGGGACAGCGATGGGACGCAGCGGGGGAGCGCACGGTTCCCGGAAGCGGGTCGGCTCAGTCGCCGTAGTCCGACATCGCGTCCAGCAGCCGGGCCGACTTCGGCGGCACGGTCACGCCGTGGATCAGCGACAGCGGGACCGGGCGGGTGGTGCCCCGGTCGGGGGCCGACCAGTGCGGGACCATCCGGGCGCAGTCGCCGCGCAGCGAGGCCAGGTCGCCTTCCAGGTCGGCGGAGGTGGGGGCCGGGTCGTCGAGTTTCGTCATAGCGGCACCGTAGACACGCCGAGGCAGGCGAAGAAAGATCTACTATCGGGTAGTTTTGTCGCCTTCGCAGCCGTCCGCGCCCCCTTTGTCGACTCCCGGTCGACTCCCGGCCGTCTCCCCACGCCATCCGGCCATCCGCTTCAGCGCCGGTACTGCAACCGGGTAGCGTGAATCGTCAACCCCCTCCACCCGGGAGATTCCACGCCGTGCGCATCGCAGTCACCGGCTCCATCGCCACCGACCACCTCATGACCTTCCCCGGCCGCTTCTCCGACCAGTTCGTCGCGGACCAGCTGCACACGGTCTCGCTGTCGTTCCTGGTCGACAAGCTCGATGTCCGCCGGGGTGGCGTGGGCGCCAACATCGCCTTCGGGATGGGCCAGCTCGGGACCCGGCCGATCCTGGTCGGCGCGGCCGGCGCCGACTTCGACGAGTACCGTGCCTGGCTGGACCGGCACGGCGTCGACACCGCCTCCGTGCGGATCTCCGAGACCCTGCACACCGCCCGCTTCGTGTGCACCACGGACGCCGACCACAACCAGATCGGCTCCTTCTACACCGGCGCCATGAGCGAGGCCCGCCTCATCGAGCTGAAGACCGTCGCGGACCGCGTCGACGGCCTCGACCTCGTCCTGATCGGCGCCGACGACCCGGAGGCGATGCTCCGGCACACCGAGGAGTGCCGCTCCCGCAACATCCCGTTCGCCGCCGACTTCTCCCAGCAGATCGCCCGCATGGACGGCGAGGAGATCCGGATCCTGCTGGACGGGGCGACGTACCTCTTCTCCAACGAGTACGAGAAGGGTCTCATCGAGAACAAGACCGGCTGGAGCGACGAGGAGATCCTCGGCAAGGTCGGCCACCGTGTCACCACCCTCGGCGCCCGGGGCGTCCGTATCGAGCGGGCCGGCGAGGACCCGATCGAGGTCGGCTGCCCGCAGGAGGAGCGCAAGGCCGACCCCACCGGCGTCGGCGACGCCTTCCGCGCCGGTTTCCTCTCCGGTCTGGCCTGGGGCGTCGGCCTGGAGCGCGCCGCGCAGGTCGGCTGCATGCTGGCCACGCTCGTCATCGAGACGGTCGGCACCCAGGAGTACGCGCTGCGCCGCGCCCACTTCATGGACCGCTTCACCAAGGCGTACGGCCATGACGCCGCCGCCGAGGTCCAGGCCCACCTGGGCTGACCAGGGCCTGTCCGACAGGCCCTACACCCGTCGGCGGACCACGTAGGCGACGCCCTGGTCCGCCGGCTCCTCACCCGCGTACTCCTGCCCGCGCATCGCGCACCACGCCGGGATGTCCAGCCGCGCCGCCTCGTCGTCCGCGAGCACCCGCACCGTCCCGCCCACCGGCACGTCCCCGATGACCTTGGCCAGCTCGATCACCGGGATCGGGCACAGCTTGCCCACCGCGTCCACGACGAGCGCGTCCTCCCGTACGACCGTGCTGGGGACCGGCGCCCCGAGCTTCTCCCGCACCGTCGCGACCGCCTCCGGCAGCACCCGGAGGAACCGGTCGACGTCGTCCTCCGCCGCCCCGAGCGGCAGCGACACCCGTACGTTGCCCTCGCTCAGCACCCCCATCGCCTTCAGTACATGGCTCGGCGTCAGCGTGCTGCTCGTGCAGGACGATCCGGACGAGACGGAGAAACCGGCGCGGTCCAACTCGTGCAGCAAAGTCTCCCCGTCGACATAGAGACACGAGAAGGTGACGATCCCGGGCAGCCGCCGCCGCGGATCGCCCACCACCTCGACATCGCCCAGCAGTTCCGGAACCCGCGCCCGGATCCGTTCCGTCAGCTCCCGCAGCCGTACCGCCTCCTGGGCCGCCTCGGCCCGTACGGCCCGCAGCGAAGCCGCCGCCGCGACGATCGCCGGGATGTTCTCGAACCCGGCGGCCCGCCCCGACTCCCGCTCGTCCGCGGGCCCTTGCGGCGCGAACCGCACCCCCTTGCGCACCACCAGCAGGCCCACCCCCGACGGCCCGCCCCACTTGTGCGCACTCGCCGTCAGCAGCGACCAGTCACCCTCGACCGGCCCCCACGCCAGCGACTGCGCCGCGTCCACCAGCAGCGGCACCCCGGCCTGACGGCACACCGACGCCACCTCGGCCACCGGCTGCACGGTCCCCACCTCGTGGTTGGCCGACTGCAGACACGCCAGCGCGGTGTCGGGCCGCAGCGCCTCCGCGTACGCCTGCGCACGCACGGCGCCTTCGCGGCCCACCGCCACCTGGGTGGTCGTACCGCCGTCCGCCTCGTGCACCTCGGCCGCATGGATCACCGAGGAGTGTTCGACCGCTGACACGATCAGGTGACGCCCGACCCGCCGACGCCCGGCCAACGCACCCGCGACACCCGCGTGCACGGCCCGCGTCCCGGATGGGACGAACACCAACTCGTCCGGTCGGCACCCCACGGCCTCGGCGGCCGCCTCCCGCGCCGCGTCCAGCAGCAACCGCGCCCGCCGCCCCTCCCGGTACAGACGGGCAGGATCGGCCCACCCCTCATCAAGAGAGGCCTGCAGGGCCTGCCGGGCAACAGGATGAAGAGGAGCACTGGAAGCCGCGTCGAAGTAAGCCACACAGCAACGCTAAAACGCCGGGCAGGCTGTCGTCCCCCAGGGGCGCGGGGAACTGCGCGACCAGCCCCCCACACACCCGCAGCCGCCAAACAAGCGAACCCACGGAGTGAGTAGGCACCCCTCCCCGCGAACCCCCGGAGGGCGTCGGCTAGGGTTTGGTCCGCATAAACATCCAAACCCCTGCCCGACGCAGGGCGGCGACCGACCACCGAGTAAGGCAGGCCGCAGCCACAACGCGCGGGCGAGACTCTCGGGAAGGCGCTACGTGAGTCCCAACGGCTCCGACCGCTCGCCGCGGCGCCCGATGCGGCGGAAGCTGCTGCAGGCACTGACCGCGGGCCTGGTCCTGGCGACCGCCACCGGTTGCACATGGGAGGACTTCCCCCGCCTTGGTATGCCCACCCCCACCACGGAAGAGGCGCCGATCGTCCTCTCCCTGTGGCAGGGATCCTGGGCTGCCGCGCTCGCCGTCGGCGTGCTGGTGTGGGGCCTCATTCTGTGGAGTGCGATCTTCCACCGGCGCAGCCGCACCAAGATCGAAGTTCCTCCGCAGACCCGGTACAACGTCCCGATCGAGGCGCTGTACACGGTGGTTCCGATCATCATCGTCTCGGTCCTCTTCTACTTCACGGCACGCGACGAGTCCAAGCTCCTCGACATGTCGAAGAAGCCCGACGTCACGGTGAACGTGGTCGGCTTCCAGTGGAGCTGGTGCTTCAACTACATCGAGGAAGTCGAAGGTTCGACGGGCGACGCCAGGACCGCCCCGGCCCTGGACGCCATTCCGAACCGCTACAAGGCGGACTTCCCGGCGAACGCCGGCGGGGTCTACACCTGTGGTACGCCGGGTGAGCGGAACCCGCAGACGGGCAACCCGGGCCCGACCCTCTGGCTCCCCGAGGGCAAGACGGTCCGCTTCGTCCTCACCTCGCGCGACGTCATCCACTCCTTCTGGGTGGTGCCGTTCCTGATGAAGCAGGACGTCATCCCCGGCCACACCAACGCCTTCCAGGTGACCCCCAACAAGCAGGGCACCTTCCTGGGCAAGTGCGCCGAGCTGTGCGGCGTCGACCACTCCCGGATGCTGTTCAACGTAAAGGTCGTCTCTCCTGAGCGCTACGAGCAGCACCTCAGGGACCTCGCCAAGCAGGGGCAGACCGGCTACGTTCCCGCCGGCATCGAGCAGACGGACCACGAGAAGGACCGGGAGGTGAACCAGCTGTGAGCATCCTCAACGAACCCGCGGGTGCCGCGGAAGCCGGTTCCTACGAGAACGAGCTGCCGGTCCGGCGCAAGCAGCCCGGCAATGTCGTGGTGAAGTGGCTGACGACCACCGACCACAAGACGATCGGCACGCTGTACCTGGTCACGTCGTTCGCGTTCTTCGTCATCGGTGGCGTGATGGCGCTCTTCATGCGCGCCGAGCTCGCCCGCCCGGGTACGCAGATCATGTCGAACGAGCAGTTCAACCAGGCGTTCACGATGCACGGCACGATCATGCTGCTGATGTTCGCGACGCCGCTGTTCGCCGGTTTCGCGAACTGGATCATGCCGCTGCAGATCGGCGCGCCGGACGTGGCGTTCCCGCGGCTGAACATGTTCGCCTACTGGCTCTACCTGTTCGGCTCGCTGATCGCGGTGGGCGGCTTCCTCACCCCGCAGGGTGCGGCGGACTTCGGCTGGTTCGCCTACTCCCCGCTGTCGGACGCGGTCCGCTCACCGGGCATCGGCGCCGACATGTGGATCATGGGTCTGGCCTTCTCCGGCTTCGGCACCATCCTCGGCTCGGTCAACTTCATCACCACGATCATCTGCATGCGCGCCCCCGGCATGACCATGTTCCGCATGCCGATCTTCACCTGGAACGTGCTGCTGACCGGTGTGCTGGTCCTGCTCGCCTTCCCGGTCCTGGCCGCCGCGCTGTTCGCGCTGGAGGCGGACCGTAAGTTCGGGGCGCACGTCTTCGACGCGTCCAACGGCGGAGCGCTGTTGTGGCAGCACCTCTTCTGGTTCTTCGGCCATCCAGAGGTGTACATCATCGCGCTGCCGTTCTTCGGCATCATCAGTGAGGTCATCCCGGTCTTCTCCCGCAAGCCGATGTTCGGCTACTCGGGTCTGATCGCGGCGACCATCGCGATCGCGGGTCTGTCCGTGACGGTGTGGGCCCACCACATGTACGTCACCGGTGGTGTGCTGCTGCCGTTCTTCGCCTTCATGACGTTCCTCATCGCCGTCCCGACCGGTGTGAAGTTCTTCAACTGGATCGGCACGATGTGGAAGGGCTCACTGTCCTTCGAGACGCCGATGCTCTGGGCGACCGGCTTCCTGATCACCTTCACCTTCGGTGGTCTGACCGGTGTCATCCTGGCCTCGCCGCCGATGGACTTCCACGTCTCCGACTCGTACTTCGTGGTGGCGCACTTCCACTACGTGGTCTTCGGCACCGTCGTCTTCGCGATGTTCTCCGGCTTCCACTTCTGGTGGCCGAAGTGGACCGGCAAGATGCTCGACGAGCGCCTCGGCAAGATCACCTTCTGGACGCTGTTCATCGGCTTCCACGGCACCTTCCTGGTCCAGCACTGGCTGGGCGCCGAGGGCATGCCGCGCCGGTACGCCGACTACCTGGCAGCCGACGGCTTCACCGCCCTGAACACGATCTCGACGATCAGCTCCTTCGTGCTCGGCCTGTCGATCCTGCCGTTCTTCTACAACGTGTGGAAGACGGCCAAGTACGGCAAGCCGGTCGGCGTCGACGACCCGTGGGGCTACGGCCGCTCGCTCGAGTGGGCCACCTCCTGCCCGCCGCCGCGGCACAACTTCCTCACCCTGCCGCGGATCCGCAGCGAATCCCCGGCGTTCGACCTGCACCACCCCGACATCGCCGCGCTCGAGGAGATCGGCCACGGCGGGCACGGTGCCAGCGCCCTGGCGGGTAGCAAGGAGGCCGGGAAGTGAAGATCCAGGGCAAGATGTTCATGTGGCTGAGCGTCTTCATCCTCGCCATGGCGATCGTCTATGGCTTGTGGTCGAAGGAGCCGGCCGGCACCACCGCCCTCTTCCTGGCCTTCGGCCTGGCCATCATGATCGGCTTCTACCTGGGCTTCACCGCCAAGCGGGTCGACGTCGGTGCCCAGGACAACAAGGAGGCCGACGTCGCGGACGACGCGGGCGAGCTGGGCTTCTTCAGCCCGCACAGCTGGCAGCCGCTGTCCCTGGGCATCGGTGGCGCCCTCGCGTTCCTCGGTGTCGCGGTCGGCTGGTGGCTGCTGTACTTCTCCGCCCCGCTGATCCTGATCGGCGTCTGGGGCTGGGTCTTCGAGTACTACCGCGGTGAGAACCAAACCCAGTAGGACGCGCACGAGCGTTTGAGGAGCCCGGACACTCCGTCAGGAGGGTCCGGGCTCCGTCGTTCCGCATGTTTCACACGGACGGCGTCACTCGTCCGGATGGCTCACCGCGCCGAGGTTGACGAACCTTCCTAGCGTGAAGGCATGAGCCACTCATCGCGCACCAGCAGAGTCGCCGGTTGCACGCTGGTGGTGATCGCCCTCGGCGCGGGCGTCACCGCCTGCGGCGGCGATGGCAACCCGCTGTCCGCCACGCCGTACGACGCCGCGGAGCAGATCTCCTTCAACGGCCCCACCAAGGCCGGGAAGAAGGCCGACCCGGACAAGCCCCTGGAGGTGACGGTCGAGGGCTCCGAGGGCCGGATCACGGACGTCACGGCCACGGACGCCGCCGGACGCCATGTCTCGGGTGAACTCTCGGCCGACGGCGGGCGCTGGCACAGCACCTCACCGCTGGCCGCGGACGCGCACTACACGGTCCGGGTGAGCACCGAGGACGACGACGGGGCGCCCGGCCGCCGGGTCGTCACCTTCGACACCGGCAAGCCCCGCACCAAGACCCGGCTGAACGTCACCTTCGGCCCCCAGGCGGGCAAGTACGGTGTGGGCCAGCCCATCACCGCCGACCTGAGCCAGCCTGTCAAGGACAAGGCACAGCGCGCGATCGTCGAACGCGGTCTGAAAGTGGTCACCAGCCCCGTCGTGGACGGCTCCTGGCACTGGGTGGACGACAAGAAGCTCCACTACCGGCCCGAGCAGTACTGGCCCGTCAACGCCACCATCCAGGTGCGCAGCAACCTCGCCGGCATCAAGATCAACGACCGCCTGTGGGGCGGCACCGCCAAGCCCCTGAAAATCACCACGGGCGACCGGATCGTCGCCGTCGCGGACGGCGCCAGCCACTACATGACCGTCTACAAGAACGACAAGGAGATCAACTCCATCCCGATCACCATGGGCAAGCCCGGATTCGAGACCCGCAACGGGGTCAAGGTGGTCATCGGCAAGGAGTACTTCGTACGCATGCGCGGCACCACGGTCGGCATCGCCGCGGGCACCTCGGAGTCGTACGACCTGCCCGTCTACTACGCCACCCGGGTCACCTGGAGCGGCGAGTACGTGCACGCCGCCCCCTGGTCCGTCGGCGACCAGGGCTCCGCCAACGTCAGCCACGGCTGCATCGGCATGCGGACCAGCAACGCCGCCTGGTTCTATGAGAACGTCCGCCCCGGCGACATCGTCAAGGTGGTCAACTCCTACGGCAAGACGATGGAACCGTTCGGCAACGGCTTCGGTGACTGGAACGTCGACTGGGCGAAGTGGCTCAAGGGCAGCGCCCTGGTCACCGGCGACCCCGAGGGCCCGACAGAGGTGGACCGGGCAAGACTGAGGCCCCAGAGTGTCTGAACAACGCCCTGAGGGCGCGGGGAACTCCCTAGGCGCTCATAAGCCTCTTGGACCGCAACAACGCAGCCAACGCCGAAGCGAACTCCACCGGCTCCACAGGCAACGTCACCGCGGCGTCGGCCCGGCTCCACGTGGCCAGCCAGGCGTCCTGAGGGCGCCCGATGAGCAACAGCACCGGCGGGCAGTCGAACACCTCGTCCTTGATCTGCCGGCACACACCCATGCCCCCCATCGGCACGGCCTCACCGTCCAGGACGCAGACATCGATCCCGCCCTTGTCCAGCTCCTTGACGACGGCGCCCGGAGTGGCGCACTCCACGAACTCCACCACAGGGACGTCCGGAGCGGGCCGGCGGCCGGTCGCGAGCCGCACCTGCTGGCGGGTGTTGGAGTCGTCGCTGTAGACCAGCACGGTGGCGGTCGGCTGCATGGTTCCTCCGTGACTTCGGCGTCGTACGGCAAGGCCCGTGACGCGGATGCTACTCCCTTGAACACCACGTCAACACCAGTACGAAGCGAGGAGACACTCCGAACGGCACCCCCCGGAGTGAGGGCGGGATAAGCGACCGACATAATGTCGGTCGTGGCGACAGCAACGACAGTAGATACCGGGCACGCGCACCCGTCGGTCAACCGGCCGAACCTCACCAGCGTCGGAACCATCATCTGGCTGAGTTCCGAGCTGATGTTCTTCGCGGCCCTCTTCGCGATGTACTTCACCCTGCGATCGGTGACCGGTCCCGAGTTCTGGAGTGAGAAGGCCGCGGCCTTGAACTTCCCGTTCTCGGCGACCAACACCACGATCCTGGTGCTCTCCTCCCTCACCTGCCAGCTGGGCGTGTTCGCCGCCGAGCGCGGTGACGTCAAGAAGCTCCGGATGTGGTTCATCGTCACCTTCGTGATGGGTGCGATCTTCATCGGCGGTCAGGTCTACGAGTACACCGAGCTGGTCAAGCACGAGGGCCTCTCGCTCTCGTCCGACCCGTACGGCTCGGTCTTCTACCTGACCACCGGCTTCCACGGCCTGCACGTGACGGGCGGACTCATCGCCTTCCTGCTGGTCCTCGGCCGTACCTACGCGGCCCGGAGGTTCACCCACGAGCAGGCGACCGCCGCCATCGTCGTGTCCTACTACTGGCACTTCGTCGACGTCGTCTGGATCGGCCTCTTCGCCACGATCTACATGATCAAGTAGCCGGGACCCGCTCCCGCGCATTCCAGAAGACTCGACGCAGAAGATCCTGACACCGGGGTAATCCGTGAAAAAGCTCTCCGCACGACGACGCCATCCGCTGGCGGCGGTCGTCGTCCTACTCCTCGCGCTGGCGGCCACGGGGGTGCTGTACACCGCGCTCGCGCCTACGGGTAAGGCGCAGGCCGATGAAACAGCCCAGTCCCTCGCCATCGAAGAGGGCAAGAAGCTCTACGCCGTCGGCTGCGCCAGCTGCCACGGCACCGGCGGTCAGGGCACCTCCGACGGTCCGAGCCTGGTCGGCGTGGGCGCGGCGGCCGTCGACTTCCAGGTCGGCACCGGCCGTATGCCGGCCGCGACCTCCCAGGGCGCCCAGGTGCCGCGGAAGAAGGTCATCTACACGCAGGCCGAGATCGACCAGCTCGCCGCGTACATCGCCTCGCTCGGCGCCGGTCCGAGCATCCCGACCGAGGAGCAGTACGGCACGGAGGGCGCGGACATCGCCGAGGGCGGCACGCTGTTCCGTACCAACTGCGCGCAGTGCCACAACTTCACCGGCAAGGGCGGTGCCCTCACCCGGGGCAAGTACGCGCCGACCCTGGAAGGCGTCGACCCGAAGCACATCTACGAGGCCATGCAGACCGGCCCGCAGAACATGCCCTCCTTCCCCGACACGGTGCTGACCGAGCAGAACAAGAAGGACATCATCGCGTACCTGGAGGCGGTCAACAGCTCCGATACGGAGAGCCCCGGCGGTCTGGAGCTGGGCGGCCTCGGGCCGGTCAGTGAGGGCCTCTTCGGCTGGATCTTCGGTCTCGGCGGGCTGATCGCCGTCGCCGTGTGGGTCGCCGCCCGGACCGCAAAGGCCAAGAAGTCATGAGTAGCCAAGACATCCCAGAAGAGAACCTGCCCGCCGAGCGGGGCGGCGCGGTCGACGTCGCCGACGAGAAGCACCCCTTCGCGGACCCCGGTCTGCCGCCGCACGAGCACCGGATCCAGGACATCGACGAGCGGGCCGCCAAGCGGTCCGAGCGCACGGTGGCCCTGCTGTTCACCGTGTCGATGCTGGCCACGGTCGGCTTCATCGCCTCGTTCGTGACGCTGCCGATCGACAAGTCCGTCTACATCTGGCCGCTCGGGCACATCAGCGCGCTGAACTTCGCGCTCGGCATGACCCTCGGCCTCGCGCTGTTCTGCATCGGCGCGGGCGCGGTCCACTGGGCCCGCACCCTGATGTCCGACGTGGAGATCGCCGACGAGCGCCACCCGATCGAGGCCTCCCCCGAGGTCCGCGCGAAGGTCCACGCGGACTTCCGGCAGGGCGCCAAGGAGTCCGCGATCGGCCGCCGCAAGCTGATCCGCAACACGATGCTCGGCGCGCTCACCCTGGTGCCGCTGTCCGGCATCGTCCTGCTGCGCGACCTCGGGCCGCTGCCCGAGGAGAAGCTCCGGCACACCCTGTGGAGGAGGGGCAAGCTCCTCGTCAACATGAACACGAACGAGCCGCTGCGTCCCTCGGACGTCGCCGTCGGCTCGCTCACGTTCGCCAAGCCCGAGGGCCTGGAGGAGCACGACCACGACTTCAACACCGAGATCGCCAAGGCGGCCCTGATGATCGTGCGGCTCCAGCCGGGCGACATCAAGGACCCGCGCGAGCTGGCGTGGTCGCACGAGGGCATCGTGGCGTACTCGAAGATCTGCACCCACGTCGGTTGCCCGATCTCGCTGTACGAGCAGCAGACGCACCACGTGCTGTGCCCCTGCCACCAGTCCACCTTCGACCTGTCCGACGGTGCCCGGGTCATCTTCGGCCCCGCCGGTCACGCCCTGCCGCAGCTGCGGATCGGCGTGAACGACGAGGGTTACCTCGAGGCGCTCGGCGACTTCGAAGAGCCCGTCGGTCCTGCATTCTGGGAGCGCGGATGAGCACTACGACCACCTCCGAGTCCCGCTCTCGCGGGAAGGCACCGGCCGGCGAGCGCGTCGCCGACTGGGCCGACGGCCGGCTCGGGATCTACTCCCTGGCCAAGGCCAACATGCGCAAGATCTTCCCGGACCACTGGTCCTTCATGCTGGGTGAGGTCGCGCTCTACAGCTTCATCATCATCATCCTCACGGGTGTGTACCTGACGCTGTTCTTCCACCCGTCGATGAACGAGGTGGAGTACCACGGCAGTTACGTCCCCATGCAGGGCGTGCTGATGAGTGAGGCGTACGCCTCCACGCTGGACATCAGCTTCGACGTGCGCGGCGGTCTGCTGATCCGGCAGATCCACCACTGGGCGGCGATCATCTTCCTGGCCGCCATGTTCGTGCACATGATGCGCGTCTTCTTCACCGGCGCGTTCCGCAAGCCGCGTGAGATCAACTGGCTGTTCGGCTTCCTGCTGTTCGTCCTCGGCATGTTCACCGGTTTCACCGGTTACTCGCTCCCGGACGACCTGCTCTCCGGCACCGGTGTCCGCTTCACCCAGGGCGCGATCCTGTCCGTGCCGATCGTCGGCACGTACATCTCGTTCTTCCTGTTCGGCGGAGAGTTCCCGGGCACCGACTTCGTGGCCCGCTTCTACTCGATCCACATCCTGCTGCTGCCGGGCATCATGCTCGGCCTCGTGGTGGCACACCTGATCCTGGTCTTCTACCACAAGCACACGCAGTTCGCGGGTCCCGGCAAGAGCAACAAGAACGTCGTCGGCATGCCGCTGCTGCCGGTCTACATGGCCAAGGCCGGAGGCTTCTTCTTCCTGGTCTTCGGTCTCATCGCGGCCCTGTCCGCCATCGCGACCGTCAACCCGATCTGGGTGCTCGGCCCGTACCGTCCGGACCTGGTGTCCACCGGCGCCCAGCCCGACTGGTACATGGGCTTCGCCGAAGGCCTCGTCCGCGCCATGCCCGGCTGGGAGATCGACTTCTGGGGTCACACGCTGGTCCTGGGCGTGTTCGTGCCGCTGGTGCTGTTCGGTCTGTTCCTCGGCCTGATCGCGATGTACCCGTTCATCGAGGCGTGGATCACCGGGGACAAGCGCGAGCACCACATCCTGGACCGGCCGCGCAACGCCCCGACCCGCACCGCCTTCGGCGTCGCCTGGGTCACCGCCTACATGATCATGCTGATCGGCGGTGGCAACGACATCGTCGCCACCCACTTCCATCTGTCGATCAACGCGGTCACGTGGTTCGTCCGGATCGGCTTCTTCGCCGGACCGGTCGTCGCCTTCATCATCACCAAGCGGATCTGCCTCGGCCTGCAGCGCCGGGACCGGGACAAGGTGCTGCACGGCCGGGAGACCGGCACCATCAAGCGCCTGCCGCACGGTGAGTTCATCGAGGTCCACGAGCCGCTCAGCCAGGAGGCGCTGTACACGCTCACGGCACACGAGCAGTACCAGCCGGCCGAGATCGGCCCGACGGTCGACGAGAACGGTGTCGAGCGCAAGGTGAAGGGCTCCGAGAAGCTGCGCGCCAAGCTCAGCGACGCGTACTTCGGTGAGGGCGCCCAGATCCCCAAGCCCACCGTCGAGGAGTACAAGGAGATCACGAGCGGCCACGGCCACCACTGATCGCTGCACTCGCCACGCCACGGCAGGGGCCCCGTCCGATGTCCGGACGGGGCCCTTCGCCGTGCCCCGGGCTGGATAGGGTGGACCTTGTTCGAGACAGGTGTCCCGTACGACGGGACCGACCCAGGAGCGGCTTATGAGCGCTGTGACCCCCGCTGGAGGCGACACCGCGGCGGGCCGTTCCTGGCCCGCCCTGCTGAACGGCCTGCTGGACGGCCGTGACCTGAGCGCCGACGACACCGCCTGGGCGATGGACCTGATCATGCGGGGCGAGGCGACGGACGCGCAGATCGCCGGGTTCGCGGTGGCGCTGCGGGCCAAGGGCGAGACCGTCGAGGAGATCACCGGGCTCGTGCGGACGATGTACGAGCACGCGAACGTCATCGAGGTGCCGGGGGAGACGGTCGACATCGTCGGGACCGGCGGCGACGGCGCGAAGACGGTGAACATCTCGACCATGTCGGCGATCGTCATCGCCGGTACGGGCGCGAAGGTCGTCAAGCACGGCAACCGCGCCGCGTCCTCCGCCTCCGGCGCGTCCGACGTGCTGGAGAAGCTGGGCGTCAATCTGGAACTGACGCCGCAGCGGGTCGCGGAGGTCGCCGAGGAGGCCGGCATCACCTTCTGCTTCGCGGTGAAGTTCCATCCGGCGCTGCGCCATGTGGCGGCGGCGCGAGGCCAGCTGGGCATCCGCACGACCTTCAACTTCCTGGGCCCGCTCACGAACCCGGCGAAGGTCAAGGCCCAGGCGGTCGGCGTCGCGGACCTCCGGATGGCGCCGATCGTCGCCGGTGTCTTCGCCGAGCGCGGCAACTCCTCGCTGGTCTTCCGGGGCGACGACGGCCTCGACGAGCTGACGACCACGTCGACGTCGAAGGTCTGGGTGGTCCGGGACGGCAAGGTGACCGAGGAGACCTTCGATCCGCGCGAGGCCGGCATCGACCTGGTGCCGGTGGAGGCGCTGCGCGGCGCGGACGCCTCGTACAACGCCGAGGTCGCCCGGCGCCTGCTGGACGGCGAGCCCGGCCCCGTACGGGACGCGGTGCTGCTGAACGCGGCGGCGGCGCTGGTGGCGCTGCGGCCGGGTGACGGACCGCTGACCGAGCAGATCCGCGCCGGCATGCGGAAAGCGGCCGAGTCGATCGACTCCGGCGCCGCCAAGCGCGTCCTGGACCGCTGGGTGGCCGTCAGCAACGCGTAACCGGACGGAGTGTGGCGTGCGTCCCGCGATCCGGACTCGGGTTGCGGGACGCCGAACACTTCACGTACGTTCCTGTCCAGGTCATGAGTGACAGTCATGAGGCCCCGGCCGACTGTCCGGCAACCCTCCGTCCGTGGCGGGGTGCCCCGGGTGAAGACCAGGCCGTAGGCAGCGAGGTCTACGGCAAGCGCGGACCCCTCGCACAGTTCTTGATTTTTGTGAGGGCAGGGGTCCTGGTCGTCGAGGAGCCTCCCGTGAGCAAGCGAATGCGCTAGGGCGTCGAGCCCCGCCTCCGCACACCCTTTCTCTCTCTTTCTCTCTCTGCCTCTCACGGGAGTTCCCCATGTCCGTCTCCACCGCTGCCGCCGACCAGTCTGTTTGTGCCCTGCTGCCCGTTCTGGGGCGGGATGTCACCGTTCCGCTCGTCACCGGTGGTGAAGTCACCTACGCCGCGCTCGACTACGCGGCCAGCGCCCCCGCCCTCCGGCGTGTCTGGGACGACGTGGCGGCCTACGCGCCGTACTACGGCAGCGTCCACCGCGGCGCCGGCTACCTCTCCCAGCTCTCCACCGACCTGTTCGAGAACGCCCGCCGGACCGTCGCCGAGTTCCTCGACTGCCGGGGCGACGACCAGGTGGTCTTCACCCGGTCCACCACCGACTCGCTCAACCTGCTCGCCGCCGCCCTCCCCGCCGGCTGCCAGGTCTTCGTCTTCGAGACCGAGCACCACGCCTCCCTGCTGCCCTGGCGGGACGCCCACGTCACCTACCTCAACGCGCCGCGCACCCCGCAGCAGGCCGTGCGGACCCTGGAGCGCGCGCTCGCCGACCGGACTGCATCCATTCAAGAGGGCCACGGCCCGGCCCTGGTCTGCGTCACGGGCGCCTCCAACGTCACCGGCGAGCTGTGGCCGGTACGGGAGCTCGCCGCGGCCGCGCACGCGCACGGTGCCCGGATCGTGCTGGACGCCGCCCAGCTCGCGCCCCACCACCCGGTGTCCGTACGGGAGTTGGACGTCGACTGGGTCGCCTTCTCCGGGCACAAGCTGTACGCCCCCTTCGGCTCCGGCGTCCTCGCCGGCCGCGCCGACTGGCTGCGCGAGGCCGAGCCGTACCTCGCGGGCGGCGGCGCCAGCCGCAAGGTGGCCCGGCGGGCGGACGGCGGCGTGGACGTGGAGTGGCACGAGAGCGCCGCCCGGCACGAGGCGGGCTCCCCGAACGTCATCGGCGCCTACGCCATCGCGTCGGCCTGCAAGGCGCTCACCGAGGCCGGTTTCGACACGCTGGTCGCCCGCGAGCAGCACCTGATCCGGACGGTCCGGGCGGGCCTCGCCGAGGTCCCCGAGGTCAGGATCCTGTCCCTGTTCGGCGCGGACGCCCCCCGCGTCGGTGTGCTCTCCTTCGTCGTCGACGGCTGGAACAGCTCGCACTTCGCCGCCGCCCTCTCCGCCGAGTACGGCATCGGCGTCCGCGACGGCCTCTTCTGCGCCCATCCCCTCGTCCGCACCCTGCTCGGCAGCGACCCGCAGACCCAGGGCGAGTGCGGCGCCCCCGAGGCGGCTCCCGGCGAGAAGTCGCTCAACGCGATCCGCGTGAGCTTCGGGGCGGGCACGCCGGACGAGCATGTCGAGCGGTTCGTCGGGGCGGTGCGGGAACTGGTCCGCGACGGCGCGAAGTGGAACTACCGGACCGTGGACGGGCGTTGCGTCCCCGCCGTGTGAACCGCTGACGCGGCCACGGCGTAGACGCTCCCCTCGGCAGCCGTATGCGGGACAGGGGAGCAACGGGGTACCAGACTCGGTGCCGGTGGCATGGGCGAGGTGTATCTCGCCCCCGCCTGCTCACCTCGGCCGCCGGAGGGCTGCTGGCGGCCGGTGTGCCGGTGGGCGGGGTCCACCTGACCCGGGAACGCGACGCGGGCGGCGACGGGGGTGGCTCACCCTGGCCCGGTCCTCGTCGGCTACGGCGACCTGGGCGCCGGACGTGACGCCCGTGGTGGCCGACGGGACGGTGTACGTGGGCTGCTACGACGACCATCTGTACGCCCTCGACGCCGCCACGGGTGCCGCGGCAGCCGCGTCTGCGTCCCGTCCGCCAAGGGCCTCGCGGCGGTCAATGTCACCGGCTGAGGGCCGGGCCCCGCGTCCCGCGACATGATCCGAACGACGGCGGACCTAACTGTCCAGCCCGATCGCGAACGCCGCCTCCAGGTCGTGCTGGGAGTAGGTCCGGAACGCCACGTGCGTGTCCGTCGCCTCCACGCCGGGGATCTTGCTGATGCTGCCGGGGATGACGTCGGCGAGGTCGTCGTGGCGCTTCACCCTGACCATGGCGATCAGGTCGTAGGTGCCGGTGACGGAGAAGACCTCGCTGACGGAGTCCAGCGCGGCGATCTGCTCGGCGATCTCGGGGATCCGGTCCACGCTGGTCTTGATCAGGACGATCGCGGTGATCACGGCTGGTTCTCTCCCTCGGGGGCCGGAGCTGGGGCGGCCTTCACTCTAGCCGCACGGCCATACCGCGCCCACGCGTAAGCAAAGCCCAGGCCGAAGCCCACCAGGTGGGCCAGATAGGCCACCCCCGGCCCGCTGGACGCCCGGCCCGCCGCCAGCCACTGGAGGGCCACCCAGAAGGGCAGCACCACCCACGCCGGGAAGCGCAGCGGCAGGAAGAACAGGAACGGCAGGAGGCTGGTCACCCGGGCCCGGGGAAAGAGGAACAGGAAGGCGCCGAGGACCGCCGAGATCGCGCCCGACGCGCCGACCAGGGACCGCTCGGAGTCGGCGTTGGCCGCCGCGTACCCCAGCAGCGCGAGGTAGCCGCAGCCGACGTAGAAGAGGGTGAACTCGACGCGGCCCATCCGTTCCTCGGTCATCACCCCGAAGACGTAGAGGAAGAGCATGTTGCCGAGCAGGTGCACCCAGCTGCCGTGCACGAAGAGGGCCGTGGCCGGGGTGAGGGCGGCCCTCGGGGAGCCCTCGAACAGTTCTGCGGGGATCACTCCCCAGTGGCGGAAGTACGCCCGCTGCACGGCGAGCAGCTCGTCGCCGGAGCCGTACGCCGGACTGAGGCCCGAGGCGGGGCCGATCAGGAAGATCAGGCAGCACAGGGCGATCAGTCCGTACATCACCGGCGCCTGCGGTAGGCGGACCGCCCGGCGGCCCACCGCGCTCCAGAGGCTGATCATGGACACAGAGCATGACGTAAGCGGACGCAACCGCACAGACCGCCTCGCCGCCCGGGACGGGCGGGCGTCGGGTACCCGCCAGGCCGTAGGGTTACGAGCCACACGCTCCAGGGAAACTGGCGCATCACGGAAACTACGCATCACCGAAACTAGAAGGAAAGCGAACAGCCACGATGACGGTTCCCCTGCCGACCGACACCACGCGGTGGCGCTGCACCCTCTGCGGCAATCTGACGCGCTTCGACGTGACCCGCTCCTCGAAGGTCGTCGAGTACGTCCACCTCGACCTCGCCGGTGAGCCGAGGGTCGAGGAGCGCGAGGTGGTCAGTGAGACCATCGAGTCGGTGCGGTGCCGGTGGTGCAACGCCGTGGATCAGGTGGAACTCGTGGACAGGCCGGGCGCCGGCTCCTGACAGGGACCGGCCCCGCAGGGGCATTGGGGTGACGGATGGTGGAGACCGCAGGCGGGGGGCCGGGCGACGGCGCCGCTGAGGTGCTCGACCGTCCGCTGCCCGAAGGAGTGCGCCGGAAGGTCGTACAGATCGTTTCCGACGGCTTCGGCGGGCTGACGATGGCCGAACTGCCCGCACAGCTGCGGCAGTACGCCCGGTTCGCCCCGAATCGTCGGGCCAAGTTCGCCGGTAACGCGATGGCCGCGGCAGTGGAGACCGACCCGCTGTTCCGGCAGCGCATCGGCGAGAAGTTCCGCGAGGCCCAGCCCGAGCTGGCCGGTGCCCTCGACGCCGGATCGCCGCCGCCGGCCGCGGATCCGCTGGACGTGGCGGCCGCCGCGTATGTGCTGCGCCCGATCGGCTGGGTGAAGCTGGTCGCCGCCGCCGGCGAGGAGGCCCAGCGGGCCGACGCCGAGCGCGCCGACGAGGAGAACCGCGCCGAACTGGAGCGGCTGCGCACCGAACTCGCCGCCGCCCGCGACCACACCCGCGCCGAGACCGAGCGGCTGCGCGCCGAGCTGGACGCCGCCCGCAAGGAAGCCGAATCGCTGCACCGCAAGCTGCGGGCCGCGCTCAGCGACGTCAAGCGCGGCGAGGCGGCGCTGCGCAAGGTGCAGGCCGAGATCGAGGCCGTACGCGCCGAGGGCCAGGCCCAGATGTCCGCCGCCGAGAGCGAGGCGCGGCGGCTCAAGGCGCGGCTCGGGGAGGCCGAGGCCACCCTGGAGGCCACCCGCCGGGCCGCGCGCGAGGGACGCAGCGTCGAGGACATGCGGGTACGGCTGCTGCTCGACACCGTGCTGGACGCGGCGCAGGGGCTGCGCCGGGAACTGGCGCTGCCACCGGTGTCCGTACGCCCCGCCGAGACCGTGGACGCGGTCGAACCGGGACGAATGACCCCGAAGGACATCGCCGCACGGGCGTTGTCCGAGCACGACCCCGCGATCCTCGACCAGCTTCTCGCGCTGCCGCAGGCCCATCTGGTCGTCGACGGCTACAACGTCACCAAGACCGGCTATCCCCAAATGCCGCTGGAGAAGCAGCGGTTGCGGCTGCTCGGGCAGCTCTCGCAGCTCGCCGCGCAGTCCGGTGCCGAGGTGACCTGTGTCTTCGACGGGGCCGAACTGGCCGCGCCGGTGCTGCTGGCGCCGCCGCGCGGAGTGCGGGTGCTGTTCTCCAAACCGGGTGTCACCGCCGACGAGTTGATCCGCCAGCTGGTGCGCGCCGAGCCGCCCGGGCGTCCGGTCATCGTCGTCTCGACCGACCGCGAGGTGGCCGACGGGGTGGCCCGGGCGGGGGCGCGGCCGGTGGCGTCGGCGGTGCTGCTGAAGCGGCTCTCGCGCAGCTGACATGTGCCCCATGCGCACCGCATGTCCCAACCGTGCAATGTGCCCAGGGAATGCCCGAATTGACAGGACCGTCACGCAACGTAGCGTCAACACGCATCACTGCGCGTGAGTTGTAGGTAAAGGATGCGCTCGGTCACCGAGATTTTTCATGTGAGGATTTGATCTGATCACAGCGAGGTCACTAGGGTCTGGCCTCGAACCTCCGATCGGGTGATCACTCACAAGAAGGAGATTGCCCCCGTGGCGTCCCACCGTCGACCCAAGCAGCCCAGTCGCACACGCGTGACCGTGCTGACCACCGCAGCCGCCGCTGCCGTCGCCCTCAGCTCGCAGGCCGCCAACGCCGCGCCGAGCGAGAAGCCGAGCAAGGACGAGGTCAAGGCCAAGGTCGACAAGCTCTACGAGCAGGCCGAGCAGGCCACCGAGAAGTACAACGGCGCCAAGGAGAAGCAGGAGAAGCTCCAGAAGGAGATCTCCACCATCCAGGACAACGTCGCCCGTGGCCAGGAAGAGGTCAACGAGCTGCGCGACGGCCTCGGTTTGATGGCCAGCGCCCAGTACCGCTCGGGCGGCATAGACCCCTCCCTGCAGCTCTTCCTCTCCGCCGACCCGGACGACTACCTCGACAAGGCCTCCACGCTCGACCAGTTGAGCGCCCAGCAGGTCGACGCGCTGAAGAAGATCCAGGAGAAGCAGCGCGAACTCGCCCAGGAGCGCGCCGAGGCCTCCGACAAGCTCAAGGACCTCGCCGCCACCCGCAGCGAACTTGGCAAGAAGAAGAAGGAAGTTCAGGGCAAGCTCGCCGAGGCGCAGAAGCTGCTCAACTCCCTCACCGCCGCCGAGAAGGCGGCCCTCGCCGCCGAGCAGGAGCGCGCCAGCCGCGCCAGCGAGCGCACCGCTCTCAGCTCCGGCGCCCCCGCCACCGGCCGCGCTTCCTCGGCCTACGGCGCCGCGCAGAGCAAGCTCGGCTCGCCCTACGTCTACGGCGCCTCCGGCCCGTCCTCCTTCGACTGCTCGGGCCTCACCTCCTGGGCCTTCGCCCAGGCCGGCATCTCCATCCCGCGCACCTCGCAGGCGCAGGCCAACATCGGCACCCGCATCTACTCGCAGAGCGACCTCCGGGTCGGCGACCTGGTGTTCTTCTACGGCGACCTGCACCACGTCGGCTTCTACGCGGGCAACGGCCAGGTGCTGCACGCCCCGCGCACCGGCACGGTCGTGCGCTACGAGTCGATCAACAACATGCCGTACCAGTTCGGCGTCCGGGTCTGAAAAGCCGGCACGGGCCGCTTCAAGATCAGGACCCCGTACCGCCCGTTCGGGCGAATTACGGGACCGGTCTGTGACCCCACACCCCGCCCATGACCTGCGTCAGCGGCGGGGTGAGGCGTTGAAGGCCCCCCGAGCTCTTTGGCCGGTGCCCCACGACAGGGCTACTGTCGGCCGCGTTTCCCCATCGTCGGGCCGCCGCCCGGCGCCGGGGGATTTTCCTGTCCGCCAGTGGAAGGAGCGCGGCTTCTCGTGGGGTCCCATCGCCGCCTTGCACCGTCCGGGTTCGACCAGGGCGCCTGCGTGGCGCGTCTCGCCGTCGGCGTGGTGTCGGCCGCCGCGGCCGCTTTCACCGCCGTACCGGCGCAGGCCGCGCCGTTCGACGACACCCGCGCCGAGGTGGACCGCCTCTACGCGGAGGCCGAGAAGGCCACCGAGGCCTACAACCAGGCCGACGAGCGCGCCGACGCGCTGCACGGGCAGGTGCGCCGGGCACAGGACCGGATCGCCCGGCAGCAGCAGAGCATCAACTCCATGCGGGAGGCGCTGGGTTCGCTGGCCGGCGCCCAGTACCGCCACGGCGGCATCGACCCCACCCTCGCCCTGCTGTTCTCCGACAACCCGGAGGACTACCTCGACAAGGCCGCCGTCCTGGACCGGATCACCCTGCACCAGGCCGGGCAGCTGAGGGACCTGCAGGAGGCCATGCGCACGCTCACCCAGGAGCGGGCGCAGGCCGCCGAGAGGCTCGGCGAACTGGAGAAGAGCCGCCAGGCCGTCGCCGCCCACAAGCGCACCGTCGAGAAGAAGCTCGCCGAGGCCCGCGCACTCCTCAACGCCCTCCCCAACGACGAACGCGCCGCCTATGACCGGGCCTCCCGCTCCGGCCGCTTCGACCTGCCCGAGCTCGGGGGTGCCGTCCCCGCCTCCGGCCGCGCCGCCGCCGCGGTCGCCGCCGCCCGCGCCGCGCTCGGCAAGCCCTATGTGTGGGGCGCGGCCGGTCCCGGCGGCTTCGACTGCTCCGGCCTGATGCAGTGGTCGTACGCCCAGGCCGGGATCGCGATCCCCCGCACCTCGCAGGCGCAGCGCGTGGCAGGCCGCCAGGTCCCGCTCTCCGAGGCCCGGCCCGGCGACCTGATCACCTACCGGGACGACGCCAGCCATGTCGCCATGTACATGGGCAACGGCCAGGTCATCCACGCCCCCTACCCGGGCGCGCCGGTGCGCTACGACCCGGTCGGCATGATGCCGGTCGCGGGGGTCACCAGGGTCTGACCGGGCGGCGCGGGCCCCGTACGATCGGGAAGGTGGCAGGTCGAAGGCGGGCGTCGGTTTCCTCGGTCGTGGCGCTCTGCCTGCTGCTCGTCTCCCTGGTCGGCTGCGGGGGCGGGCCCACCACCGACACCGCACGGGCCGAGGTGCAGCGGCTGCTCGACCGGCGGGCGGCCGCGGTCCTCGACCACGACGAGAGCGGGTATCGGCGGACCGGGACGGCGACCGGTTTCGCCCAGGTGCGTGGGCTGCCGCTGGCGGACTGGTCGTACCGGCTGACGGATCTGCACCGCACCGGCGACCGGGCCACGGCCGACGCCGAACTGCGGTACCGAATAGCGGGTTTCGACAAGGCGCCCGTGACGGCCGGGCGCACCCTGGGCCTGACCCGGGACGCGGACGGCGACTGGTCCGTCACCTCCGACCGGCCCGCGCGGAACTCCGCCGAGCAGCTGTGGGACCGGGGCGCGGTGACCGTCGTCCGGGGCGAGCACAGCCTGGTGCTCGGGGTCGGGCAGTCCCGCAAGACGCTGGGTCTGTACGCGGATCTGGGGGACCGGGCCGTGCCCGCCGTGTCGCAGGCGTGGGGCACGGACTGGAGCAGGCACGTCGTCGTGCTCGTACCGCAGTCGCTGGAGGCGATGGCCGGACTGCTCGGCTCGCCCGCCACCTCCTACCGGGGGATCGCCGCGGTGACCACCGGCGAGACGGGGACGGCGCGGGCGCCCGCCGACCGGATCATCGTCAACCCCGAGGCGTACGGCGTCCTGGGCTCCGTCGGCAAGCAGGTGGTCCTCACCCACGAGACCACCCATGTCGCCACCCGCGCCCACACCGACTCCGGCACCCCCATGTGGCTCTCGGAGGGCTACGCCGACTGGGTCGGCTACCGCGACAGCGGGCGCACCCCGGCCGAGGCCGCGCCGGAGCTGGCGCGGTCGGTGGCCGCCGGGGAGGTGCCGACCGCGCTGCCGGACAACGGCGACTTCGGCTTCACCGGCGACTCGAACGCGCTGGCCCAGGCCTACGAGGGCGGCTGGATGGCCTGCCGGCTGATCGAGAACCGGTGGGGCGAGCGGCGACTCGGCGAGTTCTACCGGGCGGTGGGGGCGACCGGGCTGGAGGCCGCCCTGACGGACGTCCTGGGGACCTCGGTGGAGGAGTTCACGGGGTGGTGGCGGGAGTATCTGCGGGCTCAGTTCGGCTGAGGCGGGTGGGGTGGCGGGGCCCGGTTCGATTGAGGCGGGTCCGGCCGAGCGGGACTCCCACCCCCCATTCGGCTGCGCATGGCTCGCGCGTTCTGCCGGACCTCGGTGTTGTGGACGTGCATGCGCACCGACGTCCAGCGCTCGGGCGGCGTCGGGCGCTCAGCCGTGAATGGACAAGGCATGCACATATCTGAACCCGGAGTCGGCCGTCGGAGTTGTGCCGCGCTCATCGCCGCGATCGTGACCTGCTCGACGGCACTGACCGGACCGGGCCTCGCCACGGCCGACGGTACGCCGAAACCTTCGGCGCCCGCCCTGAAGCTGGACTGGAGCCCCTGCGTTACGGGCAGCCAGTTCGACTGCGCGACCGCGAAGGTGCCGCTGGACCACCGCGACCCCGGCGGGCGCAGCATCGACCTGGCGGTCGTCAAGCGGAAGGCGACCGGCCCCGGACGACGGATCGGCACCCTGTTCTTCAACCCCGGCGGACCCGGCGGGCCGGGAACGGTCCAGATGCCCCAGAACTACGAGCTCTTCCCGCGCGAGGTGCGGGAGCGGTTCGACATCGTCAGCTGGGATCCCCGCGGAGTCGGCAGCAGCACCGCGGTGAACTGCTTCGCGGGTTCCCAGCAAGCCGCCGCCTGGGACGCGAGCAAAGCGGCGGGCTTCCCGGTGGGCGAACAGGAGCGGACGGCCTTCATCGCCGCGTACAAGGATCTGGCCCGGCAGTGCCGGCAGCGTGACCCGGAACTCCTGCGCCATGTGTCGACCGCCGACACCGCCCGCGACCTCGACCTGCTCCGCCAGGCCGTGGGCGACGCCCAGCTCAGCTACCTCGGGATCTCCTACGGGACCTTCCTGGGCGCCACCTACGCCAACCTCTTCCCGGGCAAGGTCCGCGCCATGGTCCTCGACAGCAACTGGGACCCGGAGGCCTGGACGAACCAGGCCTCCGACGCCGCCCCTCGGCTCACGACCTTCCAGCGCTTGGGCTCGGACCGCAGCGCGGCGTCGGTCCTGGACCAGTTCCTCACCCTGTGCGGGTCCGCCACCACAGCCCGCTGCGCCTTCTCCGCCGGCGACCCGAAGGCGACCCGGGACAAGTTCGACCAGCTGATGCGGCGGCTGAGCGAGCATCCCGTGGGCGAGTGGACCTACGGAGGGACGGTCGCCGACGTGGTGAACAGCCTCTTCACCACTGAGGGGTGGACGGACCTCGCCGGCAGGCTGCAGGACCTGTGGCAGGGCCGCGTCGCGAAGCCGTCCCCGCTCCCGTCCGCGCCGGCGGTCCCGAACCCGAATCCGTACGTGGGCGAAGAACAGGCCGCGGCGGTGCTCTGCGGCGACAGCCCGAATCCGCGTGACCCCGGCACCTACCACGCCCTGGAGCAGGCGAGCGCCACCCGCGCGGGCGACGCCGGACGCTTCTGGACCTGGGCCACCGCAGGGTGTGCCTCCTGGTCTGCCGCAGCGGCAAACCCCTATCGCGGCCCGTGGAACAAGCCGACGGCGCATCCGATCCTGGTGGTCGGCACCCTCCACGACCCCTCCACTCCCTACCAGGGCGCGCAGGCCATGGCCAAGAAGCTGGCCGACGCCCGCCTGCTCACCCACAACGGGTACGGGCACACCGCTCTGATCAACCCGAGCGGCTGCATTCAGGCACACGAGAGCCGCTACCTCATCGAGGGCACCCTCCCGCCGGTGGGGACAACGTGTCGGCAAAACACGCAGCCCTTCTCCGCCCCCGATCCGCAAGGCGCTGTCGACGCGGGCGAGGGCGGGATGGCCGGCATCCTTCTGAGCCGGCCCCAGTAAGGGCGCTTCCGTCGGCGTCGGGAACCGGTCAGGAATCGAGAAGCGCCGGCGGCCGGGGCGCGCCTAGCGTGATGGTCATGGACATCCGCATTCACGCGAGCTTCCTGCCGCACGACGACCCGGACGCCTCCCTGGCCTTCTACCGGGACACCCTCGGCTTCGAGGTCCGCGACGACGTCGGACATGACGGGATGCGGTGGATCACGGTCGGCCCCGTCGGACAGCCCGGCACGTCCGTCGTGCTGCAGCCGCCGGTCACCGACCCCGGCGTCACCGAGGACGAGCGCCGTACCATCGTCGAGATGATGGCCAAGGGCACCTATGCCGGCATCCTCCTGGCCAGCCGCGATCTCGACGGCGTCTTCGCGCGGCTGCGGGCCGGTGACGCCGAGATCGTCCAGGCGCCGACCGAGCAGCCGTACGGCGTCCGGGACTGCGCCGTGCGCGATCCCGCGGGGAACATGGTCCGGATCCAGGAGCTGCGCTGAGCGCTGACCTGGGCAGACGGCCGTATCGACGAAGGACGGTCACGCAAGCCGTTCGAAGCTGGTTGGATCGAGCCAGGCGACGCCGCGGAGGCCGAGAGGCGGCCCCGCCCCGACGGAGGAGACATGAGCATGCCCACCAGCACGAACACGCAGTCGCCTGCGCCGCACGCTGCCGACAGCCACGACATGATCCGCGTGCACGGGGCGCGCGAGAACAACCTCAAGGACGTCAGCATCGAGATCCCCAAGCGCAGGCTGACGGTGTTCACCGGCGTGTCCGGCTCGGGCAAGAGCTCACTGGTGTTCGACACCATCGCCGCCGAGTCGCAGCGGCTGATCAATGAGACGTACAGCGCCTTCGTGCAGGGCTTCATGCCGACGCTGGCGCGGCCCGAGGTCGACGTGCTCGACGGGCTGACGACCGTGATCAGCGTCGACCAGCAGCGGATGGGCGCCGACCCCCGCTCCACCGTCGGCACCGCCACCGACGCCAACGCGATGCTGCGCATCCTCTTCAGCCGGCTCGGCGAGCCGCACATCGGCCCGCCCAGCGCATACTCCTTCAACACCGCCTCGGTCCGGGCGAGCGGCGCGATCACCGTCGAGCGCGGCAACAAGACCAAGGCGGAGAAGGCGACCTTCAACCGCACCGGCGGCATGTGCACGCGCTGCGAGGGACGGGGCACGGTCTCCGACATCGACCTCACGCAGCTCTACGACGACTCCAAGTCGATCGCCGAGGGCGCGTTCACCATCCCCGGCTGGAAGTCGGACAGCCAGTGGACCGTGGGGCTCTACGCCCAGTCGGGCTTCCTCGACCCGAACAAGCCGATCCGCGAGTTCACCAAGAAGGAGATGCACGCCTTCCTTTACGGCGAGCCGACCAAGGTGAAGGTCAACGGCATCAACCTCACCTACGAGGGGCTGGTCCCCAAGATCCAGAAGTCGTTCCTGTCCAAGGACAAGGAGGCGATGCAGCCGCACATCCGGGCGTTCGTGGAGCGGGCCGTCACCTTCACCACCTGCCCCGAGTGCGACGGCACCCGGCTCAGCGAGGAGGCCAGGTCGTCGAAGATCAAGGACATCAGCATCGCCGACGCCTGCGCGATGGAGATCCGCGACCTGGCCGAATGGGTCCGCGCGCTCCAGGAGCCCTCGGTGGCACCGCTGCTCACCGCGCTGCAGCAGACCCTCGACTCGTTCGTGGAGATCGGCCTCGGCTACCTGGCGCTGGACCGGCCCGCGGGCACGCTGTCGGGCGGTGAGGCGCAGCGCGTCAAGATGATCCGCCACCTCGGCTCCGCGCTCACCGACATCACGTACGTCTTCGACGAGCCCACCATCGGCCTGCACCCCCATGACATCCAGCGGATGAACGACCTGCTGCTGCGGCTGCGGGACAAGGGCAACACGGTCCTCGTCGTGGAGCACAAGCCGGAGGCCATCGCGATCGCCGACCACGTCGTCGACCTCGGCCCCGGCGCCGGTACGGCGGGCGGCACCGTCTGCTTCGAGGGCACCGTCGAGGAGCTGCGGGCGAGCGGCACCGTCACCGGCCGCCATCTCGACGACCGGGCGGCGCTGAAGGAGAGCGTGCGGACGCCGAAGGGCACGCTGGAGATCCGCGGCGCGACGGCGAACAACCTGCGCGGCGTCGACGTCGACATTCCGCTCGGGGTGCTGTGCGTGGTCACCGGCGTCGCCGGGTCCGGCAAGAGCTCGCTGATCCACGGTTCCGTCCCCGCCTCGGCGGGCGTGGTGTCGGTCGACCAGACGCCCATCCGCGGCTCCCGGCGCAGCAACCCGGCGACGTACACCGGACTGCTCGACCCGATCCGCAAGGCGTTCGCCAAGGCCAACGGGGTCAAGCCGGCGCTGTTCAGCGCCAACTCCGAGGGCGCCTGCCCCACCTGCAACGGCGCCGGTGTCATCTACACCGACCTGGCGATGATGGCCGGGGTGGCCACCACGTGCGAGGACTGCGAGGGGAAGCGGTTCCAGGCGCAGGTGCTGGAGTACCGGCTCGGCGGGCGCGACATCAGCGAGGTGCTCGCGATGCCGGTGACCGAGGCCGAGGAGTTCTTCCGTGCCGGGGAGGCGGCCACGCCGGCCGCGCACAAGATCCTGGACCGGCTCGCCGACGTCGGGCTGGGCTACCTCACCCTCGGCCAGCCGCTCACCACGCTGTCCGGCGGCGAGCGGCAGCGGCTCAAGCTGGCCACGCACATGGCCGACAAGGGCGGCGTGTACGTCCTCGACGAGCCGACCACGGGCCTGCACCTCGCCGACGTCGAACAGCTGCTCGGCCTGCTCGACCGGCTCGTGGAGTCCGGCAAGTCGGTCATCGTCATCGAGCACCACCAGGCGGTCATGGCGCACGCCGACTGGATCATCGACCTCGGCCCCGGCGCCGGCCACGACGGCGGCAAGATCGTCTTCGAGGGCACACCGGCCGACCTCGTCGCCGCCCGCTCCACCCTCACCGGTGAGCACCTCGCGGCGTACGTCGGCGGCTGACCGGGGAGCTGTGGGAGACTCGTCGGGTGAAACGGCAGGACCTCGACGACCTCGTCCGGCTGCGGCGGGCCCGCGACCGGATGGACCGCGACTACGCCGAGCCGCTCGACGTCCCGGCGCTGGCGCGACAGGCCCTGATGTCGCCGGGTCACTTCTCCCGCAGCTTCCGCGCCGCCTACGGCGAGACGCCGTACAGCTACTTGATGACCCGCCGCATCGAGCGCGCCAAGGCGCTGCTGCGGCGGGGCGATCTCACGGTGACCGAGGTCTGCTTCGCGGTCGGCTGTACGTCGCTGGGGTCGTTCAGCTCGCGCTTCACCGAACTCGTCGGCGAGAGCCCGAGCGCCTACCGGGCCCGCAGCCACGACCAGGGTGCCGCGATCCCGGCCTGCATCGCCAAGATCTACACGCGACCGGTCAGGAACGGAGAAGCGCGGCCCGCGGATCGCCCGTAGCGTGAGCGCCATGGACATCAAGCTCTCCACCTGCTTCATCGCCGTCGACGACCACGACAAGGCGATCGCCTTCTACCGCGACGTGCTCGGCCTCGAAGTGCGCAACGACGTCGGGTTCGAGGGAATGCGCTGGGTGACCGTCGGGTCGCCCGAGCAGCCGGACGTGAACATCGTCCTGGAGCCGCCCGCCGCCGATCCGAGCACCTCGGCGGCCGACAAACAGGCGCTGGCGGAGCTGATGGCGAAGGGCCTGCTGCGCGGCGTCCTGTTCGCGACGGAGGACTGCGACGCCACCTTCGAGCGGATCAGCGCCTCGGGCGCCGAGGTGCTGCAGGAGCCGATGGACCAGCCCTACGGCGTCCGTGACTGCGCGTTCCGCGACCCCGCCGGGAACCTGCTCCGCTTCACCCAGCCTCTCGGGAAGCCCGGGAAGTGAGCCGGCGGGCCCCGTTCAGGGGCCCGCCCTTCGGGACCGCGTCCGTGCGGCCCGCCGGTTCCCGCCGGCCGGTGCGGGGGACCGACGTGCGCCACAGCTCGCGGGCCGCGACGACGGTGGCCAGCACCAGCAGGCCGTTGCGGACGAACAGGAGGGTGACGCCGAGCGGGTCGCTGGCGACGACGTGCGAGAACCACAGGGGGAACTCCAGCATCGTCACGAAGGACGCGAGCAGGACCAGGGCGGCCGGTACGCGCATGCCGGTGCGGCGGAAGCAGAGGCAGACCGCGGCGAGCCCGACCAGCCACACCATGTACTGCGGGCTGATCACCCGGCTCGTGGTCGTGAACATCAGCACCGCCACGAAAGCGGCGTCCGTGAGCGTGTGCGGCACCAACCGCGTCGCCATCAGCCGCCACAGCAGCAGCCAGCCGAAGGCGATCCCGGTCAGCGCCAGGGCGGCGGTGCTCACCACGTCCACGTACGGGCCGAGGAACTCCACCGAGCCGTAGTTGAGCAGCACCTGCCCGTCCCAGCCGAAGTGCCGCGCCACATGGAACACCAGCGCGCCCAGCGACTCCACCTCGGTGCCCCGCTCCCGCTGGAAGGTCAGGAACGCGAAGGCCCCCGGCATGGCCAGCGCGAACAGCGCCACCAGCACCCCCGCCGTCACCGCCGCCGCGGCCCACGCCCGGCGCCGCACGGCACCGATCAGCAGCAGCACCGGCCACACCTTCAGCACCGCCCCGAAGCCCGCCAGCGCCCCCATCAGCCGGGGACGGCGGGCGCCCGCGAGCAGCGCGGCCACCGCGACGGCCGTGACCATCACGTCGTAGCGCGCGTACACCGTCGGCCCGAGCAGCGGTACGCCCACCACCCACACCCAGGCGCCCCGCACCGTCCGGCCGGGGCGCAGGCCCGCGTTCAGCAGCAGGGCGAGGACCGCCAGGTCGGCCAGGAAGGCCAGGACGAAGAACGCCTGCGCGTAGTCGAGGAAGAACAGCAGCGCCGGGGAGAGGATCGCGAGGGCGGCCGCGGGCGGGTACTGCCAGGTGACGTCGTCCAGTGGGAACGTCCCGGTGCGCAGCACCTCGTACCAGCCCTGGTAGATCACAAAGACGTCGTTGGTGACGTCCGGGCCGGGGAAGACGTACACCTTGAACACGGACAGGAGCAGCAGCAATCTGGTCAGACCCCAGAGCGCGAGAAGTCCGGTCAGGGATCGCGTTCCGTCCGTCCTGTCCACCCGCGTGAGTTTACGTTGGGTAGGGTCGGCGCTGATGCGCAAGACCCTCATCGTCACGAACGACTTCCCGCCCCGCCCCGGCGGCATCCAGGCGTTTCTGCACAACATGGCGCTCCGGCTGGATCCCGACCGGCTCGTCGTCTACGCCTCGACCTGGAAACGGAGCCGCGAGGGCGTCGAGGCCACCGCCGCCTTCGACGCCGAGCAGCCCTTCACCGTCGTACGCGACCGGACGACCATGCTGCTGCCGACGCCCGCCGCGACCCGGCAGGCCGTCGCGCTGCTGCGCGCGCACGGGTGCACGTCGGTGTGGTTCGGGGCGGCGGCCCCGCTCGGGCTGATGGCGCCGGCGCTGCGCCGGGCGGGCGCCGAGCGGCTGGTGGCCACCACCCACGGGCACGAGGCCGGATGGGCCCAACTGCCCGCCGCACGGCAGCTGTTGCGCCGGATCGGCGACTCCACCGACACCCTCACCCACCTCGGCGAGTACACCCGCTCGCGGATCGCGCAGGCGCTGACGCCGGACGCGGCCGCGCGGATGGTGCAACTGCCGCCCGGCGTCGACGAGAAGACCTTCCACCCCGGCTCCGGCGGCGACCGGGTGCGGGCCCGGCTCGGGCTCACCGACCGGCCCGTCGTCGTGTGCGTCTCCCGGCTCGTGCCGCGCAAGGGGCAGGACACGCTGATCCTCGCCATGCCGCGGATCCTGGCCAAGGAACCGGACGCGGTGCTGCTGATCGTCGGGGGCGGGCCGTACGAGGGTGAGCTGCGCAAGCTGGCGCGGGAGACCCGGGTCGAGGACTCCGTGGTCTTCACCGGGTCCGTGCCCTGGTCGGATCTGCCCGCCCACTACGGCGCCGGTGACGTCTTCGCCATGCCGTGCCGTACCCGGCGCGGCGGGCTCGACGTGGAGGGGCTCGGCATCGTGTACCTGGAGGCGTCCGCGACCGGGCTGCCGGTCGTCGCCGGGGACTCCGGGGGCGCGCCCGACGCCGTGCTCGACGGGGAGACCGGGTGGGTCGTGCGCGGCGGGTCCGTGGAGGACGCCGCCGACCGGATCGTCACGCTCCTCGGGGACGCCGAGCTGCGTCGCCGGATGGGGGAGCGGGGGCGCAGCTGGGTCGAGGAGAAGTGGCGGTGGGACCTGCTGGCGGAGCGGCTCAAGGCGCTGTTGTGAAGGCGCTGTTGTGAAGGCGCTGCTGTAAAGGGCTGTTGCAGACGCACTGTGGCGCGGGTCCCCGGTGAGGTGGGGCTCGCGCCATGACGGTGCGTCAAACCGCTTGCTACTTCTGGTAGATCGCCTCGATCTCGGCCGCGAAGTCCTTCGCCACCACGTTCCGCTTCAGCTTCAGCGACGGCGTGAGGTGCCCCGAGTCCTCGCTGAACTGCGAGTCCAGGATGCGGAACTTGCGGACCGACTCCGCCTTGGACACCGCCGCGTTGCCGTCGTCGACGGCCGACTGGATCGCCGCCAGCAGGTCGGGGTCGTCGCGCAGGGACGCGGCCGTGGAGTCGGCCGGTTTGCCGTGCTCGGTGGCCCAACGGCCCAGGAACTCCTCGTCGATGGTGATCAGCGCGCCCACGAACGGCCGTCCGTCGCCGACCACCATGCACTCCGCGACCAGCGCGTGCGCCCGGATCCGGTCCTCGATCACGGCGGGCGCCACGTTCTTGCCGCCCGCCGTGACGATGATCTCCTTCTTGCGGCCGGTGATCCGCAGATACCCGTCCTCGTCGAGGGTGCCGATGTCGCCGGTGTGGAACCAGCCGTCGGCGAGGGCCTCCTCGGTCGCGCCCGGGTTGTTCCAGTACCCCTTGAACAGGTGCTCGCCGTGCAGCAGCACCTCACCGTCGTCCGCGATCCGCACGACCGAGCCCGGCAGCGGCTGGCCGACCGTGCCGATCTTCTGCCGGTCCCAGGGGTTGAAGGCGGTGGCGGCACAGGACTCGGTCAGGCCGTAGCCCTCCAGAACCGTGAAGCCGATGCCGCGGAAGAAGTGGCCGAGCCGCTCGCCGAGCGGGGCGCCGCCGGAGATGGCGTACTCGCCGCGGCCGCCGAGCACCGCGTGCAGCTTGCTGTAGACCAGCTTGGCGAAGACCTTGTGCTTGATCTTCAGGCCCAGCGAGGGGCCCGAGGGGGTGTCCAGGGCCTTGCTGTACGCGATGGCCGTGTCGGCGGCCTTGTCGAAGATCTTGCCCTTGCCGTCCGCCTGGGCCTTGGCGCGGGCCGAGTTGTAGACCTTCTCGAAGACGCGCGGCACACCGAGGATCAACGTCGGCCGGAACGTGGCCAGTTCGTCGGTGAGGTTCTTGATGTCCGGGACACAGCCCAGCTTGATCGGTGCCACCATCGGGGCGATCTGCACCATGCGGCCGAACACGTGCGCCAGCGGCAGGAAGAGCAGCACGCTGCACTCGCCGGTGCGGAACAGCGGGCGCAGGCGCTCGACGACGTTGCCGCACTCCGCGAAGAAGCTGCGGTGGGTGAGCACGCAGCCCTTGGGGCGGCCGGTGGTGCCGGAGGTGTAGACGATCGTCGCGGGGTCGTCGGCCTTCGCCAGCGAGCTGCGCTCCTCGACCGCCGCGTCGCTGACGTCCTTGCCCAGCCGGCCCAGTTCGTCGATGCCGCCGCCCTCGATCTGGAAGACGTGCTTCAGCTCGGGCAGCCGGTCGCGCACCGACTCGACGGCGGCCGCGAGGCTGTCCGTCTCCACGATGCAGGCGGTCGCGCCCGAGTCGCTGAGGATCCACTGCACCTGCTCCGGCGAGCTGGTCTCGTAGACGGGTACGGTGACCGCGCCCGCGCTCCAGATCGCGAAGTCGAGCAGCGTCCACTCGTAGCGGGTACGGGAGATCAGCCCGACCCGGTCGCCCGGCCGCACGCCGGCGGCGATGAGGCCCTTGGCCGCGGCCCGGACCTCGTCGAGGAAGGCGGCGGCCGTCACGTCCTGCCAGGCGGCGCCGACCTTGCGGGCGATCACGGCGACCTCGGGATGCTGCGCGGCGTTTCTGCGGACGATGTCCGTCAGGTTGCCGTCCGAGGGGACCTCGTACAAAGCCGGAAGGCTGAACTCGCGCAAGACTGCTGCTCCTCATAGGGCGCCGGCGCCACGACGTTGTGTGCTGCGACGGTCCGGTCCAAGGCTCGGGCAGGGTGCTCAGGCGCCGGCAGGAGCCAACGGTCCCACTGGTTGAAAACCCGAGCACGACTGGACTGCCCGGACGTTACCCGCCGGTATGGCGTCTACGACAGGGGGGACCGGCGAGATGTTCGCTGCGTCACACAGTTGGTGCTTCGTTGATGTTCCTGTTGGTGTTCCTGTGCGCAGAGTAGTCGACGGATTTCCCGACTGGCGAGTAACCGCAGGTCCGGCCGCCACTGTTCACGTCAGTCGCACACGCTTACCCTTGATCGCCATGGCATCCACACCAGCCGGTAACCGCAGGACGCGGATCCATGTGATCAGTGACGTGCACGGCAACACGCGGGACCTGGCACGCGCCGGGGACGGGGCGGACGCGCTCGTCTGCCTCGGGGACCTCGTCCTCTTCCTCGACTACGCCGACCACTCGCGCGGCATCTTCCCCGACCTCTTCGGCGTCGAGAACGCCGACCGCATCGTCGCCCTGCGCACCGCCCGCCGCTTCGAGGAGGCGCGTGAGCTGGGCGCGATGCTGTGGGCCGGGGTCGGCGAGGACCGGGCGGCGGTGATCGAGCGGGCGGTGCGCAAGCAGTACGCCGAACTGTTCGCCGCGTTCCCGACACCGACGTACGCCACGTACGGCAATGTCGACATGCCGCCTCTGTGGCCGGAGTACGCCGGGCCGGGCACGACGGTGCTGGACGGCGAGCGGGTCGAGATCGGGGGCTGGGTGTTCGGCTTCGTGGGCGGCGGCCTGCGCACCCCCATGCGCACGCCGTACGAGATCAGCGACGAGGAGTACGCGGCGAAGATCGAGGCGGTGGGTGAGGTCGACGTGCTGTGCACGCACATCCCGCCGGAGGTGCCGGAGCTGGTGTACGACACGGTGGCGCGGCGCTTCGAGCGGGGGAGCCGGGCGCTGCTCGACGCGATCCGCCGCACGCGGCCCCGTTACTCCCTCTTCGGCCATGTCCACCAGCCGCTCGTCAGCCGGATGCGGATCGGGGGGACCGAGTGTGTGAACGTGGGGCACTTCGCGGGGACGGGGCGGCCGTGGGCGCTGGAGTGGTGAGATCCGCAACTGGTGTGCGGCCGGTACGCGCAGGTAGGGGTGACGGCGGGTGGGGCGCCGCGCGGTAGCCTTCACGCTGCACACACGTGCGCACGACGACCTCTTGCCGGACCGCATCTGGAGGAGCCACGGCGATGGCGGAACACACCAGCTCGAGCATCGAGATCGAGGCGGCTCCGGCCGACGTCATGGCGGTGATCGCCGACTTCGCCCGCTACCCGGACTGGACCGGTGAGGTGAAGGAGGCGGAGGTCCTCAAGACCGACGGCGAGGGCCGCGCCGAGCACGTACGGCTGGTCATGGACGCCGGGGCGATCAAGGACGACCAGACGCTGGCGTACACCTGGACCGGGGAGCACGAGGTCTCCTGGACGCTGGTGAAGTCGCAGATGCTGCGGTCCCTGGACGGCTCGTACCTGCTGAAGCCGGCGGGCCCGGGCTCGACCGAGGTCACCTACCAGCTGACGGTGGACGTCAAGATCCCGATGCTCGGGATGATCAAGCGCAAGGCGGAGAAGGTGATCATCGACCGGGCGCTGGCGGGCCTGAAGAAGCGGGTGGAGTCCGGGCAGTAGCTGTCCTAGCTGTCGGGCCATCTCTTTCTCACCACGCCGTGCGGCCGTGGGCGGGCGGGCCGCCGACACCCCCGGTACGGTTCACCGTCATGCGCACCATCTTGATCACCGGGCCCGGCGGCAGCGGTCGTACCACGGTCGCCGCGGCCACCGCGCTCGCCGCCGCCCGTGCCGGCATCCGCACGCTCGTCCTCGGCACCGACCCGACCGACACGCTCGGGGCCGCGCTGGGGACGGCGACCGGACCGGCCCCCGTGGAAGCCGCGCCCGGCCTCACCGCCTGGCGTCCCGACGCCGCCGCCGGTTTCCGGGAGGACCTCGCCGGGCTGCAGGAGCGTGCGTCCACCGTGCTCGACCTGCTGGGGGCAAGCCCGCTCGACCCCGAGGAGCTCACCCCGCTCCCCGGCGCCGAGGAACTCGCCATACTCCGCGCCCTGCGTGACGCCGCCCTCGCCGAGGCACACGAGCTGCTCGTCGTCGATCTGCCGCCCACCCCGCAGGCCCTCGCCCTCCTCGCCCTCCCCGAGGAACTCCGCCGCTATCTGCGCCGCCTGCTCCCGCCCGAGCGGCAGGCGGCCCGCGCCCTGCGCCCCGTACTCGGCCGGCTGGCCGGCGTGCCCATGCCCGCGGAGTGGCTGTACGAGACCGCCGCCCGCTGGGACCTCGAACTCGCCGCCCTGGAAGCCGTCCTGGCCGACCGGGCCACGACCGTACGGCTCGTCGCCGAACCCTCCCCGGCGAGCCTCGACGCCGTCCACACCGCCACCCTCGGTCTCGCCCTGCGCGGCCTGCGCCCGGACGCGCTGATCGCCAACCGGGTGCTCCCGGAGGAGGCCGGGGTCGGCTGGCTCGCGGGGCCGCTCGCCCAGCAGCGGAAGGCCGTCGACGAGTGGGGTGCCGCCTACGACGTACACCGCGTCCCCCACCTCGGACACGACCCGCGCGGCGCCGACGACCTCACCGCCCTCGCCGTACCCGTGGCCGAGGCGGCCCCCGCCCGCGTCGAGTGGCCCGTCCAGGACCGGCTCGCCGACGACGGCGTGCTGGTCTGGCACATCCCGCTCCCCGGCGCCGTACGCGACGACCTCGACCTCGTCCGGCGCGGCGACGACATCGTGGTCACGGCCGCCCAATTCCGTCGCGTCGTCCCGCTGCCGTCCGCCTTGCGCCGCTGCACCGTCGCCGGGGCGGCCCTGCGTGAGGGTGAGCTGCGTATCCGGTTCGCGCCGGACCCTCAGCTGTGGCCGCGGACGCCGTGAAACCGCTACCCCCGTTCGGGTAACGTCGTAGGGACGACACGTAGTCAGGAGCCCGCCATGAGCGAAGAGCGCCCCTTCCCCGACGCCGCTCAGGAGCCGTCGGCCGACGAGCCGCGCCCCACGGGTGACGCCGACGCGTGGGCGACCGCGTGCGCCGAGGACCTGGAGGCGGAGAAGGCCCGCCGCCGGGCCCAGCACGGGCCGCCGCCCGGCTCGGCCGCGGAGGAGCTGCGCCGGCTCGTCGACACCGTCGCGGACAAGCTGTCCGGCCTGCAGTCGCCCTTGCTCGGCGCGGTCGCCGGCCCGGCCGCCCAGCAGATGGTGCAGCAGGTCGTGGAGCAGGCCAAGGCCGCCGTGGAACCCGTGATCGAGCGCAACCCGGACGTCTTCGACCACCTCGCCGCCGCCGGCCACGAACTCCTCGCCGCCTACCGCTCCGCGGTCCAGGCCCAGGAACGCCGCTGGACGGCCGGCACGGACACCGGCAGCGCCACGGACGAACTGAAGAACCTCGACGACCCCCGCCGCGACCCCGGCGAGGGCACCGGCCCCGGCCAGCGCATCGACTTGGACTGACCCTCTGCTCGGGTACGGTTGGCCGTAGCGGGGCTCGACCGAAACTGAGGGATTCATGGGACTCACCATCGGCGTCGACATCGGCGGCACGAAGATCGCGGCCGGCGTGGTCGACGAGGACGGCAACATCCTCTCGACCTTCAAGGTGCCGACGCCCACCACCCCCGAGGCCATCGTGGACGCCATCGCCTCGGCCGTGGACGGTGCGCGTGCGGGGCACGAGATCGTCGGCGTGGGCATCGGCGCCGCCGGATACGTCAACCGGCAGCGCTCGACGGTCTACTTCGCGCCCAACATCGACTGGCGCAACGAGCCGCTGAAGGAGAAGGTCGAGGCCCGCACCGGCCTCCCCGTGGTCGTGGAGAACGACGCCAACGCCGCCGCGTGGGGCGAGTACAAGTTCGGTGCGGGCAAGGGCCACCGCAACGTCATCTGCATCACGCTCGGCACCGGCCTCGGCGGCGGCATCATCATCGGCAACAAGCTGCGCCGCGGGCACTTCGGCGTGGCCGCCGAGTTCGGCCACATCCGGATGGTGCCGGACGGGCTGCTGTGCGGCTGCGGTTCGCAGGGCTGCTGGGAGCAGTACGCCTCCGGCCGCGCCCTGGTGCGGTACGCCAAGCAGCGCGCCAACGCCACCCCCGAGAACGCCGAGCTGCTGCTCTCGCTCGGCGACGGCACCCCCGACGGCATCGAGGGCAAGCACATCTCCATGGCCGCCCGCCAGGGCGACCCCGTCGCCGTCGACTCCTACCGCGAGCTCGCCCGCTGGGCCGGTGCGGGCCTGGCCGACCTCGCCTCGCTCTTCGACCCGTCCGCGTTCATCGTGGGCGGCGGGCTGTCCGAGGAGGGGGAGCTGGTCCTGGGGCCGATCCGCAAGTCGTACAAGCGCTGGCTGGTCGGCGGCAACTGGCGCCCGGTCGCGGATGTGATCGCCGCGCAGCTGGGCAACAAGGCCGGGCTGGTCGGCGCGGCGGACCTGGCTCGGGAGCCGGACCCGATCATGTGAGGGTTGATTTTTCGGCGTACGGGGCCTGCGACGTCCCCAGGGGCGCGGGGAACTGCGCGACAAGCCACAACGAACCGGCAGTCGCCCACACACCTCGCGCCCCGAGCCACGGGGCGTAGATTGATCCACATGGAGCTGCCCAACTCCCGTACCCACCCCGACGGTTCCGCCGTCCTCCGCGTCCTCAGCTACAACATCCGCTCGATGCGCGACGACACCGCCGCGCTCGCCCGCGTGATCAGCGCCTGCGACCCCGACCTGGTCCTGATCCAGGAGGCGCCCCGCTTCTTCCGCTGGCGCAAGAAGCTCGCCCGGCTCGCGGCCGCGTCGGGGCAGATGATCCTCTCGGGCGGCGCGACCGCGGCCGGACCGGCGCTGCTGTGCTCGCTGCGGGCCACGGTCGAGCGCACGGAGGACGTGCTGCTGCCGCTCACGCCGGGGCTGCACCGGCGTGGCTTCGCGACCGCGGTGGTCCGCTTCGGTGGCGCTCGCCTCGGGGTGCTCAGCTGTCACCTGAGCCTGCAGAAGGACGAGCGGTACGACCAGGCGGGCATGCTGCTCGACCGGCTCGCGGGACTGGGCGTCGAACACGCCATCGCGGGCGGCGACCTCAACGAACGCCCCGGCGGCCCGGCGTTCCAGCGGCTGGCCGACACCCTCCAGGACTGCCGGGCCGCCGCCCCCTGGGGCGGTGAGTACACCTCCACCCCCACCGACCCCCACCAGCGCATCGACGCCGTCTTCGCCACCGCAGGCATCGAGATCCTCGGCTGCGGGGTGCCGCACGGCCACCCCGGCATCACGGACACAGACCTGAGGGCGGCCACGGACCACCTCCCGGTCCTGGCCGCCCTCAAAGTGCCCGCGAGTTAGCCCTCAGGGCCTGACCTAGACGACCGCCCCGCGCCCCGGATCGTCGTCGTCCTCGTCGTCCGTCCGCATCCGCATCACCAGCGTCGCGAAACCGCCCAGGAAGCCGCCGATGCCGAGCGTGGTCAGCCACCAGGTCATGTCCCAGCCGATCAGCACCGCCAGCAGAAGCAGCAGCGGCCCGCCCAGCACGCCCAGCCACGCGAACTTGGCCGTGGTGTCGCCGGTGGGCAGCGGGGGCGGCTCCGGCGGTACGAAGTGGCCCTCGTCGTCGCCGTCGAAGTCGTCCTCGGACGGCTCGGTCACCGTGTAGTCCCGGGGCCCGCCGCCCACGCCCGGCGCGAAGGTCACCGAACTGCCGAGCGGCTTCGGTGTCCCCTTCTTGGGCTCCGGCTCGCACTCGCCCGCCTCGCCCCCGGCGTCGTTCGTCTCGGACTCCAGCAGCGCCAGATCCTCGACCGACTTGAACGGCTTGGCGCCCGGCGGGTCCGGCGGCTCCTCGCCGAACCCGGCGACGATCGCCGCCCAGGCGGCATCCTCGTCGAACGGCACGTGCTGCTCACCGGGCTCGCGCCGGTCCCCGGCGCGAGCCTGCCGTTCCTCCCGGTTTTCCCGCTCCTCGCGGTCCTCGCGGTCGGAGTCGTGCTCAGCCACCTGCGGCCGTCCCTTCCTTGCCGAGACTGGGTGCGAGCCGGCCGATGAACGCGAGGCTCTCCTCGAAGATCCGGTCCGCGTCGTGGTCCAACGTCGCGACGTGGTAGCTCTGTTCCAGCAGGACCTCCCGCACATCCGTGGCGGACACCCGGCTGAGGATCCGGGCCGAGTCGGCCGGCGGCACCACATGGTCCTGCGGGCTGTGCAGAAGCAGCAGCGGCTGCGTGACCTGCGGCAACTCGCCGTCGACGATCCGGAAGAAGGTCCGCAGGGAGTGCGC
Source organism: Streptomyces sp. Z423-1 (assembly GCF_013009255.1). Taxonomy (NCBI): domain Bacteria; kingdom Bacillati; phylum Actinomycetota; class Actinomycetes; order Kitasatosporales; family Streptomycetaceae; genus Streptomyces; species Streptomyces sp. Z423-1. Next base: position 7,000,095 of record NZ_CP053109.1, read on the forward strand.
GGCGTGCAGCGGGACCCGGTCGTAGCCGATCTCCACCGCACCGGACTTGGCGATGTCGCTGGTGATCCCCCTCGTCGACCGCACGAGATGGCGGGCGACCGGCAGGGCGTACGCCGACAGTCCGTGCACCTTGTTCGCCGGGTTGACGACCACGACACCGCTGACCGCGTCCCCGTGCCGGGCCGCCAGCCGCAGCGCGAGGGCGCCGCCCATGGACAGGCCGAACACGAACACCTGCGCGCACCGGCGGCTGAGCGCGCGCAGCTCGCGGTCCACCTCGGCGTACCAGTCCTGCCAGCCCGTGAGCTCCATGTCCTCCCAGCGCGTGCCGTGCCCGGGCAGCAGCGGCAGCGTGACGGACAGACCGTGCTCGGCGAGATACTCCGCCCAGGGGCGCAGTGACTGGGGGGAACCGGTGAAGCCGTGGCAGAGCAGGACGCCGACTTCGCCGCCGTCGTGGCGGTACGGCTCGGCTCCAGGAAGGACCGGCACCTTCGGTCTCCTGTTCATGTGAGAGGGGCGTGAAAAGAGTCCAGGTGTGGTTCACCGTACGCGACCGCACTGACACCGACCAGGGTCGTCGGGTTCATTGACCGGCCGCCGGGTTAAGGTCTGATCTACAGACACAGGAGGCACTCGGTTGTTGTACGGCGCGATGAAGGTTTCCGTCGGGGGACCGCTGAAGCTCGTCTTCCGGCCCTGGGTGGAGGGCCTGGAGAACGTTCCCGCCGAGGGCGCCGCGATCCTGGCGAGCAACCACCTGTCCTTCTCCGACTCGTTCTTCCTGCCCGCGGTGCTCGACCGGAAGGTCACCTTCATCGCGAAGGCCGAGTACTTCACCACCCCCGGCGTCAAGGGCCGCCTGACCGCCGCCTTCTTCAAGGGTGTCGGCCAGCTCCCGGTGGACCGCTCCGGCGTCCGGGGCGCGGGCGAGGCCGCGATCAAGAGCGGCATCGAGGTCATCGAGCGCGGTGAGCTGTTCGGCATCTACCCGGAGGGCACCCGCTCGCCCGACGGCCGCCTCTACCGCGGCAAGCCCGGTGGCCTGGCGCGCGTGGCGCTCGCCACCGGCGCCCCTGTCATCCCGGTCGCGATGATCGACACGGAGAAGATCCAGCCGCCCGGCAAGGTCGTGCCGAAGCTGATGCGGCCCGGCATCCGGATCGGCAAGCCGCTGGACTTCAGCCGCTACCGGGGCATGGAGCACGACCGGTTCGTGCTCCGCGCGGTGACCGACGAGGTCATGTACGAGATCATGAAGCTCTCCGGCCAGGAGTACGTCGACATCTACGCGACCGCCGCCAAGCGCCAGATCGCGGAGGCGGCGAAGGCGGAGAAGGAAGCGGCCAAGGCGGCCAAGGCCGCGCTCGCGCAGGCCGAGAAGGAGCAGGCGCAGAAAGAAAAAGAGCAGGCGCAGAAGGACAAAGAACAGGCGCAGATAGAAAAGGAACAGCGGGCCGACCAGTAGCGACGGGGGCGGGGGGACATGGCCAGGCGTGAGCGCGTCATGAGGATGTCGGTCGAGCAGCCGCTGTGGCGTGCGCTCATGGGATACCGCGTCCTGACCATGGTGTACGCGATCGGCCTCTTCGTCAGCGCCTACGACGAGGTCGCCCGCCCCGGCGTGACCGTCGCCTACCTGGCCGTCCTGGCCGTCTGGACCCTGGCCACCCTGCCCAGGGTCGCCAACGCCGCCAGCTGCACCAAGCGCTTCCTCGCCGTCGACCTCGCCATCGCCCTGGCCGGCATCCTGCTCACCCGGGTCGCCGAGACCCCCGAGCGGATCGACGCCGGTGCCCCGACCCTGCCGTCGATATGGACCGCGGGCGCCGTGCTGGCCTTCGCCATCAAGGGCGGCTGGCGCTGGGCGGCCTTCGCGTCCACGCTGGTCGCCGCCGCCAACCTGGTCCACCGCTCCGGCGTACCGACCCGCGACACCGTCCACATGGTGCTGCTGGTGTGGATCGCCTCCATCGCCATCGGCTACGTCGTCGAGGTCGCCCGCGCCTCCGAGCGCACCCTCGCCCGCGCCCTGGAGATCGAGGCCGCGACCCGCGAGCGGGAGCGGCTCGCCCGGGACATCCACGACGGCGTGCTCCAAGTGCTGGCGATGGTGCAGCGGCGCGGCGCGGTCATCGGCGGCGAGGCGGCCGAGCTGGGCCGCATGGCCGGTGAGCAGGAGGTGGCCCTGCGCACGCTGGTGTCCGGCGGCATGGTGCCCGTCTCCCGGGCCTCGGAGGACGCCGCCGAAGGGGCGGTCGTACGCACCGTCGAGGAGCCGGACGACGACGGCGGCCCCGTCGACCTGCGCGCGCTGCTCGCCCCGTTCGCCGCGGCCCGGGTCAGTCTCGCCGAGCCCGGCGCGGCCGTCCTGCTGCCGCCGTCCGCCGCGCGGGAGCTGGCCGCAGCCGTGTCGGCCGCGCTGGACAACGTCCGCAAGCACGCCGGTGCGGGCGCCCGGGCCTGGATCCTGGTCGAGGACGAGCCGGACGCGGTGATCGTGACCGTACGCGACGACGGCCCCGGCATCCCCGAGGGCCGCCTCGCGCAGGCCGAGGGCGAGGGACGCCTCGGGGTGGCGCTGTCCATCCGGGGCCGGCTGCGCGACCTGGGCGGCACGGCCGAGCTGATATCGACGCCCGGACAGGGCACGGAAGTCGAGCTGAAGGTACCGAAGCAGATGGCGCGGGGGCAGCGATGAGCGAACAGCAGGACCCGATCAAGGTGATGGTGGTCGACGACCACCCCATGTGGCGCGACGCGGTCGCCCGCGACCTGGCCGAGTCCGGCTTCGAGGTGGTCGCCACCGCGGGCGACGGCGACCAGGCGGTACGCCGCGCCAAGGCGGCCGCGCCCGACGTCCTCGTCCTGGACCTCAACCTGCCCGCCAAGCCCGGCGTGCAGGTCTGCAAGGAACTCGTCGCCCACAACCCGGCGCTGCGCGTCCTGGTGCTGTCGGCGAGCGGTGAGCACGCCGACGTACTGGAGGCCGTGAAGTCCGGCGCGACCGGCTATCTGCTGAAGTCGGCGTCCACGGAGGAGTTGCTGGACGCGGTCCGCCGTACGGCCGTCGGCGACCCGGTCTTCACGCCGGGCCTGGCGGGGCTGGTGCTCGGCGAGTACCGGCGCCTCGCCTCCGACCCGGCGCCCGGTGCGGCGACCGACGCCGACGAGCCCGGGGCGCCCCGGCTGACCGACCGCGAGACCGAGGTGCTGCGGCTGGTCGCCAAGGGCCTGAGCTACAAGCAGATCGCCGAGCGGCTGGTCATCTCCCACCGCACGGTCCAGAACCACGTCCAGAACACCCTCGGCAAGCTCCAGTTGCACAACCGGGTGGAACTGGTGAGGTACGCGATAGAGCGCGGCCTCGACGAGGAATAGGACCCTTCCCGGCCCGAACCAACCTTGCGCCGACTCACCGAATTTCCCTTACGGGCCATGCCGTAGTGACCTGAGTCACCATTAGCGTGCTGGTACGGCACACGGCACACGGCACACGGCAACCGCGGCGAAGGGACAATTCCATGCGGGTCGGAGTACTGACCGGGGGCGGCGACTGCCCCGGGCTCAACGCCGTCATCCGGGGCATCGTCCGCAAGGGCGTGCAGGAGTACGGCTACGACTTCGTCGGCTTCCGGGACGGCTGGCGCGGTCCGCTCGACGGTGACATCACGCGCCTCGACATCCCGGCCGTGCGCGGCATCCTGCCCCGCGGCGGCACCATCCTCGGCTCCTCGCGCACCAACCCGTTCCAGCACGACAACGGCGTCACCCGGATCAAGGAGAACCTCGCCAAGCACGAGGTCGACGCGCTCATCGTGATCGGCGGCGAGGACACCCTCGGCGTCGCCGCACGGCTGTCCGGCGAGTACGGCGTGCCCTGCGTCGGCGTCCCGAAGACGATAGACAACGACCTGTCCGCCACCGACTACACCTTCGGCTTCGACACCGCCGTCGGCATCGCGACCGAGGCGATCGACCGTCTGCACACCACCGCCGAGTCCCATATGCGCGTCCTGGTCGTGGAGGTGATGGGCCGTCACACCGGCTGGATCGCCATCCACTCCGGCCTGGCCGGCGGCGCCAACGTGATTCTCATCCCCGAGCAGCGCTTCGACGTCGACCAGGTGTGCGCCTGGGTGACGTCCCGGTTCAAGGCGTCGTACGCCCCGATCGTCGTCGTCGCCGAGGGGGCCGTGCCCAAGGACGGCGACATGGTGCTCAAGGACGAGTCCCTCGACTCCTACGGGCACGTACGGCTGTCCGGGGTCGGCGAGTGGCTGGCCAAGGAGATCGAGAAGCGGACCGGCAAGGAGGCCCGGACGACCGTCCTCGGGCACGTCCAGCGCGGCGGCACGCCCAGCGCCTTCGACCGCTGGCTCGCCACCCGCTTCGGCCTGCACGCCATCGACTGCGTCCGCGACGGCGACTTCGGCGCGATGGTCGCCCTGCGCGGCACCGACATCGTGCGGGTGCCGATCGCCGAGGCCACGGCCCGGCTGAAGACGGTCGACCTCAAGCTCTACGAGGAGGTCGGGGTGTTCTTCGGCTGATCCGGCGTCCCGCGAGTATCGGCCGTGAAGGGGGTATGGGTCGTATATTCGGCCCATACCAGTACAGAACAGGAGATGTCGTGGAGATCCTGGCCTTCGGTGTACAGGCCGACGAAAAGCCCCTGATCGAGCGGGCCTTCCAGGGCCACCGCGGCATCCGCTGTCTGGACGTCTTCCTCACCGAGGACACCGCCCCCATCGCCGCCGGCCACGAGATCATCTCCACCAGCGTCAATGCCGACCTCGGCGCGCCGGTCCTGTCCACCCTCGCGGCCGGCGGGACCCGGATGATCGCCCAGCGCTCGACCGGCTTCAACAACATCGACCTCGACGTGGCCGAGCGGCTCGGCATGACGGTGGCCCGGGTGTCGTACTACTCGCCGTACGCGGTCGCCGAGTTCGCCTGGGCCCTCGCCATGGCCGTCAACCGCCGTATCGTCCGCGCCTCCACCCGCACCCGCGACTTCGACTTCCGCCTCGACGGCCTGATGGGCCGCGACATGCACGGCCGCACCGCCGGCGTCCTCGGCACCGGCAAGATCGGCGAGGCGTTCGCCCGGATCGCACACGGCTTCGGCATGCGGCTGCTCGGCTGGGACATCGCCGAGAACCCCGAATGCATGCAGCTCGGCATGACGTACGTCCCCAAGGAACAGCTGCTCGCCGAGTCCGACCTGGTCACCCTGCACGTCCCGCTGATGCCGGAGACCCGGCACCTGATCGACGTGCCCGCCCTGAAGTCGATGAAGGACGACGCGATCCTGATCAACTCCAGCCGCGGCGGCCTGATCGACACCGCCGCCCTCGTCCACGAGCTGCGCGCGGGCCGCTTCACGGGCGTCGGCCTCGATGTGTACGAGGCGGAAGCCGGGCTGTTCTTCCTCGACAAGTCCCTGCAGGCCATCGAGGACGACACCCTGGCCCGCCTCGTCACCTTCCCGAACGTCCTGGTCACCTCCCACCAGGCGTACTACACCGAGGACGCGGTCGGCCAGATCGTCGACACCACGCTGCGCAACATCCTCGACTACCGGGCCGGCCGCCGCTCGGAGAACGTGCTGGTGCCGCGCAGCTGACCGATCAGCTCCTGCACGATGTCGGCGCCGTTCAGCGTCAGCACCGACTCCGCGTGGAACTGGACACCGGCGAACCCGTCTCCCCGCAGGGCATGCACCTCACCGGAGTCGCTCCGGCTGACCTCGATCCCGTGCGCGGCCAGCTCCGCCGCCGTCTCGTCGTCGCAGCGCGCCACGAAGCTGTTGTAGAAGCCGACGGTCTCGGCCCGCCCGAACAGATCGATCGTCGTCTGCGCCCCCTGGTACGGCACTTCCTTCCGTACGATGTCCAGCCCCAGCTCGGCGGCGATCAGCTCGTGCCCCAGGCAGACGCCCAGCACTCCGTGCCGGTGCCCGCGAACCACCTCGGCGGTCAGCTCCCGCAGGAACCGCATCTTCGGATCGTTCAGGTCGGACGGGTCGCCGGGGCCGGGCCCGATGACCAGCGGCCCCTCGTGCGCGAGCACGGCCTCGCGCAGGCCCGGTTCGTCGTAGCGGCGGACGGTGACGGTGAGGCCCGAGGACCGCAGCACGTGCGCGAGCATCACCGTGAAGGTGTCCTCGCCGTCGACGACCAAGGCGTGCCCGGTGAGGTCCGCCGTCTGCTCCTGCATCCGCAGCCAGAAGGGGGCGAGGGAGGCCCGGCGCCCGTCCAGCGCGGCCCGCACCCGGGGATCGTCGGCCAGCCGCGGCCGTACAGCCTCCTCGCGCGGCCGCTGCTCCAGCACGCCCAGAGCCGCCAGCATCCCCGCCGCCTTCGCGTGCGTCTCCGCGACCTCGCCCGCCGGGTCCGAGCCGCGCACGAGCGTGGCGCCCACCGGCACGCGCAGCCGCCCGGCGGCGTCGATGTCGGCGGTGCGGATGAGGATGGGGGAGTCCAGGGTCTGCGCTCCGCCCGAGTCCCGGCCGAGCAGGGCGAGGGCCCCGCCGTAGTAGCCGCGTCCGCCGGCTTCGTACCGCTCGATGACCCGGCAGGCGTTCTGCACCGGCGAGCCGGTGACGGTCGCCGCGAACATGGTCTCCTTCAGTACCTCCCGGACGTCCAGCGAGGACTTGCCGCGCAGCTCGTACTCGGTGTGCGCCAGGTGCGCCATCTCCTTCAGCCGCGGCCCCACGACCACTCCGCCCATGTCGCCGACCGCGCACATCATCTTGAGCTCCTCGTCGACGACCATCGACAGCTCCTCGATCTCCTTGCCCTCGGCGAGGAAGCCGAGCAGGTGCTCCGGGGTGGGCCCCTCGGCGGGATAGCGGTACGTCCCGCTGATCGGGTTCATGACGACCGTGCCGCCGGACATCCGCACGTGCACCTCGGGGCTGGCGCCGACGAGGGTCCGGTCACCGGTGTGCACCACGAACGTCCAGTACGCACCCCGCTCCCCGACGAGCAGGCGCCGGAACAGCGCCAGCGCGTCGGCCCGGCCGAACCCCGGGATCTCACCCTCGTACGTCCGCCGGACGACGAAGTTGGCGCCCTCGCCCCGCCCGATCTCCTCCCGCAGCACCCGGCCCACGATCCCGGCGTACTCCTCGTCCCCGACGTCGAAGCCGCCGCCCTCGACGCGCACCTCGTGCGCCGGGAGCCGGCGCAGCGCCTCGGCGAGCGGGATGGCGTACGACTCCTCGGGGACGAGCGCCAGCAGCGGGGTGCCGTCGTCGCGGACGTCGAAGCCGCGCTCGCGGATCTGGCGGTGCGGGACGAGCGCCAGGCCCTCGTCGGGCAGGTCGGCGAGGCGGTCGTACGCCGTCACGGGGCCGAGCAGCAGTTCCACGGTGTCGTGGTCGTGGCCCGGGGTGCGGCGGCGGAGCAGGGCGAAGGGGCGGTCGTCGTGCGGGAGCTGTGCCAGGTCCATGGTTCCTCTTCCGTCGTCGTGATCGGGTCGAGGAACGGCCGCGGAAACGCCGAAGGCCGCCCCTCGGGCGGCCTTCGCGAAGTTTTGCGTACGCGCAGTCAGTGGGCCGCCGAAGAAGCGGTCCACCACCAGCTCTGGATCGAGTGCGCGAACATACGCCGCACCCTACCCCATGTCCGCAGAGCGTTACCGGCGTCTCACTTCCTGGGCAGCGGCAGGAAGGCCGGACATCACCCCGTAATGTTGAGCTTGTGACCGTGAACGCTAAGACCAGCTCCCACGCTGGCAACACCTGGCGAGACCTGCCCGCGGCGCAGCAGCCCGAGTACCCCGACCCCGAGGCTCTGCGCGCAGTGATCGCGGACCTCGAGTCGTATCCGCCGCTCGTCTTCGCGGGCGAGTGCGACCAGCTGCGCGCCCGGATGGCGGCCGTCGCCAAGGGAGAGGCGTTCCTCCTCCAGGGCGGCGACTGCGCCGAGGCCTTCGACGCGGTGTCCGCGGACCAGATCCGCAACAAGCTCAAGACCCTGCTCCAGATGGGCGCCGTGCTGACGTACGCCGCGTCCGTGCCCGTGGTGAAGGTGGGCCGGATCGCCGGCCAGTACTCCAAGCCGCGCTCCAAGCCGACCGAGACCCGCGACGGCGTGACTCTGCCGACCTACCGCGGCGACTCCGTCAACGGCTTCGACTTCACCGAGGCGGCCCGGGTCCCGGACCCGGAGCGGCTGAAGCGGATGTACCACGCGTCGGCCTCCACGCTGAACCTGGTCCGCGCCTTCACCACCGGCGGCTACGCCGACCTGCGCCAGGTGCACGCCTGGAACCAGGACTTCGTGAAGTCGTCCCCGTCCGGCCAGCGCTACGAGCAGCTCGCCCGCGAGATCGACAACGCGCTGAACTTCATGCACGCCTGCGGGGCCGACCCGGAGGAGTTCAAGACCGTCGAGTTCTACTCCTCGCACGAGGCGCTGCTGCTCGACTACGAGTCCGCGCTCACCCGCGTCGACTCGCGCACCGGGCAGCTGTACGACGTCTCCGGGCACATGGTGTGGATCGGTGAGCGCACCCGTCAGCTGGACCACGCGCACATCGAGTTCGCCTCGAAGATCCGCAACCCGATCGGCATCAAGCTCGGCCCGACGACGACGGCCGAGGAGGCGCTGCAGTACATCGAGCGCCTCGACCCCGAGCGTGAGCCCGGCCGGCTGACCTTCATCGTCCGCATGGGCGCCGACAAGATCCGCGACAAGCTCCCCGAGCTGGTCGAAAAGGTCACCGCCTCCGGCGCCACCGTGGCCTGGGTGACCGACCCGATGCACGGCAACACCTTCGAGGCGGCCTCCGGCCACAAGACCCGCCGCTTCGACGACGTGCTCGACGAGGTCAAGGGCTTCTTCGAGGTGCACAAGGCGCTCGGTACGCACCCGGGCGGCATCCATGTCGAGCTGACCGGTGACGACGTCACCGAGTGCGTGGGCGGCGGCGACGAGATCTTCGTCGACGATCTGCACCAGCGCTACGAGACGGCCTGCGACCCGCGGCTGAACCGCAGCCAGTCGCTGGACCTGGCGTTCCTGGTCGCGGAGATGTACCGGGACCAGTAGCCGTTCGCCTCTTACCGGCGCATGCATTGGGGCGCGGATCACAAACGATCCGCGCCCCTCTACTTTTGCGGTCCGGGTGTGCCGGGTAAGGTTAGGTTAGCCTCACCGATCAACGGGGACGGCACCATCGATCAATCCCGGCGGGAGGTGAAGCGCGTGTACGTCTGCAGTTGCTTCGGCATCACCGAGCAGCAGGTCAGGCAGCATGCGGCGGACGGCGCCTGCACCCCTCGCCAGATCGCCTCGGCCTGCAAGGCGGGAACGGACTGCGGCGGCTGTGTACGCCGTATCCAGGCACTCCTCGGCCGTGGCAACTGCCCGCGCCGGGAGCTGGCCGACCAGGGCAGGTCGCCCCTGGCCGATGTGGCGCCGCCCGCCGCGCAGGTGACCGCCGACGCCGCCTGAGTGCCTCAGGCGCCGTAGCTGCCCGATTCCTTGGAGTCCGGCTGGCTCTGCTCGATCAGCGTCGACAGATAGAGCGACTCGCCGAGCTTCTCGATCAGTTCGAGCTGTGTGTCCAGGTAGTCGATGTGGTGCTCCTCGTCGGCGAGGATCGCCTCGAAGAGGTTCGCCGACGTGATGTCGGCCTTGGCGCGCATGATCTCCACACCGCGCCGCAACCGGTCGATGGCCTCCACCTCGATCTGCCGGTCCGCCTGGAACATCTCGGCCACGGTCTGGCCGACGCGGACGTGGAACAGCCGCTGGTAGTTGGGCAGACCGTCCAGCAGCAGGATGCGCTCCGTGAGCGCCTCGGCGTGCCGCATCTCGTCGAACGACTCGTCCCGGGTGTACTTGGCGAGTTTCGTCCACCCCTTGTGGTCCTGCAGCTTGGAGTGCAGGAAGTACTGGTTGATCGCGGTGAGCTCGGCGGTCAGTTGCTCGTTGAGCAGTTCGAGCACCTCGGGGTCGCCCTGCATGAATGGGCTCCTTCCACGTCGGGAGGTCGAAACGGGAGGTTGCCGCCGCATGATTGCACCGCACGTCGAAGATCGTCCAGTAAGTGCGTACTTAGTAAGTAAGGGCATGCTTAGTGTGAGTTGTCCGATTTCGCACTGGGCTGGTCCTGTGCACCGTCCGCCGTCTGTCAGGATGGAGTCATGGGTCATCCGGTGGAGCGCGAATCTGGAGCAGCGGCATCGTTCGAGCTTCCGCCGGGTCAGCGAATGCAGCGCGGATGGCCGGTCACGCACTACGGTCCGGTGCCCAAGTTCCGGCCCGAGCGCTGGGAGTTCAGGGTCTTCGGCGCCACCGCCGACGGGGACAAGCGCTGCTGGACCCACGAGGAGTTCACGGCCCTGCCGTACACCACCGTGGTGGCCGATCTGCACTGCGTCACGAAGTTCAGCATGCTCGGCGCGGAATGGGGCGGAATCCCCGCCCGGACCGTCCTGGAGCTCGCGCCGCCCGCCCCGAACGTCACCCATGTGATGGTGTGGGCGGAGTACGGGTTCAGCTCCAATCTCCGGCTGTCGGACTTCGCCTCCGAGCACACGATCTTCGCCACCCACAAGGACGGCGAACTCCTCACCGCCGAGCACGGCTTCCCGCTCCGCCTGATCGTCCCGCACCTGTACGCCTGGAAGGGCCCGAAGTGGGTGCGCGGCGTGGAGTACATGACCGCCGACCGCCGCGGCTTCTGGGAGGAGCGCGGCTACCACAACATCGGCGATCCGTGGAAGGAGCAGCGCTACTCGTACCAGGAGCAGCCCGGGGACGGCCCCGAGCTCTGACTCCTGCCTGGGGGCTTACCCGTCCCTGAGTTTCTTCAGCCGCTCGACGTCCGCCGCGTGACCCTGCTTGCCGCCGGGTGTCTCGATGATCAGCGGTACGCCCTCGGTGGCGGGGTGGGTCATCAGGGCGCGGAACGGGTCCTCGCCGATGTGGCCGGCGCCGATGTTCTCGTGCCGGTCCTTGTGGGCGCCGACCAAGTCCTTGGAGTCATTGGCGTGGATCAGCTTCAGCCGGCCCTCGCCGACCGTGTCGACCAGCAGGTCCAGCGTCTGGTGCATCCCGTTCGGGCCGGTCAGGTCGTGCCCGGCGGCGAAGATGTGGCAGGTGTCGAGGCAGACGCCCAGCTTCGGGTGGGCGTCCAGGGCCTCGAAGTACGGCCCGAAGTCCCAGGTGCGTGAGCACAGCGAGGAGCCCTGGCCGGCCGTGGACTCCAGCAGCAGGTACGGGTCGTCGTCGGTCAGCTCGTCGAGCAGCGGCAGCAGGTACTCCCGTACCTGCCGCAGCGCCACCGACCGCTCCCGCTCGCCGGTCGCGCTCCCGGTGTGCACGACCACGCCGAGCGCGCCGATCGCCCGCCCGCGCCGCAGCGAGTGCCGCAGCGACCGCACCGACTGCTCGACGGTGGCCTCCGTGTGCGAACCGAAGTTGATCAGGTACGGCGCGTGCACATACGCCGGGATCGACTCCTCCGCGCACGCCGCGCGAAACGCTTCGTCCTGCCGCGGATTACCGGCCGGCGTGGCCCAGCCACGCGGGTTGGCGACGAAGACCTGCACGGTCTCGGCCTTGAGGTCGTGGGCGTAGGTGAGGCCCACGGAGTGCAGGCCGCCGGCGACGGGGACGTGACCGCCGATGGGGTTGCGGGAGGGGCCGGGGTGTTGACTCTTCACCCGTTCAGGGTGTCATGCGCCCCGGGGTGCCCCGTCAGCGGATCTTCATCGATCAGCGGTCCGGCCGGTGATCGTCGGTCAGCGGATCTCGATGGTGATCGTCGACCCCTTGGGTGCGGTCTCGCCGCCCTCCACGGACTGACCCCGCACGGTGTCGCCGAACAGGCCGAGCAGCCCGCGGTCCTCCTTGACCTCGAAACCGGCGTCCTGGAGCTTCTGCTTGGCCTCGCCGACGCTGTCGCCCACCACGTCCGGGACCTCGATCATCTCCGGCCCCTTGGACAGCGTCAGCGTCACCGTGTCGCCCTCGGCGGCCTGGCCGTCGGGCCCCGGGTTCTGCCGCGCGACCTGACCCGCCTCGTACTCCGAGTTGATCCGCCCGGACACGATCCGCACCTTCAGGCCCGCCTCCTGGAGCCGCTCCCTGGCCTCGCCCAGGTCACGGCCGGTGACGTCGGGGATGTCGACGGGGGCACCCTTGCTGACGGTGAGCGCGATCGCCTTGCCCGCGCGCGTGGTCGTGCCTGTCGCCGGGTCCGTGCTGATCACGAAGCCGCGGGGGACGTCCTCGCTGAAGGCCCGGGTCACCATGCCCGGCTCCAGCCCGCTGTCCTTGAGTACGCTGCGTGCCTTGTCCAGCCGGTAGCCCGCGAGATCCGGCACCTTCACCGTCTCGGGGCCGTCGGAGACGGTGAGTGTCACGGAGTCGTTGTGCCGGATGCGGGAGCCCGGCGCCGGGTCGGTGCTGATGATCGTGCCGCGCTTCACCGTGTCGCTGTAGGCGTGCTTGACCTGCCCGACCTCCAGCCCGGCGTCCGCGAGCCGGTCCTTGGCCTGCGCCTCGGTCTTCGCCAGCAGCGGCGGGACCTCGGTGAACTGGCCCGAGTTGATGTACCAGACGCCCACACCGAGGCCCAGCACCAGCAGCACGGCGGCGACGATCGTGACGACCGCGCGCGGGCGGCGGGAGCGGCGGCGCGGGGCGTCCAGCGGCGGGGACTCCAGCCGGCTGGTCCGGTGGTACTCGGACTCGTCGCCGTCCTCGTTGACGGGCAGCTGCCGCAGCGCGGTCAACGCGCGCGGGATCACGCTCGTACGGTCGTCGGCGTTGTCGTGCTCCCCGCTGATCGCCTGCGGGGGCACCGCGTCGAGCTGGCCCTCACTGAGCGCGCCGCGCGCCTCGCGGACCCGCGCGAGCAGCGCCACGGCGTCGTGCGGGCGGATCTCCGGCATGCGGGCGGTCGCCGTGGCGACCAGCTCGTCCAGCTCGTACGGCAGGCCCGGCACGGCCGCCGAGGGTGGCGGCACGTCGTCGTGGACGTGCCGGTAGAGCACCTGGGCGGGGGAGTCCCCGCTGTGCGGCTTGGCGCCGGTCAGCATCTCGTACAGCACCACACCGCACGCGTACACGTCGACGCGGGGGTCGACGCTGCCGTGCTCGATCTGCTCCGGGGCGAGGTAGGAGACGGTGCCGAGGACGGAGCCGGTGGTGTGGGTGACCGCGTCCACGGCCCGGACCAGCCCGAAGTCGGCGACCTTGACCCGGCCGTCGTCCCCTATGAGGACGTTCTCCGGCTTCATGTCCCGGTGCACGAACCCGGCGCGGTGCGCGGCGCCCAGCGCCGCCAGCACCGGCTCCAGGATGTCCAGCGCGGCCCGCGGCTGCAGCGCCCCGCGCTCGCGCAGCACGTCCCGAAGGGTGCAGCCGGAGACGTACTCCATGGCCAGGTAGACATACGACCCGTCGGCCCCCTGGTCGAACACCTGGACGACATTGGGGTGGGCGAGCCTGGCCACCGACTTGGCCTCGCGGATGAACCGCTCGACGAAGGAGCCGTCGGCGGCCAGGGTCGGATGCATCACCTTGAGCGCGAGCACACGGTCGAGGCGGGTGTCCACGGCCCGGTAGACCGTGGCCATCCCGCCGACCGCGATCCGCGCGTCGACGCGATAACGGCCGTCGAGCAACTGCCCGACCAGAGGGTCCTGAAGGGTCGTGTCCACGCAGGCGAGTGTACGAGCCGCCGCCGACACTCCTTGCCGCTTCCGGCGGCATCGGGGCGGGACTGCAGCCGACCTGTGACGTGTCTTACCCAGCTGCGGGCACGCACCGGTCCTACTCAACTGCGGGCACGCGCGCGGTCACTGGAAAGCGGGCCGCTCCGGATCCAGCGCGGCCATCCCCTCCACCGGCGACGACGCCTCCGCGAAGTGCCGCCGAGGGATACGCCCCGCCAGCCGGGCCAACCGCCCCGCCTCCACCGCGTTCCGCATGGCGGCCGCCATCAGCACCGGTTCCTGTGCCCGGGTGACGGCCGAGGCGAGCATCACACCCGCGCACCCCAGCTCCATCGCGAACGCCGCGTCCGACGCCGTACCGGCTCCCGCGTCCAGGATCACCGGCACGCGCGCGTGCTCGACGATCAGCTGGAAGTTGTGCGGGTTGCGGATGCCGAGCCCGGAGCCGATCGGCGACCCGAGCGGCATGATCGCGGCACAGCCCACGTCCTGGAGCCTGCGTGCCAGCACGGGGTCGTCATTGGTGTACGGCAGCACGGTGAAACCGTCGTCCACCAGCGTCTCCGCCGCCTCCAGCAGCTCGATCGGGTCCGGCAGCAGGGTGCGCTCGTCGGCGATGACCTCCAGCTTGATCAGCTCGGTGCCGAGTGCCTCGCGCGCGAGGCGGGCGGTCAGCACCGCCTCACCGGCCGTGAAGCAGCCGGCCGTGTTGGGCAGCACCCGGATGCCCAGCTTGTCCAGTACCGACAGCACCGAGCCGTGCACATCGGGGTTCACGCGCCGCATCGCGACCGTGGTCAGCTCGGTCCCGGAGGCGACCAGCGCCCGCTCCAGCACGTCGAGGCTGGGCGCGCCACCGGTGCCCATGATCAGCCGGGAGGTGAAGGTCGTACCCCCCAGGACAAGGGGATCGTCGGCCATGGGTCAGCCTCCTTGGACGGCGGTGAGGACTTCGACACGGTCCCCCTCGGACAGGGGCGTGGTCGGCCACTGCGCGCGCGGGACGACGGTTTCGTTGAGGGCGGCGGCCACTCCGGAGGGCGCCGGGGTGAGGGTGCGTACGAGGGCGTCGAGAGCCGTGCCGTCGGCGATCCGGCGGGGCTCCCCGTTGACGGAGATGATCATGCGGGCTGCTCCGTGAGTACGGCGCTGAAGCGCTTCGGCGTGAAGGGACGGGCCACGTCCGGGAGTTCACCGGTGGTCAGGACGTGCGCCATGACGTCGCCGGTGACCGGGGTGAGCAGGACGCCGTTGCGGTAGTGGCCGGTGGCCAGCAGCAGGCCGTCCAGCTCGGTCGGGCCGAGCAGGGGCGCGTTGTCGGGCGAGCCGGGGCGCAGCCCGGCCCGGGTCTCCGTCAGGGGCAGCTCGGTGATACCGGGGACCAGCTCGTGCGCGTCGCGCAGCAGCTCGTACACGCCCCCGGCGGTGACTGTGGTGTCCCAGCCCATTTCCTCGCTGGTGGCGCCGACGACCAGTTCGCCGCTCTCGCGCGGCACCAGGTAGACATGGCTGCCGCGCACCACCGCGCGCACGGTGCGGCTCAGGAACGGCGCGTGGACCGGCGGCACGGTCAGCCGCAGCACCTGCCCCTTCACCGGCCGCACGGGCGGCAGTACGGCGTCCGGGACACCCGCCAGCCGCCCGCTGAGGCTCCCGGCGGCCAGCACCACCTGCCCGGCGGCCAGCTCGGCCCCCGCGCGCGTGACAGCCCCCGCCGCCCGCTCTCCGGTGACCAGCAGCCGCTCGGCCCACTCCCGGTGGAAGACCACGCCCGCCCGCTCGCACGCGGCCACCAGGGCCCCCGCGAGCCGACGGGGGTCGATCTGGTGGTCGCCGTCGACCCGCAGCCCGCCGCGCACACCCGGCGCCAGCATCGGCTCCAGGCGGCGGCAGTCCCGGCCCGACAGCCACTCGGAGGCGAGCCCCGACCGCCGCTGCAGGGCGTGCAGTTCGCGCAGATGGGCGCGGTCGTCGGCGTCAAGGGCGACGGCGAGCGTGCCGCACCGGCGGTAGCCGAGGTCGTGGCCGGTGAGGTCGGTGAGCTCGGCCGCGAAGTCCGGATAGCGGCGGGCCGAGGCGAGGTTCAGACCGAGCAGGGTCTCCTCGCCGTAGTGCAGTTCCGTGACGGCGGCCAGCATGCCGGCCGCCACCTGGGCGGCCCCGCCGCCCGGCTCGGGGTCCACCACGGTGGTGGCGAATCCGCGCTGCGCGGCCCGCCAGGCCGTGACCAGGCCGATGATTCCGCCCCCGATGACGAGGACGTCTGACGTACGTGCGGAAGACGACACGGGCGCTCAGCCCCTCCCTTCGCCGGCATGACCCGGATCAGGTTCGTACGGTCGGAGGCCGCCAGCCTCCCTCTCAGCCCGGTGCGTCCGGGCTCCCGCGAGTGCTTTACGGTGGCCACCCTAGCTCTTGCCGCCACGCATCTGTAAGGGAGCCTCCTGGCATGCCCCGCTCACTCGACGGCCTCGTCCTCTCGCCCGTCGCCGACCAGGCACCGGGTCAGGTCGGGACCCGCACCCGGTTCACGTACCACGAGCAGGACGGCGAGATCTGGGCCGAGTACGCGGGTGGGGACGTGGTCCGCGGGTACCTGGTGGGGACCCGCGAGGGCGACCGGCTGGACTTCCGCTACGTGCAGCTGAAGCGGGACGGGACGACGTCCTCGGGGCACTGTGTGTCGACGGTCGTGGAACTGCCGGACGGGCGGGTGCGGCTGGAGGAGAGCTGGGAGTGGGAGTCGCAGCCGGGCAGCGGGACCAGCGTGGTCGAGCAGGTCGGCCGGTGATGTGGAGCAGCTCACTGGGTCCGCCCCCTGACTGACAATCTGTCAGTTGTCTATGGTGATCAGGTGAGCGAGCAGACGAGGGCACAGGCGCGGCGCGTGGTCGTCGTGGGCGCGGGCATGGCCGGGGTGCAGACCGCCGTCGCCCTGCGGGAACAGGGCTTCACCGGCACCGTGACGCTGATCGGCGCCGAGCCCCACCAGCCGTACGACCGGCCGCCGCTGTCCAAGGCCGTCCTGCTCGGCAAGGCCGAGGGCTCCGCCTTCGACGTCGACTTCGAGGCGCTCGGCATCGACCTCCACCTCGGGCGCGAGGTGACCGGCGTCCGCACCGGTGACCACGAGCTGGACACCGAGGCCGGGCCGGTGCCGTACGACGTGCTGGTCCTCGCCACCGGCGCCGAACCCATCACCCTGCCGGGCGCGGAGGGCGTCCCAGGGGTGCATCTGCTGCGCACCCTCGACGACGCCGAACGGCTGCGGCCGGTGCTCGCCCGGCAGCACGACATCGTGGTCGTCGGCGCGGGCTGGATCGGCGCGGAGTTCGCCACGGCCGCCCGGGAGGCGGGCTGCGCGGTGACCGTCGTGGAGGCCGCGGACCGCCCCCTCGTCGGGTCGCTGCCCGCCGAGGTGGCCGCGCCGATGGCCGCCTGGTACGCCGACAGCGGGGCCGTCCTGCGCACCCACGCGCGCGTGCGGCGTGTCGAGCCCGGCGCGGTCGTCCTGGACGACGGCTCGCGGGTGCCCGCCGACGCCGTCGTGGTCGGCATCGGCGCCCGGCCCGCCACGCGCTGGCTCACCGGCTCCGGCATCGAGCTCGGCGCGCACGGCGAGGTCGTGGCCGACGACCACCTGCGCACTTCGGCGCCGGACGTCTACGCGGTCGGCGACTGCGCGTCCTTCCCTTCGGCAAGGTACGGCGAGCGGTTGATGGTGCACCACTGGGACAACGCCCTGCAGGGACCCCGTGCGGTCGCGGCGAACATCATCGGCGAGGCGGTCGGCGAGGCACCGGCGGTCTACGACCCGGTGCCGTACTTCTGGTCCGAGCAGTTCGGGCGGTTCGTCCAGTACGCCGGGCACCACGCGTCCGCCGACGCCACCGTGTGGCGCGGTGACCCGGCCGGGCCCGCCTGGTCGGTGTGCTGGCTGCGCGAGGGCCGGCTGGTCGCCCTGCTGGCCGTGGGCCGGCCACGGGACCTGGCGCAGGGACGTCGGCTGATCGAGGCCGGGACCGCGATGGATCCCGAGCTGCTGGCCGACCCGGCGCGCCCGCTGAAGGCGGCCACGGCGTAACGCGTTCTCGCAGGTGGGAGGGGTCGGTGGGCGGGGCTGACTTCCGACTGTCAGTGGGGGATGGCAGGCTTGTTCCCGTGACCGAGATTGACGCAAAGATCGATGCTCTCGTCCCTGCCTGGCTCACCCTCCCCGACATCGCCGAAAAGCTCGATGTCGAGGTGACGCGCGTGCGGCAGCTGGTCAAGGAGGGCCAGCTCATCGCCGTCCGCCGCGGTGAGAACCGCGCACTGCACGTCCCCGCCGCCTTCATCGACGGAGACAAGGTCGTCAAGGGCCTGTCCGGGACCCTGACGCTCCTGCGGGACGACGGCTTCACGGACGAAGAGATGCTGGAGTGGCTCTTCACCCCCGACCCGACCCTGCCCGGTACGCCCGCGCAGGCGCTGAGCGAGAATCGCGGCACGGAGGTGAAGCGCCGGGCCCAGGCGCTCGCCGTCTGACGCCGGCCCGACCCGAGCAACCGTCCGGCGTACGGGCCGCGGTCGGCCAGGGGCCTGTCGTTCGGCGTCGCGTGCCAGGGCGCGTGACGCCGGCATGATCCGATAGACAGGCCCTGGGCCACGGCCCCGGGCCGACCGCGCCCCGGCGCGGCCCGTACGCCACCGACAGTGACACCCAGAGGTACCGATCCACGGGGGGACCCAACGCATGCCCGACACCGCCGCCACCGCTCGCGCCCGGCTCGCCGACGCCCGTGTGTACCTGTGCACGGACGCCCGTCAGCGCCAGGGCGACCTGCCCCAGTTCCTGGACGCGGTCCTGGCCGGCGGGGTCGACATCGTGCAGCTGCGCGACAAGGGCATGGAGGCCGCCGAGGAGCTGGAGCACCTCAAGGTCTTCGCCGACGCCTGCGCCCGGCACGGCAAACTGCTCGCGGTCAACGACCGCGCGGACGTCGCGCACGCCGCCGGCGCCGACGTGCTCCACCTCGGCCAGGGCGACCTCCCGGTCCCGGCGGCCCGGGCGATCCTCGGCGACGACATCCTCATAGGCCGCTCCACGCACGCGGAGTCCGAGGCCGAGGCGGCAGCCGTCCAGCAGGGCGTGGACTACTTCTGCACCGGCCCCTGCTGGCCCACCCCCACCAAGCCCGGCCGCCACGCCCCCGGCCTCGACCTGGTCCGGCACACGGCCGCGCTGGGCACCGGCCGCCCCTGGTTCGCCATCGGCGGCATCGACCTCGGCAACCTCGACGAGGTCCTGGAGGCGGGCGCCCGCCGGGTGGTCGTCGTCCGCGCGATCACGGAGGCGGACGACCCGGGCGCGGCTGCGGGGGAGTTCGCGAAGCGGCTGCGGGGGGTGTGAGACAGCAGCGGGGCGTGAGGCGGCGTCGGCGGGCGGGACGCCGGGCCTCGGCCGCTGCGTGACCCGTTTCGGCCATGGGTTGTCCAAGGGATGGACAGCAACCCGACAATTCGGGCAAATTTCCGGCATCCGGTTGGGGGACCGACAGCCCCTGGCTAACCTGCCCGTATGGCCCTCGGAACCGCATCCACCAGGACTGATCGCGCACGCACCGTGCGCGACATGCTCGCCACCGGTAAGACGACGTACTCGTTCGAGTTCTACGCGCCGAAGACCGCCAAGGGCGAGCGCAGCCTGTGGAACGCGCTGCGCAGGGTCGAGGCGGTGGCTCCCGACTTCGTCTCCGTGACCTATGGCGCCGGCGGCTCCACGCGCGCCAGCACGGTCAAGGAGACGCAGCAGATCGTCGCCGACACCACACTCACCCCGGTCGCCCACCTCACCGCCGTCGACCACTCGATCGGCGAGCTGCGCAATGTGATCGGCCAGTTCGCCGACGCCGGCATCCGCAACATGCTCGCCCTGCGCGGCGACCCGCCCGGCGACCCCATGGGCGAGTGGGTGCCGCACCCCAAGGGCCTGACCTATGCCGCCGAGCTCGTCCGGCTCATCAAGGAGTCGGGCGACTTCTGCGTCGGCGTCGCGGCCTTCCCGGAGATGCACCCGCGCTCCGCCGACTGGGACACGGACGTCGAGCACTTCGTCGACAAGTGCCGGGCCGGCGCCGACTACGCGATCACACAAATGTTCTTCCAGCCGGAGTCCTACCTTCGACTGCGTGACCGAGTGGCCGGCGCGGGCTGCGAGACCCCGGTCATCCCCGAGGTCATGCCTGTGACCAGCGTCCGGATGCTGGAGCGGCTGCCGCAGCTCAGCAATGCTCACATTCCGTCCACCTTGAAAGAGCGGATCCTCACAGCGAAAGACAATCCGTCCGCTGTACGCTCCATTGGGATCGAGTTCGCCACGGAGTTCTGCGCACGGCTGCTGGCGGAGGGAGTGCCGGGTCTGCACTTCATCACGCTGAACAACTCCACGGCGACCCTGGAAATCTACGAGAACCTGGGCCTGCACCACCCACCGCAGGCCTAGACCGGTCGCACGCTCATACGACACACTGCGTAGCGGCCACTGGGAGAGGGGCGTACATGGGCTGGACGGTCCTCTACATCGCGTTCGGCATCGTCGCGCTGTGGCTGCTCGGTGAGGTCCTGCTGCAGTACAAGGCACGGCTTCGCTGGCGGCTGCTGGCGTTCGTCGGCTTCCTCGGTGTCGTCGTCGGCGTACTGATCCCGTCCGTCATCGTGATCGGACTGGGCGCGGCCGCCTTCGCGGTCGGGCAGACATACGTCACGCTGTCGTTCCGCCGTGGCTTCGCCGAGGGCTGGGCGGTGACCGGCCGTCCGAGCCTGGGCGGCAGCAAGCGCCGCCGCGGTGAGCCGGACCGCCAGGACCCGACCCTGGAGGTCTCCGACCTCGAAGCGGCCGACCACGGCGACGACGGCGCCGCCCACGGCCAGGACGACTACGACCACGACGACGTGTTCACGCCCGCCCGCCCCCTCGCCGCCTCGGCCGCCGAGACCACGGCCGTGTACGAGCCGCAGCCCGTCCCCGACGACACCGGCTCGTACGGCGTGTACGGCGACACCGGCGCCTACGCCACCCAGGGCCAGGCCCAGGACCAGTACGCGGCGGCCGCCCAGGCCGCCGACCAGACCTACGCCCACGACGGCTACTCTGCCTACGGCCAGCAGCAGTACGGCTACGACACCACCGGTCAACAGCAGTACGCCGCCTACTCCGACCCGTACATCGGCACCCAGACCTACAGCGGTGGGTCGTACGACACCGGCTACGACCAGCAGTACGGTCAGCAGGGCTACGGCCAGGACCAGTACGGCACCGGTGCTACGGGTGCCACCGGCGGCTACGGCGGCGAGACCCCGGCCGGGGGTGTGTGGGTGCCGCAGCAGCGCAACGCCGACGATCCGTACGGTGCCGAGCTGCCGCCGGAGCAGCCGTATCCCTATCAGGGCGACGGTCAAGGGCAGCAGGCGAACGAGTACGACGAGCGGTACCGGTTCTGAGCGCCCGTTCTCACTGAGAACCCCGGAAGTCCGGCTCACTGAGAGGCCGCGGAAGTCCGGCTCACTGAGAGCCGCGGAAGTCCGGACCCTCCACGATCAGCCCCGCGACCAGGGTGCCCGACATGCCCGCGTGCGGGAGACCGCCGCCCGGGTGCGACCAGCCGCCGACGGTGAACAGGCCGGGCAGTGCCGTGCTGTTGGACGGGTGCAGCAGCCTGCCCTCGGCCGCCGCCAGTGACGGGGCGGGGACCGCTCCGCCCTGCGCGCCGGTCGCCTCGGCGATGTCCGCCGGGGTGTGCGGCTCGTGCCAGAGGAGGCGGGCGCGGAGGTCGGGTATCGCGCGTTCGGCGGCGTTGAGCATGGCTTCGGCGCGGTCGGAAGAGGTCTCCGAGGAGGTCGAGGCCGGGACGGTGGTCGTGAGAGTGACCGCCTCGTGGTCGGCATCCGGGACCAGCCGCGGGTCGTCGGGGCGCAGGACGGTGACCGTGGGGCGCGGTGTCGATGTCCCGGTCCTGCTGCCGAAGAGGGACTCCAACTCGCCGTCCCGGTCCTCGGTGTGCACGACCGTCCGGTGCGGTGTCCCCTCCGGGCGGGGGCCGCGCAGCGCCAGCAGCACCGTCAGGCGGCTGGGCAGCCCGCGCTGCGGCGGGACCTCGCCGGTGGCGCGCGGCGGCATGTCCGGCAGTGCGCCGGGCGCGACACCGGCGACCACGAAGTCCGCCTCCGCCACTGTGCCGTCGGCGAGCTCCACCCCCGCCGCGCGGCCGTCCTTCTCCAGCAGCTTGGTGACCTCGGCGCCGAAGACGAACTCGACCCGACGGGCGAGGCAACGCTCGTACACCGCCCGCGCCAGCTCCCGGATGCCGCCGCGCACGAACCAGGTGCCGAAGGCGTGCTCCATGTACGGCAGCACGGCCGCGCTCGCCGGTGCGACGCGCGGGTCCAGGCCGTACGCCAGCGCGTGGCTCTCCAGCAGGGCGATCAGCCGGGGGTCGCGCAGCTCCCAGGCGCCGACCTCGGCGAGCGTGCCGGCCCGGCGGGTGCGCAGCAGCCGCTTGTGCGGGACGGCCGGGTAGGGCTCCCGCTCGGCCAGCACCGGCCAGTTGGGCCACAGCGGCTCCTCCAGGAGCGGTCGGCGCGTCCGGTCCCAGGCCTCACGGGCCCGCACCAGGAAGTCGCCCCAGCGGGCGCCCGCACCTGCGCCCAGCGCCTCGTCGAGAGCGGCGACCACGCCCGCGCGCGAGGCGTTCGGCAGGGACACCTCGGTACCGTCCGCGAAGACATGCCGCGCCGACGGATCGACCTGCGTCAGCTCGACACACGCCTCCAGCGGCTCCTTGCCGGTCTTGAGGAACAGGTCCCGCCAGACCGCGGGCAACGGCAGCACACCGGGACCGGTGTCGAAGGTGAACCCGTCCCGCTCCCGCCGCCGCACCGCCCCGCCGTACGTCTCCGTACGCTCGTACACCACCACCCGGTGGCCCGCCACGGCCAGCCGCGCAGCAGCCGCCATGGCGCCCATCCCCGCGCCGATCACCGCAATCCGTGCCATGCGTGCGACTTTATCGGCAGCCACTGACAGCCCGTCCCCGGGCCTGTGACCAGCGAGGTTGGGCGCGGGAGGGGAGGTGGTCCCGGCGGCCGGGCGCTGCCTGATCGGGCCGACGGGGTGGTGCGCAGGGTGTGGGCGGCGCCGACTGAGGACGGCTGTCCTAGGGCTGGATGACCGCCCCTCTCGCGCCGCTCAGGCAGACCTCGGCCCGGCGATGGCCCCCGACCGCGCCGCTCAGTCCGGTGGCGGCGCCCCCCGCCGCCCCGCCAGCCGTCGTTCCTCCCGGCGTTGTGCTCGGCGGCGCAGGAAGCGGCGGATGCGGGAGGCGAGGAAGTACAGGGTGGCCAGGCCAGTGACCAGCAGGGTCGCCGCGATGACCGCCGCCGCCTCCGGGTGGAAGATCGCGAACGTCACCAGCCCCCCGACGCCCAGATCCTCGGCCACGCTGATGATCATGTTGCTGAAGGGCTCCGGCGACGAGTTGACCGCCATCCGCGTCCCCGCCTTGACCGCATGGCTGGCCAGCGCCGTCGAACCCCCGATCGCGCCCGCCGCCAGATCGGGGAGCGAACCGCTCTGCCCGGCGAGCAGCGCCCCGACCCACGCGCCCGCGGCGGGCCGGATCACCGTGTGCACGGAGTCCCACACGGAGTCGACGTAGGGGATCTTGTCGGCGACCGCCTCGCACAGGAACAGCACCCCCGCCGCGATGAGCACCTCGGGGCGTTGCAGCGCCTCCGGGACCTCGTCGCTCAGTCCCGTCGCACCGAAGAAGCCGAGCAGCAGCATCACGGCGTACGCGTTGACGCCGCTGGCCCAGCCGCTGGTGAAGACGAGGGGGAGTACGGACACGGACGCGATCGTATCCAGGGGGCTGCTGCGCGGCCTGGGGGTGAGCGCGGACGGCTGAGTATCCGTACCTAGGCAGGGAGATGAGTACGCGCGCGGATGGGTGCCGACCTGCGCGAACGAGAGAGTGGAGGCACGGAAAGGGGCCCCGCGCCGGCACCGCCGACACGGGGCGGCGGAACGGCGTGGCCCTGGACCGCTCCTTCCGCCGGCTCAGGTCGGCGGGAGCGAGGCACGGGGGGACCCGGGGGAGGGACGACCGAACGGGGCCCAACGGGGGAATCCCGACAGGGGATGGGAAACGGGGGAGACGGGGGAACGGGGGATCACGGGGAACGGGGGAGCACCGGGGGGAATCGGGGGAGCACAAGGAAGCGCCGGTCCGGCGTGGCCCGCGGGGGACGCGGCCACCATCCGGACCGGCGCTTTCCGTTTCCCGAAGGTCCTCCCGGCGGGTCCTCAGCGGGCTGACGGCCGCCCGCTCACCCGCCCCTGCAACAACCGCGACAACGCCGCGTGCACATCGTCCAGGGAGCGCTCCGGCTGGAACGCCTGCCAGTCCAGCGCGGCCACCAGCACCATGCCGACCAGCGCCGCCGCCGTCAGCGGTACATCGATCTCCTCGCTGAACTCACCGTTCTCGATCCCCCCGCGCAGCACGTCCTCGACGACCGCCACCGCCTCCTGCCGAACCACCAGCAGCGTGGACTGCCAGGCCCGGTTGGTGCGCCACAGCTCGGCCACGTACAGCTGCGTGAAGGCCGGATAGCGGTCGATGAAGACGAGCCCGGCCCGGATCATCGCGTCCAGCGCGGCCACCTTGGTGCCGCCGTCCTTCTCCGTCCGCTCGGCCGCCTCCCTCAGGGAGGCGGTGAGGAGGCCCACGCCGTGCCGCAGCAGTTCCTCGAAGAGGACGGACTTGCTGGCGAAGTTGTAGTACACCGTGCCCTTGGCGACCCCGGCCCGCTCGGCGATCTCGTCCACCGTGGTGGCGGAGAAACCCTGCTCCGCGATGAGCGTGACGGCCGCCTCGTAGAGCTTCTGCCGGGTCGCCTCGCGGCGCGTGCTCGCCCCCGACGTGGCGCTGCTGCTTTCCATGGCCCTGATTGTCACAGGAACGGCACCACCGGAGGACACCGGCGGCGAGCTCACAGGCTCAGCTCCGGATGCAGCCGGTCCAGCGTCCACACCTGGCGGCGGCGGGCCGACAGCGCGGTCAGCGCGAGGGCGCCCACCGTGAACGCGGCGAGCACCACGCACGCGTGCCCCACGGGACCGAGACCACCACCCGTGATGAGCCTCCTGAGCGCCTCCACGATGTAGCTCATCGGCAGGTACGGATGCAGCGCGTTGAAGAAGCCCGGACTGGTCTGCACGGGGTATGTGCCGCCCGCGGACGTCAGTTGCAGCATCAGCAACGCGAGCACCAGGATCCGGCCGGCGGCGCCGAAGCGCGCGTTCAGCCATTGGACGATCGCCGCGAAGCACGCCGTCACCAGGAACAGGAAGCCCACCGTCCCGGCCGCCCGCGCCATCTGCAGGCCGACCGCCCAGTGCAGCACCGCCATCAGGGCCACCGTCTGGAGCACGCCGATCGCCAGCACCGGCAACCAGCCCGCCAGCGCGATCCGCCAGGCCGACGCCCCGGCGGCCAGCGCCCGCCGGTTGAGCGGCGGAATCAGCATGTACGCCACCATCGCGCCCACCCACAGGGACAGCGGGATGAAGTACGGGGCGAAACCGGTGCCGTAATTGGGCGCCTCGTGCAGGGACTTGGACGCCAGCTGGACCGGGTCCGCCATCACCTCCGTACGCGCGTCGCGCTCCTGCTTGTCGTAGTCGGGAATCTGCTCGGCGCCGTCGTGCAGCCCGTCCGCGAGCTTCACGGAGCCGTCGACCAGCTTGTACATGCCCCCACTGAGGTCGTCCGCGCCGGTCTTGAGCTCACCGACACCCTCGTCGAGGTCCACCGCGCCCGTCCGGGCGGTGCCCAGCCCCGAGTGCAGTGCCTTGGCGCCCTCGGCGACCTTCCCGGCACCCTCGTTCAGTTTGTTGATCTTCGCGACGGCCTCGTCCAGGTCCTCCGAGAGGTGCGGCGCGTCCTGGGCGAGCGCCCGGGCCTGCTCCTCCAGGGTGGCGAGGTGCCCGTCGAGCTTGTCCATGTCGCCGTCGTAGTTGCTGAGCACCGTGTTGAGGTCGTCCGCGATCGTCGCCACGTCGGCGGCCGAGTCCCTGGCCTTCTCCAGGTCGGAGCAGACCGCGTCGGGCAGTACGGGGGTCTCGCAGCGCCTCTGGTGGATGTCGGTCAGCGCGTCGGAGGCCAGGTGGGCTCCCTCGGCGGCGGCCGGGGCCCGCTTCACCAGCGCGTCGAGGTTGTCGCGGATCGCCGCCGACGAGTCGGCGACCAGCCGCGCCGTGTCACCGATCGTCTTCTCGTTGTCCTCGAGGAAGGGCCCCAGCTTGTCCGCGATACCGTTGACCTGGTCGGCGAGCGCCTGCGTACCCTCCGCGACCCGCGCCGAACCGTCCTCCAGATCACTCGCGCCCTGGGTGAGCTTCGTCAGCCCCGAGGACAGGTCCCCGCTGCCGTCCTTGGCGTCCTTCAGCCCGTCGGCGAGGTCCTTGGAGCCCTTCTCGGCCGTACCGATGCCGCTCTTGAGCTTGTCGGCCCCGTCGGCCGCCTTCACGGTCTCGCCGTGGATGTCGGAGAACGAGATGAAGATCCGGTCCAGGAACGACCGCGACGCCTTGGTGGACGCCGCCGTGCGCACCTCGCTGAACACCGTCCGCGAGATCTGCCCGACGATGTAGTTGTTCGCGTCGTTCGTACGGACCTGAAGCGCGCCCGTCTCGGGGGAGTCGCCCGAGCTGGAGGCGATGCGCTCGCTGAAGTCGGCGGGCATGGTCAGCGACAGGTAGTACGTGCCGTCCTCGACCCCCGCGCGCGCCTCCTCGGCGCTCACCTCGTGCCAGTCGAAGACCTCGCTGTCCCGCAGCCCCGCCACGATGTCGTCGCCCGCGTCGACCCTCTTCCCGTCGGCGGTCGCGCCCTTGTCGTCGTTCACCAGCGCCACCGGAAGCCGGTCGAGGCGGCCGTACGGGTCCCAGAACGACCACAGGTACAGCGCTCCGTACAGCAGCGGCAGCAGCAGAAGCGCCACCAGGGCGGCCCGGGGCAGCTTCCCCCGGCCGAACCGCCGCAGCTCAAGCGCGGCCAGCCTCGGCGAACGCATCCGCCGCCTCCTTCACATCGTCGCGGGCCGTCTGACCGTCCCGGCCGTCCCGCTCGTCCGGTACGTCGCTGTCGGCGCCCTCAGGGTCTTCGGGTACGTCGTCGGCGGCGCCGTCAGGGTCCTCGGGTACGTCGCCGCAAGCGCCGTCGGGCTCCTCGTGTGTCCCGGCGCCGCCGGGCCCGGGCTCGTCGTGTGCGGCGTCGCCGCCGCCCCGCTCGGTGGACACCACCACGGCGTCCCCGGGAGCCACGCTGCACACCGCCACCACCGTCGTCCCGGCCTCGGTGAGCGACCTCAGCAGCGCCCACACTTCGGCCCGCTCGGCGTCGGACAGCTTGAGGTCGGTGTCGTCGACCCCGAGCAGCCGCGGGTGCCCGACGAGCGCCAGGGCGATGGACAGCCGCAGCGCCTCGACGCGGTCCAGGTCGCGTACGGCGGTCCGCGAGCCCTTGGGCAGGGCCTCCCGGTCCAGTCCGGCGGCGGTCAGGGCGGCGTCGATCCGCAGCCCCGCCTCCCGCGCGCGTTCGGCGCGCGGGCGCAGCAGCCCCCGCAGCGAGACGCCGAACCGGCGTTCCAGCAGCGCCCGTTCGCGCAGGTGCTCCCCGACGGTCAGGGCCGGGTCGAGGTCGGTGACGCCGGGCACGTGGGCGAGCGCGCTGACCCAGCGCAGGGCCGCCATCTGCTTCGGCAGCCGGGCGTCACCGACCACCGCCGTGCCCTCGGTCGCCTTCATCCGCCCGGTGAGCGCGAGCAGCAGGCTCGTACGGCCCGATCCGGACGGGCTCTCGATCGCGATCAGCGAGCCGGGCTCCGCGGTGAAGGAGATGCCACGGAAGGCCCAGCCGCGGGGTCCCTCGAGCCCGAAGTCGCGGGCGGTGACGGCGAGTCCCGCCACGGTTCCCCCCACAGTGCCCCCAGGTGTTTCTGGATCGGTGATTCCGAACCGAACCATTTGAACTGACTGGTCAGTGCAAAACTAGCCCGAACTCTCGATCGAAGCAAAAGCCGAGGTCAGAACGGATTGTCAGTGCCATACCTCACGATGGGCACATACGGCACCCCGTGTGAGGGTGTGCCGTCACACAGACGACAGGAGGTTCGTCATGGCCAACTCGTCCGCAGCCGCCGCCCGTCGGCGCCGCGCCACCGGCCCTGCCCCCTCACTGACCGGCCCGGCGAGCGACGTGCACCCCGTGCTCCGCCGGGCCACGGCCCCGCCCGCCGCCCTCGACCTGCTCGCCAAGGCCCGTGCCGGGCTCGACGAGGCAGCAGTCCTCGAAACGCCGAACGAGCGCTACGCCACCGCCCACCTCGCCGCCCTGCGCACGGCCGCCGCCGTCCTGGCCGCGCGGGGCCGCCCGGAGTCCAACCCCCGGCGCCGGGCCCGGATCCGCAGCGCCTGGGAAGTGCTCCCCGAAATCGCGCCCGAGCTGACCGAGTGGAGCGCGCTGTTCGCCTCGGGGGCCCGACGCCGTGCCCGGGCCGAGGCGGGCATCCAGGGCGCGGCCGGCCGCCGGGACGCCGACGACCTGATACGCGACGTGGCGATGTTCATCCGCCTCGTCGAGCGGATGCTGGTGCTCCAGCCGGTCCTCCCACAGCCCCGCCCGGACGCGGACGAGGCGGAGGACCGCGGCCCCGGCACGGACCGCGACCGCGAGATGCCCGACGCGGGCTGACCGTGACCGGTCGGCGCGCCGGAGGCAATAGGGTGGAGAGCGCCTGAAGCCTTCCCCCGTACCCCGGGCCGGGGAGGCAGCCCGTTCGCTCCGCCCCGCACGGGGGCGGTGCCGCGCCGAGGAGTCAACTGCCGTGTCGGACCCGTCGAGCCCCCGCGCCGCTCTCCGTACCGCCGTGGTGTGGGAGGTCCTCCAGGACGCCCTGGACCGCCGGGTCAAGGCCACGGGCCGGGAGTCGCTGGACGTCCTCGACACCGGAGGCGGCAGCGGCAAGTTCGCCGTGCCCGTCGCCGGCCTCGGCCACCGGGTCACCGTCGTCGACCCCAGCCCGAACGCGCTCTTCGCCCTGGAGCGCCGCGCCGCCGAGGCCGGCGTCGCCGACCGGGTGAAGGGCGTGCAGGGTGACGCCCACGGCCTGTTCGACGTGGTCGAGCGCGGCGGCTACGACGCGGTGCTCTGCCACGGCGTCCTGGAGTACGTGGACGACCCGGCCGAGGGCATCCGCAACGCGGTGGCCGCCCTGCGGCCCGAGGGTGTCCTCAGCCTGCTCGCCGCCGGGCTGGGCGGCGCCGTGCTCGCGCGTGCCCTCGCGGGCCACTTCAAGGAGGCCAAGCAGGCCCTCGACGACCCGAACGGCCGCTGGGGCTCGGGTGACCCGATGCCGCGCCGTTTCACCGCCGAGCAGCTCACCGACCTGGTCGAGGGCGCCGGCCTCGCCGTCACGGCCGTGCACGGCGTCCGGGTCTTCGCAGATCTCGTGCCCGGCGTGCTGGTGGACACCGAGCCCGGCGCCATGGACGCCCTGCTCAAGCTGGAGGCCGCCGCGGCCGAGCTGCCCGCGTTCCACGCGGTGGCCACGCAGCTTCACGTGCTCGGTGAGACCCGAGCGTCTGCCGGGGCCTGAGCGACCCCTGTGGTGCGCCGCTGATCAGCGGGTTGGTGGCGGATGGAGTACGCCACAGGCCCCCCGATCGGGGGCTTCCCGCCGTATGATCGAGGGAGACCGCCCGGCATGACGGGTCGGCTGCCGGGGAATGTGATTCTCGGCGGACCGGTTCGGCCATGGCGGGTTCCGGTTGGCCAATTGGCGCAGAGGGGCGGGTTTCACGGGGGCGATTCCCTGCCTATCCTGAAGAGACCCCCCGGGTCGCCCCGGCGACTGCACGATGAGGAGGACTCCGTGCCGCTCTCAGAGCACGAGCAGCGCATGCTCGAGCAGATGGAGCGAGCGCTGTACGCCGAAGATCCCAAGTTCGCGACAGCGCTTGAGGGAAGCGGGCTGCGTACGTACACCCGGCGACGGGTCTACCAGGCGGTCGCGGGCTTCCTCGTAGGTATCGCGCTCCTCATGGCCGGAATGGTCGCCCAGCAGGTCTGGCTCAGCGTGGTGGGCTTCCTCGTCATGCTGGGGTGTGCGGTACTCGCCGTGACCGGTTGGCGCAAGGCCCCCAAGCCGGGCGAGCAGCCCGCTGCGGGTGGTCCCTCCGCCGGCCGTCAGGGACGTCAGCGGCGCTCGATGATGGACCGCATCGAACAGCGCTGGCAGCGACGCCGTGACGAGCAACAGGGCCACTGATTCCCACCCGCAGCTCCCACCGACGTACGTGAGGGGTTACCGCCCGCCGGGCGGTAACCCCTCACGCATGCCATGACCGGGGTCGGTCAGGGAGTACGCCGTCGGAACAGGCCAGGGGCCCGGCGCTCTAGACAAGCACCGGGCCCCTGCTCTGTCTCCTTCGGATTCAGACCTCAGCCGCTCCGCTGACCCGACGGGCGGCGCACCAGAGCCGCCCAGCCGGTCGCCATGCGGGTCTTCGCGGCGGACCAGCGGTCATTGAGGTCCCAGACGGCGCGGATGGCCGAGCGCGGTGCGACGACCGCCCGGATCCGGGTCCGCCAGCCGGCCCGGGAGCGCAGCGCCGCCCGCATCCGGCGTACGTCGTCGGCCAGCCCCGTCTCCGCGCGTGGGTTCGGTGCGAACAGCACCTGCTCCACGGCACCGGCCACCCGGTGCACCGACTGGGCCGTCGGCTCGTCCAGATGCCCCAGCCGCACGATCCGCGCGGCCGCCTTGCGGGGGGTCAGCGCGTCGTCCGGCACGATGCCGTAGTCCCAGGCGGTGTCGGTCAGTTCGCGCCAGACGGCCAGCACATGCCCGGCGGCCACCTCGGCGGCATACCGCTCGTCCAGCTGCACGTCGAGGGTGGTCGCCTCGACGCCGTCGCTGCCGCCCTCACCGCCGCGTCCCCGGCCGAGTACACCCGGTACCGCCGAGCCGGTGTGCCGGGCCGAGGCCAGTCGCACCGACCGCCGTCTGACCCGCCACAGCATGGGCAGCAGCGGCAGGACGATCAGCGCGACGGCGAGGAGTGTCCAGCCCGCCGTCTGGTACCAGGGCCGACCCTCGTCGTCGGAGGTGCCCGGGTCCAGCGGCAGCGCCCCGCCGCACGCATCGAGCCGCCTGTCCTCCGGCGAGCAGCTCGCGCTCGTGGACGGCTCGGCCGACGGAGCCGGGTCCGCCGTCCGCGAGGCCTCCGGCAGCTCGGGGATGCTGCTGCCCGGCACCTCGGGCTGGGTGTACGTGGGCGTCGTGCCCCGGCTCGGGGTCGGCTCGAAACGGGTCCAGCCCACGCCCTCGAAGTACAGCTCGGGCCACGCGTGCGCGTCCCGGAGCCCCACCGTCACCGTGCCGTCCCCCTGCGCCGTACCGGGCGCGAAGCCCACCGCGACCCGGGCCGGTATGCCGAGCGTGCGGGCCATCGACGCCATCGCGAAGGAGAAGTGCACACAGAAGCCCCGCTTGTCCCGCAGGAAGCGGGCGATCGCCTGGGAGCCGCCGCCGACCTCCACCTCGGTGTCGTACTGGAACCCGCCGGTCAGGGTGAAGTACTCCTGGAGCTTGACCGCCTGCTCGTACGGATTCTCCGCGCCTGCCGTGATCTCGCGGGCCTGCCGCGACACCACCCGCGGCAGTGAGTCCGGTACCTCGGTGAACTCGCGCTCGATCGCGGCGGGCGGCTCCGGCGCCGAGGCCAGCTGGTCCGCCGTCGGCTGCACATCGAGGCTGGTCACCTCGTAGGTGGCGTCGCGGGTGGTCTGGCCGTGGTCGCCGACGAGCGTCATGCCGACCGGTTCGTACCGCCAGCTGCCGTCGATCCGCACGCTGCTCGGCGGGTACGGCATGGGGAGCCAGTCCTGGGCGTACCAGTCCGCCGCGGCGATCCGGGTGCGGACCTCGGCGCGGCGGACGTCCGGGCCCAGTCCGACGGGCGTCGGGAACTCGTCCGGCACCGCGACGATGTTCCGCCGGGAGGGCTTCCAGGTCGTGCCGTCGAAGTCGTCCAGGGACACGATGCGCAGATACATGTTCGACAGGTCGTCCGTGCTGCTGCGCAGTGTCATGACCGTGCGGTCCTCGTCCACGTTCAGGCTGTCGCGCAGCGACACCAGCGGGTTCACCGCGGAGATCGTGCCGCCGCCCCCGCTGCCCGAGCCGACACCCGTCCCGGCGCCGTCCAGCAGGCCGCCGTTCATCGCGGGCAGGGTCAGCGGCACGACCAGGGCTATGCCCAGCGCGACCACGCCGATCCGCCGCCCCGTGCGCACCGGTGCCACCGGACCGCCGCCCGGGGCGCGTGGCGCCCCGCCGAACACCCGGCCCCACTGCGACAGCCGGTCCCGTCCCTCGGCGAGCAGCAGCATCAGATAGCCGACCGCCGCTATCAGGAACCACACCCAGCCGCCGCTGCCGTCCGACAGGCCCGCGGCGACCGAGTACAGCGCGAGCAGCGGCAGCCCGGCCGGGGCCGCGCTGCGGAAGGTCACCGCGATCATGTCGACCGCCAGCCCGATCACCAGGACACCGCCGATGAGCATCAGCTTGATGCCGGGGGACAGGGGCGCCGGGATCGCGTACCGTCCGACGTCCTGGGTGCCCTGCTGGAGCAGGTCGGCGAAGTGCAGGAAGGCCTCGGGGCCGGGGATCAGCCCGATGAACGCGTACTCCCGGGCGAAGACCAGAGTCAGCAGCATCAGCGTCACCAGGGCCTGCACGGTCACCGTCAGCGGACGGGCCAGCGGCACCCGCCGGGCCGCCGCGCCCACCCCCGTCTGGATCGCCAGCAGGATGGCCGCCTGCAGAAACCACGTGGCCGGATCGACCAGCGGCAGCAGGGCGCACGCGGCCATCAGCGTCGCCGCCATGGCGCACAGAGCCATCCGCGCCTGTCCGCTCATGACCGTCCCTCCCCGACCGTCGTGCCCCCGGCCGCCGCGACGCCCGTGCGCTCATGCTCCGCCTGGCGCCACAGGTCGTGCAGCGAGGCGCCCCGCGGCACGCGCACGACCGTCCAGCCGGCCTCGCGCAGCATCCGCAGGCGCTCCTCCTTCCCGCCCAACGGCCGGGGCACATCGGTCGGTTCCCGCACCCAGTCCTCGCTGTCCAGGACGAAGGCGACCGCGCCGCCGGTGCGCTGACGCATCCTCGCGGCCACCGCGCCCTGCTCCTCGTCGAGGTCGCCGAGGAAGGCCACCAGCAGCCCCTCGTGTCCGCCGCGCAGCACGTCGTACGCCCGCGACAGGCCCGTACCGTCGGAGTGGTCGATCACCGCGAGGGTGTCCATCATCAGCCCGGCCGCGTCCGCCGACTCCTGGCTCGCGCCCGCGAAGCCGTCCGCGCCCTCGCCGGGCACCGAGTTGCCGGTGTCCGTCAACAGCCGTACCGAGAAGCCACGTTCGAGCATGTGCACCAGCACGGAGGCGGTGCCCGCCACGGCCCACTCGAAGGCCGAGTCGGGGCCCGCGCCCTCGAACGCGACGCCCCGGGTGTCGAGCAGCACCGTGCAGCGGGAGCGCTGCGGCTGCTCCTCGCGGCGCACCATCAGCTCGCCGTAGCGGGCGGTGGAGCGCCAGTGGACACGGCGCAGGTCGTCGCCGTAGCGGTACCCGCGCGGGATGACGTCGTCCTCGCCGGCCAGTGCCAGCGAGCGCAGCCGCCCGTCGCCGTACCCCTTGGCCTCGCCGGTCAGCCGCACCGGCGGCAGCGGCTCCACGCGCGGGATCACCGTCAGGGTGTCGTACGTCGAGAAGGACCGGGTCAGCTCGCACATGCCGAACGGGTCGGTCAGGCGCAGCTGCAGCGGGCCCAGCGGATAGCGGCCGCGCAGGTCGGAGCGGACGCGGTAGGACACCTCGCGGCGGCCGCCCGGCTCGACGCGGTCGAGCACGAAGCGGGGGCGGGGGCCGAGCACGTACGGCACCCGGTCCTGGAGCATCAGCAGCCCGGTGGGCAGCCGCGAGACGTTGTCGATCCGCAGATGGACCCGGGCCTCCGCACCGGCGGGCACGCGCGCGGGGGAGAGCCTGCGGCTGCCGGCCACCCGGTACCGCGTGCGGTACAGCACGGTCGCGCACACCAGGGGCAGCACCGCCAGCAGCAGCCCGACCCGGAGCAGGTCGCTCTGGCCGAGGACGTAGGCGCAGACGGCGGCGGCGACCCCGGCTGCCAGGAAGGAGCGGCCGCGGGTGGTCAGACCGGCCAGGGCCGTGCGCGCGCCGCCCTTGTCGCCCCGGTCGGCCTCGGCGGGCGCGGGCCCCGCCGCAGTGGTCATCACAGCCTCCGGGGCGGCTGCTGGCCGTACGCCGGGGTGCCGTGGCCCAGGTCGCCGAAGGCGTTCTGCTGGGGCGTCGCAGGCACCGGCGTGCGCTGCAGGATCTCCTGGACGACCTGCTCCGCAGTACGGCGGTTGAGCTGGGCCTGGGCGGTGGGCAGCAGGCGGTGTGCCAGCACGGCCACGGCGAGGGCCTGCACGTCGTCCGGCAGGGCGTACTCCCGGCCGCTGAGGGCCGCCGCCGCCTTCGCCGCGCGCAGCAGGTGCAGCGTCGCGCGCGGGGAGGCGCCGAGTCTGAGATCGGGGTGGGTGCGGGTGGCGGCGACCAGGTCGACCGCGTACCGCCGGACGGTGTCGGCGACGTGGACGCCGCGCACCGCCTCGATCAACTTCACGATCTCGTGCGCGTGCGCCACCGGCTGGAGGTCGTCCAGCGGGCTCACCCCGCCGTGCACGTCGAGCATCTGCAGCTCGGCCTCCGGGCTCGGGTAGCCGATGGAGACGCGGGCCATGAAGCGGTCGCGCTGGGCTTCGGGAAGCGGGTAGGTGCCCTCCATCTCGACCGGGTTCTGGGTGGCGACCACCATGAAGGGGCTGGGCAGCTCGTAGGTCTGCCCGTCGATGGTGACCTGGCGCTCCTCCATCGACTCCAGCAGCGCGGACTGGGTCTTGGGCGAGGCGCGGTTGATCTCGTCGCCGATCACTATCTGCGCGAAGATCGCGCCCGGCTTGAACTCGAAGTCGCGGCGCTGCTGGTCCCAGATGGACACACCGGTGATGTCCGAGGGCAGCAGGTCGGGCGTGAACTGAATGCGCCGCACCGAACAGTCGATGGACCGCGCCAGCGTCTTGGCCAGCATCGTCTTGCCCACTCCGGGGACGTCCTCGATCAGGAGGTGTCCCTCGGCGAGCAGCACGGTCAGCGAAAGCCGCACGACCTCGGGCTTGCCCTCGATCACTTCTTCCACCGAACTGCGGACCCGCTCCACGGTGGCAGTCAGATCAGTAAGGCTCGCTCGATCGTCATAGGTCGTCACCCGGCCCTCCTCGGCCCGTTCTTTCTCACGGGCCGACGCTCTGTGATGCGGACCGGCCCACTCCGAAACACGGACACCACGCGTGCAAGGTTCCGCGTGACGCCACCCCCGCATTCTTGCTGCCGTTACCGATTCGTGTCACTCGCCTGTGGACAACTGCCAGCGATATGTCGGCTTTGACGCTTTTCGCGGGCCTCGGTGCTCGAATTGATAGCGAAACGACAGCTCCGCCGCCCGGTTACGCGGGGTCGATCTCACGCAGCAGACCCGTCCGCACGTCGAAGACGAAGCCGCGCACGTCATCGGTGTGCTGGAGGAACGGCGAGGTGCGCACGCGCTGCATCGACTGCCGTACGTCCTGGTCGACGTCCCGGAAGGACTCCACCGCCCAGGCCGGGCGCTGGCCGACCTCCAGCTCCAGTTCGGTGCGGAAGTCCTCGGTGAGGCTCTCCAGACCGCAGCCGGTGTGGTGGATCAGGACGATGCTGCGGGTGCCGAGCTTGCGCTGGCTGATGGTGAGGGAGCGGATCACGTCGTCGGTGACCACGCCGCCCGCGTTGCGGATGGTGTGGCAGTCGCCGAGCTGGAGGCCGAGCGCGGCGTGCAGGTCGAGTCGGGCGTCCATGCAGGCCACGACGGCCACCTGGAGGACCGGACGGGCGTCCATGCCGGGGTCGGTGAAGGCGGCCGCGTACCGCTGGTTCGCCTCGACGAGGCGGTCGGTGACGGTGCCGACCCGGGCCATGGCGTCCTCGGAGCCGGCGGGAACCGATGCAGAAGTCGTCATGGTGACGACGGTACTGGTCACGGGTGATCGGGTCCTGTTGTGAGACAGGACAAAGAAGTCATCGGGCCGTGATGTGAGCTAACCCACAAGCGTGGCGCGTATACGCCCTTGCGGGTGATCCTCGCCGGTTCGCGGGTTGATTTCCGTACCCCGCCGCGACGCGCAGGCCGGTTGATTGACCGCGACTGAGGGTGGACTAAAGTGACGCGAAGCGGGAGGCGAGGCTCTCCCCGCTGCATCGAATTCCCCCAGGATCCCGGCCCAGCCGCCGGAGATCCCCCCACGTGCGCGGCGCGTACGTACGGCTCGGCCTCCACCCGCTCCCGGCCGGCTGACGCTTCCGGCGCCGGCAGGCCTCCCCTTCACGAGCGGGCGGGGACCCGGCGGTGCGTACCGCCCGCCGGACCTGAGAGGGCCCCTTGAGCCAGAGTCGACACGTCCCGGTGATGCTCCAGCGGTGCCTGGACCTGTTGGCACCCGCGCTGGAGCGGCCCGGAGCCGTGGTCGTCGACTGCACGCTCGGCCTCGGCGGTCACAGCGAGGCGCTGCTCGCGCGCTTCCCCGAGGCCCGCCTCGTCGCCCTCGACCGGGACAAGGAGGCGCTGCGCCTGTCCGGCGAGCGGCTCGCGCCGTACGGGGAGCGCGCCACCCTGGTGCACGCCGTGTACGACGAGCTGCCCGAGGTGCTGGACCGGCTCGGCATCGCGCGCGTGCAGGGCGTGCTGTTCGACCTCGGGGTCTCCTCCATGCAGCTCGACGAGGCCGACCGCGGCTTCGCCTACGCGCAGGACGCCCCGCTCGACATGCGCATGGACCAGACGACCGGCATCAGTGCCGCCGAGGTCCTCAACACCTACCCGGCCGGCGAGCTGGTGCGGATCCTGCGCGCGTACGGCGAGGAGAAGCAGGCCAAGCGGATCGTGGCCGCCATCGTGCGCGAGCGCGAGAAGGAGCCGTTCAGCAACAGCGCGCGGCTCGTGGAGCTGATCCGGGACGCGCTGCCGCAGGCCGCCAAGCGCACCGGCGGCAACCCGGCCAAGCGCACCTTCCAGGCCCTGCGCATCGAGGTCAACGGCGAGCTGTCCGTGCTGGAGCGGGCGATCCCGGCGGCGGTGAAGGCGCTGGACGTGGGCGGCCGGATCGCCGTCCTGTCGTACCACTCGCTGGAGGACCGGCTGGTCAAGCAGGTGTTCGCGGCGGGCGCCGCCAGCACCGCGCCGCCCGGGCTGCCGGTGGTGCCGGAGCAGTACCAGCCCCGGCTCAAGCTGCTCACCCGCGGTGCCGAACTTCCCACCGAGGAAGAGGTCGCCGAGAACCGCCGTGCGGCCCCGGCGCGCCTGCGTGGGGCGCAGCGGATCAGGGAGGACGTCGAGTGAGGCAGCCGACGGGGCGGGGGGCTCACAACACACGCGGGTTCGACATCCGGACGGGGGGAGGGTGAGTGAGTAGGAAACCCGAACTGAGGGGGAGGGCCGCACGGCTCGCGCAGCTCTTGCCGACCGGGCGGGCGCAGGCCGCCCGGACGCCCTTCGTCCTCCTCGTCGTCCTGCTCCTCGGCGGCGGCCTCATCGGCCTGCTCATGCTGAACTCGGCGCTCAGCGAAGGGTCGTTCCGACTCGACGACCTGCAGAAGGAGACCAAGAACCTCACCGACGAGGAACAGGCCCTCCAGCGCGACATCGACGCCTACTCCGCCCCCGGGGCCCTCCAGCGCCGCGCCCGCGAACTCGGCATGGTCCCCGGCTCGGACCCCGCCTTCCTCAACCCGGACGGCACCATCAACGGCGTCCCGTCCCCCGCCGACGCCGAACCGGCCTCCGCTCGCCACCCCCTCGTCCTCGCCCCCGAGGCGATGTCCACCGGGCCCGTGCCCATCCCCTCCGCGGCCATCCCGTCCGCGGCCCTCCACCCCGTGCCGGCGCCCGTCACACCGGCCACCCGCACGGCACCCCCGGCCACCACGACCACCCCCACGGCCCCCGCTCCCCGCCCGCTCGCCAGCACGCCCGCCCCCCTCCCGACCACACCCTCCGGCAGGTGACGGAAGTGACCGACAGGGAATCGCCGCGACGCCGCGTGCCCGGACCCGCGCGGCCCGATCGCTCCGGCGGCCAGCGGCGCCCCGGCCCCGGCGCCCGCCCGGCGCGCCGCCCCGCCCCGCCCCGTCCGGCGGCCCCGCGCGCGATCCGGCTCGGCAGCCCCCGCCCCCGGCTGCGCATGATCGGCTTCACGCTGACCCTCGTCCTGCTGGTCTTCGTCGTACGACTGCTCCAGGTACAGGCCGTCGACGCGAGCGCCTACGCCGCCAAGGCCGAGAGGAACCGCTATGTGGTGCACACCCTCGCCGCCCAGCGCGGTGAGATCACCGACCGCACCGGCGTCGCCCTGGCGACCAGTGTCGACGCGTACGACATCACCGCCGACCCCACGCTGTTCACCCGCGAGCAGCTGAAGATCGACGGCGGGCCCGAGCAGGCGGCGGCGCTGCTCGCGCCGATCCTCGGCACGGACCAGCAAGAGCTCGTCGCCAAGCTCCGGCCCGAGGACAGGACGCTCCGCTACGTCAAGCTCGCCGGGCGGCAGACCCCGCAGGTCTGGAAGCAGATCAAGGACCTGAGGACCGCGCTCGTCACCAAGGCGAAGACCGACAAGAGCACCGTGAACGTCCTGGCCGGCGTCCTCGCCGAACCCAGCAGCAAGCGCGTGTACCCCAACGGCGATCTGGCCGCCGGGATACTGGGCTGGGTCAACGCCGACGGCAAGGGCGGAGGCGGCATCGAGCAGCAGCTGAACGGGCAGCTGGCCGGCGAGGACGGCAAGATCCGCTACGCCCAGTCCGGTGGCCTGCAGGTGCCGACCGTCGGCTCCACCGAGACGCCCGCGGTGCCCGGCTCCGACATCGAGCTGACCATCGACCGCGACATCCAGTGGGCCGCGCAGAACGCCATCGCGGAGCAGGTGAAGGAGTCCCGGGCGGACCGCGGCTATGTGATCGTGCAGGACACCCGCACCGGCGAGATCCTCGCCATGGCCAACTCGCCCGGCTTCGACCCCAACGACCTGACCAAGGCCGACGCGTCCGCCATGGGCAACGCGGCCCTCCAGGACGCCTACGAGCCCGGCTCCACCGCCAAGGTCATGTCGATGGCCGCCGTGCTGGAGGAGAACGTCGCCACCCCGCTGACGCACGTCACCGTGCCCAACCGGCTGCACCGCGGCGACCGGCTCTTCCAGGACGACATCGACCACCCGACCTGGTACCTGACGCTCAACGGCGTGCTCGCCAAGTCCAGCAACATCGGCACCATCCTGGCCACCGGACAGCTCGGCAAGACGCAGGCCGAGGCCAACCGGGTGCTCTACAAGTACCTGCGCAAGTTCGGCCTCGGCAGCTACACCGGACTCGGCTTCCCCGGTGAGACCAAGGGCATCCTCGCGCCGCCGGACCAGTGGTCGACGTCGCAGCAGTACACGATTCCTTTCGGCCAGGGCGTGTCCATCAACGCGATGCAGGCGGCGTCCGTCTACTCCACGATCGCCAACGGCGGCGTACGCGTCGAGCCGACGCTGGTGCGCGGCACGCAGGGACCCGACGGCGTCTTCACACCCGCCCCGAAGCCGGAGAAGACGCGGGTCGTGAGCGAGAAGACGGCCAAGACGCTCGCCCAGATGCTGGAGTCGGTCGTGGACGACGAGGAGGGCACCGGCACCAAGGCGCGCATCCCCGGCTACCGGGTCGCGGGCAAGACGGGCACCGCGAACCGCGTGGATCCGGACACCGGCAAGTACCGCGGCTACACCTCGTCGTTCGCCGGATTCGCACCCGCGGACAAGCCGCGCGTCACCGTCTACTGCGCCATCCAGAACGCCACCAAGGGCAGCTACTTCGGCGGCCAGATCTGCGGACCCGTCTACAAGCAGGTGATGGAGTTCGCCCTGAAGACCCTCCAGGTCCCGCCGACCGGAGCGAAGCCCGCGAACCTCCCGGTCACCTTCAAACCCTGATCCGCACCGAGCCACCAGTACCCGATCCGCACCGAGCCGCCAGAGCCACCCGTCCGCCGAGCATCCCGACCCGCACCGAGCCGCCAGTACCCGATCCGCACGCCCGATCAGCACCGAGCACCCAGGAACCATCCGTGACAACGATCACCCCCGATCCCGGGAACCAGAGCACCCCCCGCCCCTCACTTCGCTCCGGAGCGGGTGCGCCCGGTACGCTCACCGCCGTGCCACACGCTGATCAGTCCCACATCGCCCAGAAGGACGCTCCCGTGACATACCCGGGACCGCCCAGGCCGGAACGGGTCTCCGCCACACCCCTCGCGGACCTCGCCGACCAGCTGGGTGTCACCGCCCCGGAGGGGGCAACCGAGGTCACGGGCATCACCCATGACTCGCGCGCCGTCCGCCCCGGCGACCTGTACGCCGCCCTGCCCGGCGCCCGCGCGCACGGCGCCGACTTCGTCGCCCAGGCCGTCGGCCTCGGCGCCGCCGCCGTACTGACCGACCCGGCCGGTGCCGGACGCGCCGCCGCCACGGGCCTGCCGGTGCTCACCGTCGACGACCCGCGCGCGCGGATGGGCGAGCTGGCCGCGACGATCTACGGCCGCCCCGGCCGCGAGCTGCTCCAGATCGGCATCACCGGCACCTCCGGCAAGACCACCACCGCCTATCTCGTCGAGGGCGGCCTCAAGACAGCCCACAGCAGTGGTCTGATCGGCACGGTCGAAACCCGGATCGGCGACGAGCGCATCAAGTCCGAGCGCACCACGCCCGAAGCCACCGACCTGCAGGCGCTGTTCGCGGTGATGCGCGAGCGCGGGGTCGAGGCCGTCGCCATGGAGGTCTCCAGCCACGCGCTGGTCCTCGGCCGGGTCGACGGCTGCGTCTTCGACGTCGCCGTGTTCACCAACCTCAGCCCGGAACACATGGAGTTCCACTCCGACATGGAGGACTACTTCCGGGCCAAGGCGCAGCTGTTCACGCCGGAACGCAGCAAACTCGGCGTGGTCAACATCGACGACGAGTACGGCCGCAGGCTCGCCCGCGAGGCCACCGTCCCGGTCGTCACCTACTCCGCCGAGGGCCACCCGGACGCCGACTGGCGCGCCGAGGACGTCGAGGTCGGCCCGCTGAACTCGCCGTTCACGGTGCTCGGCCCCAAGGGCGAGCGGATCAGCGCCAGATCGCCGCTGCCGGGCCCCTTCAACGTCGCGAACACCCTCGCCGCGATCGTCGCCCTCGCCGCCGCCGGCCTCGATGCGCAGACCGCCGCCGACGGCATCGCCGCAGTACCGGGCGTGCCGGGCCGCCTGGAGCGCGTGGACGCCGGCCAGGACTATCTCGCGGTCGTCGACTACGCCCACAAGACGGACGCCGTCGAGTCCGTCCTCAAGGCGCTGCGCAAGGTCACCAAGGGCCGGCTGCACGTCGTGCTCGGCTGCGGCGGCGACCGGGACACCACCAAGCGGGGCCCCATGGGCGCCGCCGCGGCCCGGCTCACCGACACGGCCGTACTGACCTCCGACAACCCCCGCTCCGAGGACCCGCTCGCGATCCTCGCCACCATGCTGCAGGGCGCGGCGACGGTGCCCGCGCACGAACGCGGCGAGGTGCTGCTCTTCGAGGACCGCGCCGCCGCCATCGCCGCCGCCGTCGGCCGGGCGCGCCCCGGGGACACGGTGCTGGTCGCGGGCAAGGGCCACGAGCAGGGCCAGGACATCGCCGGGGTGGTCCGTCCGTTCGACGACCGCCAGGTGCTGCGCGAAGCCATCCAGAAAACCCAGGGATGAAAATCCGTAAAGACCCAGGGGATGAACTTGTGATCG
This sequence comes from Streptomyces sp. Z423-1, assembly GCF_013009255.1. Classification (NCBI taxonomy): domain Bacteria; kingdom Bacillati; phylum Actinomycetota; class Actinomycetes; order Kitasatosporales; family Streptomycetaceae; genus Streptomyces; species Streptomyces sp. Z423-1. Next base: position 7,041,862 of record NZ_CP053109.1, read on the forward strand.
CCCTCTCTCTCGCCGAGATCACGGAAATCTGCGGCGGGCAGACGCACGACATACCGGATCCGTCGGCACAGGTCACCGGACCGGTCGTCCGGGACTCCCGCGAGGTCACGCCCGGCAGCCTGTTCGCCGCCTTCGTCGGCGAACGCGTGGACGGCCATGACTTCGCGGCACAGGTCGTCGAGGCGGGCGCGGTCGCGGTGCTCGCGTCGCGTCCCGTCGGCGTGCCCGCGATCGTCGTGGACGACGTCCAGGCGGCCCTCGGCGCCCTCGCCCGGCACGTCGTGCGCAAGCTCGGCACCACCCTCGTGGCGCTCACCGGCTCCGCGGGCAAGACCAGCACCAAGGACCTGATCGCGCAGGTGCTCCAGCGCAAGGCGCCGACGGTGTGGACGCCCGGATCGTTCAACAACGAGATCGGGCTGCCGCTGACCGCGCTCAGCGCCACCGAGGACACCAGGTTCCTGGTGCTGGAGATGGGCGCGCGGGGCATCGGCCACATCCGGTACCTCACCGGCCTGACGCCCCCGAAGATCGGCCTGGTGCTCAACGTCGGCACCGCGCACATCGGCGAGTTCGGCGGCCGTGAGCAGATCGCGCAGGCCAAGGGCGAACTCGTAGAGGCCCTTCCGGAAGACGGCGCCGCGATCCTCAACGCCGACGATCCCCTCGTACGGGCCATGGCGTCCCGTACGAAGGCGAAGGTGATCCTTTTCGGAGAGTCCGACGAAGCGGACGTACGCGCAGACAACGTGCGACTCACGGACAGCGGACAGCCTTCCTTCATGCTTCACACACCCTCCGGGTGCAGCGATGTGACCATGCGCCTGTACGGTGAGCACCACGTGTCGAACGCGCTCGCCGCGGCCGCCGTCGCCCATGAGCTGGGCATGTCCGCGGAAGAGATCGCCACCGCGCTCTCCGAGGCAGGCTCCCTCTCCCGCTGGCGCATGGAGGTCACCGAGCGCCCGGACGGCGTGACGGTCGTCAACGACGCCTACAACGCGAACCCCGAGTCCATGCGGGCCGCCCTGCGCGCCTTGGTGGCCATGGGCAAGGGGCGTCGTACGTGGGCGGTGCTCGGCAAGATGGCCGAGCTCGGGGACGAGGCGCTCGCCGAGCACGACGCGGTCGGACGGCTCGCCGTCCGGCTCAACGTCAGCAAGCTCGTCGCGGTCGGGGGCAGGGAAGCGTCCTGGCTGCAACTGGGCGCATATAACGAGGGTTCGTGGGGTGAGGAGTCGGTGCACGTGTCCGACGCACAGGCGGCGGTCGACCTGTTGCGCAGCGAGTTGCGCCCGGGAGACGTCGTACTCGTGAAGGCGTCCCGTTCGGTCGGCCTCGAGAGCGTTGCCCAGGCGCTGCTCGAGACCGGTGCCGAGGGTGAGGTTGCCGCCCGATGATGAAGCAGATCCTGTTCGCGGGAGTCATTGGCCTCTTCCTGACGCTGATCGGCACCCCGCTGCTGATCAAGCTGCTGGCCCGCAAGGGCTACGGCCAGTACATCCGCGACGACGGCCCGCGCGAGCACGCCAGCAAGCGCGGTACGCCGACGATGGGCGGCATCGCCTTCATCCTGGCGACGGTCGCCGCCTACTTCCTGGCCAAGGTGGTCACCAGCTCGCTGGACCCCGAGGCGGACGCGGCGCCGACCTTCTCGGGTCTGCTGGTGCTCGGCCTGATGGTCGGCATGGGCCTGGTCGGCTTCCTCGACGACTACATCAAGATCGTCAAGCGGCGTTCGCTGGGACTGCGGGCCAAGGCGAAGATGGCCGGCCAGCTGATCGTCGGTATCGCCTTCGCCGTACTCTCGCTGCAGTTCGCGGACAACCGCGGCAACACCCCGGCCTCCACGAAGCTGTCGTTCATCACCGACTTCGGCTGGTCGATCGGCCCGGTGCTGTTCGTGGTCTGGGCGCTGTTCATGATCCTCGCGATGTCGAACGGCGTGAACCTCACCGACGGCCTCGACGGCCTCGCCACCGGCGCGTCCGTGCTGGTCTTCGGCGCCTACACGTTCATCGGCGTCTGGCAGTTCCAGGAGTCGTGCGCCAACGCGCTGGATCTGACCAACCCCAACGCCTGTTACGAGGTACGGGATCCGCTCGACCTCGCGGTGGTCGCCTCCGCGCTGATGGGTGCCTGCCTCGGCTTCCTGTGGTGGAACACCTCGCCGGCCAAGATCTTCATGGGTGACACCGGTTCGCTGGCGCTCGGCGGTGTGCTCGCCGGTCTGGCCATCTGCTCCCGCACGGAGCTGCTGCTGGCCATCCTCGGCGGCCTGTTCGTACTGATCACCATGTCGGTGGTCATCCAGGTCGGCTCGTTCCGCATGACCGGAAAGCGCGTCTTCCGGATGGCGCCACTCCAGCACCACTTCGAACTCAAGGGCTGGTCCGAAGTCCTTGTCGTGGTCCGCTTCTGGATCATTCAGGGCATCTGTGTGATTGTCGGACTGGGCCTCTTCTATGCGGGATGGGCAGCGGAAAAGTGACCTCCACGGTGTCCTCGATGGTCAAGGGCAAGCGCATCACCGTCGCCGGGCTCGGCGTCTCCGGCGTCCCGGCGGCCAAGGTCCTGCGCGGCCTCGGCGCACACGTCACCGTCGTCAACGACGGCGCCGACGAGCGCGCCCGGGACCAGGCCGCCGAGCTGGAGGCGCTCGGCGTCACCGTCCGCCTCGGCGACGGGGCGACCCTGCCCGAGGGCACCGAACTGATCGTCACCGCGCCCGGCTGGAAGCCGGACAAGCCGCTGTTCACGGCGGCGGCCGAGGCCGGCGTCCCCGTCTGGGGCGACGTCGAACTGGCCTGGCGGCTGCGCGGCCCCGACGCGGCCCCCTGGCTCGCCGTCACCGGCACCAACGGCAAGACGACCACCGTCCAGATGCTGGCCTCGATGCTGCGCGCGGCCGGGCTGCGCACCGCGGCCGTCGGCAACATCGGTGTCTCGCTGCTGGACGCGGTGCTCGGCGAGGAGCGCTACGACGTCCTCGCCGTCGAGCTGTCCAGCTACCAGCTCCACTGGGCGCCCTCCCTGCGCGCCCACTCCGCCGCCGTGCTGAACCTCGCCCCCGACCACCTCGACTGGCACGGCTCCATGGAGGCGTACGCTGCCGACAAGGGCCGTATCTACGAAGGGAATCGCGTCGCCTGCGTCTACAACGCGGCCGACAAGGCCACCGAGGACCTGGTGCTCGCGGCCGACGTCGAGGAGGGCTGCCGGGCCATCAGCTTTACGCTGGGCACGCCGGCGCCGTCCCAACTCGGCGTGGTGGACGGCATCCTGGTCGACCGCGCCTTCGTCGCGGACCGGCACCACAACGCCCAGGAACTCGCCGAGGTTTCCGACGTCAGCCCGCCGGCCCCGCACAACATCGCCAACGCCCTTGCGGCAGCGGCCCTCGCGCGTGCCTTCGGCGTGCCCCCCACGGCCGTACGGGACGGGCTGCGGGCCTTCACCCCGGACGCCCACCGCATCGCGCTCGTCGACGACCTGGACGGGGTGGCGTACGTCGACGACTCGAAGGCCACCAACACCCATGCCGCCGAGGCCTCGTTGGCGGCGTACGACTCCATCGTGTGGATCGCGGGCGGACTGGCCAAGGGCGCGACCTTCGACGAACTGGTCGCCAAGTCGGCGAAGCGGCTTCGCGGGGTCGTGCTCATCGGCGCCGACCGCGCCCTGATCCGGGACGCCCTTGCGCGACACGCCCCGGAAGTACCCGTCGTCGACCTCGACCGGACCGACACTGGGGCGATGCTCGCGGCTGTCCGCGAGGCACGGCGACTCGCCGTCACCGGAGACACGGTGCTCTTGGCACCTGCCTGTGCCTCTATGGACATGTTCGCCAACTACAACAAGCGAGGAGACGCGTTCGCGGAGGCGGTGCGCGAACTCGGCGCGGGCGCCTGACGGCGGGTCTCGGCCACGGCGGGTGCTGTGGGACCCATGGAGGGACGGGTGACTCGGATGTGGCACGGGTTTGGTCGGCGGCTGCCCGCCGGGGGTAACCGGTGATGTCCGGCAGCCGTACCGGACGCCCTCCGGTTCCGCGGACCGTCCGCGCGCCCGCCGCCCCCCGGCCGCCGCGCGAGAACCCCTTCGTACGGTTCTCCACGCGCGCGAAGAGAGCCTGGGACCGGCCGCTGACGGCGTACTACCTCATTCTCGGCGGCAGCCTGCTGATCACCGTGCTGGGCCTGGTGATGGTCTACTCGGCCTCCCAGATCACCGCGCTGCAGATGTCCCTGCCGGGGTCGTACTTCTTCCGCAAGCAGATGCTGGCCGCCGTCATCGGCGCGGTGCTGCTGTACGTCGCCTGCCGGATGCCCGTGAAGCTGCACCGGGCGCTGGCCTACCCGATCCTGGCCGGTGCCGTCTTCCTGATGGCCCTGGTGCAGGTGCCGGGGATAGGGCTGGCTGTCAACGGCAACCAGAACTGGATCGCCCTCGGGGGCTCCTTCCAGATCCAGCCCAGCGAGTTCGGCAAGCTCGCCCTGGTGCTGTGGGCCGCCGATCTGCTCGCCCGCAAGCAGGAGCGGAACCTGCTCGCGCAGTGGAAGCACATGCTGGTGCCGCTGGTGCCGATGGCGTTCCTGCTGCTCGGCCTGATCATGCTCGGCGGCGACATGGGCACCGCGATCATCCTCACCGCGATCCTGTTCGGCCTGCTGTGGCTGGCGGGCGCCCCGACCCGGCTGTTCGTCGGCGTGCTGGGGGTCGCCGCGGCCCTCGGCGCGATCCTCATCCAGAGCAGCTCCAACCGGCTGGGCCGGTTCCGCTGCATCGGCGCCACCGAGATGGGCCCCGACGGCTCCTGCTGGCAGGCCGTGCACGGGATCTACGCCCTCGCCTCCGGCGGACTCTTCGGTTCCGGGCTCGGCGCGAGTGTGGAAAAATGGGGTCAACTCCCCGAAGCTCACACCGACTTCATCTTCGCCGTCACCGGTGAGGAACTGGGCCTGGCGGGGACGCTGTCGGTGCTCGCCCTCTTCGCCGCTCTAGGCTATGCGGGTATCCGCGTGGCCGGACGCACGGAGGACCCCTTCGTGAGGTATGCCGCGGGAGGCGTGACCACCTGGATCACGGCCCAGGCCGTGATCAACATCGGTGCGGTGCTCGGCTTGCTGCCGATCGCCGGCGTCCCCCTCCCGCTGTTCTCCTACGGGGGATCCGCCCTGCTGCCGACCATGTTCGCCATCGGGCTGCTGATCGCCTTCGCGCGCGACGAGCCCGCTGCGCGGGCGGCGCTTGCGATGCGGCAACCCCGCTTTGGTAGAAAGCGGGGGGCTGGGGGTACTGCGTCGAATCGGAGTCCCCGGAGTTGGAACACGATGCGACGGCGCGCCACGGCGCGCTCGTCCGGAGAGCGGTGAATTTCGGTGCATGTCGTACTCGCTGGTGGGGGGACCGCCGGCCACATCGAGCCCGCGCTCGCCCTCGCGGACGCCCTGCGCAGGCAGGACCCGACGGTGGGGATCACGGCCCTGGGCACGGAGCGCGGCCTGGAGACCCGGCTCGTCCCGGAGCGGGGCTATGAGCTGGCGCTGATCCCCGCCGTACCGCTGCCGCGCAAGCCCACTCCCGAGCTGATCACCGTCCCGGGCCGGCTGCGCGGCACGATCAAGGCGGCCGAGCAGATCCTGGAGCGCACCAAGGCGGACGCGGTGGTCGGCTTCGGCGGCTATGTCGCCCTGCCCGGCTATCTGGCCGCCAAGCGCCTCGGCGTGCCGATCGTCGTCCACGAGGCGAACGCCCGTCCCGGCCTCGCCAACAAGATCGGTTCGCGGTACGCCGCCCAGGTCGCCGTCTCCACCCCGGACAGCAAGCTGCGCGGCGCCCGCTACATCGGCATCCCGCTGCGCCGCGCCATCGCCACCCTCGACCGGGCCGCCGCCCGCCCCGAGGCCCGGCACATGTTCGGCCTCGACCCCAACCTGCCCACACTGCTGGTCTCCGGCGGCTCGCAGGGCGCCCGCCGCCTCAACGAGGTGGTCCAGCAGGTCGCGCCCTACCTTCAGCAGGCCGGGATCCAGATCCTGCACGCGGTCGGCCCGAAGAACGAACTGCCGCAGGTGCACCAGATGCCGGGAATGCCCCCCTACATCCCGGTAAGTTACCTGGACCGGATGGACCTCGCGTACGCCGCGGCCGACATGATGCTCTGCCGCGCGGGCGCGATGACCGTCGCCGAACTCTCCGCCGTCGGACTCCCGGCCGCCTACGTCCCGCTGCCCATCGGCAACGGCGAACAGCGGCTGAACGCCCAGCCGGTGGTCAAGGCCGGCGGCGGACTGCTGGTCGACGACGCGGAACTCACCCCGGAGTGGGTGCAGCAGAACGTCCTGCCCGTGCTCGCCGACCCGCACCGGCTGTACGAGATGTCCCGCGCCGCCGGCGAGTTCGGCCGCCGGGACGCCGACGAACTCCTCGTCGGCATGGTGTACGAGGCGATCGCCGCCCACCGTGCACACCGTTAGGCACGTTTGAACGGAAGGCAGGAAGCGTGGCCGGACCGACCACCGCCGAGCGCGGTGCACGCCAGCAGGAGTCGTCCGGCCCGCCCCTCGTCCGGCGGTTGAGGCGGTTCCGGCTTCGTACGATCATCATCCTTGCGATTGTCCTGATTCTTCTCGGCACCGGTGCCGGCTGGCTGTTGTACGGCTCGCAGTGGACACGCGTGGAGCGCGTGACCGTCTCCGGAACTCGCGTCCTGACGCCCGCGCAGGTGCGCGAGGCCGCCGACGTGCCGGTCGGAGCGCCGCTGATTTCCGTCGACACCGACGGGATTGAGGCACGACTGCGTCAGAAATTGCCCCGAATTGATGCGGTTCAGGTAGTCCGTTCCTGGCCTCATGGAATCGGCCTGAAAGTGACCGAGCGGACGCCGGTTCTCCTTGTCAAAAAGGGCACGAAGTTTGTGGAAGTGGACGACGAAGGTGTCCGGTTCGCCACGGTTTCTGAGGCTCCGAAAGGCGTTCCGCTCCTTGAATTGACGGTGTCCCGGACGGGTTCGGCCGTGCCCAGCCACCGCCGCTTCGGCGAGAGCCGTCTCATGCGTGAGGCGGTCCGGGCCGCCGGTGCCGTTCCGGCCGCCGTCGCCCACCAGACCCGGGTCGTCAAGGTCCGTTCCTACGACGACATCTCACTGGAGTTGAGCGACGGACGCACCGTCGCGTGGGGCAGCAGCGAGAAGGGGCGCGCCAAAGCCCGTACGCTCACCGCTCTCATGAAAGCCGCCCCCGGCGCCCGGCACTTCGATGTCAGCGTTCCCACCGCCCCTGCGTCATCGGGGAGTTGACGCACATCAGCGCAGGCCAGCACCCTGGTTGGGCAGCGCTACGGCTGATCACATAGGGTGAAAAGAAAAACGGGAGGTTCGGCGTGTTCGTTGAACGTGCGCCACTTGTCGACTTAGTGTCCTGTTCAGAAGACTCCAGGGAACAGACACACTGGTAACCCTAAACTTCAGCGTTAGGGTTCGGGTCGGCGATACGGACCGTCCCATTCGGCATCAGTCGTCGGATCGCGGGGCACCGCGAGACGACGGCACGTAATTCGAGGCGAGAGGCCTTCGACGTGGCAGCACCGCAGAACTACCTCGCAGTCATCAAGGTCATCGGTGTCGGCGGCGGTGGTGTCAATGCCATCAACCGGATGATCGAGGTCGGTCTCAAGGGCGTCGAGTTCATCGCCATCAACACCGACGCGCAGGCGCTGTTGATGAGCGACGCCGACGTCAAGCTCGACGTGGGCCGTGAACTCACCCGCGGACTCGGCGCCGGAGCCAACCCGGCCGTCGGCCGCAAGGCCGCCGAGGACCACCGCGAGGAGATCGAGGAGGTCCTCAAGGGGGCCGACATGGTCTTCGTGACGGCCGGTGAAGGCGGCGGCACCGGCACCGGCGGCGCGCCCGTCGTGGCCAACATCGCACGCTCCCTCGGCGCCCTCACCATCGGCGTGGTCACGCGCCCGTTCACCTTCGAGGGACGGCGCCGCGCCAACCAGGCCGAGGACGGCATCGCCGAGCTCCGCGAAGAGGTCGACACCCTCATCGTCATCCCGAACGACCGGCTGCTCTCCATCTCGGACCGCCAGGTCTCCGTCCTCGACGCCTTCAAGTCGGCGGACCAGGTCCTCCTCTCCGGTGTCCAGGGCATCACCGACCTCATCACCACCCCCGGCCTCATCAACCTCGACTTCGCCGACGTCAAGTCGGTCATGTCCGAGGCCGGTTCGGCCCTCATGGGCATCGGCTCGGCCCGTGGCGACGACCGTGCGGTGGCCGCGGCCGAGATGGCGATCTCCTCGCCGCTCCTCGAAGCGTCCATCGACGGCGCCCGGGGCGTGCTGCTCTCCATCTCCGGCGGCTCCGACCTCGGCCTGTTCGAGATCAACGAGGCCGCCCAGCTGGTCAGCGAGGCCGCCCACCCCGAGGCCAACATCATCTTCGGCGCGGTCATCGACGACGCCCTCGGCGACGAGGTCCGGGTCACCGTGATCGCCGCCGGCTTCGACGGGGGCCAGCCCCCGGCCCGCCGGGACAACGTCCTCGGCTCGTCCTCCGCCAAGCGCGAGGAGCCGACTCCGGTACGGCAGACCGAGAGCCGCCCGTCCTTCGGCGCCCTCGGCAGCGTCAAGCCGAAGGAGGAGCCGGAGCCCGCGCCCGAGCCGGTGAGCGAGATCCAGGCGCCGCCGCCGGTCCCGCCGTCGCGCAGCTACGCGGAGAGCGCGGCCGAGGAACTGGACGTACCGGACTTCCTGAAGTGATAGGACAGCGCGACACCGTGAACGGCGCGCACTTCGGCTTCACCGACCGGTGGGGCGGGGTGAGCGCCGTTCCGTACGAGGAGCTCAACCTGGGCGGGGCGGTCGGCGACGACCCCGGGGCGGTACGGACCAATCGCGAGCTGGCCGCCAAGTCCCTGGGGCTGGACGCCGGGCGGGTGGTCTGGATGAACCAGGTGCACGGCGACGACGTGGCCGTGGTCGACGGACCCTGGGACTCCGCTGAGCCGATCCCCTCGGTCGACGCGATCGTGACCCGGCACCGCGGCCTCGCCCTCGCCGTCCTCACCGCCGACTGCGTACCGGTCCTGCTCGCCGACCCCGTCGCCGGGGTCGCCGCCGCGGCCCACGCGGGCCGGCCCGGCATGGTCGCCGGCGTCGTCCCCGCCGCGCTACGCGCGATGATGGAACTGGGTGCCGAACCGGACCGGATCGTGGCCCGCACCGGACCCGCCGTGTGCGGCCGGTGCTACGAGGTGCCGGAGGCGATGCGCGCCGAGGTGGCCGCCGTCGAGCCGGAGGCGTACGCCGAGACGAGTTGGGGCACGCCCGCGGTCGACGTGGCCGCCGGCGTACACGCCCAGCTCGCCCGGCTCGGGGTGCGCGACCGGGCGCAGTCGCCGGTGTGCACGCTGGAGTCGGGCGACCACTTCTCGTACCGCCGCGACCGCACCACCGGTCGGCTCGCGGGCTATGTGTGGCTGGAATGATGGAACATGACGGACCGTAAGGACGAACTCGCCAGGAATCTGGGACAGGTCGAGGAGCGCATCGCCGCCGCGTGCGCGGCCGCCGGGCGGCGGCGCGAGGAGGTGACCCTGATCGTGGTCACCAAGACCTATCCCGCGGCCGATGTACGGATCCTGTCGGAACTCGGTGTGCGCCATGTCGCCGAGAACCGCGACCAGGACGCGGCACCCAAGGCCGCGGAGTGCTCGGATCTGCCCCTTACGTGGCACTTCGTCGGCCAGTTGCAGACCAACAAGGTGCGTTCCGTGGTCGGTTACGCGGATCTCGTACAGTCCGTCGATCGTTCCCGGCTCGTCACGGCTCTGTCCAAGGAGGCCGTGCGCGCCGGGCGCGAGGTGGGATGCCTCATCCAGGTCGCGCTCGACGCGGGTGAGAGCGCGAGAGGGGAGCGGGGTGGCGTGGCGCCGAGCGGAATCGGCGAGTTGGCGGATCTCGTGGCCGGCGCTCCGGGACTGCGGCTGGACGGACTGATGACCGTCGCGCCGCTCACCGGGGAGTACGCGGGACACGAACTGGCGGCGTTCGAGCGGATGATGGATTTGTCGACTGACCTGCGCCGGACCCATCCGGCTGCCACCATGGTCTCGGCAGGGATGAGCGCGGACCTCGAACAGGCCGTGGCCGCCGGAGCGACACATGTGCGCGTCGGCACCGCGGTACTCGGAGTCCGCCCCAGGCTCGGGTAACGTCGCCAAGAAGTCGGACCACAGCAGAAAATATGGTCATTGCCGTCGAAGGGCGGGCGTAACGACCTCGTGGATCGCGGGCACTTGGCAGTCGTCAGCCGATCCACCACAGAGCGGAGGACTCAGAGCATGGCCGGCGCGATGCGCAAGATGGCGGTCTACCTCGGCCTCGTGGAGGACGATGGGTACGACGGCCGGGGATTCGACCCCGACGACGACTTCGAGCCCGAACTCGACCCGGAACCCGAGCGGGACCACCGGCGGCACGACTCGTCGCACCAGTCCCACGGTGCACATCAGTCCCAAAGGGATGAACCGGTACGAGTGGTGCAGCCTCCGGCGCCCCGCGAGCCGGTCTCCCACTCCGCTTCGCTACCCGCGGAATCCGGCCGTCCGGCGCGCATCGCGCCCGTGGCATCCATCACACAAGAACGCGCAAGCCTGGAGAAGAACGCACCGGTGATCATGCCCAAGGTTGTGTCGGAACGAGAGCCGTACCGGATCACCACGCTTCACCCGAGGACCTACAACGAGGCCCGTACCATCGGGGAACACTTCCGTGAGGGCACTCCGGTGATCATGAATTTGACTGAGATGGATGACACAGATGCCAAGCGACTTGTCGACTTTGCGGCGGGTTTGGTGTTTGGTCTTCACGGCAGTATCGAGCGGGTGACGCAGAAGGTGTTCCTGTTGTCTCCTGCTAACGTCGATGTCACGGCGGAGGACAAGGCCCGCATCGCAGAGGGCGGGTTCTTCAACCAGAGCTGAGACGCACGACCGGAAACAGCAGTACAAGCATCACCGAGCAGTACCCAGAGCACGGATCAGGGGAGAGGGAAGCAAGGGTCATGAGCGTGGTCCTGGACGTCGTTTACATCGCGCTGATGTGCTTCCTCATCGTGCTCATCTTCCGGTTGGTCATGGACTACGTCTTCCAGTTCGCCCGCTCATGGCAACCCGGCAAGGCGATGGTGGTCGTTCTGGAGGCCACCTACACTGTCACTGATCCACCGCTCAAGCTTCTGCGGCGGTTCATCCCGCCGCTGCGTCTCGGGGGCGTGGCGCTCGACCTGTCCTTCTTCGTACTGATGATCATCGTCTACATCCTGATCTCGATCGTGAGCCGGCTGTGAGCGATGTGAACTACGGTCTTGCCGAATGCCGACGACTACGTTGAGGTGAAGAGATGCCGTTGACCCCCGAGGACGTGCGGAACAAGCAGTTCACGACCGTCCGCCTCCGAGAAGGCTATGACGAGGACGAGGTCGATGCCTTCCTCGACGAGGTCGAAGCCGAGCTGACCCGTCTCCTCCGCGAGAACGAGGACCTGCGCGCCAAGCTGGCCGCGGCCACCCGCGCCGCCGCCCAGAACCAGCAGAACATGCGCAAGCCTCCGGAGGGGCAGGACCAGCAGCAGGGTATGCCCCAGCAGGGCGGTATGCCCCAGCAGGGCATGCCGCAGCAGGGCATGCGCGGTCCCGGCGCTCCCGTACCCGCCGGCATATCGGGCCCGCCGCAGCAGCAGATGGGTGGCCCCATGGGTGGCCCGCCCCAGCTGCCGAGCGGTGCGCCGCAACTGCCCGCCGGTCCCGGCGGTCAGGGTCCGCAGGGTCCCGGCCCGATGGGTCAGGGTCCGATGGGCCAGGGGCCGATGCAGGGCCAGATGGGCCCGGGCCCCATGGGCGGTCCGATGGGTGGTCCCGGTATGCCCGGTCAGGGCCCCGGGGGCGACAGCGCCGCGCGCGTTCTGTCGCTGGCCCAGCAGACCGCCGACCAGGCGATCGCGGAGGCCCGTTCCGAGGCCAACAAGATCGTCGGTGAGGCTCGTTCGCGCGCCGAGGGCCTGGAGCGGGACGCCCGCGCCAAGGCCGACGCGCTGGAGCGGGACGCCCAGGAGAAGCACCGTGTCGCGATGGGCTCGCTGGAGTCCGCCCGCGCCACGCTGGAGCGCAAGGTCGAGGACCTGCGCGGCTTCGAGCGGGAGTACCGCACGCGCCTGAAGTCCTACCTGGAGTCGCAGCTGCGTCAGCTGGAGACCCAGGCGGACGACTCGCTCGCCCCGCCGCGTACTCCGGCGACCGCGTCCCTCCCGCCGTCCCCGGCGCCCTCCATGGCCCCGGCCGGCGCGAGTGCCCCGTCGTACGGCGGCAACCAGACGATGGGTGGCGGCCCCTCGCCGTCCGGCCCGTCGTACGGCAGCCAGCAGCAGATGTCCCCGGCGATGACCCAGCCGATGGCTCCGGTACGGCCGCAGGGCCCGTCGCCGATGGGTCAGGCTCCCTCGCCCATGCGCGGGTTCCTCATCGACGAGGACGACAACTGACAGTCCGTAGTACGGCGTAGGCATCGGCAGCGTTCATAGGGCGGGGCCCCGGATTCCGAGTCCGGGGCCCCGCCCTTTTGCTACGCGTGTTCGCGGCTTTTGCCGTGTGCGTTCGGGTGTAGGCGCAGATGTGTGGGTGTACGCAACGCCGAAGGCCCGGGTCCACCAAGATTTTTTGATGGACCCGGGCCTTCGTGTGGGTTGTTACGCCTTGCGCAGGCGGAACGTCAGGGTCAGAGGCTCGTCCGTGAACGGGGAGCCGTAGCTGTCGTCCGCCTCGCCCTGGGCGAAGTCCGTTGCCAGGACCTCGTCGGCGATCAGCGTCGCGTGGTCGCCGAGGGCGGCGATCGTCGCCGGGTCCGTCGCCGTCCAGCGCAGCGCGATGCGGTCGGCGACGTCGAGGCCGCTGTTCTTGCGAGCCTCCTGGATCAGGCGGATCGCGTCCCGGGCGAGGCCCGCGCGGCGGAGTTCCTCCGTGATCTCCAGGTCCAGGGCGACCGTGGCACCCGAGTCCGAGGCCACCGACCAACCCTCACGCGGGGTCTCCGTGATGATGACCTCGTCCGGGGCCAGGGTGATCGTCTCGCCGTCGACTTCCACCGACGCCGTGCCCTCGCGCAGGGCGAGGGACAGCGCGGCCGCGTCGGCGTTCGCGATGGCCTTGGCGACGTCCTGGACGCGCTTGCCGAACCGCTTGCCCAGCGCACGGAAGTTGGCCTTGGCCGTCGTGTCGACCAGGGAGCCGCCGACCTCGCTCAGCGACGCGAGCGACTCGACGTTCAGCTCCTCCGTGATCTGCGTGTGCAGTTCGGGGGAGAGGGCGGCGAACCCGGTCGCGGCGATCAGCGCGCGCCGCAGCGGCTGACGCGTCTTGACGCCCGACTCCGCGCGCGTGGCCCGGCCCAGCTCCACCAGGCGGCGCACCAGCACCATCTGCTTCGACAGCTCCGGGTCGATGGCGGTCAGATCCGCCTCCGGCCAGGAGGACAGATGCACCGACTCCGGTGCCCCGGGCGTGACCGGCACGATCAGGTCCTGCCAGACCCGCTCGGTGATGAACGGGGTGAGCGGGGCCATCAGCTTCGTGACCGTCTCGACGACCTCGTGCAGGGTGCGCAGCGCCGCCTTGTCGCCCTGCCAGAAGCGGCGCCGGGAGCGGCGTACGTACCAGTTCGACAGATCGTCGACGAACGCCGACAGCAGCTTGCCGGCGCGCTGGGTGTCGTACGCCTCCAGGGACTGGGTCACCTGGTCGGTCAGCGCGTGCAGTTCGGACAGCAGCCAGCGGTCGAGCAGCGGGCGGTCGGCCGGGGCCGGGTCGGCCGCGGACGGGGCCCAGTTCGACGTGCGCGCGTACAGGGCCTGGAAGGCGACCGTGTTCCAGTAGGTGAGGAGCGTCTTGCGGACGACCTCCTGGATGGTGCCGTGGCCGACGCGGCGGGCCGCCCACGGGGAGCCGCCGGCCGCCATGAACCAGCGGACCGCGTCGGCGCCGTGCTGGTCCATGAGCGGGATCGGCTGGAGGATGTTGCCCAGGTGCTTGGACATCTTCCGGCCGTCCTCGGCGAGGATGTGGCCGAGACAGACGACGTTCTCGTACGACGACTTGTCGAAGACGAGGGTGCCGACCGCCATCAGCGTGTAGAACCAGCCGCGGGTCTGGTCGATGGCCTCGCTGATGAACTGCGCCGGGTAGCGGGACTCGAAGAGGTCCTTGTTCTTGTACGGGTAGCCCCACTGCGCGAACGGCATCGAACCCGAGTCGTACCAGGCGTCGATGACCTCCGGCACGCGCGTGGCCGTCTGCCGGCAGTGCGGGCAGGCGAAGGTGACCTCGTCGATGAACGGGCGGTGCGGGTCGAGGCCGGACTGGTCCGTGCCGGTCAGCTCGGTGAGCTCGGCGCGGGAGCCGACGACCGTGAGGTGGTCGTCCTCGCAGCGCCAGATCGGCAGCGGGGTGCCCCAGTAGCGGTTGCGGGACAGGGCCCAGTCGATGTTGTTGTTGAGCCAGTCGCCGTAGCGGCCGTGCTTGACCGTGTCCGGGTACCAGTTGGTCCGCTCGTTCTCCTCCAGCAGACGGTCTTTGATGGCCGTCGTGCGGATGTACCAGGACGGCTGCGCGTAGTAGAGCAGCGCGGTGTGGCAGCGCCAGCAGTGCGGGTAGCTGTGCTCGTACGGCAGGTGCTTGAAGAGCAGGCCGCGGTTGCCGAGGTCCTCGGTGAGCTTTTCGTCGGCCTTCTTGAAGAAGGCGCCGCCGACGAGGGGGAGGTCCTCCTCGAAGGTGCCGTCCGGGCGGACCGGGTTCACGACCGGCAGGCCGTAGGCGCGGCAGACCTTGAGGTCGTCCTCACCGAAGGCGGGGGACTGGTGGACCAGGCCGGTGCCGTCCTCCGTGGTGACGTATTCGGCGTTGACGATGAAATGGGCGGGGGCCGGGAACTCGACCAGCTCGAAGGGACGCTGGTACGTCCAGCGCTCCATCTCGGCGCCGGTGAAGGTCTGGCCGGTGGTCTCCCAGCCCTCGCCGAGCGCCTTTTCGACCAGCGGTTCGGCGACGACGAGCTGCTCCTCGCCGTTCGTCGCGACGACGTAGGTGACCTCGGGGTGGGCGGCGACGGCCGTGTTGGAGACCAGGGTCCAGGGGGTGGTCGTCCACACCAGGAGCGCGGCGTCGCCGGCGAGGGGGCCGGAGGTGAGGGGGAAGCGGACGTAGACGGAGGGGTCGACGACCGTCTCGTAGCCCTGGGCCAGCTCGTGGTCGGACAGGCCGGTGCCGCAGCGGGGGCACCAGGGGGCGACGCGGTGGTCCTGGACGAGGAGGCCCTTGTTGAAGATCTCCTTCAGCGACCACCAGACCGACTCGATGTACTCGGGCTCCATGGTCACGTATGCCTCGTCGAGGTCGACCCAGTAGCCCATGCGGGTCGTCAGCTCGGCGAAGGCGTCGGTGTGGCGGAGCACGGACTCGCGGCACTTGGCGTTGAACTCGGCGATGCCGTACGCCTCGATGTCCTTCTTGCCGGAGAAGCCCAGCTCCTTCTCCACCGCCAGCTCCACCGGGAGGCCGTGGCAGTCCCAGCCGGCCTTGCGGGCCACGTGGTAGCCGCGCATGGTGCGGAAGCGGGGGAAGACGTCCTTGAAGACGCGGGCCTCGATGTGGTGGGCGCCCGGCATGCCGTTCGCGGTGGGCGGGCCTTCGTAGAACACCCACTCCGGGCGGCCCTCGGACTGCTCCAGGCTCTTGGCGAAGATCTTCTGCTCGCGCCAGAAGTCGAGCACGGCGTGCTCAAGGGCGGGCAGGTCGACCTGGGCGGGCACCTGGCGGTACGTCGGCGTTGTCATCTGCGAGCTTCCTCCGGCGGACTTGCTGCCTTCCGTCCGGAGGGACGAGAGCCGTCTTTCTTTACGCCGCTTTCGGCGCGCTCCCGCGGTACCACCCTCCTTGGCTCGCCGGCGCACTGGTGTGCCTCGGTGAGCCCCCTCATTGGGGTCGCGATGCCGGTTCTACTGACCCTGGATCTTGAGCTGGGCTTTCTTCCGGCGGCTCCGGGGTGATCTTCACGTCGCGCTCGCCCCCGGGCTTCCACCGTCCCCGGGTCGCTCTGGGCTGCGTACGCCGCTACTCGTCCCCATCCACGCTTCTCGCTCCGCCCAGTGTACGGCGCCGGGCGGACAGGGGCCGACCGGATTTCTGCGGACCGGAATTTCCGGCGAGGGCTGGGGGTGGCGGGGTGGATGTAATATGACCCGATTGGTCACTTATACGACATCGGATCCTATGATGTCGGGCTCGACGGATTACCTGGCGGGGAGCTGGGCACAACGCATGCATGCCGGCCGCGTGGCGGCCGTGGGGCGGGCGATTCGGGCGGCGTGCCCCGTTGCCGCGGGACCCGAGTCGATTTATCGTCCCAGCACGATTCGCGTGCAAGATCACAATATGTGAAGGGGCCGCGGCCATGGTGGCGAAGAAGACCGCCGTACAGCAGTCGGCGTCCGGCAGGTCCACGAGCGCCTCGGGCGGGGTGGCGGGGGCGTCCGGTGGTGCGGCCAAGGGGCGGGCGGGAAGAAGAGCACGCAGGGGGTGGCGTCGGTCGCGAAGCGCGCGGTGGGCAAGGCCGTGCAGCGGGTGCGGGGGGCGACCGCCGAGAAGGCGGGTGGGGCGCGGGCGGCGCCTGCGAAGTCGGGGGCGGCGAGGGGGCGGGTTTCCTCGGGGGTGGGGGGTGGGAAGGGTACGGCTTCGGCGGGGGCGGCGGGCGAGAAGGGGGCCGCGGGCAAGGGTGCGGCCAAGCAGGTGGCGAGGCAGAAGGTCGCGGCCAAGGAGGCGGGCGGCGGGAAGACTGGCGTGAAGGCGGCGGCCAAGGAGGCTGCGGCCAAGGAGGCGGGCGGCGGGAAGATCGCTGCGAAGACGGCGGCCAAGGAGGCTGCGGCCAAGAAAGCGCCGGTTGCGGGTGTGGCCGCCAAGAAGGCGGCTGCCAAGAAATCCGCCGTCAAAGAGGAGGCTGCCGGGAAGCGTGCGGCGAAGAAGGCGCCGGGCAAGAAGGGGGCACCGGAGGCAGCGGTGCCCGAGAAGGCTGCCGCTGGGAAGGAGGCCAGCGAGAAGCGGGCCGTGAAGAAGGCGCCGGTCAAGAAGGCGCCGGTCAAGAAGACGGTGGCCGGAGAGGTGGCGGCCGGGAAGCGGGCGGCGAAGAAGCCTACGGCCAAGAAGACCGCCGCCAAGAAGACACCTGCGGCCACGCCGGCGGTGGTCGAGAAGACGGCGGGGCCGAAGGAAGCGGTGGTCAAGAAGACCGCTGCTGAGAAGGCTGCCGCCAAGAGGACAGCTGCCAAGGAGGCTGCGGCATCGAAGGAAGCCGTGGCAAAGAAGGCGGCGTCGGCCAAGGAGGCCGCGGTCGAGGAGGCGGCGTCGGTCAAGAAGGCCGGGGCAAAGAAGGTGGCGTCGGCCAAGGAAGCTGCGGTCGAGGAGGCGGCGGTGTCTGCGCGGGCGGCGGCTGAGGGGACCGTCGCCAAGGAGGCGGCGTCGGTCAAGAAGGCCGGGGCAAGGAAGGTGGCGTCGGCCAAGGAGGCCGCGGTCGAGGAGGTGGCGTCGGTCAAGAAGGCCGGGGCAAGGAAGGTGGCGTCGGCCAAGGAAGCCGCGGTCGAGGAGGCGGCGGTGTCTGAGCGCGCGGCGGGTGAGGAGGCCGTCGCCGAGAAGGCAGTGGGCGCAGTAGTCGGCGAGGTGGGCGTCGGTGAGGGCGCGGCAGTTGTCGTTGGGGAGCCGGAGCGCGCCTTGAAGGGGGCGGGCGGGCGGAGTACGGGCAAGAAGGTGGGCGCGGCGCAGGCCGCGAGGCAGACGGGAGCCACGACAGTGGTTGCGAAGAAGACCCCTGGGCAGGCCACGGCGGCGAAGACCGCCGTCCCCAAGGCACGGGTCGCCGCGGCGGAGCCGGGCGATCTCGCGGTGCGCCCCGGTGAGGACCCCTGGACCCCGGAAGAGGTCGCGGAGGCGCGCGGAGAGCTGACGTCCGAGATGGAGCGGCTGAGCGCCGAGATCGCCAACGCGGAGACGTCCCTCGCCGGCCTCATGCGGGACTCCGGCGACGGCGCCGGCGACGACCAGGCCGACACCGGCGCCAAGAACATCACCCGCGAGCACGAGCTGGCCCTCGCCGCCAACGCGCGCGAGATGCTCACCCAGACCGAGCACGCCCTGCAACGCCTCGACGCGGGTACATACGGCCTCTGCGAGAACTGCGGCAACCCCATCGGCAAGGCCCGTATGCAGGCCTTCCCCCGCGCCACGCTGTGCGTCGAGTGCAAGCAGAAGCAGGAGCGCCGCTACTGACCCGGCCGAGCACGTGTGCCGTCCCGGGCGTGCCGTACCCTCGTGCTCAGTCAGGCACCTAGGTTGAGGGACTCACGTGGCAGAGGCGGAGCGCATCATCGGTATGCCGGGCACCCCGGACGCGGCGCGGGCCGAGCAGGAGCGGCCGGGCGACGACGCCGCGTCGCAGGAACGGTCCGGCGCCGAGGCGGCGGCGGCAGCGGCCGGTGCGTCCGGCACGGACGAGCGCGACGCCCCGGCCGAGCGGCCCCGGGGCAAGCGCCGGATCGCCGTGCTGTTCGCGGTCGCCGGTTTCGCGTACGCCCTCGACCTGATCAGCAAGATGATCGTGGTCGCCAAGCTGGAGCACCACGAGCCGATCGAGGTCATCGGGGACTGGCTGCGCTTCGAGGCGATCCGCAACGCGGGCGCCGCCTTCGGCTTCGGCGAGGCCTTCACCGTGATCTTCACGGTGATCGCGGCGGCGGTGATCGTGGTGATCGCCCGGCTCGCCCGCAAGCTGTACAGCCTGCCCTGGGCGATCGCCCTCGGCCTGCTGCTCGGCGGTGCGCTCGGCAACCTCACCGACCGGATCTTCCGCTCCCCGGGCGTCTTCCAGGGCGCGGTCGTCGACTTCATCGCGCCCAAGCACTTCGCCGTGTTCAACCTCGCCGACTCGGCCATCGTGTGCGGCGGCATCCTGATCGTGCTGCTGTCCTTCAAGGGCCTCGACCCGGACGGCACCGTCCACAAGGACTGATCACAAGGATCACAAGGACTGATCAACAGCCTCCGGTCAGCGGTGTCGGACCCGTCCGGCATACTCGACGGGTGAGCACGATTCCCGAGATCCGTACCCTGCCCGTGCCGGACGGCCTGGAGGGCGAGCGCGTCGACGCCGCCATCTCCCGCATGTTCGGCTTCTCCCGTACCAAGGCCGCGGAGCTCGCCGCGGCGGGCAAGGTGCTGGTCGACGGCACGGCGGTCGGCAAGTCCGAGCGGGTGCGCGGCGGCGCCTGGCTGGAGGTCGAGATGCCGCAGGCGGCCCCGCCCGTGCAGGTGGTGGCCGAGCCGGTCGAGGGCATGGAGATCGTGCACGACGACGAGGACGTGGTCGTCATCGTCAAGCCGGTCGGCGTGGCCGCGCACCCGAGTCCGGGATGGACCGGGCCGACGGTCATCGGCGGCCTGGCGGCGGCCGGGTACCGGATCTCCACGTCCGGCGCGGCCGAGCGCCAGGGCATCGTGCACCGGCTCGACGTCGGTACGTCGGGGCTGATGGTGGTCGCCAAGTCCGAGCGCGCCTACACCTCGCTCAAGCGGCAGTTCAAGCAGCGCACGGTCGACAAGCGGTACCACACCCTCGTCCAGGGCCACCCCGACCCCACCAGCGGCACCATCGACGCGCCCATCGGCCGCCACCCCAACCACGACTACAAGTGGGCGGTCACGGCCGACGGCAAGCCGTCCGTCACGCACTACGACCTGATCGAGGCGTTCCGCGCGGCCTCCCTCCTCGACGTCAAACTGGAGACGGGCCGCACTCACCAGATCCGCGTCCACATGGCCGCCCACCGCCACCCCTGCGTGGGCGACCTGACGTACGGCGCCGACCCGACCCTCGCCAAGCGGCTCCGCCTGACCCGGCAGTGGCTGCACGCCGTACGGCTGGGCTTCGAGCACCCCGGCGACGGTGAGTGGGTGGAGTTCGCCTGCGACTACCCGGACGACCTGCAGAGCGCGTTGGACAAGGTGCGCGAGGAGACCTACGGATGAGCCCCGGGTACGTCGTGCGGGTCGCCGAGGAGGAGGCCGACCGCGAGGCGTGTTTCGCCGTACGCAAGGAGGTCTTCGTCGCCGAACAGGGCGTACCGGAGGATGTCGAGTACGACGCGTACGACGCCGGCGCGCTGCATGTGCTCGCCGTACGGGAGGACGGCGTGCCGCTCGGGACCGGGCGGCTGCTGTACGGGGCCGCG
The DNA here is from genome assembly GCF_013009255.1 of Streptomyces sp. Z423-1. Taxonomy (NCBI): domain Bacteria; kingdom Bacillati; phylum Actinomycetota; class Actinomycetes; order Kitasatosporales; family Streptomycetaceae; genus Streptomyces; species Streptomyces sp. Z423-1. The sequence goes on from NZ_CP053109.1 coordinate 7,062,193, forward strand.
GCGGCCGCCAAGACCGGGGGCGATCCGTCGGTGGGGTCGCTCGGGCGCCTCGCGGTGACCCGGGAGGCGCGCGGACTCGGTGTCGGGGGCGCGCTGGTGCGGGCCATCGAGGACGCGGCACGCGCGCGTGGGCTGTCGGCGGTCGATCTGCACGCGCAGACGCATGCGCTGGGGTTCTACGAGCGGTTGGGGTACGTGGCGTACGGGCCGGAGTTCCCCGACGCGGGAATACCGCACCGGGCGATGCGGCGTTCGCTCTAGCGGGGGTTGACCGTTCAGCGGCGGTCCTGACCGTTCAACGTGGGCATCGTGCTCGCGCTGCTCGACGCGATCCGGACGGCGTCCGGGCGGTGGGGTGAGCTGCTGGGCTGGCCGGCGGCGATCGTGGGGGTCGTCGTACTGGTGCGGCTGGTCCGGTTGTTGTCGGCCACGTACCTCAGCCCCGGTCCGGTCTCGGGGTGTCCACCGCTCGGCGTTGGGGGGTGCCGTCGGGGGACGGGCGGTGGGGGGTGGAGCCCGGAGGGAGGAGCGCGTCCGCGGTGTTGACTCGGGGGAGGGCGTACGGGTGTTCGCGGATCAGCCAGGCGATCATCCGCTCGCGGACCGTGACCCGTACCTTCCAGACGTCGTCCGCGTCCTTCGCCGTCACCAGGGCCCGTACCTCCATCGTGTTGGGCGTGGTGTCCGTGACGTCGACGCCGTAGTGGCGGCCGTCCCACGCGGGGCACTCGCGCAGGATGTCGCGGAGCTGCTCGCGCATCGCCTCCACGGGGGCGGTGTGATCGAGGTGCCAGTAGACGATGCCGGTCATCTGCGGGCTGCCGCGCGACCAGTTCTCGAAGGGCTTGGACGTGAAGTACGACACCGGCATCGTGATCCGGCGTTCGTCCCACGTGCGGACCGTGAGGTAGGTCAGCGTGATCTCCTCCACGGTGCCCCACTCGCCGTCCACCACGACCGTGTCCCCTATGCGCACCATGTCGCCGAACGCGATCTGCAGCCCCGCGAACATGTTGCTCAGCGTGGACTGCGCCGCCACACCGGCGACGATGCCGAGGATGCCGGCCGAGGCCAGCAGCGAGGCGCCCGCCGCGCGGAACGCCGGGAACGTCAGCAGCATCGCCGCGATGGCCACCACGCCGACGACCGCCGCGACCACCCGCATGATCAGCGTCACCTGGGTGCGCACCCGGCGGACCCGCGCCGGGTCGCGCTGGGCGCGGGAGCTGGCGTAGCGCGTGTACGACGTCTCGACGACGGCCGCCGCGATCCGGATCACCAGCCAGGCCGCCGATCCGATCATCACCAGCGTGAGCGTCTGGCCGACGCCGACCCGGTGGTCCTGGAGCAGCTGCGCCTCGTCGTACGACGCTCTCAGCAGGGCCGCGCACAGCACGAGTTGGTAGGGGATGCGCCCCCGGCGCAGCAGACCCCACAGCGGTGTCTCCGGGTGCCGCTCGTCGGCCTTGCGCAGCAGCCGGTCGGTGGCCCAGCCGATGAGCAGGCCGAGGCCGACCGAGCCGCCGATCACTATGAGAGGGCGGAGCAGGTTCTCCATGCCCTCGAACGTAACCAGTACCGGGGGGCAGTGAACATGTGACTTCGCGGCGGATCGGGGTAGTGCCCGGACCTGCGTTGTCGTACCCGGCTGGCACCATGGCCTCATGAACATCATGCTGTTTCACTCGACCTACGGCCTCAGACCCGCGGTGCGCGCCGCGGCGGACCGGCTGCGCACCGCCGGTCACGAGGTGTGGACGCCCGACCTCTTCGAGGGGCGCACGTTCGAGACGGCCGAGGACGGCATGGCGTTCAAGGAGGAGATCGGCAAGGACGAGCTGCTGAAGCGGGCCGTGCTGGCCGCCGCGCCCTACTCGGAGCGGGGGCTGGTGTACGCCGGGTTCTCGTTCGGCGCCTCGGTCGCGCAGACCCTCGCGCTGGGCGACGAGAAGGCGCGCGGACTGCTGCTCCTGCACGGCACGTCGGACCTGGCGCCGAACGTCTCGGTGGACGACCTGCCGGTGCAGCTGCATGTCGCCGAGCCGGACCCGTTCGAGACGGACGACTGGCTGAGCGCCTGGTATCTGCAGATGCGCCGGGCCGGGGCGGACGTGGAGATCTACCGGTACGCCGGGGCCGGGCACCTGTACACCGACACGGACCTGCCGGACTACGACGAGGAGGCCGCCGAGGCCACCTGGCGGGTGGCGCTCGGCTTCCTCGACAGTCTCTAGCGTGCGATTACACGGGGTCGTACGTCCGCTCGACCTTCTGTGTGCCGCTGCGCGTGCGGTAGGAGCGGCTCCAGGAGGCGGTCGCGTCGGCCTTGGTGCGGTTGGAGAGGACGTAGTAGTCCATCTGCGCGCGCTCGGCGGTGATGTCCAGGACGCCGTAGCCGTGGCGGTCGGTGTCGACCCAGTGGACATGCCGGTTGGCCGCGCGGATGATCGGCGAGGCGACGGCGGAGACGGTGCCCTCGGGGACCTTCACCAGGTCGTCGAGGTTGTCGGACGTGACCGAGGTGACCACGAACTCCGTGGCGGCGGACGCCGACAGCGGGTACGTACCGGCGTTCACCGGCACGTCGTTGGCCCATGCCATGTGGATGTCGCCGGTGAGGAAGACCGTGTTGCGGATCGCGTTCGAGCGCAGGTGGGCGAGGAGTTCGCGGCGGTCGTCGGTGTAGCCGTCCCACTGGTCGGTGTTGATGGCGAGGCCCTCCTGCGGCAGGCCCAGCAGTTTGGCCAGCGGCTTCAGCAGCTCGGCGGAGAGCGAGCCGACGGCGAACGGCGAGATCATCACCGAGTTGCCGACCAGCCGCCAGGTGGTGTCGGAGGACTTCAGGCCCGCCTTCAGCCAGTCGAGTTGGGCGCGCCCGGTGAGGGTGCGGTCCGGGTCGTCGACGTCGCCGTTGCCGAACGCGGCCTGCTGGGAGCGGAAGGAGCGCAGGTCGAGCAGGGAGAGGTCGGCGAGCTTGCCGAAGCGCAGTCGGCGGTAGGTGGTGCCGGCGACGGCCGGGCGGACCGGCATCCACTCGAAGTAGGCCTGCTTGGCGGCGGCCTGGCGGGCGGCCCAGGTGCCCTCGGCGCCCTCGGTGTGGTTCTCGGCACCGCCGGACCAGGCGTCGTTGGCGATCTCGTGGTCGTCCCAGATCGCCACGACCGGGGCGGCCGCGTGCAGCGCCTGCAGATCCGGGTCGGTCTTGTAACGGCCGTGCCGGACGCGGTAGTCGGCGAGGGTGAGGATCTCGTGCGCGGGGGCGTGCGCGCGGACGGAGGTGCCCCGGGTGCCGTACTCGCCGGCGGCGTACTCGTAGATGTAGTCGCCGAGGTGCAGCCAGGCGTCCAGGTCGCCGCGGGCGGCGAGGTGGCGGTACGCCGCGAAGTAGCCGGCCTCCCAGTTGGCGCACGAGACCACACCGAAGCGGAGGCCCGCGACGGCGGCGTCGGTGGCGGGGGCGGTGCGGGCGCGGCCGGCCGGGGAGTCGGTGCCGCCGGCCGAGAAGCGGAACCAGTAGTCGGTGGCGGGCGCGAGGCCGCGTATGTCGGCCTTCACCGTGTGGTCGGAGGCGGCGGTCGCGGTGGTGGAGCCTTTGGCGACGATGTTCGTGAAGGCCTTGTCCCGGGCGACGATCCAGCTGACCTCGGTGTCCGGGCCGAGTCCGGAACCGGGCGTCGCCTCGGCGGTGGGCGTCACCCGGGTCCACAGCAGGATGCCGTCCGGGAGCGGGTCCCCGGAGGCGACGCCGTGCAGGAAGGCGGGGGTTTCGGTGGCCGCGCGGGCGGGCAGGGCGCCGGCGAGCGGGGCGGCGAGGACGGCTCCGGCGGCGGCCGCCTTGACGACCGTACGGCGGCGCGGAGCGGGGAAGTTGAGGCCCGTGATGGGTCTGTTTCGACTGGTCACGGGTGATCAGATTACTGATCGGTAGCGCTTTCGGTAAGGCACGGGTATACGAAGAGCGGGCGAACCAGGAAGAGTTCGCCCGCTCGTTCTTCGTATTTCCGTATGGCGTTACCGCCTGACGGTCTGTTACTTGGTGACGCCCGCGTCCTTGAGTGCGGTCTCCCACTCGGCGACGGTGCTCGGGTTCTGGATCACCTTGTCGTTGATCTTGATGGTCGGGGTCGACTTGACGTCCTTGGTGTTGTCGAAGGAGTCGCTCATCTTCATCGCCCAGGCGTCGTACGTGCCCTGCTCGACGGCGTCCTGGAACTTCTTGTTGTTCTTCAGCGCGTCCACCGTGTTCGCCACCTTGATCAGGTAGCTGTCCTTGGCGAACTCGTCGGTGGATTCCTGCGGGTGGTACTCCGCCGAGTACAGCGCGGCCTTGTAGTCCAGGAACGCCTCGGGGCTGACGTTCAGCGCGGCGCCGAGCGCACTCAGGGCGTTCTTGGAGCCCTCGCCGCCGAGGTTGCCGTCGAGGAAGGTGCCGATGGTGAAGGACAGCTTGTAGGCGCCGTCCTCCATGCCCTTGTCGACGGTCTCGCCGATGGTCTGCTCGAAGGAGGCGCAGGCCGGGCAGCGCGGGTCCTCGTAGAGGTGGACCACGTTGTCGGACTTGGAGTCGCCGATCAGGACGGTGGTGCCGTTCTTGCCGGAGGTGTTGGCCGGGGCGACGACCTTGGCGTCGGCGGCCTCCTCCCACTTGCTCGGCTGGTTGGTCTGGACGACGGCGTAGCCGATGCCGCCGGCCACCGCGAGGACGCCGACGACCGAGCAGGCGACGATGATCTGCCGCCTGACCTTGGCCCGCTTGGCCTCGCGCTCGCGCTCGGCCCGCAGCCGCTCCCGGGCCGCCGTCTTCGCCGCCTGGCTGTTCCGCTTGCTCATGGTGATGATCTCCGTGTGGGACGCGCACATGTCGTACGCGGGATACGTGTGAGGGGGTGGTCGTGCTCTCGGGATGCCGCTCTTCAGACGAGGGCGAGAGAGCACGGCGGGCCACGCCGTCCCAGGGAGTGCGTGAGGAGCAGGTCGCGCGCGGGAGCCGTACGGTGCGCCGGGCGGGGGAGCCGGGGGGCCGGTGCGGAGGGTCGTGCCGTGCCGGCGGCGGCCGCCAGCAGCAGTGGCCGGAACGTGGTCGCGGCCATCGCGCTGAGCAGCTGGGCCAGGGCCCGCTCGCCGCGGCGCAGCCAGGCCGCCGCCAGCAGGCCGACGCCGACGTGGGCGCCGAGCAGCAGCCAGGCGGTAGAGGGGTGCGCGTGCGCGAGGACGGCGGCGATCCGGTCGGTGCCGCTGGTCCCCGCCATCCGTGCCAGCGGCGTGCCCACCTCGCCGCCGCACAGCACATCCAGGCCGACCGAGCGCAGCGGGCCCGCGACCGGGCCGCCCGCCCGGCCGTAGCAGGCGTGCTGGCCCGTGGTGAACACCGTGTCGGCGGCCAGCTCCAGCGGGATCAGCAGCGCCGCGATCCGGCCGAAGCCGCGCTCACGGCCCGCCAGGGCGTACGCGATGACGAACACGGCGGCGGCGATCGCCGCCACCGTGCCCAGCGGCAGTGGGGCCCGGGACAGCAGCACGTGCGACGCGGTGCTGAGCGTCACGACGATCGCCGTGAACAGCGCCGCGCGTACGGCTCTGAGCTGTGTCCTGGATATGTCCATAGCGGGGAGAGTGTGTCACGGACTCCGGTAAGGGACTCCTAAAGGGTCCCTGTGAAGTCCTGGGGCGGCCGGTGGGCGGTCACAGGCCGGGGATCCGGCCGTTGCGGAAGAGGTCGACGAAGATCTGGTGGTCGGCACGCGCGCGTGCGCCGTAGCTGTGCGCGAAGTCGACCAGGAGCGGCGCCAGGCCCTCCTCGTCGGCGGCGATGGCCGCGTCGATGGCCCGCTCGGTGGAGAACGGCACCAGGTCGGAGTGGCCGGAGTCGTCGTCGGCGGCCGAGTGCATGGTGGCCGTGGCCCGGCCCAGGTCGGCGACGACCGCGGCGATCTCCTCCGGGTCGTCGATGTCGCCCCAGTCCAGGTCCACGGCGTACGGCGACACCTCGGCGACCAGCTGGCCCGCGCCGTCCAGCTCGGTCCAGCCCAGCCACGGGTCGGCGTGCGCCTGGAGGGCGCGCTGGGAGATCACCGTGCGGTGGCCCTCGTGCTGGAAGTACTCGCGGATCGCAGGGTCCGTGATGTGCCGGGAGACGGCCGGGGTCTGGGCCTGCTTGACGTAGATCACCACGTCGTTCTCCAGGGCGTCGCTGTTGCCCTCCAGCAGGATGTTGTACGACGGCAGGCCGGCCGAGCCGATGCCGATGCCGCGGCGGCCGACGACGTCCTTCACCCGGTACGAGTCGGGGCGGGCCAGCGAGGACTCCGGGAGCGTCTCCAGGTAGCCGTCGAAGGCGGCGAGCACCTTGTAGCGGGTGGCCGCGTCCAGCTCGATGGAGCCGCCGCCCGCGGCGAACCGGCGTTCGAAGTCGCGGATCTCGGTCATCGAGTCCAGCAGCCCGAACCGGGTCAGCGAGCGGGCGTCACGCAGCGCGTCCAGCAGCGGGCCCTCGGCGGTGTCCAGGGTGAACGGCGGCACCTCGTCGCTCTTGGCGCCGGTGGCCAGCGCGTGCACGCGCTCGCGGTACGCGGTCGCGTAGATCGTCACCAGCTCGGTGATCTGCTCGTCGCTGAGTGCCTTCGCGTACCCGATCAGGGCGATGGAGGCGGCGAAGCGCTTGAGGTCCCAGGTGAAGGGGCCGACGTACGCCTCGTCGAAGTCGTTGACGTTGAAGATCAGCCGGCCGTTCGAATCCATGTACGTGCCGAAGTTCTCCGCGTGCAGGTCGCCGTGGATCCACACGCGCGAGGTGCGCTCGTCCAGGAACGGTCCGCCGTATATGGTCCCGCCAGCCCTCTCGGCGTTCTCCTCGGCGTTCTCCGCGTCCAGGTCGTGGTAGAAGAGGCACGCCGTGCCCCGGTAGAAGGCGAAGGCCGAGGCCGCCATCTTCCGGAACTTCACGCGGAACGCGGCCGGGTCGGCGGCGAGCAGCTCGCCGAAGGCGGTGCCGAAGACGGCGAGGATCTCCTCACCGCGTTGCTCGTCATTGAGCTGCGGGAACGACATCGCTGGGTGCCTCCTGGTGCGGCGGTGGTGCGTGACCTGTGGGACGGATGGTTCATGCCACCGGCAAGGATCCGTCCGTCACTTTCCAACGTCCGAAGGTACGCGTGAGTGCCCGCCGAGTGTCAGTCCCTGGGCATAGACTTCGACGCTGTCCCCCAGACTGTCCGCAGCCTGACGGACCCCCGTCGACATCCGTTTTCCTTGGAGGCCGCAGCCGTGTCAAAGCCGCCGTTCACGCACCTGCACGTCCACACCCAGTACTCGCTGCTGGACGGTGCCGCGCGGCTGAAGGACATGTTCAACGCCTGCAACGAGATGGGCATGACGCACATCGCCATGTCCGACCACGGCAACCTCCACGGCGCGTACGACTTCTTCCACTCCGCGAAGAAGGCCGGAATCACCCCGATCATCGGGATCGAGGCCTATGTCGCCCCCGAGTCCCGGCGCAACAAGCGCAAGATCCTCTGGGGCCAGCCGCACCAGAAGCGGGACGACGTCTCCGGTTCCGGTGGTTACACCCACAAGACGATGTGGGCGGTGAACAGGACCGGCCTGCACAACCTCTTCCGGCTCTCCTCGGACGCGTACGCCGAGGGCTGGCTGCAGAAGTGGCCCCGGATGGACAAGGAGACCATCGCCCAGTGGTCCGAGGGGATCGTCGCCTCCACCGGCTGCCCCTCCGGCGAGGTGCAGACCCGGCTGCGTCTCGGCCACTTCGACGAGGCCCTGAAGGCGGCCGCCGACTACCAGGACATCTTCGGCAAGGACCGCTACTTCCTGGAGCTGATGGACCACGGCATCGAGATCGAGCGCCGGGTCCGCGACGGTCTGCTGGAGATCGGCAAGAAGCTCGGCATCCCGCCGCTGGTCACCAACGACTCGCACTACACGTACGCGCACGAGGCGGGCGCCCATGACGCCCTGCTGTGCATCCAGACCGGCAAGAACCTCTCCGACCCCGACCGCTTCAAGTTCGACGGCACCGGCTACTACCTGAAGTCCACGGACGAGATGTACGCCATCGACTCCTCGGACGCCTGGCAGGAGGGCTGCGCCAACACGCTGCTGGTGGCCGAGCAGGTCGACACCACGGGCATGTTCGAGAAGCGCGACCTGATGCCCAAGTTCGACATCCCGGAGGGGTACACCGAGGTCACCTGGTTCAAGGAGGAGGTCCGCCGCGGCATGGAGCGCCGCTTCCCGGGCGGCGTCCCCGAGGACCGGATGCGGCAGGCCGAGTACGAGATGGACGTCATCATCTCGATGGGGTTCCCGGGCTACTTCCTCGTGGTCGCCGACTTCATCATGTGGGCCAAGAAGAACGGCATCGCCGTCGGCCCCGGCCGAGGCTCCGCGGCCGGTTCGATCGTGGCGTACGCCATGGGCATCACCGACCTCGACCCGATCCCGCACGGTCTGATCTTCGAGCGGTTCCTCAATCCCGAGCGCGTCTCGATGCCCGACGTCGACATCGACTTCGACGAGCGCAGGCGCGTCGAGGTGATCAGGTACGTGACGGAGAAGTACGGCGCCGACAAGGTCGCCATGATCGGCACGTACGGCACCATCAAGGCGAAGAACGCGATCAAGGACTCCGCGCGCGTGCTGGGCTACCCGTACGCGATGGGCGACCGCCTCACCAAGGCCATGCCGCCGGACGTCCTCGGCAAGGGCATCCCGCTCTCCGGCATCACCGACCCGCAGCACCCCCGCTACTCGGAGGCGGGCGAGATCCGGGCGATGTACGAGAACGAGCCCGACGTGAAGAAGGTCATCGACACCGCACGCGGCGTGGAGGGCCTGGTGAGGCAGATGGGTGTGCACGCGGCCGGCGTGATCATGTCCAGCGAGACCATCACCGAACACGTCCCGGTCTGGGTCAGGCACACCGACGGCGTGACCATCACGCAGTGGGACTACCCGAGCTGTGAGTCGCTCGGCCTGCTGAAGATGGACTTCCTGGGCCTGCGCAACCTGACGATCATGGACGACGCCGTCAAGATGGTGAAGTCCAACAAGGGCATCGACATCGACCTGCTGTCGCTGCCGCTGGACGACCCCACGACCTTCGAACTGCTCCAGCGCGGCGACACCCTCGGTGTCTTCCAGTTCGACGGCGGCCCCATGCGCTCGCTGCTCCGGCTGATGAAGCCGGACAACTTCGAAGACATCTCCGCCGTCTCGGCCCTGTACCGCCCGGGCCCGATGGGCATGAACTCCCACACGAACTACGCCCTGCGCAAGAACGGCCAGCAGGAGATCACACCGATCCACCCCGAGCTGGAGGAACCGCTCAAGGAGGTCCTGGACGTCACCTACGGCCTGATCGTCTATCAGGAGCAGGTGCAGAAGGCCGCCCAGATCATCGCGGGCTACTCGCTCGGCGAGGCCGACATCCTCCGCCGGGTGATGGGCAAGAAGAAGCCCGAGGAGCTGGAGAAGAACTTCGTCATCTTCCAGGGCGGCGCCCGCAAGAACGGCTACAGCGACGAAGCCATCCAGGCGCTGTGGGACGTGCTGGTGCCGTTCGCCGGCTACGCGTTCAACAAGGCGCACTCGGCGGCGTACGGACTGGTCTCGTACTGGACCGCGTACCTGAAGGCGAACCACCCCGCCGAGTACATGGCCGCGCTGCTCACCTCGGTCAAGGACGACAAGGACAAGTCGGCGGTCTACCTCAACGAGTGCCGCCGCATGGGCATCCGGGTGCTGCCGCCGAACGTCAACGAGTCCGAGTCGAACTTCGCCGCCCAGGGCGACGACGTGATCCTCTTCGGCCTGTCCGCCGTGCGCAACGTCGGTACGAACGTGGTCGACTCGATCATCAAGTGCCGCAAGGCCAAGGGGAAGTACGCCTCCTTCCCCGACTACCTCGACAAGGTCGACGCGGTCGTCTGCAACAAGCGCACCACGGAGTCGCTGATCAAGGCGGGCGCGTTCGACACCATGGGCCACACCCGCAAGGGCCTGACGGCGCAGTACGAGCCGATGATCGACAACGTGGTCGCGGTCAAGCGCAAGGAGGCGGAAGGACAGTTCGACCTCTTCGGCGGCATGGGCGAGGAGGCGAGCAGCGAGCCGGGCTTCGGCCTGGACGTGGAGTTCTCGCCCGACGAGTGGGACAAGACCTATCTGCTCGCCCAGGAGCGGGAGATGCTCGGTCTGTACGTCTCCGACCACCCGCTCTTCGGTCTGGAGCACGTGCTGTCCGACAAGGCCGACGCGGGCATCGCCCAGCTCACCGGCGGTGACTTCGGTGACGGCGCGGTCGTGACCATCGGCGGCATCATCTCGGGCCTGCAGCGCAAGATGACCAAGCAGGGCAACGCCTGGGCGATCGCCACGGTCGAGGACCTCGCGGGTTCCATCGAGTGCATGTTCTTCCCGGCGACGTACCAGCTGGTGTCGACCCAACTCGTCGAGGACGCCGTGGTGTTCGTCAAGGGACGGCTCGACAAGCGCGAGGACGTGCCGCGGCTGGTCGCGATGGAGCTGATGGTCCCCGACCTGTCCAACGCGGGCACCAACGCGCCCGTGGTGCTCACCATCCCGGCGGTGAAGGTCACCCCGCCCATGGTCAGCCGGCTCGGTGAGATCCTCACCCACCACAAGGGCGACAGCGAGGTGCGGATCAAGCTCCAGGGGCCGACGAAGACGACCGTCCTGCGGCTGGACCGGCACCGGGTGAAGCCCGACCCGGCGTTGTTCGGTGATCTGAAGGTGCTGCTCGGGCCGTCCTGCCTGGCGGGCTGAGGCCCGGCTTCCCGATGCACGCAAGGGGCGCATCCGATCCCGGATGCGCCCCTCGTCATGTGCCTGGGCCGCGACGGCCCGTCACGCGGACGTCAGTTGTGGCCGAAGCGCTTCTGCCGGCCCTTGCGGGCGACGTCTATGGGCGACGGCTGCGCGGCCTGCTGCTCCGACATCGGCTCCGCCGACGACTGTTCCGGCTGCTGCTGCGCGCGGCTGGTCTGCTGCTGCTTACGGTCACGGTTCTTGTTCTTGGCCATGGTGATCTGCCTCCTGTGGGGGATCTAGGGGCCAGGGCCGGGACCAGATTCACATAGGCTGACAACAAACGCATGTCGGACAATTACCGTCTGTAACAGGGCTTGTCGGAGTCAGAACGGCGCGCGAATCCCACAAACGCCACGCCGAAGATCGAGTTCGGGCCGTTAACCCCCGCGTGGTCGGGCAGACTCGAAGCAAGCCCGAAGCAAACCTCCCGGGAAGAGGGTGAGTCGCGTGGACCGCTGCGTCGTCCTGGTGGACGCCGGGTATCTGCTGGGGGCCGCCGCCAGTCTCCTCGCCGGGGAGCCGTCGCGGTCCCGCATCACCGTCGACCACACCGCCCTCATCCAAGGGCTGCGCGAACGCGCCGAGGCCGACACGGAACGGCCGCTGCTGCGCATCTACTGGTTCGACGGCGCCCCCGACCGAGTCCCGCAGCCGGAGCACCGCAGGCTGCGTGTGATGCCCCGGGTCACGGTCCGGCTCGGCGCGCTCACCCGCAGCGACGGCCGCTGGAACCAGAAGGGCGTCGACGCCGCGATGCACGCCGAGCTCACCGAGCTCGCCCGCAACCGCGCCTGCTCCGACATCGTCCTGGTGACCGGCGACGGCGATCTGCTGCCGGGCATGATGGCCGCCAAGGAGCACGGGGTCGCCGTACACCTGTGGGCCGTGCAGGCCGCCGACGGTGACTACAACCAGTCCGAGGACTTGGTCGCCGAGGCCGACGAGCGGCGCGTGCTCGACCGGACGTGGATCACCAAGGCCGTACGCGCCAAGGAGCTGGGCGGGATCTGCGCGCCGCCGCCCGCGCCGCGGCCGGAGATCGCCGCGATCCTGTCCGCGCCGCTGCCCGACGCCACGCTCGCCCCGGCCGCCGAGCGGCCCGCCCAGGAACCGCCCCGCACCGCGCCCGCCGCCGCGCAGAACGGCGCCGAGGAGCGGGTGCCGGCGCCGAAGGGCGTGCCGACGCCCAAGGACCTCGCCGCGCTCCGGGCGCACGGCCCGCAGCCCCCGCAACCCGCCACCGCCACCCTGCGCTGGTCCTCCGACAAGGGCTGGGTGGACCGGCCCGGCGTCGCCGCGGAGCCGCCCGATGCCGCCTCGATGCCGACGCTGGCGCAGCTGACCACGGCGGAGCAGCGTTGGGCCGACCGCGAGGAGGACATCACGACCGTCGGCGGGGACCCGTACGAGGTCGGACAGGTGTTCGCGCGGCGGTGGATGTCCCGGCTCGGCGACCAGAGCCACCTGCAGAAGCTGTCCGGCATGTATCCGCGCATCCCGCACCGGATCGACGGCGAGCTGCTGCGGTACGCCGCCCGCTTCGGGCTGCTCGCCCACAAGGACGACCAGATCGACGAGCACGACCGGTACGCGATCCGGGCCGGGTTCTGGCGGGAGATCGACGTACGGACGGCGGCGGAACCGGCTCCTGCCGGGGAGCAGTGAATCCCCTGGGCTCAGTGGTGGTTTTCGCGGCGTAGGCCGACCCGGGACCGTGCCGGGGGCGTGGACCCCGTAGGCTCGTCCCTTGTGAGTACGCGCGCGGCACAGACCTACCGGGACAGTGGTGAGGTCGTGTGCGCGGTGCGCGGGCTGACCAAGACCTATCCGGCGGTACGGGGTCGGCGCGGGGCGCCGGGAACCCCCGAGGTCCGGGCCACGGACGACGTACGGCTGGATGTGCGCCGGGGGGAGATCTTCGGGCTGCTCGGGCCGAACGGGGCCGGCAAGTCCACCCTCGTGCGGCAGCTGACCGGGCTGATGCGGCCCGACAGGGGCAGCGTCGAGATCCTCGGGCACGACATCGTGCGGCACCCGGAGCGGGCCTCGCGGATCCTCGCCTACCTCGGGCAGGAGTCCACCGCCCTCGACGAACTGAGCGTGTCCCTCGCCGCCGAGACCACCGGGCGGCTGCGCGGGCTGGACGCGCGGCAGGCGCGGCACGAGCGGGACGCCGTACTGGAGGAGCTGGGGCTCACCGCGATCGCCGGGCGGGCGCTGAAGAAGCTGTCCGGTGGGCAGCGGCGGCTGGCCTGTGTCGCCGCGGCGCTGGTGGGGGAGCGGCCGCTGCTCGTGCTGGACGAGCCGACCGCCGCGATGGACCCCGTGGCGCGGCGGGCCGTGTGGGCCGCCGTGGACCGGCGGCGGGCCGAGCGCGGTACGACCGTCGTGCTGGTCACCCACAACGTCATCGAGGCCGAGACCGTGCTCGACCGGGTCGCCGTGCTGGACCAGGGGCGCGTGATCGCCTGCGACACGCCCTCCCGGCTGAAGGAGCAGGTCGCCGGTGAGGTGCGGGTCGACCTGGTGTGGCGGGAGCGGGCACCGCTGGACGTGCCCGAGGTGGCCGCGCTGCGGGACCGGGTCGTGGAGTCCGGGCGGCGCTGGACGCTGCGGCTGGCGCCGGAGGAGGCCCGCGCGGTCGTCTCGACGGTCACCGGCGGGGCCGCCTTCGCCGCGCTGGACGACTTCACGCTGACCACGCCGAGCCTGGAGGACGTGTACATGGCGCTGGGCGGGGCGGCGCGGCAGGGGCTGGTCAAGGCATGAGTGTGAGCCGCCGCACCGGCTTGAGTCGTATCAGGGCGGGCCTGAGTCGTCGAGCCGTCACATCCGTACGGAACGGGGGGAGCGCCGGAGTGAAACCGGGGAAGGGGAGCAGCGCGACGTGAGTGTCGTACCCGCAGAGGTGCTGCCGGGCAGTGCCCTGGCCGCCGACGGAGCGGCCCGGGACGCGGCCGAGCTCGCGCCGCCCGCGCGGCTGTGGCCGTCGCTGGCGGCCGTGTACCGGGCGCAGCTGTCCCGGGCGCGGGTGGCGCGGATTCCGCTGCTGTTCGTGGCGACCTTCCAGTCCGTCGGCATCATGATCATGATGCGGGGCGTGGTGGACGGCGGCGGCGAGGCGCACGCCGTGGTCGCCGGGGCGTCGGTCGTGGTCGTCGCGTTTGTCGCGCTGAACCTGCTCGCACAGTACTTCGGTCAGCTGCGGGCCACCGGCGGGCTCGACCACTACGCCACGCTGCCCGTGCCGCCGGCCGCGGTGGTGCTGGGGGCCGCGGGGGCGTACGCGTCCTTCACCGTGCCGGGGACGCTGGTGACCGCCGTCTTCGGGTGCGTGCTGTTCGGGTTGCCGCTGACCAACCTGTGGGTCCTGCTGGCGGTGATTCCGCTGGCCGGGGCCGCGCTGTCCGGGCTCGGGGCGGCCTGCGGGCTGCTCGCGCCGCGGCCGGAGCTGGCCACGCTGCTGGGGCAGCTGGGGATGTCGGCGGCGCTGCTGCTGGGGGTGCTGCCGCCGGACCGGATGCCGGAGGCCGTGCGGTTCGCTCGGGATCTGCTGCCGTCGACGTACGGGGTGGAGGCGTACGCGCGGACGTTCGCGGCGCATCCCGACTGGGCGCGGGTCGCCGGGGACCTCGCCGTGTGCGCCGGGGTCGGAGTGATCTCGCTGGCCGTCGCCACCTGGGCGTACCGCCGGGCCGCCGTCCGGTGACGCGTCCTGCGGACGGGCCTGGCACGATGTCAGGGTGACAGCACCGTTGACGCCACCTCCGCCGCCGCATGAACAGTCCTCGCACAGCGCGTGGCCCCCGGCCGGGGCCGGGCACGGGGTGGGCGCGCATCATCACGCCGTCGCTCCTGGCAGTGCTCACGGAGGCGAGGGTGAGGACGGGCCCGGGATGAGGACCGAGCTGCGGGAGGCCGCCGTGATCACGGTGGCTCTGACTCTGGGCGGGGCCCTGCTCGGGGTGCTGTGGAACTGGCTGGCGCCGCGTGTGCCGCTGGTCGGTGACGTGGTGGACGGGGCGTGGGTCGTCTACCTCAAGGACACCGAGGGGGAGCAGTCGGTCGGGGTCGATGGAACGTTCACGCTGCTCGCGCTGGCGTTCGGTGTGGTCAGCGCGGTGGTGGTGTTCCTGGTGCGGCGGCGCGGGGGTGTGCCGGGCGTGGTCGCGCTGGGGGTCGGCGGGTTGCTCGGGTCGTTGCTCGCCTGGCGGCTGGGGGTGTGGCTCGGGCCTGCGCAGGACGTGCTGGCGCATGCGAAGGAGGTGGGGCAGGGGGTGACGTTCTCGGCGCCGTTGAAGCTGGGGGCGAAGGGGGCGTTGCTGGCCTGGTCGTTCTCCGGGGTGCTGGTGCATCTGGGGCTGACGGCGCTGTTCGGGCCCCGGGATCCCGAGCCGGTGGGGTACGGGCCGCACGGAGAGGTTCGGTAGCTCCTGCGGTGCGGCTGCCCGCAGCTGGGCAGCTCTGCTGCGGGCAGCCGGCGGGACGCGCTGACTACGCCGGACGCCGGCCGTGGTTCGCCCGGCGTTTTCGGATGCGCCATTTGCGTTTCCGGGTTTTCTTCGACATGTCCTTTCTCATTAACCGAGGAAGGGCAAGCCGTCGAGAGGTCACGCGCGGCCGATCGGCGCCAGGGTCGCCTCGGTGAGCTTGGCCAGGTCGTCCGGGGAGAGCTCCACCTCCAGGCCCCGCCTGCCCGCCGAGACGCAGATCGTGGCGTGGGCGGAGGCCGAGGCGTCCAGGACCGTGGGGAGTTTCCTGCGTTGGCCGAGCGGCGAGATGCCGCCTCGGACGTAGCCCGTGGTGCGTTCGGCGAGGGACGGGTCCGCCATCGTCGCCTTCTTGCCGCCCACCGCCGACGCCAGGGCCTTCAGATCCAGCGTGCCCGCCACCGGGACCACCGCCACCGTCAGGGTGCCGTCGACGTCCGCCACCAGGGTCTTGAAGACCCGGTCCGGTGAGACGCCCATCGCCTCCGCCGCCTCCTCGCCGTACGAGGGGTGGGACGGGTCGTGGTCGTAGGAGTGGATCGTGAACTCCACGCCCGCCGCCGTCAGCGCCACCGTCGCGGGCGTGCCGCCGGACTGCTGGTTCTTCTTCGGCTTCTTTGCCATCCGGGCTGTTCCCCAGGTCGTTTCAGGTCAGTTCAGACTCGTCGGCGCCCGCGTCAGATCCGACGCCGGCAGCGAGGGCAGCGTACGGATGATGGCGGTCTCGGAGCGAAGGAGTTTCAGCTCGTCGCGCAGGCGGGACGCCGTGTCGGGGGCCTGGAGCAGGCGCTGCTTCGCCGGGGTGTCCAGCATCATCGCGGCCGCCACCAGAAACGACACCACCGACGGCTCGTCCGGCAGCTCCCCGCCCGTCGACAGTGACCGCTCCCGCGCGCCCGCCAGCCGCTTCTGGTACTGCCGGAACGCCCGCAGCACCCCCTCGGCCAGCGCCCCCGCCTCGTCGCCCGGCTCCTCCGGCAGCTCCTCCAGCTCGCCCGTCAGGAACGGCCCCGACGCGTCCACCGACAGCAGCCGCACCCGGGTCGTCCCGGTCGCCAGCACCTCGAACGTGCCGTCGGCCCGCTCCCGGATCGTCGCCGCGTCGGCCACACAGCCCACGCCGTGGAACGCCTTGGCCGGATCGGTGCCGAACCCGGCCGCCGCCCCCCGCTCGGGCACGGCCGTCGGATCGGGCATGCCGGGCGCGCTCGGCGCGACCTCATGGCCGTCGCGGATCGCCACGACGGCGAAGCGGCGCGGTTCGTCCTCGGGGGTCTTCAGGAGCGTACGCATCATGGCGCGGTAGCGCTCCTCGAAGACGTTCAAGGGGAGCACGAGTCCCGGGAACAGCACCGTGTTCAGGGGGAAGAGCGGCAGCCGGACGGTGGTCACGACGCAAGAGCCTAATGGTCGCGCGGCCCGGCCCGTCCGCCCCGCCCTCCCCGGAGCCCCGCGCTCGTGCGACCCGATCCGCCGGACAGGCCCTAAGGGGTCCTTTCACTATGCCCGTCCGGGTCGCGTGGTTTGGCACCGCACCTCGCGGCGTTGCCGAAACGCCCACGTGGCTCCGCCACGAGGGCGCTCCGGCGCCTTGCGATGCACGGCACCAAACCACGCGACCTGATCGGACGCTCATAGTGAAAGGACCCCTAATTGCGCCGCAGCAGCCGGGTCGCCCCCGCCGCCACCGTCGTGGCGAGGATCCAGCCGAGCAGGACCAGCGCGGCGGCGAGCCACTGCCAGCCGCCGTCCAGATGCCAGACGCCCACCTGCCCCAGGTCGATCACCGGCAGCAGCAGATCCAGGGCGAACAGGGCCGGGTTCCACGGCGGGTCACCGGCGCTGCCACCCGTCCGGGGCCGCCCCGCGTACGCGAAGGCCAGCGTGCCGGCCGCCCACAGCACCGCCATCCACACCGCGGCCCGCCCCGGCCGGTACCCGTAGGCCACCGCGAGGTCCTGCGCGTACCCCCAGAACTTGCCGGCCGGCGGCAGGGTCTCCCGGCGGCGGCGCTGCTTGGCGAGCAGCACCTCGCGCGCGTCCTCGTCCTCCCCGCCCGCCCGCAGCACGGCGGCCAGCCGCTCGTACGGCTCCGGGTGGTACTCGGCGGTCGCCGCGGCCACCCACTCCAGCCGCTCCGCCAGCGGGAACGGCCCCTGCGGCACCAGGTTCTCGTACGCGAAACCCGGCATGTGCAGATTGCCGGGACCCGGCCAGCTGCTCGCCCGGTCGACCAGGTTGACGATCCGCGCGCCGGACAGCACCACCTTGCCGCGCTGCGGCCGCTCCCCGAGGAAGCGCAGCTCGGGCACCTGGACCCGGCGCAGCGACAGCTCCTGTTCGTCGGTGAAGGTGAACCGGGCACGTTCCAGGTCGACCGCGTCCCCGAACCGGCCGTCGTCCAGCCGCACCCCGCCGTGGCACTCGAAGTGCTGTATCCGCGTTCCGCGCGCGGGGGTGCGCCCGGCGAGTTGCAGGCTGCCGACACCCGCCGGGGTGAGGTACAGGGTGCGCTCGACGGTCAGTTGCGGGGCGTTCAGCGCGAGCCGCGTGTACGGGTTGCGCAGCCGGGCCCCGCGCAGGCTGAGCGAGACGCCCACCTTCGCGCTGCGCAGGCTCAGCTCGCCGTGCGACTCCAGCATCTCGGCCTGGAGGTCCTGGCCGACCGTCATACCGTCCGCGGCCATCGAACGGCCGGTGCGGTCCCGGTACACCACGGCCTGGTTGAGCAGCAGGTCCGTACCGATGTGCGCGTCGGTCAGCCGGATGCCGTTGTGAAACCGGCAGCGCGGCAGATGCAGATCCCCCTCGGTGTGCACCCGGGCCGCCTCCAGCCGCGGCACCGAGCAGTTCACCAGCCGCAGGGTCTTGAACTGGGCCTCCGGCAGCAGGACCTCCCGCTCGAAGCGGCAGCCCCGCAGCTCGACGTACGGCGTCACCGTGCCGCCCGCGAGGTCCAGGCTGCCGCTGATCCGCACGCCGGTCAGCTTCAGCGAGGACACCCGGCCCGCGAGCGCCGGCGGCCCGTCCAGGAGCAGCCAGCACACGATGCGCGCCCGCACGGACCGCTCGGGCCCCCACGGATGCCCGCCGTGCGGATCGTCGACGACCGGGTCCCCGCTGCTCAGGTCGTACACGCTGCCGTTGCGGAAGGCCTGCCACATCCCGGCCTCGGCGGCGGTCAGATCCTCCGGCAGATCCCCGTCCCGGATGCCGGCCCCCTCGGTCACCGTGTTCTCTCTCCTCCCCGGCTGCTCAGCGGTTTCGTACTGCCGTTCATGCCCGCTGAGTGACGGCCCGAACGCCCAACGTGCAGCCGATCTCCCCGGTGGCGGTGCGGGGCGTCGGCGGGGTCTCGTATCAGCCACTGGAACGCGCGGACGGCGCCCCGTCCGGGTCTGCGAGAATTGGACGCGTGATCTCCCGAATCGATCTGCGCGGCGACGCCCTCCCGGAGGGCCCCGCCCTGCGCGACCTGCTGCCCCGAGCCGACTTCGACGTATCGGCCGCCCTGGAGAAGGTGCGCCCGATCTGCGAGGCCGTGCATCATCGGGGCGACGCGGCGCTGATCGACTTCGCCGAGAAGTTCGACGGCGTCAAGCTCGACCAGGTGCGGGTGGCGCCCGCGGCACTCGAAAAGGCCCTCGAAGAACTCGACCCGGCCGTGCGCGCGGCTCTGGAGGAGTCCATCCGGCGCGCCCGGCTCGTCCACCGCGAGCAGCGCCGCGCCACGCACACCACCGAGGTCGTGCCCGGCGGCTCGGTCACCGAGAAGTGGGTGCCGGTCGAGCGCGTCGGCCTGTACGCGCCGGGTGGCCGCTCGGTCTACCCGTCGTCCGTGGTCATGAACGTCGTACCCGCACAGGAGGCCGGCGTCGAGTCCATCGCGCTCGCCTCGCCCGCGCAGGCCGAGTTCAACGGGCTGCCGCACCCGACGATCCTCGCCGCGTGCGCCCTGCTCGGCGTCGACGAGGTGTACGCCGCCGGTGGCGCGACGGCCGTGGCGATGTTCGCGTACGGCACCGAGTCCTGCCCGCCCGCCCCCATGGTCACCGGCCCCGGCAACATCTGGGTCGCCGCCGCCAAGCGCTACTTCACCGGCAAGATCGGCATCGACGCCGAGGCCGGCCCGACCGAGATCGCGATCCTCGCCGACGCCACCGCCGACCCGGTGCACGTCGCCTCCGACCTGATCAGCCAGGCCGAGCACGACCCGCTGGCGGCGGCGGTGCTGGTCACCGACTCCGCCGACCTGGCGGACGCGGTGGAGAAGGAGCTTCAGCCGCAGGTCGCGGCCACCAAGCACATCGACGACCGGATCGTCCCGGCGCTGAAGGGCAAGCAGTCCGCGATCGTCCTGGTCGACGGCATCGACGAGGGCCTGCGAGTGGTCGACGCGTACGGCGCCGAGCACCTGGAGATCCAGACGGCCGACGCCGCCGCGGTGGCCGACCGGGTCCGCAACGCCGGCGCGATCTTCGTCGGCCCCTGGGCGCCGGTCTCGCTGGGCGACTACGCGGCCGGGTCCAACCACGTCCTGCCGACCGGCGGCTGCGCCTGCCACTCCTCGGGCCTGTCCGTGCAGTCCTTCCTGCGCGGCATCCACATCGTCGACTACACGCAGGACGCGCTGGCCGAGGTCGCGCATCACGTGGTGACGCTGGCGGAGGCGGAGGACCTGCCCGCGCACGGCGCGGCGATCAAGGCGAGGTTCGGCTGGAAGGTACCCGAGAGCAAGTGACCGGCATCGACGATCTCCCCGTACGGGACGAGCTGCGCGGCAAGTCCCCCTACGGCGCGCCCCAGTTGGACGTCCCCGTACGGCTGAACACCAACGAGAACCCGTACCCGCTGCCCGAGCCGCTGGTCGAACGGATCGCCGAGCGGGTGCGCGAGGCGGCCCGCAACCTCAACCGCTACCCGGACCGCGACGCGGTCGAGCTGCGCACGAGGCTCGCCGAGTACCTGACCAAGACCTCCGGCCACGAGGTCGGCCTCGCCAATGTCTGGGCGGCCAACGGCTCCAACGAGGTCATTCAGCAGCTGCTCCAGACGTTCGGCGGACCGGGCCGTACGGCCATCGGCTTCGAGCCGTCGTACTCGATGCACGGCCTCATCGCGCGCGGGACGGGCACCGGCTGGATCTCCGGTCCCCGGAACGACGACTTCACGATCGACGTCGCCGCCGCCGCGAAGGCGATCGCCGAGAACCGGCCCGACGTCGTCTTCATCACCACCCCCAACAACCCCACCGGCAACGCGGTCTCCCGCGAGACGGTGGTAGCGCTGTACGAGGCGGCACAGGCGGCGAAGCCGTCGATGGTGGTCGTGGACGAGGCGTACATCGAGTTCAGCCACGGCGACTCGCTGCTGCCGCTGCTGGCGGGCCGTCCGCATCTGGTGATCTCCCGGACCATGTCCAAGGCCTTCGGCGCGGCCGGCCTGCGCCTCGGCTATCTCGCCGCGGACCCGGCCGTCGTGGACGCCGTGCAGCTCGTACGGCTGCCGTACCACCTGTCGGCCGTCACCCAGGCGACCGCCCTGGCCGCCCTGGAGCACACCGACACACTGCTCGGGTACGTCGAGCAGCTGAAGGCCGAGCGGGACCGGCTGGTCGCCGAGCTGCGGGCGATCGGCTACGAGGTGACGGAGTCCGACGCGAACTTCGTGCAGTTCGGGCGGTTCCCGGACGCCCACGAGGCCTGGCGGAAGATCCTCGACCGGGGCGTGCTGGTCCGGGACAACGGCGTACCGGGGTGGCTGCGGGTCACGGCCGGGACGCCCGAAGAGAACGACGCGTTCCTCGACGCGGTCCGTGAACTGAAGAAGGAGCAGAAGGCATGAGCCGCGTAGGACGCGTGGAACGCGTGACGAAGGAGACCTCGGTCCTCGTCGAGATCGATCTCGACGGGTCCGGCAAGGTCGATGTGTCGACAGGCGTCGGCTTCTACGACCACATGCTCGACCAGCTCGGCCGGCACGGCCTGTTCGACCTGACCGTGAAGACCGAGGGCGACCTGCACATCGACTCGCACCACACCATCGAGGACACCGCCCTCGCGCTGGGCGCCGCCTTCAAGCAGGCGCTCGGCGACAAGGTGGGGATCTACCGCTTCGGCAACTGCACGGTTCCCCTGGACGAGTCGCTGGCCCAGGTGACGGTCGACCTGAGTGGCCGCCCCTACCTCGTGCACACCGAGCCCGAGAACATGGCGCCGATGATCGGCGAGTACGACACGACGATGACCCGGCACATCCTGGAGTCGTTCGTCGCCCAGGCGCAGATCGCGCTGCACGTGCACGTGCCGTACGGGCGCAACGCGCACCACATCGTGGAGTGCCAGTTCAAGGCCCTCGCCCGCGCCCTGCGGTACGCCTCCGAGCGCGACCCGCGCGCGGCCGGCATCCTCCCCTCCACGAAGGGCGCATTGTGAGCGACGCACGCGCGGCCGCCGGGCCGCAGACGACGACGATGGCCGCACCTCTGCGCCGCGCGGGCGGAGAAGCGAACGAAGGGACACTGTGAACGGTACGTCCACTCTGCTGATCGTCGTCGGCCTCTTCCTCGTCGGCGGCATCATCTCCTTCGTCAAGCAGAAGATGCCGAAGGGTCTGATCGTGCTGCTCTCCATCGGCGCCGCGATGTGTCTGGTCGCGGGCGTCCTGCGGCTGGAGGTGTGGAATTGAGCGCTCCTAAGAGCGTCGTGGTCTTCGACTACGGCTTCGGCAACGTGAGGTCGGCCGAACGCGCCCTCGCGCGCGTGGGTGCCGACGTCGAGATAACGCGCGACTTCGACAAGGCCATGAACGCGGACGGCCTCCTGGTGCCGGGCGTCGGCGCCTTCGCCGCCTGCATGAACGGCCTGCGCGAAGCCCGCGGCGACTGGATCGTCGACCGCCGCCTCTCCGGCGGACGCCCCGTGATGGGCATCTGCGTCGGCATGCAGATCCTCTTCGCCCGCGGCATCGAGCACGGCGTCGAGACCGAGGGCCTCGACGAGTGGCCCGGCGAGGTCGGGCCGCTCCAGGCCGACATCGTGCCCCACATGGGCTGGAACACCGTCGAGGCGCCGGCCGACTCCGAGCTGTTCGCCGGCCTGGACGCGGACGCGCGCTTCTACTTCGTGCACTCCTACGCCGTCCACGACTGGACGCTGGAGACCCACAACCCCGCCTTCAAGGCCCCCAAGGTCACTTGGTCCACGCACGGCAAGCCCTTCGTGGCCGCCGTGGAGAACGGCGCCCTGTGGGCCACGCAGTTCCACCCCGAGAAGTCCGGCGACGCCGGCGCGCAGCTGCTCACCAACTGGATCGGAACCCTGTAGAGACATGGCCAAGCTCGAACTCCTCCCCGCCGTAGACGTCCGTGACGGCCAGGCCGTCCGCCTCGTGCACGGCGAGTCCGGCACGGAGACCTCGTACGGCTCTCCCCTGGAGGCCGCCCTCGCCTGGCAGCGGGCGGGTGCCGAGTGGCTGCACCTGGTCGACCTGGACGCCGCCTTCGGCACGGGCGACAACCGTGAGCTGATCGCCGAGGTCGCCAAGGCGATGGACATCAAGGTGGAGCTGTCCGGCGGTATTCGTGACGACGCGTCGCTGGCCGCCGCTCTCGCGACGGGCTGCACGCGCGTGAACCTCGGTACGGCCGCCCTGGAGACCCCCGAGTGGGTCGCCAAGGTCATCGCCGAGCACGGCGACAAGATCGCGGTCGGTCTCGACGTACGCGGCACGACGCTGCGCGGCCGCGGCTGGACCCGTGACGGCGGTGACCTCTACGAGACGCTGGAGCGCCTCAACAAGGAGGGCTGCGCGCGCTACGTCGTCACCGACATCGCCAAGGACGGCACGCTGCAGGGCCCCAACCTGGAGCTGCTGAAGAACGTCTGCGCGGCGACCGACCGCCCGGTCGTGGCCTCCGGCGGCGTGTCCTCGCTGGCCGACCTGAGGGCCATCGCCGAGCTGGTGCCCCTCGGTGTCGAGGGCGCGATCGTCGGGAAGGCCCTGTACGCGAAGGCGTTCACCCTGGAAGAGGCACTGGAGGCCACATCTTGAAAAAGGACACAGTGTCATGACGTCCGATGCCGTGCGGCGTGTGCAGAGCGGAAGTCCCTGGGAAGAGTCCTTCGGTTTCGCGCGCGCCGTCGCGGTGGGCGACCGCGTCCTGGTGGCGGGCACGACGTCCTTCAAGGGCAGCGTGCTGTACGGGGAGGGCGACCCGTACGAGCAGGCCAAGGTGGCCTTCACCAGCGCGGTCGAGGCGATCGCCGAGTTCGGGCTGGGTGTCGACTCGGTGATCCGTACCAGGATGTTCCTGACCCACGCGCGGGACGTGGACGCCGTGGGCCGGGCCCACAAGGAGCTGTTCGGCTCGGTGCGCCCGGTGTCGACCCTGCTCGTCGTGGAGGGTTTCGTCGACCCGCGCATCCTGGTCGAAGTGGAAGTGGAAGCCTTCAGAGGCTAGAGGCATCTCGTAAGGAGCCGTGGATTCATGACCCTGGCGGTCCGAGTCATCCCCTGCCTGGACGTCGACAACGGCCGGGTCGTCAAGGGCGTCAATTTCCAGAACCTGCGCGACGCGGGCGACCCCGTCGAGATGGCGAAGGTGTACGACGCCGAGGGCGCCGACGAGCTGACGTTCCTGGACATCACCGCGTCCTCGGGCAACCGCGAGACGACGTACGACGTGGTGCGCCGCACCGCCGAGCAGGTGTTCATCCCGCTCACCGTCGGCGGCGGCGTGCGCACCGCCGAGGACGTGGACAAGCTGCTGCGGGCGGGCGCCGACAAGGTGGGCGTCAACACGGCGGCGATCGCCCGCCCCGACCTGATCCGTGAGATCGCCGAACGCTTCGGCCGCCAGGTCCTGGTCCTGTCGGTCGACGCGCGCCGCACCTCGTCGGGTTCCTTCGAGGTGACCACGCACGGCGGGCGCCGCGGCACCGGCATCGACGCCGTCGAGTGGGCGCACCGGGCCGCCGAGCTGGGGGCCGGCGAGATCCTGCTCAACTCGATGGACGCGGACGGCACCAAGGACGGCTACGACCTGGAGATGATCTCCGCTGTCCGCAAGCACGTCACCGTGCCGGTGATCGCCTCCGGCGGCGCGGGCAGGCTGGCCGACTTCCCGCCGGCCATCGCGGCGGGCGCGGACGCCGTCCTGGCGGCCTCGGTGTTCCACTTCGGCGATCTGCGGATCGGCGAGGTGAAGGAGACGCTGCGGGCGGCGGGTCACTCCGTGCGGTGATCCGGCCGCGGTGATCCGGTCACGGTGAGCCGGCCACGGTGAGCCGGCCACGGTGAGCCGGGGCCACGGGATCCGAGCCGCCGCCCGTGCCTCAGATGCCGAGCTGCTTGGCCTCCTCCAGCCTGGCGATCGCGTCCGCGTCTCCGTCGATGTCCACCTTGGCGGCGCTCTGCCGGCCGTAGAGGAACAGCAGCAGCTCGGACGGCTCACCCGTCACCGTGACCACCGGGGTGCCGCGGTGGGCGACCGCCGTCTGGCCGTCGGGGCGGCGCAGCACCAGCCCCGTGGGCGCGGCGCGGCCCATCAGGCGGGCGGTGCGCTCCAGCCGGGACCACAGGGCGTCCTGGAAGACCGGGTCGAGTTCGCGGGTCGTCCAGTCGGGCTGGGCGCGGCGGACGTCCTCGGCGTGGACGTAGAACTCGATCGTGTTCGACATCTCGTCGATCTGCTTGAGCTGGAAGGGTGAGAAGCGCGGCGGGCCGGTGCGGATGAGCTGGATCAGCTCCTCGTACGGCTTCGCCGTGTACTCCTCCATCACCTTGTCCAGGCGTGGCGCGAGCTGCTTGATCAGTATGCCGCCGGCGGCGTCCGGGCGGCGTTCGCGCACCACCACGTGCGCGGCCAGGTCACGGGTCAGCCAGCCCTCGCACAGAGTGGGGGCCTCCGGACCGGCGGTCTCCAAGAGGTCGGCGAGGAGGAGCCGTTCACGCTTGGCAAAGGTCGACATGGGGTCAGCCTACGACCGGGTGTCCGGTCCGCCCAGTGGACGCCGTCCGGCACTGTCAGTGGTGCGCGGCACAATGGCATCCATGACCAGTACGACGCCGCCCAGCAGCCTCGACCCCGAGATCGCCGCGCGCCTGAAGCGCAGCGCCGACGGGCTCCTGCCCGCCATCGCCCAGCAGTACGACACCGGCGAGGTGCTGATGCTGGGCTGGATGGACGACGAGGCCCTGCACCGCACGCTGACCACGGGCCGCTGCACGTACTGGTCGCGCAGCCGCCAGGAGTACTGGGTCAAGGGCGACACCTCGGGACACGTCCAGCACGTGAAGTCCGTGGCCCTGGACTGCGACGCCGACACCGTGCTCGTCAAGGTCGACCAGGTGGGCGCCGCCTGCCACACGGGCGCGCGCACCTGCTTCGATTCCGACGTCCTGCCGCTGGGTCAGTAAGGTCGGCCGCCATGGATCTCGAGACGTTCCGCAAGCTGGCCACCGACCGCCGCGTCATCCCCGTCACCCGCAAGCTCCTGGCCGACGGCGACACCCCGGTCGGGCTGTACCGCAAGCTCGCCGCCGAGCGCCCCGGCACCTTCCTGCTGGAGTCCGCGGAGAACGGCCGCTCCTGGTCCCGCTACTCGTTCGTCGGCGTCCGCAGCGCCGCCACGCTCACCGAGCGGGACGGCCACGTGCACTGGCTGGGCGAGCCCCCCGTGGGCGTGCCCCTCGACGGCGACCCGCTGGCCGCCCTGCGCGCCACCGTCGAGGCCCTGCACACGCCCCACCAGGAGGGCCTGCCCCCCTTCACCGGCGGCATGGTCGGCTACCTCGGGTACGACATCGTCCGCCGCCTGGAGAAGATCGGCCCCGGCGAGCGGGACGACCTGCGGCTGCCCGAGCTGACCATGCTGCTGACCAGCGACCTCGCGGTGATGGACCACTGGGAGGGCTCCGTCCTGCTGATCGCCAACGCGATCAACCACAACGACCTCGACACCGGCGTCGACGAGGCCTACGCCGATGCCGTGGCCCGCCTCGACGCCATGGAGGACGACCTCACGCGCGCGGTGGCGCAGCCGCCGGCCGTGCTGCCGCCCTCCGAGCTGCCGGAGTACAGCGCGCTGTGGGGCGGCCCCGACTTCCAGGAGGCCGTCGAGGACATCAAGGAGCGCATCCGGGCCGGCGAGGCCTTCCAGGTCGTACCGTCGCAGCGGTTCGAGGCGCCGTGCACGGCGAGCGCGCTGGACGTGTACCGGGTGCTTCGCGCCACGAACCCGTCGCCGTACATGTACCTGCTCCGCTTCGAGGGCTTCGACGTCGTCGGCTCCTCGCCCGAGGCGCTGGTCAAGGTCGAGGACGGGCAGGCCATGGTCCACCCCATCGCCGGGACCCGGCCCCGGGGCGGCACCCCGCAGGAGGACCAGGCCCTGGCCGAGGAACTGCTCGCCGACCCCAAGGAGCGCGCCGAGCACCTGATGCTGGTCGACCTCGGCCGCAACGACCTCGGCCGGGTCTGCGAGCCCGGCTCGGTGGAGGTCGTCGACTTCATGTCCATCGAGCGGTACTCGCACGTGATGCACATCGTCTCCACGGTGACGGGACGGGTGGCGCCGGGCCGTACGGCCTTCGACGTGCTGACGGCCTGCTTCCCGGCGGGCACCCTCTCCGGCGCGCCCAAGCCGCGCGCGATGCAGATCATCGACGAACTGGAGCCGTCCCGGCGCGGCCTGTACGGCGGCTGCGTCGGCTACCTCGACTTCGCCGGCGACTCCGACACCGCCATCGCCATCCGCACGGCCCTGCTGCGCGACGGCACGGCGTACGTCCAGGCGGGCGCGGGCATCGTCGCCGACTCCGACCCGGTCGCCGAGGACACGGAGTGCCGCAACAAGGCGGCAGCGGTCCTGCGCGCGGTCCACACGGCGAACCGGCTCGGACAATAGGGCGATTCTCACGTGAGCCCGGGTGACGGTTCACGCGAAGGGCAGGCGATAGTGGAGTACGTGACTGCTGTTCCTCACCCCCGTTCCGAAGGCCCCGGACCCGCGCGTGCCGGGCGGCGGAGTCTTGCCCTGGCCCTGCTGTGCGGTGCGCTCGGCGCGGCCGTGGCGTTGCTGGCCACCCGTCAGCAGTGGTCGGAGGGCACCGCGACGGTGGCCGGCGGCGCCTTCCCGCTGACCGCCAAGGGCAGCGACGTCACCGGCGTCCCCGCCGCGCTCGCCATAGTGGGCCTGGCCGCGCTCGTCGCCGTCTTCGCCGTCCGCCGGGCCGGCCGCCTCGCGGTGGCCGGGCTGCTCGCGCTGTGCGGCGCCGGCACCATCGCCGCCGCCCTGTCCGGCGCCTCCGACAGCTCCGCGCTCGACGAGAAGGCCGCGCAGGCCTCCGGCGACACCTCCGCCACCGTGGACGCCCTCACCCACACCGCGTGGCCGTACGCCGCGGCCGTGGGCGGCGCGCTGATCCTGCTCGCCGGACTGCTCGCCCTGCGCTACGGCCGCCTGTGGCCCGCGATGTCCGGACGCTACGAACGAGGCGGCGCCCCCCGCGCGCGCCGTACCGCCCCGTCCGCCGACCCCGACCGGCCCGAGGACCTCTGGAAGGCCCTGGACCGCGGCGAGGACCCGACGGGCACCGGCCCGGCCTAGGCACCGGTCGGCACAGGCACCGGGCCGCCCGCCCCGGTGTGGCGAAACAGACGCACCCGGGGTCAGCCCCCCCGCGTATGGCACGCGCGCGCGTACGGGACAATGAACGACGAGCGTCCGGCTCACACACGCACACGGCAACGAGGAGCAAGCAATGGCGGACAGCAGCCACGGGCACGGTCACACCCCCGCCGCCTGGACCGGAGTCATCATCATCTTCATCGGCTTCTGCGTCGCGGGCGCCTTCATGGTGATGGACAACCCGCTCGGCTTCTGGGGCGGCATGGTGATCGTGGTCCTGGGCGGTGTCGTCGGCGGGATCATGCGCGCGATGGGCCTGGGCGCGCCCAAGGCGCAGCCGCTCAAGATGACGTCCGGCGCGACGCAGCCCGCGCGGACCGTGACCGCGCGCGAGCCGGTCGCCGCCGAGAGCTGATCCTTCCCGTACGGCCTTCCGCCGCGACCTCGTCGAGGGGCGGCCCGGCGCGACGCCGGGCCGCCCCTTTCGCGCGTCCACGCCCGGGCGGGCACAATGCGGGACATGAACGCCGACAGCCGCAGCACCCGCACCAGACGGCTGGCCGCCCCCGTCGGCGTCCTCGCGGCCGTCGCCGCCGCCTTCGCCTACGTGGGCGCCGTGGACCCCAACGAACCCGGCCACTACCCCGCCTGCCCGCTGCTGCGCATCACCGGCCTGTACTGCCCCGGCTGCGGCGGCCTGCGCAGCGCGCACGCCGTCGTGCACGGCGACCTCCCGGCCGCGCTGCACGCCAATGCCGTGGCCGTCGCCGGCTATCTGCTCTTCGCCGTGCTGTGGACCGTCTGGGTGGTCCACGCGGCACGCGGCCGTCCGCTCCGCCTCGATCCGCGGCCGGCGTACGTGTGGGGCGCGGGCGCGTTGCTGCTGCTCTTCACCGTTGTCCGGAACCTGCCCTTCGGTGGCTGGCTCCATCCTTGATCAACTGGCAGATGTCCAGGTACTGGGACCGGCGTCAACCGGATGCGAGGCCTTCGCCCGGCTCCGGATACCATCGCAGTGACCACCGGTTTTGTTCTTCGGTGCCGCTGTGACAGTCAACCGTCTGGAAGGGGGCCACTCGCGTGAGTGTGCTCGACGAGATCATCGACGGAGTCCGTGCCGACCTCGCGGAGCGGCAGGCGCGCGTGAGCCTCGACGAGCTCAAGGAGCGCGCGGCGAAGGCCCCCGCCGCCAAGGACGGACTGGCCGCCCTGCGCGGCGACGGCGTCCAGGTCATCTGTGAGGTCAAGCGGTCCAGCCCCTCCAAGGGCGCGCTGGCCGCGATCGCCGACCCGGCCGGCCTCGCCGCGGACTACGAGGCGGGCGGCGCGGCCGTCATCTCCGTCCTCACCGAACAGCGCCGCTTCGGCGGCTCCCTCGCCGACCTGGAGGCGGTCCGCGCGCGCGTGGACATCCCCGTGCTGCGCAAGGACTTCATCGTCACCTCGTACCAGCTGTGGGAGGCCCGGGCGTACGGCGCCGACCTCGCGCTGCTGATCGTCGCGGCCCTCGACCAGCCCGCCCTGGAGTCCCTGATCGAGCGGGCGGTGTCCATCGGGCTCACCCCGCTCGTCGAGGTGCACGACGAGGACGAGGTCGACCGCGCGGTCGACGCGGGCGCCAAGCTCATCGGCGTCAACGCGCGCAACCTCAAGACGCTGGAGGTCGACCGCGGCACCTTCGAGCGGGTCGCCCCGGAGATCCCGGAGGGCATCGTCAAGGTCGCCGAGTCCGGCATCCGCGGCCCGCACGACCTGATCGCCTACGCCAACGCGGGCGCCGACGCCGTCCTGGTCGGCGAGTCCCTCGTCACCGGCAAGGACCCCAAGACGGCGGTGTCCGACCTGGTGGCGGCGGGCGCACATCCCGCACTCCGGCACGGCCGGGGCTGATCCCCGATAAGCTGAGCGGCGATGACTGCGACGATCACACTGACGGCCAGGGACCCGTACGCCCGCCTCGCGCGCGGCTGCAGGCCCCGAGGCTGCCGCGCCCCTGCGCGACGGGTGCACGGCCGCCGGGTCCGTTATGTGATCGGCGACGAACCCGGGCAGGTCAACGGACGTCGATGGCAGCCGGCCTTCAGGGGCGCGGGGAAGGGCGCGATCGGCCACCGACGGCCCGCAGTCATCTGACAACCCCCGCCCCCACGGCGATCAGTGTCTTTTTCACGCACTCACCGTGAGGTTTCCGCATGCCCAGCCAGTTCTTCATCCCGGACCCGGAGGGTCAGGTCCCCAGCGCCGAAGGCTACTTCGGCGCATTCGGCGGCAAGTTCATCCCGGAGGCCCTCGTCGCCGCCGTCGACGAGGTCGCCGTCGAGTACGACAAGGCCAAGCACGACCCCGAGTTCGCCCGCGAGCTCGACGACCTGCTCGTCAACTACACCGGTCGCCCGAGCGCCCTCACCGAGGTGCCCAGGTTCGCCGAGCACGCCGGTGGCGCCAAGGTGTTCCTCAAGCGCGAGGACCTCAACCACACCGGCTCCCACAAGATCAACAACGTCCTCGGCCAGGCCCTGCTCACCAAGCGCATGGGCAAAACCCGCGTGATCGCCGAGACCGGCGCCGGCCAGCACGGCGTCGCCACGGCCACCGCGTGCGCCCTCTTCGGCCTGGACTGCACGATCTACATGGGCGAGATCGACACCCAGCGCCAGGCCCTCAACGTGGCCCGGATGCGCATGCTCGGCGCCGAGGTCATCGCCGTGAAGTCCGGCAGCCGCACGCTGAAGGACGCCATCAACGAGGCCTTCCGCGACTGGGTCGCCAACGTCGACCACACCCACTACCTGTTCGGCACCGTCGCGGGCCCGCACCCCTTCCCGGCCATGGTCCGCGACTTCCACCGCGTGATCGGCGTCGAGGCGCGCCGCCAGCTCCTGGAGCGCGCGGGCCGTCTTCCCGACGCCGCCATCGCCT
Source organism: Streptomyces sp. Z423-1 (assembly GCF_013009255.1). Taxonomy (NCBI): domain Bacteria; kingdom Bacillati; phylum Actinomycetota; class Actinomycetes; order Kitasatosporales; family Streptomycetaceae; genus Streptomyces; species Streptomyces sp. Z423-1. The sequence continues at coordinate 7,093,082 of NZ_CP053109.1, forward strand.
GCGTCGGCGGCGGTTCCAACGCCATCGGCCTGTTCCACGCCTTCATCCCGGACCCGGACGTCCGCCTCATCGGCTGCGAGCCCGCCGGGCACGGCGTGGAGACCGGTGAGCACGCGGCCACCCTGACCGCGGGCGAGCCCGGCATCCTGCACGGTTCGCGGTCCTACGTCCTCCAGGACGAGGAAGGCCAGATCACCGAGCCGTACTCGATCTCGGCGGGACTCGACTACCCCGGCATCGGCCCCGAGCACTCCTACCTCAAGGACACCGGCCGCGGTGAGTACCGCGCGATCACCGACGACGCCGCGATGCAGGCGCTGCGGCTGCTGTCGCGGACCGAGGGGATCATCCCGGCCATCGAGAGCGCCCACGCGCTGGCCGGTGCCCTGGAGGTCGGCCGGGAGCTGGGCAAGGACGGGCTGATCGTGGTCAACCTGTCCGGCCGCGGCGACAAGGACATGGACACCGCCGCCCGCTACTTCGGCCTGTACGACACCGACGCCGAGGTCGCCGCCGACGCGGACACCGACACCGCCGAGATCGAGGGGGACGCCAAGTGAGCGGGAACATTCAGCTGCTGAGCGACACCCTCGCCGCGGCGAAGTCCGAGGGGCGTTCCGTCCTGATCGCCTACCTCCCGGCCGGGTTCCCGACCGTGGACGGCGGCATCGAGGCGATCAAGGCCGTCCTCGACGGCGGCGCCGACATCGTCGAGGTGGGGCTGCCGCACAGCGATCCCGTCCTCGACGGCCCGGTCATCCAGACCGCCGACGACATCGCCCTGCGCGGCGGTGTGAAGATCGCGGACGTCATGCGCACGGTCCGGAAGGCATACGAGGCCACCGGCAAGCCGGTCCTCGTCATGACCTACTGGAACCCCATCGACCGCTACGGCGTCGAGCGCTTCACCGCCGAGCTGGCCGAGGCGGGCGGCGCCGGATGCATCCTGCCCGACCTGCCCGTGCAGGAGGCGGCGCTGTGGCGGGAGCACGCCGAGAAGCACGGCCTGGCGACGGTCTTCGTGGTCGCGCCGAGCAGCAAGGACGAGCGGCTCGCACAGATCACCGCGGCGGGCAGCGGCTTTGTGTACGCCGCCTCGCTGATGGGCGTCACGGGCACCCGCGAGACGGTCGGCGCGCAGGCCCAGGACCTGGTGCGGCGGACCCGGGCCACCGGCACCGACCTGCCGGTCTGCGTCGGGCTGGGCGTCTCCAACGCGGTGCAGGCCGCCGAGGTGGCCGGCTTCGCCGACGGAGTGATCGTCGGCTCGGCCTTCGTCAAGCGGATGCTGGACGCGCCGGATCAGACGGCCGGTGTCGAGGCGGTCCGCGCGCTCGCGGGTGAGCTGGCGAAGGGCGTGCGCGGACAGGCGTAAGTAAGCGGACAGGCGTAAGTAAGCGGCAGGCCCAAGTAGGCCGTCGTAGCAAACCTGCAAGTCATACGGGTCCCTCGTACGGGTGGACCTTGGACCGGGGAGGCGCGGTGCGCCTCCCCGGTTCGTTCTGCGGGGTGTGAGCGAGAAGAACCGTGATGGAAAGCGCACCGCCCGGGAGCGGCTGGCGGTCGAGCGTGAGAAGCAGAAGGCCGCGGAGAAGCGCAGGCGGGCGCTGATCGTGGGCACGGCGGTCGTGGCCGTCCTGGGCCTGGCCGCGGTGATCGGCGTGATCGCAGCGAACGCCGGCAAGGACGGCGACGACAGCGCGGGCCCGGTCGTGGCGCCGTCGGGGGCGAACGGCGAGGACAACCTCGCCATCCCGGTCGGCCCGGACACCGCCAAGTCGACGCTCACGGTCTGGGAGGACTTCCGCTGCCCGGCCTGCAAGTCCTTCGAGCAGACCTACCGTTCGACGATCCACGAGCTGGCGGACGCGGGCCAGCTGAGAGTGGAGTACCGGCTGGCGACGATCATCGACGGCAACATGGGCGGCAGCGGCTCCCGCAACGCGGCCAACGCCGCCGCCTGCGCGCAGGACGCGGGCAGGTTCACGCCGTACCACGACGTGCTCTACGACAACCAGCCGCCGGAGACGGACGACGCCTTCGCGGACAACACCAAGCTGATCGACCTGGCCGGGAAGGTCGAGGGCCTGAACACGCCCGCGTTCCGCGAGTGCGTCGAGGACGGCACGCACAAGAGCTGGGTCGACAAGTCCGCCGAGGCCTTCAACAAGGGCGGCTTCACCGCCACGCCGACCGTGCTGCTCAACGGCAAGAACATCTACCAGGACCAGACGATGACGCCCGCGAAGCTGAAGCAGCAGGTGCAGGAGGCCGCGCGGGGGTGAGGCGCGGACCCGTCCCGTTATGGAGCCGTAGCCGGGCTGCCTGCCACCGGGTCGGCCCGGCAGGGTAGCGTCGACCTTGCCATGGAACTTGCCTACATCCCCAGCCCGTCGCGCGGAGTGCTGTACCTCGGCCCCATCCCGCTGCGCGGCTACGCGTTCTGCATCATCCTCGGTGTCTTCGTGGCCGTGTGGTACGGCAACAAGCGCTGGATCGCCCGCGGCGGCCGGTCCGGCACCGTGGCCGACATCGCGGTCTGGGCGGTGCCGTTCGGCCTGGTCGGCGGTCGGCTCTACCACGTGATCACGGACTACCAGCTGTACTTCAGCGAGGGCCGTGACTGGGTGGACGCCTTCAAGATCTGGGAGGGCGGCCTCGGCATCTGGGGCGCGATCGCGCTCGGTGCGGTCGGCGCGTGGATCGGCTGCCGCCGCCGGGGCATCCCGCTGCCCGCGTACGCCGACGCCATCGCGCCCGGTATCGCCTTCGCGCAGGCGATCGGGCGCTGGGGCAACTGGTTCAACCAGGAGCTGTACGGGCGGGAGACCGACCTGCCGTGGGCGCTGCACATCACGTCCACGGCGGACGGGCGGGTCCCGGGGTACTACCACCCGACGTTCCTGTACGAGTCCCTGTGGTGCATCGGCGTCGCGGTGCTGGTGATCTGGGCCGACCGGCGGTTCAACCTCGGCCACGGCCGGGCGTTCGCGCTGTACGTCGCCTCGTACTGTGCGGGCCGGTTCTGGATCGAGTACATGCGTGTCGACGACGCCCACCACATCCTGGGCCTGCGGCTGAACAACTGGACCGCACTGCTCGTCCTGCTGCTGGCCGTGGTCTACATCGTGCTGTCCGCCAGGACGCGACCGGGCCGGGAGGACGTGGTGGAGCCGGGTGTCTCCGACGGTGAGGCCGGAGCCGACGGCACCGGCGAGGCCGAGGGCGAGACCGAGGACGCGACGTCCGACGTGGCCGAGGACGAGGCCGGGTCGGCGACGAAGAAGACCTGACGGCCGGACATACGTCGGCGAGGGCGCTCGGAGCTTCTCCGGGCGCCCTCGTTGTGTGTCGGGGGAAGGTCAGTCGCGGCGGGCCAAGGCCAGGGTCCGGGTCGCTTCGGTGACCACCGCCGCGTCGATGAACGTGCCGTCCGGGAGGGCCTGCGCCGAGCTGTTGGTGGCCGCCGCCTTCAGGATGGTCTCGGCCTTCTCGATCTCGTCCTGGGTGGGGAGGTAGGCACGTTCGATGATCGGGAGTTGGCGGGGGTGGATGGCGGCCCGGCCCAGGAAGCCCAGGGCCCGGCCGTGGGCGCAGGTCGCCGCCAGGCCGTCCAGGTCGCGGACGTCCGGGTGGACCGACTGGGGTGGCGGGGCGAGGGCCGCCGCCCGGGCCGCGTTGACGATGCGGGAGCGGGGCCAGTCGAGGCCGCTGTCGGAGCGTACGCCGAGGTCGGCTCGTAGATCCGCCTCGCCCAGGGAGATGCCGTGCAGGGCGGGGTGGGCGGAGGCGATGGCGTAGGCGTTCTCGATGGCGAGGGCCGATTCCAGCAGCGCGTACAGGGGTGGCCGTCTGTCGTCGGTGCCTGTTCGTTCCGCGGTGTCCGTGATGTCGCGGGGGCACGTCGCCTTCGGCAGGCGGAGTCCCGATACGCCGGGGAGGGCGGCCAGCGTCGTCAGGTCCCTGTCGGCCCACGGGGTGGTCAGGGCGTTCACGCGGACGTGGACCGGGGTGGGGTGATGCGGCTCGGACAGGAGTTCCGCCGTGGCGGCCCGGGCGTAGTCCTTGCGGTCGGGGGCGACCGCGTCCTCCAGGTCGATCACGACGACGTCGGCGCCCGCAGTGAGGGCCTTGCGCACCACATCGGGGCGGTCTCCAGGGGCGTACAGCCAGGTCAGAGGGGTCACAGGGCGCCCTCCGCGCGGAGGGCGGCCAGTTCGGCGGGGGTCAGGCCCAGTTCGGTGAGCACCTCGTCGGTGTCCGCGCCGTGCGGGCGGCCCGCCCAGCGGATGGAGCCGGGGGTGGCGGACAGGCGGAAGAGGACGTTCTGCATGCGCAGCGGGCCCAGGTCGGGGTCGTCGACGGTGGTGATGGTGTCCAGGGCCGCGTACTGAGGGTCGGCCATCACGCCCCGTACGTCCTGGATCGGGGCCACCGCCGCCTCCGCCTTCTCGAACGCCGCCAGGACCTCGTCGCGGGTGCGTTCGGCGATCCAGCCGCCGACCGCCTCGTCGAGGACGTCCGCGTGGCGGGCGCGGTCGACGCCGGTGGCGAACCAGGGCTCGTCGATCAGGTCGGGGCGGCCGACCAGGCGCATCACGCGTTCGGCGACGGACTGGGCCGAGGTCGAGACCGCGACCCAGCTGCCGTCGGCCGTGCGGTAGGTGTTGCGCGGGGCGTTGTTCTGGGAGCGGTTGCCGGTGCGGGGCTGGACGTGGCCGAGCTGGTCGTACCAGAGGGGGTGCGGGCCGAGGACCGTGAGGATCGGTTCGATGATCGCCATGTCGACGACCTGGCCCTCACCGGTGCTCTCGCGGGCGGCGAGCGCGGTCATCACGGCGTACGCCGTGGCCAGGCCGGCGATGGAGTCGGCGAGGCCGAAGGGCGGGAGGGTCGGGGGCGCGTCGGGTTCGCCGGTGATCGCGGCGAAGCCGCTCATCGCCTCGGCGAGGGTGCCGAAGCCGGGGCGGCGGGCGTAGGGGCCGAACTGGCCGAAGGCGGTGACGCGGGTGAGGACCAGGCGGGGGTTGACGGCGGAGAGTTCCGGCCAGCCGAGGTCCCACTTCTCCAGGGTGCCGGGGCGGAAGTTCTCGATGACCACGTCCGCGTCGGCGACGAGGCGGCGGAGGGTGGCCTGGCCGCCGGGCTTGGAGAGGTCGAGGGTGATGGTCCGTTTGTTGCGGCCGAGGTGTTTCCACCACAGACCGACGCCGTCCTTGGCGGGGCCGTGGCCTCGGGAGGGGTCCGGTTTCGTGGGGTGCTCGATCTTGATGACCTCCGCGCCGAAGTCGCCGAGGAGGGTGGCGGCGAGGGGACCGGCGAAGAGGGTGGCCATGTCGAGGACGCGAAGGCCGGTGAGGGGCGGGGTGTGAGTGGTCGTCACGGGTGGGTCGCCTCCAGGTGCGTCAGGTGGGCCAGCGTGTCGAAGCCGGTGCCGTCGAAGTCCGCGATGGAGGTGGCGAGGCGGTTCTTGAGGGGAGTCGTCCAGCGGTCGGGCAGTGCGGCGGGGGTGCCCGCGAGGAGGGCGGCGATGCTCCCGGCCGTCGCGCCGTTCGAGTCGGTGTCCCAGCCGCCGGAGACCGCGCGGCAGATGGCGCCCGTGAAGTCGCCGTTGGCGTGGGTGAGGGCGGCGGCGATCAGGGCGGTGTTGGGGATGGCGTGGACCCAGTGGTAGGCGGCGTGGTGGGCGTGGAGTTCGTCCACGACCGTGTCGAAGTCCTCGTGGGACCCGGCCAGTTCGACGGCGTGGCGGACGGCCTCGGCCAGGCGGGAGTGCGGGGGCACGACGGTGAGGCCGGTGCGCAGGCTGGTGTGGATGTCGGCGGTGCCGGTGGCCGCGGTGGCGATGGCGGCGGCGGTGAACATCGCGGCGTAGACGCCGTTGGCGGTGTGGGTGAGGGTGGCGTCCCGGTGGGCCTGTTCGGCCGCCGCGGCGGGGTCGCCGGGGTTGGTCCAGCCGTGCAGGTCGGCGCGGATGAGGGCGCCGATCCATTCGCGGAAGGGGTTGCGGTGGCGGGCGGTGTGCGGGGGCTCGATGCCGGTGAGGAGGTTGCGGTAGGCGACGCGTTCCGCCGTGAAGGCGCGGCCTGCGGGGAGTTCGTCGAGCCAGAGGGTGGCCACGTCCGTGGTGGTGAACTCTCTGGTGTGGCGTTGGAGCAGCAGGAGGTTGAGGAGGGGGTAGTTGAGGTCGTCGTCCTCGGGCATGCCGTCGATGTGCTCGGCGAGCGAGGTGCCGGCCGAGCGGCGGTTCCACGGGTGGGCGTCGAGGAGGGGCCGGGGTACTCCTCGGGCCGTGAAGTAGGTGCTCAGCGGCCAGTTCCCGGCGGCGCGGGCGAGTTGGCGGATGCCGGTGAGGGGGAGCTTCTCGACCGGCTTGCCCAGCAGGCAGCCGACGGCTCGTCCCAGCCACGCGGCGTGCAGGCGTGACTCCAGGTCGGTCGGCGGGGTGGGGGCGCGGTCGGGCGACGGCCAGTCGGGGCACAGGGCCTTGATCCGCCCCAGGCCCGTCGGCTCCCTGTCCGCCAGCCCGCTCGGCAGGTCGGCCAGTTCGTCCAGCAGGTCCTCCGCCAGCTGGCGCAGATAGCGGGAGGCCGGTTGCGGGGAGGCGCCCGCGCGGGTCGGGGCCTCGGGGCCGCCCGCCGCCTGCCAGCGTTTCTCGACGGCCGTCGGCCGCCGGCCGTCCTGGTGTGCCTGGCGGAGTTCGTGGCCGATCAGGTCCTCGGGCTGGACCCAGGTCAGGCGGAGCATGCGGTGCCTCCCAACGCGGTGAACAACTGCTCGTGGGTACGGCGCCGGCGTACGTCCCGTTGGAAGATCTCGGCGGTGACTTCGCCGAGCGTCCGCGCCGGTTCCCACAGGTCGAGACGGCTGGCCTCCGCCACCGTCTTCGACCACTCCTCGGGGACCGGCGAGCCCAGCGCCCCGGCCAGCGCGCCCGCCATGGTGGCGATCGAGTCGCAGTCGCGGCCGTAGTTCACCGAACCCAGAACCGCCTGCCGGTAGTCGCCGCCCGCGACCAGCAACATGCCCAGCGCGATGGGGAGTTCCTCGATCGAGTGCAGCCGGGACGGGCGGCGGGCGCCGAGGGAGGGGGCGCGGTAGTCGGGACCCACCGTGTCGTACGGCGCCACCGCCGCGCGCAGCGGAGCCAGAGCCGACTCGAAGTCCCGGTGTCCGGAGGCCACTTCGCACACCGCCTCGATCGCCGCCCGCGTGCCGTCCTTCGCCAGCTCCAGGCTTGCCGTCACCACCGACTCCGGTGTCGCCCCGGGGCTGCACGCCGCCGCCACGGCCGCCGCGAAGACGCCCGCCGCCTCCCGCCCGTACGACGACTGGTGTGCGCCCGCGATGTCCAGCGCCTCGGCGTACGCGCCCGCCGGGTTGGCCGCGTTGACCAGGCCGACCGGGGCCATGTACATCGCGGCACCGCAGTTGACGATGTTGCCGACGCCGGCCTCCCGGGGGTCGACATGGCCGTAGTGGAGCCGGGCCACCAGCCACTTCTCCGCCAGGAAGATGCGGTGCAGGGGGAGGGCCTCGGACTCCAGCTCCGGGATCCAGCGCGGGGTCGTCATCAGGTCCGGGACCAGGTGGTCGGCGACGGCGTAGGCGTCGAGGTGGTCGCGGACCCGGGCGTAGACCCGCACCAGCGCGTGCGTCAGCAACGTGTCGTCGGTGACGTGGCCGTCGCCCTTGTGGTACGGCGCGATGGGGCGGGCGGTGCGCCAGGCGGCGCCGTTCCAGGGGCCGACGATGCCGTGGACGCGGCCGCCGTGACGTTCGACGATCCGGTCGGGGGAGTAGCCCTCGACGGGGCCGCCGAGGGCATCGCCGACGGCCGCGCCGACGAGGGCGCCGGTGATCCGGTCGTTGAGGGAGATCCGCTCGCTGAGAGAGTCTGGTCGGCCTTCTTCTCCTTTGGGGGTCATGAGCCGAATCATCCCCCTGGCGGGGCCGGTTGCGCGGCTTCCAGGAGTTCGGCGAGTTCCACGAGGTCGGTGCCGGTGAGGCGGGGGAGTACGCAGCCGGACAGGTGGCGGCAGGTGTCGCGCCAGGACGCCGGGATCGCTGCGCCGCCGCCGAGCGCGCCGGTGAGGGCGCCCGCGAGGGCCGGGGCCGAGTCCGCGACGCGGGAGATGCAGGCCGCCGCGGGCACCGCCTCCGCGATCCGGCCGTGCGAGGCGACGGTGAGGGCGAGGGCGACCGGGACCGTCTCGGCGGCGGCGATGCCGTAGCTGTAGACGTGGTCCACGATCTGGTGTTCCAGGAGGGGGATCAGCGCGAAGGCGCTGACGGCGTCCGCCGCGAGGCTCAGGGCGTGGCGGGCGTTGCGGCCGATCTCCGTCTCCTCGGGCAGTTCGGCGAGCGCGGCCGTCACACAGGCGTACGGGTTCGCGCCGGACAGGGCGAGGGACACGGCGGCGGCCATCGCGCGGGCGCCGTGCACGCCGTCGCCGTCCTGGGTGTAGCGGGCGTCGAACTCGGCGAGCGACGCGGCGAGCGCGGGGTCGCCGGGGTGGGCGACGGCCAGGGCGCAGGCCCGTACGCAGGCCGCGTCGTCGAAGTAGTGCGGGTTGTCGTGGCCGGTGGCGGGCGGGCGCAGGCCGGCGGCGAGGTTGCCGAGGCCCGCCCGGACGGAGATGCGGGCGCGCAGCGGGAGCACGGCGGACTCGATCTCGGGGGCGCGTTCGGCCGCGGCCGCCACTTCGCTGGCGACGGCGGTCCAGGTCAGGTCGATGGCGGCGCGTACCCGGCGTTCCCGGCTGAGGTCACCGAGGGTGGTGTCGTCACCGGCCCGCAGCACCGCCTCCGCGGCGAACACCGCCCACTCGGCGTCGTCGGAGGGGCCGAGGCGGAGCGGCTCGGGGGGCTGGTTCAGGGCGATGGGGACGGGGAGGGTGGTCGTCGCGTTGTGCTCGGCGAAGGTGTCCAGTTCGCGGGTGAGGCGGCGGGTCCACTCGGGCATGCGGGCGGCCCGGTGGCGGGCGGCGGGCCACCCGGCGGCGTCGCCCGCGGCGAGGCCCAGCAGGAGGCCCTCGACGCGGCGGGTCACGGCCGTACCTCGTCCTGGTCGGGGGCGAGGACGAAGGCGGTGGGATCGGGGGGCGGCCAGCCGTTGCTCAGCGACCGGTCCCGTACAAGCGACCGGTCTCCTACGATTCCCGCGCCTTCCTCCACCTCCGGCGTCAGCAGGTCCGCCACGTCCAGTACGTGGTGACCGGCCATCGACGGCAGGCAACTGCCCCGGGCCGGGCCGATCGGCGCCGCCCACTCCTCCGGGATCGCGGACTCGCCCTGCGTCGCGCCCGCCAGGGCGCCGGCGACGGCGGCGGTGGTGTCGGCGTCGCGGCCCATGTTGACGGCCGTGAGCACCGCCTCCTTGAAGTCGCCGTCGGCGGCCGCGTACGCGCCGAAGGCCAGGGCGACGGCCTCGGGGGCGAGGTCGGTCCACGGGTAGCCGCCGATGACCACGGCGGAGCGGACGGCGCGCTCGCCGCGGTGGGCGACGGCGACGGCGCGGCGCAAAGAGCGGGCGGTCCAGGAGTCGTCCGGTACGACGGCGAGGGCGGAGGCGACCACGGTGATGGGCGGGGCGCCCGCCATCGCCGCCGCGACTCCGGCCGCGACCGCCTGGCCGCCGTAGATGCCCTCGCCGTCGTGGCTGACCGAACCGTCGATCGCGACCAGGCGGGCCGCCTCGGCGGGGCGGCCCGCGGCGAACACCCCGAAGGGCGCGGCGCGCATCGCGAGGCCGTCGCTCCACGCGTGGCGGTGCTGGGCGGAGACGGGGGCGGCGAGGCCGCGGCGGAGGTTCTCCAGGGTGCCGCGCTCGCTGAAGCCCGCGCCCCGGAACTGGCCCTCGGCGCGGTCCGCGATCCAGGCGTGCCAGGCGGCCTCCGCGTGCGCGGGCGTGAGCGCGGAGCCGTGCCGGGCGAGCAGCAGACCTGAGAAGATCGCGTACTCGGTGTCGTCCGTGCCCGCCGGGCGGTCGGTGACGTAACCGGTGATACGGCCCCAGCGGGCGCGGATCTCGGAGGGCTTCAGGTTCTCGGCGGGGGCGCCCAGGGCGTCGCCGACGGCGAGGCCGAGCAGGGCGCCGCGGGCCCGGGCGCGGAGTTCGGCGGCGTTCCCGGGGGCCGGGACCGAGGGAACGCAGGCGATCGATGGCATCGCGGCCTCTCCTCTCAGGGCTCTCGCAGAAGCGCCTCCGGGCCTTTCGCTTGAAGGCACCTCTCAAGGCGCGGAACCCTTTGCGGAACTGTCCCCCGGTGCGGTGTGCCGCGCAGCCTCACAGGCCTCAGCGTCACCCGGTCGACATTTGAGCGCTTTCGCATTCTGATGAGCGAAGAACGGTAAAACCGCAGGTTAGCCCAGCCTTTCCTTGCTGGCGGGGGTGGCATGCCGGGCGTAGTCTGGCCGTTGTCGAAAAGTAGATCCCGTCCAAACAAGCTTCTGGGGGACCGGTATGGCCATCATCGAGACCGAGGCGGCGCTGCACGAGGCGCACCGCGACAACCACACGCACCGGGACGTGAACGGCGGCTGGCTGCGCCCCGCCGTCTTCGGCGCGATGGACGGCCTGGTCTCCAACCTCGCCCTGATGACCGGTGTCGCGGGCGGTTCGGTCGGTCAGCAGACCATCGTCCTGACCGGGCTCGCGGGCCTCGCCGCCGGCGCCTTCTCCATGGCCGCCGGTGAGTACACGTCGGTGGCCTCGCAGCGTGAGCTGGTCGAGGCCGAGCTGGACGTCGAGCGGCGAGAGCTGCGCAAGCACCCCAAGGACGAGGAGGCCGAGCTCGCCCGGCTCTACGAGTCGCGTGGCGTCGAGCCGGGGCTGGCCCGTGAGGTGGCCCGGCAGTTGTCCGAGGATCCCGAGCAGGCGCTGGAGATACACGCCCGCGAAGAGCTCGGCATCGACCCCGGGGATCTGCCGTCGCCGCTGGTCGCCGCGGTGTCGAGCTTCGGTTCCTTCGCGCTGGGCGCCCTGCTCCCCGTACTGCCGTACCTGCTCGGGGCGACCGTGCTGTGGCCGGCGGTGCTGCTCGCGCTGCTCGGGCTGTTCGGATGCGGTGCCGTGGTGGCCAAGGTGACCGCGCGGACCTGGTGGTTCAGCGGGCTCAGGCAGCTCGCGCTGGGTGGCGCGGCGGCCGGTGTGACGTACGCCCTGGGCAGTTTGTTCGGAACGGCCGTAGGATAAGGAGGCTCGGGCTTATGCGTTGGGCCGCATAACCAGTCGTTACAGCCGTTACTCGTTGGTTTCGAGCGCTTAACCACTGGGCATGAGCCGTAAGCGCTGCGGGCAATGAGGCCTGCGGCGCACCTCCGGGTGGGCGACGCTGCCCGCCCGATCTTCCGGACCGTCGGACATCGATCTGTCCGACGCGGTCCCCACATACCTTCGCCGCCCGTGCGCGGTACCCATGCCGCGACCCCGCGGCGTCCGCATGTTGGAACGGTATATCCGGTTCCCGAGAACCGCTCCATCATGTAACCTGCACGAAATTTCGATCTCACGCAGAGGGCCAGCGTCGTCCCTCGGCACTTGCACATGCCACATGACGACGGGAGAGCCGATGCGTACGCCGCGCCAGCCGTCCCAGCACTCCACGAATGGCCAGAACTGGTCGTTCATGGATGCTCGCCCTGCTGCGCAGGGTATGTACGACCCCCGCAACGAGCACGACGCCTGTGGCGTCGGCTTTGTGGCCACCCTCACCGGTGAGGCGAGCCATGCGCTGGTCGAGCAGGCGCTCACGGTTCTGCGCAACCTGGAGCACCGTGGGGCCACCGGCTCCGAGCCGGACTCCGGTGACGGCGCGGGCATCCTCGCCCAGGTGCCGGACGCCTTCTTCCGTGAGGTGGCCGGATTCGATCTGCCACAGGCCGGTGGCTACGCCGTCGGTATCGCCTTCCTGCCGGAGGACGGCACCGACGAGGCCGTCTCACGCATTGAGACGATCGCGGCCGACGAGGGCCTGACCGTCCTCGGCTGGCGCGAGGTCCCCGTCGCCCCCGAACTGCTCGGCGCCACCGCCCGTTCGACGATGCCCGCCTTCCGGCAGCTCTTCGTCACCGACGGCGTTGCGGAGGGCATCGCGCTCGACCGCAAGGCCTTCGTGCTGCGCAAGCGCGCCGAGCGTGAGGCCGACGTCTACTTCCCGTCGCTGTCCGCGCGGACGATTGTCTACAAGGGCATGCTGACCACGGGCCAGCTGGAGCCCTTCTTCCCGGACCTGTCCGACCGCCGGTTCGCCTCCGCGATCGCGCTCGTGCACTCCCGGTTCTCCACGAACACCTTCCCGTCGTGGCCGCTGGCGCACCCGTACCGCTTCGTCGCGCACAACGGTGAGATCAACACCGTCATGGGCAACCGCAACTGGATGCGCGCCCGCGAGTCCCAGCTGTACTCCGAGCTGTTCGGCACCCCGGAGAAGCTGGAGCGGGTCTTCCCGATCTGCACCCCCGCCGCCTCCGACTCGGCGTCCTTCGACGAGGTGCTCGAACTGCTGCACCTGGGCGGCCGTTCGCTGCCGCACTCGGTGCTGATGATGATCCCGGAGGCGTGGGAGAACCACGACTCCATGGACCCGGCCCGGCGCGCCTTCTACCAGTACCACTCCACGATGATGGAGCCCTGGGACGGCCCCGCCTGCGTCACCTTCACCGACGGCACCCAGGTCGGCGCCGTTCTCGACCGCAACGGTCTGCGCCCCGGCCGCTACTGGGTCACAGACGACGGCCTCGTCGTCCTCGGCTCCGAGGTCGGCGTCCTCGACATCGACCCCTCGAAGGTCGTCCGCAAGGGCCGCCTGCAGCCCGGCCGCATGTTCCTCGTCGACACCGCCGAGCACCGCATCATCGAGGACGACGAGATCAAGGCGACCCTCGCCGCCGAGCACCCCTACGCCGAGTGGCTTGAGGCCGGCGAGATCGAGCTGAGCGACCTGCCCGAGCGCGAGCACATCGTGCACACCCACGCCTCGGTCACCCGCCGCCAGCAGACCTTCGGCTACACCGAGGAGGAGCTGCGGGTCATCCTGGCGCCGATGGCCAAGTCCGGCGCCGAGCCCATCGGTTCCATGGGCACCGACTCGCCGATCGCGGCCCTCTCCGAGCGCCCGCGTCTGCTCTTCGACTACTTCACCCAGCTGTTCGCGCAGGTCACCAACCCGCCGCTGGACGCGATCCGCGAGGAACTGGTCACCTCGCTGCGCAGCTCGCTCGGCCCGCAGGGCAACCTGCTGGAGCCGACGGCCGCGTCCTGCCGCAGCGTCGTGCTGCCCTTCCCGGTGATCGACAACGACGAGCTGGCCAAGCTCATCCACATCAACGCCGACGGCGACATGCCCGGCATGAAGGCCGCCACGCTGTCCGGCCTGTACCGGGTGAGCGGGGGCGGTGAGGCCCTCGCCGCGCGCATCGAGGAGATCTGCGCCGAGGCCGACGCCGCCATCGACAACGGCGCCCGCCTGATCGTGCTCTCCGACCGGCACTCGGACGCCGAGCACGCGCCGATCCCGTCGCTGCTGCTCACCGCGGCCGTCCACCACCACCTCATCCGCACCAAGCAGCGCACCCACGTGGGCCTGCTGGTCGAGGCCGGTGACGTCCGCGAGGTCCACCACGTCGCCCTGCTCATCGGCTACGGCGCCGCAGCCGTCAACCCGTACCTGGCGATGGAGTCCGTCGAGGACCTGCTGCGGGCCGGCACCTTCATCAACGGCATCGAGCCCGAGCAGGCCATCCGCAACCTGATCTACGCGCTCGGCAAGGGCGTGCTGAAGGTCATGTCCAAGATGGGCATCTCCACCGTCGCCTCCTACCGCGGCGCCCAGGTCTTCGAGGCCGTCGGTCTCGACGAGGCCTTCGTGGAGAAGTACTTCAACGGCACCACCAGCAAGATCGGCGGTGTCGGCATCGACGTCGTCGCCAAGGAGGTCGCCGCCCGGCACGCCAAGGCGTACCCCGCCTCCGGGATCGCCCCGGCGCACCGCGCGCTGGAGATCGGCGGCGAGTACCAGTGGCGCCGCGAGGGCGAGCCGCACCTGTTCGACCCGGAGACGATCTTCCGCCTCCAGCACTCCACGCGCACCGGCCGCTACGACGTCTTCAAGAAGTACACCGACCGCGTGAACGAGCAGTCCGAGCGCCTGATGACGCTGCGTGGGCTCTTCGGCTTCAAGTCCGACCGTCCGTCGATCCCGATCGAGGAGGTCGAGCCGGTCAGCGAGATCGTCAAGCGGTTCTCCACCGGCGCCATGTCGTACGGCTCCATCTCCAAGGAGGCGCACGAAACCCTCGCCATCGCCATGAACCAGCTGGGCGGCAAGTCCAACACCGGTGAGGGCGGCGAGGACCCGGAGCGCCTGTACGACCCGGCGCGCCGGTCGTCCATCAAGCAGGTCGCCTCCGGCCGCTTCGGTGTGACCAGCGAGTACCTGGTCAACTCCGACGACATCCAGATCAAGATGGCCCAGGGCGCCAAGCCCGGCGAGGGCGGTCAGCTGCCCGGCCACAAGGTGTACCCGTGGGTGGCGAAGACCCGGCACTCGACGCCGGGCGTGGGGCTCATCTCCCCGCCGCCGCACCACGACATCTACTCCATCGAGGACCTGGCCCAGCTGATCCACGACCTGAAGAACGCGAACCCGCAGGCGCGGATTCACGTGAAGCTGGTCTCGGAGGTCGGCGTCGGCACCGTCGCCGCGGGGGTGTCCAAGGCGCACGCGGACGTGGTGCTGATCTCCGGCCACGACGGGGGTACGGGTGCGTCCCCGCTGACCTCGCTGAAGCACGCCGGTGGTCCCTGGGAGCTCGGCCTGGCCGAGACCCAGCAGACGCTTCTGCTCAACGGCCTGCGCGACCGGATCGTGGTCCAGACCGACGGTCAGCTCAAGACCGGCCGTGACGTCGTCATCGCCGCGCTGCTCGGTGCCGAGGAGTTCGGTTTCGCGACCGCGCCGCTCGTCGTCTCCGGCTGCGTCATGATGCGCGTCTGCCACCTGGACACCTGCCCGGTCGGCATCGCCACCCAGAACCCGACGCTGCGTGACCGGTTCACCGGCAAGGCCGAGTTCGTCGTGAACTTCTTCCAGTTCATCGCCGAGGAAGTGCGCGAGCTGCTCGCCGAGCTGGGCTTCCGCTCCATCGAGGAGGCCGTCGGTCACGCCGAGGCCCTCGACGTCACGCGGGCCGTCGACCACTGGAAGGCGCAGGGCCTGGACCTGGAGCCGCTGTTCCACGTGCCCGAGCTGCCCGACGGCGCGGTGCGCCACCAGGTCGTCGCGCAGGACCACGGCCTGGAGAAGGCGCTCGACAACGAGCTGATCAAGCTCGCCGCCGACGCGCTGAACGCCTCCTCCGTGGAGGACGCCCAGCCGGTGCGCGCCCAGGTCGCCATCCGCAACATCAACCGCACGGTCGGCACCATGCTCGGCCACGAGGTGACGAAGAAGTTCGGTGGCGCGGGCCTGCCCGACGACACCATCGACATCACCTTCACCGGCTCCGCCGGCCAGTCCTTCGGCGCCTTCGTGCCGCGCGGCATCACGCTGCGCCTGGAGGGCGACGCCAACGACTATGTCGGCAAGGGCCTGTCGGGTGGCCGTGTGATCGTCCGCCCGGACCGGAACGCGGACCACCTCGCCGAGTACAGCGTCATCGCGGGCAACACCCTCGCGTACGGCGCGACCGGCGGTGAGATGTTCCTGCGCGGCAAGGTCGGCGAGCGCTTCTGCGTCCGCAACTCCGGCGCGCTGGTCGTCTCCGAGGGCGTGGGCGACCACGGCTGCGAGTACATGACCGGCGGTCACGCGGTGGTGCTCGGCGAGACGGGCCGCAACTTCGCGGCCGGTATGTCCGGTGGTGTCGCGTACGTCATCGACCTCGACCGCGACAACGTCAACGTCGGCAACCTCGGCTCGGTCGAGGCGCTCGACGACACCGACAAGCAGTGGCTGCACGACGTGGTGCGCCGCCACCAGGAGGAGACCGGCTCCACGGTCGCCGAGAAGCTCCTGGCCGAGTGGGACACGGCGGTCGACCGCTTCAGCAAGATCATCCCCAGCACGTACAAGGCAGTGCTCGCCGCCAAGGACGCCGCCGAGCGAGCCGGTCTCTCCGAGTCCGAGATCACCGAGAAGATGATGGAGGCGGCGATCAATGGCTGACCCGAAGGGCTTTCTGAACCACGGCCGTGAGGTCGCCGCGTCCCGCCCGGTCGAGGAGCGCGTCAAGGACTGGAACGAGGTCTACGTCCCCGGCTCCCTGCTGCCGATCATCAGCAAGCAGGCCAGCCGGTGCATGGACTGCGGCATCCCGTTCTGCCACAACGGCTGCCCGCTGGGGAACCTGATCCCCGAGTGGAACGACTACGCTTACCGCGAGGACTGGGGCGCCGCGTCCGAGCGGCTGCACGCCACGAACAACTTCCCGGAGTTCACGGGCCGCCTGTGCCCCGCTCCGTGCGAGTCGGCGTGCGTGCTCGGCATCAACCAGCCGGCGGTCACCATCAAGAACGTCGAGGTCTCGATCATCGACAAGGCGTGGGAGACCGGGGACGTCGCCCCGCAGATCCCGGAGCGCCTGTCGGGCAAGACGGTGGCGGTCATTGGGTCAGGTCCCGCCGGTCTCGCCGCCGCCCAGCAGCTGACCCGGGCCGGTCACACGGTCGCCGTCTACGAGCGCGCGGACCGCGTCGGAGGCCTCCTCCGGTACGGCATCCCGGAGTTCAAGATGGAGAAGCGGCACATCAACCGCCGTATCGAGCAGATGCGCGCGGAGGGCACCCGCTTCCGCACCGGCATCGAGATCGGCCGCGACCTGAAGGCGACCGACCTGAAGAAGCGGTACGACGCGATCGTCATCGCCGCCGGTGCGACGACCGCCCGTGACCTCCCGGTCCCCGGCCGCGAGCTCAAGGGCA
Organism: Streptomyces sp. Z423-1; assembly: GCF_013009255.1. NCBI lineage: Bacteria > Bacillati > Actinomycetota > Actinomycetes > Kitasatosporales > Streptomycetaceae > Streptomyces > Streptomyces sp. Z423-1. The sequence goes on from NZ_CP053109.1 coordinate 7,110,006, forward strand.
TCTACCAGGCCATGGAGTACCTGCCGCTGGCCAACAAGGTCCAGGAGGGCGACTACGTGGTGCCCCCGATCTCCGCCGAGGGCAAGCACGTCGTCGTCATCGGCGGCGGCGACACGGGCGCCGACTGCGTGGGCACCGCCCACCGCCAGGGCGCGGCCTCCGTCACGCAGCTGGAGATCATGCCCCGCCCGAACGACGAGCGGGACGCGGTGCGCCAGCCGTGGCCGACCTTCCCGATGCTCTACAAGGTCACGTCCGCGCACGAGGAGGGCGGTGAGCGGGTCTACTCCGTCTCCACCACCCACTTCGAGGGCGACGAGGACGGCAACGTCCAGTGGCTGCACCTCACCGAGGTCGAGTTCATCGACGGCAAGCTGACCCCGAAGCCGGGCACGGAGCGCAAGATCCCTGCCCAGCTGGTCACCCTCGCCATGGGCTTCACCGGCACCGACCGCGAGAACGGCCTGGTCGACCAGTTCGGCCTGGACCTCGACGAGCGCGGCAACATCGCCCGCGACGCCGACTTCCAGACCAATGTGCCGGGTGTGTTCGTGGCGGGTGACGCGGGCCGTGGCCAGTCGCTGATCGTGTGGGCGATCGCGGAGGGCCGCTCGGCGGCACGTGGTGTCGACCGCTTCCTCACGGGCGCGAGCGACCTCCCGGCGCCGATCCGGCCGACGGACCGCGCGCTGATGGTCTGATCCGCTGGTGGTCTGATCCCACTCACAAGCGTCCCGTACAAAGGCGTACGGAACACCAGGTGGCGCCTGCCCGACCAGTCCCCGACCGGACCGACTGGGCAGGCGCCGCCGCTTGTTCTCAGGTGTTCTCAGGCCAGTGCCGTGACCTTGCCGACCGTCAGGACCACCAGCAGCGCGAGCAGTGCCACGCACGCCCCCGCCTGCACCAGCGTGCGCCGGTTGCGCGGCGCGTACGCGAGCGCGGCCGTCACCACCCCACCCGCCAGCAGCCCGCCCAGGTGGCCCTGCCAGGACGTGAGACCCGCCGAGATCACCAGCCACAGCAGCAGCCCCGCCATGAAGCGGTTGACGGCGTTCATGTCGGCGCCGAGGCGGCGGGCCATGACGTAGTACGCGGCACCGAGGCCGAAGATCGCCCCGGAGGCGCCGACCGTGAGGGCGTCGGGGGCGAGCAGCAGGACCAGCACCGAGCCGCCGAGCGCCGACAGCAGGTACAGGGCGACGTAGCGGACCCGGCCCAGCTGATGCTCCACCGTCCTGCCGAGGTTCCACAGCGCCGCCATGTTCATCACGATGTGCAGGATGCCGAACGTCCCCTCGGTCGGCGGCAGATGCAGGAACGCGCCGGTCAGCAGGCGGTACCACTCCCCGGCCACCAGCCCCTCCGGCGTGAAGTCCGCCGGGTACACGTCCTGCCACATGTAGTGCAGGCCGTCCGGGCCGACCAGCCCGGCGCCGAGCATCCCGAAGCGGTCCACGATCTCCGGGCGTATCAGCTCACCGACGTAGGCCAGGACATTGAGCGCGATCAGGGCGTACGTCACGACCGGCACCGCCGAGACCCGGCCGCCGACGACCGTGCGGGCCTGCCTGACCGACCTCGCGCCCTCCTTCACGCACTCGACGCACTGGTGGCCCACGGCCGCCTCGCGCATGCAGTCCGGGCAGATGTAGCGGTCGCAGCGGGTGCAGCGGACGTGGGACTCCACCTTGGGGTGGCGGTAGCAGGTGGTGACGGTGGACTCGGGTTCCACGGCCGGCTCCTCGAAGGGTGGGCGGACGGTGAGCCGGTGGGGTCGGCGGCGAAACAAAATAGCGAACGCCGGTGGACGGAGATCACGGTGGGGCGGGGGTGCCGTAATCTCTGCCCCGTGGCAGCCATCAGTCTCACCAAGGTGCAGCAGAGCGCGCCCGCGCTTGTGGATCTGTACAAGCGTGCCGGGGTCTCGCTCACCAAGCACGGGCTGGAGGGGCAGCGGGCCGCCGTGTACCTCGTCGTCGACTACTCGGGGTCGATGAAGCCGTACTACAAGGACGGCAGTGTGCAGGCGCTGGCCGACCGGGTGCTGGGGCTGTCGGCGCATCTCGACGACGACGGCAGGGTGCCGGTCGTGTTCTTCTCCACGGACATCGACGCCGTCACCGACATCGCGCTCGCCGACCACCAGGGGCGCATCGAGCGGATCGTGGCGGGCCTGGGGCACATGGGCAAGACCAGCTACCACCTGGCCATGGACGCCGTCATCGACCACTACCTCGACAGCGGCTCCCGGGAACCCGCCCTCGTCGTCTTCCAGACCGACGGCGGGCCCATCAACAAGCTCGCCGCCGAACGGTATCTGTGCAAGGCGGCGAAGCTGCCGCTGTTCTGGCAGTTCATCGGCTTCGGCGAGCCGGGCAGCCGGCAGTTCGACTTTCTGCGCAGGCTCGACGAGTTGCCCGTGCCGGACCGGCGACCGGTCGACAACGCCGGGTTCTTCCACGCCGGTACGGATCCGCGGCAGGTGTCCGACACCGAGTTGTACGACCGTCTCGTGGGCGAGTTCCCCCAGTGGCTGGCGGCCGCCCGGGAGCGGGGGATCGTACGGCCCGGCTGAGATCGTGCGGACACCTATGGCTTGAGCCCTTCGCCGTGTCACCCTGAGGACGATCCGGTCCGACGGGGAGGGCGACGGCATATGAACGGCGCACGATCGGTGAACTCGGATACGGCCAGGGGGAGTTCCCCGGGCCGGGGCGAGAAGGCGGCCGACTGGGCCGACGGGCGGCTCGGGCTCTACTCGCTCGCCAAGGCCAACATGCGCAAGGTCTTCCCGGACCACTGGTCCTTCATGCTGGGCGAGGTCTGCCTCTACAGCTTCCTCGTCCTCATCCTCACCGGCGTCTACCTCACGCTGTTCTTCGAGCCGAGCAGCGCCGAGGTGGTCTACGACGGGTCGTACACCCCGCTCAACGGCATCGTGATGACACGGGCCTTCGAGTCCACGCTGGAGATCAGCTTCGATGTGCGCGGCGGACTGCTGATCCGGCAGATCCACCACTGGGCGGCGCTGGTGTTCGTCGCCGGGATGCTCGTGCACATGATGCGGGTGTTCTTCACCGGTGCCTACCGCAAGCCGCGCGAGATCAACTGGGTGTTCGGCTGGACCCTGCTGTTCCTCGGCATCATCACCGGCCTCACCGGCTACTCCCTCCCCGACGACCTGCTCTCCGGCACCGGTCTGCGCTTCGCCCAGGGCGCCATCCTGTCCATCCCGATCGTCGGCACGTATCTGGCGTTCTTCCTGTTCGGCGGGGAGTTCCCGGGCCACGACATCATCTCGCGGCTGTACCCCATCCATGTCCTGCTGCTGCCCGGGATCATGCTGGGCCTGGTGGTGGCCCATCTGATCCTGGTCTTCTACCACAAGCACACCCAGTACCCCGGCCCCGGCCGCGACCAGAAGTCGGTCGTCGGCATGCCCTTCCTGCCGGTCTACATGGCCAAGGCCGGTGGCTTCTTCTTCCTGGTCTTCGGTGTGCTCGTGATGATGGGCGGGATCGCGCAGATCAACCCCGTGTGGGCCTTCGGCCCGTACCGCGCCGACCTCGTCACCACCGGCGCCCAGCCCGACTGGTACCTGGGCTTCTCCGAGGGCCTGATCCGGGTGATGCCGGGATGGGAGATCGACCTCTGGGGTCACACCCTCGTCCTCGGCGTCTTCATCCCCTTCGCGCTCTTCCCGCTGATCCTGGCCGCCATCGGCGTCTATCCCTTCATCGAGGCCTGGATCACCGGCGACAAACGCGAGCACCACATCCTGGACCGGCCGCGCAACGCCCCCGTCCGCACCGGCCTCGGCGTCGCCTGGCTCACTCTCTACGCGGTCTGCCTGATCGGCGGGGGCAACGACATCGTCGCCACCCATCTGCATCTGTCGATCAACGCCATCACCTGGTTCGTACGGATCGCGTTCTTCGTCGCGCCGGTGCTGGCGTTCGTCGTCACCCAGCGGATCTGCCTGGGCCTGCAACGCCGCGACCGCGAGAAGGTGCTGCACGGCCGGGAGACCGGCACCATCAAACGGCTGCCGCACGGCGAGTACATCGAGGTCCACGAACCCCTCACCCAGGCCCAGCGGTTCACCCTGACCCAGCACGAGCAGCAGGTGCCGTACGAGATCGGACCGCGCGTCGACGCAGGCGGTGTCCAGCGGCCGGTCACCATCTCGCAGCGGGTGCGCGAGAGGCTGGCCCGGGCCATGTTCGGGCCCGACAGCCACATTCCGAAGCCGACGCCGGAGGAGTACCGGGAGATCACGCGCGGGCACTGAGGACGACGTCCCGGCACTCGTCCGGGCTGCCCCAGGCGCCGTGCAGGGCGCGGGCCTTGGTCAGCCAGAGGGACAGGTCGTACTCCGCCGTGTAGCCGATCGCGCCGTGCAGTTGCAGGGCGGTACGTGCGGTGGCGTACGCCGCCTCGCACGCCGTGACCTTGGCGGCGGCTACGTCTGCCGGGCTCATGGTGAGCGCCGCTCCGAACACGAGCGGGCGGGTGAACTCCAGGGCTGTCTTCGCGTCCGACAGCCGGTGCTTGACGGCCTGGAACGAGCCTATGGGGACGCCGAACTGGGTGCGCTGACGGACGTACGCGACGGTCCGGTCGAGCAGGGCTTCTCCGACGCCGAGGGCCTGGGCGGCGGTGGCCAGGCGCGCCCAGGCGAGGGCCTGTTCGGTGGGCGGGGTGGGGGAGAGGAGTTCGCCGCCGGGGAGAAGGGGGGTGAGGCGGCGGGCCGGGTCCAGGGAGGGGCGGGCAGGGGTCGCCGGGCCGGGGGAGAGGCGCAGGCCGTCGGGGTCGAGGGAGAGGTGGGTGGTCGCCGCGTCGCCGTCGAGGGCGTACGACTCCGGCGGCGCCAGCGTGGCCATGGTCCCGCCCGCCGCGAGGGACGGCAGGAAGCGTTTGGCGAGGGCCGGTTCCGTGAGCAGGGCGGCCGCCGCGACCGTCTCCACCAGTGGACCCGGGACCGCGTGCCGCCCCAGCTCGACGAAGGCGACGGCCAGTTCCACGGGCCGGGCGCCCAGCCCGTCGTACTCCTCCGGTACGGCCAGCGCGAACACGCCCGCCTCGGCGACACGGGACCACAGCGCGCGTCCGCCGGAGTGGTCGCCGCGGCTCCAGTCCCGTATGACCGACGGCGTGTCGGCGGCGGTGAGCAGGGCGTCCAGGGAGGCGGCGAAGGCGCGGTGTTCGGGGTCGAGGAGGAAGCGCATCAGCGGCGTCCCTTCGGCAGGCCCAGCAGGCGCTCGGCGATGAGGTCGCGCTGGATCTCGTTGGTTCCGGCGTAGATCGGACCGGCCAGGGCGAAGACGTACGGCTCGGACCACGCCGTGTCCGCCAACTCGCCCTCCGGGCCGAGGAGATCCAGGGCGGTCTCGTGCAGCGCGATGTCGTACTCCGACCAGAACACCTTGTTCAGGCTCGACTCCGCGCCGAGCGGCTCGCCGTCGAGGAATCGGGAGGCGGCGGCGTAGGTGAAGAGCTGGTAGGCGCGCGCGCCGATGAGGGCGTCGGCGACTCGGGCGCGGGTGGCGTGCGGGCTGCCCTGGGTCCGCCACAGCTGGTGCAGGCGGTCGGCGGCGGCCAGGAAGCGGCCGGGGGAGCGGAGCGTGAGGCCGCGTTCGTTGGCCGCTGTCGACATGGCGACACGCCAGCCCTGGCCGGGTTCGCCGATGACGTCCTCGTCGGGGACGAAGACGTCGTCCAGGAACAGCTCGGCGAAGGCCGGTTTGCCGTCCAGGCGGGCGATTGGGCGGACGCTCACGCCGGGGGCGCGCAGGTCGAACATCAGGTACGTGAGGCCCTGATGGGGCTTCGCGGTGTGCTGCTCGCTGCGGAACGGGCCGAAGGCGCGGTCGGCGAAGGGCGCGCGGGAGGACCAGGTCTTCTGGCCGGACAGCAGCCAGCCGCCGTCGGTGCGGACGGCTCTCGACGTCAGGGACGCGAGGTCGGAGCCCGCCTCCGGCTCCGACCAGGCCTGCGCCCAGATGGTGTGGCCCGAGGCCATGGGCGGCAGGACGCGGGCCCGCTGCTCCTCGGTGCCGTGGGCGAAGAGGGTGGGGGCGAGGAGGTGGATGCCGTTCTGGCTGACGCGGGCCGGGGCGGCGGCCGCGTAGTACTCCTCCTCGAAGATCAGCCACCGCACGAGCCCGCAGTCCCGGCCGCCGTACGCCGCCGGCCAGTCGACCACCGACCAGCGGTCCGCGGCCAGTTCGGCCTCCCACGCGCGGTGGGCGGCGAACCCCTCCTCGGTCTCCAGGGAGGGCAGGGGGCTGGACGGCACGTGCGCGCGGAGCCAGGCCCGGGCCTCGGCGCGGAAGGCGTGCTCCTCCGGTGTGAAGGCGAGATCCATCGGCGGCCGTCCTCCCGTGTGCTTTCCCGTTGTCCGTTGCGCGTTGTCCGCTGCGGAGCTTCCCTAACAAGTGTTTGGTAGGTTAGCGTGGCCCTATGACAGGCGTCGAGAGTCCGGCGTACGTGCCCGGGCACGGGCTGCTGAAGGGCCGTACCGCCGTCATCACGGCAGCGGCGGGTGCGGGGATCGGCGGGGCGACCGCGCGCCGGTTCCTTCAGGAGGGCGCGCGCGTGCTGATCAGCGACGCGCATGTGCGGCGGCTGAAGGAGTACGAGGCCGAGCTGGGGCGGGAGTTCGCCGGGGCGGTGGCCGCCGTGCCCTGTGACGTCACGGACGAGGCCCAGGTGCGGGAGCTGTTCGCGGCGGCCGTGCGGGAGCACGGGCGGCTGGACATCGTCGTCAACAACGCGGGACTGGGCGGGACCTGCGCGCTGGCCGACATGGCCGACGAGCAGTGGTTCCGGGTGGTCGACGTGACGCTGAACGGGACCTTTCGGTGTACGCGGGCGGCTCTGCGGTTGATGAAGGAGGCGGGGGAGGGCGGGGTGATCGTCAACAACGCCTCCGTCGTCGGCTGGCGGGCCCAGGCCGGGCAGGCCCACTACGCCGCCGCGAAGGCCGGGGTGATGGCGCTGACCAGGTGCGCGGCGGTGGAGGCCGCGGAGTACGGGGTGCGGGTCAACGCGGTCGCGCCGAGCCTCGCCATGCATCCGCACCTGGTGAAGGTGACCACCCCCGAACTGCTCTCGGACCTCACCGCGCGCGAGGCCTTCGGGCGGTACGCGGAGCCCTGGGAGGTGGCCAACGTGATCGTGTTCCTGGCGTCCGGGTACTCGTCGTATCTGACCGGAGAGGTCGTCTCCGTCAGCAGCCAACATCCGTAGGCCCACAATGGGTGCCGTGCCGACCAAGAAGAACCCCCAGGTGACCGCCTCCGCGCCGGCGCGCCGCCGCGAACTCCTGCGCACCGCCGCCGAGGTTTTCGCCGAGCAGGGGTACAACGCCACGACCGTCCGGACCATCGCCGACCACGCGGGCATGCTCGCGGGCAGCCTCTACTACCACTTCGACTCCAAGGAGTCGATGCTGGAGGAGATCCTGCGCACCTTCCTCGACGAGCTCTGGGACGGCTACGACGCCGTCCTGGACGCCGGGCTCGGGCCGCGGGAGAGGTTGGAGGCGCTGGTCACCGAGTCGTTCCGGGAGATCGACCGGCACCGCGCCGCCGTCGCGATCTACCAGAAGGAGTCCAGACAGCTGGCGGCGCAGGAACGGTTCACGTTCCTCGCCGAGTCGCAGCGCAAGTTCGAAAAAGCGTGGCTGTCCACGCTGGAACGCGGGGTCGCCGACCGGGTCTTCCGGGACGACCTCGACGTCCGGCTCACCTACCGGTTCGTGCGGGACACCGTGTGGGTCGCCGCGTCCTGGTACCGGCCGGGCGGACAGCACAGTCCGGAGGAGATCGCCCGGCAGTACCTGTCGATGGTGCTGGACGGGATCGCCGTACGCGCCTAACTCGCTGGGGAGTCGTCATGGCCGAGGCCTACATCGTCGAAGCGGTCCGTACGCCCGTCGGGCGACGCGGGGGAGGACTCAGCGCGGTCCACCCGGCCGACCTGGGCGCGCATGTGCTGAAGGAGCTGGTCTCACGGGCCGGGGTGGACCCGGCGGCCGTCGAGGACGTCGTCTTCGGGTGCCTGGACGCGGTGGGGCCACAGGCCGGGGACATCGCGCGGACCTGCTGGCTGGCGGCCGGGCTGCCCGAGGAGGTGCCGGGCGTGACCGTCGACCGGCAGTGCGGGTCCTCGCAGCAGGCCGTGCACTTCGCGGCGCAGGCCGTGCTGTCCGGGACGCAGGACCTGGTGGTCGCCGGCGGCGTGCAGAACATGTCGCAGATCCCCATCGCCTACGCCACCCGGCAGGCCGCCGAGCCGCTGGGCTTCACGCAGGGGCCGTTCGCGGGCAGCGAGGGCTGGCGGGCGCGGTACGGGGACCGGCCGGTCAACCAGTTCGCCGGCGCCGAGATGATCGCCGCGAAGTGGGGGATCGGCCGGCCGGAGCAGGAGGAGTTCGCGCTGCGCTCGCACCAGCGGGCGGTGCGGGCGATCGACGAAAGGCGCTTCGCGCGGGAGACCGTGCCGTACGGGGACGCGACCGTCGACGAGGGGCCGCGGCGGGACACCTCGCTGGAGAAGATGGCCGCGCTGAAGCCGGTCATCGACGGCGGCACGGTCACGGCCGCCTGCTCGTCCCAGGTCTCCGACGGCGCGGCGGCGCTGCTGCTGGCCTCGGAGCGGGCGGTACGCGAGCACGGGCTGACGCCACGGGCCCGGGTCCATCACCTCTCCGTGCGCGGCGAGGACCCGATCCGCATGCTGACCGCTCCGATCCCGGCCACCGCCCACGCCCTGAAGAAGACCGGCCTCACTCTCGACGACATCGACCTCGTCGAGATCAACGAGGCCTTCGCACCGGTCGTCCTGGCCTGGCTGAAGGAGACCGGCGCCGACCCCGACAAGGTCAACGTCAACGGCGGCGCGATCGCCCTGGGCCACCCGCTCGGCGCGACCGGCGCGAAGCTGATGACGACGCTGCTGCACGAACTGGAGCGCACGGGCGGACGATTCGGGCTGCAGACGATGTGCGAGGGCGGAGGGCAGGCCAACGTGACGATCATCGAGCGGGTCTGAGGGGGTGCGGGCACGTCGTTACGGAGTGCGTCTGAGCAGCTCGAGCGACTTCAGCACCGCTTCCGCCTCCCCCACGATCCGCTCCACCAGCTCCGCGCACGACGGCAGGTCGTCGATGACCCCGGCGACCTGACCGGACGCCATGACGCCGAGGTCCGTCCGGCCGTCCACCATGGACGCCTTCAGCAGCATCGGCGTGTTCGCGGCCAGCAGGACCTGGCTCCAGGTCAGGTCCTTGCCGTGCTTCAGGGCGAGACCGTCCTGGAGCATCCGGCGCCAGGTGAGGCCGGAGATCCGTCGGAAGGCGGCGGCTCGGTGGACGGCCCGGAGGAGTCGCCCGGCCCGGCCGGATCGCTCCATCGCGTCGACCAGTTCGGTGCGCAGCATGCGGTGGGGCAGGCCGTCGATTGCCGTCGTGACCGTCACGTCCCCGACCGTCGCCGCCAGATACCTCGCCCTCACCGCGTCCGGCACCGTCGAGTCCGACGTCAGCAGGAACCGCGTCCCCATGGCCACGCCCGCCGCCCCGTACGCCAGCGCCGCGACCAGGCCCCGCCCGTCGAAGAAGCCGCCCGCCGCCACGACCGGGATGTCCACGGCGTCCACCACCTGCGGCAACAGCACCGTCGTCGCCACCTCCCCGGTGTGCCCGCCGCCCTCACCGCCCTGCACGATCACCGCGTCCGCGCCCCACGCCGCGACCTTCTCGGCATGCCGCCGCGCGCCGACGGACGGGATGACGACGACGCCCGACTCCTTGAGCGCGGCGATCAGTTCACGGGACGGCGCGAGCGCGAAGGACGCGACCCGCACCCTCTCCTCGATCATGATCTGTACCCGGTCGCCCGCGTCCTGCGCGTCCGCGCGCAGATTGACCCCGAACGGTGCCGTCGTCCGCGCCCCGACCTCCCGTATCGCCGCGCGCAACTGGTCGAGCGTCATCGTGGCCGACGCCAGGATGCCCAGCGCCCCCGCGTTCGCCGTCGCCGAGACCAGGCGGGGGCCCGCCACCCAGCCCATCCCGGTCTGCACGATCGGGTGCCGTACGCCGACCAGCCTGGTGAGCGCCGTCTCCATCAGGTCCGCACCTCCCGTTCCCGGGTGTTCGCCGGGTCGATCACCTCGCGGATCAGGCGCAGCTCCTCGGAGGTCGGGGCACGGGTCTCCGGTACCTCGGCCGGGATCACCAGCTCGAAGCCGGTCGCTTCCCTGACCTGCTCGACGGTCACCCCGGGGTGCAGGGAGGCGACCCGCAGGGAGTGGTCCGGCGTCGCGAAGTCGAAGACGCCGAGGTCCGAGACGACCCGGGCCAGGTGATGGAAGCGGGCCGTCTCCGGATGGCGGGCGGCACGGTCGTGGCCGACCCCGCACACCATGTCGACGCGCTCGACGAACACCCGCCGGGAGTGCCGGGGGATCCAGTAACTCGTCGGGTTGTTCAACGTGTTGACCGGCGCCCCGCGCACGCCGAGCAGCTGCCGGGACGGCTTGGCCCAGTCGCCGATGCAGGAGATGTTCTGGTTGCCGTGACGGTCGATCTGGCTCGCGCCCATCATCACGTGCCGTTTGCCGCCGGTGACGAGGGTGAGGTGCCGACGGTACGGCAGCCAGCCCTCAGGGTTGCCGTCGGCGTCCACCAGCGTCGCCTCGCCGTCGGTCAGCAGCAGGTCGGGGGCGAAGGTGTGCCGGGCGAGGCGGGCGCCGAGGGAGGGGATCAGGCCCATGGGGCTCGCGAGTATCTCCCCGGCACCGCGCCAGGCCTCGGCGCAGGCGATCACGCAGTACTCGGCGCGGGCGGGCGGGGGCGTCGTCGTGTCGCTCATGGGCGCTCCTGGTCTTCTGGGGGCTACCGGGGTCATGGCCGTGGCTGCTCCTGGTCGTCTCTGCGCTGTCGGGTCATGGCCGCTCCTCTTCCTCTCGGCGCTCCCCGCACCCCTCGTGCCAGGCGCGGACGGCGGACCGGTACGCGTGCTCGTCCCCGGTGAGGAACCGTTCGGCGAACTCCGGCCAGGGTGTGGTCGCGTAGTGCCGCTGCAATGCCTCGTCCCGTGTGTAGTCGGGTGCGCAGGACGTGAAGTGGGCGCCGTTCGGGGCCTCGACGACACCGGTCACCGTGTGCCGCGGGATGAGCAGCGTCTGCGGTGCCGCCTCCTTCGTCAGCTCGGCCGTGTCCACGATCCGCTCGCACGAGACGTACGCCGTCTCGGCCGCCGCGCAGAACAGGTCGTCGAAGTACGGGTCGGGGCCCAGATACTGCCCGTTGCCCCGCCGGTCCGCGCGGTTGACGTGGACCAGGGCCGCGTCCATGCGCAGGGCGGGCATGGCCACGAACGTCTCCCCGTCGGCGTACGGCGATGTCACCGTGCGCAGGCCGGGGTTGACCCGCATGACGTCCGAGCCGATCCCGGCTCGTACCGGCAGGAAGGGCAGCCGGTTCGCGGCCGCGTGCAGTCCCCACAGGAACATCGCCTCGTCGATCTCCATCAGCTCGAACGCCCCGCGCTCCCGGGCCGCGCGGTAGTGCGGTTCGAGCGGGATGGAGTCGAGGGTGGCGAAGGCGGCGACCAGCTTCCGGATCCGGCCGGCGGCGGCGAGCATGCCGACGTCCGGGCCGCCGTACGAGACCACGGTGAGATCGGTGATCCCGGTCCGGAGCAGTGCTCTGATCAGGGCCATCGGTTTCCGGCGCGAGCCCCAGCCGCCGATGCCGAGGGTCATACCGCTCTCCAGCCGGGCCACGGCCTCGTCGGCGCTCATCGTCTTGTCGGTCACTCCGGCACGTCCTTTCCGAAGGTGCTCCGGACCCGGTCCGCCACCCCGCTCATCGCGGCCTCGAACGTGAACCCCTGCTCGAAGCGGTAGCTGCGGCGCACGTCGACGGGATCGATGCCGTTGATCGCCGCCTTCGCCAGACGCAGCAGCCGGCCGTCCTTGGCGGCGATCTCCCGGGCCAACTCCAGGGCCGCCCCGCGCAGTTCCGAGCGCGGCACCACTCGCCACACCGAGCCGTGCGCGTGCAGCTCGGCCGCGCTCGCCGTGCGGGAGGTGTAGTACAGCGTGCGCATGAGGTGCTGCGGGACCAGGCGGGACAGGTGCGTGGCCGCGCCGAGCGCCCCCCGGTCCAGCTCCGGCAGGCCGAAGGTGGCGTCCTCGCTCGCCACGATCGCGTCCGCGTTGCCGACGAGCCCGATGCCGCCGCCCAGGCAGAAGCCCTGCACCGCCGCCAGGACCGGCACCTCGCACTCGTACACCGCCGAGAAGGCCTCCGCACACCCCGAGTTGGCGCCCAGCAGGGCGCTCTGGCCCTGACCCTGTATCTCCTTGATGTCCACCCCCGCGTTGAAGCCGCGCCCCTCGGCGGTCAGCACGACACAGCGCACTTCCGGGTCCCGCCCGGCCGCGCGCACGGCGTCCGCCAGGGCGTACCAGCCGTGCACCGGCAGTGCGTTCACCGGCGGGAAGTCGACCGTGACGACGGAAATCCCCTTTTCCGGGGACGAGGTGGAGACACCCATGGCCGCATCAGCTACCTTTCCACCAAACATTTGTTAGGTGTTCGAGGCTTCGAAGCTAGCAGTCGCCGATTCAGCGTGGGAGCCCCTGTGGACAAAGCCGCCCTTGTGGATAACTCGCCGTTCGCACGGCTCGACGGCCGGACCGTCGTCGTCACCGGCGGCACCCGAGGGGTCGGCGCCGGGATCGCACGGGCGTTCGCCGAGGCCGGTGCCGAGGTGGTGACCTGTGCGCGGCGGCCACCCGAAGTCCCCGTCGAGGGCAGCCGGTTCGAACCCCTCGACCTGCGGGAGCCCGCTGCCGTACGGGACTTCTTCGCCGCGCTGCCCCGGCTGGACGTCCTCGTCAACAACGCCGGAGGCACGCCGTACCGGCTGCTGACCGAGGCCGACGCCGAGCGGCATGCCCGTGTCGTCGAGCTCAACCTCGTGGCTCCGCTGACCGCGTCGCTCGCCGCGTACGAGCCGTTGCGGCGGGCGCGGGGGTGCGTGGTGATGATCGGCAGTGTCAGCGGCGGCCGCCCGTCACCCGGGTCGGCCGCGTACGGCGCCGCGAAGGCCGGGCTGGAGAGCCTCGCCCGCTCGATGGCGGTGGAGTGGGCGCCCCATGTCCGTGTGAACACCCTCGTCGTCGGCATGGTCCACACCGAGCTGTCCCACCTGCACTACGGCGGCGAGGACGGCGTCGCGGCCGTCTCCCGCACGGTCCCGCTCGGGCGGCTCGCCACACCGGCCGACGTCGGGGCGGCCGCCGTGTTCCTCGCGTCCGACGCCGCCTCGTACATCAGCGGAGCCAGTCTGCACGTGCACGGCGGTGGCGAGCGTCCCGCGTTCCTGGACGCCGCGACCGCTCACAAGGAGGGATGAGATGAGCCGTAGCTGTGAGGGCCGGGTCGTCGTCGTCACCGGGGGCGGCAGGGGGCTCGGGCGGGCGCACGCGCTCGCCTTCGCCGCCGAGGGGGCACGGGTCGTCGTCAACGACCTCGGGGTCGGCCTCGACGGGCTGCCCGGCGCCGACAGCCCGGCCGCCCGCGTGGCCGACGAGATCCGCGCGGCGGGCGGCGAGGCCGTCGCCCACGCCGGCGACATCGCCACCACCGAGGGCGCCGCCTCCCTGATCCGGACCGCCCTGGAGACGTACGGTCGCCTGGACACGCTCGTCAACAACGCCGGGTTCCTGCGCGACCGGATGCTCGTCAACCTCGACGAGGACGACTGGGACGCCGTCCTGCGTGTCCACCTCAAGGGCCACTTCCTGCCGCTGAAGCACGCCGCCGCGCACTGGCGCGCCGAGGCCAAGGCGGGCCGTACGCCGCAGGCCCGCATCGTCAACACCAGTAGCGGCGCCGGACTGCTGGGTTCGGTCGGTCAGGGCAACTACAGCGCCGCCAAGGCCGGGATCGTAGGGCTCACCTTGGTCGCGGCGGCCGAACTCCGGCGGTACGGCGTCCAGGTCAACGCCGTCGCCCCGGCGGCGCGTACCCGGATGACGGAGCGGACGTTCGCCGAGGCCATGGCGGCGCCGGGCAGCGGATTCGACGCCATGGCCCCGGAGAACGTCTCCCCGCTGGTCGTCTGGCTCGGGTCCGCCGCGAGTGCGCGGGTCACCGGCCGGGTGTTCGAGGCGGAGGGCGGCCGTATCACCGTGATGGAGGGGTGGCGGCCGGGGCCCACCGTGGACAAGGGGGCGCGGTGGGGCGTGGCGGAACTGGACGAGGTGGTACGAGGGTTGCTGGCCGGGTCGGAGGCGCCCGGACCGGTGTACGGCAGTCAGGTGTGAGCGTCACGTCACGTCTATCCCGGCGGCGCCACCGTCAGGGGCGTGGGTGAGCACCCGCACCCTCCGGGCCACCCGGCGGCAAGCCTACGTATCGCACTCCAGCACCGTCCGGCACAGCGCACACCGCGCCCGCATCCGCCCCCGTACCGGTACCCGGATCCGCTGGTGACACGTGGGGCAGGGGAACGACACCCGCAGCGGGCCGCGGGCGTCGGGGGTGAACGCGTACGGCGTACCCGGTGCGCTGACCAGGACGTGCTGGCTCTGGGCGTGGCGGCGGTCGCGGGCGTAGCGGCGGCGGCCCGCCCAGCCGGCCGCGGTGAGCGGGGGCTGCTGCTCGTCGCGGCGGGCCAGGGTCATGCCCTTCACATACGCCGTGTACGCCTGCGGGCTGGTGAACCAGATCGACGGGTCCTCGCCGAACACCAGGGCACGCTTGGCGAGGACGTACCCGAACTCCTCGGGGGTCAGATATCCGAGCTTCTGACTGGAGGCCGCGTCCTCCCGGTAGGCGTCGAGCAGCAGCCAGCCGGCGCCCAGATACGTCGTCGCCGTGTCCGTGAGGATCTCGTTGTCGCGCGTGCCGGGGAACCACAGGTCCAGGCGGTGCAGACAGACGTGCATGATCTCGTGCGCGAGCGCCGCGCCGATGTCCCGGCGGTGGGTGCGGAAGCGGTCGTTCAGCTCCACGAAGTACTCGGGTCCTGCGGTGAGTTCGACGTTCGCCGCGTGGTGCATCTCGCGGAAGCTGACGATCACGCGGGCGTCCGGCAGCCGGTAGTGCCGGACCAGCTCGCGGGCCACGCGCTGGGCGCCCAGGTAGAGGTCGTCGGTGTCGCAGAACGCCACGTCGGCCGGGGGCACGCTGGTCGAGAACGTCTGGATGGTGTCGTACGACAGCCGCTTGTACAGCGCGGTGATGGCGGCCCGCACCGTCTCCAGGTGTGGGTAGCCGTGCTCGACCGGTCCGTCGTTCGCCACGCCCTTACCCCCAAGACGCCTTGAACCCGATTCCACTGTACGAGGGGGAGAGCGGAATTTCGCTCGGCGGGTTGCGCCGTGGGGGCGTGAGATCGGTCCTTGTCATGGATGCTGTCCGATCTTCATACTGGCCAGCCGCCCCAAACCCCCACGAAAGGAAGTGCGTTGACCCGCATCGAGACGACCCACGCGCGTGATCGGCGGTAAGCCTGCCGCGCAGAACGAGTTCCCGTTCATGGTCCACCTCTCGATGGGCTGTGGCGGTGCGCTCTACAAGAAGGACGTCGTCCTGACCGCCGCCCACTGCATGAAGGGCTCCGGCAACAACACCCGCATCACCGTCACCGCGGGTGTCGCCGACCTCAACTCCCCCGCCGCGATCAAGGTCAAGTCGACCAAGGTCAAGGTGGCGCCGGGCTACGACGGCAGGGCAAGGACTGGGCGCTGATCAAGCTGGCCCGGCCCATCGACAAGCCCACGCTGAAGATCGCCACCACCAACCGCTACAACCGCGGCACCTTCACCATCGCCGGCTGGGGCGACACCCGGGAGGGCGCGGGCACCGGCACCACCAAGCTGCAGAAGGCCACGGTGCCCTTCGTCACCGACCGCGCGTGCACGTGGCACTACGGCAACCGGCTGGTGGCCAAGGAGGAACTGTGCGCCGGCTACCAGAGCGCGGCATCGACACCTGCCAGGGTGACTCCGGTGGCCCCATGTTCCGCAAGGACGACGCCGGTAAGTGGATCCAGGTCGGCATAGTCAGCTGGGGCGACGGCTGCGCCCGCACCGGCGTCCCCGGCGTGTACACCGAGGTCAGCCACTTCGCGAAGGACATAGCCCGGGCGGCCAACGCCCTGTAGGGCGGGGGCGGGGGCCGTGTGCCGGGCTACCGTGGGCAGCCGGAATTCACTGCTGGGCTACCCGTGGGCGGTCGGAGTCCTGTCGGGTTCCCGTGGGCGGCCGGAATCCTGCTGGGCTACCGTGGGCGGCCGGAATCCTGCTGGGCTACCGTGGGCGGTCGGAGTCCTGTCGGGCTACCTGTGGGCGGCCGGTAAATCCTGTCGGGCTACTTGTGGGCGGTCGGAATCCCGCCCGGGTACCCGTGGGCGGCCGGAATTCCGGTCGTCGGCCCTTCCGCCCCCTGGCAGACTCCTGGACGTGACCACCGGACACCACTCCGCGCCCCCCGGCACCCTCCAGGTCGGCGGCCAGGACGACGACCTGGAGCAGCGCCTCGACGACGAGCTGACCGCGTTCAACGCGGCGGCGACCGGCGCCGGGGAACCCGACGAGTTCAGCGTCCGGGTCACCGCCGCCGACGGCGAACTGCTCGGCGGACTGACCGGGTGGGTCTGGGGCGGCCAGTGCGGCGTGGAGATGCTGTGGGTCCGGGCGGACCAGCGGCACGCCGGATGGGGCAGCAAGCTCATGCGGGCCGCCGAGGAGGAGGCCGTACGGCGCGGCTGCACGGACATGATCGTCTCCTCGTACACCTTCCAGGCCCCGGACTTCTACCGGAAACTCGGCTTCCGCGAGGCGGGGCGCCTGCCGGGCGTTCCCGGCGGGCACGAGGACGTGTACCTGCACAAGGTCATCGGATCCTGAGGACATCCGGCAACAGCCACCGGCCGCGTAGGGTGGGCGCCCATGACCACCAGCAACACCACCACCGGCGACGTCGACCCGGCCGTCCGCGCGGAACTCTCCCGGCTGCGCGACAGCATCGACAACATCGACGCGGCCGTCGTCCATATGCTCGCCGAGCGCTTCAAATGCACCCAGCAGGTCGGCCGACTCAAAGCCCTGCACCGGCTGCCGCCCGCCGACCCGGCCCGCGAGGCACGGCAGATCGACCGGCTGCGCGCCCTCGCCGAGAGTGCCAAGCTCGACCCGGGATTTGCTGAAAAGTTGCTCAATTTCATCATCGGCGAAGTGATCAGACACCACGAGCGCATCGCCGAGGACACCGTGAACGGCACCCCGCCCACCACCGACTGACCTCGGCGAACTGCGGCCCCGCGCGGCCCGGGCGGGGCAGGCCGCACCGCGTACTGATCGTCAACCGGCGACCACTGACCGTCAGCGCCTCGCCTACTCTGGTGTCCACGCCGGAGGGAGTGCGGGCATGGGGTGGGACGCCAAGATCCTCATCGTCGACGACCACGAGGACACGCTGTACGCACTGGAGAGCGCCCTGGCCCCGCTCGGCTGCGAGCTGGGCCGCGCCACCAGCGGCGACGAAGCCCTGAAACAGGTACTGCGCGGCCAGGTCGGCCTGCTGCTGCTCGATGTGCGCATGCCCGGCGTCAGCGGCCTGGACGTGGTCCGCTACCTGCGCCGCCTGGAACAGACCCAGCACATCCCCGTCGTCCTGCTCACCGGCTACGGCCCGGACCACGAACTGACCTCCGCCGCCTTCGAACTGGGCGTCGCCGACCTCCTCATGAAACCCGTCGACCCCTGGGCGCTGCGCACCAAGATCCGCTACCTGTACGACGCCCACCGGCGCCACCAGGCCCTGAAGCGCGAGGTCCGCGAACTGCGCGCCCTGATCGAGTCCGATGCGCAGCCGGACGAGCCGGGCGCACGCCTGCCCGGGCAGCGCGACCGGCGCGTGTCGACGCCGGCGCAGGACCGCACGTAACCCCGCGAAACCGCCCGCCCCTGTCCCGCTGTCGGTGGCATCAGGCAGCATGTGATCCATGTCCGTACTCACGCGCGACGAAGCGCAGACCCGTGCCCAGCTCATCGACGTCCGCCACTACAGGATCGACCTGGATCTGACCACCGGTGACGAGACCTTCGACTCCCGTACGGTGATCGGGTTCACCGCGCGCACCGACGCGGACACGTTCGTCGAGCTGAAGCCCGCCGAGCTGCGCTCCGTCACCCTGGACGGACAGCCCCTCGACCCCGAGACCCTGGACGGCAACCGCCTGCCCCTGAAGAACCTCACCGCGGGCGACCACGAGCTGCGCGTCGACGCCGCCATGCGCTACTCCCGCACCGGCGAGGGCATGCACCGCTTCACCGACCCCACCGACGGCGAGAGCTACGTCTACACCCAGCTGTTCCTGGACGACGTCCAGCGCGTCTTCGCCGCCTTCGACCAACCCGACCTCAAGGCCGTCTTCGAGCTGTCGGTCAAGGCGCCCGAGGGCTGGACCGTCCTCGCCAACGGCATCACCGAGCACACCGACGGCGTATGGAAGGCCGCGCCGACGCCGCTGATCTCCACCTACCTCGTCGCCGTCGCCGCCGGCCCCTGGCACTCGGTGCGCACCGAACACCGCGGCCTGCCCTTCGGCATCCACTGCCGCCGCTCGCTCGCCCCCTACCTGGACGCGGACGCCGACGAGATCCTCGACGTCACGCGCGCCTGCTTCGACCGCTACCACGCGAAGTTCGAGGAGCCGTACCCCTTCGACTCCTACGACCAGGCGTTCGTCCCCGAGTTCAACGCCGGCGCCATGGAGAACCCCGGACTGGTCACCTTCCGCGACGAGTTCGTCTACCGCTCCGCCGTCACCGACACCGAGCGGCAGACCCGCGCGATGGTCATCGCCCACGAGATGGCCCACATGTGGTTCGGCGACCTCGTCACCCTCCAGTGGTGGGACGACATCTGGCTGAACGAGTCCTTCGCCGAGTACATGGGCTACCAGACCCTCAGCGAAGCCACCCGCTTCACCGGCACCTGGACCGAGTTCGGCGTTGCCCGCAAGGGCTGGGGCTACGACGCCGACCAGCGCCCCTCCACCCACCCCGTCGCCCCCGACGCCGTCCCCGACACCGCCTCCGCCCTGCTCAACTTCGACGGCATCTCCTACGCCAAGGGCGCCTCCGCGCTGCGCCAGCTCGTCACCTGGCTCGGCGAGAAGGACTTCCTCGCCGGCATCAACACCCACTTCACCCGGCACCGGTTCGGCAACGCCACCCTCGCCGACTTCATCGACTCCCTCGCCGCCACCACCGAACGCGACGTGCACGCCTGGGCCGACGCCTGGCTGCGCACCACCGGCGTCGACACCCTCACCCCCCGTGTCACCACCGGCGACAACGGCACCTGCACCCTCACCGTCGACCACACCGGCAGCCGCCCCCACCGCATCGCCGTCGGCCTCTACGACCAGGACCTCGGCGACGAGGGCCGCCTCACCCTGCGCGCACGCCTCGACCTCGACGTCCCGCACCCCGACGGCCACCCCATCGGCAAGCGCCCCGCCCTGCTCCTCCTCAACGACGGCGACCTCACCTACGCCAAGGTCCGCTTCGACCCCCGGTCCTTCCAGACCGTGCGCGAGGAACTGTCCGGCCTGCCCGACCCCCTCACCCGCGCGGTCGTGTGGAACGCCCTCAGGGACGCCGTCCGCGACGCCGAACTCCCGCCCACCGCCTACCTGGAAACCGCCCGCGCCCACCTCCCGCACGAGAGCGACCTCGCCCTCGTCCAGGGCGTCCTCGGCTTCGCCACCCGCCAGATCACCGACCGCTACCTCACCCCCGAGGAGCGCCCCGCCGCCCTGAGCACCCTCTCCGCCCTCTGCCGCGACCTGTTGCGCCGCACCGAGGACGGCGACAACCCCGGCCTGCGCCTGCTCGCCGTACGCCACTTCATCGACGTCGCCGCCCACCCCGACACCATCGCCGCCTGGCTCGCCGACGGCATCGTCCCCGGCGGACCCGAGCTCGACCCCGAGCTGCGCTGGCGCATCCTCGGCCGCCTCGCCGTCCTCGGCGCCACGGACGACACCGCCATCGCCGCCGAACTCGACCGCGACCCCAGCGCCACCGGCCAGGAGGGCGCCGCCCGCTGCCGTGCCGCCCTGCCCGACCCGCGGGCCAAGCAGACGGCCTGGGAAGCGATGTTCGCGCACGACGAGCTGTCCAACTACCTGTTCACGGCCACCGCCCAGGGCTTCTGGCAGCCCGAACAGGCCGAGCTGGTCCGGGAGTACGTGCCGCGCTACTACGAGGACGCCGTCGCCCTGGCCGCCCGCCGCGGCCCCGCCATGGCCGAGGCCGCCGGCAGATGGGCCTTCCCCGCCCACGCCGTCGACACCGAGAACCTGCGCCTGGGCGAGGAGTGCCTGAGCGACACGGAGCCGACGCCGGCGCTGCGGCGGAAGCTGACCGACCAACTCGACGATCTGGCGAGGGCGTTGCGGGTACGGGGCGCTTAGTCTCTCAAACGCCGGACCGCATCCCTCAACCCGTCCGGCGTTCGAGGACAAGTCCCGTGCAGGGCCGAAGCGGGGGCCTGGGGGCGCCGGCCCCCAGCGACGCCCGCACCAACACCAACACCGACGAACCGGCAAACGCCCCGCTCATTACCCCCTTCGGGTCGTTCTACCCGCACGTTTCGGGCGCGTAGCCCCCGCCGCGTACAAGCTGGGTACATGCCCACGCCGCCCCTCGCCTCAGGCCCCGACGGCCCGGGCGCCCTGCGGCCGTTGCTCGACACCGTGCTCGACGCGCTGGACGCCGGCCGCCGGGCACGCGGCGGTCCGCTCCCGGCGGGTGGCCCGGAGGCGGTGACCGCGCGGATGCGGGACGCGCTGGGCGACGTACTGCCGGACGAGGGCGACCCGGACGCCCTGCGCGCCCTCGTGCACGCGTTCGCCGAGGGCGCCGCCGACCCGGCCGACCCGCTGTGCGCCGGCCATCTGCACGGCCCGCCCCTCGCCCTCGCCACCGCCGCCGACCTCGCCGCCACCGCCCTCAACCCCTCCCTCGACTCCTGGGACCAAGCCCCGGCCGCCTCCGCACTGGAAGCCCTGGTCACGCGGGCGCTCGCCGAGGCGGCCGGCGCGGCCGACTGCCTCGTCACCACCGGCGGCACCGAGTCCAACCAACTCGCCCTGCTGCTCGCCCGCGAGGCCCACGGCGGCAGCGTCCACCTGGTCACCGCGGCCAATGCCCACCACTCGCTCACCCGCGCCGCCTGGCTGCTCGGCCTGCCCGAACCCGTCACCGTCCCCGCCCCGGCCGGCACCCTCGACCCGGCCGCCCTCGACGAGGCCCTCACCGGCCTGCCCGGCCCCCTGCTCGTCGCCGCCACCGCGGGCACCACCGACGCCGGACTGATCGACCCGCTGCCCGAGATCGCCGCCCTGTGCCGCGCGCACGGGGCGCGACTGCACGTCGACGCCGCCTACGGCGGCGGGCTGCTGTTCAGCGAGCGGCACCGGAACCGGCTCACCGGGCTCGACGCCGCCGACACCGTCACACTCGACCTGCACAAACTCGGCTGGCAGCCGATCGCCGCCGGTCTGCTCACCGTCCGGAACGCCCGCGACCTGACCGCCCTGCACCAGCGTGCCGACTACCTCAACGCCGACGACGACACCGAGGCCGGCTTCCCCGACCTGCTGGGCCGTTCCTTGCGCACGACCCGCCGCCCGGACATCCTCAAGATCGCCGTCACGCTGAGAACCCTTGGCCGGAGCGGGCTCGGAGCGCTCGTCGACCAGGTGCGCGAGCGCGCCGATGAGCTGGCCCGGCTGATCGCCGCGCACCCGGACTTCGAGCTGTACGACCGGCCCACCATCAGCACGGTCCTGTTCCGCCCCGCCGATGCCACGGACGAGGCCGTGGCCGCCGTACGCCGAAGACTCCTCGGCGACGGTCGCGCGGTCCTCGGCCGCGCCCGCCTGAACGGCCGGCTCTGGCTCAAGGCCACCCTCCTCAACCCCCACACCAGGCCAGACCACCTGGCCGCCCTCCTGAAACTGGTGGAAGGACACACCCCCCGATGACCCGCCCGACGAACCCGCCGACCACGCCACCGGCCACCCCCGACGCGAACGCGCCGACCACTCCCCACGCGAACCCGACCGCCGCCCCGCACCCGGCCCTCCACGAACCCCAGGACCACCGCGACCTGGTCGGCATCGGCATCGGCCCGTTCAACCTCTCCCTCGCCGCACTCGCCCACCCGCTCGCCGAACTCGACGCCGTCTTCTACGAACAGCGCCCCACCTTCGACTGGCACCCCGGCCTGCTCATCGACGGCACCACCGTCCAGGTGCCCTTCCTCGCCGACCTGGTGACCCTCGCCGACCCCGCCAGCCCCTGGTCCTTCCTCAACTACCTCAAAACCCGCGAACGGCTCTTCCCCTTCTACTTCGCCGAGCGCTTCCACATCCAGCGCACCGAGTACGACGCCTACTGCCGCTGGGTGACCGAGAACCTCCCCGGACTGCACTTCCGCCACCGCGTCGACGCCGTCCGCTGGAATGCCGAACGCGATGTCTTCGAGGTCGACTTCACCCAGCTCGACACCGGCACGGAGGCCGAGTCCCTCGGCCGTACGTACACGAAGAACATCGTCCTCGGCATCGGCACCGAGCCCTACGTCCCCGACCCGCTCAGGCCCCTCGTCGACGCACCCGGCGTGCCCGTGATCCACGCCGCCGACTACCTCGACCACCGCGCCACCCTGCTCGCCGCCGAGCACATCACCGTCGTCGGCTCGGGGCAGTCCGGCGCCGAGGTCTTCCTCGACCTGCTGCGGCACCGCCCGGCCGGCCGGGAGCGGCTGCACTGGATCGGCCGCAGCGAGGCCTTCGCGCCCATGGAGTACTCCAAGCTCGGCCTGGAGCACTTCACCCCCGACTACACGCGCTACTTCCACGCCCTGTCCGAGCCGGTCCGCGAGCAGCTCGTCGCCGCCCAGTGGCAACTCCACAAGGGCATCGACGCCGGCACCATGGCCGCCATCCACGACGAGCTCTACCGGCGCAACCTGGGCGGCGGCTGGCCCGACGCCGTTCTCACCCCCGGCGTCACCGTCCGCACCGCCGGCCGGATCGCCACCACGAAGGTCGAACTCCATCTGGAACACCTCCAGCAGGGCACCCGCTCCCGGCTCACCACCGACGCCGTCGTCCTCGCCACCGGCTACCGCGAACGCCCCCTCACCCGCCTCCTCGCCGGCCTCGAACCCTATCTGCGCCGCGACAGCCGCGACCGCCCGCGCGTCGACGAGGAACACCGCCTCGTCCTCGACCCCTCGGTCACCGGAGCGGTCTTCGTGCAGAACACCGCACTCCACACCCACGGCGTCGGCACCCCCGACCTCGGCCTCGCCGCCTGGCGCAGCGCCACCATCCTCAACGCCTTGACCGGCAAGGAACCGTACCCGCTGCCGCACCGCACCGCGTTCACCACCTTCGGCCTGGAACAGCAGCGGACCCAGGTCCCGCCCGCCCGGCACCCGGGGCAGCTCACCCCCCCTGCGGGACGGGACCTGACGCCGGCGAAGGGCTAGGGCCTGTTGCGAAAGTCCCTAGAACACCGGCGTGCCGTCCCGCGTGAGCTTCCAGTCCACCGACGCGAACTCCTTCGGGTCCAGCACACCCTTCGCGGTCACCCACTCCGCGATCCGGGTGCGGATCTCCGTCGACTCCGACCACAGCTCCCGCGCCGCCGCCACATGCGGGAACGCGCCACCGCCGTTGGCGCGATAGTTGTTCACCGCCAGCACGAACTGCTGGGCGTCGTCCAACGCGGCACCGTCGAAGGCCAGGTTCCTGATCCGCGAACCGGCCGGCTGAGCGATGTCGATCTCGTACGTCAGCCCCGACACATAGTCGTAGTTGTAGTCCGGACGGCCGCCCGCGTTGGTCAGCGTGCTCACATCGACCGGCGCGCCGGCCGCCGTCTGCACGAAGTACTCCGCCGAATACTCCAGGTACGCCCGCAGCTGCGCGCCCGTCATCAGCTTGGCGACCAGCGTGTTGTCGTACACATACAGGCTCGACAGGTCCCGGATCGTCACCTCGCCGGCCGGGATCTCGCTCGTCCGCGAGAACGGCGACGCCTGTGCGAGCACCGGCAGCGACGCGTACTCGGTACCCGCCAGGGCCGCCCTGACCACGTCCTCCTGCACCCTGGTGATCAGGTCGATGATCGGGGCGTCCTGATAGCGGGCCTCGACCGTCGTCAGGGTCTCCTTCGCCGTGCCGACGACCTGGTTGACGTACTCCACCACCTTCGCGTGCTCGTCCGACAGCAGCCTGGTGATCCGCGGGTCGTCCTCCACCGTGTTCGAGTTCCGCAGCGACGCCCGGACCGACTCGACCTGCCACCTGCCCTTGGCGAAGACCAGTTCGAAGTCGAACAACGTCAGCCGTTCGGCATAGCACAGGGGTTCGGACAGCACGACCGTCCTGCCGGTCTGCTCGTTCGTGACCAGCAGCTCCTCGATCTCCACATGCGCGTGACCGACCAGGATCGCGTCGATGCCCGGCACCTGCCGGGCCACGTTGGCGGCGGCGTTCTCCACATACGGCAGCTGGTCACCGTACGACGACGTGCCCGAGGAGCCGCTGTGCGCGGAGACCACCACCACGTCCGCGCCCATCGACCTCAGCTTCGGCACCCACTTCGCCGCCTGCTCCTCCAGACCCGGGAACACCAGCTTGCCCTGCACATACGCCTTGTCCCAGATCGCGATCCCCGGGTTCGTCAGCCCGAGCACGGCGACCTTCACCGGCGGGGCGCCCGGCACCCGGAACGTCTTCATGAAGTACGGCGGGAAGGCGGGCCGCAGCGTCTTCGCGTCGACGGCGTTGGCGCCGAGCAGCGGGAACCGGCACTGCTCCTCGAACCGGCGCAGCGTCTCGATGCCGTAGTTGAACTCGTGGTTGCCGAGCGCCACCGCGTCGTATCCGATGGCGTTCATCGCCTGCGCCATCGGATGCACCGGGCCGCCCTTGGCGGTGATCGGGTCGACCTTCGCGTAGTAGTACGTCAGCGGGGTGCCCTGGATGGTGTCGCCCGCGTCCAGCAGCAGCGTGTTGCGGCGGCCCTTCTCCTCGCGCACCTGGTTGACCAGCGTCGAGATCCGGGCCAGACCCTGGACGTTGCCCTTGGCATCGGAGTACTCCGCGTCCTTGAAGTAGTCCCAGTTGAAGATGTGGCCGTGCAGGTCGGTGGTGCCCATGACGGTGAACGAGTACCGCTTGGGACGCTTCTTGCGCGCCTGTGCCTGTGCCTGCGCCTGTGCCTGCGTCTGCGCTGCCTCCGCCGGTGCCGCCGCCGTGCCGGCGATCGCCACCCCCGCCCCGGTCACGGCGGACTTCTTCAGGAACTTCCGGCGGTTGAACGGCATGTGGAGCTCTCCCAGTCAAACATCGAACAAGTGACAACGCGCGTAGATTCTGACCCGGACATGACCGTCCCCAACAGGTCCAGCACGTTGCGATCTGATGACCGACCAGCTCCACGTCCCACCGAGCGGTGACACAGTGGGACGTATGACCTCACCCACCTCGCCCCACGAAGGACCCCAGCCGCCCGCCGTCCCTTACGGCACCCCCGACGCCCCCCGCATCGCCGTCCGCGGCGAGGCCCACCTCGAAGTCGACCCCGAGATCGCCCGCATCGGCATCACCGTCACCGCCCGCGGCCGCGACCGGCGTTCCGCCCTCGACGACCTCACCCGCCGCAACGCCACCGCCCTCGACCTCGTCAAGTCCTACGGCGACGCCGTCGAACGACTGGAGACCGGCGCCTTCTCCATCACCCCGGAACTCACCAAGCACGGCCGCGGCGAACGCATCCGCACCTACCACGGCATCGTCCACATCACCGCCGAACTCACCGACTTCACCGCCCTCGGCGAACTCACCTCCCACCTCGCCGACCTCGACCTCACCCGCGTCGACGGCCCCTGGTGGGCGCTGCGCCCCGACTCGCCCGCCCACCGCACGGCCCGCCAGCAGGCCGTTCGCGAAGCGGTGGAACGCGCCCGCGAATACGCCGAGGCGCTCGGTACGGCCCTCTCGGCCCTGGTGGAACTCGCCGACATCGGCGCCGAGAGCCCACAGCCCTATCCATCGGCACCCGGGGGACGTATGCGCTCCGTGGCCTACTCGGCCGCCGCGGAGGACGCGGCCGCGGCACCCCTCGATCTCGAACCCCAGCGGCAACACGTCCACGCCCAGGTCAACGCCCGTTTCACGATGGTGCCGCCGCGGCTTTGACGGGCGTGGGGGGGGCGGCGGTAATTCGAAAATCGGCCCGTGCGAATGCAGGCCGTTAATGTGCGAGTCTGCGCGAATGCTCATCAGAGCACTCCTCCGCACAATTCAACACTTGTCAATACCCCTTCACCCAAAGGTTGTTGAGTAGTCACGCCCGACCAAATATCTACCCGCCGGTAAGGCCTAGGCTCGCATCATGCGCCGAGCAAAGATCGTCTGTACTCTGGGCCCCGCCACCGACTCGTACGACCAGATCAAAGCCCTGGTCGACGCCGGAATGGACGTCGCCCGATTCAACCTCAGCCACGGCGGATACGCCGAGCACGAGGAGCGCTACCAGCGCGTACGCAAGGCCTCCGACGAGACGGGCCGCAGCGTCGGGCTCCTCGCCGACCTTCAGGGCCCGAAGATCCGGCTCGGCCGCTTCACCGAAGGACCTGTACTCCTTGAACGCGGCGACACCTTCACCATCACCGTCGAAGAGGGCGCCAAAGGCGACCGGCAGTCGTGCGGGACGACGTACAAAGGCCTCGCCGGCGATGTCGCCCCCGGCGAGCGCATCCTCGTCGACGACGGCAAAGTGTGCCTGGAGGTCACCGAGGTCGACGGACCCCGCGTCCACACCACGGTCGTCGAAGGCGGCATGATCTCCGACAACAAGGGGCTGAACCTCCCCGGCGTCGCGGTCTCCGTCCCCGCGCTCTCCGAGAAGGACGAGGCCGACCTGCGTTGGGCCCTGCGCACCGGCTTCGACGTCATCGCCCTCTCCTTCGTCCGCAGCGGCCGGGACATCGAGGACGTCCACCGCATCATGGACGAGGAGGGGCGCCGCCTCCCGGTGATCGCCAAGGTGGAGAAGCCGCAGGCCGTCGACGCCATCGACGACATCGTGGCGGCCTTCGACGGCATCATGGTGGCGCGCGGCGATCTGGGCGTGGAAATGCCGCTCGAACAGGTCCCGATCGTCCAGAAGCGCGCGATCAAGCTGGCCAAGCGGAACGCCAAGCCGGTGATCGTCGCGACGCAGATGCTGGACTCCATGATCGAGAATTCCCGGCCCACGCGCGCCGAGGCGAGCGACGTCGCCAACGCCGTCATCGACGGCACGGACGCGGTGATGCTGTCCGGCGAGACGAGCGTCGGGAAGTACGCCGTCGAGACGGTCCGGACGATGGCGAAGATCGTCGAGGCGGCGGAGGAGGACCTGCTCGCAAAGGGCCTCTCGCCCCTGACCGAACGCAACAAGCCCCGCACGCAGGGCGGCGCGGTGGCCCGCGCGGCGGCGGAGATGGGCGACTTCCTCGGCGCGAAGTTCCTGGTGGCGTTCACCCAGTCCGGCGACACGGCCCGCCGCCTGTCCCGCTACCGCTCCCCGATCCCTCTCCTCGCCTTCACTCCCGAGCCCGCGACGCGCTCCCAGCTGAGCCTGACGTGGGGCGTCGAGACCTTCCTCGGCCCGCACGTGAACTCGACGGACGCGATGGTGGCCCAGGTCGACGAGCTGCTCACGCAGTACGGCCGCTGCGAGCCGGGCGACACGGTGGTCATCACGGCGGGCTCGCCGCCTGGGATGCCGGGGACGACGAACATGGTGCGGGTGCACCACATCGGGGAGACGTCGTAGGCGGGGTCTGGCTGTCAGTGCTTGGGGCCTACGTGGGTGTCCATGAGGGCTACGGAGGCTTTGCGGGCGACGGAGATGTTGAACGGGGTGCCGTTGCGGGTGCAGTAGGTCCACTCGACGCCCAGCTTGTCGAGGGTGTCGGTGTAGAGGCGGCGGATGTCGGCGGACACGTTGGTGAAGAAGTACCGCGGGTACTCGTAGCGCTTGCGCTCACCCCTGACCATGCGAGTCGTCCAATTGGTTATCCGGCAGCCATCGGAGTGAATGAGGCCGCGGATGAGTGCCCAGGGGTGGGCGTCGACAATTCCCTGTTGCCAGGGTTCGAGGGCGATGTGGCGCTCATGCTTCTTGCCGGGGCCATGCTGGGGGAAGAGTGCAGGCCAGTACCGGTGGTAGCTGGTCACTGTGACGCAGCCCTGCTTGGGAAGGGCGTACACGCCGACACCAGGCCGTACCTTCGAAATAGCCTCGCGGCACTCCTGGATGAGTCCGGGCCATGCGTTCGCGCACACGATACGGAGGTAGTGACCGCTTCTGGGGTGGGCGCTGATGCAACCGTCGCCGAGGTAGAGGCCCAGTAGGTAGGCGTACGCGCATTCATCGGCGGGTGGTCCCGGGTCCGGTGGCAGCATGCGAGGCAGCGGCTCCAAGCGGACCTGCCAAGAGCGGATCGCCGCGCGTGAGATGCCCGTCTCACGACTTACCGAGTTGAGACTGCGGCCCTGTGCCACTAGCGCGAGTGCCCGCTTGCGTGTTCCCGTGTCGTACATGCGGCCACTGTGCGGGAGTGATCGTAAGGGCGTGCAGCAAAAAGCGGATGTTCACGAGAACGTGGACATCCGCTTCTGATGATCTGACCTTGGAATCGAAGGAAAAGTGCCCCGGGTGGGACTCGAACCCACACTGAATACCTTTTGAGGGTATCGTCTCTGCCGATTGGACTACCGGAGCCCTGCGAATCGAAGGTTTTCGTCGACCCGCTGCCCGTCCACCATACCGCAGCTGGGTAGGCTCTTGGGAGCAGTATCTGCCCTGCCTTGGACCAAGGAGCCCCCGTGACCGCCCCCGAGTCGCCCCAGCCCGTTGACGTGCCCGATGACGACAAGTCGCACGTGCCTCCGCTGACGACCCGTGTCGTCATCGCCGAGGACGAGGCCCTGATCCGGCTCGACCTCAAAGAGATGCTGGAGGAAGAGGGCTACACGGTCGTCGGCGAGGCCGGTGACGGTGAGCAGGCCGTGGAGCTGGCCCGGGAGCACCGGCCCGATCTGGTGATCCTCGATGTGAAGATGCCGAAGCTCGACGGCATCTCCGCCGCGGAGAAGATCACCGAGGAGTCCATTGCGCCGGTGCTGATGCTCACCGCTTTCTCGCAGCGCGACCTTGTCGAGCGTGCCCGGGACGCCGGTGCGATGGCGTACCTGGTGAAGCCGTTCAGCAAGAGTGACGTCGTACCGGCGATCGAGATGGCGGTGTCCCGGTACACGCAGCTGAAGGAGTTGGAGAAGGAGGTCGCCGACCTCTCGCAGCGGCTGGAGACACGCAAGCTCGTCGACCGGGCGAAGTCGATCCTGCAGACGGAGTACGGGCTGACGGAGCCGGCCGCGTTCCGGTGGATCCAGAAGACGTCCATGGACCGGCGTCTGTCCATGCAGCAGGTCGCCGAGGCGGTCATCCAGGACGCCGCCGAGAAGAAGGCGGCCAAGGCCTCCGACAAGGGATGAGTGCCCGGTAGCGGCACGTACGAGGCCCGCGTCCCCCGGTGAGCAACCGGGGGCGCGGGCCTCGTCGTACGTGCCGAAGGGGCTGCTAGTCCTCGCCCAGGTACGCCTTCCGTACCGACTCGTCGTGGAGCAGGTCCTGGCCCGTGCCGGACAGGACGATGTTGCCGACCTCCATGACGTGGCCGTGGTCGGCCAGGGACAGGGCCGCCTGGGCGTTCTGCTCGACGAGCAGAATCGTTGTGCCCTGCGCCTTCAGTTCGGCGATGGTCGCCATGATCTTCTGCATCATGATCGGCGAGAGGCCCATCGACGGCTCGTCCAGCATGAGCAGCTTGGGCTGGGACATCAGGGCGCGGCCCATCGCCAGCATCTGCTGCTCACCGCCCGAGAGGGTGCCCGCGGCCTGCTTGCGCCGCTCCCCGAGGATGGGGAAGAGGTCGTAGGCGCGCTGGATGTCCTTCTCGATGCCGGGCTTGTCGTTGCGGAGGAACGCGCCGAGGCGCAGGTTGTCCTCGATCGTCATGCGCGGGAAGATGTGCCGCCCCTCGGGGGAGTGGGCGAGTCCGAGGGAGACGATCTGGTGGGCGGGGATCTTCTTCAGCGACTTGCCGTTGAACTTGATCTGGCCGCCCACCGGCTTCAGCAGTCCGGACAGGGTGCGCAGGGTGGTGGTCTTGCCGGCGCCGTTGGTGCCGATGAGGGTGACGACCTCGCCGGCGTCGACCTTGAACGAGATGCCCTTGACGGCCTCGATCTTGCCGTACGCGACCCGGAGGTCCTCGACTTCGAGCAGTGCGGTCATCGGTCGTTCTCCTTGCCGGACGTGGTGTCGGCGTGTGCCTCGGCGGCCTCGACCTCCGCGACCTCGGCGGTGCCTGGTGCGCCTTCGAACGGCTCGCCGAGGTAGGCGGCGATGACGCGTTCGTCGCCCTGCACGGTGGCGCTGTCGCCCTCGACGAGCTTCTCGCCCTGGACGAGGACGGCGACGCGGTCGCAGAGGTTGAAGATGAACCGCATGTCGTGCTCGATGACGAGGACGGCGATGCCCTTGTCGCGGATGGCGAAGACCAGTTCCTCGGTGGTGCGGGTCTCCTGCGGGTTCATGCCGGCGGTGGGCTCGTCGAGGAGCAGCAGGCCCGGTTCGCTGGCCAGGGCGCGCGCGATTTCGAGCTTGCGCTGTTCGCCGTAGGGCAGGTTGCGGGCGAGGTGTTCCGCCTTGGGTGCGAGGCCGACGAACTCCAGCAGTTCCATGGCGCGTTCGCGGGAGGCGGCCTCCGCCTTGTGGAAGCCGGGGCCGCGCAGCAGCGCGGACCAGAGGCCTTCCTTGGTGCGGGTGTGGCGGCCGACGAGCACGTTTTCCAGGACCGTCATGTTGGCGAACAGACGGATGTTCTGGAAGGTGCGGGCGATGCCTGCCGCCGTGACCTTGAAGGACTTCGGCGGCAGGACGGTTCCCTTGTAGCGGACTTCGCCCTCGGTGGGGATGTAGAGGCCCGTCAGGCAGTTGAAGAAGGTGGTCTTGCCGGCGCCGTTGGGGCCGATGAGGCCGACGATCTCGCCGCTGTTGACCTGGAGGTCGACATTGCGTACGGCGGTCAGGCCGCCGAAGCGCATGGTGACGCCGCGGGCGTCGAGGACGGCCTCACCGGTGGTGATGGTGTCGGTTGTCATGGGTCAGGCCCCTGCCTTGCTGAGGACTGTGGGTGCTTCCGTGTCTTCGTGGAATTCGAGCTGGCGGCGCCGGTTGGGGATGAGGCCCTCGGGGCGGAAGCGCATCAGCAGGACCAGTGCGAGACCGAAGGCGAAGAGCTGGAAGTCGCCGAGGAACTGGAGCTTGGCGGGGATGAGGTAGAGCAGTGCGGCGCCGACGAGGGGCCCGCTGATGGTGCCCATGCCGCCGAGGACGACCGCGGCCAGCAGGAACGCCGAGTTGGGCGGGACCACGTGGGCGAACTGGTACTGCTCGGGCGTCACGGTGTAGGTGACGTGCGCCTGGACCGTACCGGCGAGGCCCGCGAGGGCGGCGCCCAGTGCGAAGGCGATGAGCTTGACCCGGAAGCCGTTGATGCCCATGGCGAGTGCGGCGGTCTCGTCCTCGCGGATGGCGACCCAGGCGCGGCCGATGCGGGAGTCGCTGCTGCGGCGGAAGACGACCACGACGACCAGCGTGATGAGCAGCATCAGCAGGAAGTAGTTGGCGAACCGCGCGATGGTGAAGCCGGCGATGGTGTGTTCGGCGCCGAAGTCGAAGCCCAGGATGTTGAGGTTGGGGATCGACGAGATGCCGTTGGAGCCGTTGGTGATGTCGGGGCCGGAGGTGCCGTCCATGTTGAGGACGGTGATCCGGAAGATCTCACCGAAGCCGAGGGTCACGATGGCGAGGTAGTCGCCGCGCAGTCGCAGGGTGGGGGCGCCGATGATGACGCCGAAGACCATGGCGACGGCGGCGCCGAGCAGTGCCGAGGCCCAGAACGGCAGTTGGATGTCGAACGGGGAGGAGGGCGAGCCGGAGACCATGGCCGCGGTGTAGGCGCCGACGCCGAGGAAGGCGACGTAACCGAGGTCGAGGAGGCCGGCGAGGCCGACGACGATGTTCAGTCCGAGGGCGACGGTGGCGAAGATCAGGATGTAGACGCCGATCGTCGCGTACTGGTCGTCGGACTGGGTGAAGGGGAAGGCGGCGGCCGCGACGAACGCGCCGATCATCGTCACGTTGCGGTGCTTGGCGGTGAGCGCCGAGACGCGGCCCACGAGACCGGCCTTGGCGGCGGCGGCGAAGCCGAAGCCGGCGGTGATGAGGAAGCCGACGAAGAGCTCGTCGTACTCGGTGCCGATGCCGTAGGTGAAGACGGTCAGGCCGAGGGCGAGTGCGGCGACGATGAGGAGGATCTCGGCGTACGCGGGCAGCTTGCGTGCGGGGGTGGCCGTGCCGGAGGCGAAGGTGGCCTTCAGGACGGCGCCGAGGTGGCGCAGCTGCTGGCCGATCTGTTCCAGGACGGTGTCCTCGGGGTCGCCTGGTTCGGATGCCGGCCAGTCGAAGGGCAGGGCGAGGGCGCCGAGTACGGCGGCGAGGGTGGCGATCGTTACGACCCAGCCGCCCGGTTCGAGGTTGATAAGGCCGCCGAGCTGGAAGCTGATCGCGAGGACCGTGTACCAGGCGGTGGCGAAGGCGCCGAGCGCGGACAGTTTCAGGGCGCTGTCGGCGCCTGCGGGGGTGAGCCAGCGCAGGCCTTTGACGCCGTACGAGGCGAGGCCGAACAGTGCGGTGAGGGCGCCGCCGATGAGGACGAGGACCTGCAGTCCGCCGGGGTAGCCGTAGACGGTGAGGTCGCCGGGGAATTCGGAGGTCCAGGTCCAGGCGAGGAACGTCGAGACGACCGTGAGGGCGCCGCCGCCGGTGGCGAGGGCGCGGGCGAGCTGCGGGGGGATCCCGATGAGACCGGCGTGCTTGCCCGTGTCGACCTTGCGGGGGGTTTCCGGTGCGGTGGTCTGTGTGGTCATCGGTGGATCACGCCCTGTCCGCGACGCGCTCGCCGAGCAGACCCTGGGGCCTGAACAGGAGGACGAGGATGAGGAGTACGAACGCCCAGACGTTGGCCCAGGACTGGCTGCCGAACTGGTCCATGCCGGGGATGTCGGAGATGTAGGCGGTGGAGAGGGCTTCGGCGACGCCGAGGACCAGGCCGCCGAGCATGGCGCCGTAGATGTTGCCGATACCGCCGAGGACGGCGGCGGTGAAGGCCTTGAGGCCGAGGATGAAGCCCATGCGGAACTGGACTTCGCCGTACTTGAGGCCGTAGGCGACGGCTCCGACGGCGGCGAAGGTGGCGCCGAGGGCGAACGCGACCACGATGATGCGGTTGGTGTTGATGCCCATCAGCTTGGCGGTGTCCGGGTCCTGCGCGGTGGCCTGCATGCCGCGGCCGGTGCGGGTCTTCATCACGAAGTAGGCGAGGATCGCCATGCTGATCGGTGCGGCGAGCAGCAGGAAGATGTCGCCGGTCTGGATGGTGACACTGCCGATCTCGAAGGGTCCGCCCTCGATCTGCGGGAAGGTGATCGCGGAGCGGGCGTCGGGGTACCAGACCCAGACTGCCTGCTGGAGGGCGAGGGAGAGACCGATCGCGGTGATCAGCGGCGCGAGGCGTGGACCCCCGCGCAGGGGGCGGTAAGCGAGCCATTCCGCGCCCACGGCGACCAGGACGGCGACGAGTATGCCTCCGATGAGCATCAGTGGGAGGGCGACCCACATCGCCGTGCCGTCGGGCAGCACGTACAACCAGACGGTGAGGGCGCCGAAGCCGCCCATCATGAAGATCTCGCCGTGGGCGAAGTTGATGAGCTGGACGATGCCATAGACCATCGTGTAGCCAATGGCGACCAGCCCGTACATGGATCCTAGTAGCAGGCCGTTGACCAGCTGCTGCGGCAGTTCGTTCACCGCATGTCCTCCGAGACGTTCGGATGATTCGACGACAGGGGGCTGATGCGAGTCCGCGCGGGGCGCCAGTGGTGCAGCGCCCCGCGCGGCTCTCAAGGGAGTGGTGCGGGTGGGGGTCAGCCCTCGTAGGTGCCGGACTTGGCGGACTTCCAGGCACCGTTCTCGACGGAGTAGACGGTGAGCTGCTTGTTGGTCGCGTCACCGAACTCGTCGAAGGAGACCTTGCCGGTCACACCGTCGAAGGAGACACCCTGCATGGCCTCGGTGACCTTGGCACGGGCGTCCTCGGGCAGTTTGCCGTTGTTGTCGTCGACGACCTTCTTGACGGCCTCGATGATCGCCCAGGCCGAGTCGTAGGAGTAGCCGCCGTACGCCTCGTAGTCCTCCTTGTAGCCCTCGGCCTTGTAGTTGGCGACGAATTCCTTCGCGGAGGGCAGGTCCTCGATCGGGGCGCCGACGGAGGTGGCGAGGTCGCCGGTGCTGCTGGAGCCGGCCAGCTTGACGAACTCGGCGCTGAAGATGCCGTCACCGCCGACCAGCGGGATCTTGGCGCCGGCGGCCTTGATCTGCTTGCTGAGCGGGCCGGCCTGCGGGTACTCGCCGCCGTAGTAGACGACGTCGGCGCCGGAGCTCTTGACCTTGGTGGCGACCGCGGAGAAGTCCTTGGTCTCGGGGTCGATGTGCTCGGTGCCGACGATCTGGCCGCCGAGCTTTTTGAACTCCGCGGAGAAGGTGGCGGCGAGGCCCGCGCCGTAGGTCTTCTTGTCGTCGATGACGAAGACCTTCTTCTTCTTGGCGTCGTTGTAGACGTACTGCGCGGCGAACGGGCCCTGGATGGCGTCCGTGGTCGCGGTGCGGAAGTACGACTTGTACGGCCGCTCCTTCTTGGTCTGCCAGTCCGGGCCCTGGGTCAGGGCCGGGTTGGTGTTGGCCGGCGAGACCTCGACAAGCTTCGCGTCGTCGAAGACCTTCTGCATGGACTCGGCGACGGAGGAGTTCAGCGGGCCGACCACGCCGAGCACGTCCTTGTTGGCGACGAACTTGGTGGCGTTCTGCTGGCCGGAGGACGGCTGGGCCTGGTCGTCGAGGGCTTCGATCTTGAAGGTGACGCCCTCGACGAACTTCTCCTTGTTGGCCGTTTTGACGGCCAGGTCCACCGAGTTCTTGATGCCCAGTCCCAGCGCGGACAGGTCGCCGGTCAGCGGGGCGTCGACGCCGATGACGACGGTGGTGCCACCGCCACTGGAGTCCGAGCCACCGTCCCCGTCGCGCGAACCGCAGGCGGTG
Source organism: Streptomyces sp. Z423-1 (assembly GCF_013009255.1). NCBI lineage: Bacteria > Bacillati > Actinomycetota > Actinomycetes > Kitasatosporales > Streptomycetaceae > Streptomyces > Streptomyces sp. Z423-1. The sequence goes on from NZ_CP053109.1 coordinate 7,145,409, forward strand.
AGAGTGAGCGCTCCCGCCGCCAGCGCGGCGGTTATGGCGATGAACGAACGTTGACGCACGATCAGTCCTTTCCCTGGCGCGGCTCTTCCCGATGGAAGACGCCGAGTCGAGCGCTGGGGCCGATGAGACGCCCATTGACGTCGAAGACGACGGCGCGGTGACTGGCCGTGACTCTAAGCGTGTGCAGGGAACGTGGAGGAGAGTCTGACGAAGGCTGTGACGCTCTTGTTATGACACGACGTAATGCAGAGCGGTACTGAGCGGGTGGAAGCGCGGAATTCCGGCCGATTCGCGCAGTCCGCATTATGAGACGCGCAGGACTCCTCGCCCCTTATCAGGAGTGTTATCGGGTTTTGGTGATGGCAAGAACTCGTTGCTGCAGGCTACTTGGAGGGCCTGTGAGAGGTCCTGGGCATAGCGCTCACCCAGGATGAAACTGTGTGCTTCTATTGCGCGCGTATTACGCAGCGTTACATCCAGGAAAGGGAGTCCGGCGTTCTGCGGCACTTTTCCGCAATCGGTGACCTTCATGATGATCTCGATCTTGTGGGGGATTTCGGTCCGGGTGCGGAACGGCGGGCGGGGAATCGCCGTCAGGGACAGACCTTCGTACGGCTGACTGATCCGGGTCACCGTGACCGGTGGGCCGGAGCGCGCGGTCACCGCCACCGTGAAGCGGAAGCCGGTGGGCGTGGCCCCGGCGCCGAGGGGGTCGAGGAGGCCGAGGTAGGTGACGCGGACCGTCTGGGAGGGCGGCGGCGGAGCCGGTGGGGGAAGTGTCTCCGGGCGGGTGACGTAGAGGTAGGCGCCGACGGCGGCGAGGGCGGTGGCGGAGGTGGTCGCGAGGACGGCTCGGCGGTGGCGGGCACGGAACTGTGCGGCGCGCCCGCGCGGAGGCCGGGCGGCGGGCAGGGTGGGCGGGGCTCCCATGGGTGTGTGCCCTCGCCCGGCTCGATGGGACCGACGCCGCTCACGTCCACGGCCCTCCGGTGGGCCCGCCGTCGCGGTAGCGCTCCGTGCAGCGCTCGCGGGCCTGACGGTTGATCAACTGCTCTGCCGCCGCCCGGCCTTGACGCCTGCGTTCGGCGCGGGCGGCGTCGACGACGGCCCGGAGGATCTCGTACTGGCCGTTGGACAGGCCCATCGACTGGTAGTCGCCGTAGCTGTCGCCGTCGAGGACCTCCCGGGACCAGTACGCGATGATCCGGGCGCACACCTCGGCGGGCGGGGTGGTGCGCGGGGAGGGCGACGCGGAGGCCGGTCCGGAGGCCGGTCTGGAGGCCTCTCCCGAGGCTTCTCCGGTGGCTGAGCCGGCGCATCCGGTGAGGAGGGCGCCGGTCAGCAGGGCCAGCCCGAGGGCTGCCGATCGGGTGGGTCCGCCCGTTGCCATGTGCCGACGCTACGGCGCGGGGTGTTTCTCGGCAATGGCAAGGGAGTTGGGCCGGATCAGCCCGCCGTGCGTATGTGGTCCGCGTCGCCCGGGTTCACGTCCCGCAGCAGGCAGGTCAGGCGGGCGGTGCACACGCGGCGACCGGCCTCGTCGCTGATCACGATCTCGTACGTCGCCGTGGAGCGCCCTCGGTGCACGGGCGTGGCCACGCCGGTCACCAGGCCGGAGCGCGCACCCCGGTGGTGGGTGCAGTTCAGGTCGACGCCCACGGCGATCTTGGAGCTGCCGCCGTGCAGCATGGAGCCGACCGAGCCGAGGGTCTCGGCGAGCACGGCGGACGCGCCGCCGTGCAGCAGACCGTACGGCTGGGTGTTGCCCTCGACCGGCATCGTGCCGACGACGCGGTCCGCCGAGGCCTCCACGATCTGCACGCCCATGCGCGTGCCCAGATGTCCGGCGGAGAACAGGGCGGGCAGGTCGACGCCGAGCGCCGCGTACTCGTCGATGACCTCTTGCGGGAACTTCACCTGCTGCTGCTCGCCCATGGGGACCGGCTCCGTTTCGTCGTCTTCGTCGTCGGACGCATCTTTCGGACGCATCTGGCTGAGCAAACGCTCAGTCGGTCGCCGATTGTTCCAGACGGACGACGACGGACTTGCTGGCCGGGGTATTGCTGACGTCGGCGGTGGCGTCCAGCGGGACCAGGACGTTGGTCTCGGGGTAGTAGGCGGCGGCGCAGCCCCGTGCGGTCGGGTAGTGCACGACCCGGAAGCCGGGCGCCCGCCGCTCCACGCCGTCCGTCCACTCGCTGACCAGATCGACGTACTGCCCGTCGGCGACCTTCAGCTCGCTGGCGTCCTCGGGGTTCACCAGGACGATCCGGCGGCCGTTCCTGATGCCCCGGTAGCGGTCGTCGAGGCCGTAGATCGTGGTGTTGTACTGGTCGTGCGAGCGCAGCGTCTGCAGCAGCAGCCGGCCCTCGGGCAGCTGCGGGTACTCGACGGGCGCGGCGGTGAAGTTGGCCTTGCCGGTGGCCGTCGGGAAGCGGCGCTCGTCGCGCGGGGCGTGCGGGAGGGCGAAGCCGCCGGGGCGGGTCACGCGCGCGTTGAAGTCCTCGAAACCGGGGATCACGCGCGCGATGCGGTCACGGATCGTGGCGTAGTCCTTCTCGAACTCCTCCCACGGCACCCGGCTGTCCTCGCCGAGCACGCGGCGTGCCAGACGGCAGACGATCGCCGGCTCGGACAGCAGGTGCGCGCTCGCGGGCTCCAGGCGGCCGCGGGAGGCGTGCACCATGCCCATGGAGTCCTCGACGGTCACGAACTGCTCGCCACTGCCCTGCACATCGCGCTCGGTGCGGCCGAGGGTGGGCAGGATCAGCGCCCGCGCGCCCGTCACGACGTGGCTGCGGTTGAGCTTCGTCGACACATGCACCGTGAGGCGGGCCCGCCGCATCGCCGCCTCGGTGACCTCGGTGTCGGGGGAGGCGGAGACGAAGTTGCCGCCCATGGCGAAGAAGACCTTCGCCTCGCCGTCGCGCAGGGCGCGGATGGCGCGTACGACGTCGTAGCCGTGCTCGCGCGGGGGAGCGAAGCCGAACTCGCGCTCCAGGGCGTCCAGGAAGGCGGGCGCCGGGCGCTCGAAGATGCCCATGGTGCGGTCGCCCTGCACGTTCGAGTGGCCGCGCACCGGGCACACGCCCGCGCCGGGGCGGCCGATGTTGCCGCGCAGCAGGAGGAAGTTGACCACCTCGCGGATCGTGGGCACCGCGTGCTTGTGCTGGGTGAGGCCCATGGCCCAGCAGACGATGGTGCGCTGGGAGGCGAGGATCATGCCCATGGCTTCTTCGATCTGGCGTCGTTCGAGGCCTGTCGCGGTGAGCGTCTCGTCCCAGTCGGCGGCGCGGGCGGCCGCGGCGAACTCCTCGTAGCCGTGCGTGTGGTCGCGTACGAACTCCTCGTCGACGGCGCCGTCGGTCTCCACGATCAGCTTGTTGAGGAGCCGGAACAGGGCCTGGTCGCCGCCGATGCGGATCTGCAGGAACAGGTCCGTGAGCGAGGACCCGGTGGCCAGGCCCTTGGGTGTCTGCGGGTTCTTGAACCGCTCCAGGCCGGCCTCGGGCAGCGGATTGACGCTGATGATCCGCGCGCCGTTCGCCTTGGCCTTCTCCAGTGCGGACAGCATGCGCGGGTGGTTGGTGCCGGGGTTCTGGCCGGCCACGATGATCAGGTCGGCCTTGTAGAGGTCCTCCAGCAGGACGCTGCCCTTGCCGATGCCGATGGTCTCCGAGAGCGCCGAGCCGGACGACTCGTGGCACATGTTCGAGCAGTCGGGCAGGTTGTTCGTCCCCAGCTCGCGCGCGAAGAGCTGGTAGAGGAACGCGGCTTCGTTGCTCGTCCGTCCCGAGGTGTAGAAGACGGCCTCGTCCGGGGAGTCGAGGGCGGTGATCTCCTCGGCGATGATGCCGAAGGCGTGCTCCCAGGTGACCGGCTCGTAGTGGTCTGCCCCTTCGGGGAGATACATGGGGTGCGTGAGCCGGCCCTGCTGGCCGAGCCAGTAGCCGCTGCGGCGGGCGAGGTCCGCCACCGGGTGCGCGGCGAAGAACTCCGGGGTGACCCGGCGCAGGGTGGCCTCCTCGGCGACCGCCTTCGCGCCGTTCTCACAGAACTCCGCCCTGTGCCGGTGGTCCGGCTCCGGCCAGGCGCAACCGGGGCAGTCGAAGCCGTCCTTCTGGTTCACGCTGAGGAGGGTCAGCGCGGTGCGCTTGATGCCCATCTGCTGCTGGGCGATGCGCAGGGTGTGCCCGATGGCGGGCAGCCCGGCCGCCGCGTGTTGCGGCTCGGCGACCTGCGGCGCGTCCTGAACCGGGTCGGCCTTGGGCGGCTTCGTTGCCATCGCGCGCTCTCCTTCGCCTGCATGTGTGAGCTATGTCTCCGATCCTCGCACGCGGCAGTGACAACGGGGGTGGCCGGGCTGGACGGAGGGCACCGGCAAGCCTTGCGCGACCACTGGGCGCGGCAACGGTTGCGATGCGGGGGTGGGGTCGGGGGGGTGTGTACGACGGAGGGTGGGGGAGCCAGGCGACGTGTACGACGGAGGGTGGGGAGCGAGGCGACGTGTACGACGGAGGGTGGGGAGCGAGGCGACGTGTACGACGGAGGGTGGGGAGCGAGGCGACGTGTACGACGGAGGGTGGGGAGCGAGGCGACGTGGACGAACGGAGGGTGGGGGAGCCAGGCGACGTGGACGAACGGAGGGTGGGGGAGCCAGGCGACGTGCCTGATGGAGGTCGGGGTGGGGCCCGGGCGGTTGTGCCTGATGGAGGGCGGGGTGGGGTTTGGTGGTTGTGCCTGATGGAGGTCGGGGTGGGGCCCGGGCGGTTGTGCCTGACGGAGGTCGGGGTGGCGCCCGGGCGGTTGTGCCTGACGGAGGCCGGGTGGAGCCCGGCGGATATCCCTGCCGGAGCCCGGGGGTGGAACACGGGCGGTTGCACCCGGCGGGGCCCGAGGGGGGGTCGGGCGGTTGTGCCTTGGCGAGGCCCGAGGGGGGCGGGCGGGTTGTGCCTGGCGGAGCCCGGGGCCGGAACCGGGCGGTTGCACCCGCCGGAGCCCGGGGCTGGAACCGGGGCGGTTGCACCCGCCGGAGCCCGAGGGCGAGCCGGGCGCTGCCCGATGGCCGTGGCCCCCCGCCCCCGCCCCGCGCCCCCCGTCGCTCCGGGTGCGCAGCGGGCGGCCGGGGCCGACTGTCAGTGGGGCGTGGCAGGATCGGGGGCGTGGCAGAGACAGCATCGAAGCAGACCGACAGCAACCCCGGCGGCAGCCGCCCGCGCCTGATGCTCATGGACGGGCACTCACTGGCCTACCGCGCGTTCTTCGCGCTGCCCGCGGAGAACTTCACGACCGTGACGGGCCAGCCGACGAACGCGATCTACGGCTTCGCGTCGATGCTGGCCAACACGCTGCGCGACGAGGCGCCCACGCACTTCGCGGTGGCCTTCGACGTCTCCCGCAAAACCTGGCGCTCGGAGGAGTTCGCGGAGTACAAGGCGAACCGCTCCAAGGCCCCGGACGAGTTCAAGGGCCAGGTCGAGCTGATCGGCGAGCTGCTCGACGCGATGCACGCCCCGCGCTTCGCGATCGAGGGGTACGAGGCGGACGACGTCATCGCCACGCTCACCACGCAGGCCGAGGCCGAGGGCTTCGAGGTGCTGATCGTCACCGGCGACCGCGATTCCTTCCAGCTCGTCTCCGAGCACACGACGGTGCTCTACCCGACGAAGGGCGTCTCGGAGCTGACCCGGTTCACCCCGGAGAAGGTCTTCGAGAAGTACGGGTTGACGCCCGCGCAGTACCCCGACTTCGCGGCGCTGCGCGGCGACCCGTCGGACAACCTGCCGGGCATTCCCGGCGTCGGCGAGAAGACGGCCGCCAAGTGGATCAACCAGTTCGGTTCGTTCGCGGAGCTGGTCGAGCGCGTCGACGAGGTCAAGGGCAAGGCCGGGCAGAACCTGCGCGACCACCTGGAGGCGGTGAAGCTGAACCGCCGGCTCACCGAGCTGGAGCGGCAGGTCGAGCTGTCCAGTACGGTCGCCGACCTCGCGCGCGTGCCGTACGACCGCAAGGCCGTCGCGATGGTGCTGGACACCCTGGAGATCAGGAACCCCTCACTGCGCGAGCGGCTCTTCGGCGTCGACCCGGGCGCCGAGGAGGCCGAGACGACCCCGGTCGTGACGGACGGCGTGGAGCTGGACGGCTCGGTGCTGGACACGGGGGAGCTGGCCCCGTGGCTCGCCGAGCACGGCTCGGGCCCGCTGGGTGTGGCCACCGTCGACACCTGGGCGCTGGGCACGGGCTCGGTCGCGGAGATCGCGCTCGCCGCGCCCGAGGGAGCGGCCGCCTGGTTCGACCCGGCCGAGCTGGACGAGGCCGACGAGAAGGCGTTCGCGGCCTGGCTGGCCGACGCCGGCCGGGCCAAGGTCTTCCACAACGCCAAGGGCGCGATGCGGGTCTTCGCCGAGCACGGCTGGACCATCGAGGGCGTCACCATGGACACCGCGCTCGCCGCCTACCTGGTCAAGCCGGGCCGCCGTTCCTTCGACCTGGACGCGCTGTCCCTTGAGTATCTGCACCGCGAGCTGGCCCCCGCCGCCGCTGCCGACGGCCAGCTGGCCTTCGGCGCGGACGACGGCGCCGAGGCCGAGGCGCTGATGATCAAGGCCCGCGCGATCCTCGACCTGGGCCAGACCTTCGAGGGCCGGCTGGAGGAGGTCGGCGCGGCGGACCTGCTGCGGGACATGGAGCTGCCGACGTCGGCCCTGCTGGCCCGGATGGAGCGCAACGGCATCGCGGCCGACCGCGCCCACCTGGAGGACATGGAACAGATGTTCGCCGGTGCGGTGCAGCAGGCCGTGAAGGAGGCACACGCGGCGGCCGGGCACGAGTTCAACCTGGGCTCGCCCAAGCAGCTCCAGGAGGTCCTCTTCGGCGAGCTGGCCCTGCCCAAGACGAAGAAGACCAAGACCGGCTACACCACGGACGCCGACGCCCTGGCCTGGCTGGCGACCCAGACCGACAACGAACTGCCGGTGATCATGCTCCGCCACCGTGAGCAGGCGAAGCTGCGCGTCACGGTCGAGGGCCTGATCAAGACGATCGCGACGGACGGCCGGATCCACACCACGTTCAACCAGACGGTCGCCGCGACCGGCCGCCTGTCGTCGACGGACCCGAACCTGCAGAACATCCCCGTCCGCACGGACGAGGGCCGGGCGATCCGCCGCGGCTTCGTCGTCGGTGAGGGCTACGAGTCGCTGATGACGGCCGACTACAGCCAGATCGAGCTGCGCGTGATGGCCCACCTGTCCGAGGACGCCGGCCTGATCGAGGCGTTCACGTCCGGCGAGGACCTGCACACCACGGCGGCCTCGCAGGTGTTCGCGGTCGAGCCGACGGCGGTGGACGCGGAGATGCGCCGCAAGATCAAGGCGATGTCGTACGGCCTGGCGTACGGGCTGTCGGCCTTCGGCCTCTCCCAGCAGCTGAACATCGAGGCGGCCGAGGCCCGCGCCCTGATGGACGCGTACTTCGAGCGGTTCGGCGGGGTCCGGGACTATCTGCGCCGGGCGGTCGACGAGGCGCGGGCGACGGGCTACACGGCGACGCTCTTCGGGCGTCGGCGCTATCTCCCCGACCTCAACAGCGACAACCGCCAGCGTCGCGAGGCGGCCGAGCGGATGGCCCTCAACGCGCCCATCCAGGGCACGGCGGCCGACATCGTCAAGATCGCCATGCTGAAGGTGGACCGGGCGCTGCGCGAGGCCGATCTGAAGTCCCGCCTGCTCCTCCAGGTCCACGACGAAGTCGTCCTGGAGATCGCTCCCGGCGAGCGTGCGGCGGCGGAGGAACTGGTCCGCCGCGAAATGGCGGACGCGGTCCACCTCAGGGCGCCTCTGGATGTCTCGGTGGGCGTCGGCCCCGACTGGGAGTCGGCCGCACACTAGGGCGTGTTTCGAAAGTCCCGTCTGGCCCGCGACGCCTGGCACGGCGCCTCGCTGCGTTGTCGGGATCGCCCGCGTACGCCCAGTACGCGGGCGACCCTCCGCCTTGCGATGCTCCCCCACTGTCTGAACGGCGTGGGAGGTACCCCCAGCACCAGACGCCGCGGACCCCGCCCTCCGGGCGGACGACGCTACTTTCGAAACACGCCCTAGCCTCCGGCGGACAGCCGCTGTCCGCTCCGGGCGACGCAGGGAGCCCTCGGCAGGGATGCCGAGGGCTCCTGTTGCCCGCCACTGCGGTCCTTGGAAGCCGCTGCCTCTCTCTTCTCCGCTGTTTCTCCGCCGCAACGGCGGCCGCCCCGCTCACCCCCCGGCCAGCCACCCCCCGCCGAACCCCGGAGGGCCCTTCACTCGCGTGGCCCCCGCGAAAAAGCCCCCCGCCGCCCGCGCCCGTCAAGATGCCGCCATGGGTATACGCATGCTCAGCCGCCGAACGGCCCCGGCTCAGGCCCCGCCTCCGGCCCACGCTGTCGGCGCAAGCACCGCCCGCATTCCCACCGGCCCGGCGACGAGTCTGTGCCACGCCGCGGTGGACCTCCGCCGCCGCGTCGCCGCCCACTGGGAGAGCCGGAAACCCGCCTCCCTACGCCCCCGTGACACCGCCGCATGGCGCCTGTGGGCCGACCTGGCCCGCGACTACCTGACCCTCTGCCTCACCCTGCTGCCCCACCCGTACCGTCCGACGGGCACCGTCCCCGGAGCGATCAAGCCCCCTGACGACTCCGGTCCCGCTCCCTGCCGGCCCCTTCGGAATCGCTAGGCACGAGAGCCGGTCGCCGCACCCGCACGACCACGGCGTACGCCAGCACCGCCACGACCAGCCCCGCCCCGGCGCCGAAACACAGCGTCGGGATCAGCTCCCAGGGCTTCGCCGAGGACCCCCAGTACGCCCACCACCGCGCCGCCCGATGCGCCGCCGCGACCGCCGCACAGCCGCCGATCAGGACCAAGGCCAGCCACCGGTCCCGTACCGACAGCAAGGGCACCCCCACCGGCTCGGTTGCCGGCACCCGTCGTAGCCCGACAACCACGAACACGGCGATGACGACCGCGGCCACCGCGGAACCCCCGTACTGCAGGTACCAGTACAGCGGCGAGCCCGCGATCTCCCGGCCCAGCACCGGAAACAGCCGCATCCCCCACCGGTCGAGATGCGTGAACGCGTCCCAGACGACGTGTGTGAGCGCGCCGATCGCGGCGGACACGTACCACCACGCCACCAGGGAGGGCTGTACCCGCGCGCGTGCCGCCCCGCAGCGCAGCAGCGGGGCCACCCGCTGCTGCCGCCCGCGCGGCAGCAGCGCCACCAGGGGTTCGCGCACCAGCAGCCACACCCCCACGAGCGCCCAGGCGATGAGCACGTCGATGGTGAACACACCCGCGAAGGAGTGCGTCACGTCACCGAATTCCATCGCACCGGAGAGCACACTCGCCACGTAATAGGTCATGTCGGGCGCGAACGAACCCGCGACGAGCACGGACGGAACCAACGGGCCGCGGCCCCTTCCGTCGGGACGGATGACGGGCAGCACGGCGGCCGCGTGACTGAGGGTGAACGGCAACGGTGCTCCCCAAGACGGATGTTGACGTCCAGTATGAGCGACGGTGCGCGGCGAACGAAGTTGTCGTAGGGTCACCTGGGTTGACGGACTGGGGAGTGCGTGCAACCGCCGGCAGGGCAGTATCAGCAGAGCAATAGCAACAAACAGCTTCAACAGAGCAGTAGCAACAGGGCATATGCGGGCGACTCGGACGCCCACGGGAGGGGTTCTCTTCATGGCGGCGCATTTCGGCAGGAGGCTGCGCAAGGGCGCGACGAACACCGCCGTGGCCGCGGCCGTGGCGGCGGCACTGGTCGCCTCCCAGGCCCCAGGGGCCGAGACCGACGACGCCGGCAGACAGACCACCACCGGCACGCAGCCCTCGTCCGACACGCCCCCCGCGGACAGCGCGACCGGTAACTCGCCGTACTACACCGACCTGCCGCCGCTGGACAGCCCCAGCCCCGTGCCCACCGTCGACCCCACCGCCGACCCGACCGTCACGGGCGACACCGCCGCGGGCATACCCGCGACCGTCCTCGACGCCTATCAGAAGGCGGCGGCCGAACTGCGCCAGGCCAAGCCCGGCTGCAATCTGCCCTGGGAACTCCTTGCCGCCATCGGCAAGGTCGAGTCGGGCCAGGCGCGCGGCGGCAACGTCAACGCCAACGGCGACACGATCACCCCGATCCTCGGCCCGGCGCTGAACGGCAACGGCTTCGCGCACATCAGCGACACCGACAACGGCGCGTACGACGGCGACAGCACGTACGACCGGGCCGTGGGCCCCATGCAGTTCATCCCGTCCACCTGGGCCTGGGCGGGCCGCGACGGCAACGGCGACGGCGTGGAGAACCCGAACAACATCTACGACGCCGCCCTCGCCGCCGGCCACTACCTGTGCCGCTTCGGCTGGGACCTGTCCGTCGATGGCGATCTGCGCAGCGCGATCCTCAGTTACAACAACTCGACGGAATACCTCAACACCGTCCTGTCCTGGCTGGAGTACTACCGCAAGGGCACGCACGAGATCCCCGACGGCTCCGGCGCGCTGCCCGGGAACCGCAGCGACAACTCCGCCGGGTCGAGCCCGTCGACGCAGAAGCCGTCGCAGAAGCCGCCACAGAAGCCGGAGACCGGCTCGCCCAGCCCGAACCCGACCCCGCCGTCGGGCGGCGGCACCACCACCCCGAAGCCCACGCCGCCCATCACCCCGCCCATCACCCCGCCCATCACCCCGCCGACCCCCACCGACACGGTGCACCACCTGGAGGACGGGGGCACCGCGCAGCTCACCGCGATGGCCGGCGACGCGTTCGCCGAGCGGGTCAGCACCCGCGCCGAGAGCAAGGACGGCAAGGGCGTCGCGAAGGTGCGGGTCCGCTTCACGATCGTGGGCCCCACCGACGCCACCTTCACCGGCGGCGAGAAGGTCGCCACGGTCGTCACCGGCGCCGCGGGCGTGGCCGTCGCGCCGGCGCTGCAGGCGGGCGAGAAGACCGGCTCGTTCGCCGTGCGGGCCACCGTCGTGGGCCGTTCCATCCCCGGCGTCGACTACGTCGCGACCGTCACCGCCCGCGCCGCCGACGCCCTGGCCCGCACCGGCGACACCGAGCTGACGTGTACGGCGGGCGGCGAGTTCGCCGAAAGGGTCGAGGTGAAGGCGACGTACCAGGGCGCCGTGGCGGACCGGGTGGCGGTCACCGCCACGCTGATCAAGTCGGTGCTCGACCCGACCGAGAACGACAAGGGCCCGTACTTCGAGGACGCGAACGGCGATCCGGTACGCACCCTGACGGACCTGGAGACGGACGCGAACGGCCTGCTGAAGCTGCCGAAGCTGTACGCGGACGACACCGTCGGCACGTACATGCTCCGCCTCACCACCGAGGGCGGCGCGACGCTCGACGTCCCGCTGGAGGTGACGGAGGCCGCCGAGCCGGCACCGTCGCCCAGCGCGTCCGAGAGCGCGACCCCGTCGGCCGACCCCAGCACGTAACTCCTCGGACGGCCCTTCGGCCTCCTGGCACGACAGCGGCGGCGCCCTCCGGAAGGGGGGAGCCGCCGCTGTCGTGTGCGACGTGTTCTCATCTCGCCCGCCCGTTGCTACGGTGCCGGACCTGACGAGGTATCAGTTCCAGCTGGCCCGGAGGCAGGCATGCGCGCCCTGATCGCCGCCGTGACCGGTCTCGCCGTCGCCCTCGCCCTGGTCCTCACGATCACGGCCATGGGCGCACCGACCGGCGAGACGTCCCCGAAACCGTTGTTGACGACGGTGCCGGCACACCCGTAACCCGGGCGGAGGGAGACCGAGATGCGCCGCAGGACCAGCCTCATACTGCTCGCCCTCGCCGTGTTCTTCGCGGCGCTGTCCCCACTGCTGCGCTGGTACGCCTTCCCGCGCCTCGCCAAGATCCCGCCGAACCAGTACCAGGACATGGTCCTGGAGGCGAAGGACGCCACCCTGCTCGACTACGGCACCATGCAGGCCCGCAAGGTCCCCAAGGTGACCATCGTGCAGACCCTCAAGGGCAACGTGGAGGCCTCCGAACGGATCGAGCGGACGGCGGGACGGGACGTCGTCGTCTGGGACGGCCTGTCCTATGTGCAGGGCCCCGACGGCAAGATGGTCTCCAAGATCCCCGAGCGGTACATCTTCGACGCGCACACCCAGGAACCCGTCCACGCCACCGGCGAGATGGTCGACGGCGACCCTGTGCGGCGTGAGGGCATCGAGTTCAAATGGCCGTTCCTGACCGAAAAACGAAACTACGAATACTTCGACGCACAGGCGCGCATCACCGCGCCCATCCACTACAAAGGCACACAGACCTTCCGTGGCGTCGAGGTCTACTACTTCGAACAGACCATCCCCTGGACGAAGGTGCCGTTCCCCAAGGCCATGCCCGTCGAGGGCATCACCCCCGAGTCCGTCGCCCAGACCGGCACGACGCGCTGGTACACCACGATCCGCAAGTTCTGGGTGGAACCGCTCACCGGTGCCCCCGTCTACGGTGAGGAGATCCACAAGGAGGAACTCCGCGGCGGCACCCTGCTCGGCGGGCGCGACAAGGTCACGGCGTTCGCCGGCCATGTGAAGATGCGCGAGGACTACATCGACCACACGGTCGACCTGGTCAAGTCCAACCGCACCCTGGTCCTGCTGATGACCTCGTACCTGCCCTGGGGCTTTCTGACCCTGGGCGTACTCCTCCTCGCCCTCGCCCTGTACCTGGAGGCCCGTGGCCGCCGCCCCGGCGACCCGGCCCCCGAGCAGGCCACGCAACCGGCACCGGTCAGCGCCTGAGCCGCGCGTTGGTGTGCCGGGTGGGCTCGGCGGTGGCAGGGTCCTCGGGCCACGGATGCCTGGGATAGCGGCCGCGCAACTCCGCCCGTACGCCCTTGTAGCCGTCCCGCCAGAAGGAGGCGAGGTCGGCGGTGACGCCGGCGGGGCGGCCTGCGGGGGAGAGCAGATGCACGAGCACGGGGACTCCTGCGAGGGTCGGCGACTCCTGCAGTCCGAACATCTCCTGCAACTTCACGGCGAGGACGGGCCGTCCGGGATCCGTGTAGTCGATCCGGATTCTGGACCCACTCGGTACGGTGATCCGCTCCGGGGCGAGCTCATCAAGCCGCGCCGCCTCCCCGGAGGCCCAGGGAAGCAACCGGGTCAGCGCCTCCCCGGCATCGATCCGCGCCAGATCACTCCGCCGCCGCGCCCGGCTCAGCTCCGGCTCCAGCCACTCCTCCACGCGCGCGTGCAACGCCTCGTCGGACACCTCCGGCCACGGCTCCCCGAGACGCAGCCGCAGAAAGGCAAGCCGCTGCCGCAGTACGTCGGCCTCCCGCGACCACCGCAACAGCCCGAACCCTTCCCGCCGCAGCCCCTCCAGCAGCGCATCGCGTACGAGGCCGGAGGCGGCGTCGGACAGCGGCCGTACCGCCAACTCCACGGCCCCGAGCCGCTCGACCCGCCGTGCGACCACGTCACCGTCGGCCCAGTGCACCTCCTGGCTCTCGCAGTACAGCGACGCGGCCGCCGACCGGGCCATGTCCTCGTCGACCTCAGCGGCCAGCCGCACACGCGCGTGCCCCTTGCCGACGGGGCGATCGGCAACCGCGACGGCGATCCACTGGGCGCCACGCAGCCCGGTGCCCTCACCGACCTCTGCCCGGGTCCCGGAGGCCATGAGGTAGGAACCGCCGTCGGCCTTGGCAACGCGCTCGGGGAAGGCGAGCGCGGCAACAAGACCGACCAAGCGGTCCTCGCCGATTTCATGGGTGGGTGGTGGGGAAAACTCCCCGACGGCGGCCCGCAGCCGCCGCACCTCCGCTCGCCACCGTGTGGCGTAGGCGTCACCCCCACGTCGAGCAGCCCGCAAAGCGGCCCCCAGGTCGTCCCCGTACTCCCGCGGCGGCTCATCGGACAGCAGAGCCACCACCTCGGCGCCCGCGCCGGAGGTGTCCAGCAGCGCCCGCCCCAGCCGAGGGTGCAACCCCAGCCGAGCCAGCCGCACACCCCGAGGCGTGGCCCGGCCGGCGGAGTCCACCGCGCCCACTCCAGCGAGCGCGGCCCGCGCCGCCGCCATCGCCCCGCTCGGCGGCGGATCCAGCAAGGCCAGCCCGGACGCCTCCGGATCCCCCCAGCAGGCCGCCTGCAGCGCGAACGCCGTCAGATCGGCCACCTGGATCTCCGGCGCCGGGAACCGCGGCAGACGCGCGTCCTCGGCCTCCGCCCAGCAGCGGTACACCACCCCGGGCGCCTCACGCCCGGCCCGCCCCGCCCGCTGCCGCCCGGCCGCCTGCGAGGCCCGTACCGTCGTCAGCGCGCTCAGCCCGCGCGCGTGATCCACCCGCGGCTCCCGCGCCAGCCCCGAGTCGACGACGACCCGCACCCCCGGAACCGTCAGCGACGACTCGGCCACCGACGTCGCCAGCACCACCCGGCGCCGCGCCCCCGGCGACAGCACCGCGTCCTGCACGTCCGCCGGTGCCCGCCCGTGCACCTGCAGCACATCGACGCCGCCCACATCCCCCAGCTGCCCGGCGACTCTCGCGATCTCCCCGACCCCCGGCAGGAAACACAGCACGTCCCCCGCCCGCTCGGCCAACGCCCGCCGCACCACCGACGCCACATGGGCGAGCAGTGCCGGATCGACCCGCATGCCGTGCGGCGGCCGTACCCGACGCGCCGGCGGCGCCCACACCACTTCGACCGGGTGAGCGACACCCTCCGCCGCGACCACGGGAGCCCCGCCGAGCAGCCGCGCCCAGCCCTCCGCGTCGGTCGTCGCCGACGCGGCCACCAGCCGCAGCTCCGGCCGCAGCGCCTCCCGTACGTCCCACAGGAACGCCGCCACCGTGTCCGCGTCCAGATGCCGCTCGTGGCACTCGTCGAGCACCACCACGTCGACGCCGTTCAGCTCCTGGTCCCGCTGGAGCCGCTGCAGCAGCACACCGGTCGTGACGACCTCCACGCGCGCGTGCCGCCCGACGACCCGTTCCCCGCGCACGGTGTAGCCGACGCTCTCGCCGACCTGCTCGCCCAGCAGCCATGCCATCCGCCGCGCCGCCGCCCGCGCGGCGATCCGCCGCGGCTCGGCCACGACGACCCGGCGGGCCGGTCCCTCGCCGAGCAGCCCCGCCAGCGCGAGCGGCACCAGCGTCGTCTTACCCGTCCCCGGGAGAGCGACGAGGACGGCCGTGCCGTGCCCGTCCAGGGCCTCGCGCAGGGCGGGCAGTGCGGTGCGTACGGGCAGCGCGTCCAGGGCGTCGTAACGGATCACGCGCTCAGTCTCGTACGCACACGAAGATCGCCGTGCCCGGGATCAGACCGCCGCGCAGCGGCGACCAGCCACCCCACTCGGAGGTGTTCCAGGCCGGCCACTCCGGCTCCACGAGGTCCACGAGCCGGAAGCCGGACGCCACGATGTCCCGCACCCGGTCGCCGAGCGTCCTGTGGTGCTCGACGTACACCGCACGGCCGTCCTCGTCCTGCTCCACGTACGGCGTGCGGTCGAAGTAGGACCCGGAGACGGACAGTCCCTCCGGGCCCGGCTCGTCCGGGAACGCCCAGCGGATGGGGTGGGTGACGGAGAAGACGAAGCGGCCCCCGGGCCGCAGTACCCGCCGCACCTCCCGGAGCACCAGCCGCGGATCAGCCACGAAGGGCAGCGCCCCGTACGCCGAGCAGGCCAGGTCGAAGGAGGCGTCCGCGAAGGGCAGGGCGGCCGCGTCGGCGCACACCAGAGGGAACGTTCCGCCGATGCGCAGCGCGTGCTGGAGCTGGCGATGGGAGAGGTCCAGGGCGACCGGGCGGGCGCCCTGCGCGGCCAGCCAGCGCGCGCACTGGGCCGCGCCGGCGCCGATCTCCAGCACGTCCTTGCCCTTCAGGTCCTCCGGCGGGCCGAGCAGCTCCGCCTCCACCTCGTCCAGGCCCTCGGGGCCCCACACGAAACGGTCGTCGCCGAGGAACGTGCCGTGCTCGATCTGGTATTCGTCCGCGTTGCGGTCCCACCAGCCCCGGTTGGCCCGGGCGCTCTCGGTGACATCCGCGGCACGCCGGGTGGCTTCGGGCTCGGACGCTTCAGGCTCTTGGATGATCGGCTCCCTCGTCGTACTCTTCCGTCCAACCCGTCCCGGCGGTGTCACTGGAGGGGCGCGCCAGGGCCTGCGTGGCCTCAGGAGACAGGTTTTGTGCCGGGTATGGGGCGATCCGCCCCGGGTGTGCGGCTTCGCGCATTGACCCTGTCCGGCTGCCCCCGTATGCTACAAGTTGCGCTGCGGGCCTGCGCACCTCAGACGTAGCAGGCTGCGCTCGCATCTGTTGTATGTCCCCTCGGTTGTCGAGGCGCCATCACCAGTATCTGGTGGGGCGCTTCCTTGGCTGTCCGGCTTCTGCAGAGCGAAACGGGCTCCCGGCGTAAGCAGTACCTACGACTTCAATGTCCGTACCGGAGCCCTTTCCCACATGACGAGCAGCACCGAGACCACCGCCACCACCCCGCAGGTAGCGGTCAACGACATCGGTAACGAGGAAGCCTTCCTCGCAGCGATCGACGAGACGATCAAGTACTTCAACGACGGCGACATCGTCGACGGCGTCATCGTGAAGGTCGACCGGGACGAGGTCCTGCTCGACATCGGTTACAAGACCGAAGGTGTCATCCCGAGCCGCGAGCTCTCGATCAAGCACGACGTCGACCCGAACGAGGTCGTCGCCGTCGGCGACGAGATCGAGGCCCTGGTCCTCCAGAAGGAGGACAAGGAAGGCCGCCTGATCCTCTCGAAGAAGCGCGCCCAGTACGAGCGTGCCTGGGGCACCATCGAGAAGATCAAGGAAGAGGACGGCATCGTCACCGGTACCGTCATCGAGGTCGTCAAGGGTGGCCTCATCCTCGACATCGGCCTCCGTGGCTTCCTCCCGGCCTCCCTGGTCGAGATGCGCCGCGTCCGCGACCTCCAGCCGTACGTCGGCAAGGAGCTCGAGGCCAAGATCATCGAGCTGGACAAGAACCGCAACAACGTGGTCCTGTCCCGCCGTGCCTGGCTGGAGCAGACCCAGTCCGAGGTCCGCCAGACGTTCCTCACCACCCTCCAGAAGGGTCAGGTCCGCTCCGGTGTGGTCTCCTCGATCGTCAACTTCGGTGCCTTCGTGGACCTGGGTGGCGTCGACGGTCTGGTCCACGTCTCCGAGCTGTCCTGGAAGCACATCGACCACCCGTCCGAGGTCGTCGAGGTCGGCCAGGAGGTCACCGTCGAGGTCCTCGACGTCGACATGGACCGCGAGCGTGTCTCCCTGTCGCTGAAGGCGACCCAGGAAGACCCGTGGCAGCAGTTCGCCCGCACCCACCAGATCGGCCAGGTCGTGCCCGGCAAGGTCACGAAGCTGGTTCCGTTCGGTGCGTTCGTCCGCGTGGACGAGGGCATCGAGGGTCTGGTCCACATCTCCGAGCTGGCCGAGCGCCACGTGGAGATCCCGGAGCAGGTCGTCCAGGTCAACGACGAGATCTTCGTCAAGGTCATCGACATCGACCTCGAGCGCCGTCGCATCAGCCTCTCGCTGAAGCAGGCCAACGAGTCCTTCGGTGCCGACCCGGCCTCGGTCGAGTTCGACCCGACCCTGTACGGCATGGCCGCGTCGTACGACGACCAGGGCAACTACATCTACCCCGAGGGCTTCGACCCGGA
The DNA here is from genome assembly GCF_013009255.1 of Streptomyces sp. Z423-1. Lineage (NCBI taxonomy): Bacteria > Bacillati > Actinomycetota > Actinomycetes > Kitasatosporales > Streptomycetaceae > Streptomyces > Streptomyces sp. Z423-1. The sequence goes on from NZ_CP053109.1 coordinate 7,163,086, forward strand.
GACCAACGACTGGCTGCCGGGCTACGAGAAGCAGCGCGAGGAGTGGGAGCGCCAGTACGCCGAGGCGCAGTCCCGCTTCGAGCAGCACCAGCAGCAGGTCATCAAGTCCCGCGAGGCCGACGCCGCTGCCGCGGCCGAGGGTGGCGAGGCTGCGGCTCCGGCCGCGACCGGCGGTTCGTACTCCTCCGAGGGCGGCGACCAGTCCGGCGCTCTGGCCTCGGACGAGGCGCTGGCCGCGCTGCGGGAGAAGCTGGCGGGTGGGCAGAGCTGAACGCCGGCCGCTGAGGCTTAGCCGTTGACTGAGGGGCCGTACCTTTCGAGGTACGGCCCCTCAGCGTTGCCCAGGCGCTGGGTTGTGCTGCGGCCGCGGGCCGGTGGGGCTTGTCGCGCCCACGCGGCGGAGCCGCATATCGATACAGCCCGCAGCCGCATATCGATACAGCCCCGCGCCCCTTGGGGGCGTTGTCCATTCCCGTCCTCAAGATCATGGGTCCCTCCTCCGGGAATGCCCACGCCCGCAAGGGCGTTGTGGCGTACGGACACGAGGAGGAGCGGTCACAGTGCTTGATCCGCAGGGTTTGTACACGTGGGAGCCGAAGGGCCTGGCCGTCGTCGACATGGCGCTGGCCCAGGAGTCGGCGGGACTTGTCATGCTCTACCACTTCGACGGATACATCGACGCGGGCGAGACCGGCGACCAGATCGTCGACCGGCTCCTCGACTCGCTGCCCCACCAGGTCGTCGCCCGCTTCGACCACGACCGGCTCGTGGACTACCGAGCCCGCCGTCCGCTGCTGACCTTCAAACGCGACCGCTGGACCGCCTACGAGGAGCCCACGCTGACCGTGCGGCTCGTCCAGGACGCCACCGGAGCGCCCTTCCTGCTGCTGTCCGGCCCGGAGCCGGACGTGGAGTGGGAGCGCTTCGCGGCCGCCGTGGGACAGATCGTGGAGCGCCTCGGCGTCCGCCTCGCCGTGAACTTCCACGGCATCCCCATGGGCGTCCCGCACACCCGCCCGGTGGGCCTCACCCCGCACGGCAACCGCACCGACCTCGTGCCGGGCTACCGCAGCCCCTTCGACGAGGCTCAGGTGCCCGGCAGCGCCGAGTCGCTCGTCGAGTACCGCCTCATGGAGGCCGGGCACGACGTCCTGGGCGTCGCCGCGCACGTCCCGCACTACATCGCCCGCTCCCCGTACCCGGACGCGGCGCTGACCGTCCTGGAGGCCATCACGGCCGCCACGGGGCTGGTCCTGCCCGGCATCGCGCACTCCCTGCGCACGGAGGCGTACCGCACCCAGACGGAGATCGAGCGGCAGATCCAGGAGGGCGACGAGGAACTCACCGCCCTCGTCCAGGGCCTGGAACACCAGTACGACGCCGTCGCGGGCGCCGAGACCCGGGGCAACATGCTCGCCGAGCCGGTGGAGATTCCGTCGGCGGACGAGATCGGGCGGGAGTTCGAGCGGTTCCTGGCGGAGCGTGAAGGGGACAACTGAAGGCGACACCTGAGGGGCAGGCCAGGGCGGCCGGTGGTCGTACGTCCCGGTGGGATGCGTTGTCACCGGCAGGGCCTAAGCTTCCGCTCATGCTGAAGGTTGGCCTGACCGGTGGGATCGGCGCCGGCAAGAGCGAGGTGTCGCGGCTGCTCGTGGAGTGCGGGGCCGTGCTGATCGACGCGGACCGCATCGCGCGGGAGGTCGTAGCGTCCGGTACTCCCGGTCTCGCCGCGGTCGTCGAGGCCTTCGGCGAGGAGGTGCTCGCGCCGGACGGCGGCCTGGACCGGCCCAGACTCGGCTCGATCGTCTTCGCCGACCCGGAGAAGCTGGCCGTCCTGAACTCGATCGTGCACCCATTGGTGGGGGCCCGCTCCCGCGAGCTGGAGGCCGGGGCTGCCCAGGACGCCGTCGTTGTCCACGACGTCCCGCTCCTCGCCGAGAACGGCCTGGCGCCGCTCTACGACCTCGTGATCGTCGTCGACGCCAGCCCTGAGACCCAGCTGGACCGGCTCGTACGGCTGCGGGGCATGACCGAGGAGGACGCACGCGCGCGTATGGCGGCTCAGGCGACGCGCGAGAAGCGCCTGCAGATCGCGGACATCGTGATCGACAACGACGTACCGCTGCCGGAGCTGCAGCGGCGCGTGAAGGACGTGTGGGCGGAACTGGTGCGCCGGGCGCACGGGTCCCAGGGGTCGTCTCGGGAGTCGCCCGGGGAGTAGCGGCGACGTAGCTGTCCTGGCTGCAACGGCCATGGGTCGCTCGGGAAGCTGTAACGGCCACGAGTCGCTCGGGAAGCTGTAACGGCCATGAGCCGCTCGGGAAGCCGGAATGGCCATGAGTCGCTCGGGAATACGGGCCTGGGGAGCGGGCGTTGAATCCGGCCAGTAAGGGAAGGACTTTGCCGTGCCCGAGACCAGCGGTTCGACCGGACGTTCGCCGGAGACGCATGTCATCGACTACCGCGCCGCCGAGCAGTTGCTCGCCGCGCGCGATCCGCGGGGCGCGGTGAAGCTGCTCGACCCAGTCATCGCCGCGCACCCCGAGAACACCGCGGCCCGGCTGCTGCGCGCGCGTGCGTTCTTCGCCGCCGCGCAACTGCGGCCCGCGGAGCTGGAGTTCACGATCGTACTGGAGCGCGAGCCGGACAACGCGTTCGCGCATTTCGCGCTCGCGCGCACCTATGAGCGGCAGGGGCGGCCGGAACAGGCCAAGCGACACTTCCGGCTGGCGGCCGCGCTGGATCCGAACCCGGAGTATCTGAAGGCGGCACGTTTCGACGGGTGAGCCGAAGGACGGGGGACCGGGGGCGGGGGATCCGGGGCGGGCCGGGAGACGGCTAGGGAACGCGGTCGTCCGGGCGGGCCGGGGGACGGGCTATGGTGCGCGGTCGTCCGGGCGGGCCGGGAAACGGGCTACGGAGCGCGGTCGTCCGGGGCGGGAGACGGCTACCGTGCGCGGTCGTCCGGGGGCCGGTACGGTGCGTGGTCGTCCACGGGCCGGTACGGCGGGATGTCCCGGCCCGGTTGGAAGTGCGGGCCCTGGCGGATGTGCCGGACGACGACGATCAGATCGATGGTGATCACCAGCCAGAGCACGCCGCAGGCGATCGCCCAGCCGGGGCGGCCGGCCAGTGTGAAGGCGATGGTTCCGAAGATCGCCCAGGCCAGCCCCCACACACTCAGCCAGAAGCGCATCCGCAGCGCACTTCGCGCGGTCATCGGCTCACTGCCCGTACGCATTGGGATCATCACTCCTTGCTTGAAAAGTACTCTTCGGCGCGGGTGTTCTCCAGCGATGGGGCTCGGGCCCGCCTGGTGACCTCCCGGAACGACAGCGGCCTGCTGACAGGGCGGCGCGGGAATCAGGTCACTCGAACGGGTGAACTGGGGGTGGGTGGGAACGGCCGTGCGGGGACGGGCCGTTGGGCGGGCATGGGGCTGAAAATGCGAGCGGGACATCAGGGGACGGGGCCGGGAGCGATCACGCCGGACGGCTGCGCGGTCGAGCTGTACTCACGGTTGCCGGTGGGGGACGAGCCGGACATCATCGCGGGCGCGGTGCCCGCCGGGGCGCACATTCTGGAGCTGGGCAGCGGGGTCGGCCGTATGACGCACCCGCTGCTGGAGCGGCGCTGCACGGTCACGGCGGTGGACGAGTCCCCCGAGATGCTGGAACGCGTCCGCGGGGCACGCACGATATGCAGCCCGATCGAGAAGCTCGACCTCGGGGAGAGGTTCGACGCGGTGCTACTGGCGTCGTTCCTCGTGCACACCGCGGACGAGGAGGTGCGGCGGGGCCTGCTGCGGACGTGCGTGCGGCATCTCGCGGACGGCGGCTGTGTGCTGATTCAGCGGGAGGGCGAGGACTACCACACGAATGTGCCGCGCGAACGGGTCGATCCCAGCGGCTTCACGCTGCGGATCGTGTCGTCGGAGCCGGTCGGGGACGGCACGAACTCGGTACACGCGGAGTACGAGTTCCCGGACGCGACCTGGACACAGACGTTCCGGGCCAGGCTGTTGACGAAGGAGGAGTTCGAGGCGGCGCTGGGGGAGGTGGGGCTGAGAGTGGACGAGTATCTGACGGAGGATCGGATATGGGTGCGGGCTGTAGTGGCCGGGCCGGGGCCGACGGCCTGAGCACGGGGAGGAGCGGCGCTGGTTGCCGGACCTGTGGGTGGTCGAGAATTCCCGTCGCACGGCGATGAGTTCGGGACCGGGGGCGGGTCTACCTCTGTGACAGCATCACGGACCGCTTCACACAGGAGACCCCCATGTCCGAGACCACCGCTTCCGTAGCCTCCGTCGCGTCCAACGTGTCCGTCGCGCCCGCCTCGTCGTCCGCCGTCGTGGCCGAGTCCCCGACCGCCCGGGGCCGCCGGGCCCGAATCGCCCTGCGCGCCCTCCAGGTGGTCCTCGCGCTCTTCTACGCGATCGCGAGCGCGCTGCCCAAATTGATCGCACACTCCTCGGCCACCGAGATCTTCGCCGACATGGGCTGGGGCAACGCGGGGATGTACACCGTCGGCATCCTCGAACTGGCAGGCGCGGTCGCCCTGCTGGTGCCGCTCCTCCAGTCCGTCGCGGCGATGTCACTGGGCGCGCTGATGGTGGGTGCCTTCATCGTGCAGCTGACAGTCTTCGGCGGGCAGAACGCGGCGACACCGGTGATCCTGCTGGTGCCGCTGGCCCTGATCGCCTGGGCACGGCGGGGGCAGAACGCGGAGCTGTTGAGGGTGCTGCGGCGGCGGTCGTGACCGGCGGGGCACCGACCGCGGCGGACGGTACGGGGGCGGGGCAGAGCGCTGAGGTGCTGAGGGTGCTGCGGCGGCGGTCGTGACCGGCGGGGCACCGACCGCGGCGGACCGTACAGCGGCGGTGGCGACCGGTGGGGCGACGTGCCCGTCGGCTGTCATCGTCGTGGGGGGGCGAGGGGCCGCACGGGCGGGCGTCTTCCTGGTCGGCGAGGCGCTCCCTGGGGGCCCTCGCAGTGGGTCGGCGGGATGCATTGGTCGCCGTCGGAGTGGGGCGGCGAGAACCATCGGCCACCCTCGCAGCACCCAGGCCGCCCTCCACGCTGCTCCGCCGATGTTCGGAGGTCAGCGTCCTCCGGGGCGGCCACCTCGGCCACCCGGTCGGCCAGAGCCGCCACCCGGGCCCCCGAGCCCACCCGGACCGCCCCGTCCGCCGGGAACTCCGGGATCTCCGAGCCCGCCCGGACCGCTCAAGCCGCCCGGTCCGCCCAGGCCGCGCAGGCGTTCCAGTTCGCGGCGGTCTCGCTTGGTCGGGCGGCCTGCGCCGCGGTCGCGGATGCCTGCGGGGGCGACGGCCTCGCGGGGCGGGGGCGGCGGGCTGTTGTCGATGTAGCACTGGACGGCCACCGGGGCGCCGACCCGCTTACGGATCAGCCGCTTGACGACGACGATCCGCTCCCGGCCCTCATGCCGGAGCCGTACCTCGTCGCCGACGCGCACCGCATGGGCGGGCTTGACCCGCTCGCCGTTCAGCCGCACATGGCCGCCCCGGCAGGCCGCGGCGCCCTGGGAGCGGGTCTTGACCAGCCGTACGGACCAGATCCAGCTGTCGATGCGGACGGTCTCGCCGCTCGCCGGACCGGCCGCCTCGGCGGCGGCGATCGCTGCGGCGACCTTCGGGTCGACGGCGCCTGGGTGCACGGTCGGCGGGGCGTCGGTCTGCGAGGCGGTGGCGGACAGGGCGTCGGCGCCCGGATCGTCGGGCTGCGGGGCGCCGGGTGCCTCTCGGCCGTCGGTCTCCCGGGCCGGGGGCGTCTCGGGGGCACGTCCGTCGGCCGGGGCCACGGCCGGGTCCGGGGCGTTCCGGCTGGTCCCGCCGCTGCCTGCCTTGTCCATGCGATCGGAAGCCATGCCATCGACCTTAGTCCCCCGGGCAGGGTGCGTTGGACGGCTTTTCCACCGGACGCTGCCCCGCCCTGAGCCGACACCACTACAGGCGTACGCCACGGACCTACCAATGATCTTGGCCAGTGCTCCCGCGTTCACGGGGGGGGCTCCCCCCCCGGGGGGGTAGGCCATCCCAAGATTGCTCTGACCTCGTCTTGAGGCACGGGTCTGCGCTGTCCACCTCAGCCGGGTCAGACGGGGCGCCGTCGGTTCTCGATGTACTGGCGTACGACGGTCAGTGCCCCGCCGACAGCTCCCTGAGAAGTACGAGCGGGACGAGAACCGCCCATGCATGATCGCCCGGTTCACCTCGCCCGTGTACTCGAAGCGGAGCCGCCGTGAGGAGACGCCCTTGAGGCTGTTGACCAGCTTCGAGAGAGCGACTTTCGGCGGGTAGTGCATCAGGAGACGTACGTGATCGCGTTCGCCGTTGAACTGCTTCAACTCGGCTTCGAAGTCCGTGCACACGTCGCGCATGATCTCTTCGCAGCGCGTCAACTGCTGCTTCCTATCGCGGTGACATGCACCAATGCCAGTATGTTCAGCGAATCGGCCAACGAGGTGACTGGGGAGGGAAGTTGAAGCGTCAGCGTGGCCACAAGGCCCGGCTTTACCTCACCCCCGATCAGCTCGCCCAGGTCGATGGCCAGGGCCACGGCGCCCGCGCCATGTGGAATCTGCTGCACGAGCTGTGGCAGATGACGCCGAAGTGTCAGCGTTCCCTCGGCCGTATGGACCAGGCGATACGCCAGGCCCGCAAGGACATTCCCTGGCTGGGGGCCGTCCCCGCGCAGGCAGCCCAGCAGGTCCTCAAGACGTGTCACCGGGCGTGGGTGAACTGCTGGGAAGGCCGCGCCGAAGCGCCGGCCTTCAAGAAACGCACCGTACGCCGCGCCATCGACATCCCCCAGGGCCGTGACCTTCGGATCGCCCGCCTGTCCCGGCACTGGGGCCAGTGCTGGGTACCCATGGTCGGTTTGGTGAAGTTCCGGTGGACCAAAGCCCTGCCGTACGGCAAACGCGCGGACAAGCACAACAAGGTCACCGGGGCGCGGCTGGTGAAGGAAGCGAACGGCTGGCACATCGTCTTCCGCGTCCAGACCGAGGTGGACGAGCCCAAGCCGCACGAGGGGCCGATCACCGGCATCGACCGGGGCATCGCCAAGCCCCTCGCGCTCTCAGACGGCACCTTCCGCGAACACGAGCCGTGGCTCACCCCTGGTGAGGCCAAGCGGCTCAAGCGGCTGGAACAGCAGCGGGAACGCAGGCGCGCCCACCGCAAGCCGGGTGAGCGCAACAGCAGCCGCCTCAAGCACACGTACGACCAGATCAAGCAGCTCCGCGCAAGAGCCACGCGCCGCGCCCTTGACTGGCAGCACAAGACCACCACTGAGCTTGCCGGGACCTTCGGCGTCATCGGGGTGGAAGACCTGGCCATCACGAACATGGTCAAGTCCGCCAAGGGCACCGTGGAAGCCCCCGGCACGAACGTCCGGCAGAGAGCCGGGCTGAACCGGTCGATCAGCGGCGAGGCATGGGGACGAACCGTCACCTTCCTCGAATACAAGCTGGCCGACCGGGGCGGAGTCCTGGTCAAGGTCCCCGCCCCGAACACCTCCTGGCGCTGCTCGGCCTGCGGGTTCATCGCCCCCGGCAGCCGTGAATCGCAGTCCCGATTCGTCTGCAAGGCAGACGGCTGCGGATTCGTTGAGAACGCGGATACCAATGCGGCCCGGAACATCGAACACGCCGCAGGACATGCGGTGTCAGGACGTGGAGACCTCGGGGTTACCCGGTCTTAGAAGCGTCAACCACCCACCGGGCCGCACTGCGAAACGGATGGGATTCTGCCCCGCCCACGGGGGCAGAGGATGTCAAGGTGGATGCATGGACAGCAGCGCCCCCGCCGGTCTCCGCGGCCTCGATCAGCGGATCGCGGGCTGCCGGGCGTGCCCTCGGCTGGTCGCCTGGCGTGAGGAGGCGGCCCATACCAAGCGCGCCGCCTTCGCCGACTGGACGTACTGGGGGCGGCCGGTGCCGGGCTTCGGCCCGCCGGACGCCCGGCTGCTGATCGTCGGCCTCGCCCCGGCGGCGCACGGCGGGAACCGCACCGGACGGATGTTCACCGGCGACCGGTCCGGAGACGTACTGTACGAGGCGCTGTACGACGTGGGGCTCGCGTCCCAGCCCACGTCCGTGTCGGCCGGTGACGGCCTGGAGCTGTACGGCGTCCGTGTCACCGCGCCCGTGCACTGTGCGCCACCCGCCAACAAGCCCACCCCCGAGGAACGCGACACCTGCCGCCCCTGGCTCGTCCAGGAACTGGGCCTGCTGCGGCCGACGCTGCGGGCGGTGGTCGTGCTCGGCGCCTTCGGCTGGCAGGCGGCGCTGCCGGCGTTCGCGGCGGCGGGCTGGACGGTGCCGAGACCGAGGCCCGCCTTCGCGCACGGCGCACAGGTGAGGCTTGCCGCACCCGCCGCACCCGCCCCATCCGCCGACCCGGACGGGCCTGCGGCCCTCGCCGCACCCGCCGTACCGGCGGCACCCGCTGTACCGGCGGCACCCGCCGTACCGGCCGCACCCGCCGCCCCCGACCAACTCACCGCCCTCGACCTGTTCGGCTGCTTCCACGTCAGCCAGCGCAACACCTTCACCGGCCGCCTCACCCCGGAGATGCTGCGGGACGTCCTGCGCAGGGCGGCGCGTACGGCGGGGCTGGCCGTGCGAAATTGACGGGACGGGGCCGTCGTAGCGACGCTACGGTGCCCCGATGGGCCTCTACGCGGAGATCGAACCGTACGACCAGGGCATGCTCGACGTCGGTGACGGCAACCGTGTCTACTGGGAGACCTGCGGGAACCCGCAAGGCAAGCCCGCGGTGATGTTGCACGGAGGGCCCGGCTCAGGGTGCTCTCCGAACTTCCGGCGCTACTTCGACCCGGCGGCGTACCGGATCGTGCTGCTGGACCAGCGCGGGTGTGGGCGTTCGACGCCGAGCGCGAGTGCGTACGACACCGACATGAGCGTCAATACGACGGCCCATGCCATCGCCGATCTGGAGCTGCTGCGGCGGCATCTCGGGATCGAGCGGTGGCTGGTGTGGGGGGTGTCGTGGGGGTCGGTGCTGGGGTTGCGGTATGCCCAGACGCATCCCGGCGTGGTGTCCGAGCTGGTGCTGACCGGTGTCGCGACGGGGTCGAACGCCGAAGTGGCCCTGATGACCAGGGGCCTTGGCAAGATCTTCCCGGAGGCTTTCGAACGGTTTGTCGGCGAACTGCCGGACGACGATCGCGACGGCAACCTCGCCGCCGCCTACAACCGGCTGCTGCAGTCCCCGGACGCGGCGGTGCGGGAGCGGGCGGCGCGCGCCTGGACGGACTGGGAGACGGCGGTCATTCCCGCGCCGCCGCGTTCCGTGCCGCGCTACGAGGACCCGGTGTTCCGCATGGGCTTCGCCCGGACGGTCACGCACTACTGGGGCAACGACCACTTCCTGGGCGAGGGCAACGACGAGGGGGTAGTGCTCCGCGACGCGCATCTGCTGAAGGGCATCCCCGGCACCCTCGTCCAGGGCGCTCTCGACTTCGGCAACCTTCTCGGCATCGTCTGGCGGCTGCACCACGCCTGGCCCGGCAGCGAATTGGTGCTGGTCGACGAGGTCGGGCACAACGCGGGTGCGCCGGGAATGACGGAGGTGCTGGTGGCGGCGACGGACCGGTACGCGGCCCGCTAGGGCGTGTTTCGAAAGTCCCGTCTGGCCCGCGACGCCTGGCACGGCGCCTCGCTGCGTTGTCGGGATCGCCCGCGTACGCCCAGTACGCGGGCGACCCTCCGCCTTGCGATGCTCCCCCACTGTCTGAACGGCGTGGGAGGTACCCCCAGCACCAGACGCCGCGGGCCCCGCCCTCCGGGCGGACGACGCTACTTTCGAAACACGCCCTAGGTGTTCTGCCCACGGAGGTTGGTGACAGCGATCACTGCCGTGTGATCTTGAAATGGGTGAGGGCCTTCTGGCCTGGTGTGGATTGCGACATCTGCACCAGCAACAGAAAGGCCCTCGTGCCCCACCGTAATGCACCCCTGACCGAGACCGGCCGCCTGCGCCTGGCCCGCTGCGTCGTAGACGACAACTGGAGCCTGCGACGGGCCGCAGAACGCTTCCAGGTCTCGCCGACCACGGCCCAGCGGTGGGTCGACCGTTACCGTCGGCTCGGCGAGGCCGGCATGGCCGACCGCTCCAGTCGTCCGCGCACCAGCCCGCGCCGCACCCCGACCCGCACCGAGCGCCGGATCATCAAGGTCCGCATCCTGCGCCGGTGGGGACCGGCCCGCATCGCGCACCTGCTGCACCTGGTGCCCTCGACGGTGCACCGCGTCCTGGCCCGCTACGGCCTGGCCCGCCTTGCCCACCTGGACCGGGCCACCGGCCGTGTCATACGCCGCTACGAACGCGACCGGCCCGGCGAACTGGTCCATGTCGACATCAAGAAGCTCGGCAACATCCCCGACGGCGGCGGCCACAGAGTCCTCGGCCGGGCCGCAGGCCGCAAGAACCGCACGAACGCCGGCTACAGCTACCTGCACACCGCCGTCGACGACCACTCCCGCCTGGCCTACAGCGAGATCCACGCCGACGAGAAGAAGGAGACCGCCACCGCCTTCTGGACCCGCGCCCACGCCTTCTTCATCCAGGCCGGCATCACCGTGGAACGGGTACTGACCGACAACGGCTCCTGCTACCGCTCCCGCAACTGGCGCGACCTGCTGGCAGCGGCCGGGATCACCCACAAACGAACCCGGCCCTACCGGCCACAGACGAACGGCAAGGTCGAACGCTTCAACCGCACCCTGCTGGACGAGTGGGCCTACGCCCGCCCCTACCGGTCCGAGGCCGAACGACGCCAGGCGTTCGACGAGTGGCTGCACACCTACAATCACCACCGCGGACACCCGCGCTGAAAGGCCAGCCACCCTCCAGCCGCGTCCCCAACCTCACAGGGCAATACACCTAGGCCCCCGGCCGTCTGGATCACGTCGGCGTCGCGGGGGCCGGCACGCGCAGGTCCTAGTCGTGTTCCTCCCCGAACAGGTGCCGTACCGTCGAGCGGTAGTTGGCCCGTACGTGGCTCAGTGCGTGGGTGCGCGCCCGGTCCGGGTCGCCGGAGGCGATCGCCTCGTACAGCTCGCGGTGCTCGGTGAGGAGTTGGGGCCACTCCTCGTTCTGCCGGGTGAGCCAGCGCAGGCGGCCGTCGACCGGTTCCATGACCGAGATGAGCAGGCTGTTGCCCGCCATCGCCAGGATGCGGTCGTGGAACCGGGTGTTGATGTCGGTGATCGTCTCGGCGTCCCCGGCCTCGGTGGCGTCGGCGGCGTTCCGCAGCAGCTCGCGCAGCTCCGTCAGCGCCTGGGGTGTCGCGCGGGACGCGGCGAGGCCCGCCGCGTACACCTCCAACGCCTCGCGCAATTCGAAGAGTTCCCGGACATCGACCGGGGTCAGCCGGCGTACGACGGCGCGGCGCGGGGTCTCGAACAGGACGAAGCCCTCGGCGACCAGCGCCCGGATGGCCTCCCGGACCGGGACGCGGGAGACCTCGAAGCGTTCGGCCAGCTCGCGTTCGACCAGCCGGTCCCCGGGGCGCAGGCGGCCCGCGATGATGTCCTGCCGCAGCCCGGCCAGGACACGTTCGCGCACCGCTCCGAGGGGTTCGATCTTCGTCATGGGGCCATCTTCGCCGACTCCGGGTGTCTTTTACGGAGCGTTAACAGCAGCGATATCCGCCGGAACTGTTGACGGCGGGACTATGTCCGCAGTTTGGTATACCAAACTGCCGAACGAACCGTCGCGTCGAGCCAAGCCTCAGCTCCGTGCCCGTACGCATGGCCCCTCCGTCCCCTCGTCCGTGGAGGCCCCGTGTCCCTCGCCGACCGTGCCGAAGCCACCGGCACGCCACCGTTCGTCCCCGACCCCCGCCTCACCAACGAAGACCTCGCCCCGGCCGGCAAGCGCAACTGGAAGGTCTTCGACCTCTTCGCCCTGTGGATGTCCGACGTCCACAACCTCGGCAACTACACGTTCGCGGCGGGCCTGCTCGTGCTCGGCATGAACGTGTGGCAGGTCTTCACGTCCCTGCTCGTCGGCTTCGTGCTCATCTACATCGGCATGAACTGGATGGGCGGCATCGGACAGCGCCACGGCGTCCCCTTCCCCGTCGTCAGCCGCATCAGCTTCGGTGTCTGGGGCGCCAACATCCCGGCGCTGATCAGGGCCGTCATCGCCATCATGTGGTACGGCATCCAGACCTACCTGGCCTCCGTCGCGGTGAACGTGATGCTGCTCGCCGCCTGGCCCGGGCTGGAGTCCTGGACGCGGAGCTCGTTCCTGGGGCTGGACGCTCTGGGTTGGGTGTCGTTCGTGTCGTTGTGGCTCATCCAGGCGCTGATCATCAGTCAGGGCATGGAGTCGGTCCGCAAGTTCCAGGACTTCTGCGGTCCGGCCATCTGGCTGGTCATGATCGCGCTGGCCGTGTGGATCCTCGCCAAGGCCGACTGGACCATCTCGCTCACGTCCACCCCGCACCCGGTCTCCGTGGGCGAGCAGTGGCGGCAGTGGTTCGGCGCCATCGGGCTGATCCTCGCCACGTACGGCACGCTGATGCTCAACTTCTGCGACTTCTCGCGCTTCGCTCCGGACTACCGCACTGTCAGGCGCGGCAACTTCTGGGGCCTGCCGATCAACTCCACCGCCTTCGTGGTCGTGTCGGTCATCGTCACCGCCGGCTCGCTGGAGGTCTTCGGCGAGGCCATCACCGACCCGGCGGAGCTGGTGGCCAAGGTGGGCAACACCTGGGTCCTGGTGCTGGCAGCGCTGACGTTCGCCATCGCCACGATGGGCGTCAACATCGTCGCCAACTTCGTCTCACCGGCGTACGACCTCGCCAACGTCTGGCCTCAGAAGATCACCTTCAAGGTCGGCGGCATGATCAGCACGGTGGCGGCGCTGGTGGTGACGCCGTGGAACCTCTTCTCGAACCCGACGGTGGTCAACTACTTCCTGGGCGGCCTCGGCGCCTTCCTGGGCCCGCTGTTCGGCGTGATCATGGTCGACTACTACTGGGTCAAGCGCGGCCGGGTCGACGTCGACCAGCTCTTCAACGCCGAGCCGGGATCGCCGTACTACTACCGCAAGGGCTTCAACCCAAAGGCGCTGTGGGCCTTCCTTCCGGCGGCCGGGGTCGCGGCGGTGCTGGCGCTGGTGAAGACGTTCGGTGACGTGGCGCCGTACTCCTGGTTCATCGGTACGGCGCTGGCGGCCGGGCTGTACGTGCTGCTCTGCCGGCGCGAGCGTGCCGAGGTGGAGGGCTGAGCGGAGTGCGCATCGTCGTCACCAACTGCAACACCACGCAGGAGATGACCGAGGAGATCGTACGAGGTGCCCGGGCCGCCGCAGGCCCGGGCACCACCGTGACCGGGCTGACCCCCGCATGGGGGCCCGAGTCGGCGGAGGGCTGGCTGGACAGCTTTCTGTCGGCGGCGGCCGTGCTGGACGCGCTGCGCACGTACGACGGACCGCCGTACGACGCGGTCGTCATGGCCGGTTTCGGGGAGCACGGGCGGGAGGGCGTGCGGGAACTGGTGGACGTGCCGGTCGTCGACATCACCGAGGCGGCCGCGCATATGGCGTGCCTGATCGGGCGGCGGTACGGCGTGGTCACGACGCTCGAACGGTCGTGCGGGCAGATCGAGGACAGCCTGGAGCTGGCGGGGGTGGGGCGGAACTGTGTCGCCGTCGTCGGCACGGGGCTGGGCGTGCTGGAGCTGGCGGACGGTGAACGTACGGAGACGGCGTTCCTGGCCGCCGCCGAGCGGGCGCGGGCGGCGGGGGCGGAGGTACTGGTGCTGGGCTGTGCGGGGATGACGGGGCTGCAGCGGGTGGTGGGGGAGAAGCTGGGGGTGCCGGTGGTCGACGGGGTGGCGTCGGCGGTGAAGCTGGCGGAGTCGCTGGTGGGGTTGGGGCTGACGACGAGCCGGGTGGGGAGTTATGCGCGGCCGTTGGCCAAGCGGCGGGTGTGGGGAAGGCCGTTGACGCCGCCTGGCGAGTGAGCCGTTGGTCCGAGCGGCGTCGCGGGCCGCCACACGTACCGGACGTCCGGCTCCCGCTCCTCGTTGCCGCTGCCGTCGGTGTACTCGACGGCGACGAAGCCGTGACGTTCGTAGAAGCGGTGGGCGGGGGTGTTGACCTGGAAGGTCCACAGGGTCAGGCCGTGTGGTCGGCGCTGCTTGGCGAGGTCCACGAACCGGTCACCGATGCCCCGGCCGCGCCAGTCCGGATCGAGGTAGAGCTGGGAGAGCTGGTCACCGTCGAGCACCATGACGCCGACCAGGCCCTCCGAGGCCTCGGCCACCCATGTGTCCCCGAGCGGCACCACCACCTCCCGGAAGTACGTCCGCACCTCGTCGTCGGAGCGCGGCCGAACGACGGTCGGCAGCGCGGCGGCGAAGGACCGCAGCCAGACGTGGGCCGCGGCGTCGGCGTCGGTCGCCGCGGCACGGCGTAGCGCGACACGGCTCGGGTGGGGGACGGTGACGCGCTTGGGCATGATGCCTGCCTGGTTGCCTGGTTGCCTGGTTGCCTGGTTGTCGTTCACCGATCATGCGGGCCCCGGTGCGCCGATCGCACCCGAATATCGCCGGTGGTGCGGTTCCACGCGGAGTTCACGCCGCGCAGGCGAGGCGCCTCCGGTCTTCAGTCCCGTGGACTGTCAGAACCCCTCTGACCTGGGGGGGGGTGCTCAATCCGCCCTGTCCACCATCCCCGGGTGACCCCGGCAGGCGCGGCGGGCGCGGGGCCGGAAGGTCGATCAGGTCGCCCACTCCGGCCACGGCCTGCAACGTTCGGCGAGCGACGCCAGGGTCCGGCGGACCGCGGCGATCTCGGCGCGGAGGTCGGCCGCGTGTTCCCACTGGCGTTCATGGGCCACCGGGTCCCGGCTGGGCGGGCGTTGGGACTCGTACGCGGCGAGGCGAGGGTGCCAGGACGTCAGCAGGGGGCGCAGCACCCGGTTGAGGACGGTCACCGCGAGGACGCCGAAGCTCACATGGCCCGGCGCGAGGGGAGGGGCCACCTCCGGGCCGTAGCGGCGGAGGATCTCGCGGGTGGTGTTGAAGAAGGTGTACAGCGAGGACAGCGCCTCGCGCAGCAGGCCCTCGTCCCCGTCGAGTTCCTCGACCGACACGCGCGTGATCAGCTCCAGGTACAGCTCCCAGGCCGCGCTGCGCTCCGCGTCGGCAGGCTACCCGTACCGGAGATCTCACCGACGAACGGAATCGTCAGCTTGGCCGTGATCTGTGACGGACCCGCCGGTCGACGCCGCCTGCGCTGCCTGTGTGCCATGATCGCCCTCCCCGGTACCCACAGTAGGGTAAGTCGTCGTGTGGGACGTCTTCCTCAGCTACAGCCGCGGTGATGCGGAGCGAGTCCGTCCGCTCGTGCGGGCGCTGCGCGACGGCGGCCTGGAGGTGTTCACGGACGAGACCGGAGTCGAGTCCTTCGCCGGCATCAGCGACACCATCCGCCGCGAACTGTCGCGTTCCAAGGCACTGCTGGCGTTCTACTCCACCGGCTACCCCGAGCGCGAGGCCTGCCAGTGGGAGCTGACCACCGCCTACCTGGCGGGACTTGGGGAGGGCAACCCGCGGCGACGCGTCATGGTGGTCAATCCGGAGCCGACGACGCACCACATCCACCCCGTCGAACTGCGCGACGCACGGCATGCCTCGGCGGACGACCTCACCGCCCTCGTGCCGGACGTACGCGCGCATGTGGCGCGCCTCGACGGTCCCATGACCCTCAAGGAACACCGCGTACGACGCTGGCTGCTCGGCAGCCCGCAGTCGGCCCCGAGTTCCTGGGACGGCTCTCCGAGCTCTGGCAGGTGCACTCCGCCCTGCACGCCCACGCCGCGCCGCTCGTCACCGGCCGCGCGTCGGCGCATGCCGTGCAGATCCGGGGCATGGCGGGCATCGGCAAGACCCTGCTGGCACAGGAGTACGCCCTTCGCTTCGAGGCCGCGTACCCCGGTGGCGTGTGCTGGGTGAACGGGGAGTCGTACGACGCATCGGTACGCGCCCTGGGCACCGCGACCTCCACGGATACTTCGACGCCATCGGCGAACCGTTCCTCTGGATCGTGGACGCGGCCCCCGCCCACCGGCTCGCCGCCCGCGAGATCGCGGCGATGGCGGCACCCCATCCCCTCGGCCACACCCTCTTCACCCTGCGCAGCCGCGCCTACGACGCCCTGGGCACGCCGATCGACCTGGGACCGCTCGACGCTCCCCACGCGCGCGTGCTCGTCGGCGGCGACGAGGCGCTCGCCGGCGCGGTCGACGGTCACCCCCTCGCACTCGGGCTGCTGGGCCGGGCGGTCCGCGCCGGTCACCACCCTGGCACGCTCTACGACCGCCTGCACACCCGGGGCAGATCGCTGCTCGACACACTCGCCGACGAGGACGTGACGAGCACCGTGGTACGGGACGTGGACACCGCGGACGCCGCCGACGTCCTGCGCTGCGCGACCGCCCTCCACCCCCTGCCGCTCACCGCCGACGACGCGGCACACGTCCTGGCCGCCGCCGACCGCGTGCCCCGGATCGTCGCCCGTCGCCGAGCGGCGAACGGTGTCCGCGAGCTGCGCGCCCGCAGCCTGCTCACCCCCGCCGCGGACGACGGCTGGTCGCTGCATGCTGTGACCCAGCACGCCTGGCACCACCACGACCCGGCCCCCGCCCGTACCGAGGCCCTGCGGCACGCGGCTCTGCGTACGCTGTGCGCCCGCCGCGACCCGGCGGCCCCGGTTACGCTGGCCTTCCCCGGCAGCCGGAGGGAGGCACCCATGACAGCGCCCAGCGAGTCGGAGCGGATGGCCGCCTTCGACATCCAGGTCGAGCTGGTCACGCGTATCGGGGTGCAGGAACTGGCACCGGGCACGGGCAGCCTGCGTGAGGCGCTGACGTCGCTGAAATCCCTGATCGACTTCACACGGGCGACCCTGCACACGTACAGCATCGGCTTGGAGCGTGGCGCCGAGTCCGGCGCTCCGACGGTCCAGAACCTGGCGTACACCCTGATCAACGACACCATCCGCCCCTTCACCACCACCTGGCACCCCCGCCTGGCCGCCTACGAAGCCCGCTGCCCGGCGGACATGGCCCCGCCCGACCACGAGGCGGCGTGGCCGGAGGCGGAGGAGATGCGCGCCGAACTGGCCGCTCTGCGGGCCGTTGCTACGGATCGTGGAGGGGTTGGGCGGTATCTCCGGGGCGGACTTCGGGGTGGCGGCGACGGGGTGAGGCCTTCGCGCGCTAAGGCTTCGCGTGCGGAGGCTTCGCGTGCCAGGGCTTCGCGTGCCGAGGTTCGGGGACGGGGTGAGACTTCGCCGCTGCCAGCAGCTGGGCGTAATTGCGTGAAGCTTCGCCGCTGTCCCGGGCGTAATTGCGGTGAAGCCCCACCACTCGACTCCGTACGCTGCGCGCATGCCCACCCCCGACGACACCACGTTCCTCAACACCACCGCCGACCGCCTGGCCGCCCTCCCCACCGTCCGGGCCGTGGCCCTCGGCGGCTCCCGCGCCCAGGGCACCCACAGACCCGACAGCGACTGGGACCTGGCCGTCTACTACCGCGGCCCCTTCGACCCGGCCGACCTCCGCGCCCTCGGCTGGGAGGGCGAGGTGTCGGAGGTCGGCGGCTGGGGCGGGGGCGTGTTCAACGGGGGCGCGTGGCTGACGATCGACGGGCGGCGCGTCGACGTCCACTACCGTGATCTCGACGTGGTCGAGCGGGAGTTGGCGGAGGCGGAGCAGGGTCGGTTCCGGGTGGAGCCGCTGCTGTTCCATCTCGCGGGGATTCCCAGCTACCTGGTGGTCGCGGAGCTGGCGATCAACGAGGTGCTGCGCGGTGAGCTGCCGCGGCCGGCGTCGTACCCGGAGGAGCTACGTCGCACGGCGAGCCACCGCTGGTACGGCACCGCCCGCGCCACGCTCGCGTACGCACAGTCCAACCACGCACCGGCCGGCCACCTCACGGAGACCACCGGCGCCATCGCCACGGCGGCCGTACAGACCGGGCATGCGGTGCTGGCGGCGCGGGGGGAGTGGGTGACCAATGAGAAGCGGTTGTTGGAGCGGGCTGGACTGCGGACCGTGGACGGTGTGATCGCGTCACTGTCCGCAGGAAGTGATCGGGACACTCTGACCGAAGCGATCGGGCAAGCCGAGGCGATCTTCGAGGAAGCTGTTCCGGATGGGACGACTGAAGGCCGGGCGAGGTCGTGTCCCTTGACGTGGTGTAGGCGATCAATCGTCGGTCGTGTTGGTGGTGTTGGGGAGTGCGGGGGCGCTTTCGCCGGCTTCGGTGGGGTAGATCTGGTCCATGCTGCCTTCGGGTAGGTAGCGGCGGGGGAAGGCGATCCACTCGTCGTGCATCTCGAAGAGCACGGCGGTGACCAGTCGGAGGAGAGCGTCGTCGTTGGGGAAGACCTGGACGACATCGACGCGGCGTTTGATCTCGCGGTTGATCCGCTCCAGCGGGTTCGTGGACTGAATCTTCTTCCAGTGCCGTTCCGGGAAGGCCGCGAAGGCGGTGAGGTCGTCCTTGGCGTCCAGGAGCATCTGCTTGACCTGGGGAAACTGTGCGCCCAGCATGTCGGCGACCGTGTCGAGCTGGTTGCGGACGGCGTCCTGGTCGGGCTGGGCGAAGATGGTGCGGATCGTCGCGGCGACCATTTCCGCGGCGTCCTTGGGGATCACGCCGAAGACATTGCGCAGGAAATGAACCCGGCAGCGCTGGTAGGCCGCGCCGATCATGACCTTGCGGATCGCCTTGACCAGGCCCGAGTGGTGATCGCCCAGTACGAGTCGGACACCGCCCAGACCGCGTTCGCGCAGGTGACGCAGGAACTGGGTCCAGAACACCTCGGTCTCGCTGTCGCCGACCATCACCCCAGCACCTCGCGGCCGCCGTCCTCGGTGATGCCGGTGGCGATCACCACGGCCCGCGAGACGATCTGGTGCGCGACCCGTGCCTTGCAGTAGGTCGCATCGAGGTAGACGTAGGGGAAGCGGGTGTGGTCCAGGGGCCGGCCGCGGAACGCGGTCAGCTGGGTGTCCAGGTCCGCGCAGATCCGTGAGACCTCGCTCTTGGAGATCCCGCTGTCCGCACCCAGCGCCTTGACCAGGTCGTCGACCGAACGGGTGGACACTCCGTGCACGTACGCCTCCATGATGACGGCGAACAGAGCCTGGTCGATGCGGCGGCGACGCTCCAGCAGGCTCGGGAAGAAGCTGCCCGAGCGCAGCTTGGGTATGGCCAGGTCCAGGTCACCGGCCTGCGTAGTCAGCGTCTTGTCGCGGTGCCCGTTGCGCAGCGCGGTGCGTGTCTCGGTGTGCTCGTTCCACTCCGCACCGATCCTCGACGTCGCCTCGGCCTCGATCAGCTCCTGCAGCATCCGCTCGGCCACGAAACGGACGAGTTCGAGTCCGTCCGCCGAACGCAGTGACTCCAGCAGCCGAAGTAAGTCATGCTGGGACAGGGCCATCATGCACCTCCTGGTTGAACTGGCCGTTTACCAGGGAGAGTTGCATGGTGGCCCGCCTGCCGGGCAGGGAGCGGAATCCCTATCGACACACGCCCCGGGGCGTACGCCCCAACGTTGATCGGCTACACCACGAAGCGG
Source organism: Streptomyces sp. Z423-1 (assembly GCF_013009255.1). Classification (NCBI taxonomy): domain Bacteria; kingdom Bacillati; phylum Actinomycetota; class Actinomycetes; order Kitasatosporales; family Streptomycetaceae; genus Streptomyces; species Streptomyces sp. Z423-1. The sequence goes on from NZ_CP053109.1 coordinate 7,182,740, forward strand.
GACGCCATCCCGGGCGACTGATCGCTAGGCGAGGAAGGACGCATGGTGCGGGTGCTCATATCCCCGTCGTACGGCAGTTCCGAGACGCGGCGCCACTGGGCGGACACCGTGGACCGGCAAGTGGACTTCACTGCGCCAAGCCACGACAGTCTGCTCACTGCCGAACAACGGGCGAAGCTCCGGTCCCTTCACCCGGAGGGCCATGCCAGGTTCTAGGGTGCGACCTCCGCACACGACAGCAAGTTCGCAGACGTCGGCACCGGCGATGTCGTCCTGTTCACGGGGCAGAACCAAGTCCGCGCGATCGGCGAGGTCGGAGCGATCTTCCACAACCGCGAACTCGCGGATCTGCTCTGGCCGCCCCAGGACGGCGGTGCGAGCTGGCGCACCGTGTACAGCCTTCTGGACGTGGTCCCCGCCGACATTCCGTACGAAGAACTGAACGCGGCCATCGGGTACAAGCCCAACCATAAGTTCCCCGGCCAGATGGTCCTTCGAGGTGACAAGGCGCGGTCGGTTCTCGAGGACTTCCTGATCACGCCGAGTGTGGAGCAGCCCCCAGTATCCCAACCGCCCACTGTCCAGGACGCTGATCCCGTACGCATCGCCGCCCTGGAGGAACTGCGCACCAGCCGCACCGGTTATCGGCGGAGCCGGCGCCTGGTCGTCGTCGACCGTCGGGAGGCCCGACTCGTCCGTGAGTACCGCCAGTTCCTCGCGGCTCGCGGTGTGACGGCCGGGCGGTTCTTCTGCCCGTCCGGCATGAGTGACATGTACCTCGATGCCGCAGGGGAGGCGGAGGTGATCGAGGCGAAGAGCACTGCCGAACACCGCCACGTACGACAGGCTCTGGCACAGCTCCTCGACTACGCTCCCCACAGCCTTCCCCCGCCCAGCGCCTCACCGCCCTCTTCCCCGAGCCGCCGGAACATGCCGACGTGGAACTCCTCCACCGCTACGGCATCGACTGCGTCCACCGCGTTCCCTCACACGGCTTCCAGCGATGGCCCGCGGCCGCCGAGCGCCGGGCACTCATGCGTGAGATCTGGTCGGGAAAGCTCCCGGTGCCGGCCGGGGATTAGCGCGCTTGCCGTTCTCGCCGCGATGCTGACCATGTCAGCCGGGGTGACGGCCGGGGCTGCCGGTGTCGCGCACGCCCTGCGCGCACGGCTGACGGCCGCAGGAGAGTCCACCAAAGCGATTCCGTTCATAAAGAACGCGGCCCGTCCAAGCATCGTCACATCGCGGTAATACGAGCGTTCCACTCCCTCCAAGAACGCGATCTACGGTAGGCAGCACACCTCGCAGCCCGGCCACCGTCGCCCGAAGGCACTCACCCCCGCCTCGCCCGACAGGAGCCCCGTGTACCGCCGCCTCGACCGCGCCCTTCCGCCCTGGCTCGCCCACGTCCTCCGTGCCCAGCGTGGCCCCGTGCCGTGGAGTGCGGTCGGGCGAGGGGCGCTGGCCGCGGGGCCGCTGCTTCTTGTCGCCGTGGTCGTGGGGCACCCCTCCGTCGGTGTCGTCGCCGCCGTCGCCGCCATGCTCGCCGGGATCAACGACCGGCCCGGCAGCCGGCGGGCGGCCGTCCGGCGGCTCGGGGTGCCCGCGCTCGCGGGTGCGGTGGGGCTGCTCGTCGGGACGTACGCCGGGCAGCACACGGGTGTCGTCGCGCAGACGCTGCTCCTCACCGGGCTCGGGCTCGTCGCCGGGAGCATCAGTGCCGTCGGGCCCGTCGCCTCCGCGGCCGGTACGCAGGTCCTCGTCGCGTGCGCGGTCGGCGCCGGGATGCCGTTGCCCGAGCCGGGGTGGCTGCGGGCGCTCGCCTTTGTCGCGGGGGCCGGGTGGCTGCTCGCGCTGCGGTTGCTCCTTCCCACGCCCGGCGCCCTCGCGGGGGACTACCGGTTCGACGGGGAACGGGAAGCCGTCGCCGACGTGTACGACGCCATCGGCGACCTGCTCGACGCTGTCGGTACGCAGCACGCCACCAACCGGCGTGCCGCCCTCACCGCCGCCCTCGACCACGCCCAGGACGCCCTCACCGGGCCCCGGCTGCGGCGGTACGCCTCCTCCGCCGTCGAGCGGCGGTTGCACGCGCAGTACGCCGCCGCGCTGCCCCTCGCCGAAGCGGCCACCGCCCTCGCCTGGGCGGGGGTGAGCCCAAGCGGGCGGGCCTCCGCGGGGCCCCGGCGGCTGGCCGCCGCCGTCCGTGGGAACACGCACACCGGGCCGCTCCCCGCGCCGACCCGGTCGATGCCTGCCCTGCGCGCCCTCGACGACGCCCTGCTGCACGCCGCCGAGGTCTTCGACCAGGGCAAGGGCGGCGACCTGCACACCCGGCGGCGTACGGCCGGGGCCCTGCTGCGGGCCGTCGTCGGCGTCGGCGGCCGGGAGTACGGGCTGCGCGTCGCCCTGTGCTTCGGCGCCGGTGCCGCCATCGCCCAGGCCCTGCGTCACGCCCAGTGGTACGGGCCCCACGAGCACTGGTACTGGCTCCCCGCCACCGTCGTCTTCCTCGTCAAGCCCGACCTCGGGCCGCTCGTCTCCCGTGTCCTGTGCCGTGCCGCCGGGACCGTGCTGGGTGCCCTCGTCTTCGCCGGGTTCGCGGCCCTGCTGCCCCGGCCCGAGGGGCTCGTCGCGCTCGTCGCCGTCAGCGGTGCCCTCATCCCCGTCGCCACGCGGCACTTCGCCGCCCAGACCGCCGTCGTGACCGTGCTCGTCCTCGCCCTGGTGATGGTCGGCGGCGAACCGCAGGCCTCCGTGAGCCGGATCGGGGAGACCCTGCTGGCCTGCGCGATCGTGCTCGTCGTCGGGCATCTGCCGATGCCGGGGCAGCGCGGCGGGGGCGTGCGGGCGCGGCTCGCCGCGGCCGGGAGTGCGGCCCAGGCCTATCTCGCCCATGTGCTGAGCGAGTCCGACGACCGCGCCGCCCGCTGGACCCTCCGCCGCGAGGCCTACCGCACGCTCGCCGAGGCCCGCGGCGCCATCGCCCTCGCCGCCGCCGAACTGCCCGCGCTCGCCCGGCACACCGAGGGCGCCGACGAGGTCGCCGGCACCCTGGAACGGCTCGTCGACACGACCACCGCCTGCGCCGTCCACCTCGACGACACCGGCCGGCTCACGCCGCGCCACACCGAGCGGCTCGCCGAGCTTCTCGACGAACTGGAGTCCGGCCGCCGCCGCCTCGGCCTGCGCGAGCCGGAGCTGCCCGTCGCCGTCTGACGCCCCTTCATTTTATTGAGGGCTTCCTTTATGCAGGGCTTCTCTTGTTGAGGCGCGACGATTGAGGCGCGACGATTGAGGCGCGACCTTCCCGACCTCCACCGCTCAGCCCCGACGCCCCCTGCAACGAGGCCCCTTCAGCTCCCGACCCGCACCCACACCGGCGCATGATCCGACCCCGCCGCGCCCCGCCGCTCCGCCGGATCCGCCCCCACCGACGGCAGCTGAGGCGCACCGGCCCCCGGAAGCCCCGTCCCCGCCGCCGTCACCCGCTTGACCAGCCGGTGGCTGCACAGAACGTGGTCGATCAGCTCACGCCGCCCGGAGTGCACCCGCGAGAACCTCTGCTCGGCGGGTATCAGCGCCGCCACATTCCACAGCCGGGCCGCGTCGCCCTTGTCGTCCGCCCGGAAGCCGGCCGTGCCGATCTCCGAACCCGGCGGGCCGAGCAGGATCTGGGTGGTCGCCGCCTGGGCCTCGTCGTTCAGATCGCCCAGCACCACCACGTCCCGCGCCCGCCCGTCGCCCGCCAGCAGCTTGTCCGCCAGCGCGCGCAGCGTCGTCGCCTCGGCGGCCCGCCGGTAGAGGGCGTAGGCGCCGTACCGGGCGCGTTCGCCCTCGTCGCGGGGGTGGAAACGGCCCTCCGGGTACGTCAGCAGCTTCGACTTGAGATGGGCGACCGCCACCGACAGCTCACCGGCCCGCACCGCCAGCAGCCCCCGGCCCGCCTCCGCCACGCCCGGCCCCGAGTCGTCCGCCTGCACCGGCCGCAGCTGCGCCGGGAACGCCGTCGTGTCGGACAGCACCACCAGCGGCGTACGACTGAGGAAGCCGACCCGGATGCCCCGGCTGTCGGCGTGCTCGGACAGCGCGATGTGCCAGCTGCCGGGCAGCATCCCGGCCAGGTCGGCCAGCGCGTCCGGGTCCCCGACCTCCTGCACGCCGAGCAGGGCCGGGTCGAGTTCCGCGATCACGTCGGCGAGGGCGGCGAGCTTGGTCTCGTAGGCGGCCTTGTCCTTGGGGCCGAACGGCCCGCCGGGCCGGTACAGGTTCTCCAGGTTCCAGGTGCCGAGCAGCATGCCGGGCTCCTTTCAGAGGCCGGACGGCGGTGTGTGGTGAAGCCAGCGTGCCCGTGCGTGCGGTTCCTGGACAGACCCGCGACAGGATGCGCCGTTCACTTCACGCGACCCGGCGACCGCGTCGTACGTTGGCGTGATGACGCCTTCTCCCGCAGAAGCTCCCGCCGACCTCGTCATCACCGGATGCGCCGTCCTCGTGCACGACGATCAAGAGCGGCTCGGGTTCGAGGAGAACGCCGCGGTCGTCGTACGAAGCGGAGTCGTCGAGTCCGTCACCACCGCCGATGCCGTACGGCACCTGCCCGCCGTCGAGCGCATCGACGCCGTCGGCCAGGTCGCCCTCCCGGGGCTCGTCAACTGCCACACCCACGCCCCCATGGTCGCTCTGCGCGGCCTCGCCGAGGATCTGCCCACCGAGGCGTGGTTCAACGACGTCGTCTGGCCCGTCGAGTCCAACCTCACCGAGAAGGACGTGGAGTTGGGCGCGCGGCTCGCCTGCGCCGAGATGATCCGGGGCGGCGTCACCTGCTTCGCCGACCACTACTTCACGATGGACGCGGTCGCCGCCGTCGTCGAGGAGTGCGGGATGCGGGCCCATCTGGGCGAGGCCTACTTCTCCTCGCAGGGGGCTCAAGGGCGGCAGCGCAGTCTCGACTTCGCGCTACGACACCGGGGGCGCGCCGGCGGCCGTATCACCACCGCCCTCGCCCCGCACGCCCCCTACACCGTCGACGACGCCGACCTCGCCGCCACCGCCGACCTCGCCCGCGCCCACGGCCTCCCCGTGCACATCCACGCCGCCGAGAACCGCGACCAGACCGACACCAGCCTCGCCCGCCACGGCGTCACCCCCATCGAGATCCTGGACCGTACGGGACTGCTCGACACCGACCTCCTCATCGCGCACGGCACCGGCATCATCGACCGCGACCTGCCCCTGCTGGAGCGCGCGGGCGGTCGTGTCGCCGTCGCCACCGCACCCCGCGGCTATCTGAAGTTCGGCTGGCCCACCACCACACCCGTCCGCGCCCTGCGCGCGATCGGCGTCCCCGTCGGGCTCGCCACCGACGGCGCCGCCTCCAACAACTCCCTCGACGTGTGGGAGTCGATGGCGCTCACCGCCCTGATCCAGAAGTCCACCGAGGGCGATCCGCGCTGGCTGACCGCGCGTCAGGCCCTGCATCACGCCACACTGCAGAGCGCCCGCGCGGTCGGCCTGGGCGACGCCATCGGCTCCCTCGCCCCGGGCCGGCGCGCCGACATCGTCCTTGTCGACCTCACCGGCCCGCACACCCAGCCCGTGCACGACCTCGCCGCGACCCTGGTGCAGAGCGCCCGCTCGTCCGACGTCCGCACGACCATCGTCGACGGGCGCGTCCTGATGCGCGACCGTGAGCTGCTGACGCTGGACGTGGGGGCGGTCGTACGGGAGTTGGGCGAGCGGATGCCCGCACTGCTGGACCGGAGCCATGGTCGACGTATCCAGGAGTACGACACGTGAGGCGGCGACCTCGTTGACCTGCCCCTGGGAACCCCGCCAAAAAATCTTCGTGGAACCGCGATGAGATCCGTCCCGTCCATCGGTCACCACCCGCAACGGGACCGTTGCACAGGAGGGGCCATGTCGCTTCCGGAGATCGCCTCGCGTGAGGAGTGGCGCAGGGCGCGTCAGGAACTGCTTCTCAAGGAGAAGGCCGCCACGCGCGCGCGGGACGCGCTCAATGCCGAGCGGCGGCGGCTGCCGATGGTGGAGGTCGACACGGAGTACGTGTTCGAGGGCGGCGACGGAAAGGCCACCCTGCTCGACCTCTTCGAGGGGCGGCACCAGCTCATCGTCTACCACTTCATGTTCGCGCCCGAGTGGGAGACCGGTTGCCGCAGCTGCTCGGCGTTCCTCGACCAGGTCGGGCATCTGGCGCATCTGCACGCGCGCGGGACGACGTTCGCGGCCGTCTCCAGGGCGCCGTACACGAGGATCCTGCCGTTCAAGGCGCGGATGGGCTGGACGCTGCCCTGGTACTCGTCGTCCGGCGACGACTTCAACCGCGACTTCGAGGCGACCCTGGAGCACGAGGGGCAGTTCGTCGAGCGGCCGGGCGTGAGCTGTTTCCTGCGGGACCGGGACCGGGTGTTCCACACCTACTCGACGTACGAGCGCGGGCTGGACGGGCTCGGCTCGACCACCAGCTTCCTGGACCTCACCGCGCTGGGCCGGCAGGAGGAGTGGGAGGAACCCGAGGGGCGCGCGTCGGCCTTCGGCGCGCCCGCGGGCAGTGAGCGGATCCGTTATCACGACGAGTACGGGGAGTGAAGCGGAGGGTAACGGTCAACGTGGAGGCGGTGAGAGGCTCCTCACGTTTGACGGTGAACGAGTGTCAACTACGTCTCAGTCGCGTCACTTGGCGAGGCGATTTCCCTTCGGAAGGCGTTAACTCCTACAAGTACGACGCTTTTCTGGAGGTGCAGGATGGTGAACGGGCGAATGGTGCTCGAACGCTTTCCCGCAGGCGGGCCGCGAGGGTCGTGGCCTGCGGAGGAGTTCGCGCAGGCGCGCCGGTCGGAGGGCCTGCCCGCCGAGGTCGTGATGGACCTCGCGACGGACACGTTCCTGGTGATCGTCCGGGGTGGCGACGGCACGGAGTGAGCCGGCAGGGTCAGCCCGCCTCAGGCGCGGGCGCCCGCACCGCGAACTGCTGCGCCTGCAACCCGTACAGCTCGGCGTAGACGCCGCCCTTGGCGAGCAGTTCCTCCGGAGTTCCCGATTCCACGAGCTTTCCCTCGTCCAGGACGTGCACCAGGTCCGCATGGCGTACGGACGCCAGCCGATGGGTGATGAGCACGACCGTCTGGCCGGTCCCGGCCAGCGCGCGGATCTTGTCGAACACCTCCAGCTCGGCCCGGGCGTCCAGGGCGGCCGTCGGCTCGTCCACGATCAGGATGCTGCCCCGCCGGTACGCCGCCCGGGCGATGCCGAGCCGCTGCCACTGCCCGCCGGACAGCTCGTGCCCGCCGCTGAAGTTGCGGGCCAGCAGCGTGTCCAGACCACGCGGCAGATCCGCGACCACGTCCTCGGCGCCCGCCTCGACGATCGCCGTCGCCAGCCGCTCCTCGGCCACCGGCACCGAGGGACGGCCCACGGCGACGTTCACCCGCGCCGTGAACGGCCATCGCTTGAAGTCCTGCGCCACCATCGCGATCCGCTCGGCCAGCAGATGCCGGTCCGCGGTCGCCGCGTCGACGCCGTCCCACAGGATCCGGCCCCGGTCCGGCTTGTACAGCCCGGCGAGCAGCTTGACCAGGGTGCTCTTGCCGGAGCCGTTCTCGCCGACCAGTGCGACGATCCGGCCGAGGGGCAGCGTCAGGGAGACGTCGTCGAGCGCGGGGCGGGTGGCGTCACCCGGGTAGCTGAAGGTGACGTTCTCGAAGCGGACCTCGCGCGGATTCTCGGGCAGGGCCGCGCCGCCGACCGGAATCGCACGTGCGGCGGCCTCCACGTACAGGCGCTCCAGATCGCCCACGAAGAGGGCTTCCTCGTGCAGCTGGTTGATCTCCAGGACGAGCGTCTCCAGGCTCGCGGAGCCGGTCCGGATGGCGATCACGGCCGTGCCCGCGACCGCCAGCGACATCGCCCCCGAGAGCAGCAGACCGCCCAGCGTGACGTACGTCGACACCGTCGCGAGGCCCGTCCAGGCCGCCGCGATCAGGCCGGTCCGGGCCGCGAGCCGCGCCAGCCGGGCCTGTTCCGCCTCCGCCGCCTCCGACATCGCGCGAAAGTGCCGCAGGAGGAACGGGCCCACGCCGTGCACGCGGATCTCGGGCGCCGCCGCCGGTTCCGTCAGCAGGCCGCTGATCAGGTGTCCCGCGCGCGCGTGCTGCACCCAGGTGTGGAACGACGCGTAGCGGCGCCGGGCGATCGTCAGCGCGCTCCACGCACTGGGCAGCGTCATCGTCACCAGCAGCGGGAGCAGCAGCGGATGCAGCACGGTGAGCACGCCGGCCGCCGCGACCAGCGAGATCATGGCGTTCACCACGCGCGTGCCGTAGATGATCATCCGGCGGGCCGAGGATGCGCCGTACTGCGCGGTGTCCAGCAGCTTGTGGAACGCGTGGTCCTCGATCGCCGCGAGCTCCACGGCCGCGGCCCGCTCCAGGTACAGCTCGGTCGCGACGCGCTCCACCTTCGGCTCCAGCCGTCCGGTGGCGTACGTCGACGCCGCCCGCAGCAGCGCGCCGAGCAGCAGGACGACGGCGATGGCGACCAGCGCGGGGGCGGCGTCGCGCAGCCGGTCCTCGATCGGGCCGGCGCCCATCAGCCGGCTCAGCACGCTGTTCACCGCGAACAGGCTCACCGCCTGCGCCACACCTTGGCCCGCCTCGGCCGCCAGCACCATCCGGGCGGCACTGCGGTCGGCCTGCCGGGCCAGCCGCAGGCTGGCGGCGAGCAGGGCGGGCATCCGCGTGATCATGGCCCGGAAGGTGAGCTCCAGGAAGGCGTCCGCGTGCTGGTTCCAGCCCATGTCGTAGCGCAGCGGGCCGCCGAAGAGCAGCCGCTCCGACTCGGACACCTCCGGCTCGTCCGCGCCGCCCTTCGTCCCCACCGTCTGCCTCCCCCGAACCCGCACGAACGGCCACTATCGCGGCACGGTCGGCGACTGGGCAGGGCGCAGGGTGGGGGTGGGGGCGCACGCCGGGGTGCGCGGGGGTGTGGGCCGTGGGGTGGGGGCGTGTGGGGGTGGGGTTGCGCCGGGTGGGTGTGCCCCTGTGGGGGTGGATGCCGCAGGTCGGTGCGCCCCCTGTCGGGGCGCATCGTGCGGGTTGGGTGCGCGGGTGCGCCCCCGCGAAGCCCTACGCCGTGACCGCCCGTGACCAGCTCGGTGCCGTCCCCATGAGGCGGCACAGGGCCAGGTAGAGCGGGATCGGTGGGGTGTAGGGGAGGGTGCCGTCGGGCCGGTGGATGAGGCGGGGGGTCTCGGGGGCGATCGCGCCGGTGGCGTAGCGCGCGGGGGCGGGCCACTCCAGGGCGTAGTCCGAGTCGGACGGGACCAGCCACCACCAGTGCGCGTCGTCGGCGTACACGCACCCCACGCGCGGGAGGCGGGGCAGGACGAGCGGGCCGTAGCGGGCGGGTACCTGCACCGCGTCGCAGCCCAGCGGAGCCGTCATGCCGTCGGGCACGGACAGCCGCAGCCGCGGTACGTCCGGTGTGCGCAGCCCGCGGCTCAGGCGGACGAGCGTGTCCAGGGCGAGGACCTGTCCGCCGCCGTAGGCAGCCGTCACACCCATTCGGTCCCCATCCCACCGTGCGCCGGCCGGCACACGCGCGCGTGCGCCTCGTCGTCCTCGCCCGAGCCGCCGGACGGACCCGGCTTGGGACGGGCGCCCCAGCCGAGGTCCCCCCGGGGCGCGTCGGCCTGGCGCGGGAGCTCCGCCCAGACCAGCAGCCCGGGGCCGTGCTCCTGAGCGCCCCAGGCGTGCGCCAGCGCGTCGACGAGGAGCAGTCCCCTCCCCTGCTCCTCCTCGGGCCTGTCCGAGGACGGGTGGGGACCACCCGCGGCGCACCCCTGGTCGCGCACGGCTATGCGCACCACGTCGTCGCCGTCGTGCAGCTCGCAGACGACGGCATCGCTCGCGGTGTGCAGGATCGCGTTGGTGACCAGCTCCGACACCACCAGTTCGGCCGTGTCGCAGGTGTCCTCGCACACCGCCCAGCCGGTCAGCCGGGTCCGCGTCAGACGTCTGGCCTGCGCGGGAGAACCCGGGTGTGCGGCCAGTTCGAACCGGAACCGGCGCTCGGCAGCGGACCCCGAGGGGCCGGCTGCCGCTGCTGCACCGAGGCCGGAACGGCCTGCGGCGGCGTCTGTTCCTAAGGGCACGGACGGAATCACGCTTGCCACTATCGCCCCGCCGCGAACAACTTGGCAAGTGTCACTCTGAAAATTGCAGAGTGCTGTGTGACGCGGTGAAGGGTCGTGGCACACTGCTCGCAACAGCATGTGACGCGGCGCCAGTTGAGATCCCGGAGGTCGGCACCGACCTTCGAATAGATCTTCGAATGGCGCCGCTGGGCTGTCAGCGTTCGGTGACTGGGTGAGTGGAGGTGGAGCGTGAGCGAGCCGCGGTCGGCACCGACGGTCGGCCAGGTCGTCCTCGGTCGGCGCCTGCTCGACCTGCGTGAACGCGCCGGTCTCAAGCGCGAGGAAGCCGCCCGTGTGCTGCGTGTCGCCCCCGCCACCATCCGCCGTATGGAGACGGCCGAGGTCGCCCTCAAGATCCCGTACCTCCAACTGCTCCTGAAGGCCTACGGCGTCCCCGACGACGAGGCCGACGCCTTCGTCCAACTGGCCGAGGAGGCCAACAAACCCGGCTGGTGGCAGCGGTTCCACGACATCCTGCCCGGCTGGTTCTCGATGCACGTCAGCCTGGAGGGCGCCGCCTCCCTCATCCGCAGCTACGAACCCCACTTCGTGCCCGGACTCCTGCAGACCGAGGACTACGCGCGCGGTGTCCTGAAATCGGGCGCCGTCGGCCAGACCCGGCCCGAGGACATCGAGCGATACGTCGCACTGCGTATGCAACGCCAGGAACTGCTCACCCGTCAGGACGCACCCAGGGTGTGGGCCGTGATGGACGAGACCGTGCTGCGCCGACCGGTCGGCGGCCCGGAGGTGATGCGTGCCCAGATCGAAAGACTGCTCGACGCCACGAAGCTGCCCCACGTGACGTTGCAGGTCGTCCCGTTCGCCACGGGGCCGCACCCCGGCACGTACGGGCCCTTCGTGCTGTTCCGATTCGCCGTGCCCGAACTTCCGGACATGGTCTACAGCGAGTACCTGACCGGCGCCGTCTACCTGGACGCGCGCGCAGAGGTGGCGACCCATCTCGAGGTCATGGACCGCATGGCGGCGCAGGCCGCTACGGCACATCGCACGAAGGAGATCCTCGAGGATCTCCGCAAGGAGCTGTGAATGGATCGCATCACGTCCCAGCCCAAGCCGCGGATCCGCGCCGAGCGGATCTACAACGGCATGCCCGCCCGGGAACTGGGCAGCGAGGGCTGGCACAAGCCGTGGAGCGGCGGCAACGGGGGCAACTGCCTGGAGGCGATGAAGCTCGCCGACGGCCGTATCGCCGTCCGGCAGTCCACCGACCCGGACGGACCGGCGCTGATCTACACCTCCGACGAGATGACCGCGTTCATCGAGGGCGCGAAGGCGGGGGAAGCGGACTTCCTGTTGTCCTGACCGATTTTGGCTCGTTGACGTACTCTTCGTGCTCTTTCTTTATGGCTCAACTTCCTTATCTTGGAACCGACTTGATCACTTATCGCATCCGACGCTTACGGAGCGCCTCATGACCGGCATCGACACCAGCAAGCCCCATCCCGCACGGATGTACGACTGGTATCTCGGCGGCAAGGACAACTACCCCGTCGACGAGGAGATGGGCCGGCAGATGCTGGCCCTGGACCCGCGCGTGCCGGTGATGGCGCGGGTCAACCGCGCTTTCATGCACCGGGCCACGCGCTGGCTGGCCGGAAACGGCGTACGGCAGTTCCTGGACATCGGCACGGGCATCCCCACCGAGCCCAACCTCCACCAGGTCGCGCAGGCGGTCGCGCCGGACGCGCGTGTGGTCTACTGCGACAACGACCCGATCGTGCTGGCCCACGCGGAGGCTCTGCTGCGCGGCACGCCCGAGGGCGTGACCGAGTACCTCCAGGCCGATGTGCGGGAACCGGCCACCATCATCGAGGGGGCCAGGAAGGCCCTGGACTTCAACCGGCCCGTGGCCCTCTCCCTGGTCGCACTGCTGCACTTCGTCGCCGACGAGGACGGCGCGCACGAGCTGGTCGCCGAGCTGCTGGCCGAACTCCCGTCCGGCAGCTACCTGATGATGACCCACGCCACCGCCGACTTCACGCCGGAGGAGTCGGCGCGGGCCACCGAGAAGCTCAAGGCGGCGGGCGTCACGCTGGCCTTGCGGTCGCGGGACGGGTTCGCCCGGTTCTTCGACGGGCTCGAACTGGTCGAGCCGGGGGTCGTGGTGGTGCCCGAGTGGCATCCGGAGCTGGGGGAGCCGGTGCCGGGGCAGGACGACGGGGTGATTCCGGGGTACGGGGCGGTGGGGCGGAAGGCGTAGCGGCGGGGCGGCGCCGTGGGGTGGAGCGTAAGCGTTTACGTCCTTCACGGGGGGCGGCCGGTGGGCGGGGTGCGTAAGCGTTTGCGTCCCTCGCGGGGGCAGGCCCGGTGGGCGGGATGCGTAAGCGTTTATGTCCCTCGCGGGGGCGGCCCGGTGGGCGGGATGCGTAAGCGTTTATGTCCCTCGCGGGGGCAGCCGGTGGGCGGGGGTGCATAAGCGCTTACGCCCGAGGCGGTCATGGGGGCGGCAGTACGTCGCACAGCGCGTCCAGTGCCGCCCCGTACGCGTGTTCCGAGGGGGTCGCGTAGCCGACGACCAGGCCGTCCCGTGCGGTCATGTCCGTCCGCGGATGCCGGAACGCGGCGAGGCCGTCGAGGGCGACGCCCTGCCAGGCGGCGGCCTTGACCGTGGAGCGCTCGGTGCCGGGCGGCAACCGCAGCACCGCGTGCAGGCCGGCCGCGACGCCGGTCACCTCGATGTGCGGGGCGTGCTCGGCGAGCGTGGCGACGAGACGGTCCCGGCGGCTGCGGTACCGCTGCCGCATCCGCCGCACATGACGGTCGTACGACCCCTTGGCGATGAAGTCGGCGAGGCTGAGCTGGTCCAGGACGCTCGCCCACCCCTCGCGCTCGCCCTTCGCCGCGAGGACGCCGTCGACGTACCGCTCCGGCAGGGCCATCCACCCCAGCCGCAGTGCCGGTGACAGGCTCTTGCTGACCGAGCCGATGTGGATCACCCGCTCCGGGTCGAGACCCTGGACGGCGCCGACGGGTTTGCGGTCGTAGCGGAACTCCCCGTCGTAGTCGTCCTCCAGGATCACGCTCCCACGCGCGCGTGCCCAGTCGATGACGGCGGCGCGGCGGGTGGCGTGCAGTGGGCCGCCGGTCGGGAACTGGTGGGCCGGCGTGAGCAGGACGGCCCGTTCGCGCGTGAGCAGGTCGACGCGGGCGCCGTCCTCGTCCAGGGGGAGCGGGACCGTCCGTACGCCGGCCGTTGTCAGCAACTCGCGGTGGAAGCCGAGCCCGTACGCCTCCACCGCCAGCGGGCCGCGCAGGACGCCGCTCCCGCCTTGTCCGAACAGCAGCCGCAGGGCGTGCGCGAAGCCGGAGCAGATCACGATCCGGCCGGGCTCGGTGCGGACGCCACGCGCGCGTGCCAGGTACTCGGTGAGCGCCTCGCGCAATTCCCGGCGGCCCGCCGGGTCGCCCGGGCCGAACACCTCGTTGGGCGCCTGCTGGAGCGCCCGCCGGTAGGAGGCGAGCCAGTCCGCGCGCGGGAAAGCGGAGGTGTCCGGGGTGCCCTGCCGGAGGTCGTGTCGTGGGCCACGCGCGCGTGCGGGCGTCTTCTTCGCGACCCGGGTGCTGCCCTTGAGGGGCTCGGCGCGGTCGGCGACGCGGGTGCCCGAGCCCTGACGGGCGGTCAGCCAGCCCTCGGCGACGAGTTCCGCGTAGGCGTCGGCGACCGTATTGCGGGCGACACCGAGGTCGGCGGCGAGCGAGCGGTACGGGGGCAGGCGGGTGCCGGGGGCGAGCCGGCCGCTGCGTACGGCGTCCCGCAGCGCCCGGATGAGGGCGGCGCGGCGGCCGCCCGGGCCGGCCAGCTCCAGGTGCAGGTCGGCGCCGATGCGCTGGGCGGAATTGACCCACGCTTCTGCCATGGAAGTGCACCCTACAGCGGGTCTTTGCGGGCCGTAGGTTGAGGGACATGACGACGAACGCGACGAACGCGACGAACTCGATGAACTCGATGAACGCAATGAACACGACGAACGCGATGAACAGGATGAACGCGATGAACACGACGGACGCGCCGCCCGCCGCCCCCGATGCCGCCATCGCCGCCGCCGAGGCCGAGCGGACCCGGATCGACTTCGCCAAGTCCGCCCCGAAGTCCTTCCGCGCCCTCATCGGCTTCGACGTGGCGGCTCGTGAGGGCCTCGACCCCGCCCTCGTCGAACTCATCCAGATCCGCGCCTCGCACCTCAACCACTGCGCGTACTGCCTGCACATGCACACCAACGACGCCCGCAAGGCCGGTGAGAGCGAGGACCGCCTGCACATGGTCGCCGTGTGGCGCGAGGCCCGCCACTTCTTCACCCCGAAGGAGCGGGCCGCCCTGGCCCTCACCGAGGCCGTCACCCTGGTGGCCGACGCGGGCGTCCCCGACGACGTCTACACCGAGGCCGCGGCCCACTTCGGGGACCAGGAGCTGGCCCAGGTCATCGCCCTGATCTGCACGATCAACACGTGGAACCGGGTGGCGCTGTCGACGGCGAAGGTGGCGGGGACGGACAAGCGTCGCAGCTGACTCGGTCGGGGGTGGGGGAGACGGGGCTGAACGCCGGTTGCCGTGGCGCGGGGTGGGGACTGAACCCGCCTGCCCCGTAGCCCGTCAGCCCCCCGAACCGCCGGTCGCCCCTCACACCACCATCGGCCGGTCATACGGCCCAATAGGCGCCGGTAGCTCCGAACTCCCCGTCAGATGGCGGTCGACGGCCGCCGCCACCGCCCGCCCCTCCGCGATCGCCCACACGATGAGCGACTGCCCTCGCGCCGCGTCCCCCGCGGCGAACACGCCGGGGACGTTCGTCGCGAACCCGGCGTCCCGTGTGATCGTGCCGCGCGGCTCCAGTTCCAGACCCAGCTGGTCGATGAGCCCGTCCTCCCGGTCGGGCCCGGAGAAGCCGAGCGCGAGCAGTACGAGGTCGGCGGGCAGTGTGCGTTCGGTGCCGGACACCGGCCGCCGCTGCGCATCCACCTCGACTAGGTGCAGCCACCGCACATGCCCCTCCGCGTCCCCGGTGAAGCGGAGCGTCGACGCCGCGAACAACCGCGCGTCCGCATCCGCCGCCGGCGCGGTCCGCAGATCCCGCGCCTCCTCGTGCGCCGCCGAGAGCCGGTAGATCTTCGGGTACGTCGGCCAGGGCTCCGCATCCTCGTCCCGCTCTGCCCCCGGCTGCGCGTAGATGTCCAGCTGCGTCACCGACGCCGCACCTTCCCGTACCGCCGTCCCCAGACAGTCCGCCCCCGTGTCACCACCCCCGACGATCACGACATGCTTCCCGGCCGCCGACAGCGGCGAGACCTCCAGATCGCCCTCACAGACCCGATTGGCCAGCGGCAGATACTCCATCGCCTGATGCACACCGGCCAACTCGCGCCCCGGTACGGGAAGTTCACGCCACGCCGTCGCCCCGGTCGCGATCACCACGGCGTCGTACCGCGACCGCAGCTCCGCCGCCCCGATGTCCCGCCCGACCGCCGTCGACGTACGGAATTTGGTCCCCTCGGCCCGCATCTGCTCCAGCCGCCGTTCCAGATGGTGCTTCTCCATCTTGAACTCGGGGATCCCGTACCGCATCAGCCCGCCGAGCCGGTCGTCC
The DNA here is from genome assembly GCF_013009255.1 of Streptomyces sp. Z423-1. Lineage (NCBI taxonomy): Bacteria > Bacillati > Actinomycetota > Actinomycetes > Kitasatosporales > Streptomycetaceae > Streptomyces > Streptomyces sp. Z423-1. Next base: position 7,198,559 of record NZ_CP053109.1, read on the forward strand.
TTCTCGTACACGGCGACGGTGTGCCCCGCCCGCGTCAGCTGCTGCGCCGCCGCCAGCCCCGTGGGCCCCGAACCGATCACCGCGACCGTCCGCCCGCTCAGCCGCTCCGGCGGACTCGGCGGCGCGAAGCCTTCCTCCCAGGCCCGGTCGGCGATCGCGCACTCGACGTTCTTGATGGTGACCGCCGGCTGGTTGATGGCGAGCACGCATCCCGCCTCGCACGGCGCCGGACACAGCCGCCCCGTGAACTCGGGGAAGTTGTTCGTGGCGTGCAACCGGTCGCTCGCTGCCCGCCAGTCGTCCCGGGAGACCAGGTCGTTCCACTCCGGGATCAGATTGCCCAGCGGACAGGCGTCGTGGCAGAACGGTATGCCGCAGTCCATGCAGCGGTCCGCCTGCTGGTTGATGATGGGGAGCAGTGCCCCCGGGACGTAGACCTCGTTCCAGTCCCGCACCCGCTCCTCGACCGGCCGGCGGGGCCAGTCCTGGCGGGGGGTGGTCATGAAACCCTTGGGATCGGCCATGGCCGGTTTTCCTTGCATAGGGGTACGACGGGCCGTGCGTCATCGGCGGCACCCTTTCGGCCACGATACGTCCCGTCGGCCACCTGCGCAGAGCCCCGCCCGGCGGCTCACGCCAGGGCCAGCGCGTACGCCACCACCGCGCCGGCCGCGGCGACCGCCCGGACGTGGTTCCACGCCGTCCACTCGCGCACGTACGTCGGCCAGTACGCGGCCGCCTCCGCGGTGCCCGCGTCCACTGTGACCAGCGCGTTGTTGCGCGGCACGTTCGCGAGCACGGTCACCCCGAAGCACCCGAACAGATACAGCGCGCTGCCGACCAGCAGCTCCACGGCCCCCTCGTCCGGCCACAGCACGAACGTCACCACGGCTATCACCGCGCACAGCAGCGTCGACCCCAGGAACACGATCATGAAGCCGGGCCGCAACGCCGTCACATTGATCGCCTTCATCGCGGCGACGCCCTGCGCGGGCGGCAGCGCGGCGAGCGCCTGCATCACGAACGTCGAGAAGGCACAGAACACCCCGGCCACCAGCCCGGCCCCGACCAGCCCCGCGACCGTCAGCACGAAGTACGGTCCGTCGATCACGTCACCCACTCCTCCCACCTCCGCCCGGGCCCCCGCCCAGCACTCCGGTCATCCCCACTCCCCACCAGTGAATCCCGGCCCACCGACCCGGACCATGTCTCAACGCCGCAGCTCCATACGCGGGCGTCCAGGCCGGGCCCCGCCCCGGCAGGCAACCCGCACCCGACCCGCACTCGGCCCACGTCACCCGACGGAGTCGAGCCGCTCCTCCCGCCACTCCCGCAGCACCGACTCGACGGCCGCCGCGATCCTCCGCCGCGCCTCGTATCTGGGCACCCCACTCATCAGCAGCTGGTCATACGGAGTGTCCACATGCCGCACCGCCGCCAACACCGCCGACGTCACCGCACCCTCCGTCAACGCCCGCCCGCCCGCCGTCCGCCCCACACGCCCACTGCCCCGCAGGGACGCGTGCGCCGCGATCGCCCGCGCCCGCTCCGGTGGGCACCCGGGCAACAGCCGCAGGATCTCCGCCGCGAACGCCTCCGCGAACCGCGCGTCCTCCACCGCCCTGCGCTGTGCGTCCCGCGCCCGGCGCCGCCGCCGGGCCTCCGCGTCCGCCAGGCACCGCTCCTCGGCCCGGGCGAGCCCCGCTTCCTCCACGAGGACGCCCTGCCGCTCGTACCGGCTCTTGCGCCGATTGAACCGCACGACGATCACCGACAGCGAACTCTCCTCCCGCGCCCTGCGCGTCAGCGCGGTGTCGCCGCGCGGCAGGAACACCAGATGTCCGAGGTCGGCACAGTCGAGGCACCGCGGCACCCCGTCCTCCATGACCAGCAGGGACAGCGGCCCACGCCGGCACTTGGCACAGCGCTTCTTCTTCAGTGACTGGATGACGACAGGAACGGTACGGGAGCCGGTGAGGGATCTGATCTCGCCCCCGCCGGAGGACGAGGGAGTCACAGGCACTGCCATATCCGCTTCATTCCCACGGCCCCACGCCCTCCACGCCCCCGTCCCTTGGGCATGTCCTCCACCACCCCCGCATCCGTAATCATGGTCATGTGCGACTCGAAGCGATCACCTGGGACCGGCTCGTCGACCGCCTCGCCGAACGCCTGCTCGACCTGAAGCCGGCCGACGGCAGCCCCTGGCCACGCATCGCCTTCGACGGCGCCCCGGCGGCCGCCCCGGGAGACCTCGCCGCACGTGTCCACGAGGCCCTGCGCATACGCGGCCGCCCCTCGCTGGTCGTCGGCACGGAAGGCTTCCTGCGCCCGGCCTCCGTCCGTCTGGAGCACGGGCACCAGGACGTGGACGCCTACTACGACGGCTGGTTCGACACCGGCGCCCTGTGGCGCGAGGTGTTCGGCCCCCTCGAACCCGGCGGCGACGGGCGCGTGCTGCCCGACCTTCTGGACCCGGTCACCGACCGCGCCACCCGCAGCCCGTACGTCCAACTGCCGCCCGGTGGCCTGCTGTTGCTGCACGGCCCTCTCCTTCTGCGTCACTGGTTTCCCTTCGACCTGAGTGTTCATCTCCTCCTCTCCCCGGGCGCCCTGCGCCGCCGCACCCCGCAGGCCGAGCACTGGACCCTCCCCGCCTTCGAGCGCTACGAGGACGAGACCGACCCCGCCGGCACCGCCGACGTCCTCGTCCGCGCCGACGACCCGCGCCGCCCGGCGTGGAGCGGCTGACCGGAGCGCCGGTCGGCATGACGGCTTCAACCACGTCCACCGACGGCCGCCAGAAGGTGCGTGCGCAACCTCCGCCGCGCTCCCGTACGAGCTCTCGCACAAGTACCTCGGCATCGACCCGCCCGCGGAGAAGGACGACGAGGTCCGCGTGATCATCCGTGTGGCCCTGCGGAAGATCACCGGTTTCTCCGCCTGACCGCCGCCCCGGGTGCGTGCGCCGGGCAACCCGACGAGAATGAAGGGCGCCGGTACCAGCGGTGCGTCCCGCGCCGCGCCGGCCGTCCGGCACCGGGAGGTACTCCATGACCACTGCCGGAGAGATCATGCACCGGGGCGCCCAGTGGATCCCCGCGCACCAGACCCTCGACCGCGCCGCCCAGCTGATGCGTGAGCTCAACGTCGGGGCCCTGCCCATCAGCGACCAGAACGAACGGCTCTGCGGCATCCTCACCGACCGCGACATCGTGGTCGGCTGTGTGGCCATGGGCCACGACCCGTCCAAGGTCACCGCGGGCGAGATGGCCAAGGGCACACCGCGCTGGATCGACGCGAACGCCGATGTCAGCGAGGTGCTCCAGGAGATGGAGGACCACCAGATCCGCAGGCTGCCCGTCATCGAGAACAAGCGCCTGGTCGGCATGATCAGCGAGGCCGATCTCGCCCAGCATCTGACGGAGGACCAGGTCGGCGCCTGGGCGGAACGGGTCTACGCCAAGAGCGCGAGCCGCTGACCGCCGGCCCGCCTTACCCACACCCGGGCGGTCACAGCCAGCCGTTGCGCCGGAAGCCGCGGTACAGGGCGAAGCAGGCCACGGATATGACGCCGATGACCATGCCGTAGCCGTATTTCCATTGCAGCTCGGGCATGTGGTCGAAGTTCATGCCGTACATCCCGCAGACCATCGTGGGTACGGCGACGATCGCGGCCCATGCCGTGATCTTCCGCATGTCCTCGTTCTGCGCGACCGTGACCTGGGCGAGGTGGGCCTGCAGGATCGAGTTGAGCAGCTCGTCGAAACCGGCGAGCTGTTCCGCCGCGCGCATCAGGTGGTCGGACACGTCGCGGAAGTAGGCCTGTATCTCCGGCTCCACCACCCGCATCGGCCGGTCGGCGAGATCCAGCAGGGGCCGGTTCAGCGGGACCACGGCCCGCTTCAGCTCCAGAAGTTCCCGCTTGAGCTGGTAGATGCGGCCCGGATCGGCGCGTGCGCCGTTCTCCGCGAAGACGTCCGTCTCGACCTGCTCGATATCGGCGTGCACCGCGTCGATGACGCTGAGGTAGTCGTCGACGACGTGGTCCGCGACCGCGTGCAGCACCGCGGACGGGCCCTTGGCGAGCTGGTCGGGGTTGGCCTCCAGCTCCTCGCGCAACGGGCCCAGCGAGCCGTGCCGGCCGTGCCGCACCGTGATGACGAAGTCATGGCCGACGAACACCATGAGTTCGCCGGTGTCCACCACCTCGCTGGTCGCCGTGAGTTCCTCGTGCTCGACGTAGCAGACCGTCTTGAACACCGCGAACAGCGTCTCGCCGTACCGCTCCACCTTCGGGCGCTGGTGCGCCTCGATCGCGTCCTCGACCGCCAGCGGATGCAGGTCGAAGAGCTCGGCGATCCCGGCGAACTCCTGGTCCGTCGGCTCGTGCAGACCCAGCCAGACAAAACCCGCACCGCTCTTGCGTACCCGCTCGACGGTGTCGACGAGGTCACCGCCGAGGGGAAGCCGGCCTCCCTCCTCGTAGGCCACGCAGTTGACCACCGACGAGCCCAGCGGGGACCGCGCGGGGTGGCTCAGGTCGACCCGTCGGCCTCGCCGGGCCAGCCGAGCCACCTTGCGGAGGCCACCGACCCTGCCGAGGCCCGTGACCCTCCGCAGATTCCCTGCCATGGACATCTGGATCTCCTTGTATGGATCCTCTCGCGCCGCAATCCTGCGCCTGTCGCGCCAGTGTGCCAGGACCGCATGAGCAGCGGGTAAGCCTGTGGAAACCCCGCGTTCCGCTTGGTTTCCGGCTGTGGACAAACGGGAGTTGGTCCCCTCGTCGTCGATGCTCCTCGGGTGCACGGCGGTTCCGGTCCCAGCCGGAGGGTTCTGACTGTGTTCGGCGCCGCAGGGCGAGCAGTGCCTGGCCGTGCGGAGTTGCGTGGCTCAGCCGATGGTGGTCCCGCGTCCACCGGACGCCGGGCCCACGGGAGGCCTGCCGCCCACCTGTTCGACCGCTCGTGCCCCCGCCACGCATCCCTCCGCGGCCGCGGCCTCCGGCCCGGCGCCCGCCAGCAGGGCGGCGAGGAACGCGCCGGTGAACGCGTCACCGGCGCCCGTCGTGTCCCGGGGCGTCGCCGGTACGGCGGGGACGCGGGCGCGTACGGTGCCGGAACGGGCCACCAGCGCACCGTCCGCGCCCTGCTTGGTCACGACGAGCGGGACATGGCGGCTCAGCTTCGCCGCCGCGTCGGCCGCGTCCGGCAACCCGGTGAGCAGGCAGGCCTCGTCCCGGCTGGGCAGCAGGACCGCCACGCCGTCGACGGACGTCAGGAAGCGGTCCACTCCCAGCTCCGCGAGGAACCCGGCCGACGCCGGATCCAGGCTCACCGGCACCCCACGCGCGTGTGCCGACGTCAAGGCCGTGGCCACCAGCGCCCGGCCCGGTTCGGAGAAGAGCAGGTAGCCGGACAGATGCAGCCACCCCACGCCGTCGAGCAGCACGTCCGACCAGTCACCGGGATCGAGCCGCAACGAGGCACCACTGTCGGTGAGGAACGTCCGCTCAGCCGCGGCGCCCGAGTCCACCAGGCAGATCACCGTCCCGGTCGGCGCCTGCGGGTCGACCACCAGATGGGCACGCACCCCCGCCGCGGCCAGCGCCCGCTCGTGCCACGCCACCGACTCCGAGCCCACCCGCCCGAGCAGCCGCACGTCAGCGCATCCCCAATGGGACGCCCAGCAGGCCACATTGGCGCCCGCGCCACCGGGCAGCGTCCGGATCTCGGCGGCCGTGTCCGTGCCCCCTGCCAGTGGTCCCCGGTGCCGGGCGACGACGTCCGTCACCACATCCCCGGCGACCAGCAAGCGCCGCTCGGCGAGCCGTGCCCCGACCCGCTCACGCCCTGGCCCAGGCCGCCGCGATCCGCGCCGCCAGCCGTACGTTGCCGCGCACCGCCGCCAGGTTGACGCTCAGCGAGGCACCCTCGGTGTGCCGTACCAGATAGTCGAGCAGGAACGGCGTGACGGCCTGGCCGGTGATGCCCTCCGCCTCGCACGCGTGCAGCGCGTCGGCCAGCACGCGTGCGTGCAGCTCGGGATCCAGCTGCTCCGCCTCCGGCACCGGGTTGGCCACAACAAGTGCCGACTCGGGCCCGCCGAGGGCGTCCTGGGCCCGCATGACGTCGGCCACCTGCTGCGGGCTGTCCAGGGTCCAGTCCACGGGGTGCCCGGAGTCCGAGAGGTAGAAGCCGGGGAAGCGGTCCGTGCCGTACCCGGCCACCGCCACGCCCAGCGTCTCCAGCCGCTGCAGCGTCGCCGGCACGTCCAGGATCGACTTCACGCCCGCGCACACCACCGTGATCCGCGTGCGCGCCAGCAGACTCAGGTCGGCCGACTCGTCCTGCGTCACCGTCCACTGCCGGTGCACCCCGCCGAGCCCGCCCGTCGCGAACACCCGTAGGCCCGCCAGTGCCGCCAGCAGCGCGGTCGCGGACACCGTGGTCGCCCCGCTGGCCCCGGCGGCCACGGCCAGCGGCAGATCACGGTGGCCGAGCTTGCGGATGCCGTCCTCGTTCGCGATCCGCTCCAGCTGCTCCTTGTCCAGGCCGACCCGCGGCTGTCCGTCCAGCACGGCGATCGTGGCCGGTACGGCGCCCTCCTGCCGTACCGCCTCCTCCAGCTCCAGCGCCACCCGCAGATTGCGTGGACGCGGCAGCCCGTGCGCGATGATCGTGGACTCCAGGGCCACCACGGGCCGGCGTGCGTCGACCGCCTCCCTCACCTCTTCGGACACCACCAGCGTCACGCGCCTGCCTCCTTCTGTTGGTCTTCCCTCATCTCTGGCGGGCGGCGTGCCCCGTCAAACCCTTGCGGCCGCTGCGGGACGACACCAGCCTGGGGGCATGACGGACAACACGACACGTCTTGACCACGTCGTCCTCTGGGTGCGTGACCCGGTCGCCGCCGCCGACTTCTACGAGAAGGCGGTCGGCCTGGAGCCGGTCAGGCTCACCGAGTTCGCCGCGGGCCAGGTGCCCTTCCCCTCGGTGCGCGTCAACGACGACACCATCATCGACCTGATGCCGCTCACCGCGGCGGAGCGGATGACGATGCTCCCCGGTGCGCCGGACAGCTCCGGGCACCCCGTGAACCACGTCTGCCTCGCACTGTCCGAGGACGACTTCAACGCCCTGCGCGACCGCCTTCAGGAACGCTCGGTCCCCCTGACGGACATCGGCCACGACTCCTTCGGCGCCCGCGGCAACGCCCGGCGCAACTTCTACTTCCGTGACCCGGACGGCAACTTCTTCGAGGCACGCCACTACGCCTGAGCCGTATGCCCGGGCCGCTCGGTCTCAGAACAGCGGCTCGGGCAGCACGCCCTCCAACGCCAGCAGCTTCCGCTTGGCCTCCAGACCGCCGCCGAAGCCGCCGATGCCGCCGTCGCTCTCCACGACCCGGTGGCAGGGCACGACCACGGGCAGCGGGTTGGCGCCCATCGCCGTGCCCACCGCCTGGGCCGCGCCCGGCTGACCGACCCGGTCGGCCAGATCGCCGTACCCGACGACCGTGCCGTACGGCACGCCGGACGCCAGCTCGCGCAGCACCTGGCGGTTGAAGCCCGAGATCAGCGACCAGTCCAGCGGCAGCTCGAAGTCGCGGCGCCGACCCGCGAAATAGGCCCGGACCTGACGTATCGCCTCAGCCAGCAGCGGGGAGCCGGGTGCCTCGACCGGGTCGGCGCCCAGCCGGGACGCCAGCCGGGCCAGCGCCTTGTCGCGCACCGGGTCCGTGGCGTGGAACACGACGTTGACCAGGCCCTCGCCGGTCGCGGCCAGCAGCAGCGGACCGATGTCACTGGCGACGACGGCCCACACGACCTGCTGCTCGTACTGCCCATGGCTGTCCATGCGCCCACCGTACGACCCGCCACTGACAACGCCCGCCCGAACCGGCGCCGGAACGTCACTGCCCCCCAGCGCGTGCGGAGGGCCAACGCCGGAGGGATACAGGACGGACACAGTTTGCCTAGAGCTGCCCGAGGCCGCTCACCGGTGCCGCACAACTGGGGCAGAGGCGTGTTTCTTTGCCGGAAAGTCGTTCGACCATTCCGGTGCGAGTCATACTCTCTGCCTCAACCCTGACCGCTCGGGCGGTTCTGGGAGGGGGAGCATTTCACGGAATTCCGGGACGGAACGGGGCGGAAGGGCAGCCGCGCATGCAGGGCACGGTCGATGGATTCAGCTACGGCCTCGTCACACCGCTGGCGGCCTATGTCATGGCCTGCCTCGGCGGTGCCCTCGGCCTGCGCTGCACCACCAGGTCCCTGCTCGTGGCCGGCTCCTGGCGCCCGGGCTGGCTCGCCCTGGGCTCCATGGCGATCGGCTCCGGCATCTGGACCATGCACTTCATCGCGATGATGGGATTCACGGTCCGGGAGGCCGCGATCCACTACGACAAGCCGATGACGTACGCCAGCCTGGGCGTCGCCATCCTGATGGTGGGCATCGGGATCTTCATCGTCGGCTATCGGGGCGCGTCCGGCACAGCCCTGTTCACCGGCGGCACCGTCACCGGCCTCGGCATCGCGTCCATGCACTACCTGGGCATGGCCGGCATGCGGCTGAACGGAAAGCTGGAGTATAACACGCTCACCGTCGCCGCCTCCGTCCTCATAGCCATGGTCGCCGCCACCGCCGCCCTGTGGGCGGCCGGACAGGTCAGAGGGTTCCTGTGGAGCGTGGGCGCCAGCCTCGTCATGGGGCTCGCGGTCAGCGGCATGCACTACACGGGCATGGCCGCCCTCCGCGTCCACCTGCACGGCACCGCCGACCCCGCCACGGGCGACTCGCCCGCCGCGCTGCTCGCCCCGATGCTGATCGGCCCGCTCGCCTTGCTGCTCCTCGCGGCCGTCGTCGTCCTGTTCGACCCGCTGATGGTCATGGGCAGGCCCGCCCTGCCCCGCCCCGAACCCAAGCCCGGCGTTCCCGCCCACGCCTCGCTGCCGCACCACACCCGCCGGCTCACGCTCCGCACCCGCCGGTACCCGGCCCGCAGCGGCTCCCGCACACCGCAAAACCGCTGATCGAAGCCTGTTGTCAGTGGGGGGTCGTACGGTGGATTCCATGCGGCCCGTTTCCAACATCGAACGCACGGTGGCGCCCTTCGAGGTCGTCAGCCCCTACCAGCCGAGCGGCGACCAGCCGACGGCCATCGCCGACCTCGCCCGGCGCATCGAAGCCGGCGAGAAAGACGTCGTGCTCCTCGGCGCGACCGGCACCGGCAAGTCCGCCACCACCGCGTGGATGATCGAGAAGCTCCAGCGCCCCACCCTGGTGATGGCGCCGAACAAGACGCTGGCCGCCCAGCTGGCGAACGAGTTCCGCGAGCTGCTGCCGAACAACGCGGTCGAGTACTTCGTCTCGTACTACGACTACTACCAGCCCGAGGCCTACGTCCCGCAGTCGGACACCTACATCGAGAAGGACTCCTCGATCAACGAGGAGGTCGAGCGCCTGCGCCACTCGGCGACCAACTCGCTGCTCACCCGCCGTGACGTCGTCGTGGTCGCCTCGGTGTCCTGCATCTACGGCCTCGGTACGCCGCAGGAGTACGTCGACCGCATGGTCCCGCTCCGCGTCGGCGACGAGATCGACCGCGACCAGCTGCTGCGCCGCTTCGTCGACATCCAGTACACGCGCAACGACATGGCCTTCACCCGAGGCACCTTCCGGGTCCGCGGCGACACCATCGAGATCTTCCCGGTCTACGAGGAGCTGGCCGTCCGCATCGAGATGTTCGGCGACGAGATCGAGGCGCTGTGCACCCTGCATCCGCTCACGGGCGAGATCGTCAGCGACGACCAGCAGCTGTACGTCTTCCCGGCCTCCCACTACGTCGCGGGCCCCGAGCGCATGGAGCGGGCCATCAACGACATCGAGAAGGAGCTGGGGGAGCGGCTCGCCGAGCTGGAGAAGCAGGGCAAGCTCCTGGAGGCCCAGCGACTGCGGATGCGGACGACGTACGACATCGAGATGCTCCGCCAGATCGGCACCTGCTCCGGCGTGGAGAACTACTCGATGCACTTCGACGGCCGCCTCCCCGGCTCCCCGCCGAACACGCTGCTGGACTACTTCCCCGAGGACTTCCTCCTCGTCATCGACGAGTCGCACGTCACCGTGCCGCAGATCGGCGCCATGTACGAGGGCGACGCCTCCCGTAAACGCACCCTCGTGGAGCACGGGTTCCGGCTGCCCTCGGCCCTCGACAACCGCCCGCTGAAGTGGGAGGAGTTCCAGGAGCGCATCGGCCAGACCGTCTACCTGTCGGCCACCCCGGGCCAGTACGAGATGTCCCGCTCCGACGGCGTCGTCGAGCAGATCATCCGCCCCACCGGCCTGGTCGACCCGGAAGTCGTGGTCAAGCCCACCGAGGGCCAGATCGACGACCTGGTGCACGAGATCCGCACCCGCGTGGAGAAGGACGAGCGCGTCCTGGTCACCACGCTCACCAAGAAGATGGCCGAGGACCTCACCGACTACTTCCTGGAGCTCGGCATCCAGGTCCGCTATCTGCACAGCGACGTCGACACGCTGCGCCGCGTCGAACTGCTGCGTGAACTGCGTTCCGGCGAATTCGACGTCCTGGTCGGCATCAACCTCCTCAGGGAGGGCCTCGACCTGCCCGAGGTCTCCCTGGTGGCGATCCTCGACGCCGACAAGGAGGGCTTCCTGCGCTCCGGTACCTCGCTGATCCAGACCATCGGCCGCGCGGCGCGCAACGTCTCCGGCCAGGTCCACATGTACGCCGACAAGATCACCCCGGCGATGGAGAAGGCCATCGAGGAGACCAACCGCCGCCGGGAGAAGCAGATCGCGTACAACAAGGCGAACGGCGTCGACCCCCAGCCACTGCGCAAGAAGATCAACGACATCGTCGCCCAGATCGCGCGCGAGGACGTCGACACCGAGCAGCTGCTCGGCACGGGCTACCGCCAGTCCCGCAAGGACGGCCGCGGGACAAGGGCCCCCGTGCCCTCCCTGAAGGATCACGCCGTCAAGGACGTCAAGCCCACCAAGCGCGCCAAGGGCAAGGCCAAGGAGACCGTGCCGACCGACCGCCCGGCCGCGGAACTCGCCGAGCAGATCGAGGAGTTGACGGAGCGCATGCGCGCCGCCGCCGCGGACCTGCAGTTCGAGATCGCGGCACGGCTGCGCGACGAGGTGTCCGAGATGAAGAAGGAACTGCGCCAGATGAGGGAGGCCGGCCTGGCCTGATGGGCCGACGGGACCGCTGTGACGTCGCCGGGAACGCGCTGTGTTGCAAGACCGACACAAAGTACGGACGGGAGTGCGTCACTGTCAGTGCCCCTGCGTAGGGTGCTGGTCATCCGCGACTTCGCGGCAACAGGGGAATGCTCGAGAGGGGAATCAGCGCGTGACCGTCAACATGACCAAGGGTCAGGCCATCAGTCTGCAGAAGAACGACGGAGGCAGCCTGACCGCGGTGCGTATGGGTCTCGGCTGGCAGGCGGCCCCGCGGCGCGGCCTGTTCGGCTCGCGCACCCGGGAGATCGACCTTGACGCCTCCGCCGTCCTGTTCGCGGACAAGCAGCCGGTCGACGTCGTCTTCTTCCGCCACCTGGTGAGCGACGACGGCTCGGTGCGCCACACCGGCGACAACCTCGTCGGCGGTGTCGGCCAGGGCGGCGACGACGAGGCGATCCTCGTCGATCTGCAGCGCCTCCCGGTCCACATCGACCAGATCGTCTTCACCGTGAACTCCTTCACGGGCCAGACGTTCCAAGAGGTTCAGAACGCTTTCTGCCGCCTCGTCGACGAGACCAACGGCCAGGAACTCGCCCGCTACACGCTCGCCGGCGGCGGCGCCTACACGGCCCAGATCATGGCGAAGGTGCACCGCGCGGGCGCGGGCTGGTCCATGACGGCCCTCGGCACCCCGGCCAACGGCCGCACCTTCCAGGACCTGATGCCGTCGGTCCTGCCGCTCCTCTGAGACGGCGTACCTGGCGAGCGGCACACAACAACAGCCACACAGGGGGATTGAGGCGATGACGGCCGAGCTGGTGCGGGGGCAGAACCACCCGCTCTCCCAGGCCCGTCTGGAGATCAGGGTCTCGGCCGGCAAGCCGATCGTGGCCGTGGCCACGATCGGCGACGAGCAGGGCAAGGTCACGGACACGGAGCGGGTGGCCCACCCGGGCGCACCCACCCTGCCCGGACTGGAGGTGCCCCGCCAGGCGGCCGCCGCCCACCGCCTCGCGGTGGACCTGGACGCCATGCCGGACGCCGTGCACCGCGTCCATGTGCTGCTCGCCCTGCCCGCCGGCGCCGGGGGACCGGCCCGCTTCGGCGCCGTGGCCGCCCCCTTCGTCGCGGTCACCGGACTCGACGGTACCGAGGTTGCCAGCTACACCATCACCGGCCTGGAAACCGAGACGGCCGTCGTCGCCCTGGAGCTCTACCGCCGCCAGGGCGCCTGGAAGGTGCGCGCCGTCGGCCAGGGCTACGCCGGCGGCCTCGCCGAGCTCTTCACCGACCAGGGCCTGCCCCAGGCCCACCAACTCGCCGGTGCCATCCACGACGCCATCACCCAGGGCATGGCCCGCTCGGTGGCGGCGCCCCCGCCCCGTACGGCGGACGGCGACCGCACCCGCCAGGCGGCCGCACCCACCCTGGGCGCGGACCACGGCGGCTCGCCCTACGGCACCCAGACGCCGCAGGGCACGACGGGAGCACGTACGGACTACCCCGCAGGCTCCACGCCAGCCGCCCCCTCCGCCTCCAGCGACCCCTCCGCCCTCACCCAGCCGTCCGCGCCCACCGCGGGCGGCCCGATCGACTACAACCACCCCCGCCGCCGGAACTCCGCACCGCCCCCGCCTCCACCGACCGCGCCCCCTACGGTGCCCGGTCTGCCCGCTCAGCCCGTCGCGGGCGACGCGACCGGCTGGTCCATGGACGAGCGGCTCTACAACCAGGTGTGGGGCATGTTCGAGGACCTGGCCCGCACCACCGCCGCGTACCGCAGCGCCGTCGACTTCGCCGAGTCGCGCATGGACAAGGAGCTGGAGCAGGTCCTGTCCGACCCGCGCAGCCGGATCGGCGGGCAGGCCGACGCGGCGCGTGAGGAGGCCCGCGCCCGGCACGGCCGGCTCGTCGACGACGCCCGGCAGGCCCTCGACCGGGACGTCGCCCAGCTCGCCGCCGAGGCCGACGTCGTCGAACCGGCCCTGCCACCGGCGTACGCCCGCTGGGACAACCCCGTCTGGCACGGCTACCGCGTGCCGATGGAGATGCCCATGGCCCTGCGCCTGGGCGACCTGCATCTGCCGGAGTGCGCCGAGGTGCGGATACCGATGCTGGTCCGGCTGCCGCTGGAGCGGGGCCTGTGGATCGACAGCGGTCGTGCCGGGTCCGTCGACGGTTCGTTCCACGACGCGCACGACCTGCGGCGCGTGGCGATGGAGGCGGCGGTGGCCCATGTGGCGCGGCTGCTCGCCGTCCATCCGACGGGCGAGTTCACCGTGTACGTCATCGACCCGGCCGGTTCGGGAGCGCAGACGCTGGTACCGCTGGTGCAGAGCGGGGTGCTCGCGGCCCCGCCCGCGGTCGGTGCCGCGGGGGTGGCGGATGTCCTGGGCAAGCTCACCCAGCGGGTCGACCTGGTGCAGATGGCGGTGCGCGGCGGCGCGGCCGACGCCCTCCCGCCGGGCTTCGACACGTCCCAGAACCTGCTGGTGGTCAATGACTTCCCGCACGGTTTCGACGACCGGGCCGTCACGCAGCTGCGCTACCTGGCCGACGAGGGCCCGGCCGTCGGCGTCCACCTCATGATGGTCGCGGACCGTGAGGACGCCGCCGCGTACGGGCCGCTGCTCGACCCGCTGTGGCGTTCGCTGCTGCGACTGACTCCGGTGCCCGACGACCATCTCGCCGACCCGTGGGTGGGGCACGCCTGGACGTACGAGCCGTCGCTGGTGCCGCCCGGCAGTCAGGTGCTCCAGCGGGTGCTCGACCAGGTCGCCGCAGCACGTACCAAGCATCGGTAAAGCCAGGCTGATCAGGGGATTTGGGCCTTTCTTTGCCAAGTGCTTTACCTTTCCTTTGTGATTGGGGTACTGTTCTTCGTGCGGAGGGGAGTACTCCCTGACTACTGCGGCGTACCCGTCAATACGGATCAGGCCAGATCCCGGGGCGTCGGCCCACTTATGGGTGGAAGAGACCTCCGGCAGCGACGACGCTGACTGACTGTTTGCCGTTACGTACTGCCGGAGGCGCAGTGGAAGTTTCCGTGACCCTTTGGGTCCTGACCATCGTGGGACTCGCCGCGCTCATCGCGGTCGACTTCTTCATCGGACGCAAGCCCCACGACGTATCGATCAAGGAAGCCGGGACCTGGACCGTCGTCTGGATCGTCCTGGCCTGTCTCTTCGGCCTCGGCCTGCTCGTCTTCGGCGGCGGCCAGCCCGCCGGTGAGTTCTTCGCCGGCTTCATCACCGAGAAGTCGCTGAGTGTCGACAACCTCTTCGTCTTCGTCCTGATCATGGCGAAGTTCGCCGTGCCCTCGCAGTACCAGCAGCGGGTGCTGCTCATCGGCGTCCTCATAGCCCTGGTGCTGCGCGCGGTCTTCATCGCCGCGGGTGCCGCGATCATCGCGAGCTTCTCGTGGGTGTTCTACCTCTTCGGCGCCTTCCTGATCTGGACCGCCTGGAAGCTGATCCAGGAGGCCAGGGCCGACGCGGAGGACGAGGAGTACGAGGAGAACAAGCTCCTCAAGGCCGCCGAGCGCCGCTTCGGGGTCGCGGACAGCTACCACGGCACCAAGCTGTGGATCCAGCAGAACGGCAAGCGGGTCATGACCCCGATGCTGGTCGTGATGCTGGCCATCGGCACCACGGACGTGCTGTTCGCGCTCGACTCCATCCCGGCGATCTTCGGCCTCACACAGGACCCGTACATCGTCTTCACCGCCAACGCCTTCGCGCTGATGGGCCTCAGGCAGCTGTACTTCCTCATCGGCGGACTGCTGAAGAAGCTGGTCCACCTGTCGTACGGCCTGTCGATCATCCTCGGCTTCATCGGCGTCAAGCTGGTGCTGCACGCGCTGCACGAGTCCGGGGTCCACGTCCCGGAGATCAGCATCCCGTTCTCGCTCGGCGTGATCTGCACGGTCCTGGTCGTCACCACGATCACCAGCCTGATGGCCTCCCGGAAGCAGGCGGCGGCCGAGGCGGCGCAGGAGCGCAGCGAAGATGCTTCGAAGGACAGCGTCGACGTCTGACCACCCCGGACAGAGCGACAACCGTCGCCGGAGCGGTGCTCGGTGAAGTGCCGAGCACCGCTTCCGTGCTGCGCTGATCTTCATCTGGGGCCGGGATGTGCCACGTGCGGTCGTCGTACCGATGACGGTCGTCGTCGCGGGCGCGGTCCTCGCCGCCGTGCACCACGCCGAAGTGGTCACTCACCGGGTCGCGAACCAGGGCGCGAGCCGTACGTCAGCCCGCAGCCGCCTCAGCCTTCGCCTCCGCCGCGCGCACCCGCACGGGCCGCGTCTCCGGAAGCAACGCGAAGCACCCCAGGCTGAGCAGCGCGATACCGGTCAGATAGGCGCCCACACTCCATGGCACCCGGCCGCCCTGTTCGGCCAGCGCCGTCGCCGCGATCGGGGTGAGCGCGCCCCCGACAACGCCGCCGAGGTTGTAGCCGACCGCGGCGCCCGTGCAGCGCACCCGGGGCTCGTACAGCTCCGGCAGATACGCGGCGATCACCCCGAACATCGTGACGAACGAGACCAGCGCGACCAGGAAGCCGAGGAAGATCAGCAGCGGGGCGCCGGTCGCGAGCAGCGCGACCATCGGGAACATCCACAGCGCGGCCGCGGCACACCCGATCAGACACAGTGGCCGCCGCCCGTAGCGGTCGCCGAGCACCGCCGCCAGCGGCGTCAGCGCCCCCTTCATCACCACCGCGGCCATGACGCAGGTCAGCATGACGGTACGGCTCACCCCGAGCCGTTCCGTGGCGTAGGCGAGCGACCAGGTGGTCACGGCGTAGAAGATCGCGTACCCGACGGCGAGCGCTCCGGCGGTCAGCAGGACCAGCCGCCAGTGGTCGCGCACGACCTCGGCCAGCGGCACGCGCGCGTAGTCGTCGATTGCGAGGAAGCTGGGGCTCTCGGTGAGCGACGACCGCAGCCACAGCCCCACCAGGGCCAGCACCCCGGCGGCCCAGAACGGCACCCGCCAGCCCCATGCGGCGAACTGGGCGTCGGTCAGCGTCGCCGACAGCGTCAGCATCGCGCCGTTGGCGAGTACGAAGCCCACCGGGGGTCCCACCTGCGGGAAGCTCGACCACAGTCCACGCCGGTCGGCCGGCGCGTGCTCCGCGGTGAGCAGTACGGCCCCGCCCCACTCGCCGCCGAGCCCGAGCCCTTGCAGAAAGCGCAGGACGAGCAGCAGCACGGGGGCGGCCACACCCATCGTGTCGTACGACGGTACACAGCCGACCGCGACCGTCGACGCACCGGTGAGCAGCAGCGAGCCGACGAGGACCGGTCGCCGCCCGTGCCGGTCCCCGATGTGCCCGAACAGGACGGAGCCCAGCGGCCGCGCCACGAAGCCCACGCCGAACGTGGCGAAGGCGGCCAGCGTCCCCGCCAGCGGCGAGAACGTGGGAAAGAACAGCGGCCCCAGGACCAGCGCCGCCGCGGTCCCGTAGACGAAGAAGTCGTAGAACTCGATGGCCGTCCCGGCGAGCGAGGCGGCCGCGAGCCGCAGCATGGAGGGCGTCTTTACTGTGCGTACGTCGTGCATGCCGCGTCAACTACCCACAGTGACCGCGAGTTACGGGGGCGCGCGGGAGTGATCGTCCCCGTCAGTACGTGACTGTGATGCGCCGGGCGGGCCCGTCGACGCGCACCAGGCCGCCGTACGGGATCACGAGCTGTGGATCGGTGTGCCCGAAGTCCACGTCGAAGACGATCGTGGTGTCGGGGGCGTATGCCCGCATGGCGCGCAGGACGGCCTCACGCTGCTCTGCGGCGTAACGGGCGGCATCTTCCGGGCTGTTGGGGCGTACGAAGGACCACGTCTTCGCACGGCCCATCAGGAGCGCCGAGAAGCGCTGGAGAAGCCCGCGCTCGCCCATGTTCCGCAGGGTACGGAAGACCTCCCTGCCGCTCGGCATCTCCTCCGAGGTCTCCAGCAGCAGCACCCCGCCGTCGAACTCCGAGAGGTCACGTGGGATCTCCCGGTCGGCCATCAGCAGCCAGCCGAGGATCTCCAGACAGCCGCCCCAACTGCGGCCCTCCGCCACTCGGTCGGGGTTCACCCAGGCCCAGCCGTTGCCGGGCCGCGTCTCCGGTTCGGCGTCGAAGGTCGCCGGGTCCGCCCAGTCGCGGTTGACGTCGTTCCAGCGGTCGGCGGGCTTCAACTCGTACTCACCCGACGTGAACAGGGCAGCACGCAGCGACTCCGCCGTGAGCGAGTCCATGGCGACCGGGCGGCCCAGCGCGGTCATCACGGTCGCGCCGTGATAGCCGACGATTCCGGTGTTGCGCAGGAACATCAGCAGGTTCGTGTTGTCGCTCATCCCGAAGAACGGCTTCGGGTTCGCGCGGATCAACTCCCTGTCCAGCAGCGGCAGTACGGTGATCTGGTCGTCACCGCCGATCGAGGCGATGACCGCTTTGATGTCCGGGTCGGCGAACGCGGCGTGGATGTCGTCGGCCCGCTCCTGCGGCGTGGAGCCCATCTGGCGGGTCGCCGGGTACTCGACCGGTTCGAGCTCGTAGTCCTTGCGCAGCCGCTCCAGGCCCAGCTCGAAGGGGCGCGGGAAAAGCCCGGGCAGGCCCGCGCCGGGCGAGATGACGGCGATGCGGTCGCCGGGGGAGGGCTTGGGAGGGTACGAGATGGTGGTCATGAACGGAGACTATGGAGATCGCGTGGTCCATGCATCGTGATAAACCGGGGTCTGAGCAGCGGTCATCGACGGACCGCCCGACCCCTGGACCGGAGGAACCGTGCCCCGCACCCTGGCCAACGCCCCGATCATGATCCTCAACGGCCCCAACCTGAACCTGCTCGGCCAGCGTCAGCCCGAGATCTACGGCTCCGAGACCCTGGCCGACGTCGAGGCCCTGTGCGCGAAGGCGGCGGCCGCGCACGGCGGCACGATCGACTTCCGGCAGTCCAACCACGAGGGCGAGTTGGTGGACTGGATCCACGAAGCGCGGCTCAACCACTGCGGGATCGTCATCAACCCCGGCGCCTACTCGCACACGTCCGTCGCCATCCTGGATGCGCTCAACACCTGTGACGGCATGCCCGTGTTGGAGGTCCACATCTCCAACATCCACCAGCGGGAGTCGTTCCGGCACCACTCGTACGTCTCGCTGCGCGCCGACGGGGTCATCGCGGGATGCGGCGTGCAGGGGTACGTGTTCGGGGTGGAGCGGGTCGCGGCGCTGCTCCGGGCCTAGCCCCGTAAGGGAGTTGCCCCGAGCGGACGGGTTGCCTGGGCCGCCGGCCGAGGGCGGGGATCGAGGGACCGGCGGCCCATACCGCGCGGGTGCTGTCGTCCCGCGCGGGGCTGCTTCCAGTTGACCGCGCAACCACGCGTGTGGGGAGCGCGCGCAAGGCACCGGCGTGTGCAGAGCATTCACACGGGGCGCGTGATGCCCAACTCGCGCCCCTGGACCTTAGGGGTTCACCACCCGCGCGCGTGCCACTCCGGCAGATGCGGCCGCTCCGCGCCGAGCGTGGTGTCGTTGCCGTGCCCCGGGTAGACCCACGTCTCGTCCGGGAGCACGTCGAAGATCTTCGTCTCGACGTCGTGGATCAGACTGGCGAACGCCTTCGGGTCCTTACGGGTGTTGCCCACCCCGCCCGGGAAGAGGCAGTCGCCCGTGAACACGTGCGGATGCCCGTGCGGGTCGTCGTAGACCAGGGCGATCGAACCCGGCGTGTGCCCGACCAGATGGCGCGCGGTGAGCTCCACGCGCCCCACCCGGATGGTGTCCCCGTCGTCGACCAGGACATCGGTCGGCACCGGGATGCCGGGGGCGTCGTCGCGGCCCGCGTAGGTGCGGGCGCCCGTGGCCGCGACGACCTGGGCGAGCGCCTGCCAGTGGTCGCCGTGCTGGTGCGTGGTGACGACGGACGCGATGCCGTCGTCACCGATCATGCCGAGCAGCGCGTCCGCGTCGTTGGCCGCGTCGATCAGCAACTGCTCGTCGGTGGCCCGGCAGCGCAGCAGATAGGTGTTGTTGTCCATCGGGCCCACCGCGATCTTGGTGATCATCAGGTCCTTGAGCTCGTGCACGTCCGCCGGGCCGCCGACCGTCACCTGTCCGCTGTACGTCATACCGGTCAGTCTAGGGCGGAAGGCGTACGGCGAGCAGGGCAGCGGCGCCGCTACAGCGGGGGCAGCGACGGCAGCGGTCCGCCCTCGACGGTCAGCCCGGAGCCGTCCCGGCGCCCGGCGAGCCAGCCCAGCAGGTCGGCCGGGGAGCCCGTGACGGTGATCTCGGCCTCGCCCGCCCGGCCCGTGCTCCACGCGCGCGTGCCGTCCGTCAGACGGGTGTGCGGTACGTCGGGGTGGCCGGTGAACCGGTCGGCGAGGAAGTCGATCTCCCGCTCCGTGAACTCCGCCGGCAGGTCCTCCAGCTCGTAGCCGATGCCGAGGTCCACGTGATGCAGCTCGACCTCGACCCAGCGGCGGAACGGCACCCGGGACGCGGAGTCGGTCACGCCGTTGCGCAGCTCCACCGTGCGCGACCAGTCGGCGGGCACGGCCGCCGCCTCCTGGAAGCCGGCCGCGCTCTCCCGGACGTCGGCGAGCTGGTCGTCGAGGGGGCGCGGGGCGTCCCGCTCGATGTCGGCGTCCCGGGCCTCGCCGGAGACGTACATGGGACGGCCTTCGAGGACGTTCACGAGGGCGTCCGCGTTGCGGGCCAGATGGGCGAGTACATGACCGCGACTCCAGCCGGGGAGCCGTGACGGTTCCGTCACGGCCGCGTTGTCCATCTTGGCCACTGCGGTGAGCAGCCGTTCCGTCGCGTCCCGTACAGACGCCAGGTCACGCGCGTGATCAGTCATGATGCCGACCCTAGCCCCGCCACACCTTCGGGTGAAGGTGGTGAACCCCGGCCGTTAATCGAATGCGCGTGCTATATGGTCGACGGTGGCGTCGGGCATGCTGGAGGGCCGGGGATTGTTATGCAACCCGGGAATCCGACCGGCGTTGTCAGTGGCTCCCCCTAGTCTGAGAACGCACGGGGGCCCCGCCCCTGTCACTTCTCTCAAGAAAGGTGCGGACCGGCGTGGCCGACCGTCTCATCGTCCGTGGCGCGCGCGAGCACAACCTGAAGAACGTCTCGCTCGACCTGCCACGCGACTCGCTCATCGTCTTCACGGGCCTGTCGGGGTCGGGCAAGTCCTCCCTGGCCTTCGACACCATCTTCGCCGAGGGCCAGCGGCGCTACGTGGAGTCGCTCTCCTCGTACGCCCGCCAGTTCCTGGGCCAGATGGACAAGCCGGACGTCGACTTCATCGAAGGCCTGTCCCCGGCGGTCTCCATCGACCAGAAGTCGACCTCGCGCAACCCGCGCTCGACGGTCGGCACCATCACCGAGGTCTACGACTACCTGCGTCTGCTCTTCGCGCGCATCGGCAAGCCGCACTGCCCCGAGTGCGGCCGCCCGATCTCGCGCCAGTCGCCGCAGGCCATCGTCGACAAGGTCCTGGAGCTGCCGGAGGGGAGCCGCTTCCAGGTGCTGTCGCCGCTGGTGCGCGAGCGCAAGGGGGAGTTCGTCGACCTCTTCGCCGATCTCCAGACCAAGGGGTACAGCCGTGCGCGGGTGGACGGCGAGACGGTCCAGCTCTCCAACCCGCCCACCCTGAAGAAGCAGGAGAAGCACACCATCGAGGTGGTCGTCGACCGCCTCACGGTCAAGGACTCCGCCAAGCGCCGGCTCACGGACTCCGTGGAGACCGCCCTCGGCCTGTCCGGCGGCATGGTCGTGCTCGACTTCGTCGACCTCCCCGAGGACGACCCCGA
Source organism: Streptomyces sp. Z423-1 (assembly GCF_013009255.1). Lineage (NCBI taxonomy): Bacteria > Bacillati > Actinomycetota > Actinomycetes > Kitasatosporales > Streptomycetaceae > Streptomyces > Streptomyces sp. Z423-1. The sequence goes on from NZ_CP053109.1 coordinate 7,219,591, forward strand.
GCGCGAGCGCATGTACTCGGAGCACCTGTACTGCCCGTACGACGACCTGTCCTTCGAGGAGCTGGAGCCGCGCTCCTTCTCCTTCAACTCGCCCTTCGGCGCCTGCCCCGAGTGCACCGGCATCGGTACGCGCATGGAGGTCGACCCCGAGCTGATCGTCCCGGACGAGGACAAGTCCCTCGACGAGGGCGCGATCCACCCCTGGTCGCACGGGCACACCAAGGACTACTTCGGCCGCCTGATCGGCGCCCTCGCGGACGCGTTGGGATTCCGGACCGACATCCCCTTCGCGGGCCTGCCGCAGCGCGCGAGGAAGGCCCTGCTGTACGGCCACAAGACACAGATCGAGGTCCGCTACCGCAACCGGTACGGCCGCGAGCGGGTGTACACCACGCCCTTCGAAGGCGCCGTCCCCTTCGTCAAGCGCCGGCACAGCGAGGCCGAGAGCGACGCCAGCCGCGAGCGCTTCGAGGGCTATATGCGCGAGGTGCCCTGTCCCACCTGCGAGGGCACGCGCCTGAAGCCGATCGTCCTCGCGGTCACGATCATGGAGAAGTCGATCGCCGAGGTCTCCGCCATGTCGATCAGCGACTGCGCGGAGTTCCTGGGCGAGCTGAAGCTCAGCGCGCGCGACAAGAAGATCGCCGAGCGCGTGCTGAAGGAGGTCAACGAACGCCTGCGGTTCCTGGTCGACGTCGGCCTGGACTACCTCTCGCTGAACCGCGCGGCCGGCACCCTGTCCGGCGGCGAGGCCCAGCGCATCCGCCTGGCCACGCAGATCGGCTCCGGCCTCGTCGGCGTGCTGTACGTCCTCGACGAGCCGTCCATCGGCCTGCACCAGCGGGACAACCACCGCCTGATCGAGACCCTGGTCCGGCTGCGCGACATGGGCAACACGCTCATCGTCGTCGAGCACGACGAGGACACCATCAAGGTCGCCGACTGGGTCGTCGACATCGGCCCCGGCGCGGGCGAGCACGGCGGCAAGGTCGTGCACAGCGGCTCGTTGAAGGAGCTGCTCGCCAACGAGGAGTCGCAGACGGGCCAGTACCTCGCCGGGAAGAAGTCCATCCCGGTGCCGGACATCCGGCGGCCGCGCGACCCGTCCCGCCGGCTCACGGTGCACGGCGCCCGGGAGAACAACCTCCAGGACATCGATGTGTCCTTCCCGCTGGGTGTGTTCACCGCGGTCACGGGCGTGTCCGGCTCCGGCAAGTCGACGCTGGTCAACGACATCCTGTACACGCACCTGGCCCGCGAGCTGAACGGCGCGCGGAACGTGCCCGGGCGGCACACACGCGTGGACGGCGACGACCTCGTCGACAAGGTCGTGCACGTCGACCAGTCGCCCATCGGCCGCACCCCGCGGTCGAACCCGGCGACGTACACCGGCGTCTTCGACCACATCCGCAAGCTGTTCGCCGAGACCACCGAGGCGAAGGTCCGCGGCTACATGCCGGGTCGTTTCTCCTTCAACGTCAAGGGCGGCCGCTGCGAGAACTGCGCGGGCGACGGCACGATCAAGATCGAGATGAACTTCCTCCCGGACGTCTACGTCCCGTGCGAGGTGTGCCACGGCGCCCGCTACAACCGGGAGACCCTGGAGGTCCACTACAAGGGCAAGTCCATCTCCGAGGTCCTGAACATGCCGATCGAGGAAGCCATGGACTTCTTCGAGGCCGTCCCGGCGATCAACCGCCACCTCAAGACGCTGAACGACGTCGGTCTCGGCTACGTCCGCCTCGGCCAGTCGGCGACCACCCTCTCCGGTGGTGAGGCCCAGCGCGTGAAGCTCGCCAGCGAGCTCCAGAAGCGCTCCACCGGACGCACCGTCTACGTCCTCGACGAGCCGACCACCGGCCTGCACTTCGAGGACATCAGCAAGCTGCTGAGGGTCCTGTCCGGCCTGGTCGACAAGGGCAACACGGTCATCGTCATCGAGCACAACCTCGACGTGATCAAGACCGCCGACTGGGTCGTCGACATGGGCCCCGAGGGCGGCGCGGGCGGTGGCCTCGTGGTGGCGGAGGGCACGCCGGAGGAGGTCGCCGCGGTGTCCACCAGCCACACCGGCAAGTTCCTGAGGGAGATCCTCGGCGCCGACCGGATCAGCGACGCCGCCGCGGTGCCGGCCCCGCGCAACACTGCCGCCAAGAAGACGGTGGCGGCCAGGACGCCGGCGAGGAAGACGGCGACGGCTAAGGCGGTCAACAACACGTCGACGAAGAAGGCGGCCGCGGTGACCAAGAAGGTCACGCCCGCCAAGAAGGCGACGCGGGCTCGGAAGGCCTGAGGGCCTCGGCAGGCCTGAGGGCCGCTTGCCGAGAGCTACGTCAATGGGCGGTGCCCTGCGGGAACTCCCGTAGGGCACCGCCCATGACCCAGTGGTGCCGACCGACCTCTACAGCTCACCCAGCTCCGACGCATACGGCGGCTCCGCCCCCGCCCGCGAGCAGGTGATCGCCGCCGCGCGGGCCGCGAACCGCAGCAGGCGGGTCCAGGCGTCGGCGTCGAGCGTGGCCAGGGCCTCGGAGGACAGGGCGTTCCAGGCGGACAGGCCGTGCAGCAGCGCCGCGTTGACCGTGTCACCGGCGCCGATCGTGTCCACCACCTCGACCCGTTCACCCGGCACGGAGTGTTCCCCACCGTCCCGGGTGAAGACGGTCAGCCCATCGCCACCCCGGGTGATCACCACCGCCGAGGGCCCCGCCGCCAGCCACTCGCTCGGCGTACCGCCCAGCCACCCCGCGTCGTCCTCGGAGAGCTTCAGCAGCGTCACCGAGGGCAGCCAGCCCAGGAACCGGGCCCGGTAGGCGTCCGCGTCGGGGATCAGCCCGGCCCTGATGTTGGGGTCGAGCGCGGTGAACGCGCCCTGCGCGGCCGCGGTGCGCATCAGGTTCTCGTAGGCGCTCGCCCCCGGCTCCAGAACCAGCGAACAGGTGCCGAAGGACACCGCGCGGGTGCCGGCGGGGAGGCGGTCCGGGGCCGTGAACAGCCGGTCGGCGGAGCCGTCGACGTAGAAGGAGTAGGCCGCCGAGCCGTTCCCGTCGATCGTCGCGACCGCCAGCGTGGTCGGCTCCGGGCCGCGCTGCACGGCCGACACGTCCACGCCGGCCTTGCGCAGCCCGTCGAGCAGGGCTTCACCGAAGGCGTCGGAGGAGGTACGGGAGCAGAAGGCCGTGGGGGAACCGAGCCGGCCGAGAGCCACGGCCGTGTTGTAGGGACCGCCGCCGAGGGCGGGCCGCAGTCCGGCGAGGGCGCCCGGGCCCTGCGGTACCAGGTCGATCAGGGCCTCACCGGCGACGACGATCACGAGTCGGGTCCTTTCTCGGGGCAGCCGCAGGACGTGCGGTGGACGAAGGTGCAGGGCAGCCGCACGGTCCGGGCGGGCCGGTCCGGAGCGGCGAGGCGTTCCAGGAGGACCCGCACGGCCTGGGCGCCGAGGTCCTTGCTGGGCTGGGCGATCGCGGTGAGCCGCGGTGAGAACAGATCCGCCCAGGCGAAGTCGTCGAAGCAGCACAGCGCGATGTCGCCGGGCACGGACAGACCCCGCTCACGCAGCGCGCGCAGGGCGCCGATGGTCATGGCGTTGTTGGCGGTGACCAGGGCCGTGGGCGGCGCGGCGAGCGAGAGGAGAGCGGCGGTGGCCTCCGCGCCGCCGGCCGACTCGGAGTCGCCGTGCACGACGAGCCGCTCGTCGTGGGGGAGCCCGGCGGCGGCAAGACCGTGCCGGTATCCGGTGATCCGCTCGGCGGTCGTACTCAACCCACGGCGGCCCGCGACCAACCCGATACGGCGGTGGCCCAGCTCGGTGAGGTGCGTGACCAGGCTCGCCACCGGCTCCGTGCTCTCCGCGCAGATCTGGTCGAAGCGCGGCGTGCCGCTCGCCGGATCGTCGACCACGCGGTCCAGGAGCACGGTCGGCACCTTGTGCCGGTGCAGGTAGGAGAGCAGTTCGCGGGGGTACGAGGACGGGGCGACGATCAGGCCGTCCACGCGCCGCTCGTGCAGCAGCTGGACGACCTTGCGCTCGTGCTCCGGGTCGTCGTGCGGGTCGGCGATGAGGAGGCTGTAGCCCTGCTCCAGGGCGGTCGCCTCGACGCCCTGGAGGATCTCGGTGAAGTACGGGTTGCTGATGGCCGACACCGCGAGGCCGATCGAGCGGGTGCGGGCGGTCACCAGGGAGCGGGCCAGGGTGTTCGGGGTGTAGCCGAGGTGGTCGATGGCGTCCAGGACGGCCTGGCGGGTCTGCGGGAGGACCGGCCGGGTGCCGTTCAGCACGTGCGAGACGGTCGCCACAGAGACCCCGGCGCTGCGCGCCACGTCCGCCATCGTCGCCATGCTGTCCCCTTTCCTGGCGGGGACCGTATCCCATTCAGCGGCTCACGTAAACGCTTGCGCAAACGTTTACGTCACCCGGCCAGCCACCACCCGCCCCTCACCGGGCCACCCGGCCACCCGTCACTCGACCACCCACCCCTCACCCGGCACCGCCCCACTCCCACCCGATCCCCACGATCCCTGCCCGCACCCGCGGCTCCACCAGGTGCACCGAGTGATGCCGTCCGGTCAGCGGCAGATCCTGGTGCCCGCTGCGCGGAGCCGCCGCCGACTGCTGGGTGAACCGGTGACAGCGCACCGGCAGGGCGTTCTCGTCGAACCGCACCTGAAGGGCGTACTGGCCGCCGGCCGGCCCGAAGCCGCGGACGTACTCACGTGACACGCCCCCCGTGCCGTCCTCGACGCCGTAGCGGAAGAGGAAGGTGTCGCCGCCCCGCAGCCGGGTGTCGAAGAGCAGCTCCGCGACCAGGACGCCGGTCTCGTGGTGCCAACGGACGCGTCCGGTGCGGCAGTTCTCCAGGGCGTGCACGGTCATGCGGTCCGGCGCGCACCCGGGGTCGCCGTGGTGGACGGCCACGAAGCGGTCGACGCCGTCCCGGTGCGCGCGCACGACGTGGTGCGACTCGCACCCCAGCAGTTCGCGGCGCGCCCCGATCCGCACCCGCTCGTGGTGCCCGAGCATGTGCAGCCCGCCGTCGAGCGGTGCGCCCAGCTCGGCGAGGAGCCGTTCCAGGACGCCCGAGGCCTCGACGAGGGACCGGTAGGAGCGGCCCTCGGGGCGGCGCGCGGACGCGCGGTCGGCGGCTGTCTCGGCGAGCAGCCGGATCAGTGACTCCTCCGGGAGCTGGAGGATCTCCTCCAGGGCCCGGACGGCGCGCAGCGACTCGGGGCGCTGGGGGCGGCGGGCGCCCTGCTGCCAGTAACTCAGGCTCGTGACGCCCACTTTCACGCCGTACCGCGTCAGATGGTGCTGCACCCGCTGCAACGGCAGTCCGCGAGCGGCTATCGCGGCGCGCAGCGCGACGTGGAAGGGGCCGCCGCGCAGGGCCGTGTCCAGTTCGGAGTCCAGCTGTGTGTCCAGCTGTGTGTCCAGCTCCGTGTCCGGTTCCGCGGGGACGACGTCCGCGTGCGGTGTGGCGTGCGGCATGCAGGGGCCTTTCTGTGCTGGAGCACAACGGTCGCTCAGTCCGTTCGCGCAGGTCGTCCGGGTCACCCGGGCGGCGTCGGGCCATCTGCACATCCCTACGACGCCGTTCACGGTCCCGAGTTCCTCCGCATTGAAGCGTGTTGACCATGCCTCGACAACACCTGAAGCCCAACCGTGGTGCGCTCGTGGCCGAGGTTCGACCGGTGCCCCACGACTGATCGACCACCGGATCTCCCGGCGGTGCGGTGGGCGTTGTCCACAGGCCCGCCGGAGTGTCACTGCTCGCCAGTAGGGTGTGAGACATGGCCGATCCCTCCAGCTACCGCCCCAGGCCGGGAGACATCCCGGACTCCCCAGGGGTGTACCGGTTCCGTGACGAGCACCGCCGGGTGATCTACGTCGGAAAGGCGAAGAGCCTGCGCCAGCGTCTGGCCAACTACTTCCAGGATCTGGCCGGCCTGCACCCGCGCACCCGGAGCATGGTCACCACGGCCGCGTCCGTGGAGTGGACGGTGGTGTCCACGGAGGTCGAGGCACTACAGCTGGAGTACTCCTGGATCAAGGAGTACGACCCCCGGTTCAACGTCAAGTACCGCGACGACAAGAGCTACCCGTACCTCGCGGTGACGATGAACGAGCAGTACCCGCGCGTGCAGGTGATGCGCGGCCACAAGAAGAAGGGCGTGCGCTACTTCGGGCCGTACGCGCACGCGTGGGCCATCCGGGACACGGTCGACCTGCTGCTGCGCGTCTTCCCCGTGCGCACCTGCTCGACCGGCGTCTTCAAGAACGCCCACCGCACCGGCCGCCCCTGTCTGCTCGGCTACATCGGCAAGTGCTCCGCGCCCTGCGTCGGCCGGATCTCCGACGAGGACCACCGGGAGCTGGCGGAGGAGTTCTGCGACTTCATGACCGGCCGCACGGGCACGTACCTGCGCCGTCTGGAGAAGCAGATGGCGGAGGCGGCCGAGGAGCTGGAGTACGAGCGAGCGGCCCGGCTGCGTGACGACATCGAGGCCCTGAAGAAGGCCATGGAGAAGAACGCGGTCGTGCTCGCGGACGCGACCGACGCCGACCTGATCGCCGTGGCCGAGGACGAGCTGGAAGCGGCCGTGCAGATCTTCCACGTCCGCGGCGGCCGCGTGCGCGGCCAGCGCGGCTGGGTCACCGACAAGGTCGAGGAGATCACCACGGGCGCCCTGGTGGAGCACGCCCTGCAGCAGCTGTACGGGGAGGAGACCGGCGACGCGGTCCCCAAGGAGGTCCTCGTCCCGGCGCTGCCCGACCCGGTGGAGCCGGTACAGGAGTGGCTGACCGTGCGCCGGGGTTCGAACGTCTCGCTGCGCATCCCGCAGCGCGGCGACAAGAAGGCCCTGATGGAGACCGTGCAGCGCAACGCCCTCCAGGCACTCGCGCTGCACAAGACCAAGCGCGCCTCCGACCTGACCACGCGCTCGCGCGCGCTGGAGGAGATCGCCGACGCCCTGGACCTGGACAGCGCCCCGCTGCGGATCGAGTGCTACGACATCTCGCACCTCCAGGGCGACGACGTGGTGGCCTCCATGGTCGTCTTCGAGGACGGGCTGCAGCGCAAGAGCGAGTACCGCCGGTTCCAGATCAAGGGCTTCCGAGGGCAGGACGACGTCCGCTCGATGCACGAGGTGATCACCCGCCGCTTCCGGCGCTATCTCGCCGAGAAGGAGAAGACGGGCGAGTGGGCCGACGGTGAGCCGGGCCTCACAAGCGGCCACACGGACGGCGCCACCGTCGACGGCGGCGCCAATGGGGACGGCGGCGCCAACGGGGACACGAACGGCCTCATCAGCTCCCTCACCGAGGACGACGGCCGCCCCAAGCGCTTCGCCTACCCCCCGCAGCTGGTCGTCGTCGACGGCGGGCAGCCGCAGGTCGCCGCCGCCCAGCGGGCCCTGGACGAGCTGGGCATCGACGACATCGCCGTGTGCGGCCTCGCCAAGCGCCTGGAGGAGGTCTGGCTGCCCGGCGAGGACGACCCGGTCATCCTGCCCCGCACCAGCGAGGGCCTCTACCTGCTGCAACGCGTCCGCGACGAGGCGCACCGGTTCGCGATCAGCTACCAGCGCAGCAAGCGCGCCAAGCGCATCCGCTCCAGCCCCCTGGACGACGTACCGGGGCTCGGCGAGACCCGCAAACAGGCGCTGATCAAGCATTTCGGGTCGGTGAAGAAGCTGCGCGCCGCGACCATCGACCAGATCTGCGAGGTGCCGGGCATAGGTCGCAAGACGGCCGAGACGATCGCCGTGGCGCTCGCCCGGACGGCTCCGGCCGCACCCGCCGTGAACACGGCGACTGGAGAAATCATGGATGACGTGGAGGACGGGGCACCCGAGACGACGGCGGGTACCCCAGGGGAGCCCGTGCCCACGGGCGCCCCGGACGAGCGACGGGGGCAGGAGAGATGAGCGAGTACGACAAGCAGTCCACAGCCCAGCGAGATCAGGAAACCGAGGAAACTCACAAGGTGACCGACGAGGATGGCACCCGGCAGGACGCGCCTCAGGGCGACGGAGCACAGGTGGGTACGGGCAGCGAAGCAGGCGGGGTGCCCGAAGCGGCCATCCCCGAACTGGTGATCATCTCGGGCATGTCCGGAGCCGGACGCTCGACGGCCGCGAAGTGCCTGGAGGACCTCGGCTGGTTCGTGGTCGACAACCTTCCGCCCGCGCTGATCCCCACCATGGTGGAGCTCGGTGCCCGCTCGCAGGGCAACGTGGCGCGGATCGCGGTCGTCGTCGACGTACGCGGCCGGCGCTTCTTCGACAACCTGCGCGAGTCCCTCGCCGACCTCGACACCCGCGGGGTCACCCGGCGGATCGTCTTCCTGGAGTCCTCGGACGAGGCCCTGGTGCGCCGCTTCGAGTCGGTGCGCCGCCCGCACCCCCTCCAGGGCGACGGCCGGATCGTCGACGGCATCGCGGCCGAGCGGGAGCTGCTGCGCGAGCTGCGCGGCGACGCCGACCTGGTGATCGACACCTCCAGCCTCAACGTGCACGAGCTGCGCGCCAAGATGGACGCCCAGTTCGCGGGCGAGGAGGAGCCGGAGCTGCGGGCCACCGTCATGTCCTTCGGCTACAAGTACGGCCTGCCGGTCGACGCCGACCTCGTCGTCGACTGCCGCTTCCTGCCCAACCCGCACTGGGTCCCGGAGCTGCGCCCCTTCACCGGCCTCAACGACGAGGTGTCGGGCTATGTCTTCAACCAGCCCGGCGCGAAGGAGTTCCTCGACCGGTACGCCGAGCTGCTCCAGCTCATCGCGGCCGGTTACCGGCGCGAGGGCAAGCGGTACGTGACCATCGCGGTCGGCTGCACCGGCGGCAAGCACCGCTCGGTCGCGATGTCGGAGAAGCTCGCCGCGCGCCTGGCGGCCGAGGGTGTGGAGACGGTGGTCGTGCACCGGGACATGGGACGGGAATGACGGGACGTACGTTGCGGCTGAGCCGGCTGCGCAGGGTCACCCCCGAGGGGCGGGGCGGCCGGCTCGCCGAGTCCCGGGGCGGCCGGGCGCGCCGCCGGGGCACCCAGCCCAAGGTGGTCGCCCTCGGCGGCGGCATGGGACTGTCCGCCTCGCTCGCCGCGCTGCGCCGGATCACCGGCGACCTCACCGCCGTCGTCACCGTGGCCGACGACGGCGGCTCCAGCGGCCGGCTCCGCGACGAGCTGGGCGTGCTGCCGCCCGGCGATCTGCGCAAGGCACTGGCCGCGCTGTGCGGCGACGACGACTGGGGCCAGACCTGGGCCCGCGTCATCCAGCACCGCTTCCAGTCCAAGGGCGAACTGCACGACCACGCGGTCGGCAACCTGCTGATCGTCGCCCTGTGGGAGCAGCTCGGCGACCATGTCCTCGCCCTCGACCTGGTCGGCAAGCTGCTCGGCGCGCACGGGCGGGTGCTGCCCATGTCCGCCGTGCCGCTGGAGCTCCAGGCGCTGGTCAGGGGGCACGACAGGGAGCGGCCCGACGACATCGACACCGTCCGGGGACAGGCGAACGTCGCCCTGACCCCCGGCGAGGTGCAGTCCGTGCACCTGGTGCCGAACGACCCGCCCGCCGTGCCGGAGGCCGTCGAGGCGGTGCTGGACGCGGACTGGGTGGTGCTCGGCCCCGGCTCCTGGTTCTCCTCGGTCATCCCGCACCTGCTCGTGCCCAAGCTGCTGGACGCCCTGACCGAGACGAAGGCCCGCCGGGTACTCTCGCTGAACCTCGCCCCGCAGCCCGGAGAAACCGAGGGCTTCTCCCCGCAGCGTCATTTGGAGGTTTTGGGACGACACGCCCCTAAACTCGCCCTGGACGTGGTGCTGGCCGACGAGGCCGCCGTGCCCGACCGCGACTTGCTGACCGACGCCGCCAAGCGTTTCGGGGCCGCGGTCGAGCTGGCGCCGGTGGCCCGGACGGACGGGAGTCCGCGGCACGACCCGGAGCTGCTGGCCGCCGCGTACGACCGTATTTTTCGGATGCATGGAAGGATCGGCCCATGGCGATGACGGCAGCGGTGAAGGATGAGATCTCCCGGCTCCCCGTCACCCGGACCTGCTGCAGGAAGGCGGAGGTCTCCGCCATTCTGCGGTTCGCCGGCGGCCTTCACCTGGTCAGCGGGCGCATCGTGATCGAGGCGGAGCTGGACACCGCGATGGCGGCGCGGCGGCTCAAGCGGGACATCCTGGAGATCTTCGGGCACAGCTCGGAACTGATCGTGATGGCTCCGGGTGGCTTGCGGCGCGGTTCGCGGTACGTCGTCCGGGTCGTCGCCGGTGGCGATCAGCTGGCCCGGCAGACCGGCCTGGTCGACGGCCGGGGCCGCCCGATCCGGGGCCTGCCCCCGCAGGTGGTCTCAGGGGCCACCTGTGACGCCGAGGCGGCCTGGCGCGGCGCGTTTCTGGCGCACGGTTCGCTCACCGAGCCCGGTCGCAGCTCCTCCCTTGAGGTGACCTGCCCGGGCCCCGAGGCCGCGCTCGCCCTGGTCGGCGCCGCCCGCCGCCTGTCGATCGCCGCGAAGGCCCGCGAGGTGCGGGGCGTGGACCGGGTCGTCGTCCGGGACGGTGACGCGATCGGCGCGCTGCTCACCCGGCTCGGCGCCCACGAGTCGGTGCTGGCCTGGGAGGAGCGGCGGATGCGCCGCGAGGTCCGGGCCACCGCCAACCGGCTCGCCAACTTCGACGACGCCAACCTGCGCCGCTCCGCCCGCGCGGCCGTCGCCGCCGGTGCCCGTGTCCAACGCGCCCTGGAGATCCTCGGTGACGACGTCCCCGAGCACCTCGCCGCGGCCGGTCGGCTGCGCATGGAACACAAGCAGGCCTCGCTGGAGGAGCTGGGTGCGCTGGCCGACCCGCCGCTGACCAAGGACGCCGTCGCGGGACGTATCCGCCGCCTGCTCGCCATGGCCGACAAGCGCGCGTCCGACCTGGGGATCCCGGGCACGGAGGCCAACCTCACCGAGGAACTGGCCGACAACCTCGCGGGGTGACCCTGCCCGGGCAGGGGCGACCCGAAGGGTCGGGGTGACCTGGGGCCAGGGGAGACCTGAAGGCCCATCAAGACGCCGGTGAAGACGCCCACCTGGGTGGTCGACACCGGCGTTCGCGTGTCATGAGGCGGTCTTGACTTGACCATGCCCTGTCATGAGCCTGGCATCCACTCGCCACCGTGGCGAACCACCGCAAGGGGGGCTCATGAGACGAAGAGCGAGATCGATCCTCGCCGCCGGCGCGCTCCTGCTGGGCGGCCTCACCCTGGCACCCTTGGCCCAGGCGGACGAGAAGGCATCCGACCCCGACACCGAAGAGGTCAAGGTCTTCCGCGCCGACGTCACCCAGCAGCAGGTACCCCTGCTGCTGGCCACCGGACAGGACAGTCACGAACTCGGCGAACAGATCCCCGACAAGGGCACCGCCACCGTCGAGGTCTACCTCACCGACAAACAGGCCGCCAAGCTCCAGAAGCAGGGCATCGACCTCAAGGAGCACAGGCTCTCGGCGCAGGCACAGGCACGCGTGACCGCCGCGGGCGAGGGCGTCTTCCGGCCGTACAGCGGCAAGGGCAACCTCAAGGAGGAGATCCTCAGGACCGGTCAGGAGCACCCGTCCCTGACCAAGGTGGTCTCCATCGGCAAGTCCCTCCAGGGCCAGGACATCCTCGCCCTCAAGCTCACCAAGAACGCCAGAAAGACCAAGGACGGCGCCAAGCCCTCCGTCCTCTATCTGTCCAACCAGCACGCACGCGAGTGGATCACCCCGGAGATGACCCGGCGGCTGATGCACCACTACCTGGACAACTACGCCACCGACAAGCGCATCAAGAAGATCGTCGACACCACCGAACTGTGGTTCGTCATCTCCGCCAACCCCGACGGCTACGACTGGACGCACCACCCCGACGGCGACCGCCAGTGGCGCAAGAACATGCGCGACAACAACGGCGACGGCCACTACACCATCGGCGACGGCGTCGACCTCAACCGCAACTTCGCCTACAAGTGGGGCTACGACGACGAGGGTTCGTCCCCTTACCCCACCAGCCAGACCTACCGCGGCCCGGGCCCGAACTCCGAGCCGGAGACCAAGGCGCTGGACGCCTTCTTCCAGCGCATCGGCTTCGAGTACGGCATCAACTACCACTCCGCCGCCGAGCTGATCCTCTACGGCGTCGGCTGGCAGGTCGCCACGCCCACCCCGGACGACGTCCTCTACGAGTCCCTCGCCGGCACGCCCGAGAACCCGGCCGTCCCCGGCTACCACCCGCAGCTCTCCTCCGAGCTGTACACCACCAACGGCGAGACCGACGGCCACGCGGCCAACCTGCACGGCGCGGCCATGTTCACGCCCGAGATGTCGACCTGTCAGACCGTCTCCAACGCCGACCCGGACGACGCCTGGGAGGCCGCCGACTGCGCGTCGATCTTCACCTTCCCGGACGACGAGAAGCTCATCCAGCAGGAGTTCGAGAAGAACATCCCGTTCGCGCTCTCCGTCGCCGAGTCCGCCGCCCGCCCCGACCAGCCCAGGTCCTCGGTCGGCATCGACGCCCCCGACTTCACGCCCGCGCCGTTCACCACGTCGTACGCGCGCGACGCCGACCAGGAGGTCTCCGTCGTCGTACGCAAGTCCGTGCGCGACAAGGAGCTCAAGTACCGCGTCAACGGCGGCCGTACGCACGACATGCGGCTTCGGCCCTGGCGGGGCGGCGAGACGTACGGCGGTGAGGACAACCTCTACTTCGACGAGTACCGGGCGAAGGTCGACGACGGCGACCCCGGAGACACGGTCGAGGTCTGGTTCACCGGCAGGACGAAGTCAGGAAAGCGCACCGAGAGCGAGCACTTCACCTACACGGTCGCCGAACGGCCGCGCGCCGATGTGCTCGTCGTCGCCGAGGAGGGCGCGCCCGCCACCCAGGCGCAGACGTACGTCGACGCGCTGAAGGCCAACGGGGAACGGGCCGTCGTCTGGGACGTCGCCACCCAGGGCGCGCCGGACGCGCTCGGGGTGCTGAAGCACTTCGACACGGTCGTCCACTACACCGGCGCCGCCCGCCCGGGCGTCGCCACCCAGCTCGCACTGCGCGCCTACCTCAACGAGGGCGGCAAGCTGATCGAGGCGGGCGAGACGGCCGGCGGCTCGGTCGACCTCGGCGGGGGCACCCTGTCGAACGACTTCAGCCAGTACTACCTGGGCGCCCACACCCGTACGTCCCTGCCGGACGTCACCGGCTTCACCGGCACCGGCAGGCTGGCGGGCGTCACGGGAACCCTCGGCGACGCGCCCGGCAACCCGCTGGACACCGCCGGATCGTTCGGCGTCACCTCCGACACCCTGCCCGTGGAGACGTTCCCGCAGTTCGAGAGCGCCGGCGCGGGCCAGTACCCGGGGACCGTCAACCCGTACGGCCCGTACGAAGGCGCGTCCATGGCGGCCGTCACGCACTCCGACTACGCCTGGAACCGTCTGACCCGCACCATCGACCTCACCTCGGTGAGCGCGGCCGACGCCCCGACCCTGCGCACCCGGCTGCTGTGGAACACGGAGGAGGGCTACGACCACGCCGTCCTGGAGGCGCACACGGCCGGGGCCGACGACTGGACCACGCTCCCGGAGAAGAACGGCGCCACCGGCACCGCCGTACCCACCGAGTGCGAGGCCGGCTACTTCATCCAGGCGCACCCGGCGCTCAAGCGGTATCTGACCCTCGGCGAGGGCGGCTGCACGCCCACCGGGACCAGCGGCTCCTGGAACAGCTTCACCGGTGCCTCCGACGGCTGGCAGCAGGTCGAGTTCGACCTGTCCGCGTACGCCGGGAAGACGGTCGAGGTCTCCCTCAGCTACGTCACCGACCCCGGCTCCGGCGGCCACGGCGTCCTCGCCGACAACGCCGCCGTCGTCATCGGCGGCACGGCGGGACAGACCGACGGCTTCGAGACCTCGCTCGGCGCCTGGAGCACCGCCGGACCGCCCGCGGGCAGCCCGGCGGTGGTCAAGGACTGGGGTCTGTCCGGGGAACTGTTCAAGACATATGGAGCGGTCACCACCGACGACACGGTGCTGCTCGGTTTCGGCCTGGAACACGTCACCGCGGCGGCCGACCGCAGGGACCTGATCGGCGAGGCGCTCACCGCGCTCGACGACTGAACACCAGGTCAACGACCGCCCACTGTCCGTAGTGAAATCGGGTGATCGGGTCGCACGGCCCGGGCGGTCCGTACCCCTACTGGCGGGTACGGACCGCACTGCCGTGTATGGGCCATCTCGATGTCACTCCCGGGGCCTCGGGGAGGTAGGGTCGTAGGCGGTCGGGGACATCCCATACAGCTCGCCGGCATCAACGGCCGGCGTACCAACGAGGAGATCGGTTCGTGACGATCCGCGTAGGCATCAACGGCTTTGGCCGCATCGGTCGTAACTACTTCCGCGCGCTGCTGGAGCAGGGTGCAGACATCGAGATCGTGGCTGTCAACGACCTGGGTGACACCGCGACCACCGCTCACCTGCTGAAGTACGACACCATCCTGGGCCGCCTCAAGCAGGAGGTCACGCACACCGCCGACACGATCACCGTCGACGGCCACACCATCAAGGTGCTGTCCGAGCGCAACCCCGCCGACATCCCGTGGGGCGAGCTGGGCGTCGACATCGTCATCGAGTCGACCGGCATCTTCACCAAGAAGGAAGACGCCGCCAAGCACCTCGCCGGTGGTGCCAAGAAGGTCCTCATCTCGGCTCCGGCCAAGGACGAGGACATCACCATCGTGATGGGCGTCAACCAGGACAAGTACGACCCGGCGAACCACCACGTCATCTCCAACGCCTCCTGCACCACCAACTGTGTGGCGCCGATGGCGAAGGTCCTCGACGAGAACTTCGGCATCGTCAAGGGCCTGATGACGACGGTCCACGCGTACACCAACGACCAGCGCATCCTGGACTTCCCGCACAAGGACCTGCGCCGCGCCCGCGCCGCCGCCGAGAACATCATCCCGACCACCACCGGTGCCGCCAAGGCCACCTCCCTGGTGCTGCCGCAGCTCAAGGGCAAGCTGGACGGCATCGCCATGCGCGTCCCGGTCCCGACCGGCTCGGTCACCGACCTGGTCGTCGAGCTCGGCCGCGAGGTCACCAAGGAAGAGGTCAACGCCGCCTTCCAGAAGGCCGCCGAGGGCGAGCTGAAGGGTCTCCTCGACTACACGGAGGACCCGATCGTCTCCTCCGACATCGTCAACGCCCCGGCGTCCTGCACCTTCGACTCCTCCCTGACCATGGTCCAGGAGGGCAAGAACGTGAAGGTCATCGGCTGGTACGACAACGAGTGGGGCTATTCGAACCGCCTCGTCGACCTCACGGTCTTCGTCGGCAACCAGCTCTGAGCAGCACCCACAGGCACCTCGATGTGAGGCAGGGCTCGGGCAGCGCACGCCGCGTCGCCCGAGCCCTGACTCACGTACAGATCGACCAGCCCTCTCGTAGCGAGAGCGCCCTTCCCAGGAGCCCCCTCATGAAGACGATCGACGAGCTTCTCGCCGACGGCGTGGCCGGCCGGCGGGTCTTCGTCCGCGCCGACCTCAACGTGCCGCTGGACGGCACCACCATCACCGACGACGGCCGTATCCGCGCCGTACTGCCCACCGTCAAGGCACTGGCCGAGGCGGGCGCCCGCGTGGTCGTCGCCTCGCACCTGGGCCGCCCCAAGGGTGCCCCGGACCCCGCCTTCTCGCTCGCCCCGGCCGCCGCGCGGCTCGGTGAACTCCTCGGCGCCGACGTCGCGTTCGCCACCGACACGGTCGGCGACTCCGCGCGGGCCACCGTCGGCGGCCTCGCCGACGGCCAGGTCGCGGTCGTCGAGAACCTGCGCTTCAACGCCGGTGAGACCAGCAAGGACGACGCCGAGCGCGCCGCCTTCGCCGACCAGCTCGCCGCCCTCGCCGACGTGTACGTGGGCGACGGTTTCGGCGCGGTGCACCGGGGGCACGCCTCGGTCTTCGACCTGCCGAAGAGGCTGCCGCACTACGCCGGCTACCTCATCGCCACCGAGGTCGGCGTCCTGAAGAAGCTCACCGAGGACGTCAAGCGGCCGTACGTCGTCGCGCTCGGCGGCGCCAAGGTGTCCGACAAGCTCGCCGTCATCGACCAGCTGCTCGGCAAGGCCGACCGCCTGCTCATCGGCGGCGGCATGGCGTACACGTTCCTGAAGGCCAAGGGATACGAGGTCGGCATCTCCCTGCTCCAGGAGGACCAGATCCCGGCCGTCACCGAGTACATGGAGCGCGCCGAGAAGAACGGCGTCGAGATCGTCCTGCCGGTGGACGTCCTGGTCGCCCCCGAGTTCCCGGACCTGAAGACCAAGGCCCCCGCGAACCCCACCACCGTCGCCGCGGACGCCATCCCGGCCGACCAGGAGGGCCTGGACATCGGTCCTCAGACCCGCAAGCTGTACGCCTCGAAGCTCGCCGACGCCGCCACCGTCTTCTGGAACGGCCCCATGGGCGTCTTCGAGCACCCCGACTACGCCGTGGGCACCCAGGCGGTCGCCCAGGCCCTCATCGACTCCCCGGGCTTCACCGTGGTCGGCGGCGGCGACTCCGCCGCGGCCGTGCGCACCCTGGGCTTCGACGAGCAGGCATTCGGCCACATCTCGACCGGTGGCGGCGCCTCCCTCGAATACCTCGAGGGCAAGACGCTCCCCGGCCTCGCCGCACTGGAGGACTGACCCTCGATGACCACCCGTACGCCGCTGATGGCGGGCAACTGGAAGATGAACCTCAACCACCTGGAGGCCATCGCCCACACCCAGAAACTCGCCTTCGCCCTGGCCGACAAGGACTACGAGGCCGTCGAGGTCGCCGTCCTGCCGCCCTTCACCGACCTGCGCTCCGTACAGACCCTGGTCGAGCACGACAAGCTGAAGATCAAGTACGGCGCCCAGGACATCTCGGTGCACGACGGCGGTGCCTACACCGGCGAGATCTCCGGCCCGATGCTGGCCAAGCTGAGGTGCACGTACGTGGCGATCGGCCACTCCGAGCGCCGCCAGTACCACGGCGAGACCGACGAGCTGGTGAACGCCAAGGTCAAGGCCGCCTTCAAGAACGGCATCACGCCGATCATGTGCGTCGGTGAGGAGCTGGAGGTCCGCGACGCGGGCAACCACGTCACCCACACCCTCGCCCAGGTCGAGGGCGGTCTGAAGGGCATCCCGGCCGAGCAGGCCGAGACGATCGTGATCGCCTACGAGCCCGTGTGGGCCATCGGCACCGGCAAGGTCTGCGGCGCCGAGGACGCCCAGGAGGTCTGCGCCGCCATCCGCGGCAAGATCGCCGAGCTGTACTCCCAGGAGGTGGCCGGCAAGGTCCGCATCCAGTACGGCGGCTCCGTGAAGTCCGGCAACGTCGCCGAGATCATGGCGCAGGCCGACATCGACGGCGCGCTGGTCGGCGGGGCCTCGCTGGACGCGGACGAGTTCGTCAAGATCGTGCGCTTCCGCGATCAGTGAGTCGACCAGTGAGTATGCGGTAGCGGCGATCCGTCGTACCCTTGCGGGGACACAGCGGGTGGTCGCTGTGTCCCCGTCGTCCATCCGAATCCGAGGAAGTTGGTCCAGCCGTGGTTATGGGGTTCTCCATCGCCCTGATCGTCTTCAGCCTGCTGCTGATGCTGCTGGTGCTGATGCACAAGGGGAAGGGCGGCGGCCTCTCCGACATGTTCGGTGGCGGCATGCAGTCGTCCGTCGGCGGCTCCTCCGTCGCCGAGCGCAACCTGGACCGGATCACCGTGGTGGTCGGTCTGCTGTGGTTCGCGTGCATTGTCGTGCTGGGCATCCTGATGAAGATCAACAGCTGAGCCGCCCACGCGTTTCGCACGTAACGCCCCATGTTCGGTACGCGCAGCTGAGCGCGGCCTATCATGGGGCTTGCGTCTATGTGTGGGGGCTGTAACTCCAATCACTGGACGCGCGTTGGGCCTTACGTAGACTGAGGCGCTCGCAGCGAAGCGGAACGCCGACTCGCTTCGCGGCACCATCACGCAGGGAGTTACGACCGTGGCAAGTGGCAACGCGATCCGAGGAAGCCGGGTCGGGGCGGGGCCGATGGGCGAGGCCGAGCGCGGCGAGTCCGCGCCGCGTCTGCGCATCTCCTTCTGGTGCTCCAACGGGCACGAGACCCAGCCGAGCTTCGCCAGCGACGCGCAGGTTCCCGACACCTGGGACTGCCCGCGCTGCGGCTTCCCCGCCGGACAGGACCGGGACAACCCGCCGGACCCGCCGCGCACCGAGCCCTACAAGACGCATCTGGCGTATGTACGGGAGCGGCGCAGCGACGCGGACGGCGAGGCGATCCTCGCCGAGGCGCTCGCCAAACTGCGGGGCGAGATCTAGCAGTTGGAACCGGCCGGGCACCACGCGGTGCCCGGCCGGACCTGCTTGGTCGGTCTTCAGGTCGCTGTAGGTTGGGACCATGAACGCAGACGGCCGTACCAGGCTGAATCAGACACCCGAGTGGACCGCTCTGGCCAAGCACCATGAGGAGTTCGCGGACACCCATCTGCGGGATCTGTTCGCGGCGAACCCCGGGCGCGGCTCCGGCTACACACTCCAGGTCGGTGACCTGTTCATCGACTACTCCAAGCACCTCGTCACCGACGAGACGCTGCGGCTGCTGCGCGAGCTGGCCGCCGCAACCGACGTCTTCGGGCTGCGGGACGCCATGTTCCGCGGCGAGAGGATCAACACCACCGAGAACCGCGCCGTCCTGCACACCGCGCTGCGCGCACCCCGGGACGCGGTGATCGAGGTCGACGGCGAGAACGTCGTGCCGGGCGTGCACGCCGTGCTCGACAAGATGGCCGACTTCGCCGAGCGGGTCCGTTCGGGGGAGTGGACCGGGCACACCGGCCGGCGGATCCGCAATGTCGTCAACGTCGGCATCGGCGGCTCCGACCTCGGCCCGGCGATGGCGTACGAGGTGCTGCGCGCCTTCACCGACCGCGAGCTGACCGTCCGTTTCGTCTCCAACGTCGACGGCGCCGACCTGCACGAGGCGACCCGCGACCTGGACCCGGCCGAGACGCTGTTCATCATCGCGTCCAAGACCTTCACCACCATCGAGACGGTCACCAACGCCACCTCCGCGCGCACGTGGCTGCTGGACGCCCTCGGTGACGAGGCCGCCGTCGCCAAGCACTTCGTCGCTTTGTCGACGAATGCCGAGAAAGTCGCCGAGTTCGGCATCGACACGGCCAACATGTTCGAGTTCTGGGACTGGGTCGGCGGCCGGTATTCGTACGACTCCGCGATCGGCCTGTCGCTGATGATCGCCATCGGCCCGGACCGTTTCCGGGAGATGCTCGACGGCTTCCGCATCGTCGACGAGCACTTCCGCACCGCGCCCGCCGAGTCCAACGTGCCGCTGCTGCTGGGCCTGCTCGGCATCTGGTACGGCAACTTCCACGACGCCCAGTCGCACGCCGTCCTGCCGTACTCGCACTACCTGTCGAAGTTCACGGCGTATCTGCAGCAGCTCGACATGGAGTCCAACGGCAAGTACGTCGGCCGCGACGGCCGTGCGGTGGAGTGGCAGACCGGGCCGGTCGTCTGGGGCACGCCCGGCACCAACGGGCAGCACGCCTACTACCAGCTCATCCACCAGGGCACCAAGCTGATCCCGGCGGACTTCATCGGCTTCGCCGAGCCGGTCGCCGAGCTGAGCGACGAGCTGAAGGCGCAGCACGATCTGCTGATGGCCAACTTCTTCGCCCAGACCCAGGCACTGGCCTTCGGCAAGACGCCCGAGGAGGTGCGCGCTGAGGGCGTGCCGGAGGAACTGGTCGCGCACAAGACGTTCAAGGGCAACCACCCGACGACGACGATCCTCGCGCGCGAGCTGACCCCGTCCGTGCTCGGCCAGTTGGTCGCCCTCTACGAGCACAAGGTGTTCGTGCAGGGCGCGGTGTGGAACATCGACTCCTTCGACCAGTGGGGCGTCGAGCTCGGCAAGGTCCTCGCCAAGCGCGTCGAGCCCGCGCTGACCGAGGGCGCCGAGGTGCCCGGCCTGGACGCGTCCACCACGTCCCTGGTCGCCAAGTACCGGGAGCTGCGCGGCCGTTGAGCCCCAACCGCCGAAAAGCGGATGCGTGGCCGGCTTCCGGCGGGTGACACTGCTCCGGCCCGTCACCCGCCGGAAGGACACACACCATGGACCAGCTCCTGGCCGCGCTCGCCGACCCGGAACGGCTGCAGCTGTACGCCCGGATCGTGCTGCAGGACCTGCCGCCCCGCGAGGAGGACTCTCCCGCCGGGCGCAAACACCTGGGGCGCCTGATCTCGGTGGGCCTGGTGGAGCGCCTGCCCGACGGCTCCCTGCGGGCCGACCCGGCGGTCTTCCGCCGCGCCCGCCCCGCCGAGCCGGCGCCATCCGGTGTGCCCCGGCGTCTGACCGGGTTCTTCGCCCACGGGCGGCTGACGTCGATCCCGGTCCGTCCGGTCGTACGCCGCGAACTGCTGGAGCACCTGACGGGAACCCTCTTCGCGGCCGACCGCAGCTACACCGAGCGCGAGGTCAACGAGGCGTTCCGCACCGTCCACGACGACACCTCCGCGCTGCGCCGCTACTGCGTGGACACCGGTCTGCTCGTGCGCGAGCGCGACGGCAGCAGCTATCGGCGGGTCACCGCGGTCACCGTCTGACGGCGTCGCCGGGGGCCGCGCTCAGGCCACCGCACTGAGCGTGTCGGCGAGCCGGCGACGGGCCGCGCGGGCCGCGGGCAGGGCGGCGAGGGCGGCGGCGCCCAGGACGGCGGCCGTACCGAAGAGCAGCAGCAGGCCGGGCGACGGCCCCTGCGCTATCCCCGCGCCGATGCCGCTGGATCTGCCCTGGGCGTCGATCAGCCAGTGCGCGAGGGGCAGCCCCACGGCCGTGCCGAGCAGCACCGCGGTCAGTGCGGTGCAGACGGTGGCCGTGACCGTCACCCCGGTGATCTGCCGTGGGGACAGGCCGACGGCCTTGAGCGCCAGCAGATCCCGCTCGCCCTCACGGACCGTGCCGCCGATCACGGTCAGCAGGTCGACGATCCCGATCAGGGCCAGCACCGCGATCAGGCCGAGGACCACCCCGCGCAGCGACGACAGCCCGTCCGCCGGATTGGGCACGGCGTGCACGTCCAGGTGCCCGCCCGCCGCCGTCGCCAGATCGCGCGCGACCTCGTGCGGGTCGGCGCCGGGCCGCAGGCGCAGCTCGTAGCGGGTGGGGCGCAGCTCGGGGTCGTTCTCGCGGAGGGTGTCGAGCGAGGTGGAGATGACCCGGCCGGCGTTCTCCGGCTCGATGCTGCGGCCCACGATGTGCAGGATCTGCGGCTGGTCGCCCACGGTCATCCGCACCCAGTCGCCGACGCGCACGTCGAGCAGGTCGAGCAGTCCCTGCCCGGCCACCGCCTCGTCCCGGTCGTGCGCCGGGCGGCCCTCGGCCAGGGCGTACGGGTAGGGGTCCTGGCGGGTGCCGAGACCGCGCAGGGCGATCGTGCCCGTCTGGCCCGGCACCAGGGCCGCCACCTCGACGCCCGGGTGGGCGGCGGCGATCCGCGGATCGCGTTCCAGCAGGGCGCGGACCTCGCGGTCGCCGACCTCGCCGCCCGGGCGGACGGTCAGCGCGGCGGCGATACCGACCTGCTCGGGCCTGGTGTGGAAGCGGTCGATGGTGCTCCAGGCGCTCATCGCCACCACGATCAGCAGCAGCGGCAGCGCCAGCCGGGCGACGGTCGCCGGGGTGCGCGGCCGGCGGGCGAACGCCTTGTGCCAGCCCAGCACCAGCGCCGGCGGCAGCCGCAGTCCCAGCGCGCCGCGCGCCAGGCCCGACAGCCGTCCGGCCGCCGG
Organism: Streptomyces sp. Z423-1; assembly: GCF_013009255.1. NCBI lineage: Bacteria > Bacillati > Actinomycetota > Actinomycetes > Kitasatosporales > Streptomycetaceae > Streptomyces > Streptomyces sp. Z423-1. Next base: position 7,241,460 of record NZ_CP053109.1, read on the forward strand.
GGCGGCGGTCCGGGGCACGGGCACCGGCGGCACCCGTCCCGCCCGCCAGGCCGCGAGCCCGGTGGTCGCGGCGATGAACAGCACCGCCCCCACCGGTATCCCGACCAGGGCGGCTGTTCGCCCCGGCAGCCCCTGCCACACGTCGACCGCGTCCCCGAGGCGGCCCGGGATCCGGCTGCCCAGGCCTTCCGTGAGCGCGGCCGCGGCCACCGCGCCGAGCAGGGCGTACGCGACATGCTGGAGCAGGAAGACGCGGACGACCTGCCCGGGCGTGAAGCCGATCGCCTTCAGCACCGAGATGTCCCGCAGATGCCCCCGGATCCGGGTGCCGATCGCCCCGTGCACGGCCAGTCCCGCGGCGAGCAGGGCACCCAGCCCGAACAGGCCCAGCACCTGTCCGAGCAGCCGCATGTCGCCCTGCGCCTCGGACCGGGCCTGCTGCCAGGTGGAGACCTCGCTGACCGCACCGGCCCCCAGCACGGTGACGGCGCGCTGGACGGCGTAGCCCGTCTCGTCCGGATCCGTCAGGCGCAGCCCCGTCACCTCGCCGTCCGGGGCACGTACGGCGGACGGGAGGGCCCAGACGAGGCCCGGGCGCTCACCGGGGCGGTAGCGCGGCTCGGCGCTGTCGGCGATCCCGGCGACGGTCAGCGTGCGTGCGGTGCCGGGCAGGGCGAGGACGTCGCCGGGCTGGGCGAGCAGGGCGCGGGCCAGGCGGCTCTCCAGGACCACGCCGTCGGGGTGCGCGCCGTCCAGCCAGCGGCCCGAGGTGAGGAGCGGGCGCCCGGTGGCGGGCTTGGCGGTCGTGCCGCGCAGTTCGACCGAGGCGCGGATGCCGCGGGCGGCGACGGTGGCGGACTCGGTGGGGTAGGGGCCCGCGGCGGACTCGACGCCGTCCAGGCCGGAGAGCCTGCCCGCGTCGGCGGAGGGCGTGGTGTGCAGCCATACGTGCGCGTCCCGGGACTGGGTGAACACGCGCTGCCAGGGGTTGGTGGCGTAGCCGAAGAGCGCCGTCGCCAGCAGCAGCGAGGCGACGACACCGGCGGTCGCGAGCACGATGAACAGCGCCTCGCCGCGGTGTGCGCGCAGATCGGAGTGCACCCAGCGCAGGGTCGCTCGCATGCCTCCGCCTCAGTCCCTCAGCTCCAGCACCCCGGACGCCCCCACCCGGCGTGACGGGGTGCCGGTCAGCTCCGCGTCGTCCGCGATGCGCCCGTCGAAGAAGCTGATGACCCGGTCCGCGGCGCTCGCCAGCCGGGCGTCATGGGTGACCAGCAGGATCGTCTGGCCACGCTGGTGGAAGCGGGACAGCAGCCGCATCACCTCGCGGGTGCCCCGGCTGTCCAGGCTGCCCGCGGGCTCGTCGGCCAGCAGCAGCGGCGGATGGTTGACCAGGGCGCGGGCCAGCGCCACCCGCTGCTGCTCGCCGCCGGACAGCTCGCCCGGCATGCTGCGCTCCTTGCCGTCCAGCCCCAGCTCGGCCAGCAGCGCCTTCCGCTCGGCGCGCGCCCGCTTCGGCGGGACCCCGGCGAGGAGGGCGGGCAGCTCGACGTTGTCCGCGACCGACAGGTTGGAGACCAGGTTGAAGAACTGGAAGACGATCCCGATGCGCCGCCGGCGCTCCACCGCCCAGCGCGCCTCGCTGTAGGAGTCCGTGCACGTGCCGTCCAGCCAGATGCTGCCGCTGTCGGGGCGCTGGAGTCCGCCGAGCAGATGCAGCAGCGTCGACTTGCCCGCGCCGGACGGGCCGGTCACGGCCACGAACTCGCCCCGCGCCACACACAGGTCGACCCCGCGCACGGCATGCGCCGGGGCACCCTCGCCGTGGTGCGTCTTGACCAGGCCTTCGGCGCGCAGCGCAGGAGTGGGGTGGTGCTCGCTCACTCCGGCTCCTCCAGTTCCTCCTGGCAGCGCTCCAACCAGTCGAGGTCGGCCTGCAGATGCAGCATCGCGCCCTCGATCAGCAGCTGGGCGATGCGGTTGTCCCGGTTCTCGGCGGCGGCCAGCTTCGACAGGCTGCGCATGGTGTTCAGATACTGCCGCCGCTGCTTGTTGATCAGCGCGATCCGGTCGGCCAGCCCGGTCTGCGGGGCGAGCGCGAGCTTCATGAAGAACTCGTCCCGGACCCGCGGTTCGTCCGCCGTCTCCTCGTACCAGGCGTGCAGCGCCTCACGCCCGGCGTCGGTGAGGTGGTAGATCCTCTTGTTGGGCCGGCTCGACTGCTCGACCTCCTCGCCCTCGATCAGTCCCGACTTCTCCAGGCGGCCGAGGGTGACGTAGATCTGGCCGATGTTCGGCTGAGGGTACGCGGCACCCAGCAGTTGCTCAAGGTCCTGCTTGAGCTCGTAGCCGTGGGCCGGGCCGCGCGCGAGGAGTGCCAGCAGGGGCAGGCGCACTCGTGCTCTCCTCCCCGCGTCTGCGTATTGTGCTCCACGCCCTAGTATCGCCCATACCTAACAGGTATACATGGCGTCTGACTCCGGGCGAAGGGGCCCGGTGCCGGTGTACAGGGAGGAACCTATGCGGTGGATACGCGCCGCCGGTAGGGGCCTCCTCGTTCTCGTCGTGGTGCTGACCGGTTACGTCGCCTCCGGCGCCCGTGCCGACGACCGCACCGCGGGCGGTCGTGGCCCGCTCACCCTGGCCACCGCGGGAGACCTCACCGGCTATCTCGGCCCCCTGCTTCAGGACTGGAACCGCACCCACCCCGCCGAGCAGGTCACCCTCGTCGAGCTGCCGGACTCCGCCGACGAGACCCGCGCGCAGATGATCACCGACCTGCGCGACGCCCGCGGCCGCTTCGACGTCCTCAACATCGACGTCGCCTGGACCTCCGAGTTCGCGGCGGCCGGCTGGATCCGCCCGCTGCCCCGGGACCGCTTCCCGCTCGGCACCTTCCTGCCCCGGGTCGTCGACACCGCGACGTACGACCGGCGGCTGTACGCCGTCCCGTACGTCACCAACGCCGGGCTGCTGCTGTACCGCAAGGACGTCCTCGCCAAGGAGGGCGTCCCGCCGCCGCGCACCTGGGCCGAACTGGAACGGGCCGCGCGGACCATCGCCCGGAAGTACGGCCTCGACGGCTACGCCGGGCAGTTCCTGCCGTACGAGGGCCTCACCGTCAACGCGGCCGAGGCCGTGTACTCGGCGGGCGGCACGATCCTCGGCGACGAGGGCGAACGCGTCACCGTGAACTCGAACGCGGCCCGTGAGGGCATCGGCTTCCTCGCCCGCGGCGTCCGTGAGGGCTGGATCCCCGAGCAGGCGCTGACGTACAAGGAGGAGGAGTCCAAGCAGGCCTTCCTCGACGGCCGTCTGCTGTTCCTGCGCAACTGGCCCTACGCCTACGCCGCCGCCTCGGCCGAGGGGTCCCCGCTGGCCGGGAAGGTCGGCGCCGTGCCCCTGCCCGGACCGGACGGGCCGGGCACGAGTGTGCTCGGCGGCTCCAACCTGGCCGTCAGCAGCCATGCGCGGCACCCCGACACGGCCGCGCGTCTGATCGCGTACCTCACCAGTGAGCCCGTCCAGCGCCAGGTGCTCACGCGCGGCGCGCTGCCGCCCGTACGGGCGGCGCTGTACGAGGACCCGGAGCTGGTGCGGGACTTCCCCTATCTGCCGACGCTGCGCGCGAGTGTCCTCGCGGCGGCGCCGCGCCCCAAGAGCCCGCGGTACGACCAGGTGAGCCTGGTGGTGCAGGCGGTCGTGCACGACGCGATGACCGGGCGCGAGACGCCCGAGGGCGCGGTGCGACGGCTGGCGCGCGAGCTGGCCGCGATATCCAGCCACTAGTTACTTGTTAGGTAACGCGGGCATCTCATCTGGCCACCTGGCGCCCCAATAAGTCCGGATTTTGTACCCCAGCAGGGCTGGCAGCTATGGTCACTTCATTGACACCTTCACGTCATGGATACCTAACATGCATGCATGCAGAGTAGGTATCGCTGGTGGCGCGACGCCGTGATCTACCAGGTGTACGTCCGCAGCTTTCTCGACAGCACCGGGGACGGCGTCGGCGATCTCGCCGGGGTCCGGGCCGGGCTGCCGTATCTGAAGAAGCTCGGGGTCGACGGGATCTGGCTGAGCCCCTTCTACCCGTCGCCGCAGCACGACCACGGGTACGACGTGGCCGACTACTGCGACGTCGACCCGCTGTTCGGCGATCTCGCCGAGTTCGACCTCCTGGTGCGGTCCGCCCGGCGGCTCGGCATCAAGGTGCTGCTGGACATCGTGCCGAACCACTGCTCCAGCGAGCACCGCTGGTTCCGCGAGGCGCTGGCCTCGCCGCCCGGCAGCCCGGCCCGCGCCCGCTTCCACTTCGCCGACGGCCGCGGCCCGGACGGCGCCGAGCCGCCCAACAACTGGCACGCCATGTTCGGCGGCCCGGCCTGGACCCGGGTCCCCGACGGCCAGTGGTACCTGCACATGTTCACGCCCGAGCAGCCGGACTGGAACTGGCGCGACCCCGAGACCGGCGCCGAGTTCGACCGCATCCTCCGCTTCTGGCTCGACCGCGGCGTCGACGGCTTCCGCATCGACGTGGCCGCCGGCCTCTTCAAGCACCCCGACCTGCCGGACTCCCCGGACCCGGAGGCCGACGCCCGCACCCGCGACTCGGTCAACCCGCTCGCCTGGAACCAGCCCGAGGTGCACGACGTGTGGCGGCAGTGGCGCGCCATCTGCGACGAGTACGCCGCCCGCGACGGCCGGGAGCGGCTGCTGGTCGGCGAGGTGTCCGTGCCGACCGCCCGCGAGCACGCCCTGTACGTCCGCCCGGACGAACTCCACCAGGCCTTCTTCTTCGACCTGCTCGGCGCGCCCTGGGACCCCGACGCCTTCCGCAAGGTCATCTCCGAGGCCATGCAGGACATCGCCGGGACCGGCTCCACGGTCACCTGGGTCCTCAACAACCACGACCAGGTCCGCACCGTCACCCGCTACGGCGAACCCGCCCCCGAGGGCAGCGGTCTCGGCTCCGCCCGCGCCCGCGCCGCCGCGCTGCTGATGCTGGCGCTGCCCGGAGCCGCGTACATCTACCAGGGCGAGGAGCTGGGGCTGCCCGAGGTCGTCGACCTGCCCGACGACGTGCTCACCGACCCGATCTTCCGCCGCACCGGCAGCCGGGCCCGGATCCGCGACGGCTGCCGGGTGCCGCTGCCCTGGTCGGGACAGGCCTCGCCGTTCGGGTTCACCTCCGGCGTCGAGGGCGTCAAGCCGTGGCTGCCGCAGCCCGAGTGGTTCGCCGGGCACGCCACCGACCGGGCCCTCGCCGACACCCGCTCCTTCTGGCACCTGTACCGCGACGGCCTCCAACTGCGCGCCTCACTGCCCCAGTTGGGCGAGGGCACGCTGCGCTGGCTGGACACCCCGCCGGACGTCCTGGCCTTCACCCGCGGCGACGACCTGGTCTGCGCCGTCAACTTCGGCACCGCGCCCGTACCGGCCCCCGTCCCCGGCATCCCCCTGCTGGCGAGCGGGCCCTGCCCGGACGCCGGGGTGCTGCCCGGCTCCACCGCCGCCTGGTGGATCACCGACCCCTCGTCAACTCCCACCCCCTGAAGGGACATCAACGATGATGCGACGACGTACCACCCTGCTCACCGGCTGCACCGCCCTCGTCCTGGCACTCGGCGCGACCGCCTGCGGCGGCGGCAGCCCGGTCACGGCCGGCGGCGGGGACAAGGCGCTCAGCGGCCAGACGGTCACTGTGGCCGGTGTCTGGTCCGGCAGCGAGCAGGAGAACTTCCAGAAGGTGCTCGACGCCTTCAGCGCGAAGACCGGCGCGAAGACCCAGTTCGTGTCCACCGGGGACAACGTCTCCACTGTCGTCGGCAGCAAGATCGAGGGCGGCAACGCCCCCGACGTGGTGATGGTCCCGCAGGTCGGCGTGCTCCAGCAGTTCGCCAAGGAGGGCTGGCTCCAGCCCCTGTCCAAGAGCGCCCAGTCCGCCGTCGACGCCAACTACGCGGGCGTCTGGAAGACCTACGGCAGCGTCGACGGCACGCTGTACGGCCTGTACTTCAAGGCCGCCCACAAGTCGACCGTCTGGTACAGCCCCGACGCCCTCACCCAGGCCGGGGTCGAGCCGCCGACGACGTACGAGGACATGCTGAAGGCCGGACGGACCATCTCGGACTCCGGGCTCGCCGCCTTCTCGGTCGCAGGCCAGGACGGCTGGACGCTCACCGACTGGTTCGAGAACATCTACCTCTCCCAGGCCGGGCCCGAGAAGTACGACGCCCTCGCCGCGCACCAGCTGAAGTGGACGGACGCTTCGGTGGTCGACGCGCTGACGACGCTCGGCAAGCTGTTCAAGGACAAGCAGCTGATCGCGGGCGGTCAGAAGGGGGCCCTCAACACCGACTTCCCGGGCTCGGTGGAGAAGGTGTTCGGGCCGAAGCCCGAGGCCGGCATGGTCTACGAGGGGGACTTCGTCGCCGGGGTCGCCAAGGACCAGTTCGGCAGGACCATCGGCGAGGACGCGAACTTCTTCCCCTTCCCCGCGGTCGGCGGCGGCACCGCGCCGGTCGTCAGCGGCGGTGACGCGGCCGTCGTCCTGAAGGACGGCAAGAACGCCGAGGCCGGGATGCAGCTCCTGGAGTACCTCGCCACCCCCGAGGCCGCGGCGGTGTGGGCAGAGGCGGGCGGCTTCCTGTCGCCGAACAAGAAGCTCGACCTCGCCTCCTACGGCGACGACGTGACCCGCGCGACCGCCAAGTCGCTGGTCGGCGCGGGCGACTCGGTCCGCTTCGACATGTCCGACCAGGCACCGGCGGCCTTCGGCGGCACCAAGGGCGCCGGCGAGTGGAAGATCCTTCAGGACTTCCTGCGCGACCCGTCCGACCCGAAGGGCACGGCGGCCGAGCTGGAGGCCGCGGCGGCGAAGGCGTACCGGGGCTGACATGGCAGCCACGCTGGTGAAAGAGGCGAGCCGTCCGGCCGCCGCGGGTTCCGGCATTGACCGGCGCCCGCGGCGGCGGGGACTGGTCGTCGCCCTGCTCTTCGTCCTCCCCGCGCTGCTCCTGCTCGGCGCGCTCGTCGTCTACCCCGTGCTGTTCTCCGTCGGCCGCAGCTTCTTCGACGCGTCCGGCACCCGGTTCGTGGGCGGCGACAACTACACCGAGATGTTCCGCGACCCGGCGACGCTGAAGGCCGTACGCAACACCGCGATCTGGGTCGTCGTGGCGCCGACGCTGCTGACCGGGCTGGGGCTGATCCTGGCCGTGCTGGTGGAGAAGGTCCGCTGGGCGACGGCGTTCAAGCTGCTGCTGTTCATGCCGATGGCGGTGTCCTTCCTCGCGGCCGGCATCATCTTCCGGCTCGCCTACGACGAGGACCCGGACAAGGGCGTGCTGAACGCCGCCGTCGTCTCCGTCCACGACGCCTTCCAGGGCACGTCGACGTATCCGACCGCGCGGGCGCGTGACGGGCAGGGCATGAGCAAGGAGGCGGACGGGGCGTACCGGACGACGGCGGGCGTGTCGCCGGGGCAGACGGTGGCGCTCGGCCTGGTGGGGGTGCTGCCGGGTGACCTGCCCGCCGGTGCGCGGCCCGCGTACCCGGCGGCCGAGCAGAAGGCCGGTGCCGGTGAGCTGCGCGGGGTCGTGTACCTGGACTTCACGCCCGGTGGGGGAGGGCAGCAGGGCCGGGTCGACCGGCAGGAGAGCGGGCTGCCCGAGATGACGGTCGAGGCGGTGCGTGACGGGAAGACGGCCGGGACGACGACCACGGCGTCCGACGGCTCCTTCCGCTTCGCGGGCCTGGAGCCGGGCTCGTACACGCTGCGGCTGCCCGCCGCGAACTTCTCCCCGCCCTACGACGGCATCTCCTGGCTCGGGCCCACGCTGGTGACGCCCGCGATCATCGGGGCGTACCTGTGGATCTGGACCGGCTTCGCGATGGTGCTGATCGGCGCGGGGCTGTCGACGCTGCCGAGGGACGCACTGGAGGCGGCGCGGATGGACGGCGCCAACGAGTGGCAGATCTTCCGGAAGATCACGGTGCCGCTGCTCGCGCCGGTACTGACGGTGGTGTTCGTGACGCTGGTGATCAACGTGATGAAGGTCTTCGACCTCGTCTACATCATCGCGCCCGGCCCGGTGCAGCAGGACGCGACCGTGCTGGCGACACAGATGTGGCTGGTGTCCTTCGGCGGCGGCAACGATCAGGGCCTCGGCAGCGCGCTGGGCGTTCTGCTCCTCCTTCTGGTGATCCCCGCGATGGTCTTCAACGTCCGCCGTTTCCGAAGGAGCCAGCGATGAACGCCGTCCGACGAAGCCTGGGCAACAGCCTGGTCCAGGCCGTCCTCGTGGTGGTGGGCCTGATCTGGCTCACCCCGCTGGCCGGGCTGTTCCTGTCGTCGCTGCGGTCCGCCGAGGACACCGCGAAGGGCGGCTGGTGGACGGTGTTCACCAGCCCCGGCCAGCTGTCCTTCGACAACTACTCGGCACTGCTGGAGAACGCGGGCATCACGCAGGCCTTCTGGAACACGGTCCTGATCTCGGTGCCGACGACGGTCCTGGTCGTCGTCATCGCGGCCCTCGCCGGATACGCCTTCGCCTGGCTGGACTTCCCGGGCCGCGAGCCGCTGTTCCTGCTGGTGGTCGCGCTGCTGGTGGTGCCGGTCCAGATCGGTCTGCTGCCGGTGGCCAAACTCTTCGGCCAGCTGGGCCTGTTCGGCACGATCCCGGGCGTGGTCCTCTTCCACGTCGCCTACGGCCTGCCGTTCGCGGTGTTCCTGCTGCGCAACTACTTCGCCGAGATGCCGAAGGAGATGCTGGAGGCCGCCCGGATGGACGGCGGCAGCGAGTGGCGCATCTTCACCCGCCTCGTCCTGCCGGTGGGCCGCCCGGCCATCGCCAGCCTCGCCATCTTCCAGTTCCTGTGGGTCTGGAACGACATGCTGGTGGCCCTGCTGTTCGCGGACAGCTCCTCGCAGCCGCTGACGGTGGAACTCCAGTCGCAGATCCGCCAGTTCGGCAGCAACATCGACGTCCTGGCGCCCGGCGCCTTCGTCTCGCTGATCGTGCCGGTGGCGGTGTTCTTCGCGTTCCAGCGGCACTTTGTGCAGGGGGTGATGGCGGGGTCGGTCAAGTAGGTGCCCGGTGGGCGATCCGTCGGCCCCTGTCGCCGTGCACCCCAGCGGGCTGCTCTTCGACGGTGACGTCTTCGCCGACCTCCTGAAGGAGATTCACGACAACCCCGGCGACTGGCGGGACCACGAGTTCCCCGAGGCACCCTGAAGCATGAGAACGCCGGGCCCGTCGTGCGCAGAGGGCCCGGCGTTCTCATGCCGTGCCGTCAGGGCGAAGCCGGCGGATACAGCGACCGCGGCAGCTGGGCGGCCGCCGCCGCGTCCAGCAGCCACAGGGTGCGCTGCCTGCCGTACGCGCCCGCTGCCGGAGCCTGGATCTCCCCTGCGCCCGAAAGGGCCATGGCCGCGGCGTTCGCCTTGTCCTCGCCCGCTGCCAGCAGCCACACCTCACGGGCCGCCCGGATCGCGGGGAGGGTGAGGGTGATGCGGGTCGGCGGGGGCTTGGGGGCGCCATGGACGCCGACCACCGTGCGGTCCGTCTCCCGCACCGCGGGCAGCTCCGGGAACAGGGACGCCACATGGGTGTCCGGGCCGACGCCCAGCATCAGGACGTCGAACGTCGGGACCGGGGCGTGGTTCTCCGGGACCGCCGCCCCGGCCAGTTCCTCGGCGTAGGCGGCCGCCGCCGCGTCCACGTCCGAACCGTACGGGCCGTCCGACGCGGGCATGGCGTGCACGCGCCTCGGGTCCAGCGGGACGGAGTCGAGGAGCGCCTCGCGGGCCTGGGTGACATTGCGGTCCGGGTCGCCCTCGGGCAGGAAGCGCTCGTCGCCCCACCACAGGTCCAGGCGGGCCCAGTCGATGGCGTCCCGGGCGGGCGCGGCGGCCAGCGCGGCCAGCAGGCCGTTGCCGTTGCGGCCGCCGGTCAGGACGACGGACGCGGTGCCGCGCGAGGCCTGGGCGTCCACGATCTTCGTGATCAGCCGGGCCGCGGCGGCCTGCGCCATCAGGTCCTTGTCGCGGTGGACGACCAGTTGCGGTGTGCTCACTTCGCCGCCGCCTTCTTCACCGGTGCCGGCGCCGCCGCGTCCTTCGCGGGCGCTTTCGCAGCGGTTTCGACGGGAGCCGGGACGGCTTCCGGCTCGTCGCCGACGCCGTCTCCTTCGGCTTCTCCTTCAGCTTCTCCTTCGGCCTCTCCTTTGGCGGGCGGCTCCGCCACGGCGGCCGACGCCGAGGCGTTCAGCCGGTCCACCCCGTACCGCAGCGCCGACGCATAGGTGTCGTCCGGATCCAGCCGCCGCAGCTCCTCCGCGATCAGCTCGGCCGTCTCCCGCCGCTTCAGCGCCACCGCACGGTCCGGCTGGCCCTGGATGGACAGGGTGGCCAGCGAGCCGTCGGCGCGGTCGAGGGCGATGGGGCCGCAGTCGGTGTCCATGCGGACCGCCGTGAGACCGGGCCCGGCGGACAGCGAGCGCCGGACGGGGACGTCCAGCCGGTCCGCGAGCCACATCGCCAGCAGCTCACAGCTCGGGTTGAACTCCTCGCCCTCCACCTCGACGCCGCGCACCTCGCAGACGACCTGGTCGAGGGCCGCCGCCAGCATCGAGCGCCAGGGCGTGATCCGGGTCCACGACAGGTCGGTGTCGCCGGGCGTGTAGGTGTCGGCGCGGGCGGACAGCTCCCGTACCGGCTGCTCGGCGGCGTAGGTGTCGGTGACCCGGCGCTGGGCCAGCGCGCCGAGCGGGTCGTTCGCCGGGTCGAGAGGCGCGTTGACCGGCCACCAGACGACCACGGGGGCGTCCGGCAGCAGCAGCGGCAGCACCACCGACTGCGCGTGGTCGGCCACATCGCCGTACAGCCGCAGGATCACCGTCTCGCCGATGCCCGCGTCCGCCCCCACCCGCACCTCGGCGTCGAGGCGGGACTGCGTGCGGTCCCGGGGGGTGCGCGAGACGCGCCTGATGACGACGAGGATGCGCGAGGGGTGCTCGCGCGAGGCGTCGCCGGCGGCCTTCAGGGCGTCGTAGGCGTTCTCCTCGTCGGTGACGACGACCAGGGTGAGGACCATGCCGACGGCGGGTGTGCCGATGGCGCGGCGGCCCTGCACAAGCGCCTTGTTGACCTTGCTGGCCGTCGTGTCGGTGAGGTCTATCTTCATGGCCGGCGCCAGCTCCGTCCGTCTCGTTCGAGCATCTCGTCCGCCTCGACGGGCCCCCACGTTCCGGCCGGGTACTGAGCGGGCCTGCCGTTGCTGTCCCAGTACTCCTCGATCGGGTCGAGGATCTGCCAGGACAGCTCGACCTCCTCGGTGCGCGGGAAGAGGTTGGAGTCGCCCAGCAGGACGTCCAGGATCAGCCGCTCGTACGCCTCCGGGCTGGACTCCGTGAAGGACTCGCCGTACGCGAAGTCCATGGAGACGTCCCGGATCTCCATCGAGGTGCCCGGCACCTTGGAGCCGAAGCGGACGGTGACGCCCTCGTCGGGCTGGACGCGGATGACGATCGCGTTCTGGCCCAGCTCCTCGGTGGCCGTCGTGCCGAAGGGGGAGTGCGGGGCGCGCTGGAAGACCACCGCGATCTCGGTGACGCGGCGCCCGAGGCGCTTGCCGGTGCGCAGGTAGAACGGCACGCCGGCCCACCGCCGGTTGTCGATCTCCAGCTTGATCGCGGCGTAGGTGTCGGTCTTGGACGCGCGGTCGATGCCGTCCTCTTCGAGGTAGCCGATGACCTTCGCGCCGCCCTGCCAGCCCGCCGCGTACTGTCCGCGCACGGTGTCGCGGCCCAGGTCCCTGGGCAGCCGCACGGCGCCCAGCACCTTGGTCTTCTCCGCGGCCAGCGCGTCCGCGTCGAAGGAGGCGGGCTCCTCCATCGCGGTCAGCGCGAGCAGCTGCAGCAGGTGGTTCTGGATGACGTCACGGGCGGCGCCGATCCCGTCGTAGTACCCCGCCCGGCCGCCGATGCCGATGTCCTCGGCCATGGTGATCTGCACGTGGTCCACGAAGGACCGGTTCCAGATCGGCTCGAACATGGTGTTGGCGAACCGCAGCGCCAGGATGTTCTGGACGGTTTCCTTGCCCAGGTAGTGGTCGATCCGGAAGACCTGGTCCGGGGCGAAGACCTCGTGGACGACCTTGTTCAGCTCCTCGGCCGACTTCAGGTCGTGCCCGAACGGCTTCTCGATCACCGCGCGGCGCCACGAGCCGCTCGTCTGGTCGGCCAGCCCGTGCTTCTTCAGCTGCTGGATGACCACCGGGAAGGAGCGCGGCGGCACCGACAGATAGAAGGCGAAGTTGCCGCCCGTGCCCTGCGCCTTGTCCAGCTCGTCGATGGTGGCGCGCAGCCGCTCGAAGGCGTCGTCGTCGTCGAAGGTGCCCTGCACGAAGCGCATCCCCTGGATGAGCTGCTGCCAGACCTCCTCGCGGAACGGCGTACGGGCGTGTGCCTTGACGGCGTCGTGGACCTCCTGCGCGAAGTCCTCGTTGGCCCACTCGCGGCGGGCGAACCCGACCAGCGAGAAGCCCGGCGGCAGCAGACCCCGGTTCGCGAGGTCGTACACCGCGGGCATCAGCTTCTTTCGTGACAAATCGCCCGTGACGCCAAAGATGACCAGGCCCGACGGCCCCGCGATACGCGGGAGCCGTCGGTCTGCGGGGTCACGCAGCGGGTTGCTGCTCGACAAGGTTTCAGCCCTCCGCAGGGGCGAGTCGCTTCAGCTCGGCCTCGGTCGAGGCCAGCAGGTCGTTCCAGGACGCCTCGAACTTCTCGACGCCCTCGTCCTCAAGAAGCTGGACCACGTCGTCGTACTTGATCCCGAGCTGCTCGACCGCGTCGAGGTCGGCGCGGGCCTGCTCGTACGTCCCGGCGACGGTGTTGCCGGTGATCCGGCCGTGGTCCTCGGTGGCCAGCAGGGTGGCCTCGGGCATGGTGTTGACGGTGTTCGGGGCGACCAGGTCGTCGACGTACATGGTGTCCTTGTACGCCTTGTCCTTCACACCGGTCGACGCCCACAGCGGACGCTGCTTGTTGGCGCCCGCCTTGTCCAGCGCGCTCCAGCGGTCCGAGCCGAAGACCTCCTCGTACGCCTGGTAGGCGAGCCGCGCGTTGGCGACGGCGGCCTTGCCGCGCAGCGCCTTGGCCTCGTCGGTGCCGAGCGCGTCGATCCGCTTGTCGATCTCGGTGTCCACGCGGGACACGAAGAAGGACGCCACCGAGTGGATCAGGGAGAGGTCGAGGCCCTTCGCCTTCGCCTTCTCCAGACCGGAGAGGTAGGCGTCCATGACCTCGCGGTAGCGCTCCAGCGAGAAGATCAGCGTGACGTTGACGCTGATGCCGTTGCCGATCGTCTCGGTGATCGCCGGCAGGCCCGCCTTGGTGGCCGGGATCTTGATCAGGGTGTTCGGCCGGTCCACCAGCCAGGCCAGCTGCCGGGCCTCGGCGACGGTGGCGCGGGTGTTGTGCGCGAGGCGCGGGTCGACCTCGATCGACACCCGGCCGTCCTTGCCGCCGGTGGCGTCGAAGACGGGGCGCAGGATGTCGGCGGCGTCCCGGACGTCCGCCGTGGTGATCATGCGGACGGCCTCCTCGACGGTGACCTTGCGGGCCGCGAGGTCGGCGAGCTGCTGCTCGTACCCGTCACCGGACGAGATCGCCTTCTGGAAGATCGTCGGGTTGGTGGTGACGCCCACGACGTGCTGCTGGTCGATCAGCTCGGCGAGGTTGCCGGACGTGATCCGCTTGCGCGACAGGTCGTCCAGCCAGATCGCGACGCCTTCATCGGAGAGGCGCTTCAGTGCGTCTGTCATGGAAAATGCATCTCCTACGTGTCGTATATGAGCGTCAGCGCTGGGTGGCGGCGATCGATTCCCGCGCCGCCGCGGCCACGTTCTCGGCAGTGAAGCCGTACTCGCGGAAGAGGACCTTGCCGTCGGCCGAAGCCCCGAAGTGCTCCAGGGAAACGATGCGACCGGCGTCCCCGACGTACTTGTGCCAGGTCAGGCCGATCCCCGCCTCGACCGCGACACGAGCCTTCACGGACGGCGGCAGCACGCTGTCCCGGTACCCCTGGTCCTGCTCCTCGAACCACTCCACGGACGGCATCGACACCACGCGGGTCGGCACTCCGTCGGCCTGGAGCCGCTCGCGCGCCTCGACGGCCACGTGCACCTCGGAACCGGTCGCGATGAGGATGACCTGCGGCTCGCCGCCTTCGGCCTCGAACATCACGTAACCGCCGCGCGCGGCCTCGTCGTTGGGCTCGTACGTCGGCACGCCCTGGCGGGTCAGCGCGAGGCCGTGCGGGGCGCCCTTGCCGAACTCCTTGGTGTACCGCTTGAGGATCTCGCGCCAGGCGATCGCGGTCTCGTTGGCGTCCGCCGGGCGGACCACGTTCAGACCCGGGATCGCGCGCAGCGACGCCAGGTGCTCGACCGGCTGGTGCGTCGGACCGTCCTCACCGAGGCCGATGGAGTCGTGCGTCCACACGTACGTCACCGGCAGGTGCATCAGCGCCGACAGGCGTACGGCGTTGCGCATGTAGTCGGAGAACACCAGGAAGGTGCCGCCGTAGACACGGGTGTTGCCGTGCAGCGTGATGCCGTTCATCTCCGCGGCCATGGAGTGCTCACGGATACCGAAGTGGATCGTGCGGCCGTACGGCTTGGCCTCGGGCAGCGGGTTGTCCGCCGGGAGGAACGACGACGTCTTGTCGATCGTCGTGTTGTTCGAGCCGGCCAGGTCGGCCGAGCCGCCCCACAGCTCCGGGATCACCGCGCCGAGCGCCTGGAGCACCTTGCCGGACGCGGCACGCGTCGCGACGCCCTTGCCCGCCTCGAAGACCGGGATCTTCTCCTCCCAGCCGGTGGGCAGCTCGCCCTTGCTGATCCGGTCGAACTCGGCGGCTCGCTCCGGGTTGTTGTCGCGCCACTCCTGGAACGACTTCTCCCACTCGGCCCTCGCCTGCCGGCCCCGCTCGATCGCCTGCCGGGTGTGGCCGATGACCTCGTCCGCGACCTCGAAGCTCTGCTCCGGGTCGAAGCCGAGGACCCGCTTGGTGGCCGCGACCTCCTCGTCGCCGAGCGCCGAGCCGTGCGCGGCCTCGGTGTTCTGGGCGTTGGGGGCGGGCCAGGCGATGATCGAGCGCATCGCGATGAAGGACGGCCGGTCGGTGACCTTCTTGGCCGCCTCGATCGCGTTGTAGATCGCGTGCGGGTCCAGGTCGCCGTCCGGCTTGGGGGCGATCCGCTGCACGTGCCAGCCGTACGCCTCGTACCGCTTGACCGTGTCCTCGGAGACGGCGGTCTCGGTGTCGCCCTCGATCGAGATGTGGTTGTCGTCCCACAGCAGGATCAGGTTGCCGAGCTTCTGGTGGCCGGCGAGGGAGGAGGCCTCGGCGGAGATGCCCTCCTGGAGGCAGCCGTCGCCGGCGATGCAGTAGATGAAGTGGTCGAACGGGGACTCGCCCTGGGCCGCGTCCGGGTCGAACAGACCGCGCTCGTAGCGGGCCGCCATCGCCATGCCGACCGCGTTGGCGACCCCCTGGCCGAGCGGGCCGGTGGTGGTCTCGACGCCCACGGTGTGGCCGTACTCGGGGTGACCCGGGGTCTTCGAACCCCACGTCCTGAAGGCCTTCAGATCGTCCAGCTCCAGACCGAAGCCGGCCAGGTACAGCTGGGTGTAGAGGGTCAGGGACGAGTGACCGGCGGACAGGACGAAACGGTCCCGCCCGACCCAGTCGGCGTCCGCCGGGTCGTGCCGCATCACCTTCTGGAAGAGGGTGTAGGCGGCCGGCGCCAGGCTCATCGCCGTACCGGGATGGCCGTTGCCGACCTTCTGTACGGCATCGGCGGCCAGGACGCGGGCGGTGTCGACGGCCCGCTGGTCCAGCTCGGTCCACTCGAGGTCTGTGGTGGTCGGCTTGGTGCTCACCCTGGGTCAGGGCTCCTCTCCACATGTCGAAGGCCGGTGTCCTGCGCGTACACCGGCTGCCGGTGCACTGGGCGCCCACCGGCCGTTGTCGAGCCTACCCCCGTAAGAACGTGCGTTTTTTCGAGTCATTCCAGACTGCCGGGAGTGTCGTGGATCCGCCTCCCGACCGGGTCGTTCCGTATTCGGCAGGTGAATACGCAGCCGCTCATCCGACTGCTCAATCGACGCCCTCCGCGCACCTCGGAGCACGCCGTCCAACACGACCCCACCCCCGCGAAGGTCGCGGTATGGGCAACGTCTACAGTGGCGTGGTACGCGCGAGCCTTTACCGGTACTTCACACGGTTCGGGCTTGCTGGGATGTCTCTGTCAGGGGTGTGCGTGACGGCCGTTGAATCCCGTCCTGCGGGGCTTATCGGGACGAGCGAGAGCCCGAGTCACCGGCCGTTCGGGGCTCGTGTGAGGGCGTTCGTGGCGCTGACCAAGCCGCGGATCATCGAGCTGCTGCTGATCACCACCGTGCCGGTGATGTTCCTCGCCGAGCAGGGTGTGCCGGACCTCGGTCTCGTGCTCGTCACCTGCATCGCCGGGTACCTCTCCGCGGGCGGCGCCAACGCCCTCAACATGTACATCGACCGTGACATCGACGCGCTGATGGACCGCACCTCGCAGCGTCCGCTGGTCACCGGCATGGTCAGTCCGCGCGAGTGCCTCGCCTTCGGCATCGCCCTGGCGATCGCCTCCACCCTCCTCTTCGGCCTCGCCGTCAACTGGCTGTCGGCCTGGCTCGCCCTCGGCGCGCTCCTCTTCTACGTCGTCGTCTACACGATGATCCTCAAGCGCCGCACCTCGCAGAACATCGTGTGGGGCGGCATCGCGGGCTGCATGCCGGTGCTGATCGGCTGGACGGCGGTGACGAACTCGCTGACCTGGGCGCCGCTCATCCTCTTCCTGGTCATCTTCTTCTGGACGCCGCCGCACTACTGGCCGCTGTCGATGAAGGTGAAGGACGACTACGCGCGCGTCGGCGTGCCGATGCTGCCGGTCATCGCGTCCAACAAGGTCGTCGCCAAGCAGATCGTGATCTACAGCTGGGTCATGGTCGCCGTCTCGCTGCTGCTGACCCCGCTCGGCTACACCGGCTGGTTCTACACCCTGGTCGCGCTGGTGGCCGGCGGCTGGTGGCTGTGGGAGGCGCACGCGTTGCAGAACCGGGCGAAGGCCGAGGTGACGGGCGCGAAGCTGAAGGAGATGCGGCTGTTCCACTGGTCGATCACGTATGTGTCGCTGCTGTTCGTGGCGGTGGCGGTGGACCCCTTCCTGCGCTAGCGGCCCTCCCTTTCCCTATGGGCTACTCGCCGGTAGCATCCTGGCCATGGGAGACACGCAGCAGGTGGACGAGCGCCGGGTGGCCCGGCTCGCCAAGCAGATCAACGCCTTCGCCAAGGCCCACGGAGGGGCGGAGGCCCAGGTCGCCTATCTCGGGCAGCGCGGCGCCCGGATCGTGCTGGTCGGTGAGGACGGCGGCTGGGGCGACCTGGTGGCACCGACGTACGCGACCGCCGAGAAGGCGGTGGAGAAGTCCGGCCTCACGGCGCACGAGGCGTTCGACGGCGAGTTCGCGGCGAAGGTGAAGACCGGCCCGTACGAGTGGAAGCGGATGGCCGGGATCCAGATCGGCGGCTGAGCGGCACTCCCTCCCCGGGCTTTCCCAGCCTTTCGCGGGTATTTCCCGGACGTTCTTCCGAGGGCGCGGAGAACGCAACACCTGACACCCGGTTCACCCGTTAGGACTCGTAGGAGTACGTGGTCCAGTCCCGGGAGTCCGGATGATCGAAACGCCGTCCCTCGTGGACCAGTACTGCCACGGCGTGCTGAGAACGGAGCTGGGCCTCGGCACCTTCGAGGCCCAGCTGGCCCGCACCGAGGGCCCGCCCGCCCCCGGCACCACCCTCTTCGACACCCAGACCGGCTTCGCGGTACGCCGCTGGTGCCCCCCGCTGCTCGGCCTGGAACCGCACTGCCCGCCCGCCCGCTATCTCGCCCGGCGTCGCGAACTCGGCGTACTGGAGGCGGCCCGGCGGCTGCTGCGCGGCAGCGGCATCACGACGTACCTCATCGACACCGGACTGCCCGGCGACCTGACCAGCCCCGCCGAGATGGCCTCGACCGCGACCGCCGATGCGCGTGAGATCGTCCGCCTGGAACTGCTGGCCGAGCAGGTCGCCGACACCTCCGGCACCGTCGAGTCGTTCCTGGCGAACCTCGCCGAGTCGGTGCACGGGGCCGCGGCGAACGCCGTCGCCTTCACCTCGGTCGCGGGCGTCCGGCACGGCCTCGCGCTCGCGCCCGAGCCGCCGGGTGCGGGTGAGGTGCGGGGCGCGGCGGGCCGCTGGCTGGCCGGTCGGCGGGTCGGCGGCGAGCTGAGCGACCCGGTGCTGCTGCGGCATCTGCTGTGGATCGCGGTCGCCTCCGGCCTGCCCCTCCAGCTGCACGCCGGGCTCGGTGAACCGGGCCTGCGCATCGACCGTACGGACCCCGTGCTGCTCACGGACTTCGTCCGCGCGACGGCCGGCATGGGCACCGACCTGATCCTGCTGCACGGCTACCCGTACCACCGCCACGCCGCCCACCTCGCCGGCGTCTTCCCGCACGTCTACGCCGACTCCGGCGCCGCCCTGGTCCGCACCGGCGCCCGCGCCGCCACCGTCCTCGCCGAGATCCTGGAACTGGCCCCCTTCGGCAAGATCCTCTTCTCCAGCGGCGCCCAGGGCCTGCCCGAGCTGCACGTCGTGGGCGCCCGCCTGTTCCGCGAGGCCCTCGCCCGCGTGCTGGGCACCTGGGTGACGGAGGGCGCCTGGTCCCTGACGGACGCCCAACGGGTCGCGGGCCTGATCGCGGCGGGGAACGCGCGCAGGGTGTACGGGCTGGACTGAGCCGCACAGAATGGGCGGATGCCGACCCAGGACTTACTCGACCGGTTCCTCGCCGAGCTCGGGCCGCTGGAGCCGCTCGCCGTCTGGGCGCACGGTTCGCTCGCCGGTGGCGATTACCAGGAGGGCCGTAGCGATCTCGACCTGATCGCGTTGCTGCCGGGACCTGTGACGCCGGTCACCGCATGGCGGGTCGCGACGCTGCACAGCCGCCTGCGTGCCGAGCCCCTCGCGGCCAAGCTGCACTGCAGCTATCTGACGCCCGGTGCGTCGGCCGACTCCCGGCGGCCGCACCTCACCTGGGCGCACCGGCGGTTGATGCGCCGCCCGGTCACCCCCGTGAGCCGCCGGGAACTGCACGCCTTCGGCCGCGTGCTGTACGGCGTCCCGCCGGCGGACGTGCTCCCACCCGTCCCGGACCACGAGCTGAACGGCTTCGTCGTACGCGACCAGCGGGACTTCTGGCGGCCCGCCGTACGCCGGTCGCCGCTGTGGACGCGGGACGCCTGGGTCGACGTAGGGCTGACGACCTTCGCCCGGGCGGCCGTGACGCTGCGGGACGGGCGGTTGATCTCCAAGCGGGAGGCGCTTGAGGTGCTGCCGGGCCTCGGGGCGCCCGCGGAGGTGGTCGAGGACATCCGCGGGCGGCGGTACGGCGATCCCGCGCCGCCCGCCCCGGAGTGGACCGCGCGGCGGGGCGAGCTGACGCGGAGCTACCTGGGGCCGGCCATCGACGCGCTGGTGGCGGCGTACTCCTGAGGCGCAGGTGCGTCGGTCGGGGTGTCCGTCGGGCGTTCGCGCAGGGACAGGGCCACGCGCACGACCGCGATCCACACCAGGCAGGAGCCGAGCATGTGCAGGGCGACCAGGAGTTCGGGGAGGTCCGTGAAGTACTGGACGTAGCCGATGACGCCCTGGGCGAGCAGGATCAGGAACAGGTCGCGGGTGCGGTTCAGGGGGCCGCGCGGGGCGTCGACGGCCTTGAGGACGAACCACAGTGCGAAGGTCAGCGTCACCACGATCCACGCCAGCACCGCGTGCACCTTGCTGACGGTCTCCCAGTCCACCGGCATGCGCGGTACGTCGCTGGAGTCACCCGCGTGCGGGCCTGCCCCGGTGACCACCGTGCCGACCATGATCAGCAGGACGCTCGCGGCGATCAGGCACCACACCAGCTGCCGCACGGCCTTGCCGACCAGCGGCCGCGCCTCCCCGTCGCCCTCCCGGATGCGCTGCCACATCAGCGCGGCGACGGTGATCAGCGCCGTGGTGGCGAGGAAGTGCGCGGCGACCGTGTACGGGTTGAGGCCCACCAGCACCACGATGCCGCCGAGCACGGCGTTGCTCATGACGACCCAGAACTGTGCCCAGCCCAGCCGGGTCAGGCTGCGCCGCCACGGCTTCTGCGCGCGGGCCGCGATGATCGCCCAGCCGACCGCCGCGCACAGCACGTACGTCAGCATGCGGTTGCCGAACTCGATGACGCCGTGCAGGCCCATCTCGCGGGTCGCGGTGAGCGAGTCGTCCGTGCACTTCGGCCACGTCGGGCAGCCGAGGCCGGAACCGGTCAGCCGGACCGCGCCGCCGGTCACCACGATGACCACCGACATGACGAGGGCGGCGAGAGCCGCTCGCTGAACCGTCCTGGTGGTGGGGGTCCAGCGGGCGGCGATGAAGGCGAGGGGGTTGCGCAACGCCGCTGTGGCGTCGGCGCGGGTCAGCTTTGGCACGCGCACCATCGTAGGGGGGCCGCTTGTGCACGCGTTCACGAGGGTCCCCGGCCCCGGTCGGCGTGCGCTACTCCCAGCGGAAGAACCGGCCCGCCGCCGCCAGGCCCACCACCGACCACCCGGCCAGGATCCCCAGGTCGCCCCACGGCATCCCGCCCCCGTGCTGGAGCACGTCCCGCAGCCCGTCCGACAGCGCCGAGATGGGCAGCAGGCCCAGCACGCTCTGCGCCGCGTCGGGGAACTTGTCCAGCGGGACGATCACCCCGCCGCCGACGAGCAGCAGCAGGAAGACGAGGTTCGCGGCGGCCAGCGTCGCCTCCGCCTTGAGCGTGCCCGCCATCAGCAGACCGAGGCCGGAGAAGGCGGCCGTACCCAGGATCAGCAGGAGCAGCACGGCGAACGGGTTGCCCTGCGGCGACCAGCCCAGCGCGAGGGCGATCACCGTCACGAGGATCACCTGGAGCACCTCGACGACCAGCACGGACGCGGTCTTCGCGGTCATCAGGCCCCAGCGGGGGAGCGGGGAGGACGCCAGCCGCTTCAGCACGCCGTACCGGCGTTCGAAGCCCGTCGCGATGGCCTGGCCCGTGAACGCCGTCGACATCACGGCGAGCGCGAGGATGCCGGGGGCGAGGAAGTCGACGGCCTTTCCCTCGCCGGTGTCGACGATGTCGACGGTGCTGAAGAGCACCAGCAGCAGCGTCGGGATGATCACCGTCAGCAGCAGCTGCTCGCCGTTGCGCAGCAGCATCTTCGTCTCCAGCGCCGCCTGCGCCGCGATCATGCGGGGGAGGGGAGCCGCGCCGGGCCTGGGTGCGTACGTGCCTTTTTCGGCCGTCGTGGTCACGAGCGCAGCTCCTTGCCGGTCAGCTCCAGGAAAACGTCCTCCAGGGTGTGCCGTTCCACCGAGATCCGGTCCGGCATCACCCCGTGCTGGGCGCACCACGACGTCACCGTCGCCAGCAGCTGGGGGTCGACCTTGCCGACGACCCGGTACGAGCCCGGCGTCAGCTCGGCGGCCGCGCAGTCCGCGGGGAGCGCCTTGAGCAGGGAGGCGATGTCGAGGCCGGGGCGGCCGGTGAAGCGCAGGGTGTTCTCGGCGCCGCCGCGGCACAGCTCCTCGGGGGAGCCCTGGGCGACGACCCGGCCGGCGTCGATGATCGCGACGTCGTCGGCGAGCTGCTCGGCCTCGTCCATGTAGTGGGTCGTGAGGATCACGGAGACGCCGTCCGCGCGCAGGTCCCGTACCAGGTCCCACGTGGCCCGGCGGGCCTGCGGGTCAAGACCCGCCGTCGGCTCGTCCAGGAACACCAGCTCCGGGCGGCCGACGACGGCCATGGCCAGCGCCAGCCGCTGCTGCTGGCCCCCGGAGAGGCGGCGGTACGTCGTCCGGCCGCAGCTGCCGAGGCCGAGGCGTTCGATCAGGGCGTCCACGTCCAGCGGGTGCGCGTGCAGCCGGGCCACATGGCGGAGCATCTCGTCCGCGCGGGCGCCGGAGTAGACGCCGCCCGACTGGAGCATCACGCCGACCCGCGGCCGCAGCTCGCGGGACTGCCGCACCGGGTCGAGGCCCAGGACGCGCACCGTGCCCGAGTCCGGCCTCCGATACCCCTCGCAGGTCTCGACCGTGGTCGTCTTGCCGGCCCCGTTGGGACCGAGCACGGCGGTGACGCCCGCCCGGGCCTGCAGGTCCAGGCCGTTCACCGCGGTCTTGTCGCCGTACCGCTTCACCAGGGCCTGCACCTGGACCACGGGCTCACTTCGCATGGGTCCAGAGTCTAGGTTCGCGGCCCGCGCCCGCGGGGGGCGGGGGCCGGATCCGGCCGGTGACCTGGAACCCCTCCGACTAGGCACGATGATCGATCAAAGATCGTTTCCGCAGGTCAGCTTAGGTATACCTAAGTGACGCAGGGCACCGTCCGGCGGGCAGGACGCCGCTTGCCTGCCTCTGAGGAATTACGCAACAATGGCGTTGTGAAAAACGTCGGCGAGGCTCGGGTGACCCCCACGGGGACCCCTCAGGAGGAGCTCGCGACCGGGGAGCGCTCCACGCGCAACCGGGTCGCGCGGTCCATCCTGGACCACGGCCCGTCGACCGTCGCCGAACTCGCCGGACGGCTCGGACTCACCCAGGCGGCCGTACGCCGGCACCTGGACGCGCTGGTCGCCGACGATGTCGTCGAGGCACGCGAGCAGCGGGTGTACGGAGCGCGCACGCGCGGCCGGCCCGCCAAGGTGTTCGCCCTCACCGACTGCGGCCGGGACGCCTTCGACCAGTCGTACGACAAGCTCGCCGCCGACGCGCTGCGCTGGATCGCCGAGCGTGAGGGCGGCAGCGAGGCGGTCGCCGCCTTCGCCCGCGCCCGGATCGCCGCCCAGGCAGCCGCGTACCGGAAGGCGGTCGAGGCGGCCGCACCGGAGAAGCGGACGGAAGCGCTGGCCAAGGCCCTGAGCGTGGACGGGTACGCTGCTACGGCGCGCAGCGCGCCCACCGGCGAGCAGCTGTGCCAGCACCACTGCCCGGTCGCCCACGTCGCCGAGCAGTTCCCGCAGCTGTGCGAGGCCGAGACCGAGATCTTCGCCGAGCTGCTCGGTACGCATGTCCAGCGGCTGGCCACCATCGCGCACGGCGACGGTGTCTGCACGACGTTCATCCCCAAGACTTCCAAGACCCACAACACCGCAAGCACGGCCGGGAGGAACCCCGCATGACTCTCCCCACGGAGACTGCCCACCCCGAACTCGAGGGCCTGGGCAAGTACGAATACGGCTGGGCCGACTCCGACGAGGCCGGCGCTTCGGCACGTCGCGGCCTGGACGAGGACGTCGTCCGGGACATCTCCTCGAAGAAGAGCGAGCCGGAGTGGATGACCAAGCTCCGCCTCAAGGGCCTGAAGCTCTTCGAGAAGAAGCCCATGCCGAACTGGGGCTCGGACCTGTCGGGCATCGACTTCGACAACATCAAGTACTTCGTGCGCTCCACGGAGAAGCAGGCGGAGTCCTGGGAGGACCTGCCCGAGGACATCAAGAACACCTACGACAAGCTCGGCATCCCCGAGGCGGAGAAGCAGCGCCTCGTGGCCGGTGTCGCCGCGCAGTACGAGTCGGAGGTCGTCTACCACCAGATCCGCGAGGACCTGGAGGAGCAGGGCGTCATCTTCCTCGACACCGACACCGCGCTGAAGGAGCACCCGGAGCTCTTCAAGGAGTACTTCGGGACCGTCATCCCGCCCGGTGACAACAAGTTCGCGTCGCTGAACACCGCCGTGTGGTCGGGTGGCTCCTTCATCTACGTCCCGCCGGGCGTGCACGTGGAGATCCCGCTCCAGGCCTACTTCCGGATCAACACCGAGAACATGGGCCAGTTCGAGCGGACCCTGATCATCGTCGACGAGGGTGCCTACGTGCACTACGTCGAGGGCTGCACCGCGCCGATCTACAAGTCGGACTCGCTGCACTCCGCGGTCGTCGAGATCATCGTCAAGAAGAACGCCCGCTGCCGTTACACGACCATCCAGAACTGGTCGAACAACGTCTACAACCTGGTCACCAAGCGCGCCGTGGCCTACGAGGGCGCGACCATGGAGTGGGTCGACGGCAACATCGGCTCCAAGGTGACGATGAAGTACCCGGCCGTCTACCTGATGGGCGAGCACGCCAAGGGCGAGACCCTGTCCATCGCCTTCGCGGGCGAGGGCCAGCACCAGGACGCGGGCGCCAAGATGGTCCACATGGCGCCGAACACCTCGTCCAACATCGTGTCGAAGTCCGTGGCGCGTGGCGGTGGCCGTACGTCCTACCGCGGTCTGATCGAGATCGGCGAGGGCGCTCCGGGTGCGAAGTCCAACGTGCTCTGTGACGCTCTGCTCGTCGACACCATCTCCCGGTCCGACACGTACCCGTACGTGGACGTCCGTGAGGACGACGTGTCCATGGGCCACGAGGCGACCGTCTCCAAGGTCTCCGAGGACCAGCTCTTCTACCTGATGAGCCGTGGTCTGAGCGAGGACGAGGCGATGGCGATGATCGTGCGCGGCTTCGTCGAGCCGATCGCCAAGGAGCTGCCCATGGAGTACGCCCTTGAGCTCAACCGGCTGATCGAGCTGCAGATGGAAGGCGCGGTCGGCTAAGACCCGCCCTCCGGTCCAGCAGCAGGCGGCCCGCCTCTCCGGGGCGGGCCGAAGATCGCAAAACGTAGGAAAGAGAGCAGACCGACAGCCATGGCTGAGGCTCAGAACATCCCGGTGGGCTCCACCACCGCCGGCTCGATCGCGGTCGCCGCGGAGTCGACCGTCGTCTCGCGCATGAGCGCGCCCCCGTCCTTCGACGTGGCGGACTTCCCGGTCCCGCACGGCCGTGAGGAGGAGTGGCGGTTCACCCCGCTGGAGCGCCTGCGCGGCCTGCACGACGGCACCGCCGTCGCCACCGGCGAGGGCGTGAAGGTCGAGGTGGAGGCCCCCGAGGGCGTCACCGTCGAGACCGTCGGCCGCGACGACGCGCGGCTCGGCAAGGCCGGCACCCCGGTGGACCGCATCGCCGCCCAGGCGTACTCGGCGTTCGAGAAGGCCGGGGTCGTCACCGTCCCCAAGGAGACGGTCCTCACCGAGCCGATCCGCATCGCCGTGCACGGCCAGGGCGGCATCGCCTACGCCCACCAGGTCATCGAGCTGGGAGCCTTCGCCGAGGCCGTCGTCGTCATCGACCACACCGGTGACGCCGTGCTCGCCGCCAACGTCGACTACATCCTGGGCGACGGCGCCAAGCTGACCGTCGTCTCCGTCCAGGACTGGGACGACAAGGCCGTGCACGTGGCCCAGCACAACGCCCTCGTCGGCCGCGACGCCGGCTTCAAGTCGGTCGTCGTCACCTTCGGCGGCGATCTCGTACGGCTGCACCCGCGCGTGACCTACGCGGGCACCGGCGGCGAGGCCGAGCTGTACGGCCTGTACTTCACGGACGCCGGCCAGCACCAGGAGCACCGCCTGCTGGTCACCCACAACACCCCGCACTGCAAGTCGAACGTCGCCTACAAGGGCGCGCTCCAGGGCGACGGCGCGCACGCGGTGTGGATCGGCGACGTGCTGATCGAGGCCAAGGCCGAGGGCACGGACACGTACGAGATGAACCGCAACCTGGTCCTGACGGACGGCGCGCGGGTCGACTCGGTGCCGAACCTGGAGATCGAGACCGGCGAGATCGTCGGCGCCGGTCACGCGTCCGCCACCGGCCGTTTCGACGACGAGCAGCTCTTCTACCTGATGGCCCGCGGTATCCCGGAGCACGAGGCCCGCCGACTGGTGGTCCGCGGCTTCTTCGCCGGGCTGGTCCAGCAGATCGGCGTCCCGGACATCGAGGAGCGGCTCATCGCCAAGATCGAAGAGGAGCTGGAGGCGTCGGTCGCATGACCACGTTCGTACGCGCGTGCGCGCTGAGCGAGCTGGAGGAGGACACCCCGAAGCGGGTGGAACTCGACGGCACGCCGGTGTCCATCGTGCACACCGAGGGCGAGGTGTTCGCGATCTACGACATCTGCTCGCACGCGAACGTCTCGCTCTCCGAGGGCGAGGTGGAGGACTGCCAGATCGAGTGCTGGCTGCACGGCTCGTCCTTCGACCTGCGCACCGGCAAGCCGTCCGGCCTCCCCGCGACGCGCCCCGTCCCCGTATACCCCGTAAAGATCGAAGGGGACGACGTTCTCGTCTCCCTCACCCAGGAGTCCTGAGGCACCCATGGCAACGCTTGAAATCCGAGACCTGCACGTCACCGTCGAGGCCGACAACGCCACGAAGGAGATCCTCAAGGGCGTCGACCTCACCGTGAAGCAGGGCGAGACGCACGCCATCATGGGCCCCAACGGCTCGGGCAAGTCGACCCTCGCCTACTCCCTCGCGGGTCACCCGAAGTACACGATCACCGAGGGCACCGTCACCCTCGACGGCGAGGACGTCCTGGAGATGTCCGTCGACGAGCGCGCCCGCGCCGGCCTGTTCCTGGCGATGCAGTACCCGGTCGAGGTCCCCGGCGTCTCGGTCTCCAACTTCCTCCGCACCTCCGCCACCGCGATCCGCGGCGAGGCCCCCAAGCTGCGCACCTGGGTGAAGGAGGTCAAGGAGGCCATGGAGCGCCTCAACATGGACCCGGCCTTCGCCGAGCGCAACGTCAACGAGGGCTTCTCCGGCGGCGAGAAGAAGCGCCACGAGATCCTCCAGCTGGAGCTGCTCAAGCCGAAGATCGCGATCCTCGACGAGACCGACTCCGGCCTGGACGTCGACGCGCTGCGGGTCGTGTCGGAGGGTGTGAACCGCGTCCGTGAGACGGGCGAGGTCGGCACCCTGCTGATCACCCACTACACGCGCATCCTGCGCTACATCAAGCCCGACTACGTCCACGTCTTCTCGGCCGGCCGCATCGCGGAGTCCGGCGGCGCCGAGCTCGCCGACAAGCTGGAGGAAGAGGGCTACGAGGCATACACGAAGGGTGGCGCATCCGCGTGACACAGCTGCCGGGCCTCCTCGACACCGAGGCGATCCGCAAGGACTTCCCCGTCCTGGACCGACTGATCCACGACGGCAAGAAGCTTGTGTACCTGGACAACGCGGCGACCTCCCAGAAGCCGCGTCAGGTGCTGGACGCCCTGAGTGAGTACTACGAGCGCTACAACGCCAACGTCCACCGCGGTGTGCATGTGCTCGCCGAGGAGGCCACGGCGCTGTACGAGGGCGCGCGCGACAAGGTCGCGGAGTTCATCAACGCGCCCAGCCGCGACGAGGTGATCTTCACCAAGAACGCCTCGGAGTCGCTGAACCTCGTGGCCAACATGCTCGGCTGGGCCGACGAGCCCTACCGGGTGGACTCCGACACCGAGATCGTCATCACGGAGATGGAGCACCACTCCAACATCGTGCCGTGGCAGCTGCTGGCGCAGCGCACGGGCGCGAAGCTGAAGTGGTTCGGCCTCACCGACGACGGCCGGCTCGACCTGTCCAACATCGACGAGATCATCACGGAGAAGACGAAGATCGTCTCCTTTGTGCTGGTGTCCAACATCCTCGGCACCATGAACCCGGTCGAGGCGATAGTGCGCCGCGCGCAGGAGGTGGGCGCGCTGGTGTGCGTCGACGCCTCGCAGGCCGCGCCGCACATGCCGCTGGACGTGCAGGCTCTGCAGGCCGACTTCGTGGCCTTCACCGGCCACAAGATGTGCGGCCCGACGGGCATCGGCGTGCTGTGGGGCCGCCAGGAGCTGCTGGAGGACCTGCCTCCGTTCCTCGGCGGCGGCGAGATGATCGAGACGGTGTCGATGCACTCGTCGACGTACGCCCCGGCACCGCACAAGTTCGAGGCGGGTACGCCGCCGATCGCGCAGGCGGTCGGCCTGGGCGCGGCGATCGACTACCTCAACTCGATCGGCATGGACAAGATCCTCGCCCATGAGCACGCGCTCACCGAGTACGCGGTCAAGCGGCTGGCGGAGGTCCCCGACCTGCGCATCATCGGCCCGACCACGGCCGAGGACCGCGGAGCCGCGATCTCCTTCACCCTCGGTGACATCCACCCGCACGACGTGGGCCAGGTTCTCGACGAGCAGGGCATCGCGGTCCGCGTGGGCCACCACTGCGCGCGCCCGGTCTGCCTGAGGTACGGAATTCCTGCGACCACGCGAGCGTCGTTCTATCTGTACTCCACGCCGGCCGAGATCGACGCACTGGTCGACGGCCTGGAGCACGTACGGAACTTCTTCGGCTGACGGGACGAGCGATCGCATGAAGCTGGATTCGATGTACCAGGAAGTCATCCTGGACCACTACAAGAACCCGCACGGGCGGGGCTTGCGGGATGGCGACGCCGAGGTGCACCACGTGAACCCGACGTGCGGTGACGAGATCACTCTCCGAGTGAAGTACGACGGTACGACGATCAGCGACGTCTCGTACGAGGGCCAGGGCTGCTCCATCAGCCAGGCGAGCGCGTCCGTACTGAACGACCTGCTGGTCGGCAAGGAGCTTGCCGAGGCGCGGAAGATCCAGGAGACCTTCCTGGAGCTGATGCAGTCCAAGGGGAAGATCGAACCGGACGACGCGATGGAGGACATCCTGGAGGACGCGGTCGCGTTCGCCGGAGTCTCCAAGTACCCGGCCCGGGTGAAGTGCGCCCTCCTGAGCTGGATGGCGTGGAAGGACGCGACGGCCCAGGCGCTGGGCGCCGACGCCGAAAGGAAGACGGCATGAGCGAGACCGTGGAGATGAAACCGGCCTCGGAGGAGGAGCTCCGCGAGGCCCTGATGGACGTCGTCGACCCCGAGCTGGGCATCGACGTCGTCAACCTCGGCCTGATCTACGGCATTCACATCGACGACTCCAATGTGGCGACCGTCGACATGACCCTGACGTCCGCGGCCTGCCCGCTCACCGACGTCATCGAGGACCAGGCCAAGTCCGCGACGGACGGCCTGGTCAGCGAACTGCGCATCAACTGGGTCTGGATGCCGCCGTGGGGCCCGGACAAGATCACGGACGATGGGCGGGAGCAGCTGCGGGCGCTCGGGTTCAACGTCTGAGCCTGCTCGCAGGTTGGTTCTCGTACGTCCTTTCAGTGGCCCCCGGTATACCGCCGGGGGCCACTGTCGTACCCGTGGTCGTTCCCCGTCCCGGTCACGTCGGTCACCAGGCGGAAGGCCGTATCGGCGTAGTACTGGCCGTTGTGCTGGAACGGGTCCAGGCGCAGCCGGAAGTCCCAGTGGCGCAGGAAGCGGCCGGGGTAGTTGACGGACTCCAGGGCGATCGCGTCGGAGTAGCCCAGGGAGCGGGGGCAGAACGTGGCGTCCTGCCGGAACAGCCCGGAGCCGTCGTGGCCCTCGGCCCGCAGGACGAACTCGCGGTGGCGGAGGTAGTCGCCGTCGGCCGTGACGAAGGAGTAGCAGGAGGCGTCGGCAAGGCCCTTGACGAGTTTGAGGGTGGCGTCCTGGCGGGCCGAGGACGAGGTGATCGTGTCGAGGGTGACCCGACCGTCGCTCACGCGCCAGTAGCGATCCGGGTAGTTGACCGAGTTGACGAAGCGCCAGGTCGCGGAACTCGCGGGCGGCTTCGGGTTGTTGGAGGACGTGGCGCCGGGGGCGGGGGACGTGGGCGGTGTGTTCGCGGTGGGGGTGGGGCTCGGCTGCCCGGACGCGGTCCGCGAGGGCTGGGCGGACGACAGGCCGCTCTTGCCGGGGGGTGGGGTCGTGCCCGTGGCGGAGGGGCTGGCGAAGGAGATCAGGCCGGGTATGGTCGCGCCGTCCGTGGGGGCGGGTGGCGCGCTCTTGGGTGACATGTCGTCAGGGTGCGTCTCCATGACGATCACTGCGGTCACGCAGACGACGACCGTGGCCATGGCGAGGGCGCCCGCCAGCCAGAGGCGCCGGGTTCCGGGGACCCGGGAGGTGTCCGGGGTCCAGTTGTTCTCCCACGGCTGCTGCGGGGGTGGGGTGGTGCTTTCGGGCATGCGCGATTCCTCCAGGGGCGCGCGGGGAAGGGCACGGCCGCGACTGGCCGGTATGTGAGCGCTGAAACATTAGTGGACGGTGTGGCGCTTGAGCAGGCTGATTCGGAAAGCGTTTCCGCATTGGTTCGAGTCACCAGCCTGTGAGCCTTTATGTACGGCTGTACACATCGTTGTGTACCCTCGTACACATGGGATTCCTCTTGCTCGCCGGAGCCATCGCCGCAGAGGTCGCCGCCACGACCGCCATGAAATACAGCCACGGCTTCACCCGGCTGTGGCCCTCGCTGATCACCGCCCTCGGGTACGTGGTCGCGTTCGCGCTGCTGGCCCAGACCCTGAAAACGATTTCCGTCGGCACGGCGTACGCGATCTGGTCCGGCGTCGGCACCGCGGCGATCGCGGTGATCGGGATGCTGTTCCTCGGCGAGGGGATGACCGTGGCCAAGGCCGCCGGGATCGCGTTGATCGTCCTGGGAGTCGTGGTGCTCAACCTGGGCGGTGCGCACTGATGGGCCGGCGCTACGACCCCGAGCGGCGGCAGCGCATCATCGACGCGGCGATCCGCGTGGTCGGCGCCAAGGGGATCGCCGGGCTGAGCCACCGGTCCGTCGCCGCGGAGGCCGATGTGCCGCTCGGTTCGACGACGTACCACTTCAAGACCCTGGACGACCTGCTGGTCGCGGCGCTGCGGCAGGCGAACGAGGGCTTCGCCGAGCTGGTCGCCGGGCGCGAGTCGCTGACCGATCCGGGGACCGACCTGGCCGCCGAGCTCGCCGCCCTGCTGGGGGAGTGGCTCGCGGGCGACCGAGCGGGCGTGGAGCTGGAGTGCGAGCTGTACCTCGCCGCGCTGCGCCGCCCGGCGCTGCGGCCGGTGGCCGCGGAGTGGGCCGAGAACGTGAGCGAACACCTGGCCGGCCGCACCGACCCGGCGACCACTCGGGCGTTGCTCGCGCTGATGGACGGCATCTGTCTGCAGGTGCTGGTGACGGGGGTGGCGTACGAGGAGGGGTGGGCGCGGGAGGTCCTGGGGAGGGTGATCCGGACTGGCGGCGGGCCCACCACCGCGCCCGCCACCTGAGACATCCCCTCGCTGGTTCGCATCCGTGGCCCCGCGCCGGTTAGGTTGCCCTCATGACCGACACGACTGCTCCTCGCACCACCGGCGCCGTGGCCGCCGGCCTTGCCACGATCGCCGCCGACGGCACTGTTCTCGACACCTGGTTCCCCGCCCCCGAGCTGGCCGCCGAGCCCGGACCGGCCGGTACCGAGCGCCTCGACGAGGCGCGCACCGCCGAGCTGCTCGGTGAGCACGGCGTCGCGGCCGTCGGCAAGGACGAGGTACGCGGCGTGGAGGTCGTGGCGGTCCGGACGGTCATCTCCTCCGTCGACGACAAGCCGCTCGACACCCACGACGCATACCTGCGCCTGCACCTGCTCTCGCACCGCCTGGTCAAGCCGAACGAGCCGAACCTCGACGGCATCTTCGGCCTGCTCGCCAACGTCGCCTGGACCTCCCTCGGCCCGGTCGCCGTCGACACCCTGGAGACCGTACGGCTCGCCGCCCGTGCCCGCGGCCTGCACCTCAGCGTCTTCGGTGTCGACAAGTTCCCGCGCATGACCGACTACGTGGCCCCGGCCGGCGTCCGGATCGCCGACGCCGACCGCGTCCGCCTCGGCGCCCACCTCGCCGCCGGCACCACCGTCATGCACGAGGGCTTCGTCAACTTCAACGCGGGCACCCTCGGCACCTCGATGGTGGAGGGCCGTATCTCGCAGGGCGTCGTCGTCGGCGACGGCTCCGACATCGGCGGCGGTGCGTCCACCATGGGCATGCTGTCCGGCGGCGGCAAGGAGCGGGTCGCCATCGGTGAGCGCTCCCTCGTCGGCGCCGAGGCCGGTATCGGTATCGCGCTCGGTGACGACTGCGTGGTCGAGGCGGGCCTCTACCTCACCGCCGGCACCCGGGTCACCATGCCCGACGGCCAGATCGTCAAGGCCCGCGAGCTGTCCGGCGCCTCCAACATCCTCTTCCGCCGCAACTCCGTCACCGGCACGGTCGAGGCCCGGCCGAACAACGCCGATTGGGGCGGGCTGAACGACGTGCTGCACAGCCACAACTGACGTCCGCCGTCGCTCGACGATCACTTAAAAGGATTACCGTCCGTTACCTCGGACGGCTCCCGGCAGATGAATCCGGTGGACCCAGTGTCCGATCAGATGCCGAAACGGTGAGACGAGGACTGAGCAATGACGAACGAGCGGGCGAGGATCGCGGCGCGTCGGGTGACCGGTGTGGTGACCCTGGCGACGATGTGCTGGCTCCCGGCCGGTGTCGCGCACGCCGACGAGACCAACCAGGCCTCGCACAACGGCCCGCGGATCGGCCTGGTCAACCTCGGCCAGGTCGACGACCCGATGGAGGACGTGCTGGAGCACTTCCGGCTGCTCGGCGACGAGCACACCACGGAGAACGCTGCGGGCTGATCCGCCCCGCCGCGAGCACCGAGGCCCGGGGCCCCCACCGCGTGGAGATCATGGAGACATGGTGAGCGGCGGGGGCCCCGGGCCTTCGTGGTCACACCGCGCAATCGCGGGTCCAGCAGAAGGCTGTCGCCGTCATGCGCTCTGTCGCCCGTCATACAGGCTGTCCCAGTCATACAGGCTGTCGCGAGTCATACAGGCTGTTCGCCCAGTCATGCAGGCTGTCGCCCGTCCGCCGTCCGTTCCTCGTACGTCGCCAGCTCCCCGTACGCCGCCAGCAGACCGTCCGTCGCCTCGCGGCCCGCCGGGCGCAGGGGTGGGCGGACCGGGCCCGACGGCAGGTCCAGCGCGGACAGCAGCGCCTTGGCGGTGACCGTGCCGGGCAGGCCCGCCGACATCATCGCCTCGATGAGGGGCACGGCCTGCAACTGGCGGCGGGCCGCGCCGGCCGTGTCGCCCGCGTCGAAGTCGTCGTACAGCGAACGGACGTGACGGGGGATCAGGTTCGCCACCGTGCTGACGCAGCCCGCCGCGCCCACCGCGTACAGGGCGAGAATGTGTTCGTCGCAGCCCGCGTAGTACGCCAGGTCCGTACGGGACAGGACCTTCTGGGTGCCGAGGACGTCGTACGAGCAGTCCTTGACCGCCACGACGCGGGGATGCTCGGCGAGCCGGATCAGTGTCTCCGGTTCGATGCGGGTGCCGGTGCGGCCCGGGATGTCGTACAGCATGAGCGGCAGGCCGGACGCGTCCGCCACCTCGCGGAAATGTGCTTCCACCGCGTCCTGCGGGGGCCGGCTGTAGTACGGGGTGACGACCAGGGCGCCGTCCGCGCCCGCCTGCTCGGCCTGCAGCGTGAGCTCGATCGTGTGGCGGGTGTCGGGGGTGCCGACGCCCGTGACGACGGACGCGCGATCCCCCACCGCTTCCCGGACCGCCCGGACGAGCACTGCCTTCTCGGCGTCGGACGTGGTCGGTGACTCGCCCGTCGTGCCGTTGAGCACCAGCCCGTCGCAGCCCCGCGACACCAGCCGGTCGGCGAGCCGCTGCGCGCCGTCGAGGTCGAGCGCACCCGCCTCGGTGAAGGGCGTGATCATCGCGCAGAGGGTGCGGCCGAAGGGCGGGGCGGGGACGGGGGAGGGGGTGTTCGTCATGGGAGTAGTGTCGGCAGGGGCATTGTGTAGATCCACTTAAATTTCCTACGAGGTATTCATAAGCCTTCCTGCGATGAGGTGACGGCCGCGGAGCGCAAGGCGCTATGGGCAACCCCGCCCCTCATGGGTCACCATGGCCGGGACGGTCCACCACCACCTGGTCCTGGGAGGCGTCATGAAGCTCGGCAAGGCACTCGTCACCGGAGTCGCGGAGGAGCAGCCGGTCGCCCACGAGGAGGAACTCGAACTCCCCGTGGAGATCAAGGACTTGGCGGAGCCCGCGCCCGAAGAGGTGCCGGCCGCCCGATGAGGCTGCGGCTTCCGGAGGAACGTCCGACGGAGCCGCCGACCGGCTACAAGATCGCCCACCCGGTGCTGTCGCAGGACGGCACTCGGGCCGGGTTCACCGGTGTGTCGCTCGGCGGCGCGCTGCCGTACGGAGTCGTGGCGGACGCGTCCTGCGTCTACGGTCTGCGGCACGCGGTACCGTACCGCCGTTGCGACTGCGGGTTCCACTGCGTGCACGAGCGCTCGGTGGCCGAGGGGCTGCTGTGCACCGCCGAAAACCGGACGGCCGTGCTCCTGGACGTGCTGGTCCTCGGCCGTTACATCCGCTTCGAACGCGGTTTCCGTTACGCCCGCCAGAGGGTCCGCACGGCGACCGTCGGCCCCTGCGGCTGCGGTACGACCGCGGCCGCGCTGGCCGACGCGGGCTGGGGCAGGCCCGGCTGGCGCGCCCTGGCCCCGTCCTGCGCGGGCTGCCTGCGCGGCCGTACGTCCGTCTCCCTCGCCTCCTTCGCCCGGCTGGCCGGGGAGGGCCTGCGGGTCGTGGCGGGTGCGGGGGCGGCAGCGGGCGCGGCGTTCGGGGCGGGCCCGGCGGCCGCTTCCGGGGCATCCGAACGATCACCGACCGGCCCCGGCGGAACCGGCCTGCCGCCCGCGTCGCTGCCCGCCGGCCTCGGCGTACCCGAACTCGTCGCCGAAGCCGCCCTGTTGCAGGCCCGCCTCGACTGGTTCCAGACCCAGCTGGCGCGGCTCGGCCGGCGCGGTCGCGGGGACGTGGAGCACGGGTAGCGGGGGCGGGTGCGGGTACCCGGTGTTCCGAACCGAGAGGAGGCGGAACACCGTGACCGGTATCCCGGACACCAAGCCCGTGGCCGAGGAGCACCACTCGGTGGGCGAACTCGTCGGCCAGGCAACCGAACAACTCTCCCAGCTCGTACGGCAGGAAGTGCACCTCGCCAAGGAGGAACTGGCCGAGAAGGGCCGGCGCGCGGGTCGCGGCGGCGGACTCTTCGGCGCCGCGGGCGCCGTCGCCTACGCCGGGCTGCTCGCCCTGGCCGCCACGGCCGCCGCCGCGCTCTCGCTGACGCTGCCCGTCTGGGCCGCGGCGCTGATCGTCACCGGCGTGCTCTTCGCGCTCGCCGGACTACTGGCCGCGACCGGCCGTGCCCAGCTGCGCCGCGCGGCACCCCCCACGCCCGAGGAGACCCTCGGCAGCGTCAGGGCCGATGTCGAGGAGATCAGGGAAAGGGCACATCGATGACAGACAGGACGACGCGGGGAACCGGCGCCAAGGGGCCCGACGAGCTGCGCCGGCAGATCGCGCAGACCCGCAGCCAACTCGGTGACACCATCGAGGAGTTGGCGACGAAGGCGGACGTCAAGGGCCGCGCCAGGGCGCGCGCCGCCGACCTGAAGGACAAGGCCGGTGCCATGACCGTCCAGCTGCGCGGCTCCGCCGCCCACGCCGGCCATGCCGTTCAGGGCAAGGCGGCTCAGGCGGGGCACGCGGTGCAGGGCAGGGCCGTCGAGGCGACGCACGCCGTGCAGGGCAGGGCCGCGAAGGCGAGCCACGCGGTGCAGGGCAGGGCCGCCCGGGCGAGTGAGGCCGTGGAGCACGGTGGCATGCCGCGACCGGTGCGTACGGTCGCCCAGGCCGGGCTACGGCATCCCCGGCCGGTGCTGGTCGCCGGGGCGGTGGCCGGTGCGGTGATCGTCGCGGCGGCGGTGCTGCGGCGGCGGCACTGCGGGCGGTAGGTGACCGGAGCGATGGTCGGCGCTTGATCGCCGTCGAGATCGAAGGCTGGTCGGTGGACGTACCGGCCAGCCTTCTTCATGCCACCTCACCGAAAACTCCAATCGCCTGGACAAAAAAAGTTTTCGGTGAGAGGGTGGAGGCATGCTGGACGTGACCGTGATCGAGGACCCCGAGGCCGCAGCCGTCTGTCTGGACCCCGTCCGGGCCCGGCTGCTCGCCCGGCTCGCGGACGGCCCCGCGTCGGCCGCGATGCTGGCCGGCCAGATCGGGCTGCCCCGTCAGAAGGTGAACTACCACCTCAAGGCGCTGGAGCGGCACGGCCTGGTCGAGCTCGCGGGGGAGCGCCGCAAGGGCAACATCACCGAGCGGCTGATGCGGGCGACCGCCGCGTCGTACGTCATCTCACCGCTCGCCCTGGCCGCCGTACAGCCCGACCCGGACCGCTTCCGGGACCAGCTCTCCGCGCGTTGGCTGCTCGCGCTCGGCGCGCGGCTCGTGCGGGACGTCGGCACGCTGATCTCGGGCGCGGCGAAGGCCCGCAAGCGGCTCGCGACGTACGCGCTCGACGGCGAGGTGCGGTTCGCCTCGGCCGCCGACCGGGCGGCGTTCGTCGAGGAGCTGACGGCGGGCGTGACCGCGCTGATCCACAAGTACGACGCCCCGGACGCCGAGGGCGGCCGGGACCACCGGATCGTCGTGGCCCTCCACCCCACGGTCAAACCCCAGCCCTCTGCCCCGGAACTCGACAGCTAGTACCGCCGGTACCGCCGCCACTCAGGAGCCAACCATGTCCAAGGAATTCGAGATCGCCCGAGAGTTCGAGGTCGACGCCACGCCCGAGCAGGTGTGGGAGGCCATCACCACCGGCACCGGCGGCTGGCTGTGGCCGATGGAGGCGCCCGAGCCGCGGAAGGGCGGCAAGGGACCCTTCGGGTCCGAGGTCATCGCCTGGGACCCGCCGCACCGGTACACCAACCGCGTCGCGGACGTCGAGGGCATCTCCGAGCAGACCCTCAACCAGCTCGACTACACCGTCGAGCCGCGCGACGACGGGCGGCGGGCCTGGGTGCGGTACGTGCACAGCGGGATCTTCGTCGACGACTGGGACAACCAGTACGACGGCGCGAGCAAGCACACCGACTTCTACCTGCACACCCTGCGCGAGTACCTCACGACGTTCGGCGGCCGGCCGGTCGTCGCCTTCGCCACCTTCGACGGACCCGAGGCGTCCGGCACGCCCGACGCCCTGGCCACCGTCGCGCGGGCGCTCGGGCTGGCGGACGACACCGCCGAGGGCGCGCGGGTCCAGGCACGCGGGCCCGAGGGGCAACTCCTCGAAGCCGTGGTCGACTTCCGCAACCCGTACTTCATCGGGCTGCGCACCGACGACGCGATGCTCCGCTTCTTCGGACGCAACCACTGGGGCCACCGGGTCGGCATGTCCGTGCACGACTTCGCACCGGGCGCCGACGCCGAGGCGGACGAAGCGGCGTGGCAGGGCTGGCTGAACGGCGTGTTCAGCCGGCCCTGACCACGGGCGTTACGGACGGTTACGGGCGGAACCGCAGCACCTGCGGGTCGTGGTCGCTGATCTGGTCGTGGAACTCGGCGTTGATGTGCACGCTGTCGTACTCGAAGTCGCAGCCGCGCCGGATCGACGGGCTGATCAGGATCTGGTCCAGGGTCTGGCTGTTGCCCTGGTAGACGTACGAGTAACGCTCGCTCCTGGGCAGCGACTTGATCGCCGACCACAGCTCGCTGTCGCCTTCGAGGATCTTGACCGTGTCGGAGAACTCGAAGTCGTTGATGTCGCCGAGCGTGACGACGTCCGCGTTCTTCTGGGTGTCCAGGATCTGCTTCACGAACGCGTTCACCACCGTCGCCTGGAGGTGGCGCTGGGACTCCGACGTGCGGGTCGGCGGCTGGTACTGGGCGTGCAGCGACTGGTCGCCGCCCTTCGACGCGAAGTGGTTCGCGATCACGAAGACCGTCCTGCCCCGGAAGACGAACTCGCCGACCAGCGGCTTGCGGCTGTCCTCCCAGGCCGCGTCCGT
Source organism: Streptomyces sp. Z423-1 (assembly GCF_013009255.1). Classification (NCBI taxonomy): domain Bacteria; kingdom Bacillati; phylum Actinomycetota; class Actinomycetes; order Kitasatosporales; family Streptomycetaceae; genus Streptomyces; species Streptomyces sp. Z423-1. Next base: position 7,279,286 of record NZ_CP053109.1, read on the forward strand.
CGGGTCGATCCGGCCGGGGGAGACGGTGAGCGCCGCCTTGCCGCGGACCTTGGTCACGCCGGTGGCGGTCGTCGCGTCGCCGCCCGGGCGGTCGGTGAAGGACACCCGCTGAGGGTTGAACAGGAACACGTTGCGGATGTTGCCGCCGGGCTGGCCGCCGTCCTCGCCGTCCACCGGGTCGACGGAGCGCCAGTCGTAGCGCGGGCCGCCCGCGGCGACGATCGCGTCGATCAGCTTGGACATCGTCTGGTCGGCGGCGACCGTGCCGTCGTTCTTCGAGCCGTTGTTGTCCTGGATCTCCTCCAGGGACACGATGTCGGGCGACTGGAGGTTGCGCACGATCGCGGCGGCGTGCGCGTCGAACGTGGCGTCGGCCGGGTCGAGGTTCTCGACGTTGTACGTCGCCACCGCCAGCTCGCCGCGCCGCTGCTTGCGGGTGGTCTCGCGCTCCAGACCGCCCTGCTCCAGGGTGCCGAGCTCGCGTGCGACCAGGGTGTAACCACCGAACTGGGTGTAGTCCAGCGGACCGGTCGTGGTGCCGGTGAGCATGTCGCCGACGTTCGCGTCCGGGAAGTCGGCGGCCTTGCCGAGGGACTGGATCTGCAGTCGGCCGGTGTTCTGCGAGGTGTACGAGCCGTAGACCGCGCCGCCGTGGCGGCTGGCGTTCTCGCGCGGTTTCACCGTGACCCACAGCTCGGTGTACGGGTCGGTGGCGCCGACCACGCGGGTGTCGGCGACCTGGACGTTCATGCCCTCCAGGGACTCGTAGTAGTCCAGGGCGTACTTCTCCGGCTGGAGCGGCAGGCCGTTGATGGAACCCTTCGCCGCCGGGTCGCCCGCCGGGGCGTAGGCGTTCGGCACGGACCGCGCGTCGATCACCGTGGCGGCCGGGACGGGGTTGCCGCTGGACACGACGGTGATCGTCGGCCGGGTGATCTCGGTGAGCGCCTGGTTGCCGGAGGAGGTGCCGCCCGGGACGTACTCGGACACCGTTCCCGACACGGTCACCGAGTCGCCGACGGCGACCTTCGGGGTGGAGCCGGTGAAGACGAAGATGCCCTCACTGGTGGCCGGGTCGGCGTCCGCGCTCGGGTCCTGGATCCAGAAACCGCGCGACGAACCGTAGGTGCGCACGCCGGTGACGATTCCGGCCACGTCCGTGACCTGCTGACCGGCGTACGGCGATGTCCGCGTACTGCCTTGGATGTCATGGATGCGCACCGCGTCCGCGTGCGCGGGCGAGGCGACGACGACGGTGGACGCCGCGGAACAGACGGCGGCGACGGTGAGCGCGGCAAGGCGCGCGGAAGACTTGCTCGGCAACGGGATCCCTCCGGGGACGTACGTGAGCGCCGGGACGAGGGTGGAACGGAAAACAGTGACGACGCGCGTAGAAACCGTGGACGGAGTGAACACTTGTCCCCCCAACTTCTACGCGCGTCAATTTCCTGTGTACTCAGGCCACTTGTCAAGGTTTCGGCCATGTACGGCGCCCGACGGGGAGATGAACCGGGCGGCATGGGTTGAAATCCGTCTAGGCTGAGTGGCCGAGTCGTACGACGACTTCCGGGGTCGTACGACGTCCAGACGGTCGTACGGCCTTCCAGGCGCCCTAGGAGATCTCCCCGATGTCAGACAGCTCCCCCCTGCCGCCGGTGCGGCTGACCTCCGAAGCTGAGCTGGCGCGCGACGCGCTGTCCACGCCGTTGCTGTCCCGGGCCGCCCGGCTCGCCCGCTGGGCCGGGCCCGAGACCCGCGTGGACGCCGGGGGCGCACTGGTCGACGAGCAGCTGCCGGCCGCGGCCGAGGTGCTCGGGCTGAGCGGGGACGACGCGGCGGCGCCGGCCAGAGATGCCTGGCGGGTCGCCGTGGACACCGGACTGGTCGAGGTCGTCGACGAGGAGGCCGGCACGGTCAGGGCGGGCGAGGAGCTGGCGCAGCTCACCGGCGGCTCCCCGCACGACGTGCTCGGCGTCTGGCTGGGCGCCCTGGAGACGGTGCTCGCCGACGCGAGCGTGCCCGACCTCGACGAGCCGGCCGAGGCGATGGACGAGGGCGGCCGCGTCGACACGTCCGCGCTGGACTGGGACTTCGAGGCCGAGTCCGCGTTCCTCGACGGCGTGCTCGGCAACCTCTACCTGCTCACCGTCAGCGAGGACGGCCCCGGCGGGGCGGCGGTGCCGCTGCCCGCGCTGGCCGCGTCGATGATCGTGCCCAATGACATGGCCGAGCCCACCAACGACGTCCTGGAGCAGGTGTCCGACGCGATGATGCGGCTGGACGACCAGTTCCGGGTGCTGCAGCCGGTGGGGCTGGTGGACTACCAGCCGGTCGACGAGACGCTGATGGCGGACACGGGGGACACCGGGGGCGCCGCGGACTCCGGGAGCGCCGAGGGCGCCGAGGGCACCGGGGAGGAGCCGGGCGCCGTCGACGACACCGACGTGTCCCGCTACGGCATGGTCCGGCTCACGCCGCTCGGCCTGTACGGGCTGCGGGCGCGGCTGCTGGAAGCCGGTTTCGACGCGCCCGCCGTGGGCGAACTGGCCGACAAGGGCGCCGACGCGCTGCTCGACGGAACGGCCGCCTTCGGGCCGCGGGCCGCGCAGGCCGAGACCGAGCAGTGGCTGGCCCGCCGCGAACCGCTCGTCGCCGCACGGGAGTTGCTCGCCGCCGCCCGGGGCGCCGACTCCGGCGCCCCGCTGCGCAGGCTGCGCTGCCAGCAGGCCCTCTCCCTTGTCGGCCCCGACGCCGAACCCGCCCTGCGGGACGTCCTCGACGACCCCGAGCTGGGCGGTCTCGCCCGGGTCTGGCTGACGGAGCACGGCTGTACGGACGTACCCGCCCCGTCCGAGGCGATGATCTTCTGGCTCACCGTGGACACCCTGGCCGCGCAACTCGCCGCCGAGGGCAACTCCGAGGAACTGCGCGGCCTGGTGGAGGGCCTCGCGGAACAACACAGCGGGTTCTTCGCGGCGGCCTGGCGGGTGGACCATCCGGCCACCGCGGACGTCCTGGAGGCGATGGGGCGGATCCACCCGGACAAGAAGATCGCCAAGGAGGCCCGGAAGGCGGCGTTCAAGGCGCGGTCGCAGCACGGGGCTTGACGGGTCTCTGACGTTGCGGGGGCGGTTGCCCGGACGGTTTCCGGCCCGCTGGACGGGGCGTACGGATTCATGGAAGCGAGCCCTGCGGTGTCGCTCGGTGTTCAAGTGGGGTTCACGGGCGGGCGACAGCGTTGCGCCGACCCGAGGTCCGCCACCCTCCACGGCACTCGCCCCGTCACAGGAGACAGCATGTCGCTCACTCGCAGGGACTTCGCCAGGACCACCGCGATCACCGGCGCCGGTGTCGCACTCGCGGGCAGCGTCGGCGCGCTCGCCAGCGCCCCCGGCGCCCTCGCGTCCACCGAGACGGAGACCACGGGCGAGGAGTCCGCGGCCCAGCACGGCGGCGTCGGATACGGCCCGCTCGTCCCCGACCCCGACGGTATCCTCGCGCTGCCCGCCGGCTTCTCGTACCAGATCCTCACCTACGCGGGCAGGACCAGGCTGGAGTCGGGCGAGTTCACTCCCGCCGAGCATGACGGCACCGCGACCTTCCCCGGCCCGCGCGGCACCACCCTCCTGGTCAACAACCACGAGATGGACGGCCCGCGCGACGAACAGGAGTACCCCGTACCGCTCATCGACGGTCTCGTCTACGACCCCGCCGCCCCCGGCGGCTGCACGGTCGTCGAGGTGCGCCGCGACGGCCGGGTCGCCGAGTGGGTCGGCATCGCCGGCACCGCCAACAACTGCGCCGGCGGCTCCACCCCCTGGGGCACCTGGCTGACCTGCGAGGAGAACTCCGACCGGGCCGGCGAGAACGGCATGACCAAGGATCACGGCTACGTCTTCGAGGTCGACCCCTGCGACCGGCGCGCCAACCGCGACCCCAAGCCGCTGAAGTTCTTCGGCCGGTACGACCACGAGGCCGTCGTCATCGACCCCAAGCGCGGCCACGCCTACCTCACCGAGGACGCCGACGAGCCCAACGGCCTGTTCTACCGCTGGACCCCGCCGAAGGGCTTCGAGTACGGCCACGGCAAGCTCCGCACCCTCGCCGACGACGCCGGTGTCCTGCAGGCGCCCAAGTGCTTCAACTCCGGCGGCCACTTCGTCGACGACCTCTCCCGCGCCACCAAGGTCGGCACCGTCTACGGCGTCGACTGGGTCGACGTCCCGGACCGCGACGCCAGGACGGTCTCCGTGCGGGAGCAGTTCGGCGAGGGCGAGATCACCCGTGCCCGCAAGCTGGAGGGCATGTGGTGGGGCGACGGCGGCGCGTACATCGTCTCCTCGTACGCCCGTGAGGAGAGCCCCGTCCAGCACGACGGCCAGGTCTGGTTCTACGACCCCAAGCGCCGCACGCTGACGCTGAAGGTCCTGCTCGGCGTCAACCCCGACCCGGCAGATCCGTCGGCGGATGGCGCCTTCGACGGCCCCGACAACATCACCGTCTCCCCGTACGGCGGCCTGGTCATCGCCGAGGACGGCGACGGCATCCAGCACCTGTTCGGCGCCACCGACAGCGGCCGTACCTACCCCATCGCCCGCAACGACCTGAACATCGGCACCGAAGAGGAGCCCGAGTACAGCGAGTTCACCGGCGTCACCTTCTCGCCCGACGGGAGGACGCTGTACGCGAACATCCAGGAGCCCGGCATTCTGCTGGCCATCACCGGCCCCTGGAAGCGCCAGCGGCGCTGATTAATTCACTCGCCGGGCCCGCGCTGCGCCTCCTACAGTGAAATCACAACGTCACGCACCTCCCGGTGCGAAGGCGGCGGCTACTTCTCTGAAAAGAATCCATGCCGCCGCCGGTTTGATCTCGGGAGGCGCAGCTTGTGGTGGGTGCCCGGTGCGCAGGCAGCGGATACTTCCGGGACCTGGTGGGAGACCGTGCGGGTTCGAATCCCGTCATCGACTCAGGGTCGATGTGGCGGAATGGGCAGACGCGCCAGGGTATGAGCACCGTCGCCGATTTCGATCTCGGGCACACCTCCTTTCGCTGCGCATCCCTCCGAAACACGGAAAGAATTCGGGGGAATTCACCATGGCGCGATTCAACACCAAGGCCGCCAAGGCGCAGCCGACCTCGCGGGTGACGTCGACGGGGCGTGTCCTGCGTACCTTCCAGGGCGGCCGGGGCCGTGAGCGCGAGGCGCGCTCCGAGCTTTTCCTGCTGTCCGTCTCCCACTTCGTCTCGCAGCAGACCTTCTACGAGACCGGTGCCGACCGCGACGACCGGTTCGCGACGCTCGTACGCGAGCTCGCCGTCACGGACCCCGAGTGGACCGCCGGCCTGCTCGGCTGGCTGCGCGGCGCGGGCAACCTCCGTACGGCATCGATCGTGGGCGCGGCCGAGTACGTGAAGGCGCGACTGGAGGCCGGTGCGACCGAGGGCCCGTCGAACCGTCAGGTCGTCGACTCCGTGCTCCAGCGCCCCGACGAGCCCGGTGAGCTGCTCGCGTACTGGACGTCGGTGTACGGCCGTGCCGTCCCCAAGCCCGTCAAGCGCGGCATCGCCGACGCCGTACGACGTCTCTACAGCGGCAAGTCGCTGCTGAAGTACGACACCGCGTCCAAGGGCTACCGCTTCGGCGACATCCTCAACCTGGTGCACGCGGCGCCGGACCCGGCCAAGCCGTGGCAGGGCGAGCTGTTCCAGTACGCCCTGGACCGCCGGTACAACCCGGACACGGCCGTACCGCCCGCGTCGAACCGTACGCTGGTCGCGCACCGCGAGCTGATGGCGCTGCCGGTCGAGGAGCGGCGCGCGGTGGTCACGTCCGAGGGCGGCGCAGAGCGGCTCGCGGCGGCCGGGATGACCTGGGAGGCGCTGGCGGGCTGGCTGCAGGGGCCGATGGACAAGGCGGCCTGGGAGGCCGTGATTCCGTCCATGGGTTCGATGGCGCTCGTTCGCAACCTGAGGAATTTCGACGAGGCCGGTGTCTCGGACGAGGTGGCCGCACGGGTCGCGGCGAAGATCAGCGACCCGGCGGAGGTGGCGCGTTCGCAGCAGTTCCCGTTCCGGTACCTCGCCGCGTACCAGCACGCACCGTCGCTGCGCTGGTCGTACCCGCTGGAGCAGGCGCTCGGCCACGCGCTGGCCAACGTGCCCGCGCTGCCCGGCCGGACGCTGGTGCTCGTCGACCGCTCGGGTTCGATGTTCTACTCGCGGCTGTCCGACCGGTCGGAGCTCAACCGGGCCGACGCGGCGGCGATCTTCGGCACGGCGCTCGCGCTGCGGGCGGCGGACGCGGATCTCGTCGAGTTCGGCACGAGCAGCAACCCGGTGCCGTTCCGCAAGGGGGAGTCGGTGCTCAAGGTGCTGGAGCGGTTCGGCGACCTGGGCGGCACCGACACCACCGAGGCGGTACGCCGGCACTACCGCAAGCACGACCGGGTGCTGATCGTCACCGACGAGCAGTACGCCTCCAGCCGCCACGGCGACCCGACCGAGCAGGTCCCGGCGCACATTCCGGTCTACACCTGGAACCTGGCCGGGTACCGGGCGGGCCACGGGCCGTCCGGGAAGGGCAACAGGCACACGTTCGGCGGGCTGTCGGACGCGGCGTTCCGGATGGTGCTGCTGCTGGAGGCAGCGCGGGACGCCGACTGGCCGTGGGTGGCGGTCGGTTGAGGGCCACGCGCCGGATGAGGCCCACGGGCGGCGGGTAGACCGTCCGTGGGCAGCACCCGAGGGGGAGAGGTGACAGGCATGCCGGACCGGTCCGAACTGCCGCCCGGAAACGCCGGGCTGGGCGTCGCCATGGTCGCCTTCGTCGCGTTCTGCGTCGGTGTGCCGGCCGTCGTCGTCGGGGTGGTCAGCCTCGTGGTGTACCAGGCGGTCAAGGAGCCCAACTCGCCGTACCGGGTGCACTACTCGCAGCCCGGCAAGGCGTGCAAGCAGAACGCGGACGCCCCGGACTCGGCGCTCATCCTCGACGACAAGACGGGTGAGGTCCTCTACTGCGGCTTCTTCGAGTCCTTCGGCGAGCTGAGCGAGGCGGACCGGCGGGAGGTGCAGCGGACGGTCGAGAGCATCAGCCGGGCCAACGGGCACGAGAAGATGTCGTCGACCCTCACCGAGCGCATCACCGGGAGACTCGCCTGGGGCATCGCCGTGGGGCTGGGGGTGTTCGCCTGCATGGGGCTGTTGGCGCACTACATGGAACAGGAGTAGTGCGACGTAGCATGCGGGGAGAGTCTCCGGTATGCGAGGAGTTGCTGGATGGCGCAGGTCAAGCCCATGCGTGCGGACGCTCGGCGCAACTATGAGCGGTTGCTGAAGGCGGCGGTGGAGGCCTTCGCCGAGCATGGGGAGGGCGCGTCGCTCGATGACATCGCCAAGCGGGCGGGGGTCGGGTCCGGCACGCTCTACCGGCACTTCCCCACACGCCGGGCGCTGTTGGAGGCCGCCTACCTCGATCGGATCGAGGCGCTCGCGCTGCGCGCCGACGTGATCGCGCGGGAGCTGCCGCCGGGTGAGGCGCTGGTGGAGTGGCTCAATGAACTGGGCCTGGGCATGATCCAGGTCCGTGGCCTGAAGTCGCTGCTGGGTTCGGCCGTCACCGACGACGACTCGGCCGTGGCCACCGCCTGCGGGACCAGCCTCAGGCGAGCGGCGGAGCGACTCGTGCGGGCGGCGCAGGCGGACGGCAGCCTCCGGGCGGACGTCGAGCCGATCGAGATCCTCCGGCTGACGCACGGGGTGGCGACGGCGTCGGAGCTGGCGGACGGGGAGGGCAGGGACATCCGGCGGTATCTGTCCCTGCTGACGGAGGGACTGCGGGCGGTGCGGTGAGCGGCGTCCCGCCCCGACGGCGCCCCTGAGGAACTCGACGTTCGTCGCGCCCGCCTTCTCCGCGTCGGCCAGGGCCAGGGCGAGCAACGCAAGAGTGCGCCGTGCCCACCCTGAGGACGCGGAACCTCGGGTTGGCACGGCGCTCGGACGCTGCTCCGACCGGCGTCTCCTTACAGCGACTGCGCCGCCGGCTTGACCATGTTGCGGACCGTGCGGGCCTTGACGAAGTCGCCCATGGCCGTCATCTCCCACTCGCCCGAGTACTGGCGGATCAGCTTGGCCATCATCACGCCGGTCTGCGGCTCGGCGTTGGTGAGGTCGAAGCGGACGAGTTCCTCGCCGCTGCCCGCGTCGATCAGGCGGCAGTAGGCCTTGGCGACCTCGGTGAACTTCTGGCCGGAGAACGAGTTGACCGTGAAGACCAGGCCGGTGACCTCCTGCGGGATGCGGCCGAGGTCGACGGTGATCACCTCGTCGTCGCCGCCGCCCTCGCCGGTGAGGTTGTCGCCGGAGTGGCGGATCGCGCCGTTCACGATCTGGAGCTTGCCGAAGTAGCAGCTGTCGATGTGGTTGCGCTGCGGGCCGTACGCGATGACCGAGGCGTCCAGGTCGATGTCCCGGCCGCGGTACGCGGGCTCCCAGCCGAGGCCCATCTTGACCTGGGAGAGCAGCGGGCGGCCGCCCTTGACCAGGGAGACGGTCTGGTTCTTCTGGAGGCTGACCCGGCCCTTGTCGAGGTTGATCTTCCCGGCACCGGGGGCGGCGGCGGGGACCGGCGGGGCCGCCGGGGGTGCGGCGGGCGCGGGCGTGGTGAGGTGGGGGCTCATGGTCGGGGCGGGCGGGGCCACCGGGGGCTGCATCGGCGCCGGGGGCGGGGTGACCGGCTGGGCCGGGGCGGCCGGGGCGGCCGGTTCCTCCACCGTCACGCCGAAGTCCGTGGCGATGCCGGCCAGGCCGTTGGCGTAGCCCTGGCCGACCGCGCGGGCCTTCCAGGCGCCGTTGCGCAGGTAGATCTCGACGACCACCAGTGCCGTCTCCGTGCCGAGCTGCGGGGGCGTGAACGTGGCCAGGACGCTGTTGTCGTCCGCGTTGCGGATCGTGGCCGTCGGTTCGATGCCCTGGAAGGTCTGGCCGGCGGCGTCCGGGCTCGCGGTGACGACGATCTTCTCGATGCCCGGGGGGAGGGCGGTGGTGTCGACCGTGATGGCATCCGGGGCGGTGCCGCCGCCCGAGCGGTAGGTCACGCCCGGGCCGGAGGGCTGGTTGTAGAAGATGAAGTCGTCGTCGGAGCGCACCTTGCCGTCGGCGGTGAGCAGCAGGCCCGATACGTCGAGCCGCACCGGGGCGGCGACGTCCACCGTCACGCGGGCGGTGGAAAGAGGGATGTTCGAGCCGGGGGTCATAGCTGTCATGCCCCGTGAACGACCGGGGCCGCTTTACCGTTCCCTTACCGGGCGGCCGATCGGGTCACCGGCGGGTCGGGGCGGGCCGATGGTTTTCGCCCCCGCCGCCCCTACCCGTCCCATCCCCAGGGGACTCCGTCCCCTTCGACCCCTGCTGGGGGCTGCGCCCCCAGACTCCCTTCGGCCTGAACGGCCTCGTCCTCAAACGCCGGACGGGCTGGGTGTCTCGGCCCTCCGGCGTTTGAGGAGCGGGGTCCAGGGGGCAGAGCCCCCTTAGGGCGAGGAAAACCTCATGGCACCACGACGATCTTCCTGCCGACACCGGACGCGAACTGCTCCAGGGCCTGCGGATAGCTGGTCAAGGGCAGGCGGTCGCTGATGAAGATCTCGGGGTCCAGGACACCGCCCGCGAACAGCTCCGCCGCGCGTTCGAAGCTGTGCAGGACCGCCATCGAGCCGGTGATGGTGATCTCCTGGTTGTAGATGCGGTACGGATCGATCGTCACGCGCGTCGCGTAGTCCGCCACACCGAACTGGAGGAACGTGCCCGCCTTCGCGACCCGGTCCAGGCCGTCCTGGATCGCCGCCGCGTTCCCGGTCGCGTCCACCACCACGTCCCAGCCCTGCGGGCGGTCCAGTTCGTCGGCGTTGGCCGCCGACGCCGACACGCCCAGCTTGCGGGCCGTTTCCAGCCGCGCGGGGTTCACGTCCACCACGTCCACGCTCGCCGCGCCCGTGCGCTTGGCCAGCTCCAGCATCATCAGGCCCATCGTGCCCGAGCCGTAGATCAGGACGTGGGCGCCCAGGCGGGACTGCAGGACGTCGTAACCGCGTACCGCGCAGGACAGCGGCTCGACCAGTGCCGCGTCCTGGGTGCGGATGTGCTCGGGGAGCCTGACGCAGTTCGCCACCGGCGCCACCGCGTACTGGGCGGCGCCGCCCGCCGTCGTCACGCCGATCGCGGCCCAGCGTTCGCAGAGGTTGTTGTGGCCGGTACGGCAGTGGCGGCACTCGTAGCAGTACAGCGACGGGTCGACGGCCACGTGGTCGCCGGGCGACACCTCGGTGACCTGGGTGCCCACGGCCACCACCTCGCCCGCGAACTCGTGACCGGGCACGATCGGCAGCTTCGGTGCGAACTCGCCCTGCAGGATGTGCAGGTCCGTGCCGCACAGGCCGCACGCCGCGACCTCGACCACGACGTCGCGCGGTCCCGGCGTCGGGTCCGGTACCTCGGCGACGACGGCCCTGCCCACGGACTCGATGACGGCGGCCTTCATTTCACGGCTCCCAACGACAGACCCTGGACCAGCTTGTCCTGGGCGGCGAACCCCGCGGCGAGCACCGGCAGGGAGATGACGAGCGACGCGGCGCACACCTTGGCCAGGAACAGGCCCTGGCTGGTGATGAAGCCGGTCAGGAAGACGGGGGCGGTCTCGGCGACCACGCCGCTGAGCACCCTGGCGAACAGCAGCTCGTTCCAGCTGAAGATGAAGCAGATCAGGGATGTCGCCGCGATGCCCGGCAGGGCGATGGGGGCGACCACGCGCCACAGGATCGTCGGCAGTCGCGCGCCGTCGATCTGCGCGGCCTCGATGATCGCGACGGGCACCTCGGAGAGGAAGGACTGCATCATCCACACCGCGATCGGCAGGTTCATGGCCGTGTAGAGGACGACCAGCGCCCAGATGTTGTCGAGCAGGCCGGCGTTCTTCGCGAAGAGGTAGATCGGCAGCAGGCCGGCGACCAGCGGCAGCATCTTGGTGGAGAGGAAGAAGAACAGGACATCCGTCCACTTCTTCACCGGGCGGATGGACAGGGCGTACGCGGCGGGCAGCGCGAGGAGGAGCGTCAGCAGCGTGGAGGCCACCGAGGCCGTCGCCGAGTTGATCAGCGAGGGCCAGGGGCTGGCGCCGCCGCCCACGCCGAAGAACTGCCGGTAGCTGTCCAGGGTGAGCGAGGCGGCGACGGAGGGCGGGTTGGTCGCCGCGTCCGCCTCGGAGTGGAAGGACGTCAGGACCATCCAGAGGATGGGGAGTACGAAGAGGATTCCGGCCAGCCAGGCCGTGATCCCCAGGGCGGCGCCCTGAAGCCGGGCGCGGGCCCGGGACGGTCGCGGGGCGGCGGTGGTGAGCGTGGCGGTCATCAGCGGGACACCTCCGCACGGAACAGGGACGACACGACACGCAGGGCGAAGGTCGCGAGGACGAGCGAGCCGATGACGACGATGACCCCGGCCGCCGAGGCGAGGCCGTTCTCGTGTGCCTGGTAGAAGGTCTGGTAGATGGTGTACGGCAGGTTCGCGGTGCCCAGGCCGCCGGAGGTGATGGTGTACACCGCGTCGAAGTTCTGCACGATGTAGATCGAGCCGAGCAGCACGCTCAGTTCGATGTAGCGGCGCATGTGCGGCAGCGTCATGTGGACGAACACCTGCCAGTCGTTGGCGCCGTCCACCCGGGCCGCCTCGAGCAGCTGCGGGTCACGGCTCTGCAGCCCGGCGAGCAGGATCAGCGTCATGAACGGCGTCCACTGCCAGATCAGCGAGGCCTCGACCGCCATCAGCGGCATCTCGGAGATCCAGTCCGGCTGTACCGCCCCGTCCCCTCCGATCCAGTGCAGGATGCCGTTGAACAGGCCGTACTCGGGGTTGAACAGCACGTGCTTCCACAGCAGCGCGGCCGCGATCGGCACCAGCAGGAACGGGGCGATGAGCATCGTGCGCACGACGGCCCGGCCACGGAACCTCCGGTCGAGGAGCAGTGCCAGCACCAGGCCCAGGACCAGGCTGACGAGCACGACCGTGACCGTCAGCAGGACCGTCGTCCACACCGACTTGCGCAGTGCGGGCGTGCTCAGCACCTCCGCGTAGTTGGCGAAGCCGGCGAAGTGGCGCTGGTCCGGGTAGAGGGCGTTCCAGTCGAAGAACGAGATCACCAGGGTGGCCACGAAGGGCAGCTGCGTCACGACGATCATGAAGATCAGCGCGGGCAGCAGCGGGGCGCGGGTGGCCCACGCGCGCATACGGTTCGGCCGCCGGGCCGCCGGCCGCGCGGGGGCGGCGGCGACCCGGGTGGGGGGAGTCGTGACGGTCATGATGACTGGTACTTCTTTCCGACGGCCTCGGCGAGCTTCTGCGACTTGCTCAGCGCGCTGTCCACGGACTGCCGGCCGGCTATCGCGGCGCTGATCTCCTGGGAGACCTTGGTGCCCAGGTCGGTGAACTCGGGGATGCCGACGAACTGGATGCCGGGCGCGGGCCGGGGCTGCACGCCCGGGTCCTCGGGCTTGGCGTTCGCGATGGCGTCCCGGGTGACGTCCGCGAAGGCGGCCGCCTCCTCGCGGTACTCCGGGACGTCATAGGTCGACGCGCGCTTGCCGGCCGGCACGTTGGCCCAGCCGACCTCTTCGCCGACGAGCTTCTCGTAGTCCTTGCCGGAGGCCCAGGAGATGAACTTCCAGGCGTTCTCGGCGTTCTTGGACGCCTTCTGGACGCCCCACGCCCAGGTGTAGAGCCAGCCCGAGCTGTCGGTCTTCTCGACCGGCGCCGGAACGTAGCCGATCTTGCCCTTGACCGGGGAGCCGGAGGCCTCCAGGGAGCCGGCGCCGGCCGTGGCGTCGTACCACATGGCCGTCTTGCCCTGGGTCATGTTGTTCAGGCACTCGGCGTAGCCGGACTGCGCGGCGCCCGCCTCGCCGTGCTCGCGGACCAGGTCGACGTAGAACTGGGTGGCGTCCTTGAACTCCTTGGAGTCCAGCCGCGCGTTCCAGTCCTCGTCGAACCAGGTGCCGCCGAAGGTGTTGACGACCGTGGTCAGGGGCGCCATGACCTCGCCCCAGCCGGGCAGGCCGCGCAGACAGATGCCCTTCATGCCTGCCTCGGCCCCGTCCACCTTGGCGGCGAGGTCGGCGACCTGCTGCCAGGTGGGCTTGTCGGGCATGGTCAGGCCCGCCTTCTCGAAGACGTCCTTGCGGTACATCAGGAAGGAGGACTCGCCGTAGAAGGGCTCGCCGTAGAGCTTGCCGTCCTCCGCGGTGAGGGCCTGTGTCATCGGCGTGAGGATGTCGTCCTGGTCGAAGGCGGTGTCGCTCTTGACGTACTCGTCCAGGGAGTGGAGCCAGCCGTTCTTGGCGTAGATCGGGATCTCGTAGTTGCTGAGGGTGGCGACGTCGTACTGGCCCGCCTGGTTGGCGAAGTCCTGGCTGATCTTGTCCCGGACGTCGTTCTCGGGCAGGACGGTGAAGTTCACCGCGATCCCGGTGTCCTTGGTGAAGTGGTCGGCGGTGAGCTTCTGCAGCTCCACCATCTGCGGGTTGTTCACCATCAGGACGTTGAGGGACTCGCCGTCGGAGGATCCGGACCCGCCGGCGCCCGCGCAGGCGGCGAGTGAACTGATCAGCGTTCCTACGGCGGCCACGGCAAGCAGTCTGCGTGGCGTGCTTCGGCTCTGGGTTCGCATGCGGCTCTCCTGAACATTTGGGGGCAAAGAGGACTGCTATGGGATGGAGGTGCCCTGCAGGTGGGTCGGTCGGACGGGGGATCTTCGAATGCGGTGCGTGGGGCGGTGCGTGGGGAGGTGGGGGCGGCGGACCCGAGGTCAGACGCGGACGACCTGCGGGCCCAGCAGTGAGTAGCGGTGGGCCTCGGCCGCGGGGAGCAGGGTGCTCGTCACGATCGCCTCCAGGGCGCCGACCTCGGCGAACCGGCAGAAGCTGACCGCTCCGAACTTGGTGTGCACGCCGGCGAACACCGTGCGTCGCGCGGACCGGATCGCCTGCGACTTGACCTCGCTGACCGCTGGGTCGGGGGTCGTCAGGCCGTGTTCGCGGGAGATGCCGTTGGCGCCGATGAACGCCAGGTCGATGACGAAGCCGGCGAGCATCTTCGTCGTCCAGTGGTCGACGGTCGCCAGCGTGCCCGAGCGGACCCGGCCGCCGAGCAGCAGGACCGAGATGTTCTCGGCCTCGGCGAGCGAGCCCGCGACCGGCAGGGACGCGGTGACCACGGTGAGGGGCCGGTCCCTGGGCAGGGCCTCGGCGACGAGCTGTGGGGTGAAGCCCTCGTCGACGAAGACCGTCTCGGCGTCCCCGAGCAGCTCGGCCGCCGCGGCCGCGATCCGGCGCTTCTCGGGCACGTGGCTGGTGGCGCGGAAGGCGAGTGTCGTCTCGAAGCCGGCGCTCTCCACGGGGTAGGCGCCGCCGTGGGTGCGGCGGAGCAGGCCGTGGTCCTCCAGCACGCGCAGGTCCCGCCGGACGGTCTCCTTCGCCACGCCGAGCTCGGTGGCCAGCGCGGTGACGTCGACCGAGCCGGTGGCACGCGCGACCCGCACGATCTCGCGCTGGCGCTCCTCGGCGGTCTGCGCCGCCCTCGCCGTCGTCATTGTCGACACCCGCTTCCGTGCTGTGTGCATGGCTCGATCGTCGGGAGGCGTTCGAACCGGTACTGCCCGTTCGGGCTCGGGGGAGCCCGTGGGGGAAGTTCTACAGCGGTGCTGCGGGACTGAACAGGCCTGTTGCCGATCCGATACTGCCCGTTTGTGACCGTTTGCCGCGGCGCCTGCCCGTCTCGGACCTGCGCGTCCGAGGGCGGCGGCGTGAGAACGGGCAGCGCGGATGCCCGAATGCGGGAGCGGGCGGGCCCGTTCGGTGCCCGCCCGCTCCCGCCAGGCGCTCGCTGTGCGCCGTCCTGGCCGAATCAGTACGGCCAGATCGGCGGGTCGTTCACGAAGTGGCCGCCCAGGCAGGCGTGGGCCGGATTGGCCGGGTCCAGCTCGCCCTGCTCGGCGATCAGCTTCTCGGCGTACGGCTCCGAGTCGTCCTGCGGTGCGTAGCCGAGCGCCCGCGCGGTGGACAGGTCCCACCACAGGCGCGTGTTCGCGGACGAGCCGTAGACGACCGTGTGCCCGACGTTCTCGGCGGTCAGGGCCGCGTGGAAGAGGCGGGCGCCGTCGGCGGGGCTCATCCACACCGAGAGCATGCGCACGCTGGTCGGCTCCGGGAAGCAGGAGCCGATGCGGACGGAGACGGTCTCCATGCCGTACTTGTCCCAGTAGAACTGCGCGAGGTCCTCGCCGAAGGACTTGGACAGGCCGTAGAAGGTGTCCGGGCGGTGCGGGGTGTCGACCGGGATCAGCGCGCTCTCGTCGAGAGGGGTGTCGCCCTGGGGGCGTGGGGTGTAGCCCACCGCGTGGTTGGAGGAGGCGAAGACGATGCGGCCGATGCCCTCCTCGCGGGCGGCCTCGTACAGGTTGTACGTGCCCTCGATGTTCGCCTTGAGGATCTTCTCGAAGGGGGCTTCCAAGGAGATGCCCGCGAGGTGGATGATCGCGTCGACGCCCCGCACGGCCTCGCGCAGGGCCGCCCGGTCGGTGAGGTCCGCGGTGATCGCGTCCGGTGAGCCCTCGATGGGGCGCAGGTCGAGCAGGCGCAGCGCGTACCCGTGCGCCGGGAGCAGGTCCCGCATCAGGGTGCCGAGCCCGCCGGCGGCGCCGGTGAGCAGAACGGTGCGGGGAGCGGGCATCCTCGGGTCTCCTTGCGGGGTCTCCTTGGGTGAACGGCCGTATGTATGCACGGCATTCACATTCGTGGACACGCTAAGGAGCGAGACCGTGCCAGTCAAGGGGCGCGCCGAGGTAGGGAAATCCGCTGGTGTACTGGGGGTTGACCGGGTTGACCCCTCCCGGGAGCTCACCTTAGCGTGAGTGCGTTCAGGAATGTGGACGCAGAACATGAGTATGGACCTTGGAGAGCCCGTGACGCCAGCTCCGCTCGCCGCCCGCCTCAGCGTCCCCAGCGGGCCGCTGTTCTTCCCGGTCACCGCCTACGGGCCCGACGGCTCCCTGCACCTCGACGCCTACCGGGCCCACGTCCGCCGCGGGGTCGACGCCGGGGCGGCCGCCGTCTTCGCGTGCTGCGGCACCGGCGAGTTCCACGCGCTCACACCGGAGGAGTTCGAGGCCTGCGTCCGGGCGGCGGTGGAGGAGGCGGCGGGGCGCGTGCCGGTGGTCGCGGGCGCCGGATACGGGACCGCCCTCGCCGTACGGTACGCACGGCTCGCCGAACGGGCCGGGGCGGACGGGCTGCTCGCCATGCCGCCGTACCTCGTGCTCGCCGGGCAGGAGGGCCTGCTGCGGCACTACCGGCAGCTCGCGTCGGCCACCGCCCTGCCCGTCGTCGTCTACCAGCGCGACAACGCCGTCTTCACCCCCGAGACCGTCGTCGACCTCGCCCGCACGGACGGGATCATCGGCCTCAAGGACGGCCTCGGCGACCTGGACCTCATGCAGCGGATCGTGAGCGCCGTACGCACCGAAGTCCCCGGCGACTTCCTCTACTTCAACGGACTGCCGACCGCCGAGCAGACCCAGCTCGCCTACCACGCCATCGGCGTCCCGCTCTACTCCTCGGCCGTGTTCTGCTTCGCCCCCGAGATCGCCCTCGCCTTCCACACCGCCCTGAACTCCGGCGACGACCGCACCGTCCGCCGCCTGCTCGACGGCTTCTACCGGCCGTTCGTCGAACTGCGCGCCCAGGGCCGCGGCTACGCCGTCTCCCTCGTCAAGGCGGGCGTACGGCTGCGCGGGCTCGATGTCGGCGAAGTACGGTCCCCGCTGCACGAACCGAGCGAGGATCATGTCAAACAGCTCGCTCAGGTGATCGAGCGTGGGTACGCGCTGCTGGAGGAGGACGCGTGAAGGCGTCGGCGTTCGTCTACCCCTGGGACGTCAACGGGGACCCGGAGGCACCGGAACGGATCGCCGCGCTCGGCGTGGAACAGGTGACGCTCGCCGCCGCCTACCACTCCACGCGCGCCCTCACCCCCCGCCACCCCCGCCACCGCATCGTCACCGCCGAACACGCCGCCGTGCTCTACCCCACGGACGCCCGCTGGGACGGCCGCCCCCTGCGCCCGTACCCGGCCGGGGACTGGGCGCCCGGCGACGCGTACGGCGAGGCGGCGGCCGCCCTCGCGGACGCCGGCCTGGAGGTGCACACCTGGGTGGTCCTCGCGCACAACTCCCGCCTCGGCGCCGAGCACCCGGACACCTCCGTCGTCAACGCCTACGGCGACCGCTACCCCTGGGCGCCCTGCATCGCACAGCCCGCCACGCGCGCGTACCTCGTGGAACTGGCCGCCGAGGCCGCCGTACGGCCCGGCGCGCGCGGCACCGAGCTGGAGTCCCTCGGCTGGTACGGCCTCGCCCATCTGCACGCCCACGACAAGACCGCGGGCGTCGGCCTCGGGGATGCCGGGCAGTACCTGATGTCGCTGTGCTTCTGCCCCGACTGCCGGGCGGGCTACGCCGCACAGGGCCTCGATCCCGACGAACTGGCGGACGCCGTGCGCATCGCACTGGAACCGGTGTGGCAGGGGGCGCCCTCGGACGGGGGCTGGGCGGGCGTCGAGAAGCTGCTCGGCGAGACCAAGGCGACCGTCACGCGCGCGTGGCGCGACGCGACCGCACGCACCCTTCAGGAGGCGGCGGTCGCGGCCGTCCGCGCCGCCGCACCCGACGGCTTCCAGGTCCTGCTGCACGCGGACCCGGTGTCGTACCACTGCGGCGCCAACGCGGGCGTGGACCCGGCGCACATCCTGTCCGTCGCGGACGGCGTGGTCGTGCCGTGCACGGGAGGGGCGGGCCTGCTGACGCCGTTCGCCGAACAGGGCCGGGACGGTGCCGTGCTCGCCGCCAACTTCACCGTGGTCTCCGGGATGGGCGGCCGCCCCGGCACCCTGGCCGCGGACGCCGCACGCGCGCGTGCCCTCGGTGCCACGGAACTGCGGCTGTATCACGCCGGGTTGGCGTCGGACGGCGACCTGGCGGCGGTGCGGGCGGCGCTGAACGGCAGCTGAAGCGGCGTCAGGAGCAGGGCCGCGCCCAGCAGCACGAGCAGCGGCTGGTGGGGGAGCAGTTCGACCAGGGCGGCCCCCACGGCAAGGCCCAGCACGTTCGGCGCGAACATCAGGGTGCTCGCCGTGGCGGCGGTACGGCCCAGGAGGGCGTCCGGTGTGCCGTGCTGTACGGCGGTCAGGGCGGCGATCAGCACACAGGGCAGCCCGGCGCCGATCGCCACGCTGCCCGCCCAGGCCGCCGGGTCGTACGGCACCGCCCGCAGCGCCACCGCGGCGCCGGTGAGCGCGACCCCGGCCGCCGCGAACCGGCGCCCGCCCAGCCGGCGCAGGGCGGGGCCGGAGGCCAGGCCGACCGCGACCGACCCGAGGCCCTGGAGGGCGGCGAGGACACCGGCGTACTCCGGGGCGTGGCCCAGGCGCTCGACGACGGCGTACAGCAGGGCGCCGTTGACACCGGCGAAGAGCATGGTGGTGCCGCCGGTGAGGACGAGGGGACGCAGGCGCGGGTGGGTCCAGAGGTGGCGGACGCCCTCGGACGTGCGTGCGCGTCGGCCACCGGTGGGCGGGCGCTCCCGGACGCGCAGAGCGGCGTACAGGCCCGTGGCGAGCACGAAGGTGGCCGCGTCCAGCAGGGCCACGCTGGGCCCGCCGTACGCCGCGTAGACGCCCGCTCCGGCCAGCGGGGCGATCAGCTTCATGCCCTCGGTGACGGTCATGCGCAGGCCGTTGAAGTCGCCGAGCAGGTCGGGGTCGAGCGCGGTGGCGACGAGTGCCGACTCGGCGGCGTCCTGGACGACGCCCGCCGCGCCGTACACGGACAGGACCGCGAACAGCAGCCACACGTCACCCGGGGAGTCCACCGTGAGGAGGGTGGGCAGGAGCGCCGCCATCAGCAGGTTCGTGCCGACCAGCAGGGGCTTGCGGCGGACGCGGTCGGCCAGGGTGCCGAGGAGGGGACCGGCGAGGGTGGGCGCCCACATGGCGAGCAGGGTCAGCGCGGCGAGGCCGTCGGAGCCGGTGAGGTCCTTGACCCAGACGCCGGTGGCCAGCCACAGGGCGGAGGTGCCGAGGCCGGAGATCACTGTGCCGGTGAGGTAGAGGGTGGCGGTGCGGTTGCGCAGGATGCGGGGGAGGGCGGGGCGGGGCTGGGGCGGGGTTGGGCCGCCGGTCGGGCGGGCGGTGCTGTCATCCATGCCGGTCATGCCTGGTGATCGTGGGTCTAAGGCATGGCGGAACGGATCGGGCAGGTGCCGTAGAAAACGGCACGGACGACCGATGACTTCCGGCGCCGCTGTCGGTCTACCTCCCAAGACGCCATACCTGAGGAGTACCGATGACGACCACCGACCCGACCCCCTTCGACTTCGGCCCCCAGACCCGGATCGTCGCGCACATCGCCGCCGGGGTGACCGACGAGCAGCTCGCGGACCCGACGCCCTGCCCGCGGATGGCGGTGCGCAACCTGCTGGGTCACCTGGTGGGGCTGACCGTCGCCTTCCGGGACGCCGGCCGCAAGGCCCTCGGCCCGACGACCGACACCAGCCCGGACGAGACCGTGCCGGACATCGGCCCCGGCTGGCGCGAGGAGCTGCCCAAGGTCCTCGACGAACTCGCCGACACCTGGCGCGACCCCGCCGCCTGGACCGGCATGACCCGCGCGGGCGGCGTGGACCTGCCCGGGGCGGTCGCGGGGGCGGTCGCGATCAACGAGCTGGTGATCCACGCCTGGGACCTCGCCCGCGCGACCGGCCAGCCGTACGACCCCGACCCGGCTGCACTGCGCTCGTCCTACGACTTCCTCCTCGCGGCGGCCGACGAACCCATCCGCGACGACACCCTCTTCGGCCCGATCATCACGGTCCCGGAGGATGCGCCCCTGCTGGACCGGGCGGTGGGGTTGAGCGGGCGGGATCCGGGGTGGAGGCGCGGGGCATGAGGCTGAGCGGGCGTGGGTTGTGGCGCGGGTGGTGTGCTTGAGCGGGCGGGTGCGTGGGTTGTGGCGCGGGTGGTGTGCTTGAGCGGGCGGGTGCGTGGGTTGTGGCGCGGGTGGTGTGCTTGAGCGGGCGGGTGCGTGGGTTGTGGCGCGGGTGGTGTGCTTGAGCGGGCGGGGGCGTGGGTTGTGGCGCGGGTGGTGTGCTTGAGCGGGCGGGGGCGTGGGTTGTGGCGCGGGTGGTGTGCTTGAGCGGGCGGGTGCGTGGGTTGTGGCGCGGGTGGTGTGCTTGAGCGGGCGGGTGCGTGGGTTGTGGCGCGGATGGTGTGCTTGAGCGGGCGGGTGCGTGGGTTGTGGCGCGGATGGTGCGGTCGAACGGGCGGGGTCCCGGGTGTGGACGCGTGGGCGGTGACGTGAGCGAGGCGGACCCTGGTTGCTGGGCGCACGTTGAGGTCGAGCGGGCGGGCGCCGGGTGTGGGCGCGGGGGCGGTGAGGCCGGGCGAGGGGGGCCCGGGTCGCTAGGCGGACGTTGAGGCCGATCGGGCGGCCCCCCAGCGCGAGGACGCGCGGACGGTGACGCCGCCAAGGGGACGGGACCCGAGGTGGGTGAGTGCGCGGGGAGCGGGGGCGGACGGGACTGGCGGGGACGCGCGGACGGTGATGCCGAGCCGACGGGACCAGGGTGACTCGCGGGCGGTGAGCGGGAGGTGGCTGGGTCCGGGGTGGACGCGGGGCGGACGGGCCCGAGGTGGGTGAGTGCGCGGTGAACCGTGGGCGGACGGGACCGGCGGGGACGCGCAGACCGGGCCAGGGGCGACGCGTGGATGGTCAGTGGGGCGGCCGGGTTCGGGGTGGACGTATGCGCGGTGAGCGGGCGGACGGGGGCCGCGGTCGGCGTGTCCGTGGTGTGCGTACGCTCCTCGCATGTCCTTCGCGCTCACCGTCCTCGGCACCGCCTCCCCGCACCCGCAGCCCCGTCGGCCCTGCTCGGGGTATCTGGTGCGCGGTGCCGGTGCTGAGGTGTGGGTGGACGCCGGGCCCGGGACCTTCGCCGCGTTGCAGCAGCACACGGATCCCGCGCGGCTGAGCGCCATCTGGGTCTCGCATCTCCATGCCGACCACAACGCGGACCTGCTGTCCGCCTTCTACGGCCTCGCGTACGGCGGTCTCACCCCGCCCGCGCCCATCCCCGTCCACGCCCCACGCGACTGCGCCCGGCGTCTCGCCGGGTTCTTCGGGCGCACCGACACCGCCTTCCTGAGCGCGTCTTCGACTTCCGGCCGCTGCACGACGGGCACACCGCCCAGTACGGCGAGCTCCACCTCACCTCCCGTGCCGTCGCGCACGACGTCGAGGCCTACGGGCTGCGAGTCACCTACGACGGTCGGGTGTTCGCCTACTCCGGGGACAGCGGCCCGTGCGCCGGACTCGGTGAACTCGCCCGGGACGCAGACCTCTTCCTGTGCGAGGCGGACATCGACGAGCATCGCGAAGGCGAACAGGTTCATCTGACCCCCGAGGACGCCGGCGCGACCGCCCGCGCGGCAGGTGTACGGGAGTTGCTCGTCACGCACGTCGGACCCACGCTCACCCCCGAAGCGGCGACCGCCCGCGCCGCCGCGGCCTTCGGCGGGCCCACCGGCACGGCCCGGGAGGGCGCCGTCCACCGGATCTGACGGCGGCGTCGCGGCGGCACAGCAACTTCCACTTCTTTTGTCAGAAGCATTGACGAAACACAGACGCGCTCCTACCTTCAACGCGTCGTACTTCGTACGTCATATATGAGACGCGATACGCGAGATCCGATACGCGATCCATACGAGACGCGAGATCCGAGAGGCGCGCATGACCTCTGTGCCCACGCCGATCCCCTCCCGCACGCAGTACGTGCTGGAGGAGATCAAACGCCGCATCCTCACCGGGCAGCTGACGCCTGGTCAGGCCCTGGTGGAGACCGAGCTCGCCGCGCAGTTCGGGGTGTCGAAGACCCCGGTGCGGGAGGCGCTCAAGACGCTCGCCGGGACCGGGCTGGTGGTGATGAGCCAGTACAAGGGCGTCACCGTCCGCATGGTGGACGCGGACATGGCACGCGAGGTCTACGACGTGCGGCTGCTGCTGGAGCCGGAGGCCCTGCGGCGCTCCGTCCGGCGCGGAGCCTCCCTCGACGCCGCGCGCGACGCGCTGACCCGGGCCGACGATGCCACCGACACCGCCGAACGGTCGCTGGCCAACCGGGAGTTCCACCGCGCCCTGTACGTGCCCTGCGGCAACCCCCTGCTCGGCCGGATGCTCGACGAGGTCCGCGACCAGGCGGCCCTCGTCTCCGCCGTCGCCTGGGCCGCCGACCCGTCCTGGGAGCGGGAGGCCACTGAGCACCGCGAGATCCTGCGCCTGGCCCTGGACGGGGACGCCGACGGCGCCGCGCGCGCCCTCCACGCGCACATCGCGTCGTTCGTCGAGCGGGCCTTCCCCCAAGCGGAGACCGAGGCCCAGGGAGAGGACGGTCAGGAATGACAACGACGTTCGAGACCCAGCGGGCGGCGCTGGCCGACGTGGTGGCGATCCCGGTGACCCCGTTCGCCGAGGACGGCTCCGTCGACCCGGACGCCCACCGGGCCCTGCTGCGTCGTCTGCTCGACGGTGGGATCAGGACCCTCACCCCCAACGGCAACACCGGCGAGTTCTACGCCCTGACACCCCAAGAGCGCCAACTGGTCACCGAGTTGACCATCGACGAGGCCGGTGACCGCGCGGTGATCCTGGTCGGCGTCGGCCACGACGTGCCCACCGCCGTCGCCACCGCCCGGTACGCCCGGGAGCGGGGCGCCCAGATGGTGATGGTCCATCAGCCCGTCCATCCCTACGTCTCGCAGAGCGGCTGGGTCGACTACCACCGCGCGATCGCCGAGGCCGTCCCCGAGCTGGGCGTCGTCCCGTACATCCGCAACGCCCAGCTGCACGGCGCCCGCCTCGCCGAACTCGCCGACGCCTGCCCCAATGTCATCGGCGTCAAGTACGCCGTCCCGGACGCGGCGAGGTTCGCCGCCTTCGCCCGGGACGCGGGACTGGACCGCTTCGTGTGGGTGGCCGGCCTCGCCGAGCCGTACGCCCCCTCCTACTTCTCCGCGGGCGCCACCGGCTTCACCTCCGGCCTGGTGAACGTCGCCCCGTCCGTTTCGCTGAACATGATCGAGGCGCTTCGATCCGGCGACTACCCGGCCGCGATGAAGGTCTGGGAACAGATCCGCCGCTTCGAGGAACTGCGTGCCGCGAACGGTTCCGCCAACAACGTCACCGTCGTCAAGGAGGCCCTCGCCTCCCTCGGGCTGTGCCGCCGCGAGGTCCGCCCGCCGAGCAAGCCGCTGCCCGAGAGCGAGCGCGCCGAGGTCGCCGCCATCGCCGCCGGGTGGTCGATATGACCGACAGGAAGCGTCCCGAAGAGCTCAGAAGCCACCAGTGGTACGGCACCGACGGCCTGCGGTCCTTCAGCCACCGCGCCCGCACCCGCCAGCTCGGCTACCTGCCCGAGGAGCACCTGGGCAAGCCCGTCATCGCGATCCTCAACACCTGGTCCGACATCAATCCCTGCCATGTGCATCTCCGAGACCGCGCTCAGGCTGTGAAGCGCGGGGTGTGGCAGGCCGGGGGCTTCCCGCTCGAGTTCCCGGTCTCCACGCTCAGCGAGACCTTCCAGAAGCCGACCCCGATGCTCTACCGCAACCTCCTCGCCATGGAGACCGAGGAGCTGCTGCGGTCGTACCCGGTCGACGGGGCGGTACTGATGGGCGGTTGTGACAAGTCGACACCCGCGCTGCTCATGGGCGCCGCCTCGGTGGACCTGCCGACGGTCTTCGTGCCCGCCGGGCCCATGCTGCCCGGCCACTGGCGCAACGAGGTGCTGGGTTCCGGCACCGACATGTGGAAGTACTGGGACGACAAGCGGGCCGGCCTGATCGGCGACTGTGAGATGGCCGAGCTGGAGAGCGGGCTGGCCCGCTCGCCCGGTCACTGCATGACGATGGGTACGGCATCCACCCTCACCGCCGCCGCGGAGGCGCTCGGCGTGACCGTGCCGGGCGCGTCCAGCATCCCCGCCGTGGACTCCGGGCACGACCGGATGGCCGCCGCGGCGGGCCTGCGGATCGTCGAACTCGTCCACCAGGACCGCACGCTGAACGACATCCTCACCCGCGACGCCTTCGAGGACGCCGTCACCACCGTCCTGGGCCTCGGCGGCTCCACCAACGCCGTCATCCACCTCATCGCCATGGCGGGCCGGGCGGGCGTCAGGCTCACCCTCGACGACTTCGACCGCATCGCCCGCACCGTGCCGGTGCTCGCCAACGTACGGCCCGGCGGACAGACGTACCTCATGGAGGACTTCCACTTCGCCGGCGGCCTGCCCGGGTTCCTCTCCCGGATCCCGGACCTGCTCCACCTGGACCGGCCGACCGTCTCGTACGACACCCTGCGCGAACAACTGGAAGGCGCCCAGGTCCACAACGACGACGTCATCCGGCCCCGCGACAACCCGGTCGCGAGCGAGGGCGGGGTCGCCGTGCTGCGCGGCAACCTCTGCCCGGACGGCGCCGTCATCAAGCACATCGCCGCCGAACCGCACCTGCTCAAGCACACCGGTCCCGCGGTCGTCTTCGACGACTACAAGCAGATGCAGCGGACCATCAACGACCCGTCCCTGAACATCACGGCGGACAGCGTGCTGGTGCTGCGCAACGCCGGGCCCAAGGGCGGTCCGGGCATGCCCGAGTACGGCATGCTCCCCATCCCCGACCACCTGCTGAAGCAGGGCGTACGGGACATGGTGCGGATCTCCGACGCCCGGATGAGCGGTACGAGTTACGGCGCGTGCGTGCTGCACGTGGCGCCCGAGTCGTACATCGGCGGACCGCTGGCCCTGGTCAGGACCGGCGACTCCATCACCCTCGATGTCGCGGCGCGAACCCTCCAACTCAACGTGGACGACGAGGAGTTGGTGCGCCGGAGGGCGGAGTGGACGCCGCCGCCCACCCGGTACGAGCGCGGCTACGGCGCGCTCTACAACGAACAGATCACCCAGGCCGACACCGGCTGCGACTTCGAGTTCCTGGCCCGCCCGGGCACGGTGCAGGACCCGTACGCCGGCTGACCCACAGCAGCACGACCTCGCACAACCATGCACCCGGAGAAAGCGCTTCCCGCACGCCGCACGAGAACCGAGAACGGAGAACAGTCATGGCCCAAGCCGCAGCCGTGGCGAAACCGCCCGCGCCACCGAGGCGGCGCCGTACCTCCGCCACGCCGCGCAGACTGCCGTACCTGCTGATCGCCCCGGCGGCCGTCCTGATGCTGGGGTTCATCGCCTACCCGGTGCTCAGCGTCTTCTACTACAGCCTGCAGGAGTACAACCCCACCAAGCCGTGGCGGAACGGATTCACGGGCTTCGACAACTTCGTCCGCATCTTCACCGACGACCCGCTGTTCTGGGACAGTCTCGTCTTCAGCGCCAAGTGGGTCTTCGTCGAGGTGGGTCTGCAACTGCTGTTCGGCCTCGCGCTGGCCCTCATCGTCAACCAGACCTTCGTCGGCCGGGGCCTGGGACGCGCCCTGGTCTTCTCCCCGTGGGCCGTCTCCGGCGTGCTGACCTCCGCGATCTGGGTGCTGCTGTACAACTCCCAGACCGGCATCACCCGTTACCTCGCCGACGTCGGCATCGGCTCCTACGGCACCAGCTGGCTGTCGGACACCGGGACGGTGTTCTGGGCCGCGATCGTCGCCGACCTGTGGCGCGGTGTGCCCTTCTTCGCGATCCTCATCCTCGCCGACCTCCAGTCCGTCTCGAAGGACCTCTACGAGGCCGCCGAGGTCGACGGGGCCAGCCGGATCAAGCAGTTCTGGCACATCACCCTGCCGCACCTGAAGGACGCCATCATCCTGTCCACGCTGCTGCGCGCGGTGTGGGAGTTCAACAACGTCGACCTGCTCTACACGCTGACCGGCGGCGGACCCGCGGGCGTCACCACGACGCTGCCGCTGTACGTCGCCAGCACCAGCGTCGAGTCCCACAACTTCGGCTACGCGTCGGCCCTGACCACGGTCGCGTTCGTGATCCTGCTCTTCTGCTCGATCGTCTATCTGCGGCTGAGCAAGTTCGGAGGCGAGAACAAGTGAGCACCAAGGTGGCCGCCAAGGCCGCGCCCGCCCCCGCGCCCGCCGCTCCCGAACCGCCGCGGCCGGTGCGTACGTCCCGCCGCGCCTGGGACGAGGCGCCCCGCTGGCAGATCTACCTGCCGCTCGGCATCTACCTCGTCTTCACTCTGATCCCGTTCTACTGGATCCTGCTGTTCTCGCTGCGCCCGGCCGGCTCCACCTCGCTGGTCCCGTGGCCGATGACCTTCGACCACTTCGAGAAGGTGTGGACGGAGCGCAGCTTCGGCGTCTACTTCCAGAACAGCGTGCTCGTCGGCATCGCCACGCTGGTGATGACGACCCTGGTCGCGCTGGCAGGCGGCTACGCCCTCGCCCGGTTCAACTTCCGGATCAAGCAGCTCTTCATGCTGGCGCTGCTGTGCTCCCAGTTCGTGCCCGGCGCGCTGCTGCTGGTCCCGCTGTTCGAGATCTTCGCCGAATTGCAGATGATCAACTCGCTGGGCAGCGTCATCATCGCCGAGACGGTCTTCCAGCTGCCGCTGTCGATGATCCTGATCAGCAACTTCATCAAGAACGTGCCGTACTCCCTGGAAGAGGCCGCCTGGGTCGACGGCTGCAACCGGTTCAAGGCCTTCCGGATCGTCGTCCTGCCGCTACTGCGGCCCGGACTGATCGCCGTCGGTTCCTTCGCCTTCGTGCACTCCTGGAACCACTTCCTGTTCGCCCTGATGTTCCTCAACAACCAGCAGAAGCAGACCATCCCGGTCGGCCTCAACACCCTGATGGGCGCGGACAGCGTCGACCTCGGCGCCCTCGCCGCCGGCGGCATCATCGCGGCCGTGCCCGTGGTGATCGTGTTCGCCTTCATCCAGAAGTGGCTGATCACCGGCTTCAGCGCGGGGGCGGTGAAGGGATGATGAGAGCACGTCACCTCGCCATGGCGGCCGGTCTGCTGGGGCTGCTGTGCGTGCCCGCGCACGCCGAGGCCCGGGACATCAGCCGCGACACCCTGCCCGCCCACGACGGCTGGGCCGCGCACGGCACCGGTACCACCGGCGGGTCCGCGGCCGACGACGACCACGTGTACACCGTCACCGACCGCGCCGAACTGGTCCGCGCCCTGGACGGCGGCAGCGACACCCCGAAGATCATCAAGGTCGTGGGCACGATCGACGCCAACACCGACGACCAGGGCCGCCCGCTCGACTGCGCCGACTACGCCACCGACGGCTACAGCCTGAAGACGTACCTGGCCGCCTACGACCCCCGCACCTGGGGCTCGGCCAGGCCCAGCGGCCCGCAGGAGGAGGCCCGCCGGGCCTCGGCGGCGAAGCAGGCCGAACGCGTCGAGCTGACCGTCGGCTCCAACACCACCCTCGTCGGGCTCGGCGACAAGGCGGTCCTCAAGGGCGCCAGCCTCCAGCTCAAGGGCGCGGACAATGTCATCATCCGCAACCTCGACCTGCGCGACGCCTACGACTGCTTCCCCGTGTGGCAGCCCAACACCGGCGGCCTCGGCGACTGGAAGACGGCCTACGACAACATCTGGCTGCGCGGCGCCACGCATGTGTGGATCGACCACGTCACCCTGTCCGACAAGGGCCACCCCGACGCGGCGGAGCCCACCTACTTCGCCCGGAACTACCTGCGCCACGACGGCCTGCTGGACATCACCAACGCCTCCGACCTGATCACCGTCTCCTGGAGCCGGTTCGCGGGCCACGACAAGGCGATGCTCATCGGCAACAGCGACTCGGCCACCGGCGACCGCGGCAGGCTCCGCGTCACCCTGCACCACAACGAGTTCACCTCGGTCGTCCAGCGCGCCCCACGCGTCCGCTTCGGCCAGGTGCACGTCTACAACAACCGGTACGTCGTCCCCGACGGCACGCCCTACCGCTACTCCCTCGGCATCGGCACCGAGTCCGCCGTCTACGCCGAGAACAACGCCTTCACCACACCCGGCCACGTCGAGGCCGCCGACCTGGTCAAGAGCTGGAACGGCAGCGCCCTGCACCAGACCGGCACCCTCTTCAACGGCTATCCGGTCGACCTGCTCGCCATCCACAACGCCTACAACTCGGGCAGCGAGCGCGATCTGACCGCCGACGTCGGCTGGACGCCGACCCTGCACACAGCGATCGACAGCGCCGCGGCGGCCGACCGAGCGGTGGCCCGCGGCGCGGGAGCGGGGAGGATCCCATGAGCACACCCCTGCCCGTCGTCCTCGCCGGTGCCCGCGGCCACGGCCGCTGGCACGTCGAGAACATCCGCCGCCTGCAGCGCAAGGGCCTGGTCCGGCTGGTCGGCATCTGCGAGCTGACCCCGCTGACCGAGGAGGAGTTCGGCGGCCGGCTCCCCGAGCAGTCCGCCGACTTCGGTGCCCTGCTGCAGTCCACCGGCGCCCGGATCGCCGTCATCTGCACGCCGATCCCGACCCACACCGACCTGGCGCTCACGGCGGCCGAGCGGGGCGTGCACATCCTGCTGGAGAAGCCGCCCGCCCCCTCCTACGCCGAGTACCGCCGCATGGCCGACGGGGTCGCCGAGGCCGGTGTCGCCTGCCAGATCGGGTTCCAGTCGCTGGGCTCGCACGCCCTGCCCGCCATCCGCGAACTGGTCGACCGGGGCGTGATCGGCCAGCTGGTCGGGCTCGGCGGGGCCGGGGCCTGGGTGCGCGACGAGGACTACTTCCGCCGGGCGCCCTGGGCGGGCAAGCGGCGGCTGAACGGCGCCGACGTGGTCGACGGGGCACTGACCAACCCCCTCGCGCACGCCGTCGCCACCGGCCTCGCGCTCGGCGGGAGCAGCCGCGCCGAGGACGTCACCGGCATCGAAACCGAGCTGCTGCGCGCCAACGCCATCGAGTCCGACGACACCTCCTGCGTCCGGATCACCACCGCCCAGGGCCACCCGGTCACCGTCGCCGTGACCCTGTGCGCCGAGCGCGCGGACGAGCCGTACGTCCTGGTGCACGGCAGCAGCGGCCGGATCACCTTGTGGTACAAGCAGGACCGCGTGCTGCTCCAGCGCGCCGACCACGGCCCGGAGGAGTTCGAGTACGGCCGCACCGACCTGCTGGAGAACCTCGTCGCGCACCTCACCACCGGCGCCGACCTCCTCGTCACCCCGGACGAGACGGGCGCCTTCATGAGGGTCGTCGAGGCGATCCGGCAGGCCCCCGACCCGGCCCCGCTGCCCGAGACCGCCTGGCACCGGATCCCCGGCGAGAACCGCCGGGTCGTGCCCGGCATCGACGGACTCGTCGCGGCCGCCGCCGACACCCTCTCCCTGTACTCCGAGCTAGGTGCCCCCTGGGCGCTCCCGCCCGCACGCCGGAAAGAGGTGAGCACCCGATGACCAGCGACGACACCGCTGTCCTGCGCGTCGCGGGCCGACCGGTCGGCCGGTACGTCACCCGGCCCGAGCTGCCCGCGCGCCTGTCCCCGCGGCCCTATCTGCACCCCGTCACCACCCTGGCCGGCACGGCGGTCACCGAACTCGGCCCCGCCGACCACGCACACCACCTCGGCGTCGGTGTCGCCGTCCCCGACGTCGAGGGGCACAACTTCTGGGGCGGACGCACCTTCGTGCGCGACCAGGGCCCGACCGAACTGGACAACCACGGCTCCCAGCGGCACAGCGCCTTCCAGCTGCGCGACCCCGACGGCTTCGTCGAGGAGCTGCGCTGGGTGGCGGCGGGCACCGAGTTGTTGCGCGAGCGCCGCACGGTCGCGGCCACCGAACTCACCGACACCGCCTGGGCGCTCGACTTCACCTTCTCCCTCACCAACGTCACGCAGGGCCGGCTGTCGATCGGCAGCCCGGCGACGAACGGGCGCCCGGGCGCCGCGTACGGCGGGTTCTTCTGGCGGGCGCGCAAGGAGGCCGAGGCCCCGGACGTCTTCACGGCCGGCACCGAGGGCGAGGCCGGGGTGCACGGCAGGCGCGCCGACTGGCTCGCGCTGGTCGGGGGCGGCTGGACGCTCGTCTTCGCCGGGGCCACCGAGCGGACCAGGCACGACCCGTGGTTCGTGCGCACCGCCGAGTACCCGGGCGTCGGCTCGTCCCTGGCGTACGACGAGCGGCTGCCGGTCGCGCCCGGCGAGACCGCCGTCCGCCGGATCGTCACCGTCGTCGCCGACGGCCGCCTCGACCGGGAGCAGGCCGCGACCCTCGTCCGGAAGGCGGTGAGCCCGTGAGCGCCGAGCAGACCGATGCCACGTACCGCAACCCGATCCTCGACGCCGACTGGTCCGACCCGGACGTCGTGCGCGTCGGCGACGACTTCTACCTGACCGCCTCCAGTTTCGGCCGCGCCCCCGGCCTGCCGCTGCTGCACTCCCGCGACCTGGTCAACTGGACCCTGGTCGGGCACGCCCTGCAACGCCTCGAACCGGCGGAGGAGTTCGCGGGGCCCCGCCACGACTGCGGCGTCTGGGCACCCTCGCTGAGGTATCACGACGACCGCTTCTGGATCTTCTGGGGCGACCCCGACCAGGGCGTCTTCCAGATCAACGCCCCCGCGATCCGGGGCCCCTGGACCCGCCCCCACCTCCTGAAGGAGGGCAAGGGCCTGATCGACCCCTGCCCCCTGTGGGACGACGAGACCGGCGAGGCCTACCTGGTCCACGCCTGGGCCAAGTCCCGCTCCGGCATCAAGAACCGCCTCACCGGCCACCGCATGCACCCCGACGGCACCGCACTCCTCGACGACGGCAAGGTGATCGTCGACGGCGACCGCATTCCCGGCTGGTTCACCCTCGAAGGCCCCAAGCTCTACCGGCACGACGGCTGGTTCTGGATCTTCGCCCCCGCCGGGGGAGTGGAGACCGGCTGGCAGGGCGCCTTCCGCTCGCGCGGCTTCTTCGGGCCGTACGAGGAGAAGGTCGTACTTGAGCAGAAGGACACCGACGTCAACGGGCCGCACCAGGGCGGCTGGGTGCGCACCCCGTCCGGCGAGGACTGGTTCCTGCACTTCCAGCAGCGCGGCGCCTACGGCCGGGTCGTCCACCTCCAGCCGATGCGCTGGGGCCCGGACGGCTGGCCGGTGCTGGGCGACGACGGCGCCCCCGTCGCCGTGCACCAGCGGCCCGACCTGCCGCCGCAGCCGCCCGCCGCGCCCGCCACCGACGACGACTTCCCCGGCGGCCGCCACGGCCGCCAGTGGCAGTGGACGGCCAATCCCCAGGACGGCTGGGCCACCCAGCACTCCGGGGACGGGCTGCGACTGACCTGCGTCCGCTCGGCCGACGCGCACGACCTGCGCACACTGCCGAACGTGCTCACGCAGAGGCTGCCCGGCACCCCCTGCACGGTCGAGGTCGACCTGTGCCTCGACAGCGAGGAGCCGGGGGCGCGGGCCGGACTCGCGGTCCTCGGGGACGCGTTCGGCTGGATCGGGCTCCAGCGGGGCGCGGACGGGACCGTGCACCTGGTGCACCGGTTCGCCGAGGCGGTCGCGATGGGGGCACCTCCCACGCCTTCAGGGCAGCGGGGGAGGGAACGGGACGCCGACCATCCGCGCCTCGCCCCCGAGGGGCGGGCCCGGCTGCGCATCGAGATCGGCGCCGGGGCGCGCTGCCGCTTCTCCTACGACGTCGGGGACGGCTTCCGTCCCTCCGGTCAGGTCTTCGCCGCCACCCCGTGGCGCTGGGTCGGTGCCCTGCTCGGCCTGTTCGCCCTCGCGCCCGCCGGTCCGGGACACGCCGGCGCGGCGACCTTTACGCACTTCCGGATCAGACCCCTGTAACCCATCACACCCCGCCTGTTGGGAGCCGCAATGACGCACCTCCGTAGCAAGCGCTTGCCGGGATCTGGCAGAACCATGGCCGCCGTGCTCGGCCTGGTCGCCGCCCTGGCCCTGGGGACGGTGGGGGAGGCGAAGGCCGCCGCCCCCACCGAGAAGACGGCGCCGACCACGCCGGCCACCACGACCGCCGACCGCTTCACCGACCGGCCGCACGGGTTCGCCTCCCTCGCCGGCGGCACCACCGGAGGCGCGGGCGGCAAGGTCGTCACCGTCACCGACCAGGCTTCGCTGGCCCGATACGCGGCGGCCGAGGAACCGTACGTCATCCGTGTCAAGGGCTCGATCGCCGTCGAACCCTTCGGCTCGGACATCGTGGTGGCGTCCGACAAGACCCTCATCGGCGTGGGCGACACCGGCGAGATCGTGCACGGCGAGCTGCACCTCAAACCCGGCACCCACAACGTCATCATCCGCAATCTGACGATCCGGGACTCCTACGTCGAGGGCGACTGGGACGGCAAGACGACCGACTTCGACGCCATCCAGATGGACTCCGTCCACCACGTCTGGATCGACCACAACCGCTTCACGCACATGGGCGACGGGCTGCTCGACGTGCGCAAGGACAGCGAGTACATCACCGTCTCCTACAACCAGTTCGCCGACCACAACAAGGCGTTCGGCATCGGCTGGACGGACAACGTCACCACCCAGATCACCATCGACCACAACTGGTTCACGGGAACGAAACAGCGCAATCCGTCCGCCGACAACTGCGCCTACGCGCATCTGTACAACAACTACTTCTCGAACCAGGTGGCCGACGGCGATCCGCAGTGGACGTACGGCAGCTGGGCGCGCGGCCGGACCGAGATGGTCATCGAGAACAGCTACTACGACGGTGTCCAGCACCCCTATCAGGCCGATGCCACCGCCGAGCTGGTACAGCGCGGCTCGATCCTGACGAACACCACGGGGCGGCACGACGCCTGGGGTGACGCCTTCGATCCGCGGGCGTTCTACGACTACCGCCTCGACCCGGCCGCGGCCGTCCCCGCGCTGGTCAAGCGGTTCTCCGGCCCGCAGCGGCGGATCGGCGACGCGGTGACGCTGCACGTCCCCGGTGCGTACCCGACCGTGCAGTCGGCCGTGGACGCCGTGCCGGCCGGCAACGACGTGCCCGTGACCATCGCGGTCGCGCCCGGCACGTACCGCGAGAAGGTGGTCGTTCCCGCGGACAAGCCGAAGATCCTGCTGCAGGGGACTGGACAGGACCGCTCAGACACGGTCATCGTCTACGACACACCCGCCGAGTACGGCGGCTCCACCGGGAGCGCGACCGTACGGATCGCCGCGAACGACGTCACCGCGCGCCACCTCACCTTCAGCAACGACTTCGACGAGGCGGCGCACGAGCTGAGGGGCGAGCAGGCGCTGGCGGTGAAGACGACCGGCGACCGGATCGTCTTCGAGGACACCGCCTTCCTGGGCAACCAGGACACCCTGATGACCGACAGCCCCAGGCTGACCACCGTCAGCCGGGTCTACATCCGCGACTCGTACATCGAGGGCGACGTCGACTTCGTCTACGGGCGGGCCACCACGGTCATCGAGCAGTCGGTGATCCGGGCGCTGAGCCGGGGATCGACGACGAACAACGGCTACATCACCGCCGCCTCGACCTGGAAGGACAACCCCTATGGGTTCCTGATCACCCGGTCGAGGATCGTGAGCGACGCACCCGCCGGATCGTTCCACCTGGGGCGGCCCTGGCACCCGGGCGGCCAGCCGGACGCGATCGCTCAGGTGCTGATCCGGGACACGGAGCTGCCGGCCGCGATCAAGGCCTCGCCGTGGACCGACATGAGCGGCTTCTCCTGGAAGGACGCACGGTTCGCCGAGTACGGCAACTACGGGCCCGGTGCGGCCGTGACGGAGGACCGGCCGCAGCTGAGTGACGCCGAGGCACGGTCGTACACCGTCGCCCACTACCTGAACGGGTCGGACGGCTGGGCGCCGTACGACCGGCACTGACCCCCACACCCGCACCTCTCCGTTGGATCCAGAAGAAGAGAGCCGACCAATGAAGATCAGCAATCGCAGCACCAGCACAGGAAGGCGCCGGACGTCGGCTGCCGTCGCCCTGGGGGCCGTGCTCGCCCTGACCGCCACCGCCTGCGGCGACGACGGCAGCGGCGGGGGTGGTGAGGGGGCCGAGGGCAGCGGCACCGGGAAGATCGTCTTCTGGGACAACAACGGCGGTGTCCGCACCGACATCTGGAAGGAGATCATCACCGACTTCGAGAAGGCGAACCCGGACATCCAGGTCGAGTACGTCGGGATCCCCTCCACCGAGGTGCAGTCGAAGTACGACACCGCCATCCAGGGCGGCGGCCTGCCCGACGTCGGCGGCGTCGGCGCCGCCATGCTCGCGGGCATCGCGGCGCAGGACGCGCTGGAGCCGCTGGAGGGCCGTCTGGCCAAGTCCTCCCTCAACGGCAAGCTCAACGAGGACATGGTCGAGTCGGTCAAGGTGGCCGGCGGCTCCGACGAGCACACGTTCACGATCCCGACCTCAGCGAACAACGGCACCCTCTACTACCGCACCGACCTGTTCGAGAAGGCGGGCCTGGACGCGCCCGCCACGTGGGACAAGTTCTACGAGGCCGCCGAGAAGCTGACCAACGTCAAGAAGAACGAGTTCGGCTACACCATCCGCGGCGGCGCGGGCTCCATCGCGCAGGCGCTGGACGCGATGTACGGGCAGTCCGGCATCACGTCCTTCTGGGACGCGAGCGGTGAGAAGACCACGGTCAACGACGCGAAGAACGTCGAAGCGCTGGAGAAGTACGCCAGCCTGTACAAGAGGTACACGCCGGCCGCCGACCTGAACAACGACTTCACCAAGATGGTCGCCCAGTGGGACTCCGGCACGATCGGGATGCTCAACCACAACCTGGGCTCCTATCAGGACCACGTGAAGGCGCTCGGCACCGACAAGTTCCGCGGCATCCCGCAGCCCACCGGTCCCGGCGGCAAGCGCGTCCAGGTCTCCAACCCCGTCGACGGTCTCGGCCTGTTCAAGACCTCCAAGAACAAGGAGGCCGCCTGGAAGTTCATCGAGTTCGCCGCCTCGCACGAGTCCAACTCCAAGTGGAACGAGTCGGCCGGCGCCATCCCGTCCAACACGGAAGCCGCCAAGGACGCCTGGATCTCCAAGGCCGAGCCGACCAAGCTCGCCGCCGAGGCCCTCAACGACGGTTCCACCACCATCGTCCAGCTGCCGTACTACCTGCCGGACTGGAACACCATCTCCAAGGCCGACAACGAGCCCGGCTTCCAGAAGGTCCTGCTCGGCGACATGAGCGCCAAGGACTTCCTGGACACGATGGCCGAGCAGCTCAACGAGGCCCAGAAGGAGTGGAACGAGCAGAAGGCCTGACCCCGGCCCGCTGATTCCTCCACCCCCCACCGGACCGGGCCGGCGGCGGACACCGATCGCGCCCCGCCGCCGGCCCCCAACCCCCCACACCCCGAAGCAAGAGGTCGGAACGCAAGAACCCGAACCACCGCTCCGAAAGGTCACCTTCGTGTCTCTCACCCGCAGACAGGTCGCCGCCGCGGCGCTCATCGCCGCCATCCCCGTCGCCGCCGCGTCCCCCGCGCACGCCACCGCCCCCTCCTATGGCGGCCCCCCGCGCCCCCGCACCCTCTACATCGCCGGCGACTCCACCGCGGCCCAGAAGTACGCCGACGCCGCCCCCGAGACCGGCTGGGGCATGGCACTGCCGTTCTTCCTCCACCACGACCTGAAGGTCGCCAACCACGCCGTGAACGGCCGGAGTTCGAAGAGCTTCGTCGACGAGGGCCGCCTCGACGCCATTTTCGCGGCCATCCGCCCCGGCGACTTCCTGCTGATCCAGTTCGGCCACAACGACGCCAAGCGCGATGACCCCACCCGCTACACCGAGCCCTGGACGACGTACCAGGACCACCTGCGGCTGTACATCGCCGGCGCCCGCGCACGCGGCGCGCGCCCCGTGCTGGCCACGTCCGTGGAACGCCGCAGGTTCGACGCGAACGGCAACGCCCGGCCGTCCCACGGCGAGTACCCCGCGGCGATGCGGGCGCTCGCCGCGGAGGAGGGCGTGGCGCTGCTCGACATCCAGGCCCTGTCCATCGCGTTGTGGCAGGAGCTCGGCGTCGAGGAGACGAAGAAGTACTTCAACTGGACCGAGACCGAGCAGGACAACACGCACTTCAACCCGCCCGGCGCGATCGCCGTGGCGCGGCTGGTGGTGCGGGAACTGCTGCGCACCCGGGTGCTGGCGCCGCGAGACGTGCGCCGGCTGGACGACGACATCCCGGAGTCCTGGATCACCTGGCCCGAGGCCACCGCCTGACCCACCCCCATTCCTGTACAAGGAGAGCCGCATCATGAACGCACAGAGGTGGCATGGGCATGCCACAGTGAGGGCCGCCGCGCTCGTCGGATGCACCGCTTTGGTGCTGTCCCTGACCGGTACCACCGCGCAGGCGGGCGGCCGGGACCTCGGCCGTGAGGTACTCGCCGCGAAGGACGGCTGGGCCTCTCAGGGCACGGGCACGACGGGTGGCTCGGCCGCGGACGCCGAGCACGTCCACACCGTCACCACCTGGGAGGAGTTCAAGGCGGCCCTGAAGGCCGGCGGTGACGCCCCGAAGATCATCAAGGTCAAGGGGATGATCGACGCCGTGGCCCAGGGCTGCGAGGCCTTCGAGGCCGAGGGCTACGACTTCCAGCAGTACCTCGCCGACTACGACCCCGCCGTCTGGGGCCACGACACCCCGGTCAGCGGGGAGCAGGAGGACCTGCGGGACGCGTCCGCGGACAACCAGGGCAAGGCCATCAAGGTGAGCGTCCCCTCCAACACCACCATCGTCGGAGTCGGGGAGAACGCCGGGATTCTCGGCGGCAGCCTGCAGATCAAGGGCGTGGACAACGTCATTCTGCGCAACCTCACCATCGAGGCCCCGATCGACTGCTTCCCGCAGTGGGACCCGACCGACGACAACGGGACCGGCGCCTGGAACTCCGAGTACGACGGTGTCGTCGTCTACGGCTCCACCCATGTGTGGGTCGACCACAACACCCTCACCGACGGCCGCTACCCCGACAGCTCCCTGCCGAAGTACTTCGGCAAGGTCTACCAGCAGCACGACGGGCTGCTCGACATCGTGCGCGGCGCCAACTACGTGACCGTGTCCTGGAACTCCTTCGAGGACCACGACAAGACCATGCTGATCGGCAACAGCGACAGCGCCGCCGCGGACGATGCCGGCAAGCTCAAGGTCACCCTGCACCACAACCGCTTCGAGGGCATCGTCGAGCGCGCGCCGCGCGTGCGGTTCGGGCAGGTCGACTCGTACAACAACCACTTCGTGGTGACCAAGGACCAGCCGTTCGGCTACGTCTTCGGCATCGGCATCGAGTCGCGGCTGCACGCCACGGACAACGCCT
This sequence comes from Streptomyces sp. Z423-1, assembly GCF_013009255.1. Classification (NCBI taxonomy): domain Bacteria; kingdom Bacillati; phylum Actinomycetota; class Actinomycetes; order Kitasatosporales; family Streptomycetaceae; genus Streptomyces; species Streptomyces sp. Z423-1. Next base: position 7,316,720 of record NZ_CP053109.1, read on the forward strand.
TCTCGCTGGCGCGGGGGGTCAGCGCGGCCAAGATCCTGAAGAAGTGGAAGGAGGCGCCGCTGACCGCCGAGAACAACTACGTCAACGGCAGGCTCACCGACCTGATCGCCGTGCACAACGCGGAGATCCCCGAGGAGACCCTGCAGTCCGGCGCCGGCTGGAAGCCGACCCTGCGCACACAGGTCCACTCGCCGCGAGCGATCCCGTGGCTCGTCGACCACCGCGCGGGCGCCGGCCGCCTGTGCTGACCTGAGCGCCCCCGGGCCGGGGCGCACCCGCCGCCCCGGCCCCGCACCCCCCACGGCGAGGAAGAACCCGACACCCCCAGAACGACTCGCACTGCGAAGGAACGCCCACATGGCCTCACCCCGCCGCCTCCCGCTTTCCCTGTCCAGAAGGGGTTTCCTGCTGGCGACCGCCGGTGCCGGCGCCGCACTCGGCCTCGCGCAGGCCCCCGCGCGAGCCGCCGCGGCACCCCGCCCGTTCGGCCGCTACGGCGCCCCGTCCGCGCGCCTGAACGCGCGAACCCTGTACGTCGACCCGTCCGGCCGGGGCGACTTCACCTCCGTCCAGGCCGCCGTGACCGCCGTCGGAGGCAGCGGCTGGACCCTCGTCATCGCGCCGGGCACCTACCGGGAGACGGTCTCCGTCGACCGCTCCCGCACGGAGATGACCTGGCTCGGCGCCGGCGACGGTCCCCGTGACGTCGTCATCGTCTACGACAACGCGGCCGGCACGCCCAAGCCCGACGGCTCGGGGACCTACGGCACCACCGGCTCGGCCACCACCACCGTCCGGGGCGACGGCTTCACCGCCCACCGGATCACCTTCGCCAACGACTTCCTGCGCGAGGAGCACCCCGAGATCAGCGGCACCCAGGCCGTCGCCATCAAGGTGCAGGGCGACCGCTCGGCCTTCCACCACTGCCGTTTCCTCGGCCACCAGGACACCCTGTACTCCGACTCCAACGCGGCGAGCGTCTTCGCCCGCCAGTTCTTCTCGCACTGCTATGTCGAGGGCGACGTCGACTTCGTCTTCGGCCGGGCCACGGCCGTCTTCGAGCACTGCCACTTCCGCACCCTGAACCGCACCGACCTGTCCGGCGCCCCGTACGGCTTCGTCTTCGCCCCCTCCACGGAGGCCGCCAACCCGCACGGCTACCTCGTGACGCGCGGCCGCGTCAGCAGCGAGGCCCCGGACGGCTACTACAAGCTGGCCCGCCCGTGGGTGCCCAGCTCCAGCACCACCGCCCGTCCGATGCTCACGGTGCGCGACACCTGGCTGGGCCCGGGCATCGACGCGGTCGCGCCCTATGCCAACATGCGGGACGCCCACCCCTGGCAGGACCAGCGCTTCGCCGAGTACCGCAACACCGGACCCGGCGCCGTCGTCACGGTCCCCGAGAACCGGCCCCAGCTCGCCGACGAGCAGGCCGAGTCCGCGAACCGTGCGACCTGGCTCGGCGACTGGCGGCCTCCGGAGGCGTGCTGAGATGCGCCGGGGCGGCCGGCGAGCCCACCGCGCCCCGCGCGTCCGCTTCGGGCAGGTGCCCGCCTGAACGAGATCGCCGGCGGCCTCGGCCTCGGCCTCACGAACGACGTCGGCCGGGACCCCGCAGAGGAGCCCATGCGGCTGAAGACGTGGCCCGAGCCGGGCCACGTCTTCACCGACCGGATGCAGGACGAGGTCTTCGCGTGGCTCGACGCCGTCCGGTGACTGCTACCGCCGTACGGGCCTGATCGACTCCAGCGTCGGCACCACCGGCTTGATCGTCCCGTCGGCCGCGAACTCCATGCGGTCGACGCTGGTCTCGCGGTGTGTGCCGTCGCCGCCCGGCCGACCGGGGCCGTTCAGGCCGAAGCGGTGGTAGACGATGTACCAGTCGTCGGTGCCGGGGGCGTTCACCACGGAGTGGTGGCCGGTGCCGAGGATGCCGTACTCGGGCCGCTTCTGCAGGATCGTGCCGCGCTTGGTCCACGGGCCGAGCGGGGACGGGCCCGTCGCGTAGGCCACGTGGTAGTTCTCGCTGCGGGTGTCGTCCTCGGACCACATGTAGTAGTAGGTTCCCTGCCGTTTCACGACGAAGGCGCCCTCACGGAAGTTCGCCGGGGTGATGTCCCGTACCTCGGCCGGGTCGTAGGACACCATGTCGTCGTTCAGCGGCACGACGTATCCGCGGCCGTTGCCCCAGTAGAGATACGACGTGCCGTCGTCGTCGGTGAACACCGACGGGTCGATCATCTGGCCGCTCAACTGGCCCTTGGGCACGAGAGGTTTGCCGAGGGCGTCCTTGAACGGGCCGGCGGGGGAATCGGCGACCGCCACGCCGATCTGCTGTTCGGCGCAGAAGTAGAAGTAGTACGTGCCGTCTCGCTCCGCGATCGCGGGCGCCCAGGCGTTACGGTCGGCCCAGGAGACGTCCGGTCCCAGGTCGAGGATGACGCCGTGGTCCTTCCAGTGGACCAGGTCCTTCGACGAGTACGCCTTGAACTGCGTGCCGCTCCAGCCGGGGAAGCCGTCCGTGGTCGGGTAGATCCAGTAACGGCCGTCCATGTACCTGACGTCGGGGTCGGCGTTCAGGCCGGGCAGCAGCGGGCTGCGGGTGCGGACCGCCTCGACCGTCCAGGTGCGCTGCGTGCCGTCGGCGGCCGTCACCGTGTACGTCTGCGGCTTGCGGAAGTCACGCCGGGTGCCGGAGCGGGGGCTGACCTCGGCGCCCTCACCGACCCACAGCTTCGGGGCGAGGCGCCGCAGATCCGCGTCGGGCTGCATCGGCAGCACGACCTTCGACGCCGACTCGGTGACGATCGCGTACCCCTTCTGGTCCTTCGCCGTCGCGTCCACGACCGACGCCGGGCTCACCGGGTACGCGGCGAGCAGCCGGTCGTACTCCTGCTGCGTCACCGGGATGACCGTGCCGTGCCGGGGGCTGGCGGGCAGCTGGTAGTTCGTCGACGGTGTCCAGCGGCCCGAGTCGAGGTCGGTCGTCTCGAAGGGGAGGTAGCCGCGGCCGCCGTACTCGTCGATGAACAGGTACCACTTCTCCTCGGTGTTGGACTTGAAGACCGTCGGTCCCTCGCCGCGGTCCATCGCGCCCTTGCCTATGCAGTCGGAGACGAAGTCGTAGGCGGTCGAGGTGAGCGTGCGCGACTTCTCGCCCGTGATGAACTTCGAGCAGGGGCTGGAGGAGCTGGGGTTCCGCTCGTCCTTGGTGTAGCGGTAGTACGTGCCCTTGTGCTCGACGACGGTCGAGTCGATCACCGAGTAACCGGGGTCGCTCCAGACCTTCGGCTCGCTGAAGGTGCGGAAGTCCTTCGTCGTCGCGTACATCATCCTGTTGTACGTCGATCCGGTGTGGTCCGGGTCGTCGGCGGCGTACAGCTTCGACGCCCAGAAGACGACGTACGCACCGAGCGAGTCGTCCCAGTAGGCCTCCGGCGCCCAGGTGTTGCCCGCGTTGTCCGGGGACACCTTCACCAGGCGCTGGTCGGTCCAGTGGACCAGGTCGGTCGACTCCCAGACCATGATGGACTTGCTGCCGTGCCGCTGGACGTGGTCCCAGCTGCCGCTGGAGTTGCGGTACATGCGCAGGTCGGTCGCGATCATGTAGAACTTGTCGCCCTCGGGGGAGCGGATCACGAACGGGTCGCGCAGGCCCTTCTCCCCGATGGTGGAGGTGAGCACCGGCTTACCGGCGTTCAGCTCCCGCCAGTGCAGCGGGTCGTTGCCGCGGCTGAGGGCGTAACGGATCTGCTCGCCGTCGGCGGTGCCCTCGCCGGTGAAGTAGGCGAAGAGATAACCGGCGTACTTCGGGTCTTTCACGCGGGGGTCTCCTGGGTCGGCGGCACCGGGTGGGGCGTGCAGCAGGGCGAGGAGGAGGGCCAGGAACGGGAGCAGGAAGGCGGCACGACGGCGGCTCATGGGACGTCCTGTGGGAGTCTGGGGGATTCTGTTGGATGACGTGCCCTCGGAGTGTCACCGGTGCGGGACAGTGGGTCAATCGCTGCGTATGGGATGGCCGGGGAGCGAAAATTTCGAAAGCTTTTCGCTCGCGCCCCCAGGGGCGCGTACGCCCCCGCCGTCACCGGCGGGGGCGTTGAGGCTCACTTGTAGGTGAGGTCGGAGGCGGTGTACCGGCAGTGTGTGCCGTCCGGGCCCGTGCCGAGTACCTTGGGCTCGGCGCCGGTGTTGTTGCCCTGGAAGCGCGTGCACGGCTTGATCTTCTTGCCGCTGTCGCCGTGGATCCGCACCTTGCGCAGGGCGGCCGTGTCGCCGAAGTTGGCGTTGATCCCGACGATCGACGTGCCCGGCGCGGTGACATCGACGTCGTTGATGATCACCGAGCGGTTCTTGTACTGCGTGGAGCAGTTGCCGCAGGTGCGCACCAGCTTGCCGAAGCCCGACACCTGGAACTTGGTCACGACGAGCTTGCCCGCGCCGTTGAACTGGAAGACCTTGTCGTCGGCCTTCTTCGCGCCGCCGCCGTACACCGTGTACACGGCCGACGCCGACTTGCCCTTGAAGGTGGCCGCGTCCTCGCCGACGTCCTCCCACCACACGTTCTGCAGCGTGCAACTGCCCATGCAGTGGATGCCGTCGGCGGCCGGGGAACCCAGGATCACGTTCTTCAGGACCGCGCCGTCCTTGAGCTTGAAGATCGGGTCCTGGCCCTCGTCCTGGCCGGACCCGCCCAGTGCGCCACTCCCGTGGAAACGCTTGTACCCGCCGTCGTACGTGCCCGAGACGGAGATCGTGCTGCTCACGGCCTTGGTGCCCTTGGCGGTCGGCCAGGCGGACGCAGCGCCGGCGGTGGACAGCAGCGACGTGGTCGCGAAGGCCGCGCCGGTGACGGCGAGCGCGGCCACTCCGCCGATCACGGCCCGCCGCCGGGTGACCCGGCGCCGGTGCCGAACGCGCTGTTGTGCTGGTGCAGTCATGTACCGCTTCCTCAACTGGGTGGTGACTGTTGCCCCTTGTGGTCGCCACCGGTGGAGAAAGGGTTGCCGCGTCTTCGAAACTTCTTCACGGGGACGCGGGCTTCCCGAGCCGGGCGTCGGCCGTCACGAATCGCCCTCGGACGAGTCGTCGTCCTGAGCCGCGAAGTCGCCCGCCACGGACAGCTCCCGGTCGCCCGCCGTCGCCGTCGCCGTGTAGCGGTCGTCCCTCGCGTCCCGGCCGCCGCGCTCGTGGTCGTACTGCCCCGCGAACACCCACTCGCCCGCCGGGACCGTACGGCCCTCCTTGAGCACCCAGGTGTAGACGAGGAAGCCGTCCTGCTCGCCGACCGTCAGGTCGAAGTCCTGCTCCGGCAGCGACCGCCAGGCGCCCGTCGAGGACACCCCGCCGGTCTGGGCGATCCGCAACTGCACGGTGAGCCGCGTCAGTTGCTCGCGGGACTTGACGGTGACGTTGCTCTGCGCCCAGAAGTCGTTGCTGTGCGGGTCCACCGAGCCGTCCGACCACAGCGGGCCGTCCTCGACACCGGCGGCCGGCGGCTGTGTGATGGGCGGGGCGGGGGCGGACGGTGAACCGGTCTCCTCCTCCCGGGACTCCCCGGACTCCGGGGAGGTCCTCGGCGTCGGGTCCACCGGAAGAGCGGGCGGCCGGCTCGTCGCGTCCGGCGACGGGGTGGGCGTCGCGGTGGCCGCGACCTTGCCCTGCGGGGCGGCGGGTTCGTCCTTCACGGCGGAGGCGACCGCGTAGCCGCCGACCGCCAGCACACCCGCGACCGCGGCCGTCGCGCCGGTCACCCGCAGCCAGCCGAACACCGGCGGCAGTGTCCCCCGGTGGCCACCGGCGCGGCGGGCCTCCTGGGTCATCCCGCGTTCGATCCGGGCCAGCATGCGCGCGCGGTCGGGCTGGTGCGCCTCGGCCGCCTCGTGCAGCCGGGCGCGCAGCTCGTCGTGCACGTCCCGCTGCATCGTCATCGGTTCCTTCCTCCCGCCTCACCGGTGCGCGTCGCCATGGCCGCGTGCACTCTCCGCCGAGCCGCCTGCGGACCGAGCAATCGTTGCAGCTCGGCCATTCCCTTCGACGTCTGGCTCTTCACCGTACCCACCGAGATGCCCAGGGCGAGCGCGGTGTCCTTCTCCGAGAGGTCGAAGGCGTGCCGCAGCACCACACACGCCCGCTTGCGGAACGGCAGCCGGCGCAGCGCCGCCTGGACGTCCACCGCACCCGCCACGTCCGGGTTCTCCACCTTCTCCTCGCGCTGCGACCAGAACAGGGCGATCCGCCGCCGCTCGCGCACCGTGCTGCGGATCCTGGTGCGGGCCAGGTTGGCGACCACCCCGCGCGCGTACGCGACCGGATGCTCGGCCGCGCGTACCCGGTCCCAGCGGTGCCACATCGCGAGCAGCGCGTCCGCCGCCAGATCGTCGGCGGCGTCCGCCTCGCCGGTCAACAGATGGGCGAGACGGGCGAGTTCGGCGTGGTGGCGCTCGAAGAAGGCATGGAACTCCACGGAGGCGGCGTCGTCGACGACTGTGCCCACGGGCTGTCTCTCCTCGAAGCGTCGACCCGGCATCGAACAGCCGTACGCCGGGGTGAGATCCGGAACTGTATCAGCGTTACCTGCGTCTCGTACGGGGCTTCGAACGCCGTATGGCAGGCCGAACTCGATTCCGTAACACGGAGAAAACCTGAAACCGGTTCAACGCGGGAACAATCCAGCCAGCATCCGCACACAGATCATTCAGGCACCAAGGAGCATCCGCCATGTCCGAAACGCAGAGGGTGGCCGACCGGCCAAGTGCCCCGCCACCGGCGGCCAACGGCGTCGACCGGTTCTTCAAGATATCCGCGCGGGGCTCCACCTTTGCCCGGGAGATACGCGGCGGCTTCGCCACGTTCTTCACGATGGCCTACATCCTTGTCCTGAACCCGATCATCCTGGGCAGCGCCGAGGACAAGTACGGCGCCCAGCTCGACCCCGTCCAACTCACCACCGCCACCGCCCTGGTGGCCGCGGTGATGACCGTCATCATGGGCGTCGGCGGCAATCTGCCGCTCGCGCTCGCCGCCGGACTCGGCCTCAACGCCGTCGTCGCCTTCCAGATCGCCCCGCTGATGAGCTGGGACGACGCGATGGGCCTGATCGTCCTCGAAGGCCTGCTGATCTGCGTCCTGGTGGTGACCGGCCTGCGCGAGGCCGTCATGCACGCCATCCCGGGGCCCCTCAAGCAGGCGATCAGCGTCGGCATCGGCCTGTTCATCGCCTTCATCGGCTTCGTCGACGCCGGTTTCGTCAGCCGGATCCCGGACGCCGCGAACACCACCGTGCCCGTTCAGCTGGGCGGCTCCGGCACGCTCACGGGCTGGCCGATCCTCGTCTTCTGCCTCGGCGTGCTGCTGACCGTCGGGCTGCTCGCCCGCAAGGTCAAGGGCGCCATCCTGATCAGCATCGTGACCATGACGATCGTCGCGATCGTCATCAACTCCCTCGCCGACATCAAGGCCTGGGGCCTGACCACACCCGCCTGGCCCGACCAGGTCGTCGACGCCCCCGACTTCGGACTGATCGGCGACTTCAACCTGTTCGGCGCGTTCGGCGAGCCCGGCGTCGGTGTCATCACCGTCGTGCTGCTGATCTTCACGCTGGTCCTGTCCGACTTCTTCGACACCATGGGCACGGTCGTCGGCATCAGCACGGAGGCCGGACTGCTGGACCAGGACGGCAAGGTCCCGAACCTCGGCCGGGTCCTGCTCATCGACGGCGCGGCGGCCGTCGCGGGCGGCGCCGCGTCCGCGTCCTCCGCCACGTCCTACATCGAGTCGGCGGCGGGCGTCGGCGAGGGCTCGCGCACCGGCTTCTCCAACCTGGTCACCGGCGGCCTGTTCGCCCTCGCCCTGTTCTTCACCCCGCTGCTCACCATCGTCCCGCTCCAGGCGGCCGCCCCGGCCCTGGTCGCCGTCGGGTTCCTGATGATGACCCAGGTCAAGCAGATCGACTGGGACCGGTACGAGATCGCCATCCCGGCGTTCCTCACCATCGCCGTGATGCCGTTCACGTACTCCATCACCAACGGCATCGGCGCGGGCTTCGTCGCCTACGTCGTCATCAAGACGGTGCTCGGCAAGGCCAAGGAGGTCCACTGGCTGCTGTGGGGGACCTCGGCGCTGTTCCTGGTGTACTTCGCGATCGACCCGATCGAGCAGATCCTCGGCGTCAAGTGAGGGACGCTGCGCGGCCAGTGCGGGTCCGTTGTGGCTGGTCGCGCAGTTCCCCGCGCCCCTTGGGGCGTTACTGCAACGCCGCTTCCATCACAGCCTTGGCCACCGGCGCCGCCAACCCATTGCCGCTGACCTCCGACCGCGCCGCGTCCGACTGCTCGACCACCACCGCCACGGCGACCTCCTTGTCCGAGCTGTCGGACTTGGCGTAGGAGGTGAACCAGGCGTACGGCGTCTTGCTGTTGTTCTCGCCGTGCTGGGCCGTACCCGTCTTGCCGCCGACGGTGGCGCCGGAGATCTGCGCGTTCGACCCCGTGCCCTTCTCGACGACCGTCTGCATCGCCGACTGCAGCTGCTCGGCGGTGGAGGAACTGACGATCTCCTTGGTGGAGGCGTTGGCGTCGTAGTCCTCCAGCACATCGCCGCTGTGGTCGGTGATCTGCGACACCATGTGCGGCTGAACCAGCTTGCCGCCGTTGGCTATGGCCGCGGACACCATGGCGATCTGGAGCGGGGTCGCGGTGACGTCGAACTGGCCGATGCCGGACAGGGCGGTCTGCGCCTTGTCCATGTCCTTCGGGTACACGCTCTCGTAGGCGCGCACCGGAACGTCCTGCTCGTCGTCGTTGAAACCGAACTTCTCCGCCATCGCACGGACCTTGTCCTGGCCGAGGTCGACGGCCATCTTGCCGAAGACGTTGTTGCAGGAGTACTGGAGCGCCACCCGGATCGAGGCGTTCTCGCAGGGCGCGTTCGGGTTCTCGTTGGTGAGCTTGTCCGAGGACAGCGGGAGCGGGTACGGGTCGGGGCTGTCCGTGCGTTCGTCCACCGACGAGTACAGCCCGTCCTCCAGCGCGGCCGCCGCGACCACCAGCTTGAACGTGGAGCCCGGGGGCAGCGGCTGGCGCAGCGCCCGGTTGGTCATCGGCTTGTCCTCGTCCTTGGTGAGCTGCGTCCACACCTCCGAGTTGCCCGCGGTGATCTCCGACGGGTCGTACGACGGAGTCGAGACGACCGCCAGGATCCTGCCCGTCTTCGGGTCGATCGCGACGGCGGCGCCCTTCTTGTCGCCCAGCGCCTCGTACGCCGCCCGCTGGGCGTCCGGGTCGATCGTCGTGATCACGTCACCGGGGTCGGCGCGCTTGTTGGTGACCGTGTCCAGCACGGTCTTCAGCCGGGTGTCGGTGCCGTCCAGCAGGTCCTGGTAGATGCCCTCCAGCTGGGTGGCGCCGTACACCTGCGAGCTGTAGCCGGTCACCGCCGCGTACAGCGCGCCGTCCCGGTACGTCCGCTTGTACTTCAGGTCGCCGCTCGTGGTCCTGGCCGAGCCGGTCACCGAGTCGCCGGCCACGATGATGTTGCCGAGCGGCTCGCTGTACAGCTCGATCGCGTTCCGCCGGTTGTTCTTGTCGTCCGCGAGCGCCTGGCCCTCGTAGAACTGCACCCAGGTGGCCCTGACCAGCAGGACCAGCACCAGGAGCAGTGTGAAGACGGACGCGCGCCTGATCGTCTTGTTCATCCCGCTCTACAGACGAGCGGCACCGGCCGGAACGTTCCCTTCCGTCCGGTTTCTCATCCGCTCCTCAGAAAGCTTCGGGGGTGCAGCACGCTGCTCACAGCCTCCGCGTGGCGAGCGTCAGCCGGTCGCGGGCGTCGAACAGGGCGTCCTTCACCATCTGCTCGTGCGCGGGGGTGAGCCGGGCCACCGGGATCGAGCAGCTGATGGCGTCCCGGGCCGGGGTGCGGTAGGGGATCGCCACACCGAAGCAGCGCAGGCCGAGGGTGTTCTCCTCGCGGTCGACGGCGTACCCCTGCTCCCGCACCAGGTGCAGCTCCTCGATGAGCTTCTCCCGGTCGGTGATGGTGTTCTCGGTCAGCGCGGGCAGGGTCTCCGGCAGCATCTTGCGCACCTGCTCGTCGGAGTAGGTGCTGAGCAGCGCCTTGCCCAGCGAGGTGGAGTGCGCGGGCAGACGGCGGCCGACCCGGGTGAACGGGCGCAGGTAGTGCTGCGACTGGCGGGTGGCGAGGTAGACGACGTTGGTGCCGTCCAGGCGGGCCAGGTGGATGGTCTCCGTGGTGTCGTCCGAGAGCCGGTCCAGGGTCGGCCGGGCCACCGCGACCACCTCGTCGCCGTCGATGTACGACGTGCCGACGAGCAGCGCCCGTACACCGATGCCGTACCGCGTGCCGGTCGCGTCCGTCTCCACCCAGCCGAGCTCGACGAGGGTGCGCAGCAGCATGTACAGGCTCGACTTGGGGTAGCCCACCGCCTCCTGCACGGCGGCCAGCGAGTGCATACCGGGACTTCCCGCGAAGTACTCGAGCAATTCAACGGTCCGCACCGCGGACTTGACCTGCGCCCCGCCGCCTGTCTCGCCTGCCGACATCGCCCTTGACCCCTTCGTTGGACGGGAAATAGTCTCCGCATCATATTCACCATCGAAGACAGCGTTCAGTATATCGAACAGCGCTGGTGGATGGCATGGTGAACGACGTACGTACTGCGGCAAGACATGTGGAGGAACCCGCGGTGGCAGCAGCACCAGTCTGGAGTGTCGACCCCCGTACCGGGAAGCAGCGTGAGCAGGTTGCGGTGGAGGCCACAGCCCAGGAGGTGGACACCGCCGTACGTGCCGCGTACGACGCCCGGGGGTCCCTCGCCGACCGCGCGGTCCGGGCGGCCTTCCTGCGCACCGCCGCGGACCAGTTGGAGGCGGCCAGGGACGGACTCGTCGAGACCGCCGACGCCGAGACCGCGCTCGGCCCGGTCCGGCTGACCGGCGAGCTCGCGCGCACCTGCTACCAGTTGCGGGCCTTCGCCGACATCGTCGACGAGGGCGCCTTCCTCGACGTCGTCATCAACCACCCCGACGACACGGCCACCCCGCCCATCCCCGACCTGCGCCGCTACAAGGTCCCGCTGGGCGTCGTCGCCGTCTACTCCGCCTCCAACTTCCCCTTCGCCTTCTCCGTTGCCGGCGGTGACACCGCCAGCGCGCTGGCCGCGGGCTGCCCGGTCGTCGTCAAGGCCCACCCCGACCACCCGGCTCTGTCCGAGCTGGTCGCAAAGGTGCTGCGCCGGGCCGCCGGGGAGCACGGCATCCCCGAGGGAGTGGTGGGCCTCGTGCACGGCTTCGAGGCGGGCGTGGAGCTGATCAAGCACCCGCTGGTCGCGGCGGCCGGGTTCACCGGTTCGGTACGCGGCGGGCGTGCCCTCTTCGACGCGGCGGCCGCCCGTCCGGTCCCGATCCCCTTCCACGGCGAGCTGGGCTCCCTGAACCCGGTGCTGGTCACCGAGGCGGCCGCGGCCGAGCGGGCGGAGCAGATCGGGTCGGGCCTTGCCGGGTCGATGACGCTGGGCGTCGGGCAGTTCTGTGTGAAGCCGGGGCTGGTGCTGGCGCCGTCCGGCGCGGCGGGGGACCGGCTGGTGAAGTCGCTGACGGACGCGGTCAGCGACACCGAGGCGGGGGTGCTGCTCGACCACCGGATGCGGGACAACTTCGTCGCCGGGGTCGCCGAGCGGACCGCGCTCGACGGTGTGGAGTCGCCTGTCACGCCCGGTGCGGGCGGCGAGCACACGGTGAGCCCGGGGTTCCTGACGGTGCCGGCGGAGAAGCTGGCGCGGGAGGGGGCGTACGACCTGCTGCTGGAGGAGTGCTTCGGGCCGGTCACTGTCGTGGCCCGCTATGAGGACGAGGGTGAGGCGACGGCGGTGCTGTCGCGGCTGCCGGGGAACCTGACGGCGACGGTGCATCTGTCGGCGGCGGAGGCCGCGGGGGAGGGGCGTGGGCCGGAGCTGCTGGCGGAGCTGACGCCGCTGGCCGGGCGTGTGCTGGTGAACGGCTGGCCGACGGGGGTTGCGGTGGCGCCCGCGCAGCATCACGGGGGGCCGTACCCGGCGACGACGTCGACGTCGACGTCGGTGGGTGGGACGGCCATTGAGCGGTGGTTGCGGCCGGTGGTGTATCAGGGGGCGCCGGAGGCGTTGTTGCCGCCGGAGCTTCGGGACGAGAATCCGCTGGGGCTGCCTCGGCGGTTCAACGGGCATCTGGAGCGGTAGCGCTCCGCGGGAAGCGACGTAGGGGGTGCGGTGGTCTGCGGGCTGCGGGTTCGACGTGGCTGGTCGCGCAGTTCCCCGCGCCCCTGATGTTGCCCGCCTCCCGCTGAGAGAATCCGGCTATGGACGTTGAGCTTCCCGAAATACCCTTTTCCCTCCGTACTTACGGGCCCGACGGGCATTGGTCGTACGAGGACGGCGTGCTCACCGGTTGGGCCGGGCCCCGGCAGGACCGGTTCGTGCCGCCCACCGGGGAGGCGCTGGAGCCCGTCTCCGACGCGCCTCGGTTGCTGGGGGCGCCCGAAGGGGACTTCCAGCTGATCGCCCGCGTGACGGTCGGCTTCGGCGCGGCCTTCGACGCCGGGGTGCTGTACGTCCATGTCGGGGAGCGGGAGTGGGCCAAGCTCTGTCTGGAGTACTCCCCGGACGTGCCCACCGTCTGCACGGTGGTCACCCGGGGGCACTCCGACGACGCCAACTCCTTCACGGTGGACGGCAGTTCCGTCTGGCTGCGGGTCAGCCGCACCGGGCGCGCCTTCGCCTTTCACGCCTCCCGTGACGGTGAGCGGTGGACCTTCGTCCGGCTGTTCACGCTGGGCGGGGAGAAGGAGACGGGGACGGCGCTGGTCGGGTTCATGACGCAGTCGCCGATGGGGGAGGGGTGCGTGGTGACGTACGACCACATCGAGTTCCGGCCCGTCTGGCCGCGGGACCTGCGGGACGGAAGCTGAGCGGGCGGAATGAACGCGGGCTCTTGAACGTTCACATATCAACGTTTCATCTGTCCGTCGGAGAGAGCCTCCGCGGCCGTACGACCTGGAGAGAGCCGTGACCCTGCGCGTCGAGATCTGGAGCGACATCGCCTGCCCCTGGTGCTACGTGGGCAAGGCCCGCTTCGAGAAGGCGCTCGCGGCCTTCCCGCAGCGTGACCAGGTCGAGGTGGTGCACCGGTCCTTCGAGCTGGACCCCGGACGGGCCAAGGACGACGTGCAGCCCGTGCTGACGATGCTCGCCAAGAAGTACGGCATGAGCGAGGCCCAGGCGCAGGCCGGTGAGGACAACCTGGGCGCGCAGGCCGCCGCCGAGGGGCTGCAGTACCGGACGCGGGGCCGTGACCACGGCAGCACCTTCGACATGCACCGGCTGCTCCACCTCGCCAAGGAGCACGGCCGCCAGGACGAGCTGGTCCAGCGGCTGTACCGGGCGAACTTCGCCGAGGAGCGGTCCCTCTTCAACGACGACGAGCGGCTCGTGGAGATCGCCGTCGGCGCCGGCCTCGACGAGGCCGAGGTGCGCAAGGTGCTCGCCGATCCGCAGGCGTACGCCGACGAGGTGCGTGCCGATGAGCGGGAGGCCGCGCAGCTCGGGGCCACCGGGGTGCCGTTCTTCGTGCTCGACCGGAAGTACGGGGTGTCGGGGGCGCAGCCCGCCGAGGTGTTCGAGCGGGCGCTGACACAGGCCTGGGGTGAGCGGTCGCCGCTGACGCTGGTCGAGGACGGGGGCGCGGAGGCGTGCGGGCCCGACGGGTGCGCGGTGCCGCCGCGGCAGTGAAGGGCGAAGTCCCAGGTCAGGCCGGGTATATAAGCGTCTCTTAGGGAATCCACGTAGAAATACGCAATGGACTTGGGGGTTCGTCGGGCCGCACAGTGGAGCCATGGAGACCTTCGAGAGCCTCGTCCGCGCCGAGTTCGCCCCGAAGAACACATACCTCAACACCGCGAGCAACGGGCTGCTGCCGGCCCGCACCGTGACCGCGCTGCACGACGCGGTGCGGCTGCGGGCCGAGGGCCGATCCCTCGACCCCCTGTTCGACGACGTGGAGGCCGCCCGCGCCGCCTTCGCCCGGCTGGCCGGTGTACCGGTCGGCAGAGTGGCGGCGGGAGCCTCGGTCGCCGCGCACACCGGCGTGATCGCCGCCTCACTGCCCGCGGGCGCCGAAGTCCTCACCGCCGAGGACGACTTCACCTCCGTCCTGAACCCGTTCCATGTGCGCGGCGACCTCAAGGTGCGGGCCGTGCCGCTGGAGCGGATCGCCGAGGCCGTCCGCCCGGGCACCGCGCTCGTCGCGGTGAGCGCCGCGCAGTCCGCCGACGGACGCATCGTCGACCTGCCCGCGCTGCGCGAGGCGGCCCGGGAGCACGGAGCCCGTACGTACATCGACTTCTCCCAGGCCGCCGGCTGGCTGCCGATGGACGCGAGTGCGTACGACTTCACCACCGCCACCTGCTACAAGTGGCTGCTCGGCCCGCACGGGGCGGCCTTCCTCGTCGTACCGGAGGACTTCGGCGGGCTGACGCCGGTGCTGGCGGGCTGGGTCGCCGGGGAGGTCCCGATGGACAGCTGCTACGGCCCGGTCACCGAACTCGCCCACTCCGCCCGGCGCTTCGACCTCACCCCCGCCCTGTTCAGCTACGCCGGGCTGCGCACGTCCCTCGAACTGATCGAGGAACTCGGCGTGGACGCCGTACGCGCCCATGACCTCGCCCTCGCCGACCGCTTCCGCGCGGAGCTGCGCGAGCTGGGCCACGAGCCCGTCTCCGCCCCCGGCTCCGCGATCGTCTCCGTGCCGGGACTCGGGCACCGGGTACCCGAACTGGCCCGCGCGGACGTCCAGGTCTCCAACCGGGCGGGCAATCTGCGGGCGTCCTTCCACCTGTACAACACACCCGCCGACGTGGACCGGATCCTGGACGTGCTGTCCGACTGACCCGCGGGATGACCGAAGCCCGGGCCCCTCGTCGTAAGGAGCCCGGGCTCAGTGATGGGGGGCTCACTTCACGAACGCTCCCCCCTGCACATGCCGTGCCTTGACCGCATACAGTCAGCGAGGCTCAACAGGGGAGGGAAACCCGCACGTGAAGCACCACATCGCCAACCGCGCCGCCACCGCGTTGCTGTGCGCCGCCACCACCGTGATCATCACCGGCTGCAGCCAGGACAGTGCCGAGGCCGGCGCGAGGAGCACCGCGTCGGCGACCAAGACGAAGCACCCCTTCGACACCATGACGCCCGAGCAGATCGACAATCAGGCTCGGGAAGCCGTCAAGAACGCCACGAGCATGCGCATCACCGGCAAGGCCAACAGCGACGGCCGGCAAGTAGAGGTCGACCTGGCCATGGACGTCCGCGGCTCCTGCAACGGCACGGTGGGCAACTCCCTGGGCACCATGCACATCATCAAGAAGGGTTCACTCGTCCACGTCAAGGCTGAGGAGGACTACTGGCGGGCCACCTTCAGCCGCGGGATGACAGCCGAGCAGGCCGAGGAGATGGTCGCGCTGTTCAAGGGCCGCTGGATCAAGCCCCCCAGAATGATGTCGGAGACTCTTGGGCGCATATGCAACGGTTTCGACGGCCTGATCGAGGCACTGAGCCCTGTATCTGACGGAAACTCCACCCGCGAAGCCGATGCCACCGTGGGCGGCCGGCCGGTCGCCGTGCTCGCCGAAAGGACCACGACCCAGACCGCGACCGTCTACATCGCCAAGGAGGGCAAGCCCTACATCCTGAGGGGCACGATCGCAGGCGGCAACGAGCCCGTGGACCTCACCTTCACCGACCACGACAAGCCCGTCGACACCACCCCGCCGCCGCCCGACCAGGTCCTCGACCCCACCAAGCTCCGCTGAGCCTGCGCGGGCCGCGCCTCACGGGTGCCGCCTAGGCGGGGTCTTCGAGTTCCGTCCCGCCGGAGAGCGAGCGCCCCGCCGGGGTACGGAAGAGTGTTGCTCCCCGCGGCCAAGGTACGGAATCGTGGCTGCGTGTCCGACAGCGTTCTTCCTCCCGTTCCGAACGGCGCCGTCGTACCCGGGCTGCTGAGCGCCCTGGACTCCTACCGGTTGGCGCGCCAGACCCTGCTGGGGACCTTGGGACTCGGCCAGTCGAACCGGGATCCCCTGGCTGAGTTCGCCGAGCACCTGGTCGCGGCCCTCTGGGGGGCCCGGCTTGCCCAGTCCCGGGTGCAGGCGCACTACGACCTGATATCAACCGATGGCGAGTACATACAGGTCAAGTACCTCGCCAACCCTGTCTCCGACTGGCCGAACGAGCACACTGTGCGAAGCATCCCCGGCGTCGACTGGTACGCACTCGTCGTCTACGAAGCCTTCGCCGTGACGGGCGTCCTGGCCTTCCCACCCGACCTGACAGAGATCTGCTCGGCTCTGGGCAAGCGCCACCCTGGCCAGTCGATCTCTCTGCAATTCACCCGCAGGAATTGGTGGACGGTCCGGGATAACGCAGACGTCTTTCGGCAGCTCGGCATGCGCCTCTGGTTTCCTCCCTTCGCGTAGGCGGATCAAGCTGGCCGTGCGCAAGGGTTAGGCCATGCTCAACGAGTGGAGCCCCATCACGGAGTTTCGCCTCTTCGAGGACCGGGATGCGCTGCGGGGCCCCGTGCCGACAGGGCCGATCCGGGATGCGTCCCGGGCCGGGGATTACGGGCGCGTCATCGAACTGGCCCGCAAGGCACAGCAGATGACGCTAACGGCATTGGGGCAGGCCCTGGGCTTGTCACAGTCCGCCGTCTCCCGCCTGGAGAAAAGGGCCAAGGCGACTACAGCACGAACATTCTGGAGGCGGCAGCCGCACACCTCGCCATACCGCCGGCGCTGGTGGGCCTCGCGGACGGCCGCCGCAGGCGCAGGTGAAAGACGGGTCAGACGACATGCACCGCAGGACTCTTCTAGGCGGGGTCGTCGCAGCCGCGGCGACTTCGGTCCTGTCTCCTCCTCCTGCCGCTGATGCCGCCGACAGTGGCGGCGGGCAGGCCGCCGCCCTGCGCCTGTCCACCAGCGCCTACAGACGGCTCGACGGCTCCACCCCGTCCCGTGACTTGTATGACACCGTCGAGTCTCATATCCGGCTGATCCAGAGCATCACCCGATCCGCAAGCGGGGACAGCGACCGGGCACGGCTGGCAGCGGTGGGCAGCGAAGCCGCTTCCTTCGCGGGCTGGCTCGCCTGGGACAAGCGCGACAACGGCTCAGCCCGTTCCTGGGTACGGCGCAGCAATCAAGGCCGCCAAGACGGCCGGGAATCCCTTGCTGGCCGCCTACCAGCGGGGCACGCTCGCCCAGTTCGAGGCGCACGCCGGTAACGGCGTGGAAGCACTGAACCAGGCCAGTCGGGCACGGCGCGCGCTCGGGGACCTGCGTCCGGCCGTAGCGGATGCGTGGCTGTCCAGCGTCGAAGCCCTCGGCCACGCGGCGGCCGGGGACCGGCGTGCGGCCGACAAAGCCCTCACCGCGAGCCGGTCCGCAGCCGAGGCGTTGAAGGAGTCCGAGGAGCCGTCGCCGTGGCCGTGGGTGTTCTCCTTCACCCCCGAAAAGGTGGCCGCCTGCCGGGTCACGTGCGGCGCACGGCTCGGTCTGTCGGACTGGGTGATCAGTGATGACGTAGAGGCCCTGGCCACCGGCCATGCCAAGCAGCGCGCCCTGCTGGTGTTGGACATCGCCGCCGGTTACCTCGCCGTCGGCAGGCTGGACGCGGCGTTCGCCTTCGCCTCGCGCGCCCTCGACGCCGGCCTGACGTACCGGTCCGGGCGAATCGTGGAGCGCGCCCGCGCCGTGCGCCGTACCCTCACCACCGCCGCCCCGCCCATGGTGGTGCGGGACTTCGACGAGCGCCTACACGGCGTCTACCTGTAAGAGAGGGACCACGGCATGCGCGTAGGGATCACCGGGCACCGCGAGTTGAACGCGGATGTGGAGCGGCAGGTGCGCACGATGCTCGACGAGGCAGTACGCGAATACCACGCCGCCGACCTGACGGCTGTCTCGTGCATCGCGGACGGCCCTGACTCCTGGTTCGCCGAAGCCGTCCTCAAGCACGGGGGACAACTCGAAGTCGTCGTGCCCGCTTCCGGACACCGGGCGAGCCTGCCGGAGTGGCATCACACCGTCTATGACGAGCTGTACGCCCGCGCGGCCGACGTCCATGAAACCGGGATGACGGAGTCGACCTCTGATGCGCATATGGCGGGCAGTGAGGCGCTGGTGTGTTCGGTGGATGAGCTGATCGCCGTGTGGGACGGGAAACCGGCGTGGGGGTACGGCGGGACTGCGGACGTGGTCGCGTACGTCCACCGGACCGGTGTACCGGTGCGGTGCTGTGGCCGGAGGGCGCCACCCGGTTGTAGTCCTTCTGTCTTACTCCCGGCCCCACTTGCCCGTGGACAGCCGTAGCACGCCGGTGACAGCCGTAAGCAGTCGGACCCGCATGCCTTCGGGTGGCGGCGGGTCCGACTGCTTGCGGGCGGTTGTTCCGGTCAGCCGGGAAGTGGTCTCACCTCACCGGCGTGAAGTCCCGCGCCCCGATGAACTCCGGTCGGCGGATCGGGGCCGCGAACGGCTCGACCGCCTCGTTCTCCACGCTGTTGAACACGATGAAGACGTTGCTGCGCGGGAACGGCGTGATGTTGTCGCCCGACCCGTGCATGCAGTTGCAATCGAACCACGTGGCCGAACCGGCCTTGCCGGTGAACAGCTTGATGCCGTACTGCGAGGCCATCGCGGTCAGCGCCTCGTCCGACGGCGTGCCCGCGTCCTGCATCTGCAGCGACTTCTTGTAGTTGTCCTTCGGCGTGGCCCCCGCGCACCCGAGGAACGTCTTGTGCGACCCCGGCATGATCATGAGCCCGCCGTTGGTGTCGTAGTTCTCGGTCAGCGCGATCGAGACGGACACCGTGCGCATGTTCGGCAGTCCGTCCTCGGCGTGCCAGGTCTCGAAGTCCGAGTGCCAGTAGAAGCCGCTCGCCCCGAAACCGGGCTTGACGTTGATCCGCGACTGGTGGACGTACACGTCCGAGCCGAGGATCTGCCGCGCCCGTCCGACGACCCGCTCGTCCCGCACCAGCGCGGCGAACACCTCGCTGATCCGGTGCACTTCGAAGACGGACCGGATCTCCTTGGACTTCGGCTCGACGATCGACCGCTCGTCGGCCCGGATCGCCGGGTCGTTGATCAGCCGGTTCAGCTCCTGGTGGTAGACGGCGACCTCGTCCTCGGTGATGAGTTCGTCGATGGCGAGGAAGCCGTCACGCTCGTACGCCTGCAGATCGGCGACGTCGATCGGCCCCGGCGTGCCGGGCGTGCCCCAGACGACCGGGTCCTTGCGGGGGGTGGACACCTCGGTGGTGCCGCGGCTGGGGTACAGATCGGTGACGGTGGTGGTCATGGTCGGTCACACCTCCTCGGGTTCGGTGAGCAGGGGGTAGACGCCGTTCTCGTCGTGGTCCTCCCGTCCGGTCACCGGCGGGTTGAACACGCAGATGCAGCGGAAGTCCTCCTTGACGCGCAGCGTGTGCCGCTCGTGGCCGTCGAGGAGGTACATCGTCCCGGGCGTGATCGTGTACGTCCGGTCGGTCTCGTGGTCGGTCAGCTCGGCCTCGCCCTGCACGCAGACGACGGCCTCGATGTGGTTGGCGTACCACATCGACGTCTCCGTTCCCGCGTACAGGATCGTCTCGTGCAGCGAGAAGCCGACCTTCTCCTTGGCGAGGACGATGCGTTTGCTCTCCCAGGTACCGGACGCGGCCTTCACATGCCGGTCGGTGCCTTCGATGTCCTGGAACGAACGGACGATCACGGTGTTGAACAGCTCCTTTTCTCAGACGGTTTCGCGTACGGCGCGGGCGAGGACGCGCAGGCCCTCGTCGAGCTCGTCGGGCGTGATGGTCAGTGCGGGCAGCAGCTTGACGACCTCGCTCTCCGGGCCGGACGTCTCGATCAGCAGCCCGAGTTCGAACGCGCGGCGCGCGATGCGCTCGGCGCGGCCCTTGTCGTGGAACTCCAGGCCCCACACCAGGCCGCGGCCCCGGTACTCCTTGACGTCGGCGAGGTTCTCCTCGGTGATGGAGATCAGCACCTGCTCGACCTGCTCGCCGCGCGCACGGGTCTGCTTCTCCATGGCCGAGCCGTCGGCCCAGTACGTCTCCAGGGCGGCGGTGGCGGTGACGAAGGCGGGGTTGTTGCCGCGGAAGGTGCCGTTGTGCTCGCCCGGCTCCCACAGGTCCAGCTCGGGCTTGAACAGGCACAGCGCCATGGGCAGCCCGTAGCCGCTGATGGACTTGGACACCGTGACGATGTCGGGCACGATGCCCGCCTCCTCGAAGGAGAAGAAGGCGCCGGTGCGGCCGCAGCCCATCTGGATGTCGTCGACGATCAGCAGCATGTCCTGGCGCTCGCACAGCTCGGCCAGCGCGCGCAGCCACTCGGGGCGGGCCACGTTGATGCCGCCCTCGCCCTGCACGGTCTCGACGATCACGGCGGCGGGCTTGTTGAGGCCGGAGCCCTGGTCCTCCAGGAGCCGCTCGAACCACAGGAAGTCCGGGACCTTGCCGTCGAGGTAGTGGTCGAAGGGCATCGGCGTGCCGTGCACGAGCGGGACGCCGGCACCGGCGCGTTTGAAGGCGTTGCCGGTCACGGCGAGGGAGCCCAGGGACATGCCGTGGAAGGCGTTGGTGAACGACACGATCGCCTCGCGGCCCTTCGCCTTCCGCGCCAGCTTCAGCGCGGACTCCACGGCGTTGGTGCCCGTTGGCCCCGGAAACATGACCTTGTACGGCAGGTCGCGCGGCCGCAGCACCAGGTCCTGGAAGGTCTGCAGGAAGGAGCGCTTGGCGGTGGTCGACATGTCGAGACCGTGGGTGACGCCGTCCCGCTCCAGGTAGTCGAGCAGGGCCCGTTTCAGGACGGCGTTGTTGTGCCCGTAGTTGAGCGAGCCGGCACCGGCGAAGAAGTCGAGGTACTCGTGGCCGTCCTCGTCGTACATACGGCTGCCGCGCGCACGGTCGAAGACGGTGGGCCAGCCGCGGCAGTAGCTGCGCACCTCGGACTCCAGGGTTTCGAAGACGCTGAGGTCGGGCTGGGTGATGGTCACGGGGATTCGCTCCTCTGTGTGACTGGTCGATGTGGGGGTCGTAGCGAGGGCCGAGGCCTGTGCGTACGGGTCAGTCCGACGTCTTCGGCAGACGGGTCAGCGGGCCGATGCGGTAGAGGACTTCGGGGTCGTGCGGGCCGTCCGGGAACTGTTCCGTGCCGAACAGCACCTCGCACTCGACGTGGGCGCCGTGCCGCGCGGCGTACGAGGCGAACAGCCGCTCGGAGGCGGTGTTGCCCGGCGTGATCGTGGTCTCGACGGAGGTCAGCCGGTGCTCGGCGGCTATCCGGGCGGTCAGTCCGTCGAGCATGCGTGCCGCGAGCCCGTGTCCGCGGTGCGCGGAGTCGACGGCCACCTGCCAGACGAGCAGGGTCTCCGGGCGGTCCGGCCGCAGGTACCCGGTGACGAACCCGACGGCCTCGCCGCCGGCCGTCCGCGCCACGGCCGACGTACCGGCGAAGTCGCGGCACCACAGCAGATAGCTGTACGCGGAGTTCAGGTCGAGCGTTCCGGATTCCTTGGCGAGCCGCCAGAAAGCGGCCCCGTCGGCCACCCCGGGGCGGTCTATGAGTAGGTCTGCTTGTGCGGCAGTCATGCGAATTGAATTTACCGACCAAGAATTGAAAATGCATGGCCGGAGGGGGTTACGTATGGCCCTCCCATGTGTTATCGCGCGGGCGCGGGTGTTCGTGCGAGGGGCGGCGAAATGCCCGAGTTTGCCCCTGTCATATCGGGCATAAAGGTCGCGATGTGGAGCGCGTCACATCTGTGTAACGCTTACGAGATCTGACCGAATTGGACCGTTCGGTGCTCGTGAAATTTTTGTGTTTAGGGTTGGGAAAAGCGGGCAGAAGAATACGGGAAGCTGCGCTGGATTATATTACGGAATGATGACCGGAGAAGGCTCGCTAATCGCCGTGAATTCAGGCTCCGGTCACCCCGTCGATACGCTCGCGGAGGATGTTGGCGTGACCGTTGTGCCGGGCGTACTCCTCGATGAGATGGATGAGCACCCAGCGCAGGCTCACCTCCACGCCGGTCAACGGACCGTCGGTCAGCCGCCCGGTGTCCTCCAGCGATCGCCCGGCGGAGATCTCCCGGCCGCGCGCGATCTCCCGGCGCCAGATGGTGAGTGCCTCGTCCAGACCGCGGTCCGGACGCAGGGCGTACCCGCTCTCCTCCTCGTACACCGGCGGTACGTCGAGACCGGCGAGCACGCGCTGGAACCAGTTCCGCTCGACCTCCGCGAGGTGCTGCACGAGCCCGAGCAGGGTGAGCGACGAGGGCTCGGCCGAGGTGAGCCGCACCTGGGCGTCGTCCAGCCCGCGGCACTTCAGCTCCAGCGTGGCCCGGTGAAAGTCGAGCCAGCTCTCCAGCATGGCGCGCTCATCAGCGGTCATGGGCGGGACGGGGCGACCGTCGGGGAGGGGCGGGGCGTGGAGGGAGTGTTGGTCGTCATGCGGCGAGCATGGCAGCAGGGTCTGACAACGCCATGGATTCAAGCAACGCAGGCCGACGTCGACGGCCCGTCGAACGCCGCGGCTTTCGACGGGCGGCTCCTGGTGCCGGGGGTCCTACCGCCGGGCCCCCTCCAGCGGGCCTTTACCGCCAGGCCCTCTCCGGTGCGCCTCTAGCGCCCGGCCCTTTCCAGCGGGCCTCAAGCGCCCGGCCCTCTCCGGTGCGCCTCTCCCGCCAGGCCTTCTCCAGCGCGCCCCTACCACCAGCCCTCTCCAGTGCGCCTCTAGCGCCATGCCTTTCCAGCGCGTCCTTACCACCAGGCCGTTTTCAGCGTGCCCCTATCGCCAGCCCACTCCGGTGCGCCTCTACCGCCACGCTCCCTCCGGTGCGCCTCTACTGCCACGTCCACTCCGGTGCGCCTCTACCGCCACGCCCCCTCCAGCGCGCCCGTACCGCCAAGCGCCCTCCGCGCGCCCCTACCGCCAGGCCTCCTCCGCCGCCCGGCGGCCCGCCTCCAGGTCTACCGCCGATCCCTTCTCCGACAGGGCCGCCCCGAGTGCCGCCAGGCTTGCCTGGACCGCGTCCGGGGTCGCGTCCGGGCCGTAGTGGTTGACGCGGATCATCTCCTTGGCCAGGGCGCCACCGCCCGCCGCCAGCGGGAGGGCGGGGTCGGCGGCCAGGGCCCGGGCGACCAGCTCGGAGGCCACGACGCCGGACGGCGCCCGCAGGGTCGTGGCCACTGGTGCCGCCTCCGTCGCTTCGTGGACGTACGGCTCCAGACCCCCGCCCAGCGCGAGCGCCCCCGCACGGGTCGCCGCCGCGGCGGACGCGTGCCGGGACATCACCGTCGTAAGCCCCTCCGCCTCGATGCGCTCGACGCACGCGTCCAGCGCCAGCATCTCCAGCTGGGCGGGCGCGTGCAGCAGGGCCTTGCGGCCGGCGTCGACCCAGCGTTCCTTCCAGTCCAGCAGCGACAGATACGAGCGGCGCGGCGCCCGCGGGTTCGCCGCCATCCGGGCCCACGCCCGCTCGCTCACCGACACCGCCGACACCCCGGCGGGCCCGCCCATCGCCTTCTGCGCCCCGATCACGCACAGGTCCACACCCCACGCGTCCGGCAGCACCGGCTCGGCGCCCACGGAGGCGACGGCGTCCAGGTAGAAGAGGGCACCCTGCTCCCGTACCGCCGCACCGATCTCCGCGACCGGGTTGGTGTTCCCGGTCGCCGCCTCCGCGTGCACCAGCGACACAAAGTCGATCTCCGGGTGCTCGGCGAAGGCCGCACGGATCTGCGCCGCCGTGACCGCCGTGTGGAACGGCACCGCGAGGTCGTGCACCGTCGCCCCGCAGTCCCGCAGCCAGTCGCCGAAGGTCTGCCCGTACGGACCCGTGATCACGTTCAGCGCCACCGTCCCCGGACCCGCGGTGGCCCGGATCGCGCCCTCCAGCGGCAGCAGCGCCTCGCCCTGCATGATCACGACGTCCTGCCGGGTGTCCAGCAGCCGGGCCACCCGGTCCTCGATGGCGGCGAAGTGCGCGGCGCTCAGCGGGGGGAGGTCCAGGAAGGGATGGGTCACGGCGGTGCTCTCTTCGGTCACGGGATCGAACGCAGTCGAGCGTAACCGCCGGACCACAACCCCCCGCCGCTTGCGACTTCTTAGGCCGCACAGCCTCTCCGCCATCGGTTTGTTTTGAGTGACCCAAAGCTTTCCTTATAATCAGAACTTCAAAGTTTCCTCACAGGAGGTTCCCCGTGAACACGGTCCTCGGGCGCCGGGCCCGCATACTGGCCGCCACCACCGCGACGGCCGGGCTGGTGCTGGTCGCCGGCTGCTCCTCGGACGGTGACGGCGGCAGTGGTACGAAGACCGCCGCCGGCGGGGTCGAACTCGTCGAGGCCGGTCAGCTCACCACCTGCACCCACCTGCCGTACCCGCCCTTCCAGTCGGAGATCGACGGCAAGGTGCAGGGCTTCGACGTCTCCCTCGTCGACCTGGTCGCCCAGGACCTCGGCGTGCGGCAGCAGATCGTCGACCAGCCCTTCGAGAACTTCAAGACCGGCGGATCCCTCAACGCCGGCCAGTGCGACCTGGCCGCCGCCGGCATGACCATCACCGAGGAGCGCAAGAAGAACGTCGACTTCTCCGACCCGTACTTCGAGGCCACCCAGGGCGTGCTGGTCGACAAGAAGAGCGGCATCACCTCCTTCGCCGGCCTCAAGGGCAAGAAGGTCGGCGCCCAGGCGCAGACCACCGGCGAGGACTACGCCAAGAGCCAGGGCCTCGACCCGGTCTCCTTCGAGTCCTCCGACGCCGTCCTCAACGGCCTGCGCACCGGCCAGGTCGAGGCCGTCGTCATCGACTACCCGGTCGTCCAGGGCTGGCTCAAGGACAAGGCCAACGCCGCCGCCTTCCAGGTCGCCGAGCAGGTCAACACCGGTGAGCAGTACGGCTTCACGGTGAAGAAGGGCAACACCGAGCTGCTCGCCGCCATCAACAAGGCGATCGCCGACGCCAAGGCCGACGGCACGTACAAGAAGCTGTACGAGCAGTGGATCGGCCCCTACGAGGAGTCCGCCGCCTCCCCGTCGCCCGCCGCCTCATGACCGACGTCACCAAGGCCGAGGCCCAGCCCCGCAGGAAGGGGCTGACGCGGCGCCAGAAGCGCAGTGTGTCGCGGGGTGTGCAGTACGTCGTGTTCGTCGGCGCCCTGATCGCCCTCGCGGTCGGCGCCGACTGGGACCGGCTGGCCAACCAGTTCGCCCAGGGCGCCATCGCCGAGCGGATGTTCCCCGAGGTCATCACGCTGGCGCTGAAGAACACCGTGCTCTACACGGTCTCCGGCTTCGCCGTCGGCCTGGTGCTCGGCATGGTCCTGGCGCTGATGCGGCTGTCGTCCGTCGGCCCCTACCGCTGGGTCGCCGGCGTCTACATCGAGATCTTCCGTGGCCTGCCCGCCCTGTTGATCTTCATCTTCATCGGCGTGGCCGTCCCACTCGCCTTCCCCGGCACCGAGATCCCCGGCGGTACCTACGGCAAGGTCGCCCTGGCGCTCGGCCTGGTGGCGGCGGCGTACATGGCGGAGACGTTCCGCGCGGGCATCCAGGCGGTGCCCAAGGGCCAGATGGAGGCGGCCCGTTCGCTGGGCTTCTCACCGGCCCGCGCGATGGTCTCGATCATCATCCCGCAGGCCTTCCGGATCATCCTCCCGCCGCTCACCAACGAACTCGTCCTGCTCTTCAAGGACTCCTCGCTGGTGCTGTTCCTCGGTGTCACCCTTCAGGAGCGGGAGCTGTCCAAGTTCGGCCGCGACCTGGCCAGCCAGACCGCCAACTCCACGCCGATCCTGGTCGCCGGCCTGTGCTACCTGCTGGTCACGATCCCGCTCGGTTTCGTCGTACGCCGTATGGAGGCGAAGGCCCAGGAGGCCGTGAAATGAGCCGACCCGAGATCGAGATCCGCGACCTGCACAAGTCGTTCGGCGACAACCACGTCCTGCGCGGCATCGACCTGGAGATCGCCCAGGGCGAGGTCGTGTGCGTCATCGGCCCCTCCGGCTCCGGCAAGTCGACGCTGCTCCGCTGCGTGAACCTGCTGGAGGAGCCGACCAAGGGCCAGGTCGTCGTCGGCGGCACCGAGCTCACCGACCCCGACGTCGACATCGACGCCGTACGCCGCCGCATCGGCATGGTCTTCCAGCAGTTCAACCTCTTCCCGCACCTCACGGTGACCGAGAACCTCACGCTGCCGCAGCGCCGGGTGCTCAGGCGGGACAAGGCCCGGGCCGCGAAGGTGGCCGCGGAGAACCTGGAGCGCGTGGGCCTCACCGAGAAGGCGAGCGCGTACCCCTCGTCCCTGTCCGGCGGCCAGCAGCAGCGCGTTGCCATCGCCCGGGCGCTGGCGATGGGCCCGGAGGTCATGCTCTTCGACGAGCCGACCTCCGCCCTCGACCCGGAGCTGGTCGGTGACGTCCTGGCCGTCATGCGCATGCTCGCCCAGGACGGCATGACGATGATGGTCGTCACCCATGAGATGACGTTCGCGCGTGAGGTGGCGGACCGGGTCGTCTTCATGGACGGCGGGGTGATCGTGGAGGACGGCACGCCCGAGCAGGTGATCACGAACCCACAGCACGAGCGCACGCGCCACTTCCTGTCCCGCCTCCTCGACCCGGCCATGGCAAACGTGGAGGAGAACAACGCCGGTTAGGCAGCGTTAGGGTGCGGTACATGAGCGAAGTGCTGCACGTGAAGGGACGCGTCCTCGTCGGCCCGGAAGACATCCGCGACGAGCTGTGGGTGGTGGACGGACGCATCTCGTACGACCGTCCCACCACGGCCCGCGACGTGCGCACGGTGCAGGGCTGGACCCTCCCCGGCCTGGTCGACGCCCACTGCCACGTCGGCCTGGATCAGCATGGCGCGGTCCCCCAGGACGTCGCCGAGAAGCAGGCCCTCACCGACCGCGACGCCGGCACCCTCCTCATCCGCGACGCCGGCTCCCCCTCGGACACCCGCTGGATCGACGACCGCGACGACCTGCCGAAGATCATCCGCGCCGGCCGCCACATCGCCCGAACCCGCCGCTACATCCGCAACTACGCCCACGAGATCGAGCCGGACGACCTGGTCGCCTACGTCGCCCAGGAGGCGAGCCGGGGCGACGGCTGGGTCAAGCTGGTCGGCGACTGGATCGACCGCGACCTCGGCGATCTGTCGGCCTGCTGGCCCAGGGACGCGGTGGAGGCCGCCATCGCCGAGGCCCACCGCCTGGGCGCCCGTGTGACCGCCCACTGCTTCGCCGAGGACTCCCTGCAGGACCTGGTCGAGGCGGGCATCGACTGCGTCGAACACGCGACGGGCCTGACGGAGGACCTGATCCCGTTGTTCGCGGACCGAGGAGTGGCGATCGTCCCCACCCTCGTCAATATCGCGACCTTCCCCCAGCTCGCCGCCGGCGGCGAGTCCAAGTTCCCGCGCTGGGCGGACCACCTGCGGCGACTGTACGAGCGCCGCTACGACACCGTGCGCTCCGCCTACGACGCCGGGATCCCGGTGTACGTCGGCACGGACGCCGGCGGCTCGCTCGCGCACGGGCTCGCGGGGGCCGAGGTGGTGGAACTGGTGACGGCCGGGATCCCGGCGGTGGAGGCACTGTCCGCCGGGACGTGGGCGGCCAGGGAGTGGCTGGGCCGTCCGGGGCTCGAGGAGGGGGCACCGGCCGACCTGATCGTGTTCGAGACGGACCCACGGACGGACGTACGGGTGCTGACGGCCCCGCGGCGGGTGGTGCTGAACGGGCGCGTCGTCGGCTAGGGCCTGTCCGGCGGATCAGGCCGGCTGCAAGGAACGGCACCTGATCAGTGCAGGTGAGCGGGGTCTGGTGCGTGCAGCTGCAAGGCTGAGGAGGGAGTCGACGCGGAGCGTCGGGGAGTGACGACAACGCGGCAGATGGGCGTGCCAGGCCCCGCGACGTCGGCACGCCGGACAGGCCCTAGCTGTACTCGGTCATGACTCAGCGGCCCGTGGGCTGTGCCGGCAGATTGAACACGTGCTCCGGGCTGACGATCTTGGTGATCGCTTCGCCGAGGAGTGTGCTGGGTTCGGTGCCGTCGTGGTCGATGTCCGTGTTCAGCAGCACGACCATCGTGGCCCGGGCCGAGGGGAGGTAGATGGTCAGGGACTGGTAACCCGGCAGCGAGCCGTTGTGCCCGAGCCAGCCCTGGACGTCGAAGATGCCGAGCCCGTACCCGGCGCCCGGGATCGCGGTGGGCGGCGTGTCGAGCCGCTGCTTCTGGGTGACGGGGCTGATCAGGGTGTCGCCGTCGGGCAGGACGCCGGTGGCGACGATGGGCGCCCAGGTGCGCAGATCCTCCAGCGTGGAGATCATCGCGCCGGCCGCCCAGCCCCAGGAGGGGTTCCAGTCGGTGCTGTTCGCGACCTTCCCGTCCGCGGTCTGGTTCGTGTACCCCTGGGCGTGCGGCCGCGGGAACGCGGCGTCGGTCGGGAAGATCGTGCGGTCCATGCCGGCTGGTTCGAGGATGTTCTCCCGGATGTAGTCCTGCAGCGGCCGGCCGCTGACCCGCTCGACGACCAGACCGAGCAGGATCAGGTTGGTGTTGCAGTAGGAGAACTCCTCGCCCGGCTGGAACAGCACCGGGTGCCGGAAGGCGTAGTCGAGCAGTTGCTGCGGGGTGAACGACCGCTCGGGATCGGACGTCAGCGCCTTGAAGAAGTCCTGGTCCTCCGAGTAGTTGAAGAGACCGCTGCGCATCCCGGCCAGCTGACGCAGGGTGATCCGGTCGCCGTTGGGCACGTCGGCGACGTACTCGCCGATCATGTCGTCGAGGCTGATCCTGCCCTCGTCGACCAGCTTCAGCAGCGCCGTCACGGTGAACGTCTTGGTCTCGCTGCCGATCCGCATGTACAGGTCCGGCGACATCCGCCGGCCGGTTTCCTTGTCGGCGACGCCGAAGGACCGCACATGGCTGCCCTTGTCGGGGGTCCACAGCCCCACGGTCGCGCCGGGCACGTTCGCCTCGTGCATCACCCTCTCCACGGCCCTGTCGACCTGCCGTTTCACCTCGGGGGTGAGCCTTCGGAAGTCGTCCGAGGGCGAGGGCGACGGGGAGGGCGAGGGCTGGCCGACGACGGCCGGGGCGGAATCAGGCGCCCCGAGTGCGGTTCCGCCGCCGAGCGGAACCACGAGTGTCGCCACCGCCGCGGTGATCACGGCCCCCCTGCGCAGCCGTCTGCACGAGCGCGTCATGGGCTGACTCCCAGCAGCACGAGGAGAGGCCCGCGACCTGGGCCGAAGGCCCTTTCACCTCAGCATAGGAGCGCTCGTGCCGCGTCGCCTGTCGGCCGACGACCGTGGGGAACGTACGTGCCGGAAATTCGAACTCGTTCACAGAAACCCCACTATGGAGTGAAGTAACGCGGGATCGCCGCCCGTTCACTCTTGGTGCGTAATTCTTTCCGGGTCCCAAGTGTCACTCTTCTGGGGAGTCCCACCACCGTGAACAGCAATAACTTCCGTATGCCCGCACGCCGTCCGGTCGCCGTCGTGGCCGCCACCCTCCTCGCCGCCGGTCCCGCGGTCCTGGCCGGTGCGGGCTCCGCGTACGCGACCGGCGACCAGGGGCGCGCGAGCGCGCTCGTGCTGCGCACCGGACTGGACGTGTCCCTGCTCAACAAGACCGTCAACGTTCCGCTCGCGGTCACCCTCAACGAGGTGCAGGCGCCCCAGAGTGCCGAAAAGACCGCGCTCACAGCGCAATTGGACGGCGTCGACGGCGGAAAGCCGTTCAGCGTGCTGCGCGCGGACGTGGCGCAGGCGAAGGCGACCGTGACGGACGAGAAGGCGCAGGGCAGCACACGGCTGGCCAACGCCCGGTTGCACGTGCCCGGTCTGCCGCTGCTGTCGCTCATCGAGGTCGAGACCGTCACCTCGACCGCGACGTGCGCCGCGGGGAAGGCGCCGGTCGCCGAGTCGAACGTGGCCGGCGCCGTGACGGTGCTCGGCAAGAAGGTGACGCTCACCGCCGGTGGCACGACGAACGTGACGGTGCCGGGCGTGGGCGAGGTGCGCCTGGACCTGTCGAAGCGGGAGACGACCTCCCGCACGGCGGCCGCCACCGCCCTCGAACTGACCGTCGCCGTCAACCCGTTGAACCTGAACGTCGCCGAGGTGCAGGGCAGCGTGACCCTGGCGAAGGCGACCTGCGAGACGCCCCCGGCGCCCACCGAGCCGGAGAGTGAGCCCGCTGCCCCGGGCACCGACCCCGTCTCCGACGTCAAGCCCCAGGGCGCCCCGGCACAGGACAACCTTGCGGAAACCGGCGGCAACGCGATGACGCCGTACATCGCGGGCGGGGCCCTCGCGCTGCTCGTGGCCGGTGGGGGAGCGGTCACCCTGACCCGCCGCCGCAGCCGGAGCTGACGCAAGGTCATTGGCCAGGTCATAGGACGTCACAGGAAGCGTTTTCACGAGCTGGCCCAGGTCGACGCCCGGCGTCGACCTGGGCCAATTCCGTTTCTGTGTCAGAACCGTTGACGACGTCGTGAAAGCGCTTTAGCTTCCCTCACACCGTATCCGAGGCAGTGAGGGGGGAACCGTGGCCGTTGTCCGGCGAAAAGGTTTTCACGGCTGCAGTCGCACGCTGTTCCTGCTCATGCTCCCCGGCCTCGCCTACTTCCTGCTGTTCCACTACGGCGCACTGGTCGGCAACGTCATCGCGTTCAAGGAGTACGTCCCGTTCGACGGCCTCTGGGGCAGCCCCTGGGTCGGACGGGCCAACTTCCAGCGCATGTTCGAGGACGGCGCGTTCTGGGCGTCCGTCCTCAACACCCTCTGGATCGCCGTCCTGCAGCTGGTCTTCTACTTCCCGGTGCCGCTCGCCCTGGCCCTGCTGCTGCACACCCTCACCTGGAGTTCGGTACGCCGCTTCGTGCAGTCGGTGGCGTATCTGCCGCACTTCATCTCATGGGTGATCGTGGTGGCGCTCTTCCAGCAGGTCCTCGGCGACACCGGGCTGCTCAACAGCACCCTGAGCGGCGCCGGACTGCACACCGTCGACATCATCGGCAACCCCGACGCCTTCAAACCGCTCGTCGTCGCCCAGGTCATCTGGAAGGACGCCGGCTGGGGCACGATCATCTTCCTCGCCGCGCTGGCCCAGGTCGACGAGCAGCAGTACGAGGCGGCCGCCATCGACGGCGCGGGCCCCTGGCGGCGCTTCTGGCACGTCACGCTGCCCGCCATCCGCCCGGTGATCGTGCTGCTGCTCATCATGCGGCTCGGCGACATCCTCTCCGTCGGCTTCGAGCAGATGCTGCTGCAACGCGACGCGGTCGGCCCCGAGGCCGCCGAGATCATCGACACCTTCGTCTACTACCAGGGCATCGTCGGCGGCGACTACGGATTCGCCGCCGCCGCGGGCCTGTTCAAGGGCGTCATCGGCGCCCTCCTCGTCTACGCCGCCAACAAGGTCGCCCACCGCCTCGGCGAACAGGGGGTCTACAAGTGACCGCATCCGCACGGCCGGGCTGGATGGAGAAGCCCCGGCCGATCACCCAGGCCGGCAAGGTCCTGGCCCTCGCCACCGTCGTGCTGCTGGTGTGCGTGCCGTTCCTGGTGATCGTCTCGACCTCGCTGGCCTCCACCGACGAGGTGGTCGAGAACGGCGGCTGGGTGCTCTGGCCGACCGAGCCGTCCCTGGACGCCTACCGCGACATCCTCGACGGCGGCATCGTCACCCACGCCCTCGGGGTCAGCGCCGGTGTCACCTTCGTCGGCACCCTGCTCAGCCTCGCCTGCACCGTCACCCTCGCCTACGCGCTGTCCCGCCCCGGCGTCCTCGGCGGCAGGCCCGTCCTGCTGCTCATCCTGTTCACGTTCCTCTTCCCGCCCGGCATGATCCCCAGCTTCCTGCTGGTCAAGGAGCTGGGCCTGCTCGACAATTACGCCTCGCTGGTGCTGCCCGTCCTGGTGAACGTGTTCAACCTCGTCGTCCTGCGCGGCTTCTTCCAGGGCATCCCCGAGGAGCTGTACGAGGCCGCACGGCTCGACGGAGCGGGGGACTGGCGGGTGCTGTGGTCGGTGGTCCTGCCGCTGTCCAAGGCCGCGCTGGCCGTCGTAGGCCTCTTCTACGCGGTGGCGTACTGGAACTCCTGGTTCTACGCCTCGCTCTACCTGGAGAGCGACCACTGGCCCCTCCAACAGGTGCTGCGCACCTATGTGGTGGCCGGATCCGGACTCACCGACGCCACCACCGGCGAGGCCACCATCACCGCACCGCAGACCGTGCAGATGGCGGTGCTGGTGATCGCCACCGTACCGATCCTGCTCGTCTATCCCTTCCTGCAGAAGTACTTCACCAAGGGCGTGCTCACCGGCGCCATCAAGAGCTGACCCAAGCCGACACGAGGTGATTCACCCATGCCCCGCATGTCCCGACGAACCCTCCTGCGCTCCATGGCGGTGGGCGGTGCCGCCCTCTCCGTCCCCGGCCTGCTGACCGCCTGCTCCACGAACTCCGGCGACAGCGATGTCTCCAACGCCGGCAAAAAGCTTGCCCCCTGGCCGACGTACAAGCCCGCGACGGGACCCGAGCCGGACCTCGCGCCCACCGACGCAGGCGTCCAGGCCGGTTACACCGCCTACCCCTCCGACCTGGTCAAGTCGGTCGCCCGCACCCCCGGCGACGGCTCCACCGTCAAGGTCATGTCGGTCTCCTTCGGCACACCCCCGAAACCGGCCTCCGCCAACCGTTTCTGGGCCGCCGTCGAGAAGGCCCTCGGCGTGAAGATCGAGTACACCATCGTCTCCCAGGCCGACTACCAGAAGAAGATGGCCACCGTGATGGCGGGCGACGCCGACTCCCTGCCGGACATCATCAATCTCTTCGCCGGGTTCGTGCTGCCCCGCGAGGCCGAGTTCGTGCAGCGGCGCGCCGAGGACCTCACGCCGTTCCTGTCCGGCGACGCGATCGAGGCCTACCCCAACCTCGCGAACATCCCCACCCACGCCTGGCAGGACATGGGCCGCATCGGCGGCCGCATCCACGGCATCCCACTGGAACGCCCGCTGCCCGGCTCGACCCTCTGGATCAACCAGGGCCTGTTCACCGACGCGGGGATGACGGAGGGCTGGACCGCCGACGACTTCGCCGCCGTGGCGAAGCGGGCGACGAGCGGGCGGACGTACGCGCTCGGCGCCGCCCAAGGATCCCTGTTCGGCAACGCCGTGCACTCCGCCGCCCACAACGCGCCCCAGGAGTGGGACGTCACCAAGGACGGCACGTTCCTGCCCGGCTGCGCCGACGAACGCTACAAGGCGGCGATCGCCTTCCAGGCGCAGCTGCGCAAGAACGGCTCGTACCACCCCGACGCCACGTCCATCTCGCAGATCGACCTGACCACGCTCTACTACAACGGCACCGTCGGCTCGATGCAGGACGGCTTCGGCGCGTACCTGCCCAAGTACCAGGAAGCCCCCGACGGGATGACCCCGGCCGCCGCCCTCCCCTACGGCGTCGGCGGTGAGCCCGGCGGTATCGTCGCCGCCCGCCGCTCCTTCGGCTACACGGTGCTGAAGAAGGCGAAGAAGGAGCGCATCGAGCTGCTGTTGCGCATCCTCGACTACCTCGCCGCCCCGTTCGGCAGCGAGGAGTGGGAGCTCGTCCACTACGGCGTCGAAGGCACCCACTTCACCCGCGCGGCCGACGGCTCACCGAGGCCGACCAGGCTCGGCGAGGTGGAGAACAACACCAACCTGCCGCTGAAGTACCTCGCCGAGGGCCCCCAGGTGCTGTTCGTGCCGGGCATGCCCGACGCCGTACGGGCCCTGCACGCCTGGCAGGAGAAGGTCGTCCCGCGCGCCATCCGCAACGCCTCCTTCGGCCTGCAGTCCCGCACGAAGAACGCCCAGGGCACCACCCTCAAGGCCCTCCTCGACGACACCGTCACCGGCATCGTCGCGGGCCGCCTCGCGCTGTCCGAATGGGACGCGGTGGTGAAGCGCTGGCGGCAACGGGGCGGCGACAGAATGGCCGAGGAGTTCGCGCAGGACTTCGCGGCCAACACATGACGCTCCGCCGGCGGAACAGGAGACATGGGGGATGGGGAACGGCATGACAGGCAAGGGACGGGTCACGATCCGGGAGGTCGCCGAGCGGGCGGGCGTGTCGATGGCCACGGCGTCGCGTGCGCTCAGCGGCAACCATCCGGTGCCCGCCGCGACCCGGGCCCGCGTGCTGCGTGCCGCGCGTGACCTCGACTATGTCGCCAACGCGCATGCGCGGGCACTGGTGGGTGGCGGCCGGAAGATGGCCGCGGTCGTGGTCCGCCAAGTCACCAGCCCCTTCTACGCCCAGGTCGCCGAGGGAGTGGAGGCCGAGGCAGCCGACCGGGGCTGGCTGTGCGTGGTCGGCGCGACCGGTGGGGACGCGCAGCGCGAGATGGAGTTCGTGCAGCTGATGCGGGAGGAGGGGGCGCGGCTGGTGATCCTGGTCGGCGGGGTGGTGGAGGACGACGCCTATCGCGAGCGGGTCGCGCACTACGCGCATGCGCTGGACTCCTCGGGGGCGCGGCTGGTGCTGTGCGGGCGGCCGGCGCCGGGGCCCGATGTCCCGGCGCTCGTCGTGGAGTTCGACAACGAGGCGGGGGCGCGGGCGATCACCGGCCATCTGTTGTCCGCCGGTCATCGCAGGATCGCCTTTCTCGGGGGACTGCCTGGCAATACGGCGCTGGATGCGCGTGTGGCGGGGTATCGGGCCGCGCTGGCCGAGTACGGCTTGCCGCCGGAGGCCGCGTATGTCGTGGACTGTGGGCTGGGGCGGGCGGCGGGGTTGCGGGCGATGAGCGCGCTGCTTGAGGAGACGCGGGAGTTCACTGCGGTGTTCGCCGGGGACGACATGGTGGCGGCGGGGGTGTTGCGGGCCGTGGCGGAGGCGGGGCTGACCGTGCCGGATGACATCTCCGTGGTCGGGTACAACGACATTCCGCTGGCTGAGGACTTCAATCCGCCGTTGACTACTGTGCGGACGCCGGCGGAGGAGCTGGGGCGGGCTGCCGTGCGGATTGCTCTTCGCGATCCCGACAGCGCGGCCGGGAGTCATCATCTGCTGGGGACACACATCGTCGTGCGCCGTAGTGTCTGTGCGCCGTCGCGGGCCTGCGGGTGAGTTGTGGCTGGTCGCGCCCACGCGGCGGAGCCGCATATCGACACAGCCCCGCGCCCCTGGAGGGGCGCCTTCCTTGGCCCCGATAGATGGAGGACCCGCATGCCCGATCCCGACCCCCACCTTTCGCCCATCACCGGGTGGACCCGCGCCCACTGGGAAGCGATGGCCGACCGGTTGCTCGATGGGTTGCTGCCCTACGCCTCGCCCAAGTTCGCCCAGTACCGGCTGCCCGGGCCGCCCAGTCACTCCGGGCCCTGGTCCGATGGGCTGGAGGGCTATGCGCGGTCCTTTCTGCTCGCCGCCTTCCGGATCGCGGGCGCGCACGGGCGTGTCGGGCCGGAGCTCGTCGAGCGGTACGCCGTCGGGCTCGCCGCCGGTACCGATCCGCACGGTGACGAGCGCTGGCCGCCCATCACCGACCGTGCCCAGTCGATGGTCGAGGCCGCGTCCGTCGCCATCGCGCTGCACGAGTCCCGTCCCTGGCTGTGGGACCGGCTCGACGACCGCGTACGCGAGCAGGTCACCGACTGGCTCGGCGGATTCGTCGGCGCTCGTGCCAACGACTCCAACTGGCGGCTGTTCCAGGTCATCGCCGAGGAGTTCCTCGCCTCGGTCGGTGCCCCGCACAGCCGCGCCGAGATCGACGCCGGGCTCGGCCGCCTGCACGACTGGTACCGGGGCGACGGCTGGTACACCGACGGGGACGGCCGGAAGTTCGACTACTACAACGCCTGGGCGCTGCACCTGTATCCGGTCCTGTGGGCGCGGATCGCCGGGCCACGGGCAGATGCCACGCGCGTGGACAAGTACCGCTCGCGACTGCGTGCCTTCCTCGCCGCCCACCAGCACTTCTTCGGCGCCGATGGCGCCCCCGTCCACCAGGGCCGCTCCCTCACCTACCGTTTCGCGGCCACTGCCCCCCTGTGGGCGGGCGCCCTCGCCGACGCCACCCCGCTGCCGCCCGGCCGCACCCGCCGCCTCGCCTCGGGTGCCCTGAAGCACTTCGCCGAGCGCGGCGTCCCCGACGAGCGCGGACTGCTCACCCTCGGCTGGTACCGGCCCTTCCTCGGGGTGACCCAGCGCTACTCGGGCCCCGCCTCCCCCTACTGGGCGAGCAAGGCCTTCCTCGGCCTGCTCCTGCCCGCCGACCATCCGGTGTGGACGGCGCCCGAAGAGCCCGCCCCCGTGGACACCACGGACGTCTGTCTGCCGTTGCCCGCCCCCGGCTGGCTGTTGCACGCCACCGCCGCCGACGGGATCGTACGGCTCGTCAACCACGGCAGCGACCGGCTCCCGCCGCCGCCCGCGACCGACGAGGACAGCCCCCACTACGCCAAGTTCGCCTACGCCAGCGCTGCCGCGCCGGAGACTCCGGGGCCGGGTCCGGACAACCACATCGCCGTGCTCGCCCCGGACGGCACCCCGTCCCCCCGCGGACGTATCCACCCGCTCGGCGTCGAGGGTCGCCGCGCCGCCTCCTGGCACCGTGCGGGGGAGGGGCGGCGGATCGAGACGGTGAGTGTGGTGCACGGGCCGTTCGAGGTGCGGGTGCACAGGCTCGACCCGTCCGCCGACTCGCCGGTGCGGGAGGGCGGTTGGGCGGTCGCCGATGACGCAGTGCCGCCCACCGGTCAAACGGGGCCCGGCTGGGCGCTGGCCCGCCGTGCCGACGGGCTGACCAGCGCTGTCGTCGGCCTGCACGGCTGGGGCGATGCCGACGGCACGGTCGCTCACGCCGTCGGCACCAACGCCGTCGGTCACCGCTCCGCGACGCCCTGCCTCCAACGGGACGCGGGCGCCCGCCTGCTGGTCACGCTGGTGGTGCTGAGCGCCGACCCGGACCTGGACCCCGTGACCGTGACCTCGGGCACGAGGGCGACCGTCGGCGCCGACGGCACCGTAGAGATCCGCTTCCCGGACGGCACCCGCGAGCGGATCAGCGGTCCGCCGGTGTCAGCGCCGTCTCAACCGCCCGGAGGAACGAGTTGACCGTCGCCCGGTCCCGCACCGCCAGCCGCAGCCACTCCTCGTCCAGCCCCGGGAAGGTGTCCCCGCGCCGGACCGCGAACCCCAGATCGCGCAGTCGCCGGCGGACGGCGGCGGCTCCGGGCAGCCGTACGAGGACGAAGGGGCCCTCGGCCGGGGCGACGACCCGCAGCCCGGCGATCCGCGACAGCCCGGCGACGAGATGGGCCCGGTCGGCGGCGACGCGGTGGGCGGCGTGCGCCGCCTCCGCCAGGGCCCTCGGCGCCACGCAGGCCTCGGCGGCGGCCAGCGCGGGCGTGGAGACGGGCCACAGCGGCTGAGCGCGTTCCAGGTCCGCGATGGTCTCCGGGGACGCGAGGACGTACCCGATCCGCAGCCCGGCCAGACCCCATGTCTTCGTCAGGCTGCGCAGCACGACCAGCCCGGGGATGTCCGTCCGCCCGGCCAGCGCCTCCCGCTCGCCCGGCACGGCGTCCATGAACGCCTCGTCCACGACCAACGTCCGTCCGGGACGGGCGAGTCGGGCGATGGTGGCCGCCGGGTGCAGTACCGACGTCGGGTTCGTCGGGTTGCCGATCACCACCAGGTCGGCGTCCTCCGGTACGGCCGCCGGATCCAGCCGGAAGCCGTCCGCCGCGCGCAGCAGCACCCGGTCGACGGTGTGCCCCGCGTCCCGCAGCGCGGCCTCCGGCTCGGTGAACTGGGGGTGGACGACGACGGGTTGCCGTACCTTCAGCGCCCGCGCCAGCAGCACGAACGCCTCGGCGGCGCCCGCCGTCAGCAGCACCCGCTGCACGCCGACCCCGTGCCGTGCCGCCACCGCGGCCCGCGCGTGCCGGCCGTCCGGATAGGCGGCGAGCCCGCCCAGGGAGCCGGCGATCACCTCCCGCAGCCAGGCCGGGGGAGTGTCCGCGCGGACGTTCACGGCGAGGTCGACGAGTGCCGCGCCGTCGTCGCGGACCTCGGCGTCGCCGTGATGCCGCAGGTCGTGCCCGTCAGTGGGCATGGGAGTGGGTGCCGTGGTGGTGATGGTGGTGCCCGTGTCCGTGCCCGTGGTGGTGGCCGTCGTCGTCGGGGTGGTAGTGCGGCTGCTGCGGCGCGCCCACCTTGTCCTCGAAGCCCGGCAGCGCGATGCGGTAGACGCACGAGTCGCAGTTCATCCGCAGATCGCCCCGCACGGCCTCCTCGTACCGCTCCATCACCAGATCGAGCAGCTCCGGCTCCGGACCGATGACGTCCGCCGAGCGCACCTCCACCTCGGGGTGCGCGGCCGCCCAGCCCTCGGTCTGCAGCCGCACCCGGTCCGGCAGGATGCCGGTGAAGAGGAAGTAGGGCAGGACGACGATCCGGCGCGCGCCCAGCCGCACACACCGGTCCAGCCCGCTCGGCACGTCCGGCGCCGCCAGCGACACGAACGCCGTCTCGACCCCGGCGTACCCGCGCCCCTCCCACAGCAGCCGGGCCGCCTTGTGCACCTCGGCGTTGGCGTCGGGGTCGGTGGAGCCGCGTCCGACCAGCAGCACGGTCACATCGGCACGGTCCCCGGGCCTGCGCCCCTCGGTGCCGAGCGCCTCGTCCAGCCGCCGCTCCAGCACGGACAGCAGCGCCGGATGCGGGCCCAGCGGGCGGCCGTAGGTGTACGAGATCCCGGGGTGCCGCTCCTTCTCGCGGGCCAGCGCGGCCGGGATGTCGCCCTTGGCGTGCCCGGCGGACACCAGCATCAGCGGCACGGCGGCGAAGCGGCGCACGCCCCGCTCCACCAGCTCGGTGACGGCGTCGCCCAGCGGCGGCGGGGACAGCTCGATGAAGCCGCCCGCGACGGGCAGGTCGGGGTGGCGGCGCCCCAGCTCCCGTACGAAGTCGCGGAACGCCTCGGCTCCGGCGTCGTCCCGGGTGCCGTGGCCGGCGATGAGCAGGGCGGGCGGCGGGGTGGTCACGGTTTCTCCTCGTACGACGTGGGGTGGTACAGCAGGGCGTTGAGCGCGGCCGCGGCGACCGCCGAACCGCCCTTCTCGGACACGTTGCTCACGGCGGGCAGTCCGCTCTCCCGCAGGGCCGCCTTGGACTCGGCCGCACCGACGAAACCGACGGGCAGCCCGATCACCAACGCGGGATCGGCGTCCAGGGTCAGCAGTTCCTCCAGCGCGGTCGGGGCACAGCCGATCACCCAGATCGCGCCGGGACCGACGTCCTCGTACGCCAGCCGCATGGCGTGCGCCGAACGCGTCAGCCCCGGCCCGGACTTGGCGTCCCTCAGCCGGCAGACCGTGTCGCGCCGGGTGATCCCGGCGGCGACCATCTCGACGTCCACGACGACGGGGGCGCCGGAGTGCAGCGCGGCATGCGCCGACGACAACTCGCCCTCGGCCATGACGAGGTCGGTCGCGTAGTCGAGGTCGGCGGCGGAGTGGATCACCCGCTCCACCACCGCCCGCGTGAGCGGCGGGAAGTGCGAGGTGTCCAGTCGGGCGCGCAGCCGCCGGAACGACTCCTGCTCGATGGGGTGGACCACACGGTTCACCGGGCCTCCTCCTGCTGCCAGCGGTAGCCGCGCGGCGTCACCATGCGCCCCGCGATCTCCCGGGTGGCCGTGTTGCCCACGGTCACGACCGTCATCATGTCGACCGTCGCCGGATCGAGCGCGGCCAGGGTCGTCAGCCTGCTGGACTCGTCCGGCCGGGAGGCGTTGCGTACGACGCCGACGGGCGTCGTCGGCGCGCGGTGTTCGGCGAGGATCGCCAGCGCCTTGGGCAGCTGCCAGTCGCGGCCCCGGCTGCGCGGGTTGTAGAACGTCACGACGATGTCCGCCTCGGCGGCCGCCCGCACCCGCCGTTCGATGACCTCCCACGGCGTGTGCAGGTCCGACAGGCTGATCGACACGTGGTCGTGCCCGAGCGGCGCCCCGAGGATCGCACCGGCCGCGAGCGCGGCGGTGACCCCGGGGACGCCCACGACGTCGATGTCGTCGCTCGCCTCCGCCAGCGCCGGTGAGGCCATCGCGTACACCCCCGCGTCACCGCTGCCGATCAGCGCGACGGCGTGCCCCTCGCGCGCCTCCGCGACCGCCGTCCGCGCCCGCTCCTCCTCGGCGCCCAGCCCGGACTGCAGGATCCGGGTGCCGGGGCGCAGCAGATCGCGGATCTGGTCGACGTACTGGTCGAGCCCGACGAGCACCGACGCCCGGCGCAGCTCCGCCTCGGCGCGCGGGGTGAGCAGATCGCGGGCGCCGGGCCCGAGCCCGACCACCGCGAGCCGGCCGCGCGCGGGCCGCCGTACGACCGCGCAGGTCGCCATCGCCGACTTCCGCTTGGGGACGAGCAGTTCACCGCCGCTGATCAGCGCCGACGCCTCCGCCACGGACGGGGTGCCCACGGCGGCGAGGGGGGCGTCGGAGGGGTTGGGGACCGCCACCGCCGCCAGCCGTTCGGCGGAGTGGGTGATGAGCGGGACGCCGAGGTGTTCGGCGGCGGCGACGATCCCGGGTTCCCCGGCCTTGGCGTCGACGGTGGCGAGTTCGGCGATGCTACGAGGGGACAGGCCCGCCTCGCGCAAGGCGCCCTCGATCAGCGCGAGCACCTCGTCGACGGGGGCGCCCCTGGACGCGCCGACGCCGACGACGAGGGACGGCGGGCGCAGGACGACCTCGCGCGCCGCGGGCTGCACGGCACGGTCGGTGACGTGGATGGTGTACGAGCCGTCCGCCGCGACCGGCAGCGCGGGCAGCGGCCACGCCGACTCGGCGCGCAGGGCGACCGGTTCGCCGTCCAGCAGGGCGCGGGACACGGCGGCCACGTCACCCTCCACGGGCAGGCCCAGCGTGTCCAGGCCCGCCAGGCCGACGGAGTCCGTCGCCGTGGTCACCACCGGCTCGGCACCCAGCAACTCGCCCACCTCCCGGGCGAGTTGGTTGGCGCCGCCGCCGTGTCCGCCCACCAGGGACACCGCGAACCGGCCGCCCTCGTCGACGCACACCACCCCGGGATCGGACGCCTTGTCACCCAGTAGCGGGGCGACCAGCCGCACCACGGCACCCGTGGCCAGGAAACACACCAGCTGCTCGCACTCCCCGAACGCGGCCCGCACGGCGTCCCCCACGGGACCCTCGTACACCCGCGTCCGCTCCGGCCACGCCGCCGCCAGCCGGTCCCGCGCCGCCGCTCCCG
The DNA here is from genome assembly GCF_013009255.1 of Streptomyces sp. Z423-1. Lineage (NCBI taxonomy): Bacteria > Bacillati > Actinomycetota > Actinomycetes > Kitasatosporales > Streptomycetaceae > Streptomyces > Streptomyces sp. Z423-1. The sequence continues at coordinate 7,358,120 of NZ_CP053109.1, forward strand.
CCGCCGTGGCGGAGATGAGGCCGATCACTGAGCGTCTCCTTCGGTACGAGCCGGGGGCCGGACGCCCCACAGCAGAAAAACAGGGTTGGTGGCCGCCAGCCGGGTCACTTCCCCCGGCAGCGGCGCGAGCCGCGACGACTGCAACAGCACCCCGTCACACTCGAACCCGGCGTCGGTGAGCGCCTCGCGCACCCCCGGCACCCGGTCCAGCGCGGCCAGGGCGACGACCACCGTGCGCCGCGCCCGCCGCGCACACTCCGCGACGACGGCGGGCAGCTCACGCCCCCCGCCCCCGACGAACACCGCGTCGGGATCGTCGAGCCCGGCCAGCGCCCCCGGCGCCTCCCCGTGCACCACCGTCACGTCGACGCCGTGCGCCCCGGCATTGGCCCGGATCCGCTCCACACCGTCCGCCGCCTTCTCCACGGCGACGACCGCGGCGCCCAGCCGCGCACACTCGACGGCCACCGACCCGGACCCCGCCCCGACGTCCCAGACCAGATCACCGAGGCGCGGTCCGAGCCGGGCCAGGGCCAGCGCGCGGACCTCGAACTTGGTGATCATCGAGTCCCGGTGCGTGAACGCGCCCTCGTCCAGCGCCCACCCGGCGGGCCCCTCGGCAGGACCCGCGACGGTCCGCACGGCCCCGAGCGCCCGCCGCTCGTCCAGGCACAGCACGACACTCACCGCCGCCCCCCAGTCCCGGGCCGCGGCCTCGGCGGGCGTCACCCGCTCCACCCGTTCCCGCGCCGGATCACCCAGCGCGGAGGCGACCACGAGGACGCGCTCACTGTCCGCCAGCGCCGCCCCCAGCTCCGCCGGACCGGACCCCGGCCCGGTCAGCACGGCGACCTTCGGGCGCGCCCGGCACACGTTCACCGCCGTCCGCAGCTCCCGCCCGTGCGCGCTGACCACCACCGCGTCGTCCCAGGGCAGCCCGACGCGCGCGAACGCGGCCGCCACGGACGGGACACCCGCCCGGACGTCCAGCCACTCCGCCCCGAACCGCTCGGCGAGCGCCCGCACGATCCCGAAGAACCCGGGATCCCCCGACGCCAGCACCACGACCGGCCGGTCCTTCTCGACGTACTCCGCGATGGTGTCGAGGGCGGGCGCCAGCGGCCCGAGCACGATCCGCTCGGCCGCCTCCGGCAGCCGTACCGCCTCCAGATGGCGCCGCCCGCCGACGACGAGTTCCGCACCGGCGGCCACGTCGTCCGGCAACGGCGCCCCCGTCCCCGTACCGACGACCCTGATCATGTGCTCGCACCCCGCTCCCGCAGGGCCCGGCGGGCCTGGGGGTCGGCCTTGCGGTAGCCGTGGAAGTGGCCGGGGTGGTAGAGGTGCGAGCGGGTGCCGTGCGCGTCGAGGGCCGGGCCGATCAGGAAGAGGGTGTGCTTCCAGAGCTTGTGCTCCTTCACCGTCTCCTCCAGCGTCCCGATCGTGCACTTCACGACCAGCTCCTCCGGCCAGGTCGCCTGGTACGCGACCACGACCGGCGTGGTCGTCGGATAGCCGCCCTCCAGCAGCTCCCGCACCAACTGCCCACTGCGGGCCGCCGAAAGGAAGACGGCCATCGTGGTGCCGTGCCGGGCGAACTCGCGGACCTCCTCACCGGGCGGCATCGGCGTCTTGCCGCCGCCGAGCCGGGTGAGCACGACGGACTGCGCCACCTCGGGGATCGTCAGCTCGCGCTGGGCGAGGGCGGCGACGGCGGAGAAGGAGGAGACGCCGGGCACCACCTCGGTCGCGATGCCGATCTCGGCACACCGGTCGAGCTGCTCCTGCGTACCGCCCCACAGGGCCGGGTCGCCGGAGTGGATGCGGGCGACCTTCAGCCCATCGGCGCGGGCCTTTCGGTACACGGCGACGACGTCCTCCAGCGACATCGTCGCCGAGTCGAGGATCTCGGCGCCCTCGCGGGCGTGCTGCAGGACCTCCGCCTGGACCAGGCTCGCCGCCCAGATCACGACGTCGGCCTCGGCGATGGCGCGCGCGGCACGGAACGTCAGCAGATCGGCGGCGCCGGGGCCGGCACCGACGAAGGTCACCTTGCCGGTGGGGGCTTCGGCCATGGGTTCGGATCCTCTCCTACGGAAGTCAACGCGCGTGCGGCCGGATGTGCACGACCGCGCTCTGGTCGGATAGCAAGGGCACATGGCGGTCTACGTCGCGCTGGGCGCGTTCCTGATGACGCTGGCGGGTGGCTGGACGGCACAGCGCGTGACGGACCGCCGTCACCTCGTGCTGGGCCTGGCCGGCGGCCTGATGCTGGGCGTGGTCGGCCTGGACCTGCTGCCGGAGGCGCTGGACGCGGCGGGCACGGAGGTGTTCGGCGTACCCGCGGCCCTGCTGCTGTTCGTGACCGGTTTCCTCCTCGCCCATCTGGTGGAACGCCTGCCGGCCGCGCACGGGGGCGACGAGCACCACCGCACTCCCGAGGTGGGCCTGACCGCCGCCGGCGCGATGGTCGTGCACAGCGCCATGGACGGCGTGGCGATCGGCGCCGCGTTCCAGATCGGCGAGGGCATGGGCGTGGCGGTCGCGCTGGCCGTCGTCGCCCATGACTTCGCGGACGGCTTCAACACGTTCACGATCACGACCCTGTACGGCAACGCCCGCCGCCGGGCGATCGCGATGCTGTTCGCGGACGCGGTCGCCCCGGTCGTGGGCGCGGCGAGCACCCTGCTGCTGAGCATCCCGGAGCCGGTACTCGGCGGCTACCTCGGCCTGTTCGGCGGAGCACTGCTCTACCTGGCCGCCGCCCAGATCCTCCCCGAGGCCCACCACAAACACCCCGCCGGCCCGACACTGCTGTGCACCGTCGGGGGAGCGGCGTTCATGTGGCTGGTGGTGGGCATCGCCGAGTGATCGCCCGGGCGTTGCAGCCCGTCTCCCGGGCGTCACAGCTTCCCGCCCCGCCCGCCGTCGCGCCGCGCGGGGGCGATGAGCGTGGAGAGGTACGGCAGTGGCGCCCCGTCGAGTTCACCGGCGGGCCGGATGGACTCCTCCGGCAGTCCAAGGGCCGACCCCCACACGGCCTTTTCGAGCCGCCCGCTCTCGCGCAGCGCCTCGGCGACCTCACCGGCCTGCCGCCCGAACTTGTAGGCGACGACGGTTCCGGGCCCGTTCAGCGCGTCCTTCAGCACGGCGGTCCCGGCGGTCACCGGCACCAGCGTGAGCGGCTCGGTCCCCTCCGTCAGCACGGCACCCGACCGCGCGGCGAGGTCCTGCATGGCGGTGATGCCGGGCACGGTCCCGACGACGGTGCCCGGGACCAACTCGGTGATGGTCTGGGCGAGGTAGGTGAACGTGGAGTACACGTTCGGGTCCCCGATGGTCGCGAAGGCGACGGAGCCGTGCTGCCGCAGCAGCCCGGCGACGCGCTCACCCGCCGCGTCCCACGCCGCCTCACGCCGCGCCCGGTCGGTCCGCTCGTTCAGCGCGAACACCACCCGGACGACCTTCTCCTCGGGGACGTAGTGCAGCACGGTCGCCTCGGCGCGCCCCATCTCCCCGGTGTCCATGACGGGTACGACCACGACATCGGCGGCGCGCAGGGCGTTGACGCCCTTCACGGTCACCAGCTCCGGATCGCCCGGCCCGACCCCCACTCCGATCAGCCTGCTGCTCATGACGTCCGGCACCTCTCCACGAACCGACGGGCGACACCGGGCTCGGCCGCCCAGTGCGTGTGCAGATAACTCGCGTGCACGCCCTGCTGTACGAAACCTTCGACCCGCCGGACCGGGGCCCGCATGCCCCAGGCGGGTGCCGCCCCGGCCCCCGGCTCGACGACGGTCCGATGAAATTCATGCCCCCGCATCCGCGTCCCCGCCCCCGCGAGCACACTGTCGCTCACGGAGACGGCGTCCCGGTAGCCGAGAGTCAGCCGCTCCGACATCCGCGCGGACGCGTCCAGCACCCCGCACATCGGCCGCCCGTCCAGCTCCCGGCACAGATAGAGCAGACCGGCACACTCCGCCGCCACGGGCGCACCCCGCTCCGCGAGCGCGGCAACGGCCTTGCGCAGCGGCTCGTTGGCCGACAACTCCCCGGCATACACCTCGGGGAACCCGCCCCCGATGACCAATCCGCCCGTGCCCTCGGGCAGTTCTTCGTCCCGCAGCGGATCGAACACGACGACCTCGGCCCCGGCAGCGGCAAGCAGTTCGGCATGCTCGGCGTAGGAGAAGGTGAACGCGACCCCACCGGCGACGGCGACTGTCAGCCCGTCTGGGGGTCCCCCCTCTGGGGGAGTTTGAGGACCAGGCCGTCCAGGCCGACCGGGGGTCCAGGGGGCGGAGCCCCCTGGCGGGGCCGAAGGGGCGGAGCCCCTGGTGATGGGAACGGGTAGGGGCGGCGGGGGCGAGGAAACCAAGGCATCAACCGGATCCCACGCAGCACACGACAACGCACCGGCACTACGCGCCAGCCCGAGCAACCCCTCCAGATCGCACCCCGCCTCCACCTGCGCAGCCATCGCCGCCACCGCCTCCACGGCGGCAGCCCCCCGCTCGGCAACAGGCACCAGCCCCAGATGCCGCGACGGCGTCTCCACCTGAGCCACCCGCCGCAGCACCCCCAGCACCGGCACCCCGACCGACTCCAACGCCCCCCGCAACAGCTCCTCGTGCCGATCCGACGCGACCTTGTTCAGGACCACGCCCCCGACCCACACCTCCGGATCCCACGACACAAACCCGTGCACCAGCGCCGCCACCGACCGCGACTGCGACGACGCGTCGACGACCAGCACCACCGGCGCCCGCAGCAGCTTCGCCACATGGGCGGTGGACGCCAGTTCACCCTCCCCCGCGGCCCCGTCGTACAGCCCCATCACACCCTCGACGACAGCGACATCGCACCCGCGCGCCCCGTGCGCGAACAGCGGCGCGACCAGCTCCGGCCCGCACAGGTACGCGTCGAGGTTCCGCCCCACCCGCCCGGTCGCGAGCGCGTGATATCCGGGGTCGATGTAGTCCGGCCCGACCTTGTGCGCGGACACGGCGAGCCCCCGCGCGGCGAACGCGGCCATCAACCCCGTGGCAACGGTGGTCTTGCCGCTCCCCGAAGAGGGCGCGGCGATGACCAGCCGAGGGACGGAGGACGTCACCACTCGATGCCCCTCTGCCCCTTCTGCCCGACGTCCATCGGATGCTTCACCTTGGACATGTCGGTGACGAGATCGGCGAAGTCGACGAGCTTCTCGGGCGCGTTCCGCCCCGTGATCACCACGTGCTGTGTCCCGGGCCGGTCCCGCAGCACGGACACGACCTCGTCGACGTCCACCCACCCCCAGTGCATCGGATAGGCGAACTCGTCCAGCACGTACAGCTGATACGTCTCGGCGGCCAGATCCCGCTTGACCTGCTCCCAGCCCTCCCGGGCCTTCTCCTCGTTGTCCATCTGGGAGTCCCGCTGCACCCAGGACCATCCCTCGCCCATCTTGTGCCAGGCGACGGTCCCGCCCTCACCGGAGTCCCCGAGCACCCGCAGCGCCCGCTCCTCGCCGACCTTCCACTTCGCCGACTTGACGAACTGGAACACCCCGATGGGCCACCCCTGGTTCCAGGCCCGCAGCGCCAGCCCGAAGGCGGCCGTCGACTTGCCCTTGCCGATCCCGGTGTGCACCACGACGAGCGGCCGGTTCCGCCGCTGACGGGTGGTCAGTCCGTCGTCCGGTACGACACTCGGCTGTCCCTGCGGCATTACGCGGCCCTCCTCTGCACGTCCTTCACCAGCCCGGCGATCGAGTCGGCCCGCAACTCGTCCAACGTCACCGCCGTACCGCCCAGCTCACCCGCGAGCTGCCCCGCGAGCCCCAGCCGCACGGGCCCCGACTCACAGTCCACGACCACCGAGGCGACCCCCTCGGCGGCGAACAACCGAGCCGCCCGCCCGGCCAGCGCGACCGGCTCCGGCCCACCGGTGGCCCGCCCGTCGGTCACCACCACGACCAGCGCCCGCCGCGCCGGATCCCGCAACCGCTCCACACGCAGCACGTCGTGCGCCCGCAGCAGACCCGCCGCGAGCGGCGTACGACCCCCCGTCGGCAACGACTGAAGCCGAGCCGCCGCCGCGTCCACGGACGAGGTCGGCGGCAGCGCGACGTCGGCACCGGCACCCCGGAAGGTCACCAGCCCCACCTTGTCCCGCCGCTGATACGCGTCCAGCAGAAGCGACAGCACGGCCCCCTTCACGGCACTCATCCGCTGCCGAGCCGCCATGGACCCGGAGGCGTCGACCACGAACAGCACGAGATTCCCCTCGCGCCCTTCCCGATTCGCCTGCCGCAGATCGTCCCTGCGGACGACCAGCCCCGGCCCGGAACGCCCCCGCGCCCGCTGATGCGGCGCCGCGGCCTGCACGGTCGCCGCCAGATGCAACTTGGTCAGGGCGCCCCGCGGCCGCCGGGCGCCCGTCGTCCGCCCGTGCTCGGTCCGCGCCCGCGAACGCCGCCCGGCGGCACCCTCACCGATCCCCGGCACGCTCAGCGCCTTGGTCCGAAACGGCTCCGCAGCCCCTACGGCGGACTGCTCGCCGCCTCCACCGGGCAGCTGATCGCCCTCACCGGACTCGGGCCGCGCAGCCGCGTCCCCGCCCTGCGGCCCGTCGCCGGGAGCCGGCTCACCGCCACCCCCACCACCGGGCCCGTCCGGGCCGCCGGGATCCGGATCCTCGTCACCCCCGAACTCCTCCAGCGTCTCGTCCAGCTTGTCCTCGTCGAGCCCCGGCGCGTCGAAGGGGTTGCGCCGGCGCCGGTGCGGCAGCGCCAGCAGCGCGGCCTGCCGTACATCCTCCGCCAGCACATCGGTCCGCCCCGCCCACGCGGCCAGCGCGGTGGCGGTCCGCGCCATCACGATGTCGGCGCGCATGCCGTCCACCTCGAAGGCCGCACAGGTCGCCGCGATCTGCCGCAGCGCCCCGTCGCCCAGCCGCACGGACGGCAACAGCTCCCGCGCCGCCACGATCCGCGCCCGTACGGCGGCCTCCTCGTCCGCCCAGCGGGCCGCGAACCCGGCCGGATCGTCGTCGTACGCGAGTCGCCTGCGCACGACCTCCACCCGCTGGTCGGGCTCCCGCGAGGCCGCGACCTCGACGGTCAACCCGAACCGGTCGAGCAGCTGCGGCCGCAGCTCGCCCTCCTCCGGGTTCATGGTCCCGACGAGCAGGAAACGGGCGGCATGCCGTACGGAGACGCCCTCCCGTTCGACGTACGAGGCACCCATCGCGGCCGCGTCCAGCAGCAGGTCGACCAGGTGGTCGTGGAGGAGGTTGACCTCGTCCACGTACAGGATTCCGCGGTGCGCGTCGGCCAGCAGCCCGGGCTCGAAGGCCTTCACGCCCTCGGCGAGCGCCCGCTCGATGTCGAGCGCACCCACGAGCCGGTCCTCGGAGGCACCGACGGGCAGCTCGACCATGCGGGCGGGCCGCTCGGCCCCCGCACCCGCTTCGTGCGGCCCGTCGGGGCACGCGGGGTCGGGAGCGGCGGGGTCGCAGGAGAACCGGCATCCGGGGACGACGGCGACCTCGGGCAGCAGCGCCGAAAGCGCCCGCACGGCAGTGCTCTTCGCGGTGCCCTTCTCACCACGCACCAGCACACCGCCGACCGCCGGCGACACGGCGTTCAGCAGCAGCGCGAGCCGCAGATCGTCCTGGCCGACGACGGCCGTGAACGGAAACGGGGTGGTCACTTGTCGTCGCCCTCCAAGTCGCCTTCCAGCTCCAGGTACGTGGCGCGGAGCCGCTGAAGCGTCTCCGCGTCCGGCTCCGCCCACAGCCCCCGGTCGGCGGCCTCCAGCAGCCGCTCGGTGATACCGCGCAGCGCCCATGGGTTGGACTTCTTCATGAAGTCCCGGTTCTCCGGGTCGAAGACGTACTCGGCGCTGAGCTTCTCGTACATCCAGTCGTCGACGACCCCGGCGGTGGCGTCGTAGCCGAAGAGGTAGTCGACGGTCGCCGCCATCTCGAAGGCGCCCTTGTAGCCGTGCCGTCGCATGGCCGCCATCCAGCGCGGGTTGACCACGCGGGCGCGGAAGACCCGGTGGGTCTCCTCGCCGAGGGTGCGGGTCTTGACCTGGTCGGGGGTGGCCGAGTCACCGACGTACGCCTCGGGGGAGGCGCCCGTGAGGTGCCGGACCATGGCGACCATGCCGCCGTGGTACTGGAAGTAGTCGTCGGCGTCGACGAGGTCGTGCTCGCGCGTGTCCACGTTCTTCGCCGCCACCGCGATCCGCTTGAACGCCGTCTCCATGTCCCCGCGCGCCGCCCGCCCGTCGAGCCCGCGCCCGTACGCGTAGCCGCCCCAGACGGCGTACACCTCGGCGAGGTCGGCGTCGGAACGCCAGTTCCGGGCGTCGATCAGCGGCAGCAACCCGGCACCGTAGGCCCCGGGCTTCGACCCGAAGATACGAGCCGTCGCCCGCCGCCGGTCACCGTGCTCGGCGGTGTCGGCCTCGACGTGCGCCCGTACGTAATTGGACTCGGCCGGTTCGTCCAGCTCGGCCACCGCCCGCACCGCGTCGTCGATCAGCCCGACGACATGCGGGAACGCGTCCCGGAAGAAGCCCGAGATCCGGACCGTGACGTCGACGCGCGGTCGGCCCAGCTCGGCCAGGGGGATCACCTCGAAGCCGGTCACCCGGCGCGAGGCGTCGTCCCACACCGGGCGGCAGCCCAGCAGCGCGAGGATCTCGGCGATGTCGTCGCCCTGGGTGCGCATGGCCGACGTACCCCAGACCGTGAGGCCCACGGACTTCGGGTACTCCCCGTTGTCGGCGAGGTACCGCTGCACCAGCGAGTCCGCCAGCGACTGCCCGACCTCCCAACTCAGCCGGGAGGGAATCGCCTTGGGGTCGACGGAGTAGAAGTTCCGGCCGGTCGGCAGGACGTTGACCAGGCCACGGGTCGGCGAACCCGACGGGCCCGCCGGGACGTAACCGCCGTCCAGGGCCTTGAGGATGTGGCCGATCTCGTCGCTGGTGCGGGCGAGGCGCGGGACGACCTCGGTGCAGGCGAAGGTGAGGACGGCGACGGCGTCCGGCAGGTCGGTGCCGAGCACCTCCCGTACGAGGGCAGTGCTCTCGGACGCCGCCCAGCCGCGTGCCTCCATGCCCTCCGCGATCCGCCGGCACAGCTGCTCCAGCAGATCGATCGCGTCGGCGGCCGTACGCGACGGACCCTCGACGAGTTCCGTCAGCTCGACCGGCACCTTCACGGCCGCGCCCGGCTCGGCGAGCAACTCCTTCTCGCCGAACCCGAAGTGCGCGGCCAGCGAGGCCCGCAGCCCCGGCAGCGCGTTCGCCTGCCCGCCCCACACCTGCGAGGCCCGCAGCACGGCGAGGACGAGGTTCACGCGCGGCTCACCCACCGGCCCGCCGCCCAGGATGTGCAGACCGTCCCGGATCTGCACATCCTTGATCTCGCACAGATAGCCGTCGATGTGCATCACGAACTCGTCGAACTCGTCGTCGTCCGGCTGCTCGTCCACATGCAGGTCGTGGTGCAGCTCGGCGGCCTTGACGAGGGTCCAGATCTGCGCGCGGACCGCGGGGGCCTTCGCCGGGTCCAGGTCGGACACGAGCGCGTACTCGTCGAGCAGCTGCTCCAGCTTGGCCAGATCGCCGTACGTGTCCGCCCTGGCCATCGGCGGGACCAGGTGGTCGACCACGGTGGCGTGCCCGCGCCGCTTGGCCTGGGTGCCCTCACCGGGGTCGTTGACGATGAACGGGTAGATCAGGGGCAGGTCCCCGAGGACCGCGTCCGGGGCGCATCCGCCCGACAGCCCCAGCCCCTTGCCCGGCAGCCACTCCATCGTGCCGTGCTTGCCCATGTGCACGATGGCGTCGGCGCCGAAGGAGCTTTCGAGCCAGCGGTATGCCGCCAGGTAGTGGTGGGACGGCGGCATGTCCGGGTCGTGGTAGATCGCGATCGGGTTCTCGCCGAAGCCGCGCGGCGGCTGGATCATGACGACGACGTTCCCGAACTGGAGGGAGGCGAGGACGATGTCGTCGCCGTCGACGTACAGCGACCCCGGCGGCTCGCCCCACGCCTCCACCATCGCCTCGCGCAGCTCCGGGTCGAGCGTGTCGAACCACGCCCGGTAGTCCGCGAGCGGCACACGCGCCGGGGCGGCGGCCAGCTGCTCCTCGGTCAGCCATTCGACATCGTGCCCGCCCGCCGCGATGAGCCGGTGGATCAACTCGTCGCCGTTGTCCGGGTATCCGGTCAGGCCGTACCCGGCCTGCTTGAGTGCGTCCAGGACTCGTACCGCCGACGCGGGCGTGTCGAGGCCGACCGCGTTGCCGACGCGCGAGTGCTTGGTCGGGTACGCGGTGAAGACCAGCGCGAGCTTCTTGTCCGCGTTCGGCTTGTGCTTCAGCTGCGCATGCCGTACGGCGATCCCGGCCACCCGCGCCGCCCGCTCGGGGTCGGCGACGTACACCGGTACGTCGTCCGGTCCCTGCTCCTTGAACGAGAACGGCACGGTGATCAGCCGCCCGTCGAACTCCGGGATCGCGACCTGCATCGCCGCGTCCATGGGGGAGAGGGCGGCGTCCGACTCGTCCCAGGCGGCCCGCGAGGAGGTGAGGCACAGGCCTTGCAGCACCGGGACGTCGAGCTCGGCGAGCTGCCCGATGTCCCAGGCCTCTTCATCTCCGCCCGCCGAGGCCTGCGAGGCGTGCGTGCCGCCCGCTGCGAGGACGGTGGCGACCAGGGCGTCGGCCCGCGCGAGGATGTCGTACAGCCCGGCGTCCGCGCCCCGCAGCGAACCGCAGTACACGGGCAGGGCGTTGGCGCCCCGTGCCTCGATGGCGTCGCACAGGGTGTCGACGAAGGCGGTGTTGCCGCTGAGCTCATGGGCCCGGTAGAAGAGCACGCCGACGGTCGGACGGCCCTCTTCGAGCGGACGGGAGCCATGGACCCCGTACTCCGGCATCTTCTGCGGCTCGACGAACCCCTCACCCGTCAGCAGCACGGTGTCCGACAGGAACCGCGCCAGCTCGGTGAGGTTGGCGGGCCCGCCCTCGACGAGATAGCGCAGCGCCTCCGCCACGACACCGGCGGGCACGGACGACTCCGCCATCAGCTCGGCGTCCGGCACGGCCTCGCCGCCGAGCAACACGGTCGGAATCCCCGAGGACTTGAGCCTCGCCAGCCCGTCCTCCCAGGCCCGCTTGCCGCCCAGCAGTCGTACGACGGCGAGGTCCGCGCCCTCGATCAGCGCGGGCAGCTCGCTGCCGACGTCGACGCGGGTCGGGTTGCCGATCCGGTAGGGGGCGCCGGAGGCACGGGCCGCCAGCAGATCGGTGTCGGCGGTCGACAACAACAACACAGTGCTCATGCGGGCGCTCCCGGTGGAATGAAGGGCAGTCCTTGCGGCGCGCCGGACTCGATGAGCCGCCACAGCGCGTCCGTGTCCGCGTGCTGTTCGATCAGGTCGCCGAGCCGGTCGAGCTGCTCCTCGCGGAGCGCGGCGAAGGAGGTGCCGGGCGCCGGCACGAAGCGGCGGCCCGCGGCGGCCGCCACCTCGCGCAGGAAGGCCCGCCGGAAACCGTCCGACTCCAGCGAGCCGTGCCAGTGCGTGCCCCAGGTCTGCCCGACCCGGCAGCCGTCGAGGAAGGCTTCGCCGCCCGTGACGTCGGCGACGCCGTGATGGATCTCGTACCCCTCGACGGGCTCGCCGAGAGCCTCGCCGACGGGTCGGGTGAGGGTCTTCTCCCGGGCGAACCGCACCCGGACGGGCAGGACCCCGAGGCCGTCGACCTGCCCGCGCCGGCTCTCCACGTCGTCCTCGATGTGCTCGCCGAGGATCTGGAAGCCGCCGCAGATCCCGAGCACGGGCCTGCGCTCGGCGGCCCTGCGGGCGATGGCCGCCGCGAGGCCCCGCTCGCGCAGCCACTCCAGCGCCCGTACGGTCCCGCGCGTCCCCGGTATCACCACGAGATCCGCGTCGGCCAGCTCCTCCGGCCGGTCCACGAACCGCACCACGACACCGGGTTCGGCGGCGAGGGCGTCCACGTCCGTGAAGTTGGACATCAGCGGTACGGCACACACGGCGACGCGCAGCACGTCCTCGCCGACGGGCGGCGCGACGACGGACTCCCGCACGGTCCCGCGCAGGGAGACCCGGAGCCCGTCCTCCTCGTCGATCCCGAGCCCGTGCCGGTACGGCAGCACCCCGTATGTCCGCCGCCCGGTGAGCGAATGGAGCATGTCCAGCCCCGGCTCCAGCAGGGAGACATCCCCTCGGAACTTGTTGACGAGGAACCCGGCGACGAACTCCTGGTCTTCGGGCGACAGCAGCGCCACGGTCCCGTAGAAGGACGCGAAGACCCCGCCGCGGTCGATGTCGCCGACGACGAGCACGGGGAGCCGGGCGCCCCGGGCGATCCCCATGTTCACGATGTCGGTCCGGCGCAGATTGATCTCGGCCGGGCTGCCGGCCCCCTCACAGATCACCGCGTCATACGTGCCCCGCAGTTCGGCAAGACAGTCGAGCACGGTTCCGAGGAGCCGCTGCTGCCGCCCCCCGTGATACCCGCGCGCACTCATCTCCCCGACGGGCTTGCCCAGCAGCACCACCTGGCTGCTCTGCTCGCCACCCGGCTTGAGCAGCACGGGATTCATCAGCGCGGTCGGCTCCACGCGGCACGCCTGTGCCTGCATGGCCTGCGCCCGTCCGATCTCGGCACCCTCGCGGGTGACGAACGAATTGAGCGACATGTTCTGCGCCTTGAAGGGCGCGACCTTGACGCCCTGCCGCACCAGCCAGCGGCAGATCCCGGCGGTGACGACGCTCTTACCGGCGTCGGAGGTGGTACCGGCGACCAGCAGTCCCCCGCTCATGACGTACGCCCCTTCTTCAGCATCCGCGCGCCCGCGCCCGCGCACACGCCGAGCGCGAGCCAGCCGACGCGCCGGGAGAGCCGTACCGCCCGCTCGATGTCGCCGACCCCGACCGCGCGTCCTCGGCCGTTGAGCACAGGCCGGTGCTCGATCCGCCCTCCGTACGAGAGGGTCCCGCCCAGCCGTACCCCCAGCGCCCCCGCGAACGACGCCTCCACGGGCCCGGCGTTGGGGCTGGGATGCTTGTCCGCGTCCTCGCGCCAGGCCCGTACGGCCGCGCGCGGATCCGGTCCGGCGAGGGCGGCCAGCACGGCGGTCAGCCGGGCCCCCGGCCACCCGGCGAGGTCGTCGAGCCGGGCGGAGGCCCACCCGTACCGCCGGTACCTGGGCGACTTGTGCCCGATCATGGCGTCCAGCGTGTTGACGGCCCGGAAGCCGACCAGCCCGGGCACCCCGCCGACGGCCCCCCACACCAGCGCTCCCACCACCGCGTCGGAGGTGTTCTCGGCCACCGACTCGACCACGGCCCGGGCGATCCCGTCGGCGTCCAGGGCCTGCGGATCCCGCCCGCACAGATGCGGCAGCCGAGCCCGCGCCCCCTCGACGTCCCCCGCCTCCAGGGCACGCCCGACGGCCCGCGCCTCCCGGGCCAGCGAAGTCCCCCCGACGACGGCCCAGGTGGCGAGTCCGGTGAGGGCGACGGAGGCGGCGGGGGAGGACCGTACGACCCTGCGGGCGAGGACACCGAGCGCGACGGCGCCACCGGCGCACACGGCGGTGTGCGCCGCACCCCACGCGCGGTGGTCGCGCCACAACACCCGTTCCACGGCGGCGGCGGCCCGCCCGAACGCGGCGACCGGGTGCCCACGGCGCGGATCGCCGAGGATCAGGTCGCCGAGGAGGCCGGCGGCGGCGCCGTACGCGAAAACGCGATCGGCACGCATGGGGCTCAGCCGGCCGTGCGGTCGGGCAGAGACCTGGTTCTGGACCTCACTGGGCAGCCGAGCATCGCGTTATGTCCTCACTCAGGGTGTCCACGCCCTGGTTCGACGAGACCGGCGGTGAGAGTTCCTGGCTCCCGGGGAGTTCCTTCCCCGGTCACAGTGGCGGGACCGCGCCGGATTCGCACCGGCTTCCTCTCCTGCCGCCGTACATGGCTCCGGCAGTCCACCACGGGGCCGGAACAGCCGTCAACTTGCCGTTGACCTGCGGCGGGGCAAGTGTGCTGAGGCCCACACGACACATGCGGCACTGGTACTCGCGTACGTGCGCTACTCCTTCGTCGGCGCACGCCGAAGCGCCCTGCCCGTGCCCCCTGTTGGGGGCACCGTGCAGGGCGCGGATCGCCGACGGCCGTCAGGCCACGATCAGATAGATCCCGTATCCCACAGCCGCCACGCAGGCCGCGAACGCGGCGTACGCGCCGGTCACCGCCAGCGCCGCCGACTCGCCCTGCCGCGCCGCGCGTTCGCGCCGCGACAGGCCGGTGATGCCGAGGGTGAACAGGCCCACCAGGGCCACCGTGACCACGAGGCTGACGCCGAAGACGGAGCCGAGGGCCGCCCAGTCGATCTTCATCTGCTGCTGCTTTCCTTCAGTAACCGGGTGCTCAGACGGTGGCCTGAGAGGGCGTCGGCTCCGCGGCCGTCTTCTGTGCGGGGATCGTGGTGGCGAGGTCGTCCACCGGCGCGCCGGTCGGAGGCGGCGTGACCGCGGCCATCGCCGCCGTCACCACGCCGGCCGGTTCCTCGTCCGTGTCGTTGACGTTCGTGTGGTTCACGACCTCGCGGCGGGAGATCTTCCAGATCGCGGCGCTGGAGCCGACCAGGAAGACGGCCACGACGGCGGTGCCCCAGGAGCCGAAGCCGGTCACCCACTCGGCGATCGCGCCGACCAGCGCGGCGGCCGGGAGCGTCAGACCCCAGGCGACGAACATCCGGGTGGCGGTGGACCAGCGGACCACGCCGCCCTTGCGGCCCAGGCCCGCGCCCATCACCGCGCCGGAGACCGAGTGCGTGGTGGAGAGGGAGAAGCCGAGGTGGGAGGAGGCCAGGATGACGGTCGCGGCGCTGGTCTGCGCGGCGAACCCCTGCTGCGGCTGCAGGTCGGTCAGGCCCTTGCCCATGGTGCGGATGATGCGCCAGCCGCCGAGGTAGGTGCCGAGCGCGATGGCCAGGCCCGCGGAGAGGATGACCCACATGGGCGGGTCGGAGTCGGGGGCGAGGGTGCCGCCGGCGACCAGGGCGAGGGTGATGATGCCCATGGTCTTCTGCGCGTCGTTGGTGCCGTGGGCCAGGGAGACCAGGCCCGCGGAGGCGATCTGGCCGGCGCGGTAGCCCTTGGCGGCGGCCTGGGTGTCTTCGGCCTTCTTGCCCAGCCGGTACGTCAGCCGGGCACCGAGCATCGCCGCGACGCCCGCGACCAGCGGGGCCGCGATCGCCGGGATCAGCACCTTGGTGACGAGCACGTCGCCGTGCACCGCGCCGACACCGGCCGAGGCGACGGTGGCGCCGATCAGGCCGCCCATCAGGGCGTGCGAGGAGGAGGACGGCAGGCCGACCAGCCAGGTCAGCAGGTTCCACAGGATCGCGCCGACCAGGGCGGCGAAGATGACCTCGGGACGGATGCCGCTCTCGTCCACCAGGCCCTTGGAAATCGTGTTCGCGACCTCCACGGACAGGAAGGCGCCGACCAGGTTGAGGACGGCGGACATGGCCACCGCGACCTTGGGTCGGAGGGCACCTGTCGAGATGGTGGTGGCCATCGCGTTCGCGGTGTCGTGGAAACCGTTCGTAAAATCGAACGCGAGTGCGGTTACCACCACAATCGCGAGGATCAGCGAGATGCCTTCCATTTACCCAGGCAATCGTTCGAGGTCATTGGCTGGACGACCGTAGGTAACCTAGGTGAACGAAAGGTGAACTGAGGGGGGCTTCCGAGTGTCCTTAGGCGAGGGCCGCCGTACCCCCCGGAATCGACGGCCCCTGTGCCCCACCGCCGGGCCCCCGCCCCGCACGGCTAGGCGCCCTTCGCGAACCGCTACAGCTGGGTCATCGACCCGTTGAAGAGATTCTGGTCACCCGGCAGGCTGCCGCTGTTGTCGTACTGCCAGAAGGTCCACAACGACCACCCCGCGGGCAGTGTGCCCGCCGTCGCCGAGTCGTACCGGGCGATCCACAGGGCGTGGTCGCGCCCGAAGGCGCGGCTACCGCCGGTGCAGGTGTCCCACCAGTGGGTGGTGGTGGGTTGCGGTACGTGGTGGACTCGGTCGCCTTCACGTAGACGAACCGCGCGCCCTTCGCCCTCGCCCGCTGCCAGTCGACGTTCTTCTGGTGCGAGGAGACATCGTGTCCCTTCGGTTTGCTCGCCGCGCGGGCCGGAACCTCGGCCAGCGCGGTCCCTCCTATCGCGAGCGCCGTCACCGAGGCCGCGAGGGTGCGGCCGCGACGGCGGGACGGTTCGCGGTCACGAGCCATGTTCCCCCCGGAATGGCGACGTGCATGGCAAATCCACCGAGAGCGTAGTGGAAGATCGTTGAAAGCTCATCGATCTCCGGCCAAGCGGGAGCAGAAGGGGACGAAGGATGATCTGCGCCCTGCCGGAGGTGCCGCCTCCCCCCTACAGTGCGTCCGCGCCGGGACGCGCCAGGACGTGCCGGGGGACCGCCTGGCAGGATCGCGGCATGGCTGAACAGCGGTGGGATCAGCGGGATCAGCGGGATGCGCGGGGCGTCTCCACAGGCGCTCGGGATGCGCCGGAGTCCCGGGGGAGCGGTGCGCCCAGCGAGGAGGCCCGGGCATGGGAGGACCTGGTGGCCACGGCCCGCCGGACCGTGTCCGACGGACTGGTCGTCGGAACGTCCGGCAATGTCTCCGTCCGGGTCGGGGACACGATCCTGGTCACCCCGTCGGGCGTCCCCTACGACCGGCTCACGCCGGACGACATGACCGGCGTCGACCTCGACGGGCGGCAGGTGCGCGGCACACTCGTACCGACCAGCGAACTGCCCATGCACCTCGCCGTCTACCGCACCACCGACGCCCGCGCCGTCGTCCACACCCACGCCGTGCACGCCACCGCCGTCTCCACGCTCGTCCCGGAACTCCCGGTGATCCACTACATGGCCGGCGCGCTCGGCGGGCCCGTCCGGGTCGCCCCCTATGCGACGTACGGCACCGACGAGTTGGCCGAGAACATGCTCCGCGCCCTGGCCGACCGCTCCGGCTGCCTCCTCCAGAACCACGGCACCATCACCTACGGCACGACCCTGACCCAGGCCTACGACCGCACGGCCCAACTGGAGTGGATGTGCCAGTTGTGGCTGACGGCGTCCTCCGTGCCGGGCCTGTCGCCGTCCCTGCTGTCGGAGGAACAGTTGAGAGAGGCGGGGGAGCGGCTTCGGGGGTATGGGCAGCGGGGGTAGGTGCGGAGCGGCTTCCGGGTACGGGCGGCGGGGGTGAGGCATTGATACCCCGTCCGCCCTCCCGCTGGCCGCCGGGCGGGTCGGACAGGACACTGGATCCGTGCGCACTGTCAAAGCGACGGCCGCTGCCGTCACCGCCATGACGGTGGCCGGCGCCGCAGCCGTGGCCGCCGGCCGGTTCGCCAGTGGTGCCGCGCTGAAGGCGCCACCCGGTCGGCCCCTGCCCACGGAGCCGCGGCTCACCGTGCACGGCACGGCCGCGGGCCGCGTCACCCTCACCCGCGCCCTCGCCTCCCTGCGCCCCGGCAGTTACGGCCTCGCCGGCAACGGCTCCCACGCGGTCGTCGGCCCCGTCCTGGAGTCGGCCCCGCACGCCGCCGACTCCGTGGTACGCCGTCTGGAACGCGTCACCCACGGCACCCTGGAGCCCGGCGACAAGGTCTGGCTCACCCCGGGCCTGCACATCGGCGACCCCGGCACCGCGCTCGGCCTGGACCACACCGACGTCGACATACCCGGCGAACTCGGGCCCCTGCCCGCCTGGTTCGTGCCCGGCGCCCGGAACACCTGGGTCATCACCGTGCACGGCCTGGGCACCACCCTGGAGCACCCCATGAACCTCATGGAATTCCTGCACGGCCTGCGCTTCCCGGTACTCGACCTCTCCTACCGCGGCGACCCCGGCGCCCCCCGCCCTGCCGACGGGCTGAACCACCTCGGCGAGACCGAGTGGCGCGACCTGGACGCCGCGATCCGCCACGCCACGAGCCACGGCGCCCAACGCGTCGTCCTCTACGGCTGGTCCACCGGCGCCACCATGGCCCTGCGCGCCGCCGCGCACTCCTCGGCACGGGACCGCATCCGCGGGCTCGTCCTCGACTCCCCGGTCCTCAACTGGGAGGCGACCCTGCGCGCCCTCGCCGCCGCCCGGCGCACCCCGGGCCCGCTGCTGCCGCTGGCCGTCCGCGCCGCCCAGGGCCGCACCGGCCTGTACGGCGACCGCATCGACGAGGCCGCCCATCCCGAGCGGCTGACGGTCCCGACGCTGATCTTCCACGGACCCGACGACACGGTGGCCCCCTGGGCCTTCTCCCGCCGCCTCGCCGACCACCGCCCCGACCTGGTCGCCCTTCACACCGTCCAGCAGGCCCCGCACAACGCCATGTGGAACGCCGACCCGCCCGGCTACGAGGAAGCCCTGCGCCGCTTCCTGACGCCTCTGATGTGAGGGCTGGCTGAGCCGCGACGGACACCCAGGCCCGCCCGCCGCCGCGGGACCGGACGCTGCGACGGCCCTCTCGCCGTACCACCACGACGGGGACCCGGCCACTGTCTTGCCGTGCTGCCGCGGCGGGGTCTCGGCTGCCGTCTTGTCGTGCGGCTCTGTGGCGGGGTTCCGGCTGCTGTCTTGCCGTGCGGCTGCGGCGGTGTCCCGGTCACCGTGTTGCCGTGCGGCTGCGGCGGTGTCCCGGTCACCGTGTTGCCGTGCGGCTGTGGCGGTGTCCCGGTCACCGTGTTGCCGTGCGGCTGCGGCGGGGTCCCGGTCACCGTGTTGCCGTGCGGCTGCGGCGGTGTCCCGGTCACCGTCTTGCCGTGCCGCCGCGACAGGGCCCCGGCCACCCTCTCGCGCCCCGGTGACGAACCTGGGGCCACCGCCCTCGCGACACCCTCGCCCTCCTCCCCACGCACACACCCACCAGCCCCGCCCCACGGTTCCGTTTAACGCCGTACCACTGTCCGGATTTCGGCCGGCACCTCCTCACAGAGCCCGTCCATTGGCCACTCCCGTCGCCCCGCGTGACATTCCGTTTGGGTTTTCGGACCGTCAACCGGAAGACTGCACCCGTGACGTCCCGTATCCCGCGCGACTCCAGGCTCCGACTCGTCCGCCCGCGACCCCTGGCCGCCGCCCCCCGAGCGATGAACCAGCGGCGCTCGCGTCGCCCCGCCCCCCGGCCCCCGGAGGGCACACCGGCCCCCGCGGAGCTGGCCGGAATGGCGCGCTCCAGGCTGGCCGGCGCGGCCCGCGTCGCCCGCTGGGCCGACGCCGCCCTGCGCCCGGGCAAGGGCAACGCGACCTCCGACGGCAAGGCCACCCTCGCCGACGCAACCGCCGAATGGGCGGGCCGCGAACTGGGCCTGACATCGGCTCAGGTCCGCGCCGAGTGGGACACCGCCCGCCTCGCCGGGCTCGTCGAGGTGCACGGCGACAGCGCCCGCCCCGGCTGGCGGCTGCGCGCCTGGGACCGCGACGACACCGCCGTCCTGCGCGGTTGGGTCGCCCTCTTCGACGCCTGGTCGCTCGCCCACCCGGAACCCGCCGGCCACGAGCCCGCCGCCGTCGCCGAGGTCGTCTCGGCGATGCCTCAGGTGCTCTCCTTCCTCCAGCTCTCGGCCGGCCCGGTCCCCGTCGAGCAACTCCTCGACCTCCTCCAACAGCGCGTCGGGGAACTGCGCACCGAACGCTGCGAAATCCCCTACGGCCCCCAGCGCGAACCCGCGAGCCCCCCGGCCCCGGGCACCGCGTCCCCTGCCGACGCCGTGTCCGCCGATGCCGGGCCCGAGGGCGCCGAGCCCGCCGAAGCCGGGCCCAAGGACGCCGAACTGGCCCCGCTCCTGGACTGGGCCCTGCACGCCCTCGCCTCGGTCGGCGCCCTCACCTACGGCGCCGGACAGGCCACCCTCACCCCGCTGGGCAGCTGGGCGGTCTGGGTCAAGCTGGAGCAGATCTGCGTCGCCGCGCAGAGCCCCGCCGGGAACATCGAGGCCGCCGCCGAGGACATGCTGCGCGGCTGCGCCCAGCTACGGCCCAATGCCGCCCGCGCCGAGTACCGCGCCTGGCTCGCGGCGCGTCCCGTCGGCAGCGCCGTCACCGAACTCCTCGACGCCGCCCGCGGCGAGGACGCCCTGCTGCGCGGCCTGGCCTTCGAGGCGCTGCGCGTCGTCGGCGCCCCCGCCGAGCCCGACGTACGCGCCGTGCTCGACGAGTCGACCCTGCGGCCCTACGCCCTGCTGTGGCTCGCGGAGCACGACGGTGCCGATCCCGAGGACGCCCACGAGGTGCTCACCCGGGAGGAGGCCACCTGGCTGTGGGTCGACACGGCCGCCGCCGTCGCCGACCACGGCGAGGCACCGCTCCTGGTACGGCATCTGGAGTCCGCCGTGCAGCCGACCGTGCCCGCCCTGCTCGACGAGGTGCGTGCCGTCGGTCACCCGCGCACCGTGCAGGTCCTGGTCGCGTTGGCCGCGGCGCACCCCGACCCCGCGCTGGCCAAGGCCGTGCGCCGCGCGGCCTTCCAGGTGCACACCGGCGGCAGCTGAGGCCGGTCGGTCGCCGGTGCGGGGCGCGGGTCAGTCGGTTATCCGGGGCGCGTACGTGCCGAAGCTCCAGACATTGCCCTCGGCGTCGCGGGCCATGTAGTCCCGCGAGCCGTAGTCCTGGTCCGTCGGGGGCATCAGGATCTCCACGCCGTGGTCCACGGCCCGCTGGTGGTGTGCGTCGACGTCGTCGACGACGACGTACACCCCGACCGGCCCCGCGTCCTTCATCACCGTGTCGTAGAGCCCGCCGCGGCCCTTCGAGCCGATCATCACCGCGCCGTTGCCCTGCACCAGCTCGGCGTGCGTCACCATGCCGCCCTCGCCCTCGTACACGGCCAGCTCCGTGAAGCCCAGGGCCTCCGTGAGCTGCTTGATCGCCGCCTTCGCGTCCGCGTACATCAGCGTCGGGTAGATACTCGGACCGCGACCGCTCGTGCCTGCCATGCCGATCGCTCCTTTGTGCGTCAGGGCCGGAAAATCAGTCGGATGTGGCTGGTGGATTGAGTGGATTCACAGGTGCACTGGTGGATTCACAGGTGGACTGCTGGATTCGCAAGCGGATCCGTCTGCCGGATCCGCCCGCGTCATTCATCCTGGCACCCGCCACTGACAACGCCACCTGACCTGCACAGAAGCCCCAGCCCGAGGAGCAGCGCCGGCAGACCGGCGAGGCCGCCGCCGACGGTCGCTCCTCCGCCGGGGATCCGGCTGCCGCGTACGTCCCGCACCTCGGACGTGTCCAGCCGGGCGTCGTCGTCGAACTGCATGGAGGTATCGTCCTCGGCCGCACTGTCCCCCTGACGCCATCCTCACCGGGCCTCGGACGCCCGGCGCCGGACGAGCGTCCGAACGGGCGACGCACCCACTGCAGGACGGGCGACGCACCCACCGCGGGACCGCCACCTCCCGACGGCACTCCGCACCCCTGACTAGGCTCTGCGCCTATCCGCGAGCACGGTTGTCGAACGGTTGTCGAGGGGAGCCCAGTGGTCGTTCTGCCGGCCGAGGTGATGCTGACCGATCCCCTCTCCCCGGACAGGAAGCCCGCCGTCCCCGGGCCCGCGCCCCGCACACCCCGCCGCCTCCTCACAGCCATTTCCGCCCTCCTCCTCACGGCCGCTCTCCTCGCCGCCGCCCACCAGGCCCGCCCGGCTCCTTACGGAGACCGCCTCACCGTGCACGCGCGCGTGCAGCACCTCACCCCGCACCTGCGCATCCAGAGGGCGGCCGTCGAGGCGTACGACCGAGCCACGGGAGGAGTCCGCTGGCGCTACACCCGCGAGGGCCGCCGCCCCCTGACCGTGCTCCCCGCGCGCGGGGAGGCGATCACGCTCTGGGACGACGGACTCGTCACCGACACCGACACCGACGGCACCTCCGTCCGCTGGCACCGCGCCCTCCCCGCAGTCGCCGACTGGCTTCCGGCGCATGGCGGCACCGGCGTCCTGCGCCTCCTGGGCCGCGGCATCCTCGCCGTCGTCACCCCGCGCCGCATCGCGGCGTACCGCACCTCCGACGGCGACCTGCGCTGGGTGCTGCCCGCCCGCAAGGGATGCGTGTTCCGGCCGGAACGCGCGCTGCACCGGGGCCGAGCCCTGCTCGTCGCCCAGCCCTGCCGCCGCGCCGCCTGGACCACCCAACTCGTCCCCATCGACGACCTGGGCCGGATCACCCCCCACCGCACCCCACTCGGCAACGAGATCCCGGTTCGCTGAACCGAACACCGCGTCCGCGCCCGAAGACACGCACCCGCCACCCGCGCATCCGTCCCCGCGCCAGAAGACACGCACCCGCCACCCGTGCTCCCGTGCCCGCGGCCCGTAAGACCCGTAGCCGCGGCCGTGCGCCCGTCCTCGCGGCCGAAGCTTCGTCCACGCCCGCTCGTGCTTTCGTGCTCGCGGCCCGTGAGACCCGTGGCCGCGGCCCGTGCGCCCGTCCTCGCGGCCGAAGCTTCGTCCACGCCCGCTCGTGCTTTCGTGCCTGCGGCCCGCAAGACCCGTACCCCCCGCCCGCTCACCCGCCCCACAACCCGAAGCCCCGCCCCCGCGCTGCCCCCGCTGCCCCCGCCCGCCCACGCACCCACCCTCACGCCCCAAAGCCCCGCCCCCAACCCCGCCGCACCCACCCCGCCCCGAACACCCACTCCACCCCCCGAACACACGAACCCGCAAAAACTGGTTGCACCACCCCGTTAGACTGGCCCCATGGCCATTCTCCTCGCGCATTAGACGGCGGGAACGTCCGCAGCCGCCTGTCCCGCCACCAACCCGCCCTGGAGTCTGTCCGTGATCTCCGCCTCCGGTATCGAGCTGCGCGCCGGTGCGCGCGTCCTCATCGAGTCCGCCACCTTCCGTGTCGCCAAGGGCGACCGCATCGGCCTGGTCGGCCGCAACGGCGCCGGCAAGACCACCCTCACCAAGGTCCTGGCCGGCGAGGGCATCCCCGCCGCGGGCGCCGTCACCCGCTCCGGCGAGGTCGGCTACCTCCCGCAGGACCCCCGCACCGGCGACCTCGACATACTCGCCCGCGACCGCGTCCTCTCCGCGCGCGGCCTCGACGTACTGATCCGCAAGATGCGCGAGAACGAGCAGCGCATCGCGACCGGCAAGGGTGCCACCCGCGAGAAGGCGCTGAAGCAGTACGAGCGCCAGGAGACGGAGTTCCTCACCAAGGGCGGGTACTCCGCCGAGGCCGAGGCCGCCACCATCGCCGCCGCGCTCAACCTGCCCGACCGGGTGCTCGGCCAGCCCCTGCACACGCTCTCCGGCGGTCAGCGCCGCCGTATCGAGCTGGCCCGGATCCTGTTCTCGGACGCGGACACGCTGCTGCTCGACGAGCCCACGAACCACCTCGACGCCGACTCGATCATCTGGCTGCGGGACTACCTCAAGACCTACCGCGGCGGCTTCATCGTGATCTCCCACGACGTCGACCTGGTCGAGACGGTCGTCAACAAGGTGTTCTACCTGGACGCCAACCGCGCCCAGATCGACATCTACAACATGGGCTGGAAGCTCTACCAGCAGCAGCGCGAGGCCGACGAGAAGCGCCGCAAGCGCGAGCGCGCCAACGCCGAGAAGAAGGCCGCCGCGCTGAACGCGCAGGCCGACAAGATGCGCGCCAAGGCCACCAAGACGGTCGCCGCGCAGAACATGGCCCGCCGCGCGGAGAAGCTGCTGTCCGGCCTCGAAGATGTCCGCCAGTCCGACAAGGTCGCCAAGCTGCGCTTCCCCGAGCCCGCGCCCTGCGGCAAGACCCCGCTGACCGCCGAGGGGCTGTCCAAGTCGTACGGCTCGCTGGAGATCTTCACCGACGTCGACCTGGCGATCGACAAGGGTTCCCGCGTGGTGATCCTGGGCCTCAACGGCGCCGGCAAGACCACGCTGCTGCGCCTCCTCGCAGGCGTCGAGAAGCCCGACACCGGGCAGGTCACCCCCGGCCACGGCCTGAAGCTGGGCTACTACGCGCAGGAGCACGAGACCCTCGACCCGGACCGCACGGTCCTGGAGAACATGCGCTCCGCCGCGCCCGACATGGACCTGGTCGAGGTCCGCAAGGTGCTCGGCTCGTTCCTGTTCTCCGGCGACGACGTCGACAAGCCGGCCGGTGTCCTCTCCGGCGGTGAGAAGACCCGCCTCGCCCTCGCCACCCTGGTCGTGTCGTCGGCGAACGTGCTGCTCCTCGACGAGCCGACCAACAACCTCGACCCGGCCAGCCGCGAGGAGATCCTCGGCGCGCTGCGCACCTACAAGGGCGCGGTCGTCCTGGTCACCCACGACGAGGGCGCGGTCGAGGCACTCCAGCCGGAGCGGATCATCCTGCTGCCGGACGGCGTCGAGGACCTGTGGGGCGCGGACTACGCGGATCTGGTCGCCCTCGCCTGATCCCCTGATCCCTGATCCCCACTTCCCCAGACCCTCACATCGCCAGATCCCCGACCCTCAGATCCCCAGATCCTCTGAAACCTCAGATCCCTCGTAACCCAGTCCCATCGGTCAGTGTGGCTTGATCGAATGGTTGATCCACTGCGTATGGATCATTCGGCCTAGCCGTGATCCATCATCTGTGTGAGATCTCCTCGTACCCGGGTGTGTCCTACACCCAATTCCCGGTGAATCCCTTTATCGACAAGGGCTCGTCGTGTGGGGTCGCTGACCTGCCCCTTCGTGGATCAACCCGTTCGGCCGTATGCATACCACTCGACGGAACCACTGATTCCACTTGTGGGGATGCGCTCCTGTCGTCAAAACCCTCATCCACGGACCTTGCCGAATGGGTGGCCATGAAGCCCCAGAGGGGTGATCATGAGGGGACCAGAGCGCACTTCCCATGAGGAGGCACGGGTGGCCGAGACTCTGAAGAAGGGCAGCCGGGTGACCGGCGCCGCGCGCGACAAGCTCGCGGCAGACCTGAAGAAGAAGTACGACGCCGGTGCGAGCATCCGGGCATTGGCCGAGGAGACCGGCCGCTCGTATGGCTTCGTGCACCGCATGCTCAGCGAGTCGGGCGTCACGCTCCGTGGGCGTGGCGGGGCGACGCGGGGTAAGAAGGCCGCTTCGGCCTGACCCCCGGGCGCGCCCCTCGGCTTCGATGGTGGCCACCCGGTCGGTCCGGTGATCGGCTGGGTGGTTACTGTGCAGTCACTTATGAGTGCCTCGGTTCGGCACTCACGATGACCGCACCCATCGGAGGCGCCCCATGGCTTCGCTCGACCCGGTACTCGACAAGGACGGCGTACGGCTCACCGTCGACGACGCGATCGCCACGGTGACGCTGACCAACCCGGCCAAGCGCAACGCGCAGAGCCCCGCTCTGTGGCGGGCGCTGACCGAGGCCGGTCGGCTGCTGCCCGGCACCGTCCGGGTGGTCGTGCTGCGCGCCGAGGGCAAGTCCTTCTCGGCGGGCCTCGACCGGCAGGCCTTCACTCCCGAGGGCTTCGACGGCGAGCCGTCCTTCATCGACCTCGCGCGTGGCGGCGACGAGGAGTTGGACGCGACCATCGCCGAGTACCAGGAGGCGTTCACCTGGTGGCGGCGCAGCGACATCGTCTCTGTCGCCGCCGTCCAAGGGCATGCCATCGGCGCGGGTTTCCAGCTCGCCCTCGCCTGTGATCTGCGCGTCGTCGCCGACGACGTGCAGTTCGCCATGCGCGAGACCAGCCTGGGCCTGGTCCCGGACCTGACCGGCACGCATCCGCTGGTCGGGCTCGTCGGCTACGCCCGCGCGCTCGAAATCTGCGCCACGGGACGCTTCGTTCACGCGGACGAGGCCGTGAACACCGGGCTGGCGAATGTCGCCGTACCGGCGGCCGAGCTCGACAGTGCGGTCCGCGACCTCGCGGCGGCGCTCCTTGCCGCACCGCGCGACGCGGTGATCGAGACCAAGGCGTTGCTGCGCGGCGCGGGGCAGAGGACGTACGAGGAACAGCGCGTCGCCGAGCGCGCGGCTCAGGCACGGAGGTTGCGGGATCTCGCAGGCCTGGGCGAGTGACGCCCTCAACTCACCGTCGTGATCAGTACGGCCACTGACGGGTGATCTTTCAGCGCCGATCCCACCTGTGCGCGGACATGCCGGGCCACCTCCAGGGTCCGGTGGTCCGCGCCGACGGCGAGTTCCACCCGGACATGCCGGCGCGGCAGCGTGGCCTCGCCCGGGCTCTCCTCGATGTGCACCGCCCGGCCGAGTATGTCCGTGAGGTGCGTCACGCCCGGGACCGCGAGGGCCGCGGCGGCCACGGTGGCCGTGTCGCCGTCCGCGGGCGGCCGTGCGTGAGGCGGCTCGGGTGCTCGTACGACGTCGGGTTCCGTCTCCTCGTCCAGCAGGGCCGTCACCCGTAGGTCGACCTCCGCCACCGTCAGCCCCAGCCGTGCCGCCGCGGTCGCCGCCAGGACCGTACGCAGCCGGGCGGCGGTCGTCGGCAGCGGCTCGGCCGCCGTGACCGCGCAGTCGGCGGTCAGACGAAGGGGGCCCGGTGGCAGGGCGGTCGGTGGGGGCGGTACGGCGGGGGCGTGGGCGGCGTCCGGGTCGGCAAGGGTGATCCGGAGCGCGCCCAGGCGCACGCCCGGCACCGCGTTCCCCGCGCGCCGCAGGACCGTCCCGGCCGCTCCTTCGGCGATCCACGCGCCGTCGCGCGGGCCGCCCAGCGGGAGCAGTCTGCCGAGGCCCAGCTGCTGTCGTACTGCCTGCGTCCATCGGTCCGCCGTCATTGCTCCAGCCTGCCGCATTCCCGGCGCGGGTTCGTGCAGCCTCACTTACCGTGGTCGCAGGACGACGGAAGGACGCACGGCGATGACCGAGATGGACCGGAACCGGACGCAGACCTCCGAAGGGGAGACCGAGCCGTCGGTGCAGACCCGCAAGCCCGTCAGGCGGGGCGGCGGGGATCCGGGGACCCGGGGCAGGACCATCATCGCCGACGGGGTCGTGGAGAAGATCGCCGGGCTCGCCGCCCGCGACGTCGTGGGCGTCCACGCGATGGGCAGCGGACTGAGCCGCACCTTCGGTGCCGTACGGGACCGGGTGCCCGGTGGGTCGAAGTCCGTGACACGCGGCGTGAAGGCCGAGGTCGGCGAGGTGCAGACCGCGCTCGACCTGGAGATCGTCGTCGACTACGGGGTGTCGATCGCGGACGTCGCGCGGGCCGTGCGCGAGAACGTGATCGCGGCCGTGGAGCGGATGACCGGCCTGGAGGTCGTCGAGGTCAACATCGCGGTGAGCGACGTGAAGCTTCCGGAGGAGGAGGAAGAGGAACCGGAGCCCCGGATTCAGTGACGTACCGTCACTCGAAGACCGTAATGGACCAGAATGGCATCGAATGCATCCCTGATGGGCCCGGACATGACTCGCACGGCTACGAGCTGAGGAGCGCACGATGAGCAGGGCCGTGATCGGCATGATCGCCGGAATGGCGCTGGGCTTCGCCGGGTATTTCGGCGGGTTCGGCGCGTTCCTGCTGGTGGCGGCGCTGGGCGCCGTCGGGTTCGTCGTCGGCCGGTTCCTGGAAGGGGATCTGGAAGCCGGCGACTTCTTCCGCACCCGCGACCGGCGGCGGTGACGTCCGTGAGCAGCGGGGGCGACGAACCACGCGGAGCGGACGCCGTGACCCGGGCGGGCGAACGCGGGCAGACCACGATCGCCGACCGGGTGGTCGCCAAGATCGCCGCGCAGGCCGCCCGAGAGGCGCTCGGGAAGCTCCCGCAGGACGCGGCCCGCCCGCACGCCACGGTCGTCGTCCACCACGATGTGGCCCGGGTGCACGTCGATCTCGAACTCGACTACCCCAGCGACATCGGCTCCCGGTGCGGCCAGGTGCGTCGCCATGTCGTGGAGCGGGTAGGCGCGTTGGTGGGAATGGAGGTTCCGGAGGTCGCCGTCCAGGTGGAGCGGCTGCACCTGGCGGCGCACGCGGCACAGGGGAGGACCCGATGAGCGAGCCCCAGGGCTCCGAGGGCACCACACAGAGACTGCCGGTGATCGAGAAGGCCGAACCGGAGCTGGGCCAGTCCGAGTCGGCGGCCGCCTACGAGCCGCGGCCCGCACTCGACGGCGAGGACGGCAGGACCCACCGCTTCTGGTCGGCCCGCCGCGTCCCCGCGGCCGTCGTCGCCACGCTGCTGCTGGTCGTGGCCGGCGCTTTCCTTTACGACATCGCAGCCGTACGCGCCGACCAGCAGGCCATGTTCTGGCGCCGCGAACTGGCCCGGCAACTCGCCGAACGCCCCCTCGACGACACCTGGGTCCTGGTCGGCGCGGGCGTCGCCGCCGCCCTCGGCCTCTGGCTGATCGCGCTCGCCGCCACACCCGGCCTGCGCGACGTCCTGCCGATGCGGCGCACGCACCCCGACGTACGCGCCGGACTGCAGCGGGGCGCCGCCGCGACGGTCCTGCGCGACCGGGCCATGGAGGTGTCCGGGGTGCAGTCGGTACGGGTGCGGATGCGCCGCCGGCGGGCCGACGTGCGCGCGGTCTCGCACTTCCGTGAACTGGACGACGTACGCGCCGACCTGGACGAGGCGCTCGCCGACGCGATCAGGGCACTGGGCCTGTCCCGCCGCCCGGCGCTGTCGGTGCACGTCCGGCGGCCCGGCCGGAAGGGGTGACCACGGTGCTCAGGACCGTCAACCGGGTACTGCTCGGCGTCGCAGGACTCGTGCTGGTCGTGCTGGGCGGTGCGGTGCTGGCCGTCGGGCTCGGGGTCGAGGCGCCGTCCTGGTGGATCCACGACAGCCGCAGCGACGTACTGCTCAGCGATGCCGAGCGGACCCGGTGGCGGGACGCCGGCTGGTGGTGGCCGGCCGTCCTCGCCGCCCTCGCGGTCCTCGTCCTGCTCGCCCTGTGGTGGCTGGTCGCGGTGGTGCGCCGACGCCGGCTGGCCGAGGTGCTGGTCGACACCGGCGACGGCGAGGGCGCCCTGTTGCGGGGCCGCGCCCTGGAGGGCGTACTCGCCACCGAGGCGACCGCCCTGGACGGCGTCGCGCGCGCCCACGTCCACCTCACGGGCCGTCGCACCGCCCCCGCGGCCCGCGCCAGGATCCTGCTGGAACCCCACGTGGACCCGGGGGAGGCGCTGAACCACCTGGCGGACCAGGCCCTCGCCCACGCCCGCACCTCGGCGGGGCTGGCGTCGCTGCCGGCGGAGGTACGGCTCAAGGGCGTCAGGCACCGCGCGGAAAGGGTCAGTTGACGCCCTCAGAGCTCAGAAGCCGTGCCGGGCGCCACCGTCCACCGGCACCATGACTCCGGTCAGGTACGACGCGGCCGGAGACATCAGGAAGGCCGCCGTACGCCCGAACTCCTCCGGCATCCCGTACCGCCGCAGCGGAATCCGCGACTCACTGGCCGCCCGGGTGGCCTCCGGATCCGCCGACAGCGCGTCCAGCTCCCGCACCCGGTCGGTGTCGATCCGCCCCGGCAGCAGGCCCACCACCCGCACGCCCCGCGGACCCAGCTCGTCCGACAGCGACTTGGCGAACCCGGCCAGGCCCGGCCGCAGCCCGTTCGAAATCGTCAGCCCCGGAATCGGCTCGTACACCGACCCCGACAGCACGAACCCGATGACGCCCCCGGCCTCCAGCTCCGCGGCCGCCGCACGAGCCAGCCGTACCGCCCCCAGGAACACCGACTCGAACGCGGCCTGCCACTGCTCGTCGGTGTTGTCGGCGACGAACCCGGCCGGCGGACCGCCCACGCTCACCAGAATCCCGTCGAACCCGCCGAACCGTTCCCGCGCCGCACCGATCAGCCGCGCCGCCGCCTGCGGGTCGGCGTTGTCCACGGCCACCCCGTGTGCGTTCGGCCCCAGCTCCGCCGCCGCGTCGGCGACCCGCTTCTCGTCCCGCCCCGTGACGACGACGTTCGCACCGTCGGCCACCAGCTCGCGCGCGGCGGCGTTGCCCAGTCCACGCGTGGCCCCCGTGACGACGTACACCCGGTCCTTCAGCCCAAGATCCATGGGCCCTATCCTGCCCCCTCGTCCCCGAACAGGGCGAGGGCCGTGTTCACCAGGCCGATATGGCTGAACGCCTGCGGGAAGTTGCCGAGCTGGCGGCCGGCCACGGGGTCGTACTCCTCGGCCAGCAGCCCCACGTCGTTCGTCAGCCGCACCAGCCGTTCGAACAGCTCGCGGGCCTCCTCCCTGCGGCCCGCCATGTGCAGCGCGTACGCCAGCCAGAACGAGCACACCAGGAATGTGCCCTCACTGCCGGGCAGCCCGTCGACGACCGCCTGATCGGTGCTGTAACGGCGCAGGTAGCCGTGGTGACCGAGCCCGGCGCGGACCGCCTCGATGGTGCCCTGCACGCGCGGGTCGTCGGGCGGGAGAAAGCCCACGCGCGGGATGAGCAGCAGAGCCGCGTCGAGTTCGCGCGAGCCGTAGTACTGCGTGAAGGTGTTCCGCTCGGGGTCATAGCCCCGCTCGCACACCTCGCGATGCACCTCCTCGCGCAACTCCCGCCAGCCCTGCAGATCGCCCTTCAGCTCCGGATGCCGCTCCATGGTGCGCACCGCGCGGTCGGCGGCCACCCACACCATCACCTTGGAGTGCACGAACTGACGGCGGCCGCCGCGCACCTCCCACAGCCCCTCGTCCGGCTGCCGCCACGCCGACCGCAGGAACTCCATCAGGGCGCACTGCAGTTGCCACATGTGCGGCTTGACGGCCATCCCCGACGTCCGCGCCAGCGACAGCGAGTCCATCACCTGGCCGTACACGTCCAGCTGCAGCTGCCGTACGGCGTCATTGCCGATCCGGACCGGAGTGGAACCGGCGAAACCGGTCAGCCACGGCAGTACGTACTCGGGCAGCCGTCGCTCGCCGGCCAGCCCGTACATGATCTGCATGTCCGCCGGGGCGCCCGCGACCGCGCGCACCAGCCAGTCACGCCAGGCCTCGGCCTCCTCGTGGTAGCCGGCCATCAGCAGCGCGCCCAGGGTGAGGGTGGAGTCGCGCAGCCAGCAGTAGCGGTAGTCCCAGTTGCGTACGCCGCCGATCTCCTCCGGCAGGGAGGTGGTGGGGGCGGCGACGATGCCGCCGGTCGGGGCGTAGGTGAGGGCCTTCAGGGTGATCAGTGAGCGGAGCACGGTGTCCCTGTGCGGGCCGTGGTAGCGGCACCGGGCCGACCAGGCCTGCCAGTCCGCGATGCTGCCGCGCAGCGCCTTGTGCGGGTCGACGAGGGGCGGGCGCGGCTCGTGGGAGGGGTGCCAGGTGAGCACGAACGCGACCTTCTCGCCCTCGCCGACCGTGAACTCCGAGTGGGTGCCGAAGTTCTCGCCCCAGGTGACCACGGGCGGCTCACTGCGCAGCCACACCGAGTCCGGGCCCGCGACGGCCACCCGGTGGCCGTCGGACCTGCGCATCCACGGCACGATCGAGCCGTAGTCGAAGCGCAGGCGGAGAGTGCTGTGGACGGTCACGCGGCCGCTGAGGCCCTCCACGATGCGTACGAGGTCGGGTGCGCGGTCGCGCTGCGGCATCAGGTCGGTGACCCGGACCGAGCCCTGGGGCGTGTCCCACTCGGTGTCCAGGACCAGCGTGCCGGGACGGTAGGCACGCCGCGTGCAGGCGTGCGGGCTGCCGTCGGCGTCCTCGGCGTCCTTGGGGGCGATCCGCCAGTGGCCGTTCTCCTCGTCGCCGAGCAGCTTGGCGAAGCAGGCGGCCGAGTCGAAGCGGGGCAGGCACAGCCAGTCGACGGAGCCGTCCCTGCCGACGAGGGCGGCGGTCTGCTCGTCGCCGATGAGGGCGTAGTCCTCGATACGGCTCTTGGCGATGTCCTCGGCGGAGATCCTGGTGGGCGGGTGCACGGAGTGCGGGTTCCCGCGGGCCGGTCGGGCAATCGGGGCGGATCGGGTGGGGGAGTGGGGCTGCGCGGGTGTGGGGGTTGGGGGTGGGGTGCAGGTGCGGCGTGGGTGGCGCGGGGCTGCGCGGTTGTGGGGTGGGTGCGGCGTGGGTGGCGCGGGGCTTCAGGTGCCGGTGCGGCATGGGTGGCGGGGCGCACAGCGCCGGTGAGGCGTAGTGGCGTGGGCTGCATGGGCGGGGGCGGGGCCTGGGTGGCGGGCTGCATGGGCGGGGTGGGGCCTGGGAGGGCTGCACCCGGCGCGGGTGCGGAATGCGTGGCGCGGGGCTGCACCGGCGCGGGCGCGGCAGGCGTGGCGCCGGGCTGCACCAGCGCGGGCCGGCGAGGCTGCACTGACGTGGCGCGGCATGCGGGGCTGGCGCTGGCTGCGCGGGCGCCGGTGCCGCACAGGTGACGGGTACTACGCCGGCGCCGGTGCCGTCTGCTCCCGCTGTTGCTCGGTCGCCGCCTGTGCGCGGTCCCGGGCCTCGCGGCGGGCCAGGACCACCCAGCCGACGGGGACGCCCGCGGCGAACAGCCACCATTGGATGGCGTACGCCATGTGGTTGCCGATGCTGTCGTGATCCGGGGCGGGAATCAGCTCGGGCGTGTCGCCCTGCGGCTCGGGCGCGGTCAGCTCGATGTACCCGCCGAGGACCTGCTTGCCGAGCCGCTCGGCCTCCTGCCCGCTGTTGATCAGCATGATCTGGCGGTCCGGCAGGCCCTGGACGTTCTTGATGCCGCTCTCGGCGGTCGTCTGGTCGGGCATCAGCCGCCCGGTGATGGTGATCTCACCCTGCGGCGGCGCCGGGATCTTCGGGAACGCGGTCTGGCTCAGCCCGTCGGAGGGCACCCAGCCACGGTTCACCAGCAGAACCTTGCCGTCGTCGAGGACGAAGGGGGTCAGCACGTGGTAGCCGACCGCGTCGTCCGCGTTCGTACGGCGGCGTACGACGACCTCGTGCGCGGTGTCGAAACGCCCCTGCGCGGTCACGCGCCGGTACAGGTCGGCGTCCTCGACCTCGGCTCCGGGCGAGGTCAGCGACTCGACCGGGACCGGCTCGGCGGCCAGCGATTCAGCGATCACGTTGTTCAGCGCGACCCTGCGCTCGTGCCGGTGCAGCTGCCAGAAGCCCAGCTCGATCATCGTCGGGATGAGCGCGAGGACGACAAGGGTGAGGATCACCCACTGCCGGGACAACAGGAAGCGGTACACCCCACGACCGTACATCTCGGGCCGTGGGGCGCGGTGCGTGGGGGTGCGGGACGGGGCCCCCGGGGCTCAGACGCGGGGACGGGCCCCCGGGGCTCAGACCCGGTCGACGATGCCCACCTTCCCCTCCGCACGGGCGCAGTGTGCACCGCAGTACCAGTGGCCCTCGACCTCGACGCCCTGCCCGATGATCTGGACCCGGCAGTGCTCGCAGATGGGTGCCATGCGGTGGATCGCACAGGCGAAGCAGTCGAAGACGTGGACCGCGCCCTGCGCGTGCACCTCGAAGGTCATTCCGTAGTTATTGCCGCAAACTTCACAAGTCGCCATGCGCCACAGGGTGAGCCGTTCCCGAGGCACGGGCGAGCGGGCGCCGGGCGAGTCGCACACCAATCACCCGTCCGTACGGTCATGCCTCCGACGCCGGTTCCACATCCCTCAGGAGCTGCCCGAACGCCGCCTCGTCGACCACCGGCGTGCCGTACTGCCGGGCTTTGACGACCTTCGAGGTGCCCGCGTCCGGGTCGTTGGTGACGAGCAGGCTGGTCAGCCGGGACAGGCTCGTGGCGACATGCAGCCCCGCCTCGATGGCGCGGTCCTCCAGCAGCTCGCGTTCGACGGAGGTGTCC
Organism: Streptomyces sp. Z423-1; assembly: GCF_013009255.1. Lineage (NCBI taxonomy): Bacteria > Bacillati > Actinomycetota > Actinomycetes > Kitasatosporales > Streptomycetaceae > Streptomyces > Streptomyces sp. Z423-1. Next base: position 7,391,888 of record NZ_CP053109.1, read on the forward strand.
CCGGAGAAGGCGACCCGCATGCCCTGCTTGAGGCGTTTGCCCTCTTCGTACCGCCCCGGGTTGGGATACGGGCAGGCGGGTCTCTTGCGGGACGGACGCCAACTGCCCGGCCGATAGCCGCCGTATCCGCCCGCCTGCTGCCCGATCCGGGCGGCGGGCCGCTCCACCCACTCGGTCAGCGGCCGGCACTCGTGCAGCGGCAGCCGCACTCCGCCCTCCGCCGCGGCCCTGAGGCTCGGCCGGAACGCCTCCGCCAGCACGCGCGCGTCGTCCAGCGCGTGGTGCGCCCGCCGCTGTACGACGCCGAAGTGCGCGGCCAGCGACTCCAGCTTGTGGTTGGGCAGCGGCAGCTGAAGCGCCTTGGACAGGGCGATGGTGCACAGTCGCTGCCGCACCGGCGCCTCGCGCCGCACGCGCGCGTACTCGCGGGCGATCATCTGCCAGTCGAACACCGCGTTGTGCGCGACGAGCACCCGGCCCTCCAGCCGGGTCGCGAACTCCTCGGCGATGTCCTCGAAGAGCGGCGCCCCTTCGAGCGCCTCGCTCGTCAGCCCGTGGATCCACACCGGGCCCGGGTCGCGCTCCGGATTCACCAGCGTGTACCAGTGGTCCTCGACCTCACCACGCCCGTCCAGCCGGTAGACCGCCGCGGAGATTATCCGGTCGTCCCGCGCCAGCCCTGTGGTCTCCACGTCAACGACCGCGTATCCGTGGGGATACGCGGTCGGCCAGGCTGTCGGGAAGGACGCTGCGGGCGTGCGGTCTTCGAGCATGGTCATTGAGGATACGGGCCGGGACCGACACCGCTGTCCGTCAGGTCTCTTGGTCCGCCTGCCTGTTCGAGACGCGGACGTCTGCGGGGCCAGGGCGGGTCGGCGCGCACCCGCGACTGTCCTTGGTGCATCCTCCGACCGTGACGGAACCCACGCACGGCGAGGCCCATGGGGGCGCGCTCGGCGAACGCCTCAACTGGCTGCGAGCGGCGGTCCTCGGGGCCAACGACGGCATCGTCTCCACGGCCGGCCTCGTCGTCGGCGTGGCCGGCGCGACGGACGACCGCTCCGCCCTCCTCACGGCCGGCCTCGCGGGCCTGCTCGCCGGTTCCATGTCGATGGCTGCCGGGGAGTATGTCTCGGTCTCCACCCAGCGCGACTCCGAGATGGCCGCCCTGGCCCTGGAGCGACGGGAACTGAGGGATCAGCCGGATGCGGAGCTGGAGGAACTGGCGGACCTTCTGGAGGAACGCGGACTGTCCCGGGACGTGGCCCGTGAAGCGGCGGTCCAGCTGACGGAACGTGACGCCCTGCGCGCGCACGCGCGCGTGGAACTCGGCATCGACCCCGACGAGCTGACGAACCCCTGGCACGCGGCGTGGGCGAGCTTCCTCGCGTTCACGGCGGGCGCGTTGCTGCCGTTGCTGGCGATGGTGCTGCCGCCCGCGGACTGGCGGCTGCTTGTGACGGTGGGGTCGGTGCTGGTGGCGCTGGCCTGCACGGGGTGGAGCAGCGCGCGCCTGGGGGCGGCGAAGCCGGGGCGGGCCATGGTGCGGAATGTGGGCGGTGGGGCGGTGGCCATGGGGGTTACGTATGCGGCGGGGAGTCTGCTGGGGGCGGCGGGAGCCTGAGTCGGTGCCCGGCCGAAGGCTCCGGCCATTGGTGGAGATCGCCAACAAGCAAGCGCGTACCGCCGGTAATACTTGTCGGTAACAACCTCTAGCCGTGGCCGACCACCAGTTCTACGGTGCACGCATGCCGAACCTCCCCAATGTCGTGGTCTGGTCCATACCGGCCTTCGTGCTGCTCACCGTCATCGAGATGATCAGCGTCCGCCTCCACCCGGACGAGGACGCGGCCGGTTACGAGGCCAAGGACGCCGCCACGAGCGTCACCATGGGACTCGGCAGCCTCTTCTTCGACCTGCTGTGGAAGATCCCGATCGTCGCCATCTACACGGCCATCTACGAGCTGACGCCGCTGCGGGTGCCCGTACTGTGGTGGACCGTTGCGCTGATGCTGCTGGCGCAGGACTTCTTCTACTACTGGTCGCACCGCGGTCACCACGTCATCCGCATCCTGTGGGCCTGTCACGTGGTCCACCATTCGAGCGAGAAGTTCAATCTGACCACCGCGCTGCGCCAGCCGTGGACGTCCTTGACCGTTTGGCCGTTCTACGTGCCTTTGATCGCTCTCGGTGTCCATCCGGCCGCTCTGGCGTTCTGCTCGTCCGCGAACCTCGTCTACCAGTTCTGGATCCACACCGAGCGGATCGACAAGATGCCCCGTTGGTTCGAGTTCGTGTTCAACACGCCGTCCCACCACCGGGTGCACCACGCCTCCCAAGGCGGCTATCTCGACCGCAACTTCGGCGGCATCCTCATCGTCTGGGACCGCCTCTTCGGCTCCTTCGTCGCCGAGACCGAACGGCCGGTGTACGGACTGACCAAGAACATCACCACGTACAACCCGCTGAAGGTCGCCACCCATGAGTACGTCGCCATCGCCAAGAACCTGAGAGCCGCCCGCGGTTGGCGTGAGCGCGCGGGACGCCTCTTCCGCGGGCCGGGCTGGCAGCCCGCGCAGGCACCCTCGACCGCGCCGTCGCCGGAACCGGCCGGGGAGAGCGCGGCGGCGTGAGGACTCCCCGGACACTCCTCGCCGCCTTCGGCCTCGCCGTCGTCGTCGACCTCGCCTCGCTCGCCGTCGGCTTCGAGCCCGGGCACGCCGTCGCCAAGCCGCTCCTGATGCCCCTCCTCGCCGCCTGGGCCGCCCTGCGCGGCGCGCCCCGACTGCTCGTCGTCGCCCTGCTGTTCGGCTGGGGCGGGGACACGCTGCTGCTGTCGGACGCCGAGCCCGCCTTCCTGGCCGGGATGGCCTCCTTCGCCGTGGGGCACGTGTGCTACCTCGCCCTCTTCAGGGCACACGGCCGGCGCAACACCGCCCCACGCGCGCGTACGGGCCTGATCGCCCTCGGCTACGCCGCCGCCCTGACCGGCACCGTCGCCCTGCTCTGGCCCGACCTGCCCGCCGGCCTGCGCGTCCCCGTCGCCGCCTACAGCGCGCTGCTCACCGCCATGGCGTACGGCGCCCTCACCCGGCTCGGCCTGCTCGCCGGGCTCGGCGGCGCGCTCTTCATGCTCTCCGACACCCTCATCGCCACCGGCGTCGCCGACTGGCCACAGCTGCCCGGGCCGGACTTCTGGATCATGCTCACGTACATCGCCGCGCAGTTCCTGCTGACCCGGGGCACGCTCGGCGTGCGGCACACGGCGCAGGGTGCCCCGGATGCCGGTCCCGGTGGTCGCGGCGAGCAGCGGCCGGGCCGAACGGATGACCCCGTCCGGCCCGGCCGGCCGTAGCAAACACCTCCCGGCGCCCCAGCCCTACTTGGTCACGCCCTACTTGGTCACGCCCTACTTGGTCACGGCGTCCAGCGCGTCCGCCATGCCCCAGCCGTAGAAGCCGTTGTAGTTCTTCGGCCCCTCGCACACCGCGTCGACCTTGCCGTCGCCGTTGATGTCGTACGGGTCCGTGCACGGCGTGCCGTCCGCCTCGGCGTACAGCAGGGCCTTCACCAGGGCGGGCGGGGCGTACGGATGCGTCGACTTGATCAGGGCGGCGACCCCGGCGACATGCGGCGACGCCATCGACGTACCGGCCATGTAGCCCCACTTGCCGCCGGGCAGCGTGCCCAGGATCAGGCCGCTGGTCGCGGGCGGCTCCGGCTTCTGGTACGCCGTCGAGTCGCCGCCGGGCGCGGCGATGTCGATGACGCCGAAACCGTGGTTGGAGAAGGAGGACTTCAGGCCCTTCGCGCCGGTCGCGGCCACCGTCACGATGCCCGGCAACTGGGTCGGTATGTCGTAGCACTCGGACGGGTCGATCACCCGTTCGGTGGGGGTGGAGTCGTTGGGGGAGACCGGGTCGGTGATCTCGTCGGCCGCGAGGTCGTAGTTCTCGTTGCCGGCCGCGGCGACGTTGACCGCGCCCTTCTTCTCCGCGTACTTCGAGGCCCGGGTGATGGCCTCCACGAGCGCCTTCTGGTCCGGGTCGTTCTTGCAGTTGAAGTACCAGGGGTCGGTGTAATAGCTGTTGTTCGTGACGTCCACGCCGTGCTCGGCGGCCCAGACGAAGCCGCAGACGACGGCCTCCGTGTAGAAGTAGCCGGCGGTGGTCGACACCTTGATGCCGGACACCTTCACGCCCGGCGCCACGCCCGTCATGCCGATGCCGTTCTTGGCGGCCGCGATCTCCCCGGCCACGTGCGTGCCGTGCGGGCTCTCCGCCGCGCCGGGCCGCCAGGCACCGTCGGTGGTGTCCGGCTTGCCCGTGACGCAGTTGACGGACGCCTCGCGGTCGAAGTTCGGCGCGATGTCCGGGTGGGTGTCGTCCACGCCGGTGTCGATGACGGCGACGGTCACCCGATCGCTGCCGAGCGACTTCTCATGCGCCCGGTCCGCCTTGATGGCCGGCAGGTCCCACTGCAGGGGCTGGAGCGGATCCTGCCCCTCGACGGCCTCCACATCCTCCAGGTCCTCGGCCGTGAGCACCTTCGGCGTCCCCACGTCGGTCGTGGACTGCGCGGGCAGCGGCGCCGTCCGGGTGGCGCCGGCCGACTGCACCCCGCGTACCTTCCTGATCGTTCGGGCGAACTCGACGTTCGCCGAGTGCACAACGATCACACCGATCTGGTCGTACGACATGACGATCGTTCCGCCGGCCTCGGCGATCGCCTTCTTCACATGCCCCGAGGAGCCTTTCCCGGGACGCACGTTGACGACATAGCTGAGGGAGGTGGCGTCGGTGGCCACCTGGGCGGCGGGCTGCGCCGCGGACGCCGTGGCGTTCGGCAGGAACGCGAGAGCCGTCGCCATGGCCATCCCGACCGGGATCACCAGGGCACGACGGTAGCGGGGATGAGGCACTGTCATGGTGTGCGTGTCTCCAGTTCGTTCGCGGTACGAGCGGTACCGAGCGGTACGAGTGGACCGCGCGGGAAGTTTCCGGGCGGACGGCGGCGCGGCCGGTGGTCGGCCGCGCCGCCGCCTGAGCGACTATTCGACCGCGCGCAGCGCGTTGACGATGCCGTGTCCGTAGAAGCCGTTGACGCGTGTGCCGCCCTCGCACACCGCGTCCTGCGTACCGTCACCGTTCTGGTCGTACGACTCGGGGCAGGCCGTCTTGTCCGCCTGCGCCTTGAGCAGCCACTGGAGCTGCGCCGGGCTCGCCCACGGGTGCTCGGACTTCAGCAGCGCGGCGACGCCCGCGGCGTGCGGCGAGGCCATCGAGGTGCCCTGGAGGAAGGCGTACTGGTTGTTCGGCATGGTCGACAGGATGCGGCCGTTCTTCGACGGCGTGTCCGGGATCTGGTAGAGCCGGTCGCCGCCCGGCGCCGCCACGTCGACGACGCCCTTGCCGTACGAGGAGTAGTACGACTTGAGGTTCTGCACGCCCGTGGCGCTGACGGTGACGATCCCCGGGAGCTGCGTCGGCACGTCGTAGCACTCGTGCGGGTCGATGGTGCGCTCGACCGGGGTGGAGTCGTCGGGGCTGCTGTCGTCGACGATGGCGTCGGAGTCCAGGTCGTGGTTGGAGTTGCCCGCCGACGCCAGGTGCAGGGTGCCCTTCCTCTGGGCGTACAGCTGGGCCCGGTTGACCGCGTCGACGATCGCCCGCTGGTCCGGGTCGTCCATGCAGTTGTACAGCCACGGGTCGACGTAGTAGCTGTTGTTCGTGATCTCGACGCCGTGGTCGGCCGCGAACACGAACGCGCACACCACGCTCTCCGGGTAGAAGAGCCCGTTGTGCGGGTCGCTCACCTTGATGCTGGAGACCTTCACGCCCGGCGCCACGCCGGCCACGCCGATGTCGTTGCGGGCCGCGGCTATCTCACCGGCGACATGCGTGCCGTGGTAGTCGTCCGCGGTGTACGGCCGCCAGGCGCCCTCGCTGGTGTCCGCGACGCCGCCGACACAGTTGGCGGACTGGCCCGCGGAGAAGTTCGGGGCGAGGTCGGGGTGGGTGTCGTCGACGCCGGTGTCTATCACGGCGACGGTGACCTTGCGGCTGCCCGGGTTGATCTGCGCGGCCTTGTCGGCGCCGATCGCCCGCAGGTCCCACTGGTCGGCTTCGAGGGGCTCGCTCCCGGCCGTGGCGGCCGCCTCCACCTTCGCGGCCTCCGCGGCCGTCAGGTAGTCGGCCCCGTCCTGGTCCGTCGTCCCCGCGGCGACCAGCGGAGCGGTGCGCGTGGCACCCGCCGACTGCACGCCGCGGGCCTTGCGTATCTGCGCGCCGAAGTCCGGGTTCGCCGAGTGCACGACGATCACGCCGATCTTCTCGTACGTGGTCACGACCGTGCCGCCGGCCGTGGCGATCGCCTTCTTCACCGACGCGATGGTGTGGCGGTCCGTCTTGGTGTTGACGACGTACGCCAGCTTGGGCGCGTCCGCGGACTGGGCGGCGGAATCCGCGTGCGGGGCGGCCGAGGCGGCCGCCGGCAGGAAGCCGAGCGAGGCGGTCAGCGACAGCACGACGGGAACGGCGAGAGCGAGCCGGCGTCTGGAACGCAGATGAGCCATGGGGTCTCCACATCATCCGGAAACGAAACCGGCCCGAGGCACAGGTGGTGCTCGGGCAGGTACATGACGGGTGTTGCAGGGTGAAGCTATCCCTCGACCTCGCTGGCCAGCAATCACTTCCGGCGATGACTTCACAGTTTTCCGGCGATGACTTCTGAAAGAACTCACGGCGGTTGAACCGGTCCTCGCGTGGCGCCGTGACGTTGAACAGGGAGCCCGAGCACGATCGAGCCCCCTGTCGGATCACGAACCCGGCCACTGGCATCGCCGCCCGGTTCACGTGATCCACATCACTTACCAACAGCACAGCACCCGCAACGCGAGGAGACTCCGTGGCCACCGACGCACCGCCCCCCTCGAAAACAGAACATCGACTCCCCTCGACCGAGGAGTTCGTCGAGGTGCAGACGAGCACGGAGTTCGGTGAACTGCGCCGCTCCTACCGCTCCTTCGCCTTTCCGCTGACCGTCGCCTTCATCGTCTGGTACCTGCTGTACGTCCTGCTCTCCAACTACGCGGGCGACTTCATGGGCACCAAGCTGTTCGGCAACATCAACATCGCGTTCGTCTTCGGTATCGCCCAGTTCGTCACCACGTTCCTCATTGCCTGGTGGTACGCGCGGCACGCAGGCGCCAAGCTCGACCCCAAGGCTGAGGCCATCAAGACCCGTATGGAGGGCGGCGCATGAGCCCCGCGATGACCCTTGCGGCCAACGAGGCCAGCGAGCACCGGCCGCTGATCATCACCCTGTTCGCGCTCTTCGTGGTCGCGACCCTCTTCATCACCGTCTGGGCGGGCCGCCAGACCAAGGACGCCGCCGACTTCTACGCGGGCGGCCGTTCCTTCAGCGCCTTCCAGAACGGCCTCGCCGTCTCCGGCGACTACATGTCCGCCGCGTCCTTCCTCGGCATCGCGGGCGCCATCGCCCTCTTCGGGTACGACGGCTTCCTGTACTCCATCGGCTTCCTGGTCGCCTGGCTGGTCGCCCTGCTCCTGGTGGCCGAGCCGCTCAGGAACTCCGGCCGCTACACGATGGGTGACGTCCTCGCCTACCGCATGCGCCAGCGCCCGGTCCGTACGGCGGCCGGCACCTCCACGATCGTCGTGTCGATCTTCTACCTGCTGGCCCAGATGGCCGGCGCCGGCGTCCTGGTTTCGCTGCTGCTCGGCATCACCTCCGACGCGGGCAAGATCCTCATCGTCGCCCTCGTCGGCGTCCTGATGATCATGTACGTCTCCATCGGCGGCATGAAGGGCACCACCTGGGTCCAGATGGTCAAGGCCGTGCTGCTCATCGGCGGCACCCTCCTGATCACCTTCCTGGTGCTGCTGAAGTTCAACTTCAACATCTCCGACCTGCTCGGCTCGGCCGCCGAGAACAGCGGCAAGGGCGCCGCCTTCCTGGAGCCCGGCCTCCAGTACGGCGCGACCGGCACCTCCAAACTGGACTTCATCTCCCTCGGCGTCGCCCTGGTGCTCGGCACCGCCGGCCTGCCGCACATCCTGATCCGCTTCTACACGGTGCCCAACGCCAAGGCCGCCCGGAAGTCCGTGAACTGGGCGATCGGCATCATCGGCGGCTTCTACCTGATGACCATCGCCCTCGGCTTCGGTGCCGCCGCGCTGATCTCCCAGGAAGAGATCATCGCGTCCAACCCGTCCGGGAACACGGCCGCACCACTGCTCGCCCTGCACCTGGGCGGCGTCGACTCGGCCTGGGGCGCGATCCTGCTCGCCACCATCTCGGCGGTGGCCTTCGCGACGATCCTCGCCGTGGTCGCCGGTCTGACCCTGGCCTCGTCCTCGTCGTTCGCCCACGACATCTACGCGAACGTCATCAGGAAGGGCCAGGCCACCGAGAAGGAGGAGGTCCGGGCGGCCCGCCTCGCCACCATCGGCATCGGCGCCGTCTCCATCCTCCTCGGCGCCCTCGCCCGCGACCTGAACGTCGCCGGCCTGGTCGCCCTGGCCTTCGCGGTCGCGGCCTCCGCCAACCTGCCGACGATCCTCTACAGCCTGTTCTGGAAGAAGTTCACCACCCAGGGCGCGCTGTGGTCGATCTACGGCGGCCTCATCGTCGCCGTCGGCCTGGTGCTGTTCTCGCCCGTCGTCTCCGGCGACCCGAAGGCGATGTTCCCCGACGTCGACTTCGCCTGGTTCCCGCTGAAGAACCCGGGCATCATCTCCATCCCGTTCGGCTTCTTCATGGGCTGGCTCGGCACGGTCCTGTCCAAGGAAGAGCCCGACACCGGCAAGTACGCCGAGCTGGAGGTCCGGTCCCTGACCGGCACCGGCGCCCACTGAGCACGCCCCCCGAAGCGGCCGCGTCGTGGGACTCCCTGTGGGTCCCTACGACGCGGCCGCGTCTTACCTCGTGGGATCGTGCCTTAGGCGTTGTCGGTGGGGTCACGTAGGCTCGCAGATGTCGGAGAAAGATGTGCTCCGGAGAGAGATGTGCTCCGCTGCAAGTGATCCGCCACGAGGGAGGGGGCCACGTGCTCATCGACACCTACGGCCGGGTGGCCACCGACCTGAGGGTCTCGCTGACCGACCGGTGCAATCTGCGCTGCACGTACTGCATGCCCGAGGAGGGCCTGCAGTGGCTGGCCAAGCCCGACCTGCTCACGGACGACGAGATCGTCCGGCTGATCGACATAGCGGTCACCACCCTGGGTATCGAGGAGGTCCGCTTCACCGGCGGCGAGCCCCTGCTGCGCCCCGGCCTGGTCGGCATCGTCGAGCGCGTCGCGGCCCTTGAGCCGCGCCCCCAGATGTCCCTGACGACGAACGGCATCGGCCTCAAGCGCACCGCGGCCGCTTTGAAGGCGGCGGGCCTGGACCGGGTCAACGTCTCGCTGGACACCCTCCGCCCCGATGTGTTCAAGGCCCTCACCCGCCGGGACCGCCACAAGGACGTCATCGAGGGCCTGTACGCCGCCCGCGAGGCGGGCCTGACCCCGGTGAAGGTCAACTCGGTCCTGATGCCGGGCCTGAACGAGGACGAGGCCCCGGACCTGCTGGCCTGGGCGGTGGAGCACGACTACGAACTGCGCTTCATCGAGCAGATGCCCCTGGACGCCCAGCACGGCTGGAAGCGCGACGGCATGATCACCGCAGGGGACATCCTGACCTCCCTGCGCACCCGCTTCGACCTCACCGCCGAGGGCGACGAGGCGCGCGGCTCGGCCCCCGCCGAACGCTGGCTGATCGACGGCGGCCCGCACCGCGTCGGCGTCATCGCCTCCGTCACCCGCCCGTTCTGCGCGGCCTGCGACCGCACCCGCCTCACGGCCGACGGCCAGATACGCACCTGCCTGTTCGCCACCGAGGAGACCGACCTGCGCGCCGCCCTCCGCTCGGGCGCCCCCGACGAGGAAATCGCCCGCATCTGGCGACTGGCGATGTGGGGCAAGAAGGCGGGCGCGGGCCTGGACAACCCGAGCTTTGTGCAGCCGGAGAGGCCGATGTCGGCGATCGGCGGCTAGGGCCTGTTGGAAACAACAGGCCCTAGGAGTTCGTCGGCGGGCTAGGACGCCTCGGGCTCCTGCCAGTCGTCGAACTTCACCACGTCCTTCAAGAACCCCCGCACCCCGAGAAACTGCGCAAGATGCTCGCGATGCTCCTCGCACGCGAGCCACGTCTTGCGTCGCTCAGGCGTGTGAATCTTCGGGTTGTTCCACGCCAGCACCCACACGGCGTCGGCGCGGCAGCCCTTCGCGGAGCAGATCGGGGTCTCGTCACTCACAGGTTCGTCTCACCACTGCACAGAAAAGGCGACGCCGAGCAGCCACGGGGGGAGCTGCCCGGCGTCGGTCTGTCGCTCCGACGGGGGATGCGGAGCGCCTACGAAGTATGTCACGGGTAACCCGTTGCCGGGCACCTGAACAACATGATTGATCCGAGCTTTTCCATAGTCCTGAACGAAGGCTTGATCCGCAGGCCTTACGTCCGCTGTTCGGACCGCTCCTTGGCCGGATCGCCCACCTTCTCCTCCGGTACGGATTCCGTGAAACCGCCGTCGTCCGCGCTCGGCGGCGCAAGCATCGGCGGAGGCGGCACGCTGACGAACGTCGACGGCAGCGACGGCGCGTTCTCCCGCCCGGCGTTGGCGATCACCACCGCGATATAGGGGAGTACCGCGCCCAGCACCAGCGCCACGATCGCGACGTGCCGTTCGACATTCCACAGGGTCGCCGCGAGGATCACCGAGATCGTACGGACCGACATCGAGATGACGTACCGCCGCTGCCGGCCGCGGATGTCCTCCTGGAGGCTCTGCCGGGCTCCGGTGATCCGGAACACCTGGCCGTTGCCGTCGCCATGCCTATTCCGCATCACGCTCCACCATCCGCCCGCCTCGGACTCTCCCCGGCCCGTACCAGCTCCGCATTGCACCCGGCCGGAACCGGGGCCGGACACCCTCCACGGTACGCCGCCGCTGCGCCGCCCACGAGACCGGGTCCCCTCCGGCCTGGGCGAACGCCGTCGGGCATCGCGCGTACGGCCGTACCCGACATGCGCCGGACGGCCCAGGGGCCGAGACTGGGTGTAATGCTCACGTCGAGCCGTACGAGGAGGCAGCCATGGGCTGGTTGTGGGCGATCATCGTGGGATTCGTGCTGGGTCTGATCGCCAAGGCGGTCATCCCGGGCAAACAGCACATCCCGCTCTGGCTGACCACCATTCTGGGCATGATCGGCGCCATCGCCGGCAACGCCATCGCGCGGGGCTTCGGTGTCGACGAGACGCCCGGCATCGACTGGAGCCGTCACATCTTCCAGCTCGTTGCGGCGATCATCCTCGTCTTCCTGGGCGACATGGCGTACATGCAGCTCAAGGGCGGCAAGCGACGCGCCTGAGACGACGTACGACGAACGGGGCGGCCTCCGCTGCCGGGAGAGCCGCCCCGCTCGCACCTCGGTACGTCCGCTCAGGCGCCCGTGACCTCGACCGCCGCCAGGTTCTTCTTGCCGCGGCGCAGCACCAGCCAGCGCCCGTGCAGCAGGTCCTCCTTGGCCGGCACGGCGTCCTCGGAGCCGACCTTCGCGTTGTTCACGTAGGCGCCGCCCTCCTTCACCGTGCGGCGCGCCGCCGACTTGCTGGGCACCAGGCCGACCTCGGCGAACAGGTCCACCACCGGCGCCGGCTCGGCGACCTGGATGTGCGGCACCTCGGACAGGGCCGCCGCCAGCGTCCGCTCGTCCAGCTCGGCCAGCTCACCCTGCCCGAAGAGGGCCTTCGACGCGGCGATCACGGCGGCCGTCTGGTCGGCGCCGTGCACCAGCGTCGTCAGCTCCTCGGCCAGCGCGCGCTGCGCCGCCCGCGCCTGCGGACGCTCCTCCGTCTGCCTCTCCAGCTCCTCCAGCTCCTCGCGGGACTTGAAGGACAGGATCCGCATGTACGTCGAGATGTCCCGGTCGTCCACGTTCAGCCAGAACTGGTAGAACGCGTACGGCGTCGTCATCTCCGGGTCCAGCCAGACGGCGCCGCCCTCGGTCTTGCCGAACTTGGTGCCGTCCGCCTTGGTCATCAGCGGCGTCGCCAGCGCGTGCACGTTGGCGTGCGGCTCCAGCTTGTGGATCAGGTCCAGACCGGCCGTGAGGTTGCCCCACTGGTCGCTGCCGCCCTGCTGGAGCGTGCAGCCGTACCGCCGGTAGAGCTGCAGGAAGTCCATGCCCTGCAGGATCTGGTAGCTGAACTCGGTGTAGCTGATGCCCTCCGAGGACTCCAGGCGCCGGGCGACGGAGTCCTTCGTCAGCATCTTGTTGACACGGAAGTGCTTGCCGATGTCCCGCAGGAACTCGATCGCGGAGAGGTTCTCCGTCCAGTCGAGGTTGTTGACCATCACGGCCGCGTTCTCACCCTCGAAGGACAAAAACGGCTCGATCTGGCGGCGCAGCTTCTCGACCCAGCCTGCGACCGTCGCCGGGTCGTTCAGCGTGCGCTCCGCCGTGGGGCGCGGGTCCCCGATCAGGCCCGTCGCGCCGCCCACCAGCGCCAGCGGCCGGTGACCGGCCTGCTGGAACCGGCGCACGGTGAGCACCTGCACCAGGTGCCCCACATGCAGGGACGGCGCGGTCGGGTCGAAGCCGCAATAGAACGTGACGGGACCGTCCGCGAGCGCCTTGCGCAGTGCTTCCTCGTCGGTGGAGAGGGCGAACAGCCCCCGCCACTTGAGCTCGTCGACGATGTCCGTCACGGTTCTCGTGTCTCCTTGGATGATCTTCGGGCAGCCGGGTGACCACCGCCTACGAGGTTATACGCCCCGACTGACAGAGCTCATATTGAAATCCGGGATCCGCAGCGGCGGCATCGCGGCCCTGGTGAACCAGTCGCTCCACTCCCGGGGCAGCGTCTTCTCCGTGCGCCCGGCCTCGGCGGCCCGGCCCAGCAGCCCGACCGGCGACTCGTTGAACCGGAAGTTGTTCACCTCGCCGGTGACCTCCCCGTTCTCCACCAGATACACCCCGTCCCGGGTCAGGCCGGTCAGCAGCAGAGTCGCCGGGTCGACCTCGCGGATGTACCACAGGCAGGTCAGCAGCAGCCCGCGTTCGGTGCCGGCGACCATCTCGTCCAGGGAGCGGCCCTCGCCGCCGTTCTCCAGGACCAGATTGTCGATCCCCGGCGCCAGCGGCAGCCCGGTCAGCCCCGCGCTGTGCCGACTGGTGAGCAGATGCTTCAGCTCACCCTCGGCCACCCACTCCGTCGGCGTCAGCGGCAGACCGTTGTCGAACACCGACGAGTCGTCCCCGGAGGAGTGCGCGAGCACGAAGGGCGCGGCCTCGAGGCCCGGCTCGTTGGGGTCGCTGCGCAGGGTCAGCGGCAGCTCGGTGAGCCGCTCACCCACACGCGTGCCGCCGCCCGGCTTGGAGAACACCGTCCGGCCCTCCGCCGCGTCCCGGCCCGACGCCGACCACATCTGGTAGATCAGCAGGTCCGCGACCGCGGTCGGCGGCAGCAGCGTCTCGTACCGCCCGGCGGGCAGCTCCACGCGCCGCTCGGCCCAGCCCAGGCGTACGGCCAGCTCGGCGTCCAGCGCCGCCGGGTCGACGTCCTTGAAGTCCCGCGTCGACCGGCCGGCCCACGCCGAGCGGGTCCTGTCGGGCGACTTGGCGTTCAGCTCCAGCGTCCCGTTCGGCTGGTCGTGCCGCAGCCGCAGCCCCGCCGACGTACCGAGGTAGCTGGAGGTCAGCTCGTGGTTGGCGAAGCCGTACAGCTCGCGGCCGCCCGCACGCGCGCGTGCGAACGCCTCACCCAGCGCCGGCGCGAAGTCGGCGAACACGGCGGACGAGGTCTCGGCGGGCGCGTCCGTGAAGTCGGGCGACTCCGGCACGCCCGTCACCAGCGGCTGCGCGTCCTCGGCGGGCCCGGCGCCCCGCGCGGCCGCCTCCGCGGCCCGCACCAGGGGTTCCAGCTCGTCCACGGTCACCGCGGACCGCGACACCACACCCGACGCCGTGCCCTCCTTGCCGTCGACGGTCGCGACGACGGTGAGCGTCCGTCCGCGCGTGACGCCGTTCGTGGTCAGCGCGTTGCCCGCCCAGCGCAGGTTGGCGGTCGAGTGCTCGTCGGCGATCACGACACAGCCGTCGGCCCGGGACAGTTCCAGGGCACGCTCGACGATCTCGTGCGGCTTGATGCTGGGGGCGCTCATCGACCGGCCTCCTGGGTGGTGTTCAGAATGTTGACGCCCCTGAAGAGGGCCGAAGGGCAGCCGTGCGACACGGCCGCGACCTGCCCCGGCTGGGCCTTGCCGCAGTTGAAGGCGCCGCCCAGGACGTACGTCTGAGGCCCCCCGACAGCGGCCATGGAACCCCAGAAGTCGGTCGTCGTCGCCTGGTAGGCGACGTCCCGCAGCTGCCCCGCGAGCCGCCCGTTCTCGATCCGGAAGAAACGCTGCCCGGTGAACTGGAAGTTGTAGCGCTGCATGTCGATCGACCAGGACCGGTCACCGACGACGTAGATGCCCCGCTCCACACCCCCGATGAGGTCCTCCGTCGACATCCCGGCCGGATCCGGCCGCAACGACACGTTGGCCATCCGCTGCACCGGCACATGCGCGGGGGAGTCGGCGTAGGCGCACCCGTTGGACCGCTCGAACCCGGTCAGCCGGGCGATCCTGCGGTCGAGCTGATAGCCGACCAGGGTGCCGTCCTTGACGAGGTCCCAGGACTGCGCCTCGACGCCCTCGTCGTCGTAGCCGATGGTCGCGAGGCCGTGCTCGGCGGTGCGGTCACCGGTGACGTTCATCAGCTCCGAGCCGTAGCGCAGCTTCCCGAGCTGGTCGAAGGTGGCGAAGGAGGTGCCGGCGTAGGCGGCCTCGTAGCCGAGCGCGCGGTCCAGTTCGGTGGCGTGCCCGATGGACTCGTGGATGGTCAGCCACAGGTTGGACGGGTCGACGACGAGGTCGTACAGGCCCGGCTCCACGCTCGGCGCGCGCATCTTCTCGGCGAGCAGGTCGGGCAACCGGTCGAGTTCGGCGTCCCAGTCCCAGCCGGTGCCCGTGAGGTACTCCCAGCCGCGTCCGACGGGCGGTGCGATGGTGCGCATGGAGTCGAACTCGCCGGTCGACTCGTCGACCGACACCGCGGTCAGCTGCGGGTGCAGCCGTACGCGCTGCTGCGTCGTCGTGGTCCCGGCCGTGTCGGCGTAGAACTTGTTCTCGTGCACGGTGAGCAGCGAGGCGTCCACATGGTCGACCCCGTCGGCGGCGAGCAGCCGCTCGCTCCACTCGGCCAGCAGCCCCGACTTGTCCTCGTCGGGCACGGTGAACGGATCGATCTCGTACGACGAGATCCACGTCTTGTCGGCATGCACCGGCTCGTCGGCCAGCTCCACGCGCTCGTCCGACCCGGCCGCCTTGATCACCTGCGCGGACAGTTTCGCCATCGCCACGGCCTGGCTCGCCACCCGCGCGGCGGCGTCCATGGTCAGGTCCACACCGGACGCGAACCCCCACGTCCCGCCGTGCACGACCCGCACGGCGTACCCGAGGTCGGTGGTGTCCGACGACCCGGACGGCTTGCCGTCCCTGAGCCGCCAGGACGCGCTGCGCACCCGCTCCAGCCGGAAGTCGGCATGCTCCGCCCCCAGCGCACGCGCGCGTGCGAGCGCGGCGTCGGCGAGGGCGCGTAGCGGAAGCGCCCTGAAGGCTTCGTCGATGGTATGAGGCACCGATGTCTCCCTGCTGTCGTCGCCTGTCGGGTCCGATCATGTCGCGGGAGCGGTCTAGCGGACCACATGTTTCAGTCCGCCGTACGCGCATTCTGTAGGGATTCGACAGCGGCGCCCCCGCGCCACTGTCGGTGCCCGAATGTCCCGTGGCGCGGGCGGACCGATAGGTTTTCGGTGAAGCCGCCTGTCATCGCTGCTGTCCACGGGTGCTCGGGCGGGGTACCAGACCGCTATCGAAAGGGTGATCCGTTGAGCCGCTCGGTTCTCGTCACCGGAGGCAACCGGGGCATCGGCCTCGCCATCGCCCGCGCTTTCGCCGACGCCGGTGAAAAGGTCGCGATCACTTACCGCTCGGGTGAGCCGCCGGCCGCCCTGACGGAATTGGGCTGCCTCGCCGTCAAGTGCGACATCACCGACCCCGAACAGGTGGAGCAGGCCTACAAGGAGATCGAGGCCGAGCACGGCCCCGTCGAGGTCCTGATCGCCAACGCCGGCATCACCAAGGACCAGCTCCTGATGCGGATGTCCGAGGACGACTTCACCTCGGTCATCGACACCAACCTCACCGGCACCTTCCGGGTCGTCAAGCGCGCCAACCGCGGCATGCTGCGCGCCAAGAAGGGCCGGGTCGTCCTGATCTCGTCAGTGGTCGGGCTGCTCGGCTCGGCGGGGCAGGCGAACTACGCCGCCTCCAAGGCCGCGCTGGTCGGCTTCGCGCGCTCCCTCGCCCGTGAGCTGGGCTCGCGCAACATCACCTTCAACGTCGTCGCGCCGGGCTTCGTCGACACCGACATGACGCAGGCGCTGACCGACGAGCAGCGCGCGAACATCGTGTCGCAGGTGCCGCTCGGCCGGTACGCGCGGCCCGAGGAGATCGCCGCGACGGTGCGGTTCCTCGCCTCGGACGACGCCTCGTACATCACTGGAGCCGTCATCCCCGTAGACGGCGGACTGGGAATGGGTCACTGATCACCATGAGCGGAATTCTCGAGGGCAAGCGCATCCTGATCACCGGTGTGCTGACGGAGGCCTCCATCGCCTTCCACGCCGCGAAGCTGGCCCAGGAGCAGGGCGCCGAGGTCATCCTCACCGCGTTCCCGCGGCCCACGCTGACCGAGCGCATCGCCAAGAAGCTCCCCAAGCCCACCAAGGTCATCGAGCTCGACGTCACCAACGACGAGCACCTCGGGCGCCTGGCCGACGTCGTCGGCGAGGAACTCGGCGGTCTGGACGGCGTCGTCCACTCCATCGGCTTCGCGCCGCAGGATGCGCTCGGCGGCAACTTCCTCAACACGCCGTTCGAGTCGGTCGCCACGGCCATGCACGTCTCGGCGTACTCCCTGAAGTCGCTCACCATGGCCTGCCTGCCGCTGATGCAGAACGGCGGCTCGGTCGTCGGCCTCACCTTCGACGCCCAGTTCGCCTGGCCGCAGTACGACTGGATGGGCCCGGCCAAGGCCGCCCTGGAGGCCACCAGCCGCTACATCGCGCGCGACCTGGGCAAGCAGAACATCCGCTGCAACCTCATCTCGGCGGGCCCGCTCGGCTCGATGGCCGCCAAGTCCATCCCGGGCTTCAGCGACCTGGCCGCCGTCTGGGACACCCGTTCCCCGCTGGAGTGGGACCTGCAGGACCCGGAGCCGGCCGGCCGCGGCATCGTCGCCCTGCTGAGCGACTGGTTCCCGAAGACCACCGGCGAGATCATCCACGTGGACGGCGGTCTGCACGCCATCGGCGCCTGATCGATCGATCACCTGCTGATCGCCTGATCACCGCTCATCAAGGGCCCGCATCCGGCTGGGTGCGGGCCTTGGCGTGTCCCCCGTTCGGCCTATCCGGCCGGGCGGGACAGGGGGCGACTGGGCACCCTGGAGTACGCGTTCCCCACGCGTCCCTCCCCAGCACGGCCGAGGAGGTCCCCCTTGTGCGCCTGTACCGCTGCCTGGCCTCAGTGACCGTCGCCGTGGCCCTCGTCCTGTCCGCGCCGTACGACGCGATGCCGCACACGCGCGCGGGGGCTGGGGATGCGAAGGCTCCGCCGCCGTTCGGGGCGGCGTGCCGCACCCGGATCGAGGGCTCCCATGTGGTCGCCCACTGCCACAACCCCTATGTGGACGTCGACCGTGTCCGCCTGCACATCGAGTGCGACCGGTGGTGGGACCTGGACACCGACAGCGCGCCCGTGGACACCGAGCCCGCGATGACCGTGCGCCTGACGGGCCGCTGCTGGAAGGAAGTCCGCTCGGTGTGGATCAGCCACCAGAACCGGGGGAGCTGAACCGGCCCGGGCGGCACTGGAACGGATAGCTCGCCGCCTCCGTCGCCGCCGTCCCGGCGTCCCCCGCGCGGATGGCGTCCAGCAGCCGGCCGTGGTCCATGTACGTCTCCGGGGTCAGCTCCTCGCCGACGTCCTCGCGCAGCCAGTCCCGCAGCACCTCGCCCAGGTCGGCGTACATCGCGGTCATCACGTCGTTGTGGGAGGCGGCCACGACGGCCAGGTGGAAGGTGGTGTCCGCCGCGACGAACGCCTCCGCGTCACCCGATTCCCAGGCCTCCTCCCGCCGCAGCAGCAGCGCGTCGAGCTGCTTGAGGTCCTTCTCGGTGCGCCGCTCGGCGGCCAGCTTCGCGGCGGCCGACTCCAGCGTGGAACGCAGCTCGGCGATGTGCCGGGGGTCGGCGCCGGCGAAGCGGCGGTGCATCACGCCGGCCAGCTCACTGGTGGCCACGACGTACGTGCCGGAGCCCTGGCGGATGTCCAGCAGGCCGTTGTGCGCCAGCGCCCGGACGGCCTCGCGGACGGTGTTGCGGGCGACCCCGAGCTGCTCGACCAGCTCGGGCTCCGTCGGGATGCGGGAACCGACCGGCCATTCCCCCGACGCGATCTGGTTGCGCAGCTCGGCGATGACCTGCTCGGACAGCGCCGAACGGCGGGGATGGCTCAGAGGCATGGCTCACCTTCGCACGGGAACGCCGGCCGCGGACCGCACCGGGATGGACAACCAATCATCCCATGATTCTATGATGGGCAGCATGGCAGGCGAGGAAACCCGGACGCAGCACCACCCCGACATCCGCAGTACGGCCACGGACGAGCCGCGGAGCGCGACGGAAGCCTCGCCCACACGCGCGGGGAGCCGTACGGCGGCCGGGACGTCGCCCCCGCGCGCGTGGACCACGCGACTGGTCGTCGTCGGCATCGTGCTGTCAGCCCTGAACCTCCGCCCCGCCATCACCAGCCTCGGCGCGCTCCTGGAGGAGGTCCGCGACGGGCTCGGCATGAGCGGCAGCGTGGCCGGACTGCTCACCTCCGTGCCGCCGCTCTGCTTCGCCGTCTTCGGCGTCATGGCACCGCGATTGGCCCGCCGCTTCGGGTCGGGCGCGGTGGTCTGCGCCGGCATGGCGGCCATCACCGCGGGCCTGCTCATACGGCCGTACACGGGCGGCACGGCCGGGTTCCTGGCCGCCAGCGCCCTCGCCCTGATGGGCATCGCGGTCAGCAACGTGCTGATGCCGGTCATCGTCAAGCGCTGGTTCCCGGACCGGGTCGGCTCCATGACCGGCCTGTACTCGATGGCGCTCGCCCTCGGCACCTCCCTCGCGGCCGCGGTGACCGTGCCCATGACGGAGGCGTTGGGCGGCAGTTGGCAGTCGGGCCTCGCCGTGTGGGCGGCCCTGGCGGCCGCGGCCGTGCTGCCGTGGCTTACGTTCGTACGGGACCGAGGGGGCGTACGGGACGAGGGCCCGGCCTCCGCTGCACAGACGCCCGGACGTGAGCCGCACGCGCGCGAGGAGGCCGCCTCGGCTCCCGCGCTGCGGATCACCCGGAGCCGTACCGCCTGGGCGCTCGCCGTCTTCTTCGGGCTCCAGGCCACCGCCGCGTACATCACGATGGGCTGGATGGCGCAGATCTTCCGCGACGCGGGCGTCCCCGCGGGCACGGCAGGACTGCTCCTCGCCGTCACCATGGTGATGGGCGTGCCGCTGGCCTTCGTCATCCCGCGCCTGGCCACCCGGCTGCTCCAGCAGGGCCCGATCGCGCTCGCGCTGGGCGTCTGCGGACTCGCCGGATACGCCGGGCTCTACTTCGCGCCGGCCGGGGGCGCCTGGGCCTGGGCCGTGCTGCTCGGCGTCTCCAACTGCGCCTTCCCGCTGGCCCTCACGATGGTCGGGATGCGTGCGCGCACCGGCGTGGGCGTCGCCCAGCTGTCGGCGTTCGCGCAGAGCACCGGGTATCTGATCTCCATCCCCGGGCCGCTGCTGGTGGGCGTCCTCTACCAGCACAGCGGCGGCTGGGGCGTGCCGCTCGCCCTGATGGCCGCGCTGATGGTCCCCCAGATGGCGGTGGGCCTGCTGGCGGGCCGCAACCGCACGGTGGAGGACGAGGCAGCTCCCTGACCCCCGCGGATCCGGCGCGGGCGCGGGGTGGGAGACTTGCGGTATGCCAGTGCTCGACCCGAACCCCCGCAACGGCCAGAAGAAGATGCTGCTCGTCTTCGGCTCGTTCCTCGCCATCTTCGTGATCATCGCCATCATCGCGTCCATCGCCGCGCCGTGACGGCTTCCCCGCTGCCTTGCGGGCCTTGGTGGGGCTAGCCCCCCCCATCCCCTAGGGGGCGAGGGTCAGGGTCAAGTGGGTGGATCACCGGATGGGTTGGCGGCTCTTGATTCCGTAGCTTCGAAACGTGGCCACGGGACGCGGGCCACCACCATCGAGGACGGACCCACGGAGGCAGCATGTCGGCCAGCACGCACACCCGGCCCCGCCCGGCGACCACGGGCCGCGTCGACAGCCGCCTGCCCTGGTGGGCCCTCGCCCTGCCGACGCTCGCCTTCGTCGTCCTGCTGGCGCTGATTCTGAACCCCTCCGAGGCCCACGCGGCGAGCGGCGAGCCGGCGATCGCCCACCTCGTCGAGCGCGCCCATCAGCTGATATCGCGCTGAGCACGCCCCAAGCCGCCCGTCAACTCCCTGCGCCCCATGGCCTGTTTCATGCGAAGCTGGATCTCATGAGCGTCGCTGAACCCCGCAGGATTGTCCTCTTCCGGCATGCGAAAGCCGACTGGCCACAGGTGAACGACCATGAGCGGCCGCTCGCCGAGCGGGGCCGCAAGGACGCCGCTGTCGCCGGACGCAAGCTGGCCGACTCCGGCATCCCCTTCGACCTGGCCCTCTGCTCCACCGCGACCCGGACCCGAGAGACCTGGAAGCTCGCCGTCCAGGAGTTCCCGCAGCGGCCGAAGACCGTCTATGAGGAGCGGATCTACGAGGCCTCGCCCGGCGAGCTGATCGCCGTGCTCAACGAGACTCCCGACGACGCGCAGAACGTCCTCTTGATCGGCCACAACCCCGGCGTGCAGGGCCTCGCCGAGGTGCTGTCCGGCTCGGCCGACGGCGACGCCCGCGAGCGGATGAGCCGCCGCGGCTTCCCGGCCGCAGCGTTCGCCGTGCT
The DNA here is from genome assembly GCF_013009255.1 of Streptomyces sp. Z423-1. Taxonomy (NCBI): domain Bacteria; kingdom Bacillati; phylum Actinomycetota; class Actinomycetes; order Kitasatosporales; family Streptomycetaceae; genus Streptomyces; species Streptomyces sp. Z423-1. Next base: position 7,413,086 of record NZ_CP053109.1, read on the forward strand.
GTCCTTCACCGGCTCATGGAAGTCCCTGGAACCGGGCGTGGCCACCCTGCTGGACTACTGGGCCCCGTCCGAGTGACCCACCGCGCACACCAGGGGCCCGGCACACCACAGGGTGCCGGGCCCTTCGGGTCCGAGCGTGGGGAGGACAGCGCAGGAAGGCTCAGTCGTCCTGGTGCGCGTCCGCCGCCTCGACCTCCTCGCGGGTGACCCCGAGCAGATAGAGGACCGTGTCCAGGAACGGCACGTTCACCGCGGTGTGCGCCGCCTCGCGCACCACCGGCTTGGCGTTGAAGGCGACCCCGAGACCAGCCGAGTTCAGCATGTCGAGATCATTGGCGCCGTCGCCGATCGCCACCGTCTGCGACAGCGGTACGCCCGCCTCCGCGGCGAACCGGCGCAGCAGCCGCGCCTTGCCCGCCCGGTCGACGATCTCGCCGGTGACCCTGCCGGTCAGCCTGCCGTCGACGATCTCCAGCGTGTTGGCCTGCGCGAAGTCGAGACCCAGCCGCTCCTTGAGGTCGTCGGTGACCTGGGTGAACCCGCCCGAGACGACGCCCACTTGGTAGCCGAGTCGTTTCAGCGTGCGGATCAGCGTGCGCGCACCCGGCGTCAGCCGTACCTCGCTGCGCACCTTGTCCACCACCGACGCGTCCAGCCCCTTCAGCAGCGCCACGCGCGCGTGCAGCGACTGCTCGAAGTCCAGCTCCCCGCGCATCGCTGCCGCCGTCACCTCGGCGACCTCCTTCTCGCACCCGGCATGGGCGGCGAAGAGCTCGATCACCTCGTCCTGGATGAGGGTCGAGTCCACGTCCATCACGACCAGACGCTGAGCGCGCCGGTGCAGTCCCGCCGCCACGACCGCCACGTCCACGCCGAGTGCCGCAGCGTCCGTCACCAGAGCGGTGCGCAGCGGCTCGGTCTCCACGCCGGACACCGCGAACTCGACCGCCGTCACCGGGTACTTGGCGAGCCGGAAGATACGGTCGATGTTGCCGCCGGCCTTGGTGATCCGCCCGGTGATCGCGGCCGTCGCCTCGGCGGTGAGCGGATGCCCGAGCACCGTCACCAGGGACCGGCCATGACCGCGCGGCCGGTTGTCGCCGTGCCCGGAGATGATCTCGGCCTGCATCTTCATCGACTCCGCCCAGCTGTGGACGGTCGCTCGCAGCTCGCCCTCCAGGTCCTGGGGCGGCTCGGTCACGAGCGCGCACAGCACCATCCGGCCTCGCGTCACGACCTGCTCGATGTCGACCACGTCGACGGAGTAGGCGGCGAGGGTGTCGAAGAGTCCGGCCGTGATGCCCGGCCTGTCCCTGCCGAAGATCTTGACAAGGAGAGTCGGGGCGTCAGAGGTCTGCGAAGCGCTCATGGTGTTCCAACGGTAACCGGCACGGAGTGCCGATCGCCCCCGAGGTCCGCCTGGCGGACACGGAACACTCAATAACCCTGGATGTCGCTCCGGTGGCGAACGCCTGACAGGTCGACCACGGCTTCGCCCCCACGACCCGCCTCACCGGCCACGCTTCGGCCGCCCCGGCGGTGGAGGGCCCGGAGGTGGCGGCTCCGGCGGGGACCCAGGAGGCGGCGGGCCGTCCGGCGGTGAGGAGGAATCCGACGGTCGCCTTCCGGACGACGGGGCCCCCGGCGTCCCCCGCGGCCCTGGCGGAGGCGGCGGCTCGAACGGCCGGGCGACGGTCGGAGCGTCGTACACACCGCCCCTCGGCGCCCGCCCCGGCGGCCGTGGCCCGTCGTGCTTGGGTGCCTGTCCGGGCGGTCGTGGCGTGTCGTGCTCGGGTGCTTGTCCGGGCGGTCGTGGCATGTCGTGCTCGGGTGTCCGTCCGGGTGGCCGTGGCGCGTCGTGCTCGGGTGCCCGCCCCGGTGCCCGTGGCCCGTCGTGCCCGCGCGCCCGCCCCGGTGCCCATAGCGCGTCGTACTCACGCGCCTGCCCAGGTGGCCGTACGCCCCCGCTCCCCGGCCCCCGTACATCCCCGCCCCCAGCCACCCCATCGGCCCCACTAGGCGGCCGAGCATCCTCCGGCTCCCGCACCCCGTCCGGCAGCCGCAGGTACGGATTGGTGTCCGGGTTCGGCGGCCGGTACGGCGTACTCGGCACATACGGCCCAGAGGTCCCCGCATACCCCGGCACCCCCACCCCCACCGCCACGTCACTGAGTGCCAGCGGCGCCACCCTCCGCCCCGCCGCTCCACTCGCGTACGCCAGCAGCGCCCCGACGGCCCCCGCTCCCGTGCCCCACAGCGCGCCCAGCAGCAGCGCCATCCCGAGGGGCCCGCGCAGCTCGATCCCCGCCCCGAACGCGTCGAACCCCAGCACGGACAGCGAGGCATCCACGGACACCTCCGCCAGCCACCCGAGCAACGGCAACGCCAACGCGGTCACAACCCCCAGCCGCAGCGCACACCGCCCGGCAAAGCCGAGGGCACCCGAACCCCGTACGCCCCCGGCACCAGCCCCCACCGGCGCCCGCACCCCCACCGGAGTGCGCACCGCCTGCAACAACCCCGCCAGCAGCATCATGAGCACCGCCGCCACCACCAGCAGCCACACCCGCCCGTCCAGCTCCGCCAGCCGCCCGAGCGTCACCGGCTGGTCCGAGTCGACCAGCAGGTCGTCCAGCGGATCCGGCAGGAATCGGGTGAGCACCCCCGACGCCTGACCGTGCCACGGCACGAACAGGCCGATGGGAACGCCCAGCCACACCCCGTTCGGCGCGCCCAGCAACGCCGCCCCCGCGATCCGCCGGGGACGGTCGTCGCCGATCGCCGCGTACGCCGCCGCCGCGAGCCCCGCCACCACCGCCACCAGGAGCACCGCGACCAGCGCGGACACGGCCGGCCGTACGACCCGGTGCACCGCCTCCCAGCCGCGCGGCAGGGGAGTGCGGCGGGAAGCCAGCAGCGCGATCAGCAGCACTCCGGTGGCCCAGCCCAGCCCGCCGAGCAGCGTGGGCGCCGTGTCGACGCTGAAGCCCACCGCCGCCTCCGCGTCGATCAGGTCGCCGACCCGGTCGGGCAGCAGCCCCCCGATGTCCCCGACGTCACCCAGTCCGGGTATCTCGATGCCCCCGGAGCCCGAACCGCCGGGCAGGTCGTCGAGGCCGAGCGCGCCCCCGTCGATGGTGATGACGTCGTGCCCGGCCCATGCCAGCCCGCCCAGCGTCGCCACGAACAGCATGACCACCGCGCCCGCGCGCGCGAGGAGTTCGGCCGCCGAGACCACAACTCCCGCCGCACGCAGGGATCGTAGAAAGAACCAGGACAGGAGAAGGGCGCCGACCAGGCTCACGCCCAATGGCGTGATCTCGACGGCCGTGCCGGCCTCCGCGCCGGTCAGCCCGAAAGCGGACACATCGCCGGACGGCGTCACCGAACCACCCGCCCCAAGGGCCACCACCGCCGCGGTCATCGGCCCCAGTGAACCGGCCGAGTCCGCCTCCAGCAGCCGCAGTCCGAGCGCCGCCGTACCCGCCATCCCGATCAACGCCCAGCTCACGGAGGCGATCGCGGACAGCAGGATGTCGACCCACGGCAGCCTCGTGCCGTACCCGGCCTTCTCGACGCTCACGGCAGACCCCCCGGATCCGCGGCGCGGCGTCGCCGCCGCGCTTGTCCCCCTCGCGTGGGATTACCACTCTCCGCGCCGGTTTCAACCCCGTCAACGGCGCACGGGATTGCGCCCGTACGCGGTCTTCACAAGGCCCGACTTTCGGTCAAGGGGCCGCTCCTGAAATAGTTCCCCCCGATGTTCGACATCCCTAGACTCCCTGCGACGGGGGTAATTCGGGGGACAACTCAGTGGGGCATGGAGTGCCGGAACTCGTACTGCAAACCAATGGACAAACCTGGACGCTCGACCCGTCCAGGGCTTACACACTCGGACGCGATCCGCAGGGCGACATCGTGTTCGACGACGCCAGGGTCTCCTGGCGGCACGCCACGGTCAGTTTCAACGGCCGTAGTTGGGTCATCGAGGACCATGGCAGCACCAATGGCACGTTCGTGCACGGCCAGCGGATCCATCAGTTGGAGATCGGCCCCGGCTCGGCCGTCCACCTCGGCAACGCGACCGACGGACCGCTGCTGAGCCTGTCGGGCGCCGCGGCCACCGTCGCGCCACAGGGCCAGCCGCAGCAGCAGCCGTTCGCCGCGCAGGGCGCGAATCCGGGCTGGTCCCAGCAGGCGCCGCAGCAGCAGGCCCCTCAAGCGGGCCGGCAGCAGCCCGCCCAGCCGTTCCCGCAGCAGCAGGGCCCGGCCGAGCAGTACGCGCAGAAGGTGCCCGGCGGTGCGGCGGGGGCACCACCGGTCTACGGCGACCGCAGCCCGACCACGTTCCACCAGTTCTCGCTCGGCCGCGTGATGCGTATCGGCCGTGCCCTGGAGAACGACCTGGTCGTCTCCGACCTGCAAGTTTCGCGCCATCACGCCGAGTTCCACGCCACGCCCGACGGCCGTATGGAGATCCGGGACCTCGGCTCGCACAACGGCACGTACGTCAACGGTCAGCCGATCGCCAAGGGCGGCTCCCAACTGCTCGGCCCGACCGACATCGTGGGCGTCGGCCACTCGACGTTCCGGATCGTCGGCGACCGCCTCGAGGAGTTCGTCGACACCGGTGAGGTGTCCTTCTCCGCCCGCCACCTGACCGTCACGGTCGACGGCGGCAAGCAGATCCTCAAGGACGTCTCCTTCGGCGTCCCGGAGAAGTCGCTGATCGCGGTCATCGGCCCGTCCGGCTCCGGCAAGTCGACCCTGCTGAAGGCGCTCACCGGGTACCGGCCCGCCAACCAGGGCGAAGTCCTGTACGACAACCGGAACCTGTACAAGCAGTTCGCCGAGCTGCGCCAGCGCATCGGTCTGGTCCCGCAGGACGACATCCTGCACAAGGAGCTGACCGTCAAGAAGGCCCTCAAGTACGCGGCCAAGCTGCGCTTCCCCGCCGACACCACGGCCGCCGAGCGCGAGGCCCGCATCGACGAGGTGCTGCGCGAGCTCAAGCTCGACATCCACAAGGACAAGAAGGTCACCTCCCTGTCCGGCGGCCAGCGCAAGCGGGTGTCCGTCGCCCTGGAGCTGCTGACCAAGCCGTCGCTGATCTTCCTCGACGAGCCGACCTCCGGCCTCGACCCGGGCATGGACCGCGACGTCATGCAGCTGCTGCGCGGCCTCGCCGACGACGGCCGTACGGTCCTCGTGGTCACCCACTCCGTGGCCGAGCTGGCACTGTGTGACAAGCTCCTGGTGATGGCCCCGGGTGGCTCGGTCGCCTACTTCGGCCCGCCCGAGGAGGCGCTGAACTTCTTCGGCTACGACACCTGGGCCGACGTCTTCTCCGCCTTCGAGAACTACCGCGACTACGACTGGGCGGGCCGCTGGAAGGGCTCGCAGCACTACCAGATGTACGCCGCGGACATCGACGCCGTCGCCCCGCAGGCCGTACAGATGCCGGCCATGCAGGCGATGAAGCCGCCCAAGCCGCAGGGCTGGATGTCCCAGTGGGTCACGCTGGTGCGCCGCTACGTCTCGGTGATCGCCTCCGACAAGGGCTTCCTCGCCCTGATGGTGATCCTGCCGGCCGTCCTCGGCGCGGTGAGCCTGCTCATCGAGCCGGACAACGGCCTGCTGCCCAACGATCCCAACCCGCGGACCGGCCGGATCATCCCCAACGGCACGGCCACCACCGTCCTGCTGATCCTCGCGGTCGGCGCCTGCTTCGCCGGTGCCGCCAACTCGGTCCGTGAGCTGATCAAGGAACGGGTCATCTACGAGCGGGAGCGCGCGACCGGCCTGTCCCGCTCGGCGTACCTGATGTCCAAGGTGTTCGTGCTGGGCATGATCACCGTGTTCCAGGGCCTGCTGGTCGGTGTGATCGGCTTCTCCAGCCGGGAGCTGCCGGAGGAGGGCCTGATCCTGGGCAGCGCCACGATGGTCGAGCTGTCCCTGCCGATCATGGCGCTCGGCTTCACCTCGATGATGTTCGGCCTGATCATCTCGTCGCTGGTGAAGACGGCCGAGAAGACCATGCCGCTGCTGGTCATGTTCGCGATCATCCAGGTCGTGTTCACGGGCTGCCTGTTCGCCCTGAACGGCACGGTCGGCGTCAACCAGTTCTCGTATCTGATGCCGTCCCGCTGGGCGGTCGCCGCGGCCGGCGCCACGCTGGACTTCAACAAGATCAGCCCGCCCCAGGAGGGCGCCGACACCGACCCCCTGTGGGAGCACACGGTCGGGGCGTGGACCATGGACATGGTCGCCCTGCTCGCGCTCGGCGTGATCTGCGGCATCTTCGTGGCCCGCTTCCTGCGCCGCCACGAGCCCGAGGTCATGCGGAAGTAATCACGATGCGTACGACGCGAAGGGCGGCACCCCGTCAGGAGGGTGCCGCCCTTCGGCGTACGGCGCACAGAGGTCCGCGCCCGCCTCAGCACGCGCCGTTCGTCACCTTGAGTACGCGACCTCAGTACGCGCTGAAGACGTTGTCGATCGAGCCGTACCGGTCGGCCGCGTAGTTGGCGGCGGCGGTGATGTTGGCGACCGGGTCGTAGATGTTCCAGGAGGTGCCCGGCACGTGGTACGCCTTGAAGGTCGGCGGGATCACCTGGAGCAGGCCCTTGGACGGGATGCCGTTCCGGGCGTTGATGTCCCAGTTGTTGATCGCGTTCGGGTTGCCCGAGGACTCCCGCATGATGTTGCGGTGCAGGCCGTTGTAGGTACCCGGGATGCCCTGGGCCTTCATGATGGACAGCGCCTCGCGGATCCAGCCGTCGAGGTTGTTGCCGTAGGACTTCTTCGCGGCGACCGTCTTCGCCGCAACCGTCTGGAACTCGATGCGCTCGACGGACCGGTTCGCGGCGGCCTTCGCCTCGCGCCGCAGCTCCGCCATCTTCTCGGCGGCGGCCTGCGCGGCGGCCTTCTTCTCGGCGGCGGCCTTCTTCTTCGCGGCGGCTTCGGCGGCGGCCTTCTTCTGCGCCGCGATGGCCTCGATCTTCAGGCTGGCACCGGCGAGCTGGTCGGTGACCTCGGCCTTGACGTCCTTGATCGGCTCGGAGCTGTAGGCGACCTGCGCGGGGGCGGCGGCCTCGGCGGTCGTGGTCTGTCCGCCCGCGGGCACCGTGGAGAACGCGAGGGCGGCGGCGCCGAGCGCGGCGGCACCGGCGAGGGCGATCTTGTTCTTGGGCATGGCTGATGGACCTCTTCGAATAGCGCGGAGGTCGCTCACGTCCGGCGGGGGACAGGTGCTTCCCGCACGAACGCCGCGGGCAGACAACCCGCGGCGCTGAGCGACGGCAGCCATTCTTAGCGGCCGCAAAAACCACTGGCAAAGGTGTGACCTACGATCCCGGGTAGTGGATCAGGTAGGGGCAAATCAGGACAGACCAGAACGTCTTTCCCGCTCGCTCCGGGTCTCTTTGTCTCCTATGGCCCTTCGTACGTGATCTGCGCCCTATGCGCGGCCTCACATCGGCGACGTAACAGTCTCACCAGCAGTTGCTGGCGCAATGCACAGTGTGACCGCTCTCCTCCGGAAGGAGGAGATGCACGTCCCCGAACTCGTGCCACAGGTAGCGGTGCCGCAGCGCCTCCTCGTACCCCCGATCGATCGCCGCCGCGCCGGCCACCGCCTCCAGCATCAGCAGATGCGAGGCCTCCGGCTCGTGCAGCCCGGTCAGCAGCCCGTCCACCACCCGCACCCCGCGCTCCGGAGTGACCACGAGGTCCGTCCACCCCTCGGCCGCCCGGACCACCCCGTCGGGGCCCGCGGCGGACTCCACGGCGCGTACGGCCGTCGTACCCACCGCGATCACCCTTCCGTCCCCGGCCCGCACCGCGTTGATGACCCGCGCCGACGCCTCCGGCACCGCGAACCGCTCGGGGTACGGCGGCTCGTGCGCCTCCGCCGAGGCCACCCCGGTGTGCAGCGTGATCGGTGCGAACTGCACACCCCTGCTCACCAGCTCCGCCACCATCCGATGCGTGAAGGGCCGGGCCGCACTCGGCATCTCCGCACTGCCCGCCCCGTCGGCCGGCGGCAGCGCGAACACCGTCTGGTACACGGACAGCGGCTGATCCCGCTCCGTGTAGGAGTAGCGAATGGGCCGCCCGTACGCACCCAGCAGCTCGCGCACCCCCTCCCCGGCCGCCCGGGCCCACCACAAACGCTCGCCCCGCGCACTCAGCGGCTCCTCCAGCACCAGCCGCACATCCCCGGGCAACCGCACCTCCGTACCCGCCGGACCGCCCGCACGCGCGCGCGTGGTGCCCTTCTCATCCGGATCCCGCAGCTCGACGGCCCACCGTCCGTCATCGCCGCGCGTCGAGAAATGCACCACCACGCGCGCGTGCCCGATCCACCCGTCCACCGCCGCCGCCAGCGTCGGAGAGGTGTTCACGACCAGCAGATCACCCGCCCGCAGCAGCCGCGGCAGCTCCGCGAACGCGTGGTGCGAGACCTCAGTCCCACGCGACACCAGCAGCCGTACGGCATCCCGGTCCAGCCCCGGCCCGCGCTGCTCGGCCGGCACGCGCGCGGACAGCTCCTGAGGGACCTTCCCCCACTCCCGGACGGGCTCCGTGACGCCGACAGCCGACGTCATCGCGTCCCCTCCAGCAGGGCCGGCGCCCCGTAGCGGCCGCTCGCCGGCCGCTCGTCCAGCAGCCGCAGGAACGCCGACACCACACTCGCCGGCTCCGGCCGCGGATCGTCGTCCTCCGGTACGGCCGCCGCATACAGCTCCGTCGCCATGTCCCCGGGGTCGACCGCCCAGACCCGCAGCCCGGGCTCCTCCGTCGCGAGCACCGCCGCGAGCTGGTCCAGGGCCGCCTTCGACGCCCCATAGCCGCCCCACGTCTCGTACGCCTCGGCCGCCGCGTCCGAGCTGACCGCGATCACCGCGGCCCGCTGGGACGCCCGCAGCAGCGGCAGCGCCTCCTGTACCAGGCCCAGCGCGGCCACCACGTTCACCTCCAGCGCCCGCCGCAGCCCGTCCAGGGGCAGCTGGTCCAGCCGTACGAGGGGTTCGGCGCCCAGCGCGCTGGCGTTGCTCACCAGCAGATCGACACCGCCCAGCTTCCAGGCCGCTGCCACCAGCTCGGCCCGGTGCCCGGCGTCCGTGACATCCCCGGAGAGGGCCTCCACCCGCGTCCCGTGCGCCGCGAGCGCCGCCGCCGTCTCCTTCAGCGCCCGCTCGCCCCTGGCGTCCAGCACCAGGTCCCACCCGCGCGCGGCCAAGGCCTCGGCCAGCGCCCGCCCCAGCCCTTTCGACGCCCCCGTGATGATCGCTACCGGCATGACACGTTCCCCTCGTCCTCGACACCGCTTGATCGGCTGCCCTCAACCTAGGAACCGCCGACCTCGCCCCGCCTCGGACGCGGGCCGCAAAGCGACGGGTCCCTTCGACCTAAGCCGCAGGTCCACGACCTCGGGACTAGGCCCAGCGGCCTAGGCGGCTGCCGTCACCGGTCCGATCCGCGCTGTCACACCCCGCCGGTAGCGTGGAAGCCATGAGTCAAGGTCCCCGGTCCGGCCTCGCCGCGGTGAGCTCCGCGCTGCTGGCCATGAGCAGGCATCTGGAGGTGCGTGACGTCCTCAAGACGATCGTCGCCTCGGCCCGCGAGCTGCTCGACGCGCAGTACGCCGCGCTGGGCGTGCCGGACGACCACGGCGGCTTCGCGCAGTTCGTGGTCGACGGGGTCAGCGACGCCCAGTGGAAGGCCATCGGCCCGCTGCCCCGCCAGCACGGCATCCTCGCCGCGATGCTCCGGGACGCGAAGCCGCAGCGCCTGGCCGACGTCCGCGCGGACCCCCGCTTCGAGGGCTGGCCCTCCGCCCACCCCGACCTGGCCGACTTCCTGGGCCTGCCCATCCGTGACGGCGACGAGGTGATCGGCGCCCTCTTCCTGGCCAACAAGAACTGTCCGAAGCCCGAGGGCACCTGCGGCTTCACCGCCGACGACGAGGAACTGCTGTCCATCCTCGCCCAGCACGCCGCGATCGCCCTCACCAACGCCCGGCTCTACGAACGCAGCCGCGAGCTCACCATCGCCGAGGAGCGCTCCCGCCTGGCCCACGAGCTGCACGACGCGGTCAGCCAGAAGCTCTTCTCCCTGCGCCTGACCGCCCAGGCCGCCACCGCCCTCATCGACCGCGACCCGGCGCGCGCCAAGGGCGAACTGCAGCAGGTGGCCGCGCTCGCCGCCGAGGCCGCCGATGAACTGCGCGCCGCCGTCGTCGAGTTGCGCCCTGCGGCCCTCGACGAGGACGGCCTCGTCGCCACCCTGCGCACCCAGACGCAGGTCCTGGACCGCGCCCACACCGCGCGCGTGACGTTCACCGCGCACGGCGTGCGCGCCCTGCCCGCCGCCCAGGAGGAGGCCCTGCTGCGCGTCGCCCAGGAGGCCCTGCACAACGCCCTGCGGCACTCCGGGGCCGACCGGGTCGACGTGACCCTGGCCAGGCGCGGCAGCGGCGCCGTCCTGCGCGTCACGGACGACGGCGGCGGCTTCGACCCGCGCGCGATACGTCGTGCCGGACGTCACCTCGGCCTGGTCTCCATGCGGGACCGGGCGGGCGGCGTGGGCGGCACGCTCACCGTGGAGTCGGCGCCCGGCAAGGGCACCACGATCGAGATGGAGGTCCCCGGTGGCTGACGCAATCAGGGTGCTGCTCGTCGACGACCACCAGGTGGTCCGCCGGGGCTTGCGCACGTTCCTCGAAGTGCAGGACGACATCGAGGTCGTGGGCGAGGCCGCCGACGGCGCCGAGGGCGTCGCCCACGCCGAGGAACTGAAGCCCGACATCGTCCTGATGGACGTCAAGATGCCCGGCATGGACGGCGTCGAGGCGCTGCGTCGACTCCGCGAACTGGGCAACCCCGCGCGCGTGCTCATCGTGACCAGCTTCACCGAGCAGCGCACGGTGGTCCCGGCCCTGCGCGCCGGCGCCGCCGGGTACGTCTACAAGGACGTCGACCCCGACGCGCTCGCCGGCGCCATCCGCTCGGTGCACGCCGGGCACATCCTGCTCCAACCCGAGGTGGCGGGCGCCCTGTTGTCCCAGGAGGAGGCCAACTCCGGCCAGGGCAGGCCAGGTTCGCTCACCGAGCGGGAGCGCGAGGTGCTCGGCCTGATAGCGGACGGCCGCTCCAACCGCGAGATCGCCCGCGCGCTGGTCCTCTCCGAGAAGACCGTCAAGACCCATGTCTCGAACATCCTGATGAAACTCGATCTGGCGGACCGCACGCAGGCCGCCCTGTGGGCCGTACGCCACGGCGTGACTGGCTGAAACAGGCATAAAAGCACTCCGTACGGCAATACGGAGGGTTCCGTTCCGAGCTGAGATTCATACCGTCGTGGGAATGTCCCCCGGATGGCGCATCCTCCGTGCGGCTCCGGCGTTCTTCAGTGCGTGCTGCGGCGACTGGCCGTGGCAATCGCATCAGAAGGGCTTACGAAGTGAAGAACCTGAAGAAGGCAGCGGCCGTGACGATGGTGGCCGGTGGTCTGGTGGCCGCCGGTGCCGGTATGGCCTCCGCCACCGACGGATCGCACGCCACCGGCAAGGCTGTGGGCTCGCCGGGTGTCATCTCGGGCAACCTCGTCCAGGCCCCGGTGCACGTTCCGGTGAACGCCGTCGGCAACAGCGTGAACGTCGTCGGTGTGCTGAACCCGGCCTTCGGCAACCTCGGCATCAACCGCTGAATCTCCGCCGTATCGGCCGTCGGCCCGGACCACGTGGGCAAGCTCCCGACCCACGTCCCCACCGCCTGACGCCGACCGGCCACCGAAGGGCTCCGCGAGTCATGGGCGACTCGCGGAGCCCTTCCCCGGTTTCATGTGAGCCGGTCACCAAGGCAACCGACGATCACCGCATCCCCCGCTCCCGCTCCTCCACCACGGAGTTGTACGCCGCGACCTGCGCCCGCCGAGCCGTCCGCTCCACCGGCCGCAGCACCTCCGCCCGGGCAGCCATCTCCGAGGCGCTCACCGCACCCCCGTGCCCGTTCTCGTACGCCACCGAGATCAGCACCCCGACCCGCTGCGCCAGCTCCAGCACCCGCACCGCCCGCCCCGGATACCCCGGCGCCAGCAGCTCCTGCCCTCGCTCGGCTCGCGCCCGGTACGCATCGATCGCCGCCTCCGCCACCGGTCCCGACCCGGCCACATCCAGCCGCGTCAGCACCTCGGTCGCCTCCCTGAGCGCCTCCGCCAGCTCCCGCTCCGCCTCCCCGAGCGACGGCACATCGGCAGGCGGCGCCTCCCGCACCGGCAGGCAGTGCCACACCACCTCGACATGCACATCACCATCGGGCCCGGCCTCGTACACCTCGGGAACCAGCCCCAGCGCACCCCCGTGGCAGATCACCGCCTCCTCGGCCTCCAGCGCCCGCGCATTGAACTCCGGCGGCCCGCTCAGCCCCAGCGGGTGCCCCGGCGCCGGCAGCGCGACCCGCAGCCCGGTCACCCCGAGCGCCCGCAGCCGCCCCAGCGCGAGCGTGAGCCCGACGGGCGCCGACTCACCCGGCAGCCCCTCCACCCGGTGCACGGCATCCTCGCCCACGATGGCGAGCACGGCGTCATCCGGCGAAACAAGTCCGGCAAGAAGGGCATTTCCCCAAGCGGCAAGGCGTCCAGAGCGCGGTTCCGAAAGCATGCCTCCACCCTAAGTACCGGGCCGAGGGAATGGACCGACCGACCGGTGGCGTAGATTTCGTTGAGGGCTGCGCCCACCGGTGCGGCCCCCGAGCCACAGGCGTACGCGACAGCCGAGACCGGCCACACTGCAAGGGGAGACAACGCGCTCATGAGCGATGTTCTGGAGCTTCAGGACGTATCCGTGGTCCGCGAGGGCCGGGCTCTGGTGGACCAGGTCTCCTGGTCGGTCAAGGAGGGCGAGCGCTGGGTGATCCTCGGCCCCAACGGCGCCGGCAAGACCACCCTCCTCAATGTCGCGTCCAGCTACCTCTTCCCCAGCAAGGGCACCGCCACCATCCTCGGCGAGACCCTCGGCAAGGTCGACGTCTTCGAGCTGCGCCCCCGCATCGGCATGGCCGGCATCGCCATGGCCGACAAGCTCCCCAAGCGCCAGACGGTCCTGCAGACCGTGCTGACCGCCGCGTACGGCATGACGGCAGCCTGGCACGAGGAGTACGACGAGATCGACGAGCAGCGCGCCCGCGCCTTCCTCGACCGCCTCGGCATGTCCGACTACCTGGACCGCAACTTCGGCACCCTCTCCGAGGGCGAGCGCAAGCGCACCCTGATCGCCCGCGCCCTGATGACCGACCCCGAACTGCTCCTGCTCGACGAACCCGCCGCAGGCCTCGACCTCGGCGGCCGTGAGGACCTCGTACGCCGTCTCGGCCGTCTCGCCCGCGACCCGATCGCCCCCTCGATGCTCATGGTCACCCACCACGTCGAGGAGATCGCCCCCGGCTTCACCCACGTCCTCATGATCCGCCAGGGCAAGGTCCTCGCCGCCGGCCCGCTGGAGCTCGAACTCACCTCCCGCAACCTCTCCCTCTGCTTCGGCCTCCCGCTCGTCGTCGAACAGGTCGGCGACCGCTGGACCGCCCAGGGCCTGCCGCTGTCCTGAACCGGTGAAGTCCCCACGCGGACACGGGTAAGAAGCCCGTTCCAAACCGGATCGCGCCCTGTCCGCGCACGTTCCGCGGTCTTACCATGACCGTGTGGAAATCGACGCGTGGGTGTGGTGGTTGGTCGCGGCTACCGGGCTCGGCATCGGGCTCGTGATCACCACGATGCCCGAACTCGGCATGCTCGCGGTGGGCGCCGTCGCGGCCTCGGCGACCGCCGGCCTCTTCGGCGGAGACGCCGTCTTACAGGTCGTGGTCTTCGCCGTCGTCTCCACCGCCCTCATCGCGGTGGTACGCCCCATCGCCAAACGGCACCGCGCCCAACAACCCCAACTCGCCACCGGAGTTGACGCGTTGAAGGGCAGACAGGCCGTCGTACTGGAACGCGTCGACGGCTCGGGCGGCCGCATCAAGCTCGCCGGAGAGGTCTGGTCGGCCCGCGCCCTCGACGCCGGTCGCAGCTATGAGGCAGGCCAGGAAGTGGACGTCGTGGACATCGAGGGAGCCACGGCAATCGTCATATGACCTCGCACGACGCAAGGTGACCGAACACCCCACGAGGTGCGCGACGGTCTGTCAGACTCGACCAGCAAGATCTTGGACAAGCATAAGATCTTCCAAGAGCGCCGAGGCGGAGAAGGGTACGGGGAGCGACGATGGAACCGGTCATCATCGTCCTGATCATTCTGGTGGTGTTGGTCTTCATCGCCCTGATCAAGACGATCCAAGTCATCCCACAGGCCAGCGCCGCCATCGTGGAGCGCTTCGGCCGCTACACGCGCACGCTGAACGCGGGCCTCAACATCGTCGTCCCATTCATCGACACCATCCGCAACCGCATCGACCTGCGCGAACAGGTCGTCCCGTTCCCGCCGCAGCCGGTGATCACCCAGGACAACCTGGTCGTCAACATCGACACGGTCATCTACTACCAGGTCACCGACGCGCGGGCCGCCACCTACGAAGTCGCCAGCTACATCCAGGCCATTGAGCAACTGACGGTCACCACCCTGCGCAACATCATCGGCGGCATGGACCTGGAGCGCACCCTCACCTCCCGTGAGGAGATCAACGCGGCCCTGCGCGGCGTCCTCGACGAGGCCACCGGCAAGTGGGGCATCCGCGTCAACCGCGTCGAACTCAAGGCGATCGAGCCGCCCACCTCCATCCAGGACTCCATGGAGAAGCAGATGCGCGCCGACCGCGACAAGCGCGCCGCGATCCTCCAGGCCGAAGGTGTGCGGCAGTCCGAGATCCTGCGCGCCGAGGGTGAGAAGCAGTCCCAGATCCTGCGCGCCGAAGGTGAGGCCAAGGCCGCCGCGCTGCGCGCCGAGGGCGAGGCCCAGGCCGTCCGTACGGTCTTCGAGGCCATCCACGCCGGCGACCCGGACCAGAAGCTGCTCAGCTACCAGTACCTCCAGATGCTGCCGAAGATCGCCGAAGGCGACGCCAACAAGCTCTGGATCGTCCCCAGCGAAATCGGCGACGCCCTCAAGGGCCTCTCCGGCGCGATGGGCAACTTCGCCCCCAAGCCCGGCGGTTCGGACTCCACGGGCAACGGCACCGGCTCGGGCACGGAACGCCGGGAGAGGCCGTCGATCGACTAGGGCGTGTTTCGAAAGTAGCGTCGTCCGCCCGGAGGACGGGGTCCGCGGCGTCTGGTGCGGTGCATCGCAAGGCGGAGGGTCGCCCGCGTACTGGGCGTACGCGGGCGACCCCGACAACGCAGCGAGGCGCCGTGCCAGGCGCCGCGGGCCAGACGGGACTTTCGAAACACGCCCCAGGGGCACGGAGAAACGCAGGTTCCCGCACTCACCTCTCAGGGGGGCGGGGAACTGCGCGATCAGCCACAACGAACCGGCAGCCAAAGGACAACAGCCAGCCCTACGGTCTAAGGGGTCCTTGCAGAAAGATCTTCTTGTGGCACGGTGGACATGGACGTGATCCCGTGCTTTGTGGGGGTGACCATGACGCGGCGGAAGCCGTGGGAGGTCAGCGACGAACTGTGGGCGGTGATCGAGCCGCTGCTGCCGAAGCATGAGCGGCGGTTCCGGTACCCGGGGCGCAAGCGCATCGATGACCGCAAGACGCTCCAGGGCGTGCTGTTCGTCCTGTACACCGGTATCCAATGGGAGTACTTGCCGCAGGAGTTGGGGTTCGGCTCGGGTCCTACCTGCTGGCGTCGGCTGGCCGAATGGCAGGAGGCCGGAGTGTGGGAGAAACTCCAGCGGGTGCTGCTGGACCGGCTGCGGGCGGCGGACCGCCTGGACTTCTCCCGCGTCACCGTTGACGCCTCGCACGTGCCGGCCAAGCGGGGGCGAAGCAGCCCAAAAGTCGGCCCGAGTCCGGTTGACCGTGCACGGCCGGGCTCGAAGCACCACGTGCTGACCGACGCGCACGGCACCCCGCTGCGGGTATCGCACACCGGCGGACACCGCAACGACATCACGCAGCTCCTGCCGCTGGTCGACGGCGTGCCGCCGGTGCGGGGCAAGCGGGGCCGGCCCCGGCGCAAGCCCCGCGCGCTGTATGCCGACCGTGGCTACGACCACGACAGCTACCGCCGCCGTCTACGCGAGCGCGGCATCGTCCCGAAGATCGCCCGGCGCGGACAGCCACACGGCTCGGGCCTGGGCCGTGCGCGATGGGTTGCCGAGTCCGCCATCGCCTGGCTCCACGGCCCTCGCCGCTTACGGACCCGCTGGGAAACCCGAGACGACATGCATGACGCCTTCCTTCAGCTCGCACACTGCATGACCCTCGCCCGCAAGCATCCGGCTTTCTGAAAGGACCCCTAAGCCGCAGCGGAGGCCAACCACTCAGGCAACGCCTCATAGTCGTCCTGCGCCAAAGCCAAGAGCATCGCATCGGCCGGCGTCGGCTCAAACGGCGCCCGCAGCAACGGCATCCCCGCTTCCTCCGGCGTCCGATTCGCCTTCCGGTGGTTGTCCTCCGCGCACGAGGCCACCGTGTTCAGCCAGGTGTCCTGACCCCCCTGGGACCGCGGCACCACGTGGTCCACGGTCGTCGCCCGACGCCCGCAGTACGCGCACCTGTGCCGGTCCCGCACCAGCACACCCCGCCTCGACCACGGCGCTTGTCTTCGGAACGGCACCCGCACATACCTGCACAACCTGATGACCCGGGGCGCCGGTATGTCGACCGCGGCTCCGCGCATACGCAGTTCGGGGTGGGCCTGCTCGACGACGGCCTTGTCCTGGAGCACCAGAACGACGGCTCGGTTCAACGTCACCGTCGACAGCGGCTCGAAGCTCGCGTTCAGTACCAGCGTGTCCCGCATACCAGCCCACCTCCCGTGTGCACCGGCCCACCCCTTGGCGGGCTGGGATCAACTCTGGCCGTGCACGCCGAGATGGACAACGCAATATCCGCTGCTCCCACGAGGTCTGACCTCGCAGCCCCCCGGCCACAAAAATGCCCGCCTCCGATCACTCCCAGACCAGAGACGGGCAAACGTTCGGTGAACGTCAGGCTTCGGCAGGCACCTCGTACTCACCGATGAGCTGGGCGCGCGCCAGCGTGTGGAACCGCAGATTGAAGCCCACGACGGCCGGACTGGCGTCCGAGTCCGGACCGAGCTTCTCCTGGTCCACGGCGTACACCGTGAACACATACCGGTGCGGCCCGTCCCCCGGCGGCGGCGCGGCACCGCCGAAGTCCTTCGTGCCGTAGTCGTTGCGCGCGTGCACCGCGCCCTCCGGCAGGCCCTCGAACTTCCCGCTGCCCGCACCCGCCGGCAGCTCCGCCACCGAGACCGGGATGTCGAACAGCACCCAGTGCCAGAACCCGCTCCCCGTCGGGGCGTCCGGGTCGTAGCAGGTCACCGCGAAACTCTTGGTCTCGGCCGGGAACCCCTCCCACCGCAGCTGCGGAGAGGTGTTGCCGGCCGCGTGGACCTGAGCGTCCTTGAGGGTCGCACCCTCCCGCACGTCCTCACTCGTGACCGTGAACGACGGCACCGGCGGATGGAAGTCGTGGGGGAGCGGCCGCCTCTTGAGCTCGGTCACCTCGATACCTCCTGATCGGATGGTTCAGTGGGTTCCGAGCCTAGAACCAGTTGCGCTTGCTGCCGACTTCGGACAGCCACTGGTTGAGATACGCCACCCAGTCGGTGCCCTGGTAGTCGTGCAGCCCCACCTGGAACGACCGGAACGTGTCGCTGCCCTCGCTGAACAGACCCGGCTTCTTGTCCATCTCCAGCACCACGTCCATCGCCTGCTGGTCGGCCACGAAGCTCAACTCGACCTGGTTCAGCCCCCGGTACTGCTGCGGCGGCAGGAACTCGATCTCCTGGTAGAACGGCAGCTTCTGCCGCGTACCCCGGATGTGACCGCGCTCCATGTCCGCGTTCTTGAAGCGGAAGCCCAGCTGGATGAACGCGTCCAGGATCGCCTTCTGCGCCGGCAGCGGATGCACGTTGATCGGGTCCAGGTCACCGGAGTCCACCGCACGCGCGATCTCCAGCTCGGTGGTCACACCGATGTCCATCCCGCGCAGCGCCTGACCGTCGATCATCGTGATCGGCGTCTCCCACGGGATGTCCAGCCCGAACGGCACCGCGTGCACGGCGTTCGCCTGCAGCTCGAAGGCACCGCCGAGACGCACCTTCGTGAACTCGACGTCCTGCTTGTACTCCGTGTCCTGGCCCTCGACCTCGACCTTGGCCTGCAGCCCGACCGACAGCGCCTCGATCCGCTGGTTCACGGACCCGCCCTGGATCCGCACCTCACCCTGGACCACGCCGCCCGGAACGACATTGACCTCGGTCAGCACCGTCTCGACCGAAGCCCCACCGGCCCCCAGACTCGCGAGCAGCTTCTTGAACGCCATGTCTCTCCCTCGATCACTACGTTCACTACGTCTCTGATCACTACAAACGCGATCCGGCCGCGGCCGGTTCCGGGACCCCACCCTGGCAAGACGAACGCCCACTGACCACCCCACCGCACCCACCCGTCTGCACTACCCTCGGACGGCATGATCGCGACCCCCGACCGTACGCCCCTGCCCCGAGAGTTCTTCGCCCGGCCCGTACTCGAAGTGGCCCCCGACCTCCTCGGCCGCATCCTCGTACGCACGACCCCGGACGGTCCGATCGCGCTGCGCCTGACAGAGGTCGAGGCCTACGACGGCCCGAACGACCCCGGCTCCCACGCCTACCGCGGCCGCACACCCCGCAACGACGTGATGTTCGGCCCGCCCGGACATGTGTACGTCTACTTCACCTACGGCATGTGGCACTGCATGAACCTGGTCTGCGGCCCGGACGGCACGGCGAGCGCCGTTCTGCTCCGCGCCGGCGAGATCATCGAGGGCGCCGAGCTGGCCCGCACCCGTCGGCTCTCGGCCCGCAATGACAAGGAACTGGCCAAAGGTCCCGCCCGTCTGGCCACCGCCCTGGACGTGGACCGGACCCTGGACGGCACCGACGCCTGCGCCTGCGGCGAGACGCCGCTCCGCATACTGACCGGCACCCCCGTCACCTCTGACCAGGTACGCAACGGCCCACGCACCGGAGTGGCCGGCGACGGAGGCGACGGGGACATCCACCCCTGGCGCTTCTGGATCGCCAACGACCCGACGGTGAGCCCCTATCGGGCCCATGTCCCGAGGCGCCGCCCAAGTTGACGCGCACTCGGAAGGTGCGTAATGTGGCCCGAGCCGCTGAACCGGGTACTGCGATCGTCAGCAGCCGGAGCGGCCAACCCACTACCTAGCGAGCAACCCCTCAGCGGGTCGATTCGGGCGTGCCCGCATGCCTGAATTCGAATCCGCAGAACCCGATTA
>NZ_CP053109.1:7435000-8017500 GCF_013009255.1 Streptomyces sp. Z423-1
ACGGTCTGCCGGCCGTGGGACGAGTCAGAAACCGTTGATGTAGGCGAAGGACATGCGAAAGGTCCGGCGTAGAGGGTAAGACCCCCGTAGTCGAAACGTCAGCGGCTCGTTTGAGAGACACCCAAGTAGCACGGGGCCCGAGAAATCCCGTGTGAATCTGGCGGGACCACCCGCTAAGCCTAAATATTCCCTGGTGACCGATAGCGGATAGTACCGTGAGGGAATGGTGAAAAGTACCCCGGGAGGGGAGTGAAATAGTACCTGAAACCGTGTGCCTACAAGCCGTGGGAGCGTCGCATGCAAGCTTGCTTGTGTGTCGTGACTGCGTGCCTTTTGAAGAATGAGCCTGCGAGTTTGCGGTGTGTTGCGAGGTTAACCCGGGTGGGGTAGCCGTAGCGAAAGCGAGTCCGAAGAGGGCGTTTTAGTAGCACGCTCAAGACCCGAAGCGGAGTGATCTAGCCATGGGCAGGTTGAAGCGGAGGTAAGACTTCGTGGAGGACCGAACCCACCAGGGTTGAAAACCTGGGGGATGACCTGTGGTTAGGGGTGAAAGGCCAATCAAACTCCGTGATAGCTGGTTCTCCCGAAATGCATTTAGGTGCAGCGTCGTGTGTTTCTTGCCGGAGGTAGAGCACTGGATAGGCGATGGGCCCTACCGGGTTACTGACCTTAGCCAAACTCCGAATGCCGGTAAGTGAGAGCGCGGCAGTGAGACTGTGGGGGATAAGCTCCATGGTCGAGAGGGAAACAGCCCAGAGCATCGACTAAGGCCCCTAAGCGTACGCTAAGTGGGAAAGGATGTGGAGTCGCACAGACAACCAGGAGGTTGGCTTAGAAGCAGCCACCCTTGAAAGAGTGCGTAATAGCTCACTGGTCAAGTGATTCCGCGCCGACAATGTAGCGGGGCTCAAGCGTACCGCCGAAGTCGTGTCATTCATACATGAGGTCCAACGACCGTATGGATGGGTAGGGGAGCGTCGTCTGCCGGGTGAAGCAGCACCGGAAGGTAGTTGTGGACGGTTGACGAGTGAGAATGCAGGCATGAGTAGCGATACAAACGTGAGAAACGTTTGCGCCGATTGACTAAGGGTTCCTGGGTCAAGCTGATCTGCCCAGGGTAAGTCGGGACCTAAGGCGAGGCCGACAGGCGTAGTCGATGGATAACCGGTTGATATTCCGGTACCCGCTGTGAAGCGTCAAACATGAATCCAGTGATGCTAAGCCCGTGAAGCCGTCGTGTGCGTCTTCGGACAAGCACGGAGTGGTGGAGCCGGTGACCCGAGCTGGTAGTAGGTGAGTGATGGGGTGACGCAGGAAGGTAGTCCATCCCGGGCGGTGGTTGTCCCGGGGTAAGGGTGTAGGCCGTGCGATAGGTAAATCCGTCGCACTTGTGGCTGAGACCTGATGCCGAGCCGATTGTGGTGAAGTGGATGATCCTATGCTGTCGAGAAAAGCCTCTAGCGAGTTTCATGGCGGCCCGTACCCTAAACCGACTCAGGTGGTCAGGTAGAGAATACCGAGGCGTTCGGGTGAACTATGGTTAAGGAACTCGGCAAAATGCCCCCGTAACTTCGGGAGAAGGGGGCCACATCCGGTGAGAGCACTTGCTGCTTGAGCTGGGGTGGCCGCAGAGACCAGCGAGAAGCGACTGTTTACTAAAAACACAGGTCCGTGCGAAGCCGTAAGGCGATGTATACGGACTGACGCCTGCCCGGTGCTGGAACGTTAAGGGGACCGGTTAGCTCCATTTCGGTGGGGCGAAGCTGAGAACTTAAGCGCCAGTAAACGGCGGTGGTAACTATAACCATCCTAAGGTAGCGAAATTCCTTGTCGGGTAAGTTCCGACCTGCACGAATGGCGTAACGACTTCTCGACTGTCTCAACCATAGGCCCGGTGAAATTGCACTACGAGTAAAGATGCTCGTTTCGCGCAGCAGGACGGAAAGACCCCGGGACCTTTACTACAGTTTGATATTGGTGTTCGGTTCGGCTTGTGTAGGATAGCTGGGAGACTGTGAAAGCCATACGCCAGTATGGTGGGAGTCGTCGTTGAAATACCAGTCTGGTCGTGCTGGATGTCTAACCTGGGTCCGTGATCCGGATCAGGGACAGTGTCTGATGGGTAGTTTAACTGGGGCGGTTGCCTCCTAAAGGGTAACGGAGGCGCCCAAAGGTTCCCTCAGCCTGGTTGGCAATCAGGTGTTGAGTGTAAGTGCACAAGGGAGCTTGACTGTGAGACCGACGGGTCGAGCAGGGACGAAAGTCGGGACTAGTGATCCGGCGGTGGCTTGTGGAAGCGCCGTCGCTCAACGGATAAAAGGTACCCCGGGGATAACAGGCTGATCTTCCCCAAGAGTCCATATCGACGGGATGGTTTGGCACCTCGATGTCGGCTCGTCGCATCCTGGGGCTGGAGTCGGTCCCAAGGGTTGGGCTGTTCGCCCATTAAAGCGGTACGCGAGCTGGGTTTAGAACGTCGTGAGACAGTTCGGTCCCTATCCGCTGTGCGCGTAGGAGTCTTGAGAAGGGCTGTCCCTAGTACGAGAGGACCGGGACGGACGAACCTCTGGTGTGCCAGTTGTTCTGCCAAGGGCATGGCTGGTTGGCTACGTTCGGGAGGGATAACCGCTGAAAGCATCTAAGCGGGAAGCCTGCTTCGAGATGAGGACTCCCACCTCTTTAAGAGGGTAAGGCTCCCAGTAGACGACTGGGTTGATAGGCCGGATATGGAAGCACGGTAACGTGTGGAGTTGACCGGTACTAATAGGCCGAGGGCTTGTCCTCAGTTGCTCGCGTCCACTGTCAGTTCTGAGGCAACGAACAGTTGTCGGCTTTGAGCAGAACAGACAATTGAAGAGTGTGCTTGTTCGCTCGAAACCAATAGGGTTTCGGTGGTCATAGCGTGAGGGAAACGCCCGGTTACATTCCGAACCCGGAAGCTAAGCCTTACAGCGCCGATGGTACTGCAGGGGGGACCCTGTGGGAGAGTAGGACGCCGCCGAACAATCTTTGGAGGACCCCTGGTCCCAGCGTTCAGCTGGGACCAGGGGTCCTTTTGTTTTTACAATGCTTGCGGTACCAAAGACAGGAGTCACCGATGTCCACCAACTCTCCCGACGACCGACCGGAGCGCGACCAGCGGCGAGGGGATGGGGGGCAGAGCGGCGACCGTGGCGACCGCGGCGGCTTCCGACGCGACCGTGGTGACCGAAGCGACCGGGGTGACCGGGGCGGGTTCCGGCGGGACAACGACCGTGGCGGATACGGCCGTCGGGACGGCGACCGGGGCGGCGACCGCGGTGGGTACGGCCGACGTGATGATCGACGTGACGACCGTGATCACGGTCCGCGCAGGGACGACAGGGGCGGTCGACCCGGTAGTTTCCGCAGGGACGACCGAGGTGACCGCCCGGCCTTCCGCCGCGACGACCGCGGCGAGCGCGGCGAGCGTCGCGATGACCGCCGTGGTGATGACCGTGGTGGGTTCCGTCGCGATGACCGCCGTGGTGATGACCGTGGTGGGTTCCGCCGTGATGACCGCCGTGGTGATGACCGTGGTGGGTTCCGTCGCGATGACCGCCGTGGTGATGACCGTGGTGGGTTCCGTCGCGATGACCGCCGTGGTGATGACCGTGGTGGGTTCCGTCGCGATGACCGCCGTGGTGATGACCGTGGTGGGTTCCGCCGTGACGATCGGCGTGGTGATGACCGTGGTGGGTTCCGCCGTGATGACCGCCGTGACGACCGCCGTGATGACCGCCGTAGTGACGACCGTGACGGCTTCCGCCGTGATGACCGGCGCGGCGATGACCGTGGCGGCTTCCGTCGCGACGATCGCCGTGGTGATGACCGTGGTGGCTTCCGCCGCGACGACCGGCGTGATGACAGGCGTGACGACCGCCGCGATGACCGGCGTGACAGTGACCGAGGCGGATACGGCCGCCGTGACGACCGTCGGGACGATCGCCGGGATGACCGGCGTGACGACCGTGACCGTGGCTTCCGGCGGGACGATCGTGGGGACCGTGGTGGCTACGGTCGGCTTGACGACCGGGGTGAGCGTGGCGGGGGCCGGGGGCGGGACGACCGTGGACGTGGTCCCCGTCGGGACGACCGTGGCGGTCGGCCCGGTGGCTTCCGTGGGCGTGATGACCGGCGCGGCGGCGGTGGCGGTCGGTTCCGTGAGGAGCGGGAGCGGGACCGCGAGCCCATCAAGCGGCTGCCGATCCCGGAGGACGTGACCGGCGACGAGATCGACAAGGACGTACGGCAGGAGCTGCAGAGTCTGCCGAAGACGCTCGCGGAGGACGTCGCCAAGAACCTCGTCATGGTCGCGCGGCTGATCGACGAGGACCCCGAGGGAGCGTACGGCTACTCCAGGGTTGCCCTGCGGCTGGCGTCGCGCGTTGCCGCCGTACGAGAGGCGGCCGGGTTCGCGGCGTATGCGAACCAGAAGTACGCGGAGGCGCTGGCCGAGTTCCGTGCGGCGCGGCGGATGACCGGCTCCGTGGATCTGTGGCCTGTCATGGCCGACTGCGAGCGTGGGCTCGGGCGGCCGGAGAAGGCGCTGGACATGGCCGGGGCGCCCGAGGTGCAGAAGCTCGACAAGGCCGGCCAGGTGGAGATGCGGCTCGTCGCGGCCGGCGCCCGGCGTGACATGGGGCAGCTCGACGCGGCCATCGTGACGCTGCAGAGCCCGGAGCTGGCCTCCAGCTCCGTACAGCCGTGGACCGCGCGGCTGCGGTACGCGTACGCCGACGCGCTGCTCGCGGCCGGGCGGGAGCGTGAGGCGCGGGAGTGGTTCGCGAAGGCCGTGGAGGCGGACCGGGACGGCAGCACGGATGCCTCGGACCGGCTGGCCGAGCTGGACGGGGTGGAGTTCGTCGACGCCCTCGACGACAGCCAGGAGGACGACCAGGGCGACGAGGGTGAGGCCAAGGACGCCTCGGACTCCGCCGGGGACGGCGACCTGGACTGACGTGCGGGTGTGAGAGGGGGCGGGATCCCTGGTTCGGGGTCCCGCCCCCTTCGTATGAGCTCGTGTGTGCGGCGCCCGCGCGTCAGATGTTCAGCGCGCGGAGCACCAGGCCCGACGCCGGTTTGGGGCCGAACGACGTCGACTTGCGGGGCATGGTGACGCCCTGGCGGGCCAGTTCTCGTACGACGTCCTCGTGGACCGGGTGCATCAGGACCGCCGTACTGCCGTCGCGTTCCGCCTTGCGGACCGTGGCGGCCGCGTCGTGGATGTAGGCGATGTGGGCGGGGGAGTCCTCGGGGACGTGCCAGATGTGGTCGAGGAGGGTGGCGTGCAGGACCGCGGCGTCGAGGGTGCGCCAGGCCTCGGGGCGGTCGGCGGGGACCGTGCGGGTCAGCAGGTCCGGGTCGGGGCGGTCGACCAGGTGGAACGTGCCGTCGCCGGCGAGCAGGAAGGCGTTGCCCGAGGCCGCGGCTTCGGCGAGGGACGTGAGGGCCTCGGGGAGCGGTGCGTCCACGCGGCGTACGCGGAAGTGGCCCTGGAGGGCGGACAGGGCGTCGGGCACCGGCAGGCCGTGCAGGAGGCGGTGGATGGCGCGGACGCGCAGGGGATAGCGGGCGGTGTCGACCAGGAGGACCAGGCCGTAGTCCCAAGGGCTGGGGGAAGGGTTCTCGGCGCGCAGGCGGCGGTAGGTGGCCCAGCGGTGGTGGCCGTCGGCGATGAGGGCCTGATGGTGGGCGAGGTCGGACCGGACGCGGGCCAGGTCGGCGGGGTCGGTGATGGACCAGAGGCGGTGGCTGAAGCCGTCCTCGGTGGTGGTGGCGAGGAGCGGAGGCTTCTCGGCGGTTCGTTCGACGACCTCGCTCGCCGCGCCGTCGTTGCCGCGGTAGGTCAGCAGGAGGGGTTCGAGGTTCGCGGAGGTGGCGCGCATCAGATCGGCGCGGTCGGCGACGATGTGCGGCATGACGTCCTCGTGCGGCAGGACCACGCCTTCCGCCGGATCGGACACGCGCAGGGCGCCGATGATCCCGCGCTGGAGCATGCCGTTGCCGTCGCGCTGTTCGTAGACGTAGAGGCCGGGTTCGGGGTCGGCGGTCAGGACGCCCTCGGTGAGCCAGCGGTGCAGGGTGTCGGCGGCCTGGGCGTTGCGCGCGGTAGGGGTGTCGGCCTCGGGGAGGATCAGCCGGACGATGTTGTGCGGGTCTGCCGACTGCAGGTAGTGCACGCCGTCGGGGCGCACGACGACGTCGTACGGCGGGGACGTCACGGCCGCCAGGCTGCCGACCCGGTCGGGGTCGTAGCGAAGACCTCGGAACGGGGTGAGTTCAAGGCCTCGGAACGGGGTGAGTTCGAGGTCTCGGCGCGTCGTTGCTTCCGGGTGACCTGCTGTGTTCATCCCGGCATCGTACGTGTGCCGCGTGTGTCAGTGGCGTAGGGCATGATCGGGAGAAAGCAGGTGGACCGAGGAGCGGTGGGGAATGAGCCAGCAGGTCAGGACCAGGCCCGAGGGCAGCGGGCGGGCGCTGAGCGAGGCGTACGACACGGCGCTGCTCGACCTGGACGGGGTGGTGTACGCGGGCGGGGAGGCGATCGCGCACGCCGTCGACTCGCTGGGGGCCGCGCGGGCGGGCGGGATGCATCTGGCGTACGTCACGAACAACGCGCTGCGGACGCCGGATGCCGTGGCCGCGCACCTGACGGAGCTGGGGATACCGGCGGAGGCCGGTGACGTCATCACCTCGGCGCAGGCGGTCGCGCGGCTGATCGCCGAGCAGGTGCCCGCGGGGGCGCGGGTGCTGGTGGTCGGTGGCGAGGGGCTGCGGGTGGCGTTGCGGGAGCGGGGGCTCGTGCCAGTCGAGTCGGCGGATGACGATCCGGTGGCGGTCGTCCAGGGGTACGGCGGGCCGGCGTTGCCGTGGGGGCGGTTCGCCGAGGCGTGTTACGCCATCGCGCGCGGGGTGCCGTGGTTCGCGTCGAACACGGACCTGACGATCCCGAGCGCGCGCGGGATCGCGCCGGGGAACGGGGCGGCGGTGGCCGTGGTGCGGATAGCGACCGGTGCCGAACCGCAGGTGGCGGGCAAGCCGCTGCCGCCGATGCACCGGGAGACGATCCTGCGGACGGGCGCGCGGCGGCCGCTGGTCGTGGGGGACCGGCTGGACACGGACATCGAGGGCGCGTTCAACGGGGGCGTCGACTCGCTGCTCGTGCTGACCGGCGTGACCGACGGGCCGCAGCTGCTCGCCGCGCCACCGCAGCACCGGCCGACGTACGTCGACGCGGATCTGCGGGGGATGCTCACCGGGCAGCCGGAGGTCGCCGAGGCCCGTGCGGGCTTCCGGTGCGGGGGCTGGACGGCGACGGCCGGGGACGGGCGGCTGGAGCTGGACGGTGAGGGGGAGGCGCTGGACGGGTTGCGGGCACTGTGCGCGGCTGCCTGGACGTCGGCCGGGGAAGGGGTGTGTGAGCTGGACGGGGGGAAGGCGTTGGCGCGGTTGGCGTTGTAGAGGTCTGAGGGCCCGGCGTCGGGCGGGGTTTGGATCCGATCGGGATCTCGGTCCAATGCGAGGGTAGGCTAACCTAACTGCGTGTTGGTTGAGAGTCCCCCCGAACAGCGCGCGGAAGTCACCTCCGCGCCCCCAACCCGCCGGGCGATACGCGCCTTTGGGCTGCTCCTCGCCGTGCTGATCATGGTGCTGGTCGCGTTGGCGAGCATCGCTGTCGGCGCGAAGGAGCTGACGCTTGGGCAGGTTTGGCACGGTCTGTTCCAGGATTCGGGGACGTACGGCGACGTCGTGGTCGGCGAGCGGCTGTCCCGGACCCTGCTCGGTCTGCTCGCCGGTGCCGCGCTCGGTCTGTCGGGGGCCGTGTTGCAGGCGCTCACCCGCAATCCGCTGGCCGACCCCGGGCTGCTCGGCATCAACGCGGGCGCGTCCGCGGCGGTCGTCACCGCCATCACCTTCTTCGGCGTCACCAGCCTCAGCGGCTATGTGTGGTTCGCGTTCTGCGGTGCGGCCGCGGTCGGGGCGCTGGTGTGGTTCCTGGGTGGCAGCCGGGGCGCCACGCCGGTGCGGCTCGCGCTCGCGGGCACGGCGATCAGTGCCGCCCTCTACGGCTACCTCCAGGCCCTGATGATCCTGGACGAGGCGGCGCTGGACCGGATGCGCTTCTGGACGGTCGGTTCGCTGAGCGCGGCGACCGACGACACCATCACGCAGGTGCTGCCGTTCCTGGTGGCCGGTTCCGTCCTCGCGCTCGCCCTGGCACGCCCGCTGAACGCGATGGCCATGGGCGACGACACCGCCAAGGCCCTCGGCGCCAACCTCAACCGCACCCGGGCGCTGTCCATGCTCGCCGCCACCGTGCTGTGCGGGGCGGCGACCGCCGCGTGCGGGCCGATCGTGTTCGTCGGCCTGATGGTGCCGCACGTCGTACGGTCCTTCACCGGGCCCGACCTGCGCTGGATCCTGCCGTACGCGGCCATTCTGTCGCCGGTGCTGCTGCTCGGCGCCGACGTGCTCGGCCGGATCGTCGCGCGGCCCGCGGAACTCCAGGTCGGCATCGTGACCGCGATCATCGGCGGCCCGGTCTTCATCTTTCTCGTACGACGGCGGAGGACGGCCCAGCTGTGACCACCAACCGTGCCAACCGTGCCGTACGGACGCCGGGCGGGCTGTCCGTGCGCCTGGACGTCCGGGCCCTCACCGTCGTCGTCCTGCTGCTGCTCGCCGCGCTCGCCGCGAGTGTGGTGCTGATTGGCACCGGCGACTTCCCGATCCCCGCCGCCGACGTGCTGAAGACACTGGTCGGCAACGGGGACGCCGGACAGGAGTTCATCGTCAACGAGCTGCGGTTGCCGCGGGTCCTGGTCGGGCTGCTGGTCGGCGCCTCGCTCGGGCTGGGCGGTGCGCTCTTCCAGTCCATCTCGCGCAATCCGCTGGGCAGTCCGGACGTACTCGGCCTCGGGCAGGGCGCTACGGCCGGGGCGCTCGTGGTGATCGTGCTGTTCTCCGGCAGCGCGGGCGCGGTCACGCTCGGGGCCCTGGTGGGCGGCCTGGGGACCGGGCTCGCCATCTACGCGCTGGCGTGGAAGCAGGGTGTGCACGGGTACCGGCTGGTGCTGGTCGGTATCGGTGTCTCCGCCATCGTCACCGCGGTCAACGGCTATCTGCTGACCAAGGCCGACCTCGTCGACGCGGCCCGGGCCGTCGTCTGGATGACCGGGTCGCTCAGCGGCCGTGACTGGGCGCAGGTCTGGCCGCTGCTCGCGCTGTGCGCCGTCCTCGTACCGCTCGTCCTCGCCAACGCGCGCGGGCTGCGGATGCTGGAGATGGGCGACGACGTGTCGTACTCCCTCGGGGTGCGCGTCGAACGGGTACGGATGCTGCTGCTGGTGGCCGCGGTGCTGCTGACCGCCTCCGCCACCGCTGCCGCCGGTCCCGTCAGCTTCGTGGCGCTCACCGCGCCGCAGCTGGCCCGCCGGCTGACCCGCTCGCCCGGCCCGAACCTGCTGCCCTCGCTGTGCATGGGCGCCGCCCTGCTGGTCACCGCCGACTGGGTCTCGCAGCGCGTGTTCGGCGCCGACCAGCTGCCCGTGGGCGTGGTCACCGGCGTGCTCGGTGGCCTCTACCTGCTGTGGCTGCTGGTCACCGAGCGCAGGGCGGGGCGGATATGAGCGGCCCCGCGCACCAGAACATCCAAAGGAGCACCGTGAACCGCCTGTCCGCCGAGAACGTCACCCTCGCCTACGACCAGCGCGTCATCGCCGAGCGGTTGTCGGTGGAGATCCCCGACCACTCGTTCACCGTGATCGTCGGCCCGAACGCCTGCGGCAAGTCCACGCTGCTGCGCGCGCTGTCGCGGATGCTCAAGCCTAGCCAGGGCCGGGTGCTGCTGGACGGGCAGGTCATCCAGTCGATGCCGGCGAAGAAGGTCGCCCGGACGCTCGGTCTGCTGCCCCAGTCGTCGATCGCGCCGGACGGGATCACGGTCGCCGACCTGGTGGGCCGCGGACGGTATCCGCACCAGGGGATCCTGCGGCAGTGGTCGACCGAGGACGAGCGGGTGGTGCAGCAGTCCATGGTGCAGACCGGGGTCGCCGAGCTCGCCGATCGCTATGTCGACGAGTTGTCCGGCGGTCAGCGGCAACGGGTGTGGATCGCGATGGCGCTGGCCCAGCAGACGCCGCTGCTGCTGCTGGACGAGCCGACGACGTATCTGGACATCCAGCACCAGATCGACGTGCTCGATCTGTGCGCGGAGCTGCACGAGGAGCAGGGGCGGACCCTCGTCGCCGTGCTGCACGACCTCAATCACGCCGCCCGGTACGCCACGCACCTCGTCGCGCTGCGCGGCGGCGAGGTGGTCGCCGAGGGCGCGCCGAACGACATCGTCACCGCCGAGCTGGTGGAGGAGGTCTTCGGGCTGCGCTGCCAGGTCATCGACGATCCGGAGACGGGGACGCCGCTGGTGGTGCCGGCGGCACGCAGGGCACGCGCGCGGGTGGCGGCTAAAGAAGCTTCCTGAGGCGGAACAGATCACGCAGGCCCGCCTCGAACCGGACCCGGCCCGACCCCCAGGCCTTGGCGAAGTTCAGCTCGCCGTCCACCAGCGCCACCAGGTCGTCGCCGGTCAGCGCGAGCCGGATCTGCGCCCTCTCCCGGGGCGGACCCTCAAGTGTGTCGTGCACCACGATCCGGCCCCCGGTCATCCGGCCGGCGAAGGTGACGTCCAGGTCCTTGATGTGGCAGCTCACCGAGCGGTCCAGGGCCGCCGCCTCGCGTACGTCCCCTTCGGCGCTCTGCATGTTGTCCGAGAGCTTTTCGAGTGCGGCGCGGCACTCCTCGATCGTGGCCATCGCGGTCGACCGTACCGCAGTGCTACGGGGTAGCGTCGGGGCATGAGCGACGCAGTGCCGGAAGCCGGTATCCCAGCAGCGGCGGAGGACGAGCCCGGGGCCGGGGCCGTGCCCGAGTACGACCCCGCCGCGCCCGCCCCGCTCGGCGTGCCCCGCACCCCCACCGGCAACCCCGAGGTGGACGCCCAGCTGGAGCGGCTGGCCGACGCCGACCACCTGGCCACCGACGGACACGTCGAGGTGTACGAGGATGTACATCGGGGGCTGCGCGACGCGCTCACCGCGCTCGACGCCCGCCCGGGACCTCCGGCGCCCTCACCGTCGTACGGACATAGGAGCTGAACCGAACGTGGCAGGAGTCGCACGCCGCCGTCTCGACGCGGAGCTGGTCCGCCGGAAGCTCGCGCGCTCGCGCGAACACGCCGGCCAGCTGATCGCCGCCGGCCGGGTCAGCGTCGGCAAGACGGTCGCGACCAAGCCCGCCACGCAGGTCGAGACCGCCGCGGCGATCGTCGTCGCGGCCGACGACAGCGATCCCGATTACGTCTCCCGGGGCGGCCACAAGCTCGCGGGCGCACTGGCCGTCTTCGTACCGCAGGGGCTGGTCGTCGAGGGGCGGCGGGCGCTGGACGCCGGGGCCTCCACCGGCGGCTTCACCGATGTGCTGCTGCGGGCGGGGGCCGCGCATGTCGTCGCCGTGGACGTCGGATACGGACAACTCGCCTGGACTCTGCAGAGCGATGAACGCGTCACCGTCAAGGACCGTACGAACGTACGGGAGTTGACGCTTGAAGCGATCGATGGGGAACCTGTGGATCTTGTCGTGGGGGATCTTTCCTTCATCCCGCTCGGGCTGGTCCTGCCCGCCCTCGTGCGCTGTGTACGGCCGGACGCCGACCTGGTGATGATGGTCAAGCCGCAGTTCGAGGTGGGCAAGGAACGGCTGGGCAGCGGGGGAGTGGTACGGAGTCCCCAGCTGCGGGCCGAGGCCGTGTGCAGGGTGGCCGAGCGGGCCTGGGAGCTGGGGCTCGGGGTGAAGGGCGTGACGGCCAGTCCGTTGCCCGGGCCCTCGGGGAATGTCGAGTACTTTCTGTGGCTGCGGGCCGGGGCTCCCCGACTGGACCCGGCCGACGTCGACCGTGCAGTTGCGGAGGGGCCGCGTTGACAACGAACCGAGCTCGTACTGTTTTTCTGCTCGCCCACACCGGACGGCCCGCGGCCGTGCGCAGCGCCGAGCTGGTGGTCAAGGGCCTGTTGCGGTCCGGGATCGGCGTGCGGGTGCTGGAGGCCGAGGCGCTTGATCTGCCGCTGCCGGACGAGGTGCAGCTGGTCAAGGAGGCGACTCCGCAGTGCCTCGACGGGTGCGAGCTGTTGATAGTGCTCGGCGGTGACGGGACGCTGCTGCGGGGCGCGGAGTTCGCGCGGGCGTCCGGGGTGCCGATGCTCGGCGTCAACCTCGGGCGGGTGGGGTTCCTCGCCGAGGCCGAGCGGGACGACCTGGACAAGGTCGTCGACCGGGTGGTGACGCGGGCGTACGAGGTCGAGGAGCGGATGACGGTCGATGTCGTCGTGCACAGCAACGGCGACATCGTGCACACCGACTGGGCGCTGAACGAGGCGGCGGTGCAGAAGGCCGGCGCCGAGAAGTTGCTGGAGGTCGTCCTTGAGATCGACGGGCGGCCGGTGACCGGGTTCGGGTGTGACGGGATCGTTCTGTCGACGCCTACGGGGTCTACGGCGTATGCCTTTTCCGCGGGTGGGCCTGTGGTGTGGCCCGAGGTGGAGGCGTTGTTGATGGTGCCGATCAGTGCGCATGCGTTGTTCGCGAAGCCGTTGGTGACGTCGCCCGATTCGGTGCTTGCGGTGGAGGTTTTGCCGCATATTCCGCCGGGTGTGCTGTGGTGTGACGGGCGGCGGACTGTGGAGTTGCCGCCCGGGGCGCGGGTTGAGGTGCGGCGGGGGGCTGTGCCGGTGCGGTTGGCTCGGCTGCATCATGCTTCGTTCACGGATCGGCTGGTGGCCAAGTTTGCGTTGCCTGTTTCTGGGTGGCGGGGAGCGCCGCACTAGCCATCTGTGGGGTGTGGTTTCCGAGCGTCGGCGGCAACGGGTTCGTTGTGGCTTGTCGCGCAGTTCCCCGCGCCCCTCACCCGGCGTGCACTCGCGTGGGTGACATGGGTGGCCCGCGTGCACTTCTGCTCCCGGACCTCGTATGGTCGTGTCCGTGTTGGAGGAGATGCGGATACGGTCGCTCGGAGTCATCGACGATGCCGTCGTCGAGCTGTCGCCGGGGTTCACCGCTGTCACCGGTGAGACGGGTGCGGGCAAGACCATGGTGGTCACCAGCCTGGGGCTGTTGCTGGGTGGGCGGGCGGATCCGGCGCTCGTGCGGATGGGGGCCGGCAAGGCGGTCGTGGAGGGGCGGATCACCGTGCCCGCGGACGCCTCGGTCGCCGTACGGGCCGAGGAGGCCGGCGCCGAGCTCGACGACGGGGCCCTGCTGATCAGCCGTACCGTTTCCGCCGAGGGGCGGTCCCGGGCGCATGTCGGAGGGCGGTCCGTGCCCGTGGGGGTGCTGGCCGAGCTCGCCGACGAGCTGGTGGCCGTGCACGGGCAGACCGACCAGCAGGGGCTGCTGAAGCTGTCCCGGCAGCGGCAGGCGCTCGACCGGTACGCCGGTGACGCGGTGGCCGGGCCGCTGGCCAAGTACGCCGAGGCCTACCGGCGGCTGCGGGCCGTCTCCGCCGAGCTCGAAGAGATCACCACGCGCGCGCGTGAGCGGGCTCAGGAAGCCGACATGCTGCGGTACGGGCTCGACGAGATCGCCGCCGTCGAGCCGCGGGCCGGGGAGGACGCGGAGCTCGCCGAGGAGGCCGAGCGGCTGGGGCACGCGGAGGCGCTGGCGTCCGCCGCCACGGCCGCTCATGTGGCGCTCGCGGGCAATCCGGAGGATCCCGAGGGCGTCGACGCCTCGACGCTCGTCGCGGGGGCGCATCGGGCGCTGGAGGCCGTACGGTCGCACGACCCGGCGCTGGCCGCGCTCGCCGACCGGATCGGTGAGGTCGGGATCCTGCTGGGCGATGTGGCGGGCGAGTTGGCGGGGTACGCCGACGATCTGGACGCCGATCCGCTGCGGCTGGCGGCGGTCGAGGAGCGGCGGGCCGCGCTGACCGCGCTGACCCGGAAGTACGGCGAGGACATCAACGCCGTGCTCGCCTGGGCCGAGCAGGGCGCCGCGCGACTCACCGAACTCGACGGCGACGACGAGCGGATCGGGGAGCTGACCGCCGAGCGGGACGCGCTGCGGGCCGAACTGGGCGGGCTGGCGCAGGCGCTGACGGACGCGCGGACGGAGGCGGCCGAGCGGTTCGCGGCCGCCGTGACCGCCGAGCTGGCGTCGCTCGCCATGCCGCACGCGCGCGTGTCGTTCGCCATCCGGCAGACCGAGGACCCGGAGGGCGTCGAGGTCGGCGGCCGTCCGGTGGCGTACGGGCCGTCGGGTGCCGACGAGGTCGAGCTGCTGCTGGCGCCCCACCCGGGTGCGCCGCCGCGGCCCATCGCCAAGGGCGCGTCCGGTGGTGAGCTGTCGCGCGTGATGCTGGCCGTGGAGGTCGTGTTCGCGGGGACGGATCCGGTGCCGACGTACCTCTTCGACGAGGTGGACGCCGGTGTGGGTGGCAAGGCCGCGGTGGAGATCGGGCGGCGGCTGGCCCGGCTGGCGAAGACCGCGCAGGTCGTCGTGGTGACGCACCTGCCGCAGGTGGCGGCCTTCGCCGACCGGCAGTTGCTGGTCGAGAAGACGAACGACGGGTCGGTGACGCGATCCGGCGTGAAGGTGCTGGAGGGCGAGGACCGGATCCGGGAGCTGTCCCGGATGCTGGCCGGTCAGGAGGACTCGCAGACGGCGCGGGCGCATGCGGAGGAGCTGCTGGAGACCGCTCGGGCGGACGGGTAGCAGGTCGCCGGACGGACCGTCGAGCTGTACGCCGGTCCGGCCACCGCCCTCGCCACCGCCGTCGGCGTCGGACGGGTGAGCCCGCTCGCCGGGGTCGCCCTGGTCGCCGTCGGCGCCTGCGGGGCGTACGACGACGTGGCCGGGGATCACCGGCGCGGCGATCTCGGGGAGCGCGTGATGGTCGGGGACACCGGCGCGCATGCGCTGGGTGCCGCGCTCGGGGCGGCTGTCGTCGCGGCCAACGGCGGGGCGGGCCGGTCGCGCATGGGGCCGGTGTCGTGGTCGCGGCGGTGTGCGGGGACCGGGTGAGTGGGCTTGCGAGTTCACTCGGGTGGGTGACGCCGGGCGGCGCGTTGCCCCGGCGTGCGGGAGTGTGTGATCTCCGGCGTTGCCGGAACGGCCGTACCTCCTGGCATCCTTGGGCGGGTGCGCGGAGGGCGTCGCGCGGTGCACCCCCTCCGCCGCATCCTTCTGTACGTTTCTCCGTGACCGTCGTGAACCGTCGTCACTGTCCGACGCCGAACCGCCGAACCCAGGAGCCCCGGCCACGTGACCCCCGTGAGCAGCCACTCTCCGCACGGCCAGTCGACGCTGCGCACCGTGCAGGTGCTGGGCGGAGGCAACGCCGGCAGCAGCGCGCACGTGCGCTCGCTGGCGGCGGGGCTCGTCGCGCGGGGCGTGCGGGTCACGGTGTGCGCCCCCGTCGAGGCCGATCGCATCTACGACTTCAGCGGGGCCGGCGCGGAGCACGTGCACGTGCCGCGCAGCAGCGACCCGGGGTCGGTGGCGGCGCTGCGGGCCGCCTGCACGGGCGCCGACCTGGTGCACGCGCACGGGCTGCACGCCTCGTTCCGGGCGGCGCTCGCCCTGGCCGGACGGAGCACCCCGCTGATCGTCACCTGGCACAGCCGCGCCCACGTGGAGGGGGCGCGCGCCCACTTTCTGCGTCTGCTGGAGCGCCGGGTGGTGCGGGCGGCCGCCGTGGTGCTCGGCACCACCTCCGATCTCGTCGACCGGGCGCGGAGGGCGGGCGCGCGCGACGCACGGCTCGCCGCCGTCGCCCTGCCCGGACGCCGCACGTCCGCCGAGCCCGCCGAGCCCGACGGACCCGATCTCGCGCGCCCCAAGATCCGGGCCGAACTCGGGGCCATCGGACGCCCGTTGCTGATGGCCGTCGGCTCCCTCGACCCGCAGCGCGGCTACGACGTCCTGCTCGACGCCGCCCGCGCGTGGCGTGGGCTCGATCCCATGCCGCTGGTCGCCATCGCGGGCGAGGGCCCGTTGCGCACGGCGTTGCAGCGCCGGATCGAGGAGGAGGGGCTGCCGGTGCGGCTCATCGGCCGCCGCGACGACGTGGGTGAGCTGCTCGCCGCCGCCGATCTGGCGCTGCTGCCGAGCCGGTGGGAGTCGCGGTCCGTGCTGGCCCAGGAGGCCCTGCACGCGCGCGTGCCGCTGGTCGCCACCGCCGTCGGCGGTGTGCCCGAACTCGTCGGCGACGCGGCCGAACTCGTCCCGCCCGGTGACGCGGAGGCGTTCGCCGACGCCGTCGTACGGCTGCTCGGCGATCCCGAGCGGCGGGAGCTGCTGGCGGAGCAGGGGCTGCGGCAGGCGGCGACCTGGCCGACCGAGGACGAGACGGTGGCCCAAGTGCTCAGCGTGTACGACGAGTTGACGCAGCCCCGGCCGCTGATCTGACCCGATACCGCTGATCTGACCCGATGTCGCTGATCTAGCCGGTGCCGCTGCCCTGACCGACGTGCCGACGGGCCCGCAGTGCGAGGCTCAACGCCAGCACCGTCTGCGGGTCGTCGAGGTCGGTGCCCAGCAACTCACCGATGCGGGCGAGGCGGTTGTACAGCGTCTGCCGGTTGAGGTGCAGCTCGCGGGCCGTCTCCGCCTTGCGTCCGGCGTGCGCGAGATAGGTCTCCAGGGTGGGCAGCAGCGGCGGCCTGGCCCGGCTGTCGTGGTCCCGGACCGGCCCGATCGCCCGGTCAACGAAGGCCGCCAGGTCGGGATGGTCCCGCAACCGCCACAGCAACAGGTCGATGTCGAGCCGGCGGGCGTCGTACCAGGGCCGGTCCGTGAGCCCCTGCGCGGCGGTCGCCGTCTCCGCCGCGTGCCGCAGCCCCGCAGACGCCGCCGCCCAGCCGCCCGCCACCCCGACGACCACGACCGG
Source organism: Streptomyces sp. Z423-1 (assembly GCF_013009255.1). Classification (NCBI taxonomy): domain Bacteria; kingdom Bacillati; phylum Actinomycetota; class Actinomycetes; order Kitasatosporales; family Streptomycetaceae; genus Streptomyces; species Streptomyces sp. Z423-1. Next base: position 7,451,961 of record NZ_CP053109.1, read on the forward strand.
CGGCTGCGCCCCCGGACGCTGCATCCCGGCCCGCTCCACTCCGGCCCGCAGCGCCGCCGCGACCCGGTCGGCGACCGCCGAGCGCTCCGACTCCGAACGCAGGCCGAGCAGCACCAGGACCCGGCCCTCCACCGGCCGTACGCCGAGCAGGACCGGCACGCCCACCAAGGCCAGCTCCTCCGACACCGCACGCGCCAGCACCGCCCAGCCGCCGCCGGGAGAAAGCGCGTCGCCCAGCCGCATGACCACCGGCAGCAGCGGGCTGCCGCCCGGCTTGAAGCCCAGCACGCGCGCCTGCGCCGGGGCGTCCTCGGCGGTGATCCGGCCCTCGGCGAGGTCGGTCAGGAAGTCGCCGCGCCCGCGCGCGGCCAGCTCCTCCTCCTGGCGGGCCTGCATCAGCACCACGGCCAGGATGCCCGCGGTCCGCTCGGCGGCGATCCGGTGCACCGGCGCCAGCGGCGCGCGCACCGGCAGCAGCACCAGCCTCGCCCGCACCGAGCCCGTGCCGGGGCCTGTCCCCGTGCCCGCCCCCGTGCCCGTCCCCGGGCCGCCGCCCGGCACGTCCACCAGCACCGACCCGGCCGGCGGGGCGTCCTTGTGCTGGCCGCGCAGCCCTTCCCACACCTGGAGCGGTTCCGCCCCCTCCGGCCCGGCCCCGGCGGCGTACAGCAGCTGGCCGTCGGTGGTCTCCAGGAACACCGGGTTGCCGCTGAAGTCGGCCAGGATGCCGAGGACCTGCGGGATGCCGCCGCCGCCCAGCAGGGCTTCGGTACAGCGGCGGTGCACCTCCTCGGCGCGCTGGAGCAGCGCGTAGTGGCCGTTGACGATCTCGGTGTGGATCTCCTCGGTGACCGTCACGAACGGCACCTCGCGGTGGAGCTGGACCAGCGGGAGTCCGGCCGTGCGGGCCGTCTCGACCAGGGCAGCGGGCAGCCGGGTGAAGCGGGGGCCGAGCTCGACGACCAGGGCCGCGATGCCGCGCTCGGCCAGGGTGCGGACGAACGCGCGCTGCTCCGCCGGGCGGGTGCCGAGGCCGTACCCCGTGGTCAGCAGCAGTTCGCCGCCCTTCAGCAGCGAGGCGATGTTCGGCACCTCGCCCGCGTGCACCCAGCGCACGGTCCGCTGCAGCCGCTCCGCGCCCGCGAGCACCTCGGGGAGACCGCTGCGCAGCCCGGGCAGCTCCAGCGCCCGTTGAACGGTGATCCCGGCGCCCGTGCTGTCGAATCGGCTGTCCATGCAGCGGACGCTACCTGCGCGGACGTCTCGGTGACAGTTCCGGGTGGAGCGGTGACAGTTCCCGGTGGAACACGGAGACGATCAGGCGCCTGCCATGACGATCAGGCGCTTGCCATGCTGCCTACAGCGGCTTGATGTTGTGGTTGAAGCGGAAGACGTTGTCCGGGTCGTACCGCCGCTTCAACGTGCCCAGCCGCCACATGTTCTGCGGACCGAGGCCGGCGCGAACCCGGTCGCGTCCCTCGTCCCCGATGAAGTTGAGGTAGACGGCGCCGGTGCTCCATGGCCGGACGGCGGCGCGCATGTCCCGGACCCACTGCCGGCACCGCTCGTCGTCAGCCGGGTCCCACCACATGCCGTACGGGTGCACCGCCCAGGGGGCGTCCCGGTACGGCACCGGGAACTCGGTGGGTCCGGCGGCGACCGCGCCGCCCTGCGCGATCAGCGCGCTCTGGGTGCCGGTCGGCACGGGCACGGCCTCCGAGCGGGCGCAGAACGCGTCCACCAGGTCGTCGGGGGCGCCCGTCACGTCCTCCGCCGACCAGTAGTGCCGCATGCCGGGCGGATCGTCGATCATGCACTGCACGTCGGTGTACGGCATCGCCGAGACGATCTCCGCCTCGTGCGGCAGTGCCAGCAGCGGCTCGGTGAGCTTGCGCAGGTCCGCCTCGGCCCCCGCGTAGGTGACCAAAGTCAGGCACACCAGGGCGCCGACCAGGTGCGGCGGCACGAACTCCTCGGGCGGGCCGGTGAGGTACAGGACGGCGCCGCTCAGCTCGTCGGGGCCGGCCTCGATCATGTCGCAGAAGGTGCGCACGGCCTCGCGGCCGAACTCCGGCGTGAACAGCAGCAGCGCGACGGAGAACTCGGGCAGCTCGTGCAGCTTCAGGGTGAGGTGCGTGGCGATGCCGAAGTTCCCGCCGCCGCCGTGCAGGGCCCAGAACAGCTCCGGGTTCTCGTCGGCGTTGGCGTGCACCCGCTCGCCGGCGGCCGTGACCAGCTCGACGCCGAGCAGGTTGTCGACGGCCAGGCCGCAGCAGCGGTCCAGCCAACCGGTGCCGCCGCCGAGCACGAAGCCGCCGACGCCGGTGGTGGAGGCCCGCCCGCCGGTGGTGGCGAGGCCGTACGGCTGGGTGGCGCGGTCCAGGTGGCTCATCGTGGCGCCGCCACCGATGCGGACCGCCTCGGCGGCGGGGTCGACGGTCACGTCGTGCATCCGGCGCAGATCGACGACCAGACCGGCGTCGTTCGTCCCCATGCCCGCGACGCTGTGCCCGCCACCGCGCACCGCGATGTTGAGGTCCAGCTCCCGGGCGAACCGCACCGCCCGGACGACGTCGGCCTCGTGCGCGCACTGCGCGATCACGGCGGGCCGCCGGTCGATCATGGCGTTGAAGACGGCCCGGGCCGCATCGTAGCCCGGATCCCACGGGGCGAACACATCGCCGTCGAGATCCTCACGGAGCTCGACGAGGGCTGTGTGTGCCTTGGAGGACATGACCGCCCCCTTCCCGGGAAGGGCAGGTGCGGTTCCAGCCTAGGCGGGCCCACCCCGAACGGCCTGCTCGGCGGGCGTCGGCCCGCTCAGCCGCCGTACGCCCCGGACGCCGTCAGGCGCAGGGCCGTGTCGATCAGGGGGACGTGGCTGAAGGCCTGCGGGAAGTTGCCGACCTGGCGTTGCAGGCGCGGGTCCCACTCCTCGGCGAGCAGGCCGAGGTCGTTGCGCAGCGACAGCAGCTTCTCGAACAGCCGGCGGGCCTCGTCGACGCGGCCGATCATCGCCAGGTCGTCGGCCATCCAGAACGAGCAGGCGAGGAATGCGCCCTCGTCCCCGGGGAGGCCGTCGACGCCGGCGTCCTCGCCGGAGGTCGGGTAGCGCAGGATGAAGCCGTCCGGCGTGGACAGCTCGCGCTGGATGGCCTCGATGGTGCCGATGACCCGCTTGTCGTCCGGCGGCAGGAAGCCCATCTGCGGAATCAGCAGCAGCGAGGCGTCCAGCTCCTTCGAGCCGTAGGACTGCGTGAAGGTGTTGCGCTCCTTGTCGTAGCCCTTCTCGCACACGTCCCGGTGGATGTCGTCGCGCAGCTCCCGCCAGCGCTCCAGCGGGCCGTCCGCGTCGCCGGACTCCAGCAGCTTGATCGTGCGGTCGACGGCGACCCAGGCCATGACCTTGGAGTGCACGAAGTGGCGGCGCGGGCCGCGCACCTCCCAGATGCCCTCGTCCGGCTCCTGCCAGTGGTCCTCCAGGTAGCGGATCAGCTTGAGCTGGAGCAGCGAGGCGTAGTCGCTGCGGGCCAGGCCGGTCATGTGGGCCAGGTGCAGGGCCTCGGTGACCTCGCCGTAGACGTCGAGCTGAAGCTGGTGGGCGGCGCCGTTGCCGACGCGGACCGGCGCGGAGTCCTCGTACCCGGGCAGCCAGTCCAGCTCGGCCTCGCCCAACTCGCGCTCGCCCGCGATGCCGTACATGATCTGCAGGTTCTCCGGGTCGCCGGCGACCGCGCGCAGCAGCCACTCGCGCCAGGCGCGGGCCTCCTCGCGGTAGCCGGTGCGCAGCAGCGAGGACAGGGTGATCGCGGCGTCCCGGAGCCAGGTGTAGCGGTAGTCCCAGTTGCGCACGCCCCCGATCTCCTCGGGGAGCGAGGTCGTGGGGGCCGCCACGATGCCGCCGGTGGGCGCGTACGTCAGCGCCTTCAGCGTGATCAGCGAGCGGATCACCGCCTCGCGGTACGGGCCGTGGTACGTACAGTGCTCGACCCACTCGCGCCAGAAGTCCTCCGTCGCCTCCAGCGACTGCTCCGGCTCCGGCAGCGGCGGCGGCTGCTTGTGCGAGGGCTGCCAGGAGATGGTGAACGCGATCCGGTCGCCGGGCGCGACCGTGAAGTCCGCGTACGTGGTCAGCGCCTTGCCGTAGGTGTCGGTGGATGTGTCGAACCACACAGAGTCCGGGCCGGCGACGGCCACCGTCCGCCCCTCGTGCTTGTGCACCCACGGCACGATCCGGCCGTACGAGAAACGCATCCGCAGCGCCGACCGCATCGGCACCCGGCCCGAGACGCCCTCCACGATCCGGATCAGCTGCGGGGCCCCGTCACGCGGCGGCATGAAGTCGATCACTCGGACCGTGCCGCGCGGGGTGTCCCACTCGGATTCCAGGATCAGCGAGTCGCCGCGGTAGCCCCGGCGCGCGGCGGTCGGCGGCTCGGCGTCGGCCGCGTGCGCGGGGCCGATCCGCCAGAAACCGTGCTCCTCGGTGCCCAGCAGACCGGCGAAGATGGCATGCGAGTCGAAGCGGGGCAGGCACAGCCAGTCGACTGTGCCGTCCCGGCAGACCAGGGCAGCGGTCTGCATGTCTCCGATGAGTGCGTAGTCTTCGATGCGCCCGGCCACGTGCAACTCCAGTCGAACGGCCACGTAGCCCCATGGGGGGCTTTCGCTAGTGCGGTCAGGGGGTGGTGGTTGTAATGCGTCGTTGAGCAGTGAAGTAAAACTGTCGTGCTGCCCTGAGGCAAAACGACCGTCGTCGCTCAACGATCTGACGAGCTCGTGTTGTTCCGGTGCTTACGGGCTGGGGTGGTGCCGTGTTGCCGGCCGGCTCGGCAGCGAGTGTCCGAGCAGGATACGACGCACGTAGATGATCTGCGTGCCGCTCCGGGCAACGCGCCTGCGCCGAACGAGTGAGCACCGGGTGAGAAACAGGTGAGCGATACGCGTACGTGGCGGGCCGTGCGCGGAGCGTGGGCGGGAGCCATCGGGCCGTCGCGCTGATACCCTGGTAGCCCGTGGACCGGTGGGCACGAGACCCCGGAACCGCAGCGACGGCACCCCCGGCGACGCCCGGCACGGCAGCCGCACCGCACCCCCAGACCGAGACCACGGGAGCCTCCTCTTGGCCATGCCGCCCAAATCTTCGACGACCAAGCACATCTTCGTCACCGGGGGTGTCGCCTCCTCTCTCGGCAAGGGCCTGACCGCCTCCAGCCTGGGCATGCTCCTCAAGGCCCGGGGTCTGCGCGTCGTGATGCAGAAGCTCGACCCGTACATCAACGTCGACCCGGGCACGATGAACCCCTTCCAGCACGGTGAGGTGTTCGTCACCAACGACGGCGCCGAGACCGACCTGGACATCGGCCACTACGAGCGCTTCCTCGACCGCGATCTGGACGGCTCCGCCAACGTCACCACCGGGCAGGTCTACTCGACGGTGATCGCCAAGGAGCGGCGCGGCGAGTACCTGGGCGACACCGTGCAGGTCATCCCGCACATCACCAACGAGATCAAGCACCGCATCCGCCGCATGGCGACGGACGAGGTGGACGTCGTGATCACCGAGGTCGGCGGCACGGTCGGTGACATCGAGTCGCTGCCGTTCCTGGAGACCGTCCGCCAGGTCCGTCACGAGGTCGGCCGCGACAACGTCTTCGTCGTCCATATCTCGCTCCTGCCGTACATCGGCCCCTCGGGAGAGCTGAAGACGAAGCCCACCCAGCACTCGGTTGCCGCCCTGCGCAACATCGGTATCCAGCCGGACGCCATCGTGCTGCGCTGCGACCGCGAGGTGCCGACCGCCATCAAGCGCAAGATCTCGCTGATGTGCGACGTCGACGAGGCCGCCGTCGTGGCCTGCCCGGACGCGCCGTCGATCTACGACATCCCCAAGGTCGTGCACTCCGAGGGCCTGGACGCCTACGCCGTCCGCCGCCTCGACCTGCCGTTCCGCGACGTGGACTGGACGACCTGGGACGACCTGCTGGACCGGGTGCACCGCCCGCAGCACGAGATCAGTCTCGCGCTCGTCGGCAAGTACATCGACCTGCCCGACGCCTACCTCTCGGTCACCGAGGCGCTGCGCGCGGGCGGCTTCGCCAACAAGACCCGCGTGAAGATCAAGTGGGTCACCTCCGACGACTGCCGGACCCCGGCCGGCGCCGAGGCACAGCTGTCCGATGTGGACGCCATCTGCATCCCGGGCGGCTTCGGCGACCGCGGCGTCTCCGGCAAGGTCGGCGCCATCCAGTACGCCCGCGAGAACAGGATCCCGCTGCTCGGCCTCTGCCTCGGCCTGCAGTGCATCGTGATCGAGGCCGCGCGCAACCTGGCCGGCATCGGCGACGCCAACTCCACCGAGTTCGACCCGGCCACCGCCCACCCGGTCATCTCCACCATGGCCGAGCAGCTCGACATCGTCGCGGGCGAGGGCGACATGGGCGGCACGATGCGCCTGGGCATGTACCCGGCCAAGCTGGCCGAGGGCTCCATCGTGCGCGAGGTGTACGACGGCAAGGAGTACGTCGAGGAGCGGCACCGGCACCGCTACGAGGTGAACAACGCCTACCGCTCGGAGCTGGAGAAGAAGGCCGGCATCCTCTTCTCGGGCACCTCCCCGGACGGCAAGCTCGTCGAGTACGTGGAGTACCCGCGCGACGTCCACCCGTACCTGGTCGCCACCCAGGCGCACCCGGAGCTGCGCTCCCGGCCCACGCGTCCGCACCCGCTGTTCGCCGGGCTGGTGAAGGCCGCGGTCGAGCGGAAGAACTCGAAGTAACACACCAGTTGTACGGTGGCCGGGGTGCATATCTTCAAAGGTGAGCACCCCGGCTTGTTTGTGCACGTCCGGTAGTACGTCTGGAAGGGCAGGGCATGACGATCAAGGACACCCGCGAGGAGTGGGAGATCCGGGCGACGGACACCCCCTTCGTGGGCAACAAGACCTCGGTCCGCACGGACGACGTGGTCATGCCCGACGGCACGGTCGTGCGCCGCGACTACCAGGTCCACCCCGGCTCGGTGGCGGTCCTCGCCCTCGACGACGCCGGCCGGGTGCTGGTGCTGCGCCAGTACCGGCACCCGGTGCGCCAGAAGCTGTGGGAGATCCCGGCGGGGCTGCTCGACGTGCCCGGCGAGAATCCGCTGCACGCCGCGCAGCGCGAGCTGTACGAGGAGGCGCACGTCAAGGCCGAGGACTGGCGGGTGCTGACCGACGTCTACACCACGCCCGGCGGCTGTGACGAGGCCGTGCGCATCTTCCTCGCCCGTGGCCTGTCCGACGCCGACGGCGAGCGCTTCGAGGCCGAGCACGAGGAGATCGACCTGGAGCTCGCGCGGGTCCCCCTCCAGGAGCTGGTACGCGGCATCCTGGCCGGTGAGCTGCACAACAACTGCCTGGTTGTCGGCGTCCTTTCCCTGGTCGCCGCCCAGCAGGGCGACGGGCTCGACGCGCTGCGCCCGGCTCAGGCGCCGTGGCCGGCGCGCCCCTTCGAGGCGTAGCGCTCCGCGGGACATGCCGCGCCGCGATACGCCGTCGTTCGGCTGCGGCGCCGTTGTGGCTGGTCGCTCCCCCACTCTTCAGTCGGCGTTGCCGGACTGTCGGTCGTACGATCCGTTGATCCGATCAGGGGAGTCCTCACCGGCAACGCCCCGCTCTCCCCGGATCGTCGCAGAGCGTGAACTAGGCTCTTGAAGCGCCCGAACCCGGAGTCCCGGCGGGCCTTCGCGCGTGCGGTTGGACGGGAGTGTGGCCCGTGGCGGATCAGGCGGTGGAGCCAGACGGCGTGCAGGTGTCGGTCACCTCTGCGCAGAGCCAGTTCCTGGGCCGCACACGGGAGTTGAAGGAACTGCGCGCCGACATCGAGCGTGCGGGACTGGACACCCTCTCCGGCCGCAAGGCCCCACGCGCGCGCGTGCTGCTGATCGCGGGCCGACCGGGCTCCGGCCGTACGGCCCTCGCCGAGGAACTGGTACGACAGGTCGCCGGCCGTTATCCCGACGGGGTGCTGCGCGCCCGGCTCAGCGAACCCGACGGCACCCCCGTGCCGATGACCCGCACCGCGGGCGACCTGCTCACCGCCCTGGGCCTGCCGACCCCGCCCGGCGCCGCCGAGGACGACCTCACGGCGGCGCTCCGCGAGGGCCTGACCGGCCGCCGGGTCCTGCTCCTGCTGGACGACGCGGCCGACGCCGAGCAGGTCGACGCGCTGCTGCCGGACACCCCGGACTGCCTGGTCGTCGCCGTCGCCCGGGGCCCGCTGACCGGCATCCCGGACGTCCGCCCGTGCACCCTCGGCGGCCTCGACACCAAGTCCGCCGTCGAGCTGCTGTCCCGGCACACCGGCTCCGTCCGGATCACCGTCGACCCGCGGGCGGCGGAGGGACTCGTCGAGGCGTGCCAGGCCCAGCCCGCCGCGCTGATGATGGCCGGCGGCTGGCTCGCCACCCGCCCCCAGGCGGCCGTCGCCGACCTCACCAAGCACCTGCACGCCCAGGGCGACGACGGCACGGCGCTCAGCCGGATCTTCCGGCTGGCCTACGCCGCGCTGCCCGGCTCCGCCGCCCGGATCCTGCGCCTGCTCTCCCTCGCCCCCGCCGGCTGCATCGACCCGCACACCGCCTCCGCGCTCGCCGGCTGCTCGGTCAACGGCGCCCGGCACACCCTGGAGGACTTCGTCGCCCTGGGCCTGCTGCGCAGCAGCGGCTCGCCGCTGCCGGAGTACGAGGTGCCCGGCTGTCTGCACCCGCTGCTGCGTGCCGTCTCCGAGGCCGAGGACCGTCCCGGCGAGCTGCAGCTGGCCCGCGCCCGGCTGCTGGAGCGGACGGTACGGCTGCTGCAGTCCTGCCGGGCGATCACCGAGACCGACAATCCGCAGGCCCGCGAGAAGCTGGCCGGCACCCCGCGCGCCCTGCGCTTTCCCAGTCCCGGGGCGGCCGCCGAGTGGCTGCGCCTGCGCCGCCCGGCCCTGCTCGCCTCGGCCCGGCTCGCCGTCGCCGACGGGGAGCTGGACACGCTGGCCCGGCGGCTGATGTCCCAGCTGGTGCGGGCGATGGTGGCGCACTTCGGGATGCAGGCCGCCGCGCCCGACCTGTACGGCATCCACCGGCTCGTCCTCGACGTGGCCGAGCGCCGGGACCTGCCCCGGGAGCAGGCGGCGGCGCTGCTGAATCTGGGCGATCTGGACGCCAGTACCGGCCGGACGGCCGACGCCCTGGCCCGCTACCGGGCCGCGCTGGACGCCGGGCGCCGGGCGAACGACCCGTATGCGACCGGTCGCGCGATGGAATCCGTAGGGGGCGCGCACCAGGAGCTCGGGGATCACGACCGGGCCGCCGACTGGTTCGGCCGGGCCCTGGCCGAGCGGCTGGCCCGGGGGGAGCGCGAGGAGGCCGCCCGGCTGTACGGCCGGATCGCGACCGCGCACACCTACGCGGGCCACTACGGCGAGGCGCAGCGCAACTGGCGGGCCGCCATCGCCGGGTACCGCAAGCTGGGCGATGTGGCCGCCCACGCCCGGGCGTTGAGCGAGCTGGCGCGGGTCCAGGAGTACGCGGGGCGGCCCGAGGAGTCGTTGCGTACCTGCCAGGAAGCCGTGGAGTGGGCGCGGCGCGCGGAGGACGTGCGCCTGCTGGCCGCGCTGCATCTGCGGCTGGCCGACACGTTGGAGCATCTCGGTGATCCCGCGGCCGCCCTGCTGCACCGCAGCGCCGCCGAGCGCATGCTGGGGGAGGAGATCCAGGAGGCCGAAACGCCAGATTCAGCCACGGAACAAGACGCTAACGCCTGCGAAATCCGTAGTACACCCGCAGAAGATTGATGCAATGAAAGGCTAGACAGCGGGAACACCTTCATTAGACTGGCTCTGCCGCACGTTCTCCTGCGGTGTCTCCCGGTGTGCCCCCTGCATCCGGGTATGTCGTGCAATACACCCCCCTCTGAGCCAAGGACCGTGATCGACGTGAAGGTCGGCATTCCCCGCGAGGTCAAGAACAACGAGTTCCGGGTGGCCATCACCCCCGCCGGCGTGCACGAGCTGGTGCGCAACGGCCACCAGGTCGTCATCGAGCGCGGCGCCGGTCTCGGCTCCTCGATCACGGACGCCGAGTACGTGGCCGCCGGCGCGCAGATCCTGGAGACGGCCGACGAGGTGTGGGCCTCCGCCGACCTGCTGCTGAAGGTGAAGGAGCCCATCGCCGAGGAGTACCACCGCCTCCGCAAGGACCAGACGCTCTTCACCTACCTGCACCTGGCCGCCTCCAAGGAGTGCACGGACGCCCTGCTGGAGTCCGGTACCACCGCCATCGCCTACGAGACCGTCGAGCTGCCCAGCCGCGCGCTGCCGCTGCTCGCCCCGATGTCCGAGGTCGCGGGCCGCCTCGCCCCGCAGGTCGGTGCCTACCACCTGATGCGCGCGGCGGGCGGCCGCGGTGTGCTGCCGGGCGGCGTGCCGGGCGTGACCCCGGCCAAGGCCGTCGTCATCGGCGGTGGCGTCTCCGGCTGGAACGCCACCCAGATCGCCGTCGGCATGGGCTTCGACGTGACCCTGCTGGACCGCGACATCAACAAGCTGCGCGAGGCCGACCGGATCTTCGGTACGAAGGTCAAGGCGATCATGTCCAACTCCTTCGAGCTGGAGAAGGCCGTCCTCGACGCCGACCTCGTCATCGGCGCGGTGCTCATCCCCGGCGCCAAGGCCCCGAAGCTCGTCACCAACGAGCTGGTCTCCCGGATGAAGCCGGGAAGTGTCCTTGTCGACATCGCGATCGACCAGGGTGGCTGCTTCGAGGACTCCCGCCCCACCACGCACGCCGAGCCGACCTTCCGGGTCCACGAGTCGGTCTTCTACTGCGTCGCCAACATGCCCGGCGCGGTGCCGAACACCTCCACGAACGCCCTCACCAACGCCACGCTCCCCTACATCGTGGAGCTGGCCAACCGCGGCTGGGTCGAGGCGCTGCGCCGCGACCCGGCGCTGGCCAAGGGCCTCAACACGCATGACGGCAAGGTGGTTTACCGCCAGGTCGCCGAGGCGCACGGGCTGGACCACGTGGAGCTGGAGTCCCTGCTCGGCTAGGGCCTGATCCGCCGGACAGGCCCTAAGTCACCTTTTCGTAAAGGCGATACGTCAACACCGGTCGTCAACCGCCAGCACCCGGCCGGACCTTGCCCGACAAGGTCCGGCCGGATGTGTGTATGGTCACTTTGCGACGCTCGGTCAACTCGCCTCGAACGTAACCCTTGAACCGATTCGCACACCGGTGAAACCTGCCGTGCGACGGTCGTACGCCCTTGACAGAGGGATGTTTCATTGCCGACACATCCTGCCGGGTCCGGCGGATTGTGTTGCTGCGGACGCCCGACACGCCATAGAGTCGCCAAACGTCGGCATGGTGCCACGCTGACCTGTCTAGAAGTTTCCTGGTCACCAAGGAGGTAAGACGACTTGTGAATGAGTCGACATTTTCTCCCGGGGGTGGTCAACCAGGAAGCCCTGCGCGGGGCCAGGCTCCCGCGGGGTTCGAGGCTGTCGGCTCCGTCGCGGTGCGCACCTTCGCAGCCCACCAGAGTCACCACAAGTCAGGGGTGACTCAGCCAGCACACCAGAGCATGGATGGCCATCACGTGAACGCCATGGCCGGCGACGGAAGTGGCGCGCCCCACAACCACTTCGCCGACTACGAGGAAATGCCCGACGGGCACTTCTACGACCCGGACGCCGAGTACGAGCCCGACCCGGAGTACGCGGCCACGCTCGCGCCCGACGCGGCCCGCCAGCGCCGTGAGCGCGTCGGCCCGACCGGACGCCCGCTGCCGTACTTCCCGATCCCGGGCCCGCTGACCGACCACGGGCCCGCGACGATCATCGCGATGTGCAACCAGAAGGGCGGCGTCGGCAAGACGACGTCCACCATCAATCTGGGGGCCGCGCTCGCGGAGTACGGACGCCGGGTGCTGCTCGTGGACTTCGACCCGCAGGGCGCGCTGTCGGTCGGCCTCGGCGTCAATCCGATGGAGCTCGACCTCACCGTCTACAACCTGCTCATGGAGCGGGGCCTGTCGGCCGACGAGGTGCTGCTGAAGACCGCGGTCCCCAACATGGACCTGCTGCCCAGCAACATCGACCTGTCGGCGGCCGAGGTCCAGCTGGTCTCCGAGGTGGCCCGCGAGTCGTCGCTGCAGCGCGCGCTGAAGCCGCTGCTGCCGGACTACGACTACATCGTGATCGACTGTCAGCCCTCGCTCGGCCTGCTCACCGTGAACGCCCTGACGGCCGCTCACAAGGTGATCGTCCCGCTGGAGTGCGAGTTCTTCGCCCTGCGCGGTGTGGCGCTGCTGACCGAGACCATCGAGAAGGTCCAGGAGCGGCTCAACCCGGAGCTGGAGCTCGACGGCATCCTCGCCACGATGTACGACTCGCGCACGGTGCACAGCCGTGAGGTGCTCGCACGGGTCGTCGAGGCGTTCGACGACCACGTCTACCACACCGTCATCGGGCGCACGGTCCGCTTCCCGGAGACCACGGTCGCGGGTGAGCCGATCACCACGTACGCCTCCAACTCCGTCGGTGCCGCCGCCTACCGCCAGCTCGCCAGGGAGGTGCTCGCCCGGTGTCACGCCGAGTGAGTCTGCCGGGGGCCGACGAACTGTTCCGTACGACAGGGGGAATGGCGCTCCAGGCATCCACTCCCCGGCGCGGCGCCAACGGCGAGGCCCGGGTGCCGCCCCCCGCGGGGGAGGGCGACGCCGCGGCCGCCGCCACGGAGGACGCACCGCAGGCCGTGCCCGCGCAGGACGGGGACGGCGACGGCGCGGAGCATGTCGCGGCCGACGCGGAACCGGCCGACGCCGAGTCGCGCAGCCGGGGCGCGGAGCGCTCCTCACGACGCCAGGGGCAGACGGCGGCGCAGGAAGGTTCTGCCACGGCGACGCCGCGCAAGCGCGGACGGGCGGCCACGCGGCGTCCCAGTGGGCGTGAGCGGCACGACGAGAAGATCACGGTGTACGTGTCCGCCGAGGAGCTCATGGATCTGGAGCACGCGCGACTCGTGCTCCGCGGCGAGCACGGGCTGGCCGTCGACCGGGGGCGCATCGTGCGCGAGGCGGTCGCCGTGGTGCTGGCCGACCTGGAGACCCGGGGGGACGCCAGCATCCTCGTACGACGGCTCCGTGGACGGTAGCGATAGCCTGCGGGGGCTATGACCTCGAACGGTTCCCCAGTCCCCCCCTCCGGCCCAGCCGGTCGTCGGCGTGCGCTGGGGAGGGGGCCGGGGGCTCCGGCGGTGCCTGTGGAAGCGCCGGTTCCAGTGCAGGCGCCGCCGCCGGTCGCTGCCGTGGAGCCGGAACCCGAGGTCCCCGAGGCCGTCGTACCGGACCCCGAGCCGCAACCCGCGGAACCCGCTGAGTCCACGAAGTCCGCGGAGGGCGACACCGGCGGCTTCAAGGTGCGGCTCTCGAACTTCGAGGGCCCCTTCGACCTGCTGCTCCAGCTGATCTCCAAGCACAAGCTCGACGTCACCGAAGTCGCCCTGTCCAAGGTGACCGACGAGTTCATGGCGCACATCCGGGCGATGGGGCCGGACTGGGACCTGGACGAGACGACCGAGTTCCTGGTCGTCGCCGCCACCCTGCTCGACCTGAAGGCGGCGCGGCTGCTGCCCGCCGCCGAGGTGGAGGACGAGGCCGACCTGGCCCTGCTGGAGGCCCGTGACCTGTTGTTCGCGCGGCTGCTGCAGTACCGCGCGTACAAACAGGTCGCCGACATCTTCAGCCGCCGCCTCGACGACGAGGCCCTCCGCCACCCGCGCACCGTCGGCCTCGAACCGCAGCACGCCGAGCTGCTCCCCGAGGTCGTCATCAGCATCGGCCCGGAAGGGTTCGCGAAGCTCGCGGTCAAGGCGATGCAGCCGAAGCCCAAGCCGCAGGTGTACGTCGACCACATCCACGCGCCGCTGGTGAGTGTGCAGGAGCAGGCCGGGATCGTCGTCGCGCGGCTGAAGGAACTCGGCGAGGCCAGCTTCCGCACGCTCGTCGAGGACACCGACGACACCCTCACCGTCGTCGCGAGGTTCCTGGCGCTGCTGGAGCTGTACCGCGAGAAGGCCGTGGCGCTGGAGCAGGAGACCGCCCTCGGGGAGCTGCTGGTGCGCTGGACCGGCGGTGAGGGGGATGCCGCGCCGATGGTGACCGACGAGTTCGACCGACCGCCGGAGCAGCCCGAGCAGTCCCCGTCCCCGTCCCCGTCCCGGGAGCAGGAGCAGGAGCAGGAGGAGAAGGAGTGAGCGAGGAGACCACCGAGCTGCCGGCCGGGCTGCGTGCCGTCGCCGATCTGGAGCTGAAGCCTGCCCTGGAGGCCGTCCTGATGGTCGTGGACGAGCCCGCGACCGTGGAGCACCTCGCGAAGATACTGGAGCGGCCCAAGCGGCAGATCACCAAGGCGCTGCGGGAGCTGGCCGACGAGTACACCGCGCAGGGGCGCGGCTTCGAGCTGCGGCACGTCGCGGGCGGCTGGCGTTTCTACACCCGCCCCGAGTACGCCCCCGCCGTCGAGCGGCTCGCCCTGGAAGGCCAGACCGCCCGGCTCACCCAGGCGGCGCTGGAGACGCTCGCGGTGGTGGCCTACCGCCAGCCGGTCAGCCGCAGCCGCGTCTCCGCCGTGCGCGGAGTGAACTGCGACGGGGTCATGCGCACCCTCCTGCAGCGCGGGCTGGTCCAGGAGGCGGGCACGGAACCCGAAACAGGTGCGATCCTGTACACGACGACGAACTACTTCCTGGAGCGGATGGGCCTGCGCGGCCTGGACGAGCTTCCGGAACTCGCGCCCTTCCTCCCCGAGGCGGCGGCGATCGAGGCCGAGACGCAGGAAGGCGTGCCGTCGTTCGATCCGGACGCTCCGGATTCCGAGGACGCAGACGACAAGACGACGGAACTTTGATGCGAAGCAGCGGCAGTGGCAAGAGTGGCGGGACCGGCGGGCGCGGTAACTACCGCGGTGCCGGTAACAACAGGGACCAGAAGCAGGGGCAGGGCCGCCCCCGCAAGCCCCGCCCCGAGGAGCGCCGCTACGACGTGGGGCCAGGGGCGACCAAGGACGGCCCGAAGGCGGGACGCGGCGGCGCGGCCCGCGGCGGCGCCAAGGGCGGCCCCAAGAAGGCCCAGCAGGGCGGGCGTACGGCACCCGCACCCGCGCGCTCGCGCGAGTACGAGACGCGGGTCGAGGAACGCAACCGGGAGCGGTACGCGGGCAAGAAGGACGTCAAGCTGCCCAAGACCTTCCCCGGCGCCGAGCAGGAGGGCGAGCGCCTCCAGAAGGTGCTCGCGCGCGCGGGCTACGGCTCCCGGCGCGCCTGCGAGGAGCTGATCGACGAGGCCCGGGTCGAGGTCAACGGCGAGATCGTCACCGAGCAGGGCCTGCGGGTCGACCCGGAGAAGGACGAGATCAAGGTCGACGGCCTGACGGTCGCCACGCAGTCGTACCAGTTCTTCTCGCTCAACAAGCCCGCCGGTGTCGTCTCCACGATGGAGGACCCCGAGGGACGTCAGTGCCTCGGCGACTACGTCACCAACCGCGAGACCCGGCTCTTCCACGTCGGCCGGCTCGACACCGAGACCGAGGGCGTCATCCTGCTCACCAACCACGGCGAGCTGGCCCACCGGCTGACCCACCCCAAGTACGGCGTGAAGAAGACCTACCTCGCGCACATCGTCGGCCCGATCCCGCGCGACCTGGGCAAGCGGCTGAAGGACGGCATCCAGCTGGAGGACGGGTACGCGCGCGCGGACCACTTCCGGGTCGTCGAGCAGACCGGCAAGAACTACCTCGTCGAGGTCACCCTGCACGAGGGCCGCAAGCACATCGTGCGGCGGATGCTGGCGGAGGCGGGCTTCCCCGTCGACAAGCTGGTCCGCACGGCCTTCGGCCCGATCACGCTGGGCGACCAGAAGTCGGGCTGGCTGCGACGGCTGTCCAACACCGAGGTCGGGATGCTGATGAAGGAAGTCGACCTCTAGTCGGCCTCTAGTCCGCCCCTTGCTGGTCCCCCCTTGTGGGTGACGGCCACCCCCTTTATAGTCAGTACGACTATTAAGGGGGTGGTGGTGCATGCAGGGCTACGACAAGCACGCGTACGAACCCTTCGCCGTCACCGTCGACCTCGCCGTCCTCACCCTCCGCGCCGGCGCGCTGCACGTCCTGCTCGTCGAGCGCGGACAGGAGCCGTACGCCGGCCGCTGGGCGTTGCCCGGTGGCTTCGTGCTGCCGGACGAGTCCGCCGAGACGGCGGCCCGGCGTGAACTCGGCGAGGAGACCGGCCTGTCCGACGTCTCCGGGCTGCATCTGGAGCAGTTGCGGACCTACAGCGAGCCGGACCGCGACCCCCGCATGCGGGTCGTGTCCGTCGCCTTCACCGCGCTGCTGCCCGACCCTCCCGAGCCGCACGGCGGCGGCGATGCCGCGCAGGCCCGCTGGGTGCCGTACGACACGGCCCGGCCGCTGGCCTTCGACCACGACCGGATCCTGGCCGACGCGCACGAACGGGTCGGCGGCAAGCTGGAGTACACCGGCCTCGCCACCGCCTTCTGCCCGCCCGAGTTCACGCTCGGCGAGCTCCAGCAGGTCTACGAGACCGTGTGGGGCACCCCGCTCGACCGGCCCAACTTCCGGCGCAAGGTGCTCGCCACCCCCGGCTTCGTCGAACCGGTCCCCGGCGCCGCGCGCCTGACCGGTGGCCGCGGCAAACCCGCCGCCCTCTACCGCGCGGGCGGCGCCGCCGCCCTGCACCCGCCCCTCCTCCGACCGTCCCGGGAAGGACGCCCCGCATGACCACGACCACCGTCCGCAAGCGCGCCGCCACCGGCTCCCTGCTCGGCCTCGCCCTCGGGGACGCGCTCGGCTTCCCGACCGAGTTCAACAACGTCCCCTCGATCCTCGCCAAGTTCGGGCCCTGGCGGCAGATGGAACTGCCCACGCCCGCGATCGTCACCGACGACACACAGATGACGCTGGCTCTGGGGCGCGGGCTGCGGACGGCGATGGACCGGGGGGTGCTCGGGCCCGCCGAGCTGGCCGAGCCCGTGCGGCAGGAGTTCATCGCGTGGAACCGCTCCCCGGAGAACAACCGGGCTCCCGGCAACACCTGCATCAGGGCCTGTGTCCTGCTGGAGCAGCCGGACCGGCCCTGGCAGGACGCCAGCCAGATCCACTCCAAGGGCTGCGGCGCCAACATGCGCGTCGCGCCGATCGGCCTCGTCCCCGGGCTGAGCGACGAACAGCGCGCGGGCGCCGCCCAGTTGCAGGCCGCCCTCACGCACGGGCATCCGACGGCCCTCGCCGCGTCCGACCTCACCGCGCACGCCGTACGGCTGCTGGCGCAGGGTGCCGAGCCGGCCGGACTGGTCGGGCTGCTGCGGTCGTACGCCTACGAGAACCGCAACCACTACCACGAGCGCTGGCTGGGCGATCTGTGGACGCGGGCGGAGGACGCCACGCCGGAGCAGTTCATCGCGCGCGGGTGGGACGAGTGCCTGGGGGTGCTCGACCGGCTGCGGGACGCCGTACGGACGATCTCGCCGGAGACCGACCCGTGCCTCGCCACGGGGGAGGGCTGGATCGCCGAGGAGGCGCTGGCCACCGGGCTGCTGTGCTTCCTGCTGTTCGTGGACGAGCCGCTGACGGCCCTGCGCCGGGCCGCGTGCACCGCCGGCGACTCCGACTCCATCGCCTGCCTCGCCGGCGCCTTCGCGGGTGCGTACCTCGGCGCCGAGGCCTGGCCGACGGAGTGGGCGGACCGGATCGAGTACCGGGGGGAGCTGGTGACGCTGGGCGCGCTCTGGGACCTCTGAGGCGTCTGCTCCGTCTCAGGGGGCGAGCGCCCCGCACCTGTGCGTAGCGGGCTGACTAGGCTTGATGGACGTAGAGCCGATTCGCAGAGCAAGCAGCAAGGAGCATCGCCGTGGCGGTACGAGCGGTCCGGGGCGCCGTCCAACTTCAGCGGGACGAGGCCGGCCACATGGACGAGCAGGTCGGGGCCCTGCTCACCGCCATCCTGGAGCGGAACGGGCTGACCTCCGAGGACCTGATCAGCATCTGGTTCACGGCCACGCCCGACCTGCACAGTGACTTCCCGGCCGCCGCCGCCCGCAAGCTCGGCATCCTCGACGTGCCGCTGATCTGCGCCCAGGAACTGGACATCGAGGGCGCCATGCCCCGGGTCGTCCGTGTGCTCGCGCACATCGACTCCGACAAGCCGCGCGCCGACATCAACCACGTCTACCTCGGCGCCGCCGCCGCTCTGCGCAAGGACATCGCCCAGTGAGAACCGCACTCGTCATCGGCACCGGGCTCATCGGCACCTCCGCCGCCCTGGCCCTCGCCCAGCGCGGCGTCGTCGTCCACCTCGCCGACCACGATCCCGAGCAGGCCCGTACGGCGGCCGCGCTCGGCGCCGGCACGGACGAGGCGCCCGAGGGGCCCGTCGACCTCGCGATCGTCGCCGCCCCGCCCGCGCACGTCGCCGCGGTGCTCGCCGACGCCATGCGGCGCGGGGTCGCGCGCGGGTACATCGACGTGGCCAGCGTCAAGGGCGGCCCGCGCCGGGAGCTGGAGGCGCTCGGGCTGGACCTGACCTGGTACCTCGGCACGCACCCCATGTCCGGCCGGGAGAAGTCCGGCCCGCTGGCCGCGACCGGCGACCTCTTCGAGGGCCGCCCCTGGGTGCTCACGCCCACCCGGGACACCGACACCGAGGTGCTGAACCTCGCCCTGGAGCTGGTCTCGCACTGCCGTGCCGTGCCGGTCGTCATGGACGCCGACGCCCACGACCGGGCCGTGGCGCTGGTCTCGCACATGCCCCACCTGGTCTCCAGCATGGTCGCCGCCCGTCTGGAGAACGCCGAGGAGGCGGCCGTACGGCTGTGCGGGCAGGGCATCCGGGACGTGACCCGGATCGCCGCCTCCGACCCGGGGATGTGGATCGACATCCTCTCCGCGAACCCCGGCCCGGTCGCCGACCTGCTCAGCGATGTCGCCGCCGACCTCGGCGAGACCGTCCAGGCCCTGCGTGCCCTGCAGTCCTCCGACGAGGCCAAGCGCCGGGAGGGGACCGTGGGCATCGAGGACGTGCTGCGGCGGGGCAACGCCGGGCAGGTCCGCGTGCCCGGCAAGCACGGGTCGGCGCCGCGGGCGTACGAGGTCGTCGCGGTGCTCATCGACGACCAGCCCGGCCAGCTGGCCCGCATCTTCGCGGACGCGGGGCAGGCCGGGGTCAACATCGAGGACGTGCGCATCGAGCACGCGACCGGGCAGCAGGCCGGTCTCGTGCAGCTGATGGTGGAGCCGAAGGCGGCGCCAGTACTGACGGCGGCCCTGCGGGAGCGAGGGTGGGCGATCCGGCAGTAGCGGCAGGCGTGCGTGCGGCCGGACGAGTGACCCGCACCCAGTAACCTTGTGCGGGGCACCGTCACGCCCCACACCACCACCCTGGCCCAGGAAGGTCCCCACAGTGGAAAGCGCCCCGGCAGTGATTGTCGCCATCGACGGCCCCTCCGGCACGGGCAAGTCGAGCACGTCGAAGGCAGTGGCGGCGCAGCTCGGTCTGAGCTACCTGGACACCGGTGCCCAGTACCGGGCGATCACCTGGTGGATGGTGACCAACGGGATCGACGTCGACGACCCGTCGGAGATCGCCGCCGTGGCCGGCAAGCCGGACATCGTCTCCGGTACCGACCCGGCGGGCCCGACGATCACGGTCGACGGTGTGGACGTCGCCGGTCCGATCCGCACCCAGGAGGTCACCGCCAAGGTCAGCGCGGTCAGCGCGGTGCCCGAGGTGCGCGCCCGGATCACCGAGCTGCAGCGCTCGATCGCGGCCGCCGCGGAGAACGGCATCGTCGTCGAGGGCCGCGACATCGGTACGACGGTGCTGCCGGACGCCGACCTGAAGATCTTCCTCACCGCCTCCCCGGAGGCCCGCGCCGCCCGCCGCAATGGTGAGCTGAAGGGCACGGACATCAACGCCACCCGCGAGGCCCTGATCAAGCGGGACGCCGCCGACTCCAACCGGAAGACCTCGCCGCTCGCCAAGGCGGACGACGCGGTCGAGGTGGACACCACCGACCTGACGCTGCCGCAGGTCATCGAGTGCGTCGTCACCCTCGTCGAGGAGAAGCGGGCGGCGAAGTGACCGAGGCACCGTCCCGGCGGGGCGCGGAGGCCGGCCGGCGCATCGGCCTCTCGCTGATGCACGCGCTGTGGCGGCCCCGGGTGCTGGGCGCCTGGAAGGTCCCGGCGACCGGCCCGGTCATCCTCGCCGTCAACCACTCGCACAACGTCGACGGCCCCATGGTGATGGGCGTCGCGCCCCGGCCGGTGCACTTCCTGATCAAGAAAGAGGCGTTCGTCGGCCCGCTCGACCCCTTCTTGACCAGGATCGGCCAGGTGAAGGTGGACCGGCAGAGCACCGACCGTACGGCCGTCACGCGGGCGCTGGACGTGCTGTCGGCCGGCGGTGTGCTGGGGATATTCCCGGAGGGCACCCGGGGTGAGGGCGACTTCGCCTCGCTGCGCGCCGGGCTCGCGTACTTCGCCGTGCGCAGCGGCGCGCCGATCGTCCCGGTCGCCGTGCTGGGAAGTTCCGAGCGGCGGGGACGGTTGATAAAGGGGCTGCCTCCGCTGCGGCACCGCATCGACGTCGTCTTCGGCGAACCGTTCGAGGCGGGCGACGGCAGCGGGCGGCGTACCCGCACGGCGCTGGACGAGGCGACCGAGCGCATCCAGAAGCAGCTCACCGAGCACCTGGAAAACGCCAGGCGCCTTACCGGGCGCTAGGCGACACTGAGTAGTGGATCACCCCGAACCGGGGTACTCCACCGATCACCACGATGAACGACGAGGTACGGACTTCATGAACGACCAGATCCAGCCCGACGGCTCGGACGCGTTCGAGCACGATCACGGGGCGCTCGGCGACGTCGAGTACGCGGAGTTCATGGAGCTCGCCGCCGAAGAGGGCTTCGACCTGGAGGAGGTCGAGGGCGCCATCGAGGCGGCCGGGCACGGACCGCTGCCCGTCCTCGCCGTGGTCGGCCGCCCCAATGTCGGCAAGTCGACTCTCGTGAACCGCATCATCGGCCGCCGCGAGGCCGTCGTCGAGGACAAGCCGGGCGTCACCCGCGACCGTGTCACCTACGAGGCCGAGTGGGCGGGCCGCCGCTTCAAGGTCGTCGACACCGGCGGCTGGGAGCAGGACGTCTTCGGCATCGACGCCTCCGTGGCCGCCCAGGCCGAGTTCGCCATCGAGGCGGCCGACGCGGTCGTCTTCGTGGTCGACGCCAAGGTGGGCGCCACCGACACCGACGAGGCGGTGGTACGACTGCTGCGCAAGGCCGGCAAGCCCGTCGTGCTGTGCGCCAACAAGGTGGACGGCCCGAGCGGCGAGGCCGACGCGGCCTACCTGTGGTCCCTCGGCCTCGGCGAGCCGTACCCCGTGTCCGCGCTGCACGGCCGCGGCACCGGCGACATGCTGGACGCGGTCCTTCAGGCGCTGCCCGACGCGCCGCGCGAGGCGTTCGGCGGTACCGGCGTCGGCGGCCCGCGCCGCGTCGCCCTGATCGGCCGCCCGAACGTCGGCAAGTCCTCGCTGCTGAACAAGGTGGCGGGCGAGGAGCGCGTCGTCGTCAACGAACTCGCCGGCACCACCCGCGACCCGGTCGACGAGCTGATCGAACTCGGCGGCAAGACCTGGAAGTTCGTCGACACGGCGGGCATCCGCAAGCGCGTCCACCTCCAGCAGGGCGCCGACTACTACGCGTCGCTGCGCACCGCCGCCGCCGTCGAGAAGGCCGAGGTGGCCGTCGTCCTGATCGACGCCGCCGAGTCCATCTCGGTGCAGGACCAGCGGATCATCACCATGGCCGTGGAGGCGGGCCGCGCGCTCGTCGTCGCGTACAACAAGTGGGACACCCTCGACGAGGAGCGCCGCTACTACCTGGAGCGGGAGATCGAGACCGAGATGGGTCAGGTCTCCTGGGCGCCCCGCGTGAACGTCTCGGCGCAGACCGGGCGGCACATGGAGAAGCTGGTCCCGGCGATCGAGACGGCCCTGGCGGGCTGGGAGACGCGCGTTCCGACGGGCCGGCTGAACGCCTTCCTGGGCGAGCTGGTCTCCGCCCATCCGCATCCGGTCCGGGGCGGCAAGCAGCCGCGCATCCTGTTCGGCACCCAGGCCGGCACGAAGCCCCCGCGGTTCGTGCTCTTCGCCTCCGGCTTCATCGAGGCGGGCTACCGGCGCTTCATCGAGCGTCGGCTGCGCGAGGAGTTCGGCTTCGAGGGGACGCCGATCCATATCTCGGTGCGGGTGCGCGAGAAGCGCGGCGCCAAGAAGAAGTGACTGGAGGGCGGCCCCGGCGGGGGCCGCCCTTTTCAGATGCCCCGGCGGGGGCCGGGTGGCAGCGCGGGGACGTGGTGCGTCCCGGTGGAGTGCTGCCCGATCGTGCCGACCCGCTGCCACGTCGGCTGCTGCCCACCGCCGTGCCGGGTGCTCTGCGCGCCCACGCTGTAGGCGCTGTACGAGCCGCTCTGCGATCCCGAGCCGTGCCTGAGGTATCCGAAGGCGATGAACTGCAGGTTCTCCTCACCGCGCCGGTCACCCGGCAGCGCACGGAAGGACTGGACGTACTCGGCGTAGAGCGCGTCGTAGATCGGCGTGGCCGATGGCCCGCCGGAATGATCCTGACCCGAGCGAGCGGACGGAATCGGCTGCAGGGACTGGCGGCGGGGAACGTCGTATGCGTGCACGTATGTCCAAACGACCCCGGACGGGAAGAGATGCGGTCGGGCAGCGCCCCTTGGGGGGCGCCGGGCGGTGCAGGGGGTCCCGCGCTCACGTCCCCGCGAGCGGCAGCACACTCGCCACCAGCTTGCCGTTTGCCGCGGCCTTGTCCAGCGCATCCCGCAGCAGGTCCTCCCGGGGCTGGCGCCCGATGGACCCCACCGGCGCCGCGAACATCAGCACCTGCTGGTGCTTGTTCGCGGCCGCCCGCCACCCGTCGGTCACCTGCAACGGCTGGTGCGCCTGCCACCAGGCCACCGGCTGCCCGCCGTTCACCCCCGGCTGGAGCACCGCGTGCAGCTGCCCCATGGCCAGCAGCACCGACCAGCCGTGCAGCACCGGCGGTACGGAGTTCAGCTCGGTCACCGGCATGAAGCCCTGCTCGATCAGCAGCGGCAGGAAGTCGTCCCCGGCGGCGGTGGAGCCGGGGCGCACGATGGGGCCCGTGGGTTCCACGACCAGGGCCGGGTGCAACTCCCCGGCGATCAGGACGAGTCCGCTGGTGACCCCGAGTACGGCCTGCTCGGGCACGACCTTGTCGGGGTCCAGGTCGACGGTGTTGCCGCTGATGGACTTCACGGCGCCCTGGAGCTGTTCCTCGGTGACCTGGACGACCTGTGAGGGCAGGCAGCCGGCGTGGGCGAAGGCGAGCACGGCGGTCTCGTCGCCGATGAACAGCACGGTGCTGGTGCGCTCGCGCTCGGAGTCGCCCGGGGTGCGGCAGGACGTGCAGTCGTAACTGCCCGGGGCGGTGTCTCCGGCGAGCAGCCGGTCGGCTTCTTCGTCGCCGATCTCGGCGCGAACCTCGTCGCTGACGTCGAGCATGCGCGGCACGGGTGGCTCCCTCGGGATGCGGTGCGTGGCGAGGCCGGGTGGCTCCCGGCCTGTGGTCCGGGGTGGGTCCCCGGCTCATGAAGAAGACAACGGGCGAGCTGTGGCGGTAGTCACGCTGCACGGCGAACGGAATCGACCCATCCACCGCACACGGTCACGCCCGTCGCTGAATCGGCCACTCTCCGTCAAGTCGGCGTGCACACAAGGGACTTGAGCCGGTGAGGTGAGTCACAGAACGGCGGGAGGAGTGGTCGACAAATCCTGAAATCGGCGAATGAAATGGGTGGCCGAAATTCGTCGCTACCTCAGGTAACCGCGAACTGGCCCGGAAGGACGGGCAGTTGGTTGATCCCGGCTCGTCATGCTCCGTACATTCCTCCGCCGTGTGCAACGAGCACCGCTCGGGTACGTCCGCCGCCGCATCAGCCAGCACCGCAGCAAGCCCCTCGGCGGACGGGACGGAGCACGCCGACCGCGCCCATGCGCGGAGAGCGCGCCTCGTCCGGGGACCCCGGGTCCGTGGAGAGGGAACTACATGTCCGATTGTGCCGATACCACTCGCTACAACGTCCGTAAGACCCGTACGACGGCGGTTCTCGCCGGGGCGGCCCTGCTCGCCCCGCTCGGGCTGCTGGCCGTGAGCGGCAACGCCGCGGCAGCGGACGGCGGAGTGTGGGACCGCATCGCCCAATGCGAGAGCGGCGGCAACTGGCACATCAACACCGGCAACGGCTACTACGGCGGACTCCAGTTCTCCGCCGGCACCTGGCGTGCGTTCGGCGGCACGGCCTACGCCCCGACCGCCGACCAGGCCTCCCGGGAGCAGCAGATCGCCGTCGCCACCAAGGTCCAGCGCGTCCAGGGCTGGGGCGCCTGGCCGACCTGTTCCGCGCGTGCCGGGGCGTACGGCAGCGCACCGGCCGCACCCGACGCGTCCGCCGGGAACTGGGCCCCGACGCAGTCGTCCCAGTCCCAGCGGTCCCAGTCCCAGTCGTCCCCGTCCCCGTCCCGGTCGTCGCAGCCCGCGCAGGCGCCGGCGCGCGAGTCGGGGCGCACCGACCGCGACGCGTCCCGCGGTGACTACACCGTCCGCCAGGGCGACACGCTGAGCGGCATCGCGGCCCGCAACGGCACCACCTGGCAGCGGCTCTACGCCGCCAACAAGGCCGTCATCGGCGGTGACCCCGACATGATCGTGCCCGGGCAGCGCCTCGACCTCTGAGCCGCTCCCTCCTTGTAAGCAGCACGGGGGCTCCGCCCGGTCCGCCGACCGGGTGGGGCCCCGGCCGTACCGGGCGCGGCTCGACCGGTCCGCACGGCACGCTGCCTAGCGTGAGCCGATGAACCGTACGCCCCTCATGCTCGCCCTCGCCACCGCCCTGCTCACCGTCCTCGCCCC
Organism: Streptomyces sp. Z423-1; assembly: GCF_013009255.1. Lineage (NCBI taxonomy): Bacteria > Bacillati > Actinomycetota > Actinomycetes > Kitasatosporales > Streptomycetaceae > Streptomyces > Streptomyces sp. Z423-1. The sequence goes on from NZ_CP053109.1 coordinate 7,477,018, forward strand.
CGTCGCCGCCCACGCGGCGCCTCCGCCCCCGGCGTCCGGACCGTCCGCCCGGCACGCGCCCTCCTCGTGCTCCGACGACCAGTGGCCCTGGGGGTGCGTCGCCAAGTGCGAGAGCGGCGGGCGCTGGCACCTCAACACCGGGAACGGCCACTACGGAGGCCTGCAGTTCTCGCAGTCCACCTGGCAGGCGTTCGGCGGCCTGAAGTACGCCCCGCGCGCGGACCTCGCCACCCGCAAGCAGCAGATCACGGTCGCCCGCGAGGTCGTCGCCGTGCAGGGATGGCAGGCCTGGCCGGTCTGTGCGAAGCGCTACGGCCTCAAGGGCCGCTCGTCCCCCTCGAAGCGGCACATGACGCCGGTCATCCCGGGGGATGCGGCCCGTGTGCAGGACGCCCCCGCGATGCTCGGCCTGCCGCTTCGCGTCTGAGCAGCTCGCCCGCCTCGCCGCCGAAGACGACGGCACCACGGCGCAACTCGTACACCAGTGCCGGTCGGTCGCGCAGGGCGGGCGGCAGCCGCTGCTCGGCGACCACCACGCACGCGTCCAGCGCCGCCAGCACCTCGTACGTCCGGGTCGCGACCGCCGGGGACATGCCCTGCGCGGGTTCGTCGACGAGCAGCACGCGCACGCGTGCCGGCAGCGCCCGGGCGAGGGCCAGCATCCGCTGCTCGCCGCCGGAGAGCGTGCCGGCGCGGCGCGCGAGCAGGGCCTCCAGCCGGGGGTAGGCGGCGAGGGCGGTGTCGTAGGAGGGCGCGGCGAGTTCCAGGTTCTCCCGCACGGTGAGCGAGCCGAACACGGCCTGCCGTTCGGGTATGAGGCACAGTCCGCGGCGGGCGCGCTCGAAGGCGGGCATACGGGTGACGTCGGCGCCGTCCCACACCACCGCGCCGCCCGCCAGCGGCACCGTTCCGGCGAGTGCGCGCAGGGCCGTCGTACGGCCGGAGCCGTTGCGGCCGAGCAGGACGGTCAGGCCGGGGGAGGGGGCGGCGAGGGTGATGCCGTGCAGGGCTTCCAGGGGGCCGTAGCGCACGCGCGCGTGGCGCAGGGCGATGGTCACGAGGTGGCCTCCCGCGTGCCGAGGGTGTCGAGGACGTGGCGGGGCGGGCCGGAGGCGATGATCCGTCCGGCCGTCATCACGTGCACGACGTCGGCGAGGTCGGCGACCAGGTCGAGGTCGTGCTCGACCACGAGCAGGGCGGTGCCGTCGGCGGCGAGCGCCCTCAGCACGCGGGCCAGTGCGGCCACTTCGGCGCTGTCCAGACCGGCGGCGGGCTCGTCGAGCAGCAGCACGCGCGGGGCGCCCGCGAAGGCCCGGGCCAGTTCGACGCGGCGCAGGGTGCCGGTGGGCAGCCCGGCGGCGGGCAGCGCCCGGACCGGCCCGTCCAGCCCGAACAGCCGCAGCGCCCGCTCCACGGCCCCCGGATCGGCGACCCGCCCCTGCTCGGCACCGACGCGCACGTTGTCGGCGACGGTCAGCGAGGGGAACACGGCCAGCTGCTGGAAGGTCCGCGCGATGCCGAGCCGGGTACGGGCGTGGGCGGGCAGCCGGGTGATGTCCCGTCCGCCGAGCAGGACACGCCCGTGCGCGGGGCGCAGGGTTCCGGCGAGGCAGTGGAAGAGGGTGCTCTTCCCTGCGCCGTTGGGGCCGACGACCGCGGTGACCCGGCCGGGCGGGAGGTCGAGGTCGACGCCGTCGAGGGCGGTGAAGCCGCCGTAGCGGGCGTGCAGGGCGCGTGCGCGGAGGGTGGGTGGTGTGGCGGGGCGTGTGGGCATCGGGGGAGGTTGGGGGGAGGGGACTGGGGACTGGGGCCGGGCAGCTGTCACTTGCGAGGCCTCCGGCTCCACCGGCCGGACCTTCTTCCGCGCCCGCCCCGCCGGCCCCACCGTCTTCCGCACCGCCTCCACCCGCCGCACCCTCCTCCGCACCCGCACCCCCAGCGGCGTGAGCGTCCCCCCGCGTCGCAGCCGCAGCCTGGTCGCCGCCGTGCGCAGGGCCTCGTACGGGCCGCCGGGGAAGCGGCCGACGAGGACGGCCAGCAGGCCGACGAGGGCGGCCGCGACGCCGCCGCGGGTGCCCGCGTCGAGGCCGACCAGGAGGGCCGCGGCGGCGAGTGCGCCGAGGGTGCTGTCGGCGCCGAGCACGACGATCGCGGCGAACCACAGCAGCCCGCGGACGGGGTCGTAGGCGGCGGGGTCGAAGGCGCGCAGCCCCATGCCGAGCATGCCGCCACCGAGGGCGGCCAGCGCCGCGCCCGCGACGAACGCGAACAGCTTCAGGGAGGGCACGCGGACCCCGGCGGCCTGCGCGCCCGACTGGTGGTCCCGCATGGCCGCGAGCGCCCGGCCGGTACGGCCCCGGCGCAGTGCGTGCGTCGCCAGCAGGGCGGCGGCCAGGAGGGCCAGTTCCAGGAGGTAGTAGGCGCGGTCGCCCTCGAAGCCCGCGGGGCGGCCCAGGGCGAGGCCCGAGGTGGCGTACGGCTGGGCGAAGACGAAGCGGCTCACTCCGACTCCCACCGCGAACGTCGCCAGCGCGAGAGCCAGCCCCTGGCGGCCGATCGCGGGCCAGCCGGTCAGCAGGCCGAGCGGGGCGACCAGCAGGACGGCGACCGCCAGCGCGGCCAGTTCCGGCAGCCGGGGCAGGCCCGGGAAGCGGCCGGCCGCGAGCAGGGCCGTGAACAGGGCGCCCAGGCCCGCGTACGCCGCCTGCCCCAGCGAGATCTGGCCGCCGCGCCCGGTGACGACGACCAGGGAGAGCAGCACCACGCCCAACGCCGGGACCTGCACCGACGTATGCAGGTCCCGGCCCGCGAAGCCCAGCGGCAGCAGGAACAGCACGCCGGCCACGATCCAGGCGCCCGGCGGCGTCGGCACGCGCGCGGTGGCCGTGCGCGGCAGCGCGTCCCGGGTACCGACGCCGGGCAGCACCAGTGCCGCGACCAGCAGCGCCACCACGAACAGGTTGGCGCCGACCGCCTGCAGCAACGGCTCGGCCCAGCCCCCCGGATGAAGCCGCGTCAGCTGCGCCTGCGCCACCCCGATGCCCACCGCCACCACGACGGCGACCGGCAGACCGCGCATCCGTGCGGCCACCGCGACCGCCACCACCTCCATGACCAGCAGCGGCATGCCGTACGGGTCCAGGCGCACGTACGGCGCCAGCAGCACGCCCGTCAGGCCCGCCGTGAACGCCCCGAACGCCCACCCCGCCGCCGCCACCCGGTCCGCGTCGATCCCGCCCAGCACGGCCAGCTGACGGTCGTCCACGACCGCGCGCAGCTCCCGCCCGAACCGCGTCCACCAGGGGGTCCGGGGGTGTCCCCCGGAAGGACGCAGTACTGCGGCGACCCCGGCCGCCAGCACGACCACGACGGCCAACTGCCCCCACGGCTCGTCCGGCACCAGCACCGGCGCGTCGTCCCGCGCCCCCTGCCCCCACAGCAGGGCCGCCCCGCCCACCAGCAGCACGAACACACCGATGGACGCCACCAGCGTCTGCGCGGGATCTCCGCCCAGCACCGACAGCGGCCGGAACACCCACCGTTCCAGCGCCACACCGAGGGCCGGAGCGACGACGACCAGCGTCACCACGGCCCCCAGCCACAATGGCCAGCCCCACTCGACCACGCACTGCCGCAGCCCGTACGCGCACACCATCGCGATCGCCCCGTGCGCGAAGTTGAGCACGCCGGTCGCGCGGTACGTCACGATCAGCCCGATCCCGGTGAGCGCGGCGGCGCTGCCCACCGACAGCCCGGCGAGCGTCAGGTCGTAGGTGAGCGAGGACATCAGGGGGCAGCTTCGGCGGGCTCGCAGATCGGGCACGGTCCCAACTCGCCGCCCGCCAGCAGCTTCGCGTCCACCGGCACCGCCTCCGCCTTGCCGGTCACCAGCGGGCAGTCGGCGCGGTGCAGCAGCGTCCCGCCCGGCACCATCAGCAACGTCCCGCTGACCGCGACCGGCACGGCCGCCGCCTGCCCCGGCTCGTCCGCGTCGGCGGGCTCGGCGGCCACCAGCAGCCCGTACAGCTCCTCCGCGCGCGCGGCGGCGACGGTGGTGCGGCCGTGGGTGAGCAGTACCGCGCCGGCGACGATCAGCGCGGCGCCGGGGACCGTGCAGGAGGCGAGGTAGGGCAACTGCCGCTCGGCGAACCGCTCGCCGGAGACGCCGTACCAGCCGAGCACGCACAGCACCGCGCCCGCCGCGAGCGCGGCCCAGCCGGCCCACAGGACGGGGTGCACGGATCGCAGTCGGGATGTCCGCATCGATGGCTCCCACAGGTCGTGCGTCTGGCTGTGTCAGCCGATGGCTTGCACTATGCCTTCTGCAAGCCGACCCTGAAAGCTCCGGGCGCGCACCGCCCGGACCGACATCCGGTGGTGAGCCAGATGGTTCTCGGGAGCGACCTCGGGCGCAGGAACACGGGACGGGGTACGGCACTTGCGGCCGCCCTGCTGCTCTTCCTCGCCCCGGCACTCGCCGCGTGCGGCGACGACGCCGGCGGTGGCGGCGACAGTCCGCCGCCCACGCCGACCGTGGAGGAGACCACGGGCCCGGCGGCCACGGCACCCGCCGACCGGGCGGCGGCCGAGCGGGAAGTCCGGCAGAACTGGGAGGAGTTCTTCGACCCGGCCACCTCCCTGCGGGACAAGCAGAAGTACCTGGAGAACGGCGACCGGATGGCCCCGGTGCTCCAGGCGTTCAGCGGCGACGAACGCGGATCGCAGGTCGGGGCCAGGGTGGACAAGGTCGAGTTCACCTCACCGACCGAGGCGAACGTGACGTACACCCTGACCCTCAAGGGCGCCACCGCGCTGCCGGACGCCGCCGGGACGGCGGTCGAGCAGGACGGCGCCTGGAAGGTGTCCGTCAAGACCCTGTGCGGCCTGGTCGCGCTGAACCAGACCGGCGATGCGACGCCGCTGCCGGGCTGCTGAGGCCGCCGCCGCGGTGCTGCTGACCCTCCTGGGCACGGCCTGCGGCAGCCGCCTCCCGGAGAGCGACTTCGAGCACGGCGGACGTACGGCCGCGCCACCGGGCGCCGCCGCGCCGGTGCGGGTCGGCATCATCACCAGCGCCACCAGCCCCGTCGGCGGCGACGCCTTCACCGGCCCGCGCGACGGCGCCCGGGCCTACTTCGAGCGTCTCAACGCGCGCGGGGGCATCGACGGCCGCCGCGTCGAGGTACGGCTGTGCGACGACGGCGGCAGCGGCGTCGGCAACAACGAGTGCGTGCGCAAGCTGATCGACGAGGACCGGGTCGTCGCCCTCGTCGCCACCACCGCCCTGGACTACGCCGGTGCCGCGCGCGTCTCCCACGCGCGCGTGCCCGACATCGGCGGCCAGCCCATCGGCGCCGCCTACGACACCTATCCGCATTTGTACGGCATATACGGCAGCCAGGCACCCCGCGACGGCACCCCGGGCTGGGGCGGGAAGATGTACGGCGGCACGGAGGTCTACCGCTACTTCAAGCGCGCGCACGGGGCCCGTACGGCCGCCGTCGTCTCCTACAACCAGGCCGCCTCCGCCGCCTACGCGCGGCTCGTGGAGCGGGGACTGAAGGCCGAGGGGTACAAAGTCGTCAGCGAGCAGGTCGACTTCGCGCTGCCCAACTTCCGTGCCGTGGCCGCCGATCTGCGGCAGCAGGGCGCCGACCTCGTCTTCGACGCCATCGACACGCACGGCAACGCCCGGCTCTGCCAGGCGATGGACGACGTCGGCGCCGAGGTCGTCGCCAAGGTGACGAACGTACAGAACTGGACGTCCACCGTCCCCGACGACTACCGGGACGCCCCGCGCTGCCGCAACGCCCTGTGGGCGACCGGGGCGAGCCGCAACTACGAGGACACCGGCCACGCGGCCGTACGGGAGTTCCGGGACGCCACCGAAGGGCTGCCGGCGCACTCGCAGTGGCAGCTGGAGGGCTGGGCGGCCGCGAAGTGGTTCACGGACGCGGCGCGGGCCTGCGCCGACAGCGGCATCACGCGCGCGTGCGTCGACGACTTCGTGCGCCGCAGCGACGGCTACACCGCCGACGGGCTGCTGCTCCCCGTCACCTTCGAGCCGCTGTCCGAGCCGCCGAAGACCCGCCGGAACTGTCTGTCGGTGGCGCGCTGGCAGGACGGAAAGGGCTGGGTGACGCAGGGGGAGATGACGAGGAACTGCTTCGACGTGCCCCACCTCGCCTACGAGCCCTAGCCAGGGTTCTGGGGCGATCCATGTCACCTTGACTTCGGGCAAGGTCCACTTGCACGTTATGGCGAAGTCATGATGGTGTCATCAAGCGCGGGCCGGATCGAGGGTTAGTTCGATGGTCCGGTTCCGATGAGCAAGGAGATCTTCACGGTGCCCGTCCGCCGTCTCGCCTACCCCCTGCGGCCCACGTCCGATGCCATGCCATCCGTTCCGAAACCGCGGGACGGCGCTCCGGGGGAGCGATCCGGGACACGGTCCGCTGCGGCGACGGGCGGTGGGGGACTGAGGCTGGACATCCAGGGCCTGCGCGCGGTGGCCGTCTCGCTCGTGGTGCTCTCCCACTCGGGCGTGCCCTACGTGGCCGGTGGATACGTCGGCGTGGACGTCTTCTTCGTGATATCCGGGTTTCTCATCACCTCGCTGATGCTCCGCGAATGGAGCCGCGAGGGCCGGATCGCACTGGGCCGCTTCTACGCCCGCCGGGCGCTGCGCCTGCTGCCCGCCTCCACGCTCGTCGTCCTGGCGACGCTGGCGGGCTCCTGGCTCTTCCTGGGGCCGCTGCGCTTCGCCGACTACGCCAAGGACGCCATCGCCTCCGCCTGGTATGTCGTCAACTTCCGGCTGGCCGAGGCCGGGACCGACTACTTCAACACGGACGTGCCGCCCTCGCCGTTCCAGCACTTCTGGTCATTGGCGGTCGAGGAGCAGTTCTATCTGATCTGGCCGATCGTCCTGATCGTCGCCCTCAAGCTCTTCCGGCGCCGGGTCCTGCTGGCGCTTCCGCTGCTCGCCCTGGCCGCCGCCTCCTTCGCCCTGAACCTCCACCTCACCGAATCCTCCCCGTCCTGGGCCTACTTCGGGTCGCAGGGGCGCATCTGGGAGCTGGCGGTGGGCGCCCTGCTGGCGCTGGCGGCGCACCGCCTCCACACCATCCCGCGCCTCGCGGCGGCGGCCCTGAGCTGGGCCGGTCTGGCCGCCATCGGCTACGCGGCCGTGGCCTTCGACGAGAGCACCCGCTTCCCCGGCCACAACGCCCTGGTCCCGGTCCTCGGCGCCGCCGCCGTCCTCGCCGGAGGCGCGGCGGCCGGCCGCTACGGCGCGGGCGCGGTCCTGTCGCTGCGCCCCGCCGTCTGGATCGGTGGGATCTCCTACGCCTGGTACCTCTGGCACTGGCCGCTCATCCTCATCGTTCCGGCCGCCGCCGGATTCGGCGAGCACGACGGGCCGCTGCGGCTGATCGCCGCACTGGGCGGCATCGGTCTCGCCTGGCTGACGCTTCATCTGGTCGAGAATCCGATGCGCTTCCACCGCGCGTTCAAGGCCCATGCCCGTCGCGGGCTCTCGCTCGGGCTCGGTCTGTCGGCCGTCGCGGCCGCGGCCGCGGTGTTCGCCGCGCAGTTCCCGCCGGTCCTGGACTCGGGCGTGGCGCGGCAGAACACCAAGGAGACGATCGCGGCCGCGTCCGACCCCCGTGCCGCACTGACCGAGCTGCTTCAGCAGCGGGTGGAGAAACTCCCGTCCAACCTTGAGCCGAGCATGCGGGACACGGCCTACAAGAGGTCCGCTGTCTACACCGACGACTGCGCCCTCACCATGAGCGACGAGGTGCAGACGCAGCCCTGTCTGTACGGCGACACCACCGCCGACCGCGCCGTGGTCCTCTTCGGCGACTCGCACGTCGCGCAGTGGTTCCCGGCGCTCGACTCGATCGCCCGTGAGCACCACTGGCGGCTCTACTCGTTCACCAAGAACGCGTGCAAAGTCGCCCAGATCACCATCGAGTACAACGGCGGCCCGTACTCGACCTGTGACGACTGGAGGGCGGTGACCCTCGACAAGATCCTGAAGCTGGAGCCCGAACTCGTCATCACGTCGAGTTCCAACTCGGCGAAGCTGTACGGGGGCGGCGACATGGGCGAGGCCTGGGAGAAGGGGCAGGCCGAGACGTACCGGATGCTTCAGCAGGGCCGCACCCAGGTGCTCACCCTGCTGGACACCCCCTGGCCGAAGAACAACGCGGTGGACTGCGCGGTGGCGCACCCCGACAGCCTCAGCTCCTGCGCCCGCCACCGTTCGGACGCCGACCCCAAGCCCGAGGTCACCGAGGCGATCCGGGCGGCGGCGGCCGCCGAGAACGTGACGACCATCGACCCCTACGAATGGGTCTGCGCCCCGTCCGGCACCTGCCCGGTCGTGGTGGGGAACACCATGGTCTACCGGGACTACGGTCACCTGGCGGACGGCTTCGTCGAGGCGCTCACCCCGGTGGTGGAGCACGAACTGCTGCGGCACTTCGGCGCGGACCTGAGCCGGCGTCCCGGTAGGTGATACTCGGCCGGACCGGCTGCCTCGCGGGTCGGCGTGCTCAGGGCGATCCGGTGGGCTTGATGTTCTGGTTCGCGTGGAAGAAGTTGTCCGGGTCGTAGGCCCGCTTGATCTCCGCGAGCCGCTCGTAGCTGCGGCGGTACGTGGCCAGTACACGGTCCCGGCCCTCGTCGGCGCCCATGAAGTTCACGTAGGACCCGCCCATGGAGTATGGGTGCAGCGCGCTGCTGTAGTCGCGGCTCCACTCCTTGACGAGTTCGGCGTTGGCCGGGTCGGGATCGACGCCGGCGATGACACCGGACCAGACGGCGTCGCGGTAGCCCCAGGCCGTCTCGTCCGGGCTCACCCGGTGCGCGGCCCCGTCGACCGGGTACAGGTGCATCGTCGACAGAGAGGTCGGCAGGTTCTGCCCGTACGTGAGATGAACGTCGATCGCGTCGTCGTCGATCCGGTCGAAGAAGGCGCCCCGCCAGTACCACTGCAACCCTTTTCGATACAGCTCGTCGAACATGCTCTGCAGCGCGGGATACGGCATCGGCGTCGCGAAATGAAACGCCGGCGGGCCCGGCTGATCCACAGCAGCGAAGATCTCATCCGTTCGACCCAGGTCGCCCGTGAGGCACCACACCACGCCGCACACCTTCTGCCCGTGGATCTCCTCCGGGAACGGCGGTCCCGGCGGCACGGCGAACAGGGCGAAGAAACCGTAGACGTCCTCGGCCGCACCCGGGAGGAAGTCGCGGTACCACTCCAGCACCTCACGGGTCCGCTCGACCGGCCACACGGTCACGCCGAACCCGATCGTGTCCACCGGGTGCAGCCGGTAGGTGAAGGAGGTGACGACCCCGAAGTTCCCACCACCACCGCGCAACGCCCAGAACAGGTCGGGCCGTTCGTCCTCGCTCACCGTGACGAAGGTGCCATCGGCGAGCACTACGTCCGCGCCCAGCAGGTTGTCCGCCGTCAGGCCGTACCTGCGGGTCAGGTAGCCGTGGCCGCCACCGAGGGTCAGTCCGCCGACACCGGTGGTGGAATTGATGCCCGAGGGCGTCCCGAGGCCGAATCCGTGGGCGGCGTGGTCCAGGTCGCCGAGCTGACTGCCGGCGCCGACCCAGGCGGTGCGGGTCACCGGGTCCACCCGCACCCAGCGCATCAGGGACAGGTCGAGAGTCAGCGCGTCGTCCACCACGCAGAGGCCGGGGCCGCTGTGTCCCCCGCCGCGGACTGCGAGATCCAGGCCGCGCTCGCGGGCGAACCGGACTGTCCGGATGACGTCCGTCGCATCCACACACCGCGCGAACGCCGCGGGGCGTCTGTCGATCATCGCGTTGTAGATCGCGCGGGTTTCGTCGTACGCGTCGTCCTGCGGACCGATCACCGGTCCGCGCAGCGTCTCGCGCAGCGCATCGAGAGTCGCGCTGTCCATGGGAACTCCTCTGCAGGGCCCGCGCCCGGCACCACCCCGGCTTTCCGCCTGCCGGCCGCACTCTGGATCACATGGGCGCGCCCCGCCGGCCCCCCTTCGGCGGCGCGTCGTCGTCAGGGCCCGTCGGCAGCCGCCACGACGCCTCCTCGGGGCCCGCAACCGCCACAACTGACTGAGGGCCGACAACTTCAGCCTTCCATCGACCCTCCGCCCACGCAACGCGATCGAGGGCTGGGGGCCTGCGGCGCGCTGGGTACTGGTCCGGGCGCCCCTCAGCCTCGTGCCTCCACCTCACGCCAGAAGGCGTCGACGCGTGCGTTGAACACGTCCGGTACCTCCTGGAAGGGCTGATGGGCCTCTCCGGGCAGTACTTCGAACCGGGCCTCCGGGATCCCTTCGGCGACCACGCGACCGAGGCGCGGTGGCGCGACGCGGTCGAGTTCGCCGGCCAGGACGAGGGCGGGCGCGGTGATCTGGGCCAGGCGGTCGAGCGTGTCGTGGGTTCTGAACGCTTCGAGCTGGCGCTGGAAGGCTTCGGTGGACTGCGGGTGGGGGAAGGCCAGCGTCTCCTCGATGAACCGGTCGACCGTGCCGTCGGCGTGTGCACGCGGCGTGTAGATCCACAAGTAGAACGCATCGAGCATGGCGCGCTCGCTCGGGGCGCGCTCGGCCATCCAGTGCCAGAAGCCCGTCATGGTGCGGAAGTAGGCGTCGGAGCGAGCCCATGTGCTCATGAGGACGAGGCTGCGGACGAGCCCGGGATGGCCCAGCGCAAGCTCTTGGGCGATGACGCTGCCGCCCGAGAAACCGGCGATGTGGGCGGAGGGGATGTCGAGCGCGCGCAGCAGCGCGGCGGCGTCGTCGGCCATCCCGGGCACCGACAGCGGCCCCTTGGGCAGCGGCGTGCGCCCGGCGCCGCGGTTGTCGAAGGCGGTGATCCGGTAGCGGTCGGAGAGCCCGTCGAGCTGTGCCTGCCACACTTCGGCGGGATCGCCGAGCCCCGCGATGAGCAGGACGTCGGGTCCCTGGCCCCGACGCTCGACCCAGAACTCGACGCCGTTGACGTTGATCATTTCGCCCATCCTCGGCCTCCTGGATGACTGATCCCGCCAAGAGAACCCTGGGCGGCCTCGCGGTGCCGCTGCGGCGCGTCGGGGCCGCCGACTCCTCGGCATGGTCGACGGGCGGGAGCCGCCCCCGCCTTCGGTGTCGAAGCGGACCGGCTCGGCCGAGTGCCGCGGCGGCACCGGATGGCGGGCCGCACTCCCAGCGTCCCACAGGAGGCGGTCGAGCTGACCGAGGTGATCACGTTCGCCCGGGGGCGTCCGCGCCGGGCTCTGGAACGTCGGGCTCCTGAACGACGTGGCGCTCGGCGTACTCCGGGTGGTGCAGGTCGAACGCCGGGGAGTCCGAGCGGATTCTCGGCAGTGTGGTGAAGTTGTGGCGGGGTGGTGGGCAGGAGGTCGCCCATTCCAGGGAGCGGCCGTAGCCCCAGGGGTCGTCGACGTCGACCTTCCTGCCGTACTTGGCGGTCTTCCAGACGTTGTAGAGGAACGGCAGCGTCGACAGGCCGAGCAGGAACGCGCCGATTGTCGAGACCGTGTTGAGGGCGGTGAAGCCGTCGGCGGCGAGGTAGTCGGAGTAGCGGCGGGGCATGCCCTCCGCGCCCAGCCAGTGCTGCACCAGGAACGTGGTGTGGAAGCCGACGAACAGCGTCCAGAACTGGATCTTGCCGAGCCGTTCGTCGAGCATCTTGCCGGTGAACTTGGGCCACCAGAAGAAGAAGCCCGCGAAGATCGCGAAGACGACGGTGCCGAACACCACGTAGTGGAAGTGGGCGACGACGAAGTACGTGTCCGTGACGTGGAAGTCCATCGGCGGCGACGCCAGGATCACCCCGGTCAGACCGCCGAAGAGGAACGTCACCAGGAAGCCCACCGACCACAGCATCGGCGTCTCGAAGGACAGCGAGCCCTTGAGCATGGTCCCGGTCCAGTTGAAGAACTTCACGCCGGTCGGCACGGCGATCAGGAAGCTCATGAAGGAGAAGAACGGCAGCAGCACCGCCCCGGTGGCGAACATGTGGTGCGCCCACACCACGATCGACAGCCCGGTGATCGCCATGGTCGCGCCGACCAGCGTGGTGTAGCCGAAGATCGGCTTCCGGCTGAACACCGGGATGATCTCGGTGACGATCCCGAAGAACGGCAGCGCGATGATGTAGACCTCGGGATGGCCGAAGAACCAGAACAGGTGCTGCCACAGCAGGGCGCCGCCGTTCGCCGCGTCGAAGACCTGGCTGCCGAACCGCCGGTCCGCCTCCAGCACCAGCAACGCCGCCGCCAGCACCGGGAACGCCAGCAGGATCAGGATCGACGTGAACAGCGTGTTCCAGGTGAAGATCGGCATCCGGAACATGGTCATGCCGGGGGCGCGCATCCCGATGATCGTGGTGATGAAGTTGACCGCGCCGAGGATCGTCCCGAACCCGGACAGCGCCAGCCCCATGATCCACAGGTCGGGGCCGACGCCCGGTGAGCGTTCCAGGCTGTTGAGCGGCGCGTAGGCGAACCAGCCGAAACCGGCGGGCCCGCCCGGCACGATCAACGAGCCCAGCACGATCAGCCCGCCGAACAGGAACAGCCAGTACGAGAGCATGTTCAGCCGCGGGAACGCCACGTCGGGGGCGCCGATCTGCAACGGCATCAGCTCGTTGGCGAAGCCCGCGAAGCTCGGCGTCGCGAACAGCAGCAGCATGATCGTGCCGTGCATCGTGAACAGCTGGTTGAACTCGTTGTTGCTCACGATCTGCAGTCCCGGCCGGGCCAGCTCGGCGCGCATCACCAGCGCCATCGCCCCGCCGATCAGGAAGAACGCGAACGACGTGATCAGGTAGAGATGGCCGATCTTCTTGTGGTCGGTGGTGGTCAGCCAGTCGACGATCACCCGGCCGTGCCGCCGGGTCGGTACGGGTCGTGCTGTCGCCGGTACGGTCTGCGTCCCCATGCCGCGCTCGCCCCTTCGCCTCTCGCGTCCCGGGCCCGCCGAGCCCGCGCCACGGGTGCCCGCGAGCTCCCGCCATGATGCTCGCGCGGCCGCGGTCACGACAGGGGGCGTAGGGGGATTCTGTGCCGGATGCGTGTATCTCTTGTGCAGTTCCGGCAGCGCGCCGGCCCACTCGGAAGGGGAAAGAAAATGCCTCCAAGGGGAGTCCGCCGCGGCGTTTCCTGTGGGCTATTCGGAGGGCCGCGACGACGCACAGGAATTGCGTTCGAATACATGCGTACGGCGTACGGAACCGCCCATCCGTGTGATGGAGTTCCGCCGAAACACATGTCGTGATCCTGTGACAGAAGCGTGACCGGAGAGGGATCAGTGACGGCCGTGAACGGCTTCCACTTCCCCGCCCGCCGCGCAGCGCCTAGCGTGGCGGCATGGCACCGTTTTCGACATCTGAACCCGAGGACGATCCCGAGACCTACGTCGGCCTCCCGCAGGGCGACGCCGAGGAACGCGCGCGTGGCCACGGCTGGACGACGGTGCGTTCGCTGGCACCGGGGACGATCATCACGATGGAGTACCGGGTGGGTCGGCTGAACTTCGAGGTCAAGGACGGCACGGTGGTACGGGCCTGGAAGGGCTGACCGAAGAGACATGGCGAAGGCCCCGGTTCCTGATGTGGGAACCGGGGCCTTCGCCGTGCGTCCGTGCTGGTCAGCCGCCCGTGAGCGGGCGGGCCGCCGGGGTCGAGCCGCGGGTGGCGCGCTCGGGGTACGGCGGGCGGCGGCTGCCGACCGGGGTGACCGGCGTGCGCTCCGAGCGGGTCGTGTGCGGGCCCGGCGCCAGGTAGGCCGGCGCACGCGGGGCGCGGGCCGCCGACGGGGAGACGGTCTCGCGCGGCGGCACCTCCTCCTCGGCGGCCGCCAGCGACGTGACCGGCAGCGGCGTCGCGGCCGGTACCGGCGCGGCCTGCGGCGTCGTACGGCTCGCGCCCGCGAGCCAGTGGTCGCGCAGGTCCAGCAGCCAGGCCTCGGCGCGGGCGATCGGCGGCTCGAACCACGGCAGCCCCAGCAGGATCAGCAGCCCCGCGGCCCAGCCCAGCAGCACATCGCTCAGCCAGTGCGTACCGAGATACACCGTGGTCAGGCCGACGCTGAGCGACAGCACGGCCGACAGGGCCGACAGCCAGCGCCGGGCCCGCGGCGAGGTGGCCAGGTAGGCGAGGATGCCCCAGGTCACGACGGCGTTCGCGGTGTGTCCCGAAGGAAATATGTCACTGCCGGCTTGGAACCAGTGCCACATCTCGTTGGAGCCGACCTCGGTCGCGTAGTGCGGGCCCGAGCGGCCCAGGCCGTACTTCACGGCGCCCACGCTCACGTTCAGCAACAGCAGTGCCGCGCCGAAGGCCAGCAGCGGCCGCAGGGTGTGCTGCCGCCAGGAGCGCCAGCCGAGCCAGGCGGCGACCATCACGGCGGTCGGGCCGCGCTGACCCAGGACGACCCAGTAGTCCAGGAAGGCGTGGATCTCGGGCCACTGCTGGTACGGCCGGAAGAGCATCGCCTGCCAGTCGAACCGGACCAGCCACGAGGTGGTCACCACCGCCAGGACGATCGTGAGGTAGAAGGCGAGCGTCGCGCCGAAGAGCACCACCCGGTGCCGCGTCATTCGCGGCACGTCGAGGACCGGCCGTTCGGGTTCACGGTCCAGTCGGGCGAAGATCCGGTCGAGCCGGGTCAGCTTTGGTTCGGTACGCACGCAATCGACGTTACAGCGAGTGAGCTCAGGTACCCGCCGAATCACCGGGGTTGTAATGACGATGTGATGTGGGATTGCTCTCAGGAACGGGTTTATTTCCAATGAATCAGGCGATAGGCAGGTGCCCTTACCTTCAATTCCTTTGATCTTTCGAGGGGTGGTGTTTTAGGCCGCTTGAGGAATCGTTCACCCGTTCATCCGGTGGAATTCCCCGCAGGCTTACGGCGGACCGGAGCCGTTCAGCCAGAACGCCCCGTACACCGCCGACGCCATCGCGACCCCGCCGACGACCAGTGCGGACGTGGTGGTGCGCAGCCGGGCGAGGGCGATCGCGAGGGGCAGCAGCAGCGGGAACGCCGGGAGCAGCAGGCGCGGTTTCGAGCCGAAGTAGCTCGACGCGCACAGTGCGAGGGCGGTGACGGCCCCCGCGTACACCAGCAGCGGGAGCGGCTGACGCTGCCGTACGCAGATGACGTACAGCCAGATCACCAGGGCCACCCCGGCGACCAGCCCCAGGCCGGCCAGGGCCGACGGGAACGACGTGAACTTTTCGGCGACGAAGCGGGCGAAGGCGTACCCGCCGTCGAAGCCGTTGCGCCAGCCCGCCTGGACGTCGAGATAGCCGAGCGGGCCCCGGCCGGTGTGGTGGCCGACCCACAGGACGTAGCCGGCGGCGCCGAGGGGCGCGAAGAGCATGCCGAGGGCGCGCCGCCAGACCGGTGCGCCGTCATGGGGCAGGGGCCGGGTGGGGGAGAGGGCGTGTTCGGCCGGGCGCGCGCCGGGGGTGGGCGTCTTGCTGCGGTGGTGCGCGAATGGAGCAGTGTTTCGGTCCCGTATGAAGGTGGTGATGCCGGTGAAGGTGGTGATGCCGGCCGCCCACACCGCCGCGACCACCGCGAGCCCCACGGGCCGGGTCAGGCCCGCCAGCAGCGCCAGCGTGCCCGCGGTGAGCCAGCGGCCGGTGAGGACCGCGTACAGCGACCAGGCGGCGAGCGCGGTGAACAGGGACTCGCTGTACGCCATCGACTGCACGATCCCCACCGGGAGCACGGCCCACAGCAGCACCGCGCAGACGCCCACCCGCCGCCCGTAGACATGGTCGGCGACCGCGAAGATCCCCCAGGCCGCGGCGAGCGAGGCGAGCAGGCTGACGACGAAGCCCGCGTCGGCGTACGACAGCGGGGTCACCTTGTGCAGCAGCCGCTCCAGCCAGGGCAGCAGCGGGAAGAAGGCGAGGTTGGAATGCACGTCGCCGTTCGGCAGGCGCACCTCGTAGCCGTAGCCCAGCTCGGCGACCCGGGTGTACCAGAGCGAGTCCCAGCGGGCGGTCAGCAGTGTGTACGCGCTCTTGTCGCGCGCGGTGCTCCATACGGCCAGCACGAGCAGGCCGAGGGCGCGGACGGCCGCGTACCCGAGCAGGGCCGGGGCCGCCCCCCTGAGTCCCGGGGGCGCCACGCGTGTTTCAAGATCGGTCACGGGCTCGATTATCGACGGCGTGCGGAACCGGGCCGCCGGTCCCGGCGTGGTGGAAGGGGAGGGCAGTGGCGCACGCCACACTGTTCCGTCATTCGTATGAGAGGCCCGCCACGTGACCCCGGCGCCGACTCGCGTACGCTGACGTGTCACTCGCCATTCGTTGCGCGGGCCGGAGACCACCGCTCCTCTCCGGCCGAGTCGCGGGAGGTCCCCGCTCCCGCGAGCCCGCCGAGCGCGAGGGAACATCTGGGAGGTACGTACATGTCCGGGACGACCACGGCTGCCGTCGGGCTGCGCCGTCGGGCGGCCGGGGCCGGTGCCAACCGCTGGGTCGTTCTCGTCGTCCTCTGCACCAGCCTGCTGCTGGTCGCGGTCGACGCGACCGTGCTGCACGTGGCGGTGCCCGCCGTCACCGAGGACCTCAAGCCCAGCGCGATAGAACTGCTCTGGATCGTCGACACCTACCCGCTCGTCTGCGCCTCGCTGCTGATTCTCTTCGGCACCCTCGGTGACCGGGTGGGCCGCAGACGGATCCTGCTGCTCGGCTACGCCCTGTTCGGCGTCGCCTCCGCCATGGCGGCCGTAGCCGAGGGCCCGCAGGTGCTGATCCTGGCGCGGGCGCTGCTCGGTGTCGGCGGCGCGATGATCATGCCCGCGACGCTGTCGATCCTGCGGCAGGTCTTCCCGGACCGGCGTGAGCGGGCGCTGGCGATCGGTGTCTGGAGTGCGGTGGCCGCGGTCGGCGCGGCGGTCGGGCCGCTGCTCGGCGGCTTCCTGCTGGAGCACTTCTGGTGGGGGTCGGTGTTCCTCGTCAACATCCCGTTGATGCTGGTCAGCCTGCCGGTGGGGCGACTTCTGCTGCCCGAGTCGACGGGCAGCGGGGACGGGCCGTGGGATGTGGTCGGTGCGCTGATGGCAGCGGCCGGGCTGTTCGGGGTGGTCCTCGGGGTGAAGCGGCTGGGCGGCGGGGAGCCGGCCGACAGCATGCTCACCGTGGTGCCGCTCCTGGTGGGTGCGGCGCTGCTCGCGCTGTTCGTACGGCGGCAGCGGCGGCGCAAGCATCCCCTGGTGGACCTGCGGATGTTCGCGCGGCCTGCGTTCAGTACGTCGGTCGGGTGCATCGTGCTGGCGATGCTCGCCCTGGTGGGGCTGGAGCTGATCGCGGCGCAGTATCTGCAGCTGGTGCTGGGGCTGTCGCCGTTGGAGACGGGGCTCAGGCTACTGCCGCTGACGGTGGCGGCGATGGCGGCGGGGCTGTTCGGGGCGCGGATGCTGCGGCGGTTCGGGCCGCGGCGGATGGTCTGTGCGGGGTTCTGTCTGACCGCGTTGGCGGTGGTGCTGCTCACGGCGCTGGGGCGGGAGGACAACGCGCCGTTGATGCTGACCGGGTTCGTGCTGCTGGGGTTCGGGCTGGAGACGACGCTGTTCGGGGCGTACGAGTCCATGCTGAGCGAGGCGCCGTCGGAGCAGGCGGGGGGTGCGGCGGCGATCGGGGAGACGTCGTATCAGCTGGGGGCGGGGATCGGGATCGCGCTGCTGGGGACGGTGATGAACGCGGCCTATGCGCCCGGGTTGTCCTCCGTGCCCGGTGTTCCGGCGTCGGCGTCGGCGGCCGCGGGGCATTCGCTGGGGGAGGCGTATGACGTGGCCGGGAAGCTCGGAGGGTCCGCGGGGGTGGCCCTGCGGCGGGCGGCTCGGGACTGCTTTGTGCATGGGCTGCATGTGACGTTGCTGGTGAGTGCGGGGTTGTTGCTGCTGGGGGCCGTTATGGCTCTGCGGTTGCCTCGAGCGATGCAGTGTGATGCTGACGTGGCTGTCGAGGTGCCGTCGCCTCGTGCCGGCGTCGGGTCTTCCACCCACGCACCACCCGTGCAACTCCGTTCAGAGGTGGACGTCGCCCACCGGGGTTGATCGCCGTTGGCGGCTTGCGGGTGGTTGCCCCGCGACTCCCCGCGTCGTAACGTCACCCCCAGTCCGTGACTAGCGGTGCTAGTTTGAGTTGCCCGGAGGATGCCCGTGTCCCCGAAGTTGCCCCCCTTCGATCCGTCGGATCCGCTCGGGATCGACGACCTGCTGGAGCCCGAGGACCTGGCCGTCCGGGACACCGTGCGCAGCTGGGCGGCGGATCGGGTGCTGCCGTTCGTCGCCGAGTGGTACGAGGCGGGGGAGCTGCCGGGGATCCGGGAGCTGGCCAAGGAACTCGGGGGGATCGGGGCCCTCGGGATGTCGCTCAGCGGGTACGGGTGCGCGGGGGCCACCGCCGTGCAGTACGGGCTCGCCTGTCTGGAGCTGGAGGCCGCCGACTCCGGGATCCGGTCGCTGGTGTCCGTGCAGGGGTCGCTGGCCATGTACGCCCTGCACCGGTTCGGCTCCGAGGAGCAGAAGCAGCGGTGGCTGCCGGCCATGGCCGCCGGGGACGTCATCGGGTGCTTCGGGCTGACCGAGCCCGACCACGGGTCCGACCCGGCCTCCATGCGGACGTACGCCAAGCGGGACGGCGGCGACTGGGTGCTGAGCGGGCGCAAGATGTGGATCACCAACGGGTCCGTCGCCGGGGTGGCCGTGGTGTGGGCGCAGACCGAGGAGGGGATCCGTGGGTTCGTCGTGCCCACCGACGTCCCCGGGTTCTCGGCGCCCGAGATCAAGCACAAGTGGTCGCTGCGGGCGAGTGTCACCAGTGAACTGGTGCTCGATGATGTGCGGTTGCCCGGCGATGCCGTACTGCCGGAGGTGACCGGGCTGCGGGGGCCGCTCAGCTGTCTGTCGCACGCGCGGTACGGGATCGTGTGGGGGGCCATGGGAGCGGCGCGGACCTGTTTCGAGGCCGCCGTCGACTACGCGAAGACGCGGGAGCAGTTCGGGCGGCCCATCGGGGGATTCCAGCTCACCCAGGCCAAGCTCGCCGACATGGCGGTCGAACTGCACAAGGGGATTCTGCTCGCCCATCACCTCGGGCGGCGGATGGATGCCGGGCGGCTGCGGCCGGAGCAGGTCAGCTTCGGCAAGCTCAACAACGTACGACAGGCCATCGACATCTGCCGTACGGCCCGGACGATCCTCGGTGCCAACGGGATCTCACTGGAGTACCCGGTGATGCGGCACGCGACCAATCTGGAGTCGGTGCTCACCTATGAGGGCACCGTCGAGATGCACCAGCTCGTGCTGGGCAAGGCGCTCACCGGACTCGATGCGTTCCGGTAGCCCGCGCGCGGGGGCGGCTTCCGGTGAGCGGCCCTGCCTCAGCTCTGGTTGAAGAAACCGTCCGCCCGGTGGGCGGCGGGCTCCCCGCTGATGATCTCCGTGTCGGCGGGGCTCAGCAGGAACACCCGGTTGGACACGCGGTCGATCGCACCGCGCAGCCCGAAGATCAGGCCGGCCGCGAAGTCCACCACGCGCTTGGCGTCGGCGGGCTCCATGGCCGTCAGGTTCATGATGACCGGGACACCGTCCCGGAACAGCTCGCCGATCGCACGGGCGTCCCGGAAGCTGTCCGGGGTCACCGTGGCGATCCGGCGCTCCTTCTGCTCGGCCGTGTCCGTGGTCACCTTCACCCGCGGGTCCGTGACCCAGGCGGCGCCGGACTCGGTCCCCTCGGTGTACTCGTCGTCGTAGTAACGCTCGTCATCGTTGTCGTCGACGAGGCCGAGCCACGCACTCGCCTTGCGCACCGATCCCATGGACGCCTCCTCTCACAGCGGTCTCTTCTGCTTTCCGCATCCCTATGGTCATCCATGATGCGGACGGCGCGCCAAGTGGATAGACGCCGCGCGGGGGGTTTGTGACGGTACTGGTGCACGGCGGATACGTCGAGAGCCCGGATACCCCAAGGGTGTTGCCCCACACAGCTGCTGACTGTGAGTGAAATATGATTCTTCCTGGCGTATGGGTGAGCGGCGGGGCGTACGGGTGAACCGCGACGGTCGATCCGATGTGAAAATCGGGCGATACGACGAAGCCGTTCGACGTCGATACGATGCCGCCGCTCAACATCGCACGTATCACGGGGGATCATCGTGTTCGGAATCGTCAGGCCGTGCCGGCATCGGCTGGGGGAGCGGCTCAAGACCGAGTGGATGGCGCACTTGTGCGGGCTGTGTCTCGCGCTGCGCGGCGATCACGGGCAGTTCGCGCGGGTGGTGACCAATTACGACGGGCTGCTCGTCTCCGTTCTGACGGAGGCTCAGGCCGGACCCACCGAGCGGGACGGGTGGCGGCGTACGGCCGGACCGTGTCCGTTGCGCGGGATGCGCACCGCGTCCGTCGCGCGGGGCGAGGGGGCACGGCTGGCGGCCGCCGTCTCGCTCGTGCTCGCCTCGGCGAAGGTGCGCGACCATGTGGCCGACGGTGACGGGCTGCTGGCCCGCAGGCCCGTGGCGCTCGCCGCGCGCCGGGTCGCGGACCGCTGGGGGCGCGCGGGGGCTCGTGGCGGGGCGGGCGTCGGTTTCGACACGGCGGTGCTGGTCGACGCCGTGGACCGGCAGGCCGGCATCGAGGCGCTCGCCGGGCCCGGTACGCCGATCCTGGTCGTCACCGAGCCGACCGAGACAGCGACCGCCGCCGCCTTCGCGCACACCGCCGTACTGGCCGGGCGGCCGGGCAACGCCGAGCCGCTCGCCGAGGCCGGGCGGCTGTTCGGGCGGCTGGCGCATCTGCTGGACGCCGTGGAGGACCGGGAAGCCGACGCGGCGTCGGGTGCCTGGAACCCCCTCACCGCCACGGGCACCTCGCTCACCGAGGCCCGGCGGCTCGCCGACGACGCCGTGCACGGGATCCGGCTCGCGCTGCGGGAGGTGGAGTTCTCGGACGGGCGGCTGGCGCACCGGCTGCTCGTGCATGAGCTGCCCGCCTCGGTCGACCGCGCCTTCGGCACCGCCTCCTGCGGGCACCGGGCCGACCTCGCCGGGCCCTACGCGCCGCCCGGGGGACCGGCCGGGCCCGGTGCGCCGCTGCCGCCCGGGCCACCGCGCCGCGACCGGCGCGGGCTGCTCGCGGGGTGTGCCGTGTGGCTGGGGCTGGCCTGTACGTGTCAGTTGTGCTGCGGCACGTACGAGGACCCGTGGACGCGGGAGCGGAAGGAAGCGCCGTGCGGCAACTGCGACTGCGGCGACTGCGGTTGTGACGGGTGCTGCAATTGCTGTGACTGCTGCGACAACTGTGGGTGCGACGGGTGCGACTGCGGGTGCAACTGCTGACGGGACGGTGGCACGAGCGGCGGCTCGCGGCGGTGTCCGGGCCTTATGGGCCGCTCGCGCTCACGGGCACGTACTGGCTCGACGAGCATCCGGAGGGGCGACTTCCGGACATCCCCGGGTCGTGGACGGCCGACAGTGACGGGATCGCGGCGGACGCATGGGTGGTGTTCGGTCCAGCTGGGTCTGCCCCTTCGCGCCGCCCGGGGAACCTGACGGGGTGCAGGGCGGGGCGGGGGCGGCCATTCCGTACAGCTGGTTCAAAAGTTGACGGCCGAAAGGCGCCCTTGCGCCCGCCCGTCGTGCGGCCGAATACTCCCCCTCAGCGCTTGTCAGGGGCACGGCGGGTTCGGAATCCGGACAACGATGCCACTGACTGCGCCTCACGGGCCCCGACCCCACGCGGGCCCCCGACTTCCCATGTGGAGGAACGACAAAGTGAGGATCAAGCGCACCACCCCCCGCAGCGGTACGAGACGGACCCGGCTGATCGCCGTTTCCACCGGCCTCGTGGCCGCAGCCGCGTTCGCGGTCCCCAGCGCGAACGCGTCCGACGTCACCACGTTCAGCGCCAACGAGCTGAAGAGCGCCAGCGACTCGGTGCTCAAGGCCGACGTCCCGGGCACCGCCTGGGCCGTCGACAGCAAGACCAACCGCGTGCTGCTCACCGTCGACAGCA
Source organism: Streptomyces sp. Z423-1 (assembly GCF_013009255.1). NCBI lineage: Bacteria > Bacillati > Actinomycetota > Actinomycetes > Kitasatosporales > Streptomycetaceae > Streptomyces > Streptomyces sp. Z423-1. The sequence goes on from NZ_CP053109.1 coordinate 7,499,064, forward strand.
CGGTCTCCGCGGCCGAGCTCGCGAAGATCAAGAAGGCGGCCGGTGCCAACGCCGACGCCCTGACGATCAAGCGCACCCCGGGCAAGTTCAACAAGCTGATCGAGGGCGGCGACGCCATCTATGCGAGTAGCTGGCGCTGTTCCCTCGGCTTCAACGTCCGCAGCAGCAGCGGCACGTCGTACTTCCTGACCGCCGGTCACTGCACCGACGGCGCGGGCACCTGGTACGCCAACTCGGGTCGCACCACGGTCCTCGGCCCGACCGCCGGTTCGAGCTTCCCGGGCAACGACTACGGGATCGTCCGGTACACCAACACGTCCATCTCCAAGCCCGGTACCGCGGGCGGCGTGGACATCACCAGTGCGGCCACCCCGAGCGTGGGCACCAATGTCATCCGCGACGGCTCCACGACCGGTACCCACACCGGCCGGGTCACCGCTCTCAACGCCACCGTCAACTACGGCGGCGGTGATATCGTCCGCGGCATGATCCAGACCAACGTCTGCGCCGAGCCCGGCGACTCGGGCGGCCCGCTCTACGGCAGCAACGGCGTCGCGTACGGTCTCACCTCCGGCGGCAGTGGCAACTGCACCTTCGGTGGTACGACGTTCTTCCAGCCCGTCACCGAGGCGCTGAGCGCGTATGGCGTGAGCGTGTACTGAGCGCAGCGCGCATTGGTGCACTCGGCGCATCAAGCGAGCCCCCGCACGCAACTGGCGTGCGGGGGCTCGTCCTTGTGCTGAGCCCGGCCGGATCCGGCCCTGTGGGGCGATTTCAAGACAGGACTAGACCTCACGTACCGCATACCGGTTGCTCGCATGTGGTGTTTGCAGTGCGAAGATCGCCATGGTGACCGTGGACAGTCAAGGTTGCGCAAGGCGTAAGGGGCGCACGCCACTTGCCGTACACGCGTCCTGAAGTCGACCTTGTGTGCTCCCTGCGGGTCTCGGAATAGTGGGCGCCCAGTCCACAGACCTTCTGATCCGCGAGGTCCCCACTACCTCCCGGATCGACCCCCCACAGGAGGACGTGAGTTGAAGCACCGACGCATATCCAAGCGGCGGGCCGCCGTGGCAGGTGCGGGCATCGCCGCACTGGTCGCCGCGGGAGTGACCTTCCAGAGTGCGAACGCCAGCGAGGCCCCGGACGCCCCGGAGCTCAAGACGCTGTCGGCCCTGGCGGCCGGAAAGCTCGCCTCGACGCTCGACCGGGACCTCGGCGCCGACGCGGCGGGAACGTACTACGACGCTAAGGGGTCCTTTCAGAAAGCCGGATGCTTGCGGGCGAGGGTCATGCAGTGTGCGAGCTGAAGGAAGGCGTCATGCATGTCGTCTCGGGTTTCCCAGCGGGTCCGTAAGCGGCGAGGGCCGTGGAGCCAGGCGATGGCGGACTCGGCAACCCATCGCGCACGGCCCAGGCCCGAGCCGTGTGGCTGTCCGCGCCGGGCGATCTTCGGGACGATGCCGCGCTCGCGTAGACGGCGGCGGTAGCTGTCGTGGTCGTAGCCACGGTCGGCATACAGCGCGCGGGGCTTGCGCCGGGGCCGGCCCCGCTTGCCCCGCACCGGCGGCACGCCGTCGACCAGCGGCAGGAGCTGCGTGATGTCGTTGCGGTGTCCGCCGGTGTGCGATACCCGCAGCGGGGTGCCGTGCGCGTCGGTCAGCACGTGGTGCTTCGAGCCCGGCCGTGCACGGTCAACCGGACTCGGGCCGACTTTTGGGCTGCTTCGCCCCCGCTTGGCCGGCACGTGCGAGGCGTCAACGGTGACGCGGGAGAAGTCCAGGCGGTCCGCCGCCCGCAGCCGGTCCAGCAGCACCCGCTGGAGTTTCTCCCACACTCCGGCCTCCTGCCATTCGGCCAGCCGACGCCAGCAGGTAGGACCCGAGCCGAACCCCAACTCCTGCGGCAAGTACTCCCATTGGATACCGGTGTACAGGACGAACAGCACGCCCTGGAGCGTCTTGCGGTCATCGATGCGCTTGCGCCCCGGGTACCGGAACCGCCGCTCATGCTTCGGCAGCAGCGGCTCGATCACCGCCCACAGTTCGTCGCTGACCTCCCACGGCTTCCGCCGCGTCATGGTCACCCCCACAAAGCACGGGATCACGTCCATGTCCACCGTGCCACAAGAAGATCTTTCTGCAAGGACCCCTAAGGCGAAGAGCCTCGTGGTGAACGTGCTCGACGAGGCCGCCGCCCAGCTGGTCGAGGAGGCCGGCGCCAAGGCGAGAATCGTCGAGAACTCCCTCGCCGAGCTGAAGAGCGCGCGCACCACCCTCAAGCAGGACGCGACCATCCCCGGCACCGCCTGGGTGACCGACCCGACCACCAACAAGGTCGTGGTGACCGCCGACCGCACTGTCTCCGCGGCCGAGTGGAAGAAGCTGACCCAGGTCGTCGAAGGGCTCGGCGGCACGGCCGAACTCCAGCGGACGAAGGGGGAGTTCAAGCCCTTCATCGCCGGTGGTGACGCGATCACCGGTGGCGGCGGGCGCTGCTCGCTCGGCTTCAACGTGGTCAAGGGCGGCGAGCCGTTCTTCCTGACCGCCGGTCACTGCACCGAGTCCGTCTCCACCTGGTCCGACTCGTCCGGCAACGTCGTCGGCGAGAACGCGGACTCCAGCTTCCCGGGCGACGACTACGGCCTCGTCAAGTACACCGCCGACGTGGACCACCCGAGCGAGGTCAACCTCTACAACGGCTCGGCACAGCAGATCACGGGCGCGGCCGAGGCGACCGTCGGTATGCGGGTCACCCGGAGCGGTTCGACCACGCAGGTGCACTCCGGCACGGTCACCGGCCTGGACGCCACCGTGAACTACGGCAACGGCGACATCGTCGACGGCCTCATCCAGACCGACGTCTGCGCCGAGCCCGGGGACAGCGGCGGCGCGCTGTTCTCCGGCAGCAACGCGATCGGCCTCACCTCCGGTGGCAGCGGTGACTGCACGTCCGGCGGGGAGACGTTCTTCCAGCCGGTGACCGAGGCGCTGTCGGCGACCGGGACGCAGATCGGCTGATTCCGGAGCGCAGCTGTGCTTGTGCTCTTGTGAAGTCCCGCCCCTTGTGTGAGGGGCGGGACTTTCGCGTTCGCCGTGGGTGGTTGCTCTGTGGGGTGCGCTGCGGGGCGTCGTGGGCTTGTCGCGCAGTTCCCCGCGCCCCTTTGCCCGGCGTGCAGATCCGTCGCTCACATGCTGCTGGGGCGCGTTTGTGCAGGTGGGGCTTGCCCGAGTCGATGTCGCACAGACGTTCGGGAATTGGTCTATGGTGGGGGTGGGAGAGTTGGAACTGATGTTCGAGAGCCGGTAGGGGCTCGCGAGTGCGGGAGGTGCGTGTGCCGGGCTTCACGCATCTGCACACCGTCTCCGGGTTCTCCCTGCGCTACGGCGCCTCGCACCCGGAGCGGCTGGCCGAGCGCGCCTCCGAGCGGGGCATGGACGCCCTCGCGCTCACCGACCGCGACACCCTCGCCGGCACCGTCCGCTTCGCCAAGGCCTGCGCGAAGGCGGGCGTCCGTCCACTGTTCGGGGCGGAGCTGGCGGTGGCGGAGCCCGAGCCCGACCGCGTACGGCAGGACCGGCGCCGCCGCACCCCCGTGCGCGGCGGTGCCTTCATCGACGAGTCGACACCGCGCGTGACCTTCCTCGCCCGGGATGGCGCCCGCGGCTGGGCCGACCTGTGCCGAATCGTCACGGCGGCCCATGAGAGCGAGGGCACGCCCCTGCTGCCCTGGTCCGCCCACCACGCCGACGGCCTCACCGTCCTGCTCGGCCCCGACTCCGACGTCGGCCGCGCCCTCGCCGCGGGCCGCCCGGACCGCGCCGCGAAGCTCCTCGCCCCCTGGCGGGAGATCCACGGCGATGCCCTGCGCCTGGAGGCCGTCTGGCACGGCCGCAACGGCACCGGCCCCGGCTCCCTGCGCCTGGCCGCCCGTACCGTCGGCTTCGCCGCCGAGCAGCGGATCCGGCCCGTGCTCAGCAACGCCGTCCGGTACGCCGACCCCGGCATGGGCCCGGTCGCCGACGTACTGGACGCCGCCCGCCGCCTGGTCCCGATCGACCCGACCAAGGAGCTGGACTCCGGCGAGGCCTGGCTGAAGAACGCGGGTGCCATGCTCGGGGTGGCGGAGCGGGTCGTCGAAGCCGCCGGCTTCCGGCGGGACACCGCCCACCGGCTGCTGGAGCAGACGCAGGCGACCGCCGCCGAGTGCCTGGTCGACCCCGAGGACGACCTCGGCATCGGCACCGTGCACTTCCCCGAGCCGCATCTCGTCGGCGCGGACCGGCGCAGCGCACAGCGCGTGCTCGCATCCCGGGCGGCGGCGGGGATGGTGCTGCACGGCTACGCCGACCGGCGCGACTACTGGGAGCGGATGCACGACGAGCTGGACATCATCGCCCACCACGGCTTCGCCTCCTACTTCCTCACGGTCGCCCAGGTCGTCGACGACGTGAAGAGGATGGGCGTCCGGGTCGCCGCCCGCGGCTCCGGCGCGGGCTCCCTCGTCAACCACCTGCTCGGCATCGCGCACGCCGACCCGGTCGAGCACGGGCTGCTGATGGAGCGCTTCCTGTCCAAGCGCCGTCTGGTGCTGCCCGACATCGACATCGACGTGGAGTCCGCACGCCGCCTGGAGGTCTACCGGGCGATCATCGGCCGGTTCGGCGCCGAGCGGGTCGCGACGGTCGCGATGCCGGAGACGTACCGCGTCCGGCACGCCATCCGGGACGTCGGCGCCGCCCTGTCCATGGACCCCGCCGACATCGACCGCATCGCCAAGTCCTTCCCGCACATCCGCGCGCGCGACGCCCGCGCCGCCCTCGACGAGCTGCCCGAGCTCAGGCAGCTGGCGGGGGAGAGGGAGCGTTACGGGAAACTGTGGGAGCTGGTCGAGGCCCTGGACGCGCTCCCGCGCGGGGTCGCCATGCATCCGTGCGGGGTGCTCCTGTCCGACGCCTCCCTTCTCTCCCGTACGCCGGTCATGCCGACCAGCGGCGAGGGGTTCCCCATGTCGCAGTTCGACAAGGACGACGTCGAGGACCTCGGGCTGCTCAAGCTGGACGTGCTCGGGGTGCGGATGCAGTCGGCGATGGCGCACGCGGTCGCCGAGGTGGAGCGGGCGACGGGGGAGCGGATCGACCTGGACGCGCTGCGGGACGGCGATCCGGCGACGTACCGCCTCATCCGCTCCACCGAGACGCTGGGCTGCTTCCAGATCGAGTCGCCGGGGCAGCGGGACCTGGTCGGGCGGCTGCAGCCGGCCACCTTCCACGATCTGGTCGTCGACATCTCGCTCTTCCGGCCCGGTCCGGTCGCCGCCGACATGGTGCGGCCGTTCATCGCGGCCCGGCACGGGCGGGCCCCGGTCCGCTATCCGCACCCCGACCTGGAGGGGCCGCTGAGGGAGACGTACGGGGTCGTCGTCTTCCACGAGCAGATCATCCACATCGTCGACATCCTGACCGGCTGCGGGCGCGCCGAGGCGGACCGGGTGCGGCGCGGGCTGTCCGATCCGGAGTCGCAGGGGCGGATCAAGGTGTGGTTCGCCCAGCACGCGGCGGCGCGCGGGTACGACGCGGAAACGATTCAGCGCACCTGGGAGATCGTCGAGGCGTTCGGTTCGTACGGCTTCTGCAAGGCGCACGCGGTCGCCTTCGCCGTACCGACGTACCAGTCGGCGTGGCTGAAGGCGCATCACCCCGCCGCCTTCTATGCCGGGTTGCTGACGCACGACCCCGGGATGTACCCGAAGCGGTTGCTGCTGGCGGACGCGCGGCGGCGGGGGGTGCCGATCCTGCCATTGGATGTGAATACGTCGGGGGTCGCACACAGGATCGAACTGGTGTCTGAATCCGGGGTGTGGGGACTCCGGTTGGCCCTCTCCGACGTGCACGGGATCAGCGAGGCCGAGGCGACGCGGGTCGCGGACGGGCAGCCGTACGCCTCGCTGGTGGACTTCTGGGAGCGGGCGCGGCCCAGCCGGCCGCTGGCGCAGCGGCTGGCCCAGGTCGGTGCCCTGGACTCCTTCGGCGCCAACCGCCGTGATCTGCAACTGCATCTGACTGAGCTGCACCGGGGTGCGCGCAGTGGCGGCGGCGGTCAACTCCCGCTGTCCGGCGGGCGGAAGACCGCCCCGGCCGGGCTGCCCGACCTGTCCGCGGCGGAGCGGCTCAGCGCCGAGCTGGGCGTGCTGTCCATGGACGCCTCACGCAATCTGATGGACGACTACCGCGCCTTCCTCGACGAGCTGGGCGTGGTGTCGGCGCGGCGGCTGCGCGACGCCCGGCACGGCGAGACGGTGCTGGTCGCGGGCGCCAAGGCGGCCACGCAGACGCCGCCGATCCGGTCCGGCAAGCGGGTCATCTTCACCACGCTGGACGACGGTACGGGCCTGGTCGACCTCGCCTTCTTCGACGACTCGCACGACGCCTGCGCGCACACCGTCTTCCACTCCTGGCTGCTGCTGGTGCGCGGGGTGGTGCAGCGGCGCGGGCCGCGCAGCCTCAGCGTGGTGGGGTCCGCCGCCTGGAACCTCGCCGAGCTGGTCGAGCTGCGCGCGGAGGGCGGGCTCGACGTGGTGGCGGCGCGGCTGGCGGAGCGGGTGCCGGGGGCGGAGCGAGCGGAGCCGGGGCGGCCCCCGGAGCCTGTGCCGGAGGGGGCGGACGGTCCGGACGGCTCGAGTGGGGCGGACGGCTCGGGCGGTTCCGGGGGTGATCCGACGCACGGGCGGCGGATCCGTATGCCCACCGGATACGAGATGCATCCGTGGGCCGATCTGCGTCCTGCGGGCGAAGAGGCCTCACAAGGGCCTGCGAAGGCAAGGAAGTTGTGGCACCAGAGTCCGGGGAGTGCGGGATGACCATCCTCTGCGTACGTTTCCAGCTGCCGCCGATGTACGAGGCGGCGCTGCCCCGGCTGCTGGGGTTGCTGGAGGACTTCACGCCGGTCGTCGAGGCGTTGCCGCCGGACGGTGCGCTGGCCGATCTGCGGGGCGCCGAGCGGTACTTCGGGCGCAGCGCCGTGGAGCTGGCGTCGGTGATCAGGGTCCGGGCGCTCGCCCACCACGGGGTCGACTGCGCGATCGGCGCCGGGCCCGGCCCGATGCTGGCCCGGGTGGCGCTGCGGTATGCCGAGCCCGGGGTGACCTGCGTGGTGCCCGAGGAGCCGGACGCCATCGCGGAGTTCCTCGCCGACAAGCCCGTCGCCGTACTGCCCGGCGTCGGGGCCGCGACCGCCCGCACGCTGTGCGAGTACGGCCTCGACACCCTCGGCCGGGTCGCCACCGCGCCGCTGTCCACGCTCCAGCGGCTGATCGGCGCGAAGGCGGGCCGCGAGCTGCACGAGAAGGCGAACGGCGTCGACCGCGGCCGGGTGGTCCCGAACGCCGTCTCCCGTTCGCTGGCCGCCGAACGGCCCTTCCCGCGCGACGAACTGGACCCCGAGCGGCACCGCCGCGCGCTGCTCTCCGCCGCCGAGGAACTGGGCACCCGGCTGCGCGCCGTGGAGAAGGTCTGCCGCACCCTGACCCTCACCGTCCGCTACGCCGACCGGTCCTCGACCACCCGCAGCCGCACCCTGAAGGAACCGACCGCGCACTCGCCGGCGCTGACGCGTGCGGCGTACGGGATGTACGAGGCGCTCGGCCTCCAGCGTGCCCGGGTCCGCGCGATCGCCCTGCGCGCGGAGGGGCTCACGCCCGCCGAGCAGGCCTCCCACCAGCTGACCTTCGACCCCGTGGACGAGAAGGTCCGCCGGATCGAGGAGGTCGCGGACCGCGCGCGGGCGAAGTTCGGGCCGCGGGCGGTGATTCCGGGGTCGTTGGCGGCGTAGGGCCTTTGCGCGTTGTTCAGTTGGCCGAGGGGGGGCATGCCCATCCGGCCCTCCTGGTGACCGCTTCTGGCCGGTTATCACTGGAAGTTTTTACTGACGCGTAACTTCCCCCTTGAACTACCCATCCGTAACTTGACGAGTGAACAGCATCCTCGTGATCCGGATCACAGGGCGCAAGGCCATCGCACCTCCCTTGAGCCGCAAGGAGATCACCCGATGCTGCCCTGGAAACGAGTGCTCAGACCCGTGATCGCGCTGCTGCTGACCGCCGCGATCGCCACCCTCCCCGCCGCCACCACCGCCCAGGCGGCCACCGCCGCTCCCAGCAGCGGCTGGAACAACTACTCCTGCCGGCCGTCCGCCGCCCATCCCCGCCCCGTCGTCCTGGTCCACGGCACGTTCGGCAACTCCGTCGACAACTGGCTGGGACTCGCCCCGTATCTGATGAAGCGCGGCTACTGCGTCTTCTCCCTCGACTACGGCCAGCTGCCCGGCGTCCCGTTCTTCCACGGCCTCGGCCCCATCGAGAAGTCGGCCGGACAACTCGACGCGTTCGTCGACAAGGTGCTCGCCGCGACCGGCGCCGCCGAGGCCGACCTCGTCGGGCACTCGCAGGGCGGCATGATGCCCCGTTACTACCTCAAGTTCCTCGGCGGAGCGGCCGAGGTGAACGCCCTCGTCGGCATCGCCCCCGACAACCACGGCACGACCCTGTCCGGCCTCACCCGCCTGCTGCCGTACTTCCCGGGCGCCGAGGACCTGCTCTCCACCGCCACCCCGGCCCTCGCCGACCAGATCGCCGGATCCGCCTTCCTCACCAAGCTCAACGCGGGCGGCGACACCGTGCCCGGCGTGCGCTACACGGTCATCGCCACCAAGTACGACCAGGTGGTCACGCCGTATCGGAGTCAGTACCTGGATGGACCGGACGTGCGCAACGTGCTGCTCCAGGATCTGTGTCCGGTCGACTTCTCCGAGCATCTGGCGATCGGGCTGTTCGACCGGATCGCCTTCCACGAGGTCGCCAACGCCCTCGATCCGGCGCGGGCCAGGCCGACCACCTGTGCGTCGGTGTTCAGTTGAGCGTCGCCGGGGTCTGACCGGCCTGAGCCGCCGGTCAGACCCCGGAACCCTGGGTCAGCGGCCGTGCCGGCCGCCGCTCGCCGCGCGTCGGCGCACCGACGCGAACAGGGCCGCCGAGCCGAGCGCGAGCGCGGCCGCGCCGCCGACGGCGAGGTACGTGGTGCTGCTGTCGCCGCCGGTCTCGGCGAGGTTCTCGGACGTTCCGGCGGCCGCGGCCTTCGGCCGGTTGGCGGTGGGGGCGTCCGGGGCGGCGGACGTGCCGGGGTCGTTGTCGCCGTGGCCGTGGTTCTCGATGGTGGAGTGCTCGGCGGCGGCCTCGATCTGCTCGTCGGTGGGGGCGGAGGCGGTGGGGGCGGAAACGGGTGCCGCGGAGCCGTTGTTGCCGCTGCTGCTGTCGTCGCTGCTGTCGCTGACGTTGCTGCCGCTGTCACCGGCGTTGTCGCCGGAGCTGCTTCCGCTGCCGTTTCCGCCGTTGCCGCCGTTGCTGCCGAAGGTGACGTCCGAGCAGGAGTAGAAGGCCTCGGGGCTGTCCGAGCGCTGCCAGATCGCGTACAGGACATGCTTGCCGGAGCGCTCGGGGAGGCTGCCGGAGAAGGTGTAGAAACCGCCCGACGCGGCCGGGTCGGTGGCCGTCGCCACCGGGTTCGCCAGGTCCAGGTCATCCCAGCCGAGCGGCTGGGCGGGGTCGTAACCGGGCTTGGTGAGATAGACCGTGAAGGTGCCCTTGTGTGGGGCGGTCACGCGGTACTTGAAGGTGTACGACCCACTGCTCACCGATGTCGCGGGCCAGTCGGCGCGGGCCAGGTCGAGGCCTTTGAACGCCTCGTTGTTCGCGCTGCACAGCTTGCCGTCCGGGATGAGCGTCCGGTGCTGCCCGGCCGCGTCGCCGATGCGGACGCCGTTCCAGTCGTACAGCGCCTGGGTACCGCCCGCCGCGACCGCCGCCTTGCACGCGTCCGACGTGGGGCTCTCCGGGCCCTCCGCGTAGCACTGGGCGACCCGGCTGACCGGGTCGCCCATCGAGCCGTGCGCGGACGCGGGCGCGGCGGACAGCGCGGTCAGGGCGAGCGGGGCGATGCCGACGGCGGCGACGGCGGCGACGGCGGCGGCCTTGCGGCGTGCGGGCATGGGGGAACTCCTCGTAGCGGTCTCTTGGGTGGATCCCGGGGTGATCTTGGGTGGATCCCGGGGGTGATCCCGTGGGGGGCGTTCAGAAGCTAGCCCCAAGAAACCGCGAAATCGCCTGCTGGAGGCGGTCGAGGGAGATCCTTATGGTCCCTTTAAGGGAGCGCTCAGACTGCGCTGAGGTAGGTACGTGTCGCGAGCACCGGATCAGTGAGCCGGCCACCAGATGCGGGCGATGTCCTTGCGCACCTCGGGCCGGCGTTCGTAGGTGGGCTCGTCGGTCTCCTCGCGGAGTCGGCGGGCTTCCGTCTTCCGCGGGGGCTTGTGCACTGTGACTCGGCGCATGGCTGCCTCCTTCAGTGCCTACCGGGTTCCGTGTTCTCACGGAGGTAGACCATTTCGGCGAGAGTTCCTCATCGCTGCCGGTATGTCTGTGGCGGCCGTCACGATTCGACTGTCAGTGGTGGGTGTCACCCTGGGGGCATGACGACTGACGAGGACGCTCTGACCTCTGCGGATGGCGTGGACTGGGACGCGCTCGCCCCCGCTTTCGACGACGAGCCGGATCACGGGCTGCGCGATCCCGAGGTGCGGGACGCCTGGGCGCTGCGGCTGCGCTCCTGGCTGCCCGACACCGCCTGCGACATCCTCGACCTCGGCTGTGGCACCGGCAGTCTGTCGCTCCTCGCCACCGAGCAGGGACACCGCGTCACCGGCGTCGACCTCTCCCCGGCCATGGTGGAACGGGCCCGCGCGAAACTCGCCGGACGTGACGCCGTGTTCCTCGTCGGTGACGCGGCGGCACCGCCGGTGGGGGAGCGGCGGTTCGACGTCGTGCTCGTACGGCATGTGCTGTGGGCACTGCCGGATCCCGGCCGGGCGCTGCGGCACTGGCGGGGGCTGTTGCGGCCGGGCGGACGGCTGGTGCTGGTCGAGGGCGTGTGGGGGACGGTCGCGCCGGTGGGCATAGCGGCGGACCGCCTTCGGGAGCTTCTCGCGCCCGTCGCCGGGTCGGTGCGGGTGGAGCGGTTGTCGCAGGACACGGCGCTGTGGGGGAGAGCCGTGGGCGACGAGCGGTACGCGGTCGTCGCCCTGGAGTGACGCTCTGCTGCTGCTCTGCTGCTGCTCAGCTGCTCAGCTGCCGAGGAGGGACTCGAAGTCGCCGCCGCGGGCCAGGGACTCCAGTTCGTCCAGAGCCGTCAGTGCCTTGGTGGCCGCCTCCGGGTCCGTTTCCGCGAGGCCGCTCTCCGCGAACTCGTCCTCGTCCAGGCGGCGTACGTCCGTGCCGTCGGCGGAGCGCCACAGGTCCAGGTCGAGATCCTCGACCACCAGCTCGGTGCCCGAGAAGGTGGCCGGGCGGGCGATGTCGCAGTACCAGCCCTTGAGGACGCCGGACGGGTCGCGGACCTCCATCACCGCGTACCAGCGGTCCCGCCAGTAGTACTCGGTGAAGACGTCCCCGGGCTCGAAGCGCACGAAGCCGAAGTCGCGCACGCCGGTGCCCGCGAAGGGAGCGCGGACCACGATCCGGGTGCCGTCGTCCTGGAGCAGCTCGGCCGGATAACGGATCTTCGTCCGGCCGGCCTTGACCAGGACGACGTCCACCATGGCGGGCGGCTCAGCCGAGTCGGCGGACATGGCGCACCTCCGTCGCGCAGATCTCGTACCCGAACGACTTGTTGATCGCGAGCATCGGGTCGTTGCCCGCGTCGTTGCCCGTGAACGCCTCCGTGTACCCGGCGGCGCGGGCGCGGTGCAGGGAGTCGTTCTTGGCGAGCTTGGCCAGGCCCCGGCCGCGGAAGGCGCGGGCGGTGCCGGTCATGGCGGAGGCGTACCGGGTGGCGCCGTCCGTGTAGGCCGCGCTGAAGGCGGCGGGCCGGCCGTCGACAAGCACCACAGAGGTCAGTTCGAGGTCGAGGAGCGGGTGCTTCCAGGTTTCCGCGATCCACGCCTCGTAGTCCGTGAACTCGACCGCGATGTCGCTCGGTTCGTCCGCTGTCGCCTCCGCGTCCAGTGCGAACATCGGGCGCGGGTCGTCCGCGTAGTCGGCGGCCGTGCGCAGTTCTACGCCGGGGGGCGGGGTTTGGAGGGGCGGCAGGGAGCTGTTCGCGAGGTCCAGGCGGAGGAAGTGCGCGGAGCGGCTGGGGCGGTAGCCATGGCTTTCGGCGAAGGAGCGGTTGGCGGGCTCGTCGAGGACCCAGGTGAAGAGTTTCGTCGCCCCCTGCGCGGCCAGGTGTTCCTCGGCGACCCGGACCAGCAGCGAGCCGGCGCCGTGGCGGGTGCGGTGCGGGTGCACGTAGACGTTGAGGTAGCCCTGGCCCGGTTCCGGGCTGTCGTGGGCGATGCCGACCTGAGCCGTGCCGATGATCACGCCGTTCCGCTCGGCCACGAGGGGGCGGTAGTGGGCGTCGGGGTGGGCCTGGGCGATGGCGTGGGCGACGGAGTCCGGGGTGGACACCATGTAGGGCAGGGCGAGGTGCCGTACCCGGGCGAAGGCCTCGACGTCGGCTCGGGCCTCGGGGCGCAGATCACGCACGATCACGGTCATGGGGTCGGACGTTACGCGGGCAGGGGCCGGGATGCCTCTCATTTTGCGGCCGGTACGGGAGAATCGGGCGCGTGACCTTGAAGATCGACATCGATGAGGGTGCGGCGGAGCCGCCGTACGAGCAGGTCCGGGCGCAGATTTCCGCGCAGGCGCGGTCGGGGGCGCTGCCGGTGGGGTATCGGCTGCCGACGGTTCGAGGGCTGGCCGAGTCGCTGGGGCTGGCCGCGAACACGGTGGCGAAGGCGTACCGGGCGCTGGAGACGGACGGCGTGATCGAGACGCGGGGGCGCCACGGGACGTTCGTCGCCGCGGCGGGGTCGGCGGCGGAGCGGGAGGCGGCGGGTGCTGCGCAGGCTTATGCCGAGAGGGTGCGCAGGCTCGGGCTCGGTGAGGAGGCGGCGCTGGATGCCGTGCGGGAGGCCCTGCGGGCGGCGTATGGGAGGTAGGGGGTTTGTCGGCGGAGGCTGACGGGGGTTCGGCACTGTCGGCATGCGCCGTTGCGAGGGACTGCGACGTCACCCTCAGCGCCGGATCGCAAGCTCCCTCGGCGTCCGCGTGACCCTCTGCCCCGTTCGCCTCGCCAGGTCGGCGAACGTTATCGCGTCGCCCACCGCCGCCCCACCCGGGTCGTTGTTGAAGTACACGTACACGTCGTGGTCGCCGGGGAAGACGGCCGTGATGCGGTGGACCCACGTCTGCAGCGACTGGCGGCCGTAGTGCGGCCACGGCCGGGCGCGGCCCTGGTGGAAGCGGACGTAACCCCAGTCGGTCGTGCGCCACAGCGGCGTCACCGGGCGGGCCAGCACGTCGGCCCAGCACAGGGCCGCTCCCCGCGAGCGCAGGACCTGCTCCACCTCCGGCGTCCACCAGGAGTCGTGGCGTGGTTCCACCGCGATCCTCGTGCCGACGGGGAAACAGGCGAGGCAGGCGTCCAGCAGCCCGGGATCCGCGCGCAGGTTCGGCGGGAGCTGGAGGAGGACCGGGCCCAGGCGGTCGCCGAGGCCGGACGCGTGGCTCATCAGGCGGTGCACCGGTTCCTCGGGGTCCTTCAGTCGCTTGATGTGGGTGAGATACCGGCTGGCCTTCACCGCCACCACGAAGTCCGACGGCACCCGCTCCCGCCACGCCTCGAAGTTCTCCCGCGTCGGCAGCCGGTAGAACGCGTTGTTGATCTCGACCGTGGCGAACCCCTCGGCGTACTCCTCCAGCCACAGCCGGGTGGGGCAGCCCTCCGGGTACAGCAGCCCCCGCCAGTCCTTGTACTGCCACCCCGACGTGCCGACGAACAGGGTCATACGTCCATCAAAGCACCGGCCGACACCCCATGGCCTCCTACAGGTACAGCCCCGCCTCCGACCCGCCCCGCGGCTCCGGCAGCGCCGTCGGAGACGTGCCCCGGCGCAGCGCGTACAGCTCCGCCAGCGTCGCCCCGTCCCGCCCGACGCCCTCCTCGGTGCCCAGCCAGCCGACCGCCTCCCGCCGGGTCAGCGGCCCCACCTCGATGCGGGCCAGGCAGCGGCCGGGGCGGACGACGGCGGGGTGCAGGCGTTCGAGGTCCTCGTTGGTCGTGACGCCGACCAGGACGTTGCGTCCCTGGCCCAGCAGCCCGTCCGTCAGGTTCAGCAACCGCGACAGCGCCTGCCCCGCCGTGTGCTTGGCCTCGCCGCGGATCAGCTCGTCGCAGTCCTCCAGCAGCAGCAGCCGCCAGCGGCCTTTGCCGGTCGTGTCGTCCTCGCCGATCGCGATGTCCATCAGATAGCCGACGTCACTGAACAGCCGCTCGGGGTCCAGGACGCAGTCCACCTGACACCAGTCCCGCCAGGAGCGGGCCAGCGTGCGCAGCGCCGACGTCTTGCCGGTGCCCGGCGGGCCGTGCAGCAGGAGCAGGCGTCCCGCGATGTCCTCCGGAGTCGTCTTCATCAGCCGGTCCATGGCGTCCGCGACCGGCGCGGTGTAGTTGGCCCGCACCTCGTCCCACGTACCCGCCGAGATCTGCCGCGTCGTGCGGTGCGGGCCGCGCCTGGGGGAGACGTACCAGAAGCCCATCGTCACGTTCTCCGGCTGCGGCTCGGGCTCGTCCGACGCGCCGTCCGTCGCCTGGTCGAGGACCTTCTTCGCCAGGTCGGCGCTGGTCGCGGTGACCGTGACGTCCGCGCCCCGGTTCCAGCGGGAGACCAGCAGCGTCCAGCCGTCGCCCTCCGCGAGCGTGGCGCTGCGGTCGTCGTCGCGGGCCACCCGCAGCACCCGGGCCTCCGGCGGCAGCAGCGTCGCCCCGGAGCGGACGCGGTCGATGTTCGCCGCGTGCGAGTACGGCTGCTCGCCCGTCGCGAAGCGGCCGAGGAACAGCGCGTCCACGACGTCGGACGGCGAGTCGCTGTCGTCGACGTGGAGCCGGATCGGCAGAGCGTCGTGTGGGTTCGCAGACATGCCGCCATGATCGGGCACACGGGCGTCGCGTGCACCCGGTTTCCGAGGTGCGCGCGGAGTGTCGGCTGCACACCCCTGCTCCCGCTGTGCCCCGCTCCATCCGGTTTCCGGGCCGTACATGTACGACATCTGCCCCAACGCCCGTCCCCGCCGTTACTGTTGCCCTCGATGGGACGTCATGGGTGGGGTACGGGGGCACGGCGGTGGCGGCTCACCGCGCTGCTCGGTGTGTCGGCGGCCCTCGTGGCCCTGGTGGTGACCCTGGTCAGCACACTTCCCGGCGACGGCGCGAGCACCGCCGGCACCTCGCCGGACGGCGACAAGGTGCACGGCACGCCCGCCGTCCCGCCCGAGGAGCCGCGACCGGACGTCGGCTGGGGCTTCACCCACACCCAGTTCAGCGCCGACGAGGGCCCCGCCGCAGCCCTGGGGCGCGTGACGACGAGCCTCAGGCAGTCGGCGCTGCCGCAGAACCAGCACATCATGGGCTGGGGCGCCGACAACCCCGAGCCGGTGAAGGGCCGTTACGACTTCGCCGCCCTCGACCGCCGCGTCGACTTCGTCCGCGCCTCCGGCGGCACGCCGGTCATCACGCTGTGCTGCGCCCCGGACTGGATGAAGGGCGGCGAGGCCGGCGCCGAGAACACCGACTGGAGCCAGGCCGCCCTGGAGACCGCCCCACGGCCCGAGCACTACGCCGACTTCGCCGCCCTCGCCGCGACCGTCGCCAAGCGCTATCCCGACGTACGCCACTTCATCGTCTGGAACGAGTTCAAGGGGTTCTGGAACGACGCCGAGCGCCGCTGGGACCACGAGGGCTACACGAAGCTGTACAACCTCGTCCACCAGGCGCTGAAGGAGGTGAACCAGGACATCATGGTCGGCGGACCGTACCTGGTGATGGACAGCGTCGACCCGCGGCAGACGGACATCGCCTCCACCACCCTCAAGGGCCCCTGGGGCGCCCTCGATCAGCGGGTCCTGGACGCCTTCGCCTACTGGAACGAGCACAAGGCGGGCGCCGACTTCGTCGTCGTGGACGGCTCCAGCTACACCAAGGACGACGAGCTGCTGCCGGACGAGTTCGCCGCCACCGACAAGTTCACGGCCGTCGGCGAGTGGGTGCGGCGGCAGACCGGCGACGATCTGCCGCTGTGGTGGGCCGAGTACTACGTCGAGCCCGCCGACGGCAACGACGACCGGCACGGCTGGTCCGAGCCCCGCCGCCGCGCCGTCCAGGCCGCCGCGATGATCGCCATGGTCAGGGGCGGCGCCTCCTCCGGCTTCTACTGGAACCCGCAGGAGGAGACCGGCCCCGACTGCCCCGGCTGCCTCTGGACGCCGACCGACACCGAGGGCGGGGGCGCGAAGCTGCCCATGTACGACCTGGTGGCCCGCTTCAACGCCGAGTTCCCGCCGGGGACGACGTACGAGACCGTGGCCGCCCCGGCGGGCGTACGTGTCCTCGCCACCGACCGGACCGTCCTGGTCGTCAACACCCGGGACCGGACGATCAGCGCGGACGTCGACGGCAAGCGGTTCGAGCTGCAGGCGTACGAGGTGAAGTGGCTCGAGCGATAGCCGCTACTTCATGGTCAGGAACCGCTGCACCAGCGCCGCGACCAGCACCGCCAGCAGCGGCAGCGAGAACCAGAAACCGCTCTGCAGCCACCGCAGCTTCCGCACGCTCGGCCGCATCCCCACCCGGACCACCTCCCGCGCCGACAGCAGCAGGATCAGCACGACGGCCGTAAGAGCCCCGACCACCGACCAGGGCGTCCAGGTCACCAGCGGTCCCGGCGGGCCGGGATCGGCCTCGGGGACAGGACCGGCGGGCCGCGTGGCCGGCGCGTAAATCGTTGCGTCCTCGTTGACGAACACCTTCCGCAGCTCCGGCCGCCGGTCCAGGTGCTGGATCAGCCGGGGTTCCCAGGTCGCCGCGTAGCCCGCATCCATGCGGAGGAAGGTGACCTGAGCACGGTTGATCATCAGATACGAGTTCGGCCCGGCGTCCTTCAACGCCTTGACCAGCCCCGACACCAGCACCGGGTCGGTCGGTGCGAGCGTCGGCACGTACTCGACCTTCTCCATGTCCCGGGCGCCCCACGGCATCGCGGGCGTCACGGTCTGCAGCGGGTCGTCGCTGAGCCACAGCAGCCGCACGCTCGGATCGTCGTGCGCGTACACGAACTCCATGGCGGCGACCTCGCCGGGCCGCACCCGTTCGAACGGCTCGTTGCCCCACCGCGCCACCAGGAACCCGCCCATCAGCACCAGCCCCGCCATCAGCGCGGCCAGCGGGGCGAGGCTCACCCGGTCCCTTTCCCGTTCCTCGGCGGTGACGCCGGTACGCGGGAAGAGCGCGAGCCCCGTCAGCAGGGCGGCACCGGGCAGCGCGAACAGGAAGACGCGCAGCGCCATCTCACCGCCGTACGACTGCATGCCGAAGCCCAGGAACGGCACGAAGGCCAGCACCAGCAGCGACCGCTCGCGGTACTTGTGCTCGCGCCGCCGCCACCAGCCCCAGCAGGCGAGCGTCATCACCCCGCCGGCCAGCGCCACGCGCGCGTACAGCACGAGCTGGTGGGTCGAACTGCCGCCCTCGATCCGGCCGGACACCGACGACGACACATTGCCGCCGACGCCGCCGATCCCGCCGAACAGCTCGTCGAAGTGCCCGGACCAGTACGGCTCGGCCATGAAGCCGATCCAGGCCGCGACCATCACCCCGCACAGCACCGGCAGGCCGCGCAGTTCGGACCTGCCGACCAGCACGAGGACCGCGAGCACGCCCAGCATCACGAACGGGGTCAGCTGGTGGGCCGGGACGGTCGCCGCGAACAGGCCGATCACGACGAGCAGCAGCACCACCCGCTGCCGCCGGTTCGTCGGCTCCACCTCCGCCTCACCGGGGCGGAACCTCGTCCAGATCACGCGCGGGGCGCGGAACCAGACCAGCACGATCGCCACGAGCACGAGGTACAGCAGGTAGGTGAAGCCCTGCGGGGAGAAGTAGTCCTGGCCGACCCAGCCGCTCAGCACGAAGATCCACACGCCGGTCCACTTGGCACGCCAGCCGGCCCGGAGAGACCGCGTCAGCAGGAACAGCGGTGCCAGGTAGAGCAGTTGGACGGTCAGCGGCCACCAGCGGATGACCTCGGTGAGGTCGGTGACCCCGCAGGCCTGGGCGACGAAGGCGGCCACCGCGAAGAAGCCGGGCCAGCTCCAGCGCGCGTCCAGGTCCGGTACGGCCGTGCCGGTGCGGTCGATGTAGTCGAGGAAGCCGAGGTGCTGCCAGGCCGTGGCGAACCGCGGCTCGGTCTCGATCACCGCGGGCAGCGCGTGCAGCGACACCACCGTGGCCAGCAGGGTGACCAGCAGCAGCGTCCGGTGCTCACGGCTCGGCCAGAGCAGCGAGGCGAACACCACGACCAGCAGCGCGGCCCCGGCCAGGGTCGGGGTGGGCAGGACGGAGATCAGGCCCAGCCCGCCCATGCGGTCCAGGTCGGCCTCGCCGAGACGGGACGCCGGGACCCAGTAGAGCAGGAGCGCGGCGACCAGCAGACAGCCGAGGACGACACCGAGACGGGTGGGCATCAGGCGCTTTCGCCAAGGTGCCGCCGAATGGTGAATCTCCGTTTCCGCTGCCCCGGCAGGCTCCGACGGCACCCCCGTGGGCGGCGTCCCCGGCCCCGGTCGTACATCCGGCCGCCGTTCCTGATGGTCGAGGTCGGCCGGGATGCCCAGCACCAGAGTGTCGCTGTCGCGCGTCCCCAGGTCGGCGAGGTCCCCGTCGGGTGCCGCGCCCGCCGGGACGTCGGCGGCCGCGCCCCGGACGGTGCGGTACAGCCTGGGCGCCGCGATCGCCACGATCACCGCGAGGCTGACGATCTCGGCGACGCCCGCCCCGGTCAGGCCCATGCGCGGCAGCAGCACCAGCGTCAGGCCGAGCACCAGCGCGCACAACAGCCCCTGCAACCAGGCCAGTCCGGCGGTACGGCTCTGCGCGCGCAGCACCGCGAAGTACGTCTCCATCACGACCCGCAGCACCGCCCCGACCGCGAACCAGCGCAGCAGCGGCGTGGCCGCGTCCGCGTACCCGGCGCCGAACACGCCGAGGATCCAGGGCGCGCCGAAGAACAGCACGGCGGCGACCGGCAGCATGATCCGGGCCATCCGCCTCAGCGCGGCCCGCGTGTTGGCGGCGAGCCGGGCCGGATCGTGCGAGCCCTCGACGGTCAGCGAGGCGCCCATGTTGATGGCGAGCAGGTTGACCGTGCCGCCGATGGTGGCGGCGATGTAGAAGTACGCGTTGTCCTCGGCGCTGACCTGCGCGGCCACGATCACCGGCACGAGATAGACCACGGCGAGCGAGAACAGCGACCCGGTGTAGTCACCCGCCAGGAACCGCCCGACCTCCCTCACCGTCGGCGGCCGCGCGTGCTCCTCGGTCGCCTCCAAATGCCGGGGCACCAGCCGCCGGAACACCAGCCAGCCCAGCGGCAGCACCGACGTGGCGATCGCCGCGACCCAGGACACGAAGACCCCGGCCATCGGGATCGCCACCGCGAACGCGATCAGCAGCCCCAGCTTCACCGCCGAGAACACGGTGTTCCCGACCGGCACCCACAGCGCGCTGCGCAGCCCGGTGAGCACACCGTCCTGGAGAGTGAGCAGGTTCCAGGCGACGACCGCCACCACGAAACCGGCGGCGGGCAGCGGCGAGTGCAGGAAGCGGTACGACGGTCCCCACGCGTCCAGCGTCAGCAGGAACACGCCCGCCGCCAGCGCCACCACCAGCGAACTGCCCGCGTAGGTACGGAAGATCAGGCGCCCGGTGGCGCGGCCCGCGACCGGGATGAAGCGGGCCAGGGCGCCGGTGAGTGTCACCGCGGTGAGCCCCGCGAGGAGCTTCATCGCGGCGATCGCGGCGGAGCCCTGGCCGACCGCCGCCTCGGAGTAGTAGCGGGCCGCGAGCAGCCAGTAGCCCAGGCCGAGTACCGCGGAGATGCCGGTGTTCAGCATCAGCGCGTAGGCGTTTCGGAACAGTTGTCCGCCGCCCCGCGACCGGCCGAGGCCTGGCAGTCTCAGCCGGCGCCGGGGGTGCTCCGGGGGCTCCTTCTCGGTCGGTTCGGCCTGTGCTGTGGTGGTCGTGTCAGACACGGGTACGAGTGGCCTTCCGGCGGACCTGACGTGCTCGGCGGACCAGTGCGTACCCCTTGGTGAGGGCGCGGTCCGTGGTGAAGGTGCGGGTGATCGCGCGGCCCTCGACGAGCCGCTCGAACTCCTCGATCCCGGTACTGCGGCGCACGGTGACGCGGCGCAGGGCGTACGGCCCCTGTCTTCGCCGGGCGAGTACGTTGCCGACGGCGAGCGCCTGGGCGTACCCCGTCGTACGGACCTCCTGGCGGACCCGGCGGCTGGAGTAGCCGTACGGGTAGGCGAACGACACGGGCAGGGCGCCCAGTTCACCGGCGACGATGTCCCGGCAACGGGTCAGCTCGAAGCGCAGGGCGTCGTCGTCGAGCTGGTCGAGCTGCGGGTGGCTGTGGCTGTGGCCGCCGATCTCGACGCCGGACCCGGCCAGTTCGCGCACCTGGTCCCAGTCGAGCATGCGGTCGAGGCCGCCGCCGGTGTCGTGGGCGCCGCTGATCCAGCCGGTGGAGACGAACAGCGTGGCCGGGAAGCCGTGCTTCCTGAGCACGGGCAGCGCGTGCCGGTGGACGCCCTCGTAGCCGTCGTCGAAGGTGACCAGGACCGGGCGCGGCGGCAGCGGGCGCCCGGAGCGCCAGCGGCCCGCGAGGTCGGCCGTGGTGAGCGGGGTGAGGCCCCGGTCGCCGATGGCCTCCATCTGCCGGGCGAAGGCCTCCGGGGTGACCGACAGGGCGCGGGTGGCGTCGTTCGGGTCGGTCGCAACCGCGTGGTACATCAGTATCGGCACGCGCGTGTCAGTCACGTCTCCCGCCCCCCTCGATCACGTCCGCCGCCCCTCGATCCGCGCCACGGAGAACGTCGTACCGCTCCTGCGCGCCCGTACGCTCCCCACGACGTACCCACCGGCCGCCGCGCACACCCCCGCGACGATCGCCCCTGCCCTTCCGGCACCGCCCGGCCGGGCCAGCAGCGCGTCGCGCAGGCCGCGCGCCACCCCGGTCGGCAGGACCCGGGTGGTGTACCGGCGTTCGGACTCCAGGCCCTTGTCCGCACCCACGCTCCGGGCCACCAGCGCCTTCGACAGGCCCTCGGCGTACGCGCGCGTACGGAAATAGGCGAACCGCTCGCGCCCGGACGGCACCCGGTGGTGGATCACCGCGCGGTCGTCGATCAGCAGGATCGCCTCGGGCAGGGCGCGGGTGAGGCGGATGCACAGTTCCGTCTCCTCGCAGCCCAGCGGGCGCTTGTCGCCGTCCCGTCCGATGCCGGTGGCGAAGCCGCCCGCCGCGTCGAACGCGCTGCGGCGGAAGGAGGCGTTGCCGCCCAGGACGTTGCGCACCCGGACCAGGCCGGGCGGCAGGCCCCGGTAGGTGCAGCCGACCACCCAGTCGAACTCCTCCGGGAACCACACCGGCCGCCGCCCCGATGCCCAGATGGGCACCGTACGGCCGCCGACCGCCATCACCCGCGGGTCGGCGTACGCCGAGGCGAAGTGCCTGAGCCAGTCGCGTTCGGCGACGGCGTCGTCGTCGAGGAAGGCGATCACGTCACCGTGGGCGGCGGCGATGCCGGTGTTGCGGCCGGCGGACAGGCCGCGCGGGCCCGCGTTGGCGAGTACCCGCACGCCGTTGGTTTCCTTGTACTCCCGGGTCAGACGGTCCAGGAGGGCCTGGTTGTGGTCCACGACCAGGAGCGTCTCCAGGGCCGGCCGGGACTGCGCCCGCACCGAGGCGACCGCCGCGAGGATGTCCTCCCAGCGGTCCTCGGTGTAGACGCAGATCACGACGGAGATGTCGGGACCGCTCAAGACACCTCTCCCCGGACCGTGTCGAGCATCGGCGAGGGCTGGGTGCGGCGGCGCAGCGCACGCCGGTTGGAGCGCTCCCGCAGGATCACCCTCAGCACCCGCAGCCCGTCGCGCACCGCGCTCAGGTTGCTGGTGCCGTGGATGCGGAGGTACTCGTGGCTGGGTATCTCCTGCACCTTCAGCCCGGCCTTGACCACCCGGATGTTCATCAGCGTCTCGACCTCGAAGCCGGTGCAGTCCAGGTCGATCTTGTCCAGGCAGTGCCGCCAGAAGGCGTTGTAGCCGTAGCACAGGTCGGTGTAGCGGGCGCCGAACTTGCGGTTGACGACCGCGCACAGCGCGCGGTTGCCCAGTTTGCGGATGAAGGTCATGTCGTCGGTGCCGCCGCCGTTGGCGAACCGGGACCCCTTGGCGAAGTCCGCGCCGGAGACCAGGGCGGAGACGTACGACACGATCTCGTTGCCGTCGGCCGAGCCGTCCGCGTCGACCATCACGATGATGTCGCCGGTGCACGCCTCGAACCCGGTGATCAGCGCGTCGCCCTTGCCCTTTCCGCGCTGATCGACGACCTTCACGTCCGGCCACAGATCACGGGCGACCGCGACGGTGTCGTCGGTGGAATTGCCGTCCACCAGAACCACTTCGTGGATCCAGTCCGGAAGGGTCTTGAAGACGTACGGGAGATTCTCCGCCTCGTTCATGGCGGGAATCACCACGCTCACCGGCGGCGTAATGGCCAGGTGCGTGGAGATCGGCCGGTAGGCGCCGGCCGTCGACGGATTCCGGTCGGTGCTCGCCGAGCCCAGAACAGCGCTCATGAGTCTGGTCCCTCTCGTCCGGTGGACCGCCCACCCCCGGGCGGCCCGGCTCTTTGTCCGGTTCGAAAGGGGGGTTTGTTTCACTGGCAAAGCTCACCAGCCCCGAAAAAGGCAGCCGGTTGCGCGGAACGGCTCGATCACGCATGAGGCATCACACGTCACCGAGCACGGCACCCCCCCACCGCGCGCCCCGCTCCGGCACATCACCGCGGCCCTGAGCCCTCCCCTGGTCCGCTGTGGTGACGGTCCGATGCGGATGAGATGTACGACGGTATTGACGCATCACCCCTTATGGCAAGACCTGGGCATGGCCTCACCTTTTAGTTGGTTTAGCCGTTACCCGCGACCTGACCGGATCTTTCCGATTTGCTTCAGCAGTTTGTCCGCAGGCTCGAACAGCTCCGGTCGCGACACCACCACATTGCGCAGTGCGCGCACCGGCGTGCGCCGGGCGCGATGCCCGAACGCGACCGGGTGACGGCGGGTCACCCACCCTTCGAACACCTGGATTTCACGCGTCTTCAGGGAGTCCTTGTATTCCTTCTGGCCCCGCCCGAGATCGAGACAGGCGATCCCGTCGGCGGCGGCCGCCTCGGCCATCCGCAGATGCAGCACCAGCCCCGGTGAGTACTTCGAGTACGCCGGGTCGTACGCCGGGAACCAGCAGGCGAGCACCCGCTCGGTGCGCAGCCCGAAGTGCGCGGCGATCGGCCTGCCGTCCGCGTACAGCACCGACAGGATCCCGGCGAACGGCGCGGAGCGGGTGTGGAACAGCTGCTCCACCAGCCGGGTGATCCACTCGTGCGCGAAGCGGTCGCTGCGCCCGGTCCTGCGGTACTGCGCGGACTTCCAGTCCATCAGCGTGCGCAGGGCGGCGGGGTCCCGCTCGTCGTGGACGTACACGACCTCGCCGGCGTCGCGGCCCAGCTTGCGCTCCTTGGCGAGGGTGGACTTGGTGAACTTCGGCGACTGGCCGCGCAGTCGGTCCAGATACGCGTCGAAGCCCTGGTCGACGTCGATGACCGGGGACGGGTAGGTGCCGGAGGCGTGCGCCTCGAACGGCCGCTGGCCGGCCACCAGGTGGTCGAACTCCCATACCGCGAGCCCGCAGGCCCGCAGCAGCTCCCGGGCGTCCCAGGTGAACCCGGGGCGGTGCACCACGCCCTGCGCGTCGGAGACGCCGAGCCCGACGGCCCGGCCGACACCGGCGGCGGATCTCTGGAACGGGAAGAACGCGGCGGGCTCGCCGTCCTCGCGGACCACCGCGATCCGGACGCCGCGTCGGCACCGGCTCACGGCCAGCGCGAACTCCGGCGCCAGGAACGGGTTCGCCAGCTCCGGCGAACCATGCAGATGGGCCTTGGCCTGCATCGCCGTCCAGGCCGCCCGGTCGGCGCCGGTCAGTTCGCCGGGGCGGTACACACTGAGGTCCACGTCACGGGCCCCCTCTTCTCGCGGTACGGCCACCGGAGCGCCGTACCAGAACCAGCAGGAGAGTGAGGGCGCTGAGGACGGTCACGGCCGCGATGCCGCCGCGTACCGACCACAGGTGCAGGGCCAGCAGGCCCTGGGCCACCAGCATGTCGACCACGATCGCACCCGCCAGCGCCACGATGGCGCGGCCGAGCGGATCCAGCCCGTCGAGCGCGGCGGCGATGGCCACGGCCGGTGCCGCCAGCAGGAAGAACAGCGTGAACGGACCGCGCAGCGGCGAGTCGGACCCGATGAGCGCGAGCAACGCGCCGATCCCCCCGATGGCGGTCGCGGCGCCCGCGAGCACGAGCCTCAGGTCTGCGTCTGATGCATCTCTCTTCGCGCGGATGGTCTGCATTGGCGACTTTGCCCCCCGAAGCGCCGGATGCCGGGCTTCAATGTCGCGCAGCCCTCGGGGAGCCGTCAAGACGGGGAATGCGCACAACGAAGTTGAACGCGTGTCAAAAAGTTTTGGCATGGACACTTCCACTCAACACGCGTAGTTGGTACGACGGTTGAGGCAGAGATCCTGCTAAAGGGAGGTTCCATGAGACGTTCCCGACTTGTCGTATACCTCGGCTCACTCCTCCTCGCCGCCACAGCCGCCCTCACCGGCGCCGCTTCGGCGCAGGCGTCGGAAGCCGCCGCCACCGGCTATGTGGCGCTCGGCGACTCCTACTCCTCCGGTGTCGGCGCGGGCAGCTACATCAGCTCCAGCGGCGACTGCAAGCGCAGCACGCGCGCGTACCCCTACCTCTGGGCCGCCGCCAACTCACCCTCGTCCTTCAACTTCACGGCCTGCTCGGGCGCCCGAACGGATGAAGTTGTCGCCAGTCAGCTGGCGCCCCTCAACGCGAGCACCGGCCTGGTCTCGATCACCGTCGGCGGCAACGACGCCGGCTTCGCGGACGTCATGACGACCTGCGTCCTGCAGTCCGACAGCGCCTGCATCTCCCGCATCAACACCGCGCGGGCGTACGTCGACACGACGCTCCCCGGCAAGCTCGACAACGTGTACACGGCCATCCGCAGCAAGGCCCCCTCGGCACACGTCGTCGTCCTCGGCTACCCCCGCTTCTACAAGCTCGGCCAGTCCTGCCTCGGCCTGTCCGAGACCAAGCGCAAGGCCATCAACGACGCCTCCGACCACCTGAACACCGCCATCGAGAAGCGCGCCCGCAACCACGGCTTCACCTTCGGTGACGTCCGCACCACCTTCACCGGCCACGAGATCTGCTCCGGCGCCTCCTGGCTGCACAGCGTCAACTGGTTCAACATCGGCGAGTCGTACCACCCGACCGCGAACGGACAGTCCGGCGGCTATCTGCCGGTGTTCAACGCCGCCTGACCCGTAGGGAGTATCAGGGAGTAGGCGAAAGTGAAGGGGAGGCCCCGCCCGTCGGGGTCTCCGTCACACAGGTCACCGAGAACGGCACCGCGTTGGACGTGGTGCGCACCGGGTCGCGGACCTCGACGCGGAGTTCGTTCTGCAGCGTCCCGCTCTCCTCGTACGTCGTCACGATCACCCGGTCCTGCCTGGTCCGTTCCCCGCCCTCCGGGAACGACAGCGTCTTCCAGCTCTCGACCTCGCCGTCCCGGGTCACCCAGCGGTAGTCCACCTGCGCCGGGAGCCGGCCCACCGTGAACGTCGCCGTGAACGTGGGTGCTTGGTCGCTCGGCGGCGGGCACGGCCCGGAGTAGTCGGTGCGGTCGCCGGTGAGGCTGACGGTCACCGTCTGGGGCGGGGGAGTGGACGTGGGGGTTTCGCTCGGGGTCGGGGTGGTGGACCCGGGCCCGCCGCCGGGGGCGGTGGTCTCCTCTTCCGGGGTCGTCTCCGTTGTCTCTGTGACGGCCGGGTCGGTGTTCCGCGCCGTATTGCCGCCGTTGCCGCCATCGTTGTTGTTGAGCAGCGCGTACGTCAGCCCGCCGATGGCCAGCGCCAGCGCCGCGATGCCCGCGATCAGGACGGTGGCGGTGCGGCGGTCGCGGCGGGGCTCGGTGGCCGTCGTGGTCGCGGCCGGGACGGGTTGCGGTGGGGTGGGGGACCCCGGTTGCTGGTGGGCGGCGATCGTCGGGGAGTACGGGTGCGGGGTGTACGGCGTCGTCGGCGCCGTGTCCGAGCGGGGGGTGCCGCCGGCGCCGATCAACCGCAGGTCCTGCTCGGCCCGTTCCGGTGACAGCCGCTCGGCCGGGTCCTTGCGCAGCAGCCCCTCGATGACCGGGGCGAGCGGCCCGGCCCGGCGCGGCGGCGGCAGCTCCTCGTCGACGATCGCGCGCAGGGTGCTCAACGGGGTGTCGTACCGGAAGGGGGAGTGACCCTCGACCGCCGCGTACAACAGCACGCCCAGCGACCACAGGTCGGACTCCGGGCCCGGCGTCCGGCCGAGCGCCCGCTCCGGCGCGAGGAACTCGGGCGAGCCGACGACCTCGCCGGTCATCGTCAGCGCCGAACTGCCCTCGACCATCGCGATGCCGAAGTCGGTGAGGACGACCCGGCCGTCGTTCGACAGCAGCACGTTGGCCGGCTTCACATCCCGGTGCAGCACCCCGGCCCCGTGCGCGGCGCGCAGCGCGGACAGCACCTCGGCGCCGATGTGCGCCGCGCGCTGCGGCGCCAGCGGGCCCTCGGCGTCCAGCAACTCCGCGAGGGAGATACCGCGGACCAGCTCCATCACGATCCAGGGCCGGTCCTCGTCCGTGGCCACGTCGTACACCGTCACGACATTGCGGTTCGCGACCCGCGCCGCCGCCCAGGCCTCGCGCTCCAGGCGGGCGTACATCCGCTCCACGTCGGCGGCGGGCAGCCCGGCCGGGGCGCGCACCTCCTTGACGGCGACCTCGCGGTGCAGCACCTCGTCGCGGGCGCGCCACACCGTGCCCATCCCGCCCTCGCCGAGCGGGGACAGCAGACGGTAACGGCCGGCGATCACGCGTTCACTGCCCGGTTGCACGGACACGGGCGCCCCCATTCCCAGCCGCGAGTGATGTGTCGTCTGATTTCTCCCCAAAAGTAGCTCACCCGAATGCCGATGCCGCCCCCCTGAGCACCAATCCGGCACCCAGGGCCACGACGACGAACGCGGAACCCACCGGCGCGGTACGACGGACCAGCGCGGCCAGTGGATTGGAGGTCCAGCGCGGCCGCCGGACCAGGGCACGGCTCACGCCGGCGCCGAACTTCACGACAGCGAAACCGGCGGCGGTGAGGGTGAGGGCCAGGCCGACGCCGTACGCGACGACGAGCAGCAGCCCGAACCAGGCGTGCCCGAGAGCGGCGGCGCCCACCAGGACGACGACCGCGGAGGGGCTGGGCACCATGCCACCGGCGAAGCCCATGAGGATCGTGCCGCGGAGAGTGGGGGCGACGGGGTGGGAGTGGGTGTGGCCGCCGTGGGTGTGGGTGTGGGTGTGGGTGTGAAGTGGGTGAGCGTGACCGGCGTTCGGGCGTGGGTGGCTGTGATCGTGAGGGCGCGGGTGGTCGTGTCCTCCGTGGTCGTGTGCGTGCGGGTGGTCGCGGTGGTCGCGGTGGTCAGGCGCATGTGCGTGCTCGTGGTCATGCGCGTGCGCGTGCTCCTGGCCGTGCTCATGGTCATGCGCGTGCTCGTGGCCTTGCTCATCACCGTGCGCGTGGCCGTGGCCATGCGCGTGTACGTGCGCCTGGACGCCTCCCCGGCCGCGGACCGCCCGCCGGACCAGTCCCGCCCCCGCCAGCGTCACCAGCACGCCGCTCGCGATGCCCAGCCAGGCGACCACCGAGGGGGCCGCCGCGGAGCCCGCCGTGACCAGGAGGCCGAGGGCGACCACGCCGAGGGTGTGGGTGACCGTGACGGACGCGGCCAGGGGCAGGACGTCCTTCATACGGGCCCGGCCGCCGTGCGCCGCCGCGGTGGCCGCCATCAGCGTCTTGCCGTGGCCCGGTGCGAGGGCGTGCATCGCGCCCAGGCCGATCGCGATGAGCAGGGCGAGTGCGGCGAAACCGGCGGTGAGGTCCTGGCGAGCGACCAGGGAGTCCAGGGCGCGGGTGAAGCGGTCGGCGCCGCGCGGCAGGACGGACGCGGCGGGCGCGTCGCCCCGTTCCTCGGCCAGGGCGGGACCGCCGGGCCGCACCCGCAAGGTCGCGGACGTGGTGTCGGCCGGGGACGACAGCAACTCCTCGGGATAGGCGGCCAGTTCACGCGACGCCGACTGCTCCGGCACGTCCGACGCGGTGAGCGTCGTACGGTCCCCGCGCGCGGTGATCTCCCGCCAGCCGGGGCCGGAGTCGGCGCCCGCGCTGCGGAACCCGACGGTCACCGAGTCGCCCTCGGGGAGGGGAGCGGTCAGCCTGCACTCCACCCGCAGGGTGTCGAGCCCCGCCTGACCGGGCCGCACGCGCGCGTGGCTCTCGACGGCACGGAGCGGAACCGTGCGTCCGTCGACCGTGACCTCGCTGTCCCGGGCGGCGGCCGCGCACCGCTGCCCGGCCCAGCCGGTCAGCCCGAGCCGTTCGACGTCGGGTCCGGCCTGGGTCGCCGGGATCTCGGCGAGGTCCTCGACGTGGTCGACGCGGAGTTCGCCGGGCGCGGCGACCAGGCCGTCGTAGTGGTTGACGGTGAAGTTGCCGAGCGGGTGCGCGGACGCGGTGCCGGCGGGGACGAGCAGGAGCGCGCCGGTGGCGGCCAGAACGGCGAGGAGACGGGGGAGTTTCACCGGTCCGCCTCCAGGGACTTCACTGCCGTACGGGCCTCGCGGGCGCCGAGCGGGGAGAAGCCGGGGTTCAGCCGCAGAGCCGCGGTCAGGGAGGCGCGGGCCTCCTGCGTGCGGCCCGCGGCGAGCTCGATCATGCCGCGGTGGTAGAGGAAGGCGGCGTTGCGGTAGCCGGTGGCGGTGGCCCGGCGGGTGTACGGCAGGGCCTCCTCGTCGCGGCCGTTGACGTGCAGCGCCCAGGCGAGGGCGTCCGCGGTGTGCACGGTCCTGCGGCGGTCCCACTCGGCGCGGGCGGCGCGCAGGGCGAGCTTCGCGTCGCCGTGGTCGGCGGCGGCGAGGGCGGTGTCGAGGTCGACGTTGACGCCACCCGCGCGCGCGAGGGCGGTCCAGGCGTCGACGAGGGCGTACTGCTCACGGGCCCGCATCGGGTCGCCGTCCTCCTCGTACAGCTCCCCGAGCGCCACGAGCGCGCCGGGCAGCGGGGCGCGGGCGACGACCGCCTCCATGCCGCGCACGGCCTCGGCACGGTCACCGCTCGCCGCCTGCGCGCGGGCGCGCCCCTCCAGCGCCGGGAGGTAGCCGTCGTCGGCGGCGAGGGCGCGGGCGTAGTGCCGCAGAGCGGTCTCGTGGTCGCCCTGGTTCCAGGCGAGTTGGCCGAGCGCGGTGGCGACGTACGCGGTGTCGGCGGGCGTGGCGGCGGCGTCGAGGGCCTGCTCCAGGACCCGGCGGGCGGTGCGGACGTCACCGCGCAGCTCGCGCACGTACGCGTACCGCGTGAAGACGGGGATGCCCGGCCGCCGGGAGTCGGCGGTGTCGGCGGCCTTCGCCGCTTCGTCGTACCGGCCGAGTTCGAGCAGGGCGTCGATACGGCTGCACAGGGCGCGTTCGTTGTAGGGGTTCTGCTGCAGGGCCTGATCGGCGAACTTCAGGGCGCCGGTGAAGTCGTGGCGGGCGGCGGCGAGGGCGGCCCGGCCGGCCAGGGCCTGGTCGTTGCGGGGCCTGAGGTCGAGCGAGCGGTCCAGCGCCTTGTCGGCCTGCGGGTAGCGCGAGGGGTCGCCGTCGACCCTGGCCTGTTCGACATAGGCGAGCCCGAGGGTGGCCCAGGCTCCGAAGTCCCTCGGCTGGGCTCGCAGATGGGCCTGCAGCCCGGTGACGCTCGCGTCGAGGTCGCCGCTGCCGAGCAGAGCGGCGGGCGACATGCCGCCGCCCGTCGTGGCCAGGGCACGTCCGCCGTCGTCCCGCGTGTTCCCGAGGGCGATCGACCCTCCGGTGAGCGCCACGGCCAACAGCACGACGCATCCGGCGAGTTGGGTCCGGCGCCAGTGCCGGCCGGCCGCCGAGACCCGCCGCAGCGCGGCGACACGCTCGTCGGCGTCCGCCGCCTCGGACGTCGTGGCGCCGGTCGTGCCCGGGCCGTTTCCGCCCTCTGTCAGCCCGCACTCCCCGGCGTCCGGCCTCCGGCCGTCCTCGCCCTCCGGGGCGTCGTCGTTCGTACGCGGGACCATGCCTCTCCTCGGTGCACCAGCGGATGGGGATGTTCGTCGGAAGGCGCGGCCCGCGCCGTGGGGGATGGGGAGCCACGGGCCGCGCCGGTCGGTGGGGGCGTCAGTACGCGCGGCCCCGCATCCGGCGCCACCACATCAGGGCCACGCCGATCAGCAGGATTCCGCCCGCACCCGCGCCCGCGGAGGCGGCGATCAGGGTCGTGTCGTCCGAGCCGGCGGGCTGGAGGGCGTCGCCGATCTGGCTGCGGACGTCGTTGCCGCCGGAGGTGCCCTTGGCGAGCGGGCCGCGGGAGCCCTCCGTCGGCAGGGCGACGTACGGGAAGGCCTTCTCGAACTCCTTGTCGTTCCTGTCCACCGCGTCGCCCAGGTCGTTCTTGGCGCCGAGGAGT
The DNA here is from genome assembly GCF_013009255.1 of Streptomyces sp. Z423-1. NCBI lineage: Bacteria > Bacillati > Actinomycetota > Actinomycetes > Kitasatosporales > Streptomycetaceae > Streptomyces > Streptomyces sp. Z423-1. The sequence goes on from NZ_CP053109.1 coordinate 7,529,909, forward strand.
TCACCCTCGACGACCTGGAGGGAGGCGTCGATCACGTCGTCGGTGAGGCGGCGGCCGTTGGGGAAGCCCGCGTTGTCGCCGTCCAGGACGCCGAGCCGCTTCGGTTCGGCGGCCGGCTTGATGGACGTGTTCAGGCGCAGCATCTCGGAGGGCGTCACGTGCGGCGGCTGGTTGAGGCCCTGAACGCCCTTGAGGAAGACGTCCACCAGGTCGTTGCGGGGCTCCTTGGGCGCCGGGATCTTGTAGATCGCCTCGATGAGCTTCGGCAGCTCGGGGTTGGTGACGTTGTCCAGGAACTGGGCGTCGTCCCACGGCCCGGACGCGTTGAAGGTGTCCTTGTCCTCGATCGGGTTGACGACCTCGTTCACCAGCGGGTTGCCGAGTCGTGAGACCTGCCGGAAGTGGCCCTGGGCGTTCTTGCGCTGGGTCGTCGACCAGATGCCGACGATGGGCTGGTCGGCGGACTCCTGGATCAGGTGGTTGGGCACCTGCAGGGCGATGGAGTTGACGTTGTAGCCCTTGAGCGTGTCGTTGCCGACCTCGGAGAGGTTCCCGCCGTAGAGCAGGTCGAAGACGCGCAGGTCCAGGAAGAACGGGTCGTCGGCCTGCCCGGCGAACGTCGTGGCGCCGCCCGGCAGTTCATGGATCGCCTGCTTGCGCAGCTTGGCGTAGTCCGGCATGGACGCCTTGCCGACGTTCGAGGGCGCGACCGGCACATCGTCGGCGATCTTCGTGCGGGACACCAGGTGCTGCTTCTTCAGGCGCAGCAGATCGATGTCGTAGGTCTGCGTGACGTTGAGGTCCTGGTCGTCCAGGCTCTCGACGGGGCCGGTGTTGTAGAGGAACGTCTTCTTGTTCTTGATGTGCGTCTTGAACGTGTAGCGGAACAACAGCTCGCCCTGCGCGTCGCCGTTGTTGTCGATGTGGAGGTCGTACTGGGCGTCCTCGGCGAACGTGAAGAAGTTCGGTCCGCCGGCCGGCTCCTCGAACGGGATCCAGTTGGCGACGATCGTCGTCGTGTCCGGCTTGTCCGGGCTGACGAACGCGTACACGTCGGTGTTGTCGTACTGCGGGGTCCCCGAGATCAGCGGGGCCTCCCGGTGGCTGGAGGCGGCGGCCGCCCCCGGTTCCAGCGCGGTCACGCCGGCGGCCGCGAGCCCCCCGGCGGCCAGCGCACCACAGATAAGAGTGGCGACGCTCCTGAGTCCCGCGCCGCGCTTGGAGATAGCTGTCATGCCGTCCGTCCTCAGTGCCAACTTGCCTGACACCGGGGATTCGGAGCGGTGCGCGGACCGGATTGGTCGAAGCCGAAAATTTCCTGGGCCGTGCCTCCGACCGGCACTGATTCCCGGCCGGCGGGCTGCGGCCCCGTGGCGTTCGACGGTCGCGCTCCTGCGCTGTCCCCGGCCTCCGGCCGTGAATTTCCTGGTCCCCGACCCGCGTTTTCGGCACGCTGATCCGTAACCCCATCCGGAGGTGCGTTCGTTGCGAATGTCTGGTGTGACGGGACGGCCCGGGTGTGGCCGGGGAGAGGGGGAGCGCGTGGAGGCGGACAGACTGCTGGTCCGCGTCGCGAGCGGGGACCACATGGCGTTCGAGGAGCTCTACGCACTGGTGTCCGGACCGGTGTTCGGGCTCGTCAAACGCGTGGTGCGGGATCCGGCGCAGTCCGAGGAGGTGGCCCAGGAGGTGCTGCTCGAACTGTGGCGGTCCGCCGCCCGCTTCGACCCCGGCCGCGGCAGCGCCCTGGCCTGGATCCTCACCCTCGCCCACCGCCGCGCCGTCGACCGGGTGCGCAGCGCCCGCGCGGCCGGTGAGCGCGAGCAGCGCGAGGCACTGCGCGCCGGGACGCCCGCCTTCGACCATGTCGCCGAGGAGGTGGAGGCCGGACTCGAACGCGAGTGGGTGCGCCGCTGCCTGAACCGGCTCACCGCCCTCCAGCGGGAGTCCGTCACCCTCGCCTACTACGACGGCTACACCTACCGTGAAGTGGCCGAACGGCTCTCCCTGCCGCTCGGCACGGTCAAGACCCGGATGCGCGACGGACTGACCCGCCTGCGCGAGTGCCTCGGAGGAGTCGCGTGAGCTTCCTGGACCGTCCGCACACCGAGGGCCGAGGGGGTACGGCATGAGCCTGCTCGACCGTCTGCGCGGCAGCTCCGACCTGCACAGCCTCGCCGCGCCCTACGCGCTCGACGCCCTGGAAGGCGACGAACGCGCCCGCTTCGAGAAGCATCTGGCGCGCTGCGAGCGCTGCGCGGAGGAGGTGCGGGTGCTCTCCGAGGATGCCGTGCGCCTCGCCTGGTCCACGGCCGCCCCCGCGCCGGCCGCCCTGCGCGACCGGGTGCTGGCCGCCGTACGCACGACTGCGCAGGAGCCCGCACGCGCGCGTGCGAACCGGCTGCCCCCGCACGTGTGGGGCACACAGCCGCCCCCGGCGCGCACCCGTACGCCCCGGCCGCGCCCCCTGTTCGTGCCGTTCGCCACCGCGACCGCCGCCGCGGCCCTCGTCGTCGCCGCCCTCTTCGCCGTCCAGGCGAACCGGAGTGAGCAGCAACTGGCCGCCGAGCGGGACCGGGCACGTGAGATCGCCCACGTCCTCGCCGCTCCGGACGCCCGCGCGGCCACCGGGCGGGACGCCGAGGGACGGACGATCGGAGTGATCGCCTCCGCTTCCGAGGGGCGCGCGGTCGTCACACTCAACGGGTACGACGACCTGCCGGGCGACCGTGTGCACCAACTGTGGCTCATGCGCTCCCAGGCACAACCCCGCTCCCTGGGCCTCCTCGACGACGACACGCCCTTCGTGGCGAACGGCCTGGACGGGGCGGCGACGTCACTCGCAGTGACCGTCGAGCCCGACGGGGGGTCAGCTCAGCCGACCACTCAGCCGGTTGTCCAACTCGCCCTGGATTCGCTCGGATTCGGAGAGTGATCGAGAAGGGATGGTCAACGGCCTTACGGGGAAGGTGAATCCTGTGACGGCGATACACGCGTGCCCCAAGGGGGAGATAGGGTTACCCTGCCCGGGCCGGGTGGACTCGTACGGGTGGGGAGTGACATGGAACAGATAACAGTGCGCAGCAGGGCAAGGGTCCCTGCGATCACCTGCGGGAGCAGCGCGACCAGCTCGCGCCTCGACCGCCATCTCTCGGTGCTGGCCGGCCCTGCCGTCCCGCAGCGGGAGGCGGCCGAGGCGACCTCCCTGATGCGCGAGATAACCGCACGTGACACCGCGCACGAGCGCAGCGACCGGGGCACACGGGTGAGCCGGGTCTCGCTCTTCGCACCGCTGCGCCGGCTGCGCCGTTCGCTGTTCGGCGGGCGCTGACCCGCACCGGCGTCCTTCGACCGACCCTTCGAGGGCCCGCGCTCAGGCAGCCACACCCTCCCGGCGCAACGCTGCGATCTCGCCGTCCGTCATCCCCACGGCACGCAGCAACGCTTCGGTGTGCTGCCCGAGCGCGGGTACGTCGCCACTCCGCGCCGGCTCCCCACCCGGCCAGGTGATCGGCGGCAGCAGCGCCTTCAGCGGCCCCACCGGCGAGCCCACCTCCCGCCACCGCTCCCGGGCCGCCAACTGCGGATGCTCCGCCACCTCCCGTACGTCCCGCAGCCGGGCGCAGGCGATCCCCGCACCCTCCAGCCGGGCCAGCGCCTCGTCGGCGCCCATCGCGCCCAGCGCCCGCGCGACCTCCGCGTCCGTGCGTTCCCGGTTCGCCACCCGCGCAGCGTTCGTCGCGAACGCCGGATCGGTGCCCAACTCCGGCTGCTTCATGACCTGTTCGGCGAGCCGCCGCCACTCCCGGTCGTTCTGCACCGACAGCAGCACCCGCCCACCGTCCGCCGTGGCATAGGCGTCGTACGGCGCGATGACGGCGTGCGCGAGGCCCGTGCGCGCCGGGGGCGTGCCGTCGTGCATCACATGGTGCAGCGGATGCCCCATCCACTCCGTGAGCGCCTCCAGCATCGACACCTCCACCGGCCCGCCGCGCCCGGTGGTGCCGCGCCGCACCAGCGCCGCCAGCACGCCCGAGAAGGCGTACATGGCCGCCGCGATGTCCGCCGCCGGGATCCCCGCCTTCACCGGCTGCTCCGGCGTGCCCGTCACCGACACCAGCCCGGCCTCGCACTGCACGAGCATGTCGTAGGCCCGCTTGTCCGCGTACGGCCCCGAGGACCCGTATCCGGAGATGTCCACGGCGATCAGCCGCGGATGCGCGGCGCACAGCGTGGCCGCGTCCAGCCCGAGCCGCGCCGCCGCCCCCTGCGCGAGGTTCTGCACGAACACGTCCGCGTCCGCCACCAGCCGCCGTACGACGTCCAGCCCGCGCGGGTCCTTCAGGTCCAGCGCGATGGACTCCTTGCCGCGGTTGCACCACACGAAGTGCGAGGCGAGGCCGCGGGCGGCGGTGTCGTAACCGCGCGCGAAGTCACCGCCGTCCACCCGCTCGACCTTGATCACCCGGGCACCGAGATCGGCGAGCTGCCGGGTGGCGAAGGGGGCGGCGACGGCCTGTTCGACGGCGACGACGGTGATGCCCGCCAGGGGCAGGGGGAGACGATCCATGGGGTGGATCATGTCCCGAGCCCGGCCGCTTTGTCAGCGGGGGCCGGACCCGATCAGCGCGGTGACCACGGCACGAAGGGCCGTCCGGAGGGGCCGTCCGGAGGGGCCGCCCGGACTAGAGGAGCGCCAGTTGCCCCTCCGGCCCCTCCTCGTGGGTGTCCAGGACCGACGCGGGGCGGCGGGCGGAGGCGGGGACCGGCAGGACGCCGGCGCTGCGCAGGTCGGTCGCGGTGAGGGTGGACTCCGCCTGGATCTGCGGGAGTTCGGCCAGCAGCGTGAGGACCGTGATCAGCTCCAGCAGCTCCGACGTCCACGCCTGGGGCCAGGTCGCCGGGCGGATCGCGAGGAGCGTGCCGGGCTCGCCCTCGGCCGTGCGTGCCGCGAACCACTGCTCCAGGACGCGGATCCCGCCCGCCTCGAAGTCCCAGGCCCGGGACGGCACGGGGGAGATGCGGCCCACGTCGAGATGCAGGGTCTCCTCGTCGCGGTCGTAGTGGAGCGTGCGCGGGCGGGCGGGGAGCGGGGCACGGACGTAGGGGCGGCGGCCGCCGGGCAGTTTGGGGCGGTCGCCGTCGCGGCGCAGCAGCCAGAGCATGCGGCGGCCCGTCTCGACGCCGTGCGACCAGAGATCGGGGTCCGTGGTGAGCGGAACGGTGAGGTCCGCCCGTACCGCGGTCAGGATCCAGGCGAGGACGTCGACCGGGGCGAGGGCCTGCCCGAGGCGGGCGGCCACATGGTCCAGCAGGCCCGGGGTCAGGTTCGGTTCCGCGCCGCCGGGGCGGCGGTACAGGGGGCGGACGCGGCCGGGGCGGAGCAGCGGGAGCAGGGAGGTGGCCAGCAGATGGGGGCCGCCGCCCTCCGGGTTCTCGACCACGAACACCTGCCGTTCGTCGGCCACCCGCCACAACTCCGGTCGCGCCGCGTCGATGAGACGGTGGTCCGGAATCAGCCACTGTTCGTCGAAGGGGGACAGCAGCACACGGACCGGTTCCGGGCAGGGGCCCTGCGCGCGCAGCAGCTTCTCCGTGCCGGTGGACCGGCCGGGCAACTGCCCGACCGCCGAGTGCAGGGTGCGCGACCGCGTGGGCTCGAACAGGGCCTCCCGGTCCGCGCCTTCCGCCTTCATCAGGGCGTCCCAGCGGGCCTTGAGGCAGGACGGGTCGGGGGCCGTCGGCCACCCCCGGCCGAGTCGCGGCGGTGCGACGGACCACGGCATGAGGTCCGCGAGCAGCGGAGCGTCGTCGGTCACGCTGGGCATCGTACGACGGTGCTCCGACACGCGGGTCAGGTGGCGTCCAGCGTCACCGTGAAGGAGAAGCGGTCGCCCCGGTAGTGGATGACGGCCACGTCCAGCACCCGCCCGGCCAGGTCGTAGGTCACGCCCGTGTAGTGCAGGATCGGGCTCAGCAGCGGCACGTCGAGCAGCCGCGCCGTCTCCGGGTCCGCGAGCCGCGCCTCCACGGTGTCCGTGATGCGGCTGATGTCCGCCCCGACGACGTCCCGCAGCACCTTGGTCATCGGCCAGCGGGTCAGATCGTCCAGGTCGATCCGCCCGGCCAGTTCGGGACGGACGTAGTTGTGGGCGTGGTTGGTCGGCTCGCCCGTCTTCTCGTCGCTGCGCAGCCGGTGGTACGTCGCCACCTCGCCGAGGTCCGGGAAGTACTCGGCGAGTTCCGCGGGTACGGGCGCGTGGCCGTGGTCCAGCAGTTCGGTGGTCATGCCGGACTGCTGGGCCACGATCGCGTCCACCGAGCCCAGCAGCCGCACCGGGGCGCCCCGCCTCGCGCTGGGTTCGATGAACGTGCCGCGTCGACGGTGACGCGTGATGAGCCCCTCGTCCTCCAGCTCCTTCAGCGCCTGCCGCATGGTCAGCACGCTCACCCCGTAGTGCCCCGCCAGTTGTTCCTCGGTCGGCAGGCGCAGCGGGTCCCGGGGCGAGCGGCCGAGTATGGAGGCCCGCAGCGACTGCGAGACCTGGTACCAGAGCGGCAGCTTGCGGTTCAGGACGATCGAGTCCGGAGCGAAGGAGGTCACGGGGTCATCCGTACCGGCAGGAAACGGTCAGTGCAAGGCGCGCCCTACGCGAACGCCCGTCACAGCGCGCGGAAGTGCCGCTGAAGGCCCTGCCACACATCGTCGTAGCGCTGTTGCAGGTGCTCCGCCCGCGCCGCCTGCGGGGTCAGGGTCACCGGCCAGCGCGTCTCGAACATGAACGCCAGCCCGTCGTCCACCTTCTGCGGCCGCAGCTCGGCGGCGCTCGCCCGGTCGAACGTCTCCCGGTCCGGGCCGTGCGCCGACATCGTGTTGTGCAGCGAGCCGCCGCCCGGCACGAAGCCCTCGGCCTTTGCGTCATACGCGCCCTCGATGAGCCCCATGTACTCGCTCATCACGTTCCGGTGGAAGTACGGCGGCCGGAACGTGTCCTCGCCCACCAGCCAGCGCGGCGCGAAGACCACGAAGTCGACGCCCGCGAGGCCGGGGGTGTCGGACGGGGAGGTGAGGACCGTGAAGATCGATGGGTCCGGGTGGTCGTACGAGATGGTGCCGAGCACATTGAAACGACGCAGATCGTAGGCGTACGGCACATAGTTGCCGTGCCAGGCGACGACGTCGAGCGGCGAGTGGTCGTACGTCGCCGTCCAGAGGTTGCCGCAGAACTTGTTGACCACCTCCACCGGGCCCTCCACGTCCTCGTACGCGGCCACCGGCGCCCGGAAGTCCCGGGGGTTGGCGAGCCCGTTGGCGCCGATCGGGCCGAGGTCGGGGAGGCGGAAGGGGGCGCCGTAGTTCTCGCAGACGTAACCTCGCGCGGTCGGGCTCTGCCCGCCGTCGGACGCGGATTCCAGCAGCTCGACGCGGAAGCGGACCCCGCGCGGGACGAGCGCGACATGACCGGGCTCCACCGCCAGCAGCCCGAACTCCGTGCGCAGCAGCAGCCCGCCGCGCTCCGGCACGATCAGCAGCTCGCCGTCCGCGTCGCTGAAGACGCGGTCCATGTCGGCGTTCGCGTGGTAGAGGTGCGCGGCCATACCGGTGCGCTGGGTGGCGTCGCCGTTGCCGCCCAGGGTCCACAGGCCGGCCAGGAAGTCGGTGCCGGGCGGCGGCTCCGGGAGCGGGTTCCAGCGCAGGCGGTTCGGGTCGGGCACGGTCTCGGTGAAGGGGGCCGTGCGCAGGCCGCCGTTGTCGGTGCGGGTGAACGCGGGGTGCGCGGCCGAGGGGCGGACGCGGTAGAGCCACGAGCGGCGGTTGTGGGCGCGGGGCTCGGTGAAGGCCGTACCGCTGAGCTGCTCGGCGTACAGGCCGAGGGGGGCGCGCTGGGGTGAGTTGCGGCCCTCGGGCAGTGCGCCCGGGACGGCCTCCGAGCTGTGCTCGTTGCCGAATCCGGAGAGGTAGGCCAGCCCTTCGGCGGTCTTCCGCGCTCCCCCACGCTCGAACACGCTCGCGCGGGAGGTACCCCCATCGCTCATGATCGCTGCTCCCTTGCACGCTGATTCCTATGGTTCACCGTAGGATTGCGGTTGCTTCGGCGCAAGGGGGAGTTCGGCCTCCTCTCGGCGGACGACGGAGGGCGGACGAGAACCAGACTCCAGGGGGATTCGGGGTGTCGTACCGGTGTTCTACGCTCCTCCGCATGTCGTGGACGCGTCGATCTCGTGCCGCGCTCGCGGTCTGTGTCCTGCTGCTGGCGGGAGCCGCGGGGTGCGGCACCGGTGATGCCGGAGAGCGGAGGAACGGGGAATCGCCGCCGGCGGTGGGCCGGCTGCTCGACGACACCGACGAGGCCGGGCGGCCCTACCGCGAGGTGCCGAAGGAGGACGCGCCCGAGGTCGGCATCGAGGTGCAGCCCGACGCCTCCGGTGCCGGGTGGGACGTACGGCTGACCCTGCGCGACTTCCGGCTCTCATCGGCCGGTACGGCACCGAAGGCGTCGCCCGGCCGCGGCATCGCCCGGCTCTTCCTGGACGGCCGCCCCGTCGCCGACCTGCGCGCCCCCGAGCACCACCTGGACGCCGGGCTGGTCAAGCGCGGCACGCACCAGCTCACCGCACGGCTGTACGCCGACGACGGCACCGTCTGGGCGGTCGACGGCGAGCCCGTCGAGTGCACGGCCGACATCACCGCGTCGGGAAGCGAGCCGAGCGCGCTGAACCTGCCGAGCGCGCCGAGCGCGCCGACGGCCACGATGAGTGCACCGGGCACGGAGGTGCGTACTGGGGGTGGAGGTTCACCCGATCCCGGCGGAAAGGCATCATGAAGCCCGTGCCCCATCCCTCCATGCTCCGCCGTGCGCCCGTCCAGCGGCGCAGCGCCGAACGCCTGACCCGCATCCTCGACGCCTGCGCCGACCTCCTCGACGAGGTCGGCTACGACGCCCTGAGCACCCGCGCGGTGGCCCAGCGCGCCGGTGTGCCCATCGGCTCGGTCTACCGCTTCTTCGGCAACAAACGGCAGATGGCCGACGCGCTCGCCCAGCGCAACCTGGAGCACTACGCCGAGCGCGTCACCGAGCACCTGAAGGGCGCGCGGCGCGGCGACTGGCGGGCCGCCATGGACGCCGTGCTCGACGAGTACCTCGCCATGAAGCGCACCGCGCCCGGCTTCTCCCTCGTCGACTTCGGCAACCAGATCCCCGTCGGCTCCCGCCAGGCCGAACCCAACCACCGCGTCGCCGACCGGCTCACCGACCTCCTCGCGGACTACCTCCCCCGCGAACCCGACACCGACCTGCGCCGCGCCTTCCTGATCGCCGTGGAGACCGCGGACGCCCTGGTGCAGCTGTCGTTCCGGGTGGATCCGGAGGGGGACGAGGCGATCATCGCGGAGATGCGGGAGCTGCTGCGGGCGTATTTGGGGCGGGTGCTGGACTGAGGGGGCGCGTTCCGGCGGTTGCGCGTGGCGTGCGCGCATGTGTTCAGGGGGCTCCCCTCCATGCATACCGGTCGGTATGCTCGACCCGTCCGTGCGTCGCCGCTGTCGCCTGACCCCGGGAGGACCCGTGTCCCGCACCGCCCTGCGTATCTGCCCCCTGTGCGAGGCCACCTGTGGGCTGACGCTCACGATCGAGGGGACCCGCGTCACGGGCGCCCGCGGTGACCGTGACGACGTGTTCAGCCAGGGATTCATCTGCCCCAAGGGCGCCTCCTTCGGGGCCGTCGACGGCGACCCCGACCGGCTGCGCGGACCGCTCGTGCGCAAGGACGGGGAATTGCGGGAGGCCAGTTGGGAGGAGGCGTTCGACGCCGTGGCGGCCGGGGTCCGGCCGGTCGTCGAGCGGCACGGGGCCAACTCCGTCGGCGTCGTCCTGGGCAACCCCAACGTGCACACCATGGCCGGCGCGCTCTATCCGCCCGTCCTGCTCGGCGCCCTCGGCACCCGCAGCGTGTTCACCGCGTCCACGGTCGACCAGATGCCCAAGCACGTCTCCAGCGGGCTGCTCTACGGCGACGCCAACGCCATCCCCGTGCCCGACCTCGACCACACCGACCATCTGCTGCTCATCGGCGCCAACCCGCTGGAGTCCAACGGCAGTCTGTGCACCGCCCCCGACTTCCCCGGCAAGCTGAAGGCCCTCAAGGCGCGCGGCGGCGCGCTCACCGTGATCGACCCGCGCCGCACCCGCACCGCCAAACTCGCCGACCGCCACATCGCCATCCGGCCCGGCACGGACGCCCTGCTGCTGGCGGCGATGGCACACGTCCTCTTCGAGGAGGACCTGGTCGCGCTCGGCGACCTCGCGCCGCACGTCCAGGGGCTGGCCGAACTCCGGGAAGCCGTACGGGACTTCACTCCCGAAGCCGTCGCCGAGGCATGCGACGTGGACGCCACCGTGACGCGCGCCCTCGCCCGGGAACTGGCCGCCGCCCCCACCGCCGCCGTCTACGGCCGCATCGGCAGCTGCACGGTCCCGCACGGCACGCTCGCCAGCTGGCTCGTGGACGTCCTCAACATCCTGACCGGCAACCTCGACCGGCCGGGCGGCGCCCTCTTCCCGCAGGCCGCCACCGACAAGACCCCCCGCCCCGCCGGACCCGGCCGCGGGTTCGCGCTCGGACGCTGGCAGTCCCGGGTGAGCAAGCACTCCGAGGCGAAGGGCGAGTTGCCGCTCTCCGCGCTCGCCGAGGAGATCGACACCGCCACCGAGGAGGGCGAGCCGATCCGGGCACTGATCGCGATCGCCGCCAACCCGGTGCTGTCCGCACCCGACGGCGACCGGCTCGACAAGGCTCTGGACTCGCTCGACTTCATGGTCAGCGTCGACCCCTACCTCAACGAGACCTCGCGCCACGCCCACGTCGTCCTGCCGCCGCCCCCGCCGTCCCAGAGCGCCCACCACGACTTCGCCTTCAACACCCTCGCCGTGCGCAACCAGGTCCGCTACACCCGCCCAGCCGTCCCGCTGGAGCCGGGCCGGATGGCCGAGACCGAGATCCTCGCCCGGCTGATCCTGGCCGTCTCCGGCATGCACGGCGCCGACCCGGCCGCCGTCGACGCGATGGTCATCGACCAGACCCTCGGCAAGGCGGTCGAGGAGCCCCACTCACCGGTGCACGGCCGGGACCCGAGGGAACTCGCCGACCGGCTCACCGGCGACAACGGCCCCGAGCGACGGCTCGACATGATGCTGCGCCTCGGCCCGTACGGCGACGGTTTCGGCGTACGACCGGACGGGCTGAACCTGGAGACACTCCTCGCGCATCCGCACGGCGTCGACCTCGGCCCGCTGCGGCCCCGGCTGCCACAGCCGCTGAAGACGGTGAGCGGGAAGGTCGAACTGCTGCCCCGCCCGATCGCCGACGATCTGCCGCGACTGAGGCAGGCCATGGCCGAGCGCGCCGACGGCCTCGTGCTCGTCGGCCGCCGCCACCTGCGGTCCAACAACAGCTGGATGCACAACGTCCCCGCCCTGACCGGCGGCACCAACCGCTGCACCGTGCACATCCACCCCGACGACGCCGAACGGCTCGGCGTGCGCGACGGGGCGCCGGTACGCGTGAAGGGCGCCGGGGGAGAGGTGACGGCCCCGGCCGAGGTCACCGACGGCGTGCGGCCCGGCGTCGTCAGCCTGCCGCACGGCTGGGGCCACGACCGCCCCGGCACCCGTCTCACCCACGCCGCCACCGATCCCGGCGTCAACGTCAACCAGCTGCTCGACGGCAGCCTGCTCGACCCGCTCTCCGGCAACGCGGTCCTCAACGGCGTGCCCGTGGAGATCTCCGCCGTGACCGAAAAGCTCACCGCGCTGACCTCAGCAAAGCTGTGACCAGCAGTTTTGCGCTTATTGCTCGCACGTCAACGTCTTGTTAACGCCGCTGGACGGGACCTAACGTCGTCGCACCGCCGGCCCAGGTGGGAGTTCAAGGGCGAACGTTAGGTATCCACTCATGCTGACCATCCTCGGCTTCGCCATGATCGCGACCTTCCTGGTCCTGATCATGATGAAGAAGATGTCGCCGATAGCGGCGCTCGTGCTCATCCCCGCACTGTTCTGTGTCTTCGTCGGCAAGGGCGCGCACCTCGGCGACTACGTCATCGACGGAGTCTCCAGCCTCGCCCCCACCGCGGCGATGCTCATGTTCGCGATCGTCTACTTCGGTGTGATGATCGACGTCGGTCTGTTCGAGCCGATCGTCCGGGCCATCCTGAAGTTCTGCAAGGCCGACCCGATGCGGATCGTCGTCGGTACGGCCCTGCTCGCCGCGATCGTCTCGCTGGACGGCGACGGCTCGACCACGTTCATGATCACGGTTTCGGCGATGTACCCGCTGTACAAGCGCCTGAAGATGAGCCTGGTCATCCTGACCGGCATCGCGGCCATGGCGAACGGCGTGATGAACACCCTGCCGTGGGGCGGCCCGACCGCCCGCGCCGCCACCGCCCTGAAGCTGGACGCCGGCGACGTCTTCGTGCCGATGATCCCGGCCCTGGCCGTCGGTCTGCTCTTCGTGATCGTCCTCTCGTACGTCCTCGGTCTGCGCGAGCGCAAGCGGCTCGGTGTGCTGACGCTGGACGAGGTGCTGGTGGAGGAGAAGGAGAAGGAGACGGTACTCGTCGGCACCGGTTCCGGCGCCGACGTCAAGCAGGTCACCGGCGGTTCCGGCACCTCGGGCACGTCCAGCACCTCCAGCACCTCCAGCACTTCCGGAACCGGCAGCGACGCAGAAGCCCCCGACGAGGACGACGACTTCCAGGGCCTCGACCCCAACCGCCCCACCCTGCGCCCCAAGCTGTACTGGTTCAACGCGCTGCTCACGGTCGGCCTGCTCACCGCCATGATCATGGAACTGCTGCCGATCCCGGTGCTGTTCCTGCTCGGCGCCGCCCTCGCGCTCACCGTCAACTTCCCGAACATCCCGGACCAGAAGGCCCGCCTCGCCGCGCACGCCGACAACGTCCTCAACGTCTCCGGCATGGTCTTCGCCGCCGCCGTCTTCACCGGCGTCCTGCAGGGCACCGGCATGGTCGACAGCATGGCCAAGTGGCTGGTCGACATCATCCCCGGCAGCATGGGTCCGCACATGGCCCTGGTCACCGGCGTACTGAGCCTCCCGCTCACCTACTTCATGTCCAACGACGGCTTCTACTTCGGCATCCTGCCGGTCCTCGCCGAGGCCGGCGCGGCGCACGGCGTCACGCCGCTGGAGATGGCCCGCGCCTCGCTGGTCGGCCAGCCGCTGCACATGTCCAGCCCGCTGGTCCCGGCCGTGTACGTGCTGGTCGGCATGGCGAAGGTCGAGTTCGGCGACCACACGCGGTTCGTGGTGAAGTACGCGGCCATGACCTGCCTGGTGATTCTCGGCGCCGGAATCCTGTTCGGCATCATCTGAGGTATCCCGCGAAGGACCACTCCGCCAGGAGGTACACGACCATGGGCCCCGGGGGGAACCGCGGCTGGCTGCTCCGCCTCGTCATCGCCTTCAGCTTCGCGCAGGGGGCGGTGTCGATGGCCCGGCCCGCCGTCTCCTACCGGGCCCTCGCGCTGGGCGCGGACGAACGGGCGGTCGGTGTGATCGCGGGAGTGTACGCCCTGCTCCCGCTGTTCGCCGCCGTCCCGCTGGGCCGCCGTACCGACCACGGCCGCTGCGCACCCCTGCTGCCCGCCGGCGTCGTCCTCATATCCGGCGGCTGCGCGCTCAGCGGCCTCGTCGACTCCCTGTGGGCGATGGCGATCTGGAGCGGTGTGATGGGCCTCGGCCACCTCAGCTTCGTCATCGGCGCCCAGTCCCTGGTCGCCCGCCAGTCCGCGCCGCACGAACAGGACCGCAACTTCGGCCACTTCACCATCGGCGCCTCGCTCGGCCAGCTGGTCGGCCCGATCGCGGCCGGTGCGCTGATCGGCGGCCACGACATGGCGGGCAGCAGCGCACTCGCCCTGGTCGTCGCGGGTGCGGGCGCCGCGGTCGCGTTCACCTCGCTGTGGCGCACAGAGGATCGCCGTACGACGCCCAAGTCCGCGACGCCGCAAGGCGACCGCGTCCCTGTGCGGGGCATCCTGCGAGCCCGGGGCGTGCCCGCCGGCATCCTCATCAGCCTCTCCGTGCTGTCCGCGACGGATGTCCTCACCGCCTACCTGCCGGTGGTCGGCGAGCACCGGGGCATCGCGCCCTCGGTGATCGGCCTGCTGCTCAGCCTGCGGGCGGCGGCCACGATCGCCTGCCGCCTGGTGCTGACCCCGCTGCTGAAGCTGGGCCGCACCCTGCTGCTCACCCTCAGCTGTCTGCTGGCGGCCCTGCTGTGCGCGGGCATCGCGCTACCGGTGCCGGTGTGGGCGCTGGCCCTGATCCTCGCGGCGCTCGGCTTCTGCCTCGGCGTCGGCCAGCCCCTCTCCATGACGACGGTCGTCCAGGCCGCCCCCGAGGCCGCCCGCTCCACCGCCCTCGCCCTCCGCCTGACCGGCAACCGCCTGGGCCAGGTCGCCGCCCCCGCGACCGCCGGTCTGATCGCCGGGGTGGCGGGAGTGGCGGCACCGTTCGTGATGCTCGGCGGCCTGTTGCTGCTGTCGACGGGGGTCGCGTTGCGGTCGCCGAGGCGAGGGGCCGGTGAGGAGACCCCGTCAACGGACCGACGCCCCTCACCGCGCCCGACGGCACCCGGGTATTGAGGCAGCCTGGCGTGTGGCCGACGAGTTCCCCGAGGACATCCATGTGTAGGCCCGCATTCGGAATGTTCCCCGTTCCACTGTGACGACCGGGGCGTTTTCCGCTGTCTCATTTGAGGGACAGGGCGTTGCCTTCTCACGTTCCTGTCCCCTTGAGGTCCGATGCCACTGTGTACTCCATGTCCGCTCGTCGGCGGGTCATCCACCGAGGCGGGACGGTAGTGATGCCGGTACCAGTGGTGCCGGTACCAGTGATGGCTGGCCTCGCCAGCGGAAGTGACGTCGACAGAGTGCACGCCGTCGACGTACAGAAGCCCATGGCACGCCCGCGCGGTGAGCCGTGGAGCGGCGGCGGCATCCCCCTGACCGGCAAGCCCAGCACACGCACGGCCCCTGGCGTACCGCTGCGGGCCACGAGCCGTCCTCCGATGCCCGTCAGCGTTTCACTGGAGTTCGCTGAAGCGTTCGGCCTGGCGGGTGCGTCCGGCGACGATGATGGTGTCGTCGGCTTCGACGACGGTGTCGGTGGTGGCGTAGGTGAAGTCTTCGCCGGGACGCTTGATGGCGACGACGGTGATGCCGCGCTGTCAGCCAGGCGTTGGCCGACGATCTCGGCAGGTGGTGTGGTCTTGACCATGGCGAAGTCGTCCTCGAACTCGATGTAGTCGAGCATCCTGCCGCGCACCAGGTGGGCGACGCGCTGACCCATGTCGTGCTCGGGGTAGACGACGTGCTGGACACCGAGCTGGGAAAGGATCCGGCCGTGGGCTTCGCTGATCGCTTTGGCCCAGACGTCCTGGATGCCGAAGGAGACCAGCAGGGAGGCGGTCAGGATGCTGGCCTCCAGGTCGGTGCCGATGGCGACCACGGCGCGGTCGAACTCATGGACGGCCAGCTGGCGCAGGACGGCTTCCTTGGTGGAGTCGGCGCGTACCACGTGGGTGAGGGAACCGGACAGCAACTGCACGACCTCCGGGTCCTCGTCGATGCCCAGGACCTCGGTCTCCTCATCCACCAGTTCCAGTGCCAGGGCACGCCCGAAGCGGCCCAGGCCGATGACCACGACGGCGTTGTTGCGCAGGTCGTACATGCGGACGCGCTGGCGCAGGGCGAGCGCGGAGGCCACGGTGATCGGGCCGAGCCGGCCGATGAACATCAGCACGGTCAGCAGGACCTGCTCACCGGTGGGCAGGTCGGCCGTGATGCCGGTGGACAGGCCCACAGTGGCGAAGGCGGAGATGACTTCGAACAGCGACTGGTCGAGGTTGCGATCGCGAAGTGGACGATCAGCAGGTGCGGGGTGTCCAAGTGCAGCGGTGCCCGGCGCGAGCTGACGGCGCGTAGCGGCCGTGTGCCCGGGCCGAACGCCCTGCGCCTGGCACGCAGGGAGGTGGCCGGCTGGGTTTCGGCCACCAGCCCTGCCGTCCGGGTGGGCGTGTTCAGCAGCAGTCGGATGAGGTGTCGCCGGCCAGGATCTGCTCGATGACGGGCCGACCGACGTCGAAGGCTTCCCCGACCGGCAGAACCCGGGCATCCGGGTGCTCGGCCAGCCAGTCCTTGGCGGCGTCGGCGCTGGCGAAGAAGTGCACCAGGTTGCAGAAGGAGACGCGTACCGAGCTCGGCGCGTCCGGGGTGACGAGGGAGACGACCGCAGTGGCCGGCTCCACGTCGGTGGGCCCGTCGGGGGTGGCGGCCAGGTGCACCGGCTCGCCGGTGGCCCGGCAGGGGGAGGCGACGTGGGCGGTGTGGCCGAGGATGGCGGGGAAGACCAGGGTGTCCAGGGCGCACCAGGTGTAGAAGGTGCGGCCGTTGACCTCGTAGCGGTGCGGGGTGGGGGTAAAGGTGAGGCCGTAGCCGATGATGCGGCCCTCGGCGTCGTACTCGGTGTCGGGCATGGCGGCCAGTGCCTCGCGGATCTCGGCGAGGGGGCGGCCGGCCTGGGCGGCGAGCTGGTCGACGGTGACCGGCTGTCCGGCGGCGAGCAGGGTCTGCAGCGGGCGTACCGGCCACATCTTGAGGCCGGGCGCGTTGCTGAGCGAGGTGGTGAAGCGGTCGGCGAACTGCCGGGTGTCGGTGTCCACAGGGGTTTCCTTTCTCCCTCCAGGGCCCCTGGCAGGGGGTGGGGTTGGTCCGATGTCTGGGACCGTAGGATCTGATCCCGGGGTGAGGGTCAAGCCCGTGTAGTGCAGTGCGGGTCACCGGCCCAGCAGAAGTCGCCTTCCGCCAGGTCGGCCCGGTGGGCGGCCTCGAATGCCTCGATCCAACCGCAGCGTCTGCTGCTGGGCGGCGATGCGCTGGGTGAGCCGTTCGCGGGAGCGGTCCAGCAGCTGTGCCAGGCGTCGGCCGGTCGGCTGGCCGTCGCCGGTCCGCCAGGCCCTGGTCAGCTCGCGGATCTCGGCCACTGTCAGGCCCAGGCCGCGCAGTTCACCGATCCAGCGCAGGCACCAGAGGGCCTCGGTGTCGTACAGCCGGTAGTTGGCCGGGCTGCGGCCCAAGGTGTAGATCAGTCCCAGGTCGGTGTACTCGCGCAGCGTCTTGACCGGCACCCCGGTGCGGCGGGACAGCTCCCCGACCGTCATCCGGGTCGTCCGCTGCCTGCCGTGCATCAAACCACCGCCGTCTCCTTGCCGTCACCGTTGTTGCTCAGGAGGCGCAGCAGGACAGCTTGGCCACGTCACGGGTGTGGGTCTGGGCGGCCAGCTTCAGCCCCTCGGCCATGGTCAGATAGGGCAACCACAGGTCGGCCATCTGCTGCACCGTCATCTGATTGGCCAGCGCGTAGACCGCGGTCGCGATCACGTCGGCGGCGCCGTCGGCGATGACGTGCGCGCCGAGCAGCTTCCCGGTCCCGCGCTCGGCGACGAGCTTGATCAGGCCACGGGTATCCCGGTTGACCAGGGCCCGCGGCACGTACTGAAGCGGCAGCACCCGGCAGTCGCAGGCATAGCCCTGGGCGACGGCTTGGACGTCGGTAAGACCGACAGCGGCGACCGCGGGGGTGGTGAAGGTGACCCGGGGCAGGTGGCGGTAGTCCAGCGTGCGCCCGGCGCCGTCGAGGGCATTGTCGGCGACCAGCGTGCCGTGGGCGCCAGCGACGTAGACGAACTGCGGATGCCCGGTGACATCCCCAGCGGCCCAGATCCGCTCGTTGCCCGTGCGCAGGTGCTCATCCACCACGATCTCGCCGCGCTTGCCGGTCTTGACTCCCACCGCCTCCAGGCCGAGGCCGTCGGTGACCGGGCGACGGCCGGTGGCCACCAGCAGCTGCTCCGCCTTCAGCTCGAAAACCTGACCGCTGCCGGCCGCAGTGAGGGTGTACCCGTTCGCGTCGCGGCGGACGGCGGCGACCGTTGCGGCGGTGTGCACGCCGATCCCCTCGTCCCGGAAGACCTGCTCGATCACCTCGCTGACCTCGGGCTCCTCGAAGGGGGCCAGCCGGTCCAGCGCCTCCACCACGGTGACCTTCACCCCGAGGCGGGCGAAGAGCTGGCCCTGCTCCAGGCCGATGTAGTTGCCCCCGACCACGATCAGCGACTTCGGAAGGCTCTCCAGCTCCATCGCGGTGGTGGAGGTCAGGTACCCGGCCTCCTGAAGCCCGTCGATGGGCGGCGCCCCCGGGGCTGAGCCGGTGGCGATCAGGTAGTGCGCGGCCTCGATCGCGGTGGTGCCGTCGCCGCCGACTTCCACGTGTAGGGCCGGGCCGTCAGAGCTGCCGGTGAAGGCCGCGGTGCCGTGCAGTATCTCCCAGCCGTACTCGGCCGCCAGATCCTCGTATTTGTCCTGACGCATGTCGTCCACCAGGGCGGTCTTGCTGCCGATCAGGGTGCCGAACTCCACCGGACCGGCCTCTGTGCGGATACCGGGGAAGGGCTGTGCCGCGGCGGTGTGCCGGGCCTCGGCGGCGGCCAGCAGCGCCTTGGACGGCAGGCAGCCGGTGTTCACACAGGTGCCGCCAGTGATGCCGCGCTCGACCATCACCACGGAAGCGCCCTTGGTGCGGGCCGCGATCGCCGCGGCGAACGCGGCCCCGCCCGAGCCGATGACAGCCAGGTCGTATCCGCTGTTCGCACTGCTCACGGCTGCGCCTCCTTAAGCACCGGGCCCGCAGACCGGACCGTGCTTCTATGCGTCTTGCCGAATATCAGACCTCCACCATACTATGCGGATAGGCGAATAGATGCGTGTGGAAAGGGCTGCCTGTGACCGCGAATCCTGTCCAGTCGCACGGCCTGACGCAGGCCGAGGCCGAGCCGTGCTCGCACACCGATATCGTGGCGAAGTTCTTTCGTGCCCTGGCGGACCCCACTCGGCTGAGGCTGCTGGAGTTCATCCTCGGCGGCGAGCGCACCTCCGCCGACTGCGTCGAGCACGCCGGCATCTCCCAGCCGCGCGTGTCGGTCCACCTGTCCTGCCTCGTGGACTGCGGCTATATCACCGCCCGGCGGGACGGCAAGAAGCTGCGCTACTCCGTCGGCGACCCGCGCGTCGCGGACCTCGTCGTCCTGGCCCGGGCCCTGGCCGCGGACAACGCCGCCGCCCTGACCTGCTGCACCCGCATCCCCGACAGCCATGGCTGACCTACAAAGAGCATCACCGCAATGCCCCACCGCCCACCGGCCCCCGCGCGGCGACTCCGAGCCCTTCCGGCACCGGCATGGCCCTCGCCGCGATCGGCGCCGCCCTGCTGATGATCGTCTGTTGCGCCCTGCCCGCTCTGATCGCCGCAGGCGCGCTCCCCGGGATCGGCGGCTTCCTGGGCAACCGCTGGGCCATCGCCGCCGCAGTGTTGTTCCTGGTGGCCGCCGTCAGTGCCGCCGTCCGTCGCCGCCGCGCAGGACGCGATGCCTGCTGCCTGCCCACTGGATCAACCAAGCCCCCCCGCCACCGGGACCGCCGCAGGTCCCAGCGGACTAGGCAAGGCCCCAGGTCCCGATCGGTTGTCATCCCCTCCGGCAAAAAGGCCGGCACCTATAGGTGACCACCGCCTACCGCCTCGCCCAGGACGACCCGGCCGACGGTGCGGTGTGAGACCCAGACGTACGACCGTCCCGGTGGCACGGGGGAACACCACCGGGACGGCTCTACTCGGCGTAGGGCCAACGCCGCCCGCGACGGTGGCTCCTACTCGGAATTCTTGACCATGGTCTTGCCGCAGCAGCATGTCGGGCTCTGCTGACCGCCGCAGGCGGGCGGTGCCCCCTTCGTCACGGTCAACTCGCACCCGCACCCTGGATCAGGGCAGCGGTAGACCTCACCCTCGCGGAACGGCATGTCGACCACCTCTCGGCGCGTTCCATCGGTTACATCCGCAACGCTAGAACCCGACCCCAGGGGCAAGGTCAACCATGGCGGGGGAAGGCACAACCATGGCGCTACCAGGAGTGACGATCGGGCAGGCCGACGCCCCCGCCGGGCTGACATGCAAGGCAGTACGGCTGTACGAGGCCGGGATGATCGCAGCGCCCCCCGCGATGCCGAGGGCGAGGGAGGCGGTGCCGGCGGTGTAGGCGGCTGTGGCGGACCAGCGGCCGAGGGCGGCCTGGGCTTGGGCGCGCTGGTCGCCCGGGGGGGGCGGAAGAGGGGGCGAGCCAGCGCAGGTAGTAGCAGGTAGTAGAAGAGGGAGGCGACGGTGTTGGCGACGGCGAGTGCGGCGAGCCAGCTGTAGCCGCCGTCGATGGCGGCAGGTCTGGAAGAACGCGGCGAGGTTGCCCAGCGTCATGGAGACGGCGGCCAGCACGGCCAGCAGCAGAGGTCAGTTGACGGCCTCCGTTGGCAGTGCCTGGTGGACGAGCCGGAAGGCGGCGATGAGCCCGCCGATCTTGGGCAGGGTGGTGACGTAGGCGGCGACCGGGGCCGGGGTGCCGTCGGTGACTTCGGGCACCCAGAAGTGTGCGGGCACGGCACCGATCTTGAACAGCAGGCCGCAGAGGACGGCGACGAGGCCGAGGGCCACCACCGCGTACGGGGCAGCGGGCAGCGTCGTGTGCAGCTGGTTGTAGACGGTTGCGCTGCCGGCGCCCCGCTGTTGGTGCGGTAGCCATCCGGATAGGGCCGTTACGGCCGACCGGGTCTGTGCTGGTGGTGATCGCGCTTGTGCATCGGATCGGTCTCGTTCGTGTGCTGGTTACCCTTGCCGTGGCCGCCATGCATGTTGCGCATCATGAAGAACATCATCAGCGGGCAGACGGCGAAAACGGCCAAAAGGGCAAGGGCTTCCGCCGACACCCCCAGCGCCAGGGCGCCGACGAAGGCGATGGCGAGCGCCAGGGCGTACAGACCGTAATTACGCTTGTTGGTCTTCATTGCCTCCCCCTAGGGAGAGAGCGGGCCGCAGCTTTGCGAGCAGCGCCCATAAAAAGGATCATGCTGCTCACCAGGGTCGCCCGGTCCCGGTCGCGGACTAAGGGGTCAACCGGTCCCGTGCAGCTACCCGGCAGGGGCAGCCCGCAGCGGCGGTTTGAGCGACAGGGCAGGCCGGAGTGGCGCTCACCCTGGACGGCTCATCCCGGGCTGCACGTACTATGGCGCTTAGGTTTTCGTACAGGGAGGCGGCCGGGATGCGGGGCTTCGGCGAGCTCGAACAGGCGATCATGGACGTGGCGTGGGCCGCAGAGACACCGCTGACCGTGCGCGAAGTGCTGGAGCGGTTGAACCGCGACCGGCCGCAGGAGCTGGCGTACAACACGGTGCAGACGGTGATGGAGATCCTGCACCGCAAGGGCTGGCTGTCGCGGGCCAAGGACGGCCGCGCGTTCCGCTATCGGACCACGAAGAGCCGTGAGGAGTACGCGGCCTCGTTGATCGACCAGGTGTGGGCCACCGGTGCGGACCGTACCGCGACGCTGGTGCGGCTGTTCGACGAGCTGAACGACGCCGAGGTCGCCGAGTTGCGGGCGGCGCTCGCCGCGCGCCGGGAGGGGAGCCGGTCGTGAGGGTGGCCGTTCTGCTGCTCGGTTACGCGGTCCTGCTCGGGGCGCTTGCCCCGCTGCTGCTGGTCCGCACCGCCTGGGCGGCGCGGGCACCGCGGCTGGCGATCTGGGCCTGGCAGGCGCTGACCGCGACCGTCGTGATCTCTGTGGCGCTGGCCGGGTCGGCGCTGGCTGTGCCGACGGTGCCGGTCAGCGGCAGCCTGGCCGATCTGCTGCAGGCGTGCGTGCTGATGCTGCGTGAGCAGTACGCGACGCCGGGCGGCGCGGCGGTGGCCGCGAGCGGCACGACACTGGCCTTTGTGCTGGCGGGCCGGGTCGGCTGGTGCCTGGCGGCGGGTCTGCTGCGGGCCCGCAGTGAGCGTCGTCGGCACGCCGCGGTGCTGACGATGGTCGGCCGTGCGCACGCCGGTCTCGGGGTCACGGTGGTGGACGACGACCGTCCGGCGGCGTACTGCCTGCCTGGCCACGGGCACCGGATCGTGCTGACCTCGGCGGCGCTGGCCGCGCTGGCGCCGCATGAACTGGACGCGGTGATCGCCCATGAGCAGGCGCACATCCGCCAGCGACACCACCTGGCCTTGGCGTACGCGGAGGCGCTGGAGCGGGCCTTCCCCAAGGTGGGGCTGTTCGCTGTGGCGGCGGATCAGACGCGGCGCCTGGTGGAGATGGCCGCCGACGACGCGGCCACGGCCCGCACCAGTTCACTCACTCTGGCCGCCGCCCTGGTCGAGCTGGCCGGGGCGGGCACGCCCGCGGCCTCGCTTGCGGCCTCCGGCGGCCACGTGGCCGGTCGGGTACGGCGGCTGCTCAGCCCGCCCCGGCCGCTGCGCCGGGCAGTGGTGTGGGGCGGGGCGCTGGTGGCGGGCGCGGTGCTGGCGCTGCCGCTGGTCCTGGCCGCCCAGCCCGCGGTGGCCGCCACCGGCATGAGCACCTGCCCGCTGCCGGACGCGCCCGTCGCGAGCGCGCAGGTCAGGTGAGGGAATGGCTCCACGATCCCGCCCACGCTCTCCAGCAACTCGATCTGCTCTACCTCGACCAGCCTGCCCCCGGCGTGGAAGAACTCGGTCTCGTCCCCGGCCGAGCTGCCGTGGTGGTCTTCTGCCAGACCCGCTGCCCGCTGCCCGAACTTCCACAGGCGCAGGTCGTACGCTCCACGGACGCGCACTTGGCCCGGCGCTATGCGCTGGTGACCGAGAGCGGGCGGAGCGGGCCCGGCTACGCACTCATCGACGCGCGCGGCCAGCTGCGCTACCGCACCTTCGATCCCGGACTTGCCGACCACGAGCAGGAGATCAGGATCCTGATCGAGGGGCTGCCATGAGCCGCCGGGCGTGGATCAGCGCAACACTGGTCCTCACCATCGAGGTAGTGCTGTGCTGTATGTGGTTTACGCCAGCTACGGCGCTCGGTTCCATTTCTGGCTGCACGGACTGTTCGGCGGCGCCCTCGGCCTGGCCACCCTCACCATCGTCCGCGCCATCCCCCATCACCGCCCCGGCCGGGCCTCGCCGTGGGAATCAGGCCGTCGTCATTGCGCTGGCCTTCGCCGCCCCGATTCCGCACAGCGTGCAGCAGATCCGCGACCATCCCGGGCTTTCCCTGCTGTGCCCGGACCCGGTACCTACGCACCGCTGAAACTCGTTTCTGCGGCGACCACTGCTGGCACTCTGCCGAGTGCTCGTGCAGTCGAACGGGCCCCACAGGACCCGCCCTGGGCGCGAGTGCACGTGAGGGCCGCTTACGCGGGATTGCCCACAGCTTGTTGCGGTTGAACGACGTCAAAAGGCCAGCACCGCGTATCAGGGGTGCGACCTGGTGTTTTCGATGATGTGGCAGACAAGGGCGTTTTCTCCGCGGTCGGCGGCCTCTTCGGCCTGGGCTCGGGCGTGCTGCAGGGTCGTGCGGAGGGCCTGCAGGTCGGCGATGCGGCGGTCGATGTCGGCGAGGTGCTGGTCGAGGAGGCTGGTGACGAGGGCGCAGGGCTGTTCGCCACGGCGCTGGAGGTCGAGGATGTCCTTGATCTCCTTGAGGCTGAGGCCGAGGGCCTGGGCCTGGCGGATGAAGCGGAGGACGGGCACGGCCTCGTCGGTGTAGGTGCGGTAGCCGGCGGCGGTGCGCTCGGGCGGGTCGATGAGGCCGTTGGCCTCATAGAGGCGGACGGCCTTGGGGCTCAGCCCGGTGCGGGCGGCGATGCGGCCGACGGTGAGCATGACGGTGGCCCTTTCGTGCGAGTGCTGCCAGTCTGCGCTTGACCTTGCCCTAAGGTCAAAGTTTTAGCGTCCGGTCATGAACACTGATCAAGGCGACGGCTGTTCGGCGGCGATGGTGGTGACACCGCTGAGCGGCCGGTGCGCCGAAGTCGTCGAGCGTGCGGAGCACGCCTGTTTCGGGATCAGCCCGTTCAACAGCTACTTCTCCACGGCCCGGATTCGTGAGCTGGCGGCGTGGGGGCTGGAGCGGTTCGAGCGGGTGGACTTCTTCGTGCCGGACGCGCCGAGCGCGTACACGTTCGAGGCGCTGGGGTACGCCCCCGAGAAGGCCGCGTGGAAGGCGCGTAGGCAGGGCCAGTACACCCGCAACAAGATCGTTACTGCGCTGGATTCGCTCGGCCAGGCCGACGCGGGCCAGCGCGTGCTGGGCTGGGCCGAGCTGGAGAGCAATGCGGAGTTCGGCCAGCTCCATGCGAGCGGACGGCGCCGGTACGCGCAGGACGCGGACTTCCGGGCCGCCTGCCGGGAGGCCACCGTGTGGGTGCTGGCCGGGAAGCTGCCCGCCGGGCAGGCACCGGACGAGGAACAGGTCGAGCACGCGGTCCGTTACTTCCTGGCCGAGTTACCGCTGTTCATCGACACCCCGTCCATCGTCGGCGCCGGCACGTCCGTGTTCTGCTACCACCAGCCGCCTGCTGTCCTGCGCCGCCTGTACGGGGGCGAGCTGAGCTGGCGTCCCGCCGCCGGACAGGGCTTCGCCGTGGTCGCGCCCCCCATTCGAGATTCAAAGAGATGAGGAACCGTCCCATGGCAACCAGCACGCGGGCCGATGCCGAGCAGTCCATAGAACTGGCCATAACCGGCATGACCTGTGCCTCCTGCGTGGCACGGGTGGAACGGAAGCTGGGCAAGCTGCCCGGCGTGAGGGCAACGGTGAACCTCGCGACCGCGACCGCGCACGTGACCCGGGAGAGCCCCGACGTCGGGGTGGAAGAGTTGGTGGCCGCCATTGAGGCCATTGGCTACGGCGCCGAGGTGCCCACGTCCCAGGCCCCGGCCTCCGGGGAAGAGGCGGTGGACGCCGAGGGCGCACACATCGCCGGGCTGCGCCGCCGCCTGATCGCCTCGACGGTGCTGGGCCTGCCCGTGGTGCTCGTGTCGATGATCTCCACCCTGCACTTCCCCGGCTGGGAGTGGGTGGCGCTGCTGCTGACCACTCCGGTGGTCGCGTGGGGTGCGTGGCCGTTCCACCGGGCGGCGGCCCTGAATCTGCGCCACGGGTCGGCGACGATGGACACCTTGGTGTCGCTGGGGGTGCTGGCCGCCTACCTGTGGAGCGCCGGTGCCCTGGCCATGGGCGGGGAGCACCTGTATCTGGAGGTCGCCGTCGTGCTGACGGCGTTCTTGCTGGCGGGCCGGTTCTTCGAGGCGAGGGCCAAGCGGCGGGCCGGGGACGCGATCCGGGCGCTGATGGACCTGGGGGCCAAGGACGTCGCTGTGCTGCGCGACGGCACGGAGATACGTATCCCGGTGGAGCAGTTGGCGGTCGGGGACCTGTTCGTCGTACGGCCCGGGGAGAAGATCGCCACGGACGGTGTGGTCGTCGAGGGCGCCTCGGCGGTGGATGAGTCGCTGCTGACCGGGGAGAGCGTGCCGGTGGAGGTCGAGCCCGGCTCGGCCGTGACCGGCGCCACCGTCAACAGCCACGGCCGCCTGACCGTACGGGCCACGCGTGTGGGGTCGGACACCAAGCTGGCGCAGATTGCTGCCCTGGTGGAGCGGGCCCAGACCGGCAAGGCGGCGGTGCAGCGGCTGGCCGACCGGATCTCGGCGGTGTTCGTCCCGGTCGTCATTGCCCTGGCTGCGGGTACCTTTGCCGTCTGGCTGCTGACCGGCGCTCCGGCCGCTACCGCGCTGACCGCCGCCATCGCTGTGGTGATCATCGCTTGCCCGTGTGCGCTCGGGCTGGCGACGCCGACCGCACTGATGGTCGGCACCGGGCGCGGCGCCCAGCTCGGGCTGCTGATCCGCGGGCCCGAGGTACTGGAGTCGACCCGGCGGATCGACACCGTGGTCCTGGACAAGACCGGCACGGTCACCGAGGGCAGGATGCGCCTCGTCGACGTCATACCGGCCGACGGCGAGGATCAGCAGGAGGTGCTGCGGCTGGCCGGCGGACTGGAGGACGCCAGCGAACACCCCATCGCCGCCGCCATCGCGAACGCCGCGCGCGAGCGCCTCGGCCTGCTGCCCGCCGTGACCGGCTTCGCCAACACCCAGGGCCGGGGCGTGAGGGGGCAGGTCGAGGGCCGTACGGTCCGTGCGGGACGGGTCGCGTGGCTGGAGGAACACGGCCAGGAACTGCCCGACGGACTCGACCGCGCCCGGAAGGAGGCCGAGGCCCAGGGCCGTACGGTCGTCTTCGCCGCCTGGGACGGGCGGGTGCGTGGCGCGCTGGTGGTCGCCGATACCGTCAAGGCGACCAGCGCCGAGGCGGTCGCCGACCTCAAGCGGCTCGGCCTCACCCCGGTTCTGCTGACCGGCGACAACACGGCGGCTGCCTTCGCGGTGGCGGCCGAGGTCGGCATCGAGAACGTCATCGCGGAGGTCCACCCCGAGGACAAGGTCGCCGAGGTCCAGCGCCTCCAGCAGGCAGGCCAGGTCGTGGCGATGGTCGGCGACGGCGTCAACGACGCGGCCGCCCTCGCCCAGGCGGACCTCGGTCTGGCCATGGGCACCGGCACCGATGCGGCCATCGCGGCATCGGATCTGACCCTGGTACGGGGTGACTTGCGGGCGGCGGCGGACGCGATCCGGCTGGCCCGCCGCACCCTTCGCACGATCAAGGCGAACCTGTTCTGGGCCTTCGCCTACAACGTCGCCGCGCTGCCACTGGCCGCGCTCGGCCTGCTCAACCCGATGATCGCCGGAGGCGCGATGGCCTTCTCCTCGGTCTTCGTGGTCTCCAACAGCCTGCGGCTTCGTCGCTTCCAGCCGCTGCGCTGAGTCCGGCACGAAGGGGGCCCCGGGCCAAGCTCCGGCGCCCCCTTCCACGTGCTCAGCGACCCGCCCCTGCCGTACATCACCCGTCGGCGGATCCGGGGGCGGGCTTGCGGGCGGTGAGGCGTTCGACGATGCCGAGCGTGAACCGGTCCCGCTGCTCGATCTGAAGTCCTTCCGCCTGGACGCGCCGCAGCGGTCGGCGCATGAAGTGCTCCCCGCCGAGCGGAACGGTGACGAGTTCGAAGAGCCGCTGGATCGCACGGACGGGCCAGGCGGAGCTCGCGATGTGATCCAGCAGCAGGAGCCGGCCGCCGGGCTTGAGCACGCGGCTCATCTCGGCGACGGCTCGCTGGTCGTCGGGGATCGCGCACAGGGACAGGGTGCACACCACGGTGTCGAAGGCGGCGTCGGGGAACGGCAGGGCCTGGGCGTCGGCCTCGCGCAGGTCCGCAGTGCGGCCGAGTTCCTCGGCGCGGCGTCGGGCGATGGCCAGCATCTGCGGGCTCCACTCGATGCCGGTCAGCCGGACGTCCGGAGGGTAGAAGGGAAGGTTCAGCCCGGTGCCGATGGCGACCTCCAGGACGTCGCCCGTGGCCTGCGAGCAGACCCAGGTACGGCTCTCGCCGAACAGGGTGCGGTCGAGGAACCGCATCTGCCGGTCGTAGGAACGGGCGTGCTTGTCCCAGTAGCGGCGCAGCCGCTCGTTGCTTCTCGGCGCGGGCACGGTGTCATCCTCTCCGCTGCCGGCTTCCCCCGCACGTCAGGGTCGTCCCGCCGGGGCGCGGCCCGGGCCGGGAGAATTCTCCGGCCGGGCAGCACCATCGAAACCTTCTCCTCCGCTCTCGTGGGCGGTCTCGGGTCAGGCGGCCGGCCGGGCCGTGTAGTCGCCCGCCTGCTGCACCGCCGCGACGAGTGCGGCCGTGTCCACCTCGGCGCCCTCCTCCAGGCGGACGGTGGTGCGTCCGGCGTTCACGTCGGTGCTGGAGGAGCGGACCCCGGGGATGTCTTCCAGCTCGTCGTCGATGAGCAGGCCGCAGCTGGAGCAGTGCATGCCCTCGACGAGGAGTACCACCTGCGGACCGGCGTCGGCTTCGGTCTTGTTCTTGCGGCTGAACAGCTTCATCACAGGTCCTTCTGGAAGTCGATGGCACCGGTCTGCATGCCCATGGCGCAGGAGAAGCGGAGGGTGCCTGGCTTGCGGGTGCCCAGGTCGACCTCGGTGTCACCGTCACGCTTGACGATCTCCTGGACCCCGAGTTCGGGGATGGTGAAGGCGCGGGCGCAGCCGCCGGAGTCCTTGCCGCGCAGCACCAGCGTGGTCGGCACCCCGGCCTTGGCCGTGAACTGCGTGGGAACGTAGAAATCCGTCACGGTCAGGGTGATCACCTGCTTGCCGGAGGCGTCGATGCGCACCGGCCCGTCCGACGCCCCTGTACCGGCTTCCGACGGAGCGGGCGCGGCGGCCGCCACAGTCGTGGAACTGGTCTTGAAGGAGACCCAGCCGCCGGCCTGGAGTCCGGAGCCGATGGTCCAGGCGGCGACGGCCAGGACCACGACGCCGGTGGCGATGCCCAGGCGGCCGGACAGCGCCCGGC
The DNA here is from genome assembly GCF_013009255.1 of Streptomyces sp. Z423-1. Lineage (NCBI taxonomy): Bacteria > Bacillati > Actinomycetota > Actinomycetes > Kitasatosporales > Streptomycetaceae > Streptomyces > Streptomyces sp. Z423-1. Next base: position 7,558,312 of record NZ_CP053109.1, read on the forward strand.
TGGAGCGGCGGAAGAGGTAGCCGAGGACGGCGAACAGCGGGGCGGTGCCCAGCACGAACCCGGCCATCACTGCTGCCCCGGCGACCGGGGAGCCGGCGGTGATCGCGACCAGCTCCATCGACAGCGTCACTCCGCAGGGCACCAGTACCGTGGCGAAGCCGACCAGCGCCGGGGTGGCCATCGACGTGGTCCTGGTGCTGCGCCGCACCAGCCGCCCGAAGGAGGCCGGCGGACGGGGGACGAGCCGGCCCACCGCCTTGACCCCGAAGAGGTCGAGGGCGAAGAGCAGCATCAGCGCCCCGGCAATGATCAGCAGCACTGCCTGCGCCCGGGGGCTGGGCTGCAACGCGGCGCCGAAGATCCCCAGCAGCGCGCCGAGGATCGTGTGGGAGAGCAGCTTCCCGGCGAGGAACGCGCCGACCGGGGCCAGATGCCCGGCCGTCGGCTCCAGGGACGCAGTCGACGCCGCACGACGGGCCGGGCTCGAACCGGCGGCGTGGGGCCGCTTCTTGGCGGACGAGGCAGATGAGTGAGACGCACGGGCGGGAATGCGGGCCTGGGCAGGATCGCGGCGGGTGACCGCTCCGGCCAGCAGACCGCCTTGGACGGCGGCACACGAGGCGCCGCCGGCGAGCAGACCGGTGCTGACTCCGGTGATGAGCAAGGTGATGGACGACGGCATGCGTCGTGACTCCTGTTCGGATACGACGGCACGCGCCCAGAAGATGGGGGTTACGGGCGTGCCGAGGCGGACGTGAGCGATGTCGGCGTCCCACGAGACGGCAGCAGGGGCAGCCTCACGGGAGTCGAACCCTCACGTCCGCGACACGCACAACCGGTGCAGATCAGGAGGGGGCAGCGCCGGAGGCGGTGCGTTGGTTTGGGCCGTGACGGCCGCGTGGGAACAGGACGTCACCGTCGGCAGACCGGTCAGTACAGGGTTCGGCTGAACGTCCTGTCCGAGGGTGGCCTTCGGCGCCGCGCACTGCTTCTTCAGCATCGGGCAATGCGCACTGTCTCCGGCCGCGTCGGTCGCCATCGCAGTCGCTGCCGCCTGCGCGCCCGCTGCAACGTGCGTCAGGCCCCTGGCCATGGCCGGAGCGGCTCTCTCCATCGAGGCCATCGAGGAGGGCATCGCCATCGCGGGGCGGGCCAGCCCGGCCAGACAAAGCATGACAGTGCACGCAAGCAGCGCCCCGGACCAGGCCCGGAACGGCATCAGCACGCGTCGCGACATGCGCGTCATGCTAAGGCACGGTTACCGGCCGCCTGCTGGAACACACCGGTCGGCTCAGTCGCTCGCTTGCCTTGAGACGGCAGCATTTTTCATGCCTGGCGCATGCTGCGCAGGAGGGCGTGCGCCGCCCTGCGGCCGGGTGTGCCGGCGATGCCGCCGACGGGCGCGGTGCCCGCTCCGGATACGACGAGTCCGCTGATGGGTGTGGCGTGGCTGCTGAGGGCGCGCGTGGGGCGCAGGAGGCCGACCTGGTCCAGGCTGATGCCGACGTACATCGGATGCGCGCCCGGCCAGCGCAGCTCGCGGGCCATGTGCTCGGGTGTGCGGATCGTCCGGCTCACCACCGTGTCCGTGAAGCCCGGTGCCCGTTTCTCGACGGTGTCGACCATCCGGTCGGCGAACGTCGACGCGGCGTTCGCCCAGCCGCCGTGCACCTGGTGGGGCGCGGTCGGGCAGGCAAGGTAGACGGTGTGGTGGCCGGGCGGTGCCAGGCTGCTGTCGAGTGCGCTGGGGGTGAAGGCGTAGGTCGGCACCGGGTCCTCAGGCAGGCGTCGTGCGTTCGCCTGTGCGAAGCCGTCCGCGAGGGAGTCGACGCTGTCCACGAAGGACTGCAGGCCGTTCCAGTCCCCTGGCCGGGCCCGCGCGTACCCGGGCAGCGCGGTCGTCGCCAGCAGCACGAGCATCTGGACGGCGTTGCCCCGCCGCACCGCGCGAGCGCGTCCGCGACGGGCCCGTCCAGCGGCGGGTCGAGCAGTCGCAGCAGCGCCATCCGAGGATCGATCGCGGTGACGACGGCGTCGGTGGTCAGGCGTTCGCCCGATTCCAGCACCACCCCTGTCACACGGCTGCCGGTGCGAGTGATGCGCTCTACCGCCGCGCCGGTGCGCCACTGCCCGCCGTAACTCTCCAGCCGCCGGGCGAGTGCGTCGATGAGTCCCTGTGACCCGCCGACGGCGTGCCACTGCCCGACCTGGTGATAGAACGCCTGCCACAGGCCGAACAGCGCGCTGCCGGGTTCGTCCGGCGAGGCCGAGGCGTGCGCGGCGAAGGCCGACACCGGCGCTCGTACGAGCTCGCTGCCCAGCCGTTCCCGCAGCACGCGGCCGTAGGGCTGCAGGAGCAGCCCGGCGAGCCCGACCGGTCCGCCGTTGCGCGCCAGCGCCTGCACGCCGGCGATCATCTGGCGCGGCAGTCGCCGCATCTGCCGCGCCCGCCCATAGCCGCCCAGGCCGGCGCGCATGGCGGTGATGACCGGCATGGCCTCGTCCATCCAGTCCGCGTAGCGGCGGGCCTCGGCGGGGTCGGCTTCGGCGATCGAGGCGACGGTCCGCTCGATGCTGCGGTGGAAGCGCACGATTGTGCCGTCGGTGAAGACCGCGATGGAGAACGGGTCCATCTCGCGGTATTCCAAGCCTGCCTCGCGCAGCCCGAGGTCAGCGACGATATCGGTCGCGTTGATGATGTTGTGTGCGGCGGAGTGGGTGTTGAAGCGGAAGCCCGGTGCCGGCTCGTCGGTACGCGAACCGCCGCCGAGCTTGCCGGCCTGCTCCAGTACCACCACCTCGGCTCCCGCCCGCGCGAGATAGCAGGCGGCCACCAGCCCGTTGTGGCCCCCACCGACGACAGCAACGCGCACGTGCACCTCCGCGAGCCTCGGGCATCGCGGGTACCCCACCGCAGCCGAACGGACACTCGCGCCGCACCCGGCCACTGGGCCGGAGACGGAGTCCTCGGCGCGAGGCTGGGCGAGTGGGACACGCCGAGCAAACGGGCGAATTACCGCGCCTGGCCGAGACAGCCCCCGAGTTGGGAGGTATCTGACTTTCGACCTCTTCGCAGATCGGAGCATCCATGAACCCCCACATACCCCTGGGTCGCCTGTGCGCAGCCACGCTGATGGCCACCGGTCTGGCCCTCGTCGGCGCGCCCGCCGCTGGCGCGGACGGTGACACAGGATTCAGCGAGAAGGAATTCCTCTCCTCGGCCGTCGACCACCACTTCGGCGGAGTACACATGGCCCAGATGTGTGTGGACAAGGCGACGCGGGCGGACCTGCGGGGCCTGTGCGGGCGGATCAAGGACACCCAGTCCAAGGACATCATCCGGATGCGGTCCTGGCTGAAGACCTGGTACGGCACGGACGAGACGCCGAGCATGCCCCGGATGTCTCAGCCCATGATGGAGATGATGAACAAGCTGCCCAGCTTGACCGGCCGCACGTTCGATGCGGAGATGTCCCGGCATTTCGTCCACCATCACAGCATGTTCCTGCCCAAGGCGGACAAGTGCCGCAAGCAGGCCGCTCACGGCGAGCTGCGCGCGATGTGCGATGCGGTGCACAAAACCCAGTCGCGGGAGATCGCTCAGTTCGAGGTGGTCGTCGCCGGACGGCCGGTCACGGTCGACACCGGCCAGGGCGCTCTGGCCACAGCGGACACGGACAACCGGACCGACGGCAACGCAGGATGGTTCGCCGCGGCCGGGGCGGCCGCGGCACTGGTCGTCACCCGGCTCACCCGGCGACTGCGCCGCCGCTGAGAGCAGGGGGCCGGAGCGTTGAGCGGGCGCGCCGCGCGTACCGTCTGGGCGTTGGCGGCCATGTGGCTGTGGGTGGCCGTTCTCCCGGCCGCCGGCATCCCGGCACCTCCTGCTGGCCCGGTGCCTGCGCCGGTTCCGCCGGCGCCGACCTCCTACGCTGCTCTCGGCACAGCGCAGGCGTCTGGTGCGGCGCCGGCCCGCCTGATCCTTGCCGCGGTGTCGCTCAACGCCGCTGTGGTTCCGGTCGAGCTCGGTGCCGACGGCCGTCTCGGCGTGCCCGAGGACGGGCGTTCGGCGGGCTGGTGGAAGGACACGGCACCACCGGGCAGCAGGCGGGGCACCACCGTCATCGCCGGGCACGTCGACACCCGCCGCGGGGCTGCCGTCTTCGCCCCCCTCGTCCGGGCCAGGACCGGTGATCTTGCCCAGGTCACCACCGCCGCGGCCACGTTCGACTACCGGGTCCGGGCGGTCACGGTACGCCGGGGCGACGCGCTGCCGACGGAACTGTTCCGTACCGGCGGCCCGCCCCGCCTGGTACTGATCACCTGCACCGGGCCCTACCAACCGGGCAGTGGCTACCGTGACCGGCTCTACATCGACGCGGCCCCCGTGTGACACCCGTGCAAGCAACGGGCCCCGCCGTGACCGGTAAGACAGACCGCCCAGCCTCCGGGGCGTTTGGATCAGGGCCTCTCGGCCTCGATGGCTTCGATGATGGGGAGGAAGGCCCGGTAGGTCAGGGGGCCCGGATGTTGACGCCGAGGAACCGCACCCCCAGCGGCTCGGTCTTCTCGGCGAGGCGGACCAGTTCCGGGGCCTCCTTGCGGCACGGCGCACACCACGAGCCCCAGACGTTGATCACGACGACATGGCCGCGCAGGTCGGCGATGTCGATGTGCTCGCCGTCCAGGGTGCTGTCCTGGAGAGCAGGGGCGAGGACCGGTCAGGACCAGGGGCCGCGGCGGCCCGGCCGGGCGGGGGACGGTGCCGGGCCGTCCCGGCGGGCGGAGGTCTTGGCGAGATCCGGGTGGGCTGTTCAGCGTGACTCATCCCCTGGGCGTGCTCACTGTCGCGCTGGGCCTGATGTTCATGGGCACCCCGGAGCGCATCCCGCTGCTCTCGCGCACCTTCAAGTCCCAGTTCACCCCGCGCGCCGGGCTCGCCGGGGCTCCGCTGCTGGGGGTGATGTTCGGCATCGGCTGGACCCCGTGCATCGGCCCCACCCTCGCCGCCGTCCTCTCCCTCTCCCTGACCACCGGCTCCGCCTCACGCGGCGCCTTCCTCGCCTTCCTCTACGCCGTCGGTGTCGGCCTACCGTTCCTGCTGTTCACCCTGGCCCTCGGCAAGAGCCTGCGCGCCTTCACCTTCGCCCGCCGCCACACCCGCACCGTGCTCCGCGTCGGCGGCGCCCTCCTCGTGGCCGTCGGCATCGCCCAGGTCTCGGGCCTGTGGACCCTGCTGATCTACGAGATGCAGATCTGGATCAGCGGCTACGAACTCCCCTTGTGAACCGCCCGGGCGCCGAGCGCCGGCAGCAGCCGATCCCCAGCCAGGAGCTGAGAGGAATGTGCGACATGATGGGAACGATGGGCCCCTTGATGATGATCCTTTGGCTGGTCATCGCCCTGGCGGTGCTCGGCCTCGCGGTCGCCGGGGCAGTGTGGCTCGTGCGCTCACGCACCAGCACTCCCAGCCGCTCCGAACTGCCCGCTCGCCCGGATCCCGCCCAAGAGGAACTGCGCCAGCAGTACGCCGCAGGCAAGATCGGTCGCGAGGAATACCTCCAGCGCAAGATCGACCTGGAGCAGTAGTTCCGCCCCGTCACGGCCGGGCGAATACATCAGAGCCCCACCGCAGCAACGACTGTCTGCGGCGATCTTGTCACCGAGTCACCACCCCGAAATGACCCGCCCCGGCATACCGGGTAACAGAACTGCGAGGATCTCCCTGATGGCGTCCTACCGCCGCCCTGTTCTGGCTGCCACAGCCATCCTGCTCACGGCCACGCTGACCGCCTGCGCGAACGGCTCCGCCACCTCGGGCGCCGAGGAACCGTCCCCCTCCGGAGCAGCCGCTGCTGTCAGCCACATCCACGGGCTCGGCATCGACCCAGCCGACGGCCGCCTGTACGTCGCCACGCACAAAGGCGTCTTCGCCGTGGACGACGACGGCTCCCACAAACGGGTCAGCGACACCGCCGACTACATGGGCTTCACCGTCGCCGGACCCAACACCTTCCTCGGCAGCGGCCACCCGGCCGAAGGCAGCGACAACCACGCCAACCGCGGCCTGATCAAGAGCACCGACGCCGGCAAGACCTGGAAGACCCTTTCCCTCGGCGGCGAAGCCGACTTCCACGCTCTGGAGTACGCCCACAACACCATCTACGGCTACGACAGCACCAACGGAATGCTGCGCGTCAGCAAGGACGGCAAGACCTGGGACGAGCGCGCCCAATTCGCCGCACTGGACATCGCCGTCAGCCCCAACGACCCCGACGTCGTGCTGGCCACCACCGAGAACGGCATCGCCAAAAGCACCGACGGCGGCGAAACCTTCAACGAGGGCACCAAACCCGTGCTGGCCTTCCTCTCCTGGGCCAAGCCGAACGCCCTGTACGGAATCGACCCGGGCGGAGGACTCCACCGCAGCACCGACGGCGGCACCACCTGGAAGGAAGCGGGCACCGTACCCGGCGGCGGCCCTCAGGCCCTCACCGCCGTCGACGCGGACCGCATCCTGGCCGCCACCCAGGACGGCGTCTACGAATCCCGCGACGGCGGCAAGACGTTCACCGAGCGCCTGCCGGTCACCTCGGCCGCGGGCCACTGAGCCTTGCCGGGCCCTGGCGAAGCCTTGGCCCTTGCCCAATCGACGGCCAGTCATCGACGCTGTCAGCGCCTCGTCCGGCCCGGCGCCTGCGAGGCGGCCGCCAACGTGCCGCCAGTGGAACGTACGCCACGGCACCGAAGGCTCGAAGACAACGGCGCCCGTGGTTGGACAGGGCCGGTCCTCGTTGATCTGTTCGTCCGCTTGGCGAAGGCTCACCGAGATCTCGCCAAGCACACACGACATACCCCACACCCGAGCAGCGGGAACGGGGGGTGAAGCTCCCGGCCTCGACCGGCTGGGACATCTCCACGATCACGGCGGAGAACACTGCTGCATAGGTCGAGACCGGGATCAGCACCACTGCGGGCGAAGCCCCACCGCACGCGCCCCCGCCCCTCCCCATGCGCCCCCTGCGCTCCCGTACGGCCCACGGATTTCTGCCCTCGGCGCGGCCGCCGCATCCCCCGGCCCCGGGCCCGGTAAGGGATGGGGCATGACTCTTCAACTCACCCGTACTCGCGTCGCCTTGGCGGCCGCCGCCGCCCTGCTCGCCGTCGGCGCGCCCACCGCGTACGCCACCCTCGGCGAGGAGGCCACCGCCGCCCCCACCCCGGTGCGCGGCGAGCCGTACGCCGAGACCCGGCTTCTCTTCGGCACCGCGCGGCCCGATGGCGGACCGGCCGTCACGGACCGGCAGTTCATGGCCTTCGTCGACAAGGAGGTGACGCCCGACTTCCCGGACGGGCTGACCGTGCAGAGCGGGCGCGGGCAGTGGCGGGACGCGAGCGGCACGATCGAGAAGGAGCGGTCGTACGAGCTGATCCTGCTCTATCCGGTGGGCGAGGCGGCGGCCAGGGACCGGAAGATCGAGGAGATCCGCCGGGACTACGAGAAGGCCTTCGGCCAGGAGTCGGTCGGGCGCGTGGACGATCAGGTGCGGGTTGACTTCTGAGCCGGTCGGCGGCGTTGCCGTACCCTCGCGGCGGGCCCTGGCGCTGAAAAACTATCGCCGCTAGTTTGGGTCCCGACGTGCCGACGACGCCGTAGTTCGGGAGGTGGGCCATGAAGGCCCGGGACGGGATGTACATCGACGGTGCCTGGCGCCCCGCCGCAGGCCAGGACGAGATCGAGGTCGTGAACCCGGCCGACGAGGAGATCGTCGGCCGGGTCCCCGCGGGCACCGCCGAGGACGTGGACCGGGCCGTGCGGGCCGCCCGCGCCGCACTCCCAGCCTGGTCCGCGACACCGCCCGCCGAGCGCGCCGCGCGCCTGGCCGCCCTGCGGGACGTGCTCGCCGCCCGCAAGGACGAGATCGCCGAGACGATCACCGCCGAGCTGGGTTCGCCGTTGCCCTTCTCGCAGGCGGTGCACATGGGCGTGCCGATCGCGGTCGCGGGCTCGTACGCCGAGCTGGCCGCGACGTACGCCTTCGAGGAGAAGGCCGGCAACTCGACCGTCTACCAGGAGCCGGTCGGCGTGGTCGGGGCGATCACCCCGTGGAACTACCCCCTGCACCAGATCGTCGCCAAGGCCGCCCCGGCCCTCGCCGCGGGCTGCACGGTCGTACTGAAGCCCGCCGAGGACACCCCGCTGACCGCACAGGCCTTCGCGGAGGCGGTCGACGAGGCGGGCGTCCCGGCCGGAGTCTTCAACCTGGTCACCGGCCTCGGCCCGGTGGCCGGGCAGGCGCTCGCCGAGCATGCCGGGGTCGACATGGTGTCCTTCACCGGCTCCACGGCGGTCGGCAGGCAGATCGCCGCCACCGCCGGAGCCGCGGTGAAGAAGGTCGCCCTGGAACTGGGCGGCAAGTCCGCCAACGTCATCCTGCCCAGCGCCGACCTGGCCAAGGCGGTGAACGTCGGCGTCGCCAACGTGATGTCGAACTCCGGGCAGACGTGCAGCGCGTGGACCCGGATGCTGGTGCACTCCTCGCAGTACACCGCCGCGGTCGAGCTGGCCGTCGCCGCGGCCGCCAAGTACGGCGAGCGCGTCGGGCCCCTCGTGAACGCCCGGCAGCGGGACCGGGTGCGCGGCTACATCGAGAAGGGCGTGGCCGAGGGCGCCAAGCTGGTCGCGGGCGGCGTCGAAGCCCCGCGTGAGCGTGGCTACTTCGTCAGCCCGACCGTCTTCGCGGACGTCACGCCGGAGATGACCATCGCGCAGGAGGAGATCTTCGGGCCGGTCCTGTCGATCCTCCGCTACGAGGACGAGGACGACGCCCTGCGGATCGCCAACGGCACGGTGTACGGGCTCGCCGGCGCGGTCTGGGCGGGCGACGAGGCGGAGGCGGTGGCCTTCGCGCGCCGGATGGAGACGGGCCAGGTCGACATCAACGGCGGCCGCTTCAACCCGCTCGCGCCCTTCGGTGGGTACAAGCAGTCGGGCGTGGGCCGGGAACTCGGCGTGCACGGCCTGGCCGAGTACCTCCAGACCAAGTCCCTCCAGTTCTAAGGGAGTTCACTGTCATGGCTGTGCGTGCCGCCGTCCTTCCGGCTGTCGGTGCCCCGCTGGAGGTCACGGAGATCGACCTTCCCGAGCCCGGCCCCGGCCGGATCCGGGTCCGCCTCGCCGCGGCCGGGGTGTGCCACTCCGACCTCTCCCTGTCCAACGGCACCATGCGCGTCCCGGTCCCGGCCGTCCTCGGCCACGAGGGCGCGGGCACGGTCGTCGCCGTCGGCGAAGGGGTCACGCACCTCGCGCCGGGCGACGGAGTCGTCCTCAACTGGGCCCCGTCGTGCGGCGACTGCCCCGCCTGCGCCCGCGGCGAGGTGTGGCTGTGCGCCAACGCCCTGAACGGCTCCGCCGACGTCCACGCCCACCGTTCGTCCGACGGCGCCGAGCTGCACCCCGGGCTGAACGTGGCGGCGTTCGCCGAGGAGACCGTGGTGCCGACGTCCTGCGCGCTGCCCGCCCCGCCGGACGTGCCCCTGACCGACGCGGCGCTCCTGGGCTGCGCGGTCCTCACGGGCTACGGCGCCGTCCACCACTCGGCGAAGGTGCGGCCCGGCGAGACGGTCGCGGTGTTCGGCGTCGGCGGCGTGGGCCTCGCGGCACTGCAGTCGGCGCGCATCGCGGGCGCGTCGCGGATCATCGCGGTGGACGTCTCCCCGGAGAAGGAGGAACTGGCCCGCGTGGCCGGCGCCACCGACTACGTCGTCGCCTCCGACACCACCGCCCGCGAGATCCGCGCCCTGACCGGCAAGCAGGGCGTCGACGTGGCGGTGGAGTGCGTGGGCCGGGCGGTCACCATCCGCACGGCCTGGGAGTCGACCCGCCGCGGCGGCCGTACGACGGTGGTCGGCATCGGCGGCAAGGACCAGCAGGTCACCTTCAACGCCCTGGAGATCTTCCACTGGGGCCGCACCCTCTCGGGCTGCGTCTACGGCAACTCCGACCCCGAGCAGGACCTGCCGGTCCTGGCCGACCACATCCGCGCGGGCCGCCTGGACCTGTCGGCGCTGGTCACGGAGCGGATCGCCCTGGACGGCATTCCGGCGGCATTCGAGAACATGCTGGCGGGCAAGGGCGGACGGGCGCTGGTGGTCTTCTAGTCCCGCCCCGCATCCGCCGCGCGTGTCCCGGCCCTCTTCGGACGGCCGGGGCTTCGGTGTGCCGTGGCGGCTCTCCGTGCCGTGTACAGGCAAAACTCCTGCCGCACGACCCGTTGACGTCCATACCGTCCGGTCAGTACGTTCCCGGAAATCCCAGCCGCCCCCCGTCCCCGCACCCACCGGAGTGTGCACGCATGGACACGGCACCTTCCGCCCAGCCGCTCACCACCACCCCGGCCACGCCGAACCGCCGCCGGGTCGCCACCGCCGCCGCGCTCGCCTCGGCCGTCGAGTGGTACGACTACTTCGTCTTCGGCATCGCCGCCGCCCTGATCCTCGGCGACCTGTACTTCCCCGCCGGCAGCCCCACCGCCGGCGTACTCGCCGCCTTCGCCACCTTCGCCGTCGGCTTCCTCGCCCGCCCCCTCGGCGGCATCGTCGCCGGTCACCTCGGCGACAAGCGCGGCCGCAAACCGATGCTGGTCCTCGCGCTCACGCTGATGGGCGTCGCCACCACCGGCATCGGCCTCCTGCCGACGTACGAGACGATCGGCGTCGCCGCACCGATCCTGCTCGTCCTCCTCCGCGTCGCGCAGGGCGTCGCCGTCGGCGCCCAGTGGGGCGGCGCGATGCTGCTGGCCACCGAGTACGCCCCCGAGGGCAAGCGCGGCGTCTACGGCAGCGTCGTCCAACTCGGCGTGCCCATCGGCGTGGTGACCGCCAACACGGTCTTCCTGCTGGCGGGTGCCCTCACCTCGGACTCCGCCTTCGCGGCCTGGGGCTGGCGGGTGCCCTTCCTGGTCGGCGTCCTCGTGCTCGGGCTCGCCTGGTACATCCACACCCGCGTCGAGGAGACCCCCGAGTTCCGGGAGGCGGAGAAGGCGCTGGCCGAGCAGGAGAAGTCGGAGCAGAGCAGCCCGCTGCGCACGATCCTGCGCCACCACCTCGGCACGGTCCTGCTCGCCGGCGGCTCCTTCGCCGTGAACACCGCGACGTTCTACATCCTCATCACCGGCGTCCTCGACTACACCACCCGCGAACTCGACATGAACCGCGGCGCGGTCCTCACCGTCTCCCTCTGCGTCAGCCTCACCCAGCTCGTCCTGATCCCCGCCTCCGCCGCGCTCTCCGACCGCGTCGGCCGGATCAGGATCTACGCGCTCGGCGCGGTGGGCATCGCGCTGTGGGCCGTACCGCTGTTCCTGCTGATCGACACCGGTTCGCTGCTGTGGCTGGCGGTCGGCACCTTCGTCGCCAGCTGCTTCCTCAGCATCATGTACGGCCCCCAGGCCGCCCTGTTCGCCGAGCTGTTCACGCCCGAGATGCGCTACACGGGCGCCTCGCTCGGCTACCAGATCGCGGCCGTGTGCGGCGGCGGACTCGCCCCGTTCATCATGGTGCTGCTCCTGGAGGCGACCGGCACGTCGATGGCGGTGTCCGCCTACATCATCGGCCTCTCCGTGATCGCCCTGCTGTCCATCAAGGTCCTTGCCGACCGGGCGCGTTCACGCTGACTCCCGGGTCTGCTCGGGTTGTGGCGCGGCCGCCACGACCCGAGCGGACCGCGTCCGGGACCGAGACACGGCGACCCCCGCCAGGCACAGCGCCCCGCCCGCCAGTGTGAGCAGCCCGGGCACCTCGCCCAGCGCCAGCCACGACATCAGCACGACCAGGGCGGGGACGGCGTACGTCGTCGCGCCCATGCGGCTGGCGGTCGTACGGGACAGGGCGTACGCCCAGGTCGTGAAGGCGAGCGCCAGCGAGAAGACGCCCAGGTAGACCATGTTGAGCGTGGCGGAGACGGGGGCGTGGGCCGCCTCGTCGATCAGCTGCCCGGTGAACGGCAGACAGAGGGCCGCGCCGACCAGACACCCGTACGTCGTCACCTGAAGCGCGCTCGCATGGCCGAGCGCCGGCTTCTGCGCCACGACACCGCCCGCGTACCCGACGGCCGCGAGCAGGCACAGCACCACTCCGAGCGCCGAGGAACCCCCGCCCGACATCGACAGTCCCACGGTCACCGCACCGGCGAACGACACCGCCATCCCGGCCAGCAGCCGCGGCGGCATCGGATCACCGAGCAGCCGGGCGCTCAGCAGCGCGATGAGGATGGGCCCGATGTTCACGACGAGCGCTGCCGTACCGGCGTCCACCTGCTGCTCGCCCCAGTTCAGCACGACGCTGTAGAAGCCGAACCACAGCAGGCCCGATATCGCGATCCCGGGCCAGGCCGGCCGTGGGGGCAACCCCTCCCGCCGTATGAGGCAGATGGCCCCCAGCACCAGGGAGCCGACGAGCAGCCGCCCCAGCGCGAGCGCGCCCGGCGAGTACTCCGCCCCCGCGCTGCGGATCGAGACGAAGGCGGAGGCCCACAGGACGACGGTGACGGTGGCGGCTCCGGCCGCGAGCAGTTCCGTACGGCGGGCAGGGGAGACGTTCATCATGCTCCAGAGGCTAGGAGGTGGTGGATGGGGGAGGCTCGCGGATTTCGGACGGGGGCGTCGGCAGCGCCCCTCAAGGAGCGCTGGGCTGTGGCGATGTGCGGCTCCGCCGCGCGGGCACGACCAGCCACGACGCTCCCGCCACTCGGCACATCGGAGAAGCCCCACTCCAGTAGCCGGTCAGCGCAGTACCGCCGCTTCGACACCGAGGAGCTCCTTCAGCGCCCGCTCCCCCGACGGAGTCACCTTCACCGCCCGCTCCGACCCGATCCGTACGCACCACCCCGCGTCCAGCGCATGCCGGCACAGCGCCGCGCCCGCGACGCCCGCGAGATGAGGGCGGCGTTCGGTCCAGTCGAGGCAGGCACGGGCCAGCGGGCGGCGGCCGGTACGGTCGAGGCGGATACCGGCGCTGTCGAACCACCCGAGCCCGGCGTCCGTCAGTGCGAACCCGGTGTCCTGCCGTAGCAGCCCGCGTGCGGTCAGCGCGTCGGTGACCGCGATGCCGAGCCGCCCGGCCAGGTGGTCGTAGCAGGTGCGGCCCCGCGCCATGGCGGATCCCGCGCTGGACTCCCGCAGGGTCCGGGGCCGTACGACGGCACTTGGCGAGACCTGCGCGGCGAGGTCCTCCAGGAGCTGGGCGACCCGCGGGTCGGCCAGCCGTACGTACCGGTGCCGCCCCTGCCGTTCCTCGGCGAGCAGCCCGCCCGCGACGAGTTTGCTCAGATGCTCGCTGAGCGTCGACGCGGCGACCCCGGCATGCCGCGCCAGCTCACCCGCGGTCCACGCCCGCCCGTCGAGCAGCGCCAGCAGACAGGCGGCCCGGGTCTCGTCGGCGATGAGGGCGGCGAGCCGGGCCAGCTGCGGTGCCTGGGGGTCTTGGGTGGCCATGCGTCCCAGGATGCGGCACGGACACTTCGGCGGCTGCCGAAGGATGGCTGTCGCGTGTCGAAAGTCCCGTCCGGCCCTGCTTTCGCAACACGCGCTAGGTGGCCCGCCCGACCTGCGCGTACTGTCGCGCCAACCCGTCCAGCAGCGCCGTGAGGCCCGTCTCGAACGCCCGCTCGTCGATCTTCTCCTGCCGCTCGGCGAGGAGGTGCGCCTGCCCGAGGTGGGGATAGTCGGCGGGGTCGTACGCGCTCTCGTCGGTCACGAAGCCCCCGGCGAACGAGCCGAGCGCGGAGCCCATGATGAAGTACCGCATCAGCGCGCCGATGGACGTGGCCTGCGCCGGCGGCCAGCCCGCGTCGACCATCGCGCCGTAGACCGCGTCCGCGAGCCGCAGCGCGGCCGGGCGGCGGCCGGGGCCGCGGGCCAGGACCGGGACGATGTTCGGGTGGTCGCGCAGGGCGGCCCGGTAGGAGACCGCCCAGTCGTGCAGCGCGGTCCGCCAGTCCCGGCCGTCCTCGAACATCGACAGGTCGACCTGCGCGCTCACCGAGTCGGCGACCGCCTCCAGGATCTCGTCCTTGGTGCGGAAGTGGTTGTAGAGGGACGGCCCGCTCACGCCCAGTTCGGCCGCGAGCCGCCGGGTGGAGACGGCCGCGAGGCCCTCCGTGTCCACCAGCGCCCGGGCCGCCTCGACGATCCGGTCGGTGCTGAGCAAGGGCTTGCGCGGTCGGGCCATGGCGCACATAGTAAGGTCGAGTCGGAAACTAGCAGTGCTAATTTAAATGTACGACGTTCAAGATGTGGCGTCCATGTGTGGGGTGATGTGTCATGAACCTGGAGCTCAGCGAGGAGCAGACCGCCGTACGGCAGCTCGCCCGGGACTTCGTGGACCGTGAGATCGCACCTCACGTCATCACCTGGGACCGCGCGGAGAACGTCGACCGGGGGATCGTCAAGAAGCTCGGCGAGGTCGGCTTCCTTGGCCTGACCATCGACGAGGAGTACGGCGGCAGCGGCGGCGACCATCTCGCGTACTGCCTGGTCACGGAGGAACTCGGTCGCGGTGACTCCTCCGTGCGCGGCATCGTCTCCGTCTCCCTCGGCCTGGTCGCCAAGACCGTCGCCGCCTGGGGGAGTGAGGAGCAGAAGCGGCGCTGGCTGCCGGGCCTGACCTCCGGGGAGTACGTCGGCTGCTTCGGCCTGACCGAGCCGGGCACCGGCTCCGACGCGGGCAACCTCTCCACCCGGGCGGTCCGCGACGGCGGTGACTACGTCATCAACGGCGCCAAGATGTTCATCACCAACGGCACCTGGGCCGACGTCGTCCTGCTCTTCGCCCGCTCCACCGACGCGCCCGGCCACAAGGGCGTCTCCGCCTTCCTCGTCCCGACCGACACACCCGGACTGACCCGCCGTACCGTCCACGGCAAACTCGGCCTGCGCGGCCAGGCCACCGCCGAACTGGTGCTGGACGACGTCCGCGTCCCCGCCGCCGCGATGCTCGGCCCGGAGGGGAAGGGCTTCTCCGTCGCCCTGTCCGCCCTCGCCAAGGGGCGGATGTCGGTCGCGGCGGGCTGTGTCGGCCTGGCCCAGGCCGCCCTGGACGCGGCGGTTCACTACGCGGGCGAGCGCGAGCAGTTCGGCAAGTCCATCGCCCATCACCAGCTCGTCCAGGAGCTGATCAGCGACATCGCCGTGGACGTCGACGCGGCCCGGCTGCTGACCTGGCGGGTCGCCGACCTGATCGACCGCGGCCTGCCCTTCACCACCGAGTCCTCCAAGGCCAAGCTGTTCGCCTCGGAGGCGGCCGTGCGCGCGGCCAACAACGCCCTCCAGGTCTTCGGCGGCTACGGCTACATCGACGAGTACCCGGTCGGCAAGCTGCTGCGCGACGCCCGCGTGATGACCCTCTACGAGGGCACGAGCCAGATCCAGAAGCTGCTCATCGGGCGGGCGCTGACGGGGGTTTCGGCATTCTGATCGGAGTTTCTGAGTATCTGAGTATCTGAGCGGATGTGGTGCGGGCCACGCGCGCACATGCTGGTGGCCATGATTGACACACCGGTCAAGCAGCAGAACACGGCCGCCTTCTACGGACAGGCCGTCGCGTCGTTCGCCGTCGCCCTGGCCGCGACCGCCATCGGCATCTTCCAGCTGGACGCCGACCCCTGGGTGCGCGCCTTCCTCGGTATCGCCGTCCTCTATCTCGTCACGTCCGCCTTCACCCTCGCCAAGGTCATCCGGGACCGGCAGGAGGTGGGGCAGAAGTTCTGAGCGGCCTCGCTAAGCGCTCGCTCATTCTTCGGCGGTATGGTGGTGCCTCCGGCAGCGAGAGGGGCGAGCGAGCGATGAGTACGGCGGAGGAGACGGCCGGCGGCGAGATGCAGCCGTGGGCCGAGGTCACCCCTGAGGCGGCCCGGCGACTGCTGGTCGCCGCCGTGGAGGCCTTCGCCGAGCGCGGCTACCACGCCACGACGACCCGTGACATCGCGGGCCGCGCCGGGATGAGCCCGGCCGCGCTCTACATCCACTACAAGACCAAGGAAGAGCTGCTGCACCGCATCAGCAGGATCGGCCACGAGCGGGCCCTCGACATCCTGCGCACGGCGGCCCGCCGCGAGGGCACCGCGACCGAGCGGCTCGCCGACGCGGTGAGCTCCTTCGTCCGCTGGCACGCCGGGGGGCGTACCACCGCGCGTGTGGTGCAGTACGAGCTGGACTCCCTCGGGCCCGAGGCGCGCGCGGAGATCGTCGCGCTGCGCCGGCAGTGCGACGCCGAGGTGCGCGGCATCATCGAGGACGGCATCGCGGCGGGCGAGTTCGAGGTGCTCGACGTGCGGGGCACGACGCTCGCGGTGCTGTCGCTGTGCATCGACGTGGCCCGCTGGTTCAACATCGAGGGACCCTGGACGCCCGACGAGGTCGGCGCGCTGTACGCCGACCTCGTGCTGCGGATGGTGGGGGCGCAGAAGGCACCGGCGGCACGGAAATAGCCGCTCGGCGGTAAGCGCCGCTCAGCGACGGTGCCGCTCGGCGGTGTGTGCCGCTCAGAGGTAGTACCGCGACACCGACTCGGCCACGCACACCGGCTTGTCCCCGCCCTCGCGCTCCACCGTGAACGCGACGCTCACCTGGACGCCGCCGGTCACGTCCTCGACTCCGGTGATCCGCGCGGTGGCGCGCAGCCGGGAGCCGACCGGGACGGGGGCGGGGAAACGGACCTTGTTGGTGCCGTAGTTGACGCCCATCTGCATGCCCTCGACGCCGATCAGCTGCGGTCCGAAGAGCGGCAGCAGGGAGAGCGTGAGGTAGCCGTGCGCGATCGTCGTGCCGAAGGGGCCCGCTGCGGCCTTCTCCGGGTCGACGTGGATCCACTGGTGGTCACCGGTGGCCTCGGCGAACAGATCGATCCGCTTCTGGTCGATCTCCAGCCAGTCGGTGTACCCCAGCTGCTCGCCCACCGCCGCCTTCAGCTCGTCGACGGATGTGAAGATCCTCGGCTCTGCCATGTCCCGGCCTTTCGCGTAGCGAAGTCAGATGCCTATGTCTAAGCAACTGCTTAGCATGGTAGGGGTGCGGGCCCCTGTCAACGGACCGGGCCCCGGCAGGGACTCGGTAGGCTTCGAGGGGTGCCCCAGATTCACGAGAAGATCCACGAGCTCACGGTCGGCCAGCTCGCCGCCCGCAGCGGCGCCGCCGTCTCGGCCCTGCACTTCTACGAGGGCAAGGGCCTGATCAGCAGCCGTCGCACCGCGGGCAACCAGCGCCGCTACTCCCGTGACACGCTGCGCCGCGTCGCCTTCATCCGGGCCGCCCAGCGGGTCGGCATCCCGCTGGCCACGGTCCGTGAGGCGCTCGCCGAGCTGCCCGAGGAGCGCACGCCCACCCGGGACGACTGGGCGCGCCTGTCGGAGGCCTGGCGTTCGGAGCTGGACCAGCGGATCAAGCAGCTCAACCGGCTGCGCGACCACCTCACGGACTGCATCGGCTGCGGCTGCCTCTCCCTGGACACCTGCGTCCTGTCCAACCCCGACGACGCCTTCGGCGAACGCCTGGCGGGCTCGCGCCTGCTGGTGGAACGCCCGAACGCCGGATAGCCGCGGCGCCGAGCAGACGGGAGCAGGAGCCGTGGGAATGCCGTGCGCGAGGGGTGGTTGCGCGGCGACGCGCGCTGCCGCACCCACCCGGCGCCCGCCGCAGGCGGCCGCGGGCGGTAACCCGTAGCGCCGGGGGTTGCCCATCAGCGTCTCACCGGCACCGCCCCCGGCGATCACTCGTACTCGGTCCCGCCCTTCCGCGTCAGATACGCCGGGCTCACCGCCTTCGCGATCGCCCGCCCCCCGGTCACCGGGCTGTACCGCTCCACGGCCGGACGTATCACCACGCCCTCCCGCAGATGCAGCTCCCGCCCGGACACGGTCTCGCGGCCCGAGGCGAACTCCCGTACCCGTTCGATGTCGTACGCTCCGGCGAACAGCCGCGGTACCAACGGCAGCTCCCCGCCGAGCAGTTCCGCCGCGTCCAGCCACCGCACCTGCCCGTCGATCTCCGCTGACACGTCGAACACCGCGTACCCCAGCGTGTCGCGTCGCCCGTCCGCGCCGTACGTCAGGTCCTGCACCCCCGCGCCGTACACCTCACCGAAGATGCCGACCCGCCGCGCCCCCAGTCGCTCGGCGAGCCGCGCCGCGACCTCGGCGACGCCGTGCCCGCGCACCGCGCGCCAGTACAGATTGCGCGGGTCCTCCTGCAGCGCCAGCGACTTCGCCCCGAAGCCCTTGGAGGAGACGAACACCCGGTCCGCGTCGGCGAGATACGTCACCAGGCACGCCGAACCGTGCAGCTTCTCGGTCAGTACCACGGGCTCACCGGGCGTGAAGATGTCCGGGTAGCGCTGGATGTTCTCGATGTCGACCCAGGGCAGCAGGTCGGGCGCGGACTCGATGTCGCCGTTCATCGTGGGCGGTATCGGCGGCACCCACTTGGTGATGCCCAGCAGCTCCGCGAAGTCGGTCCCGTCCGCCGCGGCAGCCGCCAGGTCGACGTCCGCCAGCGCCTTCGGCCGGCACACGATGCCCTGCGACAGCTCCCCGCGCAGCCGTACCGCCTTGACCCGGTCGGACTTGCCGCCCGCCAGTCGTCCGGTCAGCCCCAGCTCCTCGATCAGTTCGGCCGGGAGCACGGCCTGTTCCGGGATGTAGACAGCGGCATCGCCGGTGCGGTACGCGCCCTTGGCGACGACGGCTCGGTACAGGCCCACCTGGGCCAGGTCGAGCGCATCGGCGTTCGGATGCTCGTGGACGGTCAGCACTTCGGCGGTGACGCGCAGCGTCGACATGCGGGGACTCCTCGGTTGCTCAGCTGGGTGCTCTCATCGCCACCAACTGTCCGCAACCGAAAAGGGTGGTGCGACCGGATTACCGGCTGCTACGGTCCGCTGGGCGCCCGGCCCGCGCCGTCGGGATCGGGAGCGGCGCGGCATCCCCTTCGCACCGCCCCCCATGAACTAGGCGGACATCAGCAGCCGTTCGCGCCTGGCGTATGCCAGGGCCTCGGGGGTGAGCACGGGGCGCGGGACGAGGATTCCGCAGTCCGTGCAGACCGGGCCCGACGAGGGCTCGTGGTCCAGGTCGTACTGCCACACCAGGCGCTCCCCGTCACAGACGGGGCACGCCGATCCCGGCTCGCGCTCCAGCGCGGCGATCAGCCGCCGCAGCACCTCCGCCAGCGGCTCGTCCGGGTGCACCTCGGGGTCGTCGCACCAGGCGACCCCGAACCCGCCCCAGGTCAGCCGGTGCCAGTCGTCCACCGTGCCCGGTCGGCGCAGCCCGTCGTGCTTCTCCTTCTTGCGGCGCTCGGCGAACTCGACCTCATAGGCCAGCCACACCGCCCGCGCCTCCTCCAGCTCCTCCAACGCGGCCACGAGCCGCGCCGGATCAGGAGAACGGTCCTCCGGGCCGAACCCGGCCCGGGTGCACAAGTGGTCCCACGTCGCCCGGTGCCCGTAGGGGGCGAACCGCTCAAGGCACTTGCGCAGCGAATAGCGCCGCAGCGCCAGATCGCACCGGGGGTCGCGTACCTGTCTCGCCAGACTCCGGAAACCGGCCATCGCCCTGCACCTCCGTCACACCTGCACCTGTACTTCGGTCACTTCGGCGTCGTCGTACGGACGTCGCCGAATAGACGTATCGACCAGCGATTCGGCTCCATCCGATGTCCTCCGTCGTCCTTCGTTGTCCTCTCGTGGGACGACGACCGTCCTCGGTCGGTCCGTGCGACCCATGAAAGTGACGCATGTTCATCTTCAAAGTCGGGGATACCGGCGGTAACGTCCGGCCCACCCCGTGTCGGGAGGAGCTGCCATGCCACGGCGCACCCCACGTAACGCGCTAGACAGACTGAGAACTCCCCACAGATCCCTCGGGTTCCTGAAGACCGCTTCCGTATGCGTCCTGATTGCCGGTCTTTTGTCCCCGCTTTCCCCAGCGGTGGCCGCTACGGCCGCCCCGGCCGCCGAAGCGGCGGTGGTCGACGACCACTGCGGCGGCCAGTGTTCGGACATCCTGCCGCCCGGCCAGAACGGCAATGCCACCCTCGCCCAGATCCTGCTCCACCAGGTCTTCGGCACCCGGCCCGCGCACGCCGACGACCAGCTCGGCCCGTACGCGAAACTGGCCACCGGGTACTCCGCCCTCACCGACGCCACGATCAGCACCTTCTTCAACGACGCGTCCTTCGGGGTCCCCGCCGACCAGGTGGCCTCCACCGTCCGGCCGGCCGGGCGCAGCGATGTGACGATCGTCCGCGACAAGAAGACGGGCGTACCGCACATCACCGGTACCACTCGATACGGCACGGAGTTCGGCGCCGGCTATGCGGCCGCCGAGGACCGGCTGTGGCTGATGGACGTCTTCCGCCACGTCGGACGCGGACAGCTGACCTCCTTCGCGGGCGGTGCCCCCGCCAACCAGGGCCTGGAGCAGCAGTTCTGGCGCGGCGCGCCCTACACCGAGGCCGACCTCCAGGCACAGATCGACAACGCCGTCGCCGCGCACGGCGAGCGCGGCCGGCTGGCACTGGCCGACGTCAACGCCTACGTCGACGGCATCAACGCCTATATCGACGCCTCCGACAGTGGCCGCTACTTCCCCGGCGAGTACGTCCTGACCGGCCACAAGGACTCCATCACCAACGCCGGCACCATCGAGAAGTTCAGGCCCACCGACCTGGTCGCGCTGGCCTCCGTGGTCGGCGCGCTGTTCGGCGCGGGCGGCGGAGGCGAGGTCAACAACGCGCTCTCGCTGCTCGCCGCGCAGTCCAAGTACGGCGTGGCGGAGGGCACCAGGGTGTGGGAGTCCTTCCGGATGCGCAACGACCCCGAGGCCGTCCTCACCGTCCACGACGGCAGCTATCCGTACGGCCAGAAGCCCGCCGACCCGCAGGGCGCGGCCCTGCCCGACGCCGGTTCGGTGACCCAGGAACAGCTGGTGTACGACCGTACGGGCAGCGCGGCTTCCGCAAGCGCCACGGACGCCTCGGCCGACGCCGCCGCGGACGCCGTCACCTCCGCCCGGCGCGGGATGTCCAACGCGCTGGTGGTGAGCGGCGAGCACACCGCGAGCGGCCACCCGATCGCCGTCTTCGGCCCGCAGACCGGCTACTTCGCCCCGCAGCTGCTGATGCTCCAGGAGATCCAGGGGCCCGGCATCAGCGCCCGCGGCGCCTCCTTCGCGGGCCTGAGCTTCTACGTCGAACTGGGCCGGGGCCAGGACTACGCCTGGAGCGCGACCACCTCCGGCCAGGACATCATCGACACCTACGCCGTCGAGCTCTGCCAGGACGACTACCACTACCTCTACCGCGGCACCTGCACGCCGATGGAGAAGGTCGAGCAGAAGAACGCCTGGAAGCCGACCGTCGCCGACGGCACGGCGGCCGGTTCGTACACGATGCGGGCGTGGCGGACGAAGTACGGCCCCGTCACGCACCGCGCGACCGTCGGCGGCAAGAAGGTCGCCTACACCACCCTGCGCTCGTCCTTCCTGCACGAGGCCGACTCGATCATCGGCTTCCAGATGCTGAACGACCCGGACTACGTGACCGGCCCCGAGAGCTTCCAGAGGGCGGTGCAGAACATCAACTACACCTTCAACTGGTTCTACGCCGACTCCGAGCACACCGCGTACTACAACAGCGGCGACAACCCGGTCCGCGCGGCCGGCGTCGACGCGGAGTTCCCGGTCTGGGCGCGCCCGGCGTACGAGTGGCGGAACTGGAACCCGGACACCAACACCGCCTCCTACACCCCGCCGTCCCAGCATCCGAACTCGATCGACCAGGACTACTACATCTCCTGGAACAACAAGCAGGCCGAGGACTACACGGCCGCGCCCTGGGGCAACGGGTCGGTGCACCGCGGCAATCTGCTGGACGACCGGGTGCGGAAACTCGTCGAGGCCGGTGGCGTGACACGGGCCTCGCTGGTGAAGGCCATGGCCGAGGCGGGGCTCGCCGACCTGCGGGCGGAGGACGTCCTGCCGAAGCTGCTGAAGGTGATCAATAGTTCGCCGGTGACGGACCCGACGGCCGCGGCGGCCGTGAGCAAGCTGTCGGCGTGGGTGTCGGCGGGATCCCGGCGAACGGAGACCTCGGCGGGTTCGAAGACGTACGCCCACGCCGACGCGATCCGCATCCTGGACGCCTGGTGGCCGCTGCTGGTCAAGGCCGAGTTCGAACCCGGCCTGGGCAGCGACCTCTTCTCCGCGATCACCGCCAACCTGCCGGTCGACGAGTCCCCTTCCGCCGCCCACGGCCCGACCGGCTCGCACGCCGGAAGCGCCTTCCAGTACGGGTGGTGGAGCTATGTCGACAAGGACATCCGTACGGTGCTCGGTGAGCAGGTCCAGGGGCCGCTCGCCCGCACCTACTGCGGCGACGGCAGCCTCAGCGCCTGCCGGGACACGCTGATCAGCACCCTGAAGGAGGCCGCCGGGCGGACCGCAGCCCAGGTCTACCCCGGCGACGACCAGTGCGCGGCGGGCGACCAGTGGTGCGCCGACTCGGTCATCCACCGCGCGCTGGGCGGGATCGGCCACGGAAAGATCAGCTGGCAGAACCGGCCGACGTACCAGCAGGTCGTGGAGTTCACGTCCCACAGGTGAGCCGGTTTTCCACGCATAGGTGATCTCTCATGCGGCGGCGGGCCTGCCGATGCGGCCCGCCGCCAGGTCATGGCACGCGGCTCAGCGGTAGAGGAGGTAGTGCCTCCGCATCTTCCGGAACGCCGCCAGCTCCTGCTGCCAGCCCGTCACCACCTCGTCGGTGGACGCCCCGGCGTCGATCATCGTGCGGACGAGGGTGGAGCCGGTGAGCTTGTCGATCCAGTTGTCGGAGCGCCAGGTGAAGCCGCTCCAGGTCTGCTTGGCGGTGATCAGGAGGCCGATGCCGGTGCGGACCGGGTCGAACGCCGCCCTGTCGTGCACATGGAGTTGTACGCCGCCGATGGTCTTGCCCTGGAACTTGGAGAAGGTGGGCGCGAAGTACGCCTCCCTGAAGTGCACACCGGGCAGGGCGAGTTCGTTCGCGGCCGCCGCCCACCTCCGGTCGATGCCCTCCGCGCCGAGCAGTTCGAAGGGGCGGGTGGTGCCCCGGCCCTCGGAGAGGTTGGTGCCCTCGAACAGACACGTGCCCGGGTACACCACAGCGGTGTCCGGCGTCGGCATGTTGGGGCTCGGCGGCACCCACGGCAGGCCGGAGGCGTCGTAGAAGTCCGACCGCCGCCACCCGGTCATGCGTACGGTGTCCAGGGGCACCGGCGCGGTCAGGAACTCCTCGTTGAACAGCAGCGCCAGCTCCGCGACCGTCATGCCGTGCGCCTGCGAGATCGGCTCCCGGCCGACGAACGTGGCGAACTCCTTGTGCAGCACCGGCCCTTCGGCCGATCTGCCGGTCACCGGGTTCGGCCGGTCCAGCACGACGACGCGCTTGCCCGCGAGCCGGGCCGCCTCCATGCAGTCGTACAGGGTCCAGATGTACGTGTAGAAGCGTGCGCCCACGTCCTGGATGTCGAAGACGATCGTGTCCACGCCGGACGCCGTGAAGATGTCGGCCAGCGGCTGGCCGCTCTTGCCGTACGTGTCGTAGACGGGCAGGCCGGTCGCCGGGTCGTCGTAGCGGCCCTCGGAGCCGCCCGCCTGCGCGGTGCCGCGGAAGCCGTGCTCCGGGCCGAAGACGGCGGTGAGGTTCACGCGGTCGTCGGCGTGCATCACGTCGACGATGTGGCGTACGTCCCTGGTGATGCCGGTGGGGTTGGTGACGATTCCGACGCGGTCGCCGTGGAGGAGGGCATAGCCTTGGGCAGCGAGGCGCTCGAAGCCCGTGCGGAGTTGCCTGCGGCGCTCGGCCGCGATGGCTTGGCTTGCTGCCGGCAGGGATGCTGTGGCCGTTGTCGCTGCGAGCAGGGCCCGTCTGGATAGGCGCATGGGGTGCACGTTATTGCTCCCGCGGGTTGTGTGGAAGGCGCGGGCCGTCTGTGGCTGGTCGCGCCCACGCGGCGGAGCCGCACATCGACACAGCCCCGCGCCCCTGAGGGCGTTGCCCCACCCTTCCCTTGCTACATACCGACCGGTTAGTCTGGCCGCCGGGGTCGGAGCCGAGCCGTGGCGTGTCGAAGGAGGCCGATGGTGGGAGCCGTGCAGGGTGCCGGAGTGGTCGTCACCGGGGCAGGGGGCGGGATCGGGGCCGCGCTGGCCCGCCGGTTCGCCGCCGAGGGCGGCCGGGTCGTCGTGAACGACCTGGACGCGGACAAGGCTAGGGCCGTCGCCGACGAGATCGGCGGCATCGCCGTACCCGGCGACGCCTCCGCGATCGTCGCCGAGGCCAAGGACGCGCTCGGCGGGGTCGTGGACGTCTACTGCGCCAACGCGGGGGTCGGCTCCGGCGGCTCCGAGGCGGCCCCCGAGGAGGTCTGGGCGCTGGCCTGGGACGTCAATGTGATGGCACACGTGCGTGCCGCCCAGGCGTTGCTCCCCGAGTGGCTGGAGCGCGGCAGCGGGCGGTTCGTGTCGACCGTGTCGGCCGCCGGGCTGCTCACCATGATCGGTGCCGCCCCCTACAGCGTCACCAAGCACGGCGCCTACGCCTTCGCCGAGTGGCTGTCCCTGACGTACCGCCACCGGGGTGTGAAGGTGCACGCCATCTGCCCGCAGGGCGTGCGCACCGACATGCTCGCCGCCACCGGCAGCGCGGGCGACCTGGTGCTGGTGCCGACCGCGGTCGAGCCCGAGGACGTGGCGGACGCGCTGTTCAAGGGGATCGAGGAGGACCGGTTCCTGATCCTGCCGCACCCCGAGGTCGCCGGGTACTACCAGGCGAGGGCCGCAGATCCGGACCGCTGGCTGACGAACATGAACCACCTCCAGCAGAAGTGGGAGGCGGCCCAGTGACCGGCTCCCGGTATGCCGCCAAGCCCTGGCTGGCACTGCTCGACGAGGCCCAGCGGGCCCCGATCAGCCCCGACGCCTCGCTGGTGCACGCCCTGCGCCGGGTCGCCGCCGAGGCGCCGCAGCGGACGTTCCTCGCCTACTTCGACGGGCGGTTGAGCTATCGCGAGGTCGACGAGCTGAGCGACTCCGTAGCCGGGCACCTGGCCGCGCGGGGCGTGCGGCGGGGAGACCGGGTCGCCGTGCTGCTGCAGAACTCGCCGCACTTCGTGCTCGCCGTGCTGGGCGCCTGGAAGGCGGGCGCGGTGGTCGTGCCGGTCAACCCGATGTACAAGTCGGGGGAGGTCCGCCATGTGCTGCGGGACGGCGAGGTGGCCGCGCTGATCTGCTCCGACCGGGCCTGGGAGTCGTATCTGCGCGAGACGGCGGCGGACTCGCCGGTGCGGATCGTGCTCACCGCCTGTGAGTTGGACTTCCAAACCCGGGGCGACGTGCGCGTGCTGACCTTCGAGCGGTCGGCGCAGGCCCAGGACGCCGACGACCTGACCGCCGTCGCCCGGGCGGGCAACAAGGCGCCGGAGGGCCGCGCGCCGGGCCCGGACGACATCGCGCTGATCAGCTACACGTCCGGCACCAGCGGCACTCCCAAGGGCGCCACCAACACCCACGGCAACATCATGTACAACGCCGAGCGGCAGCGGACCGGGCTGGGGCTGCCCGAGGCGCCGGTGTACTTCGCGATGGCGCCGCTGTTCCACATCACCGGGATGGTCTGCCAGTTCGGGGCGTGTCTGAACAGCGCGGGCACGCTGGTGCTGGCGTACCGCTTCGAGGCGGGGGCCGTGCTGGACGCGTTCGCCGAGCACCGGCCGCACTACACGGTCGGGCCGTCGACCGCCTTCATGGCGCTGGCCGCCCATCCGTCGGTCACCCCGGACCACTTCTCGTCCTTCCGGATCATCTCCTCCGGCGGCGCTCCGCTGCCGCCCGCGCTGGTGGAGAAGTTCCGGGCCGGGTTCGGGCCGTACATCCGCAACGGCTACGGGCTCACCGAGTGCACCGCGCCCTGCGCCTCCGTGCCGCCCGGCCGTGAGGCGCCCGTCGACCCGGCCTCGGGGACACTCGCCGTGGGCGTGCCCGGGCCCGACACCGTCGTGCGCATCGTCGACGACGAGGGCGCGGAGGTGCCGTTCGGGGAGCAGGGCGAGATCGTCGTCCGCGGGCCCCAGGTCGTGCCCGGCTACTGGCGCCTGCCCGAGGCCACCGCCGAGACCTTCCCCGGCGGTGAGCTGCGCACCGGGGACATCGGGTTCATGGACGCCGACGGGTGGCTGTACGTCGTCGACCGCAAGAAGGACATGATCAACGCGTCCGGCTTCAAGGTCTGGCCACGCGAGGTCGAGGACGTCCTCTACACCCATCCGGCGGTGCGCGAGGCGGCGGTCGTCGGGGTGCCCGACGGCTACCGGGGAGAGACCGTCAAGGCCTACATCAGCCTCCGTCCGGGGGCCGTGCCGGACCCGGACGAGCTCGCGGCGTACTGCAAGGAGAGACTGGCCGCCTACAAGTATCCGCGGCTGGTGGAGATCCTGCCCGACTTGCCGAAGACGGCGAGTGGGAAGATCCTCCGTCGGGAGTTGCGCTCCCGTTCTCACGAAGGTCAGTAGGACATCACGGAAGGCAGGTGGCGGCAGTGCCCAGGACGACGGACACGGACGGGACGCCTGTGCCGCAGCGGCTGCTGGCCGCCGCCACCCGGCTCTTCGCCGAGCAGGGCTACGACCGCACCTCGGTACAGGAGATCGTCGAGGCGGCCGGCGTCACCAAGGGGGCCCTGTATCACTACTTCGGCTCCAAGGACGACCTCCTGCACGAGGTGTACGCGCGCGTGCTGCGCCTCCAGCAGGAGCGGCTCGACGCGATCGCGGACGCCGACGAGCCGGTCGAGAAGCGGGTACGGGACGCCGCCGCCGACGTCGTGGTGACAACCATCGAGAACCTCGACGACGCGATGATCTTCTGGCGGTCCATGCACCAGCTGAGCCCGGAGAAGAACAAGCAGGTGCGCGCGGAACGCCGCCGCTACCACGAGCGGTTCCGCGCGCTCATCGAGGAGGGCCAGCGGGAGGGCGTGTTCTCCACGGCGACCCCGGCCGACCTGGTGGTGGACTACCACTTCGGCTCCATCCACCACCTGTCGACCTGGTACCGCCCCGACGGGCCGCTGAGCCCGCAGCAGGTCGCCGACCACCTGGCCGACCTGCTGCTGCGGGCCCTGCGGCCGTAGGGACTCCTACAGGTACTTCTTCAGCTCCCGCCGGGCCAGCGACCGCTGGTGCACCTCGTCGGGGCCGTCCGCGATCATCAGCGTACGTGCGCCCGCGTACAGCTCGGCCAGCGGGAAGTCCTGGCTCACGCCGCCCGCGCCGTGCAGCTGGATCGCCTTGTCGAGGATGCCGACGACCGCCCGCGGCGTGGCGATCTTGATCGCCTGGATCTCCGTGTGAGCCCCCTTGTTGCCGACGGTGTCCATCAGCCACGCCGTCTTCAGCACCAGCAGCCGCAGCTGCTCCACCGTCACCCGCGCGTCGGCGATCCAGTTGTGCACCACGCCCTGCTGGGCCAGCGCCTTGCCGAAGGCCGTGCGGGAGGCCGCCCGCCTGCACATCAGCTCGATCGCCCGCTCCGCCATGCCGATCAGCCGCATGCAGTGGTGGATCCGGCCGGGGCCGAGCCGGGCCTGGGCGATGGCGAAGCCGCCGCCCTCCTCGCCGATCAGGTTGGACACCGGCACACGCGCGTGGTCGAAGATCACCTCGGCGTGGCCGCCGTGGTAGTGGTCCTCGTAGCCGAAGACCTGCATCGCCCGTTCGACCGTCACGCCCGGGGTGTCGCGGGGGACCAGGACCATGGACTGCTGGCGGCGGATGTCCGGCCCGGCCGGGTCGGTCTTGCCCATCACGATGAAGACCTTGCAGTCCGGGTTCATCGCCCCGGAGATGTACCACTTGCGGCCGGTGATGACGTACTCGTCTGTGCCATCGGAGGCTCGCTCGATGTGCGTGGTGATGTTCGTGGCGTCCGAGGAGGCCACCTCCGGCTCGGTCATCGCGAACGCCGACCGGATCTCACCCGCCAGCAACGGCTCCAGCCACTGCTTCTTCTGTGCCTCGTCGCCGAACTGCGCGAGCACCTCCATGTTCCCGGTGTCCGGCGCGGCGCAGTTCGTCGCGGTGGGAGCCAGCTGCGGGGAGCGGCCGGTGATCTCGGCGAGCGGGGCGTACTGGAGGTTGGTGAGGCCGGCGCCGTACTCGGCGTCGGGCAGGAAGAGGTTCCACAGGCCCTGCCTGCGGGCCTCGGCCTTCAGCTCCTCGACGACCGGCGGGGTGTCCCACGGCGAGGCGAGCCGGGCCCGCTGCTCGTCGGCGACCGCCTCGGCCGGGTAGACGTACTCGTCCATGAAGGCGAGCAGTTTGGCGCGCAGCTCCTCGGTGCGCGCGTCGAACGCGAAGTCCATGGTCGCTCAGCCTTCCTGGAGAGTGGTCAGACCGTGCTCGATGAAGACGGGGACCAGGTCGCCGATGCGGTCGAAGCCGCGGCCGACCGTCTGGCCCAGGGTGTAGCGGTAGTGGATGCCCTCCAGGATCACGGCGAGCTTGAACCAGGCGAACGCCGTGTACCAGGAGACCGCGGACACATCGCGACCGGAGCGGGCGGCGTACCGCTCGATCAGCTCGGCCGGTGCCGGGTGGCCCGGGGCTTCGGCGGTGGTGGAGACGGGGGAGTCCGCCGTGCCGAGCGGGATGCTGTACATCACCAGCAGACCGAGGTCGGTCAGCGGGTCGCCCAGCGTGGACATCTCCCAGTCGAGGACCGCCGTGATCTTGTCGTCGGCACCGATGAGGACGTTGTCGAGGCGGTAGTCGCCGTGTACGACGGCCGGGGCGGGGGAGGTGGGCATGGCCCGGCCGAGGGCCGCGTGCAGTTCGTCGATGCCGGCCAGCTCGCGGTTGCGGGATGCGTCGAGCTGCTTGCCCCAGCGGCGCAGCTGGCGGTCCAGGAAGCCCTCGGGGCGGCCGAAGTCGGCGAGCCCGACCTCCTCGGGGTCCACGGCGTGCAGGTCGACGAGGGTGTCCACCAGGGACAGGATCACCTCGCGGGTGCGCTGGGGGCCGAGCGGGGCGAGCTGGTCCGCGGTGCGGTACGGGGTGCCTTCGGCGAACTCCATGACGTAGAACGGCGCTCCGAGCACCTCCTCGTCCTCGCACAGCAGCACCGCGCGCGGCACCGGGACGTTCGTCGGGCCGAGGGCGCTGATCACCCGGTGCTCGCGCTTCATGTCGTGCGCGGTGGCCAGGACGTGGCCGAGCGGGGGCCGGCGCACCACCCAGCGCGACACGCCGTCGGAGACCGCGTAGGTGAGGTTCGACCGTCCGCCCTCGATCAGCCGGCCGGTCAGCGGGCCGCGCACCAGACCGGGCCGCTCGCGGTCGAGCAGGCCGCGCAGCCGGACGGGATCGAGGCCTGGCGGGTGGTCGGAAGCCATCGTCGCTCCTACGGACGTGTGAACAGGACCCGACCAATGATGCCGACCGGTCGGTATGTCGTCCAGAGCGTCGGCCGAACGTGATCGGCGCCACGATATGCCGACAGCTCCCCGCGTGGGAGGCGGGGAGCTGTCAAGGCGGATCAGAGGGGGGACCATCGGTCGGTGCGACTGGTCTCAGTGGTCGTCTGGTCGGTCGTCTGGTCTCAGTGGTCGTCCCAGTGGCCCTCGTGCTCGGCGTGCCGGTGGCCGTCGTGGAGGTAGTCGACGTGGTCGCCGTGCTGCACCCGCATATGGCCGCAGTCCTCGCCGTGCTGGTGGTCGTGGCCTTCGTGGGCGGTGTGTGCCGAGGGCTCGCACTCGTCCCAGTGGTCGTCGTGTGCGCGGTGCAGGTGGCCGTCGTGCGCGTAGTCGATGTGGTCGCCGTGCGGTACCTCGGCGTGCCCGCAGGCCGGGCCGTGGGCGTGCGGGTGGGTGGCGTGTTCCTGGTGCAGGGTGGTCATGGCGTTCACCTTCGGGTGCGGGTGGTGGACGACCGACAGGCTGCCACGGGAAACGGGCGTATGCGGGCATCCGGTGCTTCGTGGCGTCCCGAGTTCCCCGGAGGGGTGGCTGGAGGGGTTCTTCGGGGGGTGGCTGGAAGGGTTCTTCGGAGGGGCGGCTGGAGGGGTTCTTCGGAGGGTGGCTGGAAGGGTTCTTCGGAGGGTGGCTGGAAGGGTTCTCCGGAGGGGCGGCTGGAGGGGTTCTTCGGAGGGTGGCTGGAAGGGTTCTTCGGAGGGTGGCTGGAAGGGTTCTCCGGAGGGGCGGCTGGAGGGGGTCTCCGGAGGGGCGGCTGAAAGGGTTCCCCGGAGGGACGGCGAGAAGAGTTCCCGGAGGGGCGCCTAGAAGATGAGCGCCGACGCGCAGACCGCCAGAGCGACCGTGCACAGGGTCGCCGTGGCGGCGGACCCGGGTGGCAGGGCCGCCGGACGGTCGGACGCCGCGAGCATGCGGATCCGGCGGTGGGCGACCAGCAGAAAGCCCAGCCATAGGACGCAGCACAGGGCACAGGCAATGATCCGGGGCGCCGAAAGGCCGCCGTGCAGGGTCGTGCGGGCCGCGAGCACCGCGGCGACCGTGGCCGAGAGGGTCGTACGCCGCCAGGCGAGGTGGGTCCGCTCCGGCTGGAGCCCGGGATCCCGCGCCCCGGCGTCGGCGGCGCTCACCCCTCCCACCCCACCAGCACCACGACGACCATCGCCACGGCCACCACCGCGACCACGAGACTCAGCAGCGCCGGGAACCGCGACACCGGCAGATCCTCGCCCCGGCGCATCGCGCGCTCGCAGCGCATCCAGTGATTGACCGCCCGCAGAGAGCACAGCACGCCCGCCCCGAGCAGCGCGAGCGCCAGCCCGACCCGCCAGCCCCACCTCAGGTCCGGCAGGAACTGGTCCACCGCGAACCCGCCGCCGATCAGCGCGAGCGCGGTGCGCAGCCAGGCCAGAAACGTGCGCTCGTTCGCCAGCGAGAACCGGTAGTCCGGCGTGTCGCCCTCCTCCCGGATCCGCTGGGGCCCGAACCACAGCCGGACGTTTCGCACGAGTTCGCTCACATGCACGACCCTATCGGGACCGGCGCGCCGGGCACGGTCAGTGCCGGAACGCCTCCAGCCGGTGGTACGCCGCCAGCCCGTCCGGCACCCACTCCCACTCGCCGAGCCGCCGCCGTACCTCCTCCTCCGGCAGGAAGTCGTGCCAGGCGACCTCCTCGGGCTGCGGGCGGACCGGAAGCGCGCAGCGGACCTCGTACACCGCGGACCACCAGCTGTGCCCGGCGCCGTTGTCGTACAGGAACTTGAACAGATACGAGGGGCGGGGCAGGCCGCTGACGCCGAGTTCCTCCTCGGCCTCGCGCAGGGCCGCGTCGTCGTAGGACTCGCCCGCGCCGACGACGCCGCCGACGAACATGTCGTACAGGGAGGGGAAGACCAGTTTGGTGGGCGTGCGGCGGTGCACGAAGACGTGCCCGTCGGCGTCCCGGGCCTGGATGAACACGCACCGGTGGCGCAGGCCGCGCGCGTACACCTCGCCGCGCGGAAGCCGGCCGATGACCTGGTCGTGCTCGTCGACGATGTCGAGGATCTCGTCAGCAGCGCTCATGGGGCCATCCAAGCAGCCCGCGTGAGCGGCGGCCCCGGTGGATCAGCGGGTCGCAGCGCCCTGCAGGGCGGGCACCGGCACGACGGCCGGGATCACCGTGCCGCGCGGCATCGCCGGGTGCATACCGAGGGCGACGATGCCCGCCACGACGGCCGCCAGCCCCGCCGCCTGCCAGACCAGCGCGCCGGTGTCCGTGTGCAGCCGGTCGCCGAGGAAGCCGACCCCGCAGATGATGCCGGCCAGCGGCTGGGCGGCGGTGAGGGCCGGCAGGGACTTGCGCAGGGGCGCGGTCTCGAACGCGCTCTGCACCAGGATCAGCCCGGTCACGCCGATCAGCAGCACGGCGTACGGCTGCCAGGAGGTGAGCAGCCCGCTCATGCCGCTCGCGGCGAAGCGGTCGCCGCTGAGCCGGGTCAGCGCGTCCTGCACGCCGTACAGCAGACCGGCGGCCAGCGCCAGCAGCACCGGGCCCGAACTCAGCCGGGTGCGCTTGGCGCGCATGGTCAGCAGCAGCGCCAGCCCCACCATCGCGCCGATGATCAGCCACAGCCGCAGCGGATCCGCGGCTGCGGCGCCACCGCGCGGCTCGCCGGCCACGATGAACGCGGTCACGCCGCCCGCGAGCAGCACGAGGCCCGCCCAGCCCTGGCGGCCCAGCGACTGCCGGGTCCGGCGGCGGGACAGGGCGAGGGCGAAGAGCAGGTTGGTCGCGAGCAGGGGCTCCACCAGGCAGAGCTGCCCCTGGCCGAGCGCGGCCGCGCCGAGGGCCATACCGGCCACCATCAGCGCGATGCCGCCGAGCCAGCTCGGCACCTTCATGAGGTCCAGCAGCAGCCGGGGGGAGAGGAAGTCGCCGCGCGGCGCCTGCTGGGCCGCGCTCTGCTGGAGGACGAAGCCGAAGCCCAGGCAGCAGGCGGCGCTCACGGCGAGAACCAGAACCAGGACCGACAAGCCGACTACCTCAATGATCATCATGGGGGGTATGGGGGACCGCGTGGGGAGCGGTGCGGGGACCGCTTCAACGCGGTCGCGTCCGGTCACGGCGGCCGGGGCGGGGAGCCGGGGCGGTGGCGTGACGTTCCCGCCATGGTCAGGGGCCCGATGCGGTGGCGCTATGGCGTACGTCACATTCCGCCCTGGTGGTGGATGGCTCCCGCGGGTCGGGTTCGAGTCAACTCACCTCCCGCTGAACGAGGTTGACGCGAGTCGAAGCGTGCAAAAGCTTGACGATAGGCCCTGGCTATGGGTTTGCTGTCCGGAATCAGCCGACGACCAGCACCGTTGCCCGAGGAAAGTCCCGCGTTGTCCTTACCCCCGCCACCCTCCGGCCGTGCACGCAGGCCCACGGACGTGGCCTTCGACGCGGCTCTCGACGACGCCGAGCTGGGCGTCGCACGCTCCGCACTGGCGCAGGGGCGGTGGCAGGCCGCCCGTGCCCTGCTCGCCCGTACCGGCGACGACTGGGACCGGCGCGGACACCGGATCGCGGTCCTGGCGCTCGAACCGTACAGCGCGGCCGGGGCCGGCGAGTGGCTGATCGCCGAGCCGGACTCGGCCGACGCCGCCGCGCTGCTCGCCCTGGCGCGGGTACGGCGCGCCCAGCGCGGCGAGGACCAGCCGGCCCGCGCCCGCGAGGCCTGCCACCGCGCCGCCGCGCTCGCGCCCGCCGACCCGACACCCTGGCTCGGCCTGCTCATGCTGGAGCGTGCGCTGGGCGGCCAGCGCGAGGTGGTGCGGATCTTCGAGGAGGTCCGGGCGCGGTACGCCGACCACCACCACGCCCACCATCTGATGGTCGCCCGGCTCGCCGAGCGCCGCGCCGCCGCAGGGCCGGACCCGCTGCACGAGGTGTACGACTTCGCCCACTGGGCCGCCGAGCAGGCGCCCGCCGACTCCCCGCTCGCCGTCCTGCCGGTCGTCGCGCACGCCGAGCGGTACCGCGTGCTCGCCGCCGCCGGGTTCGAACCCGGCGACCCGGCCGCCTCGGCGCACTGGAGCGGACGCCTGGTCCGGCAGGCGCTGGGGGCCGCCTTCGACTGGTGGCTGGAATGGGAGCAGGACGGCCACCCCCGACGCCTCGTCGACCTCAACTACCTCGCGCACGCCACGTGCTGCGAGGGGCGCGGCGCGGAGGCCGCCGCGCTCTTCCAGCGGATCGGCGAGCATGCGACGCCGGAGCCGTGGTCGTACCCGGACCGGGACCCGCGCGCCGCGTTCCGGGAGGCCTGCGACCGGGCGTTCGGGGTGGGCCGGCGCGACGCGGGACGGGAGCCGTGGTCACGGAACGGGCGGGGGCCGTGGCGCCGGAACGGGCGGGGGCCGTGGCGCCGGAAGGGGACCGGAGTCGTGGCGCCGGAAGGGGACCGGAGCCGTGGTTACGGAATCCTGACGGCCACCCCCGATCACTGGTCCCACCGCCTCCACCGGTGCTCGAATGGGCGTGTGAACTCCGGACAACCCGAACAGGAGGGCCGGCCGATCGGCCGCCGGGTCCTGCTCGGCACCCTCGGCCTGGGCGCCCTCGGCGTGGTCGCCGCGCCCACCCTGCAACGCGGACTGGAGTCCTTCCTCGGCAGCGCCGCCGACAAGGACCCCACGGGCCTGACCGGCCTGCTCCCGAACGGCGGCGGCTTCCGCTACTACTCCGTCGCCGCCTCCGTCCCGAAGAAGAACGCCACCACCTACCGCCTCAGCGTCGACGGCCTGGTCGACCGGCCGCGCACCTACACGCTGCCCGAACTGCGCGCCCTGCCGCAGACCCGCCTGGTCCGGGACGTCCAGTGCGTCACCGGCTGGCGGGTCCCCGACACCCCCTTCGAGGGCGTACGGCTGTCGGCGCTGCTGGACGCGGCCGGGGTGCGCCCCACCGCGAAGGCGATCCGCTTCACCTGCTTCGACGGCACCTACTCCGAGAGCCTCACCCTCGACCAGGCCCGCCGCGCCGATGTCCTGGTGGCCCTGCGCATGCGGGACGAGGACCTCAGCCACGCCCACGGCGGCCCCGTCCGCCTCTATGTGGCGCCGATGTACTTCTACAAGTCCGCGAAGTGGCTCTCCGGCATCACCGTCACCGAGGACGTGGAGCCGGGCTACTGGGAGAAGCGCGGCTACGACATCGACGCCTGGGTCGGCCGCTCGAACGGACGGGACGATGAGCCCACGAGCTGACGCGCCCGCCCGGGCCGCCCACGTCCACCGGTTCAGCCGGGCCGAACGGTGGGTGCACCGCACCTCCGCCGCCCTGATGGGCGTGTGCGTCCTGACGGCGGCCTGCCTGTACGTCCCCGAACTCGCCCAGCGCGTCGGCCGCCGCGCCCTCGTCGTCACCGTCCACCAGTGGGCGGGGCTCGCCCTGCCGGTGCCGGTCCTGCTGGGCCTCGTCTCCCGCGCCCTGCGGGCCGACCTGCGGCTGCTGAACCGCTTCGGCCCGCACGACCGCCTCTGGCTGCGTGCCGCCCTGCGCCGGGACGAGCGGCACTCGGCCCGTCCGGCGGGGAAGTTCAATGCCGGGCAGAAGATCTACGCGGCCTGGATCGCCGGAGCCACGCTGGTGATGCTCGGCACGGGCCTGATCATGTGGTTCACCCACCTCACCCCGCTGGTGTGGCGGACCAGCGCGACCTTCGTGCACGACTGGCTGGCCCTCACCATGGGCATCGTCCTCGCCGGCCACATCGGCATGGCGCTGGCGGACCCGGAGGCGCGGCGGGGGATGCGCACGGGGGAGGTCAGCCGGGAGTGGGCGGACCGGGAGCACTCCCTGTGGCGCCACTGACGGGTTGAGGGGAGGCAAGGGGAGGCTAAGGGGCGAAATCCAGCAGCACCTTGCAGGACCGCCCCCGGTCCGCCGCCAGCGCGAACGCCGACTCCGCATCCCGTACCGGCACCACCGCGCTGATCAGCCCGCCGAAGGAGGGCTCCGCCGCCAGCAGGGCCAGCGCGGCGTCGAACTCGGCGTCGAAGCGGAACGCGCCCCGCAGCTCGATCTCCCGGCTCACCACCAGGTTCCCCGCGAACGGCGTCCGCCCCGGCGGCAGCATGCCCAGCTGGACCACGACCCCGCCGCGCCGCACGAGCCGCAGACAGGCGTCCAGCCCGGCGGCCACGCCCGACGCCTCGATGGCCACGTCGGCCTCGGCCGGCCACCCGGGATCGGCCGGGTCGTCCGCCCGTACGACCGTGCCGGCGCCGGCGGTGCGCGCGTACGCCAGTGCCGTGGGCAGCAGGTCGGTCACCGTGACGTGCGCCGCTCCGGCCGCCCGGGCGGCGGCGACCACCAGGCAGCCGATGGGCCCGGCGCCGGTGACCAGGACATGCTTTCCCGCCACGTCCCCGGCCCGGCGCACGGCGTGCAGGGCGACGGACAGCGGCTCGGCGAGGGCGGCGCGGCGCAGGTCCAGCCCGGGCGGCAGGGGCCTCAGCTGCTCCGCCGGGACCGCGATGCGGGCGGCGAATCCGCCCTGGACGTGCGGTGTGCGGGCGGCGCTGCCGAGGTAGCGGGTGTCCCGGCAGATGTTCCGGCGGCCGCCCAGGCATTCCGGGCACGTCCCGCACGGAGTGGCCGGGTGCACCGCGACCGCCGTACCGACCACGGGGCCCGAGGCCCCGTCACCGCACGAGACGACCGTCCCGACCACCTCGTGCCCCAGCACCATCGGCTCCTTGAGGCGGAAGTCGCCGACCCCGCCGTGCCGCCAGTAGTGCAGATCGGACCCGCACACACCTCCGTAGCGGACGGCGACCAGAGCCTGGCCGGGACCGGGGGCGGGCTCGGGGAGGTCGTCGACCCGGAGGTCGCCCGCACCGTGGATCACACAACCCAGCATCACAGTCTCCCGAAGGGTCACAGCACGCTTGTCATGCCGCCGTCCACATACAGCACCTGTCCGCCGACGAAGTCGGCCGCCGGTGAGGCGAGGAACAGCACCCCGCCGACCAGGTCCTCCGTACGGCCCCAGCGCCCGGCCGGGGTGCGTCGGCGGACCCAGGCGCTGAACTCCTCGTCCTCGACGAGGGGGCGGGTCAGTTCGGTCTCGATGTAGCCGGGGCCGAGGCCGTTGACCTGCACGCCGTGCGGGCCCCAGTCGGCGCACATGCCCTTGGTGAGCATCTTCAGGGCGCCCTTGGTGGCGGTGTAGGGCGCGATGCCGGGGCGGGCCACCTCGCTCTGCAACGAGCAGATGTTGATGATCTTGCCGTGGCCGCGTTCCGTCATCCGTCGGGCCGCCTCCCGGCCGACCAGGAACGCGCTGGTGAGGTTGGTGTCCAGGATGCGGTGCCAGTCCGCGTCCGTGAAGTCGAGGAGCGGCGCGCGCAGTTGCATGCCCGCGTTGTTGACCAGGATGTCGAGCGGGCCCACCCGCTCCTCGACCTCGGCGATCCCGGCGGCCACCGACGGGCCGTCCGTCACGTCGAACACGGCCGTGTGGACGTCGCCGGGAAGTTCGGACGCGGCCTTGGCCAGCCGGTCCGCGTCCCGGCCGTTCAGGACGACCGTGCAGCCGGCCTGAAGCAGCCCGCGGGCCAGCGCGAGTCCGATGCCCCGGCTGGAGCCGGTGACCAGCGCGATCCGGCCGCCGATGTCGAAGAGAGGGTGAGCCGTCATCGTCGTAACTCCACGGGACCTGTATGAACTCCACGGGACCTATATGAAGAGGGACAACAGGAGGACGATCGCGCCCGCGACCACCGAGATGATCGTCTCCATCACGGACCAGGTCTTGATCGTCTGGCCGACGGACAGCCCGAAGTACTCCTTCACCAGCCAGAAACCGGCGTCGTTGACATGGCTGAAGAAGAGCGAACCGGCGCCGATGGCCAGCACCAGCAGGGCGGTCTCGCCGGTCGACATGCCGACCGCGAGGGGCGCGACCAGACCGGCCGCCGAGACGGTCGCCACGGTCGCCGAACCGGTCGCCAGCCGGATCGCCACCGCGATCAGCCAGGCCAGCAGCAGAGCCGGGATCGACCAGTCCTTGGAGACGTCCAGGACCATCTGGCCCACTCCGGTGTCGATCAGCGTCTGCTTGAAGCCGCCACCCGCGCCGACGATCAGCAGGATGCCCGCGATGGGCGCGAGCCCCTTCTCCACCAGCCCGGAGACGCGCTCCTTGCTGAACCCGGCGGGGCGCAGCAGCGTGAAGATGCCCAGGAGCACGGCGGCGAGCAGGGCGATCAGCGGGGAGCCGATGACGTCGAAGACGCGCTGAACGGTGTTCTCCGGGTCGTCGATGACGATGTCGACCAGCGCCTTGGACAGCATCAGGATGACCGGCAGCATGATGGTGAGCAGCGTGGCGCCGAACCCGGGGCGCCTCTGAAGCTCCTCGGAGTTCCGCTGCGGGATCATCCGCTCCGGGGCCGGGACGTCCACCCAGCGGGCCGCGTACTTGGCGAACAGCGGACCGGCGATGATCACCGTCGGGATGGCGACCAGCACGCCGAGCGCCAGCGTCACCCCGAGGTCGGCCTGGACCGCGTCGATCGCCACCAGCGGGCCGGGGTGCGGCGGGACCAGGCCGTGCATCACGGACAGGCCCGCGAGCGCGGGGATGCCGATCCGCATCAGGGAGTAGTTGCCGCGCTTGGCGACCATCAGCACGACCGGGATCAGCAGCACGACGCCGACCTCGAAGAACAGCGGCAGACCGATCACCGAGGCGATGAGCACCATCGCCCACGGCATCGAGCGCCCCCTCGCCTTGACGAGGATGGTGTCGACGACCTGGTCGGCGCCGCCGGAGTCGGCGAGCATCTTGCCGAGGATCGCGCCCAGCGCGATGAGCACGCCGACGCCGGCGACCGTGGAGCCGAGTCCGGCGGTGAAGCTGGTGATGACCTTGTCGAGGGGTGCCCCGGCGAAGGCTCCCAGCGCCAGCGACCCGATGGTCAGCGCCAGGAAGGCGTGCAGCTTGAACTTGGTGATGAGCAGCACGATGACGGCGATGCCCGCCAGTACCGCGATGCCCAGTTGAGCGTGTCCCGCCGAGGTGATCGGCTCGACGGGGTCCGCCGCCAGCATCTCGACGCTGAGTCTGGTCACGGGGGTTCCCTTGCAGATACGGGGATGGGGGAGGGGTTACGGCGCCGAGGGCGACGTGGAGTCGAGGGCGTCCAGCGCGGCCACCGCGCGCGCGGTGATCTCCTCGGGGGTGCCGGCGACGTCGACCGCGACGCCGGTCTCGTCCGCCTGGAGCGGCTGCAGCGTGGCGAACTGCGAGTCCAGCAGCGCGGTCGGCATGAAGTGGCCCTGCCGGTGCGCCATCCGGTCCTCGATCAGCTCCCGGTCGCCCGTGAGGTGCACGAACACGATCCCGGGGGCGGCGGCCCTGAGCCGGTCGCGGTACGACCGCTTCAGCGCCGAGCTGCTGACCACCCCGCCCAGCCCGGTCCGCCCGTGCGCCCAGGCGCCGATGGCGTCCAGCCACGGCCACCGGTCCGCGTCGTCGAGCGGGATCCCGGCCGACATCTTGGCGATGTTGGCCTGCGGGTGGAAGTCGTCGCCCTCGGCGTAGGGGACGCCGAGCCGGGCGGCGAGCAGCGGACCGATCGTGGTCTTGCCCGTGCCCGCGACGCCCATCACCACGACGACGTGGGGGGTACGCATGACTGCCTCGCTGTCTTCCTCGACATACGACGTCGCTTCCGACGTCGGCCAAATGAAACCTTTTAGGTACGACGAATTCAAGACCCTGTGACGAATAAGTCTGACTTTATGGCCCAGTGATCCGCCCCGTACGCTGTGTGCATGAGCACGATGGGCCGCGGGCTGCACGGCCGTGTACTGGACACCCTCGGCCCCGAGATCACAGCGGGTGAGTACCCTCCGGGCAGCGTGCTGCGCACGGACGAACTGGCGCAGCGTTTCGACGTGTCGCGCTCGGTGATGCGCGAGGCGGTGCGGGTGCTGGAGTCGATGCACCTGGTCGAGTCCCGCCGCCGGGTGGGCGTCACGGTCCGCGCCAGGTCCGAGTGGAATGTCTACGACCCTCAGGTCATCCGCTGGCGGCTGGCCGGCGCCGACCGCCCGCGGCAGCTTCGCTCACTGACGGTGCTGCGCTCGGCCGTCGAGCCGGTCGCCGCGGGGCTCGCCGCGAAGAACGCCACGGCCGAGCAGTGCGCCGAACTCACCGAGTGCGCCCTGGGCATGGTCGCCAACTCCCGCGGACACCAGCTGGAGGGCTACCTCTTCCACGACGTGGCGTTCCACCGGGTGATCCTCAACGCCTCCGGCAACGAGATGTTCGCCCGCCTCGGTGACGTCGTCGCCGAGGTCCTCGCGGGCCGCACCCATCACGACGTCATGTTCGAGGACCCCGACCCGGCCGCCGTCACCCTGCACGTCCAGGTCGCGGAGGCCGTACGCGAGCGCGACGCGGAGCGCGCGGAACGGCTGACCCGGGAGATCACGATCGGCGCGCTGCAGGAACTGGACATCCTGGCGCCCTAGGCCCTACGCCAGGAACTCCCCGTCGACATACACCCACGCCCCGTCGACCCGCTCGAACCGGCTGCGCTCGTGCAGCGCACCGCCCTTGAAGGACGCCCGGAACGTCACGGTCCCCGTGCTGTGGAACGCCGACCCCTCGGTCGTGCCGAGAATCTCCAGTCCCGTCCAGCGCATCCCCGGGTCCAGGTCCAGGCGCGCCGGGCGCGTGCGCGGATGCCAGGTGCGCAGCAGGTACCCCTCGTCGCGCCGGACGAAAGCGCTGTAGCGCGAGCGCATCAGCGCCTCGGCGGTCGGTGCGGCGGCGGTACCCGTGGGGGTCCCCCCGGTCGAGCTTGTTCGAGACTGGGGGAGGAATCGGCCACAGCACATGTCGTATGTCTCCGCAAGACCGCACGGGCATGCCGGGTTGTGCGCCGGGGCGGATGTGCGTGGGTGGCGGGATCCGCCGGTGCGTCGGGACATGCGCTCCATTCTGCTGCACCACGGCCTGTGTGGGTTCTGTGCATCACCTGTCCCGACACGCGCACATCGTGTGCGAGTCGTGTTCGCCGCCCTTCATGGAAACTCCTTCGCGCCTGGCGTGAACACGCCTTGCTCGTGCAACTCCGCACTCCCCAAGGTGGATTGAGCACTTGAGCATCAGGAGTCGCAAGCGTGCGCTTGGCCCGGGTGACCGACCGCCCGGGGTGCCGACGGGGGAACTGCTGCGGTGCGCCTGACCACCACCGCCCATGTGGGTGGCGTCTGCGCGCACCGGCCCGGAAAGTCTTCCTCTGTCATCTCTTGGTGCCTTCGTCCGGTGCCCGAGAAGGGATTGGAGGGGGAATGCCGACGAACGCAGTAGGGCCCGCCCGGCCGACGTATCCCGGTGTCTACGTCGAAGAGCTTCCCAGCAGCAGCCGCACCATCTCCGCCGTGACCACGTCGGTGACCGCGTTCGTCGGTCACACCCGGCGCGGTCCCCTCAACGAACCGGTGCGGGTCACCGGCTTCGCCGAGTTCGAGCGCCGCTTCGGCGGACTCGGCTCGCAGAGCGCCGTCGCCTACGCGGTGCACCAGTTCTTCGCGGGCGGCGGCGGCGGCGTCGCCGTGATCGTCCGGGTCGCCAAGGCCGGCAGCGGCAAGGCCGCCTGCGTCGTCCTGGAGTCCACCGAGGGCCACAGCGAGAGCCGCGTCCTCGAGGTCCACGCCAAGGAACCCGGCGTCTGGGGCAACGGACTGCGGGTCGCCGTCGACTACGACACCCCGCACCCCGACGAGACCTTCAACCTGCGGGTGTACGACGCCAAGGGCGACGCCCGCGAGTCCTTCACCGGCCTGTCCATGGACTCCGGTCACGGCCGCTACGCGCCGACCGTGATCAACGCCGGGTCGCGGCTCATCCGTGTCGAGGCCGTCGGTGAGGGCCGCCCGGACCCGTCCGGCACCGTCTCCAAGCCGTTCGGCGACGAGCTGCCGAACCTGGAGGTCGACCTCACCGTCAAGATCGGCGACGTGGAGCGCGAGTTCCGGCTCTACGACCCCGACTGCGACGGCGAGGCCCCGTGCTCCGTGGCCGAGCTGGCGCTGCTGCTGGAGCGCAAGCTGCGCGCGCTGCCTGACGCGCCCGGCAAGCACGCCTTCGCGGGCGCCGAGGTCACCCCCCTCGGCCGGCGCATCCAGGTCGTCGCCGGTTCCACCGACCCGGAGGACGTCGTCCGCTTCCTCGGCGAGTGCGCCAACGACCTCGGCCTGGAGGCCTCCGTCAACCCGCCGGTGTTCCCGCTGGAGGGCGGCGAGGACGGCGCGGCGCCCGGCCCGCGCGACCTCATCGGCTCCGAGGCCGACAAGACCGGCATCCAGGCCCTGCGCGGTGTGGCCGACGTCAACCTGCTGTCGCTGCCGGAGCTGGCGTCGTACGAGAAGACCGAGGACATGCTCACCGTCGTCTCGGCCGCGCAGCGGCTGTGCGAGGAGCGGCGGATCTTCCTCCTCGTCGACGCGCCGAGCACCTGGGTGAGCGTGGACACGGCCCGGGCCGGCGTCGCCGCGTTCGACGCCGTGCGCGGCAACCACGCCGGTCTGTACTTCCCGCACATCCAGCTCACCGACCCGCTCACCGGGCGGCTGCGCGCCTTCCCGCCGTCCGGCGCGATCGCCGGCGTCATCGCGCGCACCGACTCCGAGCGCGGCGTGTGGAAGGCCCCGGCCGGCACCGAGGCACGGCTCGTGGGCGTGCATTCGCTCACCGTCGACCTGACCGACCGCGAGACCGGGTTGCTCAACCCGCTCGGCGTCAACTGCCTGCGCACCTTCCCGCTCACCGGCCCGCTGGTGTGGGGCGCGCGCACGCTGCAGGGCTCGGACGCCCTCGACAGCGAGTGGAAGTACGTGCCGGTGCGGCGGCTCGCGCTGCACGTGGAGGAGAGCCTGCAACGCGGGCTGCAGTGGGTGGTGTTCGAGCCCAACGACGAGTCGCTGTGGCAGCAGATCCGGCTCAGCGCCTCCTCGTATCTGCACACCCTCTTCCGCCAGGGCGCCTTCAAGGGCAGCACCCCGCGCGAGGCCTACTTCGTCAAGTGCGACCACGAGACCACCACCGCCGAGGACATCGCAGGCGGTGTCGTCAACGTCCTGGTGGGCATCGCGCCGGTCCGGCCGGCCGAGTTCGTGATCGTCAGGATCCAGCAGACGTCCGGGCAGTTCGCGCTCTAGCCGCGGCCCCGGGAATACCGAATACCGAGGACATTCTCCGATGGCTGAGTTCACGGTCAACGCCCATCGTTTCGACCCGTACAAGAACTTCAAGTTCCTGGTCCTGTGGGACGGCCGTACGGTCGCGGGCATCAGCAAGATCAGTCCGCTGAAGCGGACCACCGAGGTCGTCAAGCACCGGCACGGCGGCGACCCCTCCTCCCCGCGCAAGTCGCCGGGCCGCTCCGAGTTCGAGGGCATCACCCTGGAGCGCGGCGTCACCCACGACCCCGAGTTCGACCGCTGGGCCAACAAGGTCTGGCAGGTCGGCGCCGGCCTCGGCTCCGAGGTGTCCCTCGCGGACTTCCGCAAGGACATCGTCATCCAGGTCCTCAACGAGGCCGGCCAGGTTGCCGTCTCGCACAAGCTGTACCGGACCTGGCCCAGCGAGTACCAGGTGCTCGGCGAGCTGGACGCCAACGCCAACGCGGTGGCCATCCAGTCGCTGAAGCTGGAGTGCGAGGGCTGGGAGCGGGACTACGAGGTGCCCGAGCCGACCGAGCCCTCGTTCCTGAACCCGGCCTGAGCCGGCGGACAGGGGGGACCTGATGGCTGGGGCGGCCGAACTGCTGGCCACCTGGGAGGCGGGACTCGCCGAGGCACCCGCCGGGCGCGCCCTGCTGCTGCACCGCACCGCGCGCCCGGACCTCGACGCCCGGGCGCTGCCCGCCCTCCCGGTGGGCGAGCGCGAGGCGGACCTGTTCGCGCTGCGCCGGGCCCTGTTCGGCGAGCGCATGCAGATACGGCTGGACTGCGCCGCGTGCGGCGCGGACATGGAGTTCGACCTGGACGCCGGGGAGTTCGCCCGGACGGTCGGGGCGCGCGGGGAGTCCGTCGTCCGGGTCGCGCACGACGGCTGGGAGGTCGAGTTCCGGCTCCCCGGTGTCGCCGACCTCACCGCGGCGGCCCGCTCCGCGGACCCGCGCGGGGCGCTGCTCGCGCGGTGCCTGGTCTCGGCGGCCCACGACGGGACGGCGGTCACCGCGGAAGCCCTGCCCGGGCCCGTGCAGCGCCGGATCGCCGAGGCGGTCGAGGCCGCCGACCCGGGGACCGACGTGACGCTCAACGTGGCCTGCCCCGAGTGCGGACGGGCCACCCGCGCGGAGCTGGACATCGCCTCGTACCTGTGGACCGAACTGGACTCCTGGGCACGGGATCTGCTCCTCGACGTCCATCTGCTCGC
This sequence comes from Streptomyces sp. Z423-1, assembly GCF_013009255.1. Taxonomy (NCBI): domain Bacteria; kingdom Bacillati; phylum Actinomycetota; class Actinomycetes; order Kitasatosporales; family Streptomycetaceae; genus Streptomyces; species Streptomyces sp. Z423-1. The sequence goes on from NZ_CP053109.1 coordinate 7,602,298, forward strand.
CACCGCCTACGGCTGGAGCGAGCCGGAGATCCTGGCGCTCAGCCCGCTGCGGCGCCGCTACTACCTGGAGATGTGCGCCGATGTCTGACCCCACGTCCGGCTCCGCCCCGCCCGGCTCCGAGGCGACCGACTTCCTCGACCGGCTGATCGCCCGGCACGCCCCGGCCGCCGCCGGTCCGCGTCCGGGTGTGGTCCGGGTACGGCCCCGGCTGCCGGGCCCGTTCGAACGCGTGGAGGCCGTACGGGCCCGGGCGCGGGACACCGACGAGGACACGGACCTGCTGTGGCCCACCTCGACGCCGTCCACCGAGCCGCGCCGGGACGTCCCGCGTCCCGCTCCGGCCGCCGAGACGGCACGGCCGCATCCGGAACGGGAGCGGACCGTCGTCCACACCGAGCGACTCCTCGGTGAACCGGCGCCGCAGGCGGTGCGGCCCGCCGTGGCCGAGCTGCCGCCGCTGCGGCCCGTGGCGCCGCCGGCCACCGGGCCACGGCCGGTGCCGGACCAGGGGCGGCGCGTGTCGGGGCGACCGGAGCAGAGCGCCCACCCGAACGCGGCGTCCGCACCCATCCCCCCGGGGGCGGACGCCGCCCTCCCCGCGGCGCCGGCCGCCGCGCGGCCCCGGCCCGCGGACACGGCGGCGGCCCGGGAGGCCGTACGGCAGGCCGCGGCCCGGCGGTCGGGGCGGGCGCCCGAGCAGGTGGTGCAGGTGCAGATCGGGCGGCTGGAAGTGACGGCGTCATCGGGGCCGTCCGACGGCGACCGGCAGCGCACGCCCGCGGCCCGGCGGCCGGGGGCGGCGGTCAGCCTCGCCGAGTACCTGGCTCGGGGGCGCGAATGAGCGGCACAGCGAGCACGCGGACGACGCGGACGACGCGGACGAGAGGGACCGAGGAACTCACGCCATGAGCAACGCACTGGCCATCGCCCATGTGACCCAGGCCCTCGCCCTGCTGATCGAGACCAACATCGGGCCCGAGACGGACATGGCGGTGAAGGTCGAGGCCCGCAGGCCACCGGCCGAACCGTCGGTCGACCAGCCCACCATCTCGGTCTTCCTCTACCAGGTCACGCCCAATGTCTCGCAGCGCAACAACGATCTGCCGACCCGCGCGGGCGACGGCACGCTGATCAAGCGTCCGGCCGCCGCGCTCGACCTGCACTACCTGATCAGCGCGTACGGCGACGAGAACGAACTCGTCGGGCAGCGGCTGATCGGCTCCGTGGTGCGCACGCTGCACGAGATTCCGATCCTGCCGAAGGACATCATCGAACTCGCCGGTGAGAAGCCCTACTTGGCGGCCAGCGACCTCGCCGAGGCGGCTCAGCGGGTGCGGTTCACGCCGACCGTGATGGACATCGACGAGACGTCGAAGCTGTGGGGGATGCTCCACCAGACGCCGTACGCGCTGTCCGTGGTCTACCAGGCGGCGCTGGTCCTCATCGACGGCCGGGAGACTCCCGTGCCGCGCAAGCCGGTGGAGCGGGCGGATGTGCGGGTGCTGCCGTTCGGCGCGCCGGGTGCCCCGAGGCCGGGCGGTGGGCCGGGTGAGGGGGCCGAGCCGCAGGAGGCGACGCCGGTCCCGGTCAAGGCCGCCGCGGCGGCGCCGCCCGCCAAGAAGGCCGCGAAGGCGCCGGCCAAGACCGTGGCCAAGGCTCCGGCACGCGCCCGCAAGACCACCCGGTCGAGCAAGTCGGCGCAGTCGGAACCCCGGAGAGGCACGGAGGACTGAGGCGAGATGGCAACCACGGGGGCAGGTGAGGGCATGGGGACGTACAACACGGCGGCCACCGGCGGCGACGCCTCCGCGCTGGCCGACGAGATCCACCGCGTCCTGGCCCGCGTCGACGCCCACGCGGCGCGCGCCACCGAGCCGGAGGCGGGATCCGGTGCGGAAGGCGCGGCCGCCGGTGCCGATGTGGCAGGGACCGAGCCCGGTCCCGCCGCCGCCCTCGACCCCGTACGACAGCCCGCCGCCCCCCTCGACGCCCTCGTCACCTGCTTCGGCCTCACCCCCTTCGAACGCGACCTGATCCTGCTCACCGCCGCCCACGAGCTGGAGCCCACGACCGCCGCCCGGTGTGCCGCCGCGAGCGGTGATCCGGAGCGGGCGTACCCGACCTTCTCGCTCGCCCTCGCGGCCCTCGCCGAGCCGCACTGGAGCGCGCTCACGCCGGTGGCCCCGCTGCGGCGCTGGCGGATCGTCGAGCTGGACGACGAGACCCGGCTCACCACGTCCCGGCTCCGGCTCGACGAACGCATCCTGCACTTCCTGCTGGGCTCGCCCTATCTGGACGCCCGGCTGCACGGCCAGCTGCGGCGCGCCCCCGTCCCGGACCGGCTGCCGCCGTCGTACGACCTGGCCGCGCACCGCATCGCCGCGGGCTGGACGACTTCCCCGGGACCGGACGTGCCGCCGCTCGTCGAGGTGACCGGCGGGGATCCGCGCAGCCGGGCCGACATCGCGGCCGCGGCGGCGAGCCGGTGCGGCCTCGGGCTGTACGCGATGAGCGCCGAGGACCTCCCCACCGACGCCGCCGGACGGGACCGGCTGGCCCGGCTGTGGCAGCGCGAGGCGATCCTGCTGCCCGCCGCGCTCCTCGTCGAGGTGGGCGAACTGGACCGGGACCAGCGGGCGGCGACCGAGGCGTTCCTGGCCGGGGCGGCCGTACCCGTGGTGGTGTCCAGCGAGGACCCGCTGCGCTCCGACCGCCCGCACGGCGCGCGCGTCACGGTTCCCCGGCTCGACGACGACGAACAACTCGCCCTGTGGGCCGAGGCGTTCGACGACGTCGACCTGGACGAGCGCGAACTGCGCTCCCTGGTCGCCCAGTTCCAGCTGCCACCGCACGTCGTCCGGTCCACCGCCGCCACGGTACGCCGTGACCTGCCCGGCGAGGACGAGCTGGACGCCGCCGGACTCGCCTGGCGGGCCGGTATGCAGGAGGCCCGGATCGGCATGGACGAGCTGGGCCGGCGGATCGAGCCGCAGGCCGGCTGGGACGACCTGGTGCTGCACGAACGGCAGGTCGCCGTGCTGCGCGAGATCGTCGCCCACGTACGGCAGCGGCCGACCGTCCACCAGGAGTGGGGCTTCGCGGGCACCCTGCGCCGCGGACTCGGCGTGACCGCGCTGTTCGCGGGCGGCTCGGGCACCGGCAAGACGCTGGCCGCCGAGGTCATGGCGAAGGAGCTGGGCCTCGACCTGTTCGTCATCGACCTGTCCCAGGTGGTCAGCAAGTACATCGGCGAGACCGAGAAGAACCTGCGCCGGGTCTTCGACGCCGCCGAACGCGGCGGCGCGCTGCTCCTGTTCGACGAGGCCGACGCGCTGTTCGGCAAGCGCAGCGAGGTCAAGGACAGCCACGACCGGTACGCCAACCTCGAAGTCAGCTATCTGCTGATGCGGATGGAGGCCTACCGCGGCCTCGCCGTCCTCACCACCAACATGAAGAAGGCCCTCGACACCGCCTTCCTGCGCCGCATCCGCTTCGTCGCCGACTTCCCCTTCCCGGCCGAGCACGAACGCGCCGAGATCTGGCGCCGCGTGCTGCCGCCGCAGGCCCCGGTGAAGGACATCGACTGCGATCTGCTCGCCCAGCTCACGGTCGCGGGCGGCTCCATCCGCAACATCGCCCTGTCCGGGGCCTTCCTGGCCGCCGAGGAGGGCGACCGCCTCCAGATGCGGCACATGCTCGCGGCGGCCCGCACCGAGTACCTGAAGCTGGAGCGGTCCCTGACGCCGACGGAGGTCCGGGGATGGGTGTGACACCGCGGGAGATCCGCGTCGAGATCGGCGAACTGGGCCTCGAAGGTTTCCGGGTGGACCCCGACCGCGTGTCCGCCGCCTTCACCCAGGAACTGACCCGTCTCATCCACCGGCACGGCGTCCCCGCCGACGCCTCCTGGACCGCCGAGGCCCTGACCGGGCTGCCGCCCCTGCCCGCCGGGCTGTCCGCACGCCGGCTCGGCCAGGAACTGGCCCGCACGGTGCACGAAGGGCTGTCCGGGCACGGGGAGGTGACCCGGTGAGCAACAGCCACACCCAGGACGCCCGGGCCGACCAGTCGGCCGAGGCGCGCCGCCGCAAGCGCAAGGAACAGGCCGCCAAGTCCCGTACGCCCGAACCCAAGAACATCGTCAGCGGCGCCGGGCAGCCTCTCGACCCCGGCGTGCGGCGGGACCTGGAGGAGCGGCTCGGTCACGACCTGGGCCGCGTCCGGCTGCACACCGGCCGTGACGCCGGACAGCTCACGGAGCTGCTCGGCGCGGACGCGGTCGCCGTCGGCCAGGACGTTTTCTTCCGCGAGGGCACCTTCAAGCCCGGCACGGACGAGGGCCGCCGGCTGCTCGCCCACGAGCTGCTGCACACCGTGCAGAACCCGCACGGCCTCGGCGCCCTGCGCGCCGGACGCGAACCGGGCGCCGTCAGCCTGCCGCAGCAGCCGATCGAGCGGGAGGCGGAGTCGGCGGCACAGGACGTCGTACGCGACCGGGAGGCCCCCGAGATCGAACAGGGCCAGGCCACTCCGGGCTGGCTGCGCTACGCCACCGTCGACGCCGACCGCAGCCGGAGCGAGGCGATCGACCCGGCGACCCTGCTCGACCGGCTCACGAACTCTGTCGTGCGCTCGCTGCGCAGCGACCCGGAGGACCTCTCCCAGCGCACCCGCAAGCAACTCGCCCGGCTGCCCGAGGAGTTGCTCGACGGGGTCCTGATGCGCCTGGAGCGCAGGCTGCTCGGTTCCGAGCACGACCGGGTGCTCGACTTCGTCGACGAGATCGAGGCGTACGACGACTTCGCCGACGACGGCCTGGAACGCGACGCCCACGAGGCTCCCGCGCTCGAACCGGACCTGGCCGGGCAGGTGCGGGCCGAGCGGGAGCGCGAGGACCGGGACGCGCGGGAACGGCGGGCGGAGGAGCGGGAGCCCGAGGTGGCGGCCAGGCCGGAGAAGGAGCAGGTGCCGGAGGAGGGGGCGGCGCCGGGCGGCGAGGGGCGGACTGGTGCGCCGGGTGCCGAGGGCGCGGCCTCTGGTTCGTCGGCGGGTTCCCGGGCACCGGAGTCTTCGTCCTCCTCGTCCACCGGTGCGTCGGGCGAGAAGGAGGCCTCGGGCTCGCAAGCCGGTCAGGAGGAGTCCGGTCAGGCCGGGCAGGAGACGGGCGGTCAGGCCGGACAGGAGCAGAGCGGCAAGGAGAAGGAGACCGGCGGCCAGGAGGCGACCGAGCGGCAGGAGACGCCGGCCGCGAGCGAGGAGGAGTCGTCGGCGCAGAACCGCCCGGGCGCGGCCGAGGCGGCCGTCGCCGGACGGCAGGTCAAGCCGCAGGACAAGCGGGGGCAGCAGCAGCCGACCGGCTCGCCGACCGTGTCCGGCAAGGACACCCAGCTGCCCGGCGCGTTCAGCACGCTCGACGGCAGGCGCAACCAGGACCTCGAAGGCCAGGAGGAGGAGACCGACGGGGACCCCTTCGGCTCCGGCAGCCAGTCGGAGGTGGAGGTCGGGGTAGAGGAGCCCAGCGCCTGGGACACCAAGCTCCAGCCCGAGGACTTCCTGCCGAAGGAGGACCTCGACGTCTCCGGTGTACCGACCGCCGACGAACTGGACCCGTCGTCGTCCCAGTCCCCCTCCCTGCCCTCCTTCCCCGCACCGCCGCCCACCAGGGCCGACCAGGTGCAGGCCGAGCGGGAGGCGGAAGACGCCGAGGACGCGGCGGCGGAGGCGGAGCCGGAGGAGGGGGCCGGTGCGGCGGAGGACGCCGGGTCCTCGGCCGCGGAGACCGAAGGCGGTCCGGAGAGCGGCAGCGCGCCGGGTGGCCTTGCCGTGCAGCAGGCCGCCGCGCCCCCGGCCGTACCCACCACCGGCGCCAGGGACCCCAAGAGCGGCGACGACCCCAAGGTGGGTCCCGTCGCGGCCCAGACCACCGTGCAGGAGGCGCCGAACAGGGCGGAGTCGACGTCCGAGGGCGGCGGCGCGGCCAAGGAGTCCGCCGCCAAGGAGGAGAAGGGCACCGCCGCTGCGGGCGACAAGGCGCCGGCGGCTCCGGAGAAGGAGTCCCAGCAGGCGGCGGGCGGCCAGTCGGCGCAGTCCGACACGGCGGCGCAGGAGTCGGCGGGCGGCGGCTCGGGTGGTACCGGCTCGGGTGGTACCGGCTCGGGTGGTACCGGTGCGGGTGGCGCCGGCGCCGGTACGGCGGGGTCGGCTCCGGCGCAGGAGCCGCGTACGGAGCCGGAGCCGCGTACGGCACCTGAGCCTCGTACCGAACCCGATACCCGTACCGAACCCGAGACCCGCGGCGAACCCGAATCCGGCAGTCGTACGCAAGCCCCGGCACCGACCCCGAAGTCCGCACCGTCATCACCCCCTCCCACCCCCGCTCCCGAGTCGGCCGCCGCGCCGAAGTCGGCACCGGAGACCGCACCGGCCCCCGAAACGGCCTCGTCGGCCGGGACACCACGTGGAGGCGGTGGCGGCGGAGGTGGCGGTGGCGGTGCCACGGGCGGACCGGGTGCCGCCCCGGCCGCACGCGGCAAGGGCAAGAAGGACTCCGCCCCGGCCCCCGATCTCTCCGGCGTCGCGCCCGAGGCGGGCCTGGCCACGGCGGCAAAGCTGAAACCCCACAAGGCACTTCAGGCGATGGGCGGCGTCGGCGGCGCGGTGGACCGCTCGGTCGGTGACGAGCACAGGACGCTGGCGGCCGCGCCCCCGTCGATGGAACGCCCGGCGGGCGCCCCGCAGACCCTCCAGGGCAAGCCGAAGGCGGACGCCCCGGCGCAGTACTCGCAGGATCCGGCCCAGCAGGCCCAGGAACCGGACCGTGAGAACGCCGAGGTCACCGGCGCGAAGGAGCCCGAGGGCCAGATCGAGGCGGAGAAGGCCGAGGAGCCGAGCGGCTGGGACACCTTCAAGATGGCGCTGGGCTTCGGCATCGGCAAGGTGGCGAGCTGGCTCGGCTTCGAGGTGGACGCGCAGGAGCTGGCGGCCAAGTTCGCCGGGTTGCCGACGAAGGACGAGGCGCTCAAGCAGGCGCAGGCGGGCAACGCGCCCGGCGTGCAGATGCAGGGTGCGGCCGACCAGAAGGCCGGGGAGCAGAGCGGGCACGTCGACGCCAAGGGTCAGGAGACGCTGTCGACGGCGCGGGACGACTCGGGCCGGGGGATGGGCGAGGACCAGGTCTATCCCAACGCGCCCAAGGAGCAGCTCACCGCGCAGGTGCCGGGTGGCCAGGGCGGTGGCGGTGAGGGCGTCGGGGCCACCGGCGCCGGCGGTGCCGTACCGCCGGAGGCGGCGTCCGAGGTGGCCGAGCACGAACGCGGGCCGCAGTTCCAGGCGGCGTTCGCGGACGGCCAGAAGGGCATCTCGGAGGGCCGGCAGACCAAGGACCGCGACTTCCGGGGTGCTCAGGCCAAGCACAAGCAGCAGGTGGACGCCGAGATCGCGGCGAACTCACAGACGCAGGCGGGCGAGCGCGAGAAGGCGATGGGCGAGGTCACCGCCCGGCGCGAGGACTGGCGTACGCAGCAGGACGAGGAGCTCAGGAGCCTCGGCGACAAGAAGACCGAGCGGCACGACAAGGTCCGCAAGGACGTCGAGGACCAGGAGAAGCAGACCGACGACAACGTCGAGAAGGAGAAGGAGGGCAGCGACAAGAAGATCAAGGACGAGGGCGAGAAGGCGGAACGGGAGGCGGAGCAGAAGAAGGACGCCTCCGTCCAGGAGTCCGGCAACTGGATCACGAAGGCCTTCGAGTGGATCAAGCAGAAGGTCATCGAGATCAAGAACGCGATCGTCCGGGTGATCCGGGCGGCGCGGGACGCGGTCGTCGGCTTCATCCGCACCTTCAAGCAGACGGTCGAGCGCTGGATCAACGAGGCCCGCAAGAGCATCGTCGACGCGATCAAGAAGTTCATCACGGACCTGATCGAGTTCGCGAAGGCGATGGTCCGCGCGGTCATCGAACTGGCGGGCCGCATCCGCAAGTTCATCACCGACCTGATCGCTGCGGCGATCGCGCTGGTCAACCGCCTGGCCCAGGCCCTGAAGCAAGCGATCACGGACCTCCTGAACGCCATCGGCAAGTTGCTGAGCAGCATCCTCGACTTCCTGAAGAAGGCCCTGCTGGCCGCGGTCGAGGCGGTCGTGGCGGCGGTGAAGGCGATCATGGACTTCGCGGCGGGTCTGCTCAGCGCCCTGGGCGACTTCATGCTGATCGCGGTCGACTTCCTCTCCGACCCCGGCGGCTGGCTGAGCGGCGCGAAGAACTCCGCCGTGGACGGCGCGAAGAACCACCTCTTCCGCGAGGTCAAGGCAGCCGTCAAGGACTGGTTCCAGTCCAAGATCGAGGAGATCCTGGGGATCCCGAGGGCCATCCTGGACAAGCTGATCAAGGGCGGCATCACCCTCGAAAAGATCGTCAAGGAGACCTGGGACGCCATCGTCCCCCAACTCCCCCTGATCATCGGCGAGATCGTCATCACCAAGGTGATGGCCAAGCTGATCCCCGGCGCGGGCTGGGTGATGGCCGTCATCGACGCCATCCGCACCGCGATCGGCGCCCTCGGCGAAATCCTCCGTGCGTTCGGCGCGGTCCTCGACTGGCTGAAGGCCGTCCGCTCCGGCGGCGCGGGCATCCTCTTCGCCAAGGCGATCGCGGCAGGCATCGTCGCCCTCCTCGAACTTGCCTACGAAGCCCTCCTGTCCGGCATCGGCAAGTACGTGGCGAAGGTGGGGCGTCGGCTCAAGGGGGTGGCGGAGCGGCTGGGCAGGGACAAGAACGACCCCAAGAAGACCCCGACGGCAGACCCCGGCACCCCGACCGACCAGAAGACCACCCCCCGCGGCGACCAGCAGCAACCCGCTCCCGGCACTTCCACGCCCCGCCCGACGGCGACGACCCCGCCCCGGCACCCAACCCCGCCCGACCACCGACCGCCCCAAGCCCACGGGCCCGACCGCCGGCCGCCCACCCGCGGGGCCCGGCCGGAGGGACGACTCCGGGAGGACGGCCGACCGGTCCAGGCCGACTGGTCGAGGCACGCAGGACGATGGCAGGCGCCCGCAGCCCGGCAGCCCGGCAGCCCGCCCGACCGCACCTGTCCCGACCCGCCCGCGGGCCGAGTCCCCGCAGCGCCCCACGCCCGACCGGGACACTCCGACCAGGCCGAAGGACGCCGCAGCGACGCCGACCCGAACCGGCGACGACCGCGACACCACGCGCCCCGGGAACGACGCAGGGGCGACGGACCGGAACCGTCCGGGCCCGGACCCGGCGCGCCCACAGGGCGACCGGGACCCGAATCGTCCGCGCGGCGACCAGGACCCGCGACCCGGCGACCGCCCTCGGTCCGACCGCGACACTCGCCGGCCCGAAGACAGGCCCGGCAGGGCGAGAAACCGGGACGAGGAGCGCCGGCGGCCGACGTCGGGGCCCTCCTCGAAGGGGCCGAAGGGGCGCAGGCCTGACAGGACCAAGGATCCCCTCAAGGAGAGGCAGGAGAAGAAGCAGAAGCAGGACCGGCGGAGGAAGGAGGAGGACTCCAAGGAGTCCAAGGAACTCCGGCTGCAGCAGATCATCGCGCGCATCCGCCCCAAGCTTTACCGGCTGATGTCCGTCGGCGTCCCCCGGCGGGTCCTGAACCCGGTTCTGACCGGCATGCGCAAGTGGTACCGGCTCACCGCGCTCCTTCTCGACGGCGCCGACCGGGGCCGGCTCATGGCCGAGCTCAACCCGCGCGGAATGGTGCTCCCGTTCCACAGCCACGACTCGCTGATCGAAGCCTCGGACGTCACCAGGGCCCGCGACGACGCGCGCAGGTTGGAGGCTGCCGAGGCCCGCAAGCTCCGGGACCGCATGAGCGGGGCGGATCGGACGGGGCGGTCCGACGGGGCATCGGGCCGGACACCCGACCAGGCGTCCGACCGGACAGCCGACCAGGAGTCCGAGCAGACATCCGACCGGACGCCCGACCGGGCAGAAGGGACGACGCTTCCGGAGCCCCCCAAGGCGCTGTCCCCCGAGTTGAGGAGCATTCTCGCGGCCCCGCTGCCGGGCCGTGGGAAGCGGCGAGGCCGCCGGGCCGGACCGGTCAGCAAGGGCGAGAGCCTGACGTTCCGTAAGGCCAAACAGCGTGAGGTGGCGGGCGACAAGCTCACTCCCGACCACATTCCTTCGGGCGCCGCACTGATCCTGGCCGCGCAGCGAAAGGCCATCGCCCGGGAAGAGAAGGCGAGAAACCGAAAACTCAGCGACCAGGAGATCATCGACCTGCTGAAGACGGAGGAATTCATCACGGTGACTCCGCAGGGCGCGATAAAGCGTGGGCCGAAAGCCGAAAAGGTCTACCGTGAAGCCCTGACCCTGATGGTCACCGGAAAGGAGCACGAATACAGGAAGGCTGATCCGGAAGGCGGTTCGCGCACGCACGGATCACGGAACACCGATCAGCAAATACTGCTCGACTCCAGGGATCTCGCCAAGGCGACCGAAGATGACTTCAGGTTCTATCTGGCCGGCTGGGACAAGAAGAACACCCTGGTAAAGAGCCAGGTCTACAGTATGATCCTGCATTACAAGCGGCTGACCGACCGAGAAGAAATTGAGTACTCCAACAGGATCGACGATCTGTTGCTGTACTACTGGGAGAAGGCAAGAAATGACACCGACTGAGCAAATTGAGGCGATCGCCTTCGATGCGGACCTCTCGGTCACCGAGAAATCGGAACGCATCAACGGGCTGCTCGCGCACGCCGGCTCCCAGGGCGTGTCCCTTGCGGTCGAGTGCCTCATGGATGTCACCGACGTCGGACTGGCCGAATACCTGACCTCCTACCTGGAGCTGGTTCCGGACTCGGCAGCCGACAAGGTGCGGGCCGCGGAAAGGCTGCGGGGCAGCGGTGCACCCGTGCAGGCAGCCGCGCGGCTCGTCCCGTGGTTTCCGGAAAGCCTCGCCGATGCCTTCGTGCGGGACTATCTGGCCGCTGCGGACCCGCAGTCGCCCCTGGCGTCAGTGGTCTTCTCCCTGGCGGTCCACCACCCGGACCGGGTTCGCCCCCACGCCGACCGGATCGACATCGACGTCGTCCGGCCCGCCCTGTTGTCGGGGGCCCCGGACGAACTCGCCGACGCCCTCCTGGACAGGTGGCGGGAGGAGCGCGACCTCGACGATCTGCAGGCCCTCGCGCTCATCCGGACTCCGCACGCCGCCGACCTGATCACTTCCGTACGTGATGACGTGGACGACCCCGAGGACTGGGAGTGGCTCATGCCGCTCGCGGGTCGCCTGCCCGACACCGGCGCCAGTGCGGGATACGGTCCCGCACTGATGGGGTTCGTGGCGGACAAGGGCGCCGGCCCGCACATCATGGGCGGCGAGCACGCCGACGATGTCCCCCTGTGCGCGCGTTGCCGTACGCCGGCAGAACGCGTTCTCTCCCTCTCCGCCGCCGCACTGCCCCAGAAACTGACCGCAGACCCGTCCTTCTTCTGGTTCACCTGCGACTGCGACGAAGTCGATGTGCTGACAGTGGGTTTCACCCCGGACCGTACGCACGTCTACTTCTCACCGCAGGGCCCCGCAGCCGGTACCGCCCGCCTCGTGCCGGGCGGCGAGCGATCCATGGTGCTGGAGCAGCAGCCCAACCAGGTGGGTGTGAGCATGCCCGCGATCCCGGGGCGCTCCCAGCACCAGGTCGGCGGTCTGCCCCGGTGGCCATCGCCCGAGACACACCCCATCTGCCCCGAGTGCGGAAACTTCATGCCCTTCCTCGCCGCCATGGACAGCGGCCCCACGGTCTTCGGGCCGATGGGCTTCGAAGGGCTGCTCTTCGGTTTCTGGTGCGACAGCTGCTCGGTGTCGACCACACGGATCCAGTACTGACGCACCGGACAGGAGGACACATGACCCGCTACGCCGACATCCCCAAACCCATCCGCTCCGGCATCGTCGTCGTCAACCCCGACACCGGCACGCCGCAACGCATCATCGTGCTGCAGTTCAACCCGGACACCCTGGAGCGGAGCGTGGCCCCGCAGTCCGCCGGGGACAGTGGTGACGCCGGAGGGGGCGGGGCCGGGAGCGGGGACCGGAACGAGGCCCTTCGGCTGAAGGGGCCCGCGCAGGAGACCTGGAAGTTCACCGCCGAGATCGACGCCACCGACCAGTTCGAGATCGCCGCGCCCGACGGGATTCATCCGCAGCTGGCGACGCTGGAGATGCTCGTGCAGCCGACCACCGCGCAACTGCGCGCCGCGAGTCGGCTGGCGCAGAAGGGGACCATCGAGATCAGCCCGATCGAGATGCCGTTGACGCTGTTCACCTGGGGGAGCAAGCGGGTCATGCCCGTGCGGCTGACCGAGCTGTCCATCAGCGAGTCCGCCTTCGACGTGAACCTGAACCCCATCCGGGCCTCGCTCAGCATCGGCATGAAGATCCTCACGGTCAGCGACCTGCCCGCCGGGCACCGCGGCGCCGACCTGTACATGGCGCACCTCGCGCAGAAGGAACAGCTCGCCGCCGCGCGCGGCGGCAGTGCCGGCCTCCTCGGCCTCAACGGCACCGGCGTACTCAGTGGAAGGGGCTGAAACCCAGCATGGCCGGCATCGAGCCTTACGAGAACGCCCTCGACTCCGTACCGGGCGCCCACCCCTACCCCCGCACCAGCCGGTACCACGATGCCGAGATCGGCATCCACCGGCAGGCCGACGGGACCGAAGTGCGCTACACCAAGCGGCGGTTGCTCCCTCCGCTCCCGCCGCTCGACGACGACCGGGAGACGCAGCAGCACACCGTCGCCGCCGGTGACCGGCCCGACCTCCTCGCCCAGCGGTACTTCGGCGACCCCGGCCAGTGGTGGCAGATCGCCGACGCCAACCCCGTACTCGATCCACGCGAGTTGACGGACGAGGCCGGACGGGTCGTCGACATCCCGCTCGCCGGCGGCTTCCCGCGGGGGGACCGGCGTGTTTGACATGCCCGTGGGGCAGGGCCCCGTCCACGTCACGCTGCAGATGGGGCCGCGGCTCGTCCGGCCCGTCCCGGCCGAGGTCACCGAGGCCCTGCTGTCCGCCCAGATCACCGCGACGGCGGGGGAGCGCAGCGGTTTCCAGCTCGCGTTCGACATGACCAAGAACGGGATCATCAGCCGACGGCTGCTGCCCGAGGGCTTCTTCGATCCGAAGACCCGTCTCGTCGTCACCGTCACCGTCAAGGGCACCACCGAGGTGCTCTTCGACGGACTCGTCGTACGGCAGGAGGTGGGCGCCAGCAACCAGCCCGGGCACTCCACCCTCACCGTCACCGGCGAGGACCTCACCCTCCTGATGGACCTGGAGGAGCGCACCGCCCGCTACCCCAACCTGTCGCCCTCCGAGCGGGTCCTGGCCATCCTGCGCCGGTACTCCGACTACGGCATCCGGCCCGACGTCTACACGGAGAAGGTGGCCCAGCCGCCGCACCAGAACCTCCGCGTGCACTACCAGACCGGGACCGACCTGCAGTACGTCACCGAGCTCGCCCGCGCCAACGGGTACACCTTCTACCTCGAACCCGGCCCCACCCCCGGCCAGTCGTCCGCCCGCTGGGGCCCCGAGGTCCGGCTCGGCATCCGCCAGCACGCCCTCAACGTCAATATGGACGCCAACTCCACCGTCGACCAGCTGACGTTCGCCTACGACGGCACCGCCCGCGAGGAACCGCAGGCCCGCTGGCAGGACCCGGACACGAGGCTGTCCACCCTCCTGCCGCAGCCGCCGATCAGCCCGCTGCGCCCGCCCCTCGGCAAACGCCCCACCCCGGCCCTGAAACGCCGCACCCTGTCCGGCACCGCCAAGCAGCAACGCGGGCAGGCCGAGGCCGAGTTGCTTGCCCGGGCCGCGATCTCCGCCGACGTCGTCTCCGGCTCCGGCTCGCTCGACGTCAACCGGCACGGCTACATCCTGCAGCCCCGCCAGCTCGTCGGCGTACGCGGCGCGGGACGGGCGTACGACGGCGACTACTTCGTGAAGTCCGTGACGCACAACCTGCGGCCGGGCTCCTTCCAGCAGAACTTCACGCTCTCCCGCGAAGGCCTCGAAGCCCGCAGCGACTACGTCCGGCCCTAACACCCACCAGGAGCACCTCAGCATGGCGGCACCCAGCAATCGCTACCTCGGCAAGTACCGCGGCCGGGTCGTGGACAACGACGACCCGCTGCGCATCGGTCGTATCACCGTCGAGGTCCCGGACGTCCTCGGCGACGAGCCGTCGACGTGGGCGCTGCCCTGCCTGCCGTTCACCGGGCCCGAGTCGGGACAGTTCGCCGTACCGCCGCCCGGTACGGGGGTGTGGGTGGAGTTCGAGCAGGGCGATCCGAGCTTCCCGGTGTGGACCGGGTGCTGGTGGGGCGCCGCCGAGGAGCTGCCGCCCGACGCCCGCCGGGAGTTGCTGGCGAACGCGCCGAACAAGCCGGTCGTCGTCCAGACGCGGCTCGCACACAAGTTCGTCATGAACGACACGCCCGGCGCCGAGGAGGGGATCCTGCTCCAGGCCAAGGGCGGCGCGTACATCCGTATCACCGAGGAAGCCGTGGTCATCGCGACCGGCGCGGGCGCCGAGGTGGTGCTGCGCGGACGTGAAGTGACCATCAACGAGGGCCAGCTGACCGTGCTCTCCAAGCGCTAGCAGAAGACGGGGGACGATTCGAAGTGTCCGGGACATCCGGGGGGCTGCTCGGCGCCGCCGCCGTGATCAGCTGCCCGCACGGCGGGCGAGCCACCGCCGCAACCACATCCGACCGAGCCGTGTTCATCGACGGAGTGCCGGTGGCCACGGCCGCGCACAGCCATGTCGTCACCGGCTGCTCGCACACCGTCGACGGAGTGCCCATGCCGTGTGTCGCGGTCCGCTGGACCGGCTCCGACACCGGCGTCACCGTCGACGGCGCGGCCGTCCTGCTCGACACCTCCACGGCCCAGTGCTTCACGGCGGCCTTCGTCCCACAGGGACCGCCCGTCATCCAGGTCGTGCAGCGAAAGGTCACCGTCCGATGAGCTGCCCCACGAGCCGCCCGTTGAGCCGCCCCACGAGCCGCCCGTTGAGCCACCTCACGAGCCGCCCGACCAGCCGCTCCGCGAGCCGTCCGTTGAGCCCCGTCGCGAGCGGTTCGATGGGCGACCTCGCGAGTCTTCCGTTGGGCCGTTCCGCAAGCTGCCCCATGAGCCCCACGACGAGCCACTCCCCGAGGCCCCGCCCGAGCAGCCCGTCGCGCAGCCACAGGGGAGCCGCCCGATGAACACCCCCAACAGCCCGATCACCAGCCCCCGATCCCTGGCGAGCCGCCCGATGAGCCCCGCACCCACCCGCGCACCCACCCCCGTACCGACATAGCCTTCCCCTTCCGCCCCGACCGCCGCGGACGCACCGCTCACGCCACCCCCGCCGAGCACGTCCACGACCTGATCGAGCAGCTCCTCTTCACCAGCCCCGGGGAACGCGTCATGCGCCCCGACTTCGGCTGCGGCCTGCTCGACCTGGTCTTCGCCCCCAACAGCCCGGAGTTGATCAACACCCTGGAGCTCTCCGTCCAGGCGTCCCTCCAGCGCTGGCTCGGCGACCTCATCGACGTGGAGGCCCTCGACGTGATCAGCGAGGACCACGTGGTCCGCGTCCACCTCGCCTACGTCGTCCGCGCCACCGGCGCCCGCCGCGAGGACGTGTTCGAAGGGAGGGCCGCCGCATGACCAGCACGACCGCGTCCCGACGCTCCAAGGTCCGCGCCGCCCAGCTGAACGGCATCGACGCCGTCGAGGTCAGCGACGACGGACTGCTTCTCACGGTCACCTTCCTCGGCAAGGCCCCGCACGGCCTCACACCCGAGAACGTCCGCGTCGACGGCGGCCGCCGCATCACCGGCATCACCGCCGTCGACGTCAGCGTCGAACGCGAGGACGACCCTGAGCTCGACGACCGCCTCTACGTCACCCTCGACCAGGCCGGCGACACCTCCCGCTACCGCCTCTCCCTCGTCGAGACCGACCCCTACGGCCGCCCCGGCACCGAACCCTTCCGCGGCTTCGACCAGCGCTACCACAGCGCGACCTTCGCCTTCCGGCCCGACTGCCCGACCCCGTTCGACTGCACGGACGGCCACGACGAGCAGCCGGACTTCCCCGAGACACCGGTCGTCGACTACACCGCCCGTGACTACGACACCATCCGCAAGCTCCTGCTGGACCGGCTCGCCCTCACCACCCCCGACTGGCGCGAACGCAACCCCGCCGACCTCGGCACGACGCTCGTCGAGCTGCTCGCGTACACCGGCGACCGGATCAGCTACCAGCAGGACGCGGTGGCGACGGAGGCGTACCTGGACACGGCCCGCCGCCGGGTCTCCGTACGCCGTCACGTCCGGCTCATCGACTACGCGATGCACGACGGCTGCACCGCCCGGGCCTACGTCACCGTGGAGACCGCCGGTGACCACACGCTCGCCCCCGGCACCTACCGCTTCGCCTCCGTCGACGTCCGTGCCCTCGACCCGCACGACCGCCCCGAGCCGGGCACCGTCATCGGGGACGGCGACCTCGCCGACCTCGACGAGCGCGGCTCGGTCGAGGTGTTCGAACCGGTCGTCGCCGCCGACCCCTTGGAGCTGCGGGTCGCGCACAACGCGATCCGGCTGTGGACGTGGGGCGGCGAGGTGTGCGCCCTGCCGAAGGGCGCCACGTCGGCCACCTTGCGCGACGCGTGGGTGGACCCGGAGACCTGCCGGGACCGCCGCCTCGACCTGCGGCCGGGCGACCTGCTCGTCCTGGAGGAGGTGAAGGGCCCGCGCAACGGCACCCCCGGCGACGCCGACCCGAGCCACCGCCAGGCGGTCCGCCTCACCTCCGTCACCCCGGCCGTCGACCGCATCGAGGACCAGCCGGTCCTGGAGGTGACGTGGGCCGCGGCGGACGCCCTGCGCCGACCGTTCTGCCTGAGCACCCGGGGCGGCGGGGACTGCCTGCCGGTCGAGGACGTCACCCTCGCCCGCGGCAACGTCGTCCTCGTCGACCACGGCCGCACCCTGCCCGCCCCGGAGACGGTCACCGTGCCGCCCGAGCCCGCCGTCGTCGCCCCCTGCGACCCTCCCGCGTTCGGCTGCGCCGACCGCACCGAGGGCAACGCCCCCGCGCGGCTCATCAACGCCCTGACGGACCAGGCGGAATCGGGCGACGTCCTCGCCGCCGACGACGTGCGCGAACTCTTCGAGGTCGTCGGACTCGCCGCCACCACCCGCGCCGGTCTCGGCCTGGAAAGCGCCGGCCAGCGGCACGAGCGGGTGGTGCCCGGGACGGCGTACGCCCAGGCCGCGGCGCTGCGGACGCTGCTCGCGCAGACCGTCTACCCCGGGATCCGGCCCCGCTTCCGGCCGCTCCTCGGCCGGGCGCCCGTCGCCCAGGCGGTGCCGTTCCCCGACTCCCGGACCGTGGCCGCCGGGCAGGCCGAGCGGATCGTGGCGATCCCGGGGCGGGTACGGCAGCGGCTCGTCGAGCTGTGGCGCAGCGCCCGCGACCGCGACGGACTCGGCGACCAGGAGATCTCCGAACTCGCCGTCGTCTTCGGCCTGAGGATCCTGGAGCGCCTCGAACTCCGCCTCCACCCGGTCCGCGCCCTGCGCGAACTCCTCCACCGCAGCGACCAGTTGCTCGACGCCAAACTCCGCCGCGTCGACGTGCTCGCCGCCCGCGCCCGCGCGGGCACCGTCCTCGACGGGCACATCGCGTGGGAGATCGCGCACAGCTGGGGCCCCGCGTACGCGGCCGGACTGCACCCCGACGAGCCGGTGCTGCGCGGCCCGGCGACCGCGGCCCTCACCCAGGACCCGCGCCACGCCCTGCCCGCCGTACGCGTCGAAGCCCGCGACGACACGTGGGAGCCGCGCCGCGACCTGCTCGGAAGCACGCCCCGCGACCGCCACTTCGTGGGCGAACTGGAGGACGACGGCCGCCTGGCCCTGCGCTTCGGCGACGGCAGGCACGGCGCCCGCCCCACCCCCGGCGACCGCCTGCGCATCCACTACCGCCTCGGCGGCGGCAGCGCGGGCAACGTCGGCGCGGAGGCCATCAACCACCTCGTCGTCACCGACGACTGCGAGGCCCCGCCCGCCGCCGTGGTCCGCAACCCGCTGCCCGCCACCGGCGGCACCGAACCCGAACCCGTCGAGCAGGTACGCCAGCTGGCCCCGCTCGACCTGCGCCGCACCCGCCTGCGCGCGGTCACCGCCGACGACTACGCCGCCCTCGCCGCAGCCCTGCCCGGAGTGCAGCGTGCGGCCGCCGAACTGCGCTGGACCGGCAGCCTCCAGGAGGCGCACCTCGCGATCGACGCGTACGGCGACGCCACCCCGCCGGCCGAGCTGCTGGCGTCGGTGGCGCAGGCCCTGGAGCCGTACCGGCGCATCGGCCACGAACTCGTCGTCGGCCCCGCCCGGCTGGTGCCGCTCGACATCGAACTGACCGTGTGCGCCGCGCCCGGCCACCAGCACGGGCAGATCCTCGCCGAGCTGTACCGGGTGCTCGGCGCGGGCCGGGGCGGCTTCTTCCACTCCGACGCGCTGACCTTCGGCGAACCGGTCCGGCTGAGCCGGCTGGTCGCCGTCGCCGCGGCCGTCCCGGGCGTGGAGAGCGTGCACGTCACGCGGCTGCGGCGGCTGTTCGAGCAGGACCGAGGAGAGAGGGAGGACGGCGTGCTGCGGCTCGGCCCGCTGGAGATCGCCACCTGCGACAACGACCCCGACCGGCCGGAGAACGGGCGGCTGGCCATCACGTTGGGAGGTGCCCTGTGAGCGAGCACTGCTCCTGCGGCGGCGCGTGCGGCGGCCACGACGAGCGGCTCGCCCCGGCCGCGCCGCACAACCCGCCGGGCCGCACCGCGCTGGACTACCGCGTCGGCGAGTACGGCTCTTTCCTGGCCGCCCTCCTCGACCGGCTGGCCTCGCCCGCGTACCCGGCGCTGAAGGGCCTCACCGTCCGTACCCCGGACGACCCGACGATCGGCCTGCTGGACGCCACCGCCGTCCTCGGCGACCTGCTCACCTTCCACTCCGAGCGGATCGCCGACGAGGCCTACATCCGCACCGCCAACGAGCACCGCTCCCTGGCCCTGCTCGGCCGCCTGGTCGGCCACCGGCCGCGCCCCGGCGTCGCCGCCGCCACCCACCTGGCGTACACCTTGGAACGCGACCCGCGCGCCGAGACGCTGCCGGTCGTCATCCCGCGCGGCGCCCGCAGCCACAGCGTGCCGGCCTCCGCCACCGAGGAGTCCCTGACCTTCGAGACCAGCCGCGACCTGACGGCCCGCTGGGACTTCAACGAGCTGAAGGTACGGCGCCGGCGCCCGACCCTCATCACCCCCGAGGACCTGGAGCGCCGCTCGGAGCTGTTCGTCCAGGGCACCGCCAACTCCCTCCAGACCGGCGACCAGCTGCTGTTCGTCTTCGGCGAGAAGGCGGGCGGCGAGCGCAAGCTGCTGCCGGTGGCGAAGGCGCGCGTCGACCGCGAGGACGACGTCACGGCGATCTCCCTGCCGACGTCGGCCCCGCCGACGCTGAAGGAACTCGTCGACGAGGTACGGCGCTGGACCGCCGCGCCCGCCGCCCCGGGCGAGCCCGGCGACGAGCCGCCCACCCCCGAGGTGCCGGGCCCGCGCCCGGTCAGTCGTCTGATCGAGGACTTCGAGGACCAGGTCCTGGCCCCGCTGCGGACCGACCTGGACACCGTCAGGACCCCCGAACGGCTCGCGGCCCGCCTGGCCGAGCCGATCGAGCGGCTGGGCGAGGCCCAGGTGCTGGCGACGCCGTACGAGGACGTGGCGGCGTGGTTCGAGCAGCTTCAGGCGGTGCTCGCGGAACTCGCCGAGCGGGCGCTGGAGCTGGCTCCCGCCCAGCCGGACGACCCCACCGAGGCGCGCACGAAAGCCACCGAACCACTGATGGACCCGCAGCCCGACCCGCGCCACGCCGCCTTCCGGACCCTCGCCTCCGTCCTCCCCGCCCTGCGCCCCGCCACCCGACGGGCCACCGGCCACACCCCCCGCCCGGCCACCGACCCCGCCCGCCTGCTCACCGCCCTCGACCCCGCCCTCGGCACCCTCTACCCGGCCTGGCGCACGGCCGCCGCCCCCGGCACCCCGCAGCTCCTGCGCGAGCTGCTCGTCCTGCGTGTCACCGCGGCCCCCTTCGGCGCCACGGCCCCGCTGAAGCCGGTCCAGGACGACCGCGGCCGGGTCATCCGCACCGCCGACTGGCCGCTCACCGGCGCCACGCTGGCCTCCATGCGGATCGTCTACGACCCGGCGGGCAAGGTGCCGGTCCGGGCGGAGTTCCAGTACGTCGAGGGCAGCAGCTCCGACCAGCGCGCCGAGAACCTGCCCGTGCCGCAGCCGGTCACCTTCGCGCTGGGCACGGGCCAGGTCGAGCTGTCCACCCGCAGCGGCCAGGACCGCGACCTCAACTGGCTCAACCGGCGCCCCACCGACTCCCAGGACCCCGGCGTCACCGCCCGCCTCCACTCCGGCCTGCCCGAGCGCACCCTGTTCGTGTCCCGGCCGGACGAGGACGGCCTGGTCCACGTCGGCGTGCACAACGGCACCTCCGAGCAGATCGCCCTGCGCCCCAACACCGTGGAGCAGTTCACGCACGGCGAGTACGAGGTCAGCGTCCGCTACACGGTGGGCAGCACCGAGCCCAACGTCGAGGTGGTCATCGTCGGCAAGCCCGAGCCCGTCAACCGCCGGGTGCTCCAGCTGGACACCGTGCACAACGGCATCACGGTCGGCAGCTGGGTGGCGATCCAGCGCCCCGCGAAGGGGACCTCAGTACCGGGTGACGCCGATCTCGACTTCGTCACCACGCAGGTCGTGGCGGCGCGTACGGCGGCGTACACCAACTACGGCATCACCGGCCGCGGCACCGAACTCACCCTCGCCGACCCCTGGCTGGACGAGTTCGACGTCCTGCTCTCGCACATCCGCGACACCACGGTGCACGCGGCGGGGGAGCCGCTGCGCCTGGCCGACGAACCGCTCGGCGAGGACGTGCACGGCAACGAGATCGAGCTGGCCGAGCTGTACGAGGGGCTGCGCCCCGGACGCACCCTCATGGTCACCGGCGAGCGCGGCGACCTCCCCGGCGTCACCGCCACCGAGGTCGCCGTGATCGCCGCCGCCGACCCGGCCGTCGACCCGCAGCTCCCCGGCGACCACGTCCACACCCGGCTGACCCTGACCGCGGACCTCGCCCACCGCTACCGGCGCGACACCGTGCGGATCCTCGGCAACGTCGTCGAGGCCACCCATGGCGAGAGCCGCGAGGAGGCCATCGGCAGCGGCGACTCCGACCGCGTCAACCAGACGTTCGCGCTGTGGCAGACCCCGCTCACCTGGCTCGCCGCCACCAACCCCCTGGGCGCGAAGCCCGTCCTGGAGATCCGGGTCGACGGCATGCTCTGGCACGAGGTCGACAGCCTCGCCGGACGCGGCCCGCGCGAGCGCGTCTACATCACCGGCAGCACCGCCGACGGCCGGACGACGGTGACCTTCGGCGACGGGGTGAACGGCGCCCGGCTGCCCACCGGCCACGAGAACGTCCGCGCCCGCTACCGCTTCGGCACCGGCCGCGCCGCCAACGTGGCCGCCGACCGCATCACCCAGGCCCTCACCCGACCGCTCGGCGTCTCCGCGGTCACCAATCCGCGCCCGGCGACGGGCGGTTCGGACGCGGACGGGCCGGGCCTGACCCGCCGTACCGTCCCGCTCGCCGTGTCCGCCCTGGACCGCCTGGTCTCGGCCGGCGACTACGAGGACTTCGCCCGCTCCCGCGCCGGGATCGGCCGGGCGGCGGCCCGCGAACTCTTCGACGGCAGGCGGCGCGTCCTGCACGTCACGGTCGCCGGCACGGACGACGTGCCGATCGCCGACGACTCCGACACGCTGCGCGCCCTGCGCGGCGCACTGACGGAGTACGGCGACCCGAACCTCCCGGTCCGTGTGGACGTCCGCGAACTGGTCCTGCTGCTCCTGTCCGCGAAGGTCAAGCTCGCCCCCGACCACGCCTGGGAGGTCGTCGAGCCCCGCCTGCGCCAGGCCCTGCTGCGCCGACTGGGCTTCGAAGGGCGGGAGTTGGGCCAACCCGCCCGCCTCTCGGAGGTGCTCGCCACCGCCCACGGCGTGCCCGGCGTCGACTACATCGACGTCGACGTCTTCACCGGCGTCCCCGCCTCGGCGACCCCCGAACAGCTCGCCGCCCGCCCCGGTACGCCGAAGCCCCAGGTCCCGGCGCACCCGGCGACGTACGACGAGAAGATCCACACCGTCCGGGCCGACGACGGCGAGACGCTCACCTCGATCTGCGCCCGCCACGGCATCCCGCTCGCCGGACTGCTGCGCCTCAACCCGGACATCACCGACACCCGGCGCCTGCCCAAGGGCCGTTCGGTGTACGTCTTCCGCGGCATCCGCCCGGCCCAGCTCGCCCTGCTGTCGCCGCGCGCCGCGGACACCCTGATTCTGACGGAGGTCAAGTGATGTCCCGGGACGTCCCGTTCGACAGCTCCCGCGATCCGGACGCGCTCGCCGCGCTGCTGCCCCGCCGGCACCGGCTGCGGGACGCCGAGGAGGGCGAGCCGCTGCGCGCGCTGCTCGCCGTCGTCACGGAGCAGCTCGACCGCGTCCGCGACGGCGTGGCGCAGGGCTACGAGGACCTGTTCGTGGAGACGGCGGCGCCCTGGGTGCTGCCGTACCTCGGCGACCTGGTCGGCTACCGCACCCTGCCCGGCTACGAACGTGTCCTGACCACCGGCCTGCACGACGGCGGCCGCTCCGCCCTCGCCGAGGCGGTCGCCCCGCGCGCCGACGTGGCCGCGACCGTCGCCAACCGCCGCCGCAAGGGCACGCTCCACCTGCTGGAGGAGCTGTCCGAGCGGGTCGCCGACTGGCCGGCGCGCGCCGTCGAGCTGTCCCGGCTGGTGGCGCACACGCAGCCGGTCAAGCTGTACGGCGGCACGGGCGCCCACCGCGCCGAACGCGGCCGGCTCGCCGACCTCCGCGACGGCGCCGCGCTCGACCTCGCGGGCGGCCCGTTCGGCGCGACGGCCCGCACCGTCGACGTCCGCCGGGCCGACTCCGGGCGGCGGCAGGGCGGTTGGACCCCGGCGGGGGTGGCGCTGTTCGTCTGGCGGCTGAAGGCGCACGCGCTGACGTCGTCCCCGGCGTACTGCATCGACCGCGCCCGCAATCTCTACACCTTCTCGATCCTCGGCAACGACACCCCGCTGGTCACCAAGCCGTTCCCCGAGCCGTCGCCCACCCACACGGCGACCATCGACAACGTCCCGGCGTTCGTCCGCCGCCGTCAGCTCCACGACCGGCTGCTGGACTACTACGGCCCCGGCAAGAGCCTCGTCATCCGGCGCGACGGCGAGGACCAGCCCGTCCCGCCGTCCGACATCGTGGTCGCCGACCTGTCCGACTGGCGCTACCGGCCCAAGCGGGGCCAGGTGGCCGTCGACCCGGAGCTGGGCCGCATCGCCTTCGGCTCACGCACCGCGCCCCGGCAGGGCGTCTGGGTGGACTACCACTACGCGTTCGCCGCCGACATGGGCGGCGGCGAGTACGCCCGGGACGACCGCGGGCCCCGCCCCGACGCGACGTTCTACCGGGTCGGGCCGGGACAGCCGTACCGGCAGATCATGGACGCCTACCGGGCCTGGCAGCACGACCGCCGTGCGGACCGCACCGGCCCCGAGGGCATCATCGAGATCACCCACAGCGGCGCCTACCAGGAGCAGCTCGACTTCGACCTCGACCCGGGCGACCGCCTCGAACTCCGGGCCGCCGAAGGCACCCGCCCGGTCATCCGCCTGCTCGACTGGTACAGCAACCGCCCGGACGCCCTCAACATCCGCGCGGTGTCCGAGGACTGCGCCCCGCACGAACGCCCGCGCGTCGTCCTCGACGGTCTCCTCGTCGCCGGCCGCGGCATCAACGTCACCGGCCCGATGGGCGCGGTCGTCGTACGGCACTCCACCCTCGTACCCGGCTGGTCCCTGGAACCCGAGTGCGACCCGCACTCGCCCGAGGAGCCCAGCATCGTCCTGGACCGCACCACCGCCTGCCTCCAGGTCGAGCACAGCATCCTCGGCACCATCGAGGTCATCGGCGACGAGGTCACCGAGGAGCCCCTCGACATCCACCTGCGCGACAGCGTGCTCGACGCCACCGCCGACGACCGCGAGGCCCTGTCCGCCCCGGACTGCCGCCACGCCCACGCGGTGCTCCATCTCCACCGCACCACCGTCATCGGCGAGATCCACACGCACGCCGTCCGGATCGCGGAGAACTCGATCTTCACGGGGCGGCTGCACGTGGCCCGCCGCGGCATCGGCTGTCTGCGCTTCTCGTACGTCCCCTCCGGGTCGCGTACGCCGCGCCGGTACCGCTGCCAGCCCGACCTGTCCGGCGATGCGCGGCCCCTGTTCGTCTCCCAGCGCTACGGGACGCCCTGGTACGGCCTGTTGGCCGACCGCTGCCCTCAGGAGATCCGGCGCGGCGCGGACGACGGCGCCGAGATGGGCGCGTTCCACGACCTGTACCGGCCGCAGCGCGAGGACGGCCTGCGCGCCCGCCTCGCGGAGTACACGCCGGCGGGCACGGACGCCGGGATCTTCTTCGTGACGTGAGTGAGGCGATCTGTGAGTGACGTGAGTGATGTGAGACCGACCGCCGCCTTGAACCGCACCATCCTGAACCAGGGGGACCCCTTCCATGCACGCTGACCTCTCCCGCCTCACGTTCCGCCCGGAACGGCACTACTCCGCGGTCGTCGCCCAGCAGGGCCGCGTCCAGCTCGACGCCGACACCAACGAGCAGACGGCGATCCAGCTCCACCAGGCCCGCACCCTCGCCGCCGACCTGATCGGCCGGCACGGCGGGCCGCGGGACGCGGCCGGCTTCCGGATCGAGTACGTCGGCGGCAAGCACGACCTGGACACCCTGCACATCCACGGCGGCCGCTACTACGTCGACGGCATCCTGTGCGACGCGGACCGCCCGGTGCCCGGCGTCCCCGTCCTCGACGAGGACGATGAGCAGGCCCCGGAAGCGTCCGGGCACTGGACGTACTGGGACCAGCCCGACGGTTTCCGCGACCCGGAGAAGCCCGGCGACCGCCTGCCCTCGCCCGCGCAGTCGCCGTTCGTGGTCTACCTGCACGTCTGGGAGCGCTCGGTCACCGCCGCCGAGGACCCGGCGCTGCGCGAGGTCGCCCTCGGCGCGGCGATGCCCGACACCGCCGCCCGCGTCAAGGTCGTCTGGCAGGTGCTGCCGCTGTCGCTGGCCGCGCTGGAGATCGAGGAGGCGGACCCGTCCAAGGAGGTCGTCCGCGCCGCCTTCGACCGCTGGGCGCAGCGCCAGTCGGCCCCCTCGGCACGCCTCGCGGCCCGCAGCGAACGCCCCGACCACGCCGACGAGGACCCCTGCCTGGTCAAGCCCGAAGCCCGCTACCGGGGCCTGGAGAACCAGCTCTACCGCGTCGAGATACACGCCGGCGGCGAGGCCAAGGACGCCACCTTCAAGTGGTCCCGCGAGAACGGCTCGGTGGTCTTCCCGGTCGACGAACTCGACGGCACCTGGGTGCGGTTGGCGACCCTCGGGCACGACGAGAAGCTGGACCTCGACGTCGGCGACCACGTCGAGGTCACCGACACCGCCCACGCATCCCGCCTCGAATCCCTGCCGCTGCTGCGGGTCGAGGAACTGGACCTGCCCGGCCGCCGCGTCCGCCTCTCCGCCGAACCGGCGCCGGGCGTCGGCCGCCTGCCCCACCTCCACCCCTTCCTGCGCCGCTGGGACCACCACGAGGGCCCGAGGCGCAAGGGCCGTACGACCGCCCTGCGCGGCGGAGCCGTCCCGGTCACGGAGGGGGAGTGGCTGCCCCTGGAGGACGGCGTCGAGGTCCACTTCGCCCAGGGCGGCAGCTACCGCACCGGCGACCACTGGATCATCCCCGCCCGCACCGCCACCGGCGGCGTCGAGTGGCCCACCGACCCGGCCCGCCGCCCCCTGCTCCAGGCGCCCGCCGGGATCGCCCGCCACTTCGCCCCGCTGGCCCTGGTCAAGGGCGAGTACGGGGCCGTCGACCTGCGCCTCGCCTTCGGCCCGCTGGCCAGCAGCATGCCCGCCGCCGACGAGGCCACGCTGGCGGCCGAGGACCGGGCGCGGCGCGAGGAGCAGGCGGCCGAGAACCGGTCGCAGACGACCGCCGAGGCGGAGACCGCCGTGGAAGGAGACAACTGATGGCCAAGCCACTGAGCGCGTCCAAGATGGTGGAGATCCTCCGCGCGGAGGGCCTGACGGTCCACGAGGTACGCAACTGGCGCACCCACAACCGCAACAGCAAGGGCCCCTGGGGTCCCGTCAACGGCGTGATGATCCACCACACCGTCACCTCCGGCACCGCCAACTCGGTCGACATCTGCTACGACGGCTACGCCGGCCTCCCCGGCCCGCTCTGCCACGGCGTCATCGACAAGAAGGGCCATGTCCACCTCGTCGGCAACGGCCGCGCCAACCACGCGGGCCTCGGCGACAGCGACGTCCTGCGCGCGGTGATCAACGAGACGAAGCTGCCGCCCGACAACGAGGCCGACACCGACGGCAACCGGCACTTCTACGGCTTCGAGTGCGTCAACCTCGGCAACGGCAAGGACCCGTGGCCGGAGGCGCAGAAGGAGGCCATCGAGAAGGTGGCGGCCGCGATCTGCCGCCACCACGGCTGGTCGGAACGTTCGGTCATCGGCCACAAGGAGTGGCAGCCGGGCAAGGTGGACCCGCGTGGCTTCACGATGGACAGCATGCGCAAGCGCATAGCCGACCGGCTCGGCGGGAAGCCGCAGCCGCCCGCGCCGAAGCCGCCCCAGCCCAAGCCGCCCCAGCCCAAGCCGAAGTACGAGCCCTTCCCCGGCAGCGGCTTCTTCCACGTCGGCCGACGGTCCCCGATCGTCACCGCGATGGGCCGCCGCCTGGTCGCCGAGGGCTGCAGCCGCTACGAGGAGGGCCCCGGCCCCGAGTGGACCGAGGCCGACCGCCGCTCGTACCAGGCCTGGCAGCAGAAGCTGGGCTTCAAGGGCAAGGACGCGGACGGCATCCCCGGCAAGTACAGCTGGGACAAGCTGAAGGTGCCCAACTCCTGAGGTGCCCAACTCCTGAGGTGCCCAACTCCTGAGGTGCCGAACGGCTCCGCGCCCTGCGGGGGTGCGGAGCCAGGGCCTCAGCCGACGTGCTGATGAGCTGTTGGAGATCAGCGGCGCCGCAGTGCCGGGTCGAGGAGCGCGGGCGGAGTGTCGTGCTTCTCGTCCGGGGCCAGGTCGACGCCGGGGGCGACGATCGCGTCGATCGCGTCGAGGACGTCGGCGGAGAGCACGGTGTCCGCGGCGGCGAGCTGCGCGTGCAGGTGCTCCGGCGTGCGGGGGCCGATGAGCGCGCTGGTCACGGCGGGGTGCGCGGTGACGAAACCGAGCGCGAGCTGGATCAGCGTCAGGCCGGCCTCGTCGGCGACCTCGGCCAGCCGCTCGACCGCGTCGAGCCGGGCCCGGTTGGCGGGCAGGGCGGTGTCGAAGCGCTCCGGCATGAACGCCGAGCGGTGGGTGGTGATCTCCCGGTCCGCGCGGATCGCGCCCGACAGCCAGCCCGAGGCCAGCGGGCTCCACACGAGCACACCCATCCCGTACTCCTGCGTCACGGGCAGCACATGGGCCTCGATGCCGCGCTGCAGGATCGAGTAGCTGGGCTGCTCGGTGACGTAACGGCTCAGGTGATGCTCGCGGGCGGCCCACTGCGCCTGCACGATGCGGTGGGCGGGGAAGGTCGAGGAGCCGAAGTAGCGGATCTTTCCCGCGCGTTGCAGGTCGGTCAGCGCCGACAGGGTCTCCTCGTCGCTGGTGCGCGGGTCCCACCGGTGGATCTGGTAGAGGTCGACGTGGTCGACGCCGAGGCGGCGCAGGCTGTTGTCGAGCGCGGTGACCAGCCAGCGGCGCGATGCGCCCCGGTGGTTGCGCTCCTCACCCATCGGCATGCTCGCCTTCGTGGCCAGCACGAGGTCGTCGCGGCGGCCGGCGATGGCCTTGCCGACCATCTCCTCCGACGCGCCGTCGCTGTACATGTCGGCGGTGTCGATGACATTGATCCCGCCTTCGAGTGCGGCGTCGACGAGGGCGGTGGCCTCGTCCTGGGTGGTGCGTCCGATCCGGCCGAAGTTCATGGCGCCGAGCGCGAGGGTGCTGACCTGCACGCCGGTGCGGCCCAAGGTGCGGTACTGCATGACCGTGCTCCTCCGTGGCATGATGAGCGAAACGGAACACTGTTCCGGTGATGGTGACGGCGACGATACGGAACACTGTTCCGCTTCGCAAGGGTCGACGGCGGAGGGAGCTGCGCGGTGAACGCCAGTGACGAGAGCGCGGGGCAGACGACCCCGCCCCAGCGGAAGGACGCCCGGCGCAACAAGGAGGCCCTGCTCGACGCGGCCGCCGCGGTCTTCGTCACGTCGGGCGTGGACGCGCCGGTCCGCGACATCGCGGCCAAGGCGGGAGTCGGGCTGGGCACGATCTACCGCCACTTCCCGACGCGCGCGGATCTGATCATCGCCGTCTACCGGCACCAGGTCGACGCCTGCGCCGAGGCCGGACCGGCCCTGCTGGCGAGCGGCGCGACCCCGCACGCCGCACTGGCGCAGTGGATCGACCTCTTCGTCGACTTCCTGGTCACCAAACACGGCCTCGCCGCGGTGCTCCAGTCGGACAACGCGGGCTGCGATGCGCTGCACACCTACTTCATCGACCGCCTCGTGCCCGTGTGCACCCAGCTGCTCGAAGCGGCGACCGAGGCCGACGAGATCCGCACCGACCTCACGGCCTACGAGCTCATGCGCGGCGTCGGAAACCTCTGCATCGGCGCGGACAGCGACCCCCGCTACGACGCACGCCGCCTGGTCCGGCTGCTCGTCGCAGGACTACGCCGACCGCACTGACGAAGGCGCGCTCAGGAACCGTTCGGCGGAAAAGCGGGCCGCACAGGAATCCGGAGATCCTGCTCGGGCAGCGGCGGCAGCGCAGGCTCCTCCAGCCACGCCCGGAACAACGCGTCCAGCGGCTCGGTCGCGTACCGGGCCGCATGCGCCGTGAAGGCCGCCGTGGTCACCGCACCGCCCCGATGCAGCGCCGCCCACCCCCGCAGCATCCGGAAGAAGGCCTCCTCGCCCAGCGCGCACCGCACGGCGTGCACCACGAGCCCGCCCCGCTGATACAGCCGGTCGTCGAACATCAGCTTGCGCCCGGGATCGGCCAGTTTCAGATCCTGCGGCTGCCCGGACAGCAGCCGGTGCGCGGCGGCCGCGTGCTGCTGCGCGGTCGGCCCGCCGGACCGCTCCGACCACAGCCACTCGGCGTACTTCGCGAACCCCTCGTTCAGCCAGATGTGCCGCCAGTCCGCGATGGACACACTGTTGCCGAACCACTGATGCGCCAGCTCGTGCGCGATCAGCCGCTCCCAACCCCGCGCCCCGTCGACATGGTTGGCGCCGAAGAGCGACAGCCCCTGCGCCTCGACCGGCACATCGAGCTCCTCCTCCGTCACCACGACGGCGTACTCCTCGAACGGATACGGCCCGAACAGCTCCTGGAACAGCTCCATCATCGCCGGCTGCCGAGCGAAGTCCCGCGAGAACTCCGGCAGCAGATGCGCCGGAATGTGCCCGTGCTGCGGCACGCCGTCGGGTCCCGGGTCGCCCAGCAGTACGGTCTGGTACTTCCCGATGGCCAGCCCCACCAGATAACTCGACGTCGGCGCCGACTGCTCGTACACCCAGGTGGTCGTCGAGGCCTTCGTCGTCCGCGTCAGCAGCCGCCCACCGGCGACCACCGCGTACGCGGACGGCGTGGTGATCGAGATCTGGTACGACGCCTTGTCGGCCGGCCGGTCGTTGCACGGGTACCACGACGGCGCCCCGACCGGCTGACTCGCCACCAGTGCGCCGTCGATCAGCTCCTCCCAGCCGAGCCCGCCCCAGGGGCTGTTCACCGGCTTGGGATTGCCCGACCACTGCACCTCCACCGTGAACGCGGCCCCGGCCCGCACCGCCTTGCCCGGCCGCACCCGCAGCCGGCCGCCCCGATGCGTGTAGTGCGCCTGCCGCCCGTCCACCCGCACCCGCCCGACCCTGAAGTCGGCGAGATTGAGCTGGAACTCGGCGAGCGCCGCCCGTCCCGCGATGGCGTTGATCCGGGCCGTGCCCGCCAGCCGGTTCGGCCCCGGCCGGTAGTCCAGCGCGAGTTCGTAGCGGTGCACCCGGTACCGGTGATCACCGTTGGCCGGAAAGTACGGGTCCGGACCCGCTGCCTGCTGAACCGCCACTGCCGCGTCTGCTCCCTGCGCCATGCTCGTGCCACTGCTCGTCCACCGGGGAGCCGCGCCTACCGGCGCCATGCCTCGATCGGGTTGCCCAGCCACCGCGTGTCGTCGGGGACGGACTCCGCCGCCATCACGAGCGACGCCGGACCCAGCGTGCTGCGGGCCCCGACGGTGCTGCCGGGCAGGACGATTCCGCCAGGACCGAGCGTCGCGCCCTCACGGAGAACCACAGTATCCGTCCGCAAGATCCGGTCGTGGAAGAGGTGCGTCTGCAGGACACAGCCCCGGTTCACGGTGGCCGCGTCCTGAAGCGTCACCAGGTCCGCCTCCGGCAGCCAGTAGCTCTCCACCCACGTGCCCCGGCCGATCCGCGCCCCCAGCCCGCGCAGCCACGCGGTCATCACCGGCGTACCCGGCACGGCGCCCGCCAGCCACGGCACGGCCAGCACCTCGACGAAGGTGTCCGCCAACTCGTTGCGCCACACGAAGGCACTCCACAGCGGATGCTCCCCCCTGCGGTGCCGCCCCACCAGCACCCACTTGGCCACGACGGACCCGACACCCGCGAGCACCCCCACCGCGAGCAGCACCAACCCGCCCAGCAACCAGGCCCACCCGCCGAGCGCACACAGCACGGCCACCGTCACCAGCGCCAGCCCCGCCGAGCAGAACACCGGCACGATCCGGCACAGCTCCACCAGCCCCCGCGCCCACAGCAACCGGACCGGCGGGTCATACGTCCGGCTCTGATCGCCGTCGGCCGCGCTGCGCGGCAGCTTCACCGGCGGCAGCCCCAGATACGAGCTGCCCTTCTTCGCCTTCTTCGGCGTGGCCGACAGCACCCCGACGAGGCCACCGTCCGGCACGCTCCGCCCCGGCGCGGTCATCCCGGAATTCCCGAGGAACGCCCGCCGCCCGATCTCGGCGCGCCCGATCCGCATCCACCCGCCACCGAGTTCGTACGGCGCGGTCAGCGTGTCGTCGGCCAGGAACGCCCCCTCACCGACCGTGGTCAGGCTGGGCAGCGCGAGCACGGTCGACACCTCGGCCCCGCGCCCGATCCGCATCCCGAGCAGCCGCAGCCACACCGGCGTGGCCAGCCCGGCGTACAGCGGAAACAGCGTTTCCCGGGCCCGGTCCATCAGCTGTGTGACGGTCCACGCCTGCCACCCGACCCTGCTGTGCGTCGGATACGTCCCCTCCCGCAGCCCCAGACTCAGCAGCCGCACCCCGGCCAGGATCAGCAGCGCGTACGCCGCCCCGAAGGCGAGCGTCCCCGGCACCAGCGCGAGCGCGGCACCGGCAAGGGCCTCCGCGAGCCCGTCGCCCGGGCCGACGAACAGGCCCGCCACCCCCACCGCGGCCCCGGCACCCACCACCGGCAGCGCCGACAGCGCGAGCCCGGACGCCCCGTACATCACCCGCCAGAACAGCCCCCGCTCCGGCCGCTCCTTCGGCCAGTTCCGCTTGGCCTTGCCGAGCTTGACCGCGGGCGCCCCGGCCCACCGCTGCCCGGTGGGAATCTGCCCGGCCACGGCCGACCCCGGCGCCACCTCGGCCCGCTTGCCGACCCGCGCCCCCGGGAAGAGCATGCTGCGCGTACCGACCACGGCATGCGCACCGACCTTCACCGGCCCGATCTCCAGCCGGTCCCCGTCCAGCCAGTACCCGGACAGATCGACCTCGGACTCCACGGCCGCGCCCCGGCCCAGCTTGAGCATGCCGGTGACCGGCGGCAGCGAGTGCAGATCGACGTCCTGCCCCACCTTGGCGCCCAGCGCCCGCGCGTACCGCAGCAGCCAGGCCCCGGTCAGCGAGGTCGCCCCGCTCGCCTCGGCCAGCCGCTCCGCCGCCCACAGCCGGACGTGCACACTCCCACCGCGCGGATACCGCCCCGCCCGCACGCCCCGCAGCAACAGCCGCGCCCCACCGGCGGCGAGGGCGAGCCGCCCCGGCGGACTGAACAACAGCACGGCCCCGGCCCCGACGGCCCACCAGGGCGCGGTCGGCAGCCAGGCGTACCCGCTCAGCAGATTCCCGAGGGCGGCCAGCACGACCGTCCACCGCAGCCCGGCCAGCGTGAACAGCGGTATCAGGGCGAGCAGTTGAGCCGCCTGGGCGCGCCGGGGCACGGGGGCGACGGTCCGCCGTGAGCCGTCGTCCTGCGCCGACTCCTCCAGCCGCCGCGCCAACTTCCGCAGCGTGGGCTGCTGGTAGATGTCCAGCACGGCCGCACTGGGATAGCGGGTCCGCAGCCGTGTGGTCAGCTGAGCGGCGGCGAGACTGCTCCCGCCGATCGCGAAGAAGTCGTCGGAGGCCGCCGTGACCGGAAT
Source organism: Streptomyces sp. Z423-1 (assembly GCF_013009255.1). NCBI lineage: Bacteria > Bacillati > Actinomycetota > Actinomycetes > Kitasatosporales > Streptomycetaceae > Streptomyces > Streptomyces sp. Z423-1. The sequence goes on from NZ_CP053109.1 coordinate 7,635,051, forward strand.
CCCGAGCACCTCGGTCCACTGCTCGGCGAGCCAGGCCTCGGTGCCGTAGAGCTGCTCGGCCTTGCCTCCGGTCTCCAGCCCCTCCAGCGGCCAGGGCAAGGCATGGCGATCGACCTTGCCGGACGTACGGGTCGGCAGTTCGTCGACCGGCGCGAGCAGCGGCACCAGCGCCGCGGGCAGCTCGGCCCGCAGCCGCTCCACCGCCGCCCCCGCGTCCCACCCCTCCTGGGTGACGACATACCCGACGAGCAGCTGATTGCCGCTCCGCGCGGTCCGTACGGCGGCAGCGGCACCCGCGACGCCGGGCAGCGCCTGCAACGCGGCGTCCACCTCACCCAGCTCGATCCGCCGCCCACCGAGCTTGATCTGCTCATCGGCCCGCCCGAGAAAGACCAGCCCCTCGGGCTCGGCACGCACCAGATCACCGCTCCGGTACGCCCGTTCCCACCCCAGCGACTCCAAAGGCGCGTACTTCTCCGCGTCCTTCTCGGCATCGAGATACCGCGCGAGCCCGACCCCGCCGATCACCAACTGCCCGCTGCCGCCCATCGGCACGGGCTCCCCGGCCTCGTCGACGACGGCCAGCTCCCAGCCGCAGAGCGGCAGCCCGATCCTGATGGGCTCCTCGCCGGTCATCAGCGCGGCACAGGCCACGACGGTCGCCTCGGTCGGCCCGTACGTGTTCCAGACCTCGCGCCCCTCGGTCACCAGCCGCTGCGCCAGCTCGGGCGGACAGGCCTCACCACCGAAGATCAGCAGCCGTACGTCATTGAGCGTCTCCGGCTCCCACAGCGAGGCCAGCGTCGGGACGGTCGACACGACCGTGATCTCCTGCTCGACCAGCCAGGGCCCCAGATCGGCCCCGCTGCGCACCTGCGCGCGCGGCACCGGCACCAGACAGGCCCCGTACCGCCAGGCCAGCCACATCTCCTCGCAGGACGCGTCGAACGCGACCGACAGCCCCGCCATGACCCGGTCGCCGGGCCCGATCGGCTCCTCGGTCAGAAACAGCGCGGCCTCGGCGTCCACGAAGGCGGCGGCACTGCGATGACTGACGGCGACACCCTTGGGCTTCCCGGTGGACCCGGACGTGAAGATGATCCAGGCGTCCTGCTCGCCCCCGGGCCGCGCGGCCGGAACCTCGGACCGGCCGTGGACGGTCAGCTCGTGCCCGGCCCCGATGACGGCCCGTACCCCCGCCTCCCCGAACACCAACTCGGCCCGCTCGTCCGGGTCCTCGGCATCCACGGGCACGTAGGCGGCCCCGGCCGCGAGTACGGCGAGAATCGCGACGTACAGATCATTGGTCCCCGACGGAACACGGACCCCCACCCGGTCCCCGAGCCCCACCCCGGCGGCGGCGAGCCGCGCCCGCAGCCGCTCCACCTCCACGGCGAGCGCCCGATACGTCAGCCGGACCGCCCCGTCGTCCAGGGCGAGTTCGTCGGGATGCGCCCGCACGGACGCCTCGAAGATGTCCACCAGCGTGCGCGGGGAGGCGGCCGGCCCTCCGGAGAAACGTGCCCTGTCACCGAACCGCTCACGGATCTCTTCGTCGAGCAGGCCGAGAGCACTGCTCTCGTGTATGGCTGCCATCGGGTCCTCGCGTCTCGATCCCGGAAGCTCCGGGGCGCTGGCGGGCCCGCAGGTCTGCCTGGGGTTGTCCGGCTCCAGCTCCGTAACAAGCCGGAAATTTTAGTACGACGGTGAGTTCGACGTCGCTCGGCGGCCATCCGGAAGAGGCTGTTCGGGCCGTACCCCAGGGGGCGTTGAGGGCTGTGACCTCGGGATCTTCCCGGCGGGGGAGAGATGGCCCACACGGGGGCCCGCAAGCCTCCCGGCAAAGCAAAAGACCCCTGGTGAACAGGGGTCTGAGCTGGTGTCCGAGGGGGGACTTGAACCCCCACGCCCGATAAAGGGCACTAGCACCTCAAGCTAGCGCGTCTGCCATTCCGCCACCCGGACAAGGTGTCTGCCGCGCTGGGTTTCCCTCGCGGCGACGACGTAAACATTACCAGGCTTTCGGGGACGGCTGATCACACCCGCGCGGTCTTGGGGCGGGACCGGGCTCGGGGGAGGATGAGGGGGACCACCAGCGGCGACTGCGGAAGGAAGCGGCGTGAGCGACACGGGCACGGCCGAAGGCGTCACCGGCGAGGACGAGGTCGTCGACCTCTGCCGCGAGCTGATCCAGATCGACACCAGCAACTACGGCGACCACTCGGGGCCGGGGGAGCGCAAGGCGGCCGAGTACGTCGCCGCCAAGCTCGCCGAGGTGGGCCTCGACGCGCGGATCATCGAGTCCCACAAGGGCCGCGCCTCCACGGTGGCCCGTATCGAGGGCGAGGACCCGTCCCGGCCCGCGCTGCTCATCCACGGCCACCTCGACGTCGTACCGGCCAACGCGGCCGACTGGACCCACCACCCCTTCTCCGGCGAGATCGCGGACGGGTGCGTGTGGGGCCGCGGGGCCGTCGACATGAAGGACATGGACGCGATGACCCTCGCGGTCGTCCGCGACCGGCTGCGCAGCGGGCGCAAGCCCCCGCGCGACATCGTGCTCGCCTTCCTCGCCGACGAGGAGGCCGGCGGCACCTGGGGCGCGCGGTACCTGGTCGACAAGCACCCCGAGCTGTTCGAGGGCGTGACCGAGGGGATCGGCGAGGTCGGCGGGTTCTCCTTCACCGTCAACGAGCAGCTGCGGCTCTACCTCGTCGAGACCGCCCAGAAGGGCATGCACTGGATGCGGCTCACCGTGGACGGCACCGCCGGTCACGGCTCGATGACCAACGAGGACAACGCGATCACCGAGCTGTGCGAGGCCGTGGGGCGAGTCGGCCGGCACAAGTGGCCGGTGCGGGTCACCAAGACCGTACGGTCCTTCCTCGACGAGCTCTCCGACGCGCTCGGCGTGGAACTCGACCCCGAGGACATGGACGAGACCCTCGCCAAGCTCGGCGGCATCGCCAAGATGATCGGCGCGACGCTGCGCAACTCGGCCGCGCCCACCATGCTCGGCGCCGGCTACAAGGTCAACGTCATTCCCGGCCAGGCCACCGCGCACGTCGACGGGCGGTTCTTGCCCGGTCACGAGGAGGAGTTCCTCGCCGACCTCGACCGGCTGCTCGGCCCCCGCGTGCGGCGCGAGGACGTGCACGCCGACAAGGCGCTGGAGACCGACTTCGACGGCAAGCTCGTCGACGCCATGCAGAGCGCGCTCAGCGCCGAGGACCCGATCGCGCGGGCCGTGCCCTACATGCTCTCCGGCGGCACCGACGCCAAGTCCTTCGACGACCTCGGCATCCGCTGCTTCGGCTTCGCGCCGCTGAAGCTGCCGCCGGAGCTGGACTTCGCCGGGATGTTCCACGGCGTCGACGAGCGAGTGCCGGTGGACGGGCTGAAGTTCGGCGTGCGGGTGCTCGACCGGTTCATCGATGCGTCCTGACTTGGGCCGATGAAACGACACATCAGTAATCGCCCGCGTGTGCGGAGCGTGACCGGGGAGGGTGAACGCGCTCATAGGCTCGTAGCCCTATTAGTTCCTCCTCGTTACAGGTGATGCGATCAGCTACTTGTGATCGCATTGCCAACAAGGAGGAATAATGATCAAGAAGGTCGTCGCTGCTGCGGCTGCCACCGGTGGGCTGGTTCTCGCGGGCGCGGGCATGGCCGTCGCCGACTCCGGTGCCCAGGGTGCCGCCGTGGGGTCCCCGGGCGTCCTGTCCGGCAACGTTGTTCAGGTTCCCGTGCACGTCCCCGTGAACGTCTGCGGCAACACGATCTCGGTGATCGGGCTGCTGAACCCCGCCTTCGGCAACACCTGCATCAACAAGTGACGCTGCCTTTCTGAGGTTCGTCCACGCCGTCGGTCCCGGAGGGCACGCTCTGCACTCCGGGACCGACCGGTCTTTCACGTAGGTCAAGAGGGGGAAGGCAGGAATTCAGCGATGCGACAGGGCACCCGCAAGGGACTGATGACCGTGGCGGCGGCGACCGGCGTGATCGCCGCCGCGAGCGGCCACGCCCACGCCGACTCGGGCGCGAGCGGCTCCAGTTCGAACTCGCCGGGCGTGCTGTCCGGCAACACCGTGCAGGCGCCGGTGCATGTGCCGGTCAACGTCTGCGGCAACACCGTCAACGTCGTCGGCATCCTCAACCCGGCGGTCGGCAACTCCTGCGCCAACCAGGGCGGGGGCAAGGCCTCGTCCGGCGGCTACGGCGACGACGGCTCCAGTGGCCACGGCTCCTCCGGGGCGCACGCGGACGGGCACGCCGAGGACTCACCCGGCATCGGCTCCGGCAACCACGTCCAGGCGCCGGTGCACGTGCCGGTCAACGTCTGCGGCAACAGCGTCGACATCATCGGCGTCGGCAACGCGGCCAAGGACAACGACTGCGCCAACGGCGGCGGCAACGGTCACACCACGCCGCCGGGGGAAGGTGGGGGTACGACCCCGCCGGGCGACCCCGGTAACCCGGGCAACCCTGGTGACCCCGGTAACCCGGGCGATCCCGAGCAGCCCAGCACGCCGGGTGACGACGGCCCCGGCACCGGCGTGGACGACGGCTCCGGCTCCGGCGTGGACGACGGCTCCGGCTCCGGGAACGGCGACCGCCCCGGCGTCTCGTCCGTCACCCAGCTCGGCGACGACTCCCAGCTCGCCCAGACCGGCAGCGAGCTGCCGATGGGCGCGGCCGCGGCGCTGGGCGTGGGCACGCTGCTGGCGGGCGCCGTGCTGTACCGCAGGGCGCGCGCCTCGGCGTAGCGCGTCCGGCAGCAGCACACCCGCCACCGGCAACGGAGCGGGCCCCGCCACCCCGGCGGGGCCCGCTCCGCTCCGCTTCGCCCCCTCAGCTCACCACGTGGCCCGCACCTGGCGGATGATCCGCCGGCGCAGCCGCACCCTGCGGCTGCCGTCGCGCAGCAGGCTCAGGCGGTGCAACTCCCAGTGTCCGTACTCGGCATGGTCCGTCAGCAGGCGCGTGGCGTCCTTGCGGGAGGTCCCGCGCGGTACGTACACGTCGACAAATTCGTATTCCGGCATCGCATCTATTGTGCGGGCAACGGCCCAGTACGGATAGCGTCTGCTCTATGTCTGATGCTGCGCAGCCCAACGCTGCCGAGGTACGCGCCGCCGCCGAGGCGGTCAAGACCGCGCTCGACCGTCATCTCGCGGCGGTCGAACGCAGGTCGGGGGAGGACGACCCGGCCGTCTACGAGGCGTTCAACCAGCTGGCCGCGGCCGCAGAGGCGTACGACGAGCTGCTCTACGACCGTTATGACGAGGTCACGCCCTTCGAGATCCCCGGTGCCGAGGACACGCTGCCGCCGTACACCGGGCCCGAGGAACCGAACGCCCTGAGTGTGCTGATCCGCCGCGACTACGCGGTGGCGGAGCCACAGCGACTGATGGCGCAGGCCCAGCGGATCGAGGCGGCGGACGAGGACAGCACGGACGCGGAGGGCGCGAGCACGGTCCACGGCGCGTTGGGCATCCTCTTCGGCGAGTTCGAACCGGACGAGATCGCCTCCCGGCACAAGGAGTTCGGCCTGGAGGAGGGCGACTCCACGCTGTGGGTCACGGCGGCGGAGGAACCGGCCGACCCCGGCGAGTGGCTGGAGGCCCCGTTCGAGAACGTCGACCCGCAGAGCGTGGTCTGCCGCTTCGACGTCAGCGCCGTGTTCGACGAGGACGAGCCGGACGACGACGAAGATGATCCCGACGACCCCGACGACCCCGACGATCTGGAGGACGACCTCGACCTGGACGAGGACGAGGACCTGGAACCACTGGACGCGGACCGCCGCTGACCAGGCACGCAGCGAACGGCAGGCGGCAGCCACGGGGACACCCCGTGGCTGCCGCCTTCTGCCGGGGTCCGGCTCAGGGCACCTCCACCGCCACCTGCGCGCCGAGAAGCACCGGCAGCCGAGTCGTCCGTGGCTTCGCCGGGACCTCCGCGACCGCCTTCGGCAGGGCCTGTTCCACGCCGTGGACCACCGACAGGTGCCGTTCCGCGCGGCCGAACGCCGTGTACACCCAGGGCCGGCTCAGGGCCTGCGCGGCGTCGCCGGGCAGGACCGCGACCACCGCGGGCCAGCGGGTCCCCACCGCCTGGTGCGCGGTCAGGGCCCACCCGTGGCGTACGGAGTGCTCCACCCGCTCCTTCGGTACGACCACGGCGTCCCCGGCGCACGACAGGTGCAGCCCCTCGGCGTCGGCCTTGACCACGTGGCCGGGGAGCGTACGGCCCGGCGTGGGGGAGTAGGCGACGCGGTCCCCGGGGTCGAAGCCGCCGAAGCGTCCGGGGCCGGGATTGAGCCGCTCCTTCAGCGCGGCGTTCAGCGCCCGCGTCCCCGCCGCGCCCCCGTGCCCCGGCGTGATGACCACCGTCTGCTCCGGGGGTACGCCGATGGCCCGCGGCACCGAGTCGGCGACGAGCTGCACGGTCCGGTGCACCGCCTCGCCCGCGTCGCGCACCGGCACGATCACGACCTCCTTGCCGGGCGCCTCGACCTGGAGCAGCTCGCCCACGCCGACCCCGGACACCAGCTCGCCCAGCGGGCCGGGATCGGGCCTTCGGGAGGCGATGTGGGGGCAGGTGCGCACCGCCAGCAGATCCGCGAAGACCCGCCCGGGGCCGATGGACCACAGCACCCCCGGATCCCCGGCCAGCACCAGCCGCGCCCCGTCCGGCAGTGACTCGACCAGCAGCGCGGCCGTCTCCACGTCGAGCTGGGGCGCGTCGAGTACGACGAGCAGATCGAGGTCGAGCGCGCCGTCCGCGTCCCGCCCCGGCCCCTCCGCCCCGGACAGCAGCCCGGCGACCGTGGTCACCCCGGCCTCCGGCCCGCCCATCAGCGCCGAGAACTGCCCCCGGCCGACAGGACTGTGCGCGGCGGCCCACACCCGCAGGCCGAGCCCCCGCGCCGCCCGCACCAGCTCCGCCGCCTCGGCCCGGGACGCCTCCCCGCCGGTGTGCAGCACCAGCCCGTGTCCGGCGACCGCCCGGATCAACTCGGCGGCCGCCCCCTGGGCGCCGGTCACTGCCCGCTCCCACGCCTCGGCCGAACCGTCCCCCTTCGGCACCGAGTTGATCAACCGGGCCAGACCGTCGGCCAGGCTCTCCTCCGCGAGCGCGTACCGCTCCAGCCCGACCAGGACCCGGACAGGACGCTCCTGGCCCTCGCCTTCGCCCTCGCTCTCCTCCAGCCCGTCCTGGAAGGCCAGGGCGTCGCCCTCGGCGAGCGCCCCCTGCACGGCCCCCTCCGGATCCGGTACCCCCCGCTGCGCCAGCGCGGCGGTCAGCGCCGGCATCTCCAGCGCGGTGTGCCCGGCGAGCGCCGCCTGCTCCAGGAGCCACACGGTGACCGCCCGCCCCCGCCGCTCGTCGTCGGGCCCGCACTCCGCCCCCAGCAGCGCCCGCGCGAACCCGTCGGCCTGCTCCGGCCGCACACCGCCGACCCGCAGCAACTGCCAGGGATCGGCGCGCAGCAGTTCCTCCGCGCCCTCACCCAGCGCCGTCGCGACCTGCGTGGCAAGCGTCTCGGGAGCACCGCCCTGGCTCAGCACCCGCCGCACGCCCTCGACGACCCCGGGCGCCGGCGCGCCCGCCGCGACCGGCACCACGGGCTGCGTCCGCCGTACCGGCTCCGGGGCCTGCCGCCGGGGCGGCGGCTCCTCGAACACGGTCGCGGGCGGCTTGTCCCCGCTCTCCACCGCACGCACGGCCGCGAGCAGTTCGGCGGCCTTCCCGCTGAGCTTCGCACCGGCCTCGACGGGCCCCTGCCGCTCCGCCTTGCGCCGCTCGATCCGCTCCCGCTCCACCCGCTGAGCCACCAACTCGGCCTCGGCCTCGGAGAGTTCACGCCCCCCGGCGTCGGCCTCGGTCTCCCCGGCGTCCGCAGCCTCGGCCTCAGCCTCCGACTGCTCATCACCCCCGGCACTCGCCGTCTCCGACTGCGCACCACCCCCAGTGCTCGCAGGCGCCCCCGACACCCCACCGCCCCCAGCATCCGAAGCCTCGGTCTCCGCAGCCTCGGTCTCCGCGGCGTCCGGCTTCCTCGGCTCGGCGTCCTCGGTGGTCTCCGGCTCCGTGCTCACAGCGTGCTCCAGTCGTGATCGGGATAGCGGTGCACAGGCGCCGACACATCGTCGAGCGCCCGGCAGATCTCGTCAGGAAGACTAAGCGCCTCCACTGACAACGCCGCCGTGAGCTGCTGCGCGGTGCGCGCACCGACGATCGGCGCCGCCACGCCGGGCCGGTCCCGCACCCACGCGAGGGCCACCTGGAGAGGCGTGACCGCCAGCCCGTCCGCCGCCGTCGCCACGGCGTCCACGACGCGGCTCGCGGTGTCGTCGAGATACGGCTCGACGAAGGGCGCCAGATGCTCCGAGGCCCCCCGCGAGTCCGGCGGCAGGGCGTTGCCCCGGTACTTGCCGGTCAGCACACCCCGCCCCAGCGGCGACGACGGCAACATCCCGATGCCCAGGTCCAGCGCGGCCGGCAGCACCTCCCGCTCGACGCCGCGCTGCAGCAGCGAGTACTCCATCTGCGTACTCGCCAGCCTCGTCCGCGCCCCGGGCGCCGCCAGCTGCCAGGTCGCCGCCTTCGCCAGCTGCCAGCCGCAGAAGTTGGAGACCCCCGCGTACCGCGCCCGCCCGCTGCTCACCGCCAGGTCCAGCGCGTGGAGCGTCTCCTCCAGCGGGGTGTCCGGGTCGAAGGCGTGGATGTGCCACAGGTCGACGTAGTCCGTGCCGAGCCGGGCGAGCGAGGCGTCCAGCGCGGCCAGCAGATGCCCCCGCGACCCGTCGAACCGCCGGTCCGGGTCGGGCACGCTCCCGGCCTTGGTCGACAGCACCAGGTCCCGTCGCGGCACGAGCCCTTCCATGAGCCGCCCGAGCAGGTACTCGGCCTCACCGTCCCCGTAGACGTCCGCGGTGTCCACGAGCGTCCCGCCCGCTTCCCAGAACGTCTTCAGCAGGTCCGCGGCATCATGCTCATCGGTGTCCCGTCCCCAGGTCAGGGTGCCGAGTCCGATCCGGGACACACGCAGGCCGGTACGGCCGAGATGCCTCTGCTCCATGTCCGCCGAGATTACTGGCCAGAACTGGCGCCGTGGGTTGCCTGTGGACAACCGATTTCCCTGATCGGGCCCCCACGCTAAGGTCGACGCCACAAGGCACGTTACTGATCAGTAAGGGGAAGGCCATGCAGCTCGGGATCAACCTCGGCTACTGGGGCGCCGGAATGGACGCGGACAACCTCGCCGTGGCCCAGGAGGCCGACCGCCTCGGATACGCCGTCTGCTGGGCCGCCGAGGCCTACGGCTCCGACGCCGCCACCGTGCTCAGCTGGGTCGCCGCCCAGACGGAACGCATCGACGTCGGCTCGGCCATCTTCCAGATCCCGGCACGCCAGCCCGCGATGACCGCGATGACCGCCGCCACCCTGGACTCGCTGTCCGGCGGCCGGTTCCGCCTCGGCCTCGGCGTCTCCGGCCCGCAGGTCTCCGAGGGCTGGTACGGCGTCAAGTTCGACAAGCCGCTGTCCCGCACGCGCGAGTACGTCGAGATCGTCCGCAAGGCCATGACCCGCGAACGCCTCTCCTACGACGGCGAGCACTGGACGCTGCCCCTCCCCGGCGGCCCCGGCAAGCCGATCAAGCTCACCGTGCACCCGCAGCGCGAGCACATCCCGCTGTACATCGCCGCGATCGGCCCCAAGAACCTGGAACAGACCGGCGAGATCGCCGACGGCGCCCTGCTGATCTTCCCGTCCGCCGACCACCTGGAGGACACCGCGATCAAGCACCTGCGCGCGGGGCGTGAGAAGGCCGGCAAGACCATGGACGGCTTCGACGTCTGTCCGACCCTGCCGCTCGCCGTCGGCGACGACAAGGACGTCACCGCCCTCGCCGACACCTTCCGCCCCTACACCGCCCTGTACGTCGGCGGCATGGGCAGCCCCAAGCAGAACTTCTACAACCAGCTCGCCCGGCGCATGGGCTACGAGCAGCAGGCCGCCGAGATCCAGGACAAGTACCTCTCCGGCGACAAGCAGGGCGCCGCGGCCGCCGTACCGCACGAGCTGATCGACCAGACCACACTGCTCGGCTCCGTGGACCGCATCGCCGACCGGATGAAGGCCTACGCCGCGGCCGGGGTCACGACGCTGTCGCTGGCGCCCGCCGGCTTCACGCTGGAGGAACGGCTCGCCTCGCTGCGGGCGGGTTCCGAGGCGCTGGAGCGGGCCGGGCTCGCGTAACGCGTCGTAGCGCCGCCGGAGAGGTCTCCACGGCCGTGGTGGGGGCTCGGGGGCCTTCCCCGCCACGGCCGTCACCGGGAACAACGCGCCGACCAGCGCGCGGTTACGCTCCCGACGCGCCCCCGTCGGCCCATCTTTCGATGGAGTTGTCCGACACAACTGTTGCCCTACGACTGCGCGAGCATTTGACTCGTTCTTTGCGGAATTCTGCAGAGAGGTGCTCTCAGATGCTTTCGGCCAAGAGTCTGTTCCAGGAGATCCTCGACAACGACCAGTCGTTCCGGCTGTTCTGCTCCATCGCGGCCAGCGGTGAGGCGCAGGGCGGCTGGGAGAACGCCCGGATCGCCGCGCTCGTGCCCGCGAGCGAGCGCGACCTCGCCCCCAAGATCACCCGCCATGGCGCGGACGAGGACAAGCACGGGCGGATCTTCAACGCGCTGCTGAAGAAGCGCGGCCTCGAACCCGTCGAGGTCCCGCCGGACACCGACTACACGATGCTGCTGGAGAAGCAGGGCATCGGCCTCGCACACGAGAAGCTCAAGGCGGACCAGCCGCTCACCGTGCAGGACATCATCACGTACCTCGCGCACAGCCGCGTCACCGAACAGCGCGCCGCCGACCAGATGGTGATGCTGAAGAAGTACTTCGTGGACCACCCGGTGGTCGGCAGGGCGGTCCGGATGATCTCCAACGACGAGGACAACCACCTCGCCTACACGCACGAGGAACTGCTGCGCTTCGCCGCCGCCGGACACGGCCGCCACATCCGGCGCACCCTGCGCGAGACCGCCCTCGCCGAGATCCGCGTCTACCGGGACGTCAGCCTCGCGGTCATGGCCCGCATGGGCCGCATCCTCGGCTGGTCCCGGCCGAAGGCCGCGGTGCTCGCGTTCGGCATCCACGCCATGTACTGCTACGAGCGGCTCGGCGGCTGGCGGCGCATGGCGACCCTGAAGATGCCCGACCGCCGCAACGCCCTCGGCGGCCCGGCCGCCGCCGCCCCCGAGTTCGCCTGAGCGAGTACCGCCGCGCTGTACGGGCCCGCCCGCCTGAGGGGGCGCGGACGTACCGCGCGGCGGAACTACGGCAGCAGTGAGCTGCCGCTCGAAGGCTCGGCACTCTCCTTCCTGCGCCTACCCTGGGCCGCATGCCCACGCTGATCCTCGTCCGGCACGGACGCTCCACCGCCAACACCGAGGGACTGCTCGCCGGCTGGACGCCCGGCGTCGCCCTCGACGAGCGCGGCGCCGCGCAGGCCGCCGCGCTGCCCGGGCGGCTCGCCGAGCTGCCGATCGCCGAGGTCGTCACCAGCCCGCTGCAGCGCTGCCAGGAGACGATCCGGCCGCTGCTCGACGCCCGCCCCGAACTGCGCGCCCACACCGACGAGCGGATCGCGGAGTGCCACTACGGCGACTGGTCCGGGCGCAAGCTCGCCGAGCTCAAGGACGAACCCCTCATGGAGGTGGTGCAGGCCCATCCGACGGCGGCCGTCTTCCCGGGCGGTGAGTCGATGCGAGCGATGCAGCACCGGGCCGCGGAGGCGGTACGGGAGTGGAACGCGCGCGTGGAGCGCGATCACGGCGCCGACGCCGTGTACCTCATGTGCTCGCACGGGGACATCATCAAGGCCCTCGTCGCCGACGCACTCGGGCTTCATCTCGACCTCTTCCAGCGGATTTCCGTAGAACCGTGCTCCATCACCGCCATCCGTTACACCCGTCTCAGGCCGTTCCTCGTGCGCCTCGGGGACACCGGCGACTTCGCGTCCCTGGTGCCGCGCGAGGAACCGCCCGGCGGGGACGCACCGGTCGGGGGCGGTGCGGGCGCACCGTGATCGTCGGCCGCAGTAGGGTGAAGCGGTCGCAGTAACGCCGTACTTGTCCGCAGCCGAGCGTCCGCACGGCGGCCGGTCGGTCCCGAAGTCGATGTCGACCCACGATCAATGGAGACAGGACGTGTCCCGTCAGGTGTTCCTCTACGACCCCCCGGACCGCTTCGTGGCCGGTACGGTCGGACTGCCCGGGCGCCGTACCTTCTTCCTCCAGGCCACCGCCGGCTCCCGGGTGACCAGCGTGGCCCTGGAGAAGACTCAGGTCGCAGCGCTCGCCGAGCGCATGGACGAGCTGCTCGACGAGGTGGTCCGGCGCAGCGGCGGCAACGCCGCCGTGCCGGCCGTGGCCCCCGCCGAGATCGCCGACAGCGCCCCGCTGGAGACCCCCATCGAGGAGGAGTTCCGGGTCGGCACCATGGCCCTCGCCTGGGACGGCGAGGAGCAGCGCATGATCGTCGAGGCGCAGGCGCTGGTGGAGCTCGACGCCGACACCGAGGAGGACCTCGCCGAGGCCGAGGAGCGGCTCCTCCAGGACGAGGAGAACGGCCCCCCGATGCTGCGGGTCCGGCTCACCGGCGCGCAGGCCCGCGCCTTCGCCAAGCGCGCCCTCGACGTCGTCAACGCCGGCCGGCCGCCCTGCCCGCTGTGCAGTCTGCCGCTCGACCCGGAAGGACACGTATGTCCGCGCCAGAACGGATACCGCCGCGGAGCATGACCTCCGAGCAGCTGCTCGCCACCGGTGAGCTGACCGTGCGCGGACGCATCCGTGACGCCTCCAACGCGGCCCTGTACTGCACAATCGCGTACGACGGCCAGGAGGCCACCTGCGTGTACAAGCCCGTCGCGGGGGAGCGGCCCCTGTGGGACTTCCCCGACGGGACCCTGGCCCAGCGCGAGGTCGCCGCGTACGAGGTCTCCGAGGCGACCGGCTGGGGGCTGGTCCCGCCCACCGTGCTGCGCGACGGGCCGTACGGCGAGGGCATGTGCCAGCTGTGGATCGAGGCGCGGCCGGACGCCGAGCTGCTCGCCCTCGTCGACGCCGAGGAGCCCGCCCCCGGCTGGAAGGCGATCGGCTTCGCCGAGGTCGGCGAGGGCAAGACCGCGCTGCTGGTGCACGCCGATGACGAGCGGCTGCGGCGGCTCGCCGTGCTCGACGCGGTGATCAACAACGCCGACCGCAAGGGCGGTCATCTGCTGCCGACCGGGGACGGGCAGCTGTACGGCATCGACCACGGGGTCACCTTCAACGTCGAGAACAAGCTGCGCACGCTCCTGTGGGGCTGGGCCGGCGAGCCGCTCACCGCGGAGGCCGTGGAGGTCCTCCAGCGGCTCCAACGGGAGCTGAAGACGGACGGGCCGCTCGCCGAGCGGCTGGGCGCGCTGATCACCGACGCCGAGATCGACGCGACCCGCGCGCGGGTCGACGTACTGCTCGCCACCGGGACGCACCCGGAACCGGGCGGGGAGTGGCCGGCGATTCCGTGGCCGCCGGTGTGAGGGCACGGCCGCCGCTGTGACGGGCACATCCGGGATGACAGGCACATCCGCGGGGATCGCGCGCGTGGGCCTTCCCGGCCATCCCGCCTGGTCCGGTTCGTATACGGAACTCCAGTCCGGTTAGGCTCAAGACATGCATGCCTGGCCCGCTTCCGAGGTCCCCGCCCTGCCTGGCAAGGGCCGCGACCTGAGGATCCACGACACCGCGACCGGTGGGCTCGTCACCCTCGACCCCGGTCCCGTCGCCCGTATCTACGTCTGCGGCATCACCCCGTACGACGCGACCCACATGGGTCACGCGGCGACCTACAACGCGTTCGACCTCGTGCAGCGCGTGTGGCTCGACACCAAGCGGCAGGTCCAGTACGTGCAAAACGTCACCGACGTCGACGATCCTCTCCTGCAGCGGGCCGACCGCGACGGCCTCGACTGGGTCGCCCTCGCCGAGCGGGAGACCGCGCTGTTCCGCGAGGACATGACCGCCCTGCGGATGCTGCCCCCGCAGCACTACATCGGCGCCGTCGAGGCGATACCCGGCATCATGCCGCTGGTGGAGCGGCTGCGCGACATGGGCGCGGCCTACGAACTCGAAGGCGACATCTACTTCTCCGTCGAGTCCGACCCCCACTTCGGCAAGGTGTCCCACCTGGACGCCGCCGCCATGCGGCTGCTCTCCGCCGAGCGCGGCGGCGACCCGGACCGCCCGGGCAAGAAGAACCCCGTCGACCCGATGCTGTGGATGGCGGCCCGCGAGGGCGAGCCGAGCTGGGACGGCGGTTCGCTCGGCCGGGGCCGGCCCGGCTGGCACATCGAGTGCGTGGCCATCGCCCTCGACCACCTCGGGATGGGCTTCGACGTCCAGGGCGGCGGCTCCGACCTCGCCTTCCCGCACCACGAGATGGGCGCCTCGCACGCCCAGGTGCTGACCGGCGAGTTCCCCATGGCCAAGGCTTATGTGCACGCCGGCATGGTCGCCCTCGACGGCGAGAAGATGTCCAAGTCCAAGGGCAACCTGGTCTTCGTCTCCCAGCTGCGCCGCGAGGGCGTCGACCCGGCCGCGATCCGGCTCGCCCTGCTCGCCCACCACTACCGGGCCGACTGGGAGTGGACCGACCAGGTGCTCCGGGACGCCGTGGCCCGGCTCGACCGCTGGCGCTCGGCGGTCTCCCGGCCCGACGGGCCGAGCGCCGACACGCTGGTCGAGGAGATCCGCGAGGCCCTCGCCGACGACCTGAACGCCCCGGCCGCGCTCGTCGCGGTCGACCGCTGGGCGGCTCGGCAGCAAGAGCGGGGCGGTACGGACATGGGCGCCCCCGGCGTCGTGGCCCGTGCTGTGGACGCGCTGTTGGGCGTGGCCCTGTAGGACACCACTGTGGGCCGCTCCCTCCCGGCGGGGGAAGCGGCCCACACGGCTGCGCTCACTCCTCGGACGAGTCCTCTTCGTCGTTGCCCGGCTTCGGCGGGCGGGGTCGGCCGCTCGGGTTGTCCCGCAGGAACGGCGGGATCTCGCCGCCGTCCGCCGTCGCGTGCCCGCCGGGCATGGGCGGGGTGCCGCCGTCCCGGCGCCGCAGATACCGCTCGAACTCGCGGGCGATCGCCTCGCCCGACGCCTCCGGCAGCTCCGCGGTGTCCCGGGCCTCCTCCAGCGTCTGCACGTACTCCGCGACCTCGCTGTCCTCGGCGGCCAGCTGGTCCACGCCCACCTGCCAGGCACGCGCGTCCTCGGGCAGCTCGCCCAGCGGGATGCGGATGTCGATCAGGTCCTCCAGACGGTTGAGCAGGGCCAGCGTCGCCTTCGGATTGGGCGGCTGCGACACGTAGTGCGGTACGGCCGCCCAGAGCGACACCGCCGGTACGCCCGCGTGCGTGCACGCCTCCTGCAGGACGCCGACGATGCCCGTCGGACCCTCGTACTTGGTCTCCTCCAGGTCCATCCGGCGGGCCAGGTCCGGGTCGGACGTGGTCCCGCTGATCGGGACCGGACGGGTGTGCGGGGTGTCGCCGAGCAGGGCGCCGAGGATCACCACCAGCTCCACGCCCAGCTCGTGCGCGAAGCCGAGCAGCTCGTTGCAGAACGAGCGCCAGCGCATGGACGGTTCGATGCCGCGGACCAGCACCAGGTCACGCGGCTTCTCGCCGCCGACCCGGACCACCGACAACCTTGTCGTCGGCCAGGTGATCTTGCGGACGCCGGCGTCCATCCACACCGTGGGCCGGTTCACCTGGAAGTCGTAGTAGTCCTCGGCGTCCAGCGCCGCGAACACCTCGCCCTTCCACTCCCTCTCGAGATGCGCGACCGCGGTGGAGGCGGCGTCGCCGGCATCGTTCCAGCCCTCGAACGCGGCCACCATGACCGGGTCGATCAGCTCGGGAACCCCCTCGAGCTCGATCACCCAGTGCCTCCTTCCGACGTGCCTCGCCTGACGCCCCAACCTTACGGCGTGCGGCGGGGGCGCCCGCAGCCCCCTTGCACGGGGGAGTGAACGGAACACTGCCCCGTTCGTCACCCCGGGACACCCGCGATTCATCCGAGCTGTCACAGCGCGTTCACAGGGCGGACCGGCTGCGCGCCGAGCGCCGCCAACCGGTCAGTGAGCGCGTCGAGTTCGCGCTCGCCGAGGTGCGCGGCCGCCATCGCCGTGGCGGCGGGCTCGACGTACGGACGGGGGCGGCTCCGTCGGCGTGGAGCCGCCCCCGTCCATGGCGTTCGGCTACTTCTTGTCGAGCAGGTCCTGGACCTTGGCGCGGACGTCGTCCGTGGCCAAGCCGCGGATCGTCAGGGTCGTGCGGCGACGCAGCACGTCGTCCGCGGTCTCGGCCCACTCGTGGTCGCGGGCCCAGACGACCTGGGCCCAGATCTCCGGGGCGTCCGGGTGGACGCGCTGGGCGAGCTCGGGGTCGTCGTTGGCGAGGCGGGCGATGTCGAAGGCCAGCGAGCCGTAGTGCGTGGCCAGGTGCTTGGCGGTGTCGGCGCCCATGCGCGGGCCCGGTGCCGGACGGTCGGTCAGCAGCCGGTGGGCGACCGCGCGCGGGTTGGCGACACCCGGCAGCGGCAGCTTCTTCGGCAGCGAGGCGATCGGCTCGAAGTCCTCGCCGAGCGGGCGGCCCGGCAGCGACTCCAGCTTCTTCATGATCGTCCGGCCGATGTGGCGGAAGGTCGTCCACTTGCCGCCCGCGACGGACAGCATCCCGCCCCGGCCCTCGGTGACCACCGTCTCGCGCTTGGCCTTCGCGGTGTCGCCGGGACCGCCCGGCAGCACCCGCAGCCCCGCGAACGCGTACGTGATCAGATCCCGGTCGAGCTGCTGGTCGCGGATGGAGAACGCGGCCTCGTCGAGTATCTGGGCTATGTCCTTGTCGTTGACGGCCACATCGGCCGGGTCGCCCTCGTACACCTCGTCGGTGGTGCCGAGCAGCAGCATGTCCTCCCAGGGGAGGGCGAAGGTGATGCGGTACTTGTCGATGGGGGTGGCGAGCGCGGCCTTCCAGGGGGAGGTGCGCTTCAGGACCAGATGCGCGCCCTTCGACAGGCGAATGGACGGCGCGGCATTGGGGTCCTCCATCCTGCGCAGGTGGTCGACCCAGGGGCCGGTCGCGTTCAGCACGAGGCGGGCGCTGACGCCGAACTCGTCACCGGACAGCCGGTCCTTGAGCTCGGCGCCGGTCACCCGGCCCTGGGTGAAGCGCAGGCCGGTGACCTCGGCGTGGTTGAGGACGACCGCGCCCGCCTCGACGGCCGCGCGGACCGTCATCAGCGCCATCCGGGCGTCGTTCATCTGGTCGTCGCCGTAGACGGCCACGGCCTTGAGGTTCTCGGTGCGCAGCTCGGGCACGTCCGCCTGCGCCTTGGCAGGCGAGAGCAGGTGGCCGACGCCGTCACCGAAGGCGGACAGTGCGGAGTAGGCGAAGACGCCCGCGCCGAGCTTCGCGGCGCCGTGCGGGCCCCCCTTGTACACGGGGAGGTAGAAGGTGAGCGGGTTCGCCAGGTGGGGGGCCACCTGGCGGGAGACCGCACGGCGTTCGAAGTGGTTCTCCGCCACCAGCTTCACCGCGCCGGTCTGCAGGTAGCGCAGACCGCCGTGGAGGAGCTTGGAGGAGGCGGAGGAGGTGGCGCCGGCGAAGTCGCCGGCGTCGACCAGCGCCACCCTGAGGCCGGACTGCGCGGCGTGCCAGGCGGTGGAGATGCCCAGGATGCCGCCGCCGATCACGAGAAGGTCGTACGACGCCTTGGCGAGCTGCTCCCGGGTCTCGGCTCGGCTCGGGTTCGAGCCGGAGGCCGGGCGCGTGCCCAGGGCAGGCACGGACTGCAGGGTGGACTGGCTGGTCATGTCGGGTTTTTACTCCTCGTCAGCCGACTGTGCGTCAGCTCTCGTCGAATCAGCTCTCGTCTTCGTCGAGCCAGCCCATGGTCCGCTCGACGGCCTTGAGCCAGCTCTTGTACTCACGGTCACGGGTGTCCGCGTCCATGCGGGGGGTCCACTCGGCGGCCCGCCGCCAGTTGGCGCGCAGCTCGTCGGTGCTGGACCAGAAGCCGACGGCGAGACCGGCGGCGTAGGCGGCGCCGAGGCAGGTGGTCTCGGCGACCATCGGGCGCACCACGGGGGCGTCCACGAAGTCAGCGAGGGTCTGCATCAGCAGGTTGTTGGAGGTCATACCGCCGTCGACCTTCAGCGCGGTCAGCTCGACGCCGGAGTCCTTCGTCATGGCGTCGGCGATCTCCCGCGTCTGCCAGGCGGTGGCCTCCAGCACGGCGCGGGCGAGGTGTGCCTTGGTGACGTACCGGGTCAGGCCGGCGATGACACCGCGGGCGTCGGAGCGCCAGTAGGGGGCGAACAGACCGGAGAAGGCGGGCACGAAGTAGGCGCCGCCGTTGTCCTCGACCGTCAGCGCGAGCGTTTCGATCTCGGCGGCGGTGGAGATCAGGCCCATCTGGTCGCGCATCCACTGCACCAGCGCGCCGGTGACGGCGATGGAGCCTTCCAGGGCGTAGACCGGCTTCTGTCCGCCGATCTGGTAGCCGACGGTGGTCAGCAGGCCGCTGTAGGAGTTGATGAGCTTGTCACCGGTGTTCATCACCATGAAGGTGCCGGTGCCGTAGGTCGACTTGGTCTCGCCCTCGGAGAAGCAGGTCTGGCCGAACAGGGCGGCCTGCTGGTCGCCGAGTGCGGAGGCGACGGGGATGCCGCCGAGGAGGTCGCCGAGCTTGCCGCCGGTGATCTCGCCGTAGACCTCGGCGGAGGAGCGGATCTCGGGCAGCATCGCCAGCGGCACGCCGATGGACTCGGCGATCTTCTCGTCCCACTGCATGGTGTGGAGGTTCATCAGCAGGGTGCGGGAGGCGTTGGTGACGTCGGTGACGTGGTGGCCGCCGTTGACGCCGCCGGTCAGGTTCCAGATGACCCAGGTGTCCATGGTGCCGAAGAGGATGTCGCCGGCTTCGGCGCGCTCCTTCAGGCCCTCGACGTTGTCGAGCAGCCAGCGGGCCTTGGGGCCGGAGAAGTAGGAGGCCAGCGGCAGGCCGGTTTCGCGGCGGAAACGGTCCTGGCCGACGTTGCGGCCGAGTTCCCGGCACAGGGCGTCGGTGCGGGTGTCCTGCCAGACGATGGCGTTGTGGACGGGCTCACCGGTGTTCTTGTCCCACAGCACGGTGGTTTCGCGCTGGTTGGTGATGCCGATGGCCTTGATGTCGTCGCGGGTGATGCCGGCCTTGTCGATGGCTCCGGCGACGACTTCCTGGACGTTGGTCCAGATCTCGGTGGCGTTGTGCTCGACCCAGCCCGGCTTGGGGAAGATCTGCTCGTGCTCCTTCTGGTCGACGGAGACGATCCGGCCGTCCCGGTCGAAGACGATGCAGCGGCTGGAGGTCGTGCCCTGGTCGATCGCGGCGATGAAGGGGCCGGCGGTGTGGGCGTCGGTCACTGTGTGCTCCTGGAAGTCCGTGTGGTCTGGGGCTGGTTACGGCGTGATGCGTGCGGCCGCGAGAGCGGACGTACCCGTTTCTCAGGCAAAAGCGACGTTGTAGAGGCCTGCGGCGGCTGCGGCGCCGATCAGCGGGCCGACCACCGGGACCCAGGCGTAGGACCAGTCGGACCCGCCCTTGTTGGGCAGGGGCAGAAGGGCGTGCACGATGCGCGGGCCGAGGTCACGGGCCGGGTTGATGGCGTAGCCGGTCGGGCCGCCCAGAGAGAGGCCGATGCCGACCACGACGAGGGCGACCATCAGACCGCCCAGCGTGCCCAGGCCGTTGCCGCTGTCGTTCAGGCCCTGCGTGAGGACGGCGATGACCAGCACGAACGTACCGATGATCTCCGTGCCGAGGTTCATCGCCGCGTGCCGGATCTCCGGTCCGGTGGAGAAGACGCCGAGCACCGGGCCGGCGCCCTGCTCCTGCGCCTCGACCGCCTTGGCCTGGGTGGACTGTGCGCCCGGGCCGCCGACGATCTCCTTGTCGGTGAGGTGCGCGTGGAACTGGCCGTAGTAGGCGAGCCAGACCAGGGCCGCGCCGATCATGGCGCCGAGCAGCTGTCCGCCCCAGTAGATCGGAACGTTGTTCCAGTCGTTGTCCTTGATCGCGATGCCGAGGGTGACGGCCGGGTTGAGGTGGGCGCCGGACAGCGGCGCCGAGATGTAGACGGCCGTGAGCACCGCGAAGCCCCACCCGAAGGTGATGGCGAGCCAGCCGGCGTTGCGGGCCTTGGAGGCCTTGAGAACCACGGCGGCGACCACGCCTCCGCCGAGGAGGATGAGTATGGCGGTACCGATGGTCTCGCCGATGAAGATGTCGGAGCTGGACACCCGCGACTCCTTTGTCCTTCGTCCAGGGGAAGCTGAACCCCGCGTCCCTACGGAGGTCAGTCGGCCCTTGGCGTTGTCACACTCTAGCGCGTATTGCCGGTAGCTGTTCGACAATGCCGACCGATGGACGGGAGTCTTGCTTCGGCGTTACGCGGACGTCAAGAGCTCTCTCATGGAAAGCGCGATGCTGGTTGATTGTGTTGAGTTCTGGGTCGATGGATCATGCAGATCCCGATACAACCAGTTATGCCCGTTTCAGGGTAGGCCGAGAGCCGGAACGCCGTACGACGCCCCGGTGTCTCCCCCGGATTTCCCCTGGGTGCCGCTCAGAAGCGCTGAGTTTGTGCTGCTCAGAAGCGCCCGGCGCCCAGATCGCGCGACACCGCGCGGGCGCAGTCCCGTACCGCGGCGATCAGCTCGGGCCGCAGCTCCCCGTCCCGGTACAGCCGTTCCACCGCTCCGGTGATGCCGACCGCGCCGACCGGCATGCGCCGCCGGTCGTGGATGGGCGCGGCGATGGAGGCGACGCCCTCCCAGGTCTCCTCGACGTCCGCGGCGTACCCGCGCGCGCGGATGAGGTCCAGCATCTGTTCGAAGTCGCTCAGATCGCACACGGTGCGGTCGGTGAAGGCCTTGCGGTCGGACTCCAGGGCTTCGCTGTGCGCGACCGGGTCGTAGGCCGACAGGACCTTGCCCAGAGCCGTGGAGTGCAGCGGCTGCATGGCGCCGATCTCCAGCACTTGCCGGCTGTCGTCGGGCCGGAAGACGTGGTGCACGATCAGCACGCCCTGCTGGTGCAGCACCCCCAGGTAGACGCTCTCGCCGCTGGAGCGGGCCAGGTCGTCCGTCCACACCAGGGCACGCGCGCGCAGCTCGTGCACATCGAGGTAGGTGGTGCCCAGGCGCAGCAGCTCGGCGCCCAGCTGATAGCGCCCGGAGGCCTCCTCCTGCTCGACGAAGCCCTCCTGCTGGAGGGTGCGCAGGATGCCGTGGGCGGTGCCCTTGGCAAGGCCCAGTGAGGAGGCGATGTCCGACAGGCCCAGCCTTCGCTCGCCGCCCGCGAGCAGGCGCAGCAGCGCGGCCGCCCGTTCGAGCGACTGGATGTTCCGTGCCATCGCCGTCCTGCCTCCGTCCCCTTCGACCGTCGAGCTACGACGTCGCTGCCGCCGTCCGGCAATGTCCACTGTTCGGCAATGCCGAACACTACCGGTCCATGCCGACCTCCCGCCAATGGGTGGTCGGCAGTTGTTGTGTCCCTCGTCCCCCAGAGGCCCCCAGAGGTTCCCCAGGCGTCCCCGAGGGGCGACCCGGAGGCCATCCTGGTCCGCCTCGTGGACGCCCCTGACCATAGGCGGTCGGTCCCGGCTACCCTGGCCGCGTGCGCTCTTCCCCCGGACACTCCGGACGAGCATCCGAAGGAAGCGCAAAGCCGACAGCCGTCGCACTCCAGGGAGCCCCTTACATGGCCTCGTCGCCGCAGTCCCCCGCCACCGACAGCCGGACCCGTGCGTCCGCCCTCCGTGAGGCACTCGCCACCCGTGTGGTCGTCGCCGACGGAGCGATGGGCACCATGCTCCAGGCGCAGGACCCCACACTCGACGACTTCCAGAACCTCGAGGGCTGCAACGAGGTACTCAACGTCACCCGCCCGGACATCGTCCGTTCCGTGCACTCCGCGTACTTCGACGCGGGCGTGGACTGCGTGGAGACGAATACCTTCGGCGCGAACCTCTCCGCCCTCGGCGAGTACGACATCGCCCACCGCGTCGGCGAGCTGTCCGAGGCCGGTGCCCGCATCGCCCGCGAGACGGCCGACGACTACGCGCGGCGGACCGGGCAGCAGCGCTGGGTGCTGGGCTCCATGGGCCCCGGCACCAAGCTGCCCACCCTCGGCCACACCACCTTCGGCGCCATCCGCGACGCCTACCAGCAGAACGCCGAGGGCCTGCTCGCGGGCGGCGCCGACGCGCTGCTCGTGGAGACCACGCAGGACCTGCTCCAGACCAAGGCCTCGGTCGTCGCCGCCCGCCGGGCGATGGAGACGGCCGGGTACGACGTGCCGCTGATCGTCTCGGTGACCGTCGAGACCACCGGCACGATGCTGCTGGGCTCCGAGATCGGCGCCGCGCTGACCGCGCTGGAGCCGCTCGGCATCGACATGATCGGCCTGAACTGCGCGACCGGCCCGGCCGAGATGAGCGAGCACCTGCGCTTCCTCGCCCGCCACTCCCGCGTCCCGCTGTCGTGCATGCCGAACGCCGGTCTGCCCGTGCTGACCGCGGCCGGCGCCCACTACCCGCTGACCGCGCCGGAACTGGCCGACGCCCAGGAGAACTTCGTCCGCGACTACGGCCTGTCCCTGGTCGGCGGCTGCTGCGGTACGACACCGGAGCACCTGCGCCAGGTCGTCGAGCGGGTCCGCGACCTCGCCCCGGCCGAGCGCGCCCCGCGCCCGGAGCCGGGCGCCGCCTCCCTCTACCAGTCGGTGCCGTTCCGCCAGGACACCTCGTACCTGGCCATCGGCGAGCGCACCAACGCCAACGGCTCGAAGAAGTTCCGCGAGGCCATGCTGGCCGGCCGCTGGGACGACTGCGTGGAGATGGCGCGGGAGCAGATCCGCGAGGGCGCGCACATGCTCGACCTGTGCGTGGACTACGTCGGCCGGGACGGCGTCGCCGACATGGAGGAACTGGCCGGCCGCTTCGCCACCGCCTCCACGCTGCCCATCGTCCTCGACTCCACCGAGGTCGACGTCATCCGGGCGGGCCTGGAGAAGCTCGGCGGCCGCGCGGTCATCAACTCCGTCAACTACGAGGACGGCGACGGCCCCGAGTCCCGCTTCGCCAAGGTGACCGGGCTGGCCCAGGAGCACGGCGCGGCGCTGATCGCGCTGACCATCGACGAGGAGGGCCAGGCCCGCACCGTCGAGAAGAAGGTCGAGATCGCCGAACGGCTGATCGCCGATCTGACCGGCAACTGGGGCATCCGCGAGGAGGACATCCTCATCGACTGCCTCACCTTCACGATCTGCACCGGCCAGGAGGAGTCCCGCCAGGACGGCATCGCCACCATCGAGGCGATCCGCGAGCTGAAGCGCCGTCACCCGGACGTGCAGACCACACTGGGCCTGTCGAACATCTCCTTCGGCCTGAACCCGGCCGCCCGCATCCTGCTCAACTCCGTCTTCCTCGACGAGTGCGTCAAGGCGGGCCTGGACTCGGCGATCGTGCACGCGTCGAAGATCCTGCCGATCGCCCGCTTCGACGAGGAGCAGGTGAGCACGGCCCTGGACCTGATCTACGACCGCCGCAGCGAGGGCTACGACCCCCTCCAGAAGCTGATGCAGCTCTTCGAGGGCGCCACCGCCAAGTCGCTGAAGGCGGGCAAGGCGGAGGAGCTGGCCGCGCTTCCCCTGGAGGAGCGTCTGCAGCGGCGCATCATCGACGGCGAGCGCAACGGCCTGGAGGCCGACCTCGACGAGGCCCTGGAGAGCCGCCCGGCGCTGGACATCGTCAACGACACGCTCCTGGAGGGCATGAAGGTCGTCGGTGAGCTGTTCGGTTCCGGCCAGATGCAGCTGCCGTTCGTGCTCCAGTCCGCCGAGGTGATGAAGGCCGCCGTCGCCTACCTCGAACCGCACATGGAGAAGACCGACGACGACGGCAAGGGCACGATCGTGCTGGCCACCGTGCGCGGCGACGTGCACGACATCGGCAAGAACCTGGTCGACATCATCCTGTCCAACAACGGCTACAACGTCGTCAACCTGGGCATCAAGCAGCCGGTCTCCGCGATCCTGGAAGCCGCCGAGGAGCACAAGGCCGACGTCATCGGCATGTCCGGACTCCTGGTGAAGTCCACGGTGATCATGAAGGAGAACCTGGAGGAGCTCAACGCCCGGGGCCTGGCCGCCGGCTACCCGGTCATCCTCGGCGGCGCCGCCCTCACACGCGCCTACGTCGAGCAGGACCTGCACGAGATCTACGAGGGCGAGGTCCGCTACGCCCGGGACGCCTTCGAGGGCCTGCGCCTGATGGACGCCCTGATCGGCGTCAAGCGGGGCGTGCCGGGAGCGAAGCTGCCGGAGCTGAAGCAGCGCCGGGTGCGGGCGGCCACCGTCGAGGTCGAGGAGCGCCCCGAGGAGGGCCACGTCCGCTCCGACGTCGCCACCGACAACCGCATCCCCGAGCCGCCGTTCTGGGGCACCCGCGTCATCAAGGGCATCCAGCTCAAGGAGTACGCCTCCTGGCTCGACGAGGGCGCCCTGTTCAAGGGCCAGTGGGGCCTGAAGCAGGCCCGCACCGGTGAGGGACCGTCGTACGAGGAACTCGTCGAGACGGAGGGCCGGCCGCGGCTGCGCGGGCTGCTGGACCGGCTCCAGACGGAGAACCTGCTGGAAGCGGCCGTGGTCTACGGCTACTTCCCGTGCGTCTCCAAGGACGACGACCTGATCATCCTCGACGAGGCGGGCAACGAGCGCACCCGCTTCACCTTCCCCCGCCAGCGCCGAGGCCGCCGCCTGTGCCTGGCGGACTTCTTCCGCCCGGAGGAGTCCGGCGAGACGGACGTCGTCGGCCTCCAGGTCGTCACCGTCGGCTCCCGCATCGGCGAGGAGACCGCCCGGCTGTTCGCGTCCGACTCCTACCGCGACTACCTCGAACTGCACGGCCTGTCCGTGCAGCTGGCCGAGGCACTCGCCGAGTACTGGCACGCGCGCGTGCGCGCCGAACTCGGCTTCGCGGGCGAGGACCCGGCCGACATCGAGGACATGTTCGCGCTGAAGTACCGCGGCGCCCGCTTCTCGCTGGGCTACGGCGCCTGCCCCGACCTGGAGGACCGGGCGAAGATCGCCGACCTCCTGGAGCCGGAGCGGATCGGCGTGCGGCTGTCCGAGGAGTTCCAGCTCCACCCCGAGCAGTCCACCGACGCCATCGTCATCCACCACCCGGAGGCGAAGTACTTCAACGCACGGTGACGTGGGATACGACTCCGCGTGACACTCCTCACCGCGTCCTGATCGGAATCGTCGTACACTGGTCGGTCCACTGAAGGCCGGTTCCCGACCCGGGAACCGGCCTGCTCGTCCCTCCAGGAGGTACGCCGGATGACGACGACGGTCCCCGCAATCGGCACCCGTACGGCCGAAGGCTCGGCCCTGCAGGCCGTGCTCCTCGACATGGACGGCACCCTGGTGGACACCGAGGGCTTCTGGTGGGACGTGGAGTGCGAGGTCTTCGCCGGTCTCGGGCACACCCTCGACGACTCCTGGCGCCATGTCGTGGTCGGCGGCCCGATGACCCGCAGCGCGGGGTTCCTGATCGAGGCCACCGGCGCCGACATCACCCTCGCCGAGCTCACCGTCCTGCTCAACCAGGGCTTCGAGGACCGGATCGACCGGGCGCTGCCGCTGATGCCGGGAGCCGCCCGGCTGCTGGCCGAGCTCGCCACGCACGACATCCCGACGGCCCTGGTCTCGGCCTCCCACCGGCGCATCATCGACCGCGTCCTGGACTCCCTCGGGCCCCAGTACTTCGCCCTGACCGTGGCCGGCGACGAGGTCGCCCGCACCAAGCCGCACCCGGACCCGTACCTGTTCGCCGCCGCCGGACTCGGCGCGGACCCGGCCAGATGCGCGGTCGTCGAGGACACCGCGACCGGCGTGGCCGCGGCGGAGGCGGCGGGCTGCCATGTGGTGGCCGTGCCCTCGGTGGCCCCGATCGCCCCGGCCGCCCGGCGTACCGTGGTGGACTCCCTCGAAGTGGTCGATCTGGCATTTCTGCGCGCTCTGCTGAACTGATGACACAAATGCGCGGTGCGTTCACGCACCGTGCGGCAGCGCGGGGAACGGCAATTCGTCGAGGAGGAATTCGAATCGTGCGGATGGCCGAATTCCGGTACCTCCAGACACAGTTGGAAGTGTGACGTTCACCACTGCGGAAGGGGTCGACACGGTGGCGTATGTGTGCAGTCCGGCCCCCCAACCGGGTGGTTGCCCCGGCTTTGTGTCCCGATTCATGGGACGCTGCACTAATCCTTCCCCTGTCGGGTTTTCAGTGCGTCCACGCCCGGTTTCGCAGCGTGATGGACGCTCAACTCCAGTGGCCGCGAACCCCGTCACGGGCGCGCACTAATCTCATCGCGAGAACCTCACCCCCGCCCCCGTGATCCGCTGCGACACCCCTGCATGCCGGATACACGGACCTGACAGCTGTGGAGATTTCCGAGCATGAACCGCAAGACTTTGGTGCTGCCGGCCGTGGTCGGTCTGCTGGCGCCCGCGCTCGCGGCTTGCGGCGGGTCGGACAGCGGCAGCGACGGCGGGCGCCCGATCGTCGTCGGTACCACGGACCGGTTCATCGCCACCAAGGACGCCCCCGCCCCCTTCGACCCGGCGTACGCCTACGACGTCGGCCTCTGGAACGTGCTGCGCCAGACCGTGCAGACCCTGATGGTCCAGCCGCGCGGCGAGGGCGCGCCCGTCCCCGACGCCGCCGAGAGCTGCGGCTTCACCGACACCGGCAACGAGCGCTACGCCTGCACGCTGCGCCCGGACCTGAAGTTCTCCAACGGCGACCCCATCACCGCGGCCGACGTGAAGTTCTCCATCGACCGAGCCCTCGCCCTCAAGTCGGACAGCGGTGTCTTCGCCCTGCTGTCCACCATCGACACCGTCGAAACCAAGGGCGACAACGAGGTCATCTTCCACCTCAAGACCGCCGACGCCACCTTCCCGTACAAGCTGTCGACCCCGGTCGCGGGCATCGTGAACCCCGACGACTACGAGAAGAACAAACTGCGTGACGGCTTCCAGATCGACGGCTCCGGCCCGTACACCCTCAAGGCCGAGGAGAAGGACGGCGAGGTCGTCAGGGCCGTGTTCACCAGGAACCCCCACTACAAGGGGGCGTTGAGGGTGCACAACGAGCAGGTCGACCTGGTCTCCTACCAGGACGCCGACGCCATGGGCGCCGCCCTCGACAAGGGCGACATCGACGTCATGAGCCGCACCATGACGCCGGAGCAGATCAACAAGCTGGCCGCCGCCGACGGCGATGTCGACCTGATCGACATGCCCGGCCTGGAGATCCGCTACCTGGCCTTCAACACCGCCGCCCCCACGGTGAAGGACAAGGCCGTACGCCAGGCCATGGCGCAGCTCGTCAACCGCGACCAGCTCGTCTCCGAGGTCTACGGCACCCAGGCCGAACCCCTGTACTCGCTCGTCCCGGCCTCCATCACCGGCCATTCCAACGCGTTCTTCAACAAGTACGGCGACCCCAGCCGCGCCAAGGCCAAGGCGCTGCTCGACGACGCCGGCATCACCACCCCCGTGAAGCTGACGCTGCACTACACCACCGACCACTACGGCGCCGCCACCAAGAAGGAGTTCGAGGTGCTGCGGGCGCAGCTCAACGACAGCGGCCTGTTCGACGTCAGCATCGAGGGCACCCCCTGGGACACCTTCGTCCCGGCCGAACGGGCCGGCGAGTACGACGTCTTCGGCATGGGCTGGTTCCCCGACTTCCCGGACGCCGACAGCTTCGTCGCCCCGTTCCTGGACAAGGACAGCTTCCTCAAGTCGCCGTATGCCAACAGCGAGATCCGCAACACCCTGATCCCGGAATCCCGGCGCGAGGCCGACCGTCTCGCCGCCTCCGAGACCCTGAACACAATTCAGGACATCGTGGCCGAGGACGTACCCGTGCTGCCCCTGTGGCAGGGCAAGCAGTACGTGGCGGCGCACGACGCCATCACCGGTGTCGCCTACGCGCTCAACTCCTCCGCCACCCTTCAGCTGTGGGAGCTCGGCCGTGGTGTGAGCGGCTGACACCTCCCCACACGCGCCCCGGGTCCTTGACAGCGGCCCCGGGTACTTCGAGAACGACGTAAGGCACGCACGTGAACATGCGCAACCAGTGGCCGGTCCTGCCGATCGTGGCGGGTCTGGCCTCCGGCCTGCTGACCGGATGCGGTTCCGGGTCCGGCGACACGGGGGAGAACGGCTCCAACGTGGTCATGGGGATGTCCGACGACGTCCTGGCCACCGATCCGGCGTCCGGCTACGACCCCGGCTCCTGGCTGTTGTTCAACAACGTCTTCCAGTCGCTGCTCAGCTTCCCCAAGGGCGGCACCGAGCCGCAGCCGGAACTGGCCCAGGGGTGCAGCTTCACGGACACCTCGACCAAGGTCTACAAGTGCACCCTGAAGGACGGGCTGAGGTTCAGCAACGGTGACCCGCTCACCTCGGAGGACGTCAAGTTCTCCTTCGACCGCATGCTGAAGATCGACGACGCCGACGGCCCGGCCATCATGTTCCCCATGCTCGACACCGTCGAGACGCCGGACGAGAAGACCGTGGTGTTCAACCTGAAGGTCGCCGACGCCACCTTCCCCAGCAAGATCGCCTCCGGCGCCGGCTCCATCGTCAACCACCGCGAGTACGACGCCGACAAGCTGCGCACGGACGGCAAGGCGATCGGCTCCGGCCCGTACAAGCTCGACTCGTTCACCGAGAACGAGGCCGTCTTCTCGGTCAACGAGAACTACCAGGGCACCGCAGACGTGCAGAACTCCGGCGTCACCCTGAAGTTCTTCCATGGCGACCGCAACGCGCTGAAGAAGGCGCTGCTCGCAGACGACATCGACATCGCCTACCGAGGCCTGAGCGCGGCCGACATCGCCGACGTCGAGAACGCCGACACCGACTCCGGCGTCAAGGTCATCGAGGGCAGCAGCGCCGAGGTCCAGCACCTGGTCTTCAACATGGACGACCCGGTCGCCGGAAAGCTCTCCGTCCGCAAGGCCATCGCCCACCTGATCGACCGCGACGCCCTCATCCAGGACGTCTACCAGGGCACCGCCACCCCGCTGTACTCGATCATCCCGGCCGGCATCGCGGGCCACAACACGGCCTTCTTCGACACCTACGGCGCCCGCCCCTCCAAGGCCAAGGCCGAGGACGCGCTGCGCGCCGACGGCATCACCGACAAGGTGAAGCTCACCCTCTGGTCCACCCCCTCCCGCTACGGCCCCGCCACCGACGAGGAGTTGAAGGCCATAGCGGCGCAGCTGAACGCCAGCGGCCTGTTCGCCGCCGACGTGAAGTCCGTCCCCTTCGACCAGTACGAGAAGGACATCGCCGACGGCAAGTACGGCGTCTACGTCAAGGGCTGGGTGCCCGACTACCCGGACGCCGACAACTTCACCGCCCCGTTCTTCGGCGAGGGTAACGTGCTGGGCAACAACTACAGCAACAACACGATCACCGGCACGCTCATCCCGCGCACGGCCGCGCAGAGCGACCGCGCCGCCACCGACAAGGAGTACGGCGAGCTGCAGGACATCGTCGCCGAGGAACTCCCCATGCTGCCGGTCTGGCAGGCCAAGCAGTACGCGGTCGTCCGCGACGAGGTCTACGGCCTGGAGTACTGCCTCGACGCCTCGACCGTCTTCCGCTTCTGGGAGATCAGCAAGGGCTGAGGCCCCGGTACGCCGACGCCGCGGGCGCCCGCTCCTTGGGAACGGGCGCCCGCGGCGCCGTACGGCTCGCCGGGACGGTCACTGCGCGCCGGGACGCACCAGGCCGCTCTCGTACGCGTACACCGCGGCCTGCACCCGGTCGCGCAGCCCCAGCTTGGTGAGGACGTGGCCCACGTGGGTCTTGACCGTGGTCTCGCTGACGAACAGGTCGGCGGCGATCTCGGCGTTCGACAGGCCGCGCGCGACCAGCTTCAGCACCTCGACCTCGCGCTCGGTGAGCGTGTTGAGGGTGTCGGGCACCGGCTCCTCGCCGGACGGCAGATGCGTGGCGTACTTGTCGAGCAGGCGGCGCGTGATGCTCGGGGCGAGCATCGCCTCGCCGGCCGCCACCACGCGGATCGCCTGCACCAGCTCACCCGCGGGCGCGTCCTTCAGCAGAAAGCCGCTGGCGCCGGCCTTGAGTGCCTCCACCACGTACTCGTCGAGGTCGAAAGTGGTCAGCACCAGCACCTTCGCCGGGCCGTCCCGGCCAGGACCGGTGATCTGCCGGGTCGCCTCCACGCCGTCCATCCGCGGCATGCGGATGTCCATCAGCACCACGTCGGGCTGCAGGGCCCGCACCTGGTCGAGTGCCTGGAGGCCGTCTCCGGCCTCGCCGACGACCGCGATGTCCTGCTCGGCCTCCAGGATCATGCGGAAGCCCGTACGCAGCAACGGCTGGTCGTCGACCAGTAGGACGCGGATGGCCACGTGAGTCTCCTTCGCCAGGGCCTGTCGTCCGGATCAGGCCAAAGAGAGCCGACGGCGCCTGATCAGTACCGGTGAGCGGAGTCTGGTGCGTGCAACTGCGAGGCGGAGAAGGGCGTCGACACGATGGGGGTCCCCCGCGCGAGCGTGTTCGAGCGTGGGGGAGTCGACAACCGACGACAACGCGGCAGATGCGCGCGCCAGGCCCCGCGTCCGCGGCATGACCCGAACGACAGGCCCTAGTCCTGCCCCATTCTGCCCTGCTCCACCCCGCGCGATTCGGGCGCCCTCTCGGACGCGGGCCGGGCGTCCTCACCGCCGCCGGTCCGGCGCACGGGCAGCGGATACGGCGGGGGAGTGCCGCCGAACTCCGGGCAGTGCGCCTGGTGGTCGCACCAGCCGCACAGCTTGGTCGGCCGGGGCCGCCAGTCGCCCGACTCGGTGGCCTGGCGGATCGCCTCCCACAGCGCCAGCAGCTTGCGCTCGACCCGCTCCAGATCGGCGAGGACGGGGTCGTACGTCAGCACGTCACCGCTGCCGAGATACACGAGCTGGAGCCGGCGCGGGACCACCTTCTTCAGCCGCCAGACGACGAGCGCGTAGAACTTCATCTGGAACAGCGCGCCCTCGGCGTACTCGGGCCGGGGTGCCTTGCCCGTCTTGTAGTCGACGATGCGGACCTCGCCGGTCGGCGCCACGTCGACCCGGTCGATGATGCCGCGCAGCCGCAGCCCAGAGTCCAGCTCCGCCTCGACGAACAGCTCACGCTCGGCGGGCTCCAGGCGGCTCGGGTCCTCCAGCGTGAACCAGCGCTCGACGAGCCGCTCCGCCTCCGCCAGCCAGCCCGCCAGCCGCTCGCCCTCCGGGTCGTCGGCGAACAACTCCTCGACCTCCGGCCTGGCCTCGCGCAGCCGCTGCCACTGGCCGGGGATCAGGGACTTCGCGCGCGGCGCCGTGCGCTCCGCCGCGGGGGCGTCGAAGAGGCGCTCCAGGACCGAGTGCACCAAGGTGCCCCGGGTCGCCGCCGCGCTGGGCTTCTCGGGCAGCCGGTCGATCACCCGGAACCGGTACAGCAAGGGGCACTGCATGAAGTCGCCGGCACGCGAGGGGGAGAGCGACGTGGGCGGTATGACGACGGGCTCGGTGACCACGGTCGTGGCGGCGGCCTCGGCTGCCGCCGTCACCGCCGTCATCGCGCTCTGCGTCGTAGGCTCGATCATGGCGGACGGATCCGGATCCGCCGCCTCGGCCCTGCCGCCGCTGTGGGGCTCCGCCGTGCCCTCGGTGCTGGTGTCCATGTCCACAGACCATACGGCCCGCCACTGACAGTGACCCAGCCGCGGCCGTGGCAGGTGCGACGACAGGGGAAACGGAGGGGGTGCCGGGGCGGAACGCGTCCCCACGGACGCATACCATCGACCCGAGACCCTTCCGCCCGGCAGGCGCGGGAGACGCTTCGAACGAGGGGACACCGTGGACGAGAGCGGCGGGAGCGGACAGCCGCGGCCGGGCACCGACGAGGCGGACCGCCACCAACCAGGCCGTACGACCCCGACCACGAACCCCGCACGCCCGGACCCGCCCCGGCCGACAGACCCCGCCGCACACCCCGGGGCCGAGTCACCGCTCCCGGACCGCGTACCCGCCGATGTGCCCGCCCCCGAGCCGGACCCTGCCCGTGGAGCCCGCGGTGAGCAGCCGGACGGGGTCCCGGGCGAACGCGGCAACGACGAGCAGCCGACCGGGAACCCGGACGGACACGGCCGAAGCGAGCAGCCGGACGGGGCCCTGGGACCGCACGTCGGCAGTGAGCGGCCGAGCGAACCCGGCGACGCCGAGCGGCCCGGCGGCGGCCGTGAGGGGCTCGGGGACGGTGAGCGGCCGCGCGCTTCCCGTGAGGGATTCGGCGATGGTGAGCGGGCCGGTGGCGGCCGCGGCGACGGACTCGGGGGCGGTGAGCGGCCGAGCGGACGCGCTGACGATGAACCGCCGAGCGGTGACCAGCGCCCGCCCGCCCACCTTCAGCAGCAGGCCCCCACCTCCCACCCGTCCCACCGCACCCTCGCCCACTCCACCCCCGACAAGGGCACCACCCCCCAGCGCCCCCCGGAGCCGCGCGGCGGGCTGCTGATGGGGCGGCCCTTCGGTGTGCCGGTGTACGTCGCCCCCAGCTGGTTCCTCGTCGCCGCGCTGATCACCTGGGTGTTCGGCGGGCAGCTGGAGCGTGTGCTGCCCGAGCTGGGCGCCGCCCGCTACCTGGTCTCCCTCTTCTTCGCCGTCGCCTTCTACGCCTCGGTCCTCGTGCACGAGCTGGCCCACACCGTGGCCGCCCTGCGCTACAAGCTCCCGGTCCGCCGTATCCAGCTGCAGTTCTTCGGGGGGGTCTCCGAGATCGAGAAGGAGGCCGAGACGCCGGGCCGCGAGTTCGTCCTCGCGTTCGTCGGCCCGCTGCTCTCTCTCGTGCTCGCCGGCCTGTTCTACCTCGCCATGCAGCCCGTCGAGCCCGGGACGGTCCCCGGCGTCCTGCTGGCCGGCCTGATGATCTCCAACCTCATCGTGGCCGTCTTCAACCTCCTGCCCGGCCTTCCCCTCGACGGCGGCCGCATGCTCCGCGCCGTCGTCTGGAAGATCACCGGCAAGCCGATGAGCGGCACGGTCGCCGCCGCCTGGGTCGGCCGCGCCCTCGCCGTCTCCGTCCTGATCGGGCTCCCGCTGCTCACCCAGTCCGGCGCGCTCGGCAGGGACGCCACGGACAACGTCGGCATGGACACCGTCATGGACGCCCTGCTCGCCGCCATCCTCGCCGCGATCATCTGGACCGGCGCCGGCAACAGCCTGCGCGTCGCCCGGCTGCGCGAACACCTCCCCGAACTGCGTGCCCGCACCCTCACCCGCCGTGCCGTCCCGGTACAGAGCGACACCCCCCTCTCGGAGGCCCTGCGCCGCGCCAACGCGGCCGGCGCCCGCGCCCTGGTCGTCGTCGACGCCGAGGGCAACCCCCTGTCACTGGTCCGCGAGGCCGCCATCGTCGGCGTACCCGAACACCGCCGCCCCTGGGTCGCGGTCAGCGGTCTCGCCCAGGAGCTCACCGACGGCATGCGCGTCTCCGCCGAGCTGGCCGGCGAGGACCTCCTGGAAGTGCTCCGGGCCACACCCGCGACCGAGTACCTGGTGGTCGAGGAGACCGGCGCGATCTACGGCGTCCTGTCCGCCGCCGACGTCGAACGCGCCTTCGTGAAGGCCATGGCCCGGCCCTCCTGAGGGGCCCCACCCAGTGGTCCGCGGCCCTCACAAACGCCGGTAGGCTGGTCACATGTCCGAACCGACCGGTGCCGCCCGCAGGCGCGGGCCCTTCAAGGTCGGGGACCAGGTACAGCTGACCGACCCCAAGGGCCGCCACTACACGTTCACGCTCGAGGCCGGGAAGAACTTCCACACCCACAAGGGTTCCTTCCCGCACGACGAACTGATCGGCGCTCCCGAGGGCAGCGTTGTCCGCACCACCGGAAACGTCGCCTACCTCGCGCTGCGCCCCCTGCTCCCCGACTACGTCCTGTCCATGCCCCGCGGGGCAGCCGTCGTCTACCCGAAGGACGCGGGGCAGATCCTCGCCTTCGCCGACATCTTCCCCGGCGCACGCGTCGTGGAGGCCGGCGTCGGCTCCGGCTCGCTCAGCAGCTTCCTGCTGCGCGCCATCGGCGACCAGGGCATGCTGCACAGCTACGAGCGCCGCGCGGACTTCGCCGAGATCGCCCAGGCCAACGTGGAGCGCTACTTCGGCGGCCCGCACCCCGCCTGGCAGCTCACCGTCGGCGACCTTCAGGACAACCTCTCGGACACCGACGTCGACCGCGTCATCCTCGACATGCTCGCCCCCTGGGAGTGCCTGGAGGCCGTCTCCAAGGCGCTCGTGCCCGGCGGCATCCTGTGCTGCTACGTCGCGACCACCACCCAGCTCGCCCGGACCGTCGAGTCCATCCGCGAGATCGGCTGCTTCAACGAGCCGACCGCCTGGGAGACGATGATCCGCAACTGGCACATCGAGGGTCTGGCCGTCCGCCCGGACCACCGGATGATCGGCCACACCGGCTTCCTCCTCACCGCCCGCCGCCTCGCCGACGGCGTCGAGCCGCCCATGCGCCGCCGCCGCCCCGCCAAGGGCGCCTACGGCGAGGACTACTCCGGCCCCAACGCCGACGGAGGCATCGGCCGCTGAGGGGCCCTGTGCCGTAGAACCCACGTACAACGTCACGGCGCCGTGGCCGAGTTCCCGCACAACGCCCGGAACTCGGCCACGGCGCCGCTGCGTTGACGTACCGCCAGACGCCTTCCTCACCAGGGCCGACCCCGCCGTTCCCCAACCCTGTGACGTGTGGCACCATGCTGGCCACCCCCACCGGCACAGCCCTCACAGGAGACACTCCTAGTGCAGCAATCCGCCGTTCCGGAACTGGCACACGCGCACCCCCGCCCCATCCACTGGGTCGCCACCGCGACGGCCGTCGCCGGTGTCGTCGCCCTGTCCTCCCTGCTGCAGCCGGACACGGCGACCGCCGCCCAGACGCCGGGCCGCGAGCCCCGGCCGGCCGCCGCGCCGCCCGCCACCGACGGCGTCGACTTCCCCCTTGAATGCGGGCCCGTGCAGGCCGTGGTGGACAAGAGGGCGTCCGGAGACCTCGACGGCGACGGGCGGCCGGAGACGGTCGCCGTCGTGCACTGCGACGCCGGCATCAGCACGCCACCCGACGGCGTCTACGTCCTCACCCAGGGCGACGACTCGACCAGGCCCCGGGTGGTGGCCACGCTCGTCGACCCCAAGGACCGGTTCACCATCAGTGACTTCGCCGTCCGGGACGGCGCCGTCCTCGCGACCCTGCTCGGCTATTCCTCCTCCGACGTCCCGACCTGCTGCCCGGACCTGGAGGAGGACGCGAAGTGGCGGTGGAACAACGGTGCGTTCGTCCGCTCGTCACCCGCCGACGCCCGGAGCGTGTGAAGCACGCAACCCGCGCGTGTGAGAAATCAGACAGTCGTAACTAACCGTAAGGATCCGGTCACTCTGCGTCCGGACCATAGACTTCGACCCTGTCCGAAACTCGACGTACGTGGATGCACTCGCCCGGACACTCCTTCGCCGAGTCGACCACATCCGTGAGGAGCGGCAGCGGTACGGGCGTTGTGGCTCCCTTGGCCTGCAACAACTCGTCGTCCCCGCTCTTCACATAGGCCAGACCGTCGATGTCCAGCTCGAACACCTCAGGCGCATACTGGGCGCAGATGCCGTCGCCGGTACAGAGATCCTGATCGATCCAGACCTCCAGTGCCTCGCCGTCGACTCCGGCCTCCTGCTGCACGGTCACCTCTCCTGCCGTTTGCCCGCCCGGCCGTACGGGAATCCGGCCAGCTCTGACGGGTGTTGAACGCTTCGACTCTACCTCCGCTCGCTTTCGTCTCGCGTTCGCTGGGTATTCCCCTGGCGTGAGGGAGAGCGCAAGGGTGAAGATCGGACACACCCCGACAGTCTTTGTGATCTAGGGGTTTCAATCGACACCCACCCAGGTAGGGTCTGGAAGCGTCCAGCTCCCCTTGGAGGAGGTGAGGACCGTGGCAGCCCACGACGACGACATGAACCGCGGCATCCGCCCGGGACGCGGGTCCGACGACCCGGCCGGGCAGATCGCCTACCTTGAGCAGGAGATCGCCGTCCTGCGACGCAAGCTCGCCGACTCTCCGCGACACACGAGGATTCTCGAAGAGCGGATCGTCGAGCTGCAGACCAACCTGGCCGGCGTGTCCGCACAGAACGAGCGACTCGCCAACACGCTCCGTGAGGCCCGCGACCAGATCGTGGCCCTCAAGGAAGAGGTCGACCGGCTCGCACAGCCACCGGCCGGCTTCGGTGTCTTCCTGCAGGCGAACGAGGACGGCACAGCCGACATCTTCACGGGGGGCCGCAAGCTCCGCGTGAACGTCAGCCCCAGTGTCGAACTCGACGACCTGCGGCGCGGCCAGGAACTGATGCTCAACGAAGCGCTCAACGTGGTCGAAGCCATGGAGTTCGAGCGCGTCGGGGACATCGTCACCCTCAAGGAGATCCTCGAGGACGGCGAACGCGCCCTGGTGCTCGGGCACACCGACGAGGAACGGGTGGTACGGCTCGCCGAGCCGCTGCTGGACGTCACCATCCGCCCCGGCGACGCCCTGCTGCTCGAACCCCGCTCCGGCTACGTCTACGAGGTCGTGCCCAAGAGCGAGGTCGAGGAGCTCGTCCTCGAAGAGGTCCCCGACATCGGCTACGAGGCCATCGGCGGCCTCGGCAACCAGATCGAGGCCATCCGGGACGCCGTCGAGCTCCCGTACCTCTACCCGGACCTGTTCAAGGAGCACGAACTGCGCCCGCCCAAGGGCGTCCTGCTCTACGGACCGCCCGGATGCGGCAAGACGCTCATCGCCAAGGCCGTCGCCAACTCGCTGGCCAAGAAGGTCGCCGAGGTCACCGGCCAGGCCGCCGGCAAGAGCTTCTTCCTCAACATCAAGGGCCCCGAGCTGCTGAACAAGTACGTCGGTGAGACGGAGCGGCAGATCCGCCTCGTCTTCCAGCGAGCCCGGGAGAAGGCCAGCGAGGGCACCCCCGTCATCGTCTTCTTCGACGAGATGGAGTCCCTCTTCCGCACCCGCGGCTCCGGCGTCAGCTCGGACGTGGAGAACACCATCGTCCCGCAGCTGCTCGCCGAGATCGACGGCGTGGAGGGCCTGCAGAACGTGGTCGTGATCGGTGCCTCCAACCGTGAGGACATGATCGACCCCGCGATCCTGCGCCCCGGCCGGCTCGACGTGAAGATCAAGATCGAGCGTCCGGACGCCGAGGCGGCCAAGGACATCTTCGGCAAGTACCTCACCGAGCGCCTCCCGCTGCACGCCGACGATCTCACCGAGCACGGCGGCGACAAGTCCATGACAGTCCAGAGCATGATCCAGACTGCCGTCGAACACATGTACGCCGAAACCGAGGAGAACCGCTTCCTTGAGGTGACCTACGCCAACGGCGACAAGGAAGTCCTCTACTTCAAGGACTTCAACTCCGGCGCCATGATCGAGAACATCGTCGGCCGCGCCAAGAAAATGGCGA
Source organism: Streptomyces sp. Z423-1 (assembly GCF_013009255.1). NCBI lineage: Bacteria > Bacillati > Actinomycetota > Actinomycetes > Kitasatosporales > Streptomycetaceae > Streptomyces > Streptomyces sp. Z423-1. The sequence continues at coordinate 7,672,799 of NZ_CP053109.1, forward strand.
TCAAGGACTTCCTGGAGCACAACCAGAAGGGCCTGCGCGTCTCCCACCTCCTCCAGGCCTGCGTGGACGAGTTCAAGGAGAACGAAGACCTGCCCAACACCACCAACCCGGACGACTGGGCCCGCATCTCCGGCAAGAAGGGCGAACGGATCGTCTACATCCGTACGCTCATCACCGGAAAGCAGGGCGCGGACACCGGACGCTCCATCGACACGGTGGCGAACACCGGTCAGTACCTGTAAAAGGCAGGGCGGCTGCGGGTGCCCCCACCGGGTACCCGCAGCCGACTGCTTTTCAGGCGTACGCTCGCGAGGTAAGCAAATGATCTCCCCACCAGCGCAAAGGCGTTCTAGGCTCTTCCGTACCGCCGAGTCGCGCAGTGCGGGGACGGGCACCGCACACGCAACCGAGCGCCAGCGGTATCTGAGCGGTGTCCACGACCGAGGCCGCCGCCGGGCAAGGAGGGCCGCATGACCGTACGGCGAGTAATGGGCATCGAGACGGAGTACGGGATCTCCGTCCCCGGCCACCCGAACGCCAATGCCATGCTCACCTCGTCCCAGATCGTCAACGCCTACGCGGCGGCGATGCACCGGGCCCGCCGGGCCCGCTGGGACTTCGAGGAGGAGAACCCCCTGCGGGACGCCCGAGGCTTCGACCTCGCCCGCGAAGCCGCCGACGCCAGCCAGCTCACCGACGAGGACATCGGCCTCGCCAACGTCATCCTGACCAACGGCGCCCGACTCTACGTCGACCACGCCCACCCCGAGTACAGCGCCCCCGAGGTCACCAACCCCCGCGACGCCGTCCTCTGGGACAAGGCCGGCGAGCGAATCATGGCCGAGGCCGCCGAGCGAGCCGCCCAGCTGCCCGGCGCCCAGCCGATCCACCTCTACAAGAACAACACCGACAACAAGGGCGCCTCCTACGGCACGCACGAGAACTACCTGATGAAGCGGGAAACCCCCTTCTCGGACATCGTGCGCCACCTCACGCCCTTCTTCGTCTCCCGCCAGGTCTTCGCCGGAGCGGGCCGCGTCGGCATCGGCCAGGACGGGCACGAACACGGCTTCCAGCTCAGCCAGCGCGCCGACTACTTCGAGGTCGAGGTCGGCCTGGAGACGACGCTCAAGCGCCCGATCATCAACACCCGCGACGAGCCGCACGCCGACGCCGAGAAGTACCGCCGGCTGCACGTGATCATCGGCGACGCGAACCTCTCCGAGATCTCCACCTACCTCAAACTGGGCACGACCTCCCTGGTCCTGTCCATGATCGAGGACGGTTTCATCGCGGTGGACCTGGCGGTGGACCAGCCGGTCCGCACCCTCCACCAGGTCTCCCACGACCCGACGCTCAAGCGCCTGATCACCCTCCGCAGCGGCCGGACCCTCACCGCGGTCCAGCTCCAGATGGAGTACTACGAGCTGTCCCGCAAGTACGTCGAGGAGCGCTTCGGAGCCGACGCCGACGAACAGACCAAGGACGTCCTGCAACGCTGGGAGGACACCCTCAACCGCCTGGAACACGACCCGATGAGCCTGGCCGGCGAGCTGGACTGGGTCGCCAAGCGCGAGCTGATGGAGGGCTACCGGCGCCGCGACGGCCTCGACTGGGACGCCGCCCGGCTGCACCTGGTCGACCTCCAGTACGCGGACGTACGCCCCGACAAGGGCCTGTACAACCGCCTGGTCTCCCGCGGCCGGATGAAGCGGCTGCTGACCGAGGAGAACGTCGAGCGGGCGAAGTCCAAGCCGCCGGAGGACACGCGTGCCTACTTCCGCGGGCGCTGCCTGGAGCAGTACGCCGACGACGTGGCCGCGGCCTCCTGGGACTCGGTGATCTTCGACCTCCCGGGCCGGGACTCGCTCCAGCGCGTCCCAACCCTGGAACCGCTTCGCGGAACGCGTAATCACGTCAAGGAGCTCCTGGACCGCTGCCGTACCGCGGAAGACCTGGTCAGGGTCCTGAGCGGCGGCTGAGCGGGTACCCGGGCGAGGCCGGGCGCGCAGGGTGGAAATCCCGGCGCCCGGGAATCATCGAGGTGGCCCCCGTACGTTGGAGAAACTGCGGGGCCATTGTCAGACCCGGCTTGTAGGGTCTGATCATGACCGATCGGCAGCGATGCCGAAGATGTCGGGCGAACCGAGCGGGGTGAGGGTTATGGCGACCAAGGACACCGGCGGCGGACAGCAGAAGGCGACGCGCTCCACGGAGGAGGTCGAGGAGCAGGCGGCAGAGGCGCAGGCTGCGGAGGACCTCAAGGAGCGGCACGAGAAGCTGAGCGACGACGTGGACTCCGTCCTGGACGAAATCGATGATGTGCTCGAGGAGAACGCAGAGGACTTCGTGCGCTCCTTCGTTCAGAAGGGCGGAGAGTAGGTTCTTCCTTCGAATTGAAGGTGGAACGGGGGCTGGAGTTGTCAAGCGAAGAAGGCGTGAAGCGCTGCTCGCGGTGCAAGCAGCACAAGCCGCGGGCAGCGTTCGCGCGAAACAAGGCGATGCGTGACGGGCTGCAGGCCTATTGTCGGGAGTACGCGGCCGCGTACCACCAGGAACGGCAGCTGGCCAAGGGACGCAACGTTCGGCCGAGGGTAGATGTGCCCCCGGGACACAAGTACTGCCGTACGTGCGGCGAGATCAAACCTCACAGCGAGTGGACGCGGAATCGCAGCGCATCAGACGGTCTCGCGACTCTCTGCAAGGCATGCAAAGCGGTGAAGGGCCGTGCCGGACACCTGAAGCGCCACTACGGCCTCACCGAAGCCGAGCGTGACGAGCTGGTCGCCTCTCAGAAGGGGCTCTGCGTGATCTGCCTGAAGGCCCCGCCCGTGCATGTGGATCACTGCCACAAGACGGGTAGGGTCCGTGGCGTACTGTGCTTCAACTGCAACTCGGCCATCGGCAAGTTGGGAGACGATCCCGACGCCGTCCGCCGGGCCGCCGCTTACTTGGAAGGAATCGCGTGGAAGCCAACACTCGTAGCACCGGGCGTCTACCAGCTGCCTTCCTGACGCCTGGGTCCTCCTCGTTCATGGACTTCCTGTCCGAGCACCAGCCGGAGCTGCTGCCCGGCAACCGGCAACTGCCGCCCACCCAGGGCGTGATCGAGGCGCCGCACGGCACCACGATCGTGGCCGTGACGTTCCCGGGTGGCGTGGTGCTCGCCGGTGACCGGCGGGCCACCATGGGTAACGTGATCGCCCAGCGCGACATTGAGAAGGTCTTCCCCGCCGACGAGTACTCGGCCGTCGGCATCGCCGGCACCGCCGGTCTGGCCGTCGAGATGGTCAAGCTCTTCCAGCTGGAGCTGGAGCACTTCGAGAAGGTCGAGGGCACCCAGCTGTCCCTGGAGGGCAAGGCGAACCGGCTGTCGACGATGATCCGCTCCAACCTCGGCATGGCCATGCAGGGCCTGGCCGTGGTGCCCCTCTTCGCCGGATACGACATCGACCGCGACAAGGGCCGCATCTTCTCCTACGACGTGACGGGCGGCCGCTCCGAGGAGACGGGCTTCGCGGCCACGGGCTCCGGCTCGATCTTCGCGCGCGGCGCCATGAAGAAGCTCTTCCGTGAGGACCTGACCGAGGAGCAGGCCACGACGCTCGTGGTGCAGGCTCTGTACGACGCGGCAGACGACGACTCGGCGACCGGTGGTCCCGATGTCGCCCGCCGGATCTACCCGATCGTCACCGTGATCACCGAGGACGGTTTCCGTCGGCTCACCGAGGACGAGGCCTCCGAGATCGCCCGCTCGATCCTTGAGCGGCGGCTTGAGCAGCCGGACGGCCCGCGGGCCGCGCTGCTGTGACCGGCGGCTGCACTTGTTGAAGGTGATCGAGTGACTTCCACAGAAAGGGACGGATAACCGGTGTCGACGCCGTTCTATGTCTCACCTCAGCAGGCCATGGCCGACCGGGCGGAGTACGCCCGCAAGGGCATCGCCCGGGGCCGCAGCCTGGTCGTGCTGCAGTACGCCGACGGCATTGTGTTCGTCGGTGAGAACCCGTCCCGCGCGCTGCACAAGTTCAGCGAGATCTATGACCGGATCGCGTTCGCGGCGGCCGGTAAGTACAACGAGTACGAGAATCTGCGCATCGGTGGCGTGCGCTACGCCGACCTGCGTGGTTACACCTACGACCGCGACGACGTGACCGCGCGTGGCCTGGCCAACGTCTACGCCCAGACGCTGGGCACGATCTTCTCCAGCGCGGCCGAGAAGCCGTACGAGGTGGAGCTGGTCGTCGCCGAGGTGGGGGAGACGCCCGAGGGTGACCAGATCTACCGGCTGCCGCACGACGGTTCGATCGTGGACGAGCACGGGTCGGTCGCGGTGGGCGGCAACGCCGAGCAGATCAGCAGCTATCTGGACCAGCGCCACCAGGACGGTATGACGCTCGCCGAGGCGTTGAAGCTGGCCGTGCAGGCTCTGTCCCGTGACACCAACGGCACCCAGCGGGAGATTCCCGCCGAGCGGCTGGAGGTGGCGGTGCTGGACCGGACGCGTCCGCAGAAGCGCAAGTTCAGGCGGATCACCGGTCGTCAGCTGGCTCGCCTGCTGGAGGCGGGCGGTGCGTCGTCCGCCGCGGAGGCCGAGGACGAGTCCGCCGAGGACGAGTAGGCTCCCCGGCTCCACCTCATCCCGTTTCGGATGCCCTGGTCGTCGACGGCCGGGGCTTCCGGCGTTCAGAGGGCCGGTGGTGGTGCCGTGGAGGCCCGTACGACCAGTTCGACCGGGATGTCCCCGCCGTCGGGTTCCCGGCCCTCCAGGACGGCCAGCAGGGCCCGCATCCCGCGTTCCCCGAACAGTTCGGCGTCCAGGCGTACGGTCGTCAGCTCCGGGTCGATGGCGGTGGCCAGGGCGAGGTCGTCGAGGCCGGTGACGGAGATGTCGTCGGGGATGCGCAGGCCGAGGCGCCGGACGGCCTTGTAGGCGCCGGCTGCCAGTTTGTCGTCGTCGCAGACGACCGCGGTGGCGCGGTGGCGCCGGAGTGCGGTCTCGGCGGCGGTGAGGGCGTCTTCGATGGCGATGGGCGCGCGGGCGGTGTGCACGGTCGTGCCGGGGACGGCGCTCACGCGTGCGGCGAGTTCCCGGGCGCGTACTTCGAAGGTCCAGGAGGGCACGTCGGCCGCGAGGTGCAGGAAGTGGCGGTGGCCGAGGCCCAGCAGATGTTCGGCGACCTGGCGGATGCCGTCGGCGATGTCGAGGTTGACGGTGGCGGCGCCCAGGTTGCCTGCCGGGTCGCTGTCGAGCATGACCAGGGGGAGCTGGTCGCCGCGGATGGCGGTGAGGGCGTCGGCGGCCATGGAGGAGGCGATGACGCCGTCGAGGGCGGCCTGGGCGGACGCGAAGGGGTCGCGGGCGGGGCCGATGCCCTCGGGGGAGGGGTAGAGGACGACGCCGAAGCCGTGTTCGGCGGCGACGCGGGCGGCTCCGGTGTAGACGCCGGCGAAGAATTCCGTGGTGAGGGCGGGGACGACCAGCAGGACGGTGCGGGTGTGGCCGAGGCGGAGGTTGCGGGCGGCCAGGTTGGGCCGGTAGCCGAGGTCGCGGGCGGCCTCGCGGACCCGCTGGGCGGTCGCCTCAGAGACGCGGCCGCGCCATTTCTCGCCGAGCACGAGTGAGACGGCGGCCTGGGAGACCCCAGCGGCCTCGGCGACGTCCCGGCTGGTGGGGCGGGTGCCGGTTCGTGCCACTCGGCCATGCTCCTTCGTCGGGATGTGGTCCGGGCTCCGCCTGGACGGGTGAACAGCGCTCATGGTACGTATGACAGTGGACGTTATACGTAAAACTTTCGGCGGAGGGGTGGGACATGGCCGCGGGATACGGGGAGATCCTCAGGGCGAAACACGCCACGAGGCTGCTGGCCGGCACGCTCGTGGGGCGGCTGCCCAACGCCACCGCCGCGATCGCAATCGTGCTGTTCATCCGCGCGGAGGGCGGCTCGTACAGCCTGGCCGGGGCCCTGGCGGCCGTGTACGGGGTCGCCAACGCGGTGGGTCAGCCGCTGCTCGGACGGCTGGTCGACCTGTACGGGCAGCCGCGGATCCAGCTGCCCGCCGCGTTGCTGTCGGCGCTCGCCATGGCCGTCTTCGCCTTCAGTGGCACCGAGGCGCTGCCGCTGTCCTACGTCGCCGTCGGCGCCGCCGGGCTCTTCACACCGCCCCTGGAGGGCGGGCTGCGCGCGCTGTGGTCGTCGGTGCTGCGCCGGGAGGACCAGGTGCACACGGCGTACGCCATGGACGCGGTGGCGCAGGAAGTGATGTTCACGGTGGGGCCGCTGCTGGTGACGCTGTGCGCGGCGCTGTGGTCGGCGCAGGCCGCGCTGCTGGTGCTGAACGTCGTCGGGGTCCTCGGCGCGCTCTCGGTGGTGGTGTCGCCGCCCTCGCGTGCGTGGCGGTCGGCGCCGCGTGAGGCGCACTGGCTGGGCGCGCTGCGCTCGCCGGGGCTGCTGGCGCTGCTGGCGGCGTTCCTGTTCGTGGGCGTGGCGCTCGGCTCCATCACGGTCGCCGCCGTGTCGTACGCGGACGACCGGGGCGGTGAGGCGGTGTACGGCTGGCTGATGGCGGCCGTGGGGCTCGGCGCGCTGGTCGGCGGGGTCGGCTACGGGGCGCGGCAGTGGGCCGGTGCTCCCGAGCGGCGACTGCGGGTGCTGGTCGGGCTTCTGGCGGTGTGTTACCTGCCGCTGATGCTGATGCCGGGTCCTGTCGCGATGACGGCGCTGGCCGCGCTGGCCGGGGTCTTCCTCGCGCCCGCCATCGCGTGCGCGTTCGTCATCGTCGACCGGCACGCTCCGCGAGGGACCGTCACGGAGGCGTTCTCCTGGCTTGTGACGACGTTCACCGTGGGTGCCTCGGTCGGAACGGGGCTGACGGGGCCGGTCGTCGAGTGGGGCGGGGCGTTGTGGGGCTTCGCTGTGCCCGGCGCGGCGGGGGCCGTGTCGCTGGTGGTTCTGCTGGCCACGGGGCGGGTACTCGCAGCTCCCGCCAGGACGGCGGTTGTTGCGGCTTCATCGGAAAATGATCCAAATCGTGCTGCCGAACCCCGTTTCAGTTCAGGGGATCGGGCGTAATGTTCAGTCATGGACCGCCGCATTTTCGGGCTGGAGAACGAGTACGGCGTCACGTGCACGTTCAGGGGACAGCGCCGTCTGTCGCCTGACGAGGTGGCGCGGTACCTCTTCCGCCGTGTCGTGTCATGGGGCCGCAGCAGCAATGTGTTTCTGCGGAACGGCGCCCGCCTGTATCTCGATGTGGGCTCCCACCCGGAATACGCGACACCCGAATGTGACAACGTGATCGAGCTGGTCACCCACGACAAGGCCGGCGAGCGCATTCTCGAAGGCCTCCTGGTGGACGCGGAGCGACGCCTGCACGAGGAGGGAATCGCGGGCGACGTCTACCTCTTCAAGAACAACACCGACTCCGCCGGCAACTCCTACGGATGCCACGAGAACTATCTGGTGGCCCGGCACGGAGAGTTCTCCCGCCTCGCGGACATCCTGATTCCGTTCCTCGTCACCCGGCAGCTGCTGTGCGGCGCCGGCAAGGTGCTGCAGACCCCGCGCGGCGCCGTGTACTGCGTCAGCCAGCGCGCCGAGCACATCTGGGAGGGCGTCTCCTCGGCGACGACCCGTTCCCGGCCGATCATCAACACGCGCGACGAACCGCACGCGGACGCCGAACGCTACCGCCGCCTGCACGTCATCGTGGGCGATTCGAACATGTCCGAGACGACCATGCTGCTCAAGGTCGGCGCCACCGACCTGGTGCTGCGCATGATCGAGGCGGGCACGGTGATGCGCGACCTCACCCTGGAGAACCCGATCCGCGCGATCCGCGAGGTCAGCCACGACATAACGGGCCGGCGCAAGGTGCGCCTGGCCAGTGGCCGGGAGGCCTCGGCGCTGGAGGTGCAGCGCGAGTACTACGAGAAGGCCGTCGACTTCTGCGAGCGGCGCGGCATCCGCACCGGCACCGTAGAGCAGGTGCTGGAGCTGTGGGGCCGTACGCTGGAGGCGATCGAGGCCGAGGACCTGGACCGGATCGGCACCGAGATCGACTGGGTCATGAAGTACAAGCTCCTGGAGCGGTACCGGGCCAAGCACAATATGACCATGTCGCATCCGCGGGTCGCGCAGATAGACCTCGCCTACCACGACATCCACCGCCGTCGTGGCCTGTACTACCTGCTGGAGAAGAAGGGCCAAGCCGCCCGGATCTGCAACGACTTGAAGATCTTCGAGGGCAAGTCGGTTCCGCCGCAGACCACTCGGGCCCGGCTGCGCGGCGACTTCATCCGGCGGGCGCAGGAACAGCGCCGGGACTTCACCGTCGACTGGGTCCACCTCAAGCTCAATGACCAGGCCCAGCGCACGGTCCTGTGCAAGGACCCGTTCCGTTCGGTGGACGACCGGGTGGAGAAGCTGATCGCCGGTATGTGAGCGAAATGTTTCGCGGCCATCGCGGAACGCAACACGGGCGCCGTACGTTACCCGTACGGCGCCCTTCTCACGCCGTAGAGTTGCGCGCACGCCAATCAACAAGATCGACCGATTACGAGGCCCCCACCGTGCGCCGACGCTCACTCCTCATCGCCGTTCCCGCTGGACTGGTCACGCTCGCCGCATGCGGCGACGAAGGGTCCGACTCCGGCAAGGCCAGCGACACCGCGTCGCCCTCGGCCCCGGCGACCTCCGCCGCGCCGACGCCGAAGATCGTCGACGGCCCGCTGCCGGCGATCACCGCGGGCACGAAGTTCGGCGAGAAGCCCACGGTGGCCAAGGGCAGCGGCGATCCGTCGAAGGATCTCGCCGTGAAGACCCTGATCGCGGGCGGCGGCCGTACGGTCGCGGAGAACGACTACATCGTGGCCCACTACCTGGGCCAGATCTGGGACAGCGCGAAGGTCTTCGACAACTCCTACGACCGCAAGACGCCGCTGCTCATCCAGCTCGCCCAGGGCGGCATCATCGACGGCTGGCGCTATGGCCTGACCGGCAAGAAGACCGGCAGCCGAGTCGCGATGGCCGTGCCGCCCACCTGGGGGTACGGCGAGCAGGGCAACGCCCAGGCGGGCATCAAGGGCACCGACACGCTCGTCTTCGTCGTCGACGTCCAGGACACGTACAACGCCCGCAGCTCCGCCAAGGGCACCGACGTCGCGCAGGACAGCGTGGACCTGCCCAAGGTCGGCACCAACACCGACGGCAAGGCGCCCTCCATCGAGATCCCCAAGGCCGACGCGCCGACCGAGCTGGTGGCGAACTACGTCATCGAGGGCGACGGCGAGGAGGTCGGCGCCGACAGCACCGTGCTGGTGCAGTACAAGGGCGTGCTGTGGGACACCGGCAAGGAGTTCGACTCGTCGTACAGCCGCAAGGCGCTGACGTCGTTCTCCCTGCAGCAGGTCGTCAAGGGCTGGGCGCAGGGCCTGACCGGCAAGAAGGTCGGCAGCCGCGTGCTGGTCGTCATCCCGCCGGAGCTGGGGTACGGAGACAATCCGCCGCAGGGCAGCGGCATCGAGAAGGACTCCACGCTGGTCTTCTCGGTCGACATCCTGGCGAAGATGTGATCGTTCGGGAATGTAAGACTGTGTGTGTTCGCCTATCCACAGACATGCAGGAGCTGAAGACGTGAGCATCGACAAGCCCGAGATCGACTTCCCGGGCGGCGAGCCCCCGGCGGACCTCGAGATCAAGGACATCTGGGAAGGCGACGGCCCCGTGGCGCAGGCGGGCCAGACGGTCACCGTGCACTACGTCGGTGTCGCCTTCAGCACGGGCGAGGAGTTCGACGCCAGCTGGAACCGCGGCACGCCGTTCCGCTTCCCGCTCGGCGCGGGCCGCGTCATCAAGGGCTGGGACCAGGGCGTGCAGGGCATGAAGGTCGGTGGCCGCCGCCAGCTGACCATCCCCGCCCACCTCGCCTACGGCAACCAGAGCCCGACCCCGGCGATCAAGCCCGGCGAGACGCTGATCTTCGTGGTCGACCTGCTCGGCGTTTGAGCGGGACCGACCGGAGCCGATCACCCAAGGGCCCATGCCTGTTCGGGCATGGGCCCTCGGCTTTTGCCAGGGCCCCGCGGAGCGGTACGGTCATCGGTCGGAAGCACCATAGGGAAGGCGAAGGGCGTCGATGGCCATTGCCAAGGCCGAGCGGCTGATGAACCTGGCGCTGTGTCTGCTGGGAACGCGGCGGCCGCTCAGCAAGCGCGAGCTTCGAGAGTCCATCGAGGCCTATCTCGAAGCGGGCAGCGACGACTCCTTCAACCGGATGTTCGAGCGGGACAAGGACGACCTGCGCGAGCTGGGCCTGGTCATCGAGACCGTCGAGAACCTCGACGGCGAGGTCGGCTACCTCGCCCGCCGCGACAGCAACCGGCTGCCGCCCATCACCCTCGACGCCGAGGAGGCCGCGGCCCTGGGCCTGGCCGCCAAGGTGTGGCAGCAGGCCCGGCTCGCGGGCGCGGCCAGCGGCGCCCTGCAGAAGCTGCGCGCCGCCGGGCTCCCCGAGGGCGTCGACCCGTACGAGGCGCACGGCGCCCTGGAGCCGCGCATCCCCGTGCACGAGGCCGCCTTCGAGCCGCTGATGCTGGCCTGCCGCGACCGCCGCCCGGTGGCCTTCGAGTACCGCAAGGCCACCGCCGCCCACCCCGAGACCCGGCACGTGGAGCCCTGGGCGCTGGAGTGCTGGCGCGGCCACTGGTATCTCGCGGGCTGGGACCGCGACCGCGGTGCCGAGCGGGTCTTCCGGCTGTCCCGGATCACCGGCAAGGTGCGCACCCGCAGCGGCCGGTACACCGCGCCCGTGCCCGACGTCGTCACCGTGCGGGAGACCGTCGCCGGGTGGGCCGGGGAGACCGCCGACCGCAGCGCGCGGATCCGGCTGCGCTCGGGCGCCGGGTACCCCCTGCGGGCGAAGGCGACGGCGGTCCGGGAACTCGGCGACGGCTGGGACGAGTTGGAGATTCCGTACGGCCACGGGCTGGACGCCTGGCTGGTGGAGTTCGGGCCGGACGTGGTGGTCCTGGAGCCCGCCGAGCTGCGGGCCGACGTGGTGGACCGGCTGCGTGCCGTGGCCAAGGGCTGAGGGGGAGCGGAAGAAGACAGTGGCCGGCAAACCGATCAGGCCCGCGAACGCCATCGACCAGACCCGGCGGATGCTCTCCCTGGTGACGTATCTGAAGGAGCGTCCCGGAGCGCGGGTCGAGGACGTCGCCCGCGCCTTCGGCATCACCGAGGAGGAGCTGGTCTCCGACCTCGACGTGCTGCCCATGTGCGGCACCAGCTTCCGCGGCGGCGATCTGCTCGACATCGACACCGACGGCGAGCGCATCTGGTGGCACAACCCCGCCGCCCTCGGGGCAGAGGCGGCCGAGCCGCTGCGGCTCGCCGCCGACGAGGCGACCGCCCTGCTGGTGGCCGCCCGGGCCGTGTCCACGCTGCCCGGACTGCGCGAGAGCGACCGGCAGGCGCTGCTGCGCGCCACCGCCAAGGTGGAGGCCGCCGCCGGTGAGGCGGCCGGCGCCAGCTCGCGGCTGTCGGTGACCTTCGAGTCCGAGGGGGGCGTCTTCGCCGACGTCGACCGGGCGATCTCGGAGCGCCGCCGGCTGTGGATCCGTTACTACTCACCGGCCCGCGACGAGGTCACCGAGCGCGAGGTCGACCCGATCCGACTGGTCAGCGTCGGCCACACCTACGTCGAGGGCTGGTGCTACCGCTCCGAGGCGCGCCGCACCTTCCGCCTCGACCGGGTCGCCGAGATCAGGGTCCTCGACGAGCCGTCCGCCCCGCCGGAGATCGAGCTGCGGGACCTGTCCGAGGGGCTGGTGCAGCCCGCGGCCGAGGATCCGGAGGTCGTGGTCGAGGTCGGCCCCGGCGGCCGCTGGGTCGCCGAGTACTACCCGCACGACAGCGCGGATGAGCTTGCCGACGGCGGGCTGCGTATCACCCTGCGTACACCCGACCCGGCGTCGCTGCGCCGCCTCGCCCTGCGCCTCGGCCGGGACGGGCGGATCGTCGCCCCACGGGAGCTGGCCGACAGCGCCCGGCAGGCGGCCCGCGAGGCGCTGGCGGCGTACGACGGGATCGAGGCGGAGGCCCCCGGGGCCGTCACCCCGGGTAACACAGGACACGACAGGCAGGAGCAGGGACTGTGAGCGAGTCGGCGTCTGGCGTGCGGGAGATGACGGTGGCGTCCGCGTTCGCGGGGATGAGAAGCGTGACCCCCGTGGTGTTCAAGGCCGGCTGCCCGGACTGCCGCGGCCGCTTCGAGCTCGCCGCGAGCGCCCTGCGCCTGGCCATCGGCGCCACCAGCCGTACGACCTTCTACTCCTTCACCTGCCCCGACTGCGGCGCGTCCGTCCGCAAGCCGGCCGGGGAGCGCATCGTCGAGCTGCTCACCGGGGGCGGGGTCCGCACCCTGCGACTGCACTCCACGCTGTAGCGCCCCACGCTCACCCTGCGCACAGTGGCCGCCGCGCAGGCCCTAGGCTCAGGGGCATGTTCTGGCCGATGTTCGCGGTAGCTGTGGGGTTTCTGGGAATCGCCGTTCTCGGCGTGCTCGCCGTGCGGGTCTTCGTGGAGGCGCAGCGCCTCGGCAGGCAGGTGACGGAGTCCGCGCGCCGTATCAACCGGGCCGCGGAGGATTTGGAGCGGGCGGCGGTGAGCACGGCCCGGTCTGTGGACGCGCTGTGAGCCGCCCGGTCAGCCCCTGTGATTCCTGCGCTTGATGGGCCTTTGGGTCGCTTCGCCCTGTCAACTTCCCCCATGCGGAAGGTACGCTGCTGGTCGCGGCCCGGAAAACGAGGCCCGGGCCGTGGACCGGGAGTACGCACGGGGATTGCCTCACGTTCACCCCTGGGCGTTACGATCGCTGCCAGCACGGTCGTTCGGACACTTGTCCGACCGGTCGGACAGCACCCCACCCACCCGCCTCGGTGAGAAGGTAAAGACTTATGTTCGGAAGGCTCGGAGCCCCCGAGATCATTCTCATCCTCGTCGTCATCATCCTGCTGTTCGGCGCGAAGAAGCTTCCGGACATGGCCCGCTCCCTCGGCAAGTCCGCGCGCATCCTGAAGAGCGAGGCGAAGGCGATGAAGGACGACAACAAGTCCTCCGCCCCGGCCGACCCGCCGAACACCGACGACCAGCAGCCCCAGGCTCAGCGCATCATCCAGGCCGCGCCCGGCGACGTGTCCAGCTCCCGCCCGGTCAACGAGCCGACGGACACGACCAAGCGCTGACGCAGGACCGGTGATCCCCCGGCCTGCCGCACGAGATGGGAACGTGGGTTGCTGAAGCCTGCCCGCAACAAGGAGAAGGATCCCGAGGGGCGGATGCCCCTCGCGGAGCACCTTCGTGAGCTCCGCAACCGGCTCGCGAAGGCACTGCTGGCCATCGTCGCCGTCACGATCGTCGCCGCCTTCTTCTACAACGACATCATCAACTTCTTCACCGAGCCGATCCTCGATTCGGTCGGTTGCTCGCAGTCGTTCGAAGAACTGGCCCGCGCGGCCGCCGACGACGCCAGGAACACCGAGCCGTGCGCCCAGATCACGATCAACGGCCTGCTCACCCCGTTCACCCTGGCGCTCAAGGTGTCCCTGATGGCCGGTATCGTCCTGGCCTCGCCGGTCTGGCTCTACCAGCTGTGGGCCTTCGTCGCCCCCGGTCTGCACAAGCACGAGAAGAAGTACGCCTACGCGTTCGTCGCCACCGGCTTCCCGCTCTTCCTCGGCGGCGCCTTCTTCGCCTACCGGGTGCTGCCCACCACCGCGAACGTGCTGATCGAGTTCACGCCGTTCGGTGTCAACAACCTGTTGCCGCTGGACGACCTGCTCGACCTCGTCACACGCATGGTGATTGTCTTCGGCCTCTCCTTCGAGCTGCCGCTGCTGCTGGTCATGCTCAACTTCACCGGCGCCATCTCGGGCAAGCGGATGCTCGGCTGGTGGCGGGCGATGATCATGGGCATCACGGTGTTCGCGGCGATCGCCACGCCCAGCACCGACCCGCTGACCATGATGGCGCTGGCCGGACCGATCTGGATCCTGTACTTCGCCGCGGTGATCGTCTCCCTCGCCAACGACCGGCGCCGACGCCGCCGCGAGGCCCTGGGCCCCGCCGACGACGAGGCCTCCGAGCTGGACCTCACGCCCGAGGACATCGGCGAGGTGGAGACCGTCAGCGCGAGCCGCGCCCTGCCCGAACAGTCGAGCAAGGACCGGGTCAACGGGTACGACGACGTGACCTGACGCAACGGTTATCACGGCGTGATCCGGAGATCGCCAGGCACCTCGTAGGGTCACTGGCGTGACCAGCGAGATCACTCTCTTCGTCAACCCCACCGCGGGCCGCGGCCGGGGCGCCCACGCGGCGCAGTCGGCCGCTTCCGCGTTGCGGGCGGCCGGATTCTCGGTGCGTACGGTCATCGGGCAGGACCCCGGTGACGCACTGGTACGCGCGCGTGCCGCCGTCGCGGACGGCACCGGAGCGCTCGTCGCCGTCGGCGGGGACGGCATCGCCCATCTGGCCCTCCAGGCCGTCGCCGGCACGGACACCCCGCTCGGCCTGGTCGCCGTCGGCACCGGCAACGACTTCGCCCGCGCCCTCGGCCTGCCCGTGCGCGACCCGGCCGCCGCGGGCCGGATGATCGCCGAGGGACTGAAGGGCGACGGGGTGCGGGACATCGACCTCGGCCGGGTCGGCGACCGCTGGTTCGGCACCGTCCTCGCCTCCGGCTTCGACTCGCGCGTCAACGACCGGGGCAACCGCATGCGCATGCCGGTCGGCCGCTTCAGGTACGACCTGGCGATGATCGCCGAACTGGCCGCGTTCCGCCCGTTCCCCTATCGGCTCACCCTCGATGACGGCGAGGTCCGGGAGATCGAGGCGACCCTCGTCGCCGTCGGGAACGGATCGTCGTACGGCGGCGGCATGCGCATCTGCCCGGGTGCCGATCTCACCGACGGGCTGTTCGACATCACGGTGGTCGGCGACTGCGGTCGCAGGACCCTCCTGCGGGTGTTTCCGACGGTGTACCGGGGCGGACACGTGGACCATCCCAAGGTCACCGTGCACCGGGCGGCGCGGGTCGAGATCGCGGCGGAGGGCATCACCGGATACGCCGACGGGGAGCCGCTCGGGCCGCTGCCGGTGAGCGTGCGGTGCGTGCCCGGGGCGGTGCGTGTCGTGGGCCGCTGAGCTGCGGGTATCGCCGGATTCACAGCAGCGGATCCGGATAAAGATCGTCCTGTTGTCAGTGCGGACCGGTACGCTCGAAAGCACGATGACTGAGGACCTCTCACCGGCCGAGCGGTACGTGGCGGCGCGTCGGCGCGCCGCCGAGCAGGCCACCGCGCTCGCGTCCTTCCGCGAGATGTACGACTTCGGCCTCGACCCCTTCCAGATCGAGGCCTGCGAGGCACTTGAGGCGGGCAAGGGCGTGCTGGTCGCCGCTCCCACCGGCTCGGGCAAGACGATCGTCGGCGAGTTCGCCGTCCACCTCGCCCTGCAACAGGGCAGGAAGTGCTTCTACACGACACCCATCAAGGCGCTGTCGAACCAGAAGTACAACGACCTGTGCCGCCGCTACGGCACCGCGAAGGTCGGCCTGCTCACCGGCGACAACAGCGTCAACTCCGACGCCCCGGTGGTCGTGATGACCACGGAGGTGCTGCGGAACATGCTGTACGCGGGCTCGCAGACCCTCCTCGGCCTCGGCCATGTGGTCATGGACGAGGTGCACTACCTCTCCGACCGCTTCCGCGGCGCCGTGTGGGAGGAAGTGATCATTCACCTGCCCGAGTCGGTGACCCTGGTGTCACTGTCCGCGACCGTGTCCAACGCCGAGGAGTTCGGCGACTGGCTCGACACCGTCCGCGGCGACACCGAGGTGATCGTCGCCGAGCACCGGCCCGTGCCGCTGTTCCAGCACGTGCTCGCCGGGCGCCGGATGTACGACCTGTTCGAGGAGGGCGAGGGCCACAAGAAGGCCGTCAACCCCGACCTCATGCGCATGGCCCGCATGGAGGCCAGCCGCCCGTCCTTCCAGGACCGCAGGCGCGGCCGCGCGATGCGTGAGGCCGACCGGGAGCGGGAGCGGCGGCAGCGGTCGCGGGTGTGGACGCCGAGCCGGCCCGAGGTCATAGAGCGGCTGGACGCGGAAGGCCTGCTGCCCGCGATCACGTTCATCTTCAGCCGCGCCGCCTGCGAGGCCGCCGTCCAGCAGTGCCTGTACGCCGGGCTGCGGCTGAACGACGAGGAGGCCCGGGAGCGGGTCCGGGCGCTCGTGGAGGAGTGCACGGCCTCGATCCCGGCCGAGGACCTGCACGTGCTCGGGTACTACGAGTGGCTGGAGGGCCTGGAGCGCGGCATCGCCGCCCACCACGCGGGCATGCTGCCGACGTTCAAGGAGGTCGTCGAGGAGCTGTTCGTCCGGGGGCTGGTGAAGGCGGTCTTCGCCACCGAGACGCTGGCCCTGGGCATCAACATGCCCGCCCGGTCGGTGGTGCTGGAGAAGCTGGTCAAGTGGAACGGCGAGCAGCACGCCGACATCACCCCGGGCGAGTACACGCAGTTGACGGGGCGTGCGGGGCGGCGCGGCATCGACATCGAGGGCCATGCCGTGGTGCTGTGGCAGCGGGGGATGAACCCCGAGCACCTGGCGGGACTGGCCGGGACACGGACGTATCCGCTGCGGTCCAGCTTCAAGCCGTCGTACAACATGGCGGTCAATCTGGTCGCGCAGTTCGGGCGGCATCGCTCGCGGGAGCTGCTGGAGACGTCGTTCGCGCAGTTCCAGGCCGACAAGTCGGTCGTGGGGATCTCGCGTCAGGTGCAGCGCAACGAGGAGGGGCTCGCCGGTTACAAGGCGTCCATGACCTGCCACCTCGGGGACTTCGAGGAGTACGCGCGAATGCGGCGCGAACTGAAGGACCGCGAGACCGAGTTGGCCCGGCAGGGGGCAGCGGAGCGGCGGGCCGAGGCCGCTGTCGCGCTGGAACGGCTGCGGCCCGGTGACGTCATCCATGTGCCGAGCGGAAAGTACGCCGGGCTGGCGCTGGTGCTCGATCCGGGGCTGCCGGCCGGGCGGTCCAACGGACACCGGGGGTTCGAACACCACGACGGGCCGCGGCCGTTGGTGCTGACCGCGGAGCGGCAGGTCAAGCGACTGGCGTCGATCGACTTCCCGGTGCCGGTCGAGGCGCTGGAGCGGATGCGGATCCCGAAGTCCTTCAACCCGCGCTCGCCGCAGTCCCGGCGGGACCTGGCGTCGGCGCTGCGCAGCAAGGCCGGGCACATCGCGCCGGAGCGGCAGCGCAAGCGGCGGTCGCAGGCCGCGGACGACCGGGAGATCGCACGGCTGCGGGCGGCGCTGCGGGCGCATCCGTGTCATGGGTGCAACGACCGCGAGGATCACGCGCGGTGGGCCGAGCGGTACCACCGGCTGATGCGGGACACCTCGCAGCTGGAACGGCGGATCGAGGGGCGGACGAACACGATCGCCCGGACGTTCGACCGGATCGTCGCGCTGCTGACCGAGCTGGACTATCTGCACGACGACGAGGTCACCGAGCACGGCAAGCGGCTGGCGCGGCTGTACGGCGAACTGGATCTGCTCGCCAGCGAGTGTCTGCGCGCGGGCGTCTGGGAGGGGCTGGCCCCGGCGGAACTCGCCGCGTGTGTCTCGGCGTTGGTGTTCGAGGCGCGGGTCGGTGACGATGCGCTGGCACCGAAGTTGCCCTCCGGCAAGGCGAAGGCCGCGCTCGGTGAGATGGTGCGGATCTGGGGGCGGCTGGACGCGCTGGAGGAGGAGTTCCGGATCACGCAGACCGAGGGGGTCGGGCAGCGGGAGCCTGATCTCGGGTTCGCCTGGGCCGCGTACATGTGGGCCTCGGGCAAGGGGCTCGACGAGGTGCTGCGCGAGGCGGAGATGCCGGCGGGGGACTTTGT
The DNA here is from genome assembly GCF_013009255.1 of Streptomyces sp. Z423-1. NCBI lineage: Bacteria > Bacillati > Actinomycetota > Actinomycetes > Kitasatosporales > Streptomycetaceae > Streptomyces > Streptomyces sp. Z423-1. The sequence goes on from NZ_CP053109.1 coordinate 7,690,756, forward strand.
GCGGTGGTGCAAGCAGGTCATTGATGTGCTGGGGCAGATCAGTGCGGCCGCGCCTGTGGGGTCGACGGTTGTGAAGAACGCTCGGAAGGCTGTTGAGGGGCTGCTGCGGGGGGTTGTCGCCTACTCGTCGGTGGGGTGACGGTTGTTCGGCGGGTGCGGGGTCCCGCGCCCCTGAGGGGCGTTGCTGCTCCGGTGGTCCATAAATAGCCGCTTATTCACTCATCACGGTGAGTTGCTGTCGCATGCCTGTTTGCCGTCACGCACCGTGTGCGAATGTGATCCCAGCGTGTAAATGGAGTCGAGCGTACTCCTGTTGCGGGTCCCGTTTCAGGCGGTTGCTGAATATGACACGGCGATGATCCGGTCGGACTAAGCTCGCCCGCAGCGCACCGAGTTGCGGTGTATTCGTGCGCCTGTTCCCAAAAATCCTGATGATCCCAACAGTCCCATGACGCATACCCCCGCCAGCTCCCCCGACTCCCCGCCGACTGCTTTCAGAGGGCCCACATGGTGAGTGTTCAATCCCCACCCGCACGCCGTGAACTTCCCTACGCGCGCGTGCTGTTGCTCCCCGCGATACTGATGGCCGCGGCGACCGGAACGGCCGTCGCCCTGGTGGCACCCTCGGCCCGGACCGCGGTCGGCATCTGCGGCGCCGTCGCCACGCTCCTGGTGATCGCCACCGCGGCCGAGGCGGTACGCCGTGGCCGTGCGCTGCGGGACGCGCAGGCCGAGCACGCCCGTCACAGCGCGTATCTGGAACGGCGCATCGCCGACCACCACGAGGACTGGGTCCGCTTCGGCGAGGAGATCGTGCCCACCGCGCTGCGACGGATGGCCGGCGGTGTGAGCGCCGTCGAGGTGATCCGCCAACTGAGCCTGGTCGATCCCGCCTTCCGGGACATGCCCGACCCACAGCGCCAGCTGCTGAAGAAGCTGATGCGCATCGTGGACCACGAGGAAACCCTGCGCGACTCCGCGGCCCGCTCCTTCGTCACCATCGCCCGGCGTGTCCAGGCGATCGTCCACCAACAGGCCAACGAGCTGCGGGAGATGGAGGAGGACCACGGCCGCAACCCCGAGGTCTTCGACGACCTGCTGCGCATCGACCACGGCAACGCGCTGATCGGCCGTCTCGCCGACTCCATCTCCGTCCTCGGCGGCGGCCGCCCCGGCCGCCAGTGGCCGCTGCCGGTGTCGCTGTACAGCACGCTGCGCGGCGCAATGTCGCGGATCCTGGAGTACCGGCGCATCAAGCTGGACAACATCGCCCGCATCAGCGTCAAGGGCATCTACGTCGAGCCGGTCATCCACGCCTGCGCCGAGCTCTTCGACAACGCCACCCGCTACTCGCCGCCGAGCACCAAGGTGCACGTCACCGCGGTCCAGGTGCAGACCGGCGTCGCCATCGAGATCGAGGACGCCGGCGTCAGCTTCAGCGAGGAGGCCCGCGCCCGGATCGAGGGCATGCTGGAGCGCGCCAAGGCCGGCGTCGACCTGCAGGACCTCGGTGACGCCCCGCGCCTCGGCCTCGCCGTCGTGGGCCGTCTGTGCCGGGCGTACAACATGCAGGTGGCGCTGCGCTCCTCGGCGTACGGCGGGGTCCGGGCCGTGGTCATCGTGCCGAGCAACATGCTGACCGACGAGCCCGGCGTCGGACTCGCCCACGGCATCGGCGCCACCTCCGTGCCCACCGTCTCGCCCGACGCGCTGGAGGGCCCCAAGCGCCCGCCGAAGCGGCGCCGCCCGACCAGCCCGAAGGTCCCGGCCACGGTCTCCATGGAGGACGACGTCCCGGTCGTCACCGAGTGGACCGCCAACGGCCTGCCGCAGCGCCGCAGCCGGGTGAAGACCCCGCTCAGCCAGCGGATCCGCGAGCAGTACGCCGCCGAACGCGCCGAAAAGGAAGCCGCCGAACGCGAAGGGCGCGAACCCCGGTCCGTCTGGGGCGCCCCCGAACCCAAGCCCGAGGACAAGGACCAGCCGCCGCCCGGAATGTGGGTCGAGGCGTTCATGGAGGGGCTCAAACGACCGAAGCCGACCTCGTCCACCCAGCCGACCAACGAGCCGGCCCGTGCCCAGGCCGACGACGAGAGGGACCCCAACTGATGGCGTACCGAGCGAACTTCGACTGGATGCTCCAGGACCTCGCCAAGGGCGTACCCGGCATCCAGATGATCGTGGTGCTCTCCGCCGACGGACTGCGCATCGCCCGCCACGGCGGCGATCCGGACACCGCCGACCGGGTCGCCGCGGCCTGCGCCGGACTGCAGAGCCTGGCGAGCGCCGTGGCCGACGAGATCCCGACCAGCGACGGTCAGATGCGCATGATCCTGATCGAGGTCAACGGCGGCTACTTCTACCTGATGGCCGCCGGGCCCAACGCCTACCTCGCGGTGCTGTCCAACATCGTCGCCGAACCGGGCCTGATGAGCGCCCAGATGCGCGACCTCGTCGACCGGATCGGTCCCCACCTGACCAGTCCGCCGAGGCGCAACGGGAAGGCCGTATGACTCCTCCGCAACGCAAGCGGCGCTCCCCCAGGGAGGAGCCCTCACCCCAGCCGCAGCCGGCCCCCCAGGAGGGCGGCGCGGGCCACGACGGCACGGACGGCACACAGGGCAAGGACGGCAAACCCTCCAACCCCGAGCGCCTGTTCGTGATCGGTGAGGTGGACGGCGATCGCGCGGAGCTCGACCTGGTCACGTTGATCGTGGCGCGCGCCGAGCCGAAGCCGTCCACCAGCCCGGAACAGGCGGCGGTGCTCCGGCTGTGCGCCGCCCCGCTGTCCGTGGCCGAGTTGTCGGCCTACCTCAGTCTGCCGTTCAGCGTGATCACCGTCCTGCTGACCGAGATGCTGACGGCCGAACTCGTGCAGGCGCGCGCCCCAGTCGTTCGCCAGGCGCTCCCTGACCGTTCCATCCTCGAAGCGGTGATGCATGGACTTCAAAAGCTCTGACACCGTCCCGGGCCCACGCACCGAGGACCACCTGCCGCACACGGCACAGGCCGCGGTGAAGATCGTCATTGTGGGCGGTTTCGGGGTCGGCAAGACCACCATGGTCGGCTCGGTCAGCGAGATCAAACCGCTGACCACCGAGGAGACCATGACGCAGGCCGGCGTCGGTGTCGACGACGACTACGGCTCCGACTCCAAGACGGCCACCACCGTGGCGATGGACTTCGGCCGCATCAGCATCACCGACCAACTCGTGCTGTACCTCTTCGGCACGCCCGGCCAGGAACGCTTCTGGTTCCTGTGGAACGGGCTGTTCGAGGGCGCGCTGGGCGCCGTGGTCCTGGTCGACACCCGGCGGCTGGAGGTCAGCTTCGACGTCATGGGCCGGCTGGAGGAGTGCGGCGTGCCCTTCGTGGTCGCCGTCAACACCTTTCCGGACGGCCCTCGTTACCCGATCCCGGAGCTGCGCACGGCGCTCGACCTGTCCGAGGAGATCCCGATCCTGGAGTGCGACGCCCGCCGCCGTGCCTCCAGCAAGGAGGTCCTGATGACGCTGATGCGTTTCCTGCACTCCCTCTCCATGACGGGCCAGCTCACCTGACCCGCCCCAGCCCCACTTCCCAGACAACGGTTCCCCCACAGTTTCCGAAAGCGACTCGCTGTGACGCCTGAATCCCACTCCGCGACCGGCACCGACGACGTCTCCGTCAGCCCGCCCCCCGGCTGCCCCGCCCACAACACCCTCGGCCCCGGCGGACTGCACCGGCTCTACGGCCCCCAGGCACAGGACCTGGGCGCCCTGTACGAGAAGCTCCGCGCCGAGCACGGTGCCGTGGCGCCCGTGCTGCTCCACGACGACGTACCGATGTGGGTGGTCCTCGGCCACGCCGAGAACCTGCACATGGTCCGCTCGCCCACGCAGTTCACCCGGGACAGCCGGATCTGGTCGCCCCTGCTGGAGGGCATGGTCAAACCCGACCACCCCCTCATGCCGCACATCGCCTGGCAGCCCATCTGCTCGCACGCCGAGGGCGACGAGCACCTCAGGCTGCGCGGCGCGGTCACCGGCGCCCTGACCACCATCGACTTCCGCGGCCTGCGCCGGCACATCACCCGCTACACCCAGCTCCTGGTCAACCGCTTCTGCGAGGCGGGCGAGGCCGACCTCGTCAGCCAGTACGCCGACCACCTGCCGATGGCCGTGATGTGCGAGATCCTCGGCATGCCCGACGAGTACGGCGACCGGATCGTGCACGCCGCCCGCGACATGCTCAAGGGCACCGAGACCGCGATCGCCAGCAACCAGTACATCGTGGACGCCCTCGGGCGGCTCGCCGCCAAGCGCCGCGCCCAGCCGGAGGAGGACTTCACCAGCCACCTCGTCACCCACCCGGCCGGCCTCACCGACGACGAGGTCCGCGAACACCTGCGGGTCGTGCTCATCGCCGCCTACGAGGCCACCGCCAACCTCCTCGCCAACGTGCTGCGCACGGTGCTCACCGACCCGCGCTTCCGTGCCCAGCTCAACGGCGGACAGATGACCGTGCCCGAGGCGGTCGAGCAGTCCCTGTGGGACGAGCCGCCGTTCAGCGCGGTCTTCGCCTACTTCGCCAAGCAGGAGACGGAGCTGGGCGGCCAGCGGATCCACAAGGGCGACGGGCTGCTGTTCGCCCCCGCGCCGGGCAACGTCGATCCGCGGGTACGGCCCGACCTGACCGCCAACATGCAGGGCAACCGCTCCCACCTCGCCTTCGGTGGCGGCCCGCACGAGTGCCCCGGTCAGGACATCGGCCGTGCCATCGCGGACATCGGTGTGGACGCGCTGCTGATGCGGCTGCCGGACGTCGAACTCGACTGCGACGAGGAGGACCTGAACTGGTCCGAGTCGATCTCCTCACGCCACCTGGTGGAACTGCCGGTGCGGTTCGATCCCAAGCCGCCGCAGGACGTGATGGAGAAGCCCGGCCTGCAGGCGGTGCCCCGCCAGCGCAGCTCCTGGCAGGTCGGCACCCCGGCACCCGAGTCGGCGCCCCTGCCCGAGGCCGCCCCTGAGCAGGCGGGCACCGCCACCGCGGCGCCCCAGCAGCCCGCGCCCGCCGCGGAACCGGCAGGCACCCGCAAGCCGGGCGTCTGGAAGAGGTTCCTGCGCTGGTGGCGGGGTTACTGACCGGCCCACTCCGGGTCCCCGGACCAGGCCGTCAGCGTCCGCCCGCTGCGGAAGACATGCGCCCGCCCCGTGACCGGATCGGTGAACTCCAGCTCCCGCGCCAGCAGTTGCAGCGGGCACCGGAAGTCACCGGCCGGCACGGGGTCGGTCACCACCGGATACAGCGGATCGCCGAGGATCGGGACGCCCAGCGCGTTCATATGCACCCGCAGCTGATGTGTCTGCCCGGTGCCGGGCACCAGCCGGTACCGGGCCAGATCCGCGCGGTGTTCGATCAGCTCGACGCGGCTCACCGCGTTCGGCTCGCCCTCGACCTCCCGGGCGGTCAGCGTCCCGCGCTCCTTGATGATCCGGCTGCGCACCGTCCGGGGCAGGGCGAGCGTCGGGTCGTACGGCGCCACCGCCTCGTACACCTTGCGCACCCGCCGGTCCCGGAACAGCGTCTGGTACGCGCCCCGCTCCTCGGGCCGCACCGTGAACAGCACCAGCCCGGCGGTGAGCCGGTCCAGCCGGTGCGCGGCGGTCAGCGTCGGGATGCCCAGCTCGCGGCGGAGCCGGGCGAGCGCGGTCTCGGCGACATGGCCGCCGCGCGGGGTGGTGGCGAGGAAGTGCGGCTTGTCGACGACGACGATGTGCTCGTCGCGGTGCACGACCCGCAGCGGGAACGGCACGGGCACCTCGTCGGGCAGCTCCCGGTGGAACCACACGAACATCCCCGGCACATACGCCGCGTCCGGCGCCACCGCCGTGCCGTCCGCCCCGACGATCAGCCCCGCCTCGAACATTCCGTCGACGACCCCGGCACCGGCCCCCGTCAGCCGCTGCACCAGGTGCTCCCGCACGGTCGACCACGCCCCCTCGAAGGGCAGCCGCACCCGCACCGGGTCCACCCCGTCACGCTGCGGCAGCGGGGAGGGCGGAATCCGGGTCCTGCGTCTCATCACGCCCAACGATCTCGGTGAACGACCCGCGTACGCCTAAGCGGCCGTCGCCCCGGTCTCCTGCTCCGCCTCGATGCGGGCGTTCCACTCCCGCTTGGCGGCCTGCCAGCCGTCCTCGTTGTGGCCGAGGCGCCAGTAGCCGGAGATGGACAGGTCCTGGCGGGGGATCTGGCGTTCCATGCGCAGCAGCCCGCGCAGCTCCTTCACGAACGCAGCCTCGCCGTGCACGAACGCCTGCACCCGGCCCTCGGGGAACTCCAGCGCCCGGACCGCCTCGACCAGCGCCTCACCGATGGGACGGTCGCCGCGGTGCAGCCAGACGACCTCCGCGCCGGAGTCGATCTTCTGCTCCTCCTCGGGCCCGGCGACCTCCACGAAGGCCCGGACCTCGGCGCCGTCGGGGAGCGACTCCAGGGCGGCCGCGATCGCGGGCAGCGCGCTCTCGTCACCGGCGAGCAGATGCCAGTCGGCGCTCGCGTCGGGGGCGTAGGCGCCGCCGGGGCCCATGAAGCGCAGGGTGTCGCCGGGCTGGGCGCGCATCGCCCAGGGACCGGCCAGGCCCTCGTCGCCGTGGAGCACGAAGTCCAGCGTCAGCTCGCGCAGTTCGGGGTCCCAGGCGCGCACGGTGTAGGTCCGGGTGACCGGCCACTGCTCGCGCGGCAACTCCTCGCGGATCCGCTGAAGATCGAAGGGCTCCGGATAGGTCACGCCCTCGGCCGGGGGGAACAGCAGCTTCACATAGTGGTCGGTGCACGTACCCGCCGCGAACTCGGCGAGGCCGTCGCCGCCGAGCACCACGCGCTGCATGTGAGGGGTCAGCCGCTCGGCGCGGACGACCTGGGCGGAGTGAGCCCTGCGCGGCTGGCGGGCCGGACGTTCTGCCATGACGGCCTCCCTGATCCCGAATAACTTAGGCTTACCTAAGCTAGCACTTTCGCCCCGCCGATGCCGCTCAGCTGCTCAAGTGAGTCTCTTCGGTGTTCAAGTGTATGAGTCCGCATTGCCGGTCTTGTCACGATTCGAGCGTGCTGAGCAGCCGCTGCAGCGCGCCGCCCAGCCCCCAGCGCCCCGACAGCGCCTCCAGGGCCGCCGGATCGCGCGGCGTGCGCGGCAGGGCCGTGTCGACGTCCGGCAGCGGCACGTCGGACGCCACCCGCACGACCGTCGGCGCCACCGCCAGGTAGGGCCGCGCCTCGTCCAGCCGCTTGCGCTGGGCCGGTGTCAGCTTCGACGTGCGGTCGTCGACCGCGGCCAGGATCCCGGTCAGGTCGCCGAACTCGGCGAGCAGCTTCGCGGCCGTCTTCTCGCCGATGCCCGGCACGCCCGGCAGACCGTCGCTGGGGTCGCCGCGCAGCAGGGCCAGATCCGCGTACCCACCGCCGTCGACGCCGTACTTCTCGCGCAGCCACGCCTCGTCCGTGAGCTGCAGGGTGCCCACGCCCTTCAGCGGGTACAGCACCCGCACGCCGCGGGCGTCGTCCACCAGTTGGTACAGGTCCCGGTCGCCGGTCACGATGTCGACCGGGACCGTGGCCCGTGCGGTGAACGTGCCGATGACGTCGTCCGCCTCGTACCCCTCGACCCCCACGCGTGCGATGCCCAGCGCGTCGAGGACCGCCTCGATGACCGGGACCTGCGGTGACAGCGTGTCCGGCACCTCCTCCACGTCCGGTCCGAGCTCGTGCTCCTCGGCGACGCGGTGCGCCTTGTACGACGGGATCAGCTCGACCCGCCACTTCGGGCGCCAGTCGGCGTCCATGCACGCCACCAGGTGCTCGGGGTGGTGGTCCCTGACCAGCCGGTCGATGAAGTCGAGCAGTCCGCGCACGGCGTTCACCGGCGTGCCGTCGGGCGCCTTCACGGAGTCCGGGACGCCGAAGTAGGCGCGGAAGTAGAGCGAGGCGGTGTCGAGGAGCATCAGTCGTCCGGTCACGTCCCGCATCATGCCGTACCCCACCGACAGTAACCACGCCTCCGACCCCGACGGCAAGATCGTCGGCATCGAGCCGAGCGCCGGCCTGGTCGACGACCGGGCCCCGGCCGGCGAGGGACGGGCCCTCGTTGCATGGCGGCCACCCGAGGTGCACCGTCCGTACGAAAAGGATCCGGACAACCACGCAGCGCTACGCCTGCACCTGAACCCGGTCGTCAACTGCGCGGCGCAGACCCCGACTTGCGCGGCGCCCGACCACCTGGTCGGCTCGGGCTCGCGGCGGGAACAACGGGGTCCGCTCGCGCATTGAACCGAACAGCGTCAGGCTCGTACTGATCGACGGTCAGGGTCGCGGGCGTACCCGCGCGACCCTGCGGCCGAGGACGGTTCCGGCCCGCTGGTCAGCCCGTTCGCCCCGAAGGGCGGAGTCGGCGGCCGCCACCGCCGGGAGGCCGATGCAGTGGCGCGAACTGTGAGGTCCCGGGCCACGCTGGGTGACGGCTATGTGACGGGCGCATGAAACGGTTTGCCGAACATGCGTAGGGTGCAGAGAACTCATCAGAAAGGAGTGCGCCCGGACAGCGGCGTACACGGACCGACCGACGAGCGAAGGAGGGAGCCGGAGCGATGGGCGACCACAAAGAGCAGCCCCTTCGGGTGGGCGCGGCCGTGCGGCGGCGTCGTCGTGCCCTGGAGCTCACCCTCGCCGTCGTGGCCGAGCGCAGCGGCCTGTCGGTCCCCTTCCTCAGCCAGGTCGAGAACGACCGCGCACGGCCCAGCCAGACCTCCCTGGAGAAGGTCGCCGACGCCCTGCGCACCACCGCCGTCGAACTCCTCGCCGCCGCCGACCCGGCGTGCAGCGTCGACGTGGTGCGCTGCGAGAGCATCGAGCCGACGCCCGAACCGCAGGTGCGGCCCCTGGTGCGCGGTCACCACCAGATGCACGCCTCGGAGTTCACCGGCGACCACGACGCGGGCCGTGAGTTCCAGTACCGCAACGACCAGTTGATGTACGTCGCGGACGGCGCGGTGGAGGTCGAGGCGGAGGGCCGCGTCTATCGCCTGGGCCGCGGCGACACCATGTACCTCACGGGCGGCGTCCGGCACCGCTGGCGGGCCGCCGAGCCGGACACGCGGGTCCTGGTGGTCGCCGTGGCGGAGCACATCGAGGCCGTCCACGACAGGCCCCGGTAGTGCGGGTCGTCTCACTGGTGCCGTCGCTGACGGAGGCCGTCGCGGTGTCCGCCCCCGGCGTCCTGGTCGGCGCCACGGACTGGTGCACCCATCCGGCGGACCTCGACGTCACCCGCGTCGGTGGCACCAAGAATCCCAAGGTCGACCGCGTCCTCGCGCTCGCCCCCGACCTGGTGATCGCCAACGAGGAGGAGAACCGCGCCCCCGACCTCGACGCCCTGCGCACGGCCGGCGTGGAGGTGCTGGTGACCGAGGTGCGGAACGTGCCGCAGGCCTTCCGGGAGCTGGCGCGGGTGCTGGACGCCTGCGGGGCCGAGCCGCGCCCGGCGTGGCTGCGGGACGCGGAGCAGGCCTGGGCACGGCCACCCGTCCTGGACCCGCGCAGAACGGCCGTCGTGCCGATCTGGCGGCGGCCCTGGATGGTGCTGGGCCGTGCCACCTTCGCGGGCGACGTCCTGGCCCGCCTGGGCGTCGACCACCGCTACGCGGGCCACGCCGACCGCTATCCGCGCATCCCGCTCGACGACCTGCGCGCCGCGGCCCCCGACGTGGTCGTCCTGCCCGACGAGCCCTACCGCTTCACCGCCGACGACGGCCCGGAGTCCTTCGAGGGCCTGCCCTGCGCGCTGGTCAGCGGGCGGCACCTGACGTGGTACGGGCCGTCACTGGCCGAGGCGCCACGGGTGCTGGCCGAGGCCCTGCGAGCAGCGCTCCGCTGAGCAGGCCGCGCGCCGTCCGCACGGCGACGACGGCCCAGGCGGCGACCAGGACGCCGTACAGACCGACGGCGAGCCAGTCGAAGACGGCGAGCCCGGTGTGCCGCCCCAGGGCTTCCGCGCCGGTCACGCAGGTGCCGACGGGAAAGGTGAACGCCCACCACGTCATCGCGAACCCCATGCCCTGCCGGCGGGCCCGCACCACCAGCGCCGTCGCCAGCGCGCACCACAACAGCGCGAAGCCCATCACGGGCACCCCGTACACCACGACGAGGACACTCTCGCCGTAGGGCGCTGCGTCGGCCACATTGCCCACGGCTGTCGTGGACTGCCCCAGCGGGCCCAGCACCAGGAACAGCGTCGGCGTGAGGGCGAGCGGCAGCGGCCCGGCGGTGAGCAGCCGGGCGAAGACCACCGGCAGCGTGATCAGGGTGGCGAGCAGACTCAGTCCGAACAGCGCCACGCAGCCCAGCAGCAGCGTCTCCCGGGCCTGCCCGGGCGGCAGATACGGCACGAGGAGCGGCCCGAGGGCCGCGGACACCATGGGCGCGACCAGCGGCAGCAGCCAGACGGGAGTGGCCTGCCGTGGATCCGGCCGGTGGTGTACGGCCATCAGGTACGGGACGGCGACGGCGGCCGCCAGCCCGAGGACCGTCCCAGCCGTGAACAGCACGGCGTCGAGCGCCACCGCCGCCTCGGTGCCTATCCAGTCCCGCCCGACGGTGATCGTGCCGCCGCCGACGGCCAGCAGGGCCATGGCCGGGCAGCCGTAGAAGGGAGCCGTCGCCGGGTCCAGGAGGTGGGCGCGCGCCTGGTCGCGGTGGTGGATCCAGTGCAGGGCGCGGGCGGCGAGCAGCACCGCCAGGAGGGCCAGGGAGAGGGCCCAGACGGCCGTGCAGGCGGCGCGCAGTCCGGGAAGGTGCACGGGGAGCGCGGCGCCGGCCGAGGCGACGATGGCGGTGCCCATGACGGACGCGTACCAGTTCGGTCCGAGGTGACGGACGGCGGGGACACGCCGGGTGGGGCGTGACACGGGGTGGGCGGCGGTGACCATGTGCTGACGGTCCCGCCGGTCCGGGGCTGCCACCAGGGACCACGTCTCTATGGGGGCATAAGGTGGGGTTATGAGCAGGTCGGAGGGGCAGGAGAACGGGCGGACGTCCCCGGGCGCGGGTTCGCTGGCGCACCGGGTGCCGGATCTCGGGGCGCTGGAGCTGCTGCTGGCCGTGGCGCGGCTGGGCAGCCTCGGCGCGGCGGCCCGGGAGGTCGGTATCACCCAGCCGGCGGCGAGCAGCCGGATCCGTTCCATGGAACGGCAGTTGGGGGTGGCGCTGGTGGACCGTTCGCCGCGCGGTTCCCGGCTCACCGACGCCGGTGTGCTGGTGACGGACTGGGCGCGGCGGGTCGTGGAGGCGGCGGAGGCCTTCGACGCCGGGGCGCAGGCGCTGCGCGACCGGCGAGACTCGCGGCTGCGGGTCGCGGCGAGCATGACCATCGCCGAGTATCTGCTGCCGGGCTGGCTGCTGGCGCTGCGCGCGGGGCGCCCCGACACGGCGGTGTCGCTGCTCGCGGGCAACTCGGCGGCCGTCGCCGAGCGGCTGCTGTCCGACGAGGCCGACCTGGGCTTCGTGGAGGGGCTGACGGTTCCGACGGGACTGGACTCGGTGGTCGTCGCCCACGACCACCTCGTCGTCGTGACGGCACCCGGCCACCCCTGGGCCCGCCGGCGCCGCCCGCTGCCGGCGGCCGAACTGGCGGCGACCCCGCTGGTCCTGCGCGAGAAGGGCTCGGGCACCCGCCAGGTCCTGGACGCGGCACTCGGCGGCCTGGCCCGTCCCCTGATCGAGCTGTCCTCGACGACGGCCGTGAAGGCATCGGCGGTCGGCGGAGCGGGACCGGCGGTGCTCAGCGAACTGGCGGTCGGCGAGGAACTGGCGACCCGCCGCCTGGTGAGCGTCCCCGTGGACGGCGTACGCCTACGACGCGACCTGCGTGCGGTGTGGCGCACGGGTCACCGCCCGGCGGGCCCGGCGCGGGAACTGCTGGGGCTGACGCGGAAATCGAAAACAGGCGGGAGGACAACGCCCTAAGGGGCGCGGGGCTGTATCAATCTGCGCTCCGCCGCTGCGCACACCAACTACCCGGCCGCCTCCACCAGCCCCCGCATCACCCGCACATCCTCCCCCATCTCCGGATGCCACTGCACCCCCAACACCCAGTGCTCCCCGGGCAGTTCAACGGCCTCCACGGTCCCGTCCCCCGCATACGCCGAAGCCACCAGCCCCGCACCGAGGCGATCCACGGACTGATGGTGATACGTCGGAACAGAGGTCTCCTCCGGCACGAGACCGGCATACAACGTCCCCGGCACCGGCTTGACGCCGTGACGCCCGAAGACCCCGACCACCTCCGCATGCCCGTCCAGGTGCTGTACGAGCGTCCCGCCCAGGGCGACGTTCAGCAGCTGCATCCCCCGACAGATGCCCAGCAACGGCACCCGCGCCCCCAACGCGGCCTCGATCAGGGCAAGCTCCCAGGCGTCCCGCTCCCGCGCCGGCGGCCCCGTACGGGCGTCGCGCTCCGCGCCGTAGCGGGACGGCTCGACGTCCGGACCGCCCGCGATCACCAGACCGTCGAGGCGAGAAACCGTGGCCGCTGCATGCTCGGGCGCATCCGGCGGCAGCATCGCCGCCAGCCCACCCGCCCGCTGCACCAGCCGCGGATACCCGGCCGGCAGCAGCACAGCGTCCAGCTCCCACACGCCCCAGCGCGCCCGGGCCTCCAGATACGTACTGACGCCGATCAACGGCCTTTCCGTCATGAGCCCTCCCATACCGCCAATGGATCGCAAGCGAACCTTTACCAGGTTCTCACGTCAGGAATCCCCGCAACAACGCCGCCGTCCCGGCGCAGTGCTCCCGCATGATCTCCCGCGCCCCGTCCGCGTCCCCGTCGAGCACCGCCTCCACCAGCGCCGTGTGCTGGCGCTGGGAGTGCTCCAGGTTGCGCACCAGCAGCGGGATGCAGTCCAGCAGGTCGTTCACCGTGGCCCGTACCGCCGCGTACTGCGCGGTCAGCGTCGGCGAGCCGCACAGCTCCGCGAGCGTGAGGTGGAGCAGCGTGTCCAGGCGCCGGTAGTCGGCGAGGGGTGCGTCGTGGGTGCGGGCCAGCGCGGCGCGCAGCCGCTCCGCCTGCTCGTCCGTGAGCCCGTGCGCCGCGCACAGCCCGGCCGCGCCCACCTCCAGCACCTCCCGGAAGCGCAGCACGTCCTCGATGTCGACCCCGGCGACCCGGCGGCGCAGCTCGTCCTGGCCACCGCCGTCGGTGCGGGGCAGCACGAACGTTCCGCCGTACCGCCCGCGGCGCGCCTGAACCAGCCCCTGGTCCTGGAGCACCTTCAGCACCTCGCGCAGCGTCACCCGGCTGATCCCGAGCCGCTCCGCCAGCTCCCGCTCGGCGGGCAGCCGCTCACCGCCGGGTACCAGGCCGAGCCGCAGCACCTGGAGGATCTGCTCCAGCGCCTCCTCGAAGCCGTTGCCGGCGCGGACCGGTCGCAGTACCGGAGTCAGCGGGTCGCCCGCCTCGCCCACCGGATCCACCGACATATGGCCGTGCCCCCTTCCCAAGCAATGGTTCTCAGCAATACCTTATGACTCTCGGCCCGGCACCGACACAGCGCGCTGAAGCCCGAAGAAGCCCGAAGGAGGCCCTTCCCGTGGCAGACCGCACACCTCCGCTCAGCGTCGAGGAGCTGCACGCCCTCGTCGCGGGCGGTGAGATCGACACCGTCGTCCTGGCCTTCCCGGACATGCAGGGGCGGCTGCAGGGCAAGCGGTTCGCCGCGCGCTACTTCCTCGACGAGGTGCTGGAGCACGGCACGGAGGGCTGCAACTACCTCCTCGCCGTCGACACCGAGATGAACACCGTCGACGGTTACGAGATGTCCTCCTGGGACCGCGGTTACGGCGACTTCGCCATGCACCCCGACCTGAGCACCCTGCGCCGCGTCCCGTGGAACGAGGGCACCGCCATGGTCGTCGCCGACCTCGCCTGGGCCGACGGCTCCCCGGTCGTGGCCGCGCCCCGGCAGATCCTGCGCCGTCAGCTGCGGCGCCTCGCCGAGCTCGGCCTCACCGCGCAGGTCGGCACGGAGCTGGAGTTCATCGTCTTCAAGGACACCTACGAGCAGGCCTGGGACGCCGGGTACCGGGGCCTCACCCCGGCCAACCAGTACAACATCGACTACTCGGTCCTCGGCACCGGCCGCATCGAGCCCCTGCTGCGCCGCATCCGCAACGAGATGGCCGGCGCCGGCATGACCGTCGAGTCCGCCAAGGGCGAGTGCAACCCCGGCCAGCACGAGATCGCCTTCCGCTACGCCGAGGCCCTGGTCACCTGCGACCAGCACGCGATCTACAAGACCGGCGCCAAGGAGATCGCCGCCCAGGAGGGCGTGTCGGTCACCTTCATGGCCAAGTACAACGAGCGCGAGGGCAACTCCTGCCACGTCCATCTGTCGCTGGCCGACGACAAGGGCGGCAGCGTGATGCCCGGCGACGACGGCATGTCCGAGGTCATGCGGTACTTCCTCGCCGGTCAGCTCGCGGCGCTGCGGGACTTCTCGCTGCTGTACGCGCCGCACATCAACTCGTACAAGCGCTTCCAGCCGGGGTCCTTCGCGCCGACCGCCGTCGCCTGGGGGTACGACAACCGCACCTGCGCGCTGCGGGTCGTCGGCCACGGCCGCTCCCTGCGGTTCGAGAACCGGGTGCCCGGCGGTGACGTCAACCCGCACCTGGCGGTGGCGGGGATGGTGGCGGCGGGCCTGTACGGGATCGAGCAGAAGCTTCAGCTGCCCGAGCCGTGCCCCGGCAACGCCTACACCGCCGACTTCGCCCACGTGCCCACCACGCTGCGCGAGGCCGCCGAGCTGTGGGAGAACAGCCCGATCGCCAAGGCCGCCTTCGGTGACGAGGTCGTCGCCCACTACCGCAACATGGCGCGCGTCGAACTGGAGGCCTTCGACGCCGCGGTGACCGACTGGGAGCTGCGCCGCTCCTTCGAACGCATGTGAGGCCCTTCTTGTCGTACGAACTCCAGGTACTGAATCCGGCCACGGAGGAGGTCGTCGCGACCGTTCCCGGCGCGACGGTCGAGGAGGTGGACGCGGCGGTCGTACGGGCCACTCGCGTGCAGGCCGGCTGGGCCGCCCTCGCCCCCGCCGACCGCGCCCGGCTGCTGCGCCGTTTCGCCGTCACGGTGGACGAGCACCTCGAAGAACTGGCCCAGTCGGAGGTCCGCGAGGCCGGGCATGTGATCGGCAACGCCCGCTGGGAGGCGGGCAACGTCCGCGACCTGCTCGACTACGCGGCCGGGGGAGTGGAGCGGCTGACCGGCCGCCAGATCCCGGTCCCCGGCGGTCTCGACGTCACGATCCTCGAACCGCTGGGCGTGGTCGGCGTCATCGCGCCCTGGAACTTCCCGATGCCGATCGCGGCGTGGGGCACGGCTCCGGCGCTCGCGGCGGGCAACGCGGTGATCCTGAAGCCCGCCGAGACGACTCCGCTGACGGCACTCCGCCTCGCCGAACTCGCCTTGGAGGCGGGGCTTCCCGAAGGCCTGTTCCAGGTGCTCCCCGGGCGCGGTCCCGTCGCGGGCAACGCGCTCGTCGAGCACCCGGGCGTCGCGAAGATCGTCTTCACCGGGTCAACGGCCGTGGGCAAACGAGTGTTGGCGAAGGGCTCGGAGCTTCTCAAGCGCGTCACCCTCGAACTCGGCGGCAAGAGCCCCAACATCGTCTTCGCCGACGCCGACCTCGAAGCCGCCGCGGCCGCCGCGCCCATGTCCTTCCTCGACAACTCGGGCCAGGACTGCTGCGCCCGCACCCGCATCCTCGTCCAGCGGACGGCGTACGACCGCTTCCTGGAGCTGCTGGGCCCGGCGATCGAGGCGGTGCGCGTCGGCGACCCGTCGGACGAGACCACCGACATGGGCCCACTGATCTCCAAGGCCCAGCTGGACAGGGTCCGTTCGTACGTCGACCCGGACGCCCCCGGCATCCGCGGCAAGGCCCCCGAGGGCCCCGGCTTCTGGTTCCCGCCCACCGTCCTCACCGGTGTCGGCCCGGTGGCGCGCGTGGCCGTCGAGGAGGTCTTCGGCCCCGTCGCCGTCGTCCTGCCCTTCGACGACGAGGCCGACGCGATCCGTCTCGCCAACGCCACCGACTACGGCCTCTCCGGCTCCGTCTGGACCCGGGACGTCGGCCGCGCCCTGCGCGTCTCGGGGGCCGTCCGGGCGGGCAACCTGTCCGTCAACTCCCACTCCAGCGTGCGCTACTGGACCCCGTTCGGCGGCTTCAAGCAGTCCGGCATCGGCCGCGAGCTGGGCCCGGACGCGCTCGCCGCGTTCACCGAGACCAAGAACGTCTTCATCAGCACGGAAGGCCCCGCACAGTGACCGAAGCAACCCAGGAAGCCGTCTGCCGCCGCCTGGTCGGCCGTACCGCCGTCGTCACCGGAGCCGGCAGCGGCATCGGTCTCGCCTCCGCCCGCCGGCTCGCCGCCGAGGGCGCGCACGTCGTCTGCGGTGACGTCGACGAGGCGCGCGGCAAGGCGGCCGCCGAGGAGGTCGGCGGGATCTTCGTGAACGTCGACGTCACCGACCCCGAGCAGGTCGAGGCGCTGTTCCGGACGGCGTACGAGACGTACGGCAGCGTCGACATCGCCTTCAACAACGCCGGGATCTCCCCGCCCGACGACGACTCCATCCTGGAGACCGGCCTGGAGGCCTGGAAGCGCGTCCAGGAGGTCAACCTCACCTCCGTCTACCTGTGCTGCAAGGCCGCGATCCCCCACATGCGCCGCCAGGGCAAGGGCTCGATCATCAACACGGCGTCCTTCGTGGCCCGGATGGGCGCGGCCACCTCGCAGATCTCGTACACCGCGTCCAAGGGCGGCGTCCTCGCCATGTCCCGTGAACTCGGCGTGCAGTTCGCCCGCGAGGGCATCCGCGTCAACGCGCTCTGCCCCGGCCCGGTCAACACCCCGCTCCTGCAGGAGCTGTTCGCCAAGGACCCCGAGCGCGCCGCACGCCGTCTCGTCCACATCCCGCTCGGCCGGTTCGCCGAGGCCGAGGAGATCGCCGCCGCCGTCGCGTTCCTGGCCAGCGACGACTCCTCGTTCGTCAACGCCACCGACTTCCTGGTGGACGGGGGCATCTCCGGGGCGTACGTCACGCCGCTGTAGCACCACGCTGCAGAACCCTGGAGAACTCGGCCTACAGTGCGGGGGTGAGTACGACACCCCCGCCCGGCTGGTACCGCGATCCGTCGGCCCCGTACGTCGAGCGCTGGTGGGACGGCACGGCCTGGACCGAGCACCGGCGCCCGCCCGAGCCCCCCGGCCCGCCGCCCCCGGCCGGCGGCGCTGACGCGTCGTCCTCGCGGGCGCGGGCCGTGGCCCTCACCGCCGCAGCGGCGCTCCTGCTGGCTGCGCTCGTCACGGGCGCGGTCGTCCTCACCACCGGCGACGACAACGGCGGCGGTCCACAGGCGAACACCGCACCGCCGACCACCACGACCACAGCGGCGCCCACCACCTCCCCGGCACCCCCGCCCGACGACCCGACCGTCGTCGTCGACGAACTCAACGGCATCACCCTGCCGTTGCTCGACGGCTGGGTCCGGCCGGTGAACATCAGCGTGGACAACGTCATGATGACCACCGACGGGACGTACGACTGCCCGGGCGACGGCGGAATCTGCCGGCACAACCTCGTCATCTCCCGCACGGCCGGCGCCACCGACGAGACGTCCCCCGAGGCGCTGGCCAAGGCGGACATCGCGGACGCTGCCGACGAGGCCTACGACCGTGACGCCGTCGGCCGACGCCCCTACGGCGGTATCGAGTCGCACCAGGTCGTCACGTCCGGGCCGGTCGCGGTGGCGGGCCGCGCCGGGTACTTCGTGCGCTGGCGGGTCAACACCGCCGAGGGGCCCGGCGGTTATGTGCAGTCCCTCGCCTTCCACTCCAGCGTCGCTACCGAGGCACCGGTCATCGTGCGCTATGTGTTCGACGCCGGTCCGGACGGGCCGCCGCTCGCCGACATGGACCGGATCACCGACGGCATCCGGCCGGTCGGCGACGCCGACACCGGTGGTGGGGTGGGCGCCAGTATCGGCCCGACCGGCTGACGCGTCAGAGGAACGTACGGCCCTCGCCGCGATACGTCGGCACGGTCGCCGTCACCCGGTCGCCCTCGACCAGGTGCAGCGCGTCGAACCGCTCGCACAGCTCACCGGCCTTGGCGTGCCGGAACCACACCTTGTCGCCGATCAGCAGGTCGTCGGCCGGCGAGCCCAGCAGCGGCGTCTGCACCTCACCGGCGCCCTCCTGGGGGTCGTACCGCAACCCTTCCGGCAGATACGGCACCGGCAGCCGGTCCGTCCCGGCCGCGCCGGACGCCGGATAGCCGCCGCCGAGCACGGTCACCACCCCCACGCCGGGCCTGCGCACCACCGGCTGCGCGAACAGCGCCGCCGGACGGCCGGTGAACGACGTGTAGTTGTCGAACAGCCGCGGTACGTACAGCCCCGACCCGGCGCCGATCTCGGTGACCGCGTCCTCGGCGGCGGTGTGCTGCACACTGCCCGTACCGCCGCCGTTGACGAACTGAAGCCCCGGCACCACGGCCCGCACCGCACGCACCACGGCCGCGCGCCGCTCCGCCAGCTCCCGCCGGGCGGCCGCCTGCATCAGCCGCACCGCCCGCGAGCGCACCGGACGCCCCGCGATCGCGTCCCCGACACCGGCGATGTGCCCCTCGTACGCCATGATCCCCACGACCTCGAACCCCGGCCGCCGGACCACCGCCCGGGCCATGTCGGCGACGTCGGCGGGGGAGTACAGCGGCGAACGGCGGGCCCCGACGCGCACCCGTCCGCCGAGCAGCTTCAGGGAGGTGTCCAACTCCAGGCAGACCCGCACCACTTCACGGCCACCGTCCCGCGCCTCGTCGATGAAGGCCAGTTGGGCGGGGTCGTCGACCATCACCGTGACGGCGGCGGCGAGCTTGGGGTCCGAGGTGAGTTCGGCGAAACCGGCGCGGTCGGCCGACGGATAGGCGAGGAGGACGTCCTCGAAACCGGAGCGGGCCAGCCACAGGGACTCGGCGAGCGTGAACGACATGATCCCCGCGAAGCCGTCCCTGGCCAGGACGCGTTCGAGCAGGGCACGGCAACGTACGGACTTGCTGGCGACGCGGATCGGCTTCCCGCCCGCGCGGCGGACCATGTCGTCCGCGTTGGCGTCGAAGGCGTCCAGGTCCACCATCGCCAGTGGGGCGTCGAGATGGGCGGTGGCCCGGTCGTAACGGGCCCGGTCGGCGGCGCGCGCAGTCATGAACGAAGCCTGCCAGACAGGATTACCGCAGGGTAGGGGGATGTTCCGGGCAGATGCCCCGGGCTCGTGGACCGGTTCCCGTATCGGCGGGGGCAACCCGTAGAGTGACGCGCACGCACGGAGGAACGAGGCGCCCGCGTACGAGGAGACGGGCACGGGCGCGAGGAAACGGGGGGTGCATGAGCACGGAGGCACAGCACACCCCGAGCCCTCCCCGCCCGGTGCAGCCGCCGAGGGCCGCGCAGGAGAACGCCGACCGGCCCGCGAAGGACGGTGAGCGGCAGACACCGGCGGAGCGGGAGAGGGACCGCGGCTCGTCGTCGCCCGGCAACGGCACCCGCTTCCCGGCCCTCCGTGCCCCGCACAGTGAGGACACCGGCCCACTCGCCCCACCCCCGCCCCCCGCCTCGGCCCGCTTCCCGGACACCCCGCCGTACCCCGCCCGGCGCCCGACGCCGCCCGGACGCCCCGCGGCCACCCCGCGGACGCCCGCCCAGAGCGCCGTACCCCCGCGCCCGAGCCACCGCCCCGCCGCGGCACCCGCCGAGACTCCGGCGGAGACCACCCGGCGGCTGCGCCCCATTCCGGCGGAGACCCGGCGTACCCCCGCCACCGCCTCGCTGGAGTCCACCACCCCCGTGACCCCGAACCCCGCCCACTCCTGGACCGCCCCGCACACGCCCGGCGGGACGTTCGGCCCGGGGCGGCCCATGGTCACCTTCGGTGAGCCCGAGGCGTTCGACGACCACGCGCGGACCGGCATGTCCCGCGCGCTGATCCGGCGGCGTACCCTCGCGGCGGCCGTCTGTCTCGTCCTCGGGGCCGGGCTCATCGGGGGCGCGGTGACCGGGAGTTGGCTCGCCGGGGAATCCGGGGAGGGCGGCGAGCGCGGGGCCTTCGCGGCCGCCGGGAGCCTGTGGCACAGCGTGCCGGTCGACCAGCTGTTCCCGCCCACCGTGCAGGGCCGTGGCGCCGGACCCGGCAGCGCCGACCGGACCTGGACGCGTATCGCCGTCGCCCCGGACAGCGGCTGCGCCGGCGCGTTCGACCCACTGCTGCGCAAGGCGCTCGCCCCGGTCGGCTGCGAGCGCCTGCTGCGCGCCACCTACACCGACGCCACCGAGAGCTACGTCACCACCGTCGGCCTGCTCTTCACCAAGGCCGACCCCGCCGCGATGCGCTCGCTGGACGCCCGCTTCGAGAAGGAGCGCCTGGGCCGGCGTACCGACCTGATGCCCCGGCCGTACGCCGCGCACGACACCGTCGCCGCGGACTTCGGGGACGAGCAGCGCGCCTCCTGGACGGTCTCCGTGCTCACCGACGCCCCGGTCGTCGTGTACGCCGTCTCCGGCTGGGCCGACGCCCGGACCGTCGACGAGCCGCAGCCCGCCGAGGCGGCGATGCGCTCCGGCGCCACCACCGCCGTCGCCCAGGCGGGCCTCGGCCACGAGGCGAAGGGCCTCGCCGACCGTGTGGAGCGCAGCCTGCGCAAGTCCGTCACCTCGTCCTCGGAACAGCCCTCATGAAGCCCACGACCCGCAGGGCGGGACTGCTCAGCGTTCTGCTCGCCGCCTCCGTCGCCCTGGTCCCGCCCACCGCCGCGCACGCCGACGGCATCCGCGCCCAGCAGTGGTCGCTGAAGGCCCTGCACACCGAGGAGGCCTGGCAGACCACCAAGGGCGCGGGCGTCACCGTCGCCGTCCTGGACACCGGCGTCGACGACGAGCATCCCGACCTGGCCGGCAACGTCCTGCCCACCAAGGACATGGTCGGCTTCGGCGCCGGCCGCGGCGACCGGGCGTGGGCCCGGCACGGCACCGCCATGGCCGGCATCATCGCCGGACACGGGCACGGCGTCGGCAACTCCGAAGGCGTCATGGGCGTCGCGCCGGAGGCGAAGATCCTCCCCGTGCGCGTCATCCTGGAGGACGGCGACCCGGCCCGCGCCAGGGCCCGCAAGACCCGCGGCAACGCCCTCGCCGACGGCATCCGCTGGGCCGCCGACCACGGCGCCGACGTCATCAACCTCTCCCTCGGCGACGACTCCGCCTCCGCGCACCCCGAACCCGCCGAGGACGAGGCCGTCCAGTACGCCCTGAAGAAGGGCTCCGTCGTCGTCGCCTCGGCCGGCAACGGCGGCGAGAAGGGCGACCGCATCTCCTACCCGGCCGCCTATCCGGGCGTGATCGCCGCGACCGCCGTCGACAAGTTCGGCACCCGCGCCGCCTTCTCCACCCGCCGCTGGTACGCCACGGTCAGTGCCCCCGGCGTCGATGTCGTGATCGCCGACCCCGACCGCAAGTACTACGAGGGCTGGGGCACCAGCGCGGCCGCCGCCTTCGTCTCCGGCGCCGTCGCCCTCGTCAAGGCCGCCCACCCCGGACTGACCCCGGCCCAGATCAAACGGCTCCTGGAGGACACCGCCCGCGACGCCCCGGCCGACGGCCGTGACGACTCCCGCGGCTTCGGCTTCGTCGACCCTGTCGCCGCCATCGAGGAGGCCGGGCGTCTCAAGCCGGAGGCCCTGCGCGCGGCGTCGTACGGCGAGAAGTACTTCGGCCCCGGCCCGGACACGCCCCGCGAGGACGACGACACCGCGAGCTGGGCGGGCCCCCTCGCCGGCAGCGTGGGCGGCGTCCTCCTGGTCGCCGCGGTGGTGCTGTGGCGGGCCCGGCGCGAGTACGACGGCTTCTAACTCCGGCCCGGCATCCTGGCGGCCGGTTCCCCTTCCCAGGTGAATGCCACTCACCCGTCCAGGCTGCGTCCGCGCAGGCGACGCCGCATCACAGGCGACTCCCGCCACTCGGGCCGCCTGACGGCACAGCTAGGGCCTGTTGCGAAAGTCCCGCCTGCCCTGCGGGCGGACGACGGGACTTTCGCAACAGGCCCTAGCCGACGGTCGCGGACGCCGTGGCCGAGGCCGACGCCTCCCTCGTGAACACCGACACGGCCGCCCGCGCCGCCGCCTCGACCAGCGAGACGCCCTTCTCCTTCGTCGCGTTGCCGTCCGACAGCACGGCCACCAGGAAGTCACGGCCGTCGACGGTCACCCGGCCGATGCTGTTGATGTCCCACAGCCCGGTCGCGGTCCGCGGCAGCCAGCCGTTCTTCAGGGCCCACGCCGCTCCGTCCCCGGCCGCCGACACCCCCCACCGCTGACCGACCGCGATCTGCCCCATCAGCCCCTGGAGATACGACTGCGAGGCCGCGCTCAGCTCCGAGTCCGCCCCGAACACCTGCCGCAGCAGGGCGAGCTGGTCGGCCGCCGTGGTCTGGCTCAGCCCCCACAGCATCCCGTCGCCGCCCTCGGTCCCGGTCAGCCCGAACCGCTCGTTCGCCGCGTCCAGCCCCTCCGCCCGGCCGATCGTCCGCCACAGGGCCGACGCGGAGTCGTTGTCGCTGTGCTCGATCATCGCGGTGGCGTACGACTGCTCCGTCGCCGTCAGCTCCCGGCCCGCGTCCTGCGCCTGGAGCAGCAGCGCCGCCAGGATGTCCACCTTCACGATGCTCGCCGTGTCGAAGACACCGTCGCCGTACGAGGCGCTCTCCCCGGAGCCCAGGTCGAGCACCGCCACCGACACCTCGGCACCGTCCCCGACCGGCACCTCCGCCATGGCCTCGGCCAGCAGCGCCTCACGGTCCACCGTCGGCCGTGCCACAGGTTCCACCCCTGCCTCCCCGCTCCCCGGCACCGACGCCGAGGCCGACGGCGGCACGGCCGACGATACGGCCCGCACCCCGGGCTGCGCCCGCGCCTTCACATACGCCGTCCCCGCCGCCGTACCGCCCAGGGCGACGGCGGACGCGACGGCGGCGCAGAGCAGGGCGCGGCGGGCGCGGGGAGACTCCATGCCGCGATGCTGGGGGCGGTGTCTGTGCGGGCTGTTAGACGGACGTTAGATGTGTGTCAGGGATGGCTGAGAAACCGGTGAGCGGGGTCACGGCCGCGTTACCGGGCCCGCACTCGCCCAGCAGCATCCCCCCTATAGGGTCGGTGACCGTGGCGAACAAGAACATTCCCGACCCCGGCTTCTCCGACGACGACGGCTCCGCCGACCCCCGGCTGAGCGCGGCGCTCGCGGCCTGGGCCGAGGACCGCACCGCCGTGGGGCCCGTGCTGGCCGCGCTGAAGGGCGCCCGGCTGCTCGTCCCCGTGGTCGCCGTGCTCGGCGAGGTCGAGGAGGACGAGAACGGGCTGCGCCGCGAGAAGACCAGCGACATGGCCGTACCGACCCTGAAGGCCGGCGGCCGCACCGCCCTGCCCGCCTTCACGTCCACCGACGCGCTGGCCCGCTGGGACCCGCAGGCCCGCCCCGTGGCCGTACCGCTGCACCAGGCCCTGCAGGCCGCCGCGCACGAGAAGGCGGACACGGTCGTGCTGGACCTGGCCGGGCCCGTGCCGTTCGAGCTGACCGGTCCCGCGCTGCTGGCGCTGGCGGAGGGGCGCACCAGCACCGACCCGCTCGCCGACCCCGCGGTTGTCGCGGCGGTACGGGCCGCCGTCGCCGCCGAGCCCGCCGTGCTCCGCGCCCACCTCGGGCCCGGAGAGGCGGACGGCACCCTGGCCCTCGTCCTCGACCCGGCCGCCGCCCCCGCCGAGGCCGCCCGCGCGGTGGCGCGGCGCATGGCAGCCGACGAAACACTGAGGGCCCGCCTGGTGCGCGGCCTCGACCTGGCACTGCTGCCGGCCGGGACCATGCCACCGGGCGAGCCCCTGTACGTACGAGGCAACTAGCCAGGGCCGGTCATCAGCCGTAGATCGGGCCTGTGTACTTCTCGCCCGGGCCCTGGCCCGGCTCGTCGGCGACGACGGACGCCTCGCGGAACGCCAGCTGGAGGGACTTCAGGCCGTCCCGCAGCGGGGCCGCGTGGAACGAGCTGATCTCGGTCGTGCTCGCGTCCAGCAGACCCGCGAGGGCGTGGATCAGCTTGCGGGCCTCGTCCAGGTCCTTGTGCTTCTCGCCCTCGTCGGTCAGACCGAGCTTCACCGCGGCCGCGCTCATCAGGTTGACGGCGACCGTCACGATCACCTCGACCGCGGGGACCTCGGCGATGTCGCGGGTCATGGCGTTGAAGTCGGGCGTCTCTTCACTCATGCCGTTCACCATAGGGGCAGAGCGGCGACCGGCCCCAGCTGGCCTCGGTTAGCCGTTCCGGGGCCGAGCTGCTAACCTTGTGTAACGACCGGTCGGACACGTATGCCTCACGGCTCACGAGCCCGACCTACAAGTGGAGGCTTTCGAACTCCCACCTGGCCGCTCTCCGGGGCGGCGGGTCACCGGTCAGGCGGCCCCGTCCCCAGCGGCGGCACCCGCCCGAAAGTGCGCCCCGCGGTCACCGCGGCGGTCGCTCCGGTAGTTCGAGGAGCCCCGCCTGTGATCGTCCGGGGCATTTTTTCTGCTTCGGCGCGGTTAGGTCTAACGAATACAGACGTTACGCGGCTGTCCGCCAGACCGTCGCGTGGTGCTACCGAGGAGGATCCATCAGCGCCGAGCCCCGCATCAACGACCGGATTCGCGTTCCCGAGGTGCGACTTGTCGGTCCCAGTGGCGAGCAGGTCGGCATCGTGCCGCTCGCGAAGGCACTGGAGCTTGCCCAGGAGTACGACCTCGACCTGGTCGAGGTCGCGGCGAACGCCCGTCCGCCCGTGTGCAAGCTCATGGACTACGGGAAGTTCAAGTACGAGTCGGCCATGAAGGCCCGTGAGGCGCGCAAGAACCAGGCGCACACGGTCATCAAGGAGATGAAGCTCCGGCCGAAGATCGACCCGCACGACTATGACACCAAGAAGGGTCACGTCGTCCGGTTCCTCAAGCAGGGCGACAAGGTCAAGATCACGATCATGTTCCGTGGCCGTGAGCAGTCCCGCCCCGAGCTGGGCTACCGACTGCTGCAGCGGCTCGCGGAGGACGTCCAGGACCTCGGTTTCGTGGAGTCGAACCCGAAGCAGGACGGCCGCAACATGATCATGGTTCTCGGTCCGCACAAGAAGAAGACCGAGGCGATGGCCGAGGCTCGCCAGGCGCAGGAGGCCCGCAAGGCGTCCGCGAAGGCCAACCCCGGTCGCTCGCAGAACCCCGCCGATGCAGAGGCGCCCGCCGAGGAGCCCGCCGAGGCGTGATCCCCGGGACGACAGTCCCAGGACGTAACCGAAACAAGAGCGACGCTCCACCGTGCCCGGTTTTCGTGACCGGGCACAGGAGCGCCACCGACGAGGAGAGAACGGCGCTATGCCGAAGAACAAGTCGCACAGCGGTGCCAGCAAGCGCTTCAAGGTCACCGGCTCCGGCAAGGTGCTCCGGGAGCGCGCCGGCAAGCGCCACCTGCTCGAGCACAAGTCGTCCCGTCTGACGCGTCGCCTCACCGGCAACGCCGAGATGGCCCCGGGCGACGCCAAGAAGATCAAGAAGCTTCTCGGCAAGTGACGCGCGGCGCCCTTGAGCGCCGTACGTCTGGACCGGGACCCAATCGATTCCGGGCCGTGTGAGGACAACCACGGCCCCGCTACAAGGAGTTAACAAGTGGCACGCGTCAAGCGGGCAGTCAACGCCCACAAGAAGCGCCGGGCGATCCTCGAGCAGGCCTCCGGCTACCGCGGTCAGCGTTCGCGCCTGTACCGCAAGGCCAAGGAGCAGGTCACCCACTCGCTGGTCTACAACTACAACGACCGCAAGAAGCGCAAGGGTGACTTCCGCCAGCTGTGGATCCAGCGCATCAACGCCGCTGCCCGCGCCAACGGCATCACGTACAACCGCTTCATCCAGGGTCTGAAGGCCGCCAACATCGAGGTCGACCGCAAGATCCTGGCCGAGCTCGCCGTGAACGACGCCACCGCGTTCGCCGCGCTCGTCGAGGCCGCGCAGAAGGCGCTGCCGGAGGACGTCAACGCGCCGAAGGCTGCGTGACGCTCGCGCCGGCTTGAGCCGATGCCGACGTGACTGGACGGACCCGTGGGTTGTGCCTGCGGGTCCGTTGCCGTGTGAGTGACGGTTGGTTCGGCACCTCCCCCACTGCCTTAAGGGCGTGGGGGGACCCCCAGATCCGCCGTCGTGGTTGATCGCCGTTGCGGCGGACATTTCTTGACGAAGGTGAATTGCATGCCCCCCGCCAGCCCCGAGCTGATCTCCCCCCGTTCCCCCCGCGTCGCCGCCGCGCGGCGGCTGGCGAAGCGGAACTTCCGGGGGAAGGAGCGGCTGTTTCTCGCGGAGGGGCCGCAGGCCGTGCGGGAGGCCGGGGCGCAGCCGGGGACGCTCGTGGAGCTGTTCACGACCGTGGAGGCGGCCGAGCGGTACGCCGACATCATCGGCGAGGCCCGGGACACCGGCGCCCGGGTGCACCTCGCCGCCGAGCAGGTCATCGCCGACATCTCCACGACCGTGACCCCGCAGGGGCTGGTCGGGATCTGCCGGTTCCTGGACACACCGTTCGAGGAGATCCTCGCCGCCCGGCCGCAGCTGGTCGCCGTGCTCGCGCACGTGCGCGACCCGGGGAACGCCGGGACCGTGCTGCGCTGCGCCGACGCCGCCGGTGCCGAGGCCGTCGTCCTCACCGACGCCTCCGTCGACCTGTACAACCCCAAGGCCGTGCGCGCCTCCGTCGGGTCGCTGTTCCACCTGCCGGTCGCCGTCGGGGTGCCCGTCGAGCGGGCCGTGGCGGGGCTGAAGGCGGCCGGGGCACGCATCCTCGCCGCCGACGGGGCCGGGCAGCACGACCTCGACGACGAGCTCGACAAGGGCACCATGGGCGGCCCGACCGCCTGGGTCTTCGGCAACGAGGCCTGGGGCCTGCCCGAGGAGACCCGCGCGCTCGCGGACGCCGTCGTACGCGTCCCGATCCACGGGAAGGCCGAGAGCCTGAACCTCGCGACCGCCGCGGCCGTATGCCTCTACGCGTCGGCCCGTGCACAGCGCGCCCCCGGAGGCTGCCGCTCCGTCACCGAGGCCTAGTAGGGTGACCAGCTCGGGGGCCTCCTGCGCCGTCTGAGAGGTGGGGTACGCGGATGAGCGTCGGCACGAGCAGCGCTCCGGGGGGACGGGACGTGCGGCGCCCGCCCGCGTCCCGGTACGGCGATCTCGCCGAGCTCGGCATCGACCCCGACGAACTGCCCGACGGCCTCGTCGTCGCCGACGAGCACGGCCAGGTGATCTGCTTCAACGCCGCCGCCGAACGCATCACCGCCGTCGCCGCCGCCGACGTACTCGGCCGGCGGCTCGACAAGGCGCTGCCGTTAGAGGACCTGGAGGGCAGGCGCTGGTGGCAGCTGACCGACCCCTACGGCGGCCTCGCCATCCGGGTACGGCAGCCCGAACGGAACCTGCTGCTGCCGGGCGGGCGTGAAGTGCTCGTCTCGGCCCGGTACATCCGTACCGAACCCACCGGACCCGTCCGCCGCGTCGTCGTCTCCCTCCGGGACACCGAGGCCCGGCGCCGCACCGAGCGCAGTCACGCCGAGCTGATCGCCACCGTCGCCCACGAGCTGCGCTCGCCGCTCACCTCCGTCAAGGGATTCACGGCCACGCTGCTGGCCAAGTGGGCGCGGTTCACGGACGACCAGAAACGGCTGATGCTGGAGACCGTCGACGCCGACGCCGACCGCGTCACCCGGCTCATCGCCGAGCTGCTGGACATCTCGCGGATCGACTCGGGCCGGCTGGAGGTGCGCCGCCAGCCCGTCGACATCGGTGCCGCCGTCGGCCGGCACATCCAGGCGTACGTCGCGGCGGGCCAGCCCGCCGACCGGTTCCTGCTCCGCGTCGAGCAGCCGCTGCCCGCGCTGTGGGCCGACCCCGACAAGATCGACCAGGTGCTCAGCAACCTCATCGAAAATGCCGTGCGGCACGGCGAGGGAACCGTCACGATTGACGTCACGCCCACCGCGTCCCCGCGCGAAGGAGAGGACATCGGTACGTCGGTCACCGTGAGCGACGAGGGCACCGGCATCCCGGAGGAGTCCATGAACCGCGTCTTCACCCGCTTCTGGCGGGGCAGCAAGCGCGGCGGCACAGGCCTCGGGCTGTACATCGTCAAGGGCATCGTCGAGGCCCACGGCGGCACCATCACGGTCGGCCGCGCCCCCGGCGGCGGCGCGGAATTCCGATTTACGTTGCCCGTGAGCGCTCCGGCGTATCTCGCCTAGCGGCCACGGGCGCATTCGTACACCCTCACCCCGTTAGACTCGGCCTTTGGCACCTTTGTGTCCCACGCACGACGACCCACGAGCCGGTCACGGGGACCTTCAGCCAGCCAATCGGAAGCACGGGAAGAGATGTCGGCACCGAATAAGTCGTACGACCCTGTCGAGGTCGAGGCGTTGAAACCGGAAGAGATCGAGCGCATGCGGGACGAGGCGCTCGCCGCCTTCGCCGCCGCGGACTCCCTCGACGCGCTCCAGGAGGCCAAGGTCGCCCACACCGGCGGCACCTCCCCGCTGGCGCTGGCCAACCGCGAGATCGGCGCCCTGCCCCCGCACGCCAAGGCCGAGGCCGGCAAGCGCGTGGGCCAGGCCCGGGGCGCCGTCAACAAGGCCCTGGCCGCCCGCCAGACCGAGCTGGAGGCCGAGCGGGACGCCCGGGTGCTGGTCGAGGAGGCGGTGGACGTCACGCTGCCGTACGACCGCGTACCGGCCGGCGCCCGCCACCCGCTGGCCACGCTGTCCGAGCGCATCGAGGACATCTTCGTGGCCATGGGCTACGAGGTCGCCGAGGGCCCCGAGGTCGAGGCCGAGTGGTTCAACTTCGACGCCCTCAACATCGGCCCGGACCACCCGGCCCGCGGCGAGGCCGACACCTTCTTCGTGCAGGGCCGGGGCGGCGGCAGCGAGTCCGGCGTCGTCCTGCGCACCCACACCTCGCCCGTGCAGATCCGCTCCCTGCTCGACCGCGAGCTGCCGGTGTACGTCATCTGCCCGGGCCGCGTGTACCGCACCGACGAGCTGGACGCCACGCACACCCCGGTCTTCCACCAGGTCGAGCTGCTCGCCGTCGACGAGGGCCTGACCATGGCCGACCTCAAGGGCACGCTCGACCACATGGTCCAGTCGCTGTTCGGCGAGGGCATGAAGACCCGGCTGCGGCCGAACTTCTTCCCGTTCACCGAGCCGTCCGCCGAGATGGACATGGTGTGCTACGTCTGCCGCGGCGAGTCCGTCGGCAATCCCGACCGGCCCTGCCGCACCTGCTCCAGCGAGGGCTGGATCGAGCTGGGCGGCTGCGGCATGGTCAACCCGCGGGTGCTCACCGCCTGCGGCGTCGACCCGGAGAAGTACAGCGGCTTCGCCTTCGGGTTCGGCATCGAGCGGATGCTGATGTTCCGCCACAACGTCGAGGACATGCGAGACATGGTCGAGGGTGACGTCCGGTTCACCCGGCCGTTCGGGATGGAGATCTGATGCGGGTCCCGCTTTCTTGGCTGCGGGAGTACGTCGACCTGCCGGAGACGGAGACCGGTCGTGACGTGCAGGCCAAGCTCATTTCGGCCGGTCTGGAGGTCGAGACCGTCGAGCAGCTCGGCGACGGCCTCAAGGGCCCGTTGGTCGTCGGCCAGGTGCTCACCATCGAGGAGCTGACGGAGTTCAAGAAGCCGATCCGCTTCTGCACCGTCGACGTCGGCCAGGCCAACGGCACCGGCGAGCCCCAGGAGCTCATCTGCGGCGCCCGGAACTTCCAGGTCGGCGACAAGGTCGTGGTCGTCCTCCCGGGCGCCGTGCTGCCCGGCGGCTTCGCGATCGCAGCGCGCAAGACCTACGGCCGCGTCTCGCACGGCATGATCTGCTCCAGCGGCGAGCTGGGCATGGGCGACGACGGCACGCACGGCATCATCGTGCTGCCGCCGGAGACCGAGGTCGGCAAGGACGCGATCGAGCTGCTGGAGCTGGTCGACGAGGTGCTGGACATCGCCGTCACCGCCAACCGCGGCGACTGCCTGTCCATCCGCGGCGTCGCCCGCGAGGCCGCCATCGCCTACGGCCTGCCGCTGCGCGACCCGGCGCTGCTCGACGTACCGGCGCCGAACGCCTACGGCTACCCGGTGAAGGTCTCCGAGCCGATGGGCTGCGACCGCTTCACCGCCCGCACGGTGTCCGGCCTGCACCCCGAGGCCCGCTCCCCGATCTGGCTGAAGCGCCGGCTGCAGAAGGTCGGCATGCGACCGATCTCGCTCGCCGTCGACGTCACCAACTACGTGATGATGGAGCTCGGCCAGCCGCTGCACGCCTACGACCGGGGGCTGGTCCAGGGCACGATCGGCGTGCGCCGGGCGGAGGAGGGCGAGAAGATCGTCACCCTCGACGGCGTCGAGCGGAAGCTGCACGCCGAGGACCTGGTCATCACCGACGACCGCGGTCCCATCGGCCTCGCGGGCGTCATGGGCGGCGCCAACACCGAGATCGCCGATCACGAGGACACCGAGGGCGCCACGTCCGACGTCGTGATCGAGGCCGCGCACTTCGACGCGGTGTCCATCGCGCGCACGGCCCGCCGCCACAAGCTGTCCTCCGAGGCCTCCCGCCGCTTCGAGCGGGGCGTCGACCCGCAGGCCGCGTCCGCCGCCGCGCAGCGCACGGTCGACCTGCTGGTGCTGCTCGCGGGCGGCACCGCCGACGCCGGTGTCACCGAGGTCGTGACCCCCTCCGCGCCGCACACCATCACCGTCCCGGCCGACCACCCGGACAGGGTCGCGGGCGTCGAGTACGGCCGCGAGACCGTCGTACGGCGGCTGCAGCAGATCGGCTGTGACGTGTACGGGCAGGACGAGCTGATCGTCACCGTCCCGTCCTGGCGGCCCGACCTCCTGGAGCAGAACGACCTCGCCGAAGAGGTCATCCGCCTGGAGGGCTACGAGAACCTGCCGTCCACGCTGCCCAAGCCCCCGTCGGGCCGGGGCCTGACCCACCGGCAGCGGCTGCACCGCCGCGTCGGGCGGGCGCTGGCCGGTGCCGGGTACGTCGAGGCGCCCAACTACCCCTTCATCAGCGAGCAGATCTTCGACCAGCTCGGCCTCGACGCCGCCGACCCCGCCCGTCGCGTGGTCAAGCTGGTCAACCCGCTCAACGACGAGGAGCCCGCCCTTCGTACGACGCTGCTGCCGGGCCTGCTCGGTGCCTTGCGGCGCAATGACGGGCGCGGTTCGCACGATCTCGCGTTGTTCGAGACGGGCCTGGTCTTCCACCCGCGTGAGGAGCAGGGCGTCGCCGGGCATCTGCCGGTCGATCGCCGTCCCACCGATGAGGAGATCGCCGCGCTGAACGCTGTGCTGCCCGGGCAGCCCCGGCACGTCGCCGTGGTCCTCGCCGGTGCGCGTGAGCAGGCCGGCTGGTGGGGCGGTGGCCGTCCGGCCGGGTGGGCCGACGCGGTCGAGGCGGCGCGGCTCGTCGCCCGTGAGGCCGGGGCCGAACTGACCGTGCGGGCCGGGCAGTACGGGCCTTGGCACCCGGGTCGGTGCGCCGAGCTGGCGATCACCGTCGACGGTGCGGAGCGGGTTGTCGGCCACGCCGGGGAGCTGCACCCGAGGGTGCTCAAGGCGCTGGGTCTGCCTGCCCGTACCTGTGCGATGGAGCTCGACCTCGATGCCCTGGAGCAGGTCGGGGACGGGGTGCCGCAGGCGCCGAGCATCTCCACGTTCCCGGTCGCGACGCAGGATGTCGCCCTCGTGGTGGACAAGCCGGTGCCGGCCGCGGAGGTCGAGGCCGCGCTGCGGGAGGGGGCGGGTGAACTCCTTGAAGGCATCCGGTTGTTCGACGTGTATGTCAATGACGAGCAGCTCGGTGACGGGAAGAAGTCGCTGGCATATGCGTTGCGCTTCCGCGCGGGGGATCGGACGCTGACCGTTGATGAGGCTTCGGCGGCTCGGGACGCTGCGGTTGCCCTTGCGGGCGAGCGTACGGGGGCGGTTCTGAGGGGTTGATCGCCTCGTGTGTGGGGCATGCCCCCCACACCCCCCATCGGGCACCTCACTCGTTCGGGTGGGATGTTCCCGGTGATCTGGTCCTACCGGGCCATCTCGTGGACAGAATCGGACCGGCCTTTCGGGGCCGGTCTGCGCTGTCACGGCCTACATGGGGGGCCACCGGCATGATCCGTATCAGGGCCCTCGGGCTGCCCGCCGTGTTTTTCGCCGTCGGCACCGGGCTCGTCCTCCATGTCCGCCGGACACTGCTGCGCGAGCTGAGGCAGGCCCGCCGGGTCGCGGGTGCCGCACAGAGCGTGCTGTTACGGCCGCTGCCCCCGCGCATCGACGGGCTGAACGTCGCCGCGGCCCAGCTGTCCGCCGACCGTGGTTCCTCCATCGGGGGTGATCTGTACGAGGTCATCGCCACCGAGCACGGTGTGCGGGTCGTGATGGGCGACGTACGGGGGCACGGGCTGGACGCGATCGGGACGGTCGCGGCCGTGCTGGGCAGCTTCCGCGAGGCCGTGCACGACGAGCCGGAACTCGGCCGGGTACTGCGCAGACTCGATCGCGCCCTCGCCCGGCATCTGCGCGAGGGTGCGCGGGCGGAGCAGGCCGAGGAGTTCGTCACCGTCCTGTTGCTGGAGATCGCCGGGGACGGCGAGGTACGGGCGCTCAACTGCGGGCACCCCTGGCCGTACTGGCTGCGCGAGACCGGCGTCGAGGCCCTTGCCCGCGCCGAGCCGCTGCCGCCGCTCGGCCCGTTCCCGCTCCCGGCCGACCTGCCCGCCGTACGCCACGGCGAACTGCGCCCAGGCGAGGCCCTGTTCTTCTACACGGACGGCGCCGAGGACGCCCGGGACGTGCAGGGCCGGTTCTTCCCACTGCCGGACGTGCTGAGGGATGCGCTGCGAGACGGCCCCCTGTCCCCGCAGGCGGTCCTGGCCACCGTATTCACACGCCTGTTACGACATACCAGCGGCAGCCCACGCGATGACGTAGCCCTCCTGGTACTACGCAACGAACGCCACCTAAGACGCCCTCCAGGGGCGCGGGGAACTGCGCGACCAGCCACACCGCACCCGCACCCGACAACGCACCGCTAGCCCCACGGTCCCCCCGCCCAGCCCCCGGCAGGGCCGAGCCCCCGGCCGGGCCGCCGCACTGTACGAGGGGGAGCCGGCGGCCCGGTCGGCCTCTTTCGAGGCATTTCAGTCAACCGGTTGGAAACTCTCCGCAACATCGCGCACACAGCGCGGATTCGCGCATTCCGTTCACACCCCGTGTGAAGCCGGATTCACTACGCTGTCGACACCGAGCCATCCGGGGGGCCTTCCATGCAGCCCAACACTCTGCTCGACGCGATCCTGGACGAGGCGGGGATGTCGCACGCCGGTCTCGCGGCCCATGTGAACCAGGCCGGACGCGCACGCGGGCTCGCGCTGCGCTACGAACACACCGCCGTGGCGCGGTGGTTGAAGGGCCAGCGGCCGCGCGGGCAGGTGCCCGACCTGATCTGCGAGGTGCTCGCCGCCCGCCTGCACCGGCCCGTCACCCTCGACGACATCGGCCTCGGCGTCCCGGGCCGGCCCGCCACCGCGCACGCCGGCTCGCTGTCCGGGTTCGTCGAACGCGCCACCGCCCTGTGGCGCTCCGACGAACAGCAGCGCCCGCACGTGCTCGGCGCGCCCGCGGTGACCGGGACGCCCGCCGTGATGCCGGTGTGGGAGTGGGAGAACCCGCCCGAGGACGTGGACGTCTCCCGCGGCGGCCGGCACCGGGTCACCCCGGCCGACATCGAGACGCTGCGCGCCGCCCGCGCCCACTACGAGCAGATGTACCGCAAGGCCGGCGGCGTCGCGACCCGCGCCCGGATCGTCGGCTTCCTCAACGCCGAGGCCGCGCCGCTGCTGCGCGGCAGCTACACCGATGCCACGGGACGCCAACTGCACCGGGCCACGGGCGGGTTGGTGGCGATCGCGGGCATCTGCGCGTACGACTCCGACGCGCACGGCCTCGCCCAGCGCTACTTCCACCAGGCGCTCCGGCTCGCCAAGGCCAGCGGCGACCGCGGACTTGGCGCGTATGTGATCGCGCTGCTGGTCAACCAGTCGCTGTTCATGCGGGAGTACCGCCAGGCCGTCGCCTTCGCCGAGGCCGCGCTGCGCGCCGCCGGCAAGCACATCACCCCGGCCCTCGCCTCCGATCTGTACGCGATGCAGGCGAAGGCGTACGCCCACCTCGGCGACGGCACGAGTGCCCTGTCCTGCATCCGGCGGGCCGAGCAGGCCGCCGAACGCATCCGGCGCGGGTACGAACCCGACGAGACCGGCTATGTCCAGCCGGGCCTGGTCAACGTCCAGGTGGCGGAGGCGCTGCTGAGCCTCGGTGAGCTGGCCGCCGCCGGGGAGCACGCCGCGGCCGCCGTGGACACCCCGGCGCACGACCGGGGCCGGGTGCACCGGCTCGCCATGCTCAGCACCATCGAACTGCGCCAGGGCAACGCGGAGAAGGCGGTGGCCACCGCGGTGCGGATGGCCGAGCAGGCCCGCGGCATGGAGTCCCAGCGGCTGCGCGACCGACTCCGCGCGGTACGTGAGCATCTGGCCCGCAGCGGCGGCGCGGGCACGGCCGAGGCCGCCGAACTCATCGACGGAGCACTGCGCGTACCGCTGTAGGTTGCCTGGTCCCTGCTGGGATATTGCCACTTACTCGACGGAAGGTGGCAGAACCGTGCAGTGGACGAAACAGAACGAACAAACTGTGTATGAAAACCGCTGGTTCAGCGTCAACCTCGCAGACGTGGAGCTGCCGGACGGACGGCATCTCGACCACTTCCTGATACGGCTGCGGCCGGTCGCGGTGGCCACGGTGGTCAACGAGGCCAACGAGGTCCTCCTGCTGTGGCGGCACCGTTTCATCACCGACAGCTGGGGGTGGGAACTGGCCGCGGGGGTCGTCGAGGACGGCGAGGACATCGCCCGCGCGGCCGCCAGGGAACTGGAGGAGGAGACGGGCTGGCGGCCGGGGCCGCTGCACCACCTCATGAGCGTCGAACCGTCCAACGGCCTCACCGACGCCCGGCACCACATCTACTGGTCCGACGAGGGCGAGTACGTCGGACACCCCGTGGACGACTTCGAGTCGGACCGCCGCGAGTGGGTCCCCCTCAAGGTGGTCCCCGACCTCGTCGCCCGCGGCGAGGTGCCGGCCGCCAACATGGCGGCCGCGCTCCTCTTACTGCACCACCTCAGGCTCGGCCAGGACGCCCCGTGATCAGCCGTACGTGTAGAAACCCGAGCCGCTCTTGCGGCCCAGCCGCCCCGCGTCGACCATCCGCTGGAGCAGCGGGGGAGCGGCGTACAGCGGCTCCTTGTACTCCTCGTACATGCTCTGCGCCACCGAGGCCACCGTGTCCAGCCCGATCAGGTCGGACAGCTTCAGCGGGCCCATCGGGTGGGCGCAGCCGAGTTCCATGCCGTTGTCGATGTCCTCGCGGCTGGCGATGCCCGACTCGAACATCCGGATCGCGGAGAGCAGGTAGGGGATCAGCAGCGCGTTGACCACGAAGCCGGAGCGGTCCTGGGCGCGGATGCTGTGCTTGCCCAGCGTCTTCTCGGCGAACAGCTGGGCCCGGCCGAGCGTGCCCTCGGAGGTGGTCAGCGCCGGGATCAGCTCGACCAGCTGCTGCACCGGTGCCGGGTTGAAGAAGTGGATGCCGATGACCTGGTCGGGGCGCGAGGTGGCGACCGCCAGCTTCACCAGCGGGATGGAGGAGGTGTTCGAGGCCAGGATGGCGTCCGGACGCGTCACCACCTGGTCGAGCACCTGGAAGATCTCGGTCTTGACCTGCTCGTTCTCGACGACGGCCTCGATCACCAGGTCGCGGTCGGCGAACTCGCCGAGGTCGGTGGTGAAGCTCAGGCGCGCCTGCGTCGCCGCCAGCTCCGCCTCGCTGATCTTGCCGCGCTCGGCCGCCTTGGACAGGGAGTTGAACAGCCGGGTACGGCCGATCTCCAGGGCCTCGCCGGTGGTCTCGGCGACCTTCACGTCCAGTCCGGCGCGGGCGCACACCTCGGCGATGCCCGCCCCCATCTGGCCGCAGCCCACCACTCCGACGCGCGCGATATCTCCCGCTGGGATGCCCGTCACATCGTCCCCTTCGCTGTTCTCCGGCTCCGGCAGGTCCGCCGGGTTCGGTGCCTGCTCCGTTCGTGCACGTTACCCGTAAGTATCGATGATCGATCGTCCGGGGCCGGGCATGCTGTGCCGCGGAGACGATCCGTGACCGAGTGGATCCGCAGCGTACTGGGGGTTTGTCCATGGGACGGCTGTCACGTCGGGCGTTCGCGCTGGCCGCACTGTCGACGCTGGCGATGACGGGCGACGCGGGCGCGGCCCCCGCGCGGCGGGAGAACGCCACCACCGAGATGCGGGGGGTGTGGCTGGCCACCGTCACCAACCGGGACTGGCCGTCGCGCACCGGCCTGACCGCCGCACAGCAACGCGCCGAGCTGCTCGCCCACCTCGACACGGCGACCCGGCGCCGTCTGAACACGGTGATCCTCCAGGTGCGGCCGACGGCCGACGCGCTGTGGCCGTCGCCGTACGAGCCGTGGTCGCAGTACCTCACCGGCACCCAGGGCCGCGACCCCGGCTGGGACCCGCTCGGCACGGCCGTCGCCGAGGCGCACGCCCGCGGACTTCAGCTGCACGCCTGGTTCAACCCGCTGCGCGTCGCCGTGCACCCCGACCCGAGCCGCCTCATCGCCTCCCACCCGGCCCGGCGGCACCCCGACTGGGTGGTGCCGTACGGCGGGAAGCTCTACTACAACCCGGGGCTGCCGGAGGTCCGCACCTTCGTGCAGGACGCGATGCTGGACGCGGTGGCGAAGTACCCGATCGACGCCGTCCACTTCGACGACTACTTCTACCCGTACCCGATCGCAGGCCACGCCTTCGACGACAACGAGGCCTACGACACCCACGGCGGCGCCTTCTCCAACCGCGCCGACTGGCGGCGGGACAACATCAACCGGCTGGTGCGCGACATGGCGGCCCGCATCAAGCAGATCCGCCCCGGCACCCGCTTCGGGATCAGCCCCTTCGGGGTGTGGCGCAACGCCTCCACCGACCCGCGCGGCTCGGACACGCGGGCGCTGCAGTCGTACGACGAGATCTACGCGGACACCCGCAGGTGGGTGCGGGAGAACTGGATCGACTACATCTGCCCGCAGCTGTACTGGCACATCGGCAACTCCGCCGCCGACTACGCCAAGCTCGTGCCCTGGTGGGCCGAGGTGGCGCGGGGCACCCAAACACAGCTGTACGTGGGGGAGGCGCTCTACAGGGCCGGTGACCCGGCGCAGGCCGCAGCCTGGCAGGACCCGGCCGAGCTGTCCCGGCATCTGACGTACGCCCGGGACCACCCGGAAGTACGCGGGCACGTCTACTTCGCCGCCAAGGAGGTGGCGGCGGACGACTTCGGGGCCATGGCGCGGGTGGTCGCCGACCACTACCAGCGGCCGGCGACACCCCCGCGCTGAATCACTGCCCGGGTGTGGTTTCCCTGTGCCGGATCTCGGTGTCGGGGCCCGGTGAGCACAGCCCCTCGTGCCCGTCCTGGAAGCGGACGCGGTACGGGGGTTCGCCCTTCTGGCCCAGCACTTCGACGATCTCGCCGACCTTGTCGTGCTGTCCGACCACCCTGCCGTGCTGGACAAGCTGGTCGCCCACGCTTGCGCGCATCTGGGGCCTCCTCACGATGTGCGGGAGCAGCGGTCCGTGGCTTTGAGTCTACGGCGGACAGCGCCGGTCGGTACCGGCGCGGAACCCCGCTCAGCCTCGCGCCCGTTGCGTGACGGCGATGCAGACGAGCACGGCCGCGGCCGTCAACGGGGCGGCCACTGTCAGGTGCTCGCCCAGCAGCAGCACCGACCACACCAGTGTGAGCAGCGGCTGGGCCAACTGCAACTGGCTGGCCTTGGGGATGCCGATGGCCGCCATACCCCGGTACCAGACGACCAGACCCAGGAACTGCGAGCCCGCCGCGACCCACAGCACACCGGTCACGCTGTGCAAAGTGAGCTGCACGGGCTCGTACGACAGCGCCAGCGCGGTGGCGGGCACGGTGAGCGGCAGACACAGCACCAGCGCCCAGCCGATCACCTGCCAGCCCGGCATGACCCGCGCCAGCCGCCCGCCCTCGGTGTAGCCGGCGGCGCACACCAGCAGCGCCGCGAAGAGATACAGGTCGGCGGTGGTCAGGGCGCCGCCGCTCTGCTGGATCGTGAACGCCAGCACCGCGGCCGCGCCCACCAGCGCCGCCGCCCAGAAGGTGCGGGAGGGGCGGCTGCCGACGCGCAGGGCGGACAGCAGCGCGGTCGTCAGCGGCAGCAGGCCGACCACGACGGCGGCGTGGGCGGTGGTCGACGTCTGCAGGGCGAGCGTGGTGAGCAGCGGGAAACCGAAGACCACGCCGCCGGCCACGACCGCGAGGCCCGTCCAGTGCTCCCGGGCGGGCAGCGGGACGCGCAGCGCCAGCAGACACACGCCCGCGATCAGTGCCGCGAGCACGGTGCGCACGGCGACCAGCGACCAGGGCCCGAAGCCCTCCAGGCCCCACGCGGTGGCCGGGAAGGTGAGCGAGAAGACGGTGACGCCCAGGGCGGCCTGGAGGGTGCCCAGGGTGGGCTTCGGCGCACCGCTGACTGCTATCCCGGTCAGTGTGATAGCGCTACTCTCTGTTCTCATGCAGCAGAGTAGCAGCGTCGGGGAACTGGCAAACCAACTACGAAGGGAGCTCGACCACTACTCTCCGGGTGGAAAGCTCCCGTCCAGCCGGGCACTCGTGGAACGGTTCCGGGTGAGCCCGGTGACCGTCTCCCGGGCCCTCGCCCAACTCGCCGCCGAAGGTCTGGTGGTGACCCGGCCGGGCGCCGGCGCGTTCCGGGCGCGGCCGCGTACCGGGGGCGCTCCCGTGGGCGACACCTCGTGGCAGGAGGTGACGCTCAGCGCGGACAGCGCCGCCGAACTCGTACCGCGCACCGTGGACGCCTCCGGGGTCACCGTCTCGCTCGCCGTGCCGCCGCCGGGGGTGATCGAGTTCAACGGCGGCTATCTGCATCCGTCGCTCCAGCCGGAGAAGGCCATGGCGGCGGCGCTGTCCCGGGCGGGCCGGCGTCCGGGCGCGTGGGGGCGGCCGCCGCTGGAGGGGCTGCCGGAGCTGCGCGAGTGGTTCGCGCGCAACATCGGCGACACCGTCACGGCCGCCGAGGTGCTGATCACCTCGGGTGGCCAGTCGGCACTGACGACGGCCCTGCGCGCGCTCGCCCCGCCCGGCGCGCCGGTGCTGGTGGAGTCGCCGACGTACCCGGGCATGCTGGCGATCGCCCGCGCGGCGGGCCTGCGCCCC
Source organism: Streptomyces sp. Z423-1 (assembly GCF_013009255.1). Taxonomy (NCBI): domain Bacteria; kingdom Bacillati; phylum Actinomycetota; class Actinomycetes; order Kitasatosporales; family Streptomycetaceae; genus Streptomyces; species Streptomyces sp. Z423-1. Next base: position 7,730,363 of record NZ_CP053109.1, read on the forward strand.
GTGCCGGTGCCGGTGGACGCGGACGGCGTGAAGCCGGCGCTGCTCGCCGACGCGTTCCGGGCCACCGGGGCGCGGGTCTTCGTCTGCCAGCCCCTCTTCCAGAACCCGACCGGCGCGGTCCTCGCCCCGCAGCGGCGCGGTGAGGTGCTGCGCATCGCGCGGGCGGCCGGGGCGTTCGTGATCGAGGACGACTTCGTACGACGGCTGGTGCACGCGGACGCCGGGCCGCTGCCGCGTCCGCTGGCCGCCGACGACCCGGACGGCGTGGTGGTGCACGTCTGCTCGCTCACCAAGGTGACCTCGCCCAGCTTCCGGGTGAGCGCCCTGGCCGCGCGCGGGCCGGTGCTGGAGCGGCTGCGGGCCATCCAGGTGGTCGACACCTTCTTCGTGCCCAGGCCGCTGCAGGAGGCGGCCCTGGAGCTGGTCGGCTCGCCCGCCTGGCCCCGCCATCTGCGCACGGTCTCGACGGAACTGAAGGCCCGCAGAGACGCGATGACGGCGGCGCTCGGCCTGCACCTGCCCGAACTCACCCTCCCGCACATCCCCTCGGGCGGCTACCACCTCTGGCTCCGCCTCCCCGACGGCACCGACGAGCCCGCCTTCACCGCGGCCGCCCTCCGCGCGGGCGTGGCCCTCGCGCCCGGCCGCCCCTACTTCAGCGCCGAGCCCCCGGCGGGCCACGTCCGCCTGAGCTTCGCGGCGGTGGCGGGGGAGGGGGAGATCACGGAGGGGGTACGGCGGCTGCGTACCGCCTGTGCCGAGGTCCTCGGATAAGAGGTCCTTGGATAAGAGGTCCTCGGACAAGAGGTCCTCGGATAATCCGTCGACGGCCGTGCGCCCGACCTGCGAGCATCCCGCCATGACCGACCTGCCGCCCCTCGCCGAGGGCTACGAGATCTCCACCGACCCCGACCGCGTCGACGCCGAGCGGGTGCACCGGTGGCTGTCCACCGACGCGTACTGGGCGATGGGGCGGCCCCGCGAGAAGCATGAGCGGGCGATGGCCGGTTCGCTCAACTTCGGGGTGTATGACAGCGTTTCGAGGGAGCAGGTCGCGTATGCGCGGGTCGTGACCGATCTGGCGACCTTCGCGTGGCTCTGCGACGTGTATGTCGATCCGTCGGTGCGCGGCAAGGGCATCGGCACGGCGCTCGTCGAGGCCGTGCGGGAGCATCTGCGGCCGCACGGGCTGCGTCGCATCCTGCTGGCCACGCACGATGCGCACGGCGTGTACGAGAAGCTCGGGTTCGCCCCGCTGGAGCGGCCGGAGGAATGGATGGCGCTGTATTTCGAGTGAGTTGTCCGGCTGATCCTGACCTTCCGGTAAGGATTCGCGGCGCATCCATAACTCAGCCGTAACACCTCTTGACCTGCCCACTCTCCGGGCACACGATCCCCGCATGGCACTTCGGGTCACATTCGTCGCCGCCGCGCGCAGCGCCTCGCTGCTCGCGGAACGCTTCGAGGACGACCGGCCGCTGGACCAGGCGGGCTGGGACGAGGTGCAGCGCGTCGCCCGCGACCTGGTGCCGCTCGCGGCGGCCGAGCTGCGCTACTGCTCGCCCACCCCCCGCAGCCGCGCCACCGGCGACGCCCTCGGCTACGCCCCGCTGGCGCAACTCGCCCTGCGCGACTGCGACATGGGCCGCTGGCGCGGGCTCACGCTGGGGGAGGCGATGGCCCGGGAGCCGGAGGCGGTGGACGCCTGGCTCGCCGACCCCCGCTCCACACCGCACGGCGGTGAGTCACTGCTCGCCTTCATCTCCCGCGTCGGCGGCTGGCTCGACACCCGTCCCGTCGAGGACGGCTGCCGGATCGTCGCCGTGGCCGAGCCCTCGGTGATCCGCGCGGCCCTGGTGTACGCCCTGAAGGCACCGCCCTCGACGTTCTGGAGCCTCGACGTCTGCTCCCTGTCCACCACCACCGTCGCGGGCCGCGCGGGCCGCTGGAACCTGCGCTTCGAAAGCGGCCCGGCTCAGGCTTCGCGCGTGTAGTCCGTCGTCAGGACGAGGTCCTTCGCCGGGCCGCGCACCCGCCATACCGTCCGCCAGTGGTCCGCGTCCCGGACGGCGAACTCGCCCCGGTAGAGGTCGGCTGAGCAGGGGTGGTCGGCGACGTGCCGGCCGGTGGTCAGGTCGAGGTCGTGGAAGGGGCGGCCGTCGGCGAAGCGGACCTCCGTCGTGCCGTGCGACGGTCCGGGCAGGTAGCGCAGCGTCCGCTCGGCCGGCCGGGACTCGCCCCGCCAGACGAAAGTGCCGGACTCCTCGTGCAGCAGACCGCCGCCCTGAAGTGGCCGGAAGACCGTCGTCCCCTCGAACCGCCCCTCGTCCCCACTCGCGAGATCCCGCACCGACCGCTCCACCCGCCAGCGCCCGGCCAGATACCCCAGCACATCCGGCACTGGCCAGAACTCGCCCATCCCGTCCCGCTCTCCGTCCGGTCCGTTGCTGCGCGACCCATTGACGCGCCCCCGCCCCCTCCCTATCTTGCCGTTCGAAGTGCTGACCAATGTCCGATATATCGAACATCGCATCCAGGTATCTCCCCACCGAGCCGCGGAGTATCCATGTCACGCACCCGCTGGAGACTCGGCCTGACGGTCACCGCCTGTCTGGTGGCCGCCGCCATGATCCCCGCCCCCGCGCACGCCGAAGCCGTCACCGACTACGAGATCGCCCTCGACCCGACAGCGACGGGCGCGGCGATCGACGACACGATGTACGGCGTCTTCTTCGAGGACATCAACCGGGCCGCCGACGGCGGCCTGTACGCCGAGCTCGTGCAGAACCGCTCCTTCGAGTACTCCACCGCCGACAACGGCTCCTACACCCCGCTGACCTCCTGGGCGGTCGACGGCACGGCGCAGGTCGTCAATGACGACGGACGGCTCAACGAGCGCAACCGCAACTACCTCTCCCTGGGCGCCGCCTCGGCTGTGACCAACGCCGGGTACAACACCGGCATCCGGGTCGAGAAGGGTAAGAGGTACGACTTCTCGGTGTGGGCCCGCGCAGCGTCCGGCACGACGCTCACCGTCTCCCTCAAGGACGCCGCAGGCGAACTGGCCCGTGCCCGCCAGGTGGCCGCGCAGGGCGCCTGGAAGAAGTACACCGCCACCTTCACCGCGTCCCGCACCAGCAACCGCGGCCGCCTCACCGTCGCCGCCACCGAGGCCGCCGCGCTCGACATGGTGTCGCTGTTCCCGCGCGACACCTTCAAGAACCAGCCGAACGGCCTGCGCAAGGACCTCGCCGAGAAGATCGAGGCCCTCGACCCCGCCTTCGTGCGCTTCCCCGGCGGCTGCCTGGTCAACACCGGCTCCATGGAGGACTACAGCGAGGCGTCCGGCTGGCAGCGCAAGCGGTCGTACCAGTGGAAGGACACCATCGGCCCGGTCGAGCAACGCGCCACGAACGCCAACTTCTGGGGCTACAACCAGAGCTACGGCCTCGGCTACTACGAGTACTTCCGCTTCGCCGAGGACATCGGCGCCATGCCGCTGCCCGTCGTTCCCGCCCTGGTGACCGGCTGCGGCCAGAACCGGGCCACGAACGACGAGGCGCTGCTCCAGCGGCACATCCAGGACACCCTCGACCTCATCGAGTTCGCCAACGGCCCGGCGAACTCGAAGTGGGGCAAGGTGCGCGCCGAGATGGGCCACCGGAAGCCCTTCAACCTCACCCACATCGGCGTGGGCAACGAGGAGAACCTCCCCAACGAGTTCTTCGCCCGCTTCCAGAAGTTCCGCGCCGCGATCGAGGCCAAGTACCCGGACATCACGGTCATCTCCAACTCCGGCCCGGACGACACGGGCACGACCTTCGACACCGCCTGGAAGCTCAACCGCGAGGGCAACGTCGACATGGTCGACGAGCACTACTACAACAGCCCGCAGTGGTTCCTGCAGAACAACGACCGCTACGACAGCTACGACCGCAGCGGCCCCAAGGTCTTCCTCGGTGAGTACGCCTCCCAGGGCAACGCCTGGCACAACGCCCTCGCCGAGGCCGCGTACATGACCGGCCTGGAGCGCAACGCGGACGTCGTCAAGCTCGCCTCGTACGCGCCGCTGCTCGCCAACGAGGACTATGTGCAGTGGCGCCCGGACATGATCTGGTTCAACAACCACGCCTCCTGGGGCTCGGCCAGCTACGAGGTCCAGAAGCTGTTCATGAACAACGTCGGCGACCGGGTCGTACCGTCGAGGGCGACCACCACGCCGGACACCAGCGGCCCCATCACCGGCGCCGTCGGCCTGTCGACGTGGGCGACCAGCGCGGCGTACGACGATGTGAAGGTCACCGCCGCCGACGGCACCACGCTGCTCAGCGACGACTTCTCCGGTGACGCCTCGCAGTGGAAGCACGTCGGCGGCGGCAGCTGGAGTGTCCAGGACGGGGCCTACGTCCAGACCGACGACGCCGCCGAGAACACCCTGGTCACCGCCGGCGACCCGGCCTGGAAGGACTACGACCTGCAGGTGAAGGCCACCAAGAAGTCCGGCAAGGAGGGCTTCCTGGTCGCCTTCGGCGTCAAGGACACCGGCAACTACTACTGGTGGAACCTCGGCGGCTGGAACAACACCCAGTCCGCCGTCGAGAAGGCCGTGGACGGCGGCAAGACGACCATCGTCTCCAAGGCCGGGTCGATCGAGACGGGCCGCGCGTACGACGTCGACATCAAGGTGCGCGGCCGGCAGGTGAGCCTCTACCTCGACGGCCGGCTGTGGAGCAGCTTCACCGACAACAAGCCGGCCGAGCCCTTCCGCCAGGTCGTCACCGAGGACGACCGCACCGGTGACCTGATCGTCAAGGTCGTCAACGCCCAGTCCTCGGCCGCGCGCACGGCCATCGACCTGGGCGGCGCGAAGGTCGCGTCCAGGGCCCGGGTGACCACCCTGGCCGCCGCGCCGGACGACGTGAACACCGAGACGGACACGCCGGTCACCCCGGTCAGGTCCACCTTCTCGGGAGTCGCGGACACCTTCACGTACACCTTCCCCGCGAACTCCGTCACCTTCCTGCGGATCAAGCAGAGGTGACCTGCCGGGCGGCCCCGGCTCGCGGTACGCCCGGGCCGCCCGCGCTTCCCAGGTGCGGGATTGCATAAACGTGCAGCGAAACGTATAGTCATGCCATCCAGGAGGAGGGTCCATGACGGTACGTGCGGCAGTGGCCGGAGCGAGCGGATACGCGGGCGGAGAGCTGCTGCGTCTGCTCCTGACGCACCCCGAGATCGAGATCGGCGCCCTGACCGGCAACTCCAACGCCGGCCAGCGGCTCGGCGCGCTCCAGCCGCATCTGCTGCCGCTGGCCGACCGGGTGCTGAGCGAGACGTCGGCCGAGGTGCTCGCCGGGCACGACGTGGTGTTCCTCGCGCTGCCGCACGGCCAGTCCGCCGCCGTCGCCGAGCAGCTCGGGCCCGATGTGCTCGTGGTCGACATGGGTGCCGACTTCCGGCTGAAGGACGCCGCCGACTGGGAGAAGTTCTACGGCTCCCCGCACGCCGGGACCTGGCCCTACGGCCTCCCCGAACTGCCGGGCTGCCGCGCCGCGCTGGAGGGGTCCAAGCGCATCGCGGTGCCCGGTTGCTACCCCACGGCCGTCTCCCTCGCGCTGTTCCCGGCGTACGGCGCGGGGCTCGCCGAGCCCGAGGCCGTGATCGTCGCCGCGTCCGGCACCTCGGGCGCGGGCAAGGCGCCCAAGCCGCATCTGCTCGGCTCCGAGGTCATGGGCTCCATGTCGCCGTACGGTGTCGGCGGCGTGCACCGGCACACGCCCGAGATGATCCAGAACCTCTCCGCGTCCGCCGGTGAGCCCGTGAGGGTCTCCTTCACCCCGACTCTCGCCCCGATGCCCCGCGGCATCCTCGCCACGTGCAGCGCCACGGCCAAGCCCGGCGTCACCGCCGAGTCCGTCCGCGCCGCCTACGACAAGGCCTTCGCCGACGAGCCCTTCGTCCATCTGCTCCCCGAGGGCCAGTGGCCCGCCACGGCCTCCGTCCAGGGTTCCAACGCCGTTCAGGTCCAGGTCACGTACGACGAGGCGGCGGGACGGATCATCGCGATCAGCGCCATCGACAACCTGACCAAGGGCACCGCGGGCGGTGCCGTCCAGAGCATGAACCTCGCCCTGGGGCTCGACGAGACCACCGGGCTGACGACGATCGGAGTTGCGCCGTGAGTGTGACGGCAGCAAAGGGATTCACGGCGGCGGGCATCGCCGCCGGAATCAAGGAGAACGGCAACCCCGACCTGGCCCTCGTGGTCAACAACGGGCCCCGCCGCGCCGCCGCGGGCGTCTTCACCTCCAACCGCGTCAAGGCCGCCCCCGTGCTCTGGTCGGAGCAGGTGCTGAAGAGCGGCCAGGTGTCCGCGGTCGTCCTCAACTCCGGGGGCGCCAACGCCTGCACGGGCCCGAAGGGCTTCCAGGACACGCACGCCACCGCCGAGAAGGTTGCCGAGGTGCTCGGCCGGGGCGCCATCGAGGTCGCCGTCTGCTCGACGGGACTGATCGGCGTACTTCTGCCGATGGACAAGCTGCTCCCCGGCGTCGAGACCGCCGCCGCCCAGCTCTCCGAGCACGGCGGTGAGAAGGCCGCCATCGCCATCAAGACCACCGACACCGTGCACAAGACGTCCGTCGTGACCAAGGACGGCTGGACCGTCGGCGGCATGGCCAAGGGCGCCGGCATGCTCGCCCCCGGCCTCGCCACCATGCTCGTCGTCCTCACCACGGACGCCGAACTGGACAGCGCGACGCTGGACAAGGCGCTGCGGGCGGCCACCAAGGTCACCTTCGACCGCGTCGACTCCGACGGCTGCATGTCCACCAACGACACCGTGCTGCTCCTCGCCTCCGGCGCCTCCGGGGTCACCCCGGAGTACGGGGAGTTCGCCGACGCCGTACGGCAGGTCTGCGACGACCTCGGGCAGCAGCTGATCCGGGACGCCGAGGGCGCCAGCAAGGACATCAAGGTCGAGGTGATCAACGCCGCGACCGAGGACGACGCCGTCGAGGTGGGCCGCTCCATCGCCCGCAACAACCTCCTCAAGTGCGCCGTCCACGGAGAGGACCCCAACTGGGGCCGCGTGCTCTCCGCCATCGGTACGACATCCGCCGCCTTCGAGCCCGACCGGCTGGGCGTCGCCATCAACGGTGTCTGGGTCTGCAAGAACGGCGGCGTCGGCGAGGACCGCGAGAAGGTCGACATGCGCTACCGCGAGGTGCACATCGTCGCCGACCTCGCCGCCGGGTCCGAGACCGCCACGATCTGGACCAACGACCTCACCGCCGACTACGTCCACGAGAACAGCGCGTACTCCTCATGACCACGACACGCAAACACACCGCGCTGCCCAAGGCGCAGATCCTCATCGAGGCGCTGCCCTGGCTGACCCGGCACCACGGCAAGACGGTCGTCATCAAGTTCGGCGGCAACGCCATGGTGAACGAGGAGCTGAAGGCCGCCTTCGCCCAGGACGTCGTCTTCCTGCGGCACGCCGGCCTCAAGCCGGTCGTCGTGCACGGCGGCGGTCCCCAGATCAGTCGGGCGCTCGAAACTCACGGCATCGTCAGCGAGTTCAAGGCGGGCCTGCGCGTCACCACCGAGGACGCCATGGACGTCGTCCGCATGGTGCTGGCCGGGCAGGTACAGCGGGAGCTGGTCGGGCTGCTCAACCAGCACGGGCCGCTCGCCGTCGGCCTCACCGGCGAGGACGCCCACACCATGACCGCCACCAAGCACCAGCCCCGGATCGACGGCGAACTCGTCGACATCGGGCGGGTCGGCGAGATCACCGACATCGACACGGGCGCGATCGAGGCACTGCTCGCGGACGGCCGGATCCCGGTCGTGTCGTCGATCGCCCGTTCCCAGGACGACGGACATGTCTACAACGTCAATGCTGATACGGCGGCTGCGGCACTCGCTGCTGCACTGGGCGCCGAAACCCTCATGGTCCTCACGGACGTCGAGGGACTCTACGAGGACTGGCCGAACAGCGACGAGGTGATCAGCCGCCTCACCGCTTCCCAGCTGGAGAAACTGCTGCCGGAGCTGTCGTCCGGCATGGTGCCGAAGATGGAGGGCTGTCTGCACGCCGTGCGGGGCGGGGTGCGCAACGCCCGCGTCATCGACGGCCGGGTCCAGCACTCGATCCTGCTGGAGATCTTCACCGACGAAGGCATCGGCACGATGGTCGTGCCGGACGCGCACGAGGGGGATGCCGTATGAGCGCCAACCAGGACCTGACCGCCCGGTGGCAGGGCGCGCTCATGAACAACTACGGCACCCCGCGACTGCCGCTCGTGCGCGGCGCGGGCGCGAAGGTGTGGGACGCCGACGGCACGGAGTACGTCGACTTCGTCGGCGGCATCGCGGTCAACGCGCTCGGGCACGCGCACCCCGGGGTCGTCGAGGCCGTCAGCCGGCAGATCGCGTCCCTGGGGCACGTCTCCAACCTGTTCGTCGCCGAGCCGCCCGTCGCGCTCGCCGAGCGGCTGCTGCAGCTGTTCGGCCGGGACGGCAAGGTCTTCTTCTGCAACTCCGGCGCCGAGGCCAACGAGGGCGCCTTCAAGATCGGCCGGCTGACCGGGCGGAACCACATGGTCGCCACCGAGGGCGGCTTCCACGGCCGCACCATGGGCGCCCTCGCCCTCACCGGCCAGCCCGCCAAGCAGGGCCCGTTCCTGCCGCTGCCCGGTGACGTCACGCACGTCCCGTACGGCGACGCGCAGGCGCTGGCCGCCGCGGTCACCGAGGAGACGGCGCTCGTCATCATCGAGCCGATCCAGGGTGAGAACGGGGTCGTGGTGCCGCCCGCCGGGTATCTGAAGGCGGCCCGGGCGATCACCGCCGCCACCGGTTCGCTGCTGGTGCTCGACGAGGTGCAGACCGGTATCGGGCGGACCGGACACTGGTTCGAGTACCAGGCGCACGAGGGCGTCCTGCCGGACGTCGTCACGCTCGCCAAGGGCCTCGGCGGCGGGCTGCCGCTGGGCGCGACGGTGGCGTTCGGGCGGGCGGCCGAGCTGCTCCAGCCCGGTCAGCACGGCACGACCTTCGGCGGCAACCCCGTCGCCTGCGCCGCCGGACTCGCCGTACTAGACGCCATCGCGAACGAGGGACTGCTGGAGAACGTCAAGCGGCAGAGCGAGAAGTTGCGGGACGGAATCGAGTCTCTGAACCATGGATTGATCGGCCATGTCCGGGGTGCGGGCCTCCTCCTGGGTATCGTGCTCACCAAGCCGCTGGCGCCGCAGGTGCAGCAGGCGGCTCAGGACGCCGGATTCCTGGTGAACGCGCCCGCCCCCGATGTCGTACGGCTCATGCCGCCGCTGAACCTCGGCGACGACGAGGTGGAGGCGCTGCTCCGGGCGCTGCCCGGTGTCCTCGACGCAAGTCACGGGGACGGACGAGCCGGAGAATGAGACGACGATGAGCCACCCGCAGGACCACGGACAGGCGGGGGTCAACGGGCCTGCCGTGCCGCAGACCCGCACCGCACGCCACCGCCGGATCGTGGACATCCTCAACCGGCAACCGGTGCGCTCCCAGAGCCAGTTGGCGAAGCTGCTCGCCGACGACGGGCTGACCGTCACGCAGGCGACGCTCTCCCGGGACCTGGACGAGCTGAACGCGGTGAAGATCCGCAACAACGACGGCGACCTCATCTACGCGGTGCCCAGCGAGGGCGGCTTCCGCACGCCGCGCGCGCCGCTGGGGGAGTCGGCGAAGGAGGAGCGGATGCGGCGCCTGTCCCAGGAGCTGCTGATCTCCGCGGAGGCGTCCGCCAACCTCGTGGTCCTGCGCACCCCGCCGGGTGCGGCCCAGTTCCTCGCCTCGGCGATCGACCAGGCCGAACTGCACGACATCCTCGGCACAATCGCCGGGGACGACACGCTGCTGCTGATCAGCCGTCAGCCGGACGGGGGACAGGCGCTCGCCGACCACCTGCTGCGGCTGGCGCAGAACGGCCACTGAGCCGGCCCTCCGGCGCGCTCGTCGCACCCGACTCCGCCGCCCGCAGCAGGCGGCGGAAGGTCGGGCACTCCATGTGGCTCGGCGCGGGGCAGTCCGCCGCGTGCCGCAGTCCGTCGCGCATGGCGGTCAGACGGCGGATCGTCTCGTCCAGCTCGTCCGCCTTCGCCCGCAGCGTTCCCCGGTCGATCCGGGGCCTGCCGTCCGGCGCGAACATCAGCGCGATCTCGTCGAGCGAGAAACCGGCGGCGCGGCCCATCGCGATCAGCGCCAGCCGCTGAAACACGCCGGGATCGAAGACACGCCGGCCGGCCCGTCGGCCGGTCGAGGCGATCAGGCCCTTCTCCTCGTAGAAGCGCAGGGTGGAGGCGGGTACGCCGGAGCGCCGCGCCACTTCCGCTATGTCCGGATCATCCATGCCCTTGACCTCAAGTCGACTTGAACTGGCACCGTACGGCTACTGGCTGTTCAAGGGCGAGCGAAGGGAGACGGTCATGACTGCGGAACGCGGGGACGCGGAGGCGCTGAAGGCGCTGTGGAGCGGGGTCGCGGGGCGCAACTGGGTCGCGGCGCAGGACGTGCTCGACGGGCTGTTCAGGCCGTTCGAGCCGCTGCTCGCCGAGCCGGTCGGCCCCGGTGCGCACGTCCTCGACGTCGGCTGCGGCACGGGCGCCACCACCGTCGCCGCGGCACGGCGAGCCGGCCCGGAGGGCAGCTGTGTCGGCGTCGACATCGCCGAGCCGATGATCGAGGCCGCCCGGGCGCGCGCCGAGCGGGAGGGCGTGCCGGCCCGCTTCGTCCAGGCCGACGCCGGGACCCACGCCTTCGAACCGGCCGGCTTCGACCTGGTCATCTCACGGTTCGGCGTGATGTTCTTCGACGACTTCGCCGCCGCGTTCGCGAACCTGCGGCACGCCGCACGGCCCGGCGCGGAACTGCGGCTCATCGTCTGGCGCGGCCCCGAGGAGAACCCGTTCATGACGACGGCCGAACGGGCCGCGGGGCCGCTGCTGCCGAACCTGCCGCCGCGTGACCCAAACGCGCCGGGCCAGTTCGCCTTCGCGCGGGCGGACCGGGTGCGCGGCGTGCTGGAGGAGAGCGGCTGGACGGGGATCACCGTCGAGCCGCTGGACGTGCCGTGCGCGATGCCGGCGCAGGAGATGGAGCGCTACTTCACGCTGCTCGGCCCCGTGGGCCGCGTGCTGCACGAGGTGGACGAGCCGACGCGGGCACAGGTCGTCGAGGTGCTGCGCACCGCCTTCGCGCCGTACGTGCAGGGGGCGGAGGTCAGGTTCACGGCGGCGTGCTGGCTGGTGCGGGCCTCGGCGTGAGGGGCATGAAGGGCCTCGGCGCAGAACCGAGCCACGGCGTAAGGGGCGCCCTCGGGCGTCCTCACCCCAGCCACCCCGCCAGCCCTCCCGTGGCCCACACCTCGTCCCCCGCCGTGATCAGCAGCGCCTCCACCTCCGGCAGGGACTCCAGCCACGCCAGCCCGTTCCTCGCACCCATCGCGAACGCGGCCGTCGCCCAGCAGTCCGCCCAGGTCAGGCGGGGGGCGACGACCGTCACCGCGAGCAGGTCCGTCACCGCCGACCTTCCGGTGCGCGGGTCGACGATGTGGGCGCCGCGCTCGGCCGTGCCGGACGTGGCCACGGCCAGTTCGTCGGCGCCGGCCGCCGAGACGACCGCCGCCAGCCCGCCGGGCCGCAGCGGATCCGACACGCCGACCCGCCAGGGCCGCCCCCCGCCGGGCACGCCGAGCAGCTGCACGTCCCCGCCGCCGTTGACGCTGACCCCGCTCACCCCGGCCGCCGCCAGCCGCCGCGCCGCCCGCTCCACGGCCCAGCCCTTGACGATCCCGGTCGGGTCGAGCCGCCCCTCGTACGTCGTGCTGAACCACCCCTCGCTGACCCGCTCCGCCTCGGCGGCCAGCTCCAGCACCTCGGCGACCTCGGGATCGCACTCCCCGACGGTCAGCTCCCCACGGCCCAGCCGGGATATCTGGCTGTCCTCGCGGTAGGTGCTGAACACCGCGTCGACCCGGTGCAGCCCGTCGACGGCCTCGTCGAGGGCCGCTCGCACGGCAGTGGGATCCCCGCCGCGGACGTCGAAGGAGAAGACGGTCCCCATCACCTCCTCCGCCCGGCGTTCCGCGGCGGGAGCCTGCGCGGACTCCGTCACCGGCTCAGCCACCGGCCTGGTCCAGGGCCGACTGCAGCGACTGCCGGTACCCCGTGCTGGTGTACGTGGCCCCGGACACGGCGTCGATGTCGGCGCTGCCCGCCGCGACGGCGGCCTGGTTGAGCTTGGGCACGGCGTCGGCGGTGACCTGGCTGCTCTGGCCGCCGCTGGGCGCCTGCACCGCCTCGGCCTGGGTGATCCTCCCGCCGCTGACGGTGATCCGGACCTGGACGGGCCCGTACTGGGTCTGGGCCACGGCCCCGGTCACCGTACGCGCGGCCTGGGCGCCGCCCGAGCCGCCCTGGTCGGCGGAGCCGCCGCCGCTCGCCCGGACCTGGTCCAGGGCCGACTGGAGGGACTCCTTGTAGCCGGTGCTGGTGTACGTCGCCCCGGACACCGCGTCGATCTCCGCGCTCTGCGCCGCGACGGCGGCCTGGTTGAGCCTGGGCACGGCGTCGGCGGTGACCTGGCTGCTCTGGCCGCCGCTCGGCGCCTGCACGGCCTCCGCCTGGGTGATCTTCCCGTTGCTCACGGTCAGCCGGACCTGCACGGGACCGTACTGCGTCTGGGCCACGGTGCCGGTGACCGTGGCGGTGCCCGCGGCCTGCGCTCCGCCCTGGGGCGCCGCCGCCCCCGCGGGGGGTGCCGCGCCGCCCGCCGCCGCGGCGGAGCCGGGGTCGGTGGCCGGCTTCAGCGACAGCAGCAGCACGATGCCGGACACGGTGGCGGCGGTGGCGAGCACGGCACGCCGGATGGGGTGACTCTTCTTCATGTTGCCGGTCTCCTGGTGACCCGTCGCTCACATCTCGAACGACTCGTGATGGATACGGCGGGCGGGGATCCCCGCGCCGCGCAGTGCCTCGTAGACGGACTGTGCGAAGCCGGGCGGCCCGCACAGGAAGACGTCGTGGCGGTCGATGTCCGGGATCTTCCGCTGCAGCGACTCCGCGGAGATGTCGGGGCGCGCCCCGTCCGGGCTGTTGACCGCGTACATCAGCCGGGCGCCCCGCTCGTCGGCGATCTTCGCCAGCTCGTCCCACAGGGCCAGGTCCTGGGTGCTGTTGGCCCGGTAGAGCAGGGTGATGTCACCGGCGGCGCCGGGCAGCGTCTCGAACAGCGCCCGCATCGGCGTGATGCCTACGCCGCCCGCGACCAGCAGGACCTTGCCGCGGCTGCGGCGCTGGGCGGTCAGCGCGCCGTACGGCCCCTCGGCCCACACCCGGGTGCCGGGCTCCAGCGCGCGCAGCCGGGCGCTGTGGTCGCCGATCGCCTTCACGGTGATCCGCAGCATGTCGGGGCGGGGCGCCGCCGACAGCGAGTACGGGTGGGAGCTGAACCGCATGCCCGGCGCCAGGAACCGCCACCGGAAGAACTGCCCCGCCTCCGCGCCCATCCGGTGCAGTTTCCGCCCGCCGACCAGTACCGACACGATCCCGGGCGTCTCCTCGACGACCGCCTCGACCCGCATCCGGTGCCTCAGGTTCAGCCTGATCGGGGTGATGATCCGGAACCACACCACCAGCGCGGTGACCGCCCCGTACAGCCCGTACCAGAACGTCTTGGCGGCGGGCTCGACGGCGAAGTCGTTGCCGGTGCCGATCTGGTGCCAGAACGTCAGGTACACGGCCGCGTACGTCATCAGGTGGACGTGGTACCAGGTGTCGTACGGCATCCTGCGGCGGACCGGGCCGATCGAGACCAGGCCGATGAGCACCAGCAGGCCGGTGCCGATGGCGGCCTTGCCCATGTCCGGCAGCTGGTTGACGGAGTCGATTGTCTGCTGGACGACGTCACCGAGCGTCTTGCCGGCCTGCAACGCGTAGCCCCACATGATGAGGAAGACGTGCGCGACGACCAGGCAGAGGGTGTAGCGGCCGGTCATCGCGTGCCAGCGCGCGACCCGGTCGGAGCCCACCCGCCGCTCCAGCGCGGGCACCCGGGCCATCTGGAGCACCACCAGCGCCATCAGATACCCGGCGAGCAGCCCGGTGATCCGGCCCGCGTTGAGGACCCGGCCGGTGGTGTCGGCGACGGACGGGGTGTTCTGCCACCACAGCCACAGCACCGCGGCCGCACCGGCCCACACGGCGAGCAGCAGTGGGACGGCGGGGGAGCGGCGCGGGCGGATACGGCGCATGGTCTGGCGCCGGGCGGCGCGGCCGCCTGCGAGCGTGGTGGTCACGGTTCCTCCGGGGACGGGGGCAACGGAATGTCGTGGTCCCTTGGCCCAGAGATACGTGTGGTGGCGGCCGTGTGTTCAGTCAGTACCGGGTGATCGCGGTGGGCCCGCTCTCCGTCCCCACCGCGATGTGCGGTCTGCCCCGGGCCTTCGCCCAGACGAGGATCCGCCGCATGGCGTCCTCGGGCACCGACACACAACCGGCCGTCGGTCCCTTTCCTCTGACGTGCAGAAAGATGGCGGCTCCGCGCCCGCGCACCGGCTTGTGGTAGTTGAAGCCGATGACCAGCGCATGGGCGTACAGCGGCCCGTACGACATCAGGTGTTCGGCCTCCTGCGCCCGGCAGTCGGCGGGGCGGGGCTCGGTCCAGCGGTTGTAGGAGCGGGAGTCGTCGTCCTGGCACCACCAGGAGTCCTCGCGCACGGGCCGGTATGTGTACGTCGTCCCGGGCGGCGCCGCCTCGATGCCGAAGGCGTACGGCAGGGTGAACAGCCCCGTCGGTGTGGTCTTCGTGCCCTGCTTGCGTGCCGCCCCCTCGACGAGCCCGTTCGCCCCGAACCGGGCCGGTGCCGAACCGGCGCTGACCCAGTGTCCGTCCCGCCGGTCCCACCACGTCACCGTCCCCGTCGTCGAGCCCGCCTCGGGCGCCACGGCGGTGATCAGCTGACTGCCGGGGCCGGTGTCGGCCATACGGTCGGGCAGCGGGGTGCCCTCGGCGGGGGCGGCGCCGAGGAGGGAGGCGCAGACGAGGACGGACACGGCGGCGGCGAGTGCGGGGCGCATGCCCCGACGCTAACGGCGGCTTTCCGCACCGGCAGTTCGGATGGTCCGTTCGGGCGCTCGGGCGCGAACGGGTTCAGGCATAGGGAGCCAGCGGCAGCGGCACCCCGGGCAGCCCGTCCATGCTCGTGGCGATGTGCTCCTTGCCCGCGAAGTACGCGCTCAGCGATGCGGTGTCCTCCCGCGCGAAGCGCCGCCCGTGCAGCTCGCGATCGCCGTCGTACGTCATCAGCGGCACCGCGAAACCGCAGCTGTCCCGGACGAGTTCGGCCGTCACGACGATGATCGCGCGCAGCCCGTGCACACTCGCGTCGATGTCCGGGAAGCGGGCGAGCAGCTCCCCGAAGCGCGGATCGTCACGGAACACCGGCTCACCGCGGCCGTGCACCCGGACGATGTTCGGCGGGCCCTGGAACGCGCACCACATGAGGGTGATCCGCCCGTTCTCCCGCAGATGCGCGACCGTCTCGGCGTGGGAACCGGCGAAGTCGAGGTAGGCGACGGTGAGTTCGTCGAGCACGACGAACGAGCCCTTGAGGCCCTTGGGGGAGAGGTTGACCGTGCCGTCGCCGGAGAGCGGGGCGGTCGCGGTGAAGAAGAGGGGCTGCTCCTCGATGAACGAACGGAGCCTGCCGTCGATGCGCTCATACGTCTTTCCCATGGCACGTGATTATCCGGGAAGGTAGTTCACCTGCCTAAGAGATTTCCGTACGGCTGTTCCGCTGTGGCCGCCCCGGCCGGCGCTCCAACGGGGCGGCCACAGCGCCTGTCACGTCACTTGGTGAGCGTGCAGGAGGCCAGGGAGGCGAGTCCCTGGGGCTTGGCGGCCGTACGGCCGATGGAGATGGCGATCCGGTCGATGGCCGCCGTCCGCTTGGAGGCGAGCGGGCCGAGGATGGCGTTCTGGACGAAGTTGGGTCCGCCCTGTCCGACGGTCTCGCGCAGGCGCTTGTTGGCTTCGGCGATCTGGGTGTTGAGCAGGGCGAGATTGCGGTCGACCTCGGCCTTCGCGGAGGCGGGGACCGCCGGGAGGCGGGACGCCACGTCGGGGCAGGAGATGGTGCCCGCGCCGGTGTTGCCGCCGGTGTTGCCGCCGTTCGCCTGACCGGCGGCCGGTGCGGCGGGCGGGGCCGCGTTGCCGCCCGCGTTGTTCGTCGCTCCGCCCGCGCCGAGCGTGCAGGGGGCGAGCGAGTCCAGGCCCTGCGGCCGGGCGGCGGTGCGGCCGATCGCCGTGGCGATGCGGTTGATGGTGGCGACCCGCTTGTCCTTGAGCGGGCCGAGGATGGCGTTCTGGACGAAGTTGGGTCCGCCCTGTCCGACGGTCTCGCGCAGGCGCTTGTTGGCTTCGGCGATCTGGGTGTTGAGCAGGGCGAGATTGCGGTCGACCTCGGCCTTCGCGGAGGCGGGGACCGCCGGGAGGCTGGGCGCCACCGCCGGGCAGCTGATGGTGCCGGCCGCCGCCTTCGTCGATGCCTGGGCCGCGTTGTTCTTGGACGTCTCCCCGGCCAAGGCGGAGCCGGCGATCAACGCCCCGGACAACACCACCGCGGAAGCGCCGCCGATCATCGCGATGCGGCGCTTGTGGTACTTCGGAAGAGCCCTGGACATGCGAAAGCCTCACTAGGGGTGTGGTGTGACTGATGGGGCGCCGGCGTTCGGTGAGGAGTACGGGTAAGCGGTTTCAGGCGTTCAACGCTCGCGCGGATTTCCCTGCCCGGCACCCGGAGACACTGCCCGGAACCCGGAGATTGACGAACCATGCAGACTCCTGCATACTCATGCATGTCAGCGAATGCAGTGTGAGGAGAAACCCCGTGACCGAGCGCGTCGTACTCGCCTACTCAGGCGGTCTGGACACCTCCGTCGCCATCGGCTGGATCGCCGAGGAGACGGGCGCCGAGGTCATCGCCGTTGCGGTCGACGTCGGCCAGGGCGGCGAGGACCTGGACGTCATCCGCAAGCGCGCGCTCGCCTGCGGTGCCGTCGAGGCCGAGGTCGCGGACGCCAAGGACGAGTTCGCCGAGGAGTACTGCCTCCCGGCGATCAAGGCCAACGCCCTCTACATGGACCGCTACCCGCTGGTCTCCGCCCTCTCCCGGCCGACGATCGTCAAGCACCTCGTCGCCGCCGCCAAGAAGCACGGCGCCGACACGGTCGCCCACGGCTGCACCGGCAAGGGCAACGACCAGGTCCGCTTCGAGGCCGGCATCGTCGCCCTCGCCCCCGACCTGAAGTGCATCGCCCCGGTCCGCGACTACGCCATGACCCGGGACAAGGCCATCGCGTTCTGCGAGGAGAAGAACCTCCCGATCGCGACCACCAAGAAGTCCCCGTACTCCATCGACCAGAACGTCTTCGGCCGCGCCGTCGAGACGGGCTTCCTGGAGGACATCTGGAACGCCCCGATCGAGGACATCTACGAGTACACCCAGAACCCGGCCACCCCGCGCGAGCCCGACGAGGTGATCATCACCTTCAAGGAGGGCGTCCCGGTCGCCATCGACGGCAAGCCCGTCACCGTGCTCCAGGCCATCCAGCAGCTCAACGAGCGCGCCGGCGCCCAGGGCATCGGCCGGATCGACATGGTCGAGGACCGCCTGGTCGGCATCAAGTCCCGCGAGGTGTACGAGGCCCCGGGCGCGATCGCCCTGATCACCGCCCACCAGGAGCTGGAGAACGTCACCGTCGAGCGTGAACTCGCCCGCTACAAGCGGCAGGTCGAGCAGCGCTGGGGCGAGCTGGTCTACGACGGCCTGTGGTTCTCCCCGCTCAAGCGCGCCCTGGACGGCTTCATCAACGAGGCCAACCAGCACGTCTCCGGCGACATCCGGATGACCCTGCACGGCGGCCGCGCCGTCGTCACGGGCCGCCGCTCGAAGTCCTCGCTGTACGACTTCAACCTCGCGACCTACGACACCGGCGACACGTTCGACCAGTCCGCGGCGAAGGGCTTCATCGACATCTACAGCATGTCGTCGAAGATCGCCGCCAAGCGCGACCTGGCGTAACCGGCCGACGACCCCTCGCACGCACTAGCCTGACAGCCGCCTCCTCGACCCCTTGGGCCGGGGAGGCGGTCGCACATCGACAGCCTTGAGGAGCAACGCAAGTGAGCAGCAACAGCGGTGACGTACGGCTCTGGGGCGGCCGTTTCGCCGACGGTCCCGCCGAGGCCCTGGCGAAGCTGTCCGCGTCGGTCCACTTCGACTGGCGACTCGCGCCCTACGACATCGCCGGTTCGCGGGCGCACGCGCGCGTGCTGCACAAGGCGGGCCTGCTCACGGACGACGAGCTGAGCCGGATGCTCGACGGGCTCGACCGGCTCGAAGCGGACGTCGCCGACGGTTCGTTCGTGGGTGCCATCGCCGACGAGGACGTCCACACCGCCCTGGAGCGCGGCCTGCTGGAGCGCCTCGGCCCCGACCTCGGCGGCAAGCTGCGCGCGGGACGGTCGAGGAACGACCAGGTGGCGACCCTCTTCCGCATGTACCTGCGTGACCACGCCCGCACCATCGGCGGCCTGATCGCCGACCTCCAGGACGCCCTGATCGGCCTCGCCGAGGCCCACCCGGACGTCGCGATGCCGGGCCGCACCCACCTCCAGCACGCCCAGCCGGTGCTCTTCGCTCACCACGTCCTCGCGCATGTGCAGTCCCTGTCCCGGGACGCCGAACGCCTGCGCCAGTGGGACGAGCGGACGGCCGTGTCGCCGTACGGCTCGGGCGCCCTGGCCGGTTCCTCCCTCGGCCTGGACCCGGAGGCGGTCGCGAAGGACCTCGGCTTCGAGCACGGCAGCGCCGCCAACTCCATCGACGGCACGGCCTCCCGGGACTTCGTCGCCGAGTTCGCCTTCATCACCGCGATGATCGGCGTGAACCTCTCCCGGATCGCGGAGGAGGTCATCATCTGGAACACGAAGGAGTTCTCCTTCGTGACCCTGCACGACGCCTTCTCCACCGGCTCGTCGATCATGCCGCAGAAGAAGAACCCCGACATCGCGGAGCTGGCGCGCGGCAAGTCCGGCCGCCTGATCGGCAACCTGACCGGCCTGATGGCCACCCTCAAGGCCCTCCCGCTCGCGTACAACCGCGACCTGCAGGAGGACAAGGAGCCGGTCTTCGACTCCATCGACCAGCTGGAGATCCTGCTCCCCGCCTTCACCGGCATGATGGCCACCCTCACCGTGCACCGCGAGCGCATGGAGGAACTGGCCCCGGCCGGGTTCTCGCTCGCCACGGACATCGCCGAGTGGCTGGTCAAGCAGGGCGTGCCCTTCCGGGTCGCGCACGAGGTCGCCGGTGAGTGCGTGAAGGCCGCCGAGGCCGAGGGCAAGGAACTGGACGAGCTGACCGACGACCAGTTCGCGAAGATCTCCGCCCACCTCACCCCGGAGGTCCGCTCGGTCCTCAACGTCCCGGGCGCCCTCGCGTCCCGCAACGGCCGCGGTGGTACGGCACCGAGCGCGGTCGCGGTGCAGCTGGCCGAGGTGAAGGCGGACGTGGCCGCCCAGCACGAATGGGCGAACGCCAAGGGGAGCGCCCTCTAGGGGCGCGGGGCTGTATCGATTTGCGGCTCCGCCGCGCGGGCGCGACAAGCCACACACAACCCGCACCCGCCGAACCACCGCACAAACCGAGCACTGAAGCGAAGGTCATCACGGGTTACGTTGGTCGCAAGCCGAACAGGAGCCGACACGACGGAGCCCGCGATGCCCTTCGCCCGCCTGGCCTCAGCAACAACCGCCACCTGCCACATCGGCCTCGGCCTCGCCGCAATCGGCCGCCCCGGCTACATCAACCTCGGCCGGGACCACGACCTCGGAGAGGACCGCAGCGTCGAGACGCTGCGCACCCGCACCCACGAGCTGCTGGACGCCGCCTACGCCCAGGGCGTGCGCTACTTCGATGTCGCCCGCTCCTACGGCCGCTCCGAGGAGTTCCTCGCCGACTGGCTGAACGCCCACCCCGAGATCGACGACATCGTCGTCGGCAGCAAGTGGGGATACACCTACACCGCCGACTGGTCCACCACCGCCGAGCAGCACGAGGTCAAGGACCACAGCCTCGCCACCTTCGAACGGCAGCGCGCCGAGAGCACCGCACTGCTCGGCGACCGGCTCGACCTCTACCAGATCCACTCGGTGACCCCCGACAGCCCCGCCCTCACCGACAAGGACCTGCACGCCAGGCTCGCCGAGGCCGCCGCCCAGGGCCTGACCATCGGCTTCTCCACCAGCGGCCCCGCGCAGGCCGACGCGATCCGGGCGGCGCTGGAGGTCACGGTCGACGGCGAGCGTCCCTTCCGTACCGTCCAGTCCACCTACAACGCCCTGGAGACCTCGGCCGCCCCCGCCCTCGCCGAGGCCCACGACGCCGGGCTCACGGTGATCGTCAAGGAGGGCATGGCCAACGGGCGGCTCGCCGAGCCGTACGCGCCGGACGCGCTGAAGGCCGTAGCGGCGGAAACGTCACTCGGCTGTGATGCCGTAGCCCTCGCCCTGATCCTGCGCGAGCCCTGGGCCGGCGTGGTCCTCTCCGGCGCCGCGACCACCGTCCAGCTCGCCTCCAACCTGCACGCCGCCGTCGTGGACCTCGACGACGACCAGCTGGCGCGGCTCGCCGCGCTCGTCGAGGAACCGCGGGCGTACTGGGAGCGCCGCGGGCAGCTGCCCTGGCACTGAGACACACCACCCGGACGACGGATTGTGAGCCCCGCATGCCTATGGTGAGACATGGATGTCTCATGTGGGCTATGGTTGTCTCATGGCCGTCGATCGAGAGCACGTACTGCGCAGTGCCGCAGCACTGCTGACCCGCAAATCCACCGCGACCATGGACGAGGTCGCCAAGGCCGCCGGGATCAGCCGGGCCACGCTGCACCGCCAGTTCGCCGGGCGCGACGCGCTGGTCCGGGCGCTGGAGGCGCTCGGCATCGCCGAGTGCGAGGCCGCGCTGGACGCGGCCCGGCTGGACGAGGGCAGCGCCAGTGACGCCGTACGGCGGCTGGTGCGCGAGATCGAGCCCGCGGCCGGACTCCTCTCCTTCCTCTACACCGAGAACCAGCTGTTCGAGGGCGAGGAGCAGAACGCGGGGTGGGCCCGGCTCGACGCCCGGGTCTCGGCACTGTTCCGGCGCGGCCAGGACAGCGGCGAGTTCCGCATCGACCTGACCCCCGCCTGGCTCACCGAGGCCCTCTACGGCCTGATCGCCGCCGGGGCCTGGTCGGTGCATGACGGCAAGGTCGCCGCGAACGACTTCCAGAACATGATCGTCGAGCTGCTGCTCGGCGGTGCGACACGGAGAGAGGAATCATGACCAGCACCCTGCAGTCGGCGAACGCGCACGAGGCGGTGAAGCGCCCCGGCCGCTGGCTCGCGCTGTCCGTGCTCGTGCTCGCCGTGCTGCTGGTGGCCGTCGACGCCACCGTGCTCGGCCTCGCGACCCCGTACATATCGGAGGACCTCCGCCCGTCCGGCACCCAGCTGCTGTGGATCGGTGACGTCTACTCCTTCGTGATCGCCGGTCTGCTCGTCTCCATGGGCAGCCTCGGCGACCGCATCGGCCGCAAGCGGATCCTGCTGATCGGCGCCACGGCGTTCGGCGCGGTCTCCGTGCTCAACGCCTACGCGACCACGCCGGAGCTGCTGATCGTGGCCAGGGCGCTGCTCGGAGTCGCGGGCGCGACGCTGATGCCGGCCACGCTCGCCCTGATCCGCAACCTCTTCCACGACCCGCGCGAGCGCAGTCTCGCCATCGGCATCTGGGGCGCCACCGCGTCCGCCGGTACGGCGGTCGGTCCGATCGCCGGTGGCTTCCTGCTGGAGCACTTCTGGTGGGGCTCGGTCTTCCTGATCAACCTGCCCGTGATGGTGGTCCTCGTCCTCGTCGGCATCAAGCTGCTGCCCGAGTCGAAGAACGCGAGCCCCGGCCCCTGGGACCTGCTCAGCGTCGTGCTGTCGCTGGTCGGCATGATCGGTGTGGTGTACGCGGTCAAGGAGGCCGCCACGCACGGGTTCGGCTGGGAGGCGCTCGCCGCGGGCCTGCTGGGTGCCGGCGCGCTCTACGGCTTCGTACGGCGTCAGCTCACCCTCCCGGCGCCGCTGCTGGACATGCGGCTGTTCCGCAACCGCGGTTTCAGCGGGGCGGTGCTGGCCGACCTGCTGACCATCCTCGGCATGTCCGGCCTGGTCTTCTTCCTCTCGCAGTTCCTGCAACTGGTCCAGGACCGGCGGCCGTTCGAGGCGGGCCTGGCCGAACTGCCCGCCGCGCTCGGTGCGGTGGCGGCCGGTCTGGTCGCCGGGCGGGCGGCCCGCCGGTACTCGGTGCGGGCCGTGGTGGCGGGCGGACTCGCCGCCGTCGGCCTGGCGCTGGGCGCGCTGACCCTGGTCGGCCAGAACACCGGGTATCCGCTGCTCGGGGCCGCGCTGCTGGTCGTCGGTGTCGGTGCCGGGTTCTCGTTCACGGTGACCGCCGACGTGATCCTCGCGTCCGTGCCCAAGGAGCAGGCGGGCGCCGCGTCGGCGGTGTCCGAGACGGCGTACGAACTCGGCGCCGCCCTCGGTATCGCCCTGCTCGGCTCGATCGTGACCGGCGTCTACAAGGGTTTCGCCGCGCCGGAGGGCACCCCGCAGGCCGCGCACGAGTCGCTGGGCGGCGCGGTCGAGGTGGCCGCGGGCCTGCCCGCCCACACGTCCGGCGAGCTGCTGGACGCGGCCCGCCAGTCCTTCGTCGACGGTCTGACGCTCGCGTCGGGCGTGGGTGCCGTGGTGTTGCTGGGGGCGGCAGTGGCGGGGTGGTTCCTGCTGCGGGGGCAGCGGCTGGAGGGGGCGGTCGAGCACTGACGGCCGTAAGGCTTTAAGTCCGTTTTCGGCTTCGCCTGATGGTCTGGCTCCGTACCCGATGTCGTATCCCACGGCTGAAGGAGCCACCGACCATGACACGTCGTACGAAGAAGGCCCTCGTCACCGCCTCCGTCCTGGCCGTCGCCGGCCTCGCAGGGGGCGGTGTCGCGCTCGCGGCCGACGGTGACGAGGCGCCGCGTGAGCAGATCAGGTTCGTCGTCGAGGAGGGCGGCGCGGCGGCGGACCGGGAGGACTGCCCCTGGAAGGACGGCAGCACCGTGACCCCCACGTCCGACCCCGCCTCGGCGCTGTGACCGCCCGGATCCCGGAGGGCAAGCTCCTCGAAGAGGCCCTCTTCGAGGTCAAGCGGGTGATCGTCGGCCAGGACCGCATGGTGGAGCGGATGTTCACCGCGGTCCTGGCCCGCGGCCACTGCCTGCTCGAAGGCGTCCCCGGCGTCGCCAAGACGCTCGCCGCGAAGACCCTCGCGCATGTCGCGGGCGGGCACTTCGCCCGCCTCCAGTTCACCCCCGACCTCGTCCCCTCCGACATCACCGGCACCCGCATCTACCGCCCCTCCCAGGAGGCGTTCGACATCGAGCCGGGCCCGGTGCTGGCCAACGTCGTGCTCGCCGACGAGATCAACCGCGCCCCCGCCAAGGTGCAGTCCGCGCTCCTGGAGGTGATGGGCGAGCACCAGGTCTCCATCGGCGGCACCACCCTCCCCGTCCCCCAGCCGTTCCTCGTGCTCGCCACCCAGAACCCCATCGAGTCCGAGGGCGTCTACCAGCTACCCGAGGCCCAGCGCGACCGCTTCCTGCTCAAGGTGGACGTGGCCGCGCCCAGTGAGTCGGAGGAACTGGCCATCCTCTACCGGATGAGCGTCGACCCGCCCCGGCCGCGCCGCGTCCTCACCCCGGACGGCCTGGTCGCGCTCCAGCGCACGGCCGACGAGGTGTTCGTGCACCACGCGGTCGCCGAGTACGCCGTACGTCTCGTCGTCGCCACCCGCGAACTCGCCGGACCGGGCAGCCGCGTGGCGCACGGCGCGGGCCCGCGCGCCACGCTCGGCCTGGTCGCGGCGGCCCGGGCGCTGGCCCTGTTGCGCGGCCGCGGTTACGTCCTGCCCGAGGACATGCACGACCTGGCGCACGAGGTCATCGCGCACCGCCTGGTCCTCTCCTTCGACGCCCTCGCCGACGGCATCTCCGCGGGCGAGATCGTCGACGAGGTGCTCGCGGTGGTGGAGCAGCCCAGGATCAGCCCGCGCCAGGCGGCCGAGGAGGCGGTCGCATGACCCCGACGCTGCGCGAACTCACTCCCGAGCAGGCACTCAGGCACCTGGAGTTGCTCTTCACCCGCCGCCCCGACGGACTCCTCCAGGGCGATCACGCGTCCCTCGTGCCGGGGCCCGGCAGCGAGATCTCCGAGACGCGTCCGTACGTCATCGGCGACGACGTCCGCCGGATGGACTGGAACGCCACCGCCCGCACCACCGTCCCGCACGTCCGCCGCACCCTCGCCGACCGCGAACTCACCACCTGGATCGTCCTCGACGCCTCCGCCAGCATGGACTTCGGCACCGCGCGGATGGAGAAGCGGGACCTCGCGGTGGGCGCGGCGGCGGCCGTCGCGTTCCTCACCGAACGGGCCGGCAACCGACTCGGCGCACAGATCACCGGCCCCTACGGCATCCAGCGCATCCCGCCCCGTACCGGCCGCCGCCACCTGCTGGCGATCCTGCGCGCCGCCCTCGACCGCCCCCGCGTCGCGCCCGGCGTCCCCGAGCACACCCTCGCCGACGCGCTGCACGCCCTGCGTGCCCTGCCCTCCGGGGGCCTGGTCGCCGTCGTCTCCGACTTCCTGGAGACCGGCTGGGAGCGGCCGCTGCGCACCGTGGCCCACCGTCACCAGGTCCTCGCCGTCGAGACGGTCGACCCACGGGAGCTGGAACTGCCCGCCGTCGGGCTGCTCACGGTGGTGGACCCGGAGACCGGGCGGCGACGCGAAGTCCCCACTCACGCACGGCGGTTGCGCGAGCGCTACGCCGCGGCCGCGCTGGAGCAGCGGGCGCTGATCCGGCAGTCCGTCCGCCGGGCGGGCGCCGCGCATCTGCGGCTGCGCACGGACCGGGACTGGGTGCGGGACATCGTGCGGCACGTGGCGGCGCAGCGCCGGCGCACGGGAGGAGGCGCGGCATGAGCCTGCGTTCCCCCGGCTGGCTGCTGCTGCTCCTGCCGCTCGCCGCGCTGATCGCCGCGTATGTGCTGACACAGCGCCGGCGCAGCCGGTACGCCGTCCGCTTCACCAACCTCGACCTGCTGGACAAGGTCGCCCCGAACCGGCCCGGCCGGCGGCGGCATGTCCCGGCCGCGGCCTTCTGCGCCATGCTCGCGCTGCTGGTCGTGGGGTTCGCCCGGCCGACCGCCGAGGTCCAGGTGCCGAGGGAACGGGCCACGATCGTCGTCGCCTTCGACGTCTCCGCCTCCATGGAGGCCACCTTCGCCCTGCTCGGCGGACTCGCCATCGCCAGCCTGGTCATCGGCTGGATCCTCTCCGGCCGTGTGCTGCGCCCCGTACGCGCCATCTCCCGCACCGCCGCCGAGATCCAGGCCACCGACCTGTCCCAGCGGATCCGGCTGACCGGCCCCAAGGACGAGCTGCGCGAACTCGCCGACACCGTCGACTCCATGCTCGACCGCCTCGACGAGGCCTTCCGCGCCCAGCGCCAGCTCGTCGACGACGCCTCGCACGAGTTGCGCAGCCCCCTCGCGATCATCCGCGCCAACGTGGACGCCGTACTGACCTCCGAGGAGTCGGACGAGGAGGAACGGCGCGCCGCCGCGCGGAGCGTGGACCGGGCGACGACCCGGATGACCCGGCTGGTCGAGGACCTGCTCGCCACCGCCCGCCGCAACGCCCCCGCCCTCGCCGACACCGACGTCGACCTGGCGGCGGCCGCCGGTGAGGCCTGCGAGGAGTTCGCCCCGCTCGCCACCGAACGCGGCCTCACCCTGCACCGCCGGCTGACCCCGGGCCTGACCGTCATCGGCGACCACGACGCCCTGCGCCGCGCCGTCGGCAACCTGCTCTCCAACGCCGTACGACTCGCCCCACCCGGCACCCGCATCACCGTCGCGGCCGGCCGCTCGGACGGCTGGCTGTGGACGGCCGTACGGGACGAGGGCCCCGGCATCCTCGACGACGACCAGACCCGCGTCTTCGACCGCTTCTGGCGCGCCCGGGGCAACGGCGGCAGCCGCGACCGCCACGCGGGCCTGGGCCTGGCGATCGTCCGCCAGATCGTCGAGTCCCACGGCGGCCAGGTACGCCTCTTCTCCCGCGTGGGGGAGGGCTCGACGTTCGTCCTGTGGTTCCCGACGACGGAAGACGGCCGCGGGAATGGTGGACCACCGCAGACGGCGCCCCTTTGAAAGCGCCCCTTCAGATGAGCCCATCAGGGGCCGCGGGGCTGTGTTGAACACGCGGTTCCGCCGCGCGGCCGCGACCCGCCACAACGAATCCGCAGACAAAGGACTACCCGCAGCCCCCGAGCCCCCGGCGCAACCAGCGGAGCTACGCCGCTTCCTTCGCCTTCGTGGCGTACATGTCCACGTACTCCTGCCCGGACAGCCGCATGACCTCCGTCATCACGGAGTCCGTCACGGCCCGCAGCACGTACCGGTCCCGGTCCATCCCCTCGTACCGGGAGAACTCCAGCGCCTCACCGAAGCGCACCGTCACCCGGGCCGGCCGGGGAAAGCCCGCCCCGCCCGGCTGGATCCGGTCCGTGCCGATCATCGCGAACGGGACGACGGGCGCGCCGGTCATCAGGGTGAGCCGGGCGATACCGGTGCGCCCCCGGTAGAGGCGGCCGTCGGGGGAGCGGGTGCCCTCCGGGTAGATGCCGAAGACCTTGCCCTCCTCCAGGATCCGGCGCCCGGTCATCAGCGCCGCGACCCCGCCCTTGCCGCCGTCGCGGTCGACCGGGATCATGCCGACGCCGGTGAAGAACCACGCCATCAGCCGGCCCTTGAGGCCCTTGCCGGTGACGTACTCGTCCTTGCCGATGAAGAACACCTGACGGTCGCAGACCAGCGGCAGGATCATCGAGTCGATGAACGTGAGGTGGTTGCCGGCCAGGATCACCGGGCCGTCGCCCGGAATGTGCTCCACACCCTCCACCCGGGGGCGGAACATCAGGCGCATGATCGGACCGAGCACTGCCTTGATGAGCGCGAAGCGGGACAACGGGCCCTCCGGGGTCGACGGACTCGGTAGGAGTCTGTGCAGGTTGTGAGTCTGTGCAGGTGAGGACGATACTCGCGGCCCCCGGACAAACGCACATCGGGGACATCGGGTTCACCGAGGTCTTACGCACTGTTGACGTACGTTTACCTGCGGTGGCGTCCCGCAGCCTACGCGTAACCCGGCGGCGACGATGTGACCGACATCGCGTCCAGGCCACGACATCCATCGTCATCCATCGTCAGCCACGCGTTCGAAATGCGGCCTCCCGGCTGACATATCGACACCCCTACGATCTGCCAGCACCGATGACATGCACGGCAGGGAGGCCGCTGATGGGAACGCACAAGTCGAACGAGCAGCCGCAGGAGCAGGCGCACACCGGGCGACGGGCGCTCCTCGGCGCTGCCGTGCTCGGCGCGGGCGGAGCCGTCCTCGGTCTGTCCGGCACGGCGAGAGCCGATGTGCGTCATGGAGGCCGAGGAATGAAGAGCCTGCCCGTGCCGACGATCGTCGCCCACCGCGGCGCCAGCGGCTACCGCCCCGAGCACACCCTCGGCTCCTACCAGCTGGCCCTCGACATGGGCGCCGACATCGTCGAGGCCGGCGACCTGGTGCCCACCAAGGACGGTCACCTCGTCTGCCGGCACGAGCCCGAGATCGGCGGCACCACGGACGTCGCCGACCACCCCGAGTTCGCCGACCGCAAGACCACCAAGGTCCTCGACGGCGTCTCCACCACCGGCTGGTTCACCGAGGACTTCACCCTCGCCGAGCTGAAGACCCTGCGCGCCACCGAGCGCATCCCGGCCAACCGCCCGCACAACACCCTCTACAACGGCCGCTGGGGGATCCCCACCTTCGAAGAGGTGCTCCAGTGGCAGGACGAGCAGACCCGCGAGCGCGGCAAGCAGGTCTGGATCTACCCCGAGCTCAAGCACCCCA
The DNA here is from genome assembly GCF_013009255.1 of Streptomyces sp. Z423-1. Classification (NCBI taxonomy): domain Bacteria; kingdom Bacillati; phylum Actinomycetota; class Actinomycetes; order Kitasatosporales; family Streptomycetaceae; genus Streptomyces; species Streptomyces sp. Z423-1. Next base: position 7,758,518 of record NZ_CP053109.1, read on the forward strand.
CGTACTTCCGCAAGCTCGGCCTCTCCCTGGAGGAGCGGGTCGCCAAGCTGCTGCGCAAGTACCGCAAGGACCGGTGGAACTCGCCGGTCATCCTGCAGTCCTTCGAGCCGACCAGCATCCAGCGCCTGCACAAGCTGGTCGACAACCCGCTCGTCGTGCTGCTGTCCGGCGCGAGCACCCGCCCCTGGGACTTCGTCGAGAACGGTGACCCGCGCACCGTCGCCGACCTGATCAAGCCGGCCGGTCTGCGCGAGATCGCCTCCTACGCCCAGGGCATCGGCCCCACCCTCGACCTGATCATCCCGAAGGACAGCGCGGGCCGCCTGACCCGGCCGACCACCCTCGTCGCCGACGCCCACAAGGTCGGCCTCAAGCTGCACCCCTGGACCCTGCGCAACGAGAACCCGTTCCTGCCCGCGAACTTCCGCAAGGGCACCGACGCGGACGCCTACGGCGATGTCTTCGGGGCCTACCAGGTGTACTTCGCCACCGGCATCGACGGCATCTTCACCGACCAGCCGGACACCGGTCTGCTGGCCCGCGAGGACTTCGTCAACAACTGAACCATCCCACCCCGGTCGGGGTGACAGTCGGCCGCCCGGGCAACCCACCGCCCGGGCGGCCGCGTCGTGCCGCATATGACGCACGACCTGCTCACCTCACTGCGCCCCCTGCTCGCCGCCGAGGCCTCCGCCGAGGCGCACGCCGCCGGCACCGAGCCCGGCGACCTGGAACAGGCGGTCTGGCTCCGCCTCCTCGAACTCCTCGACGCCGACGGCCCGCCCCGCGACCCCGAGCGCTGGCTGCGCCGCGCCGTCCGCTTCGAGGCCCGCCGCTCCCGTCGTACGACCCGGCGCGAACGGCCGTACGACACCGAACCCGCCGACGAGGCCGCCCGCACCCCCGAACAGCTCGCCCTCACCGCGGCCCGCGCCCGGGTCCTGCGCGCGGCGGTCCGCCGACTGCCCGGCCGCTGCCCCGCCCTCCTGGAAGCCCTGATGTCCCCCAACGACCTCACATACCGGGAGATCGCGGGGGAGTTGGGTATCTCACAGGGGAGTCTCGGGCCGGAACGTTCCAGATGTCTGGGATGTCTGCGGCGATTGCTGGCCTCGGAGGTTGCGGCTCGCGGAGCACGGGGATAGGAGTGAGGGACAACAAGCAACAGGTGAGCGGGAGGCGTGCACACATGGGCATGAGCGTGATCATCTCCGAGGCGACCGATCGGGACGTCGAGCAGATCTTCAAGCTGCAGTACCTGTGCTTCCAGAGCGAGGCGGCGCTGTACGGCAACTACCGCATCGACCCGCTCGTCCAGCCCCTCGACTCGGTCCGTCAGGAGGTCGCCGAGGACTGCGTCTTCGTGGCCCGGCTCGGCGACGAGGTGGTCGGCTCGGTGCGCGGCACGATCACCGAGGACGGCGCGGCCTCCATCAGCCGCCTCTGCGTCCACCCCCGCCTCCAGGGTCACGGCATCGGCGCGAGGCTGCTGCGCGCGGCTGAAACGGCCCTCGCGGAGCAGCACGGCGCCAAGCGCTTCCGCCTGCACACCGGCCACCGCAGCGAGGGCAACCTCCGCCTGTACCGCAAGGTGGGCTACGAGACGGTGGGCACGTCGAAGGGCGCGGACGGAGTCCCGATGATCGTGCTGGAGAAGCCCGCGGGTTCCTTCGTGCAAACGGCGTGAACCACAGCCGGCTTCAGGGGCGCGGGGCTGTATCGATATGCGGCTCAACCAGGCTGCTCGGCCCGCGCCCTCCGCAACCAGAACATCGCAGTGACCGGCAAAAGCACGGGAATGAACAAGTACCCCATGCCGAAGTCGGACCACACAGTCGCGTCAGGAAACGCGGACGGCTCCACCAGCGTCCACGTACCCACCGTCAACACCCCGAGCAGTTCGGCCCCGCAGCACACCAACGCCGCCCGCCGCGCCGTCTCCCCACCCCGCACCAACGAGTACGTGATGAACCCGTACACGACACCGGCAACCGCCGACAGCGAATAAGCCAGCGGCGCCTTGTCGAACTCCGTCGCGATCTGAAACACGGATCGCGACACCGCCCCGACGACCATCACGCCGTACAGCCACACCAGCAGCATCCCGGGCCCGCTGATCAGCCGGGACTTCGCCGCGCTCGCCACCTCAGCCTCCCCAGATGTCATAGAGCCGCACCTCCAGGACAGCCAGCACCACACCGCCGGCGGCAACCGTCAACGAACCCCACTTGGAGCGCTCGGCCAGCGACATGAACCCGGCGGCCGGGACGCACGCGAACGCCCCCAGCAGATACGCCACGAAGATGGTCGTCCCCTGCTCCGGCCGCTCGCCGCGCGCCAGCTGCACCACGCCGACCACCAGCTGCACCAACGCCAGCACCGACACCACGGCCATCCCGATGAAGTGCCAGTCCTTGGTCGGCTCGTCACGGTACGCGGCCCACCCGCACCACGCGCCGAGCAACAGCGCGGCGACCGCGGTCGCCACCGTCAGGGCATCAAGCATGCAGCGACCCTATTACGGGCCAAAAGGCCTGATGCGGCCGCCCCCGCGGTGCCCCGTAGGGTCGAGGGCATGAAGATCCGCGCGCAAGCCCTCCTGTTCGACAACGACGGCACTCTCGTCTCCTCCCTCGAATCCGTCCACCGCTGCTGGACCCGCTGGGCGGGGGAGTACGGCATCACCGCGGAGCGCTTCGCGCAGATCGAGCTGCACGGCCGGACCGCCGCCGAGATAGCCGCCGACCTGCTGCCGCCCGAGATCGTCCCGGAGGCCGTCGCGCGGATCGAGATGCTGGAGGTGGCGGACGTACCCAACGGCGGCGTACATCTGCTCCCCGGCACGCACGACTTCCTCACCGCCCTGCCCGCCGACCGCTGGGCCGTCGTCACCTCGGCCACCCGCCGCCTGGCCGAGGCCCGCCTGGACGCCGTCGGCATCCTCCCCAAGACCCTGATCGCCGCCGACGACGTCACCCACGGCAAGCCCGACCCCGAGCCGTACCTGCTCGCCGCCCGCGCACTGGGCGTCGACCCGGCCGCGTGCGTCGTCTTCGAGGACGCCCCCGCCGGACTGAGGGCCGGCCGCGCCGCCGGGATGATCACCGTGGCCTTGGCCACAACCCACCCCGCCCACGAGCTGGCCGCCGACCTGGTGGTCGAGGACCTGTCGGCCTTGTCCGCCCTGGTCACCGCCGACGGCGTGGAGATCTCCACCCGGGACTGACGACTGTCCACCGCTGTCCGCAATGCGGACAGCGGTTCTTGGTCGGCTTCATACGTCTGCTTTACTGATCGCATGACCACGACGAGCAGCCGCATCCCTGCGACCGAGGCGACCATGACGCCCGGTGCTCGCTGTATGTGTCGAATGTGCGCCTTCTAGAGGGCCCCTGTACCCCTTGAGCCTCGCGCCCCGAAGCGAGCCGCCGTGGCATGTCCGTACGCCCTCTGCCCGTACGTGACCCAGCAGCCCCGCGCACCTCTTTACCTCCGTACCAGGGCACATCCACGCCCGCGTACTCGACAGTGACGGAACCCACGTGATCACCACCTCGGGCCTGACCAAGGTCTACCGCTCCCGCGGCCGCGAGGTCACCGCCCTCGACGGCGTCGATCTGCACGTCCGCGAAGGCGAGGTCTACGGCGTCATCGGCCAGTCCGGCGCCGGCAAGTCCTCGCTCATCCGCTGCATCAACCTCCTGGAGCGCCCCAGCTCCGGCACGGTCACCGTCGCCGGCCAGGACCTCACCGCCCTCGCCGGGCGGGGCCCGCGGGCCGGCCGGGAACTCCGCCGCGCGCGCAGCCGTATCGGCATGGTCTTCCAGCACTTCAACCTGCTGTCCTCCCGGACCGTGCAGGACAACGTCGAGCTGCCGCTGGAAATCCTCGGCACGTCGGGGAAGGAACGTTCCCGCAAGGCACTTGGGCTGCTCGACCTGGTGGGTCTGGCGGACCAGGCCAAGGCCTACCCCGCCCAGCTCTCCGGCGGCCAGAAGCAGCGCGTCGGCATCGCCCGCGCCCTGGCCGGTGACCCCAAGGTGCTGCTCTCCGACGAGGCCACCAGCGCCCTCGACCCGGAGACCACCCGCTCGATCCTGAAGCTGCTGCGTGACCTGAACCGGCAGCTCGGCCTGACCGTCCTGCTCATCACGCACGAGATGGACGTCGTGAAGAGCATCTGCGACTCGGCCGCCCTGATGGACAAGGGCCGCATCGTCGAGTCCGGCACCGTCAGCGAGCTGCTCGCCACCCCGGGCTCGGAGCTGGCCGCCGCGCTCTTCCCGGTCGGCGGCGAGGCCACCGGCGACGACAGGACGGTCCTCGACGTCACCTTCCACGGCGAGTCCGCCACCCAGCCGGTCATCTCGCAACTGGCCCGCACCTACAACATCGACATCTCCATCCTCGGCGCCGCCATCGACACCGTCGGCGGCCTCCAGGTCGGCCGGATGCGCATCGAACTGCCCGGCCGCTACGAGGACAACGTCGTGCCGATCGGCTTCCTGCGCGAACAGGGCCTGCAGATCGATGTCGTCGGCGCCGAGCCGGTACTGGTGAAGGAAGGTGTCCGGTGACCTGGTCCGACATGCAGCCGCTGCTTCAGCAGGCGTGTACGGAGACGCTGGTCATGGTCGGCTGGTCCACCCTGATCGCCGTCGTCGCCGGACTGCCCATCGGCGTGCTGCTCGTCCTCACCGACAAGGGCGGCCTGTTGCAGAACACCGTGGTGAACAAGGTCATCGGGCAGATCGTGAACGTCGGCCGCTCCTTGCCGTTCATCATCCTGATGGTCGCGCTGATGAGCTTCACCCGCTGGGTCACCGGCACCACCATCGGCAGCGAGGCCGCGATCGTGCCGCTGGCCATCGGCGGCATCCCGTTCTTCGCCCGCCTGGTCGAGACGGCCGTCCGCGAGGTGGACCACGGGCTCGTCGAGGCCGTCCAGTCGATGGGCGGCAACACCTGGACCATCGTCCGCAAGGTCCTCGTCCCCGAGGCGCTGCCGTCCCTGATCGCCTCCACGACGACTACGATCATCGCCCTCATCGGCTACTCCGCCATGGCCGGCACGGTCGGCGGCGGCGGCCTCGGCGACCTCGCCGTCCGCTACGGCTACCAGCGCTTCGAGACCGGCCTGATGTGGATCACCGTGGCGATCCTCGCCGTCGTCATCTCCCTCATCCAGTTCGCCGGCGGCTACGCGGCCCGCTCCCTGCACAGCCGCGGCGGCCGCTCCGGCCCCGGCCCCAAGCTCCGCCTGCTGAAGGCGAAGCAGCCGGCCGCGACCGACGTCACCAAGGTCGCGTAACCCCTCTACCCCCCGTCCACCCACGACGGGGTCGCACCACCCAGAAGGAAAGGCACTTTTCGTGCGTAACACCGCCAAGATCACCACCGCCGCCCTCGCCGCCGGAGCCCTCACCTTCGGGCTCACCGCCTGCGGCTCCTCCGACTCCGGCTCCGGCTCCACCGACGGCCCGCTCGTGGTCGCCGCCAGCCCGACCCCGCACGCCGAGATCCTCACCTACGTCAGGGACAACCTGGCGCAGCAGGCGGGCCTCGACCTGGAGGTCAAGGAGTTCACCGACTACGTCACGCCGAACACGGCGACGGAGGACGGCTCGGTCGGCGCCAACTACTTCCAGAACCAGCCGTACCTCGACGACTTCAACAAGAAGAACGGCACCCACATCGTGCCCGTCGTCACGGTCCACCTTGAGCCGCTCGGCCTCTACTCCCACAAGGTCAAGAGCGCCGACGACCTGAAGAGCGGTGCCACCGTCGCCGTCCCCAACGACACGGTCAACGAGGCGCGGGCGCTGAAGCTGCTCGCCGACAACGGCCTGATCACCCTCAAGGACGGCGTGGGCAACGAAGCGACCCCCGCGGACATCACCGAGAACCCGAAGAACCTCAAGTTCAAGGAGCTGGAGGCGGCCCAGACCCCGCGCTCCCTGGACGACGTGGACGCCGCGGTCGTCAACGGCAACTACGCCATCGAGGCCGACCTCAAGCCCGCCGGGGACGCCCTCGTACTGGAATCCGCCAAGGACAACCCGTACGGCAACTTCCTCGCCGTGAAGGAGGGCAACGAGGACGACCCGCGCGTGAAGAAGCTCGCCGAGCTGCTCACGTCCGCCGAGGTGAAGAAGTTCATCGAGGACGAGTACGACGGCTCGGTCATCGCGTCCTTCTGAGCGACGCCGCTTTGTTCGCACCCGGGGTTCACTTCATTACGAAGAGTGGACCCCGGGTGTGTGGTTCAGTGCTTTCATGCTGCATGCTGGGCAGTTCAGCAGGCCCTGACGGTTCGAAGGTTACGGAGCGGCTACATGACGAGCACCTTCCCCACCATCTCCATCAGCACGGAGCGGTTGGTGCTGCGTCCCCTCGACGAGGACGACATCCCCGCCCTGGCCGAGATGATGAACGACGAGCAGGTCGTCGCCTGGACCGACGTCCCCCAGCCCTTCACCGAGGACGGCGCCCGCACCTGGATCACCGAGGACGCCCCCACCGAGCGCGCCGCCGGTCGAGGCCTCGACCTCGCCGTCACCGAGTTCCTCACCCAGCGCCTGGTCGGCATCATCCAGCTCGGCAAGACGAACTGGCATGTGCGCTCCACCGAGATGTCGTACATCATCGCCCCCTGGGCCCGCGGCGAGGGCTATGCCTCCGAAGCCGCCCTGGCCACCGCCCAATGGCTGTTCGGCGACCAGAAATTCGAACGCATCGAGCTGCGCACGGCCGCCGACAACACGGCCTCGCAGCAGGTCGCCCAGAAGATCGGGTGCATCAGCGAGGGCGTGCTGCGGGGCGCCTGCATAGCGCGCACCCGCACCGACGACGGAGCCTGGGCCGAGGTGCGCACCGACTACATCGTGTGGAGCCTGCTGCCCGAGGACATCGAGGGTGCGGGGGACCAGCTGGCCGACACGGGCGGTTTCGCTTCGTACTCCGACTGGAACTGACGGCACGGGCGACGCCGCCCGCGCGGTCCCGGGCCGCACCAGGTACTCTCACGGAGCCTGCCCGCCCGCGGGCTGCCCCCGACGACCTGCGCAAACCCCCTGGAGACTGACGACGATGGCCGACCGGGTCACGGTGATCGGCTGGGACGGCTCTCCGCTGACCACCGCGGCACGCGCCGCTCTGGGCGCCGCCACCCTGGTCGCCGGTGCCGCCCACCACCTGGCGCTGCCCGAGGTGCCGCCCACCGCCGAGCGCATCCGGCTCGGCAGCCTCGCCCTCGCCGCCCGCCGGATCGCCGCCCATCGCGGCACCGCGGTGGTGCTCGCCGACGGCGACCCCGGCTTCTTCGGCGTCGTACGGACCCTGCGCGCACCCGAGTTCGGCCTGGAGGTCGAAGTCGTCCCCGCCGTCTCCTCTGTGGCCGCCGCCTTCGCGCGCGCGGGCATGCCCTGGGACGACGCCCACGTGGTCGTCGCACACCCTCGCACCCTGCGGCGCGCGGTGAACGTATGCCGCGCCCACACCAAGGTCGCGGTCCTCACCTCACCCGGCGCCGGCCCCGCAGAACTCGGCCTGCTCCTCGACGGCATCCACCGCACCTTCGTCATCTGCGAGGAACTCGGCACCGCCCGCGAGCAGGTCACCGTCGTCACCTCCGACAAGGCCGCCGACCACACCTGGCGCGACCCCAACGTCGTCATCGTCATCGGCGGCCCCGTCGGGGCACAGGAGGGCGGCGGCTGGATCGCCGGACGGGACCCGGGCACCGGCCCCCGCGGCTGGACCCTGCCCCCCGAGGCGTACGACGGTGAACTGGGCGAAGGCGAGACCGAGCTGCTCCGCGCCGCCCAACTCGCCCGGCTCGGACCCCGCGTCGGCGACCTGGTGTGGGACATCGGCAGCGGCAGCGGCGCCTTCGCCACCGAGGCCGCCCGCGCCGGCGCCGCCGTCATCGCCGTCGACCGGGACCCCGGCGCCTGCGCCCGCACCGACGCCGCCGCACGCCGTCGCGCGGTCCAGCTCCAGATCGTCCACGGCACCGCCCCGTACGTCCTGGAGAACCTGCCCGAACCCGACGTCGTCCGCGTCGGCGGCGGGGGAGCGGCCGTGGTCTCCGCGGTCGCCGACCGCCGCCCGCAGCGCATCGTCGCGCACGCCGCCACCCGCGACGCGGCCGAACTCATCGGCCGTGACCTCACCGAGCACGGCTACGACGTCGAGTGCGCCCTGCTGCAGTCCGTCGAACTCGACACCCGGGCCTGGACGGAGAAGGAGCGGAGCGTCGCGTTCCTGCTCAGCGGCGTACTGCCTGGCCGTGCGTCCTGATCCCGTTGCCGTCCCCGTGATCCGTTTGTCGTACCGCGCGCGGTAGGCTGGCCGATCGTTGTACCGCACTGGGACGCCCGGCGCTTCGTCGGTCAATGTCCGGAAAGCACGCCCATTTTGGGCTGAGTGTGGTACGGCAGAACCCGTGGACGCGCAACGTGGCGCAGTCCACAGCGGGCCGTCGCGAATGAAGCTGACGTGACGGCGGAAGGGCCGCGACAATGCCACTGAATGGCTTTGTCGCCTTTTCCGGCGGGTCGTTCGTGCCGCTGGGCACACACGCTCGTTCTTCACAGCGGGGCGGTCGGTGCGCCGTTCCGGGCGAGCTGGTCGTAGGAGCATCAACCGATGGGCGAGGGGTACGCATGACCGACACCGGCCAGGTCCCGGGCGAGGGACTGCCGGAGAACGCAGGCCTGGTGGAACAGCCGGGCGTTCCCGTTCCCGGCGCGTACACCTATGTCTCCGAGACGCCCGCCGAGGACGAAGACCTGCTGCTGCCCGGCGCGCAGGGCGCCTGGGGCAACGAGGTGGCCCCGCCCCCGCCCGAGCCGGTCGTCGAGGCCGTCCACGAACCCGGGGCGCACGAGATGTCCGGCCGCGACAGCGGTTCCGTCGACCTGACCGGCGTCCGCCTGCCGGGCCCGACGCCGCCCCCGCCGTCACCGGCGCCCGCCGCCGCGCCGCGCCGCCCGCTGCACCTGGGCCCGCCGATCCCCGACGTCTCCGCCAGCCCGGTCCGCTCCCTCGCCGACCGCGGCCCCGCGGGCGCGCCGGTACGGCAGCCGGGGCCGCCCACCACCGGGCCCGAGTACCTCGACGTCCCGCGCGTCCGCGAGATGCCGCCGCAGGGGGCGGTGCCGCAGGGCGCGGTGCCGCAGGGGGCGGTGCCATGGGGTGGCGCCCAGGCTGCCGCGACGCAGCCTGCCGCGGTGCAGACGCCGGTGAGCGCGGAGGCGACGCCTGCGGAAACGGTTGTTCCGGCGGGGCGGGTACAGGGGCAGGCGCAGGCCCAGGCGGAGGTGCAGGCACCGGCAGAGGTGCAGGCGCAGGCCCAGGTGGAGGCGACCGCACCGGCGCAGGTGCAGGTGCAGGCCCAGGTGGAGGCGCCCGCACCGGTACAGGTGCACGCGCAGGCTGAGGCGCAGGTACCCGCCGAGGTGCAGGTGCAGGCGCAGGCGCACGGCGGGCCGGAGCCGGTGGACGCGGCGCAGGCCGCGGTGGCGCGGATCGCCTCGGAGGCTGTGGCGTCCGGGACTTCCGGGCAGGGCGAGGCTGACGCCGGGGAGGCGGGGGCCGCTGCCGACCAGGCGCTCGGCCCGGACGCGGGGACGGGCGATCACGCGGCGGTTCCGGCGGATGTCCCTGCCGATGCCGGGGCCGTTGACGCACAGCCGTTGCCGTCGGACGCCGGGGAGACCCCGGCCACTCCGGCCATCGCGGAGGAAGCGGAGCCGATCGCTGAGCCCGTGTCTGTTCCCGAGCCGGAGCAGCTTCCCGGGACCCCGGAGGGCGCGCCTGCTCACGGTGCCGAGGAGGCACCGGCTGCGGAGGAGGCACCGACCGCCGACGAGGCACCGGCCGCTGAGGCGGTGCAGGCGCCGCGGCCTGCCCAGGCCGCAGGCGTGGCCGAGCCCGAGCCCGAGCCCGCGCCCGCCGCCGAGGCCGCCCCGGCACCAGCCCCCGAGCCCGCCCCCGAGCCCCAGCAGCCCGCTGCCGTGGACATGGAAGCGCAGGGCGTGGCCCCGGCCGTGGACGAGCCCCTCGCACAGCCGGTCCCGCACCCCGAGCACATCGCATCCGCACCGGAACCCGAGTACACCGAACCCGAACCGGAACCCGTCGCGCCCGCCGAGGAACAGCCGCAGGACACCGCGCCCGACGCCACCCCGGCGCCCCAGCCGGAGCAGCCGCTGGGCCAGTTCGTCCCGGTGGAGGGCTCGGTGCCGACCACCCCGCACCTCGCGCCCACCCCACCGCACCCGATCGTCCTCCCCACCCAGGAGCAGCTGCCCGAGCCCCCGGCACAGCCGGAAGCCGTGGCCACGGTCCCCGCGCCCCGCGAGGCCGACGCCACGCCCGCCACGGCCGCACCGGAAGAGACACCGGCTACCGAACCCGTACAACTGGTGCAGAACGCGGAGGACTTGGAAACCCGGGCCGCCGACCAGGAAGACCAGCAAGACCAGCAAGACCAGCAGAACTCGCAACACCCACAAGAAACGAGCACGGCCCCCGTGGCAGAAGCCCCCCAGTCGACCGGCCCGGCCGCGCCCCCCTACGACGACGCCGAGCGCGAGGCCGTACTGAAGGTCATGCGCGAGCGGCGTGACATCCGCAACGGCTTCCGCAGCGACCCCATCCCGCACGAGGTGCTGCTCCGCGTCCTGGAGGCCGCCCACACCGCACCCTCGGTCGGCCACTCGCAGCCCTGGGACTTCGTCGTCATCCGCTCCGCCGAGACCCGGCGCACGATGCACGAACTGGCCATGCGCCAGCGCGACGCCTACGCCAAGTCCCTTCCGAAGGGCCGGGCGAAGCAGTTCAAGGAACTGAAGATCGAGGCCATCCTCGACACCCCGGTGAACATCGTCGTCACCGCCGACCCGACCCGCGGCGGCCGCCACACCCTCGGCCGCCACACCCAGCCGCAGATGGCCCCGTACTCCTCCGCGCTCGCGGTCGAGAACCTCTGGCTCGCCGCCCGCGCCGAGGGCCTCGGCGTCGGCTGGGTCAGCTTCTTCGACGAGCGCGAGATGGTCCGCGCGCTCGGCCTGCCCGAGCACCTGGAGGTCGTGGCGTACCTGTGCGTCGGGTACGTCGACGAGTTCCCGGAGGAGCCCGAGCTGATGCAGGCGGGCTGGTCCAAGCGCCGCCCGCTGTCCTGGGTCGTCCACGAGGAGACGTACGGCCGCCGCGCCCTGCCCGGCGAGGAGCCGCACGACCTGCTCGCCGAGACCGTCGCGCAGATCCGGCCGCTGGACGCCAAGGCGCTCGGCGAGGCCTGGGAGCGGCAGAAGCGGATGACCAAGCCGGCCGGCGCGCTCGGCATGCTGGAGATCATCTCCGCCCAGCTGTCCGGTCTGTCCCGGCAGTGCCCGCCGCCCATCCCGGAGCCCGCCGCCGTCGCGATCTTCGCGGGCGACCACGGTGTGCACGCCCAGGGCGTCACCCCCTGGCCGCAGGAGGTCACCGCCCAGATGGTGGCCAACTTCCTCGGCGGGGGAGCGGTCTGCAACGCCTTCGCCAACCAGGTGGGCGCCGAGGTGTGCATCGTCGACGTGGGCGTCGCCGCCGAGTTGCCGTCCACCCCGGGTCTGCTGCCGCGCAAGGTCGGCCCGGGTACCGCCGACATGACCACCGGCCCCGCGATGACCCGCGAGGAGGCCAAGCAGGCCATCGAGGTGGGCATCGAGACGGCCCGCGACCTGGTGGCGGCCGGGAACAAGGCCCTGCTCACCGGTGAGATGGGCATCGCCAACACCACCGCGTCCGCCGCTCTCATCTCGGTCTTCACGGGCACGGACCCGGCGGAGGTCACGGGCCGGGGCACCGGCATCAACGACGAGACCCTCGCCCGTAAGACCGAGGTCGTCCGCCGTGCCATCGAGCTCCACCAGCCCGACCCGGCCGACCCCATCGGCGTCCTCGCCGCGATCGGCGGCCTCGAACACGCCGCCCTCGTCGGCCTCCTCCTCGGCGGCGCGTCCCTGCGGACGCCGGTGATCCTGGACGGCGTCAGCGCCGGCGCCGCGGCCCTGGTGGCCCGCGCCATCGCCCCCGAGGTGCTCGCGGCCTGCATCGCGGGCCACCGCAGCGCGGAGCCCGGTCACGTGGCCGCTCTGAACAAGCTGGGCCTGCGTCCCCTGGTCGACCTGGACCTCCGCCTCGGCGAGGGCACGGGCGCGCTGCTGGCGCTGCCGCTGGTCCAGAGCACGGCCCGGGCGATGCACGAGGTGGCGACGTTCGACTCGGCGGGGGTCACCGAGAAGTAGGGCCCTGGGCCGGGTGGGGCGCTCCGTCGCGCCCACCCGGCCCCCGCCGTACGCTGAACGCACTCTAAAATCCGCACGTCAGGGCTGCTCCAGAGCCGTAGCGCCCACCGCACGCCCGCACGAGGAGCCGCACCCTCATGGCCGAACACCCCGCCTACCCCGTAGGCCTCCGCCTCACCGGCCGCCGCGTGGTCGTCGTCGGCGGCGGCCAGGTCGCCCAGCGCCGCCTGCCCGCACTGATCGCGGCCGGCGCGGACATCCTCCTCGTATCCCCGGAGGCCACCCCCTCGGTGGAGGCCATGGCGGACGCGGGCGAGATCACCTGGGAGCGGCGGCCCTACGCCGAGGGCGACCTCGCCGACGCCTGGTACGCCCTGATCGCCACCAGCGACCACGAGGCGAACACCCGCGCCTCGGCAGAGGCGGAGCGCCACCGCGTCTGGTGCGTCCGCTCCGACGACGCCGACGCGGCGACCGCCTGGACCCCGGCCACCGGCCACAGCGAGGGCGTCACCGTCGCGATCCTCACGACCGACACCAGGTCCCGCGACCCCCGCCACACCGCCGCCATCCGTGACGCGGTTGTCGAGGGCCTGCGCGACGGCACTCTCGTCGCCCCGCACCACCGCACCCGCACCCCCGGCGTCGCCCTGGTCGGCGGCGGCCCCGGCGACCCGGACCTGATCACGGTCCGCGGCCGCCGTCTGCTCGCCGAGGCCGACGTGGTCATCGCCGACCGACTCGGCCCCCGCGACCTGCTCGCCGAACTGCCCCCGCACGTCGAGGTGATCGACGCGGCGAAGATCCCCTACGGCCGTTACATGGCCCAGGAGGCCATCAACAACGCCCTGATCGAACACGCCAAGCAGGGCAAGTCCGTGGTCCGGCTCAAGGGCGGCGACCCCTTCGTCTTCGGCCGTGGCATGGAGGAGGCCCAGGCCCTCGCCGAGGCGGGCATCCCGTGCACGGTCGTGCCCGGCATCTCCAGCTCCATCTCGGTCCCGGGCGCGGCCGGCATCCCGGTCACGCACCGGGGGGTCGCGCACGAGTTCACCGTGGTCAGCGGCCATGTCGCCCCCGACGACGAGCGCTCCCTCGTCGACTGGCCGTCCCTCGCCAAGCTCACCGGCACGCTGGTGATCCTCATGGGCGTCGACAAGATCGGCAAGATCGCCGAGACCCTCGTCGCCCACGGCAAGCCCGCCGACACGCCCGTCGCGCTGGTCCAGGAGGGCACGACCGCGGCGCAGCGCCGGGTCGACGCGACCCTCGCGACGGTCGCCGAGACGGTGCGCGAGCAGGAGGTCAAGCCGCCGGCGGTCATCGTCGTCGGCGAGGTCGTCACCGTGGGCCCGCAGACCTCCGCGTAACCCCGGGTAACACAACCCGTCCCGAGCCGTTGGCACCGTACGCACGACAAGGCAGTATCACCCTGTGGCCGATCTCATCACCGTCGAGGATCCCGACGACCCGCGCCTGCGCGACTACACGGGCCTGACCGACGTCGAACTGCGCCGCAAACGCGAACCCGCCGAGGGCCTGTTCATCGCCGAGGGCGAGAAGGTCATCCGGCGGGCGAAGGACGCGGGCTACGAGATGCGGTCGATGCTGCTGTCCGCCAAGTGGGTCGACGTCATGCGCGACGTCATCGACGAACTCCCGGCCCCCGTCTACGCGGTCAGCCCCGAACTCGCCGAACAGGTCACCGGCTACCACGTGCACCGCGGCGCGCTCGCCTCCATGCAGCGCAAGCCCCTGCCCACGGCCGCCGAGCTGCTCCGGTCCGCCCGCCGCGAGGTCATCACGGAGCCGGGTCGGCGCGTCGCCGTCTTCGAGGACATAGTTGATCACGCGAATCTGGGGGCTGCCTTCCGCAATGCGGCTGCTCTGGGAGTGGACGCCGTCTTCCTGACACCGCGCTGCGCCGACCCCCTGTACCGGAGGGCGGTGAAGGTGTCGATGGGTGCTGTCTTCAACGTCCCCTGGACCCGGCTGACCTCTTGGCCGAAGGACGTCGAGCTGTTCCGTCAGCACGGCTTCGTGACGGCTGCCCTGTGCCTGTCGGAGAAGTCGATCCCGATTGACGAACTAGCCGCCCGCCGGTACGAGAAGTTGGTCCTGATGCTCGGCACCGAAGGCGACGGACTGTCGATCGACGCCCTACGCGCGGCCGACGAATGGGTCCGAATCCCCATGGCCGCGGGGGTGGACTCCCTCAACGTCGCCGCAGCCTCCGCGGTGGCCTTCTACGCGACGAGGCTCCGGTAAGCCCCAACGTTGCACAGCACACCTCGAAGGATCGCGAGAACGCGGTCTTCTGTCATGCCCTGCCAGGACGCAGGAACGACGTGCCGTCACCGGCGGCCATGACCCGGCCGGCATCCCCGGATTCGTACGCCAGGCGATACAGCAGTCACGGTCCGGCCGCCCGAGGCCGGTGGCCCTGTCCGTCCCGGCAGATGTCCTGACCGCGCGGACGGAAACGGACTGGGAGCCTGCCAGTCCGGGACGGGACGACGTCCGGCCCGGCGTGGCCGACGAGGTCAGGGAGCCCTCGGGATCAGAGCGGGGCGTCCTCGCGGAGATCGCCGCCGCGCTGCGAAATGCCCGCCGGCGCAGAGCAGGGGCCGAGGAACCTGTCGCTCCGGTCGTCATGAGCCGCAACGCGGGCGGCGCCGTCCCGGCCCACCACCGGCTGGCCTTCTCCAGCCTCGCGGCACGGCGGCTGCTGCCGTCGGCGGACGTGGTGCTGGCCGTGGGCAGCCGCTTCGTGTCCCCACGCGGTACGGCCCTGCCCGACGGCCCCCGGAGCGGCCGTCGTCCTCGTCAACGCGGACCCGGCCGACCTCGGGCCGCCCCGCCGGGCCGACCTCACCCTGCGGGCCGCGCTCACCTCTGCCCGGGCGGAGCCACCCCTCTCAGGGCCGGAGTCCGGGTGGTCACCCGGCGAACTCGCCGATCCTTCCTCACGCCCGGCTACTGCCCGCGGTTCGGTCCGAGACCCTCGCTCATCGAGGCCTCGGTGGCCGAGATGCCCAGCGTGTGGCCACTGCTGCCGGCGGCTCAGCTCATCGCCGCCGACGAGTGGGTCCGCATCCCGATGTCTCACGGCGTCGACTTTCTCGATGTGGGCGCGGCCGCCGCTGTCGCGTTCTACGCGGTCGCGACGGGCCGCCCGCAGCGGTAGGCCCTACAAGGACGCCTTCATCGTCGACTCGTACCGCTCGGACATCATCGCGCCCTTATCCAGCGGCCGGTGGTCCGGCTGCACGTGCTCCTGCCGCTCGCCCACGCGGCCCCGCTCGTCGCCGAGTCCGCGCGCCGACCCCTGGCAGCCCTGCACCACACCGATGCCCAGCGCCACGAGCAGCGTCACGACCACGAACACGAACAGCCGTTGCCGCAGCAGTCGCGGATTGGCCGGCCGCCGCCCGGTCCCGGAGGTCCGGGGCGCCGGACGACCGGCGGCGCCGCGCGGTGTCGTACGGCTGCCGCTGCCGGAGCGGGTCGTGCTGCGCGCCGGCGTGTTCCGCGAGTCGGGCGTGGGCCGCGCCCCGGACCGCGACGGGGTACCGCCGTTGCGGGAGGGGGCACCGCCACCCCGGCCCTGAGCCCCGCCCCGTACCGGCGCCGGACCGCGCGAGCTGCCCGCACTGCGAGGCGCCGGAGTCACCGGCCCGCCCTGCTGCCGGCGCGGGGCGGCGCGGTCGGGATAGGTGTCGGCGAGCCGCCCGGTGGGCCGGTCCGCCTCGCCGCTGCGTGGCGCGGGCGGCCGCCCCTCGATCAGGCCGTGCGCCTCACGGGCGGCGATCTCCTTCAGCCGCAGCGACAGCTCCAGCGTGCTGGGCCGCTCCTCGGGGTCCTTCGCCAGGCACGCCCGTACGAGCGGAGCGAGCGCGTCCGGTACGCCCTGCAGCTGGGGCTCCTCATGGACGACCCGGTACAGCATCACCTCCGAACTGCCATGCCCGAAGGGCGAGTCGCCGGTCGAGGCGTACGCCAGGGTGGCGCCCAGCGAGAACACGTCCGTGGCCGGTGTGACCGCGGCGCCGCGCACCTGCTCGGGCGCGAGGAAGCCGGGGGAGCCGACGGCCGTGCCGACGTGGGTGAGCGTGGAGGCCCCGGTCGCCCAGGCGATGCCGAAGTCGATGATCCGGGGGCCCTTGGGGGAGAGCAGGATGTTGGAGGGCTTCAGGTCCCGGTGGACGACCCCGGCCTCGTGCACCGCGACCAGCCCCTCCGACAGGGCGGCCCCGACCGCGGCGACGTCGGCGGCGCCGAGCGGCCCCCCGTCGGCGACCTTGTCGTGCAGGGAGGGCCCGGGCACGTACTGGGTGGCGAACCACGGCCGGTCCGCCTCCAGGTCCGCCGCGACGAGCCGCGCGGTGCACCCCCCGCGGATCCGTCGCGCCGCGGAGACCTCGCGGGCGAACCTCGACCGGAACTCCTGATCCTCCGCCAGGTCGGGCCGGATCACCTTCAGGGCGACCCGCTGCCCCTTCCTGTCGGAGCCCAGGTAGACCACGCCCATCCCGCCCGCGCCGAGCCGTCTGTGCAGCCTGAACGAGCCGACGACGCGCGGGTCCTCGCGCCTCAGGCGCATCATCGCCATGTTCATCCCCGCTGCCCGGTCCGTGTGACGTGGCACAGCTTACGTTTCCGGGGCCGCCTGCGCGCAGAGGCCGCGCCCTCTCGGCCGGATGGATTGTCAGTGCCGGGTGCGAGACTTGAGGGGTGGTCAGGGAGCGCGCCCGCAGGGCCCCTTTGCGCCGTCCGCGCTGCCAACCACCCGTCGCAGAAGGGGGATTGGGTCCATGAAGGGTGACCGTGTGGAGATAGTCGTGGACGCCGGGGACACGACACGTACGTACGAGGTGGTGGCGAGCAGGGCGGGGCGCCGAGTGGAGACGGCGGTACGCCGAGGTGTCGTGGAAGTGAGTGAAGTCACGCGAACCGGCGTGGTGGTCCGTACGGCGCGGTTCATGGCGAACCGGGTGCTGGCCCTGGTCGAGCAGCCGGTTCCCCGCGAGGACAACTCGGAAAGCCCCGGACACACCGGGCGCCCCCTCCGGGAAGACCCCTAGACGTAGGTCTGCTTCTCCACCCAGGGGAGTAGTCCTCGCCCCGGGGCTCATCCTCCGGGAGGCCCGCCAATCGGTACGAGGGCATGACGACCGGCACCCCGCGCGCACCTAGATTTGAGGTCAAGCGGCGGGTGCAGCACTCGTCCCCCGAGGTCAGACACCCGCCGCTGCCAACGACAACTGAGAACGGTCAGGAGAGGGACCATGGCCTACACGGCACCGCGGACACTGATCCGCGAGCAGGGACGCAAGGCGCACGCCGCGTTCCGCCCGCGCCGCACGGGCCGCCGCCACCCCCTGGTGGCAACGGTCATGGCCCTTCCCCTGGCGGTCCTGCTCCTCGTCGTCTTCGACGGCTGGGAGACAGTGGCCACACAGGCGTCGTCCGTGGGCGTGATGCTGGGGCGCTGAGCGGCGACCCCAGGCCCGGAAGAGCGGTCCGGGCGGGGACATCCACCCATAACCCCGTGGGGACGGGGGTGCGGCGGACGGCAAAATGCCGGCGCAGCTGGGGAGCTGCGCCGGCATTGCTTTTGTCCGGGGGCTTGTCCAGGGGAAGCGGCAGCCGGTATCGGGGCGCAGGCGGTCACCCGCCAGCAGCGTGCGCGTGACCCACCCCGCCCCACCAGCAACGCTCAGCACCCGGGCGACAGACCCCCGCCCCCACCGACGTACCCTCCCAGCACCCACCCCGCTCCGAGGAACCCCTGTGACCGCACCCCTCCTCTCCGACCTGGCCGCCCGAGCCAGAGCCGCAGCCCACCCGCACGCCGACACCTGCGCCTGCGGAGCGGTGGTCACCCTCGCCGATCGCGTCGACGCCACGGTCGTCCGGCACGCCGGTACCGTCGCCAAGGCCCACGCCCCGGACACCGACCCCGCCGAACTCGCCGCCCGCCTCACGACGGCCGCCCGAGTCCCCGGCGTACTGCTGCCCCCGCTCACCCCGACGCCCGTCCCCCTGCACGGCAGGCTGGTGACTTTCTGGCCGTACGGCACCCCGGTCGACCCCGGCACCCCGGACGCCGCCCCCTGGGAAGCCGCCGCCACCCTCCTCGCCCGGCTGCACCGCACTCCCCCTCCCGTCCCCCTGCCGCCCATGCGCGGCCCGGCGAAGGCGGCCCACGCGATCGCCCGGCTCCGCGCAGCCGCCCCGCACCCCGCCACCACCGCCGTACTCCACGCCTGGGCCACCCTCCCCGCCTGGGCCCGCAACGAAGGCGCTCTCCCGGACACCGGCACCCTCTGCCACGGCGACCTCCACCTCGGCCAGCTCGTCCGCCACCCCGCGCCCACCGGCCCCTGGCTGCTGATCGACGTCGACGACCTCGGCGTGGGCCCCGCGGCCTGGGACCTCGCCCGCCCGGCCGCCTGGTACGCCTGCGGACTGCTCCCGGCCGACGAGTGGACCCGCTTCCTGACCGCCTACCGAGCGGCCGGCGGCCCCGCCGTCCCGCCGGACGGCGACCCCTGGCCCGCCCTGGACGTCCCGGCCCGCGCCCTCACCGTCCAGACCGCCGCCCGGGCCGTGACCAAGGCCCTCACGGCGGACCGTCCCCTGGGCGATGTGGAGCAGTCCCTCGTGGACGCCTGTGCCCGAATGGCTTCCGTGCCCGCCCAGTTGCCCCGGAACGCCGCGAAGTAGGGTGCAACCGACCGCAGCCGGACAGAGTCTGTCCTGGCGATACGCGAAGCAGGACCGACCGGCGAGGAGTTGAGCCGACATGCAGTGTCCGAAGTGTCACGCGCCCATGCACACGTACAACCGCAACGGCGTCCAGATCGAGCAGTGCGCGAACTGCCGTGGAATCTTCCTGGACTACGGCGAACTGGAGGCCCTGACCCGCCTGGAGTCCCAGTGGTCCCAGCCGGCCCCGCCGCCCCCGCCCGCCGGGCAGGCGTACCCGGCCGCCCCGCCCGCCCCCGCGTGGGGCGCCCCGCACGGCGGGCACCACGGTGGCCACGGGGGCCACTACGGCCACCGCCGCCACAAGAGCTTCGGCCGCATGCTCTTCTCCAGCTGAGCGCAGACGCTGTTCTTCAGCTGAGTGCCCGCACCCACGACGAAGCCCCCGGCGAGACGCCGGGGGCTTCGGGGGTGTGGACGATACTGGGATTGAACCAGTGACCTCTTCCGTGTCAGGGAAGCGCTCTCCCGCTGAGCTAATCGTCCTCGGGACCACGATCGTCACTCCATGGAGCCGATCACGGGCACTGCGTGCGCGATACTGGGATTGAACCAGTGACCTCTTCCGTGTCAGGGAAGCGCTCTCCCGCTGAGCTAATCGCGCGGGTAGGGATCTTCGAGAAGATCCAGTGGACGATACTGGGATTGAACCAGTGACCTCTTCCGTGTCAGGGAAGCGCTCTCCCGCTGAGCTAATCGTCCTTGGAGGTGGAGACGGGATTTGAACCCGTGTAGACGGCTTTGCAGGCCGTTGCCTCGCCTCTCGGCCACTCCACCAGGAGTGTAGGGGACCGCGAGGATCCCCTCTTCCTTCGAGCGGACGACGAGGCTCGAACTCGCGACCTCAACCTTGGCAAGGTTGCGCTCTACCAACTGAGCTACGTCCGCCTGTCGTTTCGGTCCGCTTCCGCGGCCCGGCGACGTGTTGAACTCTAGCGGATTCCGGGGCCAGTACAAAAACGCGTTTGTGCAGCGTGCTGCGCTGCACCTGGTCACGGACGTGGTCGGACACCTGGAAGGACACGGCAAGGCCACCTGCGGGACACCCGCCATAGACTCGACAGCGTGCTCGATCTCCCTCCTCTCGCCCGCTTCGGTGGCCGCGTCGCCACCGGCCTCCTCGACGTCACCAGCGACCCCACCGCCCTTGACTCCACCGGTTTCTGGGCCGTCGCCGCCGACTTCGAGGGCCGACTGACCTGCGCGCGCTTCGCCGACGTACGAGAGGAACCGGTGCCCGCCCCCGCGCCCGGCGCCTGGCGCGGCCCGGCCGTCGGCGACTGGACGTCGTCCCTCGACCGCGCCTCGTACACGGCGGGAGTACGCCGGATACGGCAGCACATAGCGACCGGCGGGGTCTATCAGGTGAACCTCTGCCGCGTCCTGTCCGCGCCCATCGCCCCGGACGCCGACCCCGACGCCCTCACCGCGCTGCTGGCCCGCGGCAACCCGGCGCCGTACGCCGGAACGATTCGCCTGCCCGGGCACGGTGTGGAGACGGCGAGCGCGTCCCCCGAGCTCTTCCTGCGCCGCGTGGGCCGGATCGTCGAGTCGGGCCCGATCAAGGGCACCGGCCGCACCGAGGCGGACCTGCTGGAGAAGGACTACGCCGAGAACGTCATGATCGTGGACCTGGTCCGCAACGACCTCGGCCGTGTCTGTGCCTCCGGCACCGTGACCGTCCCCGATCTGTGCGTCGTGGAGAAGCACCCCGGCCTGGTCCACCTCGTGTCCACCGTGCGCGGCGAGCTGCGCGCCGACGCGGGCTGGCCGGAGCTGCTCGCCGCCGCCCTCCCGCCCGGCTCGGTGAGCGGCGCGCCCAAGTCGAGCGCCCTGCGGATCATCGACGCCCTGGAGACGGCACCCCGGGGGCCGTACTGCGGCGGCATCGGCTGGGTCGACGCCGACCGGGGGACCGGCGAGCTGGCCGTCGGGATCCGCACCTTCTGGATCGACCGGGCCGAGGGGATGCTGCGCTTCGGTACGGGCGCGGGTATCACCTGGGGATCGGACCCCGAGGGGGAGTGGCGGGAGACCGAACTGAAGGCCGCCCGGCTGCTCGCGGTAGCGTCGGGAGCGTACGAGGTGAGTGAAGAGGGACTGCAATCGTGCTGTGCCCGTCCGGGGGACACCCCCCGGACCCCCGGCCGCAGCCAGGTCCCCGGTACGGATATGCGAGGTGGGGACCAGTGAAGATCTGGCTCGACGGCGGGCTCCAGGACATCGAGACCGCCCGCGTCTCCGTCTTCGACCACGGACTGACCGTGGGCGACGGCATCTTCGAGACGGTGAAGGCGGTCGACGGCACGCCGTTCGCGCTCACCCGCCACCTCGACCGGCTGACCCGCTCGGCACGCGGCCTGGGCCTGCCCGACCCCGACCACGACGAGGTCCGCCGCGCCTGCGCCGCCGTCCTGGACGCCAACCCCATGCCGCTGGGCCGGCTGCGCATCACGTACACCGGTGGCCACGGCCCGCTCGGCTCCGACCGCGGCGAGCACGGCCCGACCCTGGTCGTCGCGCTCGGCGAGACCCGGCGCCGCCCCGACTCCACCGCCGTGATCACGGTTCCCTGGACCCGCAACGAGCGCGGCGCCCTGACCGGCCTGAAGACCACCTCGTACGCCGAGAACGTCGTCGCCCTGGCCCGCGCCCACGAACAGGGCGCGTCCGAGGCGCTGTTCGCCAACACCGTCGGTCAGCTCTGCGAGGGCACCGGCTCGAACGTCTTCGTCGTCCTCGACGGCGAGATCCACACCCCGCCGCTCGCCTCCGGCTGCCTCGCGGGCATCACGCGCGCGCTGACGGCCGAGTGGACCGGTGCCAAGGAGACCGACCTGCCGCTGGACGTGCTGGAACGCGCCGACGAGGTCTTCCTGACGTCGACCCTGCGGGACGTGCAGGCCGTGCATCGTGTCGACGACCGTGAACTGCCGGGCGCTCCGGGGCCGGTGACCGCGAAGGCCATGCGGATCTTCGAGGAGCGGTCGGGCGACGACCTCGACCCGTAGAAGGCCGGGGATATTCGGCAGACGTGGGGGTCCGGACCGGGTAGAACACCCCTGATGACCACCACCCTGCGGCCGACCGAGCCGCTTCAGCGCGCGGCCGACGGGACGCGCTCCCGCCACTACCAGGTGTGCGTGAACAGCCGTCCCGTCGGCGCGATGCACCTCGGCACATCACCTGCCTTCGGCGACTCGGTGGCACGGATCCTCGACCTGCGCATTGACGAGCCGGACCGTCGGCGTGGCCGCGGCACGGTCGCAGCGCTCGCCGCGGAGGAGGTGGCGCGCGGCTGGGGCTGCCGGCAGATCGAGGCGGTCGTGCCCGGCGACGCGGAGACGGGCCTGAGGCTCATTACGGCACTCGGTTACGTCCTGCGCAACCGCGGCATGGAGAAGCACCTCGGCGACACCCCGCCCGAGCTGCCCGCCGGCAGCCGCGCGCGGTCCATGACCGAGGCCGAGTTCACCGCATGGCTGGCGCACGAGTCGGAGCAGTACGCGCGCACCTGGATCGAGCGGGGCGTGCCCGAGGCCGAGGCGTACGCCAAGGCGCGACGCGACCACGGGCAGCTTCTGCCGGACGGGGTGGCCACTGCGGACCAGCTGTTCAGCATCCTGGAACAGGACGGGACACGGGTGGGCACCCTGTGGGTGGCGCTGCAGGAGGACAAGGCCTACGTCTTCGACGTCGAGACCGAGGCGGCACACCGGGGGCGAGGACACGGCCGGACGCTCATGCTGCTGGCCGAGCGTCAGACGATCGAGTCCGGCCGACGCGTCCTCGGCCTCAACGTCTTCGCGGGGAACACTCCGGCCGAGCGGCTCTACGACTCACTCGGCTACAGGACGACGCGGTACACCCTGTACAAGGACCTGCTCTGAAGGGACATCCTCTACAAGGACCTGTTCTGAAGGGACGGGGAACTGCTCTGAAGGTCCCCGTCCGAAGGTCCCGGTCCGGAAGGTCCCGGACGTCACTCCTGCTCGGCCAGCAGCCGGTCGGCGATCTCCTCGATGCGCTCGCGCAGCCCCTCCTGGCTCTTGCCGCCGTCGAGGCGCTCGCCGCCGATCACATACGTCGGGGTGCCGGTCACGCCGATCGCCTTCCCCTCGGCCTGGTCGGCGTCGACGATCAGGATGTGCCGGCCGTCGATCAGCGCGGTGTCGAACTCCTCGGCGTCCAGGCCGACTTCCCGGGCCACCTCGACCAGGAAGGGTTCCCCCTTACGGTCCAGCTCCTCGACCCGGGCCAGCACCGCCTCGACATACGCCCACCCCTGCCCCTGCTCCGCGGCCTCCTCGGCGGCCTGCGCGGCGGCGAAGGCGTGCTTGTTCTTCTCCAGCGGGAAGTGCCGCAGCCGCAGTTCCAGCCGGTCGCCGTAACGGGCGCGCAGGGCACGGAGATCGTCCAGGGCGCTCCGGCAGTCCGGGCACTGGAGGTCGCACCAGACGTCGAGGACGGGCGCGGGTCGGGCGGCGGAGGAGTCGTTCATGGGCTCAGTCTCCCAGCACCGGCGCCACGGACCCAATCGGCTCCGGTGGCCGTGGGCGCGACCCCGATACGCCCCCGAGTCGTACGCCCCTACCGGCACCTGCGGAGGAGCCGACCCGGAGATGTCCCTGATGTCCGGGCGGGGCATGGCCTGTCGGGGTTCGGGGGGTGCAGGATGGAAGGGGCGACGCGCCCCGCCCGCCCGAGCCTGCCCTGGAGGACCGGATGATTGCCGAGACCGTGTGTTCCGCCGTTGCCGCGGCCGGCCTGGGCATCGCGGCGGTGACGGCGTTCCGCAAGCGTTTCCTCACGGCCGCCCGCATCGCGGCCTACGCGCTGGTGCCCCTGGGCCTGGTGATGACCGGTGTCGTGCAGTGGGCCGCGGACACCGCCTTCAGCCCCGTGGCCTGGGCGGGCTTCGGTGTGCTCGGCGGTGCCTGGCTGCTGTTCGCCGGCACGCGGGCGGTGGAGCGGCGACGCGGTCGCAAGGGGCGCGCGGTGAGCGCGGCGGCCCAGCACGACCCCGTGGCCCCGCAGGCCTCGGCGCCCTCCCTCGGCCCGGCGTCCCGCACGACGGCCAAGCCCCGGACCAAGCCGCAGGCCACCTCCCGTGCGGATGCCGCGGACGACTTCAGCGACATCGAGGCCATCCTCAAGAAGCACGGCATATGACGTCCGCATGCCGGACTGAAACGACCCAACCCTTGGGATGATCGGAAGCTGTCCGGCTCGCGCCACAGACGTGCACGTGATCACGGAATTCGGCGAACTCCCGCATCTTCGTGCGTCTTGATCGCGCCGGGGGTGCCCCCTGCGCCATCATTCGCCGCGAGATGCTGGACACGACACAGAGCGAGGCCGCGCCGCCGAAGGACGAGCCGCGCGGGTGCCTCTTCGCCCTTTCCCAGCCACCGCTGATGATCTTCCTTGCGGTGATCGGGTGTCTGCTGCTCATGGCTGCGTTGCACGATCTGTTCCTGCTGTGAGCCGTACGCGCGGTCCCCGGCGCCACCCGCCGGGAACCGCGTCGGCATCGACGCCCTGCTGATCGGCTCAGGGGCCGTGGTGGTGTCGGGCGTCAGCCCGCCGCCTCCTTGCGGCGCGCCCGGTAGGCGGCCACGTGCAGACGGTTTCCGCAGGTGCGGCTGTCGCAGTAGCGCCGCGAGCGGTTGCGGGAGAGGTCGACGAACGCGCGCCGGCAGTCGGGGGCCTCGCAGCGCCGCAGCCGCTCACGCTCGCCGGCGACCACGAAGAAGGCCAGCGCCATCCCGCAGTCGGCGGCCAGGTGGTCGGCGACGGAGGCGCCGGGCGCGAAGTAGTGCACGTGCCAGTCGTAGCCGTCGTGATCCGTGAGGCGGGGCGTGGTCCCGGCGGCGGCGACCAGTTCGTTGATCATCCCGGCCGCTGTGCGGACGTCCGAAGACGCGAAGATCCCGGCGAACCGGCCGCGGATCTTGCGCACCGCCGAGAGATCGAACTCCGAGAGCACCCCGACATCGCTGATCTCGTGCTTTCGTACGAAATCCGCGAGAGCCGCGACGTCCGGCAGCCCGTCCGGCGTCGTCTCGTCCTCCGGTGCGGTGTTCACCAGATCGACCACGGTGTCGAGCGCGCACCGGGTGTCGTGGGTGATCAGCACGTTTCGCTCCCTGGCCTGGGGGTCGGGCAGGCGCCCGCCGATGCTGGCCGATGGTAGTGGCTCCCGCCGCCGACCCATCGGCTCCGGCTGCACCCGGCCCCCGCTTGCCCGTAGAACGGGCGCGGGTGTGCTGCGGTTCCCGGTGGTCGCAGCCCGTGAGTCGGCGATCACACGCATACCGGCGCCGCCCCCGCATTGGATGCGCGGTGGCGGCGCCGGTGTGTGCCGTATGCGGTTGTCCTGGGCGCCGTGGGGCCTGTCCGGAGGATCCTGCCGGAGACGGGGCCCTGGCACGTTCACATGGGCCGATCAGTGCCGTCGCCTTGCTCCGACCTGATCCGCCGGACAGGCCCGAGCCGTCTCCCCGAGTGGACGGCCGGGCAGCTTGGTGTGGGTCTCGCCCTAGCTTTCCGCCAGGATGTGCGAGAGCTCCTGGTCAAGGTCGAAATGCCGGTGCTCCGTGCCGGGCGGCACGGCGGCGTCGGTTCGCTTCAGGAACGATTCCAGGGCCCGCGCCGGGGCCTCCAGCAGCGCCTCCCCCTCGGGGGAGCTCAGGGCGATGCAGACGACGCCCTGACCATGGCTGCGCGACGGCCAGACGCGGACGTCGCCGGTTCCTGTGGGCCGGTGAAGCCCCTCGGCGAGGAGGTCGCGGGCGAACACCCACTCGACGGTCTCCTCGGCTCCGGTGTGGAAGGTGGCGTGCACGGCGTAGGGGTCGGCCGTGTCGTACCGCAGGCCTGCGGGGACAGGCAGGGAGGACTCGCTCGACACAACGAGGCGCAGGTGCAGCTCGCAGCTGACCGTGGTGTTCATAAGCGCCAGGGCCTTTCGCTCAGTGTGCGCTCGGGGATTCGCACGTCGGCGAAATCGACATGCCACCTACGGTGCCGTTGTAAACCCCTCTGAGGGTTTTGCGTGTGTTTACGTAACTCTTCCGGCCGAGAACCTGTTCGTCTGGTGCGCCCATTCCGGTGACTGGAATCGTTCGGGTAGGGTTTGGCCGTATGAATACGGGGAGTAGCAAGCCTGGCGAGGTTGCCATGGCTGCGAACGAGACGGGGACGGACGGGGTGCAGAGCGAGCGGGAGCTCGGTTCGAGGGCGCCGGAATTCATCAAGGCGCGGCGCCTGCTCCACGTCAGCTGGCAGGTGGGGGTCTTCCTCGTCGGGCTCGGGGTGGTGATCACCGGCATCATCCTGCTGCCGTTGCCGGGCCCGGGCTGGGTGATCATCTTCGGCGGTATGGCGATCTGGGCGACCGAGTTCGTCTGGGCCCAGCTGGTGCTGCGCTGGACCAAGCGCAAGGTCACCGAGGCGGCGCAGCGCGCCCTCGACCCCAAGGTGCGTCGGCGCAACATCATCCTGACGACGGTCGGCTGCGTGATCGTGGCCGCGATCGTCGCCGTCTACGTCTGGAAGTTCGGCTTCGCGATGCCGTGGAAGATCGAGGACCAGTGATCCGCGGCGGGGTGCGGAGGCGGCCCACTGTGGTCACCCGCACCCCCTGACTTGGGGTAATCTTCTTCCTGCGCCCGGGCGATTAGCTCAGTGGGAGAGCGCTTCGTTCACACCGAAGAGGTCACTGGTTCGAACCCAGTATCGCCCACCCGGAGACGCGGCCCACCTGCGAGACAGCAGGTGGGCCGTTGTCGTTTCCGCTGCCGCCGCGTGCCGCCGCGTGCCGCCGTGACGGTGGGGCGCTGCCCGTCATACGGGGCGGTCGTCACCGTCAGTGGTGCCGCGTCGTACCGGGTCGGGGTGTCACCGTCGGTGGCGTCACGGCGTACCCGGGGGCACCGTCGGTGTGCGCCGCGTCGTACGGCTCGGACGGTCACCATTGCGTCGGCCGACCCCGCCCCCGGCGAATCCCGGCCCGCGGGGGCCCAGGCGACCCCGGCCTCGTCCCGGCGATCCCCGCCCCCGCCCCGACGACTTTCGGCCGGACGCCAGCGCCGTCCGCCGCTCCGCCCCGCGTCCGGCCCACCGACCGCGCCGCTCCCACCTGCGGCGTCGCCGCGCCCGTCCCGTCCTCCGGTCGCCGGGGCCGGTCGCATCACCGGCCCGGCCCGCAAGAAATTCCTGTCCGAATCATTGACGCACCCTCAACCCCTTCGTACCTTGTGCCAGCAAGCGCTTACTTGAAACGATTCATGAAGCGGCGACGACGCTGCGGGGAGGGGTCCGGCTGTGGGAACCAACGGGAATGTTGAGAGGCGAACGATCCTGAAGGCGGCCGGGGCCTCCCTGGCCACGGTGGGCCTGGCGGCCACGACCGGATGCGGCGGCAACAGCGGCGCCGGGGACGGAACGGTGACGATCCGTTACGCCTGGTGGGGTGCGGAGGAGCGGACCAAGAGAATCAACCAGACCGTTGCGCTCTTCGAGAAGAAGTACCCGAAGATCAAGGTGGAGACGGACTTTCAGGATTACGTCGCCTTTTGGGAGAAGTTCCAGACGCAGGCAGCCGGTGGAAATCCGCCCGACGTTTTCCAGAACTCCGTCGCGTTTCTTCGGAAGTACGACAAGAGGGGCGTGCTCCTCGACCTCAAGTCACAGGTGGACGCGGGAAATCTGAGCATGGACAACTTCCGGGCCGGTGTCGAGAAGGTCGGCGAGGTGGACGGAAAGCTGCTCGGTGTTCCGGTCGGATCCAACACGATGTCACTTGTCATCGACGAGAAGGTCTTTGAAAAGGCCGGCATCAAGCCCGAGCAGGGCTGGACCTGGGACGAGTACTTCGCCGCCCTGGAGAAGATCCGCAACACCCAGAAGGTCGCGGGCGACACCGGCTACTTCGGGATCATGTACCTCTACGACCTCTACCTGCGGCAGAACGGCAAGGCGTTCTTCACCGAGGACGGACTCGGTTTCACCGAGGCCGATCTGACGGAGTGGTGGACGGACGGGTACAACCGCGTCAAGGCCGGGATCATCACCGACCCGAAGAAGGTCGAGCAGCTCAAGCCCAAGTCCGCGCTGGCCTCCGGTGACGGGGCGTCCGAGTTCACCTGGGACAACTTCACCGTGCGCTACACCACGGAGGGCGACAGCACCTACGGGCTCGCGCCGATCCCGACCACCGACGGCAAGGAGACCGGCCAGTACCTCTCCTCGCTGATGCTGAGCGCCTCCTCGCGGACCAAGCACCCCAAGGAAGTTGCGCAGTTCATCGACTTCATGGTGCACGACCCCGAGGTCGGCAGGATCATGGGATACGACCGCGGCATCCTGGCCACCACCGAGCAGTTCGAGGCCTACCAGCCGTCCGACGCCCCGCAGCAGGCCATCGCGCAGTACGAGAAGGACGTCGCCGAGGCGGGCGTACTCGGGCCCATCACCCCGCACCCGGCCGGTGCCGACACCGTCGAGGCCGCCTTCCTGCGCATCGCGGGTGACGTGGGTCTGGGCAAGTCCAAGGTCTCCGACGCGGTGAAGCAGTTCTTCTCCGAGGCCGAGACCGCCCTCGCCGCCTGATGGGAACCGCAGTGACGACGCTCGTCAAGGACTCCCCGCCGCAGGCACCGCAGAAGCGCCCCGCCGCTCCTGGCGACGCCAAGCGGCGGGGCCGCCGGGAGAATCTCGCCGGCTACCTCTTCATGTCCCCGTGGATCGCCGGATTTCTGCTGCTGACCGCGGGGCCGATGGTCGCCTCGCTGTATTTCGCGTTCACAGACTACAACCTCTTCACCGCGCCGAACTGGGTCGGCTTCGACAACTTCACCAAGATGTTCGAGGACCCCCGCTGGCAGAAATCGGTGGAGGTCACGGCCAAGTACGTCGTCATCGGCACACCGCTGAAACTGCTGCTGGCGCTGGGCGTCGCCCTGCTGCTCGCCCAGAGCCGGCGCGGGCAGGCCTTCTACCGGGCCGCGTTCTACGCCCCCTCGCTGATCGGCGCGAGCGTGTCGGTCGGCTTCGTCTGGCGCGCGCTCTTCTCCGACGACGCCATCGTGGACCGTACCCAGTCGCTGTTCGGCATGGACGTCGGCGGCTGGGTCGGCAACGCGGACTGGATCCTCTACTGCCTGGTCGCGCTCACCGTCTGGCAGTTCGGCGCGCCCATGGTCATCTTCCTCGCCGGACTCAAGCAGGTGCCGCGCGAGCTCTACGAGGCCGCCGAGGTGGACGGGGCCGGACCGCTCAGGCGGTTCTGGAGCATCACGATCCCGATGATTTCCCCGGTGCTGTTCTTCAACGTGCTGCTGGAGACCATCCACTCCTTCCAGATCTTCGGCTCGGCGTACGTCGTCTCCAACACCAGCTGCGGACCGGCGGACGCCACGCTCGTCTACACCTGTTACCTGTACCAGAAGGGCTTCAAGGAGGCCCAGATGGGCTTCGCCTCCGCGATGGCGTGGATGCTGCTGCTCGCCGTGGCCCTGGTGACGGCGGTCCTCTTCTGGTCCCAGAAGCGGTGGGTGCACTACGAGGAGGCCGCCCGATGAGCACCACCACGCCCACGACCACGACCCGATCCTTCTCCCTGGGCCGCAAGCGCACCGGCTCCCTCGTCTGGCACCTCAGCGCTCTGCTCGTCCTCGCGGTCGTGCTCTATCCGGTCGTCTGGGTCATCGGCGCCTCGTTCAAGCCCAGCCGGGAGATCATCGCCAGCCTGGACCTGTTCCCGACGAGCCCCATCCTCGACAACTTCAAGGGACTCGCCGACGGCATCGCCGACATCTCCATCGCAACCTTCTTCCAGAACTCCCTCTTCTACGCCCTCGGGTCGGTCGCGGGCATCCTGATCTCCTGCTCGCTGACCGCGTACGCCTTCGCCCGGATCAGGTTCGCCGGGCGGAACCTGATGTTCTCCCTCATGATCGGCACCCTGCTGCTGCCGTATCACGTGCTACTGATCCCGCAGTACGTGATGTTCCAGAAGATGGAGCTGATCAACACCTATGTGCCGCTGCTGATCGGCAAGTTCCTCGCCACCGAGGCGTTCTTCGTCTTCCTCATGGTGCAGTTCATGCGGAACCTGCCGAAGGAACTGGACGAGGCCGCCCGGCTCGACGGGTGCGGGCACCTGCGGATCTACTGGTCGATCGTGCTGCCGCTGTGCCGGCCCGCACTCATCACCAGCGCCATCTTCACCTTCATCAACGCCTGGAACGACTTCATGGGCCCGCTGATCTACCTCAACGAGCCCGGCAAGTACACCGTCTCCCTCGGCATGATGATGTTCCGCGACCAGGAAGGCGTCGCCAACTACGGCGGCATGATCGCCATGTCGCTGGTCGCCCTGCTCCCCGTCCTGCTCTTCTTCCTCGCCTTCCAGCGCTATCTGATCGACGGCATGGCGACGTCGGGTCTGAAGGGTTGATACGGCCATGGCCGAAGCGCGTGTGAAGGCCCGTCGGGAGTCCGTGTTCGCCGAGCGGTTCGCCGTCTTCGCCGAATGTCTGCTGACCGGGGTGTGGATCGCGGTCGCCTCGCTGGGCGTGGTCACCTACCCCGCCGCGTTCGCCGCGGGTGCCCGGCATCTGCGCCGACGTACGGCCCACGAGGGCGGCGGCCGGCGGGAGTTCCTCGCCGACTTCCGGGCGGCCGTGCGGCGCGGCTGGCTCGTCGGGGTCGCCGGGTGGGCCGCGGCGGTCGCGGTCTGGGTGGACGTACAGGCCGCGCGGGCCGGGATTCCCGGCGGGCCGCTCGTCGGGGCCGTCGGGCTGTGCGCGCTGTTCGGGGTCGTCGTCGCCGGGTTGCGGGCGGCGGCGACCTGGACGCCGGGGGCTTCCTGGCGTGCGCTGCTCGCCGCCGCCGCGCGGCGGACCGTCCGCGACCCCGCCGGGTCCTTCCTGCTCGTCGGCGGACTGGTGGTCGTCGCCTGCTCCGGCTGGTTCATCCCCCCGCTGGCGGTTCCCGTCCTCGGGGCCGTCGCGGCGGCCGCCGTCGCCGTGGAGGAGCGGTACCGGCATCGCTGACCCGGCGGTGCACCAGGTCGGCGCCCTCGGCGCCGCACCTCTCTCTTTCATGCCCCTGACCATCCGAAATGCTTCCCGCACGGAAAGGAAAGGCCATGTCCCCCATCCCCCGCAGGTCCGTTCTCAAGGCGGCCGCCGTCGCAGGAGCCGCCGCGCAGTTCAGCTGGGCGCTCGGATCGACCGCGCAGGCCGCACCGGCCGCGCCGAGAGCCGACGACCCCGTGACCCTGGACTGGCTGGAGGACGGCGGCCTCGGTGCGGCGCCCGGCTCCACCGTCGGTGTCCCCTGGCCCAAGGGCCTCCACCAGGAGGACCAGACCTTCGCGCTCACGGACGAGAGCGGCAAGGCCGTGCCCACGCAGTCCTGGCCGCTCGCCTACTGGCCGGACGGTTCCCTCAAGTGGACCGCGCACGCCGTGAGTTCGGGCGGCTCCGGCAAGCTCACCCTCACCCCCGGCGCGGAGGCCGCCGCGCCCGCCCACCAGGTCACCGTCGACAGAAGAGGCGGCACCATCGACATATCGACCGGCGTCATCACCGCGAAGATCGGCAAGTCGGGCTCCACCCTCGTCAAGTCGGTCACCCGCGGCACCACGGAGATCGCCAACAACGGCCGGCTCGTGTTGCTCCGCCAGCCCGAGGTCGAGGACGGCGACCAGGGCACCGTGAAGTACGAGCGCTTCGAGAGCGCCATCTCCGAGGTCACCGTCGAGCAGGACGGGCCCGTCCGCGCGGTCGTCCGTATCGACGGCAGGCACCGCAAGGGACACCGCAGTTGGCTGCCGTTCTCCATCCGGCTCTACTTCTACGCCGGTGCCGAATCCTTCCGCATGGTCCACACCATCACGTACGACGGCAAGCAGGAGCCCGGCAAGGCCGGCGGCGACTTCATCCGCGGCATGGGCGTCCGCTTCACCGTGCCGATGCGGGACGCCGCCTACGACCGGCACATCCGCATCGGCGGCGAGGGCACCGGCCTGCTGCGTGAGGCGGTCAAGGGCGTCACCGGGCTGCGCCGCGACCCGGGGGCGGCGGTGCGGACGGCCCAGTTCGAGGGCAAGAAGCTGCCGGACCCGGCGACCTGGGACCAGCGGGTCACCACCCGCCTGCAGTACATCCCCGAGTGGGGCGACTACACCCTCTCGCAGCTCTCGGCCGACGGCTTCACCGTCCGCAAGCGCACCAAGAAGGGCCACGGCTGGATCGGAGCGGGCGGCGGCCGGCGGGCCAGCGGCTTCGGATACGTCGGCGGCGCCAGCGGCGGATTCGCCTTCGGCCTGCGCGACTTCTGGGAGAAGTTCCCCGCCCAGCTCGACATCCGCGACGCCCACACCGACGAGGCCGAGGTCACCCTCTGGCTCTGGTCGCCCGAGGCACAGCCCATGGACCTGCGCTTCTACCACGACGGCATGGGCCAGGACACCTACCCCGAGCAGCTCGAAGGCCTCAACATCACCTACGAGGACTACGAACCGGGCTTCGGCACCCCCTACGGCATCGCCCGCACCAGCGAACTCCTCTTCTGGGCCCACGAGTCCACACCGAGCGCCGAGGACATGGCCCGGCAGGTCGAGGCCGTCCGCACCCCGCCACAACTCGCCGCCCCGCCCCGCCAGCTCATCAGGGCGGGCGTCTTCGGCAAGCTGTTCTCCGAGCCCGACCGCTCCACGCACGCCAAGGCGAAGATCGAGGACCACCTCGACTTCCTCTTCACCTACTACAAGGACCAGGTGGAGATGCGCCGCTGGTACGGCTTCTGGGACTACGGCGACATCATGCATTCGTACGATCCCGCCCGCCACCAGTGGTGCTACGACGTCGGCGGCTACGCCTGGGACAACTCCGAGCTCTCGCCCGACCTGTGGCTGTGGTTCGCGTACATGCGCTCGGGCCGCGCCGACATCTTCCGCTTCGCCGAGGCCATGACCCGGCACACCGGCGAGGTCGACGTCTACCACATCGGCGAGTGGGCCGGGCTCGGTACCCGCCACGGCGTCCAGCACTACGCCGACAGCGCCAAGCAGCAGCGCATCGCCAACACCACCTACCGGCGCTACTACTACTTCCTCACCGCCGACGAACGCGTCGGCGACCTGATGCACGCCAACGTCGACTCCGACGAGACCTTCCTCGTCCTCGACCCGATCCGCAAGATCCGCACCGAGCCCTACACCCCCGACCGCAACGCCCTGTCCATCGGCTTCGGCACCGACTGGAGCGGCCTGGTCTCCGCCTGGCTCACCGAGTGGGAGCGGCGCGGACCCAAGTGGGAGAAGGCCAAGGCGCGGGTCCTGTCCACCATGGAGACCATCGCCGCCCAGCCCAACGGCTTCGTCCAGGGCAACGCGCTGTACGACCTGGACACCGGCAAGTTCGCCATCGCGGCGGAGCCCAAGGTCGGGGTGTCGCACCTGTCGGCGATGTTCGGCCTGGTGGAACTGTGCGCCGAGCTGATCGACCAGGTGGACATGCCGAAGTTCAAGGAGGCGTGGCTGGACTACTGCCGCTACTACAACGCCAGCCGGGCCGAACAGTCCGCCCGCTACGGCTCCCACTTCGGCACCCTGCTCCTCTTCCAGGGGCACTCGCGCCAGGACGCCTACGCCGCCGTCCAGACCGGCGACGACACACTGGCGGCCCGCGCGTGGCAGCAGTTCTACAGCAGCCGGGACGCCTGGGACTACAAGGAGTCCACGGACTGGTCCACGAAGAAGATCGAGGGCCCGACCGCCCTGGTCCCGGGCAGTGAGGCGGCCTGGGTCTCCACCAACGCCACAGCGCTGTACGGGCTGGCGGCGATCCAGAACCTGGCACTGGTGGGCGACAGGATGCCCTCATAGGCAAGCCCGGGAAGAGCGCCGCCGCACGGGCGGCGGCGCTCGTTCAGGAGTGTGGTCCAGGTCACGTCGTACGCCATGAGTACGCGTACTCAGAACGTACTCGGATGCGGCACGGGAATGTCCCCGTATGGGCAGACTCCGCCCATGGACTGGACCCACTACCGCTTCCGCACCCTGTGGCCCCTGCCCGCCCCGCCCGCCACCGTGTACGGCGTGCTGGAGCGGCCCGAGGAGTATCCGCGCTGGTGGCGGCAGGTGCGTGAGGTCGAGAGAAGGGACGACGGGACCGGGCTGGTCCGGATCCGGTCGCTCCTGCCGTACGACATGACCTTCACCGCGCGCGAGGTACGCCGGGATCCACGGGCCGGGGTGCTGGAGATCGCGATGTCCGGGGACATCGAGGGCCGGGCGCGCTGGACGGTCGCGCCGGTGGGGGCCGGGTGTCTGGCCCGCTACGACCAGGTGGTCGACGTGAACAAGCCGCTGCTGCGGCGGTTCGCCGTGCCGGGGCGGCCGGTCTTCCGGGCCAACCACTGGCTGATGATGCGGGCCGGACGGCGTGGCCTGCTCGCGTACCTGGGCGGCCGTCCTCAAGCGGTTTGAAGGAAACGCCGGGGCACCTGTATTGTTCAGTGCGTTCCCGGGCGATTAGCTCAGTGGGAGAGCGCTTCGTTCACACCGAAGAGGTCACTGGTTCGAACCCAGTATCGCCCACCGGGAAGAGCCGGTCCGCCGCAGCGGACCGGCTTTTTGCATGCTCACGCCGCCGCCGACAGCCCCGGACGCAGGGGCCACGCCGGGTCCACCGCCTCCTCGCTGCCGCTGCGCGCGAACCACGCCTGCAGGCCGCGCGCCTGTGCCGCATGCCACACCGCCTGCAGCGTGTGCAGCTCGGCGGGGGAGAGACGCTCCAGCCGGGATGTGAAACGACGCCCTATGGCCCGTACGACCTCCAGGGAGGCCATCGCGTCCGCGGCCGCGTCATGCGCGCCGTCGAGCGGGACGCCGTAGTGCGCGCACAGGTCGGTGAGCGTACGGCGGCCCTTGCGGTAGCGGTCCAGGTGCTTGTCCAGCACGCGCGGGTCCAGGACGAGCAGCGGCACCGACTCGAACCAGTGGCCCAGCGACGAGGCGCGATGCCGGCGCAGCTCGCGGTCCAACAGGGTCAGGTCGAACGGTGCGTTCATCACCACCAACGGGCGCCCGGCCGCCGCCTGTTCGGCCAGCTCGGTGGCTATCTCGTGCATCACCGGCGCAGGCCAGCGGCCGTTGCGCGCCAGGTGATCCTCCGTCAGCCCGTGCACCGCCGTCGCCTCGGCGGGCACGGGCACGCCCGGTTCACCAGCCAGTGGTGCACCCGGGTGCGCGTGCCAGGGGCGTCCTGGACGACGAGGGCGGCCGACACGATCCGGTCGGTCTCGACGTCCACGCCCGTTGTCTCTGTGTCGAATGCCGCCAGAGGGCCCTCGTACCAGCACGTCATACGTACACAACTCCTCGTTCACCCACGGCAGCTGACGCACCGTCTTCTGCCCGTTTGGTGATACCCGGACCGTTTGCGCCGTACGCCGGGGGGAGACAACAGAAGTACGGGTTCGCGCAGTTCAGCGGCATGTTCGCGAGCGCGCGCCCGGCGCGGGGACAATCACTTTGCTTGGAAGGCTGTTGGTCATGGCGATAGCGCAGCCCGAGCGGGGCGGGCTGCTGCCCGAACGCACGGGCCCCCATCGCGGTTCACTCGCCACCACCGCCTGCATGGAGACACTGCAGGTGGGATATCTGCACGCCGTAGCGGCGGCCGCCGGCTGCTCGCTCTCCCAGCCCTTCCCGGACAACGGCATCGACTGGCACGTCAGCCACAGCGCGCCCGGGCACACGGTCGACGACGAGGTCACCATCAAGGTGCAGCTCAAGGCGACGTATCAGATCGCGCCCAAACCACCCGGACGCTTCTTCTCCTTCACGCTCGACAACGACCATTTGGCGAAGCTCGCCCGCACCCCGGTCTCGGTGCACAAGATCCTCGTCGTGATGCTCGTCCCGCGCTCGCAGGACGACTGGCTGCGCGCCAGCCACGACCGGCTCGACCTCAGGCACTGCTGCTACTGGGTCAACCTCGCCGGTCACCCCGTCACCGGCCGGCACCGGACCAACGTCCGCATACCGACCTCACGCATCTTCGACGACCGGGCGCTGTGCGAGATCATGACGCGGGTCGGGACGGGAGGCAGACCATGACGCACCGCCCGCTCGACGAGCACCTCAGGCCCGTACGGCCGCATCCGGAGGTCCCCTGGAACCAGCCGCCCGAGCCCGGCCGGATCGACCCCGCCGTGCTCGGCGCGCTGCTGCACCGGCACGGCTGGCAGCGGCGCGGCGGCGCCGCCGGGCGCTACGGCCGCTGGACGCCGCCCGGGCCGGGGGCGAACGGCACCAGTCTGCTCGTGCCGGAGAGCCGGGCCTTCCCCGACAGTGACGACCTGCTCGGCGAGGCGCTCGTCGCCCTCTCCCGCAGCGCCACGCCGTCCGCGCGCGAGGTGCTGGTCGGGCTGAGCGTGCCCAGCGACGAGATCCGCTGGTGGCGGGACGTGCCCAGCGGACCGGCCGGGGCGGCGTCCTGGACCGTCGAGGAACAGCTGCGTACCGCCGCCCGGCAGATGCTGCTCGCCGGGGCGCTCGCCACACGCGCGCGTGCGGGCTACTACGGCGCCCGGCACAAGCGCGCCGCCGCCGTGATGCTGCAGAGCGTGCTGGTCGGCGCCGCGACCGGCGGCCGCGGCCTCACCGCCTTCGTGCCCGTCGACCCGGCCCGCCCCCTCGCCGTCCGCCTCCATCAGGCGCTGTACGCCGTCCGCGAGGCCATCGACTACCAGCGCGCCACCGGCGGCATGGACGCCTTCGACGGGGCCGTGGAAGCGGGCGTGAGCCGCGAGCTGACCGAGGCCCTCATCGTCCTGGTGCGGGGTACGGAGGGGGCGCGTATCGCCGTCGAGTGGGCGCCCGGCGCCGGTCCGCCCGAGGGCGGCGCCGCCCCCGACGAGGCGGTCGAGTTCTCGCCGGGCGATCTGCCCGTGCTGCGTGAGGCCGGGGCCCGCTATCTGCGCGAGGAGCCGTCCGTGCCGGTGCGGATCACCGGTGAGGTGGTCCGGATGCGCAGGTCGGAGCGGCGGGGCGAGGGCACCGTACGGCTGCGGGTGCTGGCCGGCGCCGAGATCCCGCACGTGCGGCTCACGCTGGACGAGGAGGACTACCGGATCGCCGGGCAGGCCCACCTCGTCGGGCTGCCGGTGCGGGTGCACGGGCGGCTGGAGAGCCGGGGCGGCTTCCGGCGGCTGACGGGCGCCTCCGGGGTCGTACCGGTGCAGGTGGACGAGGCGGATCGGGATCAGCTGCTGAAGTCGTTGCAGGAAAACCTCGACTTCTTCGAGGAGGCGTGCAGCGGGGAGGACTGAGGGGTCCGATTTCGCCTGAGGTGGGGCGGGGTCGGTACGATCCCTTATTGCGCGCGCTCTCGGTATGGCGCCGCATCCACCTTCAGTCAGGAGAGACCGGTGTCAGACGTCCGTGTGATCATCCAACGCGATTCCGAGCGGGAAGAGCGCACGGTGACGACGGGCACTACGGCCGCCGATCTCTTCGCCGGTGAGCGCTCGATCATCGCCGCACGCGTGGGCGGTGAGCTGAAGGACCTCGCGTACTCGGTGGCCGACGGCGACGAGGTCGAGCCGGTCGAGCTCTCCTCCGAGGACGGCCTGAACATTCTGCGCCACTCCACCGCGCACGTCATGGCGCAGGCCGTGCAGGAGCTGTTCCCCGAGGCCAAGCTGGGCATCGGCCCGCCGGTCAAGGACGGCTTCTACTACGACTTCGATGTCGAGAAGCCGTTCACGCCCGAGGATCTCAAGGCCATCGAGAAGAAGATGCAGGAGATCCAGAAGCGCGGCCAGCGTTTTTCGCGCCGCGTGGTCACCGACGAGGCGGCCCGTGAGGAGCTGGCGAACGAGCCGTACAAGCTGGAGCTGATCGGCCTCAAGGGCTCCGCGCCCTCCGAGGACGGCGCGGACGTCGAGGTCGGCGCCGGTGAGCTGACGATCTACGACAACCTGGACGCCAAGACCGGCGAGCTGTGCTGGAAGGACCTCTGCCGGGGGCCGCACCTGCCGTCCACCCGGCTCATCCCGGCGTTCAAGCTGATGCGCAACGCGGCCGCCTACTGGCGCGGCAGCGAGAAGAACCCGATGCTCCAGCGCATCTACGGCACCGCCTGGCCGTCCAAGGACGAGCTGAAGGCGTACCTGGACTTCCTCGCCGAGGCCGAGAAGCGCGACCACCGCAAGCTGGGCTCCGAGCTGGACCTGTTCTCCATCCCGGAGCAGATCGGCTCCGGCCTCGCCGTCTTCCACCCCAAGGGCGGCATCATCCGCCGGGTCATGGAGGACTACTCGCGGCGCCGCCACGAGGAGGAGGGCTACGAGTTCGTCTACACCCCGCACGCGACGAAGGGGAAGCTCTTCGAGACGTCGGGCCATCTGGACTGGTACGCCGAGGGCATGTACCCGCCCATGCAGCTCGACGAGGGCGTGGACTACTACCTCAAGCCCATGAACTGCCCGATGCACAACCTGATCTTCGACGCGCGCGGCCGCTCCTACCGTGAACTGCCGCTGCGGCTGTTCGAGTTCGGGACCGTGTACCGGTACGAGAAGTCGGGCGTCGTGCACGGCCTGACCCGCGCGCGGGGCTTCACGCAGGACGACGCGCACATCTACTGCACGCGTGAGCAGATGTCCGAGGAGCTGGACAAGACGCTCACCTTCGTCCTCGGTCTGCTGCGCGACTACGGTCTGACCGACTTCTATCTGGAACTGTCCACCAAGGACCCGGAGAAGTTCGTCGGCTCGGACGAGGCCTGGGAGGAGGCGACCGAGACGCTGCGCCAGGTCGCCGAGAAGCAGGGCCTGCCGCTGGTCCCGGACCCGGGCGGTGCCGCCTTCTACGGCCCGAAGATCTCCGTCCAGACCAAGGACGCCATCGGCCGCACCTGGCAGATGTCGACCATCCAGCTCGACTTCAACCTGCCGGAGCGGTTCGACCTGGAGTACACCGCCGCCGACGGCTCCAAGCAGCGTCCGGTCATGATCCACCGCGCGCTGTTCGGCTCCATCGAGCGGTTCTTCGCGGTGCTCCTGGAGCACTACGCGGGCGCCTTCCCGGCGTGGCTCGCGCCCGTCCAGGCGATCGGCATCCCGATCGGGGACGCGCACGTCGAGTACCTGGAGAAGTTCGCCGCGGCGGCGAGGAAGAAGGGCCTGCGGGTCGAGGTCGACTCGTCGTCCGACCGGATGCAGAAGAAGATCCGCAACGCCCAGAAGCAGAAGGTCCCCTTCATGGTCATCGCGGGCGACGAGGACATGTCCAACGGCTCGGTGTCCTTCCGCTACCGGGACGGCTCGCAGGAGAACGGCATCCCCTTCGACGAGGCCATCGCCAAGATCGCGAAGGTCGTCGAGGAGCGGGTGCAGGTCTGACGTGCTGGTGAGAGGCCCCCGGGAGGTTCCGTTCAGCCTCCCGGGGGCCTTTCCCCGTCCTCCCGGGCGAACGCCTGGATCAGCAACGACGAGAACGACCCGGCGACCGTGCCCAGCAGTGCCAGCCCGCACGCCATCAGCCCGACGGCGATGAGGCGGCCCATCGGCGTC
Organism: Streptomyces sp. Z423-1; assembly: GCF_013009255.1. Classification (NCBI taxonomy): domain Bacteria; kingdom Bacillati; phylum Actinomycetota; class Actinomycetes; order Kitasatosporales; family Streptomycetaceae; genus Streptomyces; species Streptomyces sp. Z423-1. The sequence goes on from NZ_CP053109.1 coordinate 7,798,186, forward strand.
ACCGGGGCGATGTCGCCGTAGCCGACGGTCGCGAGGGTCGAGCACGTCCACCACACGGCGTCCCCGAAGGTCCGCATGGTCGCGCCGGGTGCCCCGCGCTCGTGGTGATAGACGGAGAGCGCCCCGGTGAAGCCGAGCAGTCCGACGCTGAGCCCCGCATAGACGATCACGCGCGCGTGCAGCGTGAGCCGCGCCTCGCCGCGCCGCCGCCGTACGGTCTCGTACAGTTTGACGACCCGCACCGGCCGCATCAGCGGCAACACGACCACCAACGTGTCCAGCCAGTGCGTCGGTACGAAACTCAGGCCCCGCCCGCTGAGCCGCCAGCGCACCGCGTAGTCGGCGGCGAAGAGTGCCCAGGCTGTGAGCATCACGACGAGGCAGACGTCCCGCCAGACGGTGGGCAGCCGGTGGGCCAGGACGAGGATCGCGTAGGCGGCGAGGTAGAGCAGTGACGCGAGGGCGAGGGGAACCTCGGTGCGGCGCTCCCAGCGGGCCTGGAGGCTGTCGTCGTCCATCGGCCCAGCTTGGCCCCGGGCGGTTTTCGACGAGCCCCGGCGACACGCCGCGAACGGGCGAAGCCATATGCTGCCTAGCATGACGAGAGAGCCGGAGCAGCAGATCGGAGTGGGGACGCAGGACGCGTTCCAGCGCCTGTGGACGCCCCACCGGATGGCCTACATCCAGGGCGAGAACAAGCCGACCGGTCCTGGGGCCGACGACGGCTGCCCCTTCTGCTCGATCCCGGCGAAGTCCGACGAGGACGGACTGATCGTCCAGCGCGGTGCGCAGGTGTACGCGGTGCTGAACCTGTACCCGTACAACGGCGGCCACCTGATGGTCGTGCCCTACCGCCATGTCGCCGACTACACCGACCTCACCGAGCCCGAGACCGCGGAGCTGGCGGTGCTGACCAAGCAGGCGATGACGGCCCTGCGCACCGCGTCGGGGGCCCAGGGGTTCAATATCGGCATGAACCAGGGCTCGGTCGCGGGGGCGGGCATCGCCGCGCATCTGCACCAGCACATCGTCCCGCGCTGGGGCGGTGACACGAACTTCATGCCGGTCGTGGGGCACACGCGCGTGCTGCCGCAACTGCTGGCCGACACGCGGAAGATGCTGGCGGAGGCCTGGCCGGCGGCGTGACGGTGCGGCGTTCCCGCCGCCTCCGCCCCGCCGCCGTGGGGCTACGCGTCGTACAGGTCCGCCTTCTTCGGTGTCGGGTCCTGCACCGCCGTGCTGAGGAACGCCGAGCGATTGCCGAACTTCTCGGTGTCCACGCCGTTCTCCTCAAGCACCCGGATCGCCGCCGAGTGCACCACCCGGAGCACCGGGGTGGCGGCGCGCAGGGCGTCGTCGGCCATGAACCGGTGCCGCCACGGCTTGGCGGCCCAGGCGTGCCGCAGGCCGAACGGCTCGGGCAGGGCCAGTGAGCCGCCGAGCCAGTTCAGCAGCGGCGGGTACCAGGTCAGCGGGGCCCGGGCGGCCAGCCGTACCACCTCGTCGGTGTCGACCAGGGGCAGCTTCACCGTCCGCGTCTCCCACCGCTTCAGGGACTTCTGCACCGACTTCTCCTTCGCCGCCGGCTTGGTGGTGAAGAGCGGGTGCACGGGCCCCAGGGCGTGGCCGGTGACCTCGATGCGCAGCGTCTCGTAGAGCACGGTCACGGTGATCAGCATGGTGATCACGAGCTGCCCGTCCCAGAGTGTCCACTGCACGCCCAGGTAGTGCCGGTCGCCGCTGCCGAACTGCTGCTTGTTGCAGATGTCCTGTATGGCGTGCGACTTGACCTGGTAGGCCTCGACGTCCGTGCCGGACGGCCGGGACACCTCCTTCGCGTTCTCGCCGATGGGCGTCACGATCCAGTGCCGTATCGACGGCTTGGTGAAGCCGCCTGTGTTGAGCGGGCCGCGTTCCAGCATGCGCAGCTGGTCGTGGATGGACCGTATGACGTCCCAGCTGCGGAACGGGTGGATCTCCCGGTCGGGGTCGGCCGGGGCGAGGTCCTCCGCGAGCTGCCAGCTGCCCCAGCGGGTGCCCATGCCGAGTATGCCCTTGGGGCCGGCGTAGAAGACGGAGTTGGACTGCTGCTCGGCGCTGAGCCGGGCGAGGGACTGGCGCAGCTGCTCGGCGGCGGTCTCGCCGGGGCTGCTCGGCACCGCCTCGGGCACCTTGGCGCCGACGCTGCTGCCCGCGAGCAGGCTGTCCCAGCGCTCCCGCAGGTCCTTCGCGGTGCGCTCGCAGATCAGCTTGGCCCAGAACCAGCCGATCACCGGCATGACCACCGCCGCGCGCGCGTACCAGGCCCAGAAGCCGGTGAACGGCATCCGGATCAGGAAGATCACGGCCAGTGCGCCGACCGCGACGAGCAGCGTGGTCGCGAGCGTCGAGGCCCGCTTGTCCTCGCGCCGGGCGATGGTGGTGCGCAGCGTGAAGACCAGCAGCCAGACCAGCAGCCCGGGCAGGAAGAGCAGACCGCACAGGACCATCACGATCGTGAGCAGGCTGTCGCGCTCCCGGCGGATGCGGTTGGCCGCGAGGCAGTGCTCGACGACGACCTGGGGCTCCGCGCCGAAGGACTGGATCAGCGGTGCCCGGCCGGAGCCGAGCATGCGGTCGACCACCGCCCGGGAGAACGCCTCACCGAGGTTGGGCCGGAAGATCTTCGCCCACTTCTGGCCGGGCTTCACCTCCGACTCGTGCCACTCGTTGTTGGCCTTGAGTATCTCCTCGACCTCGTTGTCCCGGTAGGCCGCCGAGGCCAGCGCGAACGTCGCCGTCTGTCCCTCGTCGCCCGTGCGCGGCACCTGCGGACCGAAGATGTCCGCGTAACCGCTGTCAACGGTCATTCCCGCCCCCGATCGCCGCCACTGTCGCTCCTGCGGCCTTCCCGACTTCCGTGCTCCGCACACCTGTTGATCAGGTCGTCAGCGTATCGGCAGCCGCTGACATGCGTCGGCGGACGCCCGAAGACGCCCGCCGACCCGGAGGGAACCGCCGCGCACAAGCCACGCGCGCGTGCGCCCGGTCGCAACTGCGCGGCGCCGCACGCCCCTTGCGCGCCTGTTAGGAAGCCTCCTGCTCCTGCTTCCGCACCCGCTCGGCGACTTGAGGGGGCATCGGCTCGTGCCGTGCGTAGCGCCGGCTGAACCGCGCGGTCCCGTGCGACAGGGAGCGCAGATCGACGGCGTACCGCCCGATCTCGATCTCGGGCACCTCGGCGCGTACGAGGGTGCGCCCGCCGGCCGTCTGCTCGGTGCCCAGCACCCGGCCGCGCCGCCCGGACAGGTCGCTCATCACGGCGCCCACGTAGTCGTCGCCGACCAGCACGCTCACCTCGGCCACCGGCTCCAGCAGATGGATCTTCGCGTCGGCCGCGGCCTCCCGCAGCGCGAGCGCGCCCGCCGTCTGGAACGCGGCGTCCGAGGAGTCCACGGAGTGCGCCTTGCCGTCCAGCAGCGTGACCCGGACGTCGACCAGCGGATAGCCCGCCGCGACCCCCTTGGTGGCCTGCGCGCGCACGCCCTTCTCCACCGACGGGATGAACTGCCGTGGCACCGCGCCGCCGACGACCTTGTCGACGAACTCGATGCCCGAGCCGCCGGGCAGCGGTTCCACCTCGATCTCGCAGATGGCGTACTGCCCGTGCCCGCCGGACTGCTTCACATGCCGGCCGCGCCCGCCGGCCTTGGTCGCGAACGTCTCCCGCAGGGAGACCTTGTGCGGTACGACGTCGACCTGGACGCCGTAGCGGCTGCGCAGCCGTTCCAGGGCGACGTCCGCGTGGGCCTCGCCCAGGCACCACAGGACCACCTGGTGGGTGTCCTGGTTCTGTTCCAGCCGCATGGTCGGGTCCTCGGCGACCAGCCGGGCCAGGCCCTGGGAGAGCTTGTCCTCGTCCGGTTTGCTGTGCGCCTGGATGGCGAGCGGCAGCAGCGGGTCGGGCATGTCCCAGGGCTGCATCAGGAGCGGGTCGTCCTTGGCGGAGAGGGTGTCGCCGGTCTCCGCGCGGTTCAGCTTCGCCACGCAGGCGAGGTCACCGGCGACGCAGTGCGACACCGGGCGCTGCTGTTTGCCGAACGGGGTGGACAGGGCGCCGATGCGTTCGTCGACGTCGTGGTCCTCGTGGCCCCGGTCGGCCAGTCCGTGCCCGGAGACGTGGACGGTCTCGTCCGGGCGCAGCGTCCCGGAGAAGACGCGCACGAGCGAGACACGGCCGACGTACGGGTCGGACGAGGTCCGCACGACCTCCGCGACCAGCGGCCCGTCGGGGTCGCAGGGTTTCAGCTCGCGCGGCCTGCCGTCGATGGTCGTGACCTGCGGCTGGTCGTGCTCCAGCGGGGTCGGGAACCCCCCGGTGACCAGCTCCAGCAGCTCCACCGTGCCGAGGCCCTGCCGGGCGCCGTCGGTGGCGGGGGCGGCGGCCAGCACGGGGAAGAACGTCCCGCGCGCGACAGCCCGCTCCAGGTCCTCCACGAGCGTCTTGACGTCGATCTGCTCCCCGCCGAGGTAGCGGTCCATGAGGGTCTCGTCCTCGCTCTCCGAGATGATCCCCTCGATCAGCCGGTTGCGGGCCTCCTCGATCAGCGGCAGCTGGTCCTCGCCCGGCTCGGAGTCCTTGCGCTCGCCGGTCGAGTAGTCGAACAGCTGCTGCGACAGCAGCCCGATCAGTCCGGTCACGGGCGCGTGCCCGTCCGGCGCCTGCGGGCCGTGCAGCGGCAGGTAGAGCGGCAGTACGGCGTCGGGGTCGTCGGCGCCGAAGGCCTCCGCGCAGATCCGCGTCATCTCCTCGAAGTCCGCGCGTGCGGCCTCCAGGTGCGTGACGACGATGGCGCGCGGCATGCCGACGGCCGCGCACTCCTCCCACACCATGCGGGTCGAGCCGTCCACCCCGTCCGAGGCCGAGACGACGAAGAGGGCCGCGTCCGCCGCTCGCAGACCGGCCCGCAGTTCCCCGACGAAGTCGGCGTATCCGGGGGTGTCGAGAAGGTTGACCTTGATGCCGTTCCACTCGACCGGCACCAGGGAGAGCTGCACCGAGCGCTGCTGCCGGTGCTCGATCTCGTCGTAGTCGGAGACGGTGCCGCCGTCCTCCACGCGGCCCGCCCGGTTCACCGCCCCAGCGGTCAGTGCGAGGGCTTCTACCAATGTGGTCTTGCCCGCTCCGGAGTGGCCGACCAGCACCACATTCCGTACGGACGCGGGTTGGTCGGCCGCCACTGCCCTGCCGGCGGCTCCGGGGTGTGCGTTGGCCTTGTCGCCCATGATCCTGCCTCCCGTGCACGGTGAGGTCACTGTGGGCGCGGACACGCGGGACCCGCGTGCTGGGCGGCTCCGGCGACGCCCGCGATTCTTCGAGCTTTCCACTCTCGTCACGGTGCGTCCATACGGAGGACGCGAAGGCGCCAACCGGCGTCGGTTGCGGACCGCCCGAGGCGCCGTGGGTGCCGGGCGGTCGCCCGCACGCGCGCGTGGCTACGATGGGCCAGCCGACGGCCAGCGGGGCCGCGCGGCGCCAGCGACCCTCGGGAAGGCCATGCTGAACAAGTACGCGCGTGCATTCTTCACGCGTGTCCTCACACCGTTCGCCGCGTTTCTCATCCGGCGGGGCGTGAGCCCCGACACGGTCACGCTGATCGGCACCGCCGGCGTGATGGCGGGCGCGCTGGGCTTCTATCCTCGGGGCGAGTTCTTCTGGGGCACGGTTGTCATCGCCCTGTTCGTCTTCTCCGACCTCGTCGACGGCAACATGGCCCGCCAGCTGGGCCGCTCCAGCCGCTGGGGCGCCTTCCTGGACTCCACCCTGGACCGGGTCGCCGACGGCGCCATCTTCGGCGGCTTCGCCCTCTGGTACGCCGGTGGCGGCGACGACCTCGTCCTGTGCGCCGTCTCGATCTTCTGCCTGGCCAGCGGCCAGGTGGTGTCGTACACCAAGGCGCGCGGCGAGTCGATCGGACTGCCGGTCGCCGTGAACGGGCTCGTCGAGCGCGCCGAGCGCCTGGTGATCTCGCTGGTCGCGGCCGGGCTCGCGGGCCTGCACGCGTTCGGCGTACCGGGCATCGACGTGCTGCTGCCGATCGCCCTGTGGCTGGTCGCCGTGGGCAGCCTGATCACGCTGATCCAGCGAGTCGTCACGGTCCGCCGGGAGTCCGCCGAGGCGGAGGCGGCGGAGCGCGAAACCGCCGACAATGCCGACAATGCCTCTCAGGGGAGGGAGACGGCGAAATGAGCGCTCGGGACACGCTGACGGACGCCCTGTACGGCCTCGGCTGGAGCACGGTGAAGAAGCTCCCCGAGCCGGTGGCCGCCCGGCTCGGGAACACCGTGGCCGACCTGGCCTGGAAACAGCGCGGCAAGGGCGTACGGCGGCTGGAGAGCAACTACGCGCGCGTGGTGCCCGACGCCACCCCGGAGCGCCTGGCCGAGCTCTCGCGCGCGGGCATGCGCTCGTACCTGCGCTACTGGATGGAGTCCTTCCGGCTCCCGGCCTGGAGCGCCGAACGCGTCAAGAGCGGCTTCGACCCCAAGGACGTGCACTTCCTGACCGACGGCCTGGCCAGTGGCAAGGGCGTGATACTGGCGCTTCCGCACCTGGCCAACTGGGATCTGGCCGGCGCCTGGGTCACCACCGAGCTGGGCGTTCCCTTCACCACGGTCGCCGAGCGCCTGAAGCCGGAGACGCTGTACGACCGTTTCGTCGCCTACCGCGCGGGCCTCGGCATGGAGGTCCTGCCGCACAACGGCGGCTCCGCCTTCGGCGCCCTGGCCCGGCGGCTGCGCGACGGCGGCCTGGTCTGCCTGGTCGCCGACCGTGACCTGTCCGCCTCCGGCGTCGAGGTGCAGTTCTTCGGCGACACCGCCCGGATGCCGGCCGGCCCGGCCCTGCTGGCCCAGCAGACCGGCGCCCTGCTGCTGCCGGTGACGCTCTGGTACGACGACTCGCCCGTCATGCGAGGCCGCGTGCATCCCCCGATCGAGGTACCCCAGTCAGGTAGCCGGGCCGAGAAGACGTCTGTCATGACGCAGGCGCTGGCAGACGCCTTCGCCTCGGGGATCGCCGACCATCCGGAGGACTGGCACATGCTGCAGCGGTTGTGGCTCAAGGACCTCGACCCGGCCGAGGGCGGCGGCCCGGCGCCCTCGGATCCCGCGAAGGGAACCCCGTGAGGATCGGCATCGTCTGCCCGTACTCCTGGGACGTGCCGGGCGGCGTCCAGTTCCACATCAGGGATCTGGCCGAATATTTCATCCGCCTCGGGCACGAGGTGTCCGTCCTCGCCCCCGCCGACGACGACACCCCGCTCCCGCCGTACGTCGTCTCGGCCGGCCGCGCCGTCCCGGTGCCGTACAACGGCTCGGTGGCCCGGCTGAACTTCGGCTTCCTGTCGGCGGCGCGGGTCCGCCGCTGGCTGCACGACGGCGCGTTCGACGTGATCCACATCCACGAACCGGCGTCCCCGTCCCTGGGCCTGCTGACCTGCTGGGCCGCGCAGGGCCCGATCGTCGCCACCTTCCACACCTCCAACCCCCGCTCGCGCGCGATGATCGCGGCGTACTCGATCCTGCAGGCGGCGCTGGAGAAGATCAGCGCCCGGATCGCGGTCAGCGAGTACGCCCGCCGCACGCTGGTCGAGCACCTCGGCGGGGACGCCGTGGTGATCCCCAACGGCGTCGACGTCGACTTCTTCGCCAAGGCCGAGCCCAACTCCCACTGGCAGGGCGACACGATCGGATTCGTCGGCCGGATCGACGAGCCCCGCAAGGGCCTGCCGGTGCTGATGCGGGCGCTGCCCAGGATCCTCGCCGAGCGGCCGCAGACACGGCTGCTGGTCGCGGGCCGCGGGGACGAGCGGCAGGCCGTGGAGTCGCTGCCCGCCGAGCTGCGCTCCCGGGTGGAGTTCCTCGGCATGGTCAGCGACGAGGACAAGGCCCGCTTCCTGCGCAGCGTCGACCTGTACGTGGCTCCCAACACCGGCGGCGAGAGCTTCGGGATCATCCTGGTCGAGGCGATGTCGGCGGGCGCGCCCGTGCTGGCCTCGGACCTGGACGCCTTCGCCCAGGTCCTCGACCAGGGCGCGGCGGGTGAGCTGTTCGCCAACGAGGACGCGGACGCGCTGGCCGAGGCGGCGCTGCGGCTGCTGGGCGACCCCAAGCGCCGGGAGGAGCTGCGCCAGCGCGGCAGCGCGCACGTCCGCCGGTTCGACTGGTCGACCGTCGGCGCGGACATCCTGTCGGTGTACGAGACGGTGACGGACGGCACCACCGCGGTCGCCGCCGACGACCGTTCCGTCGGACTGTGGGGCCGGTTCGGACTGGCCCGCACTGACTGATCCCAGCAGAGTGACACCCCGGTAGCCTTGCCGCCCGTGACCGCAACCCTCATCTGGATCCTCGTCGTCCTCATCGCCATCGGCGTGTACCTGAGCTGGACGGCGGGCCGACTGGACCGGCTGCACGCCCGGATCGACGCCACCCGTGCCGCCCTGGACGCCCAGCTGCTGCGCCGCGCCTCCGTGGCCCAGGAACTGGCCACCTCCGGAGTTCTCGACCCGGCGGCGTCCATCGTCCTGTACGAGGCGGCGCACGCGGCCCGGCAGGCCGAGGAGGAGCAGCGTGAGGTCGCCGAGAGCGAGCTGAGCCAGGCCCTGCGCGCGGTGTTCGCCGACCCGCAGCAGGTCGAGGCGGTCCGGGAGGCGCCCGGGGGAGAGGCGGCGGCCCGGGAACTGACCGAGGCGGTCCGCCGGGTGCCGATGGCCCGGCGCTTCCACAACGACGCGGTGGGGGCGGCCCGCAGGCTGCGCGAACACCGCAAGGTGCGCTGGTTCCGGCTGGCCGGCCACGCCCCCTTCCCGCTGGCCTTCGAGATGGACGACGAGCCGCCGACGGCGCTGGTGGACCGGGCCGCGTAGCCCGTCGTACGGACAGCGGGGCTGGAAAAACAATCCACCGGCTTCACATTGGCCCTTGCTGTGGCCTGCACACCTCCCGTTTCCTCGGTGTTTGCAGAAACCCTCTTTCCCTTCAGTGAGGTCACCCGTGTCCAGCACGCTCTCCGAGAACCAGGCCCCCGAGACCGGCACCGCCCGCGTGAAGCGCGGCATGGCCGAGCAGCTCAAGGGTGGCGTGATCATGGACGTCGTCACGCCGGAGCAGGCGAAGATCGCCGAGGACGCGGGCGCCGTCGCCGTCATGGCCCTTGAGCGCGTCCCCGCCGACATCCGCAAGGACGGCGGCGTGGCCCGGATGTCCGACCCGGACATGATCGAGGGCATCATCAACGCCGTCTCGATCCCGGTCATGGCCAAGTCCCGCATCGGCCACTTCGTCGAGGCCCAGGTCCTGCAGTCGCTCGGCGTCGACTACATCGACGAGTCCGAGGTCCTCACCCCCGCCGACGAGGTCAACCACTCCGACAAGTGGGCCTTCACCACCCCGTTCGTCTGCGGCGCCACCAACCTCGGCGAGGCCCTGCGCCGGATCGCCGAGGGCGCGGCCATGATCCGCTCCAAGGGCGAGGCCGGCACCGGCAACGTCGTCGAGGCCGTCCGCCACCTGCGCCAGATCAAGAACGAGATCGCCCGCCTGCGCGGCTACGACAACCACGAGCTGTACGCCGCCGCCAAGGAGCTGCGCGCCCCGTACGAGCTGGTCAAGGAGGTCGCCGAGCTCGGCAAGCTCCCGGTCGTGCTGTTCTCCGCCGGTGGCGTGGCCACCCCGGCCGACGCCGCCCTGATGCGTCAGCTCGGCGCCGAGGGCGTCTTCGTCGGCTCCGGCATCTTCAAGTCCGGCGACCCCGCCAAGCGCGCCGCCGCCATCGTGAAGGCCACCACCTTCTACGACGACCCGAAGATCATCGCGGACGCCTCCCGCAACCTCGGCGAGGCCATGGTCGGCATCAACTGCGACACCCTCCCCGAGGCCGAGCGCTACGCCAACCGCGGCTGGTAATCACCCCATGAGCAACGAAGCCCCTGTCATCGGCGTCCTGGCCCTCCAGGGCGACGTACGGGAGCACCTCATCGCCCTGGCCGCGGCCGACGCCGTGGCCAGGCCGGTGCGGCGCCCCGAAGAGCTCGCCGAGGTCGACGGCCTCGTCATCCCCGGCGGCGAGTCCACCACCATCTCCAAGCTGGCCATCCTGTTCGGCGTGATGGAGCCCCTCCGCGCGCGTGTGCGGGACGGTATGCCCGTCTACGGCACCTGCGCGGGCATGATCATGCTGGCCGACAAGATCCTCGACCCGCGCTCGGGCCAGGAGACCGTCGGCGGCATCGACATGATCGTGCGCCGCAACGCCTTCGGGCGTCAGAACGAGTCCTTCGAGGCGGCGGTCGACGTCAAGGGCATCACGGGCGATCCTGTGGAGGGCGTCTTCATCCGCGCCCCCTGGGTCGAGTCCGTCGGCGCCCGGGCCGAGGTGCTCGCCGAGCACGACGGCCATATCGTCGCGGTCCGCCAGGGCACCGCGCTGGCCACGTCGTTCCACCCGGAACTGACCGGCGACCACCGCGTGCACAGCCTGTTCGTGGACATGGTGCGCGCGAACCGGACAGCGGAGTCCTTGTAGGATCTCTGGCGTTCGTTGCAGAGATGGGTTACGCGAAGGAGACAGGCAGATGTCCGGCCACTCTAAATGGGCCACGACGAAGCACAAGAAGGCCGTGATCGATGCCAAGCGCGGCAAGCTCTTCGCGAAGCTGATCAAGAACATCGAGGTCGCGGCCCGCACCGGCGGCGCCGACCCCGACGGCAACCCCACGCTGTACGACGCCATCCAGAAGGCGAAGAAGTCGTCGGTCCCGAACAAGAACATCGACTCCGCGGTCAAGCGTGGCGCCGGCCTGGAGGCCGGTGGCGCCGACTACGAGACGATCATGTACGAGGGCTACGGCCCGAACGGCGTCGCGGTGCTCATCGAGTGCCTCACCGACAACCGCAACCGCGCCGCCTCCGAGGTCCGCGTCGCCATGACCCGCAACGGCGGCTCGATGGCCGACCCGGGCTCCGTGTCGTACCTGTTCAACCGCAAGGGCGTCGTCATCGTCCCCAAGGGCGAGCTGACCGAGGACGAGGTCCTCATGGCCGTCCTCGACGCGGGCGCCGAGGAGGTCAACGACCTCGGTGAGTCCTTCGAGGTGATCAGCGAGGCCACCGACCTGGTCGCGGTCCGCACGGCCCTGCAGGACGCCGGCATCGACTACGACTCCGCCGAGGCCAACTTCGTTCCGTCCGTCCAGGTCGAGCTGGACGAGGAGGGCGCCAAGAAGATCTTCAAGCTGATCGACGCGCTGGAGGACAGCGACGACGTGCAGAACGTCTTCGCCAACTTCGACGTGAGCGACGAGATCATGGAGAAGGTCGGGGCGTAACGCTGCCGCGGGCTCAAACGTGCTCCACGGGCCGACGGGACACCCCGTCGGCCCGTCGCTTTGCCGGGCTTGGTGCGGGGCGTTGTCGGTGGCACCCGATAGCCTGCACAAACGGGCGAGCGAAGGAGGGGCGGGTGCGTGTACTGGGGGTGGACCCGGGACTGACCCGGTGCGGTGTCGGCGTCGTGGAGGGGGTTCCCGGGCGCCCGCTCACCATGCTCGGCGTCGGCGTCGTCCGTACGCCCGTCGACGCGGACCTCGGCCATCGCCTGGTCGCCATCGAGCAGGGCATCGAGCAGTGGCTCGACGAGCACCGGCCCGAATTCGTCGCCGTGGAGCGGGTGTTCAGCCAGCACAACGTGCGCACGGTGATGGGCACCGCCCAGGCCAGCGCCGTCGCCATGCTCTGCGCGGCCCGCCGCGGCATCCCCGTCGCCCTGCACACCCCCAGCGAGGTCAAGGCCGCCGTCACCGGCACCGGACGCGCGGACAAGGCACAGGTCGGCACCATGGTCACCCGGCTGCTACGGCTCGACGCACCGCCGAAACCGGCCGACGCCGCCGATGCCCTCGCCCTCGCCATCTGCCACATCTGGCGCGCCCCCGCCCAGAACCGCCTCCAGCAGGCCGTCGCCCTGCACACCGCACAAGCAACCGCATCGAAAGGCCGTACGGCATGATCGCCTTCGTCAGCGGCACGGTCGCCGCACTCGCTCCCGACGCCGCGGTGGTCGAGGTCGGCGGTGTCGGCATGGCCGTCCAGTGCACGCCCAACACACTGTCGACGCTCCGCGTCGGCAAGCCGGCCAAGCTCGCCACCTCCCTCGTCGTCCGGGAGGACTCCCTCACGCTGTACGGCTTCGCGGACGACGACGAGCGGCAGGTCTTCGAGCTGCTCCAGACCGCGAGCGGCGTCGGCCCCCGGCTCGCCCAGGCCATGCTCGCCGTGCACACCCCGGACGCCCTGCGCCGCGCCGTCGCCACCGGCGACGAGAAGGCGCTCACGGCCGTCCCCGGCATCGGCAAGAAGGGGGCGCAGAAGCTGCTGCTGGAGCTGAAGGACCGTCTGGGTGAGCCGATCGGCGCCCCCGCGGTCGGCGCGCCGGTCAGCACCGGCTGGCGCGACCAGCTGCACGCCGCCCTGATCGGCCTCGGGTACGCGACCCGCGAGGCCGACGAGGCGGTCGCCGCGGTCGCTCCCCGGGCCGAGGCCGCCGACGGCACGCCCCAGGTGGGCCAGTTGCTGAAGGCGGCGTTGCAGACTCTGAACAGAGCGCGCTGAAACAGGCGGGCCCCGCCGTCTGAAGCGGCCTGCAACCGCTGAGACGGTCTGCAACCGCGGAAACAGCCCGCACCGCGGAAACGGCCCGCACCGCTGAGACCGCCGGCAACGGCGGAAACGGCCCCCAACCGCAAAAACGGCCTGAATCAGCCCCCGTACCTCCCATCCGACCGCAACCCCCGAGGCACACTCCATGAACTGGGACGACTCGACCGACACCCCCGCCGCCGAGCGGCTCGTCGGCGCGTCCGCCGACCGTGAGGACCAGGCCGTCGAGGCCGCGCTGCGGCCCAAGGACCTGGGCGAGTTCATCGGCCAGGAGAAGGTCCGCGAGCAGCTCGACCTCGTGCTGCGCGCCGCACGCGCGCGGGGCGCCACCGCCGACCATGTGCTGCTCTCCGGCGCCCCGGGCCTCGGCAAGACCACCCTCTCCATGATCATCGCGGCCGAGATGGGCGCCCCGATCCGCATCACGTCCGGCCCCGCCATCCAGCACGCCGGCGACCTCGCCGCGATCCTCTCCTCCCTCCAGGAGGGCGAGGTCCTCTTCCTCGACGAGATCCACCGCATGTCCCGGCCCGCCGAGGAGATGCTGTACATGGCGATGGAGGACTTCCGCGTCGACGTCATCGTCGGCAAGGGCCCCGGCGCCACCGCCATCCCCCTGGAGCTGCCCCCGTTCACCCTCGTCGGGGCCACCACGCGCGCGGGTCTGCTGCCGCCCCCGCTGCGCGACCGCTTCGGCTTCACCGCGCACATGGAGTTCTACGAGCCCGCCGAGCTGGAGCGCGTCATCCACCGCTCGGCGAACCTGCTCGACGTCGAGATCGACACCGACGGAGCCGCCGAGATCGCCGGCCGTTCCCGGGGCACGCCCCGGATCTCCAACCGGCTGCTGCGCCGCGTCCGGGACTACGCGCAGGTCAAGGCCGACGGAATCATCACGCGCGAGATCGCCGCGGCGGCCTTGCAGGTCTACGAGGTCGACGCCCGTGGCCTGGACCGCCTCGACCGCGGCGTGCTCGAAGCGCTGCTGAAGCTGTTCGGCGGCGGACCGGTCGGCCTGTCCACGCTCGCAGTGGCGGTGGGGGAGGAGCGCGAGACCGTCGAAGAGGTCGCCGAACCGTTCCTCGTACGGGAGGGCCTGCTCGCCCGCACCCCGCGCGGCCGGGTCGCCACGCCCGCCGCCTGGGCGCATCTCGGCCTGACCCCGCCCCGCTCGGGCGCCGCGGGAAACGGACAACAGGACTTGTTCGGGGCGTGACGGCAGGCATGACGGCGAGGGATTGGCCGGACCAGGAACCCGGGTGCCATGCTGAGCGTTGTTCCATGCGCGCGGACTCGCTTAGACTCCGCCGATGCCGCCATCCTCGGCGGCTGACATACCCCCAGCCAATAGGCCGCCCACCTGCGCGGTCGTGCGAAGGAAAATCGTCCCGTGAATAGCCTCGTGACCCTCCTCCCGTTCATTGTGCTCATCGGGGCCATGATCCTGATGACCCGCTCGGCCAAGAAGAAGCAGCAGGCCGCCGTCGACATGCGGAACCAGATGCAGCCCGGTTCCGGAGTCCGCACCATCGGGGGCATGTACGCAACGGTCAAGGAGGTCAACGAGGACACGGTCCTCCTCGACGCCGGCCCGGGCGTCGAGCTCCTGTTCGCCAAGAACTCCATCGGTGCGGTGCTCTCCGACGACGAGTACAACCGCATCGTGCACGGCATCGAGCACGACCTGAAGGCCGACGCGGACACCGTCCCGGACGACGCCTCCTCCCTCACTGAGACCGACAAGCCGGTCGACGCCGCCCCCTCCGACGAGAAGTCCGTCGACCTCGGCAAGAAGGACGCGGACGAGGAGCCCGCCGCGGCCGAGGCGAAGCAGGGCGAGGAGCCGAAGAAGACCGACGGCGACGCCGACGCGAAGTAGTCATGTACCGGTGTGCGCGGGCCGGGCTCGCGTGCCCGGGACAGGCGCATCCCGCACGGGATCCCGACACCATGTCATGGCCGCCCGCCGCTGACCCGGAGTGAGGCGGCCCGAGAGGGAGTACGAGAAGGTGGCAGCACCTAAAAAGGGCCGGAGCGCGAGCGCTCAGAGCAAGCCATGGCGCTCGCTGGTCCTGATCCTGATCGCCATCGTGGCGCTCACCGGGGGAATGTTCGCCTCCGGACACACCACTCCGCGTCTCGGCATCGACCTCGCCGGTGGTACGAGCATCACGCTCGGGGCTGTTCCCGAGGACGGCAACGAGGCCGCGATCAACCCGACCAACATGAAGACCGCGGTCGACATCATGGAGCGCCGCGTCAACGGTCTGGGTGTCTCGGAGGCCGAGGTCCAGACGCAGGGCGATCGCAACATCATCGTCAACATTCCCAAGGGCACCAACTCACAGCAGGCCCGGGAACAGGTCGGCACCACCGCCAAGCTCTACTTCCGCCCGGTCCTGGCCACCGAGCCCTCCGGCGGCAGCGCCACGCCGAGCCCCACGCCCAGCGAGTCCTCCAGCGCCCCCTCCGGTGACAAGGACAAGGCCACCGGCTCGTCGAGCCCCTCCCCTTCGGACTCCGCGAGCCAGAGCGCGACCCCCTCGGCCACCGCCACCACCCAGGGCCGTGCCGTCACCGACGCCCTGAAGGACGACCCCACCCCCTCGGCGACCGGCTCCGGCTCTCCCAGCCCCTCCGCGTCCGCCACCGGTGGCGCCACCGGCGACGACGACAGCAAGCTCCAGGCGGAGTACGCGGCGCTGGACTGCAGCAAGCAGGACGTCCGCGCCACCACCGGTGAGGGCGCCAAGCCGACCGAGTCCACCCTTGGCTGCGGCGAGATCGACGGCGTCTGGTACAAGTACCTGCTCGGCCCGGCCGCCGTCGACGGCACCGACGTCGACGACGCCCAGGCCGTCTACGACACCCAGAGCGGCGCCGGCTGGAAGGTCCAGATGGACTTCACCGACGCCGGTGGCAAGAAGTTCGCCGACATCACCGGCAAGCTCGCGCAGAACCCGTCCCCGCAGAACCAGTTCGGCATCGTCCTCGACGGCGAGGTCGTCTCCAGCCCGTACGTCAACCAGTCGATCACCGGCGGCAACGCCGAGATCTCCGGCAGCTTCACGCAGGAGCAGGCCCAGGGCCTCGCCAACATGCTGTCGTACGGCGCTCTGCCGCTGACCTTCCGCGAGGAGAGCGTCACCACGGTGACCGCGGCGCTCGGCGGTGACCAGCTGGAGGCCGGTCTGATCGCGGGCGCCATCGGTCTCGCGCTGGTCGTGCTCTACCTGCTGGTCTACTACCGCGGCCTGTCGTTCATCGCGATCCTGTCGCTGCTGGTCTCCGCGGCCCTCACGTACACGATCATGTCGCTGCTCGGCCCGGCCATCGGCTTCGCGCTGAACCTGCCGGCCGTCTGCGGCGCCATCGTCGCCATCGGCATCACCGCGGACTCGTTCATCGTGTACTTCGAACGCGTCCGCGACGAGATCCGCGAGGGCCGCTCGCTGCGCCCCGCCGTCGAGCGGGCCTGGCCGCGCGCCCGGCGCACCATCCTGGTCTCCGACTTCGTGTCGTTCCTCGCCGCCGCGGTGCTCTTCATCGTCACCGTCGGCAAGGTCCAGGGCTTCGCCTTCACGCTCGGCCTGACCACCCTGCTCGACGTGGTCGTGGTGTTCCTCTTCACCAAGCCGCTGCTGACCCTGATGTCCCGCCGCACCTTCTTCGCGAGCGGCCACAAGTGGTCCGGCCTCGACCCGAAGAGCCTGGGTGCCAAGCCGCCGCTGCGCCGCACCCGCCGTCCCGTCGCCCCCGTCGAAACGAAGGAGGCGTGAGATGTCGAAGCTCGGCAACCTCGGCGCCCGACTGCATCGTGGCGAGATCGGCTACGACTTCATCAAGAACCGCAAGATCTGGTACGGCATCTCCATCCTGATCACCATCACGGCGATCGTCGGCCTGGCGGTGCGCGGCCTGAACATGGGCATCGAGTTCCAGGGCGGTGCCGTCTTCACCACGCCGAAGACGTCCGTCTCGGTCTCCCAGGCCGAGGAGTACGCGGAGGAGGCCTCCGGCCACGACGCGATCGTCCAGCAGCTCGGCAACGGCAGCCTCCGCATCCAGATCGCGGGCATCGACACGGGCCAGGCGGACCGGATCAACCAGGCGCTCGCCGAGGACATGAAGGTCGACGCCGAGAAGATCAACGCCGAACTGGTCGGCCCCAGCTGGGGCGAGCAGATCGCCAACAAGGCCTGGCAGGGCCTCGGGATCTTCCTGGTCCTCGTCGTGATCTATCTGGCGATCGCGTTCGAGTGGCGCAAGGCGGTCGCCGCGTTCGTCGCACTGATCCACGACATCACCATCACGGTCGGCATCTACGCCCTCGTGGGCTTCGAGGTCACACCGGGCACGGTGATCGGTCTGCTGACGATCCTCGGTTACTCGCTCTACGACACGGTCGTGGTCTTCGACAGCCTCAAGGAACAGACGAAGGACATCACCAAGCAGACCCGCTGGACCTACAGCGACATCGCCAACCGCTCCATCAACAGCACCCTGGTCCGCTCGGTCAACACCACGGTCGTCGCACTGCTGCCGGTGGCGGGCCTGCTGTTCATCGGTGGCGGTGTGCTCGGCGCCGGCATGCTCAACGACATCTCGCTGTCGCTGTTCGTCGGCCTCGCGGCCGGTGCGTACTCCTCGATCTTCATCGCCACGCCGCTCGTCGCCGACCTCAAGGAGCGCGAGCCGCAGTTGAAGGCGCTGCGGAAGCGGGTCCTCGCCAAGCGGGCGCAGAGTGCCGACCTGGGCGAGACGGTGGCCGTCGACGGCGTCGGCGATCCGCTCGCCGACGGTCCGGAGGACGCCACCCCCGCGGTCGTCGGCCCGCGCAACCAGCCCGCGTCCCGCACGCGCGGGCGTGGCCGGCCCTCGGGGAAGCGCCGATGACCGGGCTCACCGACATCAGGGCGCTGTTGCTCAGCCGCATCCGTGACGTGGCCGACTATCCGGAGCCGGGCGTGATGTTCAAGGACATCACCCCGCTCCTGGCGGACCCGTCGGCGTTCACCGCGCTGACGGACGCGCTGGCCGGGATCGTGGAGCGCACCGGCGCCACGAAGGTCGTCGGCCTGGAGGCCCGCGGCTTCATCCTCGGCGCCCCGGTCGCCGTGCGGGCCGGCGTCGGATTCATCCCCGTACGCAAGGCGGGCAAGCTCCCCGGCGCCACCCTGAGCCAGGCATACGACCTGGAGTACGGCTCGGCGGAGATCGAGGTGCACGCCGAGGACCTCACCGGGGTCGACCGCGTCCTGGTCGTCGACGACGTCCTCGCCACCGGCGGCACGGCGGAGGCCTCCCTGGAGCTCATCCGCCGGGCAGGCGCCGAGGTCGCGGGCGTGGCCGTCCTGATGGAACTCGCCTTCCTGAACGGCCGTACCCGCCTGGAACCGGCTCTCGCCGGAGCCCCGCTGGAGGCCCTGCTCACGGTCTGACGGACAGCACCCTGCCTGTGAAGGCGCCCCTCACCATCCGAGGGGCGCCTTCGCTGCTGTGTGGGGGCACGCTCACCGGGGGCGCTCACCGGGGGCGCGCAGGCCGCGTGTAAGGCGCAGGAAAGGCGTGCGCAAGGCGCGCGCAAGGCGTATGTCACCGTTGAGATGGGGTGGAGGAATCCAAAACCCGTCTCAGGCGTTGCTCGGGTAGACGGCCCTCACATCGGCCTGAAGGCGATCCTGGAGCTCAGGATCGCTACCATGGGGTCTCCGGAGCCTGACCGGGGGACCCGGATCGCGCACGAGGAGCCCTCTTGCCAGACGAGGCCCAGCACCTGACCGCCGCCAAGCCCGAGCGCGCCTCGGACCCCGCGGCCCAGCCCGCGCAGCATGCGAAGAACGACACGCGCGGGTCGGTCGAGCACGCCCAGTCCGCGCCCGTCGCGAAGGCCGCCGAGCAGCCGCGCCCCAAGCCCTCCCCGACTCCCGACTCCGCACGAGCGGGGGGACGCCCCTCTCCCGAGCGCCCCGCGCCCACACCCTCGATCCGTCCCGCCGCGACGCCCCAGACGCCCCGCTCCGGCTCCTCCAACCGCGTCCGCGCCCGCCTCGCCCGCCTCGGCGTCCAGCGCGCCAACCCGTACAACCCGGTCCTGGAGCCCCTGCTGCGGATAGTCCGCAGCAACGACCCCAAGATCGAGACATCGACGCTGCGCCAGATCGAGAAGGCCTACCAGGTCGCCGAGCGCTGGCACCGCGGCCAGAAGCGCAAGAGCGGCGACCCGTACATCACGCACCCCCTCGCGGTGACGACGATCCTCGCCGAGCTGGGCATGGATCCGGCCACCCTCATGGCGGGCCTGCTGCACGACACCGTCGAGGACACCGAGTACGGCCTGGAGGACCTGCGCCGCGACTTCGGCGACGTGGTCGCCCTGCTCGTCGACGGCGTCACCAAGCTGGACAAGGTCAAGTTCGGCGAGGCCGCGCAGGCCGAGACCGTGCGCAAGATGGTCGTCGCCATGGCCAAGGACCCCCGCGTCCTGGTCATCAAGCTCGCCGACCGCCTGCACAACATGCGCACCATGCGCTACCTCAAGCGCGAGAAGCAGGAGAAGAAGGCGCGCGAGACCCTGGAGATCTACGCGCCGCTCGCCCACCGCCTCGGAATGAACACCATCAAGTGGGAACTGGAGGACCTCGCCTTCGCGATCCTCTACCCCAAGATGTACGACGAGATCGTACGGCTGGTGGCCGAGCGGGCACCGAAGCGTGACGAGTATCTGGCCATAGTGACCGACGAGGTCCAGCAGGACCTGCGCGCCGCCCGCATCAAGGCGACGGTCACCGGCCGCCCGAAGCACTACTACAGCGTCTACCAGAAGATGATCGTCCGCGGCCGTGACTTCGCGGAGATCTACGACCTGGTGGGCATTCGGGTCCTTGTCGACACCGTACGCGACTGTTACGCCGCCCTCGGCACCGTGCACGCGCGATGGAATCCGGTCCCCGGCCGGTTCAAGGACTACATCGCGATGCCCAAGTTCAACATGTACCAGTCGCTGCACACGACGGTGATCGGCCCCAACGGCAAGCCGGTCGAACTCCAGATCCGTACGTTCGACATGCACCGCCGCGCCGAGTACGGCATCGCCGCGCACTGGAAGTACAAGCAGGAGGCCGTCGCCGGCGCATCCAAGGTGCGCACCGATGTGCCCAGGGCGTCGGGCAAGGACAAGGACGCCATCAACGACATGGCGTGGCTGCGGCAGCTCCTCGACTGGCAGAAGGAGACCGAGGACCCCAGCGAGTTCCTGGAGTCGCTGCGCTTCGACCTGTCCCGCAACGAGGTCTTCGTCTTCACCCCCAAGGGCGACGTCATAGCGCTCCCCGCGGGTGCCACCCCCGTGGACTTCGCGTACGCCGTCCACACCGAGGTCGGTCACCGCACCATAGGGGCGCGGGTCAACGGCCGTCTCGTACCGCTCGAATCCACCCTGGACAACGGCGACCTGGTGGAGGTCTTCACCTCCAAGGCGGCCGGCGCGGGCCCGTCCCGCGACTGGCTCGGCTTCGTGAAGTCGCCGCGCGCCCGCAACAAGATCCGGGCGTGGTTCTCCAAGGAGCGCCGCGACGAGGCGATCGAGCAGGGCAAGGACGCCATCGTCCGCGCGATGCGCAAGCAGAACCTGCCGATCCAGCGCATCCTCACCGGCGACTCCCTGGTCACCCTCGCGCACGAGATGCGCTACCCGGACATCTCCGCGCTGTACGCGGCGATCGGCGAGGGCCATGTCTCCGCGCAGAACGTCGTGCAGAAGCTCGTCCAGGCCTTCGGCGGCGAGGAGGCGGCCACCGAGGAGATCGACGAGAGCGTGCCGCCCACACGCGGGCGCGGCCGCAAACGCCGTACCAGCGCCGACCCCGGCGTGGTCGTCAAGGGCGTGGATGACGTGTGGGTCAAGCTGGCCCGCTGCTGTACGCCCGTCCCCGGTGACCCGATCATCGGTTTCGTTACGCGCGGTAGCGGTGTATCGGTTCACCGCAGCGACTGTGTGAACGTGGAGTCACTGTCCCGTGAGCCCGAGCGCATCCTCGACGTCGAGTGGGCGCCCACCCAGTCGTCGGTCTTCCTGGTCGCCATCCAGGTCGAGGCCCTGGACCGTTCCCGGCTGCTGTCGGACGTCACGCGCGTGCTGTCCGACCAGCACGTCAACATCCTGTCCGCGGCCGTCCAGACCTCCCGCGACCGCGTCGCCACCTCACGCTTCACCTTCGAGATGGGCGACCCGAAGCACCTCGGGCACGTTCTGAAGGCGGTCCGGGGCGTGGAGGGCGTGTACGACGTGTACCGGGTGACGTCGGCGCGCAGTAGGTCGTAGGACCGCATACAAGCACCGCATACAAGCAATAGGTCAGGACCGCATACGACGAGAGAGGGGCCCGTACCTCGCGAGGTACGGGCCCCTCTCTCGCGCGACCTCAGCCGCCGAACTCCTGCAGACCCTTCAGCGCCTGGTCCAGCAGCGCCTGGCGGCCCTCCAGCTCCTTCTCGAGCTTGTCGGCCTTGGCGTTGTTGCCCTGGGCGCGCGCCTGCTCGATCTGCTTCTTGAGCTTGTCGACCGCGGCCTGGAGCTGGCCGGTCAGACCCTCGGCACGCGCGCGTGCCTCCGGGTTCGTCCGGCGCCACTCGGCCTCCTCGGCCTCCTGGATGGCCCGCTCCACGGCGTGCATCCGGCCCTCGACCTTCGGCCGGGCGTCGCGCGGCACATGGCCGATGGCCTCCCAGCGCTCGTTGACCGAGCGGAAGGCGGCCCGTGCGGCCTTCAGGTCGGTGACCGGGAGGATCTTCTCGGCCTCCTCGGCCAGCTCCTCCTTGAGCTTGAGGTTCTCCGCCTGCTCCGCGTCCCGCTCGGCGAAGACCGAGCTGCGGGCGGCGAAGAAGACGTCCTGGGCGCCGCGGAAGCGGTTCCACAGGTCGTCCTCGTGCTCGCGCTGGGCGCGGCCCGCCGCCTTCCACTCCGCCATCAGCTCGCGGTAACGCGCGGCCGTCGGACCCCAGTCCGTCGAGCTCGACAGCTCCTCCGCCTCGGCGACCAGCCGCTCCTTGGTCTTGCGGGCCTCCTCGCGCTGCGCGTCCAGCTGCGCGAAGTGCGCCTTGCGGCGCTTGGAGAACGCCGACCGGGCGTGCGAGAAGCGGTGCCACAGCTCGTCGTCCGACTTGCGGTCCAGCCGCGGCAGCCCCTTCCAGGTGTCCACCAGGGCCCGCAGCCGCTCACCGGCCGCCCGCCACTGGTCGGACTGGGCCAGCTGCTCCGCCTCGGCGACCAGCGCCTCCTTGGCGTGCCGGGCCTCGTCGGTCTGCCGCGCCCGCTGGGCCTTGCGCTCCTCCCGGCGCGCCTCCACGGTCTGGACGAGCTTGTCCAGCCGGGCCCGCAGCGCGTCCAGATCACCGACCGCGTGGTGCGCGTCGACCTGCTCGCGCAGATGGCCGATGGCCGCCATCGCGTCCTTCGCCGACAGGTCGGTGGTCTGCACTCGCTTCTCGAGGAGGCCGATCTCGACAACCAGGCCCTCGTACTTGCGCTCGAAGTAGGCCAACGCTTCCTCGGGGGAGCCGGCCTGCCAGGAACCGACGACCTGCTCGCCGTCGGCCGTACGCACGTACACGGTCCCCGTCTCGTCGACGCGGCCCCACGGGTCGCTGCTCACAGCGCCTCCTCCACATGATGCCTGCATGGGGCTTCAGCACCCCCGGGCATCGTCCACAGTTTCGTCACGGCCAACATAGGCGACCGGCGGGTTGCCTGTCCGCATCCCGCGCGACCGAAATTGTGCAGTTGGGCGGTCAGGATTTCGTGACGGTTGCCTTGTTGATCACGACAGTCGCGTTGGGTGCCCCGTCACCGGCGCCCGTGCTCTCACCCGCGTCGGCGATCTTCTTCAAAACCGCCATACCGGCCTCGGAAACGGTACCGAACGGTGTGTAG
Organism: Streptomyces sp. Z423-1; assembly: GCF_013009255.1. Classification (NCBI taxonomy): domain Bacteria; kingdom Bacillati; phylum Actinomycetota; class Actinomycetes; order Kitasatosporales; family Streptomycetaceae; genus Streptomyces; species Streptomyces sp. Z423-1. Next base: position 7,820,816 of record NZ_CP053109.1, read on the forward strand.
CTGGGCGGCAGCTGACTGTCCTGGTAGACGAGGAAGAACTGGCTGCCGCCGGAGCCCGGCTGACCGGTGTTCGCCATCGCGACGGTGCCGGCGGGGTAGATGTTGTCCTTGAGGCTCTTGTCCTTCAGGTTCTCGTCCGGAATCGTGTACCCGGGACCGCCGCTGCCGCTGCCCGTCGGGTCGCCGCACTGGAGCACGTAGATGCCACCGGTGGTCAGCCGGTGGCACTTGGTGTGGTCGAAGTAGCCCTTGCCGGCCAGGAAGTTGAACGAGTTCACCGTGCGCGGCGCCGCCGACGCCTTGAGCGCGATGTCTATGTCACCGCACGTAGTGGCGAGCTTCATCGTGTAGTCGGCCGACTTGTCGATGGTCATCGCCGGCTCCTTCTTCCAGGTCTCCGACTTGACCTTGCCGGCGGCCGGCTTGTCGCACGGGTCCGGTGCCTTGGACGGCGAGGCGCTCTCCGTGACCTCCGCGCCCGCGTTGGCCTTGTCGTCGTCCTTGAGCACGCCGGTCGTGTACAGCGCGAGGCTGCCGATCAGGACCACGCCGAGCGCCGAAGCGATCACGGCGTTGCGCATGCGCGCCTTGCGCCGGGCGTCGGTGCGCCGCTGCTGCTGCCGCAAGAACTTCTCCCGGGCGAGCTGACGCCGCCGCTGTTCCTGGCTGACCACCGGATTTACTCCTCATGCGTCTCGTACGTCGACCGGTACGCGTGCGTTGTGCGGGCCGACCGCCTGCGTGTGCCCCGTACCGTATATGGGTTCGCTGAGGAATCGGCAGCGCCGGTAGGCTCTGGAGCACTGCCGTAGCCTCCCGTATCGACACAACGAAGGACGATCGTGCTCATTGCCGGGTTCCCCGCCGGGGCCTGGGGGACGAACTGCTATCTCGTCGCCCCCGCCGCCGGTGAGGAGTGCGTGATCATCGACCCGGGCCACGAAGCGGCCCCCGGAGTCGAGGAAGCGCTGAAGAAGCATCGGCTCAAGCCCGTCGCCGTCGTCCTCACCCACGGCCACATCGATCACGTGGCCTCGGTCGTCCCGGTCTGCGGAGCGCACGACGTACCGGCCTGGATCCACCCCGAGGACCGGTACATGCTGAGCGACCCGGGGAAGGCGCTCGGCCGTTCCATCGGGATGCCGCTGATGGGCGGGCTGACCGTGGGGGAGCCCGACGACGTCAAGGAGCTGACCGACGGGTCGAAGCTGGAGCTGGCCGGTCTGGAGTTCTCCGTCGCGCACGCACCGGGCCATACCAAGGGGTCGGTGACCTTCCGGATGCCCGAGGCCGCGGACGTCCCGTCCGTGTTCTTCTCCGGGGATCTGCTCTTCGCCGGCTCCATCGGACGCACCGACCTGCCCGGCGGTGACATGGCCGAGATGCTCGACTCGCTGGCCCGCGTGTGCCTGCCGCTCGACGACTCGACCGTGGTGCTGTCCGGCCACGGCCCCCAGACCACCATCGGCCAGGAGCGCGCCACCAACCCGTATCTGCGGCAGGTGGCCGCCGGCCAGGGAGTCCCCGGGACTCCCCGACGAGGAATGTGACGAGAGACCTTCCGTGAGCACCTTCAAGGCCCCCAAGGGCACGTACGACCTGATCCCGCCGGACAGTGCCAAGTACCTGGCCGTCCGCGAGGCGATCGCGGCCCCGCTGCGCAACTCCGGCTACGGCTACATCGAGACGCCCGGCTTCGAGAACGTCGAGCTGTTCGCGCGCGGTGTCGGCGGGTCCACCGACATCGTCACCAAGGAGATGTACGCCTTCGAGACCAAGGGCGGCGACAGGCTCGCCCTGCGCCCCGAGGGCACCGCGTCCGTGCTGCGCGCCGCCCTTGAGGCCAACCTGCACAAGGCGGGCAACCTGCCGGTCAAGCTCTGGTACTCCGGCTCGTACTACCGCTACGAGCGCCCCCAGAAGGGCCGTTACCGCCACTTCTCCCAGGTCGGCGCCGAGGCCATCGGCGCGGAGGACCCCGCCCTCGACGCCGAGTTGATCATCCTGGCCGACCAGGCGTACCGCTCGCTGGGCCTGAGCAACTTCCGCATCCTGCTCAACAGCCTGGGCGACAAGGAGTGCCGTCCCGTCTACCGGGCCGCCCTCCAGGACTTCCTGCGCGGTCTTGACCTCGACGAGGACACCCTGCGCCGGTCCGAGATCAACCCCCTGCGCGTCCTCGACGACAAGCGCGAGTCGGTCCAGAAGCAGCTGACCGGCGCCCCGCTGCTGCGTGACTACCTCTGCGACGCCTGCAAGGCCTACCACGAGGAGGTCCGCGAGCTGATCAGCGCGGCGGGCGTCGCCTTCGAGGACGACCCGAAGCTGGTGCGGGGCCTGGACTACTACACGCGGACCACCTTCGAGTTCGTCCACGACGGCCTGGGCTCGCAGTCCGCGGTGGGCGGCGGCGGCCGCTACGACGGCCTGTCCGAGATGATCGGCGGCCCCGCGCTGCCGTCCGTCGGCTGGGCCCTCGGCGTCGACCGCACGGTGCTCGCCCTGGAGGCGGAGGGCGTCGAGCTCGAACTCCCCGCCGCCACCAGCGTGTTCGCGGTACCGCTGGGCGAGGAGGCCCGTCGGGTGCTGTTCGCCAAGGTCACCGAGCTGCGCAAGGTCGGCATCGCCGCCGACTTCTCCTACGGCGGCAAGGGCCTCAAGGGCGCCATGAAGAACGCCAACCGCAGCGGCGCCCGCTACACGATCGTGGCCGGCGAGCGCGACCTCGCGGACGGCGTGGTCCAGCTCAAGGACATGGAGTCCGGCGAGCAGACGGCCGTCGGCGTCAACGAGATCGTGGCCGAACTGGAAGCCCGGCTGGGCTGATCACGTCCGTGAGGGCGCCGGAGGTCCCACGGGGCATCCGGTGCCCTCACACATGTCCGGAACCGATCGGCGGGCCATGTGCGTCCCTTGTGTGCAACGGTGGACTTACAGGCGAGTGCGGCACAATGTCGCCTGCCGGAAGCAGATCTCCCCTCAAGTGACGGAATCGGCGTGATGAGCAAGACGACAATCAACGACGTCTCCACCGAGCCCCAGCCGCGGAGCACGGCCGTCGAGCCGCGTACGGTCGGCGGCAGCCGGGCCCTCGCCCTGCTGCTGGTGATCACGGGCGCGGCAGGACTGCTCGCCGCGTGGGTCATCACGCTCGACAAGTTCAAGATCCTCGAAGCCAAGGCCCGGGGGGAGACGTTCACGCCGAGCTGCAGCCTCAACCCGATCGTCTCCTGCGGCAGCGTCATGGAGAGCCCCCAGGCCTCCGTCTTCGGCTTTCCCAACCCGATGCTGGGCCTGGTCACCTACGGCATCGTGATCTGCGTCGGCATGAGCCTGCTCGCCCGGGCCCGCTTCCCGCGCTGGTACTGGCTCACCTTCAACGCCGGCACACTCTTCGGGGTGGTCTTCTGCGCCTGGCTGATGTTCCAGTCGCTGTACCGGATCAACGCGCTGTGCCTGTGGTGCTCACTGGCCTGGGTCGCCACGATCGTCATGTTCTGGTACGTGACCTCGTTCAACATCCGCAACGGCTTCCTGCCCGCTCCGGACGGCCTCAAGCGGTTCTTCGCCGAGTTCACCTGGGTGCTGCCGGTCACGCACGTCGGCATCATCGTCATGCTGATCCTGACCCGCTGGGGCAGCCAGCTCTGGGCCTGAGCCCACGCCCGGCGGCGTTGTCAGTGCCGTGATTTAGGGTTTCTGGCGTGGAGCCCGACCTGTTCACCGCCGCCGCAGAAGAACGCCAGGAGAAGGACCCGACCGCGAGTCCCCTGGCGGTGCGGATGCGCCCACGCACCCTCGACGAGGTCGTGGGCCAGCAGCACCTGCTGAAGCCCGGCTCACCCCTGCGCCGCCTGGTCGGCGAGGGCGCCGGGGGACCGGCGGGCCCGTCCTCGGTGATCCTGTGGGGCCCGCCCGGCACCGGCAAGACGACCCTGGCGTACGTCGTCTCCAAGGCGACCAACAAGCGGTTCGTGGAGCTGTCCGCGATCACCGCCGGCGTCAAGGAGGTCCGCGCCGTCATCGACGGCGCCCGCCGCGCCACCGGCGGCTTCGGCAAGGAGACCGTCCTCTTCCTCGACGAGATCCACCGCTTCAGCAAGGCCCAGCAGGACTCCCTCCTGCCCGCCGTCGAGAACCGCTGGGTGACGCTGATCGCGGCGACGACCGAGAACCCGTACTTCTCGGTGATCTCCCCCCTGCTCTCCCGCTCCCTGCTGCTGACCCTCGAACCCCTCACCGACGACGACATACGCGGCCTGATCCAGCGCGCCCTCACCGACGAACGCGGCCTCAACAGCGCCGTCACCCTCCCCGAGGACACCGAGGCCCACCTCCTGCGGATCGCGGGCGGCGACGCCCGCCGCGCCCTGACCGCGCTGGAGGCAGCCGCCGGCGCCGCTCTCGACAAGGGCGATTCCGGCATCGGGCTCACGACGCTGGAGGAGACGGTCGACCGCGCCGCCGTGAAGTACGACCGCGACGGCGACCAGCACTATGACGTGGCCAGCGCCCTCATCAAGTCGATCCGCGGCTCCGACGTGGACGCCGCGCTGCACTATCTGGCCCGGATGATCGAGGCCGGCGAGGACCCCCGCTTCATCGCCCGCCGCCTGATGATCTCCGCCAGCGAGGACATCGGCCTCGCCGACCCGAACGCCCTGCCCATCGCGGTCGCCGCCGCCCAGGCCGTCGCCATGATCGGCTTCCCCGAGGCCGCCCTCACCCTCAGCCACGCCACCATCGCCCTCGCCCTGGCGCCCAAGTCCAACGCCGCCACCACCGCGATCGGCGCCGCCCTGGACGACGTACGCAAGGGGCTGGCGGGGCCGGTGCCCGCGCATCTGCGCGACTCCCACTACAAGGGCGCGGGCAAGCTCGGTCACGGGCAGGGGTACGTCTACCCGCACGACCTGCCCGAGGGCATCGCCGAGCAGCAGTACGCGCCGGACGCCCTCAAGGACCGCGAGTACTACACCCCGACCCGGCACGGCGCGGAGGCGCGGTACGCGGACGCGGTCGAGTGGACCAGGAGGCACCTCGGGCGAAAGCAGTCCTGAGCCCCCTGTAGACTTGCCAGCAGTGCTGCGTCCCGTGTCCGACTCCGGTCGGCGCCTCAGGCGGGACATCCAGCCGGATCTTTTGATCCAGGAGCGTCGCGCACCGTCGTAGGTGTCGCGGGCAGCCCACCACCGCCCGGAATCCCGGGACCGGTCGGTGGGCCGTTCGTGTGCTGCACGTATGTGCCCAGACCAGGGGAGCGGCTACCCGACGGGTCCCTCGTGGACCTGGCGGGAATCCCCGGCTGCGGATGCGACCTCCTCTAACCCTGAGGCAGCCGACAAGGAAAAGGAAAAGAAGTGGCGAACCAGTCCCGCCCCAAGGTCAAGAAGTCGCGTGCCCTCGGCATCGCGCTGACCCCGAAGGCCGTCAAGTACTTCGAGGCCCGCCCCTACCCGCCGGGTGAGCACGGCCGTGGCCGCAAGCAGAACTCGGACTACAAGGTCCGTCTGCTGGAGAAGCAGCGTCTGCGCGCGCAGTACGACGTGTCCGAGCGTCAGCTCGTCCGCGCCTACGAGCGTGCCTCCAAGGTTCAGGGCAAGACCGGTGAGGCCCTGATCATCGAGCTCGAGCGCCGTCTCGACGCGCTGGTCCTGCGTTCGGGCATCGCCCGCACGATCTACCAGGCCCGTCAAATGGTCGTGCACGGCCACATCGAGGTCAACGGCCAGAAGGTCGACAAGCCGTCGTTCCGCGTCCGTCCCGACGACGTCGTGATGGTCCGCGAGCGCAGCCGCGAGAAGACCCTCTTCTCGATCGCCCGTGAGGGTGGCTTCGCCCCCGACGGCGAGACCCCGCGCTACCTCCAGGTGAACCTCAAGGCCCTGGCGTTCCGCCTGGACCGCGAGCCGAACCGCAAGGAGATCCCGGTGATCTGCGACGAGCAGCTCGTCGTCGAGTACTACGCCCGCTGACCCGGACGTAGCACCACCCGCGCAACGGCCCGCCGTCTCCTCGCCCTTCCGGGCGGGCGAGGCGGCGGGCTTGCGCATATTCGACCGCGCCGTAATCCGGTACGGAGCGCAAGCCCCGGCGCGATAGGCTCGGTGCACTACTTTTTCGATGTTCAGGCACGTTTAACGTTCAGCACGTTCAGGGAGCGGGTGCGCAGTGTCCGGTGGAGAGGTGGCCGGGATCCTGGTGGCCGTCTTCTGGGCGATCCTGGTCTCCTTCCTCGCCGTGGCCCTGGCGAGGCTGGCCCAGACGCTCAGGGCGACCACCAAGCTGGTGGCGGACGTGACCGACCAGGCCGTCCCGCTGCTGGCGGACGCCTCCTCGGCGGTGCGCTCCGCGCAGACGCAGATCGACCGGGTCGACGCCATCGCCTCGGACGTCCAGGAGGTCACGTCGAACGCCTCCGCGCTGTCCACGACCGTCGCCTCCACCTTCGGCGGCCCGCTGGTGAAGGTCGCCGCCTTCGGGTACGGCGTGCGCCGGGCCCTCGTCGGCCGCCGGGAGGACGTGCCCGCCAAGCCGTCGAGGCGTACCGTGATCGTGGGCCGGACCGTCCCGGCCGCGCGGCGGGTCAAGCGGAAGAAGGACTGAGACCAGCGATGTTCCGCCGTACGTTCTGGTTCACCACGGGCGTCGCCGCCGGGGTGTGGGCCACCACCAAGGTCAACCGCAAGCTGAAGCAACTGACCCCGGAGAGCCTCGCCGCCACGGCCGCGAACAAGGCGATCGAGGCGGGCCACCGGGTCAAGGACCGGGCGGTGGGCTTCGCCCTCGACGTCCGCGCCAACATGGCGCAGCGGGAGGCCGAACTCGAGGACGCCCTCGGCCTGCACGCCGACCCGGAACTGCCCCCCGCGCGGCGTCACGCCGTCATCGAGAACCGCAACAAGCCGAAGACGTACGTCATCGACAACACGACGTACTCGTACAACCGGAATGAGGACCACTGATGGAGTCGGCTGAGATCCGCCGTCGCTGGCTGAGCTTCTTCGAGGAGCGCGGGCACACCGTCGTCCCTTCGGCGTCGCTCATCGCGGACGACCCGACTCTGCTCCTCGTCCCGGCCGGCATGGTGCCCTTCAAGCCCTACTTCCTGGGCGAGGTCAAGCCGCCGTTCCCGCGCGCCACCAGCGTGCAGAAGTGCGTGCGCACGCCGGACATCGAGGAGGTCGGCAAGACCACCCGGCACGGCACGTTCTTCCAGATGTGCGGCAACTTCTCCTTCGGCGACTACTTCAAGGAAGGCGCCATCAAGCTCGCCTGGGAGCTGCTCACCACACCCCAGGACAAGGGCGGTTACGGCCTCGACCCCGAGCGCCTGTGGATCACCGTCTACAAGGACGACGACGAGGCCGAGCGCATCTGGCACGAGGTCGTCGGTGTGCCCATGGAGCGCATCCAGCGCCTCGGCATGAAGGACAACTTCTGGTCCATGGGCGTCCCCGGCCCCTGCGGCCCCTGCTCCGAGATCAACTACGACCGCGGCCCCGAGTTCGGCGTCGAGGGCGGCCCCGCCGTCAACGACGAGCGGTACGTGGAGATCTGGAACCTCGTCTTCATGCAGTACGAGCGCGGCGAGGGCATCGGCAAGGACAACTTCGAGATCCTCGGGGACCTGCCGAGCAAGAACATCGACACGGGCCTCGGCCTGGAGCGGCTCGCCATGATTCTGCAGGGCGTGCAGAACATGTACGAGATCGACACCTCCATGGCCGTGATCAAGAAGGCCACCGAGCTGACCGGCGTGGCCTACGGCGACGCCCACGCCTCGGACGTCTCCCTGCGCGTGGTCACCGACCACATGCGCACGTCCGTGATGCTCATCGGTGACGGCGTCACCCCCGGCAACGAGGGCCGCGGCTACGTGCTGCGCCGCATCATGCGCCGCGCCATCCGCAACATGCGCCTGCTCGGCGCCACCGGCCCGGTCGTCAAGGACCTGATCGACACGGTCATCGAGATGATGGGCCAGCAGTACCCCGAGCTCATCACCGACCGCGAGCGCATCGAGAAGGTCGCCGTCGCCGAGGAGAACGCCTTCCTCAAGACGCTGAAGGCCGGCACCAACATCCTCGACACCGCGGTCAGCGACACCAAGGCCGCGGGTGGCACCGTCCTGCCCGGCGACAAGGCCTTCCTGCTCCACGACACCTGGGGCTTCCCGATCGACCTCACCCTGGAGATGGCCGCCGAACAGGGGCTGTCCGTGGACGAGGACGGCTTCCGCCGCCTGATGAAGGAGCAGCGGGAGCGCGCCAAGGCCGACGCCCAGGCCAAGAAGACCGGCCACGCCGACCTCGGCGCGTACCGCGAGATCGCCGACACCGCCGGCGAGACCGAGTTCATCGGCTACACCGACACCGAGGGCGAGTCCACGATCGTCGGCATCCTGGTCGACGGCGTCTCGTCGCCCGCCGCCACCGAGGGCGACGAGGTCGAGGTCGTCCTCGACCGCACCCCGTTCTACGCCGAGGGCGGCGGCCAGATCGGCGACACCGGCCGGATCAAGATCGACTCCGGTGCCGTCATCGAGGTGCGCGACTGCCAGAAGCCGGTGCCGGGCGTGTACGTCCACAAGGGCGTCGTCCAGGTCGGCGAGGTCACCGTGGGCGCCAAGGCCCACGCCACGATCGACGCCCACCGCCGCACGGCCATCGCCCGCGCCCACTCGGCCACCCACCTCACCCACCAGGCCCTGCGCGACGCCCTCGGCCCGACGGCCGCCCAGGCCGGTTCCGAGAACCAGCCCGGCCGCTTCCGCTTCGACTTCGGCTCACCGTCCGCCGTCCCGACGGCCGTGATGACCGACGTCGAGCAGAAGATCAACGAGGTGCTCGCCCGCGACCTCTCCGTGCACGCCGAGGTCATGGGCATCGACGAGGCCAGGAAGCAGGGCGCCATCGCCGAGTTCGGCGAGAAGTACGGCGACCGGGTGCGCGTGGTGACCATCGGCGACTTCTCCAAGGAGCTGTGCGGTGGCACCCACGTGCACAACACCGCCCAGCTGGGCCTGGTGAAGCTGCTCGGTGAGTCGTCGATCGGCTCCGGTGTGCGCCGTATCGAGGCCCTGGTCGGTGTGGACGCCTACAACTTCCTCGCCCGTGAGCACACGGTCGTCAACCAGCTCACCGAGCTGCTCAAGGGCCGCCCGGAGGAGCTGCCGGAGAAGGTCTCCGCCATGCTCGGCAAGCTGAAGGACGCCGAGAAGGAGATCGAGAAGTTCCGCGCCGAGAAGGTGCTCCAGGCCGCCGCCGGCCTCGCCGAGTCCGCCAAGGACGTACGCGGCGTGGCTCTGGTCACCGGCCAGGTCCCGGACGGCACCACCGCCGACGACCTGCGCAAGCTGGTGCTCGACGTGCGCGGCCGCATCCAGGGCGGCCGGGCCGCCGTGGTCGCCCTTTTCACGACGGTCAACGGCAAGCCGCTGACGGTCATTGCCACCAACGAGGCCGCCCGGGAGCGCGGTCTGAAGGCCGGTGACCTGGTCCGTACGGCCGCCAAGACGCTCGGCGGCGGCGGTGGCGGCAAGCCGGACGTCGCCCAGGGCGGTGGCCAGAACCCGGCCGCCATCGGCGAGGCCGTCGACGCCGTCGAGCGGCTCGTGGTGGAAACGGCCAAGTGATGCGCCGGGGTCGTCGTCTTGCGATCGACGTCGGGGACGCCCGCATCGGGGTCGCCTCGTGCGACCCCGACGGGATCCTCGCCACGCCCGTCGAGACGGTCGCCGGGCGGGACCTCCCGGCGGCTCACCGTCGGCTGCGGCAACTCGTCGAGGAGTACGAGCCGATCGAGGTCGTCGTCGGCCTCCCTCGCTCCCTCAAGGGGGGCGAGGGCCCGGCCGCGGTCAAGGTCCGCGGCTTCGCCCAGGAGCTGGCCAAGGGCATCGCCCCGGTCCCGGTCCGGCTCGTGGACGAGCGGATGACGACCGTGACCGCCGGACAGAGCCTTCGCGCCTCCGGGATGAAATCCAAGAAGGGCCGCTCGGTCATCGACCAGGCCGCCGCTGTGATCATCCTGCAGCAGGCACTGGAATCCGAACGGGTGTCAGGTAATGCACCCGGCGAGGGCGTCGAAGTGGTCATCTGATCGCGATACGGTAACGTTCCGCGCGATGCGGCGTCGTTCGAACAGCCGCCGCACAGCAAGAGGCGGGACGGGAGCCGAGCCGGAAGCCACGCGACCGCCGCCTCGCGGCTCTAGGGGATCGATGACTGAGTATGGCCGGGGCCAAGGCTCCGAACCGTGGCATCCGGAGGACCCGTTGTACGGGGACGGCGGATGGGGAGGACAGCAGGCCCAGACGGGCCCGCAGTCCCCCTACGGCGGCCAGCCGCAGCACCATCCAGAGCAGCCGCAGCAGCCGCAGTACGGCGACTGGGGCACCGGCGAGCACCCCGGATACGGTCAGGCGCAGCAGCAGTACCAGCACCAGCACCAGTACGGCCAGCAGCAGTACGGCCAGCAGCAGTACGCCGGACAGGCGCAGCAGTCGTACGACACCCAGCAGCAGTACGGCACCGGCACCTGGGCCACCGGCCCACAGCCGCACCTGCCGTACACCGGCGACCCGACGGACCCGTACCCCCAGCAGACGGCTGCCTATGGCGGCGAACAGCCCGACCTGTACGGCACGCCCGACGCCTATCCGCCGCCCGAGCCGCCCAGCCGCCGGCGCGCCGAGCCGGAGCCCAGGACCGACTGGGACCCCGGCCCCGACCAGGGCGAGCACGCCTTCTTCTCGGGAGAGGGCGATGACGACGACGAGCCGGCGGACCGGCGCGGACGCGGTGAGCGGCGGGGCCGCGGCGGCAAGGGCAAGAAGAGCCGCAACGGATGCGCCTGCCTGGTGGTGGCCCTGGTCTTCGGCGGCGGCCTGGCCGGGGTCGGCTACTTCGGCTACCAGTTCTACCAGGATCGTTTCGGCGCGGCCCCGGACTACGCGGGCGACGGCACGAGCGAGCAGGTGACCGTCGAGGTCCCCAAGGGGGCGAGCGGAGCCGAGATCGGCCGCCGGCTGAAGGCGGCCGGTGTCGTCAAGAGCGTCGACGCGTTCGTGGCCGCGCAGTCGCAGAACCCCGACGGGGACTCGATCCAGGCCGGCGCCTATCTGCTGAACAAGCAGATGTCCGCCGCGAGCGCCGTCGAGATGATGCTCGACCCGAAGAGCCAGAACAACGTGATGGTCACCCCGGGCCAGCGCAACGTGGCCGTCTACAACAAGATCGACGAGAAGCTCGGCCTGGAGTCCGGCACCACCAAGGACATCGCCGAGAAGAAGTACAAGAGCCTCGGTCTGCCCAGCTGGGCGAACAACAACGGCGACATCAAGGACCCGCTGGAAGGATTCCTCTTCCCGGGCACCTATCCCGCGGCCAAGGGCATGAAGCCCGAGGCGGTCCTCAAGGAAATGGTCACCCAGGCGAACCGGCGGTACGCCCAGTACGACCTCGCCGCCAAGGCCAAAGCGCTGGACCTGAAGAACCCGCTGCAGGTCATCACGGTCGCCAGCCTCGTCCAGGCCGAAGGCAAGACCGAGGACGACTTCCGCAAGATGGCCGAGGTGGTCTACAACCGCCTCTCGTCCGACAACACGGAGACCAACCAGCTGCTCCAGTTCGACTCGACCTTCAACTACCTGAAGGGCGAGAGCAACATCGACATCGGTGCAGACGAGATCAACAGCAACCAGGACCCGTACAACACGTACACCAACAAGGGCCTGCCTCCCGGCCCGATCGGCAACCCGGGCGACGAGGCACTGAAGGCCACGCTGAACCCGACGGACGACGGCTGGATGTACTTCGTCGCCACGGACGGCAAGCACAAGACCGAGTTCGCCAAGACGATCGAGGAACACCAGAGGCTGGTCGACGAGTTCAACGCGTCGAGGAACAACTGATGCCCGTATCTCGAAGGGCCGCGGTACTCGGCTCTCCGATCGCCCACTCCCTCTCCCCGGTGCTGCACCGCGCAGCGTATGCCCAACTGGGCCTGGAGGGGTGGACGTACGACCGCTTCGAGATCGACGAGGCGGCGTTGCCGGGCTTCTTCGGCACGCTCGGCCCCGAGTGGGCCGGGCTGTCGCTGACCATGCCACTGAAGCGGGCCGTGATCCCGCTGCTCGACGAGATCAGCGACACCGCCGCCTCGGTCGAGGCGGTCAACACGGTCGTGTTCACCGACGACGGCCGCCGCGTCGGCGACAACACCGACATCCCCGGCATGGTCGCGGCCCTGCGTGAGCACGGCATCGAGCAGGCCGGCTCGGCCGCGATCCTCGGCGCCGGCGCCACCGCGTCCTCGGCCCTCGCCGCGCTGGCCCGGATCTGCACCGGCGAGATCGTCGTGTACGTCCGCAGCGCGGCCCGGGCCGCCGAGATGCGTCAGTGGGGCGAGCGGCTCGAGGCCGAGGTACGGATCGCGGACTGGGCGGACGCGGCCGAGGCGCTGCACCAGCCGCTGGTCGTCGCGACCACCCCGGCCGGTACGACCGACGCGCTCGCCGCCGCCGTGCCGGAGCGGCCCGCGACGCTCTTCGACGTGCTGTACGACCCGTGGCCGACCATGCTGGCGGCGCGCTGGTCGGCGTACGGCGGGGCCGTCGTCAGCGGGCTCGACCTGCTGGTGCACCAGGCCGCGCTCCAGGTGGAGCAGATGACGGGCCGCGCACCCGCGCCGCTGGAGGCGATGCGCAAGGCCGGTGAGCACGCCCTCGCCGGTCGTTAGCGGTCCCAGCCGGACGGCGTGCCTTCGGTCTCTTCCTGACATATTCGCGTCCGCCTGCTGGACCGGCGGCCTGGTCGGCGGCCGCGACGTGGGAGGATCGAACATGGCGGGCCAGGGCCGCGCACCCCGGTCGCGCCATCGCGATACGCGAGCAGACGCGTACGCGGGGCAGTACCGGGCGCGAGCACAGAGGAGCACCGTTGAGCAGGTTGCGCTGGCTGACCGCGGGGGAGTCCCACGGTCCCGCACTCGTCGCGACGCTGGAGGGCCTTCCCGCCGGCGTGCCGATCACCACGGAGATGGTGGCGGACCACCTGGCGAGGCGGCGGCTCGGCTATGGACGCGGTGCGCGCATGAAGTTCGAGCAGGACCAGGTCACCTTCCTCGGCGGCGTCCGGCACGGGCTGACCCTCGGTTCGCCGGTCGCCATCATGGTCGGCAACACCGAGTGGCCGAAGTGGGAGAAGGTCATGGCGGCCGACCCCGTGGACCCGGCCGAGCTGGCCGAGCTGGCCCGCAACGCGCCGCTGACCCGCCCGCGCCCCGGTCACGCCGACCTCGCGGGCATGCAGAAGTACGGCTTCGACGAGGCGCGTCCGGTGCTGGAGCGGGCGTCGGCGCGGGAGACCGCGGCCCGCGTGGCACTGGGCGCGGTGGCGCGGTCGTACCTGAAGGAGACCGCCGGCATCGAGATCGTCAGCCATGTCGTGGAGCTCGCGGCGGCGAAGGCCCCGTACGGCGTCTACCCGACCCCGGCCGACGTCGAGAAGCTCGACGCCGACCCCGTGCGCTGCCTGGACGCCGACGCGTCGAAGGCGATGGTCGCGGAGATCGACCAGGCCCACAAGGACGGCGACACGCTCGGCGGTGTGGTCGAGGTGCTCGCGTACGGCGTGCCCGTCGGCCTCGGCTCGCACGTGCACTGGGACCGCCGGCTGGACGCCCGGCTGGCCGCCGCGCTGATGGGCATCCAGGCGATCAAGGGCGTCGAGGTCGGCGACGGCTTCGAGCTGGCCCGGGTGCCGGGCTCGAAGGCGCACGACGAGATCGTCAGCACGGACGAGGGCATCCGGCGCGCCACCGGCCGCTCCGGCGGCACCGAGGGCGGACTGACCACCGGTGAGCTGCTGCGGGTGCGGGCCGCGATGAAGCCGATCGCGACCGTGCCGCGCGCGTTGAAGACGGTCGACGTGGTCACCGGCGAGGCCACCCAGGCCCACCACCAGCGCTCGGACGTGTGCGCGGTCCCGGCCGCCGGGATCGTGGCCGAGGCGATGGTCGCGCTGGTCCTCGCGGACGCGGTCGCGGAGAAGTTCGGCGGCGACAGCGTGACCGAGACCGCCCGCAATGTGCGGTCCTACCTCGACAACCTGGCGATCCGATGAGCGGGCCGGTGGTCGTGCTGGTCGGCCCGATGGGGGTCGGCAAGTCCACCGTGGGCCAGCTGCTCGCCGAGCGGCTCGGCGTCGGCTTCCGGGACACCGACGAGGACATCGTGGCCCGGCAGGGCCGCGCCATCGCCGACATCTTCGTCGAGGACGGCGAGCCCGCCTTCCGCGCGCTGGAGAAGCAGGCGGTGCACACGGCGCTGGCCGAGCACACCGGGGTGCTGGCGCTGGGCGGCGGCGCGATCCTCGACGCAGGCACGCGCGAGCTGCTCGCCGGGCACCACGTCGTGTACCTGTCCATGGACGTCGAGGAGGCGGCCCGGCGCACCGGGCTGAACACCGCCCGGCCGCTGCTGGCCATCAACCCGCGCAAGCAGTGGCGGGAGCTGATGGAGGCCCGACGGCACCTGTACGAGGAGGTGGCGCGATCGGTCGTGGCCACCGACGACCGTACGCCCGAAGAGGTCACCCAAGAGGTGCTGAACGCCCTGGAGTTGACTGCAATTCCCGGGGGACAACCCCCGGACCCCCGGCCGGAGGACGTTGTGGCTAGCCAAGTGACAAGGATGCAGGTCGGCGGCAGCGCGGGCAGTGAGCCGTACGAGGTTTTGGTCGGCCGTCAGCTGCTCGGCGAACTCGGCGGTCTGGTGGGCGAGAAGGCCAAGCGGGTCGCCGTCATCCACCCCGAGGCGCTGGCCGAGACCGGCGAGGCGCTGCGCGCCGACCTGGCCGAACAGGGCTACGAGGCGGTCGCCATCCAGGTGCCCAACGCGGAGGAGGCCAAGACGGCCGAGGTCGCCGCGTACTGCTGGAAGGCACTGGGCCAGTCCGGCTTTACCCGCACCGACGTGGTCGTGGGCGTCGGCGGCGGCGCGACCACCGACCTCGCTGGGTTCGTGGCCGCGACCTGGCTGCGCGGGGTGCGCTGGATCGCGATCCCCACCACCGTCCTGGCCATGGTCGACGCGGCCGTGGGCGGCAAGACCGGCATCAACACGGCCGAGGGCAAGAACCTGGTGGGCGCCTTCCACCCGCCCGCGGGCGTCCTGTGCGACCTCGCGGCGCTGGACTCCCTCCCGGTCAACGACTACGTCTCCGGACTGGCCGAGGTCATCAAGGCCGGCTTCATCGCCGACCCGGTGATCCTGGAACTCATCGAGTCCGACCCGCAGGCCGCGCGCACCCCGGCGGGCCCGCACACGGCCGAACTCATCGAGCGCTCCATCCGAGTGAAGGCCGAAGTGGTCTCGTCCGACCTGAAGGAGTCGGGTCTGCGGGAGATCCTCAACTACGGCCACACCCTCGGCCACGCCATCGAGAAGAACGAGCGCTACAAGTGGCGGCACGGCGCCGCGGTCGCCGTGGGCATGCACTTCGCCGCCGAACTCGGCCGCCTGGCAGGCCGGTTGGACGACGCCACGGCCGACCGCCACCGCACGATCCTGGAGTCGGTCGGGCTGCCGCTGCACTACCGCTACGACCAGTGGCCCAAGCTGCTGCAGACGATGAAGGTCGACAAGAAGTCCCGCGGCGACATGCTGCGCTTCATCGTCCTCGACGGCTTGGCCAAGCCGACGGTCCTGGAGGGCCCCGACCCGGCGATGCTGCTGGCGGCATACGGCGAGGTCGGCCAGTAGGTCCGGGGCGGCGCCCGGTACGTCCCCCGGGGCCCCTTCCGCCCGATTCTCCTTGCCCCGCCGGGCACTTCGGGCCGTCCCCCGCCGTTCACCAAACAGCGGTGGGGGACGGTACCGTTCGGTAGCGCGTGGGGTTCGCCCCGCCGCCAGCGCCAATTGCCTGTACGAGACGGAGTGGCACCGGATGCAGCACGCAGTGGGGTCTCCGCTGCCGCCGCCCCACCAGCCGGGGCACGGGCCGGCCGCCGGCTGGTCGCCGGCCGCACACCACCCGGGTCCGGGTCCCCACCACCAGGGGCCCCCGCCCGTGCCGCAGGGCTCCGCCCCCGTGCCCCCGCCCCCGGGCTTCACCGGAGCCCCGCCATCGGCCCCGCACCAGCCCCCGATGGCACCCCCGCCGCCCCCGGACACCACGGGCCACGTCCGACTGCCACCCGGCGGCCCGGTGACGATGCCGCCCGCACCCGCCAGCACCGTCCACGACCCGGCGACCACCACCCTCGCGGTACTGCTCATCGGCCCGGCGGGCGCGGGCAAGACGAGCGTGGCGAAGTACTGGGCGGACCACCGCAGGGTGCCCACGGCCCACATCAGCCTCGACGACGTGCGCGAATGGGTCCGCTCGGGCTTCGCCGACCCCCAGTCCGGCTGGAACGACCACTCCGAGGCCCAGTACCGCCTGGCCCGCCGCACCTGCGGCTTCGCCGCACGCAACTTCCTGGCCAACGGCATCTCGTGCATCCTCGACGACGCGGTCTTCCCCGACCGCCCCGTCGTGGGCCTCGGCGGCTGGAAACGCCACGTGGGCCCCGGCCTGCTGCCCGTCGTCCTCCTGCCCGGCCTGGACATCGTCCTGGAACGCAACGCCGAACGCACGGGCAACCGCCGCCTCACCGACGAGGAGGTGGCCCGCATCCACGGCCGCATGGCCGGCTGGTACGGCTCGGGCCTCCCCATCATCGACAACTCCCAACTCGACGTCCCCGGCACAGCACGCGTCCTGGACGAGGTCCTGGCGAGGTCGATAGCAAGCCCGCCGAACTGGTAGACGCAGGGGAGTGGACCCACCTCAGGGGCGCGGGGAACTGCGCGCCAAGCCCGCACGCACCCGCAGACGGCACACAACATTCGGTGGCACCCCTCCCTCCGAACGGCACCCTCCCCAACCGGCACTCTCCCAACCGGCACAATCCAGACACCGCCCACTCAGCCGCCCTCAACCGGCGCGAACCCGGCGAAGCTCGTACGCTCGGCACATGTCAGAGGTGTACGCGACCCGCCGAACCCGGCTACGGGAGCGCTGCAACGCGGGCGGCAGTGCGGCGGCGCTGGTCTCCCGGCCCGCCAACGTGCGCTATCTCGCGGGCGCGGCGCCCCACGCTGCCGTACTGCTGCTGGGCAAGCGCGAGGACCTGCTGGTCTGCGCCGGCCCACCCGACGACCGCCCCACCGAGGGCCGCCCCGACGAGACCCTGCGCCTGCACACCCTCCCCACCCCCGGCGGCGACCCCGCCGTCGTCGCCGCCGACCTCGCCACGGCTCAGGGCGCCGACTCCCTCGCCGTCGAGGAACACCACCTCACCGTCTCCCGCCACCGAGCCATCGGCTCGGTCGCGCCCGCCCTCCGCCTCGCCGACCTCGGCAACGCGGTCGAACAGCTCAGAGTCGTCAAGGACGAGGAAGAGATCTCCTGCCTCCGCATCGGCGCCGAAATCGCCGACCAGGCCCTCGGGGAACTCCTGGAGTCCATCCTCGTGGGCCGCACCGAACGCCACCTCGCCCTCGAACTCGAACGCCGCCTCGTCGACCACGGCGCCGACGGCCCCGCCTTCCCCACCTCCGTCGCCACCGGCGCCAACGCCGGCAGACGAGGCCACCGCCCCACCGACCGCCGCGTCGAGGAGGGCGACTTCCTCTCCGTCTGCCTCGGGGCCACCTACCGCGGCTACCGCTGCGAGATCGGCCGCACCTTCGTCATCGGCACCTCCCCGGCGGACTGGCAGATCGAGCTGTACGACCTGGTCTTCGCCGCCCAGCGCGCCGGCCGCGAGATGCTCGCCCCGGGCGCCGCCTACCGCGATGTGGACCGCGCCGCACGCCAGGTGCTGGACTCCGCCGGGTACGGAGCGGGCCTCCCCGCGCTCATCGGCCACGGTGTGGGACTCGAAATCGACGAGGACCCTCAGCTGGCCCCCACGGCCATGGGTAAACTGGACGCTTGCGTGCCGGTCACCGTCGAACCGGGGGTCCACCTCCCGGGCCGGGGCGGTGTCCGGATCGATGACACGCTCGTCGTACGCCCAGAGGCGGACGGCGGACCCGAGCTACTCACCATCACGACCAAGGAGCTGCTCGCGCTCTAGCCTCAGAGCTGTCGCGCCTGCCCCGGGGTCGTCCACGTAAGTCCAGGAGATTGAAGCAACCGTGGCTTCCACGAACGACCTCAAGAACGGCATGGTGCTCAAGCTCGAAGGCGGCCAGCTCTGGTCCGTCGTCGAGTTCCAGCACGTCAAGCCCGGCAAGGGCCCGGCCTTCGTGCGCACCAAGCTCAAGAACGTGCTCTCGGGCAAGGTCGTCGACAAGACCTTCAACGCCGGTGTGAAGGTCGAGACGGCCACCGTCGACAAGCGCGACATGCAGTTCTCCTACATGGACGGCGAGTACTTCGTCTTCATGGACATGGAGACCTACGACCAGCTCATGGTCGACCGCAAGGCCGTCGGTGATGCCGCGAACTTCCTCGTCGAGGGCTTCATGGCGACCGTCGCCCAGCACGAGGGCGAGGTGCTCTTCGTCGAGCTGCCCGCCGCCGTCGAGCTGACCATCGCCGAGACCGAGCCGGGTGTCCAGGGCGACCGCTCCACCGGTGGCACCAAGCCCGCCACGCTGGAGACCGGTCACCAGATCCAGGTCCCGCTCTTCATCACCACCGGTGAGAAGATCAAGGTCGACACGCGATCGAGCGACTACCTCGGCCGGGTGAGCAGCTAACCGTGGCTGCCCGTAACACGGCCCGCAAGCGCGCCTTCCAGATCCTCTTCGAGGGTGACCAGCGCGGCGCCGACGTCCTGACCGTCCTCGCGGACTGGATCCGGCTCTCGCGGACCGACACCCGGCAGCCGCCGGTGAGCGAGTACACGATGCAGCTGGTCGAGGGCTACGCGGAGCACGCGACCCGGATCGACGAGCTGATCTCCCAGTACTCGGTCGGCTGGACGCTCGACCGGATGCCGGTCGTCGACCGCAACATCCTGCGTCTCGGCGCGTACGAGCTGATCTGGGTCGACGAGACCCCGGACGCCGTCGTGCTGGACGAGATGGTGCAGCTGGCGAAGGAGTTCTCCACGGACGAGTCGCCCTCGTTCGTCAACGGTCTGCTCGGCCGGCTGAAGGACCTCAAGCCCTCGCTGCGACGCACCGCCGAGGACTGAGACACCCAAGAACGCCGGAGGGCCGCAGCCCACGCTGCGGCCCTCCGGCGTTTTCATATCACCGGTGCCCCACGGATACGTCCGTGGCGCCCGAGGCGCTCAGAAAGCCGCCGGGGTGGCCGGAACCGTGAAGTTCCGGCCACCCCGGCGGCACGTTTCTGCTGAGGCGGTGGAGTGCTCAGCTCTCCTCGTGCGAGGCCACCGCGCGGCGCGCGTCCGCGTCCAGCACGCCCCAGCTGATCAGCTGCTCGGTGAGGACCGAGGGCGACTGGTCGTAGATGACGGCGAGTGTGCGCAGGTCGTCCTGGCGGATCGAGAGCACCTTGCCGTTGTAGTCACCGCGCTGCGACTGGATCGTCGCCGCGTACCGCTGCAGGGGGCCCGCCTTCTCGGCCGGCACCGTGGCCAGCCGCTCCAGGTCCAGGACCAGCTTCGGCGGCGGCTCGGCGGCGCCGCCCGGGGTGGTGCCCGGAAGGAGCTCCTGCACGGGAACGCCGTAGAAGTCCGCCAGCTCGGCAAGGCGCTGCACGGTCACGGCGCGGTCGCCGCGCTCGTAGGACCCGACCACGACCGCCTTCCAGCGTCCCTGGGACTTCTCCTCGACACCGTGGAGGGAAAGGCCCTGCTGGGTGCGGATGGCCCGGAGCTTGGCCCCGAGCTGTTTGGCGTATTCGCTGGACATATGGCTCCCCGGACACTGTGTCGACGCGACTGGAGTGATTCCATGCCGCGCGGCTGGTAACTCACTGTGAGGTTACGCAGCGTTACTCTCCTGCGTCAAGCCGAATGGTCCGCACCGACTCTTCCGTGGTAACGGCGGCCGGTTGCGCCGAGCGGGTGATCCCGAGGCCCCGAGGGGGGGTGATCCGGGGTGTCGCCGCGGCCTGCTACGGTGGATGGCGCAATCCCGACGTCCTTTAAGGTCCGTCCCGTGAGGCGGAGAAGGAGGTCCGTTTCGTATGGACACGCAAGCGTCCGATGCGAGGCCCGTTCTCGAGGGTCCCGACATCGCGCGGGTGCTGACCCGCATCGCCCACGAGATCGTCGAGCGCGCCAAGGGCGCCGACGACGTGGTGCTCCTCGGCATTCCGACCCGAGGCGTCTTCCTCGCCCAGCGGCTCGCCGCCAAGCTCGAAGAGATCACCGAGCGCAAAGTCCCGTGCGGTTCGCTGGACATCACGATGTACCGCGACGACCTGCGCATGCACCCGCCGCGTGCGCTGGCCCGCACCGACATCCCCGGTGACGGCATCGACGGCAGGCTCGTCGTCCTCGTCGACGACGTCCTCTTCTCCGGCCGCACCATCCGCGCCGCCCTCGACGCCCTGAACGACATCGGGCGCCCGCGCGCGGTCCAGCTCGCGGTCCTCGTCGACCGCGGCCACCGCGAACTGCCCATCCGCGCCGACTACGTCGGCAAGAACCTCCCCACGTCGCTGCGGGAGACGGTCAAGGTCCAGCTCGCCGAGGAGGACGGTCGCGACACCGTGCTGCTCGGCGTGAAGCAGACCGCCCAGTAGCAACCGCGGGCGTACGGCCGCTGCCGTGCGCCGGCTCGGCGCGCCCCAGCATGCGCCCGGTTGCCCGAATTCTCCCGAATGAACTGCCTTACGGAGCCTGACAGATGCAGCGCCATCTCATCTCGGCCGCCGACCTCACCCGCGACGACGCCGTCCTGATCCTCGACACCGCCGAGGAGATGTCCCGGGTCGCCGACCGGCCGATCAAGAAGCTGCCGACCCTGCGCGGCCGCACCGTGGTGAACCTCTTCTTCGAGGACTCGACCCGCACCCGGATCTCCTTCGAGGCCGCCGAGAAGCGGCTGTCCGCGGACGTCATCAACTTCTCCGCCAAGGGATCGTCGGTGTCCAAGGGCGAGTCCCTGAAGGACACCGCGCAGACCCTGGAGGCCATGGGCGTCGACGCGGTGGTCATCCGGCACGGCGCCTCCGGTGCCCCGTACCGACTGGCCAACTCCGGCTGGATCGACGCGGCCGTGATCAACGCCGGCGACGGCACCCACCAACACCCCACCCAGGCACTGCTCGACGCGTTCACCATGCGCCGCCGCCTCGTCGGCCGGGACGCCGGACTCGGCCACGACCTGGCCGGAAAGCGCGTCACCATCGTCGGCGACGTCCTGCACAGCCGGGTCGCCCGCTCCAACGTCGACCTGCTGCACACCCTCGGTGCCGAGGTCACCCTCGTCGCCCCGCCCACCCTGCTGCCGGTCGGCATCGGGACCTGGCCGTGCGAGGTGTCGTACGACCTCGACAGCACCCTGCCCAAGTCCGACGCGGTGATGATGCTGCGCGTGCAGCGCGAGCGCATGAACGCCGCGTTCTTCCCGACCGAGCGCGAGTACTCGCGGCGCTACGGCCTGGACGGCGACCGGATGGCGAAGATGCCCGAGCACGCCATCGTGATGCACCCCGGCCCGATGGTCCGCGGCATGGAGATCACCGCCCAGGTCGCCGACTCCGAGCGCTGCACCGCGATCGAGCAGGTCGCAAACGGAGTCTCCATCCGGATGGCCGTTCTGTATCTGCTGCTCGGTGGAAACGAACCCGCCCTCACGAACACCCGTACCGAGGAGAAGTAAGACAGATGAGCAAGATCCTGATCCGTGGTGCGAAGGTGCTCGGCGGCGAGCCGCAGGACGTGCTGATCGAGGGCTCGACGATCGCCGCCGTGGGCCACGGCCTGCCGGACGAGGGCGCCGAGGTCGTCGAGGCCGGCGACAAGGTGCTGCTGCCGGGCCTGGTGGACCTGCACACCCATCTGCGCGAGCCCGGCCGCGAGGACTCCGAGACCGTGCTGACCGGCACGCGCGCGGCCGCCGCCGGCGGCTACACCGCCGTGTTCGCCATGGCCAACACCTTCCCGGTCGCGGACACCGCAGGTGTCGTCGAGCAGGTCTGGCGACTGGGCCGGGAGCACGGCTACTGCGATGTGCAGCCGATCGGCGCCGTCACCGTCGGCCTGGAGGGCAGGAAGCTCGCCGAGCTGGGCGCCATGCACGAGTCGGCGGCGGGCGTCACCGTCTTCTCCGACGACGGCAAGTGCGTCGACGACGCCGTGATCATGCGTCGGGCCCTGGAGTACGTGAAGGCCTTCGACGGGGTCGTCGCCCAGCACGCGCAGGAGCCGCGGCTGACCGAGGGCGCCCAGATGAACGAGGGTGTCGTCTCCGCGGAGCTGGGGCTCGGCGGCTGGCCCGCGGTGGCGGAGGAGTCGATCATCGCCCGGGACGTCCTGCTCGCCGAGCACGTCGGCTCCCGTGTGCACATCTGCCACCTGTCGACCGCCGGGTCCGTGGAGATCGTGCGCTGGGCCAAGTCCCGCGGCATCCGGGTGACCGCCGAGGTCACCCCGCACCACCTCCTCCTCACCGACGAGCTGGTGCGGACCTACAACCCGGTCTACAAGGTGAACCCGCCGCTGCGCACCGAGCGGGACGTGCTGGCGCTGCGCGAGGCGCTCGCCGACGGCACGATCGACATCGTCGCCACCGACCACGCCCCGCACCCGCACGAGGACAAGGACTGCGAGTGGGCCGCCGCCGCGATGGGGATGGTCGGCCTGGAGACCGCGTTGTCAGTGGTCCAGGAGACGATGGTCGACACAGGGCTGCTCGACTGGGCCGACGTGGCGGACCGCATGTCCTTCGCGCCGGCCCGGATCGGGCAGGCCACGGGGCACGGACGTCCCGTCTCGGCAGGTGAGCCCGCCAACCTCACCCTCGTCGACACGGCATACCGTGGGCCCGTGGACCCCGCGGGCTTCGCCTCGCGCAGCCGCAACACCCCGTACGAGGGTCGTGAGCTGCCGGGCCGTGTCACGCACACGTGGCTCCGGGGCAAGGCCACGCTCGTCGACGGGAAGCTCACGTGACACCTGTAATCCTGCTGGCCGCCGAGAAGGAATCGGCGGAAGTGACCGACTGGGCCGCCCGCATCGGCTGGGTCGTCGGCCTCGTCCTGTTCGTCGCGCTCGTCTACTGGCTGATGCGCGAGGGCTGGAAGTGGCGCGGCACCCTCCAGGGCGACCTGCCGGAGCTGCCCGGCGCGCCGAGCGAGCCGGGTGAGGCGAAACTGACGATGACCGGCCGCTACCACGGCTCCACCACCGCCGGTCAGTGGCTGGACCGCATCGTGGCGCACGGCCTGGGCACCCGCAGCCGGGTCGAGCTCACGCTGACGGACGCGGGACTGGACGTCGTACGCCCCGGCGCGACCGACTTCTTCGTCCCCGCGGCTGCCCTGCGCGAGGCCCGGCTCGACAAGGGCATCGCCGGCAAGGTCCTCACCGAGGGCGGACTGCTCGTCGTGACCTGGGCGCACGGCGAGAAGCTGATCGACTCCGGGTTCCGCTCCGACCGCGCGGCCGAGCACACCGAGTGGGTCGACGCAATCAACTCCATGATCAAGACCAGCACCACGGAAGGCGCCGAACGATGACGACCTCCACAGGGGGAACCACGAAGGTCCCCGCCGTACTCGTCCTGGAGGACGGCCGGATCTTCCGCGGCCGTGCCTACGGGGCCGTGGGGGAGACCTTCGGCGAGGCCGTGTTCTCCACCGGCATGACCGGCTACCAGGAGACCCTCACCGACCCGTCGTACCACCGCCAGGTCGTCGTGATGACCGCCCCGCACGTCGGCAACACCGGCGTCAACGACGAGGACCCCGAGTCCAAGCGCATCTGGGTCGCGGGCTATGTCGTACGCGACCCCGCGCGCGTGCCCTCCAACTGGCGGGCCCAGCGCTCCCTGGACGAGGAACTCCGCCACCAGGGCGTCGTCGGCATCTCGGGCATCGACACGCGCGCGCTGACGCGGCACCTGCGGGAGCGCGGCGCCATGCGCGTCGGCATCTTCTCCGGCAACGCGCTGCCGGACGAGGGCACCATGCTCGCCGAGGTGCGCCAGGCCCCCGAGATGAAGGGCGCGAACCTCTCCGCAGAGGTCGCCACCACCGAGCCGTACGTCGTCCCCGCGATCGGCGAGAAGAAGTTCACCGTCGCCGCCGTCGACCTCGGCATCAAGGGCATGACCCCGCACCGGATGGCCGAGCGTGGCATCGAGGTGCACGTGCTGCCCGCCACGGCGAGCGTCGAGGACGTGTACGCGGTCGACCCCGACGGCGTGTTCTTCTCCAACGGCCCCGGCGACCCGGCCACCGCCGACCACGCCGTCTCCGTGATGCAGGGCGTCCTGGAGCGCGGCACGCCGCTGTTCGGCATCTGCTTCGGCAACCAGATCCTGGGCCGCGCCCTCGGCTTCGGCACCTACAAGCTGAAGTACGGCCACCGCGGCATCAACCAGCCGGTGCAGGACCGTACGACCGGCAAGGTCGAGGTCACCGCGCACAACCACGGCTTCGCCGTCGACGCCCCGCTCGACCAGGTGTCCGACACCCCCTACGGCCGCGCCGAGGTCTCCCACGTCTGCCTCAACGACAACGTGGTGGAGGGCCTCCAGCTCCTCGACAAGCCGGCCTTCAGCGTCCAGTACCACCCCGAAGCGGCAGCGGGCCCGCACGACGCCGCCTACCTGTTCGACCGCTTCGTTTCCCTGATGGAGGGCCAGCGTGCCTAAGCGCACCGATATCCAGTCCGTCCTGGTCATCGGCTCCGGCCCGATCGTCATCGGCCAGGCCGCCGAGTTCGACTACTCCGGCACGCAGGCATGCCGCGTCCTGAAGGCCGAAGGCCTGCGCGTCATCCTCGTGAACTCCAACCCGGCGACGATCATGACCGACCCGGAGATCGCCGACGCCACGTATGTCGAGCCGATCACCCCGGAGTTCGTCGAGAAGATCATCGCCAAGGAACAGCCCGACGCGCTGCTGCCCACCCTGGGCGGTCAGACGGCGCTCAACACGGCGATCTCGCTGCACGAGAACGGCGTCCTGGACAAGTACGGCGTCGAACTCATCGGCGCCAACGTGGCGGCGATCCACAAGGGCGAGGACCGCGACCAGTTCAAGGACGTCGTGGAGGAGGTCCGCAAGAAGATCGGGCACGGCGAGTCCGCCCGCTCGGTCATCTGCCACTCCATGGACGAGGTGCTCGCCGGCGTCGAGCAGCTCGGCGGCTACCCGGTCGTGGTCCGCCCCTCCTTCACCATGGGCGGCGCCGGCTCCGGCTTCGCGCACGACGAGGAGGAACTGCGACGCATCGCGGGCCAGGGCCTCACGCTCTCCCCGACCACCGAGGTGCTCCTGGAGGAGTCCATCCTCGGCTGGAAGGAGTACGAGCTGGAGCTGATGCGCGACAAGCACGACAACGTCGTGGTCGTCTGCTCCATCGAGAACTTCGACCCGATGGGCGTGCACACCGGCGACTCGATCACCGTCGCGCCCGCGATGACGCTCACCGACCGCGAGTACCAGATCCTGCGGGACATCGGCATCGCCGTGATCCGCGAGGTCGGCGTCGACACCGGCGGCTGCAACATCCAGTTCGCGGTGAACCCGGACGACGGCCGCGTGATCGTCATCGAGATGAACCCGCGCGTGTCGCGCTCCTCGGCCCTCGCCTCCAAGGCGACCGGCTTCCCGATCGCGAAGATCGCCGCCAAGCTCGCCGTCGGCTACACCCTCGACGAGATCCCCAACGACATCACCCAGGAGACCCCGGCATCCTTCGAGCCGACCCTGGACTACGTCGTCGTCAAGGCGCCCCGCTTCGCCTTCGAGAAGTTCCCGCAGGCCGACTCCACGCTGACCACCACCATGAAGTCGGTCGGCGAGGCCATGGCCATCGGCCGCAACTTCACCGAGGCGTTCCAGAAGGCGCTGCGCTCGCTGGAGAAGAAGGGCAGCCAGTTCACCTTCGTGGGCGAGCCCGGTGACAAGGCCGAGTTGCTGGCCGACGCCGTCCGCCCGACCGACGGCCGGATCAACACCGTCATGCAGGCCATCCGCGCGGGCGCCACGCCCGAGGAGGTCTTCGAGGCGACGAAGATCGACCCTTGGTTCGTCGACCAGCTCTTCCTCATCAAGGAGATCGCCGACGAGCTGGCCCAGGCGCCCGAGCTGACCACCGACCTGCTCGCCGAGGCCAAGCGGCACGGCTTCTCCGACCAGCAGATCGGCGAGATCCGCGGCCTGCGCGAGGACATCGTCCGCGAGGTGCGGCACGCGCTCGGCATCCGCCCGGTCTACAAGACGGTCGACACCTGCGCCGCCGAGTTCGCCGCGAAGACGCCGTACTTCTACTCCTCCTACGACGAGGAGACCGAGGTCGCGCCGCGCGAGAAGCCCGCGGTGATCATCCTGGGCTCCGGGCCCAACCGCATCGGCCAGGGCATCGAGTTCGACTACTCCTGCGTGCACGCCTCCTTCGCGCTGTCGGACGCCGGGTACGAGACCGTGATGGTCAACTGCAACCCGGAGACGGTCTCCACGGACTACGACACCTCCGACCGGCTGTACTTCGAGCCGCTCACGCTGGAGGACGTGCTGGAGATCGTGCACGCCGAGCAGCAGGCCGGCCCGATCGCGGGCGTGGTCGTGCAGCTGGGCGGCCAGACCCCGCTGGGCCTGGCGCAGGCGCTGAAGGACAACGGCGTGCCGATCGTCGGTACGCCCCCGGAGGCGATCCACGCCGCCGAGGACCGCGGCGCCTTCGGCCAGGTCCTGAAGGAGGCCGGGCTGCCCGCCCCGAAGCACGGCACGGCCACCACCTTCACCGAGGCCAAGGCCATCGCCGACGAGATCGGCTACCCGGTCCTCGTCCGCCCGTCGTACGTCCTCGGCGGCCGCGGCATGGAGATCGTCTACGACGAGGCCCGGCTGTCGTCCTACATCGCCGAGTCCACCGAGATCAGCCCCTCCCGGCCGGTGCTGGTCGACCGGTTCCTCGACGACGCGATCGAGATCGACGTCGACGCGCTGTACGACGGTGAGGAGCTGTACCTCGGCGGCGTCATGGAGCACATCGAGGAGGCCGGCATCCACTCCGGCGACTCGGCGTGCGCCCTGCCCCCGATCACGCTCGGCGGCTTCGACATCAAGCGGCTGCGCGCCTCGACGGAGGCGATCGCCAAGGGCGTCGGCGTCCGCGGCCTGATCAACATCCAGTTCGCGATGGCGGGCGACATCCTGTACGTCCTCGAAGCCAACCCGCGCGCGTCGCGCACGGTCCCCTTCACCTCGAAGGCGACCGCGGTGCCGCTGGCCAAGGCCGCCGCCCGGATCTCGCTGGGCGCGACCATCGCCGAGCTGCGCGCCGAGGGCCTGCTGCCCGCGCGGGGCGACGGCGGTGAGCTGCCGCTGGACGCGCCGATCTCCGTCAAGGAGGCCGTGATGCCCTGGACCCGCTTCCGGGACACCTCCGGCCGCGGCGTGGACACCGTCCTCGGCCCGGAGATGCGCTCCACCGGCGAGGTCATGGGCATCGACTCCGTCTTCGGCACGGCGTACGCCAAGTCGCAGGCCGGCGCCTACGGCCCGCTGCCCACCAAGGGCCGCGCCTTCATCTCGGTCGCCAACCGCGACAAGCGCTCGATGATCTTCCCGGCCCGTGAGCTGGTCGCCCACGGCTTCGAACTGCTCGCCACGTCCGGCACGGCCGAGGTGCTCAAGCGCAACGGCATCCACGCCACCGTCGTGCGCAAGCAGTCCGAGGGCACCGGCCCGAACGGCGAGCGGACCATCGTCCAGCTCATCCACGACGGCGAGGTCGACCTGATCGTCAACACCCCGTACGGCACCGGCGGCCGCCTCGACGGCTACGACATCCGTACGGCGGCCGTGGCGCGGTCCGTGCCCTGCCTGACGACGGTCCAGGCGCTCGCCGCCGCCGTCCAGGGCATCGACGCGCTCAACCACGGAGACGTGGGCGTCCGATCGCTCCAGGAACACGCGGAACTCCTGACCGCGGCCCGCGACTAGCAGCCCCGAGGGGGACGCCGGAAACGGTGTCCCCCTCGTCGTGAGGACACCTGTTTCGTGAGGACACCTTGTCTTCGCACCTGTCTTCGTGAGGACACATGTACAAGATCTTCTTCAGTCTCGTCTTCCGGCGCATGGACCCGGAGCGGGCGCACCACCTCGCCTTCCGCTGGATCCGCCTCGCCGTCCGCATCCCCGTCCTGCGCACCTTCGTCGCGGCCGTGCTGGCGCCCCGCTACAAGGAGCTGCGCACGGAGGCCCTCGGACTGCGCATGCACGGCCCCTTCGGGCTCGCTGCCGGCTTCGACAAGAACGCCGTCGCGATCGACGGCATGTCGATGCTCGGCTTCGACCACGTCGAGATCGGCACGGTGACGGGGGAGCCGCAGCCCGGCAACCCCAGGAAGCGGCTGTTCCGGCTGGTCCCGGACCGGGCGGTGATCAACCGCATGGGCTTCAACAACGACGGCTCGCTGGCCGTCGCCGCCCGCCTGGCGTCGCGCGAGCCGGTCTTCAAGACCGTCGTGGGCGTCAACATCGGGAAGACGAAGGTGGTTCCCGAGGCCGAGGCGGTCGCGGACTACGTGAAGTCGGCCGAGCGGCTGGCGCCGTACGCGGACTACCTGGTCGTGAACGTCTCCTCGCCCAACACGCCCGGACTGCGCAACCTCCAGGCGGTCGAGCATCTGCGGCCCCTGCTGACCGCCGTCCGTGAGGCCGCCGACCGGACCGCCACCTCCCGGCGCGTTCCGCTCCTGGTGAAGATCGCGCCCGACCTGGCCGACGAGGACATCGACGCGGTCGCCGATCTCGCCGTCGAGCTGGGCCTGGACGGGATCATCGCCACGAACACCACCATCGCGCGCGCGGGACTCGGTCTGAAATCCCAACCCGCCCTGGTCAAGGAGGTCGGCGGCCTCTCCGGCGCCCCGCTGAAGGCCCGCTCCCTGGAGGTGCTGCGCCGCCTCTACGCGCGCGTGGGCGACCGCATCACCCTGGTGGGCGTCGGCGGCATCGAGAACGCCGAGGACGCCTGGCAGCGCATCCTGGCCGGCGCCACGCTGGTGCAGGGCTACAGCGCCTTCATCTACGAGGGCCCCTTCTGGGCCCGCGCGATTCACAAGGGCCTCGCCGCACGCCTGCGCACGAGCCCGTACGCCACGCTCGCCGACGCCGTCGGCGCCGATGTGAGGAAGGTCGCATGAGCCAGGAACCCTTTGGCGCACGCCTGCGCCGTGCCATGGACGAGCGCGGCCCGCTGTGCGTCGGCATCGACCCGCACGCCGCCCTGCTCGCCGACTGGGGGCTGAACGACGACGTGGCAGGGCTGGTGCGGTTCAGCCGCACGGTCGTCGAGGCGATGGCGGACCGGGTCGCCGTCCTGAAGCCGCAGAGCGCGTTCTTCGAGCGCTTCGGCTCGCGCGGCGTGGCCGTCCTGGAGCAGGCGGTCGCCGAGGCCCGGGCGGCGGGCGCGCTGGTCGTCATGGACGCCAAGCGAGGCGACATCGGCTCCACCATGGCCGCGTACGCCGAGTCCTTCCTGCACAAGGACGCCCCGCTGTTCTCCGACGCGCTGACCGTCTCGCCGTACCTCGGCTACGGGTCGCTCCGGCCCGCCGTGGAGCTGGCGCGGGAGAACGGCGCGGGCCTGTTCGTGCTCGCGCTGACCTCCAACCCCGAGGGCGCGGAGGTCCAGCACGCCGTCCGCGCCGACGGCCGCACCGTCGGCGCGACCATGCTGGCCCACCTCGCCGCCGAGAACGCGGGGGAGGAGCCGATGGGCTCCTTCGGCGCGGTCGTCGGCGCCACGCTCGGTGACCTCTCGTCGTACGACCTCGACATCAACGGTCCCCTCCTCGCCCCCGGAATCGGCGCCCAGGGAGCCACTGCGGCCGATCTGGCCGGGGTTTTCGGGGCCGCCGTGCGCAACGTCGTGCCGAACGTCAGCCGGGGTGTGCTGCGTCACGGTCCCGACGTGGTCGCTCTGCGTACCGCCGCGGACCGCTTCGCGGAGGAGATCCGGGCCGCGGTGGCGGGGGCCTGAGGGTCCCGACCAGGGGTTCGGAGGCGCCTTGAGGCTGGATACATCCTCAAATCCAGGGCAGTATGTCTGAAATATCCGGTCCTGACAGAGGCTGACCAGGACTTTTCCGCTGTTCTCGCTGACTCTGGCGGACTTGACCGCTAGTCTCCGACGAGAGAACGGGCAAGCGTGTTGCTCGTGGCTCCCCAGGTGTGGGGCGACTAGGTTCCTCACCGGTCCGTATCCGACAGTTCGACATCCGAGGTGACGTAGGCGTGGCTCTTCCGCCCCTTACCCCCGAACAGCGCGCAGCCGCGCTCGAAAAGGCCGCCGCGGCTCGCCGGGAGCGGGCCGAGGTCAAGAATCGACTCAAGCACTCCGGCGCCTCCCTGCACGAGGTCATCAAGCAGGGCCAGGAGAACGACGTCATCGGCAAGATGAAGGTCTCCGCCCTCCTTGAGTCCCTGCCGGGCGTGGGCAAGGTCCGCGCCAAGCAGATCATGGAGCGACTCGGTATCTCCGAGAGCCGCCGCGTGCGTGGTCTCGGTTCCAACCAGATCGCCTCGCTCGAGCGTGAGTTCGGCAGCACCGGTTCCTGACCTTCGGAGGACTCCGGGACTGGTCCCGGGCACTCCGGTACAGCTGGAATAATCGCTGCATGAGTGAACGTCCGCGGCTGACCGTGCTCTCCGGACCCTCCGGGGTCGGCAAGAGCACGGTCGTCGCCCATATGCGCAAGGAACACCCCGAGGTCTGGCTCTCGGTGTCGGCGACGACCCGCAAGCCGCGCCCCGGCGAGCGGCACGGAGTCCACTACTTCTTCGTCACCGACGAGGAGATGGACAAGCTGATCGCCAACGGCGAGCTGCTGGAGTGGGCCGAGTTCGCCGGCAATCGCTACGGCACGCCGCGGACGGCCGTGCTGGAGCGGCTGGAGAAGGGTGAGCCCGTCCTGCTGGAGATCGATCTCCAGGGTGCCCGGCAGGTGCGGGAGTCCATGCCCGAGGCCCAGCTGGTGTTCCTGGCTCCGCCCTCCTGGGAGGAGCTGGTGCGCAGACTCACCGGCCGGGGCACCGAGCCGCCCGAGGTGATCGAGCGCCGGCTTGCCGCGGCGAAGGTCGAACTGGCGGCGGAGCCGGAGTTCGACGAGACCCTGGTCAACACCTCCGTCGAGGACGTGGCGCGTGAGCTGCTAGCCTTGATGGACGTTGTGTGATCGTCACCGATCATTCACACTGAATCTTTCCCATCCATCGGAAGGTAGAGCGTGTCCTCTTCCATCTCCGCGCCCGAGGGCATCATCAACCCGCCGATCGACGAGCTTCTCGAGGCCACCGACTCGAAGTACAGCCTCGTGATCTACGCGGCCAAGCGGGCCCGCCAGATCAACGCGTACTACTCGCAGCTCGGCGAGGGTCTGCTCGAGTACGTCGGTCCGCTCGTGGACACCCACGTCCACGAGAAGCCGCTCTCGATCGCCCTTCGTGAGATCAATGCGGGGCTGCTGACGTCCGAGGCCGTCGAGGGCCCGGCGCAGTAATATTTCCTGCTCGCAGCAGACTTATCCACAGGCCCGGCAGCACGACTGTCGGGCCTGTGGTGTGTCATAGACGCGTACGCCGTACGTGTCGAGTCCGGGGAGAGACGGTGGACAAGCCCAAGGTCGTTCTGGGGGTGAGCGGTGGCATCGCCGCGTACAAGGCCTGTGAGCTGCTGCGGCGGCTGACCGAGTCGGGCCACGACGTGCGCGTCGTCCCCACCGCCTCCGCGCTGCACTTCGTCGGCGCCGCGACCTGGTCCGCGCTGTCCGGCCACCCCGTCTCCACGGAGGTCTGGGACGACGTCCACGAGGTCCCGCACGTCCGCATCGGCCAGCAGGCCGACCTGGTGGTGGTCGCCCCGGCCACCGCCGACATGCTCGCCAAGGCCGCCCACGGCCTCGCCGACGACCTGCTGACCAACACCCTGCTGACCGCCCGCTGCCCGGTCGTCTTCGCCCCCGCCATGCACACCGAGATGTGGGAGCACCCGGCGACCCAGGAGAACGTGGCGACGCTGCGCCGCCGGGGCGCGGTCGTCATCGAGCCCGCCGTCGGCCGCCTCACCGGCGTCGACACCGGCAAGGGCCGGCTGCCCGAGCCCGCCGAGATCTTCGAGGTCTGCCGCAGCGTGCTGGCCCGCGGTGTCACCGAGCCGGACCTCAAGGGCCGCCACGTCGTCGTCAGCGCCGGCGGCACCCGTGAGCCGCTCGACCCCGTCCGCTTCCTCGGCAACCGCTCCTCGGGCAAACAGGGCTACGCCCTCGCGCGTACGGCCGCCGCGCGGGGCGCCCGCGTCACGCTGGTCGCCGCGAACACCACCGGGCTGCCCGAACCGGCGGGCGTGGACCTCGTCCAGATCGGCACGGCCGTGCAGCTGCGCGAGGCGGTGCTGAAGGCGGCCGCGGAGGCCGACGCGGTCGTGATGGCGGCGGCGGTCGCCGACTTCCGCCCGGCGACGTACGCGGCCGGGAAGATCAAGAAGCAGGACGGCCAGGAACCGGAACCGGTCGTGCTCGTTCGGAATCCGGACATCCTTGCGGAGATCTCGGCCGACCGCGCCCGCCCGGGACAGGTGATCGTCGGCTTCGCCGCCGAGACCGACGACGTCCTCGCCAACGGCCGCAGGAAGCTTCAGCGCAAGGGCTGCGACCTGCTCGTGGTGAACGAGGTCGGCGAGCGCAAGACGTTCGGCTCAGAGCAGAACGAAGCGGTGGTGCTGGGCGCCGACGGCACCGAGACCCCCGTGCCGTACGGCCCCAAGGAGGCGCTGGCCGACACGGTCTGGGATCTCGTCGCGGAACGTCTGGGGTGACGGCCACACGTTCTGTACGCCGCACCCGGACCCGCCCATTCGCGGTGTGGCCCCCTGGCCAACGTCACCGCGCATTGGGCAGAATGCCCGTGCCGCAGGTCACAGGGCTCCCGAGAGGCGAGACGGGTGACCTCGTGGCGGAGAGCGACCGATAAACTGTTGTCGGACGTCGTCGGGCGCAGCCCCCGTCCCGTCCACCAATGATCAGCCAGCAGCCGCTGCAACCCCAGGGAGCGTTGTGTCCCGTCGCCTGTTCACCTCGGAGTCCGTGACCGAGGGTCACCCCGACAAGATCGCTGACCAGATCAGCGACACCATTCTCGACGCGCTGCTGCGCGAAGACCCGACGTCCCGGGTCGCTGTCGAGACCCTGATCACGACCGGTCTGGTGCACGTGGCCGGCGAAGTCACGACCAAGGCCTACGCGCCGATCCCGCAGCTGGTCCGGGACAAGATCCTGGACATCGGCTACGACTCCTCGAAGAAGGGCTTCGACGGCGCCTCATGCGGCGTCTCGGTGTCGATCGGCGCGCAGTCCCCGGACATCGCGCAGGGTGTGGACACGGCGTACGAGACCCGGGTCGAGGGCGACGACGACGAGCTGGACCGGCAGGGCGCCGGTGACCAGGGCCTGATGTTCGGCTACGCCTCGGACGAGACGCCGACGCTGATGCCGCTGCCGATCTTCCTGGCGCACCGCCTGTCGAAGCGCCTGTCCGACGTGCGCAAGAACGGCACGATCCCCTACCTGCGCCCGGACGGCAAGACGCAGGTCACCATCGAGTACGACGGCGACAAGGCCGTCCGCCTCGACACGGTCGTCGTCTCCTCGCAGCACGCCAGCGACATCGACCTGGACTCGCTGCTCGCTCCCGACATCCGCGAGTTCGTCGTGGAGCCGGAGCTGAAGGCGCTCCTGGACGACGGCATCAAGCTCGACACCGAGGGCTACCGCCTGCTGGTCAACCCCACCGGCCGTTTCGAGATCGGTGGCCCGATGGGTGACGCCGGCCTCACCGGCCGCAAGATCATCATCGACACGTACGGCGGCATGGCCCGCCACGGCGGCGGCGCCTTCTCCGGCAAGGACCCGTCCAAGGTCGACCGCTCGGCGGCGTACGCGATGCGCTGGGTCGCCAAGAACGTCGTCGCCGCGGGCCTGGCGTCCCGCTGCGAGGTCCAGGTGGCCTACGCCATCGGCAAGGCCGAGCCGGTCGGTCTGTTCGTCGAGACCTTCGGCACCCACAAGATCGAGACCGAGAAGATCGAGAAGGCGATCGAGGAGGTCTTCGACCTCCGCCCGGCCGCCATCATCCGCGACCTCGACCTGCTCCGCCCGATCTACGCCCAGACCGCGGCGTACGGCCACTTCGGCCGTGAGCTTCCCGACTTCACCTGGGAGCGCACGGACCGCGTGGACGCGCTGCGCGCGGCCGCGGGGCTGTAAGCCTTCTTCGCCCTGCGCGAGGCCCGGTTCCCTTCGGGGGCCGGGCCTCGGTGCGTTCCCGGGCCGGCGTCGGTTGTCAGTGGCGTTTGGTAAGAATGCAAGCGTGAGCAGCGACAACAGCCGGGGGGACGGCGGCGCCGAGGGTGCGCCGCCGGAGCAGCTCGCGTTCATCCGGGAGAGCGTCCGCAAGGCCAAGGAGCCCCGGGCCAAGCCCCGTACGTGGCGCGGGGCCGCGCTGGCCAAGGAGCTGCCCGTCGCACGGGTGCTCGTGGACAAGGGCGTGCTCCATCTCGACCGGTACTTCGACTACGCCGTGCCCGAGGAGCTCGACGCCGACGCGCAGCCCGGGGTGCGGGTGCGGGTGCGGTTCGGGGCCGGACGGCATCGAGTGCGCGAAGGGCGCCGTGAGGGCGGGGGACTGATCGACGGGTTCCTCGTGGAGCGGCGGGCCGAGTCGGACTACTCGGGGCCGCTGGCGGCGCTGGCTCAGGTGGTGTCGCCGGAGCCGGTGCTGAGTGAGGAACTGCTGGGACTGGCCCGCGCCGTGGCCGACCGGTACGCCGGGAGCCTCGCCGATGTGCTGCAGCTCGCCGTGCCGCCGCGCAGCGCCCGGGCCGAGCAGCGACCGTCACCCGCATCGCTGCCTCCGCCCCCGGCGCCCGAGGCGGGGTCCTGGGCGCGCTACGAGCGGGGGGCCGCATTCCTGGAGGCGCTGGCCTCCGGTGGCGCTCCACGGGCCGTGTGGAACGCCCTGCCCGGGCCCGAGTGGAGTACGGAGCTGGCCCGCGCCGTCGCCGCGACCCTGGCCTCGGGACGCGGTGCGCTGGTTGTCGTACCGGATGGCCGGACCGCCTCCCGGGTCGACGCCGAGTTGACGGCTCTCCTGGGTGAGGGGCGGCATGCGGTGTTGACGGCCGAGGCGGGGCCCGAGAAGCGGTACGGGGAGTGGCTCGCCGTGCGGCGCGGGTCGGTACGGGCCGTGGTGGGGACGCGGGCCGCGATGTTCGCGCCCGTTCAGGACCTCGGGCTGGTCGCCATCTGGGACGACGGGGACGACAGCCACAGCGAGCAGCACGCGCCGCAGCCGCATGCCAGGGACGTGCTGTTGCTGCGCGCCGCCCAGGACAAGTGCGCCTTCCTGCTGGGCAGCTGGAGCTGCACCGTGGAGGCGGCACAGCTGGTGGAGAGCGGGTGGGCGCGCCCGTTGGTCGCCGTGCGGGACCAGGTGCGGGCCGCGGCGCCGCTGATACGGACCGTGGGCGATCAGGATCTGGCGCGGGACGAGGCCGCGCGCGCCGCCCGGCTGCCGAGCCTCGCCTGGCAGGTGGTCCGGGACGGGCTGCGGCACGGGCCGGTGCTGGTGCAGGTGCCGAGGCGGGGTTACGTGCCGCGGATGGCCTGTGCGCAGTGCCGGGCGCCCGCACGGTGCCGGCAGTGCGCGGGGCCGCTTCAGGCGCGGGACGCCGGGGCGCTGCGCTGCGGGTGGTGCGGGCGCGAGGAGGGCTCGTGGCACTGCCCGGAGTGCGGGGCGTTCCGGCTGCGGGCGCAGGTCGTGGGGGCGCGGCGGACCGCCGAGGAACTGGGGCGGGCGTTTCCGGCCGTGCCGGTGCGGACGTCCGGGCGGGAGCATGTGCTGGACACGGTGCCGGGGGCGCCCGCGCTGGTGGTGAGCACGCCGGGGGCCGAGCCCGTCGCCGAGGGCGGGTACGCTGCGGCGCTGCTGCTCGACGGGTGGGCCATGCTCGGGCGGCCCGATCTGCGCGCCGGTGAGGACGCGTTGCGGCGCTGGATCGCGGCCTCGGCGCTCGTACGGCCGCAGGGTGCCGGGGGCACCGTGGTCGTGGTCGCCGAGGCGACGTTGCGGCCCGTGCAGGCGCTGGTGCGGTGGGACCCCGTGGGGCATGCGGTACGGGAGCTGGCCGAGCGGGCGGAGCTGGGGTTTCCGCCGGTATCGCGGATGGCGGCCGTGTCGGGGACGGCGGAGGCGGTCGCCGAGTTCCTGGCGATGGTCGAACTACCGACCCAGGCCGAGGTGTTGGGGCCCGTGCCGCTGCCGGTCACGCCGGTCGCGGCGGGGCGGTCGCGGCGGGCGGGGGCGCCGCCCGCCGGGGAACAGTGGGTGCGGGCGCTGGTCCGCGTGCCGCCGGGGCGGGGGGCCGCGCTGGCGGCGGCGCTGAAGGCCGCGCAGGCCGCGCGGATGGCTCGGGGGAGTGGGGCGGCGGTGTGGGTGCGGATCGATCCGCCCGACATCGGCTGAGTTGCCCCATTGGCCGGGGTGGATCCCGGCGGGGTATACGGCTGCCCTCCCGGGCGCGGCCGGGAGGGCGGGTCTGGCAGCCGGGGTGGGTCAGCCCTTGGGATCAGCCCCAGGGCCAGCCATCGGGGTCAGCCGTTGCGAGGGCCGGGGAAGGCGGTCGGCCTGGCCTCGTCGCGCAGTGCCGGGCTGCCCGCCGTCGGCTGGGTCGGCATGGAACGGGCCGCGGGGACCGTCGGCACCGTGGAGATGCCGGTGCCGACGTTCACCGTGCGGGTGCCCGACGGCTCCGTGGTGCGCTCGGCCTCGGCGGTCGCCTGGGCGGTGGCGCGGCGGGAGCCGTAGCGGCGGTGCACCGCCTGCTTGGTGACTCCGAGGGCGGAGCCCACCGCGTCCCACGAGAAGCCGAGCGAACGGTCGAAGTCCACCGCGGCCGTGACCAGGGTCTCGACGCTGTCCCGCAGTTCCTGTGCCAGACGGACCGTCGGGGCGGGGGCGCGTCCGTAGACGACGAAGCCCGTGGAGGGGCCGGAGCGGCGCGGGCGGTAGACGTTGCCCAACTGGGCCGTGAGCGTGCGGAGTGCGTCCACCTGCCGGCGGACCCGCTCGATGTCCCGCACCAGCAAGTGCAGGCTGGCCCGAGCCTGGGCGTCGTGGGTTGCGTGGTCGGCCATGAACAAGCCTCTCGAACCGGCGTTGAAGAGAAAGGATCGGGCCGCTGGGGCGGCCCGTTGGTCAACTCTTTCTTGACCAACGCAGATTCGCTCCGCGGGTCACGCTGTGGGGGCGTATGGGCATATGCGTGCGCCGTTGAAGCCGGTCTGCGCTGGACGGCTCGCCTTCGGCTTCGCCGCTGTCACCCACCCGCGCACCACCCGTTTCCAGTCGGGCAAGAGGCTGGCCTCTCCCGTGGGGGTTGATCGCCGTCGGCGGCTTGCCGGGCTTCTAGACTTGTGCGTTGCCCCTGACCATCCCAGCCGAGAGGCCCGTGTCCGCACATGAAGCTCGTCTTCGCCGGTACCCCCGAGGTCGCCGTTCCCGCTCTGGACGCCCTGCTCGACTCCGGGCGGCACGAAGTGGTCGCCGTCGTCACGCGGCCGGACGCCCCGGCCGGGCGTGGGCGCCGGATGGTCGCATCCCCCGTGGCGGAGCGGGCGGAGGAGGCCGGTATCGAGGTGCTGAAGCCGGTCAGGCCGCGGGAGCCGGAGTTCCTGGAGCGGCTGCGGGAGATCGGGCCCGACTGCTGCCCCGTCGTGGCGTACGGGGCGCTGCTGCCCCGGGTCGCCCTCGACATCCCCACCCACGGCTGGGTCAATCTGCACTTCTCGCTGCTGCCCGCCTGGCGCGGCGCCGCGCCCGTGCAGCACGCCATCATGGCGGGCGACGAGATCACGGGCGCGTCCACGTTCCTCATCGAGGAGGGGCTCGACTCGGGGCCCGTCTACGGCACCGTGACCGAGACGATCCGCCCCACCGACACCAGCGGCGACCTGCTGACCCGGCTCGCCTTCGCCGGCGCCGGGCTGCTCGCCGCGACCATGGACGGCATCGCGGACGGCACCCTGAAGGCCGTACCGCAGCCCGCCGACGGCGTGACCGTCGCACCGAAGATCACCGTCGAGGACGCCCAGGTCGACTGGTCGGCCCCCGCTCTGCGCGTGGACCGGGTGGTGCGCGGCTGCACGCCCGCGCCCGGTGCCTGGACCACCTTCCGGGGTGAGCGGCTCAAGCTCGTGCAGGTCGCGCTCGTACCCGACCGGACGGACCTCGCCCCGCGGCAGCTGTCCGTCGGCAAGAACAATGTGTACGTCGGCACCGGCTCGCACGCCGTCGAGCTGCTGTGGGTGCAGGCCCAGGGCAAGAAGCCGATGCGGGCCGCGGACTGGGCCCGTGGCGTGCGGATCGCGGACGGTGAGACGCTCGGGGGCTGAGCCCGAGCCGCAGGTCGTTCGACGTACGCTGGGGTGCACACCGTATACAGAAATCCGGAGCACCTTTACGTGAGCGACACCTCCCGTCGGCCCCGCAAACCGGGCAAGCCCTATCGTCGGCCCAAGAAGGACCCCGTCCGCATCCTTGCCTTCGAGGCGCTGCGGGCCGTCGACGAGAGGGACGCGTACGCCAATCTCGTACTGCCGCCGCTGCTGCGGAAGGCACGGGAGGGCGGGGAGTTCGACGGGCGGGACGCGGCGCTGGCGACTGAGCTGGTGTACGGGACGCTGCGGCGGCAGGGGACGTACGACGCCGTGCTCGCGGAGTGCGTCGACCGGCCGCTCAGGGAGGTCGATCCGCCGGTCCTGGATGTGCTGAGCCTCGGCGTGCACCAGTTGCTCGGGACGCGGATCCCCTCGCACGCCGCCGTGTCCGCCACGGTGGAGCTGGCCCGGGTCGTGCTCGGGGACGGACGCGCCAAGTTCGTGAACGCCGTGCTGCGCAAGGTCGCGCAGCACGACCTCGACGGATGGCTGGAGCGGGTCGCGCCGCCCTACGACCAGGACCCCGAGGACCACCTCGCCGTCGTCCACTCGCATCCGCGTTGGGTCGTCTCCGCGCTGTGGGACTCGCTCGGCGGTGGCCGGGCCGGTGTCGAGGCGCTGCTCGCCGCCGACAACGAGCGGCCCGAGGTGACGCTGGTCGCGCGGCCGGGCCGGGCCACGACCGACGAGCTGCTGCGCGAGGACGCCACCGTGCCGGGGCGCTGGTCACCGTACGCCGTACGGCTCACCGAGGGCGGGGAGCCCGGGGCCATCGAGGCCGTACGGGAAGGCCGGGCCGGTGTGCAGGACGAGGGCAGCCAGCTGGTCGCGCTGGCCCTGGCAAACGCGCCGCTCGACGGGCCCGACGAGAAGTGGCTGGACGGGTGTGCCGGGCCGGGCGGCAAGGCGGCGCTGCTCGGCGCGCTCGCCGCCGAGCGGGGCGCCTCGCTGCTCGCCGCGGAGAAGCAGCCGCACCGGGCGGGGCTGGTGGCGAAGGCACTGCACGGCAACCCCGGGCCGTACCAGGTCATCACCGCCGACGGGACCCGGCCGGCGTGGCGGCCCGGCTCGTTCGACCGGGTGCTGATGGATGTGCCCTGCACCGGGCTCGGCGCCCTGCGCCGTCGGCCCGAGGCCCGGTGGCGGCGCCGCCCGGAGGACCTGGACGGGTTCGCTCCGCTCCAGCGCGGGCTGCTGCGCACCGCCCTGGAGTCCGTGCGGGTCGGCGGGATCGTCGGGTACGCCACCTGCTCGCCGCATCTCGCGGAGACGCGGGCCGTGGTCGCCGACGTGCTCAAGCAGGTCCCGGAGGCCGAACTGGTCGACGCCCGCCCGCTGCTGCCGGGCGTACCGGACCTGGGGGACGGTCCCGACGTACAGCTGTGGCCGCATCTGCACGGGACGGACGCGATGTATCTGGCGATCATCCGCCGGACCGCCTGAGCTTCCGCTCCTGCGAGCCGTCACCGGCCGCGTGCTGCAGGGTGAGCGGTGCCCCGTCGGACGCGCCGGTCAGGTACAGGTCGGGGTTCCTCGGGTCCCGGCGGACGCGGTCACCGCCGTCTCAAGTCCCTTGCGGTGCCGCCCGGAACATCCGAAGAGCGTCCGATATGCCGAACGGCGCGAACATCCGTGCAGGGACATGGCACGCTTAGGGCATGGCCGTGCAGATCAACCCCAGCATCCTGTCCGCCGACTTCGCCCGTCTCGCCGACGAGGCGCGGGCGGTCGAAGGGGCCGACTGGCTCCACGTCGACGTCATGGACAACCATTTCGTCCCGAACCTCACGCTCGGCGTGCCGGTCGTGGAGTCCCTGGCCCGTGCGACGGACACCCCGCTGGACTGCCATCTGATGATCGAGGCCCCCGATCGGTGGGCCCCTCAGTACGTGGAGGCGGGCGCATCCTCGGTCACCTTCCACGTCGAAGCGGCCGCCGCGCCGGTACGGCTGGCCAGGGAGATCCGGGCCAAGGGCGCCCGGGCGTCCATGGCGCTGAAGCCGGCGACGCCCATCGAACCGTACGAGGATCTGCTGCCCGAACTCGACATGCTGCTGATCATGACGGTTGAACCGGGCTTCGGTGGGCAGGCGTTCCTGGACATCATGCTTCCCAAGATCCGCCGCACCCGGGAACTGATCAGCAAGCACGGCCTGGAGCTTTGGCTGCAGGTCGACGGTGGGGTCTCGGACGCGACGATCGAGCGCTGCGCGGAGGCGGGCGCCGATGTCTTCGTGGCCGGTTCCGCCGTGTACGGGGCCGCCGACCCGGCCGCCGCGGTGCGTGCCCTGCGCGCCAAGGCGGAGACCGCGACGAAGCATGCGGCATGGGCGTGCGACCACTGAGCCACGGTTACGTGAACGGCGCCCATCGGGCGCCCAGCAGGGCTGATCAAGCGCGCCGTATCTGCAAGGATGAACGGCGAATCCAGAGTGTGAACAGCAGTGAGGAGATCGCCGTGTCGGGTATGTCGGCGGGCCGGTCAGCCATGCGGATGGGACCCGCTGAGCTGGTGCAGGCGGCGGCCATGGCCCGCCGCTTCTACCTCGAGGGCAAATCCAAGATCCAGATCGCGGAGGAGTTCGGCGTCAGCCGCTTCAAGGTGGCCCGGGTCCTGGAGACCGCCCTCGAACGGGATCTCGTACGCATCGAGATCCGTGTGCCGGCCGAGCTGGACGCCGAGCGCTCGGACGCGCTGCGCGCCCGCTACGGCCTCAGGCACGCCGTCGTGGTCGAGTCCCCGGCCGAGGCCGAGGAGACCCCCGACCCCGAGAACCTGGGCGAGGTGGCCGCCGACCTGCTCGGCGAGCTGGTCAACGAGGGCGATGTGCTCGGGCTGGCCTGGGGCCGGTCCACCATCCACATGGCCGCCGCCCTCGACAAGCTGCCACCCTGCACGGTGGTGCAGCTGACGGGCGTGTACGACGCCGGGACCGCCGAGCGCGGCTCCGTCGAGGCCGTCCGCCGGGCCGCGCAGGTCTCCGGCGGCGACGCCCACCCCATCTACGCGCCGATGCTGCTGCCGGACGCCGCCACCGCGGCCGCGCTGCGCCACCAGACGGGGATCGCCCGGGCCTTCGAGTACTTCGACAAGGTCACGGTCGCCTGTGTCTCCATCGGCTCCTGGGAGCCGGGCATCTCCACGGTGCACGACATGCTCAGCGACGAGGAGCGCTCCCACTACGCGTCCCTCGGTGTCGCCGCCGAGATGTCCGCGCACCTCTTCGACGCCGACGGCCGCCGGGTCGGCCGGGACCTGGGGGAGCGGTGCATCACGGTCAAGGCCGACCAGCTGCGCCGTATCCCCGAGGTCGTCGCGATCGCGGGCGGGCAGCGCAAGGCGGCCGCGATCGACGCGGTGCTGCGGTCGGGGCTCGTCACCAGCCTGGTCACGGACACCTCCGCGGCCGACTACCTGATGACGGTCGGCCCGACACCGCGACCGGCGCTGAACCGGGCCGACCCGGACGGACCCTGACAGAACATCAGCAGGGGGGCGGCCACGGCCGCCCCCTCGTTCATCGACGATCACTACGACCTGGGCGGTACCGAGATGACAGAACTCGTGGTCACTCTGGACCTCGACGGGGTCATGGACAAGGCGGACCTGATGGACCGCTGCGCCGAGACCCTGGAGTTGCCCGACTGGTTCGGCCGTAACTGGGACGCACTCGCCGACAGCCTCTCCGACCCCTCCGTGTGGCCCGCGGAGGCCGCGGACGGGCTCCTGGTCGTCGTACGGAACTGGCAGCCGTACGCGAAGGCGCGGCCGGAGGATTGGGAGATCGCCCAGGAG
Source organism: Streptomyces sp. Z423-1 (assembly GCF_013009255.1). Lineage (NCBI taxonomy): Bacteria > Bacillati > Actinomycetota > Actinomycetes > Kitasatosporales > Streptomycetaceae > Streptomyces > Streptomyces sp. Z423-1. The sequence continues at coordinate 7,863,262 of NZ_CP053109.1, forward strand.
GTGTTCTCCGCGGCTGTGAACCGGGCGCCGTCACTCACGGTGATGCTCGCTCTCGGAGGATCCTCCTAAGGCCCCTCTGACCTGCTCGTATGAAGCGACCGTGCAGGGCGTTCCGGTCGGCATGGGACAATGAAGTACGTGCTCTTCCCCCTGGCTGACCTGTCCGGGGGCCACCTCTGAACGACTGGGATGTGCAGCACGTGCGTTTCCTCAATGACATCCAGCCCTCGTACGACCTGACGTACGACGACGTGTTCATGGTGCCGAGCCGCAGCGCGGTCGGCTCCCGTCAGGGCGTGGACCTCAGCTCCCCGGACGGCACGGGCACCACGATTCCGCTCGTCGTCGCCAACATGACCGCGATCGCCGGCCGCCGCATGGCCGAGACCGTGGCGCGCCGTGGCGGCCTCGTGGTCATCCCGCAGGACATCCCGATCGACGTCGTCACCGAGGTCGTCTCCTGGGTGAAGAGCCGCCACCTGGTCCTCGACACCCCGATCGTGCTGGCCCCGCACCAGACCGTCGCCGACGCGCTCTCCCTGCTGCCCAAGCGGGCGCACAACGCCGGTGTCGTCGTCGACGAGGAGCACCGCCCGATCGGTGTCGTCACCGACCGGGACCTCACCGGCGTCGACCGCTTCACCCAGCTCGAAGTGGTCATGTCCAAGGACGAGCTGCTTCTGCTCGACGCCGACATGGACCCCCGCGAGGCCTTCAACACCCTCGACCACCACAACCGGCGCTACGCCCCCGCCGTCGACGCCGACGGCAAGCTCGCCGGCATCCTCACCCGCAAGGGCGCGCTGCGCGCCACGCTGTACAAGCCGGCCGTCGACGCGCGGGGCAGGCTGCGCATCGCCGCCGCCGTCGGCATCAACGGCGATGTCGCGGGCAAGGCCAAGCAGCTGCTCGACGCGGGCGTCGACACGCTCGTCATCGACACCGCGCACGGCCACCAGGAGTCGATGATCAGCGCCGTCAAGCTGGTGCGCGCCCTCGACCCGCAGGTGCCGATCGTGGCCGGCAACATCGTCTCGGCCCAGGGCGTGCGCGACCTGATCGAGGCGGGCGCGGACATCGTCAAGGTCGGTGTGGGCCCGGGCGCCATGTGCACCACCCGGATGATGACCGGCGTGGGCCGGCCGCAGTTCTCGGCCGTGCTGGAGTGCGCCGCCGAGGCGAGGAAGTACGGCAAGCACGTGTGGGCGGACGGCGGTGTCCGGCACCCGCGTGACGTGGCGATGGCGCTGGCCGCCGGTGCGTCCAACGTGATGGTCGGCTCGTGGTTCGCGGGCACGTACGAGTCGCCGGGCGACCTTCAGCACGACGCCGGCGGGCGTGCGTACAAGGAGTCGTTCGGCATGGCGTCCGCGCGCGCGGTGGCCAACCGCACGGCGGAGGAGTCGGCGTACGACCGCGCCCGCAAGGGCCTGTTCGAGGAGGGCATCTCCACCTCCCGCATGTTCCTCGACCCGGACCGGCCCGGCGTCGAGGACCTGATCGACTCGATCATCGCGGGCGTCCGCTCCTCCTGCACCTACGCCGGCGCCGCCTCCCTGGAGGAGTTCGCCGACAAGGCCGTCATCGGCATCCAGAGCGCCGCCGGTTACGCCGAGGGCAAGCCGCTGCACGCCAGCTGGGACTGACCCGACCGCCTTACGAACGGCCCCCGGTGAACATCGGGGGCCGTTCGGCGTTCCCGCAGCGCACGTACCTCGTCGCACGTCCTGCGAGGGCCCGCACGCAACGGTCCACAGCGGTCGTGCAACGAACGCACGCCCAGCCCCCAGGAACGCAATGATCTTGCGGGCATGCGCAAGGTTGCTGCATTACAACGGCAACGCCCCAGCTCATAGGCTGTCGCCTCGTACGTGGCGTGGCGGGGACCCCGCTCGGTGGGTCCCCCGTCTTGTGGGGATGCCGCCGGTCCCCGTCCCCCTGATCGGCAGCAACAAAGGAGCCAGCGCGTGCTCGACCAAGGCGCACCCCCGCAGCACAGCAGCCAGACCGACCCCACGTCCCTGGGGGTCGGCGCCCGCCTGCTGCGCCGCAAGCCCGTGGAACGCCTGGTCGCGGAGGGTGGCCAGGGTGAGGGAGGCTCACTGCGGCGCTCCCTCGGACTGTGGCAGCTCACCATGATCAGCATCGGTGCCACGCTCGGCACCGGCATCTTCGTCGTCCTCGGCGACGCCGTCCCCGAGGCCGGCCCGGCGGTCACCCTGGCGTTCGTCATCGCGGGTCTGACGGCACTGTTCTCGGCCCTGTCGTACGCCGAGCTGGCCGGCAGCATCCCGGTCGCCGGGTCCTCGTACTCGTATGCGTACGCAACGATGGGCGAACTCGTCGCCTGGGTCTGCGGCTGGTGCCTGGTCCTGGAGTACGGAGTGTCGGTGGCCGCCGTCGCGGTCGGCTGGGGCGAGTACCTCAACGAGCTGCTCCACGGGACGATCGGCGTCACCATCCCCGCCGCGCTGTCCTCGGCGCCCGGTGAGGGCGGCATCGTCAACCTGCCCGCGCTGCTCGTCGTCCTGCTCGCGATGGTGTTCCTGCTCGGCGGCGTCCGCGAGTCCGCCCGCGCCAACACCATCATGGTCGTGGTGAAGATCGCCGCGCTGGTGCTGTTCTGCGCGGTCGGCTTCATGGGCTTCAAGTCCGGCAACTACGCCGACTTCATGCCGCTCGGCATGGCCGGCGTCAGCGCCGCCGGTGCCACGCTGTTCTTCTCCTACATCGGTTTCGACGCCGCCTCCACCGCCGGTGAGGAGGCCAAGAACCCCAAGAAGGACCTGCCCCGCGCGATCATGCTCTCGCTGATCATCGTCACCGCGCTGTACGTGCTCGTCGCGGCCGTCGCCGTCGGTGCCTGGAACTGGACCAAGTTCGAGGGCTCGAACGCCTCCCTCGCCGCGATCATGAACGACGTCAGCGGCCAGAGCTTCTGGGGCACCCTGCTCGCCCTCGGCGCGGTCATCTCCATCGCGAGCGTCGTCCTCACCGTGCTCTACGGCCAGACCCGCATCCTCTTCGCGATGTCCCGCGACGGCCTGGTCCCCAAGGCGCTCGGCAAGGTCCACCACAAGACCGGCGCGCCCCGCCTCAACACCGTGATCGTCTCCCTGTTCTGCGGTGTGCTCGCCGCGCTGATCCCGCTCGGCAAGCTCGTCGACGCCACCAGCATCGGCACGCTGTTCGCCTTCGCGCTGGTCAACATCGCGGTGATCGTCCTGCGCTACAGGCGGCCGGAGCTGGAGCGCACGTTCAAGGTGCCGTTCGGGCCGGTGCTGCCAGTGCTGGGCTTCGTCTTCTGCGCGTACAACATGTTCAGCCTCGACACCGTGACCTGGGTGGTCTTCGGGTTCTGGATGGCCGCCGGTCTCGTGTTCTACTTCCTGTACGGCTACCGCCGTTCCCGTCTCGCCGCGGCAGACGCAGCAGACGCATCAGTCGCATCAGAAGTGAAGTGAACCACCCGCAGTGCTGAACGATCTCGACGAACGCATCGTGCACGCCCTCGCCGAGGACGCCCGCCGCTCCTACGCGGACATCGGGCAGCTCGTCGGCCTGTCCGCGCCGGCCGTCAAGCGGCGCGTGGACCGGCTGCGCGCGACCGGCGCCATCACCGGGTTCACCGTCCGGGTGGACCCGTCGGCGCTCGGCTGGGAGACCGAGGGGTTCGTCGAGATCTACTGCCGCCGCAACACCTCGCCGGAGGTCATCCAGCGGGGACTGGAGCGCTACCAGGAGGTCGTGGCCGCGTCCACCGTCACCGGGGACGCGGACGCGGTCGCCCAGGTCTTCGCCTCCGACATGCGGCACTTCGAGCGGGTCCTGGAGCGGATCGCGGGGGAGCCGTTCGTGGAGCGGACCAAGTCCGTGCTCGTCCTGTCGCCGCTGCTGCGGCGCTTTTCCTCGGGATCGCCCACCTGATCCCGGCGTGCGGTCTACCATCGGTCGCATGACCTGGCGACATTGACCTTCACGCGCCCCTGAGCCCGGCGTCCGGCGACTGACCCGGACGCTGTACGGCTACGCCTTCCTGGACGACTTCGTCCTGCTGTACCCGGTCTACGCCCTGCTCTTCGGCGACACCGGCCTGTCCCTCGGGCAGATCTCCTCCCTCTTCGCCCTGTGGTCGATCACCGGCGTGCTGCTGGAGGTCCCCTCCGGCGCCTGGGCCGACGCCGTCTCCCGCCGGCTGCTGCTGTGGCTCGGCCCGCTGCTGACCGCCCTCGGCTTCACCCTGTGGGTGCTCATCCCCTCGTACGGGGCGTTCGCGCTCGGCTTCGTCCTCTGGGGCGCGGGCGGAGCGCTCGGCTCCGGCGCGCTGGAGGCGCTGGTGTACGAGGAACTGGACCGGCTCGGCGCGGCCGACGACTACGCCCGCGTGACGGGCCGGGCGCGGGCCGCGGGCCTGGTGGCGGTGATGGCCGCGATGGGGCTGGCGGGGCCGGTGCTCGCGCTGGGCGGTTATCCGCTGGTCGGGGTGGCGAGCGTGCTGACCTGTCTGCTGACGGCGGCGGTGGCGACCCGTTTCCCGGAGCACCGCTCCACGGCGTCCGGGAGCGAGAGCTGGTACGGCACCCTGCGCGCCGTACGCCGCCCCGACCGGCCGGTCACCGCCGCCCTGCTGCTCGTCGCGGCCGTCGGCTCGGTGTGGGGCGCGCTCGACGAGTACACGCCGCTGCTGGTCCGGGACACCGGCGTGCCGGACTGGGCCGGTCCCTATCTGCTCCTGCTGATCTGGGCGGGCGCCACCGCCGGGAGCCTGCTCGCCGGTCCGGGCGAACGCCTCGGCGCGGCCGGGTTCGCGGGCCTGCTCGCCGGTTCCGCGCTGGCACTCGCCGCGGGCGCCCTGGCCCGGGCGCCGGCCGGTCTCGTGCTGGTGGCGGTCGCCTTCGGCGGCTTCCAGCTGGCGAGTGTGCTGGCCGACGCCCGGCTCCAGCGGCGCATCGACGACAGCGCGCGGGCCACGGTCACCTCGATCGCGGGGCTGGGCACCGAACTGGCCACGGTCGCGGTGTTCGGCGCCTATGCGGCGATCGGCTCGGCGACCGGGCACAGTACGGCCTTCGCGGTGTTCGGGGTGCCGTATCTGGTGACCGCGGCGCTGGTGGCGAGTGCGGGAAGGGTGACCCGTCGGCGGAGTGAGCCCTCCTAGGGCAGGGAACTGACCGGCGGCATGTCCGCGCCCCACCGTGCCGGGCGGCAACGCGTCTCCGACGCCCGGCGGGGACCCGGCCGCGCCGGGTGCCCCGAGGAGGAGGGCACTACGGCGGAGGCGCGCAACGAATCGCCGGGCCATGCGGAACGGACGCAACAATCCGGCCATCAGCGCGCAACGGCTCCTCCTTGTCCCGCCGTGCCCGCCGCCCGTACCGTCTACGTGGCCCCCACACCCATCCGTCCTGGTGAGGAACACGCATGCGCACCGCCCTGCTCCAGAGCTCCGGCCGGCCCGGCTCCACCGTCGAGAACCTCAAGGTCCTCGACGAGGCCGCGGGCCGTGCCGCTGCCGCCGGTGCCGGGCTGCTGGTCGCGCCGGAGATGTTCCTGACCGGCTACGCGATCGGCGACGACATCGCCCGCCTCGCCGAGCCCGCCGACGGTGACGCCGCCGACGCGATCGCCGAGATCGCCACGCGGCACGGCCTGGCGATCGCGTACGGCTACCCGGAGCGCGCCGCGGACGTCGTCTTCAACTCCGCCCAGCTGATCTCCGCCGACGGCACGCGGCTCGCCAACTACCGCAAGACCCACCTCTTCGGCTGCTTCGAGCACGACCACTTCACGCCGGGCGAGCAGCCGGTCGTCCAGGCCGAGCTGGACGGGGTGCGGGTCGGGATCATGATCTGCTACGACGTGGAGTTCCCGGAGAACGTCCGCGCCCACGCCCTCGCCGGCACCGACCTGCTGCTGGTGCCGACCGCGCAGATGCACCCGTTCCAGTTCGTCGCCGAGTCGCTGGTGCCGGTGCGGGCCTTCGAGAACCAGATGTACGTGGCGTACGTCAACCGGGTCGGCCACGAGGGCGAGTTCGAGTTCGTGGGGCTGTCCACCCTCGCCGGGCCGGACGGGTTCGCCCGCACCCGCGCCGGGCGCGGTGAAGAACTCGTCCTCGCCGATGTGGACCCCGCCTTCCTCGCCGCCTCCCGGGAGGCGAACCCGTACCTGAAGGACCGCCGCCCCGGCCTCTACGGGTCCCTGGTCTGAACCCCCTCACCCCCCGTTTTCGCGCAAGGAGTCCGTACCCCATGACGTCCACGGTGCCCAACGCCGTCGAGCACGCCGGCGAGCAGCAGCCGCCGATCACCATGTTCGGCCCGGACTTCCCGTACGCCTACGACGACTTCCTCGCCCACCCCGCGGGCCTGGGCCAGATTCCGGCGACCGAGCACGGCACCGAGGTAGCGGTCATCGGCGGCGGCCTGTCCGGCATCGTGGCCGCGTACGAGCTGATGAAGATGGGCCTCAAGCCGGTCGTGTACGAGGCCGACAAGATCGGCGGTCGGCTGCGGACCGTCGGCTTCGAGGGCTGCGACCCGTCGCTGACCGCCGAGATGGGCGCGATGCGCTTCCCGCCGTCCTCCACGGCGCTGCAGCACTACATCGACCTGGTGGGCCTGGAGACCCGTCCCTTCCCCAACCCGCTGGCCGAGGCGACCCCCTCGACCGTCGTCGACCTCAAGGGCGAGTCGCACTACGCCGAGACCATCGACGACCTGCCGCAGGTCTACCGGGACGTGGCCGATGCGTGGAACAAGTGCCTGGAAGAGGGCGCCGACTTCTCCGACATGAACCGGGCCATGCGCGAGCGGGACGTGCCGCGCATCCGCGAGATCTGGGCGAAGCTCGTCGAGAAGCTCGACAACCAGACCTTCTACGGCTTCCTCTGCGACTCCGACGCCTTCAAGTCCTTCCGGCACCGGGAGATCTTCGGCCAGGTCGGCTTCGGCACCGGCGGCTGGGACACCGACTTCCCCAACTCCATCCTGGAGATCCTGCGGGTCGTCTACACCGAGGCCGACGACCACCACCGCGGCATCGTCGGCGGCTCCCAGCAGCTGCCGCTGCGGCTGTGGGAGCGCGAGCCGGAGAAGATCGTGCACTGGCCGTACGGCACCTCGCTGGCCACGCTGCACGAGGGCGGTGAGCCCCGCCCGGCCGTGACCCGGCTGCACCGCACCGCGGGCAACCGCATCACCGTGACCGACGCGAACGGCGACATCCGCACCTACCAGGCGGCGATTTTCACCGCGCAGTCCTGGATGCTGCTGTCGAAGATCGCCTGCGACGACTCGCTCTTCCCGATCGACCACTGGACCGCGATCGAGCGCACCCACTACATGGAGTCGTCCAAGCTCTTCGTGCCCGTGGACCGGCCGTTCTGGCTGGACAAGGACGAGCAGACCGGGCGGGACGTCATGTCGATGACGCTCACCGACCGGATGACGCGCGGGACCTACCTCCTGGACGACGGTCCCGACAAGCCCGCCGTGATCTGTCTGTCGTACACCTGGTGCGACGACAGCCTGAAGTGGCTGCCGCTGTCCGCCAACGAGCGGATGGAGGTCATGCTGAAGTCGCTCGGCGAGATCTACCCGAACGTCGACATCCGCAAGCACATCATCGGCAACCCGGTGACGGTCTCCTGGGAGAACGAGCCCTACTTCATGGGCGCGTTCAAGGCCAACCTGCCCGGGCACTACCGCTACCAGCGGCGCCTGTTCACGCACTTCATGCAGGACCGGCTGCCCGAGGACAAGCGGGGCATCTTCCTCGCCGGTGACGACATCTCCTGGACGGCCGGCTGGGCCGAGGGCGCCGTCCAGACCGCGCTGAACGCGGTCTGGGGCGTCATGCACCACTTCGGCGGCACCACCGACCCGACCAACCCCGGCCCCGGCGACCGCTACGACGAGATCGCGCCGGTGGAACTGCCCGAGGACTAGGACCTGTCCGGCCCTAGATTCCGGCCGCTCGCGCCTGCTCGTACACCTGGGCGGCGACGTCCTTGAGCTCCTGGGCGTCCCGCACGCTGGACTGGAGGTCGAGGAAGATCTCCTCCAGGCCGACCTCGGCGTGCGCGACCAGGTCCTCGACGATCTGGTCGACGCTGCCCTGGAAGGGGCCCCGGTCGGGGCCGTCGTAGGCCGCGGCCGTGTACTGCGGGTTCACCCGCAGCACCGTGCGGATCGGCTCCTTGCGGCCGCGCTCGGCCGCCAGGTCCTGCAGCTCCCGCCACTGCGCGGCCACGGCCTCGGCGCCCATGCCCACCGGCATCCAGCCGTCGGCGTGGTCGACGAGGCGACGCCGCGCCCTCGGGGTGCTCGCGGCCAGCAGGATCGGGATCGGCCGGGCCGGCTTGGGGCCGACCACGGCGGAGGCGATCTTCGTGACGCGCCCGTCGTACGACACCGGGTCCGGACCCCACACCGCGCGGCACACCCCGATCAGCTCGTCCAGCATCCGGCCGCGCTCCTCGAAGGGCCGTACCGACGCCGCCGCGTACTCGTCGTGGGACCAGCCCGTGCCGAACCCGGCGACCACCCGGCCGCCGCTCGCCGCGTCCAGCGAGGCGAGCCCCTTGGCGAGCTGGAACGGCACGTGCAGCGGTGCCACCAGCACGCTGGTGCCCAACTCGGCACGCTCGGTGGCCGCGGCCGCCAGGGTGAGGGTGACCAGCGGGTCGGCCACGCCCCGGTAGGAGTCGGGCCAGGGGAGCCCCTCGATGCCGTACAGGCCCTGGGCGGCGGGCTCGGGGAACAGCGCCCGCTCGTACACCCACAGGCTGTCGTAGCCGGTCCCCTCGGCGGCGCGCGCCACGTCGGGCACGTCCCGTCCGAGGTCGTACTGCTTGTTCTGAGGAAGGCTGAGTCCGAGGCGTGTCGCCATACCTTGTGCTCCTTTGCAAGCGGTCCGTTTCTGTCGAATACAGCTCTCACACAGGAGTTCCGGGGCGCGGCAGGGCCGAGGCCGGATCAGTCCGGCAGCGGGGTGAGCATCATCCGGCCCGCGAAGCCCACCGCCGTGTCCAGGCGCTCGGCGAACTCCGCGGCGAGGTCGGGTAGCCTGCGCAGCGCCCACAGCGCCCGCGCCGCCGACCACGTGGCGTCCCGGGCGCGCTCCAGGCTCCACGCGCTCAGCAGATGGGTGAGCGGGTCGGCGATCTGGAGCAGGTCGGGACCCGGCATCAGATCTTCGCGGACCCGCTCCTCCAGCGTCACGAGGAGGTCGCCCACGCGGTCGAACTCGTCCTCCAGCTCCGCCGGTTCGCAGTCCAACGTACGGCAGGCGTCCACGACGGCGAGCGCCAGGTCGTGCCCGATGTGCGCGTTGATGCCCGCGAGCGCGAACTGCAGCGGCCGTACGCCGGGATGGCGGCGGAACTGGAACAGCGGCCGCCAGCAGGCCGGTGGACGCCGGTCCGCCGCGACCGCGTCGACGGCCGCCAGATAGCGCTCCGCGAACCGTACGTCCAGCGTGATCGCGGCCCGTGCGTCGGGGAAAGCCCCGGTGTCGATGCGGTGGTCGACGGCCTCGGTGACGGCGAGGTAGACGCGGTTGAAGACCGCGACCCCGTCCTGTGCGGGCAGGGCCGCGGCCAGCGCGCGCATCCGGGAGACGACCGCGTCGACGGGGGTGGTGAACTCTTCCAACTGCGTCATGGGGGCAGGGTCCCAGCCCTAGGCTGGCCCGGGCGCCGACGAGCCCGACGCTTCCCCAGAACGGGGGAACGCGGCCGCCGCGCGTGGGGGAGAGCACGAGGGGGGAACAGCACCGTGTCAGGCTTACGTGCTCAGCGCCTGGCTGCCCGCAGGGCCGCGCGCAGGCGTGCCGCCCGGCGAGGCGCGATGGTGACGGCGGCCTCCGTGGTGGTCGTGGTCGGCACCGTGACCGGGACGCTGACCGCGCTGGACGAGGGGGACGGTCCGCAGCAGGCGAGGCCGTCGCAGGTGTCCGCCTCTGCGCGGCTGGATCGGCTGCCCGTCGTGCCGTCGGCGGTCAGGCGTTCTCCGGCACCGGCGTCACCGACACCTTCCGCGTCCATGAAGGAGACCGCCGCCACGAACGAGTCCGCCCCCACGAAGGAGACCGCCCCCACGAAGGAGACCGCCACGCCCTCGCCCAGCCGTACCGAGCGCGAGCGCCGGACCGGAGCCGGGCACACCCGCCTCTACCGCCACCCCGAGTCCCAGATCCTGGACTGGGTCCGCGCCCACCCCGACGATCCCCGGCGCGCGGTCATCGTCCGGATCGCCGACCAGCCCGCCTCCGTGTGGTTCGCGGACTTCACGCCCAGCACCATCACCTCCCGGGTCGCGGCCGTCACCTCCGGCGCCGCCGCCCGGGGCCGGGTACCGGTCGTCGTGCCGTACGCCGTCCCGAACCGGGACTGCGGCGGCCGCTCCCAGGGCGGCGCACCGGATCTGGCCGCCTACGACGACTGGATCGAGCGGTTCGCGGCCGGGCTGGGCTCCGGTGAGGTCATCGTGGTCCTGGAGCCCGACTCCGTCGCCCAGGCCGATTGTCTTCCCGCCGCCGACCGCGCCGACCGCTTCGCCTCACTGGCCCGTGCGGGCCGCGTCCTGAAGGCCGCCAACCCCAAGGCGCGGGTGTACTACGACGCCGGGCACTCCGGCTGGAACCCCGCCGAGAAGCAGGCCGCGCTGCTGAGGCGGGCGGGCGCGGCCTCGCCCGCCTCCTCCGACGGCATCTTCAGCAATGTCTCCAACTTCCACCGCACGGCCGACGAGATCGCCTACGACCGGCAGGTGCTGGACGCGCTCGGCGGCCCGGAGAGCCTCGGCGCCGTCATCGACACCAGCCGCAACGGCAACGGGGCACCGGCAAACGGGGCGTGGTGCGACCCGGCCGGGCGGAAGATCGGCCGGACGCCCACCCTGCACACCGGCGAGGCGCGGATCGACGCCTACCTGTGGGTCAAGCTGCCGGGGGAGTCGGACGGGTGCAAGGGGACGCCGGGGACCTTCTCACCGTCGTACGCCTACGACTTGGCCTCGTCGTAGCGGGACGTGCCCTCGTCGAGGAGCGGCTGCTGCGTCGTGAGGTGGGCGGGGGCGAACGCCCGCAGCGCGTGGTAGCCGGTGATGACGACGAGCGTGCCGAGGGCGATGCCGCTCAGCGAGAACGTGTCGGTGAACTCCATGGAGACGTTGCCGACGCCGATGATGATGCCCGCCGCGGCCGGTACCAGGTTGAGCGGATTGCGCAGGTCCACCTTGGCGTTGATCCAGATCTGGGCGCCGAGCAGGCCGATCATGCCGTACAGGATGACGGTGATACCGCCGAGGACCCCGCCCGGGATCGCGGCCACCACCGCGCCGAACTTCGGGCACAGGCCGAACAGCAGGGCGAAACCGGCGGCTGCCCAGTAGGCGGCCGTCGAGTAGACGCGGGTCGCGGCCATCACGCCGATCACGACCGGCAGCGCCACCAGGATCGCCGACCACTCGAAGGACGACCCGTGGAAGGTGGGCAGGCCGCCGTACTCGTCTCGGTGTCTGAGCGGGAGCTGATCGACCCTGACTCGCCCGATGCGGCACGTGAGAGTGGAGCGTGAGGCTCGTCTTTGAGGATCAGGGCTGGGAGGACTGCACGTCCTGGCTCAAGAACGGTCCCAATGTGCTGGCTCGGATCAACAAGCTCATCGAGGACGTCAAGCGGGACCCCCGCTCGCTACCACTACTGACCGTGGAACGGCAGGGTGACCCACGACGGCGAAGACGAGTGAGCGGCGGCCGGGATGGTGTACGCGGAACGTAAGCCGAAGCGTCATCCGCCGCCGCACCGGCGTGGTCGGCATCTTCCCCGACCGCACCGCTCTCCATCCGCCCAACCGGCGTGGTGCCGGCCGAGCAGAACGACGAATGAACCCAGGCCCGCTGCCCACAGGCCCGTCAAGGTCATCGCCGACATCTACGGGCACCTCGTGCCCCGGGCATGGCAGTGCTGCCGCGTAGGGGGTGGCCAGAGGGACGTCAAGATCCGGGACGGGCACGTCGGGAACCGTCCGGTCCATCTCATGATGGCGGTAACCGTGGACGGCACCCGTGACATCCTCGGGATCTGGAGCGACGGCTACCTGGAGATGGATGCGTCCGGCTCGGTCATGCGCTGAGGCGGGCGGTCTGCAAAGCCGTCAGCCCGTGGACGTAGCGGGCTGTGACCACGACCGTGGGGATGGCGAGGATCCGGAGCACCAGGCCTATCGCCCCGAACTCGTCGAGGTCGTACGTGTACCAGGTGACGTAGTCCCGGTCGGAAGGGTCCTCCTGAGTGCTGTGCCACTTTTCGCCGAGTTCCTCCTCCAGGAAGACGGGGCCCCAGAGCAGCGGCCAGGTCAGCAAGGTGACGAGCCAGAAGACCCACCAGGTGTGAAGCCGTCCGGCCGGGGCTGTCCCGCCGTCCGGCCGGGGTGGGCTGGATGCGTGCCAGACGTCGTTGGCGATCTGCTTGGGCAGGTAGAGGTTGCCGATCGGTATGAACCACGCCAGTACTGCCATGGACGGCCGGTGGCGCAGGCGCCCCGGAGCAAAGCCCTCTGCAACGGCACGCGCCTTGGCGAACCAGAGCAGCCAGCTCACGACCAGGCCGAGGCAGGCGATGCCCTGGGCCGTCGTCCAGCCGAACACGTACTCCTCGCCGATGCTGTCGTCGTACCTGCCGTTCAGCACTTCGAGCAGGTGAAGCAACGCCCCCGCGACGACCGCGGCGTACAGGGCCAGCCACACGTGCACGGCAACGGCGAAGGGTCTTGCGCCCTTTCTCGCGTTGCGTTCCTCGGCCAGAGTGGGCCGCGGCTCCGCGGGCTCCTCGCTGCGGTCCGGCCACTCGGCCGTGTGCTCGGCCGTGTGCTCGGGCGCAGCCAGGGCTGTCGGCGGCTGGGCGGGACGGACGGTCACGTTCTCGGACGAAGGCGGGTCCGGCTGAGCGGTGACGGCACCGACGGTGGCCCGGGTGTGTGGATCTTCGTGCGCGAGCAGTTGTGCCGCGTCCTGGCCGAGCCGGGCCAGGACCTCGGCCGGCAGCCACGGCCCGAGCCGGCGGTGCGATGTCCCTTCTCGGGCCCACAGATCCGCCAGGGTCGGACGTGCGGCCGGGTCCTTCGCCAGACAGTCACGGATCAGTGCGAGCAGGGGTTCCGGGACGCCGGCGAGGTCTGGCTCTTCGTGGACCACCCGATACATCAGGGCATGCGGATGCACCTCGGCCGAACCGAACGCCATGTGGCCGGAGGCGGCGAAGGCGAGCACCGCACCCAGCGAGAAGATGTCCGCCGCCCCAGTGAGCCGCTCTCCGAGGACCTGCTCGGGGGCCATGAATCCGGGGGAACCCACGATCACCCCGGTTGATGTCAGTCCGCCGCCGGTCGAGCCGTCCAGGGCGCGGACGATACCGAAGTCGATCACCTTCGGGCCGTCGATGGTGATCATGATGTTGGACGGCTTCAGGTCACGGTGGACGAGCCCGGCGCCGTGGATGTCACCCAGCGCCCGGCACAGTCCGGACGCCAGGCCGCGCACCGACTCCTCCGGCAGCGGGCCGTGCCGGGCCACCACTTCGGCCAGCGTCGGCCCGGGCACGTAGGCCGTGGCGATCCAGGGCCGCTCCGCGTGCGGGTCGGCGTCCAGTACGGCAGCCGTCCAGTCACCGCCGACCTGGCGGGCCACCGCGATCTCCTTGGCGAACCGGCTCCGGAAGTCCGGCACCGCCGCAAGCTCGGCACGGATCGACTTCACCGCCACCATCCGGCCCCGGGGGGAACGGGCGAGGTACACCACGCCCATCCCGCCCTCGCCCAGCCGGCCGAGCAGCCGGTAGTCCGCGACCCGTTCCGGATCCTCCACTCCTAGCGCGCGCACTGCCCAAAGCCTCCCCGTCTCGCGCGCGCCCCCGGCGCACGGACAACCGAGCAGGCTACTGGAGACGAACGTGCAGGGCCAGAAACCACAGCTGGGCCAGGTGGTCCACCTGTTGGAGCCAGTACCGGCTCGCCCAAGTACGGATGACTGGTCATCAAGGCGCCCCCCAGAGTCGGGCATTGACCGATCGGTGGATGTCGGGCGACGGTAGGGGAGCGGCAAGGCGTGCGCTGCTGTTGAACGGGGGAGAACGGGGGGAAGGGGTGGCTTCCATGGATGCCGAAGGGGTCTGGGCTCCCGAGGGCGAGCGTTTGCCCGACGAGCCGAGGGCGCACGCCGACGAGGCCGAGTTCTGGGAGGACTGGCGCGATTATTTCTGGCCTGTCGTTCTGTCCCCGCTGTCGACGGCCTTCGGGGCCCTGATCACGTATGCCGTGGTGCGGAACGCTGCTCAGGTGGGCGACTGGTATGCGGCGTTGCTGATGGGCAGCCTGCTCATCGTGGGCGGCGGAATACTGACGGTGGGTCTGTGGATGCCGTTGCACCTCGGGTGGGGCTTGGGCGCGGTGGTCGTTCACTGCTCCCGCGAGGGCATCACGATCAAGGGGGACATCCATCCCTGGAACACGGTCCGCGTGCTGCGCCTGGGGTACGAGGACATCGAGGTCGGGGCGGCGAACGACCTGGAGGGGCCCGGCTCGATCAAGAAGTGCCACCTGGAGGTGTGCACCGAAACGGACACGCTGCGGGTGACCGGGGAGGTCTGGCGGAGCCGGGCACATGAACTGGCCGAGGTGGTGGAGCGGTTCGCCCCCGAGGTTCGGGTGGAGTGGGTGAGTGGCCTCACCTTCCGTCCGAAGGGGCCGTCACGCGCCGCACGGCCGTCCCGCAAGCGGGTGCGCGGTGAGGCCGTCGCGCTGGTCGGTGTGTCCCTTGTCCTCTCGGTCCTCACCTGCGCGGCAGTGTCGCACTGGGCACCGGAAATGGTCACCTTCGGCTGACCGCAGTGGTGCGGCCCAGCCCTCGAAGACGCTGGAGATTCCCTCTGAGCGAGGCGCGGTGATCTGGTGTGCTGGGCGGCCCGTCACGGTGCTGATTCTGGTCCACCTCTGCCGGAGGTGGACCCCCTTACGATCGCTGGCGCTCGTCCAGCTTGAGAATGCCTTCCTTGCACTTCGGGCACTTGTCCATGGGCTTGCCCTTCTCGGGGGCGGGCAAGTGTCACAGCGGTAGTAGCCGAACTTTCCGCGACCGGCGCTGCCGTGATGTTGAGCGGCTCGACCGGAATGGCCAGGTCCATGATCGGCTCGAGGATGACGTCGATGTCGTTGGCATCTGCCGGCTGCTGAGCGTGCCCGACCTGAAGCTCAGGAAAGTGCGTACACGTCGCGTCCGTCCCTCTTGTGGCGCTAAACAGAGGCCCCGAACATCGCCACCACGTGCTGGGCGCCGAGCCCGGCCGTGCGCGGCCGGGACAGCCGCTCGTCGGGCCGGACCACCGCTCCGGGTGCCGGGGGTGCGTCCGTCGCCGTGCAGTTTCCAGCGGACGCCGAGATCCAGGGCAGGTGCCGCTCTCGTCGCAACAGCAGTGCCGGACCATTGTCAGGGCTGGTCGCGGGTGCTTCGTACACGCGGTCGGTCGGCCACCACCTTGGGGCGGTCCCGGTCCCCGGAGCGCAGCACGCCCGCGAACACCGCGAGCCCGCAGGACAGGAAGGTCACCAGACCGAACGACACCACCAGGCTCGTGGCCTGGGCCAGCGTGCCGATCGCGCTCGGCGCGATCAGGCCGGAGGTGTACGTGATGGTGGCGACACCCGCGATGGCCTGGCTCGGGTTGGGTCCGCTGCGGCCCGCCGCCGCGAAGCACAGCGGGACGACCACGGCGATGCCCAGACCCATCAGCGCGAACCCCGCCATGGCCGCCGCCGGGTGGTCCGCGAGGACGATCAGCAGACCGCCCGCCGTGGCGAGGACACCGCCCGTGCGGACCGTGCGGACCGAGCCGTAGCGGTCGACCACCTTGTCGCCCGCGATCCGGGCGAGCGCCATGGTGAGGGTGAAGCCGGTCGTGCAGGCGGCCGCGAGACCGGCCGACGTGCCCAGTTCGTCCTTCAGATAGACCGCCGACCAGTCCAGGCTCGCGCCCTCCGCGAACACCGCGCAGAACCCGACCGCGCCGATCAGCAGCGCCGACCTCGGCGGCAGCGCGAAGCGGGGCGGGGGTTCCTCGTCCTCGGCGGGCTGGAGGTCCAGCACCCAGGTGCAGGCGAGCAGGCCCAGCAGGGTGAGGCACGCGGCCGCCAGCGCGTGGTGCAGCCGGGCGTCCGTGCCCAGGTGCGCGGCGAGCGTGCCGCCGGCCGAGCCGATCAGGGCGCCCGCGCTCCACATGCCGTGCAGGCCGGACATGATCGAGCGGCCGAGGCGGTTCTCGACCTCCACGCCGAGCGCGTTCATCGCGACGTCCGACATGCCGGCCGTGGCGCCGAAGGTGAACAGGGCCAGGCAGAGCGCGAGCAGGTTGGGCGCGAGGGCCGGCAGGACCAGCGCCAGCGTCCACAGGGCGAGCAGTCCGCGCAGGGCCGTACGGGCGCCGAAGCGGTGGCTGATCCGGCCCGCGAGCGGCATCGCGACGGACGCGCCGAGGGCGGGGAAGGCGAGCGCGAGGCCTAGCTGGCCGGGGCTCACCGAGGCGTGGTCCTGGATCCAGGGGACGCGGGTGGCGAACGAGCCGGTGACCGCGCCGTGCACGGCGAACACGGCGGCCACGGCGTACCGGGCGCGTTTCACCTCTCGGTGCTCGTAGACCACGTCTTTCATGTTCCCGCCCATGTCCCCGCCCCTAGTCCCGTCCCGGGTCCCGTCCAGTCCCGTCCCGGGTCCCGTCCAGTCCCGCCCCGGGTCCCGTCCAGTCCCGGCGCCGACCACGTTCGGCGGTAAATTATCAGGGACCCTGCCTGATAGATAGAGGGCATGGGACAGGCCCATCTGGAAGGATCACGGCATGCCCGCATCCCCGAGCACCGCCCGGGCCATCAACGACCGGCTCGCCCTGCGGCTGTTGCAGCAGGAGGGGCCGTTGACGGCCGGGCAGCTGAAGCAGTTGACCGGCCTGTCCCGGCCCACGGTCGCCGACCTCGTCGAACGCCTGTCCGTCGCCGGCCTGATCGCGGTGGTGGGCGAGGCGGGCGAGCAGCGGCGCGGACCCAACGCCAAGCTGTACGGCATCGTCGCCGACCGGGCGTACCTGGCCGCGCTCGACGTCCGCACCGAAGGCGTTTCCGTCATCGTGTCCGACCTGCTCGGCCGGGTGCTCGCCGAGGCGTCCGTGCCGATCGGCGACGACACGGGCACCGGGCCCGCGGTGGAGCAGGCGGTCGCGCTGGTGGAGCGGGCCGCGAAGGAGGCGGGGGCGGTGGGGGCGCCCCCGCGCGAGGGCGTTCGAACGTGGGGGAGGCTGCACACCGTCGGCATCGGGGCGCCCGGTCTGATCGACCCCGCGACCGGGGAACTGCGCGACTCCTCCGGCCTGCCCGCCTGGCACCGGCGGCTGGTGGCGGCCCTGCAGGAACGTCTGCCCGACGCGCGCGTCATCGTCGAGAACGAGACCAACCTCGCGGCGCTGGCGGAACAGCGGGACGGGGTTGCCCGGGACCGGGACACGTTCGTGCTGCTGTGGCTGGGGCAGGGGGCGGGCGCGGCCGTCGTGCTGGACGGGGCGCTGCGGCGGGGCGCGTCCGGGGGTACCGGGGAGATCGGGTTTCTGCCGGTGCCGGGGACGGGTGGGCTGCCGTCGGCGACGGACTGCGCGGGTGGATTCCACTCGCTGGCGGCGGCGGGGGCGATCGTGCGGTTGGCGGACGAGTGCGGGGTGGGGGCGGACGGGGGAGGACTGGGCGCCGCGGAGTTGGTGCGCGGGGCCGTCGGCGGTTCGGCGGCATCGGGTGGGGCCGCCGCTCGCTTCCTCGACGCGCTCGCCGACCGCCTCGCCATCGGCGTCGCCTCCGTCGTCGCCGTCCTGGACCCCGGCTGCGTGGTGCTCGGCGGAGAGGTCGGGCAGGCCGGCGGTGAGGTGCTCGCCGGGCTGGTTGAGGAGCGCGTGCGGCGACTGTCACCGCTGGTCACGGAGGTACGGGCGAGTGTCCTGGGCGGCGGTGCCGTACTGCGCGGGGCGTTGCTGACCGCGCGGGACCGGGCCCAGGACGAGCTGTTCACGCCCCCTGGCCGTTAGGCTCACGCCCTCCGGCCACCCCCGATGTGCACCGCCAGGTACTCCTCGAACGTGCCCTTCCCCACGGCCCGCAGCGGCGTGAGGTGACCGCCGCCGCGGAAGGCGCGGTACGTCTGCCCCCACATCGGTACGTTCACGATCGGCCGTCGGCGGCCCGTGGCCCTCAGGTACGAGCGGGCCAGCGACGCGAACGTCCGCACCTCGGGTCCGCCCATGTCCTCGACCCGCCCCGCCGGTCCGCCCGACGCCAGCTCCGCGAGCCGTGCCGCGACCTCGGCGACCTCGATCGGCTGGTCCTTCAGCCCGGCCGGCAGCAGCATGACCGGCGGCCTGGCCAGGGTGTCGAACAGCCGGACGATCAGATCGTGGAACTGGGTCGTGCGCAGCACGGTCCAGCCCAGCCCCGACTCCTCGATGAGCCGCTCCACGGCGAGCTTCGTCTTGTAGTAGCCGAGGGGCACCCGGTCGACCCCGACGATCGAGATGTAGATCAGGTGGCCCACTCCGGCCCGGCGCGCCGCCGCGACGAGATGGGCCGCCGCCTCCTCGTCACCGCCGCGCGGCGTGGTCGCGCAGTGCACGATCGTGTCCGCGCCCGTGACGGCCGCGTCGAGCGCGCTGCCGCCCTCGCGCAGGTCGACGGCGTACGGCTGGGCGTGCCGGCTGAGCACCCGCACGTCGTGGCCGTCCGCCTGCAGCCGCTCGGTGAGGAACCGGCCGAGGGTTCCGGTACCGCCGGTCACCAGGATCGTGGTCATGCCGTTCAGCCCCTTCGGACGCCGTGCGCTCCCGGGGAGCGCCCTTCGCCAACACGGACCGAGTAGCCCCGGTGGAATGTGACAACCGCCGGAGCGGTCGTCAGGCGTTCCCCCCTCCGGGGAAGGCCCGGCGTGTGTGCGGGGCCGCCCTGGGGAGGCCCGGCGGCGGGCAAGGGCCGTCGTCACCGCCGCCGGGCCCGTCCTGGCCGGGGTCAGCAGGCGCCGAGGTCCTGCCAGACCCCCCACTCACCGGTGGTGCCGGGCTCCTCGCCCTTCGTCCACCACTTCGCCTTCCACGAGTGCCCACGATGGGCCACGGTGCTGCCTCCGCCGTACTCCGTCACGGCGTCCCAGGCCGGAGCCGTGCACTGCCCCGTGCCGCCCGTCGGGGTCGGCGTGGGCGTGGGCGTCGGTGTCGCCGTCCCCGGCTCCACCACCGTCGTCCCGCGCGCCAGATCCCCGGCCAGCGCGTACGTCGTCCCGCCGAACGTCACCGTCCAGTTCGACGGCGTCGACACCGGCAGGTAGTACACGAAGTCCAGCTCCACCGACGCGCCCGGCGCCAGCGTCTGCCAGCTCGGCAGCTTCAGCGAGACCCGGTGATAGTCACCCTTGAGACCGCCGACGTTCGTCCCGGTGTGGTCGCTGCGGATCACCGAAGTCCCCCACCCGGACTGGTCCTTGGCGTTGCCGGGCGCCGAGGTGGCGTAGTCGAACCGGAACTCCGTACCGCCCGGCAGCGTCGTCTGCGTCCGGTTCGTGATCTTCAGCTTGGGGCTGATCGGGTAGTTGGAGTCGCCGAGCGGGAACTGCCCGAACTCCACGTCGATGTCCAGCGCCTCGGCCGGCAGGTCGATGGTCGACCGCTGCGCGCCGTACGGCGAGGCCGACTTGAACTTCTCGTACATCAGGGTCGTCAGTGCCGACCCCGGCTCGTACTGCCCCTCGGCCGCGTTCCAGGCGTAGTCACCGGCCAGCTCCCACACCATCGTGCCGCCGATGCCCCGGTCCACGACGTAGTCGGCCTTGGCGGCCACCGACTGCTCGTCCTCCGTGGACAGGAACACCTTCTTCTGGGCGTTCCACAGCCAGGGCGCGACCAGCGTGGCGTCGTACTTCCGGGCGTACGTCCCGGTCAGCGTGGTGTCGGCCGGGAAGCCGTACCGCGTGACGTAGTCGCCGACGATCCCCTTCTCCAGGTTCTTGGCGTGCCACATCGGGTTGGAACCGGCGGGCGACTCCTTGCCGCTCGTGTCCAGGTCGTGCCAGAGGTTGTCGATGCCGATCGCGCCGTCGCCGCACTTGGTCAGGCCGGACCCGGCCGGGCAGTCGGTGGACGGTGCCCTGCCCCAGAGTCCGTCGGTGCCGCCGGTGACGTTCTTGAACCCTCGGGTGTAATAGGGGAGACCGATATTGATCCGCCCGGCCGGCATCGAGCCGCGGAAGTAGTGGTACGCCCAGTCGGTGTTCAGATAGCCGATACCGCCGTACTGGGATGTGGAGTACACGCCCGCCGCCGCGAGTTCCGCGTCCTTGCCGTCGTCGAAGAGCGAGGCGTTCGGGCCGACGTACTCGTTCCAGGCACCATGCAGGTCGTAGGACATGATGTTCACGTAATCCAGGTACTTCTGCACCTGGAAGGTCTCCATGCCGCGCAGCAGGTAGCCGGAGGAGGGCGCCGCCACCGTCAGCAGATAGTGCCGGCCGTCCGCCGCGCCCGCGCGGTCGAGTTTCTCGCGCAAGGTCTTCATCAGGGCCGCGTAGCCCTTGACCAGCCCGGCCCGGCGGGCGTTGGAGATCGACCAGTCGAGCGGGTTGCCCGCGTCCTTCATGGTCGTCGGGTACTCGTAGTCGATGTCGACGCCGTTGAAGCCGTACTTCCTGATGAACTCGACCGCCGAATCCGCGAAGGTGTCGATACCGGTCTGGTTGACCGAGCCGTCGGCGTTCGTGGCCATCGAGTAGAAGCCGCCGGAGTTCACCCGCGTGCCGCTGTCGTCGAAATAGCCGCCGGTCTCGGCCCAACCGCCCACCGAAACCAGCGTCTTGACGTCAGGGTGCTGTTTCTTGAATTTGTTCAGCAGGTTGAAGTGGCCCTTGTAGGGGAGCGCCGGGTCCATGTCGGCGCCGGTGACACCGGGCCAGGTCATCCCGGTCGCCGGATTCGTGGGGCCGTCCGTGCCCACGGAGAGTTGGTTGCCGCCGTCGACGTGCGCGAAGGCGTAGTTGATGTGGGTGACCTTGTCCCACGGGATGTCCGAGGCCAGATAGGCGGGCGTGCCGTCCTTGCCGGTGCGCCAGCCGGTGAAGTAGCCGATCACCCGGCGCTGGTGGTCGGCGCCCATCTTCTCCCGGCCGGCCGAGTCGTAGACCGAGCAGTACGGGACGTCCACGCCGGGCGTCCGGTAGAGCCCGTCGGGGCGGCAGGACTCCTGGTCGGCGGCGTGCGAGACGGTGGCCGGCAGGCCGGCGAGGACCAGGCCCGCGACGGCCCCGGCGGCCGTGAGCAGGGCGGATCTGGATCTGTGACGTGAGGGGGACAGCACGGTCGGTTCCTCTCCACGGAGTTGCGCAGACCCTAGAGAGGACTAGACCAGTGCGTCAATAGGTATGGACCAATTCAAGCGGGTGTTGCTGTGCGGTAGTTGGGACCGGTTCGGCCCGCCCGAGCGGGTCGGCGACGCGGCCTGTGAGCCACTCCACATCGCTCGCCCGTATGGATGTCGATCGGTCGTGGCACACTGGCCCTGTACCAGAAGCAGCGCACTCCGGGGTCGGTGAAAGTCCGAACCGGCGGTTACAGTCCGCGACCCGGTCGCCTCCAGCGGCCGGTTGACCAGGTGAAATTCCTGGACCGACGGTTAAAGTCCGGATGGGAGGCAGTGCGCGGCGAGCGGGCATTCGTGCGCGCCGCCGACTGTGATCGTCCCGTAGGGGGACGAGTCCGTCCGGCGTCGCTCCCGGTGTCCTCGCTCGTACATCTGTCGTCGTGACAGCCCCGGAGTCCGTGCCCGAAGAGGCAGGAGGACCCGGGAAGTGTTCACCGGAATCGTCGAAGAGCTGGGCGAGGTCACCGCCGTCGAGAACCTCGGCGACGCCTCCCGCTTCCGGCTGCGCGGCCCCGTCGTCACCGAGGGGGCGCAGCACGGCGACTCCATCGCCGTCAACGGCGTCTGTCTCACCGTCGTCGACCACGAGGGCGACGAGTTCACCGCCGACGTCATGGCCGAGACCCTCAAGCGCTCCAGCCTGGGCGTCCTCACCGTCGGCTCCCGCGTCAACCTCGAACGGCCCACCGCCGTCGGCGCCCGCCTCGGTGGCCACATCGTGCAGGGTCACGTCGACGGCACCGGCACCGTCCTGGAGCGCACCCCGTCCGAGCACTGGGAGATCGTGAAGATCTCGCTCCCGGCGGACCTCGCCCGCTATGTCGTGCAGAAGGGCTCCATCACCGTCGACGGCATCAGCCTCACGGTCGTCGAAGCCGGCCCCGACTACTTCACCGTCAGCCTGATCCCCACCACCCTCGCCCTGACCACCCTCGGCCGCAAGCAGCCCGGCGACCCGGTCAACCTCGAAGTCGACGTCATCGCCAAGTACGTGGAGCGGCTGCTGGCCGGTCAGGGGGCCAACCGGTGAACTGGCTCAACTCCGAGGCCTTCACCGTCTTCGGGCAGCACATCAAGTGGTCGGACATGATCGGCAACGTGATCGGTCTGGTCGCCCTGGCGCTCGGCTGGCGCCGCTCGATCTGGACCTGGCCCGCCCAGTTCGTCTCCGGCCTCATCCTCTTCGCCGCCTTCGCCACCGCCCACCTCTCCGGCAGCGCGGGCAAGCAGATCGTCGTCATGCTCGTCGCCGGCTACGGCTTCTGGCAGTGGAACCGCGGCAGACAGCAGGCACAGGACGGCTCGATCGCCGTCCGGTTCGCCACCTGGCGCGAGCGCGGCGTGCTGCTCGGCGCGGCGGCGCTCGGCACCCTCGCGGTCGGCGGCCTGTTCACCGCGTACCCGTCCCTGTCCTGGGATCCCTGGCCGGACGCCTACATCTTCGTCGGCACCGTCGTCGCCATGTACGCCCAGGCGCGCGGCATGGTCGAGTTCTGGTTCGCCTGGCTGCTCGTCGACCTGGTCGGCGTGCCGCTGAACTTCGCCAACGGCTTCGCCTTCTCCGGCTTCGTCTACGTCATCTACGGCGCGCTCGTCCTGTGGGGCATGCGCGACTGGTGGCTGCGCTCCCGCAAGGACGCGCGGCCCGTCCTGGAAGGAGCACCGGCATGACCGCCCCCCCGTCTCCCGCCACCACCCCAAACGAGGCGCTTCGCGCCGCTCCTTCGATTCCACCCGTTCTCTACAGCACCGAAGACTTCGACGACCTCACCCTCGATCCCGTGGAGCAGGCCATCGCCGACATCGCGGCCGGCCGGCCCGTCGTGGTCGTCGACGACGAGGACCGCGAGAACGAGGGCGACCTCGTCATCGCCGCGGAGAAGGCGACCCCCGAGATCGTCGCCTTCATGATGAGCGAGTGCCGCGGCCTGATCTGCGCCCCCATGGAGGGCGAGGAACTGGACCGGCTGCGGCTCCCGCAGATGGTCGAGGACAACACCGAGTCGATGAGGACCGCGTTCACCGTCTCCGTGGACGCCTCCGCCGCCCACGGTGTGACCACCGGCATCTCGGCCTCCGACCGGGCGACCACACTGCAACTGCTCGCGAGCGGCACCGCCGAGCCCGTGGACTTCGTCCGCCCCGGCCACGTCTTCCCGCTGCGCGCCAAGCCCGGCGGCGTCCTCACCCGCAACGGCCACACCGAGGCCGCCGTCGACCTCGCCCGCCTCGCGGGCCTGCGCCCGGCCGGCGCCATCGTCGAGATCGCCGGCGAGGACGGCCAGATGCTGCGCCTGCCCGAGCTGATCCCGTTCGCCCGCAAGCACGGCCTGACGATCATCTCCATCGAGGACCTGATCGCCTACCGCCGCAGCTCCGAGCCCACCGTCCGCCGCGAGGCCGAGACCCGGCTCCCCACCGCCCACGGCACCTTCACGGCGTACGGCTACCGCTCCACCGTCGACGGTGTCGAGCACGTCGCCCTCGTGCACGGCGAGATCGGCGACGGTGAGGACGTCCTGGTCCGCGTCCATTCCGAATGCCTCACCGGCGACGTCTTCCACTCCCTGCGCTGCGACTGCGGCCCCCAGCTGGAATCGTCCCTGGAGCGCATCCACGCCGAGGGCCGGGGCGTGGTGGTCTACCTGCGCGGACACGAGGGCCGCGGCATCGGCCTGCTGTCCAAGCTCCGGGCGTACGAGCTCCAGGAGCGCGGCCGGGACACCCTCGACGCCAACCTGGAGCTGGGCCTGCCCGCCGACGCCCGCGACTACGCGGCCGGCGCGCAGATCCTCACCGACCTCGGCGTGCGCAGCGTGCGCCTGATGACCAACAACCCCGAGAAGACCGACGCGCTCGTGGGGCACGGCATCGAGGTCACCGAGCGCGAGCCGATGCCCGTGACCGCGGGCGAGCACAACCTCCGCTACCTGCGCACCAAGCGGGACCGGATGGGTCACGATCTGCCGTGGCTGGACACGGCCCCCGTGTCCACCTGCAGCACCCAGTAAGAGCACACCGAGGAGACACGAGAACGTGAGCGGCAAGGGCGCACCGGAACTGTCCGTACGCAACGTGGGTGACCTGCGGGTCGCCGTCATCGCGGCGCAGTGGCACGAGAAGGTGATGGACGGTCTGGTCGACGGCGCCCTGCGCGCCCTGCACGACCTGGGCATCGACGAACCGACCCTCCTGCGGGTCCCCGGCAGCTGGGAGCTCCCGGTCGTCGCCAAGGTACTCGCCGGACGGGGCTACGACGCGATCGTCGCCCTCGGCGTCGTCATCCGGGGCGGCACCCCCCACTTCGACTACGTGTGCCAGGGCGTCACCCAGGGCCTCACCCAGGTCTCCGTCGAGACCGGCGTCCCCGTCGGCTTCGGCGTACTCACCTGCGACACCGAGGAGCAGGCCCTGGACCGGGCCGGACTGGACGGCTCCAACGAGGACAAGGGGCACGAGGCGGTGACGGCGGCGGTCGCGACCGCGGCCACCCTCCGCTCAGTATCCGAACCATGGCGTTAGGTGGCCCGGCACACCGCGTAAAGTGGGCGCCACCATGTCCAAGAAGACGTTCGAGGAGCTCTTCACCGAGCTCCAGCACAAGGCCGCCCACGGCGACCCCGCCACTTCCCGCACCGCCGAACTGGTCGAGAAGGGCGTCCATGCCATCGGCAAGAAGGTCGTCGAGGAGGCCGCCGAGGTCTGGATGGCCGCCGAGTACGAGAGCAAGGACGCGGCCGCCGAGGAGATCTCGCAGCTGCTGTACCACGTCCAGGTGATGATGGTCGCGCGCGGGATCTCCCTCGACGACGTCTACGCCCACCTGTGAACCACACGCCGCACAAGAACACCCCTTCACACAAAGGAAGCCGACCTCATGCTGCGCATCGCCGTCCCCAACAAGGGTTCCCTCTCCGGCCCTGCGGCGGACATGCTGCATGAGGCCGGCTACCAGCAGCGCCGCGACTCCAAGGAACTGCGGATCGTCGACCCGTCGAACGACGTCGAGTTCTTCTACCTCCGCCCCCGCGACATCGCGATCTACGTCGCCTCCGGTCAGCTCGACATCGGCATCACCGGCCGTGACCTGCTGATCGACTCCGGCGCCAACGCCGAGGAGATCCTGCCGCTCGGCTTCGCCCGCTCCACCTTCCGCTACGCCACCAAACCCGGAGGCATCAGCGGCCTGGCGGACCTGAACGGCAAGACGGTCGCCACCTCCTACGAGGGCATCGTCGCCAAGCACCTCGCCGACAACGGCATCGACGCCTCCGTCGTCCACCTCGACGGCGCCGTCGAGACCGCCATCCAGCTCGGCGTCGCCCAGGTCATCGCCGACGTCGTGGAGACCGGCACCAGCTTGCGCAACGCGGGCCTGGAGGTCGTCGGCGAGCCGATCATGAAGTCGGAGGCCGTCGTCATCCGCCGTACCGGCGCGGACGGCGAGGAATCCAAGGTGCGGCAGTTCCTGCGCCGGCTCCAGGGCGTCCTGGTGGCACGGACGTACGTGATGATGGACTACGACATCCGCGCCGAGCACCTGGAAGCGGCCGTCGCCATCACCCCCGGCCTGGAGGGCCCCACGGTCTCCCCGCTGCACAACGAGGGCTGGGTCGCCGTCCGCGCGATGGTGCCCGCCAAGGACGCCCAGCGGATCATGGACGACCTGTACGACATCGGCGCCCGGGCCATCCTGACCACCGCCATCCACGCCTGCCGCCTCTGAGGGACACCGCACCGATGTCGGACCTGCCCACGCTGCCCGTCACCTTCCGGCCGGGCCGCACCCGCGCCGTCCTGCTCTCCGCGGCCGGCGCGGTCTTCGTCGTCGTGTCGACGATCGCACTGCTGCTGGACCGGCTCGGACCCGGTGAGCGGATCAGCTTCGTCCTCACGGCGGCCATGCTGTCGGCCGTGGCGCTGCTGCTGGCCCGCCCGAAGGTCGTCGCCGACGAGACCGGTGTCACCGTCGTGAACTTCGCGAGCACCCGCCGGCTGGAGTGGGCGCAGATCGTGCAGGTGCATCTGCGGGTCGGCGACCCGTGGGTGTTCCTGGACCTGAGCGACGGCACCAGCCTGGCCGCGATCGGTATCCAGCCCGGTATCGCCAAGGCGCAGGCCGTCGCCGACGCGCGCACCCTGCGGGCGCTGGTCGAGGCCCGTTCCGGCGGGCCTCGGGACTGACTCGGGCCCATTCACCCTGCCGTACCGGCCGGTGTCTTGATTAATCTGTTGGCGGAGGCGTTGTCCGTGACGCCTCCGCCCCTGTTGTGCCGGCCGGCGCACAGGGGTCCCTGCTACCCGAGGAGTGACCCTCTCCGGCGATGGACGGATCGTCCTGCAGTACCTGCGCCGCCCCCTGCCGACATAGCGCGGAGGCGGCGGCATCATGACCACCCCCCTGCTGCTGCTCGCAGCCGCTTTCCTGCTCATCCTCGCCAACGGCTTCTTCGTCGCGGCCGAGTTCGGCCTTGTGACGGTCGACCGCCCGGACGCCGAGAGGGCCGCCGCCGAGGGCGACCGACGGGCCCGCCGGGTCGTCGAGTCGCTGAAGGAGCTGTCGTTCCAGCTCTCCGGCACCCAGCTCGGCATCACCATCACCTCCCTGGTCGTCGGCATGCTCGCCGAACCGGCCCTCGCCCAGCTGCTGGACGGCCCCCTCACGGCCGTCGGCATCCCCGACGGCGCGGTGTCCGGGGTGGCCGTGGCCATCGGCATGCTGCTGGCCTCCGCCATACAGATGGTGGTCGGTGAACTCGTCCCCAAGAACTGGGCGGTGTCCCGCCCTCTGCAGGTCGCGCGCTTCGTCGCCGGTCCGCAGCATCTTTTCGCACGCGTGTTCAGGCCGGTGATCGCCGGTCTGAACGCCGTCGCCAACCGTCTGGTCCGCACCCTGGGCTTCGAGCCCGCCGAGGAACTGGCCTCCGCCCGCACCCCCGACGAACTCGTCTCCCTGGCCCGGCACTCCGCACGCGCCGGTGCGCTGGAGCAGGACACGGCGGACCTGTTCGTGCGCACGCTGTCGCTCGGCGAGCTGACCGCGCAGCACGTCATGACCCCGCGCGTGAAGGTGAGCGCCCTGCAGTCCACGGCGACCGCCGAGGACGTGGTCAACCTGACCCGCGCCACCGGCTTGTCCCGCTTCCCGGTCTACCGCGAGCGGATCGACGAGATAGTCGGCATGGTCCACCTCAAGGACGCCCTTGCCGTCTCCGCGCCGGAGCGGCTGCGCACCCCCGTCGGCCGGATCGCCAAGCCGCCGCTGCTGGTCCCCGAGACGCTGCCGGTACGGCCGCTGCTCGCCCGGTTGCGCAGCGAGCAGCCGATCGCCGTTGTCGTCGACGAGTACGGCGGCACGGCCGGAGTCGTCACGCTGGAGGACATCGTCGAGGAGATCGTGGGCGAGGTCCGTGACGAGCACGACGGTCACGACCTGCCCGAACTGGCCTCCGCGCCGCCGGAGGACGGCCGCCCCGCCTGGGACGCCGACGGCAGCTGCCGGATCGACACCCTGCGGCGGATAGGCCTCGACGTGCCCGAGGGCCCGTACGAGACGGTCGCCGGTCTGGTCGCCGACCTGCTCGGCCGGATCCCGGCCGTCGGCGACCGCGCCGAGCTGCCCGGCTGGCGGCTGGCCGTGCGCCAGGTCGGGCACTACCGCGCCGAGCGGGTACGCCTCGTGCGCACCGCCCCCGTCCGGGAGGCCGTGCGATGAGCGTGCTCCAACTGCTGTTCGCGGCGCTGCTCGTGCTCGCCAACGGCTTCTTCGTCGGCGCCGAGTTCGCGCTGGTCTCGGTCCGCCGCAGCCAGATCGAACCGCTCGGCACGGCCCGGGCCCGCCAGGTCCTCTACGGCCTGGAGCGGCTGCCGCAGATGATGGCCGCCGCCCAGTTCGGCATCACGGTCTGCTCACTGACCCTGGGCGCGGTCGCCGAGCCGACGGTGGCGCATCTGCTGGAGCCGTTCTTCGCATGGATCCACCTGCCGCACGGGCTGGTCCACCCGCTCGGCTATGTCATCGCCCTCGCCACGGTCGTCTTCTTCCACCTCGTCATCGGCGAGATGGTGCCGAAGAACCTGGCGATGGCGGCGCCGGAGAAGGCCGCGCTGTGGCTGAGCCCCGGCCTGGTTGCCTTCGCCCGCCTCTGCCGGCCGATCACGGTCACCTTGGGCGCCTGCGCCCAGGGTGTGCTGCGGCTGTTCCGGGTCGAGCCCAAGGACGAGGTCGAGGCCGTGTTCACCAGCGAGCAGCTCAACCGGCTCGTGGAGGACGCGGGGCAGGCCGGCCTGCTCGACCCCGAGGAGGCCGAACGCCTGGAGGACGCGCTGGAGCTGGGCTCCCGCCCGGTCACCGACGTGCTCCTCAAGCGCGAGTCGCTGATCACGGTCAGCCCCTCGGTGACGCCCGGCCGGATCATCGAGCTGACCGCCCGCACCGGGTACTCCCGCTTTCCGGTGGCCGCGGAGAACGGGGCCTTCATGGGCTATCTGCACGTGAAGGACGTACTGGATCTCCAGGAGTCGGAACGGGCCGTTCCGCAGCATGTGTGGCGGCCCATGACGACGCTCAGGTCCGAGCTGCCCCTGGACGACGCGCTCACCGTCATGCGCCGCGCCGCGACCCACCTGGCGCAGGTGGCGGACGGCTCCGGACGGGTGCTGGGGCTCGTCGCGCTGGAGGACGTACTGGAGCTGCTGGTCGGTGAGGTACGGGATCCGGCGCACCGGGAGACGCCTCCCGCACCCGCGGTGTCCGAGCCCCGCTCCGGCGAGGAAGTACTGGCGGGCTGAAGGCCGGGGCCGCGGGATCCGTCACATGGCCGACGGATCCTGCGGGCCCCGCCCCGACAGCACCTCGCCGTACGCCTGCATCAGATCCGGCAACCGCAGTGTCGACAGGTCCTCCCGCGACAGCGTCCCCGGGTAGGCCGACAGTCGCAGATCCCGGTACGCGCAGCTCTTCTCGTACAGCGTGCGCAGGAACCGCCCGTTGCCCAGCTCGTCGATCCACCCCTGGTCGACCACATGCCCCGCGATCGAGCGCAGCTCGTCCAGCGACTCCGCGTCCCACGCGTCACCGTTCTCGGCGGCCAGCACCTCACCGATCGCGGTGAGTTCGAGGGGCCGGTACGAGGGGAAGTCCACGCGGGTCGTGAAGCGGGAGGACAGTCCGGGGTTCGCGGCGAGGAGGCGGTCCATGCCCTCCGGGTAGCCGGCCAGGATCACCACGAGGTGGTCGCGGTTGTCCTCGGCCCGCTTCAGCAGCACCTGCAGCGCCTCGTCGCCGTACGCGTCGCCCTTGCCGTAGCCCGAGTTGGACAGCGAGTACGCCTCGTCGACGAAGAGGACGCCGCCGAGCGCGGAGTCGATCAGCTCGTTGGCCTTCACGGCGGTCTGCCCGAGATACTCGCCGACCAGGTCCGCCCGCTGGGCCTCCACGAGGTGGTCGCCGCCGAGCAGCCCGAGGGCGTAGAAGACCCGGCCCAGGATGCGGGCGACCGTGGTTTTCCCGGTGCCGGAGGGGCCGGAGAAGACGAAGTGCCGCTTGGGCGGCTGCACCGGCAGGCCCTGAACGGCTCGCAGCCGGGCCATGTTCAACTGTGCGGACAGGGCCTTGACCTGGCGTTTCACCGGCTCCAGGCCCACCATGCGCTCCAGCTCGGCGAGCGCCTCCTCAAGTAACGCGGGGTCGGTCGGACCGGCGGGCAGCGGCGGGGAGGGGACCGCTGTCTTCTCCCGCACCGCCGGATCGGTGACCGACGGCGGCGGACCGGTGGGCGGCGGGGCCGGGTCGGAGAGTCTGAGGTCCCGGCCCTCGGTGCCGAACAGCGGATCGAGCACGTCGGGGCCGTCGACGCTGTCCTGCCCGGCGCCGGTGAGCGCGATCGAGGCGAGGTCGGCGGCGTCGTCGTATCCGTCGCCCTCGGCGATCGCCGCGAGCCGGGCGGAGGTGTCCATGAAGGCGGGGTCGACGCGGTGCACCGCCCGGTACAGGGGGAGCGCGGCGGCCGAGCGGCCGGTGCCCTCGTGGGCGCGGGCGAGCCAGTAGCGCAGCTCCTTGCGCTGCGGCTGTTCGCTGCGGCAGCGCATCAGGGCCGCCGACAGCAGCGGCTCGGCCTGCCCGTACATCTCCAGCCGGACCCGGGCCATACCGCCGAAGAGACCGGCCTCGATACCGAGCAGGGGGTCGTCGAGCAGCGGGTCGGTGTGCCGTACCAACTGCTCCCAGTCCTTGACCAGGTAGGCGCGGCAGGCGTGCAGGAAGCGCACCTGCGGGTCGGTGTCGATGGGCGGCAGGCCCGCGAGGGCACGATCCAGCTCGGGGACGTGGCGGCCGTCGAGCCAGTGCGAGGCGTGGGCGAGCAGCAGGTCGCGCGGGCTCTCCAGCACGGGCTGCACCCACCAGCCCAGCCAGTACCAGGAGTTGAGCGTGCGCCGGTGCCGGGTGCGCTGTTCACCGAAGCGGTCCCGGTGCCGGAACATCCGCAGCAGCGCGGTCGTCGTGTCCACCCGCAGCGCGTGCAACCCGAGCCAGCCGTCGGCCATCCCCGGGTCCAGCCGGACCGCGCTCCGGAACTCCTCCTCCGCCTGCGGATACGCGCCCATGGTGTAGGCGTCCACGCCGCGCAGCCAGGCCAGGTCGGCCGGGGCCTCGGGGCCCTGCGTGCCGAAGTCCATCACGTCCCCCCACAAACCGTGCCCCCGCTGGTTCGCCGCCGGGCCGTCACCCGTCGGCCGACTTTGGTCGAACCGCTGTGCAGCGGACCGGAGTTGCGACGGTGCGCGGAGCAGCCGTCCACAGGTCGCACCGAGGGCATCGTACCTGCGGGTCGGTGCCCGCCGTAGGGTGCCGCGAGAGGCGTTTGGCGAGGTGGGGAGCGGAGGGGGCGCGGCGCGCATGGTGACCGAGGGTGAGCGGAAAGCGCCTCGGAGCGCCCGGCGTAAGTGAAGAGGACAGAACGAAGCCCCCGATCACGGGGGAACAACCGGGGGCTTCGCGTCTGTCGGCGACCGTGTTCGGTCGCACATTGAGAACGTAAGTCCTGTACGGCCCCCCGGTCAAGCCGAGTTGAAGCACTCGGCCAAGTTCAGCCGCAAGGGTCTTCACAGGTTCAGCACATTGCGGATGGCCCGTCACCGTGCGTCATATCCTGGTCCGGACCAGAAGACCCCGCGGGCCCCGGCAGCACCTCATACCCCGTGGGCAACGGGCGCACCAGCAGGTCGGCGAAGGGGCGCGAGGGGTCCTCGGCGAAATGGCGCCGTTCCGCCTGAACCCATCCGGCCCAGAACTCGCGCTGTTCATCCCCGTCCCGAAACTGCCCTCGTGCCCAGGCCTCCTCGTGCGGTAGTTCCAGCCACAGCAGTCGCGCCAGATGGGGGCGCAGGGCGCGCCGGCCGGCGCCGACGCCCTCGACGAGGATCACCGGCGCGGGCGGCAGCGGGCGGGGTGGGCCGAAGCGGCGGGTCCGCCAGTCGTAGGGGGCGTAGTGGGCGGTCTCGCCCCGGCGGAGGGGCTCGATCACCTGACCGAGCAGGCGGTCGGTCCAAGCGAACAGCTCGTCGTGGCTGGCGATGTCGTCGAGGTGCAGCACCGGCGCGCCGCCCAGCGCGTTCGCCAACTGCCCGGCGAACGTGGTCTTTCCGGAGCCCGCGTGCCCGTCGACGCCGATCAGCCGAACGGGGCCGCAGGACGGGGGCAGGTCGCGCAGCAGGCGGGCGAGTGCGGACAGGGCGGTGGCCGGGGCGAGGCGGTACGAGTGCGACACGCCCTCATCATCTCCCAGCTCATGCCAGTGGTCCCGACCAATATTGCCGGGCGTGGCATGCCCCGAAGTGCTGGCCGTGGCGGCCTTGTGCGGCCATAGTTGGCGCACACATCCGTGCACTGGACCTGCCCCGACTCGGACCCTGGGAGTCATCCGCCCATGAGCAGAGCCGAACAGCCGTCCCGCAGAGCCCTCCTGGCCGCCGCGGTCGCCGCCGCCGTCGCGGGCGGCGCGGGCCCGGCGGTGGCCGCCCCGTCCGCCCATGCCGAGGACCCGGCGACGGCCGACCCCGCCAAGGCGCCGGCCCGCCCGGTCGACAACCGCTTCTGGACGACGTACGCCGACTGGCGCGGTGGCACCGTCCAGGGCACCCGTGCCGTCCCCGGCATCCGCCCCGGCGTGGTGATCGCCGGCCCGGCCGGCACCACCACCTACCCCGACCCGCACACCGGTACGTCCTCCCCCTGGGAGTACGCGACCTGGACCTCCCCGGTCCACCAGCTCGCCGTCCCCGCCACCGAGGTGATCGCCTCCTGGAACGCGCACACCCCGGCCGGCACCTGGATCCAGGTCGATCTGCGCGGCACCTACTCCGACGGCACGGACACGCCCTGGTACGTCATGGGCCGCTGGGCGGCCGGCGACCGGGACATCAGGCGCACCTCGGTGGACGATCAGACCGACGGCAAGAGCACGATCTGGACGGACACCTTCGCCGTCGACGACCCGGCGTCGGGCCTGCGCCTCACCTCCTACCGGCTGCGTCTGACCCTCTACCGCAAGCCCGGCACCACGCTCACCCCCACGGTCTGGCGGCTCGGCGCGATGGGTTCCGACGTCCCGGACCGTTTCACGGTCCCGGCCTCCACGCCCCGCCTCGCCAGAGAACTGATCGTGCCGAGGTACTCCCAGGAAATTCACAAGGGGCAGTACCCCGAGTACGACAACGGCGGCGAGGCCTGGTGCAGCCCCACCTCCTCGCAGATGATCATCGAGTACTGGGGCGGCCGGCTCACCGAGGAGCAGCTGGCCTGGGTCGACCCGAGCTACGCCGACCCGCAGGTGTGCCACGCGGCCCGGTACACGTACGACTACCAGTACGCGGGATGCGGCAACTGGCCTTTCAACGCCGCCTACGCGGCCACCTTCCAGGGCCTGCAGGGCGTGGTCACCCGGCTCGGCTCGCTCACCGACCTGGAGACGCTGATCGCGGCCGGTATCCCGGCCATCACGTCCCAGTCCTTCCTGGAGAAGGAGCTGACGGGCGCGGGCTACGGCACCGCGGGCCACCTGATGACCGTGATCGGCTTCACCGCCGACGGCGACGTGATCGCCAACGACCCGGCGTCGCCGAGCAACGAGGCGGTGCGGCGGGTCTACGACCGGCGCGAGTGGGAGAACATCTGGCTGAGGACCAAGCGGTACAACGCCTCCGGCAAGGTCGTCTCCGGCACCGGCGGCGTCTGCTACCTGTATTTCCCGGCGCGGGTTTCAGCAGCTCAGAGGCGTGCACTGGACTCCGTGGGCATCCGGTAAGGGTATGTTGAAGGGCTCCCCGTAGCCGTCAGGGAGCCCTTCACTTTCCTTGATCCACAAACACTGGGGAGAATCTGGGGAGATCCACTACGAGGGAGTCTCAAACCAGTTCTGCATCGCCGAACGGCCCCGACCGTCCGCCTCGGGCATCATGTGCGCGTAGATCCGGAGCGTGATCGACGGATCGGCGTGGCCCAGCCACTTCGAGACTGCCACGATCGGCTCGCGCGCGTCCAGCTGCACCGAAGCGAAAGTATGCCGCAACGCGTGAAAGCCGTTCTCCCGACTCTCCTCAAAGGTGAGCACCGTGCGGAACACCCCAGGGCGATGCTTGATGGGCTGCTTCTCCTCCCGCGGGGGAGGGATGACCCCGGCCGCCGCAAGGGCCGGCTTCCAGATTCGGAAGTCGAATCCGTCCCGCCGGATCGCTCCACCTCGCGCGGCCGTCAGGATGAGCGCGTGGGTCTGCGGTGCGCGTTCCTCCGCCTCCCGGTCCGTCTTCGGCGGCCGGGGATCCCTCCACGGCAGCGTCACCGGCCGTGCGGGCCGTCGACTCAGCGAGTCCTCAATCCGCTTCAGAAGGTAGTCAGGCACGGGCACCTCCCGCGTCTTCTCTCCCTTGGGTAGAGCGAACGCCAGCTTGGCGCCCA
Source organism: Streptomyces sp. Z423-1 (assembly GCF_013009255.1). Lineage (NCBI taxonomy): Bacteria > Bacillati > Actinomycetota > Actinomycetes > Kitasatosporales > Streptomycetaceae > Streptomyces > Streptomyces sp. Z423-1. The sequence continues at coordinate 7,897,698 of NZ_CP053109.1, forward strand.
CCTTCTTCACCTGACGGCGCACCAGGATGCGCTGCCCGGTGAAGTCGATGTCGTCCACCGACAGACCGAAGACTTCACCGGACCTCAGCCCTGCGCCCACGCCGAGGTCGACGCACAACTGGAACCGCTCGTCCATCGCGGCCTGCACGGCGAGGACCTGATTCTTGGGCCACGCCCGGGCTTTGGCTGGCGGCCTGGAAGGCACTCGCAGCGTCGTCTGTTTCCTGCAGGGGTTGCGGGTGAGCCGCTCATCGTCGATCGCGGCCTGGAAGATGGCCGACAGATATCGCCAGGCCTCGTTCCCGGTACCGGCGCCAGCCGTTTCCTTGAGCGTCTTCAGCCACTCACCGAGCTGCTTCGTCTTGATGGCGTTCAGCTGGTAGTGGCCGAGATGCGGCACGATGTGCGTCCACACGCGGCCCTTGACGGTCGCCTCGGTGGACGGATTGTCGTAGTCCCGGCGAGGCCACCACTCCTGCTCGATGTAGTCCTTGAGGAGCATCTGGCCACGGCGGGGGTCGACGAACTCGCCGGCCGTGGACTCGTGCTGCGCCTTCGCCAGCCAGGCCTTGGCGCCTTCGGGGCCTTCGAGCTTCTCGAAGGAGCGGTCCTTGACGCCTGGGATGCCCGCGACCCGATAGCGCTTCCCTTGCCCGTAGCGGGTCGTCTTGCGCTTCCTCCCCGTCTTCGGGTCGGGCTTCTTCGTCCACCAGCGGTCTTCGATGTATCCGGGCAACGCGGCCCCCGTTCGTCACACCTGGCTCATTGGCTCCGGGCTGTTGTCGATTATCTCCCCGCCGAACAACTGGAACCAGCGGCCCCCGCTGAGCTGGTCCTTCGTTACCGGGTTCATGGCGGCGGCGAACTGCGTCACGGTCTGGTCGGGGTTGATGTAGATACGCACCACGCCTCGGCCTTCCCCGAGCGCTACGCCGTCCGGCGCTTCCGACGTGAGGAGATACTCGACCCGGAGCGGGCAGCCGGGGGTGTCGTGGGAGACGATCTCGTCGCCCCACAGTTGGAACCAGTTGGCTCGCCGCATGAGGTCGTCGACCTCTATGTTCAGCTGGCGGACGACGGCGGCGAGGGGCGCGGCCCTGTCGAGCCGGATGCGCACCCGCCCGCGGTCCTCGTCGATGCGTGCCAGTCTTCCCGGCGGCAGATCGTCAACCGCTTCGTAGGCGACGTCCAGCATGAGCCCTCCCCACGTTGCAACGGTGCACACTGAGCCAGACTGGCCGAATGTGCACGGTTGGTGAAGAGTACGTCTACTCTGTGTCGTCGACAATCGGTTCGAGAAATGTCTACTTACGGACATTCGCGATCGGATGCCCGCAGCGGAATGTGACAGTCCGTCAATCTCCTGATTCCCGGCGGGCTTTCTCGTCTGCCTCGATCATGTAGCGCCAGCGCCGGATCTCCTCCGGGGACTTGCCGGCGAGGTGGCCGACGATGATGCGGACCTCGGCGTCGTAGCCGGCCAGCTCGGTCGCCTCGTACTGCAGCCACTGTTCCGCTGCGGCCTCCCGGACGCGATTGACCGGCTTGCCGAGTGCGTAGGCGATGGCGGCGAGTTGCTTGGCGGAGGGGGGGTTCGCTGGCGGGTTCTTCACGATTCGCTGCAGATACGCCTTGGAGACGGATTCTCCCGTGTTGGCTTTGCTGGCCCGGTCGGCGATGCGTTGGTAGGAGTCGTCCTTGTCGAGTGCTTCCTGGATGAGCTGGGAGAGCGCGCCGATAGGCGACGACCGCTCGGCCGCGCCTTGGTCAGGGGCGGGGGCCGCTGCCGTCATGTCCTCTTCCTCTCGCGTCACGTTCGCACCGACTGTCTCTAGGGATACGGGTGGGCGCCGGAAAAATAGCAGGTCGGCCCGTACAACCTTCTCGTGTTGGAGACGAACCGTCTACAAATCAATGTTATCGCGCCAAGATCTTTACTGGTTCCTGACGATCGGTCGTCCAGTTTCATAGACGATTCGTCTCTCGTGTGCTTAACTCGTCTCATCAAGGCCGCTCCGCACCACGGGGGATCCATGAGTCGTCGCTACCTGCTTCGAAGTGCAGAAATATTCAGATGGATCATGAAGCACCCAGGCAGGGGCACCCCCTACGGCTACGACAGCCTCGCTGAAGCCAGCGGCTGCGGTCGCGGTCTGATCGAGAAGCTCGCCACCGGCAGGCAGGACAACGCGGACGTCAATGACGCCCACTCCCTCGTGGAGGCCCTCGGTGTCGCCCTGCTGGTGCTCTTCGCGCCCAAGGCGTCTCCAGAACTGGACGATGCGTCTCCTAGCTCTCCCCCCACCAAGAAGGAGTAAGCCAGTGCACAACAGGAAGGGGCCCCGCCCGAGCCCCCCGAAGGGCTCCCTCTGGATCGAGGACGCCGCCGCGCACCTCGGCCTGGAGCTCACAACGCTCCGCAAGTGGCGACTGCTCGGCAAGGGACCGGTCGGCTACAAGGTCGGCCGATACGTCGCCTACAAGGTCGCCGACCTGGACGCCTACCTCGACGGCCAGTACCGCGCCGCCACCGAGCCGGACACCGACCGCGCCCACGAGTCCCGCCCGCCGGAGCCGCGCCTGTCGCGCAAGCCGGCCCGCGTCGCCGCCTAACCGGCAAACGAAGAGGCCGCCCCGAAACGCCAACCCCGGGACGACCTCGCGATCCCACGCCCAGAACGCACGAAGCGAAAGGGACCGCCTGTGTCCATTCTGCCCCACGAGTCGACCAAGGTCGTGAAGCTAGACCTGTCGGCCGGCTCCATCGACACCGTCTTGGTCGATGGCGAACCCCACGTTGTGTTCCGTCCGGCCGTCGAAGCGATCGGCCTCGACTACTCGACCCAGCTCCGCAAGCTCCGCGACCGCTCATGGGCCAGTCGTAGGGATATCCCCACAACTGGCGCCGACGGCAAGACCTACCGCATGGCCGCGGTGGACGTCCGCACCTTCCTGATGTGGCTCGCCACCGTCAACGAGACGAAGGTCGCCGAGTCGGTCCGCCCCACTCTCGTCGCCTACCAGCGCGAGACCACCACCGCGGTCAACGACTACTGGACACGCGGGGGCGCCATCAATGAGCGCGCCACGGACGAGCAGCTGGATGCGCTGCAGCAGGAGATCGAGGAGCGCCGCATCCGCCGCGCGCTGGGCCTTGTCCAGTTGATCGCCGCGATGGACGACAGCGTCGACCCGAAGTGGAAGCGGTCCCGGCAACTGCACCACTACGCGGAGGCGGCCGGCGAGATCGCCGAGATCCCCGCTGAGGAACGCGCGCTGCTGGTCGACACCTACCTGAAGGACCGCGGCCTGTCGAAGGACGAGCGCCGCTCGGTGCGGTCATCGTTCGGCCGACGCGTCTCGCTGGCCTACGAGATGCAGCACGGCGAGAAGCCAAAGGACTCGATCGGCCTGGTCGATGGCCGCGAGCGCACGGTCAAGTCGTACACCGAGGCGGACCGCCCGATGTTCGACAAGGTCTGGGGCGAGTTCTACGCCGACCGCTACCCCGCCCAGCAGCGGCTCGGGGAGGCGTCGTGAGCGCCCCCATCCCGACCCCCGAGGCGGTCCACCTGTTCGCAGCCCGCCTGACCCGGCCTCACGTGATCGAGGCGGCCCTGGCGATGGACGACGCCGAGCGTGTCCTCAGCCGCCCCATGTCGCCGTTGTCGGTGGAGGACTGGGGCGACCGGGAGATCGTCCTCGCCGACTGGCACCGCGCGAAGAAGGTGCTGGCCTCGACCGCCCTCCGCCCCGGCGAGCCGACGGAGGTCCGGTCATGACCCTCCCCATCTCCGCCGTGGACGTGCCCGCCGCCGAGGTTGAGACCGCCATGCGCCGCGAGCTGGCCAGGCAGAAGTTCGCCGCCCGCATGGCCCGCCTCCCCGACCTCCTCGCGCACCCCGAGCGCGCCGCCCAAGGCGAGCCCGCGAAGGCCGGCTACCTCGCCGAGATGCGCCATCTCCTCTACGACGCCGACGCGGACGCCACCACACCCGCATTCCCCTACCCGACCGCCGAGGAGGCGTCGTGACCGACTACCCCGAGATCGCCGCTCACGTCGCCCGTGACGTGAAGGACGGCAAGCTGACCGAGCTCCGCGAGGACGGCCTGTACCGGCACGTCGAGTTCAAGGCCATGCAGGGATGGTCCCGGATCATCCTCGTGACCTGGCCCTACAACCTCCTGGTCGCCGGCTCTCACGGCTCGTACCACTTCGAGCGTCATGGCGACGACACGAAGGACATGTTCGACTGGCTGCGCGGCATCCGCGTCGAGCCGACGCGGTGGGCGTCGAAGCTGGTCAACGGACGCGAATCGGTCCGCGAGTACGACCCCGACCGCCTGATCAAGCAGGTGAAGGCGGAGGTAGCGGAGGCCGTCCGGGATGGAGCCCCGCGAGGCCTGCGGGCAGCGGTCCGTGAGCAGATCCTCGACAGCGGCCTGCTGGACTCCAAAGACCTTGCGATGGAAGCGGTCTACAACTTCGAGCACGGAGTGACGTACCGCGCCGAGTGCTCATGCGGAACGTCGAAGGATCACGACGACCGGAGCGACGCCTACCGCTGGGAGTGGGGCGAGCACGCACGTCGGAGCGGCGGCGGTGAGCACAAGGTCAAGGTCCGCGAGGTCGGCGGCTTCGCCTTCTCGGACGTCGGCGACTGGTCGATCCACAAGCTGAACTACCACTTCGTCTACCAGTGCTACGCCGCGTCGTGGGCCATCGGCCAGTACGACGCGGCCCGGAAACTGGCGGCCGTGTCATGACCCTCACCGGCCTGCCGTCGACCCCGGCCACCGCCGCCCCGGTGATAGTGCCCGGCCTGCTGTCCGGCCTCGGCATCACCCGCCGCCGCGTGCCCGCGTGGATCACCGACCCGAACGTCATCGCGTCCATCGAGGCCGGACTCATCGACATCGACGACGACCTCGTCACCCGCGACCAGCCCACGCTCCGGCAGATCGAGAAGCGGCTCGCGCTCGCTGCCTGCTTCTACATCGTCTGCCAGCGGGCCCGGGTCGCCGAGCTTGAGCAGCGGGTTGCCGCCGCACACACCGCCCACCGCAACAGGGGGAACCCAAGTGACCACCTTCCACACGCCCCACGCCCCGTACATCGAGGCCGTGGAAGCCGCCCTGACCGAGGCAAAGCTGACGCCCGAGCAGACGGATGCGTTCGTCGAGGACTCCTACGACGTCGCCTACCTGCGCGGCGTCGTCACCCTCACGCCCGAGACCTCCGACTACCCCGACACCCGGTTCCGCCACGGCCTGATCCTCGTGTGGGACTGGCACACCGGCCGCGACGAGGACTACGACCGCGGCCCCATCTGGCAGTGGGCCCGCCTCAACGACGACGGCTCCAGTTGGGAGCTGGAGGCGCTGCCCGTGCCCGGCTGGGTCGCCCCGGCGATGCTCGCCGCGACCGTCGCCACCCTAGTCCACACCGGCACCGCGACGCCGATGACCAGCCTGTGGCACGACCACCTGCGGGCCCCCGTCGAGGCCGCCATCGAGGTGTGGGGGAACCGGTGACCCGCAGCCTGCTCCCGAAGGGCACCGGTCGCCGCCGCGCCGTCGACAAAGTCGCCGAGCTCCGCGACGAGAACCGGCGCCTCCTCACCATCACCCACCGCGCCGGCGACGACATCGCCCTCCTGCGGCGCGACCTCGCCGACGAGCAGGAACGGCGGAAGACCGCCGAGAAGGAACTGCAGCAGGCCGAGGAGGTCATCCGCCTCCGCGACCGCGAGATCGCCGACCTCAAGCGCAAGGTCGACGTCGGCGTGAAGGCCGAGCACGTCATCGCCAAGACGCAGGAGCTGAGCGTCGACGAGATCCGGAAGCACTGCGTGATGCCGCTGCACCAGGCGCCGTTCGCGACCACCGACCCCGGTCGCACCTGAACCCGCCGGCCCTGGCGGTGCCCGCTCCTGCCACGGCCGGCGCCCAAGCCAACCGAATACGCCGCGTGCCAGCGCCCCCAGCGCTCCGCGGCAGCTGAGGCCCCGCCTCCACCACCCCCCAAGGAGGCGGGGCCCGGCCCAACACATCCCGAAACGGAGAACCATGAGCACCAGCAGCCCCACCATCCCAGCCGACGTCGCCGCGCACGTCCTCAGCCACTTCGGCCGCGGCGGCTACCCGGCTGGCGACTGGACCGAGTCCCTGATCACCCTCATCGACCGCGCCGACATGACCAACCGCGCCAAGCTCCTCGCCGCGTTCCCCGAGTACGGCGCGGCCGTCCTGCTCGCCAAGTACGACGAGGAAGGCATCGCCACCCTGCAGCGGCTGTCCGGGCTCAAGCCGAAGCCCATCACCTGCACCCGCTGCTGGGATGTCGACGGGCCGTTCACCCCCGAGGGCCTGTGCGAGGCGTGCGCCCGACCGATGCCCCTGGACGGCGTCGCATGACCACGGAGACCGAGGTCGAGCCCGGCCTGTACGACATCCCCGCCGACGTCTATCACGGGGACCCGATCCCCGGCGGCAGCCTCTCCTCGACCGGCGCCCGCACGCTGGTGAAGAAGTGCCCGGCCGCCTTCAAGTGGCAGCTCGATAACCCGCAGCCCCACAACAAGGCCCTCGAACTCGGCACCGCCGCACACAAGCTCGTCCTCGACGACGGCCCCCAGCTGGTCCTCGTCGACGCCGACAAGTGGAACACCGACAGCATCAAGGCCGAGGTCGCCGCGATAAGGGCGGCCGGCGACATCCCGCTCAAGCGCCACGAGCTTGAGCAGGTCCGCGCCATGGCCGCCGCCCTGCGCGCGCACGACGAAGCAGCCCAGCTCCTGGAGCCCGGGTCCGGGCTCGCCGAACAGTCCGCCTTCTGGGAGGACAACGGCGTCTGGCGCCGCTGCCGCTTCGACTGGCTGCGCGACGACGGCCAGATCGTCGACTACAAGACCGCCCGCTCCTGCCGCCGCGAAGACCTGGAGAAGGCGTTCAACGAACACGGCTACCACCAACAGCAGGGCTGGTACGAGGACGGCGGCGCCGCCATCAACGTCGCCGACCCCGAGCGGCCCATGCAGTTCGTCGTGCAGGAGAAGGACCCGCCCTACCTGGTCGTCGTCACCACCTGCGACCCGATGGCCCGCGGCATCGGCCGCCACCTCAACGACGTGGCCCTCAACACCTACGCCATCTGCCGAGAGCGCGGCGAATGGCCCGGCTACCTGCCCAACCCGATGATCGCGCTCCCCGCCTGGGTCGAGCGCCAGTACGCCTAGGAGCACCCCGCATGTCCCAACTTGGCCAGCCCGTCCGCACCGCCCGCCCCGCGCAGCAGCAGGCCGCCGCCGAACAGTTCGCCTTCCGACCCGCCAGCAAGGCCGGCCGCAAGGCCCGCCTGTCCATCCAGGGCCTGTCCGGCTCCGGCAAGACCTGGACCGGCCTCGGCATCTCCCACGGCCTGTCCGAGGGCCGACGGTTCGCCGTCATCGACACCGAGAAAGGCGCCGCCAGCCTCTACGCCGGGATCGGCGGCATCCAGTTCGACACGCTCGCCATGGACCGCTACGACCCCCGCGACCTCGCCCGCGCCCTCGACGCCGCCGCACAGGCCGGCTACCCGACCGTGTTCGTCGACAGCCTCTCCCACTTCTGGAAGGGCACCGACGGCACCCTCGACCAAGTCGAGAAAGCCAGCAGCAGGTACGGCGGCAACAAGTTCGCCGGCTGGAAGGACGGCACCCCACTGCAGAACGACATGGTCGCCGCGATCCTCGCCTACCCCGGCCACGTCGTCGCCTCGATGCGCTCCTACACCGAGTGGGTCCTGGAGAACGGCAAGCCGAAGCAGGTCGGCACCCGGCCCGAGCAGCGCAAGGGCATCGAGTACGAGTTCGACGTCGCCGTGGCGATGGACATCGACAACCGCCTCGAAGTCCTCAAGTCCCGCTGCCCCGGCCTGAACCGCAAGGTGTTCGACCGGCCCAACGGGGCCCGCGACATTGCTGCGCCGCTCCTCGCCTGGCTCAACGCCAGCCCCGAGCCCACCGAGCAGTAGCCCGCAACGCGAACGGCCGCCCGCGGGCGAATCGCGGGCGGCCTGTCAAAGGAGACCGTACATGACACTCACACCCGAGCAGGCCCGCGAGCAGGCCAACCAGCTGCTCGCCACCCTCTACGCCAACGTAACCCAGTGGGATGAGGCCACCCTCGACCAGGCCGTCCTCGCCATAGCCGGCGGCAACCGCCCGTTCTCCGCGAACGACCTGTGGGCGATCGTCCCCGAGCTGGGCCGCGGCACCGCCGGCCTGTACTTCACCAACCTCACCAAGCGCCGCCAGCCGCGCGTGCTGGTGAAGGTCGGCGACGAGCCGTCCGTGAACCCGAAGGCCCACGGCAAGCCGGTGAACCTGTACCTCCTCACCGCCGAGGGCCGGAAGTTCATCGAGGACCGGCAGGCCGCCCGCACCCAGCAGGGGAGGGCCGCAGCGTGATCGACGCCCTCAACCACCTCAACCTCGCCTGGCTGTACATCGCCGCGGTCGCCGCCGGAGCCATCGGCGCCGGCATCGGCTGGCTCGCCAACCGCCGCAACAACAACGCCCGGAAGGAGGACTGATGGGCCGCCCCGCCATCCCCGCCGAAGCCTTCCAGCACGGCGACCCGCGCCGCTACCGCCGCGGCTGCAAGTGCCGCCCCTGCACCAGCGCAGTCACCGCCGAAGTCCGCCGCGGCCGATACCTCCGCGCCACCGGCCGCGGCAACCTCACCACCCCCGAACGAGCAGCCCGCCACATCGAACGCCTCCGCGCCGCTGGCATGCCCGACACGCAGATCATGGCCGACGCACTCATCGGCCAGTACGTCCTCTACCGCATCATCCGCCAGGACGGGCCGATCCGCCGCAGCACCGAAACCCGCGTCCTCGCAGTCCGGCCCACCACCGACCTGCCCGGCTCCGGCAACCGCATCCCCGGCCTCGGCACCAGCCGCCGCCTCCGTGCTCTCGCCGCCGACGGATGGTCCGCCACCGAACTCGCCCGCCGCTGCGGCAAGCACAAGCAGTTCATCGTCTACCTGCAGAACCAGCCCGACACCCGGACCGTGCGCCGCTGGGTCGCCGACTACGTGAACCGCCTGTACATCGAACTGGACGGGCTCAAGCCCGAAGAGCACGGCGTCCCCGCCCACATCGCCAAGCGCACCCGGGACCGAGCCGCCGCCAAGGGATGGCTCGGCACCGCCTGGTGGGACGAGGAAAGCCTCGACGACCCGGACTACGCGCCGGCCGCCGAGACCACCACGCGGCGCCAGGCCATCGCCGAAAACGCGACCTGGCTCATGCGTGTCAGCGGCCTCGACCGGGCCGCCGCCGCCGAACGCCTCGGCGTCAGCAAGTCCTACATCGACCACGCCTTCCGCGAGCACCCCGAGTACGCCGTGGAGGTGGCGGCCTGATGTCTCGCGCGTCCACCAAGAAGACCCGTACCGCCACGCACCGGCCGGCAGTCAAGCAGCGCCGGTTCCGCCACGACGAGTACGTCGCGGTCGACCTGTTCTCCGGCTTCGGAGGCCTCACCGAGGGCATCAGGCGCGCCGGATTCACCACGATCATGGCCGCGAACCACAACACCTACAAGGTCGAGGTTCACGAAGCGAACCACCCGGAAGCCGAGCACTGGATCGCCAACCTCGTGAACCCGGAATCGTCCGACTACCACTCGGTCCGCGACCTGCCCCCGGCCGATCTGCTGGTAGCCGGCGTCAGCTGCGTCAACCACTCGCAAGCCAACACGCTCAAGGCCTACGCGCAGGGTCTGACCCTGTTCGGGATGGAAGACCCCGACTACGAGGAACGGGTCACCCGCTCCGAACGCGACCGGGCCACTGCCAACTGCGTCCTGCACTACGCGCAGACGCACCGGCCGCGGATGATCCTCGTCGAGTGCACGACCGAGCTGCAGTCCTGGGGCCCACTCCTCCCGGGCAGCAAGAAGGTCGGCGACGGCTCCACCTACCGGTGGTGGCTCAAGCAGTTTGACCTGCTCGACTACAACCACACGGTGCTGTTCCTGAACAGCCAGTTCTTCGGGGTGCCGCAGTCCCGCAACCGCGGCTACTGGGTGTTCGTCCACAAGTCCCTGCCCATGCCGGACCTGGAGCATCGGCCCCTGTCCCGCTGCCACCGCTGCGACAAGGACGTCGAAGCGGTCTGGACCTGGCGCACCGGGATTCCGCCGACCGGGAAGGTCGCCTACGGCGAACAGTACGAGTACCGGTGCCCGTCCTGCCGCACCGCGGTCATCCCGCCCATGACACCGTCAATCACCGCGCTCGACCTCAGCGACCTCGGCACCCGCATCGGTGACCGGCCGGTCAAGACGTTCAAGGACGGCCACCGCGGCCCGTTCGCCGCGTCGACGACAGCCCGAATCGAGCGGTGTCGCCAGAAGTTCGCCGACTTCCCGGCCATTCTCATGCCCGCCAAGGGCGTGCACGGCTCGGAACGGCTGCTGTTGCAGCCACTGGCAACACAGACCAGCCAGCAGGAGGCGGCGCTCCTGTCGACCGGCCAGGGGCTGTGGGATGAGCCATCGCTGGCGCTCGCCGTCGACAACTACCAGGGCACACCGCGAGGCGCCGGTGAGCCGCTGCCCACCCAGGTCGCCTCCGAGACGCTCGCGCTGGTGACCTCCGGGGTCATCCCGTACCGCAAGCACACCGTGCCTGCGGTGCACGCGGAGCCGATGTCGACGTTCACCTCCGAGCAGATCCCCGGACTGCTCACCGCGGCCGGCTGGTTCAAGCAGAACGGCTCCACGGGCACCGAGACCGCAGCACACCCGGTGACCGATCCGCTCGGCACGCTCACGTCCCGGGACACGACGGCACTCCTCACCGCCAACTGGGGGCCCGCACTGTCCCAGGTGCCGTTCGAAGAGTGCTTCTACCGCATGATGGGCGCCCACGAGATCGGCAGAGGCTGCGGATTCGACGTCGACTTCCGTGACTACCGCGGCACCTTCACCGTCTGGGGTTCCGCCCGCGATCAAGTGGACGGTTTCGGCAACGCCGTCAGCCCACAGGTCGGCACCTGGATCGGAAACCGGCTGCGTGCCGTCCTCCACAGCCCCCATGACCGCGACACCGAGCCGGACTACGAGGCCGCCGCGTGACCGCGGGCCGCCGGCCGCGCGACCAGCCCTGACCAGCAACACCCCGACACCCCACCCATCCGCAACAGCCAGGAATGAGACGTCTGATGGCCGAGAAGGACAAGCGCACCTACGTCAAGGTGCACGACGGCCTGCCGGACCACCCGAAGATCATCGAAGCGGGAGGCGAGGCCGGCTGGCTCTACATCTGCGGGCTCGCCTACGCCTCCCGTCAGCTGACCGACGGCGTGATCCCGAAGCGTCTCGTGCCCCGGCTCACGGACGGAAGCAAACCCGAAGCAAGTGCTTCGGCACTGCTTCGCGTTGGCTTGTGGCATGAGGGCGAACACGACTGCCCGAAGTGCCCCGCAGCACCCTCCGACGCCTACGTCATCCACGACTACCTCGGCCACCAGCGGTCCGCCGCCGAGGTGCGGGAGCTCAGCGCCAAGCGCTCCGCCGCAGGTCAGAGGGGCGGCAAGCGGTCCGGCGAGTCCCGCCGAGCCGCCTCGAACCGCGAAGCAAACGGCGAAGCACTTGCTTCGACTTTGGTGAAGCAAAACGGAAGCAAAACCGAAGCAGAGACAGAGACAGAGACAGAAGAAGAAAAGAGATATACGCGAACTCCTGCGGAGCCCGCGGATGCACCACCCCGAGCCGACGTCGAACGCGTCTGCCGACACCTCGCCGCCGTGATCGAGAAAGGCGGCAGCAAGAAGCCGGCCGTCACCAAGAAGTGGCGCAACGACATCCGGCTGCTCATCGACAAGGACGGCATCACACCCGAGCAGGCCGTAGCCGCCATCGACTGGGCCCACGCCAACGACTTCTGGCAGGCGCACATCCTCAGCCCGGCCAAGCTTCGGGCCAAGTACGACACCCTCCGCCGCCAGGCCCTCGCCGAGCAGCGCAAGCAGCGCCCCGCCGGCCCCACAACCGCACCCCGAGAGATCCCCGAGGAGGAGATCGACAGTGCACTCCGCTTCGGCTGACGAGCTCAGCCCCCGCGAATCCGTCCTCGTCGAGCGGCGCCTCGCCGCCCTCGACCGGTTCGACTCCCGCATCCCCGCCATCTACCGCCAGCGCTACGACCTGCCCAAGCAGGTCGCCGACTGGATCGGCGGCTGGGGCGGATCCAGCCTCTTCCTCACCGGGCCGATCGGTGTCGGCAAGACCCACACTGCGTGGCACACCTGCCGCCGCTGGCTGGAGGCCCAGTACGCGCCGAACATGCCGTGGCAGGGCACCCCGATTCTGAGCATCTACCGGTCCACCGCCCTGTTCGACGCGCTCCGCCCGGACGCCCCCGGGGGCGAGGGGCGTGCGCTGGTGAAGCAGCTGCAGGAAAGCGACCTGCTGTTCATCGACGACCTCGCTGCGGCCCGCGCCTCCGACTGGACGCAGGAGCGGCTGTTCGAGCTGTTCGACGAGCGGTACATCAACCGCCGCCCTGTGATCATCACGTGCGACGTGCTGCCCAACCAGCTGTCCGAAGTCGTCGGCCCCCGGGTCGCGTCCCGCCTCGCCGAGATGTGCCGCGGCAGCGTCGTCCTCCTGCAGGGCAGCGACCGCCGGAAGGGAGCGGCGGCGTGACCACCGACATCGACATGTGGGGCCCGGACGCCGCGCCCGTATCGTCGGCGCCCGCCGACCTCGAGGCCGAGCGCATCCTCGCCGCCACTGTCATGGCCCAGCCGAGCCTCGTCGACACCCTCGCCGCTGAAGGCTTCGACCCCGCCGACATCAGCGACGAGCGTCTGCGCATGGTGTGGTTCGCCGTCGAAGACCTCGCCCCCACCCTCACCTCCGGCGAGATCCGCTGGGAAGCCGTCGCCCGCAAGCTCGACACGTGGCACGCCGAAGGCCGCATGGCCAGCCGCCCGCTGACCGGCCCTCAGCTTGCCGAGCTGTACAACCAGGCGATGCCCGGTGCCGCCGGCTACTGGGCTGAACGGATCGCCCGCGTCGCTGTCGCCGCGCGTACCGCGGCCCTCGGCGTGACGATGAAGCTCAAGGCCGAGTCTCCGGCGTTCGACCCGGCCGCCGACATCGCCGAGATGCAGGCCGAGATCGACAACCTCGTCCGCCCGGCCGCCGTGTCGCAGGCGTCCGTGCTCGGCGACCTGCTGCCTGCCGTGCTGGAGCGGGCTGTCACCCCGCCGAGCGCAGAGGACCGCATCCCGACCGGGTTCATCGACCTGGACAGCCTGCTGTCCGGAGGCTGGGCGCCCGGCCAGCTGGTCGTCGTCGGCGCCCGCCCCGCGATGGGCAAGACCACGTTCGCGTCCGGCATCGCCCGAGCCGCAGCCATCACCAACAAGATCCCGACGTACTTCGCGTCGCTCGAGATGGGCAAGGACGAACTCGCCAACACCATGCTCTGCGGCGAGGCGAAGATCGCCCTGCATCACCTGAAGCAGGGCATCGTCCAGGACGACGACCTGGCTCGAGCCGCGCTCAGGCTGCCCGCCATGGCCGACGCGCCGCTGCACATCGACGACAACGCGCTCGTCACGCTGCCCGGCCTGCGCGCCATCGTCCGCAACCTCGTCCGCACCGCCGGCCTGCGCCTCCTCGTCATCGACTACCTGCAGCTCATGCAGGCACCCCGCGCCGAGTCCCGGCAGGTCGCCGTGTCGATGCTGTCGCGCGGACTGAAGCTCCTCGCCAAGGAGTTCGGCATCACCGTCGTCGTCCTCGCCCAGCTCAACCGCGGGCCCGAGCAGCGCACCGAGAAGAAGCCGATGGTGTCCGACCTGCGCGAGTCCGGGTCGATCGAGCAGGACGCCGACATCGTGATCCTGCTGCACCGCGAGGACGCCTACGAGCGGGAGAGCCCTCGAGCGGGCGAGGCCGACCTGATCGTCGGCAAGCACCGCGGCGGACCTACCGCCACGATCACCGTCGCCGCGCAGCTCCATTTCAGTCGCTTCGTGGATATGGCCGCTACGTGAACGCCCAGCCGGACCGCGCCGACCTGGCGGCCATGCGCGCAGAGGGCGACCTCCTCCCGTACCTGATCTCGCTCACGGGCCGCACGCCGACCAAGCCCAAGTCGGCCAAGGCCGAGCGGGCGGCGCCCAGTTACCACATCCCCCGCCCTGGGGCGTGGCCGTGCGGGACCGCCCCGTCCGGCCCGACCCCGCAGCCCTGCGACGAGTGCAAGCCACCCGCCGCCTGACCCCGCCCTGCCGCGCTGTGCGGCAACCAACCAGGAGGAACCGATGTCGTACCCCGAACTGCTGTCCCCCGAGGAGAAGCTCGCCGACGCAAAGGAGCGGCTGGGCATCCCGAAGATCGTGGCCATCTGCGGCAGCACGCGCTTCATGTCGGAGATGGCCGAGGCGGACCTGCGGGAGACCGCGGCCGGCCGGATCGTCGTCAAGCCCGGCTGTGACATGAAGCAGCCGCACGAGTTGTGGGCCGACCCGGCAGAGGCCGAGGCGTTGAAGCTGCGCCTGGACGATCTGCACCGGGCGAAGATCCGCCTCGCCAACGAGGTGCTGGTGGTCGGGGACTACATCGGCCAGTCGACCACCGCCGAGATCGCCTACGCCCGCGAGTTGGGCAAGCCCGTGTGGTTCACGCACCCCGAGGTCGACCCGGAGTGGGAGACCGCGTGATGCCGAACCGCATCCAGCGCCGCCGCACCAAGGGATGGCGCCTCGCAGGCGCAGCCCACCCGATTCACGGCGGCGTCATCGTCAGCCGCCCCAGCCGCTTCGGGAACCCCTGCAAGGTCGGCCTGATGCAGGAGATGGGCTACGAGGACCCGCACGCCGCCGCAGCAGAGAACTTCCGGATCTGGCTCGCCGGGTCCCGCTCCGACGCCCCCACCGACGAGGCAGACCGGCGCCGCGAGCGGATCCTGTCCGGACTGCACCTGCTGCGTGGGAAAGACCTCGCCTGCACCTGCCCGCTCGACCGCGCCTGCCACGCCGACGAGCTGCTGCGCAGGGCGAACATGCCGCCCGCCGAACTGGCCGCGTGGATCACCGTCGTGCGGGCCCGCGTCAACCGGCAGCGAATCGCGTGGGGCGAGAAGCCCATGTACGCCGCCACCAAGGAGGCCGTGTTGTGAAGATCCGCGCCGACATAGCCGCCCTGATCCGTGAAGGCCACACCAACGCCCACATCGCCCACCAACTCCGCTGCGCCCGATCCACCGTCGCCCGCCACCGTCACGCCCTCAACCTGCCGCCCGCGGACAAGCTCGGCCGGCTGTACGCCGAAGCCATCCCCACCGGGCGCGCGTTGAAGGCCCCCTCGGGTCGGCTGCCGTTGTCGCCGGCGCAGCAGGCCGCGAACCGTGAACGCCTTGCCGCTGCGCTCCGCGAGCCCGCCGCTTGACCTGTGCCGCCTGCTGTGCGGCGACCACCCCGGCCCGGCCCGTGACACCGGGCACCAACCCTGAGGAGACACCCGTGACCGTACAGACCATCAGCGAGGAGCAAGTCGAGGAGGCGCTGCGCCTCGTCGCCTCCCGCAACCTCGCCGCCGCTTCCGCTGTGCAGCGATGGATGCGGATCTCGTTCCGTGATGCCAGCGCCCTGCTGGACGAACTGGAGCGCCGCGGCTTCGTCGGGCCTGCTGATGGCAGCAGGGCCCGCGACGTCCTCGTCCGGTACTGCGAGCAGTGCGGCCGGATTGGGAAGCGCGGCTACCGAACCCTCAGCAACGACGAGCACGGCATCAGCATCACCGTCTGCTCGAACAAGGCTGCCTGCCGCAAGCGCTGGCCGAAGCCTGCGCGCGACGACGACTGACCGCCCCGTGATTCCGCAAGACGGCCCGCGGCAGCTGCTATCTGCCGCGGGCTCGTGTTCAGCCTACGACCGCCCACCCCGCACACCGGAGAAGCCCATGACCACACCCGCCGACGAACTCCGAGCAGCCGCCGACAAGCTGGCGCCCGAGCCCGAGACCCCGCCGAAGCTCACCGGCGAGTACCCGGACGTCGACGCCTGCTACGCGCACCTGCTGCGCACCACGGCCGAAACGTGCGACGCCGTCACCCGGCACGGGCTGGAGCTCGACGAGACGGCCCACTGGCTGGCCCCCGCTCTTGCCGCCGCCCGCAAGCTCAACGCCCAGTCCTGACCCCAGCCCGTCTGCCGCCCCGCCTGTGGGGCGGCCCCCTCCTTGGAGACCCACCGTGAACAACACCACCGACCCGCTCGTCGAGGCGATCGAATCCGCCATCTGGGACCTTTACGAGGGCGCTCAGCAGTCCGCTACTGGCCTGGTTCTGGCCAACCCCCGGGCCGTTGCCGCTGTGGCTGCGACCAAGGCCCGTGCCGCCGTGCTGCCCGAGCCCGCCGACCGGGCCGTCGTCCTCCGCGAGGCCGCGCAGCGCCTGTACACCGCGCTGTTCCCCGCCGTCTACGACGACATGGGCCAGAAGGCCGCGGAGGGCGTCAACCGCGCCGTCTCCGAGCTGCGCCGCATGGCCGACGAGGCGCAGCCCACCACCAAGGCCGTGCCCGACACGCTCCCCGAGTGGCTGCACTGGCGCTTCGGTCCGCATGGCCAACCCTGGAGCGACGTGCCCGACGAAGACAAGGCGCTCTGGGAACACCAGGCACGAGCCGTCCGGCGGGCCGTCGCCCGGGGCGGCTTCAAGTCGCGCGCCGCCGGGGCGCGGCAGGACGGGCCGGCCACGGACGACGGAGCCGGGCAGTGACCGCCGTGCACCGGGCGACCGTCCGCCGACCCGCCCAGCCCCGTGCCGCGGTCACCAGTCGGCAGCTGCAGATCCTCGCTCTCGCCGCGTCCGGCTACACCGCTGCCCAGACAGCGGCCCGGCTCGGCATTCAGCCGTCGACCGTGCACGAGCGCCTGCACCGCGTGTACCGGAAGCTCGGTGCCCGCGACCGCGCGCACGCCGTAGCCATCGCCCTCGTCACTGGACTGCTCGACCCGGTGAGCGTCGAACTGCCGCCGGGAGAACGGCTCAGTGCCCGCCTCACGGCCTCGGAGGGCGCGAGTGGGGCTCCGGTGGGTCGGAGCGCTGCCGGGCCGTCACGGAGGCGCACAGAGGCTGCGGCATGACAGGCGGGCCACAGACGGCCCGGGACACCCGCCCGGGCCCGTCACCCCAAGCACCGGCCGAACGGCCGTCAGACAACAACCCAGCCACCTGGAAGGGGCACCCCATGACCGACCGCCCGCACCGCCAAAAGCCCACCGAGGTCATCAAGACCGCGCTCACCCTCGTCGGCCGCGACGCACAGCACTACGCCCGCACCGGCCCCAAGAAGCAGGAAGACGCCCTGCACCAGATCGCCAACCAGTTCCTCGACGAACTCCAGCACCGAGGTGAGTTGTGACCGACAACCCCCAACTCGTCCACATCGGCTGGTACTGCTGGCGCTGCAACGGCCTCGTCGAACAGGCCTGCCGCAGCGACAACGTGCCCGTCTCCGTACCCGCCGACTGGGCCGACGACATGCGGGCCGAGCTTCGACGCCTCGGCGAAGAGGACGACACCCCCGCCCCCGCCCACGACGCCGGGCCCACCGTCCGCGAAGCAGCAGCCGACGACCGGCGCTGGCCACTGGAGAAGCACGGCGAATAGCCGCCCACCGCCCCAACACCGAACCGCCCCGCACGAAAGGCACCGCCGTGAACGAGCCCCTCCCGCCGACCTGCACCGTCTGCGGCAACGGCCTGTACGAGCACGAGCTCACCCACCAGGCCTGCCGCCCCTGCACCGACCGCGTCGATCAGCAGCTCCGGGCGCTCGCCGGGGCTGATGGGCTGTACGCCCGCCTCAGCGACAGCCTGGCGCCCGGGTCGGGCAGTGGCGGGCCCGTCGTCTCCGGCAGCCGCACCGCACCGCTGCCCGTCCGCCTGGAGCCGCTCAGCCTCGCCGCCCGCGGGGGCGTTGTGACCATCCTGCAGACGTGGCTTGTCGACTGGCACGACCTGCTCGGCTACCGGCACCCGAGGTGGGAGGGCGGCCTGCAGCAGCAGTGCGACCAGGCCGTCAAGCGGCTGCGCATACTCCTGCCCTGGGCGGCCGAACAGCACGGCGCCTTCGAAGAGTTCGCCCGCGAGGTCGCGCACCTGCGGCGGCAGTGCGAAGCGGCCACCGGCGGGGAGCGGCCGGCCCGCCGCGTCGGCGTCACCTGCACCTGCGGACGCACCCTCCGCGTCACCCTCGACACCGCCGGCGTCCGCTGCCCGTCGTGCTCGGCGCAGTACGGGCACAGCGAAGCGCTCCGGCTGCCGCTCGCCGCCCGGTCTGCGGCATGATGCCCACCCGCAACCCGAGGGGGGACCTGTGAAATCGCGCCTGCAGTGGATCCACGCCAGAGGCCAGCACGTCATCGTCGAACGCAACCCGACCTACATGGGCGAGACCTTCGCCAAGTTCCTCGTCCTGGCCTTCCTGCTCTGGATCCCGGTCGACATCCTCCGTTGGGCCGACTGGATCCCCTTCGCGGGGGCGAGCCTCTACCTGCTGTGGGAACTCGGCCGCGTCAGCGACGCTCTCGGCGAACTCGCCGGCTTGTGGAACGAGCAGTACCGCCAGCGGCAGGAAGCCGAGCGCGACGAGTACTACAAGAGGCGTAAACAGCAGCGAGACCAGCCCTGACACGACGAAGGGCCCCGACCGCAACCCGCGGTCGGGGCCCTTTCGTGTGCCCGCCTACGCGGCCTCCTCCACTTCCGGCGGCCTCTTCCCGTTCAACACCTGCCGCACCCAGCCAGCCGACAAGCCCAGCCGGACGGCCAGCTCCTCCACCGGTACACCGCGCTGGTGCGCGGACCGCAACGCCGCATTCCGCCGCTGCTGCCACCGCACCCGCGCCACCCGACCAGCCACCGCCCGATGCAGCACCACCGCCACACCCAGCAGCAGCCGGCCAGCCGCGTCATCCAACCTGCGCGCCATGCATCCCCCCTGTCGTGGTCGCGACACCCCGCTGATAGACCACGGTCAGCGCAGTGCAGGGCGCGCACAAGGGCGCGAACGACAACACCCCGCCTGTGCAACACAGGCGGGGTGGGAGATGCGAGAGGGTCAGCCGCGCGACACCGCGAGCGGCGCCGGCACCGGCGGGGTGTCCAACCCCAGACCCTCTGCGAGCAGCATCCGCGCCGCGGTGTCTCGCTCGAACGCGGACCGGCCCGGCGGCATCGACAGAAGCAGCGAGCCGTCACGACGCTCGACCAGCGCGCCGAAGAACGTCGGGTCGGTGATCGACGAGTCGGCCAGTTCCACGTCCAGCTCGGCCAGCAACTGGGGGAGCGGGCTGTCGAGGAGGTAGTCCGTGGCGGATTTCATGGGCCGCTCTAACGCGGCATGGGTAAGCTGGCTCAAGGTTCCCTTCCTTCCCGGGTGGGGTTTCCGAATCGGCGAGCCTGAACTCGCCGGTAGAACGGGCCCGGTGTTCGCAGCACCGGGCCGTTCGCGTTTCAGTGGGGCACACGCTAGGCCACTTCCGGCCTCCTCTCGGGCCGTTGAATGTAGATCCGGTCCGGTACTCGCCGCACCTCTCATCTGCGGTAATCGGCGATTTGGCTGGTCCGGTAGGATTCGTCGCGCCTCCGTCCCCTCAGCGCGAACAATTCGGACACTGCGGAGGGGTGGCCGAAAGTCGTCAGTGAGGCAAGACCTCGTCGAGGTACTCCTGCACCCGGTCGTACAACGGGTACGGCACATAGTCGGTGATCTCCGAGTGGGCGACCCAGGCGACCGCGTCGAGCTCGTCAGCGTCGGCGACGCGGGCCTCGCCCTCGACCGCCTCGCACGCGGTGTAGCTCATCAGTCGCTGCGTTTTCGGGTGCACCCGCTCGCCGAGCAGCCGGATCGCCTTCACTGTCAGCCCGGTCTCCTCGCCGGCCTCACGCACGGCCGCGTCCTCCGCGCCCTCGCCGGGCTCGATGGCGCCCGCGGGGAACTGCCACATCAGCTCGCCCTCCGAGATCCGGCGCCTGACCATGAGCACACGTCCGTCCCGGACGATGATGGCGGCGCTGATGCCAGGCTTCTCGGTGGTCGTCTCGGTCGTCATGCGATCGCCTCCAGAGCGGTCAGGATGGGCGGGAAGATCTGGTCCTGCGGGATGAAGCGGGTCAGCGCGGCGCGCGGAACCCAAGCGACGTCAACGTTCTCCAGCGGGTCGAGGTTCGACGCGTCGCCCGCCAGATGGTCGGCGAGGTAGTACGACGCGACGACGCCGGTGACCGGGTGGATGCGCTCGCCCAGCTGTTCGCGGATCGTGCAGTGCACGCCGGTCTCGCCGTGCGTCTCCTGCACGGCCACGGTCTCCGGTGCGGCGCCGGGCTTGACCATGCCGGCCGGGAACTGCCAGCGCAGCTCCCCGTCCCCGCGCCTGCATACCAGCAGGATGTCGTCGCCTCGGATCACGACCGCTATCGCTACCCGCAGGGCCTGCGCTTCCATGCGCGGACTGGGCGGGCGCAGCAGGAGTGCGAAACGTCGCTGCACGTCCTCACCCGCCTCCCTGTGCGCGATGTCCAGGATCTGCTGTACCTCGGTCCGGTGGACCATGTCCGGTGACGCATGCCACCGGCTGATCGTCCGCTCGCTGATTCCGAGGCGCTCGGCGAACGCCTCGTTCGTCAGCCGCATGGCCTGCTGGAGGAGGCATGCGGAGCGACCGGTCCAGGTCTCTACGACGTCCACAATGGGGCTCCCGTGCTCGTGGCGCTCGGGTCTGGCGGGCTGGCGGCGGGTCGGTGTCGCCGCGGTGTCGGGTGGTGCTCGCTATGGCGTTGTCGTGTCGGGGCGCTGTCCTTCTACCGCGCGCGCAGGGGGCGTTGGCTGGACGGCATGGTCAAGTCACGTCTACCTGCCTCGCGCGATGGCCTCCGCGCGAGAGCCACTGAAGCCGAGCATGCGGCCGACCTCAGCCCAGGTCCGTCCCTCGTAGAGGGCCCAGATCACGTTTCGCTGGATCTCCAGAAGGGTGCGGTCTGCGTCCACGAGCTCGCTGCGCAGATCGCGCGCCTTCTGGAAGCGCTCGACCGGATCGTCGATGGCCGTCACGGCGGCGGTGGCGGTCTCAAAGGCGTCGGTGAGCGAATTGGTCATGCGGTCAGGGTAGGGATCGATTCGACCCGCTTCAACCCCGTGTTGATGATCGCGGCTGGTTGGTCTCAGCCTTTCGGTCCAAGGGAGTTGACAGGTCGTCGGCAGACCCTTTCAATGGGGGTGTTGAAGACGACGGCGCTCCACCGCCCGAAGCTTCAGCAGCCGCTCCACCGGCCGCACCCACAAACGAAGACGGCCCCAGCACAGGGACTCCACTCCCTGGCCGGGGCCTGACCACCAGGTTCTGTAGAGGAGATCCTGTGGCTACCCAGATCGTACCGGCGCCCGAGCGCGCCGATCACCAGGGCATGACCCTGGCCGACCGCCTGGCCCATGAGGCCGCGTCCTTCGTCCGCTCCACGCCGCCGGCCCCGCGCCCGAAGCGCACCGTCCTGGAGCGGTTCCCCGCCGGCGGCCCGCGAGGCCAGTGGCCGGCGGAGTCGTTCGCCGCCCAGAAGCGCCGTGAGGGTGTCCCCGCCCGGGTGGTCATGGACCTCGCCACGGACGACTTCCTCGTGATCGTCGAGGTGGCGTCGTGAGCGCCTCGGCCATGTACGAGCGGCGGTGGCAGCGTGACGCGCACCAGGCGCTCGGCGAGTTCCTGCAGTCGGACGACCTGCCCGCCGTCTCTTGGACGATCGCCACGTCCGGGGCGCTGGTCGGGGACGTGGACTCGCTGACGTCGACGCCGGCTGAGCAGCGGGCCGCGTTCGAGGCGTGGGCGCGGCACCTGGACGCGAAGGTCTTCCCGGAGCGCACCAACGACGGCGTCGTCCGCTTGTACACGCAGTTCTCGTGGCAGGGCGACCGGGTGCGGGGCGCGATCCGCTGCTCGATCTACCCGCCGCTCGACGAGGACGGTGTGTCGTGAGCGCCGAGCACGAGAAGGCGAAGCCGCCGCTTCCGGTCCGGCCGCCGCGTCCGCACCCGCAGGGGGTGACGCCGTGACCCCGGCGGAGCAGGGCCCGCTGGCGCGCGGGCTGGCCGAGCAGACCCGGCAGGCCCTGGAGGCGGCGAAGAAGGCCGCCGAGGCTGCTGCGGAGGCCGCCCGCCGGGCCGCCGAGCAGCAGCAGTAACCCCCGACCGCCGCGGGGCGGTATCCGTCCCCCCGTTCCGCCCCGCGGCTCCAACCCCCCATCCACTGACCCGAGAGGGCTATCCCGCCATGTCTCTGTCCCTGGTCACGACCGCCCCGGCCCGTTCCGAGGACGAGGACGCCGCCTACCGGGCGGACGTCGTCACCCGCTTCTACGCCGCCCGCGACTGGACGGTCGAGCTGAGCGTCCTCGCCGAGGCCGCCGCCTACGACAGGGCCCACCCCGGCGAGCCGCCCCTCGTCGACGAACTGCGCGACGGCGACGCCGACTACCCGGCCGCTGCCTGACCCCACCGACTGCCGGGCGCGGTACATCCCCCAGCCGCGCCCGGCACCTAGCCCCGCGATCAGTCGGAGGGAGGTGTTCATGTCCGACGACGAGCGCGAGTACCCGATCCGCATCCCGTCCAAGCCGATCTGATCAGCAAGTCCCGGCCCGACCGACCCAGGGTCTACGCCTCGAACGCAGGCCGGGACACGCACCAACCCCCCAATCCCTGAAACAAGAGAGGAGCCGGACTGATGGCTGACGAGGACAAGAGTCTGGAACAGGAGTTGCGAGAGATCCAGGAGGAGCAGCAGCTGTACGGCGGCTGCAACAACTGTCAGGGCCAGCACTGCCCGGACTGCAACTGATGACCCCCACCGTGCAGGGCGTCGAACTGTCGCCCGGTGACGAGGTCGACGACCGAGACATTCCGGTCTGCCACGGCGAGCCGATGCTGCGGGCCGGTCTGGTCTTCGCGTGCGGCTCGTGCCCGACGATCGTCGAGTACGCCGACGGCCTCGTCTTCGACATCCGCAACTGACCCCCTATCCCCCGGCCAGCACCACCCACACGACCACCGAACCGAGAGAGGACCAGCACATGCCGAAGTGGGCGCTCACCGCCACCAGCCGCACCGGCCAGAAGGTCAACCCCTTCGGCGGCGACACCGACACCGTCACCGTCTACGACAAGGCCGACCTCGACCGCCGCGTCAAGGCCGACAAGACCGACCCCCGTGACCTCGACGTCAAGGTCGAACGCCTCAGCTGACCGGCTGTCCGCCGGGCCCGACGCCGCGCGGGCCCGGTCAAGGAGATCTGGCGCAGCAACCCCCACCGTCCACCTTCGACCCGAGTGAGGTCGTCATGTTCCGTCGTCCGTTCGCCCGTTGGCTGCTGCTGGGGCTGGTCCTGGTCGTGATCGGCCTGTGGCCGGCCGCAGCCGCCCCGATCGGTCTGGCTGCCGCTGGCGCGGCCACCGTCATCGGCGTCGTCCCCGGCCCGGTCTTGCTGCTTGCCGGCGTCGTCGCCTGGCTGAAGCACCGCCCCACCCCCAAGCCCGCCACCGCCTGAGAGGAGCAGCCGCCCATGTCCGCCAGTACCCGCCGTCACCGCGTCATTCAGCGGGCCATTGTCAACGGCCAGCGCGACCACCTCAACCTCAGCCTCACCGAGGGCCACGCCGCTGTCCGCTCCGGGCGCCGCTACGCCGACGTTTTCCACGCCTACGAGTTCGCTGCAAGGGACGGCACCCGCATGCACGTGGCTTACGCCCGCTACCTGCCAGGCAGCAGCCGTCACGGCTTCAGCAAGTTCAACTCCGACCTCGACGTTACCTATCTGTTCGAGGTCACCGCCGAGGCGGTCACCGCCAGCTTCGGTCTCGCTGAGAGGGAGGCCGTCTGATGCCGATCACGTTCCGTAAGAGCTTCCGGATCCTGCCCGGTGTCCGGTTGAACATCAACCGCCGCTCCTGGTCAATCACGCTCGGCGCCCGGTCCGGGCCCCGGCACACGATCAGCAGCACCGGACGCCGCACCACCTCCATCGACCTGCCCGGCCCCTTCGGGTTCCGCCACAACCACCGCCGTCGCTAGACCACCGAGAGGACTGATCACCCGTGACCGCCACGTCGATTGAGAAGGTCAACGGCCACGCCGCGGCCGAGCCTCGGTTCGATCCGGTGGCGTTGGCTGAGGCGGAGGCGATCCGGACCCGCGCCGCCGCCGAAGCCGAAGCCGCCCGCATCGAAGCCGAGGGTAAGGCCGACGCCGAGCGCACCCTCGCCCGCGAGCAAGCCGAGAAGGACCGCATCGCGAACGAGCGGGCGCGCATGCGCCTGGAGAAGGAGCAGGCCGACCACGCCGCACACCTCGCGAAGAAGGCCGCCGAGAAGGCCAAAGCCGACGCCGAGAAGGAGAAAGCCGAGCAGGCCGCCGCCGACGAAGCCGAGCGGGAGGCGCAGCAGCTGGCCGAGCAGGAGCGCAGCGAGAACCTGTGGAAGTGGGGCGCCCGCGGCATCTACATCGTCGGCCTCATCATCGCCGCCCCTGTGCAGTTCCTCGCGTTCTGGGACCCCGAGCGGCCGTTCCTCGTGGCTGCCCCCGCCCTGCTGGAAGGCCTCGCCCTCGTGCTCGCGGCCGGCGCCGCCTGGGCCGTAGCGCATCGGCGGGACGTCCTGCCGTACCGGATCGGCATCATGGCCGGCGCGCTCATCGCCGCCGGGATCAACCTGTGGCACGGCCTGACCGACCCCCACATCGGGCTGAACGCCGGCCTCATCGGCGCCCTCGCCTCCCTCGGCGGGCCGATCGTCCTCATGGCCTACGAGCACGGCATCGCGCAGAAGGCCGACGGCATCCCCTCGTTCAGGGAGCGCCGCGCGACCGAGCGCGCCCGGCGCGAGGCGGACGCCGCCCGCGAGAAGGCCCGCGCCGAAAAGCAGGCCGCCGAGGACCGGGCCGCCGCCGAGAAGGCAGCCGCGCAGGCGCGCGCCGAGGAGGAGCAGCGGCGCAAGGACGCCGACCGCAAGGAGCACCACCCGGAGGTGTGGGCGGTCGCCGACGCCCTTCGCTCTGCCCGCGGTTCGGCGTTCGTCACCGAGCAGATCTGGGCCGAGGCGTGGCTCCTCGTCACCGGCTGCAAGACGGTCGGGATCACCCTCGACATCGAGGCTCGCGGACGCGCCCAGCAGGCCCGCGTGAAGGCCGCGACCGACGTTCCGATAATCGGTGACTTCTCGCTGGTCGATTCCCAAAAGGGCCCTCGCGCCAAGAAGGACCCGAACGCCCCCGACGGACGCCGCAACAACGGCGGCACGCCGCCCCGCCGGACGCCCGGCGACACCGCCCCGTACAGCCCCATCGCCCGGCGCCAGGCGCGCCTTGAGCAGACCACCGAGAAGGACTCGCAGTGAGCATCGAGACGACCCCGAGCAGCACGCCGGACCCGGAGTGGGAGCAGATCACCGCCACCCTAGTCAAAGACCCCGAGCCGGTGCGGTTCGAGTTCCAGAAGCGACCCCGCCCGGCTTGGATGATGTCCGGCGAGCAGCTGCGGCAGTGGACGGTGTACGCCCGCGACAACGCGGTCGACGCGATCCGCTACCACGCCACCCACTCGCCGTACTACCTCGGATGGTCGGTCCGCGGCTACAGGTGGCTGTGCCTCAGGTGGTGGGAGGCCCGCAATGACGACTACCGGCAGCAGATCGCCACCGCCAAGCAGATGCTGCGTGCCTCCAAGGGCAAGCCTGCCGACGAGGCCAAGTACAAGGCGATCGTCGACGTCCGCCGCAGCGAGTTCAAGGCGCACAAGAAGCGGCACTGGATCAAGACCGGCATCAGCGGCCTGCTCCTCACCGTCGGCGGGACTGTCGGCGCCGTGGCGGGCGGGCTGTGGGTGCAGATCCTCATGGCGCTCGCCGTCATCTTCACCGGTGCCTGGTTCGGCCGGCCCACGGAGCCCGCAGTGAAACCGATACAGGCCCCGACCCGCACCAGCCACCTGGGCGAGGACACCATGCGGCGCGTCCTCGTCGAGGCCGGCGCCGTGCCCGAGAAGCGGGCTGATGAGATTCGCGGCGTCGGTATCCCGCACACCGAAGGCCCCGGCATCGCCTACGCCGCCCACACCCCGTCCGGCATCCCGGCAGCGGTGGCTGTCGCGAGGAAGCAGCAGGTCGCTGCCGCGCTCGGCGTGCACTCCGACTGGCTCGACCTCAGTGTCGGCAGCGTGGAGACGCTGCTGCTGATCTGGGTTGCCAGCGAGGACCCGTTCGGTGTCGTCCGGCGGTCCCCGCTCATCGGCCACAAGGGCGCCCTGGATCTGTGGAACGACGGCGCGCCGATCCTCTTCGGTAAGCGCGGCAACGTCATCCGGATGCGTCTGCGTGACCTGATGATGCTGATCGGTGGCCGGACCCGCAGCGGCAAGGGCATGCTCCTCGCCAACCTGAACCTCGCCATGGCCAAGGAAGTGCGCATCAATCTGCGCCTGTTCGACGGCAAGGCGTCCGGCGAGCACAACGCCCTCGCCCCGCTGCTGGCCACGTTCGTGAAGAAGAACCCTGAGCGGCTCGTGAGGTTCACGCGGGCCGTGCTGGAGGACCTGGACCGGCGGGCCGACTTCCTCGACGAGCGCGGCAAGTCCAAGCTTACCGAGGACTTGATCGAGGAGATTGGTGGCATCGAGGTCATCGAGATCGACGAGCTCGCGACTTACACCGCCAAGGGCACCAGCCCGTTCGTCGAGGAGATCGTCGAGAACCTCTGCCAGATCGCCGCCGTCGGCGCCGGCCTCGGTGTTCTCCTGGAGCTGGCCACGCAGGTGCCGGAAGTTGATGTCGTGCGCGGCCGGCTGCGGCAGAACCTCGTCGCGCGAGCGGCGATGAACACCGAGTCGCCGCAGGCATCCAACACGATCCTGGGTGACGGCATGGCCGGGCAGGGCTACGACGCCTCGCTGATCCCGCTCAACCAGCGAGGGCGCTGCTGGTTCACCACCCCCGACACCGGAACCATCCCCGCCCGCTCAGGTCTCGTCGAGGACGACGACCGGCCGCCGGTCATCGCCGAGGGATACGAGCTGCGGAAGGCGGCAGGCCGTCTGCCCGGCCAGTGGCGCGACCCGATCGAGGAGAAGCTGATCGCCTGGACCGGCGTCTCCTCGGCGGCCGGCGGCGAGCGCGGCAACGGGCGTATCGTCCGCGTCACCCTCCTGGAGCGGCTGGAGATCGTCGCCCGATCCACCGGACGTGACTGTGCGACGAACGCCGAGGTGTTCCGCGCGCTGGCCGCGGCGCAGGCCGACAAGTACGGGCAGCGAGACGGCGAGACGGACCGCGCTTGGTCGTCCCGCGTCGGCAAGCTGCTGAAGGACGAGCTGGAGTCCGTCGGCACCAACCTGGAGGCGAAGAAGGTCGCCGGGCCGGACGGGGAGCGCACCCTCGGCTACACCCTCGCGGACATCACCGCCGCCCGAAATGCCCGGCCCTGAGGTTGGACAGGGGTCGGACACGCGCCGCATAACCGCAGGTCGCAGGTTGGACACAGGTCGGACAGGCAAGGACAGCTCAGCCCTCGACTGACCGCCAGTGTCCAACCTCTGTCCGACCTCTCACCTGCACGTTTCCCTGCCCCGTCCAACCCCTGTCCGACCTATATGCGAGGAAGGTCCGAAGCCGATGCTCACCCTGAAGATCCAGCAGATGACGATCGACGGGCACCCCTACACGTGCCCCGAGTGCGCCTCCGAGGCGTTCACGCTCGACGGCACCGGCTTCGTCGACGCCTTCCCCGTCATGGGCAACTGCTGGCAGTCCCACAGCTGGGAAGACCCCCTGATCACCCTCGGCATGCTGAAGGAGATCAAGGCCGCGTCCACCGGCCGCGCGCGGGCCGAGGACGACGACGTCTTCGAGGTCACCGTCGGCGGTGCGGTCCTCGCCGGGATCCTCTACCCCGACGTCACCGTCGACGACATCAAGCAGGTTTGGACTCGCGTCTACTGGCGGCGCCTCATCAAACCCGCGATAAAGCGGCGGAAGCGCGCCGTCATCCGTGCGGCCAAGCAGCCCGTCCGCAACGGCGTCGCAGCCGCCAAAGCTGCAGCCCTCGGCGCCGCCTGGGGTCTACAAGCCGGCGGCCACGAGCCCGACCCCGATCACACGCCCGAGCCCATCAACCCCTGCCCCGCATGCCGCGGCAAGGGCCACCACGCCATCGAATCCCGCCTTCACGGCAACACCCACGTCCGCTGCTCCGTATGCCACGGCACCGGCGAAATCGAATAGGAGAACCGCATGCCCGAGCCCACCATCCCGATGAGCGAGGAGGTCGCCGAGAAGGAAGCCGACCGTCTCATCGCCGACGCCTACCGACCCACCGCCTTCCGCGACGACACCCCCCTCCCGCGCCACGGAACCGCCCCGCCCGTCCCGCAGCCCGGCCGGCCGCCCATGAGCCAGAAGGCCGTCGACCTGAGCACGGTCATGCTGTCCGCGGGCGCCGCCACCATCCCGCCGGGCGCCATCGCCATCGGCGTCATGCTGGCCTCTAGGTACGCCGACCCCGTCGTCATCGGGATGATCTGTGCCGCGCCCGCTGCGATCGCCGTGCCGATTGTCGCCGTTGCCAAGCTCTTGCGTGGCGCCAAGCCCGAGCCGGAGGTGCACCAGCACTTCCACGGCAACGTCCGGCAGACCACCGTCCACAGCCGCACCAGCGGCGTCTGGGTCAAGAACACCAACCGGCAGTAGGTGCGGCTTACATCTCGAATCGGTGAACCTCGCCGCGACCATCCCGTACCAACATCATTCAGCAGTACGATCCCGTTTCCGTACATCCCTGGGGGGACCATGACGAGCGACATTCCCGAGCAGCCAACCACTCTGCCGCCACCCGCCGAACCACCCGCCATGCCCGCGCCGGAGCCGGCGAAGAAGAGACTCAGCCCGCTCGCCGCCGGACTCCTCGGCGTCGCACTCGGCGCCGGGGCCGTCGGCGGCATCTGGGCCATCACCGCCAACAGCGGCCCCTCGGAGCCCGCCACCTTCACGCTCGAAGGCACCTTCGAACTTACTGAGAGCACCGACAGCGATGGCAATGGCGGCTGTCGAGGGGCTTACGACAGCGGCTATGACGACATCGCAGAAGGTACCGGCGTCACGGTGTACGGCGCCTCGGGAGACGTCATCGCGACCGGGTCGCTCGGCGACTCCACCTACGACTCCTTCACCTGCAAGTTCGACATCGCTATCGAAGACGTGCCCAAGGGCGAGAAGTTCTACAAGGTCGAAGTGTCCCATCGCGGCACCGTGCAACTGAGCGCGGAGGAAGCCGAAAACGGGGAACTGGCCGCGAGCCTCGGCTGACCCGCTGCACACCAGAGGCCACTTGACATTCTGACCAGCACCGAAGCAAACTCGGATCAACCTAGTACACGTGTCTAAAGGGTCATCGCGCGCGCGGTGGCCCTTTAGACGTTCCCGGGGGAGGTGTCCGATGCCTCCAGCCCTCGTGACGGCCATGGACGCCGCGCACTACACGGGCCGCTCCGTAGGCACGATCTGGCGGTGGGCATCCGAAGGCCGCATCACCCGCTACGGCAGCGGCAAGACCGTCCGCTACGACGTGCACGAGCTGCCCGCCCGCACGGTCGACGAGTGGACCGGCGAGGTGAACCTCGGCGACCCACCTCCGCTTCCCGCCGGCGCCCGCGCCGCCTGATCGTCCCGCCGCCCGCGCTCGCTCCGGTCCCCGGGCGGCGGGGCTTCAACGTCACAACACGGCCACGGCGCGTACACCGCGCCCTCACAGGCCGGATGATGCCCCCTCAGCAAAGAACGTCCTTGGGGGGACCATGAGAACCCGCACAGCCGCCGTAGCCGCCCTGTTCGCCCTCGCGGCCCTCACCGCCGCCTGCGGCAAGTCCGAAGAAGAGATCGCAGAGGACTGCCAGAAGGTGCTCGCCACCACGACCGTCGACCTCAAGGACGACCGACCTGAAGCCTGCGAAGGGCTTTCTCAGGACGACTACGAGGCGCTGGTCTTCTCGCAGCGGCTACAGGACAGCGGCTTGATCGACGAGAACGGTGACGTCGACATGAGCGAACTTCTGGACGACAGCCAGTAGTCAAGGAGGCGCCCGTGGCCGGCAACCCGCGCAACGGGCGCCCCTACCGCAGGCTGTGCGACGCTCAGCGCGCACTCCAGCTGCCATGCTGGTGGTGCGGCGGGCAGATCCGCTACGACATCACCGGCCCGCTGGCTGGCCGCCACCGGGACGCCTTCACGCTCGATCACGCCGTGCCTCTCTCGCGCGGTGGTGACCTCCTCGACCCGGCCAACGCCCGCAGCGCACACCGCCGCTGCAACAGCGCCCGCGGGAACCGCACCGACCATATGCGTCAGCCGGTACGGTCCTCACGGAGGTGGTGATCGGTGAGCCTGCTACGCCGGATCGCCCGTCGCTGCGAGACGCACGACCGGGCGTCATACGCCGTCACCGCGCGGCTTGAGCGGCAGCTCGGCATGGAGCCCAGCACCCCGCCTGACAGCTTCACCGATCAGCTCGCCAACCCTGATCTGATCGACTGCGGCAACGCCTGGTGTCAGCGGCGGAGGTGACGCGGTGTGCTCTACGTCGTCACCGGCCCGCCGGCTGCAGGCAAGTCGTCGTGGATCGAGGCGCGCGCCCGGGCGACGGACATCGTGATCGACCTGGACCGCATCACCCAGGCTCTGATGGGCCCCGGTGCCCCCGCTTGGTCGCAGCACCCAGTCGCCATGAGGGTTGCGCACCGCGCCCGGTACGCGGCCATCGACGAGGCTGTGAAGCACCTCGACGAGGTTGACGTCTACCTGATCCACACCATGCCCAGCCCTAAGTGGCTGGCCCGGTACCGCAGGCACGGCGCTGAGATCGTCGCTGTGGACCCAGGCCGTGACATCGTGATGCAGCGCATCCAGGACATGCGCGCGCCAGGACTGCAGGCCGTGGCCACCCGCTGGTACGCACAGCAGGCCAAGCAGCCGCGAGGTAAGCCAGCCGGTCGCCAGGCCTCCCGCGCCTGGTGACGCACCGTTACCCCGGACTCGGTCACCCATCGTGCACCCTGCCACCGAGGCAGGGTGCAGGGCAGGGGCCCCGGCCCGGGCAGGCGGCACCACCCCCCGACGGAGTGCGGGCCGAGTGGCCGGACACCCGAGGCGAGACGCTCACGCTCAGCTCAGTCACATTCAGCAATTGTCGCGCTGAGCAGCAGAGATGCAGGTGCTCTGCGGCAAGGGGAGGGGGCCTTTGGTCATCGTGGATTTTGAAGACCGGGCGACCCAACCGCCCTTGTCGCCCGATTTTTTGCGCGGCCCGATTTCAAGATCTATTCGCGCGAACTGAGTTCGACCATTTTAGTGGCCGTCACTCTGTGTGATGTGACACTGTGTGACGGGGGTGGTGATCTTGGGGGCGGTCACCGACGCGATCAATGCAGAGATCAACCAGCTCGGTATCGAACCGGTCTCGCCTGGCCTGGCCGAACTGGCAACCAGCCTTGCCCGGTCGGTCGACGAAGCCGATGCGCCGACAGCCCGGGCGGTCGCCGCCCGCGAACTGCGAGCCGTCATGGCTGACCTGCGCAAGCTCGCGCCCGTCCAGTCGAAGGGGGACGCGGTCGATGACATTGCTGAGCAGCGAGCGAAGCGCCGAGCGGCAGCCCGCGAGCGGGTCGCCGACGGATGACGGGAGCGCATACGGCTGGCAGACGCCGCCGATCCAGATTGCCCCGCCGTCCGTGTCGAGCGCCGGGCAGGAAGCGATCGATCTCGCGGCGCGAGCCGGCCTGCACCTGGACCCGTGGCAGCAGCACGTGCTGCGGGTCGGCATGGGGGAGAAGCCGGACGGGAGTTGGTCGGCGTTCGAGGTGGCCGTCAACGTGCCGCGGCAGAACGGCAAGGGCGCGCTGATCGAGGCCCGGGAGTTGTGGGGGCTGTTCATTGGCGGCGAGGATCTGATCCTCCACTCGGCGCACGAGTTCAAAGACCTGGATGTCACCACCCCGATTCTGACCGCGAATCGCGGCTGGTCGACGATGGGTGAACTCCGCGATGGCGACGAGGTGTACGGCCCGGACGGGCAGCCGACCAAGGTGCTCGCCGCCCACCCTGTGCTGACCACGAGTCACTGCTACCGGGTGACGTTTGCCGACGGACAGTCATTCGTCGCTGGCTCCGGCCATCTGTGGCAGGTCAGCGAGGTCAGCCGCTCCGGTGCCGTGCAGCAGCGCGTCGTGACCACCGAGGCGATGCGCACGGCGGGCCTGGTTCACACGTGGAAGCGCGAGGGGGGCCGGGATCGCAATGTGTACCGGTGGCGGGTGGAGTTGTCCGAGCCGTTCGACTCGCCGCGCGCTGACCTCCCCATAGACCCATACCTGCTCGGCGCATGGCTCGGGGATGGCGACGTCAGCGGTGGCCGGCTCACGGTTGGCGCGCAGGACCTGCCGGACTTCCTTGCTGTTCTGGATGCGCTCGGGGAGAAGTATCACGTCGCGCCGGACAAGCGGACCGATGGCCGCGTGTACTGCGTGGGCGTGTATGGCCTGCGTGCTCGCCTGCGGGACGTTGGTGTGCTGGGTGACAAGCGAATCCCTGACGTGTACGCCATGGCGTCCATAGAGCAGCGGCGCGCGTTGTTGGCCGGAGTCCTCGACACGGACGGCACCGTGTCCGCGCACCAGGTCGCCGTGACCATGGTGAACCGGAACCTGATGGAGGATGTGGCGTCGCTGGTGCGCTCGCTGGGCTACCGGGCGACACTGCGGGAGTTCCGTGCGTCCCTTAATGGCCAGGACGCGGGTGCGATGCACCGGGTGCAGTTCTCGGCCGGCTCCAGCGAGCCCTTCCGACTTGCGAGGAAGAACGCTGCCATCAAACGGCTCAAGTCTGGGCGATCGCGCTACAACGCCGTGGTCGGTATCGAGTTGGTCCCGACGCGGCCCACGCGCTGCATCACCGTGGCCCACGAGTCCGGCTGCTTCGTCGTCGGCCGCGGGTTCACGGTTACGCACAACACGGCGAAGGCCGCGTTCAAGCGCATCGAGCGCCTGATCCGACAGACTCCTGACCTGCATAAACGTGTGAGGACGTACCGGCAGACGGTCGGTGAAGAGGGCATTGAGTTGCACAGCGGCCAGGTGCTCCGCTTCATCGCCCGCTCGAAGGGATCGGGTCGCGGCTTCACTGGGCACTGCAACATCCTCGACGAGGACATGATCCTGGGCGATAACGAGATGGACGCCCTGCTGCCCACGATGGCGGCCGTCGAGGACCCGCAGATCTGGTACCTGGGGTCGGCGGGCATTGGCGCGCTGTCGGTGCAACTGGCGCGGCTACGGAAGCGGGCCCTGGCGGCGATCGAGGTGGGTGCTCCGGACCCGTCGCTCGCCTACTTTGAGTGGTCGGCGAACCTGCACGTCAAGGAGTGCCCGAAGGGCTGCACGGCCCATGACGACCCGGCTTCCGACGAGGCGGTAATGAAGGCGAATCCCGCCGTCGGATACCGGCTGACGCTGGAGAAGGTGGCGAAGGAGCGGGCGACGCTGAGCCCTGAGGGCTATGCCCGCGAGCGGCTCGGGGTGGGGGAGTACCCGTCCGACGAGGGCGACGCGTGGGCGGTCATCGGCAAGGACGTCTGGGAGGCGCTGGCGGACGGCGACAGCCAGATGGACGACCCGGTGGCCCTGGCCGTCGACGTCACACCGGAGCGGTCGCACGCGTCGATCTGTGCGGCCGGCCGGAACGGTGAGTTCGTGCACGTCGAGGTCGTCGACAACCGGCCCGGCACCGACTGGGTTCCTGGCCGCCTGCGGGAGCTGGCGGAACGTCACGGGCCGCGCTGCGTGGTCATCGACCCGGGCAGCCCGGCGGGAGCGCTCATCACCGAGGTGGTCGAGAAGCTGAAGGTCGACCCGGACGCCGAGGTCGACGAGGACGAGGAGCCTCGGCTCCTCATGCCGGTCGTCCAGACAAAGACGCGGGATGTCGTCCAGGCCACCGGCCAGTTCTACGACGCCGTGGTCTCAGGCCGGGTTCGTCACCTGGACCAGGCGCCGCTGGCGACCGCATTGGCGGGCGCCCGTAAGCGCGACCTGGGTGAGGCGTGGGCGTGGGCCCGGCGCGGGGTTGGTGTGGACATCACGCCCCTGGTCGGTGTGACGCAGGCACGTTGGGGCGTCTTCGTGGAGATCGAGGAGCCGGAGGAGGAGGTGGAACCGTGGGCCGAATTCGGGTGACGCCGGCGGGCCGCGCTCGGGCGGGCGTGGTTTCGGGCGGTGCGATGGCGGCGGTGGGTGCCGGTCTCGGGCTCGGCCTCGCGGTGGGTTTGGTCGTGGGCGGGGTGCTGTTGGTGGCGTACTGCCTGCTGCTGCAGGACGTGGACGCTGATGGCGGGGGTGGCGGCCCGTGACGAGCCTGTGGCGGGCCGCTCGCGGACGTGACGAGACGCGGGCTATCAGCACCATCGACGACTATGCGATGGCGCTTCAGGAGGCTCTTGGGTACGGCGGCTGGTCGGCGCTGGGGATCACGCAAACGCAGCCCGGGCAGGCGGCGGAGAAGGCCCCGGGGGACTTGCCGGGGTACGCCCAGTTGTTCGCGACGAACCCGGTGGTCTGGGCTTGCATGGTGGCCCGGCAGATGGTGTTTTCGGCGCCGCGGTTCATCTGGCAGCGACTCAACAACGGTGCCCCCAGTCAGATGTTCGGCACTCAGGATCTGCGGCTGCTTGAGGAGCCGTGGATGGGCGGTACCACTCAGGATCTGCTGTCTCGGGTGATCCAGGACGCTGACCTGAGCGGCAACAGTTACTGGACGGTCGCTGACGACGAGCTGGTGCGGTTGCGTCCCGACTGGACGTACATCGTGCTGGAGCGGCGCCAGTTGCGCGGGGGTGTCCTCGGCTGGCGGAAGCTCGGCTACGTCTACCAGGAGCCGGGCGAGGAGCCTGTGCCGCTGCTCGCGGATGAGGTGGCGCACTTCGCGCCGGTTCCGGACCCGCTTGCGACGTACCGGGGGATGTCGTGGCTGACGCCGGTGATCCGGGAGACGCAGAACGACAACCTGATGGCCACGCACAAGCGGAAGTTCCTGGAGAACGCCGCGACGCCGAACATGGTGGTGCGGCTGGCGCGCGAGGTGAGCCCAGACGCGTTCGCCAAGTTCAAGGCCAAGATGGAGGCCAACCACCGCGGCGTCGAGAACGCCTACAAGACGCTCTACCTGGGCGGTGGCGCGGACGTCACCGTGGTCGGTGCCGACTTTAAGCAGTTGGACTTCGCGAAGGTCCAGGGCGCCGGGGAGACACGCGTGGCTGCTGCCGCGGGGGTGCCTCCCATCATCGTCGGCCTGTCCGAGGGGTTGCAGGCGGCGACGTACAGCAACTACGGGCAGGCCCGCCGGCGCTTCGCGGACGGGACGATCCATCCGCTGTGGCAGAACGCCGCAGGATCGTTCGGCCGCCTTGTGCGACCGCCAGGCGGTGGCCTGTCTGGGGCGGTGCGGCTTTGGTACGACGCGAGGGACGTGCCGTTTCTTCGTGAGGACGCCCGCGACGCTGCGGAGATCCAGGGTGTGCAGTCCCGCACAATCCGCACGCTGGTCGACGCCGGATACACCCCCGAGTCGGTGATGGCCGCGGTGACGGCCAACGACTGGTCTCTGCTTGTCCATACCGGCTTGTTCTCCGTGCAGCTTCAGCGACCCGGAGAGGGAGGGCCGCCGGCCTCCCGCGTCCGCGCCCTGATCGGTGAACTCCAGGACGCACTTCGACCCATTGAGGGAGGGGCCTGAGATGCCCGTCATGCAGTCCGTCGCCCGCGACCTCCAGCGGTCGGCGCCGTTCCAGATGCTGCGCGCCGAGGCCGACGAGGAGGGCGACGGGCGCACCCTGTCCGGGTACGCCGCCCTGTTCGGCGAGCCGACCGAGATCAACTCGTGGGAAGGGAACTTCACCGAGACGATCCGCAAGGGCGCCTTCCGTAAGACGATCCGCGAGAACACCCCGGTCATGCAGTTCGACCACGGCCGGCACCCGCTGATCGGCAGCATCCCGATCGGCTCCATCACGGACCTGCGGGAGGACGATCAGGGCCTCTACGTGGAGGGCCGGATCACGGACAACTGGCTGATGCAGCCGATCCGTGACGCGATCGCCGAGCAGACCGTGAACGGCATGAGCTTCCGGTTCGAGGTGGTCCGTGAGGAGTGGCGCGACGCCAACGGCAAGCTGGTCAAGCCGGAAGAGGTCCTGGACCTTCTGTGGATGCCGGGCGACCGCGGACCGCTGCAACGTGAGTTGATCGAGCTGAAATGCCGTGAGCTCGGGCCGGTCGTCTTCCCCGCTTACGTGGGCACCAGCGTGTCTGTGCGAGCCCGGGACATGGCGGCTGGGCTCATTCACAGCGACCAGATGACCCGCCAGATCCGTGCCTCGCTGGCGCGTGACGCTGCGACCGCGGCGCCTCAGGTGCCCGACGATCCGCAGCTTCGCCGCGAGGTCGCCGCCGTGCTGCTGTACCAGCAGCCGGACCACCAGATCCCCAAGGCCGCGCCGCTTCATGAGGAGCACCCGGCCGTGACACGCACGACTGGCGCGCCGCCCCAGGACGGGCACCCGCCTACCCCGAACACCGCCGACGCGCCGCTCGCCCCAGAGCACCCGTCAGCACCCAATCCGCATGCCATGCGTCTGCGCAGCAACATCCGTGAGATCACCGATCTCATGGGCGCGCGCCTGGCTGAGATCGATAAGGACGAGAGCTGATGGAACTCAGCCACTCCCAGGCGGTGATCCGCCTGAAGGACATCAAGGACGAGCTGGAGAGGCTCGGCGAGAAGACCGACCTGACGGCCGAGGACGAGCGCACCTTCGAGGAGCTCACCCGCGAGTTCGGTGAGGTCGACGACCACCGCCGCCAGCTGGAGCGCAAGGCCGCTCTGGAGAGGGTGCGGTCTTCGACGACGGCGATCGAGCGCGGCCCGTCCGCCACGAAGATCGAGGGCGGGACGCCGGTCAACTCCCGCGACTCCTACGACCTGGACCCGATCCTGCACCCGGACTCGGTGGAGGACTGCCGGTTCCGCAACCCGTGGGACCTGTCCGAGATGCGGGTCTTCGGCCGGTCGAAGGAGGACATCAGTACCGAGCTGCGATCCCGCGCGAAGTCGGCGATCGAGAAGATGCGGGGCTGCAACGACCGCATCCGTTCCACCGCGACGGACATCATGGAGCGCTGGGACGACGAGAACGGCACCATCGCCCGACTCTGCCTTGCCACCAGCTCCCCGGAGTATCTCCGCGCCTGGTCGAAGATGGCCCGCGGCCACGCCCACATGATCACGCCGGAGGAGCAGCACGCCTTGGAGCGGGCGATGTCTCTCACCGACAATGAGGGCGGCTACCTGGTGCCGTTCCAGCTGGACCCGACGATCATCCTCACGTCGGACGGGTCCAAGTCGGACATCCGCATGGCTGCCCGCAAGGTCATCGCGACCGGCGACGTGTGGAACGGCGTCTCCGCCGGCGCGGTGTCGTGGCGGTGGGCGGCGGAAGGCTCCGAGGCCGGGGACAACGCCCCCAGCTTCGGCCAGCCGACCGTGCCGGTCCACAAGGCTGACGGGTTCGTCCCGATCTCGATCGAAGCCCTCCAGGACGAAGCCAACGTCACCACCGAAGTCGGACGCCTCCTCGCGGAGGGCAAGGACATCTTGGAGGCCGAGGCGTTCGCCACGGGCACCGGCTCCGGACAGCCCACCGGCATCGTCACCGCCCTCGCCGGCACCTCCAGCGAGGTGGCGCCGACCACGCCGGAGACGTTCGCGGCGGCGGACATCTACAAGATGGAGGAGTCCCTCCCGGCCCGCTACCGGCGCAACGGCTCGTGGGTGGCGAACAAGCGCATCTACAACCTGGTGCGCCAGTTCGACACGTCCGGCGGCGCGGACCTGTGGGAGCGGATCGGCAACGGCCAGCCGAACGAGCTGCTCGGCTATCCGGCGCTGGAGTCTGAGGACATGGACGGCACGTTCAGTGCCACCGTGACCGCCGACAACTACATCCTCGTCTTCGGCGACCTGTCCAACTACGTCATCGCCGACCGGATCGGTATGACGATCGAGTTCCTGCCGCACCTGGTGGGCACCAACCGCAGGCCCACGGGGCAGCGTGGGTGGTACGCCTGGTACCGGGTCGGTGCCGACAGCGTGAACAACGCCGGCATGCGGCTGCTGAACGTCGAAACCACCGCCTGACACGACGACCTGACGCGCGGCCCGGGAGCCTTCTGCTTCCGGGCCGCGCGGCGCAGAGAGGAGATGTGCTGTGGCGATCAAGCGCTGCAAGGCGTCGTTCGCGGCGTCGGTGCGAGGTGTGCCCCGAGTGATGAGGGTGGGTGCGCTCGTCAGCGACGACGACCCTGTCCTGAAGGGGAGGGAGCATCTGTTCGAGGATGTCGAGGCAGCCGTGCAGGAACCCGTCCGCGTCGAGGACGCGTCGGCCGCGCCGGGCCGCCGCCGGTCGCTGACCCGGCAGGCTGTCAAGAAGGCGGCGGCGAAGCCCAAGCCCGCCAAGCAGGAGAGCGAGCAGTCCGGGCCGCAGGCTGCGGACGGTGCCAAGGAGGGGACGGCATCATGAGGCGCAGCCTGTACAACACGGCGCTGACCCGGCCGACGATCGCGCCGGCCGCCGAGCGGACCGCGACCGTGACCGGGGCCGCTGTGGACCGGATGACCGACGAGGGCGGTTTCCGTTCGGCGATGGCCGTCGTCAACGCTGGTGTGGTCACCGACGGCACCCACACCGTCGTACTGGAGGACTCCCCGGACAACTCGGTGTGGACGCCGGTTGCGGACGAGTTCCTCCAGGGCAGCGAGCCCGCGATCACGTCGGCGAACGACGGCACCGTCTACGAGATCGGCTACACCGGGCACCAGC
Source organism: Streptomyces sp. Z423-1 (assembly GCF_013009255.1). Classification (NCBI taxonomy): domain Bacteria; kingdom Bacillati; phylum Actinomycetota; class Actinomycetes; order Kitasatosporales; family Streptomycetaceae; genus Streptomyces; species Streptomyces sp. Z423-1. The sequence continues at coordinate 7,936,729 of NZ_CP053109.1, forward strand.
GGTACCTTCGCGTCGTCGTCAACGTCACCGGCTCTCCGGTGACCGGCGGCTTCTACGACGCAGTGATCCTGCTGGGCTGGCCGCGGCACATGCCGCCCGCGAGGGCCTGACGGGGGGCAGCGGTGCCGTTCGATCTCGGCGCCACGGTGCGCTTGACCGGAGAGTGCCGGGACCCGGGCGGCACCCTCACCACTGCAGCGACGGCCGTTGTGACGGTAACCCTGCCGGACGGGACGGCCGCCACGCCAGCCGTCACCGAGGAGGACACGGGCGTCTACAGGGCCGACTACGTGACCGAGCAGCCGGGGCGGCACTCGGTGCGCTGGGTGTGGACCGGGCCGGCCGCCGCCTACACGGATGTCTTCGACGTGCAGGAGGCAGCGGCCCCGGCGATCCTTTCGCTGGCCGACGCCAAGAAGCATCTCAACATCACCAGTGCGCGGGATGACGACGAGATCCGATTTTGGAACAACGCCACGACGAAGGCCGTGGAGTACTACGTCGGCCCCGTCGTCCCGCGCTCCTTCACTGAGCAGCACCAGGTGTGTGACGCACGCACGGTCGTGCTGCTCAAGACACCTGTCATCGCCGTGACAGCCGTTGACACTTTGACCGCGGGAGGCACCGCCTACGCGGTCGACGACTTGGACGTGGACGGCGCCACCGGCGAGGTGTTCCGCCTGGACGGTGGTCGGTTGTCGGGTCGGCTGCTCTTCACCTACCGGGCCGGCCGCATGGTCGTGCAGGAGCACATCACCGCCGGGGCGCGCATCATCCTGGAGCACCTGTGGCGCACCCAGCGGCCCGCGCGCGGCGGACTGGCTGGCGGCGGCGAGGACTACAGCGTCACCGAACCCATCCCCGGCCTCGGCTATGCCGTGCCGAACCGCGCGCTTCAGCTGCTGGAGCCGGACCGACTTCCCCCGGGGGTGGCGTAGTGGGCTCACGAGTGCCCGAGATCATCGATCAGTTGGTCATGCTCGGAAAGGCGGATCCGGACCTGTCTGACGTCCGCGTGTCGGATGGCCCGGAGGTCACCGACGACTCGGCCATGGACTGGCTGATCGTCGGCTTTGATGGCGACCCGAACGGCGACTTCCAGGCCGCGCAGAGCGTGGGCGGCTGGTCCGACCTGCGCACTGGCCGCGAGGAGCAGTTCCAGGTCACCGTCGCGGCGATCTCCCAGCGAGGTGACACCGATGTGCGGGCCGCCCGCGCCCGGGCCTACGAGATTGGCGCACGGGTCGAGGCGTGGCTGCGCGCCGAACCCAGCATCGGGCTGCCTTCGCTGGAAGCCGGCATCGAAGCCACCCAGTTGACCCAGGATCAGACGAATCAGGGCGTGCAGGCCGTGCTGCTGCTGACGGTGGCTGGCCGCGCCTTCACCTAAGGAGACACGACATGGCTGCACTCACGACGACGGTGGTGCCGCTGACCGGCGCGGCTGTCGCGTACACCGCGGCGGCGGCGGGCGGTGACGACTGCGCCACCGGTGCCGGTGTGCTGCTGCTGGTCAAGAACGACGATGCCTCCAGCCACACCGTGACGCTGGTGACGCCGGGCACCGTCAACGGTCTGGCGATCGCCGACCGGCAGGTGGCCGTCGCGGCTGGCGCCGAGGTCGCGATTCCCGTCACGAACGACTACCGCGACCCGTCGACCGGGCGGGCCGCGATCACCTACGACGCGGTCACCTCGGTGACGGTCGCTGTCATCCGGGTGCCGGTGTCATGAGTCAGGTGACGATGTCGCACCCCGATCTTGATCAGCAGATCGAAGTTGACGAGGTGTCGGTGCCGCACTACCAGGCGTCGGGCTGGCAGGTCGTCACGGAGCGGCCGGACAAGACCACGAAGGCCGCGGCGAGGCGCCGCCGGCAGACCCTGAGGGGAGATGAAAGCTGATGGCGACTCCGATCAACGCGTCGATCCGCTACTACCGGCGCGGCACCACGAAGGTGCTGTGGGTACCGGCGATCGCGAACAAGAACAGCCCGACCCGGGCGGAGCTGAACGCGGGCACGGCCCTGGAGGGCGAGACCGGCGCGATGGCGGGCTGGCAGACCACGTCCGGCACCGTTCCCACCCCGGCCCTCGGCTCGCGGTTCACGCCGGTCGTGGGCGGTGAGATCACTGCCGCTGACTCCAGTCTCACGTTTTGGGCCTCCAAGGACGGCGACGACGTCCGCACCCTGCTGACCCGCGAGGCCACGGGATTCATCGTGTGGATGGACGAGGGCGACGTGCCCGGGCAGACGATGGACGTCTACCCCGTGACGGTCACCTCACAGGCCAAGGTGCGTGAGCTCGATCAGGCGGCGCAGATCATGGCCCAGTTCGCCATCACGTCCGAGCCGGCCGAGAACGTCACCATCCCCGCCTGAGAGGAGGCTGGGCGATGCCGAGTTCGGTACAGATCCTGGGCACCGGTCAGCTGGTGGAAGTCTCCCGCCGCCTGCGCAGCGCGGGCGGCCCGAGGCTGCGGCAGAACATGGGCCGCCGGATCCGGCGGGCGGCCGAGCCGCTGCACAAGGACCTGCAGAACGCAGTGCGAACAATGCCCTTGCAGTCCGAGGGGCGGAAGCGAAACCGAGACGGCCGCACTCCGCACGGGGGGCCATCGCCGACAACGCGCCCATTCCGGCAGATGCTCGCTGGCGGTGTCCGGCTCTCTGTGCGCACCACGGGCAATCCGGGCGCGCGCATCTGGATCGACCGAAGCCGGATCGAACCGAAGGCCAGGAACGTGCTCAACCAGATCAACAAGGACGGCCGGTTGCGGCACCCCGTGTTCGGTAATCGCAAGCGCTGGGTGAACCAGAGGTCTCAGGCGGGCTGGTGGTCGCGCACCGTCGCGGCTGGCACGCCGCGCATGCGCGCCGAAGTGGAGCGGATCCTCGGCGATGTCCGCCGGAATCTCCAGTGAAAAGGAACCCCACATGATCATCACCCATGTGCAGGACGACGGCACCGCGCTCCGCGTGTCCACCGACGACCTGTCGGCGCTGGAGGCGGCGGCCATCGAGGAAGCCATGGGCGACGTGCCCTGGCGGGCTATCGAGGGCAGGCTGCAGGCGCAGGACCCCACCGCGATGCGGGCCGTCCTGTGGGCGTTCCGCCGCCGTGACGACCCCGGCCTTGAGTTCGACAAGTTCGACATTCCGGGCTGGCGGCGTCGGCTCAGGGCGCGCATCGAGCGCGTCGAGATCGACGAGGCCCTGACCAACATCATGCGCGAGGCGCTCGCCAAGAGCGAGGACAGCACCATCGACGCGGTCGCGCCGCACCTGCGGAAGCTGGCCGACAACCCGGACGACGTCGACGCTGCCCTCGACGCCCTGGGAAAAGGCCACTTGATGCGCCGCCTGAAGGACTCCGCGGCCTGATCCAGCAGTACGAGCCGCTGCTCATGCACTACCTGCACATCCAGCCATCCGAGATCGACCGGCTGTCCATCGAGCGGTTCCTGCGCCTGGTCGCCTGGGTCCAGCAGCACGCCGCCACGCGGTAAGGAGGTGGCCGGTGCCGGAGCGCCTCACCTTCACCCTCGCTGGCCGGGACGAACTGTCGCGCGTGATGAACGGGACAGCCGACTCCGCGGACCGGCTGCGGCTGCGGCTGGCCGGCATCACCGCCGACGCTGACGGAAACCTGCGCGACTTGCAAGGCCGGTTCCTGTCACTGGCCGAAGCCCAGCGTTTGGTCGACGACAGGGCGGGCGCGGTCCGGCGGAGCATGACGTCCATGTCGGACGCGGCCGGTGCGTTCGGTGAGTCCCTCAAGGCGAACTTGATCAGCCTGCTGCCCGCGGCGATCCCGGCTGTGGCCGGGCTCGCCGGATCGGCCGCTGTGCTGGCCGGGCAGCTCGGCGCTGTCGGTGTAGCGGCTGGCGCCTACGCGCTCGCACTCGGTCCCCAGATCTCCGCCATCAGCGAGGCCGTCGAAGCGCAGCAGAAGTACGAGGACGCTGTCGCGGAGTCCGGCGCCCAGTCCGAGGAAGCGATCAAGGCGCAGTTGGAGTACCAGCGGCAGCTAGCGAAGATGCCGCCTGCCACCCGTGAGGCCGCCGTCGCGGTAGGTCTGCTGAAGGACAACTACCAGGAGTGGAGCGACGCGCTCTCTGACGACGTGATGGCCCCGTTCATCAAGGGCGTCGCCGTCACCAATGAACTGCTGCCCAAGACGACCGGGCTGGTCGAGGGCGCGTCCGGCCAGTTCGACCGCCTGATCACCCTCGTCGGTGGTGCCATCGCCACGCCGGGCTTCGACGCCATGGCCAAACGGTTTGAGCACTTCGCGACGGACACCCTCACCAACGGCGTCGACCGGTTGACGATCTTCCTGGCCAAGCTGCAGAGCGGCCAGTACGACGGTGGCCAGCTGCAGCAGTGGTGGGACTACTCCCGGGAGGTCGGGCCCGTCGTGGCCGACACCCTGGAGAACGTCGCCGACGCCCTGCTCAACGTGCTGGAAGCCGGGGCCGACGTCGGCGTCGGCATGCTCGATGTCGTCAACGTCCTGACAGGCATCGTCTCTGCGGTGCCGCCGGAGGCGATCGCCGTCATCCTCCAGTTGGCCATTGCCATCAAAGCGGTGAAGCTGGCCGCTGCAGGCATGGCCGCCGCGAGCACGGCGCTGGCCGCGTTCGGCGTCCAGATCGCCGCCATGCGCACGGCCGCAGCCGCAGCCCCAGGTCCGCTCGCCGCGACCGGAGCAGCCATCGGCGCCCTGTCCCGTACCGCCAAGCTCGCCATGGCCGGCACCGGTATTGGTCTGCTGCTCATCACCTTGGGCTCGCTGTCGTCGGCAGCGGAGGAGCCGCAGCCGGACATCGACAAGCTGTCCACGTCGCTCATCGAACTGGGCAGGTCCGGGAAGGTGTCCGGCGAAGCCCTGCGCGTGTACGGCGCCGACCTCAGCGCCCTGTCCGCCGCCCTCGACACCATCTACAAGCCGTCCAACATGGAGGCTTTCCTCCAGGGCTGGGCCGAGCTTCTCGGCATGGACTCCACCGGCGTCGAGCAAGCCAAGGAACGGATCGACGGTGTCGACCAGGCGCTCGCCTCCCTCGTCTCCGAGGGGCGCCTGCCCGAGGCTGCCGCGGCGGCGGACATGTTCGTCAAGAAGCTTGGTCTACAGGGTGAGGAAGCGGCACAGTTCCGGTCCGAGCTGGACGGCTACAACGACGCGCTCGCCGGCCACGCCCTTGAGCAGAAGCTCGCGGCCGAAGCCATGGGCGCCTTCGGCGACCAGGCACTGGAAGTGCAGGCGAAGCTGGACGCGCAGAAGCAGAGCGCGGACGGACTCCGCCAGTCCATCATCGCGCTGAACGAGGTCAACCGAGCGGCACTCGACGCGCAGGCCGCGTTCGAGGAGTCCATCGACAAGGCAGCCGAAGCCGCCAGCGAGTACGGCAACGTGTGGGCCGCGAACGGCGGAAAGCTGGACCTGACCACAGAGAAGGGGCGGGGCGCATACCGGGCACTGTCCGACCTGGCCGCCAAAACGAACGAGGCGACGACCGCGGCGCGTGAGTCTGGCGCATCCTGGTCGGAGGCGAACGGTATCTACGAGCAGGGCCGCCAGAAGCTCATCGCGAGCGCCGTCCAGATGGGCCTCACCCGGGGTGAGGCAAAGAGCCTCGCCGACCAGATCCTCAAGACGCCCGACAAGACCGCGAAGCTCCGAGCCAACATGGAGGATTTGCAAAAGAAGCTGGATAGCGCCAAGTCCCAGCTGAAGCGGGTGCCCGATTCGCGCAAGGCGAAGGTCCGAGCCAACATCGACCAGTTGACGCGACAGCTGGAAGCGGCGCGCCGCCAGCTGAACGGGCTGGACGGCAAGACAGCCACCACCTACGTGGTCACCCGGTACATCGTCCAGGGGGCCACCGGCGAGGCACGCAACCGTGATCGGCTGCGCCCGGGCAGCTACGCCCAGGGCGGCCTGATCCGCGGCTACGCCGATGGTGGACTCATCCCGGGATTCCCCGACGGCGGGCTGCTGCGCGGGCCGGGCACTCCGACGTCGGACAGCATCCTGCTATGGGGGTCGACCGGCGAATACATGGTGCGCGAGGCGGCCGTCGACCACTACGGGCAGGAATTCTTCGACGCCCTCAACGCCAAGGAAATCCCCATCGGCCGTGCCGCACCACAACCGGGCATGCCAGCGGCGTCGGCGCCATCGTCAGGCGAACAGCGGCCAAGCGTAGTCAACAACTACACGTTCAATGCCCGGAAGTCTGTCGTCGACTTCGACGACTTCAGGCTGTGGCAGCGGCAGGAGGAGGCGCGGCAGCGTGTGGGGAGGCCCCGGTAGATGCCCCTGATTACAGCGCCGGTTGTCACACCGCCGCAGCCGGACACCCCGCCACCGGTCGACTTGCCGGAGATCGGGTATGCGTCGGTCACCTACGTCGATCCGGTGGGCACGCGCTGGCCGATGACCGATCTGAGCGCCGAGTGGTACACGCTCGCGGAGGGCGTGTCCGGGCTGGGGGCGGCACCGTATGTGCTGACTTCTGATCCGCATCCGCGCGGCGGGGCACGGCTGCGGCATGTGCAGCCGCAGCCTCGCACGATCGTGTGGCCGGTCCTCGTCAAGGGCTCCGACCACATGGCGTTCACCGCGAACTGGCGGGCCCTCAGTAGGGCCTTTACTCGCACCCTGCGGCGCGGGCCGGACGGCACCCGCACTCCGGGCACGCTGGAGGTGGCCCGCCCGGACGGCACCAAACGCACGATCGCCGTCTACTACCAGGAAGGCTGGGACGGCCAGGGGCGGACTGCGACTGGCATCACCTGGGACAGCGCGGTCGTCACCTTGTGGTGCGAGGACCCGTACTGGGTGGACGCAGAGACCGTTACCGTGCACCGCCAGCAGGGCACCGGCGAGGATTACCTGCAGCCGTACCCGTCCGTCAGCTCCTCACAGGTGCTCGGCGCCACGACCGTGACCAATCCCGGCGACACGGTGGTGTGGCCGACCTGGACGATCACCGGCCCGGCGTCGTTGGTGACATTCACCCACCAGGGCACGGGCGAGTCGTTCGAGCTGGACCCGACCGCAGTCGGACACGGCAACTTGCTCGCCGGGGAGAAGGTCACGGTCCGCACGGACCCGGTGCAGGTCCGCTACCAGGACGGTTCGAACTGGGTGGGGTCCCTGAACTGGCCGGACGCTGTGCTGTGGGGCTTGGACCCTGGCGACAATCCCGTGACCTTCCAGCTGGACGGCTCCGGGCCCACCTCCGCCGTCGACATGTCTTTCAACCCCAGGTACGAGACGGCCTGACCGGCGAGGGGGTGGACCGTGGCGATCCAGCTCCTCGTCACTGACGAGGGCCTCGCCGTGCAGGGGGATCCGCTCGCCGACTGGACAGCGCTGGACGCCACGCTGCGCTTCAACGAGCCAGGAAGCGGCTCGGTGGACTTGGTCGCACACCCCTACGTCATGGCGCAACTCCAGCCAGGTCATCGCCTTGTCGTCATCCGTGACGGTGAGATCTGGATGGCCGGCCCCATGGAGATCACGCAGGACTATTCCTGGGGCATCGGCAGTGAGGGCGAGGCCCCACCAGGCAAGGTGCGGGTCAACTTCTCCGACGACCTGGCCTTGGCCGCCGGACACATCACGTGGGCCGATCCCGCCGTCACGTGGGCGAACCAGCCCGACACCGCCTCGTACTCGATCACCAGCACCAACGCAGAGACGATCATCCGGACTCTGGTGAACGTCAACTGCGGGCCGGGCGCGCTCGCGGCGCGGCAGATTGCGAATCTGGCCCTCGCCCCCGTGGCCGGCGTCGGCACGACGACGAGCGTGAATACCCGCTTCGAGGGTCTGCTGGCGGCGTGCCGCCGGGTGGCGATCGACGGCGGCGGCCTCGGTTTCCGCACCAGACAGACCTCGTCTCAGATCGAGTTCGAGGTGTACGCACCCGTCGACCGGACGGCGACGGCCCGATTCGCCGAAGGGCTCGGCAACCTGCGCGCCGTCACCTACAAACAGAGCGCACCGACGGTCACCCACGCCCTGGTGCAGGGGTCGGAGGTCGAGGCTCCGGCGGACCGCAAGTTCGTCGAGGTCGCCGACGCCGTCGCGGCGTCCGCGTGGTGGCGGGTGGAGCAGCTCGTCAGCGGCACCGCCGAGACCGACACCAACGGCGAACTCACCCAGGACGGCAACGAGGCACTCGCCGGCGGCGCGGCCCCGGTGGAGCTCGCGACCGTGACGGTCGACACCGAGGACCTGAAGGCGGGCCGGGACTACACCCTCGGCGACCGAGTGACGGTCGCGTTGCCGACCGGGCTGGAGGTGGCCGACCTGGTCCGCAGCATCCACTTGCAGGCCACCCCGACCAGCGGCGAGTACGTCACGTCGCTGGTGGGCTCGCCTGAGGCTACGAGCGATCCGCAGATGGTGCGGCTGGTACGAGAACTGGGCCGACGGCTCGGACGACTGGAAGCGAGGTAACCGATGGCCCAGAACTCGTGGCCGTCGCCCAACTACAACGCCCGCAACGTCACGGACGCCGAGTACGAGAAGTTGGCCTCGCGGTTCAGCGACGATGGGGTGTACGGCGACCCGAACGACACCGCGGTGGTGTCCGCTGGGGTGGGTCTGTCGGCGGATGTTCGCGCCGGGGTGTATGCGTCCGTGCGCGGGCACGCTTGGTACTCCGGCACGACCACCGTGAACCTGCCCGTCAGCGCCAACGCGAGCGGCTCCACGCGGGTGGACTGGGTGGTGCTGCGCCTGGACCGCGCGACGTGGGACCTGCGGGCCACCCTCCGCGAGGGCACCCCGGGCGCGGGTGCCCCGGCGCTGGTGCAGGACACCGGCGACACGGGCGTGTACGAGATCCCGCTCGCCCAGGTGACCATCCTCAACGGTGCGAGCGTGGTGTCCGTGACGAGGGTTGAGCAGTACGTGGGGACTCGGCTGCGGCCCTGCACGTCGCTCAGCCGCCCGGCCCTGCCGCGCCGCGGCGAGGTCGGCTACGAGCTGGACACAGGACGACTGATCCTGTGGAACGGCGCCGCGTGGATCGTCGTCTACTCCGACTCCGGCGTCATCAACGTCTCCTCCGCCTTGTCGTCATGGGAAGTGGGGATTACGCCGGTCATCTGGGAGCGCAACGGAAACGTCCACTTCAGGCTGGGTGAGTTCGATCGGGTGGGGTCGAGCTTTAGCGCCGCGTCGGACAGTCGGCTGCCGGTGCTGATCCCGGCGGCGTACCGGCCCACCCACCACATCTACGCGGTGGCGTATCTGACCGGGTCACGGATCGGACGCTGCACCGTCTACGCCACTACCAACAGCCGCGCTGGGCAGGTGTGGCTGACCCAGCATCCCGGCATCTCGACGGGCGACGTCGTGATGCCGAACAGCGTCTCGTGGGTGGTGTGACATGGCACGTGCGAAATTCGGCGCCGGTGTGGCGGACTTTGTGGTGCAGCCCTCGGACGGGCTGTGGGGTGTCGCCGCGGGCGCGGTGGTGACCTTCTGGGACGACGCCGACGGCGGCATGCAGTACACCGACCTGCTGGACGCCACCGGTACGCCGATCACCCAGGTGACGACGGACGAGTTCGGGGCGCTGCCGGAGTTTTCCGGCCCGGACGGGATCCTCGGCATGTGGGCCGAGGCGGCAGGCGGCAGCACGCGGGCGTGGATCGCGACCCGAGACCTCAGCAGCAACGCGTTGACGAGCCTCGACTGGCTCGTGGTCACGGACCCCGTCTTCGGCGCCGCCGGTGACGGCGTCCGCGACGACACCGCGTCCATCCAGGCCGCGATCGACGCGGCGACCACGGTGCCGGGCGGCACCGTCTACATCCCGCGCGGCACGTACATGCTGTCGCAGCCGCTACTGCTGCCTGCCGGTGAGGCGCCGACGATCGTCGGTTCCGGGTGGACGTCGGTGCTGAAGCTGGCGATCGGCGCTGACTGCTACGCGATCGAGATGTCGGGTGCGGACACGCGGGTCGCGATCAAGGATCTGACGATCGACGGCAACGAGTCCGGGCAGACTGCAGCGTCGGGCGGGATCTACGGGGCCGGGGCGGTGGCGTGCAGGATCGACAACGTGCACTTCATCGCCTGCCGCGACGACGCCCTGTACCTGGGGCCGCAGACGGGCGGCGCGTTCGGCCACAACAACAGGATCTTCGGCTGCCTTTTCGACCAGTCCATGGGATCGGAGGGCCCCGGCCGGGGCATTCACTGCGACAGCAACGATGAGAATCAGATCGTGGCCTGCGACTTCGAGTTCCTCGGCGGCTCCGGCGGTACGACCTTCGAGACCGCGGTGTGCATCCTCGACCGGGCTGGAACACAGTTCATCGACGCCTGCAACTTCGTGGGCGGCGCCGACAACAACACCAAGGGCATCCGTATTCAGGACGCGTCAGCCACGAAGATCAACGGCTGCAATTTCGATGGCACCGCAGGCGACAGCATCTTCATCGTCGGGACCGGGAACGTCATCACCGGCTGCACCATCTTCAGCCCCGGCGAAGTCGGCTCTCTCACCGGCCAAGTCTCCGGCATCCACCTCGAATTCGGCACCCGCGACAACCTGATCGTCGGCAACAGCATCGCCTCCTCGACCACGGCGGGAAAGACGCGCTCGCTGATCCGGGAAGAAGCCACCGGCGACGCCGGGCCGAACCTGATCGTCGGCAACACGCTGATCACCAAGGGCGCGCTGGCGGTCGGCACTGTGGAGATCGATGGCGCGGGCACCGTCTTCACCCACAACCTCGGCGCCGGAACTGCCACGATCGCGACCAAAGCCATCAAGGACGCGGACACCCCACGCGCGAGCACCATTACCCCGGCCGCAGACCCGGACCTGACGCTGGAGGTCGAGGCGAACTCGACTTATGACGTCGAGTGCGTGGCTGTGTGGACCAACGGCGGCGGCGGGATGCGGATGACGTGGATCGCTCCGGCCGGGGCGACGATGACGTGGACCGACAACGACGGCGTCGGCGTGGTCGGCCCGACCGGCGTCGTCACCTTCGCCAGCGCCACCGGCACCACCCTCAAGGGAACGCTGGTCACCGGAGCGACTGCAGGCAATCTCACGCTGTCGTGGGCGCAGAACACGTCGAACACGGCAGACACGGTCCTGCGCGCCGGGTGCGCGCTGAAGCTGACCCGCATCACCTGACCCGCCCTCACCCCGCCGCCCCGCGCCAATGGCCGGGGCTTTCCACATGTCTGGAGCAACACATGGCCACACCGCCCAGCGCAGCCAACTTCGCCGCGCTGCTGCGCGCCGAGGGGCTCACGGTCGTCGAGGTCGGCGACTGGGAGACCCACAACCGCAACCACGTCGGCCCGTGGGGACCCGTGCACGGCGTGATGATCCACCACACCGTCACCCGTGGCAGCGCCCACACCGTGGAGCTGTGCCGGAAGGGCTACGCAGGACTACCCGGCCCGCTGTGCCACGGCGTCATCACCAAGGACGGCCGCGTCCACCTGGTCGGCTACGGGCGCGCCAACCACGCCGGGAGCGGTGACGACGACGTACTGCGTGCCGTCATCGCCGAGGCCGCCCTGCCGCCGGACAACGAGACGAACCGCGACGGGAACCGGTACTTCTACGGCTTCGAGTGCGAGAACCTCGGCGACGGCGAGGACCCGTGGCCGGCCGCGCAGCTGCTCGCCATCGAGAAGGTGTCGGCCGCGATCTGCCGACACCACGGATGGAAGGCCGCGTCCGTCATCGGCCACCTGGAGTGGCAGCCGGGGAAGGTCGACCCGCGCGGCTTCACGATGACGTCCATGCGGGCTCGGATCGCAAAGCGGCTCGGCGCCAAGCCGCCCACCGGCGGCGGCTCCGGCTCGCACAGCGGGACGACGTACACGGTGCGGAAGGGCGACACCCTGTGGGCGATCGCCCGCGCGCATGGCACCACGGTGCCCGCGATCGTCGACGCCAACGACCTCAAGGACCCGAGCCACATCGACGTCGGGCAGAAGCTCAAGCTGACCGGCGCCACGGTCACCACGTACACCGTGCGCAAGGGCGACACCCTCTGGTCCATCGCCGCATCCCGGCTCGGCGACGGCGACCGCTGGCGGGACATCGCCAGCCTCAACCGCCTGAAGAACCCCGACGACCTGAGCGTCGGCCAGAAGCTCAAGCTCCCCAAGAAGTGAGGACACCCATGCGTATCTTCGGTCGCGAGCCGGCTCTCATCATCGCCACGATCAGCGCCGCGCTGTCGCTGCTGGCCACCTTCAACTTCGGCCTCTCTGCCGAGCAGGCGGGCGCGATCGTCGCCGTCATCTCCGCCGTGTTCGCCGCAGCCACCGCCGCCGTCACCCGCCCGATCGCACCGTCTGCGTTCACCGGCCTCGTCGCCGCGGTCGCCGCACTTCTCGCCGCCTACGGTCTGGAGCTGGGCGCGGAGAAGATCGGCGCCCTGAACGCCGTCGTGCTCGCTGTGCTCGGACTGCTCACCCGCGGACAGGTGACACCGACCGCCCCGACCACGAAGAGCGTCTGACCCTGCCAGCTATGCGCGACCGGAAGGGCGCCTCATGGACGCCGCCATGGTTACGGCGATAGCCGCTCTCGTCGGCGCACCCGTGGCCGCACTGGCAGCCATGTATGGCACCAGAGGTGCCAACCGCGCGCAGCGGGAGGGCGGAGTCATCACCGGATACAACTCGCTGACCGACCAGCTCCAGGAAGAGCGCAAAGAGTTGCGCGCCGAACTCGCCCAGGTGCGCCTGGAGCTGGCCACGGAGAAGGCGGAAGTCACCCGCCTGAAGCTTTTGGTGCAGCAGCTCGGGGGTGAGCCGTGACGCGCACGGAGAGCCTCCTGTACCGGCGCCGCCACGTCCTGTGGATTGCCGCCGCGCTACTGTTCCTCGGCGGCGCTATCGGCGTCGTGTGGCTGCAAGGGCAGCAGCAAGTCGACCGGCTGGCCGCCGAGGCGGACCGGCGGGGCGAGGCAGTGTCGACGCTCGCCAGCGATGTGCGGGTGCTGCGCGCGCAGGTGCAGGCGGCGGGTCAGACACCGAGGGCCCCCGACCCGGGCCAGGCGGTTGAGGACTTGCCGTCCCGGGAGCAGGTACCTGTACCGATTCCTGGGCCACCCGGCCCCGAGGGCGAGCCCGGCGAGCCGGGGTCGCCTGGCCCGTCCGGTTCGCGCGGCAGCGACGGCCAGGACGGCACGCCGGGGGCGCCCGGGCCATCCGGCGAGCCCGGCGCCGACGGGGCAGACGGCGAGGCCGGCGAGGCCGGACCTCCCGGGCCGCAGGGCGAGCCTGGGCCAGCTGGGCCACAGGGCCCGGCGGGCGAGCCCGGCGAGCAAGGACCACGGGGCCCCGCACCCAGCGGCTGGACGTTCGAGTACAGGGGCGCCATCTACGAGTGCACCCCGGACGGTGACGGATCCACGCACTACACCTGCCGCAACACCAGCGGCGGAGACGACGGTGGCGGCCTGCTCCCGGTCGCCGCGGGCCTCGATCCCGCCCGCCGCCAGTATCCGTAGACGAATCGGCATGAACGACAGCGCCCCACTCTTCCGCCGCGGCGGGGGAGTGGGGCGCTTCGTCGTGCTCAGAACGGCACGTCGCCGTCCCCCATGACGGTAAAGAAGAACGGGGCGCCGGGGAAGGCTGGGATGTCTTGCTTGTGCGGACGGTTGAACGTGGCCTCGTTCCCGTTGGTGAGCCGGAGCCTGAGACCTTCATCCTTGTTTTTGAGGATGTCCCAGTACTCGCCGTCGATCGTGAGTCTTCCGCCCCACGATGCGCGGCGCCCGTCCCGCCAACTCCGCAACTGTGCGCCGACGGCGATCTCTACGCCCTCGTCCGTGATGAGAATCGCCCGCCCTTGGTATGTGCTCATGGTCGGAGGCTAGCCATGGTGTCAAACCAGGGGGGTCGAACCTCCTCTGCATCGCGCCCCATTGGGCGGTGCAACCCTCGATAACATGCCGTATCCGAGCCCCGCTCCCACCGAGGAGCGGGGCTCACTGTCGTCTCCGGAAGTGCTGGCGATCACCCAACTCTATGGTTGATAATGACAGTTATCCCATACTCGTGAACGGAAGGGAGGGAGGCAATGACCATCTGGCACCGAGAGATCATCACGGCTGACGGGACGCCCTACCCGACAAGGAACCGCTTGGAAGACGAGTCCTTACACGGAGAGATCAACCCCCAGGCGCTCGGCCTGTCAGAGGCAGACAGCCGTGCCATCGCTGCGGTGCATGAACTAGGGCACGCAGTTGTCTGGATGGCTGGAGGCTTCCACGTAGCGAGCCTAGGCGTAGGCGACGACTTCAGGGGCCACGCCGAAGTTGCATGCGCCTCCCGCGAGGCGACCACAGCGATGTTCGTCGGCTTGGTCGCGGGCGAGCGCGCCGTGGACCGGTGGTTGCGAGAGACGGCACTGTGGACGCCGAGCCTTGCTGCCATGGCGGAGCTGACCGCAGCGCACGACCGGGCTGCCGTCTTTGAGATGGCACCCCAGCCTCGCCCTACCTTCGGTGACGGACCGGTCGATTACAGCGTGCTGCACGACCTCGCAGACCAAGCCCTGGACACCCAATGGGATCGGATCATGACGGCTCTGCCAGCGCTCATCCAGTCAGGGTGGATGACTGGCGACCAACTGTCCTCACGCATCGCCATCCCAAACCCGAGCAAGCCGAAGGGGAACCTCTGATGAATGACACAAGGGCGGGCACGCCGCACATCGAGACACCAGAGGGCTGGTAGCCATGACCCAACCGCCCGTCCATGCGGCCATCTGCGCCCCGAAGGAAGTGCGAGTGCCGCCCTACGGCGGCAATGCCGAGATGCAAGCCCTATACAACAAGGCGCGCGAAGCGGCAGACCACGAGCCCGGCCACTCGCAAGGATGCGAAGGATGGACCAACGGCTGGTCCTACTGCTCCTGCGGCGTGTGGGCGGCAGCCTGCACGGGCATCTCCATCGCCATCCTGCAGCTACGTGGGGAGCTGGAAGAATGAATGCCCGCGTCCCGCGCCCGCACCGATGCACTGACCGGTGCCGTTGCCCGATCCACAAGACGCCCTTGCTCTACTGGCCCGCTGGCGACGACCACGCCTGCCAAGACGCGGACTGCGAGTACGCGACCGGCTTCAAGCCAGTCGAGCCGACACCCGCCGGTCAGGCCGTGCTTGACGCTCAGGCGATCCTGATGTGGCTGCATCACCCTGACCTCAAGAACCTGGGGTGCGAGGAGTGACCGCCCTAGTCCCGCGTCCGTCGGCGGAGCTGTCGACCGACCGGCACGACCCCCGCGACGACTGGCCCGACGAAGCCCGCGCACTCGCCGACCACCTCACCACCATCTATGGCGACCACGACCCGCTACCCACCATCGCCGGAGGATGGATCGCCCGCCAGAAGAGCCGCCACACAAGGCGGGCCTACGCCCGCACCTTCCGGCAGTGGGAGGAGTACGCACGAGGCGCGGGCGTGCACCCCTTCACCGCGAAGCGGATGCTCGCCGAGGCCTACGCCAAACGCGTCGCCAAGACGCCCACCCGGCTCGGCAAGCCGCCAGAAGACACCACGGTCGCCCAGGCCCTGTCCGCCGCCAGCTCCTTCTACGGCTACGCCATCGACGTCGAGGCCACCGACTACGACCCCTTCGCCAAGGTCCCGCGCCCGGACATCGACCCCGACTACTCGCCCACCGAGGGAATGACGGATGAGGAGACGATGCGGCTCATCGGGACCGCGCGCGACTGGGCGCCCCGCTCCTACGCCCTCGTCATGCTCCTCTACCTCACCGGCGCCCGCGTCGACGAACTCCTCTCCCTCAACGCCGACCAGCTCGGCTACGACCGAGGACACCGCACCCTGCCGCTCACCCAGAAGGGCGGGAAGAAGCGGCCCGCGCCCGTGCCGCCGCTCGCCCTCGACGCACTCCTCGCCTACCTCGGCAACCGCACCGACGGGCCGTTGTTCGTCACAGACTCCGGCCGTCGCTGGACCCAGCCCGAAGTGTGGAAGCACCTCCGCGTCCTTGCTCGCCGCGCAGACATCCCGCAAGCCGCCACGATCAAACCCCACACGCTGCGGCACCAGTTCATCACCGACAACCTCGCCAACGGCGTCCCCCTCCAAGACGTCCAGGACGCCGTCTCGCACTCCGACCCGCGCACCACCCAGCGGTACAACCGGCGCCGCCGCCAGCTCGACAACCACCCCGCCTACGCCCTCGCCGCGCGGCTCGGCGAACGACTCCAGCCGCAGGGAAAGTCATGAGCAACGAGCCGATCGGGGAGCCGCCCAAAGACTGGATGGAGATCTGGTACGAGACGGGAGAGATCACCTGGCAGAAGCCCCTCTCTCCGGGAGCCAACCAGCGCATCCTCGACCTCTACGACGAGCTGATCGCGGAACAGAAGGCCGCATCCGAAGCTGACGACGAGGAACCCTGACCCACCCCGTGCCACACAGAATGCAGCGCCCGCCTCGTTCCCCCGTCGAGGCGGGCGCTGTCGTGTCAGCGCTGCCAGGGCCGACGGTTGGCGTCGACGTCGGGTGGCTGCTTGCGTGCGAGGCCTGCGCGCTTCCAGCAGGCCCATGCTCCGTAGGCGAGGAGCAGCGTGATGGCGACTTCGATTGGGTCGACGCGTTCCGTGAGCTGCGCGACACCGCCGAGGGCAAGGCAGCCGAGCAGGACAGCGAGCAGTAGCCAGATGATTTTCACGGTCCCCCCAGGGCGTGCGGTGAGGGCGACAAGGTAGCAGCGTGCGTGCCCGCCGCGCCGCTCGTAGGCTGATGCTGCTCGGGGTAGTCGCGGAGGTGTCCCATGCCCCGAACCATCTGGTCAGGCGCCATCAGCTTCGGCCTGGTCACCGTGCCGATCAACGTGCAGTCGGCCACCGAGGACCACTCGGTCCGCTTCCACCAGTACCACCTGGAGGACATGGGCCGCGTCCGCATCCGGAAGTACTGCGAGATCGAGGACCGTGAGGTCGACCAGGGCGAGATCGGCAAGGGCTACGAGCTGAGCAAGACGCAGGTCATCCCGATCTCGGATGAGGAGCTGCAGCAGCTCCCCCTGCCGACGGCTAAGGCGATCGAGATCGTGGCGTTCGTGCCGCTGGACTCCGTCGACCCGATCCGCATCGGCGAGGGCTACTACCTGGCCCCGGCACAGCCCGTCGCAGCGAAACCGTACAAGCTGTTGGTCCAAGCGCTGGGCCGCTCGTCGAAGGTGGCCGTCGCCAAGTACGCCTGGTCCGGGCGCGAGCGCCTCGGGCTTCTCCGGATCCGGGACGACGTCATCGTGCTGCACGCGATGCGCTGGCCCGACGAAATCCGCGACCCCACAGAGCTGCTCCCTGAGCCGGTCGAGGTGTCCGACGACGAGATCGAAGGCGCCCTCGCGCTCATGGACAACATGACCCGCGATGACCTCGACGACCCGGAATTCCGCGACACCTACACGGAAGCCATGGAGCAGATCATCGAGGCGAAGCGGGAGCACCGCGCGCCGCCAGAGCTGCCCGAGCCTACGGCCGAGCCCGGCCAGCTGGTCGACCTGATGGCCGCGCTGAACGAGTCCGTAGCCCAGGCACGGGCGGCCCGCGGCGAGGACGCCCAGGCGCCGAAGAAGAAGGCACCTGCGAAGAAGGCGGCGAAGACGCAGCCGGCCAAGAAGACCGCGGCAAAGAAGAAGGCCAAGAGCGCCTAGTCGAGGATCCCGAGCTCGGTGTCCGGCCGGCAGTGCGGGCAGGCATCCACGCCGTCGGTGAGCGCCCGCAGCGCGGCATCCCGTGTCACGCCCTTCGACCGCTTGCCCGCCATGTGGCAGCCGCCGACGTGTACGTACACCGGTGGCACGTCGCGGCTGAGGCTCTGCTCGATCAGCCAGTCAGGCGGCGGGGGTCGCCGTTCCTCGGTCGCACGCCTCTGTGCCTCCCGGCGCTCTTCGTCTGCGATCCACCGCCGGGTGCGGTCCAGGTCGCGCTGCTGGACGCGTTCGAGGAAGCGCAGCAGGTCGAGCCGGGACGGCGATGGTGCATCGTTCACGCGTTCGATTCTATGATCGGTGGCACACACTGGCGCGCCAGGGTAGGGAGGAAGCGTGGACGTCGCGGACCTGGTCGCGCTGCACCGCGTCGACCCTGCTCTCCTCGACCGGGCGCCAGCCGTGCAGTGGCGGCCGGACGAGCGTGCGCGGCTCTCCGCTTGGCCGCCGCTGCCGTGCTCGATCTGCGGCGACGACACCCGCACCACCCGAGTCATCGCGCCCGCCGGGTATGGGCCGCGCTGGCTGGACCTGTGCCGCGACCACAGCCTCGCCGTCATACCGAAGCTGCCCGCCCCGCTGAGCAAGATCCTCGCCGACCTGCGCGAGACCGCGGGCGAGCTGCCGGTGAGTGCGTGGACAGACGAGACGGGGTGGCAGCATGGCGACTGACCCGGAGCGCTACCACCTGCTGCTCACCTCCGCCAGCCGCCCGGTGCAGCACGGGTGGTGGGGCAGCGAGGCCACCGCGCGCAGGAAGTTCAGCAGCTGGGTCGGCGAGTACGGCAGCCTGCCCGACGCCCGCATCACCCTCGTCGACGAGGAGACGGGCGAGACGTTGACGGAGTGGCCGGGCGCGGAGTGACCGTCTGCCATGCTGGCGGGAACGAAGGAGGGGACCATGGCCCACCGCCCGTACCCGAGTGTCGACCGCGCGCTGAAGCAGCTCGACCGCCACTACCCGCCAGCCCCCGTGATCCCGATGTCGTCCGCCTTGCAGTCAATCGGTGACGGCTTTCAGCGGATTCAGGCAGGGCTACAGCAGGCTGCCGAGCAGGGATTCGGCTCGGGCACCTAAGTGCTGTCGACGCGACGGCCCGGCGTTGTCGGTGGCGGCGAGTAGCCTGAGCTCATCATCCGACGAACAAGTCGGGTTTGCTGCTGGTCCTGCCCCGGCGTGATGCACCGGGGCAGGCTGCTACGCCGCGGTGGTCATCTCCTCGTGCACGGCCCGCACCCACTCATCGCGCAGCTGCTCGTACCGCTCCCGCGTCGGCCCCCACAACCAGCCGCCCGTCTCCTGCAGCAGGGCACGGATCTCCGCATCCACGACCGCAGCAGACCGCGCGGCACCAGAAGGCGGGGGAGTGGCGGACATGGCGATCAGCGTAGCCGCCGGGTCTGACAGCGGACTATGGCTTCTGACGGTCGACGACGAACAGGCCCATGCCGGTCACCGTCTCCACCAGGCCCTCTTCCTTCAGCAGCTTGGTGGCTTTGCGGAGGGTGTCGCGGGCGACGTCGTACTCCTGTTCCATCTCGACGATCGAGGGGATGCGCCGGCCTGGGGGAATCGTTCCGTCTTCGATCTTCCGGCGGATGTCGTCGGCGATCTGGCGGTACGGGGGAACCGGCCCCTCCCTGTCGATGATCATGGTAGCCGACGGTAGGTCACGCCCCCTGACCTGCCATAGCTACCCCCAGGGGTAGTCTGGGGTAGTACGGTTTGCAGTGCAGACCCCCGCGACCGCGCGACCGGCCCGGGGGCGTGGACGACAGCCGCAAGGAGCCGTCGACGTGGACGAGCGTAGAGACCCCGAGCCCGCAGCCGGAAGCAGGCTGCGCGCCTTACCCGGCGTCGGCCGCCTCAGCCCCGTACAGGAAGCCTGGAGCGCTTACGTCGGACACACCACCGGATGCCCGACCTGCCGCAGCATCGATGGGCGGTGCGGGAAATCCGAGCGGCTGTACAAGGCGTGGCAGGAGCAGGACGCCGACGCGATTCGGCGACTGCGGCAGGCCTGACCGCAGGTAGGTCAGTCGCGTGGCGGGAGTAGCTCGTCGGCGTGCACGCCCAGGGCCCGGGCGATGAGCAGCAGGTCGGCGTAGCGGGGATCGGTGACCGCATTCTCGTATCGCTGGACGGTCCGCCGCTCCACCCCCAAGCGCTCGGCCAACTGGTCCTGCGAGAGCTCGGCGGCGCGTCTGAGGTCTCGGATGCGGCGGCCGAGGGATTGCTGTTCGAGGAGCACCCAGTCGGGGCGGGGTGTACGGCGGGCTGGCACTCGACAAACCGTCGAGGCGAGTCGATCATGTGTCAGTACCTAAACTGTCGCTTTTGATCGGACCCGCGCGACGGACGGGCCATCGTTCCGCGTAGAGCGAGTGAGGCCTGTGCTCGCCACTGCCCCCTGCGGCGTTCTGGCATATGCCGGAGGGCTAGCTGTAGTGTGCAGAAATCGAACGTGTGTTCACACCATCGGGTGAACTACGCCGGCCCCACGCATTCAGCAGGGCAGACCGGGCATCAGGGCCACACCCCCCGCACACCGAGTCGACCGACACAACAGGAGAACGACATGGACCGCCAGCAGATCCTCGACCTCTACCAGTGGAGTCCGGGCGTCTGCTTTCGGCACCCTGAGCGCGGCACCGTCGACACGACCGTCATCAAGAAGCTCCACCCGCGCGACGACGGCGAGCATGAGGTCCGGGCCTGTGCCGACTGCGTCATCGCGATGGAAGACATAAGGCGGGATGAGGCTAGGCGTTCGGGGAACGAGTACCAGCCGGGGCGTGTCGGCGAGCTCGGCCAGTAGGGTAATTCCGCAGGTCGCACCCTCGCTGGGCGGGAGGGTTGCCGGGGAGAATCTGGGGAGTGGGGGGCGGCGGGGAGCATTTGGGGAGACCCAGCCGTCAGTAATCCGTCTCCGCTCGTCTCTATCCGTCTCAACACATCTCAGCAGTTCAACCGGGCAGAGCGGGCCCGTCGGGCCGTCGCCCCAAGTCGGCCACTCGGACGAAGCCATACGGAGAACATCTGGCTGAGGACCAAGCGGTACAACGCCTCCGGCAAGGTCGTCTCCGGCACCGGCGGCGTCTGCTACCTGTATTTCCCGGCGCATCCGACCGCCCGCCAGCGGCTGGCGCTCGCTGCTGTGGGCGTGCTGTGACCAACGTCTCCGCCATAAAAGCCGCTGCCGGTGGCAAGGTGGACAGATCGGTGGGGGGAGTCCACTGCACGCACGACACACCAGCGAGAGACCATGACCGCACAGTCAGCCACCGCCGCCCGTGTCCGAACCGGCGGCCCCAAGGACGACGGCCCGAAGATCGTTGAACACATCATGGGCTGGACCCTCGTCGTGGTGCTGGCGATGCTGGTGACTCAGATGGGACTGCTGTGACCTGACGGGCGGGCCGACCTGCCATACTGCGGGTGTCTCGCCGCCCGTTGGAACCAGGGTCGAAATTGAATATCAGTCACCAGCGCGGCGCCGCCCGGCCACGGGCCCGCGGCACCGAGCGTTCGGCGGCACGCCGCGCCGAACTCATCGCCATCGGGCGGAGGTTGTTCGCCGACACGTCCTACGACGCGCTCTCGATGGACGACATCGCCCGGCAGGCCCATGTCGCCAAGGGGCTGATCTACTACTACTTCCAGTCCAAGCGCGGCTACTACCTGGCCATCGTGCAGGACTCCGTCGCCGACCTGGTCACCTTCGCGGCCGGGGGGCTGGAGCTCGCGCCCGTGGACCGGGTGCACCGCACGATCGACGGCTATCTGCGCTACGCCGAGCACCATCACGCCGCGTACCGCACGATCGTGAGCGGCGGTGTCGGCTTCGACACCGAGGTGCAGGCCATCCGGGACGAGGTGCGCGAGGTGATCGTCACGACCATCGCCGAAGGGGCGTACGGCCGACGGCACATCGCCCCGCTCGCCCGCATGGGCCTGCTCGGCTGGGTGTGTGGCGTCGAGGGCGCCACGCTCGACTGGATCGACCGCCCCGAACTCAGCCGCGACACCATGTGCGAGCTGCTGGTGAAGACCCTGGGCGGCGCCCTGCGGGCGATCGAGGAGCTGGACCCCTCGTACCCGGCCCCGGAGCCCGCCCGTCGGGAGGCATGACAAAGGGGCGGAGGTCCCAGTTCGGTCAAAAGGGGCGGAGGTCCCAGTTCGGTCAATGGTGCGGACCAATTTCCCGGCGCGGGGAATTCCTGAAGTAAGCGGTCGTTAACCAGTGACTCGATGCCTCCGATCGGGCATACTCACAGCGCGCAGCCGCTGGTCAGCAGCTTTCGTGACCCGGAAGCAGGAGCATCGGCCGCAGCAGTGAGACCCCGGCGGAGCCGCCCACCCATGGCGTAGGTCCGCCGCCGCGCCCGAAAGGGAGGAGAGCGTCGCCATGCCCGACCGCGCCCCGCAGCCGGTGGACCGACTACTGCCCACGGACGAGGCCCGGGACCTGATCTCGCTCGTCCGCGACATCGCGCAGCGCGAGATCGCCCCGCACGCGGCCGAGGAGGAGGACGCCGGACGCTTCCCGCGCGACGTTTTCGCCCTGCTCTCCCGGTCGGGGCTGCTCGGCCTGCCGTACGACGCCGAGTACGGCGGCGGTGACCAGCCGTACGAGGTCTACCTCCAGGTCCTCGAAGAGCTCGCCGCGGCCCGGCTGACGATCAGCCTCGGCGTCAGCGTCCACACCCTCGCCTCCTACGCCCTCGCCACCTACGGCACCAAGGAACAGCAGGTCGAGCACCTGCCCGCGATGCTCGGCGGCGGCCTGCTCGGCGCGTACTGCCTGTCCGAGCCGGCGTCCGGCTCCGACGCCGCCTCGCTGCGCACCAAGGCCGTCCGGGACGGCGACGACTGGGTGATCACCGGCACCAAGGCCTGGATCACGCACGGCGGCGTCGCCGACTTCTACACCGTCATGGCCCGCACCGGTGAGGAGGGCCCGCGCGGAATCACCGCCTTCCTGGTGCCCGGCGACGCCGAGGGGCTGAGCGCGGCGGCGCCGGAGAAGAAGATGGGCATGAAGGGCTCGCCCACCGCCCAGGTCCACTTCGACGGCGTGCGGGTCCCCGACGCCCGGCGTATCGGCGACGAGGGGCAGGGCTTCGCGATCGCCCTGTCCGCGCTCGACTCCGGACGGCTCGGCATCGCGGCCTGCGCGATCGGCCTGGCCCAGGCGGCGCTCGACGAGGCGGTCGCGTACGCCACCGAGCGCCGGCAGTTCGGGCGGCCGATCGCCGACTTCCAGGGGCTGCGCTTCATGCTGGCCGACATGGCGACGCAGATCGAGGCGGGCCGCGCGCTGTACCTCGCGGCGGCCCGGCTGCGCGACGCCGGGCGGCCCTTCGCCCGGCAGGCGGCCATGGCCAAGCTGCACTGCACCGACGCCGCCATGAAGGTCACCACGGACGCCGTCCAGATCCTCGGCGGCTACGGCTACACCGCCGACTTCCCGGTCGAGCGCTACATGCGCGAGGCCAAGGTCCTCCAGATCGTCGAGGGCACCAACCAGATCCAGCGGATGGTCATCGCCCGTCACCTCGCGGGTCCGGAGTCCCGCTGAACTGACCCCGCCTGACCAGGGGCGCCGCCAGCCGGATCCACTCCGGGTCGTGGCGCCCCGGCAGCGTGCGGCCGCGGTGGGCCCAGGCGCGCATCAGGTCGCGGTAGATGGGCGGGTCGGGGAGCGGTTGCGGGGGTGGGGGCGGGGCTGGGGCCCGCGGGGGGCGCTCGGAGCCCGGAAGCGATGCTGCGTACCGGGGAACGAATACGCGGAACTGACGCCCGGTCGTGGAAGAGGTGGGGGTCATACCTGGGCAACGCTGCGGTATGCGGACAGGTCACCCGGCCGGGGAATCGAGCGTGGGTTCGTAGACCGTCCTGGGTTCGTGCCGTGGTGGCCGGACCCGCCCGTGTCTCGGACCGGTCCGGTTCCGTGTCTGGCCGTCGACGTTTCCCTGACGTACCGTCAACTGCACTGCGCTCAGGGAGGTTTGCCGTGCTCGACGACCGTCCGGTGCCGCTCGACGACTACCCGGTTCACCAGGTGCCCCTGTCGATGAAGCACGTCGCGACCGGGGACCGGAACGCCTACGACCGCAGTATCTTCCACGTCCTCGACCACCAGGGCCGCGCCCTGCTGATCACCGGGCTCGGGGTGTACCCCAACACCGGGGTGATCGACGCGTACGCCACCCTGCGCATCGGCGACACCCTGCACGCCGTCCGCGCGTCCGACGCCCTCGGCGAGGACCGGATGCGCCTCACGGTCGGCCCGCTGCGCACCCACGTCGAGCACCCGCTGCGGGAGTACGTGCTGAGCTGCGCCGCCGACCCGGGCGACCCGGACGCACTGTCGTACGAGATCCACTGGTCGGCGGACTTCCCGGCGCTGTGGGAACCGCACCACCAGCAGCGGCGCGGCAGCCGGCTCACGCTGGAGGGGAAACGGTTCGTGCAGGCGGGCCGGTGCGTCGGCTGGATCCGGGCCGGCGGCCGGGAGATCCGCCTCAGGGCCGGTGAGTGGACCGGCACCCGGGACCGCAGCTGGGGAGTGCGGCCGATCCCCGGTGAGGACGGCGGGCGGTTCGCCGAGGAGTGCCCGACCGAGGGCTTCCACTGGGTGTGGTGCCCGGTCCGCTTCGACGACCGGTTCCTGATGGTGATCGTGCAGGAGGACGCCGACGGCTACCGCACGCTGAACGACGCGACCCTCGTACGCCCGGGCCACCGCGACCGCCAACTCGGCTGGCCCCAGCCGGAGATCGCCTACCGCTCCGGCACCCGGCACCCCGAACGCGCCCTGATCCACCTCGGCGACCCGCGCAAGCCGCTGGAGCTGGACGTGGAGGTCCTGACGTCGTCCCCGCTCGCCGTCGGCGCCGGCTATCCGCCCGCCGGTGACTGGCAGCACGGCACCTGGCGCGGCCGCGACTGGACCGACCGCCGCACCTACGACCTCGCCGACCCGGCCGCGCACCCCGTCGCCGCGTACGGCGTCACCGACCACGCGGCCCGCTTCCGGCTGGACGGCGAGATCGGGTACGGCATCTTCGAGCACGGCTCGTTCGGGCGGCACGACCCGAGCGGGTTCACGGGGTTCGACTCGGTGGCGCCGTGATGGAGGGTGAACGACACGGCAGTGAAGGTGACATGGCGGTCAAGAGGCTTGGCGGTGAAAGTGGCATGGCAATGAAAGCGACATGGCTGTGAAAGCCCGCCCCCGTACCACCACCCGAGACCCCGAGGGCCTCGCCCGCCGTCTCACGGCCTGGCTGGATGCCCGTCTGCCCGGCGCCAAGGCGGTCGGCGTCACCGCCCCCGCGTCGAACGGCATGTCCAGCGAGACCCTGCTCTTCGACATCGAGCATCCCGAAACGCCCCTGTGTCTTTGCGTGTTGCGGCTGGCGGCGGATCCGGCGGCGTACACCGTGTTCCCGGTCTACGACATGGCGCGCCAGTACCGCACCCTGCGCCTGGTGGCCGAGCACACGGACGTGCCGGTGCCGCGCGTGCTGTGGCTTGAGGAGGACCCCGGCCCGCTTGGCGCGCCGTTCTTCGTGATGGAGCGCGTCGCGGGGCGCGTGCCGCCGGACGTCATGCCGTACACCTACGAGGGCAACTGGCTGCACGCCGCGAGCGACGCCGAACGCGAGCGACTGGAGGCCGCCACGATCGGGCTGCTGGCCCGGCTCCACGACCAAGTGCCGCTGCGTGAGGCGGAGTTCCTCGCCCTTCCGGGTGAAGGTGACGCGCTGCGCCGCCATGTCGGAGCGCAACGCGCCTACTACGAGTGGGTGGTCGACGGTCTCGCCCGCTCACCGCTCATCGAGGACGCGTTCGACCGGCTGACGCAGCTGTGGCCACGCGATCCAGGCACACCCGTGCTCAACTGGGGTGACGCCCGTATCGGAAACGTCCTCTACCAGGATTTCCAGCCCGTCGCCGTCCTCGACTGGGAGATGGCGGCCGTGGCCCCGCGCGAGGTGGACCTCGGCTGGACCGTCTACCTGCACCGCTTCTTCCACGACCTCACGGTCGCCTCGGGACAGCGCGGGCTGCCGGACTTCCTGCGCCGCGACCGGATCGAGGCGCGGTACGCCCGACTCACCGGACACGCACCCCAGGACATGGACTTCTACACGCTGTACGCCGCCCTGCGGCACGCGATCGTGATGCTGCGCGTCGCCTGCCGTCAGGTGTACTTCGGTGAAGTCGCCGCCCCGGCGGACCCGGACACACTGATCCTGCACCACGACAGCCTGCGCGCCATGGTGCAGGGCAGCTACTGGGGTTGAGGCGCTGAGCGAGAGCTCTCAGGCGGCGTGACGCCGCATGGCCGGGACCCTCATGGGGCGCGAGCCCGGGCCGCCGACGTGCGAGAAGGGCTGCATCCGCCAGTCCAGCCCCTGAGGGAGCGTCAGCAGGAGGGCGGTGTCCTGCTCCTGGGGCTCGAAGGACTCGTCCGCGGGCTGCGCATCGGCGGCCCGGCGGCCCGTACCGGCGCAGACCGTGAGTCCGAACGGGTTCCACGGTGAGGCGCACAGCGCGTGCTCCGGGAGGGACTCCTCGTCCGCGAGCAGGGCGATGGGCTGTGCGCAGTCCGGGCAGATCACCCGGTACATCTCGAAGGTGTCGTACGCGTCGAGTTCGTCGACATCCTCGGCGTCGAAGACGTCGGGTTCGACGCCCTCCGGCGCGGGCTCGACAACCGGCTGCTGCCGCTTGGGTGCGGTACGACCAGGGCGCTTAAGACTCTGCATGGGATTCTCCCCCTCGGGCTGGGCCGTGAAGGCGCTGCGGCCTCGACCACAGCAAGCACTTCCCAACCGCTCTCCGGGGTAATCACGAGTTCATTACGGAGAATGTTCGAAGCCTGTGGCGTTCGTCACATGCCGCTCGCAGGTGCCATGTGCGGCGCCTGCGTCCCCCGGGTGGCTCACAGGCTGCTCTCGGGGACATCACGAACCGGGCATGACCTGCGCCGCTGAGGTATCCCATGAGGTCAGGCGCACTGTAGGTTCTTGCGCCATGGAGGAGCTGGATCGACAGATCGTGCAGCTGCTCGTCAGGGACGGGCGGATGAGCTACACCGACCTGGGCAAGGCCACGGGGCTGTCCACCTCGGCCGTGCACCAGCGGGTGCGCCGGCTGGAGCAGCGCGGCGTCATCCGCGGGTACGCCGCGGTCGTCGACCCCGAGGCGGTGGGGCTGCCGATGACCGCGTTCATCTCGGTGAAACCGTTCGATCCCAGCGCCCCCGACGACATCGCGGAACGCCTCGCCGGAGTCCCCGAGATCGAGGCCTGCCACAGTGTCGCGGGCGACGAGAACTACATCCTCAAGGTGCGGGTCGCCACACCGCACGAGCTGGAGGAACTGCTGGCGCGGCTGCGGTCGCTGGCGGGGGTGTCGACGCGGACGACGGTGGTGCTGTCCACGCCGTACGAGGCTCGGCCGCCGAGGATCTGAGGGGCTGCGGTCGGAGGGGAGCCGGGGGCCCTGCGTTCACCGGGGCCCGCGTGAGGCGGGAGACTGTCTCTCATGAGTGAGCGCACCGCCCCGGCCAAGACCGTCCTGCTCCGTCGCGGAGAGGTCCACAGTCCCGCCGACCCGTTCGCGACCGCGATGGTCGTCGAGCGCGGCCAGGTCGCCTGGGTCGGCTCAGAGGGCGCGGCCGACGCCTTCGCGGACGGCGTGGACGAGGTGGTCGACCTGGACGGGGCCCTGGTCACCCCGGCGTTCACCGACGCGCACGTGCACACCACCTCCACCGGCCTCGCCCTCACCGGCCTCGATCTGTCCGGCGCCGGCTCGCTGGACGAGGCACTGGCCCGCGTACGGGAGTTCGCCGCCGCCCGCCCCCACGACCGCGTGCTGCTGGGCCACGGCTGGGACGCCGCACGCTGGCCCGGTGGCCGCCCCCCGACGCGCGCCGAACTCGACGAGGCCACCGGCGACCGGCCCCTCTACCTCAGCCGCATCGACGTCCACTCGGCGGTCGTCAGCACGGCCCTGCTCGACCTCGTGCCCGGTCTGGAGCGGCAGGACGCCCCCCTCACCCGCGACGCCCATCACGCCGTACGCGCCGCCGCGTTCGCCGCCGTCACGCCGCAGCAGCGCACCGAGGCCCAGCGCGCCGCCCTCGCGCACGCCGCCTCCCTCGGCATCGGCTCCGTCCATGAGTGCGCGGGTCCGGAGATCTCCTCCGAGGACGACTTCACCGGCCTGCTGCGGCTCGCCGCCGAGGAGCCCGGCCCGCGCGTCGTCGGCTACTGGGCCGAGCGCGATGTCGACAAGACGCGCGAGCTGGGCGCGATCGGCGCCGCCGGTGACCTGTTCGTCGACGGCGCCCTCGGCTCGCACACCGCCTGCCTGCACGAGCCGTACGCCGACGCGGGCCACACCGGCACCGCCTACCTGGACGCCGACGCCGTCGCCGCGCACGTCGTCGCCTGCACCGAGGCGGGCCTCCAGGCGGGCTTCCACGCGATCGGCGACGCCGCCGTGACCACCGTCGTCGAGGGCGTACGCGCCGCCGCCGAGAAGCTCGGCCTGGCCCGCATCCGTGCCGCCCGCCACCGTGTCGAACACGCCGAGATGCTCACTCCCGACACCATCGCGGCCTTCGCCGAACTCGGCCTCACCGCGTCCGTCCAGCCCGCCTTCGACGCGCTGTGGGGCGGCACGGACGGCATGTACGCCCAGCGCCTCGGCGCCGAGCGCGCCCGCCTGCTGAACCCCTTCGCGGCGCTGCTGCGCGCCGGCGTCCCGCTCGCCCTCGGTTCCGACAGCCCGGTCACGCCCCTCGACCCGTGGGGCACCGTCCGTGCCGCCGCCTTCCACCGCACGCCCGAGCACCGGGTCTCGGTCCGCGCCGCCTTCACGGCGCACACGCGGGGCGGCTGGCGGGCGATCGGACGGGACGACGCGGGCGTCCTGGTGCCGGGCGCGCCCGCGGACTACGCCGTGTGGCGCACCGGCGAGCTCGTCGTGCAGGCGCCCGACGACCGGGTCGCGCGCTGGTCCACCGACCCGCGCTCCGGCACCCCCGGGCTGCCCGACCTGACCCCCGGCTCCGACCTGCCCGTCTGCCTGCGCACCGTCGTGGGCGGCCGGACCGTGTTCGTGCGGCCGAGCGAGTGATCTCCCGGGGTGGCGCGACAGAGATCGACGTCCGAAACGGTGTCCCAGGACCTGCGTATCCACCGGGCCGACCTGCGCCCGGCGGGAATACCCGCAGGTGAAACGGCTGTTGACAGGCGGCGGCCCGGGGCGGGTAGGTTCGGCCGAGTCCACCACGGGACGCTCGACCGGGCTACGTCCGCACACTCGTCGCGGCGCCGCTGGGTCAGGGACGGTGTACCGCACCGGGGCACCGCCACTGGGAGCCAGGCACAGCGACCGCGCCACGGCGGGGGAACGTTCCGGCCAGGTCGGCACGGTGTGACCCGGATGGGGCCCGGGCGCTCAGTAGACAACGGCTTCAGGTCGATCCGCAGCCAGCGGGTCCCAGGTCGGCCCGAAGGGCACCGGGCCCCCATTCGCAGCGAGTTGAGCCACCCCTATTGTCCGTGTGTGCGGGCGTTGTCCGTGCCCGGGCGGGTCTTGTCCGTGCGTGGGGCGGGCCCGCATAGAGGGTCAAACGTACATCCTTACCCCGCGCTCGCGGGATCAACACCGTCATACGAACGTCCTATCGCGTCAGCGCAAGCGGCGGCCACTATGGTGGACCTCTGCGTACGGACATGAAGGGGCAGCAGTGAACGACGGCGAGGGGACCCGCGCGGCAGAGGCCCAGGGGAGGCGCTTCGGCCCGCTCGGCACGGCCTTGGTGATCATTCCGACCTACAACGAGGCGGAGAACATCAAGACCATCGTCGGCCGGGTGCGGAAGGCGGTTCCCGAGGCCCACGTGCTCGTGGCCGACGACAACAGCCCCGACGGCACCGGCAAGCTCGCCGACGAGCTGGCCGCCGGTGACGAGCAGGTCCATGTGCTGCACCGCAAGGGCAAGGAGGGGCTCGGCGCCGCCTATCTCGCGGGCTTCCGGTGGGGCATGGAGCACGACTTCGGCGTGCTGATCGAGATGGACGCCGACGGCTCCCACCAGCCCGAGGAGCTGCCCCGGCTGCTGACCGCGCTGAAGGGCGCCGACCTGGTGCTCGGCTCCCGCTGGGTGCCCGGCGGCCGGGTGGTGAACTGGCCCAAGTCGCGTGAGTTCATCTCCCGTGGCGGCAGCCTCTACTCGCGCGTGCTGCTGGACGTCCCGATCCGTGACGTGACCGGCGGCTACCGCGCCTTCCGCCGCGAGACCCTGGAGGGCCTCGGCCTCACAGAGGTCGCCTCCCAGGGCTACTGCTTCCAGGTCGACCTCGCCCGCCGCGCCATCAAGGCCGGCTACCACGTCGTCGAGGTCCCGATCACCTTCGTCGAGCGCGAACTCGGCGACTCCAAGATGAGCCGCGACATCCTGGTCGAGGCCCTGTGGCGGGTCACGTCGTGGGGCGTGGGCGAGAGGGTCGGAA
Source organism: Streptomyces sp. Z423-1 (assembly GCF_013009255.1). Lineage (NCBI taxonomy): Bacteria > Bacillati > Actinomycetota > Actinomycetes > Kitasatosporales > Streptomycetaceae > Streptomyces > Streptomyces sp. Z423-1. The sequence continues at coordinate 7,967,050 of NZ_CP053109.1, forward strand.
AGCTGCTGGGCAAGGGCGGACCTTCGCGGCCGTAGGGCACACCGGCGTACGGGGCACAGGCCGCCGTAGGCTCGCTGGTCGCTGGTCGCTGGTCGCTGGTCGCTGGTCGCTGGTCGCTGGTCGCTGGTCGCTGGTCGCCGGTCGCCGGTCGCCGGTCGCCGGTCGCCGGGCGTCCTCGGTGGCCGGCGCCTGCCGGATGGCGCCCGGCGGCCCCGGTGGTGCTGTCGATCGGCGCTTATCCCGCGCTGAGCGTTCGCCAGGCACACTGGGGGCATGACGAGTGGCGCATCCACCCCTCCGCACTCCGCGCGGCCCCGGCGGTCGCGGCTGCGTACGTTTCTGCCGCTGGGCATCGCCGCGTGGCTGGTGCTGGAGATCTGGCTGCTGACCGTGGTCGCGGGCGCGGCGGGCGGTTTGACGGTGTTCCTGCTGCTGATCGCCGGGTTCGCGCTCGGCGCGGTGGTCATCAAGCGGGCGGGCCGGCGTGCCTTCCAGAACCTCAACGAGGCGCTGCAGCGCGGCGTGGCGCCGTCCAGCGGCGGCGGCAGCGGCCTGATGATGCTGGGCGGCCTGCTTCTGATGCTGCCCGGCCTGATCTCGGACGCGGCCGGCCTGCTCCTGCTGCTCCCGCCGGTCCAGAAGGCCGTCGGCCGCTACGCGGAGCGCACGGTGGACCGCAAGCTCCGCCGCGCCACCCCCGGTAGCCTCGGCGACGCCTTTCAGCAGGCCCGCATTCACCGCCCGGACGGCAAGGTCGTGCAGGGTGAGGTCATCCGGGACGAGCCGGGCGACGCTCCGCGGGAGCCACGCCCGCCGCTGAACCGCTGAGCCTACAGGCGCCCCGGTGACCGACCGTGGGCGCCTGCCTCACACCCATGACGCCTCACACCCATGACGCCTCACACCCATGACGCCGCACACCCATGACGCCGCACACCAATGACCGCGGGCGCCGTACGTCACACTCACGTACGGCGCCCGCGGTCATGTGGCGTGCGCTGTGAAACCCCGCCCAAGCCCCGCGGGAACTACGCGGACTTGCGGCTGTCTCGGGGGTGCACCGCAATGTTCATGGCGCCGGAACGCAGAACGGCGAGCCGCTCCTCGAGGACCTCTTCGAGCTCCTCGCGCGTGCGCCGCTCCATCAGCATGTCCCAATGCGTACGCGCCGGCTTAGCCTTCTTCTCCTCCGGACCGTCGCCATCCACCAGGAGTGCCTGGGCCCCGCAGACCTTGCACTCCCACTCCGGCGGGATCTCCGCCTCGACCGAGAAGGGCATCTCGAATCGGTGCCCCTTCTCGCATGCGTACTCCACGGCCTGGCGCGGGGCCAGGTCGATACCGCGGTCCGTCTCGTAGCTGGTCACCACGAGGCGCGTGCCGCGAAGAGCTCGCTCACTCATGAATCGTGCCTCCCGGGCTTGTCGCCCACAGGACAGGTGTCGCTGTCGTCGTCATCCGGTCAACGTCCGGTCGGCGGTAAAGATTCCCGTTCGGAGTCCCGTTCCGGGTCATGCGTCGCCGTCGTAGCCGCCCATGTTGTACCCACCAGCGCCCGGTTTGTCACATCTGACAGCAGATGTCACCCAGCGTTTCGGCATCTTTGACGCGCAGTAACGGTACGCCTGGCAGGCCAAACGCGTACACTACAGCCCTTTCGCCGTGAGTGCTAAATCCGTTCCAGATCCGTTCTAGATCCGTTCCGGGACCGGGTTCCCCGCATCCGCGACGGCACGCCGCACCGGAACCCGCGCCAGCAGCACGAACCCGAGTACGAAGAATGCCACCAGCGAGATGATCGCGTCCCGGTAGCTCCCGGTCAGCTGGTAGGTGAGCCCGAACAGCAGCGGGCCCAGCCAGCTCATCCCGCGGTCGCTGAGTTCGTACGCCGAGAAGTACTCGGCCTCCTTGCCGGGCGGGACCAGGTGGGAGAACAGCGAGCGGGACAGCGCCTGGCTGCCGCCGAGGACGAGCCCGATCCCGGCCGCCAGCACGAAGAACCACATCGGTGCCCCGGCGGGCAGGAAATACCCGGCGCCCAGGATGAGCGTCCAGGCGACCAGCGAGCCGAGGATCGTGCGCTGCGCGCCGTACCGCCGCGCCAGCCGCCCCAGTGCCAGCGCGCCGAACACCGCGAGGACCTGCACCATCAGGACGGCGCCGATGAGCGTGGACTGGCCGAGGCCCAGCTCCTGCGAGCCGTAGACCGACGCCTGAGTGATCACCGTCTGGATGCCGTCGTTGTAGACCAGATACGCCAGCAGGAAGGCCAGCGTGAGCGGATGGCGGCGCATGTCGCGGACCGTCGCCGCGAGCTGCCGCCAGCCGGTGACCGTCGTCCCGCGCGCGGGGGAGCGGCGGTCGCGCAGGCGTCGTAGCGGAATCAGCGCGAAGGCACCCCACCACAGACCGGCCGAGGCGATGCAGATGCGCACGGCCATGCTCTCGGAGACGCCGAAGGTGTCGTGGGCGAGGTAGAGGACCAGGTTGGCGACCAGGACCAGGGCGCCCGCCGCGTAGCCGAAGGCCCACCCGCGCGAGGAGACCGCGTCGCGTTCCTCGGGAGCGGCGATCTGCGGCAGGTAGGAGTTGTAGAGCATCATCGCCACGGACTGCGCGGCGTTCGCCACGACCAGCAGCACACCGCCGAGCAGATAGCGGTCGCCGTCCAGCAGGAACATGCCCGCCGTGGCCGCGGCCCCGAGGTAGGCGGCGGCGCCCAGGAGGGGCTTCTTGCGGCCGGTGCGGTCGGCGGCGGCGCCCACCAGGGGCATGACCAGCACGGCCACGATCACCGACAGGGACACCGAGTACGCGAAGAAGGAACCGGCGCGGACCGGGATCCCCAGCGGATGGACGAAACCGTCCGCGTCCGCGGCCGACTCGGCGACCGACGTCAGATAGGGACCCAGGAACACGGTGAGCACGCTCGTCGAGTAGACGGAGCACGCCCAGTCATAGAAGTACCAGCCGCGCTGCTCGCGCCGCCGCCCGGCCGCGTCGTCGGCCGCCGGTGTCCGCACGGTCTCGGTGCCCACCCGTGCCCCCCTCGCTTCCCCGTGAAGTGCCGTGCGCGGGGCGCGGCCCGGGACGTCAGACCCAGACGCCCCGGTCCTCCATGACCTTGCGCAACGTGTCGATGTGATCGGTCATGATGCCATCGACGCCGAGGTCCAGGAGCCGGTGCATCCGCTCCGCCTCGTTGATCGTCCACACGTGCACCTGCAACCCGCGCGCGTGGGCGGCCCGGACGAACCGCTGGTCCACCACCTGGATGCCGGACTGTGTCTCGGGCACCTGGGCGGCGACCGCGGAGCGGCGCAGCGCGGCCGGCACGCCCCAGGAGCGCAGCCGCAGGTTGAGCACGCCCCGCGTGCCGTACGAGGTCGCCAGGCGCGGCCCGGCCAGGCGCTGGGCGCGGATGACGCGGGCCTCGGAGAAGGAGCCGACGCAGATCCGGTCCCAGGCGTTGGTGCGGCCGATCAGCTCCAGGAAGGGGTGGAGGGCCGACTCGGTCTTCAGGTCGACGTTCCAGCGCACGTCGGGGAAGGTCTCCAGCAGTTCCTCGAAGAGCGGGACCGGTTCGATGCCCGCCACGCGCGCGTGCCGTACGTCGTCCCAGGGCAGGTCGGCGATCCGGCCCGCCCCGTCGGTCACCCGGTCCAGCGTCGCGTCGTGGAAGGCGACGATCCGTCCGTCCCGCGTGGCGTGGACGTCGGTCTCGATGTACCGGTAGCCCATCTCCACCGCGCGCCGGAACTGCAGCACGGTGTTCTCCAGACCGTCCGCGGCCCCGCCCCGGTGGGCGAAGGCGATCGGGCCCGGATGGTCGAGATAGGGATGACGTATGCGCGTGCTCACGGACGCAGTATGGCGCGCCGGGGTTGACCGGTGGCAACGACGGTGCTGACGCCGGATGCCGAGGGGGCGGCGAACACGTCGGCGCGGTGCGGCAGGGGCCTGCCCCTGCTGGTGCCGGTGGCCTGGAGCGTGGCACGCTGTGGCATGGGGGGAAGCCCCCGGAAGGGCCAATTCGGGGAAGGTGGACTGATCGTCATGGGGCAGTGGACCTCGGCGGTGGGTGCGGCGCAGCTGGCCCGGCAGCTCAAGTCGCAGCAGGACCGCCCGGCAGGCCCGGGTTCGCGCCGTCCGCCCGCCTACCGCGCGCTCGCCGACGGCATCCGGCTGCTGGTGCTCGAAGGGCGCGTGCCGGTGGCCGCACGGCTGCCCGCGGAGCGGGAACTCGCGCTCGCCCTGTCCGTCAGCCGTACGACGGTCGCGGCCGCGTACGAGGCGCTGCGCACCGAGGGATTCCTGGAGTCCCGGCGCGGCGCCGGCAGTTGGACCGCCGTACCGGCCGGAAACCCGCTCCCCGCGCGCGGGTTGGAGCCGTTGCCGCCCGAGGCGCTCGGTTCGATGATCGACCTCGGCACCGCCGCGCTGCCCGCTCCCGAACCCTGGCTCACCCGCGCCGTCCAGGGCGCCCTTGAGGAGCTGCCGCCGTACGCGCACACGCACGGCGACTATCCGGCCGGGCTGCCCGCGCTGCGCTCGATGCTCGCCGAGCGCTACACCGCGCGCGGGATCCCGACCATGCCGGAACAGATCATGGTGACGACCGGCGCGATGGGCGCCATCGACGCCATCTGCCATCTCTTCGCGGGCCGTGGTGAGCGCATCGCCGTCGAGTCGCCGTCGTACGCCAACATCCTGCAGCTGATGCGGGAGGCGGGCGCCCGGCTGGTGCCCGTGGCGATGGCCGAGGGGCTCGCCGGGTGGGATGTGGACCGCTGGCGGCAGGTGCTGCGGGACGCCGCGCCGCGCATCGCCTACGTCGTCGCCGACTTCCACAACCCGACCGGCGCGCTCGCCGACGGGGACCAGCGCCGGCGGCTGGTCGAGGCGGCCCGGTCGGCGGGGACCGTGATCGTCGCCGACGAGACGATGAACGAGCTGTGGCTGGACCCGGATGTGGAGATGCCGCCACCGGTGAGCGCCTTCGACCCGGCCGGGTCCACCGTTATCACCGTCGGCTCCGCCAGCAAGGCCTTCTGGGCCGGGATGCGTATCGGCTGGGTGCGGGCCGCGCCGGACGTCGTCCGCAGCCTGGTCGCCGCGCGCGCGTACGCCGATCTGGGCACGCCGGTGCTGGAACAGCTGGCCGTGCACTGGCTGTTCGGCACCGGGGGATGGGAGCAGGCCGTGGACCTGCGGCGCGCGCAGGCGCGGGACAACCGGGACGCGCTGGTCGCCGCGGTGCGCCGGGAGTTGCCCGACTGGGAGTTCGAGGTCCCGCGCGGCGGGCTCACGCTGTGGGTGCGCACCGGGGGGCTGTCGGGCTCGCGGCTCGCGGAGGCGGGGGAGCGGGTCGGGGTACGGGTCCCGTCCGGCCCGCGCTTCGGTGTCGACGGCGCCTTCGAGGGGTACGTGCGGCTGCCGTTCACCGTGGGGGGCGCGGTGGCGGAGGAGGCGGCGGTACGGCTGGCCGCGGCGGCTCGGTTGGTGCGGAGCGGGGGGACGGTGGGCGCGGAGGCACCGCGGACGTTCGTGGCGTAGCAGCAGCGGACGTTTCACCGGTGCAGGGCCGCAGCCGCTTGCGGCCTGGGGACCGGCTGCCCAGGCCCCCTCCACCACCACGGCCTCCACCGGCGCGGTCCCGGCTCGGGTGTCGCCGGGACCTGGTTCCGGCTCGGCTGCCGCCGGGACCCGGTCCGGCTCGGCTGCCGCCGGGACCGGTTCGGGCTCGGGTGCCGCCGGGACCTGGTCCCGGCTCTGCGTCCGCCGTGGGTGGTGCGGGGCGTGAGCGCTGCCAGGGCCTTGCTGGCGTTGCCGTTCTCTCTTCAGGGGTTCTCGCCGCCGGTTCAGGAGCTTTCCGCCACTGTGGCCTCCGCGGGGACCGGTTCCGGTTCGGGTGTCGCCGGTGACCTGTTCCGGCTTCGCGTGCGCGGTGGATGGTGCGGGGCGTGAGCGCTGCCAGGGCCTTGCTGGCGTTGCCGTTCTCTCTTCAGGGGTTCTCGCCGCCGGTTCAGGAGCTTTCCGCCACTGCGGCCTCCGCCGGGACCGGTTCCGGCTCGGGTGTCGTCGGGACCCGGTCCGGCTCCGCGTCCGCCGGGGTCGTGCGGGGCGGGAGCAGGTCCAGTACCGCCTGGCGGTGGGCCTCGCTCGTGGCATCGTCGTACGGGTCCGGGGTCGCCGGGACCTGGAGGCGGAGGACGGGGCCGGTGCCCAGGCGGGCGTAGCCGCGGCCGGGTGGGACCTGGGCGACCGGCGCGGTGTGCGGGGGCGCGCCCAGAAGCGTCGTGAGCTGTTCCCTGGTGGCGGGGCCGAGAACCACCCGCGCGCGGGTGTGCTGCCGTACGGGCTCACTCAGGGCGTCCAGGCTGTCGAACTGTTCGGCCACCACCACCGTGACGTTCGCGGCGCGGCCGTGCCGCAGCGGTACCTGGAGCAGGGACTGCGGGTCCGTGCGGCCGTCGGCGGCGGCCACGTGGGCCAGCGCGGTCGGGCGGTCCAGCAGGATCCACAGCGGCCGCTTGGTGTCGTCCGGCGGCGGATGGCCCGCCTGACGTGCGCGGTTGACGGCGATCAGCCGTCGTTCCGTCTCGGTCGCGGCCCACTCCAGGCTCGCCAGCGCCCCGGCCAGCGCGCACTCGACGGCCAGGACACCGTCCCGGCCGGTCAGGCAGGCGTACTCACCGGTGCCGCCGCCCTCGACGATGAGGACGTCGCCGTACTCCAGGGCCTGGAGCGCCACGCAGCGCAGCAGGGTCGACGTGCCGCTGCCCGGCTGGCCGACGACCAGCAGGTGGGGCTCGGTGGAGCGGATGCCGGTGCGCCACACGACGGGCGGCACGTCACGCTGCTCCTCGCCATGGGTGACGGGCAGCGTGCGCTGGACCTCGCTCGCGTCGGTGAAACCGAGGACCGTCTCACCGGGTGCCGTCACGAAGCGCTGGGCGGCGATGTCGGTGGGCAGCGGTGCGAGCACCGAGACCGTGAGCCGGTTGCCCTCCTCGTCCCACCCGAAGCGGTACTCGCGGCCGCGGCCCGACTTGGCCGTCAGCAGATGCTCGACACGCGCGCGTGCCTCCGTTTCGCCGTCCGGGAAGTACGCCGGGTACTTGATCACCAGGTGCGCGAACCGCCCCGTGGCATCGAACTCGTACTCCGGGAAGGCCTTCTCCCACTCCCCGCCGTGGGCGTACAGGGGCGCCGGGTCCTCGGCGACGGAGAAGAACGGGATGAGCGCCTCGTACAGTGCCTGCAGGCGCTGCGTCTGGATCTCGTCGGGCCCCTCGGGGGCCCGCGGGGTGCGGTCGCGGCCCTGCCAAGCCGCCGCCGCCATGAGCGTGATGACGGCGAGCAGCGGGCCGTACGGTGCGAGCGCCACCCCGAGGATCACCAGGGCCACCAGGAACAGAAGGGGGCCACGCTTGTCCTTGGGCGTGTCCTTCCACTTGCGCACTCCCGCCGCCGCCAGCCGGCGCAGACCCCGGAAGATCGTGATCAGCGGGTGGAGGACGTCGGTGGCGCTGTCGGCCGCCGTCCGGGCCAGATCCCGGCTCCGGGCGAGTTGCGCGCCGCCGTTGCTCAGAATGCGGGGGAGGGGGCGCCGGGCCACGGGTGTCTCCTGAACGTGCGTGTGGGCGGGGTGCTGGGTCCGGGCGGGCGGGGCGTCAGAACTTGAGACCGCCCAGCAGGCTCGCCAGGCTTTCGCCGCCCGCCTTGATGCTGGGCGCGACGGCTGTGCTCGCGAGATAGAAGCCGAACAGGGCTGCGATCAGCGCGTGGGACGACTTGAGTCCGTCCTTGCGGCAGAAGATGAAGAGGACGACGCCGAGCAGGACGACGCCTGAGATGGACAGAATCATGAGGTCTCCTGGTGTCGAGGGGGACAGTCACCATGAGTACTTCCAGGATCACAGGATGTATCCATACGATAAAAGGTGCAACTGGGTGAAATCTGGTGGTTTTCCTCCGGGCGGCCGAGCCGTGGCGGTGCCGGGGCGCAGGGAGCTTGCGTCCGGCGGGCGCATTGGTGATCTTTGCCTCGGGCGTGGCCCGTCATGTGCTCGCACAGCCAGTACGCTGGCGATTCACCCGTAGAGCCCAGCCGTGCGGTTGGCTGTTGTTCGTACTCGTACGCAGTGAGAGGCGGTCCGGCCGATGACCGAAGCCCCCGACCCCGAGGTCGTGGAGCTCGCGACCAAGATCTTCGACCTGGCCCGGCAGGGGCAGACCGAGGCGCTCGTGGCGTACGTCGACGCGGGCGTTCCGGCCAACCTCACCAACGACCGCGGCGACTCCCTCGTGATGCTCGCCGCCTACCACGGACACGCCGGGACGGTGCGGGCGCTGCTCGCCCGCGGCGCCGCGGCCGACCGGGTCAACGATCGAGGCCAGACCCCACTCGCCGGGGCGGTCTTCAAGGGGGAGGAAGAAGTGATCAAGGCCCTGCTGGAGGGCGGCGCCGACCCGGCCGCGGGCACCCCGTCGGCCGTCGACACCGCCCGGATGTTCGGCAGGACCGAACTGCTGGAACTGTTCGGCGCACACTGATCCGAACGCCCTGATCAGGCAGAAAAGGCTTGCTGATCAGGTACGACACGGAAAACGGGGGAGGCGGTGAGGGGCCGCCGGAAATTTCGGTCGCGGCATCGAGAAGTGCCGGGTCATCATGACGTCGTGCTTTACGGACGCGATGGCTGGGCAGGTGTTGCCGCACCGCGCGGGCCGTGATGCGGGCCGCATGGGCCACTGACGAGAGGCAGAGGAAGATGGTCTACAGCAAGCAGAAGACGGCGGGCGCACCGACGTGTTGTCACGCGGCCAGGTAGAGCACGTTCCCCGGTTGCGTCGACGCTTGATGTGAGGCTGTTTCCCATGTTCGATCCGGTCATAGCGCCCAGCGGTACGCTGCTCGGCCTGCTTCAGCGGGGCCGCGGCGACGGTACGCTGCACGCGCTCACCGCCCCCCGCGCCGAGGCGCTCGCGGCCCTGAACCACTGTGTGCTGCGCGACCCCCGCCACGACTGGCAGGTGGAGAACCGCTCCCTGTACTACGCCCGCCTCTACCTCGACCTGAACGGCGAGCTGGACGCGATCGAGGCGCATCTCTTCGACCCCGAGGACATTGTCGACACCGACGAGTCCCGCACCGGGCTCGCCCTCGCCGTCCTCGGCCACCTCGCCTCCTACGGCAGGCGCGACGCGCTCGCCCTGCTGCGCAGGTACGCCGCCCACGGCTCCAACTGGGCCTGGGCCCTGGACGAACTCGCCCTGCGCGACGACGACGCCGGGCTGCGCGCCCTGGCCGCGCCCGTGCTGGCCCGCTTCCCGGCCGACGCCGAGGGCGAGGCCGAGCTGGCCGCCGCCGTGCGGGACGCCTTCGAACCGAGGCCCTGGCGGCTGTGGGCCGAGGATCCGCGCGAATCGATCGGCACGCGTGTGCGTGCCGCCCGGGAAACCGGCTGCTTCGACCGCTGGCAGCGGCAGATGCGCCCCACCGGGCCCCGTCCGGGGTGGAGCGTGCAGGCCGTGTTCGAGTGGGCCCAGCAGGGCGTCGAACGCGGTGTGGCGCTGCACATCCCCGCCGCCCGCTGCCTGACGGCCGTCGCCGGACCCGAGGACCGGCCCGAGATCGTCCGGGCCGCCCAGGACGGCACCGAGGGCGCTCGCAGCACCGCGCTGCGCTATCTCGCCGACAGCGACGATCCCGTCGCCCTCGACCTGATCGAGGCGGCCGTCGTCACCGGCCCGGCGCCGGTCGCGGAGGCCGCCGTCGACGCCTTCGAACGGATGCGCAGTGTGGCCGCCGTGAACCGGGCGCGCGGCTGGGCCCGCCGCCCCGATCCGCTCGGCGCCGCCGCCGGGCGCGTGCTCGCCTGCCGGGGCGGTGCCAAGGACAGCGACCTGGTCCTCGCCGCGCTACGGGAGGCGGTGCGGGGCGAAGGGCCCGACGCGCCGACCCTGTGGACCCTCGCCGACGGCGCCGGACGGCTCGGCATCGGCTGTGCCGCACCGGTTTTGCGCCACGTCTACCGCGAGACCGCCTCGTCCCATCTGCGCGGCCGGGCCGCCCGTGCCCTCGCCGCCACCGACCCCTCCTTCCCGTCCGGTTTCGCCGTCGAGTGTCTCTGGGACTGCGAGGAGACCACCCGGGAACTCGCCGCCCGGCACGCCGAGACCGGAGACACCCGCGTCGTCGAGCAACTGCGCCGGCTCGCCTCCGACCCCGCCGAGGAGGCGGAGGTACAGACGGCGGTCCGCAGCCGGATCGGGCCCGACGCCATGTGAACGCCGCCCTGACCCACCCGCCGGGTGGCAGCGGACCGGAGTACCCGTTGGGTGAACAGCGGGTGACCCGGTGGTCAGCGGTACATGGCCGCGGACCGACGTGCTCGGGTGCGCAGCGCAACGCTCATGGATCGTTCCCCGTTCGGAAAGATCGACGTTGACGCGGCCACGTCCAGCGTGGCGACAACAGCCCTATGCGTGTCGTCATCGTGACCGAATCCTTTCCCCCCGATGTGAACGGCGTGGCCCACTGCGCGCTCCAGACCGCCCGACACCTCGTCGATCGCGGTCATGCTCCCCTCGTCGTCGCACCGGCTCCCGCTCCCGGCCACAAGGCAGGCGGTCTTGCGCCGTGCCCTGTGATCCACATCCCGTCCCTTCCGCTCCCGGGCTATCCCCAGGTCCGTGTCGCCCTGCCCAGCCGACGCCTCGCCGCCGCGCTGCTGACACACCAGCCGGACATCGTGCACCTGGCCAGCCCCTTCATCCTCGGCGTCCGCGGCATGGCCGCCGCCGCCCGGCTCCGCATCCCCGCCGTCGCCGTCTACCAGACCGACCTGGCCGGATACGCCCGCACCTACGTGGGCGCCGGTGAAGCCGCGGCCTGGCGGCGCATCCGCTCCGTGCACGCCGCCGCCGACCGCACCCTCGCCCCCTCCAGCGCCTCCCAGGGCGACCTGGAGGCCCACGGCGTGCCCCGGGTGCACCTGTGGCGGCGCGGTGTCGACACCGTGCGCTTCCGCCCCGACCTGCGGGACGACGCACTGCGCCGGGAACTCGCCCCGAACGGCGAGCTGATCGTCGGCTATGTCGGGCGGCTCGCGCCCGAGAAGCACGTCGAGCTGCTCTCCGGCGTCTGCGCTCTGCCCGGCGTGCGCGTGGTCGTCGTCGGTGACGGGCCGAGCCAGCCCGGCCTGGTCGAGGCGCTGCCCGGCGCGGTCTTCCTGGGCCGCCGCACCGGCGACGAACTCGCCCGGATCTTCGCCTCGCTGGACGTCTTCGCGCACACCGGCCCCTTCGAGACCTTCTGCCAGACCGTGCAGGAGGCCATGGCCAGCGGTGTCCCCGTGGTCGCGCCCGCCGCCGGCGGCCCCAGGGACCTGGTCGACCACGGCCGGACCGGGTTCCTCGTACCGCCGCGCGACGCGGACGCCGTCCGGGACGCCGTCGCCGCCCTGGCCGCCGACCCCGCGCTGCGCGCCGCCTTCGGGACCACCGCCCGCGCCACCGTCGAGGGCCGCACCTGGGCCGCCGTCGGCGACCAGCTCATCGCGCACTACGAGGCCGTCCTCGACGCGCGCAGGCCGGCGGTGGCGGCATGAACTCCTCCCTGCGCATCGTCCGGCTGGCGAACTTCGTCGCCCCTGCCTCCGGCGGCCTGCGCACCGCGCTGCGCGAGCTGGGCAAGGGCTTCAAGCTCGCGGGCCACGACCCCGTCCTGATCGTGCCGGGCGAGAAGTACAGCGACCGGGACACCGAGCAGGGCCGGGTGATCACCCTGCCCGGACCGGTGCTGCCCGGCACCGGCGGCTACCGCGTGCTCATCGACAAACGCCGCGTCGCCGCCCTGCTGGAGGAGCTCGGCCCGGACCGCCTGGAGGTCTCCGACCGTACGACCCTCAGGTGGACCGGCAAGTGGGCGCGGCGCGCCCGGGTGCCCGCCGTGATGGTCTCCCACGAGACCGCCGACGGTGTGCTGCGCACCTGGGGCCTGTCCGAGAACCTCTCCCGGCGCGCCGCCGACGCCCTCAACGTCCGCACGGCCCACACCTACTCCAAGGTCGTGTGCACCACCGAGTTCGCCGAGCGGGAGTTCGTCCGGATCGGCGCCCGCAACGTCGTACGGGCGCCCCTGGGCGTCGACCTGATGAACCGGCGGCCCACCCTGCGCGACGCGGCGCTGCGCGACGTACACGCGCGTGCGGACGAGAAGCTGCTGGTGATGTGCTCCCGCCTGTCCGTGGAGAAGCGGCCCGGCACCGCGCTGGACGCCCTGGAGTCGCTGCGCCAGCGCGGCGTGCGAGCGGTGCTCGTGGTGGCCGGAAACGGGCCGCTGCGCCCGGGCCTGGAGAAGCGGGCGCAGGAGCGCGACCTGCCGGTGACCTTCCTCGGGCATGTCGCCGACCGCAGCCTGCTCGGCGCGCTCCAGGCCACCGCCGACGTGTGCCTGGCCCCCGGGCCGGCCGAGACGTTCGGGCTCGCCGCGCTGGAGGCCATGGCCTGCGGCACGCCCGTCGTGGCGAGCGCGTCCTCCGCGCTGCCCGAGGTGATCGGATCCGCCGGGGCCACGGCGGCGGACAACGGGGACGCCTTCGCGGACGCCGTGGAGATGCTCCTCGACCGTCCCGAGCGCGAGCGCCGGGAGACCGCACGCGCGCGTGCGGAGTGCTTCGGCTGGGGTACGGCGGTGGACGCCTTCCTCGCCGCGCACGACGCGGCGGTGCCCGAGCGGCCCTTCGTCCGTGCGGAGGGCGCGGCATGAGAGCCGTCCGTTACGTCGCTCTCGGGGACTCGCTGACGGAGGGGGTGGGCGATCCCGTGGGGAATGGGTGGCGCGGCTGGGCCGCGCTGCTCGCCGGCGGCCTGTCCGAACCGCCCGCCGCATTCACCAACCTCGCGGTCAGCGGGGCCCAGACCCGCGATGTGCTGGAGACCCAGCTGCCCGCCGCGCTGGCCCTGCGGCCGGACGTCGCCTCCGTCCTCGTCGGCGTCAACGACACGCTGCGCTGCACGTTCGACATCCACCACATCGCCGAACGCCTCGACAAGGTCTACGCGGCCTTCACCCGGCAGGGCACGGCCGTCCTCACCGCCTGCCTGCCCGACCCGGGCGCGATGCTCGGGCTGCCCGGCGTGCTGGCCAACCCGCTGGCCCGGCGGCAGCGCGCGGTGAACACCGTGGTCCACGCCCTGTCCGAGCGGTACGGGGCGGTGCACCTGCACGCCGCCGAGGGCGACTGGGTCGACGACCGGGCCATGTGGAGCGCGGACCGCCTGCACCCCGGGGAGCGGGGGCACCGGCAGCTGGCCATCCGGTTCCACGAGCTGCTGGCGAACGCCGGGATCGCGACGGGGACCGCGCCCGCCGCCGAGCCCGAGTTCCCGCCGCCCACCAGGTCGGCGAGCCTGCTGTGGCTGGCCACCGCGGGCACCGCCTGGGTGCTGCGCCGGTGCAACGACCTGCTGCCCCAGCTGCTGCGCCTCGCCGCCGTCGAGATACGGCACCGCGCGCGCGGCACCAGCGCCCGGCTCGACCTGCGGTCGGCGAACGCCGTGTCGACGGCGCTGGCGGCGCTGTCGGTCTCGGAGCCGAAGCCCGGGCAGCGCCCGGAGGCGGGGAAGCTGGTCCTGCCGGAGGGGCTGGTCCTGCCGGACGGGCTGTCGGTGCCGGTCCGGCGCTCGGCGCCGGAGCACCGTTCGGTGGTGGAGCAGCGCCCGGTGGCGGAGCAGCAGCCGGAGCCGGAGGCAGCGTAGGGCCGAGCGGACCGACGGGGTTTCCACCACGGGTGTCAACGACGGCGTACCGCCACGAAGCGGACCGGTGTCCCCGGTACCGCCTGAGCGGCCGCCGGGAGGTCCGCCGCGCGGACGACCGCGAGGACCGGGTAGCCGCCGGTGGTCGGGTGGTCGGCGAGGAAGACGACCGGCCGGCCGTCGGGCGGGACCTGGACCGCGCCCAGGACCACGCCCTCGCTGGGGAGTTCGCCCGGGCGGGCCCGCTCCAGGGCGGGTCCCTCCGTGCGCAGCCCGATGCGGTTGCTGGCGGCGGACACGCGATAGGTGCGGGAGGTGAACGTCCGTACGGCCTCCCGCGTGAACCAGTCGTCGCGGGGCCCGAGCGTCACCCTCAGGACCAGCTCGGCCGGCGGCGCCGGCTGCGGGGCGACGTCCACGCGCGCGTGGGGGCCGACGACACGCCCCAAGGGAAGCACCGCGCCGTCCGTGAGCTGCGGCGGGCCGAGTCCCGACAGCAGGTCGGTGGAGCGGCTGCCGAGCACCGGCTCGACGGCGATGCCGCCGCAGACGGCCACATAGCCTCGTACCCCGCGGACCGCCGCGCCGACGTCCAGGACCGCTCCCGCGGGCACCCGCACCGACGCGCTCCAGGCGACCGGGCGGCCGTCGACCGTGACCTGGCAGGGCGCGCCCGTGACCGCCACAGTGACGGTGGAACGGGGCCGCACCGCGCACCCGTTGAGGGTGGTCTCCAGGACGGCCGCCTCGGGCGGATTGCCGACCAGCCGGTTGGCGAGCGCCGCCGCGGGCGCGTCGAGCGCCCCGGAGCGCGGCACGCCGAGGTGTGCGTGCCCGGGACGCCCCTGGTCCTGCACAGTGGTCAGCGCCCCGGCGCGAACGACGGCGAGCGCACGGTCCGTCATGTGAGCCCCACCGGGCCTTGGCCGTCGGTGCCTACCGGGCTGGGGCCGTCGGTGCCTGCCGTGTCCGGGTGGTCGGTGCCTGCCGGGTCCCGGCCGTCGGTGCCCTCGCTGTCCGGGCGGTCGGTGCCTGCCGGGTCCGGGCGGTCGGTGCCTACCGGGTCCCGGCCGTCGGTGCCCCCGGTGTCCGGGCGGTCGGTGCCTACCGGGTCCCGGCCGTCGGTGCCCCCGGTGTCCGGGCGGTCGGTGCCTACCGGGTCCCGGCCGTCGGTGCCCCCGGTGTCCGGGCGGTCGGTGCCTACCGGGTCCCGGCCGTCGGTGCCCCCGGTGTCCGGGCGGTCGGTGCCCACCGGGCCCCGGCCATCGCCGCCCACCGGGCCCCGGCCATCGCCGTCCACCAGCCCCGGTCCGTCGGTGCCCGCCGGAACGAACCGCACGCGCGTGCCCGGTGACAGCAGAGCGGCCGGTACGCGCGCGTGGTCCCACAGCACCGCGTCCGTGCTGCCGATCAGCTGCCAGCCGCCCGGAGACGCGTGCGGGTACACCCCCGTGTACGGCCCGGCCAGCGCCACCGAACCGGCCGGGACCGAGGTGCGCGGAGTGGCGCGGCGCGGGACGTCGTAGTGCGGCGGCAGACCGGTGAGGTAGCCGAAGCCGGGGGCGAACCCGCAGAAGGCGACCCGGAACTCGGTGCCCGCGTGGATGCGGGCCACCTCCCGCTCGGTCACGCCCCACAGGGCGGCGACGTCCGCCAGGTCCGGGCCGTCGTAGCGCACCGGGAGCTCGACGACCTCACCCGCGCGCGGCGGAGCGGTTGGCACGTCGGCGGCGGTCAGTTCGGAAGCCAGACGGACCGGGTCGGTCAGGCCGTCGAGGAGGACCGTACGGGCCGCGGGCACGATCTCGCGGACCGCGAGCGAGCCCTCCGCGCGGCGGCGCAGCAACTCCGCGTGCAGCGCCTGGGCCTCGTCGCCGGACGACACCTCGACGAGCAGGGCGCTGTCGCCGACCGGCAGCACCCTCATGCGAAGGCCTCCACCCGGACACCGGCCTCTTCGAGCCGCCGCCGGACCCGCCGGGCCAGTTCCACCGCGCCGGGCGTGTCCCCGTGCAGACACAGGGAACGCGCGCGTACGTCGATACGGGCCCCGGAGTGGGAGGCCACCGTCCCGGAGCGGGCCAGGCTCACCGACCGTTCCACCACCGCCTCGGGGTCGGTCACGATGGCGCCCCCCCGGCCGCGCGGCACGAGGGTGCCCTCGTCGGTGTACGCGCGGTCCGCGAACGCCTCCGGCACGGCCGGCAGCCCCGCCTTGGCGGCCAGCTCCAGCAGCCGTGAGCCGGGCAGCCCCAGCACGGGCAGCGAGCCGTCGGCGAGGAGCACGCCGTCGACGACCGCACCGGCCTGCTCCTCGTCGTGCACCACGCGGTTGTAGAGGGCACCGTGCGGCTTGACGTACGCCACCCGGGCGCCGGCCGCGCGGGCGAAGACCTCCAGGGCGCCGATCTGGTAGGCCACCTCGGCCGCCAGCTCGGCGGGCGGCACGTCCATCGCGCGCCGCCCGAACCCGGCCAGGTCGCGGTAGGAGACCTGTGCGCCGATCGTCACCCCGCGCGCGGCGGCCAGCTCGCACACCCGCCGCATGGTGGCCGCGTCCCCGGCGTGGAAGCCGCAGGCCACGTTGGCGCTGGTGACGACGGACAGCAACTGCTCGTCGTCGGTCAGCCGCCAGCGGCCGAAGCCCTCGCCGAGGTCGGCGTTCAGATCGATCGCGGTCATGGGTCCCCTTCGCTGCTCAGGCCACGCGGTACTGATCGTCGCGGGCGTCGGTGAGGAACATCTGGCCCGGTGCGTGCGTGATGGCGAACGGCGGGCGGGAGGCCATCACCGCCGCCTGCGGGGTCACTCCGCAGGCCCAGAACACCGGGATGTCGTCCGGTTCGGTGGCCACCGGATCGCCGAAGTCGGGCCGGGCGAGGTCGCCGATGCCGAGCGCGGACGGATCACCGCAGTGCACGGGGCTGCCGTGCACTGCCGGGAGCAGACTGCTCTCCCGGATCGCCGCCGCCAGATGCGTGGGCGGCACCGGGCGCATGGACACCACCATCGGCCCGTGCAGCCGCCCCGCCGGACGGCACTGACGGCTCGTGACATACATCGGCACGTTCCGTCCCTGCTCGATATGGCGCAGCGGTACACCCGCCCCGGCCAGCGCCCACTCGAAGGTGAAGCTGCAGCCGATCAGGAACGACACCAGGTCGTCCCGCCAGTGCCCGAGCACGTCCGTCGGCTCGTCCACCAACTCGCCGTCGCGCCAGACCCGGTAGCGCGGCAGATCGGTGCGCAGATCCGCCCCGGCGGCGAGCACGGTCGTCCAGGAACCGGCGTCCGTGACGTCCAGCACCGGGCAGGGCTTGGGGTTGCGCTGGCAGAACAGCAGCATCTCGTAGGCCCAGTCGGCGGGCACCGCGATCAGGTTGACCTGGGTGTGGCCCGCCGCGACCCCGGCGGTGGGGCCGGTCAGTCCCGCGCGGAAGCGGGCCCGGGCTGTCTCCGGGGTCCACGCGTGCGCGTGCTGGTCGACAAGGGGCAGGGCGCGGTCGTCGATGCGGTTCACACCAGCTCCTTCCCGCGCGTCTCGGGCAGCCCCAGCAGCGCCAGCGCCGCGAGACCGTAGCCGATCGCGCCGAAGACCAGCGCGCCGCCCACACCCCAACTGTCCGCCAGGAAGCCGACGGTGGTGGGGAAGACCGCGCCGACGGCACGGCCGGTGTTGTACGTGAAGCCCTGCCCCGTACCGCGCACGGCGGTCGGGTACAGCTCGCTCAGGAACGACCCGAAGCCGCTGAAGATGGCCGACATGCAGAACCCGAGCGGGAAACCCAGCACCAGCACGAGGGTGTTGGCGCCGCTGGGGATGTTCGCGTACGCCAGGATGCAGACCGCCGACAGCAGGGCGAACAGCCAGATGTTGCGCCGCCGGCCCAGCCGGTCGGTGAGGTAACCGCCCGTCAGGTAGCCGATGAAGGCGCCGGAGATCAGGAACGTCAGATAGCCGCCGGTGCCGACGACGGACAGGTCACGCTCCGTCTTCAGGTACGTCGGGACCCAGGTCGCCAGGGTGTAGTAGCCGCCCTGGACGCCGGTCGAGAGCAGCACGGCGAAGAACGTGGTGCGCAGCAGGCCCGGCGTGTCCGCCGTACCCGGCTGGAAAATGGCGGCAAACGACCCCTTTTGCGGGCTCTTCTCCCGTGCCGCGACCGCCTCGGGGGCGTCGTGCACGCGGCGCCGCATCCAGATGACCAGCAGCGCGGGCAGCGCGCCGGTCCAGAACATCACACGCCAGGCCAGATCCTCGTCGAGGAACGAGAAGACCAGCGTGTACACGATCGCGGCGAGCGCCCAGCCGACGGCCCACGAACTCTGGATCACCCCGAGAGTGCGGCCCCGGTGCTTGGCGCTCGCGTACTCGGCGACCAGGATGGCGCCGACCGCCCACTCGCCGCCGAAGCCCAGGCCCTGCAGGGCCCGGAAGACCAGCAGCGTCTCGTAGTTGGGCGCGAAGCCGCAGGCCACGGTGAAGACGGCGTACGTGATGACCGTGATCATCAGCGCCTTGACCCGGCCGATCCGGTCCGCGAGTACGCCCGCGAGGGCGCCGCCGATCGCGGACACGACGAGCGTGACGGTGGTGAACAGGCCGGTCTGGCCGCTGTCCAGGCCGAAGTAGGCGGCCAGCGCAACCATGCTCAGCGGGAGCGTGAAGTAGTCGTACGAGTCCAGCGCATAGCCGCCGAACGCGCCCGCGAACGCGCGGCGGCCGCGCGGGCCGAGGGCGCGCAGCCAGCCGAACGCGCCGTCGCCGTCGGTCTGTTCACCCTTTCCCGGACGGGTGTCGGCGGTCAGGGCCTGCGGTGGAGGGGTCGTGCTCATGTGCACCTCGCAGTGGGAGGACGGAGGGTGCTGGGGACTGAGCCGTGCCGTGCGGAAGCTTGGCGGCGCCGCGGTGAGGGAAGGGCAGCGCCGTTCGTAGCAAGGTAGAGGATCGTTGAACGATCCCTCAATACTCATGTTGTTTCGTTCTTGTATCTGCGGTTGAATTCCGGGCATGGCAGAGCAGCTGACGGGGCTGGCCGACGATCGGGCCCTGCTGGGGCGCACCAGCACCGCCGAGCGGGTCTCGGACATCCTCAGGAGCCGGATCGCCGAGGGGTACTTCCCGCCCGGCACCCGGCTGTCGGAGGACAGCATCGGCGGGGCGCTCGGCGTCTCCCGCAACACCCTGCGCGAGGCGTTCCGGCTGCTCACCCATGAACGTCTGCTGGTGCATGAGCTGAACCGGGGTGTCTTCGTCCGGGTCCTGGCCGTGGAGGACGTCGAGGACATCTACCGCACCCGGCGCCTGGTCGAGTGCGCGGTCGTCCGAGGGCTCGGCGAGCCGCCGTACGCGCTCGACGCTCTGGCGTCGGCCGTGACGGCGGGGCAGCGGGCGGCGGTCGAACACGACTGGAAGGGCCTGGGCACGGCCAACATCCACTTCCACCGCGAGCTGGTCGCCCTCGCCGGCAGCGAACGCACCGACGAGCTGATGCGCAGCGTCTTCGCCGAACTGCGGCTCGCCTTCCATGTCGTGGACGACCCGCGGCGGCTGCACGAGCCGTACCTCACGCGCAACCGCCAGATCCTCCAGGCCCTTCAGGCGGGGGACAGGGGCGAGGCGGAGCGGCTGCTGGAGGTGTACCTCGACGACTCGCTCAAGCGGGTCGTGGAGGTCTACCGGCGGCGGGTCGGCGACAACGCGTAGAACCTCCTCGGGATCGGTGTGACCGGCCTGACGCCGGGCGGCATCTGCGTCGTTTGGGTCGTTGTCAGACCGAGGACCTAATCTGTGCACCGTGACTTCGCCTGCATCGACGGACAGTGTTCCGCCCCAGTTCAGCGCGGGGCCGCGCCCCGCCCTGGGTCCGGCCGCCGACGAGGGACTGGCGCGGCGGCTGCGCGCGCTCGCCTGCACCGCGCCGCTGCACGACCTCGACGCGCGCAAGGCCAACCTCGCGGGTGAGTACTCGGTCTACGGCATGGCGGAGGTCGCCCTCGCGGCCATCGACCTCGTCACGCTGAACATGGACTTCGATACCGGCGCCGACCACGACCAGGTGGTGACCCGGCTCGTCCCGCGCATCGCCGCTCAGGCCCCGCAGCGGCCGACCGCCGAGCACGAGCGCGTCGCGCGCTGGGTGCTGGAGAACCTCATCAACGTCGGCAGCGTGGACCGCGGATTCCGCGCGGTTTACGGCACCTTCGCACCGGATGGGACATATGTCCGGCGGGACTACGACTTCAAGCTGATCGAGGAGGTGCCGGGACCCGGCGGCAGCGTCTACCTCCGCACGACCGACGAGGCGGTGAACGTCCTCGTCGGCGCCCTCGACACCGATGTCACCAGCGCCCAGATCGCGGCCGAGGTCAAGCTGGAGGTGCTGATCAACCGCGGCCGGCTCGCGGACGCACAGCTGGCGGCCGAGCAGGCGCGCTACCGCACCGTGCAGTACTCGGAAGTGCTTCGCAGGGCCCTGGAGGCGACCCGGCGCAACGTCCGCGCGGTGGACTGGCTCAGCACCGTTCCCGACATGATCGCCGAGGCGCTCGACCACGTCGCCGACCGGTACCGGCACGAGAACGCCATCCTCACCAACATCCGCAAGGCCCGGGACGAGTCCGAGGACCCCGAGCACAAGCGGCGGGCCGCCGAGCTGGTCGACATCGTCAAGGACTGCATCCGGCGGCACACACAGTTGCAGTCGCGACTGCTGGAAGCCGGGCCGCTGTTCCGCGCCGAGCAGGACCGGCAGGCCTTCGCGGCGCCGATGTCCACGGCGGGGATAGACCTGTACGGGCATCTGGTCGCGCCGGTGCTGCCGTTGCCGCTGGATCAGGCGATCCGCGTCACGGACGCGTTCTTCGCCCGGGGGACCGGACTGCGCACGCCGGTGTCCGTCCGGGTCGGGGACCTGGTCGACATACTGCTGACCCCACCGGTGGAGCGGGAGCACCTCGGGGCGGAGATGCCGGAGCCGGATCTGATCGCCACGCCGGACGACAGCCGGTTCAGCGAGGAGCAGTTGGCCGCGGCGAACGCCCTGCTGGACCTGCCGGCGGACGCGCCGCGGCGATTGTCGGGGCTGCTGGCCGATGCGCGCCGGATGGATCCCGACCTGCCGTATCTGGTGGCGTTGATGGCGGTCCACGCGGCCAGTCCACCGGTGGGGACGGCCTATCGGCAGGGGGAGGAGAAGCTGTTGTTCTCCGTGGACGACGGGACGGAGCTGGACGATCCCGAGTTCGGCGGGGCCGACCTGATCGTCGGCACGGCCCTGCTGGACGCGGCGGGAATGACAGCGGACCGGACGGAGACCGCGTGATGATGTCTGAGGAGTTGCAGTCGTGAGCGAGCACGTTGAGCCGGAGGGCGCCGGGACGTCGGGGAGCGCCGCCGTCACCCCGGCCGACGCCGCCGACGCGGCTCGGCTCGTCGCGTTCGGGTTGCAGCCGAAGCTGCTGCCCGCGCGCGATCAGGAGTACGCCGATCTGCTGCGGCGCTACCGGGAGGACCCCGCGTTCGCGCGGCTCGCGGACGCCGTGGCCGCCGGGCTGGGCCTGATCGTGCTGGAGGTGTCCCCGCGCGCGGGCATGGCCGTGACCGCCGCCGAGGACTCCGTGTTCGCCGTGCGGATGGGCGACTACGCACGCCGTACGGCCGCCGACTCCGGCGACCGGTTCCTGCACGGGCTCGCGCATCTCGCCGTCGCCGCCATGGCCTTCCCGCGCCCCGAGGACCTCGCCGACGACGGGTACATCGGCCGTGTGACGGTCAACGGCGTCGACGCCTTCGTCCGGCAGGCCTGCCGGCGGCTGGAGGAACGGGCGGCCGAGCAGGGGGAGAACACCGACCCCGCGACCGACGCGCCCGGGCTGGAGGCCGCCTGGCGGATCTGGGTCAGACGCAGCGCCACCGGTGCCACCAAGGACGCGCGCCGGCTCGCCGGGTCCACGACCGGGATCGTCGGCAAGGCCGTGGCCTTCCTCACCGACTCCGGGTTCCTGCAGCGGACGGGGGACGACAACGGCGGCACCTATCGGACGACCGCCCGCTATCAGCTCCAGGTGCGTGACATGGCCGGCAGCGCGGCCATGGCCGAACTGCTGGAGCTGGGGGTCGTCCCGGTGACCGACGGCACGCCGACGCTGCTGCCCCCGGAGGACGGCGACGACCTGGAGCTGGTGGCCGACGCCGGACTGCCGTTCCACTCCGCCTGAAGCCCCACCCCGCGCCTGAACTTCCCCGATCTGCTGAAGACTTACGAGAGTCCGCCATGTACGAGCTGTCCCGGGTCCGCCTCTACTCCATCGGGCCCGCCGGTGCGCGCTACGCCGACACCGTGCTTGACCTGCGCGGTGTGGGCGAGCCCGTGCCCGATCCCGCGCCGACGCAGGCGGAGTTCTTCGAGGAGGAGCCGGTCGGCCCGCCGCGCCGGCCCGCGCCGGCCGGGGTGCTCTTCCTGGAGAACGGCGGCGGCAAGTCCGTGCTGCTCAAGCTGATCTTCTCGGTGATGCTGCCGGGACACCGGAACACGCTCGGCGGCGCCAGCTCCGGTGTGCTGCGGAAGTTCCTGCTCGCGGACGACTGCGGGCATGTCGCACTGGAGTGGCAGCACGTGCTGACCGGCGAGTGTGTCGTCGTCGGCAAGGTGAGCGAGTGGCGCGGGCGCCAGGTCTCCAACGACCCGCGGAAGTTCGCCGAGGCCTGGTACTCCTTCCGGCCCGGCCCCGGGCTGACCCTGGACAACCTGCCCGTCGCCGAGTCCACCGCCGTACGGCCGCCCGTGGAGGGCCAGTCGGGCGCGCAGGGGCGGCGCCGCACCATGAAGGGCTTCCGGGACGCGCTCACCGAGGCGGGCAAGGCGTATCCGCACCTCGAAGTGCACTGGGAGGAGATTCACGAGCGCTGGACCGAGCACCTCGGCGACCTCGGCCTCGACCCCGAACTGTTCCGCTACCAGCGGGAGATGAACGCCGACGAGGGTGAGGCGGCCGGACTCTTCGCGGTGAAGAAGGACTCCGACTTCACCGACCTGCTGCTGCGCGCGGTCACCGACACCCGGGACACCGACGGACTCGCCGACCTCGTCAGCGGCTTCGGGAACAAGCTGGGGCGGCGCGCCGAGCTGATCGCCGAACGCGACTTCACCGCCGGGTCGGTCGACCTGCTCGGGCGGATCGTCGAGGCCGCCGAGGCACGGGCACGCGCGCGTGACATCCACGCCGGGGCCGAGCGGCGGACGCGGACGCTGGCCCGGCGGCTGTCCGCGCGCGGCGCCCAGGAGCGGGTGCGGGCCGCCGACCTCGCCCAGCGGGTCACGGCCGCCGCCTACGCCGTGACTCACGCCGAGTCCGCGCGTGAGCGCAGCGCCCTGATCGCCGCCGAACTCGCCTACCGGCACGCTTCGTTGGCCCTCGCGGCGGCCGAGAAGTCAGCGGCCGCGCAGAAGCGTGAGCTGGCCGACGCACGCACCCTGCACTCGGCCTGGCAGGCCGCCGAGGCGGTACTGCGCCACCGCGCCGCCGCCGACCGGGTCACGCGCGTGGCCGCCGCGATCCAGGAGGCCGAACGGGACGCTGCTCCCGCGCTCGCCGCGCGGACCAAGGCCGCCGTGGATCTCGTACGGGCCCTGCACGCGGCCGCGGCGAGCGCCGAGACGCTCGCCAACGAGGAGGAGGCGCGGTCAGCCGCACTCCAGGAGGTCAGCGACTCCGCGTACCGGGACTCCACCACCGCCGCCACCGAGGCGCAGCGGGCCCGCAGCGAGGCCGGGCACCTGCGGCAGCGCCTCACCGAGGTCGAGCAGGAGACCGCTGAGGCGGTGCGCGCGGGCTGGCTCGACGACAGCGCCCCCGACGCCGACCCCGCCCGCGCCGCCCTCGCCGCCAGCGACGCGGAGAAGTCGGCGGTGGCGGCCTGGGACACGGCCCGTGAGGCGTCCCGCCGGGCGGGCGAGCATGCGCGCGAGGCGGCGTCCGCCGAGTCCCGGGCCGAGCTGACGGCGGCCCGCGCGGCGGACGCGGCGACCGCGGCGGAACGGGCGTACGACGCCGAGCGGCGGACCGCCGAGTCGCTCGCGGCGGAGGAACGGCTGGCGGAGCTGCTCAGCCTGCCCGGCTCGGGCGGCAGGGCGGCCGCCGGTGTACCGGCGCCCCGCGCGGGCGCCGACGCCGCGAGCAAGGGCACGGCCGGGCGGCGAGGCACGGAGCAGGTCATGGCCCCCGCCGACGGCCGGGCTGGGCGGCAGGTTGTGGAGGACTTCGCGGCGTCCGCCGACGGTCGGAGCGGGCGGCGGGGCGTGGAGAACCTCATGGCCGCTGCCGACGACGGCCGGGCCGGGCGGCAGGGCGTGGAGAGCTTTGCGGTGTCCGCTGACGGTCGGGGCGGGCGGCAGGGCGTGGAGAGCTTCGCGGTGTCTGCTGACGGCCGGGCCGGGCAGCACGGCGCGGAGAATCTCACGGCCCCCGCCGACGGCCGGGCCGAGCAGCACGGCGCCGCGGACCACGCGACCCCCGCGGACCACGCGACCCCCGCCGACGGCGCAGCCGACGCCCGCGCGCGTGCCACGCGCCGCGCACGTGCACCCCGGCCCCACGCCGAAGGCCCCCTCACCCCCGAGGAACTCGACCGTTTCGCCGACGAGTTGCGTGAGCTGCTCGACGGCGCCGTCTCCTCGGCCGAGCGGCAGCTGTTCGACCTGCGCACCGCCGCCGCCGACGACGCCCGGATCCTGGGCGCGCTCGGTGACGGTGGCCTGCTGCCGCCCGGCCCGGATGTGCTGGCGACCGTGGAGTTCCTCGGCGAGCACGGCATCCCGGCCCTGCCCGGCTGGCGCTACCTCGCGCAGGCCGTCGACCCCGCCGACCACGCGCGCGTGCTGGCCGCCCGGCCCGAGCTGGTGGACGGCGTCATCATCACCGACCCGGCCTCTCACGCACGCGCGCGGGAGACGCTCGGCGACGCCGCGCTGCTGCCCCGGTCCGCCGTGGCCGTCGGTACGGCCGCCGCCCTGCTCGCACCCACCCCGGCTCCGGACGCCGGAAGCGATGGGGACGTCTTCCTCGTACCGCCGAACCCCGCCATGCACGACGAGCACGCCGCCGACGAGGAACGGCAGGCGCTGCGCGCGCGGGCGACCGAGCGGGACGAGGAGATCCGCACGCTCGCGGCCCGGCTCGGCAAGGACCGTGAGCTGGCCGCGCGACTCGCCTCGTGGCGTACGGGCTGTCCGGCCGGGCGCCTGGTGGAGCTGGCGCAGGCCGCACGGGACGCGCGCGCGTTCGCCGAGGAGGCCGAGGCCGAGCTGGCCGAGGCGCGGGCCGTGCGAGCCGAGGCCGAGGAGGCCGCCGCCGAGGCCGCGCAGGTACGTGAGGAGCGGCAGGAGGCCGCCCAGAAGGCCCGCCGCTCCGCCGACGCCCTCGCCGGGCTCGCCTTCCGGCTGCGCGAACGGGCCGGCTGGCAGGTCAAGCTGCGTGAACTCGCCGACGAGGCCACCGAGTCCGAGGCCCGCGCCCAGACCTGCCTGGAGCGCGCACGCGCCGCCGACGAGGACCGGCGCGCAGCCCAGCGCGCCGCCGACGACGCCCGCCGCACCGCGCGTGCGCTGCGCGCCGAGCGCTCCGAGATCGCCGGCGCCCCCGACGACGTACCCGAAGACGACACGGACGCGCCCAAGGCGTCCCTGCCCGCCCTGCGGGAGGCGTACCGGGCGGCCTCCCAGGTGTACGAGAAGGTCGGCGTCGGTGCCGATCTGCGGGCCGAGCAGGCGCGGGCGGAGAGCGACGAGAGCGCGGCGCGCGCGGAACTGGACCGGCTGAGCAACAAGGTCCGTACGCGCGCGGAGCAGCTGTTGCAGTCCCCCGACGGGTCCGACGGGCCGTCCCGGCAGGCCGCCGCCGCGCGCGCGGAGGAGCTGGTGCAGCTGCTGGAGACCCGGATGTCCAGCGCGAGCGAGCAGCTCGGCCGGCTGCGCGGCGAGGCCGAACGGCACGCGCCCGAGGAGGGCGACGCGCACACCGAGCTGCCCGAGGAGCTCCAGCCGCGCGACGCCGAACACGCGCAGGCCCTGCTGCGCACGGCGACCGCCGAACTCGCCTCCCGCACCGAGGCGTTGGCCCAGGCCCGCGAGGCGCACGCCGAACTGCTCGACGCGCACCGCGCCGCCGAGGACGCGGCGAGCGGCTTCGACGAGATCGCCGCGCTGCTGCGCGACCTGCTGCGCGAGCACGCCGGGGAGGAGGAGCAGGAGGCCCCGGAGCCGTACCCGGGCAGCCTGGAGGACGCCCGGCAGTCCGCCGCCGAGGCCCGCCGGTCGCTGCGCGGCTGCGCCGCCGACCTGTCCGCCGCCGAGGCCGCCGTGCGCGAGGCGAGCGACATCCTCGTACGGCACGCCAACTCCAGCCGCTACGAGCAGGTACGCACCCCCGCCCGCCAGCAGATCCGCGAACTGCCCGCGTCGGCGCTGCCCGAACACGCGCAGAAGTGGGCCGACGCCTTCGCGCCCCGGCTGCGGGTCCTCACCGACGAGTTGGAGCAGCTGGAGCGCAACCGGGACTCGATCGTGGACCGGCTCCGAGGGCTCGTCGAATCGGCCCTGGCCACCCTGCGGTCCGCCCAGCGGCTCTCCCGTCTGCCGGAAGGCCTCGGGGAGTGGTCCGGGCAGGAGTTCCTGCGGATTCGCTTCGAGGAACCCGACCAGGCCACCCTCACCGAACGCCTCGGCGAGGTCATCGACGAGGCGACCCGGGCCGCCGTCAAGAAGAACTCCGACCTGCGCCGCGACGGTATGTCCCTGCTGCTGCGGGGCGTGGCCGCCGCCCTCCAGCCCAAGGGCGTCGCCGTCGAGATCCTCAAGCCGGACGCCGTGCTGCGCGCCGAGCGCGTCCCCGTCGGGCAGATGGGCGACGTGTTCTCCGGCGGCCAGCTGCTCACCGCGGCCATCGCCCTGTACTGCACGATGGCCGCGCTCCGCTCCAACGACCGGGGCCGCGCCAAGCACCGGCACGCCGGCACCCTCTTCCTCGACAACCCCATCGGCCGCGCCAACGCGACGTACCTGCTGGAACTCCAGCGGGCGGTGTCGGACGCGCTGGGCGTACAGCTCCTGTACACCACAGGCCTGTTCGACACGACCGCTCTGGCCGAGTTCCCCCTGGTCATCCGCCTGCGCAACGACGCCGACCTGCGGGCGGGCCTGAAGTACATCAGCGTGGAGGAGCACCTCCGACCGGGGTTGCCGCAGCAGCCCCAGGCCGGTGAGGTGGTGCACAGCGAGATCACGGCGACCCGGATGTTCAAGAGGCCTGCTCAGTAGTCCGCCTTGATCAGATCGGCGCACTTCTCGCCGATCGTCATCGTCGTGATGCACGGATTGACGGTGACGAGATCCGGCATCACCGACCCGTCCGCCACCCGCAGCCCCTCGACCCCCTTGACCCCCTTGACCCGCAGCCGCGCGTCGAGCGGGGCCGAGGGGTCGTCGTCGGCGCCCATCCGCACCGTGCAGGACGGGTGGTAGACGGTGTTGTGGGTCTTTCGAACGGCACCGACCCGTAGTTGGAGTATCAGATCCGTCCGGTCAGGCCCGGTTCGGTGTCGTAGGAGATGCCCGCCTCCCACCACTGGCTGGACCTGGTGGGCATCGGCTGCCGCGCATCCCAGCCGGCCCGCCGACAGGAACGACAGGAACCGCACGGCGCCCACCATGCCAGCACCACACAGTCGCCGGGGCGCAGATCGGTGACACCCTCACCGACCGCCTCGATCGTGCCCGCCGCCTCATGGCTCAGCAGAAACGGGGGACGCCACCACACCGGACGGGGGCGGCTTCCTCGCGCGGCGCGGTACGAGTGGGAGGGGCACACGACCGCCGTACTCGCGGTGGACCGTCCACGGCCGTTCATGCGCGTACGACGCGAACTCGTGCGCGGGGCGGGGAGGGGAGGGTGGGGGGCTGCATCGCATAGCGATTGAGCGCATGCCCCGTACCGCCTGTGCGGGCCGACCCAACGCGACCGGCCGAGCCCAACCGGCTCAGGAATGCGACAACTGCCCAGCCCCGCCCCGCCCGCGTATCCGCTCCTGTGCTCGCTCGGCGGCCCGTGCCTGCCGTCGGGCCCGGCGCCGTTCGCGGCGCAGCGCCCGCGCGGTGCTGCTCGGTACCGACACCACGCCGTTGCGCTGGTTCCACACCTGACGTGTCACCCACACGTCGAGCACACTCCATGTGGCCACCACGGTGCTGGCGATACTGCTGAGCACCATGGGGAACGCGAGCCAGGACCCGGCCAGGGTGCACAGGAACGCCACCATCGCCTGTATCAACGTCACGGCGATGATGAGCACCGCCCGCACCGCCGAAGTGCGCACCGGATCCGGCAACCGCCGCCGCTTCGCGGGCTCCTCGATCCACAACGGCCGGTAATACGGCCGCTCTTGGGACGCAGCCGGCTCAGCGGGCCGCGCGGCGCCCTCGGATGCCGCCACCCCTCCGGTACCTGCTTCAGCCGCCCCTTCGCTCTTCCGCGTCGCCAGCTCCTCGTCCGCCACCGTCAGTCCGACCGCCCGAATGTCGCGATCCGGCACCTTGACGCCCCGCCGCGCCGTCATGTGCGCGACCGCACCCGTGCCGGGCGCCTCATGCCGCTCCGCCGTGCCCATCACCGTGTCACTCCCCACCGCCAGCAGACCGATCCGCCCCAGTCCGAAGACCTGACTCCCCAGTGGCTGCCCGGCTTGCGCTGATTTACGCCCCGGGGTGCAGGATGCGGCTCCTGTGGCCGATTCCGCCCCCATTTCCTGTAGAGAAGGACGAACGGGACGCCTCGAAGATTCCCAACTGGCGCAAAATTCCGGCCAAACACCCAGACTTGCTGACCGGATCCGGCTTCACGAGCGCCGCCGGATTCGAGGCGGTAATCTCCCGCAATGACCGGACAACTCCCCACGATCGCCAGGCGTGTGGAAGCTCATGTTCCGGAACTTCCTTCGAGTTACGGGTGCGTCGGTAGTAGGCTCGCGCCGTTTGTTGACGCACATGTGTACCCCCTGCCGGTGGGGGGTCGAGCTGGGGGAGGCCATGCGCTTTCGCGGGAAGTCCATCCGCCGGAAGATCGTGGCGCTGCTTCTCGTGCCGTTGCTGTCCCTGAGCGCGATCTGGGCCTTCGCCACGGCCCTCACGGGACGCGAGGCAGCCCAGTTGTTCAGCGCGTCGTCCGTCGTCGAGAAGATCGGCTACCCGACCGAGGACACCGTCCGGGTCCTTCAGCAGGAACGCCGCCAGACCCTGGTCCACCTCGCCGACCCCCGTGCCTCCGACGGACTCGCCGCGCTCAGACGCAGCCGCGCCGCCACCGACGAGGCCATCGCCAGGGTCCGCAGGAACGCCGACAGTCCGGAGGCGCGCGACGCCCTCGGCGAGACCTCGGGTGAACGGCTGACCGCCGTCCTCGACGCGTTCGACGGCATGGAATCCCTGCGCAAGAGCGTGGAGGACGGCACCGTCAACCGCTCCCAGGCCCTCGACCTCTACAACCAACTGGTCGACCCGTGCCTTGTCCTCCTCGGTGACCTCCATGTCGTCGACAACGTGGAGATGGACACCCAGTACCGCGCCCTCGTCAACCTGATCCGCGCCCGCGAACTCCTCTCCCGCGAGGACGCCCTCCTCGGCTCCGCCCTGGTCGTCGGCAAGCTCTCCCGAGTCGAGATCCGTGACGTCTCGGATCTCGTGGCGCAGCGGAACGTCCTGTACGACACCAACCTGCCGCTGCTGCCCAGTTCGGAACGTGAGCGGTACGAGCGCTTCTGGAAGGACGCCGCCACCGCTCCGCTGCGCGTCGCCGAGGAGTCCGCCGTGTCCGCCGCGTCGGGTGACGCCGGCGGAGTCTCCGCGCAGACGTGGGACACCACGGCCGGTAACGTGCTCGACGAACTCGGCACCCTCGACGACGAGGCGGCGGACCGCTACCAGGACCGCGTCCGCCCGATCGCCACCGGCATCATCGTCCAGGCCGTCGTGGCCGGTGTCCTCGGTTTGATCGCCGTGCTGCTCTCGCTCATCGTCTCCATACGCATCGGTCGTGGCCTCATCCGCGACCTGCGCCAACTCCGCCTTGAGGCCCACGAGGCGTCCGGCGTCCGGCTGCCCAGCGTGATGCGCCGCCTCTCCGCGGGCGAGCAGGTCGACGTGGAGACCGAGGTCCCGCGTCTGGAATACGACAAGAACGAGATCGGCGAGGTCGGCCAGGCCCTGAACACCCTGCAGCGTGCCGCCGTCGAAGCTGCCGTCAAGCAGGCCGAACTCCGCGGCGGCGTGTCCGAGGTCTTCGTCAACCTCGCTCGCCGCAGCCAGGTCCTCCTCCACAAGCAGCTCACACTGCTCGACACCATGGAGCGCAGGACCGAGGACACCGAGGAACTCGCCGACCTCTTCCGCCTCGACCACCTCACCACTCGTATGCGTCGGCACGCCGAGGGCCTGGTGATCCTCTCCGGCGCCGCGCCCTCCCGGCAGTGGCGCAAGCCCATCCAGCTCATGGACGTCGTCCGGGCCGCCGTCGCCGAGGTGGAGGACTACGAGCGCATTGAGGTCCGGCGCCTGCCCCGCATCGCCGTAACCGGCCCCGCGGTCGCGGACCTTACCCATCTCGTGGCCGAACTCCTGGAGAACGCCACCGTGTTCTCCCCGCCGCACACGGCCGTCCAGGTTCTGGGGGATCGGGTGGCCAACGGCTTCACCCTGGAGATCCACGACCGTGGCCTCGGCATGGCGGCCGAGACCCTGCTGGACGCCAACCTCCGGCTCGCCGAGACCCCGGAATTCGAGCTCTCCGACACCGACCGGCTCGGGCTCTTCGTGGTGAGCCGGCTCGCCCAGCGGCAGAACGTCCGCGTCTCGCTGCAGCCCTCCCCGTACGGCGGCACCACCGCAGTCGTCTTCATCCCCGACTCGCTGCTGACGGACGAGGTGCCCGACACCAACGGCATCGGCTTCCGCCTCGACCGCCCGCGCCCGTCCAAGGAGGCCGAGCCCGAGGAGAGCCGCAGGACCGCGCTCTCCCAGGTGCCGGTGCAACTGCCGGGTCTGCCCGCCGGGTTGCTGGACGGGCCGGTCGAACTGGAGGGCCCCGTCGACCTCGACGCGATCGACGACTTCCCGGGCGCCCTCGATGGCGAGGAGAGCGAACGCGGCGGGCTGTTCCGCCCGCGCCGTACCCTCACCCGCGCAGACGAGGACACGACGACCCGCGCCGCCACCCGCGGCGGACCTGGCCGGGCCGAAGCGGACGATCATGTCAACCCCCCGGTGCCGTTGCCCCACCGTCGCACACCCAAACTTGTCAGCTCGCACGGCCGCCCGGTCACCGACCCGCGGTCCCGGCGCTCGGACACCGACGAGGAGAACGCGACCGGCCCCGCCCCGCGCCGCCCGGACCAGGACCGCACACCACCTCTCCCGACCCGCCGCCGCGGCAGCTCGGCTCTCAGCCGGACCCCCGGCCGAACCGGCCCCCTCAACGACGCGAAGGAGCCCCCGAACAGCGACTCCGGCGGGCTTTCGGAGCGTCCGGGCAAGGTCCCGGGCGATGTCTTTGAGGCAACGGACGATGTCTTTGAGGCAAAGGACTTCGGTGAGCGGCCCGGCCCCCTGGCCCACGAGACCGGCGCGCCCGCCACCTCTCCCGGGCGCAGCCCCAGCGACGGCGCCGATCCTCCGCTTGCGCACCTCGGCGACGGCGCCGAGCCCCCGCTGGAGCACCTCGGCGATGGCCCCAAGCCCCCACTTCGCCCCCTCGGCGATCGCGCCGAGCCCCGGATCCATGACCTCGATCCGGACGGCACCGTCGGGCGCCCGCGCCCCGACGAGCCCGGCCCCGGCCCCGAGACCTCCGGCACCGGCCCCCTGCCACGCCGTGTCCGCCAGGCCAACCTGGCGCCGCAGCTGAGACAGGACCCCGTCCGCCGTACCGAGGACCGAACGGCGCCCGTGGAACGGGACGCCGACGAGGTACGCAGCCGTATGGCCTCGCTCCAGCGCGGCTGGCAGCGCGGACGCCAGGAGAACGCCGCGGGCGACGACGCCCACCGCGGCACAGCACCACAAGGAACAACTAAGGGGGACGGTCGATGACCGCACCGAAGGCGACCGGCCAGACCGCACACGGGAAGTCCGAGCTCAACTGGCTCCTCGACGACCTCGTGGACCGCGTCGCGAGCATCCGCAAGGCCGTCGTACTCTCCGGCGACGGTCTGGCGACGGGGGTATCCAAGGACCTCACCCGGGAGGACGGCGAGCACCTGGCCGCCGTCGCCTCGGGTTTCCACAGCCTCGCCAAGGGCGTGGGCCGGCACTTCGAGGCGGGAAGCGTCCGGCAGACGGTCGTCGAACTGGACGACGCCTTCCTGTTCGTCACGGCCGCCGGCGACGGCAGCTGCCTCGCCGTCCTGTCGGACGCCGACTCCGACGTCGGTCAGGTCGCCTACGAGATGACGCTCCTGGTGAAGCGGGTCGGTGCGCATCTGGGCACCGCTCCGCGCACCGATCTGCCCTCGGGCGGGTAGTGGGATGGCATGAGCGCAGACGGTCAGGCAAGAAGCCACTGGTTCGACGACGAAGCAGGACCGGTCGTCCGCCCCTACGCCATGACGCGGGGCCGCACCAGCCACGCGGCCCAGCACCGCCTCGATCTGATCGCGGTGGTCGTCACGGAACCCCATGTGGACGACCCGGAAGCGGATCCGACCCTGTCCCCGGAACACGTGGACATCGTCGAGCTGTGCCGTGACACCCCGCAGTCGGTCGCCGAACTCGCAGCCGAACTCGACCTGCCCATCGGAGTGGTCCGGGTCCTCGTCGGGGACCTGACGGACGCGGAACTGGTCCATGTGACACGGCCAGTACCCCCGGCCGAGCTGCCGGACGAGAGTATTCTGCGCGACGTGATCAACGGCCTCCGGGCGCTGTGAGCAGCGCGGAAGCGAGGTGGAGACGTGACAGGCTGGCAGTTCTGGGTCGACCGGGGCGGCACCTTCACCGACATCGTCGCGCGGCGCCCGGACGGACGGCTGCTGATCCACAAGGTGCTGTCCGACAACCCGGCACTCTCCCACGCGCGGCTTCGCTCGCGCGGGGGGACTCCGGTCCCCGACGCGGCCGTCGCGGGCGTGCGCGAACTGCTGTCCGGCTCCGGGGAGCCCATTGAAGCGGTGCGTATGGGGACCACGGTCGCCACCAACGCCCTCCTGGAACGGACGGGTGAACGCACCCTGCTCGTCATTACCCGCGGGTTCCGCGACGCCCTGCGCATCGCCTACCAGAATCGCCCCCGCATCTTCGCCCGCCGCATCGAACTGCCCGAGCTGCTCTACGAGCGGGTCGTCGAGGTCGACGAGCGCATCGCCCCCGATGGCACCGTCCTGACCGCACCTGACCTGGACGCCCTCGCCGAACCGCTCCGCCAGGCCTTCGACGACGGAATCCGCGCCGTCGCGGTGGTCTGCATGCACAGCCACCTCCACCCCGCCCACGAACAGGCCGTCGGGGAGCTGGCCGCCCGCATCGGCTTCCCGCAGATCTCGCTGTCCAGCGAGGTCAGCCCCCTGATGAAACTCGTCCCTCGCGGGGACACCGCCGTCGTCGACGCCTACCTGTCGCCGGTGCTGCGCCGCTACGTGCAGCGCGTCGCCGACGAGCTCGAAGGCGTGCGGCTGATGTTCATGCAGTCCAACGGGGGACTCGCCGAAGCCGGTCAGTTCCGCGGCAAGGACGCCATCCTGTCCGGGCCCGCGGGCGGCATCGTCGGCATGGCCCGGATGTCGCAGCTCGCCGGCTTCGACCGCGTCATCGGCTTCGACATGGGCGGCACCTCCACCGACGTCTCCCACTTCGCCGGCGAGTACGAACGCGTCTTCACCACTCAGATCGCCGGTGTCCGGCTGCGCGCGCCCATGCTGGACATCCACACCGTCGCGGCCGGCGGCGGCTCGATCCTGCACTTCGACGGCTCCCGCTACCGCGTAGGGCCGGACTCGGCGGGCGCGGACCCGGGTCCCGCCTGCTACCGCGCGGGCGGCCCCCTCGCCGTCACCGACGCCAACGTCATGCTCGGCCGCATCCAACCCGATCACTTTCCCCGTGTGTTCGGCCCCGACGGTGACCAGCCCCTCGACGCGCCCCTCGTCCGCGACCGCTTCGCCGCCCTCGCGCGCGAGATCCGCGAGCGGACCGGCGACGACCGCACCCCCGAACAGGTCGCCGAGGGCTACCTCCAGATCACCGTCGCCAACATCGCCAACGCCGTCAAGCGGATCTCCGTCCAGAAGGGCCACGACGTCACCCGCTACGCCCTGACCACCTTCGGCGGCGCCGGCGGGCAGCACGCGTGCATGGTGGCCGACCTGCTCGGCATCCGAACCGTCCTCGTACCCCCCATGGCCGGCGTGCTCTCCGCGCTCGGCATGGGCCTCGCCGACACCACCGCCATGCGGGAACAGTCTGTCGAAGCTCCCCTGGAAGCCGCCTCCACGCCCGCCGTCACCAAGACGGCGGACGACTTGGAGGCCGCGGCGCGTGCCGAACTCCTCGCCGAGGACATCCCCGAGGACCGCATCGAGGTCACCCGCCGCGCCCAGCTCCGCTACGACGGCACCGATACCACCCTCACCGTCGAGCTCACCGAGCCCGACACCATGAAGCACGCCTTCGAAGAACGTCATCGCGCCACGTACTCCTTCACGCTCGACCGCCCGATCGTCGTCGAAGCCCTCTCCGTGGAAGCCACTGGCATCACCGAACCCCCCGATCTCTCCGCCCTCGCCCCCTACGAGGCCACCCGCGCGGGCCGCCCCACTGCCCCGCACACCGTCCGCCTCCACACCGGCGGCACCTGGCGCGACGTACCCCTCCACCGCCGCGAGGACCTGCCCCCGGGCGACACCGTCACCGGACCCGCGATCATCACCGAGTCCGGCGCGACGACCGTCGTCGACGACGGCTGGCGGGCCGCGGCGACCGACGACGGGCATCTGGTCATGGAACGCGCGGCGACTACGCAGAGTTCCGATCTCGACACGAAATACGATCCGGTTCTTCTCGAGGTCTTCAACAACCTGTTCATGTCCATCGCCGAACAGATGGGCGCCCGACTCGAATCCACGGCCCAGTCCGTCAACATCAAGGAACGCCTGGACTTCTCCTGCGCCCTGTTCGACCCGGACGGAAACCTGGTGGCCAACGCCCCTCACATCCCCGTCCACCTGGGCTCGATGGGCACCAGCGTCAAGGAGGTCATCCGGCGCCGCGGCACCGGTATGCGTCCGGGGGACACGTATGCCGTCAACGACCCGTACCACGGCGGCACCCACCTCCCCGACGTCACCGTGATCACCCCGGTCTTCGACACCGGCAGTACCACAGGCACGGAGCGTGACCGGATCCTGTTCTACGTCGCCTCCCGCGGCCACCACGCGGAAATCGGCGGCATCGCCCCGGGCTCCATGCCCGCGAACAGCCGCACCATCGAGGAGGAAGGCGTCCTCTTCGACAACTGGCTGCTCGCCGAGAACGGCCGCTTCCGCGAGGAGGAGACCCACCGCCTGCTCACCGAGGCGCCCCACCCCTCGCGCAACCCGAGGACCAACCTGGCCGACCTGCGGGCCCAGATCGCCGCCAACCAGAAGGGCGTCGACGAAGTCACCCGCATGATCGAGGACTTCGGCCTCGACGTCGTCCAGGCGTACATGCGACACGTCCAGGACAACGCCGAAGAAGCCGTACGCCGGGTCATCGACGCCCTCGGCGACGGCGAGTACGCCTACGAGACCGACTCGGGCGCCGTCATCCGCGTACGCGTGCGCGTGGACCGCGACAACCGCTCCGCGACAGTCGACTTCACCGGTACGTCACCCCAGCTGGCCGGCAACTTCAACGCCCCCTACGCGGTGGTCAACGCGGCAGTCCTCTACGTCTTCCGCACCTTGGTAGCCGACGACATTCCCCTGAACGACGGCTGTCTGCGACCGATCCACATCATCGTGCCGTCCGGCTCGATGCTCTCGCCCGAGCCGCCCGCCGCAGTGGTCGCCGGCAACGTCGAGACCTCGCAGGCCATCACCGGCGCCCTCTACGCCGCGCTCGGCGTGCAGGCGGAGGGCTCCGGAACGATGAACAACGTCACCTTCGGCAACGAACGCCACCAGTACTACGAGACCGTCGCCTCGGGGTCCGGCGCGGGCGACGGCTTCCCCGGGGCGAGCGTCGTCCAGACCCATATGACCAACTCCCGCCTGACTGACCCCGAGGTCCTGGAGTGGCGCCTGCCCGTCCAACTGGAGGAGTTCTCCGTGCGGCGCGGCAGCGGTGGCGCCGGTCGGTGGCGTGGCGGCGACGGCGCGGTCCGCCGCATCCGGTTCCACGAGCCGATGACCGTCTCCACGCTCTCCCAGCACCGCAGGGTGCCCCCGTACGGCATGGCGGGCGGTGAACCCGGCGCCCTGGGCGCCAACCGCGTCGAGCGCGCGGACGGCACGATCACCGCACTTGGCGGCAGCGACGCGACGGACGTCGGACCCGATGACGTACTCGTCATCGAAACCCCCGGCGGCGGAGGCTACGGGCCACCGCCGTCCGATCCCCATCAAGCAGGAGAAGAGATCGATGATCTTCGGGCGTTCTGAGCGCGGCAAGCCCCCGGTCGAGCCCGTCACGCTCAAGATCCTGGTGGCCGGCGGCTTCGGAGTGGGCAAGACGACCCTCGTCGGCGCGGTCAGCGAGATCAGGCCGCTGCGCACCGAGGAACTGCTCACCGAAGCCGGGCGCCCGGTCGATGACACCAGCGGCGTGGAAGGCAAGCACACCACCACGGTGGCCATGGACTTCGGCCGCATCACGCTGCGCGAGGACCTCGTGCTGTACCTCTTCGGCACGCCCGGCCAGGAGCGGTTCTGGTTCATGTGGGACGAGCTGTCCGAGGGCGCGCTCGGCGCCGTCGTACTCGCCGACACCCGCCGCCTGGCGGACTGCTTCGCCGCCGTCGACTACTTCGAACGGCGCTCCATACCATTCCTCGTCGGCGTCAACTGCTTCGAGGACGCCGCCCGTTACCCGGCGGAAGAGGTACGCCAGGCCCTCGACCTCGACGACGACGTACCGCTGCTGCTGTGCGACGCGCGTGACCGGGAGTCGGTCAAGGAAGTCCTCATCGGTGTCGTCCAGCACGCCATGGCACACGCGGCGGACCGCCGCCAGGCCGTGACGACCTGACGTACGCGCACGGCCCGTACCCCCGCCGACCGGGGTACGGGCCGCGGCCCAGGAACTCCGAGGACGCCGCACGCGCGCGTGTGCCAACGTGCGCCTAGTCGACGCCGTCCTCCACCCAGCCGAAGCTCTTCTCGACGGCCTTGCGCCAGTTGTGGTACTCGCGGTCCCGCACCGACGCCTCCATGGTCGGCGTCCACTCCGCGTCCTTCTCCCAGTGCGCCTTGAGCTCGTCGAGGTCGTTCCACACGCCCGTGGCGAGCCCTGCCGCGTACGCGGCGCCCAGGCAGGTCGTCTCGGATACCTTGGGCCGGATCACGGGTACGTCCAGGACGTCCGCCTGATGCTGCATCAGGAGGTTGTTCTTGGTCATACCGCCGTCCACCTTCAGGGTGGTGATGTGCACGCCCGAGTCCTGGTACATGGCGTCGACGACCTCACGCGTCTGCCAACTCGTCGCTTCCAGCACCGCACGCGCGAGGTGCCCCTTCGTGACGTACCGGGTCAGCCCGGCGACGACCCCGCGCGCGTCGGAGCGCCAGTACGGCGCGAACAGGCCCGAGAACGCGGGCACGATGTACGCGCCGCCGTTGTCCTCGACGCTCGCCGCGAGTGTCTCGATCTCGTCGGCGGTCCGGATGATGCCGAGCTGATCGCGGAACCACTGCACGAGCGCGCCCGTTATAGCGATCGCCCCCTCCAGGCAGTACACCGGTGCCTCACTGCCGATCTTGTAGCCCATCGTTGTCAGCAGCCCGCTCTTGGACGGCACCGGCCGGTTCCCGGTGTTGAGCAACAGAAAACTGCCCGTGCCGTACGTGTTCTTCGCCGCCCCCACGTCGTAGCACGCCTGCCCGAACACGGCCGCCTGCTGGTCGCCCAGCGCGGACGCCACGGGCACGCCCGCGAGTTGACCCACGGCCGTCCCGTACACCTCGGCCGAGGACCGG
Source organism: Streptomyces sp. Z423-1 (assembly GCF_013009255.1). Taxonomy (NCBI): domain Bacteria; kingdom Bacillati; phylum Actinomycetota; class Actinomycetes; order Kitasatosporales; family Streptomycetaceae; genus Streptomyces; species Streptomyces sp. Z423-1. The sequence goes on from NZ_CP053109.1 coordinate 8,005,031, forward strand.
ATCTCGGGCAGCACGGACTCGGGCACATTCATCGCGGAGAGGATGGAGGGGTCCCATTGGAGGGTCTCCAGGTTCATCAGCATGGTGCGCCCGGCGTTGGTGACGTCGGTGACGTGCCGGCCGCCGTCGGTGCCGCCGGTGAGGTTCCAGATCAGCCAGGAGTCGATCGTCCCGAAGGCGATCTCGCCCCGCTCGGCGCGGGTCCTGAGGCCGGGCACGTTGTCGAGCAGCCAGGCCGCTTTGGGTCCGGAGAAATAGCTGGCCAGCGGCAGCCCCGTCTGCTCGCGGAACCGGTCCTGGCCGTCCGATCCGCCCAGTTCGTTGCACAGCGCGGCGGTGCGGGTGTCCTGCCACACGATGGCGTTGTGCACCGGCTTGCCCGTCGAGCGGTCCCAGAGCACCGTGGTCTCGCGCTGGTTGGTAATGCCGAGCGCGCTGAGCTGGTCGGCACGCAGTCCGGCCTTCGCGACCGCGCCGGCGACCACCGCCTGCACCTTGGACCAGATCTCGGTCGCGTCGTGCTCGACCCAGCCGGGCTTGGGAAAGATCTGCCGGTGCTCGCGCTGGTCGACGGCGACGATCGCGCCGTTCCGGTCGAAGATGATGCAGCGGCTTGACGTGGTGCCCTGGTCGATCGCGGCCACGTACTTCTCGGCGTTGTCCGTCATGGCTACCCCTTGGGCTCGGTTCAGAAAGCTACGTTGTAGATGAGGCCGGCGGGCGTTCTCCGGCGAGTGGCCCGACGACCGGAATCCAGGCGTAGCTCCAGTCGGAGGTGCCCTTGTTCGGTATCGGCAGGAAGGTGTGCACGATGCGCGGGCCGAGATCGCGCGCCGGCGCGATGATCTCCGTCATCAGGTTGGCGGCCGGATTCCGGATCTCCGGGATGGTGGAGAAGATGCCGAGCGTCGGCGTCGGCTCGTCCACCGTGCCCTCGGTCGTGCCCCTCGTACGGATGTTCGCCTGGAACTGGGCGAGATACACGAGGTAGGTGAGGACGGCGCCCAGGGTGACGGCCGGATTGATGTGCCCACCGGACAGGGGAGCGGCGGTGTAGGCGCCCGCCAGCACGCCGAAGCCCCAGCCGAACGCGATCACGTTCCACCCCGACGCCCGTGCTTTCGAATATCTGAGCGTGACCGCCGCGCATACGCCCGCACCGAACAGGATCAGGATCGCGGTACCGATGATCTCGCCGACGAAGATGTCTCCGTTGCTCATGGCGGCTCCTAGGCCGTGGACGGGGTGTTTGACCCTGGTCCTCCGTGCAGGGTGCGTCGCGCTGCTCCCGTGCCGATCAACCGGAGCCAGGGAGGTCCCGCGCCCCGCCCGGCGTCCGTGACGAGCGTGCCGTCGCAGCCGACCGGTCCGGGGCGTGGGCCTCGGCTCAGAAGCCCAAAACGGCGCAGTGCCGGATTGCGCCGAGAATGTACGGCGATGTCGGCTGACACCGGGAAGTGTTCACCGGCGCTCAGGGGGCGTCAAGTTCGCTGACAACACCCGTTCACGACACCGCGCCCGCTCCGGCGCGCAAGACCGCGCCCGCAGGGGCCGCCACGCTACGACGGCACCGTGCGACGCCGTTGACCCGTACGGGTGCACCGGTCGGACCGCACCGGCTCTCCGCGCGCTCTCAGCCCCCGCCGGGCTCCACCACCGCACACCCGGCCTCGCTCGGCGTAGGCGCCGTACCACGCCGGACCTCGTGCCCGGGCAGCCCGGCGTGGCCCAGCACCCAGCTCCCCCCGCTCAGCGACTTCGCGGCCTTCTTCAGGGGCGCCAGACAGGCCGCCGCCTCTCGGTGATCCGTCACGCTGCCCGGCGCACACAGCACGGTGGCCAGGGACAGCGTCACCGGCCACCCGCCCGCCGACCATGGCATGTCCAGGACGGAGGCGGCGAGCGGATCCAGTCCCTCCGGATCCGCGAGCACCAGGAAGTCGTCCCCGCCGATGTGCCCCACGCGCGTGCTCCCGGAGGCCGCGAGCTGCAGCGTCCGCCCCACCGACCGGATCAGCTCGTCGCCGGCCGCGAACCCGGCCCCGTCGTTCACTCGCTTGAAATGGTCGACATCCAGCCAGCTCAGCGCGAACGGCCGGCCGTGCGCGATCCGCCGGTCCACCTCACCGGTGATCGCGTCCGACCCGGGCAGCCGCGTCAGCGGATTGAGCCCGGCCGCCTCCTCGACGCGTGTCTCGGCCAGCGCCCGTACGAGGTCCGCCAGCCGTACGACGCCCACGCACCGCCCGTACGCGTCGACGACGGCCACATCGTCCGACGTACGGTCCCGCCCGCCGTCCGCGACCACCTCCAGCACCTCCCACGCGGTGGCGTCGATGCCCACCGTGCGCGGCGGATCACCCAGCTTGGCCGCGGGCCGGTCGGCGTACAGCGCGTGCCCGTAGCGGCCCGACATGGACAGCAGGAAGCGCGACCGGTGCACCGACCGCACGGGCACCCCGTCCCGGTCCACGAGCAGCACCCCGGACACGTCCGGCGACCCGGTCAGCAGCGCCCGCACCTGGGCGGCGGACGCGTTCGCGGCCAGTAGCGCGGCCGGCCGGACGAACTCCCGCACCAGTGGCCCCGAGGGCGACGGCGCCTGGGCCTCGGGGGAGCGGGGCGGAACGTACACGTCCACCGCCGGCAGCCTGGCCGGCGGCGCGAACAACTCCCCCTGCGCCAGCTGCGCCCCGGCCCCCACCCCTGTCATGAACTGCAGTTCGGTTTCCACGCCCTCCACGCACAGCAGCGCCCGCAGTTCGTCGCACAGCGTCCGCATCGCCCGCACCGCGGCCGGCCGCGCCAGCAGCGAGGCGTCGAGCTTCACCAGGTCCGGCGCGATGTCCGTGAGCAGTCGCAGCGGTACGTCCCCGTCCCCGACGCCGTCGGCGCTGATTCGGAAGCCCTGCTCGCGCAGCGCGGTCACCGCCTCCAGCAGCGCCTGCTGCGGCACATGCGTGTAAGGCGGGCCGACATCGATTGTCACCTCCCACGGCATACGTCCCGCCGCGCGCACGGCGGCGTGCAGCGAGCTCAGCCCGCCGAGGTCGGCGAGCGTCCCGGCGAACACGTTGACGTGCAGCGGCAGCAGCGACTCCTTGTGAACCGCCGCCCGCACCGCCAACACGGCCAGCCGGCTGTCGAGTTCGGGATCCCGACGCGCCTCGGCCAGGATGTCCCCGGCCTCCGGACGGGCGAGGATCTCCAGTGCCGCGATCCCGCCAGTGGACAAGTTGACCACCGGTTGGAAAGCGAAGCGGAGAGTATCCGACCAGGAGCGCACGGCAGCATAATGGCGCCTCCAGAGAACGCTGAGGCCCAGTTCATGAGACGTTCACACAGGATTCCGGGCCGATCACACAGCGTACGAACAGCCTGCCCGGGAGTGTGTGACGAGGTATCACCAGTGAGACGTCGGTGGCCCCGAAAACCATACGAAGCGTCTCCCGCGGGCGTACGACCGGGTGGTCGCACACCACAGGAACCGCCCGCTCCTCACCGCACCGCGATCACCGCGGACCCGTGCCCGAACAGCCCCTGGTTGGCGGTGATCCCCACGCGTGCCCCGGCGACTTGGCGATCACCGGCCTGCCCCCGCAACTGCCGGGTCACCTCGCAGACCTGAGCGATCGCCTGAGCCGGGACCGCCTCCCCGAAGGATGCCAGCCCACCACTCATGTTCACGGGTATGCGACCGCCCGGAGCCGTCTCGCCGTCCCGCAGCAGCTTCGCGCCCTCGCCCTGGCCGCACAGCCCAAGGTCCTCGTACCACTGCAACTCCAGTGCCGTGGACAGGTCGTACACCTCGGCGAGGGACAGGTCGTCGGGCCCCATGCCCGCCTCCTCATAGGCAGCGCGGGCGATCGAGGCCCGGAACGTCTCGGCGGTGGGATCCACCGCTATTGCGGAGTCCGTCGCGATCTCGGGCAGATCCAGCACGGTGTTGGGGTAACGCGGCGTCACCGTGGACACCGCCCGGATCCGCACCGGCTCCGCCACCCCGTGCCGACGCGCGAACTCCATGCTGGACAGCACCAGGGCCGCACCTCCGTCCGAGGTCGCGCAGATGTCCAGCAGCCGCAGCGGATCCGCGACCACCGGCGAGGCGGCAACCTCCTGAGCGGTGACCGGCTTGCGGTACCGCGCGTTGGCGTTCAGCGCGCCGAGCGCCGCGTTCTTCACCTTGACCTGGGCGAAGTCCTCCAGGGTGTCGCCATGGACAGCCATCCTCCGCCGCGCGTACAGCCCGAAGTACGCCGGATTGGTCGCCCCGAGCACTCTGAACCGCAGCCAGTCGGGATCGTCCGGCCGGTCACCTCCCGCCGGCCGGAAGAAGCCCTTGGGCGCGGCATCCGCACCCACCACGAGCACCACGTCCGCGAGACCCGAGAGGATCTGTGCCCGCGCGGTGCTGATGGCCTGCGCCCCCGACGCGCACGCCGCGTACACGCTGGTGACCCGCGCGCCCTGCCAGCCCAGTGCCTTGGCGAAGGTTGCCCCAGCCACGTACCCGGGGTAGCCGCCGCGCACTGTGTCGGCACCTACGATCGAGCCGACCTGCCGCCACTCCAGTCCCGCGTCGGCAAGCGCCGCGCGTGCCGCCGCCACCCCGTACTCGACGAATCCCCGTCCCCACTTGCCCCATGGATGCATTCCGGCCCCCAACACCGCCACATCCCCCGTCATATCGCCACCCCCGTCGGCCGCCAGTGCCACGTCGTCCAGATCGTCTCCGCGTCCTCGTGCAGCACGCCGGGAACGACCTCCACCTCCATGCCCACCGCCAGGTCGGCGACGGTGAACCCGGGAGCCGCCTGTCCCAGCACCACCATCCGCTCGGACTCCAGCTCCACAGCGATCAACGCGTACGGCTCCCACGGAAGTTCCGGATCGGTCACGTAGGGTGACGGAGGCCGGTACCGGCTGTCCGTGTACGACCAGACGCGCCCCCGCTGTGACAGCGGCACTTCCTCCAGATCGCGCCCGGGACATCCGGGATTGCGGCAGTGGACGTCCTCGCGGGGGAAGAAGACCGCGGCACAGGCCGAGCAGCGTGTGCCCAGGAGTCGGAAGTCGTCCCCGTCACCGGTGAACCAACCATCGACCACGGGTGTTCGTGTACGAGACAAGGTCCCTCCCGACGGCATGAACTGACGATGTGTCAGAAGTGTGCCAGCGGATCCGGAGGAGCGCTAAGGACCTCGACGGCCCATCCGTGAAAGTCCTGCCCACGGGTCACTCGGCCACCTGCAAGAGACGCTCTCCGCAAGATCGGATACAGTCCGCCGCGTGTCCGAAACTCAGCACTCCACCCCCAACTTTGCGCCGGACTCGCACTGTTCGAGCTGCGGATCGCCCTACGGAGAGGGCGTCTCCGGCTGGCCCCGCACCTGCCCGGCCTGCGGCACCGCCGCCTACCGCAACCCGCTGCCGGTCGCGGTCGCACTCCAGCCCGTGTACGACACCAAGGGCACCGCTCTCGTCGTCATCACCCGAACCATCGCCCCCGCGCGCGGGGGCATCGCTCTGCCCGGCGGTTACATCGGCGACCGTGAGGACTGGCGGCAGGCACTCGTCCGCGAGCTCAAGGAGGAGACCGGGATCGACGCGGCGAGCCGCGATGTCCGGCTCGTCGACGCGATGAGCTCTCCCGACGGTCATCTGCTGCTGTTCGGCGTCCTTCCGGAACGCCCCGCAGACCGCCTGCCCGAGCCCACCGCCACGGACGAGACGGAGGGCTGGCACCTCCTGCGCAGGCCCGAGGAACTCGCCTTCCCGCTGCACACGCTCGCCGTCCGGGCCTGGTTCGAGGGCCGGTACGTCTGAGTCAGCGCTCCCTGAGCCCGCGTACCCGCACCGGGTGGGGCGGCGCCCCGCCGCCCTCCCGCTCGACGACCACCCGCGAGCCCTCCCAACGCGCGACGTAACGCTCGATCTCCGGCTCCTCCCACCCGTCCCCGGCGTCCGGCACCACCAGCCCGGCCCCGGTCCGTCCCCGGGCGGGCGCCCACACCTCCAGCTCCGGCCCGTCCCCCGTCCCGCGCGTGGGGATCACGGCACCCGCGCGCGCGAGCACCGGAATCCGTGACAAGGGGGCGTCGACAAGAACCTGCGCCGGACCCTCGTACGCCTCCTCCGTGGCCGTGTCGTACCAGAGCCCCCGCGGCAGCTGCACCGCACGCCGGTCCGTTCCCGGATCGAGCACCGGCGCCACCAGGAGACAGTCGCCCAGCAGGAAGGCGTCCTCGCAGTCACGCAGCGCCCGGTCCTCGGGCGAGCCCCACCACACCGGCCGCACATAGGGCGCCCCCGTACGGCGGGCCAGGTGCGCCAGCGTCAGGAAGTACGGCAGCAGCCGCCGGCGTTCGACGAGGGCCACGCGCACGTGCTCCAGCACCTCGGCACCGAACTCCCAGGGCTCCCTGCGTCCCGCCCGCAGACTCGCGTGTGTGCGGAACAGCGGCAGATACGCGCCGAGCTGGAACCAGCGCAGATACAGCTCCGGAGAGGGACTCCCGTCGAAGCCGCCCACGTCCGGCCCCGAGTACGGCACTCCGCACAGCCCCAGCCCCATGACCAGCGACAACGACGCGCGCAGCCCCGGCCAGCCAGTGGCGATGTCACCGGACCAGGTGCCACCGTAACGCTGCATACCGACCCAGCCGGACCGCGAGAACAGAAACGGCCGCTGTCGCGGCGCCAGTTCGCGCAGCGCCTCGTAGCCAGCCCTGGCCATGTACAACGCGTACACGTTGTGCGCCTCGCGGTGATCGCCGCCCCGCCCCTCCAGATCGTGCCGGGCCGAACGCGGCAGCGTCGGCTCCCCGAACGCGGCGAACGACGTCGGCTCGTTCATGTCGTGCCAGAACCCCGCGAAGCCCTGAGCGAGCCGCTCCTCGTAGAGGCCACCCCACCACTTGCGTACGCGCGCGTGCGTGAAGTCCGGGTACACCACTTCCCCCGGCCACACTACGCCGCGCACCGGCTGTCCCGACGCGTCCCGCACGAAGGCGTCGTGGGCCGTTCCACTGTCGTACACCTCGTTGCCCGGCTCGGCCTTCACGGCGGCGTCGACGATCGACACCAGCCTGATCCCGTCCCGCTGCAGCTCATCAGCGAGCGCCGGCAGTTTCGGGAAGCGCTCCCGGTCCACGGTGAACACCTGATGGGCGTCGTAGTGGTCGATGTCCAGGTGCACCGCGTCGAGCGGCAGACCGTGCTCCCGATACCCCGCGATGATCCGCCGTACCTCCCGCTCACTGCCGAAGCCCCACCGCGCGTGATGGTGGCCGAGCGCCCACGCCGGCGGCAGAGCCGGCGCTCCGGTCAGCGAAGACCAGGCGTGCAGCACACGCGCGGGGGTGCCCACGATCACCCAGCAACGCAGCGGACCGCCGTCCATGCGCATCTCGCACATCCCCGCCCGGTCGTGGCCGGAACCCGCCCCCTCCTCGCCCTCCCGCAGCGCCACCGTGCCGTCCCACGAGGTGTCGTGGAACACCAGATGCGTGCCCGCGTCGGCCACCACCAGCTGCACCGGCATGGTGATGTACAGCGGATCGTCGCCAGGTGCGAACGCCCGCCCCGGGTCGGTGTTCCACAGCCGGTACGTTCCGTCCCGCAGCCGCGGCCCCGACGAGCGTCCGCCCAGCCCGAAGAAACGCGCGTCGGCGGACACCTCGGACCGCTGCATCCAGCGCGCCCGGCCGCCCCGGACCGGCTCCCACCACCGCGGCGGCAGATCCCGGCGCAGGGTCACGCCACCAGGGGTGCGCACCTCGACGGCGCCGTTCCGTGACACGACGACCGTCACGCGCTCCGCCACGACCCGCCAGCCGCCGTCCTTGTCCGGCTCCAGCACCGCGCGGGGATCGGCCTCCGGACAGCGCCCCGCGAGCGCGTACGACGGCTGGGGACCCGCACCGTCCCAGCCCCAGAAGACGGCCCCGTGCACCGTGACGATGATCCGCAGCTCGGAGCGGCTGAACCGCAGAACGCCGCCCCCCGGGCCGGGCGTCACCTCCTGCACCTGTCCGGGCACTCGCGCGCGTTCGGCGCCCCGCGGGGGCAGGCCGGTGGCGTCCGCGCGGCGCCTGCGCCACGCCGCGCGCACGGTACGCAACCCCTGAGCCGCCCCCGCGAAACCGACCGCCTTCACCGAATGCACCAGGTCACGACCGTCCATGCTGCTCACCCTGCCACTGACCGGCGTACACGTGTGTGTCGTTCAACTGCCGTTCACCCGTGCCGGGACCACATCTTCATGACCCGGACTATGTGGGTGGCACCCTGGTGCAGAAGTCGATCACATGGCATCGTCCGTGTCAGCCGCGTCACGCGCACACCCCAGCCCGTGCGCGAGCGACGCACACGACGCGCACAGTCCGGGAGCCGCCCATGTCGATCGTGAACCCCCAGCCGCTCTGGCAGCCAGATCCGGAACGCATCGCCCAGGCGCAGATCACCAAGTTCCAGGCATGGGCGGCCCAGCACCACGGCGCGCCGAGCGAGGGCGGCTACACCGCGCTGCACCGCTGGTCCGTCGACGAACTGGACACGTTCTGGCAAGCCGTCACGGAGTGGTTCGACGTACGGTTCGCCACGCCCTACGCGCGCGTGCTGGCCGACCGATCGATGCCCGGGGCGCAGTGGTTCCCCGGCGCGACCCTGAACTACGCCGAACACGCCCTTCGAGCGGCCGCGACCCGCCCGGACGAACCGGCCCTCCTGTGCGTCGACGAGACCCACGAACCACGCCCGGTCACCTGGTCCGAACTCCGCCGCCAGGTCGGCTCCCTGGCCGCCGAACTGCGCGCCCTCGGCGTACGCCCCGGAGACCGCGTCAGCGGATACCTCCCGAACATCCCCCAGGCCGTCGTCGCCCTCCTCGCCACGGCCGCCGTGGGCGGCGTGTGGACCTCCTGCGCCCCCGACTTCGGCGCCCGCAGCGTCCTCGACCGTTTCCAGCAGGTCGAACCCGTCGTCCTGTTCACCGTCGACGGCTACCGCTATGGCGGCAAGGAGCACGACCGCCGCGACATCGTCGCCGAACTGCGCCGGGAGCTGCCCACCCTGCGCGCAGTCGTCCACATCCCGCTCCTCGGCACAGGGGCTCCCGAAGGCGCCCTTGAGTGGTCGGCCCTGACCAGCGCGGACACGGAACCCGTGTTCGAACAGGTGCCCTTCGACCACCCCCTGTGGGTGCTGTACTCCTCCGGCACAACCGGCCTCCCCAAGGCCATCGTCCAGTCCCAGGGCGGCATCCTCGTCGAGCACCTCAAGCAGCTCGGCCTGCACTGCGACCTGGGCCCCGAGGACCGCTTCTTCTGGTACACCTCCACCGGCTGGATGATGTGGAACTTCCTCGTCTCCGGCCTCCTGACCGGCACCACGATCGTCCTCTACGACGGCAGCCCCGGCTATCCCGACACCGGCGCCCAATGGCGGGTCGCCGAACGCACGGGAGCCACCCTCTACGGCACCTCCGCCGCGTACGTCATGGCCTGCCGCAAGGCGGACATCCACCCCGGCCGGGACTACGACCTCTCACGCGTGCAATGCGTGGCCACCACCGGCTCGCCCCTTCCGCCCGACGGCTTCCGCTGGCTGCACGACGAGGTCCGCGACGACCTGTGGATCGCCTCCGTCAGCGGCGGCACGGACGTATGCTCCTGCTTCGCGGGAGCCGTACCGACCCTGCCCGTGTACATCGGCGAACTCCAGGCCCCCGGACTGGGCACCGACCTGCAGTCCTGGGACCCGAGCGGCAAACCCCTGACCGACGAAGTCGGCGAACTCGTGGTCACCAATCCCATGCCGTCCATGCCGATCTACTTCTGGAACGACCCCGACGGCAGCCGATACCACGACAGCTACTTCGACACCTACCCCGGCGTCTGGCGCCACGGCGACTGGATCACCGTGACGTCCCGACGCTCCGTGATCATCCACGGCCGCTCCGACTCCACGCTCAACCGGCAGGGCGTGCGGATGGGCTCGGCCGACATCTACGAAGCCGTAGAGCGCCTGCCCGAGATCAGGGAATCCCTCGTCATCGGCATCGAACAGCCCGACGGCGGCTACTGGATGCCCCTGTTCGTACACCTTGCCCCCGGAGCCGTCCTCGACGAGGCCCTCCTGAACCGCATCAAGCAGACCATCCGCGAGCAGCTCTCACCCCGCCACATCCCCGACGAGATCATCGAGGTCCCCGGAATCCCGCACACCCTCACCGGAAAGCGCATCGAGGTCCCGGTCAAACGCCTGCTCCAAGGCACCCCGCTGGAAAAGGCGGTCAACCCCGGCTCGATCGACAACCTCGACCTGCTCCACTTCTACGAGGAACTCGCCCGCAAGCGAACCTGACCCCACACCCGCGCAAGACAGCCCCGCAACCCGGCCTCGGACTCACCGACCGCGACGTCGACGTCCGAGGCCGCTGCTCGCGCGATCCCTGCCGTGACCTGTGCTTTCCGTCCGCTGCCGACTCGCTCGGCCCTCGTTGTCAGTGCCGCCGGTTACTGTGAGTGAGCATTGATCGACTGCGCACAGGGGGAGACATGGCGCACACCGACCACCAGACCACGCGACGCGTCCTGCACCGCGAAATCGCCGGCACGATCGGCCTGCTCACGGACGAGTACGACTTCCAGGCCATGCGGCGCTACCGCAGCTTCACCTTCGACGACCACGAAACCTACTTGCGGCAGGTGGAAGCCCTGCTCCAAACACGCGCCGCCGAGGGCAGCCACACCACCGTGGCCCTCTTCGACCCACAGGAGTACGCCGACTTCTGCGAGGACGGAGGCCTGGACCCCGACCTCCCATCGAGCCGCACACGCTTCACAGCCGAACTGGCCACCACCGGCCCCACGGTTCCCTACGAAGGCCAGAAGCTCGCCGACCTCGTTCCGGTCCTCGTCGACGAAGCAATTCGCCAGGCGACCTGGGAGTACGCATCGACGCTCCTGGCCCGCGTCGGCGCCTGCGCGACCTGCGGCGAGGACATCGGCCGCACGGCCTTCGCCCGTGCCTCGAACCTCCTCGTCCGTATCCTCGACACGGCCCCACCCGGCAACCGGCACCTCGTATGCAGCGTCTCCGGCACACCGGAAACCCTCGTCGCCGCACTCCACGCGGACCAGGACACCGACGGCACCACACAAATCGACGAGGCCGAGGCCCTGGAATTCACCACCGTCCTGGCCCTGGGCATCGCCACCCGGAGCCCCGGCGGACTGGTCATGCGGACCACCGCCCCCGGCACGTCTGACCGCATCTACGGCTGGCGCCTGCGCGGAGACGGCCTCGAACCCCTGACCGCCGGCGAGGTCTTCGACGCCTACTGCACCGACATCGAGTCGGGTGACCTCATCTCTCCGGAATCAGGGGTCGACTACTGCGTCCCACCCGACCTGGGCGAGGACGCAAGCGCCGGAGAGACAGGAGAGACAGGAGAGGCGGGAGAGACCGGAGAGGAGGGAGAGCAGGGACCGGCCGCGGAGCATCGCCACTGACCATCCACTCACGGACACGGACGGGGCGCCCCACCCGCAGGTGGAGCGCCCCGGAAGAGGAGCCGTCGACGGCTCGGCCCGCCTACTCGCCGGACAGCACCGCCTGAGCAGCGTTGCGCGCATCCTCGGCAGTGTCGGCCGCCCGAGCGGCCGCCGCGGCCCGCTCGCACTGCGCGAGCGTGTACTTCGCCAGCGTCGCCCGGACATAAGGAATCGACGCCGCACCCATAGAAAGAGAGGTGACACCGAGACCGGTCAGCACACACGCCAGCAACGGGTCGGACGCGGCCTCACCGCAGACACCACAGCTCTTGCCCTCGGCCTTCGCCGCCTCGGCGGACAGTGCGACCAGGTCGAGCAGCGCGGGCTGCCACGGGTCCTGAAGCCGGGACACCGCGCCCACCTGACGGTCGGCGGCGAACGTGTACTGCGCCAGGTCGTTCGTCCCCAGCGACAGGAACTCGACCTCCTGAAGGATCGAACGCGCCCGAAGCGCCGCCGACGGAATCTCGACCATCGCGCCGAACTTCACCTGCAGCCCGGCCTCCCGGCACGCGTCCGCGAACGCCTTGGCGTCGACGCGGTCCGCCACCATCGGGGCCATTACCTCGAGGTAGACCGGCAGACCCTCGGCCGCCTTCGCCAGCGCGGTCAGCTGCGTGCGCAGCACCTCCGGGTGGTCGAGGAGGGTGCGCAGACCGCGCACCCCCAGGGCCGGGTTCGGCTCGTCGGCCGGTGTCAGGAAGTCCAGTGGCTTGTCCGCACCGGCGTCCAGCACCCGCACGACGACACGGCCCTCGGGAAACGCCTCGAGAACCTGCCGATAGGCCTCGACCTGCTTCGCCTCTGCGGGCGCCTTCTTGTTGTCGTCCAGGAAGAGAAACTCGGTCCGGAACAGGCCGACGCCCTCGGCGCCGGCCTCGACTGCGGCCGCCACGTCCGCGGGGCCGC
>NZ_CP053109.1:8022500-9460473 GCF_013009255.1 Streptomyces sp. Z423-1
TACGCTAAGTGGGAAAGGATGTGGAGTCGCACAGACAACCAGGAGGTTGGCTTAGAAGCAGCCACCCTTGAAAGAGTGCGTAATAGCTCACTGGTCAAGTGATTCCGCGCCGACAATGTAGCGGGGCTCAAGCGTACCGCCGAAGTCGTGTCATTGCAGCATGAGGGCCAACGCCCGCTGTGATGGGTAGGGGAGCGTCGTCTGCCGGGTGAAGCAGCACCGGAAGGTAGTTGTGGACGGTTGACGAGTGAGAATGCAGGCATGAGTAGCGATACAAACGTGAGAAACGTTTGCGCCGATTGACTAAGGGTTCCTGGGTCAAGCTGATCTGCCCAGGGTAAGTCGGGACCTAAGGCGAGGCCGACAGGCGTAGTCGATGGATAACCGGTTGATATTCCGGTACCCGCTGTGAAGCGTCAAACATCGAATCCAGTGATGCTAAGCCCGTGAAGCCGTCGTGTGCGTCTTCGGACAAGCACGGAGTGGTGGAGCCGGTGACCCGAGCTGGTAGTAGGTGAGTGATGGGGTGACGCAGGAAGGTAGTCCATCCCGGGCGGTGGTTGTCCCGGGGTAAGGGTGTAGGCCGTGCGATAGGTAAATCCGTCGCACTTGTGGTTGAGACCTGATGCCGAGCCGATTGTGGTGAAGTGGATGATCCTATGCTGTCGAGAAAAGCCTCTAGCGAGTTTCATGGCGGCCCGTACCCTAAACCGACTCAGGTGGTCAGGTAGAGAATACCGAGGCGTTCGGGTGAACTATGGTTAAGGAACTCGGCAAAATGCCCCCGTAACTTCGGGAGAAGGGGGGCCACATCCGGTGAGAGCACTTGCTGCTTGAGCTGGGGGTGGCCGCAGAGACCAGCGAGAAGCGACTGTTTACTAAAAACACAGGTCCGTGCGAAGCCGTAAGGCGATGTATACGGACTGACGCCTGCCCGGTGCTGGAACGTTAAGGGGACCGGTTAGCTCCATTTCGGTGGGGCGAAGCTGAGAACTTAAGCGCCAGTAAACGGCGGTGGTAACTATAACCATCCTAAGGTAGCGAAATTCCTTGTCGGGTAAGTTCCGACCTGCACGAATGGCGTAACGACTTCTCGACTGTCTCAACCATAGGCCCGGTGAAATTGCACTACGAGTAAAGATGCTCGTTTCGCGCAGCAGGACGGAAAGACCCCGGGACCTTTACTACAGTTTGATATTGGTGTTCGGTTCGGCTTGTGTAGGATAGCTGGGAGACTGTGAAAGCCATACGCCAGTATGGTGGGAGTCGTCGTTGAAATACCAGTCTGGTCGTGCTGGATGTCTAACCTGGGTCCGTGATCCGGATCAGGGACAGTGTCTGATGGGTAGTTTAACTGGGGCGGTTGCCTCCTAAAGGGTAACGGAGGCGCCCAAAGGTTCCCTCAGCCTGGTTGGCAATCAGGTGTTGAGTGTAAGTGCACAAGGGAGCTTGACTGTGAGACCGACGGGTCGAGCAGGGACGAAAGTCGGGACTAGTGATCCGGCGGTGGCTTGTGGAAGCGCCGTCGCTCAACGGATAAAAGGTACCCCGGGGATAACAGGCTGATCTTCCCCAAGAGTCCATATCGACGGGATGGTTTGGCACCTCGATGTCGGCTCGTCGCATCCTGGGGCTGGAGTCGGTCCCAAGGGTTGGGCTGTTCGCCCATTAAAGCGGTACGCGAGCTGGGTTTAGAACGTCGTGAGACAGTTCGGTCCCTATCCGCTGTGCGCGTAGGAGTCTTGAGAAGGGCTGTCCCTAGTACGAGAGGACCGGGACGGACGAACCTCTGGTGTGCCAGTTGTTCTGCCAAGGGCATGGCTGGTTGGCTACGTTCGGGAGGGATAACCGCTGAAAGCATCTAAGCGGGAAGCCTGCTTCGAGATGAGGACTCCCACCTCTTTAAGAGGGTAAGGCTCCCAGTAGACGACTGGGTTGATAGGCCGGATATGGAAGCACGGTAACGTGTGGAGTTGACCGGTACTAATAGGCCGAGGGCTTGTCCTCAGTTGCTCGCGTCCACTGTGTTGGTTCTGAAACCACGAACAGTCCCGCCCCCGTGAGGGTGGTCCGGCTGGATAGTTTCATAGTGTTTCGGTGGTCATAGCGTGAGGGAAACGCCCGGTTACATTCCGAACCCGGAAGCTAAGCCTTACAGCGCCGATGGTACTGCAGGGGGGACCCTGTGGGAGAGTAGGACGCCGCCGAACTACCTTTTGAGCTCCGGCTCTTGGGCACATGGCCCGGGAGCTGGAGCTTTTTTGCGTTGAGGTAAGGTCAGGGGGCACCATTGGCTCGTTTTCGACAGGAGGCCCCCGGTTGGAGGTCCAGGAGACCCGCGTTCAGACGGACCGGGTCCTCACCATCCCGAACATCCTCAGTATGGCTCGGCTCGTCGGCGTACCCCTCTTCCTGTGGTTGATCCTCAGGCCCGAGTTCGGGGGACCGAAGAGCGACGGCTGGGCGCTGCTCGTGCTGGCTCTGAGCGGGATCAGTGACTACCTGGACGGCAAACTCGCGCGGCGCTGGAACCAGATCAGCAGCCTTGGCCGGCTCCTTGATCCCGCCGCGGATCGCCTCTACATTCTGTCGACCCTGGTCGGGCTCACCTGGCGCGAGATTCTGCCCCTCTGGTTGACCGCTGTACTGCTGGCGCGCGAACTGGTTCTGCTGGTGATGGTGGGCATCCTCAGGCGCCACGGCTATCCGCCGCCGCAGGTGAACTTCCTCGGCAAGGCCGCGACCTTCAACCTGATGTACGCGTTCCCGCTGCTGTTGCTCAGTGACGGAAGCGGATGGATCGCGTCACTCGCTGCTATTTTCGGATGGGCGTTCGCCGGATGGGGTACAACCCTCTATTGGTGGGCAGGAGTCCTCTACGTGGTACAAGTCCGCCGTCTGGTTCGGGCGGACGCCATGGCCGATTGAGCTCGCCGATTGTGCGTCCGTAGCGGTGCGATGGCCCGCGAGGGAAAAGTGCGGGACAATTCGGACGGGTGAAGTCGGCTAGACCGTCGTCTCTTCGAGGAGGACGCTTCCGACATGAAGGCCGTCGTGATGGCCGGTGGCGAAGGCACACGCCTTCGTCCCATGACCTCAAGCATGCCCAAGCCGCTCCTGCCGGTGGCCAACCGGCCGATCATGGAGCACGTTCTGCGGCTGCTCAAAAGGCATGGGCTCAACGAGACCGTCGTAACTGTCCAGTTCCTTGCCTCACTGGTCAAGAACTACTTCGGTGACGGCGAAGAGCTCGGAATGGAGCTCACCTATGCCAACGAGGAGAAGCCACTCGGTACCGCCGGAAGTGTCAAGAACGCTGAGGAGGCGTTGAAGGACGACACGTTCCTGGTCATCTCCGGTGATGCCCTGACCGACTTCGACCTCACCGAACTGATCAGCTTCCACAAGGAAAAAGGTGCGCTGGTCACGGTCTGTCTGACCCGTGTCCCGAACCCCTTGGAATTCGGCATCACGATCGTCGACGAAGAGGGCAAGGTCGAGCGGTTCCTGGAGAAGCCGACCTGGGGCCAGGTCTTCTCGGACACCGTGAACACCGGTATCTACGTGATGGAGCCCGAGGTCTTCGACTATGTCGAGGCCGATGTGCCCGTCGACTGGTCCGGCGATGTCTTCCCGCAGCTTATGAAGGAGGGCAAGCCGGTCTACGGCTATGTCGCCGAGGGCTACTGGGAGGACGTCGGCACGCACGAGAGCTATGTGAAGGCGCAGGCCGATGTCCTGGAGGGCAAGGTCGACGTCGAGATCGACGGCTTCGAGATCTCCCCGGGCGTGTGGGTGGCCGAGGGAGCGGAAGTGCATCCTGAGGCTGTGCTTCGCGGGCCGCTCTACATCGGCGACTACGCGAAGGTCGAGGCCGGCGCGGAAATCCGTGAGCACACCGTCGTCGGCTCCAACGTCGTCGTCAAGAGCGGGGCTTTCCTGCACAAGGCCGTCGTGCACGACAACGTGTATGTCGGGCAGCACAGCAATCTGCGGGGCTGTGTCGTCGGGAAGAACACCGACATCATGCGTGCGGCCCGGATCGAGGACGGCGCGGTCATCGGGGATGAGTGCCTGATCGGTGAAGAATCGATCGTTCAGGGCAATGTGCGGGTCTACCCGTTCAAGACCATTGAAGCCGGTGCCTTCGTCAACACCTCGGTGATATGGGAATCGCGGGGGCAGGCCCACCTCTTCGGTGCCCGTGGGGTTTCTGGAATCCTGAACGTCGAGATCACGCCGGAGCTGGCCGTGCGGCTGGCCGGCGCCTACGCGACGACCTTGAAGAAGGGCTCCACCGTCACGACGGCCCGTGACCACTCCCGTGGTGCCCGTGCGCTGAAGCGGGCCGTGATCTCCGCGCTGCAGGCCAGCGCCATCGACGTACGCGATCTGGAAAACGTACCGCTGCCGGTCGCGCGGCAGCAGACCGCTCGGGGTAGTGCCGGCGGGATCATGATCCGGACCACGCCCGGGGTGCCGGATTCCGTGGACATCATGTTCTTCGACGGGCAGGGTGCCGACCTTTCGCAGGCGAGTCAGCGGAAGTTGGACCGGGTGTTCGCGCGGCAGGAGTACCGGCGGGCGTTCCCCGGTGAGATCGGGGATCTGCATTTCCCGGCCAGCGTTTTCGACTCGTACACCGGGTCGCTGTTGCGGAATGTCGACACCACCGGTATCGCCGAGTCGGGGCTGAAGGTCGTCGTCGACGCGTCGAACGGAAGCGCGGGGCTGGTGTTGCCCAGTCTGCTCGGGAAGCTGGGTGTGGACTCGCTGACGATCAATCCCGGTCTGGACGAGTCCAGGCCGACGGAGTCGGCGGATGCGCGGCGGTCGGGGCTCGTACGGCTGGGAGAGATCGTGGCGTCGGCGCGGGCCGCGTTCGGTGTGCGGTTCGATCCCGTTGGTGAGCGGCTGTCGCTCGTCGACGAGAAGGGGCGGATCGTCGAGGACGACCGGGCGCTGCTCGTCTTGCTCGACCTGGTCGCCGCGGAGCGCCGCAGCGGGCGGGTCGCGCTGCCGGTGACCACGACGAGGATCGCCGAGCAGGTCGCGGCGTACCACGGGACGCAGGTCGAGTGGACCACCACGTCGCCCGACGATCTGACCCGGGTCGGCCGGGACGAGTCGACCATCTTCGGTGGTGACGGCAAGGGCGGCTTCATCGTCCCGGAGTTCAGCAGTGTCTTCGACGGTACGGCGGCCTTCGTACGGCTGATCGGGCTGGTGGCGCGGACACAGCTCACGCTGAGCCAGATCGACGCGCGTATTCCGCGGGCGCACGTCCTCAAGCGGGATCTGGCGACACCATGGGCCGTCAAGGGACTGGTGATGCGGCGGGTCGTCGAGGCGGCAGGAGATCGCGACGTGGACACCACTGATGGGGTGCGCGTGGTCGAGGCCGACGGGCGCTGGGTGATGGTGCTGCCCGACCCGGCCGAGGCGGTCACCCACCTGTGGGCGGAGGGCCCGGACGACGCATCCGCGCAGGCCCTGCTCGACGAGTGGTCGGCGGTCGTGGACAGCGCCGGCCGGTAAAACAGCTGCACGCGCGCGTGCCGGACAAGTGTCCCTGAGGGGGCCTGTCCGGCACGCCGGTGGGGCCATTCGGAGCTAGCGGGCGCGACATGCGACGATGTGCGGCATGCCGCAGCAGCCCCCCGTTCGGAGCACTCCTCCACGCCTCTCGCGCCCGGACGCGTCCATGTCGCTGCTCACCAACGTCATGGATCACAGCCTCGACGACGGCTATGCCGAGGCGGCGGCCCGGAAGAGGGCCGCGGGTGCTGGGGGCCTGCCCAAGACCCTGAGGGCGAAGCTCGGCCTCGCCGCAGGCCTGGTGCTCGCGGCCCTGGTCGTGACCGTCGGCGCGGCACAGGCGCGCGTGGCGGCGCCGGTCGTCGCCAAGGAGCGCGAGGAGCTCATCGACCGGATCGACCGGGAGACCGCGGCCGCGGACGAGCTGGAGAGCAGCATCGACAAGCTGCGGGACGATGTGAGCGCCCGGCAGCGGGAGGCGCTCAAGCACAGTGGCGGCGGCGACCGGACCGAACTGGTCGGCATCCTGTCCGGCGCCTCGGAAGTGCACGGGCCCGGTGTGAAGTTGGTCGTCAACGATGCCAAGGAGGCCGCTGCCGGCGGGGACAGCGACCCGCGTGGGACGAGTGGCTTCTCCGACACGGGGCGGGTACGCGACCGGGACATGCAGCGCGTGGTGAACGGGCTGTGGGAGTCGGGCGCCGAGGCCGTCTCCATCAACGGGCAGCGGCTGACGACGTTGTCCGCGATCAGAGCCGCGGGCGACGCGATACTGGTCGACAACAGGCCGCTGGTGCCGCCGTACACCGTGCTCGCGGTGGGGGACGGCGACAGGTTGAGCACGAAGTTCCAGAACAGCGCGGACGGGCTCTATCTGCATGCCCTGCAGGAGAACTTCGGGATTCGGACGAGCATCTCCGTGGAGGGGGACCTCCGGTTGCCCGCCGCGCCCAGTGTGATCGTTCGCACAGCACAGCCGATAACCGAGTCAGCACAGCAGAGAACTGAGAAAGGCACATCGTGATCGCCGTACTGGGCCTCGTTGTGGGAGTCGTGGCCGGCCTGTTGGTCCGGCCCGAGGTTCCGGCGGTCGTCGAGCCTTATCTGCCGATCGCCGTGGTGGCGGCCCTCGATGCCGTCTTCGGAGGGTTGCGGGCCATGCTCGACGGCATCTTCGACGACAAGGTCTTCGTCGTGTCGTTCCTGTCGAACGTCGTCGTCGCCGCGCTGATCGTGTTCCTGGGCGACGAGTTGGGCGTCGGCGCCCAGCTGTCCACCGGTGTCGTGGTCGTCCTCGGCATCCGGATCTTCTCCAACGCCGCGGCCATCCGCCGGCACGTGTTCCGGGCGTGAGACCGATGAGCGACCAGGACCAGAAGACGGACGCGAACCCGCTGCGCAAGGAGCTGCCCGAAGAGGTGCAGGCCGAGGCCACGCCGACCGTGGAGGCCGCGGGCAGCGCGCACAGCGCCGAGGAAGAGACCCAGCCGGAGATCACCGGGCGGCAGCGGCTCGTGAACGGGCTGTGGCCGCCGCGGGTCACCCGGGCCCAACTCATCGTCGCCATGCTGCTGTTCGGGCTCGGCTTCGGGCTGGCCGTGCAGGTCGCGTCGAACAGTGATGGCGACAGTGCGCTGCGCGGCGCCCGGCAGGAGGATCTTGTGCGGATCCTCGATGAACTGGACGACCGTACTCAGCGTCTTGAGGACGAGAAGCAGGGTCTCGAAAAGCAGCGGGACGAACTGGAGAACAGCTCGGACCAGGCCGAGGAGGCCCGGCGGCAGACGATCGAGAAGGAACGGCAACTCGGCGTCCTGGCGGGCACGGTGGCGGCACAGGGGCCCGGCATCACGATGACCATCGATGACACGAAGGGGACGGTCGAGGCGGACATGTTGCTCGACGCGATCCAGGAGCTGCGCGCGGCCGGCGCGGAGGCGATCCAGGTGAACGGCGTGCGGGTCGTCGCGAGCACCTACCTGACGGACTCCGGGCAAAGTGTGAGCGTCGACGGGAACAAGATCAACGCTCCCTATCGTTTCAAGGTCATCGGCAAGCCGCAGGATCTCGAACCGGCGCTCAACATCCCAGGAGGCGTGGTGCAGACGCTTGAGAAGGAGCAGGCCAACGTGACTGTGGAGCGATCGGACAAGATCGTCGTGGACGCCTTGCGAGCGGCGAAGCGACCTGACTACGCTCGGTCGTCCTCCCAGTGAACCGGGGGTGCATGGGGGACTTCCGGGGAGGGCATGAGGTTGCGGGGGGTCGACGCACCGAATGGGTGGTGCGTGGTGGAAACTGTCTGGTGGTTACGGACGTTGTGAGGATGTCCGGGTCGGCCAGAGTGTGCAGTCAGGGTTCGTCCTGCCCCACGGGCGGGTCTGTTTCGGTCAAGGGGAATCGCCCGTGAAGTTGTTTGCGAAGTTGTTCGGCAAGAGCGCGCGAGAGGGTAGCGGCAACGCGACCGCTCGCCATCGCGCACAGCCTGACGCGGAGGGCCAGCGCCCGCTGTTCCGGGACCAGGTCGCTGGTCCGGGCGGTGACATTTCCGGTGGTCAGGGCGCGCCGTCGGTTGACCCTGCCCAGGCCGGCGGCATAGGTTTCGGGCAACCGTCAACCTCAAGTACGGGTGGAGGGTTCCCCGCCGACTCGTACGCGTCCCACGCCCCTGGGGGGCAGCCGCGGCAGGAGGATCCATCCATGTCGGCCCTGGTTTGTACGAGGTGCGGTAACCGCAACGCGGAAAACAGCCGTTTCTGTTCCAACTGCGGTGCGCCGCTGCGGGCGGGGGTGGCGGCCGAGCGTCCGTCCGAGACGACCTCCACGATCTCCATCAGTGGCCTTGAGGCGTACGACGCGGAGGCCACCGGACAGACGCCGATGCCGATGCTGTCTCCCGAGGCGCAGGCCGCGGTGGACGCGCTGCCGCTGGGGTCCGCGCTGCTGGTGGTGCGCCGGGGGCCGAACTCGGGCAGCCGCTTCCTGCTGGACAGCGACCTGACCACGGCCGGGCGTCATCCGCAGAGCGACATCTTCCTGGACGACGTGACGGTCTCGCGCCGCCATGTGGAGTTCCGGCGCAGCCCGGACGGATCGTTCACGGTGGCCGACGTGGGCAGCCTGAACGGCACGTACGTCAACCGGGAGCGGATCGACCAGGTCGCTCTGTCCAACGGTGACGAGGTGCAGATCGGCAAGTACCGGCTGGTCTTCTACGCGAGCCGGCAGATCATCTGACCCTCCTCCGGAATCAGTCCGGAGGGACTGCGAGGGAAGGTCCATGCGTCACACACCGAGCGGCGGTGCCGGGCACGGTGCCGCCGCGGCGGGCAGCGGGCTGATGAGTATCGGCACGGTGTTGAACGTGCTGCGCGAGGAGTTCCCCGAGGTCACGATCTCCAAGATCCGTTTCTTGGAGTCGGAGGGGCTGATCGAACCGCAGCGGACGCCTTCCGGGTATCGCAAGTTCAGCGCGGATGACGTCGAGCGGCTCGGGCATGTGCTGCGGATGCAGCGTGACCACTATCTGCCGCTCAAGATCATCCGTGAGCACCTTGAGGCGATGAAGCGCGGGGAGCAGGTGCGGCTGCCGACGCTGGGCCGACAGCGTGACGGTGAGGCCGTGCCTGCCGTCGAGGCCACCGACGGGCCGACGGCGGCGCGGATCGGGCGGGCGGAGTTGCTGGCGGCGGCCGGGATCGGTGAGCAGGAACTCGCCGAGTGGGAGTCGTATGGGCTGGTCACCCCGGTGGCGGACGGGGTGTACGACGCGGAGGCGGTCACCGTGGCGGCGCTCGTCGTCGAGCTGGGGCGGTTCGGCATCGAGCCACGGCACCTGCGGGCGATGAAGGCTGCGGCCGATCGTGAGGCGGGGCTCGTGGACCAGGTGGTGGCACCCCTGAAGCGGCACCGGAATCCGCAGACGAGGTCGCATGCGGAGGCGCGGACCAAGGAGCTGGCCGGGCTCACGGTGAAGCTGCATGCGGCGTTGGTGCAGAGTGCGCTTGGCGTGCGGTTGCCCTGAGCACAGGTGCATGTACGTGGGGCTGAGGGGAGCGGGCGAGCGGGAGGCCGGCCCGATCTGCGTCTGGCCAGGGCTTCAGGTGGACGGAGGGCGGTGCACGCCTCTGGGCACGGTGTGGGGGCCTGGGGAGCTGCAAGTCGGCGGGGTGGCGGCTGGGTGTGCGTCTGAGCAGGCGGCCGGGGTCATGAGGGGCCTCTGCGGTCCGTTGTGGCGGGGGCAAGGGGGCGTCCGTGGGTTTGGCCGGCCCTGAAGGTTGGGGCAACTGGGGTGGGTGCCCCAGAAGGCTTTCCGCACCAGGGGGGCTGAGGGGGGTTGCGGAGGCCGGATCACGTGGTCGATCGTGGCCCGACTACCCAAACGTCCCGGGCACGGCCTAGGGTTGCTGTGTGAACGAGCTCGATGTCGTAGGTGTCCGGGTCGAAATGCCCTCCAACCAACCGATCGTGCTCCTGCGTGAAGTGGGAGGCGACCGTTACCTCCCCATCTGGATCGGGCCGGGGGAGGCGACGGCGATCGCCTTCGCCCAGCAGGGCATGGCCCCCGCGCGACCGCTGACCCACGACCTGTTCAAGGACGTGCTGGAGGCCGTCGGCCAGGAGCTCACCGAGGTACGCATCACGGACCTGCGTGAAGGCGTCTTCTACGCCGAGCTGGTCTTCGCCAGCGGCGTCGAGGTGAGCGCCCGTCCGTCCGATGCCATAGCGCTTGCCCTGCGCACCGGCACGCCGATCTACGGCAGTGACGGGGTGCTCGACGACGCCGGTATCGCGATCCCCGACGAGCAGGAGGACGAGGTGGAGAAGTTCCGGGAGTTCCTCGACCAGATCTCCCCCGAGGACTTCGGCACCAGCAGCCAGTGAGAAGTGGCCGGCCCGGGCGGACGTACGATCCGCGGCGGGTCGGTGTGTGCCGGGTGGCGGTCCGTGCCCCGGCACGTGCCAGTGGCGAGTGAGAGCGTCCGGCGGCTTCCCGCCAGAGCATTCGGCTAGCCTTTCCCCGCGGTTGGGTGCGGGAAACCACTCTTAGGGTGATTATCACTCGGCGTGCCGAGTGTGGCGATCGTTGACGCACCCTTGGTGACTGCCTACCGTCGAGAAGGCAGGTCAAGGACGGAGGTCGGCGTGAGAAGCAGCGGCGACGGTACGGCTGGGGGTGCCCCCGGACGCAGTTTCGGGGAAAGCGGTCCGTACCCTCCCCCGAGCTCTCGGCTCCGCCCGAGTGGGGGGTACGCCCCGCACGGCAGGGCGAGCGATCACGCTGCGCAGCGACCGACGGCCGTTCCCGGCGGCGGAGGGGCGGCGCCCATGGCGTCCGAGGAGATCGGCTACCGCGGTCCGACGGCCTGCGCGGCCGCCGGCATTACTTATCGGCAACTGGACTACTGGGCCCGCACCGGGCTCGTCGAGCCGAGCGTGCGGCCCGCCTACGGGTCCGGGACGCAGCGTCTGTACAGCTTCCGGGACGTAGTCGTCCTGAAGATCGTCAAGCGCTTTCTGGACACCGGGGTGTCGCTGCAGAACATCCGCACCGCCGTCCAGCACCTGCGGGAGCGCGGCTTCCGGGACCTGGAGCGGATGACGCTGATGAGCGACGGCGCCACCGTCTACGAGTGCACCTCGCCCGACGAGGTCCACGCGCTGCTCCAGGGCGGCCAGGGGATCTTCGGGATCGCCGTCGGCGTGGTGTGGCGGGACGTGGAGAGCGCCCTGTCGCAGCTGCACGGCGAGCGTATCGACACCGGTGAGACGCTCGTCGGGCACAACCCGGCGGACGAGCTGGCGCGGCGGCGCAACCGGGCCGTCTGAGGCCCTTTGAGGGCCCTTCGCACGGCCGTCCGGTGGCCGCGGGGGCATTGTCAGTGGCGTGAGGCAGCATCGGAGATGTGAGAACCGCGCCCACGATCCTGCATCTCGACATGGATGCCTTCTTCGCCTCGGTGGAGCAGGCATCCAAGCCGAGCCTGCGCGGAAAAGCCGTGATCGTGGGTGGGCTCGGGCCGCGCGGGGTGGTGGCGACCTGCTCGTACGAGGCCCGGGTGTTCGGGGTGCACTCGGCGATGCCCATGGCCCAGGCGCGCCGGCTCGCGCCGAACGCCGCGTATCTCGTGCCGCGCTTCGGGTTCTACCGAACGATCAGTGAGCAGGTGATGGGCCTGCTGCAGGAGTTGTCGCCGTTGGTGGAGCCGCTGAGCCTGGACGAGGCGTTCGTGGACCTGGAGGCCGGTGGGGCGGCCTGGGACCGGGAGTCGGCGCGGCTGGCGGGGGTCAAGCTGCGGGCCGACATCCGGGCCGTCACCGGCCTCACCGGGTCCGTCGGGCTCGCCGCCTCGAAGATGCTCGCGAAGATCGCCTCCGAGCAGGCCAAACCGGACGGGCTGGTGCTGATCGAGCCGGGCACCGAGCGGGCACTGCTCGGTCCGATGCCGGTGCGGACGCTGCCGGGGGTGGGGCCCGCGACGGGCGACCACCTGCGGCGTGCCGGGATCATCACGGTCGACGAGATCGCCGAGGCGGGCGAGGACGAGCTGGTACGGCTGCTGGGGAAGGCGCACGGGCACGCGCTGTACGCCATGGCGCTGGCCCGCGACGACCGGCCGGTGGTGGCCGAGCGGGAGACGAAGTCCGTGTCGGTCGAGGACACCTACGACGTGGACATCCACGACCGCCTCCGGGTCGGTCTCGAGGTGCAGCGGCTCGCGGACCGGTGTGTGCGACGGCTGCGCGGGGCCGGGCTGTCGGGGCGGACGATCGTACTGAAGGTGCGGCGGTACGACTTCTCGACGCTGACCCGGTCCGAGACGTTGCGTGGGCCGACGGACGATCCGGCGGTGGTGCGGGAGGCCGCGGCGCGGCTGCTGGAGTCCGTGGACACGACAGGGGGTGTGCGGCTGCTGGGAGTGGGGGTCAGCGGGCTGGCCGACTACACGCAGGAGGACCTTTTCGCGCAGGCGGCGGGGGAGCGGGCCGAGGGGGCGGCGGAGGACGTGGCGGACGAGCCCGCGCGGGAGGAGGCCGAGCCCGCCGAGCGGCGGTGGGCTGCCGGGCATGACGTGCGCCACGCCGAGTACGGGCACGGCTGGGTGCAGGGCAGTGGGCTGGGGAGGGTGACCGTGCGGTTCGAGACGCCCGACTCCGAACCCGGGCGGGTGCGGACCTTCCGGATCGACGATCCCGCGCTGGAGCCGGCGGATCCGCTGCCACTGGTGGCGCGAAGACCCGAGCTGCAGGGCTGAGCCCTCAGGGTCATGTCTCGTCCGAGCCGGCCAGCCTGCCGAAGTCGCGGTCCGGGAGCGCGGGGGGAGCTGCCACGTCGAGGCCGTAGTGGTGGTAGAGCTGGAGCTCCTGCTCCGGGGAGAGGTGGCGCCCGACGCCGAAGTCGGGGGCGTCCTTGATCAGGGCGCGCTCGAAGGGGACGTGCAGGCTGCCCTCGATCAGCTCACTGGGCTCCAATGGGACGAAGGCGTCCCTGCTGAACAGGCCGGTCCGTATGGCGGCCCACTCCGGAACGCCGGTGGCGTCGTCGAGGTAGACCTCGTCGATGGTGCCGATCTTGGTGCCGTTGCGGTCGAAGGCCTTGCGGCCGATCAGGTTGCGCGGATCGATGTCGGTCTGCACGGGCCCTCCACTTGCTCGCACCTCATCCGTAAGCACTACGAAAGAGCACAATGCGGAACGCGGCCACTCGAAGGCCCGGGCGTTGACCTCGCTGGTAGTCTGGCAAACGGCTGCTGACCCCGTGCGGGAGAGTCCTCCGGACACCACCGGAGGCGCCGAAGGAGCAAATCCTCCCCGGAATCTCTCAGGCCCACGTACCGCACGGACGAGGTCACTCTGGAAAGCAGGGCGGGTGTCACGGCTTCCGCTCTCACCGACGGTGCAAGCCGGGCGTCCTCGGGCGGCCGGTGAAGCTCTCAGGTTGAGATGACAGAGGGGGAGGCCGTCGGGGCACCCGTGCCGTGGTGCCCCTCGAAGGTCGCGTCAGACCAGGAGGCCTCCGCAATGACCGCCCAGCGCATTCCGCTCTCCGAGCTCGAACAGGGCACGCCCTTCGAGCAGCGCCACATCGGGCCCGACCAGGAGGCGCGGGCGAAGATGCTCGCGCAGGTCGGCTACGGCTCGCTCGACGAGCTCACCGCCGCCGCGGTACCGGATGTGATCAAGAACGCCGACGCCCTGGACCTGCCGGGTGCGCGCACCGAGGCCGAGGTGGTGCGCGAGCTGCGCTCCCTCGCCGACCACAACCAGGTCCTCGGCTCCATGATCGGGCTCGGGTACTACGGGACGTTCACCCCGCCCGTCATCCTGCGCAACGTCATGGAGAACCCGGCCTGGTACACCGCGTACACCCCGTACCAGCCGGAGATCTCGCAGGGCCGGCTGGAGGCGCTGCTGAACTTCCAGACCGTGGTCGCCGACCTCACCGGGCTGCCGACCTCCGGTGCCTCGCTGCTCGACGAGGGCACGGCCGCCGCCGAGGCTATGGCGCTGTCCCGGCGCATGGGCAAGAACAAGAAGGGCCTCTTCCTGGTCGACGCGGACGCGCTGCCGCAGACCATCGCCGTGATCCAGACCCGCGCCGAGCCGACCGGGGTCGAGGTCGTCGTCGCCGACCTCAGCGACGGCATCCCCGCCGAGGTCGCCGAGCGTGAGATCAACGGCGTGCTGATCCAGTACCCGGGCGCATCCGGGGCCGTACGCGACATCAAGCCGGTCATCGACCGGGCGCACGAACTGGGCGCGCTCGTCACCGTCGCCGCCGATCTGCTGGCGCTGGCGCTGCTGAAGTCGCCGGGTGAGCTGGGCGCGGACATCGCGGTCGGTACGACGCAGCGCTTCGGTGTGCCGATGGGCTTCGGCGGGCCGCACGCCGGTTACATGGCGGTGCAGGAGAAGTTCGCGCGCAGCCTGCCCGGGCGGCTCGTGGGCGTGTCGGTCGACGCCGACGGCAACAAGGCCTACCGGCTCGCGCTGCAGACACGTGAGCAGCACATCCGGCGGGAGAAGGCGACCAGCAACATCTGCACCGCGCAGGTGCTGCTCGCCGTGATGGCCGGGATGTACGCCGTGTACCACGGGCCCGAGGGGCTCAAGGGCATCGCGCGGCGCACGCACCGGTACGCCGCGATCCTCGCCGCGGGGCTGCGGGACGGCGGCGTCGAGATCGTCCACGGGGCCTACTTCGACACCGTCACCGCGCGGGTGCCGGGGCGGGCGGCCGACGTCGTCGCCGCTGCCCGGGAGAACGGTGTCAACCTGCGGCTCATCGACGCCGACCACGTCTCCATGGCCTGCGACGAGACCACCACGCGGGCGCAACTGGCCGCCGTATGGACGGCGTTCGGCGTCGAGGCGGACATCGAGGCGCTGGACGGCGTCACGGCGGACGCGCTGCCGGGCGGGCTGCTGCGTACCGACGACTACCTGGCCCACCCGGTCTTCCAGCAGTACCGCTCCGAGACCGCGATGCTGCGCTACCTGCGCCGGCTGGCCGACCGCGACTACGCGCTCGACCGGGGCATGATCCCGCTGGGCTCCTGCACGATGAAGCTCAACGCCACCACGGAGATGGAGCCGGTCACCTGGCCGGAGTTCGGGCAGCTGCATCCCTTCGCGCCCGCCGAGCAGGCCCAGGGGTATCTGACGCTCATTCGTGAGCTGGAGGAACGTCTCGCCGAGGTCACCGGCTACGACAAGGTGTCGTTGCAGCCCAACGCCGGGTCGCAGGGTGAGCTGGCCGGGCTGCTCGCCGTGCGCGGGTACCACCGGGCGAACGGCGACGAACAGCGAACGGTGTGTCTGATCCCGTCGTCCGCGCACGGTACGAACGCCGCGAGTGCCGTCATGGCGGGCATGAAGGTGGTCGTCGTGAAGACCGCCGAGGACGGCGAGATCGACGTCGAGGACCTGCGGGCGAAGATCGAGCAGTACCGCGACGAGCTGGCGGTGCTGATGATCACGTACCCGTCCACGCACGGTGTGTTCGAGGAGCACGTCGCCGACATCTGCGCGCAGGTGCACGACGCCGGCGGTCAGGTGTACGTCGACGGGGCCAACCTCAACGCCCTGGTCGGGCTTGCGAAGCCGGGGCACTTCGGGGGCGATGTGTCCCACCTCAACCTGCACAAGACGTTCTGCATCCCGCACGGCGGCGGTGGGCCGGGCGTCGGCCCCGTGGCCGTGCGGTCGCACCTGGCGCCGTATCTGCCCAACCACCCGATGCAGCCCGCGGCCGGGCCGGAGACCGGCGTCGGGCCGATCTCGGCCGCGCCGTGGGGCTCGGCGGGGATTCTGCCGATCTCGTGGGCCTATGTGCGGCTCATGGGGGGCGAGGGGCTGAAGCGGGCCACGCAGGTGGCCGTGCTGAGCGCCAACTACATCGCCAAGCGGCTGGAGCCGCACTACCCCGTGCTGTACACCGGTCCGGGTGGGCTGGTCGCGCACGAGTGCATCATCGATCTGCGGCCGTTGACCAGGGCGACGGGTGTGAGTGTCGATGACGTGGCCAAGCGGCTGATCGACTACGGGTTCCACGCGCCGACGATGTCGTTCCCGGTGGCCGGGACGCTGATGATCGAGCCGACCGAGTCCGAGGATCTGACCGAACTCGACCGGTTCTGCGAGGCGATGATCGCGATTCGGGCGGAGATCGAGAAGGTCGGGGCGGGGGAGTGGCCGGCCGACGACAATCCGCTGCGGAACGCGCCGCACACCGCCGCCGTGTTGGGTGGTGAGTGGGGGCACGCGTACTCGCGGGACGAGGCCGTCTTCCCGGCCGGGGTGTCGGTCGCCGACAAGTACTGGCCGCCGGTGCGGCGGATCGACCAGGCGTTCGGGGACCGGAACCTGGTGTGTTCCTGCCCGCCGTTGGACGCCTACGAGGACTGAGGCGCCGTAGACAGGTGGACGAGGGCTCCCTTTGTGGGGGCCCTCGTTGTGTTTGACGCGGGGCCTCTCAGGCGGGGTACGCGTGTGTCTGGGTGGCCTTGACCGTGGCCCAGACGGGGGCGCCGGGGTGCAGGCCGAGTTCGGCGGCGGCGACTGTGGTGAGGTCGGCGGTGAGGGGGAGTTCGCCGGTGAGGGCGGTGCGGATCTTGTCGCCGTGGGTTTCCAGGCCGGTGACCTCGCAGCGCCAGAGGTTGCGGGCGCTGGAGGTGGTGGGGCGGTCGCGGTAGAGGGTGACCGCGCTGGGGGGGAAGGCGACGAAGACGGGGCCCTTGAGGTCTTCGGTGGTGGTGAGGGTGGGGCCGGCTTCGAGCTTCACGGTGTGGCCTTCGGCGGTGCCCTTGTAGAGGTTGAGGCCGACGAGTTGGGCCACGTAGTCGGTGCGGGGGCGGCGGGCGATCTCGGAGGGGGTGCCTTCCTGGACGACGCTGCCGTGCTCGATGACGATCAGGCGGTCGGCCAGGACCATGGCGTCCAGGGGGTCGTGGGTGACGAGTACGGCCACTGCCTCGAAGTCGGCCAGGTGGCGGCGGAGTTGGGCGCGGACATCGAGGCGGGTGCGGGCGTCGAGGGCGGCGAGTGGTTCGTCCAGGAGGAGGAGCCGGGGGTGGGTGGCCAGGGCGCGGGCCAGGGCTACGCGTTGGGCCTGGCCGCCGGAGAGGTGGCGGGGCTTGGTGGAGGCGTGGTCGGTCAGGCCCATGCGGGCCAGCCACTGGGCTGCCTGGGCGCGGGCCTGAGGCTTGGTGACGCCGTGGCAGCGGGGGCCGAAGGCGACGTTGTCCAGGGCGGTGAGGTGGGGGAAGAGGAGGTAGTCCTGGAATACGACGCCTACTGGGCGGGATTCGGGGGGTGTGCGGTGGAGGTCGGTGCCGTCCAGGTGGAGGTGGCCGGCGGTGAGGGGGGTGAGGCCGGCGAGGGCGCGGAGGGCGGTGGTTTTGCCTGCGCCGTTGGGGCCGAGGAGGGCCAGTACTTCGCCGGGGGTGGCGGTGACGGTGATGTCCAGGCGGAAGGGGGTGTGGTCGACGACCAGGTGGGCGTGGAGGCCCTCGGGGACGGGGTGGTTGGGCGTGGTGTCGTCGACGTTGGTCACGGGGTGGGTGTCCTGGGGGTGGGGCGGGGGCGAGGTCGGTTGGGGTGTGCGCTGGTTCGAGGGTGGGGCGGGGTGGTACTGACGGCGGGTTGGGTCGCTCGCCCGCGCCGGCGGGGTGCCGCTGCGCCCACCCGTGCCGCCCCAGCGGCACGACTGCCCGCAGCTACGGGAGTGCTTGTCTGGGTGGGCGGGGTGGCCCGGCGGTCCGGCTGTTCGCGGCTGCGGGGGTGCTTGTCTGGGTGGGCGGGGTGGCCCGGTGGCCCGGCTGTTCGCGGCTGCGGGGGTGCTTGTCTGGGTGGGCGGGGTGGCCCGGCGGTCCGGCTGTTCGCGGCTGCGGGGGTGCTTGTCTGGGTGGGCGGGGTGGCCCGGTGGCCCGGCTGTTCGCGGCTGCGGGGGTGCTTGTCTGGGTGGGCGGGGTGGCCCGGCGGTCCGGCTGTTCGCGGCTGCGGGGGTGCTTGTCTGGGTGGGCGGGGTGCTCCGGTGGCCCGGCTGTTCGCGGCTGCGGTGTGTGCGGTTGTTGTCATGAGGGGGTCATCCAGCGGTCTCGTAGGGCTGCCAGTACCGCGATCGAGACCGTGAGGAGGACCAGGCTCAGGGCGATTGCGGCTGCTGGGTCGTTCTGGAGGGCCAGGTAGACCGCCAGGGGCATGGTTTGGGTGCGGTCGGGGAAGTTGCCGGCGAAGGTGATCGTGGCGCCGAATTCGCCGAGGGCGCGGGCCCAGGCCAGGACCGAGCCCGCTGCGATGCCGGGGGCGATCAGAGGCAGGGTGACGCGGCGGAACGCCGTGAAGCGGGACGCGCCCAGCGTCGTGGCCGCCTCCTCGTAGCGGGGGTCGGCGGCGCGCAAGGTGCCCTCGACGCTGATGACCAGGAACGGCATCGCCACGAACGTCTCCGCGATCACGACACCCGTCGTGGTGAACGGCAGGGTCATGCCGAACCACGCGTCCAGCCACTGCCCCACCACCCCGTTGCGGCCGAGCGCGAGGAGGAGGGCCACGCCGCCGACCACCGGCGGCAGGACCAGCGGCAGGGTCACCAGGGCGCGGACCAGGCCGCGGCCGGGAAACTCCGTGCGGGCCAGCAGCCAGGCCAACGGGACGCCGAGGACCAGGCTCAGCGCGGTCGCCGCCGTGGCGCAGACCAGGGAGAGCCGGAGGGCCTGCCAGACCTCGGCGCTGGTGAGCTGGTCGGGCAGGGTGCTCCACGGCGTGCGGATGAGGAGGGCGATGAGCGGGAGGAGCAGAAACGCCAGGCCCAGCAGGGCGGGGACGAGCAGGGGAAGCGGTACCGTGCGCGGGCGGCGCGCGCCTGTGCGGGTGCGCACGGCCTCCAGGGTGTCGGCGGGCCTGGTCACGGGGTGAGGAACCCGGCCTCGGTCAGCACCTTCTGGCCGTCGGCCGACTGCACCAGGTCGATGAAGGCCTGCGCCGCCTCGGCGTTGGGTGCGTCCTTGAGCAAAGCGATCGGGTAGTCGTTGATGGCGTCGGCCGACTCCGGGAAGTCCACGCCCGCCACCTTGTCACCGGCGGCCCGCACGTCGGTCTTGTAGACGACGGCGGCGTCGGCTTCCTTGAGCTCGACCTTTGTCAGGGCGCTCTTGACGTCCTGCTCGTAGGAGACCGGCGTGAGCTTGAGCTTGCTCGCGTCCAGCGCCTTCTTCGCGGCCGCGCCGCACGGCACGGACTCGTCGCAGAGGACGACCTTCAGGCCGGACCCGGTGAGGTCCTTGAGGGAGGAGATCTTGTCGGGGTTGCCCGGCAGGGTGGCGATCTCCAGCTGGTTGCGGACGAAGGTGGTGGGAGTGGCGGACGTGCCGCCGGCGTCCGTGACGATCTTCATCGTGTTGGGGCTGGCCGCCGCGAAGACGTCCGCCGGGGCGCCGCCCATGATGCTCGCGGCGAGGGAGTCGCTGCCGCCGAAGCTGAAGGTGACCTTCGTACCCGGGTGCTGCCGCTCGAACTGCGTGCCCAGCTTCGTGAAGCTCTCCTCCAGGGAGGCGGCGGCGAAGACGGTGATCGTGCCCGACAGCTGCGGCGATGCAGAGGTGCCGGACTTCGCGGAGGAGCCCGTGTCGGACGAGGAGGAGCAGGAGGTCAGGGCGAGCAGCAGCGCGGCTCCTGCGCCGGCCGACCGAAGGGTCCGGCGGGTCCGGCGTGCGGAACGGGTCATCACGGAACGACTCCTCGTCTCGGGCTCTTCCGATGCGCCGATCATACTGGCGCAGATGCCAGCCGGAAGTCTTCTGTGGCATTGCATGAGCGGGAGGAGGGAGGGGTGGATGATCGTATGTGCGAGGTTGGGGTGCTCAGACGCGGTCGATGTGCACGTTCGTCGACTTCACGCGGGCCGTGGCCTCCATGCCGACCTCCAGGCCCAGTTCCTCGACGGCCTCGCGCGTCAGTAGGGAGACCAGGCGGTGCGGGCCGGCCTGGATCTCGACCTGGGCGGCGACATCGCCGAGCTTGATCGCGGTCACGATGCCGGGGAAGGCGTTGCGCGCCGAGGTGTACGGAGGCTCCTCCTCACCGCTGCCCGTCCTGGCGAGTTCGACGGAGAACGCGGCCAGGTCCCGGCCGTCGATGAGGCGCCGTCCGCTCTCGTCGCGGTGCGTGGCCACCCGGCCCGCGTCCGCCCAGCGGCGTGCGGTGTCGGGGCTCACGCCGAGCAGCCGTGCGGCCTGGCCGATCGTGTAGGAGTGCATGCCGGTCACGATAGGGCGGCAATGCGGGGTGGTGGGGATGTGGGGTTGGCCGTTGGGTATAACGCGATATGACGTTACTTCGTCAACGGTGGTCGCTGATGTTGCCGCGGCGGACGGACGGTTGACCGCCTAGGAGCTGGACGAGCGGGTGGGGGCCGCGTTGTCCGCACGGACGATGGGCGATCTGGCCGCGCTGACCGGCGATCTGCCCTTCGCGACCGAGGCGAAGGACGTCGTCCGTATCGAACAGCAGGGCGGTCGCGCGGGTCGGGGGCGTCCGAAGCGCCGGTGCGACCGGGGTTTCGGCGCTGATGCGTGCCGTTGGTCGCTGATGTGCGGCACAGGCGTGCACCGTTAGTCGTGGCCGACCCTCACCCCGTATGCACCCGCGGCCGTCGGGACACCCTCGGTCCACTACAGCGGCTGCTGCAGAACCAGCGGGGCGCCGTCGTCGCGCACGCCGTGCTCCGGGAGACGGATGCGGTGATCTGCCGGTCGCGGTTCCGGCTGTCTTGAGAGCTGCCCTGAGAGCCGCCCTGAGACCTGCGCCGCACGACCCGTAAGAGACCCGTCAAAGCCGCGCAGCGCCCCGTAAGGGACCCGTCAACGACGGTCGAATCCGGCCACAAACGCGGTTTCCTCTAACCGTCCTAGTCCAAACCGAACCTCGACTCCAGGAGCTCGCGATGGCCGATCTGGCCTTCGTCGTCACCACGGTCGCACTCTTCGCGCTGGTGGCCCTCATCGCCAAGGGGGTGACGAAGCTGTGACCGCCGAACACATCGTCGGCCTGGTCGTGGCCGTCGCCCTGCTGGGCTATCTCGTCCTCGCCCTGATCTTCCCGGAGAGGTTCTGAGCACAACATGGGTCCCGTACTGGCCGGCGTCCTGCAGCTGATCGCCCTCATGGGCGCCCTGGCCATCGCCTACGTCCCCCTTGGCAATTACATGGCCAAGGTCTACTCGTCCGACAAGCACTGGCGTGTGGAGAAGTGGATCTACAAGGGCATCGGCGCCAACCCCGACACCGAGATGCGCTGGACCGCGTACCTGCGCGGCGTGCTCGCCTTCTCGGCGGCCGGCGTCCTCTTCCTCTACCTGCTGCAGCGGCTCCAGGGCGTGCTGCCCGGCTCGCTCGGCTTCGCCTCGATCGACCCGGACCAGGCGTTCAACACCGCCGTCTCCTTCGTCACCAACACCAACTGGCAGTCGTACTACGGCGAACAGGCCATGGGCCACGTCGTGCAGACCGCCGGTCTGGCGGTGCAGAACTTCGTCTCCGCGGCCGTCGGTATCGCCGTCGCGGTGGCGCTCGTACGGGGCTTCGCCCGGTCGCGCAGTGGCGAACTGGGCAACTTCTGGGCCGACATGGTGCGCGGGGTCACCCGCATCCTGCTGCCGCTGGCGTTCGTCGCCGCGGTGGTGCTGGTCGCCTGCGGTGCGATCCAGAACTTCTCCGGCATTCACGAGGTCGGACAGTTCATGGGCGGCTCGCAGCAGTGGAACGGTGGCGCGGTCGCCTCGCAGGAGGCCATCAAGGAGCTGGGCACCAACGGTGGCGGCTACTTCAACGCCAACGCCGCCCACCCCTTCGAGAACCCGACGCCGTTCACCAACCTGTTCGAGATCTTCCTGCTCCTGGTGATCCCGTTCTCGCTGACCCGCACCTTCGGCGTGCTGGTCGGCTCGGTGAAGCAGGGCTACGCGATCCTCGCGACCATGGCCACCATCTGGCTCGCCTTCATCGGCCTGATGTGGTGGACCGAGTTCGCGCACCGCGCCCCGGCGTTCGAGATCGCCGGTGCCTCGATGGAGGGCAAGGAGGTCCGCTTCGGCGTCGGCGCCTCGTCGATCTTCGCCGTGTCGACCACGCTCACCTCGACCGGTGCCGTGGACTCCTTCCACTCCTCCTACACCGGCCTCGGCGGCGGCATCACCATGCTCGGCATGATGCTGGGCGAGATCGCGCCCGGCGGTGTCGGCTCCGGCCTCTACGGCATCCTGATCATGGCGATCATCGCGGTGTTCATCGCCGGTCTGATGGTCGGCCGGACGCCCGAGTACCTGGGCAAGAAGATCGGCACCCGCCAGATCAAGCTGGCGGCCTGCTACATCCTTGTCACCCCGGCCCTGGTCCTCGTCCTCAGCGCCTGCGCGATGGCGCTGCCGACCCCGGCCAACTCCATGACCAACAGCGGGGCGCACGGATTCTCCGAGATCCTGTACGCCTACACCTCCGCCTCGAACAACAACGGCTCGGCCTTCGCCGGTCTGAACGCGGACACGCAGTGGTTCAACACCACCCTCGGCATCGCGATGCTGCTCGGCCGCTTCGTGCCGATGGTGTTCGTGCTGGCCCTGGCCGGCTCGCTCGGCGAGCAGAAGCCGGTGCCGGTCACCGCGGGCACCCTGCGCACCGAGAAGCCGCTGTTCACCGGCCTGCTGGTGGGCGCGATCCTGATCATCACCGGTCTGACGTACTTCCCGGCCCTCGCGCTCGGGCCGCTGGCCGAGGGGCTGGCGTGATGACCACCCGTACAGCGAATCAAGAGGACTCCATGTCCACAGCCACCCCGACCCGGGCGCCGCACAGCGACGTACCCACCGGGCACAAGACCCCCGAGGGCCGTATCGGCGCGGGCCTCTTCGCCCCCAAGCAGCTGGGCAAGTCGCTGCCGGACGCGTTCCGCAAGCTCGACCCGCGGGTGATGATCAAGTCGCCCGTGATGTTCGTGGTGCTGGTCGGGTCCGTGCTGACCACCGTGTTCTCCTTCACGGACCCGACCGACTGGTTCGGCTGGACGATCAGCGCCTGGCTCTGGCTGACCGTGATCTTCGCCAACCTGGCGGAGGCGGTCGCCGAGGGCCGTGGCAAGGCGCAGGCGGACACCTTGCGCAAGGCCAAGACGGATTCCGTGGCGCGCAAGGTCGACGGGACCGTCGTCCCCGGCACCGAGCTGAAGATCGGCGACCTGGTCGTCTGCGAGGCCGGGGACGTCATCCCCGGTGACGGTGACGTCGTCGAGGGGGTCGCCTCGGTCGACGAGTCGGCCATCACCGGTGAGTCGGCGCCGGTCATCCGTGAGTCCGGCGGCGACCGCAGCGCGGTCACCGGCGGGACGAAGGTGCTCTCCGACCGGATCGTCATCAAGATCACGACAAAGCCGGGTGAGACCTTCATCGACCGGATGATCGGCCTGGTCGAGGGCGCGGCACGGCAGAAGACGCCGAACGAGATCGCACTGAACATCCTGCTCGCCTCGCTGACGATCGTCTTCCTGCTCGCGGTGGCGACCCTGCCGCCGTTCGCGGACTACGCGGGCACCCACCTGACGATGGTCGTGCTGGTCGCGCTGCTGGTCTGCCTCATCCCGACGACCATCGGCGCCCTGCTGTCGGCGATCGGCATCGCCGGCATGGACCGGCTGGTGCAGCGCAACGTGCTCGCCATGTCGGGCCGCGCGGTCGAGGCCGCCGGTGACGTCTCCACGCTGCTGCTCGACAAGACCGGCACCATCACCCTCGGCAACCGGCAGGCGTCGGAGTTCGTGCCGGTGCGCGGCACCACCGAGGCCGAGGTCGCGGACGCCGCCCAGTTGTCGTCGCTGGCCGACGAGACACCCGAGGGCCGCTCCATCGTCGTACTGGCGAAGGAGAAGTACGGCCTGCGCGAGCGGCACCAGGGC
This sequence comes from Streptomyces sp. Z423-1, assembly GCF_013009255.1. Taxonomy (NCBI): domain Bacteria; kingdom Bacillati; phylum Actinomycetota; class Actinomycetes; order Kitasatosporales; family Streptomycetaceae; genus Streptomyces; species Streptomyces sp. Z423-1. Next base: position 8,046,483 of record NZ_CP053109.1, read on the forward strand.
GAGCTGGCCGGGGCCGAGTGGATCGAGTTCACCGCCCAGACCCGGATGTCGGGTGTGGACGTCGACGGACGCCGGATCCGCAAGGGCGCGGCCGGTTCGGTGATCGCCTGGGTCGAGGAGCGCGGCGGCGCGGTCGCCGAGGACGCGGACACCCTCGCCAACCGGATCTCCGAGGCGGGCGGTACGCCGCTGCTGGTCGCGGTCGAGGACGGCGCCGGGGCCCGGATCCTGGGCGTCATCCACCTCAAGGACGTCGTCAAGGACGGCATGCGCGAGCGGTTCGACGAGCTGCGCCGCATGGGCATCAAGACCGTCATGATCACCGGCGACAACCCGCTCACCGCCAAGGCGATCGCCGAGGAGGCCGGCGTCGACGACTTCCTCGCGGAGGCCACTCCCGAGGACAAGATGGCGCTGATCAAGCGGGAGCAGGCCGGCGGCAAGCTGGTCGCGATGACCGGTGACGGTACGAACGACGCCCCGGCGCTGGCGCAGGCGGATGTCGGCGTGGCGATGAACACGGGTACGTCGGCCGCCAAGGAGGCCGGCAACATGGTCGACCTCGACTCCAACCCGACCAAGCTCATCGAGATCGTCGAGATCGGCAAGCAGTTGCTGATCACGCGCGGTGCGCTGACGACGTTCTCCATCGCCAACGACGTCGCGAAGTACTTCGCGATCATCCCGGCGCTGTTCGCGGCCGTCTACCCGGGCCTGGACAAGCTGAACATCATGCAGCTGTCCTCGCCGGACTCCGCGATCCTGTCGGCCGTCATCTTCAACGCGCTGATCATCATCGCGCTGGTGCCGCTGGCCCTGCGGGGCGTGCAGTACCGGCCGGTCAGCGCCGACCGGATGCTCCGCCGCAACCTCGGCATCTACGGCCTGGGCGGGCTGATAGCCCCGTTCATCGGCATCAAGATCATCGACATGCTCATCTCGCTCATCCCCGGGATCGGGTGAAGGACCATGAACAACTCCCTCGTGAACACGGGCCGGTTGCTCGGGGCGGGCCTGCGGGCGCTGCTCGTGTTGACCGTGCTCACCGGCATCCTCTATCCGCTGGCCGTCACCGGTGTGGCCCAGGCGCTGTTCAACAACAAGGCGAACGGCTCGGAGATCAAGGCGGACGGCAAGGTCGTCGGCTCCGCCCTGATCGGCCAACAGAACTACAGCCTGGACTACTTCCAGCCGCGCCCCGCCAACGGGCTCGGTGAGAACAGTGTCAACACCCAGTACAAGCTGATCGTTTCGGGAGCGACGAACCGCTCCGGTGACAACGCCGAACTCATCCAGTGGGTCAAGGAAGCCAAGGCCAAGGTCATCAAGGACAACTCGACGGCCGACTACAAGGTGAAGCCGTCCGAGGTCCCCGCCGACGCGGTGCTGTCCTCCGGTTCCGGACTGGACCCGGACATCTCCCCGCAGTACGCCGATCTCCAGGTCCACCGGATCGCGGAGCGGAACGGCCTGGCCGTCGCCGAGGTCCAGAAGCTGGTGGACGAGCACACCCAGGGCCGCACCCTCGGCTTCATCGGCGAGCCCCGGGTGAACGTCCTCGAACTCAACATCGCGCTCAAGGAACTCGCGGCGAAGAGCGGTTGACGGCGTTGTTCGATCATGGCGGCTCGTACGACTGGAAAGGCGCACATCCATGACCCGGGTGCTGGTGGTGGAGGACGACCCGCAGCTCGTCCGGGCCCTCGTGATCAACATGCAGGCCCGCCGGTACGGAGTGGACGCCGCCCCCGACGGCGCCACCGCCCTGCGGCTGGCGGCCGCCCGCCAGCCCGACGTCGTGATGCTCGACCTGGGGCTGCCCGACATGGACGGCGTCGACGTCATCAAGGCGCTACGGGGCTGGACCCGCGTGCCGATCCTGGTGCTGTCGGCCCGTCAGGCGTCCGACGAGAAGGTGGCCGCGCTGGACGCGGGAGCCGACGACTACGTCACCAAACCGTTCAGCATGGACGAGCTGATGGCCCGTCTGCGGGCCGCCGTACGCCGTACCGAGGAGACCCCGCTCGCCCCCGAGACCTCTCTGGTGGAGACGGACGAGTTCACCATCGACCTGCTCGCCAAGAAGGTCGTCCGGGACGGCCACGACGTACGGCTCACCCCGACCGAATGGCATCTGCTGGAGATCCTGGTCACCAACCCAGGCCGGCTCATCACGCAGAAGCACCTGCTCCAGGAGGTCTGGGGGGTCTCCCGGAGCAACAAAACCAACTACCTCCGGGTCTACATGGCGCAATTACGCCGCAAGCTGGAAGCGGACCCCTCGCACCCTCGTTATCTCGTCACCGAACCCGGCATGGGTTACCGCTTCGAAGGATGAACATGGCACGCGGCAAGCTGCGGATCTACCTCGGCGCGGCACCGGGCGTGGGCAAGACGTACGCCATGCTGTCCGAGGCGCACCGGCGTATCGAGCGCGGCACGGACTGCGTGGTGGCCTTCGTGGAACACCACGACCGGCCGCGCACCGAGGTGATGCTGCACGGCCTGGAACAGGTCCCGCGCCGGGAACTGCAGTACCGCGACACGGTGTTCACCGAGATGGACGTCGACGCGGTCCTCGCCCGCCGGCCCAAGGTGGTGCTCGTCGACGAACTCGCCCACAGCAACATCCCCGGCTCGCGCAACGCCAAGCGCTGGCAGGACGTGGAGGAACTGCTCGCGGCCGGCATCGACGTGATCTCCACCGTCAACATCCAGCACCTGGAGTCGCTGGGTGACGTGGTCGAGTCGATCACGGGGGTCCGGCAGCAGGAGACCGTGCCGGACGAGGTGGTCCGGCGGGCGGACCAGATCGAACTGGTCGACATGTCGCCGCAGGCGCTGCGTCGCCGTATGGCGCACGGGAACATCTACAAGCCGGACAAGGTGGATGCGGCCCTGTCGAACTACTTCCGGCCGGGCAACCTCACCGCCTTGCGGGAGCTGGCGCTGCTGTGGGTGGCGGACCGGGTCGACGAGTACCTGAAGCAGTACCGCAGTGAGCACCGGGTGTCGAAGATCTGGGGTTCGCGGGAGCGGATCGTGGTGGGTCTGACCGGCGGTCCGGAGGGGCGGACCCTGATCCGGCGGGCGGCGCGGCTGGCGGAGAAGGGTGCCGGTGGGGAGGTGCTGGCCGTCTACATAGCGCGCAGCGACGGTCTCACGGCCGCCTCGCCGAAGGAACTGGCGGTCCAGCGCACCCTCGTGGAGGATCTCGGCGGCACCTTCCACCACGTCGTCGGCGACGACATACCGGCCGCGCTGCTGGACTTCGCGCGCGGCGTGAACGCCACCCAGATCGTCCTCGGGTCGTCGCGGCGCAAGACCTGGCAGTACGTCTTCGGACCGGGCGTCGGCGCGACGGTCGCCCGGGAGTCCGGACCCGACCTCGACGTCCACATCGTCACGCACGACGAGGCGGGCAAGGGACGTGGCCTGCCCGTCGCGCGCGGCGCGCGCCTCGGCGGTCTGCGCCTGCTGTGGGGCTGGCTCGTCGGGGCGCTCGGCCCCGTCCTGCTCACCTTCCTGCTGACGAGCGTCGCTCCCAGCGTCGGCCTCGCCAACGACATGCTGCTGTTCCTCTCGCTGACCGTGGCGGCGGCGCTGCTCGGCGGGCTGCTCCCGGCGCTCGCCTCGGCGGTCGTCGGCTCGGTGCTGCTGAACTGGTACTTCACCCCGCCCGTGCACACCCTGACCATCGCCGACCCGAAGAACATCGTCGCCATCGCGGTCTTCATCGGCGTCGCGGTGTCCGTGGCGTCGGTGGTCGACCTCGCCGCCCGGCGCACGCACCAGGCCGCCCGGCTGAGGGCCGAGTCGGAGATCCTGTCCTTCCTCGCGGGCAACGTGCTGCGCGGCGAGACCAGCCTGGAGGCCCTGCTGGAGCGGGTGCGGGAGACCTTCGGCATGGAGTCGGTGGCGCTGCTGGAGCGCGAGAGCGAGGTGGCGCCCTGGACGTGCGCCGGCAGCGTGGGACCGCGTACGGCCGGGTGCCCCGAGGACGCGGAGGTCGACATGCCGGTCAGCGACCGCATGTCGCTCGCCCTGACGGGCCGGGTGCTGCCCGCCGAGGACCGGCGCGTCCTGGCCGCGTTCGCCGCCCAGGCCGCCGTCGTACTGGACCGCCGACGGCTCCAGGAGGAGGCCGACCAGGCCCGCACGCTGGCCGAGGGCAACCGCATCCGTACGGCGCTGCTCGCAGCCGTCAGCCATGACCTCCGTACGCCGCTCGCGGGGATCAAGGCGTCGGTCACCTCGCTGCGTTCGGACGACGTCGAGTGGTCCGAGCAGGACCAGGCGGACCTCCTGGAGGCGATCGAGGAGGGCGCCGACCGGCTCGACCACCTGGTCGGCAACCTGCTCGACATGTCCCGCCTGCAGACCGGCACGGTCACGCCGATCATCCGCGAGATCGACCTCGACGAGGTCGTGCCGATGGCACTCGACGGGGTCCCCGAGGACAGCGTCGAACTGGACGTCCCCGAGACCCTGCCGATGGTCCATGTCGACAAGGGCCTGCTGGAGCGGGCGGTCGCCAACGTCGTGGAGAACGCGGTCAAGTACAGCCCGGACGGTACGCCCGTGCTGGTCGCCGCCAGCGCCATCGCCGACCGCGTCGAGGTGCGGGTCGTGGACCGGGGACCGGGCGTGCCCGACGAGGCGAAGGACCGCATCTTCGAGCCGTTCCAGCGGTACGGCGACGCCCCGCGCGGTGCCGGAGTCGGTCTCGGTCTCGCGGTCGCCCGGGGCTTCGCCGAGGCCATGGGCGGCACCCTCAACGCCGAGGACACACCGGGCGGCGGGCTCACGATGGTGCTGAGCCTGCGGATGGCACCCGGACGGGGCGCGACTGTGGTGGCCCAGGGGCGTACCGACGGTGTCAACACACCGTCAGCGTCGGCCTGAACGGCGTCAGCATCACCCCGCCGGGCCCGGCCGGACCGTCCTCCACGAGGGCGAGGTGCCCGACCGCTGCCGCACGTATCTGCACGCCTTCCCCGACGCCGAGCGTGTGCCGGGTCGGCGAGGACTACTACCTGGTGTGCTCAAGCTTCGAGTACTTCCCCGGCGTTCCGCTCTTCCACAGCCGTGACCTCGTGCACCGGCGGCAGATCGGCAACGTGCTGGACCGCCCGGGGCAGTTGAGCCTCTCGGACGAGACACCGGCGTCCGGCGGCATCTACGCACCGACCATCCGCCACCACGACGGCCGCTTCCACGTCATCACCACCGACGTCGGCGGCCCGGGCACCTTCATCGTCACCAGTGACGGCCCGAGGGGCCGTGGTCCGATCCGGTGCGGGTCGAGGTGCCCGGCATCGACCCCGACCTCGCCTGGGACGACGACGGGTCCTGCTGGTGTGCGGTCGCCGGGGTCTCGGTGGCGCGGATCGACCCCGCACCGGGAAGGTGCTCGAAGGCCCGCTGCCGGTGTGGTCCGGCTCGGGACTGAAGGACCCGGAGGCCCCGCACCTGTACCGCATCGGTGACTGGTGGTACCTGCTGCTCGCCGAGGGCGGCACGGCACGTGAGCACTCCGTCTCCGTCGCCCGGGCCCGCTCCCCGCGAGGACCGTACGAACCGGCGCCGCACAACCCCGTCCTGTCCCATCGCGGCATGGGCCTGTCCATCCAGAGCACCGGCCACGCCGACCTCGTCCAGGCGCCCGACGGCACCTGGTGGATGGTGCTGCTGGGCACCCGGCCGAAGGGCTGGTTCCCCCAGTTCCATGTCCTCGGCCGGGAGACGTTCCTGACCCCGGTGGAGTGGGTGGACGGCTGGCCACGGGTCGGCCCGGTGCCGGAGCGCCACGAGGCTCCGGCCGCCTGGCACCCGCTCACCGCCGAGCCGAGCCGGGCCGGGACGACTTCGACGCCGTGCGGCTCGCCCCGTACTGGATCTCACCGCGCCGCCGCCCGGACGGCTCCTGCTCGCTGACCGAACGCACGATCGGCTTCTCGGCCGACGGGATCGTGCTGGCCGAGTTGGACGGACGGTATCTGTCCACCGAGGTGGCCGGTGGCTTCACCGGGCGGGTGATCGGGATGTATGTCACCGAGGGCCGTGCCGCGTTCGACTGGTTCGACTATGTGCCCGATCCGGGTGCGGGCGACCACGGGGAGTGACGGCATCCGGACACGCGTCGGGGCCGGTGCGCGGTGGGAATCGCGTCCGGCCCCAGGTGTGTCCGGGCGGTGCGCGGTGGCAACGCCCTCGTGGTGCTCCTTGTGGTGCTCAGGCGGCGGTCATCACCTGGGTGCCGGCCGGCAGCCGGTGCGGGGCGATGATCTGGCCGTCCGGCAGGAGCTCACCGGTGTCCTCGAAGAGGACGACACCGTTGCACAGCAGGCTCCAGCCCTGCTCCGGGTGGTGCGCCACGAGACGGGCGGATTCCCGGTCGGCGGAGTCGGCGGTCGGGCACGGTGGTTGGTGCTGGCACATGGAAGGGATCTTTCGCTCTGTTGTGTCGTTTGTGTCGTTCATGGCCGCCCCCGTTTGCGATAAGTCGGTCGAACCCAGTGTTGCCCTACGGGCGAGTTTCCGCAGGGATTTCGCTGCACCGCTTCTTCACAGGTTGATGACGCCTCACCCGCGCGGATGGTTCATCCCAACTGCACTGTCCCATCGGGTGGTTCGGAGTGGCCGGATGGGGCTAGTCCGGGCGGGGCGGACAGCTTTTCGGCTCGTACGAGCGAATGAGCACTCGTACGAGCGAGTGTCTTTGCTCGGGTGAGTTGCGGAGGGCTCCGACGAGCGAATTGCGCGGCTGGAAAAACGCCGGAAACGCCGGAAACAGCGGCGCACCCCGCCACCGGGAGTCCGGCGGCGGGGTGCGGGAGACGGGGTTCGCTGCGTGACCTCCGGTCGGCTGTCAGGCCGGTGAGCCGAGCAGTGGGGTGGGCGGGGCCGGTGGCACCCTGGGGGTCAGCACCGGGAGCAGTTCGGCGACCCGGTGCGGGCGGTGGGCCGCGATGCCGGGCGGAGCCGGGGCCAGCGGGACGAGCAGATCGGTCGCCGCGGGGTGGCCGGCGGCGCCGTCGGAGGTGCAGTCGCCGTGCAGCCAGAGCGTGAGCATGTACAGGCCCGGCACGGACAGCAGGCGGGGTTGGTACGACTGGGTGAGCGTCTCGGCCTGGCGCAGCGCACGCTCGGTGGAGACGATGTACGGCCCTTCGAAGAAGTGCGAGAACGCCCAGCCGTCCGGCGTCAGCATCGTCTCCGCCGCGGCCACCGCGTGGTCGCCGGAGCGGATCAGGAAACGCCAGCCTGCCAGTCGGGTGACCGGCTCGCCCTTGGCCGTGATCCGCTCCAGTACATGGACCGGCAGCGGCAGCTCGGGCGTGACGGGGCCCTGGGCGCTGCGCAGGGCGGGGGTTCGGGCCTCGCGGACCGCGGTGGGGGAACCGAGGGCCGTGAGGACGGAGCGAAGTGCGGGCGCGGGAGCCGGAGGGACATGCAGCGGCATGGTGGGTCGCCTCTCATTCGACAGGCAGGGCGGCGCGAGGGGGCGGGGGCGGACGGCGCTGTCAGCTCACGGGGACAGAGAGGCGGGGGCCGGGTCTGCGAAGCGATGGTGTGGGTGTGAGGCCTGCCGGGCGTGATCGCGACGACAGTTTCCTCCGACCATGGGCGCCAGCCTTCTGCCCTGTCGACCGAGTTTATACGACATTTGTTCAGCCGGTGTTTCGTCTAACCGCTTCCGGGCACTCGCACAAGAGTCCATTCGGTCGGTGATACGTGGAAATAATCCCGATTCCGCAGGGGGTGCACGGCGATGACCTCGGAGAATGCCCGCACCACGGTCGGCTAATTCTCGTCGGCGTTTTTCACGAGGTCCGCGGCGGCGAAAAGTGCACGCCGCCTCATGCCCGGTGAATGTGCCGCCGATCTTCTTTGGCCCAAGTGACCAGAGTAGCGACTGCGGCCGTTCACCGGGGGCGTTATGGATCGCTCGGGCTGGGCATCATCCACCCTGACCCGGACACCGGCGGCCGGATCCTCGGCCCGCCCACCGAGGAGGGACGCTTCGATGGGGGAGAAGGTCGTGGCGGGCGCGTTCGACCTGTCCGATCGCCAGCGCTACCGCACGAAGCTCCGGCAGTGCCTGCGGGGGCTGGAGCGGCTGCTGGCGGAGAAGCGGTTCGATCGGCCGAAGAACCTCATGGGGCTGGAGATCGAACTCAATCTCGCCGGTGCCGACGGCCTGCCCAGAATGCTCAATGGGGAGGTCCTGGAAAGGATCGCGAGCCGAGATTTCCAAACAGAACTCGCCATGTTCAACCTGGAAGTCAACATAGCCCCACATCGGCTCGGTGGGCGGGTATTCGACCGGCTCGCGGAAGAGCTCCGTACGTCCCTGGCATATGCCCACCGGAAAGCGGGCGAGGTGGACGCCGGAATCGTGATGATCGGTATTCTGCCGACCCTCGAACGGGACGATCTGGTCTCCTCGAACCTGTCCGAGGTGGACCGCTACGTCCTGCTCAACGACCAGATCGTGGCCGCCCGGGGCGAGGACTTCACGCTGGACATCGACGGTGTGGAGCATCTGATCTGCACGTCGAAGTCGATCGCGCCGGAGGCCGCCTGCACGTCCGTGCAGCTGCACCTTCAGGTCACGCCGGGGCGGTTCGCCGACGTGTGGAACGCCGCGCAGGCGGCGGCCGCCCCGCAGATAGCGATGGGCGCGAACTCGCCGTTCCTGTTCGGCCGGGAGCTGTGGCGCGAGTCCCGGCCGCCCTTGTTCCAGCAGTCCACCGACACCCGCCCGCCCGAGCTCCAGGCACAGGGGGTCCGGCCGCGCACCTGGTTCGGGGAGCGGTGGATCAGCTCGGCGTACGACCTCTTCGAGGAGAACCTGCGCTACTACCCCGCGCTGCTGCCGATCTGCGACGACGAGGACCCGCTGGCCGTGCTCGACGCGGGCGGCGTGCCGAAGCTCGCCGAGCTGGTACTGCACAACGGCACGGTGTACCGCTGGAACCGGCCTGTGTACGGCATCGCCGACGGCGTCCCCCACCTGCGCGTCGAGAACCGTGTCCTGCCCGCCGGGCCGACCATCACCGACGTCATCGCCAACGCCGCCTTCTACTACGGCGTCATCCGCGCGCTCGCCGAGGACTCCCGGCCGGTGTGGACCCGGCTGCCCTTCGAGGCGGCCGCGGCCAACTTCGACGCCGCGTGCCGGTACGGCATCGAGGCGCGCTTCACCTGGCCGCGGCGGGGGCGGTACGGCGGTACGACCGAGGTCGACGCGGTGAGTCTCGTCCGCGACGAGCTGCTGCCGCTCGCCGAGGCCGGGCTGGACGCGTGGGGTGTCGAACCGGCCGACCGGGACCTCTACCTCGGCGTGATCGACGAGCGTTGCCGGCGCCGGGTGAACGGGGCGTCCTGGCAGGTCGCGACCTTCCACCGGGCCCTGGAGAGCGGCCTGTCCAGGGAAGCCGCGCTGGCCGCGACGACGCGGCGCTATGCGGAGCTGATGCATCAGGGGGAGCCAGTGCATACGTGGCCTGTGGGGCTGCCGGAGGCTGCGCCGTTGGGGTGAGTGCCGTCCGGCGCCGGGCGGAGACGAGCGGCCGGGCCATCTCGTTCGGGCACCGCCGGTCTGCGCCGTCGTGGCTGGTCGCCGCCGCGGTGGAGAAGAGACGTGCGCGGACAACTCATGGGGCCGTCGGCCCTGCAGCCTGATTGCGTCCGGCCCCTGCTGGCTGGTTGCGTCCGGCCCCTGGTGCCTGGTCGCGGGCGTCGACAGTCCATGATGGGGGGCGTTACGCGACCACTCGACTGGAGGCAGGCGTGCAGGGTGAGGCGGGGACCGTGGATGGGGCCGCGTCGGGCGAGGTGCCGTCGCGGCGGGTGCTGCGGGACGAGACCCTGCTCGTGCTCGGTGTCTCGCTGGGCGCCAGCGCCGTGTCCGCCTTCATCAGTTTCGTCGGGTCCGTCACCAAACCCGGTGGGCTGAAGGACCAGGCCGCCACCCTCAACGCCTCCGCCGCTCCCGGCCGCCCCTGGCTCGATCTGGCCTGGCAGCTGTTCGGCATCGCCACCGCGCTCATCCCCGTCGCCCTCGTCGCGCACTTCCTGCTGCGCGAGGGGCGGAGCCTGAAGTCCCTCGGCTTCGACCGCACCCGTCCCTGGCCCGACCTCGGGCGCGGAGCCGTCGTCGCCGCCGTGATCGGTAGCACCGGCGTCGCCTTCTACCTCGCCGCACGCGGCCTCGGTTTCAACCTCACGGTCGTCCCCGAGGCCCTGCCCGACGTGTGGTGGAAGTTCCCGGTGCTGATCCTTTCGGCCCTGCAGAACTCGATCCTCGAAGAGGTCATCGTCGTCGGCTACCTGCTGCGCCGGCTCGGCCAGTTGGGCTGGACGCCCGGCGCCGCGCTGCTGGCCAGCTCCGTGCTGCGCGGGTCGTACCACCTCTACCAGGGCATCGGCGGCTTCATCGGCAACATGGTGATGGGCGTCGTCTTCGTCTACCTCTACCGGCGCTGGGGCCGCGTCGGCCCCCTGGTGGTCGCGCACACGCTGCTCGACATCGGGGCGTTCGTGGGATACGCGCTGCTCGCCGGGAAGGTGGACTGGCTGCCCACGGCCTGAGGCACCGCTACGCGAGCAGCTCGCCCTCGATCACCGTCACCGCCCGGCCGCTCAGCAGTGTGCGGTCGCCGCGCAGTTCCGTGCGGACGCGGCCGGAGCGGGGCGATGCCTGCAGGCCGGTCAGTTCGGCGCGGCCCAGGCGCTCGGACCAGAACGGGGCCAGCGCGGTGTGGGCACTGCCGGTGACCGGGTCCTCGTCGATGCCGACGTTCGGGAAGAAGCACCGGGAGACGTAGTCGTAGCCGAGGGCCGGGTCCTCGGCGCGGGCGGTGGCGATGACGCCGCGCGTCGAGTGGGCGCCGATGGCCTGGTGGTCGGGGCGCAGGGCGCGGACGGTCTTCTCGTCGGCGAGCTCCACCAGCAGGTCACCGACGTTCGGGCCGGTGTCGAAGGCCGCCCGCGGCTGTGCGCCGAGGGCCTCGGCGAGCCCCTCGGGCAGGTCGACCGGCGTGAGCGGGGCGGTGGGGAAGTCCAGGGTGATCGAGCCGTCGTCGCGGGGCGTCGCGACGAGGACGCCGCTGCGGGTGGCGAACCGTACCGGGCCCTCGTGGGCGCCCGTGGTGTGCAGGACGTGGGCCGTGGCGAGCGTGGCGTGACCGCACATCGCGACCTCGGTCGCCGGAGTGAACCAGCGCAGCGCCCAGTCGGCCTCGCCGCCCTCGGGCAGCGGGTGGGCGTAGGCCGTCTCGGCGTGGTTGACCTCCAGGGCCACCTTCTGCAGCCAGTCGTCCTCGGGGAAGGCGTCGAGGAGAAGGACCCCGGCCGGGTTGCCGGCGAAGGGGCGGTCGGTGAAGGCATCGACGATTCGAATCCGCATGGCCATGACGGTAGGAGCGGCCAAAGCCGCAGACCAAGGCCAATTCGCGATCTCTGGACCGTTTTCTGGATGCGGCGTCTGCCGGGGAGGGTTGCCAGCCGACTGCCTTCCGATATATCGTTGAAGCATCGCGACAGATCAACGCTAGATCTGCGCTAGATCAACGAACGGATGGAGTGATGGAAATGCGCAGCCACGGATACGAGCATGGACACGGTCACGGCGGTCCCCGGCACGGTCGGGGCGACTTCGACGGACGGCGCGCGGCCTTCGGCCCCTTCGGTCCGGGCGGGCACGGCTTCGGTCACCACGGCGGCCCGGGCGGTTTCGGCGGCTTCGGTCCCGGCCCCTGGGGCGGACGAGGGCGCGGCGGGCCCAGGGGGAGGGCGCGGCGCGGTGACGTGCGCGCGTCGATCCTGGCCCTGCTGAAGGACCGGCCGATGCACGGCTACGAGATGATCCAGGAGATCGCCGAGCGCAGCGGCGGGGCGTGGAAGCCCAGCCCCGGCTCGGTGTACCCCACCCTCCAGCTGCTGGAGGACGAGGGGCTGATCGCCAGCGAGACCGAGGGCGGCAAGAAGCTGTTCTCGCTCACCGAGGCGGGCCGCGCGGCCGCCGAGGAAGGCCCGGACGCCCCCTGGGAAGAGGCCTCGCGCGGCGTCGACTGGGAGGCCCTCGGCGAGATCCGCCAGGCCGGTTTCGGTCTGATGGAGGCCTTCAGCCAGGTCTGGAAGACCGGCGACAAGGAGCAGCGCGAGAAGGCGCTTACCGTCATCAACGAGGCCCGCAAGAAGCTGTATCTGATCCTCGCCGACGAGGACTGACAGCAGCCGTACGGCGCCACAGGCGCCCCGTGGAGCGATCCGCGGGGCGCTTTGCCATGCCGTCCGTTCAGGCCACCAGCCCCGCCAGCTTGCGCAGCGACTCGTACAGCGCGGCCGTCGCCGAGTCCTTGAGCTTGCCCGCCATCAGCGAGACCGCTGCGCCGGTGAACTCCCCGTCGATGCGCACCGTCGTGGCGTCGCCGTCGGGGGTCAGCGTGTAGCGCGTGGCCACCGTCACGGACATCGGCCCCTTGCCGCGGATGGCCAGGAGCCGGGCCGGTGTCAGTTCCTCCACGGTCCACTCGACCTCGGCCGGGAAGCCCATGAGCTTCATGTTCTCCTGGAATGTCGCGCCGCCCTCCAGTACGGCGGGTCCGCCCTTGGGGAAGCTGGTGTGGGTCGCGTTCCACTCCCCGTATGCGGACCAGTCCGTGAGCTGTGCCCACACCTTCTCGGCCGGCGCCCCGATGCGTGCCTCCGCGCTGACTTCGGCCATGCGACCACCTCTTCGTGTCGGGCTTCGGTGTCGCGGAACGTAGCCGCAGGGCCTGCAACATTCAATACTGATGAACCGTCAGGAATCGGGGGCGCGCTCAGCGGTACTAGCGATACGGAGCGGTGCGAGCGGTGTGAGGCGGTCGACGGGGCATGATGGCCGCGTTGGGGGCGCATGGCAAGGCGGCGCGCGCCCCCATGGCCGATACGGCCTGATCTCATCCGTAAGGAGGAGATTCCCGCCGGGGATGTCCGCTGGGTGTGGGACGCGAAAATGGTTCTGGCCGGGGATGACCGGATCCAAGGGGGCTGATGGGGTAGGGGTTGTGCAATCCCCGATCCCCCGGCAGCAGGCCGACGAACACTCCGGTGTGGACAACGATGCCAGGCTCAGCGCCGAGCTGGCAGCGGTGGTCGCGGCTGCTCGCAGGCGGGCCGTGCGGGACGGGGACCGGCAGATCGACACCGCCCATCTGCTCCACTCGCTTCTGGAGTACGACCCCCAGGTGCGCGCCGCCTTCGACGGCGAGCCCCAGATCGCCCGGCTGCTCGGCTATCTCGTGCAGCGCAGCATCGGCTACGGCCTGCGCTGGCAGAGCGCCGTCGAGGACTCCGGCGCGATCCCGGTCGTCACCGAGGCCGCGGGCTACTCGCCGCTGGCCGCCACGGCGATGTCGTACGCCGGTGAGCGCGCCGCGCGTCGCGGCGACGGCCCGGCCCGCGGGGTCGATCTGCTCGTGGGGATCGTCGTGGACCCCCGGTCGCGGGCCGTGGAGGTGCTGGAGCGCGCCGGGGTGGACGTGCCCGAGCTGTTCATGCGGATCGAGCACGGCTCACAGGAATACATCGGAGGCCCCGAAGCCGGTTGCTGACCCGTGCCGGACGTCCAGCCGGTGAGACAGGAGTCATCAGGGGTGACGGTCATGTCGTCGCCTGTCATCATGTCCGGGTGCATACGTCAGTCAGCAGTCGGGGCGGCCGCGGCAAGGGCGCCGGGCTCGCCCTCGCGCTCGGGTCGGCCCTCGCCTTCGGCGGATCGGGAGTCGCGGCCAAGCCGCTGATCGAGGCGGGCCTCGACCCGCTGCACGTGGTGTGGCTGCGGGTGGCCGGCGCGGCCCTGGTGATGCTGCCGCTCGCCGTGCGCCACCGCGCGCTGCTGCGCCGCCGCCCCGCGCTGCTCGCCGGGTTCGGACTGCTGGCCGTCGCCGGTGTGCAGGCCTGCTACTTCGCCGCGATCTCCCGCATCCCGGTCGGGGTCGCGCTGCTCGTCGAGTACCTCGCGCCCGCCCTGGTGCTCGGCTGGGTGCGGTTCGTTCAGCGGCGGCCGGTGACGCGTGCGGCGGCGCTCGGTGTGGTCCTCGCGGTCGGCGGCCTCGCCTGCGTGGTCGAGGTGTGGGCCGGACTCGGCTTCGACGCCCTCGGGTTGCTGCTCGCCCTCGGCGCCGCCTGCTGCCAGGTCGGCTACTTCGTGCTGTCCGACCAGGGCGGCGACTCCGGCGCCGACGCCCCGGACCCGCTCGGCGTGATCGCGTACGGCCTCCTGATCGGCGCCGCCGTGCTGACCGTCGTGGCCCGCCCCTGGAGCATGGACTGGTCGGTGCTCGCGGACTCCGCGCACATGGACGGCACAGCCGTCCCGGCCGTCGCACTGCTGGCCTGGATCGTGCTGGTCGCGACCGTCGTCGCGTACGTCACCGGCGTGCTCTCCGTGCGCCGGCTCTCCCCGCAGGTCGCGGGCGTGGTGGCGTGCCTGGAGGCGGTCATCGCGACCGTCCTGGCCTGGGTGCTGCTCGGGGAGCACCTCTCGGCGCCGCAGATCGTGGGCGGCCTGGTCGTTCTCGCCGGGGCGTTCATCGCGCAGTCGTCGACGCCCGCGAAGGGGTCTGCGGAGCCGGTGGCGGCCGGTGGCGGGCCCGAACGCGAGTTGTCGGCCCGGGGTACGGCTACATAAGGTGCTGACCATGCATTCGGACGCACGCGTTCTTCCGCCTCCGGCCGCCTGAGGCGGGCCCTCCGGACATCCTTGCTCGGCGTGATCTCGCCGGGCCGAACGGTGCTGCCCGCGGAAGTCGTCCGCGGACCCCGCTGAGCGGTGGTCCTTCCCGAACTTCTGCGCTCCTGCGCAACTGCGGAGAACACGCGTGTCCACTGTTGCTTCCGGCCTGCCCGTCGGGCGAGGCCTCCTGTATCTGATCGTCGCCGGTGCCGCCTGGGGCACCGCGGGCGCGGCCGCCTCGCTGGTCTACCGCGCCAGCGACATGGGCTCCGTCGCCCTGTCCTTCTGGCGCTGCGCGGCCGGCCTGCTCCTGCTGCTCGCGGCCCGTCACCTGCGCCCACGTCCCGGCGCGGTCCCCACCTTGCGCCCGCGGGCCACCTCGGCCGCCTCCGAAGCCCTGTGCTCGCGAGCTGCCTCGGCTGGCTGCGAAGCCTCGGGTCCGCGAGCTGCCTCGGCTGGCTGCGAAGCCTCGGGTCCGCGAGCTACCTCGGTCGCCTCCGAAACCTCGCGCTCCCGAGCCACCTCGGCCGCCCCCGAACCGCTCGCTCGCAAGGCTCTCCGGGTCGGTGTCACCGGACTCGGGCTCGCGGTGTTCCAGACGGCCTACTTCGCCGCCGTGGCCGCCACCGGCCTCGCCGTCGCGACCGTCGTCACCCTCGGCGCCGGTCCCGTCCTCATCGCGCTCGGCGCGCGGCTGACCATGGGCGAGCGGCTCGGTCGCCCCGGCGTCCTGGCCGTCGCCGGGGCGCTCACCGGACTGGGGGTGCTCGTACTCGGCGGCGAGGACACCGCCGTACGTCCGTGGGGCGTCGTGCTCGCGCTGCTGTCCGCCGCCGGGTACTGCGCGATGACCCTGCTCACCCGCTACTGGGGCCGCGGCGGCGGTGCGGACGCCTCCGACACCACCGTCTGGGCGTTCGCCGTCACGACCTTGTGCCTGCTGCCGTTCGCGCTGGCGGAGGGGCTGGTGCCGCACACCGCCGAACCCGCCCTGCTGCTGTGGCTCGTGGTGTACATCGCGGCGATCCCCACGGCCCTCGCCTACGCCCTCTACTTCGCGGGCGCGGCCGTCGTCCGGTCGGCCACCGTGTCCGTGATCATGCTGCTGGAGCCGGTCAGCGCGGCGGTCCTGGCCGTCACCCTGCTCGGCGAACAGCTCACCACCGCCACCCTGATCGGCACCCTGCTGATGCTGGGCTCGGTCGCGGGGCTCGCGGTGTCCGAGGCACGCGCTGCGCGGGCCGAGCCCGCCATCGGCTGACCGCCCGCCGCAGGGCGCACTGGGGTCGGCCCCTCCCCGGGGCGGGCCGACCCCGTGGGGTCACGGCGCCGCGAGGTAGTCGGGCACCTCGGTCCCGGGCGCCAGATCGGCGTCCGGGACCGGCGTCTCGTAGCCCTTGCGCAGCGGGACCACGCCCGCCCAGTGGGGAAGGGCGAGGTCCTCGGGCTCGTCGTTGACGCCGCCGGTGCGCAGCTTGGCGGAGACCTCGTCGAGGTCGAGGCGGATGACGGCGGTGGCGGCGAGTTCCTTCTTGTTGGCGGGCCGGGAGTCGCGCGACCTGCCCGGCACGACACGGTCGACCAGCGCGTCCAGCGCCAGCCGCTTCTCCTCGGGATCCGTGACGTCGTGGGCGATGCCGTGCACCACGACGGAGCGGTAGTTGATCGAGTGGTGGAAGGCCGAGCGGGCCAGGATCAGGGCGTCGACGTGCGTCACCGTCAGGCACACCGGGAGACCCGGGTCGGCCTGGCCGGTCATGCGCAGCGGACGCGAGCCGGTCGAGCCGTGCACGTAGAGGCGCTCGCCGACCCGGCCGTACAGCGTCGGCAGGACCACCGGCGCGCCGTCGCGGACGAAGCCGAGGTGGCAGACGTAGCCCTCGTCGAGTATCGCGTGCACCAGCTCCTTGTCGTACGAGGCGCGGTCCGCGGAGCGGGTGGGGACGGTGCGGTCGGTCGGGGTGTAGGCGGCGGGTGGCGACGTCGTATCCCGGGCGCCCGGCGTCGTGTCCTGGGTCTCTCGCATCGTCTCCTGGGTCTCCTGCATTTGGCATCCTCATTGCACTAGTGCATACTTGGCTTTGTGCTAGGAGAGTATCCGATCAAAGGCCGGGGCGCAGCGGAGATTTCCGCGAGTGTGGAGCGCGCGGTGGCGGCGGGCGAGCTGGAACCCGGGCAACTGCTGCCGCCCCTGCGGGAGTTGGCCGCCCGGCTCGGGGTGAACCCGAACACCGTGGCCGCCGCCTACCGGATCCTGCGGGAGCGCGGGGTCATCGAGACCGACGGGCGGCGCGGCAGCCGGGTGCGGCACAAACCGGCCACCACCGGGCGCGAGGAGCTCGGGGTGGACGTACCGGAGGGCGTGCGGGACATGGCCGCCGGGAACCCGGACCCGGCGTTGCTGCCGTCGCTGGCGGCGGTCTTCGCGGACGCGGCGGACCGGGCGCCGGTGCTGTACGGGGACGAGCCGGTGGAGCCCGAGCTGGCCCGCCTCGCCCGGGCCGACTTGGACGCCGGGGGAGTGCCCGCGGGCCCGATCGCGGTGACCTCCGGATCGCTGGACGCCATCGAGCGGGTCCTCGCGGCCCACCTGAAGCCCGGGGACGCCGTCGCCGTGGAGGATCCCGGGTGGGGCGGCATGCTCGACCTGGTCCCCGCGCTCGGCCTGCGCACCCTCCCCGTCGCCCTCGACGACGACGGACCGCTCCCCGAGCAGGTGGAGCGCGCCCTCAAGGCGGGCGCCCGGGCCCTCGTCGTCACGGACCGCGCGCAGAACCCCACCGGCGCCGCGCTGACCGCCGCACGCGCGCGTGCCCTGCGTTCCGTGCTCCGACAGCATCCTGCGACCCTGCTGATCGAGGACGACCACGGCCACGGCATCGTCGACCTGCCTCTGCACCCCCTGGCCGGCGTCACCCAGCACTGGGCCTTCGTCCGCTCGGCGGCCAAGGCCTACGGCCCCGACCTGCGGCTCGCCGTGCTCACCGGTGACGAGGTCACGCTGGACCGGGTGCGTGGACGGCAGCGGCTCGGGCCCGGCTGGGTCAGCCGGATCACCCAGCGGGCGGTGGCGCGGCTGTGGGCCGACGGCGTGGTGGACCCGACGGCGGTGGCGGCGGCGTACGGGCGGCGCCGGGACGCGCTGATCGACGCGCTCGCGCGGCGCGGGGTGACGGCGTACGGGCGCAGTGGCCTGAACGTCTGGATCCCGGTGCCGGACGAGACGACGGCCGTCGCCCGGCTGCTGCACGCCGGGTGGGCCGTCGCCCCCGGCGCCCGCTTCCGGATGAGCGCCCCGCCCGGCATCCGGGTCACCGTCTCGACTCTCACCGACGCCGAGACGGAACCACTGGCTGACGCGATCGCGGCCGCCGTCCGCCCGGCGCCGGTGCGCAGCTACGTGTAGCGGCCTCTGGGACGAACCAGGGGCGGGCTCTGGAACGATGGCGGCATGGACGAGGACGTCATCCCGATCCTGCGCGTGACCGACGCCGCCGCAGCGGTCCGCTGGTACGAGCGGCTGGGCTTCGCCCAGCAGTGGGAGCACCGCTTCGAGCCGGGACTCCCGGCGTTCGTGGAGGTGGCCCGGGGGCCGGTGAGCCTGTTCCTGTCGGAGCACACCGGCGACGCCCGGCCCGACACGCTGGTCTATCTGCGGCTCGCCGACGTCGACGAGGTCGCCGCCGAGTTCGGCGTGCCGGTGCATGAGGCCCCGTGGGCCCGCGAGGTCGAACTGCGCGACCCCGACGGCAACCGGCTGCGGATCGGCACGCCCAAAGACTGAGGGAGCCCAAAGACTGAGGGAGCACGGCAGACTGAGGGAGCACGGCAGACTGAGCGAGCCCGGGAGACTGAGCGAGCCCGGCGAAGGACTGACCGCCGTATCAGCTCCGCGACCGCACCTGCGTCAGCGCCGCCCCCGCGAGGACGATCACCGCGCCGACCGGCATCGACCACGTCAGCGACTCGCCGAGGATGGCGACGCCCGCGGCCGTGGCGATGACCGGGATGAAGTAGGTGACCATCTGGGCGGTGGTCGGGCCGACCTCGGCGACCAGGCCGTACTGGATCAGCACCGCGAGGCCCGTGCCCAGGGCGCCCAGGGCCGCGACGGCGAGCAGCGGCACCACCGGGAAGCGGGTCGGCATGCTGGTGAACAGCGGCGTGACGACTGCCAGTTGAAGCGTGGCCAGCAGCAGCTGGGCCCCGGTCAGGGAAAGGTGCGAGTCGCCGGACCCGGCCAGCGCCCGGCGGACGTAGATCCAGCCGATCGGGTAGCTGAGCGAGGCCAGCAGCGCCAGGGCCGTGCCCGTGGGGTCGACGCCGGTGAAGCCCTGCCAGGCGCCGAGCACCGTCAGCACACCGAGGAAGCCCAGGCCCAGGCCCGCGACCCGGACCCGGGTGGGCCGGTCCTCGGAGAGGGCGACCAGGGACAGGGCCATGCCCCACAGCGGTGAGGTGGCGTTGCAGATGCCGGCGAGCGTGGACGGAATCGTCAGCTCGGCGTAGGCGAACAGGGAGAACGGCAGCGCGTTGAGCAGCAACGCGGCGACCGTCAGATGGGCCCAGGTGCGCGCCCCGCGCGGGAGCCGCTCGCGCTTCATGGCCAGCGCCGCCGCGAGCACCGCCGTACCGAACACCAGACGGCCGAGCGTCACCTGGAAGGGGGCGTAGCCGTCGGTGCCCACCTTGATGAGCAGGAAGCTGAATCCCCAGACCAGCGACAGGGCGGCGAAGCGGATTCGCCAGTCGATCGTGCGGCGGACGGTGGCTCGGACCGGGCTGCGGGTGGATGGGGACGTTGTGGTGGTCACGCCAACAACCATGCTGGAAGCCAATCTCGTAGCACAAGCGAGATTTCGCACGCTGTACCTCGTAGCATTGCTTATATGTTGAGCCTGGACCGTCTCCGCACTCTCGACGCTCTCGCCCGGCACGGCTCGGTGAGCGGCGCCGCCGAGGGGCTGCACATCACGACCTCGGCCGTCTCCCAGCAGCTGGCCAAGCTGGAGCGCGAGGTCGGCCAGCAACTGCTCGCCAAGCACGGGCGGGGCGTCCGGCTCACCGACGCCGGCCGGCTGCTCGCCGAGCACGCGGCGCGCATCCTGTCGCAGGTCGCCCTCGCCCAGTCCGACCTGGAGGCACAGCGCGGCCAGGTCGCCGGTGAGCTGCGTCTGTCGGCGTTCCCGACCGCCGCGCGCGGCCTGTTCCCCACCGCGCTCGCCACACTGCGCGCCGCCCATCCCGGGCTGCGGCTGCGCACCTGCGAACTGGAGCCGGAGCGCGGCATCCAGGGCGTGGTGCGCGGTGACCTCGACCTCGCGGTGGTGCTGGACTGGTACAACAAGCCGATGGCACTGCCGGACGGCCTGGTCAAGGCGTCGATCCTGGACGACCCCGCCGATGTGGCGATGCCCGCCGGGCATCCGCTCGCCGGCCGGGACGAGGTGGACCTGGGGGAGTTCGCCGAGGACGAGTGGATCACCTGGGGCCAGGGCGAGTTCTGCCACGAGTGGCTGATGTTCACCCTGCGCTCACGCGGCGTCGAGCCGATCCTCGGCCACCGCGCCGCCGAGACACACACCCAGCTCGCGCTGGTCGCCGCGGGGCTGGGCGTGTGCATCGCCCCGCTGCTGGGCCGCCGTCCGATGCCCGCCGGGGTCGTCACCGTGCCGCTGAAGCAGCGGGTGCGGCGGCATGTGTACGTCGTCTGGCGGGCGGACGCCGACCGCCGCCCGTCGATCCGGGCGGCGGTCGCGGCGCTGCGCGCGGCGGGGGAGAGCGTCGGCTGACCGCCCGCTACAGCGACCCCAGCTTGCGGAAGTCCCAGGACACCGTCTTCGACGGCGTGAGCCGCACCCAGGCGTGCCGCCCGTCGTGCGGCATCTCCTCCAGCCCGAAGTTCTTCCGGGCGAACAACGTCTCCGGCACGTCGAGCTCGGCGCACAGCTCCCCGGTGCGCGGCATCTCGCCCACGAACTCGACGGTCCCGGACAGCTCGACGCCGCGCAGCTCGTCGTACTCCTCCCCGGTGTCGACCACGATCGCCACCCGCGGGTCGCGGCGCAGATCGGCCCACCGCTTGCTGCGGACCACGGAGTACAGCCACATCGACGTGCCGTCCCAGGCGAACCAGAGCGTGCTCACGTGCGGCGCCCCGTCGGCCGACACCGTGGCGACCCGGCAGGTGCGCTGGCTGGTCAGGAACTCGTCCAGCTCACCGGGCGTCATCATGATCTTCCGGCCCCGGCGCTGAGTGGCTGTCATGTGTTTCCCCTCGGTTCCCCTCGAAAGAACGGCAACTGACGGTATGTCAGAAAGGATGGGCCGTCTTCCGTCCCCGTGCAATGGTGGTTAATCTCACCCGCTCCCACACCGCCGGCCAGGAGGGGGCACCATGCCGTCGTCCGAACAGCTCAGCGAACTGCTCGACCCCGCGACCACGGTGCTCCTCACCGTCGAGTGCCAGCAGGGCGTCGTCGGCCCGGACAGCGCCCTGCCGGAACTGGCGAAGGAGTTCCGCTCCTGCGGCGCCCTCGGCAAGGTGGCCCGGCTGGTGGCCGCCGCCCACGAGAGCGGCATCCAGGTGATCCACGCCATCGCCGAACGCCGCCCCGACGGCCGCGGCGCGAGCCGCAACGCCCGCCTGTTCCGCGCCGCCGAACGGCTGCCCGTCCAGCAGCTGGCCGGCACCACTGCGGTGCGCGTCGCGGCCCCCATCGAGGTCGCCGACGAGGACTTCGTCGTACGACGGCTGCACGGCCTGTCGCCGATCCACGGCACCGACGTCGACGCGCTGCTGCGCAACCTCGGCTGCCGCACCCTGATCGTCACCGGCGTCTCCGCCAACGTGGCCGTGCCCAACGCGGTGTTCGACGCGGTGAATCTCGGCTACACGGCCGTGGTGCCGGCCGACGCGGTCGCGGGGGTGCCCGCCGACTACACCCCCGCGATGATCCGCAACACCCTCGCATTGGTCGCCACGGTCGCGACCACGGACGAGGTGCTCGGCTGCTTCAAACGGCCGCGCAGGCGCTGACCGTCAGACGAGACGGATCTCGTCCCCCTCCACGGTGATGTTCTCGGCGGCCAGTGGCTGGGTCGCCGGACCCTTCTGCACGCTGCCGTCGGTGGCGGAGAAGTGGCTGTCGTGGCAGGGGCAAATGATGACCCCGTCCCTGACGTCCTTCACCGCGCAGCCCTGGTGGGTGCACTTGGAGGAGAACGCCTTGTAGTCGCCCGCCGCCGGCTGGGTGACCACCACGTCGCCGAAGACCATCCCGCCGCCCTCGGGGACGTCGGTGATCTTGCCGAGGACGGTGCCGACCCCGGCGCCTGCACCGGCCCCGGCACCGGATTCGGAACCGGGCTCGGAACCGGATCCGGACGAGTCGTCGCCCGACCCGCACGCGGTCAGCGCGACGGCGAGGCCGGCGGCCCCGGCCGCCGCCATGACAGTACGACGGGCCGGACCCGACTCGGTGTGAAGCGATTCGCTGGACATGCTGAAGTTTCCTTCCG
Source organism: Streptomyces sp. Z423-1 (assembly GCF_013009255.1). Taxonomy (NCBI): domain Bacteria; kingdom Bacillati; phylum Actinomycetota; class Actinomycetes; order Kitasatosporales; family Streptomycetaceae; genus Streptomyces; species Streptomyces sp. Z423-1. The sequence continues at coordinate 8,068,735 of NZ_CP053109.1, forward strand.
CGGACGGTTCCTGATCTCCTAGCTGATCTGTTCAGCAGTACGGCCGCAAGGCGGCCCGGGTTCAGCCGCCACGGCGAACTTTCACCCGAACACCCCAGTAGCCTGGGGCGATGCTCAAGGAAGTCATCGCGACCCGCTATATCACACCGCTCCGTGAGGGCGGCTCGCTGCCGGGACTCGTCGAGGCCGACGACTTCGGGACGTACGTGATGAAGTTCACCGGCGCCGGGCAGGGCCGCAAGACACTCGTCGCGGAGGTCGTCTGCGGCGAACTCGCCCGCCGGCTCGGCTTCCGCGTGCCCCGCCTGGTGACCGTCCGGCTGGACCCGGTCCTCGGGCTCGGCGAACCCGACCAGCAGGTCCAGGAGCTGCTCAGGACTAGCGGCGGCACCAACCTCGGCATGGACTTCCTCTCCGGCGCGCTCGGTTTCGACCCCCTCGCCTTCGCGGTGAGCCCCGAGGAGGCCGGGCGGATCGTCTGGTTCGACGCGCTGGTGAACAACGTCGACCGCTCCTGGCGCAACCCCAACCTGCTGATATGGCACGGCGAGCTGTGGCTCATCGACCACGGCGCCACCATGATCTGGCACCACAACTGGCCCGGCGCCGCGGCCTTCGCCGCCCGCCCGTACGACGCGTCCGAGCACGCCCTGTGCTCCTTCGCGCCGGACGTCGCCGCGGCCGCCGCCGCGCTCGCGCCCCTGGTCACCGAGGAACTGCTGGCCGAGGTCACCGCCGAGATCCCCGACGCCTGGCTGACCGGCGAGCCCGGCTTCGACACGCCGGACGACCTGCGCCGGGCCTACGCACGCGAGTTGCTCGCGCGTGCCGCCGTCATCCACGAACGCATCGAGGGGGCCAAGTGAGCGAGCTGAGCGAGCGCCACATCACCAGGGCGGGCCAGGGCGGCGGCCGGGACGTCTTCGAGTACGCCCTGCTGCGCGTCGTGCCGCGCATCGAGCGCGGCGAGTGCATCAACGCGGGGGTGCTCGTGTACTGCCGCGCCAAGGCGTACGTCGGCGCCCGCACCCACCTCGACGAGGCCCGGTTGCTGGCCCTGGACCCGGACGCGGACGTGGTCGGCGTGCGTGCCGCGCTGCGCGCGGTCGAGGGCGTGTGCGGGGGCGGGGAGGCGGCCGGGCAGGCGGCGGGGGACGACGCCGGGCGGCGTTTCCGCTGGCTGATCGCGCCCCGTTCCACGGTCGTCCAGCCCGGTCCGGTGCACACCGGGCTCACCACCGATCCGGCGGCCGAGACCGAACGGCTGCTCGACCTGCTCGTGAGGTGATGGATCACATGCACCCGATGGGCCGTTGACACCGGGTGCCAGGGCTTCTAGCGTCACGTCTGCTGAAGGTACTAAGCGGTCGCTCATCGAGGAGCGTGCCGCTGAGCCGCATCCCAAGGGCGAGGAGAAGCAGCAATGTCCACCACTGAGCAGCGGGTCGCAGTCGTCACCGGCGCCGCGCGCGGCATCGGCGCCGCCACCGCCGTACGCCTGGCGGCCGAGGGCCGCGCGGTCGCCGTGCTCGACCTCGACGAGGCCGCCTGCAAGGACACCGTGGAGAAGATCACCGCGGCCGGCGGCAGGGCCATCGCGGTCGGCTGCGACGTCTCCGACGAGGCGCAGGTCGAGGCAGCCGTCGCCCGCGTCGCCGAGGAGCTCGGCGCGCCGACGATCCTCGTCAACAACGCGGGCGTGCTCCGCGACAACCTGCTGTTCAAGATGAGCGTCGCCGACTGGGACACCGTCATGAACGTGCACCTGCGCGGCGCCTTCCTGATGTCGAAGGCCTGCCAGAAGTACATGGTCGACGCGAGCTTCGGCCGGATCGTCAACCTCTCCTCGTCCTCCGCGCTCGGCAACCGCGGCCAGGCCAACTACTCGGCCGCCAAGGCCGGTCTGCAGGGCCTCACCAAGACCCTCGCCAAGGAGCTCGGCAAGTTCGGCGTCACCGCCAACGCCGTCGCCCCCGGCTTCATCGCCACCGACATGACCGCCGCGACCGCCGAGCGGGTCGGCATGGGCTTCGAGGACTTCAAGGCCGCCGCGGCCTCCATGATCCCCGTCCAGCGCGTCGGCGAGCCCGACGACATCGCCAACGCCATCGCCTTCTTCACGGGCGACGCGGCCGGCTTCGTCTCCGGCCAGGTGCTGTACGTCGCCGGCGGACCGCTCGACTAGGGGGCACGGACATGACTGAACTTCCCGAACTCTCCGGCAAGGTCGCGCTCGTCACGGGCGCCAGCCGCGGCATCGGCTACGGCGTCGCCGAGGCCCTGGTGGCACGCGGTGACCGCGTCTGCATCACCGGCCGGGGCGAGGACGCCCTGAAGGAGGCCGTCGAGCAGCTCGGCGCCGACCGGGTGATCGGTGTCGCCGGCAAGGCCCACGACGTCGACCACCAGGCCGTCGCCGTCGAGCGCACGATGGAGGCCTTCGGCCGGGTCGACTACCTGGTCAACAACGCCGGTACCAACCCGGTGTTCGGGCCGATCGCCGACCTCGACCTCGATGTCGCGCGCAAGGTCTTCGAGACCAACGTCGTCTCGGCGCTCGGGTTCGCCCAGAAGACCTGGCACGCCTGGCAGAAGGACAACGGCGGCGCCATCGTCAACATCGCGTCCGTGGCCGGCGTCTCCGCCTCGCCCTTCATCGGCGCGTACGGCATCAGCAAGGCCGCGATGATCAACCTGACCCTGCAGCTGGCGCACGAGTTCGCGCCCAAGGTGCGCGTCAACGCGATCGCCCCGGCGGTGGTGAAGACCAAGTTCGCGCAGGCCCTCTACGAGGGCCGGGAGGCGGAGGCCGCCGCGGCCTACCCGCTGGGCCGGCTCGGCGTGCCCTCCGACATCGGCGGCGCCGCCGCGTTCCTCACCTCGGCGCAGGCCGACTGGATCACCGGGCAGACGCTCGTCGTGGACGGCGGCATCTTCCTCAACGCCGGGGTCGGCTGACCGGACCGGGCCTTTTCGGACAGGGGCGCCGTTTCCGTCGACGGGTGGTCGCGTGACGCGATTGCGTTGACGGAAACGGCGCCCTGTCGACATGCCGTCGCCGTACCGGCCGATGACAACGTCGTCATGCGGAACGTGATCAACAACCTCGTGCAAGTGCGTTTCAGGCCGTCCACGCCTGCGATAGGGTCTGCCGACCCTTGGTATGGCAGATCGAGGAGCGTGCGCGTGTTCAACCGGAACCGAGGCCTGCGGCAAGTGGGGGCGATCGCTTCCATATCCCTGGTGGCCGGGTGTGGCATGTTTTCGGACGGTGACCCCGCCGAGGGGGGTCCGATCGTCGTGGGGACCACCAGCGCCCCCAGCACGCTGGATCCGGCCGCTTCCTGGGACGGCTCCTGGGAGCTGTTCCGCAACATCTACCAGACGCTGCTGAGCTACCCGAGCGGCGCCACCTCGCCCCAGCCCGACGCCGCCCAGAGCTGCGAGTTCACCGACTCGACCAACCGGGTGTACCGCTGTGAGCTGCGCGAGGGGCTGACCTTCTCCGACGGCGACGCGGTCGACGCGCAGGCCGTCAAGCACTCCATCGACCGGATCCTGGCCATCAACGCGCCGGGCGGTCCCGCCGGGCTGCTGGGCAGCCTGGACCGGGTGCAGGCGGTCGGGGACCGCGAGGTCGTCTTCCACCTCAAGACGTCCGACGCCACCTTCCCGTTCGTGCTCGCCACCCCCGCCATGTCCGTCGTCGACCCCGACGACTACCCGGCCGACCGCCTCCGCGAGGACGGCGGTGTCACCGGCTCCGGACCGTACGCCCTGGACTCCTACGACGAGGGCGCGCGGGCCGAACTCGTGCGCAACGACAGCTACAAGGGCTTCGCCGAGCGAAGAAACGATGCGGTCACCATCCGTTACTTCGACGACTCCGCTGCCATGGTCCAGGCACTGCGCGACCAGGACATCGACCTGACCTACCGCGGCCTCGCCGCCGATGACATCGTCGCTCTCCAGGGCGGCGCCGACGAGACCCTGCAACTCGTCGAGGGCGCGGGCGTCGACATCAGCTACCTGGTGTTCAACCCGAAGGACGAATGGGCCGCCAAGCCGGCCGTACGCAAGGCCATCGCGCAGCTCGTCGACCGGGCGACGATCGCCCACAAGATCTACAAGGACACCGTCGACCCCCTGTACTCCATGGTCCCCAAGGGCCTGACCGGCCACACCACGGGCTTCTTCGACGACTACGGCGACCCCGACCCCGACAAGGCCCGCACGATCCTCACCGAGGCCGGTATCACCGACCCTGTCCCCCTCACCTTCTGGTACACCACCGACCGCTACGGCTCCGAGACCGCCGTCCTGTTCAAGGAGCTCGAGCGCCAGCTGGAGGCCTCGGGGCTGTTCGAGATCACCCTGAAGAGCCGGGACACCTGGAAGACGTACGCCGAGGGCTACCAGAAGGGCGAGTACCCGGTGTTCGGGCGCGGCTGGTTCCCCGACTTCCCGGACGCCGACAACTACATCGCGCCCTTCGTCGGCGAACAGAACGCCCTCGGTACGCCCTACCCCGCGCCCAAGATCACCGAGGAGCTGCTGCCCCGTTCCCGCCGCGAGAGCGACCGCGCCCAGGTGGAGGCCGACTTCGAGGAGGCCCAGGAGATCCTCGTCCGGGACGCGCGGCTGCTTCCGCTGTGGCAGGGCAAGCAGTATGTCGCGGCCAGCGAGGAGATCGCCGGCGCCGAGCGCGCGCTGGACCCGTCGACGATCATGATGGTGTGGGAGCTGTACCGGAAGACCAGCTGGTGAGGCCGCCCGCGGCGTACGTTGTCAGTGGTCGCCGGTAGGTTCTGTGCTCTGGAACCGACCGCACACCGTAAGGAAGTTGACGTGACCGACATCGCCATGCTGCCCGAGTCCTGGCGCGGGGTCCTGGGCGACGAACTGCACAAGCCCTACTTCAAGGAGCTGACGGAGTTCGTGGAGGAGGAGCGGGCGAAGGGTCCCGTCTATCCGCCGCGCGAGGAGGTCTTCGCGGCGCTCGACGCCACGCCGTACGAGCAGGTGAAGGTCCTGGTCCTCGGCCAGGACCCGTACCACGGCGAGGGCCAGGGCCACGGCCTGTGCTTCTCGGTCCGCCCCGGGGTGAGGACCCCGCCCTCGCTGCGCAACATCTACAAGGAGATGCAGGAGGAGCTCGGCCTGCCGGTCCCGGACAACGGCTATCTGATGCCGTGGGCCCGGCAGGGCGTGCTGCTGCTCAACGCGGTGCTGACGGTCCGGGGCGGCGAGGCCAACTCGCACAAGGGCAAGGGCTGGGAGAAGTTCACCGACGCGGTGATCCGGGCGGTGGCCGAGCGGCCCGACCCGGCGGTGTTCGTGCTGTGGGGGAACTACGCGCAGAAGAAGCTGCCGCTGATCGACGAGACCCGGCACGCGGTGGTGAAGGGCGCGCACCCCTCGCCGCTGTCGGCGAGGAAGTTCTTCGGCTCCCGGCCGTTCACGCAGATCAACGAGGCGATCGCGCGGCAGGGGCACGAGCCGGTGGACTGGCGCATCCCGAACCTGGCCGACCTCGCCTGACCTGGGGTGCCCGGGGGCGGGCCGACGTCGCGGGTCGGCCCCGCCTCGCCGGGATTGCCGGTGTCGGCCGTTAGCGTCGGGACGGACGGGACGTCGGCGAGTGTGCGGAGGGTGCGGTGGCGGAGCGACAGGAGCAGGCGGCACCTGATGCCGTGATGACGCGGATCGGGCAGGTCGTCATGCTGCATCACGCGGGAGACCGCGAGGAGGCCCGGCACCGCTTCCTGCAGCTGTGGGCGGAGATCGGCGAGAACGGCGACCCCCTGCACCGCTGCACGCTGGCCCACTACATGGCCGACACCCAGGACGACCCCTGCGACGAACTGGCCTGGGACCTGAGGGCCCTGGACGCCGCGGAGGAGCTGGCCGACGACCGCCTCGCGGCTCACGAGGGCGCCCTGGCGGTCCGCGCCCTGTATCCCTCCCTGCACCTGAACCTCGCCGCCGACTACGTCAAACTCGGCCACTCGGACGCTGCCCGCACGCATCTGCGCCGGGCACGCGGCGCGGCGAACGCCCTGGGTGACGACACGTACGGGGACGGGGTGCGGGCGGCCATCGGGCGTTTGGAGCTACGGCTCGGGGAGGGCGGTTCGCCCGGTGGGGGTGCCTGGGGTCCGCCTCGGCAGCGGCTCTGAGCGGCGCCGGTATCGGGCACGCCCCCTCACCGCCCGTACGTCTGCTCGCAGATCACCGCCTCCGGGCTGTCCGGACGCCAGCCGCCGTACTTCCTGCCCAGAGCGCACACGTCGGTGTTCTCGGGAACCGTGGTGGAGATGTCCGGGATCCCGGCGGGCGGTGGCTGGTGCGGGCGGCGAGGCTCGGGACGGGGCGGGTCGGAGTGCGGGCGGGACTCCGTGCGCGGGGACGGGGGCCGCTGGGTCGGTAACGGGGCCTTGGCGGTGGGGCGGCGTGGCTCCGGCGCGGTCGGGTCGGGCCGGGGCGGGCCGATCATCTCCAGGGCCTCATGGGCGGGCGCCTGCACGATCTGCGGTTCGGTGCGGCCGTCCGGGCGCGGTACTGACGGCTGGTCCGACGCCGGTGGCACGGCGGTGGGGCCCCGCTGGACGGTCACACAGCCGGAGACGGCCGTCAGGGCCACGGTCACGAGCAGTGTCGCGGTGGTCGTCGTTCGATGCACCCCCGCCACTCTGGTGGCTCCGCCCTCGCAGGACCAGCAGACAAGCACAGGTTGCTCCGGACGGGTGAAGCACGCCCCCGCAGGGAGGCGGCGCGCCCTCCCGAGGTGACGTTCAGTCGCCCGTGGCGCCGTCGACGCGCTCGCGGATGAGATCCGCGTGGCCGTTGTGACGGGCGTACTCCTCGATCATGTGGGTGTAGATCCAGCGCAGACTGAACGGCTCGTCGCTGTGGCGGCCGCGGCCCTTGGACAGGTCGTCCAGTGCGAAGCCGGCCGCGTTGCGCCGGGCGATCGCGATCTCGGCCTGCCAGGTGGCGTACGCCTCCGCCCAGGTGTCCGTCCCGGTGAGGTGGAACTCCCCGTCGGGGTCCTCCTCGGTGAAGTAGATCGGCCCCGGGTCGTCGCCGACCAGCACCCGGCGGAACCAGTTCCGCTCGACCTCCGCCATGTGCCGCACCAGTCCCATCAGGGACAGCTCGGACGGCTCCACGGCCGCGATCCGGAGCTGCGCGTCGCTCAGCCCCTCGCACTTCCACTCCAGGGTCTGCCGGTGATACTCCAACCAGCCTTCCAGCATGGTCCGTTCGTCGGCGTTCTGGGCGGGCTCGCGGCGCTCGGTCGTCATGGGCGCATCCTCGCGCACCGCCGGGGAAACCCACCAGGAGTTTACGGCCGCCCCGGCGCCCCGCCGAGCCTCCCGTCGAACATCCCGCCGAGCAGCTCCCGCAGCCCCGCCCGCACCTCGTCCAGGCACGGCACCTCCGCGTTGAAGGACCCGGCCACACAGCTGAACATCAGCCCGTCCGCCCACGCGACCAGCATCAGCACATGCCGGGCCGGGTCGGTCGAGCCCATCGCCGTGACCAGGCCGGTGAGCTGCTCGCGGAAGCGGGCGCCCGTGGCGTCGTAGTACGCGCGCAGTTCGGGGCGTCGGGTGGCCTCCAGGGCGAGTTCGTAGCGGGCGACGACCAGGTCGCGGTTGCGGGTGAGGGAGCGGTGGACCGCGAGGGCGAGGCCGTCCACCAGTGAGTCGAGTCCGCCGCGCGGGTCCGGCATCTCGTGCAGGGCGAGCACCCGAGCCTCCCGCTCGGCGTGCCGGCGCACCGCCAGCTCCAGCAGCGCCTGGCGCGTGCGGGCCACGTTCGAGGTGGAGCCCTGGGGCAGTCCGGCCGCCTCGTCCACCGCCCGGTGCGTCAGCCCGCGCATCCCGCGCTCGGCGAGCAGGGCGAGGGCGGTGTCGGCGACGAGATCGGCGCGGGACGCGCCCGCGGTGCGTACGGACATGCTGCTCAACCTACCCCTCTCACTACATCTGTAGTACGGTCGATCTCGAAGCCACTACGGGTGTAGTGAAGAAGGGGGCACACTTATGGCAGCGCCATCCAACCCACCCCGAGCCGTCGTCATCGGCGGCGGCATCGGCGGCCTGACCGCCGCTGTCGCCCTGCACCGGCGCGGCTGGCGGGTCACCGTCCTGGAACGCGCCCGCTCCCTGGCCCCCGTCGGCGCGGCCATCTCCCTCGCCCCCAACTCGCTGCGTGCCCTGGACGTCATCGGCCTCGGCGACGGGATCCGCGCCCTGGCCGCCTGGCAGGGCGACGGAGGACTGCGCACCCCGAAGGGGCGGTGGCTGTCCCGGTCCAGCGCCGCTGCCGCGGCCGAGCGCTTCGGCGGGCCCCTCGTCCTGCTGCACCGCGCCACCCTCGTCGACGCCCTGACCGCACGGCTCCCCGAGGACCGCGTCCGTACGTCCGCCCCCGCGACCCTCGCCGACCCCGGCGACGCGGACCGTCCGGCCCGCGTGACCGCGCCCGGCGGCGAGTGGGAGGCCGACCTGGTGGTGGCCGCCGACGGCATCCACTCCGCCGTACGCCGGACCCTGTTCCCGCAGCACCCGGGGCTCGCCTACGCCGGATTCACCACCTGGCGGGTCGTCATCCCCGTGCCCGGCGTGGAGTTCGCCTCGCACGAGACGTGGGGCCGGGGCCGGATCTGGGGCACGCATCCGCTCAAGGACGGCCGTGTCTACGCGTACGCCGCCGCCGTCACGCCCGCCGGGCAGCACGCGCCCGACGATGAGAAGGCCGAGCTGGTCCGGCTGTTCGGCGACTGGCACGAGCCGATCCCCGCCGTGCTCGCCGCCGCCCGCCCCGAGGACGTGCTGCGCCACGACGTGCACCACATCGCCGAGCCGCTGCCCGCCCACCACCGCGGCCGGGTCGCGCTCCTCGGCGACGCCGCCCACGCGATGCCGCCGACCCTCGGACAGGGCGGCAACCAGGCCATCGAGGACGCGATCGTCCTCGCCCACCACGCGCCCGACCTGGCCGCCTACACCGCCGCCCGGCTGCCCCGCACGACGGCCGTCGCCCGCCAGGCCGTGAAGGTGGCGCGGCTGAACATGATGAGCAACCGCGCCGGCATGGCCGTGCGCGATGCCGTGATCGCCGCCCTGTCGAAGGCCGGACCGGCACTGTTGCTGCGCGGCTTCGACGGCATCGCCGACTGGCGGCCGCCCGGGCAGCCGTATGCTTCCGAGCAGACCCCAGCAGGCCAGCAGTGAAGGAGCCCCCGTGAAGGTCGGCTGCATCGGACTCGGTGACATCGCGCAGAAGGCGTATCTGCCGGTGCTCGGCGTCCAGCCCGGGGTCGAGCTGCACCTGCAGACCCGCACGCCCGCCACGCTCGACCGCGTCGCCGACAGCCTTCACCTGCCCCGGACCCAGCGCCACAGCACCCTGGACGCGCTCCTCGCCCAGGACCTCGACGCCGCCTTCGTGCACGCGCCCACCCTCGTGCACCCCGAGATCGTCACCCGGCTGCTTCAGGCGGGCGTCCCGACGTACGTCGACAAGCCGCTGGCGTACGAACTCGCCGACTCCGAGCGGCTGGTGGAGCTCGCCGAGGAGCGGGGCGTGAGCCTCGCCGTCGGCTTCAACCGGCGGCACGCGCCCGCGTACGTGCAGTGCGCCGAGCATCCGCGCGAGCTGATCCTCATGCAGAAGAACCGGGTCGGGCTCCCGGAAGAGCCGCGCACGATGATCCTGGACGACTTCATTCACGTCGTGGACACGCTGCGCTTCCTGGTTCCGGGTCAGATCGACGACGTGACCGTGCGCGCCCGCACCGTGGACGGGCTGCTGCACCACGTCGTGCTCCAGCTCGCCGGGGAGGGGTTCACCGCGCTCGGTGTGATGAACCGGCTCAGCGGCTCGGCCGAGGAGATCCTGGAGGTCTCCGGGCAGGACACCAAGCGGCAGGTGATCAACCTGGCGGAGGTGATCGACCACAAGGGCCAGCCGACGCTGCGGCGGCGCGGCGACTGGGTGCCGGTGGCCCGGCAGCGGGGCATCGAGCAGGCGGTGCTGGCCTTCCTCGACGCCGTCCGCGCGGGGAAGTTGCTCAGTGCCCGGGACGCGCTGGCGACTCACGAACTGTGCGAGCGGGTGGTGCGGGGGGTCCTGGAGCGCCCCGGCGAGATCGCCTGACCGCCTGACCGCCCTCGACGAGGGCCGCCACGAGCAGCGCCATTACGGCGACGTACACCGGCCAGGCGCCCAGGCGGGCGTACGGCGTGACCCCGTCGGCCAGCGGCACCTCGTACACCTGCGTGGTGCTCGCCTCCGTCCCGAGCGGTGGGCCGATCCGCCGTCCCTCGGGGCCGTACACGGCGGAGACGCCGGTCAGGGTCGCGTGCACCATGGGGCGGCCGGTCTCCGCGGCCCGCAGCGCGGCCAGCGAGGCATGCTGCGCGGGCGCCCAGCTCTGCTGGAACGTCGAGGTGGCCGACTGGGCCACCAGTATGTCGGCGCCGTCGCGAGTGAGGCTGCGGCTCATGTCGGGGAACGCCGACTCGAAGCAGACCATCGGGCCGACGCGCAGCCCGCCGCCGACGTCCATCACGACCTGCTCGGTGCCGCGCCTGCGGTCCTCGGTCGCGGCCTCGCCGACGGAGGTGGCCCAGCCGAGCAGCGAGCGGAACGGGATGTACTCGCCGAACGGGACCAGCCGCATCTTGTCGTAGCGGTCGCCGGTCGGGCCGTCCGGGCCGAGCAGCACCGAACTCTTGTAGATGCCGGGCCGGTCCGAGCGGCGGGCGTCCACGTTGACCAGGATCGGGGCCCCCGTCTCGCGGGACAGTGCCGCGATGCGCCGCGCCAGGTCGGGTCGGCGGCCGAGGTCGTAGCCGACGCTGCTCTCGCCCCAGACGATCAGGTCCACGTCCTGGCCGGTGAGCTGCCGGGTGAGCTGTTCCTCGCGGTCGAAGCGGGGGCCGGGGCCGTGGATGACACCGGGCTGTACGAGGGCCACCCGGACCTCACCGACGACGTGGGGGTGCGGCGACCAGCTCCAGGCCGCCGACGTGGCCGCGGCGGTGGCGAGCAGGGCGGCCAGGGCGGGAATCCTGGCGGCGCGCACCGAGACGAGCACGGCGACTGCGACATTGACGGTCACCAGCAGGAAGCTCAGCAGCCACACCCCGCCCACCGAGGCCAGCCGCAGCGCGGGTGCCACCTGCCACTGACTGGCGCCCAGCATGCCCCAGGGGCCACCGAGCCCCTGCCAGGACCGCACCAGCTCCACCGCCAGCCAGCCCGACGGCAGCACCAGCAGCGCGGCCGCGATCCGGCCCGGGGAGGGCGCTCCGGCGAGGAACCGGCGGACGAGCCAGCCCCACGGCGCCCACAGCGCGCCGAGCAGGGCGGCGAGGACGAACGTGAACACGTGCAGGTTGGGCAGCAGCCAGTGGTGCACCGCCAGCACGAAGCCGAAGCCGCCGCACCAGCCGTCGTACAGCGCCCGCCGCCCGGTCGGCGCGGTGCGGGCCAGCAGGATCCACGGGACCAGGGCGACGTACGCGAACCACCACAGGGACGGAGCCGGGAAGGCGAGCATGGGCAGGGCGCCCGCCACCGCGGCGATCGCGGAGCGCCGCCACGGGGATTCGAGCCGGGTCTTCATACGGCGCGCCTCCCTACCCGTGGATCCAGTGTGTGCGCGGCCGGCGATCTCGGTGCAGATCGGCGATCTCGCTGCAGAGCGGTTATCTCGGTACAGAGGGCGCCCGCTCAGTCGATCACCGGTGCCCCGGACCCCTGCGGCGCACTCCGCCACTTCTCCCGCACGACCACCTCGCGCAGCCGCCAGCCGTCGTGCGTCCGCCGCAGTTCGAACGCGTACCGGCCGCCGCACACGAAGTCGGGCGCCGCCGAGCCGTCACCGGCGAGGCGCATCGGATTGACGTAGTCGGCCTGGACCTGGGCCGTGTCTCCGGTGTCCCGCTCCAGGATCCCGAAGCGGACCCGGCGGTTGACAATGAGGTGCTGGCGCATGGCGAACGCCCGCATGCTCTCGGCCAGCCACTCGGCGACGCTCCCGACGTCGCCCTCGATGCCGCCGGCCGAGCGGTAGTCCGCCCGCCCGTCCGGGGTGAACAGCTTCCGGTACGCCTCCCAGTCGCCGTCGTCCACCGCCACGGCGTAGTCGGTGACCAGGCCGTCCACGGCCAGCCGGTCCATCACGGTCGCGAGCTCCACACGCTGCGTCATCGGCTCAGTGTTGGGCACGGGGCGGGCCGCGCCAAGAGGGCGTGCCGAGTTGATCGCTGGTCGTGACCCCGCCGTTCGGTGGTCGTGACGTGCGTTATTCGGTGGTCCTGATCGGCCGGGGGCGCCAGGCTGTCCCGTGTGAACGATCAGACCGACCGGCCCGAGCCGAGGTTCCGCGTACGGGCCCGCCACACGGAGTCCACGCTCACCGTCTACCAGGCGTACCGCCCCGGCATCGGGCGACCGGCGGCCCGTGCCGGCCGCTTCCCCGCCACCTGGAAGCGCGAGCGCATGACCTGGATCAAGCCGTCATTCCTGTGGATGATGTACCGCTGCGGCTGGGGCACGAAGGAGGACCAGGAGACCGTCCTCGCCGTCGAGATCACCCGCGAGGGCTTCCTGTGGGCCCTGCGCCACGCCTGCCTCTCCCACTACGTCCCCGGACCGCACGCCGACCGGGCCGCGTGGCAGGAGCACCTGAGGACGGCACCCGCGCGCGTGCAGTGGGACCCGGAACGCGACCTGCACCTCACCCCGCTGCCGCACCGGTCGCTGCAACTGGGGCTGGCGGGGGAGGCGGCGGCCCGGTACGCCGACGAGTGGATCGTGGGCATCGAGGACGTGACGCCGCTCGCCAGGGAGATCCACGGACTGGTGCGGGCCGGTGAACTCGCCCGCGCGGGCGAACTGTTGCCCGAGGAGCGGCCGTATCCGCTGGACTGTGCCGCGCTGGCCCATCTGCTTCCGGGAGGCTCGGTATGACACGTCCCGTCACTGTGGTCACCGGCGGCAGCCGGGGGATCGGCGCGGCGACCTGCCTGCGACTTGCGGCCGACGGGCACGATGTGGTGGTCGGCTACGTCCGTGACGCCGACGCGGCCGGGGCGGTGGCCGACGGGGTACGGGCAGCGGGCGGCCGCTCGGTCACCGTACGGGTGGACACGTCCGTCGAGGCGGACGTCGAGCGGCTCTTCGACACCGCCGAGCAGCGGCTCGGGCCGGTGACGGGGCTGGTGAACAACGCCGGGGTGACCAGCCCGCTGGGGCGGCTGGCCGACGCGGACCCGGCCGATCTGCGCCGGGTCGTGGACGTCAACCTCCTGGGTACGCTGCTGTGTTCACGCCGGGCCGCGCAGCTCATGACCGCGCGGGGCGGTGGCGTGATCGTGAACGTGTCGTCGGCCGCCGCGACGCTGGGCAGTCCCGGCGAATACGTCCACTACGCGGCGACCAAGGCCGCCGTCGACGCCCTGACGCTGGGGCTGGCGAAGGAGCTGGGGCCGGACGGCGTCCGCGTCAACGCGGTGGCGCCTGGGGTGATCGACACCGAGATCCACGCCACGATGGGCGACCCGGACCGGCCCCACCGGGCGGCGGCCACGATTCCGCTGCGCCGGCCGGGGCGGGCCGAGGAGATCGCGGCGGCGGTGGCGTGGCTGATGTCGCCGGACGCGTCGTATGCGACGGGGGCGGTGCTGCGGGTGTCGGGCGGGCGGTGAGGGCCCGTCAGACACCCATGCTCTCTTCGCGCAGCCGCTGGAAGGCCGTGGGGGTGGGGCGGGCGCGCAGGAAGTCCCTGATCCGGCGGGCGCATTCGAGGGGGCTGGAGACACTGGTGTCGCACTCGATGTCGTAGACGCCGTGGGCGTGGACTTGCTCGAGCTGGCGGGCGGCGAGACCGGGCGGCCGGTCCCCGCGCTCGCGCTCCCGCCGCTCCAGTTCGTCCGGGGGGCAGTGCACGCCGACCAGGACCACGTCCTGCGGTACGAAGAGCGAGAGGCAGTCCTTCAGCCGCCATGCGGCGCTGAGGATGTGGTCCATGACGACGTTGTTGCCGGCGGCGGCCATGCCGGCGACCGCGCGGTGGTAGCCCTGCCAGGTGCGGTGCAGGACGGTGTCGAGCTCATCGGGCGGCACCGGGGTGCGGGACCGCATCGCGTGGAAGGCGTCGACCGGCATGTGGAAGTACGGCTCGTCGAGGATCCGCAGCATCAGGCCGCCTCGATGACCTCGCCGCGGATCGCCGCGGCCCACTCGACCACCAGCAGCTCGTACTCCGCCCGCTCCTGTGCCGACAGCGAGCCGCCCGCGCGCATCCACAGCGCGCGGATCCGCTCGTTGACCTCGGCAGCAGAGCGCACGGAACCAGGGGTCACGGAATCGGGGGACATGCGAGCAAGCCTAGGCGCAAGCACTGACACTCCGCTACCGGGCCGCTACTCATCCCGTATGGGCTTGGTCACGGCCCCGGGGATGAACCCCAGGGGCCGTCTGCTCAGCCTGCCGACTCCGCCGCGTGGGGACTGAGGACGCCGAATGTCACCAGGGCGACGATCACGATGCCGAGCACGACGCGGTACCAGACGAACGGCATGAAGCTCTTGGTCGAGATGAACTTCATGAACGAAACTATGTCGACGTGTCCTGAGCGGCTTTGACCTGCTGTTTTCCACCATTTTTCAAGATCGAATGGTAGTGCGGTGGGAGATGGCGCCTTTCAGTGCCGCTCTCCCTCGCTGGCCGCGAAGCGCAGCCACCTGCTTTGCAGCGAATCGGCAATCTCCTGCTCCATGGCCAGGGCAACGTGCGAGTGGAGACCTTCCATGCCGGCGACCTCGCGGCCCATGCGGGTCTCCACGGCGATGCGACTGTGTCGATCTTCGTCCAGCCACTCCTTGCCGCCGTGACGAAGCAGGTACAGCCGCTTTCCGGTGTTCGTGGTCGCGGGGAACCGGCCCCTGACCCGCGGCCAAACTGAAGCTTCCCCTTGATCGTGGACACCTGGAGACTGGGACCTGAGGTTCCAGAGGAAGTAGCACCAGGTGGGAAGCAAGTACACGAAGCGGTACACCGAGGAGTTCAAGCGGGACGCGATCGCGCTCGTCGACTCCTCGGGCAAGACGGTCACTGCGGTGGCCCGGGAACTCGGCATCAGCTCGGAGTCCCTGCGTGGCTGGTACCGCCGGGCCAAGGCGGACCGGGGCGAGGGCGAGCCCGGTGAGCTGACCAGCGCCGAGCGCGAGGAACTCAAGCGGCTGCGCAAGGAGGTCCGCGAACAACAGCAGACGATCGAGATCCTGAAAAAAGCGACCGCCTTCTTCGTGAAGGAGAACGACCGGTGAGCGAGCTGTACCGGTTCATCCACACGGAGAAGGCGAACTACCCGGTCGTTCTGCTGTGCCGGGTGCTGAAGGTCGCCCGCTCGTCGTACTACGCGTGGTGTGATGGCGAGGCGGCCCGCCGCGCCCGGGAGGCCGCGAACGACGCGCTCGGGCATGAGATCACGGTGCTGCACATCGCCTCCCGCCATACCTACGGTGTCCCGCGCATTCACGCTGAACTGCGACGCCTGGGGCAGCGGGTGAACCGCAAGCGTGTCGCCCGCGTGATGCGCGAGCGCGACATACGCGGCGTCACACGGCGCAAGCGCCGCTCGCTGACCCGGCCGGATGCGAAGGCGAAGCCGGCCCCGGACCTGATCGGCCGTGACTTCCACGCCGAGCGTCCCGGGATCAAGCTGGTCGGCGACATCACCTACCTGCCCACCGCCGAGGGCTGGCTCTACCTCGCCTGCTGGCTGGACCTGGCCACCCGCGAGGTCGTCGGCTATGCCATGGCCGATCACCACCGAGCCGACCTCGTCGTCGACGCCCTGGACATGGCACATGGCCGGGGGAACCTGGAGCCGGGATGTGTGATCCACAGCGATCGCGGCAGCGAGTATACCTCGTCCCAATTCCGTTACCGGATAGAGGAGTTGGGACTCCGGCAGAGTTGCGGGCGGACTGGGTCATGTTTCGACAATGCCGCCGCGGAGAGCTTCTGGGCCCTCCTGAAGGAGGAGATCGGCACCCGGACCTGGCCCGACCGGGCGACCGCCCGCGCCGAGGTCTTCACCTTCATCGAGACCTTCTACAACCGCCGCCGTCTGCGCAAGCACAAAATCTTCGGCTACCTCACCCCGGCCGAGACCAGGCAACGACACCAGCACGCCCTTGCGGCGTAACGATCACGTGTCCGAGATCACGGGGAAACTTCAAGGGGAAGCTTCAATCAAGGGGAAGCTTCAGTAGTAGGACTCCGTTGGGTCTGTCTCGATCTCGGACGTCTGCTCGGTAGGGGGCTGTTGACAGGTGGTGCAGATGCCTGTCCAGCACCTCAGGGTGTTCTGGAGGGTGTCGAGGACCTGGTAGAGGGTGAGGCTGGTCCGGGGACTTTTGGGGACAGGCGCTGTTCGATGATCGGGCAGGTTGGACAGCCAGTACTCCGTGGGCCGCTTCGGCGTCGTCGGGCCATTCGACCAGCAGCCAGCAGTCCCGCAGGATCCCGTCCCACCAACCTTGTTCGGCCGAGGCAGCGGCTTTGAGGCTGGCCAAGGTCCGCTGGCGCATCGAGCACGACTACCGCGAACTCAACACGGCCTGTGACTTGACCACTTCGAAGGCCGTTCCTGGCCAGGCTGACACCACCACATCACCCTCGTGACCGCCGCCCACGCCTTCGCGGACCTGCCAAAGAGGTCCACGTACACCGTCGACGGGCGGGCCTGCGCAACCAGGGCGAATGCGGGCCCGCCCGTCACGTCGCAATCATGGCGGTTGCCCATCCCGGTGCCGGGGGACCTGTGCCCTCCATGGTGTCGGAGAAGGACGGAACCCGCGACGAGGCAGCCTGTCGGCCGGGGAAAGCATCAGTGGGCTCATCCGCCCAAATTGCTGCCGCCCAGCATCCGGGCGAGAGCGCATACCGTCGCGTCGATCTCACGGGCGCACGCGTAAAGCACCTGGTAGGGCCGCCCCTGGGGATCTGCCACGTCGTCCTCGGCCGGCGACACCGGAGCGGCGTGGCCCCGGCGGGAGGCCACGGCCGCGACCACGCCGTCGAAGCCCCTCGCACTCCCCGACATCTCCCTGAGCCGCACATCGTCGGCTGCCGTGGCGGCGAGACGTAGGAACTCCTTGAGGGTGAAGCAGCGCCGCATCGCCCGCGGAGCCAGGCGCACGGCCGCCTCCCGGTGCTCGCGCGCGAGCCCGAGGACGAGTGTCGCTCCCGCGACGAGCTGTGCGGTGAGCGGGCGGGCGGCGAAGCCCGAGCCGTCACCGCCCAGTTCCTCCAGGGCCGCCCTGGTGGCGCCTTCCATTCCTCGGCGGGGCCAGGCTTCCGTGTCAGCGCTCTCCGGCCGCACCGCAGAGCCGGGCGGAAGCCTGGCGGCCAGCAGCCGCTCGGCGAGCGCCGAGCGGTGGACATTGCCCGTGCAGACGAACAGGATCCGGGTCATTGCTCGCCGACGCGACGCGTCACCGTGGGCCCGGCCGCCTCCTTCTTGGCGGCTGACGCACGAGGAGCGGGCAGATCGCCGTACCCTGTGTAGGCGCCGTAGCTTTCGCCCTTACGGACCGGAGCCATGCTGAAGATGGTGCCCAGGACGCGGACGCCCACGCGGTCCAGCGATTCCACGGAGCTGCGGACCTGGTCCCGTCGGGTTCTCGCGGCACGGACGACGAGCAGCGCACTTCGGGCGAGCGAGGCGAGCCCGACGGTGTCGGCGACCGGCAGCAGCGGGGCGGTGTCGACGATCACGACCTCATAGATGCTTGCCAGCTCATGTAGTACCTCGTCCATGCGCGCCGAGGAGAGCAGCTCCGTCGGGTTGGGTGGTACGGGGCCGCTGGCCAGAACCGAGAGCCCGCCGCCGGTCTCCTGCATCACCTCCTCGATGCGCGCCTGCCCGATGAGCACTGTGGTCAGACCGGCGTCCTGGACGAGCCCGAAGGCTGCGGCCACGCACGGGTGGCGCAGATCGGCGTCGACCAGACAGGTGGAGACGCCCGCCGCAGCGAGTGACAGGGCGAGGTTCACGGCGGTGTTCGTCTTGCCCTCGCCGGGCACCGAACTCGTCACCACGATGATCCGGGGCCGGTCGTCGACCTGCGAGAACTGCAAGTTGGCGCGCAGTTTGCGGAAGGCTTCGGCACGCCGGGAGTGCCCGTCGACGTTGACCAAGGGTTGTTGAAAGGCGTTCCTGTCATACGGAATGGTGCCCAGGCCCGGCAGCGAGGTGAACTCGCCCAGCGCCTCACTCGTCTTGAGCGTGGTGTCGAGAGTCTCGCGTAGGACGACGAGGCTGGCGCCGAGCAGCAGGCCTGCGAGCACGCCCGCGGCCACGTTCAACAGCGGACGGGGGGAGGCCGGAGTGCTGGGGGCGACGGCTTCCTGGGTGACACCCAGGGAGACGGGTGAGCCGGGCGGGGGCTCGGTGGCCCAGCCCTGCATCTCCGGCCCCGCCCCCTCCACGCTCGCCGGACGTTTGGGGGCCTCCAGCCGCTCGACCAGCGCGCTAAACCGCTCCGCCACCGCGTTGGCGATGCGGGCCGCGCGCTCGGGCTCGGTGTCCCGGACGGTGATGTCGATGAGCACCGTGTTGAGCGGGGCGTGCGCGGTGATCCGGGACGACAGTTCCTCGGGTGTGGTCTGCAGTTTCAGCTCCTGCACGACGGGTTCGGTCACCTGACGTGTGGTCACGATCGCGGCGTAGGACTGCACACGCGCCTGGGAGAAGCTCTGGCCCTGGTTCAGCTGGGTGGTGTCCTCACTGGTGCTGGTGGCGACGAAGAGCTGGGTACTGGCCTGGTAGATGGGGGCACTCAGGGCAGTCGCGGCGACTGCTGCCCCGATTGAGAGGACCAGGCAAGCCACGACGGTCAGCCAGCGTCTGGCAAGAGCCTTCAGGAATTCATGTAGATCCAAGCTGCACCCCTTCGAGGACCACGGGAACCATCCCTGAACGGGATCCTCTGTCCCCTTTGCGTGCAGTCGACGATAGGGACTCATGGGCGTCAACGGCGGTAGCCGCCCCGGTGTCGATCCGCCGAACGATTTGGCGACGTAACCCTTCGCCGGAGTGGGGAGGCGAGGCTGCTCGCAGTGGGCGCTGGCACGATGCTGGTCCTTCGCCGTCGCCGCCGTTCATGACGCCTTCGGCGATGCCGCTGCGGCCCAGGTTGGGGCCGGGCGGTGCGCAGTGCCTGATCGCATGCGCCGTGCGGAGGCTGCCGTGCCGGCGGCCATGCTGCTCGCCTCGTGCACGACGCATGCGGGTAAAGGGTGGTGGAGTCCCTTCCATACGATCCGCACGCGTTCACTCAGGGCCTAGCCTGCGCGTTTCACTCGCGGCGGTGTCCGAGTCTTGATCGGAAAAGCGAAAGTGCCTTCTGAGCTGGGAAGATGAGGCTTGTCGAAGGTCTCTGTCATCACAGCAGGAAGGCACTTTCTGCGTGCACCCTACCCGGTCGCGTCCCAAGCTCGTCGTGTCGGCCGACGGTCACGGGGTGGCCAGTCACGCCGGATCCCGCTTGCTGGCCGATCTCGCCGATGTCACTGGCCTGACCAGCGCCTTCGCGGACGCACTCCGTCGGCTGCGACCGCGTGGCACCGGGCACGATCCCGTCCGGATCGCGGTCGATCTCGCGGTCATGCTCGCCGACGGCGGCGATGCGATAACGGACCTGGCCCTGCTGCGCGACCAGGCGGAGGTGTTCGGCCCCGTCGCCTCCACGCCGACCGCCTGGCGCCTGCTGGCCGGCATCGACTCGGCTGCACTCGCCCGCCTGCGCTCGGCCAGGGCCACCGCCCGGGAGGTCGCATGGCTGCAAGCCGCCGAGACCAGGGCAGGGATACCCGCAGCCCGCGCGGGCGGACGCGACCTGCCCGGTCTTGTCCTGGACCTCGACGCCACCCTGGTTACCTGCCACTCCGAGAAGGAGCAGGCGGCGGCCACCTACAAGCGCGGCTTCGGCTACCACCCATTGCTGTGCTTCCTGGACAACACCGGCGAAGCCCTGGCCGCACTGCTCAGGCCCGGCAACGCCGGTGCCAACACCGCCGCTGACCACATCACCGTCCTCGACCAGGCCCTTGCCCAGATCCCCGACGCACACCGCCACGGCACACCCATCCTCGTCCGCGCGGACAGACAGTGCCGGAGGAGCGAAAGCGTTCCTGGACCACGTGCGGGCCCTGCGCTCATGTGGGATCCTCACCTACTTCTCCGTCGGATACGCCGTCACCGAGTCGGTCCGCCAGGCGATCCGGGCCCTGCCCGAGCAGGTCTGGCATCCCGCACTCGAACAGGACGGCACCCTGCGCCAGGGCGCGGAAGTCGCCGAGCTGACCGGCATGATCGACCTGGCCGGCTACCCCGACGGCACGCGCATCATCGTCCGCCGTGAGCGCCCGCACCCCGGCGCCCAACTG
Organism: Streptomyces sp. Z423-1; assembly: GCF_013009255.1. Taxonomy (NCBI): domain Bacteria; kingdom Bacillati; phylum Actinomycetota; class Actinomycetes; order Kitasatosporales; family Streptomycetaceae; genus Streptomyces; species Streptomyces sp. Z423-1. The sequence continues at coordinate 8,089,219 of NZ_CP053109.1, forward strand.
TCCCTGTTCGACCGGGACGAGGGCATGCGCCACCAGGTCTTTCTCACCGACACCCCCTACGGCGAGGGCTCCCTGCAGCACCTGGAGGTCCGCCATCGGGGCCACGCCCGCGTTGAGGACCGCATCCGCTGCGGCAAGACCACCGGCTTGGGCCGCTTCCCCTCCCGTCACTTCGCTGTCAACCAAGCGTGGCTCGAGCTCGCGCTGACCGCCACAGACCTGCTTGCCTGGACCCAGACTCTGCTGCTGGAGGGCGAGTTGGCCACCGCCGAGCCGAAAAAGCTCCGCTACCGGATCCTGCACGCAGCCGCCCGCATCACTCGCGGCGGCCGCCGCATCCGACTGCGGATCGCCGCGAACTGGCCCTGGCGGCACGAACTCGCCAGTGCGTTCGCCCGCCTCACGGCACTGCCACGACCGGCCACCTGACCTGCGGCACCGACCCTGCCCGCCCCAAGACCCGAGGAACCCTGGAGCACCCGGCCCGAGCGTCGGGCCCCAGCCATGCCCGCCGAGCGACCAGCAACCGACACCACCGGTCCACCGCCATCAGCGCAGCCCAGCCATCCGAAGTGAAACGGGGAGGCTAGAGATGGCCGGTGGGACCCTCTACGAAAGCACCGGCCTGTTCGGCGAGTCATCGGTCCGCGCGGGGCCCTTGGACAGACAGCCGACGGCCCACACGGCACTGCCCGCTCCTATGTTCGGTGAGGACATCACCGTGCTCGGCCGGCCCCTGTGGCAGCTCTCCTGGCGCCATCGCATCGCCATCGAGCGCGACGCGAGAACGCTCGAGGAACCGCGTCGCGTCGCATACCCGGATGACGGCTGGGACGTGTGCTTCCACGGGCACCGGCTAGTGACCAGCGACGGCTCGGCCCGGCTGACCTTCCGAGACCTCCGGACACTCGCGAAGCGGGGCGAAGTCACCGTGACCGAGGACGGGCGAGCGTCGACGCGCCTGAACGAACTGGAATGCGCCGGCGACGCCGTGTACGCCAACGTGCTCTTCACCGACCGGATCGTGCGCATCGATTCCGTCAGCGGCGTAGTGACGGCGGGCATCGACGCCTCGGACCTACCGGCGGCTCAGGAGACTGACGCCGGGTCCCGTCCGCTCGTCCGTTCCGGTGAGGATCGGTGAGGCGAACGAGAGAAAGCGCGAGATCCCGCGATCCTTCGGTGGATGGCCGATTCACTCGAGGTGGAGCAACGCGGCGATGCACATCGTGCGGGTAAGCTACCGAGTCCCTCCTATGCAGGGCGGAATGGAACGTCACGTCGAATGCCTGACGCGTCATCAGGTCAGTGTCGGAAACCGGGTGACGATCTCGTTTCGGCATGGCGCAACGGTGCCGACCGGCGCCACCCGGCTGCCGCTGCAATGGACCGCCCGGTCACGGATGCTGGCGCCGTTGTCCGACCGGCTTGCCTTCTCAGTAGACGCGGCTGCCGCGGTCAGGGACCTCTGCACCGGTTCGCCGTGGGCTGCCGTGGACTTGGTGCATCTTCACGGAGACCACATCGAGGCCGCCTGGCTGGGGCCCGTCTGCCGACGGCTGGGAATCCCGCTGTTCCTGACGGTGCATGCGGCACTCGCCGACCGGCACCAGTGGCTCGCCCGACAGGCTTTCCGCGCTGTGGAGGCGTTCATCGCCCTGGGGTCGGCGACCGCTGCCGACCTCGTGGCGCGCGGTGTGGACCCGGCACGCATCCTCACCATGTCCAGCGGTCTGGAACTGTCCGCCATGCCCGCCCCTGTCGACGCCCGGGCCCGCGAGCGCGGCCTGATCGTCAGCGTCGGTGCGCTGGATCCCATGAAGAATCACGCACTGCTCATCGAAGCGTTCCACGAACTGGCGAAGAGTCGGGCGGGGATGCGTCTGGTGATCGCGGGCCAGGGCCCGGAGCGGGACCACCTGAGCCGACTTGCGGCGGCAGGCCCGGGCGTCGAACTCCTCGGACCGCTGCCCCGGCAGCAGGTCTACGACCTTGTCCTGCGGGCTGAGGTGTTCGTGCTCGCATCCCGAAGACTCCCCGGGAAGGGCGAGGGCGTGCCCACGGCGGCGCTGGAGGCGCTGGCACTGGGCACGCCCGTCGTGGTGTCCTCCGACGCCTCACTCGATCCGGTGGTATCCGACCGCGAGGCCTACCGGGTCTTCCCGTCCGGGTCGAAGGCCGGCCTGGTGAATGTCCTGAGAACCGTGCTCGGTGACGAACCAGGCCGGCACAGGATGAGCGAACTCGGGCTGTGCGCGGCCGCGGAGCTGGACTGGTCCCGGGTCACACAGCGCGTCGAGGAATGGTACCGGGCGGCGCTGGTACAGCGACGCCCACTCATGAGCGGGCGCTGAAAAGGAGCAGACCATTGCCGACAACCATTCATGGCATGGTCAGAATGGCGTGGGAACATCCCGCCAACCGTGGAAGGCGGGCTCGGGCCCTCGCCGGCATGGCGGGATGGCAGGCCTGGAAGAGGCTGGTCAGGCGGCCAATGGACCTGTCCGTATACGGCGGCATGTCGTTCCGCGCCTACCCCGACAGCACGCAGCCGGGTCGTTTCGTCTATTTCGGAGGACTTCCCGACTACGAGGAGATGACCTTCATGAAGCGCTATCTCCGTCCGGGAGACGGCTTCATCGACGGTGGCGCCAACGAGGGAATGTTCACCTTGCTCGCCGCTAAGCTCGTGGGTCCGAGCGGAGCCGTGCACTCCTTCGAGGCCGTGCCCGCGTTTGCCGAAAGGCTGCGGGACAACATCGGTGCGAATTCCCTCAGTTGTGTGACGGTCCATGAAATGGCGATCGGAGCGGAGTCGGGTTCGGCGCCGTTCGTCGTCAGGGGTACGGGTTCACGTATCCAGACGGATGCCGACAGTGGCGGCACCGTGCAAGTGAGGCTCGGACGGCTCGACGAGAACCTGCCCGCGCGCCCCTTCGCCATGGGCAAGCTCGATGTCGAGGGCACGGAACACCTGGCTCTGCGCGGCGCCGGCCGCCTCGTCGCCCGGGGCGAGCCGGCGGTGTGGATGCTCGAACTCGTCGACAAGTACCTCCACCGTTTCGGCTCCACGGTGCGCGAGGTCCGCCAGTGGCTCGGTGACCACGGCTACGACTTGGTGCTGTACGACCCGCACTGCAACCGACTTGTCGCGGCGCCGGATCCGCTCTGCCCAGCACCCGATGTGCTGGCCGTGTGCCGTCAGAGGCGGCGTGAAGTGGAAGCACGGCTCGCCGACACGGTCTGACGCGAACGAGAACGCGAAGCCGTTGTCAGCGCCCGACTCCGGCGTACGGGCGCAATCGCGCTCTTCCCGAGAATGTCTGAACCAGAAATATCGCCTGAATTGGTAGGAAGGGGGCGTTCGGTTCACTGATTGAGGCCCGTACCTGTTGATGCGGTGCGGGCCGTGGTTACAGAAGGGAATCCGTGATGAGTACGGCACAAACCGTCGAACGCGCTGTTGTGACCGGGGCGGCGGGCTTCATCGGCTCCCACCTCGTCGAAGCCCTGCTGCAACGCGGGGTCACCGTTCTCGGCGTGGACCGGCGCTCGCCCCGTGACAACCCCATGGCGGCGGAGAACCTCGGGGCCGTGCTGGACCATCCGGGCTTCCGACTGGTCGAGGGTGACCTCGTCACGGACGAGCTCAAGCCGTGGGCCGACGGCGCTGACACCGTCTTCCATCTCGCCGCCATCCCGGGCGTTCGGCCGTCGTGGGGGGACTGTTTCGGCGAGTACCTTGCGTGCAACGTGCTGGCGACCCAACGTCTGCTGGACGCATGCGTGTCCTGCGGGGTCCGCCGTCTGGTCCTCGCCTCCTCCTCCAGCGTGTACGGGGACGCCGTGGGCAGGGGACCATTGAACGAGGCCTGCGCCACGGCTCCTCTGTCGCCGTACGGGGTGACCAAACTCGCGGCCGAACGTCTCGCTCTCGCCTACGCGCTCGCGCCGGCAAACCCCACCAGTGTGGTCGCTCTGCGCTACTTCACGGTGTACGGACCCCGGCAGCGCCCAGACATGGCCATCGGCCGGATGCTGCGCGCGGTCCTCACGGGACAGCCGCTGCGGCTCTACGGGGACGGCCGCCAGCGCCGGGACTTCACCTTCGTCGCGGACGCCGTGGCCGCCACCATCGCTGCGGCAACGGCAGAGGCCACTGCGGAAGCGGTCAACATCGGTGGCGGGGACAGCGTTTCCGTGCTCGACGTGCTGAGCCGCGTTGCCGACATCACCGGTGCCGAGGTTCCCGTACGCGACGACAAGCATCAGCCGGGCGACGTGCAGGTGACCGAAGCGGACCTCACTAAGGCACGTGAGCTGCTCGGATACGAACCCTCGGTCGCGCTGACTGAGGGGATCGAGCGCCAGTGGGCATGGCTGTCCGCCCACTCCCGTGGCCGTCTCCCCGACTCGGCTGCCGTGACGGCGCGAACCTGAGAGGGTGAGCGGTACATGCGCGTCTTCCTCGATGTCGGAGGGCACTACGGCGAGACACTGGACGTCGCCCTCGACCCCCGGTGGGGCTTCGAGAGGATCTACTCGTTCGAACCAGCGAAACCCTGTCGGCGCATCCTCGAAGGATTTCGCGACTCCCGGGTGCACATCGTGCCCGCCGGTCTGTCCAGCAGGACGGGGCAGGCCACCCTCTTCGGGGCAGGCCTGCTCGGAGCGAGCGTGTATGCCGACAAGAGCGAGCTGGGCGACGGGCACGCGCGGCCGGAGACCATCGACCTGGTGCGGGCCACGGACTGGCTGCTGGCGAACACGTCGGGCGACGACGAGATCTACCTCAAACTCAACTGCGAAGGCAGTGAGTGCGATGTACTCGAGGACCTGCTGGACAGCGGCTCGATCAGCCGGGTGCGGAGCATCTACGTCGACTTCGACATCCGCAAGATCCCCAGTCAGGCCCATCGACACGCGATTGTGGAGGACAGGCTGCGGCACCATCGCCAGAGGTTCATCACTCCCGAGTCCCTGGCGAGTCACGGGGGCGCGGCCGCAGTGCGGAAGTGGCTGAGCCTGGTGAGCCCGCAGTCGTCCTCCACGGCCGCAATGGTGCGCTACCGTCTCGGGCTCCACCGTCCACCCTACATCTGGGCCACTCACGTGGCGCGGTCCGCGCTGCCGCGGCCCGTGTACGCGCTCGCGGCACGCCGTCTCGGCGCGCAGGCCCGGCAGCATGATGGGACGGACCGCGGCTGATCCTGCCGGGCGGTGCAGTCTGCCCGTCCGCCCGACAGCACCGCCCTCACAGCAGCGCGTGGAGCATCGCGGCCACGCGCTCGGGCGAGAACTCGCTCTGTGCCCGGATCCGCAGCCGCAGCCCGAGCTCGCACCGCTCGGCGGGCGAAGCGGCCACCAGGGACCGGAGGTGACCGACCAGCGCGTCGAGATCACCGACCGGCGCGACATAGGGATAGCCGGCACCTACCACGTCCGCCGAACCTCCCGCGTCGGTCGTCACCACCGGTGTGCCCGAGGCCATCGCCTCCAGCAGCACCCGTGGGAAGCCCTCCTCGTAGCTCGGCATGACGACGGCATCTGCCGCCGCGTACAGCCGGGGCAGGTCGCGATTGGGGACCGAGCCCAGCACCTGCATGCTCTGTGTCCTCGCCGGCTCGGCAGCCTCGCGCTCCAGGCGAGCCCGCTCCGGGCCGTCTCCCGCCACCACGAGCCGTACCTGGAGGCCGGAGTCACGGACCTGCACGGACGAGGCCACCGCGTCCAGGAGCGGGGCGAGCAGGCGGACTCCCTTGCGATACGACAGCCGGTGCACGAAGAGCGCGACGAACTCGTCGTCCCGCCAGCCGAGCTGCGTCCGCGCCGCTTTGCGGGCCTCCTCCCCCAGGGGAGCGAAGCGCCCCGCGTCGACGTCGTTGTACAGCAGCCGCATCCGCTGCCTGGGTACGCCCCACAGTCCGGCCATCAGCGGCACCATGGTCTCCGGACCGGTCACCAGGCAGTGCACCAGCCGTGCCGTGATCAGGTTGACGAGCTCGTGGGCCCTCAGCCGCAGGGTCCTGGGCTGTTCCGGCGCCCGTACCCCGGGCAGACCGCTGCGCCACAGCAGGATGCGGTGACGGTACAGCGGGTAGGTCAGGATCAGGACGCTCAAGAAGAGGGTGGAGTAGCGCAGGAAGTAGGTCCGATAGCCGGCGCGGTACAGGCGGTGGACTGTGAGCGCGGTGCCGAGCACCCGGCCGATCCGGCGTCGGCCGGGGACACGCACCAGGAGGCTGACCCCGGCGAGTCGTACCGGAGGGTCGCCGCGCTCCACTGCGGCCGCGACGTCGACGCGCGTTCCCAGAGCCTCCAACAACGCCGGGATGTGGGCGAAGTGTTCGGACTCGTTCTCGGACAGGTGCGGTACGACATAGACCAGCCGTGGGCGTGGGTCCGGCGCGGTGGCGACCGGGTTCCGCATCGCGCGGCCCATCTAGCCCACCCGCCGGCCCGGTTCGCCGGCCCGCGGGGAGACGCCGAGCCGGCGTACCGCCCCGGTGATCTTCCGCGAGTCGAAGAGGAAGGATGGGCACCGACCGTGCCGCTCGCAGAAGTCCAGGAAGGCTTTGCTGGAGTGGACGTCGTCGCTCGCGAAGATTCCACCCTGGGCCATCCTGGGCCAGGCCTGTCCGTACTCGAACAGCTGCGGGAGATACAGATGGTCGCTGTCGTGGAAGAACAGGTCGATGGTTCCCACGCGTTCCAGAGCCCGGCTGAAGCACGCCTCGGGATTTCTCCTGTCGAGGATCTCCAGTCGCCACTGCGGGTGTTCGCCCACCAGCCGACCGGCGGTGTGGTTGATGTCGAAGCTGTACAGCAGCCCTGAGCCGTTGCGCTCCAGTGCGGCGAGGATCAGCCAGGAGGACCGGCCGTCGGCCACGCCGGTCTCCACCACCGAGCGGGGCTTTAGCAGCCGACCGAGCCCGTACAGCACGGCGCTGGTCTCTGCCTCGACGCCGTGCGTGAGGGGATAGAAGAGTTCCGTGTCCGCGTAGCGGGCGGCCAGTCGTTCGGCGACTTCCTGGTACTCGCCGAGCACCTGCTCGATCTCGGCTGCTTCCCAGCCCAGCTCTCCGAGGAAGTCGGCCGCCGATGTGGTGAGCTTCCCGCCCGAGCGGGTGAAGTCCATGACACTTGGCGCCGTGTACCGCTGGATGCCGGTTCCCAGTGTGCGCATGGCCACGTATCCGCTCAACACGGACGCCACGGGCCTCATGCCGGAGTGCTTGACCCAACGACGAACCGTCGATGCTCGGCTCATAGCGTCCTCCTCGGTGTTCCTCGGTACTGTTGCGCCTCATAAAATATCGGCTCATATCGGTCAATGCTGCGCGCAACACGAGAGCGATGCATGTCACTTGGCACCGACGTCCCGGAAGAGCGCGGCCAGTGCGTCGATGTTGGTGTCGAAACCGTAGGTCGCCAGGACGTGGTCGCGTACCGCGGCGAGTCGATTCTCGCTAGGTGGGGACGCCAGGACCTGGCGTACTCCCGTGGCGATCGCGGCGGCATCGGCCTCGACCAGCGACACGGTCTCCCAGCCGGCCGCAGCCGCCGGAATTCCCCCGATCGCGGTGGCGACGACCGGAATGCCTGCAGCCGCGGCTTCCAGCAGAGTCCTGGGCAGCCCTTCGTCTCGGGAGGAGATGACGAAGAGGTCGGCTCGGGAGAGTTCCGAACGCACTTCGTCGACGCCGCGGGTCCCCAGGAACTCGACATGGCGTGACAGGCCGAGCCGCGCGGCCTGGTCGGTGAGGCTGTCGCGCAGCGGTCCGTCGCCCACGACACACAGCCGGATCGCGGGCTCCGTCCGGACGAGTTCGGCCAACGCCGTCAACAGCAGATCGAAGCCCTTCGAGGCCACGAGGCGACCGACCGCGAGAAGCCGAGGGCACGGAGCCCCGATCGGCGCACGGTCACGCTTCAGCGGCTTTTCCCAGATGGGAAGCAGCCGCGGCGGGACCTCGACGCAGGGAAGCCCGCGCTCCTCCAACGAGTCGGCGATGGAACGGGAGACGGCCCGGCGGGCACTGGCACGACGGGCGAAGAAGACTACGGCCAGGCGGAGGACTGCTCTGCGCCGACGACCGAGGGATTCCGGCGGCAGTGAGAGGTAGTCACCGTGAATGTCCATCAACCAGGGGCGCCGCACGATGCGCGCGACGAGCCAGGCAGCAAGCCACCCCCAGGGTTCGCCGCCGTTGACCACGACCGTCTCGCTCCGGCGCAGTGCGGCCCGGGCGACTCGTACCCCGGCGCGTACCGATCCGGCCGCCCAGATCAGTGAGCGCAGGCCAGGGCGCCGCGGTCGCCTGAGGACGTGCAGCGGCTTTCGGCGGCACTCCAGGCGTGGTCCGGCCCAGATGCACTCGGCGCGGCCCAGACGGGCCGCCAGCGCGGCCCAGGTGCGGAAGTCGGCGGAGTCGTTGACGTCCCGCTGGCGAACCCCCGAGATCGTCACGGCGGTGACTTCGGGAGGCTGCGTGGCGGTCATGAGGCACTGAGCCGGTAGCCGGACAGCAGCGCCGGCAACTCGGCGGGGGCGAGCCGCGACCAGGCGTCGAAGGCCGACAGGCACGGTACGAAGGAGTCGCGGCCCTGGGCGTACGGCGGGTGGTCGAAGTCGAAGAACCGGACCGTGATCCCGTGCTCGGCGAAGGCGTCGAGATCCAGGTAGTCGCGCCCTGAAGGCCCCGCGAGGTATTCCTTGGCGCCCACCGCCCGACAGAGACTGACGACCAGTTCGGACTTGCATCCGGTGGCATCGAGCTCGGAAGAACGAACCATCGGCACCTTGACGTCGAACTGAGACAGCAGATAGTCGGCGAGGGCGAGATTGAGGTCGGCCAGCGAGCCGCCGGGCGGCGCCGCGTCGATCACCGACAGCAGGTCGCCGACGCGGTCCGCGGAGCGGGTTGCGGACACCGCCTGGGTCAGGCGTCCGCGGTAGCGCCGCCGCCAGGAAGGCGTCTCGCAAATCCGCACATCACGGATCCGGGTCCCGAACGGCGCGGTCACCGGCACGGTCACCCAGGTGGACTGTCCGTTCACCAGGATCCGGTTACGGTTCTGGAAGTAGTTCTTCCGGTACGGCACCGAATCGAGGACGATCCACAGCTCCGACGCGGCGACCTTGGCCAACAGGCCGAGCCACGGCAGGTGCTCGGGCTGATGGACGGTGACCCTCATACCAGCACGCCTTCCAGCCGGGACACCTCGAACGCCTCGCCGTACCGGGCGCGCATCTCGTAGCCGCGATACCGGGCGCGGGCCTGGACACCTTCGATCCACTGCTCGCCGTACTTGGCGTACTCCGACTTGTGCTGGCGCAGGGCCTGCAGCTTCGTCTCGACGGTGTCGTCGATGCTGATGTAGAGCTGCGGGCGGAAGCCGACGTAGCTGCGTCCCGACGGTGTGATGGGCTCGTACATAACCACGGAGTTGTAGTACCGGCTCGCCGCGATAGTGGCGAGTGCGGTGTTGGCGTGAGACCGGTGGGTGTCAAACGGCCAGTGTGTGAAGACCATCGTCGGGCGGAACTCGTCGACCACTTTGTTGATCGACTCCACGACGGTCGAGTGGTTCTCCACGTCCTTGGCGGGGAACGACAGGACGTCGATCTCCTTGACCCCGAGCGTCGCGGCGGCTTCCCTGCCCTCCGCAACCGCCACGTCGGCAGCACGGAAGTGGCTCCCGTCGTAACTGGTGTAGTCCGAGGGACTCATCACGAGGAAGCGCACGTGTGCCCCCGCCTCGACGAGGCGGGCGGCGGTGCCTCCGGCCGCCAGTTCGATGTCGTCGAGATGAGCACCCACGAACAGGCTGCGCTCGAACATCGGGTTGCTGCAGAACATCACGTCTTCCTCTCAGGCAGCGTGGCGCCGGTCGCCAGGGACAATTTGCCGTCGGGCGTGGTGCCGATGGCGCGAAAACCCGCCCGTGCGTAGAGGGCGAGCGCCGACCGGTTGCCGGGGTCACAGACGAGGGTGACGAAGCCGGGCGTGTGCGCCAGGAAGGCGGCGAGGAGCCGGGATGCGATACCGACACGCCGGTGGCGGGGGTCGGTTGCAACACGGTGGATGTGCGCGCCGCCGGGACGCCGTGACGCGATCAGGAATCCGATCGGTTTCCCGGACACCGTCGCGACGAGACTCAGCTCGCGCTTCCCGGGAAGGGGCCGCGTGAAGTTCTCCGCCTGCCACGGAACGGTGTCGTAGTGTTCACTCGCCTCGTGCGCGTGCCGCTCCAACTCGACAAGAGCATCGAGCAGTTCCCCCACGACATCGCCGAGGCGGTGCAGCTCGTGGACGGGCTGCCGGACATCGGCCGTCGCCTTTGTGCTGTGCATCCAGGGCTCCCAGAATCACGGCGTTGACCCGAGCGTCGCAGGGCGGAGACAGGATGCGGCGTCGGCGAGCCGACCGGGACGAGCCGGTACGCTCCAACGGCGTATGCGGGGCGCCACCTACCGCGTGCCGGACACCGCGTTCTGTGCCGCGTGACCACACTGAGCCCGGTGACTTTGCCGAGGACGAACTTCAGGCCGCTCCGCCGAGGGGAGACGTGGGCCGCGACCTTGTCAGGGCGACGTGCCGTGCTCATGGTCGGCGCCGCGGTCCTGATATTGGTCATCACCGGATTCGCACTGGTCACCGTATTGCTGGGCTTCGAAGTCATGGGATCGCTGTGGCCCGTGGCATCGGCGTTGGTGAGCCTGGCCATCCTCGGAATGCTCCTGCCGCCCGCGCTCGTACTGGTCGGCACCGTGATTCTGGGGCACGGGCTCGGAATCGCCGCCCTGCAGGCCCCTCTGCTGGGCCCGCTGCTCATCAGCGACCTGCTGTTGATGCTCTACCTGCTGCGTGGCCTCGCCCAGCGGCGTGCGGAGGCGAAACGCAGCGGTTGGGTCGCCGTGTGGCTTGCCCTGTTTCTGGCCTGGTCGTTTCTGTCCACGCTCTTCGCGGGGACGCCGGCCACTCCACTGCTGCGCATCACCGTCTACGGCGCGGTGTTCCTCCTCCTGTCGCGCCGGGGGACTGATCGCAGGCTCGTCTACCTGGGCGTCCTGTGCTATGCCCTCGCCAACCTCGTCTGCGGGGTGCTGGACGGTCAGGTGCGGCTCGTCGGGGTGGACATCGGCGACCCGTTCCAGACCGGCGTGCTCCTGCTGGCGGCGCTATGCCCCCTGATCACCTCCGAACTGCGGTTCAGGGGCAGGTGGGTCGTCGGAGCGGTGCTCCTGTGGGGGATCTTCCTGACGCAGACCCGTAGCGTGTGGTTCGCCACCATCGTCGTGCTTGTCGTCTGGATGCAAAGGAGCATTTCCGCGCTCAGGCTCGTCGTCGTTCTCGCGGGTCTCACGCTGGCAGGGTTGACGATGGCCGACCTGGTCACGCGATGGCTGGAACTCAACAGCTTCAGCGCGGTCCTTCGTGAGCAGAGCGTCATCAACGGAATCCGTTCCGGCCTGGAGAAGCCCGTCCTGGGCAGCGGATGGGGCCACGCATCGACCATGGATTTCCGCGTGTCGGGCTGGGACCCGACGCGCCAGGTGCTGCCCTACAACCTCTTCGTCAATGTGTTCGCCACAGTGGGACTGCCCGCGCTGCTGGCACTAGTGCTGTTCCTGGGAGCGCTGCTGCGGCGGCTCGCCCGCCGACGTGACACACCGTTGCTGTTCACCGTTGCCGTGCTCGCCATGTCCCTGACGGAGATGACCCTGTACGCCGGGTCGATGCAGACACTGCTGTTCTTCGTCTACGCGGGGATGGGGCTCGGCCCGAGCCGAGAGATTCCCGTGCGACGTGTACTCCGATGGTGCGGCCGCTCAACCGGCAGGCCGCGTGTCGGTGCCGCCGCTCGCTCCTGGCAGGTCACCATGAGCGCTCGTCGCGGGCACGTCCCGGTGCCCGGCTCAGCGGCTGGCCAGGAACGGGGTGAGGCTGCATGGTGATTGCCCGAGGTCGCACCACGGACGTCGCATCGTCCCGGATCCGGGTGATGAGGGTCATCGCCAGAATGAATGTGGGCGGTCCGGCCCTCCAGGTGTCCACACTGATGCGCGGGCTCGATAGTGAGTTGTTCGACCAACGGCTGTACGCCGGGTTCGTGGGCCCGGAAGAGGCCGATTACGTGGCTCAGCGGGCCCGGGACGTGCAGGTCTACCGGGTGCCCGCCCTGGGCCGGGCCGTGCGGCCGACCGACGACCTGCGTGCGCTGTCCGAACTGGCTGCAGCCATGCACCGGTTCCGGCCGCACATCGTGCACACGCATACCGCCAAGGCGGGAGCGCTCGGACGGGCGGCGGCCGTGCTCGCGCGGGTGCCGGCACGGGTGCACACCTTCCACGGCCACCTCCTGCACGGCTATTTCTCACCGGCGAAGACCCGCCTGGTGATCCAGGCCGAGCGCGCTCTGGCGGCCGTCACCGACCGGCTGGTGGCGGTGGGCTGCGGCGTCCGTGACGACCTGCTGGCCGCCGGCATCGGCCGGCCGGGACAGTACGCCGTGGTGCCGCCCGGCACCACGGCGGCCGCGGCTCCCGGACGCGCGGAGGCACGCAGGCGGCTCGGCGTCCCGGAGGACAGCCTCGTCGTGGCCTACGTCGGGCGCGTGACGAGGATCAAACGGCCCGACCGGTTTCTGGCGGTGGTCCGCGAGGTGCGCCGCGCGGTGCCGACCGCCCGGTTCCTGGTGTGCGGAGACGGAGACCTGCGCGGCGATCTGGAGTCGGCCGTCGATATGCGCGACTCGCTCCATCTGCTGGGCTGGCGCGCCGATGTGGAGACCGTCTACGCCGCCGCGGACCTGGTCCTGCTCACCTCGGACAACGAGGGAATGCCGGTCAGCCTGATCGAGGCCGGACTGGCCGGGGTGCCGACCGTGGCCACGAACGTGGGAAGCGTGTCAGAGGTGGTCCAGGACGGAACGACCGGTCTGCTGGCCCGCCCCGAAGCCAGTGAACTCACCCGCCACACCGTTGCCCTGCTACGTGACGAGGGGCTCCGCCGCCGGATGGGACAGGAGGCTCGCGCCTGGACGGCACAACGATTCGGGGCCGAGCGCCTGGTGCAGGACACCCACGACCTCTACGCCTCCGTCGCCCTCGCGCGCGGCTGGTGGCCCACCCCCCTACCGAAAGGCCCAGACCTTTGAACGTCGTAGTGACTGGAGGCGCCGGTTTCATCGGAGCAAACCTGTGTCGCGAGCTGGCCGCACACCCTTGCGTCGGCGAGGTCGTTGCCCTGGACGACCTGAGCACCGGTACGGCGGCCAACCTGGCCGGCACGCAAGTGAAACTGGTCGAGGGCAGCATCCTCGACCGTGACCTGCTCGATGACGTGGTGTCCGGGGCCGCCTCCGTGGTCCATCTGGCCGCGCGACCGTCCGTGCCCCGGTCCCTGGCGGATCCGTTTGCCAGCCATGAGGTCAACGCGACCGGAACCATGCGTGTGCTGGAAGCGTGCCGCCGAAGGCGCACCCACCTGGTGGTCGGATCATCGTCCTCGGTGTACGGCTCCATCACCGACCTGCCCAAGCACGAGCGTCTTCCAACCCGTCCGCTCAGCCCCTACGCCGCCAGCAAGGTGGCAACCGAATCTTACGTGCTTGCCCACCAGTCGGCCTTCGGCCTTCCGGCCCTCGTCTTCCGCTTCTTCAACGTCTACGGCCCGCTGCAACCCGCCGGACATGCCTACGCCGCAGTGGTTCCGTCCTTCATCGACGCGGCGCTGCGGGGTGAACCGCTGACGGTCTTCGGCGACGGCCACCAGACGCGCGACTTCACCTACGTCGGCACCGTCGCCCGCGTGCTCGCCGACGCCGTCATGCGCCGGGTCACGTGTGACAGCCCGGTCAACCTGGCCTTCGGCACGCGCGTCAGCGTCCTGGAACTCGCACATCGCATCGCCAAGACGCTGGAGCTGGCGATCGAGATCCATCACGAGGCGTCCCGCCGCTGCGACGTGAGGGATTCCCAGGCCGACGATAGCCTGCTCCGCAATCTGTTCGCCGGGCTGTCGGCGGTTCCGCTCGATACGGGACTGGCCGAAACCGTCCGGTGGTTCCGTTCCCTGCCGGTGTATGCGCAGGTGGTCTGACGAGGCGAACGGCCAGAACACCGCCTTGTCACGGCGCCGTCTCGGGTTCCGTCCGGCGCCGGGGGGAACTCGGTGGTCCGTGCCCCGCCTTCTCGGCAGCGGCATGGGCCCCGGGCGCGTCGACCGTCGAGCCCGGTTCCGCCGGGGTATCCGGATCGGTCGGCGACCGCAGGAGGAACCACAGGACGAGGAACCAGCTGGCCATGCTCAGTGACAGCAGCCCCAGCGAGCCCCACGCGAAGGCCGCCGTGCTGCACAACGCACCGGCGCAGAGCTGGATGACGCCGACGAGCATCCCGAGCTGGCAGACACCCTCGACGGTGACGAAGATCAACCGGACCCCCGGAAACCCCAGGGCCGAGGGCAGCACCTTGGCCCAGACCACTGTGCCACGCAACGCGGCCCCCGCCAGCATCACCGCCGCCGCGGTGGAGAGCACCGTGTATTCGGGGCCGTACACCAAGCTGAGAAACAGGCTGAGGAGGGATGCCACGGCCACCAGCGCGACCAGCCCGACACCTCCCGTCAGCGCACTGGACGTGAGGACGTCGCGCATCACGGTCGCACGGCCCCCCTGGGCGGCGGCAGCCCGTGACAGGCGCGGGTGGAGCTGTGCCGCCACCGGATTGACGAAGCTCGCGAGGAGACGGCCCGGGGCGCCGGCGATTTTCAGGTACGTGACCAAGGTGGGGCCGCCGAGCAGCCCGGCCAGCAGAGAGATGCCGCTGTCCGACGCCAGGGAGACCGATCCGGTCGCCGAACTCTTCATCAGGAAGGGCACCAGCCCCGGTGGCGCAGGAACGGGGCCGGCAGAGGGCGGACCACATTTGCGGCACACCTGCCGGCAGGCGAGCACCGTGACCACGACCGTGTAAACCAGGCCAGTGATCACGGTTGCCACCAGGTAGCCGACTGTGCCGATCGTCAGCAACGCGGGCACCGTCACCAGACAGCCGAAGACGGCGAGCGCCAAGCGGATCACTCCGAGTTGCGAGAGCCGGTCAGCGATGGCGAAGCCGGCCGAAGCGCTCCCCGTCGGGGTGGCCGCTCCCGCTGCCAGCACGGCCGGCACGAGCAGCATGAGCCATCCGGCGGAGACCCACCCCAGTGCCGCAGCGGCCAGCGCCGAGGCCACACCAACGACCGTGGCCAGTAGTCCCGCAGCAATGTCCAGCCGGAGCAGCCTGCGATACAGCCGGGTCCCCCGGCCAAAGCCACGCCGTTGTTCCCGTGGGACGAATCGCTGCTGCGCGTCTTCGAAGCGCGGATCCCACAGCAGGAACCAGACCGTTGCCATGGACTGGGCCAGGAGCACTTTTCCCGCCTCGGCGCTGCCCACCTGCCGGACCAGCGTGGCCGTGATGGCGAACGACAGGGCCGACTCGACCTGGCTGGCGGCGGTGAGCGAGCCGAAGGTCCGCAGATGCCGCTGCCAGCGCCGGAACGTTCCCCGGCGCCTGCTGCACGGCTTGTGGGCGGTCGCGGTGGCTTCTGCGTGCGTCACTGCCTTTTCACCTGGTGCGTACGCGGTCAGAGCAGCTCGACACGCTCGCCCCTGCAGCGGTTGCGCGTGTCGAAGACGTATGCTCCGGCCTGTTCTACGAGCGTGTAGTCGAAGGCGTCGTGGTCGGTCGCCACGACGACCACGTCCGCCGCCCGGATCTCCGCCGTCGTGAGTTCCACACGGGTGATGTCCGGGGGAACGAGATACGAGTCGGTGTGCGGTTCCGCCACGACCAGGCGGGCGCCGGTGGTGAGCAGCGATCGGGCGAGGAGGAGGGACGGCGACTCGCGGATGTCGCCGGTGTTCTTCTTGTAGGACAGGCCGAGTTGCAGTACGCGGGAGCCGTTGACCGACTTACCGCGCTTGTTCAGTCCGTGGGTGATCCGCCGGACGACATAGTCAGGCATGTGATCGTTGATCTCATTGGCCAGGGTGACAAACCGGACGTCCTGCCTCAGTAGTCTCTTGACCTGCCACGACAGGTAGGAGGGGTCCACCGGCAGACAGTGCCCGCCCACACCCGGCCCAGGCATGAACGGCATGAAACCGAACGGCTTGGTGCTCGCGGCTTCGACGGCTTCCCAGATGTCGGCCCCCAACTGCCGCGAGACCATGGCCATCTCGTTGACCAGCGCGATGTTGACGTGCCGGAACGTGTTCTCCAGCAGTTTGGTCAACTCGGCGGTGCGGCACGAGCGCACGGACACGGTGCGCTCCACGACACGGCCGTAGAAACGCTCGATGCTGTCCAGTGACGCGGGGTCGATCCCCGAGACGACTTTCGGAGTGTTCTCCAGGTGCCAGTCGGGGTTTCCGGGGTCGATGCGCTCGGGGCTGTAGCCGAGGTGGAAATCCGTGCCCGCCTGCAGCCCGCTGCCCGCTTCCAGCAGCGGGCCCAGCAGGGACTCGGTCGTCCCGGGATACGTGGTGGACTCCAGGATCACGGTGGCGCCGGGGGTGAGGTGAGGGGCGATGCTCCGGCCCGCGCACTTCACATGACTCAGATCGGGTGCGCCCTCGCGTAGTGGGGTCGGCACGGTGATGACACAGAAGTCCAGACCGGCAACCTCGTTGTAGTCGGTGGTGGCGCGGAAACGTCCGCTGTCCGTCGCCGCCAGGAGGGTCGCGTCGTCGACGCCTTCGATGTAGGAGTCGCAGGCGCCCAGACGCTTGACACGCAACTCGTCGGTGTCCACGCCGATGACGCAGTAGCCCGCTTCGACCGCCCGCACGGCCAGAGGCAGCCCTACGTATCCCAGGCCAACGATGACCAGCTTGCGCCCGTCCACACGGTTGCTTGGAGGCACCTCATCACTCCGCTTTCCTAGGAAATCGGCATTACGTCCGGCCCATTGATACACGTGCGTTCACTGCGATCGGCACCTACGGGAAGTGTCTGACCCGTATCACCCCAATTCCGTAACGCACAAGCGGCGTCGAAGGGCGTAACCAGCGCGTGGCGATGTTTCAATTGCTGCTGTTGTCGCATAAGTGAACGTTGGCTCGGTGACGCGGCCGAGCTCTGTCAGGGGGACCAAGACCCACCACCCAGACCTGGAGTGACGGCGCATGGATCATAGTTCGAAGTACCTGGTCACTGGCGGGGCTGGCTTCATCGGCTCCCACCTCGTGGACGCACTGCTGGCCGAGGGACACGGCGTGGTCGTCCTCGACGACCTCACCACCGGTCGGCAGAGCAACCTCACGCGAGCAGAGGCGAATCCGCTTTTCCGTTTCGTTCGCGGCACCGTGCTGGACGCGCCACTCGTGGACCATTTGGTGCAGGAGGCCGATGCGGTCATCCATTTGGCCGCCGCAGTAGGGGTCAAACTCATCATCGAGCAACCGCTGACGTCCTTCATCATCAATACGAAAGGCACCGAAACGGTCATCGATTCCGCGCAACGTCATGACCGCAGGATCCTGATCGCCAGCACATCGGAAATCTACGGAAAGAATTCCTCCGGGAAGCTCAGCGAGACCTCCGATCGAATCCTGGGCAGCCCTTCAGTGGCCCGCTGGTCGTACAGCACGGCCAAGGCGGTGGACGAGATCATGGCCTGTCTCTACCACCGGGAGCGAGGGCTCAGGTCGACCGTGGTCCGGTTCTTCAACACCGTGGGCCCCCGCCAGAGTCCGGCGTACGGAATGGTCATCCCGCGCTTCGCCCTGCAAGCGGTGCGCGGGGAACCCCTCACGGTCCATGCGACCGGCGAGCAAAGACGCTGCTTTTTGCATGTCGCCGACGCTGTCGCGGCGCTGCTGCTCCTGCTGGAACATCCGGGAGCGGAAGGAGAGATCTTCAACATCGGTTCGGATGACGAGATCAGCATCCGCTCTCTCGCCGACCGGATCATCGCGCAGGCCGGAAGTGTCTCACCCGTGCAGCATCTGTCGTACGCCGAGGCCTATGGGCCGGACTTCGTGGACATGGAACGCCGAGTCCCGGACACCACCAAGCTCCGCGCCCTGACGGGCTGGCAGCCTCGGCACACGCTCGCTGACGTGCTCGCTGACGTGCTCGCGGATGCCAGGAAGCAAGGGTGCGCCAAGACGCCCGCGCCGGCGGCCTCGGCACAGCGGCTCCCCGCGGCCTACGGACCCGTCTCCGGATCCGCGCTGTCGGGGCCGTGTCCAGCGTGAGCACGGTGGTCTGGACAGTGGCAGCAGGCGGTGCGGCCCTGCTGCTGGCGCTTGTACTGACCGGGCCGTTGAGGCGCTTGGCTTTGCGCCATGGGATCACCGACCGGCCAAACGCCCGCAAGGCGCACACCCGGCCGACGCCCTATCTGGGCGGTGTCGCGGTCACGCTCGCCACCCTGGGCACGGCTACGGCCGTCGCGCTCGCTCGCGGTGTCTTCGACCCGGTTCTCGTAGTCCTGCTCGGCGGCGCGGCGATCGTCTGCCTCCTCGGACTCATCGACGATCTGTGCCAGCTCGGCCCGGGGATCCGGCTGTGCGTCGAAGCGTCAGCTGCCGCGATGGTGGTCTGGGTAGGGGGCCATCCGACAGTCTTCGGCGGCGCGTTCGACGCCGTCCTCACCGTCCTGTGGATCGTCTTCATGACGAACGCGTTCAACCTGCTGGACAACATGGACGGCGCTGTTTCCTCGCTGTGCGCCGTCATCGGCGGATTCGTCTGCCTGGCCGCCACAGTGGGCGGTAAGGGCGGCCTGGGCGCGGTGACGGCGGCTCTGGCCGGGGCCTGTCTCGGCTTTCTCTTTCACAACAGGCACCCGGCGCGGATCTTTCTCGGCGACGCGGGCTCGCTCTTTCTTGGCTTCACGCTGGCCTCTGCGGCGACGGTGCTCCATCGAGACTCTGACGGCCTGCCCGGACCCGTTGTCCTCCTGCTGGCCACCTTGATCCCGACGGTGGACACCGCACTGGTGATGACGTCCCGCTACCGGGAGTCGAAGCCGCTGCTGCAGGGCGGCACGGACCATATCGCCCATCGGCTGGGTCGTATGGGGATGACGGTCCAGCAGGTCGTATGGGCCCTCACCTTCTTCGCGGCGCTGAGCTGCCTGTCCGGTGGCCTCGTGGCGTACGGGGTGGTCGCGCCGGGGGTCGCGCTCGTGGCAGCCGTCGTGGTCGGCATCGCAGCTGTGCACCTGCTGCTCAAAGTCCCGTCCGCGGCAGTCCTTTCACGGCAGGCCGGCGTCCGGGTCGGGGCTCCGGAACGCAGGAGCACCCGAGGGGCCCTGTCCTTGAGCCGCGGCAAAGCGTCCGGCCGCAGTTCCCGGCAGAACCGTCCCATGGAGCTTCCGCACAGCCGCGAAGCCAGCAAGCCCAGCTCGCTGTCCCCGGCGGCCGACGGCCCGGCAGCACCGAATTGAAGCCGGGGACGAGGTGTTGAGCACTCGTCGCGGTGATGGTCCTGGCCTGTTCGGCCAGCATGGGAGGACAGCTTGACGAGCACGACACATATCTGTGAAGTGATCAAGAGTCTGGACGTGGGCGGCGCCGAGGTGCTCCTGGTGGACCGCCTGCGTCAGGCACCGCGGACCGGCCGTGAGTACACCGTGGTCTTCCTGCAGGCAGCGACGGAGGATCTGGTCGACGCGCTCCGGGCCTACGGGGTGACGGTCATCGACCTGCGGTCTTCCCCACGGTGGCTGCGTCATGTCAGGCTGGTCCGAGTGGTGCGGCAGTTGGCTCCCGATGTGGTCAATGTCCACTCGCCGTCGCTCGCGGCGGTGCTGCGGCCCGCCCTGCATCTGAGGCGCTCGCGGCCGGCACTGATCTCGACGGTGCACTGTGTACGGTGCCACCCGCTGACGAGACTGCTTGATCGGCCCACCCGCCGCCTGGACGACCTGACAGTGGCTGTCTCACCGCAGGTGGCCGTTTCCCACACGGTGCGGGGCGCCCGTCTGATCCGAACCCGCATCCACGGCGTGGATGTCGCCGCCCAGCGCGGCTGGGCCCGGCGAGCTGACCAGGTGCGGGCCGAGTTCGGCATCCCTGGTGACGCCTTCATCCTGGCCTTCGTCGCCAACTTCCGCGCCGTGAAGAACCACCCGATGCTGCTCGATGCGGCCGAAGTGGTGCTCCGTCGGCGTCCTGACGCACTGTTCGTCCTCGCCGGGGACGGTCCGCTGCGGGAACAGGTGCTCGCGGACATCGACCGACGTGGGCTCGGGGACCGGGTGCGCTGCCTGGGGCGGGTGCGACAGGCCGGCAGGCTGGTGGCGGCGTCCGACGTCCTGGTTCTGGCTTCCCGCTACGAAGCGCTGCCCGTGGTGGTCATGGAGGCCCTCGCGTCCGGTGTGCCCGTGGTGGCCACGGCGGTCGGAGGGATCCCCGACGTGGTCCGCGACGGTGACAACGGCCTCCTCGTCCAGCCCGGCTCTCCGCGACGGCTGGCCGAAGCCATCCTGCGCGCCATGCGTCCCGATGTGCACGCGGCACTCGCCGCCGGAGCGCTGGCCGACCCGTCATCAGTGGATGTGGCCGCCACCGCCGCATGGTTCGACGACGTCTACGCCGCCTTGGCGGACGGGGCTCGCAAAAGCCACGGAACGGCAGCCGGCGAAGGGGCGCAGGTCAGCTGAGCCCATTGCAGTCGTCCGCGGACGCCGCCGCGGTGTCCCACGTCGTCAGTCACCGCACGCCGGGTAGGGCTCCACATGGGCCCGCAGCGGTGTGACCAGCGGCTGTCGCCACAGCACCGGGGTGCGGTCGCTGACGGGCTCCAGCAGGTCGAGCGTGAGGGTTCGGGTGCCCTGTGCGGGCAGTTCGACGGCCAGCGAGTAGACCGGGTGACGTCGTTCCACGGCACTTTCCAGCATGGTGGGCCGGCCGTCGAGAGACGCATCGGTGAGTCGTGCGCCCACGCTGGCGTAGTAGGAGACCAGTAGCCGGTTGTCTCCCGGCCGGGTGTGGTACATGGGCTTGTCGCCCCGCTGGGTGACATAGGCGGGAAGTCCTGACGTCGGAGCCCCGTTCGTGAGAGTGACCCGCGCGGTGACGAGCCAGCCCTGGGGCGTGCAGCGGCCCGGAGTCCAGGTCAGCTCTCGTTCGAGGTAGTAGTCGAGCTTCCCGCCCGCGGCGTTGTTGACGACGAGTCCGGCAAAGGGACCCGGCTCTTCGGGGAACGTGCCGCTCCAGGGCCGGGTGGCCACCAGACGTTGCTCGTCCTCCCGCGCGCTCCACATCTTCAGCCGTCCTTCGGCCGCGTCGTCGTATGCGGCCTTGAGCAGCCCGGGGAGCCGTCGCGGGTCGTGGAGGGAGTCCATCAGCGTGCCGGCCGCCGTTCGTGCCACGTCGAGGAGGAAGGCCTTGCGCTGCGCGTTGTCGGGGTAGCGTGCGTAGCCGGTGCGCTCCGCGAGATCCACCACATTGTCGGCGGTGAGTTCCGTGCCGTCGGCCAGTCGCCCCGCACCAATCACCCTCAGCAGGCGTGACAGAACGGTGGGATCCAGTGCTACGACCCCGTCCACGCGCTGGCCGCTGCGTTCGCGCCAGGTGGCCGCCCAGATACGGGCCGCGTGGGGGAAGTGCGGGCTGAGATTGGAGTTGGCCCAGTACCGGGTGGGCTCGGCATGGCCGTAACGGGTGTCGAACTCGGTTCCCAGATCGACCTCGGGGTCGGCACCCGTCACCGCGTCATCGTTGCCGAAGGTCTCGAAACTCAGTTGTCCCCGGTTGGCGGTCAGCACGGCGAAGGCCCCCGGCATGCCGCCGGTGCCACGGGCTTCCGCCGTGTTCTGGAAGACGACGAAGTACCGCCGTGGACTGTGCTGTCCCAACGCCGGCGGCAGTACACGGGCGGCCACCGCGGCATCCGCCGTGGCGGGCACGATCCGTTCGAGCAGTCGGCCGAGTTGCCTGCGCGCGTGGTCGACTGCGGGCGGCCAGTTGGTGCGGGGCAGTGCGTCGGCCTCCAGGCGGATCTCGGCGGCGGTCCTCGCCGCCCGCTCCAGAGCCGGAGCCTGGCCGCCCAATGCGGTGAGCAGGGCTGCGACGCCTCCTTGGCGGGAGTCACCTGCCAGTCGGGGAGCGATGTGCACGATCGGCGGAAGTACGTCGTGAGTCAACCGGTCGGCGGCCGCAGTGGTGCCGCGGATGGTTTCCGCGGTCCGGCCGACGAACGGGGCCTGAGCAATGAGGTACCAGGCCGGCCCGCTGGTGAGGCGATGAGCTCGGGCGGTATGGACTGCAGCGGAACGCATCGCCTCCTCCGGGTTCGTGGTCCGTGCCGCCGGGCCGGCGTTCCCCGTGGTACCCATGGCCGAGTGCCCAAGCGTCTGCAGCGACCGCTGAGCAGCCAGGAGCTCCGCCCGGGCGAGCAGAGCCGTGGCCACGATCCAACTCGCCCCGGCAAGGCACAAGAGGGCGGCGGCCGACAGGATGTACCGGGCACGAGGCCTCCTGAAACGCTTGCGGCACTTTCGCGGATCCGTGGAGGAGTCGCTGGTCAGTGGTTCTTCAGCCGTGGGGTTGACGTCGCCGTCCCTTTCCATGCTCCGATTACATATCGCTCAGGCCCGGTTTGCGGCACCAGCACGTGAAAATCACCGGATGAGCCGATAGAACCAGTGGTGAGTCAGTTCGCCGTGTTCGTGTGGACGTACTCCACAAGCCGCGTCAGCGCGTCGGGGTCGGTGGACGGCATGGGCCGAGGTTGAAGACGTGGTACCCGAGGCCCGCCGCCGTGTCCAGAGCCTCGCGGGTCTTGGCCTCGACGGCCTCCTGCGAGGCCAAGAGGGCCGTCGGGTCGAGGTTGCCCTGGAGCGCCTTGCCGGGGCCGACGTGGCGGGCGGCCTCGTCGGTCGAGCGGGACACGCCAGTCGACGCCGACGACGTCCGCGCCCGCCTCACCCATGAGGCCGACCAACTCGCCGGTGCCGACGCCGAAGTGGATGTGTGGGGACGCCGTACGGCGCGACGGCGTCGAGACCTTGCGGGAGGCGGGCAGCAGCGAGCGCCGGCAATCGTGCTGGAGCGGTCGGCATGCCCCCCTCTCCGAACGCACGGTAGCGGTCCGGCCACCGCTGGGCCGGGATCACGGAAATCTGAAACCGTTCCGCAGCCCGTCGCAGGGCAGCCCTCGTCCACGACGCAACGGGCCAAGCGCAGGCGTCCGGTCTCGACCAGCGGTGCGCTACGGTGCGGCATGAGAGCCTTTCTGGCCGCCAGTGCAGATGTAGCAATACACCGAGCCAGAAGGCCCTCATCCATTTCAAGATCCCTCAGCCGAGAGCTCCGTCACCCAGGGTCCCTTGCAAGATTGAGCTTCGTTCGGTTCGCCGGAGTGGCATGGAAACAGGCGGAGTGTCCCTGTTCGGGCAGAGGGCCGCAGTACAGGCACGGTCTCGGTGATCATGTGAGTGTCGAAGTCCCATGAACACTTGGCGAGTCCGTGCCTGCTCCTGCATCTTCCCTCATGCCCGCCGGCCTGGGCCAACTGCTCCGGGCCTCGCCCCGGCCCCGCTGGCGGACGCGGTCCGTCTGTCCGGATTCCTGGGCCTGGTGCCTGATCCGCGAGGCGTCCGCGGCCGTCGCTATCCGCTGTCCGCGCTGGTGGCCGCCGCAGCAGCGAGCGTGCTGGCCGGTGCCCGGTCGCTGACCGCGATCACCGAGTGGATATCCGACGCTCCCGTGTGGGCCTGCCGGTCCCTCGGCTTCCCGATCGACCCGCTGACCGGCACCGTGTCCGTCCCGCACCCCCACACCCTGCGCCGTCTCCTGGTCCAGCTCGACGGTGATGCCCTGGACCGGGCGGTGGGCGCCTTCCTCACCGCCCGCGCCGCGCCGGACAGCTCCGGGCTGCGGGCCATCGCGGTCGACGGAAAAGTGTTGCGCGGCTCGCGCACCGCCACCGCCCCGGCCGTCGCCCTGCTCGCCGCGATGGACCACACCGGAAGCGTCCTTGCCCAACGGCAGGTCGCCGACAAGAGCAACGAGATCCCCGCCTTCGCCCCGCTGCTGGACAGCATCGACCTCACCGGCACCGTCATCACCGCCGACGCCCTGCACACCCAGCACGCCCACGGCACCTACCTCCGAGGCCGCGGCGCCCACTACATCGCGCAGGTCAAGGCCAACCACCCCGGTCTGTTCGACACGGTCCGCCGTCTGCCCTGGCGCGATATCGTTCTCGACCACTACGACCGCGCCCGGGCCCACCACCGCCGCGAGATCCGGCGCCTGAAGACCGCTGCCTTCGCTCACCTCGACTACCCCGACGCTCAGCAGGCCATCCAAGTCGTGCGCTGGAGGCAGGACTTCACCGTCGGCAAGCTCACCATCGAACGCGTCTACCTGATCACCCGCCTGCCGTCCGGCGCCGCGACCGGTGCCCAGTTCGCCGCCTGGATCCGCGGCCACTGGAAGATCGAAAATCTTCTCCACCACGTCCGGGACCGCACCTTCCGCGAAGACGACTCCAAGATCCGCACCGGCCGTCTTCCCCGGGTCATGGCCGGACTGCGCAACCTCGCCATCGGCGTCCATCGCCAGGACGGCCACACCAACATCGCCGCCGCCCTCCGCCGGGCCGCCCGCGACTACCGCCGCCCCCTGGCCGCCCTCGGTCTCACCGGATGAACCCGGACAGAACCCGATCATGCAAAGGACCCTGGCCGCTCAGCGGCCTGCTGCCGGACCGTCCGAAGCAGCGGGATCACTGCTCGCCCCCGCAGCGGAGAGACGCGGCGAGCCCGAAACTGTGGCTCTCGACGAGCGGGGCGACGCCGGACTCGCAGCACCGATGGACAGGCTCGACCTGGGCTACGGTGTCTTCCCGCCGCTTGACGATGCCGTCCTGAACCGCGCCAGCCTGGCTGACGTCGTGGACACGGCTTCCTTCTGGCCTGGCGTCAGCGACTCCTTCCAGCCGCTGGTCGGTCTCAACACGATACTCAGGGAGTTCACCGAGCAGGCGAACCTCGGTCTGGCACCGGCCCTCGCCAGTATCGAGCTGCTGGTTCCCCAGGTTCCCAACATCGGAGAGATGGTCGGCCAGTCGCTGCTGGAGGGGCTGGGGACCCGCAATGCCGCGCTGTCGGCGCTGGCTGGCGTGCAGCCCCAGGTGCTCTCGCTGTCGGAGACCGTGAACTCGGTACTGCAGTCCTCCGCCGTGAACACGTTGGGGCTGGATGGGCTCAACTCGGTCAGGGCGGTCTTGTCCGTGGTCGAACCGCAGATCAACAGCATGGCGAGCGTGGTGGGATCGGCCGCCCGTCTGTCGTCGATGGCTGAAGCCTTCCAGCCGCTGGTCGGGCTCGGTGAACTCGTTCGTCAGTCGCACGTCGGCCTGGCCCCGGTGTTCGAAGGCCTCCCGGCTCTGATTGCGCCGCTGTCCAGCGTGGCGAAGGTGGCCGGGACGCTGGCATCGAACAGCTTCGCTATCCAGGTGGCACTGCCGCAGTTGGTGCAGGATGTCCTCCGCGCCCTCCCGCCGATGGCGGACCTCATCGGCGGCCATGTGGCCGACCTCTTTGCCGGAGTCCGGTCTGCCTGAGGTTCCCCCGAGATGCGGGGAGAGGTGACAGCAGGTCAGATGGGGCTCACGAGAGGAGCTCTGACGATGCCTGCCCCGAGGAAGTACCCGCTGGAGTTGCGTGAGCGTGCGGTGCGGATGTACCGCGCTTCCGAGCCGAAGCCCGTAATCCGCCGCATGGCCGAGGAACTCGGCGTGCACCACGAGGCACTGCGTAACTGGATTCGCCAGGCCGAGGCCGATGCCGGCGAGCGAGGCGACATGCTCACCACCGCCGAGCGTGAGGAGCTTGCCGCCCTTCGCAAGGAGAATGCCCAGCTCAAGCGTGCGAATGAAGTCCTGCGGACGGCCTCCGCTTTTTTCGCGGCCCAGCTCGACCCGACCCGGCCCAGGTGACAGCGCTCGTTGACGAGCACCCGCACCTGGGGGTCGAGCCCGTACTCCGGGAACTGAACATCCCCTCTTCTACCTACTACCGGTGGCGCCAGGCCGAGACCGAGCCGTGCGAACGGCGCCGCCGGGACGCCGAGCTGACGGGCAGGATCCGGCAGGTCCACGACGAGTCCGGCGGGATCTACGGCTCACCCCGCGTGCACGCCGTCCTCAAGCGTGAAGGCGTCCATGTCGGCCGCAAGCGCGTCGAGCGGCTCATGCGCCAGGCCGGCCTCGCCGGGATCAGCCCCCGCCGGGACAAGGGCTTCACTCGCCGTGCCCCGGACACCGATCTGGCTCCTGACCTGGTGCAACGCGACTTCACCGCGAACGGGCCGAACCGGCTGTGGGTCACCGACCTGACCATGATCCCCACCGGGGAGGGACCGCTGTGGCTGTCCGCGATCCGTGACGCGTTCTCCCGCCGGGTCGTGGCCTGGGAGACCTCTGCCCGCGCGGACGCTGACCTGGTCCTCACCTCGCTGGAGTATGCCCTGACCAGCCGCGAAGTCGCCCCCGGCGAGCTCGTTCACCACGCCGACCACGGCTGCAATACACGTCCGTGAAGCTCACAACGCGCCTGGTCAGGGCCGGTATCCAGGCGTCCATGGGCTCGGTCGGCGACTCGTTCGACAATGCCCTGGCGGAGAACCTGTGGATGGTCATCAAGACCGAGTGCATCCGCGGCCGCGTCTTCGCCACCAGGGCCAAAGCGAACCTCGCGCTCTTCGAGTACATCGACGGCTTCTACAACCCCCGCCGCATCCAGAAACGGCTCGGCTACCTCAGCCCGATCGAGTACGAGGAGAAGCACTACGCCGACCAGGCAGCGACCGAACAAGTGAACCTGAAACCACGTCAACCCGCTCTGACCAGCTAGAGATCTTTAACGGTGCGGGTTACATCGGGTCGTGACGGCTGTCGTGGGCCGCGCTATGCCGGGAGAATGAGGTATCCCGATGGCGGTGGATTGACGGCCGAGGAACGGGCTCGGCGTGAGCAAGTCCGGCTCGCGGCTGCTGACTTGATCGAGGCTGGGGCCAGTGACCGGGAGGTGGCCCGGCGGTTTAGGGTGACCCGGATGTCGGCGAACCGCTGGCGGCGGGCGTTGGCTTCGGGCGGTCGGCAGGCGCTGGCCTCCAAGGGACCTGGCGGCGCCCGCTGCAAGCTCGGTGCGGGTCAACTTCGCGTGCTGGAGGCGGTGTTGGATGCCGGCCCGGCCGCCTCCGGCTGGAGTGACCAGTGCTGGACTCTGGCGAGGATCGCCGAGATCGTGCGCCGCCGGTTCGGCGTCGAGTACACCCTGGCCGGGCTGGACCTGCTGCTGCACCGCATCGGCTGGAGCGTGCAGGTCCCCTCCCGCAAGGCCACCGAGCGGGACGAGGCGAAGATCGCCGCCTGGAAGGACGAGCAGTGGCCCGTCATAAAAAGAGGGCGGCGGACTTGGGCGCCTGGCTCTGCTTCGAGGACGAAGCCGGCCAGGGCCTGAGGCCGCCCAAGGGCCGCACCTGGGGCCGCCGGGGCCACACCCCGGTGGTGCGGGTCACCGCCGCGGGCACCAAACGCGTCTCGATGGCGGCGCTGATCTGCACCAAAGCCGGCCACCGGCCACGGCTGATCTACCGCATCCACCTCGACCGCGGCCCTGCCAAGGGCCGACGCAAGGGCTTCACCGAGACCGACTACGCCCGCCTGCTGGATGCCGCGCATCAGCAGCTCGGCGGCCCCATCGTGCTGGTCTGGGACAACCTGAACACGCACGTCAGCCGCACCATGCAGGAGCTGATCGCCGCCCGGTTATGGCTGACCGTCTACCAACTGCCTCCGTACGCTCCCGAGCTCAACCCCGTCGAGGGCGTGTGGTCGCACCTGAAGCGGTCACTGGCCAACCTCACCAAACACAGCCTCGACCAACTCACCGCGTTGGTGAAGACGCGACTGAAACGGATGCAGTACCGCCCTCGCCTCATGGAGGGGCTCATCGCCAAGACCGGGCTCGACTTCCAACCGCCGTAACCTCAACCGTTAACCTCGCGCTTTCATGAAGCGAGCTGTCCGGCAGGCGGTCAGGAAAGCAGAAAGTGCCTCTGACCAGCAAGAATGAGGATTGTCGAGGTCCTTGTTCCTGCCACCGCCGGAGGCACTTCCCAGGTGAAGCACTCTATCGGGTCCTACCCCCGCGTCCGCGTCCAGGGCGACGGCCGCCAGGTCGTCTCCCAGGCCGGGGCGGTCCTGCTCGTCGAAACGGTCCGCAAGACCGGTCTTGACCAGGCCATATCCCAGGTTCTGGCGCCGTGGCGCAAACCGCGGGCCGTCCACGATCCCGGCAAGGCCCTCCTGGACGTCGCCCTGGCGGTCGCGCTGGGCGGGGACTGCCTCGCGGACGTCGCGATGCTGCGGTGCGAGCCGGCCGTCTTCGGCCCGGTCGCCTCCGACCCGACCATCTCCCGCCTGATCGACACCCTCGCCGCCTCCGGCGAGAAAGCCCTGCAGGCCATCCGGTCGGCGCGGTCCGAAGTCCGCCAGCGTGCCTGGTCGTTGGCCGGCCAGAGCGCCCCGAACGCAGACGGCCAGGTCGTCATCGATCTCGACGGAGTCCTCGTGATCGCGCATTCCGACAAGGAGGACGCGGCCGCGACCTGGAAGAAAACCTACGGCCATCACCCGCTGACGGCTTTCGTCGACCACGGACCGGGCGGAACCGGTGAGCCCGTCGCCGCCCTCCTCAGGCCGGGAAACGCGGGCTCCAACACGGCAGCCGACCACATCACCACCGCCCAACTCGCCTTGGCCCAACTGCCGAAGCACTACCGGCGAGGGCGGCAGACCCTGATCCGCACCGACTCCGCAGGCGGCACCCACGACTTCGTGTCCTGGCTCACCCGGCGAGGACGATGGCTGTCCTACTCAGTCGGCATGGTGATCACCCAAGCGATCCACGAACACGTGCTGAAGATCCCCGCCTCAGCCTGGACCCCGGCCGTCGAGACCAACGGTGAGGCCCGTGACGGGGCATGGGTCGCCGAGCTCACCGGCAAACTCCTGGACGGCTGGCCCAAGGGCATGCGACTGATCATCCGCAAAGAACGGCCCCATGCTGGCGCCCAGTTGAGGATCACGGACGCGGACGGCATGCGGATCACGTGCTTCGCGACCAACACCACCCACCGGCCGATCGCCGCCCTCGAGCTCCGTCACCGGCTGCGGGCCCGGGCCGAGGACCGGATCCGGGCCGCCCGGGCCACCGGCCTGCGCAACCTGCCCCTGCGCACAACAGCCCAGAACAAGGTCTGGCTTGAGATCGTCCAGATCGCCCTCGACCTGCTGGCCTGGATGCCGATGCTCGCGCTGACCGGCAAGGCACGGCTCTGGGAACCCCGCCGCCTGCGATTCCGCCTGTTCTCCGCGGCCGCTCAGCTCGTCACCACCGGCCGACGCAGGATTCTCCGCCTCACCCAGCACTGGCCCTGGACCGGCGAGATCACCATCGCCCTCGAACGGCTCGCGCTCCTGCCCAGCCCCGGCTGACCAGCAATCTCCACCGTCCCGACGACAGCACCACCCGATCCCGGGCAGTGGAACCCGGCGCCCACCCGACGCGACAACCGGGCCGCCGGCCTGCCCACCACCAGCTCCGGAAAGCGAAAGGGCCCACCGACTCCGTCGGCGGACCCTCACGAAAGATCGAGGCTAAAGATCTCTAGGGCGTGTTTCGAAAGTAGCGTCGTCCGCCCGGAGGGCGAGGCCCGCGGCGTCTGGTGCGGTGCATCGCAAGGCGGAGGGTCGCCCGCGTACTGGGCGTACGCGGGCGACCCCGACAACGCAGCGAGGCGCCGTGCCAGGCGTCGCGGGCCAGACGGGACTTTCGAAACACGCCCTAGTGTCTCGTGACCCTGATTGTGTTACTTCGAGTTGTTATTGACGAGTTTCTTCACGCTGGTCTGGACGAGGCGGACCTTGGCGAGGATCTCGTCGGCGGTGGCGGTCCAGGTGAAGGGTTTCGCGTTCTCGTTCCAGGAGTTGATGTAGTCGCGGATCTGTTTGACCAGGACGTGGACGCTGGAGAACGTGCCACGGCGGATGGACTGCCGGGTGATGATCCCGAACCAGATCTCGATCTGGTTCAACCACGAGGCCCCGACGGGAGTGAAATGGAAGTGGACGTGCGGGTTTTCCGCCAGCCACGCCTTCACGTCCGGGGTGGTGTGCGTGGAGAGGTTGTCCAGGACGACATGGATCTCCATCCCCGCGTGCGGCTTGACGGCCTTCTTCAAAAACGCCAAAAAGTTCGCGCCGTTCCGGCTCGGCTTGCACTCGCCCAGCACTTCTCCGGTCGCGACGTTCAGCGCGGCGAACAGGTTCGTGGTGCCGTGCCGGACGTAGTCATGGGTGCGCTTCTCGGTGGCCGCGAAGGCCACCGGCAGCACCGGCTGGGTCCGGTCCAGCGCCTGCACCTGCGTCTTCTCGTCGACCGACAGCACTACGGCGCCACCGGGCGGGGCCAGGTACAGCCCGACGATGTCGGCGACCTTCTCCGCGAACGCCGGGTCTTTCGAGATCTTGAAGGTGCCCGAACGGTGCGGTTTCAGATTCTCCTCACGCCAGATGCGGGCAACGTAGTGCCAGGACACCGAGATACCTTCGCGCCGCTTCAAGTGGTCGGCCAGCGATCGCGTCGACCAGTGCGAGAGCCCGGAATCCACCGGCGGGGACATCCTCGTCAAGGCGATCACCCGGGCCCGCACCCGAGGCGGCACCTGAGTTCGCGGCCCGCCCCGGCGTTTGTCCTCCAGCCCGGCAACACCACGCTCGGCATAGCTGGACTTGCACCGGTCCACCGTCAGCGGTGCCACACCGGCGAGCTCGGCGATGTCCTTTCGCCGCCGCCCTTCGGCCGACCACAACACGATCCGTGCGCGGAGCGCCACGACAGCCGGCACATCCCGCGACCCCGCCAACTCCCGCAGCTCAGCTATCTGTTCAGAGGAGAGATCCATACCAGACTCAACGATCACAGGCGCCTCAGGTTCCATGAACAGGGTCACGAGACACTAGCCTCCCCGTTTCACTTCGGATGGCTGGGCTGCGCTGATGGCGGTGGACCGGTGGTGTCGGTTGCTGGTCGCTCGGCGGGCATGGCTGGGGCCCGACGCTCGGGCCGGGTGCTCCAGGGTTCCTCGGGTTTTGGGGCGGGCAGGGTCGGTGCCGCAGGTCAGGTGGCCGGTCGTGGCAGTGCCGTGAGGCGGGCGAACGCACTGGCGAGTTCGTGCCGCCAGGGCCAGTTCGCGGCGATCCGCAGTCGGATGCGGCGGCCGCCGCGAGTGATGCGGGCGGCTGCGTGCAGGATCCGGTAGCGGAGCTTTTTCGGCTCGGCGGTGGCCAACTCGCCCTCCAGCAGCAGAGTCTGGGTCCAGGCAAGCAGGTCTGTGGCGGTCAGCGCGAGCTCGAGCCACGCTTGGTTGACAGCGAAGTGACGGGAGGGGAAGCGGCCCAAGCCGGTGGTCTTGCCGCAGCGGATGCGGTCCTCAACGCGGGCGTGGCCCCGATGGCGGACCTCCAGGTGCTGCAGGGAGCCCTCGCCGTAGGGGGTGTCGGTGAGAAAGACCTGGTGGCGCATGCCTCGTCCCGGTCGAACAGGGACAGTTGGGCGCCGGGGTGCGGGCGCTCACGGCGGACGATGATGCGCGTGCCGTCGGGGTAGCCGGCCAGGTCGATCATGCCGGTCAGCTCGGCGACTTCCGCGCCCTGGCGCAGGGTGCCGTCCTGTTCGAGTGCGGGATGCCAGACCTGCTCGGGCAGGGCCCGGATCGCCTGGCGGACCGACTCGGTGACGGCGTATCCGACGGAGAAG
The DNA here is from genome assembly GCF_013009255.1 of Streptomyces sp. Z423-1. Taxonomy (NCBI): domain Bacteria; kingdom Bacillati; phylum Actinomycetota; class Actinomycetes; order Kitasatosporales; family Streptomycetaceae; genus Streptomyces; species Streptomyces sp. Z423-1. Next base: position 8,121,063 of record NZ_CP053109.1, read on the forward strand.
TAGGTGAGGATCCCACATGAGCGCAGGGCCCGCACGTGGTCCAGGAACGCTTTCGCTCCTCCGGCACTGTCTGTCCGCGCGGACGAGGATGGGTGTGCCGTGGCGGTGTGCGTCGGGGATCTGGGCAAGGGCCTGGTCGAGGACGGTGATGTGGTCAGCGGCGGTGTTGGCACCGGCGTTGCCGGGCCTGAGCAGTGCGGCCAGGGCTTCGCCGGTGTTGTCCAGGAAGCACAGCAATGGGTGGTAGCCGAAGCCGCGCTTGTAGGTGGCCGCCGCCTGCTCCTTCTCGGAGTGGCAGGTAACCAGGGTGGCGTCGAGGTCCAGGACAAGACCGGGCAGGTCGCGTCCGCCCGCGCGGGCTGCGGGTATCCCTGCCCTGGTCTCGGCGGCTTGCAGCCATGCGACCTCCCGGGCGGTGGCCCTGGCCGAGCGCAGGCGGGCGAGTGCAGCCGAGTCGATGCCGGCCAGCAGGCGCCAGGCGGTCGGCGTGGAGGCGACGGGGCCGAACACCTCCGCCTGGTCGCGCAGCAGGGCCAGGTCCGTTATCGCATCGCCGCCGTCGGCGAGCATGACCGCGAGATCGACCGCGATCCGGACGGGATCGTGCCCGGTGCCACGCGGTCGCAGCCGACGGAGTGCGTCCGCGAAGGCGCTGGTCAGGCCAGTGACATCGGCGAGATCGGCCAGCAAGCGGGATCCGGCGTGACTGGCCACCCCGTGACCGTCGGCCGACACGACGAGCTTGGGACGCGACCGGGTAGGGTGCACGCAGAAAGTGCCTTCCTGCTGTGATGACAGAGACCTTCGACAAGCCTCATCTTCCCAGCTCAGAAGGCACTTTCGCTTTTCCGATCAAGACTCGGACACCGCCGCGAGTGAAACGCGCAGGCTAGCCCGCACCGTTCGGGAAGGGGCCGTCGGAAAAGGACCCGGGCCACGGGCACCTCGTCGGCGGCCTACTTCACTCCGCCGGTGGCAGCGGGACGGCACCTGGCATCAGATCTTCATCGCGCTCCAGGCCCGGGCCGACGCGAAAGAGCTGATCACCTGGGACCTCAACGTCGACTCCACGGTGTGCCGGGCCCACCAGCACGCCGCCGGGGCAAGGAAAAGGGGGAGCTGCAGAAGGAGCCGCCGGGCGGCGTCACCGTCGAGCCGGACGACCACGGGCTCGGCCGCTCGCGCGGGGGCCTGACCACCAAGCTGCACTTGGCCGTCGAACAGGGCCAGAAGCTCATGTCCATCGTGATCACGGCCGGGCAGCGGGGCGATTCTCCGCAGTTCGAGGCTGTCCTGAACAAGGTCCGTGTTCCGCGTCTTGGGCCGGGCAGTGCGGGTGCCGATAAATCATTCACCCAGGTGGAGGCCTTGATCGACTGGCCCCTCAGGCCGCGCTCGTCAACAACTCCGATGTCTTCACGTGGACAGACGCGGACGGCATCATGATCTGTCGTGCTGCTGCGCCTGGCCTACCTTGCTGCGACCAACACCCTGTCGCTCCTGCGCCTGCTGCCGATGAGCGACCGGGGCAAAGACATCGAGATCCTTGCCCTGCGGCACCAACTGCTCGTACTGCAACGCCAGGTCGGCAAGCCAACGTTCACAGACACCGACCGCGCTGTCCTCGCCGGCCTGCTCCATCACCTCTCGAGACAGAAGCTGCGCCAGCTCCTGCTGCTGGTACGCCCGGACACAATCATGCGGTGGCATCGCAACCTGCTCAAGCGACGACACGCAGCCACCTGCGTGCCGAAGCGGCGCGGACGCCCACCCACGGTCCGCTCCATCCGCGCCCTGGTCCTGCGCCTGGCTCACGAGAATTCCTCGTGGGGCTATCGCCGGATCCACGGCGAGCTCGCGGTGCTGGGCATCAAGGTCGCCGCCTCCACCGTCTGGGAGATCCTCCGCGAGCACGGCATCCCACCCGCGCCCGAACGGCAGAGCACGACCTGGGCCCACTTCCTGCGCAGCCAGGCCGGCGCGCTGCTCGCCTGCGACTTCTTCGAGACCCGCACCCTGACCGGGGCGCGTCTGTACGTCTTCACCGTCATCGAGCACTCCACCCGGCGCATCCGGATCCTCGGCGCCACCGCGCACCCCACCGCGGACTGGGTCGTGCAACTCGGACGCAATCTCCTCATGGACCTGGAGGACGCGGGCAGCCAGGCCCGACTCCTGATCCGCGACCGCGACGCGAAGTTCACGCAGGCTTTCGACGCCCTGCTGGCCGACGCCGGACTGAGAGTCGTCACCACCGGCATACAAATACCCCGAATGAAGTTTCCCCGTGATCTCGGACACGTGATCGTTACGCCGCAAGGGCGTGCTGGTGTCGTTGCCTGGTCTCGGCCGGGGTGAGGTAGCCGAAGATTTTGTGCTTGCGCAGACGGCGGCGGTTGTAGAAGGTCTCGATGAAGGTGAAGACCTCGGCGCGGGCGGTCGCCCGGTCGGGCCAGGTCCGGGTGCCGATCTCCTCCTTCAGGAGGGCCCAGAAGCTCTCCGCGGCGGCATTGTCGAAACATGACCCAGTCCGCCCGCAACTCTGCCGGAGTCCCAACTCCTCTATCCGGTAACGGAATTGGGACGAGGTATACTCGCTGCCGCGATCGCTGTGGATCACACATCCCGGCTCCAGGTTCCCCCGGCCATGTGCCATGTCCAGGGCGTCGACGACGAGGTCGGCTCGGTGGTGATCGGCCATGGCATAGCCGACGACCTCGCGGGTGGCCAGGTCCAGCCAGCAGGCGAGGTAGAGCCAGCCCTCGGCGGTGGGCAGGTAGGTGATGTCGCCGACCAGCTTGATCCCGGGACGCTCGGCGTGGAAGTCACGGCCGATCAGGTCCGGGGTCGGCTTCGCCTTCGCATCCGGCCGGGTCAGCGAGCGGCGCTTGCGCCGTGTGACGCCGCGTATGTCGCGCTCGCGCATCACGCGGGCGACACGCTTGCGGTTCACCCGCTGCCCCAGGCGTCGCAGTTCAGCGTGAATGCGCGGGACACCGTAGGTATGGCGGGAGGCGATGTGCAGCACCGTGATCTCATGCCCGAGCGCGTCGTTCGCGGCCTCCCGGGCGCGGCGGGCCGCCTCGCCATCACACCACGCGTAGTACGACGAGCGGGCGACCTTCAGCACCCGGCACAGCAGAACGACCGGGTAGTTCGCCTTCTCCGTGTGGATGAACCGGTACAGCTCGCTCACCGGTCGTTCTCCTTCACGAAGAAGGCGGTCGCTTTTTTCAGGATCTCGATCGTCTGCTGTTGTTCGCGGACCTCCTTGCGCAGCCGCTTGAGTTCCTCGCGCTCGGCGCTGGTCAGCTCACCGGGCTCGCCCTCGCCCCGGTCCGCCTTGGCCCGGCGGTACCAGCCACGCAGGGACTCCGAGCTGATGCCGAGTTCCCGGGCCACCGCAGTGACCGTCTTGCCCGAGGAGTCGACGAGCGCGATCGCGTCCCGCTTGAACTCCTCGGTGTACCGCTTCGTGTACTTGCTTCCCACCTGGTGCTACTTCCTCTGGAACCTCAGGTCCCAGTCTCCAGGTGTCCACGATCAAGGGGAAGCTTCAGCTGGGTCTTCAGCGCCGTCCTCGCCGCGACCTCCCGCATCTGCTTCGCCCGCACCCGCCGCACGTGGTGGGCGTCGTCGTCCAGGACGACACCGTCGGCGAGCGCCGCCTCAGTCAACGCTGCGAGGTACGAGTCACGTGGTAGTCAGCTGCTGCTCGAACGATGGTCGGTTGCTACAGGTTCCGCCGCTGGAAAACTGGTGCCCCGATGCGACTGGGGCCGCTACTTTCAATCCGTATGAGCAAGCATCTCTCCCTGCGTGAGGCCGTGTTGTCGTGGCTTGAGTACGCGGGCGGTCTGTCCCCAACACCCCAGTCCATCGTGGTACTGATGCTCCAGCCCCACTGGGAGGACGTGGTGAGTGAGGTGGCCGCCGCGGCGCCTAGGGAAGAGCACCCCGACCTCTACACAAGGGTCGACGGAGACTGGGCCCCAAACCCCCTGACGCTGCTGGAGGAGTCGGGCCTGTCTGCGGCGGCACGTCTGATTGCCCAGGGCGCACCGGTCCCTGTCTCCGAGGTCGCGGACAGCTTCGTCACCTTCTGCACAGGCCCGGCACCGATCACTGAGCAATGGCTGCTCCTCAACGGCACCTTCCCCCAGGGAACACGGATTCCGCTGGGGCGGCACACCCTTCAGACCTTCACCGCGGACGAGCTTCGTCAGACGGTCCCGATGCCGGCGCTGAGCGGATTGGAGCCCTGGAGCCGCGATCTCGGCCTGATCACCGGCGCACCGTTCCTCCATGTTCCCGATCCCGGCCGCACGGTCACCCGTCGTCCGACCTGGTTCGACTTCACCGGCCCGCGTGCGGAAGCCCAGCACTGGCAGGCCCTTCTTCCGTTGATGCTGTGGGACAGCGAACTGCTCCGGGTGGACTCGGTCTTCACCGTCGCGCGCGGACGCCGCTTCGATCTGAACCCCAGAAATGTGCCGACGACTATCCGGGTCTATGAAGGGCGGCACGGGAGAGAAGAGGAGGTCGAGGTCCGCGACACCGGCGAATTCCATGTCCCGGCCACATGTCTTCCGGCCCTGGCTGACTTCTGCGCCGCGCTCTCGGCGAAGATCGACGCGGTCATGGCAGGCGCTACCCACGACCGGAAAATCGTCAACCGGCGAGCCAGGCGCCTCGAACGCGCCGCCCGGCACCTCCTGGCCGCCTACCAGCGCACCTACAACGACGACGGTGTATGGGACGTGGAGGCCGACGAACTGCATCTCGACTACGTCATCGCTCTGGAAGCCCTGCTGATCAGCCCCAACGACAAACGCGAAGGCATCGCCGACAACATCCGCTCCCGCGCGGCCGCACTGTTTCTCGCCCCTGACCACCAAGAAGAGGCCACGAAGATCGTCCGACGTGCCTACAAGGCTCGATCCGCTTACGTGCACGGCGACGTGATCAAAGACCAGATAGGGCAGGAGCAGCTGCGAACCCTCCGGCTCCTCACACTGCAGGTCATCCTGCGCTGGCTCGTACTGACCCCTTCCGACACCGACGACCTCGCGCCCCTGCTCGATGCTGCCGCCCAGGACACAGTCCGCGAAAACCACATCAGCCAGCCCCTGCGCGCCTTCTTTACCACTACACCGCCACGCAACCGGCCCGCCGACGTCACCGCCACATGACCCCTGGGGGAAGCCGCCCGTCGCAAGGGAAGAAGCCCCCCGGCGGCCGCTGGTGCAGAGCGGGCCGCCGGGGGCCTCATGCGGGTCGCCCGGAGCCGACGGGGGAGGCGGCGCCGGGCGACGTCAAGGGGAGACTACTGCGGTATTCTCCGCGGCAGGTGCGGCGTCCTGGAGCCGGTCCAGCCGTTCGTAGAGCGCGCGCATCATGCGGGCCTTGCTCTCGCATCGCGGCGCGTTCGTCCGGTTGCACGTAGACCACCATGACGGCTTCTTCGGTCAGCAGCGCCACGTCGGCGACCTCTTCAGCGGAGAAGGAAAGACCATCGTGGAGGCTCCAGTTGCCCAGAAAGCGGGCCTCGTGCAAGTCGGCGACGATCTCAGCAGGCACGCCCTGGGCCGCCAGGCCGTCGATCCTCTCGAACAGGTTGTTCCCGGCGGCCTGCTTGTCCCGGCAGAGTTCTTCGACGGCGGTCCGGTACATGCCGGCCGCGGCCCTCAGCGCGCCGACGGCCTCGCACCGGGCCCCTTCATGGAACAGATCGCGCACCTTGGCCGGGGCCGCCTCATGCAACGTCCTGGGGTCCTCGCGCGGGTGCATCAACTTGACGAACCTGACCTTGACCCGTTTGAGCTCCTCAGCCGTCGGCGGGTCTGACCAACCCGAGAGATCCGGCCCCCAGTAAGCGAGGAAGACGCAGGTCTTCCCGCACAGCTGGCACCCCAGGACGTACTCATCCACCTGCCACCGGTCCGGCTGACGTGCGGGAGCCGGCGGTGTTGCTCGGAGAAGTCGGCGCCGCCAGCCCGGCGTAGGGAGCTATGGCCCGCCGACGTGGAGCTACTGGGGCTGGCCGAACCAGATACGCCAGGCGAGGTGACCTGGATGCAGGACCGCTTGGCTCACAGTTTGACTGAAATCGCACCCGCTCCCGCCGGTCCGCCGAAGGCGAGCAGCGGGTCCGAGAGCTGCGGATCGCCCTCGATGGGCAAGGCGCAGAGCGACGTGAGAGCAGCGCCAGTGACGACACGCGCCAGCTCATCGCCCGTGCGGGGATCCCATACGCGCACGGTGGTGTCCTGTTGACCCGCCGTGGCAAGGAGGCATGGTGCGGTGGGTGAAGCTTGGAAGCTAGTAATGGCGGTGACCGGGCCCTGATGGCCGTGCAGCACGGGATACGCCTCCCGCCTCGGTGCCTCCGGGGACCAGAAGCGGAGGTCGTGTCCCTTGACGTGGTGTAGGCGATCAATCGTCGGTCGTGTTGGTGGTGTTGGGGAGTGCGGGGGCGCTTTCGCCGGCTTCGGTGGGGTAGATCTGGTCCATGCTGCCTTCGGGTAGGTAGCGGCGGGGGAAGGCGATCCACTCGTCGTGCATCTCGAAGAGCACGGCGGTGACCAGTCGGAGGAGAGCGTCGTCGTTGGGGAAGACCTGGACGACATCGACGCGGCGTTTGATCTCGCGGTTGATCCGCTCCAGCGGGTTCGTGGACTGAATCTTCTTCCAGTGCCGTTCCGGGAAGGCCGCGAAGGCGGTGAGGTCGTCCTTGGGTCCAGGAGCATCTGCTTGACCTGGGGAAACTGTGCGCCCAGCATGTCGGCGACCGTGTCGAGCTGGTTGCGGACGGCGTCCTGGTCGGGCTGGGCGAAGATGGTGCGGATCGTCGCGGCGACCATTTCCGCGGCGTCCTTGGGGATCACGCCGAAGACATTGCGCAGGAAATGAACCCGGCAGCGCTGGTAGGCCGCGCCGATCATGACCTTGCGGATCGCCTTGACCAGGCCCGAGTGGTGATCGCCCAGTACGAGTCGGACACCGCCCAGACCGCGTTCGCGCAGGTGACGCAGGAACTGGGTCCAGAACACCTCGGTCTCGCTGTCGCCGACCATCACTCCCAGCACCTCGCGGCCGCCGTCCTCGGTGATGCCGGTGGCGATCACCACGGCCCGCGAGACGATCTGGTGCGCGACCCGTGCCTTGCAGTAGGTCGCATCGAGGTAGACGTAGGGGAAGCGGGTGTGGTCCAGGGGCCGGCCGCGGAACGCGGTCAGCTGGGTGTCCAGGTCCGCGCAGATCCGTGAGACCTCGCTCTTGGAGATCCCGCTGTCCGCACCCAGCGCCTTGACCAGGTCGTCGACCGAACGGGTGGACACTCCGTGCACGTACGCCTCCATGATGACGGCGAACAGAGCCTGGTCGATGCGGCGGCGACGCTCCAGCAGGCTCGGGAAGAAGCTGCCCGAGCGCAGCTTGGGTATGGCCAGGTCCAGGTCACCGGCCTGCGTAGTCAGCGTCTTGTCGCGGTGCCCGTTGCGCAGCGCGGTGCGTGTCTCGGTGTGCTCGTTCCACTCCGCACCGATCCTCGACGTCGCCTCGGCCTCGATCAGCTCCTGCAGCATCCGCTCGGCCACGAAACGGACGAGTTCGAGTCCGTCCGCCGAACGCAGTGACTCCAGCAGCCGAAGTAAGTCATGCTGGGACAGGGCCATCATGCACCTCCTGGTTGAACTGGCCGTTTACCAGGGAGAGTTGCATGGTGGCCCGCCTGCCGGGCAGGGAGCGGAATCCCTATCGACACACGCCCCGGGGCGTACGCCCCAACGTTGATCGGCTACACCACGAAGCGGGACGCCATCGAAGCGGACGGTGCCGTCGGAGCCTCCGGTGGCGAGGAGGACAGACCCGTCCTCCGCCGCCCAGGTGGTCAGGCAGCCGACGACGCCGATACGCCGGGGGAGGAGTGGTGCGGATGGCTGCTCGGGACGGCAGAACCGTACGGCGGCAGCGGCCGAGAAGGCCACCATCATGCCTTCTGGGTGTGGCAGGGCCGCCAGGGCGCGAACGGCTCCTCTTTCATGGATGACAGACCACGGCTCGCGGGTGTCCAAGTCGTGGAAGCTCACGGTGCCTGAACTGGTACCGCTGGCCAGGAACACCTGGTCCGGGTCATCTGCCTGGAACGTGGTCAGGGCACGTGTCCGGGTCAGCCTATGTACCGGCATGATCCGGTCTGTGGCTTGGATCGGATCATGCATGCGAAACCAGCCGTATTCCTGGTCCCACCGGAAGATGTCGCCGCGGGACGTGCCCGCGATCACTGAGCCTTTTCAGCGTTGCCGCTCCAGGGTGAGGACGGCAGCGGAGATTGACGACATTCGATTCGGACTGCACCGGGACCTGCGGAAGATCCGCCACGACTTCAGTCGCGCGACGCCGCGCTCGACCGGTGCCCGAGCCGCGGACAGCGCGCGGTTGACGGTTTGTTGGGTGGGGTTGAGGTCACGGCCCGGCGGGCGTCTGAGGGGTGTCGTCACCCACGGGCCAGCTCCCATGTAGGCACGGTCGGCGAGGACCGGGACGCCCTGGCGTTCGCAGATCCGGATGATCCGGTGGGCGCGGGCCGCGGTGAGATCGTGCGCGCGGCCGGGCAGCACGGGCGAGATCCACAGCAGCCGCCCCGCCGGGTCGGTCACCACCTGCACGTTCACCCCATGTCGCCGGTGTTTGTGGGAGAAGTCGGCCCGGCTGTCGCCGACCCGGTCGCACTCCGCGAGGGTGCCGTCGAGCAGGACGTAGTCGGGATCGGTCTCGCGCAGCACCTTGAGCAGGCCCGGTGCACGTTCTGCGAGCAGGCTGATCACGGTGGTGGTGTAGGCGTGGGCGGTGCCCACCGAGATACCGAAGCCGGCGGCGATCTGGGCGAGGGTGTCGTGTCGGCGCAGGTACACCAGGCCGACCAGCGCACGCTGGTGCGGCGGGAGCTTGCAGCGGCGGTCACCCTCGCGGGTGACGATGAGCATGGTGACCCACTCGACCAGGGCGTGGGGCAGGTCGAGTGCGGCAGAATGCGGAACCAACGCGGCTCCTGTGCCTGTGGGTTGAGACTTCGAACACCTCCCCCAACGGCACGGGAGCCTCGTGCGTTGCGGACACCACCAGCGTCACCCGATCAGTGGCCACTCTGAAAAGGCTCACTGATACCGATCCATTGGGCCACAGGTGGCTGGTGATAGCGGTCAGTCCCTCGGGGGCCGCTTCTTCGGGCAGACTGAACTGCTGCAGTACTTCTCCGGTGGCGGCTGCGGTGATGTTGAGGAAGCGTGGGGAGATCGGTCTCAGAAGGCGGGTCGCTCCTCCCGGCACGGGCAGCGCGGCGAGGAGTGAGCCGTCACTCGGCCCTTCCCAGCGTGTGTCTCGGTGTGACGCGGGGGCGGAAAGGTCCCAGATTCGCACGGTGTGATCGTCGGATCCGGACACCAGCAGCGGTGCGCTCCCACCTGTGTCGAGGATGGCCAGGCCCTTGACCCTCTTGTCGTGGTCGGCTGCGAACTCGCTCACTGCCGCCCCGGTTTCTGGATCCCAGAGGCGTACAGTCCCTCCCCGGCTGGGGCCTAGAGCAAGCAGCGTTCCTCTGCGGTGATCGGGGCCGACGGGGTACAAGCAGATGGCCACAGCAGACTCACGGATGACAGGTGCCGTCTGCTCGCCTGTCCACGCGTTGTAGTTGCGCACGGACCCCGTGGACCGTGAGGCCGCGGCCATCCGCGGCCTGCCATGAGGGTCGAGGTACAGGGCGAGCGCCGAGACACCTCGCCCTTGGCCCGCGACCTCAACGACCGGCCGGAGCGAATCGGCATCGAGAATCTCGACCATGCTGCCCTCTCCGCCGACCGCGAGCAGGTGCTGGCCGGTGGGCAGCCGCAGCGCCGCAATGGCCTTGACTGAATCGCCCCACATGGTTGCCCGGGGTGTTCTGGACAGCACCTGCCGGGCGAGAGGATCGCAGATCACTAGGCCCTCGGTGGTGCCCAGCGCTAGCCGGGCACTGCCGCCCGCTGCGAAGACGGCCAAGGCGTGCACAGGGACTGAAACGGGGAGGTGGTCGATCCGGCCGCTCTGCGGATCGTAGAGCCACGCGCCGTTGTTGCAGCCGACCGCAAGGAGGGGTTCTCCCTGGGGGCCAGCTAGCACAGCCAGGGCACGTGCGTATGGAGCGCGGCGTACGGGCAGCCCGAAGTCGGTGCCGGAGAGCGGGTCCCACAGGCGGACCTCACCACTGGTGTCTCCTGCCGCCACGAGGAGGGTGCCGTCGGGCAGATTGAAGGACACGAGGGAGGAGACTGGCGTGTAGGAGCGACCCAGCAGGTTTCCGGCCAGCCGCAATTCGTTCCACTGCGGGGCGAGACGGGGCTGCGCATGTGCCTCATCGTGCTCTCTGCGGGTGGTCGGCCCCGCTTCGTCCACCGTCAGGTCCTGCGCGCTGAATGCGATGCCGTCGTACTCGCTGGCCATTCCAAGGGCGGCCAGGTCCAGGCTGTCGGCGCGTGCCGAGTGCGGGGCATCGGCGAGGAAAGGCTCGACACGTGCCCAGGAGGCCAGGTGCAGCGTCCGGGACGCCGGGTTCGCAGGGAGCCCAAGAGCGCCCCGTACGGTGCCGCTGGTCTCCCAGGGGAGGAAGTGCGTCGGAACGTGACTGCCGTCGAGGGCCTTCGCGGCTGCGGAGTGGGCCACCAGGTGACGCCGCAGATAGGGGTGCGGTGCCTGATGCTGGCCCGCGCGGGGAATCAGCCGCTCGAATGCCTCGACCAGTGACCGGTGAGTGTCCGAGATCTCCTCGTCCGAGAGTCTCTCCCGCCCGCCTGTTTCCGGGGCGCCGACGAGTCTGTGCGGGGTGTACCGGAGTGTTTCGCTGATCCGCTCGTGCACTGGCCGGTATACGGTCCGGCCGTCCTCGACGGCGGTGATCAGGTAGCCGGAGAGGCGGCTGTCCCAAACCTTCCGGATGACGTCGTCTGGGTCGGTGATGGGGGACGGTGACAGGCACTGCACGGCGGCCGGCCAGATGTCGGCCCATGGCAGGCCAGCTCCGTGCGCGAATGCGGTGGCGCGCAGTACGGACATGAGTTGCTCAGCGGCCGTGGAGTGCGTGTCGGCGACCTCGATGAGGTCTTCCCGCAGGAGGGCTTCGGTGCCCTGACGCAGGGTCTGGAGCCATCCAGGGTCCTCCGGATCGGGCAGGGTGCACCGTGCCCGGAGCCGCTGGGCGGCGATGCGTGCGTCCAGGAAGGAAGGGGCCACCTCCCGGGCCACTGCCTCGGCCAGTTCTCCGTAACGGTCCAGCAGCGACGCCGACGGAACCTCTCCGCCTTCCTGGTCCCCGAGCGGCGCCTCCAGCAACGCGAAGGCGTACGCGGCAATGTCCGGCGCGGCGTTGGGACCGTCCGTACGGAGTGGGATACCGGCGGCAGTGGCCCGTACCAGCAGGTCGAGGAGATCCGGGGTCTGGGCGCGGGCGGTCGGAGCGTCGGCCTCGGCCGAAGTACCGAGCCGACTGCTGCGGATGCCGAGCAGCAGCCGGACGGCAGGCCGTTCGTCCGGCATCCGCAGATCCGCCAGCGGCCGCAAAAGGTCGGTGATGGTGCGCGTCGGATTCCTGGCTTCATCAATGCCGTCCACTACGAGGGTGAGCGGCTCGCCCCGCTGCCGAGCCGTGCTCTGCACCAGGCTCCGCAGCCGAGCGAGATGTCCGCTCTCGTCGCCGCCAGCCCGAGATGGGGCTGCCAGGCCCGGGGAGTCGCCGAGCGCCTCGCAGAGCACCCGGGCGAGATCGTCCGGGTCGGTGTTGCGGGCAAGAACGGCAGCGTCCACCGAGCCTTCCGGGACCTGGAGTTCCTCCGGTATCCCGGCGACCAGCGCGCGGTACGTCTCGTCAGCCCGGAAGCGGGTGTCGCTGAGGGTTACGGTACGGGCGAGGAGGGCGGATTTCCCGGAGCCGGCCACGCCGGTGACGATCAGTACGCCTTCGGTTCCGGTCAAGAAGGCGAGGATGCGCTTGACCAGCTCGGTGCGACCGGTGAAGTACCAGCCCGGACTGTCCGGTTCGGAGGTGCCGGTCGCACGTGAGATCCAGAACGCGTCGAGCTGGGCCCGTGTCCACCCGACCTGGCGGGAGGAAGCCATCAGTACCGGTTCGCTCCCCGTGTAGCCGGGGTTGGGCAGGCAGGGGCTCAACTGTTCCTGCGCCCTCTCCGTGCTGGCCGAGAGCGTGGGCCAGACGTACGTGGGGTCGGCCATGGTGCTCTGGTCGAACACCTCACGAACGATGCTCTTCCATTCCTGCCAGCTGAGGTGCGGCTCGGCGAAGCCGTTCGTCTCGTCCTCACAGTGTGCGCGCACGGCCCGCAGGACGTTGACGAAGGCGTTCGTGCGGGGCGTGCTCTGGTCGTTCCCGGCAACAAGGACGACCAGCGAGGCAAGGTCGCGGCGCTCCTGCCGCAGGCCTTTCAGCATGCTCTTGAGCTCGGACTCGAGCTGACCCGAGAAGCATGAGTCCACCATCACCAGGACGTGCGAGGCGTGAGAGTCCAGCACGGTGGTGATGATCTCGGCGGTCGGGAACGCGGTGGCGTACGGCCTCTCCACGTACGTGTCCCGCAACTGAAGGAAATGCTGAGGGGAGTTCGTCGGGGCCAAACCGTGCCCGGTGATGTAGACGACAAGGGCTTCGTCGTCGTCCGCGTTCCCGAGGTCTTCCTCTATGAGGAAGGTGCGCAGATCGCGCAGGTCATGCAACTGCTTCGCTTCGGAAGGCTCGAAACGGCGCGCGCCGTCGAGGGAGGGGTGTGCCCACCAGTCCTTCACAGTCGTCACCTGCGCGGTGATTTCCTTGCTGAACGCCTCCCGCTCGGCGGCAGATCCGTCATCGTACTCCGAGACCGCGATGACGACGAGGCGGCGGGCGAAGGTATCCGGGGCTGGCGTGCGTGTCACGGTCGGCCGCCCGCCACGGCGCGGGCCACCGGCACACTGCGGAGATACCGCAAGGCGCTGTGTGGGTCGCCGATGCCGTTGTCCACCTGGGCTTCAGTGAGCTCCCGCGCGATGGCGGACAGGCCTGCGCCCCCGGTGATGAAGTCGTCGGGGTCGAAGACATTGACCCACCTAATGTGCGAGTCGAGCTGGAGGGGCGTGCCATCGGTGATGCCCATGAGCCGTCGCACGGCGGGGATGCCCAGTGGCGAGCCGCAGGTCACCAGTGTGTGGAGAGCAGAGCCGGTGCCCGCAGCACCGACCTCCTTGTGGCGGAGCAGATCGTAGGCGATGACGCTGCCGAGCGAATGGCCGATGACCACGGCGGCATCCGGCGTGAACCCGTCTCGGATGAACGCCCGGACCTCGGCGGCCAGGGCCGGCTTCGTGAGGTAATAGCGCACCTCACGCATGCGCCGGACGATGAACTGCACGCCACCGCCCGGGCGACGGCGGTCATAGGCCATCGCCAGCCGGGTCAGGCGCGGTGACCACAGCTTGGGCGGTCCCAGAGTGGCCAGGGGCTGGGTTTCGGCGAAGACTACGTCCTCGGGCCGTACAAGGTCGGCAAAGACCTCGGCGACGAACTCCTCTTCCGCTGGATCCATCGGCACGGACTCGCCGAAGAGGTCGTCCTCGGGGCCAAGACGGTCTGTTCCCCTCGCCAGGAGTGCCGTCCAATGCGGTACTTCGAGGGACGCCACACAGGCTGTTGCGTCGGGCAGCGAGTCGATGCCGCGCTTAAGGGCACGGCCCCAGTCGGCGGTCAGCTGATGCTGGGAAGTCTTCGACTGCCCGATTCCGTGCACGCCGACGACCCGTACTATCTGCACGCCTTACCCCGCCTCGCTCACCGTGTGCCTGCAAGCCCGGATCTGCTTTAGCCCGCTCCGGGCTGAGGACCATTGTGCTGCATGTGGTGTGGGCACAGGGGCGGTTCAACGCCGGAGGCCAACGTGCACAGTACTCACGCATCTGCTGGCCTATGACTCCGAGCGGCATGCGCCGCGGCTGTGGCGCCACCCCACCCCCCAACGGACCGTCACCCGAAAGTGCCTAGCAGCCGCTCCTGCCGCGCCGGCCCAGTTCGTCACCCAAAGCTCCGGTCGCGCGCTCATCACGTACGGACTCCCGCACGAGTCTTGGGTCAAAGGCCGTGCGCACGGCGCCGTGCACCTGTCCGCCGTACCCCCGCGCGGTAGGGCCGAGTGGTGATGGGGGAGCATCTGGTCAGCCGTCGCCAGCCCGTGAAGGACCGTCATGCCTCATGTCCCGCGTGCCCTACCGCCCCTCCTGCTCGGCTGCCTGCTGATGACGGGCTGTTCGTCCGTCCAACTCAGCACACCAACCCAATCAGGGACTCAGAGCCCTGCGCCCGGCGCGCCGGCCGGCTCAGGCCGCGCGATCGCGGTGGGGGCGGGCCCGCAGAAGCACTACACGGTGCAGCAGCAGCCGGCCGCCGGCTCGTGCCACTACCGCGTGGAGCACGGCGAGCCCCTCGAGGACCGGAAGTGCACGCCGGGCGCCATCTCTCCGGCGGTCACGCAGGCGAACCTGAAGTCGACGATATGCCGCAAGAGCGGCTACACCTCCGGCATACGCCCCTCCGCGTATGTGACGGGCAAGGAGAAGAAGCTCAACGCCGCCTCCTACGGACACACCGGCCGCATGGGCGATGCCGAGTACGACCACCTGATCAGTCTGCAGCTCGGCGGCGACCCGAACGACCCGCGGAACCTGTGGGTGGAGCCGGCCGACCCCGGCCATAAGAAGGGTGCCGGGGTGAACAACAAGAAGGACTCGGTGGAGGCCAAGCTGCACACCGCAGTCTGCAAGGGCCAGATCACGCTCGCGGCCGCCCAGCAGGCCATCGTCACCGACTGGACCACCGCCCTGACCACCCTTCACCTCAGCTGAAGAGGCCGCTGGAGGAGTCGTGTCATACACAGGAATGTCCCCGACGGGTCTGGGCCGGTGGCCCGTGTGAGAGGGCGCCTGGCTCGACGGGCGAGATCGGCAAGCGCAGCCGCACGCATCACGCATGGGGTGTGCCGAAGGAGTTCACGGACGTCATCGTGACGGCCATGGTTGCCCTGGACACCGTGAGCGGGGACGGCGCGGCGGTGGTGGAGCACCAGCTTCAGGGCCGCGCGCCGGATGAGATCACCGGCGGCTGGGGGCATCCGGCTCCTCCAGGTCCTCGCGATCAACGGGGACATGGGGGAAGCCGCCATCGCTGTGTACGGGGCAGTGGGCACGGGTCCGCACGGTGAGGCAGTCGTGGCGACGCACACGTGGGAGGACATGGAAGCGCGCCTCGGCTGGCTTATCCTCACGGCCGCCGCCGCGCTGGACGACCTCGCCGGCGATGCCTGGGACACGGTGGATGAGCGGCTGCGTTTCCGCGTGGCGAGGGTCGCGGCCTTGGCCGGACATGAACCTCAGCTGACCCGCTCTACCCTCTGTGCGGAAGGGCCCGCACGGCAAGCCGTGCGGGCCCTTCCGCGTCATCCCCTACTTTGCGGACGCACACGTCCTAGTGGGGCGTATCCCGCCTCCCCGGTGGGAGATGAGTGGGAGACAAGTGGGAGATGATCATGGCGTGGTGATGCAGTCAGGCGCTAGGAAATGCTAGATGGTGCTACCTGCGCGGCCCTGGTTCAGCCGCCGGATTCGCCCGCGTGCGGGCTCAGTGCACCCACGCTGACCAGCACAATCACCACCACACCGAGCGCGATGCGGTACCAGACGAACGGCATGAAGCTCTTGGTCGAGATGAACTTCATGAACCAGGAGATCACCGCGTACCCGGTGCCGAAGGCGATGATCGTCGCGAAGATCGTCGGCCCCCACGACACATGGCCGGTCTCCATCGCGTCGTTCAGTTCGTACGCGCCCGAGGCGAGCACCGCCGGGATGGCGAGCAGGAAGGAGTAGCGGGCCGCGGCCTCGCGGGTGTAGCCCATGAAGAGGCCGCCGGTGATCGTCGCGCCGGAGCGGGAGACGCCCGGGACGAGCGCCATGGCCTGGCAGATGCCGAAGATCAGGCCGTCCCGCACCCCCAGTTCCTTCAGCGTCTTGCGCTCCTTGGCCGCCCGGTGGCGCCCGCCGGTCTCGTCGCGCGCCGCGATCCGGTCGGCGATACCCATGATCAGGCCGACCACGATCAGCATGGTCGCGGTGATGCGCAGATCACGGAACGGCCCGACGATCTGGTCCTTGAGGGTCACGCCGAGGATGCCGATCGGTATCGAGCCGACGATCACCAGCCAGCCCATCCGGGCGTCCTGGTCCTTGCGCCACGTCTTGTCGTAGAGCGAGCGGGTCCACGCCGACAGGATGCGCCCGATGTCCTTGCGGAAGTAGATCAGCACGGCGGTCTCCGTGCCGATCTGGGTGATCGCCGTGAAGGCGGCGCCGGGGTCCTCCCAGCCGGAGAAGGCTGCGGTCAGGCGCAGGTGCGCGCTGGAGGACACGGGGAGGAACTCGGTCAGCCCCTGGACGAGTCCGAGGATGAGTGATTCGAACCAAGACATGAAGTTACGGAGTCCAAGTGCCGATCGTGGAACGGACGGAGGACACACCGGGCCCCCGCGCGCGGTGATCGGGTGTGTTGAGGGGCAGCGTAGCGTCCCGGGCCGACACGCCCGACACAGGGGTTTCCGGGGCGATCGACGGTGATCGGTTCGGGGTGTTGACCGGCCGCCGTGCCGCGCTTACGTTGCACACGGGGAAAGCGCTTGCTGTGGCGCTTGCCATGCGTCCAGGGACCCCGGAGGAGTGCTGATCAGGTTCATGCCCACACCCGCGACATCGATGCCGTCAGCGGCTGACACACCATCCACGACCACCACGGCAGTCGACACCCACGACCCCGAGACCTCCCGATCCCCCTCCGCCCCCCTCTCCGGCCGCCCCGTCAGAACCGCTGTCATCGGCACCGGCGGCATCGCCCGCGGATGCCACCTCCCCGCCCTCACCCGGCTCGCCGACGAGGGCGAGACGGAGGTCGTCGCGGCCGTCGACATCGACCGGGCCGCCGTCGAGGCGTTCTGCGCGCAGGGCGGGATCCCCCACGCGTACACCGACATGGAGCGCATGCTGCGGGAACAGCGGCCCGACCTGGTGACGATCTGCACACCGCCCACGCTGCACCGCGAGCAGACCATCGCCGCCCTGCGCGCCGGCGCCTGGGTGTGGTGCGAGAAGCCGCCCGTGCCCACGCTCGCCGACTTCGACGCCGTCGAGGCGGCGGAGGGGCCGGCCGGTGGACCGTACGCCTCGATCGTCTTCCAGCACCGGTTCGGCTCCGGTGCCGCCCATGTGCGACGGCTGCTCGCCGCGCAGGCCATGGGGCGGCCGCTGGTGGCGCACTGTCAGACCACCTGGTACCGCAACGCCGCCTACTACGCCGTGCCCTGGCGCGGCCGCTGGCAGACCGAGGGCGGCGGGCCCGCCATGGGGCACGGCATCCACCAGATGGACCTGCTGCTCGATCTGCTCGGTCCGTGGAGCGAGGTGCGCGCGATGGCCGGGCGCCTGGTGCACGACGTGGAGACCGAGGACGTCTCGACCGCGCTGGTCCGCTTCGAGAACGGCACCATGGCGACGGTCGTGAACAGCGTCCTCAGCCCCGACGAAGTGAGCCGTATCCGCGTCGACTGCGAGCGCGCCACCGTCGAACTCACCCACCTGTACGGGCACGCCAACGCCGACTGGCGGATCACTCCGGCACCGGACGTACCGGCCGAGGAGGCCGCGCTCTGGCGGGACTTCGGCCCGGACGTGCCCAGTTCGCACCTGGCGCAGCTGCGTGAGCTGGTCGCCAGCATGCGCGCGGGCGAGCGGCCGCGCAGCAGCGGACCGGACGGGCGCAAGAGCCTGGAGCTGATCACCGCGCTGTACAAGTCCGCGTTCACCGACACGACCGTCCGCCAGGGCGAGATCGGCCCCGGTGACCCGTACTACACGGCTCTGCACGGCGGTGCGCCCGGCTGGGCACCCGTCGTCCCCGAGGCCGCCGCGAACCAGGAGGTGCCCGCATGACCGGTCCGCGCATCGTCCACGCGCACGGCGACCGGATCACGGTCACCGAACCCACCACCGGCGTCGACCTGTTCTCCTACGTCTATGGGCCCGAGGCGGCCTGGGAGGCGCCGAAGCCGTATCTGCACCCGATCCGGACCCTGGGGAACGCGGTCGTCACGGACTACCGGCCCAATGACCACCGCTGGCACAAGGGACTGCAGCTGACGGCCTCCCACCTGTCCGGCCAGAATCTGTGGGGCGGCAACAGCTACGTGCACGGAGAGGGCTATGTCGCCCTCCCGGAGCGCGTCGGGTCCATGGCGCACGTCGGCTTCGACGAGGTCGCCTCCGACGGCTCGCGGGTCGTGATCGCCGAGCGGCTCACCTGGCACCCGCACGGCGGGGAGCTGTGGGCCGACGAGCAGCGCCGGATCGAGGTGCACGACGTGGACCCGGCGGCGGGCTCGTGGGCGCTGACCTGGACCAGCGCCATCACCAACCGGCGGGACGAGCCGCTGCTGTTCGGCAGCCCGACCACGGCGGGGCGCGAGATGGCCGGTTACACGGGCCTGTTCTGGCGCGGACCGCGCGCCTTCCGGGACGGCCGCGTCCTCGGGCCGGACAGCGAGGGCCCCGACCTGATGGGCAAGCAGGCGCCCTGGCTGGCGTACTCCGGCGAGCACGACGGCGTCGACGGCCACGCCACGCTGGTCTTCGCGCACGCCCCGGAGAACGACCACACCGGTGCCGGGGGCGCCCACCCCGCCCACTGGTTCGTCCGCAACGAGCCGTTCGCCGCCGTCGCCCCCTCCTGGGCCTTCTACGACGAACTCCAGCTCGCCCCGGGCGACACCCTCACCCGCCGCTACCGGGTCGTCGTCGCCGACGGGGCCTGGGAACGCGACGAGATCGCCAAGTACCTGGAGGCGCACCCGTGGTGAACGCCGAGGAGCTGACGGGCGTGTTCACCGGCCTGCCCGGCTCGGTCGCCGTGTCGCACCTGTCCGTCTACGACTGGCCGGCCGCGGACGGGGTGTGCGGCGGAACTCCGCACCTGCACCTGACCTGCTCGGAGGCGTACGTCGTCACCGGCGGGCGCGGCGCGGTGCAGACGCTCACGACGTCCGGGTACGAGGTCACGCCGCTCGCGGCCGGCACGGTCGCCTGGTTCACGCCCGGCACGATCCACCGGCTGGTCAACGACGACGACCTGCGCATCACCGTCCTGATGCAGAACAGCGGGCTGCCGGAGGCGGGGGACGCGGTGCTCACGCTGCCGCCGGAGTACCTGACCGACCCGGAGACGTATGCCGCCGCCACCGTGATCCCGGCGGACGCACCCGTCGCCGAGCAGGAGCGCGTGGCCCGCGCCCGGCGCGACCTCGCCCTGGAGGGCTACCGCGTGCTGCGCGCGTCCGGCCCCGAGGCGCTGGCCGAGTTCCACCGGGCCGCGGCCGCGCTGGTACGGCCCCGGCTCGCCGAGTGGCGTGAGCGCTGGCGGCGGGGCGCCGAGGCGGCCGCCGCGGCGACGGGGGAGCAGCTCGACCGGCTGGCGCGGGGCGAGGTGTCCCACCTCGCGGGGGCCGTCGTCCGCAGTGAACAGCCGTCGGCGCGCGGCAAGTTCGGGATGTGCGGGCGGTTGGACGTGTATCCCGGCCACTAGGTTGGATCGCGGCCCGTTAGGTCGGATCACGCGGCCGTCAGGTCCGATTACGCGGCCGGTAGGTCCGGATCACGCGGCCGTCAGGTCGGATCACGCGGCCGGTAGGTCTGGATCACGCCGCCGTCGGACCGGTGACGGTCCAGCCCGGGGACTGGGGGTGGGGGGTGAGGTCCTCGTGCTGGACCGGGTCGCCGCAGGCCTGGCAGGTGACGAGCGGGACCAGCTCGTGGCCGCAGATGTGCTCGACGACCATGGGACGGTCGTCCTGGCGCAGGTGGCGGTTGCCCCACTCCATGAGGGTGAGCAGGACCGGCTCCAGTTCGAGGCCCGCCTGGGTGGGCCGGTACTCGAAGCGCTGCGGGCGCTCGCTGTAGGCCCGCTTGGTGAGGACCCCGGCGTCGACCAGGCGGCGCAGCCGGGTGGCCAGGATGTCGCGCGGGGCGCCGATGTTGCGCACGAGCTGGTCGAAACGGCCGTTGCCGAGGCAGACCTCCCGCAGGACGAGCAGGGAGTACTTCTCGCCGACGAGCGCGAGGGCGTCGGCGATCGAGCAGGGGCGCGGATCTTTGGTGGCGGCCATGCAGCTCAGTCTAGGGGAGCGTTTGGTTATCCAACTGATCGCTCGTGCTCATGGGTTTGTTTTTCCAACTCGTCGGGCTATGGTGAGTCTGGATTTCCTACTCACTGGTAGGCGCCCAGGTGGCTCCAGGCGGCCAAGGAGGCCCGCAGCATGCGTGACGCAGTCATCGTCGAAGCCGTACGCACCCCCATAGGCAAGGGCAAGCCGAACGGCTCGCTCGCGCACGTCCACCCCGTCGAACTCCTCGCCCACACCCTGCGCACCCTCGTCGAGCGCTCCGGCGTCGACCCGGCGCTGATCGACGACGTCATCGGCGGCACCGTCGACCAGGTCGGCGAGCAGGCCATGAACACCACCCGGTACGCCGTGCTGTCGGCGGGCTTCCCGGAGACCGTCCCCGCGACCACGGTGGACCGTCAGTGCGGCTCCTCCCAGCAGGCCGTGCACTTCGCCGCGCAGGGTGTCCTCTCGGGCGCGTACGACATCGTGGTCGCCTGCGGCGTCGAGTCCATGAGCCGCGTGCCGATGTGGTCGAACGTCCCGCCCGGCAAGGACCCCTTCGGCCCCGGTGTCGCCGAGCGCTATCCGGAGGGCCTCGTCCCGCAGGGCATCAGCGCCGAGCTGATCGCCGCCAAGTGGTCCATCACGCGCGAGCAGATGGACGCCTTCGCCGTCTCCTCGCACCGGAAGGCGGCCGCGGCCTGGGACGGCGGCCTGTTCGACGCCGAGGTCGCGCCCCTGGGCGGGGTCGCGCGCGACGAGTGCGTACGGCCCGGCAGCACCACCGAGATCCTGGCCGGACTCAAGCCCGCCTATCACGACCCCGTCTTCGCCGAGCGCTTCCCGCAGATCGAGTGGAACGTCACCGCCGGCAACGCCAGCCCCATCAACGACGGCGCCTCCGCCGTGCTGATCACGTCGAGCGAGACCGCGGCCCGCCTCGGCCTGCGCCCGCTCGCCCGGCTGCACAGCTTCGCCGTCACCGGCTCCGACCCGCTGCTGATGCTCACCGGCGTCATCCCGGCGACCGAGAAGGTACTGCGCAGGGCCTCCCTGACCCTGGACGACATCGACCTGTTCGAGGTCAACGAGGCGTTCTCCAGCGTCGTTCTCGCCTGGCAGCAGGAGACCGGCGCCGACCTGGCCAAGGTCAACGTGCACGGCGGCGCCATCGCCATCGGCCATCCGCTCGGCGCGAGCGGCACCCGGCTGACGACCACGCTCGTGCACGCCATGCGCGAGCGCGGCGCCCGCTACGCCCTGCAGACCATGTGCGAGGCGGGCGGGCTGGCCAACGCGATGATCCTGGAAGCCGCGTAGGGTCTGTCGTTTGGATCAGGTCGGCTGCGAGGGACTGCGCCTTTCCCCCGACCCGAGCGGGGCCTGGTGCGTGCAGCTGCAAGGCGGAGGAGGGCGGCGACGCGGAGCGTCGGCAACCGACGACAACGCGGCAGATGCACGCACCAGGCCCCGCGACGCCGGCATGATCCAAACGACAGGCCCTAAGCCTTCTGACCGCTGGTCAGCCGCGCAGGTGGTGGCGTTTGCGCCAGGCCACCACCGCGCCCGCCAGACCCGGAATGGCGATGGCGGCCATCGCGATCAGGAACACCGGCGACGTCGGCGTCGAGGCGCGGGCGCCGGCGACGACGTACGCGGTGGTGTTCGGCAGCGAGCCGAGCGCCGTCGCCAGCAGGAACGGCAGCCAGCCCATACGGGAGACGGCGGCGCAGTAGTTCGCGGCCCAGAACGGCACGCCCGGGAACAGCCGCACCGCCAGCATGGAGCGGAAGCCGTGCCGGCTGAACTGTCCGTCGACGGTCTTCAGGAACTTGCCGCGCAGCAGCGGGCGCAGTGCGTCCTGGCCCAGGAACCGGCCGAGCCCGAAAGCGAGCCCGGCACCGATCACCGAGCCCCCGATCGCCGCCGCGATGCCCAGCTCGGAGCCGAACAGCGCGCCCGCCGCCAGGTTGAGCAGCGGCCGCGGCACGAACGCGACGGTGATGACGCCGTAAGCGACCGCGAAGATGAGCGCGGCCACGACGCCGCCGAGCTGGGGTGGCCAGCCGTGCGCGAGCAGCCGCTGCGGCTGGAAGAGCAGTACCGCCGCCCCGGCTCCGACCAGCAGGGCGACGAGCAGGGAGAAACGTGCCCAGGGCGAGAGCAGGACTCTCACGCACCGGGCGGCGAAGCCGAGGCGGACGGCCGCGGCCGCGGCGCCGGCGGGGACGGGGACGGCGGCCGCGAGTTCGGTGGCAGTGGCCCGGGGAGAGGCCGGTGCGGTGCCCCCAGAGCGGGTGTGGGCATCGAGCATTCGGTGACACTAACCGACAAATATGTGTGATCGCCGTATGGTTCGTCTCATGAGCGTCACGGGTGCGGGAACGGTGGGTGTCCCGCGCAGCACCCTCGCCGACATGCTGGTGACACGGCTCACCGCCACATACAGCGCCGCGGCCGACCCGGCGCGCGCGGCGCCCATGCGGGCGTACATGAAGGATGTCGCGCCCTTCCTCGGCCTGACCACACCCGTGCGCCGCGCCCTGTCCCGCACGGTCGTCGAGGGCACGCCCCGCCCGGACGAGGCCGACTGCACCGCCGTCGCCCTGCGCTGCTGGCAGCTGCCGGAACGCGAGTACCACTACTTCGTCGTCGACTATCTGCGCCGCCATGTGAGCCGCTGCTCGTCCGCCTTCCTGCCGGTGGCCCGGCAGCTGATCACCACCGTGTCGTGGTGGGACACCGTCGACCTGATCGCCGCCCACGTGGTGGGCCCACTGGTGGCCGCCGATCCCGGGCTGAAGGCCGAGATGGACGCCTGGATCGTGGACGACGACCTGTGGGTCGCCCGGGCGGCCCTGCTCCACCAACTGCGCTACAAGGAGCGCACCGACACCGAACGCCTGTTCACCTACTGCCTGCGCCAGTCCGGGCACCCGGACTTTTTCATCCGCAAGGCCATCGGCTGGTGCCTGCGGGAGTACGCCAAGACCGATCCCGACGCCGTGCGCGGCTTCCTCGCGCGGGAGCGGGGGCGGTTCGCGCCGCTGTCGGTGCGGGAGGCGCTGAAGAACATCGGGCCGTGAGTGTCGGGCCGTGACGATCGGGCCGTGAGGATCGGGCCGTGACTGTGGGTGCGGGCGGGGCGGTCTGAACCCCCTTGCCTGGAAAAACCATTCGACGCGCGCCCCGGCGTCGGCGATGATCGACGTCATGTTCCGGCACGCCTTCCTCCTCGCAGCATCCGCAGTCGCGGATGCCCCGAAGGCTGCCGTCGTGATCCTCCTGGCCGCTGTCGACGGCGCCCGAAGCTGACCCTCCCCGGATCGTCCGGCGGACCCCGCAAGGGGAGGGTCGGTCAGTCCCCGGGGTCCCAGCCACCATCGAGACGCTTCGAGGTATCGCCATGCCCAAGACGGCATACGTGCGCACCAAACCGCACCTGAACATCGGCACGATGGGTCACGTCGACCACGGCAAGACCACCCTGACGGCCGCCATCACCAAGGTCCTCGCCGAGCGCGGCAGCGGCACCTTCGTGCCGTTCGACCGCATCGACCGTGCCCCCGAGGAGGCGGCGCGCGGCATCACCATCAACATCGCGCACGTCGAGTACGAGACCGACACCCGGCACTACGCGCACGTCGACATGCCGGGCCACGCCGACTACGTCAAGAACATGGTCACCGGCGCGGCGCAGCTCGACGGGGCGATCCTCGTCGTCTCCGCGCTCGACGGGATCATGCCGCAGACCGCCGAGCACGTGCTGCTCGCCCGGCAGGTGGGCGTCGACCACATCGTCGTCGCCCTCAACAAGGCGGACGGCGCGGGCGACGAGGAGCTGATCGACCTCGTCGAACTGGAGGTGCGTGACCTGCTCACCCAGCACGGCTACGCGGGTGACTCCGTGCCGGTCGTACGGGTGTCCGGGCTGCGGGCGCTGGAGGGCGACCCGCGCTGGACGGCGTCCATCGAGGCGCTGCTGGACGCGGTGGACACCTATGTGCCGATGCCGGAGCGGTATCTGGACGCGCCGTTCCTGCTGCCGGTGGAGAACGTGCTCACCATCACCGGGCGCGGGACGGTTGTCACCGGTGCGGTGGAGCGGGGAACCGTTCGGATCGGTGACCGGGTCGAGGTGCTGGGCGCCGAGCTGGAGTCCGTCGTCACCGGCCTGGAGACCTTCGGCAAGCCGATGGAGGAGGCGCAGGCCGGGGACAACGTGGCGTTGCTGCTGCGGGGCGTCGCGCGGGACGCGGTCCGTCGTGGGCATGTCGTGGCCGCGCCGGGGAGTGTGGTGCCGCGGCGTCGGTTCTCCGCGCAGGTGTATGTGCTGTCGGCGCGTGAGGGCGGGCGTACGACGCCGGTCTCCACCGGGTATCGGCCGCAGTTCTATATCCGTACGGCGGATGTGGTCGGCGACGTCGACCTCGGTGAGGTCGCGGTTGCGCGGCCCGGGGAGACGGTGACGATGACCGTGGAGCTGGGGCGGGACGTGCCGCTGGAGCCCGGGCTCGGTTTCGCCATCCGTGAGGGTGGACGGACCGTGGGCGCCGGGACGGTGACGGCCGTTTCATAGGGGGGTGTGCTGTCCGTGGGGGACTGCGGGCCGTGTGTGGCTGGTCGCGCAGTTCCCCGCGCCCCTTACCGGCGATGGTCGCCCGCACAATGGAGGAGTGAACGAGCCCCTTCCCGTCGGTCGTGCCGTCGATCACGGGTTCGCCAAACTGATGCCCGACGTCGACCGTGAGCGGGCCTGGCTGCTCACGGTCGACGGGGCGCCGCAGTCCTACGTCGATCTCGATGAACCGACGCATCTGGAGTTCGAGTACGCGCGGCGGCTCGGGCATGTGCTGGACACCGTCGCGGAGGCGGGGCGGCCGCTTGATGTGCTGCACCTCGGTGGGGGCGCGCTCACCCTGCCGCGGTATCTGGCGGCGACGCGGCCCGGTTCCCGGCAGGACGTCGTCGAGGCCGATCAGGGGCTGGTGGAGCTGGTCGGCGAGTATCTGCCGGTCGGCGCGGGGTCCGGGATCGCATTGCATGTCGCGGACGCGCGCCGCTGGCTGGCGGATGCCCCGGCGGACTCGGCGGACGTCGTCGTCGGTGACGTCTTCGGCGGCTCGCGGGTTCCGGCCGGGTTCACGACCGTCGGCCATGCCGGTGAGGTCGAGCGGGTGTTGCGTGCCGACGGGGCCTACATGGCCAATCTGGCGGACGCCGCGCCCTTCGCGTTCCTCCGTTCCCAACTGGCCACCTTGGCCACGGTATTCGAGGAGCTCGCGCTGATCGCCGAACCGGCCGTGCTGCGCGGGCGCCGGTTCGGCAACGCGGTGCTGGTCGCCGCGCACCACCCGGTCGACACGGCCGCCCTGGCCCGGCGCACCGCCGCCGACGCGTTCCCGGCCCGCGTCGAACACGGGCCGGCGTTGCGGAAGTTCATCGGCGATGCGGCGCCGGTGCGGGACGAGGACGCCGTGCCCTCACCCGAGCCCCCGGACGGGGCGTTCGGCATCGGTTGAGTCGGCCGGTGCGCCCTTGGCCACCTCGTGGGTACGGCGCCGTAGGTTCCGTACGTCCGGGACGCACAGCACCGCCGCCGTGACCACCACGACGAGCGTCGCGCAGCCCCACAGCGCCGCCGTCCGCCCGAACACCATCTCGGCAGGACCCGCCAGTGCCGTGGTCAGCGGCACCAGGGCGACCGAGCCGAACCAGTCGTAGGCCGCGACGCGCGAGAGCTTGTTCTCGGGGATCTCCTGATGGAGGGCGGTCATCCAGGAGACGCCGAAGACCTCCAGCGTCACGCCGGTCACGAACATCACCGCCCACAGGCCCCCGGTCGGCACCGGCACCGCGAGCGCGGCGGACGGCAGGGCCAGCGGGAAGACGCAGAGGGTGCCCGCGAGGAGCAGCCGGCGTGGCTTCCAGCGGGTCATCAGCAGCGCGCCGACGACCGTGCCCGCGCCGAAGAAGCCCAGCGCCAGACCCCAGGGCGCCGCTCCGCCCAGATGGTCCCGGGCGACCAGGGGGCCGTAGACCGACTCGGCGGCCGCCACCACCGCGTTGGCGACGGAGAACTGGACGACGACGCCCCACAGCCACGGCCGGCCGGCGAACTCCCGCCAGCCCTCGCGGAGATCCGCGAGCATCCCGCCGCCCGGCTCGCGCGGCGGGATGTGGCTGACGTCGAGGAAGGCACGCAGCGCCCCGGCGACGGCGAACGCGGCCGCGTCCGCGGCGAGCACCCAGCCCGGGCCGATCGCGGCGACCATCGCCCCGCCGAGGGCGGCGCCGCCCAGGGCCGCGCCCTGCATCGCCATCCGGAACACCGCGAACGCGCGGCTCACCTGCTCGCCCTGCACCGACGACATGAGCATGCCCTCGGCGGCCGGACCGAAGAAGGCCTGGCCGGTGCCGCCCAGCGCGCTCAGCAGCATCATCTGCCACAGCTGCGGCTCGCCGGCGAGCACGATCAGGGCGAACAGGCCCTGCGAGACGCAGTTGAGGGCGTTGGCGGCGACCATCACGCGGTGCCGGGGCAGCCGGTCCGCGACCGCGCCGCCGATCAGCAGGAAGAGCACCAGCGGCAGGGTGCGGGCGGCGGCCACGAGGCCCACGTCGCCGCCGTCGCCGCCCGCCTGCAGCACCGCGAACGCGGCGGCGACGAGCGCGCCGTTGCTGCCGAGGTGGGTGACGACCGCGGCGGCGGTCAGCAGGCTGTAGTTGCGGCCCGCCCACGCGGGCCTGCGGGGGCGGGAGGTTTCGGCGACGGTGTTCACCGGCCGACTATCACCGCCCGGCCCCCGACTTGCCAAACCGGTTGTCGGTCAGCCTCCGGTGGGCTCCCCGTGCAGCCGTACCGTGCTCAGGATCTGCATGATGGTCGCCTTGGGGACCTCGCCCTCGACGCCCTTGGCACCGTAGAAGTTCCACGACACGAAGTCGCCGACGGAGTTCTTGAAGCCGAACGTGACGGCCTTGCCGTCGCTGTCGCACTTGCCCTTCTGGGGCGTGTTCTGCGACTCGGCCCAGGCGACGCTGCCCTGGATGCCGGACTTGGTGGTGTAGGACTCGGCCTTCTCCTCGAACTTGAGGCTCTTCTTGTCCGGCTGGGTGTAGCCGCCGTAGACCCACCACGGGACCGTGTTGATGGCCACCTCGTCGGTGTCCTTGGCGCCGTCGGCTCCCTTGGTGCCCACGGCGGCCAGGTGGGTGTCCTCCGTCCGGCCGTCCTTGTTCTCGTCGGTCGTGCACCACTTCGACTTGTAGTACGCCGGTGCCGACATCACGATCAGCGGTTTGGCGTCGTCCGACTTCTGGTCCTCGAATCCGATGGACGTCCCCGGCGACTCGACCTCCCAGTCCGGCGGCACGTCGAAGGCGACGCCGCGCTTGGGGTTGACGACGACCTTCCAGCCCGGGATCGTCGGCTGCTCGGTCTCGTTGCTCCGCGGGTTGTCGTCCGACCCGGAACCCGACTCCGACGCGGTGGGTTCGGCGGGGTCCGACGGCGACTGACTGGTCTTCGTCTGCCCGCCGCCGTCGGCCTGGTCGTCCTTGTCGCCGCCGAGGACCAGGAAGCCCGTGACACCAGCGGTCACCACCACGGCGGTGGCCGCGATGATGGCGACCAGCTTCGTCCGGTTGCCGTCACCGCCCCCGCCGGGCTGCGGCTGCGGCGTACCCACCGGCGCCGGGGTGCCCCACTGCGGCTGCTGTGCATAGGGGTTGGGCTGCTGGTAGCCGGGTTGCTGGTACGGATTCGGCTGCTGGTACCCCGGCTGCTGGTACGGGTTGTTCTGCCCTTGCGGGTTCTGCTCGCCCCCGGGCGGCTGCTGTCCTGGCCACATGAGCGGTAACCCTAGTAGGGCTGGGGACACGATTCGGTCACCAGGTTTTGTCAGGGACGTAGCAAATCCGCACGGGCCATCTCCTCCGTGCTGCGGGCGCCGTTGGGCGGATGCGAGGGCGCGACGATCATCACGCGGATCTGGGCGGATCTGGTCAGCTGAGGCTACCCATGGGTAACATGCGGTCATGAGCGCAGATCAGATGTCGATCGGCGAGATGCTCGCCGCCACGGTGCCGATGGTTCGGACGCTGAACCTGGAGTACCTGGAGACCACTCCGGAGAAGGCCGTGCTGGCCTTGCCGGATCAGAGCGAGTACCGCAATCACGTCGGCGGGCCGCACGCGGGGGCCATGTTCACGCTGGGCGAGTCGGCCAGCGGCGCGATCGTGCTGGCCGCGTTCGGTGACCAGCTCTCGCGGGCCGTGCCGCTGCCGGTGCATGCCGAGATCGCGTTCAAGAAGATCGCCCTGGGTCCCGTCACGGCCACCGCGACGCTCGGACGCCCGGCCGCCGAGGTCGTCGCCGAGCTCGACGAGGGCAAGCGCCCGGAGTTTCCGGTGGCCGTCGCCATCCAGCGGGAGGACGGGGCGGTGACCACGGAGATGACCGTGGTGTGGACGCTGCGACCCAACAGCTGATAGCCGCACTGCGGAAGGCCCCGGCCGTACGCCGGGGCCACTCGCCAACCGGCCCGCTGTGACCGCCCGTTGTGACTCCTGGCAGGATGGCGTCGCCCACACGGCAGAAGGGTCGCCCACACGGCAGAAGGAGGGCGAGCAGCATGGCCGTAGTCGTCTTGTCCGTCGTTCTCCTGCTCGTCGTCGGCGGGTGCGTCTGCGTCGTGTGGGCGTCGCGGGGCGGCCCGCGCTGGGTGCGCGCGGTGGCCGCCGTGACCTTGGGCGCGGGTGAACTGGTGCGCCGGTCGGAGGGGGGTCGGGCCGGGGGGTCGGGCTCGGACGACTGACGGAACGCACAGGGGCACACACCCCGTGCACCCCTTCGTCGACAGCCCGGTCACGACGAACCCTCGCTGATCGAGCGAGGCGACATCCGGTCGACCCGTTCGGCCCCGCCCGGTGCCAGGTGCCTGCTCGGCGCCGGGCACGATCCGGATCTCAGTGTCAAGTCCCGAAATGCAGTGCCGTGACGCGCATCCGCGGCCAGGGCGCAATGGAGGCATGGGTTCACACGGAGGTGTGGCGCCGGCTGAGGTTTGGAGTGAGTCAGATGCTGGATCGTCCTGAGCGGACTTCGGCGGGCGTCGGGACAACGGCCGCCCGGTGTCGACCGAGGGGCTTCCGCGCCGCACTGCGATGGCAGATCATCGCTCTCGTCGGCTTCGCCATCTGCTTCTGCACTCTCGCGGTGGCGTGGTCCATCACGGAGCCCTCCCATCTCCTTCAGCCTGCCTCCGAGAGCGGCCCCGGTCCATTCACCGGAGGCACGTCCAATGGCGCCGAGTCGGGCCCTGGCGGTGGGGCCGAGCCGGGCCCTGGCCTCCAGCCGGCTGACGGTGGCCTCAAGTGGCAAGACGTCGGCGGCCGACCCAATTCAGACGGGGGCGCCAGCGGTGACGGCGATCCGACCCCGACCGGTCTCGACAGCGTG
The DNA here is from genome assembly GCF_013009255.1 of Streptomyces sp. Z423-1. Classification (NCBI taxonomy): domain Bacteria; kingdom Bacillati; phylum Actinomycetota; class Actinomycetes; order Kitasatosporales; family Streptomycetaceae; genus Streptomyces; species Streptomyces sp. Z423-1. Next base: position 8,150,793 of record NZ_CP053109.1, read on the forward strand.
CTGACCCTTGTGATCGCCGGGGTGTCAGGCACCGGGGGCTTCCTCAGCGGTGTCGCAGCGCTGATCACCGTATGGCAAGGCGCCCGCCGGGGCGGAGGCGGCAGGGTGTGTGGGCACAGCGCGCACGCGTGGCATGTCCCGGGGCGCCATCGCCTTGGCCGACCCCGCAAGCACCAGCGCTGGCGTGGGGTGGGTCATACCCGCGCGTAAGTTGGAGATTGTGTGCGTCAACGGGCCTTGTACGTACACAAGTTGAGGATGGCACCACCGGCTGATTTCGAATACGGGTGCGGATACCCGAGGTAACGCCCGGGAATTTCCGGCCCCTTGAGCTCCGGTCGCTCGAACTCCTTGTTTCCTGTGCGGCGCATGTGCGAAGGTATGCCCCCCGCGGGAAGGCAAAGGCACAGGTCAAGGCCGATAAGTACGCACCAATCAGCACCTCTTTCCGAAGGAAGCACATTCCGTGTGCTGTCCTCGGCTTGGAAGGAAATGGTTCAGTGCAGCCCCCCAACCCCCCACGTCCGCCCTACCCGCCCCGACCCGGATCCCGCCCGGGGCAGTCCGACCGCGATCTTCTCGCCCGGCTCGCCGACCCCGAACCGGACGTCAGGGCCGTCGCCCTGCTCATGGCCCGGCACTGGCGCGCCGTGTACGAATACGCTGTCATCTGCCTGGCCGCTTCCTCGGTTTCGGCGTCGATGGCGGCCGGCGCCGCGTTTCAGCAGGTGCTCGGCCGCAGGATGCCGGTCGGCGCACTGCGCCCCCAGCTGCTGATGACCGTTCGGAACACGGTCCGGGAATGGGCCGCCGAGGACGATGTGACGGCCCTGCTGCCGGAACTCGCCAAACCCACCGGAGCCCGTGGACTGCGCGCGGTTCGGTCCGCGACGCCCGAAAAGCGGCGCCTTGCAGAGCGTGCGTTCCATGCCCTTCCGTCGGCCTCCCAATGCCTCCTCTGGCACACCGAGGTCGAAACGGAAACGATAACCATACCGGCCGGTCTGCTGGGCATTGACGCCCTTACTGCGTCCTCCGCCCTGGAGCGGGCACGCGAGGAATTCCGGGCCGGCTGCGTACGCGCCCACCGGGAACTCGCGCCCACCAGGGAATGCCGTTTCTACAACCGCCTCCTGGACGTCCCCATGCGACGCGGCGGCGCCCTGCTGCCCGATGTGCAACGGCATCTGACGCAGTGCGGGTACTGCCGTCACGCCGCTGAACAACTCAGCCATTTCGCCGGCGGCCTGGACGTTCTGCTCGCCGAAACCGTGCTCGGCTGGGGCGCCCACCGCTACCTCGACTCCCGCCCCGGCCGTACCGCGGCGCCACCGCCCCGGCCGCGCCCGCTCGCCGCCGCCCGCCCGACAGCCGCCACCCGCCCGAGAACCGGCGGCCGCCATCGGACCGCGACGCAGACCGGATTCCTCACCATGCCCCGACGCCACGCCCGGACCTTGGCCGCCGGCGTCGGCCTGACCTCCCTCGCGCTGCTCGCGACGGTGCTTGCGGCCAGGGGCTGGTCCGATGACAACGGTGCCCCCGGCCCGGGCGCCACCTGGGGAGCCCCCAGTAGCCGGGCCGTCCGCCCCGGACCGGCGTCCGAGTACCCGTCCGCCGGAGCCCCGTCCGCCGCCTCCGTGGAACGCCCCGCCGAGGTCGCCCGGGGACGCCTGCGCAACCTCTCGATGGGCCTGTGCCTCGACGGTCGGGGCGGCGAGGTCGGGCTGGCGGCCTGTACGACCGCCGACTCGCAGCAGTGGTCGTACCAGGACGACGGTCAGCTGCGCAGCGTCGCCGACCCTTCCCTCTGCCTCGACGCCGACCCCGATGCCGATGCCGATGCCGGAAGGGTCACGCTGGCCGACTGCGGGGCGCCGTCCGGTCAGGTGCAGTTCGACCTGACCGTGCGCGGCGAACTGCTCCTCCGCTGGGGCAAGGGCAGACTCGTCGCTCCGGGTACGGGCGGGGAGCTGGTCGTCGCCGGGCGGGACGGCTCGGCGGAGCAGCGGTGGCGGATGGAGGCGGTGCACGCCGAGACGGGGGAGGCGGGGGAGCCGGGGGAGACGTCGCCGAAGAGCGACGACGGCCAGGAGCGCGACTTCCGCGGCGGCCCGTCGGAGGAGCGGCGTGGCGACTCCGACCGGCGTGAGGGGGACGGTGACCGGCGTGGGGCTGGCGACGACCGGCGTGGCGGCGACCCCGACGGTGATGAGCAGGACCGTAACGGCCAGGAGGTCCCCGAGGATGCGCCGGACGTTTACGAGACACGGTTCGCCCAGGTCGGCTGCTGCGACGAGCAGGCCGAGCCCGCCGAGCCGGTCGCCGTGCCGGCGCTGGAAGCCGGCGTGCACCAGCTGACCGGCGGCATCCGGGACGCGGTCACGTCGCGTGGGACGGAGGTGGCGCAGTCCCTGCTGGGCTGAACCTCCCCCTCCGCGGATCCGGGGTCACCTCACCGTGGGCGGCCCCGCGCACGGACGCGGGCAGGAAGAACCTGTTCCGGCGCTCCGCGCGGCACAGGCTCCGACGGCGGCAACGCGCTGAGCACCGCGATCTTCGGGACCCGGGGAGTGTCATCGTGACCCGGTAGGCTTCACGGCGTGCGCCCGGGACCGGGCGCACGCCGTATGTCTGCAGGGACGCGATTCGGGAGGAACCGGCGGTGCACGTCCAGGAGTGGCTCGAGACCGTACCCGCGGTCGCCATCTACGCGCTGGTGGGAGTCGTCATCGGCCTGGAGAGCCTGGGCATCCCGCTACCGGGCGAGATCATCCTGGTCTCCTCCGCGCTGCTCGCCTCCCAGCACGGCGACATCGACCCGTTCGTCCTGGGCGCGTGCGCCAGTGCCGGCGCGATCATCGGCGACTCCATCGGCTACGCCATCGGCCGCAAGGGCGGGCGGCCGCTGCTCGCCTGGCTCGGCGGGAAGTTCCCGAAGCACTTCAGCGAGGCCCACATCGCCACGGCCGAGCGCTCCTTCGAGAAGTGGGGCATGTGGGCCGTCTTCTTCGGCCGCTTCGTCGCCCTGCTCCGCATCTTCGCGGGCCCGCTCGCGGGCGTGCTGCGGATGCCGTACTGGAAGTTCCTGATCGCCAACGTCTTCGGCGGCATCCTGTGGGCGGGCGGCACGACGGCGGTCATCTACTACGTGGGTGTCGTGGCCGAGGCGTGGCTGAAGCGGTTCTCGTGGGTGGGGCTGGTGCTCGCGGTTCTGATCGGCCTGACGTCGATGCTGGTGCTCAAGCGCAAGGCCGCGAAGTCGACGGCGGGACAGCAGGTGACCGAACGGAAACCGGTCATCGTCGGCGAGTAGACGTACGTCAGGGGCGCGGGGAACTGCCCGACCAGCCACAACCGGCCTGCACCCCTACCCGTGAACCTCCCGATGCGCCTTACCCAGCTCCGCATACATCGTCCCGTTCAGCGTGATCCCCTCCCGCTCCTCACCACTGAGCTCGCGCCGTACCTTCGCAGGCACCCCCGCGACAAGCGAACCCGGCGGCACCACCATCCCCTGCGGAACCAGCGCCTGAGCCGCGACCAGGGACCCCGCCCCGATCACCGCCCCGTTGAGCACGGTCGCCCCCATCCCGATCAGGCAGTCGTCCTCAACGGTCGCCCCATGCACCACGGCGTTGTGCCCGATGGACACCCGCTCCCCGACGCTCACCGGAAACCCGGGATCGGCGTGCAGCGTGCAGTTGTCCTGCACATTGCTGTTCGACCCCACGGAGATCCGCTCGACGTCCCCCCGCAGCACGGCCCCGTACCAGACACTCGCCCCGGCCCCCACCGTCACGTCCCCGATCACCGCCGCCGTCGGTGCGACGAACGCCTCCTGATCGACCCTCGGCTCCTTGCCGCCGATGCCGGTGATCAGCGCCTGCTGCGTCATCCTCGTCTCCCTGGTCGTCGAGTACGAGGGAACGGTACGCCACTCCATGGGGCGAAGATCACAGGCCTCCGGCACGGTGCGCGAACCGCCCGCTGAGTAACGTGTGCGCGTGCCGAAGCGCAAGAACACGTTCTCATCCTGGCGACACCGAGTGGCGCAGCGCGCCGTCCACGCGGGCTGGGCCTGGGTGCAGCGCACGGGTTCGGTGACGGCCGAGAACCCCGGCCGTTTCCACTTCGGCTCGATCGGCGAAGCCACCCGGCTCGCCTTCCCGCTCGGCACCGTCTTCGGTGAGCCCTGGATCCACCTCGGCGCCCACTGCATCGTCGGCGAACAGGTCACGCTGACGGCCGGACTGATGCCCGACCTCGACCTCGGGCCCGAGCCCATCCTGCGCATCGGCGACGGTGTCGTCCTCGGTCGCGGCAGCCACGTCATCGCCGACACGACGGTCACCATCGGCAGCGACTGCTACTTCGGGCCGTATGTCTACGTCACGTCCACCAACCACTCGTACGACGACCCGCACCAGCCCATCGGCAAGCAGTGGCCCCGGATGGAGCCGGTGGAGATCGGGCCGGGCTGCTGGATCGGGACCGGCGCGGTGATCCTGCCGGGCGCGCGGATCGGGCGGAACGTGGTGGTGGCCGCGGGTGCGGTGGTGCGCGGGGTGGTGCCCGACCATGCCGTGGTGGCGGGGGCGCCCGCCCGGGTCGTACGGCGCTGGACTGACGCCGACGGCTGGCAGCCGCCGCTCAGGACGCCGGCGCCGGTGCCCATACCCGAGGGCGTCACCCCCGAGCAGCTGACGGCGCTCGCGGACCTCGACGAGGAGGCGGCAGCGCGGCTGGCAGAGCTGGAGCCGGAGGCCTGACCCAGGGCCTGCCGTTTGACCATGCCGACGTCGCGGGACGACAGGCCCTAGCCGGTCGCCAGCAGCAGCGTCCCGGCGAGGGCCAGTCCCGCGCCCGCCGCCTGGACGGCCCGCAGCCGTTCGCTGAGGAAGCCGCGGGCGGCCAGGGCCGTCACCACCGGGTAGAGCGAGGCGAGTACGGCGGCGACGGTGACCGGGCCGTGCTGCGCGGCGATCGAGTACGTGCCGTTGGCCGCCACGTCCGCCAGGCCGACGAAGCCGAGCGCCGGGAGTGAGGCCCAGGGGAAGCCGTCCGCGGGCAGGGCGGGGGAGCCGCGCCGTACCGAGATGTACAGGGCGGTGCCGCCCGCGACGACGTTGGTGACGCGCTGCACGAACAGCGCCAGGAACAGCCCGGTGAGCGTCGTCGACGCCTCCGCGATCAGGGCCATCACCGCGCCGAAGCCGAACGCCGCGAGCAGCGTGAGCAGTACGGCCTGCCGCTGCACCGGCGCACCCCTGAACTGCGGCCCGCCCGCGAGCACGACCCCGGCCACGGCGACCACGATCCCGGCGACCTGCAACAGCCCCGGACGCTCGCCCAGCACCAGACCCACGCCCACCGGTACCGCCACGCCGAGCGACCCCAGCGGCGAGACGACACCCATCGGGCCCAGGGCGAGCGCCTTGTAGAAGGCGAGCATCGCCACCGGGCCCACCAGACCGGCGCCCACGGCGAACCAGAGCTGCGGTCCCGCCTCGCTCCAGCCGCCGGTCGCGACCACGATCGTGCCGAGGACGACCACCGCGATCGACTGCGAGACGACGACCACGGTCAGCGCGGGCGTACGCTGGGTCAGCAGCCCGCCGCCGAAGTCGGCCAGACCCCACAGGAGGCTCGTGGCCAGGGCGAAGAGTGCTGTCATCGAGTCGCCTCGCAGTACAGTTCAGTGAACGAATGGGTGCACCACATCATAGTTCAATAGACTGAACTCTGCCATCTAGAATAATGGACGGAATGTGTCGGACCTCGACCTGCTGACCCAGTCCCTGGCGCGGAACGTCAAACGCTGGCGCACCGAGCGCGGCTTCACCCTGGACACCCTCGCCGCCCGCGCCGGGGTCAGCCGCGGCATGCTGATCCAGATCGAGCAGGCCCGGACCAACCCCAGCCTCGGCACGGTCGTCAAGATCGGCGACGCCCTCGGCGTCAGCATCACCTCACTGCTCGACTACGAGCAGGGCCCCAAGGTCCGTATCGTCCCCGCCGACCAGGCCGTACGGATGTGGCACACTGACGCGGGCAGCTACAACCGGCTGCTCGCCGGCGCCGAGGCCCCCGGCCCGCTGGAGCTGTGGGACTGGCGGCTGATGCCGGGCGAGAGCAGCTCCTCCGACCCGCACCCGGCCGGCACGGTCGAACTCGTCCACGTCACGGCCGGTGAACTGACGCTCACCGTCGACGGCGTGGACTACGGCGTCCCGGCGGGCGCCAGCGCGTCCTTCGACGCCGGGGTGCCGCACACGTACGGCAACGAGGGCGACGTACCGATGGAGATGGTGCTGGCCGTGTCCGTGCCGCCCGTGCACTGAGGCACGTACGAAGAGCCGCCGAACGGCTGTTAGCGTGCCGATATGCGCGCACCCATCGGACACTTCGACCAGGCGACGCCCGCCCCCGACTGCCTCGACGAGCTGACCGGCCCGGTCGCCGACGCCGTCCGGCACTGGCGCGGCAGCGTCCCCGCCGACCAGATCGTCTATGTCGACACCGACCCGCGGTGGGCCGACACCAACGTCTTCGTCGAGCACTACGGCCGGGAACTGCTGGAGCAGTCCGCGAACTGCGTGGTCGTCGCGGGCAAGCGCGGCGGCGAGACCACGCTGGCGGCCTGCGTCGTGCTCTCCACCACCCGCGTCGACGTCAACGGGGTCGTCCGACGCCAACTCGGCGCCCGCAAGGCCTCGTTCGCCGCGATGGACACGGCGACCGGCGAGTCCGGCATGGAGTACGGCGGCATCACCCCGATCGGACTGCCCGAGGGCTGGCCGGTGCTGGTGGACTCCGCCGTCGTCGACCTGCCGTACGTCCTGGTCGGCAGCGGCCGACGGCGCGGCAAGCTGCTGGTGCCGGGCAAGGCCTTCGCGGAACTCCCGGGCGCCGTGGTGCTGGAGGGGCTGGGGATCGCCTGAGGCCGGGCCTCACGCCGTGGCGTGGTGGGCCAGCGGCAGATGCGGGTCCGCCTCGCCGGGCGCGTGCGCCGGGTCGGCGTGCACGAGGGCCGCGGTGAGGCGCGGTACGGCGTGCAGCAGGGCGTGTTCGGCCTCGACGGCGATCGCATGGGCCTGACGTACCGTCACCTCCCCGTCCACGACCACCGCCACCTCGGCCCGCAGCCGGTGCCCGATCCAGCGCAGCCGCAGCTCGCCCACCTCCTGTACGCCCGGCACCGTGCGCAGCGCCCGCTCGGCCCGGTCCACCAGGGCCGGGTCGACGGCGTCCAGCACCCGCCGGAACACCTCGCGCGCCGCGTCCCGCAGCACCAGCGTGATCGCCGCGGTGATCGCCAACCCCACGATCGGGTCGGCCAGTTGCCAGCCCAGCGCCGCGCCGCCCGCGCCCAGCAGCACCGCCAGTGAGGTGAATCCGTCCGTACGCGCGTGCAGCCCATCGGCGACCAGCGCCGCCGAGCCGATCGAGCGGCCGACGCGGATCCGGTAGCGAGCCACCCACTCGTTGCCCGCGAAACCGACCAGCGCGGCCACCGCGACCGCCGGGATGTGCTGCACCGGACGCGGGTCGAGCAGCCGCTCGATCGCCGTCCACCCCGCGAAGGCGGCCGACGCGGCGATGGTCAGCACGATCACGATGCCCGCCAGGTCCTCCGCACGGCCGTAGCCGTAGGTGAAGCGGCGGGTCGCCGCGCGCCGGCCCAGTACGAAGGCGATCCCGAGCGGTACGGCCGTCAGCGCGTCCGCGGTGTTGTGCACCGTGTCGCCGAGCAGCGCCACCGACCCGGACACCACGACCACCACGGCCTGCGCGAGCGCGGTCACGCCGAGCACCGCCAGCGACACCCACAGGGCACGCATGCCACGGGCGGAGGACTCCAGGGCCGAGTCGACCTTGTCGGCGGTGTCGTGGGAGTGGGGGGTGAGGAGGTGGGTCAGGCGGTGGGGGAGGCGGGAGCGGCGGTGATGTCGCTGGTCCTGGTGGTGATGCGCGTGGCCGTGCTGGTGCTGGTGCTCGTGCCGGTCGCTCACGGTTGTCCCCTTCCGGTGCGCGTCGCTGGACGTACGCCGTCCTCGGGCACCATTATGTGCGTATGAGCGCACGCATGCACCTATCACCTGCACAGGATGCGCATCCGCGCACCCCCGGCGAGGAACAGTTCGCGCTCGCCGCCGAACTGCTCGCCCTGCTCGGCGACCGCACCCGTCTCGCGCTGCTGCACGCGTTGAGCGGCGGTGAGGCGGACGTCTCGACGCTGACCGAGGCGTGCGGGGCGGCCCGGCCCGCGGTCAGTCAGCATCTGGCGCGGCTGCGGCTGGCGGGTCTGGTGAACACCCGCAAGGAAGGCCGCCGGGTGATCTACTCGCTGCGCGACGGCCATCTGCGCAGGGTCGTGGACGAGGCGCTGAACCTCGCCGACCACCGGCTCACCGGGCGGCCGGAGCACGACTGACGCCGATGCCTGGTCAGAGCGCGGGGTCCGTGCCGAGGTACTGCTCCGCGAACGCGGACGCGGCGGCGGGTGACGTGAACAGGCGGCGGAGCCGGGCCAGGGTGGTGCCCGCGTGGTACGGGTCGCCCGACGCGGTCCCGTGGTACACGTCGGACAGCCACCGCGAGAACTCCTGGTAGTCCCAGACCCGCTCCAGGCACTCGGCCGAGTAGCCGTGCAGCCCGCTCGCGTCGCCCTTCGTGAGGTACGCGACGAGCGCGTCGCCGAGCAGGAACGCGTCGTGCAGGGCGAGGTTCATGCCCTTCGCGGCGATCGGCGCTGTGAGGTGGGCCGCGTCACCGGCCAGGAACAGCCGCCCGAACGCCATCGGCTCGACCACGTAGTTGTGCATGTCGAGCACCCGCTTCTCGATCAGCCGGCCCTCGGTGAGGGGCGGGGTGTCCCGGGCGCCCAGCCGCTCCTGGAGCTCGGCCCAGACCCTTTCCTGCGACCAGTTCTCCGGATCGTCGCCGGGCGGGCACTGGAGGTAGTACCGGGTCACCTCGGGGCTGCGGGCCATGTGCCCGGCGAAGCCGCGGGGGTGGATCCCGAACACCACGCAGTCCGAGGACGGCGGCGCCTCGGCGAGCAGCGCCAGCCAGCCGATGCCGTAGTCGTGCCGCGCGATACGGACCCGCTGCGGCGGCAGCGCGGCACGTGTCACGCCACGCGCACCATCACAACCGGCCACGAACTCGCAGTGGATGACCTGACGTTCGCCGGTCTCCGGGCAGGTGTACGACACCGCAGGCCGGTCGGTGTCCAGGTCGTGGAGGCGGACGTCCCGCACGCCGAACCGTATGTCGCCGCCGCGGACGTCGGCGTACTCCCGCACCAGGTCCGTGACCAGCAGCGGCTGCGGGTATATCCAGTGGTGTTGCCCCGTCAGTTCGGTGTACGACAGCCGGTAGCGCCCTCCGGCGAAGCGGAACTCGCACTGGGTGTGCCGCTGGGCCCGCTCCAGCAGGTTGCCGGCCAGGCCCCGCCGTGCGAGCCCGCGCACGGCCCACTCCTCCAGGACCCCGGCCCGTGGCCGCTGTTCGATGAACTCCCTGCTCTCCACTTCCAGCACGACACAGTCGACGGACGCGGCCCGCAGGATGTTGCCGAGCGTCAGACCGGCGGGCCCGGCGCCGACGATGACGACTGGACAGCGGTGCGGAGCGGGGGAGTTGGCGTTGGGGGGAGGTATGGCCACGCGAGCATTATGACGGTGGCCGGACAGGTGGGGGAGGCGCGCGCTAGCCGAGGCGTGGTATCTCGATGGCGGGGCAGCGGTCCATCACCATGTCGAGGCCGGCGGCGCGGGTGCGCTCGTAGGCGGCCTCGTCGACGACGCCGAGCTGGAACCAGACCGCCTTGGCGCCCTTGGCGACCGCCTCGTCGGCGACCGCTCCGGCGAGGTCGCTGTTGACGAAGACGTCGACCACGTCCACGTCGAAGGGGATATCGGCGAGGGAGGCGTAGCCCTGTTCGCCGTGCACCGTCTCGGCCTTCGGGTGAACGGGCACGATCCGCTTGCCATAGCGTTGCAGGACCTCAGCGACACCGTAAGCGGCGCGCCGTTCATTGCTGGAGAGACCAACGATCGCCCATGTGTCCCCCAGTTCGGTGAGGATCTTGCGGATTGCCTCGGTCTCGCTGCGCACGGTGCTCCTCCTGTGGGACGGATGTTCGCGCAGTAGGGAACGACGGGCGGGTGCGCGTCATTCCCCTGGCCTGCTGGTGCCAGGACCCCGACCCGGGTGGCGCCCTGTTACGGGTGGTCGTCCAGGGGCTACCAGGGGAGATGGATGATGGCGTGCGTGCCGGTCGGGGTATGGGGACCCAGGGTGAGGCTTCCTCCGGCGCTTTCGAGCCGGATGCGGTGTGAGGCGAGGCCGATGTGTCCGGTGGCGCGGGCCGCTTCGGCGGCGCCGGGCGGTATGCCGCGTCCGTCGTCGGTGATCTCCAGACGTACCCCGCCCGCGTGCCCGGTCAGCCGCACGGTCACATGTTTCGCGGCGGCGTGTTTGACCACGTTGGTCAGCAGCTCCCGGGCGGCGGCGAAGACCAGTTGCTCCTGGGGATGGCGGATGCCCTCCTCGCACTGGACGTCGACGCTGAAGCCGCCCCGCTCGCCGGCGGCCTGGGCGGCTGTCCGCACCGCTCCGGCCAGTCCGATGTGCTCCAGCACCGACGGGTGCAGCTCCGAGACGACGGAGCGCATCTGACGGGCCGCGTCCGTGAGGGTGCGCTCGGCCCGGTCCAGGGATTCCGCCGGCTGTTCCAGCAAGCGGGCGTCCTCGATGTCCTGGCGCGCCGCGAGGACGCTCTGCAGGGCGTTGTCGTGGAGGGCTTCGGCCAGTGCGGTGCGCTCGCGTTCCTCGACGTTGAGGACTTCGACAAGGAGCCGGGAGCGGTCCTGGCCGAGGCCGGCGATGGTGTGGACCCGTGCCCGATGGACCCAGGACGTGAGGGCACAGGCCATGCCGACCGTGACGAGGAAGATGGTGTGCATGACCGCGGCCAGCAGCCCTCGTGGGCCCTCGCCGACGCCGGTGGCCGCCACGAGATAGACGAAGGCGGTGAGCGTCATCAGGGCGACGGTGGTCCTCGGCTGCAGCTGGAACGAGGCCATCATGGCCACCACGAAGAACGCGTCGTCGATCAGCGGCAGCGACGGCTCGGGGACGGGGTAGCCGCGGGTGAGTACGACGAGTCCCACGAGCACGGCCAAGTCCACGATCAGTACGGCCCAGATGAGCTTCGGGCGCGCCCGCCCTTGCCATACGGCCCGCAGTCGTAGGACCGACCACACGCCGTACGCAATGATCAGGACGTTTCCGGCGGCGACGTGCTGCCTGTCGGGGAAGACGGACGCCTCGATCACCAGCAGCACCACCAGCACGCATCGCAGGAGGGCCTGGACGCGCGCGACGCCTTGGGGGTGGTCCAGGGCCACGGTGTTACTTCCCGGCCACGCCCGCCACGGGGGACGGCCAGTGGCCGTGCCGACGGCTCATGGCACGTCGGCCCGACGGCCGCGGACCGCGTCCTTGAGGCGGCCACGGGCCCGAGCAACCGAGGGAGACATCATCAGACACCCCGCATGTGTCCGATCGGCATCGAAGATGAACATGATCACCCTGTCTAGGAGAATACGCCATTGCTCAAGTTTGGACGGTTTGTCCCCCTTATGAGGGAAGTGCAGTCGGGCCCGGTCCCTGCTCAGGGACGGGCCCGACTGCCGAGACGTGGGCTAGCCAGCGCTGGAGCCGCCGAGTACGACGATCGTGAACGGGGTGGACGCGAGCTGCTTGCCGTTGCAGAGCAGCGAGACCTTGTACTGCCCCGGGGTGTTGCTCACCGTGGCGGTGGCCTTGTAGGTGCCGTCAGTGTTCACCTTCATCGACGTGGCGCCCTTGCCCGCGAAGGCGGGCGAGGTCACGGCGTACAACCCGCTCCTGGAGGCCCCGGCGGGAACACTGCCGGTGATCGTGACCTTCTGGCCGTTCGCCGCCCCCGTGGGGTTGACGGTGATCGTGGCGGTCGGGGCGGGGGCGGGGGAGACGACCTTGAAGCTCGCCGTGGCCGCGGCATTGTTCGGGTGGTCACTCGTGTAGAGGTATGCCGTGTAGGTGCCAGGGGTCTGGGTGGCCGTGGCGGTAGCGGTGAAACCGAGTGAGTGGTTGTGGGTGACCATGGCCTGGTGGGAGCTGCCCGCGAACCCATAGGAAACGATCTTGGTGACGTGCCCGAGCGGCTTGCCGTTGTGGGTGGCCACCGCGCCGTCGAAGGTGATCTTCGCCCCCGGCGCCACCTTCGACGGCGCGGCGTTCATGACGGCCGGCTCGTACCAGTGCTGCTGCTGGGACGCGACGCTCGTCGTGTCGGGACCGATGCTGAGATCACTGGCGGAGGCAGTACCGGCGGGAATGGCGACGGATGCGGCGATGATGGCCGCAGCGGCCGTGATCTTGGACAGACGCATGAGGGGCCTTTCAGGACTGGGCCGATCGGCTGGGATCGAGCTCGGATCGGCAAGACAAGAGGTGAAGGCGCGGCAGCTCGGCGGGGGCCCGTTGGGCCCCGTCGCCTGTCGCGTGCCATTCCAGAATTAGGGCTGCGTGGTGAGTGCCCTATCCATCGGCCGGACCCTGCCCGGGGCCACACAGCGATCCTCCGACCACCGACGGATGGGGGACGAAGCCGAACGGCTCACGGCGTGGGTGGTGCTGCTCCTCGCATGGACCGCTTGCGCCGGCCGTACGTGTCCCAGCCGCGCTCCTGCGGTGTCGTACCGCCCCAGACTCCGAACGGTTCGGGCATCGATTCGGCGTGCTTGAGGCATTCGGCGGTCACTGGGCAGGTGGCGCAGATTTCTCGGGCTTGGCTTGCCTGCTCGTCCTGATTCTTCCCCTTGGGAAAGAACAGCCTTGGTTCAGCACCGATGCATGCCGCTCGGCTGTTCCAGGTGGGAAGGCTCTTCAGGCCGACGAAATAGGCGGGCAGTTGCCGCCGGGGATAGGTGTCACTCAGTACGGTTGTGCGTGCCATACCTCGTGTTTAGCAACCGGAATCGAGCCGGGGTGGCCCTCCGGGTGGAGCATGACGCTGCTGCCGATGAGGTCGGCCGATTGGGGGAAGTGCCTGTCCACCGGACGCCCGAGTCGGAGCCCGGACCATGCCCGTCTGCGGGGCATCAGACGCGGATTCCGTGGCGGCGCAGATACTCGACGGGGTCGATGTCCGAGCCGTAGTCAGGAGTCGTACGCACCTCGAAATGAAGGTGGGGACCAGAGACGTTTCCGGTGGAGCCGGAAAGACCGATCTCCTGACCGGCCTTGACTTTGTCCCCGGCGTGAACGGTGATGCGGGAGAGATGGGCGTACTCGCTGTACTCGCCGTCGTCGTGCTTGATGACGACCTGGTTGCCGTAGGAGCCGGCCCAGCCCGCGGAGACGACACAGCCGTCGGCGACTGCCTTGATGGGCGTACCCGTGGGGACGGGGAAGTCGACGCCCGTGTGATAGCCGCTGGCCCACATGGCGCCCGCCGCGCGGTACGGGGTGCCCGGTGCGGCCTTGACCGGTGCGCTGTAGCCGTCGGGGCCGGTGGAGGGATCGCCTTCCGGGTGTGCGGAGGGTACGACGCTGTCTCGGGTGGCCTGTGCATCGACCGAGCAGTCGCCCGAACCGCCGCTCCCGTCCGGCCCGTTGCCGGGATCCGTGCTCCAGCCGTCGGCGCTCCAGTCGCTGCCGGTCTCGCACGGGGACACCCTGTCGGAGGTGCTGACGGGAGCCGCGACGGCCCCCGTCGCAGCGACGAGGGGCAGGACGATGCCGGCGCCTGCGGCTCCGAGCACGAGCAAGGCGCGGGACTTTCGGGTGTACTTGGGGCGACGGTGACGGCTGCGTCGAGCCATGGGATTTCCTCTCCGATGCCTGCGGGGCGAGTTGCCGCTCCTGCCGGCGGGAGTTGAAAAGTAGACGGACCACATTCCCTGCGACAAGTAGTTGTTGTCTTCCGAAGCCTGGTTCGGCTCAGCGTCAGGGAACTGCTGGGTCGATGCAGCGGTCGCCGCCCGTAGGAATGTGAAGACACCCGATGAAGGGCCGATTGGAGGATATCGGTCACTGTGGGCGGGCCATAGCGTCGTCGCGCAATTCCCAGCGTCTCCGCACCGGATCCGAACGCGCAATCCCAGAGGTTTCCGCCATGACGTCTTCCATCATCCGCACTCTCGGGAAACTGGGGAGGATGCGGCCCCTGGCCGTCCTGCTGTCCGTAGCCGGGATGCTGGCACTGTCCGCCTGTTGTCCCGTCCACGCCGCCGGCTCTGCCGCACCGCCACCTCCACCACCTCCACAGATCACCATCACACCCGCCGACGGGGCGAAAGACGTGAAGCCCGCCGAGCCGATATCCGTGAGTTCCAAAGGGGGGACGCTCAGCTCCATGACCCTCACGGGGCCGGACGGCACCCCGCGGCCAGGCGCGCTGAAGGGCGGCACCTTCGTCCCCACTCGGCTGCTCGCCACCGGGACCACGTACAGCGTCGCGGCGACCGTCGTCGATACCCAGGGCCACAAGCACACCCGGATCAGCCACTTCACCACGCTCACGCCGGACACGGTCAACAAGATCACCCTGTTGCCGTCGAAGGACTCCGTCGTGGGAGTCGGGCAACCCGTGTCGGTGCTGTTCGACGACCCGGTCACCGACAAGGCCGCGGTCGAGCGGCACTTGAGGGTCACCAGCAGCAACAACACCCAGGGCTCCTGGGGTTGGGTGAAGGACTTCAGCGGCCGGGACCGCATCGACTGGCGCCCTCACACCTACTGGAAGCCCGGCACCACCGTCACGCTCAAGGCCGACCTCAACGGCGTCGACAGCGGTGACGGCCGATACCTGGTGCGGGACTACGCCACCTCCTTCACCATCGGCCGCAGCCAGCTGGCAAAGGTCGACCTCACCGCCCACCGGCTCACCTTCTACCGCGACGGCAAGCCCGTCAGGACGATCCCCGTCTCCGGCGGCGATCACCAGCACCGGACCTGGAGCGGAATCATGCTGGTCCTGGCCAAGGAGGGGACGGTCCGGATGAACTCCGAAACCGTCGGCATGGGGAGTTCCTACAACCTGCTGGTCCACAACGCCCTGCGCCTGACCGGCTCGGGCACCTACGCCCACCAGGCCGAGTGGGCCGCCGCCGCCATCGGCAGGACGAACGCCAGCCACGGCTGTATCGGTATGAACCCCGCAGATGCCGCCTGGCTCTACCGTCAGGCCCAGGTCGGCGACGTGTTCCAGGTCGCCGGAGGCAAGGAGACAGCCGCCGTGGGCAACGGCTTCGGCGACTGGAACCTGACGTGGCCCGCCTGGCAGCATCTGTCCGCCCTCAGCTGACGGGTGGCTCAGGCACCGTCCACCGATCGAGGGAAAGAACGCGGGCCTCCCGAAGGGCCGGCCGGCGACTCCGCTCACGAACGGCGCTGCCCGACGACGGTTCAGCGGCGGCGCATGCCGTTGAGCCTCTGAAGTCGAGGAAGACAGGTAGAAATCGTGATGAGCAAGCGTCGAGCCGCTGTTCCGCTCACCGTGGCGGCCGCGACCGTACTCGCCCTTCCGGCGGCGGCACATACCGCCCCCGGAGAGCAAGCGGCCGGACCGGTGCCCCGTGAGACGGGCCTCCTGCCCGGGGAAGGTTCGACCGTCGGTGTCGGCATGCCGGTCTCCCTCCACTTCGACAAGCCGGTCGCCGACCGCAAGGCGGTCCAATCGGCGATCACAGTGATCTCCAGCAGCGGCCAGCGCGTGGTCGGCCACTGGTTGGGCAGGAACCGCCTCGACTTCCGCCCGAGGACGTACTGGAAGCCTGGCTCCGAGACCACCGTCAAGATCAGGCGGAACGGCATCCCGGGCACCGAGGGCATCACCGGTACGAAGAACGAGACCCGCCACTTCCTCCTACGTACAACGGGCAGATGGTGATCTCGCAGAAGGAGCACGAGCCACGGATGAACTGCGCCACGGTCGGCTTCACGGACGAGCACGACCAGCCCGCGTACGACATCCCCGACGTGACCCACGCCCTGCGGCTGAGCAGCTCGGGTACCTTCCTGCACGGCAACTACTGGTCGAATAAAGGTGTCTTCGGCACCGCCAACACCAGCCATGGATGCATCGGGCTCAGTGACACCCGGGGCGGAGAGGATCCGAGCACCCCTGCCGCCTGGTTCTTCGCCCCCTCGCTCATCGGCGATGTCGTGATCGTCAAGAACTCCGGCGACAAGACGATCCGGCCCGACAACGGCTTCGGCGACTGGAACATGACCTGGAACGAGTGGAAGGCCGGCTCGGCCGTCTGACGCGGTGTCGTCCTGCACGTCGCGCCCGTCCTCCCGATCGAGTGCGACGTTTGATCACCTGGGCCTGAAGTACACCCCGACCGGGCGGGACCCCGCAGGGCTCACCGATCTCCCCGCTGCTGGCCAACATCGCCCCGCATGTCCTCGATGAGGCATGGCAGGACGAGGGCCGCCGGCTGGGCGAGCTGGCAGCAGTGCGTGGTCGCGGCCCACTGCCGCCAGTTCGGGCCCGTGCCCAGCGGTGCGTCGGCGGGTGGGCAGCGCCGGCTGGGACTCCGCCGCTCGTCCTACGGCTGCGATGAAGCCGAGGCTGTGGGGGTGGGCGAGACCGTTCCCGTCAGTGATGTCCATGGCCCCGAGGACGAGGCCGGTCGCGGGCCGTGGATGGGGCGGTGGCGCATGTCCAGGGCTGTACGCGTCGGACGAAGTGTTCGGCAACGAAGCGGGCGAACGGTGAATGCCGCTACCTCGCCCCGAAGGACGGTCAGGTCCTCCGGGGCGAGGTAGCGGCGTCAGGTCCCGCGGCTTCAGTGCGCTGCGGTCGTCCGATCGGCCTTGGCCGTGTCCGCTGAGGGGGACGAGGCAGGCTCTGCTTTCTGCGGTTCGGCCGTGGGCCGTGCGTCGTCGGCCTGCGGTTCGGCCGTCGGCTGGGCATCCTCGGCCTTCGGCTCCGCCGTGGGGGACGGGGCGGTGTGCGGCTCGGACTGTACGGGTGCGGGCTGTTCACTGCCGGTCCCCGTCTCCGCCCCGGACTCCGCTTCCGGAGCTGCGTCCCGCGCGAGCGCCACGACGGTGACCGTCCCGGCCTCGGGGTCGGTGACGTACGCCCGGCCGCCATCAGCAGACACGGCGATCGCCTTGGCGAGGTCGGCCTTCTCCGCAGCGCTGGGAACGATCTGGTCCTTCGTGGCATCGAAGACGCCCACACCGAGCTTGGCCAGCCCGCTCTCGGTGTGCGAGCTCCCGGCGCTGTAGACGTGCTTGCCGTCCGGGGAGAACGCCACGGTCCTGGCGTCGGCTTCGGGCATATGGGCCACAATCCGCTTCGTGGAAGCGTCGAATACCGTGATTTCCCCCTTGGCTCCGACGGTGTAGAGACGTCCGTCGGGGGAGAGGGCGACGTCTTCCACTCCTCCGTCATGGGTCAGGAACTCGCCTGCGATCCGGTCGGGCTGCTTCACCTCGATGGCTACCGCTCCATGGTCGGTGGCGAGGTAGAGCCGGTCGCCGGAGGCGAAGGCCAGTCCGCCGCGGAGCGCCGCGGCGCCTTCCGGCAGGCGGATTTCGTGCTTCGTGTGCTTGGCGACATCGACCAGCCAAGCCGCGCCGTCTCCGTCCGCCAGTCCGATGTACTCGCCGTCGGGCGAGACCGCGACGCTCTGGGCCTTCGCGGGTCCCCACACGTCGGGCAGCAGGGTGTTGGTCGCGGTGTCGATCACGTGCGTGCCCGACTCGCCGACGACGTAGAGGCGGCTTCCGTCGGGACTCATGGCCATCGACCGGGCGCCACGCTCTTCCTGCTGGGTGGGCAGGTTGATTCGATGGGCCACCTTGTTGGCCGCGGTGTCGATCACCGACACCGATTCGGGGAGAAGCACGTAACCGTGGCTGCCGTCAGGGGCGACGACCACGGACCTCGGCGCCTCACCCACGGCGATCACGGCTTCCTCCGCGGTGCGGGAAGAGTCATCCGCGGTGCCGTCCTGCCGCGAGGCGCCGTCCTCGGCACCCTTGTCACCCTTGGGGCCCTTGGGGCCGTGCACGTTCCAAGCCCCTTCGGAAGTGTCGGCACGGTGGTGGTCCGTGGTCTCGATTGCCGCCGGATTCTTGTCGTTCCAGTCCGCGGCCATCGCGGGTGAGACGCCGGCCAGCCCCAGGCTGGCAGCACCGAGCACGACTCCGCAGATTGCCGTGCGATAGATCCGAGATCGAGTCACGTTGCTCATGAGAAGTTGCCATTCAGGTAGAGGCGAATGTTCCTACTCGTCCAATTTCGCCCGCGTGTCGCTAAATTGTCGCTAACGGTCTGTTGTCATCACCGTGACGTGCCCTGCCACGCCTACAACCAGGCGTCGAACCGGCGCACGTACCACGTCTTCACCAGCTGGGTGAGCGCGCAGTAGGCGAGCAGGGTGGCGATCAGCCACGGGAAGTACCCCAGCGGTAGCGCCTGCATCCCGACAGACGAAGCCAGCGGTGAGAACGGCAGGAAGACACCGAACGCCATGACGGCCGCCGTCATGAACAGGACCGGCAGGGAGGCCCGGGACTGGATGAAGGGGATCTTCCTCGTACGGATCATGTGCACGATCAGCGTCTGGGACAGCAGTCCCTCGATGAACCATCCCGACTGGAAGAGCGTCTGGTGGGCGGTGCTGTCGGCGCCGAAGACGTGCCACATGAGCAGGAAGGTCGTCATGTCGAAGATCGAGCTGGTGGGGCCGATCAGCAGCATGAAGCGTCCGATGCCCCTCGGATCCCATGTGCGGGGCTTTTGCAGGTATTCCGGGTCCATCCGGTCCCAGGGGGTCGCGAGCTGTGAGATGTCGTACGCCAGGTTCTGCACCAGCAGCTGGATCGCCAGCATCGGCTGGAACGGGATGAACGCGCTGGCCACCAGCACCGAGAAGACATTGCCGAAGTTCGAGCTGGCCGTCATCTTGATGTACTTGATGGTGTTGCCGAACGTCGCCCTGCCCTGCAGTACGCCGCGCTCCAGGACCGTCATGTCCTTCTCGAGCAGGATGATGTCCGCGGACTCCTTGGCTATGTCGACAGCCGTGTCGACGGAGATGCCGACGTCCGACTCGCGCAGGGCGGCCGCGTCATTGATGCCGTCGCCGAGGAATCCGACGGTGTGCCCGTCGGCCTGGACGGCCCGCACGATCCGCGCCTTCTGTACAGGGTTGACCTTGGCGAAGACGGTGTTCCGGGCGACGCACTCGCGCAGCAGCGCATCGTCCATGGCATCGATCTCCGAGCCCGTCACCACGTCTCCGACATCAATGCCGACGTCTGCGCACACACGTGCGGCGACCAGCTCGTTGTCGCCCGTGACGACCTTGACCGCGATCCCCTTGTCCGCGAGACCGCGCAGCGCGGCAGCGGCGTCGCGCTTCGGCGGATCGAGGAAGGCCAGGAAACCGACCAGGGTCAGCTCGGACTCGTCATCGACGCCGTAGGTGTCGCGGTCCCCGGGGAAGGTACGCGTCGCCACGGCGAGGACGCGCAGCCCCTGCCTGTTGTTGTCCTCGCAGACGCGCGTCACGTGCTGGCGCAGCTCGTCGGTGAGCGCGACCGTACGGGACCCGTCCCTCATCCGCAGGCACCGGGCGAGGATCTCCTCTGCCGCGCCCTTGCTGATCAGGATGTGCTGTCCATCCCCCGGGCGGCCCGTCAGAGCGGTCCTGGCGAGGACAACGGACATGCAGCGCCGCTCGAAGTCGAAGGGAACCTCGTCGACCTTGGTGAAGGCGGCGTCCACGACGATCTCTTCGGCCTCGTGCACGTGGTCGATGACGGCCTTGTCGAGCAGATTGCGCAGACCTGTCTGGAAGTGGCTGTTGAGGTACGCGTACTGCAGCACCTCGTCGTCCTCACGGCCGTGCACATCGAGGCAGCGGTCCAGGACGATGCGGTCCTCGGTGAGCGTGCCGGTCTTGTCGGTGCATAGTACGTCCATCGCCCCGAGGTTCTGGATGGCGTTCAGCTTCTTCACCACGACCTTGTGACGGGCCATGGCCACGGCACCGCGCGCCAGGTTGGTGGTCACCACCATCGGAAGCATCTCCGGGGTGAGGCCGACCGCGACCGCCACGGCGAACATGAAGGCCTCGGCCCAGTCGTGCTTGGTCAGGCCGTTGATGGCGAAGACGACGGGGACCATGACGAGCATGAACCGGATCAGCAGGAAACTGACCTTGCGCACACCGACGTCGAAGCTCGTCTCGGGCCGTTCTCCCGACAGCGAGCCGGCCATGGAACCGAAGTACGTGTCGGCACCCGTGGCGACCACCACACCGGCAGCGGTCCCGGACGTCACCGAAGTGCCCATCAGGCACAGGTTGTCCGCCTCCACGGGGTCGGTCGTCTCGGACTGGCCGTCCCCGCCCTCGCGAGTGTCGGCTTTGGCGACCGGCAGTGACTCGCCGGACAGCGCGGCCTGACTCACCATGAGGTCCTTGGCGGTGAGCAGACGCAGATCGGCGGGGACCAGATCACCGGCAGCCAGATGCACGATGTCACCGGGGACGACGTCGTCGAGTGGCACTTCCGCGGTGACGGGGGTGGCGTGACGCGACGGCCGGCGACGTACGGCCGTCGTGGTGCTGACGAGTGCCGTCAGCGCACGGGCGGACCTGGCGGACCGGTGCTCCTGCCAGAACCGCAGCAGCCCGCTGATCAGGACCATGGTGGTGAGAATGAGGACGCCGGGGTCCGCCGGGTCACTGATGCACATGACCGCGGCGAGGCACGCCAGGACGACGATGAAGGGGTTGCGGAACGACGTGACCAGCTGGATGGTCCAGTGCGGTACGCGCTGCTGGGCCACCACGTTGGGGCCGAGCCGGTGCAGTCGGCGGGCTGCCTCCTGCTGAGTCAGACCCTTGTAGGTGACGCCCAGTTCCGCCAGCGCGGTGCCGGCGGGCCGGCTGCTGATGGCCGCGAGACGATCACCGACGGCGCGGGTCCGTGCCTCCAGTTCGACGGTCTTGCGCCTGCGGCGGCTGCGGCCGGGAGGGGCGAGGGTCTCGGGGGTGAGTGTGATCACGGGGATACCTCCTTCCGCGCACGACCGGCTGCCCTGTGGCCGCGTCAGGCACCTCATGGAGGGATGACGGTCATGGAGGGATGACGGTCATGGAGGGACGACGGGCGACAGCGGCGGTCGTGGTCGCGGAGCTCTGAAAAGACGTGTCGGCGGCAGAAGGGCCGCCTCCGGCATTGATGAGTGCGTGGTCCTCGGACTGCGGCAAGGACTACTTCCCTCGGGACTTATCCCGACCACCTCCTCAGCTCAGGGGGCAACGGCGCACCGCCGATGCCGCAGCCACGAGTGTTGCAATCACACGCCGGAGGAAATGTCGGCCGATCGGACCACACGGCGGAGGATTCGTACGAGGCGATACCGGGAGAGCCGATTCCGTGCCCGGTGCTCCGGTGCTGATCGGAGCATTTTCTTCTTTCAGGCCTCTGACTGAGCCTCTTTCATCCTGTCTCTGAAGGGTCATAGGTCCAGGTCAGAGGGATGATGACGTGGCGAAGCCCCTCGTCGTTGGTTGTGGTGATCTCACTCAACACGACCATCGGCCGGGGGGCTTCGTTGGTTCCGTATCCTTCCATGCTCGACGTCCCGTACGAGCTGGTTGAGCATGTCTCCTGGCTCATCTACGCCCGAAGGCGTGAACTGAACTCGCCGTGGCGGAAGCTCGGTTGCTTCAAGCAGGCTCTGCTCGCCCTGGCCCACCTACGGAAGAACGAGACGTTCGCCCAGGTGGGAGCCGGTTTCGGTGTCTCGGAGGCGACGGCCTGGCGCTACGTCGACGAGACCCTCGAGGTCCTGGCCGCGTGGGCCCCGGGCCTGCGCGAGGCCCTCGTCGGGCTGGGCGAGGGCGACTTCGTCATCGTCGACGGGACCTTGATCCCCACCGACCGCATCGCCGCGGACGAGCCGTACTACTCCCAGAAACACAAGAAGCACGGCATGAACGTGCAGGTCGTCGCTCGTCCGGACGGCACACCGCTGTGGCTCTCACGCGCACTGCCGGGCCGCACGCACGATCTGACCGCAGCCCGCGCCCACGGCATCGTCCAAGCCTGCCTCACCAGAGACATCCTCGTCCTCGCCGACCGCGCCTACCAGGGCGCCGGCGCCACCGTCCGCACCCCCTACTACCACCACCGCGAACAACCCGATCACTACCAGCAGTTCAACCGACCGCTACTGCGACAAGTCCAACCCCGAGCCGCATCACCACGATGCCCGGATCTCCTTCTCCAAGGAGGGTCCGCCGTACATCGAACTCATGGAATTCCATGGTTCGGGAACGCATTCGAGTGCCCAAGGAGAAGGGTTTCACCACCTGGGCTTCCTCGATCACCCCGACCCCGAGGGCCGCCTCGCCGATCTCGCAGCCCTGGGGATCCACGACGACGGCATGGCTCTCGCACCGGACAACAGCATCCTGCTGTGGTTCACGTCCAAGAAGCACCTGAACGGCATGCGCCTCGAATACGTGAGCACGACACCGCAGCCCATCGTCAAAGACGACGGTTCCGAGCCCTACCGGGACATCCGAGGTTGCCCCGTCCTCTGGCCGCCGGAGCAGACCTGACATCCGCGGTCGCGTCTCCCGCGGCGCCGGCCCCGTGCCCCCACCCACGCAACGCAAGGAATCAAACGCAGCGTCATGGAAACCACCCACGCCTACACATGGACCGGTAAGAACCGCATCGAGCGGCTCGAACTACCGATGCCTCAAACCCCACCCGGCGGCCTGCTGCTGGAGGTCACCGCCAACGGAATCTGCGGCACCGACCAGCACCTGATCTCCCGTGAGCCGAGGAGGCCGACCGTGCTGGGACACGAAATCGTCGGACGTGTCGTCTCCTTCGGCCCCGGACACCCACAGCGGGACGCCGACGACCGGCCCCTGCGCGAGGGGGACACCGTGGCGCTGTTTCCCTGGGTGCCGTGCCACACATGCTGGGCATGCCGACGCTTCGGCCCTGGCGCGGCGACGTGCACGGAAGCCTTCGTCTACGGAATCCCCCTGGAGGACATCGGACTGGAGGGCGGCGTGACGAGCATGTCCGGCGACGGCCCCGCCCTTACCGGTGGGCTGGGCCGCCACATCGCCGTGCAGGCGGGAACCTATCTGTGGCGCGTGCCCGAGCATGTACCCACTACGGTGGCGTCCTTGCTGGATCCCCTCGGCGTGGCCGTGCGTGCGGTGGATCTGGCCCGAACGAACTCAGGCTCTTGGGACGAGACCCTCACGAGCGACGCGACGGCCGTGGTCCTCGGGGCCGGCGCGGTCGGACTTCTGACGGCGATGGTCCTGCGCCACGTGGGCGTCGGCAAGGTGGTCGTCTCCGGGTCTCGTCCGGGCCGTATCCAAGCGGCGAGGGACGTCGGCGTGGACGTCGTCCTGGACACCGCCGGAAGCGACGCGGCGACACGCCGGAAGGCCGTCCTCGACCTGACCCAGGGACGCGGAGCGGATCTGGTGATCGACGCGGCCAGTCGGCCCGCCGCTCTGAGCGAGGCGCTTGGGATGGTCCGCCGTCTGGGCACCGTAATCGAAGTGGGCAATATCGTCCCCGGCGACCACGGCATCACGATCGATCCGGCGCTGGACGTCTGCCAGCGCAATATCCGCCTCATCGGTATGAGCTTCAATCCGCCGCGCTCCTATGCGGAGGGCATGGCGCTGCTCACTCAGCACGACAAGATCCCGTTCGAACGTCTGATCACTCACGCGCATCCATTCACCGCGATCGACCGCGCGCTGGAGGATCTGACCGGCGACGACACGGTCAAGGTAACGCTGACCGTCTAGCAAGTGCTTGTCTGCCGCGAAACGGCAGGGCCTTGGACTTCACCAGCCAGTCAGCAAACGCAGTGGGGAATCGCGTGTATGCCACGACATCAGAATAAGAGTGTGATTGGCGGCGGACTCTTGCTCGTCGGCCTGACAGCCGGCGGCTTGTTCGGATATTCGATCGCTGCTGTCAACGAAGCTCTGCGGCCCTTGAACGACACGTTCACTCTGACAGGTCTGGCCCATGGGGCGCTGGTCAGTGGCCTGCTGATGGGAGCGCTGCTGGGCTGTGTCACAGCAGGGCGGCTCGCCGCCAGGTACGGCCGACGAAGCCTCCTGGTGTGGTCGGGTCTGCTGGCCACGGCCGGCAGCGCCGTCGCCGCGGCGGCACCGACACTCGAGACGTTGGTCGCGGGGCGCCTCATTCTCGGGTTCGCCGTGGGAGTCACCACCTCGGTCGCCCCTGTGCTGATCGCCGAGCTTTCTCCCGCCGACCGCCGAGGATCCCTGATCGCGTGCTACCAACTGGCGGTCACCGTAAGGGCACCAGCGCGTCAGGCCGCCCCGCCGCCAGTCCGCGATCCAGCGGTCCGGCGTCCACCGGGAGATCCGCAGCGGCCGGCCGTCCGGATCCGGATGCGTCAAGATGGCAGCCGTTTCCTGCCAGCGGTGACGTCGGTGATGCCGACGCGTCCGTGGGACTCCGGGAGGCTGCCGCCCGTGGCGAGGTCGACGAGAAGCTCGGGGTGCGATGCCCTCCCGGGTACGCCTGGACGTCCCCGGGCCTTCCATCCGGAACGCGTGTCGTGCGTACGGCCGTCCGCAGGCCTAGGCTCGCTGCGTGCTGCGCATCATCGACGCCCGGACCGGAGAACCCGTCGACGCGTCCACGACCCGCCGGGGACTGACCTGTGTCGAGGCCCACGCGCCCGCCCTCGGTCCCACCGCCCTGCGCGTCCTGCTCGTCGCCGACGTGCTGGTCAGGGCCCTGGAACTGGGGGGTACGCCGGTCCTGGGGGTGCTGTCCGGCGACCGGGACCGGGCGGAAATCCGGGCGGCCGCCGCGGCCCTCGGCATCCGGCCCTTCGAGGACGTGGGGGCGGGGCTCGGGGAGTGGCAGGTCATCCATGTGGTGGAGGAGGGCGGGGCGCTCCTCGAAGGGGTGTGCGTCGCGGTGGCGCCGGTGTCGGACGGCGGGGGCAGGCCGGTGGGCGACGATCCCGCCGTGTTCCGTCTGGCGCTGCTGTCCCGGCGCCGCAGTGATCCCGCGCAGCTCGACGACACGGCCCTGGGCGAGGCTCGTGACACGCTCGCCCGCTGGCGGCGGGCCGTCGCCGACTGGGCGCGGCATCCGTCGCGGCCGGTCCCCGAAGAGGTGCGCGGACAGCTCCGTACCGCCTGGGAGGACGACCTGGACGTGCCCTCGGTGCTGCGCGTCCTGCGCCGTGTGGAGAACGAACCGGACCTGCCGTACGGCGCCCGCTTCGAGACGTACGCCTACGCGGACCGGCTGCTCGGGCTCGATCTGACCCGCGACCTGGGAGCCCCGGCATGATCTCGCGCGCGGGATCGGGCCCCCTGCGCCGCCTGGTCGTGCTGCGGCACGCCAAGTCCGCGTGGCCGCCGGACGTCGCCGACCACGAGCGCCCGCTCGGGCCCCGGGGCCGCCGGGACGCGCCGGCCGCCGGTCGCGCGCTCGCCGAGTCGGACTGCCTGCCGGACCTCGCCCTGTGCTCCACCGCCGTACGCGCCCGCCAGACCTGGCAACTGGCGTCCGCCCAGTGGGGCACCCCGCCGCCGGTGCGGCACGACCCACGGCTGTACGCGGCCGACGTACCCGACCTGCTGGCGGCCGTGCACGCGGTGGCGCCCGAGATTCGGACCCTGCTCCTCGTCGGACACAACCCCGGCCTGGAGGAGCTGGTCCTGGCGCTCGCCGGGGACGGTATCGGTGACACGCTTGACCGTGTGCGGGCGAAGTTCCCCACCTCGGCGATCGCCGTGCTCGCCTGGTACGGGAGCGGTTGGGACGCGCTGCGGCCCGGGATGGCGCTGCTGACCGACGTGCTGGTGCCCCGAGGGAAGAAGTAGGGACGGCTCTCGCAGGGGGCGCTCGCTGGGAGGGCTCCTGGGGAGCGGTTTCGCCCGTCGCGGGGCACGCGCGCGTAGCGCATAGGCTGGCCGGATGCAGGACGAGTACCGCACCGTCGCCCGCGCGGGTGTGCACGAAACCGAGGTCAACCGCTCGCGCTTCCTGTGCGCCCTCGCCCCGGCCGCCACCGAGCAGGAGGCCCAGGCCTTCATCACCGCCGTGCGCAAGGAGCACGCCGACGCCACCCACAACTGCTGGGCGTACGTCATCGGCGCCGACGCCGCCATCCAGAAGGCGAGCGACGACGGCGAACCGGGCGGCACCGCCGGCGTCCCCATGCTTCAGATGCTGCTGCGCCGCGACATGCGGTACGTCGTCGCCGTCGTCACCCGCTACTACGGCGGGGTCAAGCTCGGCGCGGGCGGGCTCATCCGCGCCTACGGCGGAGCGGTCGGCGAGGCCCTCGACGCCCTCGGCACCCTCACCCGGCGCCGCTTCCGGCTGGCCACGGTGACCGTCGACCACCAGCGTGCGGGCAAGGTCCAGAACGACCTGCGCGCCACCGGGCGCGAGGTGCGCGACGTGCGCTACGGGGAGGCGGTCACGATCGAGATCGGGCTGCCGGACGCCGACGTGGACGCGTTTCGGGCATGGCTCGCGGACGTCACCGCGGGGGCGGCGGGGTTCGAGTTGGGTGGGGAGGCGTACGGGGACGCCTAGTTCGGGGGCTTTTCCGCGGTAAACGGGGTCAAATGCCCGTAACGGACATGGTCTGCGCCGGTCATGACGGGGCGATACAGGAGTAACCGCCCGTGGTGTCAGACCCGGCCGTTAGTCTCGGGGATCATGAGACTGCTGCACACTTCCGACTGGCATCTCGGCCGGGCGTTCCACCGGGTGAACATGCTCGACGCCCAGAACGAGTTCATCTGCCATCTCGTCGCGACCGTGCGTGAGTGCGATGTGGACGCGGTGGTGGTGTCGGGGGACGTGTACGACCGGGCGGTGCCGCCGCTCGCCGCGGTCGAGTTGTTCGACTACGCCCTGCACAGCCTCGCCGAGCTGGGCGTGCCGACAGTGATGATCTCCGGGAACCACGACTCGGCGCGCAGGCTCGGCGTCGGTGCCGGGCTGATGGAGCGCGCGGGCATCTACCTGTGCACCGACCCCTCCGCGGCCGGAATGCCGGTGATCCTGGCGGACGAGCACGGGGACGTGGCGTTCTACGGCCTTCCCTACCTCGAACCCGCCCTGGTGAAGGACGAGTTCCGGGTCGACAAGCCGGGACACGAGGCCGTCCTCGCCGCCGCGATGCGCCGCGTCCGCTCCGATCTCGCCACGCGCGCGCGTGGCACGCGGTCCGTCGTCCTGGCGCACGCCTTCGTCACCGGCGGGGAGGCAAGCGACAGCGAGCGGGACATCACCGTCGGCGGCGTGGCCGCCGTGCCCGCCGGAGTGTTCGACGGCGTCGACTACGTGGCCCTCGGGCATCTGCACGGCTGCCAGACCATCACCGAGCGCGTGCGGTACTCGGGCTCTCCGCTCGCCTACTCCTTCTCGGAGGCCGGGCACCGCAAGAGCATGTGGCTCGTCGACCTCGACGCCGAGGGGTCCGTCACCGCCGAGCGCGTCGACTGCCCCGTGCCGCGGCCGCTGGCCCGCATCCGGGGGCCGCTGGAGGAACTGCTCGCCGATCCCGCGCTCGCCCGGCACGAGGAGGCGTGGGTCGAGGCGACCCTCACCGACCCGGTCCGCCCGGCCGACCCCATGGCCCGCCTCACCGAACGCTTCCCCCACACCCTCAGCCTCGTCTTCGCCCCCGAGCGGGCCCCCGACGAGCCCGAGGTGTCGTACGCCAGCCGTCTCGCAGACCGCAGCGACCAGCAGATCGCCGAGGACTTCGTGGCACACGTGCGCGGCGCGGGGCCCGACGAGCACGAACAGGCCGTGCTGCGGGACGCGTTCGACGCCGTGCGCGCGGACCAGACCCTGCGGGAGGTGGCCCGGTGAGGCTGCACCGGCTCGACATCACCGCCTTCGGTCCCTTCGGCGGCTACCAGAGCGTCGACTTCGACGAACTGTCCGCCGCGGGACTCTTCCTGCTGCACGGACCGACCGGCGCGGGCAAGACCTCCGTCCTGGACGCCGTGTGCTACGCCCTCTACGGCTCCGTACCGGGCGCCCGGCAGAACGGCCAGGGCACCGCCCTGCGCAGCGACCACGCCGCACCCGGCGCGCGCACGTCCGTGACGCTCGAACTGACCGTCGCCGGACGCCGGTTGGAGGTCACCCGGCAGCCGCCCTGGGAACGCCCCAAGAAGCGCGGCACGGGCACCACCCTGGACAAGGCCCAGACGTGGCTGCGCGAGTACGAAGCAGGCTCCTGGAAGGACCTCAGTCGCTCCCACCAGGAGATCGGTGAGGAGATCACCCAGCTGCTCGGCATGAGCCGGGAGCAGTTCTGCCAGGTCGTCCTGCTGCCGCAGGGCGACTTCGCACGCTTCCTGCGCGCCGACGCCGAGGCCCGCGGCCGGCTGCTGGGCCGCCTCTTCGACACCCATCGGTTCGCGGAGGTCGAGCAGCGGCTCGCCGAGCGCCGGCGCGCCACCGAGGCGGGCGTGCGCGACGGGGACGCGGAACTGCTGGCCGACGCCCACCGCATGCAGCAGGCGGCGGGCGGCGCGATGGAGCTGCCCGAGCTGGCGCCCGGCGATCCGGGGCTGGCCGAGGCCGTGCTGACCGCCGCCGCCGTCGCCCGGAGCACCGCGCGGGAACAGCTGACGGTCGCCCGGTGCCGGCTCGCCGCCGCCGAGTCCGCCCGGGGCGCGGCCGACCGCGCCCTGGACGACGTACGCGAAGTGGCCCGCCTCCAGCGGCGGTTCGCGGACGCGCGGGAGCGGGCCCGGCTGCTGGAGGAGCGCGGCGACGCCCATCGGGCGGACCGGCAGCGCATGGAGCGGGCTCGGAAGGCCGAGGCGGTCGCGCCCGCGCTGGAGCTGCGGGAGGCGGCCGACGCCGAGCACCGCGCGGCGGCCGCGGCGGAGGCACGCGCGCGTGCCGCGCTGCCGGCGAGCCTCGCCGAGGCGGGCGCGGCCGGGCTCGCGGCCGCCGCGCGCCGGACCGCCGAGGAGCTGGGCGGGCTGGACTCCGCCCGCCGGGCCGAGCGGCGGCTGGCCGACGTCCGCGCGGAGCGCGCCGGCCTGGACCGGCAGGAGCGCGCGGACGAGGAGGTGCTGCACGAGGCCGAGGTCTGGCTCGCCGGGTGGGAGGCGACACGGGCCGGACTCCAGGACCGTATCGACGCCGCCCAGGAGGCCGCCTCCCAAGCAGAGCAACTCGCTGTGCGCCGTGAGCCGGTGCAGAAGCGGCTCGGCGCCGCACGGATGCGCGACCAGCTGGCCGGAGACACCGAGCAGGCCCAGCAACAGGCCCTCGCCTCGGGCGAGCGCGCGCTCCAAGCGCGTGCGCACTGGCTCGACCTGAAGGAGCAGCGCCTCAACGGCATCGCCGCCGAGCTGGCCGCAGGACTCCGGGACGGCGAACCCTGTGCCGTCTGCGGCGCCACCGAGCACCCCGCCCCCGCGCGGAAGGTCGCCGGGCACGTCGACCGGGAGGCCGAGGAGCGCGCACTCGTCGCCTATCAGCGCGCAGAGGAGGCACACGCCGAGGACGAGCGCCGTCTGGGCGTCGTGCGCGAGGCACTGGCCGCCGCGACCGCCGAGGCGGGCGACACGCCAACCAGCCAACTCGTCGACGCTGCCGAGGAGTTGGAGCGGCTGCACGCGCAGGCGCGGCAGTCGGCGTCCGGGCTGCATGCCGCGCGCGAGGAACTGCGCCGGGCCGAGCAGGAGCACGAGCGCAGAACCGCCGCTCGCAGGGAGGCCGAGCTCAGGACTGCGTCCCGGCTGGCCCGCCGCGATGCCCTGGACCGGGAGAGGACCTCCTTGGAAGGGGAGTTGGCGCAGGCGCGGGGCTCCTCCGGCAGCGTGGCCGCGCGGGCCGCCGAACTCGAGGACCGGGTCGCCCGGCTCACCGAGGCGGCCGAGGCCGCGCGGCACGCCGAGGACACCGCCCAACGCCTCAAGGACGCCGACGCCCGCCTCGCCGACGCCGCCTTCCGCGCCGGTTTCGACACCCCGCAGGCCGCGGCCGCCGCCCTGCTGGACGCCGCCGCCCACCGTGAGCTGCAACGACGGCTCGACGCCCGGCAGGCCGAGGAGGCCGCCGTACGGGCCGTCCTCGCCGAGGCCGACACCGCGGCCGCCGCCCAGCAGCCGCCCGCCGACCTCGCCGCCGCCGAGGATGCCGCCGCGGCCGCCGAACAGCGGGTGCGCGACGCCGCCTCCGCCTGCGATGCCGCCGCCCGCCGCTGTGCCGAACTCGACCGGCTCTCCGCGCGGGCCGCCGCCGGGGTACGACGGCTGGCGCCGCTGCGCGAGGAGTACGACCGGGTGGCCCGGCTGGCCGCGCTCGCCGCCGGCACCTCCGCCGAGAACGAACGCCGGATGCGGCTGGAGTCGTACGTCCTCGCGGCTCGCCTGGAGCAGGTGGCCGCAGCCGCGACCGTACGGCTGCAGCGGATGTCCTCCGGCCGCTACACCCTCGTCCACTCCGACGACCGGTCGGGGCGCGGGCGCAGTGGCCTCGGCCTCCATGTCGTCGACGCCTGGACCGGGCGGGAGCGGGACACCTCGACGCTGTCGGGCGGCGAGACGTTCTTCGCCTCACTCGCGCTCGCCCTCGGCCTCGCGGACGTCGTCACCGACGAGGCGGGCGGGGTGCGGCTGGACACCCTCTTCATCGACGAGGGATTCGGCAGCCTCGACGACCAGACCCTGGACGAGGTCCTCGACGTGCTCGACTCACTGCGCGAGCGGGACCGGAGCGTCGGCATCGTGAGTCATGTGGCCGATCTGCGGCGGCGGATTCACGCGCAGTTGGAGGTGGTGAAGGGGAGATCGGGGTCGGTGCTGCGGCAGCGCGGTCACTGACCGAGGGGGCGCGCCGGCGAAGTCTCGGTGGACTCTACGATCGTGCGCGCGCATCAGCACGCGGCGGGGGCTCGGAAAAAGGGGGCACGGCCGGCGAGCCGCACGACCATGCCATCGGCCGGTCCCGCGGAGGACTGACGACGAAAGTCCACCTCGCAGCCGACGACCGCTGCCGGCCGCCGGCCTTCGCGCTGACTGCCGGGCAAGCCGGCGATGCACCTGCCTTCCCCGACGTGATGGCTCGCCTGTGCGTTCCCCGCCCGTGGGGCGGCCTCGCACGCGGCCCAATGTGGTCCTGGCCGACAAGACGTGCTCCTCACGCGTCATCCGCGAACACCTGCGCAAACGCCGGATCCGGGCGGTCATCCCGATCCCGGCGGGCCAACGCGGTCACCGGCTTCGCAAGGGAAGCCGCGGCGGCAGTCCACCGGCCTTCGACCACGTACAGGGTCACCTCGGGGCCTTCGTCGACGGTCTGCGTGATCCGGGTGTCGGAGGGCATAGCACTCATACCTGCGCCCCCAAGTGAGCGGAGCGCACGGCCACGCGTCGAAAAGGAGCGGGAGGAGGCCGAACGGTCCTCTGGTTGGTCCATCGGACCGCAGGCCCCTCTCCCCGCCTCCGCACGTCAGGTCGTGCTGCTCCGGCTCACGTCACCGCGACCCCGCCGTACGCTGGAGGATCACCGCAGACGCCGCACATCGATGGACCAGATCCCGCGTCCGTGCGTGGCCGCGTACAGGCGCCCGTCCGGGCCGGTCTTGAGCTGGAGTACGGCGGTGGTCGGCAGGTTGGTGCCGGCCACCTTCCAGCCCGACGACTTCGGCGTGCGGACCAGGACGCCGAGGTCCGTGCCCAGGGCGATCGTGCCGTTCTTCAGCAGGACCACCGAGTTGGCGGGCACGTCCGGCAGGTTGCCGGAGATGTCCCTCCAGGTCGCGCCGCCGTCCCTGGTCTCGAAGAGGTGGCCGACGCCCGCGCCGGGGCCCTCCGTCCACTTCCGGGAGAAGCCGTTGACGGCGAGCAGGACGTGGTCGGAGTCGGCCGGGTCGACGGCGAGACCGGACAGGTAGCGGTTGGGGACCGTGCTCTCGGCCGGCAGGTTCAGCTCGTGCCAGCCGGTGCCGTCGGCGTTGCCGACCGCGATGCCCCGGGCGAAGCCCTGGTTGTTGCAGGGGCCGCACCAGGCGGCGTACACCTTGCCGCCGGAGGACGCGACCGCCGTGGCCGTGCGGCCCTCGCCCAGGTCGAAGGCCTCGAACCACTCGTCGCCGCTGCGGATCCCGTAGCCCTTGGTGTTGATCCAGATGTGGCGGCCGCCCGCGACCCAGGTGTTCTTGTCCTTGATGTCGGCGCTCAGCGGCGCGATGAAGCGCGCCTCGGCCGTCTCGCTGTCGGGCGGCGCGACCGAATACGACGTGACCTTCGACGGGTCGTCGATCCAGCTGCCGTCGTTCACCGCGCAGTTCTGCGTGACGGACACCGAGAGGTAGACGTACTCCTCGGCGATGTTGCACCCGTTGTCCGGGTCGGTGAGCGTGTCGCCGCCGTCGCCGCCGAAGTTGGAGCCCATCACGCGGTCGCCGGGCCGCAGCATCGACTGGCCGTTGTCCTGCAGTCCGCCGGTGATGGCGATGCCGCGCTTGTCCGGGTCGATGCCGACGCCCACCGAGTAGTACTGCAGGGCGTCCATCGTGCCGTCGTTCAGGGACGTCCAGTCGGTGGCGTGACCGTCGGCGTTCGCGCTGCCGTTCACCGGGCGCCGGTAGACGCCGCCGTCGTTGCCGACGAGGACGTACGGCTTGCCGTAGTAGCTGCCGATCGCCACCGCGTGCTGGTCGGGGTGCGTGGTCTGCGGGCAGTCGCCGGACTGCTTGGCCGGGTCGATGGACCAGCAGTCGAAGCCGAAGTTCCAGTACGGGCCCGGGACGGTCCAGGTCCTGCCGCCGTCCTTGGTCTCGAAGACCTCCTCCAGACCGGCGTACACATGGTCCGGGTCCTTCGGGTCGACGGTGAGGAACTGGTTGTACCAGGCCTGGATGCCGGGCTGGTAGCCGTCGCCGGTGAGCGCCGAGCCGGAGTCACGCAGCTGCTTGTAGTCGGCGATCTTCGTCCACTTGCCGGTCGGTGAGCCGGACTTGGAGACGTAGATGCCCGCGAGGCCGCTGTCCGGGTTGGTGGCCATCTGCTGCGGCGACTGGTCGATGGCGTAGTACCGCGACCCGTCCGCGCTGCGCGCGAAGCTGACGTTGCCGACGTCCTCCGCGTTGGTCGGCAGCTCACCGAGGTCGGTCAGCCGCTCCCAGCCGCTACGGCCCTTGGTGTAGAAGCCGTTGTAGCTGTCGCCGCTGCGCCAGCCGATCGCGAGGACGACCTTGCTCGGGTCCTTGGGATCGATGGCGATGTCGCTGGCGATGTTCTTGTACGCGGCGTTCTCGTCGTCGTCCTTCGGGCCGCCCGGCAGATAGTCCGGGTTGGGCGCGAACTCCAGTTTCCAGGCGCCCTTGAGCGTCTTGGTGCTGTGGCTCCACACGCCCCGCGTGGTCGCCGCCCACACCTTGTCGCCGGCGAAGCGCAGCGCGTTGATGGACGTCGACTCCAGCTCGTCGCCGCCGACCCGGTCGCGCCGGCTGAACTTGCCGTGGCGCGGGTCCTTCAGGACGTAGACGCCGGTGCCGAGGAAGGCGGTCGCGCTGGTGTTGGCCTCTCCGGTGGCGTACCAGAGGCGGCCGCGCGGGTCGAGCTGGAGGTCGCCGGTGGACAGGGCGGGCAACTCGTCGGAGATGTTCGTCCAGTGGCCGCCGCCGGTCCGCGACCGGAACACGCCGCCGTTGGCCGAGCCCGCGTACACATTGCCGCGGTCGTCGGCCGCCATGCCGGTCACCCGGCCGGTCACCTTGCCCGCGCCGCCACTGGAGTTGGAGTTGATGTCCCGGTAGCGGGGGTCGTCGGCGTCGTACGGCAGCCGGGTGTTGTTGCGCCAACCGCCCTTGGTGCTGGGCAGGTTCAGCATCTCCCCGTACGCCGCCCCGAAGGCGCCCGGCGCCACGATGCCGCCCGGCGCGGTGCGGGCCTGGGCGTACTCCTCGGCCCGCGCGGCGATGTGCTCGTTCTCCTCGCCGCCGTCTCCCGGTTCCTCTTCCCCTGGTCCTTCTTCCCCTGGTTCCTCCTCCGCCGAAAGGGACAGGCCCCCCTGCTGTTCATGCAGGTGGGCCCGTTCGTCCAGGGTGCGGACGCCGAACGGATCGTCGCCGCCGGGTGCCGCCTGGGCCTGAGTGACGGTCAGGCCCAGTGCGGCGGAGGTGGCGAGTACCGCCCATATGCGTCTCGCTCGCCGACCGCTTACTGCCATGAAGTGCCTCCCCTAAGAAGCGCGTGGTGCACATGACACTTGCTGTGAAACAGCTTTGATCAAAGGGGAGTTGTGGGGGATCTGAAAATGGCAATCAGTATGTAAAAGAATCTTCAGCGGCGCAGCACCGGACTGCTGGGGCAGGCTCCCACAGTCCGCGAAGCCGGTGACACCGTAGGGTGGCGTTGACGCTTCTTGCCGGTCAGGGAGACCGTTGCCAAAAACGTGACAACGGCCGGCTCGCGCCAGTCGCCGTCCGAGAGGGCGGCGGTGAGCGAGGTGGAGATGGTGGCGAGCAGTCCGATCCCGGCGATGCCACCTGCGTCTCACCGGGTTCCAACGTGCCGCTGAGGGCGCCCGCCCCTCGGGATGAGGCAAAGACCGCCGCCTGATCGCTGCAGTCCCGCTCGCGCAGTGAGTCATGGCGCCGACCTGCGGCGGCGTATCCACGCGCAGTTGGAGGTGGTGAAGGGGAGATCGGGGTCGGTGCTGCGGCAGCGCGGCGCCGGTCATTGACCAAGGGGCCGTCTGGGCAGGGGCGACGAGTACACGACGCTCGTGGTCACCGAACCCAGCGCGCCGATCCTGCCCGACACCTCCTCCAGGTGCCGCATCGAGCGCGCGGCGACCTTGATGACGAAGCAGTCGTCGCCCGTCACATGGTGCGCCTCCAGGATCTCGGGCGTCGCGGCGACGAGGTCGTGGAACGGCTTGTAGTTGCCGGTCGGATAGCGCAGGCGGACGAACGCCAGGATCGGCAGCCCCAGCCGCTCGGGGTCCACGACGGCGGCGTACCCCTGGATGACGCCCGCCTCCTCCAGCCGCCGCACCCGCTCGGTGACCGCGCTCGCGGACATCGAGACGGCACGCGCCAGCTCGGCGAAGCTGGCCCGGCCCTCCCGCTGGAGGACGTCGAGGAGGCGCCAGTCGGTGGCGTCCGGGGAAAACGCGGTCATCCCGGATGGATAGCAGGGGAAACCCCGGCTGATCAAGGGGGACGCCGGGGATTGTTCCTTCAGGGTGTTGATCAACGGACGTAGATTTCTGGTCACCGGATCCCTGATGACTCCTCAGCCTGCCCAAGGAAAGGCCCGTCGATGAGCAGCACCACGACCGCCGCCAACCCCGTCCTGCGCGTCGCCCCCGCCGCCCCGGCCGAGGCCGCCGCCCACTTCCGCGCCAGCCTCGCCTTCCACGCCGACGTCTCCGACGTGGCCGCCGCGCTCGCGGCCGACGGTGACCCCGGTTTCGTCGTCGTGGACTCCCGCTCGACCGAGTCCTGGGACCAGGGCCACATCCCCGGCGCGATCCACCTCCCCACCGCGCTCATCCCCGAGCGGGCCGAGCAACTCCTCGACAAGTCGGTGCCGGTGGTGACGTACTGCTGGGGCCCCGGCTGCAACGGCGCCACCCGTGCCGCGCTCGCCCTCGCCCAACTCGGCTACCAGGTCAAGGAGATGCTCGGCGGGTTCGAGTACTGGGCGCGCGAGGGCTTCGCGTACGAGACCTGGCAGGGGCGTGAGCGGCGGGACGCCGATCCGCTGACGGCGCCGGTGCGCGCGGAGGACTGCGGATGCTGATGTCGTGTCCACCGGCGGTGTGAAAGCCGGGTGCGTCCCGTCCGCTCGTCGCCCATCATGATTGACCATGCCTCACCTGCCGCATCCCTGCCCTGAAGACCTCGACCGCGACGCCCTGCCTTGCGCGGCCGTACCGCCCTGGTCACCGGGGCCAGCCGACGCGGTGGCATCGGGCATGCCGTGGCCCGGCGGCTCGTCGCGTACGGGGCGAGCGTCGATCTGCATCACCATGTGCCGCCGCACGATGCCGCCATGCCCTGGGGTGCCGACCGGATCGAGGACGTGGTCGCCTCCGTGCGCGCGGCCGCCGGTGATCCGGAGGCGCGAATCGTCGCCGGGCCCGGCGATCTCGCCGATCCGGCCGCGCCCGCCGAGCTGATCACCGGCGCCGCCGATGGGGATGCCCCCGCGCGAGCTTTGTTCGAGCGTGGGGGAACTCGGCGGACGGCTGGACATCCTCGTCGCCCATCACGCCCTCAGCGGATCCGACGGACCGCTCGACGCGATCGACGCCGCCATGCTCGACGCGCACTGGGCGGTCGACACGCGGTCCGTGCTGCTCCTGACCCAGGTCTATGCCCGGCAGCCGGACCGACGCCGTGGCGGGCGCGTGGTGATGATGACGTCGGGGCAGGACATCGCGGGCGGTATGCCGGGCGAGATCGCCTACGCCCTCCAGAAGGGCGCGCTCGACTCGATCACCCGCTCGCCGGCGACGACGCTCGCCGAGCAGGGGGTCACGGTGAACACGGTCAATCCGGGTCCCGTCGACACGGGCTACCTGACCGGCGAGGACTACACGGCCATCGCCGCGCGTTTCCCCGCCGGGTGGTGGGGCATGCCCGACGACCCGGTCCGCCTCATCGCCTGGCTCCGACGGACGAGGCGGACTGGATCCCCGGTCAGGTGATCAACTCGGAGGGCGGCTTCCGGCGTTGACGTGACCGTCAGAGGCCGGACAACTCGTCCACCAGGTCGTCCAGGCCCAACGAGCCCTGGGAGAGGGCGGCCATGTGCCAGGCCTTGAGGTCGAAGGCGTCGCCGTGCCGCTCGCGGGCGTTCTCGCGGCCCAGCAGCCAGGCGCGTTCGCCCAGCTTGTAGCCGATCGCCTGGCCGGGGATCGTGAGGTAGCGGGTCAGCTCGCTCTCCACGAAGTCCGCCGGGCGGCTGCTGTGCGCGCCGAAGAACTCCTGTGCCAGCTCGGGGGTCCAGCGCTCACCCGGGTGGAAGGGCGAGTCCGCAGGGATCTCCAGCTCCAGGTGCATACCGATGTCGACGATGACCCGGGCGGCCCGCATCATCTGCGCGTCGAGGTAGCCGAGCCGCTGCTCCGGATCGGTGAGGAAGCCCAGCTCGTCCATCAGACGCTCCGCGTACAGCGCCCAGCCCTCGGCGTTGGCGCTGACGCCGCCGATGGTCGCCTGGTAGCGGGAGAGGTTCCCGGCCACGTGCGTCCACTGCGCGAGCTGGAGGTGATGGCCGGGGACGCCTTCGTGGTACCAGGTCGACACCAGGTCGTAGACCGGGAACCGGGTCTGCCCCATCGTCGGCAGCCAGGTGCGGCCCGGGCGGGAGAAGTCCTCCGACGGGGGCGTGTAATAGGGGGCGGCGGCGCTGCCGGGCGGGGCGATGCAGGACTCCACCTTCCGGACCCGCTCGGCGAGGTCGAAGTGCGTGCCGTCCAGCGCATCGATCGCCTGGTCCATCAGGTCCTGCAGCCACTGCCGGACCTCGTCGACGCCCTCGATGTGCTTGCCGTGCTCGTCGAGGTGGGCGAGCGCCACCCACGGCGTCTCGGCGCCCGGCAGGATCTTCTCGGCCTCCTGCTTCATCTCGCCGAGGATGCGGTGGAACTCCGACCAGCCGTACGCGTACGCCTCGTCCAGATCGAGGTCGGTGCCGTTGAAGTAGCGCGACCAGCGGGCGTACCGCTCCCGGCCCACCGTGTTCGGCGCGCCCTCGACCGTCGGCGCGTACACCTCACGCATCCAGTCCCGCAGCTCCACCACGGCCGCGGTCGCTCCGCGGGCGGCCTTGTCCAACTCCGCGCGCAGCGCCTCGGGACCGGCCGAGGCGAAGTCCTCGAACCAGCCGCGCCCGCTGCCGTCTGTGTCCGCCCACTCACCGAGCTGGTCGATGAAGGTCGCCACCGGGCGCGGTCCCGCGTACAGCTTGCGCTCCAGACCGAGCGCGAGGGAGTCGCGGTAGCCGGCCAGCGCGGCCGGCACCGCGCGCAGCCGCTGGGCGATCGCGGCCCAGTCCTCCTCCGTCTCCGCGGGCGTCACGGTGAACACCTCGCGCACCGGGTGCACGATCGTGCCGAGGTTGCCGACCGAGCGGAGTCCCTCCTCGGCCTCGTGCACGGCGAGTTCGGCGGTGAGCCGCTCGCGCAGCAGGCGCGCACACCGGCGCTCGATGTCGCTGTCCGCGCCGGGCGCGCGCTCGGCCTCGTCGAGCTTCGCGAGGGTCGCCCGCGCCAGCTCGGCGAGCGCATCCTGGCCCGCGGGCGATATGTCGGGCAGGCGACTCGAACTCTCCTTCACGCCGAGATAGGTACCGGTGACCGGGTCGAGGGCGATGAGTTCGTCGACGTATGCGTCGGCGACCTCTCGGGGCAGCGGGCTCTTGGTCTCTGACATGGGGACCATCCTCATACGAGGGGCCACGGCGCGTCACCCGGATTGAGCCGAGGGCGAAGGCGGCAGCAGGGGCCCGCAGTCCCACTGCTGGAAGATCAACCGGGTCTCGACACGGGCCACTTCGCGGCGGGCCGTGAACTCGTCCAGCACCAGCCGTTGCAGATCGGCCATGTCCGCGACCGCGACGTGCACCAGGTAGTCGTCGGGACCGGTGAGGTGGAAGACGGTCAGCGACTCCGGCAACGCCCGGATCCGCTCCACGAACGGCCCCACCAGCTCCCGCCGATGCGGCCTGACCTGCACGGACAGCAGGGCTTGCAGCCCGCGTCCCAACTTGGCCGGATCCAGCCGCAGCTGATGCCCGAGGATCACGCCCGCGCGCCGCAGCCGGGTCACCCGGTCCAGACAGGTCGACGGCGCGACGCCCACCTGCGCGGCGAGGTCGCGGTAAGTCGTCCGGGCGTCGTTCTGCAACAGCCGCAGCAGATCGAGATCCACCGGATCCAGTACGACAGATTCAGCCATTGGTCGAACGTAACACGGGCTCGGCCCCCTGAGACCCGGTCGGTGTTCACTCTTCGCGGCATGGAGATGAGAGCGCTGGACAGCGGGGACGCCGCAGCGGTGGACGCCGGGGACATGACAGCGGCGGCTGAGGGGTGGCGTGGGTCGGCCGAGCCGTCGGCGGCCGGGCGCGCCAGGAGGTTCGCCACCGAAGCCGTGCACGCCGGGCGGGACGATCTCGCCCGGCAGGGCTTGCACACCCCGCCCATCGACCTGTCCACCACCTACCCCTCGTACGACAGCCGGGCCGAGGCCGCCCGCATCGACGCCTTCGCCACCACCGGCGCCGAACCGGACGGCCCGCCCGTCTACGCCCGGCTGGGCAACCCGACCGTCGCCCGCTTCGAGACCGCCCTCGCCCGCCTCGAAGGCACCGAGTCCGCCGTCGCGTTCGCCAGCGGCATGGCCGCGCTGAGCGCGGTGCTGCTCGTACGGGCCTCCCTGGGCCTGCGCCATGTCGTGGCGGTACGTCCCCTGTACGGCTGCAGCGACCACCTCCTCACCGCCGGTCTGCTCGGCTCGGAGGTGACCTGGACCGACCCGACCGGTATCGCGGACGCGCTGCGGCCCGACACCGGGCTCGTCCTGGTGGAGTCCCCGGCGAACCCGACCCTCGCCGAAATCGACCTACGGGCCGCCGCCCACGCCTGCGGCTCGGTACCGCTGCTCGTGGACAACACCTTCGCCACGCCCGTACTCCAGCGCCCCGCCGAACAGGGCGCGGGACTTGTGCTGCACAGCGCGACCAAGTACCTCGGCGGGCACGGTGACGTACTCGCCGGAGTGGTCGCCTGCGACGAGGAGTTCGCGGGGCGGTTGCGGCAGGTGCGGTTCGCCACGGGCGGGGTGCTGCATCCGCTGGCCGGTTATCTGCTGCTGCGCGGCCTGGCGACCCTGCCCGTACGGGTGCGCGCGGCGTCCGCGAACGCCGCCGAACTCGTCCGTCGCCTCTCCGCCGACCCGCGCGTCGCCCGCGTCCACTACCCGCGCATCGGCGGCGCGATGATCGCCTTCGAGGTGCACGGCGACCCGCATGAGGTCATCGCCGGCGTCCGTCTGATCACCCCCGCCGTGAGCCTGGGCAGCGTCGACACCCTTATCCAGCACCCGGCGTCCATCAGCCACCGCATCGTGGACGCGGACGACCGCCGGGGCGCCGGGGTCAGTGACCGGTTGCTCAGGTTGTCGGTGGGGCTGGAGGACGTCGAGGACCTGTGGGCCGATCTGGACGCTGCGCTGGGGGAGGCACCGACGCGGATGCGGGCGTCGGCCGGGGTGTGGCACGCGTGAGCGGCAAGAACGCGTAGGGGCGGCTCGGGGCGGCTCAGGGATGGCTCGCGGGCCGCTCGGGGGATGGCTCGGGGACCGGTCGGGGATGGTTCGCGGGCCGCTCGGGGGATGGCTCGGGGACCGGTCGGGGATGGTTCGCGGGCCGCTCGGGGACGGCTCGGGGGATCGCTTCGGGATGGCTCGCGGGCCGCTCGGGGATGGTTTGCGGGCCGCTCGGGGGATGGCTCGGGGGATCGCTTCGGGATGGCTCGGG
Organism: Streptomyces sp. Z423-1; assembly: GCF_013009255.1. Classification (NCBI taxonomy): domain Bacteria; kingdom Bacillati; phylum Actinomycetota; class Actinomycetes; order Kitasatosporales; family Streptomycetaceae; genus Streptomyces; species Streptomyces sp. Z423-1. Next base: position 8,191,427 of record NZ_CP053109.1, read on the forward strand.
GATGTTCGGGTGGCTTGCGGACCGCTCAGGGACGGCTCGAGGAGGTTCGCGGGCCGCTCGGGGGACGGCTCGGAGATGGCTCGGGGACCGCTCGGGGGATCGCTTCGGGATGGCTCGGGGAGGTCGGGGGTGCTCGGGGATCGCTCGGGGACGGTCGGGGATGGCTCGGGGATCGCTCCGGGATGGCTCGGGGAGGCCGGGGATGGCTCGCGGACCACTCCGGGACCGCTCGGGGACCACTCCGGGACCGCTCGGGGACCACTCCGGGACCGCTCGGGGACCACTCCGGGACCGCTCGGGGACCACTCCGGGACCGCTCGGGGCGGCCCGGTGTCCAGCACCGTGCCGCCCCCGACCCGTCGGTCACCTCACTCCCGTACGATCCGCTCGCCGAGCCGCTCCTCGTCGTACGGCAGCCCCGGACGAACCGGCGTCGCGTCCAGCCGGGCCGTGATCACCAGGGTGCCCTCCTCGATCTGGTAGTCGAGGGGCAGGCCAAGGCCGCGCATCGCGGCGACCATGCCGGTGTTGGAGGACTGCGTCACGGCGTACACGCTCTCGCAGCCCGCCTCGACCGCCATCGCCACCAGGCGGCCGAGCAGCTCGGCGCCGACACCCCGGCGCTGCCACTCGTCCTCGACGAGCAGCGCGACCTCCGTCTCGTCCCCGTCCCACAGCAGGTGGCCGAGCCCGACGATCCGGCCCGACGCGGTCTGCACGGCGAGCGTCCGGCCGAAGCGCGGGCTGAGCAGGTGGTTGAGGTAGCGGTCGGCGTCCCCGACCGGCCCGTGGTAGCGCATCGACAGGGTGCGCGCCGAGCAGCGGTCGTGCATCTCCTTCGCGGCCTGAACGTCGCCGGTGTCGGCGCGGCGCACGGTGATGGCGTTGCCCTGCGGCAGCGTCAGCACATCCTGGCCGCCCGGGACACGCGGTCCGAGCCGCGAGTCCAGCTCCACCAGGGCCCGGGCCCGCGCGAACTCGGTCGGCGTGAACGGCAGATACGGCCGCTCCACGGTGATCACTCCGCCTTCCGGTGCGCGCAGCCGCATCACGGTGTCCTCCAGAACCCCCTCCACCGGCACGCCGTCCGTCGCGCGACCGCCGCCCACCGGGGCCGCGGGCAGCGAACGGATCGTGCACCGGCCGAGCAACTGCCGTAGTGCGAGCGGCATTTCGGCGGCGTCCAGCGCCGTACGGGTGGCCAGGCCCAGGACCCGGGTCGGCGCGTCCACCAGGTCGTGGGCGTCGGCCCGCTCGATCCACGTGCGCGTACCGCCCGCCTGGGACACCGCCCGGGTCAGCTCGGACGCCGCGAGCCCGGCAGGAGCCCGGAGCAGGAACTCGTCCACCGTGCCGTCACCCAGCGGATGCGTCTGCAGGCTCAGGATGTCGACGCGGTGCCCGGCCAGCGCCGTGCACAGCGCGGCCAGCGAACCGGGTTCGTCCTTCACCGTCGTCCGCATCCGCCACAGCGCGCCGTCCCCGGACTCGGACTCCGGGTTCGCCGACGTCGGCGCGGACGGCCCGGCCTGCCGCTCCGGGGAGGGCGGCCGGGCGCCGGTATCGCTGGTCGGCGGTGCGTGACCGTGGCGGCGTGACCACCAGATGTGGAAGGTCGCCGTGGCGAGCAGGACGATCGCGGAGATCACCAGCAGTGCGGGGCCGTCGGGGCCGTGGCCGATCAGGTTCGCCACGGCGTCCGCCACCGCGACGGCGGTGAACAGCGCGGCGAGTTCCACGACGTCCCGTCGCCAGTGGTGCACGGGGCGGCCGTGTTTCGCTCGCGTCACATCAGACAGGTTTCGACTCATGGACCCACTGTGAAGGAAAGGTGTTGCGTGATCACGAACGCTTTGTGACTGATCGGTAAAGCGTGGATCTGCCCCTTTTGTTGCTCTTTCTACTGCTGTCGTGCCGCGGATGCGTGGCCTGCGACGACATGCCTGTCCGCCCAAGGCCCTGTACCAAGCGGCCTACGTCATGCGGCCACCTCCTCGACCAACGCATTGCGCAGCCGACGTGCCTGCGTCACCAGACGCGAGGAGCCACGCCGTGTCGCCGCCTGCGCCAGGTGCGGCAGATCGCCGCGCGCCCCGGACCGCTCGGCGCACTCGGCCGCCACCGCCAGCAGCTCCCCGAGCCCCCGGGCCGGCGCGGCCGCCCCGCCGGTCGTGAGATCGGCGAGCAGCACGGGCAGCGTCCGGCTCAGGACGCTCCAGATGGTGGCGTTGGCGCCGGTGGCCGCCGCCGTCCGCGCCGACTCGGCCAGCCGCTGCGTCTTCACCGCGCCGCACTGGACCAGCTGCCCGAGGTCCGTGCCCAGCCGAACCACGTCCAACTGCCCGCGCGCGGCCAGCACCAGCAGCGCGTCCACGGCGGCGAGCCGGTCCTCCTCATGCCGTGCCCCGAGCCCGTAGGCCAGGCCCAGATGAACGGCCTCGCCCGCCTCGCCGCCGGACTCGGCCAGCGGCGGCAGCGCGGCGGCGGCACCCTGGGCGTCGTCCACGGCGAGGTCGGACAGATCCTGCAGCAGCCGCGCCGCCACCAGCTCGCGCCGCTCCGGGAGCAGGGCCGACCAGTGCTGCCGTATGTCGTCGTCCCAGTGGTGGCACCACGCCCGTTTCTGGAAGACGCTCATCGGCCTGCCCAGCGGCCGGAACTCCGCCGGGAAGTCCTCCTGCAGGTCGAGCACCTCGCCGAGCTCGACCAGGACGCGCGGACCCGAAGTCCGCCGCCGCACGGTGGGGAGCGCGGGGACCTCGGAGGTCAGCCAGGCGGCGAGCCGCCTTCCTTCCTTCGTGTCGAGCGCCGCCGCCCGCCGGGCCGCCGACTCGGCCGCCTCCCGGTCCGCCCGGCGCACCCGAAGCAGGGCCTGCGCGAGGTCGGTGGCCGCGACCCGGGCGCCCAGCCGCCGGTAGGAGTCGAGGCGTTCGACCAGCTCGGCCGGTTCCAGCAGACCCGTGCTCCAGGTCGGGGTGGACAGCAGGAAGGGCAGCGGATCGGTGCGCATCCGGTGCGCCACTTCCCACAGGCGGCACTCGAACGCCCGGAAGAGGGCACCGTGCACGCAGTCACGGGAGGTCGAACCGCGCTGGACGCGCGCGTGCAGTGTGGCCGTGGGGATCCTGCCGCGCAGGGTGGCGAGGAGAAGGTCGAGGCCGTCGGCGGCGTCGGACACGGCGCCGTACGAGCCGGCGAAGCGGTCGCCCGACACGGCCCTGTCGGCGCTGTCCCACCAGCGTCGGGTAATCACCGGCTCCAGGGCTGCCAGCAGGGCGTCACGGTCCTGGTGCGCATGCCGGACCAGGCCGTCCAGGGCCCGCTCGAAGCCGCTCACACCCGGCTCGGAGGCCAGCGCCGCCCCCACCTCCTCGGCCAGCTCCACGGCGGACGCGGCGGCGGGTGCCAGACGTGTCGGCTGTGGTGCCGGGGGCAGCAGCTCCTCGTAGCCCAACGGATCCGGATCCGCAGGCGGCGCGCACAGCGTCCCGACCGCCCGGGCGCGCAGGCCGGGAATCAACTGCGCGGCGGCCATGGCCAGCTCCGCCCGCGCCTGCTCCGAGGCGAGCCTGTTGACGTGCCGCTCGACCAGCTTCAGTGCCCGCTCCTGGATCTCCGCGTCCTCGTGTCCGAATGCCTGCGCGACGGTCGGCAGCAGCTCTCCGGTCGCGGACGCGTCCCGCGCGAGCACCTTGCCCAGGAGCACGAGCTGGGCCCGCACGAGCTTCTTCTCGGTCCGGAACAGCACCGCTTCCGACATCTCCGCCAGGTGGCGGGGCGCCAGCTCGCCGTCCAGGGCCAGGCCTCCGAGGACGGACTGGGCGTACGAGGCCACCGTCGACGTCGCGTCCGAGGCCAGCGCCAGCCAGTCGGCCGTCCGCTCCCGCTCCTCGTCCCGGGTGAGCCCGAGGCACTTCAACAGACGCAGGAACACCCGCTGATCGGCGGCCGTACCACCCCGCAGCAGCCGGGCCACGCACGCGTCGACCGTCACCCCGCGGTCGAGGGCGCCCTCGACGGTGAGCTGCGCCAGCGCGCCGGTCCAGCTGTCCGGGCCGTCGTCGTTCGGCCACTGCAGCCGGCTGCCGATGTCGTCCGTCTCGAACAGGGCGGCGGCGAGCTCCCGCAGGTGCGGGTCCTGCCGCAACCGGTCGAGCAGCGTGCCCCCGCGCTGCCACGAGCCGCGCAGGTGGTCGACCCAGCCCCGGACGTAGGCGTCGGTCGTCGGCACCGGACAGCCACAGAGCCGTACCAGACCGGCCATCAGCTCGTACGGCACCCAGGCGGTGACCCGACGTTGCGCCAGCCGGTGTGTCACATCCGCCAGCCAGTCGGTCTCCCGGCCGCTCAGGATGTGCAGCAGCACGCCCGGCGAGGCTCCCGACCAGCGCAGGTCCGCGGCGGCGATCCAGCTCGCCACCCCAGCAGCCCCCGTCTGGCAGGCGGCTCCGGCCACAAGCAGCGCGGGATACGCGCGACGCGCGTCCGACTCCCAGGGCGCCGCCCGCAACTCCTTGCGCAGCGCCTTCAACGCGGCGAAGTGCGACCGCCGTTCGCCATCGGTCATGCCGTCCAGCAGGCTCACCACCTCGGCCGTACGGCCCGCCCGCACCAACTCCATCAGCGCACTCATCGCACACCCCCGTCGACCCGCTCCGTCTGCCCGACCTGTTCCGCGGCCATCCCGCGCCGCACCATGCGCACCGCCAGCGCGTGCTTGCACGGCCCGCGCCAGCCCCGGTACTTCGCCCACCACAGACAGCTGCAACTGAGCACCCCCGCCTGCTCGCGCACCCGGTGCACATGCCCGTCCTCCGCCGTCACCGTGGCGACCGCGCCGTCCAGGGCGACCGCGCCCGCCGTCACCAGCGCGCGGGCGGACCGCAGTCGCGGGTTGTGCCGTTCCACTCGCTCGGCGTCGTAGGGCAGTTCGCGGTGGAAGTAGGCTGCCTCCGCCACGTCGTACCCGACGCGCCCCGAGGTGCCGAGGCGGACGAGGGCGGCCCGGACGCGTTCGGCGGTCAGCCCGGAGGCGGCGGCGAGGTCGGAGACGTCGACGCGGGGCTCCCACGCCAGCAGAACCGAGATCAGCTCCGCGTCCTCGGCGGCCTCGTCGGTGGCCAGCGCGTCGAGGACGCCGCCCTCGCCGGAGAACCCGCGCGAGGCGTCGGGCGACAGTGTCAAGGTGAGCCGCATGCCCGGCAGGACGGCCTCCCAGGCGGCGGCCGTGGCGGCCGTGCCGCCGGTGACCGCGGGGCCGTACGCGCGCAGGGCCGTCGCGTGCCGCAGTACCCGCTGGAGCGCGATCAGCCGCTCCGGGCCGGGCAGACACACCGCGCCCGGCACGGCCCGGGTGCTCGGCCGCAGCCCGCGACCGGCCGGCACCACCCAGCGGGCGCCGCCCGACGCACCGCGCCCGCCACCGCGGGGGAGCGACCGCAGGAACCGCACCGCCTCGGCGGCCGGCAGCTCCGCCCGCAGATCGAAACCGGCGGCGATCACCTGCGCCTCGGCGAACCCCCGCAGCCAGCGATCGGGAAGCGGGACCTTCTTCTCCACGACCGGGCCGTCCAGCGTGGTCACCGCCAGCTCGTCCGGGCCGACCCGGAGGTGGAGCGGGTCGGTCGAGCCGATCCTCGACAGGGCCTCGCGCAGCGGGTTGTTGACGTCGACGTTCGTCGTCCCGTGCCCCACCGCGTCGCCGTCGAGGCCCGCCTCCAGGACGTCCAGGCGCGCGTACACCCCGCCACAGCCGGAGAACGACTCGAAGCGGAGCCGGTCGCCGTTGCCCGTCACCACCGGATCGAGCGAGGCGCGCAACTGCCGCTGGTAGTACCGCGCGGCCGCCACGTCCGCCACCGCCAGCAGCCCTGCCGCAGCTACTTGAGGCGCCGTCAGAAAGCCCGCGAAGAACTGCGGATGGTCCCGCACGCCCGAGGGCGTCGCACCTCGTGAGGTCTCCAGACCCAGGCGCTGTCCGTCCGCCGCGGACTCCAGCACGGAGGGTCGCCGATAGGCCACGGCCTGCAAAGATCGCGTCATGGGAAAACCGTAGAGGCGACCACTGACAATCGGCTCCGACCTGCGAAAACGCCGCGACAATAGCGGAGTTGGAGCGGATACCACCGTGCCGCGCACCAGGGATGACGCCGGTGCGCGGCACGCGTTCACGGCGGTGCGGGACCTACTGGCCGACCCGCCCCGGCTGGAGCACCTTCGTGAACAGCACGGTGCCGTCCTGCTCGCGCAGGCGGACCGTCAGTTCGGCGGTGTCGCCGTCGATGTCGACCTCGCCGAAGAACTGGTAGCCCTCGGCGGGCGAGACGTTGGCCGTCGTCGGCGCCTTCACGAACACCCGCTCCGGACCGAACGTGTTGTCGAGCGTGTTCGCCGGGAAGGCACCGGCGTTGAGCGGGCCGGACACGAACTCCCAGAACGGCTCGAAGTCCGTGAACGCCGCCCGCGACGGCTGGTAGTGCTGCGCCGAGGTGTAGTGCACGTCGGCCGTCACCCACACCGTGCCCGTGATCCGCCGGTGCTTGATGAACCGCAGCAGCTCGGCGATCTGCAGCTCACGGCCGAGCGGGGCACCCGGGTCGCCCTGCGCGACCGCCTCGATGTTGGGCTTGCCGTCCCCGGTGTCCGGCACGACCAGGCCGAGCGGCATGTCGGAGGCGATCACCTTCCACACCGCACGCGACCGCGACAACTCCCGCTTGAGCCACTGCAACTGCTCGCGGCCGAGGATGCCCTGCGGGTCGGTGGTCTGGTCGTCCGTCGAGTTGGCGTTGCGGTAGGTGCGCATGTCCAGGACGAACACGTCCAGCAGCGGCCCGTAGTGCTGCACCCGGTAGACCCGGCCTTCGGGGCGGCGCAGCGTCGATATGGGGAAGTACTCCGAGAACGCCTGCCGGGCGCGCGCGGCGAGCACGTCGACGTTCTTCTCCGTGTACCGGCTGTCGGCGAGGATCTCACCCGGGTACCAGTTGTTGGTGACCTCGTGATCGTCCCACTGGATGATCGACGGCACCTGGGCGTTGAAGGCGCGCAGGTTCTCGTCCAGCAGGTTGTAGCGGAAGTTGCCGCGGAACTCCGCCAGCGTCTCGGCGACCTTCGCCTTCTCCTCGGTGGTGATGTTCCGCCAGGTCCGCCCGTCGGGCAGCGTCACGGTCTCGGTGAGCGGGCCGTCGGCGTAGACGTTGTCGCCGCTGCAGATGAAGAAGTCCGGGTTCAGGGCGGCCATCGCGTCGTAGATCCGGTAGCCGCCGAGCTCCGGGTTGATGCCCCAGCCCTGACCTGCCAGGTCGCCGGACCAGACGAACCGCACGCCGTCACGCCGCCGGGCGGGCGCCGTACGGAAGGTGCCGGTCACCGGCTCGCCGGTACGGCGCGGGTCGTCCGGGTCGGCCAGCAGCACGCGGTAGTGGATCTGTTCGCCGGACGGCAGGCCGCGCAGCAGGGTCGTGCCGGTGAAGTCGGAGTCCTTGCCGAGCAGCGGGCCGTACCATCGGCGCGGCTTGCGGAACGACTCGGTCGCGGAGGTCTCGACGATCATCCGGGCCGGGCGGTCGGAGCGCACCCACACCAGCCCGGAGTGCGCGGACACGTCGCCCGTCTGTACGCCCCAGCCCGCCTTCGGACGCCCCGACAGGGCGAGGGCCGGCGCCGCGCCGAGGCCGACGGGCAGAGTCAGGGCCGCCGACGCGGCGAGAGAGCCGCGCAGGACGCTGCGGCGGCCGGGCAAGGGTCGGTGTGACATGGGTGCGCCTCCAGGACAGGACGGAATCCGGCCAGTTGCCATGCCAGAACTACTGGGATGCCGCAGCGCACACGCAAACGAGGAGTGAACAACGGGCCGCAAGGACACGGGGAGCGAAATGTGGCTCCGGGGGCTGTTGTGACTCGGTGAGGTTCAGGGCTACGGCGATGGACGCGCAAGGCGTTGCCCAAAGGCGCCGCCCACGCCCCTACTGACCCCGTTCCGCCTCCGCCATCACCCGCACCCCCTCCCGAATCCGCACCGGCGGCACATGGGCATACCCGAGCACAAGCCGCACCGCCGTGTCCCCATCGCCCGAGGCGCCCGCACGCGCGTACACGCACTCCGACAGCGCCCGTACGGCAACCCCGGCCGTCCCCACGCGCGCGAGGAACCGCTCCTGCGGCCCGTACCGCTCCGGCAGCGTCGCGATGACATGCAGTCCCGCCGCGATCCCGGACACCTCGGCGCCGGGGAAGTGCTCGTCGAGCGCGGCCACCAGGGCGTCACGCCGTTCGCGGTACGCGCGCTGGCAGCGCCGCAGCTGGCTGTCGTAGTCGCCGCGCTCCAGGAACCGGGCGAACAGCGCCTGGTCGAGGGTGGGATGGCCGAGGTCGATGGCCCGCTTGAGGGTGATCAGGTCGTCGGCCAGCCACTCCGGGACCAGCACCCAGCCGAGCCGCAGCCCGGGGGCGAGGGACTTGCTGACCGACCCCATATAGGCGACGCGTTCGGGGTCGAGGCCCTGGAGCGCGCCCACGGGCGCCCGGTCGTAGCGGAAGTCGCCGTCGTAGTCGTCCTCCAGGACGAGCCCGTCCACGGACCGCGCCCAGTCGAGCAGTTCGGCGCGGCGCTGAGCGGAGTACGCGATCCCGGTCGGGTACTGGTGCGCCGGCGTCGTGACCACGGCCCGTACCCCGGACGACCGCAGCGGCCCCATGGCGAGCCCCTCGTCGTCCAGCGGCAGTGGCACGGAGGTGACGCCGGCCGAGGCGTACACGCCGTCGTGCTGCGGACTGCCGGGATCCTCGACGCCGATCGCGGGCATCCCGCGCGCGTGCAGCACGATGGCGAGGAGTGTCGTCGCCTGGGTGACGCCGGAGACGACCACGATCCGCTCCGGGTCGGCGACCACTCCCCGGCGGCGGGCGAGCAGTTCGGCGAGTGCGGTGCGCAGCCTGGGCAGGCCGCGCGGATCGGGGTAGCCGAGGTCGTGGTGCGGCAGCTCAGCCAGCACCTGGCGCTGGGCGGCGGCCCAGGCGGCGCGCGGGAACAGCGACAGGTCCGGCGTCCCCGGCACGAAGTCGGCGCGCGCACCGGACGACCGGGGAGCGAGGTCACGCGCGCGCGGGTGTGCGGCCCGTACGGCGTCGCCCACCCAGGTGCCCGCACCCCGGCCGCTGCGCAGATACCCCTCCGCCGTCAGCTGCTCGTACGTCTCCGTGACCAGCCCGCGCGACACGCCGAGGTCGGCCGCGAGGTCCCGGCTGGACGGCAGCCGGGTGCCCGGCGCGAGACGCCCGGAGCGGACCGCCGCCCGCAGCGCGGCCTGCAATGAGCGGCCACGCGCGCGTGCGGGTGCCGAGGCGGCGGGCAGCAGCAACTCCCAGGCGGCGGAGCCCATGTGTTCCGCCCCGTCGGTCTGTAAGGCCTTCGAGGGCTTCATGGAGGGGACATTAGCTGGCGCGATGGAGGAGACATCGGCTAGCGCGGACAGAGGGGACATCGGCTGGTGCGGACACAGGGCCACCGGATCCGGGTGATCTCCTGACGGAGATCCTCAGGGCGTCTCCCTCGCGACGGAGCGGCTGCCGTCGAGCAGCACGCGCGCGACGAGTGCGGGATCGTCGTTCATCGGGACGTGACCGCAGCCGGGCAGCCGTATCAGCCGGGCCTTGGGCAGCACGTACTTGGCGCGGATTCCCTGCCGGGGCACCAGCAGCCGGTCCCTGCTGCCCCAGGCCACGGTGACCGGGATCCCGGTGATGTCGTCGGTGAACTGCACGTCCCGGCCGCTGCGGAGGGTCTCCGAGAACCCCTGGGCACGGGCCAGCGCGAGCGTCTCGGCGACCACCGCCTCGGGCGAACGGCGGCCCGGGCGGGCGTAGATGGTGCTCGTCAGCAGCGTGCGGCCCACCGCGGGGTGAGCGAGCGCCTCGACGACGGGCGGCGGCATCCGCCGGGCGAGCTGCCGCATCGCCATGAGCACGGTGAAGGCGTACCGCCGCTCCGCCTGCGACCAGAACCCGGCGGGGGACAGGGCTGTGACCGACCGCACGAGCTTGTCCCGGCCGAGCTCCAGCGCCAGCAGGCCACCCAGCGAGTTGCCCGCCACATGGGGCCGTTCGAGCTCCAGCGCCTCGCACAGCGCGGCGAGCACGGCGGTCATCGTCGGCAGGTCGTGCGCGAGGCCGTCCGGCAGCGCCGGGGACTCCCCGAACCCCGGCAGGTCAACGGCGATCACGTCCCGTTCGACGGCCAGGACGGGGACGACGGGGTCCCACGCCTGCCGGTGGTGACCTATGCCGTGCAGCAGGACCAGCGGTTCACCGCTGCCCACGCGCGCGTACGCCAGGTTCATGCTGCGCGGGCCGTGCGGGGTGGGGACCGTGAAGGAGACGGTGGCGGACATACAGCTCCTCGCCGAGGACTCGGGCCGGACCCCGAGGCGTTCGGGGCGGGCAGGGACATGGTGTAGACACCTTGTCAGTAACAGCTACTGACGGGTAGCCCCCCGTCGCCCGCAGATGGACACGACCGGACAGGATCGGATGGGATGAGGTGATGACCACCGATACCGCCACCGAGGTCTTCGAAGAGCACCGCTCCGTCCTCCTGGGCGTCGCCTACCGCATGCTCGGCCGCGTCGCCGACGCGGAGGACGTGGTGCAGGACGCCTGGCTGCGCTGGTCCGGCGCCGACCGCGCCGACGTGCGCGACCCGCGCGCATACCTCGTGCGCGTCACCACCCGCCTCGCCCTCGACCGGCTGCGCCAGATCAAGACCCGCAACGAGGCGTACGTCGGCCCCTGGCTGCCCGAGCCGTACGTCACCGAGTTCGGCGACACCGCCCCCGACACCGCGGAGCGGGTCGTGCTCGCCGATTCCGTCTCCCTCGCCGTCCTGGTCGTACTGGAGTCGCTGTCGCCGCTGGAACGCGCGGTGTTCGTCCTCCGGGAGGCCTTCGGCTACCCCCACGCCGAGATCGCCGCCATGCTCGACCGGGCCGAGCCCGCCGTACGGCAGCTGGCCGGCCGCGCCCGTCGGCACGTGGAGGAGCGGCGGGCGCGCTACGACGTCGACCCCGCCCAGCGCCGCGACCTCACCGAGCGGTTCCTGGCCGCCGCCGTGGACGGCGATCTCGACGGCCTCATGGCGCTGCTCGCGCCCGACGTCCGCCTCGTCGGCGACAGCGGCGGCAAGGCCAAGGCGCCGCTGCGGGTGCTGGAGAGCGCCGACCACGTGGGCCGCTTCCTCATCGGCGCCGCCCGCAAGGGCATTCCCGACATGTCGCACCGCTTCCTGGAACTCAACGGCGGTCCCGCGGTCCTCGTCCTGTCCGGCGACAAGCCCGACGCAGTGTTCCAGCTGGACGTCCTCGGCGGACGCGTCCAGGCCGTCTACGTCATCCGCAACCCCGACAAGCTGCGATCACTGGCCACCGCATAGACGCCGTTGTGTCACGAATGCGGCGTGGTGCGAACGGCCCATGAACGCTTGGCCGCACCCCACCTGTGCAGCGCCTGAGGGATCGAGGATTGGTCTTGACCAAGGGTGAGGGCCGTCTTATGGTCGCAGATAAGTACAACAACCTTTAATAAACAAGGGCGCTAAAACGCCGCCGGATCACGGCGATTGCGGAGGACAGGGTGGGGACCACGCAGCTGGAATCGGTGCCGGAACCTAAGTACTGGCATCTCAAGACCGTGCTCACGGAGGCACTGGACTCCGAGTTCTCGGTGGGCGAGATCCTGCCCAACGAGCGCGACCTCGCCGCCCGCTTCGGCGTCGCCCGCGCCACGCTCCGCCAGGCCCTGGAACAGCTGGAACTGGAAGGCAGGCTGCAGCGCCGCCGCGGTGTCGGTACGACCGTCGCCCCGCCGCGCGTGGGCGTGGCCGTCGGCACCGAACAGCACGCCTGGCCCGGCGCGGCCGGTGACGCCTGGCAGGCCGTCGACTGCACCGTCGCGGCCCCGCCGGCCGCGGTCGCCGGCGCCCTGGAGACCGGCCGCGACGAGCCCGTGCACATCGTGCGCCGCACCCGTACGACACACGGCCAGCCCGTCGCCGCCGAGCTGCTGTACATCCCGGCCGCGTCGGTGCCCGACCTGTCCGCCATCGACGCCCCCTCGGGACCGGCACGCGCGCGTGCGGTGCTGCGCGAGCTGCAGCACCTGGAGCTGGAGGGGCAGGACCGCGCCGTCGAACTGGGTTCGGCCCGCGCCGACGACGCCAAGGAACTCGACCGGCTGCCGGGCGCGCCGGTCCTGGTGGTCACCACCCGCTTCCACGCCGCCGGTGGCACCGCGGCGGTGTCCGTCGCGACGTACCGCGCTGACACGTGCCGCTTGACGTTCGGCGACTCGGGCGGAGTGGAGATCCACGAGGACCCGCAGCGCCGGGCGTCCTGAACGCCGTAGGCCCTTTCCGTACGGCGCCCCGGAGCGGAGTCTCTCCGGGACGCCGTACGTCTCTTGAGCCGGGCGTCGAGTCCGTGGCGCCGCTCTTCAGGCAGGGGAGCCGCCGCTCACCGGCGCGCCGTCACCGTGCCCTCCACCGCGAACAGCTGCTCCTCCACATGGTCCAGGGCCAGCCGCAGCGCCCCCGTCGCCACGGCCGCCTCGCCCAGCAGCGACAGCGTCACCTTCGGCGGCCGCAGACAGTACCGCGCCAGCTCCCGCCGCAGCGGATCCAGTACGCCGTCCAGCCCCGCCGCCCAGCCGCCGATGACCACCAGCTCCGGGTCGAGGGCCAGCACGAGTGCGGCCACGTCGTGCACGAGCCGTTGGATGAACCGGTCGACGGCGGCCATGGCCCGCTGGTCGCCCTCACGGGCCTGCGCGAACACCTTGGCGACCGCCTGCTCGTCCAGCGGATGCAAAGGCTCGTTCGTGGTGGACAGCAGCGTCTCCGGCGTCGCCTCCCGGCCCAGCAGATGCAGCGCGCCGATCTCACCGGCCGCTCCGCCGTACCCCCGGTGCAGCCGTCCGCCGATCAGTGAGCCGGCGCCCGGGCTCAGCCCCGCCAGCACGAACACCACGTCGTCGGACTCGGTCGCCGACCCCTTCCAGTGCTCGGCGACCGCCGCCGCGTTGGCGTCGTTCTCCACCAGCACCGGGCACTTGAAGGAGCGGCCCAGCCGTTCCCCGAGCCGCAGCCCCGTCCAGCCGGGCAGCGCGGTGCCCAGCCGTACGGTCCCGTCCGCCTCCACGATCCCGGGCGTGGCCACCCCCACCGCCCGCAGCGAGCTCCGTGCGACCCCCGCCCGGCGCAGCAACTCGGCGACGGCGGTGCGCAGCCGCTCCAGCCGCTCGTCGGCGTGCGCGGTCTCGTCGACGTCCTTGGCCTGCGCGCCGACGATCCGCCCGTCCAGATCCGCGAGCAGCGCGGCGACCCGGTGCGGCCCGATCTCCAGCCCCAGCAGATGCCCGGCCTCCGCCCGGAACCGGAACCGCCGCGCCGGGCGCCCCTGACGCCGCGCGGCACCCTCCTCGGCCGCCTTCTCCACCACGAGACCGGCCTCGATCAGCCCCTCGACGACACCCTCGACGGTCGGCCGGGACAGCCCGGTCACCCGGGTGATCTCCGTCAGCGTCGCGCAGTCCGTGGCACGCAGCGCGTGCAGCACCACCGCGGAATTGATCCTTCGCAGCAGCGAGGGATCCCCGCCGGTCAGCCGCCCCAACGTCCGTCCTCCCAGCTTGTGCGCGTGTTGGCCGGATCGTACTCGGCACCGCGGACAGCGGCGAGTGCCGTGAGCTTCCCCAGTCCGCCGAGTCCCGGGTCAGCCAGACGAGACCCTGGGTCAGCCGGGGGAGACGAACCCCGACTCGTAGGCCGTGATCACCGCCTGCGTGCGGTCCCGGGCCCCGAGCTTCGCCAGCACCGAGCTGACGTGCGACTTGACCGTCTCCGTGCCGACGACCAGCTGACCGGCGATCTCCGCGTTCGACAGCCCACGGGTCATCAGCCGCAGCACCTCCGCCTCCCGCTCGGTCAGTTGCGCCCGCTCCAGTACGGCCCGCGCCGCCGGGTTCCCGCTCCCGTCGCCGTGCTCGGCGGCCAGTTGCCGCACCGACGCCGGGAACAGCAGCGACTCGCCCTCGGCGACCAGCCGCACCGCGTGCACGATCTCCGCCGGCCGCGCCCGCTTCAGCAGGAATCCGTCGGCACCCGCCCGCAGCGCCTCGTAGACGTACTCGTCGTTCTCGAAGGTCGTCACCACCAGGATCTTCGGAGGATCCGGCACGGTCCGCAGCACCGCGCGCGTGGCCTCGATGCCGTCGAGCAGCGGCATCCGTACGTCCATGGCGACCACGTCGGGCCGCAGTTGGCGTACCAGCGGAATCACCGCGGCCCCGTCGGCCGCCTCTCCGACCACCTCGATGTCCGGCTGCGCCTCCAGCACGGCCCGCAGGCCCGCGCGTACGAGAGGTTCGTCGTCGACGAGGAGAACGGTGACCGGCATCCGGCCAGCGTAGATCAGCCCAGCGGCAGCTCGACGTGCACCTGCCAGTCGCCGTCGTCGGGGCCCGTGTGCGCCCGGCCGCCCAGCAGCGCCGCCCGCTCCCGTATCCCGCGCAGCCCGCTGCCCCGGCCGGGCCCGGGTATCGGCGCCGGCAGCGGATTGCGGACCTCCAGGTCCAGACGGCCGTCCGCGACCGCGACGCTCACGCGCGTGGGGACACCGCCCGCGTGCCGCAGCACGTTCGTCAGCGCCTCCTGAAGGATGCGGTAGGCCTCCCGGGAGACCGGCCCGGGCACCGTGGCCAGTGGTCCGGTGAACTCGGCGTCGACCTTCGCCCCGGAGGCGCGCGCGGACTCCAGCAGCCGGTCCGCCTCGACGAGCGTCGGACGGCTGCTCACCGGGCGCTCCGCCTCGCGCAGGATGCCGAGCACCCGGTCCAGGTCCTCCAGCGCGGCCCGCCCGGTCTCCTCGATCGCGCCCAGCGCCCGGTCCGTGAACGCCGGATCGCCCGCCGCCCGCGCGGCGCCCGCCTGCACCACGGCCACGGTCAGCGCGTGCCCTATGGAGTCGTGCAACTCCCGCGCGATCCGGTTGCGTTCCAGCAGTTGCTCGGTGCGCTCCTCCAGGGCGGCCAGCCGCTCGGCCGCCGACGGCCCCAGGAGCCGGCGTGCGATCGCGGTGACCAGCTCGCCGAACCCCACCACGCCGCCGTACATCGCGAGGAGGGGGAGCGGCACCAGGAAGGCGTACGCCCAGTGGGGTTCGACCATCCGCAGGATCGGGTTGTCGTACGGCCGGGTGCCGAGCGCCGCCGAGGCCAGGTCGACGGCGACGATCGGCAACCACACGGTCGTCAACGCGGTCACCGCGGCCAGGCCCATCCGGACCTCCAGCCACAGCACCGTCCGCAGCCGGTCGCCCCAAGTCGCCGACGGCGCGATGGAGATCCCCGAGTCCGGCTCGTCCGGCGTCAGCATGAACCGCGCCTGCAGCCCCTCGCCCCGCCGCACCGCCGGGATCAGGCCGACCGGGATCAGCAGCAGCGCGGGCACCCACGGCCGTGACATGTCGATGAACAACCACACGCTGGCCAGCAGCACCGGAACCCACAGGTGCAGCAGGCGGGTGTACGTCGTCCCGCGCAGCAGCGGGCGCAGAAGGCGGACCATCGGCTCATCGTGCCAGCCGCCACTGACAACGGGCCTCCCCCGGGCGGGGGAGACGATCTCCACGCACTGGGGAGGCCCGGCCCCCGGGCAGGCGGCCAGGCTGAGGCCATGACCAGCATCGACGTCCGAGACCTCACCAAGGAGTACGGCACCCGGCGCGCCGTCGACCACCTCACCTTCACCGTCGAGCCCGGCCGGGTCACCGGCTTCCTCGGCCCCAACGGCGCCGGAAAGTCCACCACCATGCGGCTGGTGCTCGGCCTCGACCGGCCGACCTCCGGCACCGCGACCATCGGCGGCCGTGCCTACGCCACGCTGCACGAACCGCTGCGCGAGGTCGGCGCCCTGCTCGACGCCCAGGCCGCGCACGGCGCGCGCACCGGACGCGACCATCTGCGCACCCTCGCCGCGAGCAACCGCATCCCGGTGCCCCGGGTGGACGAGGTGCTGGAGGAGACCGGGCTGGCCACCGCCGCCCGGCGCCGGGTGAAGACGTACTCCCTCGGCATGCGCCAGCGCCTCGGCGTCGCGGCCGCCCTGCTCGGCGACCCGCCCGTCGTCCTGCTCGACGAGCCCTCCAACGGCCTCGACCCGGAGGGCATCATCTGGATCCGCACGCTGCTGCGCCGGCTCGCCGACGAGGGCCGCACGGTGCTGGTCTCCAGCCATCTGATGAACGAGACCGCGTCCTTCGCCGACCACCTGGTCGTCCTCGGCCGGGGACGACTCCTTGCCGACATGCCGATGCGTGACTTCATCCACGCGCGCGTGCAGCCCCGCGTCCGGGTGCGCACCACACAGGACGCCGCCCTGCGGGAGCTGCTCGCCCGGCACGGCTACGAGGCCGCCCCGGGCGACGGCGGCGGGTGGATCGTGCAGCACGCGCGCGTGGAGGACATCGGGCGCCTCGCCTCCGAGGCGCGGCTGCCCGTCCTCGAACTCACCGTCCAGGAAGGCACCTTGGAACAGGCCTATCTGGATCTGACCGCCGCCGAGACCGAGTTCACCGCCCGGCCCCAGGAGGCCTGACCATGCCCTTCACTCCCGTCCTGCACGCCGAGTGGCTGAAAATCCGCACCTTGCGCTCGCTGTACGGCGCCCTGATCGCGCTGTTCGCAGTGACGACGGCGTTCTCCGCGATCGCCGCCACGGACGGCAGCGACGACCCCGAGTTCGACCCCCTGTTCACGGCGCTTCTCGGGATGATGCCCGGCCAGATCGCTGCCGTCGCCTTCGGTGCTCTCGCGGTCTCCTCCGAGTTCACCGGCGGCGGGCTGCGGCTCGCCCTCGCGGCGGTGCCGCAGCGGGGGCGTTGGTTCACGGCCAAGCTGACCGCCATCGCCGTACCGGTGTTCCTCGTCGGACTGGTCACCGGAGGCACCTCGCTGGCCGCCGCCCGCGCGGGCATGGGCGCCGCGGCGGACGGGCTCACCGCAGGGGAGCAACTGCGCGGCGTCCTGGGCAGCGGCGTCTACCTCGCGCTGATGGCTCTCTTCGCGGCCGGACTCGCGGCACTGCTGCGCAGCGGGATCGGCGCGCTCAGCATCCTGATCCCCTTCCTCCTGGTCGTGTCCTTCGTGATCGGGGACACCGCGGGTGGCCTGACCGACTTCCTGCCGGACCGCGCCGGCCAGGTCGTCCTGCACAGCACGTGGGACGGGACCCTGGGCCCGTGGACCGGGCTCGCCGTGACCGCGCTGTGGACGGCGGGTGCGGTGGCGGCGGGTGCGTGGAGCGTTCGGCGGCGGGACGCCTGACGCGCCGCCAATTGTCAGTGGCGCCGGGTTTACTGGCTTCATGAACATCGCACGGTGCCTGGACACGATTGACCGGCTGTGCTCGCGCCCCCTTCCGGCGGAGCACGGCTGGTCGGACGTCGGCCGAGAAGGACCGGGCTACTACATAGCGGAGTTAGGAGCCGCGGACCCCGACTGCGCGCACGGGGAGCGCACGGCCGAGGACGTCGAAGCGTTCAGAGAGGGGATCGCCCAGCGACTCAACGAGCGATGGGGGGCGAATCCCCTGTGGGGCATGCTCACGCTTCGGGTGCGCGGCGAGCGGGGCGAGGACATACCGGAGCCGTGGGCGAGCATCAGCACCCTGGCGGACGACCTGTACGTGTGGGAGGCGACGGGAACGGGCCGCTGGGTCGCGCTGGGCATCGCCGACGGCGACGAGACGGACCCGGCCCGGCTGCTCGCCGTTGTCACGGAGGTGGACCCCGAGTGACTGGCTGGCCCTGGGCGCGGGGTGGGACCCGTGTGACCGACTGGGTCCTCTGTATGGGGATGGAGCTCGTGTGACCGGCTGGGTCCTCTGTATGGGGATGGAGCTCGTGTGACCGGCTGGGTCCTCTGTATGGGGATGGAGCTCGTGTGACCGGCTGGTCCTCTGCACGGGGGATGGAGCTCGTGTGACCGGCTGGTCCTCTGTATGGGGATGGAGCTCCTGTGACCGGCTGGGTCCTCTGCACGGGGGATGGAGCTCATGTGACCGGCTGGTCCTCTGCACGGGGGATGGAGCTCGCGTGACCAGCCGGGTCCCCTGCACGAGGGTGGAGCTCGCGTGACCGGCCAGTCCTGCGCGCGAGGTGGGCGTGAGTGACCGGCTGGTCGTCCGCAGGGCGGTGGCCTCCGTGTGGCCCGCCAGTGCTGCGCACGAGGTGGCCCCCCGCGAGAGCCGGTCAGCCCTCCGTACAGGTGGCCCCGCCTCGACCGGTCAGCCCTCCGTAAGGTGGCCCCGCCCGACCGGTCAGCCCTCCGTGGCCTCCCGTAGTCGTGCGAACTCGTCCGCCATCGTCTGAGCCGTCCAATGCGCGTTCAGCCCGGAGGGATTGGGCAGCACCCACACGCGCGTGTCGCCGATCGTCCGCGCCTGCGGACCCACCCGCGCCGTGCGGTCGTCGAAGGCGGCACGGTACGCGGTGACGCCCACCACCGCCAGCCAACGCGGCCGCAGCCGCGCCACCTTCAGAGACAGCAGCCGCCCGCCCTCCCGGTACTCCTCGGCGCTCAACTCGTCGGCCCGGGCAGTCGCCCGCGGCACCACGTTCGTGATGCCGAGCCCGTGCGACAGCAACTCGCCCTGCTCGGACGGCTTCATCAGCCGGGGCGTGAAGCCGGACAGATGCAGTACGGGCCAGAAGCGGTTGCCCGGACGGGCGAAGTGGTGGCCCGTCGCCGCGGTCATCAGGCCGGGGTTGATGCCGCAGAACAGCACGCGCAGGCCGTCCGCGACCACGTCCGGTACCAGCCGGTCGCGGGCGGCCTCCAGCTCCTGCTGAGTGAAGCGCGTCAGAGGATCGCTCCGGGCGTGTAGCCCGCCGCCTCCGGGCGCTGCTTCACGATCTCCTCGATCCGGCCGACCACCGCCCCGACCTGGTCGGCGGCGGCACCGGTGAAGGACAGCTTGTCGGCCATCAGCTCGTCGAGCTGTGCTCGGTCGAGCGGGATGCGCTCGTCGGCGGCGAGCCTGTCCAGCAGCTCGTTGCGCTCGGCACCCTGCTCACGCATCGCGAGGGCGCACGCCACGGCGTTCTCCTTGATCGCCTCGTGCGCGACCTCACGGCCGACACCCGCCCGCACCGAGGCCATCAGCACCTTGGTCGTCGCCAGGAACGGCAGGTAGCGGTCCAGCTCACGCGCCACGACCGCCGGGAACGCGCCGAACTCGTCCAGCACCGTGAGGAACGTCTCCAGCAGCCCGTCCAGCGCGAAGAACGCGTCCGGCAGCGCGACCCGGCGCACCACCGAGCAGGACACGTCGCCCTCGTTCCACTGGTCGCCCGCCAGCTCGCCGGTCATCGAGGCGTAGCCGCGCAGGATCACCATCAGGCCGTTGACGCGCTCGCAGGAGCGGGTGTTCATCTTGTGCGGCATCGCGGAGGAGCCGACCTGACCCGGCTTGAAGCCCTCGGTCACCAGCTCGTGCCCGGCCATCAGCCGGATGGTCTTGGCCAGCGAGGAGGGCCCCGCCGCCAACTGGACCAGGGCCGTCACGACCTCGT
The DNA here is from genome assembly GCF_013009255.1 of Streptomyces sp. Z423-1. Lineage (NCBI taxonomy): Bacteria > Bacillati > Actinomycetota > Actinomycetes > Kitasatosporales > Streptomycetaceae > Streptomyces > Streptomyces sp. Z423-1. Next base: position 8,211,049 of record NZ_CP053109.1, read on the forward strand.
AGTCCAGCGAGCGCGGGTAGACCTGGCCGACCGAGGTGAAGGCCTGCGAGAAGCCCAGGTGCCCGGCGATCCGCTGCTCCAGGTCGGCGAGCTTGGCGGCGTCCCCGCCGAGCAGGTCCAGCATGTCCTGCGCGGTGCCGACCGGGCCCTTGATGCCGCGCAGCGGGTAGCGGCCGAGCAGCTCCTCGATCCGGCCGTGGGCGACCAGCAGCTCGTCGGCGGCGGTCGCGAACCGCTTGCCCAGCGTGGTGGCCTGCGCGGCGACGTTGTGCGAGCGCCCGGCCATGACCAGCTCGCCGTACTCACCTGCCAGCTTGCCCAGCCGCGCCAGCACGGCCACCGTACGGTCGCGCATCAGCTCCAGCGAGAGCCGGATCTGCAGCTGCTCGACGTTCTCGGTCAGGTCGCGGGACGTCATGCCCTTGTGCACCTGCTCGTGCCCGGCGAGGTCGTTGAACTCCTCGATCCGCGCCTTCACGTCGTGCCGCGTGACCTTCTCGCGCTCGGCGATGGAGGCCAGGTCGACCTGGTCGAGGACGCGCTCGTAGTCGGCGATCGCCGCGTCCGGCACCTCGATCCCGAGGTCCTGCTGGGCGCGCAGCACGGCGAGCCAGAGCTGCCGCTCCAGCTTCACCTTCTGCTCGGGCGACCAGAGCGTGGCGAGCTCGGCGGAGGCGTAGCGTCCGGCGAGGACGTTCGGGATGCGGGGCTTGGCGGGAGCAGAAGTCACGTAACCGGAGTTTACCTGGCGGTCGCCGTGGTCCTGACGCGTCCGCAACGTCCATAGCGTCCAGGTCAGAGGCGGTGCGGTCGCGGTCTCGCGCCGGGTCTGTGAGACGTGTGTGAGACGGCGTGAGATCCGAACAGGCCTTCCGAGGAGCACAGCACGGCCCCGGCCGACGAGGGTTTCCGGTCCCCCGTCGGACGGGGCCGCTGGGCTCACACCGTAGTGGATTTCGAACAAGCTTTCTATAAGCGCCTGGCATATGCCGAGACGCGCAAGGTGCCCACACAGAGAGACCCGCCCCGCCGGAGGTTTCCGGTCCTCCGGCGGGGCGGGCGATTTGGGGGCCCCGCTTCACAGCAAGATCAATTAAAGCGTCAGCCGTGACGCTGACATGTGATCATGCAGGTCTCAGGTTTGTCGAGTGCCTCGCGACGAACCTCAATGGATCTTGGAACGACGTCGCGAGCTGGGCGACCACATCCGGGAACTGCGCATCCACGCCAACCACACCCAGGAGAGCTTCGCGGAGCTGACCGGCATCGACCGGCGCACACTCCAGCGCATCGAGCGCGGCGAGAGCGACCCGCGGTACGGACACCTCCTGAGGATCTCCGCCGCCCTCGACATTCCCGTCTCGGTCCTCGTCCACTGAGCGGCCGCCCCGCAACGGGGGATGCAGGGCGGCCGCCCTCCCACCGCCGGCGCCGTCAGTACTTCCCCGGCGGCGGGAGCTCAAGCGGTCGTAGCGCGGTACGCCTCCCACAGCTGATCCGCGACAGGGCACCGGCTGTCTTCCATCGCACAGGATCGACAGTCCGCGGTGTGGCCTATGTACGCGCGGTACGCCCGCTGAGTCCGAGTGAACCGAACCGCGGTACCGACCCGCTGTAAATTCCCGCCGCCAGCCCGCGCCTGGTACTCCCACGCCGCCCTGCTCACCGCTGCCTCCGGCGGGGACGGTCGTCATGGTGGTTGCGGATCTCCACGTTGAAGTCCGACACGCGGGACTGGTCGTTCCGGGCCGCCGCCGCGGCACGCTGGCGTACCAGCGCCTGGCACACCCCGCAGTCCGCCGGGGGCTCCGGCCATTCCAGCGGCAGGCCGAGCCTGGGGGCATCTTCCATGGTGGTGGTCTTCATCCGAGTGCCTCCGTGGGGCGCCGGTGCCAGCCGGGGCCGAACGCCGCGGCGAGCACGTTGGGGTCAGTGAGGTGGCCCGATCCGTCGGGACGCCACAGCCACCAACGGCCCTCCACCTGCCAGCCCGTCGGCGGACAGCGCAGCATCCAGCCCGCAGGCTGCACCGACACCTGCCGCACGTCGGCCAGCTCTTCGGCGGCATCGAGCGGCACGAGCCACCACAGCTTGTCCAGGTCCGGATCAGCGAGCACCGGGCCGCGTTGTTCGTCGCGGAGGCGTACGGCCGCGGGCATGCCGGTGACGAGGCGAGACTCGGCAACGAGCCAGTGCTCGCCAGAGGCGATGGGCGCGAGTTCCTCGGCGTCCCACGCCTGGCGTACGAGGTCCGGGTGCGCGGAGCAGTCGGCGAGCCACGCGTCCCCGGCCTCGTACCGCGCCACGAGAGGTGTCGGTTGGGCCATGACCAGCACGTTATGCAGGACGATTGCGCATGCGCGCCCCGATTGCGCGCAATTGCGCGAGCACCCAGAAGGCTTGCGCCGATTGCTATGTGAGATCCAGAGAAGCCCGCGCCCGCCCGATCAGCCGCCGCGCCGGCGCCCCGTACTCGGCAGACCCAGAGAGCCAGTCCCACGCCCGCTCGTACACCGCGATGTCCTCGTCACCGGTGAGCCACAATTCCTCGCTGATCGTCTCGACGATGACCAGTCGCCGGTCATAGATCCAGAACGCGTGCGGGGCCGTACGACGCAGCTGCGCACCGAACGGAATGATGCCGAGCTCAATGCGGCGCTGGCCAACAAGGTTGTAGAGGCGGTCCAGTTGCTCGGCCATCACGTCTACAGGGCACGGGCGGTGGTAGAGGGCCGCCTCGCAGAGGACGAAGTGGAAACTCTTGGCCGGGTCGTACAGCGCCTCTTGTCGGCGCTGGCGGGCTTCCACGGCCGCGTCGGTCGTCGGCGGGATGCCGCGGAACTCGGCGAGGCCGTCGAAGATGACGCGCGCGTACTCCGGCGTCTGGAACAGGCCGGGGATCCGGGACACCTCCAGGCCGCGGATCGTTGTCGTGGCGTCGGTCAGCTTGACGCCGATCTCCTGTCGGCCGCGGTGCCCGCCGGCCAGCTGCCGACGCCACGATCGGTGGCGCTGCTTCATGTGCAGCCCAGCGAGGAGACCGTGCAGCTCCTGCTCAACATCGAGCCGCCCGATGGCGCGCGCCCACGCGGTGAGATCTGCGCGGGTCGGGGTCTGCTTGCCGTTCTGGAGCCGGGAGACCTTCGACGTCTGCCAGCCGAGCTGAGCGGCGAGGTCCTTCCCGTCCAGACCAACCTCGACGCGCAGCTCGCGGAGACGCGCGCCGAGGGCCTCCCGGGCGGCCTGGAAGTCAGTCGTCACACAGTGGAACGTACCCGCTCGGCGAACTCCGCTGTAGGTACAGCGTCGTGCCAGGCAGCATCCCGGGCCTGGCACGCGGCGAGCACCTCCGCCGGATCCTCGGTGACGTACACGCCGAGTGTCGTGTCGTCCTCGTCGAAGGCGAACCGCGCCAGGATCTTGGAGTCGAACAGCCAGAAGTCGAAGTCCGGCAGACGCCGCTCCTCCGCCTGCGCACGGGAGAGGTTGCGGATGTCCTCGCCGGCGCCCACGTTGCCGGGCGCGCTCGCGAGGAGAAACCGCTGGCCCTCAGTAGCCGGCTCGTCGACGATCCGAACGCGCTCGAACCTCTTGCCCGCCGCGGTCTGGGCGGCGACGTTCTCCAGCCACGGGCTCGGCTCGGCGGCGATGTCCTCGCCGGCCTGCCACCGCGCCCACTTCGGACTGCGACGGTCGGAGGCGTAGCCGCGGCGCGTCTCCAGCCGCCACGCGGTGTGGCGGAACTCGCGGAACAGGTGGGAGATCGAGGCGAACGGCTGGAGGGCAGGGCTGTCGGTTCGGGGCGCGTAGCGGATGAGGAGGCTGCGCGGCACCCGGACGAACGTCTCCGACGGCTTCACGTTGCGCAGCTGGACCAGGTGCTCCGGGTTGGTCTCGCGGTCGCCCTGGACGAGGATCTCGTCCGTCTCCGGGATCTCGTACAGGGTGGGGCAGTCGCCTTCGTCGCTGGTCGTGCCGATGAACCTGAGCGTCATCTTGCCCTCCGTCTCAGCGGGTTGGAGCTCCCAGGATGCGCGTACGTGCGCGCGAGCGCCCACTGATTGCAGCGGATTGCGCCTACCCCCGGGCTGCTGACGATTGCGCGCAAGCGGACATGACGAAAGGCCCCCTCCCGCCCGAAGGCGAGAGGGGGCGTTCGTGGTTCAGCCGCCGAGGGCTTGGTACAGCGCCACAGCAAGGGCGCCGACCGCCGTAACCGCCGCGAGGGACGGCAGCGGCCAGCGGCCCTTCTCCAGCGTGCTCACACGCGGCTCGATGTCGGTGGTCTTCGGCATGGCTTCCAGGGCGCGGAGCCGGGACTCGTGGTCGGCGAGGTCGGTACGGATGTCGTTGGTCTCGTTCAGGATGCTGTCGAGCTTGGCCTCGATCCGTCCCACCGCCTTCGCCAGGTCCCGCACCTCCTGGTACGTCTGCGCTGGGCTGATGTACACGCCCGGGTCGGGCGTCGTCATCAGATGCCCTCGCTGTCCTGCCGGTTGGGTACGGCCCAGGTGAAGCCGAGTGCGGCGAGAACGGCCAGGCCCGCGGCCCAGCCCTCGGCGGCCGTGACGACGTCGTCGGTCACTGCGGCGGACAGGGTGCCGGTGCCCGCGGCGAGCGCGGCGACGACGGCCTTCCAGTACTTCGAGATCTTCACGTGCCTACTCCTTTACGTCGAAGCCGCGGCGGGCGCCGAGCTTGGTCAGGGAGGTCTTGCCGGGGATGCCGTCGGCGTCGTCGCCGCGGTAGCCGAGACGGCGCTGCCACGCCGCATACGCGCTGCGCGTCGCCGTCCCGAAGTGCCCGTCCGCCAGCCGCCGCGCGAGGAGCCCCTCGCCGACCAGCGCCATCTCCACGAGTTGCGTCTCCGGGTACGACACCGGTGTGCCCGCCTTCGGCGGATCCACGAGAGCGGCCGTACGTAGCCGGGACAGGTCCACCACCGGCCGCGCCGGCGGCCGCACCGGAGCCGACACCTCCCCAGGCACGGTGAGGACCTGGCCCGGCACGATCGTGTACGGGGCCCGCAGACTGTTCGCGGCGGCCAGCTGCTGCCACGTCACACCCCGGTACTGCTGGGCGATCGAGTACAGCGACTCCCCACGCTGCACCTTGTGGGGGGCCCCGCCGGGCTTCGTACCGGCCACCGCTGCGGCGATGCCGGGCACGACCACGTCCCGGAACTGGGTGATGCGCGCGGCTCCCGGGCAGGCGGTGCCGGACGTCGACCACGCCCGGTGCAGGCTGTGGTAGCCGATCCCCGGGGCGTCCGCACTGCGGCAGATCCGCACGGGGATGTCGTGGGTGCGGTGGGCCCACGCGCCGAGCGCGATCAGTTCGGCGAGCTGCTCGTCCGTCCACGGATCGCTGGCCTTGGTGTTGGAGGCGGTCTCGACGCTGATCGCGCCGGTGCCGTCCGGGCGGCGGTTGGCGGCGGCGTTGGCGTCGGCGCGGGTGGTGGTGGACAGGTACTGGGCGAGGTCGCCGCCGTACCCGAGCCCGAAGTGGCTTTCCAAGTTGGTGCTGTCGCGCCAGAACTCGTACGTCCGCCGTGGTGTCCACGGGGCGACGATGCTGTGGAAGATCAGCTGTGTGGGCCGGATGGAGGACTGCTGCCGGGCCTCAGGCAGCAGCTCCATCTTCGTGGCGCCCTTGTACCAGGCCATCACACACGCTCCGGCCACGACCAGGTGCCCGCCTCGGTACCCTCGGCGCGCGACGTGGCCCACAGAGTGTCGTTGCCGTCCAGGAACACCTGGAGGTTGACCGTGACCTGGGCCTCCTCCCAGACACGCACGATCATCGCCGGGAACACGTCGCCCTCGGCGACCCAATTGCCGACGTGCCCGACATACCCGGTGCGCTCGGCGGCGCTGCGACTCTCGTGGAAGTCCCTGCGGCGCCGGTTGACGGCCTCCGCTTCCTGCTGGCTGATGCGGTAGTGGACGATACGTCCGATCGATGGCTTCAAGACGGCCTCCAGGGCATAGAGAAAGCCCCGGCCAGCGGCTCGGGGCGTGCGGGGTGAGGGCGGGTCAGGTGATGCGGGTCAGCTTCAGCGCGCAACCAGCCCGCAGGACCGTGTCCGCCGCGTTCGACGTGTTCTGCGCCCACGACAGCGTGAGATTGCCTGCAGTCGCTCCGGTGACCAGCGTTCCCTTGAGGGTGGTGCCGGTGGCACTGGCGAAGGTAACGACGCCGGTCGGGCCGACCACGCCGACGCCGTCGTTGTCGGTCCACGTCATCGTCGCCCCGGCCGGAGCGATCCACGTCGCCCGGAATCCGCCGCCGCCGTTGGTCCACACGGCCACGCACTCGACGTCATAGGTCGAGTTCGCCTCGACCTCCAGCGTCAGGTCCGGGTCGGCGGCCGGGGTAATGGTGCTCGCGCGTGGGGTGTCCGCGTCCTTGATGGCTTTGGTCGTGATCGTGGCAGTTCCGGCGCCGAGGTTGTGGGTGAAGACGGTTCCCGCGCCGTCGATCTCCACCGTGGCGACCGCGAGCGCGCCCTTGGTGATCAGGGTGTTGCCGACGATCAGGTTCGGCCCGGCGTCGCCGGTCGCCTCTTCCCGGATCAGGCTGCGGGTCTTCCCGGCCGTGGTCGACGAGGCGATGCTGTTGCCGACGATCAGGTTGTCGCGGGTGCCGAATTCGAGGTGGATGCCGGAGACTTGGCCGGTGAGGGAGCCGACTTCGCCGGGGCTGAAGATGGTGCAGCCGGTGATGACGTTCCCGGTCCCCACGATGAAGATGCTGTCGCCCGCTGTGCCGTCGAAGTTGCACCCGTTGATCTTCGTGGCTGCGACGTCCTGAAGCCGGATGCCCTTCGCGTTGTTGTCCGCGCCCCCCACGAAATTGCAGGACTCGATCGTCTGCGTGCCCGCCCGGTCGAGGATGCACACCGCCGTCTCATAGGTGGTGCCACCCGAGCCGCCGAGGAACTCGAAGTCACAGCCGATGATCTGGTTCTCATCGTTGGAGTCCAGGTGGATGCCGCGGCCCGGCCCGGCCGACCCCATCGACTGATCGAAGAGACAGCCGATCACCCTGTTGTTGTGCCCGAACGCCCCGCCCGTCTGCGGGCCGAGGTAGAGGCCATCGTCGCGGCAGGCGATGAAGTGCAGGTTGTCGAAGCGGCACGCGACCGCTCCGGCCCCGTAGATGCCGCCTGACGCTGCGGTCTGCCCGAAGTAGTTGCCGTCGATCTTCAGGTCGCGGATCGTCACCCGCGTGTCTGCCCCGCTCATTTCGATGGCGTAGCAGTCGGCGCCGTCCGCCAGCTTCAGGATGGACGTCCACCCCGACCCGATGATCGTCGGCCCCTCCCCGGCGGGCAGCAGCAGCGGCGCCGACAGCATGTACGTGCCGCGCGGGATGTAGATCGTGCCGCCCTCGACGGCGCTCGCCGCGTCGATCGCCGCCTGGATGCTGGCGGTGTCATCGCGGACGCCGTCACCGGCAGCCCCGAAGACGGGGTCCGTGACGACGAGCCAGTCGAGGCTCGTCAACGCGTTGCTGGTGAGGTCGCGGGTCGCGATCCACGCCCGCGTGCTGCCGCCTGCCGCCTCGGCCCACATACCGAGGATCCCGTCCGGGCCGGAGAACTCCGGCAGCGCCCCGAACTCATCCGTGACTACCTGGGTGATCGGCGTACCGTTGGCGTCCAGGAGGTCGGTGTACTGCATGCCGCCGTCGGCGTCGTCCCAGAAGGTCACCACCGCGTTCGCGGCGACCCCCCACAGGCCGTCCGAGGGCTGCACCACAAAGTCCGCCACACCGGCGCCGAATGTCGCTCGTGCCATGTCACACCACCCACGAGACGCTGTTCGGCATCACGATGTCGTTGGTCGAGATCCCGGGATGCTGGGTGAGCCACACCTGACCGGCCCGAGCGTTGTTTGCGGAGTAGACGGTGCACCGTCCGATCCGCGTCCCGGTGAGATACGAGACGGCATAAATGTGGTGGCTGGGCCGGTATCCGGCCGGGATCAGCACCGGCAGCCGACTGTCCGAGGCCGCGCTGAAGTTGGAGCCCACCCGCTGGAACTCACCCAAGCGCATGTGTACGTTGCCGTTGCGTTCCCAGATGACCGGCGTAATCGTCGCGTTCCACGACGAGAGCGCGGAGGTGCAGTTGATGACGCCGGAGTCGGAGTAGATGGTGATCCAGGCCGAGCCGTTGTAGAGGATCAGCCTGCCGGTGTCGAGTTCGTAGCCGACTTCGCCGCGACGGGGCATGGCCGGGCGGCTGAGCGACGTGCAGGGCCGCAGCCGCGTCCCCACGTACTGCTCGACGCGGGTGACCGAGACGACGGAGGCGCCGTTGAGGATGGTCACCTGGGCGAGCGGGATCTCGTACACGCCGGTGCTACCGGTGTCCTGCACCAGCGCCGGGGCACCCGCGCCGGGCGTGCCTTCCCGGAGGGTGGCGCGGACGTCCCACGTGGCGCGGTCCAGGCGCAGCACCACCCAGTCCACCCGCGTGGAGCCGCTCGCGTTGGCGCTGACGGGCAGGTTCACGGTGGTCGTGCCGGAGTACCAGGCGTGCCCGCGCACGGACGCGTACACCTCCGCACGCACATCCACTGACAGGCCCACCCCGGCGGACACCACCGCGGTGTCGTTCGGGTCGCCGTACACCCCGTCGTCGCTGAACCGCGAGGCCATCTTCTCGTACTCGGCGTCCGTGACGTTGCGGGCGTTGTAGTTGGGCGACGGCCACGAGTTCTGGGCCATCGGTTACCTCGCTTCCAGTCGTCCGAGCCGTCGGCCCAGTTCGCGTACCAGCCGCACCATCTGCGGATCGCTCGTAGCCTCCGGCGAGCCCACCAGCGACGTGACGTACTCGCCGCTGGTCGGGGTGGCCTGCAAGTGGATGCTGCGGACCAGGTCGGCCACCTCCAGCCCGGTCGGCAACGCGACCGTCACTCGGTCGCCGAGGGTGTAGTCCCGGCCCGCCTTCAGGTCCTCGGTGTCGACCGTCACGGTCGCGAGCTCCACCGGGGCCGCGCCGCCGGCGAGTGCCTCGTTGCCGTCCTGGGTGAGCTCTCCGGCGGCGTCGTTGTCAGCGCTCCCGTTGACGAGCTGCTCCACCCGCCACCACGCGGCCGCCGCGGCGGTGTCGGCGACCTCCACGTAGGCGCGCGGGCTGGCCTGATCGGAGCCGGTCACCAGCGCGTGGGTCACCGTCGGCGCGCTGCGTTTGTAGGTAATCGCCCGCAGGTTGCCGAGGCCCTCGGAGAAGCGGGCCGTCGCCGTGAGGTCCTGCGGCTGGTACACCTCGAACTCGATCTGGCTGCTTGTCTGCCGGGTGCGGAAGCCGAGCCCGCCGCCGTCGATGGCGACGCGGCGGCAGGTTGCGAGCAGGCCCTCGAAGCGGGTGTTCACGCTGGTCGTGGTGCCCACTCCAGCCACCGGGGCGAGGGCAAAATTTGGGATCTGCCTGGCCGCCAGAGCGCCAGGCCCGCAGTTCTCGTTCACCAGGGTCCGGATGATGACCTCGGCGTTCGTGGTGAGGATCTGCCGCGCGGTGTCCGGCTGCGCCGACCAGGCGGACGCCGGAGCGGGCCACGTCAGATACCCGGCCGGCCGCGCGAGGTCGTCGGCGAAGTTCACGGTGACCTTGCCTGGCGGGGCTTCGCCCTCGCCTCCGATGCCCCAGGAGAAGTCCTGCGGGATCTCCATGGGGCCGCCGCACCAGATCCCGCCGTCCCGTACGACGACGAGCCGGTTGCCGGGCTGCAACTGGGCCATGATGTACGGGTGGGCGACGAGATCCACGCTGCCGCTGGCGGGCTCGTTGAAGCGGAGCGTCGCATCGAGCGACAGCCAGTCGGCGAGCGGATCACCCTGCACGGTGAGGTTGTCATCGGTGACGAGGAGCTGGATCGCCAACACCCACCCCCTCGGTCACGCGGTCTCGTACCGCGGGTTGAACATCAGGTCGACGGCCGAGCCGGCACCGGCGCCGTCGAGTTGGAAGGTCACCGGGTTGTCCCCCGGATCCAGGCCCCACAGTGTGGCGTCCGGCCAGTTCAGCGCCCCGACCCAGTTGTCGCCGTTCTGGTAGCGCACCTGCGGCGGGTCGGTGCGGACGGTGACCTGTTGGCCGGCCAGCAGGTTGCCGTGTCCGATCGACGGGTCGTTGGGGTCCAGTACGAAGGAGGCGCCTGTGTCGGTCCTTGTGAAGGTCACCAGGCTCGCCGGGCCGGTGATCGTCCAGGTCGGCCACACGACCACATCGCCAGGGTTGGTCACCACCGTGGCGCCGAGGACCTGCGAGGAGGACACCGACGGATACGGCTGGAGGAAGTCCTCCCCGGCTCCCTGCTCGCGGTGCACGACGATCGGCTCCGGGTCCACCCAGTACGGATCCTCACACCACAGCGAGAGGACCGCACTGTCGAAGATCCGGCCGAACCCGTGGCTGCCGCGCCCTTCCCAGCCTTCCTGGTAGATCACCTCGATGTGGCGGCGCGTGCCGTCCGGGCGGGCGATCTCCAGCACGCCCGGCCCGTCCCGCAGCGTGCGGGTAAACGCGGTCGCCAACTGCCGCCAGCGCTGCACGAACGCCATGTGATCGGAGCCGCTCACCCACAGCGGCCACACGATGGTCCGAGGCTGCGCCTGCGCATGCCGCAGCCGCGCGCCCCCGCGCGGGTGCGCGTCCGTGGTGAGCTCGTACGGCGCCGCTCCCAGCCCGGACACGCCCTCGGCGAGGGTGTACCAGCCCAGCGAGCGACGCGTCAGCGGCCACACCCCGCCGGCCGGGTCGTAGTAGGTGACCGTTGCACGCCCAAGGTCGGGCAGCACGATCCCGCCGCCACCGCCGCCGGGTGGCTCGCCGGTGTCTGGCGGAGTGGTGACCGGGGCGGTAATCAGCGGCATCTACGGCCTCCCATCTACCGTGGTCTCCCCACCCGTGCGAGCGCGTCCTGGCGGCGCTGGAACGCCTCGAAGTCCTGCATCGTCATCGGCCGGGCCGTGAACGTGTAGGAGTTCTGGTAGTAGGTCCGCCGGTCGGTGACCGTCTGGCCCGATGCGGGGGCCACCCTCGGGGCCCCAACCATCGTGCTCAGGTCACCGGTCAGGCCTTGCAGCTGCTTGCGCAAGGCAGGAGTTTGCAGGTTGATGCCCTTCTGGAAACCCTCGATGAGCAGGCGACCGGCCGGTGTCAGCAGCCGCTTGTCGAGGCTCTCGGGACCCTTCCACGAGGTCAGTGAGCTGGTGAGGCCGCCGAGGGTCGACTTCACGCTGCCGAACATGCCCTTGATGCCGTCGATGAACCCTTGGATGAGGCTGCGGCCTGCCGAAGCCAGGACGCTGCCGAGGTTGCCGAGCGCGGATGCCGCCCGGCGGGGCAGGCCTTTGATCCAGTTGATGGCTTCCGTGAGTTTCCGCGTCGTGGCGGTGACCAGGGCGGCGCCCGCTGACGCGGCCCGGGACCGCAGATAGCTCGCGAGAGCAGACAGGACTTGGTAGGCGCGTCGGGGCAGGCCCTGAAGCCAGGCGAGCATCTCCAGCGCCTTGCGGATCGCGAGATCTCTCATCTGGCCGAACCAACCGGACACCCAGCCGGGGATCTGCCGCAGGAACCGGACGGCGCCCAGGATGCGGCCGACCGCGCCCGCGATCTTGGACATGACCCAGTCCCAGATCTTCCCGGTCCACCGCTTGACGGTGTCCCAGTTCGCGATGATCACCGCGACGAGGCCCACCACTGCGGCGATGACCCAGCCGATCGGGCCCATCGCGATCAGCCACTGCGCGGCCATCACCGCCGCCCATGCCACCGCCCGCGCGGCCATCAACGCGAACTGCGCGATGGTGGTGGCCGCGACGCGCAGCATGGACACCAGCCAGGTGGCCGTCATCCGGGCCGCGCTCGCCACCCACGCGGCTGCCGTACGGGCCGCCGAGGCTACAGCCACAGCGGCGATCCGGGCGCCCTGCGCGGTGGCAACGGCGGCCATCCGCAGCCACGACGCGACGACCGTTCCCGCTGCGGCGACGTGTCGGGCAGCGGCCGCGCCTGCGCCTGTGCCCGTCATGAACCAGGCGCGGACGCTCGCGATGGCCGCTTTGGTGGCGTTGATCGTCATGAAGGTGAAGGCGACGCCGAGGACGCCGGTGATGGTTGCGGCGACCGCCTTGACGGTGTCCTCGTTGTTCTTCAGCCACTTGCCGAACTGGATCAGGGCCGGGATGACCTGCCCGCCCATGAAGTCCACCAGGGTCTGCTGCGCGGTGTTCTTGAAGCGGGTGAGGTTCGCTCCCGCGTTGTCGCGGAGGCTGTCGCCCATCTTGTCGGCGGCGCCGCCGACCTGGCCGAGAGCGTTGGCCGCCGCAGAGGGGTCCAGCGCCAGGAGCGCCTTCTGCGTGTCCTCGCTCTTCGTGCCGAACAGTTCCAGCGCCACAGCGTTGCGGTCAGTCTCGTTCTTCATGCCGCGCAGGCCGTCGAACACCTTGTCAAGCGCACTCCGGGCCTGCGGACCACCCTCGACGAACGCCTTCTGCATCTCCTTGCCGCTGAGGCCGATCTTCTTGAAAGCCTCGTCGACTTCCTCGCCGCCGCCCTGAGTGATGAGGACGAACTCCTTCAACGAGTCGGCAATCACGTCGGTGTCCCGGGCGCCAGCCTTCATCCCTTGAGACAGCAGGCCCGTTGCCTGGGTGACGTCGATACCCATCTGCCGGAAGATCGTCGAGTACTCGTTGAAGGTGTCGGCGATGTCGTCCGCGCGCGGCCCCATCTGCTGCAGGCCCGCGGTGAGCGCGTCGACCGCCTGGACACCGTCCTTGGCCAGTCCGGTCTTCAGGATCTGCCCCACCGCGTTCGCGGTCTGCCCCAGGTCCAGTTCGAAGGTGCTGGCGAGGTCGGAGACGTTCGTCGCGATCTGCTTGAGCTGCGTGTTCGTCGCATCCGGCGGGGCGATACCCGCCCGCATCACCGCCGAGATCGCATCAGCGGCGGACTGGAAGTCGGCGGTAACCGCGTCCGCGTACAGCTCGCCCGCGAGCTTGCCGTACCGCTGCGCCTCCGCAGGCGTCGCCCCCAATTGGGCGCCGAGACGGCCCGTGATCTGGGACTGCTCCAGCGCCTGACCAAAGGCATCCATCATCACCGCGCCAGCCGCCAACCCCGCGGCCGCAGCAGCTACCTTCAGCCCGGCCAGTCGCGACTCGGTCTGCTCTACCGCGTCGTCCGCGCCATCCGCCGCGGCGTCGCTCAGGCCATCGCCAAGGGCGTCCCCGGCGCGGCGGCCGGCGGCGACGAACTGCCCGCGCGCGTTGCGCAGCCGGCCGTCCGCGCCACGGACGATGCCGTCGCCGAGTTGCTGCCCGGCCTGCTGTCCCGCACGGTCGGCTTCGTCTCCCATGCGCTGCCCGGATGCACGCAGGGCGTTCTCGGCGCGCCGCAGGGCGGGGTTCACTGCCCGGTCATCGATGGTGATGATGCCGGTGAGTTCGCCTACGGTCAGCGCCACGAAGGCTCACCTCCTGGGAGTGCGGGGGGACTTCTTCGGAGGTGGCTCGAAGTGCCGGGCCAGGCGGGACTCGGCGGAGAGCAGGCCGATGACGCGGGTCTGGAGCCAGCGCCACGACCGCTCGCGGAGGATGCCGGACTCCACGTCGATGCCGTACACCTGGTGCAAGTCGGCTTCGATCAGCGGCCACTGCTCCAGCAGCCGCTCCCACGTCAGGTTCGACGGCCCCCTCGACCGCGCTTGCCGCGGCGTGGGGAGCCCGCCTTCGTACCACTCGTAGAGGCCGGTGACGGGGTCGTATTCGCCGCGGCCGACGCCGAGGTAGCGTGCTTCGCCTGCGCTCTCCGGGCCTCCCGGTTCGCTGCTTTTCCCGGCTGCTGGCCCGTCCTCCAGAACTCCGCCGCGGTGTCCTTGTCGGTGGTCACCCAGAACATGGCGGTCAGGGCCACGTGCTTGAACTGAGCCCACTTCACGCCGTCCGCCAGCAGCTGGTCGTAGGCGTCGCCGAGGCACAGGCGGTAGAGGTCGAGCTCGTCCTTGTCGTCGAGGACCGGGGTGTCCGGGGCCTTTCCGCCGGCGGCGAGCCGGGCCGCCAGCGACGTGATCCGCTCGATCTTGATTCCGTCCTCGGCGGCCGGGTCCTCGATCCGGTACACGCGGGTCTGACCGTCCCGGCCGCGCACGGGCAGTTCCAGGTAGTCGTCGAGGAAGCCGTCGAGCGCCTCGAACGGGTTGCCGCCCGGCATCAGGGCGCCAGCGGGTTCGTGATCGGCGTCAGAGGACCGTCGCCCGTGAACGTGACTTCCGTCTCGCCGAGCGCGGTGTACTCGCCGCCAGCAGGCGCCCACGTGGGGATGGCCTTGCCCTCGTAGGCCTCGGGGAGGCCGTTGCGGTTCATGTACCGCAGGTGGACCTTGTTCGCGGCGCCGTAGGCAAACGAGGCGAGCCTGATCGCCTCGTGTACCGGGTTGTACACCTTGACGTCCTTGTTGGCCTTACGGCGGATCGTCATCGAGATTTCCCAGGCCTGGGCTGTCTTCTCGTTGCCCGCCCAGCCGTCGCTGTCGTAGTCGCTGCTGTCCTCGATGTTCGGCTCGTACGACGGCTGGAACTCGCGGATGCCGGGGCACAGCTGCCAGTCCGGTACTTCCTTGGTGCCCATGTTGATCTCAAGCCGCCACTCGCGTGCGAGCTCGTTCTCTTCCGTGGGGGTCGACATGCAGTCCTCCTAGTCGATCAGGTGGGGTGCTCCGGCCCTCACGGTCCGGAAGTAGTAGTTCGCGACCAGCTCCATGCGGCCGTCGGTGTCTAGGCCGATCCAGGCCTGCGAGTTGCGCCAGGAGATCTCGACGCGGACGCCATGCGCGTCGTACGAACGCCGGTTGTGCAGGACGGTGAACACGCCGTTGGCGAGCTGGATCACGTCGAGCGGGTTCGTGCCCGCGCGCATGCGCGCCTGGATGCCGGTCACCGTGTCGGTGGAGTCATCGTCCGCGACCGGGTACGGGGTCAGGCCGATCGCCCGGTCCGGTCCGTCCGGGACCTTGCCGAGGACGATGCCTGTGGCTCCGGCGGGCAGAACCTCGTCCGGGGCGTAGAGGCCGATGCCCTCGGCCGCCAGCAGCTCGGCGACACCCACCAGCAGGTCGGCGTCGTGGGTCTCTGCGCTCACCGCATCGCCCGCCTCATCTCGGCCGCGATGATCGCGGCCACCTCGGCGCGAGAGGCATTCAGCGTGTTCTCCAGGAACTTCGCTGTACGGCCGGGCGCGTGCCGGTAGTCCAGCCGCTCATGCTGGACCACGGCGTAGACGGTGTCGTACGACACCATCCCGGTCAGCGACGGCGGGTCCACGCTCGCCGTGCCGGAGCGCTGCAGCTCCGACTCATCAAGCGGCACAACCTCGTTGCTCCCGGCCAGCACGTACTCCGCGGCGAGGTACAGACCGCGCGCGGCCCCTGCACGCATCTGCCGCGCCGCCGCGGCTCCGTTGAAGCGGAGGCGGAAGTTCTGCGCCACGGCGACCCCTCCCTATTCCAGTTGGAACTCCACGTGGTTTGGGGTGCCGAGCCGCCCGCCGTCGCGGTTCTTCGTCTGGATCACCTTCGTGACCCGGCCGGACGGCAGCGTGACCCGCGACAGTGGGGGCGCCGCAGCCTCCTCCGGACCGGCGTACGCGGTCGATGTGGAGGTGACCTGCTCGCCGCCCGGGTTGCGGACGGCGCGGGTCTGCTCGTCGAGCAGGCAGCGAACCGTGCGCGCGGGCGCGTACTTCGGGCCCGTGCTGGTGTCGCCGAGGTAGTCCTCGACGGTGACCGTGTGGATCAAGAATCGGCGCGGGATGCTGGCCATCAGCAGCCCGTCACGATCATCATGCGGAACTTGTCCGCAGGCAGGCCCACGAGCGCCCGCACCAGCTTCGGCGCGTAGTACGACGGCCCCGACCGGTTGTCGCCCGCGCCGTACTGGAGGTTGACCGAGCCGATCGTGACACCCTGGAGCGGCCCGGAGATGTCGGTCTCCTCGCCGACCTCTTCCCAGAACTCGACCTGCGCGCACACCGCGTCGGCGAACGCTTCGGCAACTTCCGGATCGGTGGGCATGCCGTCGACGTCGACGTCGTACACCGCCGCCTTCAAGAAGTCCGAGTCCAGCAGCCGCGAGGCCCTCCACAGCAGCTTCGCCGCGTTCAGGGGCGGCGCTTCCTGCAGGAAGTTCGCGAGCTGCGTTGTCGTCGCGTACACGCGGCCCGTCAGGCCGTCCCCCGGCGTCGGTGCTACAGCGACCTGCTCATTGGTCACGCCCGCGCCGGTGCCGGTGACGGTCCACTTCAGCAGCCACACCCCAGCCGCCGTGTACGTGACCTGAGCCGTCCACGTGTGGCCGCCGTCGGCCGTGCTGGTCGCCGGGCTGCTGGTGGTCCCGTCCGGTGCCCGTACCGTCAGCGTCGCTGCGGTGGTTCCGTCGTACGGGTCGACGACGAGCGTGACGGTGGCAGCGTCTCCCGCATCGGGCATGGGGCAGCCTCCCCTCGTCGGCAGTTGCTGGACATGCAGCGAGGGAGACCACCGCGGTCTCCCTCATGTGTGCTGCCGGGGGTGGCCTACGCGGAAGCGCCGACGATGAGGATGTCGTAGTCGACGTCCGTGCCGCCGCCGGAGTTGGCGACCTGGAGCAGGTCCCCGGTGCCGGCGGTGACCGCGTACGCGGTGCCGTCGGCCTCCCCCGCGAACGCGGCGAAGGCGGCGCCCGGCGGCAGGGTGATCGTCCCGGTGGCGTTGAGGAGGGTCGCCCACGGGTTAGTCGCGTCCGCGCCGACCACGACGTTGTTCGCGTTGTCCGCCGACGCGGCGATGAACAGGCCCTTCACGCGGACGAAGGTGACCGTTGCGCCGAACGCATCGAGGAGCGCCCCCGCAAGGTCGAGGTCCTCCGCCCCGGATGCGGCGATCGTGCGCCGGTCGGACCACACCAGGTCCGCGTTGCCGGCGCCCGTACCGGAGCCGAGCGTCACCGAGCGCTGGAGCCGGAAAGGCGCCTTCGCGGAACCGAGGTCCAGGGCATTGCTCTGCTCGGCGAACGCGGCGAGCGCCAGCGTGCTGTTGAGCGTCATCAGCTCTCACTCCCGTACTGCTCGATGAGCTGCTCCTTGGTGAGGCCGTCGATCGCGGCCTCCTCGTCGGAGTCCTGCGCGCGCGTGCGCGCGTAGGCCACCCAGTCGGCCTTCGGAGCGGAGCGGGCCGGGCGCTCCCCAACGCCCGGCCCGCTGCCGTCTCCTCCACCGCCCCCGGTGGTCTCCTCCGGCTCCGGTGCCGGCTGCTCGACCAGCTCCCAGTTCGGGAGCATGTCGAGCCGCGCCGACCGGTACTCGTACCGGACGACGTCGCCCGTGTTGCTGTTGCGGTAGACGAACATGCGCTACGCCTCCGGTCAGCTCAGGTCGTAGACGTCGGCGTCGATCGCGATGTCCGCCTGGATGATGACCGTGGTGGCGTCGCCGCTGGCGACCTCCAGCTGCAGGACGTCACCGGCGGCCATGTCCCCGGCGCTGCCGGTCGGCGCTGCGGAGGTGAACGTGTCGTTTCCCGCGGTGAGGTCGGCGGCGAGGACGTCAACGCCGTCGACCTTGGCGTTCACGGCTGCCGCGGCGCCCCCGTTGCGGAAGCCGTGAACCTTGACGACCTTGCAGGCGACGGGGGCGCGCCAGACGGTGTGTGTGGCGGCGGCGACCGGGGCGCCGGTCAGCCGGATGGACTGGGTGGTGATGCGGCGCTGGTACGCCATGAGGTTCTCCTGCCAGGAGTGAGATGGTCTTGGGAGGACGGGCCGCCGCGCCGCACAGGATGGGGCGTGGCGGCGGCCGCGGTTTACGGAACGTCGGCGCCCTTGATCAGGCAGGCCCGGTTGGCGTCCAGCGTCTTCACGCCGTACAGGCAGTCCACCGACACGACGTCCTGCTTCTTGTCCATGTCGTAGCCGTAGATCACGCGCAGGCCGAAGCCCTTGTAGTTCGCGATCGCCGCGTTCGGGTTGCCCCGGGGGAGCTGGAGCGGCCGGAAGGCGAGGGCGAACGCGGTGCGGTGGAAGGCGACGCCGACCTCGGTGGTGGAGTTCCCGCTCGTCTGGGCGGGCTTGGCGATGTTCTGCGTCATGTACGGGTCGAAACCGAACGTGCGCCGGCCGAGGTTGGCCTCGGTGAGGCCCTCGGTGTTGCCGCGCTTGTCGGCCTCGTGGAACAGCGGGTCGGCCAGCCACTTCGACGCGATGGTTGGGCCGACGGCGACGCGCCGCTCCGTCATCGGGACCTTGGCCGTGTCCAGGACGCGTCCGGCCTCGATGAGGGAGCGGGGGTTGTCCCACTCGTACTCGTTGTCCCCGGCGACGACGCCGACTTCCTGCGTGATGTCGTTGCGCAGGGTGAGCAGGTCGCGGTCGATCTTCTGGGAGATCGCTTCCATGGCCGGGGTGAGGAGCTGCTCGTCGAAGTCCTCGATCTTCAGCGTGAGGTCCTCGGCCGTCACCGCGAAGGAGACGTCGGCGAAGTGGTTGAGCGTGAGCGGGATGCCGGTCTCGACCGCGTCCTGGACGGTGATGCCCTGGCTGCGGTCGTACTCCTGGGCCGTGAACACGGCGGGCTTGCGGATGGTGATGGTGTCGCCGACGCGGCGGGCGAACTCCGCCTCGTAGTCGCGGTGCACGAGGTTCGCCATGACGGTCGTCTCGTACAGGTTCGCCAGCGCCTGCTGGGCGATGACGTCGGGGGTGAGCAGCGTGTTGGCCATGGGGCCTTACCTCATTTCTATCCAGCGCGGCGCTTACGGCGCTCGGCGCGGATTTCGTCGATGGTCTTGGGACCGGATCGGCCGCTGTCTCCAGTCCCGCCGGAGAAGTCGCCGGATGACCGCGCGGGCGCCTGGCCTGCGGCCTTGAGCTTGGGGTTGTCCTCGACCGCCTTCTTGATGGCGGCCTGCACTGCCTTCGCGAATCCCTCGTCGGACGGGTCGAGGTCCTTGATGGACCGCAGGAACGCGCGGGAGTCGGTGAGGGCGTCGGGGTCGGCGCCGTACTTCGACGCGCCCCGGTACACCGCCAGCTCGACCGCGGTCTCGCGGTGCGCTGCGGTCGCCCTCTCGATCTGCGCGGTGAGCGCGGCCGGGTCCGGCGGGGCGTCCTTGTCGTCCTTGATCAGCCCGAGGGCTTTGCCGAGTTCCTGCACGATCTCCGTGCGGGCCTCGTCAGCGGCGGCCTTCTTCGCGGACGTGCGGGCCTTCGCGGCCTCGCCGTTCGCGGCCTTCAGCTCCTTCTGGAGCCGGGCGATGGTCGCGGCCGGGTCCTCGCCGTCGTCCTTTTTCGCGGGCGGCTTGGGCTTCGGCTTGTCGTCCTTGGCCCCGTCGTCGTCTCCGGTGTCGTCGTCGCCGGTCCCGCCGGCGCCGTCGTCGTCCCCGGAGTCGCCTGTGCCGCCGTCGCCGTCACCGTCGCCGCTGTCGGATCCGGAGTCGCCTCCGTCCCCGCCGTCGGCGTACAGGTACGGGTCGAAAGGGCCCGTGGGGTACGGGTGTGCCCAGCCAGTGCCGCCGAATTCGTTGAGGCTGTGGCGGGGAAGGGTTCGCTTACGCATGCGTGCACTCCTGGTGCGCGTAGGGAGGCCCGCGCCTGGCGGACCGAGTTTCGTACAACTGCCCGCGCCTGGCGGGAAGATCCTTTAACGTGCCGCCATGTCAGTTAATGTGAAGTTCAATGGCGACAGGGCCGACGAAGACGGCCGGTACGAAGATGGCGAGGGGCGCGAGTACCGCTACTCCGTCGCCGACAACGGAACGCTTCTCATCTGGGAGAAGGAGACGGGTGGCCACATCGATAGGAAGGCGGAGCCGATCGTGACCTTCGGACCCGCCGCCTGGTTCAGTGTCACGGGCGACGCCAAGAGCACCAAGGACAATCCGCCAGCGAGGGTCCGCGGCCTCTAACGCGCGGTCGTGAGCTGCTCGCGGTGCGACTTGCGCGGCAGGCCCGTCTCCGCGACCAGCTCACGCACCCGCGCCTGATACGCGCGCACCCGCGCCCGCGCAGCCGTGCGCCTGGCGTCGTCCATGGCCGCGGCCTCCATCCGCTTCCACTTGCGGATCTGCCGCTCGAAGTACCGCTGCCGCTGCGTGTCCTCGTACGTGCCGCGCGACGCCTGCGCGGCCGGGATGCGGGAGACGCCGGGCAGGTACGCGGACACGTCGTGGCGGCAGTTCGGATGTAGCAGGCCCTTACCGCGGGCCTCAGACAGCGACCCGGCCACCTTCACCGTGACCATCTCGCCGTCCTCGGTGGCGTGCTGCACCTGCACCTCACGGGCTCCCGGGGCGCCGTCACGGGCCAGGATCTTGCGCTCCCACGGGCGGCACAGCGGGCACTCCTCCGGCGCCTGCGACACGATCACCAGCTCCACCCCTGCGGCGCCGAGCCGCTCCGTGTGCGCCTCGATCGCGGCTCGGCCGAGCACGCTGCGGGTGGCCATCTCGACGTACGACCGCATGTCCCAGGCCCGGCCCGAACGGTCGACGAAGCCGGTAATCCCGCGGTTCGCGAAGGCGTCCAGCGCCGACTGTGCGGCCTGCCGTCGTGTTTGCGCGCCGAGGGCTGGTGCGGCGGCTGCGCGGGCGATGACGTCGCGGTAGGCGTCCACCGTGGTGCGCAGGATCCGCAGGTGCACGGGCCGGGTGTCGTTGACGAGGGCGGCGGCGAGCCGGTCGACGGCCTGGGTGCCGGGTGGGATTGCCGCCACGGTGGGCGCGAGCGCGCCGAGTTCGGCCACGGCTGCCTGCGCGCCGCGCTCGTAGGCTTCCGCCACGGCCTGATGGACCGCGCCCGCGGCGTCGGTTTGAAGCGCGGCGATCACCTGCTCGATCGCGGACTGGAGGTGGCCGACGGCGGCGAGCTTCAGTTCCACCCACGCCGGGCTGTCGAGGCCTTGGGCCAGGGCCCGGCGGATGCGTTCGATCAGCGTGCCCTCCGCGGCCTCGTACAGGTCGGCGACCGCCGTGGCGAGGTCTTCGGCCATGGCCGGGGAGACGGGCATGGCCGACCACCTCGCTTACGGGAGTGCGCCGCTCTGCATCGGGTCTGGCACGGCCATGCCCTGCTCCTGCTGGATCCGCTCCACTTCCGCGGCCACCATCGTGTCGTCCCACTCTGGATGAGCCATCCGAACCAGCGTGTCCGTCGATGCCGCCTGCGCCCGCCGCAGCACATCCGCCGTGTTCGCCAGCGACAGCGGGTCCTCCTGCACGCTGTCCTCGAACTCGATGGTGGGCCGCTGCGGCGTGATGCCCCCACCGAACACGTTGCGGTCCACGGCGAGGAGCGCCTCGATGGCGTGAGCGAGCGCCGGCCGCCAGCGCAGGATCTTCTTCCCGCGCGTCGTCATCGACCTGCGCTCCTTCGCCACGACTTCCGTCGCCGTTACCGCGACCTCTCCGCCGATGCCGAAGGTCATCGCCGAGTAGCCGGCCGAGCGGAGGATCTGGTTGACGAGGTCCTCGGCGGTGTCGCGGTGCTCGGCAACGCGGATGGCGAACTGGGCGACGGTGAGCTGCTTGCCGGAGTCCGGGCCGGTCAGCATGTCGATCCCGGCGAATGCCTCTTGGTCGGGGTTCCAGGTTGCGCCCTGGCCGGGGCCGAGGTTCTGGAGGTAGGCGTTGGGCACGATGATGCGGCCCTTGCCGATGCGGATGTCCCGCATCCACGAGCTGTATGTCTCGTCGAGCTGGTCCATCAGGCCTTCGATGCCGTCCAGGTCCGAGCGGCCGAGGTCCTTGAGCGCTGGGTCCTTACGCCAGCGCCTGCTGGACTGGTTGGGGATGTGCGCGACGTCCAGGCCGTCGTAGCCGGTCTCGATCGCGCCGAGGTCGTTCACGGCAGAGGCGAAGCCCTGCGTGGCCTCGGAGTCTTCCAACGGCACGGGTCGGCCGAGCCGGTCCTTCGTGCCCTGGTACAGGCCGTGCAGGATGACGCCGCGCTCGTGCCGCTCCAGGTGCCTCCAGACGTGGCCGTCTTCCGTGCGGACGACCTTCCAGAAGGTGACCGCGGACAGGCGGCTCCACCGGAACTCCGGCCACGCTCCGTCGGCATGGACCGCGTCCAGCCACGGCCGGTCTGAGA
The DNA here is from genome assembly GCF_013009255.1 of Streptomyces sp. Z423-1. Lineage (NCBI taxonomy): Bacteria > Bacillati > Actinomycetota > Actinomycetes > Kitasatosporales > Streptomycetaceae > Streptomyces > Streptomyces sp. Z423-1. Next base: position 8,233,185 of record NZ_CP053109.1, read on the forward strand.
GGTCCTGGTCGTACACCGGGCGCAGGTACACGCCGCCGAGTGCTGCGCCGACCTCGGCCGCGGTCTGGAGGGTGGCGAGCATGCCATCATCGGCCAGTTCGTCGAGCCGGGTCTGTGTCGCCTCGTCGGCGACGGTGAACCTTGGCGGCTCGGAGAACAGCAGGTCGGCTGAGCCGCTGCACAGGTCTCCAGCGATCGGCACGTGGACCTTGGTGCGGCGTTCGCCGGGTGCGGTGGGGGTGCCCCACCACCAGCGGGCGAGGCGGCCGAGCATGCCGCTGGAGTACTGGAGCCGCTTGGGGTCTGGGCCGACGCCGCTGGTGCCGCCGTAGAGGGCTTCGAGGCGGTCGGGGTCTCCGGCCCACCAGGTGTCCCAGGTGTGCATGGCGTCAAGAGCGGGCTTGAGGTGGCGTGGGGGCCAGGGCATGTCACCCGTGGGCAGCGGCATCCGGGACCCCCTCTCCATCACTCGGGTTCTCGATCTCGTCAGCGGCCGCGCGCAGCATCGCCGCCAACTCTGGGCGCCCGTACTGGAGTGCGCCGACACCGTCCACGAGGTCCACGGTGAAGTCGCCGAGGTGAAACTCCTCCGTGTCGCCGACCCGCATGAACACCGGCAGCGTGACGCTCGTCTGCGCCATCAGGCAGCCACCTCCAGAGCACTGCGAACGAGAGGCCGCCACAGCGCCTCAGTGGTGGTTACGGCGTACCGGCCTCCGTCAAGGCTGTGGTCCGCCACCTTGATCGGCTTGTCCTCGCCCTTCTCCGTCGCCGCCGGATCCCAGCTGTAGCCCGGAGCCTCACGGATGAAGCCCGCGCAGCGGTCCGACACCACCAGCTGGCCCTCAGTGAGCAGCGTCGCCATCAAGCCGATGCCGCGCGAAACGTCGTTGTCCGCCGGATGCGGCGTCACACCGTCCCGGTAGAGCTGCAACCGCAGCGACGCGGCCGACGGGTCGACCACCCACCACTCCGGTGTGTCCGGACCGCCCGCCGGCAGGTGCCTCTCGCGTGCCCAGTCCCGCAGGCCGGCCGACAACTGGCCGTCGGTGAGGCGCTGCTGGTCGTGCTTCGGGTCGTGCCGCCACTCGTCCACCAGGTACAGGCGCCGGTCGACGCCGACTCCCAGGAGCAGGCCCGCGGTGGCGTTGGTCGTGCCGTAGTCGACACCGAGCGCCAGAAGCCGCCGCATCGCGGGGAGCTGCGCCCACGCGATGACGTGCCGGGCCGGGTCCCACATGTCGAACACGGCGCCTTCGGCGGCGACCCACTCGCCGAGAATGAACCGCCTGTACCAGAGCCCGGTGTAGGTGCGCCGGTAGCGCTCCTTCACCGTCTCGGACAGGACGGGGTTGTCGTCGAGCTGGAAGTGCCACACCCGCCAGTCCGGCAACCGGTCGAGCCGGTCGAGGAACCGCGTGCGCACCCAGTGGGCTGGAGAGTCGGGGTTCGTCGTGGCGAAGATCTGCGCGCCCTCGACCGAGCAGCGGCCCATCAGCTGCTGGAAGAAGTCCTCCGAGATGACGGTGAGTTCGTCCACGTACGCGCCCGCGCACGTGAGACCGCGCAGCACCTTCTCCGCCTTGGCGTCGGAGGCGCCGAGGACGTGGATCGTCCGGCCGAGAATCGTGGCCGTGGACGCGCCGTTGGTGTACTTCGTGAAGCGCGCCATCGGGCCCATGAGTCCCGGGTCCATGAGCGGTCCGAACACGTTGCGGTTCAGCGAGTCGCGGGTGCGGCCGACGACGACCAGTTCCCCGCCGCGCGGGGCCGTCGCCACGTACATCAGCCACCGCAGCAGCGACGAGGCGGTCTTGCCCGACCTGATCGAGCCCTCGGAGAGGTTGACGAAGGCCGTCGAGTTGACGACGTAGTCGAGCTGCTTCAGCGACAGAGGAACGGGGAGATCACGAAGCATCGTCCCCCTCGTCTCCGCGGCCTGCCTGCTGCTCGTTCCATACCTGCTGCAGGCCCGTCATCATCTTGCCGAGCATCGAGCGGGCGTCTTCCTCGCCGGTCTCGGTCTCCGGCGGCACGAGCCTCAGGCTCTTCTCGATGGCGATGCCTGCGGCCGCCATCAGGTTCTTCTTGTCCAGGGCCGGGGGCTGTTCGACGGGCTTCTCGCGGTAGATGTTGTCCTTGCCGCCGAAGGAGAAGACCTTGCCTGGCTGCCAGAGCTGTTCGGTGAGTTGCAGTGCGTCGTCGGTGAGGGCCTCGGCGAGGATGGCGCGTTTCTCTGCGAGGTCCGCGATGCGTGCCTTGGTTGCTGCCTCGGTGGCGGTGCGGTCGAAGGTGAGATTCATCTTCGCGGCCTGCACGCTGATCGTGCGGAGTGAGCGGCCGATGAGGCGGGAGATTTCATTCCGGCCCTTGCCCTCGGCGTGGAGGCGGCGGATCGCGGCGCGTTCTTCGTCGGTGACCCCGTTGGTGTGCTGGTTGGCCACGGTCACCTCCCAGCGGGCACGCGAAAGGCCCGACCGCTTGGATGTGCGGCCGGGCCTGTCGAAGTCAAGGTGTCCGGTGCCCGGTGTTGATGTTTCCGGGCATGCCAGATCTGCGGCCCATAGTGAGGGATGATCGCCGAGAATGCAACTACAGCCGTAGTGACCGTGCGGGCGGCGTCACTTCACCGCCCACTGCCCCGTCTCGTCGGAGAACCCCGAGTTCATCGCGAACTGCACGGTCACGATCTTCGAATCCTTCGGCACCTCGAACACAATCCACCCCAACGCCTTCTCACCCTTCGGCAAACTCACGTCCGACGACATCGCCGGGCCCGCCGAGATCTCCCCGAACCAGGAGCTGAACCGCTGCCCCTGCCCGTCAGCGACCTGCACCCCGTTGGACGGGCTGTCCGCGTACACCTTGCTGCCCGTGTTGACCAGCTCGAACTGCGCGGCCGCCCAACGCTTCCCGTCCGAGGGGACGTTGAACTCGTCGGCGCCCTCCGCGGTGGGGAGCCACTTCTTCAGGGTGACGTCGAGCTGCTCGCCGTCCTCGAAGCCGTGGAGGGTCAGGGTGTCGCCGATGGCCGCGGTCTTCTTCTTCGACTCGGCGTTGCTGCCGTCGGCGTCGGCCTCCTTGTTGGTGCCAGCGGCCGTGGAATTGCCCTTCTTCGGGGTGGTGTTGACGGTCTCCTCGACGGTGCAGGCGGTGAGTGCGAGCAGGCCGGCGGCGGCGAGCGCGGCAATGGTGGCGTGCGTGCGGCGCACGATTCCCCCTTGTTTGTTGTGATGTGCGTGAGGGGGGAGACGGTATTCGATGTGAGCAGCGTGTGAGGGGTGTAGTGCGGATCTGTTACCGGTCTGTGTGGGGCTAGTGAAATGGCTGGGCCCCGCCGCGACGGGGGAGTGCGCGGCGGGGCCGTCTGGATTTGCCGGGCGCTACCCGGCGCGAGCCACCAGTGTGGCAGGCGGTCAGTCGTTGCTGATCGGGATCTCGACTAGCTTGATTTTTCCGCTCGTTGACAGTTCAGCTCGGACGTGTCGCTCGCCGGGTACGCCTGCCTTGCGTGCGTCCTCGACGAACGCCGCGAGTTCGTCGAGCGTCAAGTCCTTGGCGGCCCCGGTAGCCCGGATGTGGGTTGGCATGGGGCCAGGATGACGCACCCGGGCCCCGCCCGGTAGGTGCTCCGGCGGGACCCGACGTGCGCGGCAGGAAGGCCCGTCAGAGGCAAGGGAAGTGCGACGGCGGGTAGTGGCCGGCGCAGTTGGCGCAGTAGTTCAGCGGCGGCTGCTCGTAGCCGAGCGTGGCGAGGAGGCGTCGGATCATCGCGTGTTCACCTCCCCTTGCGCACGCGGTGGCGGCGGACGTTGTCGTTGGGGTCGTAGACGGCCTCGTCAGACCGAATGCGTCGTACACGCGACCCCTCTCGCGGCTGGGGAGGCTCGGCGTTGTCGCTGTTGTCGTTGTCGTCTGACCTGCAACAACAACCGTCGCCGCAGGGGTCGGCGGCAGGAGAGGGGGCGGCCGGGATGTCCTTCACGTGAACGCCGGGCCCATTCCCGCGTGAGGTGCGCACGGCCTTCCACGTGATGCCGGCCTCGTCGAGCAGCTGCTTCACGGCCTTGGTGTCGGGCAGCTTCAGGTCGTCGCGCAGGTGGGTGAGGAGGACGCCGTTGTCGTCGCCGACGAGGCGGCGCAGGGCCTCGCCGACGTCCGGCGCCGACTCCTCCTCGGGCTGCTCCTCGCCACCGTCGCGGCGGCCGCCGAGCCACGCGCGACCCTTCTGCCAGACGATGGTGACCAGGATCCCGGCGACGAAGTAGGCGACGTACGGGGCCACGCTCACAGTGACCTTGAGGACCAGGACCAGGACGCCGACAAGAACCACGACGACGCATCCGCCGGCGAGGCGGCTGGGCTCCTGCGGCCCGGCCTCTCCCCCGGTCGTCTCCTCAGCTGTCGCCTCGGTGCTCATGCGATCGCCCCGTACAGGGTGCCGCCAGCCCAGTTCACGGCCTGCGCAAGCGGCACGGCGGCCAGGCCTGCGACGCCTGCGCTGGTGCCAAGGGTGAGGCCGCACCACATGCCCCAGAACAGGTCATCGCGGCGCGCGCTGACCTTGAGGGCTGCGAGCGTGGCGGCGGTCAGGATGAGCGTCACGCCCGCACCGGCCTGCGTGAGCGGCAGGTACGCGGCGCCTGACGCACGGGTACCTCCCTGCCCGCCGACGCCCCACACCAGGGCGACATCGCCGAGCCAGGAAGAGATCCACAGCCAGGAGTCGAAGAGCCAGCCGACCAGGCCACCGATGCTGAGGACGGCGAGGACGCCGTAGCACCACGCGGCTACGAAGGGCCCGAGGCGGGCAAGCTGGCGGAGTGGGTCGGAGCGCAAGGTCTTGGCGCCGGGCCACCAGCGCACGAGCTGGTAGGCGAGGATGCAGAAGCCGACGGTGACGCCGCCGATGGTCACGAATTGCATGGGGTCCTCAGCGGAGGATGGCCACGCCGAGCGCGGCGAGAGTCAGGATGAAGGCGCACGTTCCGGTGATCGGGGGGACGTCGCGGGGTGAGATGACGGCGAGGCCGCATACCCCGCCGACCATCGCGAGAACGAACAGGGCGGGGAGCATCAGCCGGCCAGCTTCGCGAGGCGGATGTACCGCTGGACGGTCTCCGGCTTGGCCTTCGCGTCGGACCGGGTCTGGACGAACCGCAGGACGGCGTCCGGATCGGTGATGCCGGAGTCCAGTGCGGTCCGGACTGCGCCCTTCACGGTCATCGGCCCGGACATGGACGGTGAGGGCTCGTCGTCCGGATCGTCGTCCGCCTGTCCGGACTCGTCCGGATCGCTGTCCGGACCGGCGATCGCGGCACGCTCGGCGGCCACCAGGCCCTGCGCCCGCTGGAGCTGACGGCGCACCGGAATGAGCGCGAGGCTGGCTCCGGCCTCGGCGAGTTCGGCGTGGATCCATGCCCGTGTGCGTTCGTCGAGCGGCGGGGTCTGGTGGCGCAGTAGGACGGTCCACAGGCCCTTGGCGAGGCAGGAGACGACCGCCCCGACGATGCCGATGACGAGGTGTCCGGCGAGCCAGCCGTGTGTGGCGACGGCACCCATGGCGACGGCGAGGGCCGCGTGTCCGGCGCGGCGGGGCAGGGCCGCACGGTCGGCGTCGTACCGGGACAGCCATTCGACGGCCATGCAGGCGATCCACACCAGGTCAAACACGACGGCCGCGCCGTATGCGGCGGGTGCGACGACGACGAGAGCGAGGAGGTCACCGATCGAGGCGGTGGACCACACCACGGAGGCTGTGAGGACGATGGCTGCGATGGCGGTGACGCCGCTCAGGACGACGCGGTCCCAGTCGCGTGGGGGTGCGGGGGCGGGCACCTGGACGGGGACCATGCGGGTCTTGCCGTCGATGGTGTGGGGCACCAGCTCGGTGCGGGTGGTCTTCACGGTGCAGCTCCAGGAAGGTGGCCGGGCCCCGCTGGGGGGATGTGCGGGGCCCGGCCGGCTTGGTGGGTCAGAGCGTGTCGGCGATCTGGCGGAGCCTGGCCGCGTACTCGCCGCAGAGCTGCCCGTCGTACGGCGGCATCGCGGCCTCGGCCCGGGCGGCGGAGTCCTGGACGACGCACTTCGGGGGGATGGGGGTGAGGATCGCGTCGGTGGCGATGTCGTAGGCGGCGGTGATGCGTCGGCCGTCGGCGATGGTGTCGGGCTGCATGTCGAGGATGCGCGCGGTGACGGTGAGGACTTGCGCGGCGTACGACGGGGGGAGCGTGGGGCTGGGCCGCTCGGGGGGCTTCTGGGTACCGTTGGGCACGGTCGTTTCTCCTGTTCAGGCAGGGGAACGGCTGGCCCCGGTCGGGCTCTCACACACCGACCGGGGCCGTGTTGTTGGTGCAGTGCCAGACTGGCAGGAGCCTCTTTACAACGTCAAGAGGTTCGGGAAGGATGTTGCCGTGCCCAAGAGCCCTGACAGCGAGGGGGTTCCGCGCTTGATGACCGTCTCGGAGATCGCGGAGGAGCACGGGGTCAGCCGGCAATCGGTGCACTCGTACCGCCGGCGCGGCACCTTCCCGAAGCCCGTCGAGGGTGAGGGCAGCACCCGGCCCCGGTTCCGTGCGCATGAGGTGGCCGCGTGGTTCGCGGCGAACCCGCCGCGGCCGGGCAAGCGCACAGACCTCGCTACCCGAGACGAAGGAGCGTCAGTGGAGACGAGTGGAATCGCGGTCCCGCCCGGGGTGGCCCTGGAGGCGACGCGCGAGTTCGTGCAATGGCTGCGCGCCCAGCTCGACGAGGACGAGCGGATGGCGCAGACCGCATGCGAGTATGCGTCTCCCGAGTGGCGTACCAACGAAGGTATGACGGCCGTCTTGCTGTGGCCGCCAGAGCCGAACGTCGCCGAGATGGAGCGCCGTAAGGGGCTGCCGGTCGTCTCGGATGAGTGGCGCGGCGTGGACGTCGATTCTGCGGGCAACGCTGGCCTGACCCGGCACATGGCGGAGCACGATCCGGCACGGGTGCTGCGCGAGGTCGACAGCAAGAAACAGATTCTCGGTCTCTTCGCTGCGGCGGTTGAGGATCGCGTGGCCTTGCGCGCTCGGATGCGCAAGGTGGTCCACACGGACCCCGACGAGTTCGGCCAGATGCACCAGCAGGAAAGCAAGCTGATCGAGGCTGCAGAGTACTTGGCCCCGGTAGTGCGCCTACTTGCTTTGCCGTACGCGGACCGGCCCGGCTACCGCGAGTCCTGGCGGCCGTAGCCGCGCCACACCACAGCCCCCGTCTCGCAGGTCGAGGCGGGGGCTGACTCATGTCCGGCGAGTCGAGATCCGGTACTCGCCAGCCCAGAGCGGATCGGCGGCGGTCTCGTCCGCCCGCCCCTGGAGCCGGGATCGCGCGACCATCCAGGGTTCGACGGGTCCCCAGTGGCGGTCAATCTGCCGACGGGCACGCGCGATGGAGGGATACGGGCGGTGGGCCATGGCGGACAGGATGGCAGACGATCACTGGGCCCCTGGCCACTCCGTCAACACGGCGCGGGTCTCCTCGTCGGTGAGGGTGATGCGGGCGCCGGGCTTGCCCCAGTCGCCGACCCACGCAGTGAACTTCCGGCGGGCGGTCTCCTCGACGGCCCACCATCCGTGCTGCACCGGGCGGCCGGCTGACGTGAGGGTGAGGTGGTAGCGCTCGTCGGGGTTCATGCGAGTCGGATCCCTCTATGTCGGCCGGGCTCGCGCACGATGGCGCCTTTCGTTTCCAGTTCGCCCAGCTGGTAGTGCACGGAGGCCCGGGAGCGCAGGCCTGCCTGGTGGCCGATCTCTGCCACTGTGGGCGCTTCTCCTTGGTCGGCGATGTGCTCGCGGATGCAGCGGAGGATGCGCTCCTGGGTGGCGGTGAGGTGCTCGACCTTGTGGTTGGCCATGCCCTCAGTAGAAACCGTGTTCGAATTTTGGCGCAAACTGATCCTGTGACCGACCTGCCGCCCGACCTGCACCGGCTCCGCACCCTGGAGACGTGGCTACAGCTCAGCCTCGACGAGGTGCGGAAGGCGATCGCGGCGGCCGAGCAGCGGGAGCAGGAGCGACGCGTCGGCGAGGAGCGCCGGCCGCCGCCGCCGGACTGGCTGATCGAGCAGAGCCTCAGCCGTGAAGTGTCTCCTGTCTACGTGCACGTCGGCGGCTGCCACATGGCTGGCAAGCGGTCGAAGGGCGTGCCACGGGATGCCGCGCTGCGGGCGCTCACCGACGGCGTGGATGCCTGCCCGCACTGCCGGCCGGACACCGAGCTGGGGATCCTCGACTAGGCGGAGCGCTTCCTGCTTGACTTCTTGGGGGTGGTCTTCTTCGCCGTAGCCTTCTTGGCCGGTTGCTTCTTCGGGGTCGCCTTTTTCTTCGGTATCTCGTGCGCGTCGGCGTCCTCGCCGCGGGATGCCTTCGCTTGGGCCACGGATTCGTTGAGGGCGGCCATGAGGTCCATGACCTTGCCTGGGGCTGTCTCTGGCTCGGGCAGCTCTGGCGGCTCGCGGTCCTCCCGTTTGGCCTCGATGATCTGCTCAAGGGCCTCGGTGTACGTGTCGCGGAACTCGGGGTCGTCCAGGTCCTCGCGGGTCATGTTGTCCATGAGCGCGAGGGCGCCTTCGATCTCGTCGTCGGACACCTCGACCGGCTCAGGGAGCAGCTCGGATGGGTCGCGGATTTCGTCGGGCCAGCGCATCGCGTGCAGCACGATGACGTCGTCCCGGATCCGGAGCAGGCCGAGACGCTCGCGCCCCGACCACGCGTACTTGGCGACAGCCACCTTCGACGAGCGGCCCAGCGCCTGGACCAACAACTTGTACGGTTTCGCTGCGACGGGCTGTGCCGGGGCCAGGTAGTAGCCCTCGCCGATGCGGATGGGGTCGACGGAGTCCAGCGGCACGAACGCCACAATCTCGATCGCCTTCGCCGTCGGCAGCGGCAGCCGCTGCAGCTCCTCATCCGAGATCGGGATGACCTGCGTCTTGCTCAGCTCGTAGCCCTTGCCGATCTCGCCCTGGTCGACCTCGCGATCCTCCAGTTCGCAGTACTTCCGGTAGCGGACGCGGCCCATGTCCTCCAGGTGGTACTGGTGGAACCGGACGCTGTGGTCCTCGGTGGCCGACTGCACGTTGATCGGCACGGTGACCAGACCGAAGCTGATGGCGCCACTCCAGATGGTTCGGGGCATGGCAGACCTCCACGACAGCCCCGAGCATTGCCAGCCTACGAGCGGCTGCGCCATTCGGCACACGAGCCCCCGCCCGCCCCGCTACAGTGCCGCCCTCACCGCACACCCTGGGGGGACCGTGAAACTCGTCTGGACCCTGCTCACTCTGCTCTTCGCCGGGCTCGCCATCACCGGCGTCGTGACCGCGGCCGAACGTACCGACACGGCATCCGTGGTTGGCGACCTCGTCATCAGTGCCTTCCTCGGGCTCGGCGCGTGGGCCTGCTGGAGGCGAGTAGCGGCGGCGCGTGAACCGCGCCCCGACAGCCTCGACGGTCCGGACCGGCCTTGGGAGCGCTGAGAGTGGTGCGGTGGCGGTCCGGGCGGGGTGTGTAGTCCCGCGCCGTCCGGACACTGCATCGGCTTCCGGACCGCCACGCTCAGGATGCCACGGTCACGCGGCCGCCACGCCGCCCTCCGTCCAGATCCGCCCGCACCCCGTGCAATGCGCCACCGGCACCCGGCCCTCCCCACCATGCACATCGATCAGCCCACCGCACACGCACGGCTGCTCCAGCGTCCGGCGCTGCGCCGCGATGTCGAGGGCCCGCTCGACCCGGTCGGCGGCGCCGGCGGCGACGCGCCCGATGTACGCCTCCTCGCTGTCGGTGATGCGCCGGCACGGTCCGGGCGTGCGCTCGATGCGGGCGAGGAGCCAAAGCGCGGCGTGGGGTGCGGTGCGGCGGCCGGTGTACCGCCAGCGGCGCGGGTCGTTCTGGTCGGCGAGGGCCAGCTCGACCTTGCGCTGTCGGTCGGCTGCGGCGATGCGGGCTTCGCGGAGGGTGTGGTAGTCGGCTTTGCGGGCGGTCGGCATGGGGATGGGTGCGCGTTGTGCGGTGTGGGCGATGTCGTCGGCGCACTGGATGAGGGCGGCTTCGACGACGCGCATGGTGTCGAGGATGTGGAGGCGTACCGGGATGGGGCGTTGGCCGGGGGCGTTGGGGTCGGTGTCGGCGCGCTCGTCGGCTCGTGCCCAGGCGGCTTCGAGGAGGGCCCGCTCGTCGAGGGTGGCGAGGTATTGCTTCAGGCCTTGGCCGAAGCCGTGGACGATGGCGGGTTGTCCGGCGGCTTCGTGGAGGTCTGCCCAGTGGAGTGCGATGGTGCGGAGGTGGGTGGCGGCGGTGGTCATCGTGCGCTCCGTGTGCTTGGTGGGGCGGTACGGTGGTTCCGCCTGAGGGGCGTGCGCTGGTCTGGCCGGACGTGTGGCGCGCGCCCCTTCGTCGTGCTCAGGTGTTGCCGAGGTGCTCGTCGATCTGCTGCCGCACGAGGCCCTCGATGAGCGAGGACTCGACAGCGAGGTCGGTCAGCGCCTGGCTCCAGTCGGTGAAGTGGACGGCGCGGTCGTCGAGGTAGGCGACGGCAGGGAACTTCCGGTCGGTGACCAGCAGTAGGCCGCGAACGTTCCAGAACGGCTTGCGGCGGCCGTACCAGGTGCGCGGCAGACGGGTCGTGCACTCGATGCTGTAGCCGGAAGTGCGCTCGATCCAGCGGGCGACCTGCCGCGGGTTGCGGGTGGTGTGAACGAACACCGCGTAGTGGTCGATCAGGTGGTGAAGTGCGGTGAGGGCGCCGGGCTTGTAGTCGCCGTAGATGGTGCCGTCGGCCCAGCCGCGCTCGTAGGTGTGGATGACGCCGTCGAAGTCGATGGCGAGAGTGGCCGTCATCGGTTCCTCGCAATCTCGTCCATGAAGCGGGCCCGGGTGAGGTTGTGGCGGGCGTCGGCGAGGGCGTTGTGCACGCCGCCGATCTGGGCGGGGAGTTCGGGATTGCCGAGCCGCTCGCACTCCTGCCGCAGGTCGTTGGTCCACATCGGCACCCCCTCCGGCAGGTCGATCATCCGGCCGAACAGTTGCGCCAGGGCGACGTGGTCGTACGCGCCGTACCAGGCCCAGAGCTGCGGGTCGGGTGTGGCCTGGATGAACGCGGCGACGTCGGCGGCGATGCGCTTGTGTCGCTTCACGGCGGGGTCGAGGTAGTTGAACAGCCACGCCTTCGGCATGTGGTTGCGGAAGTCGCCGTGCGGCTGTGGGAGGTGGGGGACGACGTTCTCCATCAGCCAGGGGTGCTTGCGGATGCGGCGCCGGAGTTGCCAGCCGCGCCAGGTGCGGGCGGTGAGTCGGCGGCTGACGGCGTAGTACTCGCGGCCGTCCTCGGCGACGAGGCCGATGCTGATCAGTTCGATGGTCTGGCCGTCTTCGAGGAACTCGGTGTCGTAGAAGATCCGCATGTCGGGTGTCCTTCGCACTGGTTGGTGGGCAGGTCGAGCTGTTGGCCGTTGGGGCCGTGGTGCCGGTACCAGCCGGGCCGCCCCGGGATCGCGACGGGCGGCCATCCGGGGGCGGCGCGGACCGGGGTCACTGCTTCCTCCGTGCTGCGCGGGCGGCCGCGCGGCGGGTGGCTCGGTTCGGGCGGGGTGGCGGGTCCAACTCGCGCCAGCCGAAGGGGGACTCGTCGTCGTCGAGGTCGACGACGGTCTCGCCGAGGCTGACGAGTTCGGTGTTCCAGGTGGCGCCCGGGGCGGGCGTGTGCTCGCCCCGGGGTGCGGACGACGGGCCGGTCACCGCTTGTTCCGGTTGCGGTAGGCGTGGATGGCGAGCCACACGGCGGCGGCCAGGAAGGTGATGGGGCAGAGCGCGCCGAGGATGCGGGCGCCTTCGAGTGCGATGGTCATGCGGCTTCCTCGTAGTCGGGTCGGGTACGGCGGGCGATGCGTCGGGCGGCGAGTGGACGTCGGGCCCAGCTCGGCCGGCGGCAGGCTCGGCGGATCGCGCGCCAGAGGGTGCGTGCGGTCCACCAGGCGATCGCGATCACGGCGTGCAGGGCGAGCGCCGCGGCGAGCGACGTGAGGACGATCCAGGCGAGGAGGCCCCAGCCGAGGGTGATGAGCGTGTCGACGGCCTCAGCGATCACGTCTGCGCCCCGTCCTGCCGCGCCCCGGCGGCGGGGCGGATGTCGTCCGGCAACGTTGAGCACCACTGGCACTCCCAGTCGTGGCCGGGTGCCGACTTCTGGTCGTGGCAGGTGTGCCGCGCCTCGGTGTCGGGCTGCTGCTGCGCCTCGGCTCCGTGGAGTTCGGCAGCCCGTTCCCGGATGGCGTCCCACGGGGCGCTGGTGCCGAGGCCGAGCGCGAAGGACAGGGCGAGACGGTGCGCCTCGACCACGTCCGCGTCGGTCTCCTGCTGCTGCGCCTCGTCGGCCATGCGGCGCAGCTCGGAGACGGCGCGGTTGACGCCCTCGGCGGCCTTCTGGCCCATGTCGTCGTAGACGGCGGGGAACAGCGCGGTGTACAAGCGCTGCGCGGCCTCCAGCAGGACGGCGGCTCGGTCGGTGCGCAGCCGCTGCGCTTCGGCCTCCGCCCGCTCGGCTCGCAGGCACTGGCCCATTAGGTCGCGGTGGCAGCCACGGTGCGCAAGAGCGTCAGCGGCGGTGGATTCCATGGCACGCTCCATCGCGGCAGCACGAGCCTCGGCTTCCTCGGCGCGATTGCGCTGCTCGGTGTATCCCTCGCTGAGGCGTTCGAGGCGCTTTTGGTAGATGTCGGCGTCACGCGCGGCTGTGTCGGCGCGCTGCTCTGCGAGGTCGGCGCGGGTGGTCTCGCGGGTGTAAAGCCGTTCGAAGCGGGCGCGTTCCTGCTCGGCCCACTCCAGCTCAGTGCAGTCGGCACGCTGCTTGACCAGGCTCGGGGCTTCTTCTTCGTTGACGATGTGGTCGGGGAGGCGCGGCTCTGGCCTTGATGGTGGCGTGTTCGGCCGGTGGTGCTGCTCCAGCGTCCGCAGGACGGCGGCCCGGTCCGCGGGCGGCGGCAGCACGGCCAGCACCGCGTTCACGAGGACGTCCAGCGGCTGCCACGCGGCGATCCGGGCCATACGCGGGTTCGACCCGTCGATGACCGGGACGAGTTGACGCGGCGGGGTGTCGCCGATGACGACGAGGGAGCGGAGGACGGCGGCGACGCGGTCGCGGAGCGCGGCCCGGTCGGCGAGGTAGGCGCGGAACTCGGCGACGGCCTGGCGGTCGCCGTCGCTCATCCGGAAGTTCGGGTTGTTGCCGCAGGCGGGCCCGGTCGGCTTGCTCATGGTCTGGCTCCTGGTGGGTGTGGTGGGATGGGTGGGCGGCCGCCCCTGATGTCCGCAGGGGCGGCCGTCCTGCTGTTCACAGCTCGCCGGTCTCGTTCGCCAGCTGCAGCAGCACGTCGGCGTGGCACGGCTGGTCGGGCGGGCACCAGCACATGAGGTCGCGGCCGGCCAGCTGCTCTCGCGCCGCGGCGACCAGGGATGGCCGCTGGTCGAGCCACTGGCGGTACATCGCGACGGCCTGCTCGCGGGTGGCGTCCTTCACGAGGTGCCACGTCACCGACTTGTCCGGGTGGACGAAGGGGTGACGCTGCCCGGAGGTCTTGCCGAAGCGGGCTTCGCGCTCCCACTCGGAGCCGTCGAGCGCCGGGTAGCGGACCTGCGTGCAGGGGTTGCCCCACTTGCTGCCGCGGCCGACGTAGACGGCTCCGTCGGGTGCGCGCCAGCCCTTGGTGCGGCGGCGCTGGATCCGGCGCGGCTGCGGGTCGAGGGCGATCTGGCGGCCGCTCATCGGGTCGCCTCGGCCGGCTGCTGGTCGCGGGTCGGCCACCAGGCCTCGTGCTTCTCCTGCCGGCACAGCGCACACAGCTCCCCGTGCCACGTCGGCGCGGCGCAGTCCCCGCACTCCGACGACGGACGCTTCGGCGGGGCGCCGCCCTGCATCACGGTCACGCACGCCGGACACAGGCCGTCGGGCAGCGGTGCGCCGGGCTCGGTCTCGATGAGGGCCTCGGGGACGACGGCCATGCCTTGGCAGGCGGTCAGGGCGAGGACGCCGGGCGCGGCCTGGGGGAAGAAGATCGGGCTGGGGAAGATGTGCCGGTAGTTCGGGTCGGCGTTGGCGTAGGGGCTGTGGGGGTTGGGTTCGACCTTGGGCATGTGGTCCTCCGTGGGTGGGTGTATTGCGCGGGGCTGGCTGGAACCGGATGTGCGCTCAGACGGGCTTCCAGTCGGTCCGTGTGGCGAAGAGGGCGGCTTCCTTGCCGTAGGCCTGGAGTCGTTCGAGGAACTGGCGTGCGTCGTGTTCGCGGGTGAAGTGCTTGTGCTTGACGTCGCGTCGGTCTTCGCGGAGCCAGCGGACGACGTAGAGCTGTGGGCTGGTCGGGGTCAGACGGTTGGTGTGGCTGGGCATGGGTCAGCTCGCTTCGGGGTGTGCGGGGCGGTCTGGGTGGCTTCCGGTTTCGGGGTCGCAGGCGAGGTGTGTCTCGTATCCGCGGTCTCGTCGGTAGCCGGTGAGGGGGGTGCGGCAGACGGTGCAGAGGGGTTCGTCTGTGGCCGGGGTTTCCGGTGCGCCCTCCCCCTTCCCCACCTTCGGTGGGGGGGAAGGGGGGGAACCTGGGTCGGGGGAAGGTTCCCGGGAGGTTCCCGGGGAATGTTTGACCTGGGGTTTTGTGGTTTCCGCGGGGGTTCCCGGGGAACCTTCCCGGGGAACGTCGTCGGGGAAGGTCTCGGGGAAGGTTTCCGGGGAACCCAACTTGTCCCGGTTTTTCCGTGCCCGGACGGCGGCGGCGATCTTGTCTTTTCCGATCTTGATCCCGGCGTGCGCGAGGGCCGCGATGGTCCGCGGGTTACCGGCGTCGTTCGGCAGGCCGAGGTCGTCGATCTTTTTGACGAGCCACTCGACGGAGCCCTCGGCGGCCTGCTCCATCCGGTCGTAGTCCATGAGGACGTGGCGGGTGCAGCCGGGCCGGTAGTTGTCGCCGTCCTTCTGCGCCTGGCGGACGAGAACGAACACGTCCGGGCCGATACCAGTGCGGGTGTGGGTCCGCTTCAGCAGGAGCGTCCCGCCGCCCTGTGCGCGCAACTCCCATACGTGGTCGACGTCCTGCGTCTTGGCGGAGGAGCCGCGGGCGCCGCGCTCGCCGTCCTTGCCGAGGTGGTCCAGACGTACGGAGGCGATGCCTGCGCGCTTCAAGGGCAGGAGGGTGTGCCGGTAGAGGGAGAGCCAGGTGTCGGCATCGTTCTCGGGGCCGGAGATGAACCGGGAGACGGTGTCGAGGCAGACGAGTTGGGCTTCGGCCTCCTTGACCATCGCGAGAAGGTCCGCGCCGCCGCCCGCGGTGTCGAGGGGGCGGATCGGGGGGAACGACGAGTAGGTGAGCAGGCCCATGCGGCCGGGCCCACCGCCGTAGGACAGGAACCGTTCCTGGATGTCCTGGTGGCCGTTCTCGGCGTCGACGTACAGGACGCTGATGGGGGCCTGTGGCCGGTCGCCGAGGAAGGACTGGCCGGTGGCCATGCGCCACAGCCACTCCTGCACGAGGAGGGACTTGCCGGCCTTGCCGTCGCCGACGATGGTGATCTGCTGCCCGGGCGCGAGGAGTTTGCCGGGCAGGAGCTGGACGGCGCCGAAGTCGGTGGCGAAGAACGGGTCCCAGTCGACGAACGAGGCGGTGAGGTGTGAGGGGCCGTGGCCGGTGGTGGCGCGGCGTTCCTCGTACTGGTGGTGCTCGGCGTGGAGTTTGTCGAGTTCCTCGGCGGTGGCGCCGAGGAGGATCTGGGACTTGACCCGGTTGACGTGCTCGTCGTGGCGGCGGACGCGGGCGACTTCGGCGATGCGCTCGGCGAAGGCCTGTGCCATGGACGGGGGGATGGTCTGGCTGCCGAGCCGGTCGAGGAGGGTGCCGCCTTCGACTTCGCGGAGCCGTTTCAGCTTCTCGATCTCGGCGCGGACGGTGACCGGGTGGAGCTGTTTGTTCTCGGCGACCATGCCGCCGACGACGTCCCAGATGAGGCGGACGGCGGGCTGGTAGATGTCTTCGCGGTCGAGGACTTGGGCGCATTCGAGGTAGGCGGTGCGGCTGTGCAGGATGACGCCGGCCACGTAGTTCTCGGCCTCGGCGTCGTGGGGGCTTTTCAGGTTGAGGCCGTCCGGGTCCGCCGCGTGGCTGTGCGGGATGTGGCGGACGTTGTCCACGGGCGGTCTCCTCAGAAGATCGTGGTGGGTTCGGCGGGTGGGCAGCGGTGGGTGAGCAGGTGCTGGTGGGGGCAGTTGGGCGGGTGGCGGCCGCTGGTCCAGCGCAGGCGGAGGGCGCGGTAGGGGAGGCGGGGGAGGCACCAGACGAGGTCGTGTGGTGTCGCCTGTGCGGCGGCCGGGGCGTACGGGCGGGTTTCGTCGGCGGGTGGGAGGTCGACGACGGCCTGAAGCGCGGCGGTGTCGCCGACCCACTGGGTGAGCGTGGGGGCGCCGCACGAGGGGCAGCGCTGGGGGCTACCGCCCCTCGTGCGGCCGGCCATCAGGCGGGGCTGCCGTTCAGGATCGGCGTGTCGATGCCCTCGGCGATCGCGGCGAGGACGTCAGCGAACGCGGCCTTGGCGCGCTCCTCGGGCTGCTCCAGCTTGTAGCCGAGGTGCAGCTGCCCGCGGTCGATGCGGTACTTGAAGCGGGCGGTCATCCGGTAGGCGTCGGCGCCTTCGAACGGCGGGACGGCGATGATGAACGTCTCCGGGATGGCGAGGTCGCCCTTCGCGCCGGCGGACGCCTTGGTGTCCTCGACGTAGGCGAACTTCCGCTCGCCGGACTGGAGTCGGCTGCTCGACTGGAACTCGGCCTTGGTGGTGGCCTTGATGGACTGGGCGATCTCCAGCATGGTCGCTGAGTCCGGGGTCTGCAGGTACGGCAGCTGGTCTTCGAGGAAGTTGGCGAACTCGTCCTGGGTGAGGAGCCTGCCGTCGTTGCCGAGCCACTGCTGCCAGGCCTTGGTGCGGCGGAGGGAGAGCGCCAGGCGGTGGCCGCCGAAGCGGGCCCCGGCGGCGCGGTGGGCGTCGAGGACTGCGGTGACGGAGAGGGCTTCGACGTCGGAGTAGACCTCGGTGTCCTCGTCGTGGTGCTTGGCGTAGTAGGTGAGGAAGCTGGCGGCGTCGCGGACGGTGGTGGTGCCGGTCTTCCGGTCGAGCTGACCAGTGTGCTCGGGCCCGGTGAGGTCGACGGTCTGGACGCGGCCGTCGGCGGTGGCGACGAGGTAGATGTTGCCGGGGTCGACCTGCTTGGGGGCGAGGGCCTGCTGGGCGAGGCCGGTGATGGTGAGGACGCTGTTGGAGTCGGTGTTGGTCACGGTCAGATGTCCTTGATCTCGGTGTTGGCGGTGGGCAGGTCGCGGACGTCGAAGGCCGCGGTCTGGCGGGGGTCGTTGCGGGTGGCGTTGCCGTCGGAGTCGACGAAGTAGAGGGAGGGCGGCGCGGACGCCTTCGGGGCCTTGAGCACCGAGTCGATGGAGATCGCGACGGGTGCGCCGTCGATGTGGCCCTTGGGGGGTTCGGCGGTGATGGTGATGACGAGGGAGCCCTTCTTGCCGTGCTCGTTGACGGCGGCGAGCAGCTCGTGGAACTCCTTGGAGATCTCCTCGTGGCTGCGGCCGGCGAGGTGCTGGACGAAGAAGGCGGCGAACTCGGCGGGCTGCGCCTCGGTCTCCTGCTGGATGGTCATGTGCTGGTGGTGCCTTTCTGGTTGTGGTGGTGCTGGTGTGGTTTGTGGGGGTGGGGGGCCCGCCCCTGGCTTGGGGGAAGAGGGGCGGGCCCGGGTGGCGGCCGCGGCGTTGGGCGCGGGCGACCGCCAGTCGTGCGGTCAGTAGCCGTGGATGCCGCCGCCGACGGCCTTGTTGTCGACGACGAGCAGCTCCCACTGGTCGGCCGGGTCGTCGCCCTGTGCCTGGATCACGCCGGTGACGGTGTGGTCGAAGGTGAACGCCTCGAAGCCGGGCTGGCCCTTCGCGGCCGCGTCGGGCTTGAGGAAGTGGTCGATGAGGTACTGCATCCACTTGGTGGCGTCGTAGAACTTCTCGGCGCCGTTCCAGCGGATGCCGGTGCCGTCGTCGGTGGGCTCCCAGTTGCACCACAGGCCGGGCTGCCCCTCGGGAGG
The DNA here is from genome assembly GCF_013009255.1 of Streptomyces sp. Z423-1. Lineage (NCBI taxonomy): Bacteria > Bacillati > Actinomycetota > Actinomycetes > Kitasatosporales > Streptomycetaceae > Streptomyces > Streptomyces sp. Z423-1. The sequence goes on from NZ_CP053109.1 coordinate 8,251,317, forward strand.
GGTGTTATAGCCGGGGTGGCCGATCTCGCCGTAGCCGTAGTCGCGGGTGGAGTAGGGGCCGTCGGGGCGCTGGTGGCGTCGGCTCTCGGCGAAGGCGCGGAGGTAGCTGATCTCGTGGGGGTTGAGGGGTGGGGTGACGGTGGCGTGGCCCTCGAAGGTGGTGGAGTAGCCCATCAGGCTGCTGCTTTCTGCTTGGTCGGGCGGCAGTTGGCCCGGTGGTCGGTGATCGGGTTCGAGCGGACGAAGTCGGCGACCTTCTGGCGGCCGGTGACGCGGCGGTAGGTGCGGCAGGCGGTGCACAGGAAGTCGGCGATGGGGGTCTGGCCGCGTTCGGTGCGGCGGACCTGGAGACCGCCGATCCACGGGCCGGCCATCACGCCGTCGCCCTCTCGTCGATGTCGGGCCGCGCGCGGGGGTCGTCGATCGCCTCCCCGTCCCACGCCGCCGGACCGTGCCAGCCCCGCCGCCTCGCGTCACCACGGGCCCGAACACTGCCCCCGGGAACGCGGGCGAGCCTCCGATACCCCTCGGCGATGGTGCTGGCGGTCGTGGCGTGCACGGCGGCGTGTTGGCCGCGCATGATCCGGCCGACGACGAACCGGTTGATGCCCAGCAGTTCGGCGAGGCGGGTAGTGCTGTAGCCCATGACGGCGAGTGCTTGGAGGCGTCGCACGCTGCCGGTGGCGTTCACGATCGGGCCGTCGGTTGGGGGTGGTCCGACGGGGACGGCGAGTACCGCGTGGGCGTTCTTGTTGGACACCGTGGGGTTTTTGCCGGAGGCGATGACGCGGATGGTGACCTCGTGGACGCCGGAGGTGCGGGAGATCTGCGCGAGGCTCCATCCGGTGGCGCGCAGTTGCTGGATGCGGGTGATGGTGGGGGTGGCGTCTTGGCGGCGGCGTTTGCCGTGGGCGTAGTCGAGGCGGAGGTGTTTCATGTAGCGGCGGTTGGCCTGCTCGCACTCGGGGCGGTCGCAACCACGCTGGTAGCAGGCGCGGGATGGCGTGTGGGTGGGGTGGGTCATCGGTCGAGCACCGCCTTCACGCGCTCGCCGAGCCAGCGGGCCGCGTTCACCGACACGGCGTTGCCGACGCCGAGGATCTGCTTCTCCTGGCTGGCGTCCGGAAGGATGTAGTCAGCGGGGAACCTCTGCGCGCTGGCCAGTTCTCGGGGACTGAGCATGCGCAGCGTGCACTCGTCGACCTCCGGCGCGGGCCGCACGAGGCTGTGGTGCGGCTTGCACGCCACCGTGGTGAGTGGCTCAGCCGTCGTACGGACCGCGCCCTTGCGGCCGTTGGGCACGATCAGCGCGTGGTGGCGCCCCTGCGCCGAGACAGTCGGAATCGGTTCCGAGGTGGCTACCGCGGTGGTGTTCTGGCGCAGCATCGCAACGTGCGGGGCGTACCCGAACTTCTCCAGGCCGGCGGCGACGCGGGCCCGGGTGGACTCGGCGTACGGGGTGAACTTCTTCCGGTCCGGGCGGCCGTCACCGATGCGCGTGCCGGGTAGTGACCAGTCGATGACGTCGCCGATGGGCCGCGTCGCCGGTTCGAGGATCAGCCCGCACTTCTCGTTGGGGCAGCGGTAGTCGTACTGCACGCCCCACATGCCAACCTTGCGGCGGCGCGGGTTGCGCCACGCCTGGCGGGCCTTGACGGGCCCGCACTCCGGGCAGATCGCGGCGGGCCGTACCTCCAGGTCGGGCAGCGGGATGCCCTCGCGGGTGAAGACGACGTACCCGCGGTTGCGGTGCTGCGGCGCGACCTCGTTGTCCTCGTCGCCGAGGTGGGCACTGGATGCGCACACGATCTGGTGGTTGTAACCGAGGATCTTGAAGCCGCCGACCCACCAGTCGAACAGCTCCCAGTCGGTGAAGAACTCGATGACGTTCTCGCATAGGACCGCGTCGTAGCGGTGCACCTCGGTTGCGGCGATGATGTCGAGTGCTGTCGCCCTGGTCCGCTCGAACTCCGGTTGGATCGGGTTGCCGTACTCGTCAACGCGGACCTGCTGTCCGTCCGGGCCGACGATGCACGTCTGCCCTTCGAGCCGCTTACGGCCGTACTTTCGCTTGCGGCCGCCTGCCGGGGAGATCTCGGTGCAGATCGGCGAGGCCCAGAGGACGCGCGTGCTGGGCAGGCTGCGCTTGTCGTAGGCGTGGATGTCCTCGCAAAGGTGCTCTGCTTCGGGGTGGTTGGCCTGGTGCGCGTCGACCTGGACGCGGTCGTGGTTCATCACGAGGCGCGCGCGCATGCCAGCCTCGATGAGGCCGCGGGTGGAGCCGCCGAGGCCGCAGAACAGGTCGGTGAAGTCGTCGTCGCCGTCGTGGCGGAACCGCTTCATCATCGGGCGGTCACCGCCGTTCGCTCCGGCCAGCGGACCGAGTCCAGCGCCCGCCGGTGGGTGTCCGGCACGACGGCCAGCGGCCAGCCGAGCCAGTGCAGGCCCATCGCCATGAGGACGTAGGCGTCGGCCTCGTCGTACCGTGCTTCGCCCTCCGTGGTGATGCCGTAGGTGTCGGCGACGGCCTGGCGGAGGGCGCCCTTCAGCGCGGTGCCCTTCAGGCGCTGCCCCGTGTCCGGGTCGGTGGGCGCCGCGGTGCCGACCGCGTAGATCATCCGCTGCGCGGGGGCGATCATGACGTACGGGATGCGGCGCTTCCACAGGTCGTGGCGGACCATCCACCGCATGGCGCTCAGGGCGTCGGCGCCCTGGTTGTTCTTGTTGTAGGCGGCGCCTTCGATGACCACGAAGTCGGCGTGCCGCACGTGGTCGGCGATCCCGGCGAGTTGCTGCTCGAAGCGGGAGTGCTGGCTGGCGCCCTTGGCCTTGACGTAGTCGGTCCAGCCTTCGCCTGCGATGCCGGTGATGCCCATGGCGACGTCGAGGCCGATCACGCGGGGGATGCCGGTGGTGGGCCGGGGCCCGGCCACCTGGGTGGCGGCCGGTGCCTCGGTGTCGAACAGGGTGGGTGCGCTCACTGATTGCCCCCTGTGGTCGTGCTGGTGGTGTCGTTGCGGCACTCGGTGCAGCAGGTGCCGCCGAGCCGCATGCGGAGCTGCAACGTGGGCCGGTCCTCGGCCGGGCAGTACGCCTCGAACTGGTCGAGGGCCTCCACCGGCCGGAGCGGCTCGACGTCGGCGGGCGCCCGGCGCGGTGCACGGTGACGGCCGGTCGGCGCGGTCGCCCGCGCAATGGCGACCAGACCGACCGCCACGGCAGTGCCGGCGCCGGTCACGGCCGCGATGAACGCGTTCATGCCGACACCTGCTTCCGGCCGCCGTCTTGCCGGTTGGCCTGCCAGTTCCGGCCGTCCAGGACGCCCGGGGTGTTCAGGCCGAGCGCGTCGTCGAGGCGAGCCTGGAGGTGGTTTGCTCGGCGCCGCTCGGCGTGCCAGGCGGCGAGGATGCGCGCGCCGACCTTCTGCAGCCGGGCCACTCGCTGCTCCAGCTGCGCCGCGTACTCCGGGTCGGACTCGATCAGCCGGGCGTTTCGGCGGCCGAGTTCGAGCAGGCGGCCGTTCAGGCGCCGGTTGGTGGCGTCCATCTCGGCGTTCTGCTTCAGCACCTGCTTGCGGTTGTAGACAGCGGTCGCGAGGTTGCCCTCGGCGGTTTCGGCGCGGCGGCGCTGCCGGTCGGTTTCGGCGCGGGCGGCGGCCAGTTCGGCGCGGAGCCGGCGGGTGGTGGTGAGCCCGAACATCAGCCTCGCCCCCCGTCGCGCTGCGCCGGGATCAGCGGCCACGAGCCATCGATGACCTTGTTCGGGTCACCGCCCTGCTCCGGACTCGCCTTCGTCCGGAACCACTCCTGCAAGCCGGCCTGCTGCTCCGCCCTCCACGCCTTCTGCGCGGCGAACAGCTGCTGCGGGCCCATGTCGTTGAGGTGCGGGTACCGCTCGAACTGGGCCTCGGCGATGAGCAGGGCGGCGAGCGCGTCGGCCTCGGCGGTGTGCCAGTCGGTGAGCTGGACGCCGTAGCGCTCGGCGGTGGGCTTCAGCTTCCGCATGCCTTTGCCGCGCAGCCGCTCGATGCACTTCCGGTCGATGACGTGCGGGTCCACCAGGGGCAGGGGGTGCAGGCCCACGCGCTCCTCGACGGTCGGCAGGCCGTTGCGGACCAGGTCGTGGTGGAGGATCGACCAGTCGAAGGACTGGTTGAACGCAATGATCGGCATTCCCCACTCGATGGCGCGGGTGAGGTTGGTGGCGATCTCGTCGAGCGCGGTCTTCGGGTCCTGGCCGTCGGCCTGCACCTTGGCGTCGGTCACTCCGTGGACCTCGGAGGCCTCTTCGGGGATGGGGACGCCGGGGTTGATGAGCCAGGAGAAGACGCGGTCATCCCGGCCGCCGCCGCGGACGACGATCGCCGCGGTGACGATGCGGTCCTCCAGGGGGTTCGGGCCGGTGGTCTCCGTGTCCCATGCGAGGCGGCGGACGTTGGCGAAGGTGCTCACTGGCCACCTCCGGCCGCGCGCTCCTTGCCGATCCGCACGACCATCGCGCCGATCTGCTCCTCGTCGCCCACCTCGTTCGTGACCAACGTGCCGAGCTGCCGGGTCGAGCCCAGCTCGTAATGGATCTGGCGCAGCCGACCGGCACTCGTGCTCGGATTGCAGATCTCGTCCAGGTAGCTGACCGCCGGCCGCACCGGGGACTCCGACCGCTCGAACTCCGTGGCGTCCGCGTCGCGGTCCTCGGTGGGCACCAGGCCCGCCGACAGCAACAGCGTCCGCAGCGCGATCGACTGCGCCTTCGGAGTGGACCGGCCGCCGGAGTCGGAGGCCTCGCCCGCGGCCTGGGTGTCGAAGTAGTCCCCGGCCGGGCCGAAGATGCGGTAGGTCACCAGGACGGTACACTCCCGCTTCACTCCGCCGTTCTTCGTGCTGATGTCCCGGTACTGGGGCTCGACCTTCACCGGGGCGACGACGACGCCGTGCTTTCGACAGGCCGGGCCGAACGCGTTCAGGGCCAGGTCGACGCCGCGGAAGTTGAAGCGGCCTGCGTTGCCGCCGTCGAAGCGCTGGTCCTTGCCGATCGCCCGGACTTCGCCCATGACCCGGGACCAGGCGACGACCGCGGGCGTCGTCTCGGCGTCCTTGGTGAGGTCGCCGAGGTCGGGCTCGGTCAGGTTCGGTGCATCACGCACCTCGACGGAGTCGGCGGCCTGCTGGCTATCGGTCGGCGTCCGGCCAGCCGCAGCGGCGGCACTCTCGCGCAGTCCCATGTCAGATGCCCCCCTTGAAGGCCTTGGAGATGTCGATGCGTTCGGTCGGGTTCGGCTTGACGCACGCCTCGTAGGCGTCGGGCCAGCGCTCGGCCAGCAGTTCCAGGTCGACCTTCGGCGCGGCGTTGGTGGGCTCCAGCGCGTAGGCGCGCTCGCCGCCGAGCAGGGCCTCTTGGGCGTCGCCGAGGGCGGCGACCATGCGGGCCTTCGCCGCGGCCTTCGCCTTCTTTGCGGCGGACTCCTCGCGCTGGTGGCGGTTGTAGTCGAGGAGCGCGTCCAGGGCGTCCGGGTGCATGTCGACGTCCACCGAGCCGGAGCGGGTGGGGTGCAGGCGGCGGAACATCCTCACGACCGTCTCGCCGTCGCCGGACGGGGCCGGTTCAACCTGCGCCTGCACGTGCTCCGTCCAGAACTTGTCCATTGCCGTGGTGATGTCGGCGATGACGTCGGTGTACTGGTCGGCGCGGATGACGCCCTGGTGGTACTCGTTGCCGCCGATGAGGACGGCGTAGTGCATGTGCTCGTAGCCGTTGACGGCGATCTGCCACAGGATCTGCGCGGTGACGTCGTCGGGGGCTCCGGCGTGCCACTGCGCCGACTTGAAGGCCGAGCGGGTCTTGACCTCCAGCGCGCAGGGGATGCGGGTGTCCTCGGAGAGGGGGCACTCGGTGACGCGCCGGTCGAGGGTGGTCATCCAGTGGCGGTGCTTCTCGTGGGCGACGAGGCCGACGCGGCGGATGACGCTGCGGTTGCGCATGGCCCAGACGCGGGCGACGGGCTCCTCGTGGACGGTGCCCCAGAATGCGGCCTCACCGGCGTCGTCAACGTCGCGGCCGATCTTGTCGTAGTAGACCTTGATGGGTGGCTTCTTCTCGACGAGGCCGAGGATGGCGGGGACGTCGGAGGAGCCGATGCCGGAGCGGCGGGCGGTGAGCCAGTCGGCGCGGTCGGCGTCGGCGGGGAGGATGAGTCGGCCGGTGGGTGTGACCCGGCGGCCGGCGGCCGGGGCGGTGTTCGCCCCGGCCTGCACGGTCGTCGTCATCAGGCGGTACCGCCCTTCGTGGTCGTGGAAAGGCTGGAGAGGGCGTCCGCCCACGCGGCATCGTTGTCCGGGCCCCATACGGCGTCGCCGTACGCGGCCTGGTGCCGGGCAGCGATCTCGCGGGCGGCGTCGGCGCCGCAGCGAATCTCACCGCGCTCGATCTGGCCGAGGACGCGGTGGGTGTCGGTCGTCGGTTGGACGCGGCGTCGGTCGTTTGGTCCGGCGGCTCGGGTGGTGCGGCTCATGAGCGGCCGTCCTCTCCGGTGGTCGCGTTGATCAGGTGGTAGGTGGTGCGGCCGTCGGTGCTGACACCCGGGGTGAGGAGTCCGGCGCGGGCGAGGCCGCGCAGGTCCTTCCGCGTGGTGTTGCGGCCAGCCGTGGGCCAGGGGGAGTCGGTCATCAGCTGCTCGGCGAGCTGGGTGGTGACCGGGCGGCCGTGGGCCCTTATGGCGGCGAGGAGGTACTGGCGGCGGGTGCCCTGGAGGGTGCTCACGCGGCAGCACCACCCTCGCGACGCGGCGCCGAGACCGCGGCCGCCGCCGGGGCAACAGCGCGCAGCCGGTCCGCCAGAGCCTCGACCTCGCGGCCGTACAGCGGCAGTTCGTAGCCGAGCGCCGTGCACAGCTTCTCGGCGAGCAGCTGCTCCGGCTCCCACCCGTCGTGCTGGCGGGCCTGCCCCCGGTCCTCGGCGAACTCCATCAGGAGGTCGAGGAGGTCCGGGTTGTCGACGAGGGTTTCCAGGACGGCGGTGAGGTAGTGCTCGACGTCGAGGAGTGCGCCGGTGGGGGTGCGGCGGATGTAGAGCCGGTAGGGGCCAGTGATGGCGGGGCGGCGGAAGAGGCGGTGCAGGGTGAGGCGGATGCGGTTCATCGGTCGCCGCCCTTCGCGGCGAGCAGCTCGCCGAGCTTGACCAGGCCGTCGACCTCGTCGGCCTGCTCGTGGCTGCAGGTGCTGCACTGCTTCACCAGCTCGAACGTGGTGCGCTCGGTGGCGTGGTCGTAGCGGTAGCGCAGCCAGTCCATCCGACCCTTGGCGAGCAGCGCGGTGGCCTCCTCGACGTCGTCCGGCAGGTCGTCCGGCGACGTGTAGGTCCAGTCCAGCTCGTCGGCGGCCGAGCCGAGTCGGTGGCGGGCGGCGCCGCGTGCGGACGTCAGGAAGTCCTCGACGTGTTCCTGGTGGCGCTCGTCGGCCTCGTCCTGGGTGGCGCCGAGGCATTCGGAGTAGGCGGTCTCGGCCAGCTCGATCAGGGTCATGCGGTCGGGGCCGGTCATGAGCGGCTGTCCTTCCTGGTGTGGTCGGTGATGTCGGTCCAGCCGCGTTCGAACTCGCCCTCGCGGACGCCGACGGACTCCCACCGGCCGATGCCCTGGCGCATGAACCCGAAGGCCCGGCGCCCGGCGTCCTCGCGGGGGTGGTCGGCGATGGCGACGCAGCGGAACTGCCAGGTCTGCTCGGGGGCCTTGTAGCCGTCCTGGCCCTTGGAGTAGGTGTGACCGGGCTGGAAGAAGTCGGGAGTGGCGCCGGCCCCGTCGGGGCTGCTCTTCTCCTGTGCCTCGGTGTGCGCGGCGCGCTCGTCGGCGTCGTGCTCGTACAGCAGACGCTGCACCTCGGCCATGTCCTCGAAGCGGGCCGCGACCCGAAGGGTGCGGACCAGGCCACGGAACATGACCAGCTCGCCGGGGAACTGCTCGGTCGTGGAGAGCACCCCGCCGCGCGGTGCGCCCGCCATCTCACGCAGGCCCTCGGCGAGCTTCCGCGGCACGCACGTGTCGCAGCCGCCGCAGCCGCAGTCGTCGTCGTTGCCGACGAAGTCGGCGGCCTCGTGCAGCACTTCGGCGCGGTGGGCGGCGAGGTAGCCGTCGAGGTGGTAGGACGTCCTGCCGCTCTCGAACAGGCGGTGAATGTCGTCGCGGGCGCTCATCGGCGGCCCCGCTTCCAGCGGATGACCAGCTTCGGCGCGTCGAGCGCGGCGTACGCGAGGAAGACGGTCCAGACGATCGCGCCCCAGAAGAGCCACTCGACGGCGGTCACGACGCACCACCCGCCTGCGGGAGGTCGCGGCCGATCCGGTAGTCGTGGTGGAGCGGCGAGTCGTGCGGGTCCTCGACGGCGGCACGCTGCCCGGCGAGGATGCCGCGCAGCTTCGCCACCCGCGGCGTCACGTCGTCGGCGGCGACGGAGGCAGCGTCGACGGCCGTCGTGGGGCAGCCCCACGCATGCCGGTCGAAGCGCTTCGGGCAGCCGCACGGGTGGCAGGGGTCCACCGCGGACGCCGCCTTGTCGGTCAGCGCGTACGCGATGGGGTCCTCGTCGACGGGGCGGTCCTTCGCGGCGAGTTGCTGCTCCAGCTCGGCGATCCGGTCCCGGTTGGCGCGCAGCGTCTCGGCCGCGTCCGACAGGGCCTCGTTCGTCGAGTGCCGCTCAGCCTCCAGCTCAGCGACCCGAGCCCGCAGCCACGCCAACTCCGACACATGCGGCTCACCCGACGCCGACCGCTCCAACTGCCGCTGCATCGCCTGCCGCTCGCGGACGTGCACATCCGTCGGCCGCTTCCACTCGTGCTCGAACCCATCAGTGACACGCACCCCGTGCCCGTCCTCCGACGTACCGCACAGTGCGCACCCCTGCAGATCGAACGGCTCGACCAGCAGCGCGTTGATCCGTGCCTGCGTCCGGCGCGCGAACACCTCAGCCGCGTCGACTCGGCCCCGGTAGTCGTCCAGGCTTTCCCGCAGCCAGCCGATCGCCAGCAGTACGGCGCGCTGCCCGCGCGGACCGAACGGCGTCCGCTCGGTGAGGAGCTTCTCGACGGCGCGGACGTACTGCTTCGCCTGGTGCAGCTCGACGGTCAGCTCGGCGTTCTCCGTCTTCAGCCGGTCGCCGTACACCTTCCGGCCCGCGATCTCCTTCGTCTGGCGGCGCGCCGTGGCCTGCACGATGCGCAGCAGCTCGGTCCGCTTCTCCAGCGTCTCTGCCATCGAGGGCTGCGGCTCCGTACCGCCCGGCACCGGCAGCACATCCGCCGACCCGACGATCCCGTGCTCGGCCAGCTCGGCGAGCGTCGCCATCACGAACTCGGGGCACTTGCACACGCCCTCCGGCGCATACAACGCGAGCCCGTCACGCGTCACGCTGCGACGCGTCCAGCACGTGCCGTCCTTGGTGTTCACCACCAGCGGCGCGCTCATGCGGACACCGCCTCGGCGGGCCGGATCTCCAGCCCCTTGCGAGCCGCCCAGTTCCGGGCATTGCGCTCGGCGTTCCGCTCGCAGTGCTCGGCAAAGTCGACGTAGCCGTACACGTGGTACGTCAGCGGCCCGAACTTCAGGTCCGTGCGCGCGTTGCCCTCGTCGTCGTACTCGACGGTCAGACCCCGGGCGGAGGCGAACTCCTCCACGGCCTGGTTCGTGTGCAGCGGCACGTTCAGGTACTGGGAGGTGGGCACCGGCAGAGACGGGTCGGACTCAAGGAAGTCCGCCAGGGCGCGCAGGCCGTCGATGGCCTTCTGCTTCTGTTCTGCGATGATCGGAGCCACGGGGCTCCTCCTTTCGATCGTTGGGTGAGGGGCGCCGAGTCGTGGGGTCGCCGGGCCGGGAAGTCGGGCGGCCCTTCGGCGCATTCAGGGGTGGATCAGGAGCCCAGCGGGCGATCGCGGCGACACTTCCGGCACTGCATGCGGATCGGCGGGTTGCGGTGCTGGCAGGTCGGGCACTGCCAACCGAGCAGCGACCGCAGCCGGGCCCGCATCAGGAGCCCTCCAACAGCCGGACCAGCGACGCCGTGATGACGCGGTGCCGGCCGTCGAGGGGCAGCACCTTCACGGGCGCTTCGTTCCGCTTGATCAGGTCGTGCAGGTAGCTCCGGGAGATGCCGAGCGCCGTCGCGGCCTTCGGCACGCTGACCGTCGCGGGCCAGGAGCGGACTTCGTCGAGAGTCGGGACTACCGCCGGCATCAGGCCGCACCTGCCTTGTCGTCGTCGTTCGACTCCGGGGGCATCAGGTCAGCGATCTCGCAGCGCAGGGCCTCGGAGAGCCGCTTGAGGACTCTGGGTGAGGCTCCGCGTTCTCCGCGTTCGAGCCATGTGACGTACGACGGGTGAATCCCGGCCGCTCTGGCCAGTTCCCGCTTGTTCAGGCCCGCCTCGATCCGCCGACGCCTGAGGCGCTTCGGGTCTTGAGTGGGTGGTGACATGCCTCAAGAGTAGATGAAAGTAGAAGACAGTCAAGCCACTAGTAGCGAGAAGTAGAACTCCGTTTGTAAAGGAGTTGTGCGGTGCCCTATCGGGCTTGGGGTGCACCCCGCGAACCTGGGACAGTTGACTGAAGTTGACGAAAGTCCACAGGAGTAGGAGGACGTAGAGCCATGAGCTCGCCCGAGCACGGCCCCCCCAAGCCGCCGCCCGAGGCAGACCTCATCCGCCTCGCTCGACAGGCACGCGGCCTCAGCCCTGAGGAAGCCGCCGACCGCACCCCGGTCCGCATCAAGGGCTTCCGATGGCGTCAGATCGAGAACGGCTGGAAAGGCAAGGCCGGCGCCTCCGATCCTGTGCGCGCGCCGGCCAAGACACTGGCGCACATGGCGTACACCGTCAGCGTCACGCCAAGCAGGCTGACCGAAGCGGGGCGCGACGATGCAGCCAAGATCCTGCGGGAGATTCAGATTCAGCGCGCCGAGCAGGCGGCGAGTCTCCCCGACCCACTGGACAACCTCGACGCACAGAGGCAGCGCATCATCCTCGACATGATCGGCCAACTCCCGCCCAGGGATCGCGGCCCGGCGCTGCGCAGACTCGCGGAACGCGTCGAGGCGGGTGAACTGGAGGACGCCGGCGACTCCCCTGCGGCACAGCCAGCCGTGCAGTCAGGTGAGGTGAGGCAACCCAAAACCGGATCGTAACGTTTCGGCTACGAAACGTATTTATGCAGGTCTCATTGGTCAACTTCTGTCGCATCGTGTGTACCCCGCACAGATGCGCCGACCTGTGCGGTAACCGAGATCCACCGTGCTCAGGGGACGAGAATGATCTACGTCGTTCTCGCGGCTGGGCTCGGCCTCGCTAACTTCATCGCGATTGCGCTGCTTTTCCGGCGGCTGAGGGGGGACCTCAACCGGCAGCTCAGCGACATGCGTGCCGAGCGCAACAGCGAATGGATACTGCACGCCCTCAAGGGCGTACAGGAGCAAGGAGAACAGGCGGCCCAGGCCGCAAACGGCTACCCATACGGACCACCACCCAGCGACCCGCAGCCAGTCCGACGCAAGCGGCACCTAGGCCTATACCTCGGAGGCGGCCTTGTCGCCGCGGCGGCGGCCCTCGCCGAGGCCACCCGCCAGGCCTGGGACTCGAACCGCGGGCAGCTCGTCGCAGTCGCCGGGGCCACGGCCATCGCCGTAGCTACCGCCGTGATGCTGATCGTCACCCAGTGGCCGACCCGCAACGGGGCCGCGCCGCCGCCATCCGCACCGACGGCGACCGCCACAGTGACCCGAACCCCAAGCCCGACACCACCGTCCACGAACCCCTCAACAACGCCCGGGCCGACGGTCAGTCCCGGCCCGTCGGCAAGCGGCCCCAGCGGCCTCACGCCCGGCCCTGCCGGGAGCGCCTCGGGGGCGCCCATCGGCAACAGGACTCCTGCCCCACCATCTACCGCATCATCAGGAGGCAGCGCCGATCCGGGGCCGCCCGGCGGCGGGACGGCATCGCCAACAGCGCTGCCCACGCCTCCCCCTGATCCATCACCGCCACAACTCACCCCGTCCCCGCCCCCCGGTAGACCTGCTCTGTGCCTCGGACTGGCCCTGACAGTCCTGGACCTGGCGGTCTGCCTCTCGGGAGGCGGATGACACCAGCCCAACACCGAGAGAAGGAGACCGTGGCCGAGATCAAGAAGATCGTGCTGGGTAGCGGCAAGGTCCGCTACCGCACGGTCATCGACGTCGGCTATGAGCCGAAGACGGACCAGGCCGGTGAGGTGATCACCGACCCGGAGACCGGGAAACCGGTGATGAAGCGCAACCAGCTCACCATCACCAAGGACAAGAAGAAGGAGGTAGAGGCCGAGGTCGACCGCATCCGCGGGCAGATGGCAGCTGGGACTTACATCGCCCCCAACAAGATCACGTTGGGGGAGTGGCTTGACCAGTGGCTGGAGTACAAGCGGCGGGACGTCGAGGAGACGACCATCCGCACGTACCGGCTCGCCCTTGTGCACGTTCGTGACCGCCTCGGCCACATTCGTCTGCAGGAGCTGAACGAGGACCAGATCCGCGACTTCGTCGACGAGCTGGTAGCTAAGGGCCGCCGGAAGGGCGGGGAGCCCGGTAGCCGACTGGCCGTGTCGACGGTCGACGGCATCCTGATCCGGCTCCGGGAGGCCCTCAGCCGCGCGGTGGTCCGCAAGCTGATTCCGGTGAACCCGGCCAAGCACGTCCGCGTGTCGCTCGCGGACAAGAAGACCGACAAGCGTGAGCGGGAGCGGCCGAAGCCCTGGACCGTCGCCGAGGTGCAGACGTTCATCAAGGGCATCGAGGCTGACCGCCTGTACGCTCCGCTGCTGCTGTCCCTCATGGGGCTGCGGCCAGCCGAGGTGTGCGGTCAGCGCTGGCGGGACATCGACTTGCAACTCGGCACGTTGGACATCACCAACACCCGCACCATGGTCGGCAACGTGCGGGTCCTGGAGAAGGACACCAAGACCGCGTCGGGTGAGCGCGCTCTCCCGCTGCCTCAGTGGCCGTGGGAGGCGCTGAAGCGGTTCAGGGCGCAACAGGCTCGGGAGAAGCTGGCCGCGGGCGAGGGCTACACCGACACGGGCTACGTCCTCGTCGACGAGCTGGGACGGCCGCTCAACACGCGGAAGCTGCGGGAGCACGCCTACCGGCTGATGGACCAGCTCGGGCTGCGCCGTGTGCGCCTCTACGACGCGCGGCACAGTTGCCTGTCCTATCTCGCCGTCAACGACGTCCCGGACGTCGTCCTCGCCGCGTGGGCCGGCCACACGAACGCCAGCTTCACGAAGCGTAAGTACGTCCACGTCGGAGCTGAGGACATGCGGGCCGCCGCGGCTGCGTGGGACGCCTTCCATGGAGGCACTCCGAAGGCCGCTACGTGAGAAATTGTGAGAGATGATCTCTCACGTTCCCGAGGAAACCTACTCTGATCTGCACAGATGGGTGGTGCCGTAGAACAGTAACCGGATTCTACTGGCGGTTTGTGCAGGCCAGCGCCACGGGTGGGTTCGTCGGAAGCTACAAGGCGGTCCCCGGGAACCGACGAGGCGGTCGCTGCACAGCCGACCCCGGCCGATTCGGCCAGCTCCGCCAGCACATCCGCATGGCACAGCTCCGGCGCACACCAGCAGGCCAGCGTGCGCCCGCGCAGCTCCGGCACCAGGTCGAGCAGCTCGGGGCGCTCCAGCAGATACGCCCGGTACATCGCCATCACCTCGGCCCGGGTGCCGTCCCGCTTCTTCGTGGCCGTGTCTTGGGCGAACGGGTTGTACAGCGGGTGCCGGGGCAGGTCCCAGCCGCCCAGCGTCCAGCGACGGCCGACGTACACCACGTCCGCAGGGGCGTGTTCCAGCCGGGGACCGAAGTCGTGGATCCGGCCCCTGAGGTTGATCACCCGCGTGGTCACGACGGACCTACGCCGGATCCTCGTACGGCAGCAGCTCGGGGTACGGCAGCAGCTCGGGCCGCTTCGGCGGGCGGCCGTCCCCGGAGGAGCGGCCCGTGAGCCGGCGTCCTATCCATGGGAGCAGATGCTGCCGGGCGAACCGGACGTCCGCGACCCGGCGCGTCACCCACCCCGGCGGCAGCGTGGCCGGCATCGGCACCCTCCAGTCGGGGTCCTCGGGCTCGTACCCGAGCGCCTGCCACACCGCCTCCGCGACGCGCCGGTGCCCGTCGGCCGTCAAGTGCAGCCGGTCCACGTCCCACAGGCGCGGGTCACTCAAAGACGCCGCCCCGTACAGGTCGACCACCACCGCGCCGTGCCGTGCGGCCAGCTCGTCGACGCAGGTGAACAGCTCCTCCATGCGTGGCCGGAACCGCTCCAGCACCGGCCCCTGCCGTCCCGGGCTGCGCATCAGCACCAGCTGCTTGCAGGCCGGGGCCAGCCGCTCCACGGCCTCCTCCAGCAGCCCGCGCACCCGGCCCATGTCGCACTTGGGCCGCAGGGTGTCGTTGAGCCCGCCGACGAGGGTGATCACATCGGCGCCCATGGCGGCCGCCACGTCCACCTGCTCGTCGACGATCTGCCCGATCAGCTTGCCGCGCACCGCGAGGTTGGCGTACCGGAAGCCGGGCGTGCGGGCGGCCATCCGCGCCGCGAGGAGGTCGGCCCAGCCCCGGTAGGTGCCGTCGGGCAGCAGGTCCGACATGCCCTCGGTGAAGGAGTCGCCGACCGCGACCAGGCTGGTGTACGTGGGAGAGGCGTTCGTCTGCATGGCGTCAGAGATGGTATCCCGAGGCGCATACCCGCCGGTCGGTCACCTCCCCGCCCTCACGGCCACCGCCCGGCCGCGAGCCTCACGCCCACTGCCCGAACAGCTCCCGCAGCACGTCCTCCATGGTCACCAGCCCCGCCAGCCGACCGTCCGAGCCCAGCACGGCCGCCAGGTGCGTACGGCTGCCCCGCATCGCGGTCAGGACGTCGTCCAGCGGCGTGGTCTCCCGCACGCGCGCGATCTGCCGCATGTCGCGCAGCCGGAACGGCAGGTCCCGCGGCATGGCGTCCAGCGCGTCCTTCACATGCAGATAGCCGACGATCCGGCGCCCCTCGTCCACGACGGGGAAGCGGGAGAACCCGGACTGTGCCGACAGCCCCTCCAACTCCTCCGGAGTGACACCCACACGCGCGTACACGACACGCTCCAGCGGGAGTACGACATCCCGCACGGGCCGGTGCCCCAGTTCGAGGGCGTCGTGCAGCCGCTCCTGCGCACGGTTGTCGATCAGCCCGGCGGCGCCGGAGTCCTGGACCATCCGGGCCAGCTCGGCGTCCGAGAAGCTTGCCGTGACGGCGTTCTTGGTCTCGATCCGCAGCAGTTTCAGCAGCCCGTTGGCGAACGCGTTGATCGTGAAGATCACCGGCCGCAGCGCCCGGGACAGTGCGACCAGCGGCGGCCCGAGCAGCAGCGCGCTGCGCACCGGCTCGGCGAGCGCGATGTTCTTCGGCAGCATCTCGCCCAGCAGCATGTGCAGATACGTCGCCAGGGTCAGCGCGATCACGAAGGACACCGCGTGTCCCGCGCCGGTCGGCACGCCCATCGCGTGGAACACCGGCTCCAGCAGATGCGCGATCGCCGGTTCCGCGACCACACCGAGCACCAGGGTGCTCAGGGTGATGCCGAGCTGCGCGGCCGCCATCAGCGCGGACACGTGCTCCAGTCCCCACAGCACGCTCTTCGCGCGCCGGTCGCCCCGCTCGGCGTACGGCTCGATCTGGGAGCGGCGCACGGAGATCAGCGCGAACTCGGCCCCCACGAAGAAGGCGTTCACGACCAGCGTCGCCAGACCGATCAGCAGCTGTACGGCGGTCATGCCTGCGCATCCTTCTCGTCGTCCAGGGGCGCGTGCAGCAGAACGCGTGCCGCCCGGCGCCCGGAGGCGTCCAGCACTTCGAGCCGCCAGCCGGCGACCTGCACGGTGTCGCCGGCCACCGGAATGCGACCGAGTTCGGCGGCGACAAGACCGGCCAGCGTCTCGTACGGCCCCTCCGGCGGGCGCAGGCCGACGCGCGCGAGCTGGTCGATGCGGGCGGCGCCCTCCGCCGAGTACAGGGCGTGGCCGTTCTCGTCGGCGCCGACCGGGGCGAGGTCGGGTGTCTCGTGCGGGTCGTGCTCGTCGCGCACCTCGCCGACGACCTCCTCGACGATGTCCTCCAGGGTGGCCACGCCCGCCGTTCCGCCGTACTCGTCGATGACCACGGCCATCGTGCGCTTGCCGGACAACCGGTCGAGGAGCCGGTCCACGGTCAGCGACTCGGGGACGAGCAGCGGCTCGCGCATCATGTCGGCGACCGGCACCCGGGGCCGTCGCTCCGCGGGCACGGTCAGGATGTCCTTGATGTGGGCGGTGCCCACGACCGAGTCGAGGCTGCCGCGGTAGACCGGGAACCGGGACAGTCCCGTCGCCCGGGTCGCGTTCGCCACGTCCTCGCAGGTCGCCTGCGCGTCGAGGGCGACGACCTGCACGCGCGGCGTCATCACGTTCTCCGCGGTGAGGTCCACGAGGTTCAGGGTGCGGACGAACAGCTCGGCGGTGTCCGGCTCAAGCGCGCCCTCCCGGGCGGAGTGCCGGGCGAGCGCGGCCAGTTCCTGCGGCCCGCGCGCGGAGGCCAGCTCCTCGGCGGGTTCGAGGCCGAGGCGGCGCACCAAGCGGTTCGCCGTGTTGTTGAGGTGGGTGATGAACGGCCGGAAGATCGCGCTGAACCAGCGCTGCGCGTTGCCCACCCGCCTGGCCACGGCCAGCGGCGAGGAGATCGCCCAGTTCTTGGGCACCAGCTCGCCCACCACCATCAGGAACACCGTCGACAGGGCCGTGCCCAGCACCAGTGCGATAGAGGACGCCGTGGTCCCGGAGATGCCGATGCCGCGCAGGGGACCCGCGATCAGCCGCGCGATGGACGGCTCGGCGAGCATGCCGACCACCAGGTTGGTGACGGTGATGCCGAGCTGCGCTCCGGAGAGCTGGAAGGTGAGGTTCCGTACGGCCTTCAGGGCGCCGGAGGCGCCGCGCTCGCCGCGCTCGACGGCGCGTTCCAGCTCGCTGCGCTCGACCGTGGTCAGCGAGAACTCGGCCGCGACGAAGGCGCCACAGGCGAGCGAGAGCAGGACCGCCACCAGCAGGAGCAGTACTTCGGTCATCTGGTCACCCCAGTCCCATGGTCCGGCAGGGCAGGGAGGATCGCGCGATGTCCGGTACTGGGAGGCTCGCCCATGGGCGGACGCTCACCCTTTCACTGAGGACGGGGCGGGTCCTGGGAGGACCGAGTGGCCCTCCCAGGGTAAAGGGCCGGCAGCGTCAGGATTCGGTCAGCGGCTTGACCCAGCGCGGCCGGGCTTGACGTCTATAGGGGCTTGACCCAGCGTCGCCAGTGGTCCTCGCGGTGGTAGCCACCCGCGGCCCACGTGTGGTGGGCCTGTTCGTTGGCTTCCAGGACCATGGCGTCGACGCGTCGCCCGCCCAGGGCGGCGAAGCGTTGTTCCGCGGCTTCCAGCAGGGCGGTGGCGATGCCCTGCCGACGGTGGTCGGGGTGTACGGCCAGTCGGTAGGCGGAGCATCGCCATCCGTCGAAGCCGGCTATGACGGTTCCGGTCAGGAGGCCGTCGCGCTCTGCGAGGAGCAGGGCTTCGGGGTCTCGTGCGATGAGTCGGGCCACTCCGTCGTGGTCGTCGCTGATACTCGTTCCCTCCGCGGCCTCGCGCCAGAACCGCAGCACGGTATCGATGTCCGAGAGGGTGGCGCGGCGGATGTAAAGATCGCTCATGGGGCGAGCCAAGCAGAGCGCTCGCCTGTCCGGCGAACGGGTTTCCCCGCCGGTGCTGCTGCCAGGGCGATGCTGTATCAGAAAGGGAGGTTGGGCTCCCGCGGTCTACGTCTCCGACGCGGAGGCCGTCGCAGCGTCGGATCCCCGGCAAGTCCCGAGCGAGAGCGCGCGCAGCTCGCCGCGACGCACCGCACACAGGGCCGGCCGCGACGCGCGGGAACGACCCCCACACTCCCACCGGTCCGGCCCGGCGTCGGGCGCGCAGGACGGACGGGCCCGGCAGGACGTACCGCCCCCGCCAGGTGACGGGACCGCCCGAGGAAAGCGCCGGCCGTGCCGCACGGCCGGTGCGCGGCCGCTGCTCCTGCTCGTCGTCGCCGGGAGGCGGCTCGGTCGCCAGGAGGGCCTTACGGAGCCGGTCGAGACAGTGCCTCAGAATGCGCGAGACCTGCATCTGCGAGACACCGATGGCGTCCGCGATCTGCTGCTGGGTCTGCTCCCGGTAGAACCGCAGGTAGAGGACTCGGCGGTCCCGCTCCGGCAGCTCCTTCACCAGGGCTGCCAGGGCCAGGGCGTCGACGACACGACCGAGGGCGTCACGCCTTCCTGTCGTACGCGCTGCGGAAGGTGACCGGTGAGCTCAGGCGGCAACGTGCGCGACCGTACCAGCGCCGTACGGCTGCCCCGTTCCCCACCCAGTTTCGGGTCATAACCGTCGACCGCTTTGATCAGCCCGAGGGACGCGACCTGAGCGAGGTCGTCGGAGTCCTCCCCGCGGTGCTGGAAGCGGCGTGCCACACGGTGGGCCAGCGGCAGCAGCAAGCGGATGACCTGGTCACGGAGGGCGGCCCGCCGCGGTCCCGGATGCTGCTCCGAGATCTCGCACATCAGCGTGTCGAGGTGATCCGAGGAGGGCTCTGGTACGGCGGTGCCGTCGTGCGTCCGGAGCAGGGCAGCGGCTGAAGCAGACATGGGCACCGCCGCCTCGCAGCAACCATGCTGTGTCGCGTCGGCTCACGGAGTGACCCGGCGCAAGGGCCGCGAAACGCGCCGACACCCATCGTCACAAAACCCGCTCAGCGCGCAATTCGGGCGACACCATGCTGTCCGCTCTCGGAGGGCCACCTCCCGTGCGCACGGACGCCGAACCAGTCACCGTTCCGGTCCATGAGAGTGGCGGCGCGGAACTCTCCGTTTACGTACCCCCGCCCCGGGTCACCCACCGGAGACGGCAGAGGTGTGTCCGAGGGAGTACGTCATGACGCTGGTCGCTGACTTCGTGCTGCAACGCCTGCGGGAGTGGGGCGTGGAGCGGGTCTACGGTTATCCCGGGGACGGGATCAACGGGCTGCTCGGCGCCTTCGACCGGGCGAAGGGGGAGCCGGAGTTCATCCAGACGCGGCATGAGGAGATGGCGGCCTTCATGGCCTGTGCCCATGCCAAGTTCACCGGCGAAGTCGGCTGCTGCGTCGCGACATCGGGGCCCGGCGCGGTGCACCTGCTCAACGGGCTGTACGACGCCAAGCTGGACCATCAGCCCGTCGTCGCGGTGGTCGGCCAGCAGAAGCGGGTGTCACTCGGCGCTCACTACCAGCAGGAGATCGCCCTCCCGCAGCTGTTCGCGGACGTCTCGGAGTACTGCCAGATGGTCACGCATCCGGCGCAGGCCAGGCACGTCATCGACCGGGCCTTCAAAACCGCGCTCACCACACGGTCGGTGGCCACGATCATCGTCCCGAACGACGTCCAGGAGGAGGACGCCCAGCCCTCGCCGCCGAAGAAGCACGGCTCGGTGTTCTCCAGCGTCGGCTGGAGCCGCCCGCGCCTCCTGCCCGACGAGGCGGAGCTGCGCAGGGCGGCAGGCATCCTGAACTCCGGCAACAAGGTCGCCATGATCATCGGCCAGGGGGCCGCGCATGCGGAAAGCGAGGTCGTGGAGGCGGCGGAGCTGCTCGGTGCGGGGGTGGCGAAGGCGCTGCTCGGCCGGGAGGTGCTGCCCGACGACCTGCCGTTCGTCACCGGACCCATCGGGCTGCTGGGCAGCAAGGCCAGTGACAACATGATCCGCGGCTGCGACACCCTGTTCATGATCGGCAGCAGCTTCCCGTACGCGGAGTGGCTGCCGGACGAGGGCCAGGCCCGCGGCGTCGAGATCGACATCGACGGGCGGATGATCGGTGTCCGCTACCCGATGGACGCCCACCTCGTCGGCGACTCCAAGGAGACGCTCAAGGCTCTGCTGCCGCTGCTGCGCCGCAAGGAGGACCGCGGCTGGCGGGAGAAGATCGAGAAGGACGTCGCCGAGTGGAACGCGATCTGCGAGAAGCGGGCCGGTCAGCACTTCGGAAAGACGATCAACCCGCAGGCGGTGGCCTCGCAGCTCTCGCCCCGGCTCCCCGACAACGCCATCCTGACCGCCGACTCGGGCTCCGGCACGAACTGGTGGGCGCGCCACTTGAAACTGCGCAAGGGAATGCAGGCGTCGCTGTCGGGGACGCTGGCCACGATGGGCCCGGGCACCCCGTACGCGATCGCCGCCCGGTTCGCCTACCCCGACCGGCCGGTCATCGCCTTCGTCGGTGACGGCGCCTTCCAGATGAACGGCATGGCCGAGATGATCACCGTCAAGCGGTACCTGGACCGGCTGTCCGGGCCGGCGCCGTTCGTCTTCTGCGTCTTCAACAACCAGGACCTCAACCAGGTCACCTGGGAACAGCGCGCCATGTCCGGCGACCCCAAGTTCCCGGGTTCCCAGGACATCCCGGACATCCCCTACGCCAAGTACGCCGAACTCATCGGCCTGAAAGGCATCTACTGCGACAAACCGAGCAAGGTCGGCAAGGCGTGGGACGAGGCGCTGGCCAGTGACCGGCCCGTGGTGCTGGAGTTCAAGGTCGACGCGGAGATCGCGCCGATCCCGCCGCACATCATGCTGGAGCAGGGCAAGAAGGCCGCCAAAGCGGCCGTGCGGGACCCGGAGAGGGCGGGCATCGCCGCCAAGGGCGCGCGCCAGAAGCTCACCGAGCTGGTCGAGCACCTGCCGGGGCGGCATTCATGACCGGTCGTACGACCGCTGGGGGAGCGGGACTGGAGGAGTGCCGTGTCGACGCGGTCGACGTGCACGCCTTCGAGGTGCCCACCGACGGCCCCGACGGCCGGGAACAGGACGGGACCCTGGACTGGGACTCGACGACCATGGTCCTGGTCCGGGTGCACGCCGGCGGCAGGATCGGCCTCGGCTACACCTACGGAGACGTGTCGGTCGCCTCCTTCGTGACCTCCGAACTCGCCCCGATGCTGGAGGGACAGGACGTCACCGCGCCGCCGGCCCTGTGGCACCGTATGGGCGCGCGTATCCGCAACGCGGGCCGCCCCGGCGTCGGAGCCATGGCCGTCTCCGCGGTCGACGTGGCGCTGTGGGACCTCAAGTCGAGGTTGCTGGACCTGCCGTTGATCCGCGTCCTGCCCGCCTACCACGACCGGGTACCGGTGTACGGCAGCGGCGGCTTCACGAACTACCCGCTGGACCGGCTCACCGAGCAGCTCGCCGGATGGGTGGCCCAGGACATCTCCCGTGTGAAGCTCAAGACCTCCCGTGAGCCCGAGCGGGATCCGCAGCGGCTGACCGCCGTACGCAAGGCGATCGGCGACGAGCCGGAGATCTTCACCGACGCCAACGGCGCGCTCGCCCGCAAGGAGGCCCTCTACTGGGCGCGCAGGTTCCATGAGGAGTGGGACGTGCGGTGGCTGGAGGAGCCCGTCAGCTCGGCCGACCTGGAGGGGCTGCGGATGCTGCGGGACCGGGGCCCGGTGCGCCTGGAGATCGCGGCGGGCGAATACGCCTTCACCCCACAGGACTTCGTCAACCTCGTGGAGCCGCCCGCCGTGGACTGCCTCCAGGCCGACGTGACCCGATGCGGCGGCATCACCGGCGTACTGGAAGTGGCCGGTCTGTCGGCGACCCGGCACCTCGACCTGTCCGCCCACTGCGCGCCGGCGCTCTCCGCCCACGCCTTCTGCGCCGTGCGCCGCCTGCGGCACCTGGAGTACTTCCACGACCACGTGCGCGTCGAGCACCTGCTGTTCGACGGCACCCTGTCGCCGGACGGCGGGACCCTGCGGCCCGACCCGGGCCGCCCGGGGCTCGGTCTGGAGGTCAAATGGGCCGACGCCGAACCCTTCCGCGTGTACGGAGCCCGACCCGCCTGACCAGGCTCCCAAAAGGAAAGTTGGAACCCGATGGCGAAGGCAGCACGTCGCACGACGCGTGACATCCCGGCCAAGACGCACCCGGAGATCGCCGGACCTCCGCGGGGCCGTCAGACCCTCGACGTCGGCGGACTGGAGCGGGCGCTGCGCAAGGCGGTGCAGGGCGAGGTCCGCTTCGACACCGCCTCACTGGGGCTGTACGCGCAGGACGCGTCCAACTTCCGTCAGGTGCCGATCGGGGTCGTCGTCCCCCGGACGCTGGACGACGTGGTGGCGGTGCACAAGGTCTGCCATCGTTTCGGCGCTCCGATCCTCAGCCGCGGCGGCGGGACGAGCCTGTCCGGCGAGACGGTCAACGAGGCCGTGGTGATCGACCACTCGAAGTACCTCACCGGCATCGGAGAGGTGGACCCCGGCCGCCGCCTGGTCACCTGCGAACCGGGCGTGATCAACGAAGACCTCAACCGGCACACCGGGCAGCACAATCTGGTCTTCGGCCCCGACCCGTCCTCCCACTCCCGGTGCGTGATCGGCGGGAACATCGGCAACAACTCCTGCGGCATCCACTCGGTGCAGTCGCAGCTGTACGGCCCGGGCCCTCGCACCAGCGACAACGTGCACGCTCTGGAGGTCGTCACCTACGACGGCGAGCGCTTCTGGGTCGGGGTGGACGAGGAGAAGCACCTCGACAAGATCATTGCCAAGGGGGGCCGCAAGGGAGAGATCTACGCCGGACTGCGGGACCTGCGCGACAAGTACGCCGACGCCATCCGGACGGGCTTCCGCTCCGAGCAGCAGGTCCCGCGCCGGGTGTCCGGCTACAACCTCGACGAACTCCTGCCCGAACGCGGCTTCAACGTCGCCCGCGCCCTGGTGGGCACCGAGAGCACCTGCGCGACCGTGCTGCGCGCCACGCTCATGCTGACCCCCGGCATGTTCCAGCGCACCACCGTGGTGGTCGAGTACGACGATCTCGCCGACGCCGCCGAGCACTGCCCGCAGATCATCGAGCGGTTCAAGCCGATCGGCCTGGAGGCGCTCGACCACCGGCTCATCAGCGACCAGCAGCAGGAGAACATGAATGCGGAGGACATCCAGGAACTGCCGCGGCTGGGCGGCGGGGCCTGGCTCCTCGTGCAGTTCGGAGCCGACACCGCCGAAGAGTCCCTCGCACAGGCAGATGGTTTCGCCCGGTGGCTCACCGACGACCAGGGCTTCGCCCGCGACCGTATCCGCGTGGCCAGGAGCAAGCAGGAGGGCGGCAGCAGCGAGCACCTGTGGGCAATCCGGGAGAGCGGCCTGGGGTCGACGGCGTTCCCGCCCGACGGCAAGGACCACTGGCCCGGCTGGGAGGACTCCGCCGTTCCGCCGGACCGGCTCGGCCAGTACGTGCGCGAGCTGCGCAAGGTCATGGACCGGCATGGCATCACCGGCGCCATGTACGGCCACTTCGGCCAGGGCTGCATCCACTGCCGGCTCAGCTTCGACCTGCGCAGCGCCGAGGGCCTGACCACCTACCGGGCGTTCATGGAGGAGGCCGCCGACCTGTGCGTGTCCATGGGCGGCTCGGTCTCGGGCGAGCACGGCGACGGCCAGCAGCGCGGGGAACTGCTGGAGAAGCAGTACGGGAGCGAACTCGTGCAGGTCATGCGGGAGTTCAAGGCGATCTGGGACCCGCAGTGGAAGATGAGCCCCGGCAAGGTGGTCGACGCCTACCGGATGGACGAGAACCTGAAGCTGGGCACCGACTACAACCCGCCCCGGCACCCGGTGAAGTTCTCCTACGCCGAGGACGGTGGCGACTTCGCGCACGCCACCGTGCGATGTGTCGGCATCGGCAAGTGCCGGGTGCCGGAGGCGAAGACGACGATGTGCCCCAGCTACCAGGTGACCCGTGAGGAGAAGCACACCACCCGTGGCCGGGCCCGGCTGCTGTACGAGATGTTGAAGGGCGACGTCATCACCGACGGCTGGCAGTCCAAGGAGGTCTACGACGCCCTCGACCTCTGCCTGGCCTGCAAAGGCTGTACGAACGACTGCCCCGTCAGTGTCGACATGCCCACCTACAAAGCGGAGTTCCTGTACCACCACTTCAAGTCGGCCCGCCGGTGGCGCCCTCGCCACGCCTACGTCTTCGGCTTCATCGACCAGGCGGCCCGGATCGCCTCACGCGTCCCGGAACTGGCCAACTTCACCACCCACACACCCGGGCTGGCCCGCATCGCGAAGCTCGTGGCGGGCATCGACCGCCACCGCCCGCTGCCCCGCTTCGCACCCATGACGCTCCAGGAGTGGTTCGCCCGGCGCGGCGGAACAGCCAACCCGGCCGGCCGCCCCGTCGTCCTGTTCCCGGACACCTTCAACAACCACTTCCACACGGGCGTCGGGGTGGCCTGCGTGGAGGCGATCGAGGCGGCGGGCTGGCAGGTCGTCATGCCCGAGCAGCACATCTGCTGCGGACGGCCGTTGTACGACTACGGCTTTCTGGACGCCGCCGAGCGCTATCTCCACCGCGTACTGGACATCCTCCGTCCGCACCTGAGGGCCGGTACGCCGATCGTCGGCATGGAGCCGAGCTGCCTGGCCGTCTTCAAGGACGAGCTGCCCAAACTGCTGCCCCATGACGACGACGCCGGGCGGCTGACCCGCAACGCCTACCACTTCCCGGAGTTCTTCCAGACCTTCGGCATCGAGCCGCCGAAGCTCGACGGCAAGGCACTGCTGTGGGGGCACTGCCACCAGCGCGCCACGGGCGGTATGACCCCCGAACAGGAACTGCTGGAAAAGATGGGCCTTCAGGTGCAGAACCTTCAGGGAGGGTGCTGCGGGCTCGCCGGATCCTGGGGCTTCGAATCCGGCAAGTACGAGATCTCCATGGACTGCGGCGAACAAGCCCTGCTGCCCGCCGTCCGTGACGCGGACGAGGACTGTCTGGTCGTGGCCGACGGGTTCTCCTGCAAGACGCAGATCAAGGACGCGGGCACCGGACGGCAGGCCCTGCACGTCGCCGAGGTGATGAAGCTGGCCCGGGACAAGGGGGCCCGGGCCGCATCACGGCTGCCCGAGCGCGGTGCCTCGGCGCTGCCTGCGCCGCCACTGTGGAAACGGGCACTGAGGGTCTCGGCCGCCGGTGCCCTCGGGGCAGCCGTCACGGCGCTCGTCGGCCTCCGCACCGCCCGCCGGTGCGCCACCGTCAGGAACGCCTGCCCCGCCGGTACGCCGACGCGGCAGGTGTGAGACCTGGATACCCGGGCACTCCGGTCGGCGGTGTGTCTGCTCGCGGACCGTCCGGCCTGCCCGTAATGTCCGCATGGCCTCGGTCTCGAACAGTGCGACGGGAGCGATCTGGGTCAAGGCGTTCGAGGGGCGCCGCCAGCGACGCGGAAAAGGTGGCGCAGTGAAGCAACGTCATATCTTCGGCGAGGTCTTCGCTCTGGAGACGATCGTCGCGGGCGTGGTCTTCGTCGTCGTGTTCGCCCTGCTGGGTTACGCGCTTCTCAGGCGGCGGGCCGGGCGGCAGGTGACCGCGTCCGAGCGGGCGGAGCGCCCTCGGCTGGAGGGGTACTACGTCGGTGTCCTGACCGCGTTCGCCGTGTTCCTGGTGGCGTGGACGGCGTGGCAGAACCACCGGGAGCACCAGGCGGCCGAGCGGCCACCCGTGCGCGTCGACGTCTCCTCCTTCCAGTGGTGCTGGAACTTCAGCTACCCGCAGGCGCCCGCGCCGCGCAACGTCACCGGAACGTGTCGGGGGGACGACCTGCCGACCCTGGTCGTGCCGACCGGCCGCCCCGTGCAGTTGCGGCTGACCTCCCGTGACGTCATCCACTCGCTGTGGGTTCCGGAACTGCGGTACAAGATGGACGCCTTCCCCGACCACGTGAACACCTTCACCGTCACCCTGGACCGGGAGGGCCGCTGGCTGGGCAAGTGCGCGGAGTTCTGCGGCCTCCGGCACCGCACGATGCACTTCTGGATTAAGGCGGTGTCACCCGAGGAGTACGACCGGTTCCTGCAGGGCCAGCAGAGCGGTACCGGGCAGGGGGCGGCGGCATGACGGTCGCGCCACCCACCACCAGGGAGGGCACGGGCGGGCGGCCGGTCCCGCCGAGCGGCTGGCTCGGCTGGGTGACCAGCACCGACCACAAACGGATCGGACTGTTGACGGTCGGCACCTCTTTGGTGCTGCTCCTGGTGACGGGCACTTTCGCCCTGACCATGCGGGCCCAGCTGGCCCAGCCGGAGCAGGAACTGGTGACCACTCATCTCTACAACCAGCTGTTCACCATCCACGGCTCCGGCATGATCTACATGGTCTTCACGCCGTTGGCGCTCGGGATGGGCGTGTATCTGGTGCCGTTGCAGATCGGGGCTCCCGGCATCGCCATGCCACGCCTGACCCTGCTGGGCTACTGGCTCTACGCGCTCGGGGCGCTGGTCATGCTGGCGGGCTTCGCCACGCCCCTGGGAGCGCACGCGGACGGCTGGTTCTCCTACCCGCCGTTGGCCGACAGCGTCCACTCGCCGGGCGTGGGTACCGACCTGTGGATCGCGGGGGTGTTCCTGGCGACCACCGGGACCATCGTCATGGGCTGGACCGTGCTGTGGACGGTGCTGCGCAAACGCACGCACGGCATGACGATGCTGCGGCTGCCGGTCTTCTCCTGGTCGATGATCGCCAGCTGCCTGATGGTGATCGGCGCCTTCCCCGCCCTCCTGGCCGCACTCGTGCTGCTCGCCGTCGGCCGTGCCGACCCGTCGGTCTTCAACGAGAACGTGTGGAACATCGGCTACCAGCACCTGTTCTGGTTCTACGGCCACCCCGTGGTGTACGTGATGTTCTTCCCCTACCTGGCAGCGGCCGCGGAGGTGCTCGCCGTGTTCTCCGGGCGCCGCTTCTTCGGCTACAAGGGCACGGTGCTGTCGCTGCTGGTGTTCGCCGCGCTGTCGATGAGCGTATGGGGCCACCACATGTTCGCCACCGGCCAGGCGACCAACGACTACTACTCCCTGGCCTCCATCGCCCTGCTCGTCCCCGCGGGCGTGGAGTACTTCGCCATGGTCGGCACCATCGTCGGCGGGCGGCTGCGCCTGGCTCCCCCGATGCTGTTCGCCCTGGCCTTCATCCCGCAGTTCCTGATCGGCGGGCTCACCGGCATCATGGTCGGCACCCCGGTGATCGACTACCAGGTGCACGACAGCTACTTCGTCGTGGCCCACCTGCACTACGTGCTGTTCGCGGGCAGCGCCTTCGGGCTGTTCGCCGGGGTGTACTTCTGGTTTCCGAAGGTGACGGGCGTGATGCTCGGCCACCGGCTGGGCCGGCTGCACTTCTGGCTGCTGGTGATCGGCACCAACGTGACGTTCCTGCCCATGTTCGCGCTCGGCTACCTGGGCATGCCCCGCAGGATCTCGACGTACGCGCCCTTCGAGGGCTTCGGCTGGCTGAACCTGCTGTCCAGTATCGGCGCCGCCTTCCTCGCCGCGGCCATGACCGTGTTCGCCGTCAATGTGCTGTGGACCTTGCGCAAGCGCACCCTGGGGCGCGCCGAGAAGGCCCCGGACGACCCATGGGGCGGGCACACCCTGGAATGGGCCACCTCGTCCCCGCCGCCCCGGCTGAACTTCACCCCGGAGCACCCGGTGCCGCCCGTCACCAGCTTCGCTCCGCTGCTGGACCTGCGGCAGCGGCAGAAGGCGGACGCCGCGGCGGACAGGAGCCGGCCGTGAAGAGGCACCCGTCCGTCGTCGTCGTGGCCGGCTGGGCCGTGCTCAACGGCATCCTCCTGGCGGTGCTTGCCGTGTACGGCGAGAACGCGCTGGTGTTCTGGCTGTGGGGCAGCGTCGTCGTGCTGCTGGCGCTGGTCGCCGTGGCGGTACTCGCCTCCTCCCGCTCCGGACCCGAGCAGCACGTCCGCTACCGGGTGCCCGACCGGGCGGCCGGTGCGGTGGTGCCCGCCGCGTTCGGCTTCCTGCTCGTCGCGCTGGCGTTCGTCTACGGCTGGTGGCTGCTGGCCCTCGCCGGGCCGCTGCTGCTGGTTGCGGTGGCCCTCGCGGTGCGCGGTACGACGGCCCGCGAGGAGTGAACCCGTGATGGACCACTCGACACACGGGACGCACCTGTCGTCCGTGGCCGCGATGGGCTTGTCGGGGTTCGTGCTGGCCGCGGTGGTGCCGGGCGTCGTGTGGCTCACTCGCCGGACGCCGCTGTGGGAGCGGGTGAGTGTCCCGCCCGGCGTCGCCCTGCCCCTGCTGGTCCTGCTGCACGCCTGGGTGATGCTCGCCGGCCTGGTGCGCCCGATGCCCGCCGCTGTCACGCTCGTATCCGAGTTGGTCCTGCTCTCGGCGGCGGTGACGTTCTGGGTGCCCGTCGTGGCGTGTACCCGGCACCGGCTCAGTGATACCGGCCGCTGCCTCTACCTCTTCCTGGCGGCGCCGCTGTTGGACATCCCCGCGCTCGGCGTGATCGCTGCGGGGCACTCGGCGGAGGGACTCGCCATGATCGTCGGCATGCTGCCCCTCGCCCTCGCCGCGGCTGCCCTCACCTGGTCGTGGATCAACCGTGAGGAGCGGCAGGCGGCGGACGAGTCCTCGCTCGCGGTGCGGGCCGGTGATCCGCATGCTCGCTGACGCCCGCCCGGGCGGCGCCGTCCTCCTCGACGTCTGTCAAACGCTCACCGACCGGCCCCCATTCGCCGCCGCCCGCCTGCGGCGGGGACCGGTCGGCCCGGCGGGCCTCAGTGCCTGGCGGCCGGCCTGCCACGTCGATCGGCGGGGCGAAAGCAGTGTGCCGAGGCACTGGTCCCCGCCCGTCGTTGCCCAGGCGACGGCACGCCGGATCTCCGGCTCGTCCAGGCCGGTCCGGGAGGCAAGCTGCGCGCTTGGTCAGGCGCCGGCGTGAGGCCGTCGGGGTTTCAGAGGTCGTATTCCGTGAGAACCAAAGGCCTGAGGAACTCCGCACGGGCCAGACTGTGTCGGGGTGGTTTCCGATGGGAGGGACCGAGGTTGCTGGATGCACTGACGCGGATCGCGGGAGACAGCCAACGCGTCGAGCGTGGGAAGGAGTTCGCACCCCTCACCGTCCTGGCGGCCGCCAACGGCGAGCCCGCCGGCGGCCGCATGGTCAGTTTCTTCGTCGACGATCCCGAGGGTACTGGCACCGACTTCCGCGGCGGTTCACCCGTCCGGGTCACCACGGCCTCGGACGGTACGGGAACCACGGACGTGCCGCTCATCGCGGGCGATGCCCCCGGCGCCGTGCAGATCAAGGTCATCGCCGACGGGGCGAGTTCCGCGTTCTCTCTGGAAGTGGTGTAGGGCAGGGAGCGCACTGGCTCCATCCGTAGCGCGGGGCGGATGCGCAGAGCCATGCCCCAACGGGGCCGCTCACCCGTCCGGACGCGCTGGGCAGGGCGTGGGCGACGGGCGGCCGCCAGGGTGGAGGGTGCTGGGTCCCATCGGCGAATCGGCGTATCGGCGTATCGGCGGGTGGTGATGCCCGGCGTGACGCTTGACTGTCCGTGCCGGTGTCCCACGTACGAGGGAGAGGTATGACCGAGTCCGACTCCGATGGGGCCGGGACCCTTCCCGCCGGGGCCGGGAGCCGTCGGGTCTCGCGGCACCGCGATCCGACTGCCGGTGCCACTGACCTGCGGCGCGTTGGGGCGAACCCGGATTTCTGGTACCCGGTCGCGCTGTCCCGGAGCGTGCGGGACGGGCGGGTGCTGGCGACGGCGTTCGCCGGTCGGCGGATCGCGCTCTACCGCGGGGAGAGCGGGGGCGCCATCTACGCGCTGGAGGACCGGTGCGCCCACCGGCAGGTGCCGCTGAGCATGGGTGTCGTCGAGGGCGAGACGCTCCGCTGCTGCTATCACGCATGGGCGTATCGCGGTGACGGCCGCATCTCGCACATCCCCTACTTGGCCAAAGGGGATGGCCTGCCGCCGCGCGGCGTGCGCGGCTACCCCGTCCGCGAGGCCTACGGTCTGGTGTTCGTCTTCCCCGGCGCCGCGGAGAAGGCCGCGGTCACCGCGCTGCCCGAGGTGCCGGCCTTCGGCTCGGCGAAGTACAAGACCATGACATTCTCCCGGACGGTGCGCTGCCACTACTCGTTCATGCACGAGAACCTGCTCGACATGAACCACCAGTTCCTGCACCGGGGGATCGTCGGCAGGCTCTACCCCGAGCTGCTGGAATACCGGACCGGTGAGCGCTCGGTGGAGGCCAGGTACGTCTTCACCCACGCCGGGGGCAAGCGCAACCGCGGCGCCACCTTGCTGGCCTCCAAAGGCGTCCGCCGCAGCGCCTCCTACGACCTCATGACCATCCGCACCCACTACCCGTACCAGACGCTCGACCTCGTCCCGGAGAACGCCGAACGTCCGGCCTTTCATCTGTGGGCCGCGTACGTGCCCGAGGACTCCGAGCAACGCAGCTGTCGCGCCTACGGCCTGCTCATGATCCAGAAGCCCGGGATCCCCGGTGCCCTTCATCTGGCCTGGCCGTTCATCAGGCGCTTCACCGAGCGGGTGTTCGCCGAGGACCGCATGGCAGTCGAAGCAGAGCAGCGGGCGTGGGAGGAGCAGGGGGAGGACCGCAATCATGAGGTATTCCCCCTGATCCTGGACGTCCGCGAGGTACTGCGCGCCAACGGCGTCCCACTGCGCCCTCAGGTCGCTGCGTGCGGCACCGCCGAGCCGAGCAGGTGAATGCTGCACGGCAGCAGGTTGACCAACGGGCCGACCCCGGCGATACGGACGTCGGCGCCCCGCGAATTGCTGCCACTGTGGGTGGTCGGGGCGGTCGTGCGGTCAGCGCCTGAAGCCGTGTGTCCATCGGCCGGTCAGGGCCTCGTCGACGCGTTCGGTCAGCTCGATGAGCCGGAAGTGCTCGGTGGCGTGGAGGTTCTGGGCGTCGATGGTGGAGCGCAGCCGGGCGAGTGTGGCGGTGACGGCCGGGTGCTGGTCGGGTGCGCTGCTCCAGGCCAGTTCGCGCAGCAGCATGGCGAGGCGGGCCAGGACGGCGGGCTCGGCGGCGCCGTAGCGCAGGGGCTGGGACACCGCCAGATCCAGCAGGTCCTGCAGGTCCGGGCGGCGCAGCACGACTCTGACCTGCTGGTGATCGTCGCGCAGCAGCCGGGGTCCGAGGTCACGGCGCGCCAGCTGGCACAGCAGGGCGGAGGAGTGGGACAGGGCGTGGACGGCGGTGGTTGGGTCGTTGATCCCCGGGGAGAGCGCTTTGGCGGCGATGTCGGTGAGCTGCCGGAGCCCGAAGGCGATGTCCTGGAGGTCGGTGCGTTCGCCACCGGTCCGCACCGCCTCGCGGACTCCTTCGGCCAGGCGTGTCCATGTGCCGGGGGAGAACGGCTCTCCGGTGCGCGGCCAGGCGGCTCCCATGGGCGTGCCGACGATCAGCGAGCCTCCAGGGTAGCGGTCGATGAGCACCAGGGCGTCGGCTTCGACGGCAACCTTCAGGAGCGCCGCCTCGTCGACGGAGGTGAGGAAGCCGGAAGCGCCGACGGTCAGGGTCAGCGCGTTCGCGGGCGGTTCCGGCGGCGCGGCAGGAGGGCTCCCGGCCGCGGGCTCCCCGCCGGCCGTGTCCTGCTGCTCCGCAAGGAGCCGGCGGATGGTGCGGTCGGCGGCGGAGTGGACGCTGTTCATCATCTTCTCGACCCGGATCTCGCGTGCCAGGTGCGACAGAAACAGCACCAGGGCGAGCACGCTGGCCAAGGTGAGCACGAAGGCCGCGGTGACCGACATCTGAGGGACGAACTCGGTCTGCTCGTCCTCGCCGGTGCGTACCGTGCGCAGCACGGTCAGGGCGTAGGTGAACGTCGTGAGGAAGAGCGCCAGGGTCGTCTGGACGTACCGGTCCGCGGTGAAGGTTCGCAACAGGCGTGGGGAGAACTGGCTGCTTGCCAGTTGCAGCGTCAGCACGGTGAGCGAGAAGGTCAGCGCCGTGACCGTGACGAGTGAGCCGGCGATCGCGGTCAGCACCGAGCGCGCGGCATCGGCGCTGCCGCCGAACAGGTAGTCCCGTAGCCAGGACGGCATGTCGTGCCGGATCCGCTCATCCAGCCGGGGCAGTCCCACTCCCGCGACGACGGCGAGGGCGACACCCAGCGTCGGCAGCGGCCACAACTGGACCCGGAGCGTGTCACGCATCGGTGCGAGGAACGCCGGCCGGGGCCGAGGGGGTCCCCGACGCGGGGAGAGAGAGGAAGCGCTTCGGCATCAGCACAAGATCAGGGTACAGAGCACAGCAAATGAGACAACTTGTGCGCTGAGCGGATCAGGGATCCAGATGCCTCACATGTGCATCGCAGTGGATTTCCAGGACATGTGGGGTTCATTCCATATCGGATGGATAGTCGGCCCCGCATGGAAGCAACGGGAGTCATGTGTCGGCACGGGGGCGGACGCGCTTGGAAGCGGCTCGCCCTGGTTCTGTGCGTGCCGGTTGTCGCTCTTTCGCTGCTGGTGGGCTGCGGCCGGGACAATCCGCTGAACGAACCCGCCGAGCGGTACGGGAACGTCGAGATCGACCATGAGCGTGCCATTCGCCTGTCGGTGGCCGAGGTGACCGGCGGTGAGCTGGCTGCCCTGAAACTTCAGGATCCCGAGTCGGTGTCGCCCGTGTGGGAGAGCCGGATCGCGGACCGGGAGGGACAGCTCCGGACGGTCCGGATCGATGCCACCCGGGGTGAGGTGCTGGGGACGAGTCCTGGCCCCGACCTGACGGACTCCGAGCGGCAGGAGCTGACGCGGCTGCTGGAGGAGGCTCGGCTGCTGCCGGGCCAGGCGGCCCGTGAGGTGGCCGATACGACGAACGGCGCGGTCGTCCCCGCCATAGAACTGGACGGGCGTGACGGCGAACCGGTCTGGAAGGTCAGTGTCCTGGGCGTGGGTGACGAGTCGGCGACGGTCCATGTGGTCGACGCGAGGACGGGCGAGGTCCTGGAACGCAGCCCGGCCTGACGCGGCCACGGGGCGCCCGCGCCGCGGATCACGGCGCTGTGGCGGCCGGTCACTGTGCATCAGGGGGGAGAGCCTGCTGGTCGGCGAGGGCGATGGCCAGTGCTCCGGCGGCTGTTGGGTGCAGTGGAGCGCGGCCGGTCGGGCCCTGCACGTACGGTTGCGCGCTGCACAGCCCGTGCCCGGTGAAGTCCGGCCGCACCGGGGTGAAGCCGGCGGTCTCGGCTCCCTGCCGCAGGACGGCGTTGAGCGCGGCCAGCCGGGAGCGCAGGACTTGCACCTTCTCCCGGGTGAGACCTTCGTCGCGGAGGCAGTCGACGTCGGGGCCGAAGGGGTCGTAGTACTCGTTCACCAGTACAGCGGGGTCCTGGGGGAGGGCGGCCAGCTGGCGCAGCAGCGTCCGGTAGTCGAGGGCGAACTGGGCGAGGCGGTTCTGGAAGAAGGCGGTGGAGGCGCGGTCGTCGCAGGTCGGGGAGGCCGCGCAGAGCTTGACCAGTTCTGCCCAGCGCACGTCGTTGGCCCCGACGCTGACCAGGACGACGGACGCTTCCGTGGCCCGCCGCGCCTGGGCCAGCTGCGGTGGGGCGACCTGGTCGCCGAGGATCTGCACGCCGAGGATGCCGTCCCGGACGGTGGCGCCTGAGCAGGCGAGGTTGAGGACGCGCCAGTCGTTGGCTCGGGCCAGCATCCGTGGGTAGGAATCCGCACTGCGCCGGCATGCCTTGTCCAGCTCGTCGGCGTCGGCCGGCGGGCCGTTGCCGGTGCCTGCGGCGGTCGAGTCGCCCAGGGCCACCGCCCGTACGCCGCCCAGTGGCGGGCCTTCGGCCCGGGGCACCGGGGTCAGGGGGCTGTCGCCCACCAGATCCTCCAGCGACCGTACCTCGCGCAGCGCCTGCGGGGTGTCCGAGGCCAGCAGATAGAACCCGACGGCGTTGACCGCGGCCACCAGGGCGACGCCGCCGGCCAGCACGAGGACGGTACGGCCCGGCGGCATGCGGCGCAGTCCCGTCCAGGCGGCCAGGGGGAGCAGGACCAGCCCGGCGGCCACCGCGGTCTCCCACGCTCCGTAGCGGACCCAGCCCGCCGCGAGTTTCCGGCCCACCTCCAGGGTGAGCCGGTCATGGTCGCCGGACCGCAGGAGCCGGGCCACCTCGGCGTCCTGTTCGATGTGAGTCAGTTCGAGCCGGGGCCTGATCGGCCCGTTGAAGTGGGGCCGGGTGGGGATGGTCTGGCCGAACAGGTTGAGCTGCCCGGGACCGGACAGGTTCCACTCCAGTGGTGCGGCGCCCACCCGCACCGTCTGGCCGGCCGCCGACACCGGTTGCAGTGGAGTGATCCGCACCGCCAGCCACACCGCTGCCAGCGCCAGAGCCGCGAGCCCGAGAACGTACCCGGCGGCGACCGCGACCCGGCGTCGCATCCCGCGGCCCTTCCATGGTGCCGGTCGTTTCCGCCTCAATCTCAGGCGGGCGGTGCAGGCCACTGCCCTCCTTGCGTGCTGTGTCCGCTCATTGCCACGACCTGCGGTCCCCTCGTCACGGCCGCCGTCACACCTGACGGTTACCCCTGGGCGCCGTGCAGTGACTGTTCGGTCCAGACTGTCTTGCCCTCGCGGCTGTAGCGGGTACCCCAGCGTTCGGCCATCTGAGCCACCAGGAACAGGCCGCGTCCGCCTTCGTCGGTGGTGCGGGCCCGGCGCAGGTGCGGCGAGGTGTGGCTGCCGTCGCTCACTTCGCAGACCAGGGAGCGTCGTTCCCGGATCAGGCGCAGGGTCATCGGATCGCTGGCGTAACGGTAGGCGTTGGTGACCAGTTCGCTGGCGATCAACTCGGTGGTGAAGGTGAGGTCCTCCAGTGCCCACTCGGTCAGTTTGTCGCTGACGAGTGCTCTGGCCCGGGTGGCGGCGGTGGCTTCCAGAGGCAGCCGCCAGGCGGTGACATGCCGCTCCGGTACGACGCGGGTACGGGCGATGAGCAGAGCGATGTCGTCGGCAGGACGAGGGGGCACCAGGGCGTCCACGACTGCCTTGCACGTGTCCTGCAAGGGACTGGCCGGGTGGGTCAGGGCTGCGCACAGCCGCGCCAGACCCTCATCGGTGTCCATGGTGCGTTCGCCGATCAGCCCGTTGGTGTAGAGCGTGATCAGGCTTCCCTCGGCGAGTTCGAACTCGCCGGCCTCGAACGGCAGACCACC
Organism: Streptomyces sp. Z423-1; assembly: GCF_013009255.1. Taxonomy (NCBI): domain Bacteria; kingdom Bacillati; phylum Actinomycetota; class Actinomycetes; order Kitasatosporales; family Streptomycetaceae; genus Streptomyces; species Streptomyces sp. Z423-1. The sequence continues at coordinate 8,286,447 of NZ_CP053109.1, forward strand.
CAGACCGAGCGGTGGGCCGGCGGGCAGGTCGAGCAGGCGGGCCTGCCCGTCCGGGCTGGTCACCACCGGCGGCGGATGGCCGGCGCGGGCCGCGGAGCACCGGCGGGAGATGGGGTCGTAGACGGCATACAGGCACGTGGCGGTGAGGAACGGCTGAGTCGCCGGCCGTTCGTCGGCTGCCTCCTGCTCTGCCGCCAGCAGATTGACCAAGTCGTCCAGGCGGGACAGCACTTCGTCCGGTTCCAGGTCGAGGCCGGCCAGGGTATGGACGGCGGTACGCAGTCGGCCCATCGTGGCGGCGGCGTGCAGGCCGCGTCCGACCACGTCGCCGACGACGAGGGCGACCCGCGTCCCGGACAGGGCGATGACATCGAACCAGTCACCGCCCAGGCCGGGACCCGAGCCGGCAGGCAGATAACGTTGGGCCACCTCGACGGCCGACTGCTCGGGCGCCGTGCTGGGCAGCAGGCTGCTCTGCAAGGTGAACGCGGTCTGCTGCTGCTGTGCGAAGCGCCGGGCGTTGTCGATGGCGAGGGCGGCGCGCGAGGCGAGTTCCAGCGCCAGCGTCAGATCATCGGCTGCGAACGGATCGGGGCGCCGCGAGCGCCACAGGCTCATCACGCCCAGTACCACGCCCCGCGCCGTGAGCGGCACAACGATCAAGGAGTGTGCGCCCCGTGGCGACGCGTATCCGCTTCGGCCCTGTGCAACGGACCACCAGTCGGACGGAAGAACGGGTTCCAGGGCGGGGCGGCCTTCGGCAAGGCATCTGGCCTGGTGTGTATCCGGTGCGTACTCGATCGGCCGTGGCGCGCCCGGGCCGCCTTCCTGCGCACCGATGCCGGACGTGCCCATCCGTACCACTGGCCCCGCCGGGGCGAGCGTCAGTTCCTCACCGAGGGTTACCTGCTGCAGCAGGTCCACCGACGCGTGGTCGGCGAGGCGAGGGACCATCACGTCGGCGAGTTCCCGGGCCGTCTGTCCCACGTCCAGGGTCGTGCCGACCCGGGTGCCGGCTTCGGCGAGGAGCGCGAGCCGGTGCTGGGCGCGGTGCCGTTCGGTGATGTCCTCGATCATCTCGGCCACGCCCAGGATCCGGCCGGCGGAATCCTCCATGGGGAAGGACGACACCGATGCGACGTGTTCTTGCGCCGGGGCCCGTTCCAGGCGTGCGTACTGCTCCGAATAGACCAGTGATCTCCTGGTCCGCATGACCTGGCGCACCCGGTCCACGGCCTTGCGTGCGTCCTCGGGGACAAGCAGAGCGCCGGTGGGCATGCCTCGGAAGTCCGCAGCCGGGACGCCGGCGAACCGTTCGATGGCCCGGTTGACCCGCAGAATCCTCATGTCGGGGGTGTGCACGACCAGGCCGATGGGGCAGCGGTGGTACAAACCGTCGAGGACCGCGCGATCCCTCTGCCAGTCCAGGACGTCAGCCGCAGGTGCCCCGGCGAGAAGCCACTCCCGGACCCCGTCGCGTTCGAGCGCTGAGACCCTGAGCCCCAACTCCACCGGTTGCCCGCTGCGGTGCCGTACCGCGAGCAGTCCGAACCAGCCATTGGCTCTCCTGCATCTGTCCGCGGCATCCCTGACGGCCCGCAGATCGCCGGGATTGACCAGAACCTCGAATGCGGAGCGGCCGATCACGTCAGGGCTTCGGTAGCCGATCAGCTCCTGGGCCCGTCGACTCCAGCCGACCACCGTCCCCCGGTCGTCGAGCATCCCCAAGGCGGCCAGGTGCAGACCGAGCGGATCGTCATCGTTCTCGCTGAGCTGCCTCACCCGCTCCTCCACCGTCTTCGTCCGCAGTGCAGCCAGGCATGTACACGATCGCGGGGCGCTCGGCCATGCCAATAGCTTCGTACGGCCTGTCCTCCTGCGCATGCGGAGACCGGCCGTCCGGACAGACCACCGACCGCGCCCCCGACACGGCCGATCGGCGTCGGCAGTGCACCGGGCGGTTTGCGGGGTCCGGTGCGGTGTTACTCCTACGTGAACGGCATCGGCCGTCGCTCCAGACGCTGCCGTACCACTGGAGGTTTCTGTCATGACATGTCCGTGAGCGAGCGGACGTCGGCGCACGCGGCGCGCGGCAGCCTGATCCTGCCGGGCCGGTCCGGCCGGTCCGGCTGGTCTCGCTGGTCGGTCGCCGCCCGGGATGGTGAGGACGTATGAGCGGCACGACGGCGGCGCTGTCCCTGCTCGGCATCGCCCTGATCGCCGTCGCCGGTGTGTACGGGGCGGCGCGGGCGGTGCGGATCAGTTCCGGCGCGCTGGGCGCGGCACCGTTCGGGTCGGGGCTGGAGCCGGTGGAGCACGCGGTGAGCCGGTTCCATGTGCGCTGGTACGCGGTGACGATGCTGTTTCTCGCCTTCGACATGGAGATGGTCTTCATGTATCCGTGGACGCGAGTGATCTCCGCCATGGGACCCGGCGCGGTGATCGAGATGTTCGTCTTCCTCGCCGTCCTGGTCACCGGCGTCGTCTACGCGTGGCGGGAGGGTGCGCTGCGATGGACGTGACCGCCCTGGCCCTGCGCGCCGCCGCGGCGCGACCGTGCGTGCTGCTGGCGACTGTGCCGGGCGGGGCATCGGTACGGCTGGCCGCCGAGCGACTGCTGCGGCTGCGCGACTGGCCGCAGGCGTCCACTCCGGCGCAGGCCGATCTTCTCCTCGTCGCCGGTCCCGGCTGTCCCACCCTGCGGGCGGCGCTGGAGCGGCTGTGGCAGGACCTGCCCGCCCCGCGCGCCCGCGTGCACGCCCGCAGCGCTGACGAAGTGGAGGCCGCGCTGGACAGCGGCCAAGCCCTCCTCGGTTCACCGGGCGTTCAGCGCGAGCTGCCGGCGGCGCCTGAAGCAGGCGGGCACCAGGGTGGCGGGCACGGCACGCAGGAGCGGCACGGTGCCGGCCAGGACAGGGAGGCGGAGCGTGGCGACGGCGGTCACGCCCACGATGACCAGGACGCTGACGGGCACGGCGGGCACGGCCGGCAGGGCGGCCACGGGGGACACGGCGGGCATGGCGGGCATGGCGGGCACGGGAGCGGGGACATGGAGACGCCGGGCGGGCTGCCGATGGCCGGGCAGGGCGAGGACCGCGACGGGCTGACGCTGGATCAGCTGCATGTGCCACTGGGGCCGTTCTTGTCCGACTGGCCCACGGGCCTGACGATCCGTCTGGTGCTGCAGGGCGACGTTGTCCAGCAGGCCGGCGTCGACGAACCGGCAACGCCCGCTGCCGGAGCGGTGGTTGAGCCTTTCTGGGTGCAGCCGTGGCTGCGGACCGCTGCTGGGGAGCCAGTACAAGCAGGGGAGGCGGTGCGCCGGCGCGCGGCAGCGCATCTGGACAGCCTGGGACGGTTACTGGCGGTGGCGGGCTGGCCGGCCGAGGCCGTGTCGGCCCGGCGGCTGCGGGACGACCTGCTCTGCGGCGCGCCCCGTGCCGCGGTCGCGCCCCGGCTGGAACGCCTCGCCCGCAGGGTCGGCCGTTCGCGGACCTTGGCCTGGCTGACCCGCGGCATCGGTGTCGTGACGGCTCAGCAGGCGCGGGAGGCGGGGGTGAGTGGTCCGGCGGCGCGGGCCGGCGGGGATGTGACGGCCCGCTACCGGCAGTGGCTCACCGACATCCGGCGCGACCTGCACCGGCTGGAGGAGTCGTCACCCCTTCAGCCGGCGGTGGAGGAGAGCCCGCGTGGCCTCTGGAATTCCAGGCACCCGCCGTCGGCCGCCCTGATCGCGCTGCTGCCCCGGTTGCTGGAAGGAGCCGAGCTGGCCGCGGCCCGCCTCGTCGTGGCCGGTCTCGACCCCGATCCGGAGGAACTGGCCGCCTGCGCGGTGGAGGTGGCGCGTGGTTGAGGCGGGGGCGTGGTGGACGCTGCTGGTCGCCCCGGGACTGCTGTTCGCCCTTGCGGTGCTGGCGGTGGCCGGCGACGCGGTGCTGGACGCGCGGAACGCGGGACGGCAGGTCGGTCTCGCCGCCGCGGTGCGGCCGTTTCTCGGTGTGCCGCGGGCGCTGGTGGCGCAGCCGCGGCGGTTGCCCGCCTCGGACCGGCTGCTGTGGCGGGCGGGCGTGGTGACCGTGCCGGTGGCCGCCGTGCTGTCGACGCTGGTCATCCCGTTCGGCAACCGTGTGGTCGCCGACCTGTCGGTCGGGGTGGTGTGGTTCAACGCCATGGAGGTGCTGACCTGGGGTGGGCTGTGGCTGGCCGGCTGGGGCCCCAACTCCGCGTTTCCCCTGGTCGGCGGCTATCGGTTTCTCGCTCAGGGCCTGGCCTATGAGCTGCCGTTGATGTTCGCGCTGATCTCGGCCGCCACCGGGGCCGAGTCGCTGCGGGTGGGGGACATCGCCGCCGCGCAGCACGGGCTGTGGTACGCGGTGTGGATGCCGGTCGCCTTCGCCGTCTATCTGGCCGGTGTGCTGGCGTTCAGCTTCCTGGGCCCGTTCGCTTATCCGGTCGGCCGCGACCTGGCCGGAGGTGTCCTGGGCGAGACGTCGGGGGTGGACCGGTTGCTGCTGCAGGCCGGCCGGTGGCTGTGGCTCGCCTCCGGCGCGGCCATGGCGGTGCCGCTGTTCCTGGGCGGCGGCGCCGGGCCGGGCTTGCCGGCCTGGGCGTGGTCGCTGGTCAAGACGCTGCTGGTGCTCGGTCTGCTGGTGTGGGTCCTGCGGCGGCTGCCGGTGATCCGCGCCGACCGGTACGTGGAGTTGGCGTGGGTGGTGCTGATCCCGCTGACGATCGTGCAGGCCCTGGTTCCGGCCCTGGTCAACCTCAACCGATAGGAGAACGGAGGGACCGCGTCATGGGCACGACCGACACCGTGCTGCTGGTGGTTCCGGGGGTGCTCGCCCTGCTCTTCGGCGTGCTGGTGTTCACGCTGAACTCGATGGCCCGGGTGACCTTCTCGCTGCTGGCGGCCCTGGTGTGCGTCGGCGGTGTGACGACCGTCCTCGGCCTGCCCTATCTGGGCGTGGTGATCGTGCTGATGATGGTCATGGAGATGGTGATCATGGCCGTGTTCATGATCGCCTACATGATGAACCCGGCCGGTCTGATGCCGATGTCGATGCTCCACAACAGCCGCGGCGCGTTCGCCATCAGCGGTGTCGTCTTCGCGGCGCTGGTCGCCGGGATCTCCCTGGTGCCCTGGCCCGACGCCGCCCCGACCCCGCCCAGGGACACCACCTTCCAGGTCGGCAGGGCACTGATGGCCGAGCAGATGCTGACCATGGTCGTCCTTGGATTCGTGCTGCTGGCCACCATGGTCGGCGCCACCGTGCTGGCCACCCACCGCGGCCGCTACGACCGCTTCGGCGACGACCTCGACCAGCGCCCCGCGAACGACCCGGCCGGCGGAGGAGTGGGCCGGTGACGTTCGAGCTGATCCTGGTGCTGGCCGCGGGCCTGTTCTGCATCGGCCTGTTCGGCGCGCTGTCCCAGCAGTCCATCGTCATGATCATGATGGGGATCGAGCTGATGATCGGCGGCATCATCGTCGCGGCGGCCGACTTCTGGCACTTCCTGTCCCCCGGCGCACCGAGCGGCCAGGTGGTGATCGTGGCCGCCGTGGTCGCGATGGCGGTGGAGATGGCCATGGGCTTCGCCGCGACCACCGCGATCTACCGCGCCCGCCAGGTCGACATGACCGACATGGCCGGCGACCTGAAGGGATGAGCGCGGTGATCTGGCTGCTGATCGCCCTCCCCCTCGGCGCGGGGACGGTCCTCGGGCTGACGGGCGCGCGCTGCAACCGGCTGGTCCCCGCCATCGGCGTGGCGGTGGCCACGGCGACGCTCGGAGTGGCCGTCGCCGCCGCGGTGGACCGGCCCCACGCGAGCGCGCCGCTGTTCGCCGGACTGCGGGCGGGCCTGGCGGTGGACGGGCTGTCCGCGGTGCTGGTGGTCACCGTGGCCGCGGTCACCGCCGCCGTCCTGGCCTTCGCCGCGGGGGAGTTCTCGCCTGAGGAGAACCGAGGGCGGTTCTTCGGGCTGATGCTGATCTTCGCCGGTTCCATGCTGGTCACCGTCACGGCGACCACACTGCCGCTGCTGCTGATGGCCTGGGAGGTGATGGGTGCCACCAGTTGGGCGCTGATCGGCTACTGGTGGCGCGAGCCCGAGCGGGTCCGGGCGGCGGACACCGCGTTCCTCACCACCCGCACCGCCGACCTCGGCCTGTACCTGGCCGCCGGGGCTGCGATGGCCGGCGGCGCCGGTTCCCTGCAACTGGACACCCTGCCGCACGCCACCTCACCGTGGCTGCACGTGATCACCGCAGGGGTGGTCGTGGCCGCCCTGGGCAAATCCGCGCAACTGCCGTTCTCCTTCTGGCTGTCGCGGGCCATGCAGGGCCCGAGCCCGGTGTCGGCGCTGCTGCACTCGGCGACCATGGTCGCCGCCGGCGCCTACCTGCTGCTGCGCCTGCATCCGCTGCCGGCCGCCACCGGCTGGGCCGGTCCGCTGGTCGCCTGGACCGGCGCCGTCACCGCTCTCGCCCTCGGCGTGGTCGCCGTCGCCCAGCGCGATCTGAAACAGCTGCTCGCGGCCTCCACCTCGTCCCAGATCGGGTTCATGGTGCTGGCCGCCGGCAGCGGCGGAATCGCCGCGGGCACCACCCAGCTCGTCGCACACGCCGCCACCAAAGCCGGGCTCTTCCTCGCTGCCGGGGCCTGGCTGACCGCGCTCGGCACCAAGCAGCTGCCCGCCCTGCGCGGCGCCGCCCGCACCCACCGTCTGGTCGGCACCGCCTTCACCGTCGGCGCGCTGACACTGGCCGGGCTGCCGCCGCTGTCGCTGTGGGCGGCCAAGGACGAGGTCCTCGCCGCCGCGCACGCCGAGAGCACCGCGCTGTACGCCGTGGGGCTCGCGGCGTCCGCTGTCGCCGCCGTCTACAGCATCAAGGCCCTCTGGTACGCCACCCAGCCGCTGCCCGACGATCCGGAGGCCGGGTACGACACCGAGCGCCACGGCACCCGGCGCACCGCCCCCACGACGCCCGCACCGCTGCTCGCCCTCACCCTCGCCGCGGCCGTACTGGGCGTGCTGGCCCTGCCCGGACCGGCGTCCTGGCTGAAGCACCTGGTCGGCGCGCCCGACGAGCCGTCGCCCAAGCCGTGGGAGCTGGGCCTGTCCGCCGGTGTCGCGCTCGCCGCCGCGGGCCTGGCCTGGTGGTGGGGATCCCGCCCGGCGCCCGTGCCGCGCCCGGTGGTGCGGTGGGCGCAGGGGTGGCTGTATCTGGAGCGGGCCGCGCACGCCGTGGTGGTACGGCCCGTCCTGGGCCTGGCGCGGGCGCTGGCCGTCTTCGACGACCGGGTCGTCGACGGTGCCGTACGGCAGGCCGCACGAGGCGGACTGGCCACCGCCCGTCTCGCGGGCCGAGTGGACGACGGCGGCATCGACGCCGCCGTCGGCGCGGTGGCCGCCGGCGCCCGGAGCCTGGGCCGGTGGGCACGCCGTCCGCAGACGGGACTGCTGCACCAGTACTACGCACAGGCCGCCGTCGGATTCGCCGTGCTGATCCTGATCGTGCTGTTGGTGAGGTAGCCCCGTGCTGAGTGTCGTCACCTTCCTGCCCCTGCTGGTCTGTGCGCTCCTGCTGCTCTGGCCCCGCACGCTCTCCGACAGGGTGTACATCTGGGTGTGGATCGCCACAGCCGCCGTCGACCTCGCCCTGGTCGTCACCGTCTGGACCGGCTTCGACCCGGGGCAGGGAATGCAGTACCAGCAGCGGGTGCGGTGGATCCCCAACGCCGGGGTCGGCTACCACGTCGGCGTCGACGGCCTGTCCCTGCCCCTGGTGGCGCTGACCTGCCTGCTGTTCCTGGCCGTCGCCGTGTACTCGCTCAAGGAGCGGCGACGGGTGCGCTCGTACGTGTGCCTGTTTCTGTTCCTGCAGACCGTCAGCCTGGGCCTGTTCGTCGCCCAGGACCTGATCCTGTTCTTCGTCTTCTTCGACCTGTCGATCGTCGGGATGTTCTTCGTCATCGCCGGATGGGGCCACGGCGAGCGGGGCAGGGCGGCCGCGCTGAAGTTCTTCCTGTACACCTTCATCGGCTCACTCGCCCTGCTGCTCGGCTTCATCGGCCTGTACCTGGCCGCCGAACCCCACACCTTCGACCTCGTCGACCTCACCCGCGACAACCCGCTCGCCGGCACCGGCCTGTACGCAGGCCTGGTGCTGCTGGCCATCGGCGTCGGCCTGGCGGTCAAGACCCCGACAGTGCCGTTCCACACGTGGCTGCCGCCCGCGCACACCGACGCCCCCGCCGCCGGCTCGGCGATCCTCGCCGGGATCCTGCTGAAGATGGGCACCTACGGTTTCGTCCGCATCGCCATGCCGCTGCTGCCGGGCAGCTGGCGTCAGTACGCCCTGGTCGTCGTCGTCATCGGCGCCGTCTCCGTCGTCTACGGCGCACTGGTCGCCCTGGCGCAGACCGACTTCAAGCGGATGATCGCCTACACCTCGGTCAACCACATGGGCTACATCGTCCTCGCCGTCGGTGCCGCCGGAACGCTGGCCGGCACCGACGCTCAGGCCCGCTCCCTCGCGGTCACCGGAGCGGTCACCCAGATGGTCAGCCACGGCCTGATCACCGGTGCCCTGTTCCTGCTGTCCGGTGTGCTGTACGACCGGGGGCGGACGTATGCGATGAACGCCTACTCGGGGCTCGCCGCGCACACCCCGCGCTTCGCCGGTGTCACGGCCGTCGCGGCGTTCGCGAGCCTGGGCATCCCCGGCTTCTCCGGGTTCATCGCCGAGTTCCAGATCTTCACCGGCTCCCTGGCCTCCCAGACGATCGCCACCGCCATCGCCCTGACCGGCATCCTGATCACGGCGGCCCTGTTCCTGCGCGCCGTGCGCTCGATGTTCCTGGGCGTCCCGCGCCTGCCGCAGACCATCCCCACCGGTGGCCTCAGCGACCTGAAAGGCACAGAAACCGTTCCCACGGTGGCGCTGCTGGCGGTCGCGCTGGTGATCGGCGTCGTGCCGCGCTGGCTGCTGGACGTCATCGAACCCGCCGGCCGCACGCTGACCGGACTGGTGGCCCGATGAACGAGAACCTCGCCGCCCTCGTCCCCGAACTCGCCCTGCTCGGCGCCGCCGTCATCGGCCTGCTCGCCGGTTCCTGGCTGCCCCGCCGCCGTCAGTGGGCCGTCGCCGTACTCGCGGCGGCCGCCTGCGTGGCCGGCCTGGCCGCCACCGGCATCACCATGGCTACGGGCCGCGAGCAGACCGTCTTCCATCACGCGTTCGCCGTCGACACCGCCACCGACATCGGTCGCCTGATCGTCCTCGGCGCCCTGCTGCTGATCATCGGCATGTCCGTGGAAACCGTCCGCGGCCACAAACGCGAAACCGAATACTGGGTCCTGCTCCTGCTCACCGGGGCAGGCACCCTCGCCCTCATCGGCGCGAACGATCTGCTGACCCTGTTCGCCGCCTACCTGCTCGCGAGTATCCCCGCCTACGCGCTCGCCGCCTTCGCCAAGGACGCACGCGGCACCGAAGCAGCCCTGAAGTACTACCTGATGGGCGCCCTGCTCGGCACCACCATGCTGACCGGCACCGCCCTCCTTTTCGCGGCCGGCCACGCCACCCTCTACCGCGAACTGCACAGCGCGCTGCCCACCGCCGCCTACGGACTGGTCGCCGTCGGACTCATCGGCGTCCTGGCCGGGCTCCTCTTCAAGGCGGGAGCGGTCCCGGCGCACTTCTGGGTCCCCGACGTCACCGACGGCGCCCCCACCCCCGTCGCCGCGTACGTCACCACCCTGCCCAAGATCGGCGGCCTGATCGCCGGCTATCGCCTGCTGCACCAGGCCCTGCCCGACAGCGACGTCAACTGGCCCCTGCTCCTCGCCGTCATCGCCGCCGTCACCATGACGCTGGGCAACCTTGCCGCGTTCTTCCAGAACTCCGTCAAACGCCTGCTCGCGTACTCCACCATCAGCCAGGTCGGCTACCTCCTGATGGCTCTGGCCGTCGCCACCCGCACCGACCTCGCCCAGAAGAGCCTGCTGTTCTACCTCGCCGCCTACGCCGCCACGAACCTCGGCGCCTTCGCCGTCGTCACCGAACTCCCGCACGCCCGTACCCTCGCCGACTACCGCGGCCTCGCCCGCCGCCACCCGGGCCTCGCCGCCGTCCTCGTCGTGTGCCTGCTCGGACTGGTCGGTACGCCGCCCACCGGTGTCTTCCTCGGCAAACTGGAGATCTTCAGCGCCGCGGTCGACGGCGGCTACAGCTGGCTCGCCGCGCTCGCCGTCGCCAACACCGTCGCCTCCCTCTTCTACTACCTGCGCTGGCTCGCCCCCCTGTTCGCCACGACCGCACCCGCACCTGCCGCAGCCCACGCCGTCCTCGGCCGCTGGGCCGCCGCCACCGCCTACACCGCCGGAACGGGCTCCCTTGTCCTCGGCATCGCCGGCGGCGCAGTCCTCCCCCTCACCACAGGACCTCTCCTTCGCTGACACGCACACCGCCTCCTCAAGGGCGGCGCCGACGCGTACCGGAGGCCCGTTCACGCCCGCTCAACCACCCGGCCGGACGCCCACCGTCACTCGTGCGCGATCGCCGCCAGTACATTCATCCGCGACGCCCGCAGCGCCGGCAGCAGTGCCGCCACGACGCCGACCACCGCCGAGCCGATCACGACCGCGACGATCGTCCACCACGGGATCGCCAGCGCGGTCATGCCCTCCAGCGCCAGCACCTGCTGAGTGCACAGGCCCCACACCAGCCCCAGCGCGAGCCCGAGCACCGCGCCGAACACCGCGATCACCACCGACTCCAGCCGGATCATCCGGCGCAGCTGCCGCCGGGCGAGCCCGATGGCCCGCAGCAGCCCGATCTCCCGGGTGCGCTCGACGACGGACAGGGCAAGGGTGTTGACCACGCCGAGTACCGCGATGACGATCGCCAGCCCGAGCAGGGCGTACACGAGGTACAGCAGCACCGCGATCTGGTCGTGCACCAACTGCTTGTAGTCGGCGAGGTCCCGCACCTGCACCTGCGGATAGGCCTCCAGCGTCGCCTCCAGGCTGCCGCGCAGGTCGTCCGGCTCGGTCCCGGGCGAGCCGTTGACGTACAGCGCGGAGTCCTGCGCGCCCGGCGCGTACCGCTCCAGGGTGGCGAGCCCGAAGTAGATCCCGCCCTGCATGCCGAAGCCCTCGGCGGACTCCTGGTCGGTCAGCGCGCCGACGGTCAGTTCGGCCTCCCGTCCGCCCTGGAACTCGACGGGGACCGTGCTGTCGACCCGCACACCGTGGTCCCGCGCGAAGTCCCGGTCCATCGCCATCCGCCCGGGAGCCAGCGCGGCGGCGCTGTCGCCCTGCGCGTAGGTGATGTTGGCGACCTCGTCGAGCTCCGGGTCGTAGCCGACGGCCGTCGTCTCGATCCGGTCGCCGTCGGGGAGGGTCACCGCGATCGGCGCGAACTGCGAGCGCACGACCAGGCCGACGCCCTCGGTCTCGCGCACCCGCTGGGTGACCTCCTGCGGGAAGGGCACGAAGTTGGCGTTCTGGAGCACGAAGTCGGCGCCCAGCGTCTGGTCGATCTGCTCGTCGAACGACTTCGTCATCGAGGCGCTCGCCACCGACATCCCGCCGACCAGCGCGAGCCCCACCATGAGCGCGGCCGCGGTGGCGCCGGTACGCCGGGGATTGCGCAGGGCGTTGCGCTGGCTCATCCGCCCGATCGAACCGAACAGCGCCGGGAACCAGCCGCCCAGCACCCGGATCACCGGCCGTACCAGCAGCGGCCCCGCGATCACGGTCGCGACCAGCGTCAGGACGACCCCGAGACCGAGCAGGGACGCCGCCGAGCCCGTGTCGGACGCCACCACACAGCCCACCAGCGCGGCCGCGCCGGCCGCTCCGACGACCGTGCCGACGATCGCCCGCACCTTGAGCGGCCGGCCCACCCCGGCGGCCTCGGCGTCCGCGAGCGCCGCCATCGGCGAGACGGCGGCGGCCCGGCGGGCCGGGAGGTACGCGGCGACGAAGGTGACGCCGACTCCGACGACGTACGCCGTCACGGGTGTCACCCAGCCGATGACCATCTCGGTGGACTTGATGTTCATACCGAGCAGACCCATCAGCTCGATCAGCCCGGCGGCGAGCCCGATACCGGCGGCCAGGCCCAGGGTCGAGCCGACCAGGCCGAGCAGCAGCGCCTCGGTGAGCACCGAGCGGCGGACCTGGCGGCGGTCGGCGCCCAGCGCGCGCAGCAGGCCCAGTTCGCGGGTGCGCTGCGCGATCAGCATGGAGAAGGTGTTGACGATCAGGAACACGCCCACCAGCACGGCGATCCCGGCGAAGCCGAGCATCACCCACTTGATGATGTCGAGGAAGCCGCCGAGCTGTTCGACGTCCGACTGGGCCTGTTCGCCGGCGGTGCGGAAGTCGTAGCGGCCGGTGCCGAGCGTGGCCGTCACCCGCTCCTTGAGCGTCTCGTCGCTGACGCCCGGCGCCGCGTCCACGGTGATGGCGGTGGCGCCCTCCGGGTCGCCGAGGAGCTTGGTCTGCGCGGTCGGCGTGTCCAGGAACAGCAGCGCGGCACCGGGGTTGGTGGTGGTGAAGGTGACGATGCCGACGACCTCGACCTTGAACGAGCCGGGCGCCGCGATCACCGTCAGGGCGTCCCCGACCCGTACGTTCCGGCGCTCGGCGGTCTCGGAGTCGAGCAGTGCCTCGGTCGGCCCGCGCGGGGCGTGACCGGAGGTCAGTTCCACGGGGCTGCGCTCGGTCGGGTTCCAGTTGGTGCCGAGCGTGGGGGCGCCGGTCGTCGGGCTGACCGACTCGTTGCGGTCGTCGACGACGGTGATGTTCTGGACCTCGACCTCCGCGCGGGCGGCGGCCACCCCGTCGACCCGGGCGACCTGCTCGGCGAGGTCGGCCGGCAGGGTGGCCGTCGCGCCGGACGGCACCGCCTCGTCGAGAGTCTCCTTGGGGCTGACGGTGACGTCGGCCGCCGTCGAGGCGAAGAGCCGGTCGAAGGTGCGGCTGACGGTGTCGGAGAAGATCAGGCTGCCCGCGACGAACGCGACGGACAGCAGCACGGCCAGCGCCGAGAGCAGCAGCCGCCCCTTGTGGGCGAGGAAGCTTCTGAGCGTCGCCTTCAGCACGGTTCAGTCTCCCTGGGCGGGTGTGCCGTCGTCGTACTGACGGCGGATCACGTCGGACCCGGGGGTCTGGGGGGCACCCCCAGTGAAGAGGCGCATGCGTTCCAGCACCGCTTCCGCCGTCGGCCGCGCCATCTCGTCGACGATCCGTCCGTCGCCGAGGAAGAGCACCAGGTCGGAGTGGGCGGCGGCGCCCGGGTCGTGGGTGACCATGACGACGGTCTGCCCGAGTCCGTCGACGGCCTCGCGCAGGAAGCCGAGGACCTCCAGGCCCGCGCGCGAGTCGAGGTTGCCCGTCGGCTCGTCCGCGAAGATCAGCTCCGGCCGGGAGGCGAGAGCGCGGGCGCAGGCGACGCGCTGCTGCTGACCGCCGGACAGCTGCGAGGGGCGGTGCCCGAGCCGGTCCCGCAGCCCGAGGGTTTCGATGACCTCGTCCAGCCACTTCTGGTCGGGCCGCCGGCCCGCGATGTCCATGGGCAGGGTGATGTTCTCCAGCGCGTTCAGTGTCGGGATCAGGTTGAACGACTGGAACATGAAACCGATCCGGTCCCGGCGCAGCCGGGTCAGTTCGCGCTCCCTCAGCCCGGTGATCTCTGTGTCGCCGAGCCACACCCGGCCCGACGAGACGGTGTCGAGCCCGGCCAGACAGTGCATGAGAGTGGACTTGCCGGACCCCGACGGGCCCATCACGGCGGTGAACCGCCCGCGCGCGATGTCGACGTCCACCGCGTCCAGGGCGAGCACCGTCGTCTCGCCCGAGCCGTACGCCTTGGTCAGACCGCGGGCGCGGGCCGCGACCCCGTCGGCCGAGGCGAGCCCCGGGGCGTGTTCCGCAGCAGGTGTGGACAAGGGTGCCTCCTTGGTCGCTCCTCGCTCGTGGACGTCCCGGGTTCCTCGCCGTGGCCGACGGCCGCTCATCGCCGGGGCCGACAGTAATGTGATGCGCGGCACACACGGTATACGCCGGAGGTCCTGGGCCGTCTCCTGCCCAGGTCGGGCACCGGATGCGGGTGTAAGGGGCACGCACCCGGCCGTGCAGGCGCCCTTGCCGTGCTAGCGCCCCAGCGCTAGCTTCGAGATATGGCCAAGACCCAGCTGAACGTCCGCGTCGACGAGGACACCGCCCGCGCGGCCCGCGAACGCGCCCTCGCGCGCGGGATGAGCGTCAACCGCTACATCGAGGAACTCGTCAAGCAGGACACCGGCGAGGTCGGCCACACCTTCGTGGAGGCCGCCGCCGACTTCATGAAGCAGTACGAGTCGGTCTTCGCCGAGGAGTTCGGCAGCGACCGTGAGGGTACGCGCGAAGGTCGCCGCTGATCCCTTGAGCGACCTCACCATCGACCTCGCCTGGCTCCTGATGCTCGCCGAACAGAAGACGCCGGGAGACCCCCAGGTCACCGACTGGGGAGCCCTCGTCGCCGCCGTCGCGCGCCACCAGGCCGAGATCTTCGACGTCCCCGTCTACGACACCCCCCACGCCCGCGCCGCGGCCCTGCTCCAGCTGCTGATCCACGTCCCGGCACTGGAGCGTTCCAACGCCCTGTTCGCCTCCGCCGTCGCGTACGCCTACCTTGTCGCCAGCGGCGCCAAGGTCGTCACCTCGCCCGAGCAGGTGCGCGATCTGGCCCGGCTGGTCAAGAGCGGCGAGGCGTCGGTGGGCGACATCGCGCGCGAGCTGCGCCAGTGGAGCCTGTGAGGCGCCGGCCTACTGCTGCGGCCGCCACGCGGTGCCGAGCACGCAGAACGACGTGGGCAGCACCGGCCCCTTCTCCGGCATCAGCATCCGCCGGTACGGCCCCAGTTCGAACCCGGCGTCGCGGAGCGCGCCGACCGGATCCCGGGACAGATGGCAGCCGCCGTTCAGCACCGGCCACACCGTGCGGTCCAGCGCCCGCTGCGTGAGGCCCATCGCGCGGCCACCGCCCCGGCCGTGCTCGAAGAACCGCACCTGACCGCCGGGCCGCAGCACCCGCCGTACCTCACCGAGGGCGCGCGGCACGTCCCGCACACTGCACAGCACCAGCGACAGGACCACCGCGTCGAAGCCCTCGCTCTTGACCGGCAGCGCCTCCGCCGCGCCGGGCACCACGTCCACGGGCATCTCGGCGCGCAGGGCGGCCTCCACCGCCAGCTGCCGCAGGCTGCGCTCCGGTTCGATGGCGACGACCTCCGCGACCGTGCCCGGATAGTGCGCGAAGTTCAGACCGTTGCCCGCGCCGATCTCGATCACCCGCCCCGACAGCCCGGCGAGCAGCCGGTCGCGCACCCCGGCCATGCCCATCCGGGTCTCGGCGGCCACGCTGAGGCGGGCGTAGTAACGGGCGAACAGCGGGTGGTGCACGGGATCGCGCGCCACCTTGCCGGTGCCGGTGGACCGTAGCGGCATGGAAACCTCCCGGGCAGGACGGGCCATACCGGGATTGTCCCCAGGAAGCGCCCCGTGCACCCCGCGACTTCGAACCCGCCCGCGCCGCGCGCTCGTGAGTCCCTACGTCGCCGTACCGGCGTCCTTCAACGGAACAGGCCTCTCCCGCACCCGGAACGCCTCCGCGTCCCACGTCCCGTCCAGCCGCGGCGCCAGCCACCCCGGTGCCGCCGCCCGGAAGGCCTCCGGCGCCCAGGCCCCCGCCCCGGCCGGAAGCGCCCCCAGCAACGGCGCGCCCGCCACCTCGGGCAGATCCGCCAGATTGCAGCGCGAGGCCAGATCCGGCTCGGTGGGCCAGCTGCCGATCACCACACCCACCAGATCGAGCCGTCGACGGCGTAGTTCACGCGCCGTCAGCTCGGTGGTGTTCAGCGTCCCCAGTCCCGCCGCGACCACCACGATCACCGGCGCCGCCAGCAGCTCGGCCGCGTCCGCCAGCGTCCCGCCCGCCGGGTCGAACCGCACCAGCAGCCCGCCCGCACCCTCCACCAGCACCAGATCGTGCTCGGTGGCCAGCTTGGCCGCGGCCTCGGCGATCTCCTGCGGATGCACCGGCGCCCGCCCGGCCCGCCGCGCCGCCGTACCCGGCGCCAACGGCTCGGGGTACCGGGCGAGTTCCCGCGCCGTGACCGGTCCCGCCAGCCGTGCGACCTCCTCGGCGTCCCCGCGCTCATCCGGTCGTACGCCCGTCTGCGCGGCCTTCAGGACGGCGACCGAGCGCCCCGTCGCCACCGCCGACGCGGCGACCGCGGCCGTCGTGACCGTCTTGCCGATCTCCGTGCCCGTCCCCGTGATCACCAGGATCGGCATGTCATCCCTCCCGCGCGGCCGCGCACACCGCGCGCCCGATCCGTGCCAGGTCCGCGTCGCCCGTGACGTACGGCGGCATGGTGTAGACGAGGTCGCGGAACGGCCGTAGCCACACGCCCTCGCGCACGGCGGCCCGCGTCGCCGCCGCCATGTCCACCGCGTGGTCGAGCTGGACGACCCCGATGGCACCCAGGACCCGTACCTCCCGTACCCCCGGGAGGTCAGCGGCCGGTGCCAGCCCGTCCCGGAGTCCCGCCTCGATGCGCTTGACCTCCGCGCGCCAGTCCTGGCCGAGCAGCAACTCGATCGAGGCGCAGGCCACGGCCGCCGCCAGCGGATTGCCCATGAACGTCGGCCCGTGCGCCAGCACCGGCACCTCCCCCCGGGAGATGCCGTCGGCCACCCGTGACGTGCACAGCGTCGCCGCCATCGTCAGATAGCCGCCGGTCAGCGCCTTGCCCACGCACATCACGTCCGGCGTCACGGCCGCGTGCTCCGCCGCGAACAGCGCGCCCGTCCGCCCGAACCCGGTCGCGATCTCGTCGAACACCAGCAGCACGTCGTGCGCGTCGCACACCTCGCGCAGCACCCGCAGATACGCGGGGGAGTGGAACCGCATCCCGCCCGCGCCCTGCACCACCGGCTCCACGATGACGGCGGCGAGTTCGCCGGCGTGCCGCTCGATCAGGTCGCGCAGCCGGCCGGCGTACGACTCCTCGTACGTGGCCGGCGGCGGGTCCGCGAACACCTGGCGCGGCAGCACCCCGGTCCACAGTTCGTGCATGCCGCCCTCGGGGTCGCACACCGACATCGGCTGCCAGGTGTCGCCGTGGTAGCCGCCCCGCCAGGTGAGCAGGCGTCGCTTCTCGGGCCGGCCGAGCGAACGCCAGTACTGCAGGCACATCTTGATCGCGACCTCGACCGACACCGACCCGGAGTCGGCGAGGAACACATGCTCCAGACCGTCGGGCGACATGTCGACAAGGAGCTTCGCGAGCCGTACGGCGGGCTCGTGCGTGAGCCCGCCGAACATCACATGGCTCATCCGCGACAACTGCTCGCGCGCGGCCTCGTTCAGCACCGGGTGGTTGTAGCCGTGGATCGCCGACCACCAGGACGACATGCCGTCGATCAGCTCGCCCGAGCCGTCCGCGAGCCGCAGCCGCACCCCGCTCGCCGACTCCACGACGAGCGGCTCCTGCCGGCCGGGCATGGGGCCGTACGGATGCCAGACGTGCCGCCGGTCGAGGTCCAGCAGCTCGGGCAGGGTCAGGTCAGGCATTGGGCGCGAGGTCCGTTCCGGCACCCCGGCGGCGTACGGCGACCAGGTCCGTACGCGGTTCGGCGGCCTGCGGGACGGATTCGGAACCGCAGACTCCGTTCCCCTCGTGCGACCCGCACCCGGCATCCTCGGCGCTCTCGCGGGCACCGCACCCGCCGCCCGCCCGGTGCTCCGGCAGCGTCACCTGGTCGGTGCCCTCCACCTCGAACCCGGCGTCCGCGATCATCTCCAGGTCGGCCTTGCCCGCCTGCCCCTCGCTGGTGAGGTAGTCGCCGAGGAAGATGGAGTTGGCCAGGTGCAGGGCGAGGGGCTGCATCGAGCGCAGATGCACCTCGCGGCCGCCCGCGATCCGCACCTCGACGTCCGGGCACACGAACCGCACCATCGCCAGGATCCGCAGACAGCGCTGCGGGGTGAGGTGCCACTCCTTGGCGAGCGGGGTGCCCTCGAACGGGATCAGGAAGTTGACCGGCACCGAGTCCGGGTCCAGCTCGCGCAGCGCGAACACGACGTCGACCAGGTCCTCGTCGCTCTCGCCCATCCCGGCGATCAGACCGGAGCAGGCCGACAGCCCGGCCGCGTGCGCCTTCTGGACCGTGTCCACCCGATCGGCGTACGTGTGCGTGGTGGTGATGTCCGCGTACGTCCCCTCGGACGTGTTGAGGTTGTGGTTGTAGGCGTCCGCGCCGGCGTCGCGCAGCCGCTCCGCCTGGCCGTCGGAGAGCAGCCCGAGGCAGGCGCACACCTCGACGCCCTCGTTCTGCTCCTTGATCGCCCGGATCGTCTCGGAGACCCGGTCCACGTCCCGGTCGGTCGGCCCGCGCCCGCTGGCCACCAGACAGACCCGCTTGGCACCGCCCGCGAGCCCGGCGGCCGCCGCCTCGGAGGCCTCGTCGGGCTTCAGCCAGGTGTACTTGAGGATCTCGGCCTTGGAGCCGAGCCGTTGGGAGCAGTACGAGCAGTCCTCGGGGCACAGCCCCGACTTGAGGTTGACGAGGTAGTTCAGCTTCACCCGTCGGCCGAACCAGTGGCGGCGCACCTTTCCGGCCGCGGCCACCACATCGAGCACGTCGTCGTCGGAAGTTGCGAGGACGGCCAGCGCTTCCTCGCGGGTCGGCGTCTCGCGCCGAAGCCCCTTGTCCACCAGCGTGTTCAGCAGGTCCATGGAAGCTGATCCTGTCCTAACGCACCGCCTCCGGCCAAGAGGAGACTTCACACAACACGCGGCGTTCGACGTGTGGGTATTGCCACACCCTGAGCTGCGATGGGTACCGCTAGGGTCTGTTCACTGCCTACAAAACACCGGAGGACGAAACCCCATGGCGTTCGGCTGGATCGACGAGCAGGCGGAGCTGCGCCGCAGCGCCGGACTCGTACGGACCCTGCGTCCCCGCCCGGCCGACTCGCCGCTGCTGGACCTGGCGAGCAACGACTACCTGGGGCTGGCCCGGCACCCGGAGGTCACCGAGGGCGCCGCGCGGGCCGCGCGGAGGTGGGGCGGCGGCGCGACCGGCTCCCGGCTCGTCACCGGCACCACCGAACTGCACACGGAACTCGAACGTGAGCTGGCCGACTTCTGCGGCTTCGAGGCGGCGCTGGTCTTCTCCTCCGGTTACGCCGCGAACCTCGCCGCGGTCACCGCGCTGGCGCCGCACGGCTCGCTGATCGTCTCCGACGCGGGCAACCACGCCTCGCTGATCGACGGCTGCAGGCTGGCGCGTGGCACCACGCAGGTCGTCGCGCACGCCGACCCGGAGGCGGTACGCAAGGCCCTCCAGACGCATGACGGTCCCGCGGTCGCCGTGTCCGACACGGTCTTCTCGGTCGACGGCGACGCCGTCCCGCTCGCCGCCCTGGCCCAGGTGTGCCGGGAGCAGGGCGCGGGGCTGGTCGTGGACGACGCCCATGGCCTCGGCGTGCTCGGCGACGGCGGCCGGGGCGCGCCGTACGCGGCGGGGCTCGCGGGCGCGGACGACGTGGTCGTCACGGTCACGCTGTCCAAGTCGCTGGGCAGCCAGGGGGGCGCCGTGCTCGGCCCGGCGCGGGTGATCGACCATCTGGTCAACGCGGCCCGGACGTTCATCTTCGACACCGGTCTGGCTCCCGCCGCCGCGGGCGCGGCACTCGCGGCCCTGCGGCTGCTGCGCGGTGAGCCGGAGCGGGCGGCGCGGGCCCGCGCGGTGGCGGGCGAGCTGCACACCCGGCTGACGGCCCTGGGCCTTCAGGCGGTACGACCGGACGCGGCGGTCGTCTCCGTCCGCGCGCTGTCCCCGGAGAGCGCCGTGCGCTGGGCGGCCGACTGCCGCGCCGAGGGGCTCGCCGTGGGCTGCTTCCGACCTCCTTCCGTACCCGACGGCATCTCCCGGCTGCGGCTGACGGCCCGCGCGGACCTCTCCGGGGACCAGATCGAACGCGCTGTACGTGTCATCGGCGACACGCGACCATGAGTCGGCGAACCACGGCCGTGCATCGCGTGCTACGGAACTGATCAGGGACGATCCAGGTTCGGACCCTCAGAGGTGAGCCGTGAACCCCGCCCAGCTCTCGGGGGAGAAGAACAGCGCGGGTCCGGACGGGTCCTTGGAGTCGCGTACGGCGAGCAGTCCGGCCCACGGGCCAAGGGCCGGCCGGGCCGTCTCGACGCAGTTGTTCGCGCCGGTGCTGTAGCTGCTGCGCAGCCAGTGCACACCGAGCAGTTGAGTGCTGGAAGGTACGTTCCGAGGCAGGACGGTCATGGTGCCTCCTTACGCGCCGTCACCTATCACGGCGATGTAGTCCAACGATTCCTCGGGCGAAAGGGCGTAGAACTGAAGGGCGTTGAAGGCCTCGGTGTAGGCCTCTACGTCTTCTTTCCGTTCGAGGTAGAGGCTACTCGTCAAGTGGTCAAGAACGACAACGTCCAGATCGGAAGTGCTCGAAAATGAGAAGATAACGAAAGGCCCGGTGATGCCGATGTGCGCCCCCGCCGCGAAGGGCAGCACCTGGAGGCGCACTTGGGGCAGCCGGGCCGCGTCCATGAGCCGCTCCAGCTGCCGCGACATCACCTCCGGGCCGCCGACCTCGCGGCGCAGCACCGCCTCGTCCAGCACCGCGCTCAGTACCAGCGGAGGGTGCGAGCGCAGCACGTCCTGCCTGGCCAGACGTACCTCCACCAGGGCGTCCAGGCGGTCCTCGTCCAGGCCCTCCACCGCGGCGCGGGTCACGGCGCGGGCGTACTCGGGGGTCTGGAGCAGGCCCGGGACGACGGAGGTCTCCAGCGTGCGCATGGCGCCGGCCTGCGACTCCAGGCTGATGAAGTCCCGGTAGGTGGGCGGCAGCACCCCCTTGTAGGCGTGCCACCAGTGGTCGCGGCCGTGGCCGCCGCCGGAGCCCGCCAACGCCAGGAGGAGGTCCCGAAGTTGGGCGTCGTCCACCCCGTAGGCATCCAGGAGTAACCGCACATCGGCCGGTTTCACGCCGCTGGCGCCGGTCTCGATCCGGCTCACTTTCGACTGGTGCCAGCCCACCAGCCGGGCCGCCTCACCGCTGGTGAGGCCCGCGCGGCCTCGCAGTGTGCGTAATTCGGCGCCCAGTTTCCGGCGGCGCACCGCGGGACCGTGCTGCATGGGCTACTCCTTACTCCTTCCGAGCCGCCCAAATACGCTCTGCCGTCGCAGAGTTCACCGCTTCGAGCGACAGATATATGCATATCTTGGTGGATCGCCACCGCTTCCGGGCTATGAGTGGCAGTCTGGCGACGAAGCACCAGTCCGGGACCGTACTCGAACCATCCGCTCCGTGTCGGACTGCGGTCCCGTGGGAAAGGGACGACGTCGCCATGGCAGACCACCTGGAAGCATCCGTCACTCTGCCGAGCGATCCCGCCTCGGTCTCCGCCGCCCGCACCTACGTGGTCAGCACGCTGGCGGAATGGGGCCTGCCGCCGGAGACGGAGGTGGCCGACACGATCCGGCTCATCGTCTCCGAACTCGCCACCAACGCCGTTCTGCACACGTCCGGCCAGTCACCCACCTTCACGGTCGCCATGGAGCTCGACCGCGACGAGCAGCTCCGCATCGGGGTGACCGACAGTCACCCGCGCCTGCCGAAGCGGCTCCCGGCCGCCGTCCAGCAGGACAACGGCCGCGGCCTGGTCATCATCCGCTGGCTGACCGCCGAGTGCGGCGGCCGCATGAGAGTCCGCCCGACCCGCGAGGGCGGCAAGACGGTCTCCATCGAACTGCCGTGGACGGTGCGGGCGGGCCCAGTACCGACGGCGGGCAAACAGGAGCCGTAGCTTTCGGGGCGGGTGCGGGGCGCGTTGCGAGGGGAGCCCTACCCGGGCGGGCCACGCAGCGCGCTGCGCGACTGGAGTCGCCGGGCGGGGGGCTCGGCCCCGTGCTCTGGGTGGTCTGGTCTGTTGGGTCGGGTGTGGCGCGGTGGAGGCGGAGGGCTCAGGCCCGCGCCGCGGAAGAGGCGGAGACCTCAAGCCCGCGCCCCGGGCGGTCGGTCCGGCCTGCCGGGTCAGGAGCGGGGCGGTTGGGGCGGAGAGTTCGGGCCCGTGCTCTGGGTGGTCCGGCGTGCAGGGTCGGGGGTGGCGCGGCGGAGGCGGGGGCCTCAGGCCCGCGCCCTGGGAGTCGCGGACGCCTCAGGGCCGTGCAGGTTGCTGAGCTCGGCCGAACGCGCCGCGTAGCAGTGCGCGGAAGGCGTCCGCCGCGGGGGCCGGCTCACCGGCGCGGTGGACGACCGAGATCGTCCGGCGCAGCTCGCCCTCCGACAGCGACCGCACCCCGACCGGCGTGGCCGACGTGCGCGCCACCATCTCCGGTACGACCGCCACCCCGAGCCCCGCACTGACCAGCGCGCACACCAGGGCGTACCCCGGCGTGGCGACCAGCACCGAGGGCGCCGCCCCGGCGCGGGCCAGCGCCGTCTCCACCCCCTGCCGGGCCGGATGGTCCGGCGCCATGCTGATCAGTGGCTGCCCGGCGAGTTCGGCCAGCGGCAGCCGGGAGCCACCGCCGCCGAGAGCGTGCCCCGGCGCCGTCACCAGCACCAGCTCCTCGACGAGCAGCGGCTCGGCACCGACCGACGAGGGCAGCGGCACCGGATCGGCCGGCTCGTAGGTGTGCGTCAGCGCCAGATCCACCTCGCCCGCGGCCACCGCCGCGACCCCGGCCGGCGGTTCGTAGTCCGCGACGGTCAGCTCCACGTCCGGATGTGCCCGGCGGAACGCGCTGAGCACCGGCGGCAGCAGATGGATCCCCGCGGTCTGGAAGGTGCCGACCCGGAGCGTGCCACCGGCGAGCCCGGTCAGCCGCGCCAGTTCGTGACGCGCCCGCTCCAGCTCGTCCAGCACCGTACGGGCCCGCGCCGCCAGCAACTCGCCCGCGGCCGTCAGCCGCGCCCCTCGGTGGTGCCGTACGAGCAGCGCGGCGCCCGCCTCCCGCTCCAGCTTCGCCAGTTGCTGGGAGAGCGCGGGCGGGGTGTAGCCGAGCCGCTCGGCGGCCCGGGTGATCGACCCGGCCTCGGCGACCGCCACCAGCGCGGCGAGCCGCGTCGGGTCGTACATGTCACTCCAGGGCGGCTTACAGAGGTAGATGAAAGCAATGCTTAAGGCTTACCCAGGTTACTCGAAATACCTGCTGAAGGCTTCTTTCCGGCAGCCTGACGTCATGGACGCACAGCTCATCGCCTTCACCGGAGTCGCCGCGGGCATGGTCGCCATGCCGGGCGCGGACTTCACCGTCGTCGTGCGCAACGCCCTGATCTCCCGCCGGGCCGGCGTCGCGTGCGCGCTGGGGATCACGGGCGGGCTGCTGCTGCACACCGCGCTGGCCGTGGCCGGTGTCGCGGCGGTCCTGGCCGCCGTGCCCGCGCTGTTCCGGGCGCTGCAACTGGCCGGCGGCGCCTACGTGCTCCATCTCGGGATCCGGACCCTGTGGTCGGTACGACGACCCCGCACCGCCACCGGCGAGGCGCCGACGTCGCCCGCGCCGCACCCGCTGCGCCAGGGCTTCGTCACCAACGCGCTGAACCCGAAGGCGCCGGTGACCTTCCTCAGTCTGCTGCCGCAGTTCGTCCCGGCGGGCGCCCCGGTGCTGCCCCGCACCCTGCTGCTGGCGCTCATCGTCGTGGCCCTCGCCCTGGTGTGGTTCCCGGCGGTGGCCCTGCTGGTGGACCGGCTCGGCCGATGGCTGCGCAGGCCGCGCGCCGCCCGCGCCCTGGAGGGCGTCACGGGCGCCGCGCTGACGGTCCTCGGCGCGACCCTGCTGCTGGAAGCGGGCTGAGCCTGCGTCACGGGCGGGGCGGTGGCGGCCCGTCGGGGCGCTGCCACCGCCGCCCGAGAGTCACTTGACCCGGCCGTACCAGACGCTCTTCGTCCAGATCTTCTGCAGCCGCACCACGTCCCCGGACTTCGGGGCGTGCCAGATCTTCCCCTTTCCGGCGTAGATGCCGACGTGGTACACGTTCGACCCCGAGTGGAAGAACACGAGGTCGCCGGCCTTCCGGCTCTTGGCCGGGATGTGGCGGGTCTTGTTGTACTGCTGGGCGGCCGTACGAGGCAGCTTCTTGCCCGCCTTCTTGTACGAATACAGCGTCAGCCCGGAGCAGTCGAACCTGCGCGGTCCGGTGGCGCCCCACTTGTACGGGGAGCCCTTCTTCGAGGCCGCGACCTGGAGAGCCTTCCTCGCCGGCGTGGCGGCCTCGGCCTCCGAGGCGAAGCCCGGAGCCACGACGGAGCCGCCCACCGCGACGAGAGTGAGGGCCGAGGCCGTACCGGCCCGGGCCATGAGCGACGGGACACGATTGAGCGCGGTCATGCGCAACCCTTCGTCAGCCGCCTGTGAAGGATGACCTGTCGGATTCGGGCTGGCGAAGTTGCCCGGCCGCGTTGTCACGGCTTCACCCCAAGGGCTGCTCGGAACCTGAACAAGCGTTCCGGCGACCCGTCGTGCTCGGGTCCTCCACTCCTGCCGATCCACTCCTGTCGACCGGTCATCCGGGCGGCGGCAGGACTCGGCGTCCGCCCGGACCGCCCCGCCGCGGTGGCGGGGGCTTGTCGTCAGTCGGGATCTTGACCCACGTAAGTCCGAAAATCCCAACGCAACCGGGGATTTGTGGCGTTACTCACCACTCGCCCGTTCGGGTGGACAGCCTGATGTGCGAACAGGTGTCAAGGGTGCCACGCCACCTCGGACCAGCAGCGGAACGTCTCATTCCGACCCGAGGCAGACCTCGTTGCGCAACCGCAAGGGCCCCGGAAAAGGACCTGAGGATCCACCGGACGGGGGTAGCCCTTTTGGTTCGTTTCACCCCCGGCCCGGACGTCCTGTCGCGTCGCCTCGCGGTCCGGGTGGACGGTGGCTGAGTCGACCGTGCCTCAACTGTCGGAGCGCGGCGGAACGGTGACACGCGCCGTGCGGCGTTCACCGTCCAGCACGCGCAGCGCCCGCGCGAGCGTTCGGGCGTGGAGTTCGGTCTCGCCCCGCTGGTGCATCAGCGCGAGCGCGTCGCGCAGTTCGGCCGCCTTGCGCACCAGCGCCTGGGCGGCACGCAGTCCACGATACGTGTCCCCGTCGTACGCCGGGTTGATACGCCCCAGCAGGTCCGCCACTTCCAGGTAACGGTCGATCAACTCGCCCTCGGCCCGGGTGAGGGCGGGCAGCGGCGGGAGTTCCGGTGGCAGCATCCGCGGCTCACCCCATCTCCTCCAGCCGGGCGCGTACCCGCGCCAACTCCTCCGCCTGGACGGCGACTCACTGGCCTGTCCCTCGATCGGCTCGGGCAGCGCCGGCTGACGGATCACCACCCGGGCGCCGGGCAGGGCGAATCGCTTGCCCGGGGGTGCCTGCGGCGAGCAGTACGGCGGCGGTCGATCCGGCCTGCCCGAGGCAGATCGTCTCCAGCGCGTCGTCGTGACACGGCGGAACATCGCGGGCCCAACCCCTCGTAGAACACGTACAGGCCGTGCGCCCCCTACGGCGGGGCGCACGGCCTCTACGTGCTGTATGTGGTCAGCCGGCCAGCGCGGGCCTCCGGTCGGCTGCGGATTCTTCGCTGCTCGCCGTACGGGACTTCAGCGCGCTGCCCAGCAGCACCGCCCCCAGCCCCACCGCGACCCACCACGTCAGCGTCAGCGCCGGACCCAGCGCCGCCGCGCCGTCGAAGTACGACACCGAGCGCAGCAGCGTCGTCCCCGCACCCGGCGGCAGCCACTGGCCGAGCGCCCCGGCCGGCTCGGGCAGCATCTGCGGCGCCGATCCCGCCCCCGAGAACGGGTTGCCGAACAGCATCAGCACACCCGCGCCGAGGCCGAGCCCGGCCCTGCCCATGAGCGCGGCGAGACCGGCGACCGCGCTGCTCACCGCCAGCGTGGACAGGCCGAGGGCGGCGGCCTCCGCCCACCAGTCGCCGGTGAGGACCTCCAGCCAGCTGTGCGCGATCGCGGCCGCGGTGACACCGACCAGCGCCGCCGCGCCCACCAGCGCGGTCACCGCCCGGACGCCGCGCAGCCCGGTCAGGGAAACGGCCGCGCCCGCCGCGATCCCGGCCAGCGCCAGCGGCAGCACACTCGCGGTGAGGGCGGCGCCCCGCGGGTCGTTCTCGGGGGCGGCCACGACGTCCACCGTGCGCGGCTGGGCACCCTCGGCCGAAAGCGCCTGTTGCAGCAGCTGCGCGACCGTCGGGCTCGCGGCCGACGCGGTCAGCAGCTCGGGCCCCTGGTCGGTGACCACGACCGCGCCGTACACCGTCCGGTCCTCGATGGCCTGCCGGGCGGCGGCCTCGTCGGCGTAACGGTGGATCTCGAACGCGCCCTGGTGCCGTGCCAGCCGCTGCTCGACCTGCGCGGTGGCGGCGGCCGGGCCCGCGACGCCGAGCGGCAGGTCGCGTGGCGCGGTGCGGGCGGCGGGCCACGCGAAGGCCCACAGCGCCAGCGCCGCGAGGAGCGGGACGAGGACGACGACCGCGATCAGGCGACGGGGGTCGGGGTGCTGGGTGGGATGCGTGCCGGGTGGCGTGGACATGGGTCCCCCTCCGGTGAAAGGTCAAAAAGAAAGATCGTTCGTTTTCGGTTCGGCACCACCGTGCGCCCGTGCCCGCTCCTTGTCAAGAAGGAATGTTCGTTTTACATTTCAGGGCATGGCTCGTGTATCCCAGGAACACCTCGACGCCCGCCGCCGGCAGATCCTCGACGGCGCCGCCGTCTGCTTCGCCCGCAACGGGTTCCATGCCACGTCCATGCAGGACGTGCTGAAGGAGGTGGACCTCTCCGCGGGTGCCGTCTACCGCTACTTCAGCGGCAAGGAGGAGCTGATCGCCGCGATCGTCGGCGAGGTGCTCGGATCGGTCCGCGAGGCCTTCGAGGTGGCGGCACGGCAGTCCCCGCCCCCGCCGCCGGACGAACTCGTCGCCGCGGTCCTCGGCCGGACGCTCGCCGCCCGGGAGAACCTGACTGTCGACGGGCGGCCCGCCTTTCCGCGGCTCGTCGTCCAGGTGTGGACGGAGACACTGCGCAACGAGGAACTGGCGGCCGTCCTGCGTGACGGGTACGGCTCGGTGCGCGCGGCCTGGTCGCGGATCGTCGAGGGCTACCAGGACGCCGGGATGATGCGCCCGGACGTCGCCCCGGACCATGTGGCCCGCACGATGATCGCTGCCGTGATGGGCTTCGTCGCCCAGCAGTCCCTCTTCGGGCCCGTCCCGGTCGAGGTGCTCCGCGACGGTCTGCGGGCGTTGATGAGCATGCGGGACGAGCGCACCGCTCCTGATGGATCACAGCTTGGTTAACTTGCTTGAAACTCGTGCCAACTAGCCTGCCCCTCCACGCCACCAGGGACTTTGCCGGTGGCCGCGGCAACCGGGCCCCGCACGGCCCGGAGCGAGGATGTGAGGTGGGACGTGCAACTGACCCCGCACGAGCAGGAGAGGCTGCTGATCCACGTGGCGGCCGACGTGGCCGAGAAGCGTCGCGCCCGCGGGCTGAAACTGAACCACCCCGAGGCCGTCGCCCTCATCACGTCGCACATCCTCGAAGGCGCCCGCGACGGCCGCAGCGTCGCCGAACTGATGGCCTCCGGACGCAAGCTGCTCACCCGGGACGACGTCATGGAGGGCATCCCCGAGATGATCCACGACGTCCAGGTCGAGGCGACCTTCCCGGACGGCACCAAGCTCGTCACCGTCCACGACCCGATCGTCTGAGGGGGCCTCGATGATCCCCGGAGAGATCCTGTTCGCCGACGGCCCGATTGCCTACAACCAGGGCCGCGAGGTCACCCGCCTCACCGTGCTCAACGCCGCCGACCGGCCCGTCCAGGTCGGCTCCCACTACCACTTCGCCGAGGCCAACCCCGGCCTGGAGTTCGACCGCGCGGCCGCGCGCGGCAAGCGGCTCAACGTCGCCGCCGGTACGGCCGTACGCTTCGAACCCGGTATCCCCGTCGACGTCGAACTCGTCCCGCTCGCCGGCGCCCGCGTGGTGCCCGGCCTGCGCGGGGAGACCGGAGGTGCCCTCGATGCCTGAGATGTCCCGTGCCGCGTACGCCGACCTGTTCGGCCCGACGACCGGTGACCGCATCCGGCTCGCCGACACCGATCTGCTGATCGAGATTGAGGAGGACCGCTGCGGCGGCCCCGGACTCGCCGGGGACGAGGCGGTGTTCGGCGGCGGCAAGGTCATCCGCGAGTCCATGGGACAGGCGCGGGCCACGCGCGCGGAGGGCACGCCCGACACCGTCATCACCGGTGCGGTGATCGTCGACCACTGGGGCATCGTCAAGGCCGACGTCGGTGTCCGCGACGGCCGGATCACCGGGATCGGCAAGGCGGGCAACCCGGACACCATGGACGGGGTGCATCCGGAGCTGGTCATCGGCCCCGAGACCGAGGTCATCGCGGGCAACGGGCGGATCCTGACGGCCGGGGCCATCGACGCGCACGTCCACTTCATCTGCCCGCAGATCGCCGACGAGGCGCTGGCCGCGGGCATCACCACCCTCGTCGGCGGCGGCACCGGACCGGCCGAGGGCTCCAAGGCGACCACCGTCACGCCCGGCCCCTGGCATCTGGCCCGGATGCTGGAGGCGATGGAGCAGTACCCGCTCAACATCGGCTTCCTCGGCAAGGGCAACACCGTCTCCCACGAGGCGATGCTGTCCCAGATCCGCGGCGGCGCCCTCGGTCTGAAGCTGCACGAGGACTGGGGCTCCACCCCGGCCGTCATCGACGCCTCACTGACCGTCGCCGAGCAGACCGGCGTCCAGGTCGCCATCCACACCGACACGCTGAACGAGGCCGGTTTCGTCGGCGACACGCTGGCCGCGATCGCCGGGCGGGGGATCCACGCGTACCACACGGAGGGGGCGGGCGGCGGGCACGCGCCCGACATCATGACCGTGGTCTCCGAGCCGCACGTGCTGCCCAGCTCCACGAACCCGACGCGGCCGTTCACCGTCAACACCGCCGAGGAACACCTCGACATGCTGATGGTGTGCCACCACCTCAACCCGGCGGTGCCGGAGGACCTGGCCTTCGCCGAGTCGCGGATCCGGCCGTCCACCATCGGGGCCGAGGACATCCTGCACGACCTGGGCGCGATCTCGATCATCTCGTCGGACTCGCAGGCCATGGGCCGGGTCGGCGAGGTCGTCATGCGGACCTGGCAGACCGCCCATGTGATGAAACGGCGACGCGGCGCGCTCCCCGGTGACGGGCGGGCGGACAATCGCCGAGTACGTCGCTATGTCGCCAAGTACACCATCAACCCGGCGCTCGCGCAGGGCCTCGCGCGCGAGGTCGGTTCCGTGGAGACCGGGAAACTCGCCGACCTGGTGCTCTGGGAGCCCGCGTTCTTCGGCGTCAAGCCGCAGCTCGTCCTCAAGGGCGGGCAGATCGCGTACGCGCAGATGGGCGACGCCAACGCCTCCATTCCGACGCCGCAGCCGATCCTGCCCCGGCCGATGTACGGGGCGATCGGGCGGGCGCCGGGCTCGAACTCGTTCAACTTCGTGGCGCCGCTCGCCGTCGAGGACGGGCTGCCGGAGCGGCTCGGGCTCGGGAAGCGGTTCGTCGCCATCGAGTCGACGCGCGGGGTGACCAAGGCGGACATGCGGGAGAACGATGCCCGGCCCGACGTACGGATCGACCCCGACAGCTTCGCCGTGTACATCGACGGAGAGCTCGTCGAGGCGACTCCGGCCGCCGAACTGCCCATGGCCCAGCGGTACTTCCTCTTCTGAGGTGCTGTGATGTCACGAGCAGCACTTCTCGTCCTGGCCGACGGCCGCTTCCCCGCCGGAGGGCACGCACACTCCGGCGGGGCCGAGGCCGCGGTGAAGGCGGGGCGGGTCACGGGTGCGGCGAGCCTGGAGGAGTTCTGCCGGGGCCGGTTGCACACGGCGGGGCTGGTGTCGGCCGCCCTCGCCGCGGCGGCGGCGCTCGGCGTCGATCCGGGGGAGCTGGACGCGGCGGCGGATGCGCGGACGCCGTCTCCGGCGCTGCGGCTCGCTGCGCGCAAGCTGGGGCGGCAGATGCTGCGGGCGGCGCGGGCCACCTGGCCGTCGGGCGAGCTGGACGCCGTGGCGCGGGAGTTTCCCAAGGGGGCGCATCAGCCGGTGGTGCTGGGGCTCGCGGCGCGGGCCGCGGGGCTTGGGGCTGTTGATGCCGCTTACTGTGCGGCGTACGAGAGTGTGAGTGGGGCGGCGAGTGCGACGGTGCGGTTGCTGAGTCTGGATCCATTCGATGCGACGGGGGTGCTGGCGCGGTTGGCGCCGGAGATGGATCGCGTCGCGGATCGGGCGGTGGAGGTGGCGCGGGGTGTCGTGGATGCGGGGGTTGATGCGCTGCCCGCGGCTTCCGCGCCGTTGCTGGAGATCGGGGCGGAGGTGCATGCGGGGTGGGGGGTGCGGTTGTTCGCCTCGTGAGTTGTCTCGCCCCCGCCGCCCCTACCCGTCCCGTCCTCCAGGGGCTCCGCCCCTTCGACCCCGCCAGGGGGCTGCCGCCCCCTGGACCCCCGCTTCGGCCCTGAACGGGCCTCGTCCTCAAACGCCGGACGGGCTGAATGATGCCGGCCTCGGCTGGAAGCGCACCGGCCTGCCGGCACCGAACCCGTGAAACTTGGAGCCGCCCTCATGCATCTCGACCACCTCCACGACACCACCCCCGCCCCCAGCGCCGACGCCCACCGCCCCGACGGTCGGCGGCGGGCCCTGCGTGTCGGGCTTGGTGGGCCCGTCGGGTCCGGGAAGACCGCGACCGTCGCCGCGCTGTGCCGGGCGCTGCGTGACGAACTCTCCCTCGCCGTCGTCACCAACGACATCTACACGCGCGAGGACGCCGAGTTCCTGTTGCGGGAGGCCGTGCTGCCGCCGGAGCGGATCACCGCCGTGGAGACGGGGGCCTGCCCGCACACCGCGATCCGGGACGACATCTCCGCCAACCTCGAAGCGGTCGAGGACCTGGAGGACGAGGTCGGGCCGCTGGACCTGATCCTGGTCGAGTCCGGCGGGGACAATCTCACCGCCACCTTCTCCAAGGGCCTCGTCGACGCGCAGATCTTCGTCATCGACGTGGCCGGCGGAGACGACATCCCGCGCAAGGGCGGCCCCGGCGTCACCACCGCCGACCTGCTGGTCGTCAACAAGACCGACCTCGCCCCCTACGTCGGCTCCGACCTGGCCCGGATGTCCGCGGACGCCAAGGCCCAGCGGGCCGAACTGCCGGTCGTGTTCCAGTCGCTGAGGACCGAGGCCGGGGTGAAGGACGTGGCCGACTGGGTGCGCGCGCAGCTCGCCGCGTGGACCGCATGAGCGCGACGACCACCGGGGTACGCGCCACCGCCCGGATGCTCGCCCGCCCCGACGGGCGCGGCGGTACGGCCCTGCCCGTACTGGAGGGGGAGGGGCCGCTGGCGCCGCGCCGGACGCGGGGGAGCGCGGACGGCGAGGCCCGGGTGATGCTCGTCGGCGCGATGAGCGGCCCCCTCGGCGGCGACCACTTCACGGTCGAGGCCGGGGTCGAGGCCGGGGCCCGGCTGCTCGTCGGGTCGGCCGCCGCGACCATCGCGCTGCCCGGACAGGCCAAGGGCGAGGCCCGCTACGACGTGCGCCTCACCGTCGCCGACGGAGGCGAACTGCGCTGGCTGCCCGAGCAGTTGATCTCCGCCTGCGGCAGCGACCTGCACATGCACACCCGGGCCGACGTCGGCCCGGCCGCCCGTCTCGTGCTGCGCGAGGAGCAGGTGCTCGGCCGGGCGGGTGAGGAACCCGGGCGGCTCACCAGCCGTCTGTCCGTACGGATCGCCGGGCGGGCCGTCCTCGACCAGGAGCTGTCCTGCGGTCCGGGAGCGCCGGGCGGCTGGGACGGTCCCGCCGGGCTCGGCGGACATCGTGCCGTCGGGCAACTGGTCGTCGTACGCCCGGAGTTCGCGCAGCGTCCGGTGCCGGCGAGGGTGTTGGGGGAGGGCGCCGCGGTGATGCCCCTCGCCGGGCCCGCCGCGCTGGTGACCGCCGTCGCGCCGGACGCGCTGCGCCTGCGGCGGCTGCTGGACGAGGCGCTGGCCTCGTTCGGGTAACGATCCGGTCAGCGGACTTGCCTCTCCGGTTATCGGATTGGCAAAGAACACCGCCCGCCTCTGTTCTCGGCGTCCGCACAGTGGACAGGATCACCCGTACTCATCGAAACGGTGTACGGGAGGCCCCACTTGAGGGACATCAGACCGAAGAGGCGGACGGCGGCGGTCGGTTCGGCCGGACTGCTCGTCGCGGCGACCCTGATAGCCGGAGCGGTGGCCGCGCCCACCGCCAGCGCGAGCGCCGACCAGGCCCGCCACGGTCAGGACCACGAGGCCTGGGGCGTCAAGGTCGCCGCGGCCCGCGCCGCCCGGGCCGGGATCGACTGGCAGGACTGCCCCGCCGACTGGAGGCTGGAGAAGCCGATCCAGTGCGGCTGGGTCACCGTGCCGCTCGACTACGCCAAGCCCTTCGGCAAGCAGATCAAGCTCGCCGTCGACCGCGTCGGCAACACCGGCACCCAGCAGGAGCGCCAGGGCGCCCTCGTCTACAACCCGGGCGGCCCGGGCGGCTCCGGGCTGTTCTTCCCCCGCCGGGTCACGACCAAGGCGCCGGTCTGGGCGAAGGTGGCCAAGGCGTACGACTTCGTGGGCTTCGACCCGCGGGGCGTCGGCAAGTCGGCGCCCATCTCCTGTGTCGACCCGCAGGAGTTCGTCAAGGCGCCCAAGCCGGACCCGGTGCCCGACTCCGAGGCCGACAAGCTCGCCCAGCGCAAGCTGGCCCGCGAGTACGCCGAGGGCTGCTACGAGCGCAGCGGCGCCATGCTGCCCCACATGACCACGCCGAACACCGCCCGCGACCTGGACGTCATCCGCGCCGCGCTCGGCGAGAAGCAGCTCAACTTCCTCGGCGTCTCCTACGGCACCTACCTGGGCGCGGTCTACGGCACTCTCTTCCCGGGGCACGTCCGCCGGATGGTCGTCGACAGCGTCGTCAACCCGTCGCGGGAGAAGATCTGGTACCAGGCCAACCTGGACCAGGACGTGGCCTTCGAGAAGCGCTGGAAGGACTGGCAGGACTGGGTCGCGAAGAACGACGCCACCTTCCACCTCGGCGACACCCGTGCCGAGGTCCAGGACAAGTGGCTTCAGTTGCGCGCCACCGCGAAGCAGAACCCCATCGGCGGCGTGGTCGGCCCGGCGGAGCTGATCTCCTTCTTCCAGAGCGCCCCGTACTACGACTCCGCGTGGGTGCCGGTCGCGACCGTGTTCAGCAAGTACGTCGCCGGTGACACCCAGGCCCTCGTCGACGCGGCCGCCCCCGACCTGTCCGACACCGCGGGCAACGCCTCCGCGGAGAACGGCAACGCCGTCTACACCGCCGTCGAGTGCGCCGACGCCAAGTGGCCCACCAACTGGCGGAAGTGGGACCGCGACAACACCCGGCTGCATCGCGACCACCCGTTCATGACCTGGGCCAACGCCTGGATGAACCTGCCGTGCGCCACCTGGCCGGTGAAGCAGAACACCCCGCTGAACGTGAAGACCGGCAAGGGCCTGCCGCCGGTCCTGATCGTGCAGTCCGAGCGTGACGCGGCCACCCCGTACGAAGGCGCCCTCGAACTGCACGAGCGCTTCAAGGGCTCCCGCCTGATCACCGAGAAGGGCGCCGGCTCGCACGGCGTCACCGGCCTGGTCAACTCCTGCATCAACGACCGGGTGGACGCCTACCTGCTCACCGGCCAACTGGACGGCAAGGACGTGACCTGCGCCCCGCACGCCACGCCCAAGCCGTAACAGGCGGTCATACGGTGCCAGGGGCGGCCGGCGGACCGGTCGGCCGCCCCTGGTCCAACCAGGCGTCCTCGGCCGCGTAGTCGAAGAGGTCGCCGTACGCCTGGAACATCTTCGGGTACGCCTCCCGCCAGTCGCGTCCGGACAGTTGGCGTTCGATCCACTCGATGGTCTCCGGGAGCGTCTCGGCGTAGCGCACCACTGGTCGGTAGCCCAGCTCCCGTTCCGCCGCCGACATGGCGCACACCACGGGCACCGGCACCGACCACGGGCTGTCGCCCACCGACGGCACCGGCGGGGGACCGTCGACCAGGACCGTCTCCGTCTCGACGCCCATCGCGGTGTCGATCGCGGTGGCGATCTCCAGCACCGGCGGCGCCTCGTCGTCGCAGGCGTTGAGGGCGCGCGAGCCGGGGCGGGCGGCGGCGAGACGGATCAGTTCGGCGAGGGTGTGCACGCTCACCGGATGGAAGCGGCTCCGGCCGCCGTACGCGAGGACGCGTCGGCGGCGGCCGTCCAGGTTGCGCTTGACGAAGTACAGCTCGCGGGGCGTGCGGCAGTGCGGGCCGTGCACCGCCCCGGCGCGCAGCAGCGTGGTGGGCAACCGGTCGCCGGCCGCGAGCAGTTCGCGTTCCAGGGCGGCCTTGCGGGTGCTGTACGACGCCTCGCCGGGCGTCACCGTCCGCTGGCTCTCCGGGAGGGGCAGCGGGTACTCGGGGAAGCCGTCCGGTTCGGCCTGGGTGTCGAAGCCGCGGCCCTTGTCGTCCTCGTACACCGACACGCTGGAGATCACCACCGCCGAGCCGATCCGCCCGGCCAGGCCGGTCAACTGCCGGGCGTGCCGGGTGTCGTAGGCGACCATGTCGACGACGAGGTCGCAGTCGTCGCCGATCAGCGCGGCCAGCGCCGCGTCGTCGTTCCGGTCCAGCCGCGCCGCCCGGACGTCCTCGGGCCAGGCCTCGTCCCGTCCGCCGCCCCGGGAGGCGGCCGTCACCTCCCAGCCGTCCCGTGCGAGCGCGGCCACCGCCGGGCGCCCGATCTGGCCTGTCGCTCCGATCACCACAGCACGTTTCATGACGGGACCGTAAGCCACAACGGCCGGGCGGGTCACGGAACTTGGCTCACAGCAGAGTCAGCTGAGCGGCATCCGCCGGAACCTGCGCTCCCGCTGGTCCGGCTTCGCCGCGGCGGCCTCGGCCTTCACGACAGCCGCGTACTGGTCGACGTACTCCTGCTCGGACAGCGTCAGGATGGCGTACATGATCTCGTCGGTGACGGCGCGCAGGATGGCCTTCTCGTTCTCCATGCCGGCGTAACGGGAGAAGTCGAGGGGCGCGCCGAAGCGGATGACGACGGGGTGGATACGGGGGACGACCTTGCCCGGCGGCTGGGCCTCGAAGGTGCCGATCATCGCGCACGGGACGACCGGGACCCCGGCCTTGAGGGCCATCACCGCGACACCGACCTTGCCCTTGTAGAGGCGGCCGTCGTGCGAGCGGGTGCCCTCGGGGTAGATGCCGAGCAGCTCATCCTTCCGCAGTACCCCGAGGCCCTCGCGGATCGCGGCCTGACCGGCGTCCTTGCCGGAGCGGTCGACCGGGATCTGCCCGGCGCTGCGGAAGAACGCCGCCGTCAGGCGGCCTTTGATGCCGGGGCCGGTGAAGTACTCGGCCTTCGCCAGGAAGGTGATCCGGCGCCTGAGGATCGCCGGCATCAGGAAGTGGTCCGAGAAGGACAGATGGTTGCCCGCGACGATCGCCGCGCCCGATGACGGGACGTGCTCCAGGCCCTCGATCCGGGGCCGGAAGACCAGTCTGAGCAGCGGCCCGAGAAGCACGTACTTGAGCAGGTAGTAGAACAACGGGTGGGCTCCTCACTCCGTCGGTTCGGCGCACGGCAGCGTTCTCGCAGGTCAACCAGCACGTCGTG
This sequence comes from Streptomyces sp. Z423-1, assembly GCF_013009255.1. Classification (NCBI taxonomy): domain Bacteria; kingdom Bacillati; phylum Actinomycetota; class Actinomycetes; order Kitasatosporales; family Streptomycetaceae; genus Streptomyces; species Streptomyces sp. Z423-1. Next base: position 8,322,295 of record NZ_CP053109.1, read on the forward strand.
AGGTGTCAGTGTAGGCGCGGGCGGGATGGGGGGAAACCGGTACGACCCGAGTGAGCGGGCCGTACCGGGATGCTTCAGCCGGTGGCGCCGAGCGACCAGCTCGGGCTGCTGCCGGTGAGGCGGCAGGTGAGGAAGTACAGCGGTATCGGCGGGGTGTACGGCGAGCCGTCCATGGGGGAGTGGATCAGGCGCGGGTGGTCCGTGCCCGGTTTCGGGCGCGTGGCGGTCCAGGACGGGTCGCGCATCCCGGCGCCGACCGCGTACGTGGTGCTCGGCGGCCAGGTGATCCCGATGTGCGAGCCGGCCGGGACGATCCACCACCAGTGCCGGTCGTCGGCGAACACGCACCCGACGCGGGGGAGAGCGTTCAGGATGCTCGCGCCGTGTTCCAGGGGTGTACCCACGGCGTCGTGGCCGAGGCTCGTGGCGAGGTGCGGGGGGATCGGGAGACGGGGGTGGTCCTGCCGGACGGGTGCGGGGTGGAGTGTCGCCGCGGAACGGGGCGGGTGCGGGTCACGCCTGGGCGGTCGGTGCATGCGGTACGGGTCCTTCGGCCGAGTGGGGGACGGGCCGTGCGGGGGGCGCGGGGTGGGAACGGGTCGTCGTCAGGTCGGCCCAGACGATGCGTCCGGAGCGGTTCGGGGCGGGCCGGACTCCCCAGTCGTCGCAGATCGCCTCGACCAGGAGGAGCCCGCGGCCGTTCTGGTCGTCGGGGCAGGCCTGCCGGGGCGTCGGCAGGGTGGGCCCGAAGTTCTGGTCCTCGACCTCGACGCGGATCCGGTCCCCGGTGGTGTGCAGCCGGCACACGATGCGCTCGCTGCCCGAGTGGGTGACCGCGTTGGTGACGAGCTCGGAGGTCACCAGGACAGCGCTGTCGAGGTCGTCGGGGCCGGTGTGCCACGAGGTCAGCGTCTCGCGCACGGTGCGGCGGGCCGCGCCGACCGACTCCGGGGCCGCGGGGAGGACGAACGTGTGGGCGCGGTGGGCGGGCTGGTCCCCGGAGGCGAGCCGGTCGAGGCCTTTCGGCCCAGGGAGTCGACCGGTGAACTCGCCCCCGGGTGACTGGGGGGTGCGCGTCGCCTTCGACGGCGCCCGGAGCGTGTGCTCCGAGCCGGGCGGTCGGCCCAAGGGGTCGGCGCCGGACAGGCGGAGGGCCTGTCGTGCGGTGGGCGGGCGGTCGGGGAGTTCGTTCCCGGGCAGTCGGTCGAGCGGGTGGGGGAGGGAGGGCGGAGCCATCGCCGTGCGCCTTTCGTCTGCCATGTGGTCATCGCCGTACAGCTGTCGGTCGGCCGGCTGTGCGCGGGATGCGGAGGCGGAGGACAACCCGCTTGCGAGAACGGTGAGTTGCGGCCCGGTCTCCCCCAACTGGACCGGTCCGTCTCCCCGTTCGGCGAGCCGAGGACAGTGAGTCCACTGTGGCACCCGCCGACAACCACTCGCAAGCTGCAAGTTGAAAATTGCAATTGGTCAAGTGCATGCTGCTCTCGCCAGGAAATGATCGAATGGCATTCCGAGCGTGACCGCGTGAGACGGTGGCCCTGAGCTGACGGCGTGAGGGGGTAGGGCGTGACCGCGGAAACCGACTGGGGCGGCGCCCCTTCCGTGCTGCGCATGATCCTCGGCAGACAGCTGGAGGAGCTGCGGACCCGGGCCGGACTGACCTACGAGCAGGCGGGCGCGGCCATCGGGGTCAGCCACTCCACGATCCGCCGGATGGAGGCCGCCAAGGTGGCCCGGCTCCGGCTCCCGGACGCCGAGAAGCTGCTCCAGGTCTACGGGGTGACGGACCAGCAGGAGATCGACACGTTCCTGAAGTCGGTCCGCGAGGCCAACAAGCGCGGCTGGTGGCACACCTACCGTGACGTACTGCCGGACTGGTTCGCCGCCTATCTGAGCCTGGAGCAGGCGGCGTTGCAGATCCGTGCCTACGAGAACCAGTTCGTGCACGGTCTGCTGCAGACGGAGAGTTACGCCCGGGCCCTGCTGAGCGCCGGCAATCCGCACGCCCCGGCCGAGGCGACCGACCGCCGGGTGGCGCTGCGGATGCGGCGCCAGGAGCTGCTGACCCGCGAGGCGCCGCCGCGGCTGTGGGTCGTGATGGACGAGACCGTGCTGCGCTGGCCGGTCGGCGGCGCCGATGTGATGCGGGCGCAGATCGACCATCTGATCGAGGTGAACCGGCTGCCGCATGTGACCCTGCAGATCATGCGGTTCGCCAACGGCCCGCACCCGGCGATGCGGGCGGGCGCCTTCCACCTCTTCCGGTTCCGGGCCCGCGAACTGCCCGACATCGTCTATCTCAACGGCCTGGTGGGCGCCGTCTACCTGGACAAGAGCGACGACGTCGTGGTGTACCGCGAGGCCCTGGACCGGCTGGGCGCCCAGGCGGCGCCCGCCAGTAAGACCGAGGCCCACCTCGGCGCGATTCGCAAGGAGCTCTGACGTGCACCACCCCATACGCAACGGCATGCCGGCCCCCGAACTGGGTGCCTGCGGCTGGTCCAAGCCGTGGAGCGACGACGCCGGAGGCGCCTGCGTGGAAGTGCTGAAACTCGACGACGGGCGCGTCGCCGTCCGCCAGTCGACCGACCCCGAGGGACCGGCGCTGGTCTTCACGCCCCTGGAGGTGTCGAGCTTCCTGACGGGTGTGAAGGCGGGTGAGGCCGACTTCCTGCTCTGACCTTACAGTTCAATTCCCTTGCTATTGCTGAGCGTTCCCCGCAGACCCACCGACCCGAATGGGAGACACGGCGTTGCCTGACAACGGATGGCCGGCCGACCGTATCGACACCGAGAACGCGCACTCCGCGCGGATCTACGACTACATCCTGGGTGGCAAGGACTACTACCCCGCGGACCAGGAGGCGGGCGACGCCATGTCCCGGGAGTGGCCCGCCCTGCCCATCCACATGCGGGCCAACCGCGACTGGATGAACCGCGCCGTGCGCTGGCTCGCCGAGGAGGCGGGGATGCGTCAGTTCCTCGACATCGGCACCGGCATACCCACCTCGCCCAACCTCCACGAGATCGCCCAGGCGGTGGCTCCCGAGTCGCGCGTCGTCTACGTCGACAACGACCCCATCGTCCTCACCCTCTCCCAGGGCCTGCTGGCCAGCACCCCCGAGGGGCGGACCTCGTACATCGAGGCCGATTTCCGCGAGCCGGGCAGCATCCTGGACGCCCCCGAGCTGCGCGAGACCCTCGACCTCACGCAGCCGGTGGCCCTCACCGTGATCGCGATCGTCCACTTCATCCTCGACGAGGACGACGCGGTCGGCATCGTCCGCCGCCTGCTGGAGCCGCTGCCCTCGGGCAGCTACCTGGCGATGTCCATCGGCACCGCCGAGTTCGCGCCGGAGGAGGTGGGCCGCGTCGCCCGCGAGTACGCCGCCCGCAACATGCCGATGCGGCTGCGCACCATCGACGAGGCCCACGAGTTCTTCGACGGCCTGGAACTCGTCGAACCCGGCATCGTCCAGGTCCACAAGTGGCACCCGGACGGCACGGGCGAGCAGGGGATCCGGGACGAGGACATCGCCATGTACGGGGCGGTGGCGCGCAAGCCGTGAGCCCTGAGCCGTAGTTTCTGCGGGCCGGGGCCGACGTACGGCCCCGGCCCGGTCACTGGGGTGGGGCCCCGCTCACATCCAGTCGTCGCGCCCCGGATCGCCGCCCGCCGCCACGACGGCCAGCCGGTCGGTGTAGTGCGTCCAGCCCTCCCGGTGGGCGGCGGACGCCTCGGGGGAGGGCAGGCCGCTGTGGACCAGGCGGAGCAGGGTGCCCTCGGGGACCGGCTCCAGGGTGATCTCGACCGTCGTCGAGCCGGGCGGAACCGGCATCCCGCCCTCGGCCCAGCCCCATGTGAAGACCAGCCGCTTGGGCGGGTCGATCTCCACGAAGCGGCCCTCGGCGACGTTCTCGCCGGTGACGTTGGTGCGGTAGGCGCCGCCGGGCTCGAACGTGAACTCGCCGTTCTTGCCCATCCAGGACAGCCACTTGTCCCGGTCGGTGAAGAAGGAGAACACCGTTTCCGGCCGGGCGGCGATGCGCCGCTCCACGGTGACCACGTTCGCGTTCACGAGCCCTGCCCTTCGTCCTGCCCCGAGCGCTCGGCCGCCTCTGCGGCCTCGGCCAGCCCGGCCAGCGTGTCGAGCTTCGCGGCCCACATCGACTGTAGATAGTCGGCCAGCGGGCCCAGGGCCTCGCGGTCCGCCCGGTAGAAACGTTTCTTGCCGTCCTGGCGCAGCGTAACCAGACCGGAGTCCCGCAGCACCTTGAGGTGCTGGGAGACCGCCCCGAACGTGACGTCGAACCGCTCGGCGATCTCCCCCGCGGACAGCTCCGCGTCCCACACCAGCCGCAGAATCTCCCGCCGCCGGGGCTCGGCGACCACCCGTACCGCATCCATGCCCGTCATTTTAGTCGCCGCTACAGTTTGCGCTTCGCGGCGCCTTCATCTCCGTCGTCGCCCTCACGTCCGGCGTTCGTGCCGACCAGCTCACCGACCGCACGCCGTGCGAGAAGTTCACGGTCGCCGAGCTGCTCGACCACCTCGGCGGCACCCTGCTCTCCTCCGCGCGGGCGGCCCGCAAGGAGCCCCAGGAGGACGCCCCCGTCTCGGCGCTGTCGTCGGCCGCCGTGGCCGAGGCGGCCGAGCTGGCCGCGTCCGCGTGGGCCGACCCGGCGGCGTACGAAGGCAGCACGCACTTCGGGCCCGGTGAGATGCCCGCCGCCCTCGCCGCGTCGATCACGCTGGAGGAACTCGCCCTGCACGGCTGGGACCTGGCCCGCGCCACCGGCCGGCCGTTCACCCTCGGGGCCGAGACCGCGCAGGCGGTGCTCGGTGTGGTCGAGCGGATCGCCGAGCAGGCCCGGACCAGCGGCGGCTACGGCCCGCCGGTGCCCGTTCCGGCCGACGCCCCCGCACTCCACCGCGCGCTCGGTGCCAGCGGCCGGAATCCTGAGTGGAGCTGACCGTCCACCGAGACACCCGGAGACCGGTATGACCATCGACGTGACGGCGGAGCGCGTCATCGGGCTGCCGCCCGAGCGCGTCGCCGCGTACGCCATGGACTGGCGCCACGACCACGAGTGGACGCAGGGCATCCGTACGGCGGAGCTGACCCAGGAGGCGGACACGGGCGGCTTCGGTGTCGGCGCCGAGGTGACGCGTACGGCCCGTTTCCTCGGGCGGCGGATCGACTACGTCCTGCGCGTCGCGGCGTACGACCCGCCGCGGCTGCTGGACATGGTGTCCGTGGCGGGCCGATGCCCATGCACGTCACCTACACCTTCGACCCGCATCCCGACGGCACGCACGCCCGGATCCGGGTGCGGGGCGACCCCGGAAAGTACTACTGGCCGGCCGGGCCCCTCATGGCCCGGCAGGTCCGCTCGTCGATCGGCAAGGACCTGCGGGACCTGGCGCGCCGGCTGGGGACCTGACGGTCGCCGGCCCCGTGCTGATCAGCGCTGTGTCGTCGGTGACGCCGTCGGGTGGCAGCCGTTCCGGCAGGACGCGTCCGCCGGTTTTCCACGCCCGCGTCAGTCCGCGAAGCCGGTCAGCGGCTGCTCCGCCCAGATGACCTTGCCGTCGGGGACGAACCGGGTGCCCCACCGCTGGGTGAGCTGCGAGACCAGCAGCAGTCCGCGCCCGCCCTCGTCCGTGGTGCGCGGATGGCGCAGATGCGGTGCGGTGGCGCCGCCGTCGAAGACCTCGCAGGCCAGCGTGCCCGCCCTGATCAGCCGCAGCCGGATCGGGCCGATGGAGTGCCGGATGGCGTTGGTGACCAGCTCGCTCACGACCAGCTCGGTGGTGAAGGTCAGCTCCTCCAGCCCCCACTCCGACAGCTGGCGGCAGGCCGACTTGCGGGCGTCGGCGACCACGGCAGGATCGCTGGGCAGGTCCCAGCTCGCCATCTGTTCGGCGCCGAGCAGCCGGGTGCGGGCCATCAGCAGGGCCACGTCGTCGTGCGGCCGGTCGGGCACCAGCGCGTCGACCACGGCCCGGCAGCGCTGGTCCAGCGACGGCGCGGGCCGCTGCAGCACGCCCCGCAGCCGGTCCCGGCTCACGTCGACCGCCCACGCCCCGTCGTCGCCGGCCAGCAGCCCGTCGGTGTGCAGCGCCAGCGTGCTGCCCTCGGCCAGCGTCACCTCCACCGCCTCGAACGGCGGCCCGCCCACGCCGAGGGCGGGTCCCTGCGGCAGCTCCACGAACGTGACCTTGCCGTCCGGCCCGATCACCACCGGTGTGGGATGTCCGGCGGCGGCCATCGTGCACCGGCCGTCGACGGGGTCGTAGACGACGTACACGCACCCGGAACCGACGGCCTGGGCGCTGTCGGTGTCCTCCGCATGCGGCCCGCACTGGTTGCCCGCGTCCGGTACGACACCCTCCTCGGGCGAGCCCAGGGCGACCAGGTCGTCGAGGTGGCCGAGCACTTCCTCCGGCGGCAGGTCCAGCGCCGCGAGGGTGCGTACGGCGGTCCGCAGCCGCCCCATGGCCGCCGCCGCCTGGATGCCGTGCCCGGTGACCTCGCCCACCACGAGGGCGACCCGCGCCCCCGACAGCGGGATCAGGTCGTACCAGTCCCCGCCGAGGCCGGTCAGCTCGTCGGCGGGCCGGTAGCAGGCCGTCACCTCCACGGCCTCCTGCTCCGGCAGCCGGTGTGGCAGCAGGCTGCGCTGCAGTACCAGGGCCGCGTCCCGCTCGCGGGTGTAGCGCCGGGCGTTGTCCACGCACACGGCCGCCCGGGAGACGAGATCCTCGGCGAGGCTCAGGTCGCCCTCGTCGAAGGGCTCGTGGCGGCGGCGCCGAAAGAAGGTGGTGACGCCGAGGGTGACGCCCCGCGCGCGGATCGGCACGGTCATCGCGCTGTGCAGGCCCAGCTCGATGAAGATGGACCGCCGGCCGCCGCGGGCGTCCGTGGCCCACTGCTCGGCGAGCGGGTCGAGTCGCTCCTCGCGCCATGAGTTGCCTGTGGTCAGCGAGCGGATCGGCGGCGATCCCGCCAGATACGAGGCCACCTCGCCGATCTCCACGACGGCCTCCGGGATGGACCGGTCGAGCGAGCGCTGCCCCGCCCGGCGCAGCCGCACCCGGTCCGTTTCACGTGGCGGCCCGAGTTCCGGTTCCGCGCCGCGCAGCACCGACTCCAGCAGATCCACGGTCACGAAGTCGGCGAGCTCGGGCACCGCCACGTCGGCCAGTTCCTGCGCGGTCTGCGTGATGTCCAGAGTGCGGCCGATGCGCTCGCCGGCGCGGTCCAGCAGGGCGAGGCGCTGGCGGGCGCGGTGCCGGTCGCTGATGTCGACGACGGTGTAGTACACGCCCATGGGACGGCCGTGGCCGTCGTCGAGGCGGGTGAACGTCATCATGTGGGCGGTCTCGCGGAACGGGGCGGACCGTACGTGGCCCACGTGCTCGAAGTCCAGGACCGGCTCGCCGGTCGCGAGGACGTGCAGCATCTGCGCCTCGATCGCCTCGGCGTCCAGGCCCGGCTGGATGTCCGCCAGCCGCAGGCCCAGCCGGTGGCTGGGCGGTCCACCGCCGAACCTGGCGAGGGCGGCGTTCGACCAGACGTAGCGCAGGTTGGTGTCGACGATCGCTATGCCGATCGGGGAGCGGGCCACCAGCTGCTCCAGCATGCCGCGACTCATGTCCCAGCCGGGGGCGTCGCCCAGTTCCGACAGCAGCACCAGCCAGCGGGAGGGGCCCTGCGTCTCCAGCGCCGAGGTGATCCGGACCATCACCCGGACCGGCATCCCGTTGTCACGCCGGGCCGTCATCAGGCCCGCCCAGCCGCCGTCCCTGCGGCACCGCTCGACCAGCTCCGGCACCCGTGCCGCGTCCTCGGGCATCAACAATTCGGCGACACCCCGGCCCACCGCCTCGGCGGGGGCGTACCCCAGCAGGCGCTGGGCGTTCCTGGTCCAGCTCGTCACCACGCCCTGGGCGTCGAGCAGCACGGGAGCGGCGTCCGCCACGTCGAACCGCCGACGGTCGACGTCGCGCTCCTCGAATGTGCCCACGGTTGACCTCTCTGTCGCTGAGAGTGGTCTACCACCTCTTGCCCCCATCTTCACCCCTGTGGGGGCGGGGCTGCCGCTGGGGGACCGCCCGCCCGGGAGAGGGGCGGGGCGGGCGGTCGCGTGGAGGGCTGGGTGGGAGCGCTGTTCGCCGGTGGGTGGGGCGTGTGTGGAGCCGTCGGCTGCCGTCGCGTGGGCGCTGTTCGCGGGTGGGTGGGGCGTGCGCGAGGCCGTCGACTGCCGTCGCGCGGGCGCTGTTCGCGGGTGGGTGGGGCGTGTGTGGAGCCGTCGGCTGCCGTCGCGTGGGCGCTGTTCGCGGGTGGGTGGGGCGTGTGTGGAGCCGTCGGCTGCCGTCGCGCGGGCGCTGTTCGCGGTGGGCGGCGGGGCGTGTGTGGAGCCGTCGACTGCCGCCGCGCGGGCGCTGTTCGCCGTGGGCGGCGCCTGCGGGGAGGCCGTCGACCGCCGCCCCCCCGCGAAGCCGCCTCCGCCCGGCCCCCTCAGGCCTGCCCCAGCACCGCCTCCAACGCCCCAACCGCCGAGCGCAGCTCCTCCGTCGTGATGGTCAGCGGAGGTGCGAGCCGGATCGTCGAGCCGTGTGTGTCCTTCACCAGCACGCCCTCACGCATGAGGCGTTCGCTGATCTCGCGCCCGGTGCCGATCGCCGGGTCGATGTCGACCCCCGCCCACAGCCCGCGCGCCCGGAAGCCGACGACGCCCTTGCCGACCAGCCCCTCAAGGGCCCCCCGCAGCACAATGCCCAGTTCCGCGGCCCGGCGCTGGAACTCGCCCGTCTCCAGCAGCTCGACCACCGCCGTGCCGACCGCGGCGGCCAGCGGGTTGCCGCCGAACGTCGAACCGTGCTCACCCGGCCGCAGCACCCCGAGCACCTCCCGGCGCGCGACCACCGCCGACACCGGCACGATGCCCCCGCCCAGCGCCTTGCCGAGCAGCAGCACATCGGGGACGACGTGCTCGTGCTCGACGGCGAGCGTGCGGCCCGTACGGCCGAGGCCCGACTGGATCTCGTCCGCGATGAACAGGCATCCCTTGCGCCGCGTCAGCTCCCGCACGCCGGCCAGGTAGCCCTCGGACGGGATGAGCACGCCCGCCTCGCCCTGGATCGGCTCGATCAGCACTGCGGCCGTCGTCTCGTCGACCGCCGCCTCCAGCGCCGCGAGGTCGTCGTACGGCACGATCCGGAAGCCCGGCGTGAACGGGCCGAACCCCGCCCGCGCCGTCTCGTCCGTCGAGAAGCTCACGATCGTCGTCGTACGGCCGTGGAAGTTCTCCGCCGCGACCACGATCGTCGCCCGGTCGGCGGGGACGCCCTTCACGTCGTACGCCCACTTGCGGGCCACCTTGATGCCGCTCTCCACCGCTTCCGCGCCGGTGTTCATGGGCAGCACCATGTCCAGGCCGGTCAGCTCGGCCAGCCGCTCGGCGAACTCCGCGAGCCGGTCGTTGTGGAAGGCCCGGGAGGTCAGGGTCAGACGGTCCAGCTGGCGGTGGGCCGCCTCGATCAGGGCGGGGTGGCGGTGGCCGAAGTTGAGGGCCGAGTAGCCGGCCAGCATGTCGAGGTAGCGGCGGCCCTCGACGTCCTCCACCCAGGTGCCCTCGGCGCGGGCGACGACCACGGGCAGCGGGTGGTAGTTGTGCGCGAGCACCGGCTCCTCGGCGCGGATCAGCTCGGCGGAGTCGCGGGTACGGGCGGGTGCGGTCATGAACGGATCTCCCGGATTTCCTGGGTACAGCACTTGATGCCCCCGCCGGCCTTGTGGAACTCCGACAGGTCCACCGGGACGGGCGCATAGCCGCGGTCGGCGAGCTGTGCGGCGAGGCCCTCGGCACGGGGCGAGATGAAGACGTGATGTCCGTCGGAGACGGAGTTGAGCCCGAACGCCATCGCGTCCTCGCGGGTGCCGAGCACCGCGTCCGGGTACAGCCGCGCGAGCACCTCACGGCTGCCGGGCGAGAACGCGTCCGGGTAGTACGCGATGTTCTCCTCGTCGAGCACGAACAGCGCCGTGTCGAGGTGGTAGAAGTACGGGTCCACCAGGGTCAGGGAGATCACCGGCACACCGAGGAACTCCTGCACCTCGCGATGCGCCTCGCGGGTGGTGCGGAAACCGGTGCCGGCCAGCACGTACCGGCCCGTCGGGACGAGGTCGCCCTCGCCCTCGCAGACGTTCTCCGGGCGGTAGACGTCGAAGCCCGCCGCCTTGAACCAGGTGTCGTAGTAGCCGGACTCGGGGCGCCGCTCGGGCGCGTGGAAGAGGGAGCCGAAGACGCGGCCGTCGACGACGACCGCCGAGTTGGCGGCGAAGACCATGTCCGGCAGACCGGGCACCGGCGGCACGGTGTCGACCGTGTGGCCGTGGTCCTGGTAGGCGCGGACCAGCGTCCGCCACTGCTCCTGGGCCAGATCGACGTCGACCCGGACGTCGGGGTCCATCCAGGGATTGATCGCGTACTGCACGGCGAAGTGTCTGGGTTCGCAGACGAGGAAGCGCCGCCGGCGCGGCACACGGGTTTCGGGCACAGAGGGGTCCCTCCGCTTCCTGCGGTGTCGACTGGGGTGACACCACGGTAGGAACGGCGGAAAGGACCGACAAGAAACAAAAGCTGCGTGTCCGCGCAGGATCGCTGCGTAGTTTCCGGCCTCAGCGCACGTCTGGTGCGCGCTCCGGCGCGGGCTGGCTCGCACCCGCCTCCGGACTCTCCGGGATCAGATGGGACAGCACCATCACACTGATCGTCTTCCGGATGAACGGCTCCGTACGGATCCGCTCCAGCACCTCCTCGAAGTGCTCCACGTCCCGCGCCCGCACATGCAGCAACGCGTCCGCGCCGCCGGTCACCGTCATCGCCGCCGTGATCTCGGGATACCCCCGCACCACCTCCGCCAGCCGCCGGGGCGGCGCCGCGCCCTCGCAGTACACCTCGACATACGCCTCGGTACGCCAGCCCAGCGCCGACGGTTCCACCGTCGCCGTGAACCCGGTGATCACGCCGGTCTCCCGCAGCCTGTCCACCCGGCGCTTCACGGCCGTCGAGGACAGCCCGATCGCCGCGCCGATCTCGGCGAAGCTCGTCCGGGAGTTCGCCATCAGCGCGGTGATGATCTTCCGGTCCAGTTCGTCGAAGGGCGCCGACCTGCTGTTCATAACAGCACTGTATCCAGGGCGAACGTCCACGCCCGGCCCGTGTGCAGACGTACGAATCGCACCTAGACTCCACGTTCATGCTGCGCGCCCTGGCTGTCGACGACGAACGACCCACCCTCGAGGAACTCGTGTACCTGCTGAACGCGGATCCGCGGATCGGCAGCGCCGAGGGTGCCGGCGACGCGACCGAGGCGCTGCGCCGCATCACCCGCGCCCTGGAGTCCGGACCGGACGGACCCGAGGCCATCGACGTCGTCTTCCTCGACATCAACATGCCCGGCCTCGACGGACTGGACCTGGCCCGGCTGCTCACCGGCTTCGCCCAGCCGCCGCTGGTCGTCTTCGTCACCGCCCACGAGGACTTCGCCGTGCAGGCCTTCGACCTCAAGGCGGTCGACTACGTGCTGAAACCCGTCCGCAAGGAACGGCTCGCCGAAGCCGTACGCCGGGCCGCCGAGCAGCGCGGCGCCGCGCCCCGCATCCCCGTCCACGAGCCCGACCCGGACCACATCCCCGTCGAGCTGGGCGGCGTGACCCGCTTCGTCGCCGTCGACGACATCACCCATGTCGAGGCCCAGGGCGACTACGCCCGCCTGCACACCGGCAAGGGCAGCCACCTGGTCCGCATCCCGCTGTCCACCCTGGAGGAGCGCTGGCGCTCCCGCGGTTTCGTGCGCATCCACCGCCGCCACCTGGTCGCCCTGCGCCACATCGGCGAACTCCGTCTCGACGCGGGCACGGTCAGCGTCCTGGTCGGCACGGAGGAACTCCAGGTCAGCCGCCGCCACGCGCGCGAGCTGCGGGACCTGCTCATGAGGAGGCCGTGACGATGCCACCGGAACCCACCGAACGCCGCGTGGTCGTCACCGGCCCGCCCCGCCGCACAAGCCGCGCCTCCGGCTACTACCGCCCGCGCACCGAGATCGACGAGCAGACCACCCTCGGCCACACCTACGTCCGCTCCCTGATGCGCACCCAGCTCCGCGCCGCCCTCGCGGTGCTCGCGGTCCTCGTCCTGCTGGTCGGCCCCCTGCCCCTGGTGTTCGCCACCACCCCCAACGCACGCCGCCTGGAGTGGCTGGTCCTCGGCTTCTGCCTGTACGCGCCCCTGGTGCTGCTGGCCCGCTGGTACGTCGGCCGCGCCGAACGCAACGAACGCGACTTCGTCCGCCTGGTCGAGGACCGCTGAGGACGTCGACCCGTGTACTCCGGATACGCCGTTCCCGCCGTCGCCCTCGTCGTCGTGGCGACCGTCCTCGTCGGCGCCTTCGGCCTGCGCATCTCCCGCACCACCTCCGACTTCTACGTCGCCTCCCGCACCGTCGGCCCCCGCCTGAACGCCGCCGCGATCAGCGGCGAGTACCTCTCCGCCGCGTCCTTCCTCGGCATCGCGGGACTGGTCCTCGTCCAGGGCCCGGACATGCTCTGGTACCCGGTCGGATACACCGCCGGATACCTGGTGCTGCTCGTCTTCGTGGCCGCCCCCCTCCGCCGCTCCGGCGCCTACACGCTGCCCGACTTCGCCGAGGCCCGCCTCGCCTCCCAGGCGGTACGGCGGCTCGCGGGCGCCTTCGTCGTCGGCGTCGGCTGGCTGTACCTGCTGCCACAGCTCCAGGGCGCCGGGCTGACGCTGACCGTTCTGACCGGCGCGCCCGACTGGCTCGGCGGGATCATCGTCGCCGTCGTCGTGACCGCGATCGTCGCGGCGGGCGGCATGCGCAGCATCACGTTCGTGCAGGCCTTCCAGTACTGGCTCAAGCTCACCGCCCTCCTGGTCCCCGTCCTCTTCCTCGTCCTCGCCTGGCAGGGCGACGGCGCCCCCCGCGACGCCTTCGACGAACCGGCCACCTTCCGCGAACAGCGGGTCGTCCGCGTCGACGACACCCTCGACCTGAAGCTCGACAGGCCGCTGACGGTGACGGTCAGCGGCACGGTCGACGGGCGCACGTACGAGGAGCAGCGGCTCGACTTGCCCGCCGGCACCCACCGAATCGAACAGAGCACCCGCCTCACGTTCGACAAGGGCACGCCCGTCCCCCGGGCGGACTCCGCGAGCGGCGGCGGGATGTCACCGTCGCGGGCCGAGAACCGTGCGGAACGCCCGCTGTACGCCACGTACGGACTGATCCTCGCCACCTTCCTCGGCACCATGGGCCTGCCGCACGTCGTCGTCCGCTTCTACACCAGCCCGCACGGCGTCGCCGCCCGCCGGACGACGGTCGCCGTGCTCGCCCTGATCGGCGCCTTCTATCTGCTGCCGCCGGTGTACGGCGCCCTCGGCCGTCTCTACGCCCCCGAACTCACCCTCGCCGGCGACGCGGACGCGGCGGTCCTGCTGCTGCCGGAGCGCATGATCGGGGGCGTCGGCGGCGATCTGCTCGGCGCGCTGGTGGCGGGCGGGGCCTTCGCGGCGTTCCTGTCCACGGCGTCGGGGCTGACCATGGCGGTCGCGGGCGTGCTCGCGCAGGACGTCCTGCCCGCGCGGGGCGTGCGGCACTTCCGGCGCGGCACGGTCCTCGCGATGGCCGCCCCGCTCGCGGCGAGCGTGCTGGTCGGCGGGCTGCCGGTGGCGGACGCGGTGGGGCTGGCCTTCGCCGTGTCGGCGTCGTCCTTCTGCCCGCTGCTGGTGCTCGGCATCTGGTGGCGTCGGCTGACTCCGCCGGGCGCGGCGGCCGGGATGCTGGTGGGCGGGGGTTCGGCGTTCCTGGCGGTGGCCGCCACCATGGCGGACTTCCCCGGCGCAGGCCCCCTGCACGCCCTGCTCGCCTGGCCCGCACTGTGGTCGGTGCCGCTGGGCTTCCTCACGATGGTGCTGGTGTCCCTGGCGACCCCGAGCCGGGTCCCGGCGGGGACGGCGGCGATCCTGGCGCGATTTCACCTGCCGGAGGAAGTGCGGGCGGAGGTGAAGGCATGAGCGAGTCCCGTTGGGGGCCAAGAGCCGCTGTGGCCGATGGGGGTTGTCTGGTGTGGTCGGGGCATGCCGGGGTTCGGCGGTGGAGGGTGGGTGATGGGCCTGCGGGTTCGTGGGCCGGCGCGGTACTGCCGCATGCGGGTGTGGGCGACGGCCCGGGTGGGGTGGCGGCATGAGCGAGTCCCGCCGGGGGCCAAGAGCCGCTGTGGCCGATGGCGGCTGTCTGGTGTGGTCGGGGCATGCCGGGGTTCGGCGGTGGAGGGTGGGTGATGGGCCTGCGGGTTCGTGGGCCGACGCGGTACTGCCGCATGCGGATGTGGGCGACGGCCCGGGAGGGGTGGCGGCATGAGTGGGTTCGTCGCCGGGCTCTGTGTCGCCGTGCTCCCGCTGCTCGCCGCGGGCTTCTGGCTGGGGCGGCGCACGGCTCGCCCCGAGAGCCTCGGCGGTCTCGGCACCCCCGTCGAGCACGCCACCTTCCAGACCCTGCACACCGCGTCCCTCGCCGCGCCCCCGCTGCGGGCCGGGCTCACGGAGGAAACGGCCCGCAAGTCCGCCCGCCGGCTGCGCTCACTGCTCGGCACGGACGCCCTGTGCCTCACCGACGACACACACGTCCTCGCCTGGGACGGTGTGGGCGCCCATCACCGCGCCGAGATCATGGAACGCCTCAGCGGCCCCCTGGAGACCGGCCGCGGCGAGGCCTTCCCGCTGACCTGCGACGCCCCCGACTGCCCCCTGCGCTGGGCCGTCGTCGCCCCCCTCACCGTCGACGACCGCGTGCACGGCGCCCTCGTCGCCTGCGCGCCCCGCGAGTCCGCCGTCCTCGTCCGGGCGGCCGGCGAGGTGGCCCGCTGGGTCTCCGTCCAGCTCGAACTCGCTGACCTGGACCAGTCCCGCACCCGCCTCATCGAGGCCGAGATCAAGGCCCTGCGCGCCCAGATCTCCCCGCACTTCATCTTCAACTCGCTCGCCGTGATCGCCTCGTTCGTCCGCACCGACCCCGAGCGCGCCCGCGAGCTGCTGCTGGAGTTCGCCGACTTCACCCGCTACTCGTTCCGTCGGCACGGCGACTTCACCACCCTCGCCGACGAACTCCACGCCATCGATCACTACCTGGCGCTTGTCCGGGCCCGCTTCGGCAGCCGCCTCTCCGTGACGCTCCAGATCGCCCCCGAAGTCCTCCCCGTCGCCCTGCCCTTCCTCTGCCTCCAGCCGCTCGTCGAGAACGCCGTCAAGCACGGCCTCGAAGGCAAGGCCGACAAGTGCCACATCAGCATCACCGCACAGGACACCGGCGCCGAGGCCCTCGTGGTCATCGAGGACGACGGCGCCGGAATGGACCCCGACCTGCTGCGCCGCATCCTCGCCGGGGAGGTCAGCCCCTCGGGCGGCATCGGGCTGTCCAACGTCGACGACCGGCTGCGGCAGGTCTACGGCGACGACTATGGCCTCGTCATCGAGACCGCCGTCGGCGCGGGCATGAAGGTCACCGCCCGGCTGCCGAAGTACCAGCCGGGGGTGCACTCGGCAGGGCGGGTCACCCGCGAGTGAACGACCTCAGGTGCTGCGGGTGGCCACCATCCCGAGAGTGATCAGGCCCAGCACGACCCAGCCGAACCACAGCCAGCCGTTGCTGCCGAGCGCCACCGTGTAGGCGGTCACCACGACGAGTCCGCCGACGGTGAGCACCCCCATCGCTTTCGTAGAGCCGTCCGTAGAACCGGGCATCGCAACACCCTCCTTATGGTTCGTCCCCTCCCATGGTGCCCCCGTTCTGCTTGCGTACGGTGCGCACGGCGAAATGAGTGCCGGAATTCCAGGAGCCTGCCCTCGCTGCGGGGATCGCTGGTCTAGGGGGTGGCTCGCTCGTCGGGGGTGCGGTCGTGGTCGGCGGTGGTGGGGCGGAGGAGGGTGCCTGGCTGGTCGGACGCTCGGTCGCCGGTGGGCGCCGGTGACGACGGGCCCGGATCCGGGGGAGTGGTCGCCCCGCCACTCGTGCCCCCGGGCACACTCAGCGTCACGTACTCCTACTCCCCGAACCACAGCCGTGTCCCCGCCGCCGGATCCGAGGGGCCCGCCGTTCCGACCGGGCGGCTGATCCCGCGGCGGGAAAAAAGGAACCGCCCGGAAAAGCAGGTCAGCGGCTGCGTGCGTTCAGTGAGGCCAAATAGGCGTTGTACGCCTCGAGTTCCTTGTCGCCGTCGCGGTCGGCGGCCCGGTCCTTGCGCCGCGCCTGCCGCTGCTCGGAGGCGTACCACTGGAACAGCAGCGCGATCAGCACCAGAACGGACGGGATCTCACTGAACGCCCAGGCGATACCGCCGGCCGCGTTCTGGTCGGCGAGCGCGTCGATGCCGAGCGACGCGGGCGGGTCGGCGTAGGTGTCGACCATCGGCGTCGACGCCATCATCAGCGCGATGCCGAAGAACGCGTGGAACGGCATGCCCGCGAACAGCTCCAGCATCCGCATCAGATGGCCGGGCCGGTGCGGCCCCGGGTCCACGCCGATGATCGGCCAGAAGAACACCAGGCCCACGGCGAGGAAGTGCACCATCATCGCGATGTGCCCCGGCTTGGAGCCCATCAGGAAGTCGAAGATCGGGCTGAAGTACAGCGCGTAGAGGCTGGCGATGAACAGCGGGATCGTGAACGCCGGGTGCGTGATGATCCGCATGTACCGGCTGTGCAGCAGCGCCAGCAGCAGCTCGCGGAGGCCCTTGTGGCCCCGGGCGGCGGGCGGCAGCGCGCGCAGCGCGAGCGTGATCGGGCCGCCGAGCAGGATCAGGATCGGCGACAGCATGCTGATCACCATGTGCTGCACCATGTGCACGCTGAACATGACCATGCCGTAGTCGTTCAGCTGGGTGCACATCATCAGCCCGATGGTCAGCACACCGGCGACGAAGGACACGGTCCGCCCGAGCGGCCACTTGTCCCCGCGCCGCCGCAGCCGGACGACGCCCCACCCGTACAGCGCGAGCCCCAGCAGACAGGCCACGAGAAAGAACGGCTCCGCCGACCACTGAAGCCCCCGCCCCAGCGTGAACGGCGGCAAATCCATGGTCATGCCGTGCCCGCTGTGATCCATCCGGCGGCTCCTGTTTCGTGCGGGTTGTGCTGTCTGTCCGCCCCAAGACTAGAACTGCCCCCGGCCGCGCTTGCGACCGGGGGCAATGCAACGTACCGGACGGCTAAAGCACGCACTCCGCTTCGGCGTACCGCGCCGACGGCACGGTCTTGAGAGTCTCCACCGCCTCCGCAAGGGACACCATCACAATCTCGGTCCCCTTCAGCGCGGTCATCTTCCCGAACTCCCCCCGATGCGCCGCCTCCACCGCATGCCACCCGAACCGAGTGGCGAGCACCCGGTCGTAGGCCGTAGGCGTACCGCCCCGCTGCACATGCCCGAGAATGACCGGCCGCGCCTCCTTGCCGAGCCGGTTCTCCAGCTCGACGGACAGCTGCCGGGCGACCCCCGCGAACCTCTCGTGCCCGTAGATGTCCTTGCCGCCCTCGTCGAACGCCATCGTGCCGGGCCGCGGCTTCGCCCCCTCCGCCACGACGACGATCGCGAACCGCTTGCCCGCCTCGAACCGCTCCCCGACCTTCGCGGTCAGCTCCTCGATGTCGAAGGGCCGTTCGGGTACGACGATGGCGTGGGCGCCCGCCGCCATGCCCGAGTGCAGCGCGATCCACCCGGTGTGCCGGCCCATGACCTCGACGATCAGCACCCGCTGATGCGACTCGGCGGTGGTCTTCAGCCGGTCCAGCGCCTCGGTCGCGACGGTCACGGCGGTGTCGAAGCCGAACGTCACGTCGGTCACGGCGATGTCGTTGTCGATGGTCTTCGGCACGCCCACGATGGGCAGACCGCTGTCCGACAGCAGCCGGGCCGCCTTGAGGGTGCCCTCACCGCCGATCGGGATGATCGCGTCCAGGCCGAGCTCCTGGACATGCCCCTTGGCCCGCTCCACACCGTCCCGCAGATGCTCGGGACGGACCCGGGAGGAGCCGAGGATGGTGCCGCCGCGGGCCAGGATGCCGCCCACCGCGTCGAGGTCGAGCTTGAGGTAGTCGCACTCCAGGAGGCCTTTCCAGCCGTCACGGAAGCCGATGACCTCGTCGCCGTGGTCGACGACAGAACGGTGCACGACGGACCGGATGACGGCGTTCAGACCGGGGCAGTCGCCGCCGGACGTGAGGACACCAATGCGCATAGCCCGAAATACCTTCTCGACGTGAGCCGGGACCGGACCACGCTGTCCGGCTCGATCCCCGCCACCCTAGCGGCACCGGGGGGCGGGACCGAACCGTGCGTCCGACTGCTGGACGACCCCGCTCACCTGTGCGGACGGCCCGTCAGACGGGCTCCTTGAGCGGCGCTGGAGCGCAGGTGAACGCGTCCTACGCGGGCTGCTGCTGCGCCGCCGCGATGCGCTCGTCGCGCAGCGCCTCGTACCAGCGGTCGTCGGTCGGCGGCAACGCGTTGACGTCGAGGGCCAGCTTCAGCAGCAGGTCGGCGATCTGCGGGTTGCGGGCCAGCACCGGGCCGTGCATGTACGTGCCGAAGACCGTGTCGTTGTACGCGCCCTCCGTGCCGTCGCCCGTGCCGTTGCCGTTGCCGAACCGCACCTGCGCGAGCGGGCGGGCGGTGGGGCCGAGGTGGGTGACGCCCTGGTGGTTCTCGAAGCCGGTCAGCGGGGGCAGGCCCAGGCGCGGGTCGATGTCGCCGAGCACGTCACCGACGCACCGCGCGCCCTCGCCGCGCACGGACACCACGTCCAGCAGCCCGAGGCCGGGCTCGCGCTGGCCGAGGTCGTTGATGAACTCGTGGCCGAGGATCTGGTAACCGGCGCACACGGAGAAGACGATCGCGCCGTTCCCCACGGCCCGGTGCAGGCCGCCGTCGCGGCGCAGCCGCTCGGCCGCGAGCCGCTGCGGGCGGTCCTCACCGCCGCCGATCAGGTAGATGTCGCCGGAGGTCGGGATCGGCTGGTCGCTGCGCACGTCGAGCCGGGCCACGTCCAGGCCGCGCTGCCGGGCCCGGCGCTCCACGACGAGGACGTTGCCCTGGTCGCCGTATGTGCTGAGCAGGTCCGGGTAGATCCAGACGACCCGCAGTTGGTTGTCGCTCACGAAAGTCCCCTGAGTGCTTGTCAGTTGCCGACGCGGCGGCGCAGGTCCTGGAACGCGGTGTAGTTGGCGATGACCTCGATCCGGCCCGGCGGGGCCGTCTGCACCGCCTGGTCGAGGTTCTCGCAGACCTGGAAGTGCTGGTTGGCGACCTCCAGCCGTACCGCGAGGTCCAGCTTGCGGTCGCCGATGACGAAGATCGGGTGGCCGGTCAGCCGCGTGTAGTCGACGTCCCACAGCCACGAGGTGTCCGTACCGTCGGCGGAGCGCGCGTTCACGGACAGGATCACCGGCGTCGGCGGCGGGTCGATGAGGGAGAACGTCTCCAGCCATCCGGCCGGGTTCTTGGCGAGCAGCAGCCGCAGGTCGCGCTGCATGAACTGCACCACGTCGTACCGCCCGGCCACGGCCTGCACCTGGTACATCCGCTCCAGGGCGACCTGCGGCGGCACCCCGAACACCGCGGCGACGGCGGCCGAGGAGGTGGCGTTGGCCTTGTTGGCGCGGCCCGGCAGCTGGAGGTGGATCGGCCAGGCGGAGCCGTGCGGGTCGAGCACATGGTCGCCGGACAGCGCCCAGCTCGGCGTGGGCCGGCGGAAACCGCACTCGCCGCAGAACCAGTCGTCGCCTGGGCGCTGCATCACACCGCCGCAGGACGGGCAGGACCAGGCGTCGTCCTTCCACATCTGCCCGGCGGCGACCCAGATCACGTTGGGGGACGACGACGCCGCCCACACCACCAGCGGGTCGTCCGCGTTGGCGACGACCACCGCCTTCGACCCGGCGAGCCCCTCACGCCAGTTCTCGGCGAGCATCCGGGTCTCGGCGGCACGGTCGAGCTGGTCGCGGGAGAGGTTCAGCAGCGCGATGCACTTCGGGTCCGTGTCGCGGGCCACCCCGGCGAGGTACTTCTCGTCCACCTCGATGACACCGAACTTGGCGTCCGAGCCCCCCGCCAACGCCGACGTGATACCGGCGGGCATGTTCGCGCCGAGCGCGTTGGACACCACAGGGCCCGCGGCGCGCAGCGCCTCGGCGATGAGCCGCGTGGTGGTGGTCTTGCCGTTGGTCGCCGACACCAGGATCACGTCCAGGTTCTGGGCGAGCCGGGCGAGAAGGTCGGGGTCGAGTTTGAGGGCCACCCGGCCACCGATCACCGAACCGCTGCCGCGCCCCGCGGCGCGCGATGCCGCTGCGACCGCCTTGCCCGCGGTCACGGCCAGCTTGGCCCGCGGCGTGAGCGGGTCCGAGTTGCCTGCCATCAGTTCTCGATCCTCCTTGCGTACGCGCCGCGCCGTAGCATCCGGCAACGTGGTGAGGCCTCAGCCTATCGAGATCCACTCACCTGCCCGAATCGCGGCCCGCGCCTGCGCGGCGGACGTGGACCGAAGGGAACCGTACCCTTGCGGTCATGCGACACGGCTCGATCCCGGGCGCCCACGGGCGCGTCCGGCCTCTCACCCTGCTCGGCGACCCCGCGTTGCGTGAGCCCTGCCGGGAGGTGACCGACTTCGGCAGTGGACTGGCGGATTTGGTGGAGGACTTGTTCGCGACGATGTACGCCGCGAACGGGGTCGGCCTGGCAGCCAACCAGATCGGCGAGCCGTTGCGGGTGTTCGTGTACGACTGCCCCGACGACGATGACGTACGTCACCTGGGCCATGTGGTCAACCCACGCTTGGTGGAGACGGACGGCGTGGTGGTTCGCGGCCCGGAGGGCTGCCTGTCCCTGCCGGGCCTGGAGGCAGGGACGGAGCGTTACGACCATGCGGTGGTGGAGGGGTTCACGGTGACCGGGGAGCCGGTGACGGTACATGCCACGGGGTTCTTCGCGCGGTGCCTCCAGCATGAGTGCGACCATCTTGAGGGCCGGGTCTATGCGGACCGAGTAACGGGCTGGCGCCACCGTCGCCTGATGCGACAGGTGGCCCGGGCCCCTTGGCGCAGGTGAGGATGCCGACTCAGGGGCGCGGGGCTGTGTCGTATGCGGCTCCGCCGCGTGGGCGCGACAAGCCACACACAACCCACACAACCCGCAGACCGCATACCACCGTCAGAACCCCGGACCCCCCATCCGATCCCCCGCAGCCGCAAGACGCCCCCACAGCAGATCAGCCAAACTCCGCACCAACTCATCCCGAGAACAAGGCCGTTCCCCCAGCCACCAGTCCCCGGCGGCATGCATCATCCCGACGATCCCATGCCCCCACACCCGGGCCAGCTGCTGACTCCCCGGACCGAGATCCAGCCGCTCCTCGATCACCTGGGCCAGCTCCTCACCCATCCGCCGCAACAACGGCGCCGAGTGCTTGCCCACATCGAACCCCTGATCCCCCGGCGACCCCTCCGCCGGATGCATCAGAAACCGATACACCTGGGGCCGAGCCTCGATCGCCGCGAGATAGGTGTCCAGGGTCGCCTCGACCCGCTCGCGCCGCTCCGCCGGAGCGTCCAGCGCGGCCCGCAGCGAGTCCAGCAGCGCGTCGGTGTGCCGCTTGGCCAGCGCCGCGTACAACCCGCCCTTGTCACCGAAGTGGCGATAAAGGATCGGCTTCGTGATGCCCGCCTCCGCGGCGATGGCGTTCATCGACGCCTGCGGGCCGTCCCGCAGCACCACCCTGTCGGCGGCCTCCAGCAGCTCGCGCCGTCGGCGGTCGGCGGACCGCTGTTGCTCGGTCCGCTGCGTGGTGTCCATGAGCTCTCCCCACCCGTGCTGAATCGGTGACGCCAGCGCAAACTAACACTCAACACGCCCCGTGCCTCGAACGGGCTGCCGAGGAATCGTCGTCAGTTGACTTTTCCTACCCATGGGTAACAGACTGCTGTTACCGCAAGTAACATGCATTGTGCGCCGCTGGAGGGGACATGGCCGAGTTCACCATGGAGCTCAACGACGAACAAAAGGAGGTCCGGGACTGGCTGCACGGCTTCGCCGCCGATGTCATCCGCCCCGCGGCCGCCGAATGGGACGAGCGTGAGGAGACTCCCTGGCCGGTCATCCAGGAGGCCGCGAAGGTCGGCATCTACTCCCTCGACTTCTACGCGCAGCAGTACTTCGACCCCACCGGCCTCGGTATCCCCATGGCCATGGAGGAGCTGTTCTGGGGCGACGCCGGTATCGCCCTGTCGATCGTCGGCACCGGCCTCGCGGCGGTGGGGGTGCTCGCCAACGGCACCGAGGAGCAGATCGGCACCTGGATCCCCCAGATGTACGGCGATGCCAGCGACGTCAAGGTCGCCGCGTTCTGCTCCTCCGAACCCGACGCCGGGTCCGACGTGGCGTCCATGCGTACGCGTGCGGTGTACGACGAGGCCAAGGACGAGTGGGTCATCGACGGCACCAAGACCTGGGCGACCAACGGCGGCATCGCGGGCGTCCATGTGGTCGTCGCGGTCGTCGACCCCGAGCTGGGCTCCAAGGGTCATGCCTCCTTCATCATCCCGCCGAACACACCGGGGCTGTCCCAGGGCCAGAAGTTCAAGAAGCACGGCATCCGCGCCTCGCACACCGCCGAGGTCGTCCTCGACAACGTGCGTGTCCCCGGCTCCTGCCTGCTCGGCGGCAAGGAGAAGCTGGACGAGCGGCTCGCCCGCGCCCGGGAGAAGGCGAAGGCCTCCGGCGGGGAGCGGGTGAAGAACGCGGCGATGGCGACGTTCGAGGCGAGCCGTCCCGCCGTCGGCGCGATGGCCGTGGGCACGGCCCGGGCGGCGTACGAGGTGGCCCTGGACTACGCGATGACGCGTGAGCAGTTCGGGCGGCCGATCATCGACAACCAGGGGGTCGCGTTCCAGCTCGCCGACATGCGCACGTCCATCGATGCGGCGCGGCTGCTGGTGTGGCGGGCGTCCTGGATGGCGGTGAACGGGAAGCCGTTCACGGCGGCCGAGGGCTCGATGTCCAAGCTGTTCGCGAGCGAGACGGCGAAGAAGGTCACCGCCCAGGCCATCCAGATTCTCGGTGGCAACGGCTACACCAGGGAGTACCCGGTGGAGCGCATGCACCGCGATGCGGCGATCTACACGATCTTCGAGGGGACCAGTGAGATCCAGCGGCTGGTGATTGCTCGGACGGTGTCTGGGATGTCCATTCGGTAGTACGCGGGGGGCGTGCACTCATCGGTGCTTCAAAGGTGTGAGTTGCTCGATGTCGTACCTTGCCCGGAGTTTTTCGATCGCCTCGTGATCCGGTGGGCCCCCGTCCCTCAGGATCTCCAGCAGTTCCTCGAAGTACCGCTCGTGATCCGGAGGCGGGGACGCCTGGAAGAACATCTTTGCCGGGGTCTCCGTCGGATTCGCGAACGCGTGCGGGCATCCGGGCGGCACGACGATGACCGTCCCCGGTGTCGCACGGACCACCCGCCTTCCCGAACTCGACTCCCACTTCTGCCAGTTGTCGGGGGTCCGGACGCGGGGCTCGAAGGCGAGTACGTCCAGCTCGCCTTCGAGGACGTAGAACAGCTCCTCGCTGCGGGTGTGCACATGGGCGCCGACGTCGAAGCCCGGGGGCACGAGCACCTCGAAGGTGGAGGCCGTCCGGGAGTGCGAGCCGGTGACCTTGAACGTCACGTGCTGGGCGGGTGTCTGGACCACCCGGCCGTGGCCGGGTGGCACCAGCAGTCCCTCGGTCGCGGTCACCGTGCGCTCACCAGGTCACGGGCAGGCATTCGGGCCCGCGGATCAGCGCGCCCTTCCTGAAGGGCACTTCATCCGGCGGCACCGCCAGTCTCAGGCCCGGCACCCGGTCCAGCAGGGCGTCCACCAGCAGCTCGGACTCCAGCTTCGCCAGCATGCCGCCCACGCAGTAGTGGGGCCCGAAGCCGAACGCCGCATGCGGGTTGGGGTTGCGGGAGAAGTCGATCGTCCCGGGGTCGGGGAAGACGTCCGGGTCCCGGTTGGCCGCGAGATACGACACGTAGATCGCCTCGCCCGCGCGGATGAGGTGGCCTTTGATGTGTACGTCCTCCGTGGCGATGCGGGACAGGCCGACGGCGTTGCGGTGCGGGATCCAGCGCAGCAGTTCGTCGATGGCCTGCGGGCGGATGGCCGGCTCGGCGCGCAGTCGCTCGGCGAGGTCCGGCCGGGTGAGCAGGATGTAGAACATCTGCCCGCTGTTGTTGGTGACCGCCTCGCCGCCGATCTGGACCAGCACGGCGAGGCCGACGGCCTCCTCCAGCGTGATCTCGCCCCGGCCCACGGCGGCGCCGAGCAGGGAGGTGACGTCCTCGGCCGTGCTGTTCTCCCTGAGGCCGATGAGATCGGAGAAACAGGCGCTCATCTCCTGCTTGGCCCGCTCGCTGACGTCCGCGCCCTGCGACGAGGACAGGATCAGCTGCGTCCAGACGTGCATGTTGTGCCGGTCGGCGGCCGGGACGCCCATCAGCTCGCAGATCACCGCGATGGGGAAGGGACTCAGCACGGTCGCCGTGAGGTCGGCGGGCGGGCCGTCCTGGAGCAGTTCGTCCACCAGCTCGTCGAGCATCCGCCGGGACTTCTCCCGTACCCGCTCCACGCCCCGCGCCGTGAACGCGGAGGCCACCGAGCGGCGCAGCCGGGTGTGGTCCGGCGGATCCAGGAAACCGACCGCGCCACGGGCCGGGATGAAGTGCGGGGCGAGCCGGGTGACCGGCCGTTCCCTGACCGCCTCGCGACTGAACCGGGGGTCGTTGGCCACCATCCGTACGTCGTCGTAGCGGGTGACGAGCCAGGCCCAGCCCTCGCCGTTGGGCAGCTGGATCCGGGTGACCGGGCCGTCGTCCATCAGGTCGCGCAGGACCGGATCGAAGGCCACTCCGGTCAGGTCCAGTGCCGGCCACTGCCGCACGGGTGGCGGCGCGGTCCCCGTGGTCGTGTCGTCGCTCCTGCCGCACCCGACGTGCGGTGGCGCGGTCGCGATGATCGTGTCCTGGCTCATGTCACGCCGCCTCGTCGATCTGCCAGCGGCCCACGGACATCTCCGCTGTGATGCCGGGTCCGAACCCGGCGAGCAGTCCGCGCGCCTGGTGCTCGACGCCGCCCTCGTCGAACAGCCTGCGCAGCGCGTCCAGGACGACGGCGCTGGCGATGTTGCCGTACTCGGTGAGGGTGGCCCGGCTGAACCGGAAGGCGTGCGGCTCGACCTGCAGGAATTTGCTGAGGTCGTCGAGGATGCGGGGTCCTCCGGCGTGGATGATGTAGAAGTCCAGGTCGGAGGCGTCCCACCCGTGGGCGCCCGCCAGCTCGTGCAGCGCCGGCGCGAGCGGCTCCATGGTGCCGGGCACCCGCTTGTCCAGCAGGAAGTGGAATCCGGTGGCCCGGACGTCGTACGAGATCCAGTCCTCGGTCTTGGGGATCAGGTACGAGCCGTTGCGCTCCAGCTTCACTCCGGTGCCGCCGCGGCCGCGGACCACGGCGGCGGCGATGCCGTCCCCGAACAGGCCGTTGGACAGCAGCGATCCGACACCGATGTCGGTGGGCTGGTAGCACAGCGAGCAGAACTCGCAGGCCACGATCAGCACATTGCCCTTGGGGTAGGCCATGCAGAAGTCGTGGGCCCGGTTGATCGCCGCGCCGCCGGCCGCACAGCCCAGCTGGGCTATGGGGATCTGACGGGTGTTGCTGGGGAAGTCCATCTCGTTGATCAGCCAGGCCGTGAGCGAGGGCATCATGAAGCCCGTGCACGACACATAGATGATCACGTCGATGTCGCTGGTGAGCATTTCCGCGTCGTCGAGCGCCCGTTGCACGACCGCTGGGACACGGGCCTTGGCCTCGGCTTCGTAGATCTTGTTGCGGGTCTCGAACCCGGGGTGCTTGAGGGTCTCCTCGATGGGCTGCACGATGTGCCGCGTGCGCACGCCGGTGTTCTCGATCAGCCGAAGGGCCAGCGGAAGTTGGGGATGGTCCGCGTGGCGGGAGCGTGCCAGCTCCAGCGTCTCTTCCATCGTGATCACGTGTTCTGGAACGGACACCGAGGGTCTGCACAAAGTCGCCATGAACCGTGCCTGCTTTCGCCGTCCGGAAGGCTCTGGGCCCCGGTCAGAAGGTGGTTCACCTCCGAGGAGGTGTAAACCCACGATCACCCGAGAGGCCCGCGATCTCGCGCCGGGTTACTCCGTACAGGCGACAACGACTTTCGGGCGCCGGGTCACCGCACGCCGCTGACCTCTAGGAACCGGCCCCACTGCTGTGCGCGATGCACGCCACGTCGATCCGGTCGGCCAACTTGGCCAGCTCGATGGTCAGCGCGGCGACCGTGTCCTCGTCGAGCCCCTCCTGCCCGGCCTCGACGAGACGCAGCCACCTCCCGCCCACCGTGCGGAGCAGCTTGCTCACGTCGGCCGCGGCCACCTGCAAGGTACCGCGGTCGTCGACGATCAGAGGCAGAGTCACTTCGCGGTTCACAAAGGGGATCGTAGCCCCGGAACCCTCACGCTCCGTGCCATACGGTCGTGATGTTGCAGAACTCGCGGATTCCGTGCCCGGACAGCTCACGCCCGTACCCGGACCGCTTCACACCCCCGAACGGGAAAGCCGGGTGCGAGGCGGTCATCCCGTTGACGTACACACTGCCCGCCTCCAGATCCCGTACGAACCGGTCGACGTCCGTCTCCGCGCGCGTCCAGACGTTGGAACTCAGTCCGAAAGGGGAGTCGTTGGCGATCAGCACCGCCTCGTCCAGGTCACCCGCCCGGTACAGCGTGGCGACCGGCCCGAACGCCTCCTCGCGGTGGATGCGCATCTCGCGGGTGATCCCGGCGAGGACCGTCGGCGGGTAGTACCAGCCGTCGCCCTCGGGCCGCTCCCCGCCGCACAGCACGCGCGCGCCGCTGCGCTTCGCATCGTCCACCAGCTCCTCCAGGTCGGCCCGGCCCCGCTCGCTGGACAGCGGCCCGACCTCCGTCTCCTCGTCCATCGGGTCGCCGATCCTGAGCGCCTCCATGCCCTGGACGAAACGCTCGGCGAAGGCGTCGTACACGTCCGTGTGGACGATGAACCGCTTGGCGGCGATGCACGACTGGCCGGTGTTCTGCACCCGCGCCGTCACCGCGACCTGTGCCGCCCGGTCGAGGTCCGCCGACGGCATCACGATGTACGGATCGCTGCCGCCCAGCTCCAGCACCGTCTTCTTGACCATCTCCCCGGCGGTGGAGGCGACCGCGCGCCCGGCGGGCTCGCTGCCGGTCAGGGTCGCCGCCCTGACGCGTTCGTCGCGCAGGATGTCGTCGACCGCGGCGGCGCCGATGAGCAGGGTCTGGAAGCAGCCCTCGGTGAAGCCCGCCCGGTGGAACAGGTCCTCCAGGTAGAGGGCGGTCTGGGGCACGTTCGAGGCGTGCTTGAGCAGTCCGACGTTGCCCGCCATCAGCGCGGGCGCGGCGAACCGGATCACCTGCCACAGGGGGAAGTTCCACGGCATCACCGCGAGGATCGGACCGAGCGGCCGGTAACGGACCCGGACCCGGGAGGCGCCGGAGTCCTCGACGTCGGTGTCGGCGGGCTCCTCGTCGGCGAGGAGGCGCTCGGCGTTGGCGGCGTACCAGCGCATCGCCTTGGCGCACTTCGCGGCCTCCGCGCGCGCCTGCTTGATCGGCTTGCCCATCTCGGTGGTCAGCACGCGGGCGATGTCCTGCTGGTCCTCGTCCAGGAGGTCCGCCGCCCGGTTCAGCAACCGCGCGCGGTCGGCGAAGCCGCTCTCCCGGTACGTGCGGAAGGTGGCCACGGCGAGCTGGAGCCGGCGCTCGATCTCCTCGGCGCCCATGGCCTCGTACGTCTTGATCGTCTCGCCGTTCGCCGGGTTCACCGTTGCGATGGGCATGGCTGGCCTCCTGGGGAGCGACTGTGCTATGACCTTGCCGCGCCGCGGTGGGGGCCGCAACGCGTGCGGGCCTCTTCAGGCCGAGTGCTCCGCCAGGCGGTCGAGAAACGTGGACTGCGCCTTGATGATCACCCCCCGGGCCCGGTCCAGGCCGAACCACGCCACCCGGTCCAGTTCGGGGAACTCCTGGGTGCGTCCCGACTTCGGTGGCCACTCCATGGTGAAGGTGCCGGGGTTGATGGAGCCGGGGTCGAGGTCCGCCTCGACCGCCCACGCCGTGACGATCTTGCCGCCGGTCTGCCGGACCTCGCCGAGCGGCACGGCCTCGCCGTCCGGCGGCGGCACCCCGAGCTCCTCCTGGAACTCCCGGCGGGCCGCCTCCCAGGCGGGCTCCGCGGGGTCGTACTCGCCCTTCGGCACGGTCCACGCGCCCGCGTCCCGCCGGGCGAAGAACGGTCCGCCCATATGGCCCAGCAACACCTCCAGACCGCCGTCGGTGTGCCGGAACAGCAGCAGGCCCGCGCTGTGCCTGCCCCTCACGGCCTGACCTCCGGGTGCGCGGCCAGCAGCGTCTCGACGGTGTCGGCCTCCTCCGGGCGCTTGTCCTCGCGGTAGCGGATCACGCGGGCGAAGCGCAGGGCGACGCCGGCCGGATAGCGGGTCGACTTCTGCAGACCGTCGTAGGCGATCTCCACGACGAGTTCGGGGCGCACCGCCACCACATAGCCGTCGGACTCGACGGCCAGTTCCTGGAGCCGCTCGGTCTGCCAGGTCAGCATCGCGTCGGACATGCCCTTGAACGTCTTGCCGAGCATCGCAAAGCCGCCGTCGGCCGTGCGGGCGCCGAGGTGGAGGTTGGAGAGCTTGCCGGTGCGGCGGCCGTGGCCCCATTCGGCGGCCAGGACCACCAGGTCGAGGGTGTGCACGGGCTTGACCTTCAGCCAGGCGGCGCCGCGCCGCCCCGCGCTGTAGGGCGCGTCGAGCGCCTTGACCACGACGCCCTCGTGGCCGCGTTCGAGAGTCTCGGCGAGGAAGGTCTCGGCCGCGGGCACGTCGTCGGGGCCGGACACCACGGTCCGCCGCACCCGCATGGGCTCGGGCACCAAGCGGGCCAGTTCCGCGTGCCGCTCGGCGAACGGCAGGTCGAGCAGATCGCGGCCGTCGACGGACAGCGCGTCGAAGAAGACCGGGGAGACCGGGACCGCCCGGGCGGCCGTGGCCACGTCCACCCGGGAGCCGACCCGGCCGGCGGTCTCCTGGAACGAGCGCGGCCGGCCACGCTCGTCGAAGGCGATCACCTCGCCGTCCAGCACGAACCGCTCGCCGCGCAGCCGAAGCGCGGCCGAGATCAGCTCGGGCAGCCGGTCGGTGATGTCGTCGAGGGTGCGGGTGTAGAGGCGTACGTCGTCGCCGTCGCGGTGGACCTGGACGCGGATGCCGTCCAGCTTCTCCTCCACCGCGCAGGCGCCCAGCTTCTCGACCGCCTCCGTCACCGAGGACGCGGTGTGGGCGAGCATCGGCAGCACCGGGCGGCCGACGGTGAGGCGGAAGCGGTCCAGGGCCTGCGGGCCGTCGGCGAGCAGCGCCTGCGCCACGGTCTGCAACGACCCCGCCAGCATCACCGCCCGCCGTACGTCCGGGCCCGCGGCCCCGGTCGCCTGCGCCAGCCCCTCGACGGCGAGCGCGTCCAGCGCGCCCTGCCGGACCTCGCCCGTGATCAGGCCGATCAGGAAACGCTGCTCGCCCTCGGTGGCCGCGCCCATCAACTCCCCGACCTGCCGGGCCCGCTCGGCCTGCGAACCGGTGCCCGTGACCTTGCCGATCGCGGTGAGGCGGGCGTCCACCTCGCGCACGGTCAGGGTCGGCCCGGCGGCCGGGGCGACCCGGCGGCCGAGCACCTTCCAGCCGATGCCGAGCCGGCCCTGCGGCAACCGGCCCGCGAGATAGGGGATGACGACCGGCACGTCGTCCGGCTCCGCGTCCCGGAACAACTCGGCGAGCAGGGCGATCTTGCGGGACCGCGCCGAGGTGGCGGCGACCTCCTGGGACACGTCGGCGAGCCGGGTCAGCAGCATGCAGTCATGGTGCACCGGGGAGGCGGGGCCTACACCTGGACGGCCGCGTCGAGGTCGGACATCAGCAGCTCCCCGTTGATCGTGGCGCCCGCGCGGTAGCCGCCGCTCGCCGCGTTCACCACCTGCTCGGAGAAGCCGACGGCGTTGCCCGCGGCCCACACGCCCGGCACGCTGGTCAGGCCGGTCGCGTCCACCACGGCATACGCGCCGAACGGCGTCTCGTTCAGCTCGGCGCCCAGCCGCTCCAGCAGGCCGGTCTGCGGGACGGCGCGGGGCGCGGTGAACAGCACCTCCCGCTCGTGGACCGTGCCGTCCGCGAGCCGGACGCCGGTGAGCCGGTCGTCCTCGACCACCACGCCCGCGACCTCGCCCGGCACGACCTCGACCCCGGCCGCGGCGAGCCGGCGCAGGTCGTCGTCGGACAGGTCGTCCTCGGCGACCTCGTGCAGGAAGAACGTCACGTCCTTGGACCACTGGGTGACGATCAGCGCCTGGTGCACGCTCATCGGCGTGGTCGCCAGTACGCCGAAGGCCCGGTCGCGGACCTCCCAGCCGTGGCAGTACGGGCAGTGCAGCACATCCCGGCCGAACCGCTCCGCGACTCCCGGCACCGCGGGCAGCTCGTCCTTGAGGCCGGTGGTGATGACGAGCCGTCGGGCGTGCACGTGCCGTCCACTCGCCAGCGCGACCGCGAAGTCCTTGCCGCGCGTGACGTCCACCGCCCGGTCCCGGACCAGCTCCACGCCGTACCGCGCGATCTCCTCGCGGCCGATCGCCAGGAACTCGGCGGGCGGCATGCCGTCCCGCGACAGATAGCCCTGCATGTGCGCGGCGGGCGCGTTGCGCGGTTCGCCCGCGTCGATCACCAGCGTGCGGCGCCGGGCGCGGCCCAGTACGAGGGCGGCGGACAGGCCCGCCGTGCCGCCGCCGATCACGATCACTTCGTATGTCTCGGTCATACCGACACGGTCGCCCGCGGGTACGGGATTGACAAACGTCTTTGCCGATTCTGCAATACGGGCATGAGTACCGAAGACGTTCTCGCGGATGTGGGCCCCCGGCTGCGGCGGATCCGGAAGGAGCGGGAGGTGACCCTGGCCGCGCTGTCCGAGGCGACCGGCATCTCGGTGAGCACGCTCTCCCGGCTGGAGTCGGGCCTGCGCAAGCCCAGCCTGGAGTTGCTGCTGCCGATCGCGCAGGCCCACCAGGTGCCGCTGGACGAGCTGGTCGGAACGCCGCCGGTGGGGGACCCGCGGGTACGCGCCAAGCCCCTTGTGCGACACGGACGCACCTACTGGCCGCTCACCCGGCAGCCCGGCGGTCTCCAGGCCTTCAAGGTGCTGGTACCGCAGCGCGAGGAGGAGCCCGAACCGCGCACCCATGAGGGCTACGAGTGGTTGTACGTGCTGTCGGGACGGCTGCGGGTGGTGCTGGGCGACCATGATGTGGTCCTCACGGCCGGGGAGGCGGCCGAGTTCGACACCCGGGTGCCGCACTGGTTCGGGTCGACGGGGGAGGGGCCGGCGGAGTTCCTGAGCCTGTTCGGGCCGCAGGGGGAGCGGATGCATGTGCGGGCGCGGCCGAAGGGGGCGTGACGTATCTGACTGTTCCCTGAGGGGCAAGCGACCGCTTAGTATGCAGTGCGTACCCGGTCAGACGACGCAGTCCCCCGTGGAGGCCCCGCATGCAGGCATGGCAGGTGCACGAGAACGGCGAGCCGAGCGAGGTGATGCGCCTGAATGAGATGGCGGCGCCGACGCCCGGTGACGGCCAGGTCCTGCTGAAGGTGCGGGCCGCGAACATCAACTTCCCGGACGCCCTGCTGTGCCGGGGCCAGTACCAGGTCCGGCCGCCGCTGCCCTTCACGCCCGGCGTCGAGATCTGCGGCGAGACCGAGGACGGCCGCCGTGTGATCGCCAACCCGGTGCTGCCGTACGGCGGTTTCGCCGAGTACGCCGTCGCGGACGCCGCCGCCCTGCTGCCCGCGCCCGACGCCCTGGACGACGCCGAGGCCGCCGCCCTGCACATCGGCTACCAGACCGGCTGGTTCGGCCTGCACCGGCGGGCCCGGCTGGAAGCGGGGGAGACGCTGCTCGTGCACGCCGCCGCCGGAGGGGTCGGCAGCGCGGCCGTGCAGCTCGGCAAGGCGGCCGGCGCCACGGTCATCGGCGTCGTGGGCGGCGCGCAGAAGGCCGCCGTCGCGCGTGAGCTGGGCTGCGACGTCGTGATCGACCGGCGTGCCACCGATGTCGTCGCGGCCGTGAAGGAGGCCACCGGCGGCCGGGGCGCCGACGTGATCTACGACCCCGTGGGCGGCGAGGCGTACACCCAGTCCGCCAAGACGGTCGCCTTCGAGGGCCGGATCGTGGTCGTCGGCTTCGCCAGCGGCACGATCCCGAGCCCCGCGCTCAACCACGCCCTCGTCAAGAACTACTCGATCCTCGGCCTGCACTGGGGCCTGTACAACACCAAGAACCCCAAGCTGGTCCAGCACTGCCACGAGCAGCTCACCGAACTGGCCGCCCGGGGCGCGATCAAGCCGCTGGTGAGCGAGCGGGTGCCGCTGAGCGGCGCCGCGGCGGCCGTGCAGAAGGTGGCGGACGGCCTCACCACCGGCCGGATCGCCGTTGTCATGGAGGAGGCAGCATGACCGACGCCGCAGAACTGCGCCGCCGCACCCAGGAGCTGCTGGCCGCGTACCCGCCCGCATCGACGGACCGGCTCGACTTCCTCAGGGCCCGTTTCGACGCCGGGCTCGCCTGGGTGCACTACCCCGAGGGGCTCGGCGGACTCGGTGTCCCGCGCTCGCTCCAGGCCGTCGTGGACGCCGAGCTGGAGGCGGCGGGCGCCCCGGACAACGACCCGCGGCGGATCGGCATCGGTCTGGGCATGGCCGCGCCGACGATCCTGCGCTACGGCACCGAGGAGCAGAAGCAGCGCTATCTGCGGCCGCTGTGGGTGGGGGAGGAGGTCTGGTGCCAGCTCTTCAGCGAGCCCGGCGCCGGGTCCGACCTGGCCGCGCTGGGCACCCGGGCCGTCCGGGAAGGCGACGACTGGATCGTCAACGGGCAGAAGGTCTGGACGTCCAGCGCGCATCTCGCCCGCTGGGCCATCCTCATCGCCCGCACCGACCCGGACGTGCCCAAGCACCAGGGCATCACGTACTTCCTCTGCGACATGACCGACCCCGGCGTCGAGGTCCGGCCGCTGCGCCAGATCACCGGCGAGGCCGAGTTCAACGAGGTGTTCCTGACCGACGTCCGGATCCCCGACGCGCGCCGCCTCGGTGAGGTCGGCGACGGCTGGCGGGTCGCGCAGACCACGCTGAACAACGAGCGCGTCGCCATCGGCGGCATGCGACTGCCCCGCGAGGGCGGCATGATCGGCCCGGTCTCCAAGACCTGGCGCGAACGCCCCGAACTGCGCGCCCACGACCTCCACCAGCGGCTCCTCGAGCTGTGGGTCGAGGCCGAGGTCGCCAGGCTCACCGGCGAACGGCTGCGCCAGCAGCTCGTCGCGGGCCAGCCCGGCCCCGAGGGCGCCGGCATGAAGCTCGCCTTCGCCCGCCTCAACCAGGAGATCAGCGGCCTGGAGGTGGAACTCCTGGGCGAGGAAGGGCTCCTGTACGACGACTGGACCATGCGGCGCCCCGAGTTCGTGGACTTCACCGGCCGCGACGCCGGCTACCGCTATCTGCGCTCCAAGGGCAACAGCATCGAGGGCGGGACCAGCGAGGTCCTGCTGAACATCGTCGCCGAACGCGTCCTCGGACTGCCCGCCGAGCCGCGCACCGACAAGGACGTCGCCTGGAAGGACCTGGCCCGATGACCGACCTGCTGTACTCGGAGGAGGAAGAGGCGTTGCGGGCCGCCGTCCGCGACCTGCTCTCCGATCACTGCGACGCGGCCGGTGTGATCGCCCGCAGCGAGTCCGCCGCCCCACACGACTTGGAGCTGTGGAAGCTCCTCACCGAGGGCATGGGCCTCGCCGGACTGCTGGTGCCCGAGGACCGGGACGGGCAGGGTGCCTCGCACCGCGAAGCCGCCGTCGTCCTGGAGGAGCTGGGGCGGGCGGTCGCGCCGGTGCCATATCTGACGAGCGCCGTCGTCGCCACCGAGGCGCTGCTGGCCTGCGACGGCTCCGGTGAGCTGCTCACCGGGCTGGCGTCGGGCCGGACCATCGGCGCCCTCGCCGTCCCGCTGCACCTCGCACCGGGCGCCGCCTTCCCCGTCGTACGACTCGAAGACGGAGCGCTGCACGGCGAGTTGACCGGCGTCGCGGACGCGTCGGCCGCCGATGTGCTGCTCGTGCCCGCCGACGACGGCGGGCTGTACGCCGTGCAGGCCGACGCCGTGACGGTGCTGCCGCAGGTGTCCCTGGACCTGACCCGGCCCGTGGCACGGGTGGTCCTCCGGGGCGCGGCTGGACGCCGGGTGGGCGAGGCCGAGCCCGCCGTACGACGGGCTCTGCGCGCGGCGGCCGGGCTGCTGGCGTCGGAGCAACTGGGCCTCGCCGACTGGTCGCTGACCGAGGCCGTGCGCCATCTGAAGGAGCGCAAGCAGTTCAACCGGCCCGTCGGCGGGTTCCAGGCGCTCAAGCACCGGCTGGCCCAGCTGTGGCTGGAGGTCGTCCACCTGCGGGCCACCGCACGCGGCGCGGCGGACGCGCTGGCGACCGGCGAGGACGTGGCCGTGTCGGTCGCGGTGGCCCAGGCCTATGCCGCGCCCGTCGCCGTGCGCGCCGCCGAGGAGGCGCTGCAACTGCACGGCGGTATCGGGATGACCTGGGAACACCCGGTGCACCTGTATCTGAAGCGGGCCAAGGCGGACTCCATCGCGTACGGCACCGCGGGCGCCCACCGGGCCGCGCTGGCCGAACTGATGGACCTTCAGGCCCCCTGACGTACACCGGGAAACGCGCGGCCGAAGCGCGTGGGAACCCCGAGGAAAGCCCGTCCCACCTGGGGCGGGCTTTTCGGTGTGGCTGCGCCGGTGAAGTGAACTCATGGCGGCGGTCCGGCCAACTCCCCCGCTCCCACCTGCCGGTTGGGCGGACTGGAACCTCATACTCGCTGGGGTTCCAACCCGCCCACCAGGGAGGCAGAGCATGGCCCTCACCACCCGTCGCAGAGCCCTCACCACCCTTGGCGCCGCCCTCGCGGGCGCGGTCGCCCTGCCCGGCGCGAGCGCGCTGGCGAACGACCGGAAGCGCACCCCACGGCCGCTGTGGCGCGCCCACGCGCACAACGACTACGAGCACCCCCGGCCGCTCCTCGACGCCCTCGACCACCGCTTCGGCAGCGTCGAGGCCGACATCTACCTCGTCGGTGACCAGCTCCTCGTCGCGCACGACCCCGAGGACCTCGACCCGGCCCGCACCCTGGAGTCCCTCTACCTCGACACCCTCGCCGCCCGCGTGAAGGCCAACCGCGGCTCGGTGTACCGCGGCCACCGCGGGTCGCTCCAGCTGCTGATCGACCTCAAGACCGAGGGCGCCTCGACCTACCTGGAACTCGACCGTCATCTGCGCCGCTACCGGCACCTGTTCACCACGTACGCCCACGGCAGGGTCTTCCCCGGACCGGTCACCGCCGTCATCTCCGGCGACCGCGCGGCGCGCGTGCCGATGGAGGCGCAGCAGGTGCGCCGCGCCTTCTACGACGGCCGGCTGGCCGACCTCGGCAGCTCGGCGCCCGCCTCCTTCGTGCCGCTGATCAGCGACAACTGGACGCTGAACTTCACCTGGCGGGGCGCGGGCGAGTTCCCGGCGGCCGAGCGGCAGAAGCTGCGCGGCATCATGCGGGCGGCGCACTCGCGCGGCCAGAAGGTGCGGTTCTGGGCCACGCCGGACCTGGCCGGGCCGGAACGGGACGCGCTGTGGACCGAGCTGCTCGCCGCGGACGTCGACTTCATCAACACCGACGACCTGCCCGGCCTTGAGGCGTTCCTGGACGCCCACGAGCGGGGGGTAGCTCTCGCACGTCCGTAGGCATACGGACACCACACTTTCGGAGGACAGGTCAGCCGCCCGGAGCAACCCTCCGCTACGCCACACTTGCGGCCGAACGCCGCGAAGCGGACGTGGCGGAGGAGGTTGACGATGGCCATTTCCATCTCTGTGGTGCTGCTGCTGTTCATCCTGGCGGTGATCTTCGTGCGCAACGGGGGGCTCAAGCCCACGCACGCGATCGTCTGCCTGCTGCTCGGCTTCTACCTCGCGGGGTCGAGCATCGCGCCGACCATCCACAGCGGCCTCACGGCCACGGCCGACATGGTGAGCGGCCTGCGACCGTGAGGTCCGTGGGCCCTTGAGGGTCAGGTGTGCGAGAACACCCCGATGCCGTTTGGCACCGGGCGTTCCGCGCCGCAGGCGAAGCGGTACGGGATCCGTGACGCCGGCGCCACCAGCCGGTGCCGTACCCGCACGGACGCGCCCACCGCGAACTTCCGCAACCGCTGCGCGCCCGCCTGGTGCCGCAGGTGGCACGCACCCGGGACACGCTGCCCCACGCCGACGTGAACGCGCCGACGGAGCCGACCGGCAGCGCGTACTGGTTGAGGCCGCCGAGCGGCAGCTTGCCCTCGGGTGTGGTGACCGACCCTCGCAGCGCGAGGCTGTTCAGCCGGGCCCGCCGGTCGGCCCCGACGCCCACGACGTTGTTGGTGCTCGTGCCGGGCGGCAGCGCCGGGCCGAACCGCTGCCCGTCCGGGACCGCCGCTTCTGACGATGTGTCACAGAACCCCTGAGGTCGCGTCAACTATCCCAGGACGCGGGGGAAGCGCACCAGACGGCCGTCTCCACCGGTCGGAGCGTGCGGGGTGGGTGGTGGCCTTTGGGATGGAGTGAGAGCTTTTGTCAAGCGCGGCCCGCGTGGCAGGTCCGTCGCGGGCGGCCGAGTATGAAAGCGGTCCGGTTGGGCACTCGGGCCGCTGTCTCGCCGGAGCGGCGCATACGAGGGCTCTTCGGTCAGGGGGGTCTTCGGCCTCATCGGCGGAAGGAAGGTCGAGCTGATGACGACGATGACGTTCTCCGCGCTGTCGACGGCGCGGCCCGCCTGGGAGCGGGCCGTGGTGACCGGCGGTGCCGGCTTCCTGGGCTCGCATCTGTGTGAACGCCTGCTCGACAGCGGTGTCGGCGTCGACTGTGTGGACAACCTGTCGTCGGGGTCGGCGGACAACGTGCGGCACCTCACCGGCCGCCCGGGCTTCCGGTTCCTGGAGCTCGACGTGGCCGACCCCGGCTTCCCCGACGCCCTGACCGGCCACCCGTACGACCTGGTCCTGCACTGCGCGGGCCCCGCCTCACCGGCCGACTGCCGGGACCGTCCGCTGGACGCGCTGGACGCCGCCGGACTCGGCACCCGCAACGCGCTGGCCGTCGCGGGCCGGGGCGGAGCGCGGTTCCTGCTCGCCTCGGCGGGCCGGGTGCGTGGCGACCCCCTGGGGGCTCCCGAGCCGGAGGAGGCACGGGGCGAGCCCGATCCGGACGGGCCGTGCACGGTGTACGACGTCTCCAAGCGCTTCTCCGAGGCCCTGACCGCCGCGTACGCCACCGCCCACGGCACGGACGCCGGGATCGTGCGCCTCTTCGACACCTACGGCCCGCGGATGCGGACGGACGACCCTCGGTCGATCCCGGCCTTCGTCGAGCAGGCCCTGGCGGGCGGGCCGGTGACCGTCGAGGACGACGGGACCGGGGCCCGCTCCCTGTGCTACGTCGACGACGTGGTCGACGGTGTGCTGCGGGTGGCCGCGAGCCGGTCCCTCCGGCCCGTCGACATCGGCGGCGGGGACGAGACGACCGTCCAGGAGATCGCCCGCCGGGTGATCGACCTGACCGGTTCCCGTGCGGGCCTGGAGTTCGGCACGGCTGACGGGTCCGATCCCGCCCGGCGGCGGCCCGATCCGTCCTTCGCCTGTGAGCTGTTCGGCTGGATGCCCAAGGTGTCCTGGGAGGAAGGGTTCAAGCGGACGATCGCCTACTTCGCGGGCCTGCGGCCGAGTGCGGGCGTGTACGAGCGGCCGGGCGGCCCCTTGCCGGGGCCTGAGGGGGGTGCCCGGCATGCGTGCTGCTGGTGACCGGGGACGGGTGCCAGGGGCACGGGGCCGGATGCCGGGGGAGCGGTTCCGGTGAAGGCCCTCGTGGTGCGTCTCGACGGCTTCGGCGGGGTGCTGCTGGCCGGACCGGCCGTGCGTGCCGTCGCCGCCCGGGCCGACCACGTGACCATGCTGTGCGGGCCGGGCGGCGCGCCCGCCGCCGGACTCCTGCCGCACGTCGACGCCGTACTCGTCCGGCAGGCGCCCGCCTCCGCCCCCGACAGCGACGACGCGCTCGTCCGGCGCCTGCGTGCGGAGGCGTACGACGTGGCGCTCGTCCTCGCCCCGTACGGGGCGAGCCCGCTGCCCGCCGTGGGCCTGCTGCGCAGGGCACAGGTGTTCCGTATCGGCGCCGACGGGCTCGACTCGGGGCGCCCGCCCGGGCAGCACGACGTCGAGGCGGCCCTCGACACGGCTGCGGCCCTGGGTTTCGCCCCCAGGGCCGGGGACGACGGACGGCTGCGCGTGCTGCCCCCGCCCGACACCGTGGGGCTCACCGGCAACGGCCCCTACGTCGTCGTCCACCCCGGAGCCGGATCCTCGGACGGGGCGCACTGGGCGCCGGACCGCTGCGCGGAGGCGGTCGCGCTGCTCGCCGACGCCGGGCACCGTGTCGTCGTCACCGGCGGCCCGGGGGAGACTGCGCTGACCCGGTACGTCAGCGGCAGCACGGCGGTCGACCTCGGGGGCCGTACCGACGCGCGGCGGCTGTCCGGCGTACTGCGGGCCGCCGACGTCGTCGTGGCCGGGGCCTCCGGCGCGGTCCACCTCGCCGCGGCCAACGGCACGCCGGTCGTCTCGCTCGTCCCTCCGGTGCCGCCGCCCGAACACCGGGGCCCCTACGGCGTACCGGCCGTCCTGCTGGGCTGCGACGACGCCACCGCGCAGGACGTGGCGTCGGCGGTGCGGAAGCTGGTCAATGCGTGACGCGTGACACTCGCGCTCCGTGAAACCCAGAAAGCGGTGGGATCCGGCAAATCCGTGAAACCCAACAAGTCCGTGACCGTGAAACCAACCCCGGAGGAGCCCATGGCCGAAGTCGTCACCTCCCGGCCTGCCGTGGCCGACCGGCGCTCCAGCCGGGTCACCGTCGCGGTGATCACCCGCAACCGGTGCCGGAGCGTGCTGCGCACCCTGGACCGGCTGGCCGCGCTGCCCGAGCGCCCGGAGGTCGTCGTCGTGGACAACGGCTCCGCCGACGGGACGGTGGACGCGGTACGGCAGCACCCAGTGGGGGCACGCGTGCTGGCCGCCGGGCACAACACCGGCGCGCTGGGCCGCAATGTCGCGGTACGGCACGCCACCACGCCGTACGTGGCCTTCAGTGACGACGACTCCTGGTGGGCGCCGGGCGCCCTGGACGCCGCGGCCGACCTCCTCGACGCCCATCCGCGCCTGGGCCTGCTGGCCGCGCGGACCCTGGTCGGCCCGGACGCCACCGAGGACCCGCTGAACTCCGTGCTCGCCGACTCGCCGCTGCCGCCCGCCGCCGACCTGCCCGGCCGCCCGGTCCTGGGATTCCTCGCGTGCGCGGCCGTGGTCCGGCGCCGGGCGTTCCTGGAGGCGGGCGGCTACCACCCGGTGCTGTTCTTCGGCGGCGAGGAGACCCTGCTCGCCTACGACCTGGCGGCCCGGGGCTGGGGCGTGAGCCATGTGCCCTCGGTGACGGCCCTGCACCACCCCGACCCGGGCGAGCGCCCCGGCCGCTCGGCGCTGCAACTGCGCAACGCCCTGCTCACCACGTGGCTGCGCCGCCCCGTCCGTGTCGCCCTGCGGCACACCGCCCACCTCTGCGCCGCCGCGGCCCGGGGCGAACGGGAGGCCGCCACGGCCCTGCGCGGCACGCTCGCCCGGCTCCCCGCGGCGCTGCGGGACCGCGAAAGGCTCCCCGACCGCATCGAGCACGCGGTCCGGCTGGTGGAACGGGCGGCCCGGTGAGCGGCGCAGCCGGGCAGGCCCCCGATCCCCGTACGACGGTCGTGGTCATCACCCGGGACCGCCGTACCGAACTGCTGCGCACCCTGCGCACCCTGCGGAACCTCCCGGAGCGACCCCGGATCGTGGTCACCGACAACGGCTCCCGCGACGGCACCGCCGAGGCCGTCGCCCGGGACTTCCCGGACGTGCTGCTGCTGCGGCCGGGACGGAACCTGGGCGCGGTCGGGCGGAATCTCGCGATACGGCACGTGCGGACGCCGTACGTGGCCTTCTGCGACGACGACACCTGGTGGGAACCGGG
Source organism: Streptomyces sp. Z423-1 (assembly GCF_013009255.1). Classification (NCBI taxonomy): domain Bacteria; kingdom Bacillati; phylum Actinomycetota; class Actinomycetes; order Kitasatosporales; family Streptomycetaceae; genus Streptomyces; species Streptomyces sp. Z423-1. Next base: position 8,362,732 of record NZ_CP053109.1, read on the forward strand.
CTCGCTGCGGCGGGCCGCGGACCTCCTCGACGCTCACCCGGCGCTGGCGGCCGTCACGGCCCGTATCGTCGTCGAGCCGTCCGGGGAGGAGGACCCCGTCGTCGCCGAGCTGCGCGACTCGCCGCTCACCGGCCCCGACTGGCTGCCCGGCCCGGCGCTCGGCTCGTTCCTCGCCGCCGCGACGGTGATGCGCGTCGACGCCTTCCGGGAGGTGGGCGGCTTCCACGCCGGGCTGTGGATCGGCGGGGAGGAGGAACTGCTGGCCACCGATCTGCTGCGCCGGGGGCACTGGCTGAGCTACGTACCGGAACTGACCATCCACCACGCCGCGTCACCGGTCCGCGACAGCACCGCCCGGCGCGTGCTCGGCCTGCGCAACACCCTGTGGTTCACCTGGCTGCGCCGCCCCTGGCGGTCGGCCCTGCGCCGCACGGGGTACCTCCTGCGGACCGTGCCCCGGGACCGGGCGTCCGCGCGGGCCTTCGCGCTGGCGGCGGCGGGGCTGCCGTGGGTGCTGAAGCAACGCGATCCCGTCCCGGCCGACCTCGAAGCACGCCTGGTGGCGCTGGAACGGGCGCGCCGGTCCTCGCCCGCGCGCAGGTACGTCGGCTGACCCGCCCGCACGCGATCGCGGCGGCCGGGTCCGAGAGCCCGGCCGCCGCGAGGCGTCGTGTGTGTCACTCGTTCTGGAAGACGGCCTTGCTGACCTCGGCCGGGTTCTCGTACTTCTTCTTGCCGAGGTGGGAGATCCGCTCGGTGACCTCTTTGGGCGCGTGGTTCTTCCGGGCGACCTCGACCAGCTTGTCGCGATCGGCCGGGTACTCCGCACCGGACAGGGCCTTCTGCAGATCAGGGGGCCTGATACCAGCCATGGCTCCTCCACTGTGGTGAGGTTTCAGCTCCCCGCGTTCCCGTGACGTGCGTCGCATAACGCGATCCGCGCAGGATCCTGTGAGCAAGTGCACAGGCTGGGCAAATCCGCAGGTGCATGGGCCAATTGCGGTTTTTGGATCTTCCGGCGGTCAGGGCGTCGGTCATGACTCGGAAGTCCCGTCTGCCACGATGGGCGGCGCCCAGATCCAGGTGGAGCGACCGCGCAGCGCAGCCGGTGTTCCGAGCTCAGCCTGACCACCGTCGCTCTGCCTCCGAGTACTCCTGTGCCTACGTCACCTGATTCCGACCTGCCTCCTGCCACCGGCTCACGCTCGCCGTGGCGCTCCCTGAAGTACCGCAGCATGCGCTGGTGGTCGCTGGCGAACTTCGTGTCGAACGCCGGCACGTGGATGCAGCTCACCGTGCAGAACCTGCTGGTGCTCCAGATCACCGGCTCGGCCGCCGCCACCGGGCTGTCCGTGTCCGTGCAGGCCGCGCCCGCGCTGCTGGTGAGCCTCGCGGGCGGTGCCGCCGTGGACCGCTGGCCCCGGAAGCTCACCGCCCTCGTCAGCCAGGCGCTGCTCGGCGTCGTCGCCCTCGTGACGGCCGTGCTGGTGGCGACCGACCGGCTCGACCTGACCGTCCTGCTGGTGCTGGCCGCCGTCACCGGAACCATCGCCACGGTCGACGGCCCCGCCTGCGCCCTGCTGGGCAACGACCTCGTCCGCACCGAGGACGTGCCCTCCGCCATCGGCGTCGGTTCGCTGGTGCACAGTGCGGGCCGGCTCGTCGGTACCGCGCTCGCCGGTGTCGCCGTCGGCTTCCTCGGCACGGCCGCCGCCTACGCGGCCAACGGGCTGTCGTTCCTCTTCGTCGCCGCCGTCATCCCGTTCCTGCGCCCCGCCGCCGGAGCGGTGAAGTACGTCATCCCCGCCCAGCGGGGTCCCAAGGCGGCGGCACGCATTCCCGCCCAGCGGGGCGCCAAGGCGGCGGCACAGCGGGCGGCCGCGCCGGACATGACCGTGCGGCAGGGCCTCGCCTACTTCGTGCGCCGCCCCCGGCTGGTCGCGCTCGCGGGCGTCACCGGCATCAGCGCGATCTTCGGCCGGAACTACGGCCTGACCCTCGCCGTCCTCGTCACCGGTCCGCTCGCGGCCGGCGCCGGCGCCTTCGGCACCGTCGCCACCGTCCTCGCCGTCGGCGGCATCCTCGGCGCGGTGCTCGGCGCGCGGCTGCGCAGGCCCTCGGTACGGCTGGTGGCCGCCCTGGCCGCCACCGGCGCGCTGCTCCAGGCGGCCGCGGGACTGTCGCCGTCGATCGCCGTCCTGCTGGTGCTCGTGCTGCCCATGGCCGTGGTGGAGTCCGTCTCCGACACCGCCGGCACGACCGTCCTGCAGACCGACCCGCCCGCCCACATGCGTGGCCGCGTCCTCGGCGTCTGGGGCAGCATCAGCACCGGTTGGGGCCTCGCCGGTCCGCCGCTGCTGGGCCTGCTGATGGAATTCGCCGGCGCCCGGGGCGCCCTGGTGATCGGCGGTCTGGTCATCGCCGGTGCTCTCGGGGCGGGGTACCTGCTGCGGGAACGCCGTACGGCGACGCCGGTGCCCGTGCGGACCGGGGAGCGCGACGGCACGGCACCGCAGCCGGAGCTGAGCACGGCCGCCTGAGGGGCCGGACGTCAGGGGCGTACCGACCCGAGAACCGGCGCGCCGCCCCGGACACCCCCCGTCACCGCCCGCACCGCCTCGACGACCTCCGCGACGCCGATCCGCAGCAGCCGGGCGTCCGGTTCCCGGCCGTGGGCGTCGCCGGGGCGGGCCGCGTCGTCCTCCCCGGGATGCCACAGCACCCGGTGGCGCGGGTCGGGCGGCGGTCCCCACAGCCGAGGGGCGACCGGGCCGAAGAGCACGACCGAGCAGGTGCCCAGCGCCGTGGCGAGATGGGCCAGCCCGGTGTCGCCGACCACCACGCAGCGGGCCCGGGCGACGAGCGCGGCCAGTTGGTCGAACGGCACGTCACCGGCGCCGCCGAGGACCGCCGTCGGCGGCAGCCCGGCCTCCGCGGCCACGTATCCGGCCAGCGCGCCCTCGCCCGCCCCGGCGGTCACCACGACGTCGTGACCGCACCGGCGCAGTTTCCGGGCCACGGCCGCGAACCGTTCCTTCGGCCAGCAGCGGGCGGGGGCGTCCGCGCCGGGATGCACGACGACGGCGTCCGGCGCGGGGGAGGCGGCGGCGGGCGCCGGGATCCGTAGGTCCAGAGGGTCGGCCGGGATGCCGTACCAGCGCAGCAGGCGGCACCAGCGGTCCCGTTCGTGTTCGTCCTCCTGCCAGGCGGGGCCGGTGATGTCCGGCGTGTCCGGGTGTGCGTAGGCGAACAGGCGGTGCGGGCGCAGCCGTCGGAGCAGCAGGTGGCTCGGCGGGCCGTTGCCGTGCAGGTCCACGGCGAGGTCGGGCGCGGGGCCCGTCCAGGGCAGGTCGGCGGGTACCTCCCGGCCGGGGGCGGACGTGGGCAGCAGCCGGTCCACCAGGCCGGTGGCGGCGACCGGCCCGGACAGGCGTTCCGGGGCGGCCAGTACCAGCTCGTGGCCCGGGAGGTGCCGGCGCAGCGCCCGGAGCGCGGGCGCCGCCGTCAGCAGATCGCCCAGGCCCAGCGCGCGCAGCACCAGGACACGGGGGGCCGGTCGGGCGGTCACCGGGCGGCGGCGCGGGCCGCGCGGCGGGCCAGCAGGGTCGTGGACCGGCCGTCCAGATAGGGCAGGACCACCGCCTGTCCGCCCCACGCGCGCAGGGTCTCGGCCTCGGGCAGGTCCTGGACGGAGTAGTCGCCGCCCTTCACCCACACGTCGGGCCGCAGCCGGGCGAGGAGTGCCTCGGGGGTGTCCTCGTCGAAGACGGCGACGGCGTCGACGCTGCCGAGGGCCTGCAGGACGCGGACGCGGTCCGCCTCCGGGTTGAGCGGCCGTCCCGGGCCCTTGAGGCGGGCGACGGAGGCGTCCGAGTTGACGCAGACGATGAGGCAGTCGCCGATGCCGCGGGCACTGTCCAGCAGGCCGACGTGACCGGCGTGCAGCAGGTCGAAGCAGCCGCCGGTGGCGACCACCGTGCCGCCGCGCGTCCGGACCTGCTCGGCGAGGGCGAAGGGGTCGGTGCTGGGCGCTTCGGTGGCGGGGGAGGCGGGCGCGGTCCGCCACAGCGCCGGATTTCCCGCCCCGCCCTCCGACACGAACGCGGCCGCTTCGGCCACCGCCCGCTGAAGGGCCTCCTCGGGGAGCGCGCCGTCCGCCAGCGCGACGGCGGTGGCGGCGGCGAAGCAGTCACCGGCGCCGCACGGGTCCCCGGTGGCCCGGTAGGGCGGCGGGATCAGCATCGGCGTACCGTCGCCCGGCCGGGCCAGCAGGACCCCGCGGTCGCCGAGCGTCACCGCGACGCCCGCCGCCTGCCAGCGCTCCGCGAGAACCATCCCCCGCTCGGCGTGGGCGCGCAGGGAGTCGCTCCTTGAGCCCCCCGAGCCCGCGGATCCTCCGGACGGGCACAGGCCGCGCGCCTCCGCCGCGTTCGGCGTGACCAGCCGCGCCCCCGGGACGGGCTCCTCGCCCTTGGGGTGCGGGTCCCACACCAGCGGGGTGCGCGGCACGACCGCGGCCAGGTGCTGCCGGACGGCGCTCGCCGTGTGCCGCCCGTAGTCGGCGACGAGCACGGCGTGGGCCTGGGCGAGCGCCTCCCGCACCGCCTCGTCGGGTTCGCCCGGGGTGCCGCCGCCCCGGTCGATGCGCACCAGCGGGCGCCCGCCCGCCAGTACCCGGGTCTTCACCGGCAGGCTGCCGGTCAGCGGGATCTCCACCAGTCGGACCCGGCCGCGCAGTTCACGGCGTACCGCCTCGCTCGCGTCGTCGTCGCCGAGCGCGGTCACCAGGACCACCTCACGCCCGCCCCGCGCGGCCAGCGCGGCGGCCAGCCCCGCCCCGCCGGGATGCGTGCGGTCCTGGGTGACGTCGACGACCGGCGCGGGCGCGTCGGGGGCCAGGCGGGTGGCGACGCCCTCGATGTCCTCGTCCAGCAGGACGTCCCCGACGACCACCAGCGGCTTCGGCCCCGTCACGACGCCCTCCCGTGGGCGGCGACGGCTCGGGACGCGGCACGGGGGGCGAGCGCCGCGTCGAACGCCTCGCACAGCAGGTGCACGGCGACCAGATGGGCCTCCTGGACGGTCGCCGTGGTGTCGGCGTCGATGCACAGTGCCTCGTCGGCGGCCTCGGCCAGCGGGTTCGGCCGTGGCCCGGTCATCGCCCAGACCCGCAGCCCAGCGGTCCGGCCGGTCACGGCCGCGCTGATCAGGTTGGCGCTGCGGCCGGAGGTGGACAGCAGCACGAGGACGTCGCCGGGGCGGCCGTGGGCGGCCACCTGACGGGCGTACACCTGGTCGAAGCCGTAGTCGTTGCCGAGCGCGGTGAGGCTGGAGGTCTCGGCGTGCAGGGAGATGGCCGAGTAGGCGGGCCGCTCCCTGCGGTACCGGCCGACGAGTTCGGCGGTCAGATGCTGGGCCTGGGCGGCGCTGCCGCCGTTGCCCGCGGCCAGCAGGCGGCCGCCGGAGGGCAGGACGGCGGCGAGCCGGCCGCCCCAGTCGGCTATCCGGCCGAGCCCGTCCCGGCGCAGCCGGACCAGCGCCTGCTCCAGGGACCGGCAGTGTCCCTGCGCGGCCTCCAGCGCGGCCGGTGCGGCGGAGACGGGGGACCCGGGGGTTACGGGGAATTCGCTCATGCTGGTCGGGCGTACCGCGTCGCACGGGACGGCGGCCGGTCCCGCACCTCCTTCGGGCGTCGGTGCTGTGCGGTGGGTCGGAACGCTGTCGAAGGCCGGGCGGGCCGCCCGGACCGGCGGGCGTCGATGGCTCACACCACCTCCGTCACGGCGTGGCGGGCGTCCAGGACGGCGCAGTAGGCCGCCTCCGTCTCGGCCGCGACGCGGTTCCAGCCGTAGCGGCGCAGCACGCGGCGGCGCCCGGCCGCGCCGCACGCCTGACGTGCCTCGGGCCGGGCCAGCAGGTCGGCGACGGCCCGGGCGAGCGCCTCGGGGTCACTGGGCGGCACCAGCCGTCCGGTGGCCGGGTCGGCGACGGTGTCCAGGTGGCCGCCCACCGCGCTGGCGACGACCGGCCGGCCGCAGGCCATCGCCTCCAGCGGCACGATGCCGAAGGGCTCGTAGTCGGCCGGGCACAGCACCACGTCGGAGCCGCGCAGCAGCGCGGGCACCTGGCGGCTGGGCACCCCGCCGGTGAAGTGGACGCGGTCGGCGACTCCGGCCCGGCGGGCGAGGCCGCGCAGCCGACGTACCTCCGGATCCTCGTCGAGCAGGTCCTTCGCGGGGCCGCCGACGATGAGGAGTTCGGTGTCCGGCAGCCGGGCCAGCGCGGCGACGGAGACCGCCGCGCCCTTGCGGGGGACGAGGCGGCCCAGCTGGAGCAGCCGGTAGCGCTGGGTGCGGCGCATCGCGGCCGGTCCCTGAGGGGTGAACAACTCGGTGTCGACCCCGCACGGTACGACGCTGACCCTGTCGGCGGGGATGCCCATCCGGGACAGCTCCAGAACCTCGTCGCGGCAGGTGGCCAGGACCCGGTCGCAGTTCAGGCCGACGTCCGTCTCGTGGCCGATCCGCTGCGGCGGGCTGGTGTCCGCGAGCTGCTGGTGCCGCCGCTTCACCGTGCCCAGCGCGTGGTACGTGTGCAGCAGGGGCAGGTCCAGCGGGCGCACCGCGCGCAGCGAGGCGAGTCCCGACATCCAGAAGTGCGAGTGCACGACGTCGGGCGAACGGCCCCGCCAGACGCGCGTGAGATGGCGGGCGAAGTCGCCCATGTGGGGCAGCAGTTCGTCCTTGGGCAGGGGCTCCGCCGGTCCCGCCGGGACATGGTGCACCTCCACCCCGTCGCGCAGCGGCACGACGTCGGGCAGGTCGGGATCGTCGCGGCGGGTGTGCACGGTCACGCGGTGGCCCCGGTCGGCCAGCGCGCTCGCGAGGCAGGCGACGTGGACGTTCTGCCCGCCCGCGTCGACTCCGCCCAGCGCGGCCAGCGGGCTCGCGTGCTCGGAGACGAGCGCGATGGAGAGCGAGCCCGGCCCCTCGGCGTCGAAGGTGTGCGGCGGGGATCCGGCCGATGACGTCATGAGCGCACCTCCGTCAGCAGGCGCTCCCAGTCGTCCAGGAAGCGCTTGAGCCCGTACCGTTCGAGGGCCGCCTGCCGCGCGCGGGCGCCGTCCTCGGCGGCGGCCTCGGGTTCTTCGAGGTAGCGCCGGGCGGCCCGGGCCAGCACCTCGGGGCGGGTGGACAGCGTGCCCGCGTCCGGCGGGACCGCCTCGACCGCCTCCGTGGTGGCGAGCGCCACGACCGGCATGCCCAGGTGCATGGCCTCAAGGAGCGACAGACCGAGGGACGTCCAGCGCACCGGGTGCAGATACAGCCGGCGTTCGGCCATGGCCGCGTGGAGTTCGCTCTGCGGCAGATCGGCGGAGCGGCAGCGCTCCTCGGGCAGGTCCAAGTGGTCGGCGAGGCCCTCGGTGCGCATGCCGAACACGTCCAGCGGGGCGGCGCGGGCCAGTTCGGGCAGCAGGTCGGTGCCGGTGTAACGGCCGCGCCGCACCGGTTCGTTGACGACGACGGCCGCACGCGGGAGGCGGCCGGTGTACTGGTGGCCCGGGTCGACGATGCCGTGCTCGATCACCTCGGTGCGGGTGCTGCCGCAGTCCCAGAACAGCCGGTTGAAGTGGGTGACGTGCACCAGGGTGAGGTCGTCGCGGTCGGCGAACGGGTGCCGGGTCGTGGGGACGTCGCCGTCCGGCGCGTTGTGCTCCAGGTAGACGGCCGGCAGGTCACGGCCGGGGCGTCGGCCGCCCAGCCAGCGCTCGGCCAGCTCCCTCTCGTGCGGGCGCTGGAGGACCACCATGTCCACGTCCGCGTCCCGCAGTTGGGCGGGCGTCAGCTCCCGCACCGAGGCGGGCCAGATGAACGTGCGGGCGCGGCCGATGCCGTCGGCGTCGCGGTCGGGGGTGACAGGAACGAGGTAGGTGTGCGGTCCCTGGACGAACGCCGTCGTCCAGGAGCCGTGCACATGCCACAACAGGATGTTCATTTGGACGCTCCTCGTTCCGTCTCGGCCCTGCCACCCGGTCCGTACGGGGCGGCGGGCCTGGGCGACGGGCCCTGGTCCACCACAGGGCCGGTCCGCTTCGACTTCCTTGTCTGCTCGAAGTCATTCATCCCAACTGGCCGGTTTGCGCAGAGTGCGGTGACCGCGGCCAGCACTTCCGCGTCGCCGATCCCGTCGAGACAGGGGTGGCCCGGCGTGGGGCAGTTCCGCGCCCTGGTGCCCGCACAAGCGGCCTCCTGGTCGCCGAGCAGCACGTGCGGGACGCCGTACGGCCGCCAGCGCTCGGCCGGCACCACCGGCGAGAAGAGGGACACCACCGGAGTGCCGACGGCGGCGGCGAGATGCGCGGGCCCGGTGTTGCCGACCACCGCGACCCGCGCCCCGGCGAGTACCCCGGCCAGTTGCTCCAAATGGGTGACGCCGCCCAGGTCCAGGGCGTGTGCTCCGGCCACCCGGGCCGTCAGCTCCCGCTCCGCGGGGCCGCCGGTGACCACGACGCGGTACCCGGCGGCGGACAGTGCGGCCGACGCCCGGACGGCCCGCTCGGGGCTCCACGCCCGCGCGGGCACGGCGGCGCCGGGATGCAGCACCACGTACGGCTCGGAGCCGGTCAGGTGCGTCATGTCCGGCGGGGTCCTGACGCGCAGCGTTCCGTCGTCGCCCGGCGGCAGCGTGAACCCCGCGTCCCGGGCCAGGTCCAGGGCCGCGAGCACCTCGTGCCGGTGCGCCTGCCGGTGGTGGCGCAGGTCGAGCAGGGCGCCCGGGTAGTCCTCGCTGTCGGCCGCCGTCCAGCCGACGCCCGCCAGCTTCAGCAGCAGGGCGGCCGGCAGCGGGCTCTGGTGGTACGACACCAGCACCAGGGCCCGGTCGAAGCGACGGGCCGTCAGCGCGTCCAGCAGCTGCCGGGTCGCCTGCCGGGAGACCGGCGCCGGTTCCAGCCCCATCCAGGGCGCGTCATGCACCAGTACCTCGTCCACGTCCGGCAACAGCCGTCCCGCGCTCGCCCCCTGCGGCCCGCACAGCAGCGCCGTGTACGACGATCCGGCGGCCACGGCCCGCACGGCGGGCCCGGCCAGCAGGACGTCGCCGGCGCTGTCCAGACGTACGACCAGCGAGCGGGGCAGGGTTCGGGAATCGGCCGTCATGACTCTCCCGGGACGAGGTCGGGCGCCGGGGACAGGGCGAGACGGACCGCCGTACGCAGGTCGGGAGCGGTGGCCTCGGCGCCTGCGGTCTCCTCGGGGCGGGTCACCGGGGTCGGCACCAGCACGCCCCGGGCGCCGGCGGTGCGGGCGGCGGCCACATCGGCGCCGATGTCGCCGATGACGACCGTACGGTCCACCGGGGCGCCGAGCCGTTCGCACGCCGCCAGCACCAGACCCGGCGCGGGTTTGCGGCAGCCGCAGCCGTCGTCCGGGCCGTGCGGGCAGACCGCCCACACCCCGAACGGGCCGAGCAGCTCCTCCACCCGCCGCCGCACCGCGGCAACCTGTCGGTATGTCAACAAACCGCGGGCGACGCCGGACTGATTGCTCACCACGCCGACCGGGACGCCCCGCGCCCGCACCGCGTCGACGGCTTCCCGCGCCGTCGGCATCGGCACGACCCGCGCCGGGTCACCGTTGTAGGGGACGTCGACGATCAGGGTGCCGTCCCGGTCGAACAGGACGGCCGCCGGGAAGCCGCCGGGCACGGCCTGCGGGGTCCCGTCGAACACCCACGGTCCCGGTGCCCGGCACGGGTCGCGGGGCCTCGTCAGCGGTGTCATGAGGGCACCCGCTCCCGGTCCGGTTCCCGCGACGGACGCGGCGGTTCACCGGTCCCGTCGGCGGTGACGGGCGGCGTGTTCCGGTGGACGAGCTGCCCGCGCAGCCAGTGCCAGACGGCGGCGGGCGGGATGGCGACGCTGGTCAGCGCCATCGTGACCACCTCGTCGCGGGTGCGCGGCCCCGGTACGGTCCGGGCCAGCGCGAACTCGGCCGTCCCGGCCAGCCACAGCCCGGCGCACGCGGTGGCCGCCCGGCGCCGGCCCAGAGCCGCGCAGGCCAGGGCCGTCACCGCCGCCCCGGTCACCGCCAGATGCCGGGGCAGCCGCCCGCGCGGCGCCCCCGCCCGGCCCCACCACGTCCGGCCGTGCAACCGGGTCATCAGCACGTCGTCCGCGTTGCCCGCCTGGAGCCGCACCGAGACCCAGCGGTCGGCGGGCCGCACCGGATGCGTCGTACGGCGCTCTCCGTCCGTCACCGTCCACCCGGCCGCGAGCACCCGCAGGGCCAGGTCGGCGTCCTCCCGGAAGGCCCGCCGGAAGCGTTCGTCGAAACCGCCGACCGCCTCCAGGGCCGCCCTCCGGTAGGCCATGTCGGCGGTGATCCAGCGGGCGGTGGCGAGCCCGGCGGTGTTGCGTTCCCAGTCGGTGGGGCGGCGGTCCGGCGGCAGCGGTACGTCGATCCGCGCGGTGACCGCGCCCGTCCGGTACGTCGCCCCGGCCAGGTCGAGGGCCAGGTCCTCGCCCCAGGAGGGGCTGGGCACCACGTCGTCGTCGAGGAAGACGATCCAGGGCACGCGTCCCGCCGCCCGCCATCCGGCGTTGCGGGCCGCGGCGGGGCCCCGGGCGCCGCCCCGGACGACCGTGGTGAGCGGGCGCAGCTGCTCGGGGACTGCGTCCGTGAGCGCGGCCACCGGGGCGTCGGGACGGTCGTCGACGAGGATCAGCCGCACGGGGCGGGGGCCGCCGGACCGGGCCAGGGCACGCAGGCAGGCGGTCAGGCTGGGGCGGCCCAGGGTGGGGACCACCACCGCGTAGGCGTCGTCGGCGTACTCGGTTTCGGTGCCGGGTGCTGCCTGGGTCATCGGGGCCTCCGGGGGGCGTGCTCGGCCTGATCGGCGTGCGCGGTGGGGGCGGCGGCATGGGCGGCGGACCGGGTCCTCGGGCCGGGTGCCGCCCGGGCCGTCGGTTCCTGCCGTCGCCGTACCTCGTGCGCCGCCCACGGCGCGTTCTCCGTCGCGGAGCCCTGCAGGTGTCGTACGTGATGTGCTGCCCGAGCCGTGTGCTCCCGCATCACGCCCTCCCGTTCCCCGTCGCGCGGAAGAAGTCGCCGCGCCGGACCGCGTACGGGCCGATGGCGAGCAGGTCGACCGGCGAGGAGCCGAAGCACTCCAGGGCGTCGCGCGGATCGTCGACCATCGGCCGGCCGGCCGTGTTGAGGCTGGTGTTGACCACCACCGGCAGCCCGGTGCGCCGCTCGAACGCGCCCAGCATGCGGGCGACCAGCGGCTCCTGCGCCGGGTCCACGGTCTGGATGCGGGCCGTGCCGTCGACGTGCACCACGGCCGGGATCCGCTCGCGCCAGGATGCGGCCACGTCGTGCACGAACAGCATGTACGGGCTGGGCAGCGGCCCGTCGAAGATCTCGGCGGCCCGGTCGGCCAGCACCATGGGCGCCACCGGCCGGAACTGCTCACGGCCCTTGACGTCGTTGAGCCGTTCGAGATTGCCCGCGTGTCCCGGGTGCGCCAGCAGCGAGCGATGGCCGAGCGCCCGGGGACCGTACTCGGAGCGCCCCTGGAACCAGGCGACGATCCCGTTGTCGGCGAGGGCCTCGGCCACCGTCTCCGCGATGTCCGCGGGCCGTTCGAAGGGTACGGCCGCAGTCTTCAGCCATGCGCCCAGCTCCGCGTCGGACCAGTCCCGGCCCAGGTCGGCGCCCGCCATCGGCTCCGGCGCGTCCCCCGCGCCCGCCGCCAGCAGCAGCGCACCGCCCAGCGCGGTGCCCGCGTCACCGGCCGCCGGCTGCACCCACACCCGCGAGAAGGGACCCTCTCGGGCGATACGGGAGTTGGCGACGCAGTTGAGCGCGACGCCCCCGGCGAGGGTGAGCACGCTGTGGTGGGTCCGCCCGTGCAGCCAGCGCACCAGGTCGAGCAGCGTCTCCTCCAGGACGGCCTGCGCGCTCGCGGCCACGTCCGCGTGCTCCTGCGTCCACGGCTCGTCCGCGCCGCGCGGCGGGCAGAACTCGTGCCAGGGGACGCCGGTGGCGTGGAACCCGCCGTCGCCGGTCGGATACACGTACCGGCGCAGCTCGGCCAGCATCCGCGGGCTGCCGTGCGAGGCCAGCGCCATCACCTTGAACTCGTCCGAGGAGCGCAGAAAGCCCAGATGGTCGGTCAGCTCCTCGTAGACCAGGCCCAGGGAGTGCGGCAGCTCCTGCGCGCGCAGTGCCTCCAGCCGGTCCCCGACCCGGCGGGCCGCGAGGTGCGAGGCGCGTTCCCCGCGGCCGTCCAGGACCAGCACGGAGGAGTCGCCGGCGTCCGGTGCGGCGAAGGCGCTGGACGCGGCGTGCGCCATGTGGTGCGGGACGAAGCGGACCTTGCCGGCGTCCAGACCCGGCAGCGCGGCCCGCAGGAAGCCCGGGGCCTCACGGGCGTACGTCTGCCGCAGATGGTCCCAGGGATCGTCGAGGCCCAACGCCTCGGCGGGCCGGGCGAGCCGCGGGTCGTAGGAGTAGGCGACCGCGTCGAGGTCCTGCGGGCGCAGGCCCGCCCGCCGCAGACACCACGCGGCGGCCTTCTCCGGCAGCTCCCACGCGGAGAACGGCACCGGCCGCTTGCCGTGCTTGCGGCGGGAGAACCGCTCTTCCTCGGCGGCGGCCACGGTGCGGCCGTCGATCACGAGGGCGGCGGCGGGGTCGTGGAAGAGGGCGTTGATTCCGAGGATGCGCATGGGGGTCCTGGGGGTGTGCGGTGGGGTGGGGTGGGGTGGGGGAGAGCCGGTGACCGGGCGTTCTGCGTGCTCGCCTCGGCGCGGCGTCAGGCCTCGGTGCGCCTCACCGTTCGTCGGCCGTGGCGCGGAACCAGTCGATCGTGCGACGCAGGCCGTCCTCCGCGTCCACCTCGGGCTCCCAGCCGAGCTTGTCGCGGGCCAGCGTGATGTCCGGGCAGCGCACCGCCGGATCGTCGGTCGGCCGTTCGATGAAGCGGATCTCCGAGGGGGAACCGGCGAGCCCGATGATCAGGCGGGCGAGGTCCAGCATGGTGATCTCGCGCGGATTGCCGATGTTCACAGGGCCGCGCAGGCCGTGCGCCGCCGCCGCGAGGATGCCCCGGACGGTGTCCTCGACGTAGCACAGGGAACGCGTCTGGCGGCCGTCGCCCGTGACCGTGAGCGGTTCGCCGTCCAGCGCCTGCCGGACGAAGGTCGGCACCGCCCGGCCGTCGTGGCCGCGCATCCGCGGGCCGTAGGTGTTGAACAGCCGCACGATGCAGGTGTCGGTGCCCTCCGCCTCCGCGTGCGCCGTGGTGAGCGCCTCGCCGAACCGCTTCGCCTCGTCGTACACGCTGCGCGGTCCGACCGGATTGACGTTCCCCCAGTACCGCTCGTCCTGGGGGTTCTGCTGCGGGTCGCCGTACACCTCGGACGTCGACGCGAGCAGGAAGCGGGCGCCGTGGTCATGGGCGAGTGCCAGGGCGTTGCGGGTGCCGAGGCTGCCGGTCTCCATGGTGTGCAGGGGCAGCCGCAGATAGTCGGCCGGGGAGGCCGGGGAGGCGAGGTGCAGGACGAGGTCGGGGGGCCGCTGGACGGGTATCCGTTCGGCGACGTTCGCGTGCACCAGCGTGAACCCGGCGCGGTCGAGCAGCGGGGCGACGTTCTCCGGCCGGCCGGTGCTGAAGTCGTCCACGCAGGTGACCGCCGCGCCGGAGTCCAGCAGGGCGCCGCACAGATGCGAGCCGACGAAACCCGCGCCGCCGGTGACGACGGCGTGCTCCCAGGTACGTGACGATGCGGTGGTCATTCAGGTCTCCTCTGCACATGACGACGACGGCCTGTCGGATGCCTGGCGCCGATCCGGGACCCTGGTTGTTGCCTTGTCGGTTGTTGCCTTGTCGACCCCGCCTTCTCCGTCTTCTCCGCCTTCGCTCCGACGCCGGCCGGGGGCGCCGCGGGGGCGCCCAGTACCGAGATCAGCGTCCTCCGTCCGCGCCCAGGAGGCTCGGAGGCGTACGGCATCCGGGTGATGCACGCAGCGTGAGGCCCTCGGAGCGTGGGGCCTGAGGGGTTCGGGCGTGGACATGAGACGCCGGTTTCCCCACTGGCCGGGACCCAACCCCCGGAGCGGGGAACTGTGATCGCCGCCTGGGGAATTGTGATCGCCGCCGGGTACCTCGCGCTGCGATGGTGGCGGGTCCGATCCCGTGAAAGGATGACGCTGCCTGTCGGAACGTACCTGGTCGGGGGTTTCTCCCCGCCTGGGGGTTTCTCCTGCGTGGGGAAGGCAACCCGGGCCCAGCCCGCGGCAGCGACCCCTGAGGCCCCGATCCGACCCCCACGCCGCGCCCGCGCCGCTGTCCCGGACCCCCGCACCGCTCGTCAGCTCCTTGGACAGGAGTTCCGGATGACCACCACCACACAGCCTCGCCGGTCCGCAGGGCCGGGGCCGCGCATCGGCCTGCTCGGCTCCTACGGCGGCTTCAACCTCGGCGACGAGGCCATCCTGACCTGCGTCCTCGGCTGCCTCCGCGCCCACCGCCCGCAGGCCCGGCTCGTCGTCTTCAGCCGGAACGCCGAGCACACCCGCGCCCACCAGCCCGCCGCCGACCAGGTGGTCGACTGGGAAGGCGTCCCGCAGAAACAGATCCTCGACGTCCTCATGGGCCTGGACCTGCTGGTGCTCGGGGGCGGCGGCATCCTCTACGACGGTGAGGCGCGCCGCTATCTCCGTCTGGTGGGCGCCGCGCAGGCCCGCGGGGTACGCACCTTCGCGTACGCCGTCGGCGCGGGCCCACTGCGGGAGGCGGAGGACCGGGAGGCGGTACGGGCCGTGCTGCCGAAGATGGACGAGGTCGTCGTCCGGGACGAGGAGTCACGGCTCGTGCTGGAGGAGGCCGGGCTCGACCGCGACCTCACCGTGACCGCCGATCCGGCGCTGCTGCTGCCGCCGGAGCCGTTCACCGACCAGATGATGCGGCAGGAGGGCATCCCCGCCGAGACCCGGCTGGTGGGGATGTCGGTGCGCGAACCGGGTCGCGCGGCGGAGAAGCTCGACGAGAGCGACTACCACGCCCTGCTCGCCGACGTGGCCGACTTTCTGGTACGGCGGCTGGAGGCCCATGTGGTCTTCGTGCCGATGGAACGCCAGGACGTCCACCACGCCCACGGCGTGCTCTCCCGGATGACCGCACCCGACCGGGGACGCATCCTGCACAGCGTCTACAGCCCCGGCCAGGTCCTCGGCTTCATGAACCACCTCGACCTGGCCGTCGGCATGCGCCTGCACTTCGTGATCTTCGCCGCGCTCTCCGGGCTGCCCGTGCTGCCGCTGCCGTACTCCGGCAAGGTGTTCGACTTCTCCCGCCGCATCGGGGCGCCGGCGCTGGTCGGTGTGGCGCGCGAGCAGGCCGGGCTGCTGCTGGCTGAGGTGGACCGGTTGTGGGACGAGTTTCCGCAGCGCCGCGACGATCTCGACGCGCGAGTTCGGGCGTTGCGGGGCGTCGCCCGGGAGACCTGTGTCCGGTGCGCCGTGGTCCTCGACTCCCTGGAGGAACAGACCAGCGCCGTGTCCGACACCGAACGCCCGGGCCTGCACCTGCTGCGCCCGAGTACCGGAACGGCGACCTGACCGACCTGGCCCCGGACCCCGGCAGGGGCGCGGGGCACGGACCCGGGAGTCCCACCGCCTTCGGAACACCTCCGACGGGAAGAACCGATGCCGATCCTGCAACGACCTCCACTGTCACGGACCGTCACCCTGCCGCCGCGCGACGCCCACCACGGGGGCCGCACGGAGGTCCTGGTCGTCGGCGGAGGCCCGGCCGGCACCGCGGCCGCGTACGCCGCGGCCGACGCCGGGGCCGATGTGGTGCTCGTGGAGCGGTACGGCTTCCTGGGCGGCAACGCCACCGTGGCCCTCGTCATGCCCCTGATGTCGTTCCACAACGAGCAGAAGCAGGCCGTCTTCGCCGGCCCCGGCGAGGAAGGCGACGGGCTGCTGCCCAACGACCACGGCGAGGGCGAGGCGGTGGTCGCCGGCTTTCTGCGGCGCCTGCTGGACCGGCTGAGCGAACGCGGCGGCTGCATCCCGCCCTCCCTCAAAACCGGCTACACCGTCCCCTTCGACCCGGAGATCTACAAACTCGTCCTCCTCGACCTGCTCGACGAGGCCGGCGTCCGCATGCTGTTTCACTCCTTCGCTTCCGCCGCCCTGCCCCTCGACGGCGGCTGGCGGGTCGTCTTCGAGACCAAGTCCGGCCCGGTGGTGATCGACGCCGACGTCGTCGTCGACGGCACGGGCGACGGCGACGTGGCCGCCGCCTGCGGAGCGCCGTGCGAGATCGGCCGGCCCGAGGACGGGCTGGTCCAGCCGATGACGCTCATGTTCCGCGTCGTCGACTTCCTGCGGCCCCGGTTCGCCGCGTACGTCCACGAGCACCCCGACCAGTGGCGTGGCGTGCACGGCCTGTGGGACCTCGTGGAGGAGGCGACCAAGGCGGGCGAACTGCGTCTGCCCCGCGAGGACATCCTCTTTTTCGGCACACCCCACCCCCGCGAGGTCAGCATCAACAGCACCCGCGTCACCCGGGCCCTGGGCATCGACGTGTGGGACCTGAGCCGCGCCGAGTACGTCGCCCGCCGCCAGATGGAACAGATCGACCGCTTCCTGCGCCTGCACGTCCCCGGCTTCGAGGAGTCATACGTCGTGCAGAGCGGCACCCAGATCGGCGTACGGGAGACCCGGCGCATCCTCGGCGACTATCACCTCACCGGCCACGACATCCTGGCGGCGCGCTCCTTCCCCGACGTCGTCGCGCACGGCGCCTACCCCGTCGACATCCACAACCCCCGGGGCAGCGGCACCGTCCTCAAACGCGTCCCCCGCGGCCGCTTCTACGACATCCCCCTGCGCTGTCTGCTGCCCCGCGACACGGACAACCTGCTCGTCGCGGGCCGCTGCATCTCCGGCTCCCATGTGGCGCACTCCTCCTATCGCGTCATGCCCATCGCCATGGCGACCGGTCAGGCGGCGGGTGTCTGCGCCGCGTTGGCCACCCGGATCAACCGCAGCCCGCGGGAGGTGCCGTACGCCCTGGTCCAGCAGGAACTCATGCGCCAGGGGGCGCGGCTGCACCTGGCGACCGGGGCGGCGGCGCCGCTCGGTTGAGGACGGCGCTCGGTTGCTGCGTCCTCCGCGGCTGCTGGTTGTCCCATATCCGGTTGCCGTCCATCTGCGGGCGGAAGACGGCGGCCGCGATGGCGATCCCGGCTCGCAGATCCGGGGGATCGGGCAGGTCGTAGGACGCGCCCGGCTTCGGCGTGCCGCCGCTCCACGCTGTCTTCGAGCCCGGCCGCACGGGCGCCAGACTCAGCTCCGTCTCCGTGTTGAAGGTGACCATGGCGTGCTGGCCACCCACCGTCACCTGCTTGCCTCGATGGCCGTCCGGTGGCCAGTCGGCGGTCTCGTCGATCAGCGACAGATCGGTACAGCGCACCCCGTCGCCGCCGCCCGAGGTCGCCGGTGCGGCCCGACGGCCGTTGTTGCGGATCCGGTTGCCCACGATCGCCGGATCCCGCAGGTCCGCGTCGATCCGGATGCCGTCCAGCGCGTTGTCCCGGATGTCGTTGGACTCCAGCACAATGTCCTCGGCCGGTTCCTGGTCGCCGCCCTCCAGGTTGTGCTCCCAGTAGCCGTACCGCCCGTTGTTGCTGATCCGGTTGCCGCGGAGGGCGTACGGTCCCGGCGTGTTGCCGATCGCGACGCCATCGCGCACATTGCCGTCGATGACACACCCGGTGACGATGCCGCCCCGCCCGCCGACCCCTGAGGTGCCCTGCGAGGACACGTCGAACCCGGCCTGGTGATTGCCGAGCATCGTCGACGAGGTGACCAACAGGCCGTCGGCTCCCCAGTCGGAGATCCCGAACCGGTTGTCCTCGGCATGGCAGGCGGTGATGCGGATACCGCGCGGCGGAGGCCAGTACTCCTGCTGCAACTCCACGAAGATGCCGTTCGTGCCGTTGCCCGTCGCCGTGCAGGTGGTGATCGTCAGCCGCTCGACCATTCCCCAGCCGCCCACACCTGTCCCGATCCCCGCGCCGCCCATCTTCTCGCCGGGGTCCTGCCGCCCACACCGCTCGGCCAGCACTCCCTCGACGATCGTGTCCTGCAGGAAGTCACAGCCGAATCCGGTCGCCGCGGTGTCGTGCACGTACAGGTCGCTGAACCGGCCCCGCAGCACGTACTGCAGGCCGAGCCCCTTCGCCAGCGGGTCGTACTCCTGCGTCCGCACGCCCGAACCGTCCACCTCGAAGTGCGCGAACGTGATGTCCGCCAGATGGTTCTCCCGCCCCGCTCCGTGCTGCGCGGTGGTGAACCAGGCCAGCGGCACCGGGGTGGTCGGGCTGCCCGGGTTGCACAGCACGAAGCAGGTGGCACCCCGGCCGGCACCGATCAGCGACACGCCGCTGTGCCAGACGGTGGGCCGGTCCTGCATCACATAGCGACCGGGCGGGACGTAGAGGGTCCGTCGGCGGCCGTCCGCGGCACAGGCCGCACCCAGCGCGTCGACCAGTTCCGCGAACGCCGGCTGGTCATTGGTGATCCCGTCACCGACCAGTCCGTGCTCTCGGGCGTCCACCATCAACGGCATCGACAACGGCATGGGCAGGCTCCTCACTGGAAAGGCGCGGCAGGTGGCAGCGTGGACTGCCGGTCGGCGGCGCCGTCGAGCACCGAGTACCAGTGATCGGCAGGGTCCAATCATTGGCCTCTAGGTGTCACGTGGGTGTGCCGTCCGGTCAGGCGGAGTTGACGAGCCCTATGTAGCGCGTCCAGTCCCAGTGCGGGCCGGGGTCGGTGTGGTCGGTGCCCGGTATCTGGTGGTGGCCGATGATGTGCGCGCGGTCCTTGGGGATGCCGTACCTCGTGCAGATCGCCGCGGTGAGCGTGGCCGACCGCTCGTACATGGCGTCCGTGAAGTAGCCGGGCTTGTCCACCCACCCCTCGTGTTCGATGCCGATGCTGCGTGTGTTGTGCTCCCAGCTCCCGGCGTGCCAGGCGATGTCGGACTCGCGGACGCACTGCGCCATATGTCCGTCGGCGGACCGGACGACGTAGTGCGCGGACACCTTCTTGCGAGGGTGCTGGAAGACGGCCAGGGTCCCGGAGTAGTCCGTCTGCGTGACGTGGATGACGACCAGGTCGACGGGGTGGGTGGCCGGGCGGTTCGCCGCCGTGTAGTTGGCGGGAGTCGCCGGCTGCCACTCCGCGAGCGGGTAGTCGGGAGCCGGTGTCCGTCCACCCGCCCTGGGCCCGGGCAGCAGTGCGTAGGGGACGGCGGCCAGGGCGGCGCCCTTGAGGATCCGTCGCCGGTCGGGGAGCGGTCTTGCCCGTTGCATGGAGGATCGCCTCTCAGCTGGAAGAAACTTGAAGAAGGGTGAAGGTCGGTTCGAGGAGGTCGGATCGGCTGAATCACGGTACGGCGCCGGGCGGTTGGCTTGAAGGTCGTCGTGCTATTCCGTGGATCACCGAGAGGTTGTGGATAACTCGCTCACCCGAACGGGTGGTGAGCAGGGCTTTCGGAGGGCTTGCGGATGGCTTGCGGAGGCCGTCAGCCCCGCGCCCCCACCTCAGCCACCCCCGCCGGATCGTCCAGCACCCCGCGCACCACCCAATGCGCGGCCCCCAGCAACGGCCCCTCAGGACCCAGCTGTGACACGGACACCGGGCAGGCCGGTCCCGCCGTGCGGCGTGCCAGTTCCGACCGCAGCGACGGCAGCAGCCAGGGCGCGAGCCCGGCCAGCGCACCGCCCAGTACCACGCTCTCGGGGTCCAGCAGATTCACCGCCCCGGTCAGTGCCACGCCGAGCGCCTCTCCCGCATCGCGCAGCGCCCGCCGTACGTCCTCGTCGCCCTCCGTGGCACGCCCGGCGAGCAGTCCGACACGGTCCTCGCCCGGCTCCAGACCGGCCGCGCGCAGCACCGCCTCCTCACCGGCGTACTGCTCCAGGCACCCGCGCCCACCGCAGGCGCATTCCGGCCCGTCCGGCCGGACCGGCACATGCCCCAACTCACCCGCGAAGCCGCGCGTTCCGCGCAGCAGCCGACCGTCCACGACCACGCCCGCGCCGATGCCGATCTCGGCCGACACATGCACGAAGTCCCGCGGGGTGCCCGCGCCGAGCCAGAGCTCGGCCAGCGCGCCGAAGTTGGCCTCGTTGTCCACGGTCAGCGGCAGCTCCGCGGGCAGCAGCGACCCGAGGTCGGTGTCGTGCCAGCCGAGGTTGGGAGCGCGTACGACGGTCCGGGCGTCGCGCGCCACCAGACCCGGCACCGCCACCGCGAGACCCGCCGGCCACAGCCCCTCACGTGCCGCCTCGGCGACAACCCGGCGCACCAGCCCGGTGAGTTCCTCGATCACCGGCTCGGGGGAGCGGTCGCGGTTCGTGCCCTGCTGTACGACCCGCGCCCGTATCTCCCCGCGCAGATCGACCGCGCAGACCGCGAGATGGTCGACGCCGACCTCCGCGCCGATCCCCGCGGGACCGCGCTCGCTGACTGCGAGGGCGGAACCGGGACGGCCCCGGCCCACCCGGCCGGGACGTTCGGGGCCCAGTTCCTCCAGCAGGCCGCAGCGGATGAGCTCGTCGACCAGGGTGGAGACCGCCGCACGGGTCAGCCCGATGCGGGAGGCCACCGCCGCACGGGACAGCGGGCCCTCCGCGCTGACCGTGTGCATCACCCGGGCGAGATTGCGGCGCCGCATGCCCTGCTGGGTGTCCGGCAACGCCCGCCCGGGACCGGCCGGGTGGGCCTTGTGCAGCGGTGCGGTCATGCCTCCAGCCTTCTCGGTGGGCTCAGCGGCTCTCGGGACTCCGCCTTCTCGGTGGGCTCAGCGGCTCTCGGGGCTCCGCTCCAGCAGCGGGGCCGCGTCGGAGAGTACCCCGGAGATCCTGGCCAGCGTCTCCTCGTCCCGCTCGACCGCGTCCAGCACCGGCCCGCGCGTGGTGTTCCAGCGCCGGGCGACCGCGGCGGGGTCCTCGCCGGTGAGCAGGCCGGCCGCCTGGGCCGCCGCGCCGAGCGCGACCAGTTCCCTGGCCTCGGGGACCTGGACCGGGCGCCCGGAGAGCCGTCGTACGGTCTGCTGCCAGGCCGTGCCCCGGGCGCCGCCACCGATGAGCAGCAGCGGCGTCGAGCGGTCCGCGTCCTCGTCCAGGACCAGGTCCAGGGCGCCCAGCAGCGCGTGCACGGCACCGTCGTAGGCCGCCTGCAGGAGCTGACCGGCGGTCGTGTCGTGGCGCAGGCCGTGCAGGAGACCGGAGGCGTTCGGCAGGTTGGGAGTGCGTTCGCCGTCCAGGTAGGGCAGGAGCGTGAGGCCGGTGGTGGGTTCCACGGCCTCACGGTCGAGGCCCAGCAGGGTCGCGAGGCGGTCGACGGCGAGCGTGCAGTTCAGGGTGCAGGCCAGCGGCAGCCAGTCGCCGTGCGCGTCGGCGAAGCCCGCCACGGTTCCGGTCGGGTCGGCCGGGCGGTGCTTCGACACGGCGTACACCGTGCCCGAGGTGCCGAGGCTCAGCACCGGCGTACCGGGACGCAGGCCGAGGCCCAGCGCGGCGGCGGCGTTGTCGCCGGTGCCGGGCGCGACCAGGGTGCCCTTGGAGAACGGCAGGTCGTGGCTGTCGCGGACGGTGCCCGCCACCTCGCCGGGTCGGACCACCCGGGGCAGCAGCGCCGGGTCGAGCCCCACGTGCGCGAGGATCTCCGGGTCGTACGACTCGCTGCCCGACGCCCACCAGCCCGTACCGGAGGCGTCGCCGCGGTCGGTGGTGCCCTGGCCCGTGAGGCGCTCGGTGAGGTAGTCGTGGGGGAGGCGTACGGCCTTGGTGGCCCGGACGGACTCCGGCTCGTGCTCGGCGAGCCAGGCCCACTTGGTGACCGTGAAGGACGCGGCGGGCACGCTGCCCGTGCGGTCCGCCCAGAACTTCGCGCCGCCCATCTCCTCGACCAGTCGGCGCGCCTGCGGCGCAGAGCGCACGTCGTTCCACAGCAGGGCGGGGCGTACCGGCTCACCCCGGTCGTCCAGCGTGACGAGACCGTGCTGCTGCCCGCCGATGGACACCGCGGCGGCCTCGTGGGCGGGCTCCCCGCACTGGCGCAGCGCCTCGCACAGGGCCTCCCACCACTGCCGCGGGTCGCTCTCCCGTCCGGCGCCCGACGTGACGGTGTGCGGGGCTTGGCCGCTCGCGACGACCTCGCCGGTGGCCGCGTCCACGACCAGCGCCTTGGTGGACTGGGTGGACGTGTCCACGCCGACGACGAGCGGACCCTCGGCTGCTGACATCGGGCTTCTCCCTCTTCCGCGGCTCGGGATGTGCTGTCAAAGACACCTTGTCTCTTCCCAGGTCTCTTCCCAGCGGTGCGTTCGCATACTAATTTGTAAACGGCCATGACGAAATAGTCTTCCGCACGCAAGGAGCCGCGGTATGAACTACCAGCCCACCCCCGAGGACAGGTTCACCTTCGGCCTGTGGACCGTCGGCTGGCAGGGAAGGGACCCGTTCGGCGACGCCACGCGGCGTGCTCTCGACCCGGTCGAGACGGTGCAGCGCCTGGCCGAGCTCGGTGCCCACGGAGTGACCTTCCACGACGACGACCTGATCCCCTTCGGATCCTCGGACACCGAGCGCGAGTCGCACATCAAGCGCTTCCGCCAGGCTCTGGACGCGACCGGTATGACCGTCCCGATGGCGACCACCAACCTCTTCACGCACCCCGTCTTCAAGGACGGCGCGTTCACCGCCAACGACCGTGACGTCCGCCGGTACGCGCTGCGCAAGACCATCCGCAACATCGACCTGGCGGTGGAGCTGGGCGCCAGGACGTACGTCGCCTGGGGCGGGCGCGAGGGTGCCGAGTCCGGTGCCGCCAAGGACGTACGCGCCGCCCTCGACCGGATGAAGGAGGCGTTCGACCTCCTCGGCGAGTACGTCACCTCCCAGGGCTACGACCTGCGCTTCGCGATCGAGCCCAAGCCGAACGAGCCGCGCGGCGACATCCTGCTGCCCACCGTCGGTCACGCCCTGGCGTTCATCGAGCGACTGGAGCGGCCCGAGCTGTACGGCGTCAACCCCGAGGTCGGGCACGAGCAGATGGCCGGGCTGAACTTCCCGCACGGCATCGCGCAGGCCCTGTGGGCGGGCAAGCTGTTCCACATCGACCTCAACGGCCAGTCCGGCATCAAGTACGACCAGGACCTGCGCTTCGGCGCCGGCGACCTGCGCTCCGCCTTCTGGCTCGTCGACCTCCTGGAGAGCGCCGGTTACGACGGCCCCCGCCACTTCGACTTCAAGCCGCCGCGGACCGAGGACCTCGACGGCGTGTGGGCGTCGGCCGCGGGCTGCATGCGCAACTACCTCATCCTGAAGGAGCGGGCGGCCGCTTTCCGCGCCGACCCCGAGGTCCAGGAGGCCCTGCGCGCCTCCCGCCTCGACGAACTGGCCCGGCCCACGGCGGCGGACGGCCTGCAGGCCCTGCTCGCCGACCGCACGGCGTTCGAGGAGTTCGACGTCGAGGCGGCCGCCGCGCGCGGGATGGCGTTCGAGCGGCTCGACCAACTGGCGATGGATCATCTGCTGGGCGCGCGCGGCTGAGGCAGTACAGGGCGTGACCCTCGCGCGGAATGCCACGGAATCGTGCGATCCATGGCATGAGTCCGTGTCAACCACCGCGTGGGGGTCGCGGCCCGGGTGGCCGCCCCGCGACCCTGGTCGCTATGGCCATGCCGCCCGTACCGCCTCAGCCGCCCGGGCCGCCGGGTGAGACGCCGCCTCCGGGCGGCGGTTTCGGACCGCCCACCACGCAATTCGGACCCGTACCCCCGCGACGGCGGCGCAGCCCCGTCCTCCTCGCCCTGGCCGTGCTCGTGGCCGTCGCGATCGTCGTCGCTGTCGTAGTCCTGACCGGGTCCAGGAGCGACGAGTCACCGGACGGGAAACCGACCACCGGCAACAGCACCTCGGCGGAGCCGAGCTTCACCATCCCCACCGAGCTGCCCACCAGGCTGCCGAGTGGATTGCCGTCACTGCCGTCGCAGTTCCCCACGGAACTGCCGAGTGAGATACCCAGCGAGATACCGAGCGATCTGGAGTCCCTGATCCCGGACCTCCCGGTCGACACACTGCCCTAGGTGTATTGCCCTGTGAGACACCTCAGGGCTCTGACTCGTCAAGCGGCGGCAGCGAGTTCGACGGGGAAGGCGGTTTGTTCGTCGAACAGCTTGCGGTGCTGGAGGCGGTGGTGTCGCCCCCCACCTCAAGGCCCGCCCCGGAGCACGGGTGCTGGTCGTCGCCCGCGGCAGCATCGGCCTGTACGTGTGCGACATCGCTCGCGCCCTCGGCGCCTCCGAGGTGCTCTGCGTCGATCCGGAGCCCGAACATCGTGCGATCGCCAGGGGGTACGGCGCCGCCACGGCCGAAGCCCTGGAGCCGATCCGCAGAGCTACGACATCGCCGTCGAGGCCACTGGCCGTGTCGACCAGCTCGCCCTGGCCGTCAAGTGCCTGGCACCGGAAGGGATCTGCGAATCGGCGGGCCATCACTTCCGTCCCGGCGAACTGCCCCTGCTCGACATGTACCTCACCGGCGTCACCCTGCGCATCGCCCGCGACGGCGCTTCAAGCCCGTCTTCGTCCGGGCCGATGACTGACCACACCCGAACCTCGCCCCACCACCCCACCGCACCAAGAAACCCGATGTACACCTCCCTCACCGACCCGCCCGCACGAGCGACAGCCGAGGACCTGGAGCACCAGAAGGCGGCCATCATCCGCCTTGGGCACGAACTGCGCGCCCTGGTGGAAGCGACGGTTCGAACCGCCGCCTCCCCGGACACCCGCCACTCCGTGGCGGACGCCGTCCGTCACGTCACCGGTCAGCTGACGGGGCGACGGCGCGCGCGTGCGGAGATTCCCGAGGTGGACGAGTTCCCGGCGGGGCACGGATGTACAGCCCCGTCACCGGGGCCGGCAGCCCGCTGGCCCCGCCCGTGCACGTAACGCCCACTTCGGACGGCCTGATGGGCCACTCCACGCTGGGCATCGCCCACGAAGGCCCGCCCGGGTACGGCCACGGCGGCATGAGCGCCATGCTCCTGGACGAGGTCATGGGCCGCGCCTGCGTAGCCGCGGGAATGCCCGGCCTGACCGTCTCCCTCCGGATGCGCTACCACCGGCCCGTCCCGCTGGAAACACCGCTGAGGATCTTCGGTCGAGTCGCGGGCACGGACGACCGCAAGATTTCCGTGACCGGGTCGATCACTAACCAGGAGGACCCCGCCGCGGACCTGGTCACAGCCGACGGAGTCTTCGCCACACCTGACCTTCGTCGCACCCGCGCCCTCTTCCCCGACCTGCAAGGAGAATCGTGACTGTCCCGGGAGTGAGCCAGCGCCACGGTGGGCGCAGGCCTTCGCCTGAGCCGGACGGTGATGCGTCACACGGGCTCGACAGTGATCGTGCAGAGCCTCTTGGTGGCCCGAGTCAGAGCCACGTAGAGATCTTTCTCCCCGCCGGGCCGGGCCGTGATGATCTCCTCGGGACTCACGACGACGACCTCGTCGAACTCCAGCCCGCGCGCTTCGGACGCCGGCACGAGGCGCGCATGCTCTGCGATCCCCGCGGCCGTCAGCTGATCCAGCCTCGATTCCGCGCAGATCACCCCGAGGAGTTCGCCTGGGTACGCGGCGGTCCGAGTCCGCAGCTCCCGGGCGAGGGTGGCGACAAGCGCATCCGGCTGCGTCGGCACGGTGCGAGGAGTCTCACCACGGCGCAGGGACCGTGTCGGCGTCTGGTCCGGAGCAATCCGTACGAGAAGCTCTCGGGTGGTTTCCAGGATCTCCTGAGTGGTGCGGTAACTGACGGTCAAGGTGTGGAGGTTGAATCGCGGACCGACATGGGGGCTCAAGGCCTCCTTCCAGTCACGTGCTGTCGTGACTGGGCCCGCCTGGGCGAAGTCGCCCACCAGCGTCATCGCCCTGCCCGGGCATCGTCGTACGATCATCCGCCATTGCATGGCGGTCAGCTCCTGTGCTTCGTCGACGACGACGTACCCGTACGTGCGCTGCGGCGGGCCGTCGAGCAGGCTCGCTGCCTCGTCCAGGAGAGGCACATCGGCATCGGTCCACGAGTCTTCCGAACCGCGCAGCAGGCGTGACCGCTCGTATTCGGTCAGCCCGGGCAGGTGTTCGGCGAGACTGTCCGAGTCTGTCAGGAGAGCACGCACGAGTCCGCTGGGCACCAGTCGCGGCCACAGCGTTTCCACAGTGCTGTCGACGTGGGCGTCGTCCAGGAGGCCGGCCCGGACGGCGGCTGCGTCAAACTCATCGGCCGGTCCCGTGGCGGGTGCGTCATCGTAACCGAGGTGGCGCAGATCGGCCGCCGTCACGCGGTCGAGGTCTGTGCCGGTCAGTGTGGCGACTTCGGTATCGATCTGCTCCAGGATGTCGCCCGTGCTGCGCTCCAGCGCGTCGGTGAGGGCGTCGACCAGGAGTTCTTTGAACACCTGACGTGCGGGGTTGTGTCCCAACCCGGTCGCCACGGCGGCGTCTCGCGCCGTGGCGACAACCTCGTCATGAAGGCGAACCGATTCGTGTCCGATCCGCACGGTGAGGCTGCCGCTCGGAGCCTGGTGGCAGCGCACCAGGTCGGCCAGTGCGTCGGCCATCGCCGAACTGCCCTTGAGACGCGCCACATCGAGCGGCTCGGCCGTTTCCGCGAAGATCCCGGCCAGTTCCTGGCAGGTCGCCAGGACGACATCGTTTTCGCCGAGCGAAGGCAGGACCTGGGAGATGTACTCGAGGAACCGTGCGTTCGGACCGACCACCAGGACACCGTGCTCGGCCACGCGCGGGAACGCATACAGGACATAAGCCGCCCGGTGCAGGGCGACCACCGTCTTGCCGGTGCCGGGGCCGCCCTGGACCACTGTCACCCCGCGGTGCGTAGAGCGGACGATCTCGTCCTGCTCGGCCTGCAACGTCGCGACTGCCGCCTGCATCCGACCCGTACGCCGCGCTGAAAGGGCCTCCATCAGCGGCCCGTCACCCACGACGTCTCCAGCAGTCGGAGCGGAGCCGTCCAGCAACTCGTCGCTCACCGCGACCACCGTGCGCCCCTCCAAGCGAAGGTGGCGGCGGCGCCGCAGGCTCATCGGGTGGACCGGCGTCGCTTCGTAGAAAGGCCGCGCAGCGTTCGCACGCCAGTCCACCAGTAGGGGCAGGTCTTCCTCGTCCGTTTGCATGCCGAGCCGGCCAATACGCAAAGCGGTGCCGTCCGCCCGGTCGATCCGCCCGAAGGCCAGCCCGTTTTCGGCTCCTTCCAGCCGGCCGATCTCCTTCGCCAGACGTTGAGCGGCGACCTCTCGCTCGTGCGCCTCGCTTGCACTCTCGGCCGGGGTCTTGAGTACATCTGCCAAACGTGTCTGTGCCTCGGAGAGTCGCTCGGCGAGCAACTCGTACAGAGTGGACACGTGGGCTTGTTCCAACTCGACCTGGCACGCAGCGGGGTCGTCAATCTGCGACAACAGGAGGCTCCTCCAGACAGCGGGTTGAGTTTGTAGTCGGTGTTGGCCACGAGTGTTCTCGCATCTGGCCTCTGATCTGCTCGTATCGGCGACGCCGATGCGCCACACGCCCACAGGCGACGGCGGAAGAACGGCGGGGTTCCATCAGCGGTCGTAGTGCACGACAGGCTCGGCCCGCATGAGATTCGGGCCCGTGCCCGCCGCCTTCACGACAGCAGGAACACGGGAACCGACCGCGTGTCCGAGGAGACCTTCTCGTGGCGCGGCGGGCCGACGCCCGGGCGGTCAGTTCGCGGGCCCTGGAGCACGGCCCGGAAGGTCGGCGCCGGGTCGTTCCACAGATGCTGCGGCGCCGGTACGGCGTCGGCGGGCCGCCCGTCGCGAGCGATGCGGCGGGGGTAGCGGGGCAACGTGTGGGAATCCTCTGCACAGAGATGGCCGCATTCCTCAAATTTGACTACCTTGGTCAAGGTCGCCGAGGGTACAGCATTCCTTCGACTCACCCGGCATGCTGGAGCTGTGACCCCGATCACTCGTTGTCTCTCAGGGGTGGCTCGGGGTCGAGCATCAGGGATGTCTCAGGGTGCGTCTCAGGGACGCGGTCGGAACCGCCGGAAACGCGGGCCCGTTTTCAGAACAGAGAGCGGCAGTGGCCGCGAAGGAGGCGACACACATGACGAAGAACGCGAAGATCGCCGCAGGAGGTGTGGCGGTCGGGCTCATCCTGTTGATCTGGCTGCCTTGGTGGGCCGCGCTGCTGATAGTGCTGGGCGTCCCGGCCGCCGCGTACCTCGCGCTGGACCCGTCGCAGCGCCGCAGGCTGCGCCGGGCCACGCGCAAGGAGCTCGGCCGCTGACGCTCTACCGACCCGGAGCGGTCCCACCGTCCAGCGCACACGAGTCGACCACATCACCGCCCGCAGGCCGGCCGACGGTCCGGTCCGCGGGCGGCCGGGCACCTCGCTCCACCCATGCGACCAGCACATCGAAGGCCGATCGATAGCAGGGCAGGATCGGCCGCAGCCGGTCGGGATGGGTGTCGTACAGCCCGTCGACATGCGTACCTCCCTGCACCGTGTAATAGCGGTGCAGCGGTCCACGCCCCCGGGCGTCGACCATGTGCGCGTACACGTCGGAGTCAGCGGCCTTGGGCAGCAGCGTGTCCATGTCCCCGTGCAGCGTGATCAGCGGCTTGCCGATACGCCCGGTCAGCGCCACCCGGGCCACGGCGCGATGGACGGAGGGCGGGCGCGAGGCGTAGTCGTAGGTCGCGTCGGACGCGCAGGGCGCGAGGATCTCCTCGGGCGTGGTCCCGGCGGACGGTCCGGGGCAGGCGGGGTCGTACGCCGGGTCGAACTCCGCGCGATAGGTCTTCTGCGTGACGCCCCAGTACGCCCTCTCGTGGTACGGCCACAGGAACTCCGAGCCGCGCGCGAAGCCCACGGCGTACATGTCCTCGTCCGACGCCGAGCCGTGACTCCGCGCCATCGCCGTGGGCAGGGAGGTGAGCAGATTCGGCCCGTCCGCCGTCCACAGGGCGCCCTCCCAGTCCACTCCGCCGTCATACAGCTCCGGATGGTTCTCCAGTTGCCAGCGCGTCAGATAGCCGCCGTTGGAGATGCCGGTCATGTACGTGCGGCGCGGAGCGTGCCCGTAGCGCTGGGCCACGACCTTGCGAGCCGCGCGCGTGAGCTGGGTGGTCCGCGCGTTCCACTCGGCGACCGCGTCCCCGGGCCGGTCGCCGTCACGGTAGAAGTCGGCGCCGGTGTTGCCCTTGTCGGTCGCGGCGTACGCGTAGCCCTGGGCCAGCGCCCGGTCGGAGATCGCCTTGTCCGTCGCGTACTGCCTGCGGGTACCCGGGGCCCCGGTGACGACGAGGCCGCCGTTCCAACGGTCCGGCAACCGGATCACGAACTGCGCGTCATACCGCCAGCCGTGCGTGGCGTTGGACCGCGACGAGTCCGGGAAGTACCCGTCGACCTGCATGCCTGGTACCCCGGACGGTGTACGGGTGGCGTGGGCCGTCAGCCCCGCCTGGTCGGCGAGGTCGGTGTAGGGCGTACCGGCGAGGCCCGTGGTGGTCAGGTCGTTCAGACAGGCCGTCTGCTGAAACGCCGCGCCCGGAACTCGCACGCGGTCCTGGCGGGCGCAGTGGGCATCGCCGCTTTCCTTGGCGACGGCCGGGGTCGGCCCCGTGAGGGCCGCGGCCAGGAGAGCGGCGGCGAGCAGGGGAACGCCGGGGGACGGACGCATGCGGGCCTCCAGGGCGGAACGACAGGGCACGGCACGGGGCCGAGCCGAGGGCTGCCCCATCGTGCGGCGCGCGCTGCGCGTCTTCCATGGAGTGGCACCACATGCCGTTCAGCCGAGGCATGGGCGGCCCACACAGGTCGGGAAGTCCTCGTCGCTCAAGGGCACCGTGCTCCGGCACGACGTCCGGAGCGGGAGGCCCCGTGACCGGCGGCCCGTCTCAGTCGGCCGTACCGTTCAGTTCGGCCGTACCGCCATCTTGTCCAGCGCCTCCAGCAGAGCCGGCAGCCTGGGCCCCCGGCCCACCGGCAGAACCTCGCCGGGCTTGTCGTCGAGCAGCAGGAACGCCATGTCGTCGGTCCTCGCCACCAGCGACCAGCCCGGGCCGTCCGCACGCAGTGTGCGCGCGTCGCCCGGCGCGAAGGACGACCGGACACGGCCCAAGGGAGGCGGCGTGTCCACGTACGCGTGTGCCTCCGCCAGGACGCGCCGGATCACGCTGCGCTCGGGGCCGACCTCCCCGTCCTCAGTGGGCGCGGAGTCGGCCTCGGGGCTCACGAAGTCCTCATGGTTGACCTGCTCCCGCCACAACGTCCACTGCACCGCGATCTCGTCCGCCCCCATCCGGCGCTGGGCCGATCCCCAGCCGGTGGTGTCCGGCGGCGACAGCGGCGGGCAGCCCGCGACCTCGGGGTCGGGATCGTGCGGCGCGGGCACCCCGGGAGCCGCGACGGCGACCGCCAGCGGCCAGCCCGGCAGGGCGGCGACCACGGAGCGCTCGTCCGGCGACAGGTCGTACTCCATGCCGCAGTCCCAGGAGGCGATGGCGACGGCGACCAGCGACACGTCGTCGGTGACGACCGTCCACCGCGCGCCCTCGCCGTCCTGGCCGAGCACCAGGCCGTACCCGTCGGCCAGCGGCGCGAGACCCAGCGCCGCGCAGGCCTCCGGGTAGTCGTCGCCCAGCACGCTCGGGAACTGCGCCGGCGTCAGCAGCACCGCCGTGAGCACATAGAGCGCGTCGTCCGCGGCGGCGACGGCGTCCTCGTCCGTCCCGGCCATCCCAGCCTCCCCAGGAGTTCGTCCAACGGCGCGCACCCTAGTGCGACCGGAAGCCGCTTGTCACGACTCCGCGGCCCACCGGACCTGCGGTTGTCCGGCCGGGCAGGGCCACAACGACTGCCTGTCGACCGGCCGGAAAGGGGCGAAACGACCATCACTGCCCGTACTTCAGGCCGTCGGCAGCCCCAGCAGCGTGCGTGCCACGGTCCGCGGCGACTCGTCGCGCTCCCGCGCCAGCGCGATGACGGCCCGGCACGCCAGCTCGTTCACCCCGAACGACAGCGCCTCCGGAGACACCCACCCCGCCGCCTCGTCGATGCGCTCCTGGTCGTCCTCGGCGCACGCCGACACGTACGCGGCGGCGGCCTCGAACAGATTGTGCGTACGCCGGTCCGGACCGGCCTTCCGCTCCGCGCGCGCGGCAGCGCGGAACCCGGCCCAGGCATTGCGAACCCTGTCCAGCACAGTGATCACCTTCCCCCTCGTGGCTTGTCTCGCCGATCGTTTCACCCGCCGCTACTCAACGTAGAGTTGGAGCTGCGGCGGCAGAAGGGGGAAGGCGCGGTGAAGCGCCGGGCCGGTCAGCTCTCGCGGGCGGCCAGGGCGAGGAAGCGGTCGTCCTCGTCGACGTACGACGTCATGGTCCACCCCGAACCGGCCAGCAGCGGCCGGAGGTTGGGCTCCGCGCGAAGGTCGTCCGGGGTGATCCGCCGCCCTTGGCGGGCGGCGAGCGCCGCGCGGCCGATGGGGTGGAAGAGGGCGAGCCTGCCGCCGGGACGCACCACGCGCGCCAACTCCCGCAGGTTCTCTGCCGGGTTGGGCAGGTGGGCGATCAGACCGGCCGCGAACACCGCGTCGAGCGACTTCGAGCGCACCGGCAACGCCGCGACGTCGGCGAGCAGCAGCCGCCCGTCACGGTCCCGTCCGGCCCGCACGGCGGCCCGCAACATGGCCGGGGTCAGATCGACCCCGAGGACCACTCCCGAGGCGCCCACGGCCGCACGCAGCGGCGGCAGGGCACGTCCGGTGCCACAGCCCGCGTCGAGGACGCGGCCGCCCTCCCGCAGGCCGAGCTCGGCGACCGCGGCCTCGTAGGCGGGGCCGTCGTCGGGGAACCGGCTGTCCCAGTCGGCCGCACGGGCCGTGAAGAACTCCTGGACGTGCGTACGGTCGTCGCTCATGTTCGGCATGATCCCTCACTGACACGGAGGACGCCTCGGCGCACATGTTCGAGCGGGAGGCGATCGTTCAGGTACATCTCTGCGTCATATTCCAACAGCTTTCGAACTGCGCCCCCTTTGTGCGCCCCTGTCCCGACTAGCGTCCCGGGGTCATGGGACACCTGGACCACGCCGCCTTCGGCTGGCTGACCCCCGTACTGTCGTACGTCATGGCCTGCACAGGCGCCGCACTGGGCCTGCGCTGCACGGTCCGAGCGCTCGGCGCCACCGGCCGCTCGCGCCGCAACTGGCTGATCACGGCCGCCTCGGCCATCGGCACCGGCATCTGGACCATGCACTTCGTGGCCATGCTCGGCTTCAGCGTCAGCGGGACCGAGATCCGCTACGACGTACCGCTCACCGTCCTCAGCCTGCTCGTGGCCATGATCGTCGTCTGCGCCGGCGTCTTCGCGGTCGGCTACGGCCGCGACCGGGCCCGCGCGCTGCTCCTCGGCGGCCTCACCACCGGGCTGGGCGTGGCGAGCATGCACTACCTGGGCATGGCGGCGGTACGCCTGCACGGTGACGTGACGTACGACCCGATGCGCGTCGCCCTCTCGGTCGTGATCGCCGTCGTCGCGGCGACCGCGGCCCTGTGGGCGGCGCTCAACATCAAGTCGCCCGTCGCGGTCACCGTCGCCTCCCTCGTCATGGGCGTGGCCGTGAGCAGCATGCACTACACCGGGATGTTCGCGGTGCGCGTGCAGGTCACACCCTCCGGCGAGGTCCTGCCCGGGGCCACGGCGATGCAGTTCGTCTTCCCCCTCGCCGTCGGCCTCGGGTCCTATCTCTTCCTGACCTCCGCCTTCGTGGCGCTGTCGCCGACGGCGGGGGAGCGCGAGGCATCCGCATCGGCCCAGCGGCCCGTCGAGAGCGCCGCCCACTGACGGCGCACCCGCACCGGCACGCCCCCCGAACCCCTTCCGAGCGAGGAGGCCATGCGTACACCCCGTAGGAACCCCGGCACAGGTGCCGAGACGCCGTCCCCAGCCCCCGTGCGGGGCCGCCGCGCCCACGCCGGCCCACCGGCCGACGAAGGCCCCCAGGACACCTCGGGCGCGGGCGCGACAGATGGACCCACGCGCGCGGGGCAGCGCTGGCACATCCGTCCGCGCACCGTGCGCGCCAAGATCGTCTGCCTGCTGATGGTGCCCGTCGTATCGCTGCTGGCCCTGTGGGCGTACGCCACCGTCAGCACCGTCCAGGACATCGCCCGGCTGCGGCAGTTGCAGCGCGTGGACTCCGACGTCCGCGCCCCCGTCGCGGCCACCGTGGCAGCGCTCCAGACCGAGCGCGCCGCCGCCGTTCGGCACGCCACCGACCCCTCCGCCGAGACCGGTGCCGACCTCGAGCGCCTCGCGGACCGCACGGACAGCGCGGTGGCGAAACTGCGGCTCGGCGACCGCAACACCGTCGCCGACGGACAGGAACTGCCCAGAGGAGTCGCCCAGCGCCTCGAAACGTTCGTCACCGGCACCGAGCGACTGCGTACGCTGCGCACCGACATACTGGATCGGCGCGCCGGCTGGGACGAGGCGTACGAGCGGTACACGCAGACCATCTCCACGGCCTTCGGCGTGGGCAGCGCCCTCACCGGCATCCAGGACGCCGAACTCGGCTCCGACGCGCGCGTACTGCTGGAGTTCTCCCGCGCGGGCGAGGCCCTGGCCCAGGAGGCCGTGCTGCTGTCGAGCGGCCGGCTCGCGGGTGGCCTCGACGGCGAGCGGCTGCGGCTGTTCACCGGCGCGGTCGACACCCGCCGCGCCCTCACCGAGACCGCCGTCGCCGACCTGCGCGGCGACGAGCGCGCCGCCTGGCGGAACCTCGCCGAGGGCGGTGACTACACCGCCCTGGTCTCCATCGAGAACAAGGTCCTGGCAGCTCGCCCAGGATCGGGGGCGATCAAGGCAGCGCCCGAAACCGACTGGGACCTCGCACACGCGCGCGTGCAGGGCGGCATACGCACCATCGAGCAGAACGCCGCCCGGGGCGTGGCCGACCGGGCCGACCCGTTCACCCGCGGTCTGCTCAGCCCCGCGGGCGCCGCCGTCCTCCTCGGCCTCGCCGCCGTGGCAGCGTCCCTCGTCATCTCCGTACGCATCGGGCGCGGCCTCGTCGTCGAGCTGGTCAGCCTGCGCAACAGCGCCCTGGAGATCGCCCGCCGCAAACTCCCCGAAGCCATGCGCAAACTGCGCGCGGGCGAGGAGATCGACGTCCGGTCGGAGGCCCCGCCCGGGCCGCCCGCCGAGGACGAGGTCGGCCAGGTCGCGGAGGCCCTCGGCACCGTGCACCGGGCCGCGCTGCGCGCCGCCGTGGAGCGCGCCGAACTCGCCAGCGGCATCTCCGGCGTCTTCGTCAACCTCGCCCGCCGCAGCCAGGTCCTCGTCCACCGCCAGCTGAGCCTCCTGGACAGCATGGAACGCCGCTCCGACGACCCGAACGAACTGAGCGACCTGTTCCGGCTCGACCACCTCACCACCCGCATGCGGCGCCACGCCGAAAGCCTGATCATCCTCTCCGGCGCCGCCCCCGGCCGAGCCTGGCGCATGCCGGTCTCCCTGACCAACGTGGTCCGCGCGGCCGTCTCCGAGATCGAGGACTACGCGCGCGTGGAGGTACGACAGCTCCCCGAAGCCCTCGTCATCGGCGCCGCCGTCGCCGACCTCACCCACCTGCTGGCCGAGCTCGTCGAGAACGCCGCCCAGTTCTCACCCCCGCACACGCGCGTGCGCATCACCGGGGAGCCCGTCGGCAACGGCTACGCCGTCGAGATCGAGGACCGCGGCCTGGGCATGGGCAAGGAGACTCTCGCCGAGGCCAACCGCCGTATCGCCCAGTCCGAAGCCCTCGACCTGTTCGACAGCGACCGGCTCGGCCTCTTCGTCGTCAGCAGGCTCGCGGCACGCCACGACATCAAAGTGCACCTGCGTACCTCCCCCTACGGCGGCACCACCGCGGTCGTGCTACTGCCCATGGCCCTGCTGCACAGAGGCGTGCCGGAACGTTCCGGCGACAAGGCGGCGAACCCGGAACACGAGTACGCGCGCGTGCCCGGCGGCCCCCTCCACCAGGAGGCCGTCCCCACCCCCGGCGACCGGCCCGCCCTGGTGGCCCCCGCCCCGGCCGCGACGCAGACCGGCCCCGAAACCCCACCCCCCGGAGTCGCCACCTTGCGTCTGCACCGTCCCCCCGACACTGCCGAAGGCTCCGAAGACCTCCCACGCCGGGTACGGCAGGCCAGCCTCGCACCCCAGCTGCGCGAACGGCGCCCCCCGGACGCGGCGCAGCCTTCCGCCCTCCGGAACGACGACCGGCGCACCCCCGAACTCGTACGCGACCGCATGGCGGCCTACCGCGACGGATGGGCGCGCGGCGGCGGCCGCCAACCCGGCCGCGGCGCCACCCCCGACCCCGCAGGCGGCAGTGACAGCAGCGAAGGAGAACCCGCATGATCCAGGACCCCGGCATGAGAGCCGCGCAGCCGTCCGGCGAACTCGACTGGCTACTGGACGACTTGGTGCTGCGCGTGAACGAGGTACGGCACGCCGTGGTGCTCTCCAACGACGGACTCGCCGTGGGGTCCTCGACCGACCTCGGCCGCGAGGACGCCGAACACCTCGCCGCCGTCGCCTCCGGCTTCCACAGCCTCGCCAAGGGCGCCGGCCGGCACTTCGGCGCCGGCGGAGTGCGCCAGACCATGGTGGAGATGGACGACGCGTTCCTGTTCGTGGCCGCCGCCGGCGACGGCTCCTGCCTGGCCGTTTTCACCGCTGTCACGGCCGACATAGGTCTCGTGGCGTACGAGATGGCACGGCTGGTGAAGCGCGTCGGCGAGCACCTGTACACGGCGCCGCGCGTGGGCGCGCGGCCGCCCGCCGCCGGATGAGGCGAGAAGGCGGTCCGCACAGATGACCGAGGACATCAAGGGCACCCCGCACGAGCAGGGCAGCCAGTGGTACGACGGCGAGGCCGGCCCACTCGTCCGGCCGTACGCCATGACGGGCGGCCGCACCAAGCCCGGCCCCACCGGGGTGCGCTTCGACCTCATCGCCCTGGTCACCCTCGATCCGGGCGCTCCGCACCTCGACGACGACCCCACGCTCGGCCCCGAGCACCGGGCTTTGATCGACCTGTGCCGCATCGAAACCCAGTCGGTCGCCGAACTCGCCGCGGGCGCCGACCTTCCCGTCGGCGTCGTCCGGGTGCTCCTCGGCGACCTCCTGGAACTCGGCTGCGTCACCGTCAGCCGTCCCGTACCGCCCGCGCAGCTGCCCGACGAACGGATTCTGCGCGAGGTCATCGACGGACTGCGGGCGCTGTAGATGAACGCACACAGAATGAACCCAGACAAGATGACCCCACACAAGATGACCCCACACAACAACCCGCGCGCGTACGGCCGCGCAGGTCGCCGCCTTACGGACCTTTGTGGGCGCGGAACGGACCCGAGTCGGTCACATGGGTCAAAGAGCGGTCTCACGACCCTTCGGGGACCGGCCGTTGTCATGATGCTGACTTCACACACGTGCACCGAAGCCGTGCGCGGACGCCGTGCCCGGGCGTGGCACGCGCGTACCGACGTCGACCCCTGCCGGCACTCCCGAGAGAAGTGATCGATGGCCTCCGAGACGTCCGACGCCACCGAGGGCGAGACCACCGCCCTGGCGTTGAAGATACTGGTCGCCGGCGGATTCGGCGTGGGCAAGACCACCTTGGTGGGCGCGGTCAGCGAGATCAGGCCGCTGCGCACCGAGGAACTGCTCAGCGAGGCCGGTCAGTTGGTGGACGACACCGACGGCGTGGACCACAAGGTCACGACGACGGTCGCCATGGATTTCGGCCGGATCACCATCCGCTCCGGCCTCTCCCTGTACCTGTTCGGTACGCCGGGACAGGACCGCTTCTGGTTCCTCTGGGACGAGCTGTCACAGGGAGCGCTGGGGGCGGTCGTCCTGGCCGACACCCGGCGCCTGGAGGACTGCTTCCCCGCGGTGGACTACTTCGAGCACCGGCACATCCCCTTCGTGGTGGCCGTCAACTGCTTCGCCGGCGCCCGCACCCACGGCGCCCAGAACGTCTCCAGGGCGCTCGACCTCGACCGGGGAACGCCGGTCGTGCTCTGCGACGCACGTGACCGGGACTCGGGCAAGGAGGTGCTGATCCGACTCGTCGAGTACGCCGGACGGATGCACACCGCCCGGCTGCTCGACTCCGTGAGCTGAACGATCGGGCGGGACCTCAGTCGGCGACGGCCTTCTGCGCCAGCACCTTGTCAATCGTGACCCGGACCAGGAGTTCACCCGGCACGCCGTTGCGCGCCCCGAACTCCTCGGCGCGCTCCTCACCCATGTACCGCGCGCCGATACGGGTGGCCCACAGCCGGAGTTCGTCGAGATCTTCCGAAAGGCGGGCCCGCCCCTGCAGGACGACGTAGTCGAACGGCGGACGGTCGTCGTCCATACATAGAGCGACCCGCCCGTCCCGGGCCAGATTGCGCCCCTTCACGCTGGCCTTGGAGGTGTTGAACACCACCTCGTCCCCGTCGAGCAGGAACCAGATCGGCGTCACATGCGGGCTCCCGTCAGCCTTGACGGTCGACAGCTTTGCGGTGCGGGTGCCCTGCGAGACGAACGCCCGCCATTCCGTGTCGGTCATCTTCTGTGCCATGCCCCCATCCTCCTTGCTCGTCGGCCGGTCGTGGGGAAGGCTGGCTGAGAGATCCTCCGGCCAGGGGGAGTCGTCACACGGGGAGATCGAAACCATGGTGCACAAGGGACTGGGCTGGCTACTGGACGACTTGACCGAGCGCGTGGAACACGTACGGCACGCACTCGTCCTGTCCAACGACGGACTGGTGACCGGGGCGAGCACCGGGCTCAGGCGCGAGGATGCCGAGCACCTCGCCGCCGTCGCGTCCGGACTGCACAGCCTGGCCAAGGGATCGGGACGCCACTTCGGCGCCGGGCAGGTGCGCCAGACGATGGTGGAATTCGACGACGCGGTGCTGTTCGTCACGGCGGCAGGCAGCGGCAGTTGTCTGTGCGTACTCAGCGCTGCCGAGGCCGACATCGGCCAGATCGCCTACGAGATGACCCTGCTCGTCAACCGGGTCGGCGAGCACCTCGGCGTGGACGCCCGACAGCCTGAGCGGTCTTCGCCCACAGACCTCTGACCTGCACGTTTTTCAGCCCCGCGAAGTTATCCACAGGCTCGCCACGTGATCGGCCGAAGCGGCTACGGTGGTGTGACCGCGAGCGCACAGAGCGTGAGCGCCCGGCCACGACTCCACGGGGGAGACGCCATGTCAGGCAACACCATCACGAAATCGGACGGCGTTACGTACACGCCGAGCCGCGCTGCCCGGGAACTGGGACTGAAGCGACGCGAGTTCGATCTCGCCGTGAACCTCGGGCGTATCCGCACGGTGCCCGACGAAGGTGGCGGAGGGCGCCGCGTCGCCCACGCCGAGATCGAGCGGCTGCGTTCCGAGGACGGCTTTCCGGAGGCGCTCCTCGAACGGGTGCGGAGCGTGAGCACAGGCGAGGCCGCAGGCCTCATGGGCGTGACGGGTGACCGGTTCACTCGTCTCGCTCGTGTGGGGCTGGTGGTGCCGGTCGCGTTCTATCTGAACCGCTATCGGACGCTGGTGTGGCTCTATCTGGCCGATGAAGTTCGCCACTTCGCGGCCGACGAGCAGAACGCCCCGCTGCTGAAGGGGCGTTCGCTGCCCGAGGGACTGCGGGCTCAGCTGGAGGGCAGGCTGGACCTGCGCGCTCGCAACTGGCGAGGACGGCATCTGGGATTCCTGCTGCGCCGGGCCGAGGATCCTTGGGAGCGCGCCGGGGCCCTGGCCGCGCTGCTGGATCCCGTTCAGATTGCGGAAATCGTCAAGGATCCGTACGAGCGCGCCCATGTGGACCGGTTCCGGCCGGGGCCGCCCACCCATGGCGCGCCCGGTTCACCGGCGGCGCGGCTCGCCGAGAGGATCATGACGGCCGACGACCCGGACGAGATCAGCTGGCTGCGGGCCGACCTCGCGCAGGCCCTGGACGAGGCGCGCGCACACCGCCCGGCGCCGCGCCCGGCACCTCGTGCGGAACGCCGGGCGGAACTCGGTCACACGCACCGTGCGGACCACAGGGCGGAACCCGGCCCCGCTGCCCGAGCGGAGCACCGGCCTGCCTCGCATGGGGAGCACCAGGCCGAACCTCGCCACGCACACCGTAGGGAGCACCAGGCCGAACCTCGCCACGCACACCGTACGGAGCACCTGGCCGAACCTCGCCACGCACACCGTACGGAGCACCTGGCCGAACCTCGCCACGCACACCATAAGGAGCACCTGGCCGAGCACCACGACGCACACCATGCGGAGCGCCGGCCCACGCAGCGTCCCACGTCCCGTGCCGTAGCGGCGCCGGAGGCCGCGGCGAGCCGGACGCCGCCCGCACCGCAACCCGCCGCACACGCAACCGAGTCCGAGCCCGGGCGCCCTCGTGGCCTGCTGGGCTGGCTGCGCCGCAGAAGCTCGTGAAGGCGCCCGCCGCGCGCAGCCGGGCCCTTCCCTACAGCGCCCTGAACAGCCCCTCCTGAACGACCGACACCAGCAGACGGCCCTCCAGGTCGTAGATGCGCCCGCGGGCGAGCCCTCGCCCGCCGGTCGCGATCGGTGACTCCTGGTCGTACAGAAACCACTCGTCCGCGCGGAACGGCCGGTGGAACCACATCGCGTGGTCCAGCGACGCCATGTCGAAGCCGCGCGGACCCCACAGGGGCTCGACCGGGATGCGCACGGCATCCAGCAGCGTCATGTCGCTGGCATACGTCAGGGCACAGGTGTGCACCAGTGGCTCGTCGCCGAGCGGTCCGACCGCGCGCATCCACACGGCGCTGCGCGGCTCGGCGTCCTTGACCTCCGCGGGCGTCCAGCGCAGCCGGTCCACATACCGGATGTCGAACGGCTGGCGGCGCGCCATCCGCTCCAACTGCTCGGGCAGCGCGCCCAGATGCTCCCGGACCTCGTCGACGACCGTCGGCAGCGACTCCGGGTCCGGCACCTCACGGGCCGGCGGCAGCTGGTGCTCGAAGCTCCCTTCCTCAGGCTTGTGAAAGGAGGCGGTGAGATTGAAGATCGTGCGGCCCTGCTGCACGGCCGTGACCCGGCGGGTCGTGAACGACCGCCCGTCACGGACCCGTTCGACCTGGTACACGATCGGCACGCCCGGCCGTCCGGGACGCAGGAAGTACGCGTGCAGCGAGTGCACCGGGCGGTCGCCCTCCGTGGTGCGCCCGGCGGCGACCAGCGCCTGGCCGG
This sequence comes from Streptomyces sp. Z423-1, assembly GCF_013009255.1. NCBI lineage: Bacteria > Bacillati > Actinomycetota > Actinomycetes > Kitasatosporales > Streptomycetaceae > Streptomyces > Streptomyces sp. Z423-1. The sequence goes on from NZ_CP053109.1 coordinate 8,403,151, forward strand.
CCACTTGGCCGCCGAAGACCCGCTGCAGCGACTCCTGGGGGCTGCGGCCGCGGAAGATGTTGACCTCGATCTGCTCCAGGTCGAGCAGGTCGACGAGCCTCTCGGCCGGGTTGGTCATGGCTGTCTGTCTCCTGTGCTCACAGCTGGCCGACGTCGGTGACGCGGACCACGGCACGGCCTTCGGCGTCGGAGGCCGTGAGGTCGATCTCGGCGCTGATGCCCCAGTCGTGATCGCCGCCCGGGTCGTCGAAGATCTGCCGGACGCGCCACAGCCCGTTCTCCGGCTCCTCCTCGATCATCAGCAGCTTGGGACCGCGCGCGTCGGGCCCGGTGCCCAGGTCGTCGTACTCGTCCCAGTACTTGTCCATGGCCTCGCCCCAGGCGTCGGCGTCCCAGCCGGACTCGGCGTCCAGCTCGCCCAGCTCCTCCACCTGGTCGAGGGCGGCCAGCTCGACGCGGCGGAACAGGGCGTTGCGGACCAGGACGCGGAAGGCGCGCGCGTTCGAGGTGACCGGCTTGACCTGGTCGGCCTTCTCCTGGGCCTCCTCGGCGGTCATCTCCTCCGGGTTGGCGAGCTGCTCCCACTCGTCCAGCAGGCTGGAGTCGACCTGGCGCACCGTCTCGCCGAGCCACTCGATCAGGTCCTGGAGGTCCTCGGACTTCAGGTCGTCCGGGATGTTGTGCTCAAGGGCCTTGTAGGCGCTGGCCAGGTAGCGCAGCACGATGCCCTCGGTCCGGGCCAGCTCGTAGAAGGAGACCAACTCCGTGAAGGACAAGGCCCGTTCGTACATGTCCCGGATGACGGACTTCGGCGACAGCGGGTGGTCACCGACCCACGGGTGGCTCTTGCGGTACGTGTTGTACGCGTGGAAGAGCAGCTCCTCCAGCGGCTTCGGGTAGGTGACGTCCTGGAGGCGCTCCATGCGCTCCTCGTACTCGACACCGTCCGCCTTCATCGCGGCCACGGCCTCGCCGCGCGCCTTGTTCTGCTGGGCGACGAGGATCTGCCGCGGATCGTCCAGCGTGGACTCCACGACGGACACCATGTCCAGCGCGTACGACGGCGATTCGGGGTCCAGCAGCTCGAAGGCGGCGAGCGCGAAGGTCGACAGCGGCTGGTTGAGCGCGAAGTCCTGCTGAAGGTCCACGGTGAGGCGGACGATACGGCCCTCGGCGTCCGGCTTGTCCAGCTTCTCGACGATGCCGCCGTCCAGCAGCGAGCGGTAGATGGCGATCGCGCGCCGGACGTGCCGCAGCTGCTGCTTGCGTGGCTCGTGGTTGTCCTCCAGGAGGTGCCGCATGGCCTCGAAGGCGTTGCCGGGCCGGGCGATCACGGACAGCAGCATCGTGTGCGTGACCCGGAAACGGGACGTCAGCGGCTCCGGCTCGGAGGCGATGAGCTTCTCGAAGGTGTCCTCGCTCCAGGCGACGAAGCCCTCCGGCGCCTTCTTGCGGACGACCTTGCGGCGCTTCTTCGGGTCGTCGCCCGCCTTGGCGAGCGCCTTCTCGTTCTCGATGACGTGCTCAGGAGCCTGGGCGACCACGAAGCCCGCCGTGTCGAAGCCCGCCCGCCCGGCGCGCCCGGCGATCTGGTGGAACTCACGTGCCCGCAGCGTGCGCACCCGACTGCCGTCGTACTTGGTCAGGGCGGTGAACAGCACGGTGCGGATGGGCACGTTGACGCCGACGCCCAGGGTGTCCGTACCGCAGATGACCTTCAGCAGGCCGGCCTGCGCGAGTTTCTCCACCAGGCGGCGGTACTTGGGCAGCATGCCGGCGTGGTGCACGCCGATGCCGTGCCGGACGTAACGGGACAGGTTGCGGCCGAACTTGGTGGTGAAGCGGAAGTTGCCGATCAGCTCGGCGATCTGCTCCTTCTCCTCACGCGAGCACATGTTGATGCTCATCAGCGCCTGCGCCCGCTCCACCGCCTGCGCCTGGGTGAAGTGCACGATGTAGACCGGTGCCTGCTTGGTCTCCAGCAGCTCCGTCAGCGTTTCCGTGAGCGGGGTGCGCCGGTACTCGTAGGAGAGCGGCACCGGACGCGTCGCCGAGCGGACGACCGAGGTCGGGCGGCCGGTACGCCGGGTGAGGTCTTTCTCGAACATCGAGACGTCGCCGAGAGTGGCCGACATGAGGACGAACTGTGCCTGTGGCAGTTCGAGCAGCGGGATCTGCCAGGCCCAGCCGCGGTCCGGCTCCGCGTAGAAGTGGAACTCGTCCATGACGACCTGGCCGATGTCCGCGTGCTTGCCGTCGCGCAGGGCGATCGAGGCCAGCACCTCGGCGGTGCAGCAGATGACCGGGGCGTCGGCGTTGACGGAGGCGTCGCCGGTGAGCATGCCGACGTTCTCGGTGCCGAACAGCTTGCACAGCTCGAAGAACTTCTCCGACACCAGTGCCTTGATCGGGGCCGTGTAGAAGGTGACCTCGTCCCGGGCCAGGGCGGCGAAGTGGGCGCCCGCCGCGATCATGCTTTTGCCGGAGCCGGTGGGCGTCGACACGATCACGTTCGCGCCGGAGACCGCCTCGATCAGCGCCTCCTCCTGGTGGGGATAGAGCGTGAGACCGCGCTCCTGCGCCCACGACTCGAAGGCGTCGTAGAGGGCGTCGGGGTCGGCGGTCTGCGGCAGCTGATCGATGAGGGTCACGCCCCCATCTTGCCTGGCCTCCGGGCCGATGCGGGAATCGGATGTCCGCCCGAAGATCGCGAACGCTACGCTGTGTCGCCGAAACGACGTCAGCGCACCAAGTCAACTGGACAGCGGCGCACGAGGAATGGGGCGGGCAGCGGCAATGATGGGACCAGCACACTCTCTCTCGGGCGCCGCGGCCTGGCTCGGCGTCGGAGCCGCCGCCACCGCGGCAGGGCATGGGATGCCCTGGCCGGTTCTGCTGTCCGGCGCGCTGATCTGTGCCGGCGCCGCGCTCGCCCCCGACCTCGACCACAAGGCCGCCACCATCTCGCGCGCCTTCGGACCGCTGTCACGCTGGCTCTGCGAGATCGTCGACAAGCTTTCGTACGCCGTCTACAAGGCCACGAAGAAGCAGGGCGACCCGCGTCGCTCCGGCGGGCACCGCACGCTCACGCACACCTGGCTGTGGGCGGTCCTGCTCGGCGCGGGCACTTCGGTGCTGGCGATCACCGGCGGACGCTGGGCAGTGCTGGCGATCCTCTTCGTGCACCTGGTGCTGGCCATCGAGGGCCTGCTGTGGCGGGCGACCCGCGGTGCCAGCGCCGACGTCCTGGTGTGGCTGCTGGCCGCGACGAGCGCCTGGATCCTCGCCGGTGTCCTGGACCAGCCGGGCAACGGAGCGGACTGGTTGTTCACGGCACCGGGCCAGGAGTACCTGTGGCTGGGGCTGCCGATCGTGCTCGGCGCGCTGGTGCACGACATCGGGGACGCGCTCACCGTCTCGGGCTGCCCGATACTGTGGCCGATTCCGGTCGGCCGCAAGCGCTGGTACCCGGTCGGGCCGCCGAAGCCCATGCGGTTCCGGGCGGGCAGCTGGGTGGAGCTCAAGGTGCTGATGCCGGCGTTCATGGTGCTCGGCGGAGTGGGTTGCGCGGCGGCACTCAACGTGATCTGAGGCACCGCCCGGCGCTCACTGCACTCACGGCGTCAGTCGGAGCCTTGGCGCGTGCCTTCCCCGTATCGGCGTTCGAAGCGGGCGATGCGGCCCTCGGTGTCCACCGTGCGGGCCTTGCCGGTGTAGAACGGGTGGCTTTCCGAGGAGATCTCGACGTCCACGACGGGGTAGGTCTCGCCGTCGTCCCACTCGATGGTCTGGTCGCTGGTGGCGGTGGACCGGGTCAGGAAGGCGTAGCCGGCGGCACGGTCCCGGAAGACGACGGGGTGGTAGTCGGGGTGCTTGTCCTGCTGCATGGCTGCTCCTGGTGCGGCGGGGGCGGGGGCGTCGGACGGGCGGGGCCGGGGTCAACCGGAGAGGGCGTCCTCGTCGACAATGTGGATCGCGGCCTCCTCGGCGGAGGCGGCCGCGCCGTCGATGCCGACGTCGGTCGCGATCAGCGCGGCCTCGTCGTCCTCGTGCGCTCCCTCGTCCGGAGCGACGAGCCGCCCGGAGCGGACGGCGCCGACCTCGTTGTCCAGGAGTTCCCCGTCGGTGCCGTTGCTGTCGCCGATGCCGTCCCCGTCGGGTATGGCCGTTTCGGGCAGTTCCTCGGCCAGCCGCTGGTCCAGGGTCTCGCCCTGTACCCGCTCGGCCGCCGTCACACCGGTGTGCTCCACCGCCCACGGCCGCTCCGGAGGGGACCAACCCCGGTCCAGGGGGTCGGTGACACCGTCGTTCTCAAGGGTGTCCTCCCCGTCGAGCAGCCCCGTGTCCTCCCGCTGCTCGGATCCGTCAGGCTGGTAGACGTCGTCTCCCCATCCGTCGGCGCTGTTCACGGGTACCTCCAGGTGGTGAGGACGGGGCCGTTCCCGCCACGAACGGCGGCGGGCCGCCCGTGCCGGGGACACAGACTGCGCCCAACGAGGTCCCGCGTACTTCGCTGGCGCTCCCCGAGCCTGCGCCGCTTTCCAGCCTTCCACCCCTGTTCGCCCCCGCGCAACGGCACGGGCGCCGTCATGGGGCGGGCAACCGGGGCGGTGGGGGCAGGCCCAGGGCTGTCCGCCGAGGGCCCGCACGCCACTCCCCGTCCTCCCTTACCTGTGCCACGACTACCCGTGCCACGACCTCCACAAGGCCGCGTACGCCCCGTCCGCCGCGACCAGCTCCCCATGGCTGCCCAGCTCGCTGATGCGGCCGTTCTCGACGACGGCGATGACGTCCGCGTCATGGGCGGTGTGGAGGCGGTGGGCGATCGCGACGACGGTACGGCCGTCCAGGACACGGGCCAGAGAGCGCTCCAGATGGCGCGCCGCGCGCGGGTCGAGGAGGGACGTCGCCTCGTCCAGGACCAGTGTGTGCGGGTCGGCCAGCACCAGCCTGGCCAGCGCGATCTGCTGGGCCTGTGCCGGGGTGAGCGCCAGCCCGCCCGAGCCGACCTCGGTGTCCAGCCCCTCCTCCAGCGCACGCGCCCACCCGTCCGCGTCGACCGCGCCGAGCGCCGCCCACAACTCGGCGTCGACGGCGTCGGGCCGCGCGAGCAGCAGGTTGTCGCGCAGGGAGCCGACGAAGACGTGGTGCTCCTGGTTGACCAAGGCCACATGCGAGCGGACGCGCTCCGCGGGCATACGGGACAGTTCCGCGCCGCCGAGCGTGATCCGGCCCTCCCGTGGTGCGTAGATCCCGGCGAGCAGCCGTCCCAGCGTGGACTTGCCCGCGCCGGAGGGACCCACCAGCGCCAGCCGCGTGCCGGGGGCGACCTCCAGCGACACCCGGCGCAGCACGTCGACGCCCTCGACATAGCCGAAGTGCACCCGGTCGGCGTGCACGTCCCGTCCGTCGGGCGCCATCGCCGGGTCCCCGGCGTCCGGCTCGATGTCCCGGACCCCGACGAGCCGGGCCAGCGACACCTGGGCCACCTGCAGCTCGTCGTACCAGCGCAGGATCAGACCGACCGGATCGACGAGCATCTGCGCGATCAACGCACCGGTGGTCAGCTGGCCGACCCCGAGCCAGCCCTGGAGCACGAACACCCCGCCGACCATCAGGACGGAGGCGAGCACGGTCACATGCGTGACGTTGATGACCGGGAACAGCACCGACCGCAGCCAGAGCGTGTAGCGCTCCCAGGCCGTCCACTCCTTGATCCGCCGCTCGGACAGCTCCACCCGGCGGGCACCGAGACGGTGTGCCTCGACGGTGCGCCCGGCGTCCACGGTCTCGGCGAGCGCGGCGGCCACGGCGGCGTACCCGGCGGACTCCGAGCGGTAGGCGGCCGGCGCCCGCCGGAAGTACCAGCGGCAGCCGACCACCAGCAGCGGCAGGGCGAGCAGCACGGCGGCCGCCAGCGGCGGTGCCGTGACGACGAGGCCGCCCAGCAGCAGAGCCACCCACACCACACCGATGGCCAGCTGGGGCACTGCCTCGCGCATGGCGTTGGCGAGCCGGTCGATGTCGGTGGTGATCCGGGACAGCAGATCGCCCGTCCCGGCCCGCTCCAGGACACCGGGCGGCAGCCCGACCGAGCGCACGAGGAAGTCCTCGCGCAGATCGGCCAGCATCCGCTCGCCGAGCATCGCGCCGCGCAGCCGCACCTCGCGCACGAAGACGGCCTGCACGGCCAGCGCGAGCAGGAAGAACGTCACCGTGACGCCCAGATGCAGCTCACGCGCACCGTCCGACACTCGCTCGACGAGACCGCCCAGCAGATAGGGGCCCGCCATGGAGGAGACCACGGCGACCGTGTTGACGACGATGAGGAGCAGGAAGGCCCGGCGGTGCCGGCGGAACAGTTCGGCCACGTAGGCGCGTACGGTCGCGGGGGCGCCGACGGGCAGGGTGTGCGCCGTGGTCGGGGCCGCCGGGTCGTAGGCCGGTGGCGCCACGCCGATCATGCGGTCTCCTCGATCTCGTCCAGTTCGTCCAGTTCATTCAGTTCGTCGACGTTGAACTCGTTGAGTGCGCCGCTCAGCGCGGCCTCCTCCTCGGTCTCCCGGGTCACCACGGCCCGGTACCGGGGCTCCTTGTGCACCAGCTCCCGGTGCATGCCGACCGCCGCCACCTCGCCCTCGTGCACCAGCACCACCCGGTCCGCGCGGTCCAGCAGCAGCGGCGAGGAGGTGAACACGACGGTCGTGCGCCCGGCCCGCAGCTCGCGCAGGCCTTCCGCGATCCGCGCCTCGGTGTGGGAGTCGACGGCGGAGGTCGGTTCGTCCAGGACGAGCACTTCCGGGTCGGTGATGAGTGACCGGGCGAGGGCGAGCCGCTGGCGCTGGCCGCCCGAGAGGGAGCGTCCGCGTTCGGTGATGCGGGCGTCCATCGGGTCGTCGGCGTCGAGCGAGCCCTGCACGAGCGCTGCCAGCACGTCCTCGCACTGCGCGGCCGCCAGCGCCGCCTCCGCACGGACCTTTCCGGACGCGGGGACATCGAGCAGTTCGCGCAGGGAGCCCGACAGCAGCACCGGGTCCTTGTCCTGGACGAGGACGGCCGCCCGCGCGCGGTCGAGGGGCAGTTCGTCGAGCGGAACGCCGCCGAGCAGCACCGACGTCCCCTTCTCCGACGGATGCCCGCCGAGACGCTCGGCCAGCCGCCCCGCCGCGTCGGGGTCGCCGCACACCACGGCGGTGAGCCGCCCGGACGGCGCGAGCAGGCCGGTGGCCGGGTCGTACAGATCCCCGGAGGGCAGTTCGCCCGCGTGCGTGGCCTCACGCAAACCCGCGAGCGAACCCGCATGCGAACCAGCGTGCGCGGCCTCTCGCGAACCCCCGCGGGTGCCCTCACCTGTGCCCCGGAGGGAGCCCCCATCCGCCCCCTCGCGCGTCCCCTCGGCATCCATGACCCGCTCCAGAGACAGCACCCGCGCCGCCCGTTTGGCCGAGGGCCGGGAGAAGGAGTAGGCCATCGCGATCTCTTCGAAATGCCGCAGCGGATAGGTGAGGATCATGACCGAGCTGTACACGGTGACGAGTTCGCCGACGGTGATCCGGCCCTGCCGGGCCAGCTGCACGCCGTACCAGACGACCGCGATCAGCAGCAGGCCGGGCAGCAGTACCTGGATCGCCGAGATCAGCGACCACATACGGGCGCTGCGCACGGCCGCGTGACGAACCTCCTGGGAGGCGCGGCGGTAGCGGTCGAGGAACAGTTCCTCTCCGCCGATGCCGCGCAGGACGCGCAGCCCGGCGACGGTGTCCGAGGCGAGTTCGGTGGCGTATCCCGCCTTCTCGCGCTGGAAGTCGGCCCGCCGGGTCGCGCGGGGGAGCAGCGGGAGCACCGCCACCGCCAGTACGGGCAGGCCTACGGCGACGACGACGCCGAGGGCCGGCTGGTAGACGACCAGGCCGATGCAGACCAGCACGATCGTGACGGCCGCCGCGGTGAAGCGGGACACGGCCTCCACGAACCAGCCGATCTTCTCGACGTCCCCCGTGGAGACGGCCACGACCTCGCCCGCCGCGACCCGCCGGGTCAGCGCGGAGCCCAGCTGCGTGGCCTTGCGGGCCAGGAGTTGCTGGACCCGGGCGGCCGCCGTGATCCAGTTGGTGACGGCGGCCCGGTGCAGGAAGGTGTCGCCGAGGGCGTTGCCGACGCATGCCAGTGCCATCAGCCCGCCGGCGAGGGCGAGCCGCGCACCGGAGCGTTCGACCACGGCCTGGACGGCGAAGCCGACGCAGAAGGGCAGCGTGGAGACCGACCCGAAGTGCAGCAGCCCCCAGGCCAGCGAGACCAGCTGACCACGCAACTGGTTCCGGCCCAGCCACCACAGAAAACGCGGCCCCGAACGAGCGTCCGGCACACCAGGGTCGGGATACGGAAGGTGTTGAATCTGCATGACGTCCCAGTGGCTCGTGTCAGGGGTGGAAGGGCAGGGCGGAATGGGGACAGAGACGGTGCCGAGTCGAAACACGGCCGACCGCGCATGTCGGTGACAAGCCGTGAAAGGCTCGCGCCACAGCGTGGTCCGAGGCAACCGGTTTTCTGTCACGCCGCACAGAACCGGCTACCGCCCTGCCCACCGTGCGCGGCCCCTGTCTCAGAGGCCTCATTGCGGGCCCGCCCAACTCGCCGTAGAACACCGGTCATGACACGTCGCACGCCCCGGTCACCGCCGCCCCGCCCGTCACCAGGCCGGACACCAGATCGTGCGAGGTCACGGTGGCCGAGGCGCAGTTCCGGGACTTCACGCCGTACCGGGGGACGTACTCCCCGCCGAAGGAGTGCGGCGACCGCTGGAGCAAGGTCGTGCTGCGGCTCGACGGCAAGGTCAAGGGACGGCAGTACGACCGTCTGGGCTACCTGCACGCCGGCGGCGTCGAGATCCTCCGTACGTCGGCACCGCAGCCGTCGCCCGACGGCATCGAGTGGTCGGTCGAGAAGGACATCACGCGCTACAGCCCCACCCTGCGCTCCGCACAGTCCGTCGAGATGCTCATCGGCAACGTCGTCGACGACACCTACACCGGCATCATCGACGTCAAGGTGACCCTGACCTTCTACACGGCCGAAAAGCGAACAGCCGGAGTGCACACGCCCCCCGCCGACACCCCCGACCGCATCCTCACCCTCACCGACGGGACTATCCTCACCGCCCCGCGCAACAGCGAACGCATCGTCGCCGAGGTGTACGCCACCGGCTCGGGCGGCGGCTGCGAGGAGTACTGGTATCTGACAGTGCCCGGCTCCGCCCCGTACTCCTGCCAGGCCGACAACGGCCCCTATCGCGAGGTGCAGATCAAGGTCGACGGCCAACTCGCGGGCATCGCTGCGCCGTTCCCCACCATGTGGACGGGCGGCTGGTCCAATCCCTTCCTCTGGTACGTCGTCCCGGGCCCCCGCGCCTTCGACATCAAGCCGATCGAATACGACCTGACGCCCTTCGCCGGTTCTCCTCAACGACGGTCGCCCGCACCGCGTCGAGGTCTCCGTCGTCGGCCTGCCCGAAGGACGCCCCGGCTGGAGCACCCCCGTCAACGTCCTCGTCTGGCAGGACGACCAACGCGAACGGGTCACCGGCGGACTCACCGTCCACCGCGCGGGCGACCTCGCCAACTCCTCGACTCACACGCCCGGTTCGCAGCACCGCGTGGGCACCGAGGGCGCGCACCGGCTCACCGTCGCCGGATACGTCGACACCTCACACGGCCGGGTGACGACCACCGTCAGCCGTTCCCTGACCAACTCCTCCGTGCACCGCTGGACCGACGGCGAGACCATGGACGCGCTCGACGCCGCCTGGACCGATACCGAGACGATCACCGTCGACGGACGCGGACCGGCCAAGACCACGCGCGCCCACCGGACATACACGATGGACGGCACGACCACCCTCGGCGGGGCCGACCGCCTGCGCACGGTGCTGACCCTCGGCGACCGGGCCACCGTCGTCGAGTCGCGCGGCGGGCACCGCACCACCTGGTCGCGGCTCGACGACACCTACACGGGTGACGCCACGTACACCATCAACGTCCCGCGCGACCAGCGGCACGCGGTGGGCACGACGAGTGAGCGCTACCGGCTGTACGGATCCTCCGGTTGCCATGACCACTCGCTGGAGGCCGTTCAGGGGGTGCTCACCGAGGACCGGCACCGCCGTTGAGTGGAGCCGGGCGCGCGCGTGATTTACACGACTGTCACGCGGAGGTATCAGGCGAGATCAACGACACCCTGAGAGTGATCGGCGACGGAAGCTGCTTTCCGTATCCCAGAAGTCGGTGGCCCCAGAAGTCCCCACCGGCTTCTCCGAGTCGATCGATTCCACCCAGGAGTGCCCGTGCCGCAGTCCGCACCGTCCCTGACGCGACGCGTCGCACGCATACTGCGTACCTCTCTCTTCGTGCAGGTCGCCTGCGCGCTTGTGCTCGGCATCGTCGTCGGGAAGCTGTGGCCCGAGTCGGCCACGGCTTTCCAGCCGCTCGGCGACGGTTTCGTGCGCCTGATCAAGGCCGTCATCGCACCACTCGTGTTCTGTGTGGTCGTCGTCGGCATCGCCAAGGCCGGTGATCTCAAGGCCTTCGGGCGGATCGGGCTCAAGGCCCTGATCTGGTTCGAGGTCGCCTCCACCGCCGCACTGTTGCTCGGCCTCGTCGCCGCCAACGTCGTCGGCCCGGGCTCCGGCATGAACGTCGACCCGTCCCAGCTGGACGCCTCGGCCGTGGACCAGAAGACGGAGGGCGGTTCGCTGCCCTCGACGACGGAGTTCATCCTGGGTGCCCTGCCGCAGAGTTTCGTCGGCGCCTTCGCCGAGAACTCGCTGCTCCAAGTGCTCGTCCTAGCCTGTCTGGTGGGTGCCGCGCTGCTGCACCTCGGCCACACGAAGGTGCCCGCGATCCTCCCCGCGATCGAGCAGGCGCAACAGGTCGTCTTCGCGGTCGTCGGCTTTGTGATGCGCCTCGCACCGCTCGCGGTGTTCGGCGCGATGGCCCACCTGGTGGGCAACTACGGCCTCGGTGTGATCAGGACGTACGCCAAACTGATCATTCTCTGCTACGCGGTGGCTGCCCTGTTCCTGGTGCTGCTGGCCGTCGCGCTGAAGTCGCTCACCGGGCTGAGCCTGTGGAAGTTCGTCCGCTACACTCGCGAGGAGATGCTGCTCGCCCTCGGCACCGCGTCCAGCGAGAGCGTGATGCCGCGCATGATGCAGAAGTTGCGCCAGGCGGGCTGCCGGGACGACGCGGTGGGCCTGGTGCTGCCCACCGGATACTCCTTCAACCTCGACGGCGCGTCGATCTATCTCTCCATCGGCACGGTGTTCATCGCCCAGGCGGTCGGCGTGGACCTGAGCGTCAGTCAGCAGATCACCGTGGTCCTGGTGCTGATGCTGACCAGCAAGGGCATGGCCGGCGTGCCCGGTTCCGCCTTCCTCGCGCTCTCCGCGACGGCCGCGTCCCTCGGGGCCATCCCCGCCGGAGCGGTCGCTCTGCTGCTCGGCGTCGACCGCATCATGGACTCGATGCGCGTCGCCACGAACCTCCTCGGCAACTGCGTCGCCGTCTTCGCGGTGTCCCGCTGGGAGGGGGCACTGGATGCGGTGCGGGCGAAGAAGGTGCTGGACGGGGAGATCGCGTTCGTGCCGGAGGCCGACGACGAGGTCACGGCCGTTCAGGTCGGCAAGAAGCCTGCTGCCGAGGTCGGTTGATCAACGGTTGGAACGGGCCGCGCGCTGCCACTCCCGCACCGTGCGACGGCAGCGCGCGGTCCTTTGCGTGGGCAAAAGGATTCAGCACTGCCCCTCACCACTCCCACCGTCCACCAAGCTGTCCAGCAACGTCCCCAGCACCCGCCGCTCCACGTCCGTCAACGGCGCCAGAATCTCCTCCGCCGCAGACCTACGCGCCCCGTGCAGCTCACGCAGCGTCTCGTACCCGTCGTCCGTGAGCTCGATCCGGATCACCCGGCGGTTGGTCGGGTCGGGCACCCTGCGCACCTTGCCGTGCGCCTCCAGCCCGTCGACCAGCGTGGTCACGGCCCGCGGCACGACCTCCAGCCGCCCGGCGAGGTCGGCCATGCGGGGCGGTGCGTCGTACTCCGCGAGGGTGCGCAGGAGCCGGGACTGGGCCGGGGTGATGCCGAGGACGCGCTGCTGGAGATGGCGCTTTTGGATCCGGTGCACCCGGCGGGTGAGCCGCAGCAACTGCTCGGCGAGCAGTCCGTCGGGATCGGGCGTGGTCATGCGGGAACAATATCAGGACGCCATTCATTGTGAGTATAGGTAACAATGAGCTATGCTCCACTCAGTCAGCGTCGACTCATTTCCGTAGGAGCCCATGAAGCCCGACCAAGAACCCGCCTGGACGCCGCCTGCCGACAGCAAAGGGCAGCCGCGGCAGGTGCGGCGCATTCTGACACTCTTCCGTCCCTACAGAGGCCGCCTCGCCGTCGTGGGCCTGCTGGTCGCCGCCTCGTCGGTCGTCTCGGTCGCCACACCCTTCCTGCTGAAGGCGATCCTCGACACCGCGATCCCCCAGGGGCGCACCGGTCTGCTCACGCTGCTGGCCCTCGGCATGATCCTCAGCGCCGTACTGACCAGCGTCTTCGGCGTACTGCAGACACTCATCTCCACCACCGTCGGCCAACGCGTCATGCATGACCTGCGCACGGCGGTCTACGGCCGCCTCCAGCGCATGTCGCTCGCCTTCTTCACCCGCACCCGCACCGGCGAGGTCCAGTCCCGCATCGCCAACGACATCGGCGGCATGCAGGCGACCGTCACGTCCACCGCCACCTCCCTGGTCTCCAACTTCACCAGCGTCGTCGCCACGGTCGTCGCGATGCTCGCCCTCGACTGGCGGCTGACGGTGGTCTCGCTGGTCCTGCTGCCGGTGTTCGTGTGGATCAGCCGCCGGGTCGGCGACGAACGCAGAAAGATCACGACCCAGCGCCAGAAACAGATGGCCGCGATGGCGGCGACGGTCACCGAGTCGCTCTCGGTCAGCGGCATCCTGCTCGGCCGCACCATGGGCAGAGCCGAGTCCCTGACGAAGTCCTTCGCTCAGGAGTCCGACCGGCTGGTCGACCTGGAAGTGCGCTCGAACATGGCCGGCCGCTGGCGGATGGCCGTCATCACGATCGTGATGGCCGCCATGCCGGCTGTCATCTACTGGACCGCCGGCCTCGCTCTCCACCTCGGCGGCCCCGGCGTCTCCATCGGCACGATCGTCGCCTTCGTCTCCCTCCAGCAGGGCCTGTTCCGGCCGACCGTCAGCCTGTTGGGCACGGGCGTCCAGATCCAGACGTCACTGGCCCTCTTCCAGCGCATCTTCGAGTACCTCGACCTGCCCGTCGACATCACCGAACGCGAGCGGCCGATACACCTCGACCGCGTCAAGGGCGAGGTCCGCTTCGAGGGCGTCGAGTTCCGTTACGACGGCAAGGGCGGCCCGATCCTCGACGGCATCGACCTCGCCGTCCCGGCCGGCGGCAGCCTCGCGATCGTCGGCCCGACCGGCGCCGGAAAGTCCACACTGGGCTACCTCGTGCCACGGCTGTACGACGTCACGGGCGGCCGTGTCACCCTCGACGGGATCGACGTCCGCGACCTCGACTTCGACACCCTCGCGCGTGCGGTCGGCGTCGTCTCGCAGGAGACGTACCTCTTCCACGCCTCGATCGCCGACAATCTCCGCTTCGCCAAGCCCGACGCCACCGACGAGGAACTGCACGCGGCGGCCCGGGCGGCTCAGATCCACGACCACATCGCGGCCCTGCCCGACGGCTACGACACGGTCGTCGGCGAGCGCGGCCACCGCTTCTCCGGCGGTGAGAAACAGCGCCTGGCCATCGCCCGCACCATCCTGCGCGACCCGCCCGTGCTGATCCTCGACGAGGCGACCAGCGCCCTGGACACCCGCACCGAGCATGCCGTCCAGCAGGCGATCGACGCCCTGTCGGCCAACCGGACGACGCTCACCATCGCCCATCGGCTGTCCACCATCCGGGGTGCCGACCAGATCGTGGTCCTGGACGCCGGGCGTGCCATCGAACAGGGCACGCACCGGGAGCTGTTGGAGCGGGACGGGAGATACGCGGCACTGGTCCGCCGGGACGCCCAACTTGAGCCGACAAGATGAAGATATGCCGGGATTGTGACGGTATGCGGGTTACCGTGCCCGCATGCACATGAACACTCCGCCACGGAACACGACTCGCACGATTCGCCTGACGCGCCGAGGCCGTGCCGCCCTCATCGTGACCGGAGCCGTCGTGGCCGGCACCGCCGTGACGGTGCCGCTGCTGACTCTCGGCGGCGAGGAGGAGGCAGCCAAGCCCGCCACCCTGGTGATCCCGGAGGGCTGGCGCGCCGGCCAGGTCTACGACGCCGTCGACAAGGCGCTCGCCCTGCCTCCCGGCAGCACGAAGAAAGCCATCCCCAGAGCCAAGCTCAAACTGCCGAACGACGCCGAGGGCAACCCGGAGGGCTATCTGTACCCGGCGACGTATCGGCTGCCGGAGAAGGCGACGCCGGAGCAGTTGCTGTCGACGATGGTGGACACCGCCAACAAGAAGTTCAACGGGGCGCCGATCGCCGCCGGCGCGCAGCGCAACGCCATGAACGTCTATCAGGCGGTCACCATCGCCAGCATCGTCCAGGCGGAGGCCGCCACCAAGGCCGACATGGGGAAGGTGGCCCGGGTCATCTTCAACCGGCTGGAGCGGGGCATGCCGCTCCAGATGGACTCCACCCTCAACTACGCCCTGAACCGCAACACGCTCACCACGACGCTGAGCGACACGCGGATCGACAGCCCCTACAACTCGTACCAGCGCATGGGCCTGCCGCCCACGCCCATCGACAACCCCGGCGAGGAGGCGATGCGTGCCGCGATCAACCCACCCCCGGGCGACTGGCTGTACTTCGTCACGGTCAAGCCGGGCGACACACGCTTCACGGCCGACTACGCCGAACACCAGCGCAACGTCGCCGAGTTCAACGCCCGGCAGAGAAGCCAGACCGCGGCACGGTGAGACGACGGGACATCACGACCGGTCGGTGTCCGTCCGCGGCTGCCCCGTGCCCCGTACCGGCGGCGGAATCGCAGCGACCGGCGCCTGGGGCCCCATACCAGCGCCGCCTCACGCGGCGACGGCTTCTCCCTCCGCCTCGGCCAGCAGCCGCCTGATGTCCCGTACTGCCGCCCGTCCTGCCCGGTTGGCGCCGATGGTGCTGGCCGACGGACCGTAGCCGACGAGGTGGACGCGCGGATCGGCGACCGCACGTGTCCCGTCCACCCGGATACCGCCGCCCAGCTCACGCAGCCGCAGAGGCGCGAGGTGCTCGATGACGGGCCGGAAGCCGGTCGCCCAGAGGATGACGTCGGCGTCGACGTGGCGTCCGTCGTTCCACTCCACGCCGTCCGGAGTGATCCGGTCGAACATCGACTGCCGGTCCAGCACCCCGTCCGCCAGCCCCTGCCGAATGGCGTCGTTCAGCGGCAGCCCCGTCACGGACACCACACTCTTCGGCGGCAGCCCCTGCCGTACCCGCTCCTCCACCAGAGCGACCGCCGCGCGCCCGGCGTTCTCGTCGAACGGCCCCTCGCGGAACACCGGCGGCCGACGGGTCACCCAGGTGGTCGCGGCGGCATACGGCGCGATCTCCAGCAGATGCTGCGTGCCGGACGCGCCGCCGCCCACCACGACCACCCGCTGCCCGGCGAACTCCTCGGGCCCCGGGTACTGCGCGGTGTGCAACTGCCGCCCGCGGAAGGTCTCCTGGCCCGGATAGCGGGGCCAGAACGGCCGGTCCCAGGTCCCGGTCGCGTTGATCAGCGCCCGCGTGGCCCAGTCCCCGGCGGAGGTCTCGACGAGCAGCCGCCCGCCCGAGCCCTCCCGAACCCCCCGTACGTCGACCGGCCGCCGCACCCGCAGGTCGAATTCCCGCTCGTACGCCGCGAAGTACTCCCGGATCACCTCCGAAGACGGCCGAGCCGGATCGGCGCCCGTCAGCTCCATCCCCGGCAGCGCGTGCATTCCGTGCACCTTGCCGTACGTCAGCGAGGGCCACCGGAACTGCCAGGCGCCGCCCGGGCCGGGGGAGTGGTCCAGCACCACGAAGTCACGGTCCGGCTCGAACCCGGTCCGCCGCAGGTGATAGGCGCCGGCCAGACCGGCCTGACCAGCGCCTATGACCACTACCTCGACCTCGCGCGCGTTGTTCACGCTTCTACGAACAGCGCCAAGGCCGTGGATCTTCCCGCCTCACGCAGGCCCTCTCCGGACGAGCGCTCGGGCACGGGCCCCCGGGCATGAGCCAGGATGGGAAGCATGTCAGACGCGTTCACCACCCGAGTCCTCCACGTCGCCTCCGGCTCCGAGGAGACGGTCGTCGACCTCACCCGTGACTGCGAGACCTTCCTGAGGGAGGTGGCCGCGGGCCGCGACGGCCTGCTCAACGTCTTCGTCCCGCACGCGACCGCCGGAATCGCCATCATCGAAACGGGCGCCGGCAGCGACGACGACCTCCTCACCGCCCTGCACACCCTGCTCCCCGCCGACGACCGCTGGCAGCACCGCCACGGCAGCCCCGGCCACGGCCGCGACCACGTCCTCCCGGCGATCGTCCCGCCCCACGCGACCCTGCCGGTGGTGGGCGGGCGGCTGGAGCTGGGGACGTGGCAGTCGGTGTGCCTGGTGGACACCAATAAAGACAATGTCAACCGTCAGGTGCGACTGAGCTTCCTGGGCTGAGCAAGATCGTCCTGGGCGCGGCCGCCAAATCTCCGTACCTTGCGTGTTCGAAACGGAGAAGTCTTGCGCGGTACCGACCTGAACATGATCGGGGGCCGAAACTGGACCCGTGGCTTCGCGATGAGAGGGGTCCGTGCGACGGGTTGGCCGTAGCCGTAGCCGTGGAAAGATCGATCACGTCGTCCTGCATCCGCATGCCTCGACTGTCATCCGTACGCTCCTGAGCATGTGCTGTGACAGGGTCTCGATCCCGACGTCCGCCGGGGAGTTCCTGGGCGTGCTCAGGTCGAACGGATCGGGCAGGACCGGCTTCGTACGCGCCCTGCTGGAACAGAAGGCAACTGTCTGCCGGCACCTTTACGGTCCTGGGCCGTCCGGCCCCGCAGGGGCAGTCGCACGTACCTCGCGCGGGCTCGCGCCGAGTTCGCGGCGGCAGGCCTTGTTGAAGGCCTGGAGATCGGCGATGCCCACGGCCGCGGCGATGGCGGTGATGGACAGGGTGGAGGACAACAGGAGGTGGCGGGCGCGTTGCAGGCGTCGGTGCCGGATGTACGCCACGACCGTGAGGCCGGTTTCGGCACGGAACACGCGCGTCAGGTGTGTGTGGGAGATTCCGACGGCGCGAGCGACGTCCGGCACGGGCAGCGGGCCGGCCAGGTGTTCCTCGATGTGGGCCTGCGCGGCGGCCACGATGGGGTGGCGGGGCCCGGCTCCATCGCCCCGTGGCAACTCGGCGATGCGCCACAGAGCGGTCCAGACCTCGGCCGTGGCGCGCGGGGGAGCAGTCGGCATGACCGTAACGGCGTGTCGGAGCAGGCCGGCCAGGCGTGTGCTCTCGGCCGCTGCGTCCTGCATCACCGGTACCACTCGCGCGGTTCCGCGGTCGTGCAGCCGCAGATGGACGTAGAAGTGCTCCGATCTGCCCCGGTAGTGGAAGTGCACCTCCGTGTCCGGCGGTACCAGGCTGACGTGGCCGGGGCGTATGGGGTGGACGGACTGCCCGAGGGACAGAACACCCTCGTAGTTGTAGAGGTGCAGCTGCCACAGGTCGGGCAGCCGGAAGACGTCGTGGGCGGTGGAGACGCCGTGGACCCCGATGCCGGCGTCGACCACGGTGGGTGCCTCGTCGAGCCGTAGTGTCACGTGCTTCACGAGGATGGAAAACTACCAGCAGTGGACGATTTCAGCCCATGACCGAGCCGGACGGGGCACGTACGTTCGTCGCATGTCAACCAGCAAACGACTCCTGACATCGGTTCAGGTGGCGCGCTTCGTCGCGCAGGGATTCCTGCGCCTGGACGGGGTGGTGCCGCAAGACATCAACGAACGGGCCATCGCGGCCTTGACCGAGGGCCTGCCGGAAGTGTCCTACGGCACGGCGCTGGACGGGGCGTTCGCACAGGACACCTTCGTCCACGAACTGCTCGCCCTGCCGGTCGTCGCAGGCGCTGTCGAGAGCCTGGTCGGCCCCGAGCCGACCGTCGACCACCATGCGGTTCATGTGCGCGAGCCGCACGAGGGACAGGCGCAGCCGCTCCACGGAGACGCGATCATCGACGTCCGGCCGGACGCGTTCGACGTCCAGCTCATGTACTACCCGCACGAGGTGACCGCCGAGATGGGCGGCACCCTCAGTGTGCCCGGGAGTCATCTGCGCAGGATCAACGAGACGGACATCGGCCGCGTCCAGAACCTCAAGGGGCAGACCCGTCTGACCTGCCCGGCGGGCACGGTCGTTCTCGTGCACCACGGCATCTGGCACAGCGGCCGCCGCAATGACACCGCGGGCCGTCGCTACATGTACAAACTCCGCCTCAACCCGACCGTGCCGCAGGTGCGTCTGTGGGACGTCTCCGACCTGCACGACCCTGCGGTGACCGCGGAACTCAAGACGCACTTTCCCTGGTACGAGTGGGCCACGGCCCGACTGGAGATCTACAACCGGGTCCTGCTGTGGCGGGCCCTGACCGGTGACGACTCGTTCGATGTCGAGTACTGGGTCACGCGCGTCAGTAACCGGCCGACCTTGAGGAGTCACGCATGAGGCAGCAGGTTCTGGTCCTCTATCTCGCGACGTCGGCGCTGGACTCCGACGTCGTCGGCTGGTCCCGGTACGACGGGACCGGCCGGACCCGTCCGACGACCGGGGACAGCGACGAGCCGCCCTACCCCACAGGGCTTGCCGCGCTGCACGACGGGTGGCGCCTGTTCCAGGCCTCCCAACTGCTGCCGCCTCAGGCCGGTCACGAGTACGACGTCTCCTTCCTCAAGCACGAGTTCTTCTTCGAGAAGGTGGAGGACACCTCTCGTCCTTGACCCGGCGCTGGAACTGCCGCTCTCCGGGCGCCCCCGGGAGAGCGGGCTGACGCACTCAGTGAAGGAGGCACCGATGAAGGGCATGTACACGGCATTCAGGTTTCCGTGGCGGAGATGCGGGAGGCGTACGGGGGTGCTCGCCGCGGTGACCGCCTTGACGGCGGCGCTGCTGACCGGGTTGGGCGCCGCTGGGACGGCACAGGCGGCCACCGTGGACACGAACGCGTCGTACGTGCTGGTGAACCGTGGCAGCGGCAAGGCGTTGGACGTGTCCGGCGCGAGTACCGCCGATGGGGCGGGCCTGTCGCAGTGGAGTCGCCACGACGGGGCCAACCAGCGGTTCCAGTTCGTCGATTCGGGTGGCGGCTACTACCGGTTGAAGGCGCAGCACTCCGGCAAGGTGCTGGACGTCTCCGGTTACTCCACGGCCGACCATGCGGACATCGTGCAGTGGGGTGACGCCAACGGCACCAACCAGCAGTTCCGGCTGGCCGACTCGTCGGACGGTTACGTCCGGCTGATCAACCGCAACAGCGGCAAGGCCGTCGAGGTGCAGAACGCCTCCACCGCGGACGGTGCCAAGGTCGTGCAGTTCACCGACTGGGGCGGGGCCAACCAGCAGTGGCAACTGGTCCGCGCGACGGGAGTGCTGGCGCAGGTGCACACCGCGGGACGCGTCAGGGACGCCGGGAACACGGTGCAGTACAGCTGGCCCGGCGTGTACTTCGAGGGCACCGTCAGGGGCACCGGCGTGGGCATCGTGATCGATGACTCGGCCGCCGACTACGACGTCCAGATCGACGGATCCACCGTCGCCACGCTCGTCACGCCCGGCAACACCACGCACTGGATCAACGGCCTGTCCAACAGCACGCACACCGTCCGGCTCGTCAAGCGCAACGACACCCCGGGGGACACCAGCACGTTCGGAGGTTTCGTCGCCGCACCCGGAGGTGCAGTACTGAGCAAACCGGCCGCCCGCAGCCGCCAGATCGAGTTCATCGGCGACTCCCTCACGGTGGGCTACGGCAACCTCTCGACCTCCCGCACCTGCACCTGGGACCAAGTCAAGCGGACGACCAACGCCGACGTGAGCTACGGCGCCCTCACCGCCCGGCAACTGAACGCCGACTACCAGATCAACGGCTACTCGGGCCTTGGCATGGTCCGCAATTACAACGGAGGCCGGCCGGACGTCACGTACCGGACCTTCTACGACCGTGCCCTGCAGAACGTGCCCGGCGACGTCTGGCAGAACCCGGGCACCTGGCGCCCCCAGGTCGTGGTGGTCAACCTCGGCACCAACGACTTCTCGACCGCCATCAACCCCGGTGAGCCGTGGACTTCCGACAGCCTCGCGGCCGGTTACCGTACCGCCTACGGCGACTTCATCCAGAAGCTGCGCGCGCGCTACGGGGCCGACACGACCATCGTGGCGGTAGGCGCCGGCCAGTACGCCGGCCATGTCCAACAGGTGGTCGAGGCGCGCAACGACGCCGGCGACAGCCGGGTCCGCTACTGGTTCCTCGACGACTCGGGCCTGGACTTCCTCGGCTGCGACTGGCACTACTCGGCCCGCGACGACCGACTCATCGCCGACCGGCTCACCCCGTTCATCGCAGGTCTGCCGACAGGCTGGTGACGCCGTTCGGCTCGCCCGACGGTGGACGCCGGGGAAGGGCCCGCGCGCACCAGATCGTCTTGCCGTTGGTGGTGGGCCGAGTGCCCCACCCGTGGCGGCGGCTGCCTTGGCGGTCAGGTCTTCGGCGAGGATCAGGTCGTCGGCGGTGCAGGCCTCGGGCCGGTCGAGGCGGGAGAAGGCGACGACGCCGAGCAGCGCGCCGCGCGCCCGGAGCGGCACGGTGATCCGGCCGGTCAGCCCGTCCGCGGCGATGGACTCGTCGATCACCGGCCTGCCCGGTGGCCAGTGGGCCGGGTCGGCGGCGAGCCCGGGCCCGCAGGCCCACTCGCCGCCCTGGCCGGGCTCAGCGGTGAGCTCGACCGTGGACCTGCCGGTGGCCATGCAGCGGGCGGTCGGCGGTCCGGGCGGCGGCTCAGGAGCCGCCGCCCAGCCGGTCGGCCACGGCGACTCCTGTGCACATGGGGTCGATGCGGACCTCAGACGGAGAAGGCGATGCGCGCGAGCCGCACCGGGCCACGCAGTCCGAGGCGGACGTCGTGGACACCGGCCCCCCGACGACGGGGGCGCTCACCGTGGCGTAGTCATGGGGCCCGGCCGTACCCGGGGAGAGCGTGCGTACTGCCAGTACCGGACCGTCACCCACGAAGAGTTCGACCGACCGTGCCTTCGAGGACCAGCCGTTCAGGCCCACCCGGTCGTCGCGGGCGCGCACGCGCGGGTCTCCTTGGAGACGGACTCGCCGACCCGTCGTACGAGATCGGTGTTCCAGGTCGCGCGCCGAGGCCGACCGCCTGGGCCAAGACGGTGGCCTGGCCATCCGGACGAGGCCGTGCAGGGCCTCCTGGCCGGTGCGGAAGGCCGCGATGCCCAGGCGCTCGACGGCGGGCGTGAACTGGCGCAGAAATCCGATCTTCTCGTCGAGCGGGAGCTGCGACAGAGCTGCGACAGAAGGTCGTCGATGCGCTTCGCGAACGGCGGCTGCGGATCGCGGAAGGGTGGTGGTGTGTGCGGCTTGTGTACCGGACACATGGGATCTTCCTTGAGGTGGAGCGGTAAGTGTCGGTAAGTGCTTTCGAAGCGCTTCGATGCCGCCGGGCACCGGTGGAGTGTCGAGAGATCAACCTCGTTGATCAAGCAGGACATAGAGGAAGTCACTCCGGCGCATCGGAGGAATCTTGGAAGCGAACCCTTGTGCGCCCATGGGTGTTCACTT
The DNA here is from genome assembly GCF_013009255.1 of Streptomyces sp. Z423-1. NCBI lineage: Bacteria > Bacillati > Actinomycetota > Actinomycetes > Kitasatosporales > Streptomycetaceae > Streptomyces > Streptomyces sp. Z423-1. The sequence goes on from NZ_CP053109.1 coordinate 8,425,074, forward strand.
AACCTCACAGCAACATCGAAGCGCTTCGACTATGCATCACGTCCCAGTAATGGGATGTCTGCTTCAAGCTCAGCCAACTTCCAGTCACGACACCGCAGCCGACGGCCCACCGCCGGGTGTCCGGGTGCGCCATGAAGGGTTGACGCAATGACGCCGAACGCCGCCTCCGCCCCCTCCGGACCGAGCCGGAGAAGCTTCCTCGCCTCCACGGCGGTCGCCACCGCAGCGGTGGCCGGTGGGATGCCACTGCTCACCGCCTGTGGCGGTTCGGACAGCGGGTCACGTGAGGGCACCACGTCGGGCAAGGCCGCCGACAAGCTCCTCCCGACGTACGTCGCCAGCACGATCGCCAAGCCGGACATTCCCTCGAAGAACGGCTCGGCAGCCGGCTACACCGGCAAGATCGACGTCGCGGCCCTCCCCGCCTCGGTCCCGGACAAGCTCGGCACCGGCGCTCCCCTCAAGATCATGGCCCCGCTCTGGGGCACCCCGCCGAAGCCCGGAAACCCCTACTACAAGACACTCGACGCGGAGGCGGGTACCAAGATCACCTGGCAGAACCAGGACGGCAACACCTACGGGGAGAAGCTCGGTGCGGTCCTCGCCTCCAGCTCCATACCCGACGTGGTGGTCGTGCCCGACTGGGAACTGGTCGGCAAAATCTCGAACGCGGTCACCGCGAAGTTCATGGACCTCGGTCCCTACCTGGCGGGCGACAAGGTCAAGAAGTACCCGAACCTGGCCGCGATCCCCTCCGACGCCTGGCGCGTGAGCATCTTCGGCGGCGCGCTGCGCGGCATCCCGATGCCCGGCGCCTCCACGCCCGGCATCGTGCCCTTCTACCGCAAGGACATCTTCGACAAGAAGGGCTGGTCCGTCCCCAAGTCGGCCGACGAGTTCCTCAGCTGGGCGAAGGAGGCCACCAGCGCCAAGGCCAAGGTGTGGGCCTGTGCTGACATGAGGTGGTCGGCGGCGGGCTTCTTCGGTGTCCAGCCTGCCGGGCCGCTCGGCTGGAACATCGGGGACGACGGCAAGCTGACGTACCGCATCGAGCATCCTGAGTACCTCGAACATCTGGAGTGGGTCCGCAAGCTGTTCGCCGCCGGTGTGGTACATCCCGACGACAAAGCAAACACGGGCGACCCCGGCCAGCGGTTCACCGCCGGGCAGACCCTGGTCTACAACCAGAACATGTCCGACTGGTACGGCAAGACGACCGAACAGGCCCAGTCCAACCCCGAGTTCCAGATCGAGGGCATGGACTACTTCGGCGCCGACGGCGGCAACCCGACCCTGTATGCCGGCCAGCCCGCCACCATCTGGTCGATGATCCGCAAGGGCGCCTCGAAGGAGACGATCGAGAACGCGCTGGCCGCCGCCAACTTCGCGGCAGCGCCCTACGGCACCAAGGAGCGGATGTACGTCGACTACGGCGTCGAGGGCACCCACTACACGGTCAAGGACGGCGTCCCGGTCAAGAACGATCGGGGTATCCAGGAGGTGAACAACGCCTGGGTGCTGCTGGCGGCCCCGGCCCCCTACCTGGCCCACCCTGACCTCCCCGAGATCACCCGCAAGCAGGTCGAGTGGCAGCAGCGGCAGGGTGCCTTCGTGAAGAAGACGTCCACCTACGGCATGAAAATCGTCGAGCCGAGCCGCTACGCCACCCTCTCCAGCCAGTTCGAGCAGCTGGAGATCGACTTCGTGCGCGGCAACAAGAAGCTGTCCGACATCCAGCAGGCCATCTCCACCTGGAAGTCCTCCGGTGGCGACAAGCTGCGCGACTGGTACAAGCAGCTCCTCGACAAGAACGGCAGTGGCAACTGATGTCGCTCACGGCGGGGAGCAGGCCGGACGGGACTCGTCCCCCCGCGGCCGTCGAGGAACCGACGGCCGCGGTCGCCCAGGCCACCGTGAAGGAGAGCGTGCCGCGCAGGGCCGGCAAGGCGGGCACGGTTCTCCTACGGGTGCGGTGGCGCCGCGACCGTGCGCTCATCCTGATGACGCTGCCCGTCATCGTCCTGCTCCTGATCTTCAACTACGTCCCGCTGCTCGGCAATGTCGTCGCCTTCCAGGACTACGACCCGTACGCCTCCAGCAACGGCATCACGGCGATCTTCCACAGCCCCTGGGTGGGCGTGGAGCAGTTCTCGCGGATGCTCGACGACCCGCTGTTCTGGAGCGCCACGAAGAACACCATCGTGCTGTTCGTGCTCCAGCTGGTGTTCTTCTTCCCGGTCCCCATCGCCCTGGCGCTGGTCATCAACAGCGTGATCCGGCCGAGGGTGCGGGCCGTGGCGCAGGCGATTCTGTATCTGCCGCACTTCTTCTCCTGGGTCCTCGTGGTCACCGTCTTCCAGCAGATCCTCGGCGGCGCGGGCATCATCGCGCAGACCCTGGAGAAGCACGGGTTCAGCGGCTTCGACCTGATGACGGACGCGGACCTGTTCAAGTTCCTGGTCATCGGACAGGCCGTGTGGAAGGACGCCGGCTGGGGGATCATCGTCTTCCTCGCGGCCCTGTCCGCCGTCAGCACCGATCTGTACGAGGCCGCCGCCATGGACGGCGCGGGCCGCTGGCGCCGCATGTGGCACGTGACGCTGCCCGCGCTGCGCCCGGTGATCGCCCTGCTGCTGGTGCTGCGGGTGGGCGACGCGCTCAGCGTCGGCTTCGAGCAGTTCCTGCTCCAGCGGTACGCGGTCGGCGCGGGAGCCAGCGAGGTCCTGGACACCTACGTGTGGAACATGGGCATCCAGAACGGCGACTTCAGCTACGCGGCCGCGGTCGGCCTGGTCAAGGGAGTCATCGGAGTGTGTCTCGTCCTGGGCGCGAACAAGGTCGCGCACCTGCTCGGCGAGCAGGGGGTGTACAAGAAGTGAGCCTGAACACGACGCTCATCCGCAGCCTGAAGGCCCCCGCCCGCCCGGTGTGGGAGGAGCCGCCCAGCAAGGTCGGACTCACCGCCAAGAGCGGCTTCCTGCTCCTGTGCTGTCTGGGGGTCCTGGGTCCGCTGTGGATCGTGATCGTCACCAGCCTCTCCCCGAAGCCGGTGATCGACCGGGCCGGCGGTCTGGTCGTGATCCCCCAGGGCATCACCTTCGTCAACTACACCGAGCTGCTCAGCGGCGGCCAGGTCAGCCGGGCGATCATGGTCTCGGTCGGGGTCACCCTCTTCGGCACCCTGTTCTCGATGGCCGTGTCCGTCCTCGCGGCCTACGGCCTGTCCCGGCCGGGCAGCCTGGGCCACCGGTTCTTCCTGATGACCATGATGGCGACCATGTTCTTCGGGGCCGGCCTCATCCCGACCTATCTGCTGGTGCAGTCACTGGGCCTGACCGACACCTATCTGTCGCTGATCCTGCCGAGCGCGGTCAGCGTCTTCAACATCCTCGTCCTGCGGGCCTTCTTCATGGGGATCTCCCCCGAACTCACCGAGTCCGCCCGCATCGACGGCGCCAGTGACCTGCGCATCCTGCTGACCATCATCATGCCGCTGTCCCGGGCGGTGCTGGCCGTCATCTCCCTGTTCTACGCGGTCGGCTACTGGAGCGCCTGGTTCAACGCCTCCATCTATCTCTCCGACCAGGAGATGCTGCCGCTGCAGAACGTGCTCATCCAGCTGGTCCAGAAGAACACCGAGGCCCCGACGGGCCTCCAGCAGGCGGTCCGCACCGGCGAACTCTCCGCGCTGGGACTGCAGATGGCCGTCATGGTCCTCGCCTTGATCCCCGTCGCGGTCGCCTCCCCCTTCGTCCAGCGGCACTTCAAGAAGGGCATGCTCACCGGCGCCATCAAGGGCTGAGCCCGCGCCGCCCTCCGACGCCGCCGTGGCCGGCCTGCTCTGCACAGCGGCCCGCCACGGCGGCCCTCACTCTCCCCTCCCCTGAGCCGCACAGAAACGAGGTATGTCATGCACGCGTCCCGCCCGAGCAGGCGAGCGGTTCTCGCCGGAACCGCGGCCGCCGCCGCGGCCACCACCCTTCCGTCCCTCGCGGGGCGCGCGGCAGCCGCGGAGCCCACGGCCGCCGCCCAGGCGTACCGCTGGCGCAACGTCGTCATCGGCGGCACCGGATTCATCACCGGCGTCCTCTTCCACCCCTCCGTACGCGGCCTCGCCTACGCCCGTACCGACATCGGCGGCCCCTACCGCTGGGAGGACCGCCTCGGCCGCTGGACCCCGCTGACCGACCACCTCGGCTGGGACGACTGGAACCTGCTCGGCGTCGAGGCGATGGCCGTCGACCCCGCCCACCCGAACCGGCTCTACCTCGCCCTCGGCACCTACACCCAGTCCTGGGCGGGCAACGGTGCCGTACTGCGCTCCGAGGACCGCGGTGCCACCTGGAAGCGCACCGACCTCACCGTGAAGCTCGGCGCCAACGAGGACGGGCGCGGCTGCGGCGAGCGGCTGCTCGTCGACCCGTGCGACAGCGACACCCTGTGGCTGGGCACCCGGCACGACGGGCTGCTCAGGTCCACGGACCGGGGGGCCACGTGGAAGGCCGTGAGCTTCCCGGCGACTCCCAGCGCCACGGGGCAGGGCGTCACCCTTCTCGTCGCGGCCGGGCGGGCCCTGTACGCCGGTTGGGGTGACTCCGACGGCACCACCCCGAACCTCTACCGCACCACCGACGGCACCACCTGGAAAGCCGTCCCCGGTCAGCCCACCGGCACCGCCGCCAAGGTGCCCATCCGCGCCGCGTACGACCGGTACACCCGCGAGCTGTATGTGACGTACGCCGACGCCCCCGGGCCCAACGGCCAGTCGAACGGCAGCGTGCACAAGCTCTGCACCGCGAACGGCAAGTGGACCGAGGTCACCCCCGCGAAGCCGGGCGGCACCGCGCCCGACGGCTCCGCCGACACCTTCGGCTACGGCGGCGTGGCCGTCGACGCCCGCCGCCCCGGCACGGTCGTCGTCTCCACCAACAACCGCTGGGCGGCGATCGACACCGTCTTCCGCTCCACGAACGGCGGCCGCACCTGGACCTCCCTGAAGGACACGGCCGTCTTCGACGTCTCCGAGACCCCGTACCTCAAGTGGGGCGAGGACAAGCCCAAGTTCGGCTGGTGGATCCAGGCGCTCGCGCTCGACCCGTTCGACTCCCGGCACGTCGTCTACGGCACGGGCGCGACCCTCTACGGCACCCGGGACCTGACGAACTGGGCCCCGCAGATCCGCGGCCTGGAGGAGACGGCCGTGCGCCACCTGATCTCGCCCCCGGTCGGAGAGGCGCACCTGATCAGCGGACTCGGGGACATCGGCGTGATGTACCACGAGCGGCTCACGGCGTCTCCGTCGCGCGGCATGGCGTCGAACCCGGTGTTCGGGTCGGCGATGGGACTCGCGCAGGCCGCGGCCAAGCCGTCGTACGTGGTCCGGGCGGGCTGGAGCAACGACAGCAACGGCGCCTACTCGAACGACGGCGGCAAGACCTGGGCCCCCTTCGAGGCGCAGCCCGCCGTCGCCAAGGACGCGCCGGGGCCGATCGCCACCAGCGCGGACGGCAGCGTCCTGCTGTGGTCCTTCGGCACGGCGAACCCCGGATACCGCTCGGCCGACAACGGCGTCACCTGGTCCGAGGTCGCCTCCTTGCCGAAGGGCGCCACGCCGGTCGCCGACCCGGCCGACCCGACGCGCTTCTACGCCTACGACACCGACACGGGCACGCTCTACACCAGCACGGACAGCGGCGCGACCTTCACCGCGCGGGCGACCGGACTGCCCTCCGGAGACAGCCAGTTCGAGCTGGTCGCGGCGCCCGGGCGCTCAGGTGACCTGTGGCTGAGCCTGAAGGAGAACGGGCTGTACCGGTCCACCGACGGCGGGGCGACCTTCACGAAGGTCACCAGCTGCTCGGCGTCCCACACGCTCGGCTTCGGCAAGGCCGCCGACGGCGCGGGCTACCCCGCGATCTACATGGTCGGCTCCACCGAGACCGTCATCGCCGTCCATCGCTCCGACGACGAGGCCAAGACCTGGGTGCGGATCAACGACGACCAGCACCAGTGGGGCTGGACCGGTGAGACGATCACCGGGGACCCGCGCGTGTACGGTCGCGTGTACCTCGGCACCAACGGGCGCGGCATCCAGTACGGGGAGCCCGCCTGATGCCCGACCTGAGCGATGCGACCCGGGGCCGCCTCCTCTCCGGCGGCGACTACAACCCCTAGCAGTGGCCGGAGGAGACCTGGCACGAGGACGTCCGGCTGATGCGCCCTCGACGCCCTCAACACCGCCTGGGGCACTGCCAGGTCCTGGACTTCCGGCGCTTCACCTCCGACATGTACCTGGAGTGCCGCATCGCGGAGCGGGTCGGCGTGACGGTGCTCCGACCATGACCACGATCAACGGGACCGTCCACGGCGCCCCGTGTTCGGAGAGCCGGCAGCCGAGAGGGGCGCCGTCACGCATCACACCCTGGTACGGACCGGGCTTTGCCCGGCGGGAGACCTCACGGGCGGGAACGCAGGTCAGCTCATGCCTTGGAGGCGCCAGATCTGGTTCCTCTTGCGGTCGATGACGGCGGCACTGTCGGCCGTGGAGGCGCCCGAGACATCCAGGCACTCACCGCTGTGCTGATTCACGATGGTGTAGGTGTTCGCCCGCCCGGCGACCGGGCGGCATTCGTCCACGGCACGCTCACGGCGCCACCACCGTTGTCCGGTATGCGCTGGACGATCGCGCGCACGCGACTGTTCTCCACCACCGACGTCGTGTTGAGACGGTTGAGGCTGACGGCCCGTCGGTGTTGGTGCCGGGGACGAAGTTGGCGACGTTGCCGGTCTGCGAGCCGTAGTAGCGGTACATGAACCACTCGCCGAGCGGCAGGTACTGGCCGGAGTCGTTCTTGGTGAGCAGGTTGGCCGCGTAGTCGTGCAGGTTGGGGCCCCATCCCCAGTTGGCGCGCATGTCGTCGGCGCCGGCCCGCTCCAGGCGGTTGATGAACCAGGCGCCGCCACAGGGTGCTGCTGCTCGCGCCCGGCGTACTCGTTGAACTGGTACGGGCAGGTGTTGGTCAGGCCCGCGGCGGCGAGGGTCGAGTCGGCGCTGCTGACGGCCTGGACGGGGTCGTGTGGGATGGCATGCCGGCTGTAGGAGCCGACCGCGCGGGTGTCAATAGGGCTTCTCGAAACCGAGTGTGGTTTCGAGAAGCCCTCTCAGCCCTGGGCGGTGCTGTCAGCCGAGGCGCCACTGCTGGTTGGTGCCGCCATTGCAGTCCCACAGCGCGACCGTTGTGCCGCTGGCGGTGGAGGCACCGGTCACATCGAGACACAGGCCTGACTGGACGCTGGTGATGGTGCCGTTGGAGTTGAGGTTCCATTGCTGGTTGGTGCCGCCGTTACAGTCCCATATCGCGACTTTGGCGCCGGCCGCGGTGCCGGTCGCGTCGAGGCACTTCGCGCCGCCGTAGACGGTGAGCTGCTTGGTCGACGTGCTGGTCCAGGTCTGGTTGGTGCCGCCGTTGCAGTCCCAGATCTGCGTCTGGGTGCCGTTGGTCTGCGAAAAGCCGGGCACGTCCAGGCACTTGCCGGAACCGGTGGCGTGGATCGGACCTGTGGTGGTCCCGCCGGAGCCGTCGAGTCCGAAGAAGGCGATGGCCCGGGCCGCCATTCCGCTGGCGGGCAGGCTGTGCCCGGCGCCCTGGATGCTGATCGCCTCGACCGGTGCCTGCGCGGTGGCGGAGCCGTAGCGGGTGCGGGTCCAGCCGGACTGCGGGGAGTCGGTGAAGGCCGGGGTCTGGCTCACTCCGAGCACATTGGTCCACTGCTTGATCTCTTCACCGAAGTTCACGTAGTTCAGCGCGTCGTCCTCGGTGCCGTGCCACAGCTGCATCCGCGGCCGGGGGCCGGTGTACTCCGGGTAGGCGCCACGGACGAGGTCACCCCACGCCTGCGGGGTCTTGGTGATCCTGCCGGTGGCGCAGTCGCTGTTCCAGCCGGAGCCGTCGGTGGTGGCGAAGCAGCCGAACGGCACGCCCATGAACGCCGCACCGGCCTTGAACAGGTCGGGGTAGTCGCCGAGCAGGACATTGGTCGTCATCGCGCCGGACGAGGCGCCGGTGACGTAGACCCGGTCGGCGTCGGCGTTCATGTTCTGCACGGTGTACCGGACCATCTGAGCGATGCTCGTGGGGTCGCTGCCCCCGTCATGCTTGAGCGCCTGGGGCGAGGAGACGTCGAAGCACTGCCCGCTGACGTTCGCGTCCGGGTAGACGACGATGAACCCGTACTGGTCGGCCAGGCGGGCGAACTCCGTGTTGGAGTAGAAGGTGGGTGCCGTGCCGGTGCAGTAGTGCACTGCCACCAAGACCGCTGGGCGTGCCGGAGCGTTGTCGGGCCTGTAGACGTACATCCGCAGGTTTCCGGGGTTGCTGCCGAAGTTGGTCACCTCGGTCAGTGACGCGGCCGACGCGGTGGTGGCCGAGGCGCCGGTCAGTACCAGCGCCGCGATCAGCGGCGAGATCGCCATCAGGAGGGCTACCAGTACGTCTCTGACGCTTCTCTTCTTGGGCTTCCGGGACATGACGGCGTCCTTTCTGGAGGTCCGGCGCGGTCGGGGGATGACCGGGTGGTGAAGCGCTTCGACGCTTGCATTGGAGTTCTTCATTGACTTGAGTTATCTGGTGAAGCGCTTCACCTCCGCTGAGGGGCTACCGGCCGACCTGATCGCTTTTCAGGTGTGGACCATGACCGTGTTCGCGAACTCACCTGTTCCATGGGGCTCAGCACCCGCTGCGGCTCGAGTCGGTGGCCCCGAACGGCAGACCGCCGATGTCGAGCGGTGGTCCCGGAGGTGCGGTCACCGGGGCCGCGGTGCCGTCCGGGAAGGCGACAGTACGGAAATGGACGTATCGCGGGTTGGGGTTCGGTGAGGATGCCCCGGCTGACCAGGCGTTTCAGTTTGGAGCGGATGTTTCGATGTGTTCCAGGATGGCTTTGACCTGTGGGTTCTCGCTCATGCGGTCCTCCAAGAGGCGATGGTGGCTCCGGTGAGGCGGCGGTTCATGACGGAGGTCATCGCCCACAGGACGCGGGAGCGGGAGGAGGCGGGGCGGTGTTCGTCAGTCGCGTACGAGACGGCGGTAGAACATCAGGATCCCGTTCGTCTGCTCCCCGATCCACACGCTTGGCCTGCGGAACGAAGCCCTTGTCGTCCGGGTTGCGCTCGACGATCTCGACGTCGATGCCGACGTTCTTGCCGTGCTCGACGACCTCCTGGTGACAGGAGTTGTTCGGCATGGCTCCCCGACCTCGCGCGGCCCGCTCACCGTAGACCTCCCTCGGCCGGCCCTCCGGGTGGCGCCAGTTCCCGGCGTCCGGACTCCCGTCAATAGCCGTAGATCATCTTGTAGGCGACCTCCGGGAGGAACTGTCCGGCCGAGGAGCCGGTTCCCACGCCGCAGTTGCCGTCGGACTCGCCCGGGACCTTGATCCACAAGAGCATCTCGGCGCCTCCGCCCAGCTGGGTGGGGGTGCCGATACGGCGGCCCGAAGGGTTGCACCACTGGCCGTTGGAGCCGTTGCCGTTGCGGCTGGTGTCCACGACGAACGGCTTGGTGTAGCCGTACCGGGCGCCGAGTTCCCTGTTGACGGCGTTGCCGTACGCGGTGTTCTCGGCCGTGGTCAGGTAGTTGGAGACGTTGAGCGAGAAACCGTGGGCCTGTCGGAGGCCGGCTTCGTGAAGGCGCCGGGCCATGGTCGCCGCGCTCACCCAGGCCGGGTTGCCGGCGTCGAGGTAGACCCAGGTGTTGGGGGCCTGACGGTTGAACTCGGCGAGCGCACCGGTCAGCATGCTCTCACGTTCGTCGATCTGGGCCTGGGTCATGCAGCCGTAGTCCCCGAGGGAGTCCGGTTCGAGGATGACGACGGCCGGGCGGCCTGCGATCCCGCCCGCGAACTGGGCGATCCAGTTCGCGTAGGCGGACGGCGAGGAGGCTCCGCCCGAGGAGTGCCCGCCGCAGTAGTCGCGGTTGTAGATGTTGTAGGCGACGAGGACGGGCAGCTTGTCCCGGGCGTCCGCGGCGCCCACGTAGGCGCCGGTGGCGGTGCCGATGGTGCCGCTCCAGGAGCCGAACCAGCGGGCCGTTGGAGTATTGGCGATGGAGGCATTGATCGCGGGTGCCCGGCCGTCACCGGGGTTGGCGGCGACCCACCGCTTCGCGCTGGAGTCGGGGTCCACGTAGAACCCGTTGGTCATGGTCGTCGGGTCGGCCGCGTGGGCGGGCGGGGCGGCGGCGAGCGCCAGTGGCAGTGAGGAGAGCGCTGCCATCAGGGCGAGAAGTCTGCGGCGCATGACAATACCTCGGCTTTCTGACAGGGATGCGTAAGAAGGTCGGCGTGAGCGTGGGGAGCGCTCCCACCGGAAGTGCTCCCCACGGCACGGTCGGTCAACAGGTCGAGTTGGTCTGGGTGAGCAGGCCGAGCCGACATGGGAGGAGTGTCTGGTCGTGGCCGGCTCGGATCATCTCGCCGTGGCTGATGTCCCGGGTCCAGGACCCGGAGGGAAAGGCGACGTTGTTGGCCCGTGCGAACGGGTTGCTCTCGGACGCGGCCAGGGGCGTCCAGGAACCGGCGAGGCTCCGTTGCCGACCGACCACTTGGTGTTGTCCGGGTTGTGGTTCCACTCCCGCCTCGGCCTGAGGATCGTGCCGTCTGAGGTGTCGACGCCGACCATGGGAGTGACCGGGCGGGGTGGAGCGGGCACGGCCGGGCTGGCATACGAGGTGCCCCACGCGCCATTGGCGAGTTGCACGACGGGCCGGCCGCCCGAGGCCCAGGAGACGGGAGCCAGGACTGGACCCGGCCGCCTGGGTACGTGTCGACGAAGGCCATGTAGTACCAGGCACCGCTCTGCGTCTGCACCAGCCCGTCCTGGTGCGGGACGCCACCGCCGGGGATCGGCCCGCTCAGGTCGAGAAGGACCTGCCGCATCGTGTACGGACCGAAGGGGTCGCTCGACGACGTCAGGATGACTGGCCGTTCGCGGGGCAGGTCAGGAAGATGTAGTACCGCCCGTTGATCTTGTAGAAGCGGGCGCCCTTCAGGGGGCCGACACTCGACGGTGTCGTGAACCCCTGCTGCGCGCGCACCTGGGTGCGGCCGTCGGGCGAGAGCTGGGCCGCGCTGATGGTGGTGTTCCCGTACGCCACATACAGGGAGTCGTCGCTGTCGACGAGCAGCCCCGCGTCGTAATAGGGAGCGTTGATCGTCGTCAGCCTGCTCCACGGCCCCTCGACGGCGGTGGCGGTGTAGACGTACGTCCGGGCAAAGTCGATCTGGCCCCGCCAGTAGAACGTCCTGTTGCTCGCACGGCGAGTAGTGCACGGTCGAGGCGGAGGCGTGGCAGGTGTCGCCGACGCGGATGACGTCGATGTCCGCGAAGTCCTGAAAGTGATCGGTGCATGACATATCCATGAGTGGCGTTCTCCCTGTACGGCTCGGCGGGACTCTAGGTCGTTCGCAATGCCGAACAGAGGTCGACTTGCCGAGCATCCTGGATGATTAGGGAGCTCTGAGGCGTCGTCAATACCTCTCGCACAATTCGGTTGAACCTTCGAAACATTCGAAGCGGGGAGCGATGACACCGCCCTCGATGCGTCCTGGCGGTCGCGCAGCTCTCGGAAGCCGAGCGGGAACAACTGGCGGCGACTCGGCATCGGGTCGGCCTGGGGCACCGGCGCATCGCCCTGATCAGCGGACCTGATCACCCTCTTCTGGGTGTCCACCAGGCCGCGCGCGAGTTGGGCCTGCGCTTCCCCACGGTCTCAGCATGGTCGGCTTCGACGACGTAGCGGCCGTGGCCCGGACGGATCCGCCCTTGACCACGGTCCGTCAGCCGCTGGCCGAGATGGCGACGGCCGCCACCGATCTGGTCCTGGCGTTCGGCTGCGGCGATGGAAGTGCCGCAGGTGGGACTGGAGATCGCGACCACCCTCACCGTCCTGGAGAGCACGGCTCCGCCGAAGGAAGGGTGAGGGAGCCTGTGAACACGTGTGCCCTGGTCGCCGGGGAGGTGGCAACCAGGGCGAGGGGCCGGTCGGTCAGGAGGCGGGTGTGACGCGAGTGCCGGTGACCGAGTCTTCCGACTTCTTGACGTGGTACATGAGCTTTTCGCCGCTGTAGAAGTGGAAGGTCAGTGTCACCAGTTCGCCGTCGCGCAGCGCGTCCAGGAACTCGGGGGTCAGGATGATCGTGTCGTTCGGGTAGTCCGGCTTGAAGGACTTGTTGAACTCCTGGTACGGAGTCCAGTCGGTCTGGCCGGCGTTGCTGCCGTCGCCGTACCTGGCCTCCATGGTGGCCAGCACGTCACCCTTGTACTGGGTGGGGATGGTGAACGCGTCGGTCGTGCCCGTCGCGTCGGACAGCACCGGCTCGTCGTAGGTGACCACCTCGATCTGCCAGGGCAGTCCGCGGGAGAACCGGGCCTGGAGCGTGGCGTTCACCCCGTACTCGCGATCGCCGGTCAGCCGGGTCAGCGCGCCGGCCGTGAGGACGAGCCGCGTCTTGTCGAAGAGGGTGTAGTCGCGTCCCTCGACGAGCTTGGTCTTGCCGTGCCACAGGCCCCGGAACTTGGTCCCGTTCAGATGCAGGGTGAGCCCCTTGGCCGTGATCGGCTCCGACTTCGGCACGAAGACCTTGTCGAAGGAGGCCGTTCCCGAACGGGTGGTCCAGCTGGACTTGATCCAGTCGATCAGGGCGGGGTCCGTCCACTTCAGGGTCTCCCGGTTCAGGTAGGCCCAGGTTCCGGGGTCCCACAGCGCGGTGGTGACTCCGGCGAGGCGTGCCGCGTGTCCGAAGTGCTCGTAGTACTTCAGCGCCTCGCCCCGCTCGACACGGGAAGGATGGTTGTGGTCGGGGTAGCCGAGCAGGCCGTACTCACCGAGATAGACGGGGATGTTCCTGGCGACGAAGGTGTCGCGCATGCGGGCGAAGGCGTCGTTGAGGTCGTTCTGGGCGACCTCGTCGTAGTGGGTGCCGCCCGCGATGTTGATGCTGAACGGGTACCAGCTGTAGTAGTGCACGGTGGCGATCAGGTGGCGGTCGTTCAGCGACTTGATCGTGGTGTACAGGTCGTCCATGAATTTCTGGGAGGGCGTGCACCCGTCCGTGGGCAGCATGAGCAGGCGGTCGGTGTTCCCGCCGCCCGAGGAGCGGACGATCTTGTGGAAGGAGGTGTTCAGCTCGTGCAGGAGCTTGGTCTTCTGCTCGGCCGTGGCGTTCTCGAACTGCGGCTCGTTGACGCTCTCGAAGATCAGGGTGCGCGGCTCGTCGCGGAACGTCTTGGCGATTTGGGTCCAGGTGGAGTTGAAGCGGGCCAGCACTCCGTCGTGGTCGGCGGGCATCTTCTTGATCCACTGCCACGAGTCGTGGTGGACGTTGAGCACGACGTACAGGCCCTCGTCGAGCGCCCAGCCGACGACCTCCTTCACGCGGCTCATGTACGCGGCGTCGACGGTGTAGGGGGCGGTGGCGGACTGGTGGTCGGACCAGGTCACCGGGATCCGGACGCTGCGGAATCCTTCCCCGCGGATGGCGGTGAACAGGTCCCGGGTGACCTTCGGGTTGCCCCAATTCTCCTCGTGGGGAATGGCGTCCAGGGTGTTGCCCAGGTTCCAGCTGGGCTGCATCGCGGCGACGGCGTCCATGGCGCGGGCCGGAACTCTGATGGCGGACCGTGTCGGCTCCGCCGTGCCGTCGGTCGCGGCGGTCGAGGTGCCGCCGGACAGTCCCAGCATGACGGCGAACACCAGGAGCAGGGAGGCCAGGCGGCCGGGGCCGCGGCTGCGGTGGTGCGCGGGTTGCCGTATGCCCTGCATGTGTTGTCCCTTTCGGTCGGTCGTGCCTTTCGGTCGGTCGTGCCTTTCGGTCGGTTCAGCCTTTGAGGGGCTCGTAGTCGAACCAGTCGAAGTGGACGGTGCCTGCAGCCGCGTACATGCCGATGACGCGGCCGGTGAAGCCGCCGGCGACCTCGGTCGACAGGTAGCGGCCGTCGAGGGTGGCGAGTTCGGTGAACGTGCCGTCGGGCTGTTCGATGCCGAGGGAGATGACATCGGGTCCGGTGCACGGTCCGTGCGGCGGCGGTGGGTCCGTGATCGTGAGGGCGAGGACCAGCGGCCCGGCGGGTACGGAGTGTTCGGCCACGACCGTGCGCAGGGAGCCGACGCGCGCGATCACCCGTACGTCCGTCCCGGACGCCTCGATCGCGTAGTGGTGCCGTTCGTCCAGCCGCACGGCGAGGCCGCCGCGCCCCTGCCCCGGGTCGACCAGGGTGCGTGCCCGGCAGGTGAGGTGCTGCTGGCGGCGGCCGGTGAACACCACGTCGGGCTCGTCCAGGGAGTCGCCCCGCGCGCGGAGCGTGAGCCATCCGGGGCGCTCCTTGGTGGTGCAGAGCTCGGCGGGGCGGTCCCGCACGGAGATCCAGGTCGCCCCGAGTTCGTTGAGCTGGAAGTCGTCGCGCCGTTCCTCGGCGGGGGCGGGAGCGGGGGCGGGGGAGAGGGGCCAGGGGAGCGCGGACAGGTCCAGGGTGACCTCGCCGACGACCGGCCAGCCGTCCTCCCAGGTCACGGGAGCCAGGAAGGTCTCCCGGCCGAGCACGTGCCAGCCGGGGGTGCCGCCGCGCGGCCGTACGCCGAGGAAGACCATCCACCAGGAGCCGTCGGGGGCTTGGACCAGGTCGGCGTGACCGGTGTTCTGGATGGGGTGGTCGGTCCCGCGGTGGGTGAGGATGGGGTTGGCCGGGCACGGCTCGAACGGGCCGTTGGGCGTACGGCCGCGGGCGATCGACACCCCGTGGCCGCGCTCGGTGCCGCCCTCGGCGATCAGCAGGTACCAGTAGTCGCCGATGCGGTACAGGTGCGGCGCCTCCGGGGCTTTGGCACCGGGCCCGCCGGACCAGAGCTTGTGCGGTGTGTCGTACGTCTGTCCGGTGGACGGGTCGAGGCGGACCTGCGCGACCCCGGCGACGGTGCACCAGCAGGTGCCGTCCTCGTCCCAGGCCAGGTCGGGATCGATACCGGGCACGCCCGGCGCCCATACGGGATCCGACCACGGTCCGGCCGGGTCGGTGGCCGTGACGATCAGGTTGCCGCCGCCCTCGCTGCAGTTGGTGACGATCAGCCAGAAGCGGCCGTCGTGATGGCGCAGGGTAGGGGCGTAGATGCCGCCCGAGGACGGCATGGAGGCCGGCAGGCGCAACTGCTCCGGCCGGTCCAGTACGTTGCCGATCTGCCGCCAGTGCACCAGGTCACGGCTGTGGAAGAGGGGTACGCCGGGGAAGTACTCGAAGCTGGAGCAGGCGAGGTAGTAGTCGTCGCCGACCCGGCAGATGCTCGGGTCGGGGTGGAACCCGGGGAGCACGGGGTTGGCGGCGCGGGCGGGCTGGTTCTGGGCGGGCACCCTGGTCGTCCTTTCGTCGGGTGGGTGGCAGGGACGGCGCTCAGGAAGCGTCCGGCTCCGTGCGAATGATGCGGAGCAGCGCCGCGGAGGGCGCGGTGGGCAGGGTCACGGTGAGGTCGGCCGTGTCCGGGTTCCAGACGGCAACGGCCTGACGTGCGGTGGGATACAGCACCTCGACACGGGCCGCGCCGCCCGCCCGCTCAGGCAGCCGGAGCGTGGTGGTGGCCTCGCCGCCCGGGCGGCGCCAGACGGTGAGGTAGGTGGTGGCGGGTGTGTGCAGGGCGAGAGCGATCCAGGGGTCGTCCCAGCCGGGGAGGCCGAGTGGCCAGGAGGGCACGGCCTGGGGCAGGTCGGCGCGGATGGCCTTGTACAGGGCGACCGCCTCGTGGACCAGGGCGCGGGCCTCGGGCCCCAGTTCCGGCAGGCGGCCGGAGAGGTGGATGCGGCCGAGGAGGGCGCTCGCCATGGTGAAGGCGACCTCGTCGAGGGAGTCCTCCGGCTGCGGGTAGGCCCAGACGGCGCCCTGTTCGGGGGTGACGGCGGTGGGCGCGGAGGCCGCGATGGGCGCGTAGAGGTTGACGTTCTGCTGGTCGCTGGTGGACTGCAGCTGAAGCCGGGACAGCATGGCGTGGTCCCAGCGCATGCCGCCGGAGGCGCAGTTCTCCACCACCAGGTGCGGATAGCGGTCCAGGATGCCGTCGAGCCAGTCCAGCTGCGCCCGGTTGTGGCCGAGCAGACCGGCGCCCGGGGTCTCGCCGGGGTGGGCGCTGGTGCCGGAGCCGGGGTCGATGTTGTGGTCGAGTTTGAGGTAGCCGACGCCCCACTCGCCGACCAGGCGGTCCACGACCTGGTCCAGGTGGGCGCGGGCGGCGGGGTGACGCAGGTCCAGGTGGTGCCGGCCGGACTCCGTGACGCGGACGCCGCCGCGGCGGAAGAACGCCGCGTCGGGCAGGGTCTCGGCCATGGGGCTGTGGACGCCGATGACTTCCGGCTCCAGCCACAGGCCGGGCACCATGCCGCGTTCGCGGATGCGGTCCAGCACCTCGTGGATCCCCTTCTCGCCGGGGAAACGTGAGGCGGATGGTTCCCAGGCGCCGACGCTGGTCCACCAGCCGCCGTCACCGTCGTCGTACCAGCCCGCGTCGATGACGAAGTACTCGGCGCCGGCTTCGGCCGCCGCGTCGATCAGCGGCAGCAGCTTTTCGGTGGTGGGGTCGCCCATCAGGCAGTTCATGTAGTCGTTGAAGATGACGGGCAGATCGCGGTGGTCGGTGTGCGGGCGTCGGTGGGCGCGGCGGTAGCGGGTCAGCGCGGCGAACGCGGCGTCGGGGCCGCCGTCGGCGCTGAAGGACAGGGCCACGGGTACGGTGCGGAAGTCGGCGCCGGGTTCCAGGGGGTGCCGCCAGCCGTGGTGGGTGTCGGTGGGACCGAACAGTGCCGCGTAGGCAGAGTTGTCGTGCTCTTGGCACTCCCAGCGCCAGCCGCCGCCGTTGTGCTCGATCTGCCACACCCAGGTGCGGCCGGTGCGCCGGTCCGTCAGGCCGCCCATGGGCAGGTGTCCGCAGCTGGACCAGGTGCCCTGTCCGGTCAGTTCGAAGCCGGCCTTGCCGTGCCCGTACTTCACGCGTCCGCTGGGGTCGGGTGTGGTCCGGCGCATCGGCTGTCGCTGCCAGCGGCATTCGGTGAGCCAGTCGTTGTCCGCCCACAGCAGGTCGGCGGCGTCGAGGGCCGCCGGGTTCTGCGGGGTGAGGCAGCCCACCGCGAGCGAGCTGACCGACTCCAGGTGCAGCGTGGTCTGCCCTTCGTTGCGCAGGGTCACTTCGCTGCGGAGCACAGGGATGCCGTCCGGTGACCGGTAGGTCACCTCAGCGGCCAGCCCGGTTTCCGGGTCGTGGAGGTCCACGGTCAGCGTGTGCCAGTCGCCGTCGCGGGCCGCGCGGTGGGCCCGGTGGCGCAGCCGCCCGCCGAGAGCGGTCCCGATCAGGCGGCTGCCCGACCAGCCGCGGCCGTGACCTGCGGCCGTCACCTCCACCAGGGGCAGGGACGCACGGGGTTCGCTGCCCGCTTCGCCGGGCAGTCCGAGATGCGTCAGGCGGGCGCTGCCGTCGTCGCCGAGGACGAACTCGAGATGCAGGGCCTCGTGACCCCAGCGCAAGCTCCGCTGTTCGTTTTCCATGGTGTCCTTTTCCAGGTCAGTGGCCGCGCAGGACCGCGCAGCCGCCGGGCGGCAGTTCGTGGGATGTGGTGCCGGTCAGCAGGTCGTGGGCGGGATCCGGCAGGGGCACGGTGTCCGTGGTGTGGTTGAGGAGGACGTCCCAGCGGCGGCCGTCGGCGGCGCGCCGGGTGACGGCTTCGACACCGGCGGGCAGGCCGGGTACGTCCGGTTCGACGCCGGCTTCCTTGAGCAGGCGGCCGACGAGAGCGCCGTAGTCGGCGTCGTCCAGGCGGGTGGAGAGATACCAGCCCTGTCCGGTGCCGAAGCGGTGCCGGGTGAGCGCGGGGCTGCCCGAGAGCATGCCGTGGGTGTAGGCGGCGACGGTTTCCGCGCCCTCGGTGCGCAGGGACTCGCTCCAGACCGTGCCCCGCGTTCCGTCCGACAGGGTGATCCGCTCGTCCGTCCGCAGCGGCCGGTACTCCTCGACGCGGATGCCCAGCGCCTCGCGCAGCGGTGCGGCCGGGTAGCCGCCGAGCCGGGCGTGCATGCGCTCGTCGACGTATCCGGTCGCGTGCTGGACGAGGAGCGTCCCGCCGCCGGCGACGTAACGGCGCAGGTTCTCCGCGCCCTTGTCGGACAGCAGGAAAAGGGCCGGGGCGATGACGAGCCGGTAGCGGCTCAACTCGTGCTCCGGATGGGCGAAGCCGACGGTGGCGCTCGCGTCCCACAGCGCCCGGTGCGCCCGTACGAGCGCCGCGTGGTAGTCGAGGCGGGAGGAGGGCAGACCGTCCACGCCGAGCGCCCACCAAGCGTCCGGGTCGTCCAGCACGGCCACCGACGCGGTGACCGTCGATCCCGCCAGCTCGCCGAGCCGGGCGACCGCCTCACCGGTCTGTGTGACCTCGCGGAACACACGGCTGTCCGGGCCCGCGTGCGGGACCATCGCCGAGTGCCACGTCTCGGCGCCGGCCCGGGACTGCCGCCACTGGAAGAACAGTGCGCCCTCCGAACCGCGCGCGATGTGACCGAGGGTGTGCCGCAGGATCCCCCCGGGCTCCTTGCCGAGTACCTGCTCGCCGTCGTAGACGGTACTGGTGCCCTGCTCCATCAGCAGCCAGAGGCGGCCGCCGGCCAGGGAGCGGGTGCGGTCGGCGTGGAAGGCGGCGTCGGCGGCGGCGTCCAGGCCTGGTGCGCTCGGGTACTGGTCGGAGGTGACGACGTCGAGTTCGCGGGCGAAGGCCCACAGGTCCACGTTCTGGTAGGCGGGGAGCATCAGGTTCGTCGTCACCGGGCGGTCGCTGTGCGCGCGGATCGCGTCGCGCTGCTCGCAGTAGGCGGCGATGATCTCGTCGGACCAGAAGCGGTGGAAGTCCACTGTCTGGCCGGGGTTCTTGTGCCACTGCGTCGCGCGCGGCGGCAGCACCTGCTCCCAGGAGGTGTAGCGCTGGCTCCAGAAGGCCGTTCCCCAGGCCTCGTTGAGGGCGTCCAGCGATCCGTGCCGGGCGCGCAGCCACACCCGGAACGCGGCGGCCGCGTGGTCGCACCAGCAGAGCGTGCCGTACTCGTTGTGCACGTGCCACAGCGCGAGGGCGGGGTGGTCGCCGTATCGCTGAGCGAGCGCGGAGGCGATACGGCGGGCCGCGCCGCGGTAGGCAGGGGCGGCGAGGCAGTAGGTGTCGCGGCTGCCGTGGACGAGCCGGGTGCCGTCGGCCCGGACGGCCAGCGCGTCGGGGTGGGCCAGGGTGAACCAGGGCGGCGGGGAGGCCGTCGGGGTGGCGAGGTCGACGGCGATGCCGTTGGCGTGCAGGCGTTCGATGTGGGCGTCGAGCCAGGAGAAGTCGTAGCGGCCCTGCTCGGGTTCGAGCAGGGCCCAGGAGAACACTCCGAGGGTGGCCAGGTTGACCCTGGCCCGGCGCATGAGGTCGTCGTCCTCCTTCCACACCGGCTCGTCCCACTGCTCGGGGTTGTAGTCCCCGCCGAAGGCGAGGCCGCCCAGGCGGTCGGTGATGCGCTCTGCTGTCATTGACGCTCCTTGGGCGGAGGGAGTCGAGTGGCATGCTCTGACGAACAGTCAGCGTGGGGTTGCACACGGAGCGGTTCGTCCACGGCGGCTCGTCCCGCCCGCGCGGCGGTCAGCCGTCGCAGCCCCGTGGTGCCGGGTGAGCCGGCGAGGATGCGGGTCAGAGGCCAGGCGGTGGATTCGTACGCGCCCTCGCAGGGTCGGTGCGGGAAGCGCACCCGCCGCTGTACCGCCCGCTCGCGCAAGCCGGTGAGGGTACGTCCGGCGTATCCGGCGTGCGGCGCCCGGCCCGCTCGCCGCGGGGCGCCGCGCTCCCTCGGGGCCCTCCTTGTCGGTGACGAGCAGGACGTCGTAGCCGCGCTGCCGGGCCTCGCCAGGTCCGCGAGCTGGGCCCCGGCCGGCCGACGCTGAACTGGCTGTTCCACCAGGTCGGCAGCTGCACCCAGTCGGGCAGGCGCTTCGCCGTGGTCATCGTCGGGATGATGATGTGACAGTCGTTGCCGCCCGTCGGGGCTTCATGGTCGGCGACGCCCAGGGTCTTGTTCATCGCCTCGTAGAAGGAGTTGCCGGGCTTCGGCGCAGTGCCCCACAGCGGGGTGACCGCGGTGTACTTGCCGCCCTTGCCCGGTGTGCCGGAGCCCGTGGCGACCGCTCGGACGGGTAGCGCGGGAACCCGTGATCGGTCACCGCGCCGTCGCTGGCCGCAACCGGGGCGATGTCCGGCTTGACCGGCGGCCTCAGCACATGGGCGGGCAGCGCGGCCTTCAGGCCTGCCTTCGTGTTCGTGCCCGTCTTCTGGTCGCCGACGGCGGTGCGCAGGGCGGATCTGCGGTCCACAGGGGTACTCATGGCGATCAGTGGCCCTTCTGTCACGCGGAGAGCTCTGACAGGGAGACAGCCTCCGCGCCTCTTGAGCGGAGCGGAGGAGGAGGCACGGTGGGGCACGCGGAGGCGGACGGAAGGCCGCTCAGGGCCAATCGATGCGCTTCGACGAGCGTTAACGCTAACCTTCGGGTTTCACACCCGACAAGTGGTCGGACACAACTCTCCTTCTGCTGCGCCACACCAGGTGATGACCTACTCGGTCATCAAAGTTATCCGGTATTACGACAGTTTGGCGTGCTGAGAGTCGGCGAAATGATCACCAGCCGATTGACAGCCCGGCTGGCTCCATGTCACTTTCGAAGCGCTTCGACAACTGTGCTGCCGCCACGCGTTTCCGAGTCCTCGCTCATCATCCAAGGGGTTCCCACGTGAACAGCCCGTCCGTGCCCGAAGCCGCCTTGCCCGAAGCCCCCTTGCCCGAAGCCGGGTTGCCGTTCCGCGATCCCGCGCTCGCGATGCCCGACCGGGTCGAGGACCTCCTCGGCCGACTCACTGTCGATGAGCGGCTGGCGATGCTCCACCAGTACGCGCCGGCCGTCCCGCGTCTCGGCCTGGCCCCGTTCCGAACCGGGACCGAAGCCCTCCACGGCGTCGCCTGGCTGGGGCAGGCCACCGTCTTTCCGCAGGCCGTGGGGCTGGGCGCCACATGGGACGAGAATCTCGTGCGGACCGTCGGCGAAGCCGTCTCCACTGAACTGCGGGCCTTCCACCGCCATCGTCCGCCGGCCATCGGCACGGCCGCCGAGCGAGGACCCAACTCACTACAGGCCTGGGCCCCGGTGGTGAACCTGCTGCGCGACCCGCGCTGGGGGCGCAACGAGGAGGGTTACTCCGAGGACCCGATGCACACCGCGCGGCTCGCCGAGGCGTACTGCCGCGGCCTGGCCGGGGACCACCCGGAGTTCTTGCGCGCCGCCCCGGTGCTCAAGCACTTCCTCGCCTACAACAACGAGGACGACCGCTGCACCACCTCGTCCGGCCTGCGCCCCCGCGTACTGCACGAGTTCGACCTGGCCGCCTTCCGGCCGGTGGTCGCCTCGGGTGCTGCCACCGGCGCGATGGCCGCCTACAACCTGGTGAACGGGCGCCCCTGCCACGTCACTCCGCTGATCGAGGCGGAGCTGCGGCGCTGGGCGGAGCCCACGGGCAACGAGCTCTTCGTGGTCAGCGATGCCGAGGCGCCGTCCAATCTGGTCGACCTGGAGCATTACTTCGACGACCACGCCGAATCCCACGCCGCCGCGCTGCGGGCCGGGATCGACAGCTTCACCGATCACGGCGAGGACAGCGCGACCCCCGTCGGCCGGCTCCGTGAGGCCCTGGAACGCGGCCTGATCGACGAGGCCGACATCGACCGCGCGGTGCGGCGGCAGCTGGCGCTTCGGTTCCGGCTCGGCGAGTTCGACCCCGACCTCGACCCGTACGCCGGCATCGGCCCCGAGGTGATCGACTGCCGCGAGCACCGCGCCCTCGCACTGCGCGCCGCCACCGAATCCGTCGTACTGCTCAAGAACGACGGGACGCTGCCGCTCGATGCGAGCCGCGCTCCGCGGGTGGCCGTGGTGGGCCCGTTCGCCGACACGCTGTGCGAGGACTGGTACAGCGGCACCATGCCCTACCGGATCACCGTGGCCGCAGGCCTGGCCGCCGCGCTCGGCGAGCACGGCGGCGAGGTCGTCACCGCAGAGGGCGCCGACCGGATCGCGCTGCGCTCCCACAGCACCGGCGAGCTGCTCGGCAAGAGTGGGTTCGACGTCCTGGACTGGGGCGGCGGCCTGCTGACGCTGCGTTCCGCAGACACCGGCCGCTATCTCGGCCTGCGGGACGACGCCTCCCTCGCCGCCGACCGGGAGATCCTCAAGAGCTGGGAGGTGCACCAGACCTTCCGCCTGGAGGAGACCGAGGACGGCGCCGTCCTGCTGCGCAGCGTCCTCACCGGCCGCTATGCCGCCGTCGATCCGGTGGACGGCCGGGTGAGGGTCACCGCCGGCACGCCCGGGGCCGCCGAGCGGTGGCAGCGCGAACTGCTGAGCGACGGCACGGCTCAGGCCCGCGCCGCCGCGGAGTCGGCCGACATCGCGATCGTCGTCCTCGGCAACCACCCGATGATCAACGGCCGCGAGACCGAGGACCGTACCGGAATCGCCCTGCCCGAGTCCCAGGAAGCGCTGCTGCGCGCAGTCGCCGCGGTCCGCCCGGAAACCGCGCTCGTCGTCATGAGCAGTTACCCGTACGCCGTCGACTGGGCCGACGCCCATCTGCCCGCGCTGCTGTGGACCTCGCACGGCGGGCAGGAGACCGGCCGCGCGCTGGCCGCCGTGCTGCTCGGCGAGGCCGACCCGGCTGGGCGGCTGCCGCAGACCTGGTACCGCGGCGACGACGAGCTGCCGCACCCGCTCGACTACGACGTCATCAAGGCCGGCTGGACCTACCAGTACCACCGCGCCGCGCCGCTCTACCCGTTCGGTCACGGTCTGTCGTACACCGACTTCGTCCACCGCGACCTGCGGCTCTCCGCGGACTCCATGGCCCAGGACGGCTCGGTGGACGTCACAGTGACGCTCGCCAACACCGGCGCGCGGTCCGGGAGTGAGACCGTCCAGCTCTACGTCCGGCCTGTGGACGCCCGCTATCAGGCGCCCCGGCTGCGGCTCGCCGACTTCCGCAAGGTCCGGCTCGACCCGGGCGAGAGCACGGAGCTCACCTTCCGGCTCCCCGCCGAACGGCTCGCCCACTGGGACGTCACCACCGGAGCCTTCACCGTCGACCCCGGCGACTACGAGATCCTGCTCGCGCGCTCCGCCGAGCACCTGGTCCGTACTGCGCGGCTCACCGTCACCGGAGCCGCCCCCCAGCCCCGCGTCGTCGTCGACCGGCGAACCCTGACCGTCGACTTCGACGACCACGCGGACCTCACCCTCACTGACGCCACCCGCACCACCGGCGACGCCGTCACCCCCGCCGACCCGGCGCACCCGGCTACCCTGCTCTTCCGCACCGTCGACCTGACGGGAGCCGTCCGAGTGGAGGCCGAAGTCTCCCGCACCGGCGACGAACCGGACGCTGCGGCGCTGGAGTTCCACGTCGACGACCGCCTCCTGGTGCGGATCGCGGTCCCGCCCACCGGTGACCGCCATGCCTGGACGACCGTCGGCGGCACGCTCCCCGATGCCCTGGACGGCGTCCACGACCTGCGGCTCACCCTGCACGGCGACGTCCGCGCCGCCGCCTTCCGCTTCGCCTCGGCCCGCCCCACGGAGGACTGAGACCGGCGGTCCACTGAAACCGGCGGCCCGCCTGTGAGGGCGGCGGGCCGCCCCGTTTCCGACACCCGAGGAACGTCATGCCGCTGACAGACATGCCACTCGACGAACTCGTCCGCTACCACCCGGACTGCCGAGCCCCGGAGGACTTCGACGCCTTCTGGACGCGAACCCTCGCCGAGGCGCGTCGCCACGGCCAGGCCGTCAAAGCCGAACCGGTGACGGACCGGTACCTGCTGCGCACCGTCGAGGCGGACGACGTGCGCTTCCCCGGCTGGCAGGGTGAGCCGGTGGCCGCCTGGCTGATCAGGCCACGCGGCGCGGAGGGGCCGCTGCCGGTCGTTGTCACCTACATCGGCTACAGCGGCGGCCGGGGCCTGCCCACCGACCACCTGCTCTGGTCGGCCGCAGGCTACGCACAGCTCGTCGTCGACACCCGAGGCCAGGGCCACGACACCCCCGACCGCGGCGAGGGCCACGGAACGCAGTGGGCCGCAGGCTTCATGACCCGCGGTATCGACTCGCCCCACCACTACTACTACCGTCGGCTGATGACCGATTGCGTCCGCGCCGTGGACGCGGTGGCCGAGCTGCCCGGCCTCGACCCCGACCGCGTGATCGTCACCGGCGCGAGCCAGGGCGGCGGCCTCTGCCTCGCCGTCGCAGGGCTGGCGCCGGACCGGGTGGCGGCCGTCCTGCCGGACGTCCCCTTCCTGTGCCACTACCGCCGGGCCGCCGAGACCACCGGGGACGGGCCGTACCAGGAGATCGCCGCGTACCTGCGCTGGCACAGCCGCCACCGCGTCACGGACGCCTTCGCCACCCTCGCCTACTTCGACGGCATCCACTTCGCCCAGAGGGCCACTGCTCCCGCCCTGTTCAGCGTCGGCCTGATGGACCCCGTCTGCCCGCCCTCCACCGTCTACGCGGCCTTCAACCACTACGCGGGCCCAGACCGCTCCATGACCGTCTGGCCGTTCGCCGACCACGGTGGAGGGTACGGCTCCAACCCACCCGTCCAACTGGCCTGGCTCCGCGAGCGCGGGCTCGCACCCGAGCAGTGACCTTGCACCGCAGCTACCCGTCTCCGTTCGCGGAACGACCGTCCCGCCCGATCACGAGCGGCTGCTGGGGCGGCGCGGACCGGGCGCGCGAGGTCGACCTGCGGCTCGCCCGGCATGCCGACGTCGTGGTGGGCGCCCCGGGGCTGGCAGGCCCGTACCCAGGGGGTACGCATCGAGGCGGACGAGGTGCAGGACGCTCTCGTCGAAGTGGCCGGGCTCCTGCCCCAGGCCGAGGTGCTCCCCACGACCTTGCGCGAGGTGCCCTCCGCCGGGGTCAACGACTGGTACTCGGCCGCCTGGTCGGAACCGTACCGGGTGCGTCCGTGGCCCGGAGATGTCCGGCTTGCACATCCTGGACCGCATCGACTCGGGTGACAGCTTCACGGCCGGCCTGATCTACGGACTGCTGACCGTCGGTGGTGAAGAGGGCGGATCGGCGGGCGGTGCCAGGCCCGCGGCGAACCTCGACATCGCCGGACCGAGCCGTGCCCTGGCCCACGGGACCGCGCACGGCGCCCTCACCATGACCACCCCCGGCGACGTGCCCATGGCCTCGCTCGCCGAGGTCGAGGCACTCATGGCAAGGCGGCTCGGCCGCCGTCAGAAGGTGACGGGCCCATGGGCGGTCACGCCGTCCCCGCTTCTCAAGGAGAACAGTTCCCCGGCGCACGGTGCGCAGGTCGCGGTCGAGGCGGCATGCGCGGCGGGCATCCGGTACTTCGACACGGCAGCGCTCTACGGCCTCGGCGTCTCCGAGCGGCGCCTGGGCGCGGCTCGCGTGATCGACCGCGTGACACCTGCGTCATCTCCTCCAAGGTCGGCCGTCCGCTCGACCCCGACGAGTACCCGCGGGGCACCGACGACGAGGGCTTCGTCGTGCGCGACGACCTGCGCAGGCAGTGGGACTTCAGCCGGGACGGGGTCCTGCAGTCCATCGAGGACACGCTGGATCGTACGGGACTGGACCGCCTGGACATCGTCCACCTGCACGATCCCGACGACCACTGGAGGCAGGCCGCCGAGGAGGCCATGCCGACCCTGGCGGAGCCGCGCGCCCAAGGGCTGATCGGCGCGATCGGCGCCGGCACGAACCAGTCGGCCATGCTCGCCCGCCTCCTGCGCGAGACCGCCGCCGACGCGGTGATGCAGACCGGGCGCTACACCCTCCTCGACCAGTCGGCGCCGGACGACGTCCTGCCCGCCGCCGAGGGCGTGAGGTACGACTATCAGGAGGTTCCCCCGGCCCTGGTGACCCGCGCCCGGGCGATCGCCGAGGTCTGCGCGGCGCACGGCACGACGTTGCCCGCGGCAGCGGTCGCCTTTCCGTGCAGCCGTCCCAGTATCATCAACGTCACCCTCGGTATGTGCACTGCGGAACAGGTCGCACGGAATGTGGGACTCCAACGTCAGCACATCCCCGAAGGTCTCTGGAACGACCTCCGCGCCCGGGGACTCGTCAGGTCGGACGTGCCCGCGGTGAACGGGCCCGGAAGGAGTGCGCGGTGTCTCTGACGGACAAGGCCATAGCTCAGATCCGGGAGCTGATCCGCAGCGGAGCGCTGCCTCCGGGCTCGAAGCTACCGCCGGAGCCGGACCTGGCAGCCCAGCTGGGCCTGTCCCGCAACCTCGCCCGGGAAGCGGTCAAGGCACTGGCCGTCGCGCGGGTCCTGGAGGTCCGGCGGGGCGACGGCACCTACGTGACCAGCCTGCAGCCGAGCCTGCTCCTGGAGGGTCTCGGCGGCGCGGTGGAACTCCTGCAGGGCGACTCGGCCCTGCAGGACCTCATGGAGGTACGGCGGCTCCTCGAACCGGCCGCCACCGCGCTGGCCGCCACCCGGATCTCCGACGAGCAGCTGGCCGAAGTCGAGCGGCACCTGGAGGCCATGCGCGAGGCTCGTGACGACGTGGAGCGGCTCAACGCGCACGACGCCGCCTTCCACCGCGCCGTCGTCTCGGCCACCGGCAACGAAACCCTCCTCACCGTCCTCGAAGGGATCTCCGGCCGTACCCTGCGCGCCCGAATCTGGCGCGGTCTGGTCGACAACAAGGCCGCGGGCCGGACCGTCGCCGAGCACGAGGCGATCTTCCGCGCACTGTCCGTCCGCGACGCTTCCCTCAGCCAGGCCGCCGCGCTGCTGCATGTGAGCAACACCGAGCTGTGGCTGAGAGGCCACCTGCGTTCGGGACAAGCCCTCCCGTGGGGCATGACAGCCCAGGAGTGACGGGTGGGGCCCGGCGGGCCGGCGGCCGCCCGAGGTCAGCCAGCGAGTCCGAGAGCAGGGGCGATGTACGCGCGATGCCGCAGCAGCGACTGCACCGAACCTGCTCAAGACCCCGGTCATCGCGCACCGCGTGGGTGGGCTCGCGACGCTGGGTGGAGGTTGGCGGACACCAACCGCGACAACCCGAACCGGCAGGTGCGGTTGAGCTTCCTGGCTTGGGCAGGACCCGTTCGGCCGGACGATCACCCGAGGACGAGCGGGAGTTCCGTGGCCAGCTCGCCCAGTTGGGCCCTCTCCGCGTCGGTCGGGGTACGGCGTCCCGTGCCGACCAGCAGCGCGTCCTTGTCGGAGAACGACGCGGGGAACGCCCTCCCGACGATCTCCTCCAGCATCTCGCGGGTCCGGGCGAGCCCCTCCGCGGGCGGTTCCGCGACATACGGTAGGTGCGCGGCCAGGTCGAGGTGATGCAGCGTCCACTCCAGGACGTATGCGGAGAGGTAGTCGCCCGCGGTGAGGACCTGGTCGCGGGTGCCGACCCGGAGGCCAGGGTCGGCGAGTTCGGCGGCGCGGCCGGCGGCGGAGCCGACGTCGTCGAGGTGGAACTTGAGCAGCCAGGGCTCCTGGTAAGCGGCCGCCAGCCGGACGATCAACGCGTCGAGTGGGTCGTCGCCGGTCGGCGGTGTGTCGGTGACCTCCCAGTAGGTCACCGCGTCGCGGGTCGGTTCCGTGTCGACGGGCGTCGCGAGGGTGATCAGGACGTCCTGGGCGTCGATGACCAGATGGCACACCAGGTCCCGCACCAGCCACCCGCTACAGCCGGACGGCTGAGCGAAGTCCTCGTCCGCGAGCTCGGCGACCGCCGTGCGCAGTGCCGCCCAGGAGCGTGAGAAGAGATCCACATCGGGACGGTAGTGCGGTGCCCGAGTGGCGTACAAGCGCATTCCTCGCGAACGGGCGTCCGCGCCTCAGAAGGCGTGCGGCCCGAAGCGGCCCCAGGCCAGGAACACGGTCAGGGCGAGCAGTACCACGTTCACCACGACCGGCTACCTCCAGCAGGCCGATCGTCTTGATCGCCCCCGGCGCGAAGTCGTCCGCCTCGCCCAGCCGAAGCAGAAGCTCACCGCCTTCATCAACCGCCGGAGGGGGCGAAGTCACGGCATCAGCACGGTGTCTACGGAGTGAGGACCCTCCCTCGCTGCGGTTGATATGTCAACGGGTGGGCGGGTGCGCTTCCGGTCCGTGCCCTGCGACGACCTGAAGAGGCTGCGGTCGAAGATCAAGGTGGCTGAGTCGACGGTTCCGGCCTCCGCGAGCTAGGTGAAACGTAAGAGCTAGGTGAAACGTCAACCACCGCTACACTTTCTGCATGGCGGAAGAAGCGGTGCGGTGGTTGACCGCGGAGGAGCAGCACGCGTGGCGGAGCTTTGTACGGCTGCACGAGCGGCTCGGCGGTCGGCTGTCGCGCCTGCTCCAGGCGGAGTCGAAGCTGTCGGCGGCGGACTACGCGGTGCTGGTCAATCTGACCGACGCTGCGGACGGCCGGCAGCGGTTTCTGGATCTGGCCCGCTCGGCGGAGTGGGAGAAGAGCCGGATGTCCCATCACATCGCCCGCATGGCGAAGCGCGGGCTGGTGGCACGTGAGGAGTGCCCCGAGGACGGCCGTGGCGCGTTCGTCGTGATCACGGAGGAGGGGCGCGTGGCGATCGCGGCAGCCGCTCCGCTCCATGTCGAGGCGGTGCGTTCGCTGTTCCTCGACCATGTCACTCCGGCGGAGTTGCGCACGCTGGCCCGCATCGCCGATCGCGTGGTCGAGCACTTGGACGAGGATCCGGCGTAAGGACAAGCAGGGTGGGCGAGAGGTGGTCTCAGTGAGCAACGTGGAATCCGAGCCGTCGGCAGTGAGGTGCGGGGCGCTGGTCGACGACACGCGGCCGGCCAGGGTGCCGCGAGTCGACGTGATCTCCGCGCGGGAGGTGCCCCTGGGCGGGCCGCGGGCGATGTCCGTACGGCGGACGCTGCCACAGCGTGCCCGGACGCTGATCGGCGCCTGGTGCTTCGCGGACCACTACGGCCCGGACGACGTCTCCCTGACGGACGGCATGGACGTTCCCCCGCACCCGCACACCGGGCTGCAGACGGTGAGCTGGCTGTTCAGCGGGGAGATCGAGCACCGCGACAGCCTCGGCAGCCATGCCCTCGTCCGGCCCGGCGAGCTGAATCTGATGACCGGCGGTTACGGCATCGCTCACTCGGAGGTCTCCACTCCGCGCGCCACCGTCCTCCACGGCGTCCAGCTGTGGGTGGCGCTGCCGGGAGACCACCGGAACACCGCACGCGACTTCCAGCACTACGCGCCCGAACCCGTGCGGATCGACGGCGCCGAGATCAGGGTCTTCCTCGGCTCACTCGCCGGAGACACCTCCCCGGTGCGGACCTTCTCGCCCTTGCTCGGCGCCGAGATCACCCTCGCACCGCACACGGCGATCACCCTGGCCGTGGACGCCGACTTCGAGCACGGCCTCCTCATCGACAGCGGGGACGTACGCCTGGCCGACACGCTGCTGCGCCCGGCCGAACTGGGCTACGTCCACCCCGGCATCGAGGCCCTGACACTGGTGAACGAGTCGGACGGTCCGGCGCGGACGATCCTGCTCGGCGGTCCCCCGTTCGACGAGGAGATCGTCATGTGGTGGAACTTCGTCGGCCGCACCCACGAGGACATCGTCCGTGCCCGCGAGGACTGGGAGGCGTCCTCCGACCGCTTCGGTGGGGTCGAGGGCTACCCGGGCGACCGCCTCCCCGCACCGAACCTGCCCAACGCCGTCATCCGGCCGCGCAGGAACCCCCGGAGCCACTGAGTTCCGGGGCGCCGCCCCTGCCCTCAGCCCCCGCTCTCCGGATCGCAGCACCCCTCGCGCCGCATATGGCGGCTGACCTCCAGCCAGTCCACTGCCGAGGCGGCATCGCTGCGCACGGCCGCGGCCATGTCCTCGAACGCGTCGACGTGGCAACGTACGGGGGCGGCGCCCGCTTGCGGACCCCGCCCCGACGTATCTCGGCCGATGTTCACGACTGGCGATTCCGGTACGCCGCGGTGACCTCGACCTCCACCAGCCAGCCCTTGACGGCCAGTGAGGCGACCTCCATCGTGGCGCGTGCCGGACGGGCCTTGTTGGCGAGCAGCGGCGCCTTGGGTGCCGCAGTGCCCATCGGTACCGGCACCACCTGGCGGGTTGTCAGGTCGATGTTGGCGAAATACTGCCTGTACGCCCGGTTCCACCCCGCGTAGTCGGCGCTCTCGGCGTCGGGCGGCTTCATCAGGTAGCACTTCATCGTGATGACGTCGGCCGGGGTGAGCCCCGCGGCCTCCAGATTCGTCTTGATGTTGCGCAGCACGACGAGCGCCTGCGCCTCGGTGATCGTGACTCCTTGGGCGCCGTCGGTGAGGGACGGGTCGGTGTAGTACTCCGGAGTCCCCGGCGGCGCCGTGGGGTTGAGCGCGGAGGGCCCGAGACCACTGCTCTGGTACACGGCCACCGCTCCGCCCGTCGCCACGCCGTTCGCGATGGCCGGGTTGGACTGGCCGTCGGGCAGCATGACGCGGACCTCCTTCGGGCCGGGCCACCAGCCCCGGGCGTCGGCGAGCGCGGTACCACCCGTGAGCAGCGAGGCGGTCAGGGCCGTACCGATGACAGCCTTCGTACGCCGGTTCATGCGGCCATCACCCTCTCGTGGATGTCGGTCACGACCTTGCGGGCCGAGCTGAACGCGCCGTGCTGCCAGGCGATGACGTGGCTGAGCCAGTCCCCGGCGAAGTACACATGTCCTGCGGGCCGGTTGAGGAGCCGGTACTCGGGGCCGTCCTGCGAGGGCCAGCCCACCCAGCCGCCCTCGATGTACGGGGTGCGATGCCAGGCCACGCTGAAGGAGTGGTCGAGTTCGGTGCGGTACTTCTCGCCGTGGATGCGCACACCACGGCTCACCGCCCGCGCGAGGCGCTCCTTGTGCGGCAGCGCGCTGTACGCGAGGGCGTTGGCGCCGAAGTTGTAATAGCCGATGAGGGTGCCGCGGCGGCCGAAGTAGCCGTAGGACGGGTACCAGATGGTGGCCAGGTCGGTGTCGGTGGGCGTGATCCCGCCGTAGATGTGCTCGTCTGTCTCCCACCAGCGGCTGCGGTACTCCAGCCCGATCTTGCCGACGGGTGTCGCGACCGGGTACTTCAGCGCGGCGGTGACGTCCGCGCCGAGGTTGTGCTTGATGCGGGCCATGACCATGGGAGGTACGGCGGCGACGACGAAGTCGGCGTGCCGGGTACGGGTGCGGCCGTGGGCGTCCCGGTAGGTGACGTCGGCGCCGTCCGCCAGGTTCCTGACCTCCAGCACCTCGGCACCGTACGTGATCCGGTCCCGCCCTATGGCCCCGGCCAGGGCGTTCGGGATGGCGTCCATGCCGCCGACCGGCTGGAACATCAGCATGGCCTGGTCGTAGCCGAACTCGAAGGAGAACCGCTGCCCGACGCCGCTCGCCATGACGTCCGACAGCGAGGGCACCGGCCCCAGCACCGTGCCCGCCTCGAAGGCGGCGCCCGGCTCCACGGAGTAACCGCGCCGGTCGGTGCCCGTGTACGCGTAGCCGTCCGCCTTGCCCTTGATGGCGCCGAAGTTCTGCAGGAAGGCGATGAGCCTTTCCTTGTCGGCGGGGGTGAGTTCGGCGTCCAGGGCGCCTTGGTCGGTGGCCTTGGCGAGCAGTTCGGAGACGTAGCCGTAGACGTCGGCCTTGGCGGTGCGCCAGCGGATCGGCTGCCCCGCGAGGGCGGCGCTGCTCTCGTGGTGGATGTACGCGTTGGCGTTCTGGTTGGTGAAGACCTCGACGGGAACGCCGAGTTCACGGCAGTACTCGAGCGTGATGTGCGACTGGGGCAGCCGGGCGGGCCCCGCGTTCATGTACTGGCCCTTGGAGAACGACGCGGTCTGTTTCCGGCCGTCCAGATCGGTCAGGGACGTGCCGCCGCGCACGGTCCAGTTGCGGCCGCCGGGCCGGTCCTTCGCCTCCAGGATCCGGCAGTCGTAGCCCGCCTTGCCGAGTTCGTACGCGGTGGCCAGGCCGGCGATGCCGCCGCCGAGCACCAGGACCTTCTTGGCCCTGCGCCCGCTGAGTGTGAAGTCGCTCTTGCCCGGCGCCCGGTACCCGTCGGCCCGTACCTCCGGCACCGGCGCGAGGCCCAGTGCGCCCATCGCCGAGTAGAGCACTCCCGCGCCGCCCGCGACCCCGACGGACCGCAGGAAGTCCCGCCGGGATCCCGTGGATCTCTCCGAAGCCATTCACTCCTCCTCACCGCGCCCGCGACCCGGACGCGACGTCCGATCAACCCGGTCACGTGGGGGGGGGGCGAGTTGCTGAGACCGGAGGTGCCACACGAGCCTCCGTCAGGAGTGTTACGACGCCATGCCAATGACGTATCCGTGCCATGAGCGTGCGCGTCCCGCCCACGTCCGCCGTGGCGTGGCTCCTGCCTTAACCTGGGGCACGTGAACGCACCGGGGGACATGATCGACGGACGCTTCGAGTTGCTGGAGCGGCTCGGCAGCGGGGGGATGGGCACGGTCTGGCGGGCCCGGGACACCGTGCTGCACCGCGAGGTCGCCCTCAAGGCGGTACGTCCGGACGCCGAGGCCTCCGAGGCCGTACGGGAACGGGTCATGCGGGAGGCCAGGGCGCTGGCCCGGCTCAGCAATCCGTACGTGGTGACGGTCCATCAGATCATCGAGGCTGATCCCCATCCGTGGATCGTGATGGAGCTGGTGCCGGGCGTCTCGCTCCAACAACGCCTGACCGACGGTCCGCTGAGCCCGCTGGAGGCGGCTCGCATCGGCCGCCAGGTGCTCTCCGGGCTGCGCGCCGCGCACGCGGCCGGGATCCAGCACCGGGACGTCAAGCCCGCCAACGTCCTGCTCCGCCCCGACGGCACCGCCGTCCTCACCGACTTCGGCATCGCCGCCCTCCAGGGCGCGACCGCGCTGACGGTCACCGGTGAACTCGTGGGCTCCCCCGAGTACATGGCGCCCGAGCGCGTCCGCGGCCACGGCGACGACCCGGCGGCCGACCTGTGGTCCCTCGGCCTCGTCCTGTACGTCTGCGTGGAAGGCGTCAGCCCCCTGCGCCGGGAGACGACCCTCGCCACGCTGGCCGCGGTCCTCGACGACCCGGTGCCCCCGCCCGTCCGCTCCGGCCCACTCGGCCCCGTCCTGCAGTCCCTCCTCGTACGCGACCCGGCGGCACGCCCCGGCGCCGGGCAACTGGACGCGCTGCTGGCGCAGGTCGAGTCGGGCACCACGCCGCAACGGGTCCAGCCGACGCCGACGGCGACACCGATGCCGCCTCCAACCCCGACACCGACGCAGTTGGACACACCGCGTCCGGGCCGTCGGCTCCGTGGTCGCAAACCGCTCCTCGTCGCCGTCACCGCCCTGCTGGCCGGCGGCGCGGTCACCGCACTCGCGCTCACCCTGTTCACGCCGGACGACGGGAAGAAGGACGGCAAACAGACGGTCGTAGCGGAAGGCGGCTCAGCGACGAACACTCCCTCGGCGCCGACGCCCACCCCGACCGGGACCGGCGGCTGGATCGCCCAGCTCCACTCCGAGCCGCTCTCCGCGGGCACCGCGACCCGCGACCAGCGCCTCGCCCGGATCCGCGAGTCCGTCCCCGAGGCCGTAGTCCTCCGCAGCGACGACTACGCCTCGCTCCGCCCCGGCTACTGGGTGATCTACGCCCCGGGCCCGTTCGCCGACGGCCGCGCGGCACTGACCTTCTGCGCCGAGCGCGGGCGTACGACGCCGAACGCCTGTATGGGCCGCTACCTGAGCGCCAGCCCGGCCGACTTCGCCCTCCAGTGCCGCCCACCGGCGACGGCCCCTACGGGCCGCTGTACGCGCGGTACGTAAGGGCCGCGGGCAATCAGCCGGGCCCCGAGGTCACGGCCGAGGCCGCGGAAACGTCTCCAACGCCCGCGCCAGCCCCGCCGCATCCGTACCCACCTTGCGATACACCAGGGACAGCAACTGCCGCACCCCCTGCTCGGTGAGCCGCAGTTCCTTCGCCACGACCGCCACCGGCTTGCCCAGCGCGGTCAGTTCGGCGGCTCGGCGTTCCTGGGCCGTGAGGGTGTCCGTCTGGGCGTAGCGCAGGGGCAGGGGGCGCAGACCGGCGGCCGAGAGCTCGTCCCGGGCCCGCGCCGCCAGGGCCTCCGCACCGCAGTGCACGGCGCCTTCCAGACCCTGGTAGAGCCGGTCGGCGGCCTCCGGGACCCGGCCGTTGCGGGACAGCGCGGCGCCGTGACCGACGAGCGCACGGGCCAGTTCGTACGCCGCGGGCGAGCGCTGCAGTTCGGTGACGGCCTCGGCGTACAGGTCCAGTGCGGCCGTCCCGCCGGTCACCTCGGCCTCGGTGTGCAGCGCCTGGCCGATCGCGGAGGCCGCGCCGAAGTCACGGGCCCGCTTGACGGCGTCCCGCGCGAGCCGGACCGCCCGGTCCGGCTCGGACGGCGCGAGGGCGTACGCCAGGTTCAGCTGCCACGGGCACCAGGCGGGGTTGCGCCAGGCCCGCGCCTCCAGCCGGTCGCCGACGGCGGTCAGCCGCTGCTCGGCCTCGGCGTGCCGGCCCTCGGCGAGGAGCAGTTCGGAGTAGACCGTGCGGGGGTCCGGGTAGATGACGGCGTTCGGGACGGCATCGCCGTAGTGGTACGCGTCGGCGAGCTCACGGGCGCCCGCGGTGCGGCCGCGGGCCAGCAGGGTCTGGATGAGGATGCCGATGGCGAACCATTGGGCGGGTACGGCGCCCTCCACCCGCTCGGCCGTGCGCAGGCCCTCCCGTGCCCAGTGTTCCGCCTCGGTCAGCAGTCCCCGGCGGTAGCGGATGTAGCCGAAGAGGGTCTGGCCGACGGCCAGATGCGAGCCGCGCCAACCCTTGCGCGCGCACTCGGCCATGCCCTTGGTGAACAGCTCTTCGGCACGGCCCGGCTGGTCGCCGTACATGAACACCAGGGCGACGGAGACAGGAACCTCGAAGCCCCGGTTCTCCTCGGTCCAGCTCATGCCGCCGCGCAGGGCTTCCTCGGCGCAGGTGAGAGCGGTGTGCCGGGGCTCGCCGCGGACCAGGGCGTCCCAGCCCCGGAGCCCCAGGATGTAACGCTCCTCCAGGCCCCGGCCGGTCAGTCGCTCGGCGAGCCGTGCCATCCTGCGGGAGCGGGCGGGGGAGTCGGGCTCGTCGGCGCGGAACATGCTCCAGACGAAGTGATCGGCCTGCATGCGCAGCCTGACCCGCGCGTTGGTGGCCTGGCGCGCCTCCTGTTCGGCCACGGCCGCGGCCTCCGCCATCTGATCCGTGTGGGCCAGCGCCTGGGTCAGCCGGTAGACGATGGAGGCACGCAGGTCGGGGTGGATTCCCGGCTCGGCGAGCGCCTCCCGAAGATGGCTGACCGTGGCCGTGGGCTCGATCAGGAAGGTGGAGCAGGCGAGATCATGGAGGAGTGCGGCACGGTCTTCCGGAAGCGGCGGCTCCTGCAGCGCTCGGGCGAGCAGTCGGCGGGCGGCTTCCGGGGCACCGGCGCGTAGGTATTCGCGGGCGGCCTCCCAGAGGCAGGCAACCGCCTCGGCGTTGCCTTCGCAGGGCACCTCCAGCAGGTGCCGGGCGGCGGCCGTCGGGCCGAGTCCCGCCGCGCGGACGGCCACGGCCGCCGCATTGTGCATGCCGACCCGGAACGGAGTGCGGATCGAGCGGTAGATCGTGGCGGCGATCAGCGGGTGCACGAACTCCAGACCGCCCCCCGGCCCGTGCCCCTCGGCCAGGATGCGAGCCGCGCGCAACTGCTCGGTCGCCTCGGCGGCCTGCTCACTGCCGATGCACGCGATGGTGGCGGCGATGTCCGGTCGGAACGGGGCACCCAGCACGGCTCCCGCCTCCGCGAAGTGGACGGTGCTGGTGCTGAGCCGCCCGAGGCACTCGATGAGGCCCGGCCCTTTGACCGCCGTCGCGAGGTTCCGCATCGCCGGCACGTCGCGCGGCGCGCCCTTGAGCTTGCGCTCCCCGAGCCTGATGGCGAGTTCGACGGTCTCGAACGGAGTTCCGTTGGTGACTTCCCAGCATTCCTTGCAGAACTCGTCGTCGGCCGCCTCACCCACTTCCTCTCGGACGATCCGCGCCACGGCGCCCCGGCTGAGCGGTGCCAGGGAGTAGGGGCGAGTCCCCTGACCTGTCACGAGCGCACGGAAGGGGGCCGCCTCGGGCGGCAATTCGTTCGGCCGGTAGGCAACGACGATGAGCAGTGGAAGGCCTTCGGCCCGCGCCGCGAAGGAGGCGAGCCAGCCCAGCGACTCGACGTCGGCCCAGTGCAGGTCGTCCAGGAGCAGAACAACGGGCGCCTTCATCACCGTCAGGCGCGTCATGACCCAGTCGATTCCGTCACGCACCCCGGTCGGGTCCGGCATCTGGCCGGTGTCCGTCGCTTCCAGTCCGAGTGCCACGGCGACGATGTCGTACCAGCTTCCGAGGAAGGTACGCAGTTGTTGCTGCTCCATGGCCGCCAGGGCCGGTTGAACGAGCTGGCGCACCACGTGGAACGCCAGCTCCTGTTCGTTTTCGCCACCCCGGCCCGAGAACACGGTGAACCCATGTGCGGCGGCCTGGGCGCGTGCCTCCGCGAGAAGCCTCGTCTTGCCCATGCCCGCCGGGCCGGTGAAGGCGAGCAGCCTGCCCTGACCCACGCGCGGCGTACCGTCGGCGGCGCCACGGAGTTCCGACAATGCGGCCTCAAGCCCCTGAAGTTCCCGGTCGCGCTCGAACAACGACTTGGGCTCCGTGATCGGTTGTCGCGACATTTGCGCCATGTGCGCTACCGCTTCCTGTCATTGATCCTCGGAGGACAGCGCTGAGAGTACGCCCTGGTGGACGCTCCGTGGCCAAATTGAGGAATGAGGATGACAGGGAAGGATGAATCATCCGACGGCGTGGTTTGATTGTCTGTTCTTCGGGTACAGCTCTTCGATCGTTGGCGTCATGCGTTCGGGTCTTACGGGCGGACGGGCGCCACGGTCGCGTCCGCGTAGCGCGGCACTGTGCGGGACCAGTAGTAGCAGCCGCGGATCCAGCCGACCATGCCCTCCACATAGCCGACGCCGGCAGGGCTCAACTCCGGTTCGATGTCGTCGTAGAGCTTCTCGAACTCGCGGATCGTGTCGTTGATCTGCCGGATGGCCAGTCTCACCGCGACCGGCAGGGAGCACTGTCGCGCGCGCTGGTGGGCCAGGGCCAGATTGATCATTCCGCCCGCCCGTTGTTCCTTCACCGCGGAGAAGAGGTCGGCCGTCCATACGGCCGAGTCGACCGACAGCCGCCTCAGACGTTCCATGACGGGGTGGTAGAACTCCTCGGCGGCCACCTCGCGGGACTGCGCCGCCTCGTACAGCGGGTAGAAGGGTTCGACGCCTGCGGTGAGCGAACGTATGGTCGTGCACACTCCGGTCGATATAGGGACAGAGTGCGTCTGGGCCACCGATTCGTACAGCAGACCGTGTACGTACTCGCGGCTCCGCCAGCTCCATCGCGCCGCCTGCGCGGGCGTGCACCGCTCCTGGACCTGGCGGCAGAGGTCGGTCAGCGCGGCGCCGAGGGGAGTGCTGGGCGGCTGGCCGTCGCGCAGAATTCCGATGCTCTCGCACAACATGGGCAGCAGCCGGCCCGGCCACCGGCGGCCGACTTCTTCCGCGCGGTCGTCGAAGACGAATTGATAGGCGATCTGATTGGCCACGATCTGCAGAATGTCCCGGTTCACCGTCGGGCTGTTGTAGGACGCGAGCTGCGCGGGCCGAGTACGGACAATCATGTCCGCCACGGCGGGGTCGTCTGTCAATCCCCAGGCGCGCAACCACGCGTCGACGCCTGCCGCGACTTCGGACTCATGCGGATTGCTGAGAAACGGGAAGGGCATGTAGAGGGAAGCGTCTATGAGTTCCTTGAGGGTGCCTCCGGGCAGTCCGCTGTGCGATGCGGTCGGGATTTCCTGATGCACCGTGGGCATCGTTGTCACCTGCCGTTCGGAAGAGCTCTCATGCCTGACGCGGCTCACAGCGCATCACCAGCGCCCTCGGCCCCAATGTCGCCGCCGGACGCGGCTGTCCGTCATGCCCCGACACCGGCCGCAGACGCCAGTGAGCGGCAACCGTCGCGACCCCCACCATCGCCTCCGCCACGGCGAATCTGTCGCCGATGCATTTGCGGTTCCCCGCGGCGAAAGGCAGCATCGCGCCCTTCCGTACGACCGTCTCCCGTTCCGGAAGCCAGCGTTCGGGAAGAAAGCGCTCGGGGTCGGGGAAAGACGCGGGGTCGTGGTGCAGGAGATAGGGGCTGTACAGGATCATCGCCCCCCGCGGCAGCCGATGCCCGCCGAGCTCCGTCTCACGCGTGGTGATCCGGGTGAACAGCCAGCCGGGCGGAGACACGCGCAGCGTCTCGGTGACCACGCACCGGGTGTACTCCAGGCGCCCCAACTCCTCGTGGCCCGGCGGGCGTCCATGGGGGAGTACCGCGTCGACCTCGCGGTGCAGTGCGCGCTCCGCCTCCGGGTTCACCGCCAGCAGGCTGAACGCCGAGGCCAGGCACATCGCCGTGGTCTCCACACCGGTGAGCAGGAGCGTGATGAGCTGGTCGTGGATCTCCCGGTCGGTGATCCCTCGCGGTTCCCCGGTGTTGCCGTCCACGTCGCCGTCCGCCTCACCGCCCCCCGCGCCCTCCCCGTCGCGCGCCGCGAGCAGCGTGCCCAGGAGATCCTCGCGCGGAGGGGCTGCCCGGCGCTCCGCGATGATCGCGTCGACCAGCGCGTGCAGGCGGTGCAGCGCGTCTTGGTAGCGCCGGTTCGCGGGCGTGGGTATGCGGAAGACGGCCTCGACCGGCACGACCGTACGGGCGAACAGGCCCCGCACGACCGTGGCGAGGCTCTCACGCACGAGGGCCGCCCGCTCGGCGTCCAGCGAGCCGGAGAACAGCACCCGGCTGGTCACCCTCGTCGTCAGCGCCATCATCGCCCCGGTGACGTCGACCTGCTCGCCCGCCCGCCACTCACGGCACAGCGCCTTGGCCTCCTCGGCCATCAGCCCGGTGTACGCGGCGATGCGGGACGGGTGGAAGCCGGGTTGCAGGAGCATGCGTTGGCGGCGGTGTTCGGACTGCGGGCAGGTGACGATGCCGTTGCCCATCAGCGCGCCGAGCCGGTCGTACTGCGTGCCGCCCTTGTCGAAGGTGTGCGGGTCCATGAGCATCCGATGGACCAGCCGCGGATCGCAGATCATCCAGGCGCGCTGCGGGCCCAGGCGTAACTCGACCAGATCCCCTTGTGCGGGGAGGGAATTCAGAAAGTCCAGCGGGTGCCGGAACAAGGCGATAGCATGGCTGAGGGACGGGAATATGCCCGGCGCAGTACCCACGGTCGATACTCTGGTCGGTTCGGTCACAGCACCACTCATCAATACCCCTCACCTCAGCCGACACATGGAAAGCCGGTGACTGCTCACCGGCCGTGCGCTTGAGTCATTGTTCTGCCCAGTTAAACCCGCGGTCGGCCCCTCAAATCCTCTTTTCTCGGGGGCGCACGGGAGCACAAAGAAGCATCGGTGAGCGGTGGTTGATAGGGCCTGCACAGCACGACTATTGACTTCGGCAGGAAGACCGTCCTGCCGCCGGGCGTGCAACAAACCTCAGTAATTCACAGAGACCTCAGAAACCGCAGGAACCTCACGAACGCTCGGCCTTCTTCTGCTTCAGCCGGGCCGCTTCCTTGCGCACCTCGACCTGCGTGGCCTGCTCCTTCTCCAGCCACTCGGGACGCTCCTGCTTCAGCGTCTCGATCTGCTCGGTGGTGAGCGGCTCGGTCACCCCGCCGCGCGCCAGACCCGCGATGGAGACGCCCAGCTTCGCCGCGACCACCGGGCGCGGGTGCGGACCGTTGCGTCGCAGCTCCCGCAGCCACTCGGGCGGGTTGGCCTGGAGCTCGTTCAGCTCGGCGCGCGAGACGACGCCCTCCTGGAACTCGGTGGGGGTGGCGGGCAGGTACACACCCAGCTTCTTCGCCGCTGTCGCGGGCTTCATCGTCTGGGTGGTCTGGTGCGACTTCATGCACTCCAGACTATCCGCCGGATACGAGACGTCCGAACGCGAGACATCCGAACGCGAGACATCCGACCACAGCCGGTAACCTGGCGGGGTGACAGGCTCGGAAGCACCCCCCACGTTCCGGCTCGCGTACGTCCCTGGGGCGACACCCGGCAAGTGGGTGCGGATCTGGAACGAGCGCCTGCCCGACGTCCCCCTCACCCTCGTCTCCGTGACGGCCGCCGAGGCATCCGATGTGTTGCGCGACGGCGGTGCGGATGCGGGGATCGTACGGCTGCCCGTGGACCGTACGGTCTTCAGCGCGATCCCCCTCTACACCGAGGCGACGGTCGTCGTGGTCCCCAAGGACCACCTGATCACGGCGGCGGACGAGGTGACGGTCGGCGACCTCGCCGACGAGGTCGTCCTCCACCCCCTCGACGACGTCCTCGGCTGGGAGCAGCTTCCCGGGGAGCCCGCCTTCGAACGCCCCGCCACCACCGCCGACGCCGTCGAACTCGTCGCCGCGGGCATCGGCGTCCTCGCCGTCCCCCAGTCCCTGGCCCGGCTGCACCACCGCAGGGACCTCACCTACCGGCCGCTCGTCGACGCGCCCCAGTCGAGCGTGGCCCTGTCCTGGCCCGAGGACGCGCACACCGACCTGGTCGAGGACTTCATCGGCATCGTGCGCGGCCGGACGGTCAACAGCACCCGCGGCCGCACCCAGGCGCAGGCCGCCCAGCCGAAGGAGAAGCGCCGAGCCGAGCCCGCCGCCCGCCGGAAGCCGGCGGCGAGGCAAAGCCCACGGTCCGGCACCGCCAAGGGCGGCCGCCGTGGCAAGCCCCGCCGCCGTTCCTAGGCCCCTGCCGTCACATTCCGGCCCGCCCGGCGACGCGACAGGGCCGAGTCGCGCGCCTCAGCGGACGTACGACGCCTGGCCCGCCGTACGTACCACCGTGTCACCGTCGGCCCGCGCGAGCAGCCCCGCCGCCACCCACGCGTCCACCGTCGACCGCACCCGCGCGACCAGCGCGCCCTTGCTGTCGAACGGTGCCCCGGCCCACACCTCGTCGAGCAGGGTGGTGCCGTCGGCCTTGGCGGGGTTGGCGACCCTGGAGTCCCGGTTGCCGAAGACCACGCGGGGTTCCGCGCGCCGGAAGTAGGCGTGCGTCGGATCCTCCGTGCCCTCGAAGAACGGGGCGAATGCCGTGCCGTCGAGGGTGTAGTGGAGCGGCTTGCCCGGCACCGGGGTGAGGGTGGGCAGCAGGTCGCCGGAGAGGGCGGCGTTGCGGTACAGCCCGAACTCAAGGTAGCCGGTCGCCGAGTTGCGGCCGACCAGGTTGACCGGGCCGTAGAAGAGGGTCTGGAGGGAAGGGTCGTCGAGCGCCTGCTCGACCCGGAGCCGGAAGGGCATCGCGATCCGCACCACATCGCCGTCCCGCCAGGTCCGGGACACGGTGAAGTAACTGCCGGGCTGCGCGGTCCCGCCGACCGTACGGCCGTTGACGGTCACCCGGAAACCGGCCGTCGCCCAGGCCGGTACGCGCAGCCGCAGGGCGAAGCGGGTGCGGCGGCCCCGGACGGTGAGCGTGCTCCCCTGCTCGCGGGGGAAGTCGGTGGTCTGCGTGAGGGTGACGCCCTTCTCGGCCCAGTCCAGGGTCGACGGGCTGTAGAGGTTGACGTACAGGGCGCTGCCGTCGGCCTGCTGGAAGTACACCGAGTCCTGGTACTTGGTGGCGCTCTCCATGCCCGTGCCCTCGCAGCAGGTGGTGCCCTGCTTGGGCGTGTAGTCCCGGACATGACCGGGCGTCAGCCCGATGAAGTACGTCACGAGCGGCTTCTCGGCGTCCGGCTTGTCCTGCTTGGAGCCGAGGACCTGGTTGTAGAGGGCCCGCTCGTAGTAGTCCATGTACGCCGGGCGCTGCTCGTGGAAGAACAGCGTGCGGCTGAGCTTGAGCATGTTGTAAGCGCAGCACGTCTCGGCG
Source organism: Streptomyces sp. Z423-1 (assembly GCF_013009255.1). Taxonomy (NCBI): domain Bacteria; kingdom Bacillati; phylum Actinomycetota; class Actinomycetes; order Kitasatosporales; family Streptomycetaceae; genus Streptomyces; species Streptomyces sp. Z423-1. The sequence goes on from NZ_CP053109.1 coordinate 8,467,207, forward strand.
GTGGCGGCGCTGATCGTCCCCGCGATGACGTCCCGCGCCCGCCAGAACTCGCTCGTGCTGGTGCCGCCGATGCCGTACATGCGGTGCGGTACGACCATGTCCCAGAAGTTGCGCGCGGCGGTGAGGTAGCGCTGCTCGCCCGTCGCGTCGTACAGCCGGACGTATCCGGTGAAGATCGGGATGTGCTGGTTGGCGTGCAGTCCGTCGAGGATGTCGGTGTCGGCGGCGCAGGCGTCGATGAGCCGGTCCAGGTCGAACAGGCGGGCCAGCGCCAGGTGTTCGGCCTTCCCGGTGAGGGCGTGCAGATCGACGATCGCCTCGACGATGCCGCCGAACTCGCCGCTGGAGAAGATCCCCCACATGCGCTGCAGGGTGGCATCGGGCAGCTTCGACAGCCGCGAGTACATCCAGTCGCACATGCCGGACGCGAGGTCGAGCGCCCGCTCGTCGTCGGTGGCGAGGTAGGCGTCCAGCAGACCGCGCAGGATCTTGTGCGCGGTGTAGTACGGCGCCCAGACGCGCGTGTAGTCGCCGCTGGTCATCGACTCCAGCTGGATGAACTGCGTCTCCGGGTACGCCGCGAGGAACCCGGGGTGGCTGGGCGCGCCCCAGGTGCGGCGCAGGGTGGCGGTGAGGTCGCGGCCGGAGGCGTCCGCGAAGGTGGAGCCCGACGTCTCGTCGAAGGCGTACGACGCCAGGTCGCCCCGTCCGGCCGGGGAGTCGGCGGCGCGGCTGCTCTGCAGGGCGGTGATCTCGTCGGCGGTCAGGGCGCGCGACCAGACGTTGAACTCCTCGAAGGCGCCCGCGAAGGCCGGGTCGGCGGGGAAGTTGGAGCGCCCGAGCCAGCTGTTCGCCGGGGCTCCGAGGGCGGCGGGCGTCAGGGTCATGCCCGCATTGCGGGCCACCGCCGTGCCGTTGACGTACAGCGTGCCCGTGCCGTTCGCGAGGGTGACCGCGAGGTGGCTCCACTGGTTCAGCGGCAGGGCGGCGGTGCCGTTGAGGCCCTGTTCGGCGCCGGGGCCGTTGGTGGTGAGGGCGAAGCGGGGCACGCCGGTGGCGTTGCGGGCGGTCAGGTACATGTACCGGGTCGTGTTGTCGCCGAAGTCGAAGACGCGGGCCCAGGTGCTCTCGTGGGTGGGCTTGACCCACGCCGAGAGGGTGATCGCGGAGGTGCCGCCGAGGACGCCGTCGGGCAGATCGACGTACTGATAGGAACCCCGGACGTTCTCCGCGGCCGAGCCGAACCTGCCGGTCACGCTCAGCACGGCCGGGTCACGGCGCAGCGCCTCGCGCACCTCGACGAGGGCGCCCACCATGGTGCGGATGCGGTCCGTGTACACCTGTTCGCCGGTGCCGGCGTAGGCCTGGGAGAGCATGGTGAGGAAGTGGCCGGTGTAGTGGCCGCGCAGATTGCCGTTGGCCTCGCCGTCCAGCCCCTCCCAGCCGCCGGGGGCGACCGCGCCGCCCGTGGAGAGGCCCGCGTTGGCGCGGAACACCTGCAACAGGCGGTTCACGTCGTAGCCCCGGGCGTGATCGAGCATCAACTGCCGTTTGGCGGCGAAGATTCCGTCCCCGAGTGCCACGTCCTTGAGGTGGAACGGCCGCAGGGTCCAGGACGCGGGTGGCGGCAGCGTCGCCGCCGAGGCCCGCCCTGACGCTGTCATGGCGAGTCCGGGTACGGCCGTTGCGGCGATCGCCGTCTGCAGGAGGGTCCTTCGGGAGAGGGGCGGTGCCATGTGCTCCTCCACGATCCACTGGGATTCGGCATGTCCGGGATATCGAACGCTGTGCGGGTGATCGGCCAGACCGTAGAGGTGGGTCGGGTGGGCGTCAATGGTTCTGACGCGTTCGACGGTGATTTCCTGAGCGAGAGTGGTCAGGCGGTGCGGGCCGTGCGCGTGAGCCAGTCGTGCGCCGCTCGTGCCGTGAATTCCGCCTGCCCGCCCCGCACCAGCAGGTCGGCGGTCGCGAACTCGGGGCCGTCCGCCTGGTCCGGGACATAGGGGAGGGCGATGCAGCGCATCCCGGCCGCGTGGGCGGCGGCCGCGCCCGGAGCCGCGTCCTCGACGACCACGCAGTCGGCGGGGCGTGCGCCGAGGCGGCGGGCGGCCTCCAGGAAGACGTCGGGAGCGGGCTTGCCGTGGGCGACCTCGTCGGCCGAGACCAGGGTGCGCAGGTGCGCGTCCAGACCCGTACCGGCCAGGACCGCCGCGATCGCCTCCGGCGAGGAACCCGACGCCACGGCCATCGGCACGCCCTCGGTGGCCAGCAGCTCCACGAACGTCCGCATCTCCGGGTACGCGCGCGTGCGGGCGCGGGCGAGCTCCAGATAGCGGCGGTTCTTGGCGGCGAGGAGCTCGGCCACCGGGGCGCGCAGGTCGTAGCGCCGCCGCCAGTCGATGATCGTGTCCAGTGTGCTGATGCCGATGTACCGCTCGTGCTCGGCCCAGGTGTACTCCGGCACGCCGTGCTCGGCGAGGGTCAGTCGACCCGCTTCGTAGTAGTTCGGCTCGCTGTCCACGAGCGTTCCGTCGAGATCGAAGATGATCGAGAAGATGCCGAGGTTGCTCATCGCGTCATGATGTCAAGGTCTGCTTCGCGCCGTCCGGCCGATCGACTCCACCAGCGGCAGCAGCCGGTGCGGGACGCGTTCGCGCAGTGCCACCTCGGTGCGGGTGCGCACGACTCCGGGCAGGCTGATCAGCTTCTGGATCACATCTTCGAGGTGCTCGTTGTCGCGCGCCACGACCCGGGTGAGCAGATCGCCGCCGCCCGTGATCGAGAACGCCTCGACGATCTCCGGTACGGCGGCCAGGGCGTCGCCCACCTCGTCCAGGCGACCCTGCGTGACCTCGATGTGCACGAACGCCAGCACCGGGTGGCCGAGGGCGGCGGCGGAGAGCGTCGGACCGGTGCCGGTGATCACACCGTCGCGCTCCAGCCGGTCCAGACGGGCCTGGAGCGTGCCGCGGGCGACGCCGAGGATGCGGGCGTACTCGCGAACGCTGGTTCTCGGCTGCTCCAGCAGCAGGCGCAGGATGCGGGTGTCCAGCTCGTCCACGGCCATGGCGCCCGGCCTCCTCCGTCGGTGATCAGCGTCGACTGTACCAATGGCTCACCCAAGCGCTCAGGGAGTGGACCGTCCGACGTGGCCCGTCGGCCCGGTGGCGGATCGGGGTGGCGATCGATGGTGTGCCAATGGCCCAGCGAGCCGGGTGGCCCTTGCTCGAGCGTGTCTTTCCGTGATCGTGTGCGCCTTTCAGTCGGTCGTGTGGGGTGGTCCGACCCGTGGGCAGGTGGCGGCGAGGCACCACCGCCTGCCACAGCCGGCGGTGCGGCAGGGGAGCGGGCCGGTTCAGCGCTCCAGAGGCTCGTAGTCGAACCAGTCGAAGTGGACCGTGCCTTCGGATGCGTACATGCCGATGACGCGGCCGGTGAAGCCGACCATGCCGCGCCCGCGGAGGCGATCCAGCACCTCGTGGATCCCCTTCTCGCCGCCTCGTCGATCCGTCGGTCCTGTGGGAAAGGCGTGCGGGCGGAGGGCGGGTCAGTGCCGGGCGAACTGGACCCCGGTCGGTTGCACCACGTTCGGCCGCACCGCGACCCCGGTGATGGTCAGTCGTTCTCCGTAGATGTCCGTGATCCTTATCGCCTTGCCGCACCCGCTGCCGTCGGCGGAAAGGAAGTAGTTGTATTCGGTGCGCGGCAACTGCCGCCAGCCGCCACCGGTCCTGACCTCCAGACGCGCGACCGGGTTCCGGTGGCCGATCGCCTGGATGCCGCACCAATAGGCGCTGGACCCGGTCTTGTATCTGATGGACATCGTCTCGGAGGTGCTGGGGCTCAGCAGCTGCCAGGTGATCGGGATCCGGCCGACCTCGAGGTCGGCGAGCTTGGCGAAGGCCTCCTGGCTGAGGTCGAGTTGCCCGGGAGCGCAGGGCAGGGGGCATTCGTTGGTGATCCGTACCGTGATCGACTTGCCGTTGGCCGCGCGGACGAGCACGTGCGCGCCGCATGCCCTGGACGTCTCGTAGTCAGTGGTGTTCATGGCCGCGATCATGAGGTCGGGACTCGGGCCGAACAGGCAGGCGCCGTCCCCGTCCGCGGCCTCGTAGGAGGTGGCGACCCCGGTGTAGGTGGTGCCGGGCCGGATCCGCCCCGCCGACGATGCCGTGGTGGACGCGGTTCGCGGGGACCGCGGGGTGCCCGTGGCCGACGGTCGTGCCGACGCGGTGCTCGCGGTGGCCGTCGGACTCGAACTGCTGCTCGCGGTCGGCGTCCCCGACGGGGTCGGGGTGCTCGTGTCGGGCGGGGTGGTAGCCCTCACCTGGGTGGTGGCGACGGGCGATGCTGCGGTGGGCCCAGCCTCCTCCTCCCGGTCGGGGAGCAACCCCATGACCAGGTAGGCGAGAACGCCCGCGGCGGTCACCGCCACCGCGCTGCCCAGCATGAGCCTGCGTCTGCGTCTGCGCTGCCTCGCGGCCTGCCTCGCTGTCGTCATTACCCGTCCGTTCGGAAGATCGAGCCGATGGTGCACTGTTCAGTGACCGCACGAGACGAAAAGGTTGCCGTCGATTTCTCACCGGGGCGTGGTCGCGTTGGGCGGGAAGGCGGATCCGGCCTGTGGCGCAGCATGACCTGCTACTGCTGGTTGGTGCCGCCGTCCCAGGGAGCCGCCCGGCACCGGCCCGGCCGCCCGTCGTACTCGGAGGCGTTCAACAAGAACAAGACCGACGTGGTGAAGGAGCACCCATGACCTTCCTCGGACGGAGTAGGCCACCTACGGCCCAGGGCTTGGGTGAATTCTGATCCATTGGCCTCCCAACGGCCGACATCGCAGCTGATCAGCTGTGCCATTGGCACAGTCAATGAGGCGACAGTTGAGCCAGTGGGCCTTGGGGTGGTTGTCTTTGTCCCATCCATGTTCTTGCGGCGCCGCGTAGCGCCGGACGGCGACGAGGCCGGGTCCGGACCGCGGTGCCTTCGTCGTGCCTGCTTGTTGTCCGCCACCCGGGACGATCGTGGGCGGGACGCGTACCACCGCAAGGGGGGCGGCTCACCGCCGTGAAGAGGTTGTTCGTGGCTCCGGACCCGGGGCGCTTGAGGCTGCGGAACGCGACCCGCGCTGTCATCGGTGTCGCCTCCGCCGTCGCCGTTTCCGAACTCTGCGGGCTGTCGCTCACCGCATCGATCACCGGAGGGCTCGCGGCGCTGCTCGCCCTCTTCACGGTCACCGATGCGACCGTCCGTGACCAGCGGATCACCACCGCTCTGCTTCCCCTCGCCGGATTCCCCGTGCTGGCGCTTGCCACCACACTGCACGGCATCACCCCGGCCCGTGACGCCGCGTTCCTGGCCGTCGTCTTCTGTGGGGTCTATGCCCGCCGCTGGGGCCCGCGGGGCCACGCGCTCGGGATCTTCGCGTTCATGAACTTCTTCATCACGCAGTTCCTGCACGCGGTTCCCGCTCAGCTGCCCGAGCTGTACACCGCCGTGGGCCTCGCCCTCTTCGCGGCCGGCGCCACGCGCTTCGTGCTCTGGCCCATCGAGCGCCACAACCCACCCGCGGCAGCCCCGCCGGCCCTGCCCGGCAGCGGACTGGCGCAGCCCACCACCCGGCAAGCCTTCCAGGCCACTGCTGCCTCGACTCTCGCGCTTCTCGTCGGGCAGCTGCTCTCCGAAGAGCGCTGGTACTGGGCCGTCGGTACTGTCTGGTGGATCTTCGTCAACACGGCTTCCCGCGGCGAAACCCTGGTCCGCGGTTTCCGCCGGGTCGTCGGAACTGTGATCGGTATCGCCGTCGGTCTGCTGGTCGCCATCCCGCTGTATGGCGCGCCCGCGCCGACGGCAGCCCTGGTTGCCGTCTGTGTCTTCGGCATCTTCTACACCGCTGCCGTCTCGTATTCCTGGATGATGCTGGCAGTGACGGTTATGGTCAGCCTGCTCTACGGCCTGCTGGGCGTGCTGGACCCCGGCCTGCTCGGGCTCCGTCTCGCCGAGACCGGTGTGGGCGCACTGTGTGCCGCGTTGGCCGTGGCCCTCGTCCTGCCGGTCACCACGCACGCCACGAACAATGCCTGGATCCAGCGGGCACTGCACTGCGTCCACGCGGCCACCGCCGAAGCGACCGCTCGCCTCGCTGGAGACCCGAAGGCCGACCCTGCCCCGCACGCCGCCGAACTGGAACTGTTGCTCGGCCGCGTACGGATGGCTCTCGCCCCGTTGATGCACCCTTTGACTCCCTTTCGTGCTCGGAAGGCCCGTGCCCGCCAGGTCATTGAGCTGCTCGACGACTGCGCCCGCGAAGTGCGGGGTCTGGTGTCCGTTGCCGCCGATCCTGTCGCGTCGCACGACGCCCGTCTGGCCGCTGCCTGCTGGCGCGTCGAGGCAGCAGTGGAAGCACTCACTGTCAGCGACCTGGGGCGCAGGCGAGTGGCGCCCGCCAGCGGCGAGACGCCTCAGCAGGACGGCACGGAGTCGGCCCTGGTGCATCTGCGTGGCTTGGAGAAGGCTCTGTCGGAGCTGGCGATGCCGCTTTCCGCTCGTTGAGGATCTTGGCTGCTGGTGGCTCACTGGCGGGTGCAGGGCGCGGTGGAGGCGCTCACGGACGGTACGACGCAGCGGGCCGCCACCCTCGCACCCGAGCCGCCCGCGACCGAACCGGCCTTCGCCCACCTGTACGGCCTAGAACGCGCCCTCGCGGAACTCGCCACGCCCCTGCGCACACCGTCCGGCTTGCCGCTGGCCGGGCCTGAGATCCGCGCGGACTGGCTCCGTGACCGGCCGTGGACGCCGCGAGCGGCGTGCTGACGGTGCTGGACAGCTGACAGTCGCCGCCAACGGCTCGCAAGGCCGAGGGCCCGCTCCGGCGTGCGGAGTGGGCCCTCGGTCGTATGACTGGTTGTGCGGCGGAACTCAGCGCACCGGCGCACCCTGCGGCTGCTGCGGGGCGATGCCCAGCGCCGTCGTGTACTTGGCCAGCGCGAGCTTGCCGATCGCCGGGTAGGGGCCGAGCGCCTCGGCGGCGGGGCAGCCCGCCTCCTTCGCGGCCTCCTCGATCAGGCCCGGGTCGATCTCGGGGCCGATCAGGTACGGGGCGAGCGCCAGCTGCTGCGAGCCCGAGGAGCGCAGCTGCTCGGCGACGGAGGCGATGGAGCCCTCCTGGTCGAGGGCCGCCGCCATCACCGGCACGGCGAGCCGCGCGGCGAGCAGCATGCCGGTGATCCCGGCCGCCTGCACGGCCTCCTCACCGCCCACGGAGGCCAGGATGATGCCGTCCGCGGCCGTGGCCACGGTGAACAGCCGGGCGCGGTCGGCGCGGGCCAGACCCGCCTCCGACAGCCGCACGTGCAGGGCCTCGGCGAGCAGCGGGTGCGGGCCGAGCACGTCGGTCAGCTCGGCGGCGACCCGGCTGTCCATGACGGCCTGGCGGACCTGGCGCAGCAGCGCGCTGTCCGGACCGGCCAGCAGCGGCACCACCACGGCGACCGGGCCGTCGGGCTCCTTGACGTCCATCCCGGCGGCCAGCGCCTGCTCGTAGCGGGCGGTGCGCTCGTCGGCGGCGCGTGCGAGCACGGCCTGGAGCGTGGGGAACTCCGAGCCGTCCCCGTCGACGTAGCCGATCCGGGCGTCGAGGCCGGGGAGCTCGGAGCGGGCGATGCTCACGACCTCCTCGGCGAGACTGCGCGTGGCGGCGCTGGGCGTGCCCGGAACCGCGAGGACGAGCGCGGGCGCGCCCTCGGGAGCCGCCAGCGGCTCGGGTCGGCGGTGCCGCCCGGGCTGGCGGGGGCGCGGCATTCGTACTGGCAGGCCGGACGCGGGCCCAGTGGGGGAGCTCATGGCGCCGCATGTTACTGGCTTACTGGGCTCCCCTGTTCGGGGAGGGGGCAGGTGAGCGGTATCCGTCCGGTTTTGTCTGATGAGTTACGTACGGGTCGGAAGTGATCAGCAGGTTTCCGTGCGCTGAGCGGCGACTTGTCCGGAACGAACACGGAGCGAACACACCGCGATTACGGAGCGATGGGGACAAGTCGGAGCATCAGTCGCCCTGTCCGGTCACCACGCACAGCATCTTCTCGTCACGCGGCAGAGTGAGCGCCCCGGCCGCCAACTCGGTCGCGATCCGCACCGATCCGTGCAGGGGATCGCCCTCGGCGGGGACCCGTTGTGCGTGCGGCAGTCGTGCGGCCAGTTCCTCCGCCAGGGGTACGAGGAGCGGGGCGCCCATCTTGAACAGGCCACCGGTGAGGGCCACTTGGGGCTCACCTTCCGTCGGGCAGACCGCGGCCGCGGAGTCGGCCATGTGCCGGGCCGCCGCGCGCAGGACGCCCACGGCGACCGGGTCGCCCTCGTCGGCGCAGGCCGCCACCTGGGGTGCGAAGGAGGCGAGGACGGCGGGGCGGTCCGGGCGCGGGTACAGCTTGCCGGGCAGCCCCTGCATCGGGCCGAACAACTCCTCGGCGCACTCCAGCAGCCGGGCCGAGCCGCCCTCCCGCCCGTCGTGCGCGCGCAACGCGGCCTCCAGCCCGGCCCGCCCGATCCAGGCGCCGCCACCGCAGTCGCCCAGCAGATGCCCCCAGCCGTCCGCTCTGCGCCAGCGCGTGAGGTCGGTGCCGATGGCGATCAGTCCCGTTCCGGCGGCGACCACGGCACCGGGCCGAGACCCCAGCGCGCCCGCGTACGCGGTGACCGCGTCGGCAGCCAGAGCCACCGTCCGGATTCCCCACTCCCGGCGCAGCGCACCGGGAAGTGCGGCCCGCAGGGCATCACCGAGCGTGCTGAAACCGGCGGCACCGACAGCGGCGGTGCCGAGCGCCGGGACCCCGGCCTCGGCGGTCAAGGCCCGTACCAGAGGCACCAGTTGCTCCATCAGATGCCCGGCATCGATCCCCCGGGCACCCGTCCGCACCGGCACCCCGGACTCCCGCACGGCGAGCGGCCCCCGCTCCACGTGCCCGGCGACGACTCGCAGCCCGGAACCACCCGAGTCAACGGCGAGGAAACCGTCGGCGCTTTCGGGCGCGGGGCCGGGCCCTGCTCCCGTCACGGCAGACGCCAGTCCACCGGCTGACCCGCCTGGCGCATCAGCAGGTCGTTGGCGCGGCTGAACGGGCGGGAGCCGAAGAAGCCGCGGTCGGCCGACATGGGGGAGGGGTCCGCGGACTCCACCGAGGGCAGGTCGCCGAGCAGGGGGCGGAGGTTGCGCGCGTCGCGGCCCCACAGGACGGACACCAGCGGCTTGCCGCGCGCGGCCGGCGCGCGGACGGCCTGCTCGGTGCCCTCCTCCCAGCCCTTGCCCCGGTGCGTGCCAGGACGCCTCGGGGCCGTGGTGAGCGTCCTGTTGAGGAGGTATGGGCGACGAGAGGCCGGCGAGGCGCGATGACCATGGCGGAGTGGCTTGATCACTGGATGCAACAGGCTCTCCTCCGTCCCGGCGACGGGCTGCGCGATCTGCTGGACCGGCTCGATGACCTCGATGAGGAGGAAGACTAGCGTTGGCGGCGGGGTCCGTGCGTGGGGGCTTCTGTGTTTGTGCGGAACCGCGGTGGGTGCCAGTAGGGTGACGCGCTGTGGCACCACGACCTCTGTATGAACTTGTTGAAGCAGGCTGGGCGAAGGCTCTTGAACCTGTGGCTGAACGTATCGCGGCGATGGGGGATTTCCTGCGGGCCGAGATAGCGGCGGGCCGGACCTACCTTCCGTCCGGGGCGAATGTCCTGCGGGCCTTCCAGCAGCCCTTCGATGACGTTCGCGTCCTGATCGTCGGCCAGGATCCCTACCCCACGCCGGGGATGGCCATCGGATTGAGTTTCGCGGTCTCGCCCGAGGTGCGTTCGTTGCCGGGCAGCCTGGAGAACATCTTCCGGGAGATGCACTCCGACTTGGGGCTGCCCCGGCCGTCCAACGGGGATCTGACGCCGTGGACGGAGCAGGGGGTGCTGTTGCTGAACAGAGCGTTGACGACGGCGCCCCGCAAGCCGGGGGCGCACCGGGGCAAGGGGTGGGAGGAGGTCACCGAGCAGGCGATCAGGGCGCTTGCGGCCCGCGGTACGCCGCTGGTGTCGATTCTGTGGGGCAGGGACGCGCGCAATCTGCGGCCGCTGCTCGGGGATCTTCCGGCGATCGAGTCCGCCCACCCGTCCCCGATGTCGGCGGACCGCGGGTTCTTCGGTTCACGTCCGTTCAGCCGGGCGAACGACCTGCTGGTGCGGCAGGGCGCCCAGCCGGTCGACTGGCGACTGCCGTAGAGCGTGGCCGTCGCGGCCGAGTCTCCTGGCCAAGTGCCGGCGGCTTCTTCGGCTGCTGGTGGTACAGCGTGTGCGCGGCCCTGACCAGCGTAGCCGCACGTGCTGCGCGCGGTGGCGCAGCACGGCCCGCTGCTCGCGGATGTGCTGGGGCGCGATCCATGCCCAGGGCGGCAGATCCGTGCGCAGCAGGTGGGCCAGGGTTGCCGCGTCGACCTTGTCGGCCTTCAACCCGGCCGCGACGTGCCGCGACATCGTCGCGCAGGAGCACCGGTGGGTCAGCTCCGCTGCTGCAACGAGGTCGTGCCGTCCAATAGATCACGGACCTTGGCCAGCGCCGCCTCGCACCGCACCCTGGAGAGCAGTCCCGTTCCTCGGATCCGCAGGGTGTGCCGCAGCGGTCCAGGATGAACAGCCGCCGAACCGCGTGCGCGCCGGAGGCGACACCGGCGATCCAGCACGGCGGGCCACCTTGGCCGCATCGGCCTTCGGCGAGGCGGCATCTCAGCTCTCCGGCCGAATTCGCCTGTCGCAAGGATCAGGCCGGCGTGACCTCCACGGGCAGCTTCTTGATGCCGTTGACGAAGTTCGAGCGCACGCGCGGCGCGTCGCCGGTCAGGCGGATGGCCGACAGGCGTGGGATCAGCTCCTCGAACATGATGCGGATCTCGGTGCGGGCCAGGAGGTTTCCCAGGCACAGGTGGGGGCTGCCCTTGCCGAAGGTGACGTGGTCGTTGTCCGTGCGGGTGACGTCGAAGTCGTACGGGTTGCCGAAGACCTCCTCGTCACGGTTGCCGGAGGCGAACCACATCACCACCTTGTCGCCCTCCTTGATCCGCTTGCCGCCGAGTTCGACGTCCCGCGTGGCGGTGCGGCGGAAATGGTAGACGGGGGACGCCCAGCGCAGGAACTCCTCCACCGCCGTCGGGACGAGTGAGGGGTCCTCCTGGAGACGGGCCAGCTGCTCGGGGTGCTGGATGAGGGCCAGCATGGAGTGGGAGATGGTGTGGCGCGTGGTCTCGTTCCCGGCGACGACCAGGAGGAGGAAGTAGTTGTCGAAGTCCTGCGCGGACAGCGGGACTCCGTCCCGGGGGGTGGTGTTGACCAGCCGGGAGACGAGGTCCGTGCCGTCGCCGCCGCGCCGCTGCCGGGCCAGCTCGCGTCCGTAGGCGAAGACTTCCAGGGAGGCGGGGGAGCGGAACGGCAGATCACGGTACTGCTCGCTCTCCGCGCTGTGCAGCAGCACGTCCGCGTAGTCCGGGTCGGTGTTGCCGATGATCCGGTTGCCCCAGTCGATCAGCTTCTGGTTGTCCTCCGGCGGAACGTCCAGCAGCCGGGCGAGAACGTTGATGGGGAAGTCCGCCGAGACTTCCTTGACGAAGTCGAAGCTGCCCTTGGCGAGCGCGGCGTCGAGGGTCCTCGCGGTCAGCCCGCGCAGGAAATCGGTGTAGCCGCCTATGACGCTCGCGCCGAACTGCCGCTGGATCAGGCTGCGCAGCGCCCGGTGCCGGACCCCGTCCAGCTCCAGGATCGAGGCACGCTTCTTGATCTGGTCGTCGTCGACCTCTTCCAGGTTGACGAACCTGGTGGAGGTGAAGGTGTCCGGGTCGCGGTCCACCCGGACGATGTCCTCGTGCCGGGTCACCGCCCAGAAACCGGAGTTGGGCGCCTCCTCCGGCTGCCAGTGCACCGGGTCCTCGTGGCGCAGGGTGTGGAACATCCGCCAGGGAGTGACGCCGTCGGTGAAGTTGTCCAGGTCGGCGAGGTTCACGTCGGCGAGCGGCAGCGGCTCACGCACGGCGGGGGTCAGGGTCTCGGTCATCTCGGGGCTCCTCGGCGTCACAGGTCGTAGGCGTCACAGGTGGTAGGCGTACTCGGTGAACTCCCAGTCGGTGACGTGCCGGTGGAAGCGTGCGACCTCGTCGCGCTTGTAGGAGAGGAAGGAGGTGGTGAAGTCCTTGCCGAGCACGTCGGCGAGGGCGGTGTCCGCCTCCAGCGCGTCGAGCGCGTCGGACAGGGTCGCCGGAAGCACAGCGGCCCGGCTCGTGTCGTAGCCGTAGCCCTCCAGGGGCGCCGGCGGTTCCTCACCGGCCAGCAAGCCGAGCAGCGCGGCGGCGACCGTCCCGGCGATCGCCAGGTAGGGGTTGGCGCTGGCGTCGCCCAGCCGCAGTTCCAGGCGCGCGCCGGAGCCGCGCTCGGGCGGGATGCGGACCATGGCGCTGCGGTTGTCCAGCCCCCAGTCGACCAGCCAGGGCGCGAGGGTGTCCGGGCCGAAGCGTTTGTACGAGTTGACGGTCGGGTTGAGCAGGGCGGCGAGGGCTGGCGCGTGGCCGAGGACGCCGGCGACCGCGTGCCGGGCGCCGGCGGACAGGCCGTAGGGGGCCGCCGGGTCGTCGAAGGCGTTGTGGCCCTCGTCGTTCTCGCAGGACAGGTGGAGGTGGAATCCGGAGCCGCCCGCGTCGTTGAAGGGCTTGGCCATGAAGGTCGCGAGCCTGCCCTCCTTGCGTGCCAGTTCCTTGATCGCGGCCTTGAAGCGGAAGGAGCGGTCGGCCGCCGACATCGCCTCGGAGTGCGCCAGGTTGATCTCGACCTGGCCGCCGTCGAACTCGTGGTTGCCGCTGATCGCGCCCACGTTCAGGTCACGTATGTGGCGCAGGGTCCGCAGCAGGTGGTTGTCGGGGTCGGCGCGCAGCCCGGCGGTGTAGACGACGCCGGGGCCGGGTGCGTAGCGGCGCCAGCCGCCGGCGCCGTCCGGCTCGCACAGGTAGTACTCCAGCTCGGGTCCGACCACCGGCCGCAGCCCGTGCTCGGCGCACCGGGCGAGGACGGCCCGCAGCAGGTCACGCGGCGACTCGGGCGCGGGCGTACCGGTCGCCGGATCGACGACCTCCCCGAGGCACGCGGCGACCCCCGGCTCCCACGGCAGCGCCACCAGCGTGTCGAGGTCCGGACGGACGCAGATGTCCGGCAGGCCCGCGTCCAGCCCACCGCCGACCGGAACCACGTCGCCCTGCGGGCTGGTGTGGTAGACGGCCCGGCAGAAGGCCAGCCCGTGCGCGCAGGCCCGGGGCAGTTCCTCCAGCAGCACGTCCCGCGCCCGGTCGGTGCCGATGAGGTCGGGATAGGTCACCCGGACCACGTCGATGCCGTCGGCGGCGAGCCGGTCCATGTGGCGGCGGACTTCTGCGATGTCGTGAGCGCTCACCGTTGTCTCCTCGGGCGGACGTCGGGACACCTCCGGGACGCGGGGTCGGGGAGGCGGGTGGCGTGGGGAGAAGGCGGCCGGGACGCGGAGAGGGAGGGCGTCCCGGGGGTGTTGTTTGATGCCAAACGGTAGGTACGGGGAAGGGTGACCGCAAGAGGGCGGCGGAAAGAATTTATCCATCCGGATAGGTATTGACCACGCTCTGACCCCTGCCTACCTTGTTTGAAGCCAAACGAGTTAGGGGTGTGGTCGCCGCACCCCGTCGGCCGGGGCCCGGCCGCATGTCCGGCCGGGCCTCCTTTTCCCTTCCGCTTCGACGCCCTCACCCTCAGGAGGACCGGCCCATGAAGGTCGTCGTCGACATGAACAAGTGCCAGGACCACGGTCAGTGCGTCTTCGCCGCCCCCGACGTCTTCCGCATGGACGACGACGGTCGCCTGGCCTACGTCCCCGACCCCGACGACGCCCTGCGCGACGAGGTCGAGGAGGCCGCGGACGTCTGCCCGCTCCAGGCCATCCGGATCGAGGACTGAGCGTGGCTGCGCGCATCGTCGTGGCCGGTGCCTCCCTGGGCGGCCTGCGCGCCGCGGAGCAGCTGCGCGCCACGGGCTGGACCGGCGCCCTCACGGTGATCGGCGACGAGCCGCACATGCCGTACAACCGGCCCCCGCTGTCCAAGGAGGTCCTCGCGGGCCGCGCGCCCCTCGCGTCCCTGGCCTTCACGCCGAAGGCGTCGGCGGCGGACGTGGAGTGGCGCCTGGGCACCAGAATCGTCGCGGCCCGCCTCGCCGAGCGGACCGTCGAGCTCGACGACGGCTCGGTGATGCCCTACGACGGTCTGGTCGTCGCCACCGGCACGCGCCCCCGGCGCCTGCGCTGCCCCGGCCCGCGCGCCGGCCGGTACACCGTCCGCACCCTCGACGACGCCCGCGCCCTGCGGGAGGAGCTGACCCGGCCGGGCGTGCGCGTGGTCGTGGTCGGCGCCGGGTTCATCGGCTGCGAGGTCGCCGCGACGGCCGTCGGCCTCGGTGTCGCCGAGGTGACCGTCGTCGATCCGCTGCCGCTGCCCATGGTGGGACCGCTCGGTGACCTGCTCGCGCGGGCGCTGCTGAAGCGGCACGAGGAGCGCGGGGTGCGGTTCGTGCTCGGCGCGGGAGTCGCGGGTTTCGCCGGCGACGACCGCGTCACGGGTGTCGTGCTGAACGACGGGACGACTCTTTGCGCCGACGTCGTGGTGGAGTCGGTCGGCTCCCTCGCCAACACCGAGTGGCTGGAGGGCAACGGGCTCGACCTGACCGACGGCGTCCTCACCGACGAGCACCTGCGCGTCGGCAGCCGGTCGGAGGTCGTCGCGGTCGGCGACGTCGCCCGGTTCCCCAACGCCCGCTACGACGGCGTACCGCGCCGCGTCGAGCACTGGTCGATCCCCACCGACTCGGCCAGGCACGCCGCGAAGGCCCTCGTCGGCGCGGAGCCGGACCTGGCGCCCTTCGCCCCGCTGCCCACCTTCTGGAGCGACCAGCACGACTTCCGGCTCCAGTCCTTCGGCGCGCCCGCGCTCGGCCTCGACGACGTCCGCGTCCTGGACGGCGACCCGGACGACGGGGACGTCCTCGTCGGCTACCACCGCCACGAACGGCTGGTCGGCGTCGTCGCGCTCGGCGGGCAGGCAGCCGCCCGGGGCGCCGCCCGCTACCGCGCCGACCTCCTCAAGCAGCCCGCCCTCACCGCGTAAGGAGCCCCACGTGACCAGTCTCCGTGGCTACTTCCACCCCAAGACGGCGACCGGCGCCTCGTCGCTGATCCCCTCCCCGCCCTGGCGCTACTCCGGCGACCTGCTCACCGTCGAGTACCGCACCGACCCGGCACGGGTGCGCGAACTGCTGCCCGAGCCCCTTGAGTTGGCCGACGAGGACCCCGGGGCAGTCGCGCTGATCTGGGCCGACTGGCAGTCCTGCTCGGCATCGGGCGAGGAACTGCTGGACCCCGTGCGCTCCCAGTACAAGGAGGCGTTCGCGGTCGTCCGCTGCACGTACCGGGGCCGGACGTACTCGCGCTGCGTCTACATCTGGGTCGACAAGGACTTCGCGATCGCCCGCGGACTGCACCAGGGCTATCCGAAGAAGCTCGGCTCCATCCACCAGATGCGGCCGCATCCCTTCGGACCCGCGCCGCGTATCGAGGCGGGGGCCCGGTTCGGGGCGACCCTGGCCGCCGCGGACCGCCGTATCGCCCAGGCCGTGGTGACGCTCAGGGAGCCCTCGCGGAGCAACGGCTTCGTCAATGCCCACCCCATGGCCCACCACCGCTGGCTGCCGTCGATCGAGAAGGGCAAGGGCCTCGCGCTCGACGAGCTGATCGAGTCGGGCGCGGCGTCCTTCGAGGGCGGTCAGCCGTGGGTCGGCGAGGCCGCGCTGGAACTGTTCGAGGCGCCCACGGAGGAACTGGCCCGGCTGGAGATCCGGGAGCCCATCGCCGCCTACTACCGCCAGGTGGGGGTCGTGTGGGACGGCGGGCGGCTGCTGGAGTCCGGGACCTCGGGTGCCGAGTGACGCCCGTACAGACGCCCGTACAGCTGAGAGGACTTGGAGACCGGACATGACCGACCACACCATCAACGTCGCGGGCGTCGCCGTCGACACCCGCCACTGGATCGGCGGCGAGCGCGTCGCCTCCGCCGACACCTTCACCGACGCGTCCCCGATCGACGGCAGCGTCCTCGGGGAGATCGCCCGTGGCGGCCCCGCCGAGGCCGAGGCGGCCGTCGCCGCCGCCCGCGAGGCCTTCCCCGCCTGGGCCGCCACCGCCCGCACCGAGCGCGCCCGCATCCTGCACGCCATCGCCGACGGCGTCGAAAAGCGCCTCGAAGAGCTGGCCATCGTCGAGACCACCGACAATGGAGCCCTGCTGCGCTCCCACCGCCGGGGCGTCATGCCCCGTGTCGCCCACAACTTCCGCTTCTTCGCGGACTGGCTGCTGAAGCTGGAGCACACGGACTTCGAGACGCGCGGTCACACGAACCACGTCAGCTGGGACCCGGCAGGCCCCTGCGTGCTGATCACCCCGTGGAACGCCCCCCTGATGCTGGCCACCTGGAAGGTCGCCCCGGCCCTCGCCGCCGGCAACACCGTCGTCCTCAAGCCCGCCGAGTGGTCCCCGCTGACCGCCTCGCTGCTGGCCGACATCGCCGCCGAGGCCGGGCTGCCGGCCGGTGTCCTCAACGTGGTCCAGGGCTACGGCGCCGAGATCGGCGACGCCCTCACCTCCCACCCGGACGTACGCCGCATCAGCTTCACCGGCTCGGTGCCGACGGCCCGGCGGATCGCGGCCTCCGCCGCCGCGAACCTCACGCCGCTCAGCCTCGAACTGGGCGGAAAGTCCCCGCTGTTGGTCTTCGCCGACGCCGACCTGGACCTGGCCGTCGACCTCGCCGTGGAGCAGTTCGACAACGCAGGGCAGGTCTGCCTCGCGGGCACGCGACTGCTGGTCGAGGAGAGCGTCGCCGAGGAGTTCACGCGACGGTTCGTCGAGAAGGCCACGGCCCTGAAGCAGGGCGACCCGCGCGACGAGGCCACCGACATCGGCCCGAACATCCACCCCCGCCAGCTGGAGAAGATCGACGGGTTCGTGCAGCGGGCGCTCGCCGCCGGAGCCCGCGCGGTCATCGGAGGCCACCGCAAGGACGGCCAGTACTACGCACCCACCCTCCTGACCGACGTCGCCCAGGATTCCGAGATCGTCCAGGAGGAGGTCTTCGGCCCGGTCCTGACCCTCCAGACCTTCGCCACCGAGGACGAGGCCGTCCGCCTCGCCAACGACACCCGCTTCGGACTGGCCGCCACGGTCGCCACCGGCGACCCCGGCCGCGCCGAGCGCGTCACCGCGCGACTCGTCGCGGGCACGGTCTGGGTCAACTGCTTCTTCGTCCGCGACCTCAAGGCCCCCTTCGGCGGCTCCCGCCTCTCCGGTGTCGGCCGCGAGGGCGGCACCTGGAGCTTCGACTTCTACTGCGACCTGAAGAACACCGTCACCGCCCCGAAGGGATGGAACCAGGACCATGGGTGAGATCGTCGGGGCCGGGCTGCTCGCCCACGTCCCCACCATCGTGCTCCCGAAGCAGGAGCGGCTGGAGCTGAACGAGGGCAAGGAGATCACCCTCGTCACCGGCCTGGAGCAGCTCCGCGAGGACGTCTTCGAGCGCGACGACTACGACACCGTCGTCGTCCTCGACTCGCACTGGGCCACCACCGTGGAGTTCGTCGTGACGGCGCAAGCGCGCCGCGCCGGCCTGTTCACCTCCGAGGAACTGCCCCGCGGCATGTGCCGGATGCCGTACGACTTCCCCGGCGACCCCGAACTCGCCCACAACCTCGCCTCGTTCGCCGACAAGCACGGCACCTGGATCACCCCGATCGACGACGCGTACCTGCCGATCTACTACGCCACCATCAACCTCTGGAAGTTCCTCGGGGAGGGCCTGCCGGACAAGCGGTGGATCACCATCGGCGTCTGCCAGACCGGCGACATGGAGGATCATCTGCGCCTGGGGCGGGCGCTTGCCGACGGTATCGCCGCGACGCCGGGGCGGCGGGTCCTGCTCATCGCCTCCGGCGCCCTCTCGCACACCTTCTGGCCGCTGCGCGAACTGCGCGACCACGAGGCCAGCGACCCGGTGCACATCTTCACCCCCGAGGCCCGCGCGGCCGACGAGGAGCGCATCGCCTGGTTCAAGGAGGGCCGCCACGACAAGGTCCTCGACACCATGGACGAGTTCTGGAAGTACAAGCCCGAGGCCAAGTTCTTCCACTACCTGATGATGGCCGGCGCCCTCGGCGAGCACGCGTGCACGGCCCGGGCCCGGCAGTACGGCGAGTACGAGAACTCCGTCGGCACCGGCCAGGTCCACCTCTGGTTCGACCGCCCGGCCGACGGCTGGACCGCAGACATCACCCCCGCACAGGAGTCCGCCCATGCCTGAGTACCGCCGCATCCTCCTCGACGGCGCCGCCGTCCAGGTCACCGTCGACGGGGACGAACTCGTCGCCGGAGACGGCCGGCGTGTGAAGACCGAGGAGGCGCAGCACCTGCCTCCGGTCGTCCCCTCCAAGGTGATCGCCGTCCACCTCAACCACCGCAGCCGCGTCGACGAGTTCCGGATCGGCCTGCCCGACACCCCCACGTACTTCCACAAGCCGACCTCCGCCCTCAACGCCCACAAGGGGGCGATCGTCCGCCCCGAGGGCTGCAAGTGGCTCAACTACGAGGGCGAGGTCGCCATCGTCATAGGGAAGACGGCCCGCAACATCGCCCCGGCCGAGGCGGGGGAGTACATCGCCGGCTACACCGTCGCCAACGACTACGGCCTGCACGACTTCCGCGACACGGACGCCGGTTCCATGCTGCGCGTCAAGGGCTCCGACACCCTCTGCCCGCTCGGCCCCGGCCTGGTCACCGACTGGGACTTCCACGGCAAGCGGCTGCGGACGTACGTCAACGGAAAGGTGGTGCAGGACGGGTCGACGGACGAGATGACGTGGGACATGCACTACCTCGTCGCCGACATCGCCCGCACCATCACCCTGTACCCGGGCGACGTGCTCCTGTCCGGCACGCCCGCCAACTCGCGCCCCGTCCGGCCGGGGGACGTCGTGGAGGTGGAGGTCGAGGGCCTGGGGCGCCTCACCAACCACATCGTGACCGGCCCGACTCCGATCAGGTCGGACGTGGGTGCCCAGCCCACCGAGTCGGAGGAGGTGCTGTCCACCGCGCTGGGCGGCGACTGGGAGTTCCGTGGCATCCGGCCGCCGCGCCGCTGACGCGGTCGGCGCGGGTAGGGTCGCCTGCATGACCGAGCCCGCCGGCCGCCGCCCCCGCAAGCGCGTGAACTACGGCACGGGCCGCGAGGCCCTGCTGGAGGCCGCCGTGCGTGTGGTGGCCCGCGGCGGGCTGCGCAGGCTCACCTACCGGGCGGTCGCCGAGGAAGCCGGGGTCACCCACGGGCTCGTCGTGCACCACTTCGGCTCGCGGGACGCGCTGATCGAAGAGGCCCTCGCCCACGCCGTACGCCACTCCCTCAGCAGCAGCGCGCTCGAACCCGGGACGGGCAAGGCCGCCGACTTCTCGGTCGGCCTGACCGACATGGTGGACTCCGGGCCGGACCTCCAGGCGTTCCAGTACGAGCTGCTGCTGGAGGCCCGCCGTCGGCCGGAGCTGCTGGCCCATCTGCGGGCGCTGTACGACGAGTACTTCGGCGCGACCCGGCGCGAGCTCACCCAGATGCTGCCCGGACCGGTGGGCGAGGGCCTGTCCCGGATGGTCTTCGCCACGCTGGAGGGCCTCGTCCTGCACCAGCTCGTCTTCGGCGAGCGCGAGGTCATCGAGGATGCGCTGGACGAGCTGCGCTCGGTGCTGCGCCGCCTCGCCGAGGAGCGGGACGGCGGGGCGTAGGCCCCGTACGTCTCGACCGCGTAAAACCTCGGAACTCCTCGCCTCACCCCCCTTGCCAAACGGATAGTTCCACCCCACGATGAGGCAACTCGTTTGGCCTGAAACGATCCTTCCTCCCCTCTGGCAGGTGATCCGAGTGGACAGTCAGACGGTCTCCCCGCACCGCACGGAACCGGACACGCCCACCCCAGGCACGCTCAAGCCCAACGCCCTCGGCGTCCTGGGCATCCTCTTCTTCGTCCTGTCGGCCCAGGCGCCGCTGACCGGCATCGCCGGCGCGGCCCCCATCGCCGTGGCGATCGGCAACGGCCCCGGAGTGCCCGCCGCCTATCTGGTGGCGGGCATGGTGATCCTGCTGTTCTCGGTGGGATTCGTCGCGATGGGCCGCCACGTCGTCGACGCGGGCGCCTTCTACACCTACATCGGCAAGGGGCTCGGCCGGACCACCGGCACCGGCAGCGCCGGCGTCGCGCTCTTCGCGTACTGCACCATCCAGGCCGCGATGTACGGGCTGTACGGCTCCATCGTGAGCGGCTTGGTCGCGAGCCACACCGGGCTCGACCTGCCGTGGTGGGTCTGGACGCTGGCCACCATGGCCGTCGTGCAGGCCCTGGGCGCGGCGGGCATCGAGATGGGCGCCAAGGTGCTCGCCGTGTTCGTCCTGGCGGAGTTCAGCATCCTGTCGGTCTTCGCGCTGGTCGCCCTCGTCAAGGGCGGGGGAGCGGAAGGGCTCGGATTCGCCGACAGTTTCTCCCCGGGCGCCGCCCTGAGCGGCGCGCCGGGCGTGGCGGTGATGTTCGCCGTGGCGTCCATGTTCGGCTTCGAGGCCACCGCGATCTACGGCGAGGAGGCCCGCGAGCCCAGGAAGACCGTCCCCCGGGCCACCTACCTGTCGGTCGCCGTGGTCACCGGCTTCTTCGCCCTGACGTCCTGGATGCTCATCGCCTCCTACGGCGCCTCGGAGGCCACCGCGGCCGCGGGCAAGGCGCTGGAGGGCGGGGACGGGGCCGCGTTCGTCTTCGCGCCCATCGCGGCGGAGTTCGGCGGCTGGGTGAACGACGTCCTGCCCGTCCTGCTCGCCACCTCGCTCTTCGCCGGCACCCTCGCCTTCCACAACTCCGCCAACCGCTACCTGTTCTCGCTCGGCCGCGACCGGCTGCTGCCCGGCCGGCTGTGCGTCCTGAACCGCCGCCGCGCGCCCTGGGTGGCGGGCTGTGTCCAGACCGCCGTCGCCGTGGCGCTGGTGATGCCGTTCGCGATGGCGGGCAAGGACCCGGTGCTGACGCTGTTCTCCTGGTTCAGCGGGGTCGCCGTCCTGGCGATGATGCTCCTGTACCTGCTGACCTCCGTGTCCGTCGTCGTCTTCTTCCGCCGTGAACGCCTGGGCACCCGCCCGTGGAACACGCTGATCGCCCCCCTGCTGGGAGCGCTCGGCCTCGCGGGCGCGATCTGGCTGATTCTGGCCAACTTCAGCACCCTCATCGGCGGCGAACGCGCCACGGCCGTGTGGCTCGCGGCGTCCGTCCCCGTGGTCATGGCCCTGGGCGTGCTGGCCGCGCGGGTCAGGCGACGGGCCGTGCAGGTCGCCGGCGAGTGACGGCGACGGGCCGTGGAGGTCGCCGGCGAGTGACGGCGACGGCCGCGGTTGCGGGACACGGGTGACGCGACGACCGCGGCCGGGGGACAGTCGTATCCATATCGTTTGTGCTCAAACTACCTCGGGGAGGATCCGTATGCCGGCTGTCACCCACGACGAGTGGCTGCGCCGTGCCAAGGCGCTGGAGTTCTCCGGCGCCCACCACATCGACGGCGCCGACGAGGCAGGAGGCGGAGGCACCTTCGCGGTCGTGTCCCCGCGGGACGGCCGGATCCTCGCCGAGGTCGCCGACGCCGGACCCGCCGAGGTGGACGCGGCCGTCGCCGCCGCCCGGCGGGCCTTCGACAGCGGGCCGTGGCCGCGCCTGGCGCCCGCCGAGCGCGGCCGTGTCCTGCTGCGCCTCGCCGACCTCCTCGAAGAGCGGCGCGAGGAACTGGCCCTGACCGTGAGCCTGGAGATGGGCAAACCGATCACGGACGCGTACGGCATCGAACTGCGTGCCGCCATCACCACCTTCCGCTGGTACGGCCAGCTGGCCGACAAGCTGACGGACGAGTCGCCGCACACCGCACCCGACGCGCTCGCCCTGGTCACCCGGGAGCCCGCCGGCGTCGTCGGCGCCGTCGTGCCCTGGAACTTCCCGCTGACGCTGGCCTCGTGGAAGGTGGCGCCCGCACTGGCCGCAGGCTGCACGGTGGTGCTCAAGCCGTCGGAGAACTCCCCGCTCTCCGCCCTGCTGCTGGGCCGCCTCGCGACCGAGGCCGGACTGCCGCCGGGTGCCCTGAACGTCGTGGGCGGCGACGGACCGACGGCAGGCCGGGCCCTCGGTCTCCACCCCGGCGTCGACGTCCTGGCGTTCACCGGCTCCACGGCCGTGGGCCGTCACTTCCTGCGCTACGCCGCCGACTCCAACCTCAAGCGCGTCTGGCTGGAGCTGGGCGGCAAGTCACCGAACATCGTCCTGCCCGACGCCCCCGACCTGGACAAGGCCGCCGCCACCGCCGCCTGGGGCATCTTCTTCAACCAGGGCGAGATGTGCACCGCCCCCTCCCGGCTGCTCGTGCACGCGTCGGTCGCCGAGCAGGTCACCGACGCCGTGGTCCGGCGGGCGCGGGAGC
This sequence comes from Streptomyces sp. Z423-1, assembly GCF_013009255.1. Taxonomy (NCBI): domain Bacteria; kingdom Bacillati; phylum Actinomycetota; class Actinomycetes; order Kitasatosporales; family Streptomycetaceae; genus Streptomyces; species Streptomyces sp. Z423-1. The sequence goes on from NZ_CP053109.1 coordinate 8,489,818, forward strand.
TGAGGGTCGGCGACCCCCTCGACCCGGCCACGGAGATGGGCGCGCTGGTCGGTCCGGGGCACCTGGACCGCGTACTCGGCCACATCCGCGACGGGGTGGGGGAGGACGCACGCCTGCGCGCCGGTGGCCGCCGCGTACTCGCCGAGACGGGCGGCACGTACCTGGAGCCCACCGTCTTCGACGACGTCGACCCCGGCTCACGACTGGCCCGGGAGGAGATCTTCGGCCCCGTCCTGTCCGTCATGGCCTTCGACGACCTCGACGAGGCGATCCGCCTGGCCAACGCCACCGAGTACGGCCTCGCCGCCGGCCTGTGGACCTCCGACCTCTCCACCGCGCACCGGGTCTCGCGCGCCCTCAAGGCCGGGACGGTCTGGGTCAACTGCTACGAGGAGGGCGACCTGACCGTGCCCTTCGGCGGCATGAAGCAGTCGGGCAACGGCCGTGACAAGTCCGTGCACGCCCTGGAGAAGTACACCGAGCTCAAGACCACCTGGATCCAGCTGTGAGACCACTGATCGCCGTCCCGGCCCGCTTCTCCGCCACCACCTCCGCGCTCCGGTACGCCGCCGAGGTCAACGCCCGTGCCCTGATCGAGGCCGTCTGGCGGGCCGGCGGCGAACCCGTCAGCATCCACCCGGACGCCGCGGAGGTCGCCGCCAGACTCCGCCGCTTCGACGGCGTCCTGCTCCCCGGCGGCGGCGACCTCGCCCCGCACCGCTACGGCGCCACCGACACCCACGACACCGTCTACGACGTGGACGACCTCCAGGACGCCTTCGACCTCGAAGTGGCCCGCCGGGCACTGGACCTGGGCCTGCCCCTGCTGGCGGTCTGCCGCGGCCTCCAGGTCGTCAACGTCGCCCTCGGCGGCACCCTGGAGCAGGACATGGGCGGGCCCGAGCGCGAGCACCGGCACCTCGTCCACCCCGTCACCCTGGCGCCGGACTCGGTCGTCGCCCGCGCCACGGGCGCCGAGAAGACCGACGCGTCCTGCTACCACCACCAGCGCGTCGACCGCCTCGGCACGGGCCTGCGCATCACCGCCCGCGCGGCGGACGGCACCGCCGAGGCGCTGGAACTCCCCGGCAGCCGAGGCTGGTTCGCGGCTGTCCAGTGGCACCCGGAGGACACCGCACACGAGGACCCGGCCCAGCAGGGGCTGTTCGATGCGCTGGTGCGGGCGGCGGCCGGGGAGTGAGACCGATCGGGGCCGCCGGAAGCGGGCCGGACACGGAGCCCCTGCCGATCCAGTCGCGGAGGCGATGGCGGTTCGAGTGTGGGCCATGGCGGTTCGGGCGTGGGTCGAAGGGGGTTCGTGCGTGGTGCCACGGCGGTTCAGGTGCGGTGCCGATGCCGGTTCGGGTGTGGGCTTCGGGGAGCGGGTGTTGGGCCGAAGGGGGTTCGTGCGTGGGCTTCGGGGGGGCGGGCGTGGGTCGAAGGGGGTTCGTGCGTGGTGCCACGGCGGTTCAGGTGCGGTGCCGATGCCGGTTCGGGTGTGGGCTTCGGGGGTCGGGCGTTGGGTCGAAGGGGGTTCGGGCGTGCTGCCACGGCGGTTCAAGTGCGGTGCCGATGCCGGTTTGCTCGCGGGCCCCAGCCGGGTCAGGCGCGAGACCGGAGCCGGGTCAGGCGCGGAGCCGGAGCGGGGGCCGGCCTGGGGCCGACGTCGCGTCAGGCCCGGGGCCGGCGCCCGCTGCGCCGGGGTGCGGGCTCGGTGCCGTCCAGCAGCGTCTGGCGGCGCTCCTCGCCGTGCTCCTCGACCTGGAGCACGACATTGCGCAGCGATTCCGCGAGGCTGCGGCACTCCGCGTCGCTGAGGCGGGCGGTGACGAACGCCTCCTCCTCGTTGAACGCCGGAAAGACGCGCTGCATGAACTCCTCGCCCTCCTCGGTGAGGCTCAGCAGCACCAGCCGTCCGTCGGTCGGATGGCCGGCCCGCCGCAGCAGCCCCCGGGACTCCAGCGTGCGGGCCACACCTGTCAGCGTGCCCTTGGAGATCCCTGCCTCCTCGGCCACGTGCCGGGTCTCGGACTCGCCCCACACCCACACCACCCACAGCACGACGAAGGCCGTCCAGGTGAGGTCGGAACCGCGCAGCACGGAGTTCTCCAGGTGCTGCCGCACGGCGGACGCGGCGCGGTAGATGTTCGCCACGGCCGCCATCTGGTCCCGGCGGATCGGAACGCCGCCGAGCTTCGCCGCGGCGAGCTTCTCGGCTTCGGTGATGGATCGTTGGCTGGGCACGGGCGGCTCCTTCGTCCGGTGGCGACGCGTCACAGACAGGCGGCTGGCTCCTCCTCGCCACCCGACCGTTCGGGTTCAAATTGTACGGAGACGAAAGGGAAACCCGACATGCCCACCCCTCCCCGCATGCTCCTCGTCCTCAGCGAGAACTGGACGCTCACCGGCGGCCGGGCCGACCTGCCCGCCGCCGTCCGCTGGGCCCGTGAGGCCGAGGACGCGGGCTTCGACGCCGTCATGGTCAGCGAGCACATCGTCCTCGGCCCCGACGCGTCCGCCGCCGGCGTCATGGGCAACCCCCGCGACTACGCCCTCCCGGGCAACCAGGACCCGTACACCCCCTGGCCGAACTCGCTGCTCCTGCTCGCCGCCATCGCCTCCGTCACCTCCCGGTTGCGCCTCGCCGCCGCGGCCGTCCTCGCCCCGCTGCGCCACCCCCTGCTGCTCGCCCGCGAACTGGGCACCCTTGACCTGCTCAGCGAGGGCCGCCTGGTGGTGCAGCCCACGGTCAGCTGGAGCAAGGACGAGTACGAGGCCCTGGGCGTGCCGTTCGCGCGGCGCGGGCGACTCCTCGACGAGCACCTGGAGGTCTGGGCGAAGGCCTGGGGCCCGTCCCCGATCTCCCACGACGGCGAGCACTACCCCTTCCAGGACGTCTACTTCGAGCCCAAGGCCCACCGCCCGGAGGGTCCCCGGCTGTGGTTCGGGGGGCAACGCCTGCACGGCCCCGTCCTGCGCCGGCTGGTCGCGTACGGCCACGGCTTCCACCCGCTCGGCCGGCCCACGCCCGAGGACCTTCAAGCGCTCAAGGACGCGATGACCGCGGCCGGACGGGACATCGCCGACCTGGAGATGATCGGCGGCACCCAGGCCGTCTTCCCCGACGACCACGCACCGGCGGACCTCGGCGCGGCCCTGGCCTCCGTCCCCGAGCAACTGGAGCAGGGCTTCACCACGTTCTGCGTCAAGCCCAACCAGTTCATCGACGACCCGAACGGGGTCGGGGCCTTCTGCCGCGAGGTCATGCGGCGGGTGACGGCACTGACCTCCTGACGTCCGGGGAACTTCCTGACGTCCAGGGGAACATCCCGACGTCCACGGAACCTCCTGACACCCAGGGGCCCGGCTCACCGCTCGACGAAACGCGCCAGGTGATCCGGGCCCGGGCGCAGCAGTCCGTCGCGCACGGCCAGGGCGGTGGCCTCGGCACGGGAGGCGCAGCCGGTCTTGCGCAACAGGTGCTCGACGTGGCTGTGCACGGTCCGCGGGGACAGGAACAGCGCCTGCGCGATGGCCTGGTTGGTCTGTCCCGTGGCCGCCCGGGTGAGCACCTCCAGCTCCCGGGGGCTGAGTCCGTACGGCAGCTCCGTGGGCGTCTCGTGCACCAGCACGGCGTCCGACGCGAGGCCGGGACCCGCCTCGTGCCGGTGCAGTACGACGCGCCGCCAGGCGCCCCCGGCGGGCCACAGCAGCCGCAGCCGCCGCCCGCCGGTGTCGGTGAAGGCGTCGAGCAGGGGGCGGAGCCCCCCGCCCTCCCGTAGTACTTGGGGACGCTCCCGCCCGGGCAGGTCGACCACGCGGCCGGCGGCGGCCACCAGACTCGCCGCGCCCTCCTCCGGCAAACCGTGCAGATCACCGGCGTACGCCACCGGATCGGCGAGCGCGGCGAGGGCGGGCATCACGGATGCCAGCAGTCGGCGGGCGTCGGTGTCGTACGCGTTCGCGCTCTCGGTCGAGAGGTGGACGAGGCCGACGAGTCGGCCGCGATGCCGCAGCGCCCCCGTCACACCGTCGCGGAACCCGGCCGGGCGGACCCGCTCGGCGTAGAACCAGCCGTTGCGGAAGCGTGGCCCGGCGTCTTCGGCGTCCTCGGCGTCCTGCGAGATGGACGGCGGCAGCTCCCGCCGTACGACGTTGCGGTACCACGGTGTCGCGACGAACTCGCCGGCCAGCGCCTGCGAGACCTCGGCGGGGTAGCCGATGCCCGCGACCTGGACGTGGGAGCCGGTCAGCGGGTCGATCGTGAGCAGGGTGGCCGCGTCGAGCGGCAGGGCACGGGCCAGTTCGCGCAGCGCCTCACCGCAGGCGGACGCGGTGTCGCGCTCGCGGGTGAGCATGCCGATGCGGGTGGCCGCCGCGATCTGGTGATGGCTGAGCATCGAGCCTCCGAGCGGCTCGGGCGACGATGTCGTTTGGGGCCTAACGATACGGGCCCGGTCCGCGTCGGACAAGGTGTTCACCCTCTTGTTACGCGAGGGACCCGCGTTCCGGTGGGCGTCGTTCGCAGTCGGTATTTGTACGGATGGTGCGGCGGGCCCCACGGGTCTTTCCTGTTCGGCACAGCCGGACGCCCGCCTCTGCGGGCCGCCCCTCGGGAGAGTCCCGCCATGACCCCACCTCCGTACGCCTCCTCACGCAGAGGGTTCCTCGCCCTCTCCGCCGCCACCGCGCTGGCGGCCGCCGGATGCTCGGCACCGCAGAACACGGCCGCCTCGGCCAAGCCCTCGGTCTCCGGCGGCACCCGCCTGACGCGGATCGGCCTGGACTACCCCTTCACCCAACTCCCGCTCTACTCCACCCTGGTGAAGCTCTCCACCACCCGGGCCAAGCAGCACGGCATCTCCCTGCTGACCACGAGCGACAACGCCAACGCCGACACCCAGGCCAGCAACCTCAACACCTGGGTCGCGCGCAAGGTCCCGGCGATCGTGTCGTTCCCGATGGTCTTCGAGGCCGCGGAGCCCATCGCCAAGGCGGCACTGGACGCCGGCCTGATCTGGGTCACCTACGGCGGCTCGCTGCAGCACCAGAGCGCCGACATCCAGTTCAGCTTCCGCGAGGGCGGCACGCTGCTCGGCGAGGCGGCGGCGCGGTGGGCCGAGGAGCAGCTCGGCGGGAAGGGCAAGGTCGCCTTCCTCACCGACAGCACCATCGAGCTGGGCCGCGAGCGCACCAAGGGCATGATCGACGCCTTCACCAAGCTGGCACCCGGCGTCGACGTGGTGGCCCAGGAGCAGGCCATCGACCCCGACACCGGCCTGTCGAAGGCCAAGGCGATCCTCGCCAAGCACCCCGACCTCAACATCGTCCTCGGCGTCACGGACGCCGCCGCCTACGGCGGATTCAAGGCCTTGCAGCAGGCGGGCCGTGCCAAGGACGACGGCAAGACCTTCGTCGGCGGCCAGGACGGCTCGGCACCCTCCCTCCTCGCCATCAAGCAGGGCACCTTCTACCGGGCCTCCGCCGCCCTCGCGCCCGAGGACATCGCGGCGGCCATCGTCGACGTGCCCCGCGCGGTCGCGGCGGGCAAGGCCGACGCCAGTGCCCAGGTGCCGATCGCGCTCGTCCAGCGCGCCGACACCGCACGTATCGACGACCTGCTCGCCCAGAACGACCCGGGCGCCTCATGACGGCGCCGGGCCTCAGCATCCGGGGGCTGACCAAGTCCTTCGGCGGGGTCCGGGCCCTGGACGGCGTGGACCTGACCGTGCCGATGGGGCAGGTCCACGCCCTGCTCGGGCACAACGGCGCCGGCAAGTCCACCCTCATCAAGTGCCTGGGCGGCGCCTACCCGCCGGACGCGGGCACGATCGAGGTGGGCGGCGCGTCGTACACCCGCCTCAGCCCGCGTGAGTCGATCGCGGCGGGCGTGGCGATCATCTTCCAGACCCTGAGCGTGGTCGACGCGCTGACCGTGGCGGAGAACATCTTCCTCGGCCAGGAGTGGACCCGGTACGGCCGGATCGACCGGCGCGCACAGGAGGAGGTCGCCGCCGGGCTGCTGGAACGGGTGGCGGCCAAGTGCTCGCCACGCGACCGGGTGGGCGAACTTCCCATGGGACAGCGGCAGTTGGTGGAGATCGCGAAAGCCCTCAGCCGCAGCGCCTCCGTGCTGGTCCTCGACGAGCCCACCGCCGCCCTGTCCGGGACGGAGGCCGACGCCCTGGCCGAACGGGTCGAGGACCTGCGCGCCCAGGGACTCGCCATCGTCTACGTCACCCACCTGCTGTCGGAGGTGGAACGCCTCGCGGACGAGGTCACCGTCCTACGGGACGGGCGGGTCGCCCACCACGCGCCGATGGCGGGCCGGACCCGCCGCGAGCTGGTGGAGGCGATCGCGGGCGGGCCGACTGGGAGTACGCCGCAGCGCGCACCTGACCTCGGACCTGGCCCTGCACCGGCCGGTGGTGAGGGGCCGACGGCCGAGGCAGCGGGCCGCCCGCCGGAGCGGGAACGTCCTCCGGCTCCGCCCGGCGGGGAGGGGCCGTGTGCTGAGGCGGCAGGTCGTCCGTCGGGGCGCGAGTGTTCTTCGGATGCGCCTGGTGGGGAGGGATCGGAGGTCGAGGCAGCGGATCGTCGGCCGGGGCGCGAGCGTCCTCCGGCTCCGCCCGGCGGGGAGGGGCCGAGTGCTGAGGTGGTGGGCCGTCCGTCGGGGCGCAAGGCTCCTCCGGCTCCGCCCGGCGGCGACGGACCGACGGCCGACGCGGCAGACCATCCGCCCGCGCGCGAGCGCCCTCCAGCCCCGCCCCGCCTCACCGTCCACGGCCTGCGCGGCCCCAGCTTCGGGCCCGTCGGCCTCACCGTCGCCGAAGGCGAACGCGTCGGTCTCTACGGCCTCATCGGCTCCGGTCGTTCGCGCATCCTGGAGACCCTGTACGGCAGACGCCGTGCCTCCGCCGGAACCGTCCGGGTCGGCGACCGCACCGTAACCCCGGCGCGGCCCGCCGAGGCGCTCGCCGCCGGGATCGCACTCGTGCCGGCCGACCGGCGCGCACAGGCCCTGTTCCCGTCGCTGTCCGCGCAGGACAACGCGCTGCTGCCGTCCGTCCGGCCGCTGGCCCGGTACGGGGTGCGGGCACTGGGCGCCGAGCGGCGGGTGTTCGACGCGGTGGCCACGGCGGTCGGGCTGCGGCCCGCCCGGCCCGGGTTGCCGGCGGGCGCGTTCTCCGGCGGCAACCAGCAGAAGCTCGTCCTCGGCCGGTGGATCAACGAGGCCCGGCACGTCGACGTGCTGCTGCTGGACGAGCCGACGCAGGGCGTCGACGTCGGGGCCCGCCAGGAGATCTACCGGGTGGTTTCCTCCCTCGCCGCCGAGCGGGGCACGGCCGTGCTGTTCGCCTCCAGCGACCCGGAGGAGATCGTCGCGCTCGCCGACCGCTGCCTGATCGTCGCCGGGGGCCAGGTCGTCGGCGAGCTCTCCGGTGCCGGCCTCACCGAACAGGCCCTGCTGTCCGCCGTTCATGACACCATGCCCGCCGAAGGAGCAGCATGACCACCGCCGACCCCGCCCTCACGAGACCGCGCGTGCTGGTCACGGGCGGCCTGACCGCCGTACGCCGCCATCCGCTCATCGCCGTACTGGCCGCGATGGTGCTGGCCTTCCAGCTGTCCACGGGCAGCTTCCTCGCCCCGGCCAACCTGCGCGGCATCGCCACCGACGCCGCCACCCTGGCCATCGTCGCCGTACCGCTGGCGCTGCTCGTCATCAGCGGCTACCTGGACCTGTCGGTCGGCTCCACGCTGGCCCTGGGCGGGCTGGTCGCGGGCTGGCTGGCGGGCCATGGCCAGTCTCCGGTCGTCGCCGTGCTGGGGGCGCTGGCCGCGGGGGCGGCGGTGGGTGCGGTGAACGGCGTCCTGTGCTGCTACTTCGGCCTGTCGGCGTTCATCGTCACCCTCGGCATGCTGACCGCCGTACGAGGACTCGCACAGCAGCTGTTCCCGCTGCCACTGAGCGGGTTCGGCTCCGGGTTCGCGTGGCTCGGCGGGTCGCGGATCGCCGGGATCGCCGCCCCGGTCGTCATCGCGGCACTCGTGCTGGCCGCCGGCGCGCTGTTCCTGGCGCTCACCCCGGCCGGCCGGCACGTCTTCGCCATCGGCGTCAACCGGGAGGCCGCCCACCTCTCCGGCATCAGCGTCCGCCGTACGCCGTTCACGCTGTTCGTGGTCACCGGGGTGGCCGCCGCCCTGGCCGGGGCGATCAAGGCGTCGGTGCTGGACAGCGTGGTCGCCGGGACCTCGGGCGCCGGTTTCGAACTGACCGTGCTGACCGCCGTGCTCGTCGGCGGGGTCGCGCTGACGGGCGGCTCCGGTTCGATCCTCGGCGTCCTGCTCGGCGTGCTCTTCCTCGGCGGCCTGCAGAACGGACTGACGCTGCTGAACGTGCCCACGTTCTGGCAGCAGATGGCCCAGGGCACCGCCCTGGTCGCCGGCGCGGCACTGGCGTACTTCGCGCCCCGCGCGGCGCGCTGACCCCACCTTCCCCTGCTGAGAGAGGCCTCTTGTAGACAGGCCCCTTGTGATGAGAGAGGTCCCCGTGAGCGACACCCCTCCCACCCTCGTCCTGACCGGCGGTCAGGTCCTCACCGTCGACCGCGACTTCACCGTCGCCGAAGGCGTGGCCGTGCGCGGCGGTGACATCGTCGCCGTCGGCACCGACGCGGAGATGCGCGCCCTGGCCGGACCCGGCACCCGGGTCGTCGAGCTGGGCGGCCGGACCGTCCTGCCCGGCATCAACGACTCGCATCTGCACGGGGCCGCGTACGGCATGACGAAACCGCCCTTCGCGATCGACGTCGGCCACCCGGCGGTGCGTTCGATCGCCGACATCGCCGACACCGTGGGCCGCGCGGCGCGGGAGGCACGGCCCGGCGCCTGGATCACCGGTCTGGGCTGGGACCCCGGCTACCTTGCCGAATGCCGTGACGACCCCCGCCGCTTCCCGCATCGCCGGGATCTGGACGCGGTGGCGCCGGACCACCCGGTCTGCCTGACCGACTTCTCCTCGCACATGGTGTGGGCCAACACCGCGGCCCTGCGCCACTGCGGCATCGACGCACACACCGCACCCCCGCCCGGCGGGGTCATCGACCTCGACGCCGACGGCGAGCCCACCGGCATCCTGCGCGAGGCCGCCCAGCGGCTCGTCCAGGCCGCGCTCCCTTCCCCGACGATCGCCGAGCGCCGCCGGGCCATCCAGGGCGTCATCGGCGAACTCCACTCCCGCGGCATCACCAGCTACACCGAACCCGGTCTCGGCCCCGGCGGCACCGGCACCCTCTTCGGTGGCCTCAGCACCGACAACTGGACCGCGTACGCCGAACTCGCCGCCGAGCGCGCCCTTGAGGCCCGGGTCAGCGTGCTGCTGCTCCCGGCCCCGATGGGCGGCTCCGCCGACGACGTACGCAAGGGCCTGGCCGAACTGCGCCGCCCCGAGTCCGCCGACCCTCGGCTCCTGCGCGCCATCGGCGTCAAGATCTTCGGCGACGGGGTGCCGCCCAACCGGACCGCCTGGATGAGCGAGCCGTATCCGGAGGGCGGCCACGGAGCGCTGTGTGTGCACGGCGACACCCCCGCGCTCCAGGCGGACGAACTGCGTGAGATGATCCGCGTCGCGCACGAGGCAGGCTTCCAACTCGGGGTGCACGTCACCGGCGACCGGGCCATCGACACGGTGGTGGACGCCTTCGTCGCCGCGCACGAGGCCGCACCCCGCCCCGACGCCCGGCACTACGTCATCCACGGCGACTTCATCAGCCAGGGCAGCCTGGCGAAGCTGGCCGTGCACGGCTACGGCGTCAACATGAACCCCGCGATCAAGTGGACCATCTCCGACCTGATGGATGAGGTCGTGGGCCCCGAACGCTCCGCCTACCAGTGGCCGGTGCGTACCGCGCTCGACGCGGGCGTGCGGGTCTGCGCCAGCTCCGACGCGCCGATCACCGAGCCGGACTGGCGGCAGGGCGTGGCCTCGATGATGCTCCGCGAGTCCAAGGCCAGCGGCCGGCCCAGCGGGCCCGACCAGTGCGTGCCGCTCGCCGACGCGCTGCGCGCCTACACGGCCACCCCGGCCTGGCAGGACTTTGCCGACGACTGGAAGGGCACGATCGAACCGGGCAAGACCGCCGACCTGTGCGTCCTGGACCGCCCCCTGCTGGACCTCGACCCGCACCACATCACCGAGGTGCGGGTGGATCTCACCGTGTTCGACGGACGCGTGGTCTTCGAACGGTGAGGCATATGGTCACGAGGAACTCGGAGCCGACTGGCACCAGCGTCACCTCAACCCCGCCCGCAAGACCCGCGACCTCGTCCGCCGGCTCCAAGTCCTCGGCCGCCAGGTCACCCTCGAACCCGCGACCGCCTGACCGGCCCTACCCCGACATCCGGTCCGCAAGCGCGCGTGATGCGGACTCCGGATGACCGCGACCCGGTGGCCGTCCTCTTCGGCCCTCCGCGGCACGACGCCGGCCGGGCGCGCCGAAGCGGGTGGCGCTCGTCACCGCTCTCATCACCGGCGCTTCCTCCGGAAGAGGCGCCGCCCACGCCCGCCTCCTCGCCGCCGACTGCGACTTCGTCCTGGTGGCCCGCAGGGCCGACCACCTTTCCGAGCTCGCGGACGAACTCCGGGCGGCCGGCGCCGCCGTGGAGGTCCTGCCCGCGGACCTCGGGAACCACGACGGCCTCGCCACGGTGGCCAAGCGCATCGCCGCCGGCGATGTCCGGCTGCTGATCAGCAACGCGGGAAACGGCGGCTACGCTCCCCTCGCCGACGTCGTCCCGGAGCAGATCGACCGCCTGCTCACACTCAACGGCGTGGCGTCCATCCAACTCGCGCGCGCCGCCCTGCCCGGCATGCTCACCGCAGGGGAAGGAGCCATCGTCACGGTCGCCTCACTGCTGGCCTTCAGCGCCGGGCAGAGCAACCCGCACATGCCGCCCCGCACCCTCCACAACGCCGCCGAGGCCGCCACCGTCGCCTTCACCCGCACTCTCACCCACGAGCGGCGGATACGGAAAGAACATCCCCTCCGCCATGACCGCGGAAGGCGCGGCCCGAGCCGGCCTCGCCGGCCTGCGCCTGGGCGAGACGATCTGCGTACCGGGCCTGGAGGACCAGACCGCCCACACGCTGACTTACCGCCGAGAAGGGCGCCCGGCGGGCAAACTTGGGGGAACGGAGGCTGGGTCTGCGGCGGATGGTGCGGATCTTGAGGGGTCCGAAGTCCGGACACGGTCCGGGCCCCTCGTCTGCATACCCGTCCGTAGGGGGTGAAAGACAGCCTGGTCGAATCTCACCGCTATGGGGACTGGGTGGTGGGTGATTGTATTAATGATCTCCGCATCGGTGACCTGCGTAAACGATCAAGAGGCAAGGCCGCGGCACCTGACTGGGGGACACATTTTGACGATCGTCAGGTTGCCGAACTGACGGACTGTCGGTTTCCTCGTGAGCGGAACACAGAGTTCCGCGTAGACGGGCCGGACGCTGCTCCTAGGAGGATTCGCATGCGTTACCGACACATGGGTGCAGGCATCGGCCTGGCTCTCGGTGCCCTCGGACTGCAAATCCCGGCCGCTGCCGCCAGTGATGACTCGGATGTGCGTATCGACCCGTGGAATGCCTACCCGGGTTCCACGGTCACGGTCAGTACGAGGGCCTGCGACCCCGACGCGGACTACGGCAAGGGCTGGTCGAGGGTGGGAGGAGAGTTCCACCTCTTCGAAGGTGACCAGGAGGGCGTGCTCACCGGCCAGTTCCAGATCCCGGAAGCAACCAGGCCGGGCAGCGACACAGTCACCCTGAAATGTCCGCCACTGACCAAGGTCACGGAAACGTACCAGGTCACCGGCCGCCCTCCGAGGGGCTCAGTCACCGCCGGCTTCGGACTGGCCGAGGACACAGGTACGGGGCTCGCCCTGGGCGGTGGGCTGCTCGTCACGGCCGCCGCCGGGGGTGTGGTCTGGATGTGCCGCCGCCCGAACGTCAACCGGCCCTGACCGTCCGACTCTGCCGGCCGGCTCCGTCCACTTCGGCCTGTAACCGGCCCTCGAAACTGAATCGATCCGGTGGCCGCGAGGCCTGCCCATTGCGAGGACCACACCACCCGCTACAACGCACCTGCCGTGAAGCAAAGGCTCAACCACGATGGCACCCAGACACCTCACCAGCGCTTCCCGAGATCCGGCCATCCCTGCACTGCTCCTTCTTGCCTGCACAATGACGGCAGGTACGGTGCTGCTGGTCAGCGGGTTGCACGACGAGGAGCCACCGCAGCCATCGGCGGCCCGGGCCTTTTCAAGGTCTGCAGCGTTCACCCGCCCTACGGTCCCTCCGCTGCCCCCCGCGGATCCGGTCCGGCTCCGGATTGCCGCCATCGGCGTGGACGTGCCGATGGCACGAGTGGGCCTGGATGCGGCAGGGGCGCTGCGGACTCCACCACGTGGCAAATCCGGCCTCGCCGTCTGGTACGGCGACGGCACGGCTCCCGGCTCGGCAGGAACCGCCATCGCCACCGGGCACGTGGACACCCCCACCGGGGGACCCGGCGTCTTCTACAACCTCGGCGCCCTGACCGAGGGCGCCACCATCGAGATCAGCCGGGCGGACCGGCGGACAGCGGTGTTCGCCGTCCGCGCCGTCGAGCTTTACGACAGGAAGAAGTTCCCCAGTAAGAAGGTGTACGGCAGTTCGGGCCGGCCCGAACTCCGGTTGATCACCTGCGGTGGCGGCTACACCAAGCGCACCGGCTACCTGGGCAACGTCGTGGTCTACGCGACGCTGACCGCGGTGACGTAGCCGGCCGAACGGGCGCTGACCGCTAGACGCGGACGCCGACCACTGCGTAGGCACAACATCGTCAGCTACTCAGCTGCCTTCACCGCCACGGTCGCGTAACAAGGCGGCCGGACATCCACATGACGCCCGCCCAGGGCGTGCAGGCCAGGGCCGACATCCCCGGCACATCACTAACCGACCCGCTGCATCGCCTTCCGGTGCCGTTCGGCCATCGCGGCCCCGGACTCGCGGCGGGCCATCCTGCGCAGGACGGATGGTGCGAGGAGCAGCCCGGCGACTGCCCAGGCACCCAGCACGCCCGCTGTCTCCAGGTGCCGCCAGGATTCGCCGACCTCGGCGGCGACCGCGTCGGCCGGCAGCAGCGCCGAGCGGAGACCGAGGCCGAGCCAGTACACGGGGAAGATCTGTCCCACGGTCTGCAGCCACTCAGGCAGCTTCGACAGAGGGAAGTAGATCCCGGAGATCACGACGAGTCCCATCACCGGAAGCATCAGCAGCCCGACGGTGCGCGGACTGCCGACGAGTGAGCCGATGACAGCGCCCATCGGCAGGGTGGCCAGGAGACCCAGTGGCACCACCCACACCAGCGTCAGCAACGCTCCGCCGCCCTGCCGGGCGACCCCGTCCACCAGGAACACACCAACGGCAAAGGGGAGTGCCATGGAGGCGAGAGCCGTACCCGACACCATGATTATCTTGCCGACCAGGTGGCCGACCATGCCGTGGGGCACGGCCTTGGCCCGCAGCAGGGTGCCGTCCTCGCGCTCGGTCGCGAGAAGCTGCGCCGTGGTCATCATCCCGGTGAACGCGAGCGTCATTCCCAGCATGCTCGGCAGCATGAACGCGCCGGCCGAGATGCCGGCGCCCTTCAGCGGATCGTCCCTGACCAAGAACAGCGGCACGATGAGCAGAACCGTCCAGAGCACGTACCCGAACACGTCCTGGCCGGTGGTGAAAGTCTGCCGAAGTTCCGTCCAGCCGCGCCGCACCCCTACTACCGCCGCGTACCACACCGGACTCATCGCGGTCCCTCCCTGAAAGCGTGCACCGCCCGCTCATCGGGAACGCTCCCCGCCTCAAGCTCCCGCACCATCGTCAGGTAGGTGTCCTCCAGGCTCGCCCGGCGCACCTCCAGCCCGCCGATCGCCTCGCCGTGCTCCTCGAACAGCCGGCGGACGAACCGGGTGGGCTCGGCCGTCGCCTCCTCGAAGGGCCGCCCGTCCCGCGTCCAGCGCACCGTGGCCTCGGCCGATGCCTGCCTGGACAGCTCCTCGGCCGAGCCATCGGCCAGGATGCGGCCACCGGCCAGAATGAGGATCCGGTCGGCGAGCCTCTCCGCCTCGGCAAGGTCGTGCGTGGTCAGCAGAACAGTGGTGTTCTCGTCCGCCAGCCCGCGTACCAGGCCGTGGAACTCGTTCCTCGCCTCCGGGTCCAGACCGGCCGTCGGCTCGTCCAAAAACAGCACCTCGGGTCTGCCTACGATGCCGACGGCCACGTCGAAACGCCTGCGCTGTCCGCCGGACAGAGTTCCGACCCGCTTGTCCGCTTGCTCGGTCAGCCCCACTGCGGCGAGGAGCTCGTCGACGTCCCACGGCCGCCGCACGAGGGCGGTGGAGTACGGCGCGTAGTACGAGCCGAGGTGGGCCAGCAGTTCCCGCACCCGCCACTTGCCGTGGTCGCGCCAGGACTGCAGCACGATGCCCAGACACGCACGCCACCGCTCGTCCCCGGCAGCCGGATCGGTGCCGAGGACGGTCACGTCACCGGCCGAGCGCATCCGGAAGCCTTCCAAGACCTCGATCGTGGTCGTCTTGCCTGCGCCGTTCGGGCCGAGCAGCAGGACGACTTCGCCTCGTCGGGCCGTGAAGCTGACACCCTTTAATACGTCGTGGCTGCGGTAGCGCATCCGCAGATCCCGTACGTCGATGACCGTGTCGCTCTCTGGCGGTGGGCCGCTCCCAACACCGGATCCTGCGTGAGCGGTCGTCATCGGTGGTTCCCCCGTCCGTTTCGTGGTCCGTCCTCAGGCATCAGGGGCCGGAGGCCGTGCCGACGTCCGCGGTCATGGGACGTGTCTACGGCTGTGATTGCCACTGCCACCTGTCAGCAGCCGTTCGGGCCCTCCCGGGCGAACACATTACCGAACGGTTCAGGTATCTCATCCTGTTCCACATGGACGTTGCTCGACTCGGGAGATAGGTGCGTCCCGCGGCGATCTCTGCGCGCAGGAAGTCACCCATCTCCGCGATCCGCCGGCCACGGGTTCCAGGGCATGCGCCCAGCCCGATTCGACGATTTCATGCACGGGCCGTGGTGCCACGGGCGGCACCCTAATGCCGTACAGGTAGCGGCGATCAACCAGTGGCCAACGCAGGCCGACCGCAAGCCCGAACGTAAGCCTTACCGTATGCCCCCGTTCGCCTCATGCGATCACCGCGGCCCGCACGCACAGCACGTCCGGCAGATGCCACGCCAACTGCCGCCAGCTGTCGCCGTCGTCGGCCGACGCGTACACCTCGCCGTTGCGGTTGCCGAAGTACACGCCCGCCGGGTCCGCGTCGTCCGTGCACAGCGCGTCGCGCAACACCGTGCCGAAGTGGTCCTCCTGAGGCAGCCCCGCCGTCAGCGGCTCCCACGACTTGCCCGCGTCCGCCGTCCGGAACACCCGGCAGCGCCGGTCGGCGGGCACCCGGTCGGAGTCCGCGTTGATGGGGAAGACGTACGCCGTCTCCGCGCGGCGCGGATGGGTCGCGGCGGCGAAACCGAACGTGGACGGCAGGCCCTCACCGATGTCGGTCCAGTGCGCGCCCGCGTCGTCGCTGCGGTACACACCCCAGTGGTTCTGCAGATACAGCCGGTCCGGCGTCCCCGCGTCCTGCGCGATCTTGTGCACGCACTGGCCGAACTCCGGGTTGGGGTCCGGCAGGAACACCGCGGAGACACCGGAGTTGGACGGGGTCCAGCCCGCGCCGCCGTCGGTCGTGCGGAACACACCGGCCGTCGACACCGCGACCGTCACGGCCTGCGGGTCACGCTTGTCGGTGAGCACGGTGTGCAGGCCCTCTCCACCGCCGCCCGGCTGCCACTGCGAGCGCGTGGGATGCTCCCACAGCGGACGGACCAGCTCGAACGTCTCCCCTCTGTCCTCCGAGCGGTACAGCGCGGCCGGTTCCGTGCCCGCGTAGACCACGTCCGGCTCCGCGGCCGCCGGGTGCAGCTGCCACACCCGCTCCAGGGAAGCGCCCGTGTCCTTGGGGAACTTCACGGCCGGCCGAGCCGGTTCCGTCCATGTGCGTCCCAGGTCGTCGGAGTGGAACACCGACGGCCCCCAGTGCGCGCTGTCGCCCCCGGCCAGCAGCCGCGGGATGGCGCCGCGGGTGTCGATGGCGACCGAGTACACGGCCTGTGCGTTGAAGTAGGGGCTTTCGTCGAACTCCCAGGCGCCACCGCGCCGGCGCCCGATGAACAGGCCTTTGCGTGTACCAACGGCGAGCAGTACTTCAGTCATGCCGATCACCTCCGCGACGTCCTTGTCCCAGACACCGGCCAGTCTGCACCCCACCACTGACAGTCACCCCGTCGAGCGGCTTCACCGCAGGTCAGCGCGGTGTCGCCGGACAGACGCGGAATGTGCGCGACGCCGTCCGCGCGGCCCGCCGGGCCTCCTGGGACCGTCGCGCCGGGGCTCCCGGACCGTCCCGACGTGGACTCGCCGTGAGCATCGACGAGCCGTCCGCCGTATGGAAGGGCGGTCGGGGATGATCCTGTGCTCGCGAGGAGGGAGGCCTTCGATGGCGTTCCGTGGTCCGAAGGTGTGGCTGTGGCGCTGGCGGCGCAACCCGCTCAAGCGCCGCTCCGACAGGGTGGAGGCCTGGGTTCTGCTCGGCGCCTGGGTGCTCACCGCGCTGGTCGGGGCGCTGGCCGGTCTGACGGTGAGCCGGACCGTAGAAGGGGAGCTGGCCCGGGAGCGCGTCGAGTGGCGCCCGGTCGAGGCACGGCTGACCGAGCCGGTGCCCGGATCGTCCCCCACGAGGTCCGGCGCGGCGAGCACCGCGCGGGTGTGGGCCGAGGTGCGCTGGTCTGCGCCGGACGGCTCCGACCGCACCGGGCAGGCCCGGGCCCGGCCCGGCAGCCCCGCCGGCACGCCGGTCACGGTGTGGACGGACCGGCAGGGCCGCCTGGTGACCGAGCCCACCACTCCGTCCGAGGCCCGCGTACGAGCCAATCTGATCGGCACCCTGGCGGGCGTCGGCGCGACCGCCGTACCGCTCGTCGGCGAACGCCTCCTGCGCGGCCGGCTGGAGCGCCGACGCCTGGACCAGTGGGACGCCGACTGGGCCCGGTTCGACGCGCTGCGGCGGCGTCAGACGGGCTGAGCGCGTCAAGGGGGCCGAACGGCGTCAGACGCGCTGAGCGACGTGAGACGGCCTGAGCGGCGTCAGACGGGCCGAGCCCTCAGACGCGCCAAGCGGCGTCAAACGGGCCGAGCGGCGGGCGTGTCCGACGGATCGGACGCGGGCAGCGCCCTGTCCAGGATCGCGTCCAGGTCGGCCCCGTCGGGCAACGTCCCGAAGGCGTACCCCCAGTCGCCGCCCAGCCGCGTCGCGCAGAACGCGTCGGCGACCGCGGGCGGGGCGTGCCGGACCAGCAGCGACGCCTGCAGCGTGAGCGCCATCAGCTCCACCAGCCGCCGGGCACCCGACGGCGAGCCCTCCGCCAGCCTGCCCTTGAGCCGGTTCACGGCCGCGTCCAGCCGGGCGTCCGCCCCCTGTGCCAGGGCCAGTTCGGCGAACAACGCCTCCGCAGTGCCCGGCTCGCGGCTCAACGCCCGCAGCACGTCGAGGGCGTTGACGTTTCCTGAGCCCTCCCAGATGGACAGCAGGGGCGCCTCGCGGTAGTGGCGGGGCATGCCCGAGTCTTCTACGTAGCCGTTGCCGCCGAGGCACTCCAGGGCCTCCGCGGTGAAGGCCGGGCCCCGCTTGGTGACCCAGTACTTGCCCACGGCGGTGGCGATCCGGCGGAACGCCGCCTCGCCCGTGTCCCCGCGCACGGCCCGGTCGGCCGCCCCCGCAAGCCGCAGGGTGAGCGTGGTGGCGGCCTCCGACTCCAGTGCCAGATCGGCCAGGACGTTGCGCATCAGCGGCTGGTCCACCAGCCGCGCCCCGAACGCGCTGCGGTGCCCCGCGTGATGCCCCGCCTCGACCAGCGTCTTGCGCATGAGCGTCGCCGAGGCCATCACGCAGTCCAGCCGGGTGCAGTTGACCATCTCGATGATCGTCTTGACGCCCTGCCCCTCGGTGCCGACCAGCCAGGCGACGGTCCCGTCGAACTCCGGCTCGGAGGAGGCGTTCGAACGGTTGCCGAGCTTGTCCTTCAGGCGCTGGATGCGGAAGGCGTTGCGGCTGCCGTCGGGCAGCACACGCGGCACCAGGAAGCAGGACAGCCCGTCGGGAGCCTGCGCCAGCACCAGGAACACGTCACACATGGGCGCCGACGTGAACCACTTGTGCCCGCGCAGGGTGTACACGCCTGGCTCGGCCGTGGGCGTGGCGGTCGTGGTGTTCGTACGGACGTCCGAGCCGCCCTGCTTCTCGGTCATCCCCATGCCGGCCAGCAGACCGCTCTTCTGCGCCGGAACGCCGAGCTCCGGGTCGTACTCGCGGCTGGTCAGCAGCGGTTCGTAGACCTTCGCGAGGTCCGGCTGGCGGCGCAGCGCGGGGACGGCGGCGTACGTCATCGACGTCGGGCAGCCGTGTCCGGCCTCGGTGTGTCCCCACACCAATCCGCCCGCCGTACGCGCCACATGGGCCCCCGGCCGGTCGTCCGCCCAGGGCGCGCCCGCCAGGCCCTCCGCGACCGCGACCCGCATCAGGTGGTGCCAGCTCGGGTGGAAGTCGACCTCGTCGACCCGGTTGCCGTACCGGTCGTGGGTGCGCAGCACCGGCTCGTGCCGGTTGGCCAGCTCGCCCCACTCCTGCGCCTCCGCACTGCCGGCCCGCAGGCCGAGCCGCCGGACGCCCTCCTCGGCCCACCCGGCACCCTCGCGCCGCAGCCCCTCCAGCAGGGCCCGGTCGTCGGACGCGTCGTACGGGGCCAGGGGAGGGGGCTGGTTGAAGACGGCGTGGGTGGGGCCGCCGGAAGCACCTTCGTGTGTCGAGACCATGCGGCGAGTGTTGCACTGTCGCTACGGTCGCAGCAATCCTGCAACACGAAAATCGGCCCCGTACAGTACGTGCCCATGCGCATCGACGAGACCACGCAAGCCCGCGAGGCCGCACTGCGCCCGCTGTCGGCCCGGTCCGTCGTGCTGAGCCTGCTGCTCGGCGCCCACCCGCCCGAGCTGCCCGCGCGGGACCTGGCCCGTGCCGTGGAGCCCTTCGGCGTCGGCGGCTCCACGCTGCGGGCCGCGCTCAGCCGGATGACGGCGGCCGGGGATCTGCTGCGCACGGACACCGGTTACCGGATCGGTGAGCGGCTGCTGGAGCGCCGGCGCCGGCAGGACGACGCCCTGCACCCCCGCACGCGCGCGTGGGACGGCGACTGGGAGATGGCCGTGATCACCGCGACCGGCCGCGGCCCCGCCGAACGCGCCGACCTGCGCACCCGGCTGACCGCCCTGCGGCTCGCCGAGCTCCGCGAGGGCGTCTGGCTCCGCCCCGCCAACCTGCGCCGTTCCCTGCCGGAGGACCTGACAGCCGTACTTCAGGCCTTCACGGCCCGGCCCGCCCAACCCGCACGCGACCTGGCGGCGACTCTGTGGCCGCTCGACACCTGGAGCGCCACGGGCCGCGCACTGCTCGACCACATCGCGCGCGTGGAGCGCCCCGCCGACCGTCTGACGGCCTTCGCGGCCGTCGTGCGCCACCTGCTCGCCGACCCTGTGCTGCCCCCCGAACTCCTGCCCGCCGACTGGCCGGGAACCGCGCTGCGCACCGCGTACGCCGACTATCAGCGGGAGTTGACGCGAGCGGTGCGCCGGACATGACGCGGCGGCCGTACGAAGCGCCGCCGGAGACGCTTCGTACGGCCGCCTTCCCGTGGGGGGCTACCGATACGTGATGTCCGAGCTGCTGTACAGGCAGTTCGTGCTGTCGGGGCCGGTCCCCACAGCGGAGTTGTTGTGGTACTTCTGGCAGGGGATGACCTTGCGGCTCGCGTCGTTCAGGATCGTGATGTTCCGCAGGGTCGCCACGTCGTTGCGGTTGGTGTTGATGCCGACGATCCGCGCGGTGGTGCCCGTGCCGGTCACCTCGATGGTGTTGAGGTTCACCTTGCGGGTGTACTGCGTGGAGCAGTCGCCGCAGGAGCGGTACAGGGTCTTGAACTCCTGCACGGCGAAGTTCGAGATGTTCAGCGTGCCGCCGCCGTTGTGCTGGAAGACCTTGTCCGCGGCCTTCTTCGCACCGCCGCCGATCACGTGGTACGTCGCGCTGCTGTTGCCCCGGAAGGTGGCGGCGTCCTCGCCGACGTCCTCCCACCAGACGTTCTGCAGCGTGCAGCTGCCCTTGCAGTGGATGCCGTCGGCGGCCGGGGCACCGAGGATGACGTTCTTCAGCACCGCGCCGGGGGCCAGCTCCAGGATCGGACCCTGGCCCTCGTCCTGGTTGCCGGAGCCCAGATCGCCGGTGCCGTACAGGCGCTTCATCCCGTAGTCCTTGGTGCCGGAGATCGGGATGGTGGAGGGGACCGCTTGGCTGCCGTTCGGGGTCGGCCAGGTGGCGGCGCTCGCCGACTGCGCGCCGGTAGTCATGATCATGCCAACCGACAGGCCGAGGGTGGCCAGCGCGCCGGTCAGCGCGCGCCTGCGAGCGCGCGGTCGTGTTGCAGAAGACATGTCCCGGTTCCTTCTCTGGTGTTGTGGGGGTGTCGGAGCTTTCCGGCGCCCGCGCCGGACGTCACCGAGCGACGACCGGCGAGTGGGCGAGCACGGCCACCGGGGCGAGTGCTGCCGTGGCCACCGCCGGGGCGGAACTTTGCGTGTGTGTACGTGGGGGGCCTGTACGCATGCGGGTGCGTCCCCCTTTCGGGAAGCCTGGTTGGGCGAATACGTGAACGGTGTACGCCATGTTGAACACGCTGCGCTGGCAGAGTGCCGCTTTCTTCCTGATAGGGCGTCAGCCGGTCAGCCTGTTGAACGGAAGGTAGAGGGCAAGCGCTTTCTAGTCAACGGTTTGCGCAGAAGACATCCGGCCACCCTCGGCGGGCTCGGGAAGCGGCCGGATGTGGTCTGTGGGAGCGCTTCCATGGTGGCCGTGCGCATGCCACCATGCCCGGTGCTCCCTCAGTGCTGCCCCGTCGATACGGCGTTCGATGCCGCGTTCGATGACCTGCCGACGCCGCGGAGATGTCACCTCGACGGACCCCCACGAGCCGCCATCCCGAAGGGACGACCCCGTGTCCGCCACCACCACCGGCAACCCCACCCGCAGACCACTGCGTTCGCTGCTCGTCGCGCTCTGCGGAACACTCCTGCCGCTGCTCGCCGTCCTGCTCCTCGCGCCCCCGCAGGCCTCCGCGCGCCCCGCCGCCCCCACCGCGACGCTCACCGAGGTCACCGACTTCGGCAGCAACCCCAGCAACCTGCGGATGTACCTGTACGTCCCCGACAGCGTCACGCCCGACCCGGCGGTCCTCGTCGCCGTCCACTACTGCACGGGCTCCGGTCCGGCGATGTACTCCGGCACCGAGTACGCCTCGCTGGCCGACCGCTACGGCTTCATCGTCGTCTACCCGTCGGTGACCCGGGCCGGCAAGTGCTTCGACGTCTCCTCGCCGCAGGCGCTGCGCCGGGACGGCGGCAGCGATCCGGTCGGCATCAAGTCGATGGTCGACTGGGTGAGGACGGCCTACGACGCCGATCCGGGCCGGGTCTACGTCACCGGCATCTCGTCCGGCGCGATGATGACCAACGTCCTGCTGGGTGTCTACCCGGACGTGTTCGCGGCCGGTGCCGCGTTCGCCGGTGTCCCCTTCGGCTGCTTCGCCACCACCGACGGCTCCGAGTGGAACAGCGCCTGCGCGGGCGGCACCGTGTCCCGCACTCCCCAGGCGTGGGGCGACCTGGTCCGTGCCGCGTACCCCGGCTACACCGGCCCCAGGCCCCGGATGCAGCTGTGGCACGGCACCGAGGACGACGTCCTGCGGTACCCGAACTTCGCCGAGGAGATCAAGCAGTGGACCGACGTGCACGGTGTGAGCCGGACCCCGGCGGCCACCGACTCGCCCGCCACCGGCTGGACCCGCACCCGCTACGGCGGCACCGGTGAGCGCGCCCCTGTC
Source organism: Streptomyces sp. Z423-1 (assembly GCF_013009255.1). NCBI lineage: Bacteria > Bacillati > Actinomycetota > Actinomycetes > Kitasatosporales > Streptomycetaceae > Streptomyces > Streptomyces sp. Z423-1. The sequence goes on from NZ_CP053109.1 coordinate 8,511,914, forward strand.
GAGGCCATCAGTCTCCAGGGCGTCGGTCACAACCTCTACGCCTGGGGCATGGGCTCGCGCGTCCTCACCTTCTTCGGCCTGGACGAGAGCGGTCCCGCCCCCCAGCCCCAGCCGGGCGCCTGCCGGGTGACGGCGACGGCCAACGCCTGGAACACCGGCCTGACGGCCTCGGTGACGATCACCAACACCGGTACGACGGCGATCGACGGCTGGCGACTGGGCTTCACCCTGCCCACCGGCCAGACGATCACCAACGGCTGGGGCGCCACGTACGCCCCGGGAACCGGAACAGTGACGGCGGCGAACGTCGCGTACAACGCCACGATCGCGCCGAACGGCAGCGTCAGCATCGGCTACCGGGCGAGCCACACGGGGGCCGACGGGCCGCCGACCTCCTTCACGCTCAACGGGACCGCCTGCACGGCCGGTTGACCCCCGGCTCGGCACGGTGGCCGAAGGATCCGCGAGCTTCCGTGCCCGGCTGCGCGAGGTCGCCCCAAGGATTTATGGGCCCTATACCCCCATTTGCCCTGGTTTCCGTCATTCGCGTGGGTGACACCTCGTATCAAGGGAACCCGGCGGGGTGAAAGATTGATCTGCCAGGGAGCGTGAGTGTCATGGCACGGCAGAAGACCTCGCCCGAGCTCCCGGCACCGCTGCGCGCACCCGTGACGGCGCTGCGCAGGATGCCCGGGGCCGGGATGGTGACCAAGGCGGCCGATGGCGCGCTGGACGCGGTCGGCACCGTGTCGCCGCGCGGCCGTCGCGTGGCGGTGTACACCGGGGCCGGGCTCCTCGGAGTCGCGGGCGTGGTGGAGTGGCCTGTCGCCCTCACGGTGGCGGGCGTGGCCTGGCTGACCCAGCCGAAGCCGAAGCACGAGGGCAACGGGGCAGCCACCACGAAGGACGGCGGCAAGACGGCGTCGGCCGAGTCGTCCACCGCCGGGCGTACGACGTCCAGCCGCGGGAAGTCGGCGACCGCGAGCCGGCGTACGACGTCCACGAGCAGGCGTACGACGTCCAGCGCTGGGAAGTCGGGAGCAGCCGGCGGGCGGAGCACGACCAGCAGCAGCCGGCGCAAGGCAACCACCAGCGGCGGATAAGGACAGGCGGGCCGGAGGCCGGCCACCCGGCCCGCCGGAGATACGAGCAAAGGGCGTGACATGGGGCTTTGGTTGCTGACGGGCTCATCGGCGGCCGTCTCCGACATCGTCATGGCCGGGCCGCGCCTGCTGGTGCGCGGCACCGCGCCCGCGGTGGGAGCGGCCGCCGGTGCTGTGGCCGGAACCGCGCGCGCCGGGGTGCGCGGCGCGGAGGCCATGGTGCGGGTGTCGCGGGTGGCGCGGGGGGCGCTGCCCGGAGGGAAACGCCACTGGCGGGCCGGCCGCCGGGTGCATCTCGCGCTGCGGTCCGCCCCCGAGCCGGAGCGGGCGGACCAGGCCGATCGGGCCGGCGCCACCGCGCGGGCGGCGCGACGGATGGCGAAAGCCCTCGCCGAGCACCCGGACGTGGCCTACGCCTACTGGGACGGCGGCCTGGCCCGCCTTGTGGTCGCCGCGACCGAGACGGCCCTGACCGACCGGGTGCTGGAGCGGGCGAACGAACTCGCCGACCGGCACGGACTGACGCCCGCCGACGACGCGATCGAGGAGTTCGCGCACCCCGGCGACCCGGCCGAGGTGCGGACCGTGTCCGCGGCGATGGTGGCCGACGCCGCGGGCATCGTCGCCGCGGTCACCGGATCCATGATGCGGCTGCCGCCCTCGCCCCGGTTCGTGACCGCGGGCGTGACCCTGCTGCGTGAGAACCCCCGTTTCCGAGGCTGGCTGCGCTCCCGCTTCGGCGCCTCCCGCACGGACCTGATCCTGGCGGTCGCCAACGCGGCCGCGCACGGCGCCGGGCAGACCCCGACGTCCCTGGTGCTCGACGGCGCCCTGCGGTCCCTCCAGCTCGCGGAGGCGGTGGCGCGCGCGGCCGCATTCGACTCGGTGCACGACCAGGTCTGCCGGCCCGGACGGGAGGACGTGGCGGCACACCGCTTCCCGCGCCCGCCCCTGCGCACCGCACCGGCCCAGGACTACGCCGTCCACGCCGAGACCGGCAGCGTGGTGGGCGCTGCCGTGACGCTGCTGGTCAAGCACAGCGGCACCGAGGCGGCCGAAGCGGTCCTCGCGGGCTCGCCGAAGGCCGCCCGCTACGGCCCCGCCGCCTTCCACGCGGTGCTCGGCTGCGCGCTGGCCCGCACCGGGGTGCTGGTGCGCAACATGGACCGGCTGCGCCAACTGGAGACGGCCCGCACGGTCTTCCTGCACCCGAGCGCCCTGCACAGCGCGGACGGCAGCGCCGACCCGTGGGCCGAGGCCGTCCTGGACGCGGCGCGGCGTGCCGGGCTGCGGGTCGTGGTGGTGGCCGATCCGGCGCTGGGCGAGTTCACCGCCCTCGCGGACCACATCGTGCCCGCCGACCGGGCGCCCGACGAGGTGGTGGACCGGCTGCGTGGCCGCGGCGGCGTCATCACGGTGGCCCGGCCGTCCTCCTCGGACGACACCGACCTGCTGTCCGGGCTGCTCGCCGGGGACGTGGCCGTCGCGCTCGCCGACGGGGACGCGGCCGTCGCGTGGGGCGCCGACCTGGTCGCGCCGGGCGGACTGGCCGACGTGTGGCGGCTGCTGAGGGCGGTGCCCGTGGCACGCAGGGTCGGCCGGCGCTCGCAGGTGCTGGCCCGGTCCGGTGCCGCGCTGTCCGGGCTGCTGGTCGCCGTCGGCGAGGCGAAGGGCGGCGCCCGGATGCCGCTGATAGGCCTGCGGCACGCGCCCGTCGACATCGGCGCCGCCCTCGCCCTGCTGGGCGGGGCGCGATCGGCGGTCGGCGTGGCGGTGGACCGTGCGCCGCACCCACGGCCGCGGGTGCCCTGGCACGCCCTGAAGGTGAGCGACGTACAAAAGAGGCTGGAACGCCGGGCGGAGGAACCGGCGACGGCCGTCGCCGCGGCCACCGGCCGGGTCCGCAAGGCGGCGGGCACCGTGGTACGCGCCCCGGGCATGGAACCGGTGCGCTGGACGCTCCAGCTCGGCCGGGCGGTGCGCGGCGAACTGGACGATCCGCTCACGCCCGTGCTGGCGGTCGGCTCGGCCGCGTCGGCGATCCTCGGCTCCGTGGTGGACGCCCTGCTGGTGGTCGGCGCCCTCGACCTGAACGCGCTGGTCGGTGGTGTGCAGCGGCTGCGCGCCGAACGGGCGTTGTCCGGGCTGGTCGCCGAGCAGAAACAGAAGGCCCGCGTCACCAACGGCGACGCGACGGGCGCGCGGACCGTGGACGCCACCCGGCTCCACCCAGGCGACGTGATCGAGCTGAAGGTCGACGACGTGGTACCGGCCGACGCGCGCCTGCTGTGGGAGGACGGCCTGGAGGTCGACGAGTCGGCGCTGACCGGAGAGTCCCTGCCCGTCGACAAGCAGACGGAGCCCACGCCGCAGGCGGCTGTCGCCGACCGCCGCTGCATGGTGTTCGAGGGCACGACGGTCGTCGCCGGACAGGCGCGGGCCGTGGTGGTGGAGACCGGCGAGCGCACCGAGGCGGCCCGGGCCGTGCACCTCGCCGCCCGCAAGCCCCCGGCCGCGGGCGTCCAGGCCCGGCTGCAGGAACTCACCGGCAAGGCACTGCCGTTGACCATGGCGGGCGGGGCCGCGGTGACCGGCCTGTCGCTGCTGCGCGGCGCGCCGATCCGGGAGGCCGTCAGCGGTGGCGTGGCGGTGGCGGTGGCCGCCGTTCCCGAGGGGCTGCCGCTGGTGGCCACGGTGGCGCAACTGGCGGCCGCCCGCCGGCTCAGCCACCGGGGCGTCCTGGTGCGGGCGCCGCGCACGCTGGAGGCGCTCGGCCGGATGGACACGGTCTGCTTCGACAAGACCGGCACCCTCACCGAGAACAAGCTGCGCCTGGTCCGCGTGACCGACGTCGACGGAACGGCCCGTACGCCGCAGGAGGCCGCGGACACCGAGACCATGCTGGTCGCGGTACGGGCCTGTCCGCAGCCGGAGGAGGGCCCCGACAAGCCGGTGCACGCCACCGACGAGGCCGTCCTGACCGCGGCCGGGCGGGACCCCGCGTGGGTGCAGACCGAGGGCCGGCCGTTCGAGGCGGGCCGCGGCTACGCCGGTGCCGTGGGCCACGCGGGCGACGGCAAGCGGGTGTTGGTGGTCAAGGGCGCGCCGGAGACCGTGCTGCCGGCCTGCCGTGACGTCCCCGACCACGCTTACGACCAGGCCCATGACCTGGCCAGGGACGGACTGCGCGTGCTCGCGGTGGCCCAACGGCCGCTGGCCGACGGGGAGAAGGACGCCGAGGTCTGCGAAGATCCGCCGAAGGGGCTGGAGTTCACCGGGCTGCTCGCGCTGGCCGACGTACCGCGCGAGTCGTCCACCGCGCTCGTGCACGGGTTGCGCGAGGCGGGCGTACGACCGGTCATGCTGACCGGCGACCACCCGCAGACCGCACGTGCGATCGCCGTCCAGCTGGGCTGGCCGGAGGACACCGACGTGGTCACCGGCGACGAACTGGCCGCCGCGGACCGCTCCGAGCGCGCGCGGATGCTGCACGACGTGGGTGTCGTCGCCCGGGTCGCGCCGGAGCAGAAGCTCCAGGTCATCGAGGCGCTGATGGACTCCGGCCGGGTGGTCGGCATGGTCGGTGACGGCGCCAACGACGCGGCCGCCATCCGCGCCGCCGACATCGGTGTGGGGATCAGCGCCCGCGGTTCGGCGGCCGCCCGCAACGCCGCCGACCTGGTGCTCACCAACGGCGACATGACAGTCCTCGTCGAGGCGGTCTCCGAGGGCCGCGCCCTGTGGCACAGCGTCGCCGACGCCGTCGCCATCCTGATCGGCGGCAACGCGGGCGAGGTCGGCTTCGGGATCGTCGGCAGCCTGCTCGGCGGGACCGCGCCGCTGTCGACCCGTCAGATGCTGCTGGTCAACCTGTTCACGGACCTGTTCCCGGCGATGGCGGTGGCGGTCACACCGCAGAAGGACGTGCGCGAGGAGGCGAGCGCGGGCAGTGGGCCGCTGGGTACGACGCTGCTCGGCACGCCGCTGATGCGGCAGATCCGGCACCGGGCGCTGACCACGTGTCTCGGTGCGGTCGCGGCCTGGCTGATCGGCCGCTTCACGCCCGGGTCGGCGCGCCGCACCACCACGATGGCCCTGTGCGCCGTGGTCGGCACGCAACTCGCCCAGACCCTCGCCGACCGCCGCGAAAGCCCCCTGGTCCGCGTCACGGTCCTCGGCTCCGCCGTGGCGCTGGTCGCCCTCGTCGAAATCCCGGGCGTCAGCCAGGCCCTCGGCTGCACCCCCCTCGGCCCGATCGCCTGGACCGGCGTCCTGGCAGCCGTCGCCCTGGCGGTGACGGGCCAGCGGGCGCTGCCCCATATTGAGCGGGCGGTGGTGCGGCTCGGGCAGTGAGGGGCGCGCTGCGAGCATCGGGGCGGCTTGTGGGCGCACTGGTAGGACGGGCGGCGCGGCTGAACGCGCCGGTCCTTCCCGCAGTCGGGGCGGCCCAGCTCCGGCCGCCCCGCTGCCTCACACCGACCGGTGATACTGGTCCGGTACCCGCACCTCGCCCCCCAGCTCCCGCGCCGCGTGCCGCGCCCACGACGGGTTGCGCAGGAGTTCCCGGCCCAGCAGGACCGCGTCCGCCTCGCCGTTGGTGATGATCTTCTCCGCCTGCTCGGCCTCGGTGATCATGCCGACCGCGGCGACCGGGAGCGAGGTCTCGGCCTTCACACAGGCCGCGAACGGGACCTGGTAGCCGGGGCCCGTCGGGATGCGGACGCCGGAGGCGTTGCCGCCGGTGGAGACGTCCAGGAGATCCACGCCGTGGGCCTGGAGTTCACGGGCGAAGCGGACGGTGTCGTCCGCGGTCCAGCCGCCCTCCTCCAGCCACTCCGTCGCCGAGATGCGGAAGAACAGCGGCTTGTCGTCCGGCCACACCTCCCGTACGGCGTCGACGACTTCGAGGGCGAACCGGGTGCGGTTCTCGTACGAGCCGCCGTACGCGTCGGTGCGGTGGTTGGAGTGCGGCGAGAGGAACTCGTTGATCAGGTAGCCGTGCGCGCCATGGATCTCCACGATCTCGAAACCGGCCGCCAGCGCCCGCCGCGCCGCGTCCGCGAACCGACCGACGACCTCCTGGATCTGCGCGACCGTCAGCTCACTCGGCACGGGATGCCGCTCGTCGAACGCCACCGCGCTCGGCGCCACCGGCTGCCATCCGTACGCCTCCGGTCCGACCGGCGCCCCGCCCTTCCACGTCTGGCCGGTCGACGCCTTGCGCCCGGCATGGGCGAGCTGGATCGCCGGCACCGTCCCCTGCGAGACGAGGAACCGCGTGATCCGGCGGAACGCCTCGACCTGCGTGTCGTTCCAGATGCCGAGGTCCTGCGGCGAGATCCGCCCCTCCGGGCTCACCCCCGTCGCCTCCACGATGATCAGCCCCGTGCCGCCGGCCGCGCGGGCGGCGTAGTGCGCGAAGTGCCAGTCGCCCGGCACACCGGTCTCGGGCCCCTCCGGCGCGGCCGAATACTGGCACATGGGCGGCATCCACACCCGGTTGGGGATCGTCACATCGCGCAGGGTGTAGGGCTCGAAGAGCGCACTCACGGCGGACTCCATTCGTCACGGGACCGGTGGTCGAGTCGTACGATAGTCATCGTAGTACGGTGGATGTCAAACTACGAGGGTCCTCGTACAATGGAGCTTCCCGGACGAAGTGGAGCACGTCGTGACCCCCGCCGCCCCCACCACCAGCAGCCGAGCCCTGCCGCACCCGGCGCGCGAGGACATCCGGCTGGAAGGCGTGCTGCACGCGCTGTCCGACCCGATGCGGCTGCGTATCGTGCGCGAGCTCGCCGCCGACACCGTCGACGAGCTCTCCTGTTCGCACTTCGACCTGCCGGTCACCAAGTCCACGACCACGCACCACTTCCGGGTGCTGCGGGAGAGCGGTGTGATCCGGCAGGTCTACCGTGGCACGGCCAAGATGAACGGCCTGCGCCGCGACGACCTAGACGCTCTCTTCCCGGGGCTTCTCGACAGCCTGCTCGCCGCCGCCGACCGGCAGGCCGCCCGACTCGGCGTCGCCGGCTGAACCGCCCTTCGCGGGAAGGTGGTTGAAGAGCAGGTTGAGTACGATCGCGGTCAGGCAGCCCGCGCTGATCCCACTGTGCATGACGGTCTGGAACCAGTCCGGGAACCGGTCGTAGATCGTCGGCACCCCGACCGGCAGCACGCCCACCGCCACCGACACCGCCACCACGGTGAGGTTGTGGTTGCCCTTGAAGTCGACCTCGGCCAGCGTCCTCAGACCGCTCGCCGCGACCGTCCCGAACATCACCAGCCCCGCGCCGCCGAGCACCGGTGCCGGAATCGCCGCCACCACCGCACCCAGCTTGGGCAGCAGCCCGAGCAGCACCAGCATGCCGCCCGCCGCCGCGACGACCCAGCGACTGCGCACCCGGGTCATGCCGACCAGGCCCACATTCTGCGCGTACGCCGTGTACGGGAAGGTGTTGAAGACCCCGCCCAGCACGGTCGACAGCCCGTCGGCCCGCAGTCCGTCCGCCAGTGAGCGCGGCTCGACCTTGCGCCCGGTCATCTCGCCGACCGCGATGAAGTCACCGGTCGTCTCGGTCATGCACACCAAGGCCACCACCAGCATCGACACGATCGCCGACACCTCGAACACCGGCGCACCGAAATGGAACGGCGTGCTGATCCCCACCCAGTCGGCATCCTTGACGCCACCGAAGTCCGTGAAGCCGAACGGCACCGCCACCGCCAGCCCCACCGCGATCCCGATCAGCACCGCGATCCGGCTCAGGAACACCGGCGCGAACCGCTGCACACCCAGCACCACCGCCAGCACGAAGGCGGCCAGCGCCAGGTTCTTCGGCGCCCCGAAGTCCGCGGAACCCGCGCCACCGGCCGCCCAGTTGCCCGCGACCGGCAGCAGTGAGACACCGATGATCAGGATCACCGTGCCGGTGACCAGGGGCGGAAAGAAGCGCAGCAGTTTCCCGAACACGGGCGCCAGCAGCACGATCGCCAGGCCCGCGACGATCACCGAGCCGTAGATCGCGGGCAGTCCGCCGCCCGTCGTCCCGATCAGCACCATCGGCGACACCGCCGCGAACGTACAGCCCTGCATGATCGGCAACCGCACGCCGAACCGCCAGAAACCGACGCACTGGATGAGCGTCGCTATGCCGCACACCAGCAGATCCGCGGTGATCAGATACGCCAGGTCCGCGGGCGGCAGCTGCATCGCACCGCCCACGATCAGCGGCACGGCCACCGCGCCCGCGTACATCGCGAGCACATGCTGCAACCCGAAAGCGGCCAACTGCCGTACGGGCGGGACCTCGTCGACGGGATGGACGGGCGCGGTCGATGCCATGGGCACTCCAGAGCGGCGGGTGAGCGGGAACATCCGAACAGCCCAGACCGTATGCGCCTTGAACAGTTTGTTGATTTCCGGTGGGTTGCCGCCGTGTGTCACGGCCATCTGCCGGGCACGGCTCTGCTACGACACCGTGCCGCGCGCCGCCGCCAGCAGCGACTCCCAGTCCGGCAACTTGACCACACCGCGCCCGAGCGAGGCCCCGAGTTCCGCCTCCGCCCGCTCGATGGCCCGCCACCCCGACCACTCGACCGGCTCGATCCCCTCGGCCCGCAGTGCGACGAGCGGGTCGTCCGGGATGTCCTTTTCTACGAGGATGGCGGCGTCCTCCAGCAGCGACAGCACCGTCTCCTTGGCGCACGGGCGGTTGGTGCCGATGACGCCGGTCGGGCCGCGCTTGATCCAGCCCGCCACGTACTCGCCCGGCGCGACGACACCACCGCGCACCACGCGCCCGGCCAGATGCGGCACCGTGCCGGTCGCCGGGTCGAAGGGCAGTCCCTCCAGCGGCACTCCGCGATAGCCCACCGACCGCAGCACGAGCTGGGCCTCGATGTCCTCGTACCGGCCCGTCCCCGTCACCCCGCCCCGTCCGTCCGGCAGCGTCCGCTCGAACCGCACCGCGCCGACGCGCCCGCCCTCGGCCAGCACCTCCACCGGACGCAGGAAGAACCGCAGCCGGATCCGGCGCGGCAGCCCCTTCGGCGGCTCCGCGGCCCAGCCGCGCAGCACCTCCACGTTGCGGCGCTGCACGGCCGGCAGCGCGGACGGATCGACGTACGCCGGATCCAGCGCCAACTCGTCCGGATCCACGCCCACTTCGGCGTCCGGCAGGGCGCCCAGCTCACGCAGCTCCTTGGTGGTGAACCGGGCCTGCGAGGGGCCACGCCGCCCCACCATGTGGATGGCGTTCACCCGGCTCGACGTCAGTGCGGTCAGCGCCGCCTGCGGCATGTCGGTGGGGCTCAGTTCCGCGGCGCCCCGCGCCAGGATCCGGGTGACGTCCACGGCGACGTTCCCCACGCCGATGACCACGGCCGACCGCGCGCCGAGCACGAAACCGTCCGCCACGGCGTCCGGGTGGGCGCTGTACCAGGACACGAACTCGGTCGCCGAGAAACTGCCCGGCAGGTCCTCGCCGGGGATCCCCAGATGCCGGTCGGTGGCGGCGCCCACGCAGTACACGACCGCGTGGTACAGCTCCCGCAGCCGGGCGGCCGCTACCCCGCCGGGGCCGACCTGCACGCCGCCGAGGAACCGCACCCGCTCGTGCTCCAGCACCGTCCGCAGGTTGTTCTGCAGCGACTTGATCTTCTCGTGGTCGGGCGCCACGCCGTAGCGCACCAGCCCGTAGGGGCAGGGCAGCCGGTCCAGGACGTCGACCAGCACGGCGGGGTCCTGCTGGACGAGGGTCTGGGCGGAGTAGACCCCGCTCGGTCCGGAGCCGACGACGGCGACACGCAGCACGGCGGAACTCCTTCGTCCGGTGGTCACCGGGGATCGTCCGGTGCATCACAGGAGGTCGCTGATGGCTCCAGCATTGCACCGCCGTGGCTCCGCTGACAGGGTGCCGGGCGCAGAACGGGACGCGTGTCCCACCGAATGGAGTGTGATCATGCGGTTACGTTCCGTGTGTGCTCGAAGCATCCTTTCTTAATCTTTCTGATCGCCGTCCCGAGGACGGTGCGGTGTCCGTGTGGCCCGCGTGGAAGGTGCGGGACGGCGACGGGGTGACGGCGTGGTTCCAGGCGCGGCTGGCCTTCGCCGACGGGGCCACGGTCGACGCGCTCGCCGTCGTGGCGGCCGGATGCGTGCGCATCGAGGACGTTCAGGCGCGGCCTGCGTTGTCGCTGACCGATCTGACGGTGCTGGCGGAGTGGTTCCAGGGGCCGCTGTTCGAGGCGTGCGGGGTGGCGGGGGAGTCCTGCGGGGAGGAGGGGTCGAACGGGACTTGTGAACCGCATGAACCATATGAGCCGTATGTCAGGACCTGTGAACGGAACGACGAACCGGCCGGCGGCCCCCGTCGTGCCCGGCCCGCCTGGCCCCGGGGCGTCGAGGGGCGGCGGCTGGTCGCGCAGGCGTACCGCGCCGCCCAGGCGGAGGGCGCCGACCCGGTCCTCGCGGTGATGTGCGCGACGGGGCACAGCCGCCGCCGCGCGCTACGGCTGATCGCACAGGCCCGCGACGCGGGCTTCCTGACCCCACGTCACGCACGCCGCTGACGGCCCCTCCTCGCCGCGCACGGGCACGCCGGCCTTGGCCGTGCGTCAAGCGCGCCGCTGATGGGCTGCCTTACCCCGCCCTGGGGTGCTGGTCGTGACTACGCGTCGTGCGCGCCATGGACGGGTCGCCTTGTCGGGCCCTGGCGTGCCGATCGTGACCACGCGTCACACCCGCGACGGACGGGTGCCTTACCCCGCCCTGGCGTGCCGGTCGTGCCACGCGTCGTGTGAGCTGCGGGGCAGGGCCGCCTCGCCGCGCACGGGCATGCCGGTCCTGACCGCGTGTCACGCGCGCCGCCGGCCGGGTCGCCTCGTCGCTCACAGCATCGCGCGCATCCGCGTGATCTCGCTGGTCTGCTGGGCGATCACGTCGTCGGCCATTTCCTCGATCCGCACGTTGTTGCCCTGCGCCTTCACCTCGGCGGCCATGGTGATCGCCCCCTCGTGATGAGTGATCATCAGCGTGAGGAAGAGCTGGTCGAACGCCTCTCCCTGTGCCGACCGCAGCTCGCCCAACTGCGCCTCGGTCGCCATGCCCGGCATCCCGGCATGGTCGTGACCGCCGCTCTCCTCGGCCTTCCCGTGCTCCTTCAGCCAGCTGCGCATCACCTCGATCTCCGGCTGCTGCGCGGCCTCGATCCGCTCGGCCACCTTCTTCACCTGCGACGACTCGGCGCGCTCCGGGACGAGTTCGGTCATCTCCAGCGCCTGCGCGTGATGCTCGATCATCATCCGGGCGTAGTCGACGTCGGCGGAGTTGGGGGAGTCGTCGTCGGAGCGCTGCTTGGCGGCGTCCTCGGCGGACAGGGTCCGGTTCGGCTCGCCGGGCCCGCCGGGCACGATCACCGATGGGCCGCTGGTCCCGTCCGGCTCGGGGGCCGAGCCGGAGTCGCAGGCCGCCAGCCCGAGGACGGCCAACACGGTCAGCGACACCGTGATGCGGGCCCCCCGGGCGAAAAACTGCGTGACATACCGGTTTCCCTCTGTTGATCTGTGCATGGCGAAGACGATACTGCGGGGGTCCGTGAACCGTTCCAGGCGAACGGAAGAAGGGAAGACGCAGTGATCCTGTCGAACGATCCCCGAACGCGGCTCAGACGTCTCGGCGTTGCCACCGCCGCAGCCGGACTGCTGGCCGCGCTCCTGACGGCCCACCCGGCGACCGCGGTCCCCGATCCGGGGGACGGCCCGCCGGCCGAGAAGGAGGTCTCCCGCAGCACCCAGGCCGAGGTGCGCAAGGCGCTGGAATCCGGCGAGATACCCGGCCAGGACGAGATCGTCCACTCCGCCAACGTCGAGCACCTGACCAACATCCCCAAGGACGTACTGCCCGGCACCAACTCGGACCTGGCGTTCCAGGGCCGATACGCCTTCGCCGGCAACTACGACGGCTTCCGCATCTTCGACATCAGCAACCCGAGGGCACCCAGGACGGTCGCCCAAGTGCTGTGCCCCGGCTCGCAGAACGACATCTCCGTCTCCGGCGACCTGCTGTTCCTGTCCACCGACTCCTCGCGCAGCGACAGCAGTTGCAGCAGCACCTCGCAGCCGGTGACCGAGAAGTCCTCCTGGGAGGGCATGAAGGTCTTCGACATCAGCGACAAGCGGAACCCGAGGTACGTCGCCGCCGTCGAGACCGCCTGCGGCTCGCACACCCACACGCTGGTGCCCGAGCGCCGAAACATCTACATCTACGTCTCCTCGTACTCGCCCAACGCCGCCTACCCCGACTGCCAACCGCCGCACGACGGCATCTCGGTCATCAAGGTGCCGCGCCGCGCCCCCGAGAAGGCGGCGGTCGTCGGCTTCCCGGTGCTCTTCCCGGGCGAGGGCCCCGACGGCGGCGGCAACCCGGGCGGACCCACCAACCCGGGTGTCTCCAAGACCACCGGCTGCCACGACATCACCGTGCTGCCCTCGAAGGACCTCGCGGCGGGCGCCTGCATGGGTGACGGCATCCTGCTCTCCATCAAGGACCCGGAGCGCCCGAAGGTCATCGACCGGGTGCAGGACAACGTCAACTTCGCGTTCTGGCACTCGGCGACCTTCAACCAGAAGGCCAACAAGGTCGTCTTCACCGACGAGTTGGGTGGCGGTGGCGCGGCCACCTGCAACGCGGAGATCGGCCCGAACCGCGGCGCCGACGGCATCTACGACATCGTCGGCAAGGGAGACAAGCGCAAGCTCGTCTTCCGCAGCTACTACAAGATCCCCCGGCACCAGGCGGACACCGAGAACTGCGTCGCCCACAACGGCTCGCTGATCCCGGTCAGGGGCAGGGACATCATGGTCCAGGCCTGGTACCAGGGAGGTGTCTCGGTCTGGGACTTCACCGACTCCTCGCGCCCGAAGGAGATCGCCTACTTCGAGCGCGGTCCGATCAGCACCGAGCGCCTCACGAGCGGCGGCTCGTGGTCCGCGTACTACTACAACGGCTACATCTACTCGAACGACATGGCGAAGGGCTTCGACGTCCTGAAGCTCAGCGACCGGCGCACGGATCCCGCACGCTGGGTCAAGCTGAGTGAGCTGAATGTGCAGACGCAGCCGGACTACGTCGGCTTCGACGACGACTGATCCTCGGCGGGCGGCAGGGGCGCACCCGGCGTTCCGGTCGCTCCGCCCACCCCCGTCGCGAAGAAGCGGGACACATCCGCGTCGCACGTCCCGCCGGGCGCCTCGGCGTCCGGCGGGACCCCCAGCTCCCAGTCGAGCTGGTAGCGCCGGAACAGCTCGGCGCGCAGGGGAGTGATCGGCATCCCCACGTTCGGCAGCACCATCGCGTAGACGGCGCCCATGAGCAGCGCGCGCAGCATCGGATAGTCGGTCGCGATGTCGCACGAGCCGTGCCGGGCGACGGTGTCCCGCAGCAGTTCCGCCAGCCGCTGCTGCTCCGGGCACTGCACGAAACCCTCGGTGTCCAGCAGACCCGCCATGTGCTGGCGCATCAGCACGGTCCGGTCCCGGGCCAGCCCCAGGATCGCGTCGATGGCCCGCGCCATCCGCTCCCGGCCGTCCTCGGTGCGCGGCTCCCGCTCCAGCGCCTCCTCCAGGGTGCGGTGCATCAGCCGGTGCACGGCTGACTGCACCAGCTGGCGCTTGCCCGGGAAGTAGTACGACACCAGACCCCGCGCCGATCCGGCCCGGTCCGCGATGTCCCCGAGCGTCGTCGCCTCGTACCCCCGCTCGCTCACCAGCTCGACCGCCGCCTGCAGAAGCCGTTCCCGGGAACGCCGCCGCAACTCTTCATTGACCGAGGCGCTACGGGGGGTCATGCTGTAACTCCTGCGTTGACTGGCTGCCAGCCAACTATAATCAGCACGTCCGGACCGGCCCACGAACGGCCGGTGCCGGCAGTGCCGTCCTGCCCCGGGCGACGCGGGGGATCGTCCGGGGTGGGCGGTGGTCTTGCGGGATCAGCACACGACCGGGCCGGGATCAGCGACCCCGGCCGAGCCGGGATCAGCGGACCAGGCCCAGGACCGGGCGCAGTCCGTCCGGCCGTCGGTCGGCCGGCAGATGGTCCACGAAGTGCACCGCGCAGCCCAGCGCCGTCGCGCCGCCGTCCGCCCGCCGGTCGTCACCCACCATCAGCACCTCGCGCGGGTCGGCGCCGAGATCGGCGCAGGCGGCCGCGAACAGCCGTGGGTCCGGCTTGCGGATGCCGTGCTCGTAGGACAGGGCGTACGTGTGCACGTACTGGTCGAGCCCGTGCGCGCGGAATACCGGGCGCAGGTCCCAGCCGATGTTGCTGACCACGCCGACGCCGACCCCGCGCTCGCGCAGCGTGCCCAGCACCTCGGCGGCGTCCGGGTACGGCGCCCACGCGTCCGGCGACATGTGGCGCTCGTAGAGCGCGTCGTGCAACCGGGGGTCGGGCAGCGGAACCTGACGGGAAAGGCCGGTGTAGGCGGCCCGGTGCTCCTCGGGGGTCTGGTCGCGGACCTCCCACACGTCGGCGAGTTCGGCGGGGATGTGCTGCGGGAACGCCCCGCCGGGCAGCGCGCCCGCGGCCTCCAGTGCCTGCGCCGTCTTGGTGAACTCGGGTTCGGTCAGCGCGACTTCGGCCTCGGCGAGTACGGCACGCAGCCAGGCCTCGGTGGACTCGACACGGAAGAGGGTTCCGGAGAAGTCGAACAGCACGGCGGTCATGCGGTGATCCTATGGGCCGACGCGCGACGCCGTGCGGGCAACGGCGCCGCACGCGAAGCTGCCGTGGCGCATGGCCCTCCGGTCAGGGATGCCAGCGCTTGTGGACCGCCACGGCCAGGGCCACCACCATCGCCCCGAGCAGCCACCCGGCGACCACGTCCGTCGGCCAGTGCACGCCGAGCCACACACGGGTCAGGCCGACGCCGACCACCGACACCACGGCCACGGCGAGGGCCGTACGGAACAGGGCGCGGCCGGCGCCGTAGTGGTGCAGGAGCCACAGCAGCAGGCCCGGGACCACCACGGCGGTCATGGCGTGGCCGGACGGGAACGCCGCGTAGTTGGCCGAGTCGACAGGGTCGGGCCAGACGGGCCGTGCGCGGCCGACCGCGGCCTTCGTGGTCTGCTGTACGCCGGTGCCCACCGCCACGGTGACCACCAGCCACACCGCCGTCCACCGCGCCGCGCGCCGCCACACCAGCCACAGCACGGCACCCGCGCACAGGATGCGCATCGTCTGCGGGTCCCAGACCCAGTCCGTGAGGATCCGGCACGTCTGCGTGAGCCCGGACTCCTTGACTGCCCAGCGGTGTGTGGTCCGGGAGACCTCGCGGTCGAGGACGAGCACCGGCCCCCATTCGGCGGCGACCAGGACGAGGAGCAGCAGCGAGATCGACGCCAGCGCGAGCCCGGCACGAAGGGCCGTGTGATGGTCGGAGGGACGGGGCGGGGACTCGACGGCTGGGGTGTGCATGGTGAGATCTTTGCTGATTCTTGGGGCAGCATGCCAATGACCGAGGGTGCTGGGGCGCAGGAAGGCTTGATGTGAGCGCCGTCAGAGCGTGATGAGCATCGCGACCATGGCGATGCCCATCGACAGGCGGCAGGCCCGCGCCAGTTCGGGCCGGTCGCCCCACCCGGTGGGACGCGGGCCGCCCGCCCCGGCGGGTACCGGGATCAGCCTGGCTCCGCTCAGCAGGACGTATCCGGTGAAGTAGAGCAGCAGCGCGCCGGTGACCAGCGGGAGTCCGGAGCCGCCGTGTCCGTGTCCCTGTGCGGCGGCGGGGGAGTCGGCCATCGCCAACGCCATGTACACCATGGCCGAGGCGCCCACCAGGTGGTGCAGGTGGTGCCTGCCGGTGCGTGCCGCCCACAGGGCGCGCAGGGCCGCCGCGCCGAAGACGACGGCGTAGCCGGGCCAGGCCCACTGTGGTGGGGTGAACACCGCGGCCGGTACGGCCATCGCGGCCATGCCGAAGCCCATCAGCGCCTCGTCGCCCGCGCTACGGCGCTGCTCCTCGACACCGCTGCGCAGGCGTAGCAGGCAGTAGGCGCCGGTCGCCGCGCACAGCGCGACCAGCAGCCAGCCCGGCGCGGCAGGTCCGTGCACCCGCACCTCCCCGCTCGACGGTCGGTCAAGGGATGCCGATGGAGAGAGATGCCCGATTCATGCGGCGCTCACGCGAGCGCAAGGGTGTACGCGGGGAGCGCTCGGGGAGCGAATGCCGATTTCGTTTACGAATAAAACACAAGCTGATCTGTTTCCATGAGCAGCGCGACCCCACGGCTGCGCGCCTGGGCACGCGAGCTGCGCGGCACCCGGCCCGTGCCGTACGCGGGGGACCCGGACGCCGCCGAACTGCTCGGCGTGGACGTCGAACCGGCCGCACCGCACCGGCCGTTGCGGCGCGCCCTCGCGTCGCTCGGCCCGATCGCCGCCCGCACCGCCCCCGGCTGCGCTCTGGCCCAGGAGCGGGTCGTCCACGCCGAACAGGCAGGACACCGTACGCTCGCGGCGACGGTACGACGCCAGGGGCTGCCCCTGGACCGGGACGCGGACAGGACGACGGAGGACGCACGGCCATGACGGGGACGAACGGGCGGGAGGCCGACGGGGGAGACGCGGCGGGCGCGGCGGAGCCGCGCGGCGCGGGTGACGCGGGCCGACGTGGCATCACCGGCGGCACAGATCGCACCGGCGGCACCGCGTCGACCGGCGGCACGGTCGGCCCGGCCGGTGCGGCTGGCCCCGGCGGCACAGATCGCACCGGCGGCGCCGCGCCCACCGGCGGCACCGCGCCCACCGGCGGCGCCGCGTCGGCCGACGGCACGGACCGCGCCGCTGGCACGGCAGGCCCCGCCGTCCCCGCCCGGCGTGACACCGTCGCCGCCGTCGTTCGTCAGTGGCACGCCGTGCACCCCGAGCTCGACACCGGCCCCATGGAGATCATCGGCCGGGTCAACCGCTGTGCCGCCCTCCTCCAGCAGGCCGAGGACGCCCCGCTGCGCCGGGCCGGGCTCAGTCGGCCGGAGTTCGACCTGCTCGCCGCGCTGCGCCGCACGGGACATGAGCTGACCCCCGGCGAACTGGCCCGCGAGACCTTCTCCTCCGGTGCCGCCGTCACCAAACGCCTCAAGCAGCTCACCGTACGCGCCCTGGTCGAGCGGCGCGGCGACCACCGTGACCGCCGCGTCGCCCACGTCCGGCTCACGGACGCCGGACGGGACCTCGTCGACGCCATCCTCCCCGAGCAGCTCGCCTACGAGAGCGCCGTACTGTCCGGTCTCGACGCGCCGCAGCAGGGCGAACTAGCCGCCCTGCTGGGGGATTTGCTCGGCCAGCTGGAGGGGCGCCTGGGCGCGCTGCGGGGGTGAGCATCCTCAACGCCTCGGGACGTCACAGCACGTCGTGCACCGTCCGCCGGTGCGTGGAGCGCCGGTCGTCGATCTCGGTCCAGCGGTCGCCGTAGATGTTCCGCGTGATGCCCGGCTCCCGGACGAAGTCGTGCGGGAAGCCCAGCGGCAGCGCGCTCACCTCGTCGAGGCGGGCGACGGCGTCCGCGTCCAGCCGGACGTCGACCGCCCCGAGATTGTCGGCGAGCTGGCCCTCCTTGGTGGCGGCGATGATGGGGACGATGTTGCCGGGCCGCCCCAGCAGCCAGGCCAGCGCCACCTGTGCCGGGCTCCAGCCGCCCTGCTCGGCGATCTGAAGGACCGCCGTCACGATGGCCTCCTCGCGTGCGTCGACCGTGCCGCCGGTGACGTCCAGCCGCCCCGCCTCGCCGCGCCGGTACTTCCCGGTGAGCTTCCCGGACCCGAGCGGCCCCCACGCCAGCACGGCGAGGTCGAATGCCCGCGCCTGCGGCAGCAGTTCACGCTCGGGCGTGCGCTCCAGCAGGTTGTACAACAGCTGCGACCCCGCGAACGCCGTCCAGCCCCGCAGCTCGGCCAGCGTGTTGGCCTGCGCGATCTCCCAGGCCGGCCAGTCCGAGACGCCGACGTACAGCACCTTCCCGGTCCGTACGAGGTCGTCCAGCGCCCGCATCACCTCGTCGACCGGGGTGAAGTTGTCCCGCGCGTGCACCCACAGCACGTCGAGCCGGTCGGTGCGCAGCCGCTCCAGGCTGGCCTCCACCGACTGCACCAGGTTCTTGCGGTGGTTGCCCGCGGCGTTGACGTCACCGTCGCGGATGCCGCACGTGTACTTGCTGGCCAGCACGAACTCGTCGCGCCGCCCCTCCAGCAGGCCACCGAGAATGCGCTCCGAACTGCCGTCCGTGTAGATGTTGGCGGTGTCGATGAAGTTCCCGCCCGCGTCCGCGTAGGTGTTGAGGATCCGTTTGCTGGTGTCCTGGTCGGCGCCCCAGCCCCAGTCCTCGCCGATGGTCATGGCGCCGAGGCTAAGCTCGCTCACGCGCAGACCGGTCTTGCCGAACAGTGTGTAACGCACGATGCGCTCCCCTCCGGGGACGTCAGGTCGTGCCCTCGACCCTAGGAGCTGGAGCGCACTCCAGCGCAAAACCCTGGCCGTCGGCTCAGCCCTCGTCACCCGCGAGGTAGACGCCGAAGACCGCGCCCTGCGGATCGCGCAGTACCGCGATGCGCGGACCGTCCGGCACGGAGGTGGGCTCCATCAGGGCCGTGCCGCCCGCCCTGATCGCCGTCGCGGCGGTGGCGTCGACGTCGGCCACCGCGAAGTACGGCAGCCAGTGCGGCGGCACCTCGTGCGGGAACTTGTCGTCCATGATCATCAGGCCGCCGAAGTCCTGACCGGCGATGCCCCACTGGGTGTAGTTCTCCGAGGCGTTGATGGTCCAGCCGAAGACGGTCGTGTAGAAGTCGCGTGCGCGTGCGGGCTCCCGGGTGAGCAGTTCGACCCAGCCCAGCGCGCCGGGCGCGTTGAACAGTCCGGCGCCCTCGAAGGCCCGTGGCTGCCACAACGTGAAGGCGGCGCCGGCCGGGTCGGCGGCCACCGCGAAGCGGCCCATGTCGAACACGTCCATCGGGCCCATCAGCACCGTCCCGCCGGCCGCCGTGATCTGCTGCGCGGTCTCGTCGGCGTCCCGGACGGCGAACGACACGGTCCACGCGACCGGCTGCCCCTCCTGGTACAGCGGCGTCAGCGCGGCCACCGCCGCGTCGTCCAGGTGCGCGACCGTGTAACCGCCCGCCTCCTCGCGGACGTCGGTCTCGGACCGCCAGCCGAACAGCTCGGCGTAGAACCGCTTGGCCCCGTCCATGTCACTCGTGCCCAGTTCGACCCAGCAGGGGCCGCCGACCACCGGCTTGTCGAGCTTCATCCGACGTTCCTTCCGCAGCGCGAACCTCCACCAGCACGCTAGCCCCGCCCACTGACAGCGGCCATCCGGAAACCTTCTCGCGCCCGGCGCCGCCGCCGACGTACGATCCCTCGCGTACCGCACCGCATGGCGGCCTCCAGACGATCACCCCTGCCCGGAGGTTCCGCATGTCCGCGCCCCAGGTGCGCCCCTTCCGCCGTGACGACCGCGACCAGCTCACCGAACTGGTCAACGCGCACGTCGCCGCCGTCGTCCCCGGTGTCTCCGTCTCCGTCAACACCGTGCTCAGCGCGCTGGAGCGGGAGCCCGACGAGTTCATCACCGACCCGTGGGTGAGCGAGCGGGTCACGCTGGTCGCCGAACAGCGCGGCTCCATCGTGGCCGCCGCCCATCTGCTGCGTTACCGCGCCGACGCAGAGATCGGCGAGCACTACCGCGACGCCGGTGAGATCCGCTGGTTCGTGTGCGCCCCCGCGGCCTCGTTCCGACCGGACACCGAGCGGGCCGCCGACCTGCTCATGCAGGCCTGCCTCGCCCGGCTGGCCCGCTGGCAGGTCCGGGTGCGGTACGCCGACGGCGCGCTCGCGGCCCCGGCCGTGTACGGGCTGCCCCGGCCCTGGCCGCACGTCCGGTCCGTCTACGAGCGCGCCGGGTTCCGCCACACCGGCGGCACGGAAGTGCTGCTCATCGCCCGCGTCGCCGACCTGCCCCGGCCGGAACGCCGGCCGGGTGTGACGTACGAGCGCACGCTCGGGGAGTGCGGTACCCGCTGGACGGCGTACGACGACGGGCGCGCCGTCGGTTTCGTCGAGGTGGACACGGCGCTCGCCCGGCCCGAGCGGCACGTAAGGGCCGGCGGTCTCGCGGACGTCGGCAACCTGCACGTCGAGCCGTCCCGCCGGGCGGAGGGCTGGGAGCGCCGCTTGCTCGCCCAGGCCGCCGACTGGCTCCGCCTGTGCGGCGCGGACCGCGTCCTGGCCTACGAGGCGGCCGAGGATCGTACGGCGATCGACCGGCTCACCGAGGCGGGTTTCCGGGAGCTGACCCGCACCGACCGCGGCTGGGAGCACCGCCCGGTGTGAGAGGGCGTCAGATGCCCGGCCGGTACCGGATCGGATGATCCGCCGGCACCTCCACCAGCACGATCGGCACGCCGTCCGGATCCGCGATCCACATCTCGATCAGTCCCCATGGCTCGCGGACCGGCGGCCGCACGATCTCCACGCCCTTGCCCCGCAGCTCGTCGTGCGCGGCGGCCACGTCGTCGACCTGCAGCCACAGCCGTACGGCCGGCGACGGCGGGCTCTCGGAGCGGCCGGAGAGTTCCAGGTGGCCGCCGCCGAGGAAGTAGACGGTGCCGCGGTCCGGCCCGGTGCCGAACTCGCGGTAGACGGCGAGCCCCAGCTGCTCGCCGTAGAAGACACGGGACCGCTCGGGGTCGGTGGGGCGCAGCAGGATCCGCCCGCTCAGTACATGCACCATGCACCCGGAGCCTAGGCCAGCGGCGGCGTTAGGCTCGTCGATGCCCCGTGCCGCGCCGGAGAATTCGGAGAGACAAGCTCATGGACAGCGCCACCGCCCACTCACTGACCTTCCGTGACGCCATCGACGCCGATGTGGACACGCTGGTCGCACTGATCGAGTCGGCCTACCGGGGCGACTCCAGCCGGGCCGGGTGGACCACCGAGGCGGACATCCTCCAAGGGCAGCGGACCGATCCCGAGGGCGTGCTGGCGGTCATCAAGGCGCCGGACAGCAGGCTGCTGACCGTGGAGCGGGACGGCACCGTCGTCGCCTGCTGCCAGCTCGAACACCGTGGCGACCACGCCTACTTCGGCATGTTCGCGGTCAGCCCCCTGCTCCAGGGCTCCGGCCTGGGCAAGGTGATCATCGCGGAGGCGGAGCGGCAGGTCCGCGAGACCTGGGGCGCCACGGAGATGCACATGACCGTGATCTCCGTACGCGAGGACCTCATCGCCTGGTACGAGCGGCGCGGCTACCGCCGTACGGGGCGGATGACGCCGTTCCCGTACGGCGACGAGCGGTTCGGCATTCCGCAGCGCGACGACCTGCAGTTCGAACTGCTGGTCAAGGAACTCGCGTAGGGCCTACGCCGTGAACCGGCCGGTGCGCTTGATCTCCGGGTAGTCGGTCGTCGCGCCGTCCAGTTCCAGCGCTCGTACCAGACGCAGGTGCTCCTGCGTGTTCACCACCCAGCCGATGATCCGCAGGCCCGCCCCGCGCGCGTGCTCCACGACCTCCAGGGTGAGCCTGCGGATGTTGAGGCAGACGGTCGCCGCACCGGCCCCGACGGCGCGCTCCACGACGTCCGTGCCGTACCGGCTCGCGATCAGCGCGGTGCGTACGCCGGGCACCAGCCGGGCGATCTCGGCGACCGCCTCCTGGTGGAACGAGGAGACCTCCACCCGGCCGGTCAGATCCCGCTCCCGCATCACCTCGGCCAGCGCCCGTGCCGCCCGCACGTCCTTGATCTCCGCCTGCAGCGGCGACCGGACCGCGTCCAGGACCTCCTCGAACACCGGGATCCGCTCGCCCCGGCCCGCGTCCAGGGCGCGCAGCTCGGCGAGGGACTTCTCGGCGATCGGCCCCGAGCCGTCCGTCGTACGGTCCACGTCGGTGTCGTGCATGACGACGAGGGCGCCGTCCTTGCTCAGATGCAGGTCGAGTTCGATCGCGTCGAGACCGGCCTCCTGAGCGGCGACGAAGGACCGGAGGGTGTTCTCGGGCTCCACTCCCATGACTCCGCGGTGACCGATGGTGAGGAAGTTCAAGGTTCGACTCGCTTCCGTCGACGGCGGCGGGGGTGGCGTCGCGGCCACCTGTGGACCGTATCGCCCGGGACCGTGCCGGGCAGAGCGTGACGACGGGGCGATGTGTATTCGAGGTCGCCGTGTCCCACAGGAAAAAGTGCGGTGAAGGCGGGGGTGGCGCAGAATAATTTCCCGGGGGTCCCCTTGCTGGGTGAAAGCTGGTGTGTATACGGTCTCCTTACGCGAGGTTCTCCCGTGGAGGATGGGACATGACGGAAATTCTTGTGCAGGTGGGCGCGGAGGAGAAGGTTCCTCCCGTGACCAGGGTGGTTGAGCACCCGGCGTGGCCCGTGCTCAAGGATGCCGTGGAGCAGATCCGGCCATGGCAGTCCAAGGA
Source organism: Streptomyces sp. Z423-1 (assembly GCF_013009255.1). NCBI lineage: Bacteria > Bacillati > Actinomycetota > Actinomycetes > Kitasatosporales > Streptomycetaceae > Streptomyces > Streptomyces sp. Z423-1. Next base: position 8,534,490 of record NZ_CP053109.1, read on the forward strand.
CGGATCGATCGACTTCGAGGCCGAGGGCGCCCCCGACCCGGCGGAGGCCGAGCTCGCCGTACGGCGTGTCGTCGACGCCGTCGAGGAACTGTCCCCGCTGCTGCCGCACGACGCCGCCTACCACGCGGCCCTCGTGCAGGACCTGCGCCGCTGGGCCGACGACGGCTTCCAGGTGCCCGACTTCCTGGACTCACTGCTCGCCTTCCAGCCCGCCGCGAACCGGCAGCACGGCCTGCAGCACCTGGTCGTCTTCCCGATGTACACCCAGAACGGCAACCCCGACCGCAACCTCGAAGCGGTCGTGCTGCGCATGGTCTGGCCGGACTGGCTGGCCGAGCTGGAGCGCACCCGCTACGACAACCCGCTGTTCTGCGGCATCACCTTCGAGGACTTCACGGCCGGTTACGACACCAACTCCGCCGTCCTCTTCCCCGAGACCATCGCCGTGCGCCAGGCGCCCGAGCGGTTCTCCTGGGGCGGCATCTTCTGCGACCGCGAGGCGGCCCGCTTCCGCCGGGTCACCGAGGCCGCCGTCGACATCCTGGGCCTGGACCTGCCCGAGGACATCGCCGCCATGGTCCACGACCAGAAGCGCTGCGAAGAGGCCTTCGTGCTGTGGGACATGGTCCACGACCGCACCCACAGCCACGGCGACCTGCCGTTCGACCCGTTCATGATCAAGCAGCGCCAGCCGTTCTGGATGTACGGCCTGGAGGAGCTACGCTGCGACCTCACCGCCTTCAAGGAGGCCGTGAAGCTGTCCGGCGAGGGCGTTCCGCAGGCCCGTGACGTGCAGTACGCGGTGCTGTTCGACCGTATGTTCCGCTTCCCGGTCACCGGCGAGCGGGTGCGCAACTACGACGGCCTGGGCGGCCAGCTGCTCTTCGCCTACCTGCACAAGCACGACGTCGTCCGGTGGACCGACAACAAGCTGTCCATCGACTGGGAGCGCGCGCCGCAGGTCACCAACCAGCTGTGCGCCGAGATCGAGAAGCTCTACCGGGACGGCATCGACCGCCCGAAGCTCGTGCACTGGTTCGCCGGGTACGAGCTGGTCTCCACCTACCTCGCCCCGCACCCGGGTTCCAAGTGGGCCAACGGCCCGGACGCCCTGGACCTGACCCAGCCGCCGCGCAAGCTCGTCGATGACGTGCTTCCGGACGAGTTTCCGCTGAGCATGTTCTATGAAGCGCTGTCCAAGAAACTCAAGAACGTGATTGCCTCGACCCGGGGCATCACGGCGGACACCGCCGAGCGGGTCGCCGCGTGAGCGATCACGTCCAGAACACTGCTCAGGAGGCGAAGACCATGGGGAACGGTGCTCTCAGCGGTGCGGTGATCGCGGTGGCCGGCGCGGGCGGACCCGCCGGCCGGGCGACGCTGCTGCGGCTGGCCGAGGCGGGCGCGACCGTCGTCGGCTCCGACAACGACCCGGAGCGACTGGCGGAGGCCGTGGACGCGGCCAGCTACGCGCACGGCGGCGCCACCGTCGTCGGCGACACGGTCGACCTGCTCGACCGGCAGGCCGCCCAGGACTGGGCCAATCGCGTCGAGAAGGACTTCGGGCGCGTCGACGGCCTGGTCCACCTGGTCGGCGGCTGGCGCGGCAGCGAGACCTTCACCAAGACCCGGCTCGACGACTGGGACCTGCTGGAGCTGCTGCTCATCCGCACCGTCCAGCACACCTCCCTCGCCTTCCACGAGGCGTTGCAGCGCAGCGACCGCGGCCGGTACGTCCTGATCAGCGCCGCCGGCGCCAGCAAGCCCACCGCGGGCAACGCCGCGTACGCCGCCGCCAAGGCCGCCGCCGAGGCGTGGACGCTGGCCCTGGCCGACTACTTCGGCAAGGCCGGGGGCGAGCACGGGCCGAACGCGGCGGCTGCCATCCTGGTGGTGAAGGCACTGGTGCACGACGCCATGCGCGCCGAGCGACCCAACGCGAAGTTCGCGGGCTTCACCGACGTCAACGACCTGGCGGAGGCCATCGCCGGTGTCTGGGACAAGCCCGCCGCCGAAGTGAACGGACAACGTCTGTGGCTGACCGAGAAGCCGTGAACCCCCCGAAGACCGACGCGCGTCGCCATCACGACCCCGAGGTCCGCGGTTTCGCCAGTGACAACTACGCCGGTGCCCACCCGGAGGTGCTCGCCGCCCTGGCCCTGGCCAACGGCGGGCACCAGGTCGCGTACGGCGAGGACGCGTACACCGAGAACCTCCAGCGCGTCATCCGCAGCCACTTCGGTGCCACGGCGGAGGCGTTCCCGGTGTTCAACGGCACCGGCGCCAACGTCGTCGCCCTGCAGGCGGTCACCGACCGCTGGGGCGCGGTGATCTGCGCCGAGAGCGCGCACATCAACGTCGACGAGTGCGGGGCGCCGGAGCGGGTCGGCGGGCTGAAGCTGCTCACCGTGCCCACGCCCGACGGCAAGCTCACGCCCGAGCTGATCGACCGGCAGGCGTACGGCTGGGACGACGAGCACCGTGCGATGCCGCAGGTCGTCTCCATAGCCCAGGCCACCGAGCTGGGCACGGTCTACACGCCGGACGAGATCCGGGCGATCTGCGAACACGCCCACGCGCACGGGATGAAGGTCCACCTGGACGGCTCCCGCATCGCCAACGCGGCCGCCTCCCTGGACGTCCCGATGCGGACCTTCACCAACGCGGCCGGCGTCGACATCGTCTCCCTGGGCGGCACCAAGAACGGCGCCCTGTTCGGTGAGGCCGTCGTGGTCATCAACCAGGACGCCGTCAGTCATATGAAGCATCTGCGCAAGCTGTCCATGCAGCTCGCCTCCAAGATGCGCTTCGTGTCGGTGCAGTTGGAGGCCCTGCTGGCCAGGGACCTGTGGCTGCGCAACGCCCGGCACTCCAACGAGATGGCCCAGCGCCTCGCCGAGGGCGTACGCGCCGTGCACGGTGTCGAGCTGCTGCACCCTGTGCAGGCCAACGCGGTCTTCGCGCGGCTGCCGCACGACGTGAGCGAGCGCCTGCAGAAGCGGTTCCGCTTCTACTTCTGGGACGAGGCCGCCGGTGATGTGCGCTGGATGTGCTCCTTCGACACGACGGAGGAGGACGTGGACGCGTTCGTCGCGGCGCTCAAGGAGGAGATGGCGCGGTAAGTCCGCGTATTGCAGAGGAGCCAGTGCATAGATATGCGGTCAACTGAAAAGTCATTGACTCTCGGGTGATCGCGTTTCTATGCTCTGCGGGCATGGAGCTGATCCAGGAAAACCCCGACCTGTCCGCCTATCTGGCCGCCGACGAGGCCATCGACCACGATCATCCGCGCGTACGGGAGACGGCCGCGCGGCTCGCCGCATCGGCTGCTGACTCGTATGACTATGCGCGGATGGCGTTCGAATTCGTTCGGGACGCCATTCCGCACTCCCAGGACTCCGGCGATCTCCGCGTCACCTGGCGTGCGTCCGACGTCCTGGAGCGGCGCACGGGCATCTGCTACGCCAAGGCCCACGCCCTGGCCGCACTGCTGCGGGCCGAGGACATCCCTACCGCCCTGTGCTACCAGAGGTTCGACGTGGTGCACGGGCTGGTCGCCGTCCGCTTCAACGGTGCCTGGCATCGGCAGGACCCCCGCGGAAACAAGCCGGGCGTGGACGCGCAGTTCTCCCTGGACGGTGAGCGCCTGGCCTTCACGCCCGACCCGAAGTCCAATGAGCTGGACCATCCAGTCTTGTATGCTGCACCGCATCCCATGGTGCTGGAGGCACTCAAGGCGGCCCCCGACCGGCCGTACCTCTGGCAGCACCTTCCCACCGCACTCTGAGGCAAGGCGGATCATGACTGGCACGCTGACCGTGTCCGACGAGGTGCGTGCACTCGCACCCGGCTTCACCCACGTCGCCGTCGAGGCGCACGGACTCGTCAACGGTCCCAGCACCGACGACAGTTCGGCCCTCCTCGACGAAGCGGCCCGCCGTCTCGCCGTACGCCTGGGCGGGCGCGCCCCGCACGAGGATCCGCACATGGCCGCCTGGCGCGAGGTGTACGCGGCGTTCGGTTCGAAGCCGTCGCGCACCCGCAACTCTGCGGAGGCGCTGGCCAGGAGGGCCCTCACGGACGCCGGTCTGCCCCGGATCAACGTCCTCGTCGACGTCTACAACGCCATCAGCGTCGCCCATCTGATCCCGGTCGGCGGCGAGGACATCGACCGCATCGAGGGCGGGATGCGGCTGGTGCGGGCCACGGGCGACGAGGACTTCGTGACCGTCGCCGGCGGCGAGGAGGTCGTGGAACACCCCGACCCCGGCGAGGTGGTGTGGCGCGACGAGGCAGGGGTCACCTGCCGCCGCTGGAACTGGCGCCAGGGCCCACGCACCCGGCTCACCGAGGAGACCGTCTCGGGCATCTTCCTCCTGGAGACCATGGCCCCGATGCCGGTCGCCGAGGCCGAGGAGGCGGCCGCCGAACTCGCCGCCCTCCTGGAGAAGTTCAGCCCCGGCGCCCGGATCACGGTGCACGATCCTGGCCCGATCCCGCCACAGGGGTGATCCGTCGCCGTCGCCGATCTTCCCGGCACTGCGGGATCGCGGAGCCGGGGCGGTTCGCCGCGCCGAGTAGGCGCCGGCTGTCCTTGAGCGGCTCGGCGCCGCAACCGAGCCGGTCGGAGGCGGAGTCACCGGGCAGCGTTCCGGAGCAGGTGCTGCGTACCGGCATCCAGTCCCGACCCCGGCGCGACAGGCGGTTGCCGGGCTGTCAGCGCGCCTCGGCCTCGCGGACCTGTTCCGGGGTGGGGGCGGTGCCGCCGAGGTGGGCGGGGAGCCACCAGGCGTCGTCCGTGCCGCGGGGGCGTCCGGGGTAGGCGCGCTGGGCCGCGTCCAGCAGGTCCTGGACGCGCTCGCGCAGGCGGCGGGTGATCGCGCCCGCGTACTGGTCGCGGGGAGCGTCGACCGCCTCGCCGACCCGGATCGTGACCGGGATGTGGCTGCGCTTGAAGTTGCGCGGGTGGCCCTTGGTCCACAGCCGCTGCGTGCCCCACACGGCCATCGGGATCAGCGGCACGCCCGCCTCCTGGGCCAGCCGCGCCGCACCCGACTTGAAGCTCTTCAGAGTGAACGACTGCGAGATCGTGGCCTCCGGGAACACGCCGACGATCTCGCCGGAGCGCAGCGAGTCCAGAGCGTGCTGATAGGCCGCCTCGCCCTGCTTGCGGTCCACCGGGATGTGCCGCATGCCGCGCATCAGTGGACCGGAGATGCGGTGCCGGAAGACGGACTCCTTCGCCATGAAGCGCACCAAGCGCTTCTGGGGGAGCGCGGCCAGGCCGTTGAAGACGAAGTCCAGATAGCTGATGTGATTGCTCACCAGCACTGCGCCGCCCGAGCGCGGGATGTTCTCCGACCCCTGGCAGTCGATCTTCAGGTCCCAGACCTTGAACAAGGTCCGCGCGAGACCGACGACGGGACGGTAGACGAGTTCTGCCATGGGCGGGGTGGACCCTTCCTGCTCAGCCTGGGAAGGGACTCCCGGCGGACAAGTTACGCAGCCGTAGGTTACGGCATCTCGCCGATCGTGCCCCAAGAACGGGCGGGGAGCCAGTCCTGGTGCCCGGCCGATGCGAGATCCTCGTCACGTCGGCGCCCAGGTCCACGCAGCCAGCCCCAGCCGGACGGGCCCCGGCGTGTAGCCGACAGGCCGACGCCCCTGTCACCCTGTGGAAGGCCCGGCCGTACGGCGAATGGCCCACGCCGCCCGCCGCGCCGAGCGCGAACACCAGGGTCTGCCCAGAATTCCGCGGCGAAAAGGCCGCCGGGAGGCGGGAATCTCTGCGGTCTCGTGAACGCTTGTGCTGGGCATGGCGGGAGTTGCGACAGGTCGGGTGGTGCGTGCGCGTGCGTGACGAGGGCAAGCGGCTCGGTGTGGCCGAACTGGGTGCCGAACTCGGTGAGCGGGCCACGCTGGTGCAGTTCTCCAGTGCCTTCTGCGCGCCCTGCCGGGCGACCCGGCGCATCCTCGGCGAGGTGGCCGACCTGGTCCCGGGTGTCACCCACGTCGAGATCGACGCCGAGGCACATTTGTCCCTCGTGCGCACGCTCGACATCGTCAAGACCCCGACCGTGCTGGTGCTGGACGCCGACGGCCGGGTCGTGCGGCGGGCCGTGGGACAGCCGCGCAAGGCCGATGTGATCGCCGCGCTGGGGCAGGCTGTGCGCGTCGAGGGCCCCGGGTCCATCGAAGGCCCCAGGGCCTGAGATCCAGATCCCGGATTCCGGGACGCGCTTGACTGTGCGCGGCATCTATCGTCAGCTTGACCCTATGCCTTCGGAAGTCCTTCTCTTCGGCCGGGTCCACGTCGACCTCGTCCGCACCGCGAGCGCGCGCTGTCCGGGTTGCTGAACAGCCCAGGATCCGCTCGTCGTCCCCCGCAGAAGGTCAACTCCATGACGGCCACCCCCGGCCTCGCCGCACCCGCCTCTCCGTCAACCGCCGCTCCCGACCTGTTCCGCGCCGTCTTCCGGCGGCACGCGGCCGGCGTGGCGGTGATCACGGCACGCGGTGACACCGGCCCGGTCGGCTTCACCGCCACCTCCCTCACCTCGGTCTCCGCCGAACCGCCGCTGCTCTCCTTCGGGATCGGCACGGGGTCGTCCAGCTGGGCGGCGATCTCCGGGGCCGACCATGTCGGCGTCCACATACTCGGTGAGCATCAGCAGGAGCTGGCGGCCACCTTCGCGCGCAGCGGCGCCGACCGGTTCGGCGCGCCCACTGTCTGGCGCGAGGGCCCCGAGGGCGTTCCCGTGCTCGACGGCGTGCTGGCCTGGCTGGTGTGCGCGGTGCACGCGCGCGTGCCCGCGGGTGACCACCGTCTCGTGCTCGCGGAGGTCGTCGGCGGCGACCCGGCCGGCGCGGGCCGGCCGCTGCTGTACCACCAGGGACGCTTCACCGCGTTGCGTGACTGAGCGCACCTGCGGAATCGTCCAGTTCCGGTTACGCTGCGTTGCGAAGGTCACAGTTCAAAGCGCTTGCTTAGCGGGCATGCACTGGGTGTACTGACGAGTAATATCTCGTTCGGAGCGCGGGTCGCCCCGACCGGGATCGGCCGCTAGAGGCGCCTATGCTGCCTGCAAGAAGGCAGCCTGAAAATGACGATTGCAGTAGGAGAGCCGGCGTGAGCTTGAGGATCGTTGTCACTGTGAAGTACGTGCCCGACGCCACTGGCGACCGGCACTTCGCCGATGACCTGACCGTCGACCGGGACGACGTGGACGGTCTGCTCTCCGAACTCGACGAGTACGCGGTCGAGCAGGCGCTGCAGATCGCCGAGGACGCCGACGACGCCGAGGTCACCGTCCTGACGGTCGGCCCCGAGGACGCCAAGGACGCGCTGCGCAAGGCCCTTTCGATGGGCGCCGACAAGGCGATCCACGTCGAGGACGACGACCTGCACGGCACCGACGCCATCGGCACCTCCCTGGTGCTGGCCAAGGCGATCGAGAAGGCCGGCTACGACCTGGTCATCTCCGGCATGGCCTCCACCGACGGCACCATGGGCGTCGTACCGGCGCTGCTCGCCGAGCGGCTGGGCGTCCCGCAGGTCACCCTGCTCTCCGAGGTCTCCGTCGAGGACGGCACCGTCAAGGGCCGCCGCGACGGCGACGCCGCCTCCGAGCAGCTTGAGGCCGCGCTTCCGGCCGTCGTGTCCGTCACCGACCAGTCGGGCGAGGCGCGTTACCCGTCCTTCAAGGGCATCATGGCCGCCAAGAAGAAGCCGGTGGAGTCCTGGGACCTGTCCGACCTCGACATCGAGGCCGAAGAGGTCGGCCTGGACGGCGCCTACACCACGGTCGACGCCGCGGCCGAGCGCCCGGCCCGCACGGCCGGCACGATCGTCAAGGACGAGGGCGAGGGCGGCAAGCAGCTCGCTGAGTTCCTCGCGAGCCAGAAGTTCATCTGAGCCCTGAGCTCGACTTCGCCGACCGCCCCGCACACTTCGCAAGCAGGAGAGAAGAAGTCCCATGGCTGAAGTTCTCGTCTACGTCGACCACGTGGACGGTGCCGTCCGCAAGCCCACCCTGGAGCTGCTGACGCTGGCCCGTCGCATCGGCGAGCCCGTCGCCGTCGCCCTCGGCAACGGCGCCGCCGACACCGCCGCCACGCTCGCCGAGCACGGCGCGACCCGCGTCCTCACCCACGACGCCGCCGAGTACGCCGACTACCTGGTCGTCCCGAAGGTGGACGCCCTGCAGGCCGCCTACGAGGCCGTCTCCCCGGCCGCCGTACTGGTGCCGTCCTCCGCCGAGGGCAAGGAGATCGCCGCGCGTCTGGCCCTGCGCATCGGCTCCGGCATCATCACCGACGCCGTCGACCTGGAGGCCGGCGACGAGGGCCCCGTGGCCACGCAGTCGGTGTTCGCCGCGTCCTACTCCACCAAGTCCCGTGTCTCCAAGGGCACCCCGGTCATCACGGTCAAGCCGAACTCGGCCGCCGTGGAGGCCGCGCCGGCCGCCGGCGCCGTCGAGGCCCTGTCGGTGACCTTCTCCGCCCAGGCCACCGGCACCAAGGTCACCGGCCGCACCGCCCGTGAGTCGACCGGCCGTCCGGAGCTGACCGAGGCCGCGATCGTGGTCTCCGGCGGCCGCGGTGTGGGCGGCGCGGAGAACTTCGCGCTCATCGAGGCGCTCGCCGACTCCCTCGGCGCGGCCGTGGGTGCCTCGCGTGCCGCGGTGGACGCGGGCTGGTACCCGCACACCAACCAGGTCGGCCAGACCGGCAAGTCGGTCTCGCCGCAGCTGTACATCGCCTCCGGCATCTCCGGCGCGATCCAGCACCGGGCCGGTATGCAGACCTCGAAGACCATCGTGGCCGTCAACAAGGACCCCGAGGCCCCGATCTTCGAGCTGGTCGACTACGGCGTCGTCGGCGACCTGTTCGACGTGGTCCCGCAGCTGACCGAGGAGATCAAGTCCCGCAAGGGCTGATCGTCCGCAGGCTGTACGAGGCCCCCGTGACCGGCGACGGTCACGGGGGCCTCGGCTCATCCGAGGCTCATTCATGGCTCATTCGTGGGTCATCCGAGCGTGAGGGTCGCCTGCACGGGCAGATGGTCGCTCGGGAACTGCCCGTCCACCGAGAAGGTGTTGATGTCCGCCCGGTGCACGGTGACGCCGGGCGTGGCGAGGATCCAGTCGATCCGGTCGCCGTTCGGCGTCAGCGGCCGGTAGCCGTGGAAGGTGGCGTAGTGCGGGCCGCGCTCGGCGGCCGTCTCCCAGGTGTCGACGAGCCCGGCGCCCAGCATCGTGTCGTAGACCGGGTTCTTGTGCGCGGCGACGTTGAAGTCGCCGGTCACCAGCAGCGGCAGCGAGCGGTCCAGTCCGGCGATCCGCTGCGCGGTCAGCGCGGCGGCACGCGCGCGTGCGTCCTGGCTGCGGTTGTCCAGGTGGGTGTTGAGGAAGTAGAACTCCCGGTCGCCGTCCCGCAGATCACGGAAGCGGACCCAGGTGACCATGCGGATGGATCCGCCGCCCCAGGTGTTCGACCCGATGACGTCGGGGGTGTCGGAGAGCCAGAAGTGGTCGTACTCGAGCGGGGCGAGGCGCCGGGTGTCGTAGAAGATCGCCATGAACTCGTCGCGGCTGCCGCCCGCGCGGCCGGTGCCGATCCAGTCGTGGTGCGGGCCGAGGTCGGACTCGATGTCCAGCAGCTGCTGGTAGAGGCCCTCCTGGGTGCCGATGAGGTGCGGGCGCTCGCGGCGCAGCAGCTCCCGCGTCACGGGTCTGCGCACGGCCCAGCTGTTGGGTTCGGTGGTGCTCGCGAAGCGGAGGTTGAACGACATGGTCTCCAACCGTCGGCCGGCGCGCTTCACCGCGGGCGTGAGGTCGGGCTCCTCCGCCGAGGCGGCCGACGACGACAGTGCTGTACTGGAGAGGGGCAGGGCGGCCGCCGCGGCTAACGCGGTCTTCAGGCCCAGGCGGCGTGTGACTCGGCTCTGGTTCGGCACGGGGCTCCTTCGACGGGGCGGCCAGGGGAGTCGGTGTACGAAGTGTTCTACCGCCTCATGAGATGAGCGTGAACATGCCGAAAGGTCCGGGTGGCCCGGTGAGGAAGCGGTGTTGACCTGGTGGAAGGTCCCCGGATAACTTCATTCTACGGATTGTTGATTCCGCATAGCGGAAAATAGGAGGGTGTGGGATGGGTCAGGGCCAGCAGGAGCAGGTCGCGACGAGCCTCGCGGGCACGGTCAGCGAGGAGATCAGCGACTCCCTCGCGCCGGTCGACGCCGAACTGGAGCGCCGCTACCCCGGAGACCCCGGCACCCGTCAGCCCGTCCACACCGTCTACGTCCCCGGTGACGCCTTCGCCGCCGACACCATCCGTTCCTGGGGCGACCAGGCGCTCGCCGCCCTCGACGAACACGCCCCGGACGCCGCGTCCTTCGCCGCCGTCCTGGGGCTCGCCGACGACCTCGCCGAGCCCGTGTACGCGCGCGTGCGCGCCAAACTGGAACGCGAGCCCATCGAGGACCTCCGCGTCGACTTCGAGGACGGCTACGGCCCCCGCCCCGACGCCGAGGAGGACGAGACGGCCGCCCGGGCGGCACGGCTGATCGCGCAGGCGTACGAGAACGGGACTGCGGCGCCGTACATGGGCATCCGCATGAAGTGCATGGAGGCGCCGGTACGGGACCGGGGCATCCGCACCCTCGACATCTTCCTCACCGGCCTGATGCGGGCCGGCGGCCTGCCGGACGGGCTGGTCCTCACCCTGCCCAAGGTGACGTATCCGGAGCAGGTCACCGCCATGGTCCGGCTGCTGGACGCGTTCGAGAAGGCGCACGCCCTGGAACCCGGCCGGCTGGGCTTCGAGATCCAGATCGAGACCAGCCAGTCCATCCTCGCCGCCGACGGCACCGCCACCGTCGCCCGGATGATCCAGGCCGCCGAGGGCCGCGCCACCGGGCTGCACTACGGCACCTTCGACTACAGCGCCTGCCTCGGCGTCTCCGCCGCCTACCAGGCCAGCGACCACCCCGCCGCCGACCACGCCAAGGCGATCATGCAGGTCGCGGCGGCGGGCACGGGTGTGCGGGTGTCGGACGGCTCGACGAATGTGTTGCCGGTCGGCCCCACGGAAAAGGTTCACGACGCCTGGCGACTGCACTACGGCCTCACCCGCCGCGCCCTGGCCCGCGCCTACTACCAGGGCTGGGACATGCACCCCGGTCACATCCCCACCCGGTACGCGGCCGTCTTCGCCTTCTACCGCGAGGGCTTCGAGCAGGCCGCCGCGCGCCTCGCCCGCTACGCCAACCGGGCCGGCGGCGACGTCATGGACGAGCCCGCCACCGCCAAGGCCCTCAGCGGCTACCTGCTGCGCGGCCTGGACTGCGGCGCGGTCGACATCGCCGAGGTCGCCCGGCTGACCGGCCTCACCCGGGCCGACCTGGAAGGCTTCGCCGCACCCAGGCGGGGCGACCTGACCGCGTCCGCGAAGTAGGCGGCGGGCCTGTCACAGAGGCCACCTGCGGCCGTTGTCGTCGGTGCTGCCCCGTAATCTGTACGGCACTCATGCAAGGGTCGTAGGGCGTAGGAACGGGGCAGCGGTGTCTTCGGGGGAGTACGGACAGGCGGACGGGGCCGGTCGGTTGCTGGCCGGACGCTATCGCGTGGTGGCGCAGCTCGGCCGGGGCGGCATGGGCGTGGTCTGGAGAGCGGTCGACGAAGTCCTCGGCCGTGAGGTCGCCGTCAAGGAACTGCGCACCTACACCGACGCCGCCGGGCCCGAACTCGCCGATCTGCGGCTGCGGATGCAGCGCGAGGCCCGTGCCGCCGCCCGGGTACGGCATCCCGGGGTCGTCGCCGTGCACGACATCGCCGAGGTCGACGGCCGCCCGCTGATCGTGATGGAGCTGGTCGACGGGCCCTCCTTGGACGACGTGCTGCGCGACCGGGGCACGCTCGACCCGCGGGAGGCCGCCGGGATCGGCGCCAAGGTCTTGGACGCGCTGGCCGCCGCCCACCGAGTCGGCGTACTGCACCGTGACGTGAAGCCCGGCAACATCCTGCTGGACCGCTCGGGGCGGGTGCTGCTGACCGACTTCGGCATAGCGACGATGGAGGACCCCGGCGACGGCTCGGCGACCCACCTCACCCGCAGCGGCGAACTCGTCGGCTCCCTCGACTACTTGGCCCCCGAACGGGCCCAGGGCGCCGACCCCGGCCCCGCCTCGGACGTCTGGGCCCTCGGCGCCACGTTGTACGCCGCCGTCGAAGGCGCTTCCCCGTTCCGCCGTACGTCGACGTACTCGACCCTCACGGCGATCGTCGCCGAACCCCTGCCGGAACCCCGACGCGCCGGTCCCCTGGGCCCCGTCCTGCGCCGCCTGATGGACAAGCGCCCGGAGTCCCGACCGGAGGCGGAGGAGGCACGCGAGTTCCTGCAGGCGGTCGCGGACGCACCTGCGGCGGACCTGCCGACAGCGCTGCTGCGGGGTGCGGCAGCGGGGGCACGCTCGCGGGAGGAGCCGACGGGCCGACCAGAGACGGAACTGAGCGTTCCGGCGGTACCGCCGGGGTTCGGGCCGGTTCAGGGAGCGTCGGGTGGGGCGGCGCAGGCCTTCGCCGACGGACAGGGCGTCGGCGGGGAGACCGGGTCGGGCGCGCAGGTCTTCGGCGGGCAGCCGGGATCGGCTTCGCAGGCGTCCGGCGCGGCTGCGCGGACGGAGCCTGGTCAGCAGGGCTTCGGCGCGCCCGCGCAAACCGGCCCGGGCTCGGAGGGCTTTGGTGCGCCTGTGCGGACCGGCCCGGGCTCGCAGGGGTTTGGTGCGCCTGTGCGGACCGGCCCGGGCTCGGAGGGCTTTGGTGCGCCTGTGCGGACCGGCCCGGGCTCGCAGGGGTTTGGTGCGCCTGTGCGGACCGGCCCGGGCTCGGAGGGGTTTGGTGCGCCTGTGCGGACCGGCCCGGGCTCGGAGGGGTTTGGTGCGCCTGTGCGGACCGGCCCGGGCTCGGAGGGCTTTGGTGCGCCTGTGCGGACCGGCCCGGGCTCGGAGGGCTTTGGTGCGCCTGTGCAGACCGGCCCGGGCTCGCAGGGCTTCGGCGCGTCCGCGCAAACCGGCCCGGGCTCGCAGGGCTTCGGCGCGTCCGCGCAGACTAGCCCCGGCCCACAGCGCTACGGCGCCCCCGCCCATACCGCCCCCGATCCGCAAGCCCTCCACACCGCCGGTCCCTCCGGGCCGACCCCGCCCGCCACCTCCACCCCCACCGGCCCCGTCCCCGCCCTCGCACCCCGCCGCAAGGGCCGTGCGCTGCTCGCGGCTGCCGCGGTCGTGGTCGTCCTCGCGGCGGCCGGTGTCACGGTCCTCATGCTTGACAACTCCCCGGGCGAGGCGACGGCAGGTGTGCAGCCCACGGAATCCATCCCCCGCGCCACGGCAGCACCCTCGGCCACCGGCCCCACCGAGGGCGGCGGTTCGGCCGATGCCAAGCCCTCCGAGCAGGGCGCCCACGACAAGAAGACGCCGACCGCGGAGCAGTCGACCGGCGAGGAGCGCGAGCCCGCTCCCAAGGACACGGCACCATCCAAGGCCGCCTCCCCGTCGCAGACGGCCGGTGACGGGACCACCAGCGGCGGTTCGACGGGCGGCGGCACCGAGACCACCCCCGCGCCGTCCTGCCACTCCATAGGCGGCGGCAAGTACAACTGCACGGTCTGGCGCACCGCCAAGTCCTACACCGCCTCCGGCACCGAGGTCGGCATCCTCAACGCGGGCACCAACTACTTCTACTGCCAGCAGAACCTGGGGCGCCGCGAGACCTACGGCGAGTGGACCAACGTCTGGTGGGGCCGCACCGACGACGACAGCGGCAACGCCGGCGTCTACGTCAGCGCCGTCTACATCCAGGGCGGCGACAACGACGCCCCGGTGCCCGGCCTCCCGGTCTGCTGAGCCCGTACGTACCGCTCCAGCCCGGACGCCGTCACCAGCTTCTCGTCGGCGAACAGCCGCGTACCCCGTGCGCACAACCACCGGTCGGCCCGCGCCCGCGCACAGAACTGCTCGGGCGTCGAACCGAACAGCTCCCGCAACCGGGGCGAACCAACGAGGAGTTCCGTCAGCAGAGCCCGCTGACCGGGGTGCCTACGGGGCGCCTCGGTGCCGTCACGCAGGACGCCGTGCCGGTTGACGTACACATACGCGCCCGGCAGCGTCGTACCGTCCGCCACTTCGATCCGTACGTCGGGCGCGGGCAGCCAGGCCCGGTCGAAGTTGCCGTGCGGCAGGGGCACGCCCTCACTCGCGTCCACCACCGCCAGCTGCTCGGCGTCCAGCCAGATGACGAACAACTCCCGTAAGCAGCCGGGCGAGTGGACCGGCGACGCCGAGACATATCCCATGCGGCTCACGTGCGCGGAGACACCCACGTCGATGCCGGTGACCCGGGCCTGCACCATCGGGACGGGTGACCGGATCCCGAACTCGCACAGCTTGTGACGCAGTCGGCCGGGGCAGGCGTTGGAGCCGACGGCGAGCACCGGCGTCCGGTCCTCGTGCACCAGTCGCTCCAGCGGCAGCAGCCGGTCCCCGTCCAGAAGCCCCGACTCCCGGGGCCAGGCCCCCGGATAGCTCAGCGGCTGCTCGCGAGGCGCATCGGCAAGCCCGAGTGCCTCCAGGGTGCGGTCCTCAAGAGGTTGCGCGCGGTCGTCCACGGGCCGCTCAGTCCGCCGGCGGCAGCTCGCCCGAGCCGCGGGTGATCAGCCGGGTCGGCAGTTCGATCTTCTCCGGGACCACCAGCGAGCCGTCCAGCTGGCGGAACAGCCGTTCGGCGGCGGTACGGCCCAGCGCCGCCGCGTCCTGCGCGACGACGGTGACACCCGGCTGGAGCAGATCGGCCAGCTCGATGTCGTCGAACCCGACGAACGCGACCCGGCGCGGCTGCTCGGCCAGGACCCGGATCACGGTGACCGTCACCCGGTTGTTGCCCGCGAAGATCGCGGTGACCGGGGAGGGACCGGACAGCATCTCCTCGGCCGCCCGCCGCACCCGCAGCGGATCCGTGGCCCCCAGGGACATCCAGGCGTCCTCGACCGCTATCCCGGCGTCCTCCATGGCCGCCCGGTAGCCGCGCAGCCGCTCGGCGGCGGTGTGGATGCGCGGCATGTCGCCGATGAACCCGATCCGCCGGTGCCCGTGCGCGATCAGATGGGCCACGCCGTCCCGGGCGCCGCCGTAGCTGTCCGACAGGACGACATCGGCGTCGATCTTCCCGGCCGGACGGTCCACGAACACCGTGGCGACGCCCGCCTTCAGCTCGGGCTCCAGATAGCGGTGGTCGTCACCCGCCGGGATGACCACCAGCCCGTCCACCCGCCGCGCGCACAGCGCCAGCACCAGCTCCTGCTCCCGGTCGGGGTCCTCGGCGCTGGAGCCGTTGATCAGCAGGGCGCCGTGCGCGCGGGCGACCTCCTCCACGGCGCGGCTCAGAGGGCCGTAGAAGGGGTCGGCGAGGTCCTCCAGGACCAGCCCGATGCTCGCCGTCCGGCCCTTGCGCAGCACCCGCGCACTGTCGTTGCGGCGGAAACCTAGCGCCTCGATGGCCTCCTGGACGCGCCGCTCGGTCTCCGGGGTCACGCCCGGTTCCCCGTTCACGACCCGGGAGACCGTCTTCAGTCCGACTCCGGCGCGGGCCGCTACGTCCTTCATGGTGGGCCGGTTTCCGTAGCGGGTTCCGGCGAGGCGATGGGTCTCGGGCACGGTGCGGTGTCCTGTCCTGTGGTCCACGGGGATGCGTCGGTCCATGGTTTGTATGAGGATGTGGCGTCGAGCATAGAGCCTGGACAACGTTGTCAGAAGCGGGGGAGACTGTCCAGCGCACTCCCCGGCCCGCGCCCCACCGCTGGGTCGGCCAGCCCATTTCCCAAGGTGACGGGGGATCTCACACTGATGCACACCGACCTCGTGGC
Source organism: Streptomyces sp. Z423-1 (assembly GCF_013009255.1). Classification (NCBI taxonomy): domain Bacteria; kingdom Bacillati; phylum Actinomycetota; class Actinomycetes; order Kitasatosporales; family Streptomycetaceae; genus Streptomyces; species Streptomyces sp. Z423-1. The sequence goes on from NZ_CP053109.1 coordinate 8,550,408, forward strand.
CGCGCTCGACATCGGCGGCACCAAGATCGCAGGCGCGCTGGTGGACGGCGGCGGCCGGATCGTGGTGCGCGCCCAGCGCCCCACGCCCGCTCAGCAGGACGGCGACACCGTGATGCGGGCCGTCGAGGAGGTGATCGGCGAACTCGCCGCCGCGCCGCCGTGGAGCCGCGCCGACGCGGTCGGCATCGGCAGCGCGGGCCCGGTGGACGCCTCCGCGGGCACGGTCAGCCCGGTGAACGTGCCCGGCTGGCGCGACTATCCGCTGGTGGCCCGGGTCCGGGCGGCGACCGGTGGGCTGCCCGTCGAGCTGATCGGCGACGGCGTGGCCATCACCGCCGCCGAGCACTGGCAGGGCGCGGCACGCGGCCACGGCAACGCGCTGTGCATGGTCGTCTCCACCGGCGTCGGCGGCGGCCTGGTCCTCGACGGCCGCCTCCACCCCGGCCCCACGGGCAATGCGGGCCATATCGGCCACATCAGCGTGGATCTCGACGGCGACCCCTGCCCATGCGGCTCGCGCGGCTGCGTGGAGCGCATCGCCAGCGGCCCCAACATCGCCCGCCGCGCCCTGGAGGCCGGCTGGCTGCCGGGCCCCGACGGCGACACCTCCGCCGCCGCGGTGGCCGCCGCCGCGCGTGCGGGCGACCCGGTCGCCGTGGCCTCGTTCGAACGGGCCGCCCAGGCCCTGGCCGCGGGCATCGCGGCCACCGCGACCCTGGTCGAGATCGACATCGCCGTGATCGGCGGGGGAGTGGGCAAGGCGGGCGAGGTGCTCTTCGCGCCCCTGCGCAAGGCCCTCGCCGACTACGCGACCCTGTCGTTCGTCCAGCGCCTGACCGTGGTGCCGGCCCGGATGGGCACCGACGCGGGCCTGGTGGGGGCCGCCGCGGCGGTCCTGGGCAGGAGGGCGGACGCCGCGGCGGCAGGTGTGTGAGGGCCGCGTCGGCAGGAACGTTCAGCCGGAGTCCGCGGTGGCGGCGGGGTCGTTGAATCCGTATTGGTGCGTGACTCCGGAACGGGTCCGTCAGTTGATCGGGCATGAAGAAGCGCAGCATGCTCGCCATCGCCTCCCTCGCCACCGGTTTCGTCGTCGCGGCGGTCACCCCCTCCCACGCCGTGGGTGAGGGGCTGGGCAACATCGACGTAGCGGACACCCTCAGCAAGCTCGACAAGACCCTCGCCAACGAAAACCTGCGGCTGGACCACGGCGGCACGGGTGGCCACCACAGCGTCAACAACAGCGGCAAGAAGAGTCACAAGGCCCACTGAGGCAGCGGACAGCGATACGGCGAAGCGCCGGGCCCCGCACAAGGGGTGCCGGCGCTTCCGCTTGTGCACCCTCAACTGGGGCTTGTTTCCGTGGCAGGGTGAAGCGGGCAAGGCACAGGGGGCCAACAGAAGAGGGGGAACCGTGATCGTCTGGATCAACGGCGCGTTCGGTGCGGGGAAGACCATCACCGCACGGGAACTGATCGACCTGATCCCGAACAGCACGCTCTTCGACCCCGAGGTCATCGGCGGCACACTCACGCACCTGCTGCCGGCCAAACGCCTCGCCGAGGTCGGCGACTTCCAGGATCTGCCGATCTGGCGACGCCTCGTCATCGACACGGCGGCCGCGATGCTCGCCGAACTCGGCGGCACGCTCGTCGTGCCCATGACCCTGCTGCGGCAGGAGTACCGCGACGAGATCTTCGGCGGCCTCGCCGCCCGTCGGATCACCGTCCGGCATGTCCTGCTCGCCCCGGCCGAAACGATCCTGCGCGAGCGGATAGCCGACCGTGAGATACCGCGGGACCTGCCCGACGGCGAGATACGGGTGCGGCAGTGGTCGTACGACCAGATCGAGCCGTACAAGGCCGCCCTCGCCACCTGGCTCACCGCCGACGCCCACCCCGTCGACAACGGCGCCCTCACCCCGTACGAGACCGCCGTCCGGATCGCCGAGGCCGTCAGTTCCGGTGCCGTGCCCGTCTGCGACATCGTGCAGACCCCCGAACCCACCGCCGAGACACTCGCCGCCGGTGTCCTGCTCTTCGACGAACAGGACCGTGTGCTGCTCGTCGACCCGACCTACAAGGCGGGCTGGGAGTTCCCCGGCGGCGTCGTCGAACCGGGCGAGGCGCCCGCACGTGCCGGCATCCGCGAGGTCGCCGAGGAGACCGGGATCCACCTGGACGACGTACCGCGCCTGCTCGTCGTCGACTGGGAGTCGCCCGCGCCTCCCGGGTACGGCGGTCTGCGCCTCCTCTTCGACGGTGGCAGCCTCGACTCCACGGAGGCACGGCAGTTGCTGCTGCCCGGTCCTGAACTGCGCGGCTGGCGTTTCGTCACCGAACAGGAGGCGGCCGGTCTGCTGCCGCCGGTCCGCTACGAACGGCTGCGCTGGGCGCTGCGGGCCCGGGAACGCGGGGCGGCGCTGTATCTGGAGGCGGGGGTTCCGGTCGGCTGAGGGTGGCGCCGTGCCGCCGCCGGTGCGTCCGGCTGCCTTACCAGATGTAAGGAAACTCCCCGACAACGGTAGGAGTCCGTTGAGCCGTGCATCAACGACCCTTCCCGGTGTCGTCAACTCTCTGCCATAAGGGCAAATAGTCCCCCTTTCTGCCTCATTTTTGATTGACCGGGCTCGAAAACCGTTGCGAAAGTGCGCACAGTTTCGCCGCGCCGGTTACGGGCGCCACCCGATTTCCTTTCACCCAGGGGCAGATCCGCATGACGAGTTCCAGGCAGCCGCCGACGCGTGCAGCCCTTCAGCGCATCCGGCGGGACAAGGTCACCATGACCGCGCTGGTGGTCCTGCTCCTCTTCGTCGTGATCGCGCTGCTGGCCCCGCTGCTCACCAAGGTGACCGGCTGGGGTCCGATCAGTCCCGACAACGCGGCCATCAACCCCGACACCGGCAACCAGCCGTACGGATCTCTCGGCGGCATCAGCCTCACCCACCTGCTCGGCGTCGAACCCGGAACGGGATACGACCTGTTCGGCCGGATCGTCTACGGACTGCGCACCTCGCTGCTCGTCGGCTTCGCCTCCGCCCTGCTGTCCACCGTCGCCGGTGTGGTGGCCGGGCTCGCGGCCGGCTACTTCGGCGGCTGGGTCGACACCCTGCTGTCGCGGATCATGGATGTGATGCTGGCGTTCCCGCAGCTGCTGTTCATCATCGCTCTCACCCCGGTGATCCAGAACGCCCTGCAGACCAACAGCCACGGCGGTACCAACGAGAAGCTCCGGCTGGTCGTCCTGATCGGCAACATCGCGTTGTTCTCCTGGGCCTACACCGCCCGCCTGGTGCGGGGCCAGGTGCTGTCCCTGCGCGAACGGGAGTTCGTCGACGCCGCGCGGATCATGAGCGCCGGCCGGCGGCACATCCTCTTCCGTCAGCTGCTGCCGAACCTGTGGGCGCCGCTCCTCATCTCCTTCGCGCTCGCCGTTCCGCAGAACATCACCACGGAGGCTGCGCTGTCCTATCTGGGTGTCGGTGTCATCCCGCCCAGCCCGGACTGGGGAGCGCTGCTGTCGGACGCCTCCCAGTTCTTCGTGCAGGACCCGATGTACCTGTTCATCCCCGGCGTCCTGCTCCTGATCCTCGTCCTCGCCCTCAATCTCCTCGGGGACGGCATACGGGACGCCCTCGACCCCCGCGCCCAGCGCGGCTGACGGGCTGCCATCCAGGCGGCCGGCCCCGGCGGTCCACCGACGTGCGACCCAGGCCGAGCCCATGACAAGAACGGAGTGTTCCCCCATGACGCGCACCCGGCGCACAGTCGCTCTCTCGGTGTCCGCCCTGGCCGTCGCCCTCGGGGCCACGGCCTGCGGCGGCGGCTCCGCCGCCGACGCCGGTGGCAGCCCGGTCAAGGGCGGCACGCTGACGATCCTCGACAACGCGGACTACGACCACCTCGACCCCCAGCGGACGTACTACACACAGCCCGACAGCACCGACGAACTGCTCGTGCGCACCCTCACCACCTGGGACGAGACCGGCGCCCGACCCAAGCTCGTGGGAGACCTCGCCACCGGCACCGGAACGCCCGGCAAGGACGACACGACCTGGACCTTCCACCTGCGGCCGGGCATCAAGTGGCAGGACGGCAGCGACGTCACCGCGCAGGACGTCAAGTACGGCATCGAGCGCGGCTTCTCCGGCGACATCAACGGCGGCCCGCCGTACGCGGCGCAGTGGCTGGTCGGTGGCGGCAGCTACAAGGGCCCGTACGGCGGCAAGCAGCTCGCCTCGATCCGGACGCCGGACAAGAGCACGATCGTCTTCCACCTCAGCCGGCCCGTGGCCGACTTCAACGAGGCGACGGCCATGACCAACTGGTCGGCGGTGCCCAAGGCCCACGACACCGGCTCGACGTACGACACCCACGTCTGGTCCGACGGGCCGTACATGATCAAGTCGTACACCCACAACAAGGAACTCGTTCTCGTCCGGAACAAGTACTGGAAGCAGTCGACCGATCCGGTCCGCGAGCAGAACGTGGACGAGTTCGACGTGAAGTTCGGCCAGGACCAGAGCGCCATCGACCAGCAGATCAAGTCGGACGGCCCAGCCGCCCAGACCGCGATCATGCAGTACCCGATCGCCGGCTCCGACCTGAACTCGATCGCCAACGACCCGACGCTCAAGTCGCGTTACTACAAGATTCCGGCACCGGGCATCAACTACCTGGCAATCAACCAGAACACGGTCAAGAACCTCAAGGTCCGCCAGGCCATCGAGTACGCGATCGACAAGGCCACCGTCCGCGGCGCCTTCGGCGGTGCGGCCTACGGCGAGTACGCGAGCACGATGCTGAGCCCCGGCATCGGCGGCTACAAGAAGTTCAACCTGTACAGCACCGACCCGGCCGGTGACCTCACCAAGGCCAAGGCGCTGATGCGGCAGGCGGGCAACCCGAAGCCGACCCTGTCGCTGGCCGTGGAGGAGTCGCCCACGCAGGAGCACTTCGCCGACGCGGTGAAGACGTCCCTCGCCAGGATCGGGATCGACGTCAACATCGTCCCGATCCAGACGGCGAACTACTTCAGCACCGTCGACAACGTCAAGAACCAGTACGACCTGACCTGGGGCGACTGGATCGCCGACTGGCCGAACGCCTCGACCGTACTGCCCACCCTCTTCGACGGCCGGCTGATCGCCAAGAACCCGCAGGCCAACCAGGACCTGTCGTACCTGAACGACCCGAAGGTCAACGCGATGATCGACAAGGCTGCGAAGACAACCGACCTCACCCGGCGCAACGCCATCTACGGCGACATGGACGAGCAGATCATGAAGGACGCCGCCGTGGTGCCGTTGATGTACATGGACTTCAGCGAGCTGGCCGGTACCAAGGTCGGCGGGGTCATCCCGGACCCCATCCTCGCCGAACCCAGCCTGGTGCACGTCTACGTCAAGCACTGACCCGACATGTTTCGCTATCTCGTCCGGCGCCTGCTGGCAGCGGCCCTGATCCTCCTGGTGATCAGCGTCATCACCTTCTTCGTCTTCTTCGCGCTGCCGTCCGACCCCGCCCTGCTGGCCTGCGGAAAGACCTGCTCACCCGCCCGTCTCGCGGAGATCAGGCACTCACTGGGCCTCGACCGGAGCACCGTGGTCCAGTTCTGGGAGTTCTTCAAGGGGCTCTTCGCCGGCCGCGACTACGGCGACCAGAGCGTGCGGATCCACTGCGGCGCACCGTGCCTCGGAGTCTCGTTCCAGACCGACACACCCGTCCTCACCACGCTGTTGCAGGACTTCCCGGCGGACCTCTCGCTCGGCCTGGGGGCCGCGGCGGTCTTCCTCGTCGCCGGCCTCGGGCTGGGCACGCTGGCCGCGGTCCGCAGGGGCAGGGCCACCGACAAGCTGGCCGTCGGGGCCGCCCTGTTCGGCGTCTCGCTGCAGATCTACTTCGTCGGACTGCTGTTGCTGTACCTGTTCGTCGACAAGTGGCAGCTCCTGCCCGCCGCCGGGTACACCCCGATCACCCAGGATCCGGTCGCCTGGTTCCAGGGGCTCCTCCTGCCCTGGGCCACCCTGGTCGTCGTCTACCTCGCCCTGTACACCCGGCTCACCCGCTCCTCCATGCTCGAAGTCTTCGGCGAGGACTACATGCGCACCGCACGGGCCAAGGGGCTGCCGGCCGGCAGGATCGTCCTCAAGCACGGGTTGCGGGCCGCGATCACCCCGGTCGTCACCATCTTCGGCATGGACGTCGGCTCGCTCATCGGCGGCTCCGCGGTCATCACCGAGTCGGTGTTCGGCATCAACGGCATCGGCAAGCTGGCGGTGAACTCGGTGCAGAACTCCGACCTGCCGGTCATCCTCGGCACCACTTTGTTCGCCGCCACGTTCGTCGTCCTCGCCAACGTGGTCGTGGACCTGGTGTACGGCCTCGTCGATCCGCGCGTACGCCTCGCCTGACCCAGCACACCAAGGAAACGCCAGTGTCCCAGCCGACCAAGGAATCACCCGAGTCCCAGCCCATGGAGGGCTCGCCGGAGTCCCCGTCCATGGAGGGCTTGCCGGAGTCCCCGCATGCCCAACCGCGGCCCTCCGCCGTCCCGACCGCCACCTCCGCCTTTCTCGACGTACGGGATCTGCGCGTGCACTTCCCGACCGAGGACGGCGTCGTCAGATCCGTCGACGGCGTGTCCTTCACCCTGGACAAGGGCCGGACCCTCGGCATCGTCGGCGAGTCCGGCTCCGGCAAGTCGGTGACATCCCTGGCCCTGCTCGGGCTGCACAAGGGCACGCGCGCCCTGGTCTCCGGCGAGGTCTGGCTGGACGGCAGGGAACTCGTCGCCCTGCCGGAAAAGGAGATGCGCCAACTACGGGGCAGCACCGTGTCCATGATCTTCCAGGACCCGCTGTCCGCGCTGCACCCGTTCTTCACCGTCGGCGCCCAGATCGCCGAGGCCTATCGCGTGCACCACCAGGTCTCCAGGAAGGAGGCGAACGACCGCGCCGTGGAGATGCTCCAGCGCGTCGGCATCCCGCAGCCCCAGCGCCGGGCGAAGGACTACCCCCACCAGTTCTCCGGGGGCATGCGGCAACGCGCCATGATCGCCATGTCCCTCGTCTGCGACCCCGCGCTGCTGATCGCCGACGAGCCCACGACCGCCCTGGACGTCACCGTCCAGGCGCAGATCCTGGACCTGATCGGCGACCTCCAGCAGGAGTTCGGGTCCGCCGTCGTGATCATCACGCACGACCTCGGCGTGGTCGCCGGCGTCGCCGACGACATCCTCGTGATGTACGGCGGCCGACGGATCGAGTACGGCACCGTACGGGACGTACTGAAGCGGCCCCAACACCCCTACACCTGGGGCCTGCTGCAGTCGATGCCGCATATCGCCGGCGACGTCGGCCGACGCCTGAACCCGATCCCCGGCTCTCCGCCCAGCCTGATCAACCTCCCCGGCGGCTGCGCCTTCCACCCGCGCTGCCCCCACAAGGACCAGGTCCCGGACGGCCGTTGCTCGCTGGAACGGCCCGAACTGGTCCCGGTTCCCGGCACCGCCGAGCACATCGCGGCGTGCCACCTGGTCGCGGACATCCGCGGCGGCGAGAACACGCGGGCCGCACAGTAACGGCAGCGGACGAACAGGAGCGTTCCATGAGCACCACCACCCCTCCCACCCTCGCGCGTCAGGCTCCCGCGCACGACAACCTCCTCGAAGTCACGGGCCTGCACAAGCACTTCCCCATCCGGCAGGGCATCCTCTTCCAGCGCCGGATCGGGGCCGTACGCGCCGTGGACGGCATCGACTTCTCCGTCGGGGCGGGAGAATCGCTGGGCCTGGTCGGGGAGTCCGGCTGCGGCAAGTCCACGACGGGCCGCCTGATCACCCGGCTGCTGGAACCCACGGCCGGGACGATCACGTTCGACGGCGAGGACATCACCCACACGTCCGTGTCAGGGATGCGGCAGGCGCGCCGGAACCTCCAGATGATCTTCCAGGACCCGTACTCGTCGCTGAACCCCCGCCACACCGTCGGCACCATCATCGAGACGCCGATGAAGCTCCACGGCGTCAACCCGCCGCAGGGCCTCAAGCGGCGCGCCCAGGAACTGCTGGAGACGGTCGGCCTCAACCCCGAGCACTACAACCGCTACCCGAACGAATTCTCCGGCGGCCAGCGCCAACGCATCGGCGTCGCCCGCGCCCTCGCCCTGCGGCCCAAGCTCATCGTCGCCGACGAACCCGTGTCGGCGCTGGATGTGTCCATCCAGGCCCAGGTCGTCAACCTGCTGCAGGATCTGCAACGGGAGTTCGGCATCGCCTTCGTCTTCATCGCCCACGACCTCGCCGTCGTCCGCCACTTCTCCGAGCGGGTCGCGGTCATGTACCTCGGCAGGATCGTCGAGATCGCCGACCGGGAGGCGCTCTACGCACGGCCCCGGCACCCCTACACGCACGCCCTGCTGTCGGCCGTACCCGAGGCCGATCCGGACCTCACCGGGGCGCGCCAGCGCATCCGGCTGGCCGGAGACGTACCCTCGCCCATCAACCCGCCCTCCGGCTGCCGTTTCCGCACCCGCTGCTGGAAGGCCCGGGACAAGTGCGCGACCGAGGAGCCGCCGCTGGTCCGCATCCCGGGCAACGCCGAGGGACACCTGACCGCCTGCCACTTCCCCGAGGAACCGACGACCGTGCCACGCGCCGACGTCGTCCTCGATCCGGCGCTCGCGGCGATGGAGGAGACGTCGACGGGGACGACCGGCATGCCGACCTGAGGCGGCGGGGAGCCACGGCGGCCAGGCTGACCGGCCACCGTCCGCCGTGCGGAGCGGGCGTGGGAGGAGGCCCCCCGCCGTCCCGGCCGGTGACGCGGTGCTCAGCTTGCCGCGTAGTTGCGCAGGAAGAGGGCCTCCGCAACGGAGAGTCGTTCCAGTTCCTCGGGGGACACGCTCTCGTTCACGGCGTGGATCTGGGCCTCCGGCTCGCTCAGGCCGATGAGCAGGATCTCCGCGTGGGGGTAGAGGGCGGCGAGGGTGTTGCACAGCGGGATGGAGCCACCCTGGCCGGCGTACTGCATCTCCTGACCCGGATACGCCGTCGCCATCGCGTCGGCCATCGCCTGGTACGCCGGGCTGGACGTGTCCGCGCGGAACGCCTGGCCCTGACCGATCTGCTCGGTGCTCACCCGCGCGCCCCACGGCGTGTGCCCCTCGATGTGCGCCTGGAGCAGCTTCGTCGCCTCGGCCGCGTCCACGCCGGGCGGCACCCGCAGGCTGATCAGCGCGCGGGCACTCGCCTGCACGGACGGGGTGGCGCCCACGACCGGCGGGCAGTCGATGCCGAGGACGGTCACGGCCGGACGCGCCCAGATCCGGTCGGCGACCGTGCCGGAGCCGATCAGCCCGACCCCGTCCAGCACCTTGGCGTCCTTGCGGAACTGCCCCTCGTCGTACTGCAATCCGTCCCACTGCTCGTCGGCGGTCAGCCCGTCGACCGTGGTCGAACCGTCCTCCGCGCGCAGCGAGTCCAGTACGCGGATCAGCGCGGCCAGCGCGTCCGGCGCGGCGCCGCCGAACTGGCCGGAGTGCAGATTCCCCTGGAGGGTGTCGACCCGGACGCGCAGCAGGGTCATACCGCGCAGGGTCGAGGTCACCGTGGGCAGTCCCACCCGGAAGTTGCCCGCGTCGCCGATCACGATCGTGTCGGCCTCCAGCAGCTCCGGGTGCTCCTCCGCGTACCGCTCCAGACCGCCCGTCCCCATCTCCTCGGAGCCCTCTGCGATCACCTTCACATGCACGGGCACCCCGCCGTTGGCCTTGAGGGCGCGCAGCGCGAGCAGGTGCATGATCAGGCCGCCCTTGCAGTCGGCGGCACCGCGGCCGTACCAGCGGCCGTCGCGCTCGGTCAGCTCGAAGGGCGGGGTGATCCACCCGGCCTCGTCCAGTGGCGGCTGCACGTCGTAGTGGGCGTACAGCAGCACGGTCTTCGCGCCCGCGGGCCCGGGCAGGTGGCCGTACACCGACTGCGTCCCGTCCGGGGTGTCGAGCAGCGCCACGTCCTCGAAGCCCTCGGCGCGCAGCGCGTCCGCGATCCAGCGCGCGGCGCCCTCGCTCTCACTGCGCGGGAACTGGTCGAAGTCCGCCACCGACTTGAAGGCCACCAGCTCGGTGAGCTCCGCCTTCGCCCTGGGCATCAGCGAGGCGACGGTCTCGGCGACCGGATTCGACGACATGGGCACGCTCCTCGTAGGTGCGACGTTGTACTTCGTGGGCATCCGCGACCAGGCGGGTGCATGCGCGCCCTGGTGTGCGGGGCGCATACGGTGCCGATCCTCCCACAGCGGCCTGCGGCGATCACCGCCGTAGGATGCGGGGGACAGTTCGGCAGGCGGCGGATCGGGAGCAGTAGACCATCGTGAGCAGCGAGAACTCTTCGGCGGACGACGGGCGGCAGGTGTGGGACGTCGTCGTGGTGGGCGCGGGACCCGCGGGGGCCTCGGCGGCCTACGCGGCGGCGGTCGCGGGGCGGCGCGTGCTGCTGCTGGAGAAGGCCGAGCTGCCCCGCTACAAGACGTGCGGCGGCGGGATCATCGGCCCCTCGCGCGATGCTCTGCCGCCCGGGTTCGACCTGCCGCTGCGGGACCGGGTGCACGCGGTGACGTTCGCCAACAACGGCCGCTTCAGCCGTACCCGGCGCTCCAAGCAGATGCTCTTCGGGCTGATCAACCGGCCCGAGTTCGATCAGCAGCTCGTCGAGCACGCGCAGAAGGCGGGCGCCGAGCTGCGCACGGGCGTCACGGTGTCCCGGGTCGAGCAGCACGGGTCGGCGGTGCCGGACCGGCGTACGGTCGCCGTCGTGCTGCAGGGCGGTGAGACGCTGCTGGCGCGGGCCGTGGTCGGCGCGGACGGCAGCGCCAGCCGGATAGGCGCGCACGTCGGGGTCAAGCTCGACCAGGTGGATCTCGGCCTGGAGCTGGAGATCCCGGTGCCGGACACGGTCGCGGAGGACTGGCAGGGGCGGGTCCTCATCGACTGGGGGCCGATCCCGGGCAGTTACGGGTGGGTCTTCCCCAAGGGCGACACGCTGACGGTCGGGGTGATCTCCGCGCGCGGTGAAGGGGCCGCGACCAAGCGGTACTTGGAGGACTTCGTCGGGCGGCTGGGGCTCGCCGGTTTCGAGCCGAGCATCTCCTCTGGGCACCTGACCCGCTGCCGCGCCGACGACTCGCCGCTGTCGCGCGGGCGCGTGCTGGTGTGCGGCGACGCGGCGGGGCTGCTGGAGCCGTGGACGCGCGAGGGCATCTCGTTCGCGCTGCGGTCGGGGCGGCTCGCGGGGGAGTGGGCGGTGCGGATCGCGGAGGCGCACGACGCGGTGGACACGCGCCGGCAGGCCCTGAACTACGCGTTCGCGATCAAGGCCGGGCTGGGTGTGGAGATGGCGGTCGGCAGGCGGATGCTGACGGTGTTCGAGCGGCGGCCCGGGCTCTTCCACGCGGCGCTGACCGGCTTCCGGCCGGCGTGGAAGGCGTTCATGGACATCACGCGGGGCGCCACATCCCTGGGCGAGATCGTCCGCACGCATCCGATGGCCCAGCGCGCCCTGACCGCGCTGGACCGCCGGCCGGGTGCGGAGAGGACGGCCGAGACCGGCGAGGTCAGCCCCTGAGATCGGTAGCGCCGGTGTCCGTGGCGCCCGTCGGAGGAGTTGCGGCCGGAGGTGGTCCGGAGGCTGCCGATCTTGCGCCCGATCTGCCGCCCAGGTGAGGAGCGTGGAGGACCGCGAGCCGTTCTTCCGGCATGCTGTCGGTCAGCTCGCCCACACCGTCGGCCCCGTCATTCCGCAGGGCCGGGCCGCGCTGGACCGCCAGGCCGTGGCAGGTGCGACGGCTGAGGGCGGCGAGGTCGGCTCCTGAGGTCTGTGGCGTCGGTATCCGGGTCGTCGGCGTCTGTGACGTCGGTGTCTGCGTCACCGGCGCAGGAGGGCCCGGCCGGACAGGGCCGCGCAGAGCCGTCAAGGCACCGGCACCGGCGGCAAGGGCAGCAGCTCCGGGTCGTACTTCGTGGGGAGTACGTGTGATCACCTCGCCCGGCTGACGCCGTGCGGCGTGGGGGCGGTCTAGCGTGGCGGACATGGAGGAGCAGCGGGGACGTCGTGGCGGGTGGTGGCGGCACGGGCCGCCATGGGCGGGCCACTGGGACGAGGAGCGGCCGGGCCGGTGGCCGTGGCGCTCCACCGTGCTGCTCACCGCCTTCGTGCTCGTGGGCTCCGGCTTCGCCGCGCACGGCCAGGAGGGGGAGCGGGCGGCGCTCGACCCCTTCGCGCGCGTGCTGCTGGTGGTGGCGGCGGGGGCGCTGCTGTGGCGGCAGCGGTTCCCGGTGCCGGTGGTGTTCGGGAACGCGGTGGCCGTCGCGGTGTATCTGGGCGCCGGATATCCGTACGGGCCCGTGCTGCTCACCGTCGCCGTCGCCTGCTTCAGCGCGATCGTCGCGGGGCACCGCAGGGCCGCGTGGGCAGCGCTGGGGATGTTGTGGGCGGCGCATGTGCTGGTCGCGCACTGGCTCTACCGGTGGCTGCCGCCGTCCGGGGACGCGCCCGCCTCCTGGACGCAGGAGATCGTGACCGCCACCTGGGCGGTGGCGATCGTGGCGCTGTCGGAGCTGGCCCGGACCCGGCGTGAGCAGTGGGCGCGGGAGCGGGCCGAGCGGGCGCAGGCGGCGCGGCGGCGGGCCGACGAGGAACGGTTGCGGATCGCGCGTGAACTGCACGACGTGCTCGCGCACAGCATCTCCGTGATCAATGTGCAGGCGGGCGTCGGGCTCGCCCTCCTCGACAGCGACCCGGAGCAGGCGCGCACGGCGCTCACCACGATCAAGGACGCCAGCAAGGAGGCGCTCGGCGAGGTCCGCCAGGTCCTCGACACCCTGCGCACGCCGGGGGACGCGCCGCGCACTCCGGCGCCCGGTCTGGACCGGCTGCCCGAGCTGGTCGAACAGGCGGCGAGCGCCGGGCTGACGGTGACGGTCGAGGGCGAGTCGCCCCGCCTGCCGCCCGGGACGGACCTCGCCGCGTTCCGGATCGTCCAGGAGGCCCTCACCAATGTCGTACGGCACTCCGGGTCCCGGCACGCGCGCGTGCACCTCGATCGGACGGGCGGCGCGCTGCGGTTGCGCATCGACGACGACGGGCCGGCGACCGGCGCCGACGCGGGCGGCAGCGGCAACGGACTGGCCGGAATGCGGGAACGGGCGGCCGCGCTGGGTGGCACCATCGAGGCGGGCCCGCGACCCGACGGCGGCTTCCGGGTGCTCGCCACCCTGCCGCTGACGAGAAAGGACGACGACCGGTGATCCGCGTAGCTCTCGCCGACGACCAGTCACTGGTCCGGGCCGGCTTCAAGGCGCTGCTGGACGCGCAGCCGGACATCGAGGTGGCCGGGGAGGCCGCCGATGGTGAGGAGGCGCTGCGCACGGTGCGCGAACTGCGGCCCGACGTCGTGCTGATGGACATCCGGATGCCCGTCCTCGACGGCCTGGCCGCCACGCGCCGGATCACCGAGGACGCGACCTTGAAGGACGTGAAGGTGGTCATGCTGACCACGTTCGAGCTGGACGAGTACGTCTTCGAGGCGCTCCGCTCCGGCGCCTCGGGCTTCCTGGTCAAGGACACCGAGCCGGACGAACTCCTGCGCGCGGTACGGGCGGTGGTCGCGGGCGACGCGCTGCTCTCGCCGGGCGTGACGCGGCGGCTGATCGCCGAGTTCGCGGCCCGTTCCAAGGAGCCCGCGGCCGCCGACGCCCTCGCGGAACTCACCGAGCGGGAGCGGGAGGTGATGGCCCTGGTCGGCATCGGCCTGTCCAACGAGGAGATCGCCCGCCGACTGGTCGTCAGCCCCCTCACCGCGAAAACGCACGTCAGCCGCACCATGGTGAAGCTGGGCGCGCGGGACCGGGCCCAACTGGTGGTGCTGGCCTACGAGTCGGGGCTGGTGCGGCCGGGCTGGCTCGGCTGAGTAGCGTGCCGGAAGCGGACGAGCACGGCGATCACCCGTACGACGAACAGCACCGGCCCGAGGACCAGTCCCGCGCGGACCAGCCAGGTCTCCATCACGCGGGGCAGTTCGAAGAGCCACGCCGGACCGGCGACCGCCCCGACGACCACCGCCGCCGCGAACGCCGCGCTGCACAGCGCGTACCCGATCTCCACGGTGATCGCGTCCCGCTCGGCCTGCGTACGCCGTCCCCCGTAAGTCTCCATGACCTGCATCAAACATGCGTGCGCCCGGCGGAGCAAGCAGGCCCCGCCGGGCACACACCGGAGACGGTCTCCCCTAGTCGCGGACCGGTACGCGCTCCGCTTCCGTCTCCTTCACCATGGACCGGGTGACCACGACGGTCCGCTGCGCACGCTTCGTGCGCAGTCCCGACAGCGCGATCAGCAGGCCGGCGACGGCGATTCCCGTCACCACGATCAGGCCCGGCCGGTAGCTGTCGAGGACGGCCTGCGGGGTGGCGTTCTCAGGGGCGCCCGCGGTCACCACCGCCGTCACCACGGCGAGGAAGATCGCGCCGCCGACCTGCACGGACGTGTTGAGCAGGCCGGAGACCATGCCCTGCTCGTGGTCGTCGACGCCGTTGGTGGCCTGGATGTTGAGCGACGGGAACACCAGCGCGCAGGCCGCGCCGATCAGCAGCATGCTCGGCAGGATCGCCGCCGCGTAGACCGGGTCGAGGTCGACGCCGAGGAACAGCGCGTAGCCGACGACCATCAGCGCGAAGCCCACCGCGAGCAGGCGCTGGGTGCCGAACCGGTCCACGATCGAGCCCACGCTCGTCGACGAAAGCGCCACCAGCGCGCCCGCCGGCAGGAACGCGAGCGCCGTGTGCAGCGCCGACCAGCCGAGCAGGGACTGCATGTACAGCGTGACCAGGAACTGGAAACCGACGTACGAGCCGAAGAAGGTCATGGCGCCGAGCTGGGCGCGGATCTGGGTGCCCGAGCGCAGCACACCGAGCCGGATCAGCGGCCCGGGCGAGCGGCGCTCGACCACGACGAAGACGGTGAGCAGCACGGCGACCGCCAGGAAGGACAGCAGCGTCCGCGCGGAGGCCCAGCCGGCCTCCGGCGCCTGCACGACGGTGAAGACCAGCAGCAGCATCGAGGCGGTGCCGATGATGGCGCCGGGGATGTCATAGCCGTTGTGGTCGCGTTCGCGGGCGCTGTGCGGCAGCAGCTTCAGGCCCGCGATCAGGGCTGTCAGGGCGATCGGCGCGGGCAGCAGCATGGTCAGACGCCAACTGGCCTCGGTGAGCAGGCCGGACAGCACCAGGCCCATGGAGAAGCCGGTGGCGGCGCAGGTGGTGTAGATGGCCAGGGCGCGGTTGCGCAGCGGCCCCTCGGGGAACGTGGTCGTGATGATCGACAGGCCGGCGGGGGCCGTGAAGGCCGCGCTCAGGCCCTTGATGAAGCGGCTGGCGATCAGCAGCGGGCCGGAGTCGACCAGGCCGCCGAGCAGCGAGGCGAGAGCGAAGACACCCAGGGCCACCAGGAAGACCTGGCGCCGGCCGAGCAGGTCGGCGGTGCGGCCGCCGAGGAGGAGCAGGCCGCCGTAGCCCAGGATGTAGCCGCTGACGACCCACTGCAGGGCCGAGGTGGACAGTCCGAGGTCGGCGCCGATGGACGGCAGGGCGACGCCGACCATCGAGACGTCCAGCGCGTCGAGGAACATCGCGGCGCAGAGCACCAGCAGGGTGCCCCACAGCCGGGGGGTCCAGCGTCCCTCGGACGCCGTGGTGGTGAGCGGAGAGGTCATGGCACCCGACACTACATGCGCCTGCATTCAATGCAAGCGCATTTAATGCTGATGCAAGAATTTAACTTCTCTGCTACGGTGCCGTCATGGCGGCGAAGAAGGCCGAGCAGGCGCTTGTTGAGCAGTGGCGGGACATCCTGGCCCTGCACGCGCGCACGCAGTGCGAGATAGACCGCGCACTGCACGAACACGGCCTGTGCGCCAGCGACTTCGAAGTACTCGACGTGCTCGCCTCCGGCTCCACGTCCGGCACCGGCGCCTGCTCCCTGCGCGTCCAGGAGATCTCCGAGCGGGTCCACCTCAGCCAGAGCGCGCTGTCCCGGCTGGTCGCCCGGCTGGAGAAGGACGGGCTCCTGGAACGCGCCATGTGCCCCGAGGACCGGCGCGGTGTCCGGGTGGCGCTCACGGCGAAGGGGCGCGCCCTGCACGGCGCGGTGCTGCCGGTGCAGCGGGCGGTGCTGACCCGGATGCTGGCGGACTGACCCACGCCACGGGGCCGGGCATCAGCTCCAGACGATCCCGGACTTCTCCCGCCACAGATCGGCCAGCGCGCTGTCCCCACCGACCTCGGGAAACGGCAGCCGGTTCCAGAGCGAGAGATACAGCCGGTCCGCCGGTCCGCCGATGTCGCAGTCGGCGGCGCCGGCGTCGTCCCGTTCCGTCACCGGCGGTTCCGCGGACAGCCGTACGGTCCACACCGCGTCGTCCGCGTCGGTCGCCCGCACCCGCAGCACCCGGGGCTCCTCGGTGCGCACGGCGCTCTTGCGGCGGGCGTGGAAGGCGCGCAGCAGTTCGTCGATGCCGTCCACCGCGAAGTCGGGGGCGATCTCCGCGCTCGTACCGCCGCGCGCCGCCTCGGCGTCGACGCGGTGCACGGTCGTCTCGTGCGCCTGCCGCCGCGCCCAGCCGGCCAGCGAGGAGGGGGCGGGCAGCACCTGCCAGCACTGCACGTCGGGCGGGGCGGCGGAGAGGGTGTCGACGAGCCGGCGGTGCCCCTCCCGGTACCAGGTCACCAGCTCGTCGCCGTCCAGGTCGGGCAGTTCCCCTGCGGGCTGGTACGAGGTCCGCGCCTCGGCGACGAAGGCGGTCGCCCAGCGGTGCACCATGCCCGTGTGCCGCAGCAGGTCCCTGACCTGCCAGTCCGGGCAGGTCGGCACCTTGGCGCCGGTCCCGGCCTCGGCGGCGGCCGTGGCGAGCAACCGGCCCTCGCGGTCGAGGGTGTTGATGAAGTCGACGATCTCCATGCGAGTGAGTCTGCCGTATGGGGCGCGGTCGAGGGGCAGCGTCTTTCCTCAATATGGGCAATGCCGGACGGTCTGGTTGGCCGCCCGTCCGGCGTTTCGTGGGAGCCGGCGTGAGCTGATGTCGGGAGTTTGTGCAGGCCGGCCCGCTGCTCGACGGTCCACTGGAACTTAGGGGTGTGGCGCCCGACCACCGGGTGAATGATCGAATCGAGAGTGTGGTTAGCATATGAGCGCCACCTAGCTCGAAAGATAGGCCCGTGACTGTCAACGACGACTCGTTCACCAACTGGAAGAACCGCGAGGAGATCGCGGAGTCGATGATTCCGATCATCGGGAAGCTGCACCGCGAGCGGGACGTCACCGTCCTGCTGCACAGCCGCTCCTTGGTGAACAAGTCGGTCATCAGCATCCTCAAAGCCCACCGCTTCGCCCGCCAGATCGCCGGCGCCGAGCTCTCGGTCACCGAGACGATGCCGTTCCTGCAGGCGCTCACCACCCTCGACCTCGGCCCCTCGCAGATCGACATCGGCATGCTCGCCGCCACGTACCTGGCCGACGACCGCGGCCTGAGCGTCGAGGAGTTCACCGCCGAGGCCGTCGACGGTGCCACCGGCGCCAACAAGATCGAGCGCCGCGAACCGCGTGACGTCGTCCTCTACGGCTTCGGCCGCATCGGCCGCCTCGTCGCCCGTCTGCTGATCGAGAAGGCCGGGTCCGGCAACGGCCTGCGGCTGCGCGCCATCGTCGTCCGGGGCGGCGGCGGGCGGGCCCCCGAGGACCTCGTCAAGCGCGCCTCGTTGCTGCGCCGCGACTCCATCCACGGCCAGTTCCAGGGCACGATCACCGTCGACGAGGCGAACAGCACGATCATCGCCAACGGCAACGAGATCAAGGTGATCTACTCCGACGACCCGACGTCGGTGGACTACACGGCGTACGGCATCAAGGACGCCATCCTCATCGACAACACCGGCAAGTGGCGCGACCGCGAGGGCCTGTCCAAGCACCTCCGGCCCGGCATCGCCAAGGTGGTGCTGACCGCCCCCGGCAAGGGCGACGTCCCCAACATCGTGCACGGCGTCAACCACGACACCCTCAAGCCGGACGAGACCATCCTGTCCTGCGCGTCCTGCACCACCAACGCGATCGTCCCGCCGCTGAAGGCGATGGACGACGAGTTCGGCGTGCTGCGCGGCCACGTGGAGACCGTCCACTCGTTCACCAACGACCAGAACCTGCTGGACAACTACCACAAGGCCGACCGCCGAGGCCGCTCCGCGCCGCTCAACATGGTCATCACCGAGACCGGCGCCGCCTCCGCCGTCGCCAAGGCGCTGCCCGACCTCAAGGCGAAGATCACCGGCAGCTCGATCCGCGTCCCCGTGCCGGACGTCTCGATCGCGATCCTCAACCTTCAACTCGCCTGCGAGACCACCCGCGAGGAGGTCCTCGACCACCTCCGTGAGGTGTCGCTGACCTCGCCGCTCAAGCGCCAGATCGACTTCATCACCGCCCCCGACGCGGTCTCCAGCGACTTCATCGGCTCGCGCCACGCCTCGATCGTGGACGCCGGCGCCACCAAGGTCGAGGGCGACAACGCGATCCTCTACCTCTGGTACGACAACGAGTTCGGCTACTCCTGCCAGGTCGTCCGCGTCGTCCAGCACGTCTCCGGGGTCGAGTACCCGACCTATCCGGCACCGGTGGCCTGATCCCGCACGCCGCCCCCGGGCTACCTCGGCCCGCCGGGCGGCATCGGGCTCTCGAAGTGCACCGTCGCGACGCCCGGACCGTGTTCACCCGTGGTCCGGGCGTCGAAGATCTCCTTGGCCAGGCTGCGCCAGAAGGCCTCCGAGCCCTCGACGTTGGTGTTGGTATGGAGATAGATGCGCTCGTACCCGGGCGTGTCGGCGACGAAGTCGCAGGCGGCGTCGACCAGGGTGCGGGCGAGCCCGCGCCGCCGGTGCTCGGGACTGACGTACACACGGACCAGTTGGGCCGTGCTGCCCGAGGGGTACTGCTCGGCAAGCCGGCGTGGGTGCGGCGGATGGGCGGGCCCCGCCGACCGTACGCCGGTCCTGGCGACGACCTCGCCGTCCCGCACCGCGACCAGGAGCAGATGGCGGGGGTCGTCCAGGTACGTGCCCTCGATGTCCATCACGTCCGGGTGCCACTGGGGTACGTACCCGTACCCGAACTTCCGGTAGAAGGTGTCGAGCATGAGGCGGCGCGCGCCCTCCACGTCGGCCGGGGTCGCGGGGCGCACGGTGTAGTCGCGGTGCTGGGTGTGTGTCCGTCTTATGGGTGACGGTCTGTCATCGTCCTGACGGCTCCGGCAGCCCCGGCCCCGCACACCGCACATCCCGCACTGGAATCATCCCGTCGATCAGATACGCCGCCACCGTGTCGTCCACGCACGCGTTCCCCCCGCCCGGCTCTCCGGCGGCGAACTCCAGCGCGCCGCCCTCGCCCGCGCCCTGCTCGCCCACCCCCGGGTCCTGATCTGCGACGAGATCACCTCCGGCGTCGACGCGGTCACCCGGCGCGGCATCCTCGACGTGCTGGCCGGTCTGCTGAGAGACCGCGACGACCTCTCCCTCGTCCTCATCACCCACGATCTGGACACTGCCCGCCTGGCCCACCGCATCGCCGTCCTGGACGCGGGCGAACTGGTCGAACAGGGACCGGCCGACCAGGTGCTCGGTGAGCCCCGGCATCCCTTCACCGTGTCCCTCACGGAAACGACGGCGCGGCTGGCGGCCGGGACCTGACGGAGCGTCGGCGTCACCGGCCGGAAACACGCGTTCCCCGTGGCCGTCACCTGCGGGGCAACTTGCCTTGCCGTGCGGGCGGTTGTTAACTCGGGCGGTGCTGTGTCGTCAACTCGCGCAACGGTGGCCGTTGCCTGCGGCTCGGACCCTCGCGGGCATGACAACGACCTCGTACAGAGCCGGACTGTCGCGTGCCGCCGCGGCCACCGCCGCGGCGCTGGCACTCCTGGCCGCGCCTTCCGGGCAGGCCGCAGCCGCCGACCCGGGCCTGCCCCTGGGCGACGCCGATCTGGCGGAGACCCGTACCAGCCAGACCCTGGCCGCCGGCGTCACCCTCACCCGGATCGTCCGGGGCACCGAGCCCGCCCCGGCCGACCAGATCGACACCACGACCCGCGGCCCCTGGGTGGTCAACGTCCTGACCATCGACCCGCGCAAGACCAGCGGCCACCTGACGGCCACCTACGGCCCCGATCTCGCCCGCACCGAGAAGACCACCGACCTCGTTCGCGCCACCGGGGCCCTCGCGGGCGTCAACGGCTCCTTTTTCACCTTCACCGCCAACCGCCAGTACCCGGGCGACCCGGTCGGACTCGGCCTGTACGGCGGCAAGCTGCTCAGCGAGCCGACCAGTGACCCCGCCGAGGTCGACTTCGTCGTGGACTCCAGCAGCGACCAGGTCCTCATGGGCAAGCTGAGCTGGTCCGGCAGCGTGCAGAACCGCAAGACCGGGGCGAGCCTGCCGCTGGAGTTCCTCAACCACCCGCCGGTCGTCCCCGCCGGCTGCGCGGCGCTCGCGGACCAGACCGAGTGCACCGAGCCCGGCGATGTCGTCCGTTTCACGCCCGAGTTCGCCGCGGCCACGCCGTCCGGCGCCGGTGTCGAGGTGGTCCTCGACCGGCGTGGCTGTGTGGTCCGCACCTCGACGAACCGGGGCACCGAGCTGACCGCCGGTCAGACGTCCCTCCAGGCGACCGGCCGTGAGGCGGCCACCCTCGTGCAGGTCGCGGGTAAGGACTGCCTGCGGACGACCTCCGTCCTGGTCGACGAGAAGGGCGACCGGCTCCCGCTGCGCAAGAGCCTGTCCGGCGTCAACGGCCGCTACCGGCTGACCGCCGACGGCCGGATCGTCGTGCCGGACGGTTCGGGCAGCTTCTTCGCCCGCAACCCCCGCACCGTCGCCGGTACGACGAAGGACGGCCGGATCGTCCTCGCGACCATCGACGGCCGCATGACGAGCAGCGTCGGCACCACCATGGACGAGACCGCCGCCGTCGCCCACGCGCTGGGCCTGCACGACGCGGTCAACCTCGACGGTGGCGGCTCCACCACCATGTCCGTCCGGGGTGAGCTGGTGAACCGGCCGAGCGGCAGCACCGAGCGGGCCGTGGGCGACGCGCTGGTCTTCCGCGACTGACCCCGTCCGCTAGAGCCTGTCCGGCATGATCCGCCGGACAGGCCCTAAGTCGCCGACCGGCCGAGCCGTGGCGCCCGGCCGGTCAGCCGAGGGCCCGGTCCAGGTTGAACGCGGCGCTGATCAGGGCCAGATGCGTGAACGCCTGCGGGAAATTGCCCTGCTGCTCGCCGGTGTGGCTGATCTCCTCGGCGTACAGGCCGAGATGGTTGGCGTAGGTGAGCATCTTCTCGAACGCCAGCCGTGCCTCGTCCACCCGCCCGGCGTGCACCATGGCCTCGACGTACCAGAACGAGCAGATCGAGAACGTGCCCTCGTCGCCCCGCACTCCGTCGGGGCTCGCCACGGGGTCGTAGCGGTAGACCAGCGAGTCGGACACCAGGTCCTGGGTGAGGGCGTCCAGCGTGGACAGCCACTTGGGGTCGGTGGGCGCGATGAACTTCGTCAGCGGCATCATCAGCACCGCCGCGTCGAGCACCTCGTCGTCCTCGTGCTGCACGAACGCCTGCCGCCGCTCGGACCAGCCGCGGCTCATGATCCGCCGGTAGATCGTGTCGCGGACGCCCCGCCACCGGACGATGTCGGCGGGCAGACCGCGCCGGTTGGCCATCCGGATGGCGCGTTCGATCGCCACCCAGCACATCAGCCGCGAGTACAGGAAGTTCTTGCGGCCGCCGCGGGTCTCCCAGATGCCCTCGTCCGGCTGGTCCCAGTGCTCGCACACCCAGTCGACCAGCTCGCACACGTCGTCCCACTGGTCGCTGGAGATCGGCTGCGCCCACTTGTCGTACAGGTAGATGGAGTCGATGAGCGCGCCGTAGATGTCGAGCTGGAGCTGCTCGGCGGCGCCGTTGCCGATCCGCACCGGAGCCGAGCCCTCATGCCCCTCCAGGTGGGCGAGTTCCCGCTCGGGCAGGTCGGTACGGCCGTCGATGCCGTACATGATCTGCAGCGGTCCTGACGGTTTGCCGTCGCCCGGACTGATGTGCCGGGTCACGAACTTCATGAACTCGGCGGCCTCGCCGGTGAAGCCCAGCCGCAGCAGCGCGTACACGCAGAAGGCGGCGTCGCGCACCCACACGTACCGGTAGTCCCAGTTGCGTTCGCCGCCGAACTTCTCGGGCAGGCTCGTGGTCGGCGCGGCCACGATCGCGCCGGTCGGCGCGTAGGTGAGCAGCTTCAGGGTGAGCGCGGAGCGGTGCACCATCTCCCGCCAGCGGCCCCGGTACTTGGACGCGGACAGCCAGCGCCGCCAGTACGCCACCGTCGCCGCGAACTGGTGCTCCGCCTCCATGTGCGGGCAGCAGCGCGGCGCCACGTCGCCGCCGACCTGGTCCAGCGCGAACACCGCGGACTCGCCCTCGGCGAGCTTGAAGTCGGCGCGTGCGTCGAACTCGTCGGCCTCCAGGAGGACGGTGGCGGTGAGGCCCAGCGACAGCTTGGGGGACTCGAAGACGGCCACGTCGTCGGCCATGCGCAGGGTGTGCGGCTGGGCGCCGTAGTCGAACCGGGGCGCCACTCGCGCGCGGAACGGGATGGAACCACGGACGCACAGCACCCGCCGGATCAGCCGGTGCCGCTCGGCCTCCAGAGGCGCGCCGCTGACCGGCATGAAGTCCTGCACCTCGCCGACGCCGTCCTCGGTGAAGAAACGGGTGATCAGGACGTTGGTGTCGGGGAAGTAGAACTGCTTGGTCCGCGCGGGCACGACCGCCGCCAGCTCGAAACAGCCGCCGCGCTCGGCGTCCAGGATCGACGCGAACACGCTCGGCGCGTCGAACGCCCCGCAGCAGTACCAGTCGATCGTGCCGTCGGTGCCCACCAGGGCAACGCTGCGCAGATCGCCGATCAGGCCGTGCTCGGCGATCGGCAGATACCGGGAGCGCCCGGACGCCCCGCCGCTCGGTGTTTCGACCATTGCCGCCTCCCAGGCCGGCCTCTACCGCGAGGTTCCAGCTTAGGCGGGATCGAACAGGCGGGCGGGGTGGAGGGCGGGGTTGAGGGAAGGTCCGGGGACCAGGTGTGCCGAGGGGGTCGGTCAGACCGGGTACGGGGGACCAGGTGTGCCGAGGGGTCGGTCAGACCGCGATCACCGCCACGCCCGCCTCCTCGAACCGCCGCACCGTCTCCTCCTCCACCGCCGTGTCCGTGACCAGCGTGTCCACCAGCTCGGTGCGGCAGATCCGGGCGAAGGCACGGCGCCCCAGCTTGCTGGAGTCGGCCGCGACGACCACCCGCTCGGCGCGCTCGCACAGCAGCCGGTTGATCGCGGCCTCCGCCTCGTCGTGTGCCGTCGCCCCGTCCACGACGTCGAGGGCGACGACCCCGAGCACCGCCACGTCCAGCGTGATCTGGCTCAGCACACCGTCCGCGAGCGGCCCGATGAGTTCGTACGACTGTGCCCGCGCGACACCACCCGTGACCACGATCTTGAACTGGGGTCGCACGGCCAGCTCGTTGGCGATGTTCAGCGCGTTCGTGACGACGGTCAGCGCGGGCGAGCCGGACGCGAGGTCGCCGCGCACGGCCAGGGCACGCGCCACCTCGGTGGTGGTCGTGCCGCCGGTCAGCCCGACCGCCTCGCCGGGCGCGACGAGGTCGGCGACCGCCTGGGCGATGCGCTGCTTCTCGGAGGCGCGGCGGGCGGTCTTGTAGCGCAGGGGCAGCTCGTACGACACCCCGTGCACGACGGCGCCGCCACGGGTGCGGACGAGCATCTGCTGCTCGGCGAGCCGGTCGAAGTCCCGGCGGATCGTCGCGGCCGACACCTCAAGCTCGGCGGCGGCCTCCTCGACGTCCAGCCGCCCGCGCTCGACGAGCAGTTCCAGCAGCGCCTTCCAGCGGGCGTCCCGCGACATCCGCACCTCCATCCGGGTTCGTCCCGTGACCCTAGCGCACCTCCCTCTGGGGCCAGATTGCTTGATCCTGCGCGAAAATGCGCTGTACCTTGCAGGAACAATCATTTGCTTGAGCGGGGAGGGCACGCATGACACATGTCGAGGACGAGCTGCGAAGCCAGCCGGAGTGCTGGGCCCGGGCCGCGGCGCTCGCGCCGGAGCACCGCGGGGCGCTGCCGGCGCCGGGGGAGCGGGTGGCGATCGTCGGCTGCGGCACCTCGTACTTCATGGCGCAGTCGGCCGCGGCCCTGCGCGAGGGTGCCGGGCAGGGCGAGACGGACGCCTTCGCCGCCTCGGAGTTCCCGTACGGCCGCGCCTACGACCGGGTCCTCGCCCTGAGCCGCTCCGGCACCACCACAGAGGTGCTCGACCTGCTCCGCAAGGTGAACGGACGTACCCGCACCTCGGCGATCACCGCCGACCCGCACACGCCCGTCATGGACGCCGCCGACGACGTGGTCGTACTCGGCTTCGCCGACGAGCGGTCGGTCGTACAGACCCGCTTCGCCACCACCGCGCTCACTCTGCTCCGCGCCCACCTGGGCCTGCACACCGACGCCGTGGTCACCGACGCCCGCACCGCGCTGGACGCCGAGCTGCCCGAAGGGCTGGTGGACTGCGGCCAGTTCACCTTCCTCGGCACCGGCTGGACCGTGGGACTCGCCCACGAGGCCGCCCTGAAGATGCGCGAGGCGGCCCAGGCGTGGACGGAGTCCTACCCGGCGATGGAGTACCGGCACGGCCCCCTGAGCATCACCACCCGGGGCACCGCGACCTGGATGCTCGGTCCCGCGCCCGAGGGACTCGCCGAACAGGTGCGGGCCACGGGCGGACAGTGGGTGTCGGGTGACCTCGACCCGCTCGCCGAACTGATCCGCGCCCAGCGCCTGGCCGTCGCGGTGGCGACAGCCCACGGCCTGGACCCCGACCGGCCTCGCCATCTGACGCGCTCGGTGATCCTCTGAGCAGCGGCCGTGGGGGGAAGGTGAGCGCCGGTGGCCGCGTGGTGGTCTGCGCCGCGTCGGCGAGGGGGGTGGCTGAGCCCCCTCTGGCCAGGTGGCCTTCTGTGCCGCGTCGTCTGCAGGGCAGGGCCGTTCCCCTCCCTGTGTCGGGTGGTCCGTGGGCTGCGCCCGCATGGAAAGGGCTACCGCCTGCGTGCCCGGGTGGTCCGTGAGCCGCGTGTGCGAGGCAGGGCTGCCGCCCCTGTGTCGGGTGGTCCGTGGGCTGCGCCCCCATGGAAAGGGCTACCGCCCCTGTGCCCGACTGGTCCGTGAGCCGTGTCCGGAAGGAGAGGACGTTTCGCCGCCCCGCCCACGTGATCTTCTGAGCCGCGCCCGCAAGGGAAACCCGAGCCCCGGTGACCGCGTGATCTGCCGATCCGCACCCGCAAGGGAAACCCGAGCCCCCGTGCCCGCGTGATCCTCTGAGCCGCATCAGCAAGGAGAAGCCGTGCCCCTCGTGACCACCGGTGAGCTTGTGACGCGTGCCGTCGAGGCCCGTTCTGCCGTCGCCGCCTTCAACATCATCACGTTGGAACACGTCGAGGCCGTCATCGCCGGCGCCGAGTCCGTCCGGAGCCCCGTCGTCCTCCAAGTCAGCGAGAACGCCGTCAAGTTCCGCTACGGCCGACTGCTCCCGCTCGCCCGCGCCGCCGTCGCCGCCGCCGAACGGGCCGCCGTACCCGTCGCGTTGCACCTGGACCACATCCAGAGCGACAGCCTGCTCCGGCAGGCGCCGGACGCCGGGTTCAGCTCCGTCATGTACGACGCCGCCCGCCTGCCCTACGCCGAGAACCGCGCCGCGACCCGTGCCGCCGCCGACTGGGCCCACGCCCGAGGCCTGTGGATCGAGTCCGAGTTGGGACAGGTCGGCGGCAAGGACGGACGGCCGCCGCTGGACGCCCACGCGCCCGGCGCCCGTACCGACCCCGAACAGGCCCGGGCCTTCGTCGCGGACACGGCGGTGGACGCGCTGGCCGTCGCCATCGGCAGCAGCCACGCCATGACCACCCGCACCGCCACCCTCGACCACGCCCTCCTCAAACGCCTCTCCGGCACCCTGGACGTCCCGCTCGTCCTGCACGGCTCCTCCGGAGTCCCGGACGACGAACTCACGGCGGCGGTCGCGGGCGGCATCACCAAGGTCAACGTCGGTACCGCCCTCAACATCGCCATGACCGGCGCCATCAGGGACTTCCTCGCCGCACACCCGGAGGCCGTCGACTCGCGCACGTACCTCGGCGTGGGCCGGGAGGCGATGGTGCGGACGGTGGCGGGGATCCTGCGGACGCTCGGTGCGCCCCCTACCGCTTGACGGCCTTCAGCACCACGAACTTCGGGTCGCTCGCCACGAGTTCACTGTTCCCGAACAGCCGCCGCAACTTCACGTGGTACCCGAGATGCCGGTTGCCGATCACCCACAGCTCACCGCCCGGCCGCAACGCCCGCCGCGCCCCCGTGAACATCCGCCACGCGGTCGCGTCGGTCGTCGCCTGGTGGGAGTGGAAGGGCGGGTTGTTCAGGACCAGGTCGACACTGCCCGACGGCACCCCGGCCAGCCCGTCCCCGACGCGGAACTCGGCGTGCCCGGGCACCCCGTTCGCCTGATACGTCGCCTCCGCCGAGGCCACGGCCTGGAACGACTCGTCCACGAACAGCACCTCGGCGGCCGGATCGGCCAGCGCCACCGCCGTACCGACGACACCGTTGCCGCAGCCCAGGTCCACCACCCGGCGCTCCCCGCGCGTCCGCGGCAGATGGGCCAGGAAGAAGCGGGTGCCGATGTCGAGCCGGTCGGCGCAGAAGACGCCCGCGTGGTTGACGACCGTACCCCCGGACACCGGGCCGATGCCCTCGGGCAGCCTGTAGCTGTACGGCCACGGGTTCGCGGGCCGCTCCAGCGACGGATCCGGCGTGCAGAAGATCAGCCGGGCCTTCTTGACCGCGAGCGAGGTACGGGTCGGGCCGAGGATGCGCTCGAAGAGATCCAGCGTCGAGGTGTGGATCTCCTTCACCATGCCGGTGCCGACGACGACCGTGCCCTCGTGCACGGCGGGCGCCAGCCGCAGCAGCTGGTCCTCCAGCAGCGCCAGGCTCTTCGGGACACGCACGAGGAGGACGTCGATGCGCTCGGGCGGCACGTCCTGCGTGGTCAGCAGCGACACGGTGCCCGGCTGGATCCCGTTCCGGGCGAGGTTGGCCCGGGTCGCCTCCTGGGCGAGGTACGAGTCCGTGATCTGCACCGGCGCGTGCGCCGCGAGCGCCGTGACCAGCGCGCCCCAGCGGTCCCCGAGGACCACGACCGTGCCGGCCGGCGCCACGTCCTGGTCCGCGAGATGCCTGAGCAGATACTCGTCGGAGGCGTCCCACGCGCGCAGGCGATCACGCGGGTCCTCGGGAAACCGGGCGAGCGAAAGCTCGCCCCAGGGCGTCGTCATACGGTCGTTCATTGTCCGACCAGGCTAGCCGAGGCCCAGCTCACGGCCCGTGCGGGAGGATGGAGGGCATGGACGCCGAGCTGTTCCCCAGGGACCGTGCGCAGGTCGCGCCCGGCGCCGTGCACGTGCCGGACTGGCTGGACGGGGACGGTCAGCGTGAGCTGCTGGACGCCTGCCGGGAGTGGGCGCGGCCCCCCGCCGGGCTGCGCACCGTCCGTACCCCGGGCGGCGGCACCATGACCGCCCGGCAGGTCTGCCTGGGCTGGCACTGGTACCCGTACGCCTACGCCCGCACGGTCGTCGACGGCGACGGCACCCCGGTGAAACCCTTCCCGGCCTGGCTCGGCGAACTGGGCCGGCGTGCGGTGACCGACGCGCTCGGTGCCGAGGCGGCGACCGGAGCCTCGTACGACATCGCACTGATCAATTTCTACGACTCGGACGCCCGCATGGGCATGCACCGCGACAGCGACGAGAAGTCGGACGCGCCGGTGGTGTCCCTGAGCCTCGGCGACACCTGCGTCTTCCGCTTCGGCAACCCCGAGACCCGGTCGCGCCCGTACACGGACGTCGAGCTGCGCAGCGGCGACCTGTTCGTGTTCGGTGGGCCGTCGCGGCTCGCCTACCACGGAGTGCCCCGGGTGCAGCCAGGAACCGCGCCGCACTGGCTGGGACTGACCGGGCGGCTGAACATCACCCTGCGGGTGAGCGGCCTCTAGGCGGCCGGCCGCCGGACGAACGGATCATGGGAGACTCGCCCTCATGAGCGGCAAGGCGGACCCCCGGGCGACGGGGGAAGGGACCACCTCGAGAACGCGGTTGGACCGGGGGCGCGGAGCGCTCGGGCCCGCGCTGGAGCTCGTGCACACCGGGCGCGCCCCGACCCGCGCCGTCCTCACCGCCGAACTCGGCGTCACCCGGGCCACGGCCGGCGCGGTCGCCGCGGAACTGGAGGCACTGGGCCTGATCCGGGTCGACGCCCGGCCGGGTGCCGCCGCCGGGTCCCAGGGCCGCCCCTCGCACCGGCTGGAACTCGCCGAGGACGGCCCCGTGGCGCTCGCCGCGCAGGTGCACGCCGACGGGTTCAGGGCCGCCCTGGTCGGCCTCGGCGGGCGGATCGTCGCCACCGCGCCCGGCTGCGAGACCGTCGACGCCGATCCGGCGAAGGTCCTCGGGTCGGTGGTGGAGGCGGGCGCCGAACTGCTGCGCGAGACCGGGCGGCGCTGCGTGGGCGCCGGGCTCGCCGTGCCATCGGCGGTCGCCGAACCGGCGGGCCTGGCGCTGAACCCGCTGCACCTGGCGTGGCCGGCGGGGGCGCCCGTGCGGGAGATCTTCGCCGAGTGCGTCCGCGCGGCCGGGATCACCGGACCCGCGTTCGCCGCCAACGACGTCAACCTCGCCGCGCTCGCCGAGCACCGGCACGGCGCCGGGCGGGGCGCCCGCGACCTGCTGTGCGTGGCCACCGGGCACCGGGGTGTGGGCGGTGCGCTGGTGCTCGACGGGCGCCTGCACACGGGCAGTTCGGGCCTGGCGCTGGAGGTCGGCCACCTCACCGTCAACCCCGAGGGCCGGCCCTGCCACTGCGGCAGCCGCGGCTGCCTGGACGTCGAGGCCGACCCGCTGGCCTTCCTCACCACGGCGGGCCGCGAACCCGGCCCCGTGGTGTCCCTGCTGAAGCAGGCCAACGACCTGATCCGGCACGAGTACGCCGACCCCGCCGTGCGCGCCGCCACAGAGGCCCTCATCGACCGCCTCGGCCTCGGACTCGCCGGCCTGGTGAACATCCTCAACCCCGACCGGATCATCCTCGGCGGCCTGCACCGCACCCTCCTGGACGCCGATCCCGAGCGGCTGCGGGCGGTGGTCGCCGACCGCAGCCTGTGGGGCCAGAGCGGGGGAGTGCCGATCCTGGCCTGCTCCCTGGACCACAACAGCCTGGTCGGGGCGGCGGAGTTGGCCTGGCAGCCGGTGCTGGACGATCCGCTGGGGGCGCTGTCGGCGGCGTGACGGGGGCGCCGAACAGGGGCGGTGCGCGAGGGGTGCCGCTGCTACAGCGCGGCGCCGCCGTCGATGACCAGATCGGTCCCCACGACGGACGTTGATCCGCACGCTGTCCGCGACGTACTCCAGAGCGGCCCCGCGGTTCAGCGAAGTGGCGGCCGCCTTGGTCTCCGCCGACGGCGAGCAGCACGGCGAAGACGACGGTCGGCCCGACCTCCATCGCCGCGAAGAGCCAGTCCGTCACCTGCCCGCACTGCGGAACGGACGTCGAGCAGACGCCGGGAGCGGGGCGTATGTGGCAGTACTGCACCCCTGAGCACGGGCGGAGTCGGCGTCGTCGTATGCGCCACACCGGTTGGCTCTAGGCACTCTTGACGGCTGCACCCCCGGGCGTGATGGTCGTAGAACATTGCGCAATTCGTGTGACGACGGAGGACACCATGGCTCTACGATCATTCGGCAAGGACCCTGAGACCAACGGCGATCACTGCCCCACGGTGTGGCTCGACGAGGAGAAGGGGGAGTTCGTATTCCAGGGGTGGCAGGCTGACGAGGCGCTCCAGGCAGAATGCCTTGCGACGGGGCCAATCCCCGACACTGAGGCAGTCGTCCGGCTGCCCGTCCGCATGGTGCAGCAGATCAGGGAGGCATGCGATGTCGCAGAAGGTGCCGCCGTTCGCTGAGCTGCTTGCAGGCTGCCGACGTTCCGCGGTCCATCTGGAGACACGCGACGTCTATGGCGTTGCGGAGGAAGACGCCGACTTCGCCGCCTGGCGCGACGGCTGGGAGTACGATCTCGACGACCGCTCGTCGTGGTGGAACGGCTTCCACGACGCCGTGGCGGACGCCGTGAGCCGTGGTGTCGTCATGCGTCGCGCTCGCATCGTATCGGAGCCCGTGAGCGAGTACATCCGCTACGAGCACTCATGCACGCCGCAGAACATCGCGGCCGGCGAAGACGTGCGGTGGCTCCCGCGTCGCCTGGCGTCGGATCTGCTGCTCCCTGGAAACGATCTATGGATCTTCGATGGGCGCCTGATCCGATTCAGCCTGTTCGCAGGCGACGGGCGGTTCGTCGCTGACGTCATGGACGACGCCCCCGACGTCGTGAAGCGCCATGCGGAGGCCTTCGAGGCAGTCTGGGAGCGCACCATCCCGCACGCCGACTACCGGATCTGAGCGACGCCCACCGATGCAATCTCCCTACCCGTCGACGGCCCTCGACGCCGCACGCCGCGCCATCGCGGAGCAACTCCGCGAGATCCGACGTGACGCAGGCCTGACGGGTAGGGAGGTTGCAGCCCGCGCCGGGTGGCAGCCGTCGAAGGTGTCTCGCCTCCAGAGCGCCACAACGGCCCCATCAGACGAAGACATCCGCGCGTGGTGTACGGCCTGCGGGGCTGAGGACCGGATCCCAGATCTACTCGCGGCCAACCGGACGGCTGACTCCATGTATGTGGAGTGGCGCCGTGCCCAGCGCACGGGGCTTCGACGGCTGCAAGAGTCCCGCGTTCCGCTGTATGAGCGAACACGACAGTTCCGCGTCTACAGCTCCACCGTCATACCTGGATTCCTCCAGACGTACGAGTACGCCGCCGCTCTCTTGGGAAGCATTGCGCGCGTCCACGGGACGCCGGACGACGTCGCCGACGCGGCAGCCGCCCGCGTGGAGCGCTCGCACATTATCCGCGAGGGGGATCACCGCTTCGGGATCCTCCTGGAGGAGTCCGTCCTCCGCCACGTCGTCGGCGACGCCACCACCATGGCAGGCCAGTTGGGCTACTTGTTGAGCGTCATGGCGCTGCCCTCTGTCTCCGTCGGCATCGTCCCCGCCGGCCAGCCGCGGGACATGTGGACGCTGGAGACGTTCACAGTCTTCGACGAGGGGCGAGTTCACATCGAACTCCTCACAGCCGCGATCACCGTTACGACGCCCGGTGAAGTCGCTCAGTACGCTCACGCGTTCGAGGAAATGGCTGCTCTTGCCGTGTACGGCGCTCGGGCACGGTCACTCATCTCAGCCGCGATTGACTCACTCGACTGAGGTTGCGTAGAACTCCGTAGAATTTCGTGGAACATGCTGTGTGCACCGGACTACGTTCCCTGTGTGGAAATGCCACATGAAGGGATGGGGAGGCGTTGTGTCGCGGCCTGAATCACAAGAGTTGCCGTCCGTCGGAACGCTCATGATGGATACAGCCCGGAACAAGGTCGGTGAGTTTCACGCTGAGTTGCGTGGCCGGTTCCTCCTCCGCCCGGTAGGCGGAGGATATGAGTGGGAGGTCTCTCCCGAATTCGCCCGCGAGGCGACCGACGGGGAGAAGCTGAGTGCGCGGGTGGGCGTCGCAAACGTCCGCTCCCGTGGGTACCGGCGGTAGGCCGTGGCCAACTCCCCCTATCCCGAAGTGCGCTCGTCCGAGGAGCTGAAGACTCTTCCTGCGGGGATCTACGTCGAGTGCGCCGGGTGCGTCGACATGCACCGTGTGACGGGCGACTTGGACCCGGTGGTATGGGCCGTGAAGCACCAGGATCTGAGGCCGTGGTGCAACCGATTCAGGATCACGACCATAACCAACTTCGGCGTACCCAGCTTGGTGGAGAAGCCGGCGCCATGAATCCGTGCGACGACGAGGTGTGCGGCGCTACGAAGTTGCTCCCCGATGAGTTCGTAGCCGTAGAGCGGGTGGTGACGGGACGCGACTGGCCCGGCGTGACCGTCACGTGCGACCGGGAACCGCACTCCGGCAACAGCCACGACGGACCCTTGATCTTCGATGGAGAGGTCCACGGAGCCCACTACTGGCGCACTTCCCCCTGAGCCCGCGTGCGGCGCCCGTGCGTCGCGCGAGGAGGGCGCGGCGGGGGCGGAAGCGCCGGTGAGGTCGGCCCGCTCCACGCCCGCTGGCGTCCTGACTTCCTCGTCCCTGGCTACCACCATCCGCGCCCCAGGGGCAAGGGCACCGCCCGTCGGTGGAGCCCCTCGTGGGCTGCCCGGGGCGGCACGGAGCCCTGCTCACTTGCCTCCCCCGTGGCAGTGGGCGGGGCTTCTTCTTGTCCGCGCAGGTCAGAGCCACTGCTGGGGTCTATGCAGGGGCGTCCATACAGCCAGCGTGCGCTCGTACTGCATGGCATGCATCGGATCAGCCCCCTCGGCTGGACGCCGGGGCCAGCAGGGCCAGCAGCCCGCGTACCCCCGTGTCGAAATCGACCGGGAACCGGACGCGCGGGCCAGGACGTAACCGCCCTGCACGGTCGCGACGATCACCGCGGCGATCTCCTCGCCGTCCAGGCCGGCGCGAACTGGCCCTGCCCCTGGCCCTCCTCGACCAGTCCGACGAGTCGTTCGCGGAGCCAGTCGAGGGTCTCGTCGACGGGTGCGCGCAGCTCGTCGCTCGCGATCACGTCCGGATCCATGGTCAGCCGGCCGACCGGGCAGCCGCGCAGCACGTCGCGCTCGCGCCGCAGATACGCCTCGATCCGCTCGTACGGCGTTCCCCGCCCGCCGAGTACTCCCTCGGCGGTAGCCCGCATCTCCTCGGCGGTCCGCCGGATCGCGGCCAGGGCGAGATCGGGCTTGCCCTTGAAGTGGTGGTGCATGCTGCCCTGCCCGGCGCCCGCGCGCTCTCGTCGCGTGCGGAAGCAGTCGCGACCCGCCCGCGTACTCCCCGCGAGGTACCCGCACTGCCGCCGGCCGCACGACGACCCGGACCCCCCTCCGGCGCGAGTCTCGAAGCAACGGCGAAAGCCCGAAAGACCACTGAGACGACAGATCACTGACACGACTGGAGATGGCTCGCGATGCAGACCCTCGCACACTGGGACGGCGGCGGCCCCGGCCCCTGGATCCTGCTCTTCCCGCTCATCTGGGCGGCCGTGATCGTCGGCGCGCTCACCCTTCTGCGCCGCACCCTCTGGCGCGGCCGTCGGGCGCCGTGGTCGTGGCGCGCGACGGACGACAGCCGCCCGTCCGGCGACTCGCCCATCGCCATCATCGGCCGCCGCTTCGCCTCCGGCGAGATCGACGAGGACGAGTACTGGCGCCGGCTGTCCGTCCTGGAGGAGCAGTTCGGCCGTAGCGGCAAGGGCGGTGCGGCATGACCGTCGTGACCACCGCGAGCCGTACCGCCGCGCGCGTGCAGGACGCCGTCAAGGTGTACGGCTCCGGGGACACGGCCGTGAGGGCCCTGGACGGGGTGAGCGTCGGCTTTCCGGCCGGACGCTTCACCGCGATCATGGGGCCCTCGGGCTCCGGCAAGTCCACCCTGATGCACTGCGCGGCCGGCCTGGACACGCTCACCTCCGGCGCCGCCTACATCGGCGACACCGACCTGGGCGCCCTCGACGACCGCCGCCTGACCCTGCTGCGCCGCGACCGGATCGGCTTCGTCTTCCAGGCGTTCAACCTGGTGCCGACGCTGACCGTCGCCGAGAACATCACCCTGCCGCTCGACCTCGCCGGCAGCCGGGGCGACCCGGAGTGGATCGACGCGCTGGTCGACGTCGTCGGCCTGCGCGACCGGCTCCACCACCGGCCCGCCGAACTCTCCGGCGGCCAGCAGCAACGCGTCGCCGTGGCCCGCGCCTTCGCCGGGCGCCCGGACGTGGTGTTCGCCGACGAGCCGACCGGCAACCTCGATTCCCGCGCCGGCGAGGAGGTGCTGGGGCTGCTCGGCCGGGCCGTGCGCGAGATGGAGCGCACGGTCGTCATGGTCACCCACGACCCGGTAGCCGCCGCCCACGCCGACGAGGTCGTGTTCCTGGCCGACGGGCGCCTGGTCGACCGTATGGAATCCCCGACCGCCGACAAGGTCCTGGACCGTCTCAAAGCCTTCGAGGTGCCGTCATGAACGCCTCCGTACGCCTGAGCGTGTCCTCGCTGCGCGCGCACCAGCGCCGCTTCGCCGGTACGTTCCTCGCCGTGTTCCTCGGGGTCGCCTTCCTCGCCGGGACGCTGGTGATGGGCGACACGCTGCGGGCGAGCTTCGACTCCATGTTCGGCAGCGCGGCCAGCGGCACGGACGCCGTGGTCCGCAACGCCGGCGCCATCACCACACCCGGCGAGAGCCAGGGCGTGCGCCGGCCGGTCGACGCCGACCTGGCGGAGACCATCGGGCGGGTGCCCGGCGTCGCGGCCGCCGTACCCAGCATCGAGGGCGCCGGTCAGCTGCTCGGTGCGAACGGCGATCCCATCGGCGGGCAGGGCCCGCCCACCGTCGCCGGCAACTGGATCGGCGACCCCGAGCTCAACCCGTACGAACTCGCCGAAGGCCGTGCCCCGGAGACGTCCGGCGAGGTCGTCGTCAACCGTGGCACCGCCGAGCGCGGCGGCCTGAAGATCGGCGACACGACGACGCTGCGCACGCCCGATCCGGTCGAGGTCAGGATCGTCGGCCTCGCGACCTTCGGCGGCGCGGACGGCATGGCCCAGGTGACCTTCACGGGCATGACCCGGGCCGACGCCGAGAAGTACCTCACCGCACGGCCGGGCGAGGCGGCGAGCATTCTGGTGCGGGCCGGTCCGGGCGTGGGGGAACGGGAGCTGGCCGAGCGGCTGACGCCCGTACTGCCCGAGGGGGTCGAGGCCATCACCGGTCAGGAGTCGGCGCAGGAGAACACCGACATGATCTCCAGCCAGTTCCTGAGCATCTTCACGACCTTCCTGCTGGTGTTCTCCGGTGTCGCCCTGCTGGTCGCGACCTTCTCCATCCACAACACCTTCGGGATCGTCGTGGCCCAACGCACCCGGGAGAACGCCCTGTTGCGGGCCCTCGGTGCCTCCCGCCGCCAGGTCACCGCGTCGACCCTCGTCGAGGCGGGCGCGGTGGCGGTGACCGCGTCGGCCGCCGGGCTGGCCGGCGGCATCGGGATCGCGGCCGGGCTGCAGGCGCTGTTCCCGGCGATCGGATTCCCCTTCCCCGAGGGCGACTTGGTGATCAGCGGCCTGTCGATGCTGCTGCCGCTGGCCGTCGGCATCGTGGTCTGCCTGGGCTCCGCCCTGCTGCCCGCCGTCCGCGCCGGCCGCACCGCGCCCCTGGCCGCCCTGCGGGAGACGGCCGTCGACTCCTCCGGCGCCTCCCGCGTGCGCGCCGTCACCGGCGCCGCCCTCGCCGCCCTCGCGCTGGCCCTGACGCTCACCGGCGTCCTGGTGTCCCCCTCCGTGTGGCTCGCGGGTGGCGGCGCCGTGCTGGCCCTGGTCTCCTTCGTGGTCCTCGGCCCGGTCGCCTCCTCCACCGCCGTACGCGTCCTCGGCGGCCCCCTCGACCGGCTGCGCGGCGTCACCGGCGGCCTCGCCCGGCGCAACGCGTTGCGCAGCCCGAAGCGGACGGCCGCCACGGCGAGCGCGCTGATGATCGGCGTGGCGGTCGTGTCGCTGTTCACGGTGTTCGGGGCGTCCCTGAAGGCGACGATGGACCAGACCGTGTCGCGGTCCTTCGCGGGCGACGTGGCCATCAGCACCCCGTCCTTCGGCGGGGGCGGCAGCGGGCTCAGCCCGGCGCTCGCGGAGGCGATAGGGCGACTGCCCGAGGTGGACACGGCCGTCGGGCTCGGCAGCGGAGTCGCCGAGGTGGCGGGACAGGGCCGCGCCCTGACCGTCACCGATCCGGTCGCCCTGGGGCGCACCTTCGACCTCGGCCAGGTCCGGGGCTCCCTGGCCGCGCTCGGCACCGACGGCATCGCGATCACCGAGAACGAGGCCGATCAGCGGGGCCTCACGACGGGGGACAAGGTCCGACTGGCCTTCACCGACGGCGAGACCGAGACGTTCACCGTCCGCGCCCTGTACGGGCGGTCCGAGCTGGCAGGGGACTACGTCATCACCCGGGCCGCCTGGGCCCCGCACCGCATCCAGGACTCCGACCGCCTGGTCGCCGTCACGTTCGCGGCCGGCGTGGGCGCGGACGAGGGCAAGGCCGCCGTCGAGCGGGCCGCCGCGCGGTACGGCAACCCGGACGTGCAGACCCGCGACGAGTACGCGCAGTCCTCGGCCGGGGGCATCGACATGATGCTCACGCTTGTCTACGCCCTGCTCGCCCTCGCCGTGCTCATCGCGCTGCTCGGCATCGCCAACACCCTGACGCTGGCGATCCACGAACGCACCCGCGAACTGGGCCTGCTGCGGGCCGTCGGCCAGACCCGGCCTCAACTGCGGGCCATGGTCCGCTGGGAGTCCGTCCTGGTCGCCGCGTTCGGAACGGCGGGCGGTCTCGGGCTCGGTGCCTTCCTCGGCTGGGTTCTGGTGACGGCCTCCGACGGCGCGAGCGACAGCGCCTTCACCTTCGCCGTGCCGCCTCTGCAACTCGCTGTCGTGGCGCTGGTCGGCCTCGCGGCCGGCGCCCTCGCGGGGCTGCGCCCGGCCCGACGCGCGGCCCGGCTGGACGTCCTGCGGGCGATCGCCGCGGAGTGACGCCGTTCAGCACGTCCCGGTTCAGCGAGTCCCGCGTGGTCCGCTCACCGCCCGGTCAGCCGACAACGGCCGACCGGGCGGGAGTGTGTTCGGGTGCGCGGCCGACGGGCTCGACCTCCGCGAACCGGCGTGCGGGCTCCGTGGCCGTACGGCGGGCCGGGCGCGGCGGTGCCTTCACGGCGGGGGTCGTCGTGGGCAGCGTGAACCAGACGACCTTGCCGCTGTCACCGTCCGGCCGTACGCCCCAGCTCTCGCTCATCGCCGCCACCATCGCGAGCCCGCGCCCGCAGGTGGCCAGCGGATCTGCGTCCGCCACGACGGGCAGGCGCGGATCGTGGTCGCGCACCGAGACCATGAGACGGTCGAGCAGCAGCTCGATCTCCACGGTGCACGTCTTGTCGGGTTGGGCATGCCGGTGGACGTTCGAGAGCAGCTCCGTCACACCGAGCGCCGCTCGGTCTATCAGGGGATCCAGATGCCAGTAGCGCAACTGCGCAGATACGATTCTGCGGACCTGGCCGATCCGCGACGGCAGGGCTTGGAGCTCCACCGTGCAGTGCCTGCTTGGGTGACTGATCACGGCTGCGACTCCCCGACGTGAGGTCCGGAAGAACACGGAGTTCGGATCCAGCAGCGCCTGCGTGAAACGGCCGCCTGCTGTCGTGGCCGGCGGGCTGGTTCGCAGCGTTATCGCCGGTAAACCCAGAGTGACGTGAGACCAGAGTGACCTACGGGGTGTAGCGCCGCAACTCGCGGCGTTCGGGGCGTGGGGTGGGGCCGCGGGTTCTCGGCCACCGTGGTGCGCCGCCGCGAGTTCTCGGCCAGCGTGGTGCGCCGCCGCCGGTCGTTGGCCACCGTGGTGGGCCGCCGCCGGCCCCCGGCCCGGCCCCTGCGTCGTCGCCCGTCAGCCGCCACGGCCCGCTGCCCTGCGTACGGCCTCTATGAACCGGCGTGCCGCGGGTGGGCCCGGCTCGCCCGGGGCGGGGTCGTGCTCGCCCAGGGTCAGCACATAACGCTTGCCGTTGAGGTCGGCCAGCGCGCGGTCCCCGGAGGCGAACCACGGTTTCGACGCCCGCACCGCCTGCACCGGCGCGCTGTCGATCTCGCTGCCGTAGCTGGTGAGCAACTCCACCCGGCCGCCGCTGATCCGGACCTGCCCGGCCCGTGTGAGAGAGCGCAGGCCCTTCCCGATCCGCACGCCCAAGGCCGTGAACTCCGGCTCCGCCATGCTCTCCCGCCCCTTCGTCGCCCGCGGGTCCTGTTCGGGGTGTCCGTCCCACCCGGTGCAGTGTGCACGCCACCGAAGTCGCGCACCAGTGCGCACGTCACCCGGGCATAGGCCACCCGGTGCACTCACGCGAATGCGCCCCCGAGGTGCCACCGTGGGGTGTGGTGTGCGGCGGTTCGCGGCTGGTGCCCGGCGGTCCTCCGCGAGGCGTCTGCGCGACGTCTGCGCGGCGTTCCCCGTACGGTGCCGCGCCCGGCGGCCGAGCAGTCCGGCGATCTCGCCCCCCAGCGCCGCCTTTGGGCGGGCCAAAGATGCGTTTATGCAGGTGAGAAGCGTGCGCAAGCTGTTTATGATCGGGGTGTCGGCCGCGCGACGCGCCGTCGGCGTGCAGCCCTAAGGAGCCCCGCCGTGACCACCCCCCAGCAGATCCGGACCGGCGCCACCGTCGACGTCGACCGCACCGACGCCGCCTACCGCGTCTGGCTCAAGGACGCCGTCCGCAAGGTGCAGGCCGACGCCAACCGCTCGGCCGACACGCACCTCCTCCGCTTCCCGCTGCCGGAACACTGGGGCAT
This sequence comes from Streptomyces sp. Z423-1, assembly GCF_013009255.1. Lineage (NCBI taxonomy): Bacteria > Bacillati > Actinomycetota > Actinomycetes > Kitasatosporales > Streptomycetaceae > Streptomyces > Streptomyces sp. Z423-1. The sequence goes on from NZ_CP053109.1 coordinate 8,589,139, forward strand.
CGACCTCTACCTCAAGGACGAGTCGACCCACCCCACCGGCAGCCTCAAGCACCGCCTCGCCCGCTCGCTGTTCCTGTACGGCCTCTGCAATGGCTGGATCCGTCCGGGCCGCCCGGTGATCGAGGCGTCCAGCGGCTCGACGGCGGTCTCCGAGGCGTACTTCGCGAAGCTGATCGGCGTCCCCTTCATCGCGGTGATGCCGCGCACGACCAGCGCCGAGAAGTGCCGCTTGATCGAGTTCCACGGCGGGCGGTGCCACTTCGTGGACGACTCCCGCCGGATGTACGAGGAGTCCGCCCGCCTCGCGGCCAAGACCGGCGGCCACTACATGGACCAGTTCACCTACGCGGAACGGGCCACGGACTGGCGCGGCAACAACAACATCGCCGAATCCATCTTCCGTCAGCTGGAGTTGGAGCGGTTCCCGGAGCCCGCGTGGATCGTCGCCACGGCCGGTACCGGCGGCACCTCGGCGACCATCGCGCGCTACGTCCACTACATGCAGCACGACACGCGCGTCTGCGTCGCCGACCCCGAGAACTCCTGCTTCTTCGATGGCTGGACCACCGGCGATCCGGACGTCACCTGCGACTGCGGCTCCCGGATCGAGGGCATCGGCCGGCCCCGTATGGAACCGAGCTTCGTGCCCGGCGCGATCGACCGGATGATGAAGGTGCCGGACGCGGCGAGCGTCGCCGCGGTACGCGCCCTGGAGCAGGCCATCGGCCGCAAGGCGGGCGGCTCGACGGGCACCGGGCTGTGGAGCGCGCTGAAGATCGTCGCGGAGATGGTCGCCGAGGGACGTACCGGCAGCGTCGTCACCCTGCTGTGCGACCCGGGCGACCGCTACCTCGACAAGTACTACTCGGACGCCTGGCTGGCCGAGCAGGGCCTGGACATCACCCCGTACACCGCCGCGATCGAGTCGCTGCTGGCCACGGGCGTCTGGCCGGACTGACGCACCGAGGCGCCGCGCCGCGCCGGCTGCGGGTCGGGTCGTGGTGGTCACGGGCGTCTGGCGTGAGGTGGGTGCCGCGCCGGGCTGGTCGCGGGTCGGGTCGTGGTGGTTGCGGGCGTCTGGCGTGAGTTGGGTGCCGCGCCGGCTGCGGGTCGGGTCGCCGTGGCCATGGGCGTCTGGTGTGAGGTGGGTGCCGCGCCGTGCCGGTCGCGGGTCGAGCCGCGGTGGTCGCGGGCGTCTGGTGTGAGGCGGGTGCCGCGCCGGCTGCGGGTCGGGTCGCCGTGGCCATGGGCGTCTGGCGTGAGGTGGGTGCCGCGCCGTGCCGGTCGCGGGTCGAGCCGCCGTGGTCGCGGGCGTCTGGTGTGAGGTGGACGCAGCGCCGGCTGCGGGTCGAGTCGCCGTGGCCATGGGCGTCCGGCCTGAGTCGGTTGCCCCGCCGCGTCAGCCGCGGGGCGAGTCGCTTTGCCGGCGTCCGGCCGGACTGAGGCTCCCCTACCGTGCCAGCCGCGGGGCGAGTCGCTTTGCTCACGGGCGTCCGGCCGGACTGAGGCTCCCCTACCGTGCCAGCCGCGGGGCGAGTCGCTTTGCTCACGGGCGTCCGGCCGGACCGAGGCTCCCCTACCGCGTCAGCCGCGGGGCGAGTCGCTTTGCTCACGGGCGTCCGGCCGGACCGAGACTCCCCTACCGCGCCAGCCGCCGGTCCAGTGCCGTCACCGCGTCCCGGAACGCCTTCCCGAGGCCCGGCCGCGCCAGCCTCAGCACCGCGCGGAACACGGGCGGGCCGTCGGCCGCGAACGTCCACTGCACGCGCGTACCCGCACCGGCAGGCGCGAGCCGCCACTCCTCGACGAGCGCGCGGGCGCCCGGCGCGTTGGTCTCGTCGACGCGATACGCGTACGCCTCGGGCGCCTTCGACACGAGGATCGTCTCCGCGAACCGCGTACCGCCCCGCAGCCGGACCTCCCGCCCGGCACCGCCGTCGGTCGGCCGGGCCAGCGTCACCGCCGAGAACCACTCCGTCCAGCCGGCCACGTCCTCGGCGAGGGCGCGGAAGACCGGCTCCGGGGGAGCGGCGATCTCCCGTGCGAAGACCAGCCGTACCGGAGCGGACCGGACGAAGTCGACGTCCACCGGACGCAGACGGCGCGCCATACGAAACCCCCTGTGCGACGAGCAGGGACCGGGCCGCACACCCTAGTTGGCGATCCGTCCGATGTCTGCGCCCAGGACGGCGTCAGAGCGCGTCGGCGCCCTCGTCCTCGCCCGCCACGATCAGATGCCGCAGATGCTCCGCGATCTCCTCCCGCGCCTCGGCGGCCAGCCCCGCGTCGGTCACCAGCGTGTCGACCTGGTCCAGCGACGCGAACGAACTCAGGCCGACCGTGCCCCACTTGGTGTGGTCGGCGACCACCACGACCCGCCGCGCCGACTGCACCAGCCGCCGGTTGGTCTCGGCCTCCGCGAGGTTCGGCGTCGACAGACCGGCCTCCGTCGATATCCCGTGCACACCGAGAAACAGCACGTCGAAGTGGAGCGTGGCGATCGCCTGGTCGGCCACCGGCCCCACCAGGGAGTCGGACGGCGTGCGCACTCCGCCGGTCAGCACCACCGTGGCCGCGCCCTGCCGCTGGCCCGCCGAGCGCTGCGCCGAGTGGAAGACGTCGGCCACCCGCACCGAGTTCGTGACCACGGTGAGGTCGGGGACCTCCAGCAGATGATGCGCCAGCGCGTACGTCGTCGTACCGCCCGACAGCGCGATCGCGGAACCCGGCGCCACCAGTTCCGCCGCGGCCTTCGCGATGTCCTCCTTGGCGCTCAGCTCCAGACCCGACTTGGCCTCGAAGCCCGGCTCGTGGGTGCTCGCCTCCAGCACCGGCACCGCACCGCCGTGCACCTTCTCCAGGACGCCCTGGCGGGCCAGCGCGTCAAGATCGCGGCGGACGGTCATGTCCGACACGCCGAGCTTGCGGGTCAGCTCGTTGACTCGCACGCCGCCGCGCCGCCGCACCTCGTCCAGGATCAGGGCGCGCCGCTGCTCCGCGAGGAGGTTCTGATTCTCGCTCACGTACGCTCCGGTCCTTTCCTCAAGCCGTCCGACACACCCTCGCACCTGCTCCGACTAGGACATTCTTGCCGCCCCGGTGCGTTGGCGTCCCATATTCGCACGGGTTGGCCCGAGTCGCGCCACCGGCTGCTCGACGCGCACATGTCACCTGCGTCTCATCCGTTGCTTGTTCCTCACTAGGATCGGGGAGATTCCGTGACGAGGGGTGTGCATCGCCCCGCCAGGGGAGATCCTGGTCCTGCATGGACATGCCGACGGCGCGTCCTGGGGGAAGTGCACAAGACACGGGGGAAGTGCGAAGAGTGGAAGGCACGCAGGAACGCGGCTCGAACGACAGGGTGACCGGCCCCGCGCCCCGGCCCGCGCAGGCCGGGGCCACCCTGGAACTGCTGGTCCACGGCGTGGGCGGGGCCACGCCCGAGCACATGCTCGACGACCCGCGCACCGTGCGGGTCTCCGGTGACGACACGGCGGCCGTCTTCCGGCGCGCCGACGACGTGGAGGCAGAGAACCGTCCCGCCGACCCCGACGGCCGCCCGGTGCCGGAGGCGTACGTCTGGTGCAACCTCACCTCCGGAAACGGCGCGCGAGCCCTGTGGCTGCTGTTACTGCCGTTCATGGTGGCCAACCTCGCCCACTGGATGCGCCCCACGGCCCACGACCGCACACGCACCATCCGTCTCTACGGGCTGCTGGTGCGGCTCGTCGGCCTCAGCCTGACCGTGCTGCTGGTGGCGGCAGCCTGCGAGGTCGCCCTGGACCTCACGGCGTGGCAGTGCGCGGGCACGCGCGCGTGCGCCGAGCGGCACACCTGGCTGGGCTTCCTGTCGCCCACCGCCTCGGGCGACGGCTGGTGGAGCCCGCCGGGCCGCCGCCTGGCCCTGGCGTCCCTGGTGCCCATCGCCCTGGTCGGACTCCTCTGGTACCTCTCCCGGCGCACCTGGAGCGCGTACGAGTCCGAGCAGCCGCTCGTCCGCGAAGCCGACGAGGACACCGCCCGCAGCGCGCTGGGCCGCCCCGGCTTCTGGTACGGCCGGCGCCTGGTCGCCCGGCTGCGCGGCGCCCACACCGCCGCGGGCCTGCTGACGGTGGCCGCCGCCGTCGCCCAGGCCGCCGCCCGGCACGACCGCGAGGCCGGTGGCCCGGCCGCCCTGGAGACGCTGGGGTGGCTGCTGGAGGCGGCGCTCGTGCTCGGCGCGGTGATGGTGGTCGTGGCGGTCTGCCGGCGCGGCCGCAGCGAGAAGCACCTCGACCGGGAGATCGACGCCTCCCTCGTACGACACTTGCCCCTCGGCGCCCTCGTCCTGCTCGCCCTCACCCTGGTGTACGCCTGCTGGGAGCGCCCGGCGTGGGAATCGGACGGTCGGCTGCCGGGCGACGCGGCGTTCGGCGGCATCGCCCTGGTCCAGGGCCTGCTGGTGATCGTCCTGGCAGTCGTCGCCCACCTGCTGTACCGCAGCGATCCCGGCCCGCGCTCCGCGATGCGGGGCCTGGCCGGACCCGCCGTCGCGATGCTGGCCTGCGCAATGGGCGGCGTGATGTCCGGTGGTGTGTCCCAGCGGGTCGCCGACTGGGTGGACGGCACCCGGGCGTCCATCCCCGGGGCACCGGTCCTGCTGACCTGGCAGGCGTCCGTCATCCCGCCGCTGCTCGTGGTTCTGCTGCTGCTCGCCGGCTGGCAGGCCTGGCGCACCCTGCGGCTGGCCCGCGCCGAGCGTGCCGTCGTGGAACGCGACTACGCGGGGGACGCCAAGGACCCCGACCGCACCCGCCGTATCGCACGCACGCGCGCGATGGCCACGCTCACCGACCGCGCCCCCCTCTTCGTCGCCGCGCTCTCCACCGTCTCCTTGATCCTGGGCACCGGCGCGCTGCTCGGCGCGATGACGACCGACAAGACCCCGAGCGAGGCCGCGCAGCACACCCACCCCTTCGTCCACGGCGCCGCGGAGACCGCCCAGGCGCTCGGCTCCTGGCTGATCGGGCTCGGCTTCATCCTGTTCGTCACCCTGGGCCGGCGCGCCTACAAGGACATGTCCGCACGGCGCACCGTCGGCGTCCTGTGGGACGTCGGCACCTTCTGGCCGCGCGCCGCCCACCCCTTCTCGCCGCCCTGCTACGCCGAGCGCGCGGTACCCGACCTGACCTGGCGCATCAGCACCTGGACCCGCACCACGGGGGGCCGCCTGGTGATCTCCGGCCACTCCCAGGGCAGCGTCCTGGCCGCCGCCGCGGCCTGGCAACTGACCCCGGCCGTGCGCAAGCGGGTCGCGCTGCTGACGTACGGCTCACCGCTGGAGCGCCTGTACGGCCGCTGGTTCCCGGCCCACTTCGGCCCGGCCGCCCTCGCCGCCCTGCACGACGAGGTCGATTGCTGGCGCAACCTGTACCGCGTCACCGACCCGATCGGCGGCCCCGTACGACTGCCCGACGGCGACGGCCCGGCGGTCGACTGCGCGCCGATGAAGGACCCCCTGGCCCACGCCCGCAACGACCTCCACCCGCTGCCCGCCCCGATCCTCGGCCACTCCGACTACCAGGCCGACCCGACCTTCGCCCGGGAGCGCAGCCAACTGCTGGACAGGCTCCGCCCCGACCTGCCGGGCCAGCGTCCCGGGGACAGGCTCTGAGCAGGTCGGGTGAATCCGCTGCGGTTGGGCAGCGCCCTAAAGGGGCGCGGGGAACTGCGCGACCAGCCACGACGGTGCCGCAGACGATCGACGGCATATCGCGGCACTTCCAGCGGAGCGCTCAGCGCTCATGCGAGGTCCGGCAGATCCTCCGCATACAGCAGAGTCAGGTCGTCCGTGCTCGGTTCGTCGAGCTGGGCGACCCGGCTCGCGTGGCGTTCCACCATCGCCTCGAACGTCTGCCGCGCGGTGCGGCCGTTGCCGAACGCGGGGCCCTTCGGGATCGCCGTGAAGTACTTCAGCAGGGCCTCGGCGGCACCCGGCGCCAGCCGGTACTCGTGCTCCTCCGCCTGCTGCTCCACGATCCGCAGCAGCTCCTCGGGGCCGTAGTCGCTGAAGGTGATGGTGCGTGAGAAGCGGGACGCCACCCCGGGGTTGACGGAGAGGAAGCGCTCCATCTCGGCCGTGTAGCCCGCGACGATCACCACGACCGCGTCCCGGTGGTCCTCCATCAGCTTCACCAGCGTGTCGATGGCCTCCTTGCCGAAGTCCCGGCCCGCGTCCTCCGGCGACAGCGCGTACGCCTCGTCGATGAACAGCACGCCGCCACGCGCCCGTTCGAACGCCTCCTGGGTGCGGATGGCGGTCGAGCCGATGTGCTCGCCGACCAGGTCGACGCGGGACACCTCGACCAGGTGGCCCTTGTCCAGCACACCGAGCGAGGCGAGGATCTCGCCGTACAGCCGCGCGACCGTGGTCTTGCCGGTGCCGGGGGAGCCGGTGAAGACCAGGTGCCGCTTGACCGACGCGGCCTTCAGGCCCGCCTGCTGCCGGCGCCGGCCCACCTCGATCATGTCGGTGAGGGCCCGCACCTCGCGCTTGACGCTCTCCAGGCCCACCAGGGCGTCCAGTTCGCCCAGGACGGCCTTGGACGTCCGGGCCGGGGTCTGCGGCTGTGCGGCGGCGACGAGCGGCTCCTGCTCGGTCGTGCGCTGCCCGGGGATCGCGCCCAGCAGCCCCGGCGACTGAGCGGCCGTCTGGACGGCCGGCTCTGGCGCTGCCGTGGGCGTGCGCAGCCCCGCGCTCTCGTCGCTGGTGCAGTCCTCGACGACCGGTCCCGCGCCCGACTCGGCGTCCGGACCGCCGTCCGCGAACTCGTAACCGCCGCGCGCGCAGCGCTCCGTACGGCACTTCCTGAGCGTCGTACGGCAGCCGTCGAGCACATGGAAGCCGTACCCGCCGCTGCCCCGCACCCGGCAGTTGAGGAAGCTGCCGCGGCCGCCCGCAGAGACGTAGAACCCGGCCTCGGCGGGGGAGTCGACCGTGCACCGCTCGATGGTGGGGTCGGCGCCCTTGGTGACGATCACGCCGGTCTGCGTGCCGTCCAGCGTGCAGTTGTTGAGCGTGCCGCCGCTGCCGTGGTCACGGAACCACGCGCCGGTCGCGGCGTCCCGGATCCGGCAGTCGTCGAGCTGCGCGGTCGCCCCGTCGCTCACCGACACGGCCGTGTTGCGCACCTGGGACAGGTCGCTGTCGACGACGTCCGCCCGCGAGCCGCGGTCGAGGACGAACAGCGCGTCCGGCACGTCGTGCACCCGGCAGGAGTCCAGCACTGCCGTGGCGCCGTCGCTGACCCAGACCGCCGGGTAGTCGCCGGTGCTGTCGAAGATCTCGCACTGGTTGGCGTCCACGCGCGTGCCCGGGTCCCACACCGACAGGCCGTTGCGCCCGAACTGCCGCACGCTGGTGCGGGTCAGCGTCAGGACGGAGCGGGAACGCAGGTCGACCGCGTTCTCGGGAATGTCGTGGATGCGGCAGTCGGCGAGGGTGAGCACGGCGTCCGTGTCGAGGGTGACACCGTCGGCCGTGGTGCGGTGCACATCGCAGTCGGTGAGGTGGGCGGTGGCCCGGCCGGTGATCTGCACACCGCTGCCCCGGACCTCGTACACCTCGCAACCGACCGCCTCCAGTGCGGAGTTCTCACCGGTCGCGGTGAGGCCCGAACCGGAGGCGTGGTGCACCCGGCAGCGCTCCAGACGCGGATGCGCGCCCCCGCGCACCGCCACGCCGGCCTGCCCGGCCGCGACGACCTCGCAATCCTCGAACACGCCGCCCCCGCCGTCGACCACCGCGATGCCGATGCCCGCCGGATTGTCGACGGTGCACCGCCGCACGGTCGGCCGCGCGCTCCCGCGCACCTCGATCCCGGCGGCGGACCGCGTGACCACCCGCACGTCGGTCAGCTCGGGCGCGCCCTCCTCGACGAGCAGTGCGGGCGCGGTCGCGTCCTGGCCCTCCACATGCAGGTCCTGGACCACCGCGGCGGCGCGCACGGTGAGCGGCACCCCGTCGACGGGCGCGATCCGCACGGAGCCGGGCGAGCCCTCGGGTCCGCGCAGGGTCACCGCCCGCTGGACGACGAGGTTCTCCCGGTAGGTCCCGGGGGCGATGGTGAGCACATCACCGTCGGCCGCGGCCTCCAGGGCGGCGGCGAGCGATGTGTACTCACCCGTGCGGCGCCGCCACCGCGATGTACCGGCGTGCGTCACCTGGACCGTGCCCTGTGCCATGGCGTTGTTGTGCCCCCACCTCGGTCGTACTGATGGCTTGTTCGCCCTCGGGCCGCCCCAGCCGGTGCCGGGACCCGCGTCCGCGCTCGGCCCTTCGGGCCGCCCCGCGTTCGCGCGCTGGACACCGGCGCGCCCCTGAAGCTCGCTCGCGCGCAGGTCGATGCCGAAGTCGGCTTCGGCCGGTCCACCGTAGCGTGCGCGCGGACGCCGGGTTGACCGGAGCCGGAAGGCTGTCAGCTGCCGGTGCCGGTCCTGCCCCAGTCCGGGCCCGCCCGCTCCCATGCCTGGTCCCAACGCGCGTACCGGCGAAGGACCATACGCCAGGCGATCAGCCGTCTGCCGCCCTCCACCAGGCCCGCGGTCAGCAGCGCCACGCCGAACCCGGCGATGACGGAGTGCGTCGTCGCCGTCGCGGGGTCCAGCGGGCGGGCCACCGTGCGCCCCTGCTCGTCGGTCCATATCGTGAACCGGTCGCCCGGCTCGGGCGACTTGAGGCGGGTGACGGCCGGGCCGTTCTGGTCGGTGCCGTCCGGGGCGGTCCAGTGAGCGAGCACGCGTGTCCTGCTGTCCCGCGAGGCCGTCTCGGGGTCGGCGGCAAGCGGGGCACGGTCCAGCTCCCGGACGACGGTGGCCGTCACCAGGTGCCGGGACGCGCGCTGCTCCCGGACGGACCGCTGGAGGCCGTCCTCGGTGGCGGAGCCGACGAGGGAGCCGATCACGGGCGCGGCGATGAGGATCAGCAGCAGGGCGGTCAGCGCCACCCAGGCCTCGACGAGATCGGTCGTACGGCGCAGTGGATTGTGCCGCCAGCGCCACAGGCCGCGCACAGCGCGCATGTCCCGCACCCCCTTCCCGCTCCATGACAACCCCCGGTGGAGCCGCTCACACGCGGTCCCGGTCAAAGAGAGAGCGACATCACGTGTGCCCCGGGCCTTTCATGAACGACTCACACAGGCCCAACGGCCAGGTGCCGCTCACGGGTTCCCGTCCGACCGGACTTCCCGGCGATATCGCTCATTCGAGGACATGGACCGGGTCACCGACCCGGATGGTGCCCTGGGAACGGGGCACGAGATTCTGACCGAAGATCAGTTTTCCGCCGATCCGGCGGTGCCGCCCGAGGGTGCGCAGGGGCTCCCGGCCGCGCTCGGCGGTGCCCTGGTCGGTCGTCGTCACGACGCACCGGCCGCACATCTTGGCGACGCGGAATTCGACCTCGCCGATGGCGATGCGCCGCCAGTCGTCCTCGGCCCAGGGCGCGGTGCCCGCGACGACCACGTTCGGCCGGAAGCGGTTCATCGGCAGCGGGCCCTCCTCGGCCAGACCGTCCTCGGCTATCAGCGAGTTCAGGGCGTCGAGCGAGGTGACCGAGGTGAGCAGCAGGGGATAGCCGTCGGCGAAGGTGACCGTCTCGCCGGGCAGCCCGTAGTCCGGGTCGATCTGTCGCCGGGTGGCCGGGTCGTCCATGTGGACCAGACGTGTGCCCGCACCGACGTACGCACTGCACCACGCGTGCGCGGCGGCATCGGCGAGGACCCCCTCCACCTTGGTCCCGAAGATGTTCAGCGTGACCATGCCGGCCGGCTCCGGGACGGGCACGGTCAGCGGGTCGAGACCCGGCGCGGACAGCCGGACGCCGCCGCCGGGCAGCAGCTCGGCGGCGGCCAGCGCAAGGCGCGGTTGCTGGCGTTGGGTGACGACCTTTCCCCCGTCGTCGATCAGTACCCAGCGTCTGTCCCCGGCCAGCCCCCAGGGCTCCACGACGGCCTCACGGGGCGCCAGGCCCCGGAACGCCTTGACCGGATGGACGTGAATCGAGTGCAGCTGCGCGTTCCCCATGAGGCCATCGTGCCAGGCGGCACCGACAACCACGCGGGGATCAGTAGCCGCGGTACTGCTGGTTGTTGTACGGGTCCTGGTACGGCGCCGGGGTGGGCCGGGGAGCCGCCGGGCGCATCGCCTCGTACCCCGTGCCGCCGGGCGCCGCGGGGCGCGGCTGCTGCGGCTGCGGGCCGGGGTAGCCGCGCGGTGCGGCGGCCTGCTGCGGGATGTACGCGGTCGGCGCCTGCTGCAGCGGAGCGGGCTGCGGCGCCTGGGGGTAGCCGTAGGCGGGCTGGGACGGGGCCGCCGGGAGGGCGGGCAGCGCGGACGGGAGCGCGGGCAGGTGGCTGCCCGGGGTGTCGTACGCGGCGGGGACCCGGATCGGGGCGATCTGCGGGGTGCCCCGCTCGGCCACGAGCGAGTCGTAGATCGGGGTGTCCGGGAAGGAGGCGGAGTAGTAGCCGCCGCCATAGGTGGAGCGGGGGGAGGTCATGGCACATAAGTTAAGCCCACGATGTGCTGGTTGGGGAGACCGATAAGAGGGTTGTTTTCTGCGTCCGTGGTGACGTGGGATCCCCAATGCGAGCGAACTTGGGAAAAAGGGGCGCCAAGCGGCGGCAGAATCGTGTAAAGGCTCAGTTCCCAGGGGGTTACCGGCGGTTGGCCACTCGTCTTTCGCAGTCCTCATGGGCGTGCGACGTCATGGGCAATACGTTGGAACACACGGAGAACCCGATGGGCTGCCGGGACGCGACCCGGCGGTGACAGGTGATGGGGGCGGACATGTCAATGCCGAAGGGATCGAATGTCCCGGTGCCGACGACGGCGCTGCGGGTGGAACTGGGGTGGCGCTCCGGACCGGGCGTCCCCGACACCGACGCCTCGGCGTTGCTGCTGGTGGGCGGAAAGGTGCGCTCGGACGCGGATTTCGTCTTCTACAACCAGCCGCAGCACTCCTCCGGCGCCATCCGGCACGAGGGCAAGCGGGACGCCGGCGGCCGGGTCACCGACACGCTGCTCGTCGACCTCGCGCGCGTGGAGCCCGCCATCGAGACGGTCGTGCTCGTCGCGTCGGCGGACGGCGGGACGTTCGCACAGGTGCCGGGTCTGTACATCGAGGTCAAGGACGCCGCCCACGGCACGGTGGTCGCCCGGTTCGACAGCGCGGGCGCGACCGTGGAAACGGCCTTCGTGCTCGGTGAGTTCTACCGGCGCCAGGGCGCCTGGAAGTTCCGCGCCGTCGGCCAGGGATACAGCAGTGGCCTGGAGGGCCTGGCCACGGACTTCGGCATCACCGTGGACGAGCCGCAGCACACGGCACCCGGCGCGCCGCCGGTGACCACGACCCCGCCCGTCCCCACCGCGCCGCCGCCCGCCCCGACGGCGCCCGTCCAGCTCACCAAGGTCACCCTCACCAAGGCCTCCCCGTCGGTGTCGCTGACCAAGCAGGGCGGGACGTCGGGCGCCATGCGCGTGAACCTCAACTGGCAGGTGCGCAAACAGTTCTCGGGGTGGGGCGGCAAGCGCGGCCGTGCGGTCGCCCTGCACGCGGACCTCGACCTCGACCTGTGCGCCCTGTACGAACTCAACGACGGCAGCAAGGGCGTCGTACAGGCCCTCGGCAACGCCTTCGGATCCCTGCACCAGCCGCCGTACATCCACCTCGACGGCGACGACCGCACCGGTGCCGTGGAGAGCGGCGAGAACCTCACCATCAACCTCGACCACAAGCAGGCGTTCCGGCGGATCCTCGTCTTCGTCACCATCTACGAGGGCGCCAGCTCCTTCGCCGATCTGCACGCCACGGTCACCCTGCAGCCGCAGTTCGGCGCGCCGATCGAGTTCTCCCTGGACGAGTGCACGGTCCGCTCCCCGGTGTGCGCGCTCGCGCTCATCACCAACACCGGCACCGACCTCGTCGTCCAGCGCGAGGCCCGCTACCTGGTGCCCGACCGCGGGGTGAGCATGCAGCGGGCCGTCGACCACGCCTACGGGTGGGGCATGAACTGGACGCCCGGCCGCAAGTGAACCCTCGCAGGACTCACCCCTCGTCGGGGACGGCGTCCGGACGGGTGTAGGTGCGGCCCTTCCAGGCCGCACCGCGTCCCCTGTAGTGCTGTACGGCGGAATCGACCGTCATGAGGAGGTACAGCGACGCGGTGAACGGCAGCAGGGGAGCGAGCCACAGCGGCTGCTCGTAGTAGCGGAGCATGGGCAGGTACGTCCCCGTCATCACCAGCCATGCGAGGGCGCCCAGCGCCGCCGTCGCCGTACTCCCAAGCGCCAGGCCCACGACGAGCGCCACGGGCGGCACCAGGTACACCACCGCCAGCCCGGCGACCGTCCCGGCCAGCACGAGCGGGTTGTGCCGCAGCTGGGCGTAGGCGCTGCGCGAGACCATGCGCCACAGGTCGTGCAGCCGGGGATAGGGGCGCACGCTGTCCACCCGCTCGGCCAGACCCAGCCAGAGGTGCCCGCCGCTGCCTCGGACGGCCCGCGCGAGGGCCACGTCGTCGATGACGGCGTGCCGGATGGCGTCGGGGATCCGCGCCCGCTCGGCGGCCTCGGTACGCAGCAGTACACAGCCGCCCGCCGCGGCGGCGGCGGTCCGCGCCCCCTTCCGGTCGATCCGGCGGAAGGGGTACAGCTGTGCGAAGAAGTAGACGAAGGCCGGCACGACGAGCCGCTCCCACAGGCTCTCGACGCGCAGCCGCGCCATTTGCGAGACAAGGTCGTAGCCGCCGGTGCGTGCCGCCGCCACCAGCTCGCGCAGACTGTCCGGCGCGTGCGCGATGTCGGCGTCCGTCAGGAGCAGGTACTCGGGGGCACGCGCGCGTGCGAGGCCGATGCCGTGCCGCACCGCCCAGAGCTTGCCGGTCCAGCCCGCGGGCGGCTCGCCGGGCGAGTCCGCGGTCAGCGGCAGCCCGCCGTACCGACGCGACAGCTCGCGCGCCAGCTCCCCGGTGCCGTCCGTGCTGCCGTCGTCCACCAGGAAGACCTCGGCCCGCCCCGGATAGTCCTGCGTGAGCAGGGACGGCAGGCTGGCCGGCAGCACGGCGGCCTCGTCGCGCGCGGGGACGACGACACCCACGGACGGCCAGACGTCGGGTTCCGTCCGGGGCGGCAACCGAACGTCCGTACGCCAGAAGAAGCCCTGACAGAGCAGCAGCCACAGCCAGGCGGCGAGGGAACCGGCGGCGATCCACAGCAAGGCGCTCACCCCGCGCAGTCTGCCCCACCGGACCGGCCGCAAGGGGCCCATCGTCTATCGTGGCCGGGTGAAGATCGCGCTCATGGACTCCGGAATCGGTCTGCTGGCAGCCACCGCAGCGGTACGGCGCCTCCGCCCCGACGCCGATCTCGTACTCTCCCTCGACCCCGACGGCATGCCCTGGGGGCCCCGCACGCCCCAGGACCTCACCGAGCGGGCCCTGGCCGTCGCCGAGGCGGCCGCCGCGCACCGGCCGGACGCGCTCATCGTCGGCTGCAACACCGCGACCGTGCATGCCCTGACCGCCCTGCGCGCCTGCCTGGAACCCGCGCTGCCGGTCATCGGCACGGTCCCGGCGATCAAGCCTGCCGCGGCCGGCGGCGGCCCCGTCGCGATCTGGGCCACACCCGCCACCACCGGCAGCCCCTACCAGCGCGGACTCATCGAGAACTTCGCCGAGGGCGTGAAGGTCACAGAGGTGCCGTGCTGGGGACTGGCGGAAGCGGTCGAACGCGCTGACGAGACGGCCATCGACGCCGCCGTCGCGGCGGCCGCCGAGCTGACCCCGGACGACGTCACGACCGTCGTCCTGGGCTGCACCCACTACGAGCTGGTCGCCGAACGCATCCGCGCCGCCGTGCAGCGCCCCGGCCTGCCTCCGCTCGTCCTGCACGGTTCCGCCGGAGCGGTGGCCGCCCAGGCGCTGCGCCGGATCGGCGCGCGTCCCGAGCCCGGGGCCACGCCCCTCGGCGGCGTGACAGTGCTGCTCAGCGGCCGCGAGGGCGCGCTTCCCGCGGCCGCGCTGACGTACGAGGAGGGCCGCCTGCTCACGGCCGCCACGCCCGTTCGGTGACCGCCGGTCACTGATCGGAATCCCTCCGTCCGCACGACTCCCGCCCTGCCGGTTACTGTGTGCGACCCGCTACCCCCTCAGCGAAACCTGAGTAGTCTCAATGGCATGAGGGACCACTCCCGCGGCGAGCAGACCTCGCATCCCGACGTCTGGACCGGCCGGGCCACCAACCGGGTCCAGTGGCTGGTGGCGCTGGTCGGTGCCGCCTGCGTCGCGCTCGGCATCGTGCTGGCCGTCGTCTCCGCGTGGACCGAGGAAGGCCTCGCACCGCTCGTGATGTCCGTCGTCGGCTGCATCGCCGCCGGACTGCTGGTCCTGTTCGGCACGCTGGCCTTCGTGCACGTCGCCCTGCGGGTGGACAAGGAGTGCCTCGAGGTGCGCTGCGGTCATATCGGTGTGCCGCGCCGCCGTATCCCGCTGTCGCAGGTCGTCGGCGCGGAGTTCGTCCCGTACGTCACCCCGCGCCACTGGGGCGGCTGGGGCTACCGCTGGCGGCCCGAGAAGGGCACCGCGGTCGTCGTACGGCGCGGCGAGGGTGTGCAGCTGCGGCTGTGGGACGGTCACACGTTCACGATCACCGTGGACAACGCGGAGACGGCCGTACGGATCATCAAGGAGCGGCTGCGGCCGACCACGCCGGGGGCGGTGCACTGAGGTCGCGGAGAGCGGCCCGCCCAGGTCACGGCACCTGCCGGTCGCCCGGTACGACACTCTCCTGACGCGTCGGCTCCCCCGCCAGCGGACGTGCCGTGGCCAGCCCCGCGAGCAGCCCGGCGCCCACCGACACCGCCGTGAAGCTGAGCGCGTTGCCGACCGCGGCGACGGCCGCGAGCGCCGTCAGTGCCGCGCCCGCGCTGAGCGCGACCGGTGTGGGCCGCGCGGTGCGCCACAGGGCGTACAGCAGCCAGCAGAAGGCCGCCGCCAGCAGCATCACTCCGATGGCTCCCTGTTCGGCCGCCTGCTGCAGCAGCGCGGAGTGGGGCTTGCCGTCGGACAGCGGGGACGCGACCGAGGTCGCGCTGAGCTCCCCGAAGCGCCCCGGGCCCACCCCCAGGGCGGGATCCTGGCGGGCCAGCGCCAGCGCGTCCCGCCACAGTTCCACCCGGTGCCCGGTCAGCGGCCCCTCCAGGGACGCGGCGAGCCCCTCGGGCAGTGCGCTGCTCGCGACCGCCCAGGTCAGGCCGGTCACCACCGCCGTCACCGCGGCCAGAGCGGCGAGGCCGATCCCTCGGTGGCCCATGCGGCGGGCCGCCAGTGAGCACAGCAACACCGCGGCGCTGGCCACGACCCCGGTGGTGGTGCCGAGCACGGCCGCCGTCGCCACGATCCCGGCCGCCAGTGTCCACAGGGCCGGCCGCAGCGCCGGTACGGCCGTGGACCAGGCGGCGCAGCACGCGGCGCCGGTGGACAGCGCGAGCAGGGCGGCGGTGGCGCCGACGTGGCCCAGCGGCACGCCGGGCTGCGGCCCCGGGGCGAGGTGCGGGACGCCGATCGTCAGTGCGATTCCGGCCAGCGCCCCGGTCAAGGGCGCGGCAACCGGCGCGAGCGCCCCGCAGATGCGGCCCGCGGCGTAACCGGCGGCCACGGCCAGCACCGCCAGCAGCACACCTTCCGGGCGCCCGCCGTGCGCGGCCGCCGTGATCAGCGACCACAGGGCACAGGCGCCGAGCACGATCACCCCCGCCGCGTCGGAGGCGCTCCGTCTTCCGCCGTCGGCCTCGGCACCGGCCGCCGACGTCACTCCTGTCGACCCCACCCGTCCCCCCGCAACCGGCCGCTTCCCGACCTGTGAGGGCCCGGCCGTCCCGCCGCGCGACCTGGGCTCGGGCACACGGTAACGGCTTGTGGGGGATTTGTGGATGTGTGGCGCTTACTGGTGCAGAAACGATGTGGCACCGGCAGCGCGGAGCGTCCCGACCGCGCTGTCGGCTTCCGAGTGGGCCGCCGTACACTCCCGGAGTGACCGTCACCGCAACCTCCGTGGACGAGTCGGACGCCGTACGACCGCGAATCGCGCCCGAGTCGCGCGCCGCGCGGTGGCTGCGCCGCCTCGTTCCGGCCGCCGCCGCAGCGCTCTCCGGAGTGCTCCTCTACGTCAGCTTCCCGCCGCGCACCCTGTGGTGGCTGGCCGTGCCGGCCTTCGCCGTCTTCGGCTGGGTGCTGCGCGGCCGGGGCTGGAAGGCGGCCCTGGGCCTCGGCTACCTCTTCGGCCTCGGCTTCCTGCTGCCGCTGCTGGTGTGGACCGGCGTGGAGGTCGGTCCGGGCCCCTGGCTCGCCCTGGTGGCGATCGAGGCGATCTTCGTCGCCCTGGTGGGTGTGGGTGTCGCCGCGGTGTCGAGGCTGCCGGGCCGGCCCGTGTGGGCGGCCGCGGTGTGGATTGCCGGTGAGGCGGCACGTGCGCGCGTGCCGTTCAGCGGCTTCCCCTGGGGCAAGATCGCCTTCGGGCAGGCGGACGGTGTCTTCCTGCCGCTGGCCGCGGTCGGCGGCACCCCGGTGCTCGGCTTCGCGGTCGTCCTGTGCGGCTTCGGCCTGTACGACGTCGTACGCCTGGGCCTGAAGGCGCGGCGCACGCGCGCGGTACGGCGGGGAGCGGCGGCCGTGGCGCTGCTCAGTGTGGCCGTGCCGGTGCTGGGTGCTCTGGCCGCGCGCCCCCTGGTGAGCGACCAGGCCGAGGACGGCACCACCACCGTCGCCGTCATTCAGGGCAACGTCCCGCGCGCGGGTCTCGACTTCAACTCCCAGCGGCGGGCCGTACTCGACTACCACGCGCGCGAGACGGAGCGTCTGGCCGCCGAGGTCGCGGCGGGCAAGGTGGCCAAGCCGGACTTCGTGCTCTGGCCGGAGAACTCCTCCGACATCGACCCCTTCGCCAACCCCGACGCCTACGCGGTCATCGACGGCGCGGCCAAGGCGATCGATGCGCCCATCTCGGTCGGCGGTGTCGTCGAGCGCGACGGCAAACTCCTCAACGAGCAGATCCTGTGGGACCCGCAGAAGGGGCCCGTCGACACCTACGACAAGCGGCAGATCCAGCCGTTCGGCGAGTACCTGCCGCTCCGCCCGCTGCTCGACATGATCAACAAGAGCTGGACGTCGATGGTCCGCCAGGACTTCAGCCGGGGCAGCGAGCCCGGCGTGTTCGACATGGACGGCGCCACGGTCGGCCTCGTCACCTGCTACGAGGCGGCGTTCGACTGGACCGTGCGTTCCGAGGTCACCGACGGCGCGCAGATGATCTCGGTGCCGAGCAACAACGCGACCTTCGACCGCAGCGAGATGACCTACCAGCAGCTCGCCATGTCCCGCATCCGCGCCGTCGAGCACAGCCGTACCGTCGCGGTACCGGTGACCAGTGGCGTCAGCGCCATCATTCTGCCGGACGGGACGATCACCCAGCGGACCGGCATGTTCGTCGCCGACTCGCTGGTCCAGGAGGTGCCGCTGCGCTCCTCCCTGACGCCCGCCACCCGGCTCGGCATCCTGCCGGAGGTCGCCCTGGTGCTGGTCGCGGCGGGCGGCATCGGCTGGGCGATCGCCGCCGGCGCGCGCGGGCGGCGCGCGGGTGACCTGTAGCGGTACGCCCGCCGTACGCCCCCGGAACTGGTCCGGGACCGCGGAACCCGCCCGTTAGGGTCGCCTCATGGCTACTCCTGACTTCATCCGCACCCTGCGGGCGTCCGCCGGTCATCAGCTGCTCTGGCTCCCCGGAGTCACCGCGGTCGTCTTCGACGACGCCGGCAGGGTGCTGCTGAACCGCCGCTCCGACACCGGCCGGTGGTCGCTGATCGGCGGCATCCCGGACCCCGGGGAGCAGCCCGCCGCCTGCGCGGTGCGGGAGGTCCACGAGGAGACCGCGGTGCGCTGCGCGCCCGAGCGGGTGGTGCTGGTCCAGGCGCTGAAGCCCGTCACGTACGACAACGGCGACATCTGCCAGTACATGGACATCACGTTCCGCTGCCGGGCCGTCGGCGGCGAGGCACGGGTGAACGACGACGAGTCGCTGGACGTCGCCTGGTTCGACGTCGACGCGCTGCCGGAGCTCAACGAGTTCGGGCTGCTGCGGATCAAGCAGTCCCTGTCGGACGCACCCACATGGTTCGACCCCACGACTTTCGAATGAAGTATGGAGGCTGACCACATGGGGCGGGAGACCTCGGCTGCCTAGGGTCAACTCCATGACCGCGTCCCGTGCCCTCCCCGGCCCCCACGCCCCCACGCTCGACCTCGGCGGCCGCACGGCCCTCGTCACCGGCGCCGCCGGCGGTATCGGCCGCGCCTGTGTCCTGCGGCTCGCGGCCGCCGGTGCCAAGGTCAGAGCGGTCGACCGGGACGACGCCGGCCTGGAGGCGCTCGCCGAGCAGTCGGCGGGCCTGCCGGGCAGCGTCGCACCGCACGTCCTCGACCTCACCGACCTGGACGCCGCCGAGGCCGCGGCCGCCGGCACGGACGTGCTGGTGAACAATGCCGGGCTGCAACTCGTCCGGCCCATCGAGGAGTTCCCGCCCGACGTCTTCCACACCGTGCTCACCGTGATGCTGGAGGCGCCGTTCCGCCTCATCCGCGGCGCGCTGCCGCACATGTACGGGCAGGGCTGGGGCCGCATCGTGAACATCTCCTCCGTGCACGGCCTGCGCGCCTCCGCCTACAAGGCGGCGTACGTGGCCGCCAAGCACGGCCTGGAGGGGCTCTCCAAGACCGCCGCCCTGGAAGGCGCGCCCCATGGCGTCACCTCGAACTGCGTGAACCCGGCCTACGTGCGCACGCCTCTGGTCGAGAAGCAGCTCGCCGACCAGTCCCGGGCGCACGGCATCCCCGAGGAGCGCGTCCTGTCGGAGGTCATGCTGCAGGACAGCGCCGTCAAGCGACTCATCGAACCCGAGGAGGTCGCCGAGGCCGTGGCCTACCTGTGCAGCCCGCAGGCGTCCTTCATGACCGGTACGTCGCTCGTACTCGACGGCGGCTGGACCGCGCACTAGTTCGATCGGGGCTCGTGGTGGCCGGAGTTTTCCACAGGGCTGACGGGGCGGCCCGGCGATGAGGAATCCTGTGACCATGTCCCGCGATCACGTGCCGTCCGCCGAGCGCCCCACCGGCGACCCCGAAGCGCCCTCGTACGGCGCCGAGGCGCCGTACCTGGAGCTGCTGGCCCGTGGCGCGTCCGCCGACGCCTACGAGCAGCCCGTGCTGCTCGCCCGCGCCCAGGGCCGGCCGGCCGAGTGGATCGCGGCCCTGGAGCACGCCAAGCTGCTCGCGCTGCGCGTCCGGTCGGAGCTGGAGGGGCGCCGCCGCCGGGAGGCCGAGCTGTCGGCGCTCTTCGAGACCGCCCACGACCTGGCCGGACTGCGCGACCTGGACGCCGTGCTCCAGGCGATCGTGCAGCGCGCCCGGTCGCTGCTCGGCACCCATGTCGCCTACCTCAGCCTGAACGACCCGGACCGCGGCGACACCTATATGCGGGTGACGGAGGGCTCGGTAGCGGCCCGCTTCCAGCAGCTGCGGCTCGGCATGGGCGAGGGCCTCGGCGGCCTGGTCGCGCAGACCGCCCGGCCGTACGTCACCGACGACTACTTCCGGGACGACCGCTTCCAGCACACCGCCACCATCGACTCGGGCGTGCGGGACGAGGGCCTGGTCGCCATCCTCGGCGTGCCGCTGATGCTCGGGCACCATGTGATCGGCGTGCTCTTCGCGGCGGACCGGCGCGCGCGGGTCTTCGAGCGGGAGCAGATCGCGTTGCTCGGCTCCTTCGCCGCCCTGGCCGCCGCGGCCATCGACACCGCCAACCTGCTCACCGAGACGCGCTCGGCCCTGGCCGACCTGGAGCGCGCCAACGAGATCATCCGGGACCGCAGCGCCGTCATCGAACGTGCCTCCGACGTCCACGACCGGCTCGCCGAACTGGTGCTGCGCGGCGGCGGGGTGCACGACGTGGCCGCCGCCGTCTCCGAAGTCCTCGACGGCACCGTCGAGTTCACCGACGTCAACGCCGCACCGGCGCAGGCCCTGGAGGCCTTCCACACCGAAGGGCACGCGGTCCGGCACGAGGACGACTGGATCGCCGCCGTCGCCGCGGGCGGAGAACTGTTCGGCGCGCTCGTACTGCGCGGCCATCCCGGCCTCGACCCCGTCGACCAGCGCACCCTGGAGCGCGCCGCGATGGTCACCTCACTGCTGCTGCTCGCCCGCCGCTCCGCCGCCGAGGCGGAACAGCGCGTCCGGGGCGAACTCCTGGACGACCTGCTCGACGCCCGCGACCGCGACCCGCGCCTGCTGCGCGAACGCGCCTCCCGGCTGCACGCCGACCTCGACGCCACCCATGTCGTCCTCGCCGCCCGCCTCGACGGCCCCGCGGCCGACGCCGACCAGGAGGCGGACGCCCGCCGCCGCCTGTGGTCCGCCGCGTCCCACCTCGCCGCCACCCGGCACGGCCTGGCCGCCGCCCGCGACGGCGGCACGGTCCTGCTGCTGCCCCTCGACGCCGGGCACACGGCGACGGACCTGGCCCGCCGCACCGCACGGCAGCTGGGCACCGCCGTCCACGAAGCCGTCACGGTCGGCGCGTCCGCACCGGTCGAGGACCTCACCGCCCGCCCCGACGCCGTCGCCGCCGCCTACGAGGAGGGACGGCGCTGCCTGGACGCCCTGCGCCTGCTGGGCCGTACGGGCGACGGGGCCGCCGCCGAGGACTTCGGCTTCCTGGGCCTGCTGCTGGCGGGCGACCGGGACATCGCCGGTTTCGTCGACCGGACGATCGGCCAGGTGGTGGCGTACGACGAACGCCGTGGCACCGACCTGCTGCGCACGCTCGACGCCTACTTCGACTGCGGGATGAGCCCGGCCCGCACCAAGGACGAACTCCACGTCCACGTCAACACCGTGGCCCAGCGCCTGGAGCGCGTCGGCCGGCTCCTGGGCGACGACTGGCAGACACCGTCCCGCGCTCTGGAGATCCAACTGGCCCTGCGGCTGCACCGCCTGGCGACTCCGATACGCAAGTGACCCCCGCACGCACGGGCGTACGGGGGTCGGGGCCGGGCATCAGACGGTGTGCGCGTCCGCGGCCCGGGACGCCGACGGCTCGGCGCCGGAGGGCTCGACGTCGGCCAGATCCCGGTTGCGGGTCTCCTTGGCCGCCGCCACGGCGACGATCGTGAGGAGCGCCGCGGCGATCACGTACAGGGCGATCGGCGTGGAGCTGCCGTAGTCGGCCAGCAGGGCGGTGGCGATCAGCGGGGCCGGCGCGCCCGCGGCGACGGAGGCGAACTGGGCGCCGATGGAGGCGCCGGAGTAGCGCATCCGGGTCGCGAACATCTCGGAGAAGAAGGCGGCCTGCGGCGCGTACATCGCCCCGTGCAGCACCAGGCCCACGGTCACGGCGAGGAGCAGGTTGCCGAAGCCGCCGGTGTCGATGAGCGCGAAGAACGGGAACATCCACAGGCCGACGCCGACCGCGCCGATCAGATAGACGGGACGGCGGCCGATCCGGTCGGACAGCGCGCCCCACGGCGGGATGACCGCGAAGTGCACGGCCGACGCGATGAGCACCGCGTTGAGGGCGGTCTGCTTGGAGACGCCGGCGGAGGTGGTGGCGTAGACGAGGATGAAGGCGGTGATGACGTAGTAGCTGATGTTCTCGGCCATGCGGGCGCCCATCGCCACCAGGACGTCACGCCAGTGGTGCCGCACCACCGCGACCAGCGGCATCTTCTCGGCCGGTGCCGTGCGGTCGGCCTTGCGGGCCTCGGCCTGGGCGAGCGCCTGCTGGAAGACGGGGGACTCGTCGACGGAGAGCCGGATCCACAGTCCGACGATCACCAGCACACCGGAGAGCAGGAACGGAATGCGCCAGCCCCAGCCGGTGAAGGCGGCCTCGGACAGGACGGCGGTGAGGAAGGACAGCACACCGGTCGCGAGCAGCTGCCCCGCGGGCGCCCCGGTCTGCGGCCACGACGCCCAGAAGCCACGGCGTCGCGCGTCCCCGTGCTCCGACACCAGCAGGACAGCGCCGCCCCACTCACCACCGAGCGCGAAGCCCTGTACGAGCCGCAGCACGGTCAGCAGTACGGGCGCCGCGCTGCCGATCGTGGCGTGCGTGGGCAGCAGCCCGATCGCGAAGGTCGCGCCACCCATCAGCAACAGGCTCAGCACCAGCAGCTTCTTCCGCCCGAGCCGGTCGCCGTAGTGCCCGAAGACGAGCGCACCGAGGGGCCGGGCCGCGAAGCCGACGGCGTACGTCAGGAAGGACAGCAGCGTGCCGACGAGCGGGTCGGAGTCCGGGAAGAACAGCTGGTTGAACACCAGCGCGGCCGCCGAGCCGTAGAGGAAGAAGTCGTACCACTCGATGGTGGTGCCGATGAGGGACGCGGCGACGATGCGCTTCAGTTTGCCCGGGGATGGGGGAGCGGTTGCTGCGGAGGCCATGTGCGCCACTTCCTCGTGTGCGGTGGGGACGGGTACGTGTGGGCACACCGTAGGAAGGCGCAGGTCGGGCTCACATGTGGTGGAACACCATAGTTCTGAGGCGGGCTATGCGCGCTGAGCCTATGCCTGCTCGCAGGAAGGTGGTTCGGTGAGTGGCAGAGAGGCGGAGTCCGCGCCGTCCGGAAATGTGTCGTTGGGTTGATTCGATCGAGCGCTGACTCCGGTACTGGCTCGGCGCTGGCTCCGCGGTGCCGGCAACCCGGTCAGACACATCCACCTCCGGCATTGGCCAGAAAGCCAAAGCACCCCTTCCGGTCTTGGCCAACAGGCACACCCCTCCCCACCTCGCTCTTCCGCATCATCAAGGCCGGAACGGCAGATGTGACAGGAGTGGACGGGTGGACACTGTGCAGACGAGACCGCAAAGACCCGCGGGTGAAGTCGGGACTGCGAGCAGGTTGACGCGGCGGCGGGATGTCGCCGATCTGGTTGCCGAGGCCCGTGGTGGTGAGCTGCGGCGGACGATGGGGCTCGCACAGCTCACGCTGCTCAGCGTGGGCGCCACCCTCGGCACCGGGATCTTCGTCGTCCTCGGCCAGGCGGTGCCCGAGGCGGGCCCCGCCGTCGTGGTCTCCTTCGTACTCGCCGGGATCACGGCACTGTTCTCCGCCCTGTCCTACGCCGAGCTGGCGGGCATGATCCCGGGTGCCGGATCCTCGTACAGCTATGCCTACGCCACGCTCGGTGAGCTGGTCGCGTGGGTCTGCGGCTGGTGTCTGGTGCTGGAATACGGCGTCTCGGTCGCCGCCGTCGCGGTCGGCTGGGGCCAGTACGTGAACGAGCTGCTGGAGCTCACCGTCGGCTGGACGCTGCCGGAGTCGCTGGCCGCCCCGCCCGGCGCCGGCGGCGTGCTGAACATTCCGGCCGCCGCGATCGTCGTCCTCGCCATGGTGGTGCTGCTGCGCGGGGCCCGCGAGAGCGCTGTCGTCAACACGATCATGGTGGCGGTGAAGGTGGCCGCCCTGGTGATGTTCTGTGCCGTCGCCTTCACCGCGTTCCGCGCCGGGAACTTCCAGCCGCTGTTCCCGCTCGGCATGGCGGGTGTGAGCGCGGGCGCCGCCTCGCTGTTCTTCTCGTACATCGGCTTCGACGCCGCGTCGACGGCCGGTGAGGAGGCGAAGAACCCGCAGCGTGACCTGCCGCGCGCCATCCTCCTCTCCCTCGGGATGATCACCGCGCTGTACTGCGCGGTGGCGATCGCGGCGGTCGGTGCGATGCCGTGGCAGAAGTTCGCGGGTACCGAGGCCACTCTCAGCGAGGTGCTGGTCCGCTCGGTCGGCGGCGGCAACCTGTGGCCGATCCTGCTGTCCGTCGGCGCGGTCGTCGCCACCACGAGCGTCGTCCTCGCCGTGCAGTACGGGCAGACCCGCATCCTCTTCTCGATGGCGCGCGACGGGCTCGTGCCGCCGCTGTTCGCCAAGGTCCACCCGAAGACCGGGGTGCCCCGCGCCAACACGGTCATCGTGTCCGCGTTCATCATGGTGCTCGCCGCACTCGTGCCGCTCGGCGCGCTCGCCGACGCCACCAGCATCGGCACACTGTTCGCCTTCGCACTGGTCAACTGCGCCGTCCTGATCCTGCGCCGGCGCAGCCCGCAGGCATCACGCAGCTTCCGGGTACCGCTCGCGCCAGTGACGTGCGTGCTGGGCACGCTGTGCTGCGGCTATGTGATGTGGGGGCTCGGCGCCGACACCTGGATCGCGTTCGGCCTGTGGATGGCGGTCGGGTTCGTGATCTACGCGCTCTACGGCATCAAGCACTCCCGGCTGAACTGGCCCGCCCCGCAGCAGGAGACCGTCGTATGACCCCGCTGAACCCGACCGGAGACCTGGTGGATCTTGCCCGGGCCCTGGTGGACACGCCGTCCGAGAGCGGGGACGAGGCCGGTCTCGCCGGCGCCGTGGAGTCCGCCCTGCGCGCCTGCGCGCATCTGACGGTCGAACGCATCGGCAACTCGGTCGTGGCCCGCACCGACTCGGGCCGCGCCGAGCGGGTGGTCATCGGCGGCCACCTGGACACCGTCCCGGCCGCCGGGAACCTGCCGTCCCGGCTGAACGGAGGGCTGCTGTACGGGCTCGGGGCGTGCGACATGAAGGGCGGCGTCGCCGTCGCCCTGCGCCTCGCGGCCACCCTCACCGCGCCGGTACGCGACGTCACGTACGTGTTCTACGAGTGCGAGGAGATCTCCGGTGACCGCAACGGCCTGAACCGCATCGCCGCCGAACGCCCCGACCTGCTCAAGGGGGACCTCGCGATCCTCATGGAGCCGTCCGACGCGGGCGTCGAGGCGGGCTGCCAGGGCGTGCTGAACGCGGACATCACGGTGCGCGGCGAGCGCGCGCACACGGCCCGCTCCTGGATGGGCGTCAACGCCGCGCACCGAGCGGCCGCCGTGCTCCAGCGCCTCGACGACCACACCGCCGAGCGGATCGTCATCGACGGCCTGGAGTACCGCGAAGGGCTGAACGCGGTAGCCGTCCGCGCGGGCATCGCCGAGAACGTCGTCCCCGACACCTGTGTGATCGCGGTCAACCTGCGCTTCGCGCCCAGTCGTTCGGCCGGGCAGGCCGAGGCGTATCTGCGCGGACTCTTCCCCGAGTACGAGGTCGAGGTCACCGAGGTCGTGCCGGGCGCCCTGCCCGGGTTCGGACAGGGCCCGGTCGCCTCGCTCGTCGAGGTCCTGGGTGCGACCCCCCGCCCCAAGCTGGGCTGGACCGACGTCGCCCGCTTCGCCGCGCTCGGCACGCCCGCTCTCAACTACGGCCCGGGCGACCCGACCCTCGCGCACACCGCCGGGGAGTACGTGCCCGTAGCGCAGCTGCGGGAGTGCGAGGCCCGGCTCGCGGCCTGGCTGAGCGGCTGAACCGCACAGGGACGCATTGCGCCCGGCCAGTGGACGGGGTTCACTGGCCGGCGCGGTCGGCGCTCCGCAGGCCCGCGAGTGTTCGCAGCTGCAGCCACAGCACCAACCGCTCGTCCGGGTCGTCCAGGTCGATGCCGAGGTGCTGCTGCGCCTGCCTGAGGCGGTACCGGCAGGTGTTGGGATGCACGGCGAGCAGCTTCGCCGCCCGCGCCATGTCGCATCCGGCGTCCAACCAGCACACCAGGGTCCTGGCGTAGTCGGTGCCCTGCTCGGCGTCGTATGCCAGCACCTCCCGCCAGGCACCCGCCGTCAAATTCCGCTGCTTGCCGATGAGTTCACGCAACCGGAGCAGGATGACACGGGCGCGTACGTCGGTCACGGCCGCGACGTCCTCGTCCGGTCCGAGCACCCGCAGGACGAGGTCGGCGTCGTCCCGTGAGCCGCGCACGGCCGCCAGATCCGTGACCACGTCACCCAGCCCCGCCCGCACCGGCACCCGCAGTGCCTGACCCGCGCGCCGCACGATGTCCTCGACGAGCCGCTTGTGCCGCTCCCCACCGCTCCCCCAAGCTCTCGGCTCCGCTCGAGCAGGGGGTACCCCCATTCCGGCCACCGGCAGCAGCGCGTACACCCTGCCGTCCACCAGCACGCACGCGTGCCGCCCGTAGCGCGCCTCGCACTGGAGCCGTACGAGGTCCAGCAGCCGCAGCGCGGTCTGTTCCCCGTCGGGCGCGGACACCGCGCCGTCGAGGGTGAAGGCCGCGACACGGACCGGGGCGTCCGCGGCGAGGCCGAGGCGGTGCGCGGCGCCGGCGGGATCGGCGGTGCCGTCGAGGAGACGGCGCAGCAGGTCGCTGGTCACATGCCGGGACAGTTCCTCGCTGGCCCGGGCCCGCAGCAGGAGCAGGGCG
The DNA here is from genome assembly GCF_013009255.1 of Streptomyces sp. Z423-1. Lineage (NCBI taxonomy): Bacteria > Bacillati > Actinomycetota > Actinomycetes > Kitasatosporales > Streptomycetaceae > Streptomyces > Streptomyces sp. Z423-1. Next base: position 8,615,502 of record NZ_CP053109.1, read on the forward strand.
GCCGTGGACGCGCTTTGGGCGAGCGCCTCCTCGGCATCGGGGCCGAGATGCCCGTCGTCGACGGCCCACACCGACCCCAGCGTCTCGCCGCCGGCGCGGATCGCGACGGCGAGCCGCGGCAGCTCGTCGCCGTCGAGTGCGGCGAGGCGTACGGGGCCGGGGGAGGCGAACAGGACGCGGTACTGCTCGGTGTTCTCGGGGCTGCTCGGCACCTGGCGGCCCAGGATGCCCTGCCGCCGGGCCTCGTCGACGGCCTGCCCGGGGACGGTGGAGTAGGCCAGGATCCGCTGGCGGGCGTCCTCGATGACGACCGCACCGCCCACGGCCGCGGCCACCGCGTTGGCCAGCGCGAACAGGTCCCCGAAGGCCGCCCCGCCGCCCGCCGGGCCGGGCCGGGAACTGATTGCGGACGCAAGCAGCAGATGGACGTGATGCCAGGCGGCATCCTCGTCGACGGCGAGCAGCGCGAGGCCGTGGGCCTTCGCCGCCGCAACCGTGCCGGGCTGCCCGTCCCTGTCCCGTACCACAAGCCCGGCCATCCCGGCCGCCGCGGCATCGCGGGCCAGCGACTCGACCTCACCCGCTCGCGCCCCGACCGCCAGCATCAAGGCGCCGGGCGCGCTGCGGGGAAACGGGGCCCCGGCGTCGTACAGGAGGACCTCCGAGACGTGTGCGGTGAGGCCGGCCGGGGCGGTGAGCACGCGGAACATGGGCTCGCCGAGAGTGTCGAGAAGCTCGTCGAGGGTGCAGGTGTCCATGGGCGGGGCGGTCTCTCCGGTGGGGAACGGTCACATGGGGACGATCGGCGTTTTATCGGAAGGTGCCGCTGACGGTCTTGGCCGATCGCAACAAAGGCATGGGGTCTCATTGTTCCTGATGACAATGGCCGACAGGTTGCGGCCTTGGAGACTCGAGGCATGACACCTGTGACGAGCTCCGCCGCCGGGTCCGGTGCGGCGGACGTAGGCACCCTCGCCGACGCCGCGGCCCGTACCGCCGGGGTCACGGTACGTATGGTGCGCGACGTGGCCGGTATCCGTGCCGTGGCCGACTTCTTCGCCGATGTGTGGCAGACGCCGCGCGCCACCCCGCCCTACCCCTCGGAGGTGCTGCACAGCCTGGTGCACGCCGGTGGCGCGGTCCACGCGGCGTACTCCGCCGGGTCGCCGGGCGAACGGCTGGTCGGGGCGGCGGTGGCGGTGTTCGGGCCACCCGCCCAGCGGGATGTGTACTCGTTCGTAGCCGCGGCGAGCGCGTCCGACCGGGGCGTCGGCTTCGCGGTCAAGCAGGCACAGCGGCTGTGGGCGCTGGGGCGGGGCGCCACCACCATGCGCTGGACCTTCGACCCGCTGGTCAGCCGCAACGCCCGCTTCAACCTGGACAAGCTGGGCGCCGTCGGCAGCGAGTACCTGGTCGACTTCTACGGGCCGATGAGCGACGGCGTGAACGACGGCGACGAGAGCGACCGGCTGACTGTCGTATGGGACCTGGCGGCCAGGACCACGCGGAAGGACGACCCCGCCGAGAGCCGCTCGGCCGCCGATGTCGTGCGCCGGGCACCGGACGGAGGCGCGCTCGCTCTGCGCGACGCGGACAGGCTGTGGTGCCGCGTGCCCGAGGACATCGTCGCGCTGCGCGCCGCCGACCCGGCGCTCGCGCTCGACTGGAGGCACGCCGTGCGCGGGGTTTTCACCGAGGCGTACGCCGAGGGCCTGCGCGCGACGGCCATGTCCCGCGACGGCTGGTACCTGCTGACCCGCCGCCCGTCCTCCGACCCCTCCGATCCCTCCAACCTCTCCGAATCCGCTTCCGAGGAGCAGGAATGAAGCTCGAACGCGTTGAACTGCTCCACGTCGCCATCCCGCTCGTCACCCCGTTCCGCACCTCCTTCGGGACGATGATCAGCAAGGACACCTTCCTGCTGCACGTGGTGACCGACGAGGCCGAGGGCTGGTCGGAGTTCGCCGCCGACCCGCAGCCGCTGTACTGCTCGGAATTCGTGGCCGGCGCCGAAATCGTCATCCGGGACTTCCTGCTGCCGCGCGTCGCAGCCCTGCCCGAGCTGACGACCGCGCTGGTCGCCCCTGTCCTGGCCTCCGTCAAGGGCCACGAGCTCGCCAAGGCCGCCCTGGAAACCGCCCTCCTGGACGCAGAACTACGCGCCTACGGGATGTCGTTCGCGACCTTTCTCGGCTCGGTCCACGAACGGGTGCCGGCCGGGGTCTCGGTCGGCATCAAGAACTCCGTGCCCGAACTGCTCGACGACGTCGAGCGGTACCTCGCCGAGGGCTACCTCCGCATCAAGCTGAAGATCGAGCCGGGCTGGGACGTCGAGCCGGTGCGCGCGGTACGCGAACGCTTCGGCGACGCACTCCCGCTGCAGGTCGACGCCAACACCGCCTACACGCTCGCCGACGCCGAACACTTGAGGAAGCTCGACGACTTCGGGCTGCTGCTGATCGAGGAGCCGCTGGAGGAGAACAACCTCCACGCCCATGCCCAGCTCCAGAAGCGTCTGGCCACCCCGGTCTGCCTCGACGAGTCGATCCACTCCGCGCGCGACGTGGCGTCCGCGATTGCGATGGAGGCCTGCCGGGTCGTCAACGTCAAACCGGCCCGCGTCGGCGGCTATCCGGAAGCCCGTCGCATCCACGACGTGGCCGCCGCACACGGCGTGCCCGTGTGGTGCGGCGGAATGCTGGAGACGGGCATCGGCCGCGCCCCCAACCTGGCGCTCGCCGCCCTCCCGGGCTTCACCCTCCCCGGTGACACCTCCGCCTCCAGCCGGTACTTCGCCGAGGACCTCACCGAACCATTCGTCCTCCAGGACGGCCACTTGCCCGTACCAACCGCCTCGGGCATCGGCGTGGCCCCCCTGCCGGACGCGCTCGCCCGGTTCACGACGGGGACTCGGGTGTTGTACGCGGGACGGAAGTGATCAAGCGGCGGCGGTGACGGCGGCGTGGCCGGGGCCGTGTGGCGGGTCGACGAAGACATGCTGATTCCGACGGCTCCCACGGCCCACGCACTCGGCCATGACAGTGGCCGGCACCCGTCGATGCTCAGCAATACGTCTGCGTCGCGGTACTGGAAGCGGGCGCGCGGCCCCGCCTGCCAGACCCGGATCTGTGTCCCGCGGGGTACGGCGGAGTGACTAGTAGGTTCTTCGTCTGCTGGTGGTACACGTGCGGCGCGTGGCTGACCAGTGCAAAGGCGCCTCGCGGTACTCAGAGGGGTGCGCTGGCCCGGGAATGGACTGCAATGAGTCGTCCTAGATCATGGGCAGCGGCCTGACGATGCGCGACATCAAGAGATGAGTCCCGCAACGACCGTCAGCCGAATGGCGATACCGAGGTACTGCGCCGAGGCGGCGGGAGTGGGTGGCTACCTGGTCCTGAACCGGTCCGAACGCACGAAGTCCAGGCCTTCGATGGTCTGTTTGCCGAGCGCCTCGTGTGCGGCGATGTGGCCATAGCCGGTCGCCATCTTGAAGCCCTTTCCGGAGAATCCGGTGGCACAGTAGACCCTGCTGTTCTCATCCAGCCAGCCGAGGAGGGGATGCCCGTCCTCGGTGAAAAGGTCGGGGAAGGCGTCGGAACGCACGATGGTGGGGGTCAGACCGGGAAAGAATTCGGTGACGATATCGGTGACCTTCTCGACTTCTTCCCTGGTGAGGTCCCTAGGCACGGAGTCCGGGTCGGGGGTTGCCCTTCCGCGTCCGTCCAGCGGTCCGTCCACCGATGCCTTGACCGTCACCCCGTCGACGGCGGGTGCGCCGTACATGGAGCGATCGTCGTACAGCCGGCTGAAGACGGGGAATCTCTCCGGCGAGAACTGTGTGCCGTCCTGGGCGATGAACCAGGTCAGGACGATCCGATGGGTTCCCGTAACGGCCTTGAGGTGGTCGGGCATGAGCCTTCGGGACCAGCCGCCCGAGGCGACGATGACCTTCTCGAACGTCCAGGTTCTGTCGCCCGAGGTGACGACCACGCCGTGTTCGGTTTCGGTGATGCTGTCCACGGGTGTTTTCTGAAGGACGGTGGCGCCGCCTGCCTGGGCCGCCGCGACGGCGGCGCTGACGGCGCGGTCGGTGCGCAGAACTCCGGCGCGGGGGTCATGGATGGCGCAGTCGTCGGGGCGGAGGTTGTGCTGGGGGTAGCGTTCCGCCATCTCCTCCCGACTGAGGACGCAGTGCTCGGCTCCGGTGATGCGCGTTGCCTCAAGGAGGCTGTTGATGAAGGTGCCGTTCGCCGTCCCGATGGACAGGCCCCCGGTAGGTATGAAGATGTCCTGCCCGGTTTCTGCTTCGAGCTCGGCCCACAGGCTGCGGGAACGCTCCAGGATGGGGTAGTAGTCGGGCTTCCCGAGGTAGACCATGCGGAACAGGCGGGTGTCCCCGCCCACGGCACTGCGGCCGTGGGCCGGGGTGGCGGCCTCGAAACCGACTACCGACTCCGACAGCCGGGACGCCTGCCACAGGGCCATGCTTCCGATGCTGCCCAGGCCGATGACTGCGAGTTGTGCGTCCATGAGAGCAGTTCCTTTTCGTCTACTCGTGAAGTCCGGCGAGCCTGCTGCCGAATCTGGCCAGGAGTGAGGTCTTGCTGGAACCCCTGCGCTCTTCCCACTGGTCGGCAATGCCGAAGAGCCGGTACATGGCGTGAACGCCCAGCCAGCGGATGGGTTCCGGTTCCCACTTCCGTGCCCGGTAGCCGACCCAGGGAAGGGTGGTCCGTTCGGTTTCCTTCTCGAAGGCGAGCTCGACGAGAGTTCTACCGCCGACGTAGGCCGACGTGACACCGTGTCCCGCGTAGCCGGTGGACGATCCGATCCCGGATGCCGGGTCCCAGTGCACGCCGCCGTTCCAGTCACGCGTGACGCCCAGGACTCCCGACCAGGCGTGGTCCACCTCGAAGGGGATGCCCGGGAAGAAGGAACCGAGCTTCTGCGAGATCAGGTCGATGGTGGACCGGGCGGTCGCACCGGCTCCCCCCGTGCCGGACGCGAAGCGGTAGGGGACACCGCGGCCCCCCATGGCGATACGGCCGTCCGACGTCCGCTGGGCGTAGATGAACGTGTGCGCGGAGTCGCTGAGGCACTGCAGCCTGTCCCAGCCGATCTGCTGCCATGCCTCCTCCGACAGGGGCTTGGTCACGATCAACGAGGAATTGACCGGGATCAGGCTCCGGCGCCCGAGCAACTGTCCCGAATAGCCTTCGGTGCAGATGAACGTCCTGGCCGCGGTGACACGTCCGTTGGCCAGGGTGAGGGTCCTGCCCGCGACACTGTCCACTCGGCTGCCCTCGTAGATCCTGACCCCCATGGAGGTCAGGATGTCGGCGAGACCGTAGACGAGCTTCGCGGGGTGGAACCGCGCGCAGTGCTTGTAGAAGAGCCCGCCGTGGACGGTGGAGATGTTGATCCGGCTTTGGAACTCGTCCCGGTCGAGCATGTGGACCTCGTCTTCGGTCAGCCCGTACTTCAGGTCGGCATCACGCCTGGTGACAAGCCGTCCCAGCCCCGCCTTCGTGTGGGCGGCGACGAGCGCGCCGGCCTTGTGCTGATCGGCATTGATGCCTTCGGCCTGGAGGATGTCCAGGACCGCGTCGACGCCGGCGACGAATTCCTGCTGCAGCGCCCGGCTCGCGTCCAGCCCTCCGCCGACGCGGGCGAAGGTGGCACGGTTTCCTGGCGGCATTGCCGAGAGCCAGCCACCGTTGCGTCCTGATGCGCCGTAGCCCACCTGTTCGGCCTCGAAGACGGCGACCGAGAGCGACGGTTCGAGCTTCTTGGCGAAGTACGCCGCCCACAGGCCGGTGTAGCCGCCGCCGACAATGGCCACGTCGACGGAGTCCTGGCCGGTGAAGCGGGGGAATGAGGGCCTCTTGTCGGCCAGTTGGGCCACCCAGAAGCCGAGCTCTCCGTTTCGGGGTGGTGCCGCAAGGGCGTTCATGTGCGTCCTTCTTCTGTGTCTGGGAACGGCGTCGGCCGGTGCTGGAAGGCGGTGCAGCTGCTGTCGACGGGGGAGGGTCGTCCCGGTGATGTACGAGGACTCCGACGATGCGAGAAGGAGGACGGCGTCGGCGATCTCCTCGGGGGTGTGGCCTGATGTCGAGGCTGTGCTCGGCGGCGAAGCCCGGCATACGGTCGATGTTGTCCTGCATCACGTCGGCCAGCACGATCGGCGCCGGGGTGTCATTCGCTCGACGAGGGTGTCGAGTGCCTGTTGGAGCCGGTTCACAGCTGCACTCCTCATGGATTGGTTCGCCGCTACAGCGCAGTGCAGATCATCTGGATCTCGACAGGGGCGTTGAGGGGGAGCCCGGCGACACCGATCGCGGTGCGGGCGTTGACGTCCGTTCTCGCCCAGCACCTCGATGAGCAGGTCACTGGCCGCGTCGGCGACCTGCGACTGCTCACCGAAGTCCGGCGTGCCGGCCAGGGAGACCAGCGTCTGCACGATCCGGCCCGGTCCAGATTGCCCACCGCCTGCACAGCGGCGGCGAGGCAGTTGAGCGCGGCAGGCGCGCGAGCTCCTCAGCGGTCTCCAGCTCCACGTCCCGGCCGACGACGCCCTGACCCAGCAGCTCACCATCCCTGAAAGGCAGTTGGCCCGAGATGTAGATGCCTGAGCCCACCGCCCGGTGGTGCACGAAGTACGCGTCGCCGACGAGGACGGGTAGCTCCAGTCCTCAGTTCTCCGCTCAGGCGTCAGGGGCGCGGGAGGCCGAAGAGGACCGGGAGGTCGGCGATGTCGGTAATCCGCTCGTAGCCGAGCCAGTGCTCGTCGTGCTCGAAGCCGCGGTCGACGTACACCTTGTTCTCGATGCCCATGATGGCCGCGGAGCGCAGGTCATACATCGGGCTCGCGGAGACGTGCACGAGTTCGTCGGGTGTCACGCCGAGCTTGTCGAACGCGTACTCGAACGCGCGGAGCCGCGGCTTGTAGACGCCCATCTCCTCGGCGCTGATGACGACTTCGAACGGGGCCTTGAGGTTCTCCGCGAGGCGCACGGCGTGCGCGGTGTCGCTGTTCGTGATGATGACCAGCGGGACTGCCTCGGCCAGGCGGTTCAGCGCCTCGGTGACACCGGGGTACGGGCCCCAGGTGGGGATGCGCTCGTATACCGCCCGCGCCTCGTCCTCGCGGTACTCGAGACCGACCTTGCGCAAGGCGCGTTCCATGGAACGAGCGACGACCTGGTGGAACGGCTGGTACGCGCCCGTGCACTCGTCGATCCGGTACGCCTTGCAGATCCGCAGGAATTCATCGGCGACCTCGGCCGGCAGCCGGTCCCCCAGGACCTCGCGCATGGCGTCGTTGATGCTGAACTTGATCAGCGTTCCGTTCATGTCGAACGTCACGAACTTGGGCTTGGCATCGAATCCCATGAGTCCTCCTAGTGCTTCAGCGGAGCGTCTTGGTCGATTGTCGACCCTCGTGCGGTCGATTGTCGACCAAATGGCTATCGACTGTCAACAACTTCATGGCAAGTCGGCGCTCGCTCGAACCGCTGTCTGTCCCTGCTCCCCGGTGCTTCCTTGCTCTGTGCTCGTGGCGGCGGTGCAGGGGTCGGCAGCCGGCGAGCCAGGACACTGTCCACTCGACAACCCGGCGGTGGCGGCCCAGCCGCTGCGAGGACTCGATGCCTTTGCGGGCGATGTGATGGCGGATGGGCGAAGAAGTCCGACAACAGTCAGCGTTCGGAGGCGCGAAGGTGCTGCGTCGCGCATCTGTCACCGCGACCCGTGAACGGCAAAACCGTCAGAGGTATAGTCGACAAACGACCAAGTGGTCGACAAGCACCGAGGAGGGCGACGGGGTGGACCACAAGTTCGAGTGGCAGGAGCAGCGGATGACGACGCCGGACGGCGTCTACCGCACACTGCGTGCTGCCATCCTCGATGGGACCGTACCTCCTGGTGGGCAGCTGCGCGAGGCGCACATCGCCGCGGATCTCGGGATCAGCCGGTCCCCGCTGCGTGAGGCGCTGACCAAGCTGGAGCAGGAAGGGCTCGTCGTAAAGATCCCCTACCGTGGGGCGTTCGTCGTAGAGGTGAGCGCTCGTGAGGTCGCCGAGATCGACTCGGTCCGGCTACTTGTCGAACCGTACGCCGCCGAGCTCTCGGCCGAAGCACTACGCGGTCCTGAGCGGCCTCAGTTGCTGCAAACCGTCGAGGATCTCCGCCGGGCAATGGAGAAGGACGACATCCCGGCCAGCATCGACGCGCACCTTCGCTTCCACAGGCTCTTCTACGATCTCTCGGGACACAGCATCCTGCAGAGTCTTTGGAACGGCTGGGAGACCAAGCTGCGCCTCTACCTCAGCGTCGATCACCGCACTTACAGCGACGACCCGCAGCAATTGGTCGTCGAGCACGAGAGGTTGGCCGCGGTTGCCCTGGAAGGCGACACCGACGCGTTCCGCCAGGAACTGGCTGCCCATTTCCCCATGGGGCTGCGAGCCCAGACGGGAGATCCAGGGGACCGCCTCCCCAACGCGATCTCGTAGCGGATCTTGAGTGAGGGTGGCCGGTCGTCGGCGCGGTGGAGGTGTAGGGGGGCGACGGGGCGTTTACAGCTGTGGGGTAGCTGCGCGGGCGGGTTCTTCCAGGAGACGGCGGGTCGCGGCGGCCTTCTGTCGTACGCGCGGCTTCTCCCGCGGCGCAGTCGGCGTCGACTCCGGTGTGCTCGATGATCGAGGTGTGCGGCCTCGGGCAGGACACCGGTGAAGCGCACGCCGGGGTTCGATGTCGCGTTCGGCCGTGGCCTTCCTCTGGAGAACCCTCGGCAGCTGGGTGTCGTCGGCAGGCGTGGATCTCCGGCTGCATGAAGGCAACCTCATTCAGCGGGGTGGACGCGAAGCGGTACAGCTCGGTGCGGCTGGTGCCGCCCAGGCAGGTCACCGTCATCACCGGTTCCACCCTCCGCTCGGACATCACCTGCCTGCGGGTCATCACGGCGATACCTGGCGCGGCCCCTATCCGGGCGAGGTAGGGGCGTCTTCCAGGACCGAGCGCACCGGCAGCACCACGGCGCTCCTGACCTGCCACAGCAGGTCGGCGCCCGTCGCCGTGGCTACGAGTCACGGTGGAAATCCGCAAAAGCTCCGGTCCGCCAGCAGCAGCAAGCCCGCCGGCAGGACTCCCGGCAGACGGCTGGCGAGTTTCTACTCGCTGACGAACCCGGCCGAACGCAGCATGGACCACTGTGCACTGGTCCAGCACTCCACCAGCGTCGGCACCCGGATCTTCCCGGCCCCGGATCGAGCGGCTGCGCGGAGTCCCGGGTGCCTCCCATTCCGTCCACGATGGGTCGGATTCCGTCCGGTCAGCGGCCCCGCACGCAATGACCGACTCGATCGCGCACCGTGACCAGGCCAGTGCGTCGATGCCACCGAGTTCGTCGAGGATGCCGCGGTGCGACCTGGCCCGGCCCCTGGCTTCGGCCCCCTGGGCGAAGCGCCGTATGCGGTCGGCGAGGCCGCGAGCACCCGGTGGGATCCCTGCCCGGACTGCCGGGCGGACACCCACTGACCGCCGGGCGGTCCGAGCCGCCGCATGCCGCACCTTGGGCAGCCGGATCCCAGCGCCTGTGATGTCGTGATCGGTCCGCCGAGAGACCTTCCAGGCAGAGTTATCAGCCGGACTGCGTCGGCGGCGGACGCGTCGACGTTGGGTACGCTCAGGCCCGTTTCCTCTGTGCTGCCTGTTCTGTCCCGCCTCGTCACCCCTTTCTTGGCGGGCTTGCCCTGCTCGGCGCAGCTTCCTCAAGAGCCTCCATGACGTCCTTACTGACGGTCAAAGCGCCCGCAGGCGGTCGGTCCCCGAGCGCGCCTGGCATCTCACGCGCCCTGCGTGCCTGCCCTGAACCGCCACATCGCAGGAACGGCGCGGTCAACTTCCCCTGTTCATCGGTGAGTTGCCTCCACATGCTCGTCCACGCCGAACCGGATGACCGGTGAGCCGGTCGCGGCGTCGACCGTCGCTTCCAGTAGCGGCGGGTCGAGCCGCACGTGGTGTTCCGAGGTCGCACTCGAGGCTGAGGTTTGTATTGACAGTGCTCGACGGGCACCCATATGGTCGACAAACGACAATAGGGGGGCGGTTTTAAGCCACCGTGCGGCGCTTTGTCGCCACTGTTACTCGAGAGGAGATCCGAGTACAGATGATCAAGATTCATGCGAAGCGGGTTCTCGTGGCCAACTGCGTGGGTTTGTGCCCTGTGCTGTCCGCGGCGGTGGCGCGGTGAGCCGGCCCGTGACTTCGGCAGCGAACACCGGCTCGGCTTCCGATCGGCTCCAGGCCTTGGGTCTGGACCTTCCCGAGCTCCGTGACAACCCGTACTACGTGCACCACCGGAGTGTGGATTCCAGCATCTACATTTCGGGCCAACTGCCTTACAAGGACGGTTGGCTGATGGGTCAGGGCATTGTCGGCCGGGACGTCGAGCTGGAGACGGCGCGGGAGCTCGCGCGTCACGCCGCGCTCAACGCGCTCGCAGCCGCTGTGCAGGCGGTGGGCGAACTGGACCGGGTCCGGATCGTGCAGATGCTGGTCTTCGTGGCCAGTACGCCGGACTTCGGTGAGCAGTCGACCGTCGCCAGCGCGGCCAGTGAACTGCTCATCGAGGTGCTGGGCGAGAACGGACGGCACGCGCGTACCGCGATTGGTGTCGCCGGGCTGCCCCTCAACAGTCCGGTCGAGATCCAGATGGTCTGCACCGCTGTTTAGGCCGGGGCCGACGGCGGTGTACGCAAGCGCGCGCGATAGCGCGGGCCGCGCGCGTTCGGCATCCAGGAGGAGTCAGCACCCGCGCCCTCGGTCATTCCAGGCAGAACCACAAGGAGGGCAGCGTGAACCGGCTGCAACGAGCACTCGACGCTCTGGTCGAGCGGATCGACACCCCCGCGCCGATCGTGCTGGTCGACATCATGCAAGGCAACATCGACCGCATACAGGGCTTCGCCGATCAGCAGAACCTCAAGGTCAGGCCGCACGTCAAGACGCACAAGTGCGTGGAGATCGGCCGGCGCCAGATCGAGGCCGGCGCGGTCGGGATCACCGCGGGCAATGTCGGTGAGGCCGAGGTCTTCGCCGCGGCCGGATTCGACGACATCTTCCTCGCCTACCCGGTCTGGCCCGCGGGATCGAAGAAGCCCCGGATCCGCCGGCTCGCTGACTCCGCCCGGCTGCGGGTCGGCGTCGACAACGTCGCGGCGATCGAGGCCCTCGCCGACGCGATGGGAGACGAACCGGACCGGCTGCAGGTCGTGATCGAGGTCGACTGTGGCGCCCGTCGTTCCGGGGCGCCGCCCGAGGCTGCGGGCGATCTCGCGCTCGCCGCCCGCAAACGCGGTCTGGTGCCGGTGGGCGTCTTCACCTATCCAGGTCACGGCAGTGCCGGTCGGGACGCTCGCCGGCGCGCCGCGCAGGACCAGGAAGCCGCGCTCACCACCGCGGTACGCAGCCTCGAAGGCGTCGGGGTCACCGCAGAGGCGGTCAGCGCCGGCTCCACTCCCACCCTCGAGTTCTCCACCAGTAGCGTGATCACCGAGATCCGTCCCGGCGAGTACGTCTTCGGTGATCTGAACAACGCCCGGCTGGGCTCCTGCGGGGAGGACCAGATCGCGCTGTTCGTCGCCGGCACCGTGGTCAGCGACTGGGTCCCCGACCAGGTCATCCTCGATGTGGGCACCAAAGCCCTCAGTCGCGAAGGCAGCCCAGAGATCGGCTACGGCGGCATCGCCGGCACTCAGGCGGTCCTGTCCAAGCTCAACGAGTACCACGGGTTCCTTCCGCTGCCGGACGGCGAGTTCCGCCCCAGCGTCGGCACCGTCGTACCGGTGGTGCCCAACCACGTATGCCCGGTCGTCCTCAATTTCGAGGAACTGATCGTCACCGACAGCACGGGAACGTCGCTCCAGCGGTGGCCGGTCGACGCCCGCGGATTCCTCAACTGACCGGCCCCGGAGACGAGATTTTCGTGGCCGAGCCCGCAACCCGACCGACCTCACCCCCCCCGCAAAGGAGCCCGACATGAGACTCGACAACATCGCGGCCTTGGTGACCGGCGCCAGCAGTGGAATCGGGCAGGCGGTGAGTTCCCACTTCCGCCGCGAGGGCGCGCGGCTGCTGCTCACCGGCCGCAAGGAGCGTCTCGACACCGCTCAGCCCGACGACCTGTACGTCTCTGGCGACCTCAATGACGAGGCGTTCGTCGAGCACCTGGCCAAGCAGGGCGCCGAGTCCCTCGGCACCGTCGACGTCGTCGTCATCAACCACGGACTCCAGGCCAGCAGTCCGCTCACCGAGATGCCCTACGACGACGCGAAGAACGTGCTCGACAGCAACCTGCTCAGCGCGTTCCTGGTGATGAAGCACTTCGCGCCGCTGATGCCCCCCGCAGGAGGCTCGTTCGTCTGCGTCGGTTCACGGCTCGGTATGGTCGGCAAGCCCGGGGAAGTCCTGTACTCCGCCGCCAAGGGAGGCCTCATCATGCTCGCCAAGGGCGCGGCGATCGAATGGGCCCCGCGCAACATCCGCGTCAACGTCGTCGCTCCGGGCCTGACCGCCACCCCGATCATCGAAGCAGCGATCCAGCGCAGCCCCGACCCCGAGGCCTACCGCCGCGAGCGCGAGAGCCAGATCCCGCTCCAACGCCTCGCCACCCCCGAAGAGGTCGCCGACGCGGTGCTCTTCTTCGCATCATCGGAGTCGTCGTACGTGACCGGATCGGTTCTGACCGTCGACGGCGGGTACACCGCTTTCTGAATACCCTGCTGGGCATCGCCACCAGCAATGGGCTGGTCTTCGCGACCTCTCGCGAAGCCACCTGCTGAGCAACGTCGCCGGGGCCGATGGACCGCTCGGCCCATCCCTCAGCCGCAGGCGCGGCTCTGCCTCATCCCTCACGAGTGCCTTCATGGCGCGGCTCTGGTGAGGACCGCCGCCCCCGTGCTGGTCACCGCCTGCGACGGCTCCAGCTTCACCACCGCCACTCACCCGGTCTTCTAGCCGGCGTCGCCCCGACAACAAGGTCGTCGGGGACTTCGATCCACGGCGAACACGCGCCCAAATCGGCGACCGACAAGGCAAGCGCGCAATGCTTCTGTCCGCGTTCGCCGCCCTGCACCATCCCACCCCCCCCCGCACCTGCGAGGTAAAGCCCCCGCACAGCTGGTCCCACGTGTCCCTAGATGAGGAGTATTGCCATGAGTGATGCCCAGATCGGTCGTAGAGCGCTGCTGCGCGGAGCAGGTGGCCTGGCCGCCCTCGCTGCTCTTCCCTCCCTCGCCGCCTGCGGCACCGGTACCAGCCGTGCCTCGGCCGGCGGTGGTAAGGGCGGCGGGAAGACGGTGGTCGTTCGCGACAGTGGTGGTTCCTATGGCGCTGCGCTGCAGAAGGCGATCTACACGCCGTTCACTCAGGAGACCGGCATCCAGGTGAAGGTGCTGAACCTGGACGATGCCCCGCTGCTGGCGCAGATCAAGCAGGGCCGGCCGCAGTGCGATCTCATCAACAACTCGATGATGTCGCACACCAAGTACGTCAAGCAGGACGCGCTGGAGGCGCTGGACCTCGACCGGGTCAAGAGCGTGAAGAGCGCGAAGATCCCCGAGAACCAGGTCACCGACCATGCCGTCGGCCACAGTTTCTACGGCCAGTGCATCGGGTACCGCACGGACGCCTTCGATGGCAAGAAGCCGGAGTCGTGGGCGGACTTCTGGGACACCAAGGCGTTCAAGGGCGGTCGTTCGATGGTCAGCCCGGACGGTGATCTGCCGGAGCTGGAGTTCGCGCTGCTGGCCGACGGTGTGCCGATGGACAAGCTGTACCCGCTGGATGTGGACCGTGCCTTCAAGGTGCTGACGCGATTGCGGTCGAACATCAAGAAGTTCTGGGACAGCGGTCCGCTGCCCGGTGTGCTGCTGAGCCGCGAGGAGGTGACGATGTCCACTGTCTGGGACGGCCGGCTCGCCGACCTGCAGAAGCAAGGTGTTCCGGTGGAGCGGCAGCTCAACGGTATGCGGCGTCAGTTCTCGGGTTATGCCATCGCCAAGGGCGCGGCGAATGTGGACAACGCCTACCAGCTCATGGACTTCGCGTTGCGTGCCGAGAGCCAGGCCAACCTGGCCAAGGCATTCCCGTCGAACCCGTCTTCTCCGGTGGCCTACGCCAAGCTCACCGAGGACGAGCGCAACGCGCTCGCCGGTGCGCCGCAGTACTTCGACAAGGGTTTCGACACGGACATCGAGTGGTGGCTGAAGAACGAATCGGCCGTCACCAAGCGCTGGTTGGAGTGGGCTCGTGGCTGAATTCGGTGTTGCCGCACCGTCCGTCAAGGTGGTCGGCGGCAAGCCGGTCACGGCGACCGGCAAGTCGCTGTCGGTGGTGGCTCTGCGCAAGACGTACGGGGATGTCGTCGCTGTCGACGAGGCGTCGATGGAGATCGCGGCGGGTGAGTTCGTCACGTTCCTGGGCTCGTCAGGGTCGGGCAAGACCACGACGTTGATGATGATCGCCGGGTTCTGCGAACCCGACTCCGGCACCATCACCGTCGGGGACCGCGACGTCACACGGCTCGCCCCGCAGAAGCGGGGCCTCGGGTTCGTCTTCCAGCAGTACCTGCTCTTCCCGCACATGACCGTGCACGAGAACGTCGCCTTCCCGCTCACGCTGCGTGGAGTGTCGAAGGACGAGATCCGCCGCCGGGTCGGGGAGACGCTGGAGATCGCGGGCCTGTCCGGGTTCGGCGGGCGCAAGCCGCGTGAGCTGTCCGGTGGTCAGCAGCAGCGGGTGGCGTTGTGCCGGGCGCTGGTCTACCGCCCGCCGGTCATCCTGATGGATGAGCCGCTGGGCGCCCTGGACAAGAAGCTGCGTGACCAGCTCCAAGTCGAGATCAAGACCATCCAGCAGGAACTCGGCCTGACGGTCATCTATGTGACGCATGATCAGGAAGAGGCGCTGGTGATGTCGGACCGTATCGCGGTGATGCGCAACGGTCTGATCGAGCAGTTCGACACCCCCCGGGAGCTGTTCGAGCGGCCCAAGACGCCGTTCGTCGCGGACTTCCTCGGCGCGGCCAACTTCCTGCCCGGCCGGGTGGAGCAGCAGGACGGCGAGCACACCCTGGTCCGCCTCGACATATCCGGTGGCCTGTTGAAGGCGCACCGTCAGGACCTGGCCTCCGGTACTCAGGTCAAGGTGGCTGTGCAGCCGGGGCGGCTGCGGGCCTGTGCCGCCGACGACGGGTTCTGCACCGGCACGGTGGAGACCGCCACCTACGTCGGCACCCTGGTCCGCGCGGGGGTGCGGATCGGCGGCAAGGAGGCGCCGCTGCTGCGCCTGGAGGTCCCCGCCGGCCGGGGCCCCGTCGCCGGCGAGCGGGTCGGGATCACCGCCGATCCCGAGGACGTCAATCTCTTCGCCGGCGAACAGGCAGGGTGAGTCATGGCTACCACCCTCACCGCCAACGCTCCCGCCCGTCCGCGCAAGCTGCTGGCTTCGCGCCGGACGCGGGTCGGGATCCTGTACGCGCTGCCGGTCGTGGTCTATCTGCTGGTGCTGTTCGTCTACCCGATCTTCTCCACGCTGCTGCTCAGCCTGAAGGACGCCGACGGATCGTTCACGCTGCACTGGTACGCCGACGCCCTCACCGGCGTCAACCTGTCGGTGCTGTTCACCACGCTGCGTATCTCCGCCGAAACAGCCGCCCTGAGCCTGGTCTTCGGGTTCCTCCTGGCCCAGGCCATCTCCCGGCTCAAGCCCATCCTGGCGGGCCTGGCGATGCTGGTCGTGGTCGTCCCGCACTTCGTCAGCGCCCTGGTGCGCACGTACGGCTGGATCATCATGCTCGGCGACAAGGGCCTGGTGAACGAAACCCTCACCAGCCTGTCGGTCCCCGGCGCCCCATTCCAGCTGCTCTACAACGAACTGGGTGTGGTCATCGGCACCACCTCGATGATGCTGCCGTACACGGTGCTGCTGCTGTACGGGGTGATGCGCGGGGTGGACCGCCGCCTGCTCGCGGCCGCGTCCAGCATGGGCGCGGGCCGGGTGACGATCTTCCGCCGCATCTACCTGCCGCTGGTCGCCCCGGGCCTGGCCAGCGCTGGACTGCTCAGTTTCATCCTGTCGCTGGGCTACTACATCACCCCGGCCCTGATGGGCGGACCCAACCAGACGATGATCGCCACCCTCATCAACCAGCAGGTCACCAAGGAGAACCAGTGGAACGGGGCCGCCGCCCAGGGCGTCATCCTGCTGCTGCTCACCCTGGCCGGACTGCTGCTGGTCAAGGCCGTGACCTCGCTGGGCGCCAGCCGTAAGAAGAGGAGCGCCACATGATGGAGCTGCGCAAGACCCTCGCCGGCCGGATCGCCCTGACCGCCATCGCCACCGTGATCCTGCTGTTCCTGGCGCTGCCGATCGTCGTCATCCTCGTCACCTCCTTCAGCAATAACGCCTTCGCCGCCTTCCCGCCCGAGGCGTGGACGCTGAACTGGTACAAGGCGCTGTTCGCCGATGGCAGCAAATGGCCCGCCGCGCTCTCCCTGAGCGCCCTGGTCGCCGCCCTGAGCACCGTCTTCTCCCTCGTCATCGGCGTCACTGCGGCAACTGCCCTGGTCCGCAGCGAACTCCCGCTGCGCTCGGCGGTCTTCGCCCTGGTCCTCGGACCGCTGGTCATCCCTCAGATCGTCACCGCACTGGGCCTGTTCCTGCTGTTCGAACCGGCCGCGATGCTGGGCAGCCCGATCGCCATCGCCCTCGGGCACACCGTGCTGGCCTCGCCGATCGCGGTGCTGATCCTGATCGCGACCCTGCGCGGCATCGACGAACGCCTCGAAGACGCAGCGGCCAGCATGGGCGCCGGCCGCCTGACCATCGCCCGGCGCATCACCTTCCCCCTGGCCGCCCCAGGGATGATCGCGGCGGCGATCTTCTCCTTCATCACCAGCTTCGACGAGTTCTACATCTCCCAGTTCCTGTCCTCGGTCGACACCGTCACCCTGCCGGTGCGGGTCTACAACTCCCTCACCTTCGAGATCGACCCCAGCGTGACCGCGGTCAGCGCGCTCCTCACCGCCTTCGCCATCCTCGCCCTCGGCCTGGTGGCCCTCGTGCGCTGGCTCGGCTCCGGACGACAGGACTCCCTGCTCTCGGTCGAGAACACGGTCGGAGTCGCCAACCCCGCAGGCGAAGCCGTATGACCGCCGCCACAGCTCAGCTGACCGCAGCCACAGCTCAGCGGCACCTGCTGCTGAACATGACCGCCAACGGATCGCTCGGCCCGGGGGGCGAGGA
Source organism: Streptomyces sp. Z423-1 (assembly GCF_013009255.1). Lineage (NCBI taxonomy): Bacteria > Bacillati > Actinomycetota > Actinomycetes > Kitasatosporales > Streptomycetaceae > Streptomyces > Streptomyces sp. Z423-1. The sequence continues at coordinate 8,632,809 of NZ_CP053109.1, forward strand.
CCTCCTCATCGTCCAGCGGGGGGAGGGCCCGTACGTCGACGACGCGGACGGCAGACGCTACATCGACGGTCTGTCAGGACTGTACTGCTGCCAGCTCGGTTACTCCTACGGCCCCGAGTTCGCCGAGGCGGCGGAGAAGCAACTGCGCAAGCTGTGCTACAGCCCACTGTGGACCGGCTCCGCGCACCCCTCGGCCATCGAACTCGCCGAGCGGCTGTCCCGGATCGCGCCCGTCGACATCGAGCACACCTTCTTCTCCAGCGGTGGCGCCGAAGCCGTCGAGACCGCCTGGAAGATAGCCCGCCGCTACCACGCCCTGCGCGGAGAGCCGGGCCGCACCAAGGCGATCGCCCGGCGCGGCGCCTACCACGGCCTGACCATCGGCACCCTGTCGTTCAACGACGACCCCGGCCTGACGGAGCCGTACGGTCCGCCGGCGATCGACACCCGGTTCGTGTCGAACACCAACCGCTACGGCCTGGCACCGGAGTTCGCGGACGACGAGGTGTACACGGCGTGGCTGCTCGCGGAGTTGGAGGCCGCGATCCTGACCGAGGGCCCGGAGACCGTCGCGATGCTCATCGCCGAGCCGGTGCAGAACCGGGGCGGCTGCATCACCCCGCCCCAGGGTTACTGGCAGGGGCTGCGGGCGCTGGCCGACCGGTACGGCTTCCTGCTCGTCGCCGACGAGGTCATCACGGCCTTCGGCCGGATCGGGGAGTGGTTCGGCGGGGACCGCTACGGCGCCCGCCCGGACATGGTCACCGTCGCCAAGGGCATCACCGCGGGATACGCCCCCCTGGGCGCGACCCTGGTCGGCACCAAGGTCACCGAGGTCATCAACCGGCCCGGCGCGGTCCTCAACCACGGGTACACCTTCGCCGGGCACCCGCTGAGCACGGCCATCGCCCTGCGCAACCTGGAGATCATGGAGCGGGACCGCATCCTGGACAACGTCCGCGGTCTCCAGGGGGACTTGGCCAAGCGCATGGCGGCGCTCAAGGACCTGCCGATCGTCGGCGACGTCCGCGGCACCGGGTTCTTCTACTCCTGCGAACTCGTGGGCGACCTGGACGACGGCGGTTTCAGCGCCCACGCCCGAGCCGAGCTGATCGGCGACCTGATCCCGCGCCGACTGCGCGAGGCCGGCCTGCTGGCCCGCGTCTACAACCGCTCCGCGCCACTGGTCCAGATCGCGCCCCCGCTGATCAGCGACCGCGCCGTCCTGGACCGCATCGCCGCGATCATCGCCGGCACCCTCGCCGAGGCGTCGTCCCGTATCTGATCCACGTTTTGGGAAGGAACCACATGTACTCCATCGGTCCGCTGACCGTCGCCCCGGGCGAGCGCGCCCAGGGCCTGATCCCGGTCGGCACCAGCAGCTACGGCGTGGAGCTCGGCATACCGCTGATCGTCGTCAACGGCACCCAGGACGGCCCGGTCCTGTGCGTGGACGCGGGCGTCCACGGCGACGAGTACGACGGCCAGGAAGCCATCCGCCGCGTGCTCGCCGAGATCGACCCGGCCACCCTGCGCGGCACCGTGGTCGGCATCCCCTGCATGAACACCCCCGCCTTCGAGGCGGCCGCCCGCGCCAGCGGCATCGACCACCTCAACCTCAACCGCATCTTCCCGGGCGACGCGGAGGGCTCGTACTCGCAGCGCCTGGCCGCCACCTTCGTCGAGCAGGTCGTCCCCGCCGTCGACGCCGTGGTCGACCTGCACACCGGCGGCGCCTACGGCGAGATCGCCCCGCTGGTCATCCTCCAGGGCGGCTACGAGGACCTGGCGACGGACCTGGCCCTCGCCGCCGGGCACGAGCTGGTCTGGAAGGGCGGCAAGTGGGGCGGCACGGTCCGCCACCCCGTCCTCGAAGCCGGCAAGCCCGCCATCACCATCGAGTGCGGTGGCGCCACGTACCGCGAGACCAACGTCGAGCACCACATGAACTCGATCCGCAACATCCTGCGCAGCCTCGGCATGATCGGCGGCGAGGCGGAGCTGCGGGACACCTACACGACCGTCTCGGGCACCTTCGCCCGCTCCGCCGCCGGCGGCTTCTTCGTCGCCCGCGCCGAGCCGGGGGAGACCTGCAAGGAAGGCGACCTGATCGCCACCATCACCGACCACTACGGCAACACGCTGGAGGAGGTCACTGCCCCGCAGGAGGGCATCGTGCTCTGGGTGCGCCGGATCCGCACGGTCCGTCCCGGCGACGAGGTCGTCATCTTCGGCGAGGTGCTGGGGGAGATCCAGCCATGAGCGGCGAACTGCAGCTGACCGAGCTGCTGATCGACGGCAAGCAGGTGCCGGCCGCCGACGGTCGCTCCTTCACCGTCCTCGACCCGTCGAACGGCACGGCCATCGCCCAGGTGGCGCTGGGCGGCAAGGGCGATGTGGACCAGGCAGTGGCGGCGGCGCGCGCGGCCTTCACGGCACCCGAGTGGGCCCGGATGCGCGCCGCCGACCGCGGCCGGATCCTGTACCGGATCGCCGAGGCCATCCGTTACCAGGGCGAACGGCTGGCCCGCCTGGAGAGCCAGGACGTCGGCAAGCCGCTCCGCCAGGCGAAGGCCGATGTCGAGGCCGCGGCCCGCTACTTCGAGTTCTACGCGGGCGTCGCCGACAAGCTCGGCGGCTCGACGATCCCGCTCGGCCCCGGCCTGATCGACTACACGGTCCGTGAGCCGATCGGCGTGTCCGGCCAGATCATCCCCTTCAACTACCCGCTGCAGAACACCGCGAGGGGCTCCGCCCCGGCGCTGGCCGCCGGCTGCACAGTCGTGCTCAAGCCGTCACCCGAGGCGCCCCTCACCCCGTTGGAGATCGGCAGGATCGCCCTGGAGTGCGGTCTTCCGCCGGGCGTGCTGAACGTGGTCCCCGGTGACGGCGAGACCGGCGCGGCCCTCGCCGGTCACCCGGACATCGACCAGGTCACCTTCACCGGCTCGGTGCCGACCGGCATCAAAGTCGCCCAGGCCGCCGCTGCCAACGTGGTGCCCTCGGTCACGGAACTGGGCGGCAAGTCGCCGGTCGTCGTCTTCGCCGACGCCGACTTCGACCTGGCGCTGACCGCCGTCGCCGCCTCCGCGTTCGGCAACGCCGGGCAGACCTGCTCCGCCGGTACCCGGCTGCTGCTCCAGCGCGGAGCCGAGGAGTTCCTGGACAAGCTGGTCGCGCACGCCGCGTCCCTGCGCGTCGGCCCCGGCCTGACGGACCCGGACGTCGGCCCGCTGGTCGCCGCACGGCAGCGGGACCGGGTCCTCGGCTACCTGGAACTGGCGCGGGAGGAGGGCGCCGTGGCACGGGCCGGCGGAGGCGCTCCGTCGGACCCCGAGCTGGCCGACGGCTACTTCGTCGAGCCGACCGTCCTCACCGGGCTCGACAACCAGGCGCGTTGCGCCCGCGAGGAGATCTTCGGTCCCGTCGTCACGGTCATCGAGTTCGACGACGCTGACGAGGCGCTGGAGATCGCCAACGACAGTCCGTACGGCCTCGCCTCGTACGTGTGGACCCGCGACATCGACAAGGCGATGCGTATGGCCGAGGGCATCCGGGCCGGCCAGGTCTATGTCAACGCCACCGGCGTCGGCACGGGCGTCGAGCTCCCCTTCGGCGGCTACAAGAACAGCGGCTGGGGCCGGGAGAAGGGCCTTGAGGGCCTGGCCAGCTACTTGCAGACCAAGAACGTCTGCATCGGGTTCGGCAACCGGTCATGAGGTACCGTCCGCTCGGAGCACGCGGCCCGGCCGTCTCGGTGGTCGGCGTGGGCGGCAACAACTTCGGCAGCCGTCTCGACGAGGACGGCACGAAGGCCGTCGTCCACGCCGCCCTCGACGCCGGGATCACCCTGTTCGACACCGCCGACATGTACGGCGGGTCCGGTGAGCGGGGTGGCTCGCGCGGCGATGGCGAACGCCTGCTGGGTGCCGCCCTCAAGGGCCACCGCGACGACATCGTGCTCGCCACCAAGTTCGGCATGGAGATGAGCCGGGATGCCGACCTGTGCGGACCGCGCGGATCCCGCACCTACATCCGGTACGCGGTGGAGGCGTCACTGCGTCGGCTCGGCACCGACCGGATCGACCTGTACCAGTACCACGAACGGGACGGCGTCACGCCGTTGGAGGAGACGGTCGCCGCGCTCCACGAGCTGGTCGACGAGGGCAAGATCCGGTACATCGGCTGCTCCAACCTCCCGGCCGAGCAGGTCACGGACGCCTTCGTGTCCACCCAGGCGCGCTACCACCTGCTCGACCGCGGTGCGGAACGGGACCTGATCCCGGCCTGCCTGCACCACGGCCTCGGCCTGCTGCCGTACTACCCGCTGGCCAACGGCCTGCTCAGCGGCAAGTACCGCCGCGGCGAGGAACCCCCGCCCGGCAGCCGCCTGTCCTGGCGCCGGGGCTGGCTCACCGAGGCGGCCCTCGACAGGGTCGAGGCGCTCACCACATACGGCGCCGACCGCGGCCTGACCCTCCTCCAGGTCGCGGTCGGCGCACTGGCGGCCCTGCCCGCCGTCGGCTCCGTCATCTGCGGCGCCATGACACCTCAACAGGTCACCGCCAACGCGGCGGCGGCCGACTGGATACCGAGCCCGGCCGATCTGGCCGTGCTCGACGCGATCGTCGCCCCCGGCGAACGCGTCGTCTGAAGCCCCCCACCCCCTCTGGAAACCCGCGAGACTGAGGCTGAACACCATGAGAGAGATCGTCACCTTCGACGCCTACGCCACCCTGATCAACTTCGAGCTCGGCCCCACGACCCTGAAGGTCCTCGAGGACCGGCTGGACCTGGACAACCTGGATGTCGACGAGTTCCTCGACGACTTCCGCGTCATGCGCTTCCAGGCCGTCCTGGAGGCCTACCGCCCCTACCACGAGATCCTGCACTCCAGCCTGCGCAACGCCATGCGCCTGCACGGCCTGGAGTACCGCGAGTCCGACGGCGACGCCCTGGTCGAGGCCGTCCCCACCTTCGGCCCCTGGCCCGAGGTCCCGGACGCGCTGCGCGCCCTGAAGACCAAGTACGAGATCGCCATCATCTCCAACACCGACGACAACCTGATCGCGCGGAACGTCGAGAACATCGGCGTCGAGTTCGACTACGTCATCACCGCCCAGCAGGCCGGCGCCTACAAGCCGGACCGCCAGACCTTCGAGTACGCCTTCAAGACCATGGGCGTCGAGCCGTCGCAGGTCATCCACGTCGCCCAGGGCTGGGAGTACGACCACATCCCGACCCGCGACCTCGGCCTGAAGCGCCGGGTGTGGATCAACCGCTACGGCCGCCTGGGCAGCTCCGACTACCAGCCGTACGACGAGCTGCCCGACCTGTCGGGCCTGCCGAAGCTGCTCGGCTGCTGACCTACGGCATACCGGCGACACAGGACCGAGAAACACAGAGGACGCACGCCATGAAGCAGATCCCCTACTGGCTGGACACAGCCCCCGCCCTCCCCGACCGTTCCGGAAAGGACCTGCCCGACGAGGCGGACGTGGTGGTGATCGGCGGCGGCCTCACCGGCCTGTCCACCGCCTACCACACCGCCCGCAAGGGTGCCCGGGTCGTCCTCGTCGAGAAGGACAAGGTCGGCTCGGGCGCCTCCGGGCGCAACGGCAGCATGTGCACCCAGGGCATCACCATCAGCCCCGCCGAGGCGCGCAAGCGCTACGGCCAGGAGCGCGCACTGGAGCTGTACAACGCCTTCCGGGAGGCCGTCGACGTCGTCGAGGACCTCACGCAGAAGGAACAGATCGACTGCGACTTCAACCGCGCCGGGCGCCTCGGCCTGGTCTGCAAGCCCGGGCACTTCGATGGGCTGCGCGCCAAGCAGCGCGACCTGGCCGACAACTTCGGCCACGAGACGGTCGTGTTGAGCAAGAGCGAACTGCGGGCCGAGCTCGGCACGGACTACTACCACGGCGCCCTGCTCGACCCGGACAGCGCCGCCCTCCACGTCGGCAAGTACGTCCACGGCCTGGCCGAGGCCGCCGAACGCGCCGGCGCCGAGATCCACGAGCGCAACGCCGCCACCGGCCTCACCCGCATCCCCGGCGGCGGCTTCCTTGTGGAGACCATGCACGGCACCATCCGTGCCAAGCAGGTCATGGCGGCCACCGACGCCTACACCGACAAGTCGATGCCCTGGTTCCGCAAGCGGCTGATCAACGTCGGCAGCTTCATCATCGTCACCGAACCGCTCGGCGAGGTGCGCGCCAAGGAACTCATCCCGAACGGCCGCCTGATGGTCGCCCACAAGAACGTCGGCCACTACGTCCGCCTCACCCCGGACAACCGCCTCGCCTTCGGCGGCCGGGCCCGCTTCGCCCCCTCCAACCCGGCCTCCGACATCAAGAGCGGCGACATCCTCAAGCGGGAGATGACCGAGATCTTCCCGCAGCTGGCGGGAGTGCGCATCGACTACGTGTGGGGCGGCATGGTCGGTTTCTCCTGGGACCGCATTCCGCACGCGGGCGAGGTCGACGGCCTGTACTACTCCATGGGTTACTGCGGTCACGGTGTCCAGATGGCCACGTACATGGGCCGTGCCGTCGCCGAGATGATGGACGGCAAGCCGGAGGCCAACCCACTGCGCGGTTTCGGTTTCCCGAAGGTCCCCGTCCCCTTCTACAACGGCACCGCCTGGTTCCTGCCGTTCGGTGGCGCCTACTACAAGGCGAAGGACCGCCTGCTCTGAGCAGGTACCGACACCAGTGACACCGCGGGGGCCTTCTGCGCAGCAGCGTGGAAGGCCCCCACCATGCCTCCCGAGAGAAGGCCCCCTCCTCATGAACGCCGTCACCCGCAGTGAGCACGACTTGCTCGGTGACCGGGATGTCCCCGTCGCCGCCTACTGGGGTGTCCACACCCTGCGCGCCACGGAGAACTTCGCGATCACCGGCACTCCCATCTCCGCCTATCCGCATCTGATCGACGCCCTCGCCGCCGTCAAGGAGGCCGCCGCCCTGGCGAATGAGGAGCTGGGGCTGCTGGAGCCGAAGAAGGCGGCCGCGATCGTCGCCGCCTGCCGTGAGATCCGGTCCGGCAAGCTGCACGAGCAGTTCGTCGTCGACGTCATCCAGGGCGGTGCCGGCACGTCGACCAACATGAACGCCAACGAGGTCATCGCGAACCGGGCGTTGGAGCTGCTGGGCCATGCCAGGGGCGAGTACGGGTATCTGCATCCCAACGAGGACGTCAACCTCGGTCAGTCCACCAACGACGTGTATCCGACCGCCGTCAAGATCGCCACCGTGTTCGCGGTGCGTGAGCTGCTCAAGGCGATGGCGGTCCTGCAGGACTCCTTCGCCCGTAAGGCAGTGGAGTTCCGCGATGTGCTGAAGATGGGGCGCACCCAGCTCCAGGATGCCGTGCCGATGACTCTGGGCCAGGAGTTCTCCACGTTCGCGGTGATGCTGGACGAGGACCGCAGCCGCCTCGCCGAGGCCGTGGAGCTGGTCCATGAGATCAACCTCGGCGCCACCGCCATCGGCACCGGACTCAACGCACCTGCCGGATACGCCGAGTCGGCCCGCCGCCACCTCGCCGAGATCACCGGGCTGCCGCTGGTCACCGCCGTCAACCTCGTCGAGGCCACGCAGGACTGCGGCGCCTTCGTCCAGATGTCGGGCGTGCTCAAGCGCATCGCCGTGAAGCTGTCGAAGAGCTGCAACGACCTTCGCCTGCTCTCCTCCGGTCCCCGCGCCGGCCTCAACGAGATCAACCTGCCGCCCGTACAGGCCGGTTCGTCGATCATGCCCGGCAAGGTCAACCCGGTGATCCCCGAGGTCGTCAACCAGGTCGCCTTCGAGGTCATCGGAAACGACGTCGCCATCACCATGGCCGCCGAGGCGGGACAGCTCCAGCTCAACGCCTTCGAACCGATCATCCTGCACTCCCTGTCGGAGTCCCTCACCCACCTCCGCGCAGCCTGTCTCACGCTGGCCAAGCGGTGCGTGGACGGCATCACCGCCAACAAGGACGAACTCCGCGCGGCGGTGGAGACGTCCATCGGTCTGGTGACCGCGTTGAACCCGTACATCGGGTACACGGCAGCCACCGACATCGCCAAGGAGGCCCTCGCCACCGGCCGGGGCGTGGCCGAACTCGTCCTTGAGGAGGGACTGTTGCCCGCCGAGACCCTGGCCGATCTGCTGCGGCCCGAGGCCGTGGCGGGCAGCGGCCAGGTGCTGGCCTGACAGGGAACGAATATGAGACTCCAGAATGTCAACGCCGCGATCACCGGAGCATCGAGCGGGATCGGTCAGGCGGTCGCCTCCCACTTCCGCCGCGAGGGCGCCAACCTCCTGCTCACCGGACGGCGACCCGAGTTGCGCGAGAGCCACCCGGACGATCTCTACCTCGCGGGGGACCTCAACGACGAGACCTTCGTCTCCGAGCTGGCCACCAGAGCGGCGGATCACCTGGGGGAAGTGGGAGTGGTCGTCCTCTGCCACGGACTCCAGCAGTCCAGCCCGCTCGAAGAGACGACTGCCGACGACGCACGCGACCTGCTCCACAGCAACCTCCTGAGCGCGTTCCTGGTCATGAAGCACCTGATGCCGCTGGCTCCGGAGTCGGGGGCGTCGATGGTGTGCGTCAGTTCGCGCCTCGGCATGGTCGGCATGCCGAACCAGACCTTGTACTCCGCTGCCAAGGGAGGCCTGATCGCGCTCGCCCGCGGCGCTGCCATCGAATGGGCGTCCCGCAACATCCGCGTCAACGTGGTCGCGCCAGGTCTGACCGTGACGCCGCTCATCGAGGCCTCGTTCCAGCGACGCCCCGACCCCGCTGCCTACCGGCGCGCCAGAGAGGACTCCATACCGCTGCGCCGGCTCGCCACACCCGAAGAGGTCGCCGACGCGGTCCTCTTCCTCGCCTGTCCGGAGTCGTCGTACATCACCGGTGCCGTGCTATCCGTGGACGGCGGCTACACGGCGTTCTGAGCCCCGCGGTACGGGCGCCGGTCAAGCCCGGACCGGAAGTCCGGACCGGAAGTCCGGAACGGAGGTGCGGAACGGAGGTGCGGAACGGTCGTCACCAGTCCGCGTCGCCCCATTGGTCCAGCAGGGCGTCGGCTGTGTCTGCGTCAGGTTCGGTCGTCGTGCTGTGGAGCGACTGCTCGGACCAGATCACTTTGCCGCGAGGCATGTAGCGGGTACCCCACCGTTGCGTGAACTGGGCGACGAGGAACAATCCCCGCCCGCCCTCGTCGGTGTCGGTCGCCCGGCGCAGATGCGGTGAGGTGCTGCTGTCGTCGGCGACCTCACAGATCAGGTTGTTGCCGTCGCGCAGTATCCGCAGCCGTCTCGGGAAGGTGTCCCAGTCGGCGACCTGAGAGGGATCGAGCAGGCGGGACCGAGCGACGAGCAGGGCGATGTCGTCGCTCGGTCGGGTCGGCAGCAGGGCGTCGAGGACTGCCTGACAGGTTTCCTCCGGGGTCCGGCCGGGCCCCGTCAGGGCGTCGTGCAGCATCGCGAGGCCGGTGTCGATGTCCCGGTTCCGGTCCTCGATGACACCGTCGGTGTACAGCACCAACCGGGAGCCCTCGGACAGGGTGAACTCGGCGCTCTCGAAGGGAAGTCCGCCGCCCAGTCCCAGCGGCGGGGAGACGGGAACCAGCAACTGCTCGACCGTGCCGTCCGGGTGCACCAGGGCCGGTCCCGGATGCCCGGACCTGGCCAGCGAGCACAGGCGGCTCACCGGGTCGTAGATGGCGTAGAGGCAAGTCGCCCCTGTGATTCCTTGGCTGTCGTCCCCCTCGCTGTCGACCCGGGTGACCAGCTCGTTCAGGTGCCTGATCGGCTCGTCCGGGGAAGATCGAGGGACGAGAAGGTGCGCACCGCGGTGCGCAGTCGGCCCATGGTGGCCGCGGCGTGCAGTCCGTGTTCGACCACGTCGCCCACCACCAGGGCGCCCCGGGCCCCGGGCAGCGGAATGACATCGAACCAGTCGCCGCCGACGCCGGCCCGGGCGGGCAGGTAGCGGTGGGTGACCTCGACGGCTGAGTGGTCGGGCAGGGAGCGAGGCAACAGGCTGCGCTGCAAGGTCACGGCCAGGGCATGCTCGCGGGTGTAGCGCCGGGCGTTGTCGATGGCCACCGCGGCGCGGGCGGCCAGCTCCTCGGCGAAGGCCAGGTCCTCTTCCTCGAAGGCGTCCTGCTCCGCACGCCAGAAGTCGACCACACCCAGCACCACGCCGCGAGCCTGGAGCGGCACCGTGATCAGGGAGTGGAGGCCGCGGTCCAGGATGCGCCGGGCTCATTCGGGATCCTGGGCCCGCCAGCCGTGGGAAGTGGTCAGGTCGGCATCGAGGACGGCGTGGCCGACGAGGACAGCCGCCACCCGCGCCCGGATGAGCCGGCGCACCTTCGCCCGCCGCTTCAACGACGAGGTGGGCCTCAGCCCCGGCCGCTGGCTGATCCAGCAGCGTGTAGCCCGAGCCCGGGATCTGCTGGAGTCCAGCGACCTGTCGGTGGACCAGATCGCCGGCCGGGTCGGCTTCGCCACGGGCGCCTCCCTGCGCCAGCACCTGCACGCGGCGAGCCAGTACTTCGGTGAACCGACTCCATGCGGGGCTGCGGGAGAGCGCTCGAAGGGTGCGTCGGCTCTCATCGGCGTGGACCCATCGACGTGCGAGAGCCCTGGGCCGGGCCTGACCTGTGGCAGCCACAGTTACATGCGACAGCGGCACGTGAGCACCATCGCCGCGAGAAAGGAAGAGGGCCGTCGCCTCACACCGGTTGCCAGATCTGGGCGAGCGTTGAGGCGGTGAGAAGTTGCTCGGGGTGTCCCTGCCCCGCCAGTTGACCGTCGCGGAGCAAGAGGCAGGCGTCCGCCGAGCGTGCGGCTTCCAGGTCGTGTGTGGCCTGGACGACGGTCCTGCCGTCGGTGACCAGCTCCGTCAGCAGCGCGGCGATCCGGTCCCTTGCTTCGGGGTCGAGGCCCGTGGTCGGTTCGTCCAGGAGGAGCAGGTCCGACTCCTGGGCGAGTCCTTGGGCGATCAGGGCGCGTTGCCGCTGTCCGCCGGAGAGTTCTCCGAGTTGGCGGGTGGCGAGGTCAGTGATGCCGAGCCTCTCCATGGCCTGGTCCACGGTGGCGTGGTCCTGCCGGGTCAGTCGGCGCCACGGCCCGCGGTCGCCCCAGCGCCCCATCTCCACTGTCTGCCTGACCGTGAGCGGCAGTGCGTCAGCGACGGCGCTGCGCTGCGGGACGAACGCCGGCGGTCGGCCGCCGGCGTGGTGGAGCCGGCCTGATGTGGGTTTGATCACACCGGCCATTACTCCGAGCAGGGTGGACTTCCCGCTGCCGTTCGGGCCGACGAGTGCCGTGATCGCCAACGCCGTTATTTCCGCGTCAAGTTGATGCAGGACGGGGTGGCCGGGGTATCCGGCGGAGAGCTCCGTGAAGCGGACCCGGGGCGGCCGGATCTCGGTGACGCCGGGAGGGGCTCCCTGTGTTTTGAACATGGTTTTCATTATAGTCCTCCTATATGGAGTGGTTGACGGGCCCTTTCGAGGTGACCTTCGTGCAGAGGGCGCTGTGGGGCGGAATGTTGGTGTCGGCGATCTGCGCCCTGTCCGGGACCTGGGTGGTGCTCAGGGGGATGGCCTTCCTCGGTGACGCCATGTCGCACGGGCTGCTGCCCGGAGTGGCGCTCGCCGCGCTGTTCGGCGGCAACCTGCTGGTGGGGGCGCTGCTGAGCGCGGCCGTCATGACGGCCGGCGTCACGGCTCTCGGCCGCACCCCGCGGCTGTCCCAGGACACGGGTATCGGGCTGCTGTTCGTGGGGATGCTGTCGCTCGGTGTCATCATCGTGTCGCGGTCGCAGTCCTTCGCGGTCGACCTGACCGGGTTCCTCTTCGGTGACGTCCTCGCCGTCCGCGAGCAGGATTTGCTGTTGCTGGGGGTGGCGCTGCTGCTGGCCCTGGCCGTCTCGGTCCTCGGTCACCGGGCCTTCCTCGCCCTGGCTTTCGACGCACGCAAGGCCCAGACGCTCGGCCTGCGGCCCCGCCTGGCACACGCAGTGCTGCTCGGCCTGCTGGCACTGGCCATCGTCGCCTCCTTCCACATCGTGGGCACGCTGCTGGTGCTGGGCCTGCTCATCGCCCCGCCGGCCGCCGCGCTGCCCTGGGCGCGCAGTGTGCGGGGCGTCATGGCCCTCGCGGCGCTCCTCGGCATCACCGCCACCTTCGGTGGCCTGCTGCTGTCCTGGCACCTGAGCACCGCGGCCGGCGCGACCATCTCGGCTCTCGCGGTCAGCCTGTTCTTCCTCTCCCACCTGGCATCCGCTCTCCGCCACCGCCGCCGTGCGCGCCTCCTCGGCGCTCACGCAACAGCGACCGACTGAAAGAACCTGAGGCGATCCCTTTGCTCGTCCGCAGAAACGTCATACCTTGGGCGCCCGCCGCGCTCGTGGCGATCTCCCTGCTCACCACGAGTTGCGCGAGCCACGACGACACCGCGACCACTCCGCAGGCCACCGTCTCGGCCTCCGCTCCGCACGGTTACGTCGAGGGGGCCCAGGAGAAGGCCGAGCAGCAGTCGCGGCTGCTGCTCAACGACCCGGTCACCGGCGACACCCGGGTCCTCGATCTGATCACCGGGAAGACGCACAAGGTGTCCCGGACGACGGGCACCACCGAACTCACCACCGACGGCCGCTTCGGCTACTTCCACACCGCGGGCAGCACGCGCGTCCTGGACAGCGGCGCCTGGATGGTGGACCACGGCGACCACGTCCACTACTACCGCGCGGCGATACGTGACGTGGGCCGGCTGCCCGCAGGCCCGGGCACCCACGTCCGCAGCGATGCCGCCGTCACAGCGGTGACCGACGAGGACGGCCGCGCCAGGATCTACCGCCGGGCCGGTCTGGAGAAGGGCAAGGTCGGCTCCGCCCGCACGCTTCCCGGGACGCACGCGGGAGCTGTCGTGCCGTACGCGGAGCACCTGCTCGGCGTCACGGACGACGGGAAGGTCGCGGTGTACGACCGTGAGGGCAAGCGTGCCGCGTCGCCGGACGCCCGCTGCGAGGAGGTGCGGGCCGACGCCGTCACCCGGCGCGGCGTCGTCCTCGGCTGCGCCGACGGCGCCCTGCTCGTCCGTGAGGCCGACGGCACCTTCACCGCCGAGAAGATCCCGTACGGCAGCGACGCACCCGAAGCGGAACGGGCCACGACCTTCCGGCACCGGCCCGGCAGCGACACGCTCACGGCACCGGCCGGGGATCGGGCCGTGTGGGTCCTGCACGTCAGCGAGCGCACGTGGACACGGGTGAGGACCGGCCCCGTCGTCTCCGCCAACACCGCCGGCGAGGGCTCCGTCCTGATCGTCCTTGAGACCGACGGAGCACTGCACGGCTACGACATCACCACCGGCAAGCAGGTCTCCAGGACGAAGCCGCTTCTGACGGGCGCCCCCGAGACCGGTACCGACGGGAACGCGGAACCAGTCATCGAAGTCGACCGCAGCCGTGCATACCTCAACGACCCCAAGGGCAAACGCGTGTACGAGATCGACTACAACGACAACCTGCGCATCGCGCGCACCTTCGACCTGGACATCGAGCCGGCCCTGATGGTGGAGACCGGACGATGACCAGATGGACGCGAGGGTCGCGGCGGCTGCGCACCCTCCTGCTGGTCCTGCTCACCCTCGCCCTGGCCGGTGCCGGCACCGGCTGTACGAGCGGCGACGACCGGCCCCGGGTGGTCGTGACGACCAACATCCTGGGCGACATCACGCAGGAGATCGTCGGCGACGAAGCCGACGTCACCGTGCTGATGAAGCCGAACGCCGACCCGCACTCCTTCGGTCTGTCGGCCGTGCAGGCCGCCGAGTTGGAGCGTGCCGACCTGGTGGTCTTCAACGGGCTGGGTCTGGAGGAGAACGTACTGCGGCACGTGGAAGCCGCCGGCGAGGCAGGAGTGGCCGTCTTCGAGGCCGGCAAGGCGGTGGACCCCCTCACCTTCCAGGCGCATGACGACGGCGGCCCGGAGGGGGAGGCCGGGCAACCCGACCCGCACTTCTGGACCGACCCCGACCGCGTCCGCAAGGCCGTGGGCCTGATCGCCGACCAGGTTGTCGAGCACGTGGACGGCGTGGACGAGAAGGCGATCCGCGCCAACGCCGACCGCTACGACGACCAACTCGCCGACCTCACCACCTGGATGGAGAAGTCCTTCGACCGCATACCCGAACAACGACGCGCGTTGGTGACCAACCACCACGTCTTCGGCTACCTCGCCGAGCGTTTCGGTTTCCGGGTGATCGGCGCGGTGATCCCGAGCGGTACGACGCTGGCCTCGCCCAGCTCCTCCGACCTGCGCTCGCTCACCCAGGCGATGCGGAAGGCAGGCGTACAAACCGTGTTCGCGGACTCCTCGCAGCCCAAGCGGCTGGCCGAGGTGTTGCGTACCGAACTGGGCGGCCAGGTGCGGGTCGTCGAGCTCTACTCCGAATCGCTGACCGAGCAGGGCAAGGGCGCCGGCACCTACCTGCAGATGATGCGCGCCAACACCACCGCCATGACCGAGGGCCTGACCGGCGCCTGAACCAGCGCCCCTGACGTGGACACCGGCCGACCACGGCCGCCACCACACACTCCCCACCCGACGCCGCGCTCGCGCGGCAAAGAAAGGAACACACCGGTGAACAAGCCGATACGCAACCGAGCTTTCACGGGCACGGCCCTCGCCCTGGCGGCTTCCGCGGTTCTGACTGCCTGCGGAGGGGAGGACAGCTCCTCGTCCGACGCTGAGGCCAAGGCGGCGCCGAGCACAAAGGCCGTGGCGGTCAAGGACCCGCTGGTCGCCACGTTCGACGGCGGCCTGTACATCCTGGACGGCGAGAGCCTGAAGCTCGCCAACACGATCGAGCTGCCCGGCTTCAACCGTCTCAACCCCGCCGGCGACGACTCCCACGTCATCGTCTCCACCGACGCCGGTTTCCGCGTCCTGAACGCCGCCGAGCAGACCCTCACCGGCATCGAGTACAAGGGCGCCAAGCCCGGCCACGTCGTCCAGCACGCCGGCAAGACGGTCCTGTTCACCGACGGCACTGGCGAAGTCAACGTCTTCGACCCCGCCGACCTCAAGGACGGCAAGAAACCGCAAGGCCGCACCTACACCTCCGCCGAACCGCACCACGGCGTCGCCATCGAACTGAGCAACGGCGAACTCCTCACCACCCTCGGCACCGAGGAGAAGCGCACCGGCGCCCTCGTCCTCGACAAGAACAACAAGGAGATCAACCGCAACGAGAACTGCCCCGGCGTCCACGGCGAGGCCGCCGCCAAGGGCGAGGCCATCGGCATCGGCTGCGAGGACGGCCTCCTGATCTACAAGGACGGCAAGTTCACCAAGGTCGACGCCCCCGACGACTACGGCCGCATCGGCAACCAGCGCGGCAGCGACACCTCGCCCATCCTCCTGGGCGACTACAAGACCGACCCGGAGGCCGAACTGGAGCGGCCGACCCGCATCTCCCTCATCAACACCGAGACCGCGAAACTGCGCCTGGTCGACCTGGGCACCAGCTACTCCTTCCGCTCGCTCGGCCGTGGACCCGACGGCGAGGCACTCCTCCTCGGCACCAACGGCGCCCTCCATGTCATCGACCCGGAGACGGGCAAGGTGGACAAGAAGATCCCCGTCGTGGCAGTGGCAGGAGCCGCTGGACTGGCAGCAGCCCCGGCCCACCCTCTTCGTCCGCGACAACACGGCGTACGTCTCCGAGCCGGGCAAGCGCAAGCTGCACGCCATCGACATCGAATCGGGCGAGAAGGTCGCCTCTGTGACCCTGCCGAAGAGCACGAACGAACTCTCCGGCGTCGTCGCGGGCCACTGATCCTCCGACCTCGGTGAGGCCGTCCCACGCCGGGCAGCCAACACCATTTGTTGCAGTTCCAGTCTGAAACAAAAGCTGTTATGCTCGTGCATGGGGTCAAGCCGCCCCAAGAGCTCCGAACAGAATGGGAGTCCGATCAGCTCGCGGGCGTCCGGTGCGTGCGATCGCAAGGTGCCGGAGCGCCATCGATGGGGGCCCCGCTTCTGCTCGGAGCTCTAAGGCAGGGCGCCAGCCCGGCGACGTCGAGATCGTTTAGGCCGTTGACCAGCGGCTGGCCGCACAGGGATTGCACTGGTCCGCGAATGCTCGCTGCCGTCAGTCAGTTGGTCGTCGACCCCCGGGCTTCCTGCCCTTCGCCGCAACGCGGCGATGCGCTCCTGGAGTGCTTGGGGGACTTACGGAGTTCATGACAGATGAGCCGAGAACCGTCCGGCAAGGCGGGAGACGCCGATACGGACCCCTTCGAGCGCGCCTGGGCGGGAGCGACGGATCCGCCGAAACACCCGCTGCTCACCGCGTCGAAACCCCTGGTCGGACCGCCCAAACCGGTCCCTGCCCGATCGGCGTACCGGGCTCGCTATGGTCATCACGTGACCAACCCGACCTCACGCGACTACAACAAGGCATCAGTCCTCGACGTGGTCCTCTCCCACGCACCCTTGACGCGGAACCAGCTCATCGAGCTGACGGGCCTGAGCAAGGCCACGGTGTCCAGAGCGGTGGAGGAGCTCCGTGCCGACGGCTTCGTCGTCGACGGCGGGGTCGACGAGATCACCGGCCGCGGCCGCCGCTCCACCTATCTGGACCTGCCCGGCACGACCGGGCACGTCGCCGGTGTCAGCTTCGGTGCCCAGACCACGGGTGTGCTGGTGACCGACCTGAGGGGTCGTGAGATCCAGCACGTGACGGTTCCCACCGCCGATCACCAGGAGGTCGAGGACGCCGCGCGATGGCTGGTCGACCTCATCGCGCAGGCCACCCGATCTGCGCAGGGTCCTCTGCGTCAGATCGTCGCCGCCGTGCCCGGCCGGGTCCGGGGCGGCACGGAGATCTTCGGCCCCGCGGAGTCGATGAAAATCTTCGCGGGCTCAGGCCTCCAGCAAGCCGTCGAAAACCTGGTCGAGGCTCCGGTGCTCCTCGACAGTGATGCCAACGCGTCCCTGCTCGGGATCCTCACCGACGACGCCACCATCAGGAACGCCGCGCTCTTCAGCGTCAGCACCATCCTGAACTTCGCCAGCTGCACGGATCGCGAGCTCGCCCGCGGCCGTACACCTGCTTTCGGCGACATCGGTGTGCTCGCCTCAGGAGTCGGCGACGAGAACCTCGACGAGTTGCTGAGCACCCGAGGTCTCCTCCGGTTCGCTCGCAAGCGGGGGCTCGACCTGGAGCGCATCGAGGATCTCTGGCTGCAACCGCACACCGTGGCGCCGCACGCCGAAGTGCTGCAGGCGTTCACCACCGCGCTCGTGACCGCTGTCAGCGTCGTCGCCGTGACGCTCGACCCGGAGTCGGTCTACTTCGTGGGCCGGCTGCGCCCGCTCGTCGACGTCGTCCTTCCCCAGGTGCGCGCGCGGCTCGACCAGAGCCTTCCGGCGGTGCCGGAGATCAGGACGGGTCCGCATCAGATCGGTCTGTCGACGGCACAAGGCGCGGTCTACGCATGCCTGACGATCGCTCAGAAACGGCTGCGCGAAGCCGTGCTCGGAGCACGGCAACAGAACCGGCTCTCGGAGAAGTCCGCACCGGCCTTCTGAGCCGACCGCCGCCTGGCGAGACGCTTCGGGTCACAGGTGAGGACACGGGGCCCGCCATGGGCAGCTGCCGTACAAGGACGGTGTGCTGCTGGGGCAGGGCATCGTCGGCCAGGACGCAGAAGTTTCTAGTTTCAGGTTGGAACTGGAATTAATGATGGTATGGTTCCGGCCAACGCAGCGAGCAACTCCGGAACGAGACTGAAGGTGTGCCTGCCGATGACTTCGACGCTGAGTCGGGCGATAGCCCACTACCCCAACCGGTTCGACCCCGGGGTACTGAGCGAGCTCCCCGAGCACCTCCAAGAGGCCATCCAGCGCCGGAACAAGGTCCTGGGCCCTGGCTACACGCTGATCTACAGGGAGCCGGTCGAGTTCGTTTCCGGTCACGGCGCCCACCTGATCGACCGTGACGGCAACGACTACCTGGACGCGTACAACAACGTCCCCTGCGTCGGGCACGCCCACCCCTACGTGGCCGAGGCCGTCGCCCGCCAGATGGCGGTGGTCAACACCAACACGCGCTACGTCCAGGAAGCACTGGTCGACTACGCGGAGCGGCTTCTTGCGACGTTCCCCGAGGAGTTGTCGAAGCTGAGCCTCGCGTGCAGCGGGTCGGAGGCGAACGACCTGGCGGTGCGGGTGGCGCGGTTCCACACGGGCGGCGAGGGCATCATCGTCACCCGCTGGGCCTACCACGGCCTCACCCGTGAGGTGGCGAGCTTCTCACCGACCCTCGGCGCGGGGTCGCCGCTGGGCCCGAACGTCCGGCTCATCGACGCTCCTGACCCGCGCCTCGTCGCGCCGGGATCCACGCTCGCCGAGCACATGCGGCAGCAGGTGCGCGGCGCGATCGACGACCTTGAGCGCCACGGCTACCGGCTCGCGGCCCTGATCACCGACTGCGCCCACAGCAGCGATGGCATCTTCACCGACCCCCCCGGCTACATGCAGGCCGTGGTGGAGGAGGTGCACGCGGCCGGCGGTGTCTATATCGCGGACGAGGTCCAGTCGGGATTCGCCCGGCTCGGGGACTCGATGTGGGGCTTCAGCCGCCAGGGCGTGCTGCCGGACATCGTCACCATGGGCAAGCCGATGGGCAACGGCCTGCCGATCTCGGGTGTGGTCTTCCGCCCCGAGGTCTGCGAGGAGTTCGGACGCAACGTCCGCTACTTCAACACCTTCGGCGGCAGCTCCATCCCCGTGGCCGCCGGCGCCGCGGTGCTGGACGTCTTCGAGAAGGAGAACGTGCAGCAGCGCGTCCTGGAGAGCGGCAACGCTCTGCGCGCGGGGCTGCGGGAGATCACCAAGGATTCCCCCTACGTCGCCGAAGTCCGCGGCGCGGGCCTCTACGTCGGCGTGGAGATCGTCAAGGACCGCCAGACCCTCGAGCCGGATCGGGCACGTGCCGAAGACGTCATCAACGACATGCGCGATCGCCGCGTCCTGATCAGCGGCACGGGTACGTCGGCGAACACGCTGAAGATCCGCCCTCCGCTGGCCTTCGACTCCGCCGATGTGACGCGATTCCTGGAGACCTTCGCCGAGGTCGCCAAAAACCGTCTGTGACAGGCTGACCCAAGGGGCGGACCGTGAACACCTCACCAGCTACGAACTATGCTCAGCGGCTCCTCCAGGAGAGCGGCCTGACGTCGTCCCACGAACCCATCGACGTGATGCTGGTGAGCATTGTCCTTGAGGAGCGCTACCGCCTCTGCGGGCGCTTGGGGCGACTGGCGACCGAGAAGGACGACACGTTCAGACTCAGCACCGACTCGAGCAACTACCTCGTGAAGGTCTCACCACCTGACGAGGCGGAGGCGGTTGTCGCCCTCCAGACCGCCGTGATGCGCCACCTCGAGACCACCGCTCCGCACTTGCCCGTCCAGCGGGTGAAGCTGACCGCCGACGGAGACGACCATGTCACGATCAGGCTGAACGAGGGCAGGACTCGCATCCTGCGGGTGTTCGACTTCGTCGAAGGCCAGGTCCTGGCCGATGCGAACCCGGACGCGGAGCGGCTCGCCGAGGCGGGCGAGATGCTGGGGCTGATCGACGTGGCGCTCAGGCCATTCATGCACCCGGCGGACCGACGAGGTCTGGCATGGGACATCAGGCATTTCCACCAGCTGACCGAACTGGTCGAGCACACGCCGAGCCCCGAGCACCGCCAGCTGGCCCAGTCGGTCTTCCGGCTCTTCCGTGAAAACATCGTCCCGAGGCTGAGTGATCTCGAAACCCAAGTGATCCACGGCGACTTCAGCCCTTACAACATCGTGGTGGATCCACAGAGCGATCACTTCGTCACCGGTGTCATCGACTTCGGCGACACGGTGCGCAGCGCGGTGATCTTCGACCCAGCCGTTCCCATGGCGAACCTGCTCGGCAGGACGCCGGATCAACCCTGGCGGGACGCCTGCGCCTTCGCCGCCGGCTACCAACGCAAGCGGCCGATCCAGGCCTCGGAACTCCCGCTGCTCCCGGTTGCCGCGTTGGCACGACTCACACTGCGTGCGCTGATCACGAACTGGCGCGCGGAGCGTGCACCAGAACGGCGCGAGTACCTCCTCGGTCACGCCAAGGACGACTGGATCAATATCGAGCGTTCCTTGACCGTGAGTCTGGACGTCGTCGTCGCGCACCTCAGGGAAGCCCGTCACGGGCATTCCTGAAAAGCCAGTCCCGAACATGTGCAGTTGCCCTCAGAAAAAGACCAGCTGGCCGCGGTGGGCCCGACACGCTGCAGGCACCGCCGCCCTCGACACCGTCCGCGCACGGTAACCACACTCCAAGGAGGATCCATGCATCTCGCCGACTACGACGCGCTGAGCTTCGATTGTTACGGCACGCTTATCGACTGGGAGGCCGGCATCGCCGCCGTGCTGGCCCCGTGGGCGAAGGAAGCTGCTCTCGACCTCTCCGACGAGGAACTGCTGCTCGCCTACGCGGACAACGAGGCCCGGGCCGCAGTGGACATGCCCGATGCCCTCTACTCGGCGGTTCTCGCCGAGGCGTTCCGACGCACCGGGGACAAGCTCGGACGGCCCGTGAGCGAGGAGTGGGCGCAGCGGCTGGGCAACTCTGTTCCGGACTGGCCGGCCTTCGACGACTCGGCCGAAGCGCTCGCCCTCCTGGCCGAGGACTACAAGCTCATCATCCTGTCCAACGTTCACCGGGCGGGCTTCGCGGGGTCGAACAAGCGTCTGGGCGTTGAGTTCGACCGGATCATTACGGCCGAGGACGTCAAGGCGTACAAGCCGGCTCCGAACCACTTCGAGGCCCTTGACGAGGCGCTGGAGGAGATGGGCGTCCCGCGCGAGCGGGTGCTGCATGTCGCGCAGAGCCTCTTCCACGATCACGTGCCTGCCAAGCGTCATGGTCTGCCGTCGGTGTGGATCAATCGTCGGCACGACCGTCCGGGCTGGGGCGCCACTCCCGAGCCCACGGCGGAGTACTCCTACGCTCTTGAGTTCCCGGACATGATCTCGTTCGCGCGGGCGGCGCGGGAGGCGAAGCGCTGACATGGGCGCACAGCCGCAACAGGCGTCCGCGTCAGAGGGCGCCCATGGCCGGGAGTCGGGCAGGACCGTGCCGGTCGACATGTGGGCGTTGTCCAGGACGCGGGCGGGCTTCCTCTTCCACAGCTCGGCCAGCTGCGCCGGGGCACCGGCTCAGGGCCGTACGTGCCGACCGTCGTGGCGCCCGCAAGCTTCGCCGCCCATGGGTGAAGACCTGGCTGACGACGCTCTCGCCCCCGGCCACGCGGCCTTGAGTCCGCGGGCAGCTTGGCGTACTCGACGTCGAAGGCGGTCTTCCAGGTTCCGGCGGCGTCCTCGGTCCCGAACAACTTGGCGAGCCGTGAGACCTCGGCCTTGACCTTGTCGGCGTCGTCGTCGAGGTTCACCTCGATCAGCTCGGCCTTCGACCCGGCTGCCTCCTTGATCTTGGGGCTGTACGACTCGAAGGGCGCGTACGACCCGAAGTCGGCCCGGGCCACGGCGGTGAGGTCGGACGGCTTCGGGTCGTGGTCCGGGGCGTGGTGGACCGACTGGGGGATGGGCACCAGCTGGAGAAGGGCGCCGACGTCGGCGCCGACCAGAGTCACCGGACCTCCGAAGCCGCCCGGCGGCCATCTCCAGCACCCGGTCGCACCGTTCGGCCAGCGCCCGGTCGTGGGTCACCACCAGCGTGACCCGGCCACCGACTAGGACCGCACCGGTCGTGTACCGGAGCAGCTCCAGACCGCGCGCCGCAGCGTCGTCTTCCCGGAACCGCTCGTCCCCGTCAGCGCACCCCGCTCGCCCGCCGCGATCTCCAGATCCACACCCGCCACGGCCTCCACCTCCGTGGCTGCAGGACACGCCCCGCATCCGTACATCAAACCCGCCCATCCTGATCGACAGGAGTTCTCGGGCCGGCAGGTGTGGCTTGATGTGAGTAGGACTGTGCTGCGGAGGTCCGGTGTCATTCACGGCTGGGATACGAGCCGCTTGCCCCGGCAAGGGTGCGGCGCTCGGCCGCGAGGGCGTCAGCGTTCTGGGCGACCGCACGGCGGTCCTGCCGTCCGAACGGACCAACAGCCTCGTCCTCAACACCGGCAGCGGCCTGTTCACCGACCGGCGCTGCGCGCGGCGGCCCGTGAGTCCGTGGACGGCTCCGGGCTCGTCGACTCGGTCTCCGGCGGGTACGCCGACCCCGCGCAGGGCCTGTTCGGGCCCGCCGTGCCCTGGGCGGCCGACAAGCGCGTCGACGTTTCCGGCTGCGCCGAGGCGGCGACCGCCGCGCAAGTCGAGTCCCAGACAAAGGGCAAGGTCCTGTGTCTGGCCGCCTACAGCAACCGCGCGGAACTCCCCGAGGCCGCCACCATCGTCCAGCAGGCGAAGGTGCGATTGTCCAGTGGTCACACCGGTTCGGAATCGCTTTCGAGCCGGCTCGTCTTGGCCCGACGTCCGCTGATCGTGGTCGGCAGCACCAACCCGGCGACCCGACGGCAGTTGGCCGAGCTGCACACCAGGGTGGACATCCAGGGTGTCACCGTCAGCGTCGATCCGGCCCCGGCTGTGGAGACGCTGCGAGGCCTCAAGGATCTATCCTCCTCGACCGCGCCACGAGGGCGAAATCCGGGACTGCCACCATCCGCCATCAAGTCGAGCTGGCTTCAGCCCAGACCACGATGCGCGGCCCACAACTCCCCGGCACGGCTGGCAGCTTCGGTGACCAAGGCCGCCAGTTCAGGTTTGTCGGGGACGGGGAACGAGACGTACGCGCCCCGACCACCACCGACTGGGCGGCCATAGGCCTTTACGGCGAGGTGGCCGTCTGGAAGAAGTCGGACGTTGAGTGTGGTCAGCGTGAACGCTTCACCGCGTCGCGTGTCCGTCCAGCGGAGCGCCTGCGGGATCGTGACATTGATCGCCAGAGCACTCACTTCCAGGTCGCTACTCATGGACGGATGATCTCACGCGAGTCGCCGCAGGCGGGCGCCACCGGCTTATGGAGCAGGCAGTTTGATCACGACTCGATACGCACCTCAGTGCCACGGCCGACGGCGCGCAGTTCGGTCTCGCCGTCGAGCCAGGCGTCGTACTCCGGAGTTCCCTGCGCACATGGGGCCGACGCGGGCCGCTTCCGGGGTGCCCTGGGCGGCCGGCCGGCAGCCGGCTTGGATGATGTCGAGCGGGGAGCGGCGGCGTCGACGCCCGGGACGTAGCAGCTGAACGGCGCGGCGAACAGCCCGTCCGGTGTCCGATGCCCGAGTGGAGCGAGCGGTGCAGCGCGAGAGTCAGGTACGGCTGCGCCTGCTGGGGGACTGGCGGGCCCCCGGGGGGCACGGGCGAGCCGCTGGGCCGACCCGTGGGCGCGGCCTCAGCGGGACTTGGAACGCATCTCCCGGGGGCTCACCCCGAAGCGCCGGCGGAAGACCGTGCTCATGGCACTCGCCGAGGAGAAGCCCGAGGCGTGCGCCAAGTCCGTGATCGTCATGTGCTCGCAGTCGGCGCGCAGGAGACGCTCGCGGACCAGACGCAGGCGCTCCTCGCGGATCAGGTCACGGGGCGTGGTGCCCACGTGCTGGAGCGCGAGCTGGATCTGGCGGAGGGACCAGCCGAGGGCGCGGGCCATGGAGGCGCCGGACAGGTCGGGGTCGGCCGCGTGATCGCGCACGTAGCGGCGGACCATCGCCTCGACCTCGGTCAGATTGCCTGGGGCGTCGGGGCGGTCGTCGCCGCAGGCGAGCATGCACAGCAGCTCGACGACGCGGTCGCAGACGGCGTCGAACTGCGGGGCGGTGAGGCGGTGGCGCTCCTCGTTCAGGCTGCGCACCACGGAGTGCACCACACGGCCCAGCCCCTTGGTCAGATCGAGCCCGGTGGCCAGCGGTGCCTTCCGGTTCAGCGGGCCGTCGATCTCCTGGGCCGGGATCGACATGATGACACCGCGCAGGGACGCGCCGTGCAGGAGCTCGAAGGGCGCACCGAGCGTGATCAGGCTGCCCGTGCCCGGCGTCAGCCGCACCTCCTGGTCGTCCTGCCGCAGCCGCAGTTCGCCGGAGAGCGGGAAGAGGAGCCGGTAGTCGGGGTCGGGCATCTGGCGGATCAGGCCCGGTGTGCGCGCGTACTCGATCTCGTCGCTGTGCCACGTGACGACCTGGTAGGTGTCGCTGCGCTGGCGGATCATCTCGCCGCGGAAGACCTCGGCGCGTCCGTACCTGTAGTCCAGCCGGGTCTGGTACGCCCCGACGCGGTCACTCCACAGATCGGTCTGCTCGCGTGCCTCGACCTCGGCGGTCCTCGTCGTCTCCACGACGTAGCTTCCCGTGGGCAACGTATCCCCTCCGCTGCGGAGTGTCCCGACGGCATTGAGAGCAGCCCCGAACTCCCCTGCGTCCCAGGGCTGTCACTCGGCGCAGACTAGAGATCAGCAATCGGTTTCCGGAATCGTCCCAGCCTCATTGGCCTACGCCGGGGACAAGCCGCCGCGATCGGCCGGTCCCCACGAACGCGTCTGCGTCCCACGGCAACTTCCTTGCGCGCACGGACAAGTGCGCACGCCAACGCGCCACTACCGTCGTGCGCCCGTCGACCCGCCACCTGCTGTGAGGACTTGATGACGGAACGGATACCGGAGGCGGTGTTCTGGTGCCTGGCCGTGGGCCTGTTCGCCGTCGCCGTGCTGCTGGTGCGCGAACGCGGCATCACCGCACGGCAGCGCAGACGGAACGCGGAACTGAGGGACGGCCTGCGGGCCCGGGACGAGGAACTGCGCCACCTCGTCTCGGCCCGCCTACCGGCGCTGCAGGACGCGGCCCACCAGCAGGTCCGGGCCGTCGGTCTGCTCGACGACCGGCTGGCCGACACGGAGTTCGCGAAAGGTCTCGACGGTGTCCTGGAACGGTTCGCCGGCGCGGTCGAGCACGCCCGGTCTCGCGCCGACCAGTCGGCGAAGGCCGCCCTGAAGGCGTCGATGCGCTCCATCCAAGCCCTGGCCAACGAACAGCAGGTGTCCATCGCCGAGATGCAGGACCGGCACGACAACCCCGGCGTGCTGCGCGACCTGCTCGAAATCGACCACGCCAACGCCCAGTTCGGCCGCCGTGCCCAGGCCATCGCCGTGCTGTGCGGCTCGTGGCCGGGCCGCCAGCGCGCCACCTCCGCGCTCATCGAGGTCGTACGCGGTGCCACCTCCCGCATCCGCGACTACCGGCGCATCCGCATCAACGGCGAGGTCGACATCGCCGTGCGGAGCCGGGCGGTCGAACCGGTGGTGCTCGCGGTCGCCGAACTCCTCGACAACGCGGCACGTCACTCGCAGCCGGGCACGACCGTCGAGGTCACCGTCCAGACGGTGCACAACGGTGCCTGCGTGGTGATCGACGACGCCGGGGTCGGCATGGACGGCCGGGCGGCCGAGCACGCTGCCGAACTGCTCGCCGGCACACATGCGGTGGACATCACCCGGCTCGGTGACCCGCCCCGCTTCGGATTCTCCGTCGTCGGCGCGCTCACCCAGCGCTATGGGTTCAGCGTCTCCGTGGGCACGCTCTCCCCGTACGGCGGTGTACGCGCCGTGGTGTTCCTGCCGACCGCCCTGCTCACGCACCTGGACGCCGTCCAGGCGGCTGCGCCGTCCGCCGAACCGCCGGCGCCCACGTCCGCCGCCGCGCCCCCGCATTCTCCTGCGCAGACGCCCTCGCCCGGCACGACCCCCACCGCCGATCCGGCCGTCCTCGCCCCCGATCCCGAAACCGAAACCGAACCCGAACTTGCAGAGGCGACCACGCCGGGAGGCCTGCCCAGGCGCCGTCGCCGCTCCGCACGGCGACCGGCCGCGGAGCCCGTACCGGCCGACGAGGTCGGCGGCCGCTCGGCCGAGGAGAACGCCCGGCGCTTGGGCGCCTTCGCACGCGGCACCCGCTCCGGCAGGGCCGCCCGGCACACGCTCCACGACGACGAAGGGAACAGCCACGAATGACCGGGCCCACCAACAATACGTTGGGCTGGATGCTGGACGAGGTGCTGAAGGTCCCGCAGGCGCGGCACGCGATCCTGCTCTCCGCGGACGGCATGCTCCGCGCCTTCTCCAAGGAGATCGACCGGGACGACGCCGAACGGCTGGCCGCGGGCCTGTCCGGCGTCCAGTCGATCAGCCGCAGCACGGCCGAGTTCTGCGGCACCCCGCACACCCCGTGGCGGCAGACCCTGATCGAGTTCGCGCACGGCTACGTCTTCCTGGTCGCCGCCGGAGAGGGCGCCTACCTCGCGGTCTCCACCGGCGAGGACGTCGACATGGAAGCGGTCACCTACCGCATGCACAAACTCGTCGACCGGCTCGGCAAGGAGCTGACCAGCCCCGCCCGGCAGGACACCGGCAGCCCGGCATGACTCCCCGGCGCCGCCCCGCAGACAGGCTGGTGCGGTCGTACGTCGTCACGGACGGCCGCGCCCACCCCACCCGTAACACCCTGGACCTGGTCACGCTGCTGATCGCGAGCGACGATCTGCCGCTGACCGGCCTCAACCCGGAAAAGCGCAGGCTCATGGAGCTGTGCCGCCCAGGAGCCCTGTCCGTGGCCGAGGTGGCCGGCCATCTGTCGCTGCCGGTGGGCGTGGCCAAAGTGCTGATCGCCGACCTCATGGACAGCGGCCACATCGTCACCCGCGCGCCGATTCCCGCCGCCCGGCCGGCCGACGCCCGAATCCTCCAGGAGGTGCTCGATGGACTCCGCGCCCGCCTCTGACGACGTCTACCTGCGGCCCAGTGTGCAGACGGCGGTCAAGCTGCTGATCGTGGGCCACTTCGCGGTCGGCAAGACCACGTTCGTCGGCACGCTCTCCGAGATCCGTCCCCTGCGCACCGAGGAGGTCATGACCGAGGCCGGCGCCCTCGTCGACGACTTGGCGGGCATGCGGGACAAGACGACCACCACGGTCGCCCTCGACTTCGGCCGGCTCACCCTCGACGACCGCCTGGTGCTCTACCTCTTCGGCACCCCGGGCCAGCAGCGCTTCACCCGGCTGTGGCAGGACATGACGCGGGGCGCGCTCGGCGCGCTCGTCCTCGCCGACACCCGCCGCCTGAGTCAGTCGTTCGAGGTCATGGGCGTGCTGGAGGAGCACGGGCTGCCGTACGCGGTCGCCCTGAACCAGTTCCACGACGCCCCCGCGTACGAGCTCGACGAGGTGCGCGAGGCCCTCGACCTGCTGCCCGAGACCCCCCTCGTCCGCTGCGACGCCCGCGACCGGGTCTCGTCCACGCGGGCACTCATCCGACTCGTCGAGTACCTCCTGACCCTTTCCCACTCTCGGCCCGGCCCGAGCGAGGGGACCCCCGACGGCCATCTGGAGCACGCGTGACCTCCGCATCCCCCGTACCGCCCTCTCCGCCACCCGGCTGTCCCGCGCACGAGTCCCTGTACGGGCCCGAGTTCGCCGCCGATCCGGCCGCCGTCTACCGGCGGCTGCGCGACGCCGGCCCGATCGCGCCGGTCGAGCTGGCGCCCGGCGTGCAGGCATCGCTCGTCGTCGGGTACGACGCCGCCCTGCACGTGCTGCGCAGCACCGAGACGTTCTCCAAGGACCCCCGCCGCTGGAACGACCTGGCGGACGGCACCGTCCCGATGGACAGCCCGGTCGTGCCGATGATGATGTACCGGCCGAACGCGCTGTGGACGGACGGCGCGGAACACCGCAGGCTGCGCGGCGCGATCACGGACAGCCTGGCCCGGGTCGTCCCCGCCACCCTGCGTGGCTACGTCGAGGCGAGCGCGGACACGCTCATCGACCGCATCGCCCCGGCCGGGCAGGCCGATCTGCTCGGCGAGTACGCCCAGGTGCTTCCCCTGCTGGTGTTCAACCGCCTGTTCGGCTGCCCGGCCGACTACGGAGAGCGGCTGGTGCGGGGCATGTCCGGGATCTTCGACGGAGTGGACGCCGAGAAGGCGAACGAACTGCTCGCGACGACTCTGCTGGACCTCGTCGCGCTGAAGCGCCGGCGGCCCGGGCCGGATGTGACGTCCTGGCTCATGGACCATCCCGCCGGGCTCACCGACGAGGAGATGGTGCACACCCTCGTCCTGCTCATGGGCGCGGGCACCGAGCCCCAGCAGAACCTGATCGCCAACAGCCTGCGGCTGCTGCTGTCCGACGACCGGTTCGCCGGCAGCCTCTCGGGCGGCAGCATGCCGGTGGACGACGCCCTCGACGAGGTGCTGTGGACCGACCCGCCCATGGCCAACTACGCCGTGCACTACCCGATCCACGACGTCGTCTACGAAGGGGTGCTGCTGCGGGCGGGGCATCCGCTCGTGGTCAGTCTCGCCGGGGCGAACACCGACCCGTCCCTGACAGTGGATCAGCGTGCGGGCAACCGCGCCCACTTGGCGTGGAGCGCGGGCCCACACAACTGCCCGGCGCAGAGTCCGGCCCGGCTGATCGCCGCAGTCGCGGTGGAGAAGCTGCTCGACCGACTTCCCGAAGTCGAACTCGCCGTACCCGTCGAGGAATTGACATGGCGGCCGGGCCCCTTCCACCGAGCGCTGGCCGCGTTGCCGGTGACGTTTCCGCCGACCACCGTCACCAAGCGCGCCGCCGACGACGAGCAGCCCGTGGAGCGCACCGCGCCGACGCCGCGCCCGTCCGCGGCGCCCGAGGCCCGCCGCGAGCGGCGCGGACGGGCCGCCCGGCTGCTGGCGTGGTGGCGCGGCGAGTGATCAGGACAGGCGTGCCGGAAGGGAGCGGTGGCCGTTGGAGATGAAGGAGTCGACCGGCTCCAACTCGTCCTGAGAAACGGCGAGTCGGAGTCCGGGGAAGCGGTCGAAAAGTGCCCGGAGTGCGATGCGGGCCTCGAGCCGCCCCAGTGGTGCGCCCAGGCAGAAGTGCACGCCGTGACCGAAGGCGAGGTGCTCCTTGTCGACGCGGGTGACGTCGAAGCGGTCGGCGTCCTCGCCGTACTTGCCGGGGTGACGTCCGGCGGCCGCGTACGCGGCGAGGATGGCCTCGCCCTTGCCGATCACCACCCCGTCCGGACCGCCGAACTCGCTCATGACGAGGTCCTCGACGGCGTACCGCAGCGGCAGGCTGGCGACGGGCGCCTCCATGCGCAGCGCCTCCTCGACGACGTCCTCCCAGGAGACGCGGCCGGAGCGGACGTGGGCGAGCTGGTCCGGATGGGTCAGCAGGAGGTGGACTGCGCTGTCGATCAGGTTGACCGTGGTCTCGTGGCCGGCGCTGACCATGAGCACCAGGGTGTCGAGCAGTTCCTGCTCGCTCAGCCGGGTGTCGCCGTCGGCGCGTGCCGCGATGAGCGCCGAGGTGAGGTCGTCGCCCGGCGACCGCCGCTTGAGGGCGACGAGTTCGCCCAGCGCCGCGTAGAACCGTGCGTAGTTGTCGGTGACTTCCTCCGGGGTGGCGGAAGTGTGGAAGACGCCGTCCACGACGGCCCGTAGCTCCGCACCCTGTTCCTCGGGCAGGCCGAGAAGTTCACTGATCACCTGGATCGGCAGCGGATAGCAGAACTCCTCGCGCAGATCGACGACTTGGCCGTGCCGTCCGGCCACCTCGACCCGGTCCAGCAGGGCCGCGGCGATCTCCTCGATACGGGGCCGGAGCGCCGTGGTGCGGCGGGCGGTGAACGCCTTGGAGACCAGGGCGCGCAGCCGTTTGTGCTCGCCTCCGTAGGCGGTGAACATGTTCTGCACCGCGACCCAGGTGAAAAGCGGCCACTCCGGGGAGATTTCGCCGTTGATCCACCGGGGCCAGTGCCGGCGCGGGTCCTTGGAGACGCGTGGGTCGGTGAGGAGGCGCTTGAGGAGGTCGGGACTGCTGACGGCCCAGGCCCGCACACCGTCGGGCAGTTCGACGAGGGTCACCGATCCGCGCTCGCGGATCCGGGCGGCCTCGCCGTGGATGTCGCGGCCGGTCGGGTCGATCACTAAGGGGCGGGGGTGTCGCATGGAAGCCTCCCAGTTGCTCGCACATCAATACGACGCGTGAAGCTACTTGAACGTAGCGTGTCCGGGCGAGAGCCGTCGGCGGGCGCTGCGCACGGGGACAACTTCCTTGCGCGCGGACGCAAGTCGGCGGTTCGCCTCCGCCCTACGGTTCGGGATGTCGGATCGGAGAGCCGGTGAGTGTGATGACAGTCGGCAGGACCCCGTGGTGGATGCAACCGGGCAGTGTCGAGGTGCGGACCGTGGCCGCGGGTGGCTGGTGGGACGCCGTACGCGTACCGCTCGGCCTCGGGATCGACGCACTCCGGCACCTCGGAGACGAGACGGGAGCCGTGATCAGGGACGGCTTCGGTGAACGCCTGTACTGGCTGATTCCGCCTGGTTCCGCCGCCGACTGGGACCTCCCGCGGGTGCGTGTCCTGGGCCGGGGCTGCCACGTGGTGATCCCTCCGATCCATCACGTCACATGCCCCGGTCTGTGCTGGCAGGTCCCTCCGTCGCGCGGCCACGAGTGGACGAACACGCCCCGCCTGCACTCCGCCCTCCGCACGGCCCTCCTCCGCGAGAAGTCCCCCGCCCCTGACACCCACCCCGGCCGATCCTGAGCCCGGCCGGGGTGGGATCCGCGGGGTGTCGTGCCGTCGCTCGGCCGTGATCGCAACTCCGAATCGGCGGAACTCTTTCACCGGAATCGAGCGGCAACTCGTCCATGGCCCGAGGCGGACGCCGCGTCTCCCGGAAGAGGCCGCTGTCCGCCGCGCGGCTGTCGGCCACTACTTCGTGCGCAACATGAGGGCGTGGCGGGTGGCGTCCCCGTAGACGCCGCTCTCGTCCCCGTGGATGCCGTACCGTCTCTGAATCGGGCCACGGCCTGGCGGACTTCGCTGCGTGGGTGCGCGGACGAGTTCCGGGGGGACGGGCGAGTGGGAGGACGGGGCGTCGAGCCGAGCTGTGGGCTCAGCCCGCCGTTGCGGGATGGTGGAACGGGGCGTGCCTCCGCCGATCGCGATGGGCGGCCCGCCCGCCCGCGCAGCGACAGGGCGGTGCTGACCGAGCTCAAGGTCGCATCCGGAAGGCAGTGTCGACCGATGGCTCGACGAGCCCGGGAACCCTAGGCATCTGACGGGGGAGTGGCTTGTGGTCAATATCACGACAGTCGACGTACCTACTGGTCGGTATGCTCGCGGAGAGCCGCGACGACAGGAGGCGCGATGTCTGCGACCAACCGCCAGATCCGTCTGGCAGCCCGCCCCGTGGGCGAGGTCAAACCCCATGACTGGGAGCACTGTGCGGGGTCCGTCGACGAGCCGGGCCCGGGCCGGTTCGCGGGCCGGACGCGCGTGATCTCCCTGGACCCGGCGATGCGGGGCTGGCTGGACGACCGTCCCTCCTACCTGCCGCCGGTGGGCATCGGTGAGGTGATGCGCGCCGGATCGGTCATCGAGGTCACCGCATCGAACCACCCCGACTTCCAGCCGGGTGATCACGTGGTCGGAACCTTCGGCGTCCAGGAGTACGTGGTCTCCGACGGCAAGGGCGCCATGAAGATCGACACCTCGCTCGCCCCGCCCTCGACGTATCTGGGTGCGCTGGGCATGCCCGGCATGACCGCCTACTTCGGCCTGCTGGACGTCGGGGCGCTCAAGGACGGCGAGACCGTCGTGGTGTCGGGGGCGGCCGGCGCGGTCGGCACCATCGCGGGTCAGATCGCGAAGGCCAAGGGCTGCCGGGTCGTGGGCATCGCCGGAGGGCCGGAGAAGTGCGCGTTGCTCACCGACGAACTGGGATTCGACGCGGCGATCGACTACCGCGCCGAGGACGTCAGGAAGGCGCTGCGCGGCCACGCCCTCGACGGCATCGACGTCTACTTCGACAACGTGGGGGGTGACATACTCGACGCCGCCCTGACCCGGCTGGCGATGCACGCGCGCGTCGTGGTGTGCGGTGCGATCAGTCAGTACAACAACGCCACCCCGGTCAAGGGCCCCTCGAACTACCTCTCGCTGCTGGTGCGCCGCGCCCGCATGGAGGGCTTCGTCGTCTTCGACTACGCCAAGCGCTACGCCGAGGCCGCCCAGGAGATCTCCGCCTGGATCGGCGCCGGCCGCATCAAGGTCAAGGAACACGTGGTCAGGGGGACCGTTGACGACTTCCCCGAGACGTTGCAGATGCTCTTCCGCGGCGAGAACGTCGGCAAGCTCGTCCTGGAGCTGGCATGACGGCCGCCGAGAGCGGGGCCGCGCTCCAGGGCAAGGTGGCGATCGTCACCGGCGCAGCGAGCGGACTGGGCCGGGCCACGGCGCTGGCGCTGGCCAAGGCGGGGGCGCGCGTCGTGGCCGCGGACCTCGACGCGCGGGGCGGCCGCGAGGTGGCCGAGATGATCGACGGCCATTTCCGTGCCTGCGACGTGTCCGACCTCGAGGCCAACCGTGCGCTGGTGGACTTCGCCGAGCAGCAGTGCGGCGGTGTCGACATCGCGTTCCTCAACGCGGGGGTGGTGACCGGATGCGGCGTCGGCGAGGACTTCGACCTGGCGCGCTACCGCCGTGCGATGGGGGCCAACCTCGACGGCGTGGTCTTCGGCACCCACGCGGTGCTGCCCGCGATGCGGGCCCGCGGCGGCGGAGCGATCGTGGCGACCGCGTCCCTGGCGGGCCTGGCGGCGGTACCGCTGGATCCGCTGTACGGGGCCAACAAGCATGCTGTCGTGGGACTCGCACGCTCCCTGGGACCGGCTCTCGCGCCTCACAACGTGCGCTTCAACGCCGTCTGCCCGGGGTTCGCCGAGTCGCGGATCATCGACCACCTGCGCGACATGCTCGCCGAGCAGGAACTGCCGATCATCCCGGCCGAGGTCGTGGCGGACACGGTACTGCGGATCGTCACCGGCGACGGCACGGGGGAGTGCTGGTTCGTCCAGGCCGGACGCGACCCGGAGCCGTTCCGTTTCCGTCACGTGCCTGGTCCGGGTAAGCCCGTCGGCATCTGAGAAGGCGCACGGCAGTCCGTGTCCGCCACGGGCTGCCGGTGTCACTGCTCGGCGGTGGCCGCGGCAACGGCGGCCGAGCCGAGTCGCACGGGTCCGGGGCAGCCGGGCCGTCTGGCCGAGCCCCGGCTGCTCCGGATACGGCCGGGAAAACCGACCTTCGGCAGGCGACCTCAGAGTCGCGCGGCAGTGGGCTGATTCGTGCCGCCGATCGGCGGCACTGGCCTCGCGGCGCAGGGGGCGCCCCGCGAAGCAGGCCCAGCAACCAGGCTGGTTCCGCGCCGACCTCGATGACTCAGGGCATGGCCACCAGTTCCAGCGGATGAAGCACGAGGCGGAGGGGACAAGGGCCCGGTCAGCCCAGATTGAGAAGGCCGGCGTCGACGACCGCGCGGCCGAAGGGCCTCGCGAGTTCGGCGAGACGCTCACAGCCGGCGTCACCGAGGGTGGCGTAGGCGGGAAGGGCCAGACGGTCGGTGCGGTCCTCGATGTGCCGGCGCAGGAGTACGCCTTCTGGGCTGAGGGAGTCGCCGTCGAGGAGACCTCGCTCGCGCAGGCGCTCCTGGGTGCCGGCCCACTCCTCCTCGGGCCATGCACGGCTCGCCTTGAGGAAGTCGACGGGAACCTCACCGGTCGCGGCGTGCAGGATCAGGGCCTCCAAGCCCCCGACGCCCTCGCTCAGCAGACACGCGACATGGCCGTCTCCGCGGAACTCCCGGAGCAGTGTCTGGGCGTGCCACAGCTGCAGTACCGGCTCCTCCGGCCAAGGCAGCGCGGCATGAGCGGCGAACAGCGGGCGGCCCTGCGCATGTTCGCAAGCCGCCTCGGCGGCCCGGCGGGTCAGCGCCAGGACTTCGTGCAAGTCGGGCAACTCGTGGATTCCCGCCCGCCGCAGGGCTTCGTCCGCCGCGGCGTACCGCGCGTCCAACACCTGCTGCGGCGTCGTTGCGTCCCAGGCTCCGTCGACCGCCCGCCGTACGAAAGCGGGGTTGAAGTTGTAGAAGGTCGAGATGACCAGCTCGGCGGATGCTCGGCCGAACGCGGCGCTCCGGGACGTGAAGTACCCGGCGCGTCCGCTCAGGCCTAGGTCCGCGTACCGTCGCCTTCCCTCGGGGACGAAGTAGATCATGGCGTGTACGGGCTCGAGACGGCGCCAGGACGCGCGTGCTGCCTTCATCGGGTCACCTCTTCGGAGAGTCGACGAGCGGGGTATGCGGTGAACGGGGCATGCGGTGAACCGGGTATTCGCTGAACGGGGCATTCGCTGCCGGTTCAGTACTCGCCGTGCGCTCGCAGGTGTTCGAGCAGCAGGCGGCTCAGCGTTTCGGGCGCATCCTCGGGGATCCAGTGGCTGACGCCCTGGAGGGTCTCGAAGCGGTACGGCCCCTTGACCCACCGCTCCGTCTCCTGTGCGGCTGCCGGGCCGAACGCGCTGTCCTCCGTGCTCCAGACGTACAGCGTGGGCACGTCGATGACGCCGATCGCGCCGTCGGGGCGGCCGGCCCGGTACCAGTTCAGCGCCGCGGTGAGAGCGCCCGGCTGGGACAGGTGGCGCACGTAGGCGTCCGCACTGTCTTGCGGGACCTTTCCGGCGTAAGCGGCGCGAAGCTCCTTGGCGTCGTCGGCGAGCATGCGCTCCTCGGTCGCGGGTGTTTCGCGCCAGTCGATCATGTAGCGGGAGCGTGTGCGCTGATCCTGGTCGGTGCGCAGGGTGGTGGCCAGTGCGCCGGGGTGCGGGGTCGAGACAACCGTCAGGGTGCGTACGCGGCCGGGGTGGGCGTGCGCGGTCCACCAGGCCACGGCGCCTCCCCAGTCATGGCCGACCAGGTCGAACGCCGCCCAGCCGAGCTCCTCGCTGATCGCGACCACGTCGTCGACGAGAAGGCCGATGCGGTAGTCCTCGGGTCGCTGGGGGCGGGCGCCGGGGGAGTACCCGCGCTGGTCGGGTGCCACGACGCGGTAGCCGCGCGCCGCCAGCGCCTCGATCTGCCGTTGCCATACCAGCCCCATCTGCGGGAAGCCGTGCAGCAACAGCACCGGGCGACCCTCGGGCGGACCCGCCGCGATCGCGTCGAACACGCCCGCATCCGTGCGGATGCTCAGCTTGGTCACGATCCACCTCCCCATACTGACTGGTCGGTAGACTTCCCCCAGGGAGAGTGGACTGTCAAGGTCGACTGTTGAACTTGACGCCGAATTCAACTATAACCGGTCGGGAGGACGACTCCCGTGCTCGTTGACCGTCCCCTCGGCGCACCGCCGGTGGCGTAAGGCAAGTCCCGCCGACATCGATCCCGGCCCACGGAGCGCGGATTTCCGGCCCCGCAGCTCACGGACGAACCGAACCAAAAGGAAGCAGTGAGGCGACATGAGGGAAGCAGTCATCGTTTCGACGGCACGGACGCCGATCGGAAAGGCCTACCGCGGCGCGTTCAACGACACCCAGGCGCAGGAACTTGCCGCCCATGCCCTGTCGCACGCCGTGCAGCGCGCCGGGCTCGAAGGAGGCGAGGTCGAGGATGTGATCTTCGGCTGCGCCGTGCAGCAGGGATCCTCCGGTGTCAATGTCGCGCGTCAGGCCGTTCTGCGTGCCGGACTTCCGGACACCGTGTCGGGCATGTCGATCGACCGGCAGTGCTCGTCGGGCCTGATGGCCATTGCGGCGGCCGCCAAGCAGATTGTCACGGACGGCATGCAGGTCGCTGTCGGCGGCGGTGTCGAGTCGATCTCCTTGGTGCAGAACGACCACATGAACACCCACCGCATGGCGGATCCCTGGCTGGTCGAGCACAGGCCGAGCATCTACCTGCCGATGCTGCACACGGCGGAGATCGTCGCCGAACGCTACGGCGTGAGCCGTGAACGCCAGGACGAGTTCGCGCTGGTGTCGCAGCAGCGCACCGCGGCGGCGCAGGAGGCCGGCCGGTTCGACCAGGAGATCGTCGCGCTCCCCAGCGTCAAGAAGGTCCTGGACAAGCAGTCCGGGGAGGTGCGGGACGAGGCCGTGACCCTGACCCGGGACGAGGGCAACCGCGCGTCGACCACGCTCGAGGGCCTGGCCGGGTTGGCGCCCGTGTTGCCCGACGGTCAGGTGAGCGCGCATTCCAGCGTCACGGCGGGCAACTCCTCGCAGCTGTCGGACGGGGCTTCGGCGTCGGTGCTGATGGAGTCGAAGGAGGCCGAGCGCCGCGGACTGGAACCGCTGGGTGTCTACCGGGGTATGGCCGTTGCCGGTTGCGGGCCGGACGAGATGGGCATCGGGCCGGTGTTCGCCATTCCGAAGCTGCTCAAGCAGCACGACCTCACCATCGACGACATCGGCCTGTGGGAACTCAACGAGGCGTTCGCTTCCCAGGCGCTGTACTGTCGGGACGAACTGCACATCGACCCGGAGCGGTTCAACGTCAATGGCGGCGCCATCTCGGTCGGTCATCCCTACGGAATGACCGGTGCCCGGCTGGTGGGGCATGCCCTCATCGAGGGCAAGCGCCGGGGCGTTCGGTATGTGGTGATCTCGATGTGCATCGGCGGCGGAATGGGCGCAGCCGGACTGTTCGAGGTCGCCTGAAGTGGCGGGCGTGACGGACAAGGCGCGAAGCGCGGTCCTGGTGGACTTCGGCGGTGTCATCACCTCCAGTGTGCTGCGGGCCTTCACCGACTTCGGCGCCTCGCTCGGCGGCGACCCGCGCCTGCCGCTGGAACTCCTCGGCCGGGACCAGCCATCACGTACCCTCCTGGCGGACCACGAGTGCGGCCGTATCGACGCCGAAGCCTTCGAGCGAGGATTCGCCGAACGTCTCCGTGCCCACGGCGCGGAGGTGTCGGCCGAGGGGCTCACGGCCCGGATGCAAGCGGGAATGTCGATCGACCAGGACATGCTCGCGCTGCTCGGTGATCTCCGAGCCGCCGGCCACCCCGTTGCGCTCGTGTCGAATTCGTTCGGCACTGGAACCTACGACGGCGTCGACCTCGCCGCTGTCGCCGACGTGATCGTCATCTCTTCCGAGGTCGGGATCCGCAAGCCCTCCCGGCGGATCTACGCGATCGCATGTGAACGCCTCGGCATCGACCACGAGGAGGCAGTCATGATCGACGACCTGCAGCAGAACCTCGACGGAGCGGCACGGATCGGAATCGGGGGCGTACTGCACACCAGCGCCGCCGATACCCGCCGCCAACTCGCCGAACGTTTCGGGATCACCGCCTGACCGATACCGATCGTGTGTGCCGCCCCGCGCCCGCCACTCCCGACAACATCGCACTGCGCGGCGCAGACGGATCAGTGGACCACCATCATGGTCGGCGTACCGGCCATGTGGAACGCGCTGCTGCACGCGGCGGGTGATAGGAATCCGGCGGACTTCGCCGCGGCGGTTGCAATGTCTACCCCGGTGACGGCGAGGCGCTCGTCGCCCCGCCTCGCGGGTTTAATGATTGTGGTGTCGGATTCAAGTACAGTTCCCTGGATGGACACTACTGCGCCCGAGGAGATCGACGGCGAGAAGGCACCGCCCATGGCGCCCCTCTCGCACCTCCGTGAGCCACCCACGACGAAGCGTGGAGCGCGGACACGGGCCGCTTTGGTGAAAGCCGCGCGGAAGGTGTTCGAACGGGACGGCTACCTCGACACCCGCCTGACCGACATCACCAAAGAGGCTCAATGCGCGGCGGGATCCTTCTACACCTACTTCGCCAACAAGGAAGAAGTGCTTGCCGCCGTCCTCCTGGAGGCGCAGGAGGACATGATGCACCCGGGCATGGGCCGGGTGCAGGGTACCGACGATCCCTATGCGGTACTCGAGGCGAGCAACCGCGCCTACCTCGCGGCATACAAGCGGAACGCGAAGCTGATGGCACTGCTGGAGCAGGTCGCCCAAGTGGAGCCGGAGTTCCGTGAGTTCCGAAGGCGGCGCGCCGACGCGTTCATCCGCCGCAATGCCCGCGGCATCGCCGACCTGCAGACGCGGGGTGTCGCAGACCGTGAGGTCGATCCGATGATGGCGTCCCGTGCGCTGTCCGGCATGGTCAGCGTCATGGCTTACAACGCCTTCGTGCGCAGTGAAGGACAAGAAGAAGATACGCCGGTGGACTTCGAGGAACTCGTGTCCACGGTCACCCGCCTCTGGGCGAACGCCCTGCGGTTCCCCGGCCACCACTGATCCGCCTGCCTCGTAGCCGCTCATACCCCTTGGGGTTGGGCGGCTTTCTCCATGTGGTTCCGTGCGGGCAACTATTGAACTTGACGTCGGATTCAACTATAGATTGGACGCATCGCAGGCCCCGTCAACGGAGAGGGTTGCCGTGAACGTTGCAGAAAGAGTCGCCGTCGTCACCGGTGGGGGTGGCGGCATCGGCAGCGCGCTGGTCGCACGGCTCGCTCGCGAGGGCGCCCGGGTCGTCGTCGCGGACCTCGACGCGGACACCGCGCGGGCGGTCTCGGAGAGCGTCAACGCCGACCATCCGGGAAGCACCGTCAGCGCCGGCGCGGACGTGTCGGACACCGAGCAGATCCAGCAGTTGGTCGACCTGGCGGAGAGCGCCTTCGGTCCGGTCGATTTCTACTTCGCGAACGCGGGCATCGCCGGGGCGCTCGGCCTCGACGCGAGCGAGCAGGACTGGGTCCGCTCGATCGACGTCAACCTGCGAGCCCACATCCGTGCGGCAAGGCTGCTGGTACCGCGGTGGCTCGAGCGCGGTGAGGGCTACTTCGTCAGCACGGCTTCGGCGGCCGGACTGCTCACCCAGGTCGGCTCCGCCACGTACGCCGTCACCAAGCACGCGGCCGTCGCCTTCGCCGAGTGGCTGAGTGTCACCTACGGCGACCGCGGGGTCCGGGTCAGCTGTCTGTGCCCGATGGGCGTGAACACCAGGCTGCTGTTCTCCGGGGAGGACTCGGGGGACGCGCTGGGAAGAGCCGCGACGCGGGCTGTCACCTCCGCCGGTGACGTCCTGGAGCCGGCCGAAGTCGCCGACTCCGTCCTGGCCGCGATCGAGGACGAGCGCTTCCTGATCCTCCCGCACGAAGACGTGCTTGAGATGTACCGGCAGAAGGGCTCGGACTACGACCGGTGGCTGCGCGGAATGCGTCGGTACCAGCGCTCCCTGCTGGCGCAGGCATGACCGGCGCGCCGGGCGAGCTCGTCCTCGCCGAACACCGAGGGCCGGTGCTGGTGCTCTCGTTCAACCGGCCCGCGAAGCTGAACGCCTGGACCGACGAACTCGAGGACCGCTATTTCGCGCTGCTCGACGCCGCCGAGGACGACCCGGACGTACGCGCCGTCGTGGTCACCGGCGCGGGACGCGGATTCTGCGCCGGAGCCGACCTGCAACGGCTGCAGGCGGTCGGCGAGGTCTCCGAGGCGGACCGGGCACCGCGCCGTCCGCGGGACATTCCGCGGACCCTGCGCAAACCGCTGATCGGAGCGATCAACGGAGTGGCCGCCGGCCTGGGCATGGTCGAGGCGCTCTACTGCGACATCCGCTTCGGCTCGCCCTCGGCCCGGTTCACCACGGCATTCGCGCAACGCGGGCTGATCGCCGAGTACGGGATCTCCTGGCTGTTGCCCCGGCTGGTGGGTCACAGCCGGGCAGCGGACCTGTTGCTGTCGAGTCGCATGGTGGACGCCGAGGAGGCCTTCAGTATCGGACTCCTCGACCACCTGGCCCCCACCGGCAGCGTGGTGGATGCCGCTGTCGCGTACGCCGCCGACCTGGCGAGGCGCTGCTCCCCGG
Organism: Streptomyces sp. Z423-1; assembly: GCF_013009255.1. NCBI lineage: Bacteria > Bacillati > Actinomycetota > Actinomycetes > Kitasatosporales > Streptomycetaceae > Streptomyces > Streptomyces sp. Z423-1. The sequence continues at coordinate 8,672,577 of NZ_CP053109.1, forward strand.
CATCCATGGCCACCATCAAGAGCCAACTGAGCAACGACGCGGACGGCACCTACGCCGATTCCGTGACCCGGGCGGAAGGCCTCATGCTCCAGGCCTTCCGCGGGTCCGACGTCGTCGAAGGCGTGGCCAGTCACCTGGACAAGCGCCCGCCCAACTTTCTCTCCCTACCCGTCAGGAGTTCGGATGTCCCTGTTTGAGATGTCGGACCGCGCCAAGAAGTACCGGGCGGATCTGCTCGAGTTCATGGATGAGCACATCTACCCCGCCGAGGCGGTCTACGACGAGCAGATGCGCGCGTCGGGCGACCCGCACTTCCACCCGCCGATCCTCGAGGAACTCAAGGCGGAGGCGCGCAGGCGCGGACTGTGGAACCTCTTCCACCCGCACCCCGAGTGGGGCCCCGGTCTGACGAACCTCGAGTACGCGCCGCTGGCGGAGATCATGGGGCGCAGCCACATCGCCCCGGAAGCGTGCAACTGCAACGCTCCCGACACCGGCAACATGGAGGTGCTCACGCTGTTCGGCAGCGACGAGCACAAGGAGAAGTACCTCAAGCCCTTGCTCGACGGGACGATGGCCTCGGCCTTCGCGATGACCGAGCCGCGGGTCGCCAGCTCCGACGCCACCAACATCGAGCTGCGGATGGAGCGCGACGGCGACGAGTACGTGCTCAACGGCCGCAAGTGGTTCGCCTCGAACGCGATGCACAAGAACTGCAAGGTGCTCATCGTGATGGGCAAGACCGACCCCACGGCGGCCCCGCATCGCCAGCAGTCGATGATGGTCGTCCCGATCGACGCCCCCGGCGTCACCGTGGTCCGCAACCTCCCGGTGTTCGGGTACGCGGACCGCGAAGGCCATGCGGAGATCATCTTCGAGAACGTCCGGGTGCCGGCCAAGGACCTCCTCAAGGGCGAGGGCGAGGGCTTCGCGATCAGCCAGGCCCGGCTCGGGCCCGGCCGTATCCACCACTGCATGCGGGCGATCGGCGCGGCCGAGCGGGCACTGGAACTGATGTGCCGGCGCGCACAGTCACGGGTGACCTTCGGCAGTCCGGTCGCCGAACGGTCCAACATCCAGGACTGGATCGCGGAAGCGCGGATCGACATCGAGATGATCCGCCTGCTCACGCTCAAGGCCGCGTACCTGATGGACACGGTCGGGAACAAGGAAGCCCGCACCGAGATCGCGGCCATCAAGGTGGCCGCCCCTAACATCGCGTTGAAGATCATCGACCGCGCGATTCAGGTGCACGGGGGAGCGGGGGTGACCGACGACTTCCCGCTGGCCATGATGTACGCGCATCTGCGGACGCTGCGGCTGGCGGACGGTCCCGACGAGGTCCACAAGCGGGCCATCGCCAAGCAGGAACTGCGGCAGTACCGCGACGCGGCGACGGCGGCGGTGAACTGAGATGGCAGGACTCGATCTCACCGGCCGCACCGCCGTCGTCACCGGCGCCTCACGCGGCATCGGGCTGGCGATCGCCCAGGCCATCGCCGCTGCCGGCGGCAACGTCGTCCTCACCTCCCGGTCCCAGGAGGCGGCGGATGCCGCCGCGGCCCGGGTCGGGGGCACCGCGATCGGCGTCGGCGCGCACGCGGTCGACGAAGAGGCGGCACAGCGCTGTGTGGATCTGACCCTGGAGCGTTTCGGAAGCCTGGACATCCTCGTCAACAACGCGGGAACCAACCCGGCCTTCGGGCCGGTCATCGACCAGGACCACGGCCGGTTCGCCAAGACCTTCGACGTCAACCTGTGGGCTCCCGTCCTGTGGACGGGACTGGCCACCCGGGCCTGGATGGGCGAGCACGGCGGTGCGGTGGTCAACACGGCGTCGGTCGGCGGCATGGCCTTCGAGGCGAACATCGGGCTGTACAACGCGTCCAAGGCAGCACTGATCCACCTCACGAAGCAACTGGCCCTGGAACTCTCGCCGAAGGTCCGCGTCAACGCGGTGGCACCGGGTGTGGTGCGCACCAAGCTGGCCGAGGCGCTGTGGAAGGAGCACGAGGAGACAGTGTCCGCCTCGACGGCACTGGGGCGCATCGGGGAGCCGGCGGACATCGCCTCGGCGGTCGCCTTCCTCGTCTCCGACGCCGCGAGCTGGATCACCGGCGAGACCATGGTGATCGACGGCGGGCAACTGCTCGGTGACGCGCTCCCGTTCAGGCAAGGAGCCACCATCGGGGTCTGAGGTGGGGGACCGGGCGTCCGGTGTGCAGAACCGCCGGACGCTTCCTCGGGAGGCGCCCCGTCGAGCCACGCTTCCGGGTCAACCGGGCGGTGCCGACAGATGGATCAGGATCCCGCACACCTCGTCCACGATCTCCCGGGCCTCCGTCTCGTCCCCGCAGTCGCCCAGTTCACGCGCCGCCCCTCCGATGACGGTGGTCAGCACCCTCACCCGGACCCGCCCGGCACGTCGCTTCTCGTCCACCTCCAGGAGCCGGGCGTTGCGCCGTACCCACGCCCGGTCCCACTGGCGGCGCAGCGCGTCGAAGCCCGCTGGGCCGTCGTCCCCCACGAGGAGTCTGCCGAGCCGCCGGTTGTCCCAGGCACCCTCCAGGTACGCCCTGGCTCCCGCCACGAAGAGGGCGATGGGGTCGTCCACCCCGCGGCCGCGCTCGGCGGTCACCGTGGCCGCGGTCCGGCGCTCCTGCTCCGCCCGGAACTCCTCCCAGAGGGCGAGGTAGAGCCCTCGCTTTCCGCCGTAGTGCTGGAAGAGGCTGCCCACCGGGATGCCGGAGCGCGCCGCGATCTCGGTGAGGCCGGCGTCGGTGTAACCGCGCTCGGTGAACACGTCCAGCGCGGCGTTCAGCAGCGCGCGCCGGATCGAGCTGTCCTGACCGGCGTGGCCCTGCGACGGGCCCATGCTCGCCTGTTCCTCCGGCAGGTGACGCGCCGCCTCGGTCCCGGCGGACTCCGCGATGCCGCTCACTGGTCGTCCTCACCTTCCCCGGCCCCGTCGCGGATGGCGAGGGCGACCAGAAGTTCCAGGAGGTCGGCGATCCGGCGCGGATTGCGGCCGGTGCGTTCCTCGATGCGGCGCAACCGGTAGTGCGCCGTGTTGTGGTGGATCCGCAGTCGGTCGGCGGCCAGCCGTAGGTTGAGGTCCGCCTCCGCGAAGGCCCGAATGGTGGCGGCCAGCGTGTCGCCCCGTCTGCGGTCCTCCTTCAGCAGCGCCCGCACGCGGCAGTCGACCAGCTGGCGGGCGAGGTCGTCGGCGCGCAGCGCCAGGTAGTCGAAGGGGGACAGCCGCGGCAGCGCCGCCACCCCGCCCCCGCGGGGCACCAGGTCGAGGGCGGCCCGCGCCTCCGCGTAGGCGCGCGGCATTTCGGCAGCGCCCTGCGCGACGGTGCTGATGCCCATGGAGAGCATGGTCCCCTCCCGCGCGAGCCGCCGCTGCACGGCCTCGAAGTGGGCGCATATGTCCTCCGCGTCCATGCCGGCCCGCACCACGGGCACGGTCACCACCTCGCCGTGGCGTACGACGACCAGGGTTCTGCCCGCCCAGGGCCCGGCGACGCTGATCGACGCGCTTGAGGCGTACCCGTGCTCCGCCGAGGCGAGGTCCCCAGTGCCGGTGTTGTCGACGCACACGGCCACGACCGCCATCATCGGCGAGCGCGGACCGATGCCGTACGCCTGCGCCGCGGCGGACAGCGGACCGCGCGTCGGTGCCACGCCGGCCAGGAGCTGGTCCAGGAGATCCCGGCGCTCCCGGTCCGCGTCCGCCACCACGTGCTGCTGGTACTCGACATAGGCCTGCGCGGCATGGGTGCTGGCGTAGTCGACGTACCGCATCAGCGGGGTGACCAGGGACAGCGCCGCCTGCTGGGCCTCCGCGGAGGTACCAGCGCAGTCCAGCAGCGCATCCCACAGCACCTGCCGGCCGACCCGGAAGGCACTGATCCAGTCCTCCAGGGCGAACCCCGCCCGTGCTCTGCGCATCGCTGCCGCGCGGCTGAACACCAGGTCCTCGGGCGCGATGTCCCGGTCGCCGGCCAGCGCCGCCAGCTGCATCCGGTAGTGCTCGAGCACCTGGCCCCGTACGTCGTCGAAGAACCGCTCGTCCTGCAGCGCGTACGACGGGATCTCCGCGCGCATCACCTCGACGGCGGTCTCCGCCACCTCCTCGATCCGGTCGTGGACGGTGTGCAGGATCCGCCGCCGCTCCCGGCGGAGCGGTTCGGAGAGTCGGGGGGTGCCCAGAACGGGACCACGAGGCATGGCGCCGATCGTCGCCCCCGCGTCGTGCTCCGTCAACAGGGTCGGGGTGAGACATCCGCGGGCACCTGTGCGCGGCGCACAGTCCGGCGTCCCGGAAGTTGGGTGCTCACACCCAATGTGCGCCCGGAACACCCCCACCTACTGTGACGCTCGCCCACCCCCCAGCACGTCGGAAAGGGCGTCACTCATGCTCGCGGTCGACGGTATCAGCGTGCGCTTCGGCGGGATCACGGCACTGGACGGTGTCGGGTTCACCGTCGAGCCGGGCACCGCCGTAGGGCTCATCGGACCGAACGGAGCCGGCAAGACCACCTTGTTCAACTGCCTCACCAGGCGCTGCACCCCCGATGCGGGATCGGTGCGGTTCGAGGGTGTGGACCTGCTCGCCCTTCCGCCGCACGCCGTGGCCGGGCGCGGCATCGCCCGCACCTTCCAGAACCTCGGCCTGTTCCCGCGGCTCACCGTCCGGGAGAACGTCATGGTCGGCGCCCACAGCCGGGGGCGCACCGGACACCTCGCCGCGGCGCTCCGGCTGCCCCGCGTCCGGCGAGAGGAGAGGGAACTACGTGACCAGGCGGACGACCTGCTACGGCGACTCGGCCTGGCGGACGTCGCCGACCACCCCGCCTCCGGGCTGCCGTTCGGCACGCTCAAACGTGTCGAACTCGCCCGGGCGCTCGCGGTACGGCCGCGGCTGCTGCTGCTCGACGAACCCGTCAACGGGCTCAGCCACGGCGAGGTCGGCCAATTCGCGGATCTGGTCCGGTCGGTCCGCCAGGACTTCGACCTCACCCTCGTGGTGGTCGAACACCACATGGGCTTCGTGATGGGCCTGTGCGACAAGGTGGTCTGCCTCGACTTCGGCCGCAAGATCGCCGAGGGCACGCCCGAGGAGATCCAGCGCGACGCGGCGGTCATCGAGGCGTACCTGGGGGTGGCCGCATGAGCGAGCCCACCACAGAGCGCACCGAGGCCGCGGAGGGTGCGGAGCAGCCGGACTTTCTGAACGTCACCGGCCTGCACGCCGGATACGGCCAGGCCCGCGTGCTCCAGGGCCTCGACTTCTCCGTCGCCCGTGGCGAGGTGTGCGCGATCCTCGGCCCCAACGGCGCGGGCAAGACCACCACGCTGCGGGCCCTGTGCGGCATGGTCCGCGGCCGTGGCTCGATCACCTTGAACGGCACGGAGCTGCTGGGCCGCTCGCCCGAGCAGGCCGCCCGGCTCGGCGTGGCGCATGTGCCCGAGGGCCGGGGCACCTTCAACGACCTGACCGTCGAGGAGAACCTGCGCGTCGGCGCCCACCTGCGCACCGGTCTCGGGCGGCGGGGCCGCGCCGAGCGGGCGGCCGTGGCGGCCGACCTGGAGCGGATCTACGGCTACTTCCCCAAGCTGCGCCAGCGCTCGCGTCAGGCCGCGGGCAGCCTCAGCGGCGGGGAGCAGCAGATGCTCGCCATCGGCAGGGCGCTGATGCTGCGGCCCTCGCTGCTGCTCCTGGACGAGCCGTCCCTGGGGCTCGCCCCGCTGGTCACCCGTGAACTGTTCGAGATCGTCCGTGCCGTCAACGAGGAGGAACGCACCACTGTGGTCGTCGTCGAGCAGAACGCCCAGCTCGCGCTGGACATCGCGCACCGGGCGCACGTACTGGAGGCCGGCCGCCTGGTGCTGTCCGGACCGGCTGAGCAGATCCGGGAGGACGGACAGGTCGCCGAGGTGTACCTCGGTGTCTCCGTCAGCGCCCGGAAGGCCGGGTGAGCGCCGTGACCGAGTTTCTCCAGCAAGTGGTGGAAGGGCTGGGCTCCGGCGCGGTGTACGCCAGCCTGGCGCTGGCCCTGGTGCTGATCCACCGGTTCACCGGGATCGTCAATTTCGCGCAGGGCGAGCTCGCCATGATCTCCACGTACGTCGCCTGGCAGCTCGTGGCGTCCGGGATGCCGTTCTGGCTGGCGCTGCCCGTCACCCTCGCGGTGTCCTTCGCCGGCGGCATGCTGGTCGAGCGGATCGTCATCCGCCCCGTGCAGGGCGCACCCGAGCTGACGGTCGTCATCGTCACGGTCGGCCTGTTCATCTTCGTCAACGCGCTGGCCGGCCTGATCTGGTCGTTCACCGTGAAGGACTTCCCGCAGCAGTTCCCCGACGGCGGGCTCGACCTGGCCGGGGTGCGCGTGGACTGGTCGACGCTCGGGATCATCGGCGTGGTGGCTGTCGTGATGGGCCTGCTGTACCTGCTGTTCCAGCACACCTCGGCCGGGCTGGTGATGCGGGCGGTCGCCTGCAACCCGGCGTCCGCCCGGCTGTCGGGCATCCGGGTGAGCCGGGTCCTGATGCTCGGCTGGGGGCTGGCCGCGACGGTCGGCGCCGTGTCGGGCGTACTCGTCGCCCCGCTGTTGTTCCTGGAGCCCAACATGATGGGCGGGGTGCTGATCTACGCGTTCGCCGCGGCCACCCTCGGCGGCTTCGACAGCCCGGTCGGTGCGGTCGTAGGCGGCCTGTTCGTGGGCCTCGCCGAGACGCTGACCGGGGCGTACGTCGATGTGGTCGGCGCCGATCTCAAGGTGGGCGTCCCCCTGGTGATCATCCTGGCGGTGCTGCTGGTGCGGCCCCAGGGCCTGTTCGGACGAGCGGCGGTGGAACGCGCATGAGCACGATCATCGCCACACTCGGCACGGACCGCGCACGGCGCCTGCGGGCCGCGCTCACCGTCCTGCTCGCGGCGGCGGTCGCCGTCGGCGCACCGTTCTACTTCGCCCCCTTCCAGGTCTTCCAGCTGACCATGGTGCTCCTGTACGCCGTGGCACTGGCCGGGCTGAACCTGCTGGTCGGCTTCGGCGGGCAGATCTCGCTCGGGCACGGCGCGTTCTTCGCGGCGGGCGCCTACACGGCGGCCGTCATGCTCGACCGGTACGACACCGGCCACCTGGCCACACTGCCGGTCGCGGCAGCCGGATGCTTCCTGCTGGGCCTCGGGTTCGGAGTGCCCGCGCTGCGGCTGCGCGGCCTGTACCTGGCCCTGGTCACCCTCGCGTTCGCGGTGTTCCTGCCGCCCCTGCTCAAGCGGCTCGAACCGGTGACGGGCGGCTCCATGGGCCTGACGGTGGACAAGCTGCAGCCGCCCGCGTGGAGCGGTCTGGCCGAGGACCAGTGGATGTACCTCGTCGTCCTCGCCGTCGCCGCGGTGGCCCTGCTGCTCGCCCGCAACCTGCTGCGGTCCCGGGTCGGCCGGGCACTGCTCGCCGTACGGGACAACGAGAGCGCCGCCGAGGTCATGGGCGTACGGCTGTCGCTGCACAAGACCCTCGCCTTCGCCTGGAGCGCGATGTTCGCGGGTGTCGCCGGGTGCCTGTACACCTGGGTGATCGGCTTCGTCTCGCCCGACTCCTTCAGCTTCGTGCTGTCCATCACGCTGCTGGCCGGTCTGGTCGTCGGGGGACTTGCCTCCCTGTACGGGCCCCTGCTGGGGGCGGCGTTCGTGATGTACGTGCCGAGCGTGTCCCAGGACGTCAGCGAGGCGGCACCGGGCGTGGTCTTCGGCCTGCTGATCATCACGGTGATGTTCGTGGCCCCGACGGGACTGGCCGGTCTGCCGGGCCGCGTCCGGGCCGCTGTCGCCCGCCGCCTGCCCCACCCCGCAGCCACCCCCGACCGGACGCCCGAGGCCGAACCCGCGCCGGATGCGGAGCCCGACTCCCCGACCTCCTCCGAACCCACCGCGACGGACACCCCCGCGGACCCCGCAGGTGCCGATGCCGAACCCGTGGGCGCACCGCCCCGCACGGAAAAGGAATGAATCACATGCGCAAGACCACCGCGCTGCGGGCGGCTGCCGCCGCGACCGCCGCCCTGCTCACCGCGACCGCCTGCAGCAGCCAGCGAGGGCAGGACGCCCAGGACACCGCCGCCGACGGTGCCTGCAAGGGCCAGCAGACCACCGGCATCACCGACACGACCATCAAGCTGGGCGGGATCTACCCGCTGTCGGGACCCGCCTCCGCCTACGGCACGATCAGCAAGGGCGTGGCCGCCTACTTCGACCATGTCAACGACGAGGGCGGCATAGACGGCCGCAAGGTGGAGTTCATCGTCCGGGACGACGGCTACCAGCCGCCCAAGGCGGTCGAGGAGGCCCGCAGACTGGTCGAGCGGGAGAAGGTCTTCGCCGTGTTCCAGACCCTGGGCACCCCGTCCACCGCAGCCGTCTGGGACTACCTCAACAAGCAGAAGGTGCCGCAGCCCTTCGTCGCCACGGGCGCCTCCATCTGGGGTACGGACGACAAGCACCCCTGGACCACCGGCTGGCAGCCCAACTACGTCTCCGAGGCGCGGGTGTACGCCAAGTACCTCAAGGACGAGAGGCCGAAGGCCACGGTCGCGGTCCTCTTCCAGAACGACGACTTCGGCAAGGACCTGCTCGGCGGGTTCAAGGAGGCTGTCGCCGGCAGCGGCATCAAGGTGGTCGCCGAGGAGAGCTACGAGGTCACCGACCCCTCCGTCTCGGCGCAGATGACGAGCCTCGCCCGGTCCAAGGCCGACGTGCTGCTCAACATCACCACGCCCAAGTTCGGCAGTCAGGCCCTCGCCGCCGACGCCAAGAACGCCAAGTGGAACCCGCTGCACATCGTCAACAACGTGTCCTCGTCCGCCACCGTGCTCCAGCCGGTCGGGTTCAAGAACGTCCAGGGCGTGGTCTCGGCGACGTACTTCAAGGACCCCGCCGACCCGCAGTGGGCCGACGACGCGGAGATGAAGGCGTACAAGGACGCGCTGCACAAGTACGCGTCCGACTCGGACCCGGCCAACCAGTTCAACGCCTACGGCTGGGCCGCCGCCTCCAGCCTGCACAAGGCGCTGGACGCCATGGAGTGCCCGACCAGGGAGGGGCTGCGGGACGCGGTGCGCGACCTGAAGGACGTGAAGGTGGACATGCTGCTGCCCGGCGTCACCCTCTCCACCGGGCCCGACGATGCCTTCCCGATCGAGACGATGCAGCTGATGCGGTTCAAGGGCGAACGGTGGCAGCTGTTCGGCGAGCCGGTGGACACCCGTAAGGAGTTCGGCCCGCTCGCCAAGTGAGCCGGCGGGGGCGGTCCCGGTCGATGCCCTGACCCTCGGGATCGCCCCCGCTCTGTCACCGGCGCAACGTCTCCGCCAAGCGGAACGGCCCGCGCCGGGGCCACGGGGAACCGCACAGGGTGTTGGGTGGCGGCAGTCGCTGTCCGGCCGGCGTGGAGGAGCCACTCACCCCACCTGCGCCGCGCCGGTACCACCGACGAGGGCGGGCGCGGCCTGGACCTGGTGGCCCAGATGGCCAGTCCCAGACCTTGCTACTCCTGGCCGGGAACAGCCATCTCCCCCAGCAGCGACCAGTCGTGCTGCGGGACATTCATGTTGACGATGCGCGGCGTCTCGACCAGATGGGGCGGCAACGTCTGCTGCGCGGCCTTGAAGTGCGCGGACTGCACATGCGCGCCCCCGGCCTCGTCGTCGCGGAAGGCCTCGACCAGGACGTACTCCGTCGGGTCCTCCACACTGCGCGACCAGTCGAACCACAGGCAGCCGGGTTCGGCGCGCGTGGCCCGGGTGAAGTCAGCGGTGATCTCGGGCCAGCGGTCGGCGTGCTCGGGACGGACTCGGAACTTGGCGGTGATGAAGATCATGGAATTCCTTCGCTGTGTGTGCGTCGCTTCTTACGACCCCGGCGGGCGGGCAGGTGGCGCTTCCTGTCCGCCCGTCATGACGACCGGAGTACCAACTGACCGTCCGCGTACGGCAGGACCTTGGCGCGCGGAAGATGGACCAGGACCTCCTCGTCCGGCGGAACTCCCTCCTCCCGCGGCGTCTTGGTCCTCAGGAGCTGCCCGTCGACCTCGACCTCCAGCACGCGTTGCGCGCCATGGTCCGTGACGCCCCGCAGTCTGCCGGGGAAGGTGTTGGGACCGGGGTCTGTGACGATCTTGACATACTCGGGTCGGACGCCCACCTGTACCTCGGTGGTGCTGTGCGGAATGGCCCAGGCGGCGGACAGCGTCCGGCCACCCAGCGCGAGGGATCCGTCGCCTTGGTCCACGGTCAGAAAGTTCATCGCCGGTGAGCCGATGAAGTAGCCGACGTAGGTGGAGGAGGGCGCCTCGAAGAGCTGCTCCGGGGTGCCCTGCTGCACGGCGCGGCCGTCCTTCATCACCAGCACTTCCTGCGCGAAGCTCATCGCCTCGTACTGGTCGTGCGTCACGTAGATCACGGTAGGCCTGAACTGCTCGGTGATCTCCCGGATCTTGCGCCGCAGCAGGTGCTTCAGCTGCGGGTCGATGACGGTGAGCGGCTCGTCCATCAGTACGGCCGCGACGTCGTCCCGGACCAGACCGCGGCCGAGTGAGATCAGCTGTTTGTCGTCGGCGGTGAGCCCGCGGGCGGGCTGCTTCAGCCGGCCGTGCAGGTCCAGTGCCTCGGCGACCTGCTGGACCTTGGCGTCGATCCTCGCCCTGTCCCAGCGTCGGCATCGGAGCGGGAAGGCGAGGTTCTCGTAGACCGTCATCGACCTGTAGATGACGGGGAACTGGAAGACCTGAGCGATGTTGCGGGCCTTCGTGGGCAGGGCGGTGACGTCGACCCCGTCGAACAGCACCCGCCCCTGAGACGGTCTGACCAGACCGGACAGGATGTTCAGCAGCGTCGTCTTGCCGCAGCCCGACGGGCCGACCAGTGCGTATGTCCTGCCGGACTCGAAAGTCAGGTTCAGCGGCTTGAGAGCCCACCGCTCCTCTTCGACACCCGGCGCGTACGCGTGCCCGACGTCGACGATGTCCAACTGCGCCATGTCAACGCCCTTCCGCTGGAGCGAGATCGTATGAAGGTGTCCGCACGAGCGTGCCCTGCTCGTCGAAGGCGAACAGCCGGTCGGGGCGGAGTCGCAGTCTGACCAGGTCGCCGAGGGTGAGGTCGTGGATGCCCTCGATCTGTACGACGAAGGGGCTCTCGCCGGCGACCACGTGGACGAATGTCTCGGAACCGGAGATCTCCACGAAGGTGACCTCGCCCTCGACCCCGCTGGAGGCCAGGCCGACGTCCGTGGCGCGCAGTCCGAACTGGTAGGCACCGTCGGGCAGATCGGCCAGGTGCGCGGAGACGTGTGTGGCCTGGAAGCCGGCCACCGTGACCTGGCCACCCTTGATCCTGCCCGCGAAGATGTTCATGGGCGGGTCGTTGATGATGGACGCCACTGTCGTGGTCGCCGGGCGTTCGTAGACCTCCTGCGGGGTGCCGGTCTGGAGGATCCGCCCCTCGTGCATGACCAGCACCACGTCACCGAGCATCATCGCCTCGGCGGGTTCGGTGGTCGTGTAGATGACGATGGTGTCCCCCCGGTCCGAGAAGAGGGTCTTGAATTCGTCGCGCAGTTGTTCGCGCAGCTTGTAGTCCAGGTTCGCCAGCGGCTCGTCGAGCAGGAGGACGCCGGTACCGCGCGCCAGGGCCCGGGCCATGGCGACGCGCTGCTGCTGGCCGCCGGAGAGCTGGGACGGCTTGCGCTTTTCGAAGTCCGCGAGCCCTACGCGCGCCAGGCTCTGCCGGACCCGTTGCTCGATCTCCTCCCGTGACAGCCCGGCCCGCTTCAGCGGGAAGGCCACGTTGCGGAACACGTCGAGATGCGGATAGTTGATGAACTGCTGGTAGACCATGGCGGTGTCGCGCCGCCACACCGGCGTCCTCAGGAAGTCCGCTCCCGCCCGGGTCAGGGAGCCGGAATCCACTTTCTGCAGGCCGGCCAGGACCCGCAGCAGCGTCGTCTTTCCGGCCATCGTCCGGCCGATGACGGTGTGGAGCCGTCCCGGCTGGAAGGTCGCGGTCACGTTCCTGAGGTGGTCGACGCCGTCGACGGTCAGGCACAGATCAGTGGCGTTCAGGTTCATCGGACGGCTCCCGACAGGTTCCCCTTGGACAGATAGCGCTCCACCCAAATGGCGAGCAGGACCAGCGGTGTCACGCCGAAGAGCGCGGCCGCGGACAGCGTCCACCAGGGCGGAATGGAGGAGTTGAGGGCGACGACGGCCTGGGGCAGGGTCTGGACCTCGGTGAAGGTCAGCCGGAAGGCGAAGAAGAAGTCGTTCCAGCCGAAGACGGCGCAGAACATCGCCGCCACGGTCAGGCCGGGCAGGGAGTTCGGCAGGATCGCCCGTACGAAGGTCTGGAACGGGCCGCAGCCGTCCAGCATCGCCATCTCGTCGATCTCCCGCGGGATGCCGTTGAAGAAGTCCACCATCACCCAGACCGCGATCGGCAGCAGCAGCGCGACCGTCACGATGACCAGGCCGGGGATGCTGTCCAGGAGGCCGCCCCACTGCAGGAGGTAGAAGAAGGGGATCACCAGGACGACGGGCGGCATGATCCGTTGGGAGACGAAGAAGAAGACGATGTCGCCGTTCTTGATGAAGCCCAGCCTGAACCGGTAGCGGGACAGTGCGTAGGCGGCCAGGGACCCCAGGGCCAGGCTGATGGCCGACGCCGCGACGGTGACGATCGCGCTGTTGACGAAGGGATGCACCACATCGACACCGCCGGCTCCGCCGAAGATGTTGCGCCAGCCGGTGAGGGTGGGTTCGTACTGCGCCCAGGGGATGTAGGTGGGACCGCCCTGGACCGCGTTGGCGTTCTTGAAGCTGGTCGTCATCGCCCAGAAGAAAGGTCCCGCGACGAAGCAAGCCCACAGGGCGATCACGGTGTATTTGAACGTGGGATAAAGGCGTGACCTCATGAGTCCCCCTTCAGCTTGAAGGCCCTGGTGAGCAGAGCGGCGACGACCGTGAGCGTGACGCTCATCAGCACCAGGTAGATCAGGGACATCGCGCCGCTGTACCCGGTCTGCTGGTCCCTGAGCCCCTGGATGTAGAGGTAGTAACCCGGGGTCTCCGTGGAGGAGCCGGGCCCGCCGGAGGTCAGTACGTAGACGCTGTCGGAGAGCTTGGACGCCTCGATCAGCCGGATGACGACCGCCGCCACCGACACCGGCGCCATCAGCGGGAAGGTCACCTTCCAGAAGGTGCGCCAGGTGCCCGCGCCGTCGATCGCGGCGGCCATGAACGGCTCCTTCGGCAGGCTCAGCAGGCCGGCGAGCAGCAGCAGGAACATGAAGGGCGTCCACTGCCACACCTCGACGGTCATCAGCGCGACCAGCGCCGGCCCGGACTCGGTGAGCCAGGGAATCCTGGTCAGGCCCAGCATGTGCAGCAGATCGTTCGCCGGTCCCAGCGACTCATGGAAGATCGTCTGCCAGATGGCGGCCATCACCACGGGCGTGGTCATCATGGGGACGAGGAACAGCACGCGCCAGAATCTGCGGCCGCGTACCTCGCGCCAGACCAGCAGGGCCATGCCGAACCCGATGACGTACTGGATCAGGACCGTGCCGCCCGCCAGCAGGATCAGACGCGTGATGGACGCCCAGAAGCGGCTGTCGTGCAGCACGGCGGTGTAGTTGGCCCCTCCTATGAAGTCCATGTAGGGGTTGCTGACGTTCCAGCCGGAGAAGCTGACGCGGATGGTGAACAGAAGCGGGAAAATGATGATCAGAAAGAGCGTGAGCAGTCCCGGCAGCAGGAACATGCTCTTGTGCCGGCGCAGGCCGTCCATGGTTCTCCTTGCGGAAGGGGGCGGGCGTCCCCGGGCGGCCGGCCGGTCCGGTCCGGCCACCCGGGGCGTCCTGCGGTCGGATCAGGAGGCGTCCTCGAGCGCGACCACATCGCGATAGGCGCTCCGGACCTTGTCCTTGCCGATCTGGTCGGTGATCTTGGACCACTCGCGGGCGACGCCGTCCAGTGCCTGCTGCGGCGACTCCTGGCCCGCCACGGCCGATGCGACGCCGTTGGCCAGCGCGGACATGTACTGGTTGACGCCGGGAACGCGTAGGTCGAAGACGCGGTTGCGGCTCTTCTCCATGCCGGCGAGCGTCAGTACGTACGACTCGGCGACATCCTTCTCCCAGCCCTGCTCCTGCCAGAACGCCGGGTCGAAGTGGGCGTAGCGGTACGGGTTGACACCGAATCGGCCGATGGTCAGGTCGAGGGCGGTGTTGGCCTCGTTGCTGAAGAAGCACAGGTAGTCGAAGGCCATCTGCTGGTGGCGCGAGGCCTTGGCCACCGCCGAGGTCCATCCCCAGGTGAAGTAGGGCGCCTGGTTGGCCTTCTTGTCCCACGACTTCGTGGTGCGGTTGTAGACCTCCGAGGAACCCGGCAGCGGCGCCGCCTGGACCTCGTTTCGGATCCTGCTGTCCGGCTGCTGGGCCTGGATGAACGCGTCGTCCCACGAGTACGACATCAGCGTCTGCCCGCCTCCGAAGGAGAAGATCTCGTCCCCCAGGCCGAAGTTGGCGCCGCCGGGTGCCCAGGTGGACTTGGCCTTCACCATGTCCTGAAGGGCGCGGACGAAGCCGGGCGTGTTGATCAGCGGCTTCATGGTCTCGACGTCGAAGAAGACGCCGCCCTTGACATCCGGGTTCTTCACGTACGGCGCCGCCCGGCTGATGAACGCGGAGAACGTCAGGTCGTCGCGCTTGGTCACCTCGGCACTGCCGTAGTTGCGCTTGCCGTCACCGTCGAGGTCCTTGCCGGTGAAGAACTGGGCTGTCTGCTGGTACTCGGCCCAGGTCTTGGGGACCTGCAGATCCTTGCCCGTGGCCTGCTTGTACGCCGCCTTCCACTTCGGGTCCTCGAGCACATCGGTGCGGACCTTGAGGTAATGCCGGTCACCGTCCACCGGGTACTGCACGACCTTCCCGTTCCAGGTCGCCACGCCCATGTAGGCCTCGGTGACGTCCTTCATGCCGGGGGTGTCGAGGTACTCCTGCGGCACGGGTGCCAGATAGGGGGCCATGTCGCCGATCCACAGGGACGGGTAGAACATGACGTCGTACGCCGGCTGACCCGCCTGAAGGGGCGTGAGGATCTTCTGGTGCAGTTCGCCGAAGGGGACGTTGACGACCTCGACCTTCCCGCCGGTGATGTCCTCGAACTGCTTGGCGTGCAGCTGGGTCGGCTCGCCGATGACGGGAACGGCGTGGCTGATGATCTTGAGGGTCTGGCCGGAGTAGTCCTTGCGGCTCATCGAGTCGTAGCTGCACGGGCCGGGGACGTCGTTGACCTTCGTGGCCGGGTAGTCCTTGCCGTACTTCTGGTAGCTGATCTCCGAGCCGGGCTTGAAGAGCCCGGCCTTCTCCTTGGGCTTGTGCTGTGCCTGGTTCTGGGCGGTGCACGCGGTGGCGGTCAGGGCCGCGACGGCCGCGACGGCGACCAGGGCCCGGTACGGTCTGCTGCGCATGGGGCTGCTCCTGCGGTGTCAGGGGATCAAGATCGCTCGGCCGCGTACGGCCCCGGCGTCCAGGTCGTCGAGGGCCTGCTGGAAGGAGGCGAGGGGGTAGCGCTGGGTGTGCAGGGTGACCTTGTCCTGGGCCGCGAGGACCATCAGCTCGGAGAGGTCGTTGTAGGAGCCCACGAGGTTCCCGATGAAGTTGATCTCCGTGGAGATCACGTCGATCGTCGGAACGTGGAGGTGGCCGCCGTAGCCGATGACGTAGTAGTTGCCGTTGCGGCGCAGGCAGGCCACGCCCGTCTCGACGGCACCCCCCTCACCGACGAAGTCCAGGACGGCCTCCGCCCCGTGCCCCGAGGTGAGGTCCCGTACGCGGTCGGCTTCGCTTCCGTCCGCGACGAGCGTGTGGTCGGCGCCCAGCTCCTTGGCCAGCGCCAGGGCCTCCGGGCTGCGGTCGACGACGATCATCTCGACCGGCGACAGGGCCCGCAGCACCTGAATGCCGATGTGCCCGAGCCCGCCTGCGCCGATGACCACGGCCCTGTCGCCGGGCCGCAGCACCCGGGCCGCCTTGGCGACGGCGTGGTACGCCGTGAGCCCGGCGTCGGCCAGGGCCGCCACCGAGGCCGGCTCCAGGGACGGGGCGAGGGGCACGACCGAGCGGGCGCTGGTCTTCAGGTACTCGGCGTAGCCCCCGTGGGTGTCGATACCGGGGAAGGCCGAGTTCATGCAGTGCACGTCGTCGCCGGCCCGGCAGGCGCGGCACAGACCGCAGGTCACCAGCGGGTGCAGGATGACCGGGTCACCGACCTTGACGTGGGTGACGGACGGGCCGGTCTCCGCGACCCAGCCGGCGTTCTCGTGGCCGATCGTGTACGGCAGGGTGACCCCGCTCTTGTCCTTCCACTGCCCTTCGAGGATGTGCAGATCGGTCCGGCACACTCCGGCGCCCCCGATCTTCACGATCACATCCAGCGGACCGGTGATCTGCGGGTCCGGTACGTCCACGAGCACGGGCGGCTCGTCGTACTCGATGACCTGCACGGCTTTCATGGCGGCTCCCTGCGAGTCGGCGGGTGGATGGTGCGCCGATTACACAGGCCGCCGCTCGCAGGCCGATGTCTCAGAAGCCGTCCGCGGATGTCTCAATGTGATACACGCCGTAGGCGCCACGCCGTCGAGCTGGTCCAATCACTGCATTGAGAGAACGTGACGCGCGCAGTACGGGAGTGTTAATGCCCCGCCACCAGCCAGGAAGCTCGCTGAGAGCAGCCAGAGAGCTCTACCTGGAAGTCACCAGGGACCCGAGCGCCCGGCCGCTTGTGGTGGCCTCGTGGCAGCGCTCGATGGAGCACAGGGTGAAGTCGGGCAGCCTCGACGCTCCGTACCTGGACAACCCCAACCTCGAGAGCCCCCTCGCCAGGGCGGCGCTGCCGATCCTGGACAGGCTGCACGAGCAGCTCGCCGACGATCCGGTGTCCATGATGATCACGGACCGGAACGGCGTGGTGCTCTCCCGGAAGGTGTCCCACGAGGGGCTGACGACGAACCTCAACCGCGTGCGGCTGGCGCCGGGCCATGTGTTCGCCGAGCGCTACGTGGGCACCAACGGCATCGGGACCGCGCTGGCCAGCGGCCGCCCGGTCATGATCGCCGGGATCGAGCACTACGTCGAGGCGTTGCGGGACTTCCACTGCGCCGCCGTGCCGATCCTGCATCCCACCCGGCGCACGCTGCTGGGAGCCTTCAACCTCACCACCATCCGTCAGGGCTCCGACGGCATGCTGATGGCCTTCGCCCGCTCGGTCGCGGCCCAGATCGAGGGTGAGATCGCGGCGATCACCTCGCGGCGCGAGCGGGCCCTGTTCCATGACTACATGGAGGCGTGCTCCGCGGTGCGCCCGGGACCTGTGCTGGCCCTGAACCGCGATGTCGTCATGATGAACGAGCAGCTCAGCACTGCGGTGACCGGGCCCGATCACTATGCGCTGCTCGACCACGCCCGCGAGATCGCCGACAGCCCCCGGACGCAGGGGACGCGCAGCCTCGCCCTGCCCTCCGGACGGGTCGCCGAACTCAGGGTCAGTCGCTGCCGACGCGAGGACAGCGACGCGGGTGCCGTCTTCAGAGTCCGGCTGATCGGACGCCCGCAGCCGGGACCCGCGGTTTCCGCTGCGCCTGCCCGGTCCGGCCTGGGACTGGTGGGCTCGTCCCCGCACTGGCTGCGCGCCGTCGCCGACAGCCGGGCGGCGTTCGTCGCCGGGACCTCGCTGCATCTCCTGGGCGAAGCCGGTGTCGGCAAGAGGACGCTGGTCGAGGCCCTGCATCGGGCCCACGGCGCCGGACGCCGACTGGAGATGACCCAGCCGCCGCTGTCCGATTCGCCTGCGGTCACCGAGGGCTGGCTGCATGACATCGGAGAGCTCCTCGCCGTGCCGTCCAACGTGCTTGTCCTGCGCGACGTCCACCTGTTGGGCGACCAGCTGCGGCAGCGGCTGAGGAACCTGCTGACGCACCTGGACGGCACCGCCACCGGGCAACTGGTCCTGACCAGCCAGCCGTCGATGGTCGGCACCGATGACCAGCTCGACCAGCTCTGCGGTGCCTTGGTGGAGGTGCCGCCCCTGCGCCGTCGCCCCGGGGACATCGAGTACCTGGCGCTGTTCTTCCTGCGCAAGTACCGGCCGAGCGGGGAGAGCAGGCTCTCCCCGGATGCCCTGACCATGCTGCAGCGATGCCCCTGGCCGGAGAACGTCCGGCAGCTCGAGTCGGTGATGCGCGGGCTGGCGCGGCGGCCTTCCGGCCCGATGATCCATGCGGAGGACCTCCCGCCGGAATGCCGGGTGTCCTCGCACAAGGTCCTGACCACCATCGAGGCGCTGGAACGCGACGCCATCCTGCGCGGGTTGATGGACCACAACTCCAACGTCCAACGCACCGCGCAGGCCCTCGGTATCTCCCGCGCCACGATGTACCGCAAGATGCGCCGTTACGGGATCGTCCCGTCGAGCCTGACCTGACGAGCTGCCTGGATCGTCGGGACTCGGGCCGCTGGGCGGGCTACGGCGGCGGCCCCGATGCCGCTTGCGTAGCCCGCCCGCGCCGCCGTGGTCATTCGGCTGCGGCGAGCAGCCGTGCCTCGCTCTCCTCGTACAGCCGCCGGTTCTCGAGGCTCTCGGCGGCGCGGCGCCGGTGGTCCAGACGGCTGCCCAGCCAGCCCGCCAGGTAACCGAACGGGACGGAGACCAGTCCGGTGGACTGCATCGGGAACAGGGCGAAGTCGGCGTCCGGGAAGACGGCGGACGGCGTCCCCGAAACGGCCTTGGAGAAGACCAGCAGCACCAGCGCGCAGGCCGCGCCGCCGTAGAGGGTGGCGAGCAGGCCGGTGCGCGTGAATCCCCGCCAGAACAGGGAGTAGGTGAGCGCGGGTGCCACCGCCGATGCCCCGATGCAGATGGCCAGAGTGGTCAGCACGCCGACGTCCCAGCCCTGGACCAGGGTGGCGAGCCCGATGGCGACGGTTCCCACAGCCACACTCGTCCACACCGCCACCGTCATCTCCGTACGCGGCTCCGCCTGCCCCCGCCGTGCCACATGGGCGAACAGGTCGTGGGCGAGCGACGAGGCCGCGGCCAGGGTCATCCCCGCGACCGACGACAGCAGGGTGAGGAACACCATGCCTGCCACGGCCGAGTAGAGAATCGTCGTGCTGGTGGAGCCGGGTGCTCCGCCGAGTATCTGCGACAGCATGAGCACCGACGTCCTGCCGTGCGGGTCGGCCGCGGTGATGGACTGCGATCCCACGAGCGCCGCCGCGCCCGTACCCATGATGATCACGAGCAGGCAGAACGTGGTGACCGTGCCGACCGCCCACGACATGGAGCGACGCACGGCCGGCACGTCCTGCGCGGAGTACAGACGCATCGTGATGTGGGGCAGGCAGGCCACGCCGAGAACCACGGTGATCTGGAACCCGATGAAGTCCAGCCGCTCACCGGCCGAGGTGCCCAGCAGAAGGCCCTGCTGGAGGAAGGCGGGGCCCGCGCCGCTGCCCTGCTGGGCGGCCCTGAGCACGTCGCCCAGGCTCCAGTCGAAACGGTTCAGCACCAGGGCGGCGACGACAGCGCTGGTGGCGAGCAGGAATACGATCTTGACCATCTGGACGAGCGCCGTGCCCCTGATACCGCCGAGCGCCGCGTAAATGATCATCAGGCTGCCGACCATGACGATGCTGCCCGTCCTGGCGCCCGCCACGTGCGGGAGATCCAGGATGAAGGTGAGCAGCGACCCGGCCCCGGAGAGCTGGACGATCAGGAAGGGCACGGTCGCCGAAAGCGTCACCACGCAGGCGGCGACACGCACGGCCCGCCCGGGCATGTTGCGGGCCAGGACGTCACCCATGGTGAACTGGCCGGCGTTGCGCAAGGGTTCGGCCAGCAGGAACATCAGCAGCACCAGGGACAAGGCGGTGCTGACCGCGAGGACATAGCCGTCGTATCCGGTGAGCGCGATGATGCCGGTGGTGCTCAGCACCGTGGCCGCGGAGATGTAGTCGCCCGCGATGGCCAGGCCGTTCTTGAACGGGGTGAGCGAGCGGTAGCCGGTGTAGAACTCCGTCAGGTCGTCTCGGTCCGGTCCCGCCATCACGCACATGAGCAGCGTGAGGGTGACCAGCACGGTGAACAGGAGAAGGACGGTGGCCTGCGTCCCGGAGGTGAAGTCGTTCATCTCGCCACCCCGGTGTTTCTGCCGGCGGTGACCGCCTGCTCCCTGACGGCGAGGGCCAACGGATCCACCAACCGTTGTGCGCTGCGTCCGTACCAGAAGACCGCCGCGAAGGTGACGACGAGTTGGAGGATCCCCAGGGCCATGCCCAGGCTCAGCTCTCCGGCGATCTTGGACCCCATCAGGCCCGGGGCGCCGCAGGACAGAACGACATACACCAGGAAGGAACCGAGCGCCGTGAGCGTGGAGGTTCGGCGGAGCAGGCGGTAGGCCGAGCGGAGGGCGGAGAGGTCGGTGCTGTGCCGATGAGTCTCCTGCGTATACGGCTCGTCCCAAGGGGCTCGCCCGTACGGGTCGTACCGGGGGACGTCGTACCCGTACGACGGGCGATCGGTGTGCGGCGGCAGGGGCCATCCCGGTGACGCTGATGGCGGATATCGGTTCTCGTCGGGGTACGTCATCGCCTGGCCTTTCACTACGGCTCGGATCCGTGGAGGTGAACGGGGAGAAATGGCTCAGCGGCGCACCGTACCGACTGGTCGGCATGTCTGTAAGTAGGCGGTGGATCACGTTTCGGGGTCGATGCGGATGCGGCCCCCCCCCGGCACAGATCGACGTCGGGCCCGCGCTGCGGGAGCTCTGAGCGATCCGTGTCACCGCCCCGACCGGGACATCGGGTTCAGGAGAGGTCGAACCGATCGAGGTTCATCACCTTGTCCCACGCGGCCACGAAGTCACGCACGAACTTTCCTCCCGCGTCCTGGGACGCGTAGACCTCCGAGACGGCTCGGAGCTGGGAGTGCGAACCGAAGATGAGGTCGACCGCGGTGGCGGTCCACTTGGGCTCGCCCGTGGTGCGATCCCGGCCTTCGTATACGTTCTCCTCCGAAGCCGATGCCTTCCACTCCGTGCCCATGTCGAGCAGGTTGACGAAGAAGTCGTTGGTCAATGTCTCGGGCCGGTGCGTGAAGACGCCATGCGGGGATCGCTTGAAGCCGGCGTTCAGGACCCGCATGCCGCCGATCAGCACCGTCATCTCGGGAGCGGTCAGCGTCAACAGGTTGGCGCGGTCCAGCAGGAGGGTCTCCGGCGACAACTTCTCTCCCGCCCGGAGGTAGTTGCGGAACCCGTCGGCCCTGGGTTCCAGCACGGCGAACGACTCCACGTCGGTCTGTTCCTGCGTGGCGTCCGTGCGACCCGGTGCGAACGGGACCGTGATGTCGTGCCCGGCGTTCTTCGCGGCTTGCTCGACGGCCGCGCACCCGCCCAGGACGATCAGGTCGGCGAGCGAGACCTGCGTTCCGCCGGCATGTGAGAGGTTGAAGTCCTGCTGGATCTGCTCCAGCTTCTGCAGCGCCTCGGCCACCTCGGGCAGGCGGTTGACCTCCCAGTCCCTCTGCGGGGCGAGCCGGATCCGTGCCCCGTTGGCCCCGCCGCGCTTGTCGGTGCCGCGGAAGCTCGCCGCCGCCGCCCAGGCGGTGGTGACCAGCTGGGAGATGGTCAGTCCGGAGGCGACGATCCGGCTCTTGAGGGCAGCGATGTCCTCATCCGCGACCAGTTCGTGATCGACGCCGGGGACGGGATCTTGCCACAGCTGCGGCTCGGGCACCCACGGGCCGAGGTAGCGCGTGACGGGCCCCATGTCGCGGTGCAACAGCTTGTACCACGCCTTGGCGAACGCGTCTGCGAGCCTGTCCGGGTTCTCGTGGAAGCTCTTCGCAATCGGGCCGTAGACCGGATCCAGCTTCAGCGCGAGGTCCGTCGTCAGCATCATGGGGGCGTGCCTCTTCGACGGATCATGAGCGTCGGGCACGGTGTCCTTGGCCGAGGGGTCCGTGGGAGTCCACTGCTTGGCACCGGCGGGGCTCGTCGTCAGCTCCCAGTCGTACCGGAACAGGGTGTCCAGGTACCCGTTGTCCCACCTGGTCGGCTCGGGGGTCCATGCGCCCTCGAGCCCACTGGTGAGCGCGTCGGCGCCCTTGCCGGTGCCGTACGTGTTCCGCCAACCGAGGCCTTGCTGCTCGATGGGGGCGGCCTCTGGTTCCGGGCCGATGTACGAGGGATCGACCGCGCCGTGACACTTGCCGAACGTGTGGCCGCCCACGATGAGCGCGACCGTCTCCTCGTCGTTCATCGCCATGCGCCCGAACGTCTCGCGAATGTCCCGGGCGGCGGCCAGCGGATCCGGATTGCCGTTGGGCCCCTCCGGATTGACGTAGATCAGTCCCATCTGCACGGCACCGAAGGGAGTGGCGAGTTCCCTGTCACCGCTGTAGCGCTCATCTCCGAGCCAGGTGTCCTCGGGCCCCCAGAAGATTTCCTCGGGTTCCCAGATGTCCTCTCGACCGAAGCCGAACCCGAACGTCTTGAACCCCATCGATTCCATGGCACAGTTGCCGGCGAAGACCAGAAGGTCGGCCCAGGAGATTTTCTGCCCGTACTTCTGCTTGACCGGCCAGAGCAAACGGCGCGCCTTGTCGAGGCTCGCGTTGTCCGGCCAACTGTTGAGGGGGGCAAAGCGCTGAGCGCCGGCGCCGCCACCGCCTCGTCCATCGGCGACACGGTACGTACCCGCGGCGTGCCAACTCATCCGGATGAAGAGAGGCCCGTAGTGGCCGTAGTCGGCAGGCCACCAGTCCTGTGACGTCGTCATCACCTCGAAGACGTCCCGCTTCAGCGCGTCGAGGTCGAGGGTCGCGAACTCTCTCGCGTAGTTGAAGTCCTCGTCCATCGGATTGGAGCGGGACGAGTGCTGGTGGAGAATCTGAAGGTCCAGCTGATTCGGCCACCAGTCCCGGTTTGTCTTGGGCCGAGTCGGCGTGGGGGTCGGGGAGGGGATTACTGGGTTCTCGCTTTCGCTGCCGGACACGTCCGTCCTTCTTTCCGTCTCGGTGTTTCCACGCACAGTGCCGATGATTGTGATGTGTCGGCGTCCGTATGGTCGCGCACCGGAGACGGCACTGCTATGAAACACGCAGAACGCCCCCGCATAACAAACGGGCGAGAAGAGGCTGCTTTTCTGCTCCCGTGTCGACTTCGAGGGCCGGAGTCATTGGGCTTTGGGATGCTGCTGGGGTGCGTGCTCGGCGACGGCGCGGTGGTGATGGTGGCTGCCGGTTGCGGGGTAGAGCTGGATCATGCAGCGGATCACGGTGACGGTGAGTGGCCGGCCGATGGTGGCCTGGCGGGTATCCGGACCAAGGCCGCCGGTGGTGTGCGTTCATGGTGCGGGAGTCTCCAGCCGGGAGTTCCTGCCGTTCCTGGAAGCTCTCGGCCCTCGTCATGAGGCGTGGGCCGTCGACCTTCCCGGTTTCGGGGCGAGCGAGGGGCCCGGGGATCTCGGGTTGCGGGCGCTGGCCGACGCGCTCGTGGAGTGGCTGGCCGCCGTCGGCCTGAATCAGGAGGTGGTGCTTCTCGGCGGGTCGTTCGGCTGTCAGGTGGTCGTCGATGCCGTCGTACGGCACCCCTGCCGGATTACCGGCCTGGTGCTGGTGGGACCGGTTGTCGACCCGGCAGCCCGTGGCTTCTTCCGGCAGTTGCTGCGCTGGTTGCGCAATGCGCCCCATGAACGGCTTTCCATGGCCGCTCTGAACCTCGCCGATTACCGTGACGCGGGCGGACGCCGCGTTGTCAGCGCGTTCGCCGAGTCACTGCGCGACCGTATCGAGGACAAGCTGCCGCATGTGGCCGTGCCGGCGCTGGTGGTCCGAGGGGCGCAGGATCGGATGGTTTCTCAGCAGTGGGCGGAGGAGGTGACGAGGCTGTTGCCCGCGGGGCGGCTGGCCGTGATGGAGCAGTCCGGGCACATGGTTCCCTATCGGCAGGCGCACGCGCTGGCCGGGCTCGTGAGCGACTTTCTCGTTCCAGAAGGCCCTGGCGCCAGGACCGGCCTGCTGGATGAGGGGGGATCAGCGCGGTGAAGGCGTCCAAGGCGGTTGCTTCCTTCGACTCGGCCACCGGCATGCTGCGCGCCCTGTCGCGGTTTCTGGCGGGCCGGGACGTCCCCGCCATCGGTCAGGTCCCGGCCGCCTTCGAGGTGCCGTTGTCCGGCCTGCTGGGCGCGGTGAACCGGTTGCCGATCGCGGCCCGGGAACGGGTCTACGCGGCAAGCGGCTGGGCGGAGGCCATCGCCCAGCACCGCCTCGGTGAGGTGCGTTCGGAAGCACTGGCCACCTGGGTGACCGGGCACTATCCGCGCCGCCGCTATCCCGTGATCTTCGTTGGATCTGCCAACGGGGCCCTGGTCCATCTGGCCGCCGCCCTCGATGCGGCCTGGCTGCCGCAGACACTGCTGCTGCCCGTCCGCCGCCGGGGCGTCGCCCCGGACGATCCACGCGGCGACCTGGCGGCCGTACGCGCGTCCGGCAGGGCACTGCTCGCCGCCAACCCGGACCTCGTCCTGCATCACATGCACGATCCCAACCAGGACCGCCTCATGATCGCCGGGATGACGTACTTCCGGATCAAATGGCGAAGGCTCCCGCTCGCCTACCGCCAGTTCATCCGTGACCACCTGGCCCCCGGCGGCCTGCTCGTCGGCGCCGACTGCACACTCCGCTGGCCCACCACCCGGATCGACGACCGGTACGTCTTCCAGTTCGGCGCCCTCGGCGACGCCACACCCGAGGAGTACCACCACGGTGGTCCCCGCGTGGCCGACCTGCTCGCCCGCTACCGCGCCCCCACCCGCCGCTGGGACCCGCCCCCCGCCGACGGGGACAGCCCAGAGGCGGAATGGGGCCTGGACCCCGCGCTGCTCGACGACATCCACGCCTTCGCCGACCGGCACCGGATCCCAACCCGCCTGCTGCGCTTCGACACCCCAGAGCGCCTCAGCCCCGCCGTCGCCGATCTCTGCCGCTCCTGGTACGCCGACCGTGACCTGCCCACCGACCGGCTCCTGGTCGAGTCGTTCCTTCTCCTTGAACCCTGGTGGACGCTGCGCACCGGCTCGGTGCCGTACTGGTCCGTCTTCGGCACGCAAGCCTCCCGCGCAGCCCTGGAGTCATACCTGGACACCTGCGATCCCTACGACGAGATCCGCATCCTGCTGTTCAATCACGGCACCGACTCCATCGGCCTGGCCGGCGCGCACGACTGGCGGCGCACCGCCGCCCGCGCCCGCAAAATCGGCGTTCTCACCGGCGTGGACGCGTCCGCCTACCCCCGAGACTTCGCCGGCTTCGTCCGCTCGCACCGGGAACTGAGCAAGATCCGCACCCGCTATCCGCTGCCACTGCCACTGGACGCGACCCGCGCGGCAACGGTGCTTTCCTCCCGAGACGAGGTCGTCTGGCAACCGGGGGAGTGAGACGGTCAGGCCGGTGCGCAGTCCTGTGCATGCCCGAGTTGTGCTCCGCACCCTGCGGGCACCATTGTGCGAGTCCCAAACGGGGAACCCGGCAAAGGCACGGTCACCGTCGGGAGGTGAGGACCATGGCCCGGGCGGAGAAGGAAAGGGTCGTCGAGGCGCTGCTGGAGCGGTACGGACGCAGTAGCCTCGCTGAACAGGCCGAGATCCACATGAAGAACTACCCGCACGCGCTGTATCAGCTCTTCCAGCTGGCGGCGCTGACGGACGCCGGAGTCGATCCCGAGGTGGCCGTCGACACGTTCACGACCCTGCGCGGACGCAGGTGGTCGACGGCCGGGCAGGTGCTGCAGGCGGGCCGTGAGCAGATCGAGCAGGTCCTCGCCGACGCCGGGTATCCGGAGGGCGACAGGAAGCGGATCAGTACCGCGATGACCGATGCCGCGCTCCACCTGCAGGAGGACCACGGCGGCGACCTGTCAGAACTGCGAGAGGACGCCGAGCGCGACCCGGACCGGGAGCGCGAATTCCTCCGCCGTTTCGCCAACGTGGACGACGACGTCGTCGACGCCTTCTGCCGGGAGGCCCAGCTGATTTGGCAGGAACTGCTCCCCTTCGCGGACAAGAAGGCACTGGACGCGGCCGATCGGCTTGCCCTGGGCCACGACGCGAAGTCCTTGCGCCGACTCGTGCGCGACGACCGGGAGTTCGTACGACTGATCGACGCGCTGGTCCAGATCCGGCACGACAAGGAGGGCTACCAGGAGATGCAGGAGCTGGCCGGGGCAGGCGCATGACCGTTTCATAACGCGGCTTCGCGGCACGGCCACGCAAGTCAGCTCCGGGCCGACGGGTGCCGCTGCCCAGCCCTTCGCCCACAGTTTTCCGGTGTCGCACGGCGGGAAACCCGATGCGGCACATGATGAGGAAGGGAAGCATGCCGTGCCCGACACCGATCAGGACCGTATCCGGACGGCTGCGCTGCCCCTGACGGACCAGACGTCACTGGATCCGCTGATGGACCGTATCGGCGACGCCCGCTATGTGCTGCTGGGCGAGGCGTCCCACGGCACTGCCGACTACTACCAGGTCCGTGACGTGCTGACACGTCGGCTCATCGAGGAGAAGGGCTTCTGCTTCGTCGCGGTGGAGGGCGACTGGCCGGACTGCCAGGCCGTGCACTGCTCGGCTGTCGCAGCGCCGGACGCGCCCGAGGACCCCCAGGGAGTACTGGCGGGCTTCCGTCGCTGGCCGACATGGATGTGGGCCAACACCGACGTGGCCGCCTTCACCCGGTGGCTGCGCCGTCACAACGAGCAGCTGCCGCCCGAGCGGCGCGTCGGCTTCTTCGGCCTCGATGTCTACAGCCTGTGGGAGTCCCTGCACGCGGTGCTCGACCATCTGCGCGAGCACGACCCCGACCGGGTCGAGCACGCCCTGGAGACGTACCGCTGCTTCGAGCCGTACGCGGAGGATCCGCAGGCGTACGCGCTGGCCACCCGCTACCTGCCCGAGGGCTGTGAGCCGCAGGTGATCAGCCTGCTCACCGAGCTGCGCCGGCGGGCGGCGGAGGCGGCCGCCCTGGACGGCTCGCTCGCGGACTTCGCCGCGCGGCAGAACGCCGAGGTACTGGCCGGAGCCGATCGCTACTACCGGGCCATGCTGAACAGCGGACCGGAGTCGTGGAACATCCGTGACCGTCACATGGCCGACACGCTGGACCGTCTCATGGAGCACTACGGTCCGGACGCCAAGGCGGTGGTGTGGGCGCACAACACTCACGTCGGCGACGCCCGCGCCACGGACATGGCCGACGTCGGCGAGGTCAACATCGGCCAGCTGGTGCGCGAACGGCACGTGGGCAAGGGCGTGGTGCTGGTCGGCTTCGGTTCGTACTCCGGCACCGTGGTCGCTGCGGACGCCTGGGGCGACGTACCGAGGATCATGGACGTGCCGCCCGCCCGCACCGGCAGCATGGAGGACCTGCTGCACCGGGCGTTGCCCGACGAGCGGGCCCTGTTCGTCTTCCCCCACGTCCAGTTCCAGCGGCCCCCCTCATCCGGCCGACGCGAGTGGTTCCACCAAGAGCGCGGTCACCGCGCCATCGGCGTGGTCTACCGGCCGGAGTATGAGCGGGTGGGCAATTACGTTCCGACCGTCCTGGCCGAGCGGTACGACGCCTTTTGCTACCTCGACCGCACGCGCGCCCTCACCCTACTGCACCCGATGGCGGCCGAGAGCGCGGAGGAGCAGACCTGGCCCGTCGGCGTGTGACACTCGGTGACGGCGTTGGAGAAGACGCCGATCGCCGGGCGGCGCGGCTGAATGGCGTCGAAGAGTTCCTCACCCGCGTCGCCGAGCGCACCGGGGCCCGCCCCCGCACCGCCGAGTGGGACGCCGGCGCGGTGCTGTCCACCCTCGCCGAGACCGTCTCCGGCGGAGAACTCAACCAGCTCCTTACCCAGCTCCCCTCCGGGTTCGCCACTCAGTTCGGCAAGCCGGACCTCGCCGGGCTGAACACCTCCCACCACGCCTGGAGTATGGATCGCGGTCGGCTGATGCCGCACCCGGCGTACCGGCCGGTTCGACTACCGGGTGACGCTGCCGCAGGACACCGACGAAGAGCACGTCGTGCACGTACGGCGAGCCCGCCCGTCCCGAGCGGGCTTGCCCCGGTCTGGTCCGGACCCAGCCGCGGCGATCACTCTTCCTCCCGCGCCGCCACCGGAACGGACCGCAGGCGGTCATCGCACCACTGCCGGGCCGTCTCAACGACCTGTTCCAGGAGCACCCGGCTCTTCGAACAGGTTCGTCGCTCCCGGCACGACGCGCAGGGCTTGAGTACCTGGTGATCCTGGCCGCCGACGATGAGCAGGCCGTCGAGTGCCCGCAGCATCCCGTCCACGGGTGACTGGCGGGCGTGTCATGGCGGAAGCCTCGGATGTCGCCGCCGTTACCACGGCTCTGCGACGGGAACCCGGTCGCTCGGGTGGCCACACCCGAGGAGGCGAGTGACATGCCCGGACGCCAGGAAATGCCGTCGACCTTGGAGCGATCCTCGAAGGACGCCCAGCGCACGTGGATCAAGGCGCACGACTCGGCCGTCGAGCAGTACGGCGAAGGTGAGCGGGCGCACCGGGTGGCGTACGGCGCGCTGAAGCACACGTACGAGAAGGTCGGTGATCACTGGGAGCGCAAGGAGGGAGGTCGCAAAGGGCCTTCGGACCCGCAGTCGGCGCAGCCCAGGCAGCGGGGCGGCCGCAGCGGTGAGGGCGTCGACGAAAGTGCCTCGAAAGAGCATCTCTACGGTGTCGCTCAGCGGCTGGGTATCGACGGACGGTCACGGATGTCGAAGTCCGAGCTGCTCGACGCGATCCGCAAGGCCAACCGCTCGAAGACGCGCTCAGCCCGTTCAGGCTGACCTGACGTGGGTAGTGACGGGCTTGCCGTGTGCGCCTGTCCCGCCGCCCCGAAAACCAGCGATCCCGGGACCTGATCACTGATCCCGCCGAACGGGAGTTCTTCGCCGGATACCCATGGAGGGAGCATCCGCATGAAGGCCGTGGTGTGGCACGGACTGGGGGACATACGGCTGGACGACGTGCCGGAACCGACGATCAAGGATCCGTACGACGCGATCGTGCGTATCACCACTTCGGCCATCTGCGGCACCGACCTGCATTTCGTCCGCGGCACCATGCCGGGCCTGCAGGAGGGCCGGATCCTCGGCCACGAGGCCGTCGGGGTGGTGGAAGAAGTTGGTTCGGGTGTGCGCAACTTCCGGCCCGGTGACCGGGTGGTGGTGCCGTCGACGGTGGCGTGCGGGACGTGCAGCTACTGCCGTGCGGGGTATTACGCGCAGTGCGACAACGCCAACCCCGGTGGCCCGCAGGCGGGCACCACGTTCTTCGGCGGACCGGAGGCGGCGGGCGGCTTGGACGGCCTGCAGGCGGAGTACGCGCGCGTTCCCTTCGCGCACGTTGGTCTCGTACCGCTGCCGGACACCGTCGATGACGCTCAGGCGATCCTGCTGTCGGACATCTACCCCACCGCCTGGTTCGGCGCCCGGCTGGCCGAGATCGGCGAGGGCGACACCGTCACCGTCGTGGGCGCCGGCCCGGTGGGACAGGCGGCCATCGCCTGTGCCCGACTCCAGGGCGCTGGGCGGATCATCGTCGTCGACGGCGTGGCCGACCGGCTGGATGTGGCCCGCAGCCAGCACGCCGAGACCGTCGACTTCAACGCCGAGGATCCGGTCGAGGCGGTGCGCGAGCTGACCGGCGGGATCGGTGTCGACCGCGTGATCGAGGCCGTGGGCGTGGACGCCCAGCGGCCACAGCGCGGCCCCGCCGCCGAGGCACTGCGGGAGCAGGCCGAGCAGTTCGACCACGAGCTCAAGGAGGCGGCCCCCGAGCAGAACCCGGACGGCGACACGTGGGTGCCGGGTGACGCGCCGTCGCTGGCCGCTCGGTGGTCGGTACAGATGGTGGCCAAGGCAGGCACCATCGGCACGGTCGGCGTCTATCCGCCGCAGGTGCAGCACTATCCGTTCGGTGAGGCCTTCATGAAGAACCTCACCCTGAAGTCCGGCAACTGCAACCACCGCCGCTATGTGCCGACTCTCGTTTCACTGGTCGGGGCCGGGCGCCTGGATCCCACGCCCCTGGTCACGCGCTGGGGTGACGCGCAGAACGCCGTCGAGGCGTACCGCCGCTTCGACCGGCGGGAGGCGGGCTGGACGAAGGTGGTCCTCGGAGTGGCGGACGAGGGATCGGTCGCCCCGGGTCTGGGCGAAGCCGCCGGTACCGGCGCGGCCACCACCGCGGGATCACCGGGACCATCGGCAGAAGAGGCGACGAACGCGGAGGTCAGCGGGCAATGACAGCCAAGGCCGGTGAGAAGGCGCAGAAGACAGGAGACTTCTACTGCGCCAGCTGCAGCGAGAAGGTCCACGTGAAGCAGGGCGACAAGATCCCGTCCTGCCCCAACGGCCACAAACAGTTCGAGACACGCCGCAACGAGCCGGACACAAAGTCCTGACGTTCCCTGCAAGGAAGACAGGTATCCAGATCATGCGATTCCACGACCGCCGCCATGCCGGCCAGGAACTCGCGGTCCGGCTGATGGAGTGGGCAGCCGACGGGGACCTCGTCAACCCAGTCGTACTGGCGCTGCCGCGAGGCGGCGTGCCGGTGGCGGCCGAGGTGGCCAGCGCCCTCAAGGCGCCGCTGGACGTACTGGTCGCGCGGAAGATCGGCGTACCGGGTCATCCGGAGACCGGCGTCGGTGCGATCGTGGGGGATGATCCGCCGCTGTTCGACCAGCGTTCGCTGGAGATGCTCGGCCTGAGCGAGGACCGGCTCGCCCCGGATGTGGCCCGCGAGCGGACCGAACTGCACCGCCGGGAGCTTCGGTACCGAGGTGACCGTTCCAAGCCCGAGATCAAGGACCGGGCCGTGATCCTCATCGACGACGGGCTCGCCACCGGCGCCACCGCACGCGCCGCCCTGCGCCACCTGCGTCGCCAGGGCCCGGCCCGGCTGATCCTCGCCGTCCCCGTCTGCGCTCCCGACACCGCCGCAGAGATGCGCTCGGAGGCCGACGACATCGTCTGTCTGCACCAGCCCCCCGACTTCCGCGCAGTCGGACAGTGGTACGACGACTTCGACCAGGTGAGCGACGCGCAGGTCATGCAGGCACTGCACGAACACAGTGCGTCGGCAGGCAGGAGCTGATCGGTTCCGAAACCGACCGGCGGATCGAGCAGAGCAGGAAAGGACCCTCAGGGCTGCTGCACGACCTTGTGACCGTATGACATTCAATGGGGCGGCCCGACTCGGGCCGCGAGTCGCCGCACCGGGTCGGACCATGCCTGAGGGTCGAGCCAGGGGAAGGTGTGTGCGCCTGGTACCTCGATGCACGCGCCGTCCGGCACCAGTTGGGACAAGTGGTGGGCCCAGCGGGCCGTGCCGATACGGTCGTCGCGCCCGCGGATGACCAGCAGCGGGACGTCGAGCTGGGCGACCGCGTCCTCCAGCGCGTCCTTCAGGTGAACGTGCGCCGTGTGGAGCAGTCGGCGCAGCCCCGCCCGGCGCCACTCCGGGCGGTGCGACTCGCTCAGTCCTCCTGGCTCGCGCCGTGAGTCCAGCCGCCAGCGGATCAGCAGCCGCACCCATCCGCGTGCCACCGGGTCGACGGTCGGACTGGCCAGCACCACGGCGACTACGTCACGGTGCCACAGGGCGGCCCGGGCGGCGACCTGCGTTCCGCTGGAGTGGCCGACCAGGACGACGGGCCCGAGTTCCCGCGCGGACAGCCAGTCGGCGACGCAGCGACCGAACTCCGGCACATCCAGCTCGTGCGGCGGATCCCCGCTGCCGGCGAATCCCGGCAGCTCGACCAGGTGGGCCCGGGTCCACTGGCCGAACGCGCCAAGCCCGGGCAGGAGGTAGTCGGACACCGCCATGCCCTGAACCAGGACGACTTCCGGCACGCCGGGGCGTGGTTGACCGACGGACCGGCTGCGCATCCGTCCCAGCACGCCGTCGTGATACGTCGTCATGGTCCGCTCGGGGAAGGGCGGGCCACCGCTGTCGGTCATGCTGTCCCCGGCCGGGTGGGGTGGCCCGATGAGACGTGTCCAGCCGCATGACCACGGCTCACTGCCCGCACCATCGCCACCGTGGCATCGATGTCGCACAGGCTGCGTGTGACCTTCAACCGCTGGCCCACCGGGCCTCATCCTTTCCGCCGTCCAGCACCGATGGCAATCGTCCCCGCACATGCGGGTGCGTCTACGCGTCCTGATCGTTGGGGCCGGCGGCGCTGATGTTGCCGAGGGCTGAGTCCGGATCCCGTTCCACGGCCAGGTCACCCAGCGAGACGATGCCCACGGGGCGGCCGCCCTCCACCACGGGCAGGCGGCGCACGGCCCGTTCCCGCATCAGCCGCACCGCCTGTTCGACGTCGTCGTCGGGGACTGGTCTCCTTCAACGACCAGGTCGGTGGTCATGATCTCGCGTACCTGTTGAGCCATGGGAGTCCTCCGTGCATGTGCGGCCGCCGATTCGACGGAAGGGGCGGATTACGTGACGGCAGCTGCTTTCTTTTCCCCGCTTCCTCGCTGTACCCGGCGCGTCGCGGAGAGACCGTCAGGCGACGGGACTTCCCCACGGATGGCCGCAGAGACCGGCATCCGGAGTCGACCCGCCCTCGATCACCGAAGGGACCTGGCAGGCATGACGAGCGGTCCCCATGGAGGGCTCCCGCCCTGCCGACAACTGGTCATCGACCAGTGCGGCGAGCCGCGTGGTGCCAGCCCGTGTCGGCGGCACCGGGGCGGGGTACCTCGGGGGGATCAGAGAAAACCGGCCGGTGAACCCCCTGGCGGTGCCGCGATGAAGCTGTCGTTTCTGGATCCCCTGACCAAGGAGCCCGGACCCTGGGGAAGTGTCTACCTGGACACCTCCCGGGACATCGACGACCCCGACAAAGCGATCGAGCTGCGCTGGCCGCACCAGCGCGACGCTCTGCGCGCCCAGGGCGCCGACCCCGCCACCGTCTCCGCCCTGGAATCTGTCATCGGCACCGACCAGGACCTTCCCGGCCGGCACGGCCAAGCCCTCTTCGCCACGGACGGCCACGTCGTCCTGGTCGGGGAGCTGCCCGAGCCGCCTGTGCGTGATGCGGCTTGGTTCGGCCGCCTGCCCAACGCCCTGCCGCTCGCCATACAGCACGCGCCGGACATCCCGTACGTGGCGATCGCCCTCACCCGCGACGGCGGGTTCCTCGACACCGGTGAGCCGGATACCGGTGAACTCGCCGCCGACGAGGAGCGCGAGCAGGGCCCGGAAGACCATGTCCTGATCGCCTACGAGGCCGGGCGATGGCCAATCAGCACGGTGACGCGGGGACGGCCTACGCGGCTCCGCGTGCCGGCGGAGGGGTGGCAGCACGCCGCCCGCAGCCTTGCTCAGGAAATCGCGGATCTGGCGGACCGGCATCACGCGGAGCGCATCGTGCTGCGCCGGGACACCGGTGAGGCGTGGCTGTCCGGCGTTCTGGTCAACCGCCTGCCCCGCCACCTGCAGGACTGCACGTCCGTCGTGGAGGAGCAGCCGGACACCGCGCTCGACGGCGACACCGGCACCGCCCTCATCGAGAAGCAGGTCGCCGCCGTCCTGGACGGCCGGCTGAGCATGGCGGACCGGCGTCAAGTGGACGCCTTCTACGCGCAGCGCGCCCGGCATCCCGCGCTGTCGGAGGGCATCCCGGCCGTCGTGGCCGCTCTGCAGCGCGGCCAGGCCCAGGCCGTCCTGTTCACCCCTCCCGTGCGGCTCCGCGAGAACCTCTTCGCGGCCACGGATCCCGACCAGATCGCCCTGTCGGCGCCGGAGCTGGAGGCTTTCGGGGCGAGCGGCGTGCGAGAGGAACCCGCCGAGGCGGTCCTGCTGCACGCCGCCCTGCGGACGGGGGCCGAACTGATCGTCCTGCTTCCCGGCGAGACGCCCCTGACCGATGGGGTGGGCGTGCTGCTGCGCTACCAGGACGTGGCAGACGTGACGGCGCTGTAGTGGCCGAAGAGGGCACGGCAAGGCTGGTCCGTCATCCGGCGGAGCCGCCTCCGACTGCTACTTGGCGGCACGACTCTTCGACCGGCAGGAGGTGTTCCGCCTCGCCGAGCAGGAGATGGCCCAGCTGGTCGAGGTGCTGCCCCGCAAGACCTACGAACAGGCCCACCTGCCAGGAGCGGTGCAGATGGGGCTGCACCAGGTGGACGAGCAGGCGCCGAAACAGCTGGACACCTCCCGGCCGGTGATCGTGTACTGCGCCGACCAGCTGTGCGACCTCAGCCCGCGGGCCGCCGCACGGCTGGAGCAGTTGGGCTTTACGCAGGTCTACGACTACGTCCTCGGCAAGGCCGACTGGCTCGCCGCCGGCCTGCCCTTCGAGGGGCAGCTGTCCGAGGTGCGGCTGGCCGGTGATGTGGCCGACCGCAACGTCCTGACCTGTACCGGCGACCAGCCACTGCACGAGGTGCTGGCGATGCTGGACGAGACGGCCCGCCGCTGGTGCGTGGTGGTCGACGCCGAACAGGTCGTCCTCGGCCTGCTCCCGCACGAGGACGCGGCCTCCCCGACCGAGGGCACCGCCGGGAAGGCGATGCGTGCCGGGCCGACGACCGTACGCGCCGACCAGCAGCTCGGGCCGTTGCTGGAGCGCATGAACCACACCGGCACGCAGGCCATACCGGTGACCGATCCGGAAGGGCGGCTGCTGGGACTGCTGGAACGTGCGGACGTCGAACGCGCCGTACCGCAGGAGCAGGCCGAGGCGTAGTGGCTATTCCTTGCCCTGCCCGGCCTTCTTCTTCAGACGCCGCCGTTGCCGCGGGGTGACGTCCTTGCGGCCGGACTGCTGCAGATAGGCGTTCTTGCGCCGGTCGTTGTCCATACGGGCCTCCGTCAGCTGATACTGCCGGTGCTGCCCGAGAAGAGGACGTGGGCGAGGTCGTCGTCCAGAGCCTGGCGCACCTTGTCGGTCACCTTGCCCTGGGTGGCCTCGCCGACGACCTCCATGACGGTACGGGCCTCGTACGTGGCCTTGGCCTTGTCCTCGCCCGCACGCTGGGCGACGCGGTCCAGGAAGTCGCCGTAACTCATCCGGATTCCGGTGTCCGGCTGGTCCGGCGCGGTGGCAACGCGGCGCAGGTGCTCGCCGATCTCCCGCGGCAGCTGGGCGGCGAGGTTGTCCGCCAGGGACGAAGGGATGCGTTCGGCCAGCGTCTCCAGGGTGGCCCGGGTGGCGGCCTCGGCGGCGCCGCGGCTGTCGAGATGGGCCCGTGTCTGGACCTGGGCGATGAAGGTGTCGTGTTGCATGCCCGTTCTCCGTTCCGGTCTCCGCTCCGGGTGGGCGGTCAGGTGTTGGGTTCTGCGGCGCTGATGGATCCCAGCGCCGATTCGGGATCGCGTTCGACTGCGAGGTCGCCCAGGGAGACGATGCCGACCACGCAGTCGCGCTCGGGGTCGACCACTGGCAGCCGGCGTACCGACTTCTCGCGCATGAGCTGCACGGCGCGGTCGATCGGGTCGTCAGCGGTCACCGTTACGAGTTCCGTGCTGCACGCCTCCTGCACACGCCTGCCGTTGACGTCACCGCCCTCGGCAAGGATCCGCACGGTCAGGTCGCGGTCGGTGACCAGGCCGCGCGGGTGGCCGTCCTCCGTGATCACGACCGCGCCGATGTCCTCGTCCCGCATGCGGCGGGCCACATCGGGCACGTAGGCGTGGGGGCTGACCTCGACCGGCGGGGCGGTCATGACGTCGTGCACTGTCTGTGCCATGGCAGGTCCTCCAGAGTTGTCCTACTGCCGCGCGGGGGTGCCCGGCAGCGTGATGTGTCCGGCAGTGGGCCGCGCGGCCGTCACATGCCAGTCGGCCAGGTCTCCTCCTCGCCCTCGGCGGGCGGCTCGGGATGCAGTGGGGTCAGGGCCGTGGTGCGGTCCAGGTAGCAGAACGCGTCGTAGCGGTCGCCGAGACGGGTGGGCACGTAGGTGCCCCGGCGTTCCCGGGACGGGCGGTGGACGACGCCGATCGCGCGGTGGTCGCTCTCCTGCTCGAACCACCGGGAGCCGCCGTTTGCGTCGGGGGCCGAGGCCGGGAAGACGAACAGCGCCTCGGGGAGCTGCGGCAGGGCCTGGTGCAACCGATGCTCCAGACTGCCCGGACGGGTCGGCGGAACCCGCATGACGCGGGGGCGGGCGCCCCAGAAGTCCGCGGCCATCACCGTGCCCTCGTACGAGCCGAAGCCGACCAGCACCACGTCACCGGCCGGATTGCGCTCCCGGACGAGCTGGCCGACGTTGACCATGCCCGCGTCGGCCATGTCGGTGGCCCGGGCGTCTCCGATGTGCGTGTTGTGCTCCCACACCACCGCCCTCGCACCGGGGCCGTGGTGGGCCATGAGCCGGTCGAGGGTATCGGCCATGTGCCGGTCGCGGATGTTCCACGACTTCGGGCCGCCGCGCACCATCGCCCGGTAGTACGCCTCTGCTGCGGCCAGCACCTCGGCGTTCTGCCGGGCCGCGAACTCCGACAGACTCTCCGGCACACCCGCCTCGCCGGCGCTGCGGCGCAGCTGGACGAGCAGGGACAGAACCTCTGGTTCGCAGCCGGAAGGGATGAGCCGGGTGGCCCGGGCGAACTCCTGCGGGTCCTCGGCGTACGGCTCGAAGCACCGATAGGCCTCCAACGCGGCTGTCACCTCGTCCGGGTCGTGGGCGCGCAGATGCTCGAGAACGGCGTGCAGGGACTCCCAGAGGCTGTAGACGTCCAAGCCGTAGAAGCCGACGCGCTTTGCGCGAGGTCGGCCGGCGTTGTGCTTGCGCAGCCACCGGGTGAAAGCGGCGACGTCGGTGTTCGCCCACATCCACCGCGGCCAGCGGATGAAGTCCTCCAGCACCTCACGCGGATCCTCGGGCGCGCCGGGGGCCGTGGACACCGAGCAGTGCACGGCCAGGCAGTCCGGCCAGTCGCCCTCCACCGCGACGAAGGAGAAGCCCTTCTGATGAGCCGCGGCTCATCGCGGGCGACAGGGGCTTTAGCCGGAACGGTCATGGTTGTGCTCCCGGCGTAGATGAGTGATGCACGCACCACCATCAGACTTCACGACTGGTCTGCAGGGAGGGCAACGGGCGAGTTCCCCTTGTCACGGGGTGCATGCGGTCCCAGGGCGCTCCATCGAAGTCGATGCGCTGTGTCGGGCGGCCCGTCCCGAGGCCGCCCCACCGATACTCCACCGGCGCCTCCGCACAGGGCTCGAAGGGCCCCGGCGTGGGTCGTCAAGTCCCTTCTGTTCGGGGCCTGTCGGCCTGCCGGCCCGGAGGAAGGTCTCCGCGCAGACGACTGCCGGGCCGCGGGGACGGCCGGGCAGCGGCGGCGCATAGGGTGATCGCATGTCTGCCTCTTTGAGCCCTGCGAGAACTCGTGCCGCACTCCGTGCCTCGGCGCGCATGTCGACGGAGCTGCTGCTGGTCCTCGTGGGGGCTGCGGTGGTGCTCTGGCTCCTCGGCCGGATGTGGTCGGTCGTCTGGCCCCTTGTCATCGGCTTGCTCCTCACCACACTGACCTGGCCCTGCGCCCGGTTCCTGCGCCGTCACGGATGGCCGCCCGCCCTTGCCGCTTCGGTGGTGACCGTGCTGTTCCTCGCGGTCGCCGCCGGTGCCGTGGCACTCATCGCCGTCCCGGTGGCCTCTCAGTCCGGCGAACTGACCGACGGAGTGGTCGAAGGCATCCAGCGCGTACGAGAGTGGGCCGCGGGCCCGCCACTGAACGTCGGCGACGACCAGATCACCACCGCCCTGGACACCGCCACCGACCGCCTCCAGAACAGCGTCGGCAGCATGCTCACCACCCTCGCCACGGGCGTGGGCACCGTGGTCAACGGAGTGGTGACGGCCGTCCTCGCCCTCTTCCTGATGTTCTTCTTCCTCAAGGACGGGCCGCGGTTCCTGCCGTGGCTCGCGCGCCAGCTGCCCGGGCGCCTCGCCGTCGACGTCCCGGCCGTGGCCGAGCGTGGCTGGGACACCCTCGGGGCCTTCGTACGCTCCCAGGCCGCGGTCGGTCTGCTGGACGCCGTCCTCATCGGTGTCGGACTGTGGATCTTGCACGTCCCGCTCGTTCTCCCGCTGGCCGTGCTCACCTTCGTGTGCGCGTTCGTGCCGATCATCGGCGCCCTGTTCGCTGGCTTCGTCGCCGTGCTCATCGCGCTGGTGTCGAACGGGCTGACGGACGCCCTGATCGTGCTGGCCGTCATCGTCGTGGTCCAGCAGCTGGAGGGCAATGTCTTCCAACCCATGATCCAGAGCCGAGGACTCGGCCTGCACGCCGCGGTCGTCCTGCTGGCGGTGACTCTGGGCGGCAGCCTGGCGGGCATCGTGGGCAGCCTGCTCGCCGTACCGGCCGCCGCACTGATCGCCGTGGTCTGGAACTATGTGCGCGAGCAGCTCTCCGAGCCGCCGCGGGATCCGGAAGGGGAGCCGGGCCCCGGTCCTGGGACCGCCCCGGAGCCCGCGACGGCACCGCTCGTCTCCTGACGGGCTCGCCCCTCGGCCACGCCGCTCAGCCCGCGAAGCAAGGGGCTGGGTGCTGCGGTGAGTCATCCGGTTGGCGCAAACGTAGTCAGTGGTGGAGGGGCTGGTCCCGCCTCGCCTGCGTCGCTCGGCGGCGCACGTACTGGTTCGAGGAGTACTCACCGATGAGCACCGCACAACTGAGCGACCGACTGACCGGCTACCAGCCTGTCGTCCTCGGCGCGTTCCGCATCGTTCTCGGCCTGCTGTTCACCAGCGAGGGGGCTGCCACCCTCTTCGGTGTTCTGGGCCGGAAGGCCAGCCCGGTGGGTGACTGGCCGTTCTGGTATGCGGGAGTGATCGAGTTGGTGTGCGGTGTTCTCGTCCTGTTCGGGGTGGGGACGCGCAGCGCCGCGTTCGTCAGCTCGGGGATCATGGCGTTCGCCTACTTCACCGAGCACCAGAAGGACGGGCTGTTCCCTCTGCAGAACGGTGGCCTGTCGCCCGCGCTGTTCTGCTGGGGCTTTCTGCTGCTGGTCTTCTTCGGGCCGGGCGCCCTGTCCGTGACAGGGTCGGCCCGTCGGGACCGTACCGCCACGGAAGATGTCCGGTTGTCCGGTCCGGCCGCGTGAGACGGTGCCCGCTCCGGACGCGAACGGGGGTTCCTCGTCGGACCCCGCCGTTCATTCCGCGTGGGGCAGGGCGAACGTGGTGATGACCGCGGCGTGGTCGGACGGCCAGTCGTTGCCGGCCACGTCGGGCCAGGCCCGTGGTGTACCGGCCACGTACGTCCGCGAGTCGAGTACCCGCAGACTGCGGTGGAGGATGTAGTCGATCCGGTCCTGCGGTTCGGGCCGGCCGTTGCCGCCGTCGTGCAGGACGTGCACCGGCGACCAGGTGTGGCCCGGCGCGGTGACCGGGTCGGGGTGGGCCTCGCGATAGGAGTCGCGCAGGCCCGCTTCCTCGGCTGCGCGCGTGACCGGCCAGTCGACGTCGGGCCAGTCGAGGTGCGAGGGGCAGTTGAAGTCGCCGACCAGCACCACCGGTACGCCGTCGTCGCTCGCCTGTGCGATCCAGTGCAGCGTGTCATGCATCTGGGCGTGCCGGACCTCCTCGTGGGCGATCAACTCGGCGGCGCCCAGTCCGTCGAAGGCGGCCTCGTACGGCCCGTACGGCGTGTAGTGCAGGTGGACCGTCCATACGTCGACCTCCCGGCCGGGGCCGATGCGGATCCGTGCGCCGGCCGCTCCGTAGAAGCCGACGTCGGGGTCGCCGTGGCGGGCGGTGATGGGATGGCGGCTGATGATGCCGAGGTTGCTGCCGGCGGTGTGGTGGTGCCAGCCGAGGGCCTCGGCCAGTTCCCGGGCCGCGGTGCCGTTGGTCTCCTGGAGACCGACGACGTCCACACCGGTGTCCAGGACGGCCTTGATCTGCTTGGCGCGATGGCCGTCGACCTTCGAGCCGCCGAGCCACAGGTTGAGGCTCATGACACGCAGCCGGGGTCCGTCGGGCGGGCTCGGCGCGTGCGCGGCGGTCGCTCCGAGCCCGGGCAGAG
Source organism: Streptomyces sp. Z423-1 (assembly GCF_013009255.1). Lineage (NCBI taxonomy): Bacteria > Bacillati > Actinomycetota > Actinomycetes > Kitasatosporales > Streptomycetaceae > Streptomyces > Streptomyces sp. Z423-1. The sequence goes on from NZ_CP053109.1 coordinate 8,712,759, forward strand.
CCACCGCATTCGACTCACGCGCCACCATCGCGTTCAGTTCCATCGTTGTCACGCCGACGAGGCTGGCCCGTACGGTTCGCCCGGGTGCCGGTGTGATCGGCGCCAGCGACGGCACGGCCAGAACCGCGCACCCGGCTGCTTCGGCGGAGGTCACGCCCGTGTGGGTGTCTTCGACGGCGACGCAGGCGGCGGGTTCCGCGCCGAGGGCGTGGCAGGCCGCGAGGTAGGGCTCGGGAGCGGGTTTGCCGGCGGTGGTGTCGTCCGCGGTGATGGCGACCGCGAACCGGTCGGCGCCGAGTACGTCCAAGACGGTGCCGGCGACGTCCCGCGGGGAGGCGGTGACCAGCGCGGTCGGAACGCCGTCGCGCGCGAGCGCGTCCAGCAGGTCGAGGGCGCCGGGGCGGGGCACGATGCCGGTGCGGACGCGCTCGGCGAACTGTCGGTGCAGTGCGGCGGACAGGTCGGTGACGGGCCGGCCGGTCGCGTCGGCCAGCCATGCGGCCGTGTGCTCGACGGGCCGGCCCAGCACCTCGGGTTGGTCCGCGTCGGTCAACGGCCGCCCGGCGACGTGTTCCACCGCCTCCCACCACAGCCGCTCGGTGTCGACGAGCGTGCCGTCCATGTCGAACAGGACGGCCTGGAGGGGGAGTCGGGGGTGGGGGGTCACGTGTGGTTCTCTTTCGGTCGGTGATCGGCTGACGGCAGGGAGCGGCTAGCTCTTCGTGCGCTGCGCCACCAGCACGGCCCGCCGCGGCAGCGACAGATCGACGGCGGATCCGGCGGCGAGCCCGGCCGCGTCGTGCGCGGGCAGATCGGCTTTGACGTCGGTGCCGTCGGCGAGCCGGACGGTCACGCGGACGACGGCGCCGAGGAAGGCGGTGGCGACGACCCGCGCGGTGCCGCCGCCGTCGGCGCGTACCCGTACGGCCTCGGGCCGCACCAGTACGTCCACGTCCCGGGCGCCGTCCGGCACCGGCCCGTCGATCGGCAGCCGCTGCCCGAGCACCTCGACGTCCTCGCCGTTGAGCGTTCCCGGGACGCGGCTCATCGTGCCGACGAATTCGGCGACGAAGGCGGTCGCGGGACGGCCGTACAACTCGGCCGGTTCGGCGCACTGCTCGAGCTGCCCGGCCCGCATCACGGCGACCCGGTCGGCCACGGACAGCGCCTCCTCCTGGTCGTGCGTGACGAACAGCGTGGTGATGCCCAGCTCCTGCTGGAGGCGCCGGATCTCCTCGCGCAGGGACAGGCGGACCTTGGCGTCGAGGGCGGACAGCGGCTCGTCCAGGAGCAGGACGCGCGGGCGCAGCGCGAGCGCGCGGGCCAGCGCGATACGTTGCTGCTGGCCGCCGGAGAGCTGGTGCGGGAACCGCGCGCCCTTGTCGGCGAGACCGACCAGCTCCAGCAACTCGGCCGCGCGGGACCGCCGTTCGGAGGTGCGCACCTTGCGCATCCGCAGTCCGAAGGCCACGTTGTCGAGTGCGTTCAGGTGCGGGAAGAGGCTGTAGGACTGGAAGACCATCCCGGCGTCGCGACGGTGGGCGGGCACGCCGGTGACGTCGTGTCCGTCGACGAGCACGGCGCCGGAGTCGGGGTGCTCGAACCCCGCGAGCATCCGCAGCGCGGTGGTCTTGCCGCAGCCGGACGGGCCGAGCAGGGCGAGGAACTCGCCGGGCCGGACGGTCAGATCGAGCCCGTCGAGGGCGACAGTCGATCCGAACTCCCGGCGCAGCCCGCGGAACTCGACGGTCGCGGCAGCCTGGGTGGGGGCGTCAAGGGCGGTGGCGGTCATGGTTCATCCCCGGGATGCGGTACGGGTGCGTCCGCCGGCACCGGCGAGCACGAGAAGCAGGACCCATGTCACGAGCAGACTGAGCACGGACACGGCGACGGAGAGCTGGGCCTGGGAGCCGCTGATGTTGACGATCCACACGGCGAACGGCTGGAAGCCGAGCAGCTGAGCGACCGTGAACTCACCGAGTACCAGGGCGAGGGTGAGGAACGAGGCGTTGAGCAGCGCGCCGCGCAGATTGGGCAGCACCGCCCGGGTCAGCGCCTGCGGCCAGCCCGCGCCGCAGGAGCGCGCGGCCTCGACGAGGGTGGGCACGTCGACCGCGCGCAGCCCGGCGTCCAGCGCCCGGTACACGAACGGCAGCGCCATCACGACGTACGCCAGGACGAGCACGAAGGGGAAGCCGGGGTTCTGGATCGCGACGAACGTCTGGAACAGCGGGGTGCGCGACAGATGCTCGGGCCCCCACTTCAGTACGGTCCCGATGCCCGCGACGAACGCGATCGGCGGCACCACCAGCGGCAGCGAGCACACCACCTCGACGACGGGCCGCAGCCGGGGCGCGCCCAGGCGCAGCGCGACCATGGCGGGCACCATCAGCAGCAGCACGATGGCGATGGTGGCGGCGGCCAGCTCCAGCGACAGCAGCAGGCTGGAGACGAAACCGTCCGTGGAGAGGATCCGCGTGTAGGCGTCGAAGGTGACACCCTGCCCGGGCACGTCCACCGTGAAGACGACGGACGCGGCCATCGGGACGAGGAAGTACAGTCCGGCGAGGCCGAGGACGCCCCACCGCCACAGGTTCAGGCGAGCCATCGGGCGCTCCGGCGTTGCAGGGGCAGGTACACGGCCATGACGAGGCCGGCGACGAGGACCATGTCGAGGCTGAGGGCGAGCGCCACGTTCTCCTGGCCGACCAGCACGTTGCCGGAGATGGCGTCGGCGATCTGCAGGGTGACGAGGGGGACGGAGCTGCCCACCATGGCCGCGGCGGTGGCGTACGCGGCGAACGCGCTGCCGAACAGCAGCACCAGGCCGCCGAGCAGCGAGGGCAGCAGCACGGGCAGCGCCACGTGGCGCCAGTACTGCACGGTGGTGGCGCCGTTGTTCTGCGCGGCCTCGCGCCACTGGGCGCGCAGTCCGTCCAGCGCCGGGGTGATGGTGAGCACCATCAGCGGGATCAGGAAGTACAGGTAGACGAGGACCAGTCCCCAGAAGCTGTACAGGTCCCAGCCGGTGCCGCCCAGGCCCAGATGCCGGGTCAGCACACCGGCGTTGCCGAGCGTGGCGACGAAGGCGAAGGCCAGCGGGACGCCGCCGAAGTTGGCCAGCACCCCCGACGCGGTGAGCACCGCCTCGCGCAGCGCGGGCAACCGGGAGGACACCACGGCCTGGGCGAGCGGCAGTCCGAGCAGCGCCCCGAGGGCGGCCGAGACGGCCGACAGCTTGACACTGCCGAGGAGCGCCGTGAGGTAGGCACCGCGGAGGGACGTGGCGAGGTTCTCGGTCGTGTAGGACGTCGCCCCGGTCGTCGGGTCCTTCATGGTGAAGGCACCGTTCAGCATGGCGATCGCGGGCAGGCCGAAGGCGATCGCGGTGAAGACGAGCAGCGGGAGGACGGCGAGCCATCCGGGGACGCGGCGCCGCCGCTTCGGGGAAGCGACGGACGCCACGTCCGCCCGCGTGAGCGTGGCGGTCATCCGGAGACGGCCTTCGCCCAGCCCTCGGCGAGCACGGTCTTCGCCTTGTTCTGCTGCTCCTCGGTCGGGAAGGCCGGGGTGCCGGAGACCTCGGGCAGCTTGGTGGCGGCGGTCTTGTCGAGGGTGCCGGCCTTCTCCATGGCGGTCATCAGGGCGGGCCGTGCGTAACCCTTGAGCCACAGGTTCTGCCCCTCGGCGCTGTAGAGGTACTCCTGCCACAGACGGGCCGCGGCCGGGTGCGGGGCGTCCTTGTTGATGGCCTGCGAGTAGTACTGGGAGAACTGGCCGTCGCTCGGGACCGCCACCTTCCAGTCGACGCCCTTGGACTTGAACTCCTCGGCGTAGCCGGCGTTGAGGTAGTCCCAGTCGATGCTGATCGGCGTCTCGCCCTTCTCGACCGTGGCCGGGGTGGACTCGACGGGGGTGTAGTTGCCGTTCTTCTTCAGATCGGTGAAGAAGTCCAGGCCGGGCTGGATGTCGTCGAAGGAGCCGCCGTTGGCGAGGGCCGCCGCGTAGACGCCGCCGAAGGCCGAACCGGACTTGGTGGGGTTGCCGTTGAGAGCGACCTGGCCCTTGTACTGCGGCTTGAGCAGGTCCTTGAAGGTGGTGGGGCACTCCTTGACGCGGGCCGCGTCGCAGCCGATGGAGATGTAGCCGCCGTAGTCGTTGTACCAGCGGGCCTGCGCGTCCTTCTGCGTGTCGGGGATGTCGTCGAACGCCTCCACCTTGTACGGGGCGAGCAGGCCCTGCTGGGCGGCGCTGATGGCGAAGGAGGAGCCGAGGTCGAGGACGTCGGGCGCGCGGTCCTGGCCCTTGCGGGAGGTGACGGCGTTGATCTCGTCCTGGCTGGAGCCGTCGGGGTTCTCGACCTCGATCTTGATGCCGTACTTCTTCTCGAAGCCGTCGATGAGGGCGCCGTAGTTGGCCCAGTCGCGGGGCAGCGCGATGGCGTGCAGCGTGCCCTCCTTCTTCGCGGCTTCGACCAGCTTGTCCATGCCGCCGAAGTCGGTGGCGGAGGTGGCGGTGGCGGCGGACTTGCCGTCGGCGGTGGTGGACGCGTTGTCGGGAGCGGCGCCGCAGGCGCTCAGGGCCAACGCGGCGACGACGGCGAGGGAGCCGCCGAGGACGGCTGATCGCGGCAGGGACACGGACACGGTCTCTCCAGGGGTGCACACGAGGACGGGTGGTGCGGAGTGAGATGCCGCAGGACAGTCTGCGACGAGAACTTGTCTGAACAAGTTGGCCCTCAGTACGCCCGTCTCGAATGACCTGAAAATGAATGCGAACCGAACTACAGCCCCCTGTTGCCTGCACAATCCGGCGGACACGGATCCCTCCGGATATCGGTTAGGCTCATCGGTCTGTGCACACCAGCCAAGTCAGAGGGGCGGCATGACGGCGCGACACGAGGAGATCGCCGAGGCGCTGCGACGCGCGATCGACGCCGAGGAGTACACCGTCGGGAGCCGGCTGCCCTCCGAGACAGAGCTGGCCGCCCAGTACGCCGTCTCCCGCGGCACCGTCCGCCAGGCCGTCGCGAGCCTCACCGCCGAGGGGCTGATCGGCTCCCGGCAGGGTGCGCGTCGGGTGGTGCTCGCCAGCCGCCGCAGCCAGAGCTTCGCCGAACTGCGCAGCTTCGCCCAGTGGGCGCGCGCGATGGGCCGAGAGGCGACGGGACGGGTCGTTGAACAGGAGTACCGGCCGGCGACCGCACAGGACGCGGTGCGGCTTCAACTCCCGGAGGGCACCGACGTGCTGCACGTGCTGCGGGTACGTGGACTCGACGGCGAGCCGGTGCTGCTGGAGCGGACCGTGTACGCCGACTGGATCTCCCCGGCGGTGGAGTCGATCGAGGTGGACTGTCCGTCCGTCACTCAGCGGCTGTACGAGGACACGGGTCTGGTGTTCGCGTACGGCGAGCACATCATCGACGCCGTGGCCGCGGGAGCGCAGGATGCCGAGTTGCTCGGCATCCGCCGTACCAGCCCGCTGCTGCGGGTGCGCCGGGTGACGACGACGCACGAGGGGCGGCCGGTGGAGTGGTCGGACGACCGCTACCGGTCGGACGCAGTGAGCTTCAGCGTGCACAACTCGATGGGGAACAACGCGCTGGCCCGGAAGACCGCGCAGTAGAACGCGGGGGACACGGGGACGCATGGCGCGCGCCGGGTGCGCCATGGCGCCGTGCCGGAGGCGGTCAGCGGAGTTGCGGACCGTCGTCCCCGTTCCGGCCACGTCCCGCATGGTGCGGCCCAGAACTCCAGTCGGTGGGGATCGGCCACACGTCGATGACCATCCCGACTTCATGGCTGGTGTGGCGGAGTCCGGCGCCCCGCTTGGCGTTGAGCAGCGACTGGACGGCCTTCACCGCGGGCCCGTTGTCGCCCTGGCGTACGGTGATGGCGAGCGCGCACCGATTGACCGTGCGCGGCCGGCAGGTGCTGCAGCGCGACGACGTCGGTGCCCCGGCTGCCGTTGCTCGCCAAAGGGAACGCGGCCTGGGGGAAGCCCTGCGCGGGGATGCCCGCTCCGAGGAGCAGGCCGGCCACCGCGGCGAACAGCGCGAGATGCCGTCGATGCCCACCGTCCGGCCGAGCGCCGCGGTCAGGGCGCGCTGGAGACGGGGCAAGGAGTGGTTCGGCGGCTCGAAAGGGGGATCGGCGTCCCGGGAGTCGGCTCGACGGTTCAGCCGGCTTCCGGACCGGGAGCGGGCCGAAACCGCCCGGCGGGGGCGTGGGCGCTACGACTTCTCCATGGCGAGCTTCTCCCCGCCCGACTTCTCGGCGCCGACCGGGTTCTGGGGCTGGCGGAGCATGTCGATGAGGCGGAAGATCTCCATCGGCAACGGGAAGATCAGCGTGGAGTTCCGCTCGGCGGAGATCTCGGCCATGGTGGACAGGATCCGCAGGTGGAGGGCGGCGGGGTGGCCTTCGAGACGGTCGGCGGCGTCCGCCAGGGTTTCGGCGGCCTCGTACTCGCCCTTGGCGTGGATCACCTTGGCACGCCGGTCACGCTCGGCCTCGGCCTGGCGGGCCATGGCACGACGCATGGGCTCGGGCAGTTCGACGTCCTTGACCTCGACGAGGGTGACCTTGACGCCCCAGGGGTTGGTGACCTCGTCGATGATGCGCTGGAGTCGTTGGTTGATTTCGTCGCGGTTGATGAGCAGTTCGTCGAGGTCCACTTGTCCGAGGATGCTGCGCAGCGTGGTCTGGGCGATCTGCGAGGTGCCTTTGATGTGGTCCTCGATGGCCACGACGGAGCGGTTGGGGTCGACGACGTTGAAGTAGGTCACTGCGTTGACCCGTACGGTGACGTTGTCCTTGGTGATGATGTCCTGCGGCGGAATGTCCATGGTCACGGTCCGCAGGGAGACGCGGATCATGCGGTCGACGACGGGGATGATGACGAACAGCCCCGGTCCCTTGGCGCCGATGATCCGGCCGAGCCGGAAGATCACCCCGCGTTCGTACTCGGGCACGATCTTCACTGCGGCCATCAGGAGCATGAGCAGGACGACTGCTCCGATGATGATGCCGATGAGGTCTGTGTTCATGATCCGTCCTCCGGTGCGGTGTGCGGCCCGTTGGGGGCGGCCTCGGCGTTCTCGACGATCAGATCGAGGCCGTCGAGGTCCACGACGCGGACGTGCTGTCCTTCGGTGACGGGGGCCGTACGGCCGCGGGCGGCCCACCATGTGCCGTCGAGCAGCACCTGGCCCCTCTCGCCGTCCACCCGGCGTACGACGGCCTCCCGGCCCAGCAGCCCTTCGTGCCCCGTGGTCGGCGGAGCCTTCCGGGCTCGCCAGGCGAGACGCCCGGCGAGTACCGAGCCGCCGCCCACCACCACGGCGGTCGGCCACAGCACGGCCGGATCAACGCCCAGCTCACCACGGAAGAGCAGGATCCCGGCGAAGACCAGGGCCACCGTTCCGCCCGCGGCGAAGACACCGACGCCGGGGGTGAGCACTTCCGCGGCGAACAGGGCGGCGGCCAGGATCAGCAGGAGCAGGCCGCCGACATGGAAGGGCAGCACGCTCAGCGCGACGAACCCGAGCACCAGGAGGACTGCCCCGATGACGCCACCGACGCCCATGCCCGGGGTCGCCAGTTCGTAGATCACGGCCAGAGTCCCGATGGAGAGGAACAGGAACGCCAGCTCGGGGCTGGCCAGCAGCTGCCGGACCTCGCCGAAGAAGCCGAGAGCGTGCTCCACGACCCGGGCGCCCGCGGTGTGCAGGACGACCTCGTGCCGCTCGCCCTGCGGGCCGACCACGACGTGGCGGCCGTCCAGCTCGGTGAGCAGGGCTTCGCGCGACGGCGCCACGAGATCGACCACGTCGATGCGCACGGCCTCCCGGTCGGACACCGACGTGCCCTCACGCACCATGTCCCGGGCGAAGTCCGTGCTGCGGCCGCGCTGTTCGGCGATGGACACGGCGAATGCGACCGCGTCGTTGACCACCTTGTCGCTCGCCTCCTCGCCCTGACCGGTCACGGGCGTGCCGGCCCCGATGTGCGTGCCGGGGGCCATGGCGGCGACATGCGCGGACATGGTGATGTAGGCGCCTGCCGACGCCGCACGGGCGCCGGGCGGAGTGACGTACACGACGACGGGCACGTCGGCGGCGAGGAATTCCTGCACGATGTCCCGGGTCGACTGCAGCAGCCCGCCAGGGGTGTCCAACTCGATCACGTACGCCTCGTGGCCCTCGCGCTCGGCAATGCGCAGTCCGTCCTTGAGGTGGTTGGCGACGACCGGGGTGATGGTGTCGTCGACCCGTGTGAGGAGCACGCTCGGGGCCTGTGCCGCGCTCATCGCCGGGGCGGCGAGCAGGCAGCCGAGCGCTGTCAGGAGGACTGCGGCGAGCCTCCGGGCGAGCCTCCGGGCGAGGCCGGTGGGGCTGGCGAGGCTGGTGGGGTTGGTTCGGGGCACGGGTGTGTTACCCCCTGGTTCCTGGCGCTGGGACCCTGTGTTGCGGGTTACCCGGCTGGCTGGGCGGATACGGGCCGGGGAGGGACATCGGCGGACATCTGGGGGTGCGCGACCTTGCCGGGGGTCGGCAAAGTGGCGGTAAACTCGAAGCTCGCCAATGCGGACAAATGGGGTGGCCGCTGATGGGTGGCAGGAGCGGTGCTGGCGCAGGGTCATGGGGCGGTCCGCCTCATGAGGAGCTGCTGGCCCGGGCTGTGGTGCGCACCGGTGGTATCGACGCGCAGGATCGTGCCCGGCTGCGGGAAGCGGCAGCTCACGCCGCCGGCAACGGCACCCCGCTGCGCGAGCTCATCGACGCCTACCTGGGTGCTTTGTGCCGTACCTGCGCACCGTCCGCGGGCGGGGCGGGCGGGGGTTGTGCTGTTTCGGTGCCGGTCCCGGCGCAGGTGCTGGGGCCTGTCCGGGAGGTGGCGGTCACGCTCACCGAGGGCTATGAGGCCGCTCACCGGGCGGCCATCCGGCGGGAGGAGGAGATCCGGCAGGCGTTCCTGGACGAGTTGCTGCACGGTGCCGGTGATCTCGGCCGGATGGCGGAGCAGGCCCACCGTATCGGTTTCCGGTTCGCCGGCCCGCACCGCGTGGCGGTGGCCCGGGCCGAGGCGCCCTTCAGCGCGGCGGACCCGGCCACCCGGTACGTCGAAGAGGCCATGGCCTCGGGCTATGGTGCCGGGGAGAGCCTGGTTGCCGCGAAGGACGGGATGCTGGTGTGCATCTGTGCCGGAAGCGGCGCGAGTGCCGCCGAGCACTTCGCCGAGCATGTCCGGCGTTCGCTCGCCCGGCATCCTCGGATCGCCGTCAGCCGGCCGCGGCCGGGGGCGAACGGTGTCGTGCGCTGCTACCGCGAGGCCCGCGAGACCCTCGACCTCGCCCACCGTCTTGCCGTCTCCGGCGCGGTGATCCACGCGTCGGACCTGCTGGTGTTCCAGGTCCTGGGCCGGGACAGAGCGGCGATCACCGACCTGGTGGCCACGGTGCTGGGCGGCCTGGAGCGGGCCCGCGGCGGGCCGGGCCCGCTGCTGCACACCCTGACCGCGTACTTCGACAGCGGCTGCACCAACACCGTGACCGCACGACGCCTCGGCCTCAGCGTGCGGACCGTGGCCTACCGCATGGCCCGCGTGCGCACCCTCACCGGGTACGACCCCACCAACCCCGACCAGCGTTACACCCTGCAGACCGCCACCCTCGGAGCACGCCTGCTCAACTGGCCCGCACTCCCCTTGCAACCCTCCGACTGAGGTGAGACGCCGAGAAGTTTTCCTGTCAGGTGCCGCGGAACTCGGAGGGCACAGGAGGAGGGGGGGGCAGCAGAACCGCGGGAGCGGCCATGTGGTGCTACGACTGCCTCGCCCAGGACCGTACGACGACGGCGTCGGCTGTATGCCGTTCGTGCGGCGCCGCGGTGTGCGCGGAGCACGTGCGCGAGGAGCGCAAAGAGGTCCGGCAATTGGTGGGCATGGGCAAAGCCACTCATGATGCTCCGGCCCGGAACCTCCTCTGCGAGATGTGTTTCCACGCGGAACACACGACTTCGGAGCCTTGCTGATCCTGGCTACGAGTGGTCGGAAGGCGAAGTCTCCTCCAAGGGCTCCAGGTACTCGGGACAGTCGGGGTTGCGGCAGGGCCCGGGGCGCCACACGGGCACGAAGAGTCCGAGCGTCTTGTGCCGCCGCTTGACGACCGTGTCCACGGGCTGCTTGCAGACCGGGCACGTCAGAGCACCTTGCGGACCGGTTTCATGCTCTTTGCCGAATGCTTTACGCATTCTTTAACAATAATGCTCGGCCGCCGTAAATGCAGCTCTTGTCCGACGTGCACCGGTACGCCGCTTGGCGGCCGGACGGCCGGGTACTCGGCCGCGTATGAAGTGGCGGCAGCTTGGGGAAGAGTACGGCGCCATGCATGTCGTGGTGCTCGATGCGGGCGAGGAGCCGGTGCAGGCCCTGACGGAGTTCGCGCGGGCACGCGACATCCGTACGGCGCAGGTCACCGCGGTGGGCGCGTTTTCGGAGGCGGTCGTGGGATGGTTCGATCCGGAAGCGCGGGACTATCGGCGCATCCCGGTGGCGGAACAGTGCGAAGTACTGTCCCTGGTGGGCGACATCGCCGAGGGCGACGACGGCCCGGTGCCGCACCTGCATGCCGTCCTTGGCATGTCCGACGGCCGAACCCGGGGCGGACATCTGCTGAGCGGGCAGGTGTGGCCCACCCTGGAGGTCATCGTGCGCAGCGCCGAGCCTGCGCTGCCCAAGGTCTACCACCCGGAGCTGGGACTCGCCCTGGTGGAGCCAAGGCAGGAGGAGTAGACGCGGCCCCCGTTGGAGCAGCCGTCCAAGTTCACCTGCTGCCGACGGTCCGTACGGCAACTCCTGCGGCCGTGAGCGCCAGACCCAGAACAAGGACGGGAAGGCCAGGGCCCGGAAGTACGTACAGGAGAGCTCCGGCCACGGTGGCCATGGCGCCGACCGACATCAGTGCGGCACCGAGGAAGGACGTGGACACACAGGGCTCCTGACTGGTGGGCACGCCGAACTTGTCGGTGGCGCGCGTGGTTGCTTTCATGGCCGCCGCCATCTGTGGTGCCGTGACGCACTGGGGTGCCGGGGCAGCCGCAGCATACGTGATGCTCCGGCGGCGGAGGGCGCGCGGGGCGATGGGGCGGTGCGCAGTTGCGCCGACCTGCCGGCACGGGAGGTGCTTCAGAGCCGCTTGGCGGGCCAGTCGAGCAGACGGGCGCCGATCACTGCCGTCTGGAGCATGTAACGGTGCGCGGGGTCGGACGGGTCGGCGCCGGTCAGCTTGTGGATGCGTTCGAGCCGGTAGGTCAGGGCGCGCACGCTGAGCGACAGACGGCGTGCGGCCTCGGCGGCCACGCAGCCGGAGTCGAAGTAGGCGGTGAGGGTGTCGAGGAGGGGCTGGGCGCCGCCGCGGGCCGTCGTGAGCGGGCCGAGGGTGTCGACCACCAGGTCGGCCATGGCTTGCCGGTCGCGGGTGAGCACGGGGTAGACGAGCAGATCGGCGGCGCGCAGCACCGGGTCGCCCAGGTCCAGGCGCTCGGCGAGTTCGAGGGCGTTGAGGGCCTCTTCGTAGGACTGGACGACGCCGCCGGGGCCGGGCTGCGGTCGGCCGATGGCGACCCGGCCGCCGTCCGTGGCGGCGTGCGCCTGCTTGGCGAAGTAGGTGAGGACCTCGTCCTGGTGGCCGGGGGCGATACACAGCAGCCGGCCGTCCTTGGTGGTGAGCAGTATGCTGCGGTCGCCGAAGCGGGCGATGAGGGCGCGTTCCACCTGCCGGGGCACCGGGTCGCCCTCGTCGTAGGAGGCCGGGCCCTGCGCGACGGCCACCGCGTGCGCATGGGACAGCCGCAGGCCGAAGCGTTCGGCGCGCTCGGCGAGGTGGCCCAGGTCGCTACGGCCGTAGAGGAGGTCGTCGATGAACTCCCGCCGCGCGGCTTCCTCCTGACGCACCGCCAGGCGCTGGGCGCGCTCGTAGCCCTCCGCGAAGGCGTCGACGACCTGCTGCACGGCGGCGAGTGCGCCGTCGGCGGTGCCGGGGGTGGCCGGCCAGGCCGTGCGCGCCGCCGACAGATGGGCGCTGATCAGGGCACGCAGGCCGTATCCGGCGTCCGCGGCCTGTTCGCCCAGGACGCGCCGGGAGACGATCTCGTCACGGGTGAGGCGCCTGCCGGTGGCCGACACCTCGGCCAGGATCCGGGCATAGCCGTCCAGATACTGCTCGGGTATCTCCCGGTCCGTCACGTCGTCCCCCGCATTATTGACGCGCCGGTGACGGTTCATTAGCGGCCCACCGGCATGCAGACCCTAATAAACGCTGCCGGGAACCGGCAATGCGCGGGGGTGGTCCGTCCGTGCAGCATGGCTCGTGGGGAGCACGGCGGATGGTTCCGATGCCGGACACCGGCAGGTGCCCGGCACCGGAACCCGGGGAGCCGTGCATCACTGATCACGACTCGTTGTGGCGATGACGGAAAGGGGGGCCGGGGCATGCGGATGTTTCTGGAGGCCGCCACCGGCCCGCCCACGATCGTGCTCACCGCCGCCCTCGTGGTGCTGGTCTGCTTCTGGCTGCTGGTCGCCGTCCGGGTCGCCGCCTCCGACAGCTTCGACGCGGACGCGGACCTTGGTCCGTGGGGCATGGGCGGAGTCCCGGTGGCGGTCGCTCTCTCGCTGCTGACCGTTCTGGCCTGGCTCCTGAGCGTCGGGGCGACGAGCGTGCTGGCCGCGTTCATGCCACCGGATCCCGCCACAGGGCTGCTGCGTCTGACCGTGCCGGTCGTGGCCCTGCTCGTGGCCTGGCGATTGACCTGCCTGTTCGTACGGCCGCTGCATCGCCTCTTCCCCGATGAACCCGGGCCCTCCCCACTGGGCGTGAGCGACCGCACCGCGCCGCGGGGCGCCGGCGACGAGAGCCGGAACGCCGTGCGACGCGCGCCGCATGACGGCGCGTTGCGTACGCACAGCCGCGCCGCCTGAGTCGAGCCGCTGCCGCCTCTCACCTGAACCCTCTCTGCTTCACACGTCACCTTCCTCACTCCTCAAGGACGTATGCCATGGATGCCATGACCGTGGGCATCGGCGTGCTCGCCGCCGCCTGCCTGCTCGCTCTACTCGTCGTCTCCCGACTGTTCCGCAAGGTGGAGCAGGGCAAGGCGCTGATCGTCTCCAAGCTGCGGAAGGTCGACGTGACCTTCACCGGGCAGGTCGTGCTGCCGGTGCTGCACAAGGCCGAGGTGATGGACATCTCGGTGAAGACCATCGAGATCACGCGGGCCGGGCGGGACGGGCTGATCTGCCGGGACAACATCCGCGCCGACATCCGGATCTCGTTCTTCGTGAAGGTCAGCAAGACCGTCGAGGACGTCATCAAGGTCGCCCAGGCCGTCGGTACCGCGCGGGCCAGTGACCGGGACACGCTGCAGGAGCTGTTCCACGCGAAGTTCTCCGAGGCGCTGAAGACCGTCGGCAAGCAGATGGACTTCACCGACCTGTACACCAAGCGCGAAGAGCTGCGGTTCCGGATCATCGAGGTCATCGGCGTCGACCTCAACGGCTACCACCTGGAGGACGCGGCGATCGACTACCTGGAGCAGACGCCGCTGAGCCAGCTCGACCCGGCCAACGTCCTGGACGCGCAGGGCATCCGGAAGATCACGGAGTTGACGGCCGTCGAGCACGTGCGCACCAACGAGGCGCAGCGCACCGAGGAGAAGGAGATCACCCGGCAGAACGTCGACGCCCGCGAGGCCATCCTGGAGCTGGAGCGCCGGCAGGCCGACGCCGAGATCAAGCAGAAGCGGGAGATCGAGACCGTCCGCGCCCGGGAGGAGGCCGAGACCGCACGGGTCGTCGAGGAGGAACGGCTCCGTGCACAGGCCGCCTTCCTCAAGACGGAGGAGCAGCTCGGCGTCCAGCGCGAGAACCAGGCCCGTGAGGTCGCCGTCGCCGCGAAGAACCGCGAGCGGGTCATCGCCATCGAAAGCGAGCGCATCGAGAAGGACCGGCTGCTGGAGGTCATCGCGCGGGACCGGGAGACGGAGCTGACGCGGATCGCCGCATCGAAGGAGGTCGAGGCGGAGAAGCGGGAGATCGCCGAGGTGATCCGCGAGCGGGTCGCCGTGGACCGCACGGTCGCCGAGCAGGAGGAGTCCATCAAGAAGCTGCGCACCGTCGAGGAGGCGGAGCGGCAGCGGCAGGCCGTGATCATCGCCGCCGAGGCCGCGGCGCAGGAGAAGCTCGTCAAGGACATCAAGGCCGCGGAGGCCGCCGAGCAGGCCGCCGTGCACCGCGCCGCCGAAGAACTCACCCTGGCCGAGGCCCGGTTGAAGAGCGCCGACCTCGACGCCCAGGCCAAGCTGCGGCTCGCCGAGGGCATCCAGGCCGAGAGCGCGGCCGAAGGGCTCGCGGCCGTCCAGGTCCGCGACAAGGAGGCGGACGTCATCGAGAAGGCCGGCCGCGCCGAGGCCGAGGCCACCGAGGCCCGGCTGCGGGCCGAAGCCGAGGGCGCCCGGGCCAAGGCGCTCGCCGAAGCGGAGGCCATCGGCGAGAAGCTGAAGGCGGAGGCGGCCGGTCTCACCGAGAAGGCGGCGGCGATGGCCGCGCTGGACGAGGCGTCCCGTACGCACGAGGAGTACCGGCTGCGACTGGAGGCCGAGAAGGATATCCGGCTCGCCGGACTCGACGTGCAGCGGCAGGTCGCCGAGGCACAGGCCACGGTGCTGGCCACCGGGCTGGAGAACGCCGACATCAACATCGTCGGCGGCGAGTCGGTCTTCCTCGACCGGCTGGTGTCCTCCATCTCGCTCGGCAAGAGCGTCGACGGTTTCATGCAGAACTCCGAGACCGCCCAGGCACTCGCCGGGCCCTGGCTGGACGGCTCCGCCAGCTTCACCGACGACCTCAGCCGCGTCCTGGGCTCCCTCTCCACGGCCGATGTGCAGAACCTGACCGTCTCCGCGCTGCTGATGAAGCTCATGAAGACCGGCGGCGCCGACGCCGGCCGGCTGCAGCAGCTCATGGACCGGGCGGGCGAACTGGGCCTGGCCGATCTGCCGCTCGCCGAGCTGGGCGGCGGCGTCCGGGCCTGACCGCCCTCGCACGGGTCCGGAGCTGCCGCACAGGGGACGGCAGCTCCGGACCCCTCCCTCGTGATCCCTCGTGAACAGCACCGAACGTGAAGGGAAGCTGGACCATGGCAACCGGCACGCAGGAGGCACTCGACACCGGCACGTACGAGGTGCTGCGCGACCGCCTCACCGCGCAGGCCGCCGAACTCGCCCGCCGCGCCGAGACGCTCAACGCCCGCCGCGCCGAGGAGTTCGGCTCGACGCGGCTCGAACTGACCGGCACCGAGCGGCTGCGCACCGACCACGCCTGCGTACCCCGGGACATCGTCGCCGTCGGCGACACGCTGCTGTTCGGCCACAACGTCTTCCTCGACCGCGGGCCGGAGACGACCGTCGGTGACGTCTTCGCCCTGCACGACCGCGCCTTGAACCGGCTGCCCGACGACGCCGTGCCCGGCCTGCTCGACGACCCTGCCTTCGTGCGCGAGTTCGCGGCCCTCTACCGCTACTACCGTCAGGCACACCTCCTCCAGCTCCGCCGCGTCGAGGGCAGGCTGCTGGCCGTGTTCCGTACCGGCGAGAAGGCCGACGACATCCGCGTGCTGCGCTGGGCGCTGACCGACGACGGGCAGGCGGCCTTCCTCGACGCGCGCGGCGACCGGGACCACGTCCTCCCGCCCTCCCACGACGTCGAGTGGACCGCGACGACCCGAGAGGACCACGTCCTCGGCCGCCACCCGCACGTCTCCATCGAGGGTGAGGTCTTCGTCGACACCGTCGGCGGCACCCTCACCGTCAAGATCGACAACGACACGGAGACGGGCGAGGGCATCCACGCCGAGCCCGTCGACGAGCCCCTCCAGTCCCTCGCCGACGCCGACATCGCGCACGCGCGCGTGGGCGCCCTTGTCCTGCTGCGGATCCGCCCCTACAAGGAGGAGACCGACCGGTACCTGGTGTTCAACACCCTCACCAGGACCGTCGTCCGTCTCGACGGCATCGGGCAGGCGTGCCGCCGCCTGCCCGAGGACCAGGGCATCGTCTTCCCCGGCGGCTACTGCCTGGCCACGGGCACGCACAAGACGTACGACCTCGACACGGACGAATTGGAGTTCGAGCGCGAGGTGCGCTCACCGAACGGCGAGGACGTGCTGTACGCCTTCCACGCGCGCGTGACGGGCCGCACCCTGCTGCTGCCGTACAACATGATCCGCAAGGAGATCGCCAACCCGATCTCCTGCCACGGCTGGGCGCTGTTCGACGACGGCGCGCTCGTCGTCCTGCGCGCCGACAGCGACGAGCCGCAGCGCGTGCACCCCGTCCAGCTGTGGAACTCCCCGTACGTCTCCGACACCCACGCCGCCGCCCGGCCCGTCGGCACCGGCCCGCTCGCCCGCGTCGGCAACGCCGACCTCGTCCGCGGCATCTCCGACTGCCTGTCCATCACGCGCGCCGTCGCCGAGACCACACCGACGAGCGCGGTGTACGAGGCCCTGGCCGCCGCGTGCGTCCGGGCCGCCGACGCGTACCACTGGCTGGGCGACCCCGAACTCGGCGACCTGCGCGAACCACTCACACAGGTGCGGGCCACCGCGGAACAGGTCCTGGCCGAGTTCGAGACCGTGCAGGCCCTCACCCGCCAGGCCGCCGACGCCCTCGCCGAGGCCGCGGCCCGCGTCGCCGGAGTCGTACGACGCCTGCGCGGCGAGGCCCCGCGCAGCGCCGCCGCCTGGGTCACCGGGCTCACCGAACTCCGTTACGCCCACGGCCACTTGCTCGCCCTCAAGGACCTGCGGTACGCGGACACCGCCCGCATCGACGAACTCGCCGCCGACATCGAGGCCGACCTCGCCTCCTTCGGCCGGCGGGCCGTCGCCCACCTCTCCCGCGAGGACGCCTTCGCCGAGTACCGCTCGGACATCGACCGGCTCGTCGCCGACGCCGAGGTGATCGCCACCGTCGCCGCGGCCGCGCCCCTCGCGGCCCGCCTCGACGAACTCGCCGACGGTCTGCGCACGGTGACGGAAGTGGTCGCCGGGCTCGACATCGGCGACGCCACCGTCCGTACGTCCATCCTGGAACGGATCGCCGAGGTTCTCGGCGGCGTCAACCGGGCCCGCGCGACCCTCGACGGTCGCCGTCGCGAACTCCGCGACCGAGAGGGACGCGCCGCGTTCGCCGCCGAGTTCGCCCTGCTCGGCCAGTCCGTCACCGGCGCACTCGCGGTCGCCGACACCCCCGAGGCGTGCGACGAGCAACTCGCCCGCATGCTCGTTCAAGTGGAGAACCTGGAGTCCCGGTTCGCCGAGTTCGACGACTTCCTCGGCGACCTCGCGGACAAGCGCGAGGAGATCCACGAGGCGTTCTCGGCCCGCAAGCAGACCCTCACCGACGCCCGGGCCCGCCGCGCCGAGCGCCTCGCCGACTCCGCGACCCGCGTCCTGCGGACCATCACCCGTCGCGCCGCCGCCCTCGCCGACACGGACGCCGTCGCCACGTACTTCACCTCCGACCCGATGCCCGCGAAGGTCCGGCGCATCGCCGACGAACTCCGCGAACTCGGCGACCAGGTCAGGGCGGAGGAGGTCGACGGCCGTCTGAAGGCCGCCCGCCAGGAGGCCCTGCGCGCCCTGCGCGACCGCACCGACCTGTACGCCGACGACGGCCGCACCCTGCGCCTCGGCTCCCACCGCTTCGCCGTCAACACACAGCCCCTGGACCTGACCCTGGTCCCGCACGGCGACGGCCTCGCCCTCGCGCTCACCGGCACGGACTACCGCTCCCCGGTGACGGACCCCGACCTCGCCGCCACCCGCCCGTACTGGGACCGCCCGCTGCCCTCGGAGTCACCGGACGTCTACCGCGCCGAACACCTCGCTGCCCGGCTGCTCGACGAGCACGGCCCGGCGGCCCTCACGGACGCCGACGACCTGCCCGCCCTGGTACGGCAGGCGGCGGAGGCGGCATACGACGAGGGGTACGAGCGCGGCGTCCACGACCACGACGCGGCCCTGATCCTCACGGCCCTCCTGCGCCTGCACGAGCGCGCCGGGCTGCTGCGCCACGAGCCGGCCGCCCGCGCAGCAGCCCAGCTGTTCTGGGCCCACGCCACGACGGCCGACGCACGCGACAGCTGGACCCGGCGCGCGGTGTCCCTCGCCCGCGCCCGGGACACCTTCGGACTGGCACCCGCGATCGCCGACCTCCAGGCGGAGCTGGCAGAGGCGATCGGCGGCCCGGTCGCCGATGCCGCCGCCGCGTACCTCTTCGACGAGCTGACCAGCGGCCCCGACGGCTTCGTCATCAGCGGTGGCACCCGAACCCTGCTCGACAAGTTCCGCCGTACGGTGGGCACATCGGCGTACGACGACGACCTCGCCGCCCTCGGTGACCCGGCCGCCCGCAGACAACTCGTCGAGGCGTGGCTGACGGCGTACACCACCTCGACCGGCACGGACCTCGCCCCCGGCGACCTGGCCGAAGCGGTGGCCGCGGAACTCTGCCCGGACCTGGCCCGCTACGAGAGCGACGCGCCGCTGACCGAGACAGTCGACGGGCTGCTCGGCATCCACCCGCGCATCCACGGCCGTACGCTCACCGTCCGCGTCGACGAACTCCTCGCCCGCACCCGCGAGTTCCGTGCCCACGAGGTCCCCGCCCACCGGGCGTACCAGCGCCGCCGCACGGCATGGGCGGCCACCGAGCGCACCCGGATCCGGCTGGACGAGTACCGGCCGCGAGTGATGTCGGCGTTCGTCCGCAACACGCTGATCGACGAGGTCTATCTGCCCCTGGTCGGCGACAGCCTCGCCAAGCAGCTCGGCACCACGGGCGAGTCCAAGCGCACCGACACCGGCGGCCTGCTGCTGCTCATCTCCCCACCGGGCTACGGCAAGACGACGCTCATGGAGTACGTCGCCGACCGCCTCGGCCTGATGCTGGTCAAGGTCAACGGCCCCGCCCTCGGCCACGCGGTCACGTCGCTCGACCCGGCCGAGGCCCCGAACGCGACCGCCCGCCAGGAGATCGAGAAGATCAACTTCGCGCTGGCGGCGGGCAACAACACCCTGCTGTACCTCGACGACATCCAGCACACCTCGGCCGAGCTGCTGCAGAAGTTCATCCCGCTGTGTGACGCCACCCGCCGTATCGAGGGCGTGTGGGACGGCGAGCCGCGCACCTACGACCTGCGCGGCAAGCGGTTCGCCGTCTGCATGGCCGGCAACCCCTACACCGAGTCCGGCACCCGCTTCCGCGTCCCCGACATGCTGGCCAACCGCGCCGACGTATGGAACCTCGGCGATGTCCTCACCGGCAAGGAGGACGTCTTCGCGCTCAGCTTCATCGAGAACGCCCTCACCGCGAACCCGGTCCTCGCGCCCCTCGCCGACCGCGACCGCACCGACCTCGACCTGCTCGTCCGGCTCGCGGAGGGCGACCCGACGGCCCGTGCCGACCGGCTTGCGCACCCGTATGCCCCCGCGGAGCTGGAACGGATCCTGGCCGTCCTGCGTCACCTGCTCACGGCACGCGAAACGGTCCTCGCGGTGAACGCCGCGTACCTCGCCTCGGCAGCCCGGACCGACGCCACCCGCACCGAGCCGCCCTTCCAGCTCCAGGGCTCCTACCGCAACATGAACAAGATCGCCCAGCGTATCCAGCCCGTCATGAACGACGCCGAACTCGCCGCCGTCATCGACGACCACTACCGGGCCGAGGCCCAGACCCTCACCACCGGCGCCGAGGCCAACCTGCTCAAGCTGGCCGAACTGCGGGGCACGCCGACCGGCGAACAGTCCGCACGCTGGACCGAGTTGAAGACGGCATACGTGCGTACCCAGCGGCTCGGAGGCGCGGAGGACGATCAGCTGGCCCGAGCCGTGGCCGCCCTCGGCCTGCTGGCCGACCACGTCGCCGCCGTCGAGTCGGCGATCAGCCGCGCTGTTGTTGCCGGGAACCGGCAATGACGGTCCGCCCGGAGTGCGCGTCAACGGCCTGAAAAAGGCGTGTCAAGAACATGTAAGGTTCCCAGCGGTGTGCCGGGAAGCCTGGTCGGCGAGCAGGAATTGATCTCTTTCACGGTCGGGGGGTTCCCGTCATGGTGCTGGTGGCGGTTTTTGGTGTCGCGCTGCTGGTGGCGGTGCTGTTGTCCGGTCTGGCGGCCCGGACCGTACTGTCCACCTCGTTCCTCTTCCTGGTCGGCGGCGCGCTCGTCAGCGACGGATTCCTGGGCCTGATCCACATCACGCCGGACAGTGAACTGGTGTCCGTGACGGCCGATCTGGCGCTCTTCGCCGTGCTGTTCACCGACGGCATGCACGTCTCGCTTCCCAAGCTGCGCGCCAACTGGCGCAACCCCACGCGCGCCCTGGGCCTGGGCATGCCGCTCGCGTTCGTGTTCATGGCGCTGGTGACCCACTACCTGGTCGGCCTGGACTGGACGACGTCCTTCCTGGTCGGAGCGGTGCTGGCGCCGACCGACCCGGTGTTCGCCTCGGCCATCGTCGGCCGCAGGGAAGTACCGGCGAAGCTGCGGCAGTTGCTGAACGTGGAGAGCGGCATCAACGATGGCCTCGCCCTCCCGGTGGTCCTCGTCCTGATCGCCGCCGCGGGCCCGGCCGCCGACAGCGCCGAAGCCTCGCCGGGGAAGATCGCCCTGGAGCTGCTGCTCGGCCTCGTCTTCGGCGTCGCGCTGCCGCTGCTGGTCAACGGACTGGTGCGGTTCAAGCTGCTGGGCGCGGAGCCGAAGCTGCAGCCCCTGCTGCCGCTGGCCACGGGCATCATCCTGTACGGGGTCTGCCACCTCACCCACGCCAACCCCTACCTGGCGGCCTTCTCGGCGGGCGCCACCGTCGTGCACGTCTCGCCCGAGGCGAAGGCCGCCTTCGAGCCGCTGGGCGAGGCGCTGGCGGAGCTGGCGAAGTTCGCGGCACTGCTGGTCTTCGGCGCCCTGCTGACTCCGCAGCTGTTCGGTGACCTGTCCTTCGGCGGTTATGTGGCCGTCGTCCTGGCGATCGTCCTGATCCGCCCGGCCTCTCTGCTGCTCTCCCTGGTCGGCACGTCGTTCTCCCGCAAGGAGCGGCTGGTGGCGGCCTGGTTCGGCCCCAAGGGCTTCGCTTCCGTGGTCTACGGCCTCCTGGTGCTGCAATCCGGCATCCCGCAGGCCGAGGAGGCGTTCACCCTGATCGCGGTGTGCATCGCCTTCTCGATCGTCGCCCACAGCTCCACCGACGTGCCCATCGCCCGCGCCTTCGACGTCGACGACCTCGCCGGCATCCCGGACAAGCAGCCGAGCACTGGCCCTCAGCAGCAGGAGGACCACGTCGAGGCGCGCAACTGACGGGGCCTCGATTGGGTAAAGGCGCGGTGGGCGACCACACCCGTACCTGCGTCGTTGCATAGCCTGAAGGTGGGGAGGGGTGCCTGGGTAGGGCGGCTCTCAAGGGTTGCGACACCGTTGGAGCAGGCATGGCCGCAGAGAAGCCGAACGCAAGTTCGGCGGTGCTGACATGGTTGCCGATCGTGGTGATGGCGGTGGTGGCCGTCGTGGACATCGTCGCCGGACCGGAGGTCGGCTTTGTGCCTCTGGTGTCGCTGGGGCCCGCGTTCGCCGGACTGGTCGGCGGGTGGCGGCGTACGGCGCTGATCGGTCTGGTGGCGCTGGTGCTCTGTGTCGGACTCGGGCTGTACGACGGGCTGTTCGACGGCCGCCGGGGCTATACGGCGATGGCGTCCGTGGCCGGAGTGACGGGCGCGGGCGTGGCCGCCGCCGTGATGCGCGGCCGCCGGGAGGCCGAACTGGCCAGCGTGCGCTCGATCGCGGAGGTGGCCCAGCGGGTCCTGCTGCGGCCGGTGCCGCTGACCGCAGGGCCGCTGCAGGCCGCGGTGTCGTACACGTCGGCGGTCGCCGAGGCCCGGATCGGTGGCGATCTGTACGAGGTGGTCGCCTCGCCGCACGGGATCCGGGTCATCGTGGGCGATGTGCAGGGCAAGGGGCTGGCCGCGGTGGAGACCGCGGCCGTGGTGCTCGGCGCGTTCCGGGAGGCCGCGCACGACGAGCCCGGTCTGGTGGGTGTCGGCGAGCGTCTGGAGCGCAGCGTCGCCCGGGAGCTGGAGGGCGAGAAGTTCGTGACGGCGATCCTCGCCGAGGTCGGTTGGGACCATGAGGTGGTCTTCCTCAACTACGGCCACCCGGCCCCCATGGTCGTACGCCGCGACGGCACGGTCGACTTCCCGCGGCCGCCCGCGTACGCGCTGCCGCTGGGGCTGGGCGCGCACGGCGGCGAGGGGCCGAAGCCGTATCGGGTGGCGTTCGTGCCCGGGGAGCAGGTGCTGCTGTACACCGACGGCGTTACGGAGGCCCGGGATGCCGGCGGCGCCTTCTATCCGCTCGGCGAGCGGGCGTACCTGCTCAAGGACACCGACGCCCGGAGCGCACTGGAGGCCCTGCGCGAGGACCTGGTCCGGCATGCCGCCGGGCCGCCCCACGACGATGCCGCGATGCTGCTGTTGCGGTACCACGGTCACGGGAAGGGTCCGTGAGCCGAGTGGTCGGGTGTCTCGCCGCCGTGGAAAGGACGTGCGCCGGAACGCGCCCGCCCGCCGCCTCGGGCCAGTGACCGCCGGAATGGTCCGGCGCGGACGCTGACCCGATCTGCGGGTCCCGGCGCTGGTAGACGTCGGGTACCCCGTCGGCGTCTTCGTCGCGGGTCTCTTCCTCGTACAGCCGGCGATAGATCCCGTTGTGGCGTTTGACCAGCAACGCGGCGAGGCCGGCCGCGGTCACCGAGCCCACGAGGACGGCGGCCTTGATGCGTTCGGCGTCGGCCGGGTCGGGGAAGGCGAGTTCGCCGATGAGGAGGGCGACGGTGAAGCCGATTCCCGCCAGGACCGCGAGCGCGAAGACATCGGCCCAGGCCAGGTCCGACATGGGATCTCCGGGGAGCGGCCCCGATCTCTCCGGAACCGCTTCCCACCTGCTGGTTCGCGAGGTGGGAGGGTCCGCATACGCAAGGCGCTCGCGTATGCGGACCCTCACCCGGCCGTTGGCCGGGGTCACCCCCGGGAGCCGGACCGTGGGAGGCGGTCAGACGGTCGTCTTCACCGGCTCCGGGTCTTCGTCGGCCCCGTTGCTTCCACCGGCCTTGCGGGCGCGGACGTACTCCTGGAAGGAGTTCAGCTCGCGCTTGACGACCGGGGCGAGGAGGTAGAGGCCGATGATGTTGATGACGGCGAGCATGAAGAGCACGGCGTCGGCCATGTCGATCAGGGTCTGCAGCGTGAGCAGCGAACCCGCGACGGCGAACAGCGTGTAAAGGACCTTGAAGGTCAGCTCGCTGGCCCTGCTGCGGCCGAACAGGTGCGTCCATGCCTTGAGGCAGTAGTAGCCCCACGTCAGCACCGTCGAGACGGCGAACAGCATCACCGCGACGGTGAGGACGTACGGGAACCAGGGCAGCACCGTCTCGAAGGCGTCCGAGGTGATGGTGACGCCGCCGATGGACTCGCCCGCACGCGCCTCGGCCCAGCTGGCCGGGTTGGCGATCACGATCGTCAGGGCGGTCATCGTGCAGATGATCACGGTGTCGATGAACGGCTCCAGCAGGGCGACCAGGCCCTCGCTGGCGGGGTGCTTGGTCTTGACCGCGGAGTGCGCGATCGGCGCGGAGCCGAGGCCGGCCTCGTTGGAGAACGCGGCCCGCTTGAAGCCGATGATCAGCGCGCCGAGGACACCACCGGCGACACCCTCGGGGTCGAAGGCGCCGTCGATGATCGTGGCCACGGCGTCGGGCACGGCCGTGACGTTCACCAGGATGACGATCAGGCAGGCGGCGATGTAGATGCCGGCCATGGCCGGGACCAGCCTGCTGGTGACGTTGGCGATGGAGCGGATGCCGCCGAGCAGCACGATGCCGACGAGCGCGGCGATCAGGATGCCGAAGAACAGGGCGCCGGTCGAGGAGCCGATCGCGCCGTCCTCACCGCCGGCGACGGAGACCAGCTGCGCGTAGCTCTGGTTGACCTGGAAGAGGTTGCCGCCGAAGAGGCCGAAGAACAGGATCATGAAGGAGGCGAGGACCGCGAGGACCTTGCCGAGGGTCTTGCCGTTCTTGCCGAAGCGGTCGGCGAGACCCTTGGGCAGGTAGTGCATCGGGCCGCCGGAGACGGTGCCGTCGGCGTGCACCTCGCGGTACTTCACGCCGAGCGTGACCTCGACGAACTTGGTGGCCATGCCGAGCAGACCGCAGAGGATCATCCAGAAGGTGGCACCGGGGCCACCGATGGAGACGGCGACGGCGACACCCGCGATGTTGCCGAGTCCGACGGTGCCGGAGACGGCCGCGGTCAGGGCCTGGAAGTGGTTGACCTCGCCGGCCGACCCTTTCTCGTCGTACTTGCCCCTCACCACGTCGAATGCGAGCCGGAACTTGCGGATCTGCACGAACCCGAACCAGCCGGTGAAGACGAGACCGGCGACGACGAGCCAGGCGACGATGAGGGGTAGATCCGTCCCACCGACGGGGACGGCGTAGAAGACGACTTCGCCGAGCCAGGTGGCTATGGGTTCGAAGAACGAGCTGACAGCTTTGTCGACGGAATCGGTGAATGCGTCGAGAGACACTATGGCTACCTCGGTGGCGCAGGGGGACCGGCGCCCGGGGATGCTGCGCCGGTGAGTGTGCGGTCTATGAGCGAACGCCGTTGTCCGATCGGCGAACCGCGGTGGCACGGCCGCGGACTCGGACCGTGATCACCTTGGTTGTACTGCCGACGCGTGCCGGCACCCCGCAGAGGAGCATGGGTGGAGCCCGTGCGGGGTTGCGCAGTTTTAGCACACCCATTACGGATCCTTTAGTGGCGCGGATCACATAACGGTGAGTAACAAGGGAAAGTCCCAGGAGGCGTGACCAGACCGTTATCCGGATCGGGGTCTCCGCTGAGCGAACGATCAGCAGTCCGCCCGGCCGGGCGGAGGGACAATGAGAGGGCATCCCGGCGCGCTGAAGGCGGTGAGAACCATGGTGCTGCCCTTCGTCGTGGGTGTCGACGGCTCGGAGCCCAGCCTTCACGCCGTCGACTGGGCCGTGGACGAAGCGGTCCGCCACGGTCTGCCGCTGAGAATCGTCCACGCCTCCCTGTGGGAGCGGTACGAGGACGCGGCCCTGGCGGACACTCCCGGGGCCGTCTCGGACGTGGTGACCGAGCACGACCTCGCCGAGAGCGTCGTGGCACGAGCGGCCCATCGTGCCCGGCAGCGCGCGCCGGCGCTGGAGATCAGCACCGGCGTGGTGCCGGAGGACCCCGTGTCGGCGCTGTTGGGCGAGGCGCGCCTCGCCCAAGCCGTCGTGACCGGGGTGCGAGGCAGGGGTCCGATCAAAGAGCTCCTGCTCGGCTCGGTCAGTCTCTCCCTGGCCGCCCGGGCCCCCTGTCCGGTCGTCGTCGTACGCGGCCGGGCGGAGAACAGACGTACGGCCAACGGCCGCATCGTCGTGGGCGTCGGCGGTGCCACAGCCCCGGCAGCGGTCCGGTATGCCGTCCAGGAGGGCGCGCTGCGTGGGTGCGAGGTGGAGGCCGTACGGGCCTGGCGTCGCCCGGCGCACAGGCCCGCACCACATCCGCTGCTGACCGGGGACCCCGCCCATGCCGAGGAGGCGCACGCCCTGGCTGTGCTCGGCGAGGCATTGGACGGCGTGGCCAAGGAGTGTCCCGGCGTGATCGTGCACCGCGCGGCTGTCGAGGGCTCCGCCCGCCATGCGCTGGTGGCCCGGTCGTCGGCGGCCGACCTCCTGGTCATCGGGGCCCATCGGCGTCGCGGCCACCTCGGACCGCAGCTCGGCCGGGTCGGGCACACGGTGCTGCACCACTCGGAGTGTCCGGTGGCGGTGGTTCCGCAGCAGGAATGACGCCGACTCGCTCGCGCGGTCACCTCACTTGCTCGCTATTGCGGTGAGGGGGAGGTGAGTCCCGGTACGTCGGTGGCGTCGTCGTCGACGTAGGTGGGGATCTGGGAGTGCACCTGCAAGGCGATCTCGCCGGCGCGTTCGAAGCGCAGGGTGATCCACACGAACTCACCGCCCCGGATCTGCTGGCGCAGGCCTCTGAGCTGCAGGTGGACCTGCCCCTTCTCCAGCTCGACCAGCTTGCCGGTGGGCAGTGCCACCGGGCCTCGTACCGCGCCGTCGGCGGTCACGATGTCGACGGACCGCGCGACGGTCGTCTCCGCCCCGAGCAGCCTGTCGGAGCGCTGTCCCTGGTTGAAGAACCAGGCGTAGAACGGGACGTCGTCCCCGGTCTCCCAGGGGCCGTCGGGGGGTTCGGCGAGGTGGGCGTACCGGATCAGGACCGGCCCGACACGGGCGTTGGCGCCCGGCGGGTTGTACTCGTTGTCGGTGCCGCATCCCGTCGCGCCCCAGACCGCGGCGAGACAGCCCACCACGGCGAACACGACTGCCCTGCGCCACGGACTCGCTGCCCTCGGTCTCATCTTCATTCCATCGCTCCCCGAACTCCTGGTGGCACCTCGCCGCTCTCAGGCATGCCACGCCCACGGCTGCCGCATGTCAGCTCTTGGACCACACGGAGGACCCAGCGGGGCGGTGAGAGTCAGGGCCGGGGAAGGGGAGGACAACTACCAGAAGTCGTCACCGTGGGGCGGTGACGACTACCGCGTAGCTGCCGACTCCCAGGAGTTCGTCTCCCGGGATCCGCTCCTCCGCGGTCAGCAGGTGAACGATGTCTCCTGACCGCTCGTCGAACTCGACGTCGATCACGGTGCCCTTCTTGAGCCCCGTTTCGGTCAGAACGGCTTTCCCGATCGGGTCGTGCACGGCGTGGGCGTGATCGCTTGTGTCGATGTCCTTCTCGTCCCGGATTCGGTCGGCCTCCGCGACGGACACCGCGTCCGGGCCGAACGACTGGACGTCTTCCCACGGGAGGGTGTGGTGTCCGCGGCCCCGGGTTTTGAGGCGCAGACCGGCGATACGCGCCGGTGACGGGGCGACAGTGCACGCGGCGACCGTTCCGACCGTCTCGGCTGTCGTGAGGTCCATGACGGTTCTGCCCCGGGCTTTGGTGAACAGCATCGGTCACTTCTCCTGCGTGTCGTGCTGGAGGTGGTCGCGCAGGCTGTCCACGGCGGCACCGAACCCTCCGAGGTCACCCGAACTGTGCTGCGCGGTGGCGTCCGGGACGATGACGCGTTCGCCGGAGACGGTGACGGGGCCGAGAACCGGCAGCAGAACACGGCGGTGCTCGTCGGACTGGACCTCGTAGCCCGTCACCGCCGGTTTCCTGCCGGTCGCGACGACGGCGTCGGTGACGGTGCCCAGCCGTGCGCCGCCCCGGGTCGTGACCGCGACACCCACCACGTTGACCCCCGCTGCCTCTTCCTCACCCGGCATGGCGGCGGTGTCGTCCTCCTCCAGCGCGCTCTCGTCGCGCACCATGACCGCGTGCGGCCCCAGGGCGTGGACGTTCCGCAACAGAAGGGCGCGGTGCAGCGGGCCCGCGAGCAGGCCGCGGCCGGCCAGGGTGAAGCACTGGATGTCGCCCGTCGAGGCGTCGAAGACGAGGTCCTTGATCTGCCCCAGCTCCTCCCCTGACAAGGTCACCACGGGTTTCCTGGCGATCTCGCTGGCTCGCATGTAGACGGTCATGGCTTCTGCGCCCCTCCACTCGGAGGTCGGTGACGGCCCTGCGCTATCACGCCACCTGACCGGCGCCGCGCCTGCAGCGCCACGACGCCGATGGCGACCGCCGCGAGGATCGCCAGAGCGATGATGAGCCACGTCCACCATTCCATCTCGACGGCGCCCCTTCATATGCCTGCAGACATATGCCTGCAGATTGCCCTGATGTGCCCGCAGAATCGCGCCTGCATCGCCTCTGCATCCCCACTTCAGCGTCCCCCCATGAAGGCACCGGTGTCGACCGGAAGCGACGCTGATCAGTCTCGACGGCGGGGCTGTACTTTCCAGGGAGTCCGTGTCGAGTGCTCAGCCCCGGGTAGTCGGTCGGAAAGCCCGGAAGAAGAGGTGAGAGCAGTGATCGCGTTGGGACTCTTGCTGGCGCTGGCCGCCGGCGGGTTCGCGGCCATAGCGGTCGTGGAGAACTTCAGAGGTGGCCCCGAGTACGCGGTGGAGATTTTCGGCAATCAGATCGCGACGCTGAGTCCACCCGGGCTGTTCCTTTCGGGCGCGGCGCTCGCACTGATCTTCTGCCTGGGGCTGGCGATGATCGCCGTCGGGCTGAAACAGCGACGGCAGGTGCGCAGGGCCCTCGATTCCGCGCAGGTGACGGGGGAGCCGGGGGCGGAGCGTCCGCCGCGGCCGGTCCACCGGCGTCGCCGGCACATTTTCGGACACTGACGGACCCGACGCCCTGAGGGGCCGGTCGGGGAGGTGGCTGCCGTGCGGGCGACGTTCTCACTGGGACATGTGGCCGGCATCCGCGTGGGTGTGCACTGGAGCGTTCTGGTCATCTTCGCCCTGATCCTTTTCGGGCTGGCGGAAGGTGGCCTGCCGGAGGCGCATCCGGATCGCCCGACATGGCAGTACTGGCTTGCCTCGGGGGCGACCGCGGCCGTCTTCCTGCTGTCACTGCTGGCGCACGAGATCAGCCACGCGCTGGTGGCCCGCCGCAACGGTGTGTCCGTGAACGACGTCACCCTGTGGCTCCTCGGCGGACTCGCCCGGCTCAGGAGCGAGGCATCAACCCCGGGGGCGGAACTGCGTATCGCCGGCGTGGGGCCTCTCGTCAGCCTCGTGCTCGGCGTGGTGTTCGCCGTGGCAGCCGGGCTGGTGGCCGGACTCTCCGAGGCCGCGCTCGTGGCGGAGGCGCTGGCCTGGCTGGCGGGGATCAACATCCTGCTGGCCGTCTTCAACGCCCTGCCCGCCGCGCCGCTGGACGGCGGTCGGCTGCTGCGCGCGGTCGTGTGGTGGAAGACCGGCAGTCGGCTGCGGGCCACCGCGGTGGCCACGACCGCCGGACGGTTTCTGGGATGGGCGCTGGTGGGTGTCGGCCTCTACCTTGTCCTCGCCGGGGCCCTGTTCAGCGGAATCTGGCTGGTGGTCATCGGCTGGTTCGTCATCGCCATGGCCACCGTGGAAGGCGGCCAGGCGAGACTGCGTGAATTGCTGGGCGGAATCCCGGTGAGCGAGGCGATGACGCCCGACCCGATGACTGTCCCGGCCACGACCACGGTCGGCGAGTTCCTCACCGACCCGCGCTTTCGCTTCCGTCACTCGGCCTTCCCCGTCGTTGGTGAGGGGAACACCGCGGTCGGCCTGGTCACGCTGAAGAGCGCCGACGCGGTCCCGGAGAAGGAACGTCCGTCCACCTCCGTCGCACGCGTCATGGTGCCGCGCGACGACCTGCCGACGCCGAAGCCCGACGACCCCCTGGCGGAGCTCGTGCCCGAGTTGCAGGCCAGTTCCGCCCATCGTGCCCTCGTGCTGGAAGGCGGCCGACTGGTCGGCATCGTCACCTCCTCGGACATCAGCCGGGTCACCTCCTGGCTGAGCTCGTCGTCCGCCTGGCGGCGCAAGACACTGTGACGAAGCGTGACTCGCCAAGTCGGACCGCTGGAGCGCGGTCACGACCACACCGCCGGCCCCCTCTCCTCATGGAGCGCGGGGCTTGCCGTTGTAAGCAGGCTGTCACGCCCCGACCGCCTGCTCCGTGACCGGGCGCCGCGTCTCGCCCCTGCGCCGGCGGGTCCGGGCCAGCAGGCCGTGCCGGGGTGCCAGACACCACGTGAGCGCGAAAAGGGCGGTCAGGACGCAGACGATGGAGCCGCCGGCGGCCAGGTCGTAGGCGTACGACACGTACAGCCCGGCCAGCGCGCCCGTGCCGCCGAACAGCGAGGCCAGCAGGGTCATCGTCCACAGCCGTTCGGTGAGCATGCGGGCCGCCGCGGCCGGGGTGATGAGCAGGGACAACACGAGGATGTTGCCGACCGCCTCAAGGGACATCACGATGGTGGCGGTCACGACCGTGTACAGGATCAGGTCGAGCCGCATCACGGGGAGCCCGGCGGCCCGGGCCGTCTCGCGGTCGAGGCTGACGGCGACCAGTTCCTTGCTCAGCAGCAGCACGACCGCCACCAGGACCGCGCCGACGCCCGCCGCCGTCCACACGTCTTCCGGGCCGACCGCGAGGACCTGCCCGAACAGGAACGAGGACAGGTCCGTCGACCAGCTGTCCTGCGTGGACACCAGCACGATGCCGAGCCCGAATGCGCAGGAGAAGAACACGCCGATGACGGTGTCCTCCTTCAGCCGGCGGTTCTGCGAGACCAGCGCGATCAGGAGCGAGGTGGTAAGGCCGGCGATCGCCCCGCCGAGGAGCAGGTTGCCCTGAAAGGCGTAGGCCAGGGCGACGCCGGGGAACGCCGAGTGGGACACGGCCTCGCCGATGAACGCCATGCCGCGCAGGACGACGTACACGCCGACGACCCCGCACACCAGCCCGGTGATCACGGCGACCGAGAACGCCCGCTGCATGAACGGCAGGTGCCACGGATCGGTGAGAAACGCCACGACGGTCACGCGGCGGCTCCGATCGCGGTGTCCAGGCCGAAGGCGCGCAGCATCTGCTCGGGGTCGGCGAGCAGTTCGGGGCCGCCCTCGGCGACGACCGTGCGGTTGAGCAGTGCCACGCGGGTGCAGGTGCGGGCCGCGGCCGCCAGGTCGTGGGTGGTCATCAGCAGGCTCCTGCCGTCGGCGGCCAGCCGGGCGAAGAGGTCGTTGAGCAGCTCCTGGGTAGGCACGTCCACGCCGGTGAACGGCTCGTCCAGGAGAAGCAGTTGGGGATCGCTCGCCAGGGCGCGGGCCACGAGCACGCGTTGACGCTGCCCGCCGGACAGTTCACCGATCGGGCGTCGGCGCAGCTCGGCGAGGCCGACCAGCTCCAGCGCCTCCTCGACCGCCGCCCGGTCCGCGCGCCCGGCCCGGCGCAGCCAGCCGATGGAACGGGTGCGGCCGGACAGCACCGCTCCCGCGATGTCGATGGGG
Organism: Streptomyces sp. Z423-1; assembly: GCF_013009255.1. NCBI lineage: Bacteria > Bacillati > Actinomycetota > Actinomycetes > Kitasatosporales > Streptomycetaceae > Streptomyces > Streptomyces sp. Z423-1. The sequence continues at coordinate 8,743,842 of NZ_CP053109.1, forward strand.
AAGTCCCAGGCGAACTCGTGGCGTTGGGGCACATATCCAACGAGATGCCGGGCCCGGCCCGGGGGCAGGCCGTCGATGAGCACGTCGCCGCCCGCGAGGGGGACCAGGCCGAGCACGGCGCGCAGCAGGGTGGTCTTGCCCGCGCCGTTCGGGCCCAGCAGCCCCAGCAGGTCGCCCCGGTGCGCGGTCAGGTGAGTGTCCTGGACGGCGGGCCTGCCGCCCAGGACGACGCTCACGTCCCGGGCCCGCAGAAGCGGCTCTGCGTCGCTCACGCGGAGGCCCTTCCGGCGGCACCGTTGCGGCGCCCGCGGGTGACGGCGACGAAGGCCGTCCCGAGCGCGGCGAGCGCGGCCGCGGTGCCGCCCAGGAGTACGGCGTTCCCGGCACCGGTTGAGGCCATGGAGCCGTCGCTTGCCTTGCTGCCCTCGCTGCCCGAGGAACCGCCGGCCGGGGACGCGTCGTCACCGGATGTGCCCGACGGGCCGTCACCCGCCGTGCCGGTGGTTCCGCCCGTGCCGGAAGAGGAGCCGTTGCCCGATCCGTCGCCGGGTTCGACGGCGTTCGGGTTCTCGTCGCCGACCACGAAGGCCACGGTCTCGGTGTCGCTGACCGCCGTGCCGTCGGCGAGCGTGCCGCTCATCGTGAACGTCAGCCGGTACGTGCCCTCCTTCGTGAAGGCCCAGCCGCCGTGCGCGTGCGTGTTCGCCGGGATGTCGAAGGAGTCCGGGACTCCGTCCTTGCTGTTGAACAGGACGGTCGCGCCGGACATCGCGTCGTAGGTGTAGAGCGCGACGGTACCGGGGCCCTTGACGTCGTCGAGGGAGAACTTCACCCCGCCCTTGGTGGCGCCCGCCTCGATGTTGTCGGTGGACCAGCCGGGCCACAGCAGTCCGTCCTGCTGTACTTGGTCGAGCAGCCAGACGGGGTCTCCCGCCTTGCCGAGGAAGGCGAATTCGTCCCCGTCCGGGAGGGTGTTCTTGGCGGCGGGCCTGACGTGCAGGACGACGGACGAGGGCTCGCGCCAGGTCGTCTCTCCGGAGACCGTGCCGTCCTTGACATGGATCTGCATCTTCTCGTCGACGACTCGCGCGGCGATGTCGATGTGGCCCTCGTCGATGACGACCGGAGTCGAGACCACATCGGCGTCCGCGGCGGTGCGCGCGGTGGCCGGTGCCGAGCCCGCGGCAGAGGCCGGTGCCTTCCCGGCCGCCGCGATGAGGTTCCGCGCCTCATGTGTCGGCTGTGTCGGCTCGGCGCCGGGCTCCGTGGCACCGGGCTCGTCGGATGCGCCGCCCGGCTCCTCCTCGGTCTTCTCGGTTTCTGCTGCCCGTGCGATGGTCTCGTCCCCGACCAGCACCGTGTAGACGGTCCCGACGGACAGTTCCTGCCCGTCCACGGTCCTGGCCTCGGCGGTGAAGATGGCCCGGTACGTCCCTTGCGCGGTGAAGTCCCATCGGGTGGAGCCCTGCTGTCCCGCGGGCAGTTCGTATCCGTCGGGCAGGCCGTCCGCGCTGTCGAACAGCGGCGCGCCCTCCTCGCCTTCGCCGTCGGCCGCGTACACCCGCAGATCGCCCGGCCCGTCGAGCCCGGTGAGCGACCACCGCAAGGTGTCCTGGTCCACGATGCCCGCGGGTACGCCGGTGGTGTCCCAGCCGGGTGCCGGAGCGGTCCCCAGCCGAGCGTCGGGAATCTCGATCACGGGAGCCTCGGCCGCCTCCGAGGCATCGAGGGTCAACACCCCGTCCGCATAGGCGATCCGGCCGAGTCCGGACCCTGTGCCGCCCTCGCCGGCGACCGCGACACCACCTCCCGCGAGCGTGGCCGCGAGCACCACCGCCACGGCGACACGCTCCCTGCCCGCCCTGCCCATGACTCTCATCAGGCGTCCTTCCCAAGGCACTTCGCGAGCTCGTTCGCGTTGTGCCGCATCATCGATACGTAGTCGTGGACCGTGTCGTCGAACGAGTCGCCGTAGATCGTGCACACCCCGACGCCCTCGTCCTGGGCGACCCGCTTGAGCACATCGGCGCGCGCGGCGAGGTTCGGTTCCAGGAACACCGACGGGACCTGCTTCTCGCGGATGGTGTTGCCGAGTTGCTCCACCTCGGCCGCGCTCGGCTCCCGGTTGGGCACCGGCACGACGAAACCGGCGACCCGCATGCCGTACGCCTTGGCGAGATAACCGAAGGCGTCGTGCGTGGTGATCAGCTCGCGGTTCTCCTCGGGGATGGTCGCGAGCTTGCGCGCCACGTCCTGATCGAGCGCGCCGAGCGTCTTCAGGTACGCTGCGGCGTTCTTCTCGTACACGGCCTTTCCGTCCGGATCCGCCTTGATCAGCTCGGCCTCGATGCGGCGGACGTACGCCTGCGCGTTGGCGACGTCCTCCCAGGCGTGCGGGTCCAGGTCGCCGTGCACGTGCTTGCCGATGACGGCCTGGGGGAGTACCCACAGGTCCGCACCGGGCTTGCCGAGGAAGCCGTACGGTTGCTCCTTCGGTACGGACTCCTTCGCCCGGTCGGGCACATTGAGCACCACGTCCGAGGCGGGGTGCCGGGTGCGCTCGCCGCTCTTCTCCTCGTCCGCGCGGACGTACACCTCGCCGGTCTCCGCGTTGAGGGTGACATCGGCGTGGCCTCCGTCGAGGACGGTCGCGCCCTTCGGCGCCTCGGCCGCGTCGCCGACGGTGAAGGTGAAGGTCCCGCTGCCGAACGTCTCGGCCGTCCCGTTGAGGGTCTCGGTCCGGCCCTCGACGGTCAGCTTGTACGTACCGGGCTTGCTGAAGGCCCAGTTGACGTGGGTGTGCGCCTCGGGCGGCAGCGTGAAGGAGTCCTCGGCGTCGAGGCCGTCGGCGGAGTCGACGTACACCTTGGGCCTGCCCAGCGTGTCGGTGAGGTAGACGCGCAGCTCGCCCGGGCCCTCCAGCCGCGTCGCGGTCGTGCGGACTTGGGAGCCGTCCCCGGCGACCCGGCCCTCGACGGCCCAGCCGAGCCAGAGGACGTCGAGCCCGAGGTCCTCCTCAAGTTTCATGACCGTGCCGCCGTACTGCTCCAGCTTCTCGGCGATTTGGATCTTCGGTGTGGACTTGGGGGCGTTGGTGTGGACCATCTTCATGATCCCGGGCTCTTCGAGGAGCAGCCCGTTGCTGAACACGACGTCGGCCTTGGTGACCTTGGCCGCGTCGCCGGGGCTGGGCTCGTAGGAGTGCGGATCGCCGTGGTGCGGCACGATCGAGTTGACGTCGACGCGCTCACCGCCCACTTGACTGACCAGGTCGGCGATGATCGCGGTGGTCGTCGACACCGTCAGGGCGGCGTCGGACGACCCGGACCGGGTCCCGCTGCACCCGGTCGCCGCCGTGACGAGCAGCGCGCAGCCCGCGGCGAGCGCGGCCCTGGTGCTGCCCTTGGCATGGCCCCGCATGGGGCTCCCCCTTCTCTGTTCTCCGGCGCCCCCGTTGGGGACACATGACGAAGCCGCGTACGGCGGACCAGTCGCTGCCTGGTCCCGGTCCGCCGTACGCGGAGCTCCTACCGGGCGGTACGCCGCTGGCGTACGGCGAACACGGCGCCGCCGCCCGCGAGCAACGTGGCCAGGGCGACACCGGCGAGCACCGCGGCGCCCGTTCCGGTGGAGGCCAGTCCGCCGGTCGGGGCGGCACCCAGTGCGGAACCGCCGCTTCCGCCTGTGCCGTTGGATCCCCCACCCGGCGACGCGCCGCCCGAGGCCGAGTCGGACGGCTCCGCGGTCGGTGATGCGGACGGCCCGCCCGAAGAGGACGACGGCGACGGTGACGCGGATGCCGTGGCCGTAGGTGTCTCGGAGGCGGTGGTCGTCGGCGTCGCGGTCGGCTCGTCGCCCGCGCCCGGCGTCACGGTCCCCGGGTCCACGTCGTCCCCGACCACCCATGCGAAGGTTTCCGTGTCGCTGACCTTCGTACCGTCGGCGAGGGTGGCGCTGACCGTGAACGTGGTGCGGTAGACGCCCTCCGCGGTGAAGGCCCAGTTGAAGTGGCTGTGGGTGCCGGGCTTGAGGGTGTGCGCGTCGGGCAGGCCGTCACCGCTGTTGAGCGAGACGACCGGGGCTCCCAGCGAGTCGTCGTAGAACATCGCGACGTTTCCGGGTCCCTGCACGGAGTCGAGCCGGAAGGAGATCCTGCCGTCGAGGTCGTTGGCGGCGTACTCCTGGGTGTTCCAGCCGGGCCACAGGAGGCCGGCCTTCTGCTGCAAGGGCAGCCACCACACCGCGTCACCCGGGGTGCCGAGGAACTCGTACCCCTCCGGGACCTTCCGTTTGGCGGCGGGCCGCACATGGAGGACGACCTTGCTCGGCTCGTGCCATTCGTACTGGGTCTCGGATCCCTCCTTGAACTGGAACTGCAGGTCGCCGTCCACCGGGCGGGCCGCCATGTCGAGGTGGCCCTCGGCGATGACGTGCGCCGCGGGCGCGGTGGGCGACGGGCTCGTGGTCGCCGAAGGCGTGGGGCTCGTGGTCGGGGTGGAGCCGTCGCCGGGCAGTACGTCGGCCGGGTCGACGTCGTCGCCGACGACCACGGCGAGGGTCTCGGTGTCGGTGGCGCCGCCGCTGGTCACGGTGAAGGTGAGCCGGTGGACGCCCTCCGCCGTGAACAGCCAGGTGGGCAGCATCCGTTCCTGGCTGCCGGACAGCGTGAAGGAACGCGGAGCCGCGGCAGTGCTGCCCAGATGGGCCTCCGCCGGGATGTCCGAGAAGTCCATCTCCCGGGTGTACGTGGCCATGCCGAAGTCCCCGGGGCCGTCATACCCCGCGAGCGTCACCTCGGTGTCCCCGCCTGCCTCGGTGCCCTTCCAGCCGGGCTCGGGCGCGAAGATGTGCGCGGACTCCCAGCCGTTGAGCTGCCAGGTGTCCAGGTCGGTGGTGTCCAGCGCGTTCGCGACCGGGCTCAGGGTGGTCTGCAGGGACTCCTGGACGGCATGCAGGACGACGGTCGACGGCTCGCGCGTGACCGTCGTGGCCCCGCTGCGGTCGTCGATCTGCAACTGCAGCTCTCCGTCGACCAGTCGGGGCGTGAGGTCCAGCTCGCCCTCGTCGAGAACGACGGCACCGCCGGCGGCGCGGGCATCCCCGCTGCCGCCGGCGACGACCAGCCCTGCCGCGCCCAGCAGCACCGCGGTCGCCGCGGTGAGGGCAGCGGCCGTGAAGGCGCGTCTTCCGCGCGTCAGGGCCCTCATCACGAGCTGACGACCACGGTGTACGTCTCGGTGGCGGACTCGGTGACGCCGTCGACCGTGCCCTGGACGGAGAAGGTCAGCTCGTACGTGCCGGCCTCCTCGAAGGCCCAGTTGGCGTGGTTGTGCGTGCCGACGGCGAAGGACTTCGACTTGAAACCGGTGGTGGCGGGGTTGCTGTCGTACCAGCGGGTGCCGGCGCCCTCGTAGATGCTGAAGTCATCGGTGGCGGCACCGTCCCGGGTGGCGCTGACGAGCCTGTACCTCACCGCGTTGTTGGCGAAGACGCCGCTGGTCAGGTGCTCGGTGGAGATGCCCGGGAAGAGCACGCCGGCCGCGTCGGCCTCCGCCTCGGTGTCCGGCAGCAGCCATATCTGGCTGCCGGTGCCGAGGAAGCCGTGACCGGGGTTGGCGACTCTCGCGGCGGCCGGCACGGACAGCGTCACGTCGGCCGGCTCGTACTCGGTCTCGGTCTCCTCGTCGTGGACGTGCAGATGCAGGTCGGTGCCGTCCCACTCGGCGTCGAGGACGTCGACGTGGCCGCTGCCGAGCGTGGTGGCGGCGACGGCCGGGGTGGCGGCGAGGCCGCCGAGCGCGAGAGCCGCGGCGACGGAGCCGGAAATGGTCAGAGCGCGGGCATGGGTACGCAAGGTGATCCCTCCGAGGATCGTGAGATGAGCAAGGGTGGAAAGGGGCCGAAAGGGGCGGAACGGATGGAGAGAGGCGCGGGTCACCGGTGAGGAAGGCGCACCTGCTGCTTGAAGGTGTGCAGACAACTTACATGGTAATCATTTTCAAAACGGTTGGGCAATGGGTTTATGTGGGATGTGGGATCCATGTGAGACCCAAGGTGAAGCCGCAACGACGCTGCTACTCCGTGCTGTGCGACGGACGTACGGTCAGCAGATGCTGACGACGGGTCATGCGACGGCCGTCGCGGTGAGGATGCGGACGTCGAGGTCCGTGACCGCGGCCGCCTCCAGCGCGGTGGTGAAGCGGGCGCGGACGCGGTCCACCGCGTCGGGCGCCAGCCCGTGGAGCAGGGCGCGGGTGCCGCTGCCGACGGCCAGGTCCCACGCGGTCGCGGGGGTCAGCGGTACGGCGAGATCCCGCCGTACGACCCGAGGGCTGCTCAGTCCGAGGCCCTCCAGCCAGGCGGCGAGCGCGTCGGCGGTATCGATACGGGCCAGTTGGGCCGACTGCGACGAACCCGGCCAGGCACGTTCCGTCTCGACCGCCCTCTTGAACGCCTGCCCCCAGCCGCCGAGCGCCCCCTTCTCCCACACGGTCACCGCAAGCCGCCCGCCTGGCCGCAGCAGGGCCGCGAGCTTCGCGGTGTCGCGGTCCATGTCGGGGAAGAAGAAGACGCCCAGGGCGCACTGCACCAGGTCGTAGCCGCCGTCGGGTGCCGCCCAGGCCGTCACGTCGTGTTCGTGGAACCGGAGGTTCGCCAGACCCTCCTGGCGTGCACGCCGCTCACCGAGCGCCACCAGAGCCCCGGCCAGGTCCACCGCGTCGACCAGCCCGTCGGGCCCGACCGCCCGAGCCGCGGGCAGCGCCGACGCTCCTGCCCCGCAGCAGGCGTCGAGCACCCGTTCACCGAGGGCCGGAGCCGACACCTCTGACGTGGCCTGCCCGACCGGGTCCCACAGCAGGGGCGACCAGCGGTGGAACTCCTCGGCACCTGCGCTGAACACCTCGCCGATGGCGGCCTGTTGTGCGGGCACCGGAACCCCCCAATGATTAAAACGATTGTCGTTATCGTGAATCTACTTGTTGGGCGGTCCCTTGAACACCCGTGCGTGCGACGGGAAGCCGGTCCGCGCCGGGGCAAGACCTGTAGGGCTCGCGGATGACGCAACCGCCGGGAGCGCGATCAAGAGCCGACGAGGCGGCGGCCTGCTGGGGCCGATGGGTCAGCCGGTGGCGAGGCCGAAGGGGAGTGCGGTGTCCATGTCGGCGATTTCGATGAGGCGGTTGTACTTGGCGACGCGTTCGCCGCGGGCGGGGGCGCCGGACTTGAACTGGCCGCTGCCGGTGCCGACGGCGAGGTCGGCGATGAAGGCGTCCGGTGTTTCGCCGGAGCGGTGGGAGACCATCTGGGTGTAGCCGGCCTCGCGGCAGATGCGCAGGGCGTCGAGGGTCTCGGTGACGGTGCCGATCTGGTTGACCTTGATCAGGGCGGAGTTGCCGATCTTCTTGCTGATCGCGTCGGCGATGACGGCGGGGTTGGTGACGAAGATGTCGTCGCCCATCAACTGGACACGGTCGCCGAGGCGTTCGGTCAGCCGGACCCAGCCGTCCCAGTCGTCCTCGGCGAGGCCGTCCTCGATCGACCAGACCGGGAACCGGTCGATGATCTGCTCGTAGCGTTCGATGAGCCGGTCGCTGGTGAGCGCCTCGCCCGCCACGCGATAGCGGCCGTCGGAGGGATCGCGGAACTCGCCGGCCGCCGGGTCCAGGGCGATCGCCACGCCGTCGCGCCCCGGTGTGTATCCGGCGTCCGTGATGGCATCGACGAGTAGCCGCAGGACGTCCTCGGGCCGGTCGATCGCGGGGGCGAAGCCGCCCTCGTCGCCGAGGCCCGTGGCGTGGCCGTCGGCGGACAGGCGGGCCTTGAGACGGGCGTACACCTCGGCTCCGGCCCGGACCGCCTCGGGCAGGCTGGGCGCGCCCAGCGGGGCCAGCATGAACTCCTGGAAGTCGAGGTCGTTGGCCGCGTGGACGCCGCCATTGACGACGTTGAAGTGCGGCACCGGCAACCGCGGGGTGGTGCCTGCGACCTGGGCGAGGTGTTGCCACAACTCCCGTCCGGCGAGGGCGGCTTCCGCGCGGAACGCGGCCAGCGAGACGCCGACGATCGCGTTGGCGCCCAGCCGGGACTTGGTACCCGTGCCGTCCAACTCGATGAGCGCGCGATCGATCTCGGCCGCGGTGGCGAAGGTGTGGCCGGTGAGGGCCTGGGCGATCTCGCCGTTGACGTGGCCGACGGCCGTCAGCACGCCCTGGCCGTTGTAACGGGTCCTGTCGCCGTCGCGGAGTTCGACGGCCTCGCGGGTGCCGGTCGATGCGCCGGAGGGGACGCCGGCGCGGACGGGCATGGCGCCGGCGGTTTCCAGGGTCACCGCGAGGGTGGGGCGGGCGCGGGAGTCGAGGATCTCGACGGCGTGGAGGTTCGTGATCTGCAAAGTCATGGGATTCCGTTATTCACGGGGCGATGGCATGGACGATCAGGTGTGGCCTTCGGCGGCGACCAACTCGGCCTGGGCCAAGGCGGTGTCCGGGTTGAGGTAGGTCCCGCCGCGCACGCGCGGGCGCATCGCGTGGTCGAAGTCGTGGCGCAGCGGTTGGCCGGTGGGGATGTTGAGGCGACGGACCTCGTCTTCGGAGAGTTGGTCCAGGACCGTGGCCAGGGCGCGCAGGGAGTTCCCGTGGGCGACCACCAGCACCGTGGCTCCGGTGAGCAGTTGAGGGGCGAGTACGTCCGCCCAGTACGGGGTGACGCGGGCGGCCATGTCGGCCAGGCTCTCCACGGCGGGCAGCGCGTGGGGGCGCAGGGCGGTGTAGCGGGGATCGGCGCGCAGCCGGGTGAGCTGCTGGGCGGGCAGCGGGGCGGGCTTGCCGTGCAGCGAGCGACGCCAGTGGTGGTAGAGCGCCTGGCCCGCTTCCGCGCGGACCTCCTTCTTGCAACGGCCGGTCAGGGCGCCGTACTGGCGTTCGTTGAGCCGCCAGGTGCGGTGCACGGGGATCCACGATCGGTCCAGCGTGTCGAGGAGGAGGTCGGCGCTGCGGATCGAGCGGGCCATGATCGACGTGTGGACGATGTCCGGCAGCAGTCCGCGCCGGGCCAGCAGTGCGCCGGCCGCCGCGGCCTGACGTTCGCCGTCGGTGGTGAGCGGGACGTCCAGCCAGCCGGTGAAGCGGCCGGCGGCGTTGGTCGTGCTCTGCCCGTGCCGCAGCAGGACGAGCGTGCCCGGTACGGTCACGACGGCTCCCCGGCCGACGCCTCCGTCGCCCGCCTGCGGGAGGCGTCGATCTCTGCGTACGCCTGGTCGCGGCCCTCCCAGTGGGAGCCCTCGACACTCTTGCCGGGCTCCAGGTCCTTGTAGACCTCGAAGAAGTGGGTGATCTCCAGCCGGTCGAAGTCCGGGATGTCGCCGATGTCCTGCACATGCGCGTAGCGCGGGTCGTGCGCGGGCACGCACAGGACCTTCTCGTCCGGTCCCTGCTCGTCCTTCATGACGAACATGCCGACGGCCCGGCACTCGATGGTGCAGCCGGGAAACGTGGGTTCGCCGACGATGACCAGGGCATCGAGGGGGTCGCCGTCGCGGCCCAGGGTGCCGTCGATGTAGCCGTAGTCGGCCGGGTACTGGGTGGAGGTGAACAGCAGCCGGTCCAGGCGGATGCGGTGCAGTTCGTGGTCCATCTCGTACTTGTTGCGGGACCCCTGCGGGATTTCCACTGTCACGTTGAACTCCACCGTGACCTCCTGGTGTCTCCTCGGGACGGGAGCCGTCTCGTGGTGCGGTTCTGCGGGTCTCTGCCGGGCTCTGCGGCCCGGTCGACCGGCGCGGCCAGGCCCGCGTGGGCGCCTCCGTCGAGCAGGCAGTGTGCACCGAGATCGCGAGGGGGATGGGGAGCCGCGCGACCTCCGAACGTCTGCCGGTGCCAGTCGCGCTGCCCGCGCACGCGGGAGACAGCGGATCAGGCTCGGTCACTCCTCATCCGAAGTCGTGGGCCGCGTCCGGCCGGGCTCCGGTGGAACGCCGGCACGCAAGTGCAGGATGTCACCGATGAACAGGTCGTACACCAGCACTCCGATGACGCCGCCGATAAGCGGACCGACGATGGGGATCCAGAAATAGTTACTGAAGGCACCGGACAAGGTCCCTGGCATCGCCAGTTCCTGCCAGCCGGCGACCCAGGCGAACAGACGCGGGCCGAAGTCACGTGCGGGGTTGATGGCGTAGCCGGCGTTCGCACCGTAAGACATGCCGATCGCTGCGACCGCCAATCCGATGATCAGTGGACCGAGGTTGGCTTTCACGCCGGTGTTGCGCAGGTCGATGACAGCAACGACGAACATCAGCAGAAACGCCGTGCCGACGATCTGGTCGATCAGCGGTCCCCAGATGCCACCGTGGAAATACGGTGCTGGGAATGTGGCGAAGATGGAGAAGGACGCGAGCGTGTGACCATTCGTCTTCGGGCCTTCCGCGGCGGCGTCGAACGTGTTGATCGCGTCGTGGTACACCCCGTACACCAGAGCGGCCCCGGCGAACGCTCCAACCACCTGTGACGCCATGTACGGGAGGACCTTGGCCCAGGCGAACTTCCGGCGTACCGCGAACGCCAGTGTCACCGCCGGGTTGATATGGGCGCCGCTGACCCCGCCGGCCACGTACACGCCGAAGGCCACGCCCATGCCCCAGCCCCAGGTGATCAACAGCCAGTCTCCGGCACCCAGGAAGAATGTGGTGGGCCCCGAGGTGCGGCCCGAACCCGGCAGGCCCGCGACCGCCATCGCCACCACGCCACATCCGAAGCAGACGAGAACGAAGGTCCCCAGAAACTCGGAGAGGCATTCACCCAACAGACCTCCCCGGCGCTTGAGCAGCGAGGGTTTGAGGAGGGGGCGGATTTCTACGGCCATCTGGTCCTCCCAGACTCTCGTCCGGCTGCGGCACAGCGCAGTCGGTACCGTCGTGGCGCGGAGCGAGGGCTACGGCACGTACCCAGAGAGCCCTGGTTGTGGCCCTACTGTCCGGTCAGCTCCGCCGCTGCACGTGCTCTCGGCCAGCGTTTGGCACGCTACCGTGACCTGGCGACTACCGCGCGTCACGTCACTGCTCCGAACCCGCAGCGGGGGAATGACGGCCGCCGCTTTCACTGGGTGCCGGGCCGAGTGGATGGCTCTCAAGAACACCGACCCAAGTACTCCAAACGCGTCACCCCACCATCCATCGCCCTGTATGCGGGCTTGGCTACGCGCCGCCGACTCCATGTCCAGCCCCGTCGAGACAGGGACGCCTGCTGCACCGATCATCCGCTGCCGGCCGGTGGGGCCTCCCGCCTGCGCGACGGGGGCTTCGGGCTCCGACTCGGGTGGGTCGCTCACGCGGTGCGCACCACTCCACCTGCCCGGTCGTCGCCGTACCCCACCGGGAGCACGACGTCCGACCGGTGTCTCAGAGGCTTGCCGCGTGATCGGGGACGTAGGTCTGCAGATCGCGCGGCGGGCGCTCGTAGCCGGTCGAGGGTGGCCTGGGCGGCAGTTCGAGGACCGGCGGCGGCACTTGTTGGTACGGCAGGGTGTCCAGCAGGTGGGCGATCATGTTCAGCCGGGCGCGGCGCTTGTCGTCGCTCTCGACGACGTACCACGGCGCCTCGGCGATGTCGGTGTGCACCAGCATCTCGTCCTTGGCCCGTGAGTAGGCCTCCCAGCGGGTGATCGACTCCAGGTCCATCGGGGACAGCTTCCAGCGCCGCAGGGGGTCCTCCAGACGGCGCCGGAAGCGCTTCTGCTGCTCGGTGTCGCTCACTGAGAACCAGTACTTGCGCAGCAGGATCCCGTCCTCCACCAGCATCCGCTCGAAGATGGGGCACTGCCGCAGGAAGAGCTGGTACTCCTCCTTGGTACAGAAGTCCATGACGTGCTCGACGCCGGCCCGGTTGTACCAGGACCGGTCGAACAGCACGATCTCCCCGGCGGCCGGAAGGTGCTCTATGTACCGCTGGAAGTACCACTGGGTGCGCTCGCGCTCGGTCGGCCTCGGCAGCGCCGCGATGCGTGCGACCCGCGGGTTGAGGTGTTCGGCGACCCGCTTGATGGTGCCGCCCTTTCCGGCCGCGTCCCGGCCCTCGAAGATCACGACCAGCCGGGCGCCCTCCGCGCGCACCCACTCCTGCAGTTTCACCAGCTCCGTCTGTAGCCGCAGCAGTTCCCGTTCGTATGCCGCGCGCGGCACCTTCGCCGCTTTCTTGCCGGCCATGCCGCCCTCCATCGCCCGATGGTCCACGTCGATGACTTCAACGTAACTGCTGGTGGCGCACCCGGGTCCGGCATCCCCGTGTTCGGGCCGGAGACGATCGGCTGGACTCCCCGAGTGAGGACGCCGGTGCGGGCCGACAGCCACCCGGGCCGACCGGACCGCGCACGGGGGCCGGTCGGCCCACGCGTCTCCGAGCGCGGGCGGGGAACCTGGAAGCGGGGAAAAGAGGTGCCAGCCATGAGCGACATGACCAAGCGACTCCCCGGGCGGTCCGCACTGTCCGACCTGCCCGACCTGCCCGACCCGTCCGACTGGGCGGAGGCGGGATTCCCCGTGCTGGACGACATTCCGGCGCGGCACGGTATCCACGTCGAAGAACGCCTGGCGGACGGGAGGTACGTGCTGCAGGCCGAGCTTCCCGGGATCGACGCCGAGGATATTGAGATCACCGTCGCTGAAGGGTTCCTGACCCTCCGTGCCGAGCGCAGCGATGAGACGGCCCGGCAGGGCCGCGCGGAATTCAAGTACGGTCACTCCACTCCGCTGCCGGCCTTGGCCAAGAGCGACGAGGCCACGGCTCAGTACCAGCACGGTGTCCTGACCATCACGATGCCGGTGCCGGAGGCGAAGACCGGCATGAGGACCATGCCGGTGCGGGAACCTGCGAGCGCAAGCGCGCATTGAGCCGCACCACAGTGCGCGGCCCTGCGGGGCACCTGGTGCCGCAGGCCTTCCCCGAAGGCGGCCCGAGCCATCCCTCGTACGGCTCCGGACACGCCACGGTGGCTGGTGCGTGCGCTCAGCCGCTTCGACGGCACCACCATGACCGTCCGACCTCTCGGGCCCGCCGCAGGCGGATGAGTGTTACGGCGGTGATGAGCAGGGCGGCGAAGACGAGAGCGATCGTCGTGGGGCCGGTGGCGTCCAGCGTCTCGGCGATGCCGCGCTGGACGGCTCCGGCCGCGTCGATGACCGGGTCCTGAGTGGTGGGGTCGCGCTGGACGCGGATCTCGTACCAGCCGTAGTACGCCACGTATGCGCCCACACACAGGAGCAGCGCGCCGCCGAGTCGGGGTGCGATCGCGCCGAGGCGGCGTAGACGGGTGACGGCGGTGGTGCGGGTGAGGGCGACGGTCAGGGAGGCGGCGCCGACGATCAGGCCCATCCCGCCCGCGTAGGCGGCGAACAGGGCGATGCCCTCACCGGTCGAGCCGCTGCGGAAGGCGGAGACGACGATGGCCAGGAACGGGGCGATGGTGCAGCCCAAAGAAGCGGTTGCGTACGCCATTCCGAAGAGCGCCATCGAGGGCAGCGAACGGGTCACGGTCGGCGCGCGGCGCAGTTTTGGCGCCAGGGTCGGCAGTTGGCGACCGGCGAGCAGCCAGGTACCGGCCACCGCCATGAGAAGCCCGAAGCCGATGGTGAACCAGGGCAGCTGCTCCTGAACCTGCCCTGCGACGGGCTGGACGGCCAGGCCGAAGACGGCGAAGAGCGCGGCGAATCCGGCGGTCATCGCAGCCGTGGCGGTCACTGCCCGGCCGACCGCGACCGTACGGCTGGGGGAGTCGTCGCCGAGGACGAGCAGGGACAGGTAGGCGGGGAGCAGGGCGAAGCCGCACGGGTTGACGGCGGCGAGCATGCCCGCGCTCAGTGCGAGGGCCAGGGGCAGGTCGGCCATGGTGGGGTCAGCCGGTGAGCCCGGCGACCTTCTCGGCCAGCCCTTGGCCACCGGGCAGTACGCCCTCGTAGACGGTCTTGCCGTCCTTGTCGAGGATGACGTAGCGGCTCTGCTCGGTGACCTCGAACCGCTTCCAGACCTCGCCCGCCTCGTCGGAGAGGTGGGAGAAGGAGCCGGTGCCGGTCTCGGAGACGAAGTCCTGCATGGCGGCGTTGTTGTCGAGGCCGGCGACGCCGAGGACGTGGGCCTTGCCCGCGTAGTCGGCGGCGACCTTGGCCGTCTCGGTGGCCTGGGCGCGGCACTTCGGGCACCACGGGGCCCAGAACCACAGCACGGTGGGCTTGCCCGCGAGGGTCTTCGCGTCGAACGGCTCGCCGTCCACCGTGGTGCCGGTGAAGTTCAGGGACTCGGGAACCTGAGTCCCGCCCTCGCCCTCCCCCTCGTCCGAGGCGGCAGGCGCCGTCTTCGGCGGTGCGGCCTGGGCCTCGCCGCCGGAGTCGTTGCCGCTGTCGGAGCCGCACCCGGCAGTGGCGAGCAGGGCGGCGGCCAGGACAGCCGGAAGGAGAGTGCGGGCGCGCATGGAGGACTCCTGTGGGTCGGGATCGGCAGTGACTGTAGGGCCGCTGGGCGCACTCGGCGCGGGGCGGTGGGCTTACGGTTCGGTGACGTCAGCCCGCATGGTCGGCGAGCCGCTGTGGGTCGAGGTCGGTGATGCGGCCCCGGGCCAGGCGGATCAAGTGCTGTTCGGCGAAGTCGCGCAGCACCTTGGTGCACGTTTCGCGGGACGTGCCCGCCAGGGCGGCGATCTGCTGGTGGGTGAGTGCGATCTGCGGGCTGCGGGCCCCGAGCACGCGGGGCCGGGTCTCGGCCGTGAGGGTCAGCAGGGTGGTGGCGATGCGCTGCGGACTTGAAGACGCTGTCGGACAGGCGCTGTTCGAGGTCCGTCAGGCGCCGGCCGAGGATCTCGGTGATGCGCGCGGAGATCCGGGCATCGGACAGCAGGAAGCGGTGGACGTCGGTGCGGCTCATCACGCAGACGGTGACGTCGTCGAGGGCCTCGGCGAAGTTGTCGTACATCCGCTGCCCGAGCAGCACCATCTCGCCGAAGATGGTGCCCGGGCTGATGATCGCGCAGGTCAGGGCGCGCCCGTCGGCGGAGACCCGGAAGATCCGCACCCGGCCCCGCTTGAGGATGAACAACACCTCGGAGGGCTGGGAGGGCGAGTAGAGCAGTTCGCCGGCGCTGTAGGTCTTCATCGGGGCCGCGGCGGCGATGGCGTTCATCTCCGCGTCGCTCAGGTCGCGGAAGATGTCGACCTCGGAGATGCACCAGGTCTTCTCGGCTTCGTCGCCGGTGTGGTTCATGTGGTGTGGTTCTTCGCGTCGTCCCGGTGCCCACGGCGGGGGTGCGGCGCCCCACGCCGGGTCGGCCAGGGTGCCTGCGCTGTCGGCCAGACAGTAGTCGTCCGGGGCACCAGGAACAGGCTCAGTACCCCCGAGTGACGAGCCGGGACCGGGCGTTGACGATGGCGGTATCGGTGTCATGCAGTGGTTCGGCCGGGGTGCTCGCCCGCCGTCCGGGCGAACAGCGAGAAGGTGAGGCCGGCCAACGTTGCGCAGCCCGTCCCGGGTGCGCGCACTACCCGCGCGACCGGCGCAGCCGCGCTGCCGCGCAGCAGCAGACCGGCGTAGAGCAGCAGAAGTCCGTCCTGGACGAGCACGAACCAGCTCAGCCGCTGGGGCAGGAAGCGGCCGAAGCAGCCGCAGTTGGCCACGGTGAGCCCGCGTGCGTACGCCTGCGCCGCGAGCAGGGCCCACACCACCGCAACGCCGGTGAACACCCACACCGGCACCCTCGCGCGGGATCGCGGGCGGGCCAGAAACCACACCCCGCACACCAACTCGCCCGCGATCAGTGCCACGGCGAGCGCGGTCGCGCCCACCCCGGAGACCAGCCCGTACGCGGCCAGAATGCCGGGCATCTGCGCGAAGGAGACAAGCTGCCCGGCCGCCATCGCGACGAACAGCCCACCCAGCACGATCCGCAACACCATGCCCCGCACGCTACGACCGAACACGTCCGGGACCTGTAAGCGCGCTCACCGAACAGGCACCCGCCGCGCGGGACGCGTACCGACCGTCCTGCTCAACCTGACCGCCGCCCTGGTGGATCAGTTCAGGGAGTCGAGGGCGGCGAGGATGTCGGCCGGTTCGGCGCGGGTGGTGTAGTCGGCGTTGACGAAGGCCCAGCGGGTCACGCCGTCGCGGTCGATGACGTAGGTGGCGGGCAGCGGGAGGGTGCGCGGGTGGCCGTCGTTGACGCGCTGGAGGTCGAAGCCGAGCCTGTCGTAGACGGCGGCGAGGTCGTCGGGGAGGTCGAAGGCGAGGCCGTACTGCTTGGCGGTGTCGGATCCGATGTCGCTGAGGACGTCGAAGGCGAGGTCGTGCTTCTCGGCGAGGGTGAGGGACTCGTCGGGGATCTGCGGGGAGATGGCCACCAGGCGGGCGCCGTGTGCGGTGATGGCGTCGTGGTGCTGCTGGAGGGCGCGCAGGGCGATGTTGCAGTACGGGCACCAGGCGCCGCGGTAGAAGGTGAGGACGACCGGCCCGTCGGCGAGCAGGTCGTCCAGGGCCAGGGTCTGTCCGGTGGCCGTGGGGAGGGTGAAGTGCGGGGCCTGCGCGCCGACGGTCAGCGCGCGGTCGGCCTGGCCGGAGTCGGCGAGTTCCTGTCCCGCCCGGCGCATGATCTCCCGGATCTCGGCGGGGATCTGCTGCTGGCGGGCTTCGTAGAAGGCGCGGAGCTCGGCGTTGAGGGTCATGGTGATGGCCTCCCGGTCACGACTCAACTCGGAACGATCGTTCCAAGATAGCGGGAGCGGGCGTATCCTGGAACCCTCGTTTCAAGTTGCGGGGTGAGGCATGCCGGACATCAAGCACTTCGACCCGGACACGGCACTGGAGACAGCGGTCCGCCTGTTCTGGCGGCAGGGCGTGGCCTCGACCGGCATCCAGGACGTCGTCACCGCGACCGGGCTCAACCGATCCAGCCTGTACGCCACGTTCGGCGGCAAGCGGGAGCTCTACCTCGCCGCGCTGCGCCGCTATGCGGAGCAGAGGTCTCAGCCGGTGTTCCGGCGCCTCGCGGAGGACGAGCGGGGGCTGCCGGCCATCGCCGAGTTCTTCGCCGGCCTGATCGAGGCGCGCTGCTCGGGGGAGTACGCGGGCTGGGGCTGCATGGTCTCCAACGCGCACGCCGGAGCGGAGAACAGTGATCCCGAGGTGCGTGCCGTCCTGGACCGGCATCACCAGGAGCTGCGGGACGCGATGCACGCGGCGCTCGTCACCGCCCACGCTCAGGGACAGCTCTTCGCGAGCTGCGATCCCAGAGCCGCCGCCGACGTGCTGGCGCTGCTCGCGTACGGCGTCAATCTCCGCTCCCGCGCCGGCGCGGACGCGCGCGCCCTGAGGAGAACGGTGACCGCCGCCCTCGCCTCGCTCGGAGGCCCGGCGGCAGCCTGACGGCCGCCGTCGGTCAGCGCCTGGCCCTGCGCTCCGCCTCCTCCTTGACCGTGGCGAGCGATGCGGCGACGGTCGCCTCCCAGCGGGCGGCCACCTTCTCACCCCACCAGGCTCCGGCCCGCCACAGGTCGGTGCCCATCTCCCCTTCGTACACCAGGCGGGTACCCACGGGGAGTTCGGTCAGTGTGAAGGACTCGACGACATGCGGGACCGGACCGCGCACGAGGCGGAAGCCGACGTGGTCGGGGCGGCTGAACCGTACGGTCTCGACCGTGACCGCCTTCCACCGGCCACCCACCGGCGTGAAGTGGGCGGCCAGCACCATGTCGCTGCCGCGCTCCAGAACCCGTACCTTCTCGCGCATGGCCCGGGTGGCACGTCCCAAGTACGGCTGGGCGATCACGTCGAAGACGACGTCCCGGGGCGCCGCGATGTCGAGGGTCTGCGGCCCGAGCGGTCTGACGCGTCGGCCCATGCCCAGGTCGACGGGCAGTGCCCCGCTGACCAGCCCGGCGTATCCGCCGACGGCCATGGCCGCCGCGGTCGCCGTCCAGGCCGCCGTCCGGAGCAGGCGGCGGCCGCTCACGACGTACCCTCCGGTGCCCCCTCGATCGTCACGCCCTGCCAGAACGCGACGTGGTTCTTGATCCGGCGGGCGAGCGGGCTCGGGTGCGGGTAGTACCAGGCCGCGTTCCGGTTGGTCCGCCCGTCGACCGTGACGGTGTAGTAGCGGGCGAGCCCCTTCCAGAAGCACAGCGACCGGCTGCGGGTCTCGGTGAAGTACTCGCGGCGCAGTGCCTCCGGCGGGAAGTAGTGGTTGCCCTCGACGACCACGGTGCGCGGGGCTTCCGCGATCACCGCGCCGTTCCATACTGCGCGCAGCATTGCTGGGCTCCTCCTCATGCGCGGGGATGGGATCCGCTCATGTCCGGAACGCTACGCGTGAGCGAAGGTACGGCTCCGTAAGGGCGCTCACTGTTCGTCCGACAGGATGCGCCAGGTGTCGGGTTGCCTCACCGGCGGCCGCGGCCACCTCGGGCCGGCCGGCCGCCGCCGGCTTCTACGACTTCAGCCTCGGGCGGCTCGGTGCCACTACTGGCGCGCGGGTGGGGCCGGCCGGGGTGGTCATCGCCTGACCGGCCCTGGCTCGCGCCGTCGGCATGGCCGTTCTGATGTACACGCCCCCGCGGCCACTGAAGGCGGCCCCGCACCAGGACGCCACCTGTGACCGGAGGCCCTGCCATCGGCACGACGACCGCGTCCGCTGTGGCCCGGCCCACCGAGGGGTAGAGCCGCGCGAAGAGGGGATGGTGCACACGAGTGCCGTGTCGTACGCCGGTCACCACCGCACCGGAAGGGCGGCCAGGCCGCCGGTGAGGGTGTCGCGCCGCATGGTCAGCTCCTCGACGCCGACGGCAAGGCGCAGTGTGGGCAGGCGTATGACGAGTTGGGTGAGCACCGCCTGCAGTTCGATGCGGGCCAGGGGCGCGCCGAGGCAGTAGCGGGCGCCGTGCCCGAAGGTGAGATGGGCCGCGGCGGAGCGGGTGATGTCGACCCGGTCGGGGTCGGTGAAGACGGCCGCGTCGTGGTTGGCGGCGCCGTTGTCCAGCAGGACCAGTTCGCCGGCGCGGACGGTGACTCCGTCGATCTCCAGGTCGGTCCGTGCGTAGCGGGGGATTCCGCCGCCGCCCTTGCCCGGCGCGCGCAGGATCTCCTCGACCGCGTTCGGGGCCAGCCCGGGGTCGTCCACCAGGGCCTGCCACTGGTCGGGGTGAGTCAGCAACAGCAGGGCGCCCAGGCCGATCTGGACCACCGTGGTCTCGTGACCGGCGAACAGCAACGCCATCGACAGTCCGGCGGCTTCGTCGTCGGAGACCCCCTCGGTCGCACACAGCCGGGAGATCACATCGTCACCGGGCGCGGCCCGCTTTCGCGCCACCAGCCTCAGCCCGTAACCGAACAGTTCGGCCAGTCCCCGTTCGGAACGGGCGCGGTCGCGAATGTGGGCGGCGTCGGCGGTCCAGGCGCGGAACTGCTCGCGGTCCTCGTACGGCACACCGAGCAGCTCGCAGATCACCAGGATCGGCAGTGGCACCGCCACCGCGGCGTGCAGGTCCGCCGGTGGCCCCTGCTCGGTCAGCTCGTCCAGCAGTCGGGCCGTCAGGGACTCGACGCGCGGGCGCAGGGCCCGCAGGTGCTTGGGCGAGAAGTGCGGCTGCAGCAGCGACCGCATGCGCGCGTGGTCGGCCGCCTCGGTGGCGAAGTTGCCCAGCGGCCCGCCGAACAGCGCCGACTCCCCGGTACGAGCCGCGGTCTCCGGGGCCGGATGAGCCCGGCCGAGGCGATCGTCGTCCAGGAGCTGCCGCACCTGCGCGTGGCCGGTGACCAGCCACGCCTCATCTCCCACCGCCGTGAGCACCCGGTGCACCGTGCCCTGGGACTGCAACTCGCCCAGCCGGGGCGCGGGTTGCAACGGATCTGTCTGCTCGAACGGCAGCTGAGCCACCACGGCCATCGCGACCTCCCATGTTGTTTAGTGCCACTTGTATAAGACCACATAAACAAACACCTTGTATAGCCTGTCCTGAACAAGAGGAGGCAGGTGTGACCGCAGCCGGCCGGCAGCCCGCTCGCGAGACGTCAGCACGTCAGCCCGAGCGTGCCCGGCGTATGCCCCGAGCCGAGCGGCGTGAGCAGATCCTCGACGCGGCCACCCGGGCCTTCGCCCGCACCGGCTTCACGGCCACCGGCCTGGACGACGTCGCCGCGGAGGCCGGCGTGACCCACGTGATCCTCTACCGCCACTTCGCCTCGAAGAGCGACCTCTACCGCGCCGTGCTCGACCGCGCCTGCACAAGACTCGCCGCGAGCGTCGGTACCGACGACTACGACGAGCACAGCGTCGCCGCACTGCTGCGCGCCGCCGCGGCGGACCCCGACGGCTTCCGGCTGCTGTTCCGCCACGCCGCCCGCGAACCAGAGTTCCGTGACGTCATCGACGGCATCCGGTCCGCCTCGACGGAGGTCGCCGCCCGCCACCTCGCCGATGCCATCCCGGACAGCCCCTGGCGGACCTGGGCGGCGCAACTGGTACCCACCCTCACCCTCGAAGCGGTCATCACCTGGCTCGACACCGGCCAACCCGACCCCGACCACGCCGCAGACCGCATCAGGCAGGCCATCCAAGGAGTCATCCAAGCTGCCCAGTAGTACTTCCCTGAGAACGGGAGCGATGGGAAGGCGCCGGTAAGGTGGCCCACTGTGGACGCGGGGGCAGGGAACGAGATGGTTGCCGTTCCGTCGGGACGGGTGACGCTGTCGGACCGGCGGACACAGAGCAATTGGTCGGTCGACGTCGCACCGTTTGAGATGTCGGCGTTCCCGGTCACGCAGTTGTGGTACGCACGAATCACAGGCCGACGGCCAAGCAGCGCCCAAGGCGAGCGGCTGCCGGTTGAGGGCGTTTCGTGGTGGGACGCGGTCCGGTTCTGCAACACCTTGTCCCGGCGCGAGGGGCGGACGCCCGCGTATCACCTGCGCGTCGACGCCGAGACGGCCGAATGGGACACCTCCGCAGACGGGTACCGGCTGCCGACCGAGGCCGAATGGGAGCACGCCTGTCGTGCGGGTGACTACTGGCCCGCGGTACGGCCGGCTCGACGAGGTGGCCTGGTACCGAGGCAACTCTGATGGGCGGATCCATTCTGTCGGCGGCAAGCAACCCAACGCATGGGGTCTGTACGACATGCTGGGCAATGTGTGGGACTGGTGCTGGGACGTCTACGACGCCGAGGTGTATGGCACCTACCGGGTGCTCCGCGGTGGTGGATGGGCCGACGAGCACTGGAGCTGCCGGGCCTCGGTACGGCGGCGCAGCCACCCGACCTTCCGGATCGACGACGTGGGATTCCGCATCGTTCGCTCCACGCCACTGTCTGGGCCGTCACAGCCTCATGCTGAATCGGTCAGTTGAACGCGCCTTATCGGCTCGGAGGTCAGGCGACGTGCCCTCAATCCTGCCCCGGCGAGACAGGCAGAGCAGATCAGTGCCTGGGCCGTGGGCATCGACATCACCGTCGCCGTCACATGGCAGCGAGCGGGCCGCTGGTGACTGGGGAGACTGGGCTGCCTACGCCGCCGAGTTCTTCCTCTCCGCGCGCACTCTCGCCGCCGCTGAACGTGTCCGCGACGAGATTCGCGGCCGAGGGCACCAGCAGGTCCACGCCTACGCCTGCGACCTGACGGACGCGGCCTCGATCCGGGACTTCACTGCCGACGTTGCCCGTCACACCGACCGCATTGACGTGCTGATCGTCGACACCATCGCATCCGGCGCCACCGGCACCGTCCTGACCATGAACACGCCCCACCCCGAAAGCAGAGCGATGACCCCGCAGTTCGGACTCCCGACCGCGGGTGCTGCCCCCGTTCACGAGCCCCAGGAGCGGCAGGCCTCGGCGCACAGGCGGCAGTGCTCGTACGCGTCGGCGTGCGCGGAGCATTCGTCGGCGCAGGCTTTGCAGGCGGTGGCGCACGCGGTGAGAAGCGCCCGGGTGATGTTGGCGTCGTAGCCCGTGTGCCGGGACAGCACGGACGCGGTGGCGTTGCAGATGTCGGCGCAGTCCATGTCGGTGCGGATGCACTTGGTGAGCTCGCCGACCATGCCCTCGGACAGGCAGGCGTCCGCACAGGCCGTGCACGCCTGGGCGCAGGCGATGCACTCCTCCCGTTGGTCAGTGGTAGGCGTGGACGACGGCGTGCCCCTTGCCGCGGCCGATCATCCACTTGTTGACCGGTGTGGTGATCAGGAACGCCACGGCGAAGCCGCCCAGCAGCGCCGACCAGAACAGCCCGTCGGACAGGTGTGCGTCCATCGCGCCCGGGGTCAGGGCGATGATGGCGTTGTCGACGAACTCCATCACGGCGATGGAGACGGTGTCGGCGGCGAGCGCGACCTTGATGGCGGACTTGAGGTCCAGGCCGGCCCGGAGGACCGCGAACAGGGTGAACGAGTAGCCGAAGAGGAACGCCAGCGCGATCGCCAGGACCATGGTGGGCACGTTGCCCCACAGCAGCGCGGTGCCGATCACCATGCCGAGGATCTCGCCGATGGCGCACCCGGTCAGGCAGTGCAGCGTCGCCTTCGCCGCCGTCGACCAGGAGGCCCCGGCCGCATGCCCTGCGTGGGAGGCGTGCTCGCCGGGAGGGGGGTGGGCCTCATGAGCGGCATGGCGGTGCGTGGCGCCGGTGTGGTGAGCGGAGTGATCCATGACGTGTCTCCCCATCCGATCTCATCCGGTGTGGCCCGTGCCTGAGGTCCACACCCGCCTACATACCATATACCCCCCGGGGGTATTGCGCGAGTGATTCGCCCACGCAGTGACAGGACCGCCCTCCCCGACGCTGAGATCAGCGTGATCATTGACGTGACGTACGGGGAGGACTGGGACGCCGCCTCCCGTACGGTCCTCGGACCCATCAGCCGGGAGCTCGCCGCGAGCCGGGACGCCGCGGGCGAGCGGTACACCGTGGTGCTGCGCGAGCGAGGGCGCCCACAGCCGCTCGCCGTGCTGAACATCGCATGGGCGCACGCCTACCTGGGCGTGTGGGCGTACGACGACCAGGGCCGCCGCACCCGCGAGCTCGACCTGCGCCTTCTGGAACCCGGTCGGCTGTTCCTCCGCCACATCGCTCAGTGGCGATACGACACCGAGGACATGACGGAGTTCGCGGACGACGCGGGGCGCGTTCTCGTCGACCTCTCCCCGGACGGCAGGGGCCGGAAAGTCTCCGAACCCAAGGGCATCAGGGGCGGCTCGCTGCACACCCTGGCGGATGTTCCGGACGAGCAGCGCTGGGCGCCGGGTCCCGTATTCGGCGACTGGGCGTGGGCGGTTGCCATGGCGACCGACGGGCGCGTACGCGACGTCTCCCTGCGAGACGCACCGGCGGAAAGTCCTCACCAAGACGGTCCGGCGGAACACCGGGAGCACGGTCATGCCACCGCCCCCAGGTGGTGTCCGCCCAGCCCTCTGCGCCCGCGCCACCTCGACGAGATGTTCACGCCCGGCACCCGGTTCTCCCCGCCGGACGACCAGGCCACCGGCCCGTATGTCGTCGAGCGCGTCATCGACGCCGGAACGCTGCGGCTGCCGACCGGTCGGATCGTCGCCTGCGATCCCGGCTGGAGGGATCCCGGCGAGCCGTTCACGGTGGCCGTACCGCCCGGCAGCTACCGGATGCAGATCGCGGCTGCGGCCTGCCGAAGCGAGTTCTGGGGCAAGTCGCTGCACCTGGAGGAGTTCACCGGGGCGCGCATCCTCATCTCCGACAGACCCACGGCGACTTGGGAGATGGCGCTGCGTCCCGATGAGGACCCGCGGACGCTGCGGGAGGGCGAGTTCTACGGCTTCGGCGTGGACACCGGCACCGGCTGCTTCGTCGACGCCGCGGCGGCCGGCAGGCTCACCGGCGGAGAGAACACCGTCCCGGACGACGACAGTGCCGACGGCATCCTCGTCGTCGACGACCCGGAGTCCGGGGGCAACCTCATCGTGTACCCGAGCGGCAGGGGAGACGGCTGCTACCCGGTGTGGATCGGCCGGGACGCCGACGGCGAGGTGACGTGCCTCGTCGCCGACATGCTGATCCTGCGCCATCAGGAGTTGCTGCCGAACCGATCTCAGCAGGACTCGTAGCGGACCGCGCCGCCAGGGCTGACGAACCCTGGCTCAACGTCAGCAGGCGACGTCAGGTGCTGCGCGGGGCGACCAAGCCGGATTCGTAGGCCATGACGACGAGTTGAGCGCGGTCACGGGCGTGGAGCTTGGTCATGGCCCGGTTGATGTGGGTCTTCGCGGTCACCGGGCTGATCACCATGCGGTCGGCGATCTCGTCGTTGGACAGGCCCTGCGCGACCAGGGCGACGGCCTCGCGTTCGCGGTTGGTCAGTTCGTCGAGCCCCGGGCCGGTGCGGCCGGCGAGCGGCTGGGTGACGTACCGGTGGATGAGCTTGCGGGTGATCGACGGGGCGAGCAGGGCGTCGCCGCGCGCGGCGACACGTACGGCGTGCAGAAAGTCGTCCGGCACGATGTCCTTGACGAGGAATCCGGCGGCGCCCGCGCGCAGCGCGTCGAAGACGTATTCGTCCAGGCCGTAGTTGGTCAGGATGACGACGTGGACCCCGGCCAGGGCCGGGTCGGCGGCGATGCGCCGGGTCGCCTCGATGCCGTCGACGCCCGGCATCTGAATGTCGATGAGCGCGACGTCGGGCAGGTGTTCCCTGGCCAGCTCCAGGCCCTCCTTCCCGTCGGCGGCCTCGGCCACCACCTCGATGTCGTCTTCCAGGTCGAGGAGCGCGCGGAATCCGCTCCGGATGAGCGGCTGGTCGTCGACCAGCAGGACACGGATCATGAGGTCTGCTCCACGGGGAGTTCGGCCTGGACGGTGAAGCCGCCTTCGCCGCGCGGTTCGGCGCGCAACCGGCCGCCGAGGGCGGTGACGCGTTCGCGCATCCCGAGCAGCCCGACGCCGGGAGCCGGGGCACGTTCCGGTGTGGCCTTGCCGTCGTCGTCGACGCGTATCGCGAGGGCGTCCGGACGGCAGTCGATCCGGACCGACGCCGTGGCGGCGTTCGCGTGACGGGCGACGTTGGTGAGCGACTCCTGCACGATCCGGTAGACGGTCCGGTCCACCGCGGCCGGTACGTCATGCTGTCGTCCTTCGATCGTGAGCGTCGCGTCCAGGCCCATGGCCCGGGCCCGTTCCACCAGTTCCGGAACGTCGTCGAGCCCGCGCGGCGGGGTCGTGTCGTCGTCCCGCAGCGCCTCCAGCGTCGCACGCAGCTCCCTGGCCGCCTCACGTCCGGCCTCCTGGATCGCCAGGAGCGCCTGCGACACCTCCTCGCCACGCCTGCGAGCCACGTGCACGGCGACCTCCGCCTGCACCTTGATCACCGAGATCTGGTGGGTGAGCGAATCGTGCAACTCCCGCGCGATGCGCAGCCGCTCCTCGTCGGCGCGGCGGCGCGCCGTCTCCTCCCGGGTCCGCTCGGCCTCGTCCGCCCGTCGCTCGGCCTGCCGCAGCGCCTCACCCGCGGCGCCGGCCGCGATCAGCCAGGCCAGTTCGAGGGCGCCCCGGGCCTGCGCGAACGCCTCGCCCACCTCGTGCGGGCCCGAGGCCAGGGCCGCGAGGGGGAGAGCGGCCAGCATGGTGCCGCTCGCCGCCACCGTGACGGTGCGGTGTCCCGCCCGCACGGCGGCGTACACCGCGAACAGGTAGGCGACGGCAGGCACGTCGAAACCGGCCGCCTGGTAACCCACCGCGCACAGCCCGGCGACGACCAGGACGGGAACGGGAGCCCGGCGGCGCACCGCCAGTGCCAGTCCGCCTGCCGCCAGCAGCGCGTAGCCCAGCGGGTCGAGGGCCGTGGCGGAGTGCTGCGCGGACAGCCCGGTGACCACAAGCGTCGCCGCCACGCCAACGGCGATCACCCAGTCTGTGACACCGGCCCGAACACCCAACCGTCCCTTGCGCATGCGCGCACCCTAGCCGGGCAGCGCAGCGGGCGAGTCACGCTCACGGACGAGCGGCCGACTACCGCGCAGGCAGTACCCGCGCGGCGCCTGCCACGCCTGCGGCAGCCGGGTGCGGCATCGGCGGCAGCGCGCATTGCCTGCGCCCGCCGGACGACCGACGGCGGATCCGGCCGACATGATCGGGCGACGCGAGGTCGTGAGAACACACAAGAAGACGTCGTGAAAACACAGAAGAAGACGTCGTGAGAAGACGCAAGAAGAACTCGTGAGAAGACGCAAGAAAAGAAGGAGCGTCATATGTTCGTTCGTCGCCTGCTTGCCGCCGCCGTGGCCGCCCTGTTCGGAGGTATCGGGCTTGCCTCACCGGCAGCCGCGCACACCGCGGGCCAGTCGGTCGCCGCCGGGTTCTACGACTTCAGCCTCGGGCGGCTCGGTTCCACCACCGGCGCGCTGGTGGGGCTGGCCGGGGTGGTCGTCGCCTGGCTGGCGCTGGCTCGCCCCGCCGGCCGTCTCGGCACTGCCAACGGCTCACTCGGGGCCATGGTGGCCCTGGTGGCCGGGCTGATGAGCATCGCCCTTGGTGCGCTGGTCGCTGCCACCGCGGACGGTGGACTCGGCACCGGCAACGGGTTGGGCGGAGCCTACGTGGCCCTGCTGGTCGGACTGATCGGCACGACCCTCGGCGGGCTGGCGCTGGCCCGCTCCCGCCGCACCGGCTGACCCCAGCGGACACCAGCGCGCGTTCGGGCCCGCGTGCAGACCGCCCCGCCGGGCTGGAGCGCGATGCACACGCCCGTCGTGCGGACACCCCCGCCGCCGCCTGAGGACGCCGTTCGACCCGTACACTTGCGAAACCGATATCGGATTCGCAACTGTCCGGCGGGGAGGTGGACTGCGGTGCGGGAGTTCCAGCGGGGGGCGGTGCGGTTGCACATCCTGCACCACGCGGCCGAGGGAGAGATCCACGGCGCGTGGATGACCAAAGAACTGGCCGAACACGGCTACGACATCAGCCCCGGCACCCTGTATCCCACGCTGCACCGGCTGGAGGCAGACGGGTTGCTGGTCTCCGAACAGCACGTGGTCGACGGCCGCACCCGCCGCGTCTACAAGGCCACCGCGGCCGGGAAGCAGGCACTCGCCGAGGACCGCGAGGCCCTCAGAGAACTGGCCCGCGAGGTCCTCGGCGACGACGCCTGACCCTGCCGCTGCCCGGGCTGTCACGGCGTGCGCGCGGCCATAGTGCGGCGTACGCCGTAGGCGGCGGCGCCCACGGCCAGGACCGCGGCGCCGGAGATGACCGAGGGCAGCGGCAGGGCGAACGCCAGGACAAGGCACCCGGCCAGCCCCACCAAGGGGATCAGCGGGTGGGGGCGGCCCTCGTCCTTGGTGAGGGTCCAGGCGGAAGCGTTGGCGACGGCGTAGTACGCGAGGACACCGAAGGAGGAGAAGCCGATCGCGCCGCGTACGTCCGCCGTCCCGGCGAGCACCGCCACCACGGCGCCCACGAGCAGCTCGGCGCGGTGAGGCACCTTGAACGTCGGGTGCACGGCCGCGAAGGCATGCGGCAAGTGCCGGTCGCGGGCCATCGCAAGGGTGGTGCGGGAGACACCGAGGATCAGCGCGAGCAGGGACCCCAACGCGGCCACCGCCGCCCCGACCCGGACGACCGGCGCGAGCCAGTCGACCCCGGCGGCCCGGACCGCGTCCGACAGCGGTGCCGCGGCCTGCGCCAGCTGCTCCGGCCCGAGCACCGTCAGGACGGCGACGGCGACCGCGGCGTAGACGACCAGGGTGATGCCGAGCGCCAGCGGGATGGCCCGGGGGATGGTGCGCGCGGGCTCACGGACCTCCTCCCCGAGGGTGGCGATCCGCGCGTACCCGGCGAACGCGAAGAACAGCAGCCCCGCCGCCTGCAGCACGCCGACGAAGGTGGCGTCCGAACCGACGTCCAGCCGGGCTGCGTCCGCCGCGTCGGAGGTCAGGGCGGCGACCGCCACGGCGGCGAGCACGGCCAGGACCACGGCCACGATCACCCGAGTCAGCAGCGCGGACTTCTGCACTCCCGCGTAGTTCACCGCGGTCAGCGCCACCACCGCGGCGACCGCGACCACATGGGCCTGGCCGGGCCAGACGTACAAACCGACCGTGAGCGCCATCGCGGCGCAGGAGGCGGTCTTGCCGACCACGAAGCTCCACCCGGCGAGGTACCCCCAGAAGTCGCCGAGCCGTTCGCGGCCGTACACGTAGGTGCCGCCGGAGGCCGGGTAGCGGGCCGCGAGCCGGGCGGAGGAGGTCGCATTGCAGTACGCGACCACCGCGGCCAGAGCCAAGCCGATCAGCAGCCCGGAGCCGGCCGCGCCCGCGGCCGGGGCGAGGGCGGCGAAGATCCCGGCACCGATCATCGCCCCCAGGCCGATCACTACAGCGTCCGAGACCCCCAACCGCCGGTGCAGTTCGTCCGGCACCCCGGCGGCGGTCGACGGCTCGCTCATCAGTTCACTCCTCGCGGCACGGCGGCTGCATATGCATTACGGCGCTCGATATCGGCAGACGATATATGAGCGGGTGCCGTCAGCCCACACCGGGCCCCAGGACGAGGCCGGTGCCGCGGGTGAAGGCCCGGCCGTCCGGTCCGGTGGCCCGTACGTGGAGGACGTCGTCGGAGGAGGCGCGCGTGATCGTGGACACCTGGGTGCCGGTGATGACCTCGACGCCCTGGGAGATGAGTTCGTCACGGACGAGGGCGCCGAGTTCGCGATCCACGGTCGGCAGGATCTCGGGCAGGGCCTCGATCTGAGTGACCTCGATGCCGCGCGTGGTCACAGCCTCGGCCATCTCCGGGCCGGTGTAACCGGCACCGATGACGGCGGCCGATTCGGGTCGGCGCTCGGCGAGGGACTGCATGACCTCGAAGGGTGTCGCCCATGCTGTGCAGCAGGCGGACGCCATCGGCCGGGCCGAGCGCGTCCGGGCCGCTCAACCCCTCGATGGGCGGCCGGACACTGACCGTGCCGGTGCCCACGATCAGCGCGTCGTACGGCAGTTCCTCGGTGCGGCCGTCGGCGTCGCGCACGGCCAGCCGCTTGCCGGCCACGTCGATGGCGGTGGCGAGGGTGTCGGTGCGCACCCGCATCCCGGTGGCTTCGAGGTCTGCCAGGGTGTGGTGGGCCGGTTCGCTCCCGTGGGCGACCTCGCCGGAGACGTAGTACGGGATGCCGCCGACGGCGACGATGCGCTTGCTGGCCAACGGGATACCTCCCTTTGGACGGCCCTGGGCTTGGCGCCCACGAGGGTCCGGACGACCTCGCTGCCTTTACGTGACGATCTCGATCGTGTCGGCAGTGCTCGGCGGCGATCGCCTCCAGCGACGGCCCGAGCTGGCGGCACGGGCCGCACCAGGCGGCCCAGGAATCGACCAGGGCCTCCTCTTGCGGGTGGGTCTCAGCCCTCGACCGCGGATTTGTCCGGCTCGGCGGTCTGCTCGGTGTCGGCGAGTGCGGCGAGGAAGCGCTCGGCGTCGAGGGCGGCGGCGCAGCCGGTGCCGGCCGCGGTGATCGCCTGGCGGTAGGTGTGGTCCACCACGTCACCGGCGCCGAAGACACCGGTCACGTTCGTCCGGGTGGAGGGGGCGTCGACCATGAGGTAGCCCTCCTCGTCAAGTTCGAGCCGGCCCTTGAACAGTTCGGTGCGCGGGTCGTGGCCGATCGCGATGAACAGACCGGTCACCGCCAGGTCCGACAGCTCGCCGGTCTTGACGTTGCGCAGCTTCAGACCCGAGAGCTTCCCGTCGCCCTGGATCTCGGCGACCTCGCTGTCCCAGACGAACGTGATCTTCGGGTCGGCGAAGGCGCGCTCCTGCATCGCCTTGGAGGCGCGCAGGGTGTCCCGGCGGTGGACGACCGTCACGGACCTGGCGAAGCGGGAGAGGAAGGTGGCCTCCTCCATCGCGGTGTCGCCGCCGCCGATCACGGCGATGTCCTGGTCCTTGAAGAAGAAGCCGTCGCAGGTGGCGCACCAGGAGACACCGCGGCCGGACAGGGCGTCCTCGTTCGGCAGGCCGAGCTTGCGGTGCTGCGAGCCGGTGGCGACGATCACGGCCTTCGCGCGGTGCACCGTGCCGGCGGTGTCGGTGACGGTCTTGATCTCACCGGTCAGGTCGATGTTGACGACGTCGTCCGGAACGAGTTCGGCGCCGAAGCGCTCGGCCTGGGCGCGCATGTTGTCCATGAGCTCGGGGCCCATGATGCCGTCCTGGAAGCCGGGGAAGTTCTCCACGTCGGTGGTGTTCATCAGGGCGCCACCGGCGGTGACGGCACCCTCGAACACCAGTGGCTTCAGCGACGCGCGCGCGGTGTAGAGCGCCGCCGTGTAGCCGGCGGGCCCGGAGCCGATGATGATCACGTTACGGACGTCGCTCATGCCGTCTTCTCCGGGGCGATCTCCTCGATCAGGCCCTCGACGAGCTTCTTGATCTCGTCCCGGATCGGGCGGACGGCCTCGACGCCCTGGCCCGCCGGGTCGTCCAGCTGCCAGTCCAGGTACCGCTTGCCGGGGAAGACGGGGCAGGTGTCGCCGCAGCCCATGGTGATGCAGACGTCCGACTCCTTCACCGCGTCCACGGTGAGCATCTTCGGGACCTCGGCGGAGATGTCGATGCCGACCTCGCGCATGGCCTCGACGGCGGCCGGGTTGACCTGGTCGCCCGGGTTGGAGCCGGCGGAGCGGACCTCGACACGGTCCCCGGCCAGGTGGGTCAGCCATGCGGCGGCCATCTGGGAACGGCCTGCGTTGTGCACACAGACGAACAGCACGGAGGGCTTGTCGGACATCAGGAGGTCTCTCTTGTCTCGCGACGGCATCAGGCGCGCATGGCATCAGCACCTGGTGGTGTCAGCCACCACTGATGTGAGAGTATCAGTCCATGATGACGTCAGTCGACACTGACCTGATCCGGGTGCTGGCCGACCCGCTCAGGCTCCGGATCGTGACCCTGCTCGCCAAGGAAATGCTGTGCACCACCCACCTGGTGGAGGAGACCGGGGCGAGGCAGACGAACCTCTCCAACCACCTGAGAGTGCTGCGCGAGGCCGGGGTCGTCGAGACGGAGCCGTGCGGCCGGTTCACCTACTACCGGCTCAAGCCCGATGTCATCGCCTCGCTCGCCGGTCGGTTCGCCGACCTGGCCGAGTCCGCTCGCACCGCCGCCGAGAACAAGAGGGCCTGCCCATGACCCCCGCCGAAGCCGCCCCGACCGTGGAGTCCGCAAGACCCGTGGACGAACCCGAGTCCGTCGCTCCCGCGCCGGGCGCAACCCCGCCACGTAACCCCCTGGTTGCCCGCGCCGCCGCCGAACTCATCGGTTCGGCGCTGCTGGTGGCGGTCGTGGTCGGCTCCGGCATCCAGGCCACCGACCTGACCGAGGACGTCGGGCTGCAGTTGCTGGCCAACTCCACGGCCACCGTCTTCGGCCTCGGCATCCTGATCCTCCTGCTCGGCCCGGTCTCCGGCGCGCACTTCAACCCGGTGGTCACGCTGGCCGAGTGGTGGACGGCTCGACGCGGAGGCGCCGGGGTCACCCCGCGCGAGGTGGCCGTGTACGTGCCCGCCCAGATTGTGGGCGCGATCGCGGGCGCGATCCTGGCGGACGCGATGTTCGGCGAGCCGCTGGTGAAGTGGTCCACGCACGACCGCTCGGCGGGTCACCTGCTGCTCGGCGAGGTCGTCGCCACGGCCGGTCTGATTCTGTTGATCTTCGGCCTGGCCCGCGCCGGCCGGCTGCACTTCGCGCCGGTGGCCGTCGCCTCGTACATCGGCGCCGCGTACTGGTTCACCTCCTCGACGTCGTTCGCCAACCCGGCGGTCACCATCGGCCGCGCCTTCACCGACACCTTCGCGGGCATCGCCCCCGGCTCGGTCGCGGGATTCATCGGCATGCAGATCGTCGGCGGCGTGGTCGGACTGGCGCTGGTAGCCCTCATCTTCATGCCCGGACGACCGGCCGAATGAGCCACCGGACGCAGGTGGTGGTGATCGGCGGCGGCCAGTCCGGGCTCGCCGCCGGCTACCACCTGCGCCGCCAGGGCCTCGACTTCGTCATCCTCGACGCCCAGACCACACCGGGCGGCGCCTGGCAGCACGCCTGGGACTCGCTGCGCCTGTTCTCCCCGGCTGCGTTCTCCTCACTGCCCGGCCGCCTCATGCCCGCACAGACCGGTGAAACCTACCCCGACGCGCAGCACGTGGTGGAGTACCTCACCGACTACGAGAAGCGCTACGAACTTCCCATCGAGCGGCCCGTACGCGCCCTCGGCGTGCACCGGGACGGCGGGGTGTTGCGTGTGGAGACCGACTCCGGCGACTGGCGTGCCCGGGCCGTCATCGGCGCCACCGGCACCTGGTGGCGCCCCTTCCTGCCCGCGGTCCCCGGCAGGGCGGACTTCCGTGGACGGCAGCTGCACACCGTCGCATACCGCAGCCCCGCCGACTTCGCCGGGCAGCGTGTCATCGTGGTGGGCGGTGGCAACTCCGGTGCCCAGATCGCCGCCGACCTCGCCTACGGCACCGAGTTGACCTGGGTCACCCAGCGCCCGCCCCGCTTCCTGGCCGACGACATCGACGGCCGCGCCCTGTTCGACGCGGCCACCGCCCGTCGCCGTGCACTGGACGAGGGACGCAGGGACACGGGCGGCGTCGCCTCGCTCGGCGACATCGTCGCCGTACCGCCCGTACGCGAGGCACGCGACCGCGGCCTGCTCAAGGCAAGCCCGATGTTCACCCGTCTCGTCCCCGAAGGCGTCGAGTGGGCCGACGGCACCCGCGCCGAGGCCGACGCGATCATCTGGTGCACCGGCTTCCGGCCCGCCCTGTCCCACCTCGCCTCCCTTCGGCTCCGTGGCCGGCGCGGCCACTTCACCACGGCAGGCACCCGGGCGGTGGACGAGCCGCGTCTGCACCTGCTCGGCTACGGCGACTGGACAGGCCCGGCCTCCGCCACCCTCATCGGCGTCGGGCGCCCCGCCCGTGAGGCCGCCCGAGAGATCGCCGGCCTGCTCGCCTAGAGGGCGGTCCTACTGCTAGGTCGTGGTCCCTACTGCCAGGTCGCCGTCATACCGCTGGGCGCGGTCACACTGCGGCCGGCGCGATGGTCAGCAGCTTGCCCATTGCGGCCAGTACGGACGGCTCGACGCGGTAGTAGACCCAGGTGCCACGCCGCTCGGAGGTCAGCAGCCCGGCCTCCTTGAGCTTCTTCAGGTGGTGGGAGACGGTCGGCTGGGAGACCCCGACGTCGGAGATGTCGCACACGCACGCCTCGCCGCCCTCGTGCGAGGCGACCGCGGAGAACAGCCGCAGCCGCACCGGGTCGCCGAGGGCCTTGAACATCCGGGCGGCGGTCTCGGCCTCCTCCGCGGTGAACGGGCGCTCGGTGAGCGGCGGGCAGCACGGCGCCGCGGCCTCGCCGGGGGCGGGTTCCAGCAGTGGCAGCACCTTCGCATTCGGCATGTATCTATGTTGACATACGTCAAACCAGTAGGGGAGGGGTCGGGTCCACCACCGGCTCCAGCCCGGATTCGACGAATGTCTATGTTGACGTTTATCGAAGCAGGTGCCATGCTGGCAGCGCAAGCCATCGACGAATGTCGAAGCAAAGGGGAATCCTGTGGCCGTGTCCATCAACAGCGTGCCCACCACCGACCAGCTGCCCGTCGTGGTCATCGGAGCCGGCCCGGTCGGCCTGGCCGCCGCCGCCCGCGTCATCGAGCGTGGCCTCCAGCCGCTGGTCCTGGAAGCCGGACCGTCGGCCGGCACCGCCGTCCGCGACTGGGCGCACGTCCGGCTGTTCTCCCCCTGGTCGGAAGTCACCGACCCGGCCGCCGAGAAGTTCCTCGCGCCGACCGGCTGGGTCCGCCCCGACGGCGCCGCCTACCCCACCGGCGGCGACTGGGCCGAGCAGTACCTGCAGCCACTCGCCGACGTCCTGGGCGACAAGGTCCGCTACAACGCCACGGTGACCGGCGTGGCCCGCGCGGGCCGGGACCGCATCGTCGACTCCGGCCGCGACGAGCAGCCCCTCACCGTGCACATCCGGACCGCGGACGGCGATGAGGAGCGGATCACCGCCCGCGCCGTCATCGACGCATCCGGCACCTGGTCCACCCCCGGCCCGCTGGGCGCCAACGGCCTGTCGGCCCTCGGCGAGAAGGCGGCCGCCGACCGCATCTCCTACCGCGTCCCCGACCTCAACGACCCAGCGGTCCGCGCCCGTTACGCAGGCAAGCGCACCGCGGTCGTCGGCTCCGGAGCCTCCGCCTTCACCGCGCTCGCCCACCTCGCCGACCTGGCCCGGGAGGAGGACGGCACACACGCGGTGTGGATCCTGCGTCGCGGCATCACCGGCTCCACCTTCGGCGGCGGCGAGACCGACCAGCTCCCCGCCCGCGGCGCGCTGGGCCTGCGTGCCAAGGCCGCCGTCGAGGAGGGCCACGCGAGCGCGGTCACCGGATTCCGTACACAGACGGTGGAGCGCGACAGCGACCGGCTGGTCCTGGTCGCCGAGGACGGCCGCCGCCTGGACCCCGTCGACGAGGTCATCGTCCTGACCGGCTTCCGCCCCGACCTGTCCTTCCTCTCCGAGATCCGCCTCGGCCTCGACGAGCGCCTCCAGGCCCCGACCGCGCTGGCCCCGCTGATCGACCCCAACGTCCACTCCTGCGGCACCGTCTACCCGCACGGCGTGACCGAGCTCTCCCACCCGGAGCGGGACGTCTACCTGGTCGGCATGAAGTCCTACGGCCGCGCCCCCACGTTCCTCGCACTGACCGGCTACGAGCAGGTCCGCTCCATCACCGCAGCCATCGCCGGAGACCGCGAGGCCGCCGAACGCGTCGAACTGACCCTGCCCGAGACCGGCGTGTGCGGCGGCGCGGGCCTGTACGACGACCCCGAGGCCGCCCAGGACAGCGAAGGCGGCGGCTGCTGCGCGGCCCCGGCCACTCTTCAGATCGGCATCGGCGCCCCGGTCCCCTCCGGCGGCTGCTGAACTCCTCACCCACGCAAGGAGGTACGCCATGTCCCGCGTGCAACTCGCCCTGCGCGTCCCCGACCTCGACGCGTCCGTCGCCTTCTACAGCAAACTGTTCGGCACCGAGCCCGCCAAACTCCGCGACGGCTACGCCAACTTCGCCATCGCCGAGCCACCGCTCAAGCTCGTCCTGATCGAAGGCACGGCGGACGAGGCGACCCGTATGGACCACCTCGGCGTCGAAGTCGACACCACCGAGGCCGTCCACGCCGCCACCACCCGCCTCAGCGAGTCCGGCCTGGCCACCACCGAGGAGAACGACACCACCTGCTGCTACGCCGTCCAGGACAAGGTCTGGGTCCACGGCCCCGGCCGCGAGCCCTGGGAGGTGTACGTCGTCAAGGCCGACGCCGACCACCTGGCCAGGCAGCAGGGCAGCAGCTGCTGCTGATCGCCGACTGACGAAACCGAGTTCCGCGGCTTGGCCCTTGAGCAGTCGCCGGTTGGTGTCGGCGCCGCCGAAGCGGCGCGGCGAGAGCTGGGCGAGCCGCAACGTGGCGGAAGTCGCGCCGAGGCTGCCGAGCGACTGGAGACTGCAGCGCAGTTGACCGCGCCCGCGCACGCTGACCGAGCCGCGGCAGCTCCGCGCGGAGGCCGCCGCGCTGCTTGGCTT
Source organism: Streptomyces sp. Z423-1 (assembly GCF_013009255.1). Classification (NCBI taxonomy): domain Bacteria; kingdom Bacillati; phylum Actinomycetota; class Actinomycetes; order Kitasatosporales; family Streptomycetaceae; genus Streptomyces; species Streptomyces sp. Z423-1. The sequence goes on from NZ_CP053109.1 coordinate 8,779,470, forward strand.
CCTCGACGGTCCAGCACCGCATGACGGTCCCGCACCGTATGAGGACACAGCGTCGGTACGCGTTCGTTCTCCGCGTACACCGCCGCCGAATCGTCCGCAAATACTCCGGCAATGTGACGACTCCCGCACTATGGACTGCGGCGCCCGACTCGGGGTACGAGGACAGGTGCAGCAGCGTCCGGCCTGGCCGGCTTCGGAGAGAGACACGCATGATCGAGCACGGGAACGGGGCCGTCGTACCGACTGGTTTCGACGTGCCCGTGGAGCCACTGCGGCGGGCGGCGCACTATACCGGCGAGCCGGGATGCATCGCCGAGGCGCGCTCCCTCGCCGCCTGCTTCCTCGAACAGCTCAGGACCGAGTGGTGCGCCGAGATCGACGCCCGCGCCGAGGGAGCGGTGCTTCTCGTGGTGAGCGAGCTGGTGACCAACGCGGACCGGCACAGCAAGGGGCCGTACATCCTGGAGCTGGAGGGAACGGACAGTGTCCTGGCGGTGTCCGTCTACGACAGCAGCGCCGCTCTGCCCAGGCGGTTCCCGCGCGACCCGGCCCGCATAGGCCGGCACGGTCTGGAGATCGTGTACGCGCTGGCGACCGAGGTGACCGTCGAGCGGGTTCCGGTGGGCAAGCGGGTGCGAGCGGTGATGCGGCTGGACGGGGAGTGAGTCCCCGTCCCGGCGCGTCGGCGCGTGGCCGGGGCGTCCGTCAGGCGCAGCCCAGTTCTCCGAGCATGCCCCGGCGGAGCCGTACGATGATCCGCTTGAGCAGTCGGGACACATGCATCTGCGAGCAGCCGAGCCGTTCGCCGATCTCGGCCTGGGTGGCCTCCTCCACGAACCTCAGATGCAGGATCTGCCGGTCGCGCTCGTCGAGTTCGGCCATCAGCGGGGCGAGCGACTGGAAGTCCTCGACGAGCCGCAGTCCTTGTTCCTCGACGCCGATGAAGTCGGCGAGGACCGCCTCGCCGTTCTCCGGGCCGTCACCGGTGAGGGCGGCGTCCAAGGAGGCGGAGTTGTAGCCGTTCGCGGCGATCTGGGCCTCGATCACCTCGTCCTCGGAGATGTTCATCAGCGTGGCGAGTTCCGCCACCGTGGGATCCCGGTCCAGCCGGCTGGCCAGTTCCTCGCGGGCCTTGGCCAGTTCGACGCGGAGTTCCTGGAGGCGGCGGGGGACATGCACGGCCCACGTGGTGTCGCGGAAGAACCGCTTGATCTCACCGACGATGTAGGGCAGCGCGAACGACGTGAACTCCACCTCGCGGGAGAGTTCGAAACGGTCGATGGCCTTGATGAGGCCGATCATCCCGGTCTGGACGATGTCCTCCATGTCGTCCCCGCGGTTGCGGAACCGGCCCGCGGCGAACCGCACCAACGACATGTTCATCTCGATGAGGGTGTTGCGCGCGTACTGGTATTCGTGTGTGCCTTCGTCGAGTTCGGACAGGCGCGCGAAGAACTCGCGGGACAACTCGCGCGCGTCGCGCGGAGCCACGGTCCGGGGATCCACGACGTCCGGCGTCGGCCCCTCACCCGTCCTGGCCACGGGGCTGTCCTTGACGACCTCTGCCTGCGACCCGGTCACGGCGGTGTCCATTACCTCTCCCACGAAACTCATGGTGCGACTGGTGCGACGTCTGCCTCTTCGGCCTGCGAGTACCCGGCCCTCCCCGTCACATGCCCGCCGATTGTGGGGGTGGCCGAAATGGGCACGTCGGACTACGAGTTGGCCGGGCCCCTTTCCCCAGGGCGTTTCGTCCGATTCCACCGAGGGCGGAACGTCGCGGACTTCCCCTGGCGGCCCGCGAACCTAGGCTGAAGTGGTGAGCAACCAAGCGCCGAACCAGCAGACGACGCCCAATGAGGCCCGTGTCATCCCGCTGCGCCCGCAGCCCGCCGGTGCTCCGTCCCGGCCCGTCCGCAAGGAGCCGCTCTGGCGGGACCTCGTCGGTGACGTGTTGCGGCGGGAACGCCTCGCGCAGGAGCGGACGCTCAAGGACGTCGCCGACGCCGCGCGGATCTCGATGCCGTATCTGTCGGAGGTGGAGCGCGGCCGCAAGGAGGCCTCCTCGGAGGTGCTCGCGGCCGCCGCCCACGCCCTGGGCCTCGGCCTGGGCGATCTGCTGGCACGGGCGCACAGTGACCTCACCCGGCACACGCACGCGCGCGGCCGTGCCACGTCCGGCGCGCCCCACAACGGACTCTGCCTGGCCGCCTGACGCCGGTCCGGCGCCTCAGACCTTCACGAGGCGCCGGCTCAGCACCTCGTCGGCCAGCCCGTACGCCACCGCCTCCCGCGCGGTGAACACCTTGTCGCGGTCCATGTCGGCGCGCAGGGTCGCGATGTCGTGGTGGGTGTGCCGGGCCAGCACCTCCTCGACCTGGGAGCGGATCCGCACCATCTCCTTGGCCTGCAGGGCGAGATCGGAGACCGTGCCCTGCCGCCCGCCGCTGGCGGGCTGCCCCAGCAGCACGCGCGCGTGCTCCAGCACGAACCGCCGCCCCGGATCCCCGCCGGCCAGCAGCACGGCCGCCGTCGACGCCGCCTGCCCGACGCAGAACGTCGAGATCGGCGCCTGCACGAACGTCATCGTGTCGTAGATCGCCATCAGAGAGGTGAACGATCCGCCGGGGGAGTTGAGATAGATCGCGATCTCGTTCTCCGGCGCCGCCGACTCCAGATGCAGCAGTTGGGCGATGACGACGTTGGCCACGCCGTCGTCGATCTCGGTGCCGAGGAAGATGATCCGCTCCGACAGCAGCCGGCTGAACACGTCGTACGACCGCTCGCCCTGCGGGGTGCGCTCGACCACGTTCGGAATCGTGTACGTCCCCATGACTACAGCCCCATCCGTCGCCGTGCGGCGGCCGGGCGGACGTCGGCGAACGACTCCACCACCCGGTCCACCATGCCGTACTCCCTGGCCTGCTCGGCCGTGAACCAGCGGTCGCGGTCGCCGTCTTGGGAGATGGTCTCCGGGCTCTGCCCGGTGTGCTCCGCGGTGATCCGCTCGATGGTCCGCTTGGTGAACTCCAGGTTCTCCGCCTGGATCTCGATGTCCGCGGTCGTCCCGCCGATCCCGGCCGACGGCTGGTGCATCATGATGCGCGCGTTCGGCAGCGCGTACCGCTTGCCGGGCGCGCCGACGCTCAGCAGGAACTGCCCCATGCTGGCGGCGAACCCCATCGCGAGCGTGGAGACGTCGTTGGGGATCAGCCGCATGGTGTCGTAGATGGCGAGTCCCGCGTGCACCGAGCCGCCCGGGCTGTTGATGAACAGGCTGATGTCGGTGCGCGGGTCCTCCGCCGAGAGGATCAGCAGCTGGGTGCAGACCCGGTTGGCGGAGACCTCGTCGACCTGGGTGCCCAGCAGGACGATCCGCTGCCCGAGCAACTGGGCGGCGAGGTGGTCGTCGAACCGGGTGGGCGGGGTGTCGCCCTCCTCCGCGCGGGGCGGCAACAGGGCTGTGCGTGGAGACAGTGGAGGCAGTGGAGACATGCGCGCTCCTCGGGTCGTAGGAGTGGAAGCGGTTGGTGCGATCGCGATGTCCACTCTCGGCCCGGGGCCCCGCCGGTGGCGGATTTCTCTGCCTGCGGCAGATTCGCCACCGGCAGAGCGCTCATGCCTCCGGCTTCTCCCGCACCTGCCGGAAGAACGCCCGTACGTCCCCGACCAGCAGATCCGGCTCCTCCATCGCCGCGAAGTGCCCGCCCCGGTCGAACCGCGTCCAGCGCACGATGTTCTCCGTGCCGTCCGCCTTGTGCCGCAGTGGGATCTGCAGCTCCGCCGGGAACAGGGCCACAGCCGTCGGTGTGGCAGACGGCTCCTGCGGCCGGGCGACCCGGCCCTCGTGCGTGTGCGCCCGCTCGTAGTAGATCCGGGCGGACGAACCGGCCGTCCCGGTCAGCCAGTACAGCATCACGTCGGTGAGCAGCCGGTCCCGGTCGACGGCCTCCTCGGGCAGCTCCTCGGAGTCCGTCCACTCCCTGAACTTCTCGACGATCCAGGCGAGTTGACCGACGGGCGAGTCGGTCAGCGCGTACGCCAGGGTCTGCGGCCGGGTGGACTGCAGCACGGCGTACCCCGTGCCCTCCCGCGACCACGCGCTCCACCGGCGCCACGAGGTGAGCGTCCGCTCCCGCTCCTCCGCGCTGAGCCCCGCCAGCTCCTCACCGGTCGGCTCGGAGGCCGCCTGCGCGCCCGGCAGCAGGTTCAGATGGACGCCGATCACCCGGCCGGGATGGGCGCGGCCCAGCTCGCGCGAGATCGCGGCACCCCAGTCACCGCCCTGCGCCCCGAACCTGTCGTAGCCGAGCCGGCTCATCAGCTCGGCCCACGCGTCGGCGACCCGGCCCGCCTCCCAGCCGGTGTCCGGCGTCGGCCCGGACAGCCCGAAGCCGGGGATGCTCGGCAGGACGACGTGGAACGCGTCCGCCGGATCACCGCCGTGCGCGGCCGGGTCGGTCAACGGCCCCACCACGTCCAGGAACTCCACGATCGAGCCGGGCCAGCCGTGCGTGACGACCAGCGGGGTGGCGTCCGGCTCGGGGGAGCGGACATGCGCGAAGTGGACGTTCGTCCCGTCGATCGTGGTCGTGAACTGCGGCCACTCGTTGAGCCGCGCCTCGGCCGCACGCCAGTCGTAGGTGTGCCGCCAGTAGCGGACGAGCTCGCCCAGATAGTCGCGGGGCACGCCGTACGCCCAGCCGACGCCGGGCAGCTCGTCCGGCCACCGGGTGCGGTCGAGGCGGTCGTACAGGTCGTCGAGGTCGCGCTGCGGGATGTCGAGGCGGAAGGGCCGGATGCCGTCGGCAGGCGGTGACGTCGTCATGGTGGCGATGCTAGTTCGGAGGCTGCCCGCGGCCATCGAAGGATTTTCGGGCGCGGCCGATGAGTTTCGCGGGCCCTGCCGGTCGATACAGATGACCGCGTTCCACGCCCCAGGAGGTGCCCATGGCCACCGACGGTTTCACCACGTGTCTCTGGTTCGACGACCAGGCCGAGGAAGCCGCACACCACTACGTCTCGATCTTCAAGAACTCCAGCGTCGGGAGCGTCGCACGCTACGGCGAGGGCGCGCCCCAGCCCGCCGGCTCCGTGATGACCGTGGAGTTCACGGCCAACGGCCAGAAGTTCGTCGCGCTCAACGGCGGACCGCAGTTCACGTTCAACGAGGCGATCTCCTTCCAGATCTTCTGCGCGGACCAGGCGGAGGTCGACTACTACTGGACCAAGCTCACCGAAGGCGGCGGCGAGCCCGGCCCCTGCGGCTGGCTGAAGGACAAGTACGGCGTGTCCTGGCAGGTCGTCCCGGACGTGCTGATCGAGCTGGTCACGGACCCGGACCCGGAGAAGGCCAAGCGCGCGACCCAGGCGATGATGTCGATGGGCAAGCTCGACATCGCGGCCCTGCGGAAGGCGCACGCGGGGGAGTGAGCCGGGTGCCGGGGGAGGGGCCCGCTCCTGTGCCCCCGCCGGGAGCGGGCCCTGGTTCGGCGGCCGCCACCGGCGTCGATCCGGCGCAGCCCGACGGCGAACGCGGCCAGATCCCTGGCCGGCTGCTCCGGCTCGTCGAGCGCCCCGGCGACGGGATTGCGCCCTCCAGCCACCCGTACACCCACCAGGGGAACGGGAACCCCGCACCTGGACACGCCCCGCCCGACCGGCCGGGGCGTGTCCAGCGGCAGCCGGGGCCCCAGCTCGGGCAGCCACCGCAGTTCGTGCTCCACCTCCCCTACGGCCCCCGGATACCGCGGCAGCCGCACCACCAGCTCGCCGCCCAGCCGGAACATCGCGTTCTCCGACGACTTCAGTCGGCGCACGGGCAGCTCCGCCCACCGCGGGAACCGCCCGATGATCAGCCGCCCCGTGTCGGCTGATGTGATTCGAATGAGTTTGACCGAACGTCAGTCACGCTCGGCCGCTTCGCCGACCACCCGCGTGATCTCCCGCGCGATCCGCAGGATCCCCGGCGAGCTCACCGGGCACGGCTTGGGGGTCGACGTGGTGGGCGCCAGACAGAAGTGCAGGTAGTCGTCGTCGCGGTGGAGCGCGGTGCGGTCGCTGCCGGGCTGCGTGCAGTAGTCGGGGTGGGCACGCTCGTACGCGGTGCAGGGCAGGTACTGGGTCCAGGTGTAGCGGGCCCCGGCGGGGCTGACCGCCCGGCCCGCGTCGGCGACCAGGTCGCCGGTGGCCGCGGCCCGCTCCTCGTAGACGGCGTTCACGCGCCGCACCCGGTCGGGGGTGATCGGGTCCGGGCCCTGGAGCACCCAGACGATCCGCGGCCGCCGGTCGCGGCCGGCTGCGTCGATCTGCTCGGTGAGGCGCCGCGCGTCGGCGGCGTACCGCTCCAGATAGCGGGTGCGGGAGGCGTCGTACGTGATGCCGTCCATGCACGGCGTGTAGCCCCAGGCGTTGCCCCAGAACTGCAGCACCACGACGTCCGGACGCACCGACCGCACCAGGGCCGCCGCCTTGTCCGCGTCCGGCACGAGGGATCGCTCGCCGGTGCCTTCCAGGTAGTCGCACAGGGTGGTGCCGGAGTACGGGGCGCTCGTGTACTTCGCGCGCAGGTCCCGGCGGAGTTCCTCGCCGAGGACTTTGTGGTTCTCCATCGCCAGCGAGTCGCCGATATAGAGGACAGTCGGTGCCTTCGCGGGCACGCGCGGTGCGCGTTGCTGGGTGGTGGCCGGCGCTTCGGGTACGGAGGGCGCGGGCGGTGCCGCCTCCGGCTCGGACGCCGGATCCCCGCAGCCGCCGAGCAGCACGGCACCGGCCAGCAGCACCCCGACCACCCACCGCCTGCCCATACGGCAACTCCCGCCCCGCCACCGACAAGGCCACCCAGGCAAGCACAGCCCGACGGCCGGGGGAAGACACGCGTCGGACACGGAAGCCGCGACCGCACATGTGTCCGGTTTCGTCTTTCCGCGTTGGCGTGTTGGTCATACGGTGTCTCTACGGTGCCCGCCATGAGACGACCTTCGATCCTGCTCAGCGCCGCCGTTCTGACCATGGCGCTGGCCTCTCCCGCGGTGGCCGGAAACGGCTCCGCGGACGGCGACTTCGGGCGGGCCACGCTCACCGGGTTCGCCTCGCTGCCGGCCGAGACGTTCGTGCCGGACAGCGAACCGTCCGGCGCGCTCATCGGCGCCGGCCCGTTCAACGGCATCGCGGCACCCTTCGCCGGCCAGCCCGTCCAGGGCTTCAGCGGCATCGTCAACCGGCACGACGGCACCTTCGACGTGCTGTCCGACAACGGTTACGGCAGCAAGGCCAACAGCGCCGACTTCCTGCTGCGCGTGCACCGCATCAAGCCGGACGTGCAGACCGGCAAGGTCCGCGTGCTCGGCGGCTTCGACCTGAGCGATCCGTACCGCAAGGTGCCGTTCGCGCTCACCCGCCCCGACCGGGTGCTGACCGGCGCCGACTTCGACGTCGAGTCGATCGTGCGGGTCGCCGACGGCACGTACTGGATGGGCGACGAGTTCGGCCCGTTCCTGCTGCACTTCGACGCCAAGGGGCGGCTCCTCGAAGCGCCCATCGCGCTGGACGGCGTACGGGCGCCCGAGAACCCGTACCTCGACGGGGGCCGGCCGACCATCGGCGGCAGCAAGGGCTTCGAGGGCCTGGTCCGCTCCGTCGACGGCCGCCGCCTCTACCCGCTGCTGGAAGGCACCGTCACCGGCGACACGCCCGGCGACCTGCGGTTCAGCGCGTTCGACCTGCGTCAGCGCGCCTACACCGGCAAGCGGTTCGTCTACCGCCTGGAGTCGACCGCGCACGCCATCGGTGACGCCATCGCGGTCGACCGGCACCGCTTCCTGGTCATCGAGCGCGACGGCGGCCAGGGCGACGCGGCGCAGTTCAAGCGGCTCTACCTCGCCGACACCCGCGACCGCGACCACGACGGCGTGATGGACAAGACGCAGGTCGCCGACCTGCTGGACATCGCCAACCCCAAGGGGCTCGGCGGCTTCGGCGAGACCTTCCGCTTCCCGTTCGTCACCATCGAGGACGTCGTCCTGCTCGACGACCGGACGCTGGCCGTGCTGAACGACAACAACTTCCCGTTCTCGTCCGGCCGTACGCCGGGCCAGGCCGACAACAACGAGTTCATCACCATCCGGCTGACGGACCGCCTGCACGCCGACCGGCGCGCCTTCCGCTGACCCAGGGCCTGTCCGGCGGATCATGCCGACGCCGCCCTGATCCGCCGGACAGGCCCTACCCCCGGCCCGGACCGGTCGCCCCGTGCGGCCGGTCTACCCGTCGTTCACCAGCACCGCCGCCCCGCCGAACCGCCCCGCCTTCAGGTCCGCCAGCGCCTGTGCCGCCCGCGCCATCGGATAGATGTGCGTCGTCGCCCGTACGCCGTGCCGCGCGGCCAGCGCCAGGAACTCGCGGGCGTCCTCGCGCGTGTTGGAGGTGACGCTGCGCACCTCCTTCTCGTAGAACAGCTCGCCGGCGTAGCGCAGTGGCGGGATGTCGGTCAGATGGATACCGGCGATGGACAGCACCCCGCCCCGGTCCAGCGCCCGCAGCGCCACCGGGACCAGCTCGCCGGCCGGGGCGAACAGGATCGCGCTGTCCAGCGGCTCCGGCGGCGTCTCCAGCACGTCCCGCGCCGACGCCGCGCCCAGCTCCAGCGCCAGCCGCCGCGCCGCCGCGGACCGGGTCAGCACATGCACCCTGGCGCCCTCGGCGAGCGCCACCTGCGCACACAGATGGGCGCTGCCCCCGAAGCCGTACAGACCGAGCCGCCCGCCCGGCGGCAGCGCGGCCCGCTTCAGGGCCCGGTAGCCGATGATCCCGGCGCACAGCAGCGGCGCCGTCGTCACGTCGTCGAGCCCGGCCGGCAGCCGGTGCGCGAACGCCGCCGGTACGGTCGTGTACGCGGCGTATCCGCCGTCGGCGTCCCAGCCCGTGTACCGCGAGGCCGGGCACAGGTTCTCGGCGCCGCGCGCACAGTAGACGCAGCTGCCGTCGGTGCGGCGCAACCAGGCCACGCCCACCCGGTCCCCGGCCACGAAGCCACGCACCGCCGCCCCGAACCCGGCCACCACGCCCACCACCTCGTGCCCCGGCGTGACCCCCGGCCGGTGCACGGGCAGGTCGCCCTCGGCGACATGCAGATCGGTACGGCACACCCCGCACGCCCGCACCCGCACGAGCAACTCGTCCTCGCCGGGCACCGGCACGGGCTTGTCCACCAGCCACAGGCCGCCCGCCTCCACCGGCCCCGGCGCCACCACCGACCACGCCCGCATCGTCCCGTCCGGCACCGCCATGACGCGCCCCGCTTCCCCGAAGAGCCCCCGCGTCAGCCGTATCCGGCCGCCGTGCGCCCGGATTCCCTTCCAGTCTGGGACGGAACCGCACGTTCGGCGCGCGGGTGGCATCCCGGATGACTAGCGTGATAAATGGGACAACCCCACCGATCCGGAAGGGCCGCGGCCATGGCTGTGCAACCAGAGGGAACCCCCATTTGGGCCGACGCGATGTTCGGCGACGTCGAGGGAGCCAAGACCTTCTACGGCGACGTCCTCGGCTGGACCTTCGGCGAGGCGTCGACGGAGTACGGCAACTACACCCAGGCCTACGCGAACGGCAAGGCGGTCGCCGCCGTCGTACCGCCGATGCCCGGGCAGGAGGGCCAGTCGCAGTGGTGTCTGTACTTCGCCTCCCCGGACGCGGCCGCAACCGCCGCCAGGATCCGTGAGAACGGCGGCCAAGTGCTGATGGAGCCGATGCAGGTCGGCGACTTCGGCAGCATGTGCCTGGCCAGTGACCCGACCGGCGTCGTCTTCGGCGTGTGGCAGCCGGGCACCCACGAGGGGTTCGAGGCGCCCATGGAGCAGCCGGGCGCCTACTGCTGGGCGGAGGTCTTCACTCGCGAGCCCGAGAAGTCGGACGCCTTCTTCTCCGCCGTCTTCCCGTACACGGCCCAGCAGATGGAGGACGACGACATCGACTTCCGGATCTTCAACCTGGAGGGCAACCCCGTCCTGGGCCGGATGAAGATGACCGACGAGTTCCCGCCCGAGGTGCCGCACTACATCAACGTCTACTTCGGCGTCGCCAACTGCGACGACGCCGTCGCCCGGGCCACCAAACTGGGCGGCGTGCTGCGGTTCGGGCCGATGGACAGCCCGTTCGGACGGTTCGCCGCGATCAGCGATCCGCAGGGCGCGAACTTCTCGGTGATCGACACCACGACCACCGTGGGCGAGATGCCGACCCTGAGCGACGTGTCCTGACCCATTCCGCGATCATGGCCCCTGACCGACTCGGCGATCAGGGGACCCACTCCGCGATCAGGCGGACCCACTCCGCGATCAGAGGCCCGGCCCGTTCGTGGCATGATCGGACACATGCGTGAACGAGTGGTGGCCGCGTGCGACGGGGCTTCGAAGGGAAACCCCGGACCGGCGGGCTGGGCCTGGGTCGTCGCCGACCAGGGCGAGGGCGAGACCCCCACCCGGTGGGAGGCCGGCCCGCTGGGCAGGGCCACCAACAACGTCGCCGAACTCACCGCCCTGGAGCGGTTGCTGGCCGCGACGGACCCGGGCGTGCCGCTGGAGATCCGGATGGACTCGCAGTACGCCATGAAGGCCGTCACGACCTGGCTGCCCGGCTGGAAGCGCAACGGCTGGAAGACGGCCGCCGGCAAGCCGGTCGCCAACCAGGACCTGGTCGTGCGCATCGACGAACTGCTCGACGGCCGCACGGTCGAGTTCCGCTACGTCCCCGCCCACCAGGTCGACGGCGACCCGCTGAACGACTTCGCCGACCGTGCCGCCAGCCAGGCCGCCGCCGTGCAGCAGCCCGCGGGCAGCGACCTCGGCTCACCGCAGCCGCCGCCCGCCCCGGACACCCCGCCGACAGCTCCGCGCCGCAGGTCGGCCACGGCCAAAGTGGCCCGCAAGAGTGGCGGTTCCGCCCGCACGATCAAGGCGAAGTTCCCCGGCCGCTGCGTGTGCGGCCGCCCCTACGCGGCCGGTGACCCGATCGCCAAGAACGCCCAGGGCTGGGGCCACCCGGAGTGTCGTACCGCCGACTCGCAGTGACCGGAGCCGGAGCCGGAGCCGGACGCACCGTCACCTCCTGACCCCGGAACGCGGCAATGCGCGGCTCCCGGGTGGGAGTCGCGCATCGCGTCGGCATCGCTGCGACTGTCAGCGGCCGCCGCCGCCACCGCCGCCGCCGCCGTGGCCGCCGCCGCCGTGGCCGCCGCCGCCGTGGCCGCCGCCGCCGTGGCCGCCGCCACCGCCGTGGCCGCCGCCGCCGTGGCCGTTGCCGTGACCGCCGCCGCCGTGGCCGTTGCCGTTGTGGCCTCGACCGTCGTGACCGTTGTCGTAGCCGCCGTGGCCTCGGCCGTCGTGACCGTTGTCGTCGTCCCAACCGTTGTAGCCCTTGCCCCAACCGTCGTGGTCGTCGTCATCGTGGTCGCGGTCCCACGAGCCGCGATGGTCGTCGTAGGACTTGTTGTAGTTGTGGTCATGGCCGGTCTGGACACCGGCCGAAGCCGTGCCCGCCGCGCCGACCGCTGCGCCGCCGGCCATCAGAACGGTGGTGGCAGACGCCGCGATGAGACGCCTCGCGCGAAGTGATCGCATGGTTTTAACCTTTCCTTCCATCGTCTCGCGCGACTCCCACGCACGAGATGGATGGCCGCGGCCGCAACTGGTGATGTGTGCGGCGCGGTCATGGGCGTCGCCGCATGAATTGAGAAGCACCTCTCGGCCGCCGGCGCCACTCGTCAGCCGCGCTGTGTCACGCGGGCGGCGCTACGGTCGCGGTCCTCGCTGTGCAGGAACCTTGCCGGCCGGGGCGTGCCCCGGTTTGCGGCTTTCATCACTAGACGTTAGTCGCGCACCCCTGACGCGGCATCTTGAAACAGGCCGATTTCAAAAATCGTTGAAATTGACTGCATAGCCGTGCAAATGGCCGTATTGGCCTGCATTTACCGGCCTGACATGCGTTCAGTGTCCGCATCGGCACAGCGGGTGGTTCTCATGCCACTGCCGCCCCGGGGACCAGTCCCGGGGCGGCAGGTGGGTGGTGCTCCGACGTTTCAGCGGGCGGTGCCGAAGTCCTGCGTCCAGTAGTTGCCCGGCTGCGCCAGGCCGACGCCTATCTCCTTGAAGGCGCAGTTCAGAATGTTGCGCTTGTGGCCGGGGCTGGACATCCAGCCCGCCATGACCTGCTCGGGCGAGCTGTATCCGTATGCGACGTTCTCGCCGTACGTCCTCCAGACGTACCCGGCCTTCGTGATCCGGTCGCCCGGATTCGAACCGTCGGAGCCCGTGTGCGACATGGTGCGGCGGCTCGCCATGTCGGCGCTGTGGTCCTGGGCAGCCTTCGTGAGCTGGGCGTTCAGCTTCACGGGGGCGCAACCGGCCTTGCCGCGCTCGCTGTTCACCAGGGTCACGACGCGCTGTACGGCACTGGATGCCGAGGCCGACGCGTCGGAGGTGCTCGGTGAGGTGGTGGCGGGCGCGCTGCTCGGCGGGGCTGCCGGTGCGTCCGGCGCGGTGGTCTGCGGGGCTGCCGGCGCGGGGGTCTGCGGTGAAACGGTGGTTTGCTGCGAATCGGATGCGTTCATCCAGTTCTGCCACCGGTCCCACCGGTCCCACCGCTTGTAGGGAGCGGTGGCCTCGGCGCCCCCGTCGTTCAGACAGGCCATGGCGGCGGACGGTACTGCCAGCGCAGTGAGGACGACGGCAGCGACGGCTATGTGCCGGTGGCGCGTCTTCCTGCGGTGCTTCCTCATGGGACCTCGCTCGGTCGTCGCGGGTCGCCTCCGGGGTCGGCACGGTATGGACGCCGTGTCTGACCTGCGGTGACGCGTTCTGGGGTCGTCATTGTTAAGACCGGGATGAGTAGGGGGCAACGAGGACCACTACTACCCGGACTCGTAGTCGCCGAAGGCCCTTGAACCGGGCGCGTGGGTGTGCACGTCCGGCTCGCAGCAGCCGTGGCAACGCCTGACGCTCCATCAACGGCTCGCGTGCGCCGGGTGGGTGGCGTGGCGGAAGTGAGCAGGATCCGTGTCGCCGGATCAGGCGGGCCGTTTGTCTGGTTCCGGGTGCAAAGTCGGGCTATATCGCCCGGGTGCTACGTACTACCGAGCCACGTTGGTGCCTGACGGGTGCGTGATGGATGTCACTGCGCGGCGCTGCAACCTTTTCCGGTGGACCGCTAGCCCGCACGGATGGAAAGGGTGCGCATATAAGCCGATTTACGGACATCTTGCTGGCATAGTGCGCCCATGAAGATCCCGACTGTCGGCCGCCGAGACAGGAAGCGGCGCCCCCGCCGCAGAGCCCTGACCCTCGCTCTCACCGCCGCTGTCGGCATCACCGGCGCCGCCGTCCTCACCGGCACCCTCCCCTTCGGGTCTCACCGGCCCGCCGCACATCCCGGCGCCCCTGCTCCCAGCCCGTCCGCCGCCTCGTCCGGCCCGGCCCCGTCCCCCGGCGCCCCGGGCATCGGCGACCCGCTCCTGCCACACGACGGCAACGGCGGCTACAAGGTCCGCCGTTACACGCTCGCCTTCGACTGGCGCGCCCCGCGCACGCCCTTCGCCGCCCGCGCCACCATCAGCGCCACCGCCACACAGGCGCTGTCCCGCTTCAACCTCGACTTCGCGGGCAACACGCTGCACACGGTCACCGTCGACGGAGCACCGGCGACCGCCGAACGTGACGGCGACGAACTCGTCGTCACGCCCGCGAGGCCGATCCCTCAGGGCAACCCCTTCACCGTGCAGGTCGCCTATACCGCCGATCCGAGCCAGCAACGGCAGCGCGACGACGCGATCCGGACGTACGGCTGGGTGCCCACGTCCGACGGCACCGTGGTCTGTGCGCAGCCCAACGGCGCCAAAATGATCTTCCCGGTGAACGACCACCCCAGCCTGCGGGCGCCGGTCACCTTCCGCATCACCACCCCGCCCGGCCTCAGCGCGGTGGCCAACGGCCGGCTCGTCGAGCGCGTCCGACGACCCGACGGCCGGGTCCGGTGGACGTACGACTCCGAACATCCGGTCGCGGCCCAGCTCATCCAGCTGGCGATCGGGAAGTTCACGTTCGTCGACAGCACCGGCCCGCGCGGGCTGCCTGTCCGTGACGTGGTCCCGGAGGACCTGGTCACCGACACGGAGGACCACCGCTCCCTCACCTCCGAGCACCTGGCCTGGCTGGAGCGGCGGCTCGGCCCGTACCCCTTCCGCCGCTACGGCGTACTGGTCGGGGACACCGACCTGCCGGTGGCTCTGGAGACACAGTCGCTGTCCGTGGTGCCGAGGGCCGTGCTGCTGGGTGACCGGGTCGACGCCGAACGCGACCTCGTGCACGAGCTGGCGCACCAGTGGACCGGCAACAGCGTCGCCATCCGGCGCTGGTCCGACCTGTGGCTGAGCGAGGGACACGCCCGCTTCTACGAACGTCTCTACTCCGACGAGCACGGCGGCGTCGGCATCGAGGACGCGATGCGGGCGGCCTACGAGCAGCACGACCAGTGGCGGCACGACGCCGGGGCACCCGCCGAACCCACCGAGCCGACCCTGTTCAAGGTGATGCGGTACGACGGCTCGGCGCTGGTGCTCTACGCCCTGAGGGAGAAGGTCGGCGAGGAGACCTTCGCCAGGATCGAGCGGTCCTGGGTGACGAAGTACCGGGGCCGGGTCGCCGGCACCCGGGACTTCGTCACCCTCGCGTCCGAGGTGGCCGGCGAGGACCTGACGCCGTTCCTGACGCCGTGGCTGTACGGCGAGCGGACCCCGCCCATGCCGGGGCATCCCGACTGGGAGGTGGACCCGGTTCAGGACTGAGTCGGCACTCGGCAAGTCCCGGACCCCGTACCCGTCGGTACGGGTCCGGGGGCGATTCCCGCCCGGGCGGAGGCACTGCCGCTGACCGGGTGGCCTGTGGCGGGCGGCTGGTCCAGCCCGGTGACGCTTGGCGCGACGTGGCGCTTCGGGCACGGAAGCGTACGAGGGGTGACGTGGAGAGCGACTCCGCCGTCGTGGTTGCGCCGAGCATCGCCGGAGGCCCTTGCTATGACAGAACCCGCCGCCCCCCGTGTCCCCGATGCCGCCCCCCGTGTCCCCGATGCCGCCCGCCGTGTCCCCGACGCCGTCCGCCGGCGCCGCCGCCGCGTGGTCTGCGTGGTCGCGTCAGTGGCGCTCCAGGTCCCGCTGCTGGTCACGCTGCTGAGCGTGCCATCCGCCGACAAGGATCCGGTCGAGAGCGCCGCGGCGGACGAGCGGCGCCTGCAGGACGTCTTCACGGCCGCCGCCGCCGAGTACGGCGTGCCGCGCAGCGTGCTCATGGCCGTGTCCTACCAGCAGTCGCGATGGGACTCCCATCGCGGAGCGCCGAGCGTCGTCGGCGGCTACGGGCCGATGCACCTGGTGGACGTGCCCTACGCCCAGGGGATGCTGCCCGGCGCGGGTACTCTCGCGGGCCCGCAGACCTCGACGCACAAGGGGAACTCCCGGGGCACCCGCTCCGCGCAGCCGGCCGACCTGCAGCGCGCCGCCCGCCTCATCGGTGCCCCGGTCGAGCAGCTGCGGACGGACCCCGCCGCCAACGTGCGCGGCGGCGCGGCACTCCTCGCGGCGATCCAACGCGAGCTCGGCAAGCCGCTCAGCTCCGACCCGGCCGACTGGTGGGAGGCGGTGGCGCGGTTCCCGGGCATGGGCGACACCGTGTCGGCGAATACATACGCGCACGACGTCTTCACCGTGATCCGGCGCGGCGCCCACCGCACCACCGACGCGGGCCAGCACATCACCCTCCCCGCCAGTCCCGACGTACGGACCCATCCGCACAATCCCCCGCGGCCGAAGGACATCGAGTGCCCGCCGGAGCTGTCCTGCTCCTGGCTCAGAGCCCCGTACGTCGAGATCGGTGACGGCGAATACGGCAACTACGACCCGGCCGACCGGCCCAACGACCAGAAGATCGAGTACATCGTCATCCACGACACCGAGGGGCCCCTGCCGTCCATGTTCAAGACGGTCGAGAACCCGTACGAGGTGTCCTGGCACTACTCGATCCGCTCCAGCGACGGCCACGTCACCCAGCACGTCAGGACGAAGGACGCGGCCCGGCACTCCGGCAGCCAGTACATCAACGCCCGCTCGATCGGCATCGAGCACGAAGGGGTCCTCACCCAGCCCGAGACCTGGTACACCGAGCAGATGTACCAGGCCTCGGCCCGCTTGGTGCGCTACCTGGCCGAGAAGTACGACATCCCGCTCGACCGGCAGCACATCTTCGGCCACGACAACGTGCCGTCCCCGATGGGCGTGACCATCCCCCACATGCACGACGACCCCGGCCCCTTCTGGGACTGGCAGCACTACTTCGACCTGCTCGGCGCGCCGCTGCGCGGCAAGGCCGGACGGGACAGCGACATGGTGATGATGCTGCCCGACTACACCACCCACAAGCCGCTGTTCACCGGGTGCAAGACCGGCGGTGTGCCGTGTGCGCCGCACGGTTCCAGCGCCGTCCGCCTGCACACCGAGCCACGCGACGACGCCCCGCTGATCCAGGACCCGGGCCGCCGCCCGGGCGGCGATCCCTCCACGGAGGACGTCAACGACCTCGGGTCGAGGGTCTCCGCCGGCCAGATCTTCGCCGTCGCCGGGCGCCGCGGCGACTGGACGGCGATCTGGTACCAGGGCCGCAAGGCGTGGTTCAAGAACCCCAAGGTGCGCCCGACGGCCGTCGCCACGACCGGCCGGATGGTGACCCCGAAGGAGGGTCTGAGCGAGATCCCGGTGTACGGGCGTGCCCTCCCGGAGCCGGAGGCCTATCCGGACGATGTGCCCGTGAAGGCCGAGTCGCCGCTCCCGTACAGCCTCCTCGCGGGCCAGCGCTATGTGACACAGGACCATGTCGCCGGTTCCTACGTCGACAAGTCGGGCTCCGACGGCACCTTCCGGGTGGTGAAGGGCGACGAGGAGTTCTACGAGATCCAGTTCGGCCACCGGCTCGCGTACGTCCGCGCGAGCGACGTGGACGTCGTGGACTCACCCGGCGCGGCAGGAGCGCCGTCACGCCCGCGCCGGTGACACGGTTCTAGGCGTCCGTGTCGAACGTGTAGTGGGCGGTGTGGTCCAGCAGGTCCGCCGGGGTGACGTCGTTCCACGGCTTCATCGGCTCGTTCAGGTCGACCACGTTCGGTGTCCCCGCCGCCGGGACATAGCCGGATCCCGGGTGCCGGTGCTGCCACTCGGCCCACAGCTTGTCGATGAAGGCGTGGTGCAGCCAGAACACCGGATCGTTGGGGGAGACCCCGGTGGCCATCTGGCCGCCGACCCAGACGTGCACCCGGTTGTGCAGATTGACCCCGCGCCAGCCCTCCAGATGGTTGCGGAAGCCGTCCGAGGCGCTGTTCCACGGCGCCATGTCGTACGTCGCCATGGCGAGCACGGAGTCCACCTCGGCCCGCGTCGGCAGCTCGCGCACCGCGCTGCCCAGCGACCGGCGCAGGAACGTCCGCCCGTCGACCCGCACGTTGATCGGCCAGTTGCCGCTCGCCGCGGAGAACGGCCCGTCCGACACCCGCCCGTCCCGGGCCCGCCCGTTGCCGCCGAGGAAGTCCGGCCCCCACAGCGAGGACCGCACGGAGCGGTCGGCGGTCCAGTCCCAGTACGGCAGCGCCACCGACGCGTCCACCGACTGCAACGCCCGTTCGAACTCCAGCAGGAATCTGCGATGCCAGGGCAGGAAGGACGGTGAACGATGCCCGGTGCGTTCGCCGTTGTCGGTGTCGCCGAGGATGAAGGCGTTGTGCGTCGTGACGAACTCGTCGTAACGGCCGCTGCGCTTGAGCTCCAGGAGCGCGGCGACGAAACGCCGCTTCTCGTCGGTGGTCAGGCTCGCCTGGTTCTTGCGGACGGTCATGTGCAGTGCTCCAAGTGCGGTGCGTGCAAGGTCAGTTGGCGGGGAACGGGACGAGCTCGGCGCCCTGCAGCTCGTCGACCGCGGCGCGCGCGGCGGCACGCGGGGTGGGCACCGGGTCGTAGTGGCTGACCACGCTGATCCACGTGCCGTCGGCGTTCCGCATCACGTGCAGCTCGGCGCCGTCGACGAACACGGCGTAGCCGCCGCCGTGCTGCTGATGACCGCCCCCCGCGACGGGCCGGCCCTGTATCCGGCGGCCCTTGTAGACCTCGTCGAAGGAGGCGGGGGAGGTGTGGCCGTGGTCGTGCCCGATCGGGTCCGGCGTGCCGGCCGGGGCGGGAGCGGCGTTGGCGTCGGCCGCCGCGCCGGAGGCGACGACAGAGGCGGCACCGGCGGTCGCGGCGAGGGCGGCCGCGGCGGTGAGCGCACGGCGACGGCTGAGTTCCGGCATGCGGACCTCCGGGGGTCAGGGGACGCTGCTTTCGGCAGGTCGTTCGATTGACGACCCCGCATGCCTATCGGTCCGGGGAAGAGCGGGAGAAATCATCCGCGCACGGTTGGATGCAATCCGGACAAGTAGCCACATGTCGTGCAAGGTTGAACTAGGATGATCTTGTCGGCGTGCCTGTCCGGCAGGCCCCGGAAGGGGGAATTCCTTCCCCTGGGAGCGATCTCTCCGGCAATCCTTCGCCGACCGCCGTGGCCACCGTGGCCTGGCTCACTCGGTGAAACTGACGCGAACGCACGCCGGTGACAGGTGACAGACTGACGTCCATGGAAGAGCGTGAATTCGGCAGGTCGGGTCAGCATGCGTCGGTCGTCGGTCTCGGCACCTGGCAACTGGGCGCCGACTGGGGAGACGTCGACGAGAAGGAAGCCCTCACGGTGCTGGAGGCGGCGGCCGAGTCGGGGGTGACCTTCTTCGACACCGCCGACGTCTACGGCGACGGGCGCAGCGAACAGACCATCGCCACGTTCATGAGCAGCCGTCCGGACCTGCATGTGCTGGTCGCGACCAAGATGGGCCGCCGGGTCGAGCAGATCCCCGAGAACTACGTCCTGGACAACTTCCGCGCCTGGAACGACCGGTCCCGCCGCAACCTCGGCGTCGACCGCATCGACCTGGTCCAGCTGCACTGCCCGCCCACGCCCGTCTACTCCTCCGACGAGGTCTTCGACGCCCTCGACACACTGGTCGAGGAGGAGCGCATCGCCGCGTACGGCGTCAGCGTGGAGACCTGTGCCGAGGCGCTCACCGCGATCGCCCGGCCGAACGTGGCGAGCGTGCAGATCATCCTCAACCCGTTCCGGATGAAGCCGCTGCGCGAGGTGCTGCCCGCCGCCCGGGAGGCCGGCGTCGGCATCATCGCCCGGGTGCCGCTGGCGTCGGGCCTGCTGTCCGGCAAGTACACCAAGGACACGGTCTTCCCGGAGAACGACCACCGCACCTACAACCGGCACGGCGAGTCCTTCGACGTGGGCGAGACCTTCTCCGGCGTCGACTACGCCACCGGCGTCGAGGCCGCCGCCGAGTTCGCCGCCCTCGCCCCCGACGGGTACACCCCGGCCCAGCTGGCCCTGCGCTGGATCATCCAGCAGCCCGGCGTCACCACCGTGATCCCCGGCGCCCGCTCCGCGCAGCAGGCTCGCGCCAACGCGGCCGCCGCCGGGCTGCCCGCCCTGCCCGATGCCACCCTCACCGCCATCCAGGACCTCTACAACAGGCGGATCAAGGACCAGGTCGAGACGCGCTGGTAGCGGTTCCGCGCGCGGGGAACCCGGTTGGGAAGACCTTTGGTCATTCTCAACCGGGAGGAACCGTGTCGACCGCGGAAGGCAGTGTGCGCAGGCCCAGGGGGCGCAACGAGACCGAGGAGGAGAGAGCCGACCGCATGTGGGTCGAGCTCATCCAGGAGGTCCGTGTCGCGCAGATGGGCGTCCAGATCCTGTTCGGTTTCCTGCTGACCGTCGTCTTCACCCCGACCTTCTCGGACCTCTCCGACACGGACCGGAGGATCTACATCGTGACCGTGGTCCTGGGGGCCACGGCGACCGGCGCGCTGATCGGGCCGGTGTCCCTGCACCGCCTGGTGTCCGGCCGCCGGGTGAAACCGCAGGCGGTGACCCTGGCCTCCCGGCTGACCATGGTGGGCCTGGTCCTGCTGCTCGCCACCATGGTGTGCTCGCTGCTGTTGATCCTGCGTGTGGCGACCCACGACCCCTACGTGCCGTGGCTGGTCACGGGAGTCCTCCTGTGGTACCTGCTGTGCTGGTTCGCGCTGCCGCTATGGACCCGGCGCCGTCACACGAGTCACTGAGCCGTCGTACGAGTCGCTGAGTCGTCGTACGGGTCACCGACGGGACAGCGCGGCGAGCTGCCGGTCGTGGAACCGGCTGAACAGGAGCAGCGAGGCGGTGGCGCCGACCAGGGCGCAGAACATGTCCCACTGCGTGTCCCACACGTCGCCCTGCGTGGCCAGGAACGCGTCCGCCGCCTCGCCTCCGATCACGGCCGCCGCCCACTCCAGCATCTCGAAGACCGCGCTGAAGGCGAGGCACGCGCACACGGCCAGTGGCGCCAGCCAGCGGCTGCCGCGCAGCGGTGAGGTGCGCACGAGCAACTCCCGTACCAGGATGGCGGGTACGAAGCCCTGCATGAGGTGACCGAAGCGGTCGTAGGGGTTGCGGTCCAGGCCGAAGGTGTCGCGCACCCAGTCGCCGAGCGGGACCTGCGCGTAGGTGTAGTGGCCGCCCAGCACCAGCACCAGCGCGTGCGCGGCCAGCAGGCAGCACAGCAGGCCGGTCATCGGGAACCGCCGCCAGGTCAGGAACAGCAGCGGCAGTCCGACGATCACCCACACCGTCTCCAGGAACCAGGTCGCCCGGTCGTGCGGCTCCCAGGCGGAGACCGCCAGCGCCACGACCACCAGCGCGGCGAGCAGCAGGGGCAGGCGCCGGCCGGAGCGGGTGACGGACAGCGGCGGCATCGGGCGTGGCTCGGGACTGACAGGGGACATGGGAGCGCTCCTCTTCGTGGGAGCCCCATCGTGGCGCCGCCGGGCGACCCGGACATGAGTACGGCTACTCAACTCCGCCATGCGCACAGGCATGAGTCCGGCCGCTCGACTCCCGCCGCACCCTCAGCCCTCGGCGATGACCTCGGCCAGGAAGTCGTCCACCTCGATCCGCTCCTGCCCGGGCGCGACGATCTCGTGGGTCCGGCGCAGGAACGACTCGACGGCCGGGGCCCAGGCGAACACCACCGCGTGATGACGTTCGCCGTCGGACCGGGCGTCGCCGAGGAACTCCATGCGCAGCTCCTCCCACACGCCCGTCGACACCGGGCGGAACCGCACATCGCCCATGCCGACGGGCCGGTGCAGCCCGTCGAGGACCATCTCGCGGTCCAGCCGCCACCGGGCCAGCACATGCCCGTCGTGACTGAACACCGCGGTGACGGCGAACGGGTCGTCGGCGTCGTAGCCGAGGTGGGCGAGCACGGGGAAGCGGTCCGTGGCGCCCGCCTGGAGCTGCATGACCAAGGTCTTGTGCACATTGGGGTTCACGAGAGGGCCTCCGAGGAGAACGGTCGTAGAGACCTCTAGTACCCCTGTCGAGCGCGTGATGCTCAGTCCTGAGGGTGATTCTCCGGTGCCCGCAAGAGGGTTCGCTCACCCAAGGACGTCGCGCAGCGCCGGGAGCAGGGTCTTCGCCGACCAGTCCAGGTACTCCGGCTGCGAGTCGCCGCCGATCTGGACGAGCGCGATCTCCGTGAACCCGGCCTCGGCGTACGGGCGTACCGCCGCCACGAAGTCCTCCGGGTCTTCACCGCAGGGAATCGACTCGGCGACGTCGTCCGGTGACACGAACTGGGTGGCCGACTCGAAGGAATCCGGGTGCGGCAGCTCGGAGTTGACCTTCCAGCCGCTGCCGAACCAGCGGAACTGCGCGTGCGCGCGCTTCACCGCGGCGTCGCGGTCGGTGTCGTAGCAGACCGGCAGCTGGCCCACCCGCGGCTTGCCCGTGCCGCCGTGCCGGTCGAAGGCCTCCAGCAGGCCCGGCTTCGGTTCCGTGGCGATGACGAGGTCGGCGAGCCGGCCCGCCAGCGCGCAGGAGCGTTCGCCGGAGACGGCGATGCCGATCTGCGGCGGCTCGTCGGGCACGTCCCACAGCCGGGCCGACTCCACGTCGAAGTGCGGACCGCGATGGTTCACATGCCCGCCCGCGAACAGCGCCCGGATGATCTCGACCGCTTCCTCCAGCATCTCGTGCCGTACGTCGACGGACGGCCAACCGCCGCCCACCACATGCTCGTTGAGGTTCTCGCCCGACCCGAGACCCAGCCGGAAGCGGCCCTGTGACAGCAGCTGCATGGTCGCCGCCTTCTGCGCCACGACCGCCGGGTGGTAGCGGAAGGTCGGACAGGTCACGTAGGTCATCAGCGGGATGCGGTCCGTCGCCTGCGCGGCCGCGCCCAGCACACTCCACGCGTACGGGGAGTGGCCCTGCGAGCGCAGCCACGGAAAGTAGTGGTCCGAGGTCACGGAGAAGTCGAACCCCGCTTCCTCGGCCCGCACCACGTGGTCCACGAGATCACGGGGGCCGGCCTGTTCGGTCATCATCGTGTATCCGATTTGCACCATGAGGGGCGAGTTTCCGCCTGGGGGGTGCGGAAACGGCGCAGCGGCGAGCGATGGGGATCAGCGGGTCGGGGCCATCAGTCCTCGGCCGGGCGGAAGGTGCGCAGGAAGACGTCCAGTGCCTGGCCGTTCTCGGTGTCGTCCCAGTCCTCGGCCGGGGTCGTCCAGCGCAGTGAGTAGCCGCGGCCGTCGCCGATGAGGAAGCCGCGGCCCAGGGTGCGCACCCTGGTGCCGTCGACGTCGGCGAGCCACTCCATGTCGGCGGCCTGCTGCCCCCGGTACGTCGTCGCTTCG
The DNA here is from genome assembly GCF_013009255.1 of Streptomyces sp. Z423-1. Classification (NCBI taxonomy): domain Bacteria; kingdom Bacillati; phylum Actinomycetota; class Actinomycetes; order Kitasatosporales; family Streptomycetaceae; genus Streptomyces; species Streptomyces sp. Z423-1. The sequence goes on from NZ_CP053109.1 coordinate 8,802,325, forward strand.
ATCTCCCCGAGCCGCCGATAGTCGTCGGCGGCCTGCTGCAGCCCCGGTTCGACGTCGTCGCGCCAGACGGCGACCGGGTCCGGCCCGACGCGCTCGCTGTACGTCACCGCCAGCGTGCGCGGATCGTCGGGCGCGCCGAGCACCACGCGGTACGCCAGGTCGGACGCGCGCGTCGTGCGCAGCGGTTTCCAGCCCTCGGGGAGGGCGATGGAGAAGCCCTCGGGGGAGCGGTAGGTGCGGAAGCCCGGCGGCAGGACGGGGGCCGAGGGGGACGGGGCCGCGCTGGTGGGCGGGGTGCTCGGAGAGGCCGGGGCGTTGGGAGAGGCCGGGGCGCTCGGGCTGGTCGGCGCCGGCGATGTCGGGGTCGGGGCGGGGGTGGACGGGCGGTCCGGCTCCGGTGTGGCCGCGGAGGCGGGCGGGCGGGGCTCGGTGCCGGCCGCGGAGGTATTCGTACCGGGCAGCTCGCGGGTCACGGCGAGGACGGCGACCGCGACCGTGACCACGGCCAGGGTCGTCCCGGCGATCATGGTCCGCCTGCTCCACCCCGGGTCGGCGGCGTGCAGGGCCGTGGCGTACGCGCGGCGCAGCCGGGGGACCGGCGCGGTGGGCAGGGCCGCGTCGGGGTCCTCGTTGACCACCCGGGTGAGCGCCTGGCGCGCCACGGGCCGGGTGAGGCGCTCCCGGGAGTTCTTGCGCAGCAGCCCCTGGATGGCCTGGGTGAGCGGTCCGGCGCGCAGCGGTGTGCGCAGCGGGAGCCGGTCCACACCCTTCAGCGTGGCCTCGGGCCGGTCCCGGTCCCGGAACGGCGGGCGCCCCTCGACCATGGTGTAGAGGATCGCCCCCAGCGCCCACAGGTCGGCGGCGGGGCCGATGCGCTCGTCGCGGGCCTGCTCCGGGGATGCGTACGACAACGCCGTGAGCCGTGGAGCGAGGGTCGCGCCCGCCAGCCCGAAGCCCGCCACCACGACCGGACCCTCCTCGCGGACGAAGACCTGGCCGGGGCTCAGCTCGCCGTGCGTGATGCCCTGGCCGTGCGCGGCCTCCAGCACGTCGAGCAGCTCCAGCCCGATCCGGGCTGCCCGTACGTAGTTGAACGAACCGTGCTCCGCGAGCAGTTCCCCGAGCGGTGTACCGCCGATCCACTCGGTGACCGTCCAGAGCGCGCCCTGCTCGGCGACCGCGTCGACGACGGTCGTGACCCGTCCGGGGCACAGCCGTCCCATCGTCTCGGACGTGCGCATGATGCGTCCGACGGTCCGGCGCGCGGCGTCCCCGTCCGGCTCGCCCGGCAGCCCGACCTGGGTCAGCAGACAGGGGCGCCCGGCCTCGACGTCCTCCGCGTACCAGCAGACGCGGTTCGTTTCCCGATGGACGACCTCAAGGAGTCGGTACCTCCCGGCGACCAATTGGTGTGCGGAGACGTACGTCTTGCTCATGGTCATCCCTCGCTGAACGCCTGGCTCTCACCTTTCCCAGAGGTACGCGGGGCGCCACGGAGTGTGTTCAACGAGGGGCGTGCATATTCCGCTGCGGCGGCATTTTTGACGTTCCGTCAGTGCGCCGCACCCCTTCCGTCGGACCGGCGCCCTCGCCGCGGCGGAGTCATGGAGCCACGTCGGGCCGCGCGGCCCGTGGGTCGGGGATCATCCTGCATCGGAACGGAGCGGACCCCTGCTCCGCGCCGACGCCCACGGTCCGGCAGGTGTGGTCGGCGGTGGATAGAATCGCACGTAGGAAGCAGCACTTTTCGCCTGAAGCGGCGCTATTCACCCGCGGGCGCTGCGGCACCGCGGCAGTGCGCAGCCGTGGCCGGTCGGTCCGGTGGGAGGGCGCCTGATGGGCACGGCAGTGAATGACATGAGTCTGTACACGGGCCGGCCCTCCGGCCTCATCGGAAAGCAGATCGCGGGCTACCGGATCGAGCGTGTGATCGGCCGCGGTGGGATGGCGGTCGTCTACCGTGCGAAGGACCTCCGTCTGGACCGCACGGTGGCGCTCAAGCTGATCGCCCCGGAGCGCGCTGCCGACGACACGTTTCGGCGCCGTTTCACCTACGAGTCACGGGTGGCCGCGGCGATCGACCACCCGCACATCGTGCCGATCTTCGAAGCCGGTGAGACGGACGGCGTCCTGTACATCGCCATGCGTTACGTCTCCGGTATGGACCTGCGCGCCATGCTGGACCGGGAGGGTCCACTCCCCGTCGCGACCGCCCTGCGCATCGCCACCCAGGTGGCATCCGCGCTCGACGCGGCCCACGAGCACGATCTGGTGCACCGGGATGTCAAGCCCGGCAACATCCTGGTCGCCGCGGGCACCGACAGCGACCACCCCGAACACGTCTATCTCACGGACTTCGGGCTGACGAAGAAGTCGCTGTCGCTCAGCGGCTTCACCGCCGCGGGCGAGTTCGTCGGCACGCTCGACTACATGGCGCCGGAACAGATCTCCGGCCGGCCGGTGGACGGCCGGTGCGATCTCTACAGCCTCGCCTGTGTGGTCTACGAATGCCTCGCCGGCGGGCCGCCCTTCCAGCGTGACGAGGACGTGGCGCTGCTGTGGGCGCACCAGTACGACCAGCCGCCTCGGCTGACCGAGCGGCGGGCGGGGATCGCGCCCGCCGCCGCCGACGTCATGGCGAAGGGCCTGGCGAAGATCCCCGAGGACCGCTACGGCTCCTGCCTGGACTTCGTTGCGGCCCTGCGCGTCGCCGCCGGGAACGGCGGCGACCGAGGCGCTCATCCACCCTCCCCCGTGGATGCCGGGCCGCTCGGTGTCTCGGGGAACCCCGCGCCACCACCGGAGCCTCCGGCCTGGGCCCGGCCGGTCTTCCGCGGCCCGCCCGGCGGGCCGTAGACCGCTGCGGCTCCCGGGTGTCACAGTCCCAGGGAGATGGCCAGCCGGGTCAGTTCCGCGGTGCTGTTGATCCCCAACTTGGCCCGGATGCGGCGGAGATAGGCGTCCACCGTGTGCTTGGAGAGCCCCATGTGGCGGGCTGTCTGCAGGTAGGTGCGTCCCGCGGCGATGTGCCGCAGCGTCTCCTGTTCGCGCGGGGCCAGCACGGGTGCGGGGGCTTCGGCGAGCGGCGTCGTGATGGTGAGGCTCATGGGCGTTTCTCCGAGGGGGGCCGGCTCGGTCATCCCTGCTCACAGCCCTGGAAGCTGGAAGACATATGCCGGAATGTCGCTATTTGTCCTCTTGGTCCAAAATCCTGCCCTCGCGACTTCATGACCGTGTCCTCGGACTGTCACAGGCCTGTCACAGGGCACGTCACGCCGGACACGACGCTCCTTGAACCCTCGGCGCCCTCAGTACCCGGCGAGGGACTGCTCGGCCCAGATGGTCTTGCCGATGGGCGCGTGCCGGGTGCCCCAGCGCTGGGCGAGCTGGGCGACCAGCAGCAGGCCGCGCCCTCCCTCGTCGAAGGTCCGGGCCCGCCGCATGTGCGGGGCGGTACTGCTCGAGTCGGAGACCTCGCAGATCAGGGTGCTGTTCTCGTGAATCAGCCGCAGCTGGATGGGCGGCCGGCCGTAGCGGATGGCATTGGTGACCAGTTCGCTGACCATGAGTTCGGTGACGAAGGTGGCCTCATCGAGCCCCCAGGCCGTCAGCTGGTCGGCGGTACGCCGACGGGCCTGGGCGACGATCGAGGGGTCGGACGGCAGCTCCCAGGCGGCGACCCGATCGGCATGGAGGGCACGGGTACGGGCGACGAGCAGGGCGACGTCGTCCTCGGGACGGTGGGTCAACAGACCGGTCAGTACCCGGTCGCAGACCGTCTCCAGGGTGGAGGCGGGACGGGACAGGGCCGCGAACATGCCGTCCAGGGCGTCGTCGATGTCGTGGTCGCGGGTCTGCAGCAGACCATCGGTGTAGAGGGCGAGGATGCTGCCCTCGGCGAGTTCGGTCTCCACGGTCTCGAAAGGCAGGCCGCCCAGCCCCAGCGGCGGGCCCACCGGGACATCGAGGAGATACACGGCGCCGTCGGGGGAGACCACGGCGGGCGGGGGATGGCCGGCCCGGGCGAGGGTGCAGTGGCGGGAGACCGGGTCGTAGACGACGTACAGGCAGGTGGTGCCGATACCCCCGGCGCCTTCCGTGCCTGCCTCGTCGGTGGCCAGGTGGATGATGAGGTCGTCGAGGTGGGTGAGCAACTCGTCGGGCGGCAGGTCGACGTCCGCCAGAGTGCGCACCGCGGTGCGCAGCCGGCCCATGGTGGCGGCGGCACGCATGCCATGGCCGACGACGTCGCCCACGACCAGGGCCACCCGAGCCCCGGACAGCGGGATCACGTCGAACCAGTCGCCGCCCACGCCGGACTCGGTACTGGCGGGCAGATAGCGGGAGGCGATCTCGAGTGCCGGCTGATCGGGCAGCGTCTGCGGGAGCAGGCTGCGCTGCAGGGTCATGGTGTTGGTGCGCTCCCGGGTGTGACGGCGCGCGTTGTGGATACTGACGGCCGCCCTCGTCGTGAGCCGCTCGGCCAGCCGCAGGTCTTCCGGCTCGAAGGGCTCCCGGCGCTGGTGACGGCCGAAGACGGCCATGCCGAGAGCGACACCGCCGGCGCGCAGCGGCACCGCCATCATCGAGTGGGTCCCGTACTCGCGGACCCAGGCGGCCCCGGGGTCCTGGGCCACCCATCGGGCGATGACCGGGTCGTCCGTCCCGTACATCACGCCACGGCCCGCAGTCAGGCACTCGGCGGGAGGTGACAGCGGCGGATAGACGATCGTCCCTCCGACCCCCACCGGGGACTCCGGGCTTCCTGCGAGGACCGACCGCACAGCGGTACGGCACATGGCGACCGGACCCGCCGCTGGGCCGGGGGGCGGCTCGTCGCCGCGCGGGGGAGGGTCGAGCAGGTCTACGGCCACGAAGTCGGCGAGCCGGGGGACGGTGACGTCGGTCAGTTCCTGCGCGGTGCGGGCGCTGTTCAGGGTGGTGCCGATGTGGGCGTCGGCGTCGCTCAACAGGGACGGCTGCTGCCGGGTGCTCTCGACTTCCGTCCTGTCGTGCGCGGCCAGGCACACGGCTCGCACCTGGCCGTCCGGGTCCCGCAACGGGGCCAGCGAGGTCGCCCAGTCGTGTTCCGCGCTCGTACCCGCGGGCCGGACGAAGGTCCCCACACGCTGCGGCTCACCGGTCTCCAACGCCAGGCGCATCCTCCGTTCGATCTCGTCGCTCACGGGATCCGGCGCGATGTCCGGCAGACGCAGCCCCCGCATCGCGGCCTCCGAGAGGGACAGCGCCCGCTCCACGCCGGCATTCGCCCGCATCAGGCGCAGGTCCGTGTCGAAGATCGCCAGGAGGCAGGGGGACTGGGTGAACGCCCATTCCCTCATGGATTCGCTCCAGGGCGTGCGGGATGTGCCGGGCACAGGGGACAGCACAAGCCACTTGCCGGCCCCGCCGGTGGTCGTCGAGCGGTGCGCGAGAAGTCCCACGTCCACCCGGTGGCCGTCCCGGTGCCGCAGCGCCACGGTGCCGCTCCACCGCTCCTGCCCGGGCGGGGCCCGCCGCGCCGCATCGCTGACGACATCGGCGAGCAGACGGGCGGCGGGCAGCCCTATGACCTCGGAGGTCACATAGCCGAGCAGCCGACGCGCACCCTCACTCCAACCGATCACGATGCCCTGCTCGTTGATGGTGGCCGAGGCCGTGTCCGCCGAGTGACGGGAGGGGTCCGTCTCCTCCGGCCGCTCACCAGGAGAGATGGGAAATCGTTCCATCGCCGCTCATCTCGCCCTCGCTAGTTCCCTTCCCGCTGTCCCTACGGGGACCCGCACGCGAAAGGACTCCACTGACCAGCATGATCCAGCGAGGCCGGGAGCACCAACGCAGTGCTGCGACTTCGCCGACCAGCCGCTTGGCGGCGGCAACGGCGCGACGGATCTGGTCGGGTGAGTGGTCGCACGTGATGAAGAAGCGCAGCCGGGCGTCGTGACTGTCCCCGGTGTTGATGCCCGCCTCGCGCGCGAGACCGGCGAACAGCGCGGAGTTCGCGGAAAGCTTGGCCTGGACGAGGGCGGGCAGGCCGGCGATGTCGCCGTCCATGCTGTACACGCCCTCGATGACCACGAGCACTCGCCGGTACTGGCAGGGCGAGGGAGTCGTGGACGACGAGGCCGCCCGGTCCGACGAGGTGCCTGATGACGGTGACCTCGGCGGCATGCCCATCGACCAGGGTGATTGCGGCTTCGCATCCGAGCAGGTCGGCGACTTCGGTCTTGAGCTCCACGTGGAGCCGAGGGCCGCCCGACAGCAGCCCGAGAAGGAAAGAAGCACTCGATCCGCGTCAGCTGTTCGGGCAGGGGGGTGGTGACGGCCGTACGTGGACCTGCGGGCGGCGACGGCGGGGGTCCGTCGCCCTGGCCGGCGCGTTGTCCGGGACGGCTGCCGGTGCGGCATCCGGGCATCCACTCGCGATCATCGCGGCGATGCTGCTGATGGTCGGCCGGACGGCTGCCTTCTCGTCGAAGGTCCACGACGGCCACTGCCGCTTGAGGGAGGTGATCAGGTCGGTCAGCATCAGCGAGTCGAAGCCGAGCTCGTCGATCAGCAGCTGGTCGCCGCGCAGATGACTCACCGGAAACGCGCTGATCCGGGCCACATGCGCGAGCACGGCGTCGGTGACCTCGTCGCCGTCACCGGTCGGCGAAGGCTCCTCGGGGACGACGACCGGGGAGGCGGGCACAGGTGCGGTTCCGGCCATCGGCGGGGCGGTGATCGGTGCGTCGGCGTTCTGTGCGGGGAGCGACTCGGTGAGACGGGTGAGCAGTGTCACCTGCTGCCGGGCCAGCTGGACCAGTTCGCTCAGCGGGTCGTTCATCGGGGTGTCCACGTGCGGTGCGGGCCCGGCCGGGCGGGAGACGGCGTACGTGTACTTCGGCGCGGTGCCCCGACCCGGCACCCAGTAGGACTGGGTGGCGAGCCTCGCCACCGGCAGGTCCAGCAGTCGGCGCTCTCCCTCGGGAACCAGGGCGCGCGGGTCGACCGGAGCGCCCAGCACCGCGAGCCGCCCGAGGCCCAGAACGAAGCCACGTCCACCGTCCGGCTCCGCCCCGCCCGCGGGGACGACGTGAACGTCGTCGCGGCCGGTGAGATTGCGGCGGACCGAGGTGAGGAGCGAGCCGTCCCCGGTCACCTGGAAGAAGACCCGGGCGCCCTGGTCGTAGGCGGTCCGGACGGCATCGCCGAAGTGGACCGGCGCCGACGCGTGACGCGTCCACAGCTCGCGCAGTCGGTAGGGGTCGGTGCAGACGGCCGCGTCCACACACGAGACGAACGGCAGGACGGGGCTGCCGATGGGACGGTCGGCGAGGTCCGCGCGCACGGCCTCGTCGGCGGCGGCGAGCCGCGGCGAGTGGAAGGCGTTCGACACCCCGAGCGCGGTCGTGCCGATCCCCGCCTCGGCGCAGACGCGCCGCAGGGCGGCAAGCCCCCGCCGCGTGCCGCTGACCACGACCTGCCGCGGCTCGTCGAAGCAGGCGAGCCACACGTCGTCGATGCCGTCGATGAGCCGTCGGCACGTCTCCTTGTCACTCCGCACGGCGAGCATCCCGCCCCGGGTGCCGGGCTCGGCCTGCCGGAGGGCCGCGCCCCGACGGGCCAGCAACCGGATGGTGTCCTCGTCGGTGAGCGCTCCGGCCGCCGCAGCCGCGGCGAACTCCCCGACGCTGTGGCCGAGGGTGAGGTCGGGGGTGATGCCGCAGTCGGCGAGGAGGCGCGTAGCGGCGATCTGGACGGTACCGAGCAAGGGCTGGCACACCTCGGTGGCGGCGAGCCACTGCGTGCGCTCCTCGCAGCCGGACGTCGCCTCGCCGTAGAGCAGCTCGACGAGGTCGACGCCGATGTCCTGCCGCGCCACGGCGCCGAGCACGTCGACGGCCGCCCGGAAGCCGGTGAACCTCTCGTAGAAGTCCCGCGTCATGTGCGGCCGCTGACTGCCCTGACCGGGGAAGAGGAAGGCGATGCGGCGCTGCTCGGACGGCAGGGGAGCGTCGGCGGCGAAGGCGCCGTCGCCGAGGTCGCCCCGGGCGCCGTCGGCGAACTGCCGGCGAGCCCGGCGCAGCCGCCCGGTGAATTCATCCGTGTCGGCGGCCACGATCGCGAGCCGGGCCGTCAGCGGCTCACGCGACCCCAGAGTGTGGGCCAGCGCCGCGATCGGCGCGCCCGGCGCGTGGTCCACCGCGTCGAGTACGTCGCCGATGTGCCGCTCCAGCAGCTCAGGGCTCCCGGCCGAGAGCAGCACGAGATGAGGTCCGGTGCCTTCGGTACGCCCCGATGCGCCGCCGACGGCTGGGGCGGGCCGCTCCTCCAGGACCACATGGACGTTTGTGCCGCCGAAACCGAACGAGCTGACGGCGGCACGCCGCGGGGCGCCCGCGCGCGGCCACGGCCGCGCGGTGCCGGCGAAGCGCAGGCCCGCCGCGGAGATGCCGAGGTCCGGATGAGCGATGGTCTCCGGCTGCGGCACGATGGTGCGGTGGTGGACGACCAGGGCCGTCTTGATCAGTGCCGCGATGCCCGCGGCGGACAGGGAGTGCCCGATGAGGGCCTTGCCCGAGGCGAGGTAGCACAGACCGGGGTCGTCGTCGGGGTACTCCGTGCGCAGCCGGCGCAGCGCCTCGACCTCGGCGCGGTCGCCGGCGGCGGTGCCGGTGCCATGGGCTTCGAGGAAACCCACCGATGAGGGCGGCACACCGGCGTCGTCATAGGCCCGGCGCATGGCGCGCAGCCGGCCTTCGGGGGTGGGGGCCAGCGGCCCCGGGCTCGTGCCGTCGTGGGCCGAACCGATGCCCTTGATCACGGCATAGACACGGTCGCCGTCGGCGAGTGCGTCGGACAGCGGGCGTACGACGACGGCACCGGCGCCTTCGCCGAGGAGGAAGCCGTCGGCCCGCTCGTCGAACGGGCGGCACACCCCGGAGGCGGACAGCGCGCGGAGCTTGGAGAAGCCGATCAGGCTGTCGGGGGTGAGATTGAGGTACACCCCGCCGACGACGGCGATCCGGCAGGCACCTTGGCGCAGCTGGGCGATCGCCTGGTCGAGGGCGACCAGCGAGCCGGAGCAGGCGGCGTCGACCGCGAAGCTGGGGCCGCCGAGGCCGAAGTGCCGACTGACGGTGCCGGCCGCCGTGTTGAGCAGGCTCCCGGGCAGGGTGAACGCCGGGATGGCCCCGAGCTGTCCTGCGTCCTTGTAGCCGGACACCGACATTCCGAGGAACACCCCGGTGTTGTCCCGGTCGAAGTCGCCGCGGCCCAGCCCCGCGTCGTCGAGGGCCTCGCGGGTGATGTCGAGCAACAGCCGGTGCTGAGGGTCCATGGCACCGGCACGAGCGGGCGGCACCCCGTAGTGGAGGGCGTCGAAGCGGTCAACGCCGTCCAGGAAGGCGACCTGGCCGGTGTACGCGGCATGAAGGGCCGACCGGTCTCCGGGATTGTGGAAGGTCTCGTGGTTCCACCGCTCCCTCGGGACCGCGGAGAACTGCCGTTCCCCGCTCATCAGGAGCTTCCAGTACGAGCGGCTGTCGGGGGCGCCGGGGAAGCGGCAGCCGAGTCCGACGATGGCGATGTCGGTCATGACGGGTCTTCCTTGTCGAGGTGCCCTGGGCGGACAGCGACCGGGGCTGCGGGGACGGGATGTGCGCCCTGGTGGTCAGCGGCGCGCGGCGCATCCTTGATGCGCGCGAGGACGAGAACACCTCGTACCTGCTCTTGCGCAGGGCGGTTGGGTGCCACCGTGCCCGGGGGAGGGGTGGGGCCGTAGTCCCGGCTATTCGTTACTTGACAGGGGCCGTCGGTGGTCATATCCGGCGCCCCGGACGCCGCTTTTACCTACCGGCACGCGCCGCGTCAAGTCCCGACTTGTCGCGGCATGACCAGGGCGCCCCCGTCAGGCCTACTGGAAGTGCGGACCTCACCGACAAGGAAACGAGGAGAACCGCATCGGACCCCCAACCGGCGGGGTTTTTCGAAATCACTTCCAGTCAGTAGGAGAAGCACCATGAACGACATCGTTACGACTCGCACTGCCAACCGTCCCGACCGCCGCCGAATCAGGATCGCAGCACTCGTCAGCTCGGCCGTCGTGGTTGCAGGCGGGGTCATCCTGCCCGCCTCCGCCGCCACCGCGGCTCCGATGCCGGATTCGCAGGTCGTGAGCCTGGTCGAAAAGCACGATGACAAGAGGGACGGCAAGAAGTTCAAGAAGATCAAGAAGGTCAAGAAGGTCAAGAAGCAGGGCAACGGCAACGCCACGGGCGGTAACGGCGGTAATGCCACGTCCAAGGGCAATGGCAATGCCACCGGTGGTAACGGTGGTAATGCCACGACCACGGGCAATGGCAACGCCACGGGTGGTAACGGTGGTAATGCCACGTCCGAAGGCAATGGAAATGCCACCGGTGGTAACGGCGGTGACGCCACGTCCAAGGGCAATGGCGATGCCAATGGTGGTAACGGCGGTAATGCTACGACCACGGGCAATGGCGATGCCAATGGTGGTAACGGCGGTGACGCCACGTCCAAGGGCAATGGCGATGCCAATGGTGGTAATGGCGGTAATGCGACTGCCGAAGGCAATGGCAACGCCACGGGCGGCAATGGCGGCGACGCCACCGCCGGCTGACGCGCACGGCCGTGACCCTGCTCATTTCCGCAGGAGCCGGGTGGTGCAGCCGACGGCCGCGCCACCCGGCCCCACCTCTCACGGCTCCGAAGCGAGCCACCCCATCCCGCACACAAGAAACGAAATGCCCATGATCTCCAACTTCCGGAAGAGCGGCGTGGCCGTTGCCGTCGCCTCCGTCCTGTTCCCCCTCGGTGGTGTGCTGATCCCGGCGGGCACCGCCTTCGCCGCCTCAGCGCCGCACAGCGTGACGGCCTCGGCCTCGTCCGGCGACGACTGGAGCAAGGGAGACAGGAAGGGCGACCGGCACAAGAAGGACAAGAAGAAGGGACGGGACAAGAAGAAGGATCACCACAAGGACGACGACTACTGCCGTCCCAACTCCGGCAATGGTGGCAACGGCGGCAACGGCACGGGCGGCGACGGAACGATTTGCACGGCGCCGGGCGGCACGGGTACCGGCGGCTCCGGCGGCCGCGGCGCTGGCAGGTGCGGCGGCAAGGGGACGGACGGCCGCGGCGGGAGCGGCACCAACGGCAATGGCGGTCCCCCGTGCCCGGACGAGAAGCCGCCCCACGAGCCCGGCCAGGAGGAAGGCGGCGCCCCCTCCGCTCCGGACGCACCGGCTCCGCAGGCCCCGCCCCCTTCGAGCGACGACGTGATCGTCAAGTGAGCGGACACGGCAAGCCCGCTCGTTGAGGCTGCCCTCCGACATCCCGGATGCCTCGTCCCGCCGCCCAGCGGCGGGGCGAGGCATCCGGGTGTGTCGGGTCTGCCGCCTGCCAGTACGCAGCAACCGCCCCCGGCCGCACAGGCTGAAGATCAAGCTGGTTCCCCGGCGAGGGCAAGACGAGCCTCGGGTGGCTGGGCGGGGTTGTCGTTATTGGGCTGAGGTCCTGGGCCGTTGTTGTTCTCGGGCTTGGGTTGGGGGGTGTCGTTGTCGGGCTTGGGTTCTGGGTTGTTGTTCTCGGGCTTGGGTTGGGGGGTGTCGTTGTCGGGCTTGGGTTCTGGGTTGTTGTTCTCGGGCTTGGGTTGGGGGGTGTCGTTGTCGGGCTTGGGTTCTGGGTTGTTGTTCTCGGGCTTGGGTTGGGGGGTGTCGTTGTCGGGCTTGGGTTCTGGGTTGTTGTTCTCGGGCTTGGGTTGGGGGGTGTCGTCGTTGGGCTTGGGTTCTGGGTTGTTGTTCTCGGGCTTGGGTTGGGGGGTGTCGTCGTTGGGCTTGGGTTCTGGGTTGTTGTTCTCGGGCTTGGGTTGGGGGGTGTCGTCGTTGGGCTTGGGTTCTGGGTTGTTGTTCTCGGGCTTGGGTTGGGGGGTGTCGTCGTTGGGCTTGGGTTCTGGGTTGTTGTTCTCGGGCTTGGGTTGGGGGGTGTCGTCGTTGGGCTTGGTGTCGGGGTCCTTGTCGGGCTTGGTTTCGGGGTCGTCCTTGTTGGGCTTGGTGTCGGGGTCCTTGTCCGGTTTGGTTTCGGGGTCGTCCTTGTTGGGCTTGGTGTCGGGGTCCTTGTCCGGTTTGGTTTCGGGGTCGTCCTTGTTGGGCTTGGTGTCGGGGTCCTTCTCTGGTTTGGTTTCGCGGTCGTCGCCGCCGGGCTTGGTGTCGCGGTCCTTCTTTTCAGGCTTGGTGTCCGGCGGCTCGTTCGCCGGAGGCGACTGTGTCGCCGGCAGTGGCCAGTGCTTGGGCGGAGGGGCGGTCTTCTTGTCACGTTCGCCGTTGTCGCCCGAGTGGCGGCGGACCCAGTCCTGGTCCTTCGCGTCGAAGATGACGAATTCCTTCATCTCCGTGGCCGAACGGTTGACGACCACAACCTTCTCCGGCTGGTATCCGGGCCAGGCGGTCCCCTTCTGCTGGGGTGTACCTGTCTGGGCGACCGCACGGCTGAGCGGATTGCCACAGGCGCAACGCACCTTCGGCTCTCCGTAGCCATCGACGAGGACGGCCGTTCCGGCCTGGAGCACTGCCTGGTAGCTGGTGGAGGCGCCGTCGCGGTAGCCGTGGTTGGTGACGCGGGTATCGGAACGCAGCTGTACCGGCGTCAGCGAGCGCAGATAGCCGGGGACCGCGGACTCCGGGATGCTCAGAACCGAGGCGAAGGCTTTGTTCTTGGCCTTGTCGGAGGTCAGATAGCGGATCTGCTTCTCCACGTCGCAACTGGCGGTGTTGTGGCTCCCGCCGTAGAGGCCGGGTTCCGATCCCGCCACACTGCGGATGGCGTTGGGCTTGGTGGGGGGTGTGTTGGGCGCGGCAGCGGGCAACGACGAGGTCGTGTTCGCTGTCGACTGGGTGTACGGATCCGGCCCGGTTGCGTTGGTGGGCTGCAGGATGACCTCGCTGGCCTGGGCCGGTCCACCGACCGGGCGGGTGAGGAAGACCGTCAGACCCACAGCGGCGACAAGGGCGGTGATCGCCGTCATCCGCGGCACGGACCGCCACCAGCGGCCCCTTCCTCCCCCGCCTGGCCGCCGCTTCGGGTGGTCGGGGCCACCCGGGCCCCCCGGGCCACCCGGCCCCCCACCGCCGCTCGGCGGAGGTGGCGGTGGAGGAGGTCCTGCTGGTTCGCCGGAAGGGCGGTCGGCGAGTGGGCCGGAGGGTGGGCCGGTGGGACGCTCTGAGAGCGGTTCGGAATTCACAGCTTTCCCTCCCGCCGGGCGAAGCAATTGTGTAGATCGAAGGATTTGTTAAAGATTCATCCACACTCCGTGTGGATTTCACCCCTTTGGTTCCTATTGTGCGCTTCGGCGTCGCAGAGTCCCAAGCCGGGTCATCGGGACTCGCCCGGCCGGTCAACGACCTGCGTCGGTGCCGGGGTCTCGCCTGCCGTCTGTGTCGGCCTCGTCGTGGTTTCGTCGGCGGACGGTGCGGAGGAGACGGCATAGGTGTCGGCCTGTGTGCCGTCGCAGTACACCCAGCGTTCCTGCTCGGCGTCGTACAGCCACACCGCCTCCCCGTCGATGACCATCCCGGCCCGCAGTCCACGTGTCCGCCGCCGGAAGGCCTCGCCGTCCGCCTTGCCTGCCGCCATGTCCTCCAGGGCCAGCCCGTAGCGGCTGAGCGACTCCCTCACCCGGGCCAGCAGCGGGCGCGCGTCGGCCGTGCGGGTGGGCGGCGCTTCGGCCGCGGGCGGGGTCTGCGGCACGGGAAGCAGTAGGCGGCCGTCGACCCAGGCCGACCAGCCGTTGTGGCACACGATGCGCCCCCAGTCGCCGCGCCGTTCGACCAGCTGGACGGGCAGGAGTGGGTCGAGCGGCACGGTCGGGCGGGAAGGGTCGGGAGTCTCCCAGGCGGCCAGTCCGTCCCTGGGGACGACATGGGTCGGAAGGAAGTCGGCGTCGGGGGTGGCCATGTCTTCCGCTTCCGTTACTTCCGCGTGATCGGTGGCTCGTGACGCCTCGGCAGACGCCTGACGGCGTACCAGAGCACCGCGCGACACACCACCATGGCGGCCGTACTCGGCAGCCACACCCCGGCGGTGAGCTCGAGGTCGCTCGAGTGGGTGCGTCCGATGTGCACGAGTTCGGTCGGGGTCGGCTTTGCAGACCGCTCTGCCATGTCTGGAATTTTAGCTTTCGGAACTTTTTGTCGCCCGGCGGCGCCGGCGGGCCGTCGAGCGGGCACGGTGGGCACCTGGCGGCTTCCGGTTGCGTGCGTTGGTTGGGGGCCTCACGTGAAACCGGTCTCATTGGTTGAGAATTCACCAACCCCGAGATGAAGTTCGGTAAGGCTTACCTCATATACTTCCCAGGCCCTCGCTGCCGCACCGGCGGTGCCGGGCCTGTTCCTTCCTCCCGCACGACAGGACAACCATGCGCACCACCTTCCGCGGCCTCTGCGCGGTGCTCGCTCTCACGCCGCTGCTCGCCGGCTGTTTTGTGTCGGGAGAGGGGGGCTCGGGCGACGATGGCGCGGCCGGTTCGGACGGACGGCTGAGGGTCGCCCTCGCCGTGCCGCCGGTGCAGGCCCTGTCGCCGTACAGCAATGACGCCACCGTGCTGAGCAAGCTCTCCGTCGCCGAGGGCCTCACCGCGCTGAACAAGGACGGGGCCGCCGCGCCCGCGCTGGCCAAGTCGTGGACCCGGAAGAACGACACCACCTGGACCTTCGAACTGCGCACAGCCACCTTCCAGGACGGCACCGAGGTGACCGCCGAGTCGGTCGTCAACGCCCTCGACCACGCGGGCGCGGCCGAGCCCAAGCCCCGTGTCCTCAGCGACGTAACCCTCACCGCCAGGGCCGACGACGCCGACACCGTCACCATCAGCACCAAGACCGCCGACCCCGTGCTCCCGCTGCGGCTGGCCAGCCCCGCCCTCGCCGTCCTCTCCGCGAAGGCGTACCAGAAGGACGGCACCGTCAGCCCGGTCGGCAACGGAACCGGCCCCTTCGAGATCACGAAACTCACCGGCAAGACCGGGGCCACACTTGACCGTTACGACGGCTACTGGGGCGGCAAGGCCAAGGCATCCGGCATCGACGTGACCTGGATCGCCGACGGCACCGCCCGCGCCAACGCCCTGCGCGGCGGCGACGTCGACATCGCCGAGTGGATCCCCACCGCCCAGGCGAAGCTGCTGGACACGGACATCCGCCACGAAGTGCCGTCCGTACGGACCGACAGCCTGGTCCTCAACACCCGCGGCGGCCTCTTCTCCGACGCCTCGCTGCGCGCCGCCGCCCGCGAGGCCGTGGACGGCTCCGCCCTCGTCGACTCCGTCTTCGGCGGGTACGCCGATCCCGCCCAGGGCCTGTTCGGGCCCGCCGTCTCCTGGGCGGCCGATCGGCGCGTCGAGGTGACCGGCCGTGCCAAGGCCGCGACCACGGACCAGGTCAAGGCGAAGGCCAAGGGCAGGACCCTGCGCCTGGCCACCTACACCAACCGCGCCGAACTCCCCGAGGCCGCCAGCGTGCTGCAACAGCAGTTGGAGGAGGCCGGGTTCACCGTGCGGCAGGACGTACGCGAGTACACGCAGATGGAGGCCGACCTGCTCGCCGGCAAGTACGACGCCCTCGTCTTCTCCCGGGTGACGCTCCTGGACACCGGCGACGCGGTCGCGTACCTCGCGAGCGACTACACGAGCGACGGCGTCTACAACATCGCCGGCCTGAAGGACTCCAAGGTGGACCAGGCCATCAAGGCCGCCGCCGAGGAGGGCGACACCGAGCAGCGGCAGCGGAAGATCATGCGGGCCGAGGCGGAGATCCTGCGCACCGACGCGGTGGTGCCGCTGGTCCACGAGAAGGTCGTGCAGGGCATCGCCGCCGACGTCGAGGGCGTCATCCTCGACCCCCGCGAGCGCTCTCTGATCGACGTCGACACGCATCTGAAGTAGCAGCCGATGGGTGCCATATCGGCCGGCGCCGAGGCCCGCCCGGCCCAGTGGCGCGCGGGCCTGGGCCGCCTCGCCGCCGGGGCCGCGCTGCTGACGGCCGTGGCCCTGCTGCCCTGGCTGTCCGGGACCGATCCCGCGCGGACCGTCCTGCGGGCCCGCTCCGCCGACCAGGATCCGACCCCGGCTCAACTGGCCGCCGTACGGGAGCAGTTGGGCCTGGACCAGGGGCCGTTCACCCATCTCGCGCACTGGCTGGGCGGCCTGCCGCGTGGTGACGCGGGCACCTCCTGGGTGTCGGGCGAGCCGGTCCTGCCCCAGGTGAGCGCCGCCTTCGCGGTCTCCGGCACGCTGATGCTCGGTGCGCTCGTGGTCACCCTCGCGGTGGCCGCGCTGCTCAGTGCCCGCACCCTGTACCTCGGTTCCCGGCGACGGCTGCGGCAGGCACGGGCGGGCACCGGCGCGGCGGTCCTCGCCGCGCTGCCCAAGTTCCTGCTCGCCTCGCTGCTCGCCACCGTGTGCGGGGTCTGGCTGGGATGGCTGCCCTCAAGTGGCTGGGAAGGGCCGTCGTCGATGGTGCTGCCCTCGCTCGCCCTCGGCGTGCCGTCCGGGGCGATGATCGGCGGCCTGCTCGACCAGTCGCTGCCCGCCGCCTTCAACGAACCGTGGGCCCGGACCTGGCACGCCTTCGGGTTCCCGCCCGGGCTGATCGCCCGCAACGCGCTGCGCCGCGCGCTGGCCGGCGTACTCCCACAACTCCTGCCGACCGTCGTGGGATTGGTCGGCGGTGCCGTCGCGGTGGAGAAGATCTTCAACATTCCCGGACTCGGCCGACTCGCCCTGGACGCCGCCCTGGCGCAGGACCTCCCCCCGCTGCAGACCGCGACTCTGGTGCTGATCCTGCTCGGCGTGACCGCCGGCCTTCTCCTCCAGGCCCTGCGCCGCGCACTGCTGGGCCCGGCCCTGCGGGACGGCGCCCTTCCCGCGCTGCACGCCCCGGACCTGCCACGGCGGCGATCGATGTCCTGGATCGCCGCATTCTGCGGCGTCGCCCTGCTCACCGCGATCGGGGCAGGTCTGCTGCGCGACCCTCTGCACGTGGACACGGCGGCCCGCCTCCTGCCGCCCTCCCTGGCGCACCCGTTGGGCACGGACTCGCTCGGCCGTGATCTGCTGGCCCGGCTGGGCCACGGCGCGCTGCGTACGACCGGAGTTGCTCTCGCGGTGACGACGGTCAGCGTCCTGCTCGGGCTGTTGCTCGGCATGGCGGCACAGGTGAGTTCCGGCCTGACAGAGGCGCTGTCGACGCTCCCGGCCGTCCTCGCCGGACTGCTGACGACCGCGGTGACCGGGCCGTCGGTCTGGGGTGCCGCGCTCGCGGTGTGCATGGTCGGCTGGACTCCGTACGCGGCGCAGACCGCGGCGCTGCTCGAACAGGAACGGGCCAGTGGTCACATGCTTGCGGCGCTCTCGTTCGGCGCCGGTCCGCGGTACCTGCTGCGCCACCACCATCTGCCCGCCGTACTGCCCGCCGTGCTGCGCAACGCGCTCCTACGACTGCCCACCACGGTCCTGGTACTGGCGTCCCTCGGCTTCCTCGGCCTGGGCGAACAGCCGCCCACCGCGGAGTGGGGCCGCCTCCTGTCGGAGAACCAGCCGTACCTGGAACTGGCCCCCTGGGCGGTACTCGGCCCGGCCTGCGCGCTCGTCCTGCTCTCCGTTCTCGCCGTGTCCGGTACGGCGTCGGGATGGGGGGTGAGCCGACGTCACAGGTCGAGTCGGTAGCCGATCACCTGATGCGTCGGCACATAGCCGAGGCTGTCGTTGATGTGCCGCATGGGTGAGTTGCTGTCGGCGGTGTCGGTGATCAGGCCGTCGAGGTCGGGGTGGTGCTCGTGGGCGTGCCGGAACGACTCCGCTTTCATCCACCGGCCGAGGCCGCGCCCGCGGTGCTCGGGCAGCACGCCGGTGCCGTAGTGCTGACCATCGCCCTTTCCGCCGCCGGGAACGACCAGTTCGGTGAAGCCGGCGATCGAGTTGTCCGACGTGTCGACGGCGACGACGGTGCGGAGCAGGTCCCCGCGTTCTTCGATGACCCGCGCGACGGCCCGGACCCGCTCGACGTCCCAGGTCGCGGGCACGTGGTCGGCCTCGTCCATGGGCATGTCGTCCATGGCCCGGCGTGCGGCGGTGAAGGTCTCGGCGAGGTGGTCGGGGACGCTGCCCTGCCATGACTCCAGCCGGTAGCCGGGGTGCGGCTGTTCGACGATTTCCGTCAGGGCGGCGATGTCCGCACCGGCCAACGTGAGTCGTGCGTAGGTCAGTGCGAGAACTTTGCGGAAGCCGCGTGCCGCCAGGAACCGGTCCCCGGCCGAACCGGCCTCGGCGTGGGCGGCGACACCACGCCTGCCCTCCTCGCGGGCGGCGGCCACGGCCGCGTCGAGCAGCCGCGAGCCGACACGGTTGCGCCGCTCGGCCGGATGAACGGTCAGCTCCAGCTCGGCCCGGTGTTCCTGACCGGCGTCGGTGGGCAGGCGCAGGAACGCCGAGCCGACCGGTATTCCGTCGGCGTCGGACGCCAGCCAGACCAGGCGGCGGCTGAACGGGCCACGGTTGGGGTCGGTCAGCGGGGTGATGCGAATCGACAAGGTGTCTCCGTCGTGGGGTGGTCGCAACGGGCGGCGCGTGGGGCTGACCGCTCGGCACTCCTGCGCACCTCTCTGAACGAGCGGTCCGGACGGCATCGAAAGGCCGGGGGAACATAGCTGCTTCACGACACGTGCCGCAACGAGATATCGGGGTCCCTGTTCCCGGTCGGTCCGACGCCTCACCGGCGCTCAGCAGTCCTGCGATGCAGCCTGCGGCGGGCGACGAGTTCGACCGTCAGGGCCACGGAGAGCGCCTCGACGGCCAGCAGTGCGATGAGTACGAAGAGCTGGACGGCACCGGCGAGCACGGGCGATGCGCCCGCCAGGAGCATGCCGACGAACGCGCCCGGCAGGGTCACCAGACCCACGGTACGGGTCTGGTCGAGGGCGGGCAGCAGGGCGTCCGACGCGGCGGGCCGGATCACCAGGAGGTGGGCGTCGCGTTCCAGGAGACCCAGCGCCAGGGCGGCCTCGACCTCGCCGTACCGCAGGGCGAGTTCGTCCAGCGCGCGGCGTCCGGCGAGCACCGTCGCGGTGAGCGCGCCGCCGATGAGGATGCCGCTCACCGGGACGACGGCGATACCGGGGAGGGGGAGCAGCCCGGCGAGCACCAGCCCGGCCAGGACGGGCAGCACGGGGGCCGCGATGGGCAGGGCCGCCCACCACCAGGTGCCGTTCGGCGTGATGCGCCGTCCGGCCGTACGGGTGGCGACGGCGAACATCAGAAGCAGGAACCCGAGCAGGGCCGCGGTGTGGCGGACGGCCCAGCCGACCACCAGGGACACCGCGGCCAGTTGCACGGTCGCCCGTACACCGGTCACCACGACCTCGCGGGCCCGCCCGTAGGAGTCGTCCGGGGACAGGCGGAACACCGCGACCACCGCGGTGGCCGCGACCACCAGGACGACGAGGGCCACGGCGAGCGCCGTACCGACCGGCAGCAGGGTCTGCGCAGCGAGGTGACGCACGCGTCGCCCCCTAGGGCCTGTCCGCCCTCGCGGTGTCGGCGGTGCGCCGGGCCAGGAGGGAGTCGAGGATCTCCCCGGCCCGTACGGCGGTGGTGGACAGCAGGGTGGAGGTGAGGCCGTGGGTGTGTTCGGTGCCGCCCTGGAGGTAGATGTCGGCGGTGACGTTCGGGGCGGTCTCCACGCGGTGGTCGCGGCCGACCCTGAGGGTGTCCTCCTCGTCGCGCAGGCAGAGCTTGGCGAGCTCGCCGAGGTGGTCGCCGATGCCCTGGGGCTGGTAACCGGTCGCGTAGACCAGCAGATCCGACGCGATGACCTTGCGTTCGCCGGTCGGCAGGAACTCCACCGTCACCCGCACGTCGTCCGCGCCGTCCTCGACCTCGCGGATGCGCGAGACGTTCAGCATCCGCAGCCGCTGCCTGCCCTGGACCTGCTCCTGGTACATCGTCCGGGACAGAGCCTCGATCAACTCCATGTCCACCACCGAGTAGTTGGTGCTGCGGTGATAGTCGAACAGCGACTGTTTCACCTCGCGGGGCGCGCCGTAGTACAGGTCGACGGCCTCGGGATCGAAGATGCGGTTGGCGAACGGGCTGTCGTCGGCGGGGGTGTAGCCGTACTTGGCGAACACCGAGCAGACCTCGGCGTCGGGGAAGGTGCGGTGCAGATAGTCGACGGCCTCGGCGGCGCTCTGCCCGGCGCCGAGCACGACGGCGCGGCGTACGGGGGCTCCCGAACGCACGAGTTCGTCGACGCGGGGCAGCAACTCGCTGTTGTGCCATATGCGTTCGGACCGCACGGCACCGGGCGGCAGGTGCGGCTCCAGGCCGGTGGCGACGCAGATGCTGCGCGCCCGGCGGACCGTCACACGCTCCGGGGCGGCCGGATCGCGGCTGATGACGTCGAAGTACCTCACCTCGCCGTCCTCGGTGACGGGTCGTACGGAGACGACCTCGGCGGAGTACTCCACGAGCGGCGCGACCCGGCCGGCCGCCCACTCGAAGTAGTCGTGGAACTCGATGCGCAGCGGGAAGAGCGTCTTCTGGTTGAGGAAGTCGACCAGCCGGCCGCGTTCGCGCAGGTAGCACAGGAAGCTGAAGTCGCTGGTGGGGTCGCGCATGGTCACCAGGTCCTTGAGGAACGACACCTGCATGGTGGCGTCGTCGATGAGCATGCCGCGATGCCAGCCGAACCGAGGTTGTTTTTCGAGGAAAAGGGCCCGGAATCCGCCGTCCTCGCGTGATGTCGCGCCGCGCTCGTGGAGCGCGATCGCGAGCGCGAGATTGGACGGTCCGAAGCCGATGCCCAGAAGGTCGTGGATGGAATCCGGCCCGCTCTGCAGTGTCGTCACCGCTTCATCGCCTCCCGTGAAGGGGGGACACTGTGTTTCCGAAAGTTGGAACACAGCCTCCCCCAAGCAGGCACATGCTAGATAAGGTAAGCCTTACCTAGCAATGCCTGAGGAGGCTCATATGCGGGTCGTCATGTTCGGCTATCAGACGTGGGGGCACCGGACGTTGGGGGCTCTGCTCGACTCCCGGCACGAGGTGGTCCTGGTCGTCACCCATCCCAAGAGCGACCACGCGTACGAGAGGATCTGGAGCGACTCGGTCGCCGACCTCGCCGAACAGCACGGTGTGCCGGTGCTCTTGCGCAACCGGCCGGGCGACGACGAACTCCTGCGCGCGCTCAAGGAGGCCGAGCCGGACATCATCGTGGCGAACAACTGGCGCACCTGGCTGCCGCCGGAGATCTTCGACCTGCCGCCGCACGGCACGCTCAACATCCACGACTCGCTGCTGCCCGCCTACGCCGGTTTCTCGCCGCTGATCTGGGCCCTCATCAACGGCGAGAAGCAGGTCGGGGTCACCGCCCACCGCATGGACGCCGAGCTCGACATGGGCGACATCCTGCTTCAGCGCGCGGTGCCGGTCGGGTCCACCGACACGGCGACGGACCTGTTCCACCGCACGGTCGACCTCATCGGCCCGATCGTCACCGACGCCCTGGACCTCATCGCCTCCGGCAAGGCGGTGTGGACGCCGCAGGACCGCTCCCGCTCCAGCTTCTTCCACAAGCGGTCCCCGGAGGACAGCCGGATCGACTGGACCTGGCCCGCCGAGGACCTGGAGCGGTTCGTACGGGCCCAGTCGGACCCGTATCCGAACGCCTTCACCCATCACCGCGGCGAACGCATCCGGATCGTCTCGGCCGCCGTCTCCGAGGGCCGCTACGGGGGCACACCGGGGCGGATCTTCATCCGCGAGGGCGACGGGGTGGTCGTCGTCGCCGGGGCCGATGCGCGGACCGGGCGCCTGCCCGGTCTGGTGGTCAGACGCGTGCGGACCGAGGACGGCACCGAGTACGCCGCCACCGACTACTTCCGTACCATGGGGGGCTATCTGACGGATCGTCCGTAGCGCAGGGGCGCATGGCGGAACCGTTCCGTGACGGAGCTTGTACGGTGCGGACCGGTGACCTCACCGGTCCGCACCGCTCCCGGGCCTCAGCCGGTCGTGCCCGGGACGGCGACGGCGGCCGACTCGTCGGTGGCCTCGTGGTGACGGCCCATCGGGATCACCATCGGCGTCCGGCTGACGGGGTCCTCGCCGACCACGCACCGCAGCCCGAAGACCTCCTCCACCATCGCCGCGGTGACGACCTCGGCGGGAGCGCCCTCGCCCACGACGCGGCCCGCCTTCATGGCGACGACGTGGTCGGCGTACCGGCAGGCCTGGTTGAGGTCGTGCAGCACCATCACGACCGTGCGGCCCTGATGCCGGTTCAGATCGGTGATCAGGTCGAGGACGTCGATCTGGTGCGCGAGGTCCAGATACGTCGTCGGCTCGTCCAGCAGCATCACCGGGGTGCCCTGCGCGACCGCCATGGCGATCCAGGCCCGCTGTCGCTGTCCTCCGGAGAGTTCGTCGACGGTCCGGTGCGCGAGGTCGGTCATCGCCGTGGCCCGCAGCGCCTCGTGCACGGCCTGCTCGTCGTCGGCGGACCACTGCCGCCACCACGTCTGGTGCGGTGAACGACCGCGCCCCACCAGGTCGATGACGGTCAGTCCCTCGGGAGCGACGGGCGTCTGCGGCAGGATGCCGAGCCGCTGCGCGAGGGCACGGGTGGGGATCGAGTGCACCGAGCGCCCGTCGAGATACACGGCACCGGACTTGGGCGTGAGCAGCCGGGCCAGCGCCCGCAGCAGTGTGGACTTGCCGCACGCGTTCGCGCCGACGATCGCCGTGATCCGGCCGGAGGGAATCACCACGTCGAGGTTCTCGACGACGACCCGGTCGTCGTACGCCAGGCGCAATCCCTCGGCGCGCAGGTCGGGGCCGTCCGCGGGGTCTTCGTACACCTCGTGCTTCGATGACACGTTGTCAGCCTCCTGAACCGGCGCGGTTGGCGCGGACGAGCAGCCACAGCAGAACGGGTGCGCCCAGCACGCCCGTGACGATGCCCACCGGGAGCTCCGTGTCCGGGATCAGCTTCCGGGCGATCAGATCGGACACGAGCACCATCACGGCGCCGGTCAGACCGGCGGCCACGGGCGGCGGGACGGCGGTGCCGGCCAGGCGCTGGGCGACCTGGGGTGCGGCGAGCGCCACGAACGCGACCGGTCCGGCGGTCGCCGTGCCGAAGGCCACCAGTCCGACGGCGATGAGCAGCACGGCCACCCGGACGGTCTGCACGCGTGTGCCCAGACCCCGGGCGACGTCGTCGCCGAGTTGCAGGGTCCGCATCAGCCGCCCCAGCAGCAGAGCCGCGGGCACCAGGACGGCCATGGTCAGGGCCAGGGGGCCGATCTGCTGCCAGGTGCGGCCGTTGAGGTTGCCGACCAGCCAGCCGAGCGCCGCCTGGGCCTGGAACTGGCGGCCGTGGGCCATGAGGTAGTCGGTGGCGCTGGTGCAGATCCAGGCGATGCCGACGCCGACGAGGACGATCCGGTAGCCGGTGGTGCCGCGTTTCCACGCCAGTACGTACACCAGCGACGCGGCCGTCAGCGCGCCGAGCAGGCCCAGGGCCTGGGTGCCCGCGCCGGTGTCCCAGCCGAGGACGATGCCGGCGACCACCGCCGTTCCGGCGCCCTGGGTGATGCCCATCATGTCGGGGCTGGCGAGCGGGTTGAGCGTCATGGTCTGGAGCAGAGCGCCCGAGACGCCGAACGCGATGCCGACGAGCAGTCCCGCCAGGGCCCGCGGCAGGCGCAGTTCATGGACGATCAGCTGGGTTCCGGGGTCGCCCGCGCCGACCAGGGCCCGCATCACATCGGTGAGCGGGAGGCTGATGTCCCCGATGGCGGTCTCCACGCAGAACGCGAGAAACGCGGCGGCGGCCAGGACCAGGCACACGGCCACCAGCCGGGGCCGCAGCACCCCGGAGACGGGCGGGACGGCGAGCCGGAAGGGGACACGGCGGGCGGAGCGGGGCACGGCAACCCGGTCCGCCGCGTCTCTCCGGCCCGCTCCGGGCACGAGTTCGGTCGTCATGGCCTCACCGCTCCGCACGTCGGTTCGACATGACACACAGCCCTGCGAGCCGGTCCCTCATGGGCCCATGGCTTCGGGCGTCGGCTCGTGGCGGGGTCGCGGGCCGTGTGCCGGTGGATCATGGCGCGTGGCTTCGGGTGTCGGTGCGTGGCGGGGTGGCAGGCCGTGCGTCGGTGGGTCGTGGCCCGTGGCTTCGGGTGTCGGCTTGTCCCGGGTGCACAGCCCGTGCGTCGGTGCGTCACGGCCCGCCCCTCCCGGTGTTGGCTCGTCCCGGGTCCGCAGCCCGTGCGTCGGTGCGTCACGGCCCGCCCCTCCCGGTGTTGGCTCGTCGCGGGTCCGCAGCCTGTGTGCCGGTGCGTCATGGCCCACGCCTCCGGGTGTCGGCTCGTCCCGGGCTCGCAGCTTCGTGCGTCGGTTCTGCGGGTCTCGCAACCCCTGCGTCGGTGCGTCATGGCTCACAGCTCCGCGAGTCGGCGGCGGCGGACCAGTGCGATGAAGAACGGGCCTCCGATGAAGGCGACCAGGATGCCCGCCTGGATCTCGACCGGACGGGCGATCAGCCGCCCGGCGATGTCCGCCCCCAGCAGCAGGCAAGGGGCGAGCACCGCCGACAGGGGGAGCAGCCAGCGGTGATCGGGGCCGATTCCGGCGTACTGCGCCAGGACGCGCGCGATGTGCGGCACGACCAGGCCGACGAAGACGACCGGGCCGATCACGGCGACCGCTCCGCCGGTCAGCAGCGTGACGGCCACTACCCCGCACACCCGGACCGTCCCCAGCTTGAGCCCCAGCGACTTCGCGACGTCGTCGCCGAGCGCGAGGCTGTTGAGGGCGGGGGCGCAGGCCAGCGCGAGGACCGCGCCGACGACGAGGAACGGCAGGACACGCAGGAGGACTTCGTCGTTCTGGTTGGCGAGCGAGCCCGCGGACCAGAAGCGGTAACGGTTGAGGGCGTCGGGGTCGGTCAGCGCCACCGCACTGGTCAGGGAGAACAGCAGGGACGTCACGGCCACACCGGCCAGGGCCAGTTTGACCGGCGTCGATCCGGACCGTCCCAGCCCGCCCAGGAGGTAGACCAGCACGCTGGCCGCCAGCGCACCGGCGAAGGCGAACCAGATGTAGCCGTACACCGAGCCGATGCCCAGGACACCCACCGACAGCACGACGGCGAACGCCGCGCCCGCGCTCACGCCCAGGATCCCCGGATCCGCCAGGGGATTGCGGGTGAGGGCCTGCATCAGTGCCCCCGACAGGCCCAGCGCGGCCCCGGTCGCCAGGCCGAGGGCGGTGCGGGGGAGACGTACCGACCAGATCACGTTCTCGACCCGGGAGTTGGGCGCGTCGCCGAGCAGCGTGTCCCAGACCTGGTCGAGGGGTACGGCGAGCGCGCCGTACGCCATGGACAGGGCGCACAGCGCGAGGAGCGCCGCGCCGGAGAGCGCGAGCAGTGTGACTGCGCGGGGGCCTTTCGCCGCCCGGACCGCTGAGGTCCCCACGTCAACTTCCTTTGATGAGGCTTACCTTAACCCAGCCTAGGGCGAGACGGCCCGGCATCCCACCCCTTGGTGAACCATGTGGTTCCCCTGTGAATTAGGTAACCCTTACCTTAGTATGTCGGCGATCCCCGGCCCAGGGCCGGGACCGACCCGCTGGGGAGGCACGCTGCTGTGTGCGGTTCCGAAGAAGTCCTGGCGTACTGGCGACGGATACTCACACCGCTCCCGCTGGAGACATCCCTGCCCACCGACCGGCCCCATCCGGCGCGGCCCGCCCCGGAACGGCAGACCCGCACCCTGGCCGGTGTCCCCGAGGCCGCCGACCCCGTGCTGCTCGCGGCGTTCGTCGCCCTGCTGCACCGCTACACCGGCGCCTCCGACCTCACCGTCGGCCACGACGGGCTCCCGGTGCGGGTGTCCGTCGACCACGACCCCACCTTCCAGGAGCTGGTGCGGCGGGTGACGGAGGCGTGGGAGGACGCGGAGACCTACCGGGTGCCCGCCGAGCTCCTGATCGACGAACTGCGCCCCCGGCCGACGCGCGGCGGGGGCCTGTTCTTCAACACGGTGTTCGCGACGGCTGCGCGGCCCGCCGGGGAGCTGCCCGCTCCGGTCGACGTGGTGCTGGAGGTACGCGGGGGCGCGGCGCGGGCGTCGTACGACCCCCGCCTGTTCGACGGCACCACCGTCGAGCGGCTGCTCGGCCACTACCGGACCCTCCTCGCCGACGCACTGGCCCGGCCCGACACCCCCGTCGCCCGGTTCGGCCTGATGAGCCCGGAAGAGTACCGGCAGGTCGTCGTCGACTGGAACGCCACCGAGCACACGGTGCCGCCGCACACCTGGCCCGCGATGTTCGCCGAGCAGGTCCGGACGCGTCCCGACGCCGTCGCCCTGGTCTTCGAGGACGAGGAACTCACGTACGCCGAGCTGGACGAGCGCGCCAACCGGCTCGCGCACGCCCTGATCGCGCGCGGCGCCGGCCCCGAACGCATCGTCGCGCTGGCGCTGCCGCGCTCCACCGACCTGATCGTCGCCGAGGTCGCCGTCCTCAAGTCCGGCGCCGCCTATCTGCCGATCGACCACGACTACCCGGTGGACCGCATTGCCTACATGCTCGGCGACGCCGCGCCCGTCTGCATGGTGACCACCGAGGACACCGCGCGGGAACTCCCAGAGCGGGACGGCATGGCCCTGCTCGAACTCGACTCACCCGGCACGGCGGCGGAGTTGGCCGGGCGACCCGCCCACGACCCCGATGCGACCGTCTCCGTCCTGAACGCCGCCTACGTCATCTACACCTCGGGCTCGACCGGACGCCCCAAGGGTGTCGTCCTCGCCCACAGCGGTGTGGCGAAACTCGTCGCCACGCAGAGCGAGCGGTTCGGCATCGGGCCGCACAGCCGGGTGCTGCAGTTCGCCTCGCCCAGCTTCGACGTCGCCTTCTGGGACCTGTGTCTCGGACTGCTCTCCGGCGGCCGGCTGGTCGTCGTACCGGCCGAACGGCGGGTGCCCGGCGCTCCGCTCGCCGACTACGCGAACGCCCACGGCATCACCTTCATGATCCTGCCGCCGGCGCTGCTCGCCGCCCTGCCCGACGACGTACGACTGCCGCCCGCCGCCACGCTGCTGGCGGGCACTGAGCGGGTGTCCCCGGAGCTGGTGGGCCGTTACGCCCGCGGGCGGATGATGTTCAACGCCTACGGCCCCACGGAGGCCACCACCAACTCCACCCTCGGCCTGTGCGATCCGGACATCCCGGCGGGGTCGATCGTGCCGATCGGCGTTCCCGACCCCGGCACGCGCGCGTACGTCCTCGACGCGCTCCTCCGGCCGGTTCCCGCCGGTGTCACGGGCGAGCTGTACCTCGGGGGAGCGGGCCTCGCGCGGGGCTATCTGGGCCGTCCGGACCTGACCGCCGAGCGGTTCGTCGCCGACCCCTTCGGTGCGCCCGGCGAACGGCTCTACCGCACCGGCGACCTGGTCCGCTGGAAGGCCGACGGACGGCTGGAGTTCCTCGGCCGCGCCGACACCCAGGTCAAGATCCGCGGCTTTCGCATCGAGCCCGGCGAGATCGAGTCCGTGCTGCGCGGCCACCCGGCCGTCGACCAGGTCACGGTGGTCGCCCGCGAGGACCGCCCCGGCGACCGGCGGCTCGCCGCCTATGTCGTCCCCGCCCTCGACGCCCCGGACGACCGTGTGGCGGAGTGGAAGCAAGTCCACGAACTCCTCTACAGCGCCGCCGGTTCGGAGGGCTTCCGGGAGAACTTCGCGGGCTGGAACAGCATGTACGACGGGCTCCCCATCCCCGTCGGGGAGATGCGGGAGTGGCGGGACGCGACCATCGAGCGCATCCGTGAACTCGGCCCACAAAGGCGTGTGCTGGAGATCGGTGTCGGCAGCGGTCTGATCCTGTCCCGGATCGCGCCCGACTGCGAGGCGTACTGGGGCACCGACCTCTCGGCCGAGGCGATCGGGGCGCTGCGCGCCCAGGTGGACATCACCGGGGTCGAACTGCGCGCGCAGCCCGCGCACGACACGACCGGGCTGCCCGTCGGCTACTTCGACACCGTCGTCCTCAACTCCGTGGCCCAGTACTTCCCGAGCGCGGAGTACCTCACCGACGTCCTGCGCAAGGTGTCCGAACTCCTCGCCCCCGGCGGGCGGATCTTCGTCGGCGACGTACGCAATCTGCGGCTGTTGCGCACCCTGCGCGCCGCCGTCGAGACCAGGCGCTCGGCGGGCGAGGAGGACGTGGACAAGAGCGCGCTGCGCGCGGCCGTCGAGCAGTCGGTGCGGTGGGAGGGCGAGTTGCTCCTCGACCCGGACTTCTTCGCCGCGCTCGACGGCTTCGACACCGACGTCCGGATCAAGCGGGCCGCCCACCACAACGAGCTGAGCCGGTACCGGTACGACGTGGTCCTGCGCCCCGGTGCAGCCGCGCCGGGGATGCCGGAGGAGCGGGAGGTGCACTGGGCCGCCGTCGGCGGGCTCACCGGCCTGGCCGGGCTGCTGGCCGAGGGGCCACGGCGGCTGCGGGTCACCGGCGTGCCCAACGCCCGTCTCGCCGACGACCTGGCCGACCTGCGGCGGCTGGACGGCAGCGGCCAGGAGGCGGCCCCCGGCGTCGACCCCGAGGACGTCCACACCCTGGCCGCCGAGCACGGCTACCGGGCGGCCCTCACCTGGAACGGCGCCGCCGACGACGGCGCCTTCGACGTGGTCCTCGCCCTCGACGGCCCGCTCTCCGGGGTGTACCGCCCCGCCCACGCGTACCCCCACGCCAATCGTCCCGCTCCCTTCCGTGACGTGCAGGCCCTGATGCGGACCCTGCGCGCGCACGCCGCCGAGTGGCTGCCCGACTACATGGTCCCGTCGGCCTTCGTCCCGCTGCACGCCCTGCCGGTCACCCCCAGCGGCAAGATCGACGCCAAGGCGCTGCCCGTCCCGGACCGTACGGCGATGAGTTCCGGCCGCCCCCCGCGCACCGCCCGCGAGAAACTGCTGTGCGGCCTGTACGCCGGTGTCCTCGGGCTGGACTCGGTGACGGCCGAGGACGACTTCCTCGCCCTCGGCGGCGACAGCATCACCGCCATCCAGCTGCTGGTCCGGGCGCGGGAGGCGGGGCTCAGGCTCACCACCCGTGACGTGTTCCGGCACCGCACGGTCGAGGCCCTCGCGAAGGCGGCCGTCGAACGCACCGACGAGCACACCGCCGACCACCCGCTGGTGGAGGTCGACGCGGCCGAACTGGCCGAAATCCAGGGCGCGCGGCCGCTCGCCGTCGAGGAACTGCTCCCGCTCACCCCGCTTCAGCAGGGCTTCTTCTTCCACGCGCTGAGCGGTGGCCCGGACGGTGACGCCTACGTCGTGCAGCAGGTGCTCGACCTGGCAGGACCGGTCGACGGCCCCACCCTGCGCCGCGCCGCACAGCACCTGCTGGACCGGCACGCGCCGCTGCGGGCCGCTTTCCGCCGGCGCCCCGACGGCACGCCGGTGCAGATCATCACCCGGGATGCCGAGCTGCCGTGGCGGGAAGTCGATGTGTCGGCACAGGGCGGCGCGGTCCGGGAGACGCTGGGCGAGGCGGTGGCCGCCGACGAGCGCGCCAAGGGCTTCGACCTGGCCGCGCCGCCCCTGCTGCGCTGCGCACTGATCCGGCTCGGCGAACACCGCAGCCGACTCGTCCTGACGTTCCATCACATCGTGGCCGACGGCTGGTCGTTGCCGGTCCTGCACCGCGAACTGATGGCCGCCTACGGCAACGGCACGCCTCCGCTCGCCGACGTCACCCCGTACCGCGCCTTCCTGCGCCGCCTCGCGGAGCAGGACCGTGACGCGGCCCGCGACGCCTGGCGCACCGCCCTCGCCGGCCTCGACGAGCCGACCCGGCTGGTCGACGCCCCCGGCACGGGAGCGCCGGTGCGGCCGGCGCACGTCCGCGTGGAGCTGCCCGAGTCGACCACCGCGCGCCTCACCGAGCGGGCCCGCGCCCACGGAGTCACCCTCGGCACGGTGGTCCAGGCCGCCTGGGGGCTGCTGCTGGGCAGGCTCACGGGCCGGGGCGAGGTGGTGTTCGGCACCACGGTCTCGGGCCGGGACAGCGAGGTCGAGGGCATCGCCTCGATGGTGGGCCTGTTCATCAACACCCTGCCGACCCGTTTCCGTTGGGCCCCGGGCGAGCCGCTCGGGGGCCTCCTCGTCCGCCTCCAGGAGGAGCAGGCACGGCTGCTCGACCACCAGCACCTCGGCCTGGCGGAGATCCAGCGGCTGGCCGGGCACGCGGGCGGCGGCGAACTCTTCGACACCCTCGTGGTCTTCGAGAACTACCCCGCCGAGACGGACCTCGGGGACCCCTCGGGCAGCATCCGGATCACCGGCGACGCGTTCCACGACGCCGTCCACTATCCGCTCGCCCTCGTCGTCAAGCCCGGCCGACGGCTGGACCTGCGCCTCAAGCACCACACGGAACGGCTGGACGCCGACGCCGTGCGCGCACTCGGCGACCGGCTCGCCCGCATCCTGGAGGCGATCGCCGACGAGCCCACGAACCCCGCCGCCTCCGTCGAGTTGCTGTCGCCCGACGAGGCCCTGCGGGCCCACCCGGTCGGCGAGGAGCGTCCCGTTCCGGAGACCACCCTGGCCGAGGCGTTCGCGGCACAGGCCGCCCGCACGCCGGACGCGATCGCCGTCGTGTTCGAGGACCAGCGGCTGACGTATGCCCAACTCGACGCCCGTGCCGAGGCGTTGGCCGACCGGCTGCGCGGTCGCGGCGCGGGTCCCGGTGCGTTCGTCGCGGTCGCGGTCCCACGGTCGGCGGAGCTGATGGTCGCGCTGATCGCCGTACTGAAGTCGGGCGCCGCCTACCTGCCGGTGGACCTGGACTACCCGGCGGACCGCGTGGCCCACATGCTCACCGACTCCGGCGCCACGACGGTGGTCACGCTGACCGCGACGGCCGACCGACTGCCGGAGACGGGCCCCTCGGTGCTTCTCCTGGATGCCCCGTCGGAGGACGCGGAGCCCGTCCCCGGGCGCGCGGCCCGCCCCGACGACCCCGCCTACCTCATCTACACCTCCGGCTCGACCGGCCTGCCCAAGGGCGTGGTCGTCACCCACCGCGCCATCGTCAACCGGCTCGCGTGGACGCAGGGCGCGTACGGGCTGCGCGCCGACGACCGGGTGCTGCAGAAGACGCCGTCCAGCTTCGACGTGTCCGTGTGGGAGTTCTTCTGGCCGCTCCTCGAAGGCGCGGCCGTGGTCCTCGCCCGGCCGGACGGCCACCGCGACCCGGCGTATCTCGCCGAACTCGTCCGCCGACAGGGCATCACCACCCTGCACTTCGTGCCGTCGATGCTGGAGGCGTTCCTGCAGTCGGACGAGGTGACCGGCGACCCCTCCTGGGCGGCCTCCCTGCGCCGCGTGCTGAGCAGCGGGGAGGCGCTGCCCGTCGAGGCCGCGCGCCGCTGGCACGCCCTGACCGGCGTACCGCTGCACAACCTGTACGGCCCGACCGAGGCCGCCGTCGACGTCACCTACCACGCGTACGGCGACGACGTGGGCACGACCGTGCCCATCGGGCGGCCCGTGTGGAACACCGGCCTGCGGGTGCTGGACTCCTGCCTGCGGCCGGTTCCCGACGGGGTCCCGGGCGAGCTGTATCTGACGGGCGTGCAACTCGCCCGCGGCTACCACGGCCGTCCGTCGCTGACCGCCGAGCGGTTCACCGCCGACCCCTACGGCCCGCCCGGCACCCGCATGTACCGCACCGGCGACCTGGTGCGGCGCCGCGCGGACGGGGTGATCGAGTACCTGGGCCGCACCGACCGGCAGGTCAAGCTGCGCGGCAACCGCATCGAACTCGGCGAGATCGAGGCGGCGCTGGCGCGCCTGCCCGAGGTGGCACAGGCCGCCGTGACGGTACGGGACGACGCGCTCGTCGCCCATGTGGTGCCGCGGGCCGGTGCCGCCCCGGACGCCACCGCACTGCGCGACGCCCTGTCCGGCACGCTCCCCGCCGCCCTGGTCCCCGGTGCCTACGTCGTCCTCGACGCCCTGCCGCTCACCCCCAGCGGCAAGCTGGACCGGGCGGCGCTGCCCGCACCCCGGGCCGTGCGGGCCGCCGCCCGCGCCCCGCGCACCCCGCGTGAACAGCTGCTCACGGAGATCTTCGCCGCCGTACTCAAGCTCACGGACGTCGGCGTCGACGACGACTTCTTCCTGCTCGGCGGCGACAGCATCAGCTCCATCGCCGTCTCCAGCCGGGCCCGCCGCGCGGGCCTGGTGCTCGACCCGCGCGACGTCTTCGAGCACCGCACACCGGCGGCGCTCGCGGCGGCCGCGACCACGGCGGACGAGACGACGGTCACCGTGTCCGTGTTCGAGCTGACCGACGAGGAGCGCGCCTCGGTCGAGCGGCTGGCGCCGGGCCGCATCGAGGACGTATGGCCCCTCGCCCCCCTCCAGGAGGGCCTGTTCTTCCACTCCACGTACGACGACAGCTCCCTCGACGTCTACACCGTCCACGAGTCCTTCGACCTCGCCGAACGCGTGGACGCCGAGCGGCTGCGGGCCGCGACCCGCACCCTCCTCGCCCGCAACCCCAGCCTGCGCGCCGGGTTCACCAGCGAAGGACTGCGCCAGCCCGTGCAGTTCATCGTGCGGGACGCCGAGATCCCGCTGACGGAGGTGGACCTGTCCGGGCTGCCGACGGCCGAACAGGACCGGCGGATGCGGGAGTTGATGGACGAGGAGCGCTCCCGGCGCTTCGACCTGACCCGCCCGCTGCTGTTCCGGATGCTGCTGGTCCGGCTCGGCGACGCCCGCGGCGACCGGCTCGTCATCGGCCGCCATCTGATCCTGTGGGACGGCTGGTCCGCCTGGCTGTTCCTGGACCAGCTGTTCGCCCTGTACGACAGCGGCGGCGACCCGGCCGGTCTGGCCCGCCCCGGCTCCTACCGCGACTACCTGACCTGGCTGGAGCGGCAGGACGACACCGAAGCGACCCGCGCGTGGCGCGCCGCGCTGGCCGGTTTCGACGAGCCCACACTGCTGGCGCCCGCCGTCGACGACCGGGGCCCGGAGCCGGTGATCCCGGAGCACCTCGACGCCGTCCTGGCCCCGGAGGCCGCCGAGCGGCTGCGCGACACCGCCCGCCGCCACGGACTCACCCTCAACACCGTGCTCAACGCCGCCTGGGGCCTGGTCCTCGCGAGCGCGACCGGCCGTACGGACATCGTGTTCGGTACGACGGTGGCGGGCCGGCCGAGCGAGGTGCCGGACGTCGAGAACGTCATCGGCATGTTCCTCAACATGGTCCCCGCGCGCATCGCCTTCGACCCGCGCGAGCCGGTGCTCGACCTGCTGCGCCGCATCCAGGGCGAGCGGCTGGAGCTGATGCGGCACGAGTACCTCGGTCTGGGCGTCCTGCAGGCCGAGACCGGCCACCGGCGGCTGTTCGACACGCTGTTCGTGCTGCGCAACGCCGACACCGACGAACGGCTCGCCGAGCTGCGCGACCGGCACGGGGCGACGGCGGTCGCCAACGTGGACGCCACGCACTACCCGGCCAACCTGGTCGTCACCCCGGGCGAGCAGGTCCGCGTCACCCTCGCCTACCGCCCGGACCTGCTGGACGACACGTACGCGCGCAGCCTGCTGGACCGCTTCGTGCTCCTGGTGGACCGGCTGGTGGCCGACCCCGCCACGCCCGTCGGCTCGCTGGACCCGCTGCTGCCCGCCGAGGCCGCCGCACTGGCCCGCGAGGAGGCCGCGAACCGGCAGCCGGTGCCGCACGAGACGGTCGCGGACATGCTGGCCGCCCAGGCCGCCCGCACCCCGGACGCGACCGCCCTCGTCTTCGGCGCGCAGACCGTGACGTACGCCGAACTCGACGCCCGCTGCAACCGGATGGCCCGGCTGCTCATCGCGCGCGGGGCGGGCCCCGAGCAGGTCGTCGCGCTCGGCCTGCCCCGGTCGATCGACATGGTGGTGGCGCTGTTCGCGGTGCTGCGCACGGGAGCCGCCTACCTGCCGCTGGAGCTGGACCATCCGGCCGAGCGGCTGTCGCTGATGCTGGCCGACGCCCGCCCGCTGCTCCTGCTGTCGACAAAGGCGGTGTCGGGGACGCTGACGGGCGACACCCCGCGCGTTCTGCTCGACGACCCGGAGGTGGCCGCGGAACTCGCGGGTCTGCCCGCCGATCCCGTGCAGCGGACCTTCAGCCTGGACCACCCCGCCTACGTCATCTACACGTCCGGCTCCACGGGCCGCCCCAAGGGCGTGGTCACGCCGTACGTCGGCCTGACGAACATGCAGCTCAACCACCAGAAGGAGATCTTCGCCCCGGCGATCGCGTCGGCGGGCGGGCGGCGGCTGCGCATCGCGCACACCGTGTCGTTCGCGTTCGACATGTCCTGGGAGGAGCTGCTGTGGCTCGTCGAGGGCCACGAGGTGCACGTCTGCGACGAGGAGCTGCGGCGGGACGCCACCGCGCTGGTGGCGTACTGCGAGGAGCACCGCGTCGACGTCGTGAACGTGACCCCCACGTACGCCCATCTCCTCATCGAGGAGGGCCTGCTGGAGGGCCACCGGCCGCCGCTGGTGCTGCTCGGCGGCGAGGCGGTCACCGAGGCGGTGTGGAACACGCTGCGGGACACGGAGGGGACGTACGGCTACAACCTGTACGGGCCCACCGAGTACACGATCAACACCCTCGGCGGCGGCACCCACGACAGCGCCACCCCGACCGTGGGCCGCCCGATCCGCGCCACCCGCGCCCGCATCCTCGACACCTGGCTGCGTCCGGTGCCGGACGGTGTGGCGGGCGAGCTGTACATCGCGGGCGTGGGCCTGGCCCGCGGCTACCTCGACCGGCCCGGCCTGACCGCCGAGCGGTTCGTCGCCGACCCTTACGGGCGTCCGGGCGAGCGCATGTACCGCACCGGCGACCTGGTGCGCCGCCGCCCGGACGGCAACCTCGACTTCCTCGGCCGTACCGACGACCAGGTCAAGATCCGCGGCCACCGGGTGGAGCTGGGCGAGATCGAGACGGTGCTCGCGCAGCACCCCGAGGTCTCCCAGGCCGCCGTCATCGCCCGCGACGACACCTCCGCGCCCGGCACCAAGCGGCTGGTGGGCTACGTCGTCCCGGCGGAACCCGACGCCGAGGCTCTCCAGGCGGCCGAGCGGGAGCAGATCGGTGAGTGGCGGGAGATCTACTCGGCGGAGTACACCGAGATCGGCACGGCCGTCTTCACCGAGGACTTCGCGGGCTGGGACAGCTCCTACGACGGTGCGCCCATCCCGCTGGACCACATGCGCGAGTGGCGTGAGGCCACCGTGGAGCGCATCCGCGAGCTGCGGCCGCGGCGCATCCTGGAGATCGGCGTCGGCTCCGGACTGCTGCTGTCACGGCTCGCCCCGGACGCCGAGTCCTACTGGGCGACGGACTTCGCGGCACCCGTGATCCGCAAGCTCGGCGAGGATCTGAAGGCCGACCCGGAGCTGGCCCGGAAGGTGGAACTGCGCTGTCAGGCCGCCGAGGTGACGGACGGTCTGCCGACCGGCTTCTTCGACACGGTCGTCATCAACTCCGTCGTGCAGTACTTCCCGAGCCTGGACCATCTGCGCAAGGTGATCCGGGGCGCGATGGGGCTGCTCGCGCCGGGCGGTGCCCTGTTCCTCGGGGACGTGCGCGATCTGCGGCAGGCGCGCGTGTTCCAGACGGGCATCCAGCTGGCCCGTGCGGGCGCGGACGCCGATCCGGATGCGCTGCGCCGGGCCGTGGACCGGGGGCTCGCCCTGGAGAAGGAACTCCTCGTCGACCCGGACTGGTTCAGCACCCTCGGCGTCGGCGTCGAACTGCGCGCCAAGGCCGGACGGCACCACAACGAGCTGACCCGGTACCGGTACGACGTGGTGCTGTACGAGGGGGGAGGCGCCGTGCGGGTGGACGACGCTCCCGTGCTCGACTGGACCGGCACGGGCGACCTCGTCGCCCGCCTGGACGGCGCGGAACTGCTCCGGGTCCGCCGCATACCCGACGCGCGAACGGCGGACGACCTCGCGGCGATGCGGGCGATGGACGCCGGACGGCTGCCCGGCCCCGCTCCGGCGGGCGAGGAGCCCGAGCACCTGCGGCGGCTGGGGGAGTCCCACGGCTACCGGGTCCTGACCACCTGGTCCGACGAACCGGGCTGTTTCGACGCCGTGTTCGTACGCGGCACGGAACCCCGGCGCACCTCGGGCCTGCACCGCCCCCGCCCGGACCGGGGCACCGCCCCGTACGCCAACACCCCCACTGCCACCCGCGGCAACGGCGCGCTCGTACGACGGCTGCGTGAGGATCTGGGGCAGCGGCTGCCCGGCTACATGGTCCCGGCCGCCTTCGTGGTCCTGCCACGGCTGCCGATGAACGACAACGGCAAGCTCGACGTGCGGGCCCTGCCGGACGCCGAGCCCGCGGTGGCCCTGTCGGAGGGACGTGGGCCGCGCACGCCCGTCGAGGAGGTGCTGTGCCGTCTCTTCGCCGAGGTGCTCGGGCTGCCCCGCACCGGCGCGGAGGACAACTTCTTCGACCTGGGCGGCCATTCGCTGCTGGCCACCCGGCTGATCAGCCGGGCCCGCACCGAACTGGGCGCGGAGCTGGCGATCCGCGACCTGTTCGAGGCCCCGACCCCCGAGACGCTGGCGCTGCGCGCGGAGGCCGGACGGCCCGCCCGCCCGGTCCTCACCCCCGCGACGGAGCGGCCCGCGCGCATCCCGCTGTCGGCGGCCCAGCGGCGGCTGTGGCTGGTGGAGCGGATCACCGGAGGCGGCGTCGCATACAACTTCCCCCTCGTCTTCCGGCTCCGCGGCACGCTGGATCTCGACGCCGTGCGGGCCGCGCTGCGAGACGTGACGAACCGTCATGAGGCCTTGCGTACGCGCTTCCTGGTGGAGGACGGCGAGCCGTACCAGTGGATCGCGGCGCCCGGTGAGGCCGAGCCCGAGTTCCGGGTCACCGACTGCGCCGAGGATGAACTGCCCGCGCGGATCGAGGCCGCCCAGCGCCGCCCCTTCGACCTGAGCGCCGAACTCCCGGTACGGGCCGAGGTGTTGCGCCTCGGCGACGAGGACTCGGTGGTGGCGCTGGTGCTGCACCACATCACCACCGACGAGTGGTCCGACCGGCCCTTCCTGGCCGATCTGAACCACGCCTACGCCGCCCGCACGGCCGGGCGGGAGCCGGACTGGGAGCCGTTGCCGGCGCAATACGCCGACTACACGCTGTGGCAGGAAGCCCTGCTCGCCGAGGTGGGCGAACGGCAGCTCGACTTCTGGACGCGCACACTGCGCGACCTGCCCGAAGAGATCCCGCTGCCCCTGGACCGCCCGGGTGCCGCCCGGACCACCGGCCGTGGTGCCGTCGTACGCAGGGCGGTTCCTGACACGACCGGGGCCGCGCTGCGGGACCTGGCCGCCACCCATCAGGCCAGCATGTTCATGCTGTTCCAGGCGGCGACGGCGGCACTGCTGCACCGGCTCGGCGCCGGGGACGACATCCCGCTCGGCGCGCCGATCGCGGGCCGCACCGACAGCGCGGTCGACGACCTGGTCGGCTTCTTCGTCAACACGCTGGTACTGCGCACGGACCTGTCCGGCGACCCGTCCTTCGCCGAACTCCTCGACCGCGTGAAGGAGTCAGCGCTCGCCGCCTTCGAACACCAGGACGTGCCGTTCGACCGGGTGGTGGACGCGGTCAACCCCGTCCGGGTCGCCGACCGCAACCCGCTGTTCCAGGTGATGCTCGGCTACCACCACCGGCCCGACGGCGATCCCGACCTGTTCGGACTGCCGACCGAGTGGTTCGACATGGACACCGGCATGGCCAAGTTCGACCTGGACTTCACCTTCGTCGACCACGGCGCCGGACGCGACATGGCGCTGCTGCTGGAGTACGCCACCGACCTCACCGACGCCGAGACCGCGGACGCGCTGGCCGAGCGGCTGCTGCGCCTGCTGGAGCAAGTCGCCCGGGACCCGGCACGGCCGGTGAGCACCCTGCGCGTCCTGACCGACGAGGAGGAGTCGGCCGCCGCGACCGCGTGGAACGACACGGCCCGGCCGTTGGAGACCCGCACCGTCCCGGAGATCTTCGACGACGTCGTACGGAACCGCCCCGACGCCCCCGCCCTGGTCGCCGGAGGGACCCGGCTGACCTTCCGGGAGCTGTCCGAGCGTGTGGCCGCCGTGGCGCGGCTCCTGTCGCACCGGGGCGCCGGTGCCGAGACGGTGGTCGGGCTGGCCCTGCCCCGTGCCCTCATGGTCCCGGCGATCCTCGGTGTGCTGAAGGCCGGGGCGGCCTGTCTGCCGCTGGATCCCGAATACCCCGCCGAACGGCTGGAGTTCATGCTGCAGGACGCGGCACCGCTGTGCGTGCTCACCACGGCGGCCCTTGCCCCGAGGCTGCCGGACGACTGTGGGCGGGTGCTGCTCGACGACCTCGACCTGCGAGCGGGCGGGGACGCTCCAGCGCGGCTGTCGCCCGCTCCCGCAAGCGCCGCGTACGTCATCTTCACCTCCGGCTCCACCGGCAGGCCGAAGGGCGTGGTCGGGACCCATCGCGGCCTGAGCAATTTCTTCGCCGCGCACCGCGACGACCTGATCGGTCCGGCGGAGCGGGCCGCCGGACGGGCCGGGCTGCGGGCGGCACACGCCGCGTCGTTCAGCTTCGACGGCTCGTGGGAGCCGCTGATCTGGCTGCTGGCCGGCCACGAACTGCACGTGACCGACGAGGCCACCATGGCCGACCCGGCCGCGCTGCTGGCGTATCTGGGCCGGGAGCGGATCGACTTCCTCGACGTCACGCCGACCTATCTGCGCGAGCTGATCCACCACGGCTTCCTGGAGCCGGGCGGCCACGTCCCCGGCGTGATCGCTGTCGGCGGCGAGGCGACCCCGGCGCCGCTGTGGGAGCGCCTGTGCGCCCTGCCCGGCGTGCAGGTCCACGACCTGTACGGCCCCACCGAGTGCGCGGTCGACGCCTACGGATGGCACGACGACGCCTCCGGCCGATGGGCCGCGCCGCTCGACAACATCCGCGCCCACGTCCTCGACCGCGCCCTGCGACCGGTACCGGTGGGCGTGACCGGCGAGCTGTACCTGGCGGGCGAGGGCCTGGCACGCGGCTACCTGAACCGACCGGGCCTGACCGCCGAGCGGTTCACCGCCGACCCCTTCGGGGCGCCCGGCAGCCGCATGTACCGAACCGGCGACCTCGCCCGGCGGCGCCGTGACGGCTCGCTGGAGTTCCTGGGGCGGGCCGACAGCCAGGTCAAGCTGCGCGGCTTCCGCATCGAACTCGGGGAGATCGAGGCCCTGCTCGCCGGGCACCCGGATGTGGCGACCGCCGCGGTCGTCGTCCGCGAGGACACCCCGGGTGTGCGCAGGCTGGTGGCGTACGTCCTTCCGGTCGGCGACCGCATGCCGGATCCGGCCGACCTGCGCGCTCGTGCGGCTGCCGCGCTGCCCTCGCACATGGTGCCGGCGGCCTACGTCACGGTGCCCGCCCTGCCGCGCACCGTCAGCGGCAAGCTTGACGAGAAGGCCCTGCCGGCACCCGACTTCGCCGCGCTCACGTCGGGACGCAGGCCCCGCACCCCGCGCGAGGACCTGCTGTGCGAGGCGTTCGCGGCGGTCCTCGACGTCCCCGAGGTGGGCATCGACGACGACTTCTTCGCCCTGGGCGGTCACTCGCTGCTGGCCATGCGACTGACCGCCAGGATCCGCGCAGTGCTCGGCGCCGAGGTATCGCTGCGCACGGTGTTCGACACGCCCACGGTGGCCCGGCTCGCCGAACGGCTGGCGGAGGGCGGCACGGCAGAGGCCGCCGCCCGTCCGGCGCTGACGGTCCGCCCACGCCCCGAGCGGCTGCCGCTGTCCTCGGCCCAGCAGCGCCTGTGGGTGCTCTACCAGGTGGAGGGGGCCAGCGCGACGTACAACATCCCCTCGGCCTGGCGGCTCACCGGCGCGCTGGACGTCGAGGCGCTGCGGGCCGCGGTGCACGATCTCGTCGTACGGCACGAGACGCTGCGCACCGTCTTCCCCGACGAGGAGGGCCGGGCGTTCCAGCGAATCCTGGACCCGGACGAGGTCCGCATCCCCTTCGAGGTGGAGGCCACGGACGAGGAGCGGCTCGCCCAGCGGCTGACACAGGCCGGGGCGTACGGCTTCGAGCTGGACCGCGAACCCCCGCTGCGCGTTCACGTCTTCCGCACCGGCGAGGACGAGTGGACCCTGCTGCTCCTGCTGCACCACATCGCCG
The DNA here is from genome assembly GCF_013009255.1 of Streptomyces sp. Z423-1. NCBI lineage: Bacteria > Bacillati > Actinomycetota > Actinomycetes > Kitasatosporales > Streptomycetaceae > Streptomyces > Streptomyces sp. Z423-1. The sequence continues at coordinate 8,842,676 of NZ_CP053109.1, forward strand.
GTGACGAGTGGTCGGAGCTGCCCCTCAACCGGGACCTGGCCCTCGCCTACGCCTCCCGAACGGCCGGGCGGGCTCCGGACTGGGCGCCGCTGCCGGTCCAGTACGCCGACTACACGCTGTGGCAGGAGCGGCTGCTCGCCGAGGTCAGCGAGCGTCAGATCGCCTACTGGCGGCAGGCGCTCGCCGGACTGCCGGAGGAGCTGGCGCTGCCCGCCGACCGGCCCCGGCCGCTGGAGGCCGGCTACCGGGGCGGCTCCGCCGACCTCTCCCTCGACGCCGGACTGGCCGCGGATCTGCACCGCTTGGCCCGCGACAACGGCGTCAGCGTGTTCATGGTCCTGCAGGCCGCCGTGGCGACCCTGCTCACCCGGCTGGGCGCCGGCCACGACATCCCGATCGGCAGCCCGATCTCCGGGCGCACCGACGCGGCCCTGGAGGACCTGGTCGGGTTCTTCCTCAACACCCTGGTGCTGCGCACCGACACCTCCGGCGATCCCACCTTCCGGGAGCTGCTGGCCCGGGTGCGGGAGACGGACCTGGCGGCCTTCGACCACCAGGACGTGCCGTTCGAGCGGCTGGTGGAGGTGCTCAACCCGGCCCGGTCGCTCGCCCGGCACCCGCTGTTCCAGGTGATGGTGGTGTACCTCGCCTCCGGCGGAGAGGACACCGGGCTTCCCGGGCTGCACGCCCGACGGGATGAGGTGGCGTCGACGACGGCCAAGTTCGACCTGTCCTTCGACTTCGTGGAGCGCGGCGACGGCAGCGGTGTCGACGGCGTCCTGGAGTACAGCGCCGAGCTGTTCGACCACGCGACCGCGCAGTCCTTCGCGGACCGCCTGCGCCGCGTCCTGCGGGCCGTGACCGCCGACCCGGACGTCACCGTGGGGCGGGTGGACATCCTCGGCGAGGACGAGCGGGACCGCCTGGTCGGCGGCTGGCACAGCCGGCCGCTCCTCGCCGCGCCGACGACCGTCCCCGCGTTGTTCGAGTACCGGGCGCGGCAGTGCCCCGAGCTGCCCGCCGTGGCCTCCGACGGCATCGAGCTCACCTTCGCCGAGCTGAACGCCGAGGCCAACCGCCTGGCCCGGCTGCTGGTCGCCCACGGGGCGGGACCGGAGCGGTTCGTGGCGCTGGCCCTGCCCCGCACCGCGCGGTTCCTGGTGGCCGTCCTCGCGGTCCACAAGGCGGGGGCCGCCTATCTGCCCCTCGATCCCGACGCACCGGCCGAGCGCACGGCCGACGTCCTCGACGACGCACGTCCGGTGCTGACCCTCACCACCCGCGACCTCGCCGGTGCCCTGCCCACGCGAGGTGTGCTGGTACTGGACGAGCCCGCGGTGACGGAGCGGATCGCCGACCAGGATCCGGCCGACCTCACCGACGCCGAGCGGACCGCTGCGCTGTCGCCCCAGCATCCGGCGTACGTCATCTACACCTCGGGCTCCACCGGCCGCCCCAAGGGCGTCGTGGTCGCCCACGGGACCCTCGGCAACCTGTTCCGCAGCCACCGCGAGACCCTCTACACCCCGGCGACCCGGATCACCGGGCGGCGGCACCTGCGGGCCGGACACGCCTGGTCGTTCTTCTTCGACGCCTCCTGGCAGCCGCAGCTGTGGCTGCTGGACGGGCACTGCGTCCACATCGTGTCGGAGGAGGTCCAGCGCGATCCCGAACTGCTCGCCGCTGCCGTGGTCGAGCACCGCTTCGACTTCCTGGAGGTCACCCCGTCGTTCTTCGCGCAGATGGCCGACAGCGGCCTGCTGGACGGCGACACCTGCCCCCTCTCCGTCGTCGGCGTCGGCGGTGAGGCCGTGCCGGTCGCGCTGTGGCGGCGGCTGGCGGCGCTGAGCGGCACCGAGGCGTTCAACCTCTACGGTCCGACCGAGTCCACCGTCGACGCCCTCGTCGCGCGCGTCCGCGACAGCGAACGCCCGCTCGTGGGACGGCCCGTGACCGGCACCCGCGCCTACGTGCTGGACGGCCTGCTGCAACCCGTGCCGCCCGGCGTCACCGGCGAGCTGTACCTCGCGGGCGGCGGCCTGGCCCGCGGCTATCTGGGCGCTCCCGCCCTGACGGCCGAACGCTTCGTGGCCGACCCCTTCGGCGCGCCGGGCACGCGGCTGTACCGTACCGGCGACCTGGCCCGCTGGACCGCCGACGGCCGCATCGACTACCTCGGCCGGGCCGACGACCAGGTCAAGATCCGCGGCTTCCGCATCGAACCGGCCGAGATCGAGTCCGTGCTCACCGCACATCCCTCCGTCGCCCAAGCACTGGTGACGGTACGTCAGCAAGGTCAGCACAAGCAGCTCGTGGCGTACGTGATCCCGGCCCCCGGCTCCGCACCGGACCCCGCGGACTTGCGCGCCCACGTCGGCGCCCGGCTCCCGGACCACATGGTCCCGGCCGCCGTCGTCCCGCTGGAGCGCTTCCCGCAGCTGGCGAACGGCAAGCTGGACCGGGCCGCCCTGCCCGCGCCCGACTTCTCCGGCCTGTCCTCCGGACGCGCGCCCGCCACACCCGTGGAGAAGGCGCTCTGCGCGGTCTTCGCCGAGGTGCTGGGGCTCGAACAGGTCGGTGTGGACGACGACTTCTTCGCCCTGGGCGGCGACAGCATCGTCGCGATGCAGCTCGTCGGCCGGGCCCGGGCGGCGGGCGTACGGATCACTCCGCGTCTCGTCTTCCGGCACCGTACGGTCGCCGGGCTGAGCACGGTCGCCGAGTCCGCCGACACCGGCGCGCCGCGCGCGGAGGACGACGGGACCGGAACGGTGCCGCTCACCCCGGTGATGCACTGGCTGCGCGAACTGGGCGGCCCCTTCTCCACGTACCACCAAGCCGCGCTCGTCCGTACGCCCGCGGAGCTGGACCTGCCCGGCCTGACCGCCGTGCTCCAGGCGCTGGCCGACCGGCATGACCTGCTGCGGGCGAGGCTGGTGCGGCCGTCGCGTGACGCCACCGAGGACTGGTCGCTGCACGTCCCGCCCGTCGGCGCGGTCGACGCGGCCGCGTGGATCGACCGGGTGGACGTGGCCGGGCACGACGCCCAGGCGTTGGGCGAGGCCGTACGCGAGCACGCGCACGCGGCGCGGGCACTGCTGGACCCGGACTCGGGCGCCATGGTGCGGGCCGTGTGGTTCGACGCGGGCCACGCGCCCGGACGGCTGCTACTGATGGCCCACCATCTGGTGGTCGACGGCGTGTCGTGGCGGGTGCTGCTGCCGGACCTGGCGGCGGCGTGGCAGGTCGTCTCCGCCGGGCGGCCGGTGCGGCTCGATCCGGTGGACACGTCGTTCGCCCGCTGGTCGCGGCTGCTGTCCGAACTGGCCCAGGCCCCCGAACACGAGGCGGAGCTGCCCGTATGGACGGCCGTCCTGGAGGGCGGCAGCGAACCCTTCCCTCTCGTACGGGCGTTGGACCCGGACCTGGACACGACCGCGACCCAGCGCGAGGTGATCACGCGGCTGCCCGCCGAACGCACCGGGCCGCTGCTGTCGACCGTGCCCGCCGCGTTCGGCGCGGGCGTCAACGACGTGCTGCTCGCCGGTCTCGCCCTGGCCTTCGCCGACTGGCGGCGGCGCGGCGGCGGAACCGACACCTCCGTCCTGGTCGACCTGGAGGGCCACGGCCGTGAGGAGGATCTGGCCGGGGACGATGTCGACCTCTCGCGTACGGTGGGCTGGTTCACCAGCGTCTTCCCGGTGCGGCTCGATCCGGGCTCGATCGACCTGGCCGAGGCGTTCGCGGGCGGCCCGGCGGCCGAGGAAGCCGTACGCCGGGTCCGTGAGCACCTGGCCTCGCTCCCCGCGAACGGCGTCGGCTACGGCATGCTGCGCCACCTCAACCCCCGTACCCGCGAGGTACTGGCGGCCCGTGAACCGGCCCGCATCGAGTTCAACTACCTCGGCCGGTTCGGCATCCCGGAGGAGCGGGACTGGTCGTACGCGCCCGAGGAGGACGCGGCCGACATCGGACCCGAGGCCGCGATGCGTGAGGGCCACGCGCTGAGCATCAACGTGGTGACCGAGGACCGGGCGGACGGGCCGGTGCTGGCCGCCCACTGGTCCTATCTGGAAGGGCTGCTGCCGCGTGAGACGGTCGAGGACCTCGCCGGGACCTGGTTCCGGGCGTTGGAGGGGCTCGTCGCACGGGCAGAGCGGAACCGTCGTCCGTAGGACCGTGAGGAGAGAAAGAGCATGAGCAATCCGTTCGAGGACCCCGAGGGCGTCTACCTGGTGCTTGTGAACGACGAGAACCAGCACAGCCTGTGGCCGGAGTTCGCCGACGTGCCGGGCGGCTGGCGGGTCGTCCACGGGCCGGCGGAGCGGCGGGACTGCCTGGAATACGTCGAGACCCACTGGACCGACATGCGGCCCCGGAGCCTGGCCGAGGCCATGGACGGCTGACCACGGGCATACGAAAGGAGGGGCGGCCGTACGGCCGCCCCTCCTTTCGGTGCCGGGCGTCAGGACGCGGGCTGCTCCACCTTCGTGTCCGTCTTGCCGTCGACGGCCGCGGCCAGCTGCGGGACCAGTCGCTCGACGACGTACGGCAGGCTGAGGACGGTGCCCATGGACAGGGCGTTGCCGTAGTCGCTGGTCTCGTTGACGTAGACCTCGCGGCCCTGCTTGACCACGTTCAGGTCCTTGTAGGAGGCGTCCTTGTGCAGCTTGTCGGCGTCCTTGGAGACATCGCCGACCTGCCACACCAGGGCGTCCTGGTCGAGCAGGTCGGTGCGCTCCTTGCTGATGTTCGCGCCGAACTGGTCCCCGATCGCCTTGTCCAGGTCCTTGGGCAGGGAGAAGCCGAGGTCGGTGAGGAGGTGCGAGCGCGGGTCCTGGCTGCCGAAGACGAACATGCCCTCGTACGGCGTGGCCATCACCGCGGTCTTCCCCTTGAAGTCGGGGTGCTCCTCGACGGCTGCCGCGATCTCGTCCTCGGTCGCCTTGACGGCCGCGGCGGCCTCCTCCGGCTTGCCGAGCGCCTTGCCGATCGTCTCGGTCTGCTCCTGCCACGGGACGCCGTAGTCGTTGTACTGCTTCGGCTGGGCCACCACAGGGGCGAACTTGGACAGCGACTCGTACTGCTCCTTGGTGAGTCCGCCGTAGACCGCGAGGATCAGGTCCGGCTTGAGCGCGGCGATCTTCTCCACCTGGGGGCCGGTGCCGGTGTCCTTGAGCACCGTGGGCGCCTCGGCGCCGCCCAGCTTGTCCTCGGCCCACGGTCCGATCGCGCCCTTGTAGCCGCCGAGCCACTCGGTGGTGCCGACCGGGACCTTGCCGAGCGCGAGGACCGCGTCCTGGTCGGTGAGGCCGACGGTGACGATCCGCTTCGGCTCGGACTCGATGGTCGTACTGCCGTACTTGTGCGCGAGGGTGACCGGGAAGGCGGACTCGCCGGAGGCGCCTGCCCGCGCACCCGCGTCCGTGTCGTCGGATCCGGAGTCGTCACCGCCGCATGCCGTGGCCGTGACGAGGAGCAGGAGGGCTGAGGTGAGCGCGGCGGCGAGCCGTGGTGCTCTGCGGGAGCGGAACATCGTGGTCCTTTTTGTTCGGGTTCCAGTGGAGCGGGGCGGTGCGGGGGGTGGATCTCAGCGGTGCCTCTACGGGGTGTGGGGGCCGGGGCGGGTGTGGGTGCCGGTGTCGCGGGTGTCCGACCACGCCTGCCAGATGGCCGCGTAGCGTCCCGCGGCGGCGCGGAGTTCGTCGTGCGTGCCGGCCTCGACGACGCGGCCCGCGTCCATGACGACGATGCGGTCGGCGGTCGCCGCCTGGCTGAGGCGATGGGCGACGATCAGCGCGGTGCGGCCGTCCACCGCCTGGGCGACCGCCTTCTCCAGGGCGCGCGCTCCGGAGCTGCCCGCCTCGGCGGTGGCCTCGTCGAGGATCACCAGGGGAGGGTCGGCCAGGATGAGCCGGGCGAGCGCGAGAGCCTGCGTCTGTGCGCCGCTGAGCCGGTGCCCGCCGTCGCCGACGACGGTGTCGAGGCCGTCGGGCAGCGCCTCGGCCCAGGCCAGGGCGTCGACGCGGTCGAGCGCGGCGCGCAGTTCGCCGTCGGTGGCGTCGGGTTTGGCGAGGCGGAGGTCGTCGGCGAGCGGGCCCGCGAAGACGTGGGTCTCCTGGGTGATCAGGGCGACTGTGCGGGAGGCGGCCGCGCCGAGTTCGGTCGGTGGCACGCCGCCGATCAGGACGGTGCCGGTCGTGGGCGGCTGGATGCCCGCGATCAGTCGGGCCAGCGTGGTCTTGCCCGCGCCGCTGGCACCGACGAGGGCCACGCGTTCACCATGATGGATCGTCAGGTCGATGTCGTGCAGGACGGGATGGCCGGGCCGGTACGCGTGACCGAGGCCCCGCACGGTGACCTCGACACCGCCCGACCGGACGGAACCGGTCCGTTCCGGGGGCGGTGGCTGGTCGGTGACTCCGACGAGCCGCGACAGACTCGCCGTGGCCGACTGGGCGTCGTCGAGGAGGACGAGCGCCGAGTTGACCGGGGCGAACAGGCTGTGGAAGTACAGGGCGGCGGCGGTCGCCGTGCCGACGGACGCCGAGCCCTGGCGGACCAGCCAGTAGCCGGTGCACAGCACGGCGGCGAGTCCGAGGTACTCGGCGATGTGCAGGCGGCTGTAGAAGCCCAGCACGAGCCGCACTCCGCGCATCGTCAGCGCCACCACGGACCAGGACCGCTCGGTGACCCGCTCGGTGTGCTGCCGTTCCAGCCGGAAGGCGCGCACGGTGGAGCTGCCCGCGATGGTGTCGAGAAGTTGCTGCTGCTGGGCGCTCGCGGCCCGGCGCTGCTCGGCGTAGAGCGGGACCGCGCGGGCGACGTACCAGCGGGCGGTGGCCGCCTGCACGGGCACCGCGAGCAGCGCGGCCAGCAGGAAACGCCAGTCGAGCAGCGCCAGCGCGCCCAGGGTGAGGACGATGGTCAGCAGCGACCGGGCCAGCTCGGGCAGGGCGTTGCGGATGGCCTCGGCGATGAGGGAGACGTCGGCGGTGACCCGTGCGGTCAGATCACCGGCGCCGGCCTTCTCGATCCGCTCCAGCGGCAGTCCCAGCGCGCGTTCGACGAACAGCTCGCGCAGCCGGGCCAGGGTCGTCTCACCCAGCCGGGAGATCAGGGACAGACCGAACCCGGCCGTAATACCCTGCGCCACGGCGACAGCCAGGAGCAGCGCCGCGATGGTGGTGATGGCGTCGACGGAGCCGCGGTCGGCGGCCAGGTCGACGATCCGGCCCAGCAGCGGCTGCACGAGCAGCCCGACGGCCGTGGAGGCGACCATGACGGTGAAGGCGGTCAGGGCCAACCGCCGCTGCGGGCGCAGCAGTTCGGCGACGGCGGCGCGGGTGCGGGCCGGGGTGGCGACGGGGAGGAGGGGGGAGTGGGGTCGGCTGTCGGTGCGGGGCTCGGTCATGTGAGGACCGCCGTCCGGTAGGCGGCGCGGTCGTGGACGAGGTGCTCGTGGGTGCCGGTCGCGGTGACCCTGCCGCCGTCGATCAGGACGACCCGGTCGGTCACGGCGAGCAGCGCGGGGCTGTTGGTCACCAGGACGGTGGTGCGGCCGCCGCGGACGTCCCGGATCCCGGCGGCGATGCCCGCCTCCGTGACGGCGTCGACGGCCGTGGTGGGCTCGTGGAGCACGAGCACCGGCGCGTCGGCGGCCAGCGCCCGGGCCAGGGCCACCCGCTGCCGCTGACCTCCGGAGAGCGAGTGGCCGCGTGCGGTGACGGCCGTGTCGGGACCGTCGGGCAGGGCGCGTACCACCTCGTCCGTGCCCGACGCGGCGATCGCGGCGGTGACGGGAGCGGCGGCGTGGGCGCCGACGGCGGCGGTGACGTTGTCGAGGAGCGTGCCCTCGAAGAGGTCGGCGTCGTGCTCGGCGACCAGGATCGCGGCCCGCACCTCCGCGAGGCTCAGCGCGGGCAGTTCCGTCCCGTCCAGTGCCACCGCGCCGCTCTCCGGGTCGGCGTGGCGGCCCAGGCAGCGCAGCAGGGCCGTCGCGTCGGCGGGGTCGGTGGTGACCACGCCCACCGTCTCGCCCGGGGTGATGTCGATGTCCACCTCGCGCAGAGAGCCGTACGACAGGCCCCTCAGCCGCAGTCGGCCTTCGACCCGTCGCAGGACGGTGCTGCCGGACGGCCCCGACGGCGTCACGGCCCGGTCGGCGCCGAGCACTTCGGCGATCCGGGCGGCGGACGCGCGGCCCTGCGCCAGCTGCGCGTTGACCCAGGAGAACTCGGAGAGCGGGCCGATGAGGAAGAGCGCGAGCGCGACGGACGAGACGAGTTCACCGAGGCTGATGTCGCCGCGCGCGGTGAGTCGCCCGCCGACGAGTGCCACCAGCGCGAGGAACGCGCCGGTGAGGATGGTGACGACACCGTTCTGCCAGGCCTCGGCCCGGGCCGCGCGCAAGGTGGCGGTCAGCGACTCCTGGCTGATGCGGCGGTAGCGGGCGACGGCCGCCGGTTCGGCGCCGATGCCCTTGAGCACCCGCAGCCCGGCCACGAGGTCCGCCGCGACGCCCGAGGCCCGCGCCGCGCGTTCCTGCTCGGTCTCGCTGCGCCGCTCCAGGGGCTTGCTCAGCAGGTGCACCAGCCACAGCAGCAGCGGGGTGCCCAGCAGGACGAGCAGACCGAGGACGAGGGAGATACGCAGCAGGACGACCGCGCCGACCGCCAGCCCGGTCGCGGCCGCGATGCCGACGATGAGCGCCATCGTGACGGCGCCGACCCGCTTGGCGTCCTCGGTGGCGGTGTTCGCCAGCTCCCCGGGCAACCGGCCGTCCTCCGCGCCGCCTTCGGGAGCGAGGACGCGGCCGATCAGCTGGGTCCTGAGGCGGTGCGCGGCGGTCACGGAGGCGCGTTCGCCGGCTCGTGCGCTGAAGCGGAAGCTGAACGACAGCCCGACGTAGACGACGGCCAGGACGCCGAGCCACAGCAGCAGTCCGCCCGCGTCACCGTCCACGACGCCTCGTTCGACGGCCAGTCCGATGAGCACCGGCACCAGGGCTTCGCCCGTCTGGTGACCCATGCCCAGGACCGCGCCGAGCGCGACATCGCGGCGTTGTCCGCCGACCGCACGCCACAGGACGCTCCGCCCCGGCAGGTCCGCTTTTCTCACGCATCCCTCCGGAAGGGGGTTCACAGCGCCCATACATGGTGCACAAAACTTAGGTAAGGCTAATCAGAACTGCCCCTCGCGGCTACCCCCTTGAGGACTCGAAGGGGCATCATCGACGCTGACGAGCCGGTATCTGTGTGCGTACGTCGAACTGCCGCGCCGATCTGCCCGTTTGGGCCGGGCGCGACGCGCCGCGAGGATCAGCGCGTTCACCTTCGGGCGTTCCTTGCGCAGCCTGCTGAGGGCCGCCCGGGGCATGCCGGCGAGCGCCGCCGCGGACGCGTGCTGGGCGCCCGCGCGAATCGCCTGGAGCAGCACGAGCAACGCGGCCGGGGCCGGCGGGCGCGCGGCGCCGTCGCCGTCGGACCCGTGCGACCGGGCCAGTGCCCGCGCGCCCGACATCGCCGCGGCGAACGCGGGGTTGCGGTCCTGCCAGTTCAGCAGCAGCCGTTCCGGCACCCCGGCGGCCGCGGCGCAGCCGGCCGGACCGAAGCCGAGGGCCGCCGCCCGCACGGCCTCGGCCATGCGCGCCAGCGTCTCCTCGCGCAGGCTCGGACCACGCCCCAACGCGGCGAGCAACTCGCCGTCGAGTCCTTCTTGCGCGTCGATCCGCGCCAGCACACCATCGGCCCAGGCCGCCAAGTCGCGGTCGGGACCGGTCGTTTCCCTCACCGGAGCCCCCTTAGGTTAGCCTTACCTAAACATATGAACGAGCTGTGTGCCAGCAGGTCGCCGGGGAGAACCGGAAGGAGCCGTCCTTGCTCTCGTCGAGGATCACCAACGCCCGCATCATCACGATGGATCCGGCCCGCCCGATCGCCCGCGAACTCGGCATCTGGCGCGGCCGCGTCGTCGGCCTGGACGAAGAGGTGGCGGGACTCCCGGCGCGGCGCACCCACGACCTGGACGGAGCCGTGGTGCTGCCGGGCTTCATCGACAGCCATGTCCACCTGGCCTGGACCGGGCTGAAGGCGGCCGTCCCCAGTGTCGCGCCGAGCACCCGGGCCGACGACGTACTCCGGGTCGTCGCGGACGCGGCCGCCCAGGCGCCCGCCGACGCCTGGCTGGACTTCGGCGGCTACGACCAGCGCACCCTCGACCGCCCGCTGACGGCCGCGGACCTCGACGCCGTCAGCGCGGGCCGCAAGGTGTACCTGGGCCATCTCTCCGGCCACGCCTGCCTGGTCAACACCGCGATCCTGCGAGACCTCCCCGCCGAGGCGGTCAGCGCCGACGGCTTCCTAGTGGAGGGCGCCATGGGAGCGGCCCTGCGGACCCGGCCACCGCACTCCCTGGACGAACTGGCCCGAGCGATCGAGCGCGCGGCACGCGTCTGCCGCTCCGAAGGCGTGACGGCCTGCGCCGAGGCGGGAGTCGGCGGCCGTCTGATCGGCCACAGCCCCATCGAGGCGGCCGCCTACCAGCTCGCCCACGACGCAGGCAGGCTGCCGATACGCGTCCAGCTCATGGTGGCGGCCGACGCCCTCGACCGCGTCCGCACGGCCCCGGAGGACACCACCAGCCGCGCCCTCGCACTCGGCCTGCGCACGGGATTCGGCGACGGTGCCCTCTCCCTGGGAGCCCTGAAGATCTTCACCGACGGTGGGATGATGGCCCGCACGGCCGCGCTGACCAGCCCCTACCGCGGAACCGACACCTCCGGGCAACTCCAGACGAGCGCCGAGGAGTTGGAGGACACCATCGTGGCGGGGCACCGCGCGGGCTGGCAGCTCGCGATCCACGCCATCGGCGACCGGGCGGTCGACGTCGCCATGGACGCCCTGGAGCGGGCGCAGCGACTGCGCCCCCGCCCGCAGGCCCGCCACCGCATCGAGCACGCGGGCCTGGTCCGCCCCGACCAGCTGCCCCGGCTGGCCGCGCTCGGGGTCACCGTCGTCGTCCAGCCGAGCTTTCTGCGCTACTACGGGGACGACTACGCCGCCGTCATGGGGGAGGACCGGGCGGGCTGGCTCTACCGCGGCCGGGGCTTCCTCGACCACGGCGTCCGGGTGGCGGGCAGCTCGGACCGCCCGGTCGCGAACGGCGCGCCGCTGCGGGCCATCCAGTTCATGGTCGAACGGGCCTCGGAGTCGGGGCTGGCCGTCGGCCCCGACGAGTCGATCACCGTCGACGAGGCCCTGCGCGCCTACACCATCGACGCCGCCCACGCCTGCCACTGGGAGCACGACGCGGGCAGCCTCACCCCGGGCAAGCGAGCGGACCTCGTGGTGCTCGGCGACGACCCGTACCAGGTGGAGCCCTCCCGGATCGCGGACATCGAAGTGCTGGGCACCTTCCTGGAGGGCGAGGACGGGCTCTGACCGGCGGGACCGCCCCGACGCCGGTCGCGACACCACGGCGGGCCGCCCTCCGCTCCGAGGCACCGTCGGCCCATTAGCCTGCGGTCATGGGACTCGGCCTGCTGTTCGCGCTGTGCGCCGCCGTCTTCATGGGAACGGCGACCGTGTTCCAGGCGCTCGGAGCGCGAAGGGTGGCCGGCGGCGCCGGGGCGACCGTGCGGGCCACCTGGCAGTGGCCGTTCATCGTGGGAGTCGCCCTCGACACGTTGGGATTCGGTGCCGAACTGCTCTCCTTGCGCTCGGTCCCCCTCTTCCTCGTCGAAGCGGCGGTCGCCGCGGCACTGGCGGTCACCGCGATCGTCTCGGCGATCGTGCTGCGCATCCGGCTGCGACGGGTGGAGTGGGCCGCCGTCGCCGCGGTGTGCGGCGGGCTCGCGCTGATGGCGATCGCCGCGGGCCGGGAGACCGGCGGGGACGGCGACCAGAGAATGCGGCTCGCGGTGCTGGTGGGTTCGGTCGGGCTCGCCCTGGTGAGCTGGGCACTGAACCTCCGCCTGGGGGAGCTGCGGCACCGCGCGGCCGTGCTGGGCGGCCTGGCCGGGATCAGCTTCGGCCTGGTGTCCGTCGCGGCGCGGCTGCTGCAGGGACTGACTCTGCCCGGCCTGCTCGTCGATCCGGCGGTGTACGCCGTGATCGTCTCCGGGATCACCGGCTATCTGCTCCTGATCGCGGCCCTGCAGTCCGGCTCGGTCACCTCCGCCACCGCGGCGATGGTCACCGGCGAGACCGTCTGGCCCGCACTGTTCGGCGTCGTCTGGCTGGGCGACACCACCCGCCACGGGCTCGCGCCGCTGGCCGTCGCCGGTTTCGTGGCCTCCATCGCGGGCGCCCTCGCGCTGGCCCGCTTCGGCGAGGCGGAAGAGCAGGCCCCGTAGGCACACCGGCTCGTTGCCCACCGGTCACCCTTGGGTGCTCATTTCTGCTTGCAACAGCCTCTCTTTGAGCACCTATTGACACTCCGTCGCCCGGTCGACAGAGTCGTTCGGCGACAAGAGCAGTCGGCCACCCACAAGGGAGCGTTCAGCGCCATGCATGAAATCCCTGCCGTCTCACGCCGTACTCTCATGGGCGGAGCCCTGGCCTCCGGTGCCGTCGTCGCAGGTCTGGGCACCGCCACCGCCCACGCGGCCCCAACCGCCGACACCCCACCGGCCCCGCGCCGCGGCCAGAAGTCGATGATCAACGTCCCCTTCGACACGTACCGGACGGTCCGCGTCGCCCTGATCGGCCTCGGCAACCGGGGCCACGGCATGGCCTCGGGATGGGCCGCCGTCCCCGGCTGCACCGTGACCGCCGTCTGCGACATCCGCGCCGACCGCGCCGGCCGAACCGCCGACAAACTGGCCGCCGAAGGCCGCCCCCGGCCCGCCGAGTACGGCGGCTCCGCCGACGCCTACGAACGCATGCTGCGCCGCGAGGACATCGACCTCGTCTACGTCGCCACCCCCTGGGAGTTCCACTACGAACAGGGCCGCGCCGCCCTGCTCTCCGGCAGGCACGCCATCGTCGAACTGCCCATCGCCACCGAACTGCGCGAACTGTGGGACCTCGTCGACACCAGCGAGCGGACCCGCAGACACCTGTTCCTGTCCGAGAACTGCTCCTACGGCCGCAATGAGCTGGCCATGCTGAAGATGGCCCACGACGGCCTCTTCGGCGACGTCACCAACGGCCACGGCGGCTACCTGCACGACCTGCGCGCACTGCTGTTCTCCGACACGTACTACACCGACTCCTGGCGACGGTTGTGGCACACCCGCAGTACCGCGTCGCTCTACCCCATGCACGGCCTCGCCCCGATCGCCGCGGCCATGGACATCAACCGCGGCGACCGCATGACGACGCTGCGGGCCACCGCCACCGAGCCCAGAGGCCTGGCCGACTACCGCGCGCGGTTCGTCCCGCGATCCCACCCCAGCTGGAAGGAGACCTACATCAACGGTGACTTGATCACCTGCCTGATCGACACCGCCCAGGGCCGGGTGATCCGTGCCGAGCACGAGGTGAGCTCGCCCCGCCCCTACAGCCGTATCAACTCACTCGCCGGCAGCCGCGGCATCTTCGAGGACTACGCCGGAGTGACCTCAGCGGGCGGGGGCCGCGTGTACCTGGAGCCCGATCACAGCGGCCACACCTGGCGGTCGTTCGACACCTACCTCAAGGAGTTCGACCACTGGCTCTGGCAGAAGATCGGTGACGACGCGGCCAACAACGGCGGACACGGCGGAATGGACTACGTCCTGCAGTGGCGCACCGTGCAGCAGATGCGTGCCGGGCTCGTCCCCGACATGGACGTCTACGACGCCGCCGCCTGGTGCTCCCCGATCCCGCTGAGCGTCAAGTCCCTCGCGGCGGGCGGCCGTCCGGTCGCCGTCCCCGACTTCACCCGCGGCTCCTGGGTCAACCACCGCACGGGCCTCGACTCCCGCCCCGGCGAGATGCCGCCGGTCACCTGAACAGAGCCCGGCACGCCGCGCAGGGATGCCGACCGTCACGGCTCGTCGTCGGTCTCCCTGCGGGCCTTCGCCGCCCGTCGCAGCCGGTAGTGGCGCGCCGGGGCCTGTTCCGTGACGGCGTCGCCGACCATCGTGCGTACGACGTCCTGCAGGCCGTGCAGCGCGTGATGGCGGGTGGGGCCCGCGCCCGGGTCCTCCCGCAGTTCCTTCAGCAGTGCCCCGCACAGCAGCAGCATGACGACCACGAAGGGCAGCGCCACCAGGATCGTGGCCGTCTGGAGGGAGTTCAGTCCGCCCACCACCAGCAGTACCGCCGCCACCGACGCCATCAGCACGCCCCACATCACCACCAGCCACGACAGCGGGTGCAGGGCGCCTCGGCTGGTCAGAGAGCCCATCACCAGCGACGCCGAGTCGGCGCTCGTGACGAAGTAGGTCATCACCAGGACCATCGCCACGAACGAGGTGACCGTGCCGATCGGCAGCGCGTCCAGCATCGCGAACAGTGACGCCTCGGCGCCGTCCTCCACCGCACCCGCGAGGTCCGCCTGCCCCGTCGACTCCAGCCGCAGTGCCGTACCACCCATCACGCAGAACCAGACGACGGTCGCACCGCTCGGCACCAGGAGCACACCGATGAGGAACTCGCGGATGGACCGGCCGTGCGAGATACGGGCGATGAACGTGCCCACGAACGGTGCCCACGACAGCCACCAGGCCCAGTAGAAGATCGTCCAGGCGCCCAGCCAGGCGTGGTCGGAGAAGGCGCCGGTGCGCGTGGCCATCGGCAGCAGATTGCTCAGATAGCCGCCCACGGACGCCGGGATCGTGTCCAGGACGTAGACGGTCGGGCCGAGCAGGAAGACGAACGCCATCAGGGCCGCCGCGAGCACGACGTTCAGCGTCGACAGCCACTTGATGCCCCGGTGCAGACCGGAGAAGGCCGAGACGACGAACGCCGCGGACAGGGCCGCGATGATGATCAGTTCCGTGTTCCGGGTGGCGTCGATCCCCGCCGTCAGATCGAGCCCCTCGGCGACCTGGAGGGCGCCCAGGCCCAGGCTCGTCGCCGTGCCGAAGACGGTCGCGAAGACGGCGAGCAGATCGATGACCTTGCCCTGCCACGACACGGCCCGCCGGGCCCCGATGAGCGGCACGAACACGGCGCTGAGCCGATTGCCGCGGCCCTTGCGGAACGTGGAGTACGCCAGGCCCAGCCCCGCGATCCCGTAGATCGCCCACGGGGTGAGCGTCCAGTGGAAGAACGAGTACTCCATGGCCGCACGCGCCGCTCCGGCGGACTCGGCCGCCACACCGCTCGCCGGGGGCGGACTCAGATAGTGCGTGAGCGGCTCCCCGACGCCGTAGAACATCAGCCCGATGCCCATGCCGGCGCTGAACATCATCCCGATCCAGGCGAGGTTGCCGAACTCCGGCTCGGAGTCGTCCTTGCCCAGCCTGATCCGGCCGAACCGGCTGAACGCGATCACCAGGCACAGGACCAGGAACACGTCCGCGGCGACCACGAACAGCCAGCCGAAGTTGTCCAGGACCCAGCCCAGACTCGCGGAGGAGACGCTGTCGAAGGACTCGTCGCCGAGCCAGGCCCACAGGACGACGGCGACGACGGCGGCCATCCCGATACCGACGAGGGCGCGGTCGGGCGCGGCGGTCACCGGGGCGCCGTGCGGATGTCCCGGCTCGAACGGATCGATCGGTTCCGTGCTCATGTCGCACCACTATGGTGCGGGATCACCCCAGAGCAAGGGGTGGCGCGCCGCCCGACGGTACCGATGGCGCCGCGGGCGTACGAGGTGCTGCATCTCGCCGCCCGCCTGTCCGACGCGGAGAAGGCCGACGACGCCCCTCGCTGCCCGCGATCGCCGGGAACCAGCCGCCCCCTCCCTCCGACTGCTGTGGAGGAGCGAGGAGGTGGCATGGAGGGACTGGACGTCGTGATGCGCGAGGTCGCCTGCCGGCACGGCCGTGTGGAGGCCGTGCGGGACGTCGACCTCGACGTCGCGGCCGGCCAGCGGGTGGCGTTGACCGGCACCAACGGTTCAGGCAAGACCACGTTGCTGAGGGCGGTTCTCGGCCTGCACCGCCAGTGCGGGGGCCGGATTCTGGTGGGCGGCCGGGACACCCGGAGCGCGGCCGAGTGGGCGTGGCGGCGCCGGGCCTGCGCGTGGATTCCGCAGAAACCGGCGACCGGCCGGTTCCCGCTGCCGGCCGGGGAGTTGCTGGCCAGCGGCGGTGCGCGGGCCGAGGCGGTGGAGGCGGCGGCGAAGCTGGATGTGGGACACCTGGTGGACCGGCCGTTGCACACCCTGTCCGGGGGACAGCTGCAGCGGATGTACCTGGCGCGGGCGGTCGGCAGTGTGGCCGCCGGCGCCGGGGTGCTGCTGGCCGACGAGCCCACCGCCGCGCTCGACTTCGCCGGGCAGGAGGAGGCCGCCGACGTGCTGCTGTCCCTGCCGGTGACCGTCGTGGTCGTCACGCACGACCGGGCGCTGGCCGACCGCTGCGACCGGGTGCTGGACATGGCCGCGGGCTGTCTGCGGGAGGTGCGGTGAACGCCTTGGCCGCGGTCTGTCTTCGGGAGGTGCGGTGAACGCCTTCGCCGCGGCCGACGTCGGCCAGTTGCTGCAACTCGCCCCGGTCCAGCGCGCGGGCCTCGCCCTGCTGCTGGCGGCCGCGGGCCTGCCCGTGATCGGTGTCGTGATCGTCGGGCTGGACATCATGCCGGTGCGGTTCGCGATGATGCACGTGGCGCTGCTCGGCATCGCGGTCGGTCTGCTGACCGGGCTCGACCCGATGCTGTGCGCGCTGCTCGCCTGCGCCCTCGCGGGGGCCGGTGTCGCACCGCTGGCCCGCACCCCGGACGGACTGTCGGGGGCGATGGGCCTGTTGATGAGCCTGGCGATCGCGGCCGCGCTGCTCGTGCTCGCGGTCTCCGGGGTCAACGCGGCGGGCGCGTTCGCCCTGCTGTGGGGGTCGATCCTGTCGGTGGGCACCGCCGACCTGTGGGTGATCGGCGCCCTGGCCGTCGTCGTCCCGGCCCTGTTCTGGTGGAAGCGCCGCGATCTCGCCCTGCTGCTGTACGACCGTGAACTCGCGCTGTCCTCCGGCGTACGGGTCGAACGGCTCACCCTGGTGCTGCTCGTGCTGGTCGCGGTGGCCGTCGCCGGAGCCATCAAGCTCACCGGCGCGCTGCTCGTCGACGCGCTCACCCTGCTGCCCGCGCTCGCCGCCCGCCGCCTGGGCACGTCCCTGAAGTCCATCACCGCCTGGGCGGTCGGCATCGGAATCGCCGTGAACCTCACCGGGTTCCTGGTCGCGCTCCGCTTCGACTGGCCGCCCGGGCCCGTCCTCGTCCTCACCGCCGGCGTGGTCGTCCTCGCCGTCCATCTCATCCCCGAACGGAAAATCAGCTCATGGCGCGCACCCGCGTCCGCATCACTCCCGTCCTCGCACTGACCCTCACCGCGGGGCTCGCCCTGACCGTCACCGGCTGCGGCGGCGACAGCGAATCCACGTCCTCCGGCGCCAAGAACTCCTCGGACAAGCCGGTCGTCGTGGCCACCACCACCTGGGAGGGCGCCCTCGCCAAGGCCGCGGGCGCGCAGGACGTGAAGGTCATCGTCCCGCAGTCGGTGCAGCACGCCCCCGACTACGACCCCAAGCCCTCCGACCTGGCGGCGGTGGCCGACGCCGACTACGTGCTCTACGCCCCCTTCGAGCCGTACGCCGCGAAGATCAAGGAGGCGGCCGGGTCCGACGCCGAGCTGGTCGAGGTGAGCCTCGACAACGACGCGGACAAGGCGAAGGCCGAGGTGACCCGACTGGCCAAGATGTTCGGCACCCAGGACGCCGCCGCCCGGTGGACCGCGTCCTTCGACTCCGAATACGGCACCCTGCAGAAGGACCTGAAGGCCCAGTGGCCGGACGGAAAGCGGCCCACCGTCGTCGCCCAGGTGTTCTCGACGTGGGCGGCGAAGATGGCGGGCGCGGACCTCGCCGGTACCTACGGGCCGGAGGCCGTGACGGCGAAGCAGCTGTCCGACCTGTCGAAGAAGAAGCCCCGACTGGTACTGAACAACGCACATATGACGACCGGCACGGTCCTGCCCGACTCGGGCGCCGAGCAGGTGGACATCGTCAACTACCCGGGCGAGGACCTGGACCTGCTGGCGGTCTACCGGGACGCCGCTCAGATGGTGGAGACGGCGATGGCCGCGTCGTAGCGCAGCCAGTCGGGCACGTGAGGGCCGCCTGATCCGGGCGGCCCCCAGCGCGTGGCGGGTCAGCTCGCCGGGGCCAGCGGCTGCTTGGCGGTCGTCGCTGCGACGCATCGTTCCCGCAGCCCGGCCCGGTCGGGCTTGCCCGCCGGGGTGAGCGGCAACTCGTCGACGACGAGCAGCCGTTCCGGGTGCTTGCGCTGCTCCAGGCCACGCTCGTCGAGGTGGACGCACAGCTCTTCGAGCGTGGGGACCCGGCCCTCGCGCGGCACCACGCAGGCCGCGAGCCGCTCGCCCATCAGCGGATCGGGCACGCCCACGCACACCACGTCCCGGACCAGCGGATGCGTCGCGAGCTCGATCTCCACTTCCGCCGGGCTGATGTTGGCCCCGCCACGGATCACCACGTCCTTGAGCCGGCCGACGATCCGCAGGGTGCCGTCCTCCTGGAGCAGGCCGAGGTCGCCGGTGCGCACCCAGCCGTCGGCGGTGCGGTAGCGGGTGTCGAGGTCGGGGGCGGCGACGTAGCACAGCGGGGTCATCGGCCCGCGGGCCACGATCTCGCCGACCGTGCCGCGCGGCAGCTCCTCCAGTTCACGGGTGCCGGGCGCGGCGATGCGGATGTCGGCGACGCGCGGGTCCGGGGTGCCCGCGAGGACGCCCGGCCCGTCACTCTCTGCGCCTTCGGCGGCCAGTCCCGTATGGCAGTTGACGCCGTCGGCCGAGCCGTACAGGTTGACGACCTGGCAGCCGAAGACGCGCCGTGCCTCCGCTGCCGTGGCCTCGTCCAGGGGTGAGCCGCCGACCACGAGGGCGGTGGGCGGGGTGAACTCGGGGTGGCCGCCCTCGGCGACGCGGTCCAGCATCATCCGGATCATGGTCGGCACGCCGAGGACATGGGTGGGCTCATGTGTGGCGAGGGCCTCCAACGCGGCCTCGGGGGTGAAGTGGTCGAGCAGCACGAGGGTGCCGCCGTGCCGGGCGAGCGCCACGGCGGTGCCGTTGCTGCCGAACGCGGACGCCAGCGGCACCAGGAACAGACAGCGCGGCGGCCGCCCGTCGGTCATGAGGGAGGCGAGGAAGTTGCCGCGCCCGCCGGCCAGCGCGTTGTGCGAGTACGCCACCATCTTCGGCTCGGCCTCGGAGCCGGAGGAGACGAGGATGCGGGCGGCGGAGTCGGGGTGGGGTCGGGCCGGGACGAAGGCCTTGGGGTCGGTGCGCAGCAGCTCGGGCAGCGCGACAGCGCCCTCGGGCGTGGTGCCCGGCCCGGCCGCGATCACGGCGCGCAGGGCGGGCAGTTCACCGGCCAGGGCCAGCAGGTCGGCCGCGTGCTGGTTGCCCCGGTGCTCGGCGGCGGCGATGACCGCGACCGCCTCCGATCTGGCGAGCAGCGACGCCGCCTCCCGTCCGCCGCGGCCCACCGGGAAGGGCAGCGCGACGGCGCCCAGGGCGGCCAGTGCCAGGTCGGCGATGACGGCGTTGCGGCCGCCCGGCAGCTGTATGCCGACCACATCACCGGCGCGTATCCCCAGGCCGGACAGTCCCGCCGCGAGACTTCGCGCCTTGCGGTCCAGCGCGGTGTAGCAGAGTGTGCCCTTGGCGTCGATGACCGCCGTGCGGTGCAGGTCGGCGATCTGGTGGGCGCGGTAGAGGCTGTAGAGGTCGAGGTCGGGGCAGGTGCCGTCGACGGCCCAGGAGCGGCGCAGGTCGGCGGGGAGCAGATCGTGCAGGGTGACGGTCATGCGAAGCTCCAGGGGTCGGGGACGACGGGGGCGCCGTGCGCGTCGCGGCTGATCGAGCGGGTGGCGAGCAGGTCGGCGAGGTCGGTGACGACCGGGACGGCCGCGAGCCCGCGGCCGCGCAGCCGTTCCAGCGCCTGTCCGGTGGACAGCGCGCGCAGGTCGTGGGCGATCGCGGCGTGGTCCGGCAGGGCGATCCAGCCGTCGGCCGTCGGCAGCGGACGGCGGAAGCCCGCCGGTTGCCGTGGATCGAGCCCTTGCACCGCCCGGGCGCGGGCGGGCGCGGTCAGGACGTCGGCGGCCCCCAGCAGGGACGAGTCCACCCGCACACCGCATCCCGTGCGTTCCCGCAGCAGCAGGCCCGCCAGCACCGCCTCGGCGCCGAGCAGCCCGCCCAGCACGTCGAGCAGGGTCATCAGCGACGGCGCCGGCGGCTCGTCGGCGGGCCGGGCGGCCGCACCGACGCCGGTACGGGCCTGCACCATGAAGTCGGTGCCCATGGGCGCGCCGGGCAGCCGGCCGGCCCAGCCGCTCGTGTACGCGTAGACCAGCGCCGGGTTGGCGGCGGCCAGGTGCCCGTGGTCCAGGCCGAGCTGGGCGGCCTTGCCGGGCGCCCAGTTGTGCAGGAAGGCATCGGCCCGCGCCGCCATCTCCCGCAGCCGCTCGCGGTCCGCCGCGGACTTGATGTCCACCTCGACGGCCTTCTTGCCCCGGTTGAGCGCCAGCCAGCGCGCCGAGATCCCCGAGCAGGCGGGCGGCATGCCCCGCAGCGGATCACCACCCGGCGGCTCGATCCGGACGACCTCCGCGCCCAGCAGGCCGAGCAGATGGGCGGCGAGCGGTGCCTGGATGCGGCGGCCCGCCTCCAGGACGGTCAGCCCGGCGAGCGGGGCGTCCACCGGTGCCGTCGTGCCGGCGTACGACGCCCCGTGCGCAGCCAGCTCCCAGGGCGGCACGCCGTCGTACTCCGCGGCCCGCCGGGCGAGCGACGACAGCGGGCATACGTCCGCGCCGGACCCGTCGGCGGCCTCCCGGACCCGATCCCAGGGGCTCGCCCGCACGATCTCGTGCAGCACGGGCGGGAAGGGCGCGCAGGCGGTGGCGTACCGGAACTGGAACGGCCGCCAACCCCGCCGGATCGCCTCCTCGGGCGCGCCGAGCGCACGCCAGAACGCGGCCCAGACGCCCGGGTCGAGCGTCTCCAGTTCGAAGAGAGTACCGTCCGCCGCGGTGAAGGGCGGCCCGCCCGGCGCCAGTTCGGCGGCCTCGCCCTCCTCGGCCCCGGCGGCGGCCAGATACTGCGAGACGGCCAGCAACCCGGCCCGCTCCGCGCTCACCTCCGCGTCGTGGACGCGTCCGCCACGGGCCTGCGCGAGCAGTCCGGCCAGCAGTGCCTGGACGGTGAGTACGCCGGTGACGGTGGCCGCGTAGTCGACGGCGAGGCCGCGTGGGCCGCCGTCGCGACGGCCGTGCACCGCCATGATGCCGGTGGCCGCCTGCACGGTCGCCTCGTCGACGACGCCGTCACCCCACGTCGTACGGGCGGTGACCGGCCCCGCCCCGAACTGCCGTCCGGAAAGGGCGAACCGCCCCCCTGGACGGCCGTCGTCCGTGGCGCCCAGCAGCCGCAGATGCTCCGCGACGAGACCGTCCGCCGGACCGGGCGGACCCGAGGTCTCCACGCGCAGCCCCTCCAGCGGGCGGGCCGTGCGCAGGGTGATGGGTGTGGCTGGAGTTGCCATGCCTCTCCTTCCTGACGCTCGGGAACCGGGGGGCGGTCGCCCCCGACCTGTTCCACGACAAGAGCAGTCGGACCGGCGGCGGCCGGAGTTCCCACGGGAGCGGAGGAAAGTGGTGCGAGTGACGCAGGGTGAGCCTCAATGCCCGCCGGACATCGCGGAGTTGCGGCAGCGGGTGGCGGAGTTCGTCCGTGAGCGGGTCATGCCCCACGAGCCGGTGCTGGACGCGGGCGGGCCGGACACCGGCGTCGTGCTGGCCCGGCTCCGGAAGGAGGCCAAGGACGCCGGGCTGTGGGCGTTGCCGCATCCCACCGGACTCGGCGGGCAAGGGCTGCCGTTGCGGTCGTACGCGCACATCGCCGAAGTGGAGGGCGCGAGCGATCACGGCCCGGCCGCCCTCGGTTCGGCGTCGCTGCTGGACGCCCTGATGCTGTGGCGGCACGGCAGCCCGCGCGTTCGCGAGACGTACGTCCCCGCCCTGGTCGCCGGGGAGCTGCGGGCCTGCTACGCGATGACCGAACCCGACGTCCCCGGCACCGACCCGGTCAGTACCGCGACCCATGCCGATCCGGCCGGGGGCGGGGCTTGGCGGATCAGTGGCCGCAAGTGGTTCACCAGCGGGGCAGCGGGTGCCGACCTCGTGACGGTGCTGGCGCGGACGGACGGCTCGGCGCCGGACCGGGAGGGGCTGTCAGTGCTGCTGGTGCCCACCGGTTCGGCGGGCTTCCGGGTGGTGCGCGACCTGCCGGTGCTCGGCGCGGCAGGTCAGGCCGAGATCGAACTGGACCAGGTGACCGTCGACGCCGACCACCTGATCGGCGAGCGCGGCAAGGCCCTGACCGTCGCGGGCGAACGGCTCCAGCTCGGCCGCACCCTGCGCTGTCTGCGCTGGCTCGGACAGGCCCAGCGCGCCTTCGAGCTGATGCGCGAACGCGCCCTCGCCCGCACCCGCTCCCGTGGTCCGCTCGGCGACCTCCAGCTGGTCCAGCGGCACATCTTCGAGTCGCTGCTGGCCCTGCGCACCACCCGGCCGCTCGTCCACGAGGCCGTGGCCCGGCTGGACGCCGGGCTCGACGCCCACGTCGAGGTCGGCCTGGCCAAGGTGGCGGCGGCCCGGGCGCTGCAACAGGTGGCCGACGCGGCGATCCAGGTCCACGGCGCGGCGGGGCTTGGCCCGGACACCCCGCTGCCCGCCCTCTTCCGCACCGGCCGCGTGGCACGCATCCTGGACGGCCCGGACGAACTGCACATCACCTCGGTGGCCCGCCGGGTGCTGCGGACGGACCCTGCTCAGGCGGGTCGACGAGGCCGGTGAGCAGGGCGAGCGCATACGCGAGGAAGAAGTCACCCCAGATCAGCTCGTGCTGGACGGCCGTCGCGGAGGTGAGGTCGTAGCAGCCGTCCAACAGGCGGCCGTCATCGGTCAGATGGGAGCGCACCAGCTCTTCGAGGACGGCGACGGCCCGGTCCCGCTGCCCGAGGACGAGCAGGGCGGTCGCGGTGATCGCGGCGGCGGAGGTGTCGCGAGGGCCGTCGGGTCGCGCCGCGTCGGCGAGCGGGACGAGGTCGTCGGGCAGCAACGCGTCCGCGGGACCGGCAACACCGAGAGGGCGTACGGCCTCCGCCACCGCCAGCAGCAGCCAGGCCGGGCCCCGGCTCCAGCCCGGCGGCGGATCCTCCCGAGCGGTCCAGCCCGCCGTCGGGTCGTGCCGCCACGACCAGCGCCGTGGCTGCTGCCCGAGGCAGAGGTCGAGATGGCGCCGCAGATGGGACACGGCCGCCTCCGCGTCCACCGTGGCGAGCAGCGGCACGAGCCCCGGCACCCCGTCCACCCGGGCGAGCAGCCGGGGCCCGCCGAACGCCGAACCCCAGGGCACCAGGCCCAGTTCCGGGTCGAAGGAGTCCAGACAGGCCCGGGCCGCCCGCTCCCGCAGGCCGAGTTCACCCTCGGCCAGGGCGGTGCCATACCAGAAGATGAGCCCCCGCGTGGCGGTGTCCGCCTCGGCCCAGCCCGCGAGCCGGGCCGTGCGGAGCCGCGCGGCCTCCCGGTCCGCCGGAGCGCCGGTGTACCGGGCGCGCAGCCACAACAGCCCCGCCCAGAAGCCGCCGGTCCACGAGCCGCGCCCGGTCGTCGTCCACCTCCCGTCGGCGGGGTCCGCGAACAGCGGGAAGCGGTCGCCGACTTCGGCACGGGTCACGGCGACTCGGCCGAGCACCGAAGCGAGGGCATGATGCGCCCACGAGGGCGTGGACGCCGTCATGTCCGTACGGCCGTACGACGTCCCCGCAGCGCCCACAGCACGGCGACCGCTCCCGCGCCCGCGGACTCGCCCGCCACGAGCCCCCATCCGGCCCCGTACCGTCCGGCCTCCGCCAGCAGACCGAACAGTGGCGGCCCGATCGCGAACCCGGCGAAGAACCCGGCCGAGACCAGCGCGGAGTCCTGGCCCGCCCGGCCGGGCGCGGCACGCTGCATCACCAGGACCATCGACACCGCGTTCGCGGCCACCGCGAAGACCCCCACGGCCACGGCGGCGGCCCAGGCGAGCAGAGGGGCGTACGAGGAGACAGCCAGGAGCAGCGCCGCCCCCACCGCCCCGGCGGCCAGCAGACCCGGCAGCCACACCGACCAGCCGGGGCGGCCCGCGACCTTCGACCAGCCGACCCGCCCGGCGATCCCCGCCACGCCCAGCACGGCCACCAGCGCGCCCGCCGCGGTCGGGCCGAGACCGAGCCGCTGAACGCCGTACAGCGCCAGATACGTGTTCACGGAAGCGATGCCGCAGCCCAGCAGCAGCGAGAAGACCATCAGCCAGGCGATCATCCCGCGCGGCACCCAGGCCGCCGGGGTGGACTTCGCGGGCGGATCGCCGGGCAGCACGCGCGCCGCCCACACGGCCGCCACGACCGCGGCGCCCGCCGCCGTCCACACCGCTGCCCGCCACCCCGCGAGGCCGGCGAGCGCGGCGAGCGGCAGCCCCGCCGCGAACGCTCCGAGCTGCACCCCCGACTGCTTCGTCCCTGTCACCGAGCCGCGCCGGGCAGGCGGTACGACGGCCAGGATCGCCTTGTTCGTGGCCGGGTTGGCCAGCGCCTGCGGCAGCCCGCCGAGCGCGACCGCCGCCAGCAGGAAACCGGTGCCGGGCGCCGCCCCGATGAGCGCCAGCGCCAGCGCCGACACCGCCAGCAGCGCGACCAGACACCGACGGGGCCCCACCCGGTCCACCACCCGACCGCCGACCGGCGAGAGCACGGTCGCGGTCGCGAACCCGACGGTCGTCGTCAGCCCCAGCACGGTCGGGGAGACGCCGAGTTCCGCCACCAGCCGCGGGCCCAGGGCCCCCAGCAGGAACAACTGCATCATCGAGAAGGCCATGGCGCAGGTCAGCAACGCGGTCAAGGCACCGCCGCCCGCCCTCGCTTCGCCCACCTCGGCAGCCGTCCCCGTCCCACTCCGCCCCGTCGTCACAGACGCACCTCCCAGCAAGAGCAGTCGGCCCGAACCGCTTCCGGGTTCCGGCCCTTGTTGTGGCGTGTGCCACATGTGCGGCGGGCGGGGCGGTTCAGGACCCGCCGGAGTGGGACGGGCCTGCGGGCACTGGCTCCTCCCCGCACACCGCCTCCCAGGGGACCGTGCGGTCGCACCAGCGGTGCAGGAGCGTGCGGTCGTGGCCGACGGCGAGCAGGCCCGCGCCGGTGGTGGCGCGGTACTCCTCGACGACCGCGACCAGGGCGGCGGTGGTGGAGGCGTCCAGCATCGCGGTCATCTCGTCGCACACCAGCCAGCGGGGCCGCAGGACGAGAGCGCGGGCGAGGCAGGCGCGTTGGAGCTGGCCGTCGCTGACTTCGTGGGGTTGTCTGCCCAGCAGGTCGGGGGTGAGTCCGACGGTGGTGGCCAGCTCGGCCACGCGCTGAGGTGTCTCCTCGCGGCGGCCGGTGGCGCGCAGCGGTTCGGCGATCAGGTCGGTGAGCCTCAGCCGGGGGTCCGCGGAGAGCCGGGGTTGCTGGAAGACGACGCCGAAGGCGGTGCGCAGCTCGCGGGGTGCGCGGTGGCGCCAGTGCCGTACGGGTACGCCGTCCAGGAGCAGGGTGCCGGAGTCGGGGCGGTGCAGGAGGGCGGCGACGCGGGCGAGGGTGGACTTGCCGCAGCCGCTGGGGCCGAGCAGGCCGACGGCCTCGCCGGGTGCGATGGTCAGGGAGGCGTTCCGTACGACGGGTGCGTGCCGGTCGTATCCGGCGGTGACGGCGCGTAGTTCAAGCACGGATGTCCTCGGGGGCCGGTGCGGCGGGGCGCGGCTTCTGCGAGCCGTGACCTGCGAGGGGGTGGTGGCAGGCGACGGCTTCGGTCATGGGCGGCAGCGCGGCGCAGGCGTCCGTGGCCCGGTCGCAGCGGGCGGCGAAGGCGCAGCCGTCGGGGAGGTCGCCGAGCTCCGGGGGCAGGCCGGGGATGGGGGTGAAGGCGCGGTCGGGGAGAGCCTGCAGGAGGCCACGGCTGTAGGGGTGGCGGGGGCCGGGTGAGCCGAAGAAAGCCGTTGCGTTGGCGAGTTCGACGATACGGCCGGCGTACATGACGGCGATCCGGTCGGCGATGCGTTCGGCTGCCGTCAGGTCGTGGGTGATCATCAGCAGGGCGCGTCCGCCGCTGTTCGCCGCGTCCGGGCTGTCGATGTGGCGGCGCAGTTCGTCGACGGTGTGGTCCACCAGATCGCGGTCCAGCCCTGTCGTCGGCTCGTCGGCGAGCAGCAGGGGCGTGTCGCCGACGAGGGCGAGCGCGGTGGCGGCGCGCTGGGCGAGACCGCCGGAGAGCTGGTGCGGGTAGCGGTCGAGGTGGTCCAGGGGGAACGCCGCGCGGTCGGCGACCGCCTCGGCGGCCGCACGCCGTGCGGACTGGCCACGGACGCCGGTCAGTTCCGCGACCGTCTCCTCCAGTTGGGAACGGATGGTGCGGACGGGGGTGAGGTGGGCGGCCGGGCTCTGCGGGACGAGCCCGATCAGACGGCCCCGCACCCGGCGGGCGAGGGTCCGTTCACCGGCGGAGAGCAGGTCGATCCCGCCGAGCCGCGCCTCGCCCGCGGTCTGGGCGTTGGCCGGGAGCAGACCGAGCAGGGCGGAGGCGAGAACGGACTTGCCGCAGCCGCTCTCGCCGATCAGCGCCAGGCACTCACCGGCGGCCACGTCGAAGTGCGCACCGGCGACAGCGTCGACGCGCCGCCCACCAGGCATGAGGAACCGCACGGACAGCCCACGCACCGCGAGCACGGGCGACCGCTCGACGGCTCGCTGAGGCGTGCCCTCGGCCGGTTGTTCCGGCAGCCGATCGGCCGGTGGTTGCGGTGGTTGCTCGGCCGGTTGCTCTCGCAGTCGTTCGGCTGGTCGCTGCGGCGGTCGCTCGGCCGGTTGCTTCCGCAGTTGCCCGGCCGGTTGCTGCGTTCGTCGCTCGGTCGGTTGATCTGGCAGCCGTTCGGCCGCACGCTGCGTTGGTCGCTCGGCCTGGAACCCGACGCGGTCGCCCCGTTCCTGGACGACGCCCTCGACGGCTCGCAGAGGCGTGCCCTCGGCCGGTCGCTCCGGCTGTCGTCCGGTCGGTCCCTGCGGCAAGCGGTCGGTCACAGCATCAGCTCCGATCGGCGGCGGGGATTGATCCGCTCCCGCCAGGCGCCGGCGAGTCCGGCGAGGGCGAGGGTGGGCACGATGATGAACAGTCCGGGGAAGAGAGTCGGCCACCACTGCCCGGCCAGCAGCGAGCCCCGCGCGGTCTGGATGAGGGTGCCCAGGCTTGCCGTGTGCGTGGGCAGCCCCAGCCCGAGGAAGGACAGGGCCGACTCGTGCCACATGGCGTGCGGCACCATCAGTACGGCGGCGAGCGCGGCCTGCGGCAGCACCCCGGGCAGCAGGTGCCGTACCGCCGCCCGCCACCGCGAGGCGCCCCCGGAGACGGCGGCGTCGATGTACGGGCGCGAGCGCAGGGAGAGCACCTCGGCGCGGACGATGCGCGCGGTCGACAGCCAGTGGGTGAGCGCGACCGAGACGACCACCGGCCAGACACCCGGCCGGAACATGGCGACGATGAAGATGCCGAGCAACAGGTGGGGTACCGACGAGACGGTGTCGACCAGGCGCATGATGCCCCGGTCGACCCAGCCGCCCACGGCACCGGCGGCGGCCCCGACGGCGGTGCCGACCACGGTCGCCGTCAGCGCCGCCGCGACACCGACGAGCAGCGAGACCCGCAGGCCGTACACGCAGCGCAGCAGCAGGTCCCGGCCGACGTCGTCGGTGCCGAACGGATGTGCCCACGACGGCGGTTGCAGCTTGGCGGCCAGATCGACGGCCTGCTGGTCGAGCTGCACCAGCGGCGGGACGAGCAGCACGGCGAGGACGGTCAGGGTCACCAGCGCGGCGGAGACCCGTACGCGCAGTGCGCGGGTCGAGCGGCGCGCGGCACCGGCGGAGCGCCATTCGGTGCCGGGCCGTGTCCCGTTCTCAACTGCGGTATCAGCCATGGAAGTCACCAACGTCACATCTCACTGAGCTTCACCCTCGGGTCGAACAGGCCGTACAGCAGGTCGGCGAGCAGGTTGCCGACGAGGACCGCGGCGGTGGCGAGGGTGGTCAGCGCGGCGAGCAGCGGGAAGTCGACGGCGGTGGCCGCCTCGACGGTGGCCGCGGCGATGCCCGGCCAGCTGAAGACACTCTCCACCAGCAGTGCTCCGGTGATGAGTTCGGGAACGCGGGAGCCGATCAGGGTGAGGACCGGCAGCAGCCCGGAGCGCAGGGCGTGCCCGAGCAGGACGGTGCGTTCGCTCAGCCCCCGGGCGCGGGCGCCACGCACGGGATCCTCCGCCAGGGCGTCGCCGACCCCCTGCCGTACGTAGAGGGCGAACCAGGGGAGCTGGGAGACGGCGAGCACACCGGCGGGCAGCACGAGGTGGCTCGCGACCTGCCCCGGGGTGACCTGTTCGCTGCCGGTGTCCGTCAGTCCGCCCGCCGGGAGAACATCGAGTTGCAGCGCGAACAGCCAGACGGCGAGCAGGGCGATCCAGAAGACCGGTGCGGCCTCCAGGGTGTACGCGAGCGAGGTGACGGCCCGGTCGAGCATCGACCCGGGACGGCGCGCGGCGAGCACACCGAGCAGCGTGCCGGTGAGCACGGCCACCGCGAACGCGACCGCGCAGAGCAGCGATGACCACACCAGACGTTCCCCGATCACCTGCGCCACCGGCTGCCGCAGCACGCTGGAGTGGCCCAGGTCACCGGTGAGCGCCGAGGTCAGCCACTCCCACCAGCGGGCGGGAAAGGGCTGGCCCACACCGAGGTTGTTGCGCAGCCGGTCCAGGGTCTCCTGGTCGGCGCCGAGCGCGGCCGTGCCGGCGTACGCCTTGACGGGGTCGAACGGGGAGGCGGCGGCGATGGCGAACACGCCGAAGGTCACGACGAGGAGGACGGGGACGGCGAACAGGGCCCGCCGTCCCGCCAGGCGTGCCATCGCTCCCCAGGGCAGGGGCGTCACTTCTTGGGCTGCCAGTCCTCGATGTTCCACCACGGCCCGCTGGCGAAGCCGTGCTCGTGCGGTTCGAGCTGCGTGGTCAGCCCGTCCCACCGGTCCGCGAGCACGTACAGGTGGTCGATGTGGGTGAGGAACGTGTAGCCCGGGTCCTTCACGAGCTCGCGCTGGAGCGCGTCGTACGCGGCCTTCCGCTCGGCCGGTTCCTGGGTGCGGCGGCCGGTGTCCAGGGCCTGGTCCACGGCCGGGTTGTCGTAGTGGGCCATGTTGTTGAAGCCGTCTCCGGCGAGCGAGGAGTGCAGCAGGGTGTAGAGGCCGAAGTCCGGGTCGCCGGTGCTGCCGAAGCCCGCGAGGACCGCGTCGTCCTTCATCCGCGGCTCGATGACCTCCCAGGTGGCGCTCTCCACCGTCACGTCGATCCCGGCCTTCTTGGCGTCGGAGGCGTACGCGAGGGCGTGGTCCTGGCGGACCTTGTCACCGGAGGGGTACAGCAGGGTGAACGCCGCCCGCTGTCCGTCCTTGGCGCGGATGCCGTCCTTGCCGGTCTTCCACCCCGCCTCGTCGAGAATCCGCCTGGCCTTGCCCAGGTCCTGCGTGCGCTCGATGCCCTTGGCGAACGACGGATCGTCCACGGGCAGCGGCCCGTACGCCGGTGTGCCCGCCCCGTCGAGGACCTTGTCGACCATGGCCTTCCGGTCCACGGCGGCATCGAGCGCCTGCCGGATCGCGCGGTCGCCGGTCACCTTGCCGGCCGTCGGGAGGGTGACGGCGCGGAAGTCGTAGGACCTCGCCTCGTACGACTTCATGCCCGCGTCGCTCTTGAAGGTGGCGGCGAGGTTGGGCGGCAGGACCGCGCCGTCCAGGTCGCCGGAGCGCAGCCGGGTGGCGCGTACGTTGTCGTCCGCGATGACGGCCATGGTGAACGTCTTCACCTTCGGCGCGCCGCCCCAGTAGTCCGGGTTGGCCTTGAAGGTGAGCTTCTCGCCCTTGCTCCAGGCGGAGAGGACGTACGGTCCGGTGCCGACCGGCTCGGTGTTGAAGGAGCCGGTGTTGGGGTCCTGCTGCCCCGCGATGTGCTCGGGGACGATGGGCAGTACCGTGCGCCCGGCGAAGGGCGCGTACGGGTACTTCAGCGTGAAGACGACCTTGTCGTCACCGCTCGCCCGGACGTCCTTGACGGCGTCCAGTTCGCTTCGGGACGTGTTGTTGGTCTGCTCGTCGAGGATGGTCCGGTACGTGAAGACCACGTCGGCGGCCGTCAGCGGCTCGCCGTCGCTGAACTGCACGCCCTTGCGCAGGGTGTACGTGTAGGTGAGGCCGTCGTCGGTGACCTCGGGGAGCGACTTCGCCAGGGCGGGCTTCAGCTTCAGGTCGGCGTCCCGGGCGAGCAGCCCATCGAAGATCTTGGAGTTGCCGTCCTTGCCGTAGCCGAGCAGCGGGCTGAGCGTGTCCGGCTCGGAGCCCACGCCGATCACGACGGATTCGGCGGAACTGCCACCACTGCCACCCTCGCTGGGCGCGGAACAGGCGGCGACCCCGGCCACCACTGCCACCGCGATGGCGGCACCTCGTATTCGACGGGTCGACGTCATGAGCCCCACACCCTTATTGCCTGGATACCTTACTTGCACATGATGTGCGACAAGCAGGATACCCAGGTATTCGCGAGGCCCCGTGTCCTCGGCGTCCATGAGACGCGCAGTCACCGTCGGAAGCCTGGCGGTGCTTCCGCTGGCCACGGCCTGCGGCGGCGGTGCGGACCGGACGGCCGACAGCCCCAAGCCGTCGCAGATGTCCGCCGCCCCGGCGGCCGGAGTCGTCGCCCCGGCCAAGGTCGAAGTGATCGCCGGCCTGACCGGATGCAAGGCACCATCCAGCACCTGCGGGGGACGGGTCCCGCCCCGAGTCCGCCGTAGCGGGCGTCCGTGCCTCCGGTCCGGCCGCCACGCATCCCGGGGAGTGGACTTCACGCGCCCCCTCGCCGTGGCTGACGGACGATGCGGCAGCCCGGTGTTTGGCTTGCCGAACGGTCGTTCCCCACGACCGTGCTCGACGGCGAGGAGGAACATGATGGCGGCACCGCGCGAGGTGGACGAGGCGAAGGTCGAGGCCTTCATGGAGAAGGCGCTCGGGGACCTCAGTGGGACGATGACGGTCGGGCTGTGCCACCTGGGCGACCGGCTGGGTCTGTTCAAGGACCTCGCGGCCCGTGGCCCCGCCGGCAGCCAGGAACTCGCGGACCGTCTCGATCTGAATGAGCGTTATGTGCGCGAGTGGCTGCGCGGCCTCACCGCGGCGGGCTATCTGGAGGAACCGGAGCCCGGACGCTTCGCCCTGCCCGCGGAGCACGCCCCGGCCCTGGCCGACGAGTCGGGGCCCATGTTCCTCGGCGGCGTCTACCAGATGGTGCCCGCCACGCTGGCGCCGTACGAGCGACTGTGCGAGGCGTTTCGGCGCGGGGGTGGCGTACAGCAGAGCGACTATCCGGACAGCCTGTGGGACGGCATGAGCCGTTTCACGGGGAGCTGGTTCGAGAGCGTGATGGTCGACGACTGGCTGAGCACCTTCCCCCACGTCGTCGAGAAGCTGGAACGGGGCATCGACGTCGCGGACGTGGGATGCGGCGCCGGCCGCGCGCTGATCGTGCTCGCCCAGGCGTTTCCCCGCTCGCGTTTCACCGGTTTCGACAACTTCCCGGTCCAGGTGGAACGTGCCCGTCAGAACGCGGAGCGGGCCGGTGTCACCGACCGCGTGACCTTCGAGACGGTCGATGCCGCCCAGGGGCTCCCCGGTCGGTACGACCTCGTCACCACCTTCGACGTCATCCACGACTCCGCCGATCCGAAGCGGCTGCTCACCGCCATCAGGGCCGCGGTGCAGGACGACGGCGACTACCTGATGCTGGAGATCAACTGCGAGGACCGGCCTCAGGACAACGTGGGCCCGGTGGCGACGATGTTCTACGGTTTCAGCATGTTCTACTGCATGACCACCTCCCTCGCGAACGACGGCGCCGCCCTCGGCACATGCGGCATGCCGGAGGCGGTGGTCCGCAGTCTCTGCACGGAGGCGGGCTTCAGCGACGTGACCCGCTCCACGGCGGACGACCCGTTCAACGTCCTGTACGACATCAGACCCTAAGCACACATCAGACCCTAAGCACACAGGTGAGGACCGCGACATGCCCGGCGAGCGACCGCAGTTGTACGAGATCCTCGATGACCGGTTCCGCACGGGCAGGTGCCACGCGGGCGACTCGAAGCTGGAGACCCTCTTCGAGGGCTGCCGCTGGGCCGAGGGCCCCGTCTACGTTCCGGCCGGGCGGTACCTGGTGTGGAGCGACGTCCCCAACGACCGCCTGCTCCGCTGGGACGAGACCACCGGCACGGTCGGCGTCTTCCGCTCACCCGCCGGTCACCCCAACGGCAACACCCTGGACACCGAGGGCCGCCTCATCACCTGCGAGCAGGGCAATCGCCGCGTCACCCGCACCGAACACGACGGCTCGGTCACCGTGATCGCCGACCGCTTCCAGGGCAAGCGGTTCAACAGCCCGAACGACGCCGTCGTGAAGTCCGACGGTTCGATCTGGTTCTCCGACCCCGACTTCGGGATCAGCACCGACTACGAGGGGCACCGCGCCGAGAGCGAGATCGGCGCCTGCAACGTGTACCGCGTGGACCCCGGCACCGGCGAGGTACGGCTGGTCGCCGACGGCTTCAGCGGCCCCAACGGCCTCGTCTTCTCCCTCGACGAGCGGCAGTTGTACGTCTCGGACAGCCGGGCCAACCACATCCGTGTCTTCGACGTCCAGGACGACGGCACCCTCGGCAGCGGCAGCGTCTTCACCGAGTGCAAGATCGGCAACTTCGACAACATCCGCTTCGACGACCAGGGCCGGCTCTGGGCCGCCGCCCTGGACGGCGGCGTCCACTGCTACGACCCGGACGGCACCCTCCTCGGTCGCCTCCTGGTCCCCGACATCGTCGCCAACATCCGCTTCGGCGGCGCCAAACGGAACCGCATGTTCATCGCCGCCGACACCGCGCTCTACTCCGTCGTCCTGTCCGTCACCGGCACCCCACCGCTGCCGACCGCCCGCCCGTAAGGCGCGCACAAGACGAGCGGGGATGGCCGGATACAGTCCTGTCCGCCCGATCGCCCCGCCCCTACGATGCGAGCGCTCCCGACCTTCACCGTGCCTTCACAGCTTCCCCCCGGGTCGGGGCGCGCTGGGCTCCACATGGGCATGGAAGTTGACATGTTCATGACTGAACCATCGTGGTTGCCACCCCCCGAACAGAGGGCCCGAACGGAAACCCCGAACGGAAGCCCCCTACCGAAGCAGAGATGGGAGAACCATGGCTGCCGGCCTGCTCCTCAGCAGCGCGATCGGCGCGCTGCTCGCCACCGCGGTACCCGCGCAGGACCCGTCGTCCGGTTTCGTCGACCCGCCCCCGGACCGCATCGTCATCAAGGTCGCCACGGTGAACGGCTCCGGCTGCCCGCAGGGCACCGCCGCCGTCGCCGTCTCGGCGGACAACACGGCCTTCACGGTCACGTACAGCGACTACCTCGCCCAGGTCGGCGGCACCTCCGACCCCACGGCGTTCCGCAAGAACTGCCAGCTCAATCTGATCGTGCATGTGCCGCAGGGCTTCACGTACGCCATCGCCAGCGCCGACTACCGCGGCTTCGCCGCCCTCCAGCCGGGCGCGAGCAGTATCCAGCGGGCCTCGTACTACTTCCAGGGCTCCCCGAACACGGCGTACAGGAGCCACCCCTTCAGCGGGCCCTACAACGACAACTGGCAGGCCACCGACACCACCGACTGGGCCCAGCTGGTGTGGGCGCCGTGCGGCGTCCAGCGCAACTTCAACATCAACACCGAGCTGCGGGTCAATGCGGGCAGCTCCGACCCGGCCAAGACAAGCTTCATGACGATGGACTCGACGGACGGGGACATCAGCACCATCTACCACCTGGCGTGGAAGGAGTGTCCCGGCACCTGACATCGGCCTGTGCCCCGGTTGCCGGGGGCGACCGGCGACCGGGGCACAGGCGTACCACGACTGCTCAACGGCTGGACAGCGCACAGCTCTTGACGTCGAATGTGCCGCTGGCCATCCTCGTCGCAATACCGCGCCGTTCATGACAACCCGTCAGTAGCGGCCCCGCCAGGGCCTGGCTCGTCGACCGTGCCATCCCGCCGACCGAGGGACGTGGGTAACGACCATGGCTCCACGACGCCCGAACCGCCGCCGCAGACACGTCACCGTCGTGTCGCTGCTGCTCCTCGTGCTGGCCACAGTCCTTGGCCCGGCGCCGAGTTCGGCGGCCGGAGCCGACTGGTGGAACCCGGTCGCACGGCCCGCCCCGGACTCGCAGATCAACGTCACCGGCGAACCGTTCACCGGCACCACCCCCGAGGGCGAGGTGCGCGGCTTCGTCGACGCGCACAACCACCTGTTCTCCAACGAGGCGTTCGGCGGGCGGCTCATCTGCGGCAAGCCCTTCTCCGAGGCCGGTATCGCCGACGCGCTCAAGGACTGCCCCGAGCACTACCCGGACGGCTCGCTCGCCATTTTCGACTTCATCACGGGCGGCGGCGACGGCAGGCACGACCCGGTCGGCTGGCCCACGTTCAAGGACTGGCCCGCCCACGACTCGCTGACCCACCAGCAGAACTACTACGCCTGGATCGAGCGGGCCTGGCGCGGCGGCCAGCGCGTCCTCGTCAACGACCTCGTCACCAACGGCGTGATCTGCTCGGTCTACTTCTTCAAGGACCGCAGCTGCGACGAGATGACGTCGATCCGGCTCCAGGCCAAGCTGACATACGACCTCCAGGCCTACGTCGACAAGATGTACGGCGGCCCCGGCAAGGGCTGGTTCCGGATCGTCACCGACAGCGCGCAGGCCCGCCAGGTCATCGAACAGGGCAAGCTGGCCGTCGTCCTCGGCGTCGAGACCTCCGAACCGTTCGGCTGCAAGCAGATCCTGGACATCCCGCAGTGCAGCAAGAAGGACATCGACAAGGGGCTGGACGAGCTGTACGCCCTCGGCGTACGCAGCATGTTCCTGTGCCACAAGTTCGACAACGCGCTGTGCGGGGTCCGCTTCGACTCGGGCGCGCTGGGGACGGCGATCAACGTCGGGCAGTTCCTGTCGACCGGCACCTTCTGGAAGACGGAGAAGTGCACCGGACCCCAGCACGACAACCCCATCGGCGGCGCGGCGGCGCCCGAGGCCGAGCAGAAACTCCCGGACGGCGTGGACGTCCCCGCGTACAACGCGGACGCCCAGTGCAACGTCCGCGGGCTCACCGAGCTCGGTGAGTACGCCGTGCGCGGCATGATGAAACGCAAGATGATGCTCGAGATCGACCACATGAGCGTCAAGGCCACCGGCCGGGTGCTCGACATCTTCGAGGCCGAGTCGTACCCGGGTGTGCTGTCCTCGCACAGTTGGATGGACCTCAACTGGACGGAGCGGGTCTATTCCCTCGGCGGCTTCATCGCCCAGTACATGCACGGCTCCGAGGCCTTCAGCGCGGAGGCGAAGCGCACGGACGCACTGCGCGAGAAGTACGACGCGGGCTACGGCTACGGCACCGACATGAACGGCGTCGGCGGCTGGCCGGGCCCGCGCGGCGCGGATGCCCCCAACCCCGTGACGTACCCCTTCCGCAGCGTCGACGGCGGTTCCGTCATCGACCGGCAGACCACCGGTGAACGCACCTGGGACCTGAACACCGACGGAGCCGCGCACTACGGCCTCGTCCCGGACTGGATCGAGGACGTCCGGCTCGTCGGCGGTCAGGGCGTGGTGGACGACCTCTTCCGCGGTGCCGAGTCCTACCTCGACACCTGGGGCGCGTCCGAGCGGCACCAGGCCGGCGTCAATCTCGCCACGGGCGGCTCGGCCACGGCCAGTTCGACGGAGTGGAACCCGTTCACCAGCTATGCGCCGGGCCGGGCCGTGGACGGTGCGCGCAGCACCCGCTGGGCCAGCGACTGGAGCGACGACCAGTGGCTGCGGATCGACCTCGGCGCCACGAACCTGGTCGGGCGCGTCACGCTGGACTGGGAGCGGGCGTACGGGGCGTCGTACCGCGTCGAGCTCTCCACCGACGGCGTGACCTGGCAGACCGCCTGGTCCACGACCGCCGGCGACGGCGGCCTGGACACCGCGCGGTTCACCCCGAAACCCGCCCGGTATGTCCGCGTCCAGGGCCTGGACCGGGGCACCGACTGGGGCTACTCGCTGTACGAGGTGGGCGTCCACAGCAGCTGACACGTATGTACGAATAACGCGCATCTTGTGCGAATTTCCTCTGGTCTGATCTGATGCGGCATGCCCGTGCTGTGGATATTTCTACGCGTCGGAAGGGGTGGCGGGGCATGGCGAATTACCCTGGCGCACAGCGCCGCCGGGCGTAGGTGTCCCCGAAGTGCTGGAAAGGGGAGGACGGTTGGCAGGAATCACGGTCGCACGATGGCTGGACCGGCTCCGTGTGCGGAAAGCCCCGGGTTTCCGGGTTGTCCGTCGCACTCCTTCGAGTGACCCTCTCGCCGCGTTGGTGAGGACAGCGCAGCAGCTCGACTACGGCGCGGGCCGCGTCGGCGGGGCG
The DNA here is from genome assembly GCF_013009255.1 of Streptomyces sp. Z423-1. Lineage (NCBI taxonomy): Bacteria > Bacillati > Actinomycetota > Actinomycetes > Kitasatosporales > Streptomycetaceae > Streptomyces > Streptomyces sp. Z423-1. Next base: position 8,879,465 of record NZ_CP053109.1, read on the forward strand.
GTGGGGGGCGACCGCAAGCGGTAGGAGCGGTGGCGGCGGGCGCGTCGGGCCTGCCACCCGAGGCCCGCCCGCCGCGGCCGCCGCCAAGGCCGGGTCAGGGGCCTTCCGGCCGACCCGGCGATCCGGAATCCGTGTTGCTTGACTCAGGCAATGGCCAGGCCCCGCTCGGCGATGACGGTCGCGCCGCTCGTGCGGCTCGCGGTCGGCGACCCGGCGGCCGCCGAGCCGCTCCCCACGCTGCTGCGACTCTCCGGCTACCGGACCACGACCGCCCGCACCGGCGCCCAGGCGCCGGCCGGGTGAGGGAGTGCCGGTTCGACCTGGTGATCCTGGACGTGCTGCTGCCGGCCAGCCCAAACTTCCCGGCATCCCTAGCATCCCCGGCATCGAGACGTGTCAGGGCCACGGCGGCGACGCCGACGGCGGCCTGACCGGGCTCGCCGACAAGCGACTCGCGGCCAACGGGGAGGGCACGGTGCTGCGGCTGAGCCCGGAGGGCAGCGGCGACTGAGGGAATGCCCAGGCCGGCGCCCCGTGGTCCACGGGCGATGCGGGCGGACAGGATTGCCCGACGCGGAACGGGAATGTTCGCCGCCCGCCGGGGTACGCGTCGAGGGCCGCACCGGAGTCCGATCTTGGCCCGGGCGGGCCCCCACGACCGCCACGACCAGGGAATCCGCCATGGACACACCCGCCAACGACCCCACACCCACACCGGCCCAGCGGGCGCTGGACGCGCTCGTCGTGAACACCGAGGACGAGTCGGCGCTGGACACGCTCGCGAGCAGCGAGGTGCTGGTCCCCGTGCCGGACGACGCCATGGACGAGGAGGCGGCCGACCCCACGGCGGTGGCGCTGCCCGTGCTGGAGGAACCGGACGGGCGCCCGGTGGTGCCCGTGTTCACCTCCGAGCTCGAGATGGCCGAGCTGCTGCCGTTCGTGTCCCGCTACCGCCTCGTACCGCTCGGCGCCCTCGCCTCGCAGTGGCCGTCCGACGACCTGTCCCTCACCATCGACGGCAGCTCGTCGCACGGCCTGACGCTCACCTCGGACGGCGTCCGCACCCTGCTGGCCCGTCGGCAGGCCTGAGTCCGGGCGTTCACCTCGGGTGAACGCCCACGTCACACGGGATCCGCCGCGCCGACGTGTGCCGAGGTCGGCCGGAAATGTCCCCCGCGCCGGGGTGGTCACGCCCCGCGCGACGGGAAGACCCCAGCGAAAGGATCCGCAGCGAAGGAACGTCGGGGGTCGTCTTGAGGGTCGTCCTGCTCGGCACCGCGGCCAGTGGCGGCTTCCCGCGGTGGAACTGCGGCTGCACGCCGTGCGCCGCCGCCCGGGACGGAAAGCTGCCCTCCCGTACGCAGGAGGCGGCCGCCGTCACCGGCAACTCCCGGGACTGGTGGCTGCTCAACGCCTCGCCGGACATCCGCGCCCAGCTCACCGCCACCTCCGCGCTGTGGCCGGGCCCCGGACCCCGGCCCACACCGGTGCGGGGTGTGCTGCTCACGGACGCCGAACCAGAACCCGTATCCGGGCTGACCGAGCTTCGCGGGGAACCGGGCCTGAAGGTGTACGCCGCGCCACCGGTCCTCGCCGCGCTCGCCCCCGCTCGCGCCATGATCGACCGGTACGCGTCGTGGGAGTGGCACGACAGCCTCACCACGGGCGGGTTCGTGCTCTCCGGCGGCCTGGTCGTCACCGCCCACCCCGTCGGGGTGTCGGCGCCGGCGTATCTGCCCCGGCGCACCGCCGACGAGTGCTGGGTGACGGCGTACCGCATCGAGGATCTGGCCACCGGCGGTGTGCTCGTCTACGCGCCACGCCTGGCCGGACGGGACGCGGAGCCGGCCGAGCTGCTGGCGGGCGCCGACTGCGCGGTGCTGGACGGTACGTACTTCGCGACCGCCGACGCCGCCCTCGCCCCGCGGTCCGGGCTCCGTCGCATCCACACCCGCCTCGACGAGACGAGCCCCCTTCTCGACCCCGCCTCGGCGGCACGGGCGCGGGCGGCCGAGGCGGGCATCGAAGTGCTTCCGGACGGGGTCGAGTTCGTCCTGTGACCCCCTCGGGTGTCACTCGGTGGTGAGGTCCAGGAGCTGGTCGGCGGCGGTGGTGTTGCCCGCGTCGGCCAGGCGGCGCAGCTCATCGAGGTCGCCCTGCTCGGTCGCGACCTCGATGAGCTGGTCGGTCGCGGTGCTGCTGCCCCGGTCGGCGAGGCGGCGCAGCTCGGCCAGGTCGCCCCGTTCGGCGGCGAGTTCGACCAGCTCGTCGATCGCGTCGGGGTCGCCGCTGTCGGCCCGCTCCCTCAGCAGGATGAGCGCGGTCGGGTCGGAGTCGGTCATGTTCGGCACCTCTCGTGTTCGGTGGCCCGGTGTGGGCAGCCTTTCCCGAGGCACGATGTCCGTCACGACCAGGTACCCCGGCGGGCGGCCCGCCGTCAGGGGGAACCGGCTCAGCCTTCCAGGGTCCGCGCCAGTGCCGCCCGCTGCAGGGGCAGCACCTCGGCGTGCAGGGCGCGGCCCTTGCGGGTCAGGGCGACCCACACGCCCCGCCGATCCTCGGCGCACACGGAGCGTTCGACCAGGCCGTCCTTCTCCAGCCGGCCGATCAGGCGGGAGAGGGCGCTCTGGCTGAGGTGGACCCGTCCCACCAGGTTCTGCACCCGGCAGTGGTCGCCCTCCTCGGGCGCCGCGGTGGCCAGGATGTCCAGCACCTCGAAGTCGCTCGCGCCGAGCCCGTGCGGATGGAGCACGCGGTCGATCTCGCAGATCGTGCGCGCGTGCACCGACAGGATGTCCCGCCACCGCTGTTCCAGGCCGGTGTCGGCCGTGTTCGCTGCCATATCCGCACGGTAACACCGATCCGGCCATTTGTTGAGTGTGCAACTAGTGCGTGTGCAAGGAGCGCTTCGAAGCAGGGCTCAGTCGGTCTTGTCCTCGTCCTGGAGCAGGCCGACGAGGTTGCCGTCCGGGTCCTTCACCGAGGCGATCAGCCGACCGGCCCCGACGTTCCGTACGTCCTGCAGCGTCTCGGCGCCCGCGGCCAGCAGCGCCGCGAGCGTGGCCCGGATGTCGGCCACGTGCCAGTAGGGCACCGGACCGGTCAGGCCGTGCGCGTGGCCGTTCGGGTCGAGGCCGATCTCCTGTTCGGCGGCCCGGAACCCGACGTAATACGGCTGCTCCGTGTGCGGTTCCACCCCCAGCAGCGCGCTGAACAGGGACTTCGCCCGGTCGAGGTCCTTGACGGGGTAGATGATCGTTTGCAGGCCGGCGGTCATGGCGTACTCCTCCGTGTGGCGTGGTCCGACGGTCGTTTCCGTCGGTGGTCTCACGCTAGGCCGGGGGAGTGGCGGACGGCTTCTCCGATCCTGATCGGTCGCTCACGCGGCCCTGCCGTCCCCGCGTCCTCACGTCGACTCCCGCTTCACCAGCTCCGTCGGCAGGATCACCGCCGCCGGATCCTCGCCGCCGATCTGCGCGAGCAGCACCCGCACCATCTCGGCGCTGATCCGGTCCCACGGCTGCCGTATGGTCGTCAGCTCCGGGCTGGCGGCGAGGGCGGCGGGGGAGTCGTCGAAGCCGCCGACCGCCACGTCCTGCGGCACCCGGCGCCCCGCCCGTTGCAGTGCCGTGAGCACGCCCTGCGCCATCAGGTCGGACGCGACGAACACCGCGTCCATGTCGGGAGCCTGCGCGAGCAGCCGCTCGGCGCCCGCCTCGCCGCTGGCCCGGCTGTAGTCGCCGGAGACGATGAGGCGGTCGTCGATCTCGACACCGGCCTCGGTGAGCACCTCTCGGTAACCGGCGAGCCGCTCCACACCGCCGGGCGTGTCCAGCGGACCGGTGACGACGCCGATCCGGCGCCGCCCGAGCGACAGCAGATGGCGCACCATGTCCCGGGCGCCGTCCCGGTCGTCGGCGGCCACGTAACTCACCTTCGAGCCCAGCCCGATCGGCTTGCCGCACGCCACCAGCGGCACACCGGCCTCACGCAACTCCTGCGCCACCGGATCCCCGGAGTGGCTGGAGACCAGCAGCACCCCGTCGACGTGCCCGGCGGTGATGTACCGCGTGATGCGCCGCCGTTCGTCCTCCGTCCCGGCCAGCATCAGCAGCAGCGGGATGTCGTGCTGGGCCAGCGCCTGGGTGCAACCGCGCAGCAGGACGTTGAAGTTGGGGTCCTCGAAGAACCGCTCCTGCGGCTCGGTCAGCAGAAAGCCGACCGAGTCCGAACGCCCGGTGATCAGCGAACGGGCGTGGCGGTTCACGACGTAACCCGTCCTGCGGATGGCGGCGTTCACCGCCTCCTGGGCGGACGGGCTGACGTAGTGGCCGCCGTTGAGCACGCGTGAGACGGTGCCGCGCGAGACGCCCGCCTCGCGCGCCACGTCGTGAATCGTCGGCGGCTTGCGCCGGCCCCCCGTGTTGCTCATGGTCATGACTTTACGGCTCCGGAGAGCAGATCGAGACTCCAGAACCGCTGGATGACCAGGAACAGCGCGACCAGCGGGAGCACCGCGAGGAACGCGCCCGTGATCACCAGCGTGTACAGCGCCGGTGTGTTGGCGCCCTGCTCCAGCAGCGTGTACAGGCCGAGCGTGATCGGGAACTTCTCGTCGTCGCTGAGCATGATGAACGGCAGCAGGAAGTTGTTCCAGATCGCCACGAACTGGAACAGGAACACCGTCACCAGCCCCGGGATCATCATCGGCAGCGCGATCCGGGTGAAGATCCGCCACTCGTTCGCCCCGTCCATCCGGGCGGCCTCCACCACATCGGCGGGCACGGCGGCAGCGGCGTAGATCCGCGAGAGGTAGACGCCGTACGGCGAGAGGATCTGCGGCAGCAGCACGGACAGGTACGAGTCCGTGAGGTCGGCCTGGGCCAGCAGCAGGTACTGCGGGACGGCGAGGATCACCGGCGGCATCAGTACGCCCGCGAGCAGCACGTTGAAGATGGCCTCGCGGCCCCGGAAGCGGTACGTCGCGAGCGCGTAGCCGCTCACGGACGACACCGCCGTCGACAGAAGGGCGCCGAGACCGGCGTAGAGGGCGGAGTTGCCCATCCACTGCCAGTACACGCCGTCGCGGTAGGCGCTCAGATCCGAGAGGTTCTCGGTGAATCCCGTGCCCGGCAGGAACGTGAACGTGGAGAACAGCTCGCTGCCGGACTTGGTGGACGCGATCACCACCCAGGCGACCGGCAGCAGGCAGTACAGCGCGCCGAGCAGCAGCGTCACCGTCGGGACCAGCGCGATCCGGCGGCGCAGCGGCGGGCCCTGGGCGGTGCCCGGGGTCGTACCGGCCGCCGGGGCGGCCTTGCGGACGGCAAGAGAACTCATCGTGCGGCTCCTTGACTGTCGTCCCGCTTGTTCCGACGGTTCGCGGCCCGCAGGAAGCCGAAGGACAGCACCAGCGTGGCGAGCGCGATGATCACGGCCTGGGCGGCCGCCGCGTGGATGTCGCCTTCGCCGAAGGCGTCCCGGTACACCTTCATCAGCGGACTCCAGGTCGTCGACACGGAGTTGGTGAGCGGTTTGAGGGTGGTCGGCTCGTTGAACACCTGGAGCGTCGCGATGATCGAGAAGAAGAAGGTCAGCACCAGCGAGGGCGCCACCATCGGGATCTTGATCTTCAGTGCGATCTGCATCGGGGTCGCGCCGTCCAGCTTCGCCGCCTCGTACACCTCGGCCGGGATGGCCTGCAGCGAGGTGTAGATGACGATCATGTTGAAGCCGGTGCCGCCCCACACCGCGATGTTCGACAGGGCGAGATAGAGCGGACCGCCGTCCAGCAGATCCGGCTGCGGCAGGCCCAGCTTGTCCAGCACGAAGTAGAAGGGGCTGACGTCCGGCAGGTACAGAAAGCCCCACAGCAGGGCCGCGACGACGCCGGGGATGGCGTACGGCAGGAAGATCGCGAGCCGGGTGAAGGGGGCGAGCCGGACCTTCTCCGAGTCGAGCATCAGAGCGAACAGCAGGGCGAGGCCCAGCATCACCGGGACGACGATGCAGCCGTAGCCGAGGACGCGCAGCGCCCCGTTCAGCAGCTCGCTGTCGGAGAGGGCGTCGGTGTAGTTCTGCAGGCCGGCCCAGACCTCCCTCCGCGCACCGGAGCCCAGACCGAGGCCGGAGACCTGCACCTTGCGGAAGCTGAGCCAGATCGCGTACCCGATGGGCAGCGCGAAGAACAGGGCGAAGAGGATGGTCGCGGGAAGGAGGAAGGCATACGGGGCCCCCTTGACCCCGTACGACTTCCGGCGTGCCGTGCTCGTCACTCCGCGACCTCGAAACCCTGCTTCTTCATGTCGGCGACCGTGTCGTCCTGCATGGTCTTCAGGGCGGCGGTGAAGTCCGACTTGTTCTTGGCGGCGGCGCCGAAGGCGTCCTTGAAGGAGGTGTAGGCGACGTTCACGTTCGGGCCCCACGCGGACGGCGCGGTGGTCTCCGCGATCTCGGCGGCCGTGGTGTAGAAGTCCGCCTGGTTCGAGAAGTAGTCCGGCGGCGTGGTGAACGCGCCGCTGAGCTGGGCGGACGTGGACGCCGGGTAGATGCCGCTCTCCTTGGCCAGCGCGTTCAGGGCGTCGCCGTCGGTGTTCAGCCAGGCGGCGAACTTCGCGGCGGCCTCCTTGTGCCGGGAGTCGGTGGTGACGGCGGTGGAGGAACCGCCCCAGCTGCCGGTGACGTTCTCGCTCGCGGACCACTGGGGGAGCGGGGCCATGGCCCACTTGCCCTTGGTGTCCGGCGCGGCCGTGGTCAGCGTGCCCGGCGCCCACACGGCGCTGACCCAGGCGATCTGCTTGCCGGTGTTGAGCGCCTTGTTCCAGGCCGGGGTGTACATCGGCTGGTTGTCGATGGCGCCCTCCTCGACGAGGCCGCCCCAGAACGTGGCGACCTTCTGCGTCGCCGCGTCGTCGATACCGACCTTCCACTTGTCGCCGGAGGTCGTCCACCACTTGGCGCCGGCCTGCTGGGCGAGGCCCGCGAACAGGCCGGAGTCGTTGGCGGAGAAGGTGGTGAGGTCCTTGTCCGGGGCCTTCTTCTTCAGCGCGCGGGCCGTCTCGGCGAACTCGTCCCAGGTGGTGGGGACCGTCAGGCCGTACTCCTTGAACAGGTCCTCGCGGTAGTAGAACATCATCGGCCCGATGTCCTGCGGGACGGCGTAGACCGCGTCCGTGCCGAGCGTGGTCTGCTGCCAGACGCCCTCGGCGAACTTGCCCTTGGAGTCGGCGACTTCGCCGGATATGTCGGCGAGCGCGTCATTGCTGACCAGCGTCGGCAGCGCCTGGTACTCGGCCTGCACCAGGTCGGGGGCCTTGCCCGCCTTGTGCGCGGTGAGGATCTTGGTGACCAGCGTGTCGCCGGACGCCTGCTTCTTCACCGTGACCGTGATCTGGTCCTTCTTCCCCGGCCCCTTGTTCCACAGGTCCACGACCTTGTCCATGCCGGGCGTCCAGGTCCAGTACGTCAGCGAGACCGGGCCCGACTGGGCGTCGCCGTCGTCGGACGAGCTGCAAGCGGCGAGGGCGGCGGTGCCGAGCGTGACGGCGACGGCGGATGCCACGAGGCGGCGGCGCTTCGTGTTGGGCATGGATCTCTCCCCTGACCTGGGTCCTCGCCTGCTGCGAGTACCTGCCATGCTTCTGTGAGCGTTCACAGTAGAGAAACATCCCGGACACTTGTCAATGGTTGTTGCTGTGCGGTTATGTTGGGCTCGCACTGCCGACAGTGTGTGTGCACGTTCCCAAATGATCGATTAAACGGAGAGATCCATGCCGGAGACCACCCCCAAGGGCCTCACCAGGCTCGCCTTCGGTGGGGACTACAACCCCGAGCAGTGGCCGGAAAGCGTCTGGCACGAGGACGTCCGGCTGATGCGGGAGGCCGGCGTCTCCATGGTGAGCGTGGGGATCTTCTCCTGGGCGCTGCTGGAACCCGTGCCGGGCCAGTACGACTTCGGCTGGCTCGACCGTCTGCTCGACCTGCTGCACGAGGGCGGCATCAGCGTCGACCTCGGCACGCCGACCGTGGCACCGCCGGTGTGGTTCTACCGGGCCCACCCCGAGGCGCTGCCGGTCACGGCCGACGGCACCCGCTACGAGTTCGGCTCGCGCGGCGCCATCTGCCACAGCAACGCCGACTACCGCGCGGCCGCGGCCACCATCACGACGCGGCTCGCCGAGCGCTACGGCGACCACCCCGCGCTCGCGATGTGGCACGTGCACAACGAGTACGGCGTCCCCGTCTCCGCCTGCTACTGCGACTCCTGCGCCGCGCACTTCCGCCGCTGGCTGGCGACGACGTACGGCACGGTCGAGGCCGTCAACGAGGCCTGGGGCACGGCCTTCTGGGGCCAGAACTACACCGACTTCGCGCAGATCAACCCGCCGCGCCGCACGCCCACCGTCGGCAACCCGGGACAGGCCCTGGACTACAAGCGGTTCGCCGACGCCACCATCCGCGAGAACTTCCGCATGGAGCGGGACATCCTGCACCGCCTCTCGCCGGGCGTCCCCGTCACCACCAACTTCATGACCGCGCTCAGCCAGTGCGACTCCCTCGACTACTGGGCCTGGGGCCGCGAGGTCGACCTCGTCACCAACGACCACTACCTGATCACCGACGGCCGCCGCACCCATGTGAACCTGGCGATGGCCGCCGACCTGACCCGCTCGGTCGCGGGCGGCGCGCCCTGGCTGCTCCTTGAGCACTCCACCTCGGGCATCAACTGGCAGGCCCGCAACCCCGCCAAGGCACCCGGGCAGATGGCCCGCAACTCCCTCGCACACGTGGCACGCGGCTCCGAGGGCGCGATGTTCTTCCAGTGGCGCCAGTCCCGGCGCGGCGCCGAGAAGTTCCACTCGGCGATGCTCCCGCACGCCGGCACCGACACGCGCGTGTGGCGCGAGGTCGTCGAACTCGGCGCCTCACTCGACTCGCTGAGCCCGATCCGCGGCACCCGCACGGTCGCCGACGTGGCCGTCCTGTGGGACTGGCACTCCTGGTGGGCGCAGAACCTCGACTGGCGCCCGAGCGAGGACCACGACGCCCGCGAACGCGCCGACGCCTTCTACGAGGTGCTCTACGACCGCCACCTCACCGTCGACTTCGCCCACCCGGAAGCCGACTTGTCGGCGTATCCCCTTGTCGTCGTACCCGCGCTGTACCTGATGACGGAGGCCGCCGGACTCAATCTTCAGCGGTATGTCGAGAACGGCGGCACCCTCGTCGTGTCGTACTTCTCCGGCATCGTCGACGAGCACGACGCCGTCCACGAGGGCGCCTACCCGGGCCCGCTGCGGGACGTCCTCGGCCTGACCGTCGAGGAGTTCTCGCCGCTGCTGAAGGGTGAGCAGGTCCGCATCACCGGCCCCGACGGCTCCGAGCTCGGCGCCGACGTGTGGACGGAGTTCGTCGTGCCGCGCGGCGCCGAGACGGTGTGGACGTACGCCGACGGCCTCACCGCCGGCCACCCGGCCGTCACCCGGCACCGCCTCGGCGAGGGCACCGCCTGGTACGTCTCCACCCGCCTCGGCCACGACGGCCTGGACGCCCTGCTGGGCTGGGCCGCCGAGGACGCGCGGCTCGACCCGCGCGCCGACCTGCCCCACGACGTCGAAGTCGTGCGCCGCACCGGCGAGTCCGGCACCTTCTTGTTCGCCCTCAACCACACCGCCGCCGACGCCAAGGTGCCGCTGGAGTCACCCGGCACCGAGCTGCTGACCGGCGAACGCGCCGTCGGCCGCCTCGCGGTCCCGGCGGGCGCCGTACGGGTCGTACGACTCGACGGCTGAGCCGACTCCCCTCCGCCCGCGTGTGCCACGAGAGCCGTGGGCGGAGGGGCGCCCCCTCATCCCCACAGGAGGGGGCTCCCCATCACCATCACGTCGAAGGGACGACGGACGATGAGGTTCCATCCCAGACGCACGCTCAGGGCCCTGCTGCTGCCGCTCCTGGCCGGGCTCGCCCTCACCGCACTGCCCGCCCGGACCGCGAATGCGGCCGGCACGCTCACCAACGGCGGATTCGAGGCCGACGGCACCGGCGCGGCCACTCCGAGCGGCTGGTCCGAGTACGGCTCGACCGGCGCCTCGTACGTCGAGGCCGGTGGCCGCAGCGGGAGCCACCGGCTGAGCCACTGGGCGTCCACCGCCTACAAGGTGGAGACGTACCAGTACCTGTCCGGGCTGACCAACGGCACCTACAAGCTGACCGCCTGGGTCCGCTCCGGCGGCGGGCAGAAATCCGCGTACATAGCCCTGAAGAACTGCGGCAGCGCGGAGCAGCGCACGGATCTGCCGGTGTCCGCCAGTGGGTGGATCAGGATCGTCGTGCCGATCAATGTGACCAACAACCAGTGCACCATCAGCATCAACAGTGACGCGAACGCGGGCAACTGGATCAACGTTGACGACCTGACCTTCACGTCGGGCACGTCCGGTACGTCGATCAAGGGTGCCGACATCTCGTCCCTCGCCAAGAGCGAGGCGCTCGGCGGCGTCTACCGGACCAGCTCCGGCGCCACCAGTGACCCGCTCGCCATCATGAAGTCCTCCGGCATGAACTACGCGCGCCTGAAGGTCTGGGTCAACCCGGCCGACGGCTACAACAACAAGACGCGCGTGCTGGCGATGGCCAAGCGCGTCAAGGCGCAGGGCATGAAGCTGCTGGTCGACTTCCACTACTCGGACACCTGGGCCGACCCGGGCGCCCAGAGCAAGCCGGCGGCGTGGGCGGGCCACTCGTACAGTCAACTCAGGACGGACGTGTACAACCACACGTACGACGTGTTGAACGCGTTGAAGGCACAGGGCACCACCGCCGACATGGTCCAGGTCGGCAATGAGATCAACGGTGGCATGCTGTGGAACGAGGGATCAACCAACAACTGGACTCAGCTCGCCGGACTGCTCAACAGTGGATACGACGCCGTCAAGGCGGTCAACTCGTCCACGACCGTCGCGCTGCACCTCGCCAAGGGCGGTGACCTGTCCGGCACCCGCTGGTGGTTCGACAGCGCCGTCGCGAACGGCGTGAAGTTCGACGCGATCGGGCTGTCCTACTACGGCTACTGGCACGGCACGCTGTACGACTTCCAGACCACGCTGGACGACGCGGCCGCCCGCTACGGCAAGCCCGTCTTCGTCGCCGAGACGGCCTACCCCTTCCGTCTCGACAGCGAGGACGCGCACGAGAACATCATCGACCTCGCCGGCGAGCTCGTCCCCGGCTACGCGGCCTCGACGGCCGGGCAGACGCAGTGGATGAAGGACATCGCGAGCATCGTGGAAGCCGTCCCGAACGGCCGCGGCCTCGGCGTCTTCTACTGGGAGGCGACCTGGACCGCCGTCACCGGCAACGGCTGGGACCCGACCGACGCGTCCTCCGGCAACGGCTGGGAGAACCAGGCCCTGTTCGGCTACGACGACAGGGCACTGCCGGCGATGGCGTGGTTCGGCCACCGCTGAGGGGATTCGACGGGGGCTCCAGAGGTTCGGCGGGGCTGAGGTGAGGACCCCGCCGGGTTGATCCCAGGTCCCAGGACCCCAGGACCCGGCCGCGAGAGTGGGCACCTCCGCGGCCGGGTCCTCGCTCCCTGTTCCACGGTTCCGCGACATTGAGTCGAAGGCCCGTTCGATCCCGGTCAAGTCCGGTGGTGTGCCGGGCGGGGCGGCTTGCCCGGCGTCACAGTGGGAAAGCCCCACGTAGAGGGCCCGGACCAAGGGGGACGTGATGCTGAGGACTCCCGCCAACGACACCCGCCTGCGCATCCTGGAGTGGCTGAAGGATCCGGTCGCCCACTTCCCACGCCAGCGGCACGCCGACCTCGTCGCGGACGGGGGCTCGACCGACGCCGTCGCCGCGAAGCTCGGCGTCCGCCGCACGGTGGCCCACACCCACCTCACCCTCCTCGTGGACCTCGGCGTGCTGCGCGCCAAGCGCGTCCGGCGCCGCACCTACTACCGCCGCGACGAGGTCCGGATCGCCGAGGTGGCCCGGATGTTCGAGAAGGGCTGGTAGGCCGGCGTAACGTCGGGCCGCGTTTCCGTGCCGCGTGACGGCCGGTTCGGCGCGGCGTTCGCAGACCGCCGCCGCGCCATCCCCGCCGGAGCCGCGGTTTCGGCGTCAGTTCTCGCCGTCCCGCAGCGGCTTGCCCACGCTCCTGAGGTGGCGCAGTGCCTCGCGGTGCGAGGCGAGCAGCCCCGTCTGGTGATACGGGATGCCCAGCTCGGCGCAGTACCGCTCGGTGATGACCTGGGCCCTGCCGAGCGCCGGCGTCGGCATGCTGGGGAAGAGGTGGTGTTCGATCTGGTAGTTGAGCCCGCCCATGAAGGCATCGATGAGCGCCCCGCCCCTGACGTTGCGCGAGGTGAGGACCTGGCGGCGCAGGAAGTCCAGCCGCATCCCCTCCTCGATCATCGGCATCCCCTTGTGGTTGGGGGCGAACACCGAGCCGAGGTAGATCCCGAACAGGCCCTGGTGGACGGCGGTGAAGGCGAGCGCCTTGGCGGGGGAGAGGACGGTGAACAGGGCACCGAAGTACACGACGAAATGGACGACGAGCAGCGTCCCCTCCAGCACCGGCCGTTTCATCGACGGTTTCCTCAGCGCCTTGAAGCTGGCGAAGCTCAGATTCAGCCCTTCCAGGGTGAGCAGTGGAAAGAAGAGCGCGGCCTGGTGCTTTCCGACGAATCGGGGCAGCCCCTTTGCCTTGCGGGCCTGCCGCTGTGACCACACCAGAATGTCGGGGGAGACGTCCGGATCCTTTCCCTCGTGATTCGGATTCGCATGGTGCCGGGTGTGTTTGTTCATCCACCAGCCGTAGCTCATGCCCAGCAGCAGATTGGCGACCAGCAGACCGCCGGCCTCGCTGGGGCGTCGGCGGGAGAAAACCTGCCGGTGGGCGAGGTCGTGGGCCGCAAGCCCGAGCTGGCCGAAGACCACGGCCAGGAAAGCGGCGACGATCAGCTGGCTCCAGCTGTCCCCCAGCGCGAAAAACGCCCCGATGCCTCCCGCGAGAGCGAGAGCCACCGCCCCGAAACGCACGGTGTAATACAACGGACGGCGCCGCAGCAGCCCAGCCTCGGCTATGCGACGCGACAGTTCGGAAAAGTCGCTTCCCTTTTGCTGGGCGCCTTCTTCTTCGCGCGTGGACAAGTTCCCCGTGAGCACCATTGGATTGGCCATGGGCTTCAGTATGTGAACGATTTTCCCGCGGCAGAATGACGTCTTCCCCCCAAGCGGGGTGCGGGTAGCCCCACCGCCGAAACGGGGGGTCCACCGGTTTGCGGCGCGCTCCCGGCACCTCGGCCGCTTGACACCGCCCGCCGGACACCCGGAGTATCACCTCCGTGAACCTGTCAGACAGCCAGACAGGTGGGACGGGCCCGCGACGCGTCAGTGCCATGGAAGCGGTGCTCTCCCACCTTCGCGGCGCCATCGAGCGCGGCGAGTACGCGATCGGCGACAAGCTCCCCTCCGAGGCGGAGCTCTGCCGCACACTCGAGGTCTCCCGGCCCGTGCTGCGGGAGGCCCTGCGCGCCCTGCAGACGATGGGGCTGACCGTGGCCAAGACCGGCAAGGGCACCTTCGTCGTCGCGAGCAGTGTCGAGGACCCCACCTTCGGCGACTACGCGGCCAGCGACCTGCTGGAAGTGCGCCGGCACGTCGAGATCCCGGTCGCCGGGTACGCGGCGGTGCGCCGCACCCCGGAGAACCTCGACCTCCTCGCTCACCTGCTGGACCGCATGGAGCGGGAGACGGACACCACCGCGTGGGTCGCGATGGACACCCTCTTCCACCTGGCCGTGGCCGAGGCCGCCCAGAACCCGGTGTTCCGCCGGGTCATCGAGGAGATCCGGGACGCTCTGGCCCGCCAGTCGGCGTTCCTGAACGAGCTCGGCGGACGGCGTGAGCAGTCCAACCGGGAGCACCGGGCGATCGTCGAGGCGCTGGTCGACGGTTCCGAGCACGACGCGGTCGAGGCCATGTCCCACCACCTCGACCGGGTCGAGACCACCCTCACTGACATCGTGCGCTCCGCGCGCACGGACACCCCCACGGAAGGCGGACCCGAGGCGTGAGCGAGCAGTCCCTGCACGACGAGGTGCAGCCCGGGCTTATGCAGAAACGTTCCGGCCATGTTGACGCCGGAGACGAGGGCTACAGCAAGTCCCTGAAGTCCCGGCACGTCAACATGATCGCCATCGGCGGCGCCATCGGCACCGGCCTCTTCCTCGGCGCCGGCGGCCGCCTCGCCGACGCGGGCCCCTCCCTCTTCATCGCCTACGCCGTCTGCGGCGCCTTCGCCTTCCTCGTCGTGCGCGCCCTCGGCGAACTCGTGCTGTACCGGCCGTCCTCCGGCGCCTTCGTGTCGTACGCCCGGGAGTTCCTCGGAGAGAAGGGCGCGTACACCGCGGGCTGGATGTACTTCCTCAACTGGGCCACCACCGGCATCGCCGACATCACCGCGGTCGCCACCTACACCCACTACTGGGGCATGTTCTCCGACATCCCGCAATGGGTGATCGCATTGATCGCATTGACTGTGGTCCTTGCCGTCAACCTGATCTCGGTCAAGATCTTCGGTGAACTTGAATTCTGGTTCGCCATCGTCAAGGTCGGCGCGCTCGTCGTCTTCATGTTGATCGGCATCTTCCTGCTGGTCACGCAGCACCCGGTCGACGGCCACACCCCCGGCCCGTCCCTGATCACCGACAACGGCGGCCTCTTCCCGAGCGGCCTGCTGCCCATGCTGCTGATCATCCAGGGCGTCGTCTTCGCCTACGCATCCGTCGAGCTGGTCGGCGTCGCCGCCGGTGAGACCGAGAACCCCGAGAAGATCATGCCGAAGGCGATCAACTCGATCATGTGGCGAGTGGGCCTGTTCTACGTCGGCTCGGTCGTCCTGCTCTCGATGCTGCTGCCCTGGTCCTCGTACAAGGCGGGGGAGAGCCCCTTCGTCACCGTGCTCTCCAACATCGGCGTCCCGGCGGCCGGCGGCATCATGAACCTCGTCGTGATGACCGCGGCGATGTCCTCCCTCAACTCCGGTCTCTACTCCACCGGCCGCATCCTGCGCTCCATGGCCGTCGCCGGATCCGCCCCGAAGTTCACCGCGCGGATGAGCCGCAGCCAGGTTCCGTACGGCGGCATCCTGCTCACCAGCGGTATCTGTGTCCTCGGTGTCGGCCTAAACTTCGTCGTTCCCGCGGAGGCGTTCGAGATCGTGCTGAACTTCGCCGCGATCGGCATCCTCGCCACCTGGGGCATGATCATGATCTGCCACCTGCGGTTCTGGCAGCGGACCCAGCGCGGCGACCTCACCCGCCCCGGCTACCGGCTGCCGGGCTCCCCTTGGACCGAAGTCGTGACGCTGGCGTTCCTCGCCTCCGTCCTGGTCCTCATGTACGCCGACGGCGGCGCCGGACGCACCACCGTGCTGTGTCTGCCGCTGATCGCCGGAGCCCTGGTCGCGGGCTGGTACGCCATCCGCGGCCGGATCACCCCCAACCCCACCAACCCCGGATCCGGCGCGTGACCCGCGCACCGGCCCACCCCGACCCCTCAGTGAACCAGGCAGTGATGTACACCAGCTCCGTCACGGACGCACCCCCCGTTCGTGAGCCCCTCCACGCCCCCGTCGCCCACCTCATACGCGGCGGGATCGTCGAGGGCGTCCACTACGGCTCCGTCGTCGTCCTCGGTGCGGACGGCGAGGTCGTCTTCCAGCTCGGCGACATCGAGGCGGCGTGCTACCCGCGCTCGGCGCTCAAGCCCGTCCAGGCCGTGGCCATGGTGCGCGCCGGGCTGCCGCTCGACGGCGAGCTGCTCTCCCTCGCCGCCGCCAGCCACTCCGGCGAGGAACGCCACCTCGCCGGCGCCCGCCGCATCCTCGACATGGCCGGACTCGCCGAGAGCGACCTGCGCAACGTCCCCGACCTGCCGTTCGACCCGGTCGTCCGGGACGCCTGGGTGCGCGAGGGCCGGATGCCCTCCCGCCTCGCCCAGAACTGCTCCGGCAAGCACGCCGCCATGCTGTACACGGCCCAGCTCAACGGCTGGTCCCTCGGCGACTACCTCGACCCGGCGCACCCCCTCCAGCAGGCCATCGCGGAGATCGTCGAGGACCTCACCGGGCAGCGCGCCGCCCAGGTGACCGTCGACGGCTGCGGTGCGCCCCTGTTCTCCGTCTCCCTGCACGGCCTCGCCCGCGCCGCCGCCCGGATCGTCACCGCCGAGCCCGGCACGCCCGAGGCGCGCGTCGCGGACGCGATACGCGAGCACGCCGAGATGGCCTCCGGCTCCGGACGGGACGTGGCCGCGCTGATGCGGGCCGTGCCGGGGCTGCTCGCCAAGGACGGGTTCGAGGGCGTTCAGGTGGCCGCGCTGCCCGACGGCCGGGCCGTGGCCGTGAAGATCGCCGACGGGGCGAGCCGGGCGCGGATTCCGGTCGCCGCGGCGGCGCTCGCGCGCGCGGGCGTTGATCCAGCGGTGCTCAGCGAGTTCGCGGGGGAGCCGCTGCTCGGTGGGGGGCGGCCGGTGGGGTGTGTGCGGGTGGTTCGGGCCTTGGAGCCGGTTGCGGTGACGCCGTTTGTGTAGTGCCCGGCGCTGAAAGCCGATTCGAAAGGGGACTGCGGGCCGTCGTCGGTCTGCGGGTCGTTTGTGGCTTGTCGCGCCCGCGCGGCGGTAGCCGCACATCGACAACGCCCCGCGCCCCTGGGAACCTCACCCTCACCTCAGAAAGAAGAACCCCCTGATGACCGCCGCCACCCGCCGCGAGCACGATCTGCTCGGAGACCGTGACGTCCCCGCCGACGCGTACTGGGGCATCCACACCCTGCGCGCCACGGAGAACTTCCCCATCACGGGCACGCCGATCTCCGCCTACCCGCACCTCATCGACGCCCTCGCCGCCGTCAAGGAGGCCGCCGCCCTCGCCAACGAGGAGCTCGGCCTGCTCTCCTCGGACAAGGCCGCCGCCATCGTCGCCGCCTGCCGGGAGATCCGGGACGGCAGGCTGCACGACCAGTTCGTCGTGGACGTCATCCAGGGCGGCGCCGGCACCTCGACCAACATGAACGCCAACGAGGTCGTCGCCAACCGGGCGCTGGAGCTGCTCGGCCACGCCAAAGGCGAGTACGGATATCTGCACCCCAATGAGGACGTCAACCTCGGCCAGTCAACCAATGACGTCTACCCGACCGCCGTCAAGATATCGACGGTCTTCGCGGTACGTGGACTGCTCAAGGCGATGGCTGTACTGCAGGACGCCTTCGCCCGCAAGGCCGTCGAGTTCCGCGATGTGCTCAAGATGGGCCGTACACAGTTGCAGGACGCGGTACCGATGACGCTCGGTCAAGAGTTCTCCGCCTATGCCGTCATGATTGACGAGGACCGCAGCCGTCTTGCCGAGGCCGTCGAGCTGATCCATGAGATCAACCTGGGCGCCACCGCCATCGGCACCGGACTGAACGCCCCCGCCGGGTACGCCGAAGCCGCTCGCCGCCACCTCGCCGCCATCACCGGCCTGCCACTGGTCACCGCGGCGAACCTCGTCGAGGCCACCCAGGACTGCGGCGCGTTCGTCCAGATGTCCGGCGTGCTCAAGCGGATCGCGGTCAAGCTCTCCAAGAGCTGCAACGACCTGCGCCTGCTGTCCTCCGGCCCGCGCGCGGGCCTGGGTGAGATCAACCTGCCGCCGGTGCAGGCGGGTTCGTCCATCATGCCGGGCAAGGTCAATCCGGTGATCCCCGAGGTCGTCAACCAGGTCGCCTTCGAGGTGATCGGCAACGACGTCACCATCACCATGGCCGCCGAGGCCGGACAGCTCCAGCTCAACGCCTTCGAGCCGATCATCCTGCACTCCCTGTCCGAGAGCATCACGCATCTGCACAGCGCCTGCCTCACCCTCGCCGAGCGCTGCGTCGACGGCATCACCGCCAACACCGAGGTGCTGCGCGCGAGCGTGGAGAACTCCATCGGCCTGGTCACCGCCCTCAATCCGCACATCGGGTACACCGCGGCCACCGACATCGCCAAGGAGGCCCTGGTCACGGGCCGGGGTGTGGCCGAACTCGTCCTGGAGAAGGGCTTGCTGCCGGCCGAGCGGCTCGCCGCGCTGCTGAAGCCGGAGGTCCTCGCGGGCAGCGGCTCACCCGTCGTCTGACCCGTGGATGCGCGCCAGGACCGGACGGGAGGCACACTAGTGATCATGACGTCGTCGCTGAGCTTCCAACCGGTCCTGGAGCGCATCGCCGAGGAGATCGAGCACACCCCCGGCCGTGGCCGGCCCGCCGACTACATCCCGGCACTGGCCGCCTGCGACCCGCGCCGCTTCGGCATGGCCGTCGCGGAACTGGACGGCACGGTGTACGGCGTGGGGGAGTGGCGCGAGCCGTTCTCCGCGCAGTCCGTCACCAAGGTCTTCACCCTCGCCCTCGACCTGTCCCGCGAGGGCGACGAACTCTGGGAGCACGTCGGCCGCGAGCCCTCCGGCAATCCCTTCAACTCCCTGGTGCAGTTGGAGTACGAGAACGGCATTCCACGCAATCCGTTCATCAACGCCGGCGCGCTGGTCGTCACCGACCGCCTCCAGACCCGTACGGGCGACGCGGCGGGCACCCTCCTGGAGTTCCTGCGGGACGAGAGCGGCAACCCCGAGGTGGACTTCGACTCCGAGGTCGCCGCGTCCGAAGCCGCGCACGGCGACCGCAACGCCGCACTGGCCCACTTCATGGCCTCCTACGGCAACATCGACAATGCGGTGCCGCTCCTGCTCGACCAGTACTTCCGGCAGTGCTCGATCCGCGCGTCCTGCGCCGACCTCGCCCTGGCCACCGCCTTCCTGGCGCGGCACGGGGTGCGCGCCGACGGTTCGCGGCTGCTGAGCCGCAGCCAGGCCAAGCAGGTCAACGCGGTGATGCTGACCTGCGGCACGTACGACGCGGCGGGTGATTTCGCCTACCGGGTGGGCCTGCCCGGCAAGAGCGGGGTGGGTGGAGGAATCGTCGCCGTGGTGCCGGGCCGCTGCACGTTGTGCGTGTGGAGCCCGGGTCTCGACGACCGCGGCAACTCGGTGGCGGGGGTCGCTGCCCTGGACCGTTTCACGACGCTCACCGGACTGTCGGTGTTCTGATCACATGGCAGTCATGCGCAGGCTAACCCCCGGAGGGCGGCGCGTCGCTTTCCGGCCACCCGGCGTTGACACCCTGACCGAGTGTTGGCCATGGCTTCCTCCGTCGATCTCCGCCGCTGCCAGATGCTCGGTCTGGCCGGTACCGCCTTTCTCGCGTTGGGTGGTGAGACGGCCGGAGCCCTCCCGGTCCGCGAGTTGCTGTCGCCGTCCTCGGCCGGCGCCGCGCTCGGACTCGTCGGCGTCTACTTCGGCGTCGTCCTGCTGATAGCGGCCTGGGCGCTGCTCGGCAGGCTGCTGCGCGGCCCCGAACCACCCACGCCACGCTCGCTGTTGCTGGTCCTCGCCGTCTGGGCGGCCCCGCTGCTGCTGGCCCCGCCGCTGTTCAGCCGCGACGTCTACAGCTACCTCGCCCAGGGCGCCATGGTCGACGCGCAGATCGACGTGTACACGCACGGCCCGTCCCGGCTCGGCGGCCCGCTCGCCGAGGAGGTCTCCCCGGTGTGGCAGCACACGGCCGCCCCGTACGGCCCGGTGTTCCTCGCCGCCGCCTCCGCGCTGTCCGGCCTGACCCGGGGCGAACTCCCCGCCGGCCTCATGGGCATGCGCCTGCTGGCGCTGCTGGGCGTGGCCCTGATGGCGGCCGCGCTGCCCCGCCTCGCCCGGCACAGCGGCGCCGACCCGGCCGCCGCCCTGTGGCTGGGTGCCCTCAACCCGCTGGTGCTGCTGCACCTGGTGGCGGGCGCCCACAACGACGCGATGATGCTGGGCCTGCTCGGCGTGGGCCTGGTCGCGGCGCTGGGCCGCTGGCCCGTCCTCGGCGCCGTGCTCGTCACCCTCGCCGCGCTCGTCAAGGCGCCCGCCGTGCTCGGCCTCGCCGCGGTCGTCGTCCTCCAGATGCGCGCGGGACGCGGCGCGGCGCGGGCGGTGCTGACGACCGCCGCCGCGTCGGCCGCCACGACGGTCGCCGCGACGGCCGTCGCCGGCACCGGATACGGGTGGATCGCCGCCCTCAACACCCCCGTCTCACCGCACAACTGGGCGCTCACCAGCCTGCTCGGCCGCGCCACCGGCGCCCTGCTGGAGCGGCTCGGCAGCGACCTCGCACCGCTCGCCGTCCCGGTCTGGCACATGATCGGCCTGGTGATCACCGCCGCCGCGCTGCTCGTCATATGGGTGCGGCTGCGCCCGCGCCCGGTGTACGCGCTCGGCCTCAGCCTGGCGGCGGTGGCCGCCTTCGGCCCGGCCATCCGGCCCTGGTACGCGCTGTGGGGGCTGTTCCTGATCGCCGCCGCCGCGCCCGACACCTCGGTACGGCACCGGGTCGCCGCGGTCACCTGTGTGCTCGCCCTCGGTGTCCTGCCCAGCGGCGGCCCGGCCGACCTCGGGCAACTGGTGCTGGCCGTCTCCGGCGGCGTACTCGCCGTGGTGGTGCTGTGGCAGGCCCACCAGGCCGCGCAGGCCCCGGTCCTGGGGCGTACGGCATGAGGACACCCCGGACCGACCGCGGGCGGCTGCTGCTCGTGCTGGTCCTCGCCGCCGCCGTGACCGTCTTCACCGCGACCGTGCCGCTCCTGCGCGACTGGTTCGACCTGCGTGTCTACCACGGCACCATCCACAGCTGGATCCACGACGGCGGCCGGATCTACGACTACCGCGTGCCGGACACGATGTACGGCTTCACCTACCCGCCGTTCGCCGCCGTGGCCATGCTGCCCATGGCCCTGGTCGGGATGCAGGCCGCGATCGTGATCGCGCTGCTGCTCAACCTGGCGGCCCTGGCCGTGTCGTTGCGCGTGCTGACCGGACGGGCCTGGCGTCGCCACGGCTGGTACGGCTGCGCCCTGGCCGCCTGCGCCCTCGCGCTGTACGAACCGTTGCGCGACACCTTCAGCTTCGGGCAGGTCAACGTCCTTCTGCTGGCCCTCGTCCTGGTCGACGCCTGGCTGCTCGCCACCGGGCGGGGACGCTGGGCCGGCGTCGGCATCGGCCTCGCGGCGGCCATCAAGCTCACACCCGCCCTCTTCATCGGCCTGCTGCTGCTCGCCCGGCGCCGGCGGGCCGCGACCGTCGCGACGGGCGTGGCGGCCGGGGCGACGGGGCTCGCGGCCGTGGTGGCGCCGGATGCGTCGCGTTTCTACTGGACGCACGCCATGTGGGACACCACCCGCGTGGGCCGGCTGGACTACGTCTCGAACCAGTCCCTGCAGGGCATCCTGGCCCGGCTGGACGTCGAGAGCCGCGCGGTCTGGGCGGTCACCGTGCTGCTGGTGCTGGGCGTGTGGGCGTGGCGCGCCCGCAAAGCCGTGGCGGCCGGTGACTGGTACGCCGCGTTCGCGCTCACCGGTCTGACGGCCTGTCTGGTCAGCCCGATCACCTGGGTGCACCACCTCGTCTGGCTGCTGCCGGCCTTCGTGGTGCTGGTCCGGGCCGGGCAGCCGCGGATCGCGGCCGTGCTGTACGCCGTGCTGTGCACCAGCGTGGTGTGGCTGTGGTTCGACGACGCGTCCGGTGTCGACGGGTTCCTCGGCAGCAACACGTACGCCTGGATCACCCTCGGGCTGCTGCTGGGGACGCCGGTGGGTCAGTCCTCGATGTGGAAGACCTTGAGCCGCAGGACCAGCGCGACGGCCGCGGCGCCCAGACAGGCGGCGACCGCGATCGCCGCGGTCTCCGGCCAGCCCGGCTCGGGCTCCGGCGTGACCGCGGCGGCCACCGGCGCCGACGCGGTCTCGGGACCGGGGCGGGGCCTGCTGCGCAGGGCGTCCAGCGAGCCGACCGGGTCGACCCGGCCGGCGGCGCCGAAGCCCCAGTCGAGCAACGACCGGGCCTCCTCGTAGACGTCGAAGGGGCCGCCCGACTGGGGGTTCATCACCGACACGACCAGGGTGCGCCCGTCGCGTCGGGCCGCGGCGATGAGCGTGTGCCCGGCGTCGCTGGTGTAGCCGTTCTTGATGCCGATCAGGCCCGGGTAGCGCGCCACGCCGTCGTCGCCGGTCAGCAGCCGGTTGGTGTTGCGGATGTCGTAGGCCCGGTCGCCGACGGGGAACTTGGCCTCCAGGGTGGCGCAGTACCGGGCGAAGTCCGCGTTGCGCAGCCCCTCCCGGCCGAAGAGGGCCAGGTCGTACGCCGACGACACCTGGCCCTCCGCGTCGTATCCGTCGGGCGACCGGACCCGGGTGTCGCGGGCGCCCAGGGCGTGGGCCTTGGCCTCCATCTGCCGGGCCGTGACGCGCCAGCCGCCGTTGAGCCGGGCCAGCACGCGCACGGCGTCGTTGCCCGAGCTGAGGAAGACCCCGCGCCACAGGTCGTCGACGCGGTACGAGTCCCCCTCGTTGACGCCGACCAGGCTGCTGCCCTCACCGACCTCCGACAACTCGCCGTACGTCACCTGGTGCCGGATGCCGCCGGGCAGCTTGGGCAGCACGGTGAGGGCGAACAGGGCCTTGATGGTGCTGGCGGGGGGCAGTTTGCGGTGCGCGTCGTGCGCGGCGAGCACCTCGCCGGTGCGGGCGTCGGCCACCAGCCAGGACAGGGCGGAGACGTCCGGGACCTCCGGCGCGCCGGGATGCGGCCGCACCTGTGTGCCGGAGCGGTACAGCACGGCCGGCACCGGCGCCGTTCCGTGGGTCCCGCCCGGCTTTCCGGGGTCGGCCCCGGTCGGGGCGGCCGTCGCGACGGGCGCGAACGCGAGGGCACCAGTCAGGCAGAGGCCACAGGTCGCCACGGCCACCCGGGAAGAGAGTCCGATTGTCATATGATCAACCTAGGAATGGACCGGCCCCGATGCGCGCTGCCCGGGCCAAGCGGGGGCCGCGTGCACCCGGATGCCGCACGTGAGCCCGGTGTGTCGCGTTTTCACGAACCGCCGCGTGCCCCTGGCTCAGCCCGCCGGCAGCGTCGGCTGGATCCGGCGCAGGAACGTGGCGTTGTCGGGGGTCTGCCGCATCCGCTCCAGCAGCGTCTCCAGACCGGCCTCGCCGTCCCGGGTCTGCAGCGCCCGCCGCAGTCCCCGTACGGCGGTCAACTCGGCCGGGGACAGCAGCAGTTCCTCGCGGCGGGTGCCGGAGCCGGTGATGTCGACGGCCGGGAAGACGCGGCGGGAGGCGAGTTCGCGGCTCAGCCGGAGCTCCATGTTGCCGGTGCTCTTGAGCTCCTCGAAGAAGAAGTCGTCGGCCCGGGAGCCGGTCTCGACCAGGGCGGTGGCCAGGATGGTCAGCGAACCGCCCTCCTCGGCCAGCCGCGCGGCTCCGAAGAACCGCTTGGGCCCGTGCAGCGCGGCCGCGTCCACACCGCCGGAGAGAGTACGGCCGCCGGAGGCCGCGGCGTTGTTGTGCGCCCGGCACAGCCGGGTCAGCGAGTCGAGCAGGATCACCACGTCCTCACCGGCCTCGACGAGCCGCTTGGCCCGCTCGATCACCAGCTCGGCGAGCGCGATGTGCTGCATGGGCGTCCGGTCGAAGGTCGAGGCGTACACCTCGCCGCGCACCGAGCGCCGCATGTCGGTGACCTCCTCGGGGCGCTCGTCGAGCAGCACGACCATCAGCCGGCACTCGGGGTGGTTGCCGGCGACGGCGGCCGCGATCTGCTGGATCAGGACGGTCTTGCCGGTCTTGGGCGGGGCCACGATCAGCCCGCGCTGCCCCTTGCCGACCGGGGAGATCAGGTCGGCGACGCGTCCGGTGAGCCCGGCCGCCGGGTGTTCGAGGCGGAGCCGCTCGCCGGGGTGAAGGGGCGTGAGGTCATGGAAGTGACGGCGGCCCCGGAGCTGTCCGGGAGCGTGGCCGTTGATGTGCTCGACCTCGGTGAGGGCGCGCTGCGGGCCGCGCACGGCTTCGACGAGGTCGCCCTTGCGCAGCCCGTACCGGCGGATCAGCGCGGCCGGGAGCTGCGGATCGGCGGGCGAGGGCAGGCAGTCGAGGCCGCGCAGGTGTCCCTTGCCGCCCGCGTCGATGTCGAGGACACCGGTGACGGCCTGGGTGGCCGGGGCCTGCTGCTGAAGGGGAGGGCGTTCGAGTGTGGTGGTCATGGTGGTCGGTCCTTTCACGGACTCGGAGGCCTGCTGCGCAGGCGAGCGGGAGGAGAGGAAGGGAAGGGGGAAGTGCCGCAGACGAGGCGTACGTACGTGCCTCCGGGCGGCGGGAACAGCACCTCGGCGACGGCCTGAAGGCACGTGGTGAGGTGGTGCTGGGAGAAGCCGCTGTACCAGCCATCCAGAAAACGGCGGGTGTCTCGCGGGCTGAGGAAGGAACTGGCACCGGCGCCACAACGGGGCGTACACAAGTGCTCTCCGCACTGTACCCCCTCACCTGCGACTGCCGCTGTGACATACGTCTCACCGGCTCGCGGGCGGCGGCCGTACCCCGGTTGGATGGGGTGGATCAACGTGGGCCGTGGAGGGTGTGCCGGGGATGGGGGAGGGGCGGTCGCTGGGGCGGCGGTTCGGGTGGCTGTGGGGCGCCTACGCGGTCAGCACGATGGGCACCTGGCTCGCCTTCGACGCGTTTCCCCTGATCGCCGTTCTGGTGCTGCACGCCGGGCCGGGCGAGGTGTCGGCGCTGGCCGCGGCCGGGCTGGTGGTGGGAGCCGTGGTCGCGGTGCCGCTCGGGCCGTGGATGGAGTTCCGCCGCAAGCGGCCGGTGATGATCGCGATGGACCTGGTCCGGTTCGCGGCACTGATGACCGTACCCGCGGCCTTTCTGCTCGGTGAGCTGAGCCTGGCCCAGCTCCTGGTGGTGTCGGTGGTCGTCGCGGCGGCGGACATCACCTTCACCGCGGCGAGCGGGGCCTGCCTGAAGGCGCTGGTGCCGCCCGGGGATCTAGTCGTCGCCAACGGGCGGTTCGAGGCCACGATGTGGTCCGCCACCGTGCTCGGTCCACCCCTCGGCGGGTTCGCCGTCGGGACGTTCGGCCCGGTCGTGACCGTGGCGGCCAACGCGGTCAGTTTTCTGCTCTCGGCGGTGGGGATCCGCGCGATGGGCGCCGGCGAGCCGCGCCCGGCGGCGCGGAATCAGGCGTCGTCCCGGCTGCGGGCCGCCGACCTGCTCGACGGCTGGCGGCACATCCTCACCGACCCGGTGCTGCGCCCGCTGTTCTGCAACACGGTCCTGGTCAACGGCCTGATCATGGCGGCCCAGCCACCGCTCGCCGTCCTGATGCTCGGTCCGCTCGGGTTCCCGCCCTGGCAGTACGCCCTCGCGTTCGCGGTGCCCTGCATCGGCGGGCTGATCGGCTCCCGGCTGGCCCCACGGCTCGTCGCACGGTTCGGGCAGCGCAAGATCCTGCTCACGGTGGGGACACTGCGCGCGTGCTGGCCGGTCGGGCTGGCCTTCGTCCACCCCGGCCTGACCGGGCTGCTGCTCGTATGGGTGGTCGAGTTCGGGCTGATCACCTGCATGGGCGTGTACAACCCGGTGCTCGCCACCCGCCGGCTGGAGCGGACCCCGGCGGACCGGGTCGTGCGCACCCTGTCCGCCTGGTCCGTCTCGACGAAGCTCACCATCGCGGCCCTGACCGCCCTGTGGGGCGTGCTGGCCACCGTCACCAGCCCGCGCACCGCGATCGCGCTCGCCGGGCTGCTGATCCTCGCCACGCCGCTCCTGCTGTCCAGGCGGGACTAAGCTGAAGTCGATGTTCCGTCCCCAAGGCCCCAGCCTGCGTGAACTCGCCGTCCAGGCGCTGTCGTCGGTCGAGCGGGGCTACGACCTGCTCGCCCCCAAGTTCGACCACACCCCCTTCCGCACGCCCGACTCGGTGCTCGACGCCGTCACCTCGGCCCTGCGCCGGATCGGGCCGTTCCAGGACGGGCTCGACGTGTGCTGCGGTACCGGCGCGGGCGTCGGCGTGCTGCGGCAGGTGTGCGAGGGGACCGTCACGGGGGTCGACTTCAGCGCGGGCATGCTCGCGGTCGCGCGGGAGCGTGTCCCGTCCGGCCCGCCCCGGGTGTCGTGGGTGCGTGCCGATGCCCGGGCCCTGCCGTTCCGCCCCGCGTTCGACCTGGCGGTGAGCTTCGGGGCGTTCGGGCACTTCCTGCCGCGGGAGCTGCCGGGGCTGTTCGCGCAGGTGCACTCCGTGCTGCGGCCGGGCGGATGCTTCGCGTTCCCGGTCGTGGCCCCGCCCCGGACGGGCTCCCTGATGTACTGCATGCTGCTGGGCTTCGACCTGGTGATGCGGGTGCGCAACGCCGTGTGGCGGCCGCCGTTCGTCATGTACTACCGGGCCGTGCGGTTCGGGGACATCCTGAGGGAGCTGGAAGGCGCCGGGTTCCGGGTGGATCTGCACCCGCTGCCCGAGTTCGGGCAGCGGCGCGACGGGAGCCCGCGAGTGCGGATGGTCGTGGCCCGACGCCTCCAGTAGGCGCTTCAGCTCCGGATGATTTCAGCGGGGCGCCCGGAGGGACGTCGTCCGCCTACTCCCGCCCGGCGCTGGACGAGGCCCTTTTGGTGAGGTCGGCGGCGGGCCCAGCCCGGCCCGGGCCCCGGTCAGACCGCCGCCGGGAGCGTGAACTCGTAGACCAGCGCGTCCCCTTGGGCGTCCACGACGAGGTCGGTGACCTCCAGCGGCCGCTCGTACTGGTCGTGCACCAGGCGCGTCACCCGGACCGAGGGGCTGTCGGGGAGGCGGGTGATGGCGTCGCGGTGGTGCAGGGTCAGCCCTGCCTTGCGCATCCAGTCGTAGGCGCGGCGCAGCTGGGCCGAGGCGGTGCCGTCGGCGCGGTCGCGGTAGCGGGCCAGCTCCTCGACCTCGGCCAGGGCCACGGCCGAGAAGGACGTGACGGCCCTGCGCAGGCCGCGGCCGTCGGCGGAGGCGGACTCGTAGCGGTGCATCAGTGTCGGCCGGTGCGGAGCGAACCCGAGGGCCGCCGCGTGCTCGGGCGGGGGTGTCTCCCAGGTGACGGTGGCCCGGTCGACGGCGCGCGGGTCGGCGGCGCGCCGGGCGCCGACCGGGAAGACCAGCGAGGTCAGGTGCTCGACCGGCGGGCCGGGCAGGGTGGCGTGGCTGCCGCGCCGGTCGGTGGCGACCAGGCCGTCCCGGCGCAACACCTCCAGCGCCTGCCGTACGGTCTCCCTGCTGACCCCGAAGTGCTCGGCCAACTGCCGCTCGCCCGGCAGCCGTTCGCCGGGCGGGATCGTGCCGTCGCGTAGTTCGCCGAGCAGCTCCGTCGCGATCCGCCAGTACAGGGGCCGTTCTTCGGTGTGCGGGCGGTCGTGCGGGGTGGTGCGGGCCATGCCGCGCCCTCCTGTTGGTGACATGCCGTAGCCGTGCGGGCTCATTGCGCCACCAGATCTAGCATTGGTCTAAACCAGCGGGGAAGACCGGCCCGGCGGTTCGGCCGAAACAGACTGGGGCGGGAACCCGCCCGAGGAGGGCGCGCAGGCCGTCACAGGGCGCCGTACAGGGCGTTCACCAACGCCATCTTCCGTGGATCGTCGGCGATGTGCGGCCCCATGCGGTTCATCACATACCCGAGCGACACGCCCGCCTCCGGGTCGGCGAGCCCGCACGATCCGCCGAACCCGTCGTGCCCGAAGGCGCGGGGGTTGGGCCCGTACGAGCCGTGCGGCCCGCTGAGCCACAGGCCGAGGCCGGCCTCCGTGTCCCTGCCGAGGCCGACGCCCAGCACCAGATCCCGGCGGCTGCCCTGGCCCGCACGCACCCGCTCGGCCGCCTCCGGGGAGAGGACCCGCCGGCCGCCGTACGATCCCCGGCCCGCGAGGATCCCGTACAGGGCGGCCACCGCCCGCGCGGTGCCGTGACCGTTCGCGGCGGGGATCTCGGCGGCTCGCCACTCGGGCGTGTTGGCCTCGGCCGCGCCCACCGCGGGGTTGGTCAGCGCGGCGACCGCGGCGGGCGCCAACTGGCTGAAGATCGCCGCCTGTTCGGTGCTCGGCGAGACCCTTCGGTGCGTCAGCTCCGCAGCCCGCACGGCGTCCTTCTCCGGCAGCCCGATGGTGAAGTCGACGCCGAGCGGCCCGGTCACCTCCCGCTCCAGGAACGCGCCGGGCAGCAGCCCCGAGACCCGCCGGACGACCTCGCCGACCAGGTGGCCGTACGTCAGCGCGTGGTATCCCGACCGCGTCCCCGGCTCCCACCAGGGCTCCATTGCCGCGAGCCGACGAGTCGTCACCTCCCAGTCGCACAGGTCGGCGAACGAGTGCGGTTCGCGCAGTCCGGAAAGACCGGCGCGGTGCGAGAGGAGATGCCGTACGAGGACGCTCTCCTTGCCCGCCGCGGCGAACTCCGGCCAGTACGTGGCCACCGGCGCGTCGAGATCCAGCAGGCCGCGGTCGGCGAGAATGTGCGCGCACAGCGCCACCGGCCCCTTGGACGTCGACCACACGTTGACCAGCGTGTCGCGCTCCCACGGCCGGGTACGGGCCGGGTCGGCCCAACCGCCCCACAGGTCCACGACTGTCACGCCGTCGACCACGACGGTGACGGCCGCGCCCAGCTCCTGGCGCTCCCGGAAGTTCTCCTGGAACGCCGCACGCACCGCCGCGAAACGGGCGTCGCAGTGGCCGTGGATCTGTGGCTCGCGCTCGGACATGCACCCTCCGTCGTCCGTAGGAAGCCCGGTCCGCGACCCTGCGGACCGGGCTTCATGAACGTACCGACTGGTCGGACGGCGCGGAAGGTCAGCGGGAAGGTCAGCGGGAAGGTCGGCCGAAGAACAGCGCCCCCGTCGGCTCCTGGTGGCCGTCGACGCTGTGCCAGTAGTCCCGCGTCTCGACCGCCAGCCCGGCGGCGTCGAACCGTACGAAGACGCACCCCGCCAGGGTGGCGGGCTTACCGCCCTCCTCGGACAGCACCCGGAACTCGGCCACCGCCACCCCGTCCCGACCCACCACCGGCGGCGAGAAGCGCACGTCGGTCACCCGCTCGTCGGCGAACGACCAGCGCAGATACGCGGCGAGTTCACCGCGCCCGCGGTGCGGTTCACGGAACGGCATGGAGCGGTGGACGCACTCCTCGGCGTACAGCGCGAGCAGCGCGTCCACATCGTGCGCGGCCCAGCCGCGCTCCCACCCGCGGACGAACCGCTCGGCGGCCTCGCGTGTCTCCATGACAGACCTTTCCACGGACCGCTCAGGCGTACGACCGCAGCCAGCGCATCCTGGCGACCTCCTGGAACGGGCCGCCGCCCTCGTGGTCGTTGAAGTCGTACACCTCGATCGCCTTCTCCTCGTGCGCCCAGGCGTTGAACGCGGCGAACACCGTGGACGGCGGGCACGTCTGGTCCTCCAGCGCCGCCGAGAACAGGGCGGGGGCGCTGCCGCGGGCGGCGAAGTGCACGCCGTCGAAGTAGGAGAGCGTGCGCAGCGCGTCCTCGCTGCGGCCGCGGTGCGTCTTGAGGTAGAGGCCGATCTCCCGGTACGGGTGACGGTCCGTCAGGGTCGCCGCACGCGGGTAGTCGCACAGGAACGGCACGTCGGGCGCGACCGCCACCAGGTCCGGGACCAGGCCGCCGACGGCGATGGCGATACCGCCGCCCTGGCTGGCGCCGAGCGCTACGGTCCGGGCCGGGTCGGTGAGCGGATGCGAGCGGGCCGCCTCGACGGCGCGGACCGCGTCCGTGAACACCCGGCGGTAGTAGTAGTTCTCGGGCGCGTCGATGCCGCGGGTCATGAAACCGGGGTACGCCGGAGCACCGCCGACCGGGTCAGGGGTGCCGCCGCCGGCGCCCCAGGCGCTGCCCTGGCCGCGGGTGTCCATCACGAAGTGCGCGCGACCCGTGGACGCCCACAGCAGATGCTCGTGCGGCAGCCCGCGCCCGCCCCCGTAGCCGATGAACTCGACGACCAGCGGCACCGGTTCCTCGGCGGCGGCGGGCAGCGTCAGCCAGCCCTTCACCGGGTGACCGCCGTACCCGGCGAACGTCACGTCAAACACCTGCACGGTGGTCAGCCCCGTGTCGACCGGCTCGAACCGGACGTCCAGGTCGTGCTCGCGGGCCTCCTGGAGGGTCTTGGACCAGAAGGCGTCGAAGTCCTCGGGTTCGGCGGAGGAGCTCCGGTACGCGCGGAGCTCGTCGAGGGGGAGGTCGAACAGGGCCATGTAGGACCGCCTTCAGCTGCAGACGACGTTGGTGATCACACCGTACGCGGGTGGTCGGACCACTCGCCAGATACACCGGCCGACGCCGATCCAGGTCCACGACGGATCACACGCCGGATCCGCCTCCGGCGCCCCCGCATCAGGCCCGCCGACGGGTCCACTGCGGTTCCGTACGCGCCCACGCGCGCTCCCACTCCGCCATCCGGTGCCGGTTCGCCACCCGGCGGACGGCCGCCTGGCCGAGCAGCACCACGGCGACCGTGCCGCCCGTGGCGCAGACGCCCATGGTCAGGCTGTGCTGCCAGACCGTCGCGGCGCTCGGGGGCGGCGGCACGCTGCGGCCCCGCCCGTCGAACCACACGTCGACCGTCTGCCCGGGCCGCGTCCCCGCCGGGACCCGCGCCGTGCCCTCCCGGGGACCCTCGCCGGGCTCCGTCCAGCGCACGGTCGCGCGGTACGAGTACTCCCGGCCGCCCTGCACCGCGGGCAGCGTGTCGGGGGTCCTGCCGACGACCTCGGCACGGACGTGCCGCCGGTCCTCCCGCTGGGCCGCCGCGGTCTGCCGTGCCTCGCCGTGGGCCCACCAGCCCGCCAGCGCCCCGGCCAGCGGCGCGCCCAGGAACAGCAGGACGGCGACGGCCAGCACCGTCCACGCCTCGACGACGTCCGACCTGCGCCGCAGCGGATTGCGCCGCCAACGCCAGCCGCGCACCCGGGTTCGCATGTCCGCCTCCTCGCCGTCACCGGAGCCGGGGAGCCGTACCGGTGCCCCTGGGCCCACGTACGCGTGCGAGTCCACATGAATCTGGTACCCCGTCCGGCGGACTTCGTTCACCGGGACGGACCGATGACAGGGACGGAGCGGCCGGGAGGCGGGCCGTCGGCGGCGGTCAGCCGGGGCATCAGGCGCCAGCCGGGCAGGTGCCCCGCCCAGCCGGGGCACCGCGAACCGGAAGGTGACCGCGCGCGGCGTCTCGCGGCGGATCTCGGTGAGCGTGGCAGATCAGTGCGTACGCGTACCTCCCGTACGTGGTACGAGGACATGCCCCGGAGACGGTCGCCGTCCGACCCGTGAGGTAGGGTGACCGTCCGGCTGAGGGCGGTCCCAGCCGTGTGCGACCGAGGAGGTGAGACCCATTACCGCTGTGTCAGGTCGGGTGCTCTCCCCTCAGGTCGGCTCGGATCACCGGCAGTAGGCGACCGAGAGAGCGCCCTTCGGCTTCCGGAAGGCTCTCACCTGCATGCCCGTACCGCTTTCTCCCTCCCGTTCCTCCGTGGTCGCCGCGCTGCGTACCGCGGGCTGTGTCTTCGCCGAGGACGAGGCGGAACTGCTCCTCGGCGCCGCCCGCACCCCGGACGAACTCGCCGCCATGGTGGCCCGCCGCACCGGCGGGCTGCCCCTTGAACTCGTCGTCGGCTGGGCCGAGTTCAGGGGGCTGCGCATCACCGTCGAACCCGGCGTCTTCGTCCCCCGCCGCCGCACCGAGTTCCTGGTCGAACAGGCCCTCGCCGCCGCCCCCGAAGCCTCGGTCGTCGTCGACCTGTGCTGCGGCTCCGGCGCGGTGGGAGCCGCCCTGGCCGCGGCCCTGGGCCGGGTCGAACTGCACGCCGCCGACATCGATCCGGCCGCGGTGGACTGCGCCCGGCGCAATGTCGCCGGACACGGCGGCCGGGTCCACGAAGGCGACCTGTACGCGGCGCTCCCCGGCGAACTGCGGGGCCGCGTCGACATCCTCGCCGCGAACGTCCCCTATGTCCCCACCGCCGAGGTCGGCCTCCTGCCCGCCGAGGCACGTGACCACGAACCACCGGCTGCCCTCGACGGCGGCGCCGACGGACTGGACGTGCTGCGCCGGGTCGCCGCCGGGGCGGCCGAGTGGCTCGCGCCCGGCGGCTGCCTGCTGACCGAGACCAGCGAACGCCAGGCGCCTCAGGCCGTCGACGCCTTCGTCCGGGCCGGTCTGACGACCCGTCTGGCGGTGTCGGAGGAGCTGTACGCCCATGTGGTGATCGGCACCCGCTGAGCCCGGGTCAGTCTCCCGTCTGGGCGCGGGCGATGAGGACGGCCACGTCGTCGTGGTTGTCGGGGTGGTGCAGGGTGCGGACGAGGAGGTCGCAGACGTCTTCCAGGGGGCGGGCCGGGTCGTCGAGGAGGTCCAGCAGGGTGTCCAGGCGTTCGTCGAGGGAGTGACTCCGGGTCTCCACCAGGCCGTCGGTGTAGAGGACGAGTTCGTCGCCGGGGGCGAGGTCGAAGACGGTGGTGGTGAACTCGACGCCGCCCACGCCCAGTGGCGCGCCGGTCGGCAGGTCGAGCAGCGCCCGCGTCCCGTCGCGGCGGACGTGCACGGGCGGCAGATGGCCCGCGTTGGCGATCCGGCAGCACCGCTGTCGGGGGTCGTGAATGGCGTACAGGCAGGTGGCGATCGAGTGGTCCAGACCCTCGGTGATCCGGTCGAGGTGTTCGAGGAGCACCGCGGGGTCGAGGTCGAGGGACGCCAGGGTGTTGGTGGCGGTGCGCAGCCGGCCCATGGTCGCCGCGGCGGTGATGCCGCTGCCCATCACATCGCCCACGACGAGCGCGGTCTTGCCGCCGTCCAGGGGAATGACGTCGAACCAGTCGCCGCCGACCTCGGTGGCGGCGCCGGCCGGCTGGTAGCGGGAGGCGACTTCGAGGCCGCCCGTGACGGACGGATGGCTGGGCAGCAGGCTGCGCTGGAGGGTCAGGGCGGTGTCGCGGGCGTTCTGGTACCAGCGGGCGTTGTCGATCTGCACCGCCGCACGGGAGGCCAGTTCACGGGCGAGCAGGAGGTCGTCCTCGCCGAACGGCAGCGGGTTGTGGATGCGTTTGAGGTCGAGGGCGCCGAGCACCTCGCCGCGCGCGATGAGCGGCACGGCGAGATACGAGTGGACGCCCGCGCGGGCCAGCAGAGCGGCCGCCTCCGGGGAGCGGGCGATGCGCGGCAGGTCCTCGTCCTTGACCTGCGGAACCATCACGGGCCGACCGGTGCGCACACACTCGGTGACCAGACGGTCGGGGCCGTAGCGGGCCACCTGTCCCGGCGTGTCGGCCGCCCGCAGGGCCTCCGGCGCGTCGTCCGCCCGTACGGCCAGGGCCCGGATCACCGTCGGCTGGGACGGGTCGGAGCTGCTGCGGCGGCCGCCCACCACCGAGTCCAGCAGGTCCACGGCGGCCACGTCCGCCAGCTCCGGCACCGTGACGTCGGCCAGTTCGCTGGCGGTGCGGTCCAGGTCCAGTGTGGTGCCGATGCGGGCCGACGCGTCCGCGATCAGCGCCAGCCGCCGCCGCGCGGCCTCCGTCTCGACGGCCGCCCGGTGCTGCTCCGTGACGTCCAGGACCGACAGGGCGACGCCCAGTACCGTGCCGCGGGCGTCCTCCAGCCGGTACAGCGAGACCGACCAGGCGTGGTCCTCGTGCGGGTCGGCGGGGGTCCGGCCGGCGGCGGGGTGGTCGATCAGCGGCTGCCCGGTGTCCAGGACGTGCTGCAGCGCGGCCTCCAGGGGCGCCAGCTCCAGCATCGGCAGCACATCGCCGATGGTCCGGCCGATGTGTTCCTCGGCCGGGACGCCGTGCATCCGCTCCAGCGCCGCGTTCACGGACACGTAGCGCAGCCGGGTGTCCAGGACGGCCAGCCCGATCGGTGACTGTGCGATCACCCGCGTGGACAGCGCGACGTCCTGCTCCAGCCGGCGCACGGTCGGCTGGTCGGCGGCGAGGCCCAGGGCGTAGACGTCGCCCCGGTCGTCCATCAGCCGCATGTTGCGGAACTCCACCAGGCGCGTGGTGCCGTCCTTGCGGAGCACCGGGAAGGCACCCGCCCAGCCCCGGCCGGTGGCCATGACGTCGGCGAACAGCTTCTTGACCAGGTCGAAGTGCTCCTCGTGCACCATCACCCGGGCGGCGTAACGGCCCAGCGCCTCGGACGCCGAGTAGCCGAACAGCTCCTCGGCCTGCGGGCTCCACAGGACGATGCGGCCGTTGGCGTCCAGCACCACCGAGGCCACGCCCAGCACGTCGAGCAGGCCGCTGGGCCGGGCTGTCCCGCTGCCCGGCTCGGTCCCGTCGGCCACCGGTGGCCCGGTTGCACCCATCCCACGCACCGCCTTCGCCTTCCACACGGCACGTCGTCCTCGTGCCGACTCCCCTTGCGTTTCGCGCTCAACCATCTCTCTTACGCCACGACCGCCCTACTCCACCATCCCTCAACATGACTGGGGGTGTCTGGCGATGGGGTGGGGTGGCCGTGGCCCATCCGAGGGGAGCCCGGTGAGGGCCGGGGAGGGGTCGGAAAGGTGCCGAGCGGCCGATCGGGCGGGTGGGGGCTCGGGAGCAGCGGTCGCCTGTACGACAACTCCCGTTCCGCCGTTGGTCTGTACATGACCATCTCCTCTCGCCACACTCTTCCGCCAAGCGCACCCACCCCCCGACCGAGGAGCCCCTATGCCCTCACGCCGCCTGCGGCAACGTGGTCGCACCCTGCCGGCCGCCCTCGCCGCCTGCGCCCTCACCCTGCTGGCCGCCCCCTCCGCCACCGCCGCCGACACCTGGGCCGAGGTCGGCTCCGACCGGGCCGATCCGCTCACCGAGAGCCAGGGCCTGACCTCGGTCGAGGTCCCGGCCGGCAGCCCCAACCGGTACACCGGCGTCGGCACCATCCCCTCCTCCGTCAGCAGCCGCGGCTGGAACCACGTCGGCGACCCCGACGCCTCCTACGACGGCCACTACATCGAGCCGTACCAGCGGGACTCGGGCAGCACCAAGATGTTCCGGGTGCAGTCGCCCGGCGGCACCTGGTCGGAGTACGTCCACACGCTCGGCGCGGGAGAGGCCCTGAACAACTCCTGGGTCGCGATCTCCCCCGACGGCCAGTGGATGCTCGCGGGCGAGTACGGCACCATGAACCGCCTGCTCGTCTTCCCGACGCCGGGAGCCAACCCGAGCACCTCGCCCTCGGCCAACCTCCCGCAGGTCGCCACCGTCCACCTCGACCACGCCGTCCGCGACGTACAGGGCTGCGACTTCACCGGCCCGACCACCCTGCTGTGCTCCTCCGACGACCCGGCCGGCACGCTCTTCGGCATCGCCAAGCCGCTGCTCCAGGTCGACCTGTCCGCCCCGCCCAACGGCGCCTCCGACGTGTCCGGCCACGTCACGGCCCTGCGGCAGCTCCCGCTGCGCAGCGGCTGCTCCGGCACCTACGAGGCGGAGGGCATCGACTACGACCGCCGCACCGGCACCCTGCGCGTGATCGTCCTGTCGCCCGGCTTCTGCATCCTGACCGACAGCAAGACGTACCGCTTCACAAGAAGCTGAGCCGGTTCACAAGAAGCTGAGCCGGTGCTCCTCTCGGGGCTGTACATCCCGGAATGTGGTGGTTTTCTGGGAGTGCGGCACGGCGCCGTGCGGGAATCCGCTGCCGTACCGCAGCGCGGCCACGAGAGGAGTCACCACGATGGACAGTGAGCGACCGCACCCGGAATCCGTCTCCGTGGAGATCAGCGGATGCAGCAAGGAGGACGCCCGGATCGTGTTCGACACCCTGTGCGAGTACTTCGACTCGGACCGGTGCTCCGACGACGTACCGCGCGACTGGCACGAGGTCCGGCCGACGGTGTGGCTGGGCACCTTCGAGGTCTCCGCACCGCACACGGGCCCGCACACCACCAACCCCCGGCTCTCGGCCTCCGTCGAGGCCGACGCACACGGCGGCTACTGGGCGATCGACCGCTTCCGCACCACCCTGCACGACCTGTTCAGGGTGCACGACCTCGCCACGGCCTCCGGTGACCAGGAGCGAGAGCTGCACGTACGGCTGGAGAGCCGCTGACCGGCCCGTTGTGCAACTAGTTGCATAAACCGTGCGCGGTCCTCTACAACAGAGGGACGTCACCGCGCACGGAGGGGCCATGAGCCGTTACCCGCACCTGCTGAGCCCGCTCGACCTGGGCTTCACCACCCTGCCCAACCGGGTCCTGATGGGCTCCATGCACGTCGGCCTGGAGGAGGCCGAGCGTGGCTTCGCACGCATGGCGGAGTTCTACGCCGCCCGGGCGCGCGGGGGAGTGGGCCTGATCGTCACCGGCGGCATCGCGCCCAACGACGAGGGGCGGCCGTACGAGGGCGGCGCCAAGCTCACCGCCGAGGCGGAGGCCGCACAGCACCGGCAGATCACCGAGGCGGTGCACCGCGAGGGCGGCAGGATCGCGATGCAGATCCTGCACTTCGGCCGGTACGCCTACCACCAGGACCTGGTCGCCCCCAGCCCCCTTCAGGCCCCGATCAGCCCCTTCCCGCCCCGGGAGCTCACGGACGCCGAGGTCGAGCGGACCATCGACGACTACGCCCGCGCCGCCCGCCTCGCCCGCCGGGCCGGGTACGACGGCGTGGAGATCATGGGCTCCGAGGGCTATCTGATCAACGAGTTCATCGCCGCGCAGACCAACCACCGCACCGACCGCTGGGGCGGCTCCTACGAGAACCGCATGCGCTTCCCGGTCGAGATCGTCCGGCGCGTGCGTGCGGCGGTCGGTGAGGACTTCATCGTCATCTACCGGCTGTCGATGCTGGACCTCGTGCCCGGCGGCTCCACCCTCGACGAGGTGATCACGCTCGCCAAGGCGGTCGAGGCCGCCGGGGCGACCCTCATCAACACCGGCATCGGCTGGCACGAGGCCCGTATCCCCACCATCGCCACCTCCGTGCCGCGCGGCGCCTACACCTGGGTCACCAAGCGGCTCATGGGTGAGGTGTCGATCCCGCTCGTCACCACCAACCGCATCAACACCCCCGAGCTGGCCGAGGAGTTGCTGGCGGACGGCTGCGCGGACATGGTGTCGATGGCCCGCCCGATGCTCGCCGATCCCGACTTCGTCGCCAAGGCCGCCGCGGGCAAGCCGGAAGCGATCAACACCTGCATCGGCTGCAACCAGGCCTGCCTCGACCACACCTTCAGCGGGCAGATCACCTCCTGCCTGGTCAACCCGCGCGCCTGCCACGAGACCGAGCTGGTGCTCTCCCCGACGCGGCTGCGTAAGCGGGTCGCGGTCGTCGGCGCGGGCCCGGCAGGTCTCGCGTGTGCCGTGAGCGCCGCCGAACGCGGCCACCAGGTCACGTTGTTCGACGCCGCGAGCGAGATCGGCGGGCAGCTCAACGTCGCCCGCAGGGTTCCCGGCAAACAGGAGTTCGACGAGACGCTGCGCTACTTCCGCCACCAGCTCGACGCGCACGGCGTCGACGTACGCCTCAACACGCGCGTGACCTCCGCCGACGTGTCCGGCTACGACGAGGTCGTCGTCGCCACCGGCGTCACCCCGCGCACCCCGGACATCCCCGGCGTCGACCACCCGAAGGTCCTCGGCTACCTCGACGTCCTGCGCGACGGCGCCCCCGTCGGTGACCGCGTCGCCATCCTCGGCGCCGGCGGCATCGGCTTCGACGTCGCCGAGTACCTCACCGACGGCGGCGACAAGGCGCACGAGGACCCGGCGACGTACTTCCGCCACTGGGGCGTCGACATGACCTACGAAGGCCCCGGCGGACTCGCCGCCCCCGAGCGGCCCGCCCCGCCGCGCACCGTGCACCTGCTCCAGCGCAAGACCAGCAAGGTCGGCGCGGGCCTCGGCAAGACCACCGGCTGGATCCACCGCACCGAGCTGAAGCACCGCGGCGTCACCATGGTCCCGGGCGTGCGCTACGACCGCATCGACGACGCCGGACTGCACGTCACCGTCGGCGACACCAGCACGGTCCTGGAGGTCGACACCATCGTGCTGTGCACCGGGCAGGAGCCGCGCCGGGATCTGTACGAGGAACTGCTCGCCGCGGGCCGCAGCGTGCACCTCATCGGCGGTGCCGACGTGGCCGCCGAACTGGACGCCAAGCGCGCCATCAAGCAGGGCACCGAACTGGCGGCCGCCCTCTGACGTCAAGGGGCCGTCCCTAGGATGGCGCCATGTCACTCCCGCACGCGATCCTCACCGCCCTGCTCGAAAAGCCGTCCTCGGGGCTGGAGCTGACCCGCCGCTTCGACCGGTCGATCGGCTACTTCTGGTCGGCGACGCATCAGCAGATCTATCGCGAGCTGGGAAAACTGGAGGCCGAGGGGCTGATCCGGGCCCTGCCGGCCGAGCAGCCGGTGCGCGGGCAGAAGAAGAGCTACGAGGTGCTGCCCGCGGGTCGCGCCGAACTGGCCCGCTGGACCGCCGCCGCACAGGACCCCAGGCCGCACCGCGACCCGCTGCTGCTGCGGCTGCGCGCCGCGGCCGTGGTCGGCACCGAGGGCATCGTCGCCGATCTGCGCCGCCATCTCGACCTGCACCGGCGGCAATTGGCGGAGTACGAGGAGATCGAGCGGCGCGACTTCCCGCCGGACAAGGACAGCCCCCAGGACCGACTCCAGCATCTGGTGCTGCGGGCCGGCATCGACCTGGAGACCTTCTGGACGGGCTGGCTGGAGCACGCCCTGGCGGAGTTCGCCGAACTGCCCGCGGAACAGGGGCAGTAGCGGGCACAGTGCTGCTGGACGGGCTCAGAGCCGGTACGGCTTCGAGCGGCGGCGCAGGAACCAGACCGTGGCGATCACCCCGGTCCCCACCAGCGCCCCGCCCCCCACCAGGGTCAGCGTGCCGTAGTCCCGGCTGGCGCCGCCGACACCGCCGACCACGCCTCGTGTGGGTGAGGCCGTGGTCGTCGCCGAGATGGTCGGCGTGGACCCGGAGGAGACGATGACGGACTGGGTGCCGGCGGTGTTGCCGTTGGAACACATGACGACCACCGTGTACGTGCCCGGGCTGACGTTCGACCAGACCGAGCTCTGCAGGGCGGTCGTGCCGGACAACTGCACCTGGCGGCCCTGGGCGAAGGTCGCCTGGCCGCTGGTGAGCAGCGAGGCGGTGCCCCACCTGCCGTTCATCAGGGTGCAGGCGCTGGTCGTCACCGAGACCGTGGAGCCGCGGGTGCTCACCGAGATCCCGGACTGCGCGGCGGCCGGTCCGGCGACCAGGGCCAGCGGCAGCGCGGCGGCCGCCACGGCCGCCCCGAGCAGAGGCTGAGAAGTACGCATGGGACTGCCCTCCGGCGGCACGGTTGGCGGTACATCCCTTGCGCCGCCGAGGTCGGGGAACGCCCGTGCTGCCTCATGGGCAGCCAACGCGCCCCCGGCCCGTCCCGCATGCGGACCGCACCCGCACAGGTGACTGATTCCGCCGCCCGGGGGATGCCCGGGCCCTCAGCGCCCCTCGCCGGTCGTGACCGTCCGCTCCGCCGAGAAGCCGCCCCAGGTGCCGTCCGGCAGCCGGGCGCGCAGCCGCACCCGATGGCTCACCCCGGCCTCCCGCCCGACGTAGAAGCTGTACGTCGCCCTGCCCCGGGGTGCGGTCCCGCCCCAGACGAGGGAGGTGGCCGGACGGCCGTCGAGGTGGACCTGGTACTCGGTGATCACCCCGTCCACCTCGGGCGGCACCCACGACAGGTCGAGGTGGTACGCCCCGTCGGCGCGCCGGGTCGTCGCACGGAAGTCGGTCGGCGCGGTGTCCCGCCCGTCGTCCGTGCCCGGCGCGGTGGTGAGCCGGACGGCGGCACCGGCGGCGGAGACGTTGTCCGCCGCGTCTCGCGCCCGGACCGTGAACGAGTAGCGGGTGCCCGGCCGCAGCCCCGTCACCACGGTCGCGGTCTGTCCCCCGCCCACGCTGTGGACCTTCGTACCGCCCTGGTAGACGTCGTACGACGTCACGCCCCGGTCGTCCGTCGACGCGGCCCACGACAACTGCACCGCCCGGCTTCCGGCGGCCCGCCCCCGGGTCTCGCCCGGCCGCGAGGGGGCCGAGGTGTCGGCCGCGACGGCGGCGGGTGTCCGCGCCCGCACCGCACGGCTGCGCGGCCCGAGCCGCCCCTCGGTGTCCCGGGCCCGCACGGTGAAGACGTACGTCGTCGACGGCCTGAGCCGGGTGACGTCCACCATGTGCTCGGAGCCGGGGACCTCCTCGACCTTCGTGGCGTCGCGGTACACCTCGTAGCCGCTGATGTCGCCCGAGGCCACCGCGTTCCACATCACATGGACGCTGGTGGCGCTGCCCGCCGCCGCGGTGACGCCCGCCGGCGCGGCGGGCAGCCGTCCCTCGTCGCCGTCCGCCGTACCGCCCCGGCCGCAGGACGGGACGAGCAGCAGCACGCCGAGGGCCAGGGCAGCGGGGACGGGAACGCGTCGCACGACTCGGCCTCCCGGGACAGCACGTCGGAATTGGTCCGGACCAATATGACGTGACTGACGCGATCACATCAAGAGGGCGGTGGGTTCCGGAGCGCCCCGCGCGGTTCCGTATGCTGAAGCGAGCACGGCCGAACTCTCCCTGAGGGAGGGGAAGTTCGTGCTGATGGTGCGGACCGCTGTCGTCGCTGATCCCGCGCCGGCCGGGGCGGCCGGGAGGCCGAGCCGACATGGGCTCGGCCTCCCGGCCCCTGGTGGACAGCGTGGCGTGCACCGTCCAAACCCCTTGGGTGGCCCCATGATCATGGACAGCATCGGATGGTGCTGAGTGACCGTCAGTGTCCCCCATCAGAGAGTTTCTTATCGTGCGTGTCCAGTTGCTCGCGCTGGCCGCGGCAAGTGCCGCCCTGCTCGCCCCGGCGACCCCCTCGACCGCCCACCCGCCCGAGGAACCCCGCTCCCGGGGGGAAAGACCGGTCGAGGATGCCGTCCGGGCGGCCGACCTGCTGGCCAAGGTGCGGGACTGCACCCCCGTCTCCAGCGGCCGCTACCGCACCGACGCCGGCCGGCCCGCGACCATCCCCGTCTGCGGCACCCGCGACGCCGTCTTCTGGACGGCCGACATGGACATCGACTGCGACGGCCGCCCCGGCCGCCGCTGCAACCGCCGCGCCGACCCGTACTTCGCCGCCAGCACGGCCTTCCAGACCCCCGACGGCCGCCACCTGAACGCCGAACGCCTCCCGTACGTCGTCGTGCCCGTCCCCAGCCGCATCTGGGACTACCGCGAGCACGGCGTGCGCGGCGGATCGGTGGCCGTCGTCATCCATCGTGGCCGGGTGCAGTACGCGGTCGTCGGCGACACCGGGCCGCGCGAGGTCATCGGCGAGGCGTCGTACGCCGCCGCCCGGGCCCTCGGGATCCCGCCCGACCCGCTGAGTGGGGGAACGGACTCCGGTGTCACCTACATCGTCTTCAAGGGCTCGCGGGTCTCGCCCTTGGGGAGCCATGCTGCCGCCGTGGCGGAGGGGGAGCGGCTGGCGCGGCGATTCGTGGACGGTGGGTGAGTGACCGACACATCCGCCCGCGGTGGTTGAGTGACCGTCAGACGGCCGACCAGCCGTCGTCGACGGGCAGGATCACGCCGTTGATGTTGCTCGCCGCGTCCGCCTGCTCCTCGGGCGAGGGTCGAGGGCCCGTGCGCGCCCTGCTCGGCGTCGACGGCGATGCCGGTGCTGGTGCCGCCCGGGCGATGGCGTTCGTGCGGATGCCCTGCTTCCGGTACATCACCGCGAGGGACTTCGTCAGCCCCGCCACCCCGTGCTTCGAGGCGTCCCTGCGCGGCAGCGCGGCTGGCGCCGCGCAGGGACGCCTCGGAGGCGGTGCTGACGATCGCGCCCCGGCCGACGGCCGGCATGTGCGGCAGCACCGCCCGGGTGAGCAGGAACGGCGCGGTGAGGTCGACCCGGATGACCCGCTCCCACTCCGCGTCGCTGACGACGAGGCCGAACCGGCGTTCGCCCGTGCCCTCGCCGAGCGGGCCGGGCCGCCGGCCGACGATCCGCGGGCGGCCATCCAGGCGGCGATGTGCAACGCGGCGCTGCGGGCGGCGGTGGAGCCCTACGCATGGCGGGACGCCGGGCGCGGGGCACAGGGGGATGAACTGGAGGCGACGGTGCGGTCGGCGTTGGCCGTGGTCGCGGAGGGGTTGAGGTGAGCCGGTACGGCGGCGGAGGGGGCGGGCGGGAGATGAACGCCCGTGTGCCCTCCGCCGCCGTCGGTTGAACGCGGGGCCGGCCCGGGTGTCAGACCTTGCGGTAGCTGTACGCCTCCGAGGCCGCCGCCACCACCGCGTCCAGGTCGGCTCCCGTGGCCGCCGTGACGACCGCGGCGACGGCGCCCTCGACGAACGGGCAGTCCACCAGGCGCGACTGGGCGGGGAGTTCGTCGCCCTCGGCCAGCAGCGCCTTCACGGTGAGGACGGCGCTGCCGAGGTCGGTGAGGACGGCGACCCCGGCGCCCCGGTCCACGGACGCGGCCGCGGCGGCGATCAGCTCCGCGCTCGTACCCAGCTCGCCGCCCTCGGTGCCGCCCGCCGGGGCGACGGGCACCGCCGTAGCGCCGCCCGCGAGCGCCTTCGCCAGCTCGGCCACGGACGCGGCCACCTGCGCGCTGTGCGACACCAGCACGATCCCGACCAGCTTCTTGGCACTCATCTTCTCGTCACTCATCGGCGGCCTCCGCGAGTCCCGCGATGAGCAGCGCCGACGACGTGGCGCCCGGGTCCTGGTGCCCGATGCTCCGCTCGCCCAGATAACTGGCCCGGCCCTTGCGGGCCTGCAACGGGATCGTCGCCAGCGCGCCCTGCTCGGCGGCGTTCCGCGCCGCGCCGAAGGAGTCACCGAGCGCGTCCACCCCCGGCACCAGGGCGTCGATCATCGTCTTGTCGCCCGGCGCGGCCCCGCCGAGCGTCATCACGGCGTCCACGCCTGCCCGCAGCGCGTCGGCGAGCTGTGCCCGGTCGACCTCGGCGGCGTCCCCGAGCGCCTTGCCGGTGCGGCGCAGCAGCGTGCCGTACAGCGGCCCGGAGGCCCCGCCGACCGTCGAGATCAGCTGCCGCCCCGCCAGGATCAGGACGGCGCCCGGCGTGTCCGGGGCCTCCTTCTCCAGCGCCGCCGTCACGGCGGTGAACCCGCGTTGCAGATTGCTGCCGTGGTCGGCGTCCCCGATGGGGGAGTCGAGGGCCGTGAGCCGTTCCGCCTCGCGGTCCACGGACGCGGCGGTCGCCGCCATCCAGCGGCGGAAGAAGTCGGCATCGAGCACTGGGTCTCCTTGCGTGGTAGGTGCCTTGATCGTCCCGTCGCCGTGTCACATACCCCAGCGCAGCCCCGGCGTCCGCACCGGCGCGTCCCACAGCCGCAGCAACTCCTCGTCGACCTGGCACAGGGTGACCGAGGCGCCGGCCATGTCGAGGGAGGTCACGTAGTTGCCGACGAGGGTGCGGGCGACGGCGACGCCGCGCTCGGCGAGCACGCGCTGCACCTCGGCGTTGAAGCCGTACAGCTCCAGCAGCGGGGTCGCCCCCATGCCGTTGACCAGGACCAGGACGGGATTGCGCGGGCTCAGGTCCTCCAGTACGGCGTTCACCGCGAAGTCGGCGATCTCACGCGAGGTCATCATCGCCCGCCGCTCCCGGCCGGGCTCGCCGTGGATGCCGATACCCAACTCCAGCTCACCGGGCGGCAGATCGAAGGTGGGGGTGCCCTTGGCGGGCGTGGTGCAGGCGCTCAGTGCCACGCCGAAGCTGCGCGAGCTCTCGTTGACCTGCCGCGCGATCGCCTCGACCCGCTCCAGCGGCTGCCCCTCGTCGGCGGCGGCCCCGGCGATCTTCTCGACGAACAGCGTGGCGCCGGTGCCCCGCCGACCGGCGGTGTAGAGGCTGTCGGTGACGGCGACGTCGTCGTTGACCAGCACCTTGGCGATCTGGATGCCCTCGTCCTCGGCGAGCTCGGCGGCCATGTCGAAGTTGAGCACGTCACCGGTGTAGTTCTTCACGACGAACAACACCCCGGCCCCGCTGTCCACGGCCGCCGCCGCCCGCACCATCTGGTCCGGTACGGGGGACGTGAATACCTCCCCGGGACAGGCGGCCGACAGCATCCCGGGCCCCACGAACCCGCCATGCAACGGCTCGTGCCCCGAGCCCCCACCGGAGACGAGCGCGACCTTGCCCTCGACGGGCGCGTCCCGCCGTACGATCACCCGGTTCTCCACATCGACGGTCAACTCCGGATGGGCCGCCGCCATACCGCGCAGGGCGTCCGCGACGACGGTCTCCGGTACGTTCATGAGGATCTTCATGGGTGCCTCCTGGCGCGGTCCTGATAGGGGGAGGGCTGCTGTCGGCAGTATCGGCCTTGCGGCGCCGAAGGTCACGTGGACGGTCATCCGGCCCCGTTCCTG
This sequence comes from Streptomyces sp. Z423-1, assembly GCF_013009255.1. Lineage (NCBI taxonomy): Bacteria > Bacillati > Actinomycetota > Actinomycetes > Kitasatosporales > Streptomycetaceae > Streptomyces > Streptomyces sp. Z423-1. The sequence continues at coordinate 8,923,838 of NZ_CP053109.1, forward strand.
CGCAGTCGGTGGCGCTGGGTGAGGCGGATGATGTCGTGTGCGGTGATGATGCCCGTGAGGTGCCGGCCGTCCAGGACGAGGATCGGCAGCCCGCCCGCCGGGCGGAGCTGTTTGAGGGTGTCCTCCAGGAGGTCGTCCGGTGCGCAGGTGGTGCACTGGGACAGGGGAGTTGCCACGTCGCGCAGGCGCAGTGTCTCCCGCTGCAGCGCCGGGACACGTGTCAGCTGCGGCAGCCGGAGCAGGCCGCTGGGGCTGCCGTCGAAGTCCAGCAGGGGCAGCGCCGAGTGGCGGGCCTCGATCGCGGGGCCGTCGATGAAACGCTGCACGGTCATCCAGTCGTGGGCGGTCTCGACGGGGCTGGACATGGCGTCGGCGGCGCGTAGCCCCCTCAGCGCCGAGGTCAGGGACGCCTGCTGTACTTCGGCCTTGGCGGCGATCATGACGAAGAAGCCGATGAGGGCCAGCCACAGTCCGCTCCAGGCACCGCGCAAGAACAGCAGCCAGCCGAGGACGATGAGCAGGATGCCGAGGATCTGTCCGCTGCGGCCGGCCGTCCGGTCGGCCCGCTCGCGGTCACCGGTGCGCCACCACATCACGGCCTGCACGACCCGTCCGCCGTCGAGCGGGGCGGCGGGCAGGAGGTTGAAGACGCCCAGCAGAAGGTTCGCCCAGCCCAGCCACACCAGCACGGCCGCGGGCAGCTGCCAGCCCGGTCCCGCGCTCAGTCCCGCTCCCGCGCCGAGCGCCGCTCCACCGGCGATCAGGCTGGTGAGCGGCCCGCTCACGGCGACGAGGAAGGCCGCACCCGGGGCGGCGGGTTTCTCCATCTCGGTCATGCCGCCGAGCGCCCAGAGGGTGACGCTGTGGACGGTGATGCCTTTGCGCCGGGCCGTGACGGCGTGCGCGGACTCGTGTGCCAGCAGGCTCAGCAGAAGCAACAGGGCGCCGACGAGCCCGGCGACCGTGTAGGCGGTCGTGGACCGTCCCGGGAGCCAGGCGGGCAGCGTGCCGCCGGCCAGGCCGTAGCCGAACAGGAACACCAGCAGCGGTACCGTCCAGTGGATCCGCAGCGGGACCCCGGAGACCCGTCCGATGGGTAGCGAGTTCTTCATGGCTCTCTCCTGCCGACCGTCATCCGTCGGTCTCGGACGGGCTGGCGGGTCTGCGGCTTCGGCGGGGGCGGTCCGCGTAGGGGTGTTCGGGAGCGAGGTCGCCGTGCGGTGCGGTGGCGTCGTCGGCCTGGTAGATGTCGGGTACGCCGTCGGCGTTCGTGTCGACGGTCTCCGCCTCGTACAGCCGCCTGTACTTGTTGTTCCGCAGTCTCAGCAGGACGCATGCCACGAGCGCGGCGGTCAGTGATCCGACCAGGACCGCGGCTTTGATGTGTTCCTGTTGCGCCGGGTCCGGGTAGGCGAGTTCGCCGATCAGCAGCGAGACGGTGAAGCCGATTCCGGCCAGCATGGCCAGGGCGAGTACGTCCGCCAACGCGAGGCCGGGGCCGAGCCGGGCACGGGTGAAGCGGATGGCGAGATACGTTCCGCCGAAGACTCCCAGGATCTTCCCCGCCGCCAGCCCCAGCGCCACGCCCAGTGGCTCCGGGTTCGTGATCACGGCTCCGAGTGTGTCGCCGGAGACGCTCACGCCGGCCGCGAACAGGGCGAAGAGCGGCACGGCCACTCCCGCGGAGATCGGCCGGACCAGGTGGGCGATGTGTTCGGCCGGGCGGTGTCCCACCGTTCCGTCCTCGGCCGCGCGCAGCAGCAGTCCCATCGCGACTCCGGCCACTGTGGCGTGGACGCCGCCGGCGTGGGTCAGGCCCCAGATGACCAGAGCCAGGGGGACGTACCAGTACCAGCCGTGTACGTGTTTTCGCGTGTGCAGGACATAGAACAGGCCGAGCCCGAGGGCGGCGCCGAGGAGGGCCGGGAGGTGGATGGTTGACGTGTAGAAGAGGGCGATGACGATGATGGCGCCCAGGTCGTCGACGATCGCGAGGGTCAGCAGGAAGGCGCGCAGCGCGGAGGGCAGGTGGGTGTCGATCACGGCGAGCACGCCGAGGGCGAAGGCGATGTCCGTGGCCATGGGCACGGCCCAGCCGTTCCAGGTTCCTCCTCCGGCCGTGGCGACGATTCCGTAGACGAGGGCGGGTATGGCCATGCCGCTGAGTGCCGCGACCACCGGCACGGTCGCCGTCTTGGGGTCGCGCAGTTCCCCGACGACCAGCTCGCGTTTGAGTTCGGCCCCGGCGACGAAGAAGAAGATCGCCAGGAGCCCTTCCGCCGTCCAGTGGGCCACGGAGAGGTCAAGGCCCAGGGCCCCGATGCCGAAGTGGAAGTCCCGCACCGCCTCGTAGGCGTTCCTCAGCGGCGTGTTCGCCCAGACCAGCGCCGCCGCTGCCGCGGTGAGCAGCACGATGCCGCCGACCGTCTCCGTGCGGAGCGCGTCGGCCACGAAGATGCGCTCCGGCAGGGGAAGACGGCCGAGAAACGTGCGGGGCCTGCCGTTGCGGTGGGGCATGCGGTCGGATGCCTTTCGGGTGGTGCTTGTGGCCGGCTGGTCTCGGCGTGCGGCTCGTTGATCACGCCGGTGACCGAGACGTACGGCTCTGCGAGATCACGGGCGCGCACGGGTCCCCTGGGTATGCCGTCGGTAGGTCGGTGGGCAGTGGTCCGCTGCCCGGTTCCCGGAGGCGGTGGCGTGGCTCTGACCTTGGCGGGGAGCGGCGTTGGGTCTGTTGCGAGACGCCCGGCACCAGGCCGTTCGGAGGGGGCGGGTCTTTGTCGGCCTGCTGCGGATTGTTGTTGAACACCGCGGTGAGGAAGAGGCCCAGGAAGGCGACGATGGCGAAGACTATGGCGGCGGTTCGCCGCCAATTGCGCTGCTTCTCATCGCTGCCGGCGGGCTGTGCTCCGGGCTCGTCGGGGAACTGCTCGTTGAGCGCGTCCATGGTCGCGGCCAGGCCGGGATCGTCCTGGGCAAGGCGTCGTTCGAGCTGTGCGAGGACGCGTTCCTCGTCCATCTCGGGATTCATGCCAACCTCCTCGAAGCCTTGGGGGAGCGCGCCGAAACGGGCGACGCGGGTCGAGGGCTACGACTTGTCCATGGCGAACCCCTCCGCGCCCGTCTTCTGTGCCGCGCTCATCGCCGGGGCGGCGAGCAGGCAGCCGAGCGCTGTCAGGAGGACTGCGGCGAGCCTCCGGGCGAGCCTCCGGGCGAGGCCGGTGGGGCTGGCGAGGCTGGTGGGGTTGGTTCGGGGCACGGGTGTGTTACCCCCTGGTTCCTGGCGCTGGGACCCTGTGTTGCGGGTTACCCGGCTGGCTGGGCGGATACGGGCCGGGGGGAGGCATCGGCGGACATCTGGGGGTGCGCGACCTTGCCGGGGGTCGGCAAAGTGGCGGTAGACTCGAAGCTCGCCAATGCGGACAAATGGGGTGGCCGCTGATGGGTGGCAGGAGCGGTGCTGGCGCAGGGTCATGGGGCGGTCCGCCTCATGAGGAGCTGCTGGCCCGGGCCGTGGTGCGCACCGGTGGTATCGACGCGCAGGATCGTGCCCGGCTGCGGGAAGCGGCAGCTCACGCCGCCGGCAACGGCACCCCGCTGCGCGAGCTCATCGACGCCTACCTGGGTGCTTTGTGCCGTACCTGCGCACCGTCCGCGGGCGGGGCGGGCGGGGGTTGTGCTGTTTCGGTGCCGGTCCCGGCGCAGGTGCTGGGGCCTGTCCGGGACGTGGCGGTCACGCTCACCGAGGGCTATGAGGCCGCTCACCGGGCGGCCATCCGGCGGGAGGAGGAGATCCGGCAGGCGTTCCTGGACGAGTTGCTGCACGGTGCCGGTGATCTCGGCCGGATGGCGGAGCAGGCCCACCGTATCGGTTTCCGGTTCGCCGGCCCGCACCGCGTGGCGGTGGCCCGGGCCGAGGCGCCCTTCAGCGCGGCGGACCCGGCCACCCGGTACGTCGAAGAGGCCATGGCCTCGGGCTATGGTGCCGGGGAGAGCCTGGTTGCCGCGAAGGACGGGATGCTGGTGTGCATCTGTGCCGGAAGCGGCGCGAGTGCCGCCGAGCACTTCGCCGAGCATGTCCGGCGTTCGCTCGCCCGGCATCCTCGGATCGCCGTCAGCCGGCCGCGGCCGGGGGCGAACGGTGTCGTGCGCTGCTACCGCGAGGCCCGCGAGACCCTCGACCTCGCCCACCGTCTTGCCGTCTCCGGCGCGGTGATCCACGCGTCGGACCTGCTGGTGTTCCAGGTCCTGGGCCGGGACAGAGCGGCGATCACCGACCTGGTGGCCACGGTGCTGGGCGGCCTGGAGCGGGCCCGCGGCGGGCCGGGCCCGCTGCTGCACACCCTGACCGCGTACTTCGACAGCGGCTGCACCAACACCGTGACCGCACGACGCCTCGGCCTCAGCGTGCGGACCGTGGCCTACCGCATGGCCCGCGTGCGCACCCTCACCGGGTACGACCCCACCAACCCCGACCAGCGCTACACCCTGCAGACCGCCACCCTCGGAGCACGCCTGCTCAACTGGCCCGCACTCCCCTTGCAACCCTCCGACTGAGGCGCCTGCTGCTTGCAGACGGGGGCACGTCAGCACACCTTGCGGACCGGTCTCCGGCGGAGCGATGTCCGCGGCGGCCATGGCCCATGCCCGGTATTCCGGTTTGTCGCCGAAGGCCGTGGGATACACGTGCAGTCATTCCGGGGCATCGCAGAGTCCGGGTCGTCGCAGAGGAAGCTGAGTGGAAGGCTTCGCATGAACGAGGTGGATCTCCCCCTGCCCGTCGTCCGTCGCTCGTCGGAACACGTCGACGCCGGTGCTCTCGAACGGGATCTGCGTGACCGGGTCGACGGCGAGGTCCGCTTCGATTCGGGTACGCGTGCGGCGTACTCGACGGACGGTTCCAACTACCGGCAGATCCCCATCGGCGTGGTGATCCCCCGTACCGTCGAGGCTGCCGAGGAGGCGGTCGCGGTGTGCCGGGAGTACGGCGCGCCGCTGCTCTCCCGCGGCGGTGGCACCAGCCTGGCGGGGGAATGCTGCAACTTCGCGGTGGTGCTGGACTGGAGCAAGTACTGCAACCGGCTGCTGTCGGTGGACCCGGAAAGCCGGCGGTGTGTCGTCGAACCGGGCATCGTGCTCGACGACCTGAACCGGCAGCTGGCCGAGTACGGCCTGCAGTACGGGCCGAGGCCGGCCACTCACCCGAACTGCACCATCGGCGGGATGATCGGCAACAACTCGTGCGGGTCGACGGCCCAGGCGTACGGGAAGGTCGTCGACAACCTGCACCGCCTGGAAGTGCTGACCTATGACGGAACCCGCATGTGGGTCGGCCGGACTGCTGACGCCGAGTTGGAGCGGCTGATGTCCGGTGAGGGACGGGAAGCGGAGCTGTACCGCGGGATGGCGGCGCTGCGCGACCGGTACGCCGCTCTGGTGCGTGAGCGCTATCCCGACATCCCGCGCCGGGTCTCCGGCTACAACCTCGACTCTCTCCTGCCCGAGCAGGGCTTCGACGTCGCCGGGCTTCTGACCGGTTCGGAGTCCACACTGGTCACCGTCCTGCGCGCGGAGCTGGAGCTCGTGCCCGTGCGAGCGCATACGGCTCTGGTCGTCCTCGGTTACCGGGACATCTGCGAGGCCGCCGACCACGTACCGGCCGTCCTGGAGCACGAGCCGCAGGCGCTGGAAGGCGTGGACCGCCAGTTGATCCACTTCCAGCAGGAGAAGGATCTCAATCCGGAGGCGTTGCGGATTCTGCCCGGTGGCCGGGCCTATCTGTTCGTGCAGTTCGCGGGAGATACCCGCGAGGAGGTCGGGGCCCGGGCGAAAGCCCTGATCGACGCCGAGCCGGACGCTGTCGACCACACCTGGTACGACGACGACCAACACGTGCACGAATTGTGGTTGGTCCGCGAGTCCGGCCTGGGCGCGACCGCCCACGTACCGGGGCAGCCCGATACCTGGGAGGGCTGGGAGGACTCCGCGGTGCCGGTCGACCGCCTCGGCGACTATCTGCGCGACCTGAAGAGGCTGTTCGAGGAGTTCGACTACGGGCACCCTTCGGTGTACGGGCACTTCGGACATGGCTGCGTCCACACCCGTATCCCCTTCGACCTGGAGTCCGAAGACGGTGTCGCCCGGATGCGGGCGTTCGTGGAGAAGGCCGCCGACCTGGTGGTGGCGTACGGCGGCTCGCTGTCCGGCGAACACGGGGACGGTCAGTCGCGGGGCGAGCTGCTGGTGAAGATGTACGGGCCGGAGCTGATCGAGGCGTTCGAACGGCTCAAGGGCCTGTTCGACGCGGGCAACCGGATGAACCCCGGCAAGGTCGTCCTGCCGTACCGCCTGGATCAGAACCTGCGTCTGGGCGCGGACTACGTGCCCTGGGAGCCGGAGACCGTCTTCGCCTTCCCGCACGACGACGGCAAGTTCAGCCGGGCAGCCGCCAGGTGCGTGGGCGTCGGGAAGTGCCGGTCCCTGGAGGGTGGGGTGATGTGTCCCAGCTACCGCGCCACCCGCGAGGAGGAGCACTCCACCAGGGGCCGCGCCCGGCTGCTGTTCGAGATGGTCCGCAACGACTCACCGGTACCGCCGGACTGGCGCTCCCGCGAGGTGCACGACGCCCTCGACCTGTGCCTGGCCTGCAAAGGCTGTAAGACGGACTGCCCGGTCAACGTCGACATGGCCACCTACAAGGCGGAGTTCCTGCACCACCACTACGCCGGCCGGTTGCGGCCGCTCGCGCACTACTCGATGGGCTGGCTGCCGGCGGTGGCCCGGGCGGTCGCGCTCGCACCTCGCACCGTCAACGCGCTGGCCGCGATTCCACTCGTGGCCCGCGTGGCCAAGGCGCTCGGCGGGATCGCGCCCGAACGGGACGTGCCTCTCTTCGCCGAGCAGCGCTTCACCGACTGGTGGCGCGAGCGGGACGGACCACGCGGTGACGGGCACCGGGGCGAGGTGGTGCTGTGGCCCGACACCTTCACCGACCACTTCCATCCCGCGATCGGCAGGGCCGCAGTCGAGGTCCTGGAGGCGGCGGGCTTTCGGGTCAAGGTGCCCGAGTCGGCGGTGTGCTGCGCCTTGACGTGGATCTCCACCGGGCAGCTGAACGTCGCCAAGCGGGTCCTGGGCCACACGATCGACGTGCTGCGCGCGGACCTGCGCCGCGGCACGCCCGTGGTGGGCCTCGAACCGAGCTGCACCGCTGTGTTCCGCTCGGACGCGGCCGAGTTGCTGCCCAAGGACCCGGACGTGGAACGGCTGCGAAAGCAGACCCGCACCCTGGCCGAACTGCTCGTCGAACGCGCCGACGACTGGCAGCCGCCGGCCGTCGACGCGCGGGCCGTGGTCCAGCAGCACTGCCACCAGTACGCCGTCATGGGCTTCGACGCGGAACGCAAGGTGCTCGAACGGGCAGCGGTGGACGCCGACATCCTGGACGCAGGCTGCTGTGGGCTGGCCGGGAACTTCGGCTTCGAGAAGGGCCACTACGCGGTGTCCATGGCCTGCGCCGAGGCCGGGCTGCTGCCCGCCGTGCGGCAGGCGGACGAGGCGACGCTGGTTCTCGCGGACGGTTTCAGCTGCCGTACACAGGTCGAACAGGCCGATACGGGGCGGATCCCGTTGCACCTGGCAGAGGTGCTGGCGGCCGCGCTGCGAGGGCGGGACGCCGAGCCCGAGCGTCCCGCGCCGCCCGGGCGACGCGCCCTGCTGCCGCTGGCTGCCACGGGCGCGGTCACCACGGCGCTGGCCGCACTGGTCCACGCATGGCGCTCCGGCCGCCTGCGCCGAACGGGCGCGTCCCTCGTACCGTCAGTGATCCGGACGCGCCACTGAACGGCGTCACGGAAGGCGTGCCGCGAGCCGTCGGCGCGGGTGTGCCCATCCTGGAAAGCGGTGGCAACCGTCCTGCGCGCACCAACCTTCCGCGCGTCTCATGCCTCGATGGCCGCGACCGCGTCGAGTGTGCGGGCCTGGCGCAGGCGGGGGTCGGTGAGCTGTTCCTCCAGTTCACGCGTCCGGCGTGTGTCCAGAACGCCGCCGAACACGAGAGTGGCGTGCTGCCCGTCAGCCGTGAGCGTCACGGGGAGGGGCAGGGGTGCGTCGGCTGTCACGGCGACCTCCTGCTCTGCGATGGTGCCGTCCACCGGGGCGGCTATTCACGGGCTACCCCTGCGGTTCGGCCGCACGCCTGCCCATGGCGCACGCAGACGGCCGTCTCCGGCGGGTGCACCTTGCCGACCGTCGGCAACATGCAGGCGTCATGTCAGGCCGGAACGCACCACGGTGACCGGGCAGTCCGCGTGATGGAGTACCGCCTGGCTGACCGAGCCCAGGAGCAGTCCGGTGAATCCGCCGCGTCCGCGAGCACCCACCACCATCAGCTGAGCGCCACGACTGGCCTCGATCAGCGCAGGCCGCGTACGGCCCCGCACGACACGGGCACGTACGGGCACCTCAGGGTGTTCCCTCCGGTGTCCGGACAGGGTCTCGTCCAGGAGTTGCTCCTCGTGTGCCTGAAGCGTCTCGACGTCACCGATCAGGTCCACCACGTCCACCGGGCGGGTGTCACCGTGGTCGCTCCACGTCCCCCATACGTGCAGCGCCACCAGGTCCGCGCCGCGCAGCGAGGCCTCCTGGAATGCGAACGCGATCGCCTCACGGCTGTGACGAGGACCGTCCACCGCCACCAGCACCGGTCCGTCCTTCACCGGCCGGTCCCGCACCACCATCACCGGACAGTGGCTGTGAGCGGCCAGGTGGACCGACGTCGAGCCCAGCCGCAGCCCTGCGAAACCGCCCGAGCCACGATGGCCCACCACCATCAGTTGCGCCGTCCTCGACTCCGCCTCCAGGGCTGTGACCGCCTCGCCTGCGACGACCGCGTGGTCGGCCACCACCCCGGGCGCGGCAGCCAGGGCGCGTTCGAGGGCTTCGGTGAGCACGTGCTCGATGGATTCCCGTACGCCCCCTGTCGGCGGGCCCAGCGGCGACCCGCCGGGCGGAACATGCATGGCGGGCCAGATGAAGGCATGCACGACGCGCAGCCTGGCTCCCCTCAGCAGCGCCTCTTGTGCCGCGGCCTCCACAGCGGCCAGAGCGGAGGGGGAGCCGTCCACTCCCACCACGACCGGCCCGGACATCATGCCGCGCTCTCCTCGTCCCGGCGTCGACGCGGGCAGCGACCCAGCGCCCTGCTCTTCCAGCCTCTCCCGAGGCCCACACCGGCGCCACCACGGACGGCGGCCTCGCTCATGTGTGGACCCATTCGCTGTCGATGTTGTGGATCGTCATGTTGTGGATCGTCGCCGGGGTGGGAACCCTGGTCCTGCTGCATCGCTGGGCGTGGAGACGACCGCCGCAGCGCCGCTACTGAATGGAGGACCGGTGCTGGACATCAGCCTACTCACCTGGGCCGTCACCATCGGCCTGATCCTCGCCCTGCTGGCCGTCGACCTGATCCTGGGCGCCTTGCGCCCGCACCGGGTCGGCTTCGGCGAGGCCACCGCATGGTCGGTGTTCTACATCCTCGTCGCGGTCGGCTTCGGCGCCTGGTTCGCCCTGCGATACGGCGGCGAGTTCGGCACCGAGTACTTCGCCGGCTACGTCGTCGAGAAGAGCCTCTCGGTCGACAACCTGTTCGTCTTCGTCATCATCATGACCACCTTCGCCGTGCCGGCGGAACACCAGCACAAGGTGCTCACCTTCGGCATCGTGCTCGCCCTGGCCATGCGCGCGATCTTCATCGCGCTCGGCGCCACCCTACTGGCGCTGTTCTCGTTCATGTTCCTGCTGTTCGGCCTGCTGCTGATCTACACGGCCGTGCAGTTGTTCCGGCACCGCGACGAGGACCCCGACATCGAGGACAACGTCATGGTCAAAGCCGCCCGCCGGCTCCTGCCGATCACCGACCACTACATCGGAGGCAAACTCACCACCCGCGTCGACGGGCGCCGGATGGTCACCCCGCTGTTCATCGTCCTGCTCGCCATCGGCAGCATCGACCTGCTCTTCGCGCTCGACTCCATCCCCGCGGTGTTCGGGGTCACCGAAGAGCCCTACATCGTCTTCACCGCCAACGCCTTCGCTCTGCTCGGCCTGCGCGCACTGTTCTTCCTCGTGAGCGGCCTGCTGGACCGGCTGGTGTACCTGTCCACCGGGCTCTCGCTGATCCTCGCGTTCATCGGCGTCAAGCTCATCCTGCACTGGGCCCATGTCGACGTGGACCATCGGGTCCCCGAGATCTCCACGCCGGTCAGCCTCGCCGTGATCGCCGTCGTCCTCACGGTCGTCACCGTGGCAAGCCTGATCAAGACCAAGCACGACCCGACCGCCAAGGCCCACGCCGGCTCCCTGCGGGCACACCCCAGACCAGCGGACTCCGCCCAGGAAGCCGACCGCGAATGAGCTGCACCTCCTCCGCAAGCCGACCCTGCCCGGCAGGACCACAGCCGGGCGTGTCGTGACGTCGGAGCGGGGCACTGGGAGACGATGGGCGTTCCTCGGGCAGCCACGAGATCGGGCAGAGAGGCAGGGGCTGCGTGGACCAGCGGATCACCACAGACGGCACCGCGAACGGCGCGGACGCGACTCGGTCCGACCCGATCGGCCCGGACCACGGGCATGGCGTGACGGACATGCGGCGGCGGATTCCCCGCACCGATGCGCTCCTGCGAGACGTGCGCCTGGCAGAGGCGGCACACCGACTGGGATCCGGAGTGGTGAAGGCGGCCGTCCGGCAGGCCCAAGAACGGGCGCGGGACGGTTCCATCGCGCCGGAGGACGTGGCGGACTCGGCGGTCGCCCTGCTGCCACGCACCATCGGTGGGCTGCGGTCGGTGATCAATGCCACCGGCGTGGTGCTGCACACCAACCTCGGCCGGGCGTCGTTGTCCACGGCGGCCCGCCAGGCGGTGCAGGAGGCCGCATGTGCTGCCCTTCGACCTGGCCCGCGAGGTGCTGCGCGGCGGGCTCGACATCGCCACCGAGGCGGGCTGCCACGTCGGCGGCGGGCACAGCGTGGACGATCCCGAACCCAAGTACGGCATGGCCGTCACCGGTCTGGCCGATCCGGCCCGCCTGCTGCGCAACGACGCGGGCCGGCCGGGCGTGCCGCTGTCGCTGACCAAGCCCCTCGGACTGGGCGTGCTGAACAACCGGCACAAGGCCACCGGCGAACGGTTCGAGCAGGCGGTGGCCACGATGGTGGCGCTCAACCGGGACGCGTCGGCCGCTGCTGTGGCGGGCGGCGCGACGTGCGCCACCGACATCACCGGCTTCGGCTTCCTCGGCCACCTGCACAAGCTGGTCCGGGCCTCGGGCGTGACCGCGGTGGTCGACACCGCCGCCGTGCCGTATCTCGACGGGGCGCGAGAGGCGGTCCGGGACGGGTACGTCAGCGGTGGCACCCGGCGGAACCTGGAGTGGGTGGCGCCGTTCACGGACTTCGGGGACACCGACGCCGGCACAAGGCTGCTCCTGGCCGACGCCCAGACCTCGGGCGGGCTGCTGGTGGCGGGGGAGGTGCCGGGAGCGCCGGTGGTGGGGGAACTCGTCCCGCGCCGGGAGCACTCCGTCGTCCTCAGGTGAGCGCCGACGCCGGTCAGGGCTCCGTGCCCGTCCGGTCGTCGATGCCCGCCCGCGCCCGGTAGGCGCGCACCAGCTCCACGGCGCCGGGGCCCCTCGGCCGGCGACCCGGCCGGATGTCGACGGCGAACGCCTTGCTCTCCTGGATGTGGGTGTTGGGGTCGAGGGACATGTGCAGCAGCTCGTTGGCGGCGTCCCCGGTGCTGTAGCCGTTCGGCCCCCAGTGGTAGGGCAGGCCCACCTGGTGCAGGGTGCGCCCGTGCACGGTCAGGGCAGGCACGCGGTCGGTGACCAGCACCCGGGCCTCGATCACCCCACGGGCGCTGACGATCGTCGCCCAGCCGGTGTGCTCCAGGCCGCGCTCGGCGGCGAGTTCGGGGGAGACCTCGCAGAAGAACTCCGGTTGCAGCTCCGCCAGGTAGGGCTGCCAGCGGGACATGCCGCCCGCGGTGTGGTGTTCGGTGAGCCGGTAGGTGGTGGCCACGTACGGGAAGACCTCCGAGCCGGGATCGTCGCCGCTCGGCTGGTAGCGGTTGTCCGGGTGCGGCGGCAGCAATTGCCGTACCGGATTGCGCTGTTGGCCGTAGAGCAGGTTCGGGAAGGGCGAGTCCTGCGGCTCGTAGTGCGTGGGCAGCGGGCCGTCGGTGAGGCCGGACGGCACGTACAGCCAGGCCTTTCCGTCGGCCTGCATGACGAACGGGTCGACGCCCGACAGGGCCTCCGGCCCGGTCGCGTCCTCCGGTGGCCGGTAATCGGGGGCCTTGTCCTTCTTGAAGTCGGCGATGTCGTGGCCGGTCCACTCGCCCCGTTCCGCGTCCCACCACACCAGCGCCTTGCGTTCGCTCCACGGCCTGCCGTCCGGGTCGGCCGAGGCGCGGTTGTACAGAATGCGCCGGTTGGCGGGCCAGGCCCAGCCCCATGCGTTGGCCACCCAGTTCTGCTGCTCGCCCGGCTTGCGGCGGGCGGCCTGGTTGACGCCGTCGGCGTAGACACCGCAGTAGATCCAGCAGCCGCAGGCGGTGGAGCCGTCGTCGTTCAGCTGCTCGTAGGAGGCCAGCGGGTTGCCCTCGGCGTCGTGGCCGTTGATCTCGGCGAGGACGGCCACGGCGTCCGGCTCGGCGAGCTCGCCCTTGGTGGGGTAGTCCCAGGTGAGGTCCAGCACGGGCCGGTCCACGGGGTCGGTGGACGCGGCGAGCTTCTGCCGGATGATCCGCCCGAGGTGGTACGTGAACCACAGGTCGCTGCGCGCCTCGCCGGGCGGCTCGACGGCCTGGTGGTGCCACTGGAGCAGCCGCTGGGTGTTGGTGAAGGTGCCGTCCTTCTCCGTGTGCGCGGCCGCCGGTAGGAAGAACACCTCGGTGCCGATGTCCTCGGTGCGCAGCTCACCCGTCTCGATCTCCGGGCCGTCCTTCCACCAGGTGGCCGACTCGATGAGGGAGAAGTCCCGTACGACGAGCCAGTCCAGGTTGGCCATGCCCAGGCGCTGCATCTTGGCGTTGGCGGACCCGACCGCCGGGTTCTCGCCCATGAGGAAGTAGCCCTTGCAGGTCCCCTCCAGCTGGGCCATGACCGTCTCGTAGGTGGAGTGGGAGCCGGTCAGGCGCGGCAGGTAGTCGAAGCAGAAGTCGTTCTCGGCGGTCGCGGCATCCCCCCAGTAGGCCTTGAGCAGGCTGACGAGATAGGACCGCATGTTGCCCCAGTAGCCCTTGCGGGCCGCGTCGGCCCGCACGAAGGTGTCCAGGTCCTGCTTCTGGTGGGCGTGCGGCATCGGGATGTAGCCGGGCAGCAGGTTGAACAGAGTGGGGATGTCCGTGGAGCCCTGGATGGAGGCGTGCCCGCGCAGGGCGAGGATGCCGCCTCCGGGACGGCCGATGTTGCCGAGCAGGCTCTGCAGGACGCAGGCCGTGCGGATGTACTGGACGCCCACGGTGTGCTGCGTCCACCCGACCGCGTAGGCGAAGGCGGTGGTGCGGTCCCGTCCGGAGTTCTCCGTGACGAGTTCGCACACCTGGCGGAAGAGGTCCTGCGGGACACCGCAGATCCTCTCGACCATCTCGGGGGTGTAGCGGGCGTAGTGCCGCTTGAGCACCTGGAAGACGCAGCGCGGATGGGTGAGCGTCTCGTCCCGTTCGGGTTCACCCTCTCCCGCGTCGGCGCCGCCCGCCCCGTGGGCCTCGCCGCGCGCCGCCTGCGTCACCGAACTGCCGCGGCGGGTGCGCTTGTCGTACTCCTGGTCCCGTTGGCCGGAGGCCGCCTGGACCTCCCTACCGGCGTACTGCCAGCTGCTGTTGTCGTAACTGCGGGTGTCGGGGTCGAGGCCGGAGAAGACGCCGTCGAGATCCTCCGTGTCACGGAAGTCCTCGCGCAGGACGACCGGGCCGTTGGTGTACGCCACCACGTAGTCGCGGAAGTACCGGTCGTGCCGCAGCACGTAGTTGACGATCCCGCCGAGGAAGGCGATGTCCGAGCCCGCGCGCAGCGGCACGTGCACATCGGCCAGCGCACTGGTGCGGGTGAACCGCGGGTCGACGTGGATCACCTTCGCGCCCCGGGCCTTCGCCTCCATCACCCACTGGAACCCGACCGGATGGCACTCGGCCATGTTCGAGCCCTGGATGACGATGCAGTCCGAGTTCTGCAGATCCTGCTGGAAGGTGGTCGCGCCGCCGCGGCCGAACGAGGTTCCCAGACTGGGAACGGTGGAGGAGTGTCAAACCCGCGCCTGGTTCTCGATCTGCACGGCTCCCAGGGCGGTGAACAGCTTCTTGATCAGGTAGTTCTCTTCGTTGTCGAGCGTGGCCCCGCCCAGGCTGGCGATGCCGAGGGTGCGCCGGGTGCGGGTCTCGTCGACCTCCCACTGCCAGCCCGCCCGGCGCGCCTCGATGACCCGGTCGGCGATCATGTCCATGGCCGTGTCCAGGTCGAGACGCTCCCACGCGGTGCCGTGCGGGCGCCGGTAGAGGACGTGGTGCTCGCGGGCACTTCCCGTGGTCAGCTGGAGGCTTGCCGAGCCCTTGGGGCACAGCCGTCCGCGGGAGATCGGGGAGTCGGGGTCGCCCTCGATCTGGGTGACCCGCTCGTCCTGGACGTAGACGTTCTGGCCGCAGCCCACGGCGCAGTACGGGCAGACCGACTTCACCACGCGGTCCGCCGAGGCGACCCGGGGAGTGAGCCGCGCGCTGGGCCCGCTCTTGGCGGCGGCCCCGCGGCCCAGGGGGTCGGTTCCCTTGAGCTGGCGGTAGACCGGCCAGGAGTCGATCCATGTGCGTACGCCCATGACGTCTGCCCTTTCGAGGTGCTCCGAGCTCGCCGCTCGGTGCCGTTGCGGGTGCCCTGTCTGCCGCTGTCCATTCGGATCGACGCTCTCCTGCCGCAGATTCTCCCGCAGCCGGGCGAACACGGCATCTTCGAACGCACGCACTCAACCGGTCAGTGCGTTCAGTCACCGTCGGACCGGACCCGGGCCCGGTCCTCAAGGCGCTCCCGCTGCGGTACGACGGTGTACTTGGGGTCCTCCGCGGAGGCCACACCGGCGTGGAACACGCCGAAACGCAGGGCCGCCGAACCGGCCAGCAGGGCCGCACCGGCCGTCGCGGCGAGCAGTCGGGCGCGGCCGCCCGTGTGGCCCGGCCGGCCCGCGTACGTCGCCAGCACCGCACCGCCCGCCGTGAGCACCTCCGCCGACCGCAGCTGCCAGTGCTGCTTGCCCTTCTCGTACGGCTCGGCAGCCAGGCCCATGCGCCGCTTCATCAGCTGGAAAGCGCCCAGCTCCAGTCCCGCGCCGAGCACCGCCAGACGGCGTGCCGGTCCGGTCTGCCGGAACGGCGCGCAGGCCATGGCCAGCCCGGCGGCCGCGGTGGCGCCCGAACCCGCGAAGACGAACGGCATCTCGCGGTGCCCCTCGTGCCACGACGGCACCGCGGTGTCGGCCAACAGCACGGCGGTGTAGGTGGCGACCGCCGGGCCGAGCGCCGCGGCGCCCGCCGTGGCGGCGGCACCGACTATCCGGTGGCGGCCCGCGACGTCGGCGGCAGCGGCGGCCACCGTGAGCGGCGCGTAACCCGCCAGCAGCCACGATCCCAGGTTCATGGGGGAGGTGGGCTTGAAGATGCGGAGCATGTTGAGGAAGCGGGCGGGCCGTCCGAGGTCGTGCACGAGCGCGGCCAGGGACACCGAGATCGCTCCGGACGCGCCCAGTTTCGCCACGCGGGCCAGCCCCGGGCGGCCCGTGACCTGGCCACCTGCGGCCAGGAGTGAGGACGCCCCGGCGAGTCCGCCGAGGTAGAGGTAGCCCGCGATGTCCAGCGGCCGCCACGTCGGCTTGTTCAGGATCGGCTTGCCGTAGTACGAGGAGAACTCGGCGTCGGGCACCATCGCCCGCTCGCCGCGCCCGCGCCGCCGCCGTCGGCGCCCGGCAGAGGCTCCGGTGAGGGCCTCGCGTCCGGGGTGCGCGCCCTCCATCCCGTCGCGGGTGACGTCGGACCCGGTCATCGCGGCCTCCTGACGAAACTGAGGACGGCCATCGCAGCGAGCGACGCGGCGGCGGCCGCCGCGTGCCGCCACATGGCGGGCAGGTCGCGCGTGGTGACGACCGGGTCGGGCGGCAGGCCGTAGACCTCCGGTTCGTCCAGCAGCAGGAAGAACGCGCCGTCGCCGCCCACGCCGTCCTGAGGGTCCTCGCCGTACAGGCGCGCGTCCGTGACACCGGCCGCGTGCAGCTGCGCGACCCGGGCCGCCGCCCGCTCCCGCAGCTCGTCCAGCGGGCCGAACTGGATCGAGTCCGTGGGGCACGCCTTGGCGCAGGCCGGTTCCATGCCGACGCCGAGGCGGTCGTAGCACAGGGTGCACTTCCAGGCGCGCCCGTCGCCCCGGCGCTGGTCGATCACGCCGTACGGGCAGGCGGGCACGCAGTAGCCGCAGCCGTTGCAGATGTCCTCCTGGACGACGACCGTGCCGAACTCGGTGCGGAACAACGATCCGGTCGGGCACACGTCGAGGCAGCCCGCGTGTGTGCAGTGCTTGCACACGTCGGAGGACATCAGCCAGCGCAGCTCGGGGCGTCCGTCGGGCGCGACGGGCGAGATCGCTCCGGCCGGCGCGCCCGCGGGAGCGGAGCCGGGTTCGGGAGCCGTGGCGCCCGGGCCGGGGGAGGTGGGGGAGGTGCCGAGGTTCCCGGCGGCCGCGAAGACGTCGATGTCCTCGTGGCCGACGCCGGGTTCCTGACCGCCCAGCGGCTTGCGCTGTTCGATGAAGGCCACGTGCCGCCAGGTGCTGGCGCCGAGTCCCTGGGTGTTGTCGTAGGACATGCCGGTCAGTTCCAGGCCGTCCTCCGGGATCGCGTTCCACTCCTTGCACGCCACCTCGCACGCCTTGCAGCCGATGCACACGGAGGTGTCCGTGAAGAAGCCCACGCGGGCCGGGGCGTCGGTGTACCCGGCCGCTCCTGCCACGTCGGGCTGCGGGCCGAACAGCGCACTGCCCCGGACCGGATCCTCGCCCGGCCCGGCCGCTGCCGTCGGCGCGTCGGTGTCATCGGTCATGCCCTGACCTCCTCGGTCACGTGTCGTCGGCCTCCTCCGCCGCACCGGGGGCGGCCCGCACCAGCTCGACGCGGTGCCGCTGCCAGTCGGTGGCCGGCAGTTCCACCCGTTTGCCGAAGTACCACCGGCTGAGCGCGTTGCGGATGCGGTGCTTGCGGAACCAGCGCCACACCTCCGTGCCGTGTGCCCGCGGCCGTGGCTCGTCACGCACGAGGATGCGGTAGACCTCGGCCGGCGGCAGCAGCGTCCGTGCCTGCTGGTAGCCGCCGTCCGCGGTCTGCCGTACCTCTCCGGCCGCCTGACCTTCCAGCAGGCGTCGGCGGTCGGCCGCCTGCAGCCCCAGGCAGGCCCGTTTGGTGGCGTGGTAGGCGAGGAACGGCAGCACGAACAGGGCGGTGCGGAAGGTGTACGTCACCAGTTCCAGCGGGATCTTGAACACGTACGCGATGACGTCCTGTCCGCCGGCCATGAGCAGCACGGCGTAGGCGGCGACGGCGGCGACGCCCAGGGCGGTGCGGGTGGGCTGGTTGCGGGGGCGGTCGCACAGGTGCTGTTCGGGTGCGGGGCCGGTGATCCACCGTTCGAAGTAGGGATAGCTGTAGAGGATCAGGAACAAGGTGACGGGCAGCACCACGCCCGGCAGGAAGACGTCCCACACGACGGTGTGCCCGGCGACGCTGGTCTCCGCGGCGGGCATCAGGCGCAGGGCGCCCTCCAGGAAGCCCACGTACCAGTCGGGCTGGGAGTCGATGGAGACCTGGTCGGGGCGGTAGGGGCCGAACGCCCAGATCGGGTTGATCTGCAGCAGGGCCGCAAGCAGGGTCAGCACGCCCGCCACGGTGAAGAACAGGCCGATGGACTTGGTGGTGTACTGCGGGTAGAGGGGCTTGCCGATCACGTTGCGGTTGGTCCGGCCGGGCCGGGCCCACTGGGTGTGCTTGTGATAGACGACGAACGTCAGGTGGACGGCGACGAGCGCCAGCAGCAGTCCCGGCACCAGCAGGATGTGGGCCACGTACAGGCGCGGGATGATCTCGTGCCCGGGGTATTCGCCGCCGAAGACGAAGAACGACAGATAGGTGCCGACAACGGGGATCGACAGCACGATGCCCTGGGCCGTGCGCAAGCCGGTCCCGGAGAGCAGGTCGTCGGGGAGCGAGTAGCCGCAGAAGCCCTCCAGGACGGCCAGCATGAACAGCGTCACGCCGATCGTCCAGTTCACTTCGCGGGGGCGCCGGAAGGCGCCGGTGAAGAAGATCCGCAGTAGGTGCACGCCGATCGCGGCGACGAACACCAGGGCGCCCCAGTGGTGGATCTGCCGGATCAGCAGACCGCCGCGCACATCGAAGCTGATGTGCATGACCGAGGCGTAGGCCTCCGACATCAGCACGCCCTGCAGGGGCTCGTACGAACCGGTGTACGGCTGTTTCGCCATGGAGGGGTGGAAGAACAAGGCCAGGAAGACGCCTGTCAGCACCAGGACGAGCAGGCTGTACAGGGCGATCTCGCCCAGCAGGAACGACCAGTGGTCGGGGAACGCCTTGCGCAGGAACTCCTTGCCCGCCTGACTGGCCGGCATGCGCTTGTCGAGCGCGGTCACCAGCCGCTCACCACGCGCGGTGGACCGGCGCGGTCCGTCCTCGTCAGCCACCGCCACGGTGCGTTCGCCCTCCTGCCGCCCGTTGCGGCGACTGCGTCGCGTGACCAGTCGCCGACTGTCCGTTTTCGAGCCTGCCACGGGTGCCCCGGTCATGCGCGGCTGAAACGGCGTCGGAGGGACGGACGGGGGCGGAGGGCGGCGGGTGAGGCGGGGTGTGCGCCGCCGGTCGTCGGCCGCGTGCGACAGCGATCACGTTTCTGTTTGTGGCGCGGGCCGCTCTATTTGTGGCGCGGACCGCTCTGTTTGTGGCGCGGACCGCGGGCTACCCGGTCGTACGACTGTCGGGCCCACGGCGCGGGAGGTCCAGGTGGCCAGCGTCTCTCAGTTCCTTGCGGCACGTCTGCGGGCTTGGGATGTGGACCGGGTGTTCGGCCTCCCCGGGCGGGACGTGGACGCCCTCGTCACCGCTCTGACCGAGGGAAGTGAGACACCGGAGTTCGTGCACGTGCGGCACGAGGAGTCGGCCGCCCTGATGGCCTGCGCCCACGCCAAGCTGACCGGACGGGTGGGCTGCTGCCTCGCTTCGTCCGGCTCCGGCGCACTGCATCTCCTCAGCGGTCTGTACGACGCGGCACTGGACCGCTGGCCGGTGGTGGCCGTGGTCGGCCAGGAATCGCCGCCCCCGGCGGGCGGTCGGCGGTCGGCCATCCGGACGCACCACCACTTCGCCGAGGTGTCCGTGTACTGCGAGCCGGTCTCCGACCCGACCGTGGTGGGGGGCGCGCTGGACCGTGCCTTTGAAGCCGCGCTGTCCGAGCGGGGCGTGGCCACGCTGATCGTTCCCAGCTCTGTTCTTGAGGCTCGTGCGCCTCGGGGCCTGGGCGCGGACGAAGTCGCTCCCGTGCGCCCTTCCCCGCCGCCGCGATCGCCGGAGCAGCGGGACCTACGCCGTGCGGCCGACGTCCTGAACGCGGGCAGCAGGGTCGCGGTCGTCGTGGGCCCGGGCGCCGCGCGGGCATCCGGCCACGTCGTGGGCGTTGCCGAGCTTCTCGCCGCCGGCGTCGCCAAGACGTCGCCGGCCCGGGACGTCCTCCCCGACGACCTGCCCTACGTCGCGGGCGTGGCGGGCCCCTTCGGCAGTGCGGTCGCCGCCGCCCTGGTTCGCGACTGCGACACCTTGCTGCTGATCGGCGCCGAGGACTTCGACATCGGCCCGGTGCCCGAGTCCGGTGCGCGTCGGATCGTCACCGTGGACGCCGACGCCGAGTCCTCCCCGGAGGGCGGTGACGCGGCCCCCGACGTGCGGCTGACCGGCGACGTCGCCACGACGCTGGAGATGCTCATCCCTCTGCTGCACCGCAAGTCCGGCCGTGGCTGGCGCACGAACGTCGAGCGCGCCATCCGGGCATGGCATGCCGAGGGCCACGCGAAGGCCCACCGGTTCTTCGGTATGGCGATCAACCCCCGCTCCGTGGTCGCCGAGCTGTCCGCCAGGCTGCCGGACCGCTCCGTCGTCGTCACCGATTCCGGCTCCGCCCTCGACTGGTGGAGCCGTCACCTGGAACTGCGCAACGCAATGCGCTCGATCCTGTCGGGACACCTGGCCACACCCGGAGCGGCCGTTCCCTACGCCGTGGCCGCCCGTCTGGCCTTCCCCGAACGGCCGGTGATCGCCCTGGTCGGCGACGGAGCCCTGCAAGCGGGCGGCATGAACGAGCTGATCACCGTGCGGCGGCACCTCGAACGGTTCGCCGCCCTGCCACCGACGATCTTCTGCGTCTTCAACAACGAGGACCTCAGCCGGCTCACCTGGGAGCGCCGGAAAGCGGCCGGGGACCCGCGCATCCCGGAGACCGGCGAGGTCCCCGCCGTGTCGTACACGGAGTACGCCCGGCTGCTCGGCCTGCCCGGTGTCCGCTGCGACCGGCCGGCGCAGGTGGCTGCCGCCTGGGAGGACGCGCTGGCCGGGCGCGGGCCGATGCTGCTGGAGTTCATGGTGGACGGGGACACGCCACCGGACTGGGCGGAGCCCGACGGCTCGGTGGGCGCCCGGGGGCCGTCGCTCAGGCTTCGTGCCGGTGGTTCCTTGCGGCGGAGGATCAGCGCGGCGATCGGTGGCGTGTTCGGCCTGAGCCGGTGATCTCCACCGGGTGATAAGGAGCCCGCTGCCTGGGTACTGCGTGTGGTCCGGAGTCGGTCATCGCGAGGCCGGCGGTGGGTTTTGACAACGGCAGGCAGGAGACGGCGATGCACACCCGAGGTGACGAGTCCGAGTCGGCAGGGGGCCGCATGGGCGATGCCGCGGCCCGGCTGGCGGAGGACACCGCTGAACTGGCCCGGCGGGAGGTCAGGGCGATCCAGGACGAGGCCGTGACCGCGCTCAGGCGGTTCGGCGCGGGCGGACTGTTGCTCGCGGGCGCGGGCACCTGCGGTGTGCTCGCCCTGTGGGCGGCGCACGAGACGCTGCTGCGGGCTGTCGAGTCCGTACTGCCGAGGGAGAAGGCGGCGGTGGCGCTGACGTGCGCGTACGCCGGTGGCGCCGCGGCCCTCGGCATGGCGGCCCGCAACCGGATCCGCGCCGGGGCGCAGGCCACCGCCGGGGCCATGGAGAAAGAGGCAGGGCAGCTGGAGCAGGAGCACGCGCCGATGCGAGGCGGGGAGGACGCCGGTTCCTGAGGCTTCCTGAGGCTTCCTGAGGGGAGGAACCGACCACTGCTGACGGCGACGCGGTCGCCCCACGTCGGCGCAACCGCTCCCCTCGGGCCCTCAGGCACTCGGTTCGATGCGGCAGATCTCCAGTTCCCGCCCACTTCGCAGCGTCGTCGAGGGGCGGTCGCAGGCCGGGCACCAGAAGAACGGGGGCATGCCCACCGGGAACTCCGCCGCGCACGGCTCGCACCAGGCGCGCGCGGGCACCGCCTCGACGACCAGCCGCGCGTCGGACAGGGCGGTGCCGTCGCGGGCCACCTCGAAGGCGAAGTCGAGGGCATCGGGGACCACACCCGACAGTTCGCCCACTCGGACGGTCACCGCCGCGACGGCGTCCGTCCCGTCCGCACGCGCCAGCTCGGCGGCCCGGTCAACGATCGCGGTCGCGATCGACAGCTCGTGCACCGTCGGCTCAGCGCGGGTGCCGGGAACCGGCGTGGAAACCGGCCATCCGCCAGATCCGCACCTCGCGTACCGCTCCCGGGAACTCCTTGACCAGCAGTGCCAGGAGCGCTCCGCCCACCAGCACCGCCTCCGCCATCAGGATCCGTCTGGCCGTCATCGCCGCTCCCTGCTCGCTCGTAACCTGTGCCATTTCTGCCGACGCTCGACCGGTTCCTCATCCGGGGGAGATGCTCGGCATGATCTTCATGATCGCGTTGTGTCGCTTCCAGTGGATCCCGGTGGACCGGCGCGCGTCGGCGGTGCCGTCCTTGTGGTGTCCGGGCTGGTGGTGGTACGGGCCCTTGTTGCCCTGGTGGATGCCGTGGACGTGGGTGGGCGTGTCCGGTTTCACCTGGGGTTTGCCGACCTTGATGCTGCCCATGCCGTTCTCCTCTCCCGCGGCGCTACGGCCGCTCGGTCAGTTCGGCGAAGAACTGCTCGACGGCGGGCCAGACCCGGCCCCCGCCGGACAGCCCCCGCCACTCCCGGCGTACGAGGGCGACCAGCCGGAAGCAGTCGTCGAGCGGCACGATCCAGTGCTGGCGCTGGGACCACGCGGTGTTCACCAGCAGTGCTTCCACCTCGGGTTCCACGCCGGCCAGCTCTCGACACTTCGTCACCGTCTGCTGCCAGGCGTCCGCGTCCACCTCCCAGCGGGTGGCACCGGCCGGGCTCGGGTAGTGCGCCGTCACGGTGCCATCCGTCCGGGGCACGAAGAACGCGAGACCGACGGGGACCCCGAGCGGTCCCGTCTCGATCTCCGGCAGCCTCACACGCCGCTGCGGAATCAGCCGGTAGTGGCCGTCGCCCGCCCTGTCCTCCACGAAGAGCACCGAGCACGCACGGCAGGCGCAGAGCGCCTCCGCGCGGTTCGTGTCGTACAGATGCCGGTGGCCGGCGGCGATCGGCGCGCCGCACAGGTCGCAGCGTTCCTCGGCGTCGCCGGTGCGCCGGTCGGCGGACGCGCGGATCATCCGGCTCAGAGCGCCGCCGACGGTCACGGTGCCCCCTGCGGCTGGGCAGGTCGGCGCAGCACCGTGTCCAGGGGGACGAACGCGGCCTTCGCGGACTCCGGCTCCGGCACCGGCTCGACGGCGGTCAGCTCGGGCGCCGCGGCGAGGACCGCCTCCCGAACGGCCTCCTCGAACCCGGCGGACGCCGACCCGCACCCGGACCCGCACCCGGGGGTGCGAAGGCGGACCCGGGCGACCGGGCCCTCCACGCCTGCCAGTTCCGCATCACCGCCGCGCTCCTGGAGGGCGGGCCGGAGCCGCTCGACGGCCCGGGAGGCCCGGAGTTCGGGCGGCTCGGGGTGGATGTCGTGCAGCACCAGCAGGTGATCCAGCAACTCGTCGTCGGCCAGGCGTGCGCTCAGCGCGGGGTCCGCATGGTCCATCACCCGGGCCAGCGCCTCGCCGTAGACCTCGGTCAGCGCGCGGATCGCGTCGAGGGCCGCCTGAGCCATGGGACCGGGGGCGGTTTCGACCTTCTCCAGCACCTCGTCGATGCGGGCGAGACGCGCCATCACCGCGCCGTCGTCCAGCCGCGAGGGCAGACCGGTCCCCTCGGCCGGTTCCCCGCCGGCCGGGTGAACCGGCTCAGCCATGGGACGCCCCATAGGTGGGGGAGTGCAGCGTGGTGAGCGTCTTGCCCTTGCCCAGGTACATGTGGACTCCGCAGGGCAGGCACGGGTCGAAGCTGCGGACGGTGCGCATGATGTCGACGCCCTTGAAGTCCTCCGGCCCGTTCTCCTCGAAGATGGGCTGGCCCTGGACGGCGTCCTCGTACGGACCGGGGGTGCCGTAGCTGTCGCGGGGGCTGGCGTTCCACGGGGTCGGCGGGTACGGGTGATAGTTGGCGATCTTCTTGTTCTTGATCACCAGATGGTGGGAGAGGACCCCGCGCACCGCCTCGTGGAAGCCGCAGCCGATGGCCTCCTCGGGCACCTCGAAGTCCTCGTAGACCTTGGTCTTCCCGGCCCGCACCAGCTGCATGGCCTCCTCCAGGAACTGGAAGGCCATCGCGGCCGCGTAGGCGACGAAATAGGGCCGGGCGCGGTTCCGCTCGATGGTGTTGCTCCACTTGGGGATGTGCCACTCCAGAACGGTCTCCGGCAGCTTCTCGCTCTTGGGCAGCGAGATGCGCACGCTGTGCCCGGTGGCCTTGATGTACGGGGTGTCGACCAGGCCGTTCAGCGCCGTGGACCACATGCGGGCGAGCGGACCGCCGCCGGTGTCCAGGGCGAGGTGCTCACCGCTCTCCTTGTGGTACCAGCGCGGACTCATGACCCAGCTGTACTTGGCGTCGAACTCCCGCTTCTGCGGCACCGGTACTGTCGTCTGGTTCCAGGGGTGCCGCATGTCGACCGGGTTGCCGAGCGGGTCGTGAGTGACGAACGGCTCCTCGTTGACCCAGTCCTCGTAGTAGGAGCTGCCCAGCAGGATGCGCATCCCCAGGTTGATGTCGACCAGGTTGTTGGTGACCAGTTCGCCGTCGAGGACGATGCCGGGAGTGACGTACATCGCCTTGCCCCAGTCGTTCATGGTCTCGTAGCGGTAGTCGACCACGTCCGGGTTCTGGAAGGAGCCCCAGCAGCCGAGCATGATCCGGCGGCGGCCGACCTCCTCGTAGCCGGGCAGGGCCTCGTAGAAGAAGTCGAACACGTCGTCGTTCATCGCCACGGCCTGCTTGATGAAGTCGAGGACCTTCATCAGCCGGGACAGGTAGTCGGTGAACGTCGTCGGCTGCGGCATCGTGCCGACGCCGCCCGGGTACATCGTCGACGGGTGGACGTGGCGCCCCTCCATGAGGCAGAACATCTCGCGTGTGACCCGGCTGACCTTGAGGGCCTCCTTGTACACCTCGCCCTCGAAGGGGTTGAAGGCCCGCATGATGTCGGCGATGGTCCGGTAGCCGTGGATGTTCCCGCGGGGCGCCTCGGACTGCTCGGCCCGCGCCAGCACACTCGGGTTGGTGGCCTTGACCATCGCCTCGCAGAAGTCCACGAACACCAGGTTGTCCTGGAAGATCGTGTGGTCGAACATGTACTCGGCGGCCTCGCCCAGGTTGGTGATGTGCTCCGCCAGCGGCGGCGGCTTGATGCCGTAGGCCATCTGCTGCGCGTAGTTGGAGCAGGTGGTGTGGTTGTCGCCGCAGATGCCGCAGATGCGCGAGGTGATGAAGCCCGCGTCGCGTGGGTCCTTGCCCTTCATGAAGACGGAGTAGCCGCGGAACAGGGACGAGGTGCTGTGGCACTCCACGACTTCCCGGTTGGCGAAGTCGATCTTCGTGTAGATGCCGAGGTTCCCGATGATCCGGGTGATGGGGTCCCAGGACATGTCGACGAGCTGCGGAGGTCTCCGCTCGCCCGCCCGGGCCCGGTCCTCGGTTGTGGTCATGTGCGTTCCTGCCCTCGCTGCTCGCTGTGTTCGACGGTCGGTGGTGCGGGGTCCGTGGGGCACGGGGCCACGGTCACGGACGCCAGTGCGGGTCGTAGCCGGAGGTGAGGACCGGCTTGTTGTGGTGCCACTTGGGCTCGCGGTTGACCGCGATGTTGGTGATGCCGCGCAGGCGGCGGATGACCGCCCCGTAGGGCTTGATGAGGATCGACGACAGGCTCCCGCCGGCCGGCTCGTCCATGAACGGCATGAACGCGTCGGGAAAACCGGGCATCGTGCAGCCGATGCAGATGCCGCCGACGTTGGGACAGCCGCCGATGCCGGCCATCCAGCCGCGCTTGGGCACGTTGCAGTTCACCACGGGACCCCAGCAGCCCACCTTCACCTGGCACTTGGGGGAGTTGTAGTCCTTGGAGAAGTCGGCCTGCTCGTAGTACGCGGCCCGGTCGCAGCCCTCGTGCACGGTCTTGCCGAACAGCCACTGCGGGCGCAGCGTGTGGTCGAG
Source organism: Streptomyces sp. Z423-1 (assembly GCF_013009255.1). Taxonomy (NCBI): domain Bacteria; kingdom Bacillati; phylum Actinomycetota; class Actinomycetes; order Kitasatosporales; family Streptomycetaceae; genus Streptomyces; species Streptomyces sp. Z423-1. The sequence goes on from NZ_CP053109.1 coordinate 8,949,626, forward strand.
CGGCGGTGCCGGGGCGGCCCCGGCCGCGTGGTACAGGACCCAGATCAGGGTCTCCATGAAGTTCTCCGGCTGGATGGGGCAGCCGGGGACGTTGACGATGGGCAGGGCACCCTCCGACTTGAAGTCCCAGCCGAGGTAGTCGGCCAGCCCCATGCAGCCCGTCGGGTTGCCCGCCATCGCGTGGATGCCGCCGTACGTGGCACAGGTGCCGGCGGCGACCACCGCCCACGCCTTCGGGGCCAGCCGGTCGATCCACCAGTTGAGGGTGAGCGGTTGGCCGGTGTCCGGGTCGTTGCCGAACGACGTCCAGTAGCCCTCTCCCTGGATGATGTTCTGGTTCGGGATCGAGCCCTCGATGACGAGGATGAACGGCGAGAGCTCGCCGCGGATCGCCGCGCGGTACGGGGCCAGGAAGTCCTCGCCGCCGAGGCTGGGGGAGAGCACCTTGTTGTGCAGGTTCACCTTCGGCAGCCCGGGGACGAGGCCCTGGACGAGGTCCTCGATCGCCGGCTGGCCGGCCGCGGTGAGGGACACGGAGTCGCCGTCGCAGCTCATGCCCTCGGAGATCCACAGGATGGTGATCTCGTCGAAGCCGTTGCGCGCTTCGGCCCGGCTCGGTTCGGTGGCGACCTCATGGGTGCCGCTCGCGGTCGTCATGTCCTGGGCCTCCGCTGCAGTCGGTCCCTGAATCGGTCGTACGCCGCGGCCACCGGCCCGGCGAAGGCGAGCATGGGCGGCCGGTCCGGGGCGTGCGGGTGCGGGCGGGTCGGCGCCGTCTGCTTGGCCCTCCTGAGCATCCGCCCCAGCTCGTCGAGCCGCTGCTGGTCGACGGCCTCGCGCAGTCTCGGCATGAACTCGCCCTCCTCCTCACGCACGTGCTCCTCGACGTCGCGCCGAAGCCGCGCGATCAGCTCGTCGGTGCGCTCGTCGTCCTCGCCGAGCCGGTCCAGATCCGCGAGGGTCTCCTTGACGGCCATGTGCTCGCCGAGATGTTCGTCGACCAGCCGCTCGCCGTCCGGCAGGGACTTCCTGGCGAGGGGGTAGACCATGAGCTCCTCCAGCGCCGCGTGCTTGGACAGCTCACGGATCAGCAGCTCCACCACGGCGCGCCGCTGCGTGGGGGAGGCGGCCGAGTAGTAGTCGCGGAAGAGCTGCTCCACCATGCGATGGTCGTGCACCAGCACCTCAAGACCGTCCATCGGACCGTCCCTTCTCCGGCCCGTCGGCCAGGTGTCGGGGCCGCTCGTGCGGCCGCCGGGGCGGGTCGGGCGTCGTGGGCCGACCCGTGACGTCGAGGGGGTCGAGCGGCTCGAGTTCATCGGGCCGGAAGTAGTGGTAGCGGCCGTACCAGTCGTGCAGCTCCGCCGCGGGATCGTCGTCGATCGTGACGGCGAGGTACACGCCGCCGTCCACGTCGTGGAACACCGCCGCGACCCGGGCGGTCCGCCCGGCCAGGAACATGTCCTGGGCGTCGGCCCCCCGGATGCGTGGCCGGAGCCGCACCCGGTGACCGCTCCCCACCGGCACGCCGTCGACAAGGACCGTGTCGGTGACCGGAGACGGACCGTCGTCGGCGCCCTCCTGCCACCACGTCGGCCGGTCGGCGTGGGCGGTGGCACCCGCCGCCGGGTCTCTCGGTGCGGTGGATGGATCCGTGCCTTCGGGACAAGGGGATACGGCCGGATGTGCAGCCGCAGTGGGGACGGCGGGCGGGGCGGGCACAAGGGAGCGGATGACGCCGTGCAGCCGGGAGAGGACCTCCGGGGGCATGGTCTCGACCCGGTCGAGGATCTCGGCGGCGCGGCGGTCGGTGGCGCGCGCCTCGCGCTTCTCCTCATCGGTGAGGAGCAGGGTGCGCAGGGTCAGGATCTCGTCGATCTCCGCAGCGTCGTGGAGGTCCCCCGGGCTCTCCGGTGCCACCTGCGGGTGGTCGGGAAGGATGATCGGTGCGGAGAGCACGGTCCTCCCGGTGTGCTGGGTCCCTTCACGTGTGGTCGTGGCTTCGCGCGTGGTCGGCTGGGTCTCGGCGTCGCGGGGGCGGAGCCCGGCTGAGGCCGATACGCCGCCGAGGACGGGGAACGTGAAGGCGTTGCGGCAGTCGCGGGCATGTCCCTCAAGGCCCGGAGGCGGATCGATGAGGGAGACGAACTCCACGCCTTCCCCGCCGATGAGCGTGTGTGTGGCGATCAGCGCGTGGCGCAGCGCCTCGTCGCGAGCGGCGCGCGGATCCGGTGCGGACCCCGTGTTCTCGGTGCGGATCCGGAGCTGGTAGACGTCCTTCTCGACCCGCTCGGCCCGGACGGTGCTGGTCGCGCCGACGGCCGCCCGCCGCCGTACCAACCGCCCGGTGCCCCCGGGGAGGGGCTCGATGTCCTCTCCGTCGGACGAGCCCACGGGGACGGTGTGCTCCTCCCGTACCAGTTCCTCCAGCGGAACGACGACGTCCTGTTCGTGCGGTACGGCCTCGGCGAACGTCAGGTGGATGGTTCCGTCGTCCGTACGCAGCGACTCGACGGGCCGGTACCGACCGTGCCGATCGGCCTCCTGCACCTGCTTGTGCTGCATCTGCAGGTACCGCACGCCCACCCGCACGAGCGCGTCGGGCCGCCGGCTGAGCAGCAGGCACTCGGTCCGCTGGTACCAGGAGTCGGCGGAACCGGAGATGCCGGGAGGGACGGGGCCGTCCTGCTCCACCCAGTTTCTCGGGAACAGCACGCCGAACTGCCACCGGACGCGGTTCTTGGGAGAGGAGCGTCGGTAGGGGTAGAGCAGATAGCCCTCGTACAGGACGGCGTCGGCGACGGCACGGAGTTGCGCCAGGGCGTTTGCGGAGTCGTCGGACGGCTCTCTCACGCCGATCTCGGCAGCAGCGCGTGGCATGCCGCTCCCCGCGAGAGCCTCCGTCATACCGCCTCCTCGGATCCGTACGCGGGTCATCCCTTCCACCACCGTCGCAGCGATCACGCATCCCCGCCCCCTGCGGTCCACCCCCCTTGCGCCGTCCGGGGGAGCGGGTGATGCGGTGCGGGGGAGCGGCTCCCGGCGGATGAAGAGCGGGTTCGGCTCCTCGATATGGGGTACTTCCGGCATATCGCCGGAAAAGAAGGTGAAAGCCGTGGCCAGATCGGACAGGACGTGGTCGTCGATCAGCCGCGCCGGGGCACGGGGCCTGGTGGCGGCCATGGCGATGACGGGCAGCCGCACGGTGGCGGCCGGTGTCGCTCCCGAGGAGAGGACGCCACCGGCGGCGATCGTGGAGAGGTATGCGCCGGCGCTGTTCTCGCGCCTGGACGAGCACCGCCGCGAGGCCGTGACCGAACTGCTCCACTGGGCGTACGGCGCCGGCGGAGGCGTGGTTTTCGGCCTGCTGCCCGCACGGATCCGTCGAACCCCCGGGACGGGCGCGGTCTACGGTTTGGCCGTCTGGCTGGGCTTCGAGATGGGAATCGCTCCCCTTCTCGGCATCGAACAGGCGAAGCGCCGGAAGGTGCTGTGGCGTGTCGAGATCGCACTCGACCATGTGTTGTACGGGGTGGTAGTGGCCGGCCGACTGGCCCCGGAACCGGCGATCGACGTAGACCGCTCGGACGGCGAGGACGACGGCTGACCGAAGGACAGGGCGGCTCGCGGCGCTGTTCCGGAATCAGCCGTGACGCCACTGCCGGCAGCGGTCCGGAAAGGGACCTTCGACGTCCTGCGGACCAATACACCTGGACGGTGCGCAGCACGGAGCCGTGCGGGCCGGGGACGGGCCGGTCTCGTCCCCTGGTCAGGCCATGTCCGATCCCCGCACCAGGAGTTGTGCCACAGCCATACCGGCGACCACGATCGCCGCCCGGAACGGCCACCGGCCGCGGCCCTTCGACGGGACGGCCGTGCCCGCGGCCGCGACGATCCCTGCCGCGGCCGCCAGCACCCAGTCCGAGGTCTTCGCCGCGCCGGGCGGCCCTGCGACGAGCACGCCCACGGCCGTCAGCATCACCATCGGGGCCAGCCACCGGCAGGCCGGACCGCCCAGCCGCTGCGGCAGCCCGCGCACACCGGTCGCGAGATCGTTCTCGATGTCCGGAAGGACGTTCACCAGGTGTGCTCCGACGCCCAGCAGCGCCCCCGCCGTCACCGCCCACCAGGCCGGCCAGGACGGTGACGGCAGACCGAGGGTGACGAAGGCCGGCAGCGAGCCGAAGCCCACGGCGTAGGGCAGCGGTGAGAGCACCGTGTGCTTCAACCGCAGGTTGTAGGTCCAGCCCGCGGCCACCATGCCTCCCAGGTGCGCCGCTCCCGCGGCGGCGCCGCTCAGCAGTGACAGCGGCACGCACAGTCCCAGCGCCGTCCCGGCCGCGACGGCCGCAGCGCGGGGCGGGAGTTCACCGGTGGCCACCGGCTTGTCGGCGCGCCCACAGGTCGCGTCGCGCTGCGCGTCGGCCGCGTCGTTGCACCAGCCGATCGAGAGCTGACCGGCCAGCACGGCCGCGGCCACCGCCGCCGACCCCGCCGGCCCGCAACCCGCCGCCACGGCCAGGGCGGTCACGAACACCGTCACGGCGAGCGCCGGCTCCAGATGGCAGGACCGCAACAACACGGGGACCCAGTGCGTCGTCCGCGAGAGGACCCCAGACGGGTGGAGAGACACCTGGGCAAGGTAGTCCAGCAGCCAGGGCAAGGAAGGCATTACGGACATGCGTGTCCCTGTGATCGTCAATCAGGTCCCCCACCCGCCCACCGCGTCCCGGACGACCGTGCCCTCCGCGGCGACGACGATCGCCGCCGTCCACACCGCGCTGCCGCCGCACCGCTACGCCCAGGACGACCTCACCGAGCCGATCGGCGACCTGTGTCTGCCCCCGGGCGCCGACCGGGCCGTGCTGCGCCGCCTGCACAGGTCCGCCGGTGTGCGCACGCGCCATCTCGCCCTGCCCATCGAGCGGTACGCCGCTCTCGGCGACTTCGGGCAGAGCAACGACGCGTGGCTGGCGGCGGGCCTCGAACTGGGCGAGGAAGCCCTCACCGGCGCGCTGAAGAAGGCGGGGCTGGGACCGTCCGACGTCGACCTGCTCGTGTGCGCATCCATCACCGGCGTCGCCACCCCGTCGCTCGACGCCCGGCTGGCCGGACGCATGGGACTGCGGCCCGACGTCAAGAGACTTCCGGTGTTCGGCCTGGGCTGCGTGGCGGGCGCCGCCGGACTGGCCCGCGTGCACGACTACCTACGGGGGCACCCCGACGATACCGCGGTGCTGCTCACCGTCGAACTGTGCTCGCTGACGCTCCAGCAGCGCGACGACTCCCGTGCCAACCTCGTCGCCGGTGCCCTGTTCAGTGACGGTGCGGCAGCGCTCGTCGCACACGGCGGTGGCAGCGGCGGCGGCAGCGGCAGCGCGGGACCGGACGCGGCCGGGCCCTCGGTGGTCGCCACCCGCAGTCACCTGTACCCGGACACCGAAAGGCTCCTCGGGTGGGACATCGGCGCCGGCGGATTCCGGGTCGTGATCGATGCCGGTGTTCCCGGCGTCGTGCGGGACCACTTCGGCCGACACGTGCGCGCCTTCCTGGCCGCGCACGGCCTCACCACCGACGACATCGGGACCTGGGTGTGCCACCCGGGAGGCCCCAGGATCCTCTCCGCCGTGACCGACTCCCTAGGCCTGCCCGGCGACGCGCTGGACTCCACGCGGCGGGCACTGGCGACGGTGGGGAACATGTCCTCCGTCTCCGTCCTGCACATCCTGCAGAACACCTGGGAATGCCGTCGGCCCGAACCCGGCACCTGGGGGCTGCTGATGGCGATGGGCCCGGGATTCTGTTCCGAACTCGTCCTGCTGCGCTGGTGAGTGGTCCTCATGCCGTGGTACGTCCTCCTCGTTCTCGCCGTCGCCGCCGAACGCGTGGCCGAACTCGTCGTAGCTCGCCGCAACGCCGCCTGGACTCTTGCCCGCGCCGGTGTGGAGCACGGCCGTGGCCACTACCCGGTCATGGTCGCCCTGCACACCGGCCTGCTCGCGTGCTGTCTGCTCGAACCCGCGCTCGCCGACCGGCCCTTCCTGCCCGCGCTGGGCTGGCCCATGCTGGCGCTCGCCGTACTGGCCCAGGCCCTTCGCTGGTGGTGCATCACCACCCTCGGGCCGTACTGGAACACCCGGGTCATCGTCGTCCCCGGAGCCCGTCTGGTCGGCGCCGGCCCCTACCGCTTCCTGCGCCACCCCAACTACCTCGCGGTCGTCGTCGAGATCGCCGCCCTGCCCCTCGTGCACTCCGCCTGGCTGACCGCGACAGCGTTCACCGTCGCCAACGCGATCCTGCTCACGGTCCGCGTCCGCTGCGAGAACGCGGCCCTCACCCACGCGGTGCCCGCGTGAACGGCGGCCACGACCTGCTCATCGCCGGAGGCGGACCCGCCGGCCTCGCGACCGCCCTGCACGCCGCCCGCGCCGGCCTCGACGCCGTCATCGCCGAACCCCGCCCGGCGCCGGTCGACAAGGCATGCGGTGAGGGCCTGATGCCCGGCGCCGTCCGCGCCCTCACCGCCCTCGGCCTGGAGGTCCCCGGCCACCCCATCACCGGCATCCGCTACGTCCAGGGATCCCGTCAGGTCCAAGCCGCGTTCCGGCACGGTCCCGGCCTCGGCGTACGCCGCACCGGCCTGCACAACGCCCTGCACCAGGCCGTCCTGGACGCCGGGGTGCCCGTACTGCCCCTGCGAGTGGAGGACGTACGGCAGGACACCACCGGCGTGACCGTCCCCGGCACCGGGCTGCGCGCCCGGTGGCTGGTCGCCGCGGACGGCCTGCATTCACCCGTACGCCGCTCCCTCGGCCTGGGGACGACGACCCGGGGGACGCCTCGATACGGGCTGCGCCGGCACTACGCGGTGCCCCCCTGGTCGCCCTACGTCGAGGTGCACTGGGGAGCCCACGCGGAGGCGTACGTCACCCCGCTCGGCCCCGCGCTCGTCGGCGTCGCCCTGCTGACGACCCGGCGAGCCCCCTACGCCACCCAACTCCAGAGTTTCCCCCAGCTGGCCGCCCGCCTGCCCCAGGAAGCGGCCGTCACCCCGGTGCGAGGCGCCGGGCCGCTGCGCCAGGGAGCCCGTACCCGCGCTCACGGGCGTGTCCTGCTCGTCGGCGACGCAGCCGGATACATCGACGCCCTGACCGGCGAGGGCATCTCCCTCGCCCTCACCGGCGCCCAAGCCCTGATCTCCAACGTGCGCCGCGGCACACCGAGCCGCTACGAGACCGACTGGAGCCGAGCGACCCGCCACCACCGGCTTCTGACGGAACTCCTGGTGAGGGCCCGTCAGCAGCCAACCCTCTCCCCGCACATCGTGCCCACGGCCGCACGCTTGCCCCGCCTCTTCGCGGCAGCCGTGAACGCACTGGCATGATCCCGCTGGGCATCGGCGGTGAAGCCCCCGCCTTCGGCTGGCAGTTGGCGTCGACCCGGCGGGTCAGATGAACTCCTTCAACCACTACGCCTACGGCGCCGTGGGTGACTGGATGTTCCAGAACATCGGCGGCCTCTCCGCGATCGAGCCCGGCTACAAGCGCTCCCGGATCGCGCCGGTGCCCGGCGGAAACCCGACGGAAGGCGCCGGCGCTTTCGACCTGAAGGTGACGGTGCCGGTCAACACCGTGGCCGAGGTTCACGTGCCGGCGACGACCCGCTGGGCGGTGACCGAGGGCAGGCGACCGGCCGCCGTCGGCCATGCCGGGCTCCCTGCTCACCTGAGCCTCGGGAAGCAGGGAGCCCGGCGGGAGGCTACTTCTCGGCCAGCCGTGTGACGGCGATCCGGTCGATGACCGGTGCGTACGGGGACCGCTGGTCGTACTGGTTGTAGGTGTCGCCGCTGAAGTCGGGCAGTTCGTCGGCGGTGAAGGCGAGCCGGTTCGTGCCCTTCTTCAGGGTGACCGGGACGGTCAACTCCCGGAAGTTGTTGAAGTGGAAGGTGGTGGGGAACAGAATCCTGCGCGCCGGGCCGCCGTTGACCGACAGGTCGGCATGGCGTGCGATCGGGTCGGGGTTGTAGTGCGTGGCGGGGGCCTGCTCGGCGTTCGAGTAGCGGATCGTCAGCGCGTGCCGACCGGGGCGCTCGGCGACGACGTCGAAGGTGAGCGCGTTGGCTGTGCCGGCGCCGATGTCGGTGACGGCCTTGCCGCCGTCGGCGAAGGTGTAGGCGTCGGTGACCTTGGCGGCCCCTGTCGGTGTGGCGTGCTCCGCCTGGTACACCGCCGGTACGAGTGTGCCGCTGGACGGGGCGACCCGAAGCCGGTCGAGGCGCAGTTCACGCGAGATGCCGGTGACGGTGATCTTGTTGACGCCGCCGGACAGGAACATGCGGACCCGGTCCGTTCCCCTCTTGCCGCCGCCGACCTCGGGCACGTCGAGTCTCTCGCCGTTGAGGGAGAGCGCGGCCTTGCCTCCGCCGAGATGGTCCACGGACACGGTCGCCTCTCCGTCGGCGGGCGCGTGGACCCAGAATGTCGCGGAGCCGCCCGTGGGCAGGGGGACGGCGCCGGGGCCTGAGGCACCGGGGTAGGTGTAGCCGGGCCGGGCTCCGGCGAGGGTGGCGTACTCGGCCTCGTAGATCGCGGGTGCGGTCACGTGCTGGTCCCGCAGCGCCAGGTCGATCTTGTCGATGATGGCGTCGCCCTTGGTGACGCCCAGGTCCGGGTCCGTCGCGGCCAGCGTGATCCTGTGCTTGCCCGCGGTCAGCTTCACGGTGGTGTCGGTATGGCCCCAGACCACCCACTTGTAGCCCAGCGGCAGCCGCAGTTCCTGCGGGTCCTTGCCGTCGACTCGCAGGAAGACGTTGGTGGGGCCCTGTTCCTTCACCAGGTCGTACAGGTTGTAGGAGTTGGCGAAGACGCTCAGGTCGTACGTGCCGTCCTGCGGGACCTCCACGTCGAAGGCCAACACCCCGTCGGAGCCGGTGCGCAGGCCGCCCACGTTGTAGGCGCCCGACGTGGCGAACTTGCCGACGTTGGCGGGCGTGCCCTCGGGGCCGTTCCTGGAGTAGCCGCTGCCGGTGTAGGTCGCGTTCTCCGCCTCGTACGTCTTGCGCCAGCTGACCGAGGGGTCGGCCGGGACTCCGCCGTTGCCGCCGGGGGAGAGGATGACCTGGTAGGCGGACATCTCGTTCATGTCCCTCAGGGGCAGGGTGACGGCGCCGTCCGCGCCGACCGCGACTTCCTGGTCCGCGAGGCGCAGCGGCTGGGCCGAGTCACCGACCTGCCCGGTCCACGGGATCTCCTGCACCGTGGCGTGCACCGTCGTGCCGAACACCTCCGGGTCGATGTGCTGGAAGACGATGTCGGCATCGCCGCTCTTGCCCCCGAAGATCGCCCTGGACTGCTTCTTGTCCTCGTCGAGGGTGGCGACGCCCTGGAGGGTGTACTGGACGTTGGGGTGCGGGGCGGTGACCTTCACCGTGTGGCCGGACATCTGGCCGTAGGCGTTGAACAGCCACCACTGGCCGTTGCCCTTGTTGGCCTCGACGGCCGAGTCGTTGAGGTTGCCGTCGATGTTCCAGTACGCCAGGTCGGCGTCGATCTTGGACTCCTCGATGGCGGAGACCCACTGGACGACCTGACCGGGCACGGACAGGTGGTAGTTGTGGCCGTACTCGTTGACATTGATCGGCAGCGGCCCGACCCCGACCTCCCTCTCCATCTGCCGGTAGCGGGCCACGCTCGTGCGGACCGCGGCGGGGCTGGACAGTTCGTGCCAGGTCATCACGTCCGGCACCACGTCGTTGGCCTTGGCATACTCCAGGAAGCCTTTGACCTGGTCGTAGAGCACGCTGGTGTTGGGGCCCGCGATCCGCGCCTCGGGATCCATGCTCTTGATGAGCCGGTAGACCTCTTTCCAGGCTGCGAAGTAGTACTGCGGGTCGTTGAGCCAGGAGACCTTGTTGTAGCTCCACGCGCCGGTGCCGAACATGTTCCCTTCGGGTTCGTTGAAGGGCACGTAGACGACGTGGTCCTTGTAGTCGCCCATGGTCAGGACCTGCTGGACCTGCTTCCTGATCTTCTCCTTGAAGTCGGCGAGCCGTGCCGGGCCGTCCGCGCCCGGCCACTGGTAGGGGAAGCCGCGGTAGATGTCGGTCATGTAGATGTAGACGTCCTGGCCGCCGGAGTCCACGAACGGCGGCAGTATCTCCAGGGCGTCCGCTCCCGGATGCTGGGGACCGTCCTGCGCCTTGGTCGACACGGTGCGGACGTGCATGCCCTCCAGGATGTTGCGGCTCGGCACACCGTCGCCGTAGACGCCGTAGAGGGTGCCGGAGGCGCCGCCGTGGAAGGCGCCGGTGTTCGTGGCGAGGTCGATCGTGAGGCGCTCCGGCTCTGCCGCGCGGGCCGTGCCGGTGGCCGGCACGGCGAGCAGGGCCGCGAGGGCCGCCGCGGCCGTGCCGCCGGCGCTGATCTTTCTTCTGCGTCGCAAGGGAGCCTCCGTGGTGTCCGGTGTTCGGTGTCCGGTGGGGCGGAAGGACGGGTGATTCGTGCGGCGGTCGCTCGGTGCCCCGTCGCTCTCTTCGAACCGATTCGCCTGGCGTTGCATCGAGATGGCGAGGATGAAGTGGGCCTTGACGGCGAGGCGAGGGGAGTGCAGCAGAGAAGTCGAACCGGTTCGCCGGATGCGGAAGCTAGCACCGCCGGAAACGGGCCAGCAATACCCGTGACACAGGTGGCTTCCGCGACTCTTCGTGCCTGTGCGGTGCGGATCGCGTTTCGTTCGGGTTTCGCGAAGCGTGTCCGGAGCATTGACAGGCGCTCCGGCGCGCTCCTACCTTCCCTCTACGCGAACCGGTTCGACAGCCGGTACGCCTCTCCCTGCCCACCCGTGACCTCCCTGACCGGCGACAGCCAGGGCGGGGAAACGGCGGAACCGGTTCGACGAGTTCGACGAAGGAGTCCCGTGAACATCGGTGAGATTGCCCGGCGGGCCGGTGTCTCGCGGAGCACCGTGTCGTACGCGCTGAGCGGCAAGCGCCCGGTCTCGGACGACACCCGGCAGAAGATCCAGCGGGTCATCGACGAGCTGGGCTACCGCCCCAACGCCAGCGCCCGCGCCCTGGCCAACGGCCGCACCAACACCATCGGCCTGGTCTTCCCGCCCGCCGGAAACCACTACACCGGCATGCAGCTGGACTTCATCGGCAGCGTGGTGGAGGCCGCCGCGGCTTTCGACTATGACGTACTGCTCTCCCCGAGCGGCGTGGACAGTGACCGCTCCTTCCAGCGGCTGCTGGGCGAGCGACGGGTCGACGGCGCGATCCTGATGGAGATCAGGCTTGCGGACGACCGCGTCGACCACCTTCGGCAAGCGGGCTTCCCCGCCGTGTGCATCGGCCGTACCGCGCACGCCGAGGACGAGTGGTGGGTCGGCCTGGATCACACCGCGCTGGCGGCGGCGTGCGTCCACCACCTCGCCGACCTGGGCCACCGCCGGATCGCCTTCGTGAACAGACCCGAGCGCATGGTGCGCGCGGGATACGAGTCCGCCCACCGGGGGCTGGACGGCTTCACGAAGGCAGCGGCGGAGCGTGGGCTGATCGTCCGCACGTACTGCTGCGGGGACGACGCCCCGTCGGGCCAGGCGTGTCTGGAACAGATCCTGCACGACGACCCGGCCACCACCGCACTGGTCACCCTGAACGAAGCGGCGCTGGGCGGGATTTACCGGGGTCTGGCCGCATCGGGCCGCCATGTGCCGCGCGACTTCTCCGTCACCGGTGTCGTGGCCGGACGGTGGGCGGAGACGGTGACCCCTCAGCTGACCGCGGCCGATGTGCCGGCGGAGCGGATGGGACGCCTCGCCGTCGAACTCCTCGTCGAGCGCCTCGACCACCCCGAGGCGCCGCCTCGCCACCACCTGCTCGCGCCGCCGATCTCGCTCCGCGCCAGTACCGGCCCCGCCGCGCCCTCTCCACAAGGCGGACCCGAAGCCACCGCCTGATCCGAAACCGTCGCCGGACGCCGAAGCCATCGCTGGACCCGAAACCGTCGCCCGATCTGAAGCCACCGCTGATGCGAAGCCACCGCCGGATCCGAAACCGTCGCCGGACGCCGAAGCCACTGCCGGACCCAAAACCATCACCGGACCCGAAACCATCACCGGGCCCGAAAACGATCGCCGGACCCGAATCCACCGCCTGATCCAACCCCGTCCTCGTCTCAGCTCCCCCTCCACCGGCCGCGCTCCTCCGATCCCCCCGCGGGCGGCTCCGTCGGTATGCCCGCGCACGACACCACCAAGGAACACGCCATGAAGAGATCCACCAGGCGGCGCATCACCGCCGCAGCCGTAACCGTCGTCGCTGTCGCCACCGGCGCCACCGCCTGCTCCTCCGGCGGGGGGACCACAACGTCCGCGCAGGGCGGGGACCCTGGTACCTACACCGTCTGGGACCCGTACCCGCAGTTCGCCAAGGACTCGGCGTGGGCGAAGCTGCTGGACGACTGCGGCAGCAGGGCGGGCGTGCAGATCAAGCGGACCGCGTTCGACACCAGCGACCTGACGAACAAGGCGCTGCTGGCCGCGCAGCAGGGCAACTCCGCAGACGTGCTCATCGTCGACAACCCTGTGGTGTCGACCCTGGCGGAGGCCGGCGTCCTCACCTCCACCGAGGACAACAAGCTGGACACCTCGAAGGTCGACCCCAACCTGCTGGCCGCCGGAGAGTCGGGCGGGAAGACGTACGGAACGCCGATCGGCGCGAACACCCTCGCCCTCTACTACAACAAGGACGTCCTCAAGGACGCGGGGGTGGACATCGCCTCGGTCAAGGACTGGACGTCGCTGACGGCGGCGCTGGCCAAGGTGAAGGCGGCCGGCAAGAAGGGCATCACGTTCTCGGCGATCGGTACGGAGGAGGGCAGCTTCCAGTTCCTGCCCTGGTTCTGGGGGGCGGGCGCGAAGCTCAGTGAACTCGACTCCGCCGAGGGCGTGTCGGCGCTGTCCCTGTGGACCGACTGGCTGAAGAAGGGCTACGCCCCCAACTCGGTCATCAACAACACCCAGACCACCAGCTGGCAGGAGTTCGCGAGCGGCGACTACGCCTTCGCCGAGAACGGCACCTGGCAGCTGGCCAACGCGAAGAAGGCCGGCTTCGACTACGGCGTCCTGCCCATCCCCGGCGCCGACGGGGGCAACGCCGCGGCCCCGACCGGCGGCGAGTTCGTCTCCATCCCCGTCCAGGGCGACACCGGCCGCTACGCCACCTCGCAGCAGCTGGTCTCCTGCCTGACCAGCACCGAGAACCTGTACGACACCGACACCACCCTGTCCTACGTCGCGCCCACCAGCGAGGTGCAGGACAAGCAGGTGGCGGCCGACGCCAAGTTGGAGCCCTGGGTCCAGGCCGTCAAGGCGGCCAAGGGACGCACCAGCGACGACCTCGGCACCAAGTACCCCAAGATCTCCGAGCAGATGTGGAAGGCCGTCCAGAGCGCCCTCAGCGGATCGCAGTCGCCCAAGGACGCGCTCGGCGCTGCTCAGGACGCCGTCGAGTAGCGCAGAGACCGGGGCCGTTGATGAACCGCACGACGTACCTGACGGACCGTCGGCCCGTGCGCGACCGGACCGGGGCGGCCACCGCCGCGCCACCTCCGGCCCGCAGCGGGCCACGGCTCCGTCCCACCTCCCCGCAGTGGGCCGCCTGGGCCTTCCTCACGCCCGTCACCCTCTACCTCGTCCTCTTCTACGCCTATCCGCTCTACCGCAACGTCGACCTGAGCCTGCGCAACTACACCGTCCGCTCCTTCGTCCAGGGCGACGCCCCGTTCACCGGCCTGCAGAACTACCTGACCGTCTTCCGTGACCCGGCCTTCGGCCCGGCGCTCACCCACACCGTGGTCTTCACCGCCGTGTGCCTGGTCTTCCAGTACGCCATCGGCCTGGCCCTCGCGGTCTTCTTCAACCAGCACTTCCGGCTGTCGGCGACCCTGCGGGCCCTGTTCCTGGTGCCCTGGCTGCTGCCGCTGATCGTGTCGGCCTCCACCTGGTCGTGGATGCTCAACAGCGACTCCGGTGTCGTCAATGCCGCGTTGCACGCCGTCGGTATCGGGCCGGTGAACTGGCTGACCTCGCCGTCGTGGTCGCTGACCTCGGTGATCGTCGCGAACATCTGGATCGGCGTGCCCTTCAACCTGGTCGTGCTCTACAGCGGCCTGCAGTCCATCCCTCCGACCCTCTACGAGGCGGCCGCTCTCGACGGCGCGAGCGCCTGGCAGCGGTTCTGGCGCATCACGTTCCCGCTGTTGCGCCCGGTGTCCGCGATCACGCTGCTGCTGGGCCTGGTCTACACGCTCAAGGTCTTCGACATCATCTGGATCATGACCAAGGGCGGTCCGGCGGATTCCTCCACCACCTTCGCCACCTGGTCCTACCAGCTCGGCTTCGGCAGCCTGCTGCCCGCCTTCGGACCCGGTGCGGCCGTCGGCAACCTGCTCGTCGTCGCCGCCCTGGTCTTCGGGCTGGTGTACCTGAGGGTCCAGCGAAAGCAGGCACTGTCATGAGCTCCCTCAACCCGCGCGGCCGTACGGGGTGGAAGACCGCCCTCGGAGTGGCGCTGACGGCGATCATGCTCTTCCCGGTCTACTGGATGCTGAACGTGTCCTTCACCCGCGACCAGGACATGCGCAAGAGCCCGCCGGACCTCTTCCCCGTGCACGGCACTCTGGAGGGCTACCGTGCCGTCCTCGGCGAGCAGCTTCCCTACCTCGCCACCAGCCTGGTCATCGGACTGGGCACGGTCGCGCTGACCGTGGCGCTGGCCGCACCGGCCGGCTACGCACTGGCGAAGCTGCGTCCGCGCGGCGGCGGTGTGCTCAGCTTCCTCTTCCTGGTGGCCCAGATGATCCCCGGCATCATCATGGCGATGGGCTTCTACGCCATCTACCTCAGCCTCGGGCTGCTGCAGTCCGTGCCCGGCCTCATCGTCGCCGACTCCACGCTGGCCGTCCCCTTCGCCGTGCTGATCTTCACCGCGTTCATGTCCGGCATCCCGAGCGAACTGCTGCAAGCCGCCAAGACGGACGGCGCCGGGACCCTGCGCACCTTCTGGTCCATCGTCCTGCCCATGAGCCGCAACGCCGTCGTCACGGTGTCGCTGTTCGCCTTCCTGTGGTCGTGGTCCGACTTCATCTTCGCCAGCACCCTCGCGAACGGCGGCGCCCACGAGCCCATCACCCTCGGCATCTACCACTACATCGGCAACAACAACCAGCAGTGGAACGCCATCATGGCCACCGCCGTCGTGGCCTCGGTGCCCGCCGCCGTCATCCTCGTCCTCGCCCAGCGCTACGTCGCCGCCGGCGTGACCGCCGGAGCCGTGAAGGACTGAGCGTTGTCCCCAGCGCCCCCACGTACCGTCGGTCACCGCCACGAAAGAAACGAGTATCCGTTCATGACCGCCGCCCGAACCGGCCCGGCCTTCTCCATCCACGATGTCCCCTTCAGCACGCGGGGATCCTGGTTCGACATCTCTCCGGTGCTGGCCCAGCAGTCGTATGCAGAAGACCTGCACCTGGTCTCCCATCAGAACGGCATGCACCCCGTTCTGCGCTTCGTCCCCCTCGACAGCACCACGGGCGGCCGCGCCGACACCTGCGTCGAGACGACCCCCGGCATGCTCAGCTGGATCGGCGAGCGCGGACGCATCGACCTCGCCTACGAAACGCCGCACACCATCCGCTTGCGCGGCGAAGGGATCGGGCTGCGGGTCGCCTCCGCCGCGCAGCGTCTCACGCCCTTCACGGGCACCTACTTCTTCCGCGACCCCGTGGACGGCGCGCACGTCTTCACCTCGTACGAGACGGGACGCCGCTACCGCACCACCCTGCTGGCGGGCGCGGTCGGCGAGGAGTCCGGCAGCCAGGCTCTGGGCACCGCCGACCGCGGTGTCGCCGTCACCGCGGAACCCGGCGGAGTCTGGGAGATCGCCGTCGAGGAACTCGACAGTGCCCGCCGCCCCTACACGCCCTCAGCAGCGTTCCACGAGGTCGTCGCGGCGGCCGGGCGTGCCTTCAGCGACTTCTGCGACGCCGTGGCGCCCTGGCGTTCACCCGCCACACCGGCCGCCGAGATCGCCGCGTACGTGGTGTGGTCGGCCACGGTCGACGCCACCGGACTCGTCACCCGCCCCGCGGTGCTCATGTCCAAGCACTGGATGGACAAGGTCTGGAGCTGGGACCACTGCTTCAACGCCCTGGCCCTGGCACCGGGAGTTCCGGACCTGGCCTGGGACCAGTTCGCGCTCCCCTTCGACCACCAGGACGAGACGGGCGCCCTTCCCGACTCGGTCACCCACTCCGAGGTCCTCTACAACTTCGTCAAGCCACCCATCCACGGCTGGACCCTGGGTCACCTGCGCCGACGGCTCGCCGTCCCGCTCGGACGGGCGGAACTCACCGAGACATACCGGAGGCTGAGCACCTGGACGGACTTCTGGCTCACTGCCCGGCGCGCTCCCGGAAGCGCCCTGCCGCACTACCAGCACGGCAACGACAGCGGCTGGGACAACGCCACCACGTTCGACCCCGAACGGGTGGTGGTCACCGCCGACCTGGCCGCGTTCCTCGTTCTCCAACTGCACGAACTCTCCTGTCTCGCAGCGGAGTTGGGCCTCGATGACGAGGCTCGGTCCTGGCGGCGTACCGCTGAGACAACTCAGGCGGCGATGCTCGACCAGCTGTGGACGGGGGAGGCGTTTGTCGCCCGGGGGGCCGACACCGGGGACACCTGGACCAGCGCAAGCCTCCTCGACCTCATGCCCATCGTCCTCGGCGAGCACCTGCCCGACGAGGTCGCAAAGACCCTCGCCATCCGGATCGAGGCGCATCTCACCGTGCACGGCCTGGCCACCGAACTGCCGACCTCCTCGCACTACCGGCCCGACGGGTACTGGCGCGGACCCATCTGGGCGCCCGCCACGATCCTCATCGAGGACGGCCTGCGCCGCAGCGGACACCACCGCCTCGCCGACGACATCGGCGCCCGGTTCCGCGCCCTGTGCGAAACCCATGGCTTCGCCGAGAACTTCGACGCCCTCACCGGCGCGGGCCTGCGCGACCGCGCCTACACCTGGACCGCCGCGGCCTACCTGCTCCTCGCCGAAGCCCATGAACTCGGGCGTGCGAAGTCAGCCGTACACACGAGGTGATGACGTCCGTTGCTCAAGTGTCGCGCACCGTGTCGGCCACCCGGTCGAGCAGGGCCCGTAGCAGTGCGGTCTCCTTCGGACCGAGCTCATCCGTGATCTGCCGCTCGATGTCGACGATCACGGCGTCGGCCGCACGCAACGCCTCCCACCCGGCGTCGGTGAGGTGCAGCTCCCGCACGTCATTGAGGCGGCGGGCCAACTCGGCGCCGGTCAGGCCTGGTTCGGCATGCCCGGGCCGGGCCCGGACAGGTTCTGGCCTGGGCGATCGCCCTGCGGATCAGTAGTTCTGCCACTCGTGCCGCGTGTATTCGAGTACCGCCGGATCCATCAGGGTGCTCGCCCGGACGTTCTGGGGGCGGCGGTCGACCGGGAAGACGGACGCGGCCTCGAGTACGGCGTCGTCCAGGAAGCGCAGCGGTGGGGCATCCTCGCCCAGGCGCAGTGCCGGCGGCGGGCCGTCGGCGCCGGGGGCGGCGAGGACGTACCCCCAGTTGCCGAAGCTGGGGACATCCACCTGGTACTCGGTGGTGCGGTAACCGGCCTGCTCGATCGTGGTGGCGATGGACCAGTACGACTTGGGGGCGAAGAACGGAGACCCGCCCTGCACCACGACCCGGCTCTCCGGGTTCAGGACGTGCCGGAGCAGATGGTAGAACTCGACGCTGTAGAGCTTGGCCAGCGCGGCGGTGTCCGGGTCCGGAAAGTCGATGACGACCGCGTCATGGCGCCGGCCCGCGTCCCGCAGCCAGTTGAAGGCGTCGGCGTGGACGACGTTGACCCGGGGGTCGTCGAACGCGTCGTCGTTGAGGTCGGCCAACGGCCCGAAGGTCCGGGCGAGCCGTGTCATCGCCGGGTCGAGATCCACCAGCGTGACCTTGTCGACGTCGTCGTAGCGCAGCACCTCCCGCAGGGCCAGCCCGTCCCCGCCGCCCAGGATCAGGACGGAGGAACGCTTCCCCGACAGCGCCGGATGCACCAGGGCCTCGTGGTAGCGGTACTCGTCGACGGACGAGAACTGCAGGTCCCCGTTGAGGAACAGCCGCGTGTCGGCAGTGCCCGTGAACGCGGTGGACCGGGTGACGACGATGTCCTGGTACGGCGTCGTCTCGGCGTGGATGATCGGGTCCCGGTACAGCTTCTGACGTGCCGTCACCTCGATGTCGTCGGCCAGGACATAGACCGTGCCGAGAACGGCGAGTACGACGGCGGAACCGGCCAGGAGCGCCACGCGCACGGCACGCCGCGTCTCCCGGCGGAAGATCCACAGAACGACGAAGACACCGGCCACGGCATTGACCGCGCCCACCACCAGCGCGCCCTTGAGCTGCCCGAAGGTAGGCAGGAGCAGCAGCGGAAAGCACAGCCCGCCGACCAGCGCCCCGACGTAGTCCGCGGCGAACATGTCGGCGACCGCGCTGCCCGCCTCCTGCCGCCTGATCCGCTGCAGCAGCGTCATCAGCAGTGGAATTTCCGCCCCGATGAGGAGGCCGACGACGAACGACATCGCCACCATGGCCGGCATATAGATCCGCAGCCAGGCGAACGTGATGTACAGGACGAGCACCGACAGACCGCCGACGAGTGCCAGCGCCCCCTCCAGCAGGGCGAAGGCCCCGACCGCGCGCCGCTGCAGCGGCTTCGCGGCCAGGGAACCGATGCCCATGGCGAAGACCATGACGGAGATGACCACGGAGGTCTGCGTCACGGAGTTGCCGATGAGGTAACTGCCCAGCGCGGTCAACGCCAGCTCGTAGACCAGACCGCAGGCCGCACAGACGAACACCGCGAGCAGGAGCAGGAAACGCGCCGCCCGCGAGTACCTCGCGGGCGGCGGTGCGACGGCCGGATCGGTGCGATCCAGGGCGGTGGTACTCACGGCGGGAGGCTCAGGAAACCGCAGCGCCGACCATGAAGGCCGTACCGATGTAGATGGCCGCCTGGACCCAGGCGGCGGGGTGGGGACGGCCGTCCTGGTCGTCGAGGACGGCGTGGCCGAGGCGGCCGGGGGTCAGCAGCCCGATGACGCAGGCGATCAGGGTCATCACGACGACCCCGGCCAGGCCGTACAGCAGGGTGCTGAACAGGCCGTACCCCAGGCCCTGTTCGGACTCGCTGGCCCGGATGGACTGGTCGATGACGAGGCCGATCGCGACCGTCTGGCCGGCGAGGAGGACGGCCGCGCCCCGGTTGCGCTCCGTCCACACCACATGGACCAGCTTGCCGGGGGTGACGAGGTCGAGGGCGATGAACCCGACCGCCATCACCACGAAGCCGACCAGGCCGTAGAGCAGGGCAGTGCCTGCGGACTCGAAGATCTCTGCCACGGGGTGCCTTTCGAGGACTTCGGATAGGTGTACTGCGGTGGCTGTGGTGTGTTGCGGTGGGTCACTTGCCGGAGCCGGGGCCGCCGCCACGGAACGAGTCGCTGTCGGGATCCGGCCACACCGAGCTCAGGTGCGGCTTCCAACGGCGGTAGCCGTTGCGGTAGTCGTCGATCTCGATCCGGCTGCCGCCCTGGTAGGGGCTGATCGCGACGATGTCGTCCCGGTAGCGGAGGAAGACCATGGAGCTGCTGCTGGTGCGGTCCTGAGCCGAGGTGTGCTTGTCGATCTCGTCCGCGACCGTGGACACCGGGTCGGTCCTGTCGACGTAGCCCCCGCCGCCGGCACGGTATTCCTTGCGGATCCAGCTCGACGGTACGGCGTTGTCGCCGGAGCCACCGGAGCAGGCGGCGAGCGCTGCCGTGGCGAGGAACAGGACGCTGATGCGTCGGGCGGTCTTCAACGGACCTCCAGCCGGGTGTGCGTCGCCACGATCGTGCGGCTCTGCGGATACGTGTGCCAGGTGCGCCAGCTCGGTCCTGTGTCGCGCCACTCGACGGTCAGTGCGGTGACTGCTTCCGGGGAGCCGGGGAAGATGCCGTACAGCGCCCGGGGATGTGCCTCCGCTCGATCGCGGATCACCGCCACCCGCGTGCTGAACTCGCCTGCGGGGAAACGCCGGACGCCGGCGCCGAAGCGGTAGTGCCAGCCGTCGACCTCGCGCTCCGCCGAGTCCGGCAGGCCTCCCTCGACGCCGGGCAGACAGGCCACGGTCTCCCGGACCGGCCCCGCGAAGACCTGATGGGAGGCGCCCAGGAGCCTGAGCTGCACGTCGAGTCCCCCGACAGTCAGGTCCCGCACGGCCAGCGCGGTGTGCGGGGGATGACCGAGGGCGAACGACAGCTGGTCGGCGTCGGTGTCGAGATACGGCGCGGCGAGCGCTATACCGCTCATCCGGTACGGCCCCAGCACGTCACCCGCGTGCCCATGACGGACCGCGCACACCGCAGCTTCAACGAAGATCCCCCGAGTTGGACCATGCAGAACGCCGCAGAGTATGGCACACGCGCGATGCGCTGCGGGGCGGGGGCGGATCGACGTTATCGCGTTGAGAGCAAGGCGGTACGGGCAGGCAGCCGATGCGGCACGGAGGCCGTCAGGCGGTGCTTGTCCGCGGGGTGCAGGTCGCCGCACGCGTCACGTGGGGGAGGGGGCTGACCGACGCGGACGGCGGCACGGACGTCCTCGTGGTGCACGAGGGGATCCCCGACGCCGTGCCCGCCGCGGACAACGAGACGGGGACGCGCATGGCGCCGGCGAAGCTCGCCCGGCTGGTGGAGTCGGGCGAGCTTCGTTCGTGTTGAGGGACGGGTCCGGCGATCCGTCGGTCCTCAGCGGGTCCCGTTCCAGTTGTGCGCCACGTCCACCACGACGCGGTCCGTCAGCACCAGTACCCGGAAGGGCAGCCGGGCCCGCACTCCGAGTCCGATCTGCGTCTCGCCCTCGAAGCTGCCTGCGAAGCGTGCGTCCCGGAAGGTGCGGTATCCCGTGAGGTCGACGCCCGGCAGCGGGCTGCCCGCCCGCGCGGGGTATGTCGGCGCGCCGGTTTCGGGGTCGTAGGCGGGTGCGGTCACCCGTACCTCAAGGACGGCTCCGCCGCCGACCGGAATGGGGCGGCCTGATCCGTCCTGGTGGAGCTGGTCGACGTACCTGACCGAGTAGCCGAGCCCACTGGTGCCCGCGCCGGGGACGTCGACGACCATCCGGTCGTAGCAGGCCTGGCGGCCGGTCCTGATGTTCGTGACCGGCGCTGTCGTGGTGGCGGTACGGGTCTTGGCCGTGCTGCCCCAGCCGGTCGGACACGCCGTGGCCGGCGCGGTGGCGACCGAGGTGCGGGCCGAGGCGGCCTGGGTGGAGGTGGCTTGGGCCGGAGCGGCCGCCACTGCCGACGTGGCGCCGATGAGCGTGAGCGCTACCCACACCGGCCCCTTCACTGTCCTTTTTCGCGCCATTGCATCCCCCAAGGTGTGCATGTCGGTGATACCTACCAGGACAACCGGGATGGCCGAAAGGTTGCACCCGGGGATCACGCACTGTCATGGCTCGGGGCAGGCGCAACCCCCGAGGATGCTCGTGCCGAGGGGCACGGCTCTCGGGGGCTGCGCCGGTCGGCGTCAGGACGGCCCGGGCTTGATGCGCCCTCGCCAGCCTCCGGTTTCGCCTCCGCGCCGCTCGATGTAGTCCTTGAAGCGGTGCATGTCTCCCTTGACGCGCCGGTCGATGGTCCGCGTCATGTCCGCGGCCTTCTCCGCGACGCCCGTGGGTTCGACGTCCATGACCAGTTCCACGCGGGTGTGCGTGTCGTCCAGGCGCTGGAAGCGGACAGTGCCCTTCTGCTGGGTCTCACCCGAGGTGGTGCGCCAGGTGATCCGCTCGTCGGGGAGCTGGTCGACGATCTCGGTGTCGAACTCCCGGCGTACTCCGCCGATCTTGGTGGTCCAGTGGTTGTGGCGGTCGTCGAGCTGCCTGACCTCCTCGACGCCCTCCATGAAGTTGGGGAACTCCTCGAACTGGGTCCACTGGTTGTAGGCGGTGTGCAGGGGGACCTCGACCTCCACTGCTTCCTTGACCGTGCTCATGTCCGACCTCCTTGGCGATCGTGTGCGGCAGGCCGTTGGCCCGCCGTGCGGATCTCGGAACAGTGCAGCGAGTACCCGGGCAGAGCGGGTTCACAGCAGGGGACCTGGGCGAGTCGCTGTGCGTGGTGAACGCTGCACTGGCGGTTGCGCCCCGTCCTGCCATGGGTGCGATGCCATTTGGCCCAGTGCGTCGGTGTGTACGAGGCTGTGTCCCGTGAGCGCCCTGCGCCGCTCGCCGGCCCTCCGCCGGCGGACGCCACCCCGGAAGGAACGTCCGTATGATCATCTTCGGCACCAAGGGATACCTGTACCAGCTCGCGATACTGACGCTGGTGTGCGGCCACTGCGGCAATCCCGCCGCCCACACGCTCAAGAAGCGCGTCACGAAGTTCACGCTGTTCTTCGTGCCGCTGTTCCCGTTCTCGACGAAGTACACGACCCAGTGCACGTTCTGCGGTGCGGAACAGAGGGTGACCAAGGAGCAGGCGGAGCAACTGCAGGCCCAGGCTGCGGGCGGGCCGGGCGGTCAGCCGTACGGGCAACCGCAGCAGCAGCCGTACCAGTCCTGAAGCCGGAAGCTGATCACGAACAGCGGCGTCCGGACGGTGGGTCAGGTCCCGGCCGCCTCCCGTGCGATGGCGTCGAAGCGGGCTCCCATCTCCTCCGCCAGGGCCTTGGCGGCCGACAGCGGGCGGACCATGACCATCAGTTCCGCGATCTTCCCGTCCTCGTTCATGCGCAGGAAGTCGCAGCCCTGGAGCTGCTTTCCGGCGACCGTCGCGGTGAAGATGAGGGCGTGGTCGCGGGCGTCGGGGGCGCCGATCTCCCGCTCGTAGGAGAAGTCCTGGAAGACCTCGCTGACGGCGCGCAGGATCGCGGTCGTGATGGCCTTGCCGGTGTACGGCTTGAAGACGACGGGGCTGGTGAAGACGACGTCGTCGGCCAGCAGGGCCTCCACGGCGTCGATGTTCTTGTGTTCGACCGCCTGGCGGAAGGGGTGCATCTGGCTCACCTCGGGCACTCGGATAGTCAACGAATTGAGTAGGTGACAGTGAGGCTAGGGGTGGGCGTCCGGCTTGTCCAGGGTTTGGTGGTCAACTCGTTGACTAGTCAACGCGGTGCTAACGTGGCGTGATGGCATTGCGTAACGCGGTGATGGCCGCACTGCTGGAGGGCGAGGCGTCCGGGTACG
Organism: Streptomyces sp. Z423-1; assembly: GCF_013009255.1. NCBI lineage: Bacteria > Bacillati > Actinomycetota > Actinomycetes > Kitasatosporales > Streptomycetaceae > Streptomyces > Streptomyces sp. Z423-1. The sequence continues at coordinate 8,972,939 of NZ_CP053109.1, forward strand.
ACCTCGCGAAGGGGTTCGACGCCTCCGTCGCCAACTTCTGGATGGCCACTCCTCAGCAGCTCTACCGGGAGCTGGAGCGCATGGAGCGCGAGGGTCTCGTCGCCGCCCGCGTCGTCGAGCAGGAGCGGCGGCCCAACAAGCGGCTGTTCTCCCTCACCGAGGCCGGCCTCGCGGCCGTACGGGCCTACGTCGCCGAACCGCCCGCCCGGCCGACCGCGATCCGGGACGAGCTGATGGTCAAGGTCCAGTGCGCCGACGTCGGCGACATGGAGGCCGTGCGGGCGGCGATCGGCGAGCGCAAGGAGTGGGCCACCGCAAAGCTGGCCCGCTATGAGCGGTTGCGGGAGCGGATGCTGGGCGGGCGCACGGAGGACGAGTACTTCGCGCAGGCCGAGCGGATCGGGCCCTGTCTCACGCTGCTGCGCGGGATGTCCTTCGAGCAGGAGAACCTGCGCTGGTGCGAACTGGCGCTGCGGCGGCTGGAGGAGCGGGCGGCGGCGCGCTGAGCGCTCCGCCGGCAGTGCCGTGATGTGCCGTCGATCGCCTGCGGCACCATCGTGGCCGGTCGCGCAGTTCCTCGCGCCCCTTCGGGGGGTTCGGCCGGGACGGTGAGGGAAAGCGATGGGACGGCGCGTGGACCGGATCGCCGAGCCCTGGGGCAGCCGTACCCCGTACGGGCGGGCGGCGACTGGCCGGTACGCGTGGACGCGCCGGCTGGCCCGGGGCGTCGCGCCGGAGGCGAGGTGGAGCCGGTGCGCACCCTGCTGCGTACGGCGGACCACCACACATCCGCGGCACGCCGAGGACGCCGAGCCGGACGAGGGCCTGCTGCTGCACTCACGCCTGGTGCACCCGGTCCACCAGGATGTCGATGACCAGGGGAGTGCGCGGGCCGAAGCTGAGCAGGACGCCGTCTTCGAGGGTGACGACGCGGCGGTTCTGGCCGGCCGGTGTCTCACGGATGCCCGGTACGTCGAGCAGGCCGTCGATGCCGCCGACCGACTCCAGGCCCTTGCTCATCATCAGGATCACATCCGGCTGGGCCTTGATGAGGGCCTCGCTGGTCAGCGGGGTGAACGGCTTGTCCAGGCCGGACTCGACGCCCGCGTCCACCGCGCCCGCGGCGTCGATCAGCGAGTCGGCCCCGGAGCCCTTGCCACCCATGAGGTACACCGCCGCACTGCCGCGCATGTAGAGGAAGGCCACCTTCGGACGGCTGCCCTCGGGGACCGCCGCGCGGGCCGCGGCGAGGTCCTTGTCGATACGGGAGTTGAGGGCCTTGCCCGCATCGGGGACGCCGAGAGCCTCGGCGACACGGGTGGTGCGGGTCGAGACGTCGGCCAGTTCGGTGGCCGGATCGAGTACGACGACCGGGACACCGGCGTCGCGGATCTGGCCGATCGCCTCGCTGGGCCCGGTGTCCGTGTCGGCGAGGACGACGGTGGGGCGCAGGGACAGCACGCTCTCCGCGCTCACGTCGTGCGCCTTGGTGACCAGGGGGAGATCCTTCGCCTCCTCGAACGTCGCCGTGATGTCGCGGCCCACGACCCGGTCGCCCAGCCCGAGGGTGAAGACGATCTCCGCCACACCGCCGTTGAGCGGCAGAATCCGGGAGGCGTCCTCGACGGTGACCTCGCGTCCGTCGGACGAGTCGACCGTGACGGGCAACTCCGGTTCCGGCGGCTCACCTTGGAGCGGCACGAGGGAGTTCTTCGCGAGCTGCTTCTGCGCCGCCACGGCACGCTCACTCGCCGAGGCCGGTGACGCGTCCGCCGCCGTGGAACCGGAGCCGCCTCCACAGGCCGAGGTCAGCAGCGCAAGGGCCAGGGCGACGACGGCGACGCCCCGCCCGTGCCACCGGCGCTGACGGAGTCTCGCGGAAGTGGGCATGGAATCGGCCTTTCCTGTAGGCGGGCTCTCATGAGCGATAGTTTAGGTTAGCCTCCCCTAAGTTATCGCGTGGTGGGGGTGTGCATGACATGGGTAAGTGACCTGCGCGTCAAGCGAGTCGGGCGGTTCGGTGTGGCCGCCGCATCGCTCGCGCTGGCGCTGACGACGACGTCTCCGGCGGTCGCCGCGGGGACGCCGGCCACCGGTCCCGAGGGGCAGAAACTCACCGTCTCCAAGGCGTCCGGCCTCGATCCGGCGGGCGAGACGGTGACCGTGTCCGGCTCCGGCTACAACACCGAGAAGGGCATCTACGTCGCCTTCTGCGTGGACAACGGCCCCGGCAAGACCCCCACGCCCTGCGTGGGCGGAGTGGACATGTCCGGCGAGTCCGGGGCATCCGTGTGGGTCGCCTCCAATCCGCCGTCGTACGGGGAGGGACTCGCCAAGCCGTACGACGGCAGCGGGCACAAGGGCTCGTTCTCCGTGGAGATCAAGGTGCGGGCGAAGGACGCGAACACCGACTGCACCAAGTCCGGCATCACTTGTGCGGTCATCACACGCAACGACCACACGCGGGGCGGTGACCAGAGCCAGACGGTACGGATTCCGGTCACGTTCGGCGGAAGCGGCGGGGGCGCGACGGCCGATGACTCGCCGTCGGCCACACCGAGCGCGTCAGCCACGACCGGCGGTGGCGTGCAGGACACCGGCGCCGACAGCAAGTCTTCGGGCGGCCCGTTGGCCGGCACTGGCTCGGACCTCGCGGTGCCGCTCGGGCTCACCGCCGCCGGGCTGGTCGCCGCCGGGACCGGCACGTGGTTCTGGGCGCGCCGGCGGCGCACGGGACATGCGGGCGGGCGCCGCCCTGCTCGGGCTGCTGGGTCCGGGCGTGGCGGCCGCACAGGACGGGGAGGCGTTCCCGCGTGAGGTGTCCGGCGGCTACGCGAGCTGGGCGACGACCGCCACCGCGCTCACGGATCATGGTGTGTCCCTGACCGCAGGCGAGGGAACCCAGGGGTCCGCGAACCGGACCTGGTTCCCGGCCACCGGCGGTGGCACTAATCCCGAATCCGGCGACGCGGACGTCGAGTTCGGCGGCACTGCCAGGCTCGCGCGATCGGCGGAGCCCGCCGACCAGTTGCTCCTCGGCGCCCTGCGGCTGCGGCTGGCCGACGGGGGCGGCGCGCTGTACGCCCGTACGGAGCTCGACGGCGAGAAACGTGAAGTCGCCCTGGCGGACGTGGAGTCGGGCGGCACAGCACCGGCCGTACGCGACGGCGGGGTGACGTGGACCGGCCTGCGGGCCGCCCTCACGGACGAGGGCGCCCGGCTGCTGGCCGCCTGGAGCGGGCGGGAGTTCGCGGCGGGGGACGCCTTGGGCCTGCTGGACCTGACGGTGGGTACGGGCGGCGGGGCCTCGCCGTCGCCCGAGCGGCCGGAGAGCCCGGCGCAGACCCCCGCGCCGCAGCTTTCCCCGGCGGCCACCGCTGCGCCCGCCGCCCCGGACGAAGGGCCCACTGCGGCTGTGGCGCACCCGGTCCTGACCGCCGGTGGTGAACAGGAGGTCACCGGTGAGGGCTTCGCGCCCGGCGCGGTGGTCCTCGTCGCGATCGACGGCGACACCCGGTACCAGGTGGTCGCCGACGAGCAGGGCCGGGTCGCCCGGACCTTCCCCGTGTACGCGGGCGCCGCCGAGGGCGAGCACATCGCCGAGCTGTACACCGTGACCGGCGAACACGGCAGCGCCGTCGTCCGGTTCGGGGTGCGGAGCGCGGACTGACCGGCGTGTTACCGGACTTGTCCCGGACAGGAGCGGGCCGACCTGCGGCCCGCTCATCGGCATGCCCAAATCCCTTGGAAAGGCGTGGAGTTGGGGAACCTTTGCTTCCCCATTGACAGAAGACTGGAGCGTCTACTTAGGTTTGCCTTACCTAAGTTAGCTGCCGCATCGAGAAAGGTGCTCGCACCCCATGAGATCTGTTCCCTCCGCCCGTAACACCGCCCGTGCCGGTCTCGCCGTCGCCGCCTCCGCCGCCCTCACCCTGGGCCTGGCCACCTCGGCCTCCGCCGCCACCGCCACCCGGACCGTCGTCGACGGCGGCACCACCTACAACCTGTCGTTGACCAGCCCCGACACGGCCGCGGCCGCCGGTCAGGTCATCACCGTCTCCGGCTCCGGCTACAACACCGGCCAGGGCGTCTACGTCGGCCTGTGCGTGGTCGACGGCGCCCCCGGCGTGAACAAGCCGACGCCGTGCCTGGGCGGCCAGGACGAGAACGGCTCGACCGGTGCCTCGCACTGGGTGCACAACATCTTCGGCGGCATGTTCGCCAACAGCTCCAATTTCGGCACCGGCGGCACCTTCAGCGTCCAGATCTACGTCCAGGCCACCCTCGACGACGGCAGCGTCTGCGGCGAGGACGTCACCTGCGCCGTGGTCACCCGCGCCGACCACTTCGACAGCGGCGACCGCGAGTACGACGTCCACGTCCCCATCACCTTCCAGTAACCGCCACCGGCCGGGCCCACCTCCAAGGGCCCGGCGCTCGGCGTCCCCGGGGGTGCCGATCACGCCCCACACGCGAGGAATTCCCATGACTGACGACACGACGGACCGCGACCGGCCGGACGGACCGGCCAGACCCCGGCTCAGACGCCCCGCCGCGCTGCTCGGCGCCGCCGCCCTGGTGGCCGCCGGTGCGACGGCCATGACGGCCGGCTCCCCGGCGCAGGCCGCCGACACGCCGAAGACCGCCCTCGGCAAGGACGGCCAGAAGCTCACGGTCTCCGCCTCCGCGAACCTCGACCCGGACGGCGAGACGCTGCGCATCACCGGCGAGGGCTACGACGAGACCAAGGGCATCTACGTCGCCCTGTGCAAGGACAACGGCGACAACCGCATCCCCACCCCCTGCCTCGGCGGCGCCGACCAGACCGGAGGCAGCGGCGCCTCGAAGTGGATCGTGCCCGAGGGCGACCCCAACGAGGGCGAACTCACCGAGACCTACGGCGAGGGCGGCACCTTCGACGTCGAGATCGAGGTCGAGGCCGAGGACGGCGGCCTCGACTGCACCCAGGTCGCCTGCTCCGTCGTCACCCGCGTGGATCACCGCGCCGCCGGTGACCGCTCCCAGGACGTCCGCATCCCCGTCGCCTTCGAGGGCCAGCATCCCGGTGACGGCGACGGTGACGGCGTGGACGTCCCCGCGGGCACCGTCAGCTATGTGAAGGCGGCCGAGTTCACCACCGCCGGCCGCCCCCTGGACCTCCTGCTGCACCCCGACTCGGGAAAGCTGTACGTCGGTTCGGAGAACATCCCCGACACCGCGGACGTCGCCGAGCAGGGCCTGTACGTCCTCGACGCCTCCGACGGCAAGCTCCTCAGCCATGTCGCGCAGGCCCCGGGATCCACCGGCGCACCGGCCGCCCGCGTGGTCCGCTGGATCGCCGCACCGCTGCCCGGCGACGGCGTCGCCTTCCACTACCCGCTGCGCGGCATAGGCACCGCCAAGGACGGCGACACGGCCGCGCGGGGCGTCTGGCTCACCGGCTCCACGGTCACCGGCGTCGGTCCGGGCACCGAGGCCTCCACCGTCTTCGTCGCCCAGGGCGCGAGCCTCTCGGAAATCGAGACCGCCACCGGCACCACCAAGCGCACTGTGAACCTGGAGGGCGGCAACGAACTCGGCGTGGACACCGCCCACGGCGCCGCCTGGTCCGTCGGCACCGCCGAGGGGCAGCCGGTGCTGCGCCGGGTCGACACGGCTTCCTTCACGGTCACCGCCACCGCCCAGCTCCCCGACGGATCCGTCTTCTTCGTCGAGCCGGACCCGGCGACCGGCAACGTCTGGGTGAGCGTCGGGGACTCCGTGCTCGTCTTCGACAAGGACGCCGAGCTCCTGACCACCCTGACGGGCCGGGACCGTCCCACGGCGATGGCCTTCGACAAGACCTCGGGGCGGGCCTTCGTCCTTCGCGAGGACTACGGCAACGCCGACAACGGCGCCGACAACAACGGCTCCCTGCAGGTGTTCGACAGCGCGACCTTCGAGCAGGCGGCCGCTCCGGTCGAGCTGCCCGGCAGCCGCGCGGGCGCCTACGCGGGGGTCGCCGTCGCCCCCGGCGCCACCTCCGTCTACCTCACCCACCAGGCGGAGAGCAAGGTCGTCAAGGTCGACCTCCGCATGTCCCCCAAGGTCACCCAGACCCCCACCGACCAGTCCGTCAGCCCCGGCGACGAGGTCACGTTCGTGGCGGCGGCCGAGGGCACTCCGGAGCCGACCGTGCGCTGGCAGGTCAGCGCCGACGGTGGCCAGACCTGGTCCACGATCGAGGGGGCGACACAGAACGCGTACTCCTTCACGGCGAAGGCCTCGCACGACGGCTACGAGTACCGCGCGGAGTTCACCAACCCGGTCGGCACGACGCGTACGACACCCATCACCCTGACGGTCACGGAGCCCGACGACGGCGGCGACGACGGGGGTGACGGCGGCGACGACGAGAACACCGAGCCGTCCGGCTCCAAGACCGTCACCGGCCCCGAGGGCCAGAAGCTCACCGTCACCCCGGTGAACAACCTGGCCACCGAGGACCAGACCCTCACAGTCACCGGCTCCGGATACAACGTCGACAAGGGCATCTACGTCGCCCTGTGCGTCGACAACGGCGCAGGCGAACTGCCCACGCCGTGCATCGGCGGTGTCGACATGACCGGCACCTCCCACTCCTCGGCGTGGATCTCCTCCAACCCGCCGGACTACGGCGCCGACCTGGCGATCCCGTACGGCGCGGGTGGCACCTTCGAGGTGGAGCTGACCGTCGACGCGAAGGACGAGTTCACCGACTGCTTCAAGGCCAAGTGCGTGCTCGCCACCCGCGCCGACCACACCCTGTCCGGCGACCGCTCCCAGGACGTCAAGGTCCCGGTCGGCTTCGTCGGCCAGGACCCGGTGGACACCGACGACGACACCGGCGGCACGGGCGGCAACGGCTCCGGCGGCGGAGCGTCCAGCGGTGGGACGTCCGGTGGCGGTACGACCGGCGGGACGGGCACCGGCAGCAGCACCGGCGGCACCGGCACGACCACCACCTCCGGCGGCGGCAGCCTCGCCTCCACCGGCGCGACGGTCGGCACCGCGACCGCCCTCGCCGCGCTGCTCACGGCAACCGGCTGGTACGTCCACCGGCGCGCCCGCGGGAGGGAAGCGGTCACCACCACCGAGCCGCAGGCCGACTGACCACACGGCACAACGAGATGGCGCCCCGCACTCCGCTCCCCGCGGGGCGCCACCGCCGTCACCAGCTCTCGAAACCCGGCGAAGCTCCTTCCGGCATCCGCGCCTCGCCACGCGCCGTGCGCAACCGGAGCGCCAGCAGCGGAAAGACCAGGACGGAGATCATCGCCGCCCCGACGAGCGCCGCCGCCTCGCCCGCCCCCACGACCCGCTCCTCCAGCCCGATGGTGGTGATGGCGACAACGAGGGGCAGGCACGTCGACGCGTACAACGACAGCGCGGCCCGCTCACTCCGCCCCTGGTCGCGCGGCGCGAGCAGATACACCGGCAGCCCGCGCACGACGAGGAAGAGCAGCAGGAAGACCGGCAGCAGTGCCAGCGCCCGCCCGCCGTCCAGCAGCGAGGCGAGGTCGAACTCGACACCGGTGACGACGAAGAAGAGCGGTACCAGGAAGCCGAACCCCATCGCCTCGATCCTCCCGAGGATCTCCTCGCCGTTGCCGGGCGCCGCGCCTTGCAGGACCAGCCGGGTGAGCATCCCCGCCGCGAAGGCCCCGAGCAGGCTGTCCAGCCCGAACACGTACGCCAGAGCGAGCATCGCGGTCAGCAGCAGCATCACGAAGCGGACCGCGAACTGCCCGCTGCTGTGCAGGGTCGCCGAGATGACGCGCGAAAACCACGGCGGCCGTGGCCGCAGCGCCCAGAACACCGCGGCGGCCGTGACGGCGGCGAACGCCACGAGCAGCACCGCGGACTCACCGGGCCCACGTCCGCTGAGCAGCAGCGCCATGGCGATGACGGGGCCGAACTCGCCGACCGCCCCGAACGCCATCACCACCGTGCCGAACCGGCCGCGCAGATCGCCGCTGTCGCGCAGGATCGGCAGGATCGTGCCGAGCGCGGTGCTGGTCAGTGCGGTACCGATGACGAAGCTCTTGTCGACGTCGGCGCCGCTGACGGCGAACGCCAGGCCGAGCCCCAGCGCCAGCGAGACCACCCAGGCCCACACCGAGCGCCGCAGCGTGTCACCGCGTACCGTCGCGAACTGGACCTCATAGCCCGCCAGAAAGATCAGCATGCACAGACCGAGGTCCGCGAGCGTGTCGATCACCCGCTCCTCATGGACCCAGCCGAGCACGTCGGGCCCGATGAGGACGCCGAGCACGATCTCGAAGATGACCAGGGGAACGCGGATCCAGCGGCCCAGACCGTAGGCGAGCAGCGGAGCGAGCACGGCGACGGCCATGATCAGGACCAGAGTCCCCGGGTGTGACATAACGGGCATTCTTTATGACGTGCCGTTGTCCTTCCGTGGCGACTCGCGTCCGCGCACGAGGTGGGTGACGACGAAGGACACGACCGCCGCGGCGATGATCAGCGGCATCTGGTTGTACGCGTCGTCGCCCATCAGCAGGACGGTGAGGACCGCGCTGGACAGTGGCAGGCCCGTGATGGCGGCCGCCGCGGCCGCCATGCCGAGCGCCAGGGCCGGGGTCGCACCCAGCCCCGGCAGCCCGGCGCAGGCCAGGGCCGTGGCGGCGCCCAGCAGCACCGCCGGGAAGACCGGACCGCCGCGCAGGCTGCCCAACGCGATGCCCCAGGCCAGCCCCTTGCACAGCACGAGCACGACGAGGGCGGCCACGGACCAGTCCTGCGGATGCGCGGCCAGCTGACCGAGCGCGGCCTGGCCGGACAGGGCCGCCTCCTCGGGCGAGCGGCCGGTGATCAGGGCATACGCGGCCAGAAACACGCCGACCGCGGTGGCGCAGACGACGGTGCGCCCGGCGGTGTGCCGCCCGGTCCAGCGCAGGGTCCGGTAACCGAGTCCGCGCGCCACCGCGACGACCAGGGCGACCAGCGCCGCCGCCGGGAGGCCCCACAGGAAGTCGCCCGCGTCCGGGTTGACGTCCGCCGGCACGGTGGGCAGGGAGAGCGCACCGATCTCCAGGCCGGTCCAGCGGCCGAAACCGGTGAAGACCAGCGCACCCGCCGCACTCGCGACCAGGCAGGGCAGCAGTACGGCCACCAGCCGGGCGCCGCCGAACCCGGCCGCCTCGATCACCAGTACGGCGGCCACCACCGGCCCGCCCAGGATCGTGGAGATCCCCGCCGTGGAACCCGCGGTGGCGCACACCGCCGTCATCCTGGGATCCGTGACCGGCCCCGCCCAGCGCAGGGTGAGCAGGGCGAGTCCGCTGCCGACGGCCATCAGCGGTGCCTCCGGGCCGAGGACCACACCGAGCGGAAGCGTCGTGAGCGCCGCCAGCACCACGCCGGGCACCGCGCGCGGACCGATCGGCGGACCGCCGCCGAATCCGTGCACCGGGATGTGCCCGCCCCCGCCCGGCATCCGGGTCACGATCGGCCCAAGGATCAGCCCCGCGAGCAGCAGCGCGGGCAACGGCCACCACCACGGCGGACGGTCGTACCCGGCCGCCTCGGGCAGCGCGTTCCACACCCAGTGCTGGAGTTCGTGCTGTGCGGCGACGAAGAAGAAGCAGGCGACGCAGACCGGAACGCCGAGCACCGCGCTGATCAGCAGCAGACGTAGATAGCCGCGGCTCAGCAGGATGCGCCGAAGGTCCGGCTCGGACGAAGGGGACGATGCCGAAGCCTCCGAAGCCCGCGAAGACCCCGAAGCCCGCGAAGACGCCGAAGCCGCCGAAGATGCCGAAGCCCGCGAAGATGCCGAAGCCCCAGAAGCCCCAGAAGAATCCGAAGCCGCCGAAGCCGCGTCAGGTTCGGGTGCCGGTTCGGGGGCCATGCCGTCAGACGCCACGACGTGCGGCGACCGGGGCCGGATCGGCTGCGGTCCCGTACGGCGTCTGCTCGGGGCCGGATGGCTGGTTCGGGGGCTGCACGTTCGCCTCCTCGGTGCTGGGCTGCTGCGCCATCCGTACCCCTCGACGGCTGCGCCGCCGCGCGCACTGGCCCGTTCGGGGCACTGCGGCCACAACCGGGTTGGTACCGTGCGCGCTTGGACGAGGGGGAGTGGGCGGCGCATGACAGCGGACGTGTTTCACATCGGCGGGGACCTGGCCGTGGGACGGCTGGGCTTCGGAGCGATGCGGCTGCCGACCGACCCGGCCCCCGAGCGGCAGACCGGCCTCGCCGTCGCCCGCCGGGCGGTCGAACTGGGCATCACCCTGATCGACACCGCCCACCTCTACGGCGGCGGCGCCAACGAGGAACTCCTCGCCGAAGCGCTCCACCCCTACCCGGCCGACCTGCTGATCACCACCAAGGTCGGCGTCGCCCGCACCGGCCCCGACGGCGACTGGCGCCTCGACGGACGCCCGGCCGTCCTGCGCGACCAGGTGGACCAGGCCCTGCGGCGACTGCGCGTCGAGCGGCTCGAACTGCTCCAGCTGCACCGTATCGACCCGGAGACCCCACCGGCCGAACAGCTCGGCACGCTGCGGGAGTTGCAGACCGAGGGCAAGGTCGGCCGGATCGGTCTCTCCGAGGTCACGGTCGACCAGCTCGACCAGGCGCGCGCCGTCGTCGACGTCGTGAGCGTGCAGAACCGGTACAGCCTGCTCGACCGGGAGCACGAGCCGGTGCTCCGGGCCTGCGCGGCGGCGGGCATCGCCTTCCTGCCCTGGCGGCCGGTCGCGCACGGCACGTCCGGCGCGCACGCGGAGATCGCCGCCGTCGCGGAGGAACTCGGCGCCACACCGACCCAGGTGGCCCTCGCCTGGCTGCTCGCCCACTCCCCGGTGATCTGCCCCATCCCCGGCACCGCCCGCATCGACCACCTCGAAGAGAACGTCGCCGCGGCCGACCTCGACCTGTCCCCGTCCCACCTCGCCCGCCTGGACCGCCTGGACCACCTGGACCACCTGGACCACCTGAGCGAACGAGTCTGATCGAGCAGGCCTGACGGACAGAGGACAGGTCTGGGGGAGTCCTTTCACGGCACCGCGCAAAGTGCCTTGACGCGCGTGATGTTACCGGTAACACTCACTTGCGTGACCGAGCCAACGACCGGACCCCCCGTCGCAGCCACCCGCACCACCCCGGACACCCCCGCCTTCAGCCCGGTCGCCGTGGTCGCCTCCTGCGTGGGTTTCGTACTCATCGGGGCGCTCCAGGCGCTTTACGGGCCCGCGATCCCCGCGTTCCGGAGGGAGTTCGGGCTGTCCCCGTCGGCCGCCGGGATGGGGTTGAGCGCCCATTTCGCCGGCGGTTTCGCCGGGGTGCTGCTCTTCGACCGGCTGTACGGGCGGATCGGCAACCGGCGGCTCCTGGGCTGCTCGTATCTGCTGATGGCCGTCGGCGCGGCGGGCTTCGCGCTGGCGCCCGACTGGCCGTCGGCGCTGGCCATGGCGCTGCTCGCCGGGCTCGGGTTCGGCGGCCTCGACTACGGGCTCAACCAGCTCTTCGCCATCGGCTTCGGGCACCGCTCGACGGCCATGCTCAACGTCCTCAACGCCCACTTCGGCGTGGGCGCGATGCTCGGCCCGGCCGTCGTCGGTGTGATCGGCGCCGATCACTACCCGGCGGTCTTCCTCGGCTTCGCGCTGGTCACCCTGCCGTTGCTGCTGTGCCTGAGGGGCGTACGCGACCGGTCGCCGAAGCCCGGCGATGCGGCGGGGGAGTCCGGTGTGCTCGGCCGGAGTCTCGGATCCGTGCTCGCGGTGTTCGTCGCGCTGTACGTCCTGCACGTCGGTATCGAGGCCGGCGTCGGCGGCTGGGAGCCGACCCATCTGGAGAGCGTGGGGTACGGCGCCGGGTTCGCGGCGACCGCCACCTCCGTGTACTGGCTGATGATGACGGTCGGCCGTTTTTTGGTCGTGCCGATCGCCCTGCGCTTCTCCGCCCAGGCCATCATCACCGTCTCCTGCGCGGGCATGACCGGCTGTCTGCTGCTGGCCACGGTGCCGGGCCTCGCACCCTACGCGTACGCGGGCGTCGGCCTGTTCATCGCGCCGATCTTCCCGACCGGGCTGCCGTGGCTCAACCGGGCGGTCCCACAGGCCCGTCGAGCCGGGGCGACGGTCATCGCCGCGTCCGTGGCCGGTGGCGTCGTGGCCGGTCCGGCGCTCGGCAAGGCCATCGAGTGGTCGGGGACGCGTGCCGTGCCGTTGCTGCTGAGCGGAGTGTCCGCGCTGTGCCTGGCGGCGACCCTCTGGCTGATCCGGGCCACGCGCTCGTCGCGCTCGTCGTAGACCGATCAACCTCGTCCGAAGGGAAGTTTGCCCATGCCCGCCCTGACCACCACCTCCGACGGCTTCCTGCTGCACGGCGAGCCGTTCCGGATCATCTCCGGTGCGATGCACTACTTCCGCGTCCACCCCGGCCAGTGGGCCGACCGACTGCGCAAGGCCCGGCTGATGGGGCTCAACACGGTGGAGACGTACGTGCCGTGGAACCTCCACCAGCCGGACCCCGACGGCCCCTTCGTCCTCGACGGCATCCTCGACCTGCCGCACTACCTGAGCCTGGCCCGGGCCGAGGGCCTGCACGTCCTGCTGCGTCCCGGACCCTTCATCTGCGCGGAGTGGGACGGCGGCGGCCTGCCCGCCTGGCTCACCGCCGACCCCGGCATCCGGCTGCGCAGCGCCGACCCGCGCTTCACGGACGCCGTGGACCGCTACCTCGACCAGCTGCTGCCCCCGCTGCTGCCGCACATGGCGGCATCCGGCGGCCCGGTGATCGCCGTCCAGGTGGAGAACGAACAGGGCGCCTACGGTGAGGACACCGCGTACCTCAAGCATCTGCACCACTCGCTGCGCTCGCGTGGCGTCGAGGAGCTGCTGTTCACCTGTGACCAGCCCGCCGACCTGGCGGCCGGCAGTCTCCCCGGCACCCTGGCCACCGCCACCTTCGGCAGCAAGGTCGACCAGAACCTCGGCCTGCTGCGCGCCCACCAGCCCGAAGGGCCGCTGATGTGCGCGGAGTTCTGGATCGGCTGGTTCGACCACTGGGGCGAGGGTCACCACGTGCGCGACGCGGCCGACGCGGCCGCGGACCTGGACCGGCTGCTGTCGGCCGGGGCCTCGGTGAACATCTACATGTTCCACGGCGGCACCAACTTCGGCTTCACCAACGGCGCCAACCACGACCACGCCTACACCCCGATCACCACGTCCTACGACTACGACGCCCCGCTCACCGAGAGCGGCGACCCGGGCCCGAAGTACCACGCCTTTCGTGAGGTCATCGCCCGCCACGCCCCCGTACCCGACGAACCCGCCCCCGCACCGAGCCCGAAACTCCCGTCCACCGTCGTCGAGTTGGGCCGGCGGGCCGCGCTCCTGCCCCTCGTACCTCGCACGGCGGACCCCGTGCACGCCGAGAGTCCCCTCACCATGGAGGAACTCGGCCAGCGCTCCGGATACACCCTCTACCGCACCACCGTCTCCACCGCCGGCGACGGCCTGCTGCACTTCGCGGGCGGTGTCGGCGACCGGGCGCAGGTCTTCCTCGACGGCGCCCCCGTCGGCGTACTGGAGCGCGAACGCCACGACGAGACCCTGCCCGTCCGCGTCCCCCGCCCCGGCACCACGCTGGACGTCCTCGTCGAGAACATGGGCGGCGCCAACTACGGCCCCCGCATCGGCGAACCCAAGGGCCTGCTGGGACCGGTCACCTTCAACGGTGAGGCGCTGCGCGGCTGGGACTGCCACCCCCTGCCCTTGACGGACGTCGACGACCTGCCCTTCGAGACCACCACCGTCGTCGGCCCCGCCTTCCACCACGGCACTTTCGAGGTCGCCGAACCCGCCGACACCTTCCTGTCCCTGCCCGGCTGGACCAAGGGCCAGGCCTGGATCAACGGCTTCCACCTCGGTCGCTACTGGAACCGCGGCCCCCAACGCACCCTGTACGTCACCGCACCCGTCCTCCGCCCCGGCGTCAACGACCTGGTCCTGCTCGAACTGCACGCCACCACCAGCACCCGCGCCCACCTCACCGACACCCCCGACCTCGGGCCGGTGCAGCGCTGATCGGCCGTGCCTCGGCGTCGGCCACGGCTGAGGCGTCCGGGGGAGGCCCCGCCCGGCCTATCCTGTGGTTCCGCCGGGCGGGACAGGACCGCCGGGACGAGGCCGAAGGAAGCACCACTCGCCATGACCCGAAGCACCCCCGGCGGCCCGGCTCCCAAGGGGCGCAGCCGCCGCAGCTTCGCCGGAACGCGCCCGGTGATGGACGACGTGGCCCGGCTGGCCGGGGTGTCCAAGCAGACCGTGTCCCGGGTGCTCAACGACCATCCGGCGGTCCGCACCGAGACCCGGGAGGCGGTCCTGGAGGCCATGCGCGCGCTGGGGTACCGGCCGAGCCGCAGCGCCCGCTCGCTGGCCAGCGGGCGGACCCGGATGCTCGGCGTGATCTCCTTCGACGCGGCGCGGTACGGACCGGCCTCGATCCTGACCGCGATCAACACGGCGGCGCAGGGCGCCGGTTACCTGGTCAGCTCCATCGCCCTGGACACGGCCGAACGGGACACCGTGGTCCGTGCGGTGGACCGGCTGTCGGCCGAGGGCGCGGACGGCGTGATCGCCATCGCCCCGCAGCGCCGGGTCGGTACGGCCCTGGCCGAGGCCGGGCTCGACGCGCCGATGGTCGTGCTGGAGAACGACCTCGGCGGCCGTACGCCCCTGATCAGCGCCGACTCATGGTCCGGGGCACGCAAGGCCACCGAGCACCTCCTGGGCCTCGGCCACACCACCGTCCACCACATCGCGGGCCCCACCGGCTGGACCTCGGCGGACGTACGGATGGACAGCTGGCGCGAGACCTTGAACGCGGCGGGCGTCCGCGTCCCCGAGCCGCTGATCGGGGACTGGAGCGCCGACTCCGGCTACGAACTGGGCCGACGCCTCGCCCGGGACCCGGCCGTCACCGCCGTGTTCGCCTCCAACGACCAGATGGCCCTCGGCCTGCTGCGCGCCCTGCACGAGGCCGGGCGGCGGGTCCCGGACGACGTGAGTGTGGTCGGGTACGACGACATCCCCGAGGCCGCGCATCTGCTGCCGCCGCTGACCACCGTGCGCACCGACTTCGCCGAGATCGGCAGCCGCGCCCTGCGCCTGCTGCTGGACCGGATCGACGGCGTCGAACCCAGGGTCGAGCCCGTCGTCCCCGTCGAACTGATCATCCGCCACAGCACGGGCCCGGCTCCGGGGCCCTGACGGTCGGCAGAGCTGCGGGCCCGGTCTCGAAGCGCCGACCGCTCACAAGGCTGCGAGGCTGTTCGTGTGCGCTGAGTTGCTTGGAGGGGTTGGGGTGCGGCGCTGAGGTCTCGGGTGCCGCCGGGGCTGCGGGCTGTTCGTCCGGTGCGTCGAGTGCTCGTAAGGCTTGGGTGCGGCTCCGAGGTCTCAGCTGCTGGCGGGGCTGCGGGCCGTTGGTCCGGTGCGCTGACTGCTCGGAAGGCTCGGGCGTGCGGCCCTGGGGTCTTGGCTGCTGGCGGGGCTACGGGCCTGTTCCCCGACGCCCTGACGCTCGCGAGGCTTCGGACCCGGCCCTGACGCCCGGCCCCTCGCACGGCCACTGGTCCGTCCCCCGACGGCCCGACCACCCGCAGGGCCACAGGCCCGCTCCCGGACGCCCCGCCCTCAAGACCATAGGTCCGTTGCCCGGATGCCCTGGCCGTTCGCAGGACCATAGGTCCGTTGCCCGGATGCCTTGGCCGTCCGCAGGACCGCAGGTCTGTTGCTCGGATGCCTTGGCCGTTCGCAGGACCATAGGTCTGTTGGCCGGATGCCCTGGCCGTTCGCAGGACCATAGGTCCGTTGCCCGGATGCCTTGGCCGTTCGCAGGACCGCAGGTCCGTTGGCCGGATGCCCTGGCCGCCCTCAAGACCACAGGTCCGTTCCCCGGACCCCCTGACCGCTCGCAAGGTCGCGGCTCCAGCCCCGAGACGCCCCGAGCGACCTCAAGGCCACGGCTCCATGCCCCCGCGCCCTGGCCGCCCGCAAGGCGCACGCCAGGGGGCGGGCGGCGCAGAGGTGGGAGCAGGAGGCGGGTGTGTGTGCGCCCTGTTCTGGCGTTCCGCCGTGCGCCTACAGTGTGGCGCCCCGGTCCGCGCCGGGCGTTCGGCACGGCTCAGCCCGCAGCGACGACCGCCCGCGCGACCGACATCACCCCATGAGTTCGCTCGGGCCGCGCGACCGAGTGTGCGCGGCACCCGTGCGCGTCGAGAACCGCTGGAGGCCGCCGTGTCCCGACCGTGCATCGCCCTGATCACCGACCCCACCTCGCCCGAGGGCTGCGCCGAGTTCCTCGCCCGGGCGGTGGAACTGCTCACCGGCGCCGCGCCGGTCCCCATCGACTCCCGGCACTTCGCGACCGGCGGCAGCGGGCGCGGACTTCCGGCCGGAGACGGCTTACGGCTGCACGTCCCCGACGAGCAGCTGGACCTCGTACCCGACGTCGTCGTGCTCTACGAGATCCCCCCGCACCGCCGCCACGAACTCGCCGGTTTCCAGCGCCTCCTGGAACACCACGACGTGGTGACCCTCGGCACCGGCGTCGCCGCCTGGCGCACCGCCACCGAGAAGGACCTCACCGTGGAGCGCTTCCGGCGGGACGGCATCGCCCACATGGAAACCGTCGTACTGTCCCGGCCCGGCGCCGCCGAGGCGCTCGCCGCCTTCGACAAGCTCGGCCGGGACACCTGGGCGCGGCCCGTCATCGGCACCGGCGGTGGCGACACCTTCCACCTCACCACCGAGGACGGCGTGGAGCGGGCCACCGCCTTCTACGCCGAGCGCGGCACCGACTGGCTGCTGTCCCGGGACGCGGGCAACGTCACCGCCGACGGTGCCCGCCACCAGTTCCGCGTCTTCGTCCTCGGCGGCCGCGTCATCCACGCCCGCGAACACCTCCAGCCCGAGCCCGACACTCCCTGCAACACCTGCCAGGGCGCCACGCCCGTCCCCATCGCCCCGGCCGACCTCCCGCCGCGCCTCGCCCAGCTGTCGATCGCGGCCACCGCGTCGGTCGGACTGCCCTTCGCCGGTGTCGACCTCGCCATCGAGAACGGCGGAGTCGTCTTCGAGGTGAACGTGCAGCCCGCCTTCGTCGACGGCGAGGTCGAGACGGTCGCCGTGCCGTACATCGAGGCCCACTTGAACGCCCTGGCGGCGGCGCGCAAGGCGCGCCCGGTACGGCGGTTGCCCGCGTGAGGATCCTCACGCCTGGGTTACGAAACGCTCAACCACTGGTATCGGTGGGGTGATGCGGTGACGATGGGGACATGACTCTGGCCCAGCGCGCCCTGGAGCAACTGGAAGCCTGGCCCGACCTCACGGTGGGACCGGCCAGTTGCGGCACAGGGCGGGCAGTTCGCTCCGCCCGCAGCGAGATCGCCCACTTCCACACGGCCCACGACGTGGACCTGCACCTGACCAGCCGGGCCATCCGGCGGTTCGCCCAGGACCTCACGGTCTCCACGGCGATCCGGCTGGTGCCCGGCTCCCGGTGGGTGACCGTCCACCTCGACTGCGACACGGACGTCGATCTGCTGCTGAGCCTGGTGAGCGTCGCCCTGCACGCCCACCAGGACGAGCCCCCGGCCGACCCCGCCCCACCCGGCGGGTGCAACTTCCACCGGGTCACGGTGCTGCGCCGCGACCCGGCCGGCGTGGCACCCTTGGCCCCGTAGGGCCGCTCCGGCGCGGTTCCCGCTCGTCACCGGCGTGGGCCGCACCCCCCGGCAGGGCGCCGGGGAGAGACTGCTTGCGCACGGGTGCCGAGCGCGCCGTACCGGATCTCGGCGAGCCGCCTGCTGCGGGAGGAGCACCGAGGTGACGGGCTGGACCTGGGAGTACGAGGGGTACGAGCCGGCCGACGAGCGGCTGCGCGAGTCGCTGTGCACGCTCGGCAACGGCTACTTCGCCACCCGCGGCGCGCTTCCGGAGTGCTCCGCGGACGATGTGCACTACCCGGGGACCTATGTGGCCGGCTGCTACAACCGGCTCACCTCCGACGTGGCCGGACGCAGGGTCGAGAACGAGGACCTGGTCAACGTGCCCAACTGGCTGCCGCTGCGCTTCCGGCTGCGCGGCCGCCCCTGGCTCACCCCGGACACCGCGACCGTCCTCGAACACCGCCTGGTGCTGCACCTGTCCTCGGGCGTACTGGAGCGGCTGACCCGCTACGGGCTGGGCAACGCACGGGCGCTGACGGTGCGCCAGCAGCGGCTGGTGCACATGGCCGACCCGCACCTGGCGGCGCTGCGCACCGAGTTCACCGCCGACGGCTTCGCCGGCGAACTGCACGTCGAGGCCGCCCTCGACGGCGGCGTCACCAACGCCGGAGTGGAGCGCTACCGGGACCTGGACGGCCACCACCTCACCCACGAGCACGCCGGAACCGCCGAGCACGACACGGTGTGGCTGCGCTGCCGCACCCGCACCTCCGACATCCGTATCGGCATGGCGTCCCGCATCACCGCCGACGCGCCCGTCACCATCCGGCACGCCCGTCCCCGCACCATCCAGCGGACCCGGCTGCAACTGCTGCCCGGCCGCCCCGCCACCGTCGACAAGACCGTCGCCGTGCACACCTCGCGCGACCCGGCGATCAGCGACCCGCTGTACGCCGCCGTCGACCGCGTCGGCCGCGCCCCCGCCTTCGACGAACTGCTGCGCAGCCACCGCACCGCCTGGGCCCAGCTGTGGCGCCGCGCCGACCTGGACGTCCCCGGCGAGGCCGGCAGCATCCTGCGGGTGCACCTGTTCCACGTGCTGCAGACGCTCTCCCCGCACACCGCCGACCTCGACGTCGGCGTACCGGCGCGCGGGCTGCACGGGGAGGCCTACCGCGGCCATGTCTTCTGGGACGAGCTGTTCGTCCTGCCCTTCCTCAACCTGCACTTCCCCGAGGTCTCCCGGGCCCTGCTGCGCTACCGCCACCGCCGCCTCGAACAGGCCTGCACCGCCGCCCTGCACGCCGGCCGCCGGGGCGCGATGTACCCCTGGCAGAGCGGCAGCGACGGCCGGGAGGAGACCCAGCAGCTGCACCTCAACCCGCGCTCGGGCCGCTGGCTGCCGGACCACTCCCATCTCCAGTACCACGTCGGCTCGGCGATCGCGTACAACGTGTGGCAGTACTGCGAGGCCAGCGGCGACACCGAGTTCCGGCACACCAAGGCCGCCGAGATGCTGCTCCAGATCGCCCGCTTCTGGGCCGACGCGGCCGGTTACGACAAGGCCCTCGGGCGGTACCGCATCCGGGGCGTGGTCGGCCCCGACGAGTACCACGACGCCTACCCCGGCGCCCGGCAGCCCGGCCTGAACGACAACGCCTACACCAACGTCACCGCCTCCTGGGTGCTCACCCGTACCCTGGAGCTGCTGAACGGCCTGCCCGAGCCGCGGCGCCGGGAACTCGCCGAGCGTACCGGCCTGGACGACGAAGAACTCGACCAGTGGGACGAGATCTCCCGCACCCTGCACGTGCCCTTCCACGAGGGCGTCATCAGCCAGTTCGACGGCTACGGCGACCTCGCCGAACTCGACTGGCACCGCTACCGGCAGGAGTACGGCGACATCCGGCGACTGGACCGGATCCTGGAGGCCGAGGACGACACCGTCAACCGCTACCAGGCCTCCAAACAGGCCGACGTCCTGATGCTCGGCTACCTGTTCGCACCGGCCGAACTGCAGGGCCTGTTCGCCCGGTTGGGCCTGTGGCTGGACGAGGAGATCTGGCGGCGCACCGTCGACTACTACCTCCATCGCACCAGCCACGGCTCCACCCTCAGCGGCCTGGTGCACGGCTGGATCCTCACCCGGGCCCGGCGCGCCGAGGCCTGGCAGTTCGTGCAGGAGGCCCTGCGCGGCGACATCGCCGACGTCCAGGGCGGCACCACCGGCGAGGGCATCCACCTCGGCGCCATGGCCGGCACCCTCGACCTCGTCCAGCGCGGCCTGACCGGCCTGGAGACCCGCGAGGGCGCCCTCTGGCTGGACCCGGTCCCGCTGCCGGAGCTGTCCTCGTACGGCCTCTCCCTGCGCTACCAGGGAAACTGGGGCGTCCGCCTGCGCCTGCGCCACGGCCGCATGGAGATCAGCGTTCCGTCGTCCGACGAGACGCCCATCGACGTACGCCTGCCGGGCCGGGCCGTGCGGCTGGAGCCGGGGGAGACGGGACGACTGGTGCTGCCGGAGTGAGCGGCCACCGCTGGGGCCCTTGCCGCGCCCCGCCGCGCGCGACGTACCCGAGCAGTGGCATCGTCCCCAACAGTGGCATCGTCGGAACCGACGGTCCGAGCAGAGCAGCGATCACCGCACCGATCAGGAAGTTGACGCATGACCGACACACGCACCGTGACTGTCCTGGGCACCGGCATCATGGGCGCCGCGATGGCCCGCAACGTCGCCCGGGCCGGACACACCGTCCACGCCTGGAACCGCAGCCGGGACAAGGCCGAACCACTCGCCGCCGACGGCGCGCACATCGCCGGCACCCCGGCAGAGGCCGTCGAGGGCGCCGACGTCGTCCTCACCATGCTGTACGACGGGGCCGCCGTCCTGGACGTCATGCGCCGGGCCGCGCCCGCCCTGCGGCCCGGCACCGCCTGGGTGCAGTCGACGACCGCGGGCCTGGACTCCGTCGCCGAGCTGGCCGCCTTCGCCGAGGAACACGGCCTGGTCTTCTACGACGCTCCCGTGCTCGGCACCCGCCAGCCCGCCGAGGCCGGGCAACTGCTCGTGCTCGCCGCCGGTCCGAGCCACGGCCGGGAAACGGTCACGCCCGTCTTCGACGCGGTCGGCACCCGCACGGTGTGGACCGGCGAGGACGGCGCCGCCGGCACCGCGACCCGGCTGAAGCTGGTCGCCAACAGCTGGGTCCTCGCCGCCACCAACGCGGCCGGCGAGGCCCTCGCCCTGGCGCAGGCGCTCGGCGTGGACCCGCAGAACTTCTTCGACGCCATCGCCGGCGGCCCGCTCGACATGGGCTATCTGCGCGTCAAGAGCGGGCTCATCCTCGACGACCGGCTGTCCCCGCCCCAGTTCGCCGTGGCCACGGCCGCGAAGGACGCCCGGCTGATCGTCGAGGCGGGCGAGCGGCACGGCGTACGGCTCGATGTCGCCGCCGCGGGCGCGCAGCGGCTGGCCCGCGCCGCCGCGCAGGGCCACGGCGACGAGGACATGGCCGCGGCGTACTTCGCCAGCTTCGACGAAACGCCCTCCGCCTGACCCCGTTCACCCGCGACCGAGGAGAAAGCCACATGTCCATGCCCTCTGGATCGAGGTCGAGCGCCGGCACGGCTGGGGCGACCTGAAGGACAGCGCTCAGGCCTCCACCCGAGCCGGGGCTGACGTAGGCTCCGAGGCATGCGGATCTCCGTTTCCTCGGACATGGACGAACCCGTCGCCCGCCTGCTCGTCACGGAACTGCGCGACCGCGGCCACGAGGTGCTCACCCACGGCGCGCTGCGCGCCGGTGACGACCCCCAGTGGGCGGCGTGCTCGTCGGCGGCCGCGCGGGACGTGGCCGACGGGACGTCGGCGATGGCGGTGGTGTGCTGCTGGACCGGCACCGGCGCGTCGATCGCCGCGAACAAGGTGCCGGGCGTCCGGGCGGCCCTGTGCACCGACGCCTACACGGCCGACGGCGCCCGCCGCTGGAACGACGCCAATGTGCTGGCGCTGAGCCTGCGGCTGACCTCCGAGCCGGTCCTGAAAGAGATCCTCGACGCCTGGTTCGCCGGGGAGGCCAGCGAGGACGCCGAGGACCGGGGGAACGTTGCCCGCATCGAACAGCTGGACGACAGTCGGGCCATGCCCTGAGGCTTCCCAACCCCTAAGTACGGTCCCCCTTCGGTTTCCCCCGCTGGTCCGGCGTCCCGTGCGGCGGCGGGCTCGAGGGCTCCGGCGATGTCGCGGGCGACACCGGGGAGCCGGTGCGGCTTGCCGGGCCCTGCTCGGGGCGCAGCGCCGACGGGTCGCCGGACGTCGGTTCCGCGCCCGCCTTCAGCTGCTCCAGCCGCGTGGTGAGCAGCTCGGTCACCTGCACCCGGTCGGCGTGCGTCCGCTCGTACGCGAGAAGCTCCTCGACCTCCTCGGTGGTCAGCGACCGCACACGGGCCTCCAGACCGCCGATCGGCAGATGGTCGTAGTCGGGCAGTGGCAGGGCGCTGCGGCCGGCGTCGGCCATGATCTTCCCTTCCCTCTGTCTGTGCTCTGCGTCCGTGCTGCCGGTGGTGGCGCTCAGTGTGCGCCGAGCCCACCGCCGCCGAACGAACCGGTGGTGCCCCTGCCCCAGCGGGGCCGGTCCTTCGACGCGCTCGGCCGGGTCTGCATGTTGGTCAGCTCGTACGGCGTGAGCGGGCGACCGCCCTTGGGGATCCTGGGCACGTCGTCCGGCTCCCGGTTCTCCCGGATCTCGTGCACCGCGCCCTCCGGCGGCAGGTGCGGCTGCTCCTCGGGCCGCGGGCGCGGAGGTTCACTGAGCCTGACGCGGTTGCCGAACCAGAAGCCCCCCCACAGCACCACGAGAACGGCGACGGCGACCGCGATCGGCACGAGCAGGAGCAGTCCGCTCGACGCGGCCAGCTGCATGGATGCAGTGTTCATATCGGACGAATACCCCCTAAATCGACAGTGAACCGGATCACTGGGACCGGGCGGCGCGGGTCTTGGAGCGGTTCGCCTTGCGAATCGAGTCGAGCAGCTCCGACTTCGACATCCGGGACCGGCCGTCGATGTCGAGCCGCTTGGCGACGTCGTAGAGATGCTGCTTCGAGGCGCTCTCGTCGACGCCCTGGCCGCTGCGCCCGCCCTGGCCGCGCGGCCTGGCCGACTGCGGGTCCGAGGGGCCCTTGCGGCCGCCCTCCTTGCGCTCCCAGTGGTCGCCGACCTTCTCGTGCGTGTGCTTCAGCGCGCCGTAGGCCACGCGGTGGGCCCGCTCGCCCTCGCCGTACTGCTCGACCGCCGAGTCGTGCGCCTTGATCCAGGTGCGCTGGGCCTCCCGGGAGGAGCGCTCCAGGGTCGAGGGGAGTTCCTCTCGTCCGGGCATCTGATCCACCTCCCTCGTTCGTCGGGTTTCCGGGTGCCCGCGAGCGGCGGCGGAAAACGGGCCGTACCCTTCGCCCCTGGGGGGGTTTGGCGGGGGCGGCCATGGCTACCCGCGCGGTGTGACTTCGACGACTTCGCAGCAGGACGTCTTCCGGTTCCTGGAAGATCGCTTCGCCTGCGCGCAGGCGTGCACGGAGTGTGCGCGGGCGTGCGCGCTGCGCGCGAGCCTGGTGGATCCGGACGGAACCGAGGAGCAGGAGCTCCTGCGCCGTAAAGGGATCATGTGCGCGGAGGTCTGCGACGCGACCTGCCGGATGCTGTCCGAGCAGACCCTCGTTGACGAGGAGGCACTGCGGGTCCAGCTGGAGTGGTGCCGCGCCGTGTGCCTGGAGTCCGCCCACGTCTTTGACGGCCACCCCGCCGCCGAGGACGCCGCGACAGCGTGCCGCGCCTCCGCCCGGGCCTGCACGGAATTCCTGGGGACCCTGAGCTGAGCCCGGCCTCTTGGGCGCGCTGGACTGCGGGGATGAGGCGGACAGTCGGGCCCTGCGGGCGCGCTGGGCTGCGCAGGTGCGCCCGGGCAGCCGAGTCCTGCGGGCGTGCCGGACGGACGGGTCCCGCGGGGTTGTGGGGCAGCCGTGCCCTGTCGGCGTGGTGGGCTTCGCGGGGGTGCTGGGCAGTCGTGCCCGGTGGGTGTGCTGGCTTGGGCGGGGTGGTGGGGAGACGGGTCCCCGCGGGGGTGCTGGTCAGCCGGGTCCTGCGGGCGTGGTGGGCTGCGCGGGGGTGCCGGGCAGCCGGTCCCGCGGGCGTGCTGGGCGGAGGGGTCTTGCGGGCGTGCGCGGCAGTCGCGCCCCGCGTGCGGGTCGGGCAACCGGGCCCGAGGGGTGCGTTGGGCTGAGTCGCGGGGCGGCTTCCCCTGCCGTCGCCATTCCCAATTTCTGGAACACGTTCTACGGTGTGCGCCGTCAGGCACGACCGGCCCTGGGAGCCTGGAGGCGCCGTGCACCTCGAATACACGCCCGAGCAGCAGCGACTGCGCACCGAGCTGCGCGCCTACTTCGCCGAGCTGGTGCCGGACAACGCCCATGTGCGGCACGCCGAGCCCGCCGCGCAGAAGCGGTTCTACCGCGACACCATCCGGCGGCTCGGCTCCGACGGCTGGCTCGGCGTCGGCTGGCCCGAGGAGTACGGCGGGCGCGGGCTGACCGCCATGGAGCAGTTCATCTTCTTCGACGAGGCCGCCCAGGCGGGCGTACCGCTGCCGTTGATGGCGCTGAACACCGTCGGCCCGACGATCATGCAATACGGCACCGACGAACAGAAGGCGCACTTCCTGCCCCGCATCCTCTCCGGCGAGATCGACTTCGCGATCGGCTACAGCGAGCCCGACGCGGGCACCGACCTGGCCTCCCTCAAGACCCGCGCGGTGCGCGAGGGGGACGAGTACGTCGTCAACGGCCACAAGATCTGGACCACCAACGGCGACACCGCCGACTGGGTCTGGCTGGCCGTGCGCACCGACCCGGACGCCCCGCCCCACCGGGGCATCACCATGCTCCTCGTGCCGACGTCCGACCCCGGCTACTCCTCCACCGTCATCAACACCCTCGCCGGGCACGACACCACGGCCAGCTACTACGAGAACATCCGCGTCCCCGTCTCCCGCCGGGTCGGCGAGGAGAACCAGGGCTGGCGGCTGATCACCAACCAGCTCAACCACGAACGCGTCACCCTCGCCGCGCACGGCACCATGGCGATCCGCGCCCTGCACGACGTCCGGCGCTGGGCGAGCCGGACCAAGCTCACCGACGGCCGCCGCGTCATCGACCTGCCCTGGGTACGCCGCCGCCTCGCCCAGACCCACACCCGCCTGGACGCCCTGAAGCTGCTCAACTGGCAGATGGTCAGCGCCGTCCAGCACGGCACGCTCACCCCGCAGGACGCCTCCGCGGTCAAGGTCTACGGCTCCGAGGCGCGCCGCGACGCCTACGCCTGGCTCATGGAAGTCGTGGGCGCGACGGGCGCGTTGCAGGAGGGCTCGGCCGGCGCGGTGCTGCACGGCGAACTGGAGCGCGGCTACCGCTCCGCGGTGATCTTCACCTTCGGCGGCGGCAACAACGAGATCCAGCGCGAGATCATCTCGTGGATCGGCCTGGGCATGCCCCGGGTACGGCGTTAGCCTGCTGTGACCACCGACGCTAGTTGTCACATACCGAGGATGGTTGGCACCGAGAACCAACGGGATCGCGATGGCGGCGAGGAGGGTGATGGCCCGGACCCGCGTGAACGTGTCCGCCTTGTATGCGGCCCTCGATGCCGCGAGGACCAAGAGGGAACTCTCGTGGCGGCAGCTTGCTGCGGCTGTGGGGGTCAGTCCCTCGACCATGACGCGTATGGCTAATGGGAACCGGCCAGACGTGGATGCCTTCGTAGCTCTCGTGCGGTGGCTCGGCATGCCCGCCGAAACCTTCATGGTGGACCGGAGGACGAGGGGCAGGAAGCCCGGGCTGAGGAGCCCGAGTTGATGGCGCAGTTGGCACCGCTACTGAGGTCTCGCAGTGATCTGGGTGCCGAGGACGTGAAGTACTTGGAAGAGGTGATCGGTGCGGCAGTGCGCCGGTTCGCCTCCGATCGGGAATACCGTTCGAGGTGACGCGTGGGTCAGCGGTGAACCAAGAAAGCTATTGAGGATCTCGCGCTTAAGGTCCGTGGTGAGCTTGGTGCTGGACCGTACGCCCGGCTCGACCTTCAGTGCCTGACTGGTGAGTACGGCATACCGGTGTACGCGATGAGCGACCTCGGCGACAGCGGATGCTCGCCCGACACGGTGGACTACTTCACAGCGAGGCGCCCCGAGGCGTGGTCAGCCGCCCTGGTGCCGGTCGGGACGGCGCGGTTCATCGTGGAGAACTCCGCGCACACACTCCAGAGGCGCCGCTCCAATGTCGCGCATGAGATGTCACACCTACTTCTGGAGCACGAGTTCGAGGGGATCCTCTTCGCTGATGGTGGGTGCCGCGACCTGGGCCCCGAGATGGCACTCAAGGAGAAGCAGGCCGCGGCACTCTCTGGGGAGCTACTCATTCCCATGGCCGCGGCGATCCGCGCGGCTCTGTCGGGTAGGACGGACGAACAGGTGGCGGAGCAGTTCGACGTCAGCCTGCAATTCGCGGCCTGGCGCTTGAACGCTTCAGGCGCTCGGAAAATCGCTCAGCGGACGCTTCAGAAGCGGGCGGCGGGAATTCGACGTTAACCCAGCAGGTTCCCGCGTCGACGCTGCGAATGAGAGCGAAGCCCCTTCCTGGCACTGACGCTCGCGACATCGGCGCCGGGCGGGCCGTCCACATCTGTCGGTCACGGGCGAGCCCCGCCTCCGCATCCACGCTCGCTGTGTTCTGTCAGTGTCCAGTGCAGATTTCCCGACGCTGAGTCCACGCTCCAGGAGTCGATGCGTCCTGCGGCCTTCAATTGGTTAAGTGCACCCGTGAACTCCATTGTAGCCAGCCCGCATTCGTGGGCCAGACGATCCACCTCCGCGATTCCGTAAATGCTGTCTGGGGCGGTATGTGCCGTGAGGCACGTCGTAATGAGCTGGGGAAGCGGGGCGCAGTCCGTGCGGAGGCGGCAAGCGGCTCGCAGCGCCCAGTCTGCGGCAGCGAGCCGGTCAGGGCGGGCCGGGCATTGGGCGAAGAGCCCGACGTCGAGGAGTTGGATGACCACAGCGCCTGCGTTGGACCGCGACGTGTGCAGGGTTGCGCATAGCCATCGTGCCTGGTGGAGCTCCTGCCAGGAAGCCGTGGCAGGTTGCAGGCGGAGGCTGCGCAGTACCCCGAAAGGCAAGCGGACTTGTGCTGAGGCGTTCATGCGCAAGGCGCATTGCAGGGCGATCAGCCGGGCGGCAGGTCCGGTCTCGGCCGGCAGTGCGGAGGCGAGGTAGTTGAGCATCTCCCGTACTCGGGTCTGTCTGTCCGGGCCTCTGGGGATTCGGTGCCTGCGACGGATGTCCGCGTGCTCTGACGGCGTCGTCGCGGCGTTGATGAACGTGTCAGGAACGACGGCTGCTTGTGAGGTGGCGGCGGCGCAGGCCGTGCACGCGTCCGCGAGGCGCCATAGCCGACCGCCTCGCTCGCGTGCGAGCACGAGCCGGATGGGCCCACCGCAGCCTCGATGGCGCGGGTGCCAGCTGCAGCCGCGCTCGTGGCACTGTGAGCACGAGCCGGATGGGCCCACCGCAGCCTCGATGGCGCGGGTGCCAGCTGCAGCCGCGCTCGTGGCACTGGCAAGTGCGAAGGTGCGCGGGGAGGAGATCGAGGCGGGCATGTCGCGCCAAGTGGGCCAGGAGCTCTGACCGAGCGGATGTGCCGCTGAGTAGTCGCCCGCTGTGGGAGCACTGCTGGCATACGAGAATCGGTCCGCCGGCTGCGGGCGCAGTTCCACGGTCCAGGCGCGCCGGACGCCGGGGCGTGTCGTGCAAAGCCTCATGGGGGGCGTGTTCCTCCCGTCCTGTCTGCGCCGTACCCGCACAGGGTGAGATGGCCCGCACACGGTAGTGCAGACATCTGCCCTCTGTCCGACGTCGCCACCTGCAGAAATAGGGCAGAGGTCTGCACTGACAGGGCAGTGGTCTGCACCGTCGGATTGTCGGGTGACGATCTTCCCGCCCGACCCGGATTTCGAGGCGCTGCGTCTGGAGCTCGCGCGGCTGCGGGCGGCGCGGGGCTGGAGCTATGACGAGCTCGCTGCTCGAAGCGGCCTGGCCAGAAGGACCCTCATCGAGATTGAGCAGGGGCGAACCATCGGCACACTCAAGACCTGGCACGCCCTCGCCCATGCGTTGAACACTCCACTCGAGGAGCTCTTCGGAACCGTGTGTGAGGGGCACGAGCCCCCGGGGTCGACCGGCGCTGACCATTGACTGGGAGGGCTCAAGTCGATCACCCGGACCGGCGACGCGACTCGAACCTCCGATCGGCGTATCGAGTACCCGTTTCATTAAACAGGGCTGTTCGATGGACCTTCCGGCATTGGTGCTCCCGGGGCGGCGTGTTGCCTGGCACCTTCACGCGCATGCGTTCTTCATCCACGCGGCGGCACTGGGACGGCAGCCCCGCCGTCGCCTTCCCCCGACGCTCACTGCGTATCGAACACAACAGCCCCAGCCGGCTCCTGCGCTGCGCTCAGCGTGATCGCTGCCGAGAGTGCGGCAACCCGGTCGAGTGGTACGACCGAAACCTCGCCCGGCCCGTCCGCCTGCACCCCCGGGAAGTACCCACGGCCAAGGTGCCCAAAGCTCACCGCTGGCACGTCAGCTCCGGCGTCGCTCATCCGGCCGACGACGGCAGAGCCTGGTGCCGCCTGGCGCACGCCCTGGTCTGCCCCGCTCGTGGCGCTACGCCCGAAGCCTCCGTACTCGACGGCCTACGTCGGGTTCTGGCTTTGAACACGCGCCGTCTGATCGACACCGGCGTGTTCACCCCAAACACCCCTCCGAGCCGGACAACGGCACAACCGGACGTCTGCCGACCCGCCAGACCCATCGTGCAGCTCCTGTACGTCCGCTACCTCGCTGCTCACCCCGTGGACGAAATCCAGTGCGTGGCGCAGACGCGGCACCGCGACCGCTGCTCGCAGAGCCTCCTCAACGCGGACGCCCCCCTGGGCGTCTGGAGGCTGGTACCCGCCACGGCCACACGGGGGCAACTCGCTCTGCCTTGTGAGCTCATGGCTGTGTATGACCTCACCGCCCTACCGTACGCCGAGCAGCTGCGCTGGCGCATGCAGCGCTGCTCCATTCACGCCGCAACGCCGTCAGCAGCGGACCTCGCGCTGGCCGAGTGGGAGCCCTTCGACCCCTTGCTCCACCGGGCGCACATCCACAACCGTCTGCCGAACCACGTCCGTCGTCCGCACCCAACGCAACACGAGCATGGAACGGCTGGGGCGTGACATCGCACCACGCCATTGAAATCCTGCTGACCAGGCGAGCTACCAGTGCCGAGCTCCGCCGAGCGCGTCACACGGTGCCTCTTGCAGTGAATGCCGACCGCACCCGGTTGATGGCCGTCCATCCGGGCAAGACGCCTGGCCGCGCGCTGCGGTCTCTACGCCGGCAGTTGCACCAACTTCTGCCCATCGACGTCCTGACCACTCACCACCCCGACCAGCACGGGCAGGTCCTTCTCAACCTCGAGCTCAGCCGTGCCGCGCGAAAAGTGATCCGCCAGGCCGCAACCGCCAGAGGACTGCGGCCTGGAGACTTCGTGGGCCAGAGTGTGACCGAAGCCCTGGAACGGCAGGAGAGGGAACACTCCCGACAACTGACGGCGCAACTCGAAGGCATCCTCGCTCTGCACTCATCCGAGGAGGTATTGGCCTGTACAGCCCACATCCTGCTTCGCCGCCGTAGCCCGGCCGCACCTGCCTCGTACGTTCCCCGCCGTGCTCCGTGGAGCCACACGCATCCGAACCCATAGCCCTTCTCCTCCGTGGAGCCCTTGTTGCACACGCCCACAGACGAACAGGCTCACGCCGTCGAATCATTCAGAGATGGCCATCACCTCGTGCTGCAGGCCGGCGCGGGCACAGGAAAGACCAGCACGCTGAGCCTGCTCGCCGCGAGTACCAATCGCCGGGGGCGCTACCTCGCCTTCAACAAGGACATTGCACGCGACGCCTCCGCACGCTTCCCGCGATCCGTGATGTGTAAAACCGCCCATGCCACTGCCTACGCAGCCCTCGGCCACCGCTTTGCTCGCAGACTCAACAGCCCCCGTCAGCCCGCGTGGAAAGTCGGCCAGGCACTCGGCGTCACCTCTTCTGTCCGAATCGGAGATCACGAAATCAGTCACAGAGCGTTGTCACACAGTGTCCTGCGCACGGTGACCCGTTTCTGCCACTCGGCTGACCGCACGCTGGCTTCGCACCACGTACCCACGTTGCGCGGCCTGAGTGGGCCGGACGAGCATGCTCGGCTCGCCGAGGTCGTCCTGCCATTTGCCGTCAAGGCATGGGGAGACCTGCAGAACCCCGAGCAGGGTGTGGTCCGTTTCGAGCATGACCACTACCTGAAGATGTGGGCCCTGACCGAACCAAGGATCGACGCGGACTTCCTCTTCCTCGACGAAGCACAGGACACCAACCCGGTCCTGGAACAGGTCTTCGCCGCTCAACGCGCCCATACGCAGCTGGTCATGGTCGGCGACTCCGCCCAGGCGATCTACGGCTGGCGCGGAGCCCGGGACGTCATGACTGGCTTCGATGCCAACCACCTCACCCTGACCCGTTCCTTCCGCTTCGGACCCCTCCTTGCTGAACAAGCCAACCGCTGGCTCGCCTTCACCGACGCGCCCATCCGGCTGACAGGAACCGAGGCGATTCCGAGGAAGGTTGGCCTCGTCACTTCCCCGGACGCGGTGCTGTGCCGCACCAACATCGGGGCCATGACCGAGGTCATGAGACTGCTGGCCGCCGGCCACCGTGTCGCGCTGACGCGGGGAGGGCAAACACTCGTCGCGCTTGCGATGGCTGCACAGGACCTCAAGGCGGGCCGTCGCACTGCGCACCCAGAACTCGTTCTCTTCGCCTCCTGGGGCGAGTTGCAGGAGTATGCGGATCACGATCCCGCTGGCCGTGATCTGCAGCCCTTCGTGGAACTTGTCGACCAGCACGGGCCCGAGGCCATCATCGCCGCGGTTCACGCACTGACCGACGAGAACAAGGCCGATGTCACGGTGTCCACGGCCCATAAGGCCAAAGGCAGGGAATGGCCCTCAGTAAAGATCGCCGATGACTTCCCCCCGCCTCCGGACAGCGACCGACACGACGACTGTGGGCGCCCAATCCCGGAGCCCGTGAATGAAACGGACGCCCGCCTCGCCTACGTTGCAGTGACGCGCGCCTGCAGTCGACTTGACCTCGGTGGTCTTTCGTGGATCGAAGATTTTCCAGCCGCCCCAAGCGTGTGTGACAAGCCCAAAGAGTGCCAGTAGGTTCTTCGTCTGCTGGTGGATGCGGTACGCCCCGTTGACCGGCGGAAATGGCTCCACCGAGGCGGGATGGCGGGTCGCTGCCCCGGGAATGGTCCGGATCTTGGCCTGACGTCCGACGTGGGGGGACGCCCGCCGCCTACCAGGTAGGCGGCGGAGCACGACTGTGCTGTGGCGGGATGGAGGCCTGGGGAGTGGGGACGTTCGAGGAACTCGATGCCATGTCGGGCCGCTTGGCCCGCGGACCAGCTTGCCAACGTCGAAGCCGTGACGGTCGGCACCGCCAACGGCGTCCGCACCTGGCTCCAGGATGGCTGGATCGAACGGGATCGGCTGCAAGACGCCTCGCCTGCGCTCGTCGACTCGACCCCGACTTGCGGCTGGTCCGGATCCGTGAGGGTTCCAGGGAACGAGACACCACAGTGGTGGGGGAAAGCCCCGGAGGGCAAGGCGAACGGCATCAAGCAGGACTTGTCGGCGCCGGACGACACCGCTGAGGACGCCCGAGTCATGGGGGAGGCGGCATCCGAACCATGTCGGGAAGGATCGGCGAATCACTGGTCGACACGGCACAAAATGTGATCGACTCAACTCTTAGTCAAGGCTAGGGGGACGCCGGGTGT
The DNA here is from genome assembly GCF_013009255.1 of Streptomyces sp. Z423-1. NCBI lineage: Bacteria > Bacillati > Actinomycetota > Actinomycetes > Kitasatosporales > Streptomycetaceae > Streptomyces > Streptomyces sp. Z423-1. The sequence continues at coordinate 9,004,649 of NZ_CP053109.1, forward strand.
CGGATGCGTTGGTTCACCGGTTGGCCGAGCTGCTGCGAGATCGCGGTGCTATGGACTCGGACGCCCTGTTGCGGGCTGCACGCGAGATCTGGCCGGGTGTGAGTCGCCAGCGTCTGGCTCAATTGGTCCGCAGCGCCGAGAGCCTGGGGGCCGTGAGGACGCGTGACGGGGTAGTTGAGGCATGCGCGGCGGCCGACATCGCGGACCCGGAAGAGGCTGACCGGCGGAGGCCTGGGGCGTTACGAGCGGTGGTGCTGGATGTCGAGGCCGCGGTCCGGGCCAGTGCCCAGCATCCCGGCGGGGAGCGGCGGATCTACCAGCTCGGTGCGGTGCGGCTGTCCGCCGATGCCGGATGGGTGGACGAGGCGCCGGAGTTCGAGGCCTGGCTGCGGCTGCCGGATCCGGAGTGGGAGGCGCTGATCCGCGGTGAAGAGGCCTCGGCCCGGTACCGGCGAGAAGCCCGGGCCGCCGAGGAGGTGTTGGGCAACTTCCGGGAGTGGCTCGGGGACGCGGACGCGCTGGTGGCGTTCAACGGCACGGTCGCGGACTTCAGATGGTTCGACGCGGAGTGCTTGCGGGCGGGGCTTCCCGCTGTCGACGGTGTGCTGCGGGTGGACGCGCTGTATCTGGCGCAGGCGGTGTGGCCGTGGCTGGACTCCTACCGGCTCGGAGATGTGGCCGCATGCGGGGGAGTGGCGACGCAGGCCGGGCGGCTGCATGACGCTTTGGTGGACGCCCGGGTGACCGCACTGGTGGTGAGGGCGGTGGTGGCGGAAGCGTTCGGCTGGTCTGATCCGTGGTGGCGGCTCGTGGCTTCCGTCGGAGCGGGCTCCGCGGCGTGGGAGCTGGTGGCGTCGTTGACGGACCGGAAGCCGGGCGGGGTCGTGGACGACGAGAGCGTCGCCGAGTTGCTGGCGGAGGCACTGCGTGAGTGGGGCGAGGCCGTCCGTTCGCCGGACAGAGGGAGTCCGGGCCTGGCCGCTCTCACGCTTCCGGCTCAACTTTTGGGCCCTAAAGGGCGGGTGGACCCGCATCGGCTCGCAGTGGCCGTCGCGGCGGGCAGGGAGGTGGAGTGGCGGTCGGCGCAGCAGGAGATGGCACGGTGGCTCGGCGCGCAGGTCGACGCCGGACGGGACGGGTTGTGCGAGGCGCCGACGGGGACGGGAAAGAGTCTGGCCGTGCTGGCGGTGGCCTTGGACTGGCTGGCGGCTGACGCCGACCGACGGGTGGTGGTCTCGACATTCACCCGCCAGTTGCAGGGGCAGCTGGCGGGGGATGTGGTTGCGCTGGCTCGGGTGATGCCAGGTCTGGAGTCGCTCGCCGATGTGGTGAAGGGCAAGCGCAACCGGGTGTCGTTACGGGCCCTGGTGGCCGCGCTGGTGGATGCGGCCGAGACGGCCGGCGGGCGTCAGGCCGGCCGGATCCGCTTCGTCGGCGACGTGGTCTTCCGTGAGGTGCTGGTGTGGTTCGTACGCCGTTTGGCGACGGCGCGGGGGCGGGCGCAGGTGTGGTCGGCACGCAGTGTGGACGTACAGGATCTTCCGGCGTTCCTAGTCGAGTACGTGCAGGCCTCGTCCGGCGGGGTGTTGCCGCTGTGGCTGGCGAGCGTGAGCCAGGAGGCGGGGGACTACTGGCCTGGTTCGGGTTCGCCGCTCGCGCCGTGGACAGACTCGGTCGGCGAGGCGGTGGCGGGTCATCGACTTGTGATTGCGAACCATGCGTTGCTCCAAGCGCATGCAAGTGCCTTCGACCGTTCGACCCTGCTGGTGGCCGACGAGGCGCACGCGTTGGAGCAGGCGGTGACCGTGGCGTCGACTGCGCAGGTCGACATCCGCGCGGTGGAGAACCTGTTCGGGGACACGGAGCGGTGGGTCCGGGAGTTCCGGCGCGCTGACGCCTCGCAGTTCTCGAGGCTGCTGCGGGAGGGGCAGCGGCTGCTGGAGACCGAGGCGATGCCACGTGCGGCGCAGGGGGTGTTCGATGCGGTGGGAGGCGAACCGGGACGCCGGGTCGCGACCTTGGCGAGTCCGTACGGGGGACTGATCGCGGTGGCCGGCGCCCGTCAGCTGCTGGGGCGCCTCGAGCGGCTGGGGAGCTGGGCTCAGGCGGCGGGCCGGGAGCTGGCACGGCTGACGCGCCTGCCGGAGGTCCGGCAGGCGCCGTGGTGGGAACGCGAACGTGCCGCACTGCTCATCGCGCGTGTGGGGCTGCTGGCGCAGGAGGCCGCGAGGGTGGTGGCCGACGCGAGCGATGTGCTGGGGACGTCCCCGGACCTGGTGGATACCACGGAGGAGGCGGCTGAGGATGACGGCGACGAGGAACCGGAGTGGGAGGAGGAGCCCCCGGAGAGCGTGCGGGATCTGGTGGACGAGCCGCTGCAACAGGCTCTGCCGGGGCTGACGGCGCGAACAGGCTTGGCGAATCGGGTCGTGTTCGCGAGCGAGGGCGGTGAGGTGACCGCTGCGGTGGCGGCGCGTCGCTACCCCTTCTCGGTCTCCTCCGCGCCGATTGAGCTGAGTGCGGATCCGCAGTGGCGCCGGGTTCGTAGCGGCTTCGGCCGGATTCTCTATGTGTCGGCGACCCTTCGGGTCGCGGGGTCCTGGGCGTTCGTGCGGCAGCGTCTGGGGTTGGGCGGCGAGGTCGACGCGTGCGTGCTACCGAGTCCATTTGACGCCTCCCGGCAGGCCCGGCTGCTGTGTTTCGCGGATTTCCCCAGCTGGGCCGAGCATCCGCAGGCCGCCTACCGTACGGTTGCACATCAGCTGGCGGGCTACGCGCGTGAGGTTGTCAGTGAACGGCACGGGGCCTTCGAGCACGGTGCGCTGGTGCTGACGACGTCCACGGCGGCGGCAGAGTCGGTTTCGGAGCGGCTATTGGAGCAGCTCGCTGTGGATGGGGCTTCACTGCCGGTGGCGGTGGCGCCACTGCTGGGCAATGCGCGAGCAGCGAGGGAGTTCCATGCGCTGGGCGGCTTCTTGATCGCCACGCGCGGCATGTGGCAGGGAGTCGACTTCCCGGCACGGCGGCTGGGCTTGGTGTGGATCAACAAACTCCCGTTCGCACCCTTCGCGGACCCGGTCATCGCCGCCCGGCGTGCGGCGGCCGCAGAGCGGGCGAGGGCGGCCGGAAAGGCCGACCCCGAGGCGGCCGCGACGCGTGAGTACTACCTGCCGCTGGCGGCGATGGATCTGCGCCAGGCGGTGGGACGGCTACTGCGCTCGGTGGACCACCGCGGCGTCGTGGTGATCAGCGACCGCAAACTCGCTGGGTCGACCGCCTTGCGCCGAGCCTACCGCCAAGTCTTCCTGGAGTCGCTGGACCCGGGACTGCTCACAGCCGATCCGCTCACGGGCGAGGCGGCGGGCGGGAACATCGTGACGATGGTGGAGGGATGGGAGGCTATCTGGCGCTTTCTGGCCGATCAGGGCCGTCTTGACGCGTCGCGCGCACAGGAGTTGTGCACACCGCAGGCGCTGGAGGCGCACACGTTGCTGCCCGCCACGCGCCGGATCCGCCAAGCCGGGCTCAGCGCCCAGGAGGTTGCGCGTGCCCGCGCGGACGGGACGCTCCCTTCCTTGCTGGTCGAGCGCTGCGAGGCGGTCGCCGGACACCTGCGCTTCCAGGACGGCCCGCTGGCGTTGAAACCCGAACAGCATGCCGTGGTCCGCGCGGTGGGCGGGAACCGGGACGTGTTGGCGCTGCTGCCCACGGGGTTCGGGAAGTCGTACACCTTCCAGCTGCCGGCTCTGGTGCTCCCGGGCGTGACCGTGGTGGTCTCGCCGCTGGTGGCGCTGATGGCCGACCAGGCGCTGGAACTGTCGTCGGCGGTCGGGGGCGCTGTGCGGGCACTGGTCGGTCCCATGGCGGAGTCGAACAGCCGCGGAGGGAAGACCGAGGTCGCTGAGGAGCTCCGGGGGACCCGTCGGCACGGCATCAAGCTGGTATACGTGTCACCTGAACGACTCGCGGACCGGCGTTTCGCGGATCTGCTGCGGCAGGCCGCTTGCACCGGTGTGCTGGAGCGGGTCGCAGTGGATGAGGCGCACACGTTCGTGCAGTGGGGCGACGACTTCCGTCCGGGGTTCCGCCGGGTGGAGGTGCTGCTCCGAGAGTTGAGAGAGCGGTTCGGGGTGCGGGTCACGGCGGTGACTGCGACGGCGAACCGGCAGGTCCGAGCCGGGCTTCGGGAGGGGCTGTTCGGTCTGGAGGGCACGGCGGCGGGTGATGAGGCTCTGGTGACGGTGCAGGCGTCACCACTCCGGCCCGAGCTGGCGGTCTACCGACGGACGATGCGGGCCGGTGGCCCGCAGGCAGTGGCCGGGCTCGCCGAGCGGGTCGCCGAGGCCTGCGAGGACCATGCGATCTTCTACTGCCTGACGGTGAAGGAGGTTGAGGCGCTCTACGCCCATCTGCGCGAGTTCGCCGTCCAGGGCAGTCAGCGCGTGAGGCGTTTCCACGGGCGGCTGTCGGAGGCGGAGAAGGCTGCTGTGCTCACGGAGTTCCGGGAGGCGCCGGGCCGCGGTGAGGACGGGTTCGCGCCGCTACTGATCGTCGCGACGAGCGCATTTGGGCTGGGGGTGAACCGGCGGGACATCCGCTGTGTGTTCGTGGTGTCGCCGCCCACGGACCTGTCGGCGCTCTACCAGCAGCTCGGGCGCGCGGGCCGGGACCAGGCCGGGCGGGCGCAGAGCGAGGTCGACGCCCCGTCGGCCGGTCTGGCGCTCGGCACAGGGCGCGGGCTGCGGACCGTGGCGTGGCTGGCGGCGCAGGGCCTCTCCCCCGATGTCCTGCGCCGACTGGGCCACGCGGTGCTGCGAGCCGGTGCGTCCGGGATCCTCGACCCGGAGCGGCTCGCAGCCGATTGCATGGCCGCTGATCTCCAGGCGGGGCTGCTGCCGGCCCAGCAGGCACAGCAGGCCGCCGCATGGGACACGTACCGCGCTTCCGTGGTACGCGCGCTGGCCGTCCTGGCCTCACTGGACGCGCTCACCGACCTGGGCGATTTCCCCGAGCGCGTGCGGATCACACCGATACCCGGCGCCCTACGACCCTCAGGCCCCGAGTGGGGCCGGGCCGCGGCGGTTGTCAGCGCGCTCGCCGAGCGGCGGCCCGGAAGCCACCAGGTGACCGATGTGTCCGCACTCCTTCGGGACCGCGGCGCGGGACCGGCGGTTCCCGACCCCGCTTCCGCGTGGACCACGCTCGCCGCCCTGCATGACCTGGGCGTGGTCGACGTCTCGCAGGCCGGCAACCGGCGCACCTTGACAGCGGTCCGGGTGCCCGACGGCACGGCCTTGCCGGACGCCTTCGACGCCCACATGCGTGCCGCCCGGGAACGTGCCCGCCAGGACTTGGCCGACCTGCGCGACTGGTACAGCGCCGCCGACTGCGCGACCGAGGCGTTCAACATCTACTTCACCGGCAGCCCGCTCAGTGGCACCGAGCACGTGTGCGCGACCTCGGCGACCCGCTGCTCGGCCTGCTGGGCCACCGACGTCTCGGCCGAGACGACACCGCAGCTGCTGCGTGCCCTGAACACCCCGCGGCCACGGCCGGCGGTGCACCGCGAGAGCGAGCCCTACCGGCGCGCGGCCGACCAGTGGATCTATGCCTTGCTCTGGGACAACTACCGAGGACTGGCACCGGCGATGATCCGCCGTGTGCTGCGCGGCGAGGAGACCTATCTCTCCCGCAGGGACGGCGTCCGCAGACCGCTGTGGCCGCGTTTGCTGTACCACCGACTGCGCGGCGTGGATCCCGGGATCCGTTCCACGGACGTGACCGCGGCCCTGCAACGCCTCAACGCGGACGGCCATGTGCTGCCCACCGAGGACGGGGCCCTGTGGCGGCTGCGTCGCTATGCCGAGCGCCGGCAGTAGGAGGTGTGAGCGTGCTGCCCCTGACGGAGCCGCCCGCGTGGGCGCCCTTCGACGACGAACCGCTGTTCGTGCCGGAGCTATTACTCGGCGCGGAGCAGATGGATGCGGCTGTCTCGGACCGTACGGGCCGTTATCTGCGTCAGGTCACGGTCGCACGCGGCGGGGTCCTGCACCTCGCCTGTGCCTGGAACGCGCTGCACTTCGGCTTCGACCTCGCCCTCGGCGCCTACCACTCGGCGTTACTGGATCCGGAGCACTTCCATGCGGTCCGTCCCGCCGCCGATGCGGCCCGAGCCGCGATACCGGTCGGCGCGTTTATCCGCATCGAGCGCGGCACACGCTGGCTGTGGGCGGAGGCCGTGGGCAAGTTCGGCGCATCCCGGGACTGTGACGACGACGGCTGGATCCCCGCAGCCCGGTCGGGCGACCGGACCGCCTTCCTTCGTTCGGACGGCCTCTGGGGGCGCGAGGAGACCTTGGTCGCGGACACCGGCGCGTTCGGCCCGCCCTCCGCGGTAGAAGTCAAAGAGACCGCCAGACTGCACCGGTCCGGGCTCCTGGACACGCGCGGGCACATAACGTCGACCGCTCTGTACACGACGCCTGACCTTCCGCTGCTCGAGGACGTGGACTTCTACCAGACGTATCTGCTCAACGAAGCGCGTCCTCTGCTGGCTACCGGTCCGCTCGCCGGGCTGCTGGACGACCCTCACGACACCGACCTGCTGACCCGGGCCCTCGCCGCGAGCTTCGACACCCTCGGCGACCTGCTCCGCCGCTCGCCCGGTCTGCGTACATGGGGACCGTACGCCGTCGCCGCGACCGGCACGGCTGGCCTGCCCGGCTCCGCGGTCGACGAAGTCGTCCACCGAATCCACCGGGCTCGCACCGGTCCTCCGCGCTACACCGCGAGCTGGCCACTGCTGTGCGCAGCCGCCGACGCGGTTGGAGCACGTGACCTCACCGAGGGCCCGAACGCAATGGTCTCCCTGGCAACCATCAACCTCGCGATCGCCGACCGCGCGACCGAGCCGACGGCGCAGGTCGACCTGCGTATCGACGACCTGTGGCAACAGGGCGGCGTCTGGCGTGCCCAGCAGCCCCCTCTCCCCTGGTATGTCGACGGCGCCGACCCGCTGGCACCGCTGGGGATCGGTCACCGCGAACACACCGGTTCCCTCCCCGCCGCACCACCGCCCCCCGACTTGTCCCCAGGCCGACAGGAGCCTTCCAGAGAGTCGTCCGCCCCGCCGGAGGACATCGAACCTCCTCCCCTCCTGGAGGACGCCGGATCTGACGAACGCATACCGGTCATCGAGCACCTCGACGACAGTCTCGCCGTCTACACCTGCTGCCTGCTGCCGCGCCACATTGACGACGGCACGCTCCCGCTGCCGACATTCGTCCGTGAGGGTTTGGCAGACGGCCCCTTCATCCTCGAACTCCATCACAGTGGTGACCTGGACGACCCTCGGGCTCCGCAGGAACTCGGCCTCACGGATATGGCGTTGACCGGTGTGGCCTGGCCGTGGTCGTTCTACCCCGGCATCAGACTTACCGTCACAGTGCCGCGCGGCGGACATCGCCTGCACGCCATCACGACCCCGCTGGACGAGCCGCTCCACCTCGACGACCACGGCCCGTTCTCCTGGGACTGCGACACCTCCGTACTGCGGCGCCACCTCGGCCTCATCCCGCAAGAGCCGGAACGGCAGCCCCCGGCTCCCCGGCGGACGGCACGTGCCGGCTACGCCCCAGCGGTCGACAGCCTGTCTTCCCTCATCGTCGCGGGGCTCCGTCGGCACGGCAACCCGGGCATGTTCGACGCCCGCTCCATGCACGGCCACCGGCTCAGTGCCGCGCTGTTCGGTCCCGGTCCCGTGCCGCCCCAGCTGATGTGGACGGTGATTCACACCTGTGAAGACATGGCTGCCCGAGGGCTCCTCGAGCGCGAGACGGCGGAGGGCGAACCGGACCTGTTCATCTGGTGGCCTGGCGACAAGGCACCCACAACGCGGAAGCCCCCGGACACACTTGAACGCCAAGTACTGCGAAATCATGTAAAAGCGCATTACGTACCACCTGATCGTCGTAAGCTTCCCCCGGGCCAGCAGGCAAGTGATCATGCGCGGGCCGCCTATGCGCGGTGGCGTATCGAGATGCTCGGTCCGGAAGCCGACACAACCCTCCCCCAGGGCTACACCTTCGTCCGCGGTCACCGGCGCGGCACCGAGCAACCCCCTGCTCGTCACGACGACTTGACCGGATGCACTTGAGGTCCCTCATGACGCGACACACATCGAACACACCTCAGCTGCCTGGACCTCCGGCCGACCTGGCCGAGAAACTGCGCCAGGCCATCGATCATCTGGGCAACCCCGTCGGGGACGTGCTCGCCGCACTCGATGCCACGCTCCTGCTCCAACTGCTGCAACGCGTCCGCAACCGTGACCGCATCGCCATGCTGCAGACCCTGCGTGTGCCGTCCGCCCGGCTCAGCTCGCGGGCCGCCGAGCAGTGTCTGGCCACGCTGCGTAAACGCAATGCCGACATACAACTGCGGGCAGCGGGCACCATCTCCCAGCCCACCATCAGAGCGCTTGCCGGCGCTCTTCACGACCATGATTGGCACGGCAGCGACCAGCACCTCGACGACGCCGTCGCCGCGTTCTCCGAGTCTCGCCCGGAGCTGCTGCTGGCCGCCTTCTCGGCTCCCCTCTTCTCGCCCGGCCACGCAGCCCTCCTGCGCCACGCTCTGCAGCGGTTCCCCATGCCGGCGTGGCCGAAGGAGGATGTGCAGAACACCATCGACGCGTGCTCCGCCTTGGAGAGCGCTTGGCTCCTTCTCATGCCGTACTCCCAGAACGTTCGCAGCACAGAGAGGGCGTCGCCGCCCGCTGCGGACGCCGGGCTCACGCCCAGCCCGTCGTCCACGGGACGAGAGCCGGAACTCACCGATTGGAGCACCCGGGCCGAGAACCTGGAATCGCTGCTCGTCTCGGCACGGTCCGCCGCAACGCGCGTCACCGCCCACCTGGCCTCGGAGCGGGCGCCCGCCCACGACGACATCGTCGCACTCACGGCTCTGCGGACGGCCACGCTGGTCATGCACGAAGATCTCGGCGCCCATGCCTCCGTGGCCGTGCCGCCGGATCCGGCCGATGTCCGCGCCTTGTGCGCCGCCGCCCGTACGGTTGCGGCTGAGCAAGCCGAGCAGGTCGGCAATCGTGCGGCGATGCTGCGTGTTGCCGCGCTCGAGGGCCCGTCCGGCAGCACGCCCCTGGAGTCCGTCCGCGGGCAGGCGCTGCGTCTGCTCGACGCCCCTTCGGCCGATACGGAGCATCTGCGGCTGCTCGTCGCGCTGGCGGACGCCCACGCCGTCGACGACGATTCTGCCGTCGACGAGCTTCTCGCCCTCCTCAAGGAGGCACCCCAGGACGTCAACAGCGTCGCCGCGCTGATCCTGCGGGGGAAGGTGACCGCGCTGGCCACCCCGGCAGGCGACACACCGGAGTCGACAGCCGACCCTCTGGCTCCGCAAGTGCCCTCTTCGTCCACCGCTCCGGCCCCCGAATCCAACCCCGTGAGGCCTTCCGACGGGCGGCCCGGTCCTGCAACGGCTCCACAGCCCGAAGCCGTTCCTGCCGCATCACCCACCGTCGTCCTCACCGAGCCCCCGGTGCAGGAGGCACCGGACAGCGAAGAGGTGGAGGCCCTCGCACCGCCTGCCGTCGAACTGGCGTCACCAGCGCCTGTTCCCACCGACATCGTCTTGATCACCCGTCTGATTTCCACAGGCGAACTCGCGCTGGCGGGTCACGCGGCACACGCCGCAGGCCACCCTTCCCTCCAGCAGGCGCTGGAGACCCTTCAACTGGCGCACTGCGTCCGCTCGGAGACAGGTCCGTGTGCCGGCGCCGTACGCGAGCGTATCGACCTGGAAAGCGGCCACCCGAGCGTGACGGGTCAGGACGAGCGTATGTTGCTGCTTGCCGCCGCCCTGCGAGCCGCTCTCCTCACCGCCGACCCAAACGCTGGTGAGCTGGTCAACGCCCTGGCCGACAGCTGCTCTGGCATGACGCACCTTCAGCAGCTGTGCCGCGCGGTGGGAACCGCCTCCGCACGCGGCCAACTCACCGCAGCAGGCGGTCTCAACGTCCTCGAAAGCGCCACCGAGGCCGACACCGAGGTCAGCCGGGCCTCCGAAGACGCCCGCCTGCACCTCACCGCACCGCGGCACCTCCACTTCCCTCGCGCGGAGACGATCGTCCGCGCATGGTGGGACGCCGACGGCCTGATCGGCTCACTGGTCGCCGCGGCGGCTGACGACCGGCGCGACCACGCCGACCAGGTCGCCGACCAGGTGCGCCGGCTCACCCCTGCGGCCTTGGGTAAAGACCTCAAGGACATCGACAACCGGCTCCGCGGCAAAGGTGCCGTCCTGCAAGGCGCCGCCCGTCGCCGCATTCTTCAGTACGCGGCGGAGTCACTCGACATCGTCAACACCTGGTTGCTGGCCACCCGCAGCGCGGCCCGCAGCCCCGGGCTGAACAGCGTGCTCGCGAATCTGCGCCACGACGTCCGCGCCCAAGCCGACGACGCTTACACCGAGCTGCGCGCCCACGCCGACACCGTCTCCCACCCCTTCAGCGCTGCCGTAACCGAGACGGTCCTGGAAAGCATCCGGACCACGACCCGGCTGCTGGACGGCGCCACACTGCCTGGGACCGAACCGGCGCCGGGCCACGCGCTCAACGCGGACCTGCTGCGCTGCTCCCGTCTCCCGCTGACCAGGACGCTGGAACCGGCGCGCGAGGTGACCTTGGACGACATCGTCCACGCCCAGACCCGCACCTGGGCACAGGCGGCACGCGACCAGGCGGACGTCGGCAACTTTGCGGCGGCACGTGCCGCGGTGGAGGCGGCCGAAGGAGAGTCCGAGGACGACGACACCTCGCTCCGGGATGCCGTCGAGCAAGCCCGCGGCCATGCGCTGGCCACGGCACGCGCGGCCATCGACGAGATCCGCGGCACAGTGGCGACCGCCACCCGGCAAGGCCGCCTTCCCGAACCAGGTCGCTCCGACATCACGACACGGGTTGAGGCCGCCGAAGCCGACCTGGCCAGCGACGACTTCAGTGCCGTCGACCGGCAGCTCAGGGCGATCGCCAAACTCATGCCCCGGCTGGCCGACCGGGCCAGGGCCGACCTCATGCAACGCGCCAAAGACGAGATCAACAATGCGCAGCGGGGCGTCCCCGACGACGTCATGACGAGAATCACACAGCTCGTCGACGCAGGGGATCTGGCAACGGCGGAGGACTACCTGCTCACCGCGCTCGCCGGAGAACACCCGCCCACTTCGGCACCCGAGAACGACCTCGAGCGGTTTTTCCCCTCGGTGCCCGACAGCCTCCCCGAAGGCATCACCCCGGACCTCATCGAGGCCGTCGACAGCGGCGGCACGCACGCTGGTCTGGACTTCGCTCAACTGCGCACCCGCGAGCGCAACACCACCACCGAGACGCTGCGTTCCTGGGCTCAGCTCCTCAGGAACTGGCGCACCCTCAAGAACGGCAACCATCTGCTCCGCGGCGCACTGCGCATCGCGGGCATCGAGTACGGCAGCGAACGCCCAGCCGGCCAGTACGCCCCCAACCGGAAGTGGATCGAACTCGCCGACGTCCAGCTGCTGGGTGGATGCCGGCTCCCAGCCTTCGGCTCCGAGGCGGGCGGCCGACTGCGCGTCCTCCTGACTCCCGACGTGTCGGACGTGACCACTCTGACCGCGTGGGCCGACCAGGACACCAGCACTCTGCCTATCCTCGTCGTCGTCCTGGGCACGCTGCCCGCTGCCTCCCGGCGTGAGCTCGCTCTGCAGACGGCCAAACAGCCCATGAAGCCCTTGCTGTGCCTGGACGCGGCAGCAGTGGCCTACTTGGCATCCAAGGCCAGCAACCGGTTCACGACCACAGAGCGCATCCTCGCGCCGTTCGCCGCCACCAACCCCTACCGCCCGGACGCGAACGAGTCCGTGCCCTCGGAGATGTTCTACGGGCGCCAGCAGGAGCTCAACGACATCACCTCCAAGACAGGGGCCCAGCTGCTGTACGGAGGGCGTCAGCTCGGCAAGTCGGCGCTCCTGCGCGCCGCCGCTCGCCGCTTCGAGACGACGCCGGGTCACGTCGCTCTCTACATCCCACTGCCCACTACCCTCGGGCTCGGCCAGAAGACCGACGAGCTGTGGGACATGATCAGCCGTGAACTCGATCGCAAGGACATCGCCCCACCGGTCCGGCAGGCCCGGCGCGGCACCGCGCAACAGCGTGTCACCGCCGCCATCACCGCCTGGCTCGATGACGACTCTGCCCGCCGTCTCCTCGTCCTGTTCGACGAGTGCGACATCTTCTTCGACGCCGAAGCCCGGGAGAACTTCCCGCAGACAACGCGCCTGCGGGAACTCATGAGCACCACCAACCGCAGGTTCAAGCCCGTCTTTGCTGGCCTCCACCAGGTGCAGCGTTTCTCCGGTCTGCCGAATCAGCCTCTATACGACGCCCACTTCGGCAAGCCCGTCGTCATCGGACCCCTGGCGCCGGCACCGGCCTTCCGGCTCGTCCGGCAGCCCCTGGAAGCCCTGGGGATCCGGATCCCCGACGAGCTCGTCCACCGGATCCTCGCCTACTGCAACTACCATCCCAAACTGTTGCAGCTCGCGGGGGAGGCCCTCGTGCGGGCGTCCCTCAACACCCGCGTCGCCACGCCGCCGGCTCCCGGTACCCCCCCGTGGCACGTCGACAACGCCGTCCTCGAACGCGTCATCGGTTCCCAGGACCTCACCGACCGTACGCGCAACACCATCAATCTGACCCTCGAACTGGATCCTCGCTACAAGCTCATCGCGCTCATCGTGGCCCTTGAAGCGCACGCGGGCGGCGTCGACCACAGGATGACCACCCGGGCGCTGAGCAGGGCCTGCGACGACTGGTGGCCGCAGGGGTTCACCGGCCAGGGCCCCGACGAGTTCCGCGCGCTGCTGGAGGAGATGACCGGCCTGGGCATCCTGGCTGGCGACTCGCAGGGCTGGAGGCTGCGCTCGTCCAACGTGCTTCGCCTCCTCGGCAACCAGCATGCGATCGAGGAGGCCCTGGAGAACCACGACACCTCCAAGCCGCTGACCAAGCTCACCGCCGCCCAGGCGCGGCGGCCCATCGCCGCCGACAACCGCATCAGCCCGCTCACCGAACAGCAGCTCGCCCGCCTCACCGCTCCGGGAAACGAGCTGAGGATCGTCATCGGCAGTACTGCCACCGGCCTTGACACCGTCGCCGCCGTCCTCGAGGACCAGCAGAACAGGGCCCCTTCCAAGCTGGAACCCATCGTCTGCTCCACATCTCCGTCCCGTTACAAGGAACTGCTCAGCACGGGCAAGCCCGGTCCCCTGCACCGCATCGTGGTGGTGAAGCTCAGCCGTTTCAACGATTTCGACAAGGCCAGGGCCAGCCTCCGGCAGGTGGAGACGATCCAACCGCCAGCCGGTGTTACCCGGACCGTCGTCGCCCTCGCCGACGCCTGCAAGGCCGAGCATGTGGCACTCGCTGCGGAATTCGATCCCGACAACGCCTTGATTCCCTTGCGCCGCGTGACTCTCGAAGGAATTAGCAGTTGGGCCACCGACGTGGAGGCGCTCGCGCCCTTCGCGGAGACGGAGGCCCGCAACCGGCTCATGGATGCCACCGGGGGCTGGCCGATCCTCCTGCACGCAGCACTCGCACAGGCTCGCCAGGGCCGCCGCGTTCTCACGATCTGCAAGAACATCCACGAGGAAGTCGCCTCCGGGGCACTCGGCACCGCCCTCCTGGACGGCCTCGGGCTCACAGCATCCCCCGATATGCGCACACTGCTGACCGATCTGGCCGCTTTCGATGAACCCCTGCCGTGGGACGACTTGGTGGAACTCCTCCAGGACTCCCACCCCGCACCGCAACAGGCCCTAGAAGAACTGCGCATGCTCGACGTCCTCGCCCAGGACGAGAAGCAGCTGTACCTGCTGGACCCGACCGTCCGCCGAGCTTGGCCGCCGCAACCGCACGGCAGGGACTCCTCGCTAGTCTGAGCATGCTTCCCATATCAGCACTGCCGGGTCATTCCCGGGGCGCTTCCAGGCCGTCCAGCGTCAGAATACGGATGTCCACCCGAGGTCGCGAGCGTCAGCACGGCGACGTCGTCGCCGTCTGGTAGGCGTACGTCGAGAACGGCCACGTCGGGGCGGAGCGCAGGGCCCCGGGCGAGCGCATGCTCGGCGTTCTCGGCGTCCCCGACCACCGAGATGTCGGGTTCGGCGTCCAGGAGGTCCGTCAGACCGCGGCGCACGACCTCGTGGTCGTCGAGCAGGAAGACCCGGATCGGATGTTCCTCGGTGAAGGTGCGCGGCTCGGTCATCTCGACTCCTTGTTCCCCGGAACGCCGGTAGGGCGGACTGCGGACTGCCCTTGACAACGATCGTCACGCGCCGGGGCCGGATGCACCAGGGCGGATCGGCCCCTGTCGTGCCGGTGGCCGCGGTGGGGCCGGTCGGTCCCTGCAGGGGACCTGCAGCCCTTCCACGAAGACCGCTCGCGCAGGCACGCTCGAGCTATCAGCCGTTACTGAGGAGGTGGGAGACCATGACGCGCACGATCATCGTCGGCCTCGACGGCTCGCCCGAAAGCCGGGCCGCCGCCGAGTGGGCTGCCCGCGAGGCGAAGCTGCGCGGCCTGCCGGTCAAGGTCCTCCACGTGTGGGAGCCAGTGCCGGAGCCCATGGCACAGGCTCCGCTGCTCGGCCCCGAGACCCATCAGCACTGGACCGAGAAGATTCCCCGCGATTCTGCCGAGGGTCTCCGGCTGCGCCATCCAGGCGTCGAGGTGACCGCGGAGCATCTGGCCGGTCGCCCGAGCGAGATGCTGTGCGAGGCCGCGAAGGGAGCCGAGTTGCTCGTCCTCGGCTCGCGTGGCCTGAGCGGGATCGGCGGGTTCCTGGTCGGTTCGGTCGGCCTCGCCGTCGTCGCGCACGCCGAGTGCCCCGTGGTCCTGGTCCGGGCCGGTGAGCAGGCGGCGGACGAGCACGAGATGGACCCGGCGGGCATACCGTCGGCCGCGACGCGGTACCGGCCGGTCGTGCTCGGCATCGGCATCGACAACCTCGATGCGTCAGTGATCGAGTTCGCCTTCGACGAGGCTGCCCGGCGCGACACCGGTCTGCGGGCCGTGCACGCGTGGGATCTGCCCTCGTACTTCGTGGACGGCCCGACGACCGATCTGGAACGGTACGACCAGGTCGCCCGCTGGCACGCCTCCGCGCTCACCGAGGCACTGAGCCTGTGGCGGCAGAAGTACCCGCCCGTCGAGGTGGCCGAGGAGTCAAGCTCGGGCAGCCCGGCGGGCCACCTGATCGAAGCCTCCCACAAGGCTTCGCTGGTCGTCGTCGGCCGACGGATTCGCCGTAACCCGTTCGGGATGCACATCGGTCCGGTAACGCACGCCGTCCTGCACCACGCCACAGCGCCCGTCGCCGTCGTCGCCCACGACTGACACACCACCCAAGAGGCGATGGTCCGGTCGACCAGCCGCGCGGCGTACCAGGGACTTACCGCGGGCGCCGTAAGGCCCATAGGTCCCCGGCTGCCCCGGACAGCCCATAGGGCCGCTTCAGGACGCGCTGGATGCTCGAAGCGTCGGCAGCCGCCGAGCGGCTCGGAGGAGACCACCATGACGCACGATGTGCTCGACCGCCCTCCGGTCCACGCCCTGCTCGCGGACGGCACCACCGTGTGCATCCGCCCCGTGCGGCCGGGCGATCACGAGCGGCTGCGGAGCCTCTACGAGGAGATGTCCCCGGAGAACCTGCGGCTGCGGTTCTTCGCGGCGAGCCGCCGTGCGGCCGCGATGGCTGCCGACCGGGCCTGCGCGCCGGCCAGCCCGGGCTACCGGGCTCTGCTCGCCGAGACGCAGGGCCGGGTGATCGGGCTCGCCGAGTACGACAGCGGCGGCGAGGAGGATACGGCCGAGATCTCCGTCGCGGTCGCGGACGGCGTGCACCACCGTGGGGTTGGCACTCTGCTCGTCGAGCACTTGGTTTCCGCCGCCCGCGCGAACGGCATCACCACCTTCACGGCCGACGCGTTGGGCGAGAACCATGAAGTGCTCCGGCTCTTCGCCGACCTCGGCCTGCACACGGCCCGGCACTTCGATGGCCCCGAGGTGCGCTGCACCATTCGGCTCGACCAGGACGATGCCTACCTGTCGGCTGTGGAGGAGCGGGGCCGGGCCGCCGACGTGGCCAGCCTCCAACCGATCTTCCGGCCGGACGCGGTCGCCGTCGTCGGCGCCGGGCGCAGGCCCGGATCGGTGGGCCGGGCGATCCTGCACCACCTGAAGGTCGGCGGCTTCACCCGGCATCTGTTCGCAGTGAACCCCGCCGCCACCGCGATCCTTGGCGTGCCCTCCCACCCGTCGGTCAGTGTCCTGCCCAAGACCCCCGATCTCGCGGTTCTCGCCGTGCCCGCCGCCGCGGTGCCGGCCACCGCCGAGGAGTGCGGCAAGGCGGGCGTACGGGCTCTCCTGGTCGTCACCGCCGGCCTCGACGCCGACCAGGCCCAGGCGCTCATGGCCGCCTGCCGCACGTACGGCATGCGGCTCGTCGGCCCGAACTGCCTGGGCATCTCCAACACGGATCCGCACGTCAGTCTCCACGCGACCTTCGCCGCCGACCATCCGCGCCCCGGTACGGCGGGTGTCGCCGTGCAGTCGGGCGGCGTCGGCATCGCGCTCCTCGACGGGCTGTCCCGCCTCGGCATCGGCGTGTCGACCTTCGTCTCCCTCGGCGACAAATACGACGTCAGCGGCAATGACATGCTCCAGTGGTGGGAGAGCGACGGCCGCACCGACCTCGCGCTGCTGCACCTTGAGTCGTTCGGCAACCCGCGCGCTTTCTCCCGCACGGCCCGGCGGGTGACCCGTCGTATGCCGGTGCTCACGGTGGACGCCGGCCGCACGGAGGCGGGCCGGCGGGCTGCCGCGTCGCACACCGCGGCTGCCGCTACCCGCACCATGACCCGGCAGGCGCTGTTCACCCAAGCCGGTATCACCGCCACCCGCTCGGTCGGCGAACTGCTGGAAACCGCCGCCTTGCTGCATTCCCAGCCGCTCCCAGCGGGTAACGGCGTTGCCGTCGTCACCAACGCGGGCGGCATCGGCGTGCTTGCTGCCGACGCCTGCGCGGAGGCGGGGCTCGCGCTGTCGTCGTTCGGCGACGAGCTGACCCATGACCTGCAGGCCGTGCTGCCTGACGGAGCCGCGATCGGCAATCCGGTGGACGCCACGGCCGCCGTGACCGAAGAGCAGCTCAGCGCGTGTGTCGACCGGCTGATGACGTACGGCGGCATCGACGCGGTGCTCGTGGCCCTGGTGCCCACGGCGGTCGCCGAGGCGATCGGCGACGACCTGGTGAGGGCGGTGACCCGCATCCCGGGACGCCGGAACCGGCCAGTCGCCGTCGTACGGCTGGAGCAGGACGTTCCGGTGACGCTGCTGCCCGCATCCGAGGGCGGCACGATCCCGTCGTACGCCGAACCGCAGGCCGTGGCCCGGGCCCTGGCCCACGCGGCGCGCCGCGCCGCCTGGCTCAGCCGGCCCCTCGGCACGGTCCCGGAACTGGAAGGCATCGGCACGCGGCGCGCTCACGAGATCGCCGAGGAGTATCTCGCCGTGTCGCCGGACGGCGGCTGGCTCGACCCACGCACCTGCGCGGAACTCCTAGACTGCTACGGCATCCCCCAGATTCCGTGGGCCTGGGCGGAGACAGAGGATGAGGCGGTCCTCGCGGCCCGGCGGCTGCGGGGCGCGGACGGCCGGGTGGTGCTGAAGGCGTACTGGCCGGGACTGGTGCACAAGACCGAGGAGCGTGCCGTCCATCTCGATCTCCAAGGGGACGCTCAAGTGCGGGCGGGCTTCCGGGATTTCGGGACACGTTTCGGCGACCGGCTGAGCGGGGTGATCGTCCAGCAGCTCGCCGAGCGCGGCACCGAGCTGTTCGCCGGTGTCGTCCAGGACGAGGTCTTCGGGCCGCTCGTCCTGTTCGGGCTCGGCGGTACGGTCACGGAGGTACTGGCAGACCACGCCGCCCGGCTCGCGCCACTCACCGACCACGACGTGCACGACCTGATCACGTCTCCGCGCTGCGCACCGCTGCTGTTTGGCTCGCGCGGCGGCCGGCCCGTCGACCTCCCTGGGCTTGAGCAACTGCTGCTGCGCCTGTCCCGGATGGCGAGCGACCTTCCGCAGCTCGCGGAGGCCGACTTCAACCCGGTCCTCGCGACACCTGGCGCGGTCACCGTGCTCGACGCCCGCCTGCGCCTGCTGCCGCGCCGGGTCCGGGACCCCTATCTGCGCCGACTCCGCTGAGTCAGCCGCGTCGGCCGAGCCAGCCGAGGAGGACGCGCCATGAAGCACAACAAGGTCGGCAATGGTCATGACCATGGACGTGGTCCGGGTCGTGTACGGAACCCCGTTCAAGGAAGTGGCCCGGCTGCTCGCGGACCACCGGATCAGTGGAATGCCCGTGGTGGACGAGGAGGACCGGGTCATCGGTGTCATCTCCGAAACCGACCTGATGGCTCACCAGGCCGCGACTCCCGACCCGTACGAGCGCAGCCGCCGCTTCCGGTTCGTCGTGCTGACGCCCGCCGCCCGGCGTCGGGTCGCGAAGGCGGCGGCGCGCACGGCCGGTCAGCTGATGAGCACGCCGCCGGTCACCGTGCACGCCGACGACACCATCATCGAGGCCGCGCGCACCATGGCCCAGCGGCACGTGGAACGGTTGCCGGTGCTGGACGAGGAGGACCGGCTGGTCGGCATCGTCACCCGGCGCGACCTGCTCCAGATCTTTCTGCGGCCCGACGCGGACATCCGCGACGAGGTGATCGACGAGGTACTGGTACGTGCGATGTGGCTGGCACCGAGCAGCATCGACGTCTCCGTCACCGAAGGCGTGGCCACGGTCGCGGCGAACTGGAACGCAAGAGCGAGACGGCCATCGCCACCTCCATGATCCGGCAGATCGACGGCGTGGTCGCCGTCGTCGACAAGCTCACCTGGCGCCTGGACGACACGCGTCTGCGGTCGGACGAACAGGCGCTGCACGGCGTGGCCGACGACTGGCTGCGCAAACGGTGAGAGGAGGCGGACCGTCATGCCGACGAACGTGCTGGTCGCCTACGGAACAACGAACGGATCGACGGCGGAGATCGCCGAGGCCATCGCCGAGGTCCTGCGCAAGGACGGGCTGACGGTCGAGGCGCTACCGGCCCGGTCCGTGCCGAGTGCGGCGTCGTACGACGCCGTCGTGGTCGGCGGCGGGCTGTACGCCGGTCGCTGGCACAAGGACGCCCGTCGCTTCGTCCGGCGCCACCGCAAGGCCCTGGCCGAACGCCCACTGTGGTTCTTCAGCAGCGGCCCGCTCGACCCCTCGGCATCTGAGCGGGACATCCCGCCCGTGCCCGGGGTGAAGAAGGCCATGGCCCGGCTCGACGTCAGGGAGCACATCACCTTCGGCGGATGCCTGCAGGAGGGCGCGAAGGGCTGGGTCGCCCGGCTGATCGTCCGGAACGGAAAGGGCGGGGGTTTCCGGGACTTCGACCAGATCAAGGCATGGGGGGCGCGGATCGGCCAGGAGTTGACGAGTTGGCGGGAAGGGCCGCGGTCGGGGGCGTGTCGGCGAAGGCGAGCCTTGCACAGGGCTCAGCCCCGGCCCCGGCCTCTGGCGGTCAGCGGAGCCCTGTGACCGGTCGGCCCGCCGTGACGTTGTCAGCTTCGGCGGTCGGCATATCGGCCACGTCATCGGGCAGGCATGGGAGCACTTCAAAGACGCCTGCCAGACTGGCGTGCCGAAGGGTCCGCCGGAGGAAGGTGCTGTCGGCGACCACATGTAGTCGGCCGTGCCGTGCCATGACCCGGTTCCGCGTCCGGCACAGGACCCCCAGCCCGGTGCAGTCCATGAACGACACCGGACCCAGGTCCAGTACCAGGTCGGGACACGGACCGGCGGTCAGTACGTCGAGGCGCGCCGCCGGACCCGGTGCCGTGAGCAGGTCGATCTCGCCACGCACTGTCACGACGGTGGTGCCGCCGACCGTGCACTCCATGGGATGCGGAGTGGACCCGATGGAAGTGTCGGACATGGTCCCAGCAAAGCCGGGTGAATCGGGCGTGCGATAAGGCCGACCGGCCATCGTGCCCGGGTCCGGTGGGGCCTTCGTCAGTGCGGTCGCGGACCAGCCGCCGGAAAAGACTCCTGTCCGGTCGTCGGACGGGGCCGACCGGCCCATGTGCCTTCCGGCAGACCGCGACAAGCTGGGTATGCGGTGTAATCCCGGCATAGTGCCCACGCGGGGCTTCACGCCTCCAGTGCGATGGTGATCTCCGGCGGTTGGTGCAGTGTGTTGTGGACCGTGCAGTGGGACGCGACGGCCAGCAGGGCCGCGTGACGCTGGGGGGAGAGGGCGGGCGGCGGGACGACGGTGACGCGGACGGATGCGACCCGGGCCGGCCGGTCGGGAGCCATGGTGAACTCCGCACGAACCCGCAGGCCCGAGCGGTGCAGGCCATGGCGGTGCAGATAACGGCCCGCGTAGAAGGCGACGCAGGTGGCCAGCGACGTGGCGAACAGCTCCGTGGGAGTGGGTGCAGTGTCCCTGCCGCCCGCGTCCGTGGGTTGATCGACCATCAGCTGGTGACCACGGACGTCCACGGTGTACGCGTCTCCTTCGACATGGGCGACGTCCAGCGTGTGCACGTCCGGTGCCTTCGGTTGCTGTTGCGTGCTCGCCTCTGTCATGGGGGTCACCTCGTGTCGCTGCTGGTCTCTCCCGAACCGGCCGCCCGTCCGGCCTCCAGGCGGGCGACCGGAACGCGGAACGGCGAGCAGGAGACGTAGTCAAGTCCTGCCGTGTGGAAGAAGTGCACGGAGTCGGGATCGCCGCCGTGTTCGCCGCACACACCGATCTTCAGGTCGGGGCGGGCGGCACGGCCCTCGGCGACGGCGATGCCCACCAGGCGGCCGACGCCGTCGCGGTCGATCGTCTCGAAGGGGGAGGCGGCGAACACGCCCTTGTCGAGGTAGGCGGAGAAGAACGCCGCCTCGACGTCGTCGCGGGAGAAGCCCCACGTGGTTTGGGTCAGGTCGTTCGTGCCGAAGGAGAAGAACTCGGCTTCCTCGGCGATCCGTCCCGCCGTGAGCGCGGCCCGGGGCAGTTCGATCATCGTGCCGACCGGGCAGTGCACAGGGACGCCGGACTCGTCCGAAACCTCGGCCAGTACCTGTTCCACTTCCTCGCGGGCCAGCCGGAGTTCCGTGACGTCCCCGACGAGCGGCACCATGATCTCCGCCTCAGGGGAGCCCCCGGCCCTCGTGCGCTCCACGACCGCCTCGGCGATGGCTCGCACCTGCATGGCGACCAGCCCGGGGACCACCAGGCCGAGG
Source organism: Streptomyces sp. Z423-1 (assembly GCF_013009255.1). Lineage (NCBI taxonomy): Bacteria > Bacillati > Actinomycetota > Actinomycetes > Kitasatosporales > Streptomycetaceae > Streptomyces > Streptomyces sp. Z423-1. Next base: position 9,026,047 of record NZ_CP053109.1, read on the forward strand.
CGTACGCCCCGCAGGCCGAGCATCGGGTTGTCCTCGTGCATGCGCCGCACAGCGGCGAGCAACTCGGCGTCGCGGAGGTTCGGCTGCTCGCCGCGGGCCTCGGCGGCGCCGACGCGGACGGCCAGTTCGGTGAGGTCGGGCAGGAACTCGTGCAGGGGCGGGTCGAGCAGGCGGATGGTGACCGGCAGGCCGTCCATCGCCTCCAGGATCCCGGCGAAGTCCTGCCGCTGGAGGGGGAGCAGCGCGTCCAGAGCACGGTCGCGGGCCGCGTCGTCGCGGGCAAGGATCATCTCCTCGACCCGCTTGCGGCGCTCACCGAGGAACATGTGCTCGGTACGGCACAGCCCGATGCCCTGTGCGCCGAACCGGCGGGCACGGGCCGCGTCCTCCGGTGTGTCGGCGTTGGCCCGTACCTCCAATCTCCGTACTTCGTCAGCGAGTTGCAGAGCGCCGGCTACCGCGTTCACCACCCCGGCGGATCGCTCGCCGGTCTCCAGATAGCGCATTACCGCCGAGTCGGCCAGCGGGACCGCTCCCGCGTACACGGCACCTGCGGAGCCGTCGACCGAGATCACGGTGCCCTGCTCGACGACGGTTCCGTCACGGGTGGTGAAACGCCGGGCCGGGGTGTCCACCGAGAGTTCCTCGGCGCCGCAGACGCAGACCTTGCCCATGCCGCGTGCGACGACGGCCGCGTGCGACGTCTTCCCGCCGCGGCTGGTCAGTACGGCCTGGGCGGCGACCATGCCGGGCAGGTCGTCCGGGGTCGTCTCCTCGCGGACGAGCACCACCTTCTCGCCGGACGCGGCCCGGCGTACCGCCTCGGCGGAGTCGAAGACGGCCGTGCCGACCGCGGCACCGGGCGAGGCCGGGATTCCGTGGGCGAGCGGTTCGCCGATCGTGGAGGTGTCGAAGCGGGGGAACACCAGCCGGGTGAGTCCGTCACCGCTCACCCGGGCCAGCCCCTCCTCACGGGTGATGAGCCCTTCATCGGCCAGCTGGGCGGCGATCGTGAACGCGGCTTCGGCGGTGCGTTTGCCGACCCGGGTCTGGAGCATCCAGAGGGTGCCGCGTTCGATGGTGAACTCGATATCGCACAGGTCCCGGTAGTGCTGCTCCAGCGTGCGCATGTGATCGCGCAGTTGGTGGTACGAGCGCGGGTCCAGGCGTTCGAGCTCGGCGAGGGGCACGGTGTTGCGGATGCCGGCGACGACGTCCTCGCCCTGTGCGTTGGGCAGGTAGTCGCCGTACAGGCCGGGGCGTCCGGTGGCCGGGTCGCGGGTGAAGGCGACGCCGCTGCCGGAGTCGGGGCCGAGGTTGCCGTAGACCATGCGCTGCACGGTGACGGCGGTGCCCAGGTCGTCGGGGATGTGCTCGCGGCGGCGGTAGAGGCGGGCTCGTTCGCCGTTCCAGGAGCGGAAGACGGCGAGGATCGCTCGGCGCAGCTGCTCGGCAGGCGACTGGGGGAAGTGGTCCCCTGTCTCCTCATGGATGAGCTGCTTGTAAGCCTCGACGAGTTCGGCGAGGTCGGCGGCGTCGAGGTGCAGGTCGTCCGGGGCGCCCCGCAGGTCCTTGAGCCGGGTCATGATCCGGTCGAACAGTGCCCCGTCGACGCCCATGACCGTACTGCCGAACATCTGGATGAGGCGTCTGTAGGAGTCCCAGGCGAAGCGTTCGTTCTCCGAGACCTTGGCCAGGCCCAGGACGGAGTCGTCGTTGAGGCCGATGTCCAGGACCGTCTCCATCATGCCGGGCATGGAGAAGCGGGCCCCGGAGCGCACGGACACCAGCAGCGGGTCGTCCGGCTGTCCGAGGCGACGTCCCGCGTCGGACTCGACGGCCGACAGGTGCCGGGAGATCTCCCTGGACATGCCCTCAGGTTCGGTGCCGGTCGCCAGGAAGGCCCGGCACGCCTCGGTGGAGACGATGAAACCCGGCGGGACCGGCAGGCCCAGCCGGGTCATCTCGGCGAGGTTCGCGCCCTTGCCGCCGAGCAGGTCGGCCAGGTCACGGCCGCCCTCGGTGAAGTCGTACACGTAACCGGCCATGACACCGCGCTCCTCGGCTCCACAGCTCTGTACGGCAGCTGTGTGGACTTTCGTCCCTTCCAGGGTCGGATGGTCGTCCCGGTGAGTGCAGGTGCCACCCGACCCTCCCGGTGGGGCCGCTCGGCCCAAGCGCGCACAGGGCCCGGTGGAAGACGCTGTCAGTGGAGAAGAGGTGAACGAAATGACCAGCACGATCGAGCGGCTCCCCGGCCTGCCAGTGCTGTCCGCCCCGACCGACTGGGCGGAGGCAAGCTTCCCCGTGATGGACACCGTTCCGGAAACGCACGGCATCCATGTGGAAGAGCGCCTGACCGACGGGACGTATGTGCTGCTGGCCGAGCTTCCGGGAGTCGACGCCGAGGACATCGAGATCACCATCACGGCAGGTCTCCTGACCTTGCGCGCGCAGCGCAGCGTGGTGACCGCCGAGAAGCAGTTCGTCTACGGCCACTACACTCCGCTGCCGACCGGGGCGAAGGGCGACGAGGCCACGGCGGAGTACCAGCATGGTGTCCTGACCATCACGATGCCGGTGCGGGAGACGAGGCCCGGCAGCGGAGCCACCCCGGTGCGGGAGCCTCTGCGCGTGGCTGTGCCCTGAGTCGCACATGAATGCTCCCTCGTGTGTCCAGGAGCTGCTGGTGCATCGGAGGGAACGGCGTGTGAGCAGTTGCGTCCCCCGAGCGACTCATGCCCGGCATGTGGCCTTGCGCCCGCCCGCGACGGCCCGCCGGCCGGTCGCGGGTGGGCCAGACCGTGAGGCCGAACGTCCCTGGCAGGGACCGAACAGCCCTTTGCGACCGGCTGTTCCGGGGTGTGACGGTGAGAGTGAACCCGGAGACTGCCCGACCGTGAGGCGGTGGGAACCATGAGGCTGGAACTGCCCCTGGTCGTGGGCGTGGACGGATCGGACGGTTGCCTGGTGGCGCTCGACTGGGCGGTGGACGAGGCCGCCCGGCACGGTTTTCCGCTGCGGCTGGTATACGCCTCCCTCTGGGAGCGCTATGAGGGCAAAACCCCGTCGGTCAGTACGGAACGCTCGTCGGAGCAGGTGATGGCCGACCACATCGTCGCCTCCGCGGCGGACCGCGCCCGGCGGCGCAACCCCGACCTGAAGGTGTCCACCGACGTCCTCCCGGCCGAAGCGGCGGACGCGCTTCTGCGGGAGAGCAACAACGCATCCACCCTGGTCACCGGGTCGCGGGGCCGTGGCGAGCTGAAGGGACTGCTGCTCGGTTCCGTCGGGCTGGCCGTCGCGGCCCGCGCGCACTGTCCGGTGATCGTGGTCCGGGGCGACAAAGCCGGCCTGGCCGGTACCCATGAGCGGATCCTCCTCGGGGCTGGGGATCCCGCTGCCGGCGGGGAAGCGGCGCGGTTCGCCTTCCGTGAGGCCGAGGTGCGTGGATGCACCCTCGACGTGGTCCGGGCCTGGCGCTGCCCCGCGCACGAGACCGCCGATGTGGCCGCGCTCGCCGAGACACCCGCCCGGTACCACGAGGAGCGGGCCCGCGCCCAGCTGGACGAGCTGCTCCGCGACGCGGTCGCCGACCACCCAGCCGTGCGGGTGCGCCGTACGACGGTGGAGGGACCGGCCCGCAAGGTTCTGGTGGACCGTTCGGCTGCGGCCGACCTCGTGATCGTCGGAGCGCCGCGGCGGCAGGGCCACTTCGGGCTCCAGCTCGGGCGGGTGGCCCACACACTCCTGCACCACGCCCAGTGCCCTGTTGCGGTCGTGCCGCAGCACGTATGAGTACTGCGGCGTCGGCAGCCGCGCAGGCGTCACTCACGGGTCATGGCCCGTCAGCTTTCCCGCTTTCCGCCAGGTACTACGGCGACGGGGCAGTGCGCGTGGTGCAGCAGTGCCTGGCTGACCGAGCCGAGCAGCAGTCCCGTGAAGCCGCCGCGGCCGCGGGCACCGGCCACGACCTGCTGTGCCTCGCGGCTGGCCTCGATCAGGGCCGGGCGGACCCGGGAGCGGACCAAGCTCCGCTGTACGGTGACCCGGGGATGGCGTTCCTGCCAAGGAGACAGCGTGTCGTCCAGCAACCGCTGCTCCTCCTCGCGGAGCCGCTCGATGCCCACCACCACGTTCAGAGGATCACCAGGACCCTCGTAGGCCCGCTCGCTCCAGGTGTTCCACACGTGCAGCGCCACCAGGTCCACGCCGCGCAAAGACGCCTCGGCGAAGGCGAACGCGACGGCTTTCTCGCCCGCCGGTGAGCCGTCGACCGCCAGCAGCACGGGGCCGCTGGGGTCCGGCCGGCCGCGCACCACCAGCACCGGGCAGCGGCCGTGCGCGGCCAGGTGTACGGCGGTGGAGCCGAGCAGGAGGCTGCCGAACGCGCCCAGTCCGCGGCTGCCGACCACGACGAGCCCTGCGGTACGCGACTCGATCTCCAGCACCATCAGTGGCTCACCGACGGTGACCTCTCGCGTTGTTTCCACGTGTGGCGCTGCTCCGCGGGCCCGCTGCTCGGCCTCGATCAGTGTGCCGTCCACCAGCCCACGTACCCCCGCCGTAGCCGGATTCCACGGGGGTCCGCCGGGCGGTACGTGCATCGACGGCCACCCGAAGGCGTGCACGAGCCGCAGGTCCACGCCGCGCAGGTCGGCCTCGCGTGCCGCGACCTCCACCGCGTGCAGGCTCGATGACGAGCCGTCCACTCCCACGACGACCGGATTCGCCACGACAGACTCTCCTTCTCACCTGGCGGCCGGTCCTGACCGCCGTAGGGGTCGCCCGGCACGGGTGCACCGTCGCCCTCCTTCCAGCCTTCACCAGCCTGCGACACCCCGCATCGTGCGGTGGAAAGAGACGAGCCAACAGGCCACGCGCCCGCGAAGCCGTGGCGTGGCGGCACCCGGCGGCAGGGGTGAGGCGGTCGGTACCACGTCCGGTTCCAGCCCGCGTCCTGCAGTACCGGAACTCCCTGCCGGTGAGGTCTTCTCCGCGCTGGGCACCTCACGGCGCGGCCTGCCGACGGCTCAGGCACGGGCCAGGCTGGAGAAGTACGGGTCCAACGAGCTGCCGCGCGCGGGGCGCCGCGCCGTGTGGCGGCAGTTGGGTGCGCAGTTCACGGATCTCTTCGCGGGGGTGCTGCTGATCGTCGCCTCGGGGATCACCTTCCTGGCGTACGCGCTGGAGGAGCCGCGTGACATCGGCACCTTCCAGCTTGCGGTGGCGATTCTGGGCGTCGTGGTCCTGAACGCCGCCATCGGCTTCGACCAGGAGTACTCCGCTGAACGAACGGCTCAGGCCCTGGCGGCGATGGTGCCCCACCCCTGCCGGGTGTTGCGCGGCGGTGAACGGCTGGAACTGCCCGCCCGGGAGCTGGTGCCGGGTGACGTGGTGGTGCTGGAGGCCGGGGACGCCGTGTCGGCGGACTGCCGGGTGGTGGAGGCGCATGTGGGGATCGTCTTCGGGCCGGTCCTGGCCCTCGTCGCCAGCGAGCGTACCCAGCGGTACCGCCTCGGACCGCTCGCCCGGACAGAAGTGCTGGTGGGCGTGGACGGCTTCCCCACAATCCCTGGCCGCGCTGGACCAGGCCGCCGAACTCCTGGGGCCGTACGCGCAAGCCCTCGTCGCCGTCGAGGTGGTCGGCTACGACGCGGCCGACAACGAGACGGACTCGAGTATCACCGCGGCGAAAAACCACCTGAGAGCCGTCGCCGAGCGCGCCGCCGGGCGGGTGACGCACTGCGACGTCATCTCCGGGCCACCCGCGCAGGCGCTGATGAGCTACGCCAAGGAAGATGAGCTACGCCAAGCAACAGGACATCGACCTCATTGTCGTCGGCACACACGGACGCGGCCTGTCCCGCCGACTGCTCGGCAACGTCGCCCAGCAATTGGTGCGCCAGCACACCGTGCCCGTTCTCATCGTCGGCGACCACCGACACGCATCCCCCGATGAAGCCCAGGAGGGAAGCGCACTCCCGCCCTTCACACCGCACCGGACACCCGTAAGCGCGCACCTCGGCACCCGGTACTCATCGCGCTCGCCTCCGCCGACAAGGGGCTGCGCCGCCGACTGGTCTGGCCTCGCCCGTCATCGCCCCGCTGCGGCACCGCCGGTGCGCACCTGCACGCCTGTCCCCCCGCTGGGCGCCGGGCGAGTCCCGGCGAAACGGGTGAGGACCGGACCGGTCACGGCGAGCAGCAGGACGTAGGCGGCCACCAGGGCACCGAGCCGGTCCTGCCGGACCCCGGCCAGACCGATCATGACGAGGGAGAACTCGCCACGTGCGATGAGCGCGGTACCGGCCCGCAGCCGCCCCCGGGACCCCGCACCCTCCCGTCGCGCGGTGTACCAACCGGCCGCCATCTTCGTCAGCGCCGTGACCACCCCCAGCAGCAGGGCGGCGGGAAGCACCGGAAGCAGCGTCTCCGGCCTGACCGACAGGCCGATAGAGAGGAAGAAGACCGCGGCGAACAGGTCCCGCAGCGGGCTCAGCACCTGCCGCGCCCGGTCGGCCACCTCGCCGGTGAGTGACAGCCCCACGATGAAGGCGCCGACCGCGGCGGAGATGTGAACCACCTCGGCGAGCGCCGCGACGATCAGCGTCACGCCGAGAAGCCGCAGCAGCAGTTGCTCGTCGTCCGGACGCAGATGCAGCAGCAGCCGCCCGAGATGGTGTCCCCACCAGTACGACACGGCGAGCGCGGCCAGGACGGCGCCGAGGGCCAGCAGGATACCCAGGAGTGCCTGCAGCCAGGTGCCGCCAGCGGCGACGACCGCGAGCAGCGGGAGGAACACGGCCATCGCAAAGTCCTCCAGCACCAGCACGGACAGCACGGCTGGGGTCTCCCGGTTGCCCAGGCGCCTCAGGTCACTCAGAAGCCGGGCGATGATGCCCGAGGAGGAGATGTACGTCACGCCCGCCAGGGTCAGGATCCCGCTGGCGTTCAAGCCCAGCAGCCATCCCGCCACGGCTCCGGGTGTCGCGTTCAGCACGAGATCGACTGCCCCGGACGGCAGATGGCGGCGGAGACTGGCGGTGAACTCCGGCATGGTGAACTCCAGGCCGAGCACCAGCAGCAACAGGACTACTCCGATGCCCGCTCCGGTTTCCACGAACGGGCCGGCGGCTGGAGCCGGGGCGATGCCTCCCTCGCCCAGAGCCAGACCCGCCAGGAGATAGAGCGGGATGGGCGAGAGTGCGAAGCGCCGGGCCAGCGTCCCGAGCAGACTCAGCGCTGCCAGGATGATCCCCAGCTCCAGCAGCAGGGCGACCGATACGTTCACCGGTCAGCCTGGAAGATCTGTTCCACCTGGGCGATCCCGTCATGGGTTCCGATCACCACCAGCACATCCCCCGCGCGCAGCACCTGCTCCGGCCCCGGGGAGGGGATCACCTCCCCGCCGCGCACGATCGCCACGATCGACGCACCGGTCCGCGTCCGGGCCCTGGTCTCCCCCAGCAGATGGTCTGCAAAGGGCCCACCTGCACGTACCTCGACCTGCCCGGCACTCAGCCCCGGCACCTCCTTGGTCAAGTCCGCGAACCGCTCTGCGATGCGCGGGGCTCCAAGAATCTCGGCGAGAGTGTCGGCCTCTTCGCGGGTCAGCCGGAATGCGACCCGCGCCTCGTCCGGATCCGTGCCCTCATACGTCATCAGCTCGAAATCGCCGGACCGGAGCGCGATGACGCACATCTGGTCCCCCTCGTGGGTGGCGAACTCATAGCGGATCCCCACCCCGGGCAGCAGCACTTCGTTGACGTCCATGCCGCCAATCATCACGTCGCACGCAAACCAGCACATCTATACACGAAGAGGGCATATGGGGGTTTCATCGCTAGCGACAGACGGTCCGAACTCGCATGGGTGCTCGGAGCGCATCGCTGGTCAGCATCGCCTTAGGTGCATGCAGCTCAGGCGCGGTGATCAGCCGGTTGAACCAGGGGTAAGTGGTCCGCCCGATCGAAATTGACCCCTACCACGAGCCCCCGCGCCGAGTTCAGGCCCGCACACTACCCAGCGCTACATGCCCGTTCGCCGTAGCTATACGAGAACAGGACCGGGTAGTCCGCGGTGACCCTGTTCGTGTTCGCACTGGGTGTGATGGTGCCGCTGGTGCCGGAGGGGCTGCCCGCGACGCTGTCGGTGTCGCTGGCGATCGGCGTACGGCGGATGGCACGCCGCCACGCCCTGATCAAGCAGTTGCTGGCGGTGGAGGCGCGCCGGTGCCGGGCACGCCAGGCTGCCCGCCACTGTGGCGGGGCCGGGCGCCGGGCGGCTGCGGAACAGGTGCCTCAGCGATGCTCTCCCGCTCCCCGCACCACCGCGACCGGACAGTGCGCGTGATGCAGCAGGGCCTGGCTGACCGATCCCAGAAGCAGCCCGGCGAAACCGCCGCGCCCCCGCGCACCGACCACCAGCAGCTGAGCGGAGCGGCTCGCCTCGATCAACGCCTCCCGCGTCCCGCCGTGCACCACCCTGTGTTCCACGACCACACCGGGGTAGCGCTCCTGACGGCCGGCGAGCACCTCGGCCAGCAGCCGCTCCTCCTCCTCAGCCAGTGCTCCCGGCGGGTTCGCGTACGGCTCGGACGGATCCTGCGGGGCGGGCATCGGCGCGTTCCACGTGGTCCAGGTGTGCATTGCCACCAACGGTGCGTTCCGCAGGGCGGCCTCGGCGTAGCCGAAATCCACGGCCTTCTGGCCCGCGGCCGAGCCGTCGACGCCCAGTACGATCGGACCGTCGGCGTGCGGTTGCTCGCGCACGACCAGTACCGGACACCGGCCGTGCGCCGCCAGATGCACCGCCGTCGACCCCACCAGCAGCCCGACGAACCCGCCCATGCCCCGGGATCCGACCACGACCAGCTCCGCGGCACGCGACTGCGCCTCCAGAACGGTCAACGGCTCACCGGTCACCACGACATGACTGACCTCGACCTCCGGTGCCACCGCCCGCGCCCGCTCCACCGCCTCGGCCACCAGGCGATCGACCATGTTCTGCAACCCGCCCTCCGGCGGTCCCAGCGGTGACGGCCCCAGGGGCACATGCATCGCGGGCCAGACGAACGCATGCACCACCCGCAGCCCAGCCCCGCGCCACCGCGCCTCCCGCGCGGCCATCTCCACCGCGGCAAGACCCGACGCCGAACCGTCCACGCCCACGACCACGCGACCGCTCACCGTGCCTCCCTCGCACCGATGCCGTCACCTCTCACCTTCAGGTTCGCCTCCGCCACGCTCCGCCGCCTCAGGAACGAGTGGCCACTGCGGGGCTCCGGACGGCGTGGGGAAGGCCCGGGCGGCGCCGCGCACGCGCAGGCCGACCTCACTGCCGGGAACGTGGGGTACCGAGACCGGGTCGAAGATCCGGGCGGAAACCGGTGTTCCGTCCATCAGCCGCAGCGCGAGCAGGGCATCGTGGCCCTGGAAGTCACGGCGTACGACCGTCGCGGTGATCACTGCGGCAGTACCGGCCGGGACGACCTCGATCTGCTCGGGGCGCAGCAGTACCCGTCCGGCGGCGGAAGGCGGACGGCCGTCCGTGGTGACGACCGGCATGGGGCCGAGCGATGTATGGGCCCCATCGCCGGTCATCTCGGCGGGCAACCAAACGGCTTCGCCGACGAAGCCGGCCACCCAGGGGTCGGCGGGCGCGCTGTAGACGAGGTCCGGCGGTCCGCTCTGCACGATCCGGCCGTCGTGCATGACGGCGACCTCGTCCGCGATCGACAGGGCCTCGGCCTGGTCGTGGGTGACGAGGACGGCTGTGGCACCGTCGCTGCGCAGGGCGCCGCGTACGTCCTGGCGTACCTCGGCGCGCAGAGCGGCGTCCAGGGCGCTGAACGGCTCGTCGAGCAGGACGGCCGGCGGGTGCGGGGCGAGGGCACGGGCGACGGCGACGCGTTGCTGCTGACCGCCGGAGAGGTGGTGCGGCATCCGGTGCTCGAATCCGGCGAGGCCCACCAGCGCCAGCACGGATTCGATCCGTCCGGTCCGTCGGCTGTGCCGGTCGAGCCCATAGGAGACATTGCCGCGCACCGTCAGGTGCGGGAAGAGTGCGCCTTCCTGCGGGACCACCGCGATCCGTCGCCGTTCCGGCGGCACGGTGCGGCCGGGGGCGGCGATCCGGTGGCCGTCGAGCCGGATCTCCCCGGCATCCACGGTTTCGAATCCGGCGATGCAGCGCAGCAGTGTGGTCTTGCCGCTGCCGGATGGCCCGAGGACCGCCGTCAGCGTTCCGGAACGGACCGTGAGGTCCACGCCGCGCAGCGCCCGCACCGACCCGAAGGACTTGTGCACCGCGGTGACGCGCAGCTCGGCCATGTCAGGCTCCTCCTCCCTGGACTCCCTGAGTGAGGACGCCGGTACGGGCCGACAGCCACCAGGTCGGTACCGCGGCCAGCAGCACCAGCAGCGCGGCGTAGGGCGCGGCGGCCGCATAGGCGGATACCGATGTCCGGCTCCACAGCTCGGTGGTGAGGGTGTCCATCCCGGTCGGCCGGAGCAGCAGGGTGGCGGGCAGCTCCTTCATGCAGGTGAGGAAGACCAGGACCGCGCCGGCGCCGATGCCGGGCGCGGCCAGTGGCACGGTGACCGTGCGCAGTACGTACGATCTGCGGCGGCCGAGCGAGCGGGCCACCTCCTCCAGCGCCGGCGGGGCCTGCAGCGCGGCGGTGCCGACCGCTGCGACGGCCAGCGGGAGGAACAGCGCCGCGTAGGCCAGCGCCAGCAGCCAGACGCTCTGGTACAGCGGGTACGCCACGTTGATCCCGAAGAACACCAGCGAGAGGCCGATGACCAGGCCGGGCAGCGCGTGCGAGAGGTAGGCCAGACGGTCCAGGACGACAGCGACGGTGCCGGGTGCGCGGGCCCCCAGCAGCCCCAGGGGCAGGGCGAGCAGCAGGGTCAGGCCCGCACCGGCGGCGGAGACGGTGAGCGAGTTCCCCGCCGCCGTGGCCAGTCCGGTCAGTGAACCGGGCCGGGAGACACCCTCGCCGAACCATCGCGCGAGGCTCGCCGCCGGGACACCGAGCGCCAACCCCGCCGTGCCGACCAGGCCGGATACGGGAAGCCACCGCAGGCGGCCCAGGCGCAGCCGTACCGGTGGGCGGCCCGCGCCGCCGAGGCGGGCGTAGCGGGCGGCCCGCCGTCGGGTCAGCTGCTCGCCCGAGACGATGAGCACGGTGAGGGCGACCAGCACGGTGGCGAGTACGAGTGCGCCGGTGCGGTCGAAGCCGAGGCTGATGGAGGTGAAGACGGCCCGGGTGAAGACATCCGCCCGCAGGACGGAGACCGCACCGAAGTCGGAGAGCACATACAGCGCAACCAGGAGGGCACCAGCCCCGACCGCGGGCTGGATCTGGCGCAGCGTCACCGTGATGAAGGTGCGCCACGGGCCGCTCCCCAGGGACCGGGCCACCTCCTCCTGTGCCGGGTCGGCGCTCGTCAGCGCGGCGGCGACCGGGAGGAAGACGTACGGGTACGACACGAGTGTCAGGACCAGCGCGGCCGCCCAGAACCCCTCGAACCTCTCCACCGTGGAGACCCAGGCGAAGGCCGCTACATAGCTGGGCACCGCCAGCGGCAGCGCGGCGAGGACGCCGAACAGTCGCCGTGCCGGCAGGTCGGTGCGTGTGACGAGGAACGCCGACGCCACGCCGAGCGCCGTACACGCCGCGGTCACGACCCCGGCCAGCCCCAGGCTCCGGGCCGCGAGTTCCCCGGTCCGCGCCGTGAACAGCTCCTCGCTGATGCGGGCCCAGCCCGCGTCAGCGACCCGCACGCCCAGATACGTCAGCGGGATCAGTGCCACCGCGACCGAGGCCACCGCGGCGACCGCCAGCGCCGGGCGTGGCACGAGCCGCCGTACCCGGCGGCGCACGACGGCCACCGATGCCATGGTCAGGCCAGCCCCGAGTCCCTGATCATTTCGACAGTCGTCCGCAGGTCGTCCAGGTCGTTGAGGTCGATGTCCGGGGTGTTCAGCGAGGACAGCTGCGGCAGATCTCGCGCACTGGCCACACCGGCCACCAGCGGGTACTCGTACGTCTCCTGGGCGAAGTAGGTCTGTGCCTGACTGCCGAGCAGGTAATCGACGAAAGCGCGGGCGTCGGGATCGTCGCCGGCCCCCTTCAGGACGCCGACGCCGGAGACATTGACGAGGGCGCCGATGTCCCCGTCCGGGAAGAAGTAATTCTTCGCCTTGAGCGCGTCGACGGAGGTGCCCTTCTCCTTGGCCAGCTCATGCACGTAGTAGTGGTTGACCAGCCCCGCGGCGAGCCTGCCGTTGTCGATGTCGGCGACGATCGGCGCGTTGCCCTCTCTGATCTGCGCGTCGTTGGCCTTCAGCCCGTCCAGGAAGTCCTGGGTCCGCTGCTCGCCGTGCTCGACCCGCATCGCGGTGATGAACGCCTGGAACGAGCCGTTGGTCGGCGCGATGCCCACCCTGCCCTTCCACTCCGGCTCGGTCAGCTCGAACACCGACTTCGGCAGGTCGTCCCCAGCCACCTGGCCGACGTTGTAGACCATGGTGCGTGAACGGCCGGTCACTCCCACCCACTGCCCGCCCTCGTCCCGGTAGGCGGCCGGTACCTTGTCCACCACCTCGTCCGGCAGACCGGCGAACAGATCCTCCCCGGCCAGCGCCCCCAGGGCTCCAGCATCCTGGGCGAGGAAGACGTCCGCAGGCGTTCGGCCGCCCTCTTCCTGCAACTGCGCGGCCATGGCGGCCGTATCGCCGTAGCGCACCTCGACGGTGATGCCGGTGGCCTTCTCGAAATCGTCCAGCACGGGCTTGACCAGGGGCCTGCTCCGACCGCTGTACACCGTGATCTCTTTGTCGGAAGCCTGGCCGACCGGCTGCGCTCCCTGACTCTCGCCGCCACAGGCCGCAAGGCTCAGTGCCAGCAGGCTGCTGAGGGCGACCGAGGCGGCGACTCTCGGGCTGGTACGCGTGTGGTCACTCACCGGTCGCCTCCCTGAGGCCCGACCTGACTTAGGATAGGCTAACTTTACCTCTATTTCTGCTTTTGTATAGACATCTCCTGGCTAATGCCGAGCAGCCCAGCGCCGCCGGACGCTGTCCTCGTGCTCGGCCTGCTCCAAGGCCAGGTCGCTCCGGTCGAGCGCCTCCCGCAGGCGGGGGATCCAGTGGCGCCGCAGAGCACGCACCCGGTGCCGTGTGCTGATGACTTCCGCGCCCACCAGCTCGGCGGCGGCGTGTGCGGCCGCGTACTCGGCGGCGGCGCGCACGGCACGGCCGTAGGCCGCCTCGGCGTGTACGAGGGCCGTGTTGGTGGGAGCGGCGGCGGTGGGCGGACGGGACGGTACGGACGCGGAGACCGTCGCCGGGTGGCGTACCCCCATGGAGGTGGTCCAGTGCACCGTGACCTCGGCGGCGCCGATGCCCGCGGCGGCCGAGTCGAGGGATTGTTCCCCGCCCAGGAGCAGTCCGCGCAGCAGCCAGCTCTCGGCCTCGGACAGCAGGTCCCGCCAGTCGCGCTCGGCTGCCTCCCGCGCACGCAGCAGCCGCTGGTGCTCGGAGCGCAGGAAGCGCAGCTTCTGCTCCAGCAGGTCGGCTCCGCGCTCGGCAACATCGAGGCTGTGCCGTAGGCGCAGGCGTCCCGCACGGCCGGGCGGCGTACGGCGGGCGCCGGTCATGGGGACGCCTCCGTGTCCGGGGCGTCCTTCGCTCCGTGGGCGTCGAGGAGGGAGGCAGGGAGCATGGAGAGCTGACTGCGGGGCAGGGTGAGCAGCGCCCGCCAGCCGCGTTCCAGCGAGGTGTCGAGGTCGCGCGGTTCGTCGCTGCGCTGGTCGGCGAAGTCCCGCAGGAACGCCTCCTCGTAGCCCAGGTAGCGGCGGTCGGTGGGGCTCAGCGCCGCCTGGCCGACCAGGTCCGCGAGATCGCGCACCTGTCGCGTTCGGGCCAGGGCGGCCAGTAGCTGGGCCGCGACGTCGAGGTGGTCGTCGCGGGTACGGCCGGGCCCTGCGCCCTTGCGCATCAGCCGGGAGAGCGAGGACAGGGCGTCCAGCGGCGGGTACACGCCCCGCGCGTGTGTCTCGGGTGAGAGCACGATCTGGCCCTCGGTGATGTAGCCGGTCAGGTCGGGCACGGGGTGCGTGATGTCACCCGCGGGCATGGTGAGCACCGGCAGCACGGTGACCGAGCCGGGACGGCCCCGGATGCGTCCGCAGCGTTCGTAGAGGGAGGCCAGGTCGCTGTAGAGGTAGCCGGGGTAGGCGCGGCGGGCGGGGATCTCCCCGCGGGCGGCGGAGACCTCGCGAAGGGCTTCGGCGTACGTGGTCATGTCGGTCATCACCACGAGGACGTGTCGTCCCTCGGTGAAGGCAAGGTGCTCGGCGACGGTGAGCGCGATGCGCGGGGTGAGGATCCGCTCGATCACCGGGTCGTCGGCAGTGTTCAGCAGCAGGACGAGCTCTCCTGCCGCGGACCGTTCCTCCAGGGCGTCGCGCACGAACGAGGCGTCGGCGTGAGTGAGTCCCATGCCCGCGAAGACGACGCTGAACGCCTCTCCGGCGGCGGTGGCCTGCGCGGCGATCTGGGCGGCGAGTTCCAGATGCGGCAGTCCGGCCACGGAGAACACCGGCAGTTTCTGTCCGCGTACCAGCGTGGTCAGGGCGTCGACGACCCCGACGCCGGTGAGCACCGGCTCGGACGGCGGTTCGCGCCGCACCGGGTTGATGGGTGCGCCACCCACTTCGGCGTCGTGGGAGCCGAGGACGGGCGGGCCGCCGTCGAGGGGTTCGCCCCGGCCGTTGCAGACCCGGCCGAGCCAGTCCGTCCCGACCGGGACGCGCAGCGGGCTGCCCGAGAAGGCCGCCCGGACTCCCTCCGGGTCCATGCCCGCGGTGCCCTCCAGCACCTGGACGACCGCCAGGTCGCGGTCGGCGTCCAGGACCACGCCGTGGCGGAGTTCGCCCGAGGCGAGGGTGATGCGTACGTACTCGTCCCAGCCGATCCCGGTCACGCCTTCGACGACCGCGAGCGGCCCCCGCAGTTCGCGCACCGACGTGTACTCGGTCCCACTGGTCAGGCTCATGGCCGCACGTCCCCCAACCTGGCGAGCATGGCGTCCCGCCGCACTGCCACCCCGGCGGCATCCTGCGGGCCGGTGTCCTCGCGGGCGCGCAGCAGCGGGCCGAAGTCGACCTCCTCGACCGAGGCCGCCGGGACACCGGAGTTCACAAGTTCGTGGCAGCGGTCGGCGACCGCGAGGACGGCGTCGGCCAGGGCGGCCGTCTTCTCCGGCCCGCAGTAGGCGTCCCGCTCCGACAGCGCGCTCTGCTGCAGTACCCCCTCCCGGACCAGCCTCCCGGCCAGCACGCTGACGCGCTCCCGCGCGGGCAGGGCGGCGATGCCGATCAGGTCCACCAGGTCGGCGAGCCGGTCGGCTTCCGCCAGCACCGCTCCCACCCGGTCGCGGCGCCGGGTCCATGCCGGATCGCCGGCTGCCCGGTGTCCGGCGGCGAGGACCGGCACATCCCGGGAGAAGGACCCGGCCCAGGAGACGGCCGGATAGTGGCGGGCGTAGGCAAGGTCGCGGTCGAGGGTCCACAGGCAGCGGACGAAGCGTTCGGTGTGCGCGGTCACCGGTTCGGTCATGTCCCCGCCCGGCGGGGACACCGCGCCGATCACGGTCACCGATCCCCGGTCGCCGCCGAGCGTGGTCACGGCGGCGGCCCTCTCGTAGAAGGCCGCGATGGCGGAGGCAAGTCCGGCCGGGTAGCCCTCCTCGGCCGGCAGCGCGCCGGTGCGGGAAGCGAACTCGCGCAGCGCCTCGGCCCACCGGGAGGTCGAGTCGGCGATGACGACCACATTCAGGCCCATGTCCCGGAAGTACTCGGCGACCGTCATCCCCGTGTACACACTCGCCTCACGGGCCATCATCGGCATGTTGGAGGTGTTGGCAATCGTCACGGTGCGGTCCGCGAGGCGCCCGCCCGTGCGCGGGTCCTTCAGCTCCGACAACTCGGTGATGACGTCGGCCATCTCGTTGCCGCGCTCCCCGCAGCCGACGTAGACGATGACGTCCGCGTCGCACCACTTGGCGATCTGCTGCAGGAGCATGGTCTTGCCGGTGCCGAAGCCACCGGGCACCGCCACCGTGCTGCCCCGGGCCACGGGGAAGAGCAGGTCGATCACCCGCTGGCCGGTGTTCAGGGCCTCGTGGCTGTCGACGCGTTCCCGCACCGGACGAGGGCGGCGCACCGGCCAGAGGGCGCCGACGGTCACCTCGGTGCCGCCCACCGCAGCCACCATGGCGTCCCGCGGGTGGTCCCCGGCCTCGGCGATCTCCTCGACCGCGCCCCCGCCGCCCGGTGGCACGAGGACCTTCACCCGCAGCGGTCCCGCGTCGCGGATCTCTCCGAGCGCCTGCCCTTCGGCCACCTGCTCGCCCCGCGCCACCAATGGGCGGAAGGACCAGGTGCGTTCCTCAGCCGTGTTGCGCTGCGCGCCGGGCAACAGCCAGTCGCCCGCACCGGACAGGGGGCGCAGCAGACCGTCGAAGATTCCGCCGAGCAGTTCGGGGCCGAGCCGGACCGACAGCGGACGGCCCTGGGGCAGCGCCGTCTGTCCCGGAGCGAGTCCGCCGGTGTACTCGTACGCCTGGACGGTGACCACGTGGCCGCTGATGGCCACGATCTCCCCGGGCAGCCGGGCCGGGCCGATCGAGACCAGGTCGTACATCGCGATGCCGCCCGTGTACTCCATCTCCACGAGTGGTCCGGTGACACGCAGGATCCGGGAGACCGACTGCCGGTCAGCCTGTCGCTGACGCGTCCCGGAGTCTTCCGTCACGGCTCCCACAGGCTCCGCACCTCCCCTCTCATACGGTCCAGCGCGCGGTCGGCGAGCGCGGTCAGCGAGAGGTCGACCCGCCTTCCCGGCGCCCGGGCCACCACGCCCCCGTCGGCGTGGTCGCTCACTTCGGCTGCGGGACCGAGGAGGACACGAGCCCGCTGCTCCAGCCACTCCCGCAGGGAGGCGTAGCCATCGGTCCCGCGCAGGGCGCGGACCCGCTCGGCGGCCTCGCGGCGCAACTCCTCGTACGCCTCCCGGCGAGCGGCGAGCGTGCGGGACCTGGCCTCCCGCCTCGCCCTGACGAGGAGGTCGCGGCGGGCGGCCACGCCGTCGGCCTCGCCCTGCCGCCGGGCCTCGTCGAGGATGGCCCGAGCCTCGGCGCGGGTCTGGTCGAGCAGTGCGGCGGCCTCCCGCTCGGCGTGGGCCAGCAGCGCTTCCGCGTCGGTGTGAGCGGCTCGCAGCAGGCCCGCCCGGACCGGGTGGAGCACGTCCTTCGTCTGGTCGGGGGCCGGGGTCGTCATGGCGGCATCACGGCGGTCAGCGGGCGGCGGCCCCCGGACGTTGCGGGGTCCGGCTCCAGTGCCTCGGCCGCGGCGGGTGTGAGGATCACCAGGTCGATGCCGTCCGGCAGGCTGCGCCAGGCCCGGCGTACAGCACGGGCGTCGTCGGCCACGAGGACGACCGCCCCGGCCAGGGCCAGACCGGTCACCCTGGAACGTTCCCCGAGGGCGGCGACGCGGCCCATGGTCATGCCCTCCCGATGAGGATGACCGCGACGACCAGCCCGTAGATGGCGATGCCCTCGGCCAGGCCGACGATGACCATGGCCCTGCCGAAGAGTTCGGGCCGTTCGCTGAGTGCCGCGAGGGCCGCCGCACCGGTGTAGGCGACGGCGATGCCGGCGCCGATCGTCGCGCCGGCCACCGCGATCGCGGCTCCGATCAGGGCGGCGGATCCGGAGCCGGAGTCCTGCGCCGTCGTGGTCGCGGCCTGCGCGGATCCGCCGCCCAGCGCCAGGGTCAGCACCACGGTGGCGGCCATCAGCAGTACGGCGTCGGCGGCGACCATCCACCACAGGGCCGTCCGGCCCGAGCGCCGCAGCACAAGCCGTACGGCGACGAATCCCGCCACGATGACGGGCAGGGCCAAGAACCAGGTGATCACGATGACTCCTCCCTCGCCGGGCCTTGTCGAACGGCTTTCTCCACTGGTGGAGGGCTGGCAGCGGGCCCGTGCTCGACAGACAGATGCCAGGGCTTGAAGGGGCGGCCCTCGCCCTCGAAGAGCCGGGAGAACAGTTCGTAGAACTCCAGCCGGAGTGCCTGGACGCCCGCCACCAGCGCCTCCAGCGAGAAGGCGACGGCGTTGCCCACGAGGAACACCAGCAGCGCGGCGGCGACACCGACCGGGCCCCGGCCCGCCAGAGCCGTCGTGCCGTCCCAGATGATCGCGCCGAGCGCCGCATGGGTGAGGCCGAAGGCCGCGAGCCGCGCGAAGGACACGACGTTGGAGCCGATCCGGACCACCGTGTCGAAGAGCTGAATGCCGGTCTGCACGGCACCGCCCGGCCCGCCCGCCGTGGTCGCGTACAGTCCCGTCCCTGCCAGAACCAGTCCCACGACGGCGATCACGGCACCCACGGCGCCGTATGCCACCTGGCCGAGCCACACATACCCCACGCCGACGGCCAGACCGAGATAGAGCGCCGCCCCGGCGATGCCGGTCGTCGCGTAGAGGGCAGCCGCCGGTCCGCCCTCCCGCCACCGGTTCACGATCCCCGCCGCGTAGGCGACGGCGAGCAGTACGGCGCCGATCCCGACGGCGACGGCCAGCAGCCGCATGGGTTCCTCCAGCGGTTCCAGCCACAGCACGGGGAGCACCCCGGTCGGGCCGAAGAACTCGCCATACGCCGCCCCGGCCAGGGTGGCGGCCAGCCCGGCCCCGGCGACGAAGGGCCACAGCGGGCGCAGCGCCGCCAACCGGCGTGGCCGTCCCGCCCGCAGCAGGAGTGCGATGACGACCAGCAGCAGCCCGTGTCCGGCATCGCCGAACATCAGGCCGAACATCACCACGTAGACGATCCCGGCCGCCATGGTGGGGTCCAGGTCGGCGTAGGGCACGGTGCCGTACGTGCTGACCAGAGGCGTGAACGAACGGCGCACGGTCCTCGCCGCGTAGCGCGGGTGCAGGGTGTCCGCTCCGGTCAGCAAGGTCGGCGGATCGACACCGCGCGGGGTCCGCAGGGGCACCAGCGCGCCCCCGGCACCGGCGATGCGCGCCGCCGTGGCGCCCACCTCCGTCTCGGGACACCAGCCGGCCAGTGCCGCGACCGCGCCGTGCCGGACCGCGCTGCCGAGCCGTTCCTCCAGCTGTGCCTCGCCTGCCAGCAGGTCGGTGCGGCCCTCGCGCTCCAGGACGTCCAGATCGGGAGGAGCCTCACTGAGTACGGGTTGTGCCGACTCGGCGCGCAGCCGCTGCAGGCGCGTCGCTGCCGGCCCGCGTATGTCCGGCCCGCCGTCCCCGGCCAGGTCGACCTGGACGCAGCCCGCCTCGGCGATCCGCACCAGGCTCTCCCGCAGCGCCTGCTCGGGCGCCACGATGGCCACCCTGCGCATCCGGACCGGGACCGCCGCCTCAGCGCGGAGCATCGAGCACCTCCGCCCACCAGTCCCCCGGGCCACCGCCCCGGGCGGCCAGTTCCAGCGCCCCGCGGGTCCGCCACGCATCGACGGACAGCAGCGCCACTGCCCCGACCACCGGCTGGGGACCGAAGCGGGACCGGCGCAGCAGTTCCCGGCCGTCCCGTTCGACCGCGTCCCACCACCGTGCCTCCGCCCGCCACAGGTCCGCCGCCTCGTCGACGTCGTCCAGCAGCCACCTCGCGGTGGCCGGCAGCGCCTGCCGGAAATCGGCGTACGACCCCGCGCCCACCGCGCGCGGACCGAGCAGGCGGGTCGCCCGGCGGACGGACACGTCCGGCAACCGGCGGCCGACGACGAACACCTCGCGGCCGAAGAGCAGGGCGAGCCGGGCCGCCGCCCAGCGCGCCGCGTCGGGAACGGCGGTGGCGAGCCGTACGGCGGCGGAGATGCGCATACCGGTGGCGACCGCCGCCGGGGAGTCGTCCCCGGGGTCGCCCCACACGGAGGCCGCCAGCGCGGCACGCAACTCCGACGGCGTGCGGGTGTGGGCGAGCCTTGTCCAGGCGGTCGCCAGAGCGCCGAGGCGGTAGGGCGGCAGGCGTCCTGTGTCCAAGGTTGGTGCGCCGGCCGAGGCGGGGCGCGGGTCCTCGGCGGAGAAGGACCGCAGATGGTGTCGGGTGTTGGAGATCTCGAACCCGGCGGCGAGCGCCCGGATGGCCTCGGCGCCGGTGGCCGGCTGCCAGCCGGCGAGAACCCGGAGATGCCACAGCAGTGTCGCCGAGACCGCGCGCTGGGCTTCGGCCGGCGTTGCGCCCGGGCTGACGTCGTGCCGGTACGGGGTGGCCGCCAAGTAGCGCAGGGCATCCTCAAGGGTGTGGGAGGCGGCCACGTCCCTGGTGCCCTCCGCGCCCAGGCACCTGGTCCGCAGAGCCCGTGCCCGGGTCACGCCGGCCACCCATCCGGCGTCCATCAGAGGTCGCCCTCCTGGGGGTGCCCCCGTTCGGGAGCCCGGCGTCCCTGCTCCGCTGCGAGGTCTTCCAGCACCAGCGCGAGCACTCGGTCGGCGAGCGCGGGCGTACCGCTCCTGGCACGGTCACGTACGGCGACGGCCTCACGATCCGCTTCGGCGAGCAGTGCCGCTGCCTCGCCCTCGGCCGCACGCAGCACTTGCTCCGCGGTGCGCGCCTGCACTCGGCGGGCCTCCGCACGCGCCGCGGCCACCATCGCCTCGGCCTGCCGTTCGGCTTCATGTCGGAGCGACGCGGCGGCGTCGTCGGCCTGTTCGCGTACGGCCCGGGCTTCCGCCTCCGCCTGTTCGAGCAGGGCCAGGGGCGGTGCCAGTTCCGCACGGAGTTCGGCGGAGCGGTCCGCCGGGACACCGCTCGGTGCGGCCCGGCCGGGCGAGGCCGCCGGTCGGAACCGTGTCAGAAAGTCCCGGAAACCCGTCACCAACTCTCCTCGTGTCGGCCCAGGCCCCCGCTTCCAGTCTCCCCGCAGGGCGGTGTCATGTCGTGCCGCATGGGGCCGCCCGTCCCGCCGCGGGGCCACTCGGCCCGCAGACCACGCCCCTCGATCGATGCGAAACTGGCCCCGTAGGTGGACGGCGTCCCAGGGAGGCAGCCGTGAGCGACTTGGAACACAGCTCCGCGGAGAAAGAAGCCCGCCGTAGCACGCCGGGCCGCCCCTGGACACCCCAGGAGGAACCCCGCCAGGACGCATTGGGCCGCTACCTCGCAGCAGTCGCCGCCGCGGCATCGGCAAGGAGCGCCCAGGAGCCCGAGGCCGCTCCCGGCAGGGCGAAGTCCGAACCGCCGCAGGCAACTTCCGCGCGCGGGCCCTCGGAACGGGAACCAGTCACCCTCCATGTACGGGACGTCATGCAGGTCCCGGCGGTCGCCGTCCCCGGCGACATGCCGTTCGTGGACGTGGCCCACACACTCGCCCGCGAGCAGGTGAGCGCCGTACCGGTGGTCGACGCCGACGACCATGTGATCGGTGTCGTCTCGGAGTCGGACCTGCTGGCCAAGGCCGCCGTCATGGCGGAACCGCGCCGACACGGAGCAGTCGGCAGGCTGTGGCAGCACCGCCTCTACGAGAAGAGCCACGGCGACACGGCGGCCACGTTGATGACCTTCCCGCCGGTCACCGTCCATCCGGCGGAACGAGTGGCGGACGCCGCGTGGACCGCCGCCCACGCGCGGTTGAAGCGGCTGCCCGTGACCGACTATCGCGGCCGGCTCGTCGGTGTGGTGACCCGGCGCTACCTGCTGCGGGCCCTGATCCGTGACGACGCCGAGATCCGGGCCGAGGTCGAGTCCCTGGTCGGTCAGCACCTGCTGGATCCGCGCGCTGTCGGGATCACGGTGGAGAACGGCGTGGTCACCGTGACGGGGAGACTGGACAAGGCCGTTGTCGCCGAACTGATCGCATCGGTGCGGGGCATCGACGACGTGGTCGGTGTGGTCGACGACACCGAAGCGGTCTGAGCCGTGGTCGTCCACGGAGCGCGCGTCACTGCGTGTGGGCGACAAGGAAGTCGGCGCTGCCGGACAGCGTGGACAGCTGGGGCGTGTCCTCGTCCTCGATGCGCACGCCGGACCGTTCGCTGAGCACCTCGACGAAACTCAGGAAGTCCAGCGAGTCCATGTCGAGAGCGTCGCGGAACGCGTCGTCGGGCCCCAGCGCGGCGACGTCGGCGTCGGGGATGACGCGGGAGATCGAGTCCCTGACCATGTCCAGTGCATCGGTTCGGTTCACAACTCCTCCGGGTGCCGCAGGAGGCGGGAGACCGCCGTGAGATAGCGGGCGCCGACGGCACCGTTCGTCGCCCGGTGGTCGGCCGAGAGGGTCGCTGTGACCACGGGGCGCACGCCCAGCAGGCCGTCGACGGCCCATGGCCGGTCGATCACCGTCCCGAAGCCGACCAGGGCCACCTGAGGCGGGTAGATCACGCCGAAGACCGTCTCCACACCCTGATCGCCGAGATTGGTGACCGTGATCGTGGCGTCGGACACCTCGGACCCGCGCAGCCTGCCTGTGCGGGCCCGGGTGACCAGGTCCTTAAGGGCGGCCATCAGTTGGGGGAGCGCCAGGGTGTCGGCGTCGTGCAGCGCAGGAGCGACGAGCCCGCCGCCACGCAGGGACACAGCCACACCGACATGGACGCCCTCGCCTGCCGTGAAGTGGTCATCGGTCCAGAAGCCATTGAGTTCGGGGACCTCCCGGGCAGCCAGGGCCGCCGCCTTGAGCAGCAGGGCCGCGGGGAGCAGCCGTTCACCGACCGGGCTGCGCCGGTTGTGCTCATGCAGCCAGTCCATCGCGGCGGCCATGTCCACGGTGGTGGAGAGGTAGTAGTGGGGGATGTCCCGGTTGGCGCGGCTCATCAATCCGGCGATCGCCTGGCGCATGGCCGCCGTCCGGTCCTCGGACGGGCGCGTGGCAGAAGGGCGGACAGGGGAAGGGCGTGCATGGGAAGGACGTACGGGGGCGGCGGCCGCAGGCGCGGGCGGGGCCGGGGCCGATGGGCCGGGTGCTGCCTGACGTACGTCCGATGCACGGACGGCCGACTGCCTGCCCGTCCCTCTCACCGTGGCGAGGTCGACGCCCAGTTCGGCGGCGAGCCGACGGGCGAGGGGGGTGGCCCGCACCCGCGATGGCTTGGTACTGGCTCGGGCGGCTGCCGCGTGTTCGACGTCCGTTCGGGTGACGCGTCCACCGGGTCCGGAGCCGTGCAGTGTCTCCAGGTCGACGCCGCTCTGCTCCGCGAGGTGCCGGACCAAGGGGCCGGCCTCGATGTGGCCGGGCAGCCGAGCGGCGGAGGGTGCCGGCACTGGGACCGGGACGGGCTCAGGCGGTGGGGAGGGGATCTCGGAGGGCTTGGATATCTCGGCGGGCTCGGCAGGCTTGGAAGGTTTGCCCTTCTTCGGTGCGTGACGGGCGGGTCGTCGCTCCTTGGCCGGTCCGATCAGCGCGAGCGGCGTGCCCACCGGCACCGTCGTCCCGGGCTCGACCAGCAGCTTCGTCATGGTCCCGGTTTCGAAGCACTCCACCTCGATGGTCGACTTGGCGGTTTCGACGACCGCGACCGGGTCTCCCTTGTGTACGGGGTCACCGGGCCCCACCAGCCATTCCAGGAGCGTTCCCTCGTCCATGTCCGCGCCGAGGGACGGCATGGTGAACTCGGCCATGATCAGTCCACCGCCCGGTGGGCGGCCGCGACGATGTCGGCGGCCTGCGGCAGGGCGGCCTCCTCCAGCCGCCGGGCGTACGGCATGGGCACCTCCGCGCTGCACACCCGCTCGACGGGCGCGTCCAGGTCGTAGAAGGACCCTTCCGCGATGCGGGCGGACACCTCCGCGGCGAGGCTTCCCGTCCGCCATGCCTCGTCGATGACCACCGCACGATGCGTTCGGGCCACCGAAGCGGTGATGGCCGCGTCGTCGAGGGGACGCAGCGTGCGCAGGTCGATCACCTCGGCGTTGATGCCCTCGGCGGCCAGTTCGTCCGCCGCCGCGAGGGCCTTGGGCAGTGAACCGCCGTACGTGATCAGGGAGATGTCGGTGCCGGGGCGGCGGATCGCGGCGTGGTCCAGATCCACGGGGGCGGTGGGCGGGAGGAGTTCGCCGGAGACGTTGTAGAGGCTTCCGTGCTCGAAGATCAGTACGGGGTCGGGGTCGGCGAGCGCCGGGGCCAGCATGTGCCGCGCGTCCTCCAGGGTGGCGGGGGCCAGGACGCGGATGCCGGGGATGTGCGCGTACCAGCCTTCCAGGCTGTGCGAGTGCTGGGCGGCGAGCTGCCGTCCGGCGCCCGTGGTCATGCGGATGACCAGCGGCACGGGCAGCTGGCCGCCCGACATGTGCAGCAGGGTCGCGGCGTTGTTGAGGATCTGGTCGAGGGCGAGGAGGCTGAAGTTGACGGTCATGATCTCGACGATGGGCCGCATCCCGGCCAGGGCCGCGCCGATGCCGGCGCCGACGAACGCGGACTCCGAGAGCGGGGTGTCGCGGACGCGTTCGGGGCCGAACTCCTCCAGCAGACCGAGGCTGACGCCGAAGCATCCGCCGTAGCGGCCTACGTCCTCGCCCATGAGGAAGACCCGGTCGTCGGCGCGCAGGGCCTCCCGGAGCGCCTCGCGCATCGCCTCCCGGTAGGTCGTCTTAGCCTCTTGCGTTCCCTCGGCGCCCACGGTCAGCTCACCGCCTCTGCCGAGGAACTGGTGACGTGGTGGAGCAGGTGCTCGACCGGTTCCTCGGGTGCCTGTTCCGCCGCTTCGACGGCGTGGTCGATCTCGTCGGTGATGCGCTGCTCGATCCGGGCCAGTTCCTTGTCGCCCAGCTCACCGTTCTCCCGCATGCGGTCGGTGTGCAGGCTGATCGGGTCCCGCTCCTTCCAGCGCTCGATCTCCGCCTTGTGGCGATACCGGTCCGGGTCGTACATCGAGTGGGCGCGGAAGCGGTAGGTGCGCAGTTCCAGGAAGTGCGGTCCGGTGCCGGTCCGGATGCCCTCGACGGCCCGTCGGGCGGCGTGTTCGACGGCTTCGACGTCCATGCCGTCCACGGCCCAGGCGACCATGCCGTAGGAGGCGGCGCGCATGGCCAGATCCGTCTGTGCCTCGTGCCGTTCCAGGGCCGTGCCCATGGCGTAGAGGTTGTTCTCGCAGACCAGCAGCAGCGGGAGCTTCCACAGGGCCGCCAGGTTCGCGGTCTCGTGGAACTCGCCTTCGGCGAAGGCTCCGTCGCCGAAGAAGCAGCAGGTGACGTTCGGCTGTCCGCGCATATGGTCGGCGAGCGCGAGACCGGCGGCCAAGGGGAGCCCGCCGGCGACGATCGCGTTGCCCCCGTAGAAGCGGCGGCTAGCGTCGAACAGGTGCATCGATCCGCCCCTGCCACCGCTGCACCCCGTCGTCCTGCCGTACATCTCCGCCATGACGGCCTCGGCCGTGATCCCGCGGGCCAGCGCGTGGCCATGTTCGCGGTAGGTGGAGACGACCGCATCCTCGGGTGTCAGGGATTCGTTGATGCCGACGGCGACGGCCTCCTCGCCGATGTAGAGGTGGACGAACCCGCGGATCTTCGCGGCGCTGTACAACTCGACGCACCGCTCCTCAAAGCGCCGGATGCGCAGCATTGACTCCAGGAGGCCGGTCCTGTGTCCGATGTCCGCCTTCCGATTGGTCGTCATGGTGATCGCGGTCGGCTTGCCCGACCTCGGGGGCGCCGGGTCCTTCCGCGTGCGGGTGGGGCGGGCCACGCTCATGCCGTTCCCTCCAAGGTCGACAAGTCGCCCGTTGGTAGGCCCAGTTCACGCGCACGCAACACTCGGCGCATCACTTTCCCGCTGCGGGTCTTGGGCAGGTTCTGGTCGAACGCGAGATCCCTGGGAGCGACGGCGGGCCCCAGCTTGCGGCGGCCGAAGGCGAGCAGTTCCCGCTCCAGATCCGGGGTCGGCTCGATACCGGGGCGCAGTGACACGAACGCCTTGACGACATTCCCGGCGACCGGGTCCGGCCGTCCGATCACCCCGGCCTCGGCCACTGCCGGGTGCTCCATCAGAGCGCTCTCCACCTCGAACGGGCCGATCAGATGCCCCGCCGACTTGATGACGTCGTCGGCGCGCCCCACGAACCAGAACCATCCGTCCGTGTCCCGGCGGACCAGGTCACCCGTCAGATACCAGCCGTCGGCGAACGCGGCGTCGTAGCGCTCCTTGTCGTGCAGGTAGCCGCGGAACATCGACGGCCAGCCCGGCCGCAGCGCCAACTCGCCCTCGACGTCGGGGCTCTTCACTTCCGTGACCTTGCCATCGGTGACCAGCGCCCGGCCGTCCTCGCCTTGCTCCAGCACGGTAGCGTCGACGCCGGGCAGTGGACGTCCCATCGAGCCGGGCCGGATCTCGCATGCCGCGAAGTTCGCGATCATGATGCATCCGGTCTCCGTCTGCCACCAGTTGTCGTGCACCGGCAGGCCCAGCACGTCCCGCCCCCACACCACGGCCTCCGGGTTGAGGGGCTCGCCGACGGATGCGATGAAGCGCAGGGCCGACAGGTCGTAGGAACGCGGCAGGTCGTACGGGCCCTGGCGGGGCGTGGCGCGCATGAGCATGCGCAGGGCTGTGGGGGCGGTGTACCAGACGGTGACCCGCTGTTCACCGATGATCCGGCACCAGCGCCGGGCGTCGTAGTCGCCCTCGTCGACGACCACCGTCACGCCGTGGACGAGCGGGGCGATGATCCCGTACGACATGCCGGTGACCCAGCCGGGGTCGGCGGTGCACCAGTACACGTCCTCGGGGTGCAGGTCGAGGGCGTACGCGGCTGTGGCGTAGTGGGCGACCACCGCCTCGTGGACATGGACCGCGCCCTTGGGGGTGCCGGTGGTTCCGCTGGTGAAATGCAGCAGGGCCATGTCGTCGGGCGAGGTCGGCGGGACGGCGAAGGTGTCCGGGGCGGCGGCCATCAGGTCGTCGAAGGAGGCGGTTCCGGGTAGTTCCTCGGCGCCCGGTCCGACGATCAGGACGTGCTTCAGGATGGGAACCGAAGCGCGGCGCTCGGCGACCTTGCGCCGGTAGAGGGCCGCGGTGGTGACCAGGACCTGTGCGTCGCCCAACCGCAGCCGCTGTGCCACCGGGTCGGGGCCGAAGGCGGAGAAGAGCGGACAGAGCACGCTGGTGTTCTTCAGCGTGCCCAGCACCGTGGTGTAGAGCTCTGGGCAGCGGCCCAGCAGCGTGAACACCCGGTCTCCGTGGCCGACGCCGAGCGACCGTAGGACGTTCGCGAAGCGGGCCGTGCGGCGGGCCAGTTCCGCGTACGTGATCGTCGAGACGGAGTCGTCCCGGGCGACGCAGCGCAGCGCGACCTTGTCGGCATGGTCGCAGGCCGCGTGCCGGTCGACGGCCTCGTGGGCCATGTTGAGGCCGCCGCCGGGCAGCCCGGACAGTTCGGCGCGCGCCTGCGACCAGGTGAAGGCGGAGCGGGTCCGGTCGTAGTCGGTGAGACGGGGTGGGACGACCGGTGCGGTGTCCTTGTGGATGGTTTCCCAGTGCATGGGGGGCTCCTCCCGGCACTGTCCCCCTGATCTCCAGGGTCGCCGAGCCTGGCTCTGGCCGCATTTTCGCCGGATGCTGACGGGACGGGCGGCGGTCGCTGCCAGCGCTCATGGGGCCGAGGGCCGCCCGCTTCTTGCGGGCCCGAATTGCACGGTGCGCGGTGTCGCTCCGCTTCGCCGTGTCTGCTGTGGCCCTCGGCTCATTTCCATAGCACCGCCGCTCGTCGGCGAGTTCCAGGGCCGGACGGCCCAGGAAAGGGGAACGGATGGCCTTTTTCGGACTCCTGTCGACCGGGCCCTTCACTCACGGTGCAGTACGACCTTGAGCGCGCCGGAAGTAGTGCCGTGGGAGAACACCTCGTAGGCGTCCTCCATCTGATCGAGGCCGAATGTATGAGTGACCAGTTGTGAGACGTGCAGGCGGCCATATCTCACCAGCTCCGTAAGCCACGGTGTGGAGTACGTGTCCACTTGGCCGGTGCTGATCGTCACGTTCTTGCGCCACAGGGATTCGAGATGCAGGGTCGCGGGCCTGCCGTGGGTGCCGATGTTGGCGATGTGCCCTCCCGCGCGGACGGCGCGGGTGCACAGGACGAAGCCCTCCGGTTCACCTGATGCCTCGATGGCCACGTCGGCACCCGGTCCCTCGGACAGCTCGGCGATCATCGTCCCCGGTAGTTCGGCGGCATCGGCCCCCGCGCGGGCGGCGGCTTTCAGCCGGGCGGAGGACAGGTCCACCACGATGATCCGGCGTGGCGAGTAGAGCCGCGCGACGACGACGCAGGCGAGACCGACGGGACCCGCGCCCACCACGACGACGGTGTCTCCCGGGCCCACCTCTCCATGCCGCACGCCGACTTCGTAGGCGGTGGGGAGGACTTCGGCGAGCAGGACCGCGTCATCGAGGGAGAGCGCCGAGGGCTGTCGGTGAGTGGAGTGGTCGGCGAAGGGAACCCGTACGAACTCCGCCTGAGTGCCGTTGATCAGATTCCCGAGGATCCATCCACCGCCCCCTCGGCACTGTCCGCACTTGCCGTCACGGCACGCCGGACAGCGGCCGCAGGCCGAGACGGACGACACGATCACCTGGTCCCCGGGGCGCAGGTCGTGGACCTCGCCGCCGACCTCCATGACCTCGCCGACGGCCTCGTGGCCGAGGATCGTCCCCGGCTTCACCTCGGGCAGGTCTCCGCGCAGGATGTGCAGATCGGTGCCGCAGATGGTCGTGGCCTCGATGCGCACGACGGCGTCGCCAGGGTCCTCGATCGCCGGATCCGTGACCGTGTCCCAGGAGATCTGTCCGGGACCGTGGTAGACGAGGGCTCGCATGGTCATCCACTCCCTGGCCGACTTGGCCGGCTCTCTCCACCGTCGCTCTGGAAGGACGCCCGGGCAACCGGGACCATCAGCCCGTTGACTCCTCAGGATCATCGGACTCTTGTGGCGGGGAGGTGGGCTCCGTCGCCTGGTGTTCACGGCCGGACGGGTGGAGATGCCGCTGCGCCGATCAGGGAGAGCCAGCCGGTCAGCCCGGCGGGGTCGGCGGCCCCGCAGCGGAAGCCGACATGGCCGTCCGGGCGGACGGCCACCAGACCGCGACCGGGGCTGTTCATCTCATCAGCCGGAGGACGGTGACCCGAGGTCCGGCCACCGTGTCCGGCGGCGGGGCGGTATCGCGCTGCAGCAGCAGGTGCACCCCGGGGCGGGCCAGCAGGCCGTGCAGCGGCTCGGCAGGTCCTCCGACGCTGACGGTCGCGTCGAGCAGGCGGTCTCCTGGGCGAGGAGCACCACGCAGGGGCGGTGTCCCCTGCACCGACAGGGGACTGTGCCGGTAGTTCACCCGCAGCTGGGATACGAGACGGATGGCCTCGGCGACCAGCCGTCGGCGAGCGAGGAGGGCGGGGGCTGCCCGCGGAGCGGCCACCGCGCGCAGCCATGAGGGGCCCGGCCGGTGGACGCCTCCGCCCAGCACGCCATGTGGGTGAGGATCAGCCGACGTTGGGCAGCGGCTCTGCGCTCCCTGCGCGGGCCCTTCGCCAAGCCGCTGCCGATGCGGGTCTCCCGGGTATACCCGGGCCGAGGTGCTGTCGGCGAAACGGAGCCGCATCCCCAGCCGTTCCTTCGGCAGGCGAACCCGGTGCCGCGCGAGCAGCGCGAAGTGGCGGGGAAGCATGCGGCCATGGCCCGCCATGCCTCGCCAGGTGCGAGCGGTCTCTGTTCACCCACGGTGGCCTCTCCCACAAAGCCGTAACGGCGTACGATGCCGGGCTCTGCCACGCCCGCCGGGCCGGGGTTCCCCGTACAACCCACCATGAGGCAATGCGCCACGCCCCGCGAAACCTGGTGGCGCGGCCCCGCAGTCAGTGGTCGGGCCCGAACACCAGCGGGGATACCCGCTCGTCTAGTCCGGCTCCATGTAGGGGCGGCGGAAGACCGGTGCCTGGCCGGTGCCCCACGGTCGTGTGGCAGCCAGCGCCTGGGCGACCGCGGACTCCAACGTGCCACTGGTGTCTACCGCGACGGCCTCGGGCCACGGCTGTTCCCTGGCCGCCATGGTGGTGGCGATGTCGAGGTCGGCGTCGGACGCTCCGGGAGCGCGCGTGGTCAGGCGAGCCGCTGACACGTCGCCCGGCACGCGGCAGTGCAGGGCCACCAGATCGGAGCTGGTGCGTTCGGCCACGCTCAGGGCCGTTTCACGTTGTGCCGCATCAGACCAGGTGGCGTCCAGGACGACGGACTCGCCGGAGGACAGCAGGGCGGACGCACGGTCGAGCAGAGCGGCGTAGGTCCTGGCCGTCCACTCCGGCGTGTACAGGCCCTCGCCGTAGCCGGCCGCCGCGGACTGCTCAGCCGGGATCCCCGCCAGCTCCTTGCGGAGGCGGTCGCTGCTGAGCAGCGTGACCCCCAGCCGGTCGGCCAGCGCTCCGGAGAGGGTGGACTTCCCACTGCCCGGCAGCCCGCCGACGAGCGTCAGGCCGACGGCGGAGGTACGCAGGTGGCGCAGCGCCGTCGCGATCAGCCGTCGCGACGCGGCCTCCGCGCCCGGCGCGCCTTGGCGGGCCTGGATCAGGGAGACCTTGGCGCGGACGAAGGCGCGGTAGGCGACGTAGTGGTGCCACAGGGAGGGGGGTGCGGGGTCGCCGGAGTACTCGCCGTACCGGGCGAGGAAGTACGCCGCGGCCTGAGGGGCGCCGAGCTGTTCCAGGTCCATGGCGAGGAAGGCGGCGTCGTCGAGGCCGTCGACGTAGCGGAGGTGGTCGTCGAACTCCAGGCAGTCCAGGACGCGGGGGCCGTCGTCGAGGCAGAAGATGTCCTCGGCGAGCAGATCGCCGTGGCCGTCGACCATCCGCCCCTGATCGATGCGGGAGTCGAACAACCGCTTGCGGCCGGCGAGGTAGCGGCGTACCAGCCGCTCCACCTCCGCCACCCCGTCCGGCACGACGCCGTCGTCGGCCAACGCGCGGACCTGCTGGAAGCTGGCCTCCCAACGCGAGGACAGAGCGTCCCGCGTGCCTTGCTCGTCCACCTCCCGGCTCCGGGGCGCGTCCGCGTGCCAGGCTGCGAGATGCCGGGCGACGGCCCGCAAGACGTCGTCGACGGCGACCCCTTCCCGTACCAGGTGGGAGAGGCGGCGGGTCGCAGGCATGCGGCGCATCACTACGAGCGGTTCGGGCGCCTGCGCGTCGGGGCTTCGGATCTCGCCCAGACCCAGATAGACGTCGGGGGCGAAGCGGCGGTTGAGAGCGACTTCGCGTTCGCACGCGGCCCGGCGGGCCGTCACCGTCGTGTAGTCGAGGAATCCCAGATCCACCGGCTTCTTCAGCTTGTAGGTGCGGTCGCCGACGAAGAAGACGATTGCGGTGTGGGTCTCGCACACCTCCGCGCGCGGCAGTGGCTCGCCGTCGTGCCGGTCACTGGACCGGAGCACGGATGGGTCGGCCCGAGGCACCGATCCCAGCGACCTCCCGTGGAGGCCGGGCTCAGTCATGAGGAACGACGGCGACGGGGCAGCGCCCGTGATGGATGGCTGCCTGCGCCACGGGACCCAGGTGGGGTGCCAGACCCGGACGGTGTCCGCGTCGGCCGACGACGAGCAGCGCGGCGCCTTCGGCAGCCCGTACGACCGCCTTGGCAGGGCTTTCGAGACGGACGCCGTCGGCCACGTCTACCTGCGGGTACTTCTCGCGCCAGGGGCGGAGTGCCTTGCCCAGCTCCTTCAGCGCGTCCCGCGTGATCTCCTCTGTGACGTTGTGGTCCACGCCCCAGGGAACGCGTGCGTGGAGTGGCACGCTTCGGCCGTGGACGGCTTGGAGGGGAACGCATCTGGCGGCAGCGGTGTGGAAGGCGAAGTCGAGCAGGTCGTCGGACGAACCGTGCAGTTTCAGGGCCACGACCACGCGGTCTGCGGATGCCGGGGCTGCCCCTTCCCCGCCGCTCTGGGCGCGGACCAGTACCACCGGCCGCTCTGCCCGTGCCACGACCGGCATGCTTACGTCGCCAAGGAAATAGCTCTCGACGG
The DNA here is from genome assembly GCF_013009255.1 of Streptomyces sp. Z423-1. Taxonomy (NCBI): domain Bacteria; kingdom Bacillati; phylum Actinomycetota; class Actinomycetes; order Kitasatosporales; family Streptomycetaceae; genus Streptomyces; species Streptomyces sp. Z423-1. The sequence continues at coordinate 9,058,083 of NZ_CP053109.1, forward strand.
GCTCCAGCCCTCGCGAACCGAGCACGAGCATTTCGGACTCCGACGCCGCTTGGAGCAAGGCGTTCTGGGCATCGTCGGCGACCAGGTTCCCGACGATGGACAGGCTCGGGTGACGTGCCTGGAGTTCTGCCTGCGCGGTGTGGACGAGACGCTTCGCCCAGTAGTTCTGATCGACTTCCGAGCGGACGCGGGTCGGTTCCGGTGCCAGTAGTGGCCACGCGTGCAACAGGCGCAGGGTGAGCTTGCGTTTCTCGGCCTCGTCGGCAGCCCAGCGGGCGGCGGCGAGGCTCTCGGGCGAGCCGTCGAGGCCCACAGTGACGACTGGTTGCATGGCGGCGGCCTCCGTCTCGTACGAAGCAGGCGGGTCGGGTGGGCGGGTGTTGTCCGGTGGACAGGAACAGCGCACGGGCGGGCAGGGCGACCGCGCCGGCTGCCAGCCGGTCCTTCTCCCGCAGGGCGACCTGTATCGCCCCGGCCAGTCGTGCGGGTCGGGTCGGTGAACTCACGGTTCCTGGGCCGGATTGTCGGGCGTCTCCTCCGATAGCACGGCGTCATCGGGGCGGTCTTCGCGCAGGAGCCGACCGATGAATGCTTGTGCCTCACGGTCACCGGTTGCAAAGCCATGATCGTCCATGCCCGGGGCCATGTCCGTCCGTCAGGCTCACCAGCGGTTCTGCGCGGTGACGTGGCCCGTGGGGCTCAGGCGGGTGCGTAGGTCAGGCAGTCGACTTCGGTCTGCTGGTAGCCCACGGTGATGCCGGGGGCCTGGCATTCGAAGTCGACGTTGTGCCGGCAGTCGGACATCTTGCAGGCGCCGACCCGGCCGGTGGTGGACGGGTCGCCGCCCTTGGCCGGGGCCGCGAAGAAGGTGTCGCAGTGTGGGTGCCGGGGGTCGCCCACGGTGATGGCCAGGGCGTGGCAGGCGCGGTCCCGGTTGTAGGCGCAGTCCTCGACCGCGCACTCGTTCACGACGGGCATTTCCATGACAATGGTCTCCTCGTATCGGTCGGTATGTCTTTTCGGCTCGCCGACGGCGGGCGGCAGGCGGCTGACGTGGGCACGGCCCACCAGGTCGAGCGTGGTCGTCAGCACCGCCGACGGCCAGCGGACTTCCTCCGAACGGGGCAACCGCACCGGGGTCGTGCTGTCAGGCAGGGGCGGGCTCGGGGCGCGGGCGGACGACCGCGATGGGGCACGCCGAGAAGTGCAGGAGCTGGTGGCTGACCGAGCCCAGGGCAAGGCCGTGGAAGCCGCCGCGGCCGCGGGAACCCAGGACGAGCAGGTCGGCCCGGTCGGAAGCACGGGTCAGGGCCGGGATCGGGGCGTCACGGACCAGGTCTCGGTCGGACGGTCACCACCCCGCCGCCGCAGCGAATCCGACGCCCTCCCCGTGACACGGCGGCGACGTCCGCAGATCAGGAGGAGGCGACCATGGAACAGCAGCCGGGGGCGACGGTGAGCAGGAGGTCCTGGCGCGGACGGTCGCCGACGTGACGCGCACCGCCGCGGTCACGATCGCTGTCGACGAAACCGTGTTCGTGGCCTGGGAGTTGCTGGAGCGATCCGCCTCCCATCACCTTCCGGGCATGCATCCGGACGGTCGCTGTGCCGGCCTGCTGGACTGGGCCGACGTGGCGGTGGCCTGTGCGGCACCAGCCGCTTCGCTGTCCGGCGCTTCGCTGTCCGGCCTGCGCGTCGACGAACTCCTGCCCGGCCACAGACCGGCACTCTTCCACGCGGAGCAGACCGTACGTCACGCAGCCAACCTCATGACCTACACCCAAGCCGAAGCCCTCCCGGTGCTGGACGAGGACGGATGTTTCGCCTGGGTGCTGACCGCAGCCGACATCATCGCGGCCCTCGCCGGGCATCGGCGCAGAAGGAACGCCCCGACACGGGGCCGCAGGCCCCGCCCAAAGTGCTACCCGGGCTCCCACCTCGGCGGGGCTACCGTGGAACGGCGGTGCCCTGACCGCCCACCACCAAGACGCTCACCGAGGTGACGTGCTGGTCCTTGGTGAGCGCCGTGCGGTGACAGGGACGCCTGCGCCGGCCACCCGGAGGAAGCCAACTGATCGGCCGTCAGACAGGGGTGGTCTCGGGGCGTGGGCGAACGACTGCCAAGGGGCACAAGGAGAACTGCAGGAGGTGATGGCTGACGGAGCCGAGGGCCAGGCCGCGGAAGCCGCCGCGTCCACGGGAGCCGACAACCAGGAGATCGGCCCGGTCGGAGGCGCGGGCCAGCGCGATGACCGGGGGTCATCAGGGAGTTGCTCCACCACGTCTACGTCGGGGTATTCCTCGCGAAGCGGGGCCAGCCATTCCTCCAGGGCCTGCTGGTGCTCCTTGGCCATGGCATCCTGGGCAGCGCTGACCACCGCATGAGGTACCGGGGGGCTCCAGGCGTGCAGGGCCTGCAGTTGCGCGCCGCGCAGGGACGCCTGTTGGAAGGCGTATGCCAGAGCAGCGTCGGAGTACTCCGACCCGTCGACGCCGACGACTATGCGACGATGGCCGATGGTGATGTGGTTGACGATGACCACGGGGCTGGCCGCGTGGCCGACGACCTGCAAGGCGACCGATCCGAGCAGGAGGCTCCCGAAGCCGCCCCGGCCCTTGGCGCCGAGTACCACCGTGTGAGCATGCTCGGCCTCGGCCAGCAGCACGGGTGCCGGGGCACCGGACGGCACGGCGGATGTCACGTCCAGGTCCGGGTGGGCGTCCAGGGCGATCGCGGTGGCCTCGGCCACGATTCCCTGGTCGCGTTGGCTTTCTTCCCAGGCGCGACCCTCAGCGGTTGTCGCGTATTCGTGCGCGGGGGGCACGACGTGAATGATGCGCAACGGGCACCGGCGCAGTGCCGCCTCCTGGGTGGCCCAGACAAGAGCGCGCAGGCTTCGCCCGGAGCCGTCGACCCCGACCTGCATGCCCACGTCGCCCAGGAAGTGGCTCTCTACGGGCTCCAGCCTCCGTGGACCGAGCACGAACATCTCGGACTCCGACGCCGCTTGGAAAGGGCGTCCTGGGCGTCGTCGGCGACCTGGCCCCGGCGATGAACCGGCCCGGGTGGTGTGCCTGGAGCTCCGCTTGCGGTGTGGACGAGACGCTTCGCCACCACCGTAACGGCTGCTTGGATGGCGGCGGCCTCCGTGACGTACGAAGCTGGAAATGGGGGTGGACCACGCTGAACGAGTCCGACGGTGTGGATGGTGCGGACGTCGCCAGCATGCCGGGCGTGGAGGGTTCTCTCATTCGAGGCATACTCCAATCCCCTCGGCGGCGCATGTGAACCGGAGGGAGCCGGAGACGCGGAATCCGGCCGAGAGGAGACAGGGGCGGTGACGATTCCCCTGGTGGTCGGCATCGACGGGTCTGCGGCGAGCCTGGAGGCGGTGGACTGGGCCGCCGACGAAGCCGTCCGGCACGGGGTACCCCTCCACCTCCTGCACGCGGCGGCGCGGGATCAAGAAGCGTCCGATGTGCTCGACGCCGCCTCGGAGCGTGCCAGGGAGGGCGCTCCCACAGTGCGGCTGTCGAGCGAGGTGCTGCACGAGGACGCGACCGCCGCCCTGGTCGACAAAGGGCGTAACGCCTTCGCGCTGGTGCTCGGATCCAGAGGGCTCGGGGGCCTCGGCGGCATGCTCCTGGGGTCGGTGAGCCTCGCCGTGGCGGCCCGAGCGGACTGTCCGGTCGTCGTAGTGCGCGGCGCCGTAGAGCACCGGGATGCACGGTTCGGGAGCGTCGTCGTCGGTGTCGAGGAGGGGGAAGGCAGTGGCACAGCCGTGGAGTTCGCGTTCCGGGAGGCCCATGCCCGGCACTGCCGGCTGGTGGCGGTGCACGCCTGGAGCGCACCGTTCGATGCTTTCACCACACCACAAGCCCCGTCCTGGTACGCCCTGGAGGCCCGCCGGCGCCCGCCGGCGCAGGTCCTGGACGACGCCCTGCACGACGCGTCGGAGCGCTACCGCGACGCCCCGGTGAGCCGGCGGGTGATCGAGGGACCGGCACGCCAGGCCCTGCTGGAGGCGGCCTCCGAGGCGGACCTGCTGGTCGTCGGCGCCCGCAGACGACAGGGGCACCTAGGCCTGCAACTGGGACTGATCAACCATGCGGTACTGCATCACGCGCCATGTCCGATCGCGGTCGTTCCCCGGATATGACCGGACGTCCGCAGACGGGCCACGTCAACGGTCGGCCGCCGCGGGGCCCGGAAGTCGTCCCCGCAGGGACGTTCGGCCCTGTGGCTGGAGCCCCGTCCCGTCCGACGATGGGACAAAGCAGTGGAGGCAACGGACCAGCGACTTGCTGGAGGCCAAGTCATGAGTGCACAGAATTCGCCGCACGCGCCTGGTCCGCCCCCGCCGCGCCATGAGCATGCGTCAAGGGTGGCGAACCCCCTACGACGCACGTCCGACGGGTTCGAGTCCTGGTTCCGCAGACTGCTGATGCTGGTCCTCGCCCTCGGCCTGCCGGTGGCCGCGCTCAGCGCGGGAACGACGGCGTACGAGTCGTCGATGCGCACCGTGCAAGCCCAGTCGGCGGATCGGCAGGAGGTCACCGCCCGACTGACGTCGAACGTCAAGGCCGTCACCACAGACGGGATGCCGCAGGCGCAGGTCCGCTGGACCGACGACAACGGCACGGAGCGGACGGGAACAACCCTCGTGAAGTCGGGAACGCCCAAGGGCGCCACTGTGCGGGTGTGGGTGGACCGGGGCGGAACCATCACCAGTCCGCCGATGAGCAAGCTCGACGCGACGACCACCGGCTGGTTCGTGGGCGGTATGGCGGCGATCGGCGTGGCCGCCGGGTTCTTCGCGGCGCGGGCAGGCATGCGCCACGTGCTGGACCGGAGAAGGTACGCGCAGTGGGATGCCGAGTGGGACCGGGTTGAGCCCCTATGGTCCGCGCGCTTCCGCCAGTGACAGACCGACAACCGGGACATGAGCCGAGGAAGCGACGCCGATGTCCGATGCAGCGACCACTGATCTGTACGAAGTGACGATGGCCATGTCCTACCTCCGGGAGGGCATGACCGGCCCCGCCACGTTCAGCCTCTTCGTCCGCGACCTGCCTCCTGAGCGCGGCTTCCTGGTCGCCGCGGGGCTGGAGTCGGCCCTGGACCACCTGTCCGGCCTTCGTGTCGGCCCAGAGGACGTCGACGCCTTCGCGTCTGCGGTGCACCGGCCGCGGCGGGATCTTCAGCCCCTGCTCGGCCTGGAGTTCACCGGCGACGTGCGGGCGGTGCCGGAGGGACGGATCGTGCTGGCGGGAGAACCCCTGCTGGAGGTGACCGCGCCTCTTCCGCAGGCACAGCTGGCCGAGACGTACGTGCTCAACCAGCTCAGCCACCAGACCGCCATCGCCTCGAAGGCCGCGCGGTGCGTCCTCGCGGCGGCAGGGCATCCGGTTGTGGACTTCTCCTTGCGGCGGACCCACGGCCCGCAGGCCGGATTCCAGGCCGCCCGCCTCGGTGCGATGGTGGGCTTCGCCGGGACCAGCAACGTGGCCGCGGCCACCGCCCTGGGCATCCCTGCCATCGGCACCATGGCCCACTCCTTCGTCGAGGCGTTCCCGACGGAGGAAGACGCCTTTTGCGCCTTCGCACGGTCCCACCCCGGCCCAGTGACCCTGCTGGTGGACACCTACGACACCGAGGCGGGCGTACGGGTCGCGGCGTGCGTCCTGCGGGACCTCGACCGGGGGCCCGGCTCTGCCGTACGACTGGACAGCGGCGACCTCGGAGCCCTCGCGGTACGGGCACGCTGCATCCTCGATGCCACGGGCCTGCCGGACGTACGGATCATCGCCAGCGGAGGTCTCGACGAGTACGCCGTCGACGACCTGGTCCGCTCCGGAGCGCCGATCGACACCTACGCCGTCGGCACCCGCGTCGGGGTCTCGGCCGACGCACCGTATCTGGACTCGGCGTACAAGATGGTGGAGTACGACGGCCGACCGGTGATGAAGCTGTCGTCGGCGAAAGTGACGGCGCCCGGCCCCAAGCAGGTGTTCCGCCGCCCCGGATACGCCGACGTGATCTGTCTCGCCGACGAGGCGCCACCCGACGGTGGCAGGCCGTTGCTGGAGACGGTGATGCGGCGCGGGCAGCGCACCGGCACCAGGCCCACGCTCGACGAGTGCCGGGAGAGATTTACGGCGGACCTGAGCGGGCTACCGCCGGCAGCCCGACGGATCCGGGCGCCGGTCGCGCCTCGCGCGACGGCCTCCGAGTGGCTGAGCGCACTCACCGCCCGCGTCCGGCGCCGGATCGAGGAACAAACGGCGGCGGCTTCCGCACGGTCCTCGGTCCCGGAACGGACCGTTTCCGGACCGCATGGGTCCGTAGAGAGATGAGGAGGAAGGCGATGCCGCACACCCGGCAGGTCACCGGATGGCCCGCGTGACCGACGGTCGGCACAGCAAGTCAAGGAGGATCAGCCATGACACATCCCGTACGACACAGCAGAGGTGGGCTCTCGGCAGCCCTGCATGAGCTGGACGATCTCCGTACCCGGATGGACCAGCTCATGCACGCTGTCTTTCCCGTCGGCGGTTACCCCGAGTTCGGCACGGCCGAGCCGTGGGCGCCGCTGGCCGACGTCGTGGACACCGAGGACGCCTACCTGGTGGAACTGGAGCTTCCCGGCGTGGACAAGGACCAGATCACCGTGGAGGTCGCCGAGGGCGAGCTCGACATCCACGGTGAGATCAAGGAGAAGGAACACACCGGGGTGGTCCGCAGGCATACCCGCCGCATAGGGCAGTTCGACTACCGCACGACTCTGCCGCCGAACTCCGACACGGAGCACATCAGCGCGGACCTGACGAGCGGAGTCCTCACGGTGCGCGTCCCGAAAACCGAGACAGGGAAGGCACACCGCATCGAGATCACCGGCTGAGCCAGGGTGGGGCCGTCCGCCGGGCCACGTACCGGGTTCGGCAGGCGAGTGCCCGTTCCCTCCGCGCGAGGCCGACGGCTCCGCCGTGGGCCTCGCGCCGCCATGGTCCCGTGCGTCTCTCAGCCGCCGGCTCCGATGGCCCCTCAGGTGGCGGTGGCGGTGGACCGTCAGGCGTCGTCGGTCCGGTACGCGAGGTGCTCGGAGACCGAGACCACGCCGTCGACGCTCCGGCACAGTCGCTCGATGACGGGGATCAGACTCCTGAACTCGACCGAGCCCCTGAGGTCGACCCGCCCGGCGCGAACCTCGGCCGTCACCTCTGAGGGAGCAAGCCTCATCGTGCGTCGCAACACATCCTCGGTGATCTCGTCGCGGATGGCGTCGTCACGGCGCAGGAAGATCCGCAGCAGGTCGCCACGGCTGACGATGCCCAGGAGCCGGTCCGTCTCGTCCACGACGGGCAGCCGCTTGACATGCTGGGCCTCCATCAGGCGGGCGGCCTCCACCACGTTCCACTCCGGACGTGCGCACACGGCGGGAGCCGACATCAGTTCCTCGGCGCGGGAGCCCTCGGCCTTGGCCCGCTCCCACGCATCCAGGTGCGGGACAGGGACCCTGCCCGACGGGTCGGCCTGGTCGGCGCTCTTGCGCAGCAGGTCCGCCTCGGACACCACACCTATGGGGCGGTCCAGGTCGTCCACCACGGGCACAGCGGTGACGTCGTTGTCCGCCAGCAGCCTGACGATCTCCTTGAACGGCAGGTCGCGCTGCGCCTTGACGACGTCTCGGGTCATGAGCTCCGCGACCGTTCGGTGCTGCATGTCGGCTCTCCCGTCCGGGTTGTGACCGCTTGACATCCAGTCGGCTCAGCCCGCCTCTGCGGATATGGGCCGGTCGTCCCATGCGGCGGCGTGTCGCGCGTGGCACGTTGGATACAGCACCATTCTGAGGAGAGGGCGGCGATCATGCGAGCTCACCTCGGCGACCAACTCGTCATCGAAAGCCCGACGACCGGTGCCACCAGGCGCGACGGTGAAATCGTCGGACTCCACCACGAGGACGGAACACCCCCCTACGACGTGCGCTGGTCGGACACGGATGAAGTGACGCTCGTGTTCCCCGGGCCCGACGCACACATCCGCCACGTCGAGCACGAAAAGCCCGGGACCACCTACGGGTCTGCCCAGCCGGACACGGGAGAGGCGGAGACCGTGTCCCGGGCAGCCCCGCCCACCAGGACACCCAACCCCGGCGACATCGGTCGGCGCGTGGCCGTCGAGCGCCACCGGCGTGGGCTCAGCCTGGGGGAAACAGCCCGCCGCGCCCGCCTGTCGCCCGAATACCTGGCGTACCTGGAGGACCAGCCCGCCGACCCGGGCGTGGCGACTCTCATCAGCCTGGCCGACGCGCTGGGTACTACCGTCAGCGCTCTGCGCGGGGGAGGCATCGATCTCCCACCCGGTCAGGGCCACGCGCTGCTGCACCCTCGGCTACGGGATCTCAGCCCGGAGGAGTGCCGCACCCTGCTCTCCACGCACGGCGTGGGGCGCATCGCGGTGTCGACGTCCGACGGCCGCCCCGCGGTCGTCCCGGTCAACTACGACGTCGTGGAGGACGCGATCGTCTTCCGGACCGCGCCCGACTCCGTACCCGCGGCGGCTGTCGGAACGGAGGTGGCCTTCGAGGTCGACCATGTGGACGAGGCGATGAGCCAGGGCTGGAGCGTGCTGGCAGTCGGCCCCGCGAACGTCGTCACGGAGCCCGACGCCGTGCGTGGGCTCGCCCAGCGCGCACACACCGGGCCATGGCCAGGCGGTGCACGCGAGATGTGGGTGTCCATCCGGCCCACACGCCTCACGGGCCGGCGCATCACTCCGGCCGATCAGTAGGCGCCACGGGCCGCCGAAGAGTGGCCCCGTCCCAGCGGACCGCCGACTCGCGAGGGGAGGCTCCAGTGAGCCGACAAGGACCAGCCGACGAGCAGGTGACCGCCCTGGCCCACGCCGCTGCCGCCGCCCCGTCGATGCACAACGCGCAGCCCTGGCTCTTCCGCTACTTCCGGCGCAGCCGCACGTTCGAAATCCGCGCCGACTTCGAGCGCACCATGCCGCACTCCGACCCCGACACCCGCGGCCTGCACATCGGCTGCGGCGCCGCCCTGCTGAACCTGAGAGTCGCAGTGGCCCACGAGGGTTGGTATCCAGAAACCCGGCTGCTGCCCGACCCCACCGACCGGACGCTGGTCGCGAGCGTGCGGCTGACCGGCTCCGCAACCGACGGGAGCGAACTCGGCGCGCTGTATCCCGCGATTCACCAGCGGCACAGCAGCCGTTACCCGTTCGAGGAGAGGGAGATCCCCGATCCCGTGCGGGAGGCTCTCAGCGCAGCCGCTCACGTTGAGGGAGCAACGCTGACCTTCCCGACCTCATGGCATCTGAAGGAGGTGCTGGAACTGGTCCAGGAAGCCGAGGCACGCAACATCACCGACCCGGGCCGCGACCAGGACCTGGCGCGGTGGACTCGTATCGACGCCCCGTCGGTGGGTACCGCCGACGACGGAGTCCCGCACTACGCCTTCGGGCCGCGCAAGCGCGGGGGGCAAGGCCCCCATGCGCGACTTCGCGGGCCCCCGGAGGGTGGCGGGCCGTGACGCCGCGGACTTCGAACGCACTCCTCAGCCGGCCCTGCTCAGTACGAGCCACGACCACCCGGAGGACTGGCTCCGCGCCGGTCAGGCCATGGAACGCGTCCTGCTGCTGGCCACCCTTGAGGGCCTGTCCAGTTCCTTCGCCACCCAGCCCCTCGAATGGACCGACCTGCGCTGGCCGTTGCGCGACCCGGTGTCCGGGACGGGCTACACCCAGATGCTCCTGCGCCTGGGGTACGGCCCCAAAGGACCCGGCACACCGCGCCGCCCGGTGTCGGACGTACTGGATGTCCAGCCCTGACCTGCCATCCAGCCCTGACCCGCCCGAGGGGCCGCAGTCGGCCGGCGGCCGGCTGCGCACACGGTCACTGAGTTGTCCCGGGCTCGTCCCGACCGGCTGACTCGCCGGTGAGTTGGGGCTCGACGTCCACGACGCCTTCCACGGCGCGCACGAGGCGCACGGCGACCGAGATGAGCGAGGTGTCACGGATGTGCCCGCGGAGCGTGACGACTCCCTCGTGCACGTTCACGTGGATGGCGTGGCTGAACGCCGGGAAGAGGTAGGAAACCACGGTGCGGCGGACCTCCTCCTCGATCTCCTCGTCCGGCCGCAGGAAGACCTTCAGCAGGTCGGCGCGGCTGACGATGCCCTGGAGCATGCCGATGTCGTCGACGACGGGCAGCCGCTTGACGTGCCGGACGGCCATGATCCTGGCCGCCTGGGCCAGAGTGGCGTCGGGGTGGACCGTGATCGCGGGGGTGCTCATGAGTTCCTCCGCCGTCACCGCCGCGGCCTTGGCGATGTCGGACAGGCGCCGGCGTTGCTCGAAGAGGCTCGGGTCGCTGTCGTGAAACTCCTCCTTGGGGAGCAGATCGGCCTCGGAGACGACGCCGATGACGCGCCCCTCGCCCTCCAGGACCGGCATGGCACTGACCTTCCACTGCTCCATGGTCCGGACGATCTCCTTGAAGGGGGCGTCGCGGCCCACGGCCACGACCGTCTGGGTCATCACATCGCTCACGATGTGTGGGGTCTCAGGCACCGCAATCCTCCTCGTCTCGCCTTCAGCTCCGGGTGCAGTTCCCCGGCACCGAGGGTCTCGATGACCGCTGCGCGGCGCGCATGAGCTGTTCGCGACGCTCCTTGGTCAGGGCGCCGAAGACGCCGGTCCTGGCAACCACGATCGCCTTCCCTTCACCATGACCTCGAAGCGGAAGCGGGCTCGTATCGGGCCGATGCGACGGCCGTGGCGGCGATGCGAGGAACGGAACCTCGTTGTCCGGCCGCATGACTCCACGATCGTCGCAAATCGGCGCAGTGCAACCTGGGCCGAGGGCCCCCTTCGAGAGCCGGTCCAGGTGTCGCGACGGAACCCATGCGGTGCGACGGTATTGACAGGGCTTGGCTTTCGGCAGTGGTCGGGCAGGAAGGTGGTGGTGACCGTGGAGCTCCCGCTGGTCGTGGGCGTCGACGGATCGGATTCCAGCCTGAAGGCCGTGGACTGGGCGGTGGACGAGGCGGCGCGCCTCGGGCTGTCTCTGCGGCTCGTCTACGCCTCTTTGTGGGAGCGGTACGAGGGCGGCCGCCCGTCCTTCAGCACTGACCGTCCGGCCGAACAGGTCTTGGCCCAGCACATCGCCGCGTCCTGCGCGGAACGCGCCCGGCTGCGCAACCCAGAGGTGAAGGTGTCGAGCGACGTACTGCCCGACGACGCCGTGTCCGTGCTCCTGCACGCGGCTCATGAATCCTTCGCCCTGGTCACGGGCTCCCGTGGCCGCAGTGAGATCGCCGGGATGCTGCTGGGGTCGGTCAGCCTCGCGGTGGCCGCCCGTGCCGTGTGCCCGGTGATCGTGGTTCGCGGCGGGGAGCGGAACCGGCAGGGCGCCTTCGGCCGGGTGGTGGTCGGCCTCGGCGACGCCATGGAGGGCTCGGCCGCCGTGCGGTTCGCCTTCCGCGAGGCCGAGACGCGCGGCTGCAGCCTGCACGCCGTACGGGCCTGGCGCCGCCCCGCCCATGAACACGTGGACCATGCCCTGATCGCGGACGATGCCGCCGGTGCCCACGAGGAGCGCGCCTCCGCCCTCCTCACCGACGCGCTGCGCGTCGCCGTACGGAACCACCCGCAGGTAGAAGTGCATCGTCAGGCGGCCGAAGGCCCCGCCCACAAGGTCCTCCTGGACGCTTCCTCCGACGCCGACCTGGTGGTTGTGGGTGCGCGCAGGCGCCACGGCCATGTCGGTCTGCAGCTCGGCAGGGTCGCCCACGCCCTGCTGCATCACGCCGAGTGCCCGGTGGCCGTCGTTCCCCAACGGGCCTGACCCGACGCGCGTCTCATGCTCCTGCACATTTCGTGAAGGGAGAAGGAGAGGGCGGCGGATGTCGGAGTGGACCTGGGAGTACGAGGGCTACGACCCGGCCGGCGAGCGGCTGCGCGAGTCGTTGTGCACGCTCGGCAACGGCTACTTCGCCACCCGCGGCGCCGTACCAGAGAGCAGGGCGAGCCTGGTGCACTACCCGGCCACCTACGCGGCCGGGGTCTACAACCGCCTGGAGTCGACCGTCGCGGGGCGGCAGGTGGTGAACGAGGACCTTGTGAATCTCCCCAACTGGCTGCTCCTGCGCTTCCGTCTCCGCCTTGCCGACGGATCGGCGGGCCCGTGGTTCTCTCCCGACACGCGTCCGGTGCTCGATTACCGGCACACCCTGGATCTGCGCCGTGGCACGCTGACGCGCATGTTCCGGTTTCGGGACGAGGCGGCAGGCACGCTGAGCGTGGAGCAGATTCGCTTGGTGCACATGGCGGATCCGCACCTGGCCGCACTGCGGACCGTTGTCACAGCCGAGGAATGGTCGGGAGAACTGGAGGTCGAAGCCGTCCTCGACGGCGACGTGATCAACAGCAACGTGCATCGTTACAGGGCCCTCAACCGTCACCACCTGGTCCGTGTACGGACCGGCGCGTCCGCGGCCGACGTGGCGTGGCTGAGCTGCCGCACCAGCACCTCCGACGTCGGCATCGGAATGGCGGCCCGTACGGTCGCGGTTGGGCAGCCGCCCACGTCGTCGGAGCTTCGGCCGTCCCACCACTGTGCCGTACACCGGCTGGTGATACCGATCGCTCCGGGCCGGCCCGCAGTCGTGGACAAGACAGTGGCCCTGCACACCTCCCGTGACCCTGCGATCAGTGACCCGCTCGGCGCGGCGCTCGACCGGGCGGCCACGGCTGCGGGCTTCCCGGCGCTTGTGGACTCCCATGTCGCGGCCTGGGCGCGGTTGTGGCGGGGCGCGGACATCCAGGTGCCCGGGGAGGCGGGCCGTGTCCTGCGCCTGCATCTCTTCCATGTGCTGCAAACACTGTCGCCGCACACCGCGGACCTGGACGTGGGTGTGCCGGCCCGTGGGCTGCACGGCGAGGCGTACCGGGGCCATGTCTTCTGGGACGAGCTGTTCGTACTGCCCTATCTGAACCTGCGTTTCCCGGAGGTCTCGCGGGCCCTGCTCAACTACCGTCACCGACGCCTGCCTCAGGCATGCCGCGCGGCCCACGCGGCGGGCCGGGCCGGGGCGATGTACCCGTGGCAGTCCGGTAGCGACGGCCGTGAGGAGACCCAGCAGCTGCACCTCAACCCCCGTTCCGGCCGGTGGCTGCCGGACTACTCCCGGCTCCAGCACCACGTCGGCTCGGCGATCGCCTACAACGTGTGGCAGTACTGCGAGGCGAGCGGTGACACCGAATACCTGCACACCAAGGGCGCGGAGATGCTGTTGCAGATCGCCCGCTTCTGGGCGGACAGCGCGCAGTTCGCCCCCGGCCTCGGCCGGTACCGCATCCGTGGCGTGGTGGGCCCCGACGAGTACCACGACAGCTACCCCGACGCCGCCCGGCCGGGCCTGGACGACAACACGTACACCAACGTCACCGCCGTCTGGGTCCTCAGTCGCGCCCTGGACCTGGTGCGGCGCCTCCCGGTATGGCGCCGGCAGGAGTTGTTCGAACGCATCGAGCTGGACAGCGGCGAACTCCCGAAGTGGGAGGAGGTCTCCCGGCGCCTGCGGGTGCCGTTCCACCAGGGCGTCATCAGCCAGTTCGACGGCTACGGCGACCTCACCGAGCTGGACTGGGACGCCTACCGCACCCGCTACAACAGCATCCGGCGGCTGGACCGCATCCTCGAGGCCGAGGGCGACACCGTCAACCGCTACCAAGCCTCCAAACAAGCAGACGTCCTGATGCTCGGCTACCTCTTCTCGCCCGCCGAGCTGCGGGATCTGTTCCGCCGTCTCGGGTACGACGTGGACGACGCTGTCTGGCGCAGGACCGTCGACTACTACCTGCAGCGCACCAGCCACGGCTCCACCCTCAGCGGACTCGTTCACGGCCTCGTCCTCGCCCGGGCCAGGCGAGCCGAGGCGTGGAGTTACGTCCAGGAGGCCCTGGAGGCGGACATCGCCGACATCCAGGGCGGCACGACCGGCGAAGGCATCCACCTCGGCGCCATGGCCGGGACCCTGGATCTGGTGCAACGCGGCCTGACGGGACTGGAGACGCGTGAGGACGCCCTCTGGCTGGACCCGGTGCCCCTTCCGGCACTGTCGGAGTACGGGTTCTCCCTGCGCTACCGCGGCCACTGGGGTGTCGGCATACGGCGTCGGAGCGGACAGCTGGAGATCCGGGTGCCCGACTCGGAGGAGTCACCGATCCGCGTGGTGCTGGCCGACCGGGCGGTGACCGTCGCGCCCGGAGAGACCTGCACGCTGGTGCTGCCGGGGAGCTGATCCGCGCAGACGGGCGTGCCGACCTCGGCGTCCGCGACAGTGCCACATCGCACCCGGCGAGGGCTGGCTCCGCCTGGTCTCCCGTTGGAAGCCCTCGTCGGCTTCGCCCTCCTGACGGCCACTGTCTCCTGGGTGCAGGGAGATCTCCCCGGCGCTGACCCGCAGGAGGGTCCGGGCCATCCGGCTGGCGCTGCTGCGCGGCTACCTCGCCGCCATCCTCGACCAGCGTTCCCTCGATACGGGCGGACCGCCGTCGGAGGTCTTCGCCGCGTACGCCGCCGACCATGGTCGCGGCCGCGCGCGGCCGAGCAAAGGTGCACGCTGGGAAGGCGGGAGTCCGTTCCTCGGGGCGGTGGCCGGGCACATGAGGGGAGCAGCTGATGGCACCCGACGCACAGCACCGTCCGGACGAGGCTTTGCCACGGACGTGAACCGGCGCGAAGGGAGTCAGAAGCCCACCGCGGAGGTCGAACGGCTCCGGTCGCGGGGCACGACTTCCGCCACTGGGCTGTCGTCGGACGAGGCCGCGCGGCGGCTGGCGCTGCACGGGCCCAATGAGATCCCCTCGGAGCCGCGTACCCCGGTGTGGCGGCGGGTGCTGCAGCAACTGCGCGATCCGCTGATCCTCGTCCTGCTCGGCGCTGCCGCCCTGACGATCGCCACCGGCGATCTCTCCGACGCCGCCGTGATCCTGCTCGTGATCACCGTGAACACGGTCGTCGGCGTCGTGCAGGAGGTACGGGCGGAAGAGGCGGTGATGGCCCTGTCCGCGATGAGTGCCCCGGCCGCCAGGGTGGTGCGGGGCGGCGAGGAACGTTCCATCCCGTCGGCCGAAGTGGTGCCGGGCGACCTGGTCCTGGTGGCCGAGGGAGACATCGTCCCCGCGGACGCGGACGTGCTGGACGGGGCGTCGCTGCTGGCGGACGAGTCCTCCCTGACAGGCGAGTCCGTTCCCGTGGAGAAGGTGCCCGACACGGACACCTCGCGAGGTGCTGTGTCGGCGGGCACGGTCATCGTCCGCGGCCACGGCCGTGTCGTGGTCACCGCCACCGGGGCCGACAGTGCGCTCGGCCGGATCGCCTCCCTGATGGGCGCCGCGCCCGGCCTGACTCCGCTGCAGCACCGGCTGGCCAGGTTCGGCCGGGTGCTGGCGGCGGCCATTGTGGCGCTGTGCGCGGTGGTCCTCGCTCTCGGGCTGGTGCGCGGACAGCCCGTGGAGCTGATGATCGTGGCGGCGATCAGCCTCGCCGTCGCCGCCGTTCCGGAGTCCCTGCCGGCCGTGGTGACGCTTTCCCTCGCCCTGGGAGCGCGGCGCATGGCGGAGCGGCACGCCATCGTCCGGCGACTGCCCGCCGTGGAGACCCTGGGCTCGGTGACCGTGATTGCCACCGACAAGACCGGCACCCTGACCGAGGGCCGGATGGCGGCCGAACACCTGTGGACGCCACGCGGGGAAGCCGCGGTGGTGGGTACGGGCTACGAACCCGAGGGCCGGGTCGTCCGCGACGGCGCGACGGTGACCGCGGACGACGCGCCTGACCTGGCGGCATTGCTGCGCGTCGCGGTGCTCTGCAACGACGCGGCGCTGGAGCCTCCACCGGACCGCTCCATGGAATGGAGTGCCCTGGGCGATCCCACGGAGGCCGCGCTGCTGGTGGCCGGAGCCCGTCTCGGGCTGGACCGGGCGGCGCTGGACCGCGAGCTGCCGCGCGTGGAGGAGATTCCGTTCAACAGCGACCGCAAGCGCATGACGACCGTGCACCACCGACCGGAGGGCGGGGTGCTGGTCGCGTGCAAGGGAGCGCCGGAGTCCCTGCTCCGGCCGCAGGTCCTGGCCGACGGTCCGGACCTGCTCGCCCGGGCGGCGGCTCAGGCGGAGGTACTGGCGCGTGACGGGTACCGGGTGCTCGCCGTCGCGTCGGCCGACCACGAGGAGGCGTTGGAACCGTCCGAGACATGGGAGTCGGGCCTGTCGCTGCTCGGCCTTGTCGGCATCCTGGACCCGCCCCGCGCCGCTTCCGAGCCGTCGATCGCCGCCTGCAAACGCGCCGGCATCGTCCCTGTACTCATCACCGGTGACCATCCGCTGACCGCACGGGCCGTGGCGGAGCGCCTCGGCATTGCCTCCCGGGAGGAGGAGGTCACCACCGGGCAACGGATCCGGGAAGGCACGGCGGGCGAGCTGACCGACGTACGCGTCTACGCCCGGACCACCCCCGAGCAGAAGCTGGACATCGTCCAGGCGTGGCGCGGGGCCGGGCACGTGGTGGCGATGACGGGGGACGGCGTCAACGACGGCCCGGCCCTGCGCCGCGCCGACATCGGCGTCGCCATGGGCAAGCGCGGCACCGAGGTGGCACGCCAGGCGGCCGACCTGGTACTCGCCGACGACAACCCGGCCACCATCGTGTCCGCCGTTGAGGAGGGGCGCCGGGTCTACGCGAACGTACGCCGGTTCCTGCTCTACGGGCTCGCCGGAGGAACCGCGGAGATCCTCGTGATGCTCCTCGGCCCTTTCCTGGGGATGCCGCTGCCGCTGCTGCCGGCACAGATCCTGTGGATCAACCTGCTCACGCATGGCCTGCCCGGTGTCGCGCTGGGTGCGGAGCCCGTCGCCCCGGAAGCGATGCGCCATCCGCCCCGGCCGCCCGCGGAGAGCGTGCTGGGCGCCGGCCTGTGGCCGCGCATCCTGCTCATGGGCGCCTTCGTCGCCACCGTGTCCCTGGTGGCCGGCGTGTGGGCCCGTGAGACGGGCCGCCCGTGGCAGTCCATGATCTTCCTGGTTCTCGGTGCGACCCAGCTGGGCGTTGCCCTGGGCTCCCGCGCGCGTCCGGGAAGCCTGGCCAACCCGTTCCTGCTGGTGGCCGTGGGTGCGGCCTTGGGTCTCCAGGCGGCCGGTGTCTATCTGCCCCCTCTCCGGGACCTGTTGGGCACAGAGCTGCTGTCGCTCGGGGACCTGGCGATCGCCTGCGTGTTGTCCGGCCTCGGCCATGTGGTCATGCGTTTGCAGGCACGGCTGTGGCCGGAGCGGCAGCCGCGCGCCGCCTTGGCCGATGGCAGCGATCCGGGTGGTCGGCGTTCCCGTTCCGCCCGGGCAAAGGGGCTCCGCTGAAGGAGTCATGTGCCTCGCCCGCGTACATCCGGGCGCAGGGCATGGTGCCGGACCACGGTCGCGGTGAAAGCACAGGTGGCGGCAGCGGTGAGGGCCAGGAGCAGGTATCCCCAAGTGTAGTCGTCGGCGATGCTGTATACCGCGCCCATGACCAGGGGCGGGAAGAAGCCGCCCAGTCCGCCGGCGGCGCCGACGAGGCCGGTGACCGATCCGACCTGGTCGGCGGGTACGAGGCGGGCGACGAGGGCGAATACGGCGCCCGATCCGGTTCCCAGGGCTGCGGCCATGCCGAGGAAGGTCAGTGTGGCGATCGGGATCAGGGCGAGTTCGAGGGAGGCGAGGAGGGCGAGTGCGGCGATGGCGGCGTACGCCCCGATGAGCACGGGGACGGGGTGGAGCCGGTCGGAGAGCCAGCCGCCCACCGGGCGCGCGGCGACCGCGAGGACGATGAAGCCGGCGGTGCGCAGGGCGGCGTCGGAGCGCCCGAGAGCGTAGGCGGTGGTGAGATAGGTGGGCAGGTAGACGCTGAAGGCGACGAACCCTCCGAAGGCCATGGCGTAGAGGAAGGCCAGCTGCCAGGCGGTGGGCATCCGCAGGGTGGCGGTGGTGCGCGCGAGCAGCGAGCCGGCCGGGATGGCGCGTTCGGGCCGGTCGCGCAGGAGGAAGTGCGCGGTGACGGCGTAGAGGGCCAGGATGACGGCGACGAGGGTAAAGGGAAAGCTCCGGTCGACGGCATCGGCCAGCTGCACGGTGGTGAACGCCGAGATGGCGGTGCCGCCCGTTCCGATACCGAAGATGCCGAGCGCCAGGCCGCGCCGTTCGGGTGGGTACCAGGCGTTGACGAACGGGACGCCGACGGCGAACGTGGTGCCGCCCAGCCCGAGGAAGAAGCCACCGATGAGGAACTCGGCCAGGGAGTCGGCCAGATGGCCCAGGTAGAGAACGGGCAGGACGGTCAGGGCGGTGACGAGGGGAAACATCCGGTGGGCGCCGACGCGGTCGGTCAGGGCTCCGACCGGGATCCGGCCGAGCGAGCCGACGACGACCGGCACGGCCACGACCAGGGACTGCTGGAACGAGCTGAGGCCCAGGTCCTCGCGGAGCGTCGGGCCGAGAGGCCCCAGCAGAGCCCACGCCCAGAAGCCGGCCATGAACCCGGCCGTGGCCAGAGCCAGCATGCGCGCCGGCTGCGCGGAACGGCTCACCGGCTCCTCCTCTCCTCGCACACCGGCGACGCACCAGCCATGGTGGGCGGGGGGCCGGGAGCTGGGTGAGGGGCTGTATGGCCCAGGGCCGGGGACGTACGGCCCCTGACCCTCCCGTATGCGGTGCGGGTGTACTTGTGGCCACAGGGCACTCTGCTTCCCTGAACCGGCAAAAAATGTCGCATAACGGTAATTTTGCGATGCAGGGTGTCCCTCAAGCCCTCCCAACAGTGAGGTGACGGTCGTGGCGGACAGCGGGGCCGCAGCCGGTGGAGTGGCCGCGGACGCGCTGCTGAGCGCAGGGCGGTTCTTCACGCGGCGGGAGGCCACTTCGGATCTGCGGGCGGTCTTCCTTGAGGGTGGCCGCGAGGGCGATGCCTTCTACCGGGACCGGTGGAGCCACGACAAGGTGGTGCGTTCCACTCATGGGGTGAACTGCACGGGCTCGTGTTCGTGGAAGGTGTACGTCAAGGACGGGATCATCACCTGGGAGAGCCAGGAGACCGACTACCCGTCGGTCGGGCCGGATTCCCCGGAGTACGAGCCGCGGGGCTGCCCGCGAGGGGCGGCCTTCTCCTGGTACACGTACTCGCCGACGCGCGTGCGTTTCCCCTACGCTCGCGGAGCCCTCGTGGAGATGTACCGGGAGGCCAGGGCGCGGCTGGGTGACCCGGTGCTGGCGTGGGCCGACATCCAGTCCGATCCGGAGCGCCGCCGCCGCTACCAGCGGGCGAGGGGCAAGGGCGGCCATGTACGGGTCTCGTGGGACGAGGCGGTCGAGATCGTGGCTGCGGCGCATGTGCATGCGATCAAGCGGTGGGGGCCCGACCGCATCGCCGGTTTCTCGCCGATCCCGGCGATGTCGATGGTGTCGCACGCGATCGGAGCACGGTTCATCGAGCTGATCGGCGGGTGCATGACGTCGTTCTACGACTGGTACGCCGATCTGCCGGTCGCCTCCCCGCAGGTGTTCGGGGACCAGACCGATGTGCCGGAGTCCGGCGACTGGTGGAACGCGGCTTACCTGATCATGTGGGGCTCGAACGTGCCGGTTACCCGCACCCCGGACGCGCACTGGATGGCCGAGGCCCGCTATCGGGGCCAGAAGGTCGTCGTGGTCTCGCCGGACTACGCCGACCACACGAAGTTCGCCGACGTGTGGCTGCCCGCCCAGCCCGGCACCGACGGGGCGCTGGCGATGGCCATGGGGCATGTGATCCTTTCCGAGTGCTTTGTCGAGCGGCGGGTGCCGTTCTTCGTCGACTACGTGCGGCAGTACACCGACCTGCCGTTTCTGGTGACCCTGGACGAGCACGACGGCGGCCTTGTGCCGGGGAGGTTCCTGCGCGCATCCGACCTGGGCGACACGGGCGAAGGCGCCGAGTGGAAGACGGTGCTCGTCGACGGCCGTACGGGCAGGCCGGTCGTGCCGGGAGGCACCCTGGGCGAGCGGTGGACCGGCTCCGGTGAGGGCCGGTGGAACCTCGGTCTCGGTGAGGTGGCGCCCCAGTTGACCCTGCTCGGCGAAGGGGCGGAGGCGGTCGAGGTGCTGTTGCCGCGCTTCGACACGGCCGAGGCAAGCGGGGCGGTGCTGCGCCGGGGCGTGCCGGCGCGCCGTGTCGCGGGCCGTCTGGTGACCACGGTTTTCGACCTGATGCTCGCGCAGTACGGCGTGCGCCGCGACGGCCTGCCCGGCCAGTGGCCGACCGGATACGACGACGCCGACGCGCCGTACACGCCCGCATGGCAGGAGCGGCTGACCTCCGTGCCGACTGCGGCGGCGGTCCGGGTGGCGCGGGAGTTGGCGCGCAACTCCGAGCGGTCCGGGGGCCGCACGATGATCATCATGGGTGCGGGGATCTGCCAGTGGTTCCACGGAGACGCGACCTACCGGGCGATCCTGGCCCTGCTCATGCTCACCGGTGCGATGGGGCGCAACGGCGGCGGGTGGGCGCACTACGTGGGCCAGGAGAAGTGCCGTCCCTTCACCGGCTGGTCCACGCTGGCCATGGCGGCGGACTGGCAGCGCCCGCCTCGGCAGGCGATCGGCACGGCGTACTGGTACACCCACACCGACCAGTGGCGCTACGACGGCTACCGCGCCGACGCGCTCACCTCGCCCCTGGCCCGGGGCGACCTGGCGGGGCTGCACACCGCTGACACGCTCGCGCTGGCGACGCGGCTCGGCTGGATGCCCTCCTACCCGCAGTTCGACCGCAACCCGCTGGACCTCGCCGACGAGGCCGCGGCCAGTGGAGAGGAGACGCCGGCGTACATCGCCCGCAAGCTGGCGGCGGGGGAACTCGGCTGGTCCTGCGAGGACCCGGACGCACCGGAGAACTGGCCGCGCTGCCTGACCCTGTGGCGGGCCAATCTGCTCGGTTCCTCGGCCAAGGGCAACGAGTACTTTCTCAAGCACCTGCTCGGTACGCACTCCACTCTGCGGGCGGACGAGACCCCGCCCGACCGTCGCCCCCGCGACGTGACCTGGCACCACGAGGCACCCGAGGGAAAGCTGGACCTGCTGCTGGCGCTGGATTTCCGCATGACCAGCTCCACCCTGCTCGCCGACGTGGTCCTGCCCGCCGCCACCTGGTACGAGAAACACGATCTGTCCTCGACGGACATGCACCCCTACGTGCACGCGTTCACGCCCGCCATCGACCCGCCCTGGGAGACCCGCTCGGACTTCGCCGCCTTCGCCGCCATCGCCCGCCGCTTCAGCGACCTGGCCCGTGACCACCTCGGCGTGCGCAGCGACCTCGTGGCCACAGCGTTGCAGCACGACACACCGGGCGAGACCGCGCAGCCCCTGGGCGCGATCCGGGACTGGCGCGACGCCCACACCACCCCCGTGCCCGGGCGGACCATGCCGACCCTCACCGTCGTGGAACGCGACTACGGCGCGGTCGCCGACAAACTCGCCGCCCTCGGCCCGCTCACCGAACGCCTGGGGCTGATCACCAAGGGCGTCACCTACCACCCGGGCGAGGAGGTCGAGCAGCTGGCCCGGGTGAACGGGGTGATGCTCGGCGGAGCGGGCGACGGGCGGCCCGCCCTGGACACGGACGCCAAGATGGCCGAGGCCGTCCTCGCCCTGTCCGCCACCACCAACGGCCGCCTCGCCGTGCAGGGCTTCCGCAGCGCCGAACGGAGGGTGGGGCGACCACTGGCGCACCTGGCCGAGGGCAGCGAGGAGCGCCGTATCACCTTCGCCGACACCCAGGCCCACCCCGTCCCCGTCCTCACCAGCCCGGAGTGGTCCGGCAGCGAGACTGGCGGACGGCGCTACGCCCCCTTCACCACCAACGTCGAACAACTCAAACCCTGGCACACCCTCACCGGGCGGATGCACTTCCTCCTCGACCACGACTGGATGCACGAGTTCGGAGAGACCCTGCCCGTCTACCGGCCGCCGCTGGACATGCACCGGCTCTTCGGCGAACCCCAGCTGGGCCCGGACGGCGAACGTCAGGTCAGCGTCCGCTATCTGACCCCGCACTCGAAATGGTCGATCCACTCCGAGTACCAGGACAACCTGCTGATGCTCACCCTGTCCCGGGGCGGGCCGACGGTGTGGATGAGCCCCGAGGACGCGGCGGCCATCGGAGTGCGGGACAACGACTGGGTCGAGGCGGTCAACCGCAACGGGGTGATGGTGCTCCGCGCGATCGTCTCGCACCGGATGCCGGCCGGGACGGTGTACGTCCACCACGCCCAGGAGCGGGTGGTGAACGTCCCGCTCGCCGAGACGAGCGGACGGCGCGGCGGCATCCACAACTCCCTGACCCGCATCCTGATCAAGCCGACGCATCTCATTGGCGGCTACGCCCAGCTCTCCTTCGCCTTCAACTACCTCGGCCCCACCGGCAATCAGCGTGACGAGGTCACCGTCATTCGTCGCCGCTCGCAGGAGGTGACGTACGGATGACCCGTGGCGGAGACACCATTGGACGCTGCATGGGCCAGCTGGCGATGGTGATGAACCTCGACAAGTGCATCGGCTGCCACACCTGCTCGGTCACCTGCAAGCAGGCGTGGACCAACCGCAGCGGCACGGAGTACGTCTGGTTCAACAACGTCGAGACCCGGCCCGGCCAGGGCTACCCGCGCCGCTACGAGGACCAGGACAGGTGGCGGGGCGGCTGGATCCGTACCCGAGGCGGACGGCTGAAGCTCAGGGCCGGCGGGCGGCTGCGCAAGCTGCTGACCATCTTCGCCAACCCGGTGCTGCCCAACATCCGCGACTACTACGAGCCGTGGACGTACGACTACGAGAACCTCACCGCCGCGCCGCTCGGTGAGGACTTCCCCGTCGCGCGGCCCAAGTCGCTGATCTCCGGTGAGCCGATGTCGGTGGAGTGGAGCGCGAACTGGGACGACAGCCTCGGCGGCGGGGCGGAGACCGCCGACCGCGACCCGGTCGTCGAACGCCTGCGCCGCGAGGCCGAGGACACGGTCCGGTTCGCCTTCGAGCAGGCGTTCATGTTCTACCTGCCGCGGATCTGCGAGCACTGCCTCAACCCCTCGTGCGTCGCCTCCTGCCCGTCCGGGGCGCTGTACAAGCGCTCCGAGGACGGCATCGTGCTGGTCGACCAGGACCGCTGCCGCGGCTGGCGGATGTGTGTGACCGGTTGCCCGTACAAGAAGGTCTACTTCAACCACCGCACCGGCAAGGCCGAGAAGTGCCACTTCTGTTACCCCCGCGTCGAGGTCGGCCTGCCCACCGTGTGCTCGGAGACCTGCGTGGGCCGCCTGCGCTACCTCGGCCTGGTCCTCTACGACGCCGACCGCGTAGGCCGGGCCGCCTCCGTCGGGGACGAGAAAGACCTGTACCAGGCCCAGCTCGATCTGTTCCTCGACCCGACTGACCCGAACGTGATCGCAGCGGCACGGCGCGACGGCATCCCGGAGGACTGGCTGGAGGCCGCCCGCCGCTCTCCCGTCTACGCCCTGGCCAAGACCCACCGGGTGGCGCTGCCGCTGCACCCGGAGTTCCGCACCCTGCCCATGGTCTGGTACATCCCGCCGCTGTCCCCGGTCGTCGAGGCGCTGACGAGCACCGGCCACGACGGCGAGGACCTCGACAACCTCTTCGGCGCCATCGACACTCTGCGCATCCCTCTCGCATACCTCGCCGAACTGTTCACCGCCGGTGACCCCGAACCGGTGCAGCAGGTACTGCGGCGGCTGTCCGCCATGCGCTCCTACATGCGGGCCATCAACCTCGGCGACTCACCCGACGAATCGATCGCCACGGCGGCCGGCACGAGCGGCGCCGAGATCACCGCGCTGTACCGGCTGCTCGCCGTGGCCAAGTACCACGACCGCTATGTGATCCCCACCGCCCATGAGGCAGAGGGACGGCGGCTGGAGGAGACCGCTTGCAGCCTCGACTTCGAAGGTGGCCCCGGCATGTACGGCAGCGGCCCGTTCGGCGAGGCGTCCGGAGAGCCGGTCCCGGTCTCCGTCGAAACCTTCCACGCCCTCAAGGAGCGGCAGACCGGCGGTGGAATCGCCGACCCGGAACGCCCCGGCGCACGGATCAACCTGCTCAACTGGGACGGCAAGGGCCACCCCGAAGGACTCTTCCCACCCAGGCACCCGCAGCATCGGGAGGAGCCGTGACCACCGACCACGACGCCGCCGCGGTGATCTGCCAGGCGGCCTCGATCCTGCTGCAGTACCCCGACGAAGCCGTCCGCGAGCGCATCCCGCTGGTGACGCAGGCCGTATCCGCTCTGCCGTCCGGACCCGCACCGACGGCGCTCACCGGCCTCCTCGACCACCTCGCCGCCACCCCGCCGCGCGCGGCGGCCGAACGCTACGTGGCCACCTTCGACCGGCGCCGTCGCTGCTGCCTGTACCTGACATGGTGGACCGATGGCGAGACCCGCCGCCGCGGCCACTCCCTGGCCGCCCTCAAGTCCCGCTACCGCCGCGCCGGACTCGAACCCGGCACCCGCGAACTGCCGGACTTCCTGCCGCTCGTCCTCGAATACGCCGCCACCGGCGACCTGTCCGACGGCCTCACCCTGCTCCAGGAGCATCGCGCCGGCATCGAACTGCTCCGCCTCGCCCTGCGCGACATCGACTCGCCGTACACGGGCGCGGTGGAGGCGGTGTGCACCCTGCTGCCCGGCCCCTCGCCCCAGGACCGCGCCGCCGCACAGCGACTGGCCCGCACCGGCCCACCCGCCGAGACCGTCGGCCTGGAACCGTACGCCGCGGCACCGCCCGGAGGTGGTCTCCGGTGAACACCCTGGGCATCTTCCTGTGGGGCGTCCTGCCCTACCTCACCCTCGCCGTCCTGATCGGCGGAACGATCTGGCGCTACCGGTACGACCAGTTCGGCTGGACCACGCGCTCCTCCGAACTGTATGAATCCCGGCTACTGCGCATCGGCAGCCCTCTGTTCCACTTCGGCATCCTCGTCGTCCTCGTCGGCCACCTCATCGGCCTCGTGATCCCCGAGAGCTGGACGACGTCCGCGGGCCTGTCCGAGAGCGCCTACCACGTACAGGCCCTCGTCCTCGGCGGGATCGCCGGCTTCGCCACCCTGACCGGCGTGGCGATCCTCGTCTACCGCCGCCGCACCACCGGCCCGGTGTTCATGGCGACCACACGCAACGACAAGACGATGTACCTGGTCCTCGTCGCCGCCATCGTCACCGGGCTCGCCGCCACCCTGCTCGGCGCCGGAGTGGCCGGAGGGGAGCACAACTACCGCGCGACCGTCTCCGTATGGTTCCGCTCCGTCTTCACGCTGCGGCCGGACACCGACGCCATGGGCGCCGCCCCCCTGTCCTTCCAACTGCACACGCTCATCGGCATGCTGCTCTTCGCCCTGTGGCCCTTCACCCGCCTCGTGCACGCCTTCACCGCACCCGTCGGCTACCTGTTCCGTCCCTACATCGTCTACCGCTCACGCACCACCGGCCTCGCGCCCCGGCCGACCCGCCATGGCTGGGAACGCGCCAATCGTCCCTGAGGCCCAATTGAGGCGCGTCCGTACATCGCCGTCATGACGCGGCGACACGGACCGCCGTGACCTTGTACTCGGGGCAGGAGGTGACGGTGTCCGCGACGTCCGAGGTGAGGCGGTTCACCCCGCTCGCGGGGAAGTGGAAGGAGGAGAAGACCTGCCCGGGGGCTGTCTGTTCACCGACGCGGACGACGAGCCGGGCTCGGCCGTGCCGACTCTCCACAGTGACGCCCTGGCCGTCTCGCAGGCCGTACCGGCCGGCGTCGTCGGAGTGAAGGTCCAGGAAGTCGACCGGATCGAGGGCGAGGTTGCCGCCGCGCCGCGTCATGCTTCCGGAGTTGTAATGCGCCCAGCGCCGCCCGGTGACCAGGATCAGCGGATAGTCGTCGTCGGGCCGTTCGCCCGGCGGGAGATAGGGGGCGGCAGCCAGGTGGGCCCGCCCGTCCGGTGTGGCGAAGCGCTCGGTGTACAGCTTGGCTTCTCCCGGCCGGTCGGGGGCGGTGCAGGGCCATGGCACGGAGCCCTCGCGGTCCAGTCGGTCGTGGGAGAGCCCGGCGAAGACGGGCGCGAGTCGGCCGCACTCGGCGAGGGCGTCGGCGGGAGTCGCGCAGGCCAGGTCGACTCCCATGGCTTCGGCGACGGCCCGAAGGGCCTCGAAGTCGGTGCGGGCCTGTCCCGGTGGGGGCACGGCGGAGCGGACGCGCTGGAACCGGCGGTCGAAGTTGACGAAGGTCCCGTCCTTCTCCAACCAGGAGGCCACCGGCAGTACGACGTCGGCGTGCTGGGCCGTCTCGGACAGGAACAGTTCGTTGCAGACGACGAGCGGGCAGGCGTCCAGGGCGTGGACGACCTGGTTCGTGTCGGGGTCGGTGGCGCAGACGTCCTCGCCGATGACCCACAGCGCCCGCAGGTCGCCGGCTCGTGCGGCGGCGAACATGTCCGGGATCCGAAGCCCTGGCCGCGGGGGGACCGGTACGCCCCAGACGTCCTCGGCCCGCGCGCGGACGGCCGGGTCGGTGACCTTTCCGTACCCGGGCAGGACATCCGGCAGGGCGCCCATGTCGGAGGCGCCCTGGACGTTGTTCTGGCCGCGCAGCGGGTTCACCCCGTAGCCCCGGTCGGTGCCCACGGCGCCGCGCAGGATCGCCAGGTTGGCCAGGGACCGCACCCCGTCGGTGCCGTGGAGGTGCTCGGTGACGCCCAAGCCGTAGACGATGGCCGGCCGCTCAGCCCTGCCGTAGAGGCGGGCGGCGGCGATCAGGTCCGCGGCCGGTACACCGGTCATGTCCGCGACGCGGCCGGGCGGGTAGTGGGCCAGCAGTTCGGTGAGTTCCGGTAGCCCGGTGGCGCGCTCGCGCAGGTACTCCTCGTCGGTCAGCCCTTCGGTGAGCAGGACGTGGGCGAGCCCGTGGAACAGCGCGACGTTGGTGCCGGGGCGGGGTCTCAGGTGCACGTCGGCGTGCAGGGCGAGGCCGACCGCGCGCGGGTCGGCGACGACCAGTTTGGCGCCGTGGAGGACCCGCCTCAGCAGCCGTGCTCCGACCACCGGGTGGGCCTCGACGGGATTGGCCCCGACCACCAGCAGGCAGTCGGCCCGCTCCACGTCGTCGAAGGTGTCGGTGCCGCCGGAGAGCCCGAAGGAAGCGGTGAGGCCGGCGGCGGAGGGGGAGTGGCAGAGCCTGGAGCAGTTGTCGATGTTGTTGGTTCCGATGACGACCCGCATGAACTTCTGGACGAGGTAGTTCTCCTCGTTGGTGGCGCGGGCCGAGGAGATCGCCGCCACGGCGTCCGGGCCGCCGGCGTCGACGGCGGTACGCAGTCCCCGGGCGACATGAGCCAGTGCCTCGTCCCAGCCGACCGGCTCCAGCACGCCGTCGCGTCGCAGCAGGGGCCGGGTGAGCCGTTCCGGGGAGGTGCGGAATCCGTGGGAGAAGCGGCCCTTCACGCACGCGTGGCCCCGATTGACCGGGCCGTCCCGGGCGGGCAGCACCGCCGTGACGTCACCGTCCTGTGCGATCACGTCGAGGGTGCAGCCCACGCCGCAGTAGCCGCATGTGGTGCGCGTCCGGGCCTGAGCGGGGTGGAACGCCGAGGTGAGTCCCCGCGCCGGTCCCGGCTGGGTGATCGCCCCCGTGGGGCAGGTGTCCACGCAGCCGCCGCAGGCCACGCAGTCCGACTCGGCCCAGGGCCCGCCGGTGCCGGGGGCCACGACGGTGTCGCCGCCTCTGCCGACCAGGGTGAGGGCGAAGGTGCCCTGCACCTCGGAGCACATCCGTACGCACCGGCCGCAGGCGATGCACAGGTCCCGGTCCAGGTGGACGTACGGGTGGGACTCGTCCCCGCCCCGGCCTCCGGCACCCTGCGCCGCCTCGGGGCCGATGCCCATCGACCGGCAGACATGGGCCAGTTCGCTGGGACTGCCGTCGGCCAGGGCCCGGGGCGGCAGTGCGGAGACGATGACCTCCACTGCGTCCCGGCGCAGCCGCACAACCTCGTCGCTTCCGGTGTCCACCCGCATGCCGGGGGAGGCCGGAGTGACACAGGCCGCCGCGATGCGCCCCTCGGCCCGCACGAGACACGTACGGCATGACCCGGCGGGACTGAGCCGGTCGTCGGAGCACAGCGCGGGCAGTTCGATCCCGGCCGCCCGCACCGCCGTGAGCAGTGACGACTCCTCGGGCACCTCGACGCCGGTGCCGTCGACCTCGATCGTGACTCCGCTCATAGTCCCCATCCCGCCAGTCGGTCCCCGTAGGCGCGGGCCAGGCTGTGCACGGCGGGCGGGATCCGCCGTCCGAAGGCACACAGGCTCGCCTCGGCCAGGACCCGCGACAGCCTCTCCCACTCTCGGCCCGGCGGCGTGTCGGCGGACGCCCATTCCAGGCCACGGCGCGAGCCGACACGGCAGGGTGAGCACGCGCCGCAGCTCTCGACCGCGGCGAACTCCCAGACGTGACGCAGCACTTCCTCCGGTGCCACTCGTTCGTCGAAGGCGACAAGACCGGCATGGCCGAGAGCGGCGCCCCGGGCCGACAGCCCTGCCTCCGACAGCGGCACGTCCAGAGCGTCGGCGGCGAGGAAGCCGCCCAGCGGCCCGCCGACCTGGAGAGCCATCAGCTCGGCGCCGTCCTTCAGACCGCCTCCCAGCTCGGTGACGATCCGCCGCACCGGTGTGCCGAGCTCGACCTCGTAGCAACCAGGCCGTGCGAACCGCTCCGAGAGACAGACCAGCTTGGTCCCCGTCTCGTCGGACGTGCCGCGCCGGGCGTACGCCTGACCGCCGTGCCGGACGATCCACGGGACGGCCGCCAGGGTCTCCACGTTGTTGACGACGGTCGGCGCGTCCCACAGCCCGCGCTCGGTCGGGTACGGCGGGCGGGGCCGGGCGCAACCGCGACCGCCCTCCAGCCCCGCGATGAGTGCGGTCTCCTCACCGGCGACGTAGGAGCCGGCGCCCTCGACGATGTGGATGTCCAGGGAGATGGCCGTCCTGTGGACCGACGGTCCGAGATGGCCGTCGGCGTACGCCTGGCGCACCGCTTCCCGCATCCGTGCCAGAGCGGCCGGATATTCGGAGCGCACCAGCACCACGCCCTGACGGGCCCCGCACGCGAAACAAGCCAGGGCCAGACCCTCCAGCACGCGGCCCGGGTCGGCTTCCATCAGCAGCCTGTCGGCGTACGAACCCGGATCGCCTTCGTCCCCGTTGGCGACGACCACGGTCCCGGGTGCGCGGCCGGCCGCCTCCCACTTCGCCGCCACGCGGAATCCGGCGCCGCCACGCCCACGCAGCCCGGACGCCGCCACCTCTCGGTGGACCTCGTCCGGAGTGCCGCCCGGCACCGTCCTCGACAACACCTGCCACGCGGGCTCACCGGAGAGCACCCCGCTCAGCAGGACCGGGTCACCGGTGTCGTCGGCCACCGGGATGTCCGGCGCCCGCGGTGGCTCCCGCCCGGCGAGCTGAGCGGGGAGGGTGGCCCCAGTACAGGGCGTGTTGCCGTCAAGGGCGGCGGGCCCCGCGTAGCAGTAGCCCAGACATCGGACGGCCTGCAGCGACACGTCACCGCTTGGTGAGGCGGTGTGTGCGGCGACACCCAGCTCCCGCTCCACCTGCCCGAGGTGCCGTCCGCCTCCTGTGGCGAAGCACGCCGTCGCAGCGCACACGCGCACGTGACGGTCGCCGTGCGGGGCGGCGAGGTCCGCGTAGTAACTGGCAGGTCCCAGCGCGGCGGCAGCAGGCAGGCCGACGCGGGCGGCGACAGTCGGCGCCCAGACCTCGGGGCCGGCCCGCGTTGCGGCCCTGGCCTCGGCCAGCGACTCGATCAGCTTGTCTCCCGGCCGCCCACGCCGGTCCGCCAACGCCCGGAAAGCATCGAAAGGCTGAGCGGATCGGATGAGGGCCATGGATTCATCGTGGCGCAAGGCGCACGCGACTGCAGCTGGGAGAGTGGCTCGGTGGGCGGGTTCGAGGTCGGTCCGGGGCTGCCACTTGGTGGGCCCGCGCTCCGGCGCCGTGCTCCGGCCACGCCCTCGGTCCTGACGTCGGACCGCCCCCCAGTACCGCCGCAACCCAACGACCGGTGAGGCCCCGTCGCACGGGCGGCCGTCCAACCTCGTTCAGGGCCTCCCGAGCGGTGACCTGTCCAGGAGCACGATCCCGAGCACGGCCGTGGCCGCGCCCAATGCCTGCACGGCCAGCGCCCAGGTGGACGAGGCGAGTTGTTCACCGAAGACGGCGACACCGATCAACACGGCGGCCATGGGCTCCATGGTGTCGATCAGCGGCAGACTGATGGCCAGCGAGCCGGCCTGGTAGGCGCTCTGCGAGAGGATCAGCGCCATCAGGCCGACGAGGGCGACGGAGTACGGCTCCCAGTGGGACAGCGCCCCAAGCCCGTCGGCCCGGAAGCGTCCCGCCGTGCTCTTGGTCAGGCTGTCGAGCAGGCCCAACAGCAGGCCGGCACCGATCGCGTAGAAGGCCGTCCGTGTCGTCGGACGGCTCCTGCGGCCGGTCTCCGCCAGTAGCACCACTGCGGCGCTGATCGCCAGGATCACGGGCATCCAGTCGCGCACCACGGGGACGGTCGCTCCTTCCGGGGCGGGCGGAAGCACCGTGAGGAAGAGGGCCACACCGCCTGCCGTGCAGGATATTCCGGCCACTTCCCGGCGAGTCAGCCGGACGCGGCGGTGTCGGGCGAGCAGCGGCAGCGCGAAGACCAGATCGGTGGCCGCGAGAGGCTGGACCAGAACCAGCGGACCGAAGGCGAGTGCGAGGGCCAGAAGTGCGAAGGAGGCGACGACCAAGACCATGCCTGCCAGCCACTTCGGTCGACGGGCCAGATCCAGCACGAGACGGAGTCGCAATGACTCCCGCGCGGGTGCCTCCCGCGCCGCCTGCTGCTGGATCACCGACCCGACTCCGAAGCTCATGGCGGCCAGCAAGGCGGCCACCACCGGGACTGCGGTGCTCATGGGCCGAATATCGCCACACGGGTGAGCACGGCCGTGTTCGACACGCGAGAACCGCGCGACCGGCCGGAGGCATGGTCAGGAGTGGGCGATGACGGCGACGGGTGCGGGCGAGTGATGCAGCACAGCATGGGTGACGGATCCGATGTGCGCTCCCGCGGGGTTCTCGCGTATCCGCCGGCCAACGACCACGAGGTCCGCGGCGGCTGCCGCGTGCAGCAACTGCAGGGCCGGGCCGCCCACGGGTGTGCTCTCCACGACCTCGACCGACGGAAACCTCGCCCGCCACGGCAGCAGGCTGTCGGCGAGGCGGCGAGCGACGTCCGGGCTCATCTCCCGTTCGGCCGCTTCGAGGGCGGCGGCGTCGCGGACGACCGGCGGCAGTGACCAGCCGTGCAGGGCCCGCAGGGTGCACCCGCGCAGTGCGGCCTCCTCGAAGGCGAACGACAGGAGGGCTTCGCAGGAATGATGGACGTCCACCCCGACGACGACGTCGCGGCCGCGGCCGTCCGGCGAGACGGGTCGCTCGTCGCCGGGACGTTGCGTCCCTCGCACGAGCACGACCGGACGCTCGGTGGCGCACACCGTGGCCAGACCGACCGATCCGATGAGGAACCCCATCACGCGGCCGAGGCCGCGCGAGCCAAGAACCAGCAGTTCTGCCACTGCCGCTTCGACGGCCAGGACCGCCGCGGGGCGGCCGGCCAGGTGCAGCTTGGTGATCTCCAGTCCCGGGTGGCGCTGGAGCACCCCGCTCGCGGCATCGGCAAGCATTTTGTCGGCCCACCGGTGCGGCTCCAGCCCGGCCACCGCGCGGGTTGCCGAGACCTGCCATTGGTCGGCGAACACCAGGCGCAGATCCGTCCCCCGAAGCAGCGCTTCGTCGGCGGCCCACTCCGCCGCGCGAAAGCTCTCGGCCGAGCCGTCCACGCCTGCGGTCAGGTGGCGAGACATGATCCGGACCTCCCTTCGGGTCGTGAGCACGACCTGGTTCCAGCGTGACACTGCGGACTGCGCGGGCAAGGCGAGTAAACCGGCAACAGACAGGGC
The DNA here is from genome assembly GCF_013009255.1 of Streptomyces sp. Z423-1. Taxonomy (NCBI): domain Bacteria; kingdom Bacillati; phylum Actinomycetota; class Actinomycetes; order Kitasatosporales; family Streptomycetaceae; genus Streptomyces; species Streptomyces sp. Z423-1. The sequence goes on from NZ_CP053109.1 coordinate 9,090,233, forward strand.
CAGGGTGGTACCTGGTACGGGGCCGCCCCGGCGGTGCACCCGGGCCGCGCAGACCGCGACGGTAACGAGGCCGACGGCGGTCAGGATCCAGGTCAGCGCCGTCACCGCGCTCGCCTCCGCGTGATCGGCTGCTTTGGTCCTCGGACGTAGCCGGGCGCCCGGCCGTGCGGGCGTATCCGATGACGCAGCTTCGGTCAGAACGCCGGTGTCCGGGCCGCGTAGGCGGTCCACTCCTCACCGAACCGGGACGGGACCTCGCATTCTTCGCTGCGGGCCAGCCGCAGATGCACGTACACCCAGGACCGGAAACATGATCAGGGTCGGGATGGTGGGCCGTTGCAGCAGGAGGCCGATCGATGCGATCACGGCGGCCATGGCACCACCCCCTATCCGGGCCGGGGCGGTCAGGGCCGCCCTGGCCCGGTGTGGTGGTCGTGCTTGCGCAGCGGGCCCTCGTCCTGGTCGTCGCGGTGCTGATCGTGTCCGCCGTGCATGCCCTGGCCGCGCATGCTGCGCATCATGAAGAACATCATCAGCGGTCAGGCGGCGATGAGCGAGAGCCAGGCTTTCCAGCGACGCGCCGACGATCAGGCGCCGACCACGACGATCGCGGCGGCGAGGGCGTACATGCCGTAGTTGCGCTTGTCGTTCATCACGGGCCTCCTTCAGCGGAGGACCAAGGCCACAGGGGGGGGCGGCCGTGTTCACTTGGTGACTGGGCCGGAATGCAGGGCGCTCAGGCGGCGCCAGTACTCTTCTTCGTCGATCTCCCCGCGGGCGAACCGCTCACCGAGGATCTGCTCAGGTGTGGGTGCGGTGGGGGTGTGGGTGTGTTCGTGGGGCCGGTTGGCGGCACGGAAGACCAGGACAAGGGCTGTGATGATCAGCGCCCAGAACAGAACCATGCCGACCGACATCCCGAACCAGCCCCAGCCGCTGACATCGTGGCCGTACCAGAACATCATCGCCACTCACCTGCTTCGGCTCGTTTGGGCGACTGGTACGGGCGCGGAGCCCGTCCTCCGGAGCGGGCTGCTGCCGCCCTCACCTCCATTGTTCCGTTGTATAAGTGGCGCTCTTGGGCCGGACGGTCCAGGACCTGTGGGCCGTTCAGCCCCTACCCGGCAGGGGTACTTGAGCGCAGGCTGGAGAGCGACCTTCCAAGGGAGGCGAGCAGCTCATGGGTGCCCTCGATGTCGTGGTAGTCCTGGCCGCCGTGCTGTTGGTCGCCGGGCTGGGCTGGTATTTCTTCGGGCCGCGCCGGGCCGGCGCCGCCCGGGTCGAGGGCGGGGTGCAGCGGGTGGAGGTCACGGTGCGGGGCGGCTACAGCCCCGACCTGATCAGAGTCCATGAGGGCACGCCGGTGGAGCTGGTCTTCGACAGGCAGGAAGCAGGTGAGTGCACCTCCCGCGTGGTCTTCCCCGACCTGAAGGTCGGTGCTGGGTTGCCGGCCCACGCACGTACCACCGTGCGGCTGAACCCGGACAGACCGGGCTCCTTCGGCTTCGCCTGCGGAATGAACATGATCCACGGCACGCTCCTGGTCGAACCCGCCGACGGCTTCGCAGGCCCGCCACCCTCCCCCGCCGGCCACGACACCGGCACCAAGCCCGATTCTCCGACGGCCGAAGGGCCGCCCTGGGGAGAGGGCCGGACGGCGGCCGAGGCGGAGACGGCGGACGCCGCCGAGCGGCAGACGGAGATCAAGGACCTGACGCGCAGGGTGCTGCTCGGCGCGGTGCTGACCGCCCCGGTGCTGTTCGCCGTGATGGCGCACGAACTCTTCGGCGCCGACTGGGTTCCCGGCTGGATGCTCAACCACTGGCTGCAGCTGGCGCTCATCACCCCGGTGATGTTCTACACCGGCCGGCCGATCCACGTGACCGGCTGGCTGACCCTGCGCCACCGCGCCGCGGACATGAACTCCCTGATCACCCTGGGGACGACTGCCGCCTACGGCTACAGCATGCTGGTCACCCTGGTCCCCGGCCTGCTGCCCGAGGACGTGCGCGAGGTCTACTTCGAGGCCGTTGGCGTCATCCTCACCCTGATCCTGCTCGGCCGCCTGCTGGAGGCCCGCGCCAAGGCCGGCACCGGCGAGGCGATCCGGGCCCTGCTCGGCCTGCAGGCCCGTACCGCCCGTGTCATACGGAACGGCACCGAAACCGAGATCCCGGTAGAAGACGTGGCCGTTGGAGATGAGATCGTCATCCGGCCCGGGGAGAAGATCCCCGTCGACGCCGAGGTGCTCTCCGGCTCGTCCGCGGTGGACGAGTCCATGGTCACCGGTGAGCCCATGCCAGTTACCAAGCGCACCGGGGATACGGTCATCGGCGCGACCGTCAACGGCACCGGCTCCCTGCGGGTCCGCGCGGCCAGGGTCGGCGCGGATACGATGCTCGCCCAGATCATCCGCCTGGTGCAGCAGGCGCAGGCGTCCAAGGCCCCCATCCAGCGGCTCGCCGACGCGGTCTCGGCCTACTTCGTGCCGGCCGTGATCGCCGTCGCGATCGGCACCTTCGCCGTCTGGTTCACCCTCGGCCCGTCCCCCGCTCTGACCCTGGCCCTCGTCTCCGCGGTCGCCGTGCTGATCATCGCCTGCCCGTGCGCCCTGGGACTGGCGACCCCGCTGTCGGTGATGGTCGGAACCGGCAAGGGCGCCCAGGCCGGAATCTTGATCCGCTCCGCCGAAGCCCTGGAGACCGCACACAAGCTGGACACCGTGGTGCTGGACAAGACCGGCACCGTCACCGAGGGCAAACCGGTCCTGACCGACATCCACACAGCCGACGGCATCGACGAGACCGAGCTGCTGCGGCTCGTGGCGGCGGCCGAAGCCGACAGCGAACACCCCCTCGCGCAGGCCATCGTCACCGGCGTCCGCGAGCGCGGGCTGGCGTGGCCCGGGGCGACCGGCTTCGACTCGGTCACCGGCAAGGGCGTCCAGGCCACCGTCGACGGGCACGCCGTCCTGGTCGGCACCGCCCGGCTGCTGGGCGACGTCGGCATCGGCACCAGCGCACTGGACCCCGTCGCGGCCGACCTCTCGGCCGCAGGCAAGACACCCGTCCTTGCCGCGGTCGACCAACGGCCCGCCGGCGTGCTCGCTGTGGCGGACACCGTCAAGGACGATTCCGCTGCCGCCATCGCCGCCCTGCAGCGCCTGGGTGTCGAGGTCGTCATGCTCACCGGGGACAACGCCCGCACCGCCGCGGCGATCGCCGCCCAGGTCGGCATCGGCCGGGTGCTGGCCGAGGTGCTGCCCGAGCACAAGGCCGACGAGATCCGCCGCCTGCAGGGTGAGGGCCGCACGGTCGGCATGGTCGGCGACGGCATCAACGACGCGCCCGCTCTGGCCGCCGCCGACGTCGGCCTGGCCATCGGCACCGGCACCGACGTGGCCATCGAGGCCGCCGACATCACTTTGATCTCGGGGTCCCTCAGCGGGGTCGTCACCGCGATCCGGCTGTCGAGGGCCACGATGCGCAACATCAGGCAGAACCTGTTCTTCGCCCTCGTCTACAACGCGATCGGCGTCCCTCTCGCCGCAGGCGCCCTGTACCCGCTGTGGGGCCTGCGCCTGAGCCCCATCATCGCCGCCGCTGCCATGGCACTCAGCTCTCTGTCGGTAGTCACCAACGCCTCCCGGCTGCGCCGCTGGCACACTTCCCCGCTGCCGGACACCCACCCCGCGCGCGTCCAGCCCCGCGTCGAATTCGCCACCGACCGTTCCCCGGCCGGCGGCACTTCGGCCACCGAACACAACCACTCTGCCCCGCATGACCACGCCCACGAGCATCACGCCGAGGGCAGCGCGGTCACGGACCCCGTCTGCGGCATGAGCATCGAGAATGCGTCCGCGTCTCAGTCGCGGAACACCGGCACAGGCACCTACTACTTCTGCTCCGCCCACTGCGCCACCGCATTCGACGCCGACCCGGAGCGCTACACCGGCCCCATACCCGGCCGGACGCAGGAAGGAGGCGAACACCGGTGACCACGACCATCCGTTCCCACCGCCATGCCCGAGCACTGCACGTCCAGACACCGGGAAGCCTGTTGTAACTGCCCACCGCATGGCGACCGGTGAGGTCGCGAGTAGGACGAGATCAGCCGCAGCTGGAGGCAGCTTGCAAAGGCCCAGTCGCTCGGCCGGGTGAAAAGGCCGTCGGGGTGAGTCTGTCTGGTGGGGGGTTGAGTGGCACTGCGGGGTCGTCTCGCAAAGACATGGACGCCACCCAGCTAAAACCACGGGTGGTGTCCGGAACCGGCCCCAATTGGTGCCAGCGAAGCCCTCCAGGACGGCCGTCCTGGAGGGCTTCATATGCCTGGCCCGCCGGCGCAGGCGTCCTCATCGCAGCTCGTGGAGATCGGCGATGCGGCAGGGCGAGCAGGGATGACCCGCGGACGAGTCGTGGTCCTAATGCAGAATGGCGCGCCAGCGGCGCAGCAGGTCCGGCAGCCGTTTCCGCCTACCCGGCACAGGCGACACCCCCGTACGCATCGAAAGTCGGCGAGACCAGCGCAGGTCGCTGCGTCGCCACCTCGTCAACTGCACCCGTACCCCTCATGGCACGCCTGGGCAAGGCCATCGGCGTATTCGTTGATGCGTTGAAAGAGAAGGAGTCTGGCTCCTCTGCGGTTGCTGGGGGTCTGCAACTGTCCGATGGCGGCGACCACGGGCTTGGTACTTTGCTGCGCTTCGCGGAGTGCTTGGACCGGTGGACTGTGCAAATGGTCACCCTGGGTGACACGAGCCCACACAAGCGCGGTTACCGCAGCCCGGGTCACGGGGGACTCCACGTTGACAAGGCGGACCAGGCCTGCCGCGAGGCCGGCAAGGTCCTCGACAGGGACTTGCCAGGTACTCAGCCTTCGACGACGCGCGGCGAAATCCACGCGCGAGGCGTCGGCGTCCAATCCTTGCGCGACGCTCTCGACCGCCGTCTCGAATAGCGGCCACAGGCCGCCGGGCAAGAGGCTTTGCTTGAGTACGGTCAGGCTGCGTTGGGCGGTGGCCCACGGTATTCCCAGGATCGCAGCGCAGTGTGGCCAGGTCCCGCCGCCGGCCATTTCGACGAGCTTGAGGGAAGCTACTCGGCGTAGATGGCGTGGCTTCCATACATCTCCGGGATTCCACAGGGACGTCAGATCGCCGAAGTGTGCAGCGAGCCAGGCCTCCGGCAAAAGAGCAGGGACATGCTCGATTCCGAAATGGCACTGACGTGAAGGAACGTGCTTTCTGGCGTGGTGATGGCCGCCAGCGCGGTTGAAGCCAAGGGACCGCTGCGCCAGGGCCCTTGACAGCTCTGGGGAGACGTCCATGCGCCGGAATCCGGCACTGGTGTTCGCCTCGTTGCGTGTGAAAGCGGCGGTGGCGAGCGGCTGGATCCGCTCACGAAGACCCGGGCCGTCCTGGTCCCGGTCGCTGAGCAGGGTGTCCGCGGCCAGCAGCAGTGCTGCGCACTGGGCCGGGTCTTGGGGAGCGGCCCATGCATCACGGACGCGCCTACCAGGACTGTGGTTCTCGCGAAGGGCTGTCCAAGCGGCAACGTGGCGGGCAATCAGTTCGGCGACGGCGCTGGAGGGGGCAAAGCGTGCACTGTCGGGCCAGCTGAGCCGGATGAGTTGGGCGGCGGCGATCAGGTCGGAAAAGAAATGTTGGTCTTGGCTTGAGTACGTGCCGCTGGTTCCGGGTGAGTGTTGGGCGGGTGTCAGATTCCGATCGATGCGTCGTTGCAGGGCAAGCATCATGACAAGGTCGCTGTCCGGTTCCCCGGCTACGCAGCCCGTCTTGTCGAGTCGCGCTGCACACAGCGGTGTCCGGACGCCGGCACCGACAGTTCCGGGCGCGAGGTGGTGGTCGTGTCCCTTGACGTGGTGTAGGCGATCAATCGTCGGTCGTGTTGGTGGTGTTGGGGAGTGCGGGGGCGCTTTCGCCGGCTTCGGTGGGGTAGATCTGGTCCATGCTGCCTTCGGGTAGGTAGCGGCGGGGGAAGGCGATCCACTCGTCGTGCATCTCGAAGAGCACGGCGGTGACCAGTCGGAGGAGAGCGTCGTCGTTGGGGAAGACCTGGACGACATCGACGCGGCGTTTGATCTCGCGGTTGATCCGCTCCAGCGGGTTCGTGGACTGAATCTTCTTCCAGTGCCGTTCCGGGAAGGCCGCGAAGGCGGTGAGGTCGTCCTTGGCGTCCAGGAGCATCTGCTTGACCTGGGGAAACTGTGCGCCCAGCATGTCGGCGACCGTGTCGAGCTGGTTGCGGACGGCGTCCTGGTCGGGCTGGGCGAAGATGGTGCGGATCGTCGCGGCGACCATTTCCGCGGCGTCCTTGGGGATCACGCCGAAGACATTGCGCAGGAAATGAACCCGGCAGCGCTGGTAGGCCGCGCCGATCATGACCTTGCGGATCGCCTTGACCAGGCCCGAGTGGTGATCGCCCAGTACGAGTCGGACACCGCCCAGACCGCGTTCGCGCAGGTGACGCAGGAACTGGGTCCAGAACACCTCGGTCTCGCTGTCGCCGACCATCACTCCCAGCACCTCGCGGCCGCCGTCCTCGGTGATGCCGGTGGCGATCACCACGGCCCGCGAGACGATCTGGTGCGCGACCCGTGCCTTGCAGTAGGTCGCATCGAGGTAGACGTAGGGGAAGCGGGTGTGGTCCAGGGGCCGGCCGCGGAACGCGGTCAGCTGGGTGTCCAGGTCCGCGCAGATCCGTGAGACCTCGCTCTTGGAGATCCCGCTGTCCGCACCCAGCGCCTTGACCAGGTCGTCGACCGAACGGGTGGACACTCCGTGCACGTACGCCTCCATGATGACGGCGAACAGAGCCTGGTCGATGCGGCGGCGACGCTCCAGCAGGCTCGGGAAGAAGCTGCCCGAGCGCAGCTTGGGTATGGCCAGGTCCAGGTCACCGGCCTGCGTAGTCAGCGTCTTGTCGCGGTGCCCGTTGCGCAGCGCGGTGCGTGTCTCGGTGTGCTCGTTCCACTCCGCACCGATCCTCGACGTCGCCTCGGCCTCGATCAGCTCCTGCAGCATCCGCTCGGCCACGAAACGGACGAGTTCGAGTCCGTCCGCCGAACGCAGTGACTCCAGCAGCCGAAGTAAGTCATGCTGGGACAGGGCCATCATGCACCTCCTGGTTGAACTGGCCGTTTACCAGGGAGAGTTGCATGGTGGCCCGCCTGCCGGGCAGGGAGCGGAATCCCTATCGACACACGCCCCGGGGCGTACGCCCCAACGTTGATCGGCTACACCACGAAGCGGGACGCCATCCAGATGCATTGCATGAGCCCGGGCAACGGCCTCCAGGCTGCAACGCGCGACCAGGGTCCCGAATGGCTGTGGACCGTCTTCTGCCGCCCGAAGCAACTGCTCCTGGAGTTGCAGTGGGTCGGTCAAGCGCCTTCTACCGGCCGAGAACGTATCGATCAGGCCAACTACATGGTCGCGCCAACCAGCAACGACCGCATAATTCCACCCGGCAACCAGTGCGACCTCGGCAGCAGCGGCGAACTTGACGTCGTCTTCAGGCTCGATCCGCTCCGAAGGCCGCACGTCGATGAGCCACGGCGTGCCATCGGTCAGCAGAAGATAGTCCGGGATGTGTTCGACACTGCCTTCGACGCTTCGGAAGCGCAGACGGAACGGCTGAGCAAGAGCCTCCACCAGAGAACACGAGAAGTCCGCTGCCAGAAGGAGGAGTTCCTCCTCGAAACTCTCGAAGCCATGGTGCCGCTCGGTACTGACCAGATATCCGAGGCCGGGGCGATGCCACTGATCGGTACGCCAACTGAAGCGGCGGACAGGAACACTCGAGAGCAAGTCGACCTCGCCCAGGTCTCTGACGGCACAGCCGACCAACGTCCGCCCGAAGCGCCAGGCCGTAGTCCATCGGGCACTCCAGTCGGGCGGCATGACCAGTTGACCGACCGCATCAGCCGAAATGGCATGCATACGGGCGAGATCGTGCAGTGTCGATGTGTCCGACCAGGGGACATCAGCGCTCGATGGGCCAACTGGCGCGTGATCGAGCAGCGCGGGCTGGGGAGCCACGTCTCCGCCTTACATGCCGAGAGTGCGATGGGAGGGCGAAGATCATCGTAGAGGTCATTGGATCTCCGTCGCGCCAGCGCGCCCGGCGTTGCCAGCAAGGGCTCGCGGCATCGGTGTCTCTCACCGGTCACTCCAGTAAAGGTTGCACGGCAGCGACTCCGAGCGGAGGAGGGCGGACGGTCTGGTGGTGCGCTCACAGCAGCAGCGTCGTTGGCCATGAGGAGAATGATCCAGCGGCGCCCTGGGGAGGATCCGAGGTGACGTCGTGGTGGGGGATGTGCCGATGCAGACGAGTGAAGGAGCCGGGAGGGGGCCTTCTCCGGTGCAGGGTAGGAAAATCAATGAATCTGTACGGATGTGCCAAGAATCCTCGGCAGACCGCGCACCGTGCTGCTGAAGCTGGTTGGCAAAAGCGCAGGTCAACGTGATGCTCAGGAGACACCTAGCGGTTGTGGTCACACCTGCCCGCATGACGGGTGATCCGGGGCTGTTCACCCCACGGTCCGTGACCTGGCAGCTGCACGGCGACCCGATGATGTGGATCGCCGGTATCCGCGCGCTCCACCTCCAGGCCCTGCACCCGCGCGCGGTGCGCGGGGTCATGCAGAACTCCGACTTCCGGCGCGACGCCTGGGGCCGGCTGATGCGCACCGCCAACTTCGTCGGCACCACGACGTACGGCACCACCGAGGCCGCCGAACGGGCGGGCGCCCGCGTCCGGAAGATCCACCGCATGCTGCGGGCCACCGACCCGGAGTCCGGGGAGGAGTACCGGATCGACGACCCCGACCTGCTGCTGTGGGTGCACTGCGCCGAGATCGACTCCTATCTGCACGTGCTGCGCCGCTCCGGCTACCCGCTCACGGACGCCCAGGCCGACCGGTACGTACGCGAACAGCGGACCAGTGCCCGCCTGGTCGGCCTCGACCCGGACGCCGTACCGGCCGACCGGGCCGAACTGGCCGCCTACTTCGAGAAGGTACGGCCCGAACTCGCCGCCGGACCCGAGGCCAGGGACGTCGACGCCTTCCTTCGCCGCCCGCCGACACCCCCGGCGCTGACGCCGTTGCGCGAGCTGCTGTGGGCCCGGGTCGCCGGGCTGGCGTACGCGTCCCTGCCGTCGTACGCCCACGCGTTGTACGGCCGCCCCGCCCCCGCCCCCGACGCCGTCACCCGCCGCCTGCGCCACACCGGCACCCTGCTGCGCGCCGTCCCGGCGCGGGTGCGGTGGCAGCTTCCGCCGAAGCACATCCTGCGCGCCATGGCCCGACTCGGCCCGGCCGCCCGCCCGGCGCCGTACAAACTCGAACCATAGGTCGCCATACTGGTCGGGCCAGGCCCTGTGGTCAGATTCCCGCCGTTCGCCCGGAGGGCAGGCGGGAATCCGACGACAGGGCCCAGGGGAGGGCGGCTCACAGTGACGGGGGCGACGGCGCGCGATGGGGGAGACCAGGCTGATCCAGGGCCGGTACCGGCTGCTGGACGTGATCGGGCGCGGTGGCATGGGCGAGGTGTGGCGGGCGCGCGACGAGTCGCTCGGTCGGCACGTCGCCGTGAAGTGCCTCAGACCCCTCGGCCCGCACCACGACCAGTCCTTCACCCGTGTCCTGCGCGAAAGGTTCCGCCGCGAGGCCCGGGTGGCCGCCGCGCTGCAACACCGCGGGGTGACCGTCGTCCATGACTTCGGCGAGTCCGACGGGGCGCTGTTCCTGGTGATGGAGCTGCTGCAGGGCCGCAACCTCAGTGAGGTGCTGGAGGACAACAAGCACCATCCGCTGCCGGTCCCGGACATCGTCGACATCGCCGAGCAGGTCTCCGATGCCCTGGCCTACACCCACCGGCAGGGCATCGTGCACCGGGACCTCAAGCCCGCCAACATCGTGCGGCTCACCGACGGCACGGTGAAGATCTGCGACTTCGGCATCGCCCGCCTCGGCGCCGACATCGGCTACACCTCCCGGCTGACCGGCACCGGCGTCGCCATGGGCACCCCGCACTACATGTCGCCGGAGCAGATCGGCGGGGACGAGGTCGACCAGCGCAGCGACCTGTACTCGCTGGGCTGCGTGCTGTACGAACTCGCCACCGGGGTGCCGCCGTTCGACCTGGGCGAGGCGTGGGCGATCCTCGTCGGCCACCGCGACACCCCGCCCGAGCCGCCCCGCACCCACCGCGCCGACCTGCCCGCCTACCTGGAGCAGATCATCCTGGAGCTGCTCGCCAAGCTCCCGGAACAACGGCCGCGCGACGCCACCGAGTTGGGCCGCAGGATCGGCGCGGCCCGGACCGCTCCGGCGTATGCGCCGACCGTGATCAGCGCCGAGCCGGCCGCCCGTGCGGAGCGGCTGCCGTCCTGGAGCCACGGCATGACCACCGGCCCCAAGGCGGTCGGCACCGCGCTGCGCACCCCGCCGCCGGACGCCGGCGCCGGACTCGCCGGTGAGTGGATCGCCCGCCCCACCACCGGCCCCGCCCCCCTTCCGGTGCCGGACACCCCTCCCGACCCGCCGGGGGACGCGCTCACCACCCTCGCCGGACGCCACAACGCGGGCCTCAGCCTGGCGCGGCTCGGCCGCTGGGCGGAGGCGGGCGAGGTGCACCGCGCGGTCGCCGCCGAACGCGAACACCTCCTCGGCCCCGACCACCCCGACACCCTCACCAGCCGCTACGAGGTCGCCTTCACCCTCAGCCGCACCGGCCGCGCCGCCGACGCCCTGCGCGAGTACACGCACGTCGCCCGCGTCCGCGCGCAGGTGCTCGGCGCCGAGCACCCGGACACGCTCGCCGCCCGGCAGGAAACGGCATACGTGCTGGGCCAGTTGGGCCGTCCCCTGGAGGCGCACCAGGAGTACACCTCGGTGCTGGCCGTGCGGGAGCGCACCATGGGCGCCGACCACCCCGACACCCTGCGCTGCCGCCACAACCTCGCCTTCAACCTCAGCAGACTCGGCCGCCTGGAGGACTCGTACCGCATGGCCTGCGACGTGGCCGAGGCCCGCGCCCGGGTGCTCGGGCCCAGTCACCCCGACACCCTGGTCACCCGGTACGAAGTCGCCTACGCGCTCGGCCAGTTGGGCCGCTGGCCGGAGGCGCTGGACACCTACCGGGAAGTCGCCGAGGCCCGCGCCCGGGCGCTCGGCCCCGACCACCCCGACACGCTCGCCGCCCGCTACGAGACCGGCATCAGCCTCGGCCGCCTCGGCCGCAGCGCCGAGGCGCTCAAGCTCTACCGCGACCTGATCGACGACCGCACCCGCGTCCACGGCCCCACCCACCCCGAGACCCTGCGCGCCCGGCACGGCCTCGGCGTCAACCTCGGCCGCCTCGGCCGCTGGGAGGAGGCCCTCGCCGAGTCCCGTGACGTGGGCGCGATCCGCGAGCGCGTCCTCGGCCCCGACCACCCCGACACCCTGGTCAGCCGCCGCGAGGTCGCCGTCGGCCTGGGCTGGCTCGGCCGCTGGGCCGACGCGCTCACCGAGTACCGCACGGTCGCCGACACCCGCGAACGCGTCCTGGGCGCCGACCACCCCGACAGCCTCGCCGCCCGCAACGACGAGGCCCACTGCCTGGAGCAACTCGGTCGGGGCAACGAGGCGGTGGAGCTGTACCGCAGGGTCGCGGAGCTGCGCCGGCAGCGGGACTCCCACGGGGGCTGACCTGGCCGGGCCCGCTCTGGCCGACCCGGAACGGCGCGTGTTACCAAGAACCATGCCTGCACACGAGGGATCCCGCGCGTACGACGCCGTCATCGTCGGCGGCGGCCACAACGGCCTGGTCGCCGCCGCCTACCTGGCCCGCGCCGGACGGTCGGTCCTGGTGCTGGAACGGCTGGACCACACCGGCGGTGCCGCCGTCTCCACCCGCCCCTTCCCCGGCGTCGACGCCCGCCTCTCCCGCTACTCCTACCTGGTCAGCCTGCTCCCGCAGAAGATCGTGCGCGACCTGGGCCTGGACTTCCGCCTGCGCACCCGCACCATCTCGTCGTACACCCCCGTCGAACGCGACGGCCGGCCGACCGGACTCCTTGTCGGCGGTGGCGAGGAGCGGACCCGGGAGGCCTTCGCGCGGCTGACGGGCGGGGAGCGTGAGTACGAGGCCTGGCAGCGCTTCTACGGCATGACCGGCCGCGTCGCCCAGCGCGTGTTCCCCACGCTGACGCAGCCGCTGCCCACGCGGGACGAGCTGCGCCGGCGCATCGACGACGAGGACGCCTGGCGGATGCTGTTCGAGGAGCCGATCGGCGTCGCCGTCGAGGACCACTTCGCCGACGACCTGGTCCGGGGTGTCGTCCTGACGGACGCGCTGATCGGGACGTTCGCCGACGCGCACGACGGGGAGCTGCGCCAGAACCGGTGCTTCCTCTACCACGTGATCGGCGGCGGCACCGGCGCCTGGGACGTCCCCGTCGGCGGCATGGGCGCCCTGACCGGCGCGCTCACCGCCACCGCCCGCGAGGCGGGCGCCGTCATCGCCACCGACCACGAGGCCCTACGGATCGACACCGACGGCCGCACCGCCGAAGTCACCTACCGCACGCACGACGGCGAGGGCGTCGCCGTCGCCCGGCACGTCCTGGTGGGCGCCTCCCCGCAGGCGCTGGCCGCCCTCACCGGCGACACACCGCCCGCGCCCGCCGAGGGCGCCCAGCTCAAGGTCAACATGCTGCTCACACGGCTGCCGAGGCTGCGCGACACCTCGGTCGACCCGCGCGAGGCGTTCGCCGGAACCTTCCACATCGCCGAGGGGTACGAGCAGCTGGCCACCGCCTACGCCCAGGCCGCCGCCGGCGACCCGCCCGCCGCCCCGCCCTCCGAGATCTACTGCCACTCCCTGACCGACCCGTCGATCCTCGCCCCGGACCTGGTCGAACGCGGCTACCACACCCTCACCCTGTTCGGCCTGCACACCCCCGCCCGGCTCTTCGCCCCGGACAACGACGCCGTCCGCGACGCCCTGCTGAAGCCGACGCTCGCCCAGCTCGACGCCCACCTGGCCGAACCCCTCGCCGACTGCCTGGCCACCGACGCCGAGGGACGGCCCTGCATCGAGGCGAAGACGCCGCTCGACCTGGAGCGCGACCTGCGGCTGCCCGGCGGCAACATCTTCCACCGCGAGCTGTCCTGGCCGTACGCCCAGGAGGGCACGGGCCGCTGGGGCGTGGAGACCCGGCACACCAACGTGCTGCTGTGCGGCGCGGGCGCCGTGCGCGGCGGCGGGGTGAGCGGGGTGCCGGGGCACAACGCGGCGATGGCGGTGCTGGAGGACGGCGACAGCTCGTCCCGGTGACCCCGCTGAGGCCTCGCGCGCACCGGACCCGGCTTGATGCCGGTCCCGGGGCGCGCGATCCTCGTACACATGGTGACGTCGCCGCTCGACGACGCGGCGCGAGCGACCACGGCCGGGGACGCCGTGGCGGTGGTCGATACGCGCGGCATCATCACGGGCTGGAGCGAGGGGGCGCGCCTGCTCACCGGCCACCCGGCCGAGGAGGTGACGGGCCGCCCGGCCGCCGACCTGGTGGACGGGGACGCCGTCACCGCCTGGCACGCCCTGCGGGAGACGGGCGCCGCCGTGGTGCCCGTACGGCGACGGGACGGACGACGCGCCGACCTGGCGCTGCGCGCCTGCCCACTGGCGGGCGCCGACGGGCAGGCCCAGGCCTACGTCGTCACCGCGTGCCCCGACGAGCGGACGCGCCTGCTGGGCGAGCTGGCGTTCCAGCAGGCGTCCATGTCGATGTCCGTCTTCGACACCGCGCAGTGCTATCTGCGGATGAACGAGGCGGGCTGCCGGGTCATGGGCAGACCCGAGGCGGAGTTCCGGCACCGCTATTACCCGGACACCGTGGAGAACGCCGAGCACAGCCGCGGCTTCCTGCATCATCTGAAGCTCGTGGTGGAGACGGGCGAACCGCTCCGCTACGAGAGCTGGACCCGCTCCCCGTCCGGTCGCCGTATGCATGCCTGGAACACCGAGATGTGGCCGGTGCGGGACGCCTCCGGCGAGCTGATCGGCACCGCGCTCGCCGCGTTCGACAGCAGCGAGCAGCACTGGGCCCGGCAGCGGCTGGCGATGCTGAACGAGGCCGCCGAGAGCATCGGCACCAAACTCGACGTCGTGCACACCGCCCGCGAACTGGCCGAACTGGCGGTGCCCCGGCTCGCCGACTTCGCCAGCGTTGACCTGCTGGACTCGGTCCTGCAGGGCGAGGAGCCCGCCGTCGGCGTGGTCGGCGCCGACGTGGTGCTGCGCCGGGCCGCCCACCACTCGCTCACCCCCGGGGTGCCGGAAGCCGCGATCGACCTCGGCGCGGAGGACGTCTACCCGCCCGAGTCGCCGCCCGCCCGCGCCCTGGCCACCGGCGCCTGCGTGCTCACCCGGACCGGCGAGGCCGACCTCGACACCTGGCTCGCCCGGCACGAGGCCCGCACCGCCGTGCTGACCGGCGCCGAGCGGCCGGAGTTCTCGCTGATGGCCGTCCCCCTGATCGCCCGGGGTACGACGCTGGGCGTGGCCGTCTTCGTCCGCAGCCTCACCCCCGAGGCCCCCGACGCCTTCGACCGCGACGACATCTCCCTGGCCCAGGAACTGGCCAGCCGTGCCGCCGTGTGCGTCGACAACGCCCGCCGCTACACCCGCGAGCGGACCACCGCCCTCGCCCTGCAACGCAGCCTGCTGCCGCAGGCGGTGACCGGACAGGCCGCGGTCGAGTGCGCCTCCCGCTATCTGCCGGCGCTGTCCCAGGCGGGCGTGGGCGGCGACTGGTTCGACGTCATCCCGCTGTCCGGGACCCGGGTGGCGCTGGTCGTCGGGGACGTCGTCGGCCACGGCATCCACGCCTCCGTGACCATGGGACGGCTCCGTACGGCGGTGTGGACCCTGGCCGACGTCGACCTGCCCCCCGACGAACTCCTCACCCACCTGGACGACCTGGTCGGCCACCTCGCCGGCGACGACAACCAGGCGGCCGGCGAGTTCGGCGCGACCTGCCTGTACGCGGTGTACGACCCGGTGTCCCGGCGCTGCACGGTCGCCGCCGCCGGCCATCCGCCGCCCGTCGTCCTGCTGCCCGACGGGACCGCCGAGGTCGTCGCGATGGCCGCCGGACCGATGCTCGGCGTCGGCGGGCTGCCCTTCGAGGCCAGGGAACTGGAACTGCCGGAAGGTTCCGTCCTGGCCCTCTACACGGACGGCCTCGTCGAGGCCCGCGACTTCGACGTGGACGCGGGCACGGACGCCCTGCGTGTCGCGCTCGCCGCACCCGCTCAGAGCCTGGAGGACATCTGCGACACCGTCCTCAAGTCCCTGCTTCCCGACAGCCCGGCCGACGACGTGGCCCTGCTCATCGCCCGCACCCGCGCCCTGGACGCCGACCAGGTGGCCGTGTGGGACGTGCCCGCCGACCCGGCGATGGTCGCCACCGCGCGGCAGCACGCCACCGACCAGCTGACCAGCTGGGGGCTCGACGAGGCCGCGTTCGTCACCGAGCTCGTGGTCAGCGAACTGGTCACGAACGCCATCCGCTACGGCGGCGCCCCCATCCAGCTCCGGCTCATCCGCGACCGCGCCCTCATCTGCGAGGTCTCCGACGCCAGCAGCACCTCGCCCCACCTGCGCCGGGCCCGCACCTACGACGAGGGCGGCCGTGGCCTGCTGCTGGTCGCGCAGCTGACGCAGCGGTGGGGGACGCGGCCGAGCGGGACGGGGAAGACGATCTGGGCGGAGCAGGCGTTGCCGGTCGCTTGAGGAACGGCGTTGCCGGTCAGTCGGCCGAAGCCGCCCACCCGGTCGCCGTGATCCGCGCCGCGTCCGCGGGCCGCGCCTCGTCGAAGAGGACGGTGCGGCCCGCCTCGACGCGCAGGCCGTCGACGTACGCGCCACGGCCGACGTACAGCCGGTCGGTGGTGTACCGCCAGCGCAGGGTGAGCGCCGGGTCCGCCGGGAGTGTCGCCGTGAGCCGGTGCCAGGTGCGGCCCGACCAGCCGGTGACCCGGCCGGACGGGTGCTCCTCGGGCTCCTCGCCGCGCCGGTCGGTGGTGAACGGGACCGGCTGCCAGGTCGCGCCGCTGTCCGTCGAGGACTCCAGGACCAGGCCGTCGGCCGCCGGTTCGGTGTCCCACCACAGGGCGCAGTGCAGCCGCGCCACGCCGGTGGACGTGTCGAGTGCGGGCAGCGTCAGCGTCGCGGTCGCGGAGCTCGCCATCCCGGAGAACCAGGCGGTACGACCACGCGCGGGCCGTACCGGTACGGCCCGCGCCAGGTTGTTCGCGGCGGCGACCCGGGGCGCGGAGCCGGAGCGCCAGCCGCGCACCGGGTGCACCGAGTTGCCGAGCACGACGAGGAAGGAGTCGGTCGTCGGGTCGAGGACGAGGGAGGTGCCGGTGAAGCCGGTGTGGCCGGCGGTGCGCGGGGTGGCCATCGCGCCCATGTACCAGTGCTGGTAGAGCTCGAAGCCGAGGCCGTGCTCGTCGCCGGGGAAGGCGGTGTTGAAGTCGGTGAACATCAGCTCCACCGACTCCGGCCGCAGGATGCGCGCCCGGCCGTAGGCGCCGCCGTTGAGCAGCGTGCGGCCGAGCACGGCGAGGTCCCAGGCGCAGGAGAACACACCGGCGTGCCCGGCCACCCCGCCGAGGCTGTACGCGTTCTCGTCGTGCACCTCGCCCCACACCAGCCCCCGGTCCAGCCCCGACCACGGCTTGCGGGCGTCCTCGGTGGCCGCGATCCTCCTCCTCCAGGAGGGCGGCGGATTGAAACGCGTGCGGTGCATGCCGAGCGGAGCGGTGATCTCCTTTCGGAGCAGGGCATCCAGACCGAGATCCGTCATCTTCTCCAGCACCAGCTGAAGCGAGATCAGGTTGAGGTCCGAGTACAGATACCTGGTCCCCGGCGCGCTGACGGGCGCCTCGTCCCAGATCAGCCGCAGCTTCTCCTCGTACGTCGGGGCGTTGTACAGCGGAATCCACGTCCGGAGGCCCGAGGTGTGCGTCAGCAACTGCCGCACCGTGATGTCCTGCTTGCCCGCACCCGCGAACTCCGGCAGATACGAGGCGACCGTCGCCTCCAGCTCCAGCGCACCCCGCTCGATCTGCTGCACGGCCAGGATCGACGTGAACAGCTTGGACACCGAGGCCAGGTCGAAGACGGTGTCCTCGGCCATCGGTATCTGCTGCTCGGCCGGGAACTCGACGCCGGTGTCGCTCTCCTCGTCGTACGCCGCGTACCGCACCGCCGTGCCGATCGGCTCGTGCAAGGCCACGGTCCCGCCCCGCCCGGCGAGCAGCACGGCCCCCGCGTACCACGGGTGCTTGGGGGAGGGGCCGAGGAAGGCCTCGGCGTCGGTGACGAGTTGGCGCAGGTGCGAGCCGAGCAGTCCGGCGCGCTCCGGGGAGCCGTGGCGCAGAGTGGGGTGCCCGGTCCCGGTCCCCGGAGCGGCGGCCGCGGCCGGTCCCGCGGGCAAGGGCACGAGCGTCAGGGCGCCACCCAGGGCCACGGCGGCTCTGCCGAGTTGGCGACGGGTCACCGCTCTGTCTGCCATGCCTTCGGTCATCGAGGATCCTCCCGAGCGTGGGTCGGCCGCGGACGTACCCGAAAGCATGTCCAACACGTTGGCCCGATAAATCTGACGCTCTGTCAGGAAACCTCTTCCGTCGTCCGGAGGACTACGGCATCCTGCGCCCATGCAGACGGAGCTGAGCAAGCAACTGGGAGTCGAGCACGCCCTCTTCGGCTTCACGCCGTTCCCCGCCGTCGCCGCGGCCATCAGCCGGGCCGGCGGCTTCGGTGTGCTCGGCGCGGTCCGCTACACCGCCCCCGACGACCTCAAACGCGACCTCGACTGGATCGAGGCGCATGCCGAGGGCCGGCCCTACGGCCTGGACGTCGTGATGCCCGCGAAGAAGGTCGAGGGCGTCACGGAGGCCGACGTGGAGGCGATGATCCCGGAGGGGCACCGGCGGTTCGTCGAGGACACCCTCGCCAAGTACGGCGTGCCCGAACTCGCCGCGGGCGAGGCGTCCGGGTGGCGTATCACCGGCTGGATGGAGCAGGTCGCCCGCACCCAGCTCGACGTCGCCTTCGACTACCCGATCCGGCTGCTGGCGAACGCCCTCGGCTCACCGCCCGCCGATGTCATCCGGCGCGCCCACGACCGGGGCGTCCTGGTCGCCGCGCTCGCGGGCAGCGCCCGGCATGCGCGCAAGCACAAGGACGCCGGGATCGACATCGTCGTGGCCCAGGGGTACGAGGCGGGCGGCCACACCGGCGAGATCGCCTCCATGGTGCTCACGCCCGAGGTCGTCGAGGCCGTCGACCCGCTGCCGGTGCTGGCCGCCGGAGGCATCGGCAGCGGACAGCAGGTGGCCGCCGCGCTGGCCCTCGGCGCGCAGGGCGTGTGGACGGGCTCCATCTGGCTGACCACCACCGAGGCCGACCTCCATTCCCCGGCCCTGACCCGCAAGCTCCTCGCGGCCGGTTCCGGCGACACGGTCCGCTCCCGCGCCCTGACCGGCAAGCCCGCCCGCCAGTTGCGCACCGAGTGGACCGACGCCTGGGACGACCCCGCCGGACCGGGCACCCTGCCCATGCCCCTCCAGGGCCTCCTGGTCGCCGAGGCCGTCTCGCGCATCCAGAAGTACGAGGTCGACCCCCTGCTCGGCACGCCCGTCGGCCAGATCGTCGGCCGGATGACCAGCGAACGCAGCGTCCAGGCCGTCTTCGACGATCTGACCCGCGGCTTCGAGCGTGCCGTCGACCGCATCAACCGCATCGCCGGAAGGAGCGGCCTGTCATGAACCATCCCACCGGCTTCTGGGCCCAGGCCACCGCCGACCCCGACCGCACCGTCCTCGTCGCACCCGACGGCGAACAGTGGACCGCCGGACGCCTGCACGCCGCCGCCAACCGGCTGGTGCACGGCCTGCGCGCCGCGGGCCTGGAACGCGGTGACGCCTTCGCGGTGGTCCTGCCCAACGGGCCCGAGTTCCTCACGGCGTATCTGGCCGCCACCCAGGCCGGGTTCTACCTGGTCCCCGTCAACCACCACTTCGTCGGCCCGGAGATCGCCTGGATCGTCGCCGACTCCGGTGCCAAGGTGCTCATCGCCCACGAACGGTTCGCCGACCCCGCCCGCCGGGCCGCCGACGAGGCGGGCCTTCCGGCGACACACCGGTACGCGGTCGGCACCCCGGCGGGCTTCCGGCCGTACGCCGAACTCCTCGACGGACAGCCGGAGTCACCGCCCGCCGACCGCACCCTCGGCTGGGTCATGAACTACACCTCCGGCACCACCGGCCGCCCCCGCGGCATCCGCCGCCCCCTGCCCGGCAGGCTCCCGGAGGAGTCCTACCTGGGCGGCTTCCTCGGCATCTTCGGCATCAAGCCCTACGACGACAATGTCCACCTCGTCTGCTCGCCGCTGTACCACACGGCCGTCCTGCAGTTCGCCGGTGCCTCACTGCACATCGGCCACCGCCTGGTCGTGATGGACAAGTGGACGCCCGAGGAGATGCTCCGCCTGATCGACGCCCACCACTGCACGCACACCCACATGGTCCCGACCCAGTTCCACCGGCTGCTGGCACTCCCGGAGGACGTCCGGCGGTCGTACGACGTCTCCTCCATGCGGCATGCCATCCACGGCGCCGCGCCCTGCCCCGACCATGTGAAACGCGCCATGATCGACTGGTGGGGTCACTGCGTCGAGGAGTACTACGCGGCCAGCGAGGGCGGCGGGGCCTTCGCCACCGCCGAGGACTGGCTGAAGAAGCCCGGCACGGTCGGCAAGGCCTGGCCCATCAGCGAACTCGCCGTCTTCGACGACGACGGCAACCGGCTGCCGCCCGGCGAACTCGGCACCGTCTACATGAAGATGAGCACCGGCGGCTTCGCCTACCACAAGGACGACGACAAGACCCGGAAGAACCGCATCGGTGACTTCTTCACCGTCGGCGACCTCGGCTGCCTCGACGAGGACGGCTATCTGTTCCTGCGCGACCGCAAGATCGACCTGATCATCTCCGGCGGCGTCAACATCTACCCGGCCGAGATCGAGTCCGTCCTGCTCGCCCACCCCGCCGTCGCCGACGCCGCCGCCTTCGGCATCCCGCACGACGACTGGGGCGAGGAGGTGAAGGCGGTCGTCGAACCGGCCCCAGGCCACGAACCCGGCCCCGCCCTCGCCGCCGCCCTCCTCGACCACTGCGCGGCCCGCCTCGCCGGCTACAAACGCCCCAAGAGCGTCGGCTTCATCGCCGAGATGCCCCGCGACCCCAACGGCAAGCTGTACAAACGGCGGCTGCGGGAACCGTACTGGGAGGGGCGGACCCGGGCGATGTGACGCAGCGCCGCGCCCATGGTCGCGGCGCCGCGGCGGTGACCGCCGTGGGGAAACGCTCGCTGTCCGGCTACCTCGCCCACTCGCTGCTCTTCGCGCCGCTGCTGGCCACATGGGGCCTCGGCCTCGGCGCACACCTCGGCAGCGCCACCATGGCCCTGTTCGCGACCGGCGTCTGGCTGCTCACCGTGGCCGCCGCCCACACCCTGGAACGCGCGGAGCCGCGGCCCCGCCGAAGCGGCGCTGCGACGGCTGATGCACGGGTCCGCCGACGGCCGCGCACGCTGAGCTCGCAGAACCTGGACGTCACCCACTTCTCCCCGGAGAACCGCCGGGTCTGGTCGGCGAAGTGGACCGAGCGCGGGTTCGAGGACGGGAGTACGACAGCAGGGTGCGGGGCATCGAGCACGGGCCGCCGTCCCAGCCGGCGGGCCCCGCCAACCTCGCTGGCGGAAGGGGCGGTTGAGCGTACCGACTGGTGTGTCCACTGCGGCCGGGTCACTTGACCTCTTCCGGGCACGGACCGAGGATCAGCAGTCATGACGCCCGGACACGGCAGCACGGTTGACGGGGTGCTGCGGCGCAGCGCCCGCCGCACCCCGGCGCGCGTCGCGGTCGAGTACCGCGACCGCCGCTGGACGTACGAGGAGCTCGACGACGCCGTCTCCCGGGCGGCGAGCCTCCTGCTCGGCGAGGGCCTCGCCCCCGGCGACCGGGTCGGCGCCTACGGCCACAACTCCGACGCCTACCTCATCGGCTTCCTCGCCTGCGCCCGCGCGGGCCTGGTGCACGTGCCGGTCAACCAGAACCTGACGGGCGACGACCTGACGTACATCGTCGAGCAGTCGGGCAGCGGGCTGGTCCTCGCGGACCCGGACCTGGCGGATCGACTCCCCGACGGCGTACGGGTGTTGCCGCTGCGGGACGCCGGCGACTCGCTGCTCGCGCGGCTGCCGTCCACGGCCCCCTACGACGGTCCGGAGGCGCGCGCCGAGGACCTGACGCAGCTGCTCTACACGTCGGGCACGACGGCCCTGCCCAAAGGCGCGATGATGACGCACCGCGCGCTGGTGCACGAGTACCTCAGCGCGATCACCGCCCTCGACCTCGGCGCGGGCGACCGGCCGGTGCACGCGCTGCCGCTGTACCACTCGGCGCAGATGCACGTCTTCCTGCTGCCGTACCTCGCGGTCGGGGCCACGAACATCGTCCTGGACGCCCCGGACGGCGACCGGCTCTTCGACCTGATCGAGGCCGGGCGCGTGGACAGCCTGTTCGCCCCGCCCACCGTGTGGATCGGCCTGGCGAACCGGGCCGACTTCGCGACCCGCGACCTGAGCGGGCTGCGCAAGGCGTACTACGGGGCGTCGATCATGCCGGTGCCTGTCCTGGAGCGGTTGCGGG
Organism: Streptomyces sp. Z423-1; assembly: GCF_013009255.1. Classification (NCBI taxonomy): domain Bacteria; kingdom Bacillati; phylum Actinomycetota; class Actinomycetes; order Kitasatosporales; family Streptomycetaceae; genus Streptomyces; species Streptomyces sp. Z423-1. Next base: position 9,112,027 of record NZ_CP053109.1, read on the forward strand.
AGCGGTTGCCGAGACTGGCCTTCTACAACTGCTTCGGACAGAGCGAGATCGGCCCCCTGGCCACGGTTCTCGGACCCGACGAGCACAAGGGACGGCTCGACTCCTGCGGCCGGCCGGTGCTCTTCGTGGACGCCCGGGTGGTCGACGAGGACGGCGAGGACGCGCCCGACGGCACACCCGGCGAGATCGTCTACCGCTCCCCGCAGTTGTGCGAGGGCTACTGGAACAAGCCCGAGGAGACCGCCGAGGCCTTCCGTGACGGCTGGTTCCACTCCGGTGACCTCGCGGTGCGGGACCCGGACGGCTACTTCACGATCGTCGACCGGATGAAGGACGTCATCAACTCCGGTGGTGTCCTGGTCGCCTCACGGCAGGTCGAGGACGCCCTCTACACCCATGAGTCGGTCGCGGAGGTCGCCGTGGTCGGCCTGCCCGACGAGAAGTGGATCGAGGCGATCACCGCCGTCGTCGTCCCGCACGGCGAGGTGACGGAGGAGGAGCTGATCGCCCACGCGCGCGAGAAGCTGCCGCACTTCAAGGCGCCGAAGCGGGTGGTGTTCGTGGACGCGCTGCCGCGCAACGCCAGCGGCAAGATCCTCAAGCGGGAGCTGCGGGACCGGTTCGGGGACGGCTGAGTCAGCTCGGGCGCAGGTCCACGATCCGCCTGATCTTCCCCACGGACCGCTCCAGCGACTCCGGTTCGACGATCTCCACCGCCACCGACACGCCGATGCCGTCCTTGACGGCCGCCGCGATGGCCCGCGCCGCGTCCTGTCGTGTCTCGGCGGTCGCGCCCGGGCGGGCCTCCGCCCGTACGGTGAGGGCGTCGAGCCGGCCCTCGCGGATGAGGCGCAGCTGGAAGTGCGGGGCCACGCCGGGAGTGCGGAGCACGATCTCCTCGATCTGGGTGGGGAAGAGGTTCACGCCGCGCAGGATCACCATGTCGTCGCTGCGGCCGGTGATCTTCTCCATCCGGCGGAAGGTGCGGGCCGTGCCCGGCAGCAGCCGTGTCAGGTCCCGGGTCCGGTACCGGATCACGGGCATGGCCTCCTTGGTCAGCGAGGTGAAGACCAGCTCGCCCCGCTCGCCGTCGGGCAGCACCTCACCGGTGATCGGGTCGACGATCTCCGGGTAGAAGTGGTCCTCGTGCACATGCAGACCGTCCTTGGTCTCCACGCACTCCTGGGCGACTCCCGGGCCGATCACCTCCGACAGCCCGTAGATGTCCACCGCGTCGATCGCGCACCGCTCCTCGATCTCCCGGCGCATGCCCTCCGTCCACGGCTCGGCACCGAAGACCCCCACTCGCAGGGAGGTGCCCCGCGGATCGACACCCTGCCGCTCGAACTCGTCCAGCAACGTGAGCATGTAGGACGGCGTCACCATGATGATGCCGGGCTTCAGGTCCTGGATCAGCTGCACCTGACGAGCCGTCATGCCCCCGGATGCGGGGATGACCGTACAGCCGAGCCGCTCGGCACCGTAGTGGGCGCCCAGTCCGCCCGTGAACAACCCGTACCCGTACGCCACATGCACCGTGTCGCCGGGCCGCCCGCCCGCCGCCCGGATCGAACGGGCCACCATGTCGGCCCACATCGACAGGTCGTTGTCCGTGTATCCGACGACCGTCGGGCGCCCGGTGGTGCCGCTCGACGCGTGAATGCGGCGGATCCGCTCCCGGGGCACGGCGAACATCCCGTACGGGTAGTGCTCGCGCAGGTCGGCCTTGGTGGTGAAGGGGAAGCGGGCGAGATCGGCGAGGGAGCGGCAGTCGTCCGGGTGGACTCCGGCCTTGTCGAAGGACTCCCGGTAGAAGGGCACGTTGGCGTAGGCGTGCCGCAGCTGCGCCCGCAGCCGCTCCAGCTGCACCTGCCGCAGCTCCGCCGCGCCCAGCCGTTCCCCCGCGTCCAGCAGGTCCGTCGTCTCCGCCATGGGACCTCTCCTCACCAACCGCAGCAATCCAGGCGACCGATCATTCGGTCGAGGTGTTGTGGATCAGTAATCCAGCCCGGCGCGGGTGGAGGCAAGTGCTCTGCCCGCACTTTCTCCGGCGGGCGGAACTCTGTTGCGGAGAGGCGTCACCGGCCCTGAGGATGACCGCCATGCCCACCTTCAACGCCCCCGACGGAACCCGTCTCGCCTACCATCTGCGCGGCGACGGCGACCCACTGGTCGTCCTGCCCGGCGGCCCCATGCGGCCCTCCGCCTACCTCGGTGACCTGGGCGGACTCGCCGCCCACCGCCGACTGGTCCTGCTCGACCTGCGCGGCACCGGCGACTCCGCGGTGCCGACGGATCCGGCGACGTACCGCTGCGACCGCCTCGTGGACGACGTGGAGGCGCTGCGGGCTCACCTGGGCCTGGAACGGATGGACCTGCTCGGCCACTCCGCGGGCGGCAGCCTGGCCATGCTGTACGCCGCCCGCCATCCCGACCGGGTCGCACGGCTCGCGCTGATCACCGCGACGCCGTGGGCGCTGGGCATGCCGGCGACGACCGAGGACCGGCTGGCCGCCGCACGGCTGCGGGAAGGCGAGCCGTGGTTCGCGGAGGCGTTCCCGACGTTCGAGAGGTGGCTCCTGGAGGGCGGCGACTTCGATCCGATGTTCATCCCGTTCTTCTACGGGCGCTGGGATGACGCGGCCGCCGCGCATGCCCGGCGGGACGAGGAGGAGGGCAACGAGGAGGCCGCGGAGCGGTACGGCTCCGAGGGCGCCTACGACCCGCCCGCGACCCGCACGGCACTGGCCACGCTGGCCGCCCCGGTCCTCGTCTACGCCGGCGAACTCGACGGCGGCCCGCGCCCCGACCTCGCCCGCCGCACGGCCGAGGTCTTCCCGAACGCCGAGGTCGCCGTACAGCCGGGCGCGGGGCACTATCCGTGGGTGGACGACCCGCAGTGGTTCACGGGACGCACGGCGGACTTCTTCACCGGCAGCGGGAAGGCCGACTAGCGGCCGATCACTGCCAGGCGGCCTGTCCGGCGGATCATCCGGAATCGCGGGGCTGGGAAGAGCACCGCGTCCCATGGCCGCGCGCCGCACATCCGCCGGACCGAACGGGCGGCGTGTTCCGCCGGACGAGCCTTGGTTGTCGGCCGCGACGGCCCACGCGCCCAGCGGTACAGCCGCCGCACCCCACAGCCGCCGCAGACCCCACGGTCAACCTGATCCGACGGACAAGCCCTACTCGTCCGCCGCGACGGCCACCTCCCGTGCCCAGCGGTAGTCCGCCTTGCCGCTGGGGGAGCGGCGGATGGAGTCGGTGATGACCAGCTGGCGGGGGATCTTGTAGCCCGCCAGGCGGTCCCGGCAGTGGGTCTGGATGTCCGTCAGGGACGGCTTCGGCGCGCCGTCGCGGATCTGCACGACCGCCGCGACATGGTTGCCCCACTTCGCGTCCGGCACCCCGGCCACCAGGGCGTCGTACACGTCCGGATGGGACTTCAGGGCCTGCTCGACCTCCTCCGGGTACACCTTCTCGCCCCCGGTGTTGATGCACTGCGAGCCACGGCCGAGGACGGTGACCACGCCCTCCTCGTCGACGGTGGCCATGTCGCCGAGCAATACCCATCGCTCGCCGTCCCTCTCGAAGAAGGTCTCGGCGGTTTTCACCAAGTCGTTGTAGTAGCCGAGCGGCACGTGGCCGCACTGGGCGATCCGGCCCACCTCGCCGACGGCCACCGGCTCGTGCGTCGCCGGATCCACCACTCGCGTCCGTGAGTTGACGCGGATGCGAAAGCCTCGCTTCGGCCCGGAGTCGTCCGTCGCCGTGCCGTTGAAGCCGGACTCGGAGGACCCGAAGTTGTTCAGCAGCATCACGTGCGGCACGAGCGCCAGGAACTGCTGCCGGACCGTCTCCGACATGATCGCGCCGGACGACGACACGCTGAACATCGAGGAGCAGTCCGTGCCCTTCATGGGCCCGGCCAGCGCGTCGATCAGCGGCCGCAGCATCGCGTCACCGACCAGTGACATGCTGCTGACCTTCTCCTTCTCGATGGTCCGCAGCACCTCCTCCGGCACGAACTTGCGGTGCAGCACGACCCGTTGCCCGAAGTTGAAGCCGATGAACGCCGTGAGCGTGGAGGTGCCGTGCATCAGCGGGGGAGTGGGGAAGAACGTGATGCCCGACCCGCCCGCCGCGACCCGCTCGGCCAGCTCCTCCGGCGTCTTCACCGGCTCACCGGTCGGCGCCCCGCCGCCCAGCCCGGAGAAGAACAGGTCCTCCTGCCGCCACATCACGCCCTTCGGCATTCCGGTCGTACCGCCGGTGTAGATGATGAACTGGTCGTCCCCCGAGCGGGCCGGAAACCCGCGCTCAGCGGAGCCGCCGGCCTCGGCCTCCGCGAACGGCACACCCAGCGAGCCCCCCGCCCCCACCCGCACCAGATGCCGCACCTTCGCCACCCGGGGCAGCACCGCCGCCACCCGGTCCGTGAACTCCGCGTCGAACACCAGAGCCACCAGATCGGCGTCCCGGTAGAGATAGACCAACTCCTCCTCGACATAACGGTAGTTGACGTTCACCGGCACGATCCGCGCCTTGAGGCAGCCGAGCACCGTCTGGAGGTACTCGACGCCGTTGTAGAGGTGCAGCCCGACGTGCTCGCCGGGTCGGATGCCGCTGTCGAGCAGGTGGTGACCGATGCGGTTGGCGGCCGCGTCCAGCTCGGCGTACGTCAGCCGGCGCTCCGCGCCCGTGCCCGGGTGGTCGACGTACACCAGCGCCTCGCGGTCCGGTACCACGTCCACGACCGACTCGAACAGGTCGGCAAGGTTGTACTCCACCGCTCCTCCTGACCTCGCTGTCCCTCGGTGCCGGTCATCAGAGCAAAGGGCGACACAACTGTGAAGGGTCCGCGCAGCAGAAATCTGACTGACTGTCAGAAAACCCTTGAAGCGCCGACGCGCCTGCTGCAACCTGTTCTCGTTCCTGCGGCACGTGCCCGACACGGCAGGACGGGGAGGACGATCCATGGGTGGCACCGAACACCTCACCGTGCAGCGCGAAGGCGCCACACTGGTGCTCACGCTCAACCGGCCCGAGGCCAAGAACGCGCTCTCGCTGCCGATGCTCGTCGGCCTGTACGACGGCTGGACCGAGGCCGACGAGGACGACGCGATCCGCTCGATCGTGCTGACCGGCGCGGGCGGCACCTTCTGCGCGGGCATGGACCTCAAGGCCCTGGCGGGCAAGGGGATGGCGGGTGAGCAGTACCGGGACCGGCTGAAGGCCGACCCCGACCTGCACTGGAAGGCCATGCTGCGCCACCACCGGCCCCGCAAACCGGTGATCGCCGCCGTCGAGGGGCACTGTGTCGCGGGCGGCACCGAGATCCTCCAGGGCACCGACATCCGCGTCGCGGGCGAGTCCGCGACCTTCGGGTTGTTCGAGGTCCGGCGCGGGCTGTTCCCGATCGGCGGCTCGACCGTCCGGCTGCAACGCCAGATCCCCCGCACCCATGCCCTCGAAATGCTCCTCACCGGACGGCCGTACAGGGCCCGTGAGGCGGCCGACATCGGCCTGGTCGGCCACGTCGTCCCCGACGGCACCGCGCTGACCAAGGCATTGGGGATCGCCGAGCAGATCAACGCCTGCGGCCCGCTCGCCGTCGAGGCCGTCAAGGCGTCGGTGTACGAGACCGCCGAGATGACCGAGACCGAGGGCCTGGCCGCCGAACTACGGCGCGGCTGGCCGATCTTCGACACCGCCGACGCCAAGGAGGGCGCCCGCGCCTTCGCGGAGAAGCGGCCGCCTGACTACAAGCGCGCGTAGGCGCTGCGCTGGCTTGGGCCGGTTCAGAGGCTGCGGGCCGTCTCTGGCTGGTCGCGCAGTTCCCCGCGCCCCTTCAGGGGCGCTCACGCACCCCGACCTCCGGAGGAGGCACGCCCCCCGATGCCCGAAGTCCTCAAAGCCCCGCTGACCGTCGAATTCCCCTTCACCCGCTCCCTCGGCCCCGTCCAGAGTGCCTTCCTGACCGGCCTGCGCGAACGGATCGTCCTCGGCGTGCGCACCGGCGACGGCCGCACCCTCGTCCCACCGGTCGAGTACGACCCCGTCACCGCCGAGGAGATCCGCGATCTCGTCGAGGTCGCCCCCACCGGCACGGTCACCACCTGGGCCTGGAACCACGCCCCCCGCCGGGGCCAGCCCCTCGACACCCCCTTCGCCTGGGCCCTGGTCCGCCTCGACGGCGCCGACACGGCCCTGCTGCACGCCCTGGACGCCACGGGACCGGAGGACGTCCACACCGGCATGCGGGTCCGCATCCGCTGGGCGGCGCAACGCACCGGCGCCATCACCGACATCGCCTGCTTCGAGCCGTACGACGGCGAACGCGCCCAACCGACCTGCCACACCGGCGAGTTCGAGGACCCGATCACCGGCATCGTCGCGCCCGCCCGGCTCGACTACACCTACAGCCCCGGCCGCGCCCAGTCCGCCTACATCAAGGCCCTGTCCGACCGGCGGACCGTCGGCGAGCGCTGCCCGTCCTGCCGCAAGGTGTACGTGCCACCCCGCGGCGCCTGCCCCACCTGCGGCGTCGCCACCGGCGAACAGGTCGAGGTCGGCCCGCGCGGCACCGTCACCACCTTCTGCATCGTCAACATCAAGGCCAAGAACCTGGACATCGACGTCCCCTACGTCTATGCCCACATCGCCCTCGACGGAGCCGACCTCGCGCTGCACGGACGCATCGGCGGCATCCCGTACGACCAGGTCCGGATGGGCCTGCGGGTCGAACCCGTGTGGACCGGGAACAGCCGCTACCCCGACCACTACCGGCCGGCCGGCGAACCCGACGCGGACTACGAGACCTACAAGGAGCTGCTGTGACCCGCGACATCGCCGTGGTCGCCTTCGCCCAGACCGACCACCGGCGCACCAGCGACGGGTTCTCCGAGGTCGAGATGCTCATGCCGGTCCTGCACGAGCTGCTGGACCGCACCGGCCTGAAGACCGCCGACATCGGCTTCACCTGCTCCGGCTCCAGCGACTACCTCGCCGGCCGCGCCTTCTCCTTCACGCTCGCCCTGGACGGCGTCGGCGCCTGGCCGCCGATCTCGGAGTCGCACGTGGAGATGGACGGCGCCTGGGCGCTGTACGAGGCCTGGACCAAGCTGCTGACCGGCGAGGCGGACACCGCCCTCGTCTACGCGTACGGCAAGTCCTCGCCGGGCTCGGTGCGCGACGTCCTCACCCGCCAGCTCGACCCGTACTACGTCGCCCCGCTGTGGCCCGACTCCGTCGCCCTCGCCGCCCTCCAGGCCCAGGCGCTCATCGACGCGGGGGAGACCGACGAGCCCGCCCTCGCGGCCGTGGCCGCCCGCAGCCGCGCGGCAGCCCGGGACAATCCCCATGCCCAGCTGCGGGGTCCGGTACCGCACGGGGAGTACGTCGTACGGCCCCTGCGCACCGGCGACTGCCCGCCCATCGGCGACGGCGCCGCCGCCGTGATCCTCGCCGCCGGGGAGCGCGCCCGCGAGCTGTGCGCACGCCCCGCCTGGATCCGCGGCGTCGACCACCGCATCGAGGCCCACGGCCTCGGCGTCCGCGACCTCACCGACTCACCCTCCACCCGCCTGGCCGCCGAGCGGGCCGGTGCCCTCGCACGCCCCGTCGACACGGCCGAGCTGCACGCGCCCTTCACCGCCCAGGAGATCGTCCTGCGCAAGGCGCTGCGGCTCGACGACACCGTGTGCGTCAACCCGTCCGGCGGCGCGCTCGCCGCCCACCCGATCATGGCCGCCGGCCTGATCCGCATCGGCGAGGCGGCCGCGCGCATCCACCGGGGCGAGTCCGACCGGGCCCTCGCCCACGCCACGTCCGGCCCCTGTCTGCAACAGAACCTGGTCGCCGTACTCGAAGGGGATCCCCGATGAGCAAGGAGCCCGTGGCCGTCGTAGGCGTCGGCCAGACCAAGCACGTGGCCGCACGACGGGACGTCTCCATCGCCGGGCTCGTCCGGGAGGCGGCCCGAAGCGCCCTCGACGACGCCGAGTTGACCTGGGCCGACATCGACGCCGTGGTCATCGGCAAGGCGCCCGACTTCTTCGAGGGCGTGATGATGCCGGAGCTGTACCTGGCGGACGCGCTCGGCGCGGTCGGCAAGCCGATGCTGCGCGTGCACACCGCCGGCTCGGTCGGTGGCTCCACCGCGATGGTCGCGGCCCAGCTCGTCGCCGCTCGCGTGCACGCCACCGTCCTGACCCTCGCCTTCGAGAAGCAGTCCGAGTCCAACGCCATGTGGGGCCTGTCCCTGCCGATCCCGTTCCAGCAGCCGCTGCTGGCCGGGGCGGGCGGCTTCTTCGCACCGCACGTACGGGCGTACATGCGCCGCAGCGGCGCGCCCGACACCGTCGGCTCGCTGGTGGCGTACAAGGACCGGCGCAACGCCCTGAAGAACCCGTACGCCCATCTCCACGAGCACGACATCACCCTGGAGAAGGTCCAGGCCTCGCCGATGCTCTGGGACCCGATCCGCTACTCCGAGACGTGCCCGTCCTCCGACGGCGCCTGCGCCATGGTCCTCACCGACCGCGCGGGAGCCGCCCGGGCGCCCCGCCCGCCCGCCTGGGTGCTCGGCGGCGCGATGCGCAGTGAACCCACCCTCTTCGCCGGGAAGGACTTCGTCTCGCCACGGGCCGGCCGGGACTGCGCCGCCGACGTCTACCGGCAGGCCCAGATCGCCGACCCGCGCCGGGACATCGACGCCGCCGAGATCTACGTGCCGTTCTCCTGGTACGAGCCCATGTGGCTGGAGAACCTGGGCTTCGCCGCCGAGGGCGAGGGCTGGAAGCTCACCGAGTCCGGGGTGACCGAACTGGACGGGGACCTGCCGGTCAACATGTCGGGCGGCGTACTGTCCACCAACCCCATCGGCGCCTCCGGCATGATCCGCTTCGCGGAGGCGGCCCTGCAGGTGCGCGGGCTGGCGGGCGAGCATCAGGTGGACGGCGCCCGCAAGGTGCTCGGGCACGCGTACGGCGGCGGCTCGCAGTTCTTCTCGATGTGGCTCGTGGGAGCGCGGCCGCCGGACGCCTGAAAGGTCCCCCTCACGTGGCCTGTTGGCTCCGGGGACCGATCGCTAGGCTGGCCGCGGACGACGAGTCGGGAGGAGCACGGACGTGGCCGAGACCACCATCCAGCAGCAGCCGCTCATGGGCTGGGACAAGCCGGAACTGGACCTGAGCAACGCCGAATGGCAGTCCAGCAGCCGCGGACTGGGGGATGTCCAGATCGCCTTTGTCGAGGGTTTCATCGCCATGCGCAACAGCGGCCGCCCGGAGAGCCCCTCCCTGATCTTCACTCCCGCCGAGTGGGGGGCGTTCGTGTCGGGCGCGCGGGAGGGCGAGTTCGACCTGACCTGAGGTTCGAGCTGACCTGGGGTTCGAGCTGACCTGAGGTTCGAGCTGACCGGGGGCCGCCCGGGTGAACCGGGTGGACGGGCCGATCCGGGGGTGTACCGCCCGATTTTCCGGACACGCGACTCAGTGAGCCCTCCCAGGGCGCAGGCCTGAGCCAGGCTGGCCCCGGGAAGTGGTGGGTCGCCACTCCGGAGGTGAGGAACATGAGCACCCTGCCGGTCATCGCGGCGTTCGACGGTTCGGACGACAGCCTGCGGGCCCTGGACTGGGCCCTCGACGCCGCCCGCAGGCGCGGTGCGCCACTGCGGGTGGTGCATGCGCGGCAGTACACCGTCCGGGTGCCCGCCGGTGTCGAGGTCGCCCGGCTGCCGGAGCCGGAGGACGATCCCGTGCTCGCCCGGGCCCGCGCGCACGTCGCCGGGCGCGCCGAGGGACTGGTCGTGGAGTACCTCGGCCCGGAGGGTGCCCCGGCTGCCGTACTTCCCGAACTGGGCGCCGAAACCCAGCTGTTGGTGCTCGGCTCCCGGGGCCGGGGCGGCTTCGCGAGGCTCCTGCTCGGCTCCAACGGTCTCGCGGCGGCCCGGGACGCCGAGTGCCCGGTCGTCGTGGTGCCCCGGCCCGGCCGCGAGGTCGACGACGTCCCGCCGCAGGAACCGGGACCCCGGGTGGTCGTCGGCCTCAACGTGGACGCCCCGGACGACGCCGCCCTCGCCTTCGCCTTCCAGGAGGCCGCCCTGCGTGACGCCCGCCTCCAGGTGGTCGCCGCCTACCTGTGGCCGGTGCAACTCTGGGCGGGCGCAGCGGGCGAGCTGCTGCCGACCGGCATCGACCAGGACGCCGTCGAGAGCGAGACACGCACCCTCGCGGAGGGCTTCCTCGCCCCGCACCGCCGCCGCCACCCCGACGTCCGGGCGGAACCGTACGTGGCTCCCGGCGCCGCCGCCGCGCTCCTCGTGGCGAACTCGCTGGACGCCGACCTGGTCGTCGTCGGCCGCCACCGCCGACGCCTGGTCGCCCCCACCCGCATGATCGGCTCGGTCACCCATCCCGTACTGCTCCACGCGGCGAGCCCGGTGGCGGTGGTGCCGCCTGCGCCGCCGGAGGAGTGAAGCCGACCGAAAGCTAATAGATAACCCGGGCCTTTACCATTAGCGTCATGCAGGACTCGACCAGCAGAGACGCCCGGCTCGCTCTCGACCTCGCCCTGACCGTCCGGCACGACGGACACGGCGGCGTCGCCGACGACCTGACCGATGCCGAGGGCCTCACCGCATGGGTGCGCTCCCACCCCGACGCCCTGCCCGATGCCGCCACCTACACCGCCGACGCCGAGGCCCTCGCCGCCATCCGTGAGCTGCGCGCCGCGGTCCGTGCCCTCTTCGCACACGCCGTACGCCCCGCCGCCCCGAGCCCCGCCGACGCGGCCCGCCTGCTGCCCGTGCCCGAAGCCCTGGCCCGCCTGAACGCCGCGGCCGCCCGTATCCCCACCGTCCCCGTCCTGCACTGGCCCGATGACGCCGACCCCGTCGTACACCACCGGTCCGCGCACGGCGAAGACGACCTCACCGCGGTGCTCGCGCAGGCCGCCATCGCCTTCCTCACGAGCCCCGACCGCCACCGGCTGCGCGCCTGCCACGCCCCCCGCTGCGTGCGCTACTTCCTGAAGGAACACCCCCGACAGGAGTGGTGCAAACCGTCCTGCGGCAACCGCGCCCGCGTCGCCCGCCACCACGAACGGCACAAGAAGCCCGTCTAGCCGCCGACCTTCGCCGCAACGGAGTCCCGCCCGACGCCGACGACCTGCGGGCACGTACCATGGCGGCATGTCGTTCCTCCGCCGCCGCAGTGCCACCCCCGCCGGGCCCGACTTCGACGTGCTGGCCATGGACCCGGGCGACTGGCCCGGCAATCTGGGCGCGGGCCTGCTGCCCGCCCCCGACGGCACCTGCCAGGGCGTCTTCCTGCGCTACGACCTGTTCGGCGGCCGCGGCCCCGCGATGATCATCGGCAATCTGCCCGAGGGCTCCCCGGCCCGCGAGGTCGCCGAGGGGCAGGTCCCGTTCGAGGTGGCCCAGCTGCTGCTGGCCCTGGAGAACGACGAGGAGGTGACGGTCGTCGGTACCGAGGACGTGCCGGTGATGCAGGGCGACAACCTCCTCATCGTGCGCCGTCTGAAGCTCTCCGAGAGCCGGATCTCCTGCGTGCAGTTCGACCGCAGCGACCACGTCCTGGTCACCATCGCCGCCTGGGACCGCCCCATCACCGACGACCTGTACACCCTGCTGAAGCCGCTCCCGGCGGAGCTGTTCCAGCAGGGCTGAGCCGCTACGACGACACCTTGACGTCGGCCGCCCGCACGAACGCGACCCGGTGGCCGAACTGGATCTCGTAGTACAGGTCCTTGCCCACGACGACCTTGTGCCCGTCGGTGGCGAAGGTGACCGCGTAGTAGTACTCGCCGGGCACCTTGTCGCCGACGACGTACTTCTGGCCCTTGAGCAGCTTGTACGGCAGCGGGGACACCGGCTGGGCGGGCACGCCCGCCGGGTAGGCGGACGCCTCCGGGTAGGCACGGCCGTACACCGGGACGCTGTCCAGACCGTCCTTCGGCGTGATGACCAGGCCCTTCGCGGGCACCGCGGTCGGGGCCTTCGCCGGGTTGCGGAACCAGGCCTCCTGTCCCAGGTACCAGATCGCCGTCCAGTCGCCCTGGCGGCCGGCCACCGCGTACTGCTGGCCGGTGGAGACCCGTGAGCCGATGTCGTTGACGCCGGTCGTGGAGTCCTCGCCGCCCGGGCGCAGACCGATGTCCTTGATCAGTGGGTAGCTCTCGCCGGGCCCGGAGTACAGCCGTACCGCGCTCGAACCGTGCCCGTCGCACGGCTCGCCCTGCGCGGTGCAGCCCGTGTACTCCGGCCGGTTCGCGGCGTAGTCCGGCAGGATCGTCACCAGGCCGCTGCCCGCGCGGGCGGTGGGGCCGAAGGGGCGGCCGAGCAGGGTGAAGTAGTGCCGCCAGTCCCAGTACGGGCCCGGGTCCGTGTGCATGCCGGGGACCGTCGCCGTGGTCGGGCCGGGCACGTTGTCGTGGCCGAGGATGTGCTGCCGGTCCAGCGGGATGCCGTACTTCTTGGCGAGATACTTCACCAGCCGCGCCGACGAGCGGTACATCGCCTCCGTGTACCAGGCGTCGGGCGAGGCCAGGAAACCCTCGTGCTCCAGGCCGATCGACTTGGCGTTGACATACCAGTTGCCCGCGTGCCAGGCCACGTCCTTCGCCTTGACGTGCTGGGCGATGTGGCCGTCCGTCGAGCGCAGGGAGTACTGCCAGGACACGTAGGTCGGGTCCTGCACGAGGTCCAGAACGCCCTCCCAGGCGCCCTCCGTGTCGTGCACGATGATGTACTCGATGCTCTGCGAGACCGGGCGCTCACCCAGGTCGTGGTTGCCGTAGTCGCCGTCGCCGAACTCCTCGTACGGTGCCGGGATCCACTCGCAGGAGACGGTGGCCGGGCATTCGGTGCCCTCGGTGGCCGTCTTGCGCAGGCCAGCCCGCCGCAACTGGGAAGTGTCGGGGGCGAGTCCGGGCTGCGCGGCCAGGGTGACCCGCTGACCGGCGTCCGTGCGGCGTTCCTGACCGGTGCGCAGCACGTCGTACACATCGCCCGCGTACGTCGCCGCCGTCGCGGTGTCGTCGGCGCCCGAGAAACGGGCCACCGCCCCGTACCAGTCCGCCGGGTCGTCGCTCGGCGGCTCGCCCAGCTCCCGCTGCGCGGCGGCGAGCAGCGCGGCACCGCCCGCCACATTGGCCGCCGGGTCGGTGCGCAGCTCCTCGGCGCTGATGCCGGTCAGCTCGGCGGCCTTCGCCAAGGTCCGCAGGCGGGCCGGGAGTCCGGCGTTCTCCGGGAGCTTCGCGTCGGGGAGCAGCGGCGGGCGGGCGTCGTCGCCGCGCGGGTCCTCCGTGCCCTCGCTGTGGTGCGGGGCGGTGGCCAGCGCCGTACGGGCGTCGGTGAGGTGCATCGGGCCGTAGCCGCCGGTCACGCTCGGCGCACCGCCGTGCGCGTCCCAGCGGGACTGGAGGTAGGAGACGCCGAGCAGCACGCTCTGCGGCACGTCGTACGCGGCGGCGGCCTGCTCGAACGCCTGTTGTAGCTCACCGTCCGACCGGGCGTCGGACGGGGCGGCGCCGAGCAATGGCAGCAGCAGCGCGGCGGAGGCCACGGCGCCGGCGGTCCGGCGTACGCGTCTCGGCCCGGCGGCTCGGTCGGGGTCGGTGGCGGATCCTCGCAAAGCAGCCTCCTGGGACGGTTGGGCGCGATGAGCCGTGCGGGCCGGGCGTGTCAGTGCTACCGGTTCTCCGACGGTCCGTCAATCGTGCAACCAAGGAGGCGATTTCGCCGGTCAGGGCCGGGTTGCGGGAGTTTCGTGGCGGCGGCCGACGGGCCTGCGGGGCGTCAGTGGCGTACACCAATGGACCCTCCACCACGGCCCCGGACACGACGAGGCCCGCGGTGCGCCGCTGTCCCTGGCGCACCGCGGGCCGTGGTCCCCGTTCAGCGAGTGCCGACCGCCGCGCGCACGGCCCGGCGGGCCAGCTGGCAGTCGTCGTGCAACCGCCGCAGCAGCAGCCGCTGCTCCTCACCGGACGGCACGGCACCCGGCTGGGCCGCGCCCGGTGCCGCCGGGGTCGCGTCATGCATCGAACGCTGCACGGCCGTCTCGTACGTACGGATCTCGCGGGTCAGTACGAGCATCAGGTTGACCAGGAACGCGTCCCGCGAGGCCGGCCCCGCGGACTGGGCGATCTGACTGATGTGCCGCCGCGCCGCGGGGGCGTCGCCGAGCACCGACCACAGGGTGGCCAGGTCGTACCCCGGCAGGTACCAGCCGGCGTGCTCCCAGTCCACCAGGACCGGTCCCGCGGGCGAGAGCAGGACGTTCGACAGCAGCGCGTCGCCGTGGCAGAACTGGCCCATGCCCTGCCGCCCGGCGGCGAGTGCGATGCCGTGCAGCAGCTTCTGCAGGTCGCCCAGGTCCCGGTCGGTGAGCAGCCCCAGCTCGTGGTACCGGGAGATCCGGGCCGCGTAGTCCAGCGGCGCGTCGAACGTGCCCGCGGGGGGCCGCCAGGCGTTCAGCCGGCAGATCGCGCTCAGCGCCTGCCGGATGTCCGCGCGTGGTGGTGCCTCCGCCGGGTGCCGCTGAAGGGCCGCCGCCCGTCCCGGCATCCGCTCGATGACCAGCGTGCAGTTGTCCGGGTCCGCCGCGATCAGCCGGGGCGCCCGCACGGGCGGGCGGTGCCGGACGAACGAGCGGTATGCCGCTATTTCGTGGCGGATCCGCTCGGCCCACGCCGGGGAGTGGTCGAGTAGACACTTGGCGACGGCCGTACTGCGTCCGGTGGTGCCGACCAGCAGCACGGACCGTCCGCTGCGCCGCAGCACCTGCACGGGGGCGAACTCCGGGCAGATCCGGTGCACCGAGGCGATCACCGTGCGCAGCTGGGCGTCCTGGGGGCCGGACAAGTCGAGTCTCCCGCTGAGCGGTTGGGTGCCGAGCCCCGCGGGGCGCCGCGTCCGGCCCGCACCGAGCACGGGGCCCGTCGGGCGCGCGGGGGCGAGGTAGGGGCCGCCGCCACCCGGCAGGGGGGGCTCTCCCGGCCTGGGGGAGGCGGGAGTCGCGGGGCGCGGGCGCAGCGGCCGGGGCGGGGCGGACACGGAGGACGATGCTGCGTACATGGGCGAGACAGATCCCTTCGTGTGCCTGCGAGTCATTACGCCACCCGAACCGACCGCCCGGGTGCACCCTGGGGAATGCACCAGCCGTATCAAGAAGGCGACCGGGTCGGGGTGGCGCGTTCCTACCTGACACCCGATGCCCCGTGGCACACCATCTGGCGCACCCTGGCGAACCCTGGCGAATAGTCGCCCGGCAACTCGCCCCGGGCTACTGTCAACTCAGCCGAGAACCTGGGGGCTTGACGTGAGCGGACAACCCAACACCCGCCTTGCGGACCTGTTCGGCCTGGCCGGCTGGTCCAAGGGCGAGCTCGCGAGGCTGGTCAACAAGCAGGCGGCGGCCATGGGCCACCCCCAGCTGGCGACCGACACCTCACGGGTGCGGCGTTGGATCGACATGGGAGAGATCCCGCGCGATCCGGTGCCGCGGGTGCTGGCGGCTCTGTTCACCGAGCGTCTCGGCCGTGTCGTGACCATCGAGGACCTCGGTCTGGTCCGGCACGGGCGTACGGGAAAGCGGCAGGGCGGCGGGAGTGTGGAGCATCCCGACGGTGTGCCGTGGGCGCCCGAACGGACCGCTGCGGTCCTCACCGAATTCACGGGAATGGACCTCATGCTCAACCGACGCGGCTTGGTGGGCGCGGGTGCCGTGCTCGCCGCGGGATCCGCACTCAGCAGCGCCATGTACGACTGGCTGCACACCGATCCGGCCCTGGCGGCCGACGCTCCCCATCTCGACGACCCCCTGCACGCCGACCCCGCCGGGTTCGACCGCTATGAGGCCGCCCCCATCGGGTCGCAGGAGATCGAGGAACTGGAGCGCTCGGTCGAAGTGTTCCGCGCCTGGGACGCGGCCCGCGGCGGCGGGCTCCAGCGCAAGGCGGTCGTGGGCCAGCTCAACGAGGTGGGCGGAATGCTCGCCTACCGTCACCCACCCCATCTGCAGCGGCGCCTGTGGGGCGTCGCCGCCAACCTCGCCGTCCTCGCGGGCTGGATGTCGCACGACGTCGGCCTGGAGCCCACGGCCCAGAAGTACTTCGTCATTGCCGCCCATGCCGCGCGCGAGGGCGGCGACCGGCCCCGGGCCGGCGAGGCGCTCTCCCGGGCGGCCCGCCAGATGGTGCACCTGGGACGGCCCGACGACGCGCTGGACCTGATGAAGCTCGCCCAGTCCGGCTCCGGGCAGGAGGTACTGCCCCGCACCCGGGCGATGTTCCACACCATCGAGGCGTGGGCGCAGGCGTCCATGGGCAAGGGCCAGGCCATGCGCCGCACCCTCGGCCAGGCGGAGGACCTGTTCGTCTCCGACAAGGCGGACGTGCCGCCGCCCAGCTGGATGCAGCTGTTCAACGAGGCGGACCTGTACGGCATGCAGGCCCTGGCCTACCGCACGCTCGCGGAGTTCGAGCCGGGCGCGGCGACGCACGCCCAGCACTACGCGGACAAGGCGCTGGCGCTGCGGGTCGAGGCACAGCAGCGGTCGAAGATCTTCGACTTCCTGTCCATGGCCTCCGCCTGCTTCATCGCCGACGACCCCGAACAGGCGGACCGGTTCGCCCGACTCGCCCTGATGTCGATGGGGCAGAACTCCTCCCGCCGCACCTGGGACAGGCTGCGCCAGATGTACCGGCTCACCGCCGAGTACGGCGAGTATCCGAAGATCCAGGAGCTGCGGGAGGAGATCAAGCTGGCGCTGCCGAAGACGAAGGGGAGGGGCGGCAACAGCTCACAGGTGTAGTTCCACTGTCCCCGCCTCCTATCACGCCTCCTATCGACTGTCCCCTATGACGTGACCTTGGCGATCAGTACACAGGCGTCGTCCTCGCGTTCGGTCTCGCCGAACTCCTCCACGACCGTCCGCACGCAGTCCTGTGCGGTCCGTGCCTCCGCGAAGCGCGGGGCCAGGTCGGTGAGGCGGTGGGGGGACCCCCAGTCCCTGGGCACCAGTCCGTCGGTGTGCAGCAGGACCAGGTCGCCCGCTTCGAGGGTCTCCTCGGCCTCGCCGTAGGCGGCTCCCGAGGTCGCGCCGAGCAGGACGCCGTCCGGTGCGCTCAACCTGCGCCCCGTCCCGTTGCGGAACAGCAGCGGGGCGGGGTGTCCTGCTTGCGCCCACACCAGCGTGTGGGTCTCGGGGCGGTAGCGGCAGCAGACGGCGCTGCCGAGGGCCGGCTGGACGGTGGTGTCCAGCAGTTGATTGAGCCAGGCCAGCAACTGGCCGGGCCGGGTGCCCGCCATCGCCATGCCGCGCACCGCGCCGAGCAGCATCGCCATGCCCGACGTCACCGTGACGCCGTGGCCGGTGAGGTCGCCGACGCTGAGCAGGGTCTCGCCGTCGGGCAGTTCCAGCGCGTCGTACCAGTCGCCGCCGATCAGCGCGCTCGTCGAGGCAGGCAGATAGCGGGCCGCGAGATCCAGGCTGCGCGGGCCCTGGCCCGGGAGCCGCAGAGTGCCGTGCCACGGTGGCAGCACGGCCTCCTGCAGCTCGACCGCGAGCCGGTGCTCGGTCTGTGCGACGTGCCGCCGGCGCTCCAGCGAGTCACGGGTCTCGCTCACCGCCTGCTGGCTGCGGCGCAGTTCACTGACGTCGCGCAGCACGGCCCACATCGAGGCGGTGCCGCCGTCGGTGTCGAGCACGGGCTCGCCCATCATGTGCACGGTCCGCACCTCGCCGTCCGGCCGCACGATCCGGAACTCGCCGTCGATGCGCTTGGCGTCGACCAGGCAGTCCGTGACCATCGCGGTCAGCTTCGGCCGGTCCGCGTCCAGCACCAGGGAAGGCAGCTCGTCCAGGGTGAGCGGGGCAGCGGCGGGGTCGCGGCCGAGGATCTCGTACAGCTCGCCGGACCAACTGGCCTGGTCCGTCAGCAGGTTCCACTCCGCGCTGCCGACCCGGCTGAGCAGTGACTCGCCCCGGGGAGCGGGCGGTGCCGCCGGGGCCGGCTCGGCCGGTGCCGCCGAGGTCACGGGCGGTGGGCCGTCGCGCAGCTGGGCCAAGTGCTCGTCGAGATCGTTGAGTTGGTGCAGCGCGAGGTCGTAGAGTGCGCGCTGCCAACGATCCCGCGGGTCCGAGCCGTCACTGGGCGCGTCCCGCCGTACGGCGTCCACCTCGCCCTTGAGTCGCCGCGTCTGCGATATCAGCGCGTCGACCGAGCCGCGTCCTGGCGGCTGGGCGGCTGGGCGGTCCGCAGAGAGATGGGACGGCATGACGCACTCCGATGCGGGGGACGGTACGACCAAGGCTGGCGGTGGGACCGTTACGACTGTTGCACAGCCCGCGACGCGCTGTAAGGGATTTGGCAACACACGATACGGTGGTGCTTCTGGCATATGCCACCGTCCGTAAGGTTGCGACTACCGCGTTCATTCGAGTGTTCGACGCACATGTGTTCAGGGTGTACGTCAGACGCCGGAACGAGCTCGTAAGAGCATGGACATCACCCTCCAGCAGCCCGCCCACGCCCGGCTGATCACGGCGCAGGAGCGGGAAGTTCCCGTCCCCGTCACGCTCCGCTACCTCTCCACCGACCCCCTGGCCGTGCACCTCGACTTCCCGCCCGAGGTGTGCCTCGACGGCGAGGCGCTCAGCTGGACCTTCGCCCGGTCCCTGCTGCAGGAGGGAGTGCGCGGCCCGGCCGGGAGCGGTGACGTGCACATCTGGCCGTGCGGGCGGGCCCGTACGGTGCTGGAGTTCCACTCGCCCTTCGGGCTGGCGCTGCTCCAGTTCGACACCGCGACCCTGCGCCGCTTCCTGCTGCGCACCTACGCGGTCGTCGCGGCCGGCGAGGAGGACGTCGCCGACGCCGTCGAACAGGGGCTGAGCAGCCTGTTCGACGGCGTCTGACGTCGACGTCAGCCGCTCACGTCCGCGTACAGCTCCGGGCGCGCCGCGAGCTCGACGGTCACCCGGGCGCCGCTCTCCAGCGCCCGGACCCCGGCCTCGGCGACGGCGGAGGCCGCGTATCCGTCCCAGGCGCTCGGGCCGGTGACCCGCCCCTGCCGGGTGGCGTCGACCCAGGCCTGCACCTCGCGGTCGTAGGCGTCCGCGAACCGTACGAGGTAGTCCTGCGGCACCTCCTCGCGGGCGCCGCCGTCCGATGTGACGACCATCGTGCGGCCCTCCCCGATCCGGGCGCTGCCCGCCTCGCAGACGGCCTCGCAGCGCACCTCGTAGCCGAAGCCACAGTTGACGAAGACCTCCACGTCGACCAGGGCGCCGCCCGCGGTCTCGAACAGCACGAACAGCGGGTCGAGCAGGCCCTCGGGAGCGTTCCCGGAGGACCGGGGGCGCAGCACGGTCACGGCGGTCAGTTCCTGGCCGAGCAGCCAGCGCGCCGCGTCGATCTCGTGCGAGACCGAGCTGTTGACCAGCATCGCGCTGGTGAAACCGGGCGGGGAGAAGACGTTGCGGTGGACGCAGTGCAGCATCAGCGGACGCCCCAGACGGCCGCTGTCCAGCAACGACCTGAGCTGCCCGTACTCGGCGTCGTACCGCCGCATGAAACCGACCTGCGCCAGTCGTCGCCCGAGCCGCGCCTCCGCCTGCACCACCCGCAGCGCCCCCGCCGACTCGGGCACCATGGGCTTCTCGCACAGCACCGGAAGGCCCCGCGCGAAGGCCGCGAGCAGTGCCTCCTCGTGGGCGGGACCGGGAGAGGCGATCAGTACGGCGTCGACACCGGGCGCGTCCAGCGCGGCCTCCGCCTCGGCGTGCACCGCGACCCCGTCGATACCGGCGGCCGCCTCCTTCGCCCGTGCCGGGTCCGGGTCGGCCACGGCGGCCACCCTGGCGCCGCTCACCACCCGGTCCAGCCGCCGTATGTGGTCGGCTCCCATGTGTCCCGCGCCCAGCACCGCCACGCCCAGCAGCTCACCCACGTGACCCTCCCACTCCGCCGACTGTCCCGGCGTAGCGTAGGCGGAAGGGCACGGGTGCCGTCAGTAGCGCAGCACGCCCGCGATGCCGTTGGCGTCGGCCAGCGTGCCGTCGGGGACGAAGCGGACGTCGGCGCCGGTCTCCAGGCACTGCTCCACGATCTCGTCCACGATGTCCTCGCGGGCGTCGCGGTCGTCACTGGAGGCCGGGACGAGATGGCCGCCGTCGTCGCGCACGATCACCCGGTAGTTCTCCTCGACGGCGAGCAGCCGGACCCGGGCCTCCCGCGCGTTCTGCCAGACCTCGTCCACGCCGGCCACGAACTCCTTGCGGCCCCGGGCGGATTCGAGTTCCTTCGTCACGGTGTCGATCGTCCTCAGGTCCTCGGCCTCGACCACGGGGCGCACGGCCTGCCACACGGCGTCCGGGGTGCCGTGCGTGAGGCCGCCGTGCGGGATGTGCACGGCGCGCCGGGAGGCGTCCCCGACCTCGTCCAGGCAGGACAGCGCCGCCTGCTCACCGGTCACGTACAGCGGCCGCGGGTCGTCGCGCAGTACCGCGCCCATCGCCGTGTCGGTCTCCCGCAGGAAGTGCCGGGTGCCCTCGTCGCGGAACGTGCTCGGCATGTCACCGAACCGTTCCAGGCGCTCGGGGTCGAAGTTCTCGTTCCTGCGGGTCAGCGGGAAGCCGCCGGTGTGCTCCTCGGTGACCCGGCCCCCGCCGCCGTTCCAGAGGGTGGCGCGGTCGGCCGAGACCGACAGCACCCAGAACGGCCGTTCGGACACCTGTGCGGAGACGAGGTTGCGGGTGAGGAAGGTGTCGGAGAGCACCACCCGCTCGGGCACGGCGCGGCCGAGCGACCACACCTGGTGCTCACCCGGGGCGGCGAAGATCACCAGGCCGTCCTCGGCGTGTGTCAGGTCGACCTCGCCGAGCGCCTGGTCGAGCTGGGCCGCCACATCGACACGCCGTTCCCGGGTCACCTCGGGATCGGTCTCCAACTGCTTCTTGGCCTCGGCCACCGCATTGCGCAGCCGGACCCGGTCCTGCGCGTTGTACGGCTCCCTGCGGTGCGTCGGCGTCAGCACGGACACCGCGGGATAGGGGCGCGGTCGGCGCAGCTCTGCCAGGGCCGTGGGACTGAGTGCGTGCTCCATGACAGCACCATAGGGCCGATTCACGTATCGGGCATTTGGGGCGCGATGATCGTCATGGCGCCGCTCCCTCGCCGTTCTCGGACCCACAGGAGCTTCCGTTCGCGGGCAGGGTGCCGTAGAGCAGGAAGGCGTCGACCTTGTTGTGCACGCACTTGGACGAGGTGTAAGCGGTGTGGCCCTCGCCCTTGTTGTCGAGCACCACAGCAGACGGTCCCAGCCGCTTCGCCGTCTGCACCGTCCAGCGGTACGGCGTCGCCGGGTCGCCCCGGGTGCCGACCAGCAGCATCTTGGGACTGTCGACGTCCTTCACCTTCTCGCGGATGAAGTCGGTGCCCTTGGGGCGGCCGTAGCACAGCAGTACCTGGGTGAGGCGGAATCGGCCGAAGACCGGCGAGGCCTCCTCGTACATGGCGCGCAGCCGGCCGAGGTTCGCGGTGATCTGCCGGGCCGTGGGGCGGTCGGGGTCGTCGGCGCAGTTGATCGCGATCAGCGCGGCCGTGAGGTTGTCCAGGGGGACGTCCTCCTGGTCCACGAGCCCGCCGTCGGCGGACGGCGACGGCTTCCGGCCCTGTGGCAGGCCCGGGAGCGCGAAGCCGCCGGCGGCGAAGGCCTCCACCCCGCTCGTGTCCCCGTCCTCGACCAGCGAGGCCAGGGCGCGCTGCAACGACGGCCATGTATCGGTGCTGTAGAGCGCCTGGCTCAGCGCGCCGACCAGGTCCTGGCCGGTGAACTCGCCGCTGAACGCGGTCGGGACCGGGTCCTCGTCCATCGACCGGACGAGGCGTACGACTTCTTCCCGGGCGGTCCGCGGATCCTGACCGAACGGACAGGCGACGTCCTTCACGCACCAGTCGAGGAAGTTGTCCAGCGCGATCTGCTGCCCCGCGGCACCCGTCACGCCCTGCTGGGTGAGCGACTCCGTCAGCGTGTCGACTCCGTCCAGCGCCACCCGGCCCACCTTGTCCGGGAACTGGGTCGCGTACACCGCGCCGAGGCGCGTCCCGTAGGAGAAGCCCAGGTAGTTGAGCTTGTCGTCGCCGAGCGCCTGACGTATGACGTCCATGTCCCGGGAGACGTTCACCGTGCCTATGTGCGCCAGTACGGGCCCGGAGCGCTTGGCGCACTCCTCGGCAACCGCCTTCAACTGCCGCAGCACCGCGCTCGGATCGCGGAGCGTCTCATCGGTCCCGGCCCAGACGCCGGGGCCACCGTACGGGGCGTTTCCGCAGCTGACCGGCGAGGACCGGCCGACACCGCGCGGATCGAAGCTCACCACGTCGTAGCCGTCGGTCAGGTCCATGAAGTCGTCGTCGCTGAAGGCGAGTTCGCTGACGCCGGAGCCGCCGGGCCCGCCGAAGTTCAGCAGCAGCGAGCCGCGCTTCTCGCCGCTCGCCCGGTACCGGGCCAGGGCCAGATCGAGCGTTCCGGCGCCGGGCCGCGCGTAGTCGAGGGGGACGGTGACCTTTCCGCACTGCAGGTCGTCGGGGGTCGCCATGCCCTCGCACGCCTTCCATACGACCTTCTGACGGTAGAACCGGGTCAGGTCGGGCTGCGGATCGTCCGCGGCCGTCGCCGGCAGAGCGGCGCCCAGCATCGCCAGGCCGATGGCTCCGGCGACCGCGTGGCGCCGTAGCCTGCGCCGCGGTGACAGCTTGGCCAGCATCGATGCCTCCAGGGCGCCCCGCCGGGGACGGGTGGGCGGCGCCCTCGCTCACGATAAGCGGCGCTCGGAGGCGCCGCCTCCGGGCCAGCGGGGCGCGGGGCGCTGCCTTACCCTGCCCGCTCACCCTTCCGGTGCGGACGATTACGGAGTGTGTTGAGCGGTTCGGTGGCTTTGCCGCTAGTTCGACAACCGTGCCACTCGATGGGGTGAAAGGCGGATAAGCCATAACTCGGATGGTTCACCTGCGTTTTATCCCGTGCGGGTGAGTGCCCGCGACAACGTCTGGAAGGCAGGGACCCCATGAAACGGGTTACCCGAAACGGTGTGATCGCCGTCGCCGCCGCCTCGGGCGCGATGGCTGTGACGTTTCCGGTGCACGCCGACTCCGCGGCCGACGGGGCCGCGGTCGGCTCGCCGGGGGTGATCTCCGGCAACACCGCCCAGCTCCCGGTCCACGTCCCGGTGAACGTGTGCGGGAACACCGTGAACGTGGTGGGGCTCCTCAACCCCGCCGCGGGCAACCGCTGCGCCAACGTCAGCGAGGCCGACGACCAGGACTCCGGGGCGTCGGCCGCGTCGGGTGGGGGAGCGGCCGCCAAGGGCAGCGGAAAGGATTCGCCGGGGGTGATCTCCGGCAACGGGCTGCAGCTGCCTGTGCATGTGCCGGTCAACGTCACCGGCAACACGGTGAACGTCGTCGGCGTCGGCAACGGGGCCGTCGGCAACGAGTCCGAGAACACGTCCGGCGACCGCCCGGCCCGCCCCGCGTCACCCAAGCCATCGATCCCGCCGAAGACCCTCCCGGCCCCGAACCCGGTGGCCCCGCGCCCCGCGCCGCCCACCGCCTCGGGCCTCGCGGACACGGGCGCGGACGCGACGCTGCCCGTCGGGATCGGTGCCGCGGCGATGGTGCTGGGCGGGGCACTGCTGTACCGGCGCTTCCGCCCCCGGGCGGTGCGCTGAGCCCACCCGGCTCTTGTCGCGCACGGGGTAAGGCCCCATCGGCGGGTGATCAACGGTGGGGCCTGGGCTTTGGGCTGGGGCTTGGGGACCGGTGGCCCGGAGACTTGAGGCTTGGCCAGTAGGACTGGGACCTGGAGCCGCGGTCTGCGGAGAGGCAGGGGCGGTGACTCAGCGTCTCGCTCGGTAGAAGCGGCGGTGCAGGTCCCGTACCTCTTCCGTGAGTTCGGGAACCGGCCCGGCCACGGCAACCCCGGGTGCGACCTCGCTGACGGGCAGCGTGCGTACCGGAGGCGGTGGCACGCCCAGCTCTGCCAGCCATGAGGCGAGTTGCTCGGAGGACACCACGTACACGATGCGGCCGAGGCCCACCCAGGCGTGCGCGGCCGCGCACATCGGGCAGTGCTCGCCGGAGGTGTACACCGTCGCCGCCGCGCGTTGCTGCGGCGACAGGTGTGCCGCCGACCAGCGGGCCAGCTCGAACTCCGGGTGCCGGGTGCGGTCTCCGGAGGCCACCCTGTTGTGGTCCTCCGCCAGCACCGCGCCGTCCGCGCCGACCAGCACCGACCCGAACGGCTCGTCCCCGGCGTCCAGCGCCTGTGCGGCCAGCTCGACACACCGGCGCAGATACCGCAGCTCGGCGTCGCTCACCACGCCGGACGTCCTCCTCGCCCCGTCACTGACGTCCGCGCGCCCGGTCCAGGGCCGTGACGCCGAGTGCGGCGAGGCCGATCTGGATGAGCCACTCGATCCAGTCGACCCCCTCGGTGTCGGCCACGCCGAACGCTGTGGCGATCGCCGAGCCGATCAGCGCGGCGGCGATGCCGACCAGGATCGTCCACAGGATTCCTATGCGCTGCCGGCCCGGAACCACGAGTCGGCCCAGTACACCGATGATGACGCCGATGACGATGGCGCTGATGATGCCCGAGATCTCCATCTCCGCCCCTCTTTGTCAGAACCCCCGCTGCTTGGTGTGTGCCCACTGAGGCCGGGGACAGTCCGATTCCGGGTCTTCTGAGGAGGCGCCCAGCCGCTGAGGCACGGAAAGGGCCGGTCCGCGAGGGGTCGCGGGCCGGCCTGGGTGTACCTCATCGACTCCCTTCCTCACGGGGTTACCTACGGCTTGGGGGCGCTCTTCGCCGCCGTACCGGCGCACACCAGGCCCAGGATCAAGGCCAGAGCGCCGATGATGACGTTGTTCCAGACGACGCCGGCATCCGGGCTGGCGCCGACGATCCACGGGGAGATGATCATCCACACACCCAGCGCGCACATGGCCCAGCTGAGGCCGTACATGCGTTCGGGCGCCCGTGTGAACCCGAGTGCCAGCAGGCCGATCGCGATCCCGATGATCAGGTTGTGGGTCGCGAGTGAGGGCTGGCTGGCGCTGTAGTGGACCACCCAGGGGGACACGGCACAGTACAGACCGAGCAGGAACACCGGTCCGTCCACGAGTGCCACATCACGACCGCCGAGCATGCGGGCGTAGCGATCCCGCATTTCTAGTGCATCGGGGTGGCTGGCTATGTCACCTCTGGTGGGCTGGACGTTGGCCATGACTCGTCTCCTTTGACTCCGCTGGCCTGACCGCGTCTGGTGCGGTATGCGGTAAGCGCCGCGTAGGTCCATTCTGCTCTTATTTCACCTTTATGTGTAGAGCTCAATCCTCTGATCGCCGTGGACAGAACTGATCATGTGGACGGCACGCACGAGCGGCGCCTCACACGCTGAGCGCCTCCCGTACCGACGCCTCCGCGTCTCGTCCGCCCGTGCCGGACGAGGTGACCCGGCCGGACTCCAGGACGTAGTACCGCTGGGCGGCCCGCATCGCGAAGCCGACGTGCTGTTCGACCAGCAGTACGGACAGGCCGCCCCGCGCGGCCAGAGCGAGGATCGTCTCCTCGATCTCGGCCACGACCGACGGCTGGATGCCCTCCGTCGGCTCGTCGAGGAACAGGACCCGAGGCTCCGTCACCAGCGCACGTGCGATGGCGAGTTGCTGCCGCTGCCCACCCGACAGCAGGCCCGCGCGGCGGCTCGTCAGCGTCCGTAGCGCCGGGAACAGGTCCAGCGCCTCGTCGACCGCCGCCTTCCCGCGCCGGCGCCCGTCCGCGACGAGCCGGAGGTTCTCGGCGGTCGTCAGGTGCGGGAACGCCTGCTGGCCCTGCGGGACGTACGCCATCCCGCGCGCCACGCGCTCGTGCGGCTTGCGGCGGGTGATGTCCTCGCCGTCGAGACGGACACGGCCGGTGGTCGGGGTGAGCAGGCCGACGGCGGCCCGCAGGAGCGTGCTCTTGCCCGCGCCGTTGTGTCCGAGGACCGCCGCCACCCCGTCCTTCGGCACCTCGATGCTCACGCCGTGCAGGACGGTGCTCCGGTGGTAGCCGACCCGGACGTCGTCGATCTCCAGCATCACGCCTCCTGTACGACGGTGGCGTCCTCGGTCGCAGCAGCGTGCCCCAGGTACACCTCCTGCACCTTTGGATCCGCCTGTACCTCGGCCACCGTCCCCTCGCTGAGCAGTCGGCCCGCGTGCAGCACGCTCACGCTGCGCGCGAAGGACCGCATGAAGTCCATGTCGTGCTCGATCACGACGACGGTGCGCTCCTCGCTGATGCGCCGCAGCAGCGCGCCGGTCGCCTCGCGCTCGTCGTGGCTCATCCCGGCCACCGGCTCGTCGAGCAGCAGCAGCCGTACGTCCTGCACCAGCAGCATGCCGATCTCCAGCCACTGCTTCTGACCGTGCGCGAGCGTCCCGGCGGGGGAGTCGGCGAGATCGGTGAGGCCGATCGTCTCCAGCGCCCCTACGACCGACTCCGGTACGTCCTTGCGGCGGCGCAGCATGGTCCACACGCTGCGGCCGGCGCCCGCCGCGATGTCCAGGTTCTGCAGCACCGTCAGCTCCTCGAAGACCGTGGCGGTCTGGAACGTCCGCCCGATCCCCGACCGGGCGATCCGGTGCACGCTCCGCCCGAGCAGCTCCTCGCCGTCGAAGCGCACCGAGCCCGCCGCCTTCACCAGGCCGGTGACGGCGTCGACGAGGGTCGTCTTGCCGGCGCCGTTCGGCCCGATGAGGAACCGCAAGTCACCGGGGCGCACCTCAAGGTCCACGCCGTCGACGGCGGTGAAGCCGTCGAAGGACACCCGCAGTCGCCGTATCTCCAGTCCGCTCATGCCGCTTCTCCCACCGCGACGACCGTCGCCTTGCGCTGCCGGGCCCTGCGCCGCCGCAGCATCCCGGCCAGCGAGGCGAACCCACCCGGCAGGAAGGCCAGCGCGACGATGAACAGCAGCCCCTGGAAGTACGTCCACGCCGCCGGGAACTCCTCCGACAACGCGGTTTTCGCCCAGGCCACGCCGATCGCGCCCAGCACCGCGCCCACCAGGCTGGCCCGGCCGCCGACCGCCGCGCCGATCACGAACTCGATGGACGGCACGATGCCGATCATCGCCGGTGAGATGATGCCGACGGCCGGCACGAACAGCGCGCCCGCCAGCCCCGCCATGCCCGCCGCCACGACGTACGCGACGAGCTTCACGTTCGCCGGGTCGTAGCCGAGGAAACGCACCCGCTCCTCCGAGTCGCGCACGGCGACCAGGAGTTCGCCGTACCGGCTGTGGATCAGCTGCCGGGCGAGGGCCATGAGGGCCAGCAGGGCGGCGGCGATGACGAAGTACACCGTCCGCTGGTTGACCGGGTCGTCGAGGTCGTAGCCGAAGAAGCCCTGGATGTCGGTGAGCCCGTTGGTGCCGCCGGTCGTCGCCTGCTGGCCGATCAGCCAGATGGCGAAGGCGGCGGCGAGGGCCTGGCTGAGGATCGCGAAGTACGCGCCCTTCACCCGGCGCCGGAAGACGAACAGGCCCAGCAGGGCGGCGACCGCCATCGGCAGCAGCACGGTCGCGGCGAGGGCGAACGCCGGGTTGGCGAACGGCCGCCACCACCAGGGCAGTTCGGTGGCGGTGCCGTACAGCTGCATGAAGTCGGGCAGGTTGCCCGGCCCCGCGTCGGCGATCTTCAGGTGCATCGCCATGGCGTAACCGCCCAGCCCGAAGAAGACACCCTGCCCGAGTGTCAGCAGCCCACCGCGGCCCCAGGCCAGACAGATGCCGACAGCGACCATGGCCGTGCACAGGTACTTGGCGAGCAGCCCGAGCCGGAAGTCGGTGAGCGCGAGCGGGGCGACGGCGAAGAGCAGGACGGCGGCGCCCGCGAAACCGGCGACCGGCCGCAGTGATCCCTTCAAGGGGTTCATACGAGACTCCTGGTGCGCAGCGTGTACAGCCCCTGCGGCCGCCACTGGAGGAACGCGACGATGGCGACGAGCACCAGCACCTTCGCGACGCTGACGGTGGTGGAGTACTCCAGGACCGACTGCAGCACGCCCAGCACGAACGCCACGATCACCGTGCCCTTCAGCTGCCCGATCCCGCCGACCACGATCACCAGGAAGGCGTCGATGATGACGTTGGTGCCCATCGTCGGCCCGATCGGACCGACCAGCGTCAGCGCCACCCCGGCGATGCCCGCGAGCCCGGAGCCGACGAAGAACGCGGTGCGGTCCACGCGGGCGGTGGAGATGCCGGACACCTCCGCGAGGTCCCGGTTCTGCACCACGGCCCGGACCCGGCGGCCGAGCGGCGTCAGCCGCAGCGTCGACGCGAGCGCGACGACCGCCGTGACGGCGAGGCCCAGGATGAACAGCCGGCTGTTCGCGACCGTGAGTGGATCCGCGCCGCCGATCAGCGTGACGTTCCC
This sequence comes from Streptomyces sp. Z423-1, assembly GCF_013009255.1. NCBI lineage: Bacteria > Bacillati > Actinomycetota > Actinomycetes > Kitasatosporales > Streptomycetaceae > Streptomyces > Streptomyces sp. Z423-1. The sequence goes on from NZ_CP053109.1 coordinate 9,140,542, forward strand.
GGTGAGCCAGTCCGGCGCCCGGGTCTGCACATTGGGTGCGCCGAAAATGTCCCGGGCGAGTTGCTGGAGCATCAGCGAGACGCCCCAGGTGACGAGAAGGGTGTCCAGGGGCCGCAGATAAAGGCGTCGTATCAGCAGCCATTCGAGCAGCGCGCCCAGGGCACCGGAGACGAGAAAGGCGACGGGCAGCGCCACCAGCAGCGACATTCCGGCATCGGAAATGGATTTCTGCAGGACGTACGTCGTGTAGGCGCCCGCCATGATGAACTCGCCGTGGGCCATGTTGATGACGTTCATCTGGCCGAAGGTGAGCGACAGGCCGAGTGCGATGAGCAGCAGAACGGCACCGATGCTGATGCCGGTGAATGTCTGACCGAGGATGACGGTCATTCGGCGCCTCCTCAGCTCAGGTCGGAGGCCCAGGAGTAGCCCTTGAGGTACGGGTCGGGCTCGATGGGCTTGCCGGAGTCCCACACCTCCTTGATCAGACCGTCGGTGCCGATCTCGCCGATGCGGGCCGTCTTGTAGAGGTGCTGGGTGGCGCCGTCCACGGTGACCTTGCCCTCGGGCGCGTCGAAGGTGATGCCGTCGGAGGCGGCCTTCACCTTCTCCGGGTCGAAGGACCTGGCCTTCTCGACCATCGCCTTCCACAGGTAGACCGAGGTGTACGCGGCCTCCATGGGGTCACTGGTCGGCTTGTCCTCGCCGTACTTCGCCTTGTACGCCCTCACGAACTTCTCGTTCGCGGCGCCCGCGGTCGTCTGGTAGTAGTTCCAGGCCGTCAACTGGCCCGCCAGATACTGCGAGCCGATCGACTTGACCTCCTCCTCGGCGATCGAGACGGAGACCACCGGCAGCGACTTCGCGGTGAGCCCGGCCGACTTGTACTCCTTGAAGAAGGCCACGTTGGAGTCGCCGTTGAGGGTGTTGAACACGGCGTCCGCCTTGGCCGCCTTGACCTTGTTGGCGATGGTGCTGAACTCGGTGGAGCCGAGCGGAGCGTAGTCCTCTCCGAGGACCGTCATGCCGTTGGCCTTGGCGTACGCCTGGATGATCTTGTTGGCGGTGCGCGGGAAGACGTAGTCGCTCCCGACCAGGTAGAGCTTCTTCAGGCCCTTGCTCTTGAGGTAGTCCAGCGCCGGGACGATCTGCTGGTTGGTGGTCGCGCCCGTGTAGAAGATGTACGGCGACTGCTCCAGGCCCTCGTACTGCACCGGGTAGAACAGCAGCGACTTGTTCTTCTCGAACACCGGCTTGACGGCCTTGCGGCTGGCGGAGGTCCAGCAGCCGAAGGTGGCGGCGACCCGGTCCTCCTTGATCAGCTTCTGCGCCTTCTCGGCGAACGTCGGCCAGTCGGAGGCGCCGTCCTCGCTGATCGGCTGGATCTTCTTGCCGAGCACCCCGCCGGAGGCGTTGATCTCGTCGATCGCCAGCTTCAGGGAGTCGCGGACGGTCACCTCGCTGATCGCCATGGTGCCGGACAGCGAGTTGAGCAGACCGACCTTGACCGTGTCACCGCTGACGTCGGCCTGCGCGGCCCCCTCGGACGAGCCGGTCGCGTCGGTTTTCGCCCCGCACGCGGACAGCGCCACGACGGCCGTGAGCGCGAGGCCTCCGGACAGGAAGCGGCGGCGAAGAACGATGGAAGCGCTGGACAAATGGACCCCCTCGGGTGTGGAGGACGACAACCTCCTGAAGTGCGGTCCACAGCCTCAAGTCGTTCTGTTTCCGGGGCGTTTCACGGGACTTTCCCGGAGGCAACAAAAAACGCCCCGGCGGTGTGTGACGTGCATTCGAAAGCCGAATTCACCATTCGCCGAGGCATTCCGGTTAGTTTCTGTGGGAAGTATCTTGACGTCGGCTCAGCCGCGTCAGGAGCGGGAACCGTGCAGATCCAGCTCCGTGAGCACGTCGAAGTCGCAGCCGTCCGCCCGCGCCAGATAGATCCGCTGACGCACATGGCCGCCCCGCAGCCGCAGCAGCCCGCGCGGCCCCTCGTACGACACCGTCCCGGCCGCCGCCCCGATCGCCCCCACGTCCAGCGTCCCGGCCCGCTTCAGCAGTGCCGCCAGCAGCAGGACGCCCTCGTAGCAGGACTCACCGAGGCTGCCGAGCGCGGGTGCCTCGACGCCGTACCGGCGCGCGTACTGGCCGTGGAAGTCGAGGGTGTCCTGGTTGGCGAGCGAGGCGAAGAAACCGGCGGTGCTGTAGAGGTCGGTGGTCGCCGAAGGGCCGCTCGCCATCAGCATGTTCTCGTCCATCAAGGTGCTCAGCCGCAGGCAGCGGGCGTGCAGGCCGTACTCCGCGAACGCCCGGTTGAACCGCACGGCGTCGCTCCCGACCAGCAGCATCAGGACCGCGTCGGCGTCGGAGCGCTCGACACGGCGCAGCGTGGGCTCGAAGTCGTGGGTGCCGAGCGGGAGATACACCTCACCGGCGACGGTCCCGCCGGTCTCACGCGCGTACGCCTGCGCCGCCCGCGCCGTGCGCCGCGGCCACACGTAGTCGTTGCCGACGACGAACCACCGGCGCACCCGGCGTTCGCGCGCCAGCAGGGCCATCGCGGGGCGGAGTTGGTCGCGGGGCGTCTCACTCGTCAGGAACACGCCCGCGGTGTTCTCCCCGCCCTCGTACAAGGCGGTGTAGACGTACGGCACCCGATGGGCGATCCTCGGCGCCAGCGCCTGTCGCACCGAGGAGATGTGCCAGCCCGTGACGCCCTGCACCACGCCCAGGTCCACCAACGCCTCGACATGGTCGGCGATCTGGCGCGGCGGCGCCCCGCCGTCGACGGGGATCAGCCGCAGCTCGCGGCCGAGTACCCCGCCCGCGCCATTGATCCGCTCGGCGGCGAGCCGGGCGCACAGCTCGCAGGTCGGCCCGAAGATCCCGGCCGGTCCCTGCAACGGGAAGACGAGCGCCACGCCGAGCACGGAGGCGTCGGCCGTGAACCACTCGCCGAGTGGGGGATCGTGCCGGAACATGCCGTCATGATTTCGGTTCCCCCAGGTGAACTCCAGTCCATCTCATACGATGTACGCACACCGTGATCCAGGAGCAGGATGCCCACTTCATCTGCGTCGCGTCGGCCGCAGGACCTGGTGCGGCTGCTGACGCGGGCCGAGCGGCTGGCCGCCCGCCGCCTGCAGGCCGCGTTGGACGAGGAGGGCTGCTCGGTCGAGGCGTGGCGGGTGCTCGCGCTGCTCTCCGACGGGGCCGGGCACAACATGACCGCTGTCGCCGAGGCGGCGTTCCTGCCGGCGCCGACGCTCACCAAGCTGGTCGACCGGCTCGTCGACCAGAACCTGGTCCACCGCAGGGTCGACCCCCTGGACCGGCGCCGCGTCCTCGCCCACCTCACGCCACGCGGCCTGGAGTACTGGCGGCGCGTCGACCGGGCGGTACGGGCGGACTGGCCGGGGCTCGACGAGGAGGACACGGAGGTGCTGCGCACACTGCTGGAGCGGCTCGCTGCCGCGCTGGGGGAGTCGGCGTCGCGCGTATGACCGCGTTGCCCCCGTGTCGTTCGGATCATGCCGGCGTCGCGATACAGACCCTGGCCGCTCAGCTGAGCGGGGTGCGGCGGTCGTGCTTACCCTGGAGACGTGGCTCGTTCCAACGATGAGGTCGCCGCGCTGTTCGCCGAGTACGCGGACCTGATCTCGATCACCGGAGGAGACGCGTACCGGACGCGCACCTACGAGAAGGCCGCCCGCTCCATCGGCGGCTACCACGCAGACGTGTCCACCCTGGACGTCAAGGGCCTCCAGGAGATCCCCAACGTCGGCAAGTCGATCGCGGAGAAGATCGTCGAGTACTTCCGCACCGGCCAGGTGTCGGCCGTCGAGGAGGTGCGGGCGAAGATCCCCGCCGGGGTCCGGCGGCTGACGGCCATCCCCACGCTCGGCCCGAAGAAGGCCATGGCGATCTACCAGGAGCTGGGCATCTCCTCGATCGAGGAACTGGCCGACGCCATCCACGAGGAGCGGCTGCGGGACCTGAAGGGCTTCGGTCCCAAGACCGAGGAGAACATCCTGCACGGCATCGCGCTGCTGCAGTCCTCCGGCGACCGGGTGCTGATCGACGCCGCCATGGACGTCGCCGAGGGCGTCCTCGCCCAGCTGTCGAAGGTGACCGGCTGCCGGCGGTGTGCGTATGCCGGCTCGCTGCGCCGCGGCCGCGAGACCATCGGGGACATCGACATCCTCGCCGCCGCCGAGGACTCGGAGCCGCTGATGCGGGCGTTCACCGAGCTGCCGGCGACCAGCGAGGTCATCGCGCACGGCACGACCAAGACGTCGATCCGCACCACCAAGGGCCTCGCCGTCGACCTGCGGGTCGTACCGCCGGACTCCTGGGGTGCGGCGCTGCAGTACTTCACCGGCTCCAAGGCGCACAACATCCGCACCCGGGAGCTGGCCGTGCACCAGGGGCTCAAGCTCTCCGAGTACGGGCTGTTCGACGTCGAGACCGGGGACAAGATCGTCTCCGAGACGGAGGAGGACGTCTACGCCCGGCTCGGCCTGCCCTGGATCCCGCCGACCCTGCGCGAGGACCGCGGCGAGATCGAGGCGGGGCTGCGCGGTGAGCTGCCCGAGCTGGTCCAGGAGTCCGACATCCGGGGCGACCTGCATACCCACACCGACCTCACGGACGGCCTCGCCCCGCTGGAGGAGATGGTCGCCGCGGCCGCCGAACGCGGCCACGCCTACTACGCGATCACCGACCACGCGCCCAACCTCTACATGCAGCGCATGACCGACGAGCGCATGCTGGCCCAGCGGACGCGCGTCCGGGAGCTCGACGAGGAGTACGGGCGGCGCGGCAAACGCACCGGGATGCGGCTGCTGCACGGCGTGGAGCTGAACATCGACCCCGACGGCGGCGTGGACTGGCCGGACGACTTCCTGGCCGACTTCGACATCTGCGTGGCCTCCGTGCACTCGCACTTCAACCAGGCGCACGACGCGATGACCCAGCGCTTCCTGCGGGCCATCGAGAACCCGTACATCAACATCATCGGCCACCCCACCACCCGCATCATCGGCAAGCGCCCCGGCGTCGACGCCGACCTGGACGCCCTCTTCGCCGCCTGCGCCCGCACCGGCACGGCCCTGGAGATCAACTCCCACCCCGACCGGCTCGACCTCAACGACGAACACATCCTGCGGGCCAAGCGGTACGGGGTGAAGTTCGCCATCGACAGCGACGCCCACTCCACCCTCCACCTGGCCCACCTGCGCTACGGCGTGGGCACGGCACAGCGCGGCTGGCTCACCAAGGACGACGTGATCAACACCTGGCCGCTGACCCGCCTGCGGCGCTTCCTGCACAAGGGGCGGACAGGCTAGGCGGTTTCTGGAAGCCGCGCCCCTCAGAGCACCCGTCGGCGCACCAGCCTGACGCCGCCCTCCCGGACCAGGGCCTCGGACAGCCCGGCCAACGCCGGGATTTCCCCGGTGCCCGCATCGGAAGGCGCGGGTCGGCCGCGCCTGCGTGTCCGGCCGGTGGATCAGCCGCTCCCGCCCACTGACCGCCGCGCTGTTCTCATTGCGGCGCACGGGACTTGTGCGGCGCCACCCCGCGAGGGGCGGCCCGCACCGGCTCGGTCGGACCACCCTTCGCTCAGCGCCGAGGTGACGGTCGCACCGACGGCGCCATGGGCCACGGCCGACGCATGCCCCAACTCGTCCGAAATCCCGGACGGTTCGACTGGTCTAAACCCTTGACTGGTACAGACCAACGCGGTTGAGTGTCGGTCCAACCCCCCACCACGGCCGCCCCCGCCGTCCCTCCCCCGGGAGCGGCCGTGTACCGCAAAGGAGCTGAACCTGTGTCGAGGCGTCGTATGCGCATCTCCGCACTCTTGAGCTCGCTCGCCCTCGCGGGCGCCGCCCTGGCCCTCCAGCCGGCTCCCACCGCGTCCGCAGCCGGATTCGTGGTCAGCGAGGCGCAGTTCAACCAGATGTTCCCGAACCGGAACTCGTTCTACACCTACAGCGGTCTCACCGCCGCCCTCAGCGCGTACCCCGGCTTCGCGAACACGGGCAGCGACACCGTGAAGAAGCAGGAGGCCGCGGCCTTCCTCGCCAACGTCGGCCACGAGACCGGCGGCCTGGTGCACATCGTCGAGCAGAACCAGGCCAACTACCCGCACTACTGCGACTGGAGCCGCCCGTACGGCTGCCCGGCCGGTCAGGCCGCCTACTACGGGCGCGGCCCCATCCAGCTGAGCTGGAACTTCAACTACAAGGCGGCGGGTGACGCGCTCGGCCTCAACCTCCTCAACAACCCCTGGATGGTGCAGAACAACGCCTCGGTCGCCTGGAAGACGGGCCTGTGGTACTGGAACACCCAGACCGGTCCCGGCACCATGACCGGCCACAACGCCATGGTCAACGGCGCGGGCTTCGGTCAGGCCATCCGCAGTATCAACGGCGCCCTGGAGTGCGACGGCAAGAACCCCGCGCAGGTGCAGAGCCGGGTGAACAACTACCAGCGGTTCACGCAGATCCTCGGGGTTTCACCGGGCGGCAACCTCTACTGCTGACGCCGGTTCGCGGGGCATGGTGTCATGCACCTGACTGTCCACCATCACCCCTGCGGACGAAGGGCATCGTCATGCGTCGCACCCCCCACGCCCTGCTCGCCACGACCGCCGCGCTGGCCGCCGCGGTCGTGGCGCCCTCGCCCCCGGCCGGGGCCGCGGCGGCGGCCCCGGCTCCCGGCGCGTACTACGTGCAGAGCGCCGTCACGGGTCTCAACGCGGCCGACAACCAAGGCGCGGTCGAACAGCACAGACCCAAGGGCAACGAGGGCCGCCAGCAGTGGAACCTGCGGCCGAGTGGATCCTCGTACGTACTCGAAAGCACGGACGCCACCGGCAACTGCCTCGGCCGCTCGGGCGACCAGGCGCGGACCGTCGCCTGCACGAGCGCCGACGCGGCCTGGGAGATCACGTCCACCGGCGCCGACCAGTACACGCTCAAGGCCCCCGGCACCGACCGCCACCTCACACTCGCACCCAAACCCTCCGGCGCCAACTACGCGGCACAGCTGGCTGTCGGCGCCCCCGGCGCCCCCGGCGCCCCCGGCGCCCCCGGCGCCCCCGGCACCCTCGCCTCCTGGTACCTCACCCCCGTCACCCCGGCCACCAGCCCCATGCCGCCCCAGGACCAACGCACCCTGGACCAGGTCACGTTCCTCACCTCGCACAACGCCTACGCCAACGGCGTCGACGGCGGCTTCGCCCCGCCCTTCGTGAATCTGGTTCCGAACCAGTCGCGCGGCATCACCCAGCAACTCGCCGACGGCGTCCGGGGATTCATGCTGGACATCCACCAGACCCCCGACGGCGCGATCCTCTGCCACAACAGCTGCACGCTGGTCAGCAGGCCGGTCGCCCTGTGGGTCGACCTCCAGCGGATCGTTGACTTCCTTCAGACCCACCCCGACCAGTTCATCACCGTCTTCCTGGAGGACTACGTCGACCCGGGGGTCCTGCGCGCCGAACTCGCCCGCGTGAACGGCCTGGACGACGTCCTGTACCGCCCCGACCTCACGGGCGTCCGCCAGAACGGCTGGCCCCGGCTCGCCGACCTGATCGCCGCGAACGACCGGCTGCTGATCTTCACCGACCACAGCCGCTCCGCCGACCGGTCCGCGGGCCTGACCCGGGACAGCTTCGGCGTGATGTACCAGCGGGAGTGGACCGTCGAGAACTACTGGTCCATGGGCTCGGGCATCGGCTCCTCCGACTGGTCCTGCTACAGCCGCTGGTACGACGCGGGCACCAACATCCCGCTGACCCGCACCGAGCCCGGCTTCCGCCCGCTGTTCGTGATGAACCACTTCCGTGACGTCCCGATCACCGCCACGGTCCGCACGGACAACACCAAACTCGCCGACCGCGCCCGCCGCTTCTGCCAGTCGGCCGCCCGCAAGAAGCCCAACTTCCTCGCGGTGGACCGCTACGAGCTCGGCGACACCGCGTCCGCGGTGAACGCCCTGAACACCTACACGTATCCGTAACGCCCAGGAGGTGGGCCCCGGCCACCCGGGGCCCACGTGGCTCGGCTCAGTACCCGATCACCGGGTAGTGGTCGGAGAGATTGGTGTACGTGTAGTCGGTACCCCAGCTCGTCACCGTCCAGGGCGCGCTCTGCTCCTTGACGACCTCGTTCTTCCAGACCGCCGGCCGCACGTGCCCCGCCCGGTGGAGCACGTGGTCGAGGTCCTCGCGCGGGTCGTCGGGATACCGGTCCCGCGCGATGGAGTTCTCCTGGGTGTCGAAGGAGTACGGGTGCCCGGTGCGCGCGTCGCTGTCCACCAGCCCGGCGTCGCCGAGCATCGAGGCGTGCTCGGCACTGCGTGAGTCGACGTTGAGATCACCGGCGACCAGCACCTGCTCGCCCGCCGGGATGTTCCTGCCGTCCAGGAACGCGTCGATCGTCCTGAACTGCCGGCTGCGCACAGCGGCCGCCTCGCCCGCGTCACAGCCCGGGTCGGTCGACTGGGCGTGCGTGCCGAGCACGTGCACCCTGGTGCCGTTCACGTTCAGGACAACGTACGCGAAGCCCTTGTTGGACCACCAGTCGGCCCCGCACGCGTTCTTGTAGACCCACTGCTCCTTGCGCAGGATCGGCCACTTGCTGAGGATCGTGACCCCGCCGTCCTCGGGCGTCGTCGCCGAGTACGCCCCGCCGGTGGCGTCCCAGCCGCTCTTGCTCCGCCCCACCACCGGCGTCTGGTACGGGTACTCGCCGGCCACGGCGCTCTTCAGCGCGTCCGAAGAGGAGTTGTCGAACGCCTCCTGCACGACCACGACGTCGTTCCCGCGGAAGAAGGCCGCCTTCGCGATCTCCGAGGCCCGGTGGTCCTGGCCCCAGTTCGGGTACAGGGTCTTGCTGAACAGGAAGACGTTGTACGACAGCACCTTGAGCGACGGAGCCTGCTCGGCGGCCGACGCGGTGGGCGCCGAGCCCGCGAGCCCGACGGCGGCGAGCGAGAACGCAAGCACGACGGCGCCATGAGTGCGGCGCGGTCCGGAGAGCGTCACTGGATCTCCCTGCGGGTGAAAGGGGTGAGTGGCGCCGCACATCAAACCATCTGGAGTTACTCCCAGGTAACACCCGTGCACGGGACGGATGGCGGGTGGGCGTATGCAAGGGGCTCGGACCGCCCGGCTCGGACCAGCCGTACAAAATGAGGTATGTCGGACATGGGCGTAACGTGGCTGCATGGGTCCGGCGGCTGCCTCCGGCTGCGATCCAGCGCTTCCGTATGGATGGCTGGGTTCCGTCAGCCCCTGCTGTCGATCAGCGACCCTCGCACGACCCAGCCGCTTCGGCCTCTCCAGCAGAAGGATCAGCAATGGGCACGGTCACCACCTCCGACGGCACGACCATCTTCTACAAGGACTGGGGCCCGCGCGACGGGCAACCGATCGTCTTCCACCACGGCTGGCCGCTGACTGCCGACGACTGGGACAACCAGATGTTGTTCTTCCTCGCCCACGGCTGCCGGGTGATCGCCCACGACCGGCGTGGACACGGGCGATCCGGCCAGCCCACCACGGGCCACGAGATGGACACCTACGCCGCGGACGTCGCCGCGCTGACCGACGCGCTCGACCTGCAGGGTGCCGTGCACATCGGGCACTCGACCGGTGGCGGCGAGGTCGCGCGCTATGTGGCGCGGGCCAAGCCGGGGCGTGTCGCAAAGGCCGTGCTCGTCGGTGCGGTTCCGCCGGTCATGGTCAAGTCCGAGAGCAACCCGGGCGGTACGCCGATCGAGGTCTTCGACGAATTCCGCGTATCCCTCGCCGCCAACCGCGCGCAGTTCTACATCGACATTCCGTCGGGGCCCTTCTACGGATTCAACCGGGACGGCGCCGAGGTGTCACAGGGTCTGATCGACAACTGGTGGCGGCAGGGGATGATGGGCGCGGCCAACGCCCACTACGAGTGCATCAAGGCGTTCTCCGAGACCGACTTCACCGAGGACCTCCAGCAGATCGACGTGCCCGTCCTCGTCGCGCACGGCACCGACGACCAGGTCGTGCCCTACGCGGACTCCGCGCCGCTGTCGGTCCAACTTCTGAAGCACGGCACCCTGAAGTCGTACGAAGGGCTCCCGCACGGCATGCTCTCGACCCATCCGGAGGTCCTCAACCCCGACCTCCTGGAGTTCGTGAACTCCTAGCCCACGGGTACGCCGATCAAGTGCCTTCTCTGGAGGTGAGCCATGTCCACTCCCGGCCCGGCCCTTACCGAACCAGGCATCGCACGGGCGGAACGAGGCCCCGGGCCGGTGCGGGTCAGACTGTCGGTCAACAGCACCGAGCACACCCTCGACATCGAGCCGCGCGTCAGCCTGCTGGACGCGCTCCGGGAGCGCCTCGACCTGACAGGCGCGAAAAAGGGCTGTGACCAGGGCACCTGCGGGGCCTGCACCGTATGGGCCGACGGACGGCGCGTGCTGGCCTGTCTCACGCTGGCGATGAGCTGCGAAGGCCACGAGATCACCACTGTCGAGGGACTCTCCCGGGACGGGGAACCGCACCCGATGCAGCAGGCCTTCGTCGAGCAGGACGCCTTCCAGTGCGGCTACTGCACACCCGGCCAGATCATGTCCGCCGTGGCACTGATCGCGGAAGGGCATGCCGGGGACGACGCCGAGATCAAGGAGTGGATGAGCGGCAACATCTGCCGCTGCGCCGCCTATCCGCACATCCGGGCTGCCATCCGCGCCGTCCGCGACCAGACGTAGGGAGGCGCCCTCGTGCGGCCCATCACCTACCTCCGCGCGACCGACACGGCGACTGCCGTCGCGGCCGTGAGCACGGATCCCACCAGCGACTTCCTCGCCGGGGGCACCACCGAGGTCGACCTGCTCCGCCAGGACGTGCTGAACCCCCGACGGCTCGTCGACATCAACGACCTCCCCCTGGCCGGCATCGAGGGCACCCCGGAAGGCGGCCTGCACATCGGCGCCCTGGAACCGGATGAGCGACGTCGCGGCCGCCCCCGTCGTACGCGAGCGGTTTCCGCTGATCGCGCAGGCACTGGAGCTGGGAGCGTCCGCGCAGCTGCGCAACATGGCATCCATGGGGGGCAACCTGCTGCAACGCGTGCGCTGTTCGTACTTCCGTGACGCCGAGTCCCCGTGCAACAAGCGTGAACCCGGCACCGGCTGCTCGGCCATCGAGGGCTTCAGCCGCGGTCACGCGGTACTCGGCACCAGCGACCACTGCATCGCCACCCACCCCTCGGACGTGGCCGTCGCCCTGGTCGCGCTCGACGCGCGCGTGCACACCCTGGGCCCGAACGGCGAACGGACCCATGCCATCGACGACTTCTTCCTCCTCCCCGGTGACTCCCCGCACCGCGAACACCCCTTGGAGCACGGTGAGTTGATCACCGGGATCGAGGTGCCCGCCGTACCTGTGGCGCGTCACTCCCTCTATCTGAAGGTCCGGGACCGCGAGTCGTACGAGTTCGCGCTCGTCTCGGTCGCGGGGGCGCTGTCCGTGATGGACGGCACGATCGCGGAGGTGAGGATGGCGCTGGGTGGCGTGGCCACCAAGCCCTGGCGGGCCAGGCGTGCCGAGGACTTCCTCGTCGGAGCGGCCGTCCGGCGCGACGACTTCGCCATGGCCGCCCGCGTGGAGATGGCCGACGCCCGGCCGACCCCCATGAACGCCTTCAAGGTGGAACTCGCCCAGCGCGCCATCATCCGTGCCCTGGACATGCTCAGCGACGGAACGGGCACGGGGCCCGCACCCCGGCCCGGGATCGGGAGCCCGTCATGACCGCGACCGTCCCGTCCGCGGTCGGACAGCCGCTCGACCGTGTCGACGGCCCCGCCAAGGTCAGTGGGAGCGCGCGGTACTCCGCCGAGATTCCCCTGCCGGCCATGGCGCACGCGTACGTGGTCGGCTCCCGCATCGCCGCCGGACGGGTCACCGGGATCGACACGAGTGCCGCCCTGGCCGAGGAGGGCGTCCTTGCGGTCCTCACCCATCAGACGCTGCCGAAGATCGCCGAACAGCCGCCGCTCATCCCCTCGCTCGCCGGTACGGCGGCCCCCGGGCAGACCTTCTTCCCCCTGCAGGACGACACCGTGCACTACGCGGGCCAGCCGATCGCGCTCGTCGTCGCCGACACCTGGGAACGGGCCCAGTACGCGGCGCGGCTGCTGCGCGTCTCCTACGCGCAGACCCAGCCCGTGACCACCCTCGACCAGGGCCGCGACCTCTCCTACGAACCCGAGCGGATCTTCGGCGGCTGGGTACCGGGCCGCATCGAACGCGGGAACGTGGAGGCCGGACTGCGGGAGGCGGACGTCCGGGTGGAGGGCACGTACACCTACGCGGCGAACAACCACAACCCGATCGAGCCGTCCTGCACCACGGCCCAGTGGGACGGCGACAACCTGCTGCTGTACGACGCCACCCAGGGCGTCAACGCCACACAGATGACCGTCTCCCGGCTGCTCGGCGTCCCGATGTCGAAGATCCGGGTCATCGGCCACTACGCCGGCGGCAGCTTCGGCTGCAAGGCCATGATCCACGCCCACCCGACGCTCGCCGCGATGGCGGCCCGCGCGGTCGGCAGGCCCGTCAAGCTCGTCCTCACCCGTGAGCAGATGTTCACCTCGGTCGGCCACCGTGAGGAGCAGGAGCAGCACCTGACGCTCGGCGCGACACGCGACGGCCGGCTGACGGCCGTACGGCATCACAAGCTGTCGCCGACGTCCCACTTCGACGACTGGGCGGAACCTTCCGTCGGCGTCTCCTCGCAGATCTACGCGTGCCCCCACTACGAGGGCGTCTACCGGTTGTTCCGCGCCAACACCATGACCCCCACCTTCATGCGCGCGCCGGGTGAGGCGAGTGGCATGTACGCGCTGGAGTGCTCGCTGGACGAGCTCGCCCACGAGCTCGGTATCGACCCCATCGCGCTGCGCCTGCGCAACCACACCGATGTCGACGCCATGACGGGCCTTCCCTGGTCCAGCAGCGGCCTCAAGGAGTGCTACGAGCGCGGTGCCCGGCGCTTCGGCTGGGCCGGTCGCCGATCCCCGGCCGGGCACCCGCAGGGACGGGAACTGGCTGATCGGTACCGGCATGGCCACCGCCTGCTACCCGGTCCCCCCGCTCGCCAATCCCCAGCGCGCCCGCGCGCGTCTCTACGCCGACGGCACGGCGGTCGTCCAGGCCGCCACCCCCGACTTCGGCACGGGCGTGGCCACGGTGATGACCCAGGTCGCCGCGGACGGCCTCGGACTGAGCGTGGACCGCTGCCGCTTCGAGAACGGAGACACCGACCTGCCCAACATCGCCGCCGCGGTGGGCTCGGCGGGCGCCGGCATGATCAGCGCGGCCGTGCACAGCGCGGCCACCGCGCTGCGCCGGCAGCTCATCAGGAGCGCCGTCGGTGACCCCGGTTCACCGCTGCACGGCGCCGACCCGGTCGACGTCGTCGTGCGCGACGGCGTCATGACCGCCGGAACCGCCTCCGAGTCGTACAGCGACCTGCTGCGGCGCACCTTCCGGCCGGACGCCGAGGCCGCGGGGCAGTGGAACCCGCCCGCCCACGACATCCCCTACGCCATGATGACCTTCGGCGCCCAGTTCGCCGAGGTCGCCGTGGACGCCGAGCTGGGCCTGGTCCGGGTGCGGCGCATGACCGGGGCCTTCGCGCCCGGCCCGGTACTCAACCCCAAGACGGCCCGCAGCCAGCTGATGGGCGGCATGCTGTGGGGCCTGGGCCAGGCCCTCCTGGAGGCCAACCACATGCAGCAGGACACCGGCCGCTGGGTCAACGCGAGCCTCGGGGAGTATCTTGTCCCCGTCAACGCGGACGCCCCCGACGTCGACGTCGAGCTGATCGAGGTCGAGGACGACATCGTCAATCCCCTGGGCGTCAAGGGGGTCGGTGAGATCGGCCAGGTCGGTGCGGCGGCCGCGATCGCCAACGCCGTGCATCATGCCACCGGGCGGCGGGTGCGGAAACTGCCGATCATGATCGAGGACCTTCTCTGAGCAGCGCGTCGGCAGCCCAGAGGGCGCGGAATGAGTCCGGGCACTCTGAAGGTTGACCACCCCATGGGATCGGCAGACCCCGCCCGCAGAGCGGACGACGTGGCGGCAATGATCGGGGATGAGGGGAACGCCGTCGGCGCGGCCCTGCGTGCCCTGCTGACCCACTCGGTCATGGGGGTCGCCCTCTGGGACACCGATCTGCGCTGCATCTGGTCCAACGACGCCCTCGAACGCTACGACGGAATCGCCCGTGACCGGACACCGGTGAATGTGTCACCGGCCGCGAGTACCGTGTCCCGGCTGCTCCGGGCAGACGGCGCGACGGCGCCTTCTCGGCCTCCTTCGTGCGTCTGGACGACGCCGACGGCCGCCCGCTGGGCGTGTGCATGGTGCTGGTGGTCGTCAAGGACCGACGATGGGCGGGGGACCGCCTGGCCGTGGTGAGCGAGGCAGGCGCCCGCATCGGCACCACGCTGGACGTGATGCGCACGGCGCAGGAGCTCGCCGACTTCACGGTGCCGTTGATCGCCGACTACGTGACCGTCGACCTGACGGAGGCGGTACGGCTCGGAGAGGAGCCGCTGGACCGGCTCGGGCTCTCGCAGGGACGCATCCCCAAGTTCCGCCGGGCGGGCAGAGCGTCCATCCGCATCGGCGTCCCGGAGTCCCTGTGGACACGGGGCGAGGTCGTCTACGTCCCCGAGACATCGCCGTTCACGGAGGTCCTGTCCTCGGGCCGCCCCGTGCTGGAGCCCGTACTCGACGTCTCCCACGCCACCTGGCTGGACAACGACCCGGAGCGGGCCGCGAAGATCCGGGAGTTCGGCATGCACTCCCTGCTGATCCTTCCGGTCCACGCACGCGGCGTGCTCCTGGGCGTGGCGGTCTTCGTACGGACGGAGAACCGGACGCCTTTCGATGACAGCGATCAGCTGCTGGCCGAGGAGCTGGTGGCGCGGGCCGCGCTGAGTCTGGACAACGCCCGCAGATACACCGCCGAGCGGAAGACGGCCCTCGCCCTTCAGCGCAGTCTGCTGCCGGGCCGGGTGGATGGCGGTTCCGCCATGGAGGTGGCCGCCCGTTACATACCCGCGGACGCCGCGGACAGCGTCGGCGGTGACTGGTTCGACGTCATCGGCCTGCCCGGCGGACGTCTGGCGCTCGTCGTGGGCGACGTGGTCGGACACGGCATCAACGCCGCGGCGACCATGGGCCGGTTGCGCACGGCCATCCGCACGCTCGCCGATCTCGATCTGCCTCCTGGGGAGCTGCTGACCAGGCTGGACCGGACGTTCATCCGGCTCACCCAGGACGAGGAGGCCGCCGGCACGGAGGGCCCGTCCATGGGCGCCACCTGCGTCTACGCGGTCTACGATCCCGCCACGCGGAAGTGCACGCTGGCACTCGCCGGGCATCCACCGCCCGCCGTCGTGCGCCCGGACGGTGACGTTTCGTACCCCGACCTGCCGCCTGGCCCTCCGCTCGGCCTCGGCATGTTGCCGTACCAGCCCGCAGAAGTCGATCTCCCCGCAGGCAGCCTCATCGCCCTGTTCAGTGACGGGCTCGTCGAGGACCGCCGTCAGGACATCGACGTCGGCCTGGAACGCCTGGCCCGTGCCCTCGCCGGGAGCGCCTCGTCCCCGGAGGAGCTCTGTACGACGGTGATCGACACGCTGCCGACCACGACTCCGGCCGACGACGTCACCCTGCTGCTGGCGCGTGGCCTGTGAGACGGCCCTGTCCGTGACGGACGACTGGCGCCGGTGGAGTTTTACGTATAACCTCTCCCGTCAATCAGCCCTCCCGGAAGGCCCCGATGCGACGTATCGCCCTGGTCACCCTCGTCGTCGACGACTACGACGAGGCGATCCGCTTCTACACCGAGGCCCTCGGCTTCCGTCTCGCCGAGGACGCGCCCCGCGAGGACGGCTCCCGCTGGGTCGTGGTCGAGCCCGGGACGGTGGGCGCCGGCACCGCCCTGCTGCTCGCCCGTGCCAAGGGGGAGGCCCAGGGTGCCCGGGTCGGTGACCAGACCGGCGGTCGCGTCGGCTTCTTCCTGCACACCGACGACTTCGCCCGCGACCACGCCCGGATGCTCGCCGCGGGCGTGACCTTCCTGGAGCAGCCGCGACACGAGCCGTACGGCACGGTCGCCGTCTTCCAGGACCTGTACGGCAACCGGTGGGACCTGCTCCAGCCTGCCTGACCCGCACCTCCGCTCCGTATCAACGCCCCGCCCGAGGAAAGACGCACCATGACCGCTACGCGCGTAGAAACCGCCACCCTCCGCCGCCTCCCCAAGGCCGTCCTGCACGACCACCTCGACGGCGGCCTGCGCCCCGCCACCGTCGTCGAGCTCGCGGAGACCGTCGGCCACACCCTGCCCACCACCGACCCCGACGCGCTGGCCGCCTGGTACTACGACGCCGCGAACTCCGGCGACCTGGTCCGCTACATCGCCACCTTCGAACACACCCTCGCCGTGATGCAGACCCGCGAGGGCCTGCTGCGCACGGCCGAGGAGTACGTCCTCGACCTCGCGGCGGACGGTGTGGTGTACGGCGAGGTCCGGTACGCGCCGGAGCTGATGGTCAAGGGCGGGCTCACCCTGCCCGAGGTCGTCGAGGCCGTGCAGGAGGGGCTCGCGGCGGGCATGGCCAAGGCGGCCGCCGCCGGCACGCCGGTCCGGGTGGGGACGCTGCTGTGCGGCATGCGGATGTTCGACCGCACCCGGGAGGCCGCCGACCTCGCCGTCGCCTTCCGGGACGCCGGTGTCGTCGGCTTCGACATCGCCGGTGCCGAGGACGGCTTCCCGCCCGCCGACCACCTGGCCGCCTTCGAGCACCTGCGCCACGAGAACGTGCCGTTCACCATCCACGCCGGTGAGGCGCACGGCCTGCCCAGCATCCACCAGGCGCTCCAGGTGTGCGGCGCCCAGCGCATCGGGCACGGCGTGCGGATCACGGACGACATCGTGGACGGCAAGCTCGGCCGCCTCGCCGGGTGGGTGCGCGACCGCCGGATCGCGCTGGAGATGTGCCCGACCTCCAACCTCCAGACCGGCGCCGCCACCTCCATCGCCGAACACCCCATCACGGCGCTCAAGGACCTCGGCTTCCGCGTCACGCTCAACACCGACAACCGCCTGGTCTCCGGCACGACCATGACCCGCGAGATGTCCCTGCTGGTCGAGGAGGCGGGCTGGACGATCGAGGATCTGCGCACGGTGACCGTGAACGCCGTCAAGAGCGCCTTCATCCCGTTCGACGAGCGGAACGCGCTCATCCGGGACGTGATCCTGCCCGGCTACGAGGTCTGAAGCAGCCCTCGTGCGTAGGCGGCCTGTCCGACGTGCTGAAGGTCGTCGGACAGGACGCTCACCAGCCGTACGCCGAGGCTGACCGGCGGATCCCAGCGGTCGTCGATGATCTCCTCGAGATCCTTGGCGGTCAGCCCGCGTACGAAGCCGAGCGTCTGCTCGTGGACGGCGTCGTAGTAGCCGGTGAGCAGTTCGGGGGAGTCGACCCGCACCTTGGCGACCTTCGCCGAGCTGTGCCCGTACCCGGTGTCGTGGCGCGGCAGCCCGAGCCCGAAGCGCTTCTCCCAGTCCTGCGTCAGCCAGACCTGGTCGAGCCCGGAGGCGTCGGCGATGTGGTCGTCCTGGACGCGGGTCAGGTGCCAGATCAGCCAGGCGATGGAGTTGGCGGCGGGGCCGGGCCGGGCGTTGAGGTCGTCGGCCGTGAGGCCTTCCACGGCGGCGTGGACTTCTTCCTGGATGCGGCTGTAGCCGTCGGTGAGGATGTCCTTGGCGTGCATACGTCCCACCATGGCGCATGACCGGGCTGCGCACGATGGCACATCGCCGGGCTTCAGGCGTCGAGGAGCGCCATCAGGGCCCGCGCCGCCGGGCTCGTCGCCTCCCGGGGCGGCAGCAGGGCGACCGTCTCGTACACCGCCTCGCCGGTGTCCTTGAGGGGCAGCGCGGTGAGCGAGGCGCGCTTGTGGCGGAAGTGGTGCGGTACGACGGCGATGCCCAGGTTCTCGTCCAGCAGGTCGAGCAGGCTGTGCACGTCGTTCACCTCCAGGGCCACCTTGCGCCGTACGCCCGCCCCCGCGAACGCGGCGTCGGTGGCGCGGCGCGGCCCCCAGTCGGGGTGGAAGTCGACGAACACCTCGCCGCCCAGCTCCTGAGGCGTGACGGCCGTGCCGGCGACGGCGAGACGGTGCGTCGAATGGCACAGCACGGTCATCGGCTCGCTGGTCAGCGGTACGGAGCGCAGCTGGTCGGTGTTCTCCCGTGGGCGCACCGCGAAGGCCAGGTCCAGGCGCCCGGCGGCGACCTCCTCCGCCAGCGCGCCCGAGCCCGCCTGCCGCAGGCAGATCTCCACATCCGGGTGCCGGTGCCGGAACGCCGCGAGCAACCGTGCCACGTTGACGCCCGCGATGCACTGCTCGGTGCCGAGCGCGAGCATGCCGCGCAGTACGCCCTGCACCGCGGCCACCGCCTCGTGCGCCGCCCGCACCTGCGCCAGGATCCGCTCCGCCTCGCCCAGCAGGGCCCGTCCGGCCGGGGTGAGCGTCACCCGGCGGGTGGTCCGCACGAACAGCGGCGTCTGCAACTCCCGCTCCAGCGCCCGGATCGAGGCGGACAGGCCGGACTGGGACACCATCAGCCGTTCGGCCGCCCGGGTGAAGTGCTGGTCCTCGGCGACCGCGACGAAGTGCTGGAGATGGCGCAGTTCCATGACTGAGAAGCGTAATCGCTGAATTCCATCGGATTCTTCTGTTGGACCACTGCCCGCAGGTCACGAAAGAGTGAGGGCCACACTGTTCCATCCGTGCCAACCCCTCTGGAGTCGCGTTGTACACGGCACACCCCGACCGCTACGCGGACATGCCCTACCGGCGCACCGGACGCAGCGGCCTCAAGCTCCCCGCGCTGTCGCTCGGTCTGTGGCACAACTTCGGCCCGGACCGGCCGGTCGAGACCCAGCGGGCCATCCTGCGCCGCGCGTTCGACCTCGGCGTCACCCACTTCGACCTGGCCAACAACTACGGTCCGCCGCCCGGCGCCGCCGAGTCCGCGTTCGGCGAGGCGCTCAAGGCCGACTTCGCGCCGTACCGCGACGAGCTGGTGATCTCCACCAAGGCCGGCTATCTGATGTGGCCCGGCCCGTACGGCGAGTGGGGCTCGCGCAAGTACCTGCTGTCCTCGCTGGACCAGAGCCTGAAGCGGATGGGCCTGGACTACGTCGACATCTTCTACTCGCACCGCCCGGACCCCCAGACCCCGCTGGAGGAGACGATGGGCGCCCTGCACTCGGCCGTCCAGCAGGGCAAGGCGCTCTACGTCGGCGTCTCCAACTACTCCCCGGAGCAGACCCGTGAGGCCGCCCGCATCCTGGGCGAGCTGGGCACCCCGCTCCTCATCCACCAGCCGCGCTACTCCATGCTCGACCGCCGCCCCGAGGACGGCCTGCTGGACGCGCTGGACGAGCTGGAGGTCGGCTCGATCGCCTACTCGCCGCTGGAGCAGGGCCTGCTCACCGGCCGCTACCTCGACGGCATCCCGGAGGACTCGCGGGCCGCGAGCGACAGCCCGTTCCTGAACTCCGAGGCGCTCACCGAGGAGTTGGTCGGGCGGCTGCGCGCCCTCGACGACATCGCCAAGTCCCGCGGCCAGTCGTTGGCCCAGATGGCCCTCGCCTGGGTCCTGCGCGGCGGCCGGGTGACCTCCGCCCTGGTCGGCGCGAGCAGTCCCCAGCAGCTGGAGGACAGCGTCTCGGCGATCGGCAACCTCGACTTCGACGCGGAGGAACTGTCTCGTATCGACGCCATCGCCCAGCCCTGACCCACACCGAGCCCGCCGCGATACCGCGCCTGCGTATGCAGGTGCGGTCCGCACGGGTGCCCCGGCCCGGGCCGGGGCACCGGGATACGGCAGGGCGCGGAGCGGCGCGCCAGGGCGCGGGCAGGCCGGGTCAGCCTTCGGCCGGAACGGCGAAGGGGCGGAAGAGCGGGCCGACCAGAGTGCGCCAGGGTGGGCAGGTGGCGGGTGGCTCGTGTCCGTCGGCGACGGTGTTGACGAGGCGCCGGAACTCGGGGGAGTAAGGCAGGTTCGGGTGGATGACCGGGACCGGGCAGGCGTTGATGGCCGACGGGATGCGGGGGCCGTTCGGCATCAGGGGCAGGTCGAAGACGCTCGGGACGGCCAGGGCACGCAGGCCGTGCGGCAGCGGGCGGGACAGGGTGCGCTCGATCGCCGTGGGGTCGGCCAGCCACTCCCGGCCGAGGGGCGAGTCGGGGCGGAACACCGAGGTACCGCCGGGGCGGGGCAGGCCGGTCAGCAGCCGTGCGACGTCCGCGGCCAGGCGGGACCGGCCCGGTTCGCCCTGCGGGGGGTAGGGCACCGGGTTCTCCGGGAAGGGCCCGGCCAGCACGAGCGTCTCCACCCGGGGCAGGCGCCCCTGCGCGGCGGCTTCCCAGACCACCCACACCCCCTGGGAGTGGGTGGAGAGCAGGACCGGCGGCGGCAGACCGGCGAGCTGCGCATCCAGGAAGGAGATCAGCTCGGCGGTGGGGCGCAGGGTGTCCTCCGGTTGGTAGGGCGCTCCGGTGGTGATGGGGCAGAGAGCCTTGCGGCGCGGCTGTCCGGGGCCAGGGCCGGCGTACGAGTAGTAGAAGGTCTGCCCGCAGCGGTAGCCGAGGGTGTGCGGGTCGATTTCGAGCATGGCGCCGGTGCCGGAGGCCGAGTCGACGCCCGACATGAGCATCAAGGAGCCGCGGCGCGGCTCCTGCGGTGGCGCCGCCCGTGGCGGTCCGGCGGGACCGGTCGCGACGACGAGCACCAGCGCGGCCAGCCCCGCGGCCGGTACGAGGGCCACGGCACGCCGCGTCCACCGGAAGCCGGGGTCCTCGCGCAACGCTCGGGCTGCCGCCAGCGTGAGCAGGACGGAAAGGGGGACGAGCAGCACGGGACCCACGGGCCGCGTGGCGTCGGCCACCGCGCCGATGACGGCCAGCGCGGCCAGGTAGGCGCCGACGGTACCGAGCCGGAGCCCGCGCCGGAGCGTGACCGCGAGGCCGTGCGCCAGCCGGGGCGGCGCCGCCCAGGGCGCGGCGGCCCCCAGGGCGAAGACCAGCAGGGCGGCGGCGGTACCGAACCAGAACAGCGCGTAGAACAGCACGGCTCCGGCACCGAGCAGCAGCGCCGAGGCCACAAGCGCGCCCGGCAGTACGAGGACGTAGTAGCGGGCGGCGTACCGCAGTGCCTTTCCGCGGGGGCCGCCCAGCAGGAAGGCCAGCACGGTGACGCGCACGGCGAGGCAGGCGGCGAGACCCGCGAGGAACTGCGGGTACCCGGAGGTGAAGCGCATGAGCAGCCGCAGGTCGGCGATCAGGTCCAGCGGCGGCAGGGCCACGAGGTGCACCAGACCGGGCCACCGCGGCAGCACGCCGACCGCGGCGAGCACCGTGACGGCGCCGGCGAGCACGAGGAGTGCCGCGGGCCGTACGGCTGTGTCGCGTACGGGTCTTCGCGGACGGTGTCGTCCGGGCAGGGTCGGCCCCCGCATGCTCAGTCGGTCCCCGGCAGGTGCTCCCAGCGCACCCGGTAGCGGTCCCCGTGGTCGGCGAGGAAGGAGTCCAGCCGGGACAGCGTGAGGGGCGCGGGCAGTGGACAGCGGGTGGGCAGGCGCCGGATGGCCCGGTGATAGCGGGCGTAGTGGGCGAAGTCGAGCGGGAACCTGTCGGGCCGCGCACCGAGCCAGCCGCCTCCGGCGCGGGTGCGGGAGAAGAGGGTCTCCCACTGTTCGGCCGGGACGAGGCCGACCGATTCGACGCCGTGGTTGAACAGGGTGAGCCGGATGTCGTCGAAGGGGTCCGCCCGGTCCAGGTACGCGCTCACCGCCTCGAACGCCGGCTCGGTGTTGAACTCCATCCAGAAGGGCACCGACCCGGTGCGCAGCGCCCACCACGGCTCCATGACGACGAAGGACTCGACGAGGAGCCGGTTCGCGGGGATTCCGCGGTGCTCGTACCACCACCGGTACAGGTCGGCCACCAGCGGACTGAGGGCCTGCGGCTCGGGAAAGGCGATCCGTACGATCCGGTGGCCGCACTCCCGGGCGACCCGCCGGATGTCGTCGAGCAGGGCCGGTTCGAAACCCCACTCCGCCTCGGGGCTGCGGCCGTCGGGCTCCGGCGCCTCCCACCGCTCACGGGCCGAGCCGTACCGCCGCAGGTAGTGGGCGACACGCGGGCCGCCATGGCGGTACTCGTCCTCCGTGGCGCCGCCGACCGCGCCGTGCTGGAACAGGTGGCGATCGGCGATCCTGCGCGTGGGCCAGGTCCGCTGACAGTCGATCACGAAGACGGTGCCGCCGGGGGGCAGCCGGTCCCTCAGGAACCGCTCGTAGGCCGGTCCGAGCCGCAGCCGCTTGACGCGGAAGTACGTCATCGTCCGGATCATCAGCCGGTCCTGGACCGCGTCGTGCATATGGTGCAGCTGGATGTCCGGGTTGCGGTCGAGCACGGTGCGGGCCGGTCCCAGGGCGACGCGCAGGGCTTCGGCGGGGTCGTCCGGGTCGACGCGCTGGCGGAGCGGCACGAGGAAGGTCTGGGGGAGCCAGGGGATGCCCAGCGCTGTGTACAGGTGAACCGCGGCGCCGTTGGAGGAACCGATGGCGACCGCCGGGAAGCGCCCTGCCGGATACTGCGCGGCCGCCCACGCGGACAGTTCCCCGGCGTCGAACCGGTCGAGACGGCGCGGCGGTACGGTCTCCGCCCAGCCGCTCATGATGTACACCAGCTCGCGGGCCCTGCGCGGCAGTGCGTTCACCAGCACGGCGGGGGGCTGCAGAAGGCGGTTGAGGCCGAGGGCGGGGAAGTCGCGGCCCGACAGATACCGGGCGGTGGCGCGCACCATCGCCGCCGTGGAGTCGAAGCTCGCGAGGAAGGCGGGCGCGCGCGTCATCGGTCAGCTCCTCCGTCCGGTGCGGTCGGTGTCGCCGGTGCCTTCGCCGCCGAGGTGTTCCGTCAGGAACGGCAGCACCGCCTCCGCGACAGCATCCGCAGACTCGTGGACCATCGCGTGGAGCCCGCCGTCCAGCTCCACCAGCCGACCCCCGGCGAGGTCGGCCACCCGCGCCGCCCACTGCGGGGAGACGAAGGGGTCGGCCGTCCCCCGCACGACGAGCGTGGGCACCGTGACGTGGGGCAGACGGTCCTCGATGGCATCGGCGAGCGCGTGCCGGAACAACCGCACGGAGCGCCGCGGCCCGGCCCGCAGGAAGTCCCGGGCCAGGATGCGGCGCAGCTGCCAGGACTGGGTCCTCGCCTCACTCAGCCACGGACGCAGCAGACCCGCCGTCGACCGTATCGCGGGGTCCACCGTCGGCGACGTCAGCACCAGGGCGCGGACTGCTCCGGGATACCGTGCCGCCAGATCGGCGGCGACCTGACAGCCGAAGGAGTTGGCGAGCAGGCCGCCGCCCTCCACACCGGCCGCCCGCAGCCACGCCCGCAGGCAGTCGGCCAGCTCGGTGACGGACAGCGCCTGCCTCGGCGGTCGGCTGCGCCCGAAACCGGGGAGGTCCGGCACGTACACCCGGAAGGTGCCCGCCAGCCGCACGGCCGTCGGTACGGCGTACGCACCGGACACCACGAATCCGGGAACCAGCACGACAGGCGGCGCCGTACGCGAACGGCACCACACGCGCGCGGCGATGGCCCAGCCTGGGCCCGTGAGCCTCAGTTCTCCGGGCGGGCCACCCGTCGCTCGTGACACACAGCCGACGTTACGGGTGATCTGGACACGGCGCAGAGGGTGCCCGTCGGGAATCCGGCGAAGTTCCGCCAGCCAGAGGCGCGGCCGGGGCGGCGTCATGGGGGCCGTCGACGAGCTTCGTCAGCCGATCGGCGACTGTGCCGGCGTTCGACCAGCCATGACGCGATGAAGTAGACGGGCAGCGCGATGCCCACGAGTGTCGCGCTGCCGGTGAACGCACTGGCCAGGAACCGGCCGCCCAGGCGTACCACGCCGTAGTAGTAGCCGACCACGACGGCCATGAGCAGTGCGTACCCGCCGATCGCGGTGTAGACCAACTGGCGGACAAGTCCGGGCCAGCCATGTCTCATGCGTCGGCCGTGCGTTGCGGTGATGTGTTCGGAATTCGTCGGGTGCCGGCGCCGGATGCGCAGGCCGATGGCCAGGTAGCCCATGACCAGGAGATAGCCCGACAGCATGACCCCGACGTTCAGGTGGGTGGGGAGCACGGTTCGAATCCTGT
The DNA here is from genome assembly GCF_013009255.1 of Streptomyces sp. Z423-1. Taxonomy (NCBI): domain Bacteria; kingdom Bacillati; phylum Actinomycetota; class Actinomycetes; order Kitasatosporales; family Streptomycetaceae; genus Streptomyces; species Streptomyces sp. Z423-1. The sequence continues at coordinate 9,164,878 of NZ_CP053109.1, forward strand.
GATCCATCGACCGGCCATCAAGGGGAGTCCCGCAGCAAGAAGTGCCAGCCGCGGACGAAGGCGTGCCAGCCGAACCACAACCACAGCGCGAACAGCGCCCACCGGCCCATCGGGTAGCGCATGACGGCGCGCAGGGTGTCACTCAGGGTGGGGAAGGCATCACCGGCCCGTGTGAGGGCGATGCCCTCCCAGGCGAACAGGGCGCCGAAGAGCACCGCCCAGACGAGATATCCGATCACCGGATGCTCCGACACCGCGACCTCCACTCATGTGCCGACCGGACAGATGATCGTCCCCATCGGCATCGGCAGTCACCAGCTTCCCCGGCAACTCCTCGACCGGCACACCGACCGCCGCGGGATGGGGTGGACGTCGGCAAGATGCACCGTCTCCGTCGCCTGGTCCCTCATCGCCACCTGTGGCCGGAACGGTGACACCACGGCCTCCACTGCCGCCACCGTTGTCACCTCCGCGCCGATCGCACCGGCGCCGACGCTCCCGGCACTTTCCTCACCCGTGGCATTCCGGCCAATACGCGCGGTGAATATGCCAGGAGACTGGCCGGAAAGGCATGGTGACAGTGGTTCAAGAGTGAAGATACTCGAACGCCAGGGACTGTTTTATTCACCGCACAGGAGCCGCACCGAAAGCGAGGCATCACCGCAGCGGGCAACGCAACGGGGGAGGCGAACGTGCACGACGAATTCCTGTGCCATGTCACGGCGTACGGCTTCTGCGACGGCCGGCGCGTCGGCGTACCGCTCGGCACCTATCGGGCACCCACGCTGGCCCTCGCGCTGTGGTGGCTGCGGGACCGCGCCACCTGGATCGCGGAGCGGCTCGATCCGCAGCCCGACGACGGGCCGTTCCCGCCGAACGCGCTGATTCCGGTCGGTGACTCGGTGGCCGATGTGCCGTCGGTGCTGCGCGCCTGGTGTGCGGACACCGACCACCAGGAGCTGATCGCCGACCAGTTGGCGGCCGGGCGGCTGGTCAGGATCGCCACCAGTGACGACACCACGGAGTACGAGCTGCTCGCCGAGTCCGTGGATGCCCTGCGGATGCAGCGCACCATCCCGGCGCTCGTCGTTCCTGTCGCCTGACACGTGCCATCGGGGAGTCACACCGGGCAGTCATCGATCGGCGTACATGTGAGCGAATCGGTAGAATTCTGGCCATGGCGGAGCGGCCGGCCGCGTCGACGGCGCCCGAACTCGTCGTGGAGACCGAGACGGGCTCCACCGTGATGAGGCCCGTCCGTGACTACCACGTCGGACGCGACCCGCACAGCGACATCGTCATCGACGACCCCCGGGTCTCCTGGCACCACGCGGTGCTGCGCCCCGTGGACGGCCACTGGACGCTGGAGGACGAGCACAGCACCAACGGCACCTACGCCGACGGCCACCGGATCCAGGAGTGGGACGTCGGCCCCGGCTGCGTCATCCGCTTCGGCAACCCCACCGACGGCCCCCGCGCCGTCCTGGTGAGCCTTGCCGCCCCCACCCCGGAGCGCCCCTCGGCGGTCTCCCGGCCCGCCCTCACCCACACCTTCCGGCACCCCACCTCGGTACGGCCGCTGCCCACCCGTACCATCCGCATCGGCCGCGCCTCGCACAACGACCTGGTCGTCGACGACCTGATCGTCTCCCGCCGGCACGCCGAGCTGCGCGCACACGTCGACGGCACGTACGAGATCGTCGACCTCGGCAGCGACAACGGCACCTACCTCAACGGGCAGCTCGTCACGAGCGCCCTGATCGGCCCCGGTGACATCATCGGCATCGGCCACTCGGCGTTCTGCCTGGTCGGCGACCAGCTGCAGGAGTACGTCGACACCGGCGAGGTCTCCCTCGACGTGCAGGACCTCACCGTGGCCGTCGACCGCGACCGCAAGACGCTGCTGGACGGCGTGTCGTTCCCGGTGGGGGAGAAGTGCCTGCTCGCGGTCGTCGGGCCGAGCGGCGCCGGAAAGTCCACGCTGCTCAACGCCCTGACCGGACTGCGCCCCGCGGACCACGGCACCGTCCTGTACGACGGCCGCGACCTCTACCACGACTACGCCGAGCTGCGGCACCGCATCGGCCTGGTCCCGCAGGACGACATCCTGCACGCCCAGCTCACCGTCCGCGCCGCCCTGTCCTACGCCGCGGAGCTGCGCTTCCCGCACGACACCGCCCAGGCGGAGCGGCGCGCCCGGGTTGACGAGGTGATCCGCGAACTCGGTCTGGAGCAGCGTGCCCACCAGCCCGTGCACAGCCTCTCCGGCGGCCAGCGCAAGCGGGTCAGCGTGGCCCTGGAGCTGCTGACCAAGCCATCGCTGCTGTTCCTCGACGAGCCCACCTCCGGACTCGACCCCGGCATGGACCGCTCGGTGATGCACATGCTGCGCGGCCTCGCCGACGACGGCCGGACCGTCATCGTCGTCACGCACAGCGTTCTCAGTCTCGACGTCTGCGACCGGCTCCTCGTCCTCGCCCCGGGCGGCAGGGTCGCCTACTACGGCCCGCCCGGCGACGCCCTCGCCTTCTTCGGCTTCACCCAGTGGCCGGAGGCCTTCGAGGCCTTCGAACGCGACCAGCACCGGGACTGGGCGGGGGAATACCGTGACTCGCCCTTCCACCGGCAGTACATCGCCGACGCCACCGTCCAGCCCGAGCAGCCCGAAGAGGGCCCGGTCGCCGTGGGCCCGCCGCCCCGGCCGCGCGGCTGGGCCGCCCAGCTCGGCACGCTGGTCCGCCGCTACACGGCCGTGCTCGGCGCCGACCGCACCTTCCTGGTCGTCATGATCGCGCTGCCCTTCGTCATGGGCGGCATGGCCCGCGCCCTCGCGGGCGGCGAGCTGGACCGCAGATCGGCATTGAACACGCTGCTCATCCTCTGTGTGGGCGGCGTGCTCACCGGCGCGGCCAACGCGGTGCGCGAACTCGTCAAGGAACGTGTGATCTACCAGCGGGAACGGGCCGTGGGCCTGTCCAGATCGGCGTACCTCGCGTCCAAGGCCGTCGTGCTCGGCACGGTCACCGTGCTGCAGGCCGTCGTGCTGACCCTGGTCGCCCTGTTCGGCGTCGACCTCAACGCGCCCGGCGGGCAGGGGGTGCTGATGCCGCCGCTGATCGAGATCACGGTGGCCGTCGCCCTGCTCGCGCTCACCTCGATGATGCTCGGCCTGCTGATCTCCGCGCTGGTGCGCAAGGAAGAGGTGACGATGCCGCTGCTGGTGCTGCTCGCCCTCGTCCAGGTCGTCTTCTGCGGCGCCCTGTTGCAGCTGGACGGCGTGCCCGGGCTCGAACAGCTGGCCTGGCTGGTGCCCGCGCGGTGGGCGTTCGCCGCGATGGCCGCCACCGTCGACCTGGGCCGGCTGTCGCCCGGCGAGCTGAGCGGCGACCCGCTGTTCGACCACACGGCCGGGGTGTGGCTGCTTGACATCGGCATGCTCGGCGCCCTCTCGGTGGCGTTCGGCTGCGTCGTCCACCAGTTGCTACGCCGCCGCGAGCCCGCCGTGATGCGGAAGTAGGCGCCCGCCGTGGCGACCGTTCCGGCCCACCGTCCCCCCGGCCCGCTCTGCCGGTCCAGCTCGTCGAGCGGCCTCGTCACGCGTCGGCCGCACCGGACCGGTGCGGCCGGTGACGGAGTGCTCCATCCTCAGCCCCGCCCGCCCGGCATCCCGGCGCCCGCAAGGCCGCCTGCCCCGACGCCCAGCCATCGCCGCCACGCCGCACGCGGCGATCGGCCACCGATCAGCGGGGCGTCAGGCCCCGTCGCCGTACCCTCTTGGCCAGCAGACCGCCGAGAAAGCCGGTCGCCAGCCCCCACAGCACGGCGAGCCCCAGCGCGGTCCATATCCGCGGCCGCAGGAACAGTTCACCGGCGAGGTCGCCGCCCAGGTCGCCGATGCCGAGGACGGACAGGCCGTAGGACGCGGAGATCCGGCCGACCAGGCAGATCATGAGCACGGTGAGGGCCAGCGCGACGGCCATGTGCACGGCGTGCTGCCAGAGCCGGACCCGGGCCGGTGAACGGGCCGCCATCACGAACGCGGCCCCGAGCACCAGCACCGCCGCCACGACCACCAGCCACCACCACCGGCCGTCGTGGTCGGAGAGCGTGCCGACGTTGACGGCCTGGACGTCCGAGGAGCGCAGCACCTGGTCCAGCTCGTGTGGCATCGGCAGCTCGAACGGCCCCTCCACCCGGCCGTCCCACGTGGCGCCCAGGCCGAGGGTGAGCCCGAGCCACGCCAGGTTCGGCAGCCCGAGCAGCAGCACGGCGAAGGTCTCCGCGGCATGCCCACGGGTCGCCGCGACGATCAGGCCGATGACAAGCCCCAGTACGACGTAGGCGAGCAGCAGGACGACCATCGCGTACGCGGCCGGGCGCACCGACTCCTGACAGCGCAGCAGCCGGCCCGGCAGCGGGGCGCCGCGCGAGACCAGCAGGGCCAGCGCCAGCACACCCACCAGCCACAGCAGACCGAAGAACAGGGACAGCGGCACGTCCGTGGTGAAGCCGATCTCCGGCGTGAGACCCAGCAGATCACCGATGTCGGAGATCGCGCCCTCGCCGAGCGAGATCCGGAAGGTCTGCCGGGCCCCCAGGGCCAGTCCGAGCAGCCCCAGCAGCCACAGGACGGCCACCTTCCCGGCCCACGCGCCCAGCTCCCCGGCACCCGCCACCGCCCGGTGCCGCAGCGGTCTCAGGAAACCCGCCGCGATCACCAGCGCGCCGACCAGCGTCACGGACAGCGGGATCACGGTCAGCCCCGCCGCCGTCTCGGCGAGGCCTCCGACATCTCCCGACAGTTCGACGACACCGCCCACCGAGGTCACGACGGTCGCCGCGACCACCCGGGGAAACGCCCCGTCCGGCAGGTCCGCCGCCCCGGCCGCCCACAGGCCCAGCGTGGCGGTGACACCCATGGCGACCAGCCCGGCCAGCACCACGACCACGGCCTGCACCCAGCCGGGACGGGACAGTGCCTGGTCGGAGAGGGCCCGCGCGCTCACCCTGCCACGCTAAGCAGCACCGGCCCCGGGCGCGCGCTGGGAGGTCCGCCCGCGCTCGCGGGCGCCCTGCGACGCCCGCAGGCCGCGGACGCCTCCCCTCAGACGGCGGGGCGGCGGCGCACCGGGTGGTGTCCCACGCGGGCGAGCGAGCCGCGCTGCCGGGCGGGCGAGCCGCCACTGCCCTCAGTGCTGCTGGGCCCTCTGCGGGGTCGCCTCGCTCGGTCGTACGACGACGTATCCCTCTCCTTGGAGCACGAGCTGTACGGCCTCCCCGGAACCGCCGCGCAGCATCGACCCGATGGACTGCGAGCGGTGCAGGGACGTCTGCAGGCCCGCGGTCCAGCCGACGACCGCGTCCGTGTCGACGTACACCGGATACTGCGCCGAGACGGGGATGACCAGCGGGTTGCCGTCACACACCAGCCCGAGCCTGCCCTGTCCGCTGAAGACGCTGTTGAACAGCCCGCCGCCGGTGATGCCCGCACCCTTCACCGTGGCGATCCGGTACGACAGCGAGGCGTCGAAACACAGGACGTTGCGGCCGTTGACCGTGAACTCCTCGCCCGGGTCGATGTCGACGACGAAGCAGTTCTGCGCCTCGTGCGCGAACCAGGCCTCGCCCTGGCCGCGCACCGCCATGAGGGGCAGCCCCTCGCCCGTGACCGCGCGCTTGAGCATGCCGCCCACGCCCTGGCCCTTGCGCTCGAATGCCAGGTTGCCGCGATAGGCGATCATCGCGCCCTGCCGGGCCAGCATCTCGCCGTTGACCGCGTATCTGATGCACTTGGCGTTCTCGACGGTCATGCCCGGCGCCTGCGCGGGCTGGACCATGTGCTCGCTGGAAAAGAGGTCACCCTTCATGCGGGCATCCTGTCCGGTGTATGTCGTTCTGCCAACACTGCCGGGCGAACCGCGGGCGGCGTGCCGGAGCGTCGCCGCTCACCCGCCGCCGAAGAGCTGGGTCCAGTACGTCCCCGCCCGGCCGCCGCCGGCGAAACCGATGCCGATGTGCGTGAAGCCGGGCTTGAGGATGTTGGCGCGATGACCGGGGCTGTTCATCCAGCCGGTCACCACCTCGGTGGGGGAGCGCTGGCCGCAGGCTATGTTCTCGCCGATCGAGCGGCGGGTGGAGCCCGCGGCGGCGGCTCGGTCCCAGGGCTGGCTGCCGCCGGGGGCGGTGTGGGAGTAGAAGTCCCGGGCCACCATGTCGGCGCTGTGCGCCTGCGCGGCCCTGGTCAGCACCGGGTCGGGGGACAGGGGCGGCAGACCGGCGCGGGCGCGTTCGTGGTTGGTGAGGTCGATGACGTCGGCCGCCGTGCGGGTGAGGTCGGCCGGGGTGAGCGGTCTGGCCCACAGCGCGGTCCAGTAGGTGGCCCCGGAGCGGCCGCCGTTGACGTGGGCCAGTCCGGCGTGTGTGAACGCCGGGTCGTGGAGCGTGCGGCGCGGGCCGTCCGTGCGCAGGCAGTAGTCGATGAACTCGGTGGGCGTGCGCGGGCCGGAGACCAGGTGTTCGCCGATGGTGATGTACGGGTATCCGGCGGCGGCCACGCGCTGGTAGACGGCCACACCGTCCGGGCTCTCCACGCCGAGTCGGCCCGCGGCCGCCATCGCGGAGGCGTGCTGCTGGGCGGCGGTGGTGAGGCGGGCGTCGAGGGAGACCGGTGGCGAACCCGCCTGGGCGCGGGCGGAGTTGATGAGGGTGAGGTGGCCGTGGGGGTCGGGGGCGGACGGTGAGCGGGGTGTGGCCGTAGGGCGGGTGACGGCGGCGGGGGTGTTCGCCCGGCCGGTCGTGGCCGTGGGGGTGCTCTGCGGGACCGCGGACGGCGTGTCGTCGTCCAGTACGTCCACGCCGAAGTCGCGGGCCAGGCCCGCCAGTCCGTCGGCGTACCCCTGCCCGAGGGCACGCACCTTCCAGCCCGCGCCGCGCCGGTACAGCTCGGCGAGCAGAAGGACCGTCTCCTGGCCGGGGCTCGGGGGAGTGAACCGGGCAAGGTGGCGGCCCTCAGGATCGGTGACGAACAGCGTGGGGACGGGCAGTCGGCCCAGCGGGGTGCCGGGGTCGGCGGGGCTGACGACGACCGTGACGCGGGTGGCTCCGGCGCGCAGCCGCCCGGGGTCGACAGTGAGCGTGTCGCCGCGCAGGACGGCTCCCGGCACGGACGGCTGGTTGTAGAACACGAAGTCGCCGTCGCCGCGCACCTTGCCGTCGTCGTCGGTGATGAGCGCGGACACGTCGAAGGGGCCGGGAACCCGTACGGTCAAGGCGCCGCGAGGGAGCGGCAGATTGCCTCCGGGGACCAACTCGCTCATGGCGCCGCCCTGCTGGTGTGCTCGTCGTGGTCAGAGGTCCGGGGGTGTCGACCGGACAACGTGCACCGGCGAGCGGCGGTTCCCGGTGACGTCACCACCGGAGGGCGGCTCCTGCGAGCCCTTCGATCAGCCACCAACCCTATGCCCTCGACCTCCCGCGCAGGAGGTCATGTCACCCTCGTACTCCGTCCTGCCCGCACGCGGCCTGAGACCGTCGTCGTCCTGGCCCTCACGGCGGGCCTCGCGACGGCCGTCCCGGCGGCGCACGCCCAATCGGACGACGGGCGAATGGGACCCGGCCGCCGGAGCCGTACGCCAGGAGGTGAACGCCTTTATTCGCGACAGCGGGGAGTTCGAGAGCGCTCAACCCCGCAACGCCCGGGCCCAGTCCGCAGGCACCCGCCCGGCCGGTCCCGGCGCCGGCTGGTCGGCGGGATGGCTCACCGGCGGCGCCAGCTCGGGCCCGGCCTCGTACATCTGCCCCGTCGCGAAGTTCCAGAACCACTCCTCACCCGGCTCGAAACTCCGCATCAGCGGATGCCCCGTGGCCTTGTAGTGCGCGGTGGCGTGCTGGGCGGGTGAGGAGTCGCAGCAGCCAATGTGGCCGCACTGGGCGCAGCGCCGCAGATGGAACCACCACCCCCCGGCCTCGTCGCACTCCACGCACCCGGTGCCGCTGGGCGGGACGCTCGGGTCGATACCGCTGATGTCACTGGTCATGCCGACTCCTCGGAGGCCGTCTCGTCCTCGGCGGCGGTGAGCGGAAGCAGCACCTGGAACCGCGTGTCGCCCGGCACGGACTCGACCTGGAGGCTGCCGTGATGCTTGTTGACCACGATCCGCCAGGAGATATCCAGGCCGAGCCCGGTACCCTCGCCCACCGGCTTGGTGGTGAAGAAGGGGTCGAAGATACGGTCCCGGATCTCCGGCGCCACCCCGGGACCGGTGTCGCGGAACTCCACCAGCAGCCGGTCGTGGTCGAGCCCCGTGCGGACGGTCAACGCCCCTTCGCCGCCCGCGCTGTTGATCGCGGCGACCGCGTTGTCGATCAGGTTGGTCCACACCTGGTTGAGCTCCGCCGGGTAGGCGGGGATCTTCGGGAGCGTATGGTCGTAGTCCTTGACGACCTTGATCCGCTGCCCGATCTTGCCCGACAGCATCAGCAGGGTGCTGTCGAGGAGTTCGTGCACGTCGGCCATCCGGTAGGGGGCGCGGTCGAGCTGCGAGTACTGCTTCGCCGCGTCCACCAGCTGCGAGATCCGGGTCGTGGAGTCCTTGATCTCGTCCATCAGCAGCTCGGTCTCGACCGTGTAGTTGAGCCACCCGATCGCGCCCGGCAGGATCTCCTCGTCCACGGCCGCCGCCACCTGGTCCAGCCAGTCCGGGTCGAGCCCGGCCTGCACGAAGGTGGGCGCGAGCCGCCAGCCGTCGGGGATGCCGTGGTCGTCCAGCCAGTCGCTGACGGCGTCCTCACGGTCGGAGGCCTCCAGCGGACTCAACGCGGGTGCCTTGGCGACGCGTTCGGCCGTGCGCTCCTGGATCTCGATCAGATCCGCCAGCGCCTCGCGGCTGTAGGTGCCCGCGGAGATGATGCTGAGCTTGTGCCGCATCTTCGCCACCCGCTCCTGCAGCGTCGCGGTCGCCCGTACGGCCGCCGCCGCGGGGTTGTTCAGCTCGTGCGTCAGCCCGGCCGACAACGAGCCGAGCGCCAGCAGCCGTTCACGCTGGCCGACCATCCGCTGGGTGTTCTTCGCACCGAAGAAGAGCCCCTCCAGGAGGTGCACCGCCATCGGGAACCACTCCTGCATGATGCCGGCGAACGTGTCGGCGGGCAGCACGAAGAACCGGGTCGGTTCGGTCACCCGCATCGAGTTGTTGTAGACCTGCCGGACACGGTCGCCGATGTACGCCTGCATGGCCCCGGCGTACACCCCGCGCTGCGAGGTGCGGGTGACTTCCACGTCGTCCGTGCCGACCCGGCGGTACAGCACGACCGTGCCTTCGAGCATCACGTAGAAGCAGGTGGCGGGCTCGCCCTCGGTGTACACCGGCCCGGGCTCGAACCGCTGCACCTGCCCCTCCGCGCACAGCCGTCCGAGCTGCTCGGGGCTGAGCTTTTCGAACAGGAACAGGGAGCCGATCTCCTCGGCGTCGCACGGCATCGGCTGACCGCTCATGACTGCTCCAGATAGCGGTGGACGAGCATGACGGCCATGGCGCCCTCCCCGACGGCGGACGCGACCCGCTTCGCGGACTCGGCACGCGCGTCGCCCGCCACGAACACGCCGGGAACGTTGGTCTCCAGGTGGTACGGCGGCCGGTCCAGCTCCCAGTCGGCCGGCGGCCGCCCGTCGGGCGTGAGGTCGGGGCCCGCCAGGATGAACCCGCGTTCGTCGCGCAGCACCGTGCCGTCCAGCCAGTCGGTCAGCGGGGCCGCGCCGATGAACGCGAACAGCCACTGCGCGTCGACCAGTTCGGTCTGCCCGGTCGCCGCGTCGCGCAGCGTCAGCTGCTCCAGGTGCTCGGTGCCGTGCGCGGCCTCGACGACCGTGCCGCAGCGCACCGAGATGTTCGGCGCCTGCTCGATCTGCTGGATGAGGTAGTAGGACATCGACGCGGACAGCGACGGCCCGCGCACCAGCAGGGTGACGGACTTCGCGCCCCGGGCCAGGTACATCGCCGCCTGCCCGGCCGAGTTGGCGCCGCCCACGATGTACACGTCGTGGCCCTGGCAGGCCGCCGCCTCGGTCAGCGCCGAGCCGTAGTACACCCCGCAGCCGCTCAACGCGTCGCAGCCCCGCGCCTGAAGCTGCCGGTACTGCACACCGGTCGCCAGGATCACGCTGTGCGCGGCGACCGCCGAGCCGTCCGCGAACCGTACGACCCGGGCGGCCCCGCTGACCTCCAGTCCAGTCACCTCGCGCGCGGTGAGGATCTCGGCGCCGAATCTGGCCGCCTGCCGCCGCGCCCGGTCCGTGAGCTGCGCGCCCGACACGCCGTCCGGGAAGCCCAGGTAGTTCTCGATGCGCGAGCTCTGCCCGGCCTGCCCGCCGGTCGCCGACCGCTCCACGAGCACCGTCCGCAGCCCCTCCGACGCCCCGTACACGGCCGCGCCGAGCCCGGCCGGGCCGCCGCCGATGACGACCAGGTCGTAGAAGTCGGCGGTCGGTGTCGTCGCCAGCCCCACGTGGGCGGCGAGCTCGGGGGCCTCCGGCTCGACCAGCGGCGTGCCGTCCGGCGTGATCACCAGCGGCAGCCGCTGCCCGTCCGCCTCGGCGGCGGCCAGCAGCCGCAGGCCCTCGGGCTCGTCGGCCGAGTACCAGCGGTACGGCACCTGGTTGCGGGCCAGGAACTCCCGTATGTCCGTGGAGCGCGCCGACCAGCGGTGCCCGACGACCTTGGTGCTGGGCACGGGCCGGTAGTCGCTGCGCCGCCACGCGTCGAGCAGATCGTCCAGGACCGGGTAGAGCTTCTCCTCGGGCGGGTCCCACGGCTTGAGGAGGTAGTGGTCGAGATCGACGACGTTGATCGCGTCGATCGCCGCGTTGGTGTCCGCGTACGCGGTCAGCAGCACCCGTCGCGCGCCCGGATACACGTCCAGGGCCTGCTCCAGGAACTCGATGCCGTTCATCTGCGGCATCCGGTAGTCGGCCAGGATCACCGCCACCAGGTCGCCGCGCAGCTTCAGCTCGCGCAGCGCCTGCAGCGCGGACTCGCCGGACTCCGCGCGCACGATCCGGTACGACTCGCCGTAGCGCCGCCTGAGATCGCGGGCGACGGCACGGGAGACTCCCGGGTCGTCGTCCACGGTCATGATGACGGTCCGCGCTGTGTCGGCGGCCTGTGCCATACGTCTCCCACCCCGAGCGGTCGGTGCCAGTGCACGGCGGCCCCGTTGTCACCGCGCCGGCCCGGCCATCGTATGTGTGTTCGTCCGGCTTCGCTCGGGTTGGGGGAATGGCGGGGTCCGCTCAATGGTGCCGCGACCGCTCAATGGCGCCACGATCGCAGAACGCAGAACTCGTTGCCCTCCGGGTCCGTGAGCACCACCCATGTCTGCTCGCCCTGTCCGACGTCCGCGGGCCGCGCCCCGAGGGCGAGGAGGCGGGTGACCTCGGCCTCCTGGTCGTCGGGGCGGAAGTCGAGGTGCAGGCGGTTCTTGACGGACTTGCCCTCCGGCACCGGTGCGAAGAGCAGCCCCGGCAGCCGGTCCGGGGCGGGCCGGATCTCGAACTCCTCGGCCGAGTCGTTGACCACGACCCAGCCGAGCGCCTCCGCCCACCAGCTCCCCAGGGCGACCGGATCGGCGGCGTCCACGTTGACTTGCTCCCATTCGAGGCTCATGCCGGCAGCGTAGGGAAGACTGAGCGGGACGGATGTGAAAGCGACACGAGGAGGCAGCCGGATGACGCGGCCGATCACCGCAGGGGTCGACGGATCGGAGGAGAGCCTCGCCGCACTGGCCTGGGCAGGCCGCGAAGCCGTCCGGCGCGGACTGGCGCTGCGTGTGGTGCACGCCTGGCGGTACGAGCCGCACGAGGCCGTCGAGGGCGACCGGCAGACGCAGGCCCGGTGGGTGCGGGACGCCGTGGACGCGGGCGTGCGGACCGTCAGCGGGCGGTACGCCGGCCTGGAGGTGACCACCGACATCGTGGAGGCCGACGTCGTCGGCACCCTCACCGCCGCGGCGGCCGAGTCCGAGATGCTGGTGCTGGGCTCGCGCGGGCACGGCCGGGTCGTCGGCTTTCTGCTCGGCTCCGTCGGGCAGCAGGTGATCGCCGAGACGGTCCGCCCGGTCGTCCTGGTGCGGTCCGGGGACCGTGCCGCGACCGAGGTGGACGGCCGCGAGATCGTCGTCGGGCAGGAGGGCGACGCGGACGACAGCGCCGCCGCGCTGCGGTTCGCGTTCGAGACGGCCGCCGCGCGCGGGGCGACGGTGCGGGCGGTGCGGGCCTGGACGCTGCCGCCGGTGTTCGCCTACAGCCCCGGCTCGCTGAAGCTGCTCGACGAGGCGGGCGGGCCCGAGCCGTACGAGATCAAGGCGCTGGCCGAGGCGTTGCAGCCGTGGCGGGAGCGGTTCCCGGACGTGCCGGTGGTGCAGCACGTGGAGATGGGCAGCGCGGGGCAGGTGCTGCTGTCGATGGCCAGGCGCGCCCAGCTGATGGTCGTCGGCCGCCGGGCCCGCCGTACGGCCGTGGGCGCGCGGATCGGCTCGGTGGCGCACGGCGTCCTGCATCACGCGGAGTGCCCGGTGGTGGTCGTACCGCCCGCGTGAGTCAGTCGGACACCGGTGCCTCAAGCGTTTCCCGCGCCCGCGGCAGGATGTTCTCGACGTAGTCCTTGACGGCCGTGTCGATGCCGATGTCGTGCTGCGCCCGCTCGGACAGGTACCAGCGGTGTTCGAGCAGCTGGTGGTAGATCTCGGCCGGGTCCATCGTGCCGCGCAGCTCGGGCGGCACGGCGCGCACGGTCGGCCGGAACACCTCCCGCACCCAGCGGTGGGCGAGCACCTCCGGGCGGGCGGCGAGGGGGTCGCCCGGCGCGTAGTCGTCCTGGGTGGCCATCCAGCTCTCCAGGTCGTTCAGCAGCCGCCGGGCCTGGTTCTCCTCGGTGTCCAGCCCGGTCAGCCGCAGCAGCTGCCGCTGGTGGTGGCCCGCGTCGACGACCTTCGGCACGAAGGTGACCGTGTCGCCGTTCGAGGAGTGCTCGATCTGCATCTCGGCCACGTCGAAACCGAGGTCGTTCAGGCGGCGTATCCGGCGCTCTATGTAGTGGTACTGGCCCGCCGGGTAGACCGAGGTCCGGGTCAGCTCCCGCCACAGGTCGTGGTAGCGGGCGCAGATCTCCGTGCCGAACTCGATCGGGTCGACCGACGGGTGCAGCGCGCCGGACGCCTCCAGGTCGAGCAGCTCGCCGCTGATGTTGACGCGGGCGAGGTCGAGGTCGTAGTCGCGCTGGCCGTCGCTGAGGCGGGCGTGCAGCTCGCCGGTCTCGGCGTCGACGAGGTAGGCGGCGTAGGCGCCGGCGTCCCGGCGGAACAGGGTGTTGGACAGCGAGCAGTCGCCCCACGCGAACCCGGCCAGGTGCAGCCGCACCAGCAGTACCGCGAGCGCGTCCATCAGCCGGTGCATGGTCGCCGGGCGCATGGTCGTCTCGAACATCGACCGGTACGGCATCGAGCCGCCCAGATGCCGGGTGATCAGCACCGACTCCAGCGGGCCGCCGTCCGCGTCCGTGCGGCCGGTGACCACGCCGAGGGCGTCCACCGCGGGGATGCCGAGCCGGTCCAGGTCGCGCAGCAGCTCGTACTCGCGCAGGGCGGGCCGCTGCGCCAGCTCCTTGACGGCGACGACCTCGCCGCCCGCGCGGGCGTAGCGCACCACGTGCCGGGAGATACCGCGGGGCAGCGGCACGAGGTGTTCCTCCGGCCACTCCTCCAGCGGCAGGTGCCACGGCAGCTCCAGCAGGAGTGCGGGGTGCTCCGGGTTGGTGGCGCTGATCTGCAAAGCCATGGCGGGAGCCTAGACGGCCCGTTCCCCTGCCTGGCGGGCGGCGTCCCGTACGGCACCCCGGTGGACCGGCCCGTGCCCGGGCAGCAGGACGTCGGCCGCGAGGCCCTCGATCAGCTCCAGCGAGGCCAGGGCCCGGGCGCGCTCGTGGTGGAACATGTCGGGCAGCAGCTGCGGGCCCTTGATCCGCGAGGTCGCGTGGCCGCTGACCAGGGCGTCACCGGAGATCACGGCACCGGCCCCGGGCAGATGGAACACGCAGTGCCCGGCGGTGTGGCCGGGGGTGTGCACGGGCACCGGACGCCCCGGCAGATCCAGCGGGCCCGGCGCCGGGAACGGCTGGGGCGAGCTCACCGGGACGTGCGCGGTGCCGCCCGACCGGATGGCGTGCACCGCCCACGGCAGCACACCCGGACGCCAGCCGTTGCGCAGCACCCGGCCCACGGACACCTGGTGCAGGAACTCCCGGCGGGCGTGCGGTACTTCCGCCTCGTGCAGATACACCGGCGTGCCGTAGGTCTCGCGCAGATACTCCGCCGAGCCCAGGTGGTCGTTGTGGGCGTGGGTGATCAGCACCGCGGCGACCGCCTCCGGTGAGCTCCCCACCGCCGCGAGGGAGTCGAGGAGCCGCTGCCGGTCCCCGAGGTACCCGGTGTCGACCAGTGTGACGGCGTCCCCGTCCTTGAGGATCACCCAGTTCGTGTTGCTGCCGTGCACCAGGTAGGTGCCGTCGGCGACTTGCTGCACATCCGCCCGCATGATCGTCCCGCATGGTGAGGTCCGCGCCCGACGAGGGACAGCAAAGCAGATCACGACGCCGGCTTCGCCGGAGGGTCCGTCCGCATTCCGAACAGGAAGCGCGTCACCCGCGTCCGCCGCACCCCGACCTCGTACACCACGAGGATCACCGCCAGCGAAGCGGCCACGATGACCACGTACTTGACCGCCATCGGCGCATGCCAGCCCACCACCCCGTAGGCGAAGGCGACCACGACGGGCTGGTGCAGCACATACAGCGGCAGCGCCGCCAGGGCGACGTACGCTCACGCCCCCGACCTGCGACCGGACCGCGCCGCGTCCTTCCGGGGCCGGTCCAGCAGCCCCAGGATCGCCACCACCCAGCACCAGCCCGCCGCCCCGAACAGCGCCCGCGTGCACAGCGCGAACGGAGTCTGGTCGGTGAACGGGTCGTCGACCGTGAGGAACCCCGGCGCGGTCCCCGCGAACAACGCCAGCCCGAGCACGCCGACCGGCACGGCTAGACGGCGCATCGCCGCGCGGGTCCGCTCGTCGTCGGCGAGGGCGAAGCCGTAGAGGAAGAACAGCAGATACGCCCACCGGTGCCAGCCCGCGAAGCTCTCCTCCATGCCGAGCAGGGCGTTGATCGCGGCGAGCGGCAGCGCGGGCGACAGCAGCAGGAGCGGCCGGCGCGCCACCGCCGCCCCCGCACGCTCGGCGACGGACGCCAGCGGCGCCGCGACCGGGGCGAGGAGCAGACAGAAGACGAGCAGCAGGACCACGAACCACAGATGGCCGGTCTCGAAGTGCTCGCCCTCCAGGACGAAGGGGAAGTCGGCCGGGTCGGGGCGCACGTCGAAGAAGCGCGGCCAGAAGTGCCCGTACGACTCGTCGTAACCGGGGTCGGCGGCGCGCAGCCGGAGCCACTGCGGGACCGGGAGGAGCGCGAGCGTCGCGAAGACCAGCGGCACGCCGAGGCGCAGCAGACGTTCGCGGGCGAAGCCGCCGGGGCCGCGCCGGCGGATCGAGTACCGGGCGCCGAGGCCCGCGACCAGGAACAGCAGGGGCATCGCCCACACCACGCCGAACCCGACGACGACGGTCACGACATCGGTGGTCCGGGCGTTCTTGACGTAGAAGTCGTCGTCGGGGGAGAAGACCAGCGCGGCGTGGAAGAACACCAGGCCGAGCACGACGAGGGCGCGCAGGGCGTCCAGCTCACCGCGCCGTGGCCGTTCGGTCTGCGTGCCCATGGAGTCCCCCGCCCCCAGTGTGGGGGAGGGCCACGCGGGGACGACAGCGTTCCGCGGGCTCAGTTCACGCCGTGCGGGCGGAACTGGATGCTGATCCGTGGCCCCTTCGCGCGCGTGGACTTCGGTATGCAGTGCTCCCACGTCCGCTGGCAGGAGCCGCCCATCACGATCAGGTCGCCGTGCCCGAGCGGGCGCCGGACGGTCCCGCCGCCGTGCATCGGACGCAGCAGCAGGTCACGGGGTGCGCCGACGGAGAGGATCGCGACCATCGTGTCCTCGCGGGCCCCGCGCCCGATCCGGTCGCCGTGCCAGGCGACGCTGTCCCGGCCGTCGCGGTAGTAGCACAGACCCGCCGTGGCGAACGGCTCGCCCAGTTCGTCGGCGTAGTGCGCGGACAGCGCGTCCCGTGCCTCGGCCAGCACCGGGTGCGGCAGCGGGTCGTCCGCGCCGTAGTACGCCAGGAGCCGAGGTACGTCGACGACGTGGTCGTACATCGTGCGGCGCTCGGCCCGCCACGGCACCTCGGTCGCCAGCTGTTCGAACAGGGTGTCCGACCCGCTCAGCCACCCCGGCAGTACGTCGATCCAGGCGCCGGAGCCGAGCGCGATGCGGCGCAGCCCGTCGAGCGGGCCGAGCCGGACCTCGTCGGTCTGGTCGAAGAGCGAGCCCTGGAGGTGCATGGCCATGCTCTCAGCGTACCTCTGATGGGAATGTGTGTTCGATGGCGTGATGGCGTGATGGCGGGTTCGGCGGTGCGTCCACTGCAGGGCGTCGCGGCCCTATGGATACATTCCTGTATCGGATACATTCGCGTATCGAACGGAGGCCGGACATGGAGCGAACAGCCGGGCGGGTGACCAGGCGTCGCGTCCGCACGCGCGCCAATCTCCTGGACGCCGCGTTCGAGGTGTTCGCGGCCAAGGGCTTCGGGCGGGTGTCGATCGAGGAGGTCTGCGAGGCCGCCGGGTACAGCCGGGGCGCCTTCTACTCCAACTTCGCCAGCCTGGACGAGCTGTTCTTCGCCCTCTACCGGCAGCGGGCCGACCTGATCGCCAAGCAGGTCTCCGGGGCGCTGGCCCAGGACGGACCGAACCTCGACGTGCCCGCCGCCGTCGACCGGGTCACCGAGGTGCTGCTCCTCGACCTGGACTGGCTGCTGGTCAAGACCGACTTCCTGGTGCACGCGGCCCGCGACCCGGCCGTGGCACAGTCCCTGCTGGAGCACCGGGCACGGCTGCGCGGCGCGATCGCCGAACGGCTCGCCCGGGCCGTCCCCAGCCACACCGAACTGCCCGCCGTACTGGGCGACATCGACTCCGCCGCCCACGCGGTCGTCGCCGCGTACGACGGGGTCACCACCCAACTGCTGCTGGACAAGGACGTCGAGCACGCGCGCGCGTGGCTCAAGCAGCTGCTCACCGCGCTGCTGACCGACGGCAGCGGCAAGCCCGAACAGTCGGACGAACGCCGTAGGAGAAAGGGAACCTCTCGCCATGGACGCTGACGTCATAGTCGTCGGAGCCGGTCTCGCGGGCCTGGTCGCCGCGCATGAACTCACCAGCCGGGGCCGCCGGGTCGCGCTGGTCGACCAGGAGAACGCCGCCAACCTCGGCGGGCAGGCGTTCTGGTCCTTCGGCGGGCTGTTCCTCGTCGACACGCCGGAGCAGCGGCGGCTCGGCGTGAAGGACTCCTTCGACCTCGCCTGGAACGACTGGCAGGGCAGCGCCGGATTCGACCGGCTGGACGACGAGGACTCCTGGGCGGTGCGCTGGGCGCGGGCCTACGTCGAGTTCGCGGCGGGGGAGAAGCGGTCCTGGCTGGAGGGGCACGGCATCAAGTTCCTGCCCACGGTCGGCTGGGCCGAGCGCGGTGACCTGCGCGCCCACGGTCACGGCAACTCCGTGCCCCGCTTCCACATCGCCTGGGGCACGGGCACGGGGGTCGTGGAGCCGTTCGTGCGGTACGCCAGGCAGGCCGCCCGCGACGGGCTGCTGACCTTCCACCACCGCCACCGGGTCGACCGGCTCGTCATCGAGGACGGCGCCGCCCGCGGCGTACACGGCACCGTGCTGGCCGACGACAACTCCCCGCGCGGCGTCGCCTCCAACCGCGATGTCATCGGCGACTTCGAACTCACCGCCCAGGCGGTGATCGTCACCACCGGCGGCATCGGCGCCAACCACGACATCGTCCGCCGCTACTGGCCCGAACGGCTCGGCACCCCGCCCACCGAGATGGTCACCGGCGTCCCCGCCTACGTCGACGGCCGCATGCTCGACATCAGCGCCGAGGCGGGCGTACGGCTGGTCAACCGCGACCGCATGTGGCACTACACCGAGGGCCTCCAGAACTGGGACCCGATCTGGCCCGGCCACGGCATCCGGATCCTGCCCGGCCCGTCCTCGATGTGGTTCGACGCCCTCGGCCGCCGGCTGCCCGACCCCTGCCTGCCCGGCTACGACACCCTCAACACGCTCAAGTACCTGCGCACCACCGAGGACGTCGCCGGTCACGACCACTCCTGGTTCATCCTCACCCAGCGGATCATCGAGAAGGAGTTCGCGCTGTCGGGCTCCGAGCAGAACCCCGACATCACCGCCAAGGACCGCGCCGCCTTCCTGCGCGAACGCGTCCTCGGCAAGGGCGCGCCCGGCCCGGTGGCGGCGTTCCTGCGCAACGGCGCCGACTTCGTGACCGCACCCACCGTCGAACAACTCGTCGAGAAGATGAACGGCCTGACCGACAAGCCGCTCCTCGACGCCGAGGTGATACGACGTCAGATCGAGGCCCGCGACCTTCAGATCGGCAACCCTTACAGCAAGGACGCCCAGGTGCAGGGCATCCGCAACGCCCGCCGCTACATCGGCGACCGCCTCGGCCGCGTCGCCACCCCGCACCGCATCCTCGACCCGGCGGCAGGGCCCCTGATCGGCGTCAAGCTGCATGTGCTGACCCGCAAGACGCTCGGCGGCATCCAGACCGACCTGGACTCCCGCGCCCTGGGCGTCGACGGACAGCCCGTCGACGGGTTGTACGCGGCGGGCGAGGTGGCCGGCTTCGGCGGGGGCGGCGTGCACGGCTACAACGCGCTGGAGGGCACCTTCCTCGGCGGTTGCCTGTTCTCGGGCCGTGCGGCGGGGCGGGCGGCGGCCCGGCAGGCCGGCTGAGACCGGCTCGGACCCGCCTCCTCAGCACTGACCTCAGGGCTTTCCTCAGGGCGTTCCTCAGGACTGAAGGAGGCGGGCCAGCACCGCCGCGTGGCCCTGCTCCAGGTTCTTCGAGGCGGTCACCAGTGTCACGGTGCCCTTGGCCGCCAAGTCGCGCACTCGTTCCACGAGTTCGGCCGCCTCGGGCTCGGCCAGCTCCGCCTCGTACCGGCGCGCGAACTCCTCGTACGACCCCTCGCCCGCGTGATACCAGCGGCGCAGCTCGGTGGACGGCGTGATGTCCTTGGGCCACTCGTCCACGCGGGCCGCGTCCTTGGCCAGGCCGCGCGGCCACAGCCGGTCGACCAGGACCCGCACGCCGTCCTCGGACTCCGGCGGTTCGTAGACTCGGCGGACACGGACACTCATGCGGGAAGCCTTTCGACGTTTCGAACGGGGAGAGGTGTGACGGGAGCGTACGCCGGGCCAGTGGAGGGAACCGTGGAACCCGAAGGGTTCCTCACCTGTGTCGGCCAAGGTCGACACAGGAGCAGACGCACCTGCCGGTTCCTGCTGCCCGCCGCCCTGCTGCTCACGGCGTGCGGCGCCCAGGGCACGGACGCGGCGCCCGCGCACGGGCCCGTCGCTTCCGCCGAGGCCAAGGCGCCCGCGCCCAGCCCCGAGCACTCCCTCGGGAGCGCCCCACGGCAGCTGCCCGGGCTCGGCCCCGCGACCCGGGCCCAGGTGCCCGCCGAGGCACGCCAGGCCGTCGTGGTGACCGGCCGGGGCAGGGACTCCCCGGTGTCCGACGTCGTCCTGTACGAGCGCACCCCGGCCGGCTGGCAGGCGCGCAGGAGTTGGCCCGCGCACAACGCGCTGCGCGGCTGGACCGACCATCACCGGCTCGGCGACCTGCGCTCACCCATCGGTGTCTACACCCTCACCGACGCCGGCGGGCTGCTCCCCGACCCCGGGACCCGGCTGCCGTACGACCACTCGACCGGGTTCACGGCGACCGGTTCCGGCTTCGAGGGCGAGCCGCTGGCCGGCTCCTTCGACTACGTGGTCGCCATCGACTACAACCGCGAGCCCGGCACCTCGCCCCTCGACTGGACCCGGCCGCTCGGCCCCGAGCGCGGCGGCGGCGTCTGGTTCCACGTCGACCACGGCGGGCCCACCCAGGCCTGCGTCAGCCTCGGCCGGGCCCACATGAAGGAACTGCTGCGGGCGCTGGACCCCGACCGGCACCCCGTGGTCGTCATGGGCGACGCCGCCGCACTGGCCCGCTGAGCACCTTGCGACCGGTCGGCGCAGGCAACCGGAGGCCTCTCATCCGATTCCGCTCGCCCCATTCGGGTACTTCGGTCGCCGGACGCCGAGGAGGGAGGCCCGCCATGAGCGCACCGGACGACCTGCCGGTCGTACACACCCTCGCCGAGCTCGCCGGGCTGGTCGAACGGCACCAGGGCCTGTACGTCCGCTGGTCACGCGGCCCCGATGCCGACCTTCCGTCGGTCTCCAGCACCGACGACCTGACGGGCGTCCCGATGACGGGCCTGTCGGCCAATCCGCTGGACGTCGAGGAGTGGTGGGAGGGGCGGCCGGTGGAGCTGTGGGTGGCACGGAGGCTGTACGACTACGCCCATCTGCCGCACGACAAGGGGCCCGGCGTCCGCCCCTGGGTGCTCAAGGGGCGGGAGCGGGGGCGGGGGCCGGACAACGAGCCGCTGGTGGCGGATGTGCAGCCGATGCGCTGGGTGGAGCACCGGGTCATCGAGGAGGCCCGGGCGGAGGTGGAACGGCAGGAGAACACCTGGGGGCCGCTGCGGCGGACGGGCAGGTGACACCCCGGCCCGTGTCCGGTGCGCCGGGTCCGGTCCGCGCCGCCCTCGCCCGGCCGTCACCCCGTACGCAGTGCCCGCGCGGCCGCCGCCGTCACCGCCTGCGCCACCGCCGCCAGCGCGGGCGAGTCCAGCTTCCACTGCTGCCAGTACAGCGGTACGTCCACCGCCCGGTCGGGCGCCAGGTGGACCAGGCGGCCCGAGGCCAGCAGCGGCTCGGCCTGGACCTCCGGGACCAGGCCCCAGCCGAGGCCCGCGGCGACGGCCTCGACGAAGCCGTCCGAGGTGGGCACGAAGTGCCGTACCGCGCTCGCGCCGCCGCTGCCGCGCCGCAGCCGGCGGACGAACGCGTCCTGGAGGTCGTCCCGCCGGTCGAAGACCACGACCGGCGCGTCCGGGAGCCGGTCGTGCAGCGGCCCGTCCAGATGCCGCTCGGCGAAGTCGGGGCGGGCCGCGGCGACGTACCGCATGATGCCCAGCGCCCGCACCGAGCAGCCCGGCACGGGCACCGACGACGACGTCACCGCGGCCATCACCAGGCCCTCGCGCAGCAGTGCCGCCGTGTGGTCCTGGTCCTCGCGGCGCAACTCGAAGCAGAGCCGCAGCTCCTCGGGGACCCGGGTGAGCGCCGGGAGGAACCAGGTCGCCAGCGAGTCCGAGTTCACCGCGACGGACACCCGGGTCGCCTCCCCGGCACCGCTCATCCCGAGGTCGGCGCGCGCGTCCAGCTCCAGCCGGGCCAGCTGACGCGCCAGCCGCACCACGACCTCGCCGGACTCCGTCGGACGTACCGGCTTGGTCCGCATCAGCAGGATCCGCCCGGTGCGCTGCTCCAGGGCCTTGACCCGCTGACTGACCGCGGACGGCGTCACGTGCAGTGCGGCGGCGGCCGCTTCGAAGGTGCCCTCGTCGACGACCGCCAGCAGGGTCCGCACCTGGTCGAGGGGAAGCTCCGTCATCACCGTGCCCGTTCCGTCAGCATTACCTGCGCTAAGGGTACGTAAGAATCTTTAGCTGTACCTACGGTGATCGCCTCCGTAGCGTCGATGGCATGTCCCACGCTCTCTCCGCCGCGGCCGCCGGATTCGGCACCGGCCTCACGCTCATCGTCGCCATCGGCGCCCAGAACGCCTTCGTCCTGCGTCAGGGGGTTCGCCGGGAGGCGGTCCTCGCCGTGGTCGGCATCTGCGCGCTCTCCGACGCCGCCCTGATCGCCCTCGGGGTCGGCGGGGTCGGCGCGGTGGTGGTGGCCTGGCCGGGCGCCCTGACCGTGGTGGGCTGGATCGGCGGCGCCTTCCTGCTCTGCTACGGCGCCCTGGCCGCCCGGCGGGTCGTGAAACCCCAGGGAGCGCTGCGGACGGAGGGGGACACCGCCGGGTCGCGTCGGCGGGCGGTGCTCACCTGTCTGGCGATGACCTGGCTCAACCCGCACGTCTACCTGGACACCGTCTTCCTGCTGGGCTCGCTCGCCGCCGACCAGGGCGCGCTGCGCTGGACGTTCGGGATCGGCGCCGCGACGGCCAGCCTGTGCTGGTTCGCCGCGCTCGGCTTCGGCGCCCGGCTCCTCGGCCGCTGGCTCACCAAACCGGCCGCCTGGCGGGTGCTGGACGGACTGGTCGCGGCGACCATGATCGCCCTCGGGGTCATGCTCATCGCCGGGAGCTGAGCCCGGGCGCTTCCACAGGGCCTGCGATAGTGATCGCCGGTTCCGACAGATGTAACGAGCAACCGGGAAGCGCGTGGAAACGAGCGAGAGCAGCACCGGGCACCCCGCAGAGGATCCCGGCCCGGCCCGGCCGCCCCGGCGCGGGTGGCGGCGCTGGGCGATGGACACCCGCCCCCTGCGCCGCCCGGCGTACCGCCGGCTGTGGGCCTCGACCGTCGTCACGGCGGTCGGCAGCCAGCTGACGGCGGTCGCCGTGCCCAAGCAGATCTACGACATCACCGGCTCCTCGGCCTGGGTCGGCTACGCGAGCCTCGCCGGTCTGCTGCCGCTGGTGGTGTTCGCGCTGTGGGGCGGTGCGGTCGCCGACAGCATGGACCGCCGCAAGCTGCTGCTGATCACCAACAGCGGCATAGCCGTCACCTCGGTGCTTTTCTGGCTCCAGGCCGCCACCGGCCTCGACTCGGTCGCCGTCCTGATGGTGCTGCTCGCCGCCCAGCAGGCCTTCTTCGGCCTGAACGCCCCGGCCCGCAGTGCCTCCATCGCCCGGCTGGTCCCCGAGCACGAACTGGCCGCCGCCAATGCTCTCGGCTCGACCGTCATGCAGACCGGCCTGGTCGCCGGGCCGCTGCTCGCCGGTGCCCTCATCCCGGTCATCGGCCTGCCCGAGCTGTATCTGATCGACGCCCTGGCGCTGTGCTTCGCCGTCTGGGCGGTGCTGCGGCTGCCCGCGCTGCCGCCGCTCGCGGCCACGGTGACGCGGCGCGCCGGGGTACGGGAGATCGTGGCCGGCTTCCGCTACATCGCGTTGCACAAGGTGCTGCTGCTGTCCTTCCTCGCCGACGTGGTGGCGATGGTCCTCGGCATGCCCCGCGCCCTGTTCCCGCAACTCGCCGCGCAGACGTACGCCCCCTACGGCGAGGGCCTCGCCCTCGGTCTGCTGTTCGCGGCGATCCCGATCGGCGCGGTGGCGGGCGGACTGTTCTCCGGCACCTTCTCGCGGGCGCGGCGGCACGGCTGGATGGTGATCGGCGCGGTCGTCGCCTGGGGCGTCGCCGTCACCGGCTTCGGGCTGAGCGCCAGTCTGTGGGTCGCCGTGGCCTTCCTGGCCGCCGCCGGTGTCGCCGACATGGTCTCGATGGTGTTCCGCGGCGCGATCCTGCTGTCCGCCGCCACCGACGAGATGCGCGGCCGGATGCAGGGCGTCTTCACGGTCGTCGTCGCGGGCGGCCCCCGGCTCGCCGACGCCCTGCACGGCACGGCCGGCTCGGCCTTCGGCGCCCGCACGGCCGTCGTGGGCGGCGGCGTGCTGGTCGTCGCCGTGATGCTGACCCTGGCCGCGGCGGTACCGGACCTGCGGCGGTACCGCGTCTGACCGAGCCCTAGTGGCTGCCGCCGCGCCGGTGCATCGTGTACTGCTCCATCAGCTGGCCGCGGGTCATCTCCAGCCGGTACGCGAGGATCTCGGCGACGATCCGGACCAGCGACATGCCGAGCTGCGGGTCCTGCTCGCACAGCGCGAGCACCGGCCCCGCCTCGAACTCGTAGGCGCGCACGGGGCTGAAGGCCTCCGCGCCGAAGTCCCACTGGTGCGGCGGGAACAGCCACGACCAGCCCAGCAGATCGCCCGCGCCGAGGCTGGCCACGGTCACCCGCTGTACGGACGTCACCTGCTGGTCGAGGGAGACCGCGCCCGAGCGGATCACCCAGAAGCGGTCGGCCGTGCCGCCCGCCTCGAAGATCCGGCTGTCCTCGGGGAAGGACACCTCCCGCGCCAGCGTCATCAGGCGCTCTCGCTGCGGCGGAGGCAGGGCGGGCAGCAGTTTCGTCGCTCTGGTCATGGCGCAAGGCTCCTCGCCGGCGGTCGGACCCGGTGCTGTTCCTATGCCCATTTCAGCGGCTCCGGGCGCACGGAGCACGTTGGCGCATGGAAAAGCCCTGGCTGGACGGGGGAAGCCAGCCAGGGCCGTTGGGGGGTGGTGTACGGAGGAGGAGGTCGTCGACCCCGTCACCACGTATGTATGAACGATAAACCATCTGGAGGTGTGTTACCCACCCGTAGGCCGGTCACGTGACCTGTTTCACTTCGCTGTCCTCGCGCATGTGAGGTCATCGCTCTGCCACCACCCGGACCGTGTCCAGCTGAGGGTCGCTGGGGTCGGGGATGTTGATCATCTCGGCGGCGACCCGACCGGCCGCCGAGGACACGGGCACGTCCTGCGTCGGGCCGAATTGAGCAGCTCGCCGGTCGTCTCCGGGTCGGTCGGTCGGATGCGCCTCGATGTCCCGGTGCTCGCGCAGCCAGTCCGCGGCCTGGAACCCGGTGATCCCGAGCCCCGTCGACGTCGACGTCGATGACGACGGGCAGCGGGTCGAAGTCGTCGGCCAGGCCCGGCCCGCAGGAGTCGGCGGGGTCGTTCACGTCCAGCCCGTCGATCGCCTCGACGGCGGCCCGGACGTCCGCCGCGAGGTCCTCGGCGGCGCCCAAGAGCTCCCGCCCGCGCAGCGCCATCTGGCGGCGCCGGCCGCCCGGTCCGGCATGGATCAGCACCGACGGGCTGGTCGTGCTGAGCAGCCCGGGGCGCAGCCTCAGCGACTCGGGCGCCACCAGGCCGCCCTGCGGAAGGAACACCGCCCGGATGGAACGGCAGATGCGCGCCCCACGCCACGTCCACGATCAGCGGGACCGAGCGCCGGTGACAGACCTCGGCGATCGCCCGCAGGTCCGCGCAACCGCCGTACGGCGTCGGACTGGTGACCAGCGCGCCCTTGGCCTCCGGATATTCGGCGAACGCCCGGGCGAACTCCTCGGCGGACGGCGGATGCGCCAGACGCCGCTCCGGGTCCCAGCGGGGCTCGGACCCGGACTTGTGGGCGTCCCGCTCGATCAGCAGCTTGCGGACCCGCGACGGCCGACATCGCCGCCATCACGGACAGGGAACTACCGAACGTCGTGAACAAGGTGGGGTCGGCGTGCACCGCGTCGGCCATCAGCTCCTCGGCCCGCACCCGCACCCGGCCCCGGCCCAGCCGGTCGTCCAGACCGCCCGACGCCGGCACGTCACCGAGGAACACCGCGTCCCCCAGCACATCGCGCACGGCGGGGTCTGCGCCCCGGGCCTGCTTGTGCCCGGGCCGGGTGAACGACAACCGCCCCGTACGGCGGTACTCGGCGAGGGCTTCCAGCACGGGTGCTCTGGTGTGATCGACGGACATGGGGGGACGGGTTCCCGGCACCCCGGCCGGCCATCCGGCCGCCCGGTGACCGGTCAGCCCACCTCGGCGTGCCGGCCGGGCGTCAGGATCTCGTCCAGCACCCTGAGCACCGCCTCGTAGGCCAGCCGCCGCACCGCAGCCTCACGGGCTCCGGCCGGGTCCGTCGGCTCCAGGGCCTCACTGCGCGCCCGCCACGAGCGTTCCTCCTGTTCCGCGCACGCCCGGCCGCGCTGGATGCGCCGCAACAGCTCGTCTGAGTCCACGACATCGGTCATGTTCTCCACCTACCCCCGTGTCCGGCATCGATGGCCGGGGCGCGGGTTTGGTGTGGCCCAAGGGGGTGAGCCGACTAGGGCGTGTTTCGAAAGTAGCGTCGTCCGCCCGGAGGGCGAGGCCCGCGGCGTCTGGTGCGGTGCATCGCAAGGCGGAGGGTCGCCCGCGTACTGGGCGTACGCGGGCGACCCCGACAACGCAGCGAGGCGCCGTGCCAGGCGTCGCGGGCCAGACGGGACTTTCGAAACACGCCCTAATACGGGCAGCGCCGGACAGAGCCGTTTCTTTCCACTCAGTGGTTGCTCCACGAGTCGATCAGTCAGGGAGCTGAGAAGTGAGCGCGCAACAGTGGACCGCACCCGAAGGCGAACCGGCCGGACAGGTCCGGCCCGGCCGAGGTGGAGGGTGCCGTCCGGCCGATGTCCGCCGGGCGGTGCGGCACGCGGTGGCGGGGCGATGCCGGGCCACCGGCAACCCCTGCGACGAGGAAAGGCTCTCGGACGCGCTCCTCGTCGCCTCGGAACTGACCACCAACGCCATCCTGCACGGCGGTGGCATCACCGGCGTCGACGTCGATGTCGTCGGGCACGAGGTGCGGGTCTCCGTGAGCGACCGCAGCGACCGGCTGCCGGTGGTCGTCGCGCCGGTCGACGAGGAGGGGCGACGGCGGACCGGAGGACGCGGCTGGCCGATCGTCTGCCGGCTGGCATGCGACGTCCGGGTGGCCGACCTGCCCACGGGCGGCAAGCGCATCACCGCGGCGGTGCCCGTTTTCTGAGCGACTTTCGGATGCCCGGAGTTTGTTGCTCCGGCTCCAGGGCAGACGCAGTTTCGTGCTTCGGACCGGAGGCGCGCCAGCGGGGAGCGGTATGCGCTCCGGGGCCTCCGGGTGATCGGGGCCGGCACCCTTCCCGCGGACAGTCCCTGAAGTCCCTGAAAAGACAGTTCAGGAGCGATTCCGCATGCTCATCGACATGTCGACAAGCCGTCCCGGCACGCCCGACTCCTCCGCCTCGCCCGCGCACGCCCGGCGGCGCCACGACGACGCTCCCGAGACCGCCGACCTCTTCGCCCGTCTGCACGCCCTGGAGGACGGCCCCGAGCGCGACGCCGTGCGGGACGAACTCGTCGCCGCGTGGCTGCCCATGGCCCACCGCATCGCCGGCCGGTTCCGCGACCGGGGCGAGTCCCTGGAGGACCTCCGCCAGGTGGCGGCACTCGGGCTGGTCAAGGCGATCGACCGGTACGACCCCACCCGCGGCGCCTTCGAGAGCTACGCCGTGCCCACCATCACCGGGGAGGTCAAGCGGCACTTCCGGGACCGGATGTGGGCGCTGCGCGTGCCGCGCCGGGTCCAGGAACTGCGCAACAAGGTGCGGCTGGCCCGCCGGGAACTGACCCAGAACCCGGGCGCGCCGGAGCCCACCGTCGCCGACATGGCCGCGCACACGGGGCTGACCGAGGACGAGGTGAGCACGGGCGTGGAGGCGCTGGAGAGCTTCAGCACGCTGTCGCTGGACGCCGAACTCTCCTCCGACGACGACGGATACAGCCTCGCGGACACCCTCGGCGCGCCGGACGGTTCGTACGACGTGGTGGTCGACCGCGAGTCCGCCAAGCAGAGCCTGCGCAACCTGCCGGAGCGTGAGCGGGCCATCCTCTACATGCGCTTCTTCGAGGACATGACACAGAGCCGCATCGCCGACCGGCTCGGCATCTCCCAGATGCACGTCTCCCGCCTCATCAGCCGCAGCTGCGCCCGCGTCCGCGACGAGGCCCTCGGCCACCGCCCGCCCGGCTCCGCGGCGGCCTGACGGGCCAGGCCCACCGACCGGGCCCCGCGATGGAACGGGGCCCGCTCGGGGGTGGCGGGGTAGCAGTGCCAGAACCTTCGCCCCCCCGTCACCCCTGCACCGGCCCCGCCCCCTCCACATGCGCCCGTACCTGCTCGGGCGTCAGGTACGAGTCCGTGTACTCGGAGTCCTTGAGTTTCGCCGGGCGGCGGGCCTGGAAGCCGGTGCGGACGAAATCGTCGCCGGCCACCGCGTTGAGCAGCCAGTTGGTCATGACGCGGGTCTTGGCGACGTTGGTGCGCAGCGCCCCCCAGTGGTAGCCGCGGGCGACGGCCTGGGCGGGCAGTCCGTGCAGTTCGATGCCGAGGGGTTTGGAGACCGCGTCGCGGCCGCCGAGGTCCACGACCAGGCCCAGGTCCTTGTGGACGTACGGCTGCATCGGCTGGTTGCGCAGCGTCGCGATGACGTTGTCGGCGACCCTCTTGCCCTGCCGCATCGCGTGCTGCGCCGTCGGCGGGCAGATCGCCCCCTCCTCGTCCTTGGCCCGGTCGGGCACCGCCGCGGCGTCGCCCACCGCGAACACCCCGTCGTGGCCCGGCAGGTTCATCTCGGAGGCGACCGCGAGCCGCCCCCGTACCGTCTCCGCGCCCAGCGTGGCGATGAGGGGGCTGGCCACGACGCCCGCCGTCCAGATCAGCGTGCGCGTGGGCACCACCCGGCCGTCCGTGAAGGTCACCTCATGCGGGCCCGCCTGCTTGATCGACACGCCGAGCGAGACCTCGATACCGCGCCGGCGCAGCACCTCCTGGGCGCTGCGCCCCAGCTTCTCGCCCAGTTCGGGCATCAGCTTGGGCGCGATGTCGATCAGATGCCACCTGATCAGGCGCGGATCCAGCCGGGGATAGCGCTTGACGGCGTTGCGCGTCAGACGCTGCAGACAGGCCGCCGTCTCCGTGCCCGCGTAGCCCCCGCCCACCACGACGAACTGCAGCCGCGAGGTCCGCTCGGCCGGGTCGTGGCTGGCGTCGGCGAGGTCCAGCTGCGAGATGACGTGGTCGCGGATGTAGGCGGCCTCGGCCAGCGTCTTCATCCCGAAGGCGTTGTCGACGAGCCCCGGGATGTCGAACGTCCGCGTGACGCTCCCCGGCGCCAGCACGATGTAGTCGTACCGCTCGTTGACGATCTCGTCGGTGATCGTGCGGATCACACAGATCTTGGCCTTCAGGTCGACGCCGATCGCCCCGCCCGGGATGATCCGCGTGCGGTACTTGCGGCTGCGGCGCAGGGACAGCGCGATCGACTGCGGCGTGAGCACCCCGGAGGCGACCTGGGGGAGCAGCGGAAGATACAGCTGGTAGGAGTACGGCGTCACCAGAGTGACCGAGGCCTCGTCGGGGGCGAGGCGGCGTTCCAGGCGCCGTACGCACCCCACTCCCGCGAAGCCCGCGCCCACCACCAGGATCCTGGGTCGTGTCACGATGTCCATCCCTTCCGCGGTTCGGGCGGTCTGCCTCGACGCCGTGCGCGTGCCCCTGGATCGTGGCTTCGCACCTCATCGATCCCACCGTGCCCGCAGCCGCTGCGCCAGTCGGACACGGCAGGCAGACGAACAGGTGGACCACCAGCATGCACGCCCCGGCCGCGATCCGGGGCGGCGCTCACCTCCGCATCGGCCCTTTCAAGCGGCCCGCCGCCCGCCGAATGCCACCGGGCGGCGGGGGTAGTTGGTGCTGTGGAACACCGGCGTGAAGGAGGAGTCATCAGCGTGACCATCGACAGAATCTGGTCGTACGCACCGGGCACCGGCCACGTCGAGGGACAGGACCTCACGGGGTTCACCGTCGACGGCACGGACGGCACGCTCGGCCGCGTGGACCGGCTGGCCGACCCGCACGGCATGAGTCATCTGGTCGTGGACACGGGCGTCTGGGTGTTCGGCAGGAGTGTCCTGGTCCCGGTGGGCCTGGTCACCGGCATCGACACCGAGCACCGTACGGTCTCGCTGGCCTGCACCAAGTCGGAGGTCAAGGCGGCCCCGCGCTTTCGCACCGACAGCGAGACCCTCGACCCGCACTATCTGACGACGGTCGGTGACTACTACACCCACCTGCCGCCGGGCGAGCCGAGTACCGCCTGACCGACAGTGCCGAGCAGCGGGCGCGGAACACATCGTCGTCGAGCCTCACCAGGGCAGGAACACATGGATGTCCTTGCCGTGATCGTCGCTCACCACGCTGACCTGGTCGCACAACGTCTGGATCAGATGCCACCCGATGCCGCCACCGCCGGTGTTGGGGTGGAAGGGGCGGGGTGCCGGAGGCGTGCTGCTGGTGTCGTGGACGGTGATGTGCACCCCGTCGTAGGTCCGCCGTATCCGCAGGTGGAAGGGCCCGGGCGCGTACTGGACCGCGTTCGCGGCCAGCTCCGTCACGACCAGCAGGATGTCGTGCCAGGACTCCGGGGTCGCGGGCGGCGCGGAGCGGGCCAGGTCGCGGAGGAAACCCTCCGCGGCCAGCCTCGCACCGGTCACGTCCTGCCGCACACCGGCGAACCCTGCCGTCCGGCTCGGGATTCCTTGGCCGGCCAGTGTTTCGTCCCAACGCGGCTCGGTTGCCATGTCGCCCTTCCAGCCCCTCGTTCGCAAGGCTGAGCCTGTGTCTGACGGGGTCGCACTCTGCGGGTTCCCGTACCCGTGGGGCCTACGCGTCTGTCCGCCCGGGAGTACCCGATTCGCCGGGTGCGGGCCCTTGCCCGCGCGAACGCCGGACCGCTGCCCGGAGCAGGCGGCGACACCGCGAGCGCAAAGAGAATTCGCGCGCCTGAAGTCCCCCACAACACGTACCCCCGGACCCCCGGACCCCCGCCGGAGATCACCAGGTCGGCGATGCCGAGGAACGGTGACGGCCGGCCGGACGGCTCAGCGGAACACGTCGTCCGAGTCGTCCCACCCGGCCGGTTCCTCCGGCGCGGCGAGCCGGGGCGGGCGCGAGCGGGCCTCGTACATGGCGTCGATCTCCGCGGCGTAGTGCCGCACGATCGCGTCCCGCCGCAGCTTCATCGACGGCGTCAGCAGCCCGTTCGTCACGTCGAACGGCTCCGGCAGCACCCGGAACACCCTGATCGACTCCGAGCGCGACACCGCGCTGTTGGCCGCGGCGACCGCCCGCGCGACCTCCTCGCGCAGCGCGTTCTCCTCGCGGGCCTCGCGGACCGGCGCGTCGCCCGGCAACGCCAGCGCCGCCCGCCAGTGCGCCAGGAACTCCGGGTCCAGGGTGATCAGGGCACCCACGCAGGGCCGGTCGTCGCCCACGACCACCGCCTGGTGGATCAGGGGATGCATCCGCAGCCGCTGCTCCAGCGCGGCCGGGGCGACGCTCTTGCCGCTGCTGGTGATGATGATGTCCTTCTTGCGGCCGGTGATCGTCAGATAGCCCTCGGAGTCCAGCCGCCCCAGGTCCCCGGTCGCCAGCCAGCCACCCCACAGCGCGGCCCGCGTCGCCGCCTCGTCGTTGATGTAGCCCTGGAACACCGAGGGCCCGCGCACCAGGATCTCCCCGTCGTCCGCGAGACGGATCTCCGTGCCCGGCAACGCCTGCCCGACCGTCCCGGACTTCTCCCGGCCCAGCGGCTGCATGGTCACGCCGCCGCAGGTCTCGGTGAGGCCGTAGCCGTCGTGTACGTAGATGCCGATGCCCTCGTAGAAGAGGGACAGTTCGCGGTGGAGCGGCGAGCCGCCCGAGGTGCCCCGGCAGACCTGGCCGCCGAGCGCGGCCCGCAGTCGGCGGTACACCGTCCGCTCGTACAGCGCGTGGTGCAGCCGCAGCTCCAACCCGGGCCCCGAACCCCGGCCGAGCCGCTGCCGCTCGGTGGCCGCGGCGAACGCCCGCGCGGTCTCCGCGGCCCGCTCGAACAGGGCACCGCGGCCCGCCTGCTGGGCCGTCCGCAGGAAGTTCTTGTACATCTTCTCGAAGACCGACGGCACGGCGTAGAAGTACGTCGGGCGGAAGGAGCGCAGCGCCGACGCCAGCGCCTCCTGGCCGAGGTTCGGCTCGTGGGCCATCAGCAGCCCGCCGCGGATGCACAGGCCCTGGATCATCAGGCCGTACGCATGGGAGAACGGCAGGAAGGCGAGGACTCTGCCCTGCTCGCCGGGCGGCGCCGCCGTCTGACGCCAGCCCGCCAGCAGGATGTCGCACGGGCTCGCCAGACCCCGGTGGCTCAGCGCGCACCCCAGGGGGCGGCCCGACGTACCCGAGGTGTAGGCGATGACGGCGGTGGAGTCCGGCAGCACGATGCGGCGCAGCGAGTCGACCGTGAGCGCCGGGAGGAACTCGCCGCGCTCCGCCAGCTCCTGAAGCGCGCCCGCGTCCAGCTGCCAGACATGCCGCAGCATGGGCAGCCGCGCGCACACGGGGCCCACGGTCATCACGCCCTGCTCGTCCTCGACGACCACCGCCACGCAGTTCGCGTCCCGGAGGATCCATTCGACCTGGTCGCGTGACGCCGTCGGATAGATCGGCACGACCTCCGCGCCCACCGCCCAGAGCGCATAGCTGAGGACGGTCCACTCGTAGCGGGTGCGG
This sequence comes from Streptomyces sp. Z423-1, assembly GCF_013009255.1. NCBI lineage: Bacteria > Bacillati > Actinomycetota > Actinomycetes > Kitasatosporales > Streptomycetaceae > Streptomyces > Streptomyces sp. Z423-1. Next base: position 9,197,209 of record NZ_CP053109.1, read on the forward strand.
GCCATGATGGCCACGCGGTGTCCCGGCGTGATGCCCGAGGCGACCAGCCCCTTGGCCAGGTCGACGACTTCGTCCCGCAGCTCGATCGCCGTGACCTCCTCCCATTCGGTCGCGGAGGGGTCGGGGCGGCGCGCGATCAACGGCAGGGTCGGGTTGTCCGCCGCCGTCTCGAAGAGGCTGTCGGCGAGCCCGCCGGTCATGGAGGAGACGGTGGGGGGAGCGAGTGCGAAGTCGCGCATGCGCTGCTCCTGACGTGTACGGGCTGTGACCTCGCCGACGAGAACTGTTATCGACGGTGGCGAATCTAGCCCAGGTCAGACCCTTTCGTGCCGGGAACGGAGAACTGGCCTTCCGCCTTGATGATCTCGGCGCGTTCGGGGGACTCGGACGGCATGAGTCACACCAATCCCGATCCCGAACCCGACCGCTCGACAGGGCTGGAACCGGGCGGCTCCGTACCCCCCGGAGAGACCCCGCCCGCGGAGAGCAGCATGCCGGGAGCCCTGCCCCGGGAGACGCACAACCCGCCCAAGGGCTGGGCCAAGGCACCGCTGACGCTGATCATCGTCGTCGCCGTGCTGGTCGCGGCGTTCTTCCTGGCGTACGGCCTGATGCTGATGCTGTAGCGGCAGACAGCCCCATGACGCCACCTCATCACCTGGCATCACGCCCGACACCCGACGCCAGCCCCGGCGCGCGGCGTCAGCCCCGATGCCTGGCGTCAGCCCGACGCCTGGCGTGAGCCTCGGCACGTGGCGTCAGCCCCGACGCCTGGCGTCAGCCCCGACGCCTGGCGTCAGCCCCGACGCCTGGCGTCAGCCCGCGCTCGGCGTCGCCCCGGCGCGCGGCTCAGCCCGACGCCTGGCGTCACCGCGGCGCCCGGTGTCACCCCCGATGCCCGGCGTCAGCCCGACGCCTGGCGTCAGCCCGACGCCCGGCGTCAGCCCGCGCCCGGTGTCGCTCCGGCGTGCGGCGTCACCCCTGGGTGTGCCGGGTGCACTGCAGGACGACGTCCCGCAGGCTTCCCGTCCGCGCGAGCAGCTCCCGCTGCACTCGCGCGCCGTTGCCGCGTCGTAGTAGCTCGGCGCAGGAGTCCTGCGCCCGGGCCAGGTCCCCGGTGTCCTTGAGCGCGTCTCCGACGTGCTCCAGCAGGGCCCGTACGACCGTCTCCGCGGGCGCCGCCCGCATCACCGCCGGGTGCAGCAGCTCCCCGGTGAGCCCCGAGCGGGCCGCCCGCCAGGCGGCGAGACGCAGCACGCTCACGCTGTGCTCGGCCGGCCCCCGGCCCGCCCGCCACTCGCGCGCGGCCGTCTCGACCAGCCCGCGGACGAGGGCTGCGATGAGGACGGCGGTGTCCGCGTGCAGACAGACGTCCGCGACCCGGACCTCGACGGTGGGGTAGTTCCGGGACAGCCGGGCGTCGAAGTAGACCATGGCCTCGTCGAGGAGGGTCCCGGTGGCCATCATGTCCGCCACCCGCCGGCGATACCGCTCGGCCGAGCCGAACAGCTCGGTCGGCCCGGCCGACGGCCAGCGCTGCCACACCCGGCTGCGGTAACTGCTGTAACTGGTGTCCTTGCCCTGCCAGTAGGGCGAGTTGGCGCTCAGCGCCGACAGCACCGCCAGCCACGGCCGCACCCGGTCGATGACCGCGACGCCCTCCTCGTCGGACTCGACGGCCACATGGACATGGCAACCGAGGACGAGCTGCTCCTGCGTCGCGATCCCGTACTCCTGCGCCATCCACTGGTAGCGATAGTGCGCGCCGACCGCGGGCTTGACGGGCAGCGGCGACGTGGCCAGCGCCGCCACCGAGCAGCCGATCTCCCCGGCGTTGCGCGCCGCCTCCTCGCGGCAGCGGACGATCTCCGCGCCCAGGTCCGCCATGTCCGTCTGCGGATGCGTGTTGAACTCCAGCATCTGATCGTGGAGTTCCTTCTCGAAGACGAAACCGTCGGCATGGTCGTGCGCGGCACGCGCCAGCACGGCGGCCGACCGCGCCCGCGGCTCCCCGCTCTCCGGGTCCACCAGGAGGAGTTCCTCCTCCACTCCGACGGTGCGCACCTCATGCGGCCTTTCGTCGACCCTGCACGACGGCTTCAGGCCCGCCGTACGTCTCCGAATGCCCCTGGAAGGCCACTCGGACACCTGAAGGCCGTGCGCGGCCGCCGTCAGGCCGGGCGCAGCCAGACCGTGGCCAGGGGCGGCAGGGTCAGCCGGATGCTCGCGGGACGGCCGTGCGACTCCTGCGCCTCGGCCTTGACCGGGTCGGGGTGGGTGATGTCGCCGCCGCCGTACCGCGACGCGTCGGTGTTGAGGATCTCCTGCCAGGCCGGGACGTCGCCGGGGACGCCGATCCGGTAGTCGTGCCGGACGGCCGGGGAGAAGTGGGAGATCGCCAGCAGGGGGCTGCCCTGCTCGTCGTACCGCAGGAACGCGAAGACGTTGTCGTCGGCCGCGTCGCACTCCACCCACTGGAAGCCCCCGGGGTCGGTGTCCCGCTGCCAGAGCGCCGGCGTGGCCAGGTAGCGGGCGTTGAGGTCGCGGACCAGGTCCTGCACCCCACGGTGATCGCCCGCCGCGCAGTAGCCGGGTTCGAGCAGCCACCACTCGGGGCCGTGCTCCTGGGACCACTCGCCGCCCTGGGCGAACTCCTGCCCCATGAACAGCAGCTGCTTGCCCGGGTGGGCCCACATGAAGCCGAGGTACGCGCGATGGTTGGCGCGGCGCTGCCACCAGTCGCCGGGCATCTTGGTGACCAGCGCCTGCTTGCCGTGGACGACCTCGTCGTGCGAGATGGGCAGCACGTAGTTCTCGCTGTAGGCGTAGATCATCGAGAAGGTCATCTCGTGGTGGTGGTACTTGCGGTGGATCGGATCCTTGCTCATGTACTCGAGCGAGTCGTGCATCCAGCCCATGTTCCACTTCAGCCCGAAGCCCAGGCCGCCGCTGTCGGTCGGCCGGGTCACCCCGCCCCAGGCCGTGGACTCCTCGGCGATCGTCACGACACCGGGCGCCCGCCGGTACACCGTCGCGTTCATCTCCTGCAGGAACGCCACCGCGTCCAGGTCCTCCCGCCCGCCATGGACGTTCGGCGTCCACTGGCCGGACTCCCGCGAGTAGTCCAGGTAGAGCATCGAGGCGACGGCGTCCACGCGCAGCCCGTCGATGTGGAACTCCTCGCACCAGTACACCGCGTTGGCGACCAGGAAGTTGCGCACCTCGGTGCGCCCGAAGTCGAACTCGTACGTCCCCCAGTCCGGATGCTCCGCCCGCTGCGCGTTCCCGGGCTCGTACAGCGCGTCCCCGTCGAACCGGGCCAGCGCCCAGTCGTCCTTCGGGAAGTGCGCCGGCACCCAGTCCATGATCACGCCGATCCCGGCCCGGTGGCAGGCGTCGACGAAGTACCGGAAGTCGTCCGGGCTGCCGAGCCGGGCCGTCGGCGCGTAGAAGCCGGTGACCTGGTAGCCCCAGGAGCCGCCGAAGGGATGCTCGGCGACCGGCATCAGCTCGACGTGCGTGAAGCCGAGGTCCTTGACGTACTGCGGCAGTTCCTCGGCGAGTTGACGATACGTCAGCCCCGGTCGCCAGGAGGGGAGATGGACCTCGTACACCGAGAACGGCGCCTGGTGCACCGGCCTGTCCCCGCGGTGCGCCATCCACTCCTGGTCGCCCCACTCGTAGTGCGAGGCCGTCACGATCGACGCCGTGTCCGGCGGCACCTCCGTGCGGCGTGCCATCGGGTCGGCCTTCAGGAACCGGTGGCCGTACTGCGAGGTGATCTCGAACTTGTACCGGGTGCCCTCGCCGATGCCCGGCAGGAACAGCTCCCACACTCCGGAGGCGCCCAGCGACCGCATCGGGAACGCCGTCCCGTCCCAGTGGCAGAAGTCCCCGGCGACCCGCACCCCGCGCGCGTTCGGCGCCCACACCGTGAACCGGGTGCCGGTCACGCCCTGGTGTGTCATGGGCTCGGCGCCCAGCGCCTGCCACAGCTGCTCGTGCCGGCCCTCCCTGATCAGATGCAGGTCGAGCTCACCGAGGGCGGGCAGGAAGCGGTACGGATCATGGACCTCGTACTCGTCCTCCCCGTACGCCACGAGCAGCGTGTAGTCCGGGATCGTCTTCATCGGCAGTACGGCCGAGAAGAGGCCGTCGCCCTCCGAGGTGAGCGCGACCCGCTTCCCGTCGGTCAGCACGCTCACCGCGCTCGCGAACGGCCGGAGCGCCCGCACGGCGATCCCGCCGGGGACAGGGTGCGCGCCTAGCAGGGCGTGCGGGTCGTGATGCGCGCCCGCCAGCAGGCGTTCCCGGTCGGCCGGGTCCGGCTCGGGCGCGCTCCCGCCGGGCGTTCGAGCCGACGGGAGCGGGCCGGGCCTCTTCGGGGGTGTGATGTCGCGCAGCGCCACGGCTTTCAGTCTCCTCTCACGGCGAGTCGTTCGATCGCCGCCATGGGTACGGGAAGCCAGTCCGGGCGGTGCCTGGCCTCGTACAGTGCCTCGTACACCGCCCGATCCGTCTCGTAAGCACGCAGCAGGCCGTGCTTCTTACGGGGATCCCAGCCCGCCCGGGCCGCGTAGCCCGCGCAGTAGGCCTCCCGGCAGCGGCGCGCCCACTGCGGACGCCAGGGCCGGCGCTGCCGGGCCGCGTAGTCGAAGGAGCGCAGCATGCCCGCGATGTCCCGGACGGGGGACTGGGCGCTGCGCCGTTCGGCGAGCGGACGGGACGGCTCGCCCTCGAAGTCGATCACGAACCACTCGCGGCCCGCCCGCAGCACCTGCCCCAGATGCAGATCGCCGTGGATGCGCTGGGCCGGCGGCCCGGCGTCGCACGTCAGCAGCGCGCTGAACGCCGACCGCAGCCCGGGCACGAACGGCCTCAGCGCCGGAACGCTGTGCGCGGCGGCGTCGAGGCGTTCGGTCATCGCCGCCGCCATACGCCCGTTCTCGCACCGCCCGCCTGCGGTGAACGCCGCGGCCAGCGCCAGGTGCACCTCGGCCGTGGCCCGCCCCAGCGCACGCGCCTCGGCGGTGAAGTCGCTGCCGGTGGCGAGTGCGTGCAGGGCAAGGGTCCAGCCGTCGGAGGCGTTGCGCAGGAAGGGCTGGAGCACACCGAGCGTGGCCTCCTGCGGCTGGGTGGTGTGGAACCAGGCCACGGGCGCGGGCACCCGGTCGCAGCCCTGCCCGGCCAGCGCGCCCGGCACTTCCAGGTCGGGGTTGATGCCGGGCTGGATGCGCCGGAAGACCTTCAGGATGAACTCGTCGCCGTACACCAGCGAGGAGTTCGACTGCTCGGCGTCCAGTACCCGCGGCACCAGTCCGGCCGGGACCGGCTTGGCCGGGTCGGCCTCGAAGCGCAGCGGCCCGGCGGTGCCCGGGTGCCGCAGACGTTCCAGCAGCAGCTGCGCCGAACGGAGGTCCTGAAGGGCGTCGTAGACCGTCATCCCCACCAGCGGGCCGTCCTGCGCCTGGCCGATCAGGGCCCGGCCCAGGCGCGGCGACGGATGCTCCCGGACGCCGAGGAACAGCTGGTAGCAGTCCCCGGGCGGGGGAGTGCCCCAGGGGGAGGGCACCCCGGCGAGAGCGCTGTGGCCGCCCGCGTGTCCGGCGTGCACCAGCAGATGCAGACAGCCCGGAAACAGCTCCGTCAGCGACAGCAGGCGCAGGTCCGTGACGGGCCGGTCCTTGCCTGCGAACCAGCGCTGCCGGGGCAGCCACTCGCGCAGCAGCCCGTCGAGTGAGGACATGGACGCGGTGAGCCCACTGTCGCTCGGCAGGAGGGATGCGGTCTTCGTCATGGTGACGCCTCCTTTCGTCGGCGCACGCTCACAGTCGTCGGCCGATACGAGATGCGACTCGGACGAGCCGGAACCAGTAGAAGCCGTGGCCCCCCAGGGTCAGCAGATACGGCAGCTCACCGATGGCGGGGAACCGCACCCCGCCGAACAGCTCGACCGGATGCCGGCCGGCGAACTCGCGCAGGTCCAGCTCGGTCGGCTGGGCGAACCGGGCGAAGTTGCTGACGCACAGCACCAGGTCGTCCTCGTACTCGCGCAGGAAGGCGAGCACCGCGGGGTTCGACGACTGCAGTTCGGTGTACGAGCCGAGTCCGAAGGCGGGGTTCTGCTTGCGGATCTCGATCATCCGGCGGGTCCAGTGCAGCAGCGACGAGGGCGACGCCATGGACGCCTCGACGTTGGTGACCTGGTAGCCGTAGACCGGGTCCATGATGGTCGGGAGGGTGAGCCGGCCCGGGTCGCAGGTGGAGAAGCCCGCGTTGCGGTCGGGGGTCCACTGCATGGGGGTGCGCACGGCGTCGCGGTCGCCGAGCCAGATGTTGTCGCCCATGCCGATCTCGTCGCCGTAGTACAGGATCGGGCTGCCGGGGAGGGACAGCAGCAGGGCGGTGAACAGCTCGATCGTGTGCCGGTCGTTGTCCAGCAGCGGGGCGAGTCGGCGGCGGATGCCGATGTTGGCGCGCATGCGCGGGTCCTTGGCGTACTCCGCGTACATGTAGTCGCGCTCTTCGTCGGTGACCATTTCGAGCGTGAGCTCGTCGTGGTTGCGCAGGAAGATGCCCCACTGGCAGCCGGACGGGATCGCCGGGGTCTTGGCGAGGATCTCCGAGACCGGGTAGCGGGACTCCCGCCGCACCGCCATGAAGATCCGCGGCATGACCGGGAAGTGGAACGCCATGTGGCATTCGTCGCCGCCGGAGGTGTAGTCGCCGAAGTAGTCGACGACGTCCTCCGGCCACTGGTTGGCCTCGGCGAGCAGGACCGTGTCCGGGTACAGCGCGTCGATCTCGCGGCGGACGCGCTGGAGGAACTCGTGCGTGGCCGGGAGGTTTTCGCAGTTGGTGCCCTCCTCGGCGTAGAGGTAGGGCACGGCGTCCAGCCGGTAGCCGTCGATGCCGAGGTCCAGCCAGAAGCGGAGGGCGGCCAGGATCTCCTCCTGCACGGCCGGGTTCTCGTAGTTGAGGTCCGGCTGGTGGGAGAAGAACCGGTGGAAGAAGTACTGCTTGCGCACCGGGTCGAAGGTCCAGTTGGACACTTCCGTGTCGACGAAGATGATCCGGGCGTCCTGGTACTGCTTGTCGTCGTCGGCCCACATGTAGTAGTCGCCGTAGGGGCCGTCGGGGTCTCTGCGGGATTCCTGGAACCACGGGTGCTGGTCGCTGGTGTGGTTCATGACGAAGTCGATGATGACGCGGATGCCGCGCTGGTGGGCGGCGTCGACGAACTCGACGAAGTCGGCGAGGTCACCGAACTCGGGCAGGACGGCCGTGTAGTCGGAGACGTCGTAGCCGCCGTCGCGCAGCGGGGACTTGAAGAAGGGCGGGAGCCAGAGGCAGTCGACGCCGAGCCACTGCAGGTAGTCGAGCTTGGCGGTCAGGCCCTTGAGGTCGCCGACGCCGTCGCCGTTGCTGTCCTGGAAGGAGCGGACGAGGACCTCGTAGAAGACGGCACGCTTGAACCACTGAGGGTCCCGGTCCTTGGCGGGTGTGTCCTCGAAGGTGTCCGGGACGGGCTCGTTGACAGTCATGACGCTGCTTACCCTCCGTTCTGCGGCGACACGGGTGGCCACTGGACATGGAGCACGTGGGCGGGGGCCCGGCCGGGCTCCAGACGCACGTAGTTGGTGCTGCCCCACTGATAGGTCTCACCCGTCAGTTCGTCGCGCACGGACACGGAGTCGTGCCAGTCCAGGCCGAGGTGCGGCATGTCCAACGAGACCGTGGCCTCCTGGGTGTGGTGCGGGTCGAGGTTCACGACCACCAGGACGGTGTCGGAGCCGGTGCGTTTGCTGTACGCGATCAGCGCGTCGTTGTCCGTGTGATGGAAGCGGAGGTTGCGGAGCCGGCGCAGGGCGGGATGGTTGCGCCGGATCGTGTTCAGCTGCGTGATGAGGGGGGCGATGCTGTTCGGGTCGTCCCAGTCGCGGGGCTTGAGCTGGTACTTCTCGGAGTCGAGGTACTCCTCGCTGCCCTCGCGCAGGGGGGTGTTCTCGCACAGCTCGTAGCCGCTGTAGACGCCCCAGGTGGGGGAGAGGGTGGCCGCCAGGACGGCGCGGGCCTCGAAGGCGGGGCGGCCACCGTGCTGGAGGTAGGCGTGCAGGATGTCGGGGGTGTTGACGAAGAAGTTCGGCCGCATGTAGGCGGCCGCCTCACCGGACAGCTCGGTCAGATACTCCGTCAGCTCCTGCTTGGTGTTGCGCCAGGTGAAGTACGTGTACGACTGCTGGAAGCCGATCTGGGCCAGGGTGTGCATCATCGCGGGGCGGGTGAACGCCTCCGCCAGGAAGATCACGTCCGGGTCGGTGCGGTTGACGTCGGCGATGACGCGTTCCCAGAACATCACCGGCTTGGTGTGCGGGTTGTCGACGCGGAAGACGCGCACGCCGTGGGCCATCCAGTGCCGCAGCACCCGCAGCGTCTCGGTGACCAGGCCGTCCATGTCGCGGTCGAAGGCGATGGGGTAGATGTCCTGGTACTTCTTCGGCGGGTTCTCGGCGTGGGCGATGGAGCCGTCGGGCCGGTGGTGGAACCAGTCGGGGTGCTTGTCGACCCAGGGGTGGTCCGGGGAGCACTGCAGGGCGAAGTCGAGGGCGATCTCCAGCCCGTGGCTCTTGGCCTGGGTGACGAACCAGTCGAAGTCCTCCAGGGTGCCCAGGTCGGGGTGGACGGCGTCGTGGCCGCCCTCGGGCGAGCCGATCGCCCAGGGCACGCCGACGTCGTCGGGGCCGGCGGACAGGGTGTTGTTGGGGCCCTTGCGGAAGGTGCTGCCGATCGGGTGAATCGGCGGCAGGTAGACGACGTCGAAGCCCATCGCGGCGATGGCCGCAAGGCGGCGCGCGGCGGTGCGGAAGGTGCCGTGCGGGCGCTCGGGCGTGCCCTCGGAGCGCGGGAAGAACTCGTACCACGACCCGAACAACGCGCGCTCGCGCTCCACCAGCAGCGGCAACGGCTCGGACGCGGTCACCAACTCCCGCAGCGGGTACACCGCGAGCACCGCATCGACCTCCGGCGTCAACGCCGCCGCGAGGCGGGTGGCGATCGGCAGCGAGTCGTCCCGGAGGGTTCGCGCGGCGGCCAGCACGACCTCGCGGGCCGCCCGATCGGGAACGTCGGCGGCGGCCCGCTCGTACAGCCCGGCGCCCTCTTCGAGGACCAGGCCGGTGTCGATGCCCGCCGGAACCTTGATCCCGGCGACACGGCGCCAGGTGGTGATCGGGTCGCTCCACGCCTCGACGGAGTACGTCCACAGGCCGACGGCGTCCGGCGTGACGTCGGCGCCCCAGCGGTCGGTGCCGGGGGCGAGTTCGCGCATCGGCGTCCAGGGGCCGGGGCGGCCCTGGGGATCCCTCAGCACGACATTGGCGGCGACCGCGTCATGGCCCTCACGGAACACAGTGGCCGTGACCTGGAACGTCTCTCCAGGGACGGCCTTCGCCGGACGCCTGCCGCAGTCCACCGCGGGATGGACGTCCCGGACCGGAATGCGGCCGATGGCCTCAGTCATACTCATGGGTCTCACCTCCGTCGTACTCAAAGCCGGGCCCCTCGGCCCGGCTCGGGATCCTGCACCTGAAGCGGGCTAGCGCCCCGCTCGGGAACGCCGGCCCTTCGGGGGTCCCCGTCGGGGGACGCGCCCCGGACGTGGACGGCAGGTCTCGTCCCGCAGGTAGGTGGCCAGCGTGGTGCGCAGATAGCGCTCGGCCGCCTCGGCGGCCTCCCGCGCGCAACGCTTCCCCATCAGCACGCAGAGGGTGTAGCCCGAGTCCTCGAAGCCGGTCCGCACCGCACTGTCGGCGGGGGCCGCGAGCATCGCGCGCTCCCAGGCCCGGTACCGCCGCAGTTGCCGGGTGACTTCGGCTCTGGCGGGTAGCAGCATGGCGCCGTTCACCTTCCGGGCGCTCGATGGGCACGTTCCCGACGGTCGGGCCGGTGGCCGGGCCCGCGAGGGGCACGGATCCGTTACGGCGATCGAGGCCTTCACTCATGGTGCACGCACGACGACCCAGCGTCTTGTTAGAGCTTCAATCACCTCACCCATTCGCTCGTGTTGCACGAATGGGCTAGCGCCCGCACTGTTGATGTGACTCAGAAGCGATCGGCATTCACGCTTCGTGTTCGGGGGGTCGGCCCGCTAGGGCGAGGGAGCAAGAGCCTCGTCGGTGAGGAGCCACGACGATGAAGACCGCAGTGCCCTGCTACTACCACCTCGACGTGGAAGTCAGCCCGGAACGCGTGGGACAGGTCAGCCGCATCCTCGCGGCCCACCTGAAGTACTGGGACCTGGAAACGCTCGTCACGCCCGTCTGCCGCAGCGCCGAGCTGCTGCTGAAGGCCATCGACGAGCACGCGACGGACAAGCACACGTCGATCGAGATGTGGTGGAACGGCCAGCACCTGATCACCGCAGTCGGTGACAACGACCAGGACCTCCGCCCCGACCAGGATCTGCGGGCGTGCCTGGAGCACATCGCCGCGGTGAGCGACGGCTGGGGCTGCTGCGCCACCGACACCGGCAGCAAGGTCATCTGGTTCTCGCAGCGGGCCCGCGCCGGCCAGCGCGTCCCGCTGGTGCCGAAGGCGCCCGCGCCCAGTCTGCGCGAGGGGCTGCAGGTGCCCCGCGAGATCCCGGTCGCCGCCCTGGCCACCCCGCCGAGGCCGGCCGACGGCGCCCTGGAGGACGCGCGGTGACGAAACAGCCGAACCGCAAGGACGGGGTGCCCGCGTGGAGCGGGCACCCCTACCCCTTGGGCGCCGCCTACGACGGCAAGGGCACGAACTTCGCGCTGTTCAGCGAGGTCGCCGAACGCGTCGAACTCGTCCTGGTCGACGACGGGGGCCGCCACCGCGACGTCCCCCTGACCGAGGTCGACGGCTTCGTCTGGCACGGCTATCTGCCCGACGTCGGGCCCGGCCAGCGCTACGGCTACCGGGTGCACGGACCCTGGCACCCGGCCGCCGGCCAGCGCTGCAACCCCGCGAAGCTGCTGCTCGACCCGTACGCCACCGCCGTGGACGGGCAGATCGACAACCACCCCTCGCTGTACGAGCGCTCGGCGTCCGGCCCCGACCCGGCCGACAGCGCCGGGCACACCATGCTGGGCGTGGTCACCGACCCGGCGTTCGACTGGGGCCACGACCGCCCGATCCGACGGCCGTACGCCGACACCGTGATCTACGAGGCGCACGTCCGCGGACTCAGCCGTACGCACCCGGACGTGCCGCCCGAACTGCGCGGCACCTACGCCGGACTCGCCCACCCCGCGATCGTCGACCACCTCACGTCACTCGGCGTGACCGCCGTCGAGCTGATGCCGGTGCACCAGTTCGTGCAGGACGGTGTGCTCCAGGACCGCGGCCTGTCCAACTACTGGGGCTACAACACGATCGGCTTCTTCGCCCCGCACAACGCCTACGCCGCGCACGGCACCAGGGGCCGGCAGGTCGCCGAGTTCAAGTCGATGGTCAAGGCGCTGCATGCGGCCGGGCTCGAAGTGATCCTCGACGTGGTCTACAACCACACCGCCGAGGGCAACGAGAAGGGCCCCACGCTCTCCTTCCGGGGCATCGACAACTCCTCGTACTACCGCCTGGTCGACGGCGACTTCAGGCACTACTACGACACCACCGGCACCGGCAACAGCCTCCTCATGCGGCACCCGTACGTCCTTCAGCTGATCATGGACTCGCTGCGGTACTGGGTCACCGAGATGCACGTCGACGGCTTCCGCTTCGACCTCGCGGCCACGCTGGCCCGGCAGTTCCACGAGGTGGACCGGCTGTCGGCGTTCTTCGACCTGATCCAGCAGGACCCGGTCATCAGCAGGGTCAAGCTGATCGCCGAGCCGTGGGACGTCGGCGAGGGCGGCTACCAGGTGGGCAACTTCCCGCCGCTGTGGTCGGAGTGGAACGGCAAGTACCGCGACGCCGTACGGGACTTCTGGCGCGGTGAGGAGCACACGCTCGGCGAGTTCGCGTCCCGGCTGACCGGCTCCTCCGACCTGTACCAGCACAGCCGGCGCCGGCCGCGCGCCAGCGTCAATTTCGTCACCGCGCACGACGGATTCACCCTGCGCGACCTCGTGTCGTACAACGACAAGCACAACGAGGCCAACGGCGAGGGCAACCGCGACGGCGAGAGCGACAACCGGTCCTGGAACTGCGGCGCCGAGGGCGACTCCGACGACCCGGCCGTGCTCGACCTGCGCGCCCGCCAGCAGCGCAACTTCCTCGCCACCCTGCTGCTGTCCCAGGGCATCCCGATGCTCTGCCACGGCGACGAGATCGGGCGCACCCAGGGCGGCAACAACAACGCCTACTGCCAGGACAACGAGGTCTCCTGGATCGACTGGCGGCTGACCGAGGAGCAGCGGGACCTGCGGGACTTCGCGCGGTACGTCATCGCGCTGCGGGCCGCCCATCCGGTGCTGCGCCGCCGGCGCTTCTTCCGGGGCGAGACGGTCACGCACGCCGGGCAGCCGCTGCCCGACCTGGTGTGGCTGCAGCCGGACGCCACCGAGATGTCGGACGAGGACTGGCAGCGCTCCGACGCGCACTCCGTCGGCGTCTTCCTCAACGGCGACGCCATCGCCGAACCGGACGCCTACGGCCGCCGCGTGACCGACGACTCCTTCCTGCTGCTGCTCAACAGCTACTGGGAGCCGGTGGACTTCCGGCTGCCGGACAGGACGTACGGGGAACGCTGGACCACCCTCATCGACACCGCCGACCCGCAGGGCCCGCCGGACGAGACCGAGCACAAGGCGGGCACCGGCCTCACGGTTGAGGCACGCAGCCTCGTCCTGCTGTCACGGCCGTCGCGGAACCAGCCGCCGGCACGGAAGAGGGGCTGGGCGCGGGAACGCCGGTGAAGAAGGCCGCCGCCCGGGACGCCCTCACCGCTGCCGGCGTGCCGTCACCGTGAACTGCGCGCCGTCGGGATCCCGCAGCACCGCCTCGTCGGCGTCCAGACGCAGCACGCTGCCGCCGTGGTGCTCCGCCGCCCGGGCGCAGGCCGCCACATCGCCGACGGCGAAGTGGATCTGCCAGTGCGGCCGGATGGTCGGGTCGGGCGCCGCCCCCAGGGCGCCGGACTCGATGCGGGCCACCACGTCGCCGCCGCTGCGCAGGACGACCTCCTCGCCCTCGTAGTTGACCTCGCAGCAGCCGCGGCTCGCCGCCCACTCCAGGACCTCGCCGTAGAAGATCGCCGCGTCGAAGGCGTCTCTGGTGTGCAGGCGGATGAAGGCCGGCGAGGCACGGCGCCAGGTCTCCCAGTCGGTGACCAGCTCGCCCTCCCAGATGCCGAAGGTGGCTCCGTCCCGGTCGGCGAGCAGTGCCGCCCGGCCGGGCGGCAGGGCGATCGGCCCGACCGCCGCCGTACCGCCGCGCTCCTGCGCCCGGCCCACCGCCTCGTCCGCGCTGCGCACGGCGAAGTACGGCGTCCAGGCGACCGCCATGTGCCACATGGCGGCGACCGCGGCGATCCCGGCGACCGGCGCGCCATTGGCCAGGGCGATCCGGAAGTGGTCGCCGAGCTTGGCCTTCCGCCACTCCCAGCCCAGTACGGCGGTGTAGAACTCCTCGGTGGCCCGCAGATCGCGGCTGGTGAGGCTCACCCAGCAGGGCGCACCGAAGGCGGTGTGCGTGGAGACGACGTCCGTCGTACGGGTCGTGGGTGTCGTGTCGTGTTGCATGGCAGTCGTCCTGGTCTCGTCGACCGGCAGCCACCGGTTCGACACCAGTGTCCAACCGGAACCGGTCATGCCGCCTGCCGAGTACCCCGGTGGCACGCGTCAGTCGCGGTGGGAGGATGTAAGGGTGGCACGAGTACCGCACGAGCCCGCGGGCGACACGGACCGCCTCCGCGCGTTGGAGGACGAGGTCGCCCAGCTCAAGGAGGCCATGACGTCGCATGCCGTGGTCGACCAGGCCATCGGCATGGTCGTGGCGCTCGGCAGGGTGACGCCGGACCAGGGGTGGGCGGTGCTGAAAGAGGTCTCCCAGCACACGAACATCAAGCTCCGCACGATCGCGGAGCTGATTCTGATCTGGGGCCGCGACGGGGAGATGCCCCCGGAGATCCGCGCCGAACTGGAGGACGCCCTCGACCGGTACGGTCCGACGCAGATCCCCGGTGCACCTGTGGAGTGACTCGGGGTGCCCTCAGCGGGGCGCTCCGGCCAGCAGTTCCTCGCGCAGCCGGGCGAAGCAGGCGCTGAGGAGCCGGGAGACGTGCATCTGCGAGATGCCGAGCTGCTGCGCGATGCAGCTCTGCGTCATGCCCCGGAAGAAGCGCAGGTAGAGGATGGTCCGCTCGCGCTCTGGCAGGGCCTGGAGACAGGGCGCCACGGCCACCCGGTCGACGACCACGTCGTAACTCGGGTCGACCCCGCCGATCGCGTCCGCGAGGGCGTAACCGTCGGTCCCCGGCATCTCCGCCTCCAGGGACAGCGCGGTGAAACACTCCAGGGCCTCCATCCCGGTGCGCACCTCGCTCTCGCTGAGCTCGGCGTACTCGGCGATCTCGGCGACGGTGGGGGGCCGGCCGGGTGTCGTCTGCGCGAGTTCCTTCGCGGCGCGCCGCACCCGGTTGCGCAGGTCCTGGACGCGGCGCGGGACGTGCAGCGTCCACATGTGGTCACGGAAGTGGCGCTTGATCTCGCCGGTGACCGTCGGCACGGCGTACGCCTCGAAGGCGCGGCCGCGTGCCGGGTCGTAGTGGTCGACGGCCTTGACCAGGCCGAGGGCGGCCACCTGGTAGAGGTCCTCCAGGGCCTCGCCGCGACCCCGGAACCGCACGGCGATCCGCTCCGCCATGGGCAGCCAGACCCGCACCAGCTCATCACGCAGGGCCTTGCGTTCCGGGCCGTCGGGGAGCTGCCGGAGGCGTTCGAAATCCGCGGCCGTGTCAGGAGCGTCGTCGTGGGGGTGTTGCTTCGTTCTGCTGGCGGTACGCATGAGGCGCGCCTCCCTCAGCAGGTGCCGGTTGGACAGACACCGTGGGCGGCGCGCCCGGACCACTCGGAGGAGTCAGGCGGGCCCGGAATGCCCCGACCCACGGACGTGCCTCCTGTCCGAAGCACTTAAATGGGGATTCCCTGAACAAATAGGTACGAAACACTCTTCAGGTCCACCGTGCCATCCTCCGGCGGGCCTGACCCTCCCTTGGGCCATTTGGCGAGCTGGCCGACGCGCTCGTCGGAGTCCAGCGGCTGATCCGGCGCAGGGTGCGCGCCGAGACCCAGGCGTTCGCGTCCGGAGTGAAGGCGTTGATCCAGGCCGTGGTCGTGATCGTCATCGCCGCCGTGCTGGGCGTGGCGCTGACCTGGAACCCGCTGCGGCTGCTCGGCATCGCCGCCGCCTCCTCACTGCTGGGCCGGCCGGCTCGCTGATCGCGGCCCGGACGTGATGTGCGGCACGCCCGTGAAGGCGTCGGCGTGGATTCTCCCTGCGCACGGCTTGATCACCGATCAAGTCGGGGAAATCCCTGGCCACGGCCCATTCCGCTCATTTGACACTGCGCTCGGGCCACGGATAGGAAGCACCTTCGAGAGGTCGAGAGGTGGAGCGTGTACGAGCCGAACGTGATCGGGGACTGGCAGGAGTACGACGAGCATGCCGGTCTGCGCGTTCGCGTCCACCGTCTGGAGCGGGCCGAGCCCCCGCGCGGACGCGACGACGCCGCCGAGGGGCTGACGTACTTCCGGCTGCGGGTGACCGTCGAGAACCGCGGTGACCGGCGCTTCGGCATCCACCTGGAGGACGGCCAGATCGACGTGCGGATCGGCCCCGACGGGGAGAGCGCGTTCCTGGACTGGCGCAACTCGCAGTTCGTCGAGGGCTACGACGTCTACCCGCTGCGCCGGGCCACCGCCGTGCTGTACGCGGCCGGACCCGAGGCCGCCCTGGGGCAGGTGGACGTCCAGATCCAGTTGCGGGTGGACGACGACTGGAGTGACCGCCGCCTGTGGGCGGGCGGCATCGGACTGCACGAGGGCCCCTCCTGCGCCCCCACCGGAGCCGGCCGGGAGAGCCTGGCCCACCAGGTGAGCAACTTCCTGCGCGACCAGGCCGAGGAGGGCACCGCCTGACCCGGGGGGTCAGTGCGGGATGCCGTCGATGATCTCGCGGGCGCCCTGCCGTAGCAGCGCCACGGCGACCGACGTGCCCAGGGTGGCCGGACCGAGGCGGCCCGCCCACTCGTGGGCGTTGAGACGGGTCTTGCCGTCCGGGGTGAACACGCAAGCCCGCAGGGACAGTTCGCCGTGGTCGACCCGCGCGAACCCGGCGATCGGGCTGTTGCAGTGGCCCTGCAGCACATGCAGGAACATCCGCTCCGCCGTCGCCTCCCGGTGCGTGTCCGGGTCGCCGAGCGCGCTGACGGCGTCGATGAGGTCGGTGTCGCCCTCACGGCACTGCAGGGCGAGGATGCCCGCGCCGATGGGCGGCATCATCACCTCGGGGGAGAGAACGTCGCTGATCACGTCCCGGCGGCCGATGCGCTCCAGGCCGGAGACGGCCAGCAGCAGCGCGTCCGCCTCACCGGCGGCGAGCTTCGCCAGCCGGCGGTTGGCGTTCCCGCGGAACGGCACGCACTCCAGATGCGGGTGGGTGGCGGCCAGCTGGGCGACCCGGCGCACCGACGAGGTGCCGATCCGGGTCCCGGCCGGAAGCTGGTCCAGGGTGAGCCCGCCCGGGTGGACCAGGGCGTCGCGGATGTCGTCCCGCTCCAGGAACGCCGCGAACACCGTGCCCGCCGGGAGCGGCCGGTCGGCGGGCACGTCCTTGACGCAGTGCACCGCGAGATCGGCCGCACCGGCCAGCAGCGCGGCGTCGACCTCCTTGGTGAACGCGCCCTTGCCTTCGACCTTGGCGAGATCGCCGAGCCACTTGTCGCCGGTGGTCTTCACCGGCACGACCTCGGTTCTCACCTCGGGATACCGTGCGGCCAGCTCGGCCTGCACCCGGGCCACTTGGGCGAGCGCCATGGGGGAGTCACGGGAGACGATGCGGATCAGTTCGGGGACCGGCATGCGGACACGATAGACCGTCGCCGGCCCCCGTTGCTCCCGAGAGCGCCGGTCAGGCGTTGGGGTCGAACGCGATGCCCGAAGGCTTCGCCGAGGCCAGGTGGGAGTTGAAGCTGCCGTCCTTCAGGCCGAAGTTGGCGCTGCCGAAGTTGTACGACGTCAGCTTGTCCCGCACGCCCGCCGGGTAGCCGTTCCAGCCGACCAGCGGCGGGTACTGCCAGGTCCCCTTGTGGTTCTCCGGCGGCTCGTCGTTCGAGTTCGCCGCACGGAAGCAGTGCGTGCTGATGCCGTCCTTGTGGTACACGATCTTCGCGTGCGTGCCGTCGAAGCGGATCGCCGAGGCGTTGTGCACCGTGAACGAGCCGTGGTTCGACGTCGAGACGTACTGGACCTGGTTGTTCTGCACCCACACCACGACGTGCTCCCAGTCGTGGCGGTGCCCGCCGAGGCTGCTGCCCGGCAGGGCCTGGTCCTTCTCGAAGTACAGGCCGTACATGAAGGCGCACCAGCCGTTGTTGCACTTGTAGCGCGAGTAGCTGTTGGTGTTGTCCAGGTCCGAGGCGTCCCGGCAGTTGCCGTTGAGCGCCCCGGTCGGCTTGAGGCCGCCGTTGACGGTGCCGTCGGCGCTGATGGCGGGCGTCGAGTAGCAGCCGTCCGTGTCGTAGTCGAAGGCCGGCTGGTACGTCCGCTCCAGGCTGTCGGCGTTGGCGGGCAGCGCCGGCGGCGGGGCGGCGAAGGCGGTGGCGGGGAAGGCGACGACGAGGGCGACGGCTCCACCGACGACGGTGAGCCATCTCCTGCGGTGCGGGGCGGACTTCTGCGACGACACTGCGTCCTCCTCCTGGTCCGGGCGCAGCCCAACGGCTGTGGGGGAAAGGGCAGTTCAGCATCCCGGGGATCCCCGTCGGAGCCAAGAGGTCACAGGCGTCCCGTTGGTGAAGGGCAGCCCAATAATTGCCTGCTGATCACTCGTCAGGCGAGGTGGTCCGGCAGGTCGGCCGTGGACTCCTCGGGCGTGAGGTCGGGCCGCAGCCGCAGCCAGGACGGCTGGCGCAGCAGTCCGGCCCTGGTACGGGTGCTGTAGCGGACCTCGCCGACCAGCCGGGGCAGCACCCAGCGCGCGCCCGGCGCCGGCGGCACCGGATCGAAGGGGCAGACGTCACTCGCGTGCTCCCGCAGCAGCGCCGCGAGGTCCGTGCGTTCGGCCTCGCTCCAGCCGGTGCCGACGCTGCCGACGTAGCGCAGCCGTCCGGCCGCGTCGCGCTGGCCGACCAGCACGGCGCCGGGCAGGCCGGTCAGCCGGCCCTTGCCGGGCTGCCAGCCGCCCACCACCACGTCCTCGCCGCGCATGTTGCGGATCTTGATCCAGGCGCGCGAGCGCACACCCGGCTCGTACACCGAGTCCAGCCGCTTGCAGACCAGGCCCTCCAGACCGTGGTCGAGGGTGCCCTGCAGGGCCTGGGCGCCATGGCCCACCAGCGCGCCCGGCGTGGACCAGAACGGCCCGGCGAGGCCCAGCTCCTCCAGCCGGGCGCGCCGGCGGGCGTAGGACTGCCCGATCAGGGAGCGCCCCGCCAGATGCATCACGTCGAACAGCACCAGGTGCACCGGAACCTCCGCCGCCCGGCGCGCCGCCCGCACCGGGGCGTGCGCGAGGCCCATCCGCGACTGGAGCAACTGGAAGTCGGCGCGCCCCTGTTCGTCCAGGGCCAGCACCTCGCCGTCCAGTACGGCGGGCGTGCTGCCGAGGGCGCCGCCGAGGGGGCGCAGTTCGGGGTAGGCGGCGGTGATCTCCTCACCGGACCTGGCGCGCAGCACCACGCTGCCGTCGCCGGGGAGATACACCACCGCGCGCTGGCCGTCCTGCTTGGTCTCGTACGCCCACCGCGCGTCCTGGGAGGCGGGCGGCAGGGTGCCGGGCGTGGCGAGCATGGGGGCGATCAGCGGCAGGGTCACGGCTTGAGATGTCGACGGGCCGGGGCGGCGCCACGCGCCCCGCCCGCAGGTTTCCCCTGAACGGAGGGTGGGGCCACAGCGCCCCGGACGGCGGCGGCCACGGAGGGTGGGGTCACAGCACCCCGGACGGCGGCGGCACGGCCCGTACCAGTCCGGACTGGTAGGCGATGACGGCCAGTTGGGCCCGGTCCCGCGCGCCCAGCTTCGTCATCGCCCGGTGCACATGGGCCCGGACGTCCGGCGGGCTGACGGCGAGCTTTTCCGCGATCTCCTCGTTGGAGTGACCCTCGGCCACCCGGCCCATCACCTCGCGCTCCTGCGCCGTCAGGGCGGCGAGGTCCTCGGGCGCCGCGAGCCGGGCGCCCTCGGCGGGCGTGACCAGGAAGCGCGTGATCAGGGCACGGGTGGCGAGCGGGGAGAGCAGGGCTTCACCGGCCGCCACCGTCCGGATGCCGTCGAGCAACACGTCGGCGGTGGCCTCCTTGCCGAGAAACCCGCTCGCCCCTGCCCGCAACGCTTCGGCGACGTCCTCGTCGATCTCGGACGCGGCGAGGACCAGCACGCGCGTCGCGGACAGTTCCGGGTCCGCGCAGATGGCGGACGTCGCGGCCAGTCCGTCGCCGCCGGGCAGGCGGATGTCCATCAGGACGAGGTCGGGCCGGTGGGCCCGGGCGAGCTCGATCGCCTTGGCGCCGTCGGGGGCCTCGCCCGCCACCTCCATGTCGTCGCAGGAGTCGATCAGGATCCGGAAGACGGCCCGTAGCAGGGCCTGGTCGTCGGCGAGCAGCACGCGGATGGTCATGAGGTGCGTTCTTCCCTTGCCTGGCAGGTGGTGTACGGCGGCAGTCGGGTGGTGACCTCTTACGGTGATCGTCGGATGGTCGAAATCCCCGGTCGGGGGCCTGGTCCCATGGTGGGCGATCTCCACCGGGAAAGACCGGCGGTGGCGGCCCGTGTCATGGTTCGGCGGCCGCACCCTGTCCCCCTGACCGCGAGCCGCTGCGTCCGGGGGAGCTCGCCCACCGCTTCGGCGTGGAGGTCTCCCACGTCACGCGTACGGTGCAGCAGTTGCAGCGCGCCGGGTACGTCACCCGCGTCCCCGACCCCGACGACCGGCGCGCCCAGCGCATCGAGCTCACCGAGGCCGGGCGCAAGGCCATCGAGCGGATCCGCGACGTCGGGGCGCGCGGCATGCAGCCGGCCCTGGCCGACTGGTCGCCCGAGGAGCTGGGTCAGCTCGCGACGCTGTTCCACCGTATGGTCGACGACTTCCTCGCGATGGCCATCGACGACGACTCCGAACAGCGGGCCACCGCCCCGGCGGGCACCTCCTGAAGACACCGGGCGCCGCCCCCGATGTACCGCCGAGTAGGATCGCGCGAGCAGGCGACCCGAGGAGGAACCGTGCCCCCGTCCCAGCCGCTCGTCGGCGACAAGATCGAGGACTTCGAACTGCCGGACGAGACGGGAACCCCCCGCCGGCTGTCCGAACTGCTCGCCGACGGACCGGTCGTGCTGTTCTTCTACCCCGCCGCCCTCACCCCCGGCTGCACCGCCGAGGCCTGCCACTTCCGTGATCTGGCCGCGGAGTTCGCCGCGGTCGGGGCACGGCCCGTCGGCATCAGCGGTGACCCGGTCGAGCGGCAGGCGGAGTTCGTCGGACGGCACACGCTCGGCATGCCGCTGCTGTCCGACGCCGACGGCGCGATCCGCGAACGGTTCGGGGTGAAGCGGGGCTTCCAGATGGCCCCCACCAAGCGGGTCACCTTCGTCATCGCCCAGGACCGCACGGTCCTGGAGGTCGTCCGCAGCGAACTGCGCATGAACACCCACGCCGACCGGGCCCTGGCCGCCCTGCGCGCACACCGGGGCCCGGAAGCCGCTGACTGACGCCGGCCGCGTCCGCGATACTGCCCCCATGCGGCTGCGAGGCACGGCCTGCGTCACCGTCTGTCTGGTACGGGCGGCCGCCGTCGGCTGCACGAACGGCGACGGCGACACCATCGACCCCGCCGTCTACACCACCGGCCGCGGACTGGCCCGCGAGCAGGACCTGCTCGCCCGGAGCGGCTACGTCGTCCTGCACACCGACTACCGCAACCACGCCGGCTCCGACGACGACCCCGACAACGACGTCAACCTCCGCCTCGGCTACACCGAGGACGTCATCGCCGCCGTCAAGGCGCTGCGCGCCTCCGGCCGCCCGGAGATCGACGGCGACCGGATCGGCCTGCCAGTTCCAGCGCCCCGAACGCGACCCGATCGTCGCCGAGATCGAGGCCGAGCACGGCACCCCCGAGGAGAACCCCGCCTTCTGGCGGGAAGCCTCACCGATCACCTACGTCGACCGGGTGACCGAGCCGCTCCTCATCCAGCACGGCACCGCCGACGACACCTGCCCGCTGAAGTGGTCCGAGCAGACCACGGCCGCGTTCGAGGCGGCGGGCAAGGACGTCCGGCTGGTGAAGCAGCCGGGGGAGGGGCACACGTTCTACGCCCGGTGGCGGGCCTCCATGGACACCACCATGGACTTCTTCGACCGCCACCTGCGCTGACGGCCGCCGGCGCGGTCAGTCCGGGCCGCCCGCCGCCACCTGTGCGAGCGTACGGCCGCTGCGCACCGAGCGGGCCCGTCGCGGATCCGGCGTGCCCCGGCCCGCCATCCGGTGCCCGGCCTTCACCAGCAGCCACGCCTCCGCCTCGCCCTGACCACCACGGAACCGGGTGAGCGCGTACTCGCCGTGCAGCTTCGACCCGCTGAGCCGGAACGTGGCGTGCCCGCGCCGAAGCGACTCCCCGAAGTCGACCGGCCGCCCCCTGCGGTCGTGGCTCAGCGGCTCGTACGTGCCGCGGTCCCAGACGATCACCGTGCCGCCGCCGTACTCGCCCGCCGGGATGACGCCCTCGAAGTCCTCGTACTCCAGCGGATGGTCCTCCGTCGGCACGGCGAGCCGCTTGTCCTTCGGGTCGGCGGACGGCCCCTTCGGCACCGACCAGGACTTCAGTACGTCGTCGACCTGCAACCGGAAGTCGAAGTGCAGGGTGCTCGCGTCATGGATCTGCACCACGAACCGGGGTTGGTCGCCCGAGGTGCCCGCACGTCCCTCGGGTTCGCCGGTCCGCCCGAAATCGCGTTTGCCGCGGTAGGTCCGCAGCCGGTCGTCGTCACCCACCCTGCGACTCCTTCCGTGCGCCCGGCGCACCGGGTACCCAGGGCCGCCGGGGTCAGAACTCCTCGTGCACCTCGGGGTCACCGCCGGTGCGCTGGGGGACGCGGTCGGCGATGGCCTGCATCTGGGCGGGGGCCAGCGTGAACCCGAAGAGGTCGAGGTTCTGCCGCTGCCGCTCGGAGTCCGCCGACTTGGGAATGGGCAGTGCGCCCAGCTGGGTGTGCCAGCGCAGTACGACCTGAGCGGGCGTCACCCCATGAGCCTCGGCGACGGTGACGACGACCGGGTCCTGGAGCAGCCCCGTGCCACGGCCGAGCGGCGTCCAGCTCTCGGTGACGATGTTCTTCTCGGCGTGGAAGGCCCGCAGCTCCTCCTGCGGAAGGTACGGGTGCAGCTCGATCTGGTTCACGGCGGGCAGCACGCCCGTCTCATGCGCCAGCCGCTCGATGTGCTCGACCGTGAAGTTGGACACCCCGATCGACCGCACCAGGCCCTCCTCGCGGAGTTTGATCATGGCCCGCCAGGAGTCGACGTACTTGCCGACGCGGGGGAGCGGCCAGTGGATCAGATACAGGTCCACCCCCTCCAGCCCCAGTCGGCGCCGGGACTCCTCGAAGGAGGCGAGGGTCTCCTCGTAGCCGTGGTGCCGGCCGGGGAGCTTCGTCGTCACCACGATCTCCTCGCGCGGTACACCGCTGCGCGCGATCGCGCGGCCCACGCCCGTCTCGTTGCGGTAGTTCGCCGCCGTGTCGATCAGTCGATAGCCCAGATCCAGGGCGGCGACCACCGCCCGCTCCGCGTGCGCGTCGTCCAGCGGCCAGGTGCCCAGGCCGATGGCGGGGAGCATCGTGCCGTCGTTGAGCGTGTGCGCCGGAATGCCGCTCACGGTCCACCCTTCCGCTCGACTGTGCCGTAGCGACAGTATGGGCGGGCCGGGCCGCGCTCGCCGCCGCGGATAGGCTGAGGAGTGATCAACCGGACCGGCGGGGGAAGAGGGCAGCGGACGTCATGGCCAGGGCCGAGGAGCAGCGCACGACGGGACGCCCCACGTCACGGGACGTCGCCCGGCTCGCCGGTGTGTCGCACACCGCCGTCTCCTTCGTCTTCAACGGACGTGCCGAGGGCAACCTCTCGCCCGCCACCCAGGAACGCATCCGCCAGGCCGCCGCGCAGCTCGGCTACCGGCCCGACCCCGTCGCCCGCGGCCTGCGCCGCCGCCGTACCGCCGTCATCGGCCTGGTCACGGACGAGATCGCCTCCTCGCCGTTCGCGGGCCGGCTGCTGCGCGGTGCCATGGAGACCGCCTGGGACCAGGAGCACCTCGTCCTGACCGTCGACTCCGGCGGCGACCCGGCGAAGGAGGACGCGGCCGTCGCCGAACTCCTCGACCGGCGTGTCGACGGCATCATCTACGCGGCCATGTCGCTGCGGCGCGTCCGCGTCCCCGAGGGCCTGCACCGCACCCACTCCGTCCTCGCCAACTGCCTGCCCGACGACGACTCCCTGCCCGCCGTCATCCCCGCCGAGCGCGCGGGCGGCCGTACGGCGGCCCGGTTGCTCCTCGACCAGGGGCACCGCCGGGTCGCGCACATCGGCGGCATGGACGACATCGCGTCGGCCGAACGGCTGCGCGGCTTCCGGGACGCGCTGCGCGCCGAGGGGGTCACCGTGCCCAAGGAGTGGGTGGTGCGCGCAGGGGGCGAGATCTCCGGTGGGTACGAGGGCGCCCTGCGGCTGCTGGAGGGCGTCGCCCCGGACCGCCGCCCCACCGGGATCTTCTGCTACAACGACCGGGTCGCGGCGGGCGTCCTGCACGCCGCGACCCGGCTCGGCATCGCCGTACCCGGCGACCTGTCGGTGGTCGGCTACGACGACCAGGAGCACATGGCGGCGTTCCTCGCCCCGCCGCTCACCTCGGTGGCCCTGCCGCATCGCGCGATGGGCGAGGCCGCGGCCCGGCTGCTCCTGGACGCCATCGACACCGGCCGCACCCCTCCGGCGACCACGAGGCGCCTGGCCTGCCCGGTCGTCAGCCGCGCCTCGGTGGGACCAGCTCCCACCCGGTGACGACCGCCCCGGCGCCCGTCACGACCAGCTCCGCAGCGTCCCCCGGACGCCGGTAGACACGCTGGGTCACCGTGGCCCGGTCCCCGACGAACACCTCGTACAACGAGCCGTCGACGAGGACGCGGACGGTCGGTTCCTCGCCGTGCGGCAACGGCACGACGACCGGATCGGAGTCCTCGTAGCGCACGGTGGCCGTACGACCGTCCGGGTCCAGACCGATCGTCAGCCGCTCCCCGGACAGGCTCACGGTCGTCAGCCCGTGTGCCGCCGTGACCAGCAGGTCGTACGCCTCCGGCAGCCGCGTCCGGCCGGGTGCGGTGACGAACGGCTCGGCGGCGCGGAGCAGTTCGAGTTCCGGGGCGGGTACGACGCGCAGGGTGCCGTCGGGGCGGACGTCGACGACCCTCGGTGCGGTGAGGACACCGGCCCAGCCGGCCGGGCGCGGGTCGCGTGCCTCCCAGGACCAGCCCCACATCAGGATGCGGTCCGCCTCCTGGAGCAGGGCGGGAGCGTAGAAGTCGCGGCCGTGGTCGAGCCGGCCGCCGACGCGGGCCTCGAACGCCAGGCCGTCGTCGTCGACGGACACCAGGCGACCCGTCAGATACCCCGTGGAACAGGGATCCCCGTCCCACAGCGACACCACCAGCATCCACTCCCCACCGGGCGTCACACACAGCTGCGGGCACTCCCAGCCGACCGCCCTGTCACCGAACGCGTCCGCCGCCACCGGGTCGTCGCCGTTCACGAGGACCCCGGCGAACCGCCAGTCGGCCAGGTCCTGGCAGTCGTACAGCAGCACCGACGGCGTACCGTCGGCATGCGCCGCGCCCACCAGCGCCCAGCGCCGGCCCGCGTGCCGGAAGACGAACGGGTCGCGGAACATCGTCACGTCCTCACCGGCGGGCGGACCGGCCACCACCGGCGTGGGCAGCGGCTGCCACCCGATCAGGCCGGGGTCCGCGGCCCTGGCCAGGCAGATGCTCCCGAGGCCCGTGTGGTGGCGGTCGACGCCGGTGTACACGGCGGTCGGCACGCCGTCGTCGTCGACCACGCAGCCGGACCAGCACCCCGCCTCGTCCGGGCCGCCCGGCGTCGGCGTGAGCGCGATCGGATGGTGCTCCCAGTGGACGAGG
This sequence comes from Streptomyces sp. Z423-1, assembly GCF_013009255.1. Classification (NCBI taxonomy): domain Bacteria; kingdom Bacillati; phylum Actinomycetota; class Actinomycetes; order Kitasatosporales; family Streptomycetaceae; genus Streptomyces; species Streptomyces sp. Z423-1. Next base: position 9,222,580 of record NZ_CP053109.1, read on the forward strand.
TCGGGGCTGGAGACATGGCCCCAGTGGATGTCGGCGTGCACGGGCGCGTCGGGGTTGTGCTGGTAGAAGAGGTGGTAGCGGCCCCGCCAACGGAACGGGCCGTTGGGGTCGTTGATCCAGTTGGCGGGCGGGCGGACCCGGAAGCGGGGGGCGTCGGGGTCCTGGACGGGAGCGGCGAGGCTCAACGGTTGACTCCTGCGGAGGTGATGCCCTCGCGGAGAGGGCGCTGGCCGACGACGAACACGGCGACGGCGGGGATCATGGACAGCACGACACCGGCGAGGACCACGGAGATGGAGCCGGTGCCGAGGTTGCCCTGAAGCGAGACCAGGCCCAGCGGCAGCGTGTAGTTCTGGCCGGAGGTCTCCAGGATCAGCGGGCGGAAGAACTCGTTCCAGTGGTAGTTGAAGGCCAGGACGCCGACGATCGCGAGCCCGGGCGCGGCCAGCGGGGCGTACACCGACCGGAAGATCCGCCACGGCCCGGCCCCGTCCAGCATCGCGGCCTCGCCCAGGTCCTTGGGCATGCCGAGGAAGTACTGGCGCATCAGGAAGGTGCCGAACGCGGTCGGGAACGCCGGGATGATCAGGCCGAGCAGCGTGTCGGTGAGGCTCATCGACTTCAGCACCAGGAACACCGGCACGATGGTGACCTGCAACGGCACCATCATGGTCGCCAGGACCAGCGCGAACAGCGGCTTCTTGAACCGGAACTCCAGGCGCGCGAAGGCGTACCCGGCCAGGCCCGCGGTGATCATCTGGCCGACCGCGATCAGCGCGGTCACCAGCGTGGAGTTCAGCGCGAGCAGCCATACGTCGAGCTGGTCGAAGACTCCGCGGTACGCCTCGGCGGTCGGGTTCGTCGGGATGATCCTGGGCGGCAGCTCGAAGGACTCGGCGGGGGTGCGCAGCGAGGTGGAGACCGTCCAGATGACCGGGCCGAGGGTCAGCAGCGCGCAGACGGCCAGCGCGCTGATCCGCGCCCACGGTCCCAGGGAGTACCGCAGGCGGCTGGGGGTGAGGGTTGCTTGGCTCATGGGACTTCCCGGCTCACTGGTAGTGGACGAAACGCCGGCTGAGCCGGAACTGGAGGGCGGTGACCGCCATGATCAGCACGAACAGCAGTACGCCCACCGCGGAGGCGGTGCCGAAGCGGAGCTGCTCGAAGGCGGTCTCGTAGATGACCATCACGACCGTGCGGGTGGAGTCGCCGGGGCCGCCGTCGGTGAGGACGTACGGCTGCTCGAACACCTGGAGTGCGTTGATGATGCCGACCACCGACGCGACGAGCAGCGTGGGGGAGAGCAGCGGCAGCGTGATGTGGAGGTGCTTGCGCAGGCCGGTGGCGCCGTCGAGGGCGGCGGCCTCGTGGATCTCCTTGGGGACGTTGTTCAGCCCGCCGACGAACAGCAGGAACGAGAAGCCGAACTGCTGCCAGACGTAGACCAGGATCACCGTGGCCATGGCCCCGTTCTCCGAGGTCAGCCAGGGCACCGGGGCGATGCCGACCAGGCCGATCAGCCAGTTCACGACCCCGAAGTCCTGGTTGAACAGGTACTTCATCACCACCGAGATGGACGCGGCGGACAGCACCAGTGGGAAGAAGAACGCCGAGCGGAACACCGACCGCAGCCACACCGGCATCCGCCCGTTCACCGCGAGCGCCAGCACCAGGGCGACGAGCAGTTGCAGCGCGACCGCGAGCACCATGAAGACCAGCGTGTTGCGGAAGGACACCAGGACGGTCGAATCGCCCACCAGCTCGCGGTAGTTGGCGGCTCCGGCGAAACGCGGGGAGTCGATCACGTTCCAGTGGAACAGGCTCAGCACCACCGACCCGATGATCGGCACGACCGTGAACACGACGATGCCGACGACGGTCGGGGCCAGGAACAGGGCGGCCAGCAGCCGGGTGCCGCGGTCGCGGGTGGCGGGCCGCCCAGCGGGCGCGGGCGACGGCGCGGGGCGCGGTCGTACGGCGGGTATCCGGGTGTTCGTCATACGTCACGCTCCATGGCCTGCTCCAGGTCGCCCTGCATCCGGCGCAGCGCGGGGCGCACCGAGCGCGGCGAGGACAGCGCGGTGCCGGTGTGCTTGAGCAGCACCTGCTCGACCTCGGCGACCTGCGGCGGCGCCGGGATCGGCGCGGTGTCGGGGAACCGGTCGAGGGTGTCGTAGAAGACCTGCCAGTGCGCCGGACCGGTCTCGGCGTAGCGGGCGGGGTTGAGCATCGAGCGGCGGGCCGGGGTCGTCTGGTTGGTCTCGAACAGCCTCGTCAGGGTGTCCCGGCGGGCGGCGTACTTGATGAACTCCCAGGCCTTGTCCTGTCTCCTGGACGTGCGCAGCAGTGCGTAGCCCGCCGCGCCGAACTGCATGCGCTGGGTGCGCCAGCGCGGGAAGAACTGCACGTCGAACGAGCCGGGCCGCATGCCCGCCAGATGCAGGCCGCCCGCCCAGAAGCCGCCCGCCGGGGTGACGCCGACCCGGCCGGTGGAGAACACGCCGATGAGGTTCTGCCCGTTGCCGCCCTCGGGGCGGGTGCACAGGCCCTCCTGGATGAGGGCGGCGAGATAGTCGTACGCCTCCTCCACGCGGGGCTGGTCGGCCTGCGGGGTGGTCCACCGGAAGCCGCCGCCGCGTCCGGCGCGCTGGGCGGCCGGGTAGAAGGTGTCCCACAGCCAGGAGCCGCCGGGCGCCTTGGACTCGGCGAGCAGGTTGGTGTCGTTGGCGAACAGCCAGGGCACCACACCGCCCCACAGCCGGTTGGTCCAGAAGTACGGCGTGAACCGGGAGCCGCTCGACTTCTTCATGTCCCGCAGCAGTGCGGTGAAGTCGTCGCGGGTCCAGTCGGCCGCCGGGAAGCCCGCCCCAGCCCGGTCGAGCACCTGGTTGTTGAGGTACATGTCGGCCGCGTTGAACTCGACCGGCAGCTGGTACAGGCTCCCCTCGTACATCATCGACTCGACCAGCGCGGGATGGACGTCGGCGAAGTACTCGCGCAGTTCGGCCGCGTCCCGCTTGACCCACCGGTCCAGCGGCACGCCGAGCCGCCGCGCGAACAACTGCACGCCCTCGGTGGCCACATAGACGAGGTCGGGGGCGGTGCCCGCCGCGATCTGGGTGAGGATCTTCGCGAAGAAGTCCGACCAGTCGACGGCCTGCACCGCGTTGATCCGGACCTTGATGTCGGGGTGCAGCCGCTGAAAGCCCTCGGTGAGGGTGCGGATGGCGGCGGGGCCGTAGGCGGGGCCGAGCGTGGCGACGACGAGGGAGCCGTCGTCGCGGCCGGGGATGTCGGCTCCGGTGAGCCGGTCCCAGCTCGCGGCGGTACCGGCCAGCGCGGCGGCTCCCGCGCCGTAGGCGCCGTACCGCAACAGCGCGCGGCGGGTGACGTGCGAGTCGGTCATCGATGGGCCTAACTCGTGTTAGATCAGGGGTGGATGCCCAGATGATGGAAACCGCCCGACGCCCCTGTCAAGAGACGCGACGCCTTGACCTTTAACGAGTTAGGTCTACAGTCCTGGTCCACATGAGCCGCCGTTCTCGCGAGAGGAACGATGTGTGATGCGTGGAATGTCCAGAAGGGCGCTGTTCGCCGGTACGGCCGTGGGGGCGACGGCCGCGCTGCTGCCCGCGCCGCCCGCCGCCGCGCGGGCCGCGGCCTGCGCCCGGTACCGGGCGGCGTACCACTTCACGGTCCCCGACCAGTGGAAGAACGACCCGCAGCGCCCGGTCTGGATCGACGGCGAGTACCACTACTACTACCTGTACAACCCGGACTACTTCACCGGCGGCACCACCGCGGGCACCGCCTGGCGCCTGGCCACCAGCACCGACCTGGTCCGCTTCCGGGACCGGGGGATCGCTGTACCCAAGGACACCACGCCCAACGGGGACGTCTGGTCGGGCTGCGCGGTGGTCGACACGGACGGCACGGCCGGATTCGGCAGGGGCGCGGTCGTCGTGCTGGCCACCATGGAGCCCGTGGAAGGCGCCAACACCCAGGCCCAGTACCTGTACTACTCCACCGACGGCGGCCGCACCTTCACCCACCACGGCACCGACCCGGTCCTGCCCAACCCCGGTGTGCGCGACTTCCGCGACCCCAAGGTGATCCGCGACGAGGAACGCGGCCGGTGGGTGATGGCGCTCGCCGAGAACAACAAGGTCGGCTTCTACCACTCCGCCGACCTCAAGTCCTGGACGTACGCGGGCGGTTTCGTCAAGGACGGCATCGGGGTGCTGGAGTGCCCCGACCTGTTCCGCATCACGGCCGGTGACGGGACCGTGAAGTGGGTGCTCGGTGTGAGCGCCAACGGCAAGGGCTCCGGGCTGCCCAACACGTACGCGTACTGGACCGGCGCCTTCGACGGCACCACCTTCACGCCGGACGCGGCCGAGCCGCAGTGGCTGGACCACGGCTGGGACTGGTACGGGGCGGTGACCTTCGAGAAGCGGGACAGGAGCGGACGGCTCGACGAGAAGACGCGGTACGCGATCGGCTGGCTGAACAACTGGGACTATCCCAACACCACGCCCACCATCGACAGCGACGGCTTCAACGGCACCGACTCGATCGTCCGCGAGGTCACGCTGAAGCGGGCCACGTCGGGCGCGTACTACCTCGCCTCACGGCCCGTCACCGCCCTGGACTCCTACGTCTCCCGGACGGTGAAGCTCGGTGACCTGGAAGTGCACGGGACCCGCGTCCTCGACTACCAGGGCCTGTCCTACGAGGTCAGCTGCGAGATCACCTGGGAGGCGCTCACCGGTGCCGGCCTCCAGCTGCGCCGGTCCCCGGACGGGGTCCGCCACATCGACGCCGGTGTCTACGGCGATTACGCCTTCCTCAACCGCCGGACCACCGTGAACCCGGACGCCTCGGGCCGGTGGCAGGAGAGCAAGAGCCCGTACGACCCGTCCGCGCGCCGCGTGCGGCTGCGGATCCTGGTCGACCGGACGTCGGTGGAGATGTTCGTGGACGACGGCCGGTACGTGCACTCGTCGGAGGTCTTCCCGTATCTCATCGACGACCGGATCGCGCTGTTCACGATCGGCGGGCGGGCGGTGTTCCGGAACACGGTGATCCGGGAGTTCGCGCTCTGAGAGGCCGTCACGTCGGTGGTTCCGTCCCGCCGTGTCGCCACAGCGGCGGATCGCTGTCACGATCTTTCATGGAGCAGTTGGCGGAGCGACCGGGACGACCATCGGAGCGCGCGTGACGACGGACAGGGCCCTCGCCGGGGAGCGGTCCGCGGGTGTCGGGGTGGAACCCGTCGCCGGGTACATCGGAGCCGAGGTCACGGGTGTCGACCTGGCCGGTGAGCTGGGACGACGCCCAGGTGGCCGCGATTCGGGAGGCGGTGCTGCGCTGGAAGGTGGTGTTCTTCCGGGGCAGCGGCTGGACCACAGCCGCGCATGGGGCGTTCGCACGGCGGTTCGGTGAGCCGGTGGTGCCGGCGCGGCGGGGGAGTGCCTCGCCGGCCGACTTCCCGGAGGTCGAGACGACGGCAGACCGGCTGGAGCTGGGCGGGCGGTTCGGCATGGAGCACGAGGAGTGGTTGCGGCGCCGGCGGCACACCCTGCTGGGCGGCCGGCACTGCGACCACGGCGACCGTGTCGACCCGCCGGCCGCGACCGTCCTGCGCGCGGAGACCGTCCCGCCGTACGGCGGCGACACCACCTGGTCGAATCCGGCGGCGGCGTACGCCGGACTGTCCGCGCCGGTACGGGAGTTCGTGGCCGGACTGCGGGCCGAGCACCGGCTCGGCGTCGGCCACCGGCCCGGCCCCGGCGACAGTACACGGTCCGCTTCCGCAGGGAGCCCGGCAGCGTGGCCTTCTGGGACAACCGCGCCACCATCCACCTGGCCCCCAGCGACAACGCCCACCTCGGCCACCCCCGGATCATGCACTGGGTGATGCTCGCCGGGGACGTCCCGGTCGGCGTGGACGGCAAGCCGTCGGAGCCGATCACCGGCACCGAGCCCGGACGCCGGTGACGCCACGGGCTCGCCTCGGCTGAAGCGTCAGTTGAACGGATCCAGCGTCAGATACGCCTGCTGCGGACTGCCGTCGTGGACGAGGGACTCGTGGTGGCCGACGTCGTCGAAGGCGAACGCGTACGCCTTCCCGTCGGCCATCCGGTCATGGATGATCCGGGCGTAGTGGTTGGTCACCGCGTCCTTGTAGAAGTTGGCCGACGACGTGTCCGGCTGGTTCGGGTTGGTGAGCAGCGTCGAGCGGTTGAAACCCGCGCACAGGGTGCGGGAGATCGGGCCGCGCACCTGGTCGTTGGGGGCGTCGAGCAGCCGGTGGCAGCCGAAGACGCTGCTCGCGTCGGGCTTGTGGAAGCTGGTGACGACCGCGCCGGAGCTGTTGGTGAAGTTCATGACGCCGCCGGAGACGCGCCCGTAGTACTTCGTGTCCGGCCGGTCGGCGAACGGCGTGACGGTGAGCGTCGTCGTGGCGTACTTCTGCCAGACCCGGTCGATGTAGTCGTGCACGACCGACGCCGGAAGGGCCCCCGTCTCCAGTCCGTACAGCGGTGACAACGCCCGCAGCACGGTGCCGTCCGGCCGCGTCTGGATCAGCCCGCCCCAGCCGCCCGACTGGGCCCGCAGTGCGTTGAACACGCCGTTGTAGCCGCCCGACTTGAGCCGCCCGGTGCTGCTCACACTGCCGTCGGCGCGCTGCACCCCGACCGCGTACGGCGCCGAGAACATGTCGACCTGCGTGCTGTTGAGCCACAGACCGGAGTCGTTGAGGGTGAACTCGGACCAGTTGAAGAGGATGGTGCGGTTCGGGTCGCTCGGGTTCTGCACGGCCGGCTGCACCAGACCGCCCGTGGTGAGGCGGAAGTCGAGCTTCTGGCCGTACGAGAAGTAGATCCGGCCGGAGAGCTTGGGGATCCGGATCGTCTTGGACTGTCCGGCGGCCGGACCGGGGATCGACGCGTCCGGCGCCGGGGTCGGCGGGTTGCCGCCGGCGGGCCAGGCGTGGAAGGTGCCATTGGCGTCCGCCCAGCCCTGCTGACCTGTCGTCAGCGAGGTGCCGAGCGTGTAGACGTAGACCGGATCGCCTCGACCGGAGCTGTTGGTGATCTTCAGGGGGATGGTGGCGGGCACCGCGGCGTCGGCGGGCGGTGACGAGCCGAACGTGAGCAGGGCGCCGAGCAGGGTGGCGGCCGCGGCGGCCGTGAGGAGCCGGTGTTTGAGCCTGGCGAGCACTCTCCACCTCCGTACGGGTGTGGGGGGAGTTGGTCCGTACCTGTTTCCGAGAGCGCTCTCAGCGTTGCGCTGGGGCGCGTGCATGTCAATGCGTGTGCGCCGACGCCGGTGCAGATGCGGTTCGCCGACCGACTGGGCGAGCCGTACGCCGTCGAAGGCGGCGGTGACGGTGACGCGTCTGCTGTCCGGGCCGGTGGAGCGCAGCCGGACGTGGTTCCAGATACCGGCGGCCCGGTCCCGTACGGCCCGCGCAGCGGGAGCGCCCCGTCGCGGCCCCCGACGTACCGTCCGCCGATGCCGCCGAGGAGCGGTGAGGCGGCCGGCGGACGGGCGGTCGTCGGAAGGGGCCGGTCAGAGCGTGCGGTGCAGGAGGTCCAGCAGGGCCGCCCAGTGCCGCTTGTCGCCCTCCGCGTGGTACGCCGCGGTGTCGGCCTGCGTGAAACCGTGCGGCGCGTCCGGGTAGACCTCGCAGCGGTGCCGTACCCCGGCCGCCGTCAGCGCGGCCTCAAGGCGCTGAATCTGCTCGGGCGGCATGGACGGGTCCTGGTCGGCGTGGCCGAAGTACAGTTCCGCGGTGACCCGGTCGGCCACCAGGTGCGGACTGGCCGGCGCGTCCGTCGCCAGCTGGGCGCCGTGGAAACCGGCCGCCGCCGCGACCCGCTCCGGATACGTCCCGGCGGTGAGCAGGGACAGCCGCGCGCCGAAGCAGTAGCCGGTCACCGCGACCGGGCCGTCCGCCACCTCGGGGCGCTCCGCCAGCCAGCGCAGATACGCGCCGGCGTCGCGCATCGCGAGCTCGGGCGTCAGGGCCTGCACCATCGGGATGATCTGCTGGAACAGCCCGCCGCGGGACTCGTCGTCGATGAACTCGGGCAGCTCCACGACCGGGGCGCGCCCGTGACGGTGGAAGACGTTCGGCACCAGGACGGTGTACCCCGCCTCCGCCAGCCGGTCGGCCATCGACTTCAGCTGCGGCCGCAGCCCGAGGGCGTCCATGTAGAACAGGACCGCCGGACGCGGGCCGCCGTCGCCCGGGTGGGTCAGATAGGCGTCGGCGGTGCCGTCCTCGGTGGGGATGTCAACGTCCGTTCCCTGTACGGCTGTCATGGCTGGGCTGCCTCTCTGTGCGGTCGACGACGAGGGGCCCGTCGGCTCGACGGGCCCGACAACGGCCATCGTGACACGCGCGGGTAAGAGTCCCGTTGTCCGTCCCGCGTGCCGCCGGCCCGGGCTACTCGAACCGCGTGGTGTCACCCGCCCCGCGCCGTACGATCTCGGCCTCACCGCCGGAGAAGTCGATCACCGTCGTCGGTTCCGTCCCGCAGTCCCCGGAGTCGACCACTCCGTCCAGGACGTGGTCGAGCCGGTCCTTGATCTCCCAGCCCTGCGTCATCGGCTCCTCCTCGTCGGGCATGAGCAGCGTGCTGGACAGCAGGGGCTCACCGAGCTCGGTGAGCAGCGCCTGGGTGACGACGTGGTCGGGGATGCGCACGCCGACCGTCTTCTTCTTGGGGTGCTGGAGCATGCGCGGCACCTCCTTCGTCGCCGGCAGGATGAACGTGTAACTGCCGGGCGTGGACGCCTTGACCGCGCGGAACACGTCGTTGTCGACCCGTACGAACTGACCGAGCTGCGCGAAGTCCTGGCACACGAGGGTGAAGTGGTGCCGGTCGTCCAGCCGGCGGATGGACCGGATCCGGTCGATGCCGTCCTTGCTGCCCAGTCGGCAGCCGAGCGCGTAGCAGGAGTCGGTGGGGTATGCGATGAGCGCCCCCGACCGGACACTGTCGGCGATCTGGGCGATGGTGCGCGGCTGGGGGTTGTCGGGGTGCACGTCGTAGTACTTCGCCATCTGTCGAGCTTATGCCGGGGGAGCGGGGGTGGCCGAGCCGACGGGGCGGGCGGTTGCGCCGGCCTACGATGACCTGCGCGAAGACGATCACGATGTTCCCGGTGGTGGCGCTGGATGTCCTGGGCGGCAGTCGCGCCGCCGGTGCGTCCGCCGCTCACCGGCCGCCCGGCACGGACACGGGAGCGGCCACCTGCCCGTTTCCCGCCCCCGCCGCCCGGTCCACCCCGCGAAAGTCGCAGCGCACCCCGGCTCCCCTTGGGGTAACGTCCCCGACCGACGTGCCCGACCCGGGCGCGGAGTGCGGCGAAGGAGGGAGGGAGACGACGTGGCCGGCCGAGAGGGCGAGGGCCGTCGCGCGGACGGAGCCGACGGCGTGGACGCGACGTGGGCTCAGGAGTTGCTCGACCATCTGCGGCCGTCCGGGCGCGACATCCGCAAGGTCGTCGCCTGGCTCGCCGCCGCCGCACACGCCGACGTGGCCCTCCAGGACGACGCCGGCACCCGCCTCGCCGGGACCCGCACGCCCCTCGACGAGGCCCTGGTCGCCGACATCACCACCGGCCGGATCGCCTCCGCCGCACTCCAGGACAACGGACGCCACCTGAGGCTGGTCAGGGTCGAACTCCCGCACGCCGCGACGGCGGGCGTCCTCGCCGTCTCCCGCCCAGCCCCCTTCGACCGGCGCACCGCCGACATCGTCACCCACACCGCCGGCGTGCTGGAACTCCTGCTGCGCGCCCGTGAGAGCGCCGCGGCCGGACAGCGCCTGCGCCGCGCCACGTCGGATCTGCGGCTGGCGATCCTGCAACTGCTCATGGTCGAGGACACCGTCTCCGCCCGCCGGGTCGCCGCCGGACTGTGGCCCGGCCTCCTCGACACGGACACGGCCTGCGTCTACGTCGCCGAGAGCCGCCCCGACGACCGCGACCGGCTCGCCGAGGAGTGCCTCGCCGCCACGTCGGAGCAGGCCCTCGTCGTGCGCTGCCCGGCCGTCGACTCGCATGTGATCGTCGTGACGCCCGGCGAGGCCGCCGCCGCGGAACTGCGCGCGCTGGTCGGCGGCCGCCCCGGCACCTTCCTCGGCGGCAGCGCCCGGCAGAGCCTCGCCCGGACCGCCACCGCGTACGGCCAGGCCGTCAGCGCCCTCGCCGTCGCGCACTTCCGCCCGGACAAGGCGGCGGTGTACGCCGAACGCACGCACCCCGAACGCCTCATGGACCCGGCCGCGCTCCGCGACTGGGCGGCCCGGGTCCTGCGTCCCCTTGACGCGCTGGCGCACCACACCCGCGCCGAACTCCTCGCCACCACCCGCCTCGGCCTGGAGTTCACCGCCGTCAACGCGGCCGCGGTGCTCGGTGTCAGCCGCAACACCGTCCGCGCCCGGATGGAACGCGTCGAGGGCCTGCTCGGCACCGACCTGTCCGACCTCACCGTCCGGGCCGCCGTCCACCTGGCCCTGAACACCCAGGCCGGCCTCGACCAGCAGCCCGACGGCCAGAGCGGCGCGGACACCCGGCTGGCCGACCTGCTGGCCGGGCCCGCCCTGCACACCTGGGCCGGCGAGCTCCTGCGCCGCCTGGACAGCGACACCCGGAACCTGCGCCGCACCCTGCGCACCTGGATCGCGGCCGGCGGCAACGCCGAGCGAGCCGCGCAACGCCTCGGCGTCCACGCCCAGACGGTGCGTGAGCACGTACGCAGCGCCGAGCCCGTACTCGAACGGCAGCTGCTCGCCGGGGGCAGTGACCTCTACGAGGTCGTGCTGGCCCATCTGGCGCTCGGCGACTTGGACCAGCCCGCCCTGCACGGGGCGAAACCGGGCCATCCGGACGCACCTGTGCACGGTTGAGTCCTCCCGGCGCCCGAACGGGCATGGACACGGTTCACAATGAGCCGACCGTGCACGTAGGTTCGGCGAAAGCCGCTGGGGCACGACCGGAACGGGGGACCGGTCGCGCCCCCGGCGGCTCCCGGCCTCAGCCCCGCAGTCGTACCGGCACCTCCTGCCAGCCGAACGCGATGAACGACGGCACCTGCCGCAACTCGCCCTCGGCGAGCCGGATCTCGGGGAAGCGGTCGAACAGCGCGGGCAGTGCGGTCAGCGCCTCCATCCGGGCCAGCGGCGCGCCGATGCACCGGTGCACACCGATCCCGAACGCCAGATGGTCGTCCGCGCCGCGCGTGGCGTCGAAGACATCCGCGTCCGGCCCGTAGTGGGCGGGATCGACCCCGGCGGCGGCGTACGTCGTGATGATGGCGTCCCCGGCCGGAATGGTGACGTCCCCGACCTTGAGGTCCGTCACCGCGAAGCGGAGCGGCAGCGAGGCGATCGACGGGTGCACGCGCAGCGTCTCGTCCACGACCGCGTCCCAGCCGATCTCCCCGGCCCGCACCGCCGCCAGCTGCTCGGGCCGCCGCAGCAGAGCCACCACCGCGTTCCCGATGAGGTTGACGGTCGTCTCGAACCCGGCACCGATCACCAGCAGCAGCGTGTACAGCAGCTCCTCGTCGCTGAGCCGGTCACCGTCCTCGTCCCGCACCCGGATCAGCTCGGTGGTCAGATCGTCACCGGGGTGCTCGCTGCGGTGGGCGATCAGCGCGGGCAGCACCGTACCGATCTGCTGCTGCACGAACGCCGCGTGCTCCGGGCTCGGGTCGGACGTGTCCATGATCGCCGCGATCAGCCGCGCGGTGTCGTCGCGCATCTCCTCCGGCACGCCGAACAGGTCGCAGATGATCCGCATCGGCAGCGGATGGGCGAACCCGGCCTTCACGTCCACCACGTCACCACCGGCCCCGGCCGTCTCCAGCGCGTCGAGCAGCTCGGCGGTGACCGCCTCGACGCGCGGGCGCATCGCCTCGGTGCGCCGGTGGGTGAAGCTCGGCGAGACCAACTTGCGCAGCCGGGCGTGGTCGGCGCCGTACGTGGAGAGCATGTTGACCACCCCGACCCAGCCCAGGATCCAGCCCCAGGAGGGGTGTTCGCCGATCTGGGGCCACAGCCGCCAGTGCAGCCGCGGGTCCTTGCTGACCTGCGGGTCGAGGATCAGTTCCTTGAGCACGTCGTAGCCGGTGGGTGCCCAGGCGGGAATGCCGCCGGGCAGCTCCACGGGCACCACGGGGCCGAGGGCGCGCAGCCGGGCGCTCTCGGCGGGGATGTCGGCGCCGAACGGGTCGATGGCGAAGCGGTCGATGTGGTCGGACACGGTCACGGGCGGTCTCCTGGCTGGTCGGGGGAGCGAGGGGTGAAACGCACGGGCAGCGCGGTCAGCGACCGGTGGAAGGGACCCGGCCGCCAGGCCAGGCGCTCCCGGGGCAGGACGGGTTCGAGGTCGGGCAGCCACTGGGTGAGCCGCTCGATCGCCTCCGTGGCGATGAGCAGCGTGTGCTGCTTGACCGGGCAGGCGTGCGGGCCCGCCGACCAGGACAGGTGCGAGGCGTCCCCGGGGTGCCGGGCGTCTCCGCGCTCCTGCTCGGCGAAGTGGGCCAGCGCGCCGTAGGAGATGACCACCGGCACCGCCGCCCGGATCCACACGCCGTGGAAGGAGAGGGGCTTGCGGGCGAAGTGAATGCCGTAGTTGGCGAGCGGCGTCTCGTGGTGCAGCACCTCCACCACCGCGTCCATCACGGGCCGGGCGCCACTGGTGAGCGTCGAGTAGTAGTCCGGGTTGCCGAGGATCCGCGACAGCGCGTTCGACACCAGGTTGGCGGTCGGTTCGTGTCCGGCGCCGAGGGTGAGGAACACCTGCCAGGCGACCTCCTCCGGGGTGAGCCCCGCCGGGTGGTCCAGGAGCCGGCTCGGCAGGTCGTCGCCGCGCTGCTCGGCCTTCGCCGCGATCAGTTCGAGGACGTAACCGCCGTACTCCGCCTCGCCCTCCGCGGCATCGGCGCCGCCCTCCATCATCCTGCCGAGCGCCGCGTTGAGCCGGTCGCTCTGGCTGTCCGGCAGCCCGAACAGGCTGTTGAACACCAGCGCCATCAGCGGCCGGGCGAAGTCGCCCACCAGATCGGCCTCGCCGCGCGGCCCGAACCGGCTCACCAGCACATGCACCGCCCGGTGCACCCGCGCCCGCAGATCGTGCGGTTCGACGAGGTCGAAGGTGTCGATCAGCGTGGTGCGGTAGCGCACATGGTCGGCGCCGTCGGCGAACAGCGCGTTGGGCCGCCACCGCATCATGCCGAGGACCGGCGAGTCGTCGGCGACGGTCGCCTCCCACGGCCGCGGGTCGTGCGAGAACGTCTCCGTGTCGTGCAGCAGGTCCAGCGCGGCCCGCCGGTCGACGACGACGTACGCCGGTACGCCCGGCGCCAGTTCGGCCCAGCCGATCGGGCCCTGGGCGCGCAGGTCGGCGTAGTAGCGGTACGGATCCAGCGCGAAGCCGTCCTCCCACAGCCGCACGGGCACCGAGCGGGAGAAGGCCTGCTGGGCAGGGGGATAGGTGGTCACCGGCGCTCCGGAGGGTGGCGGTCGATCAGATGCTGGACCAGGGCGAGCAGCGCGTCGATGGAGGAGTCGCGCTCCCGGGCGTCGCACGTCACCATCGGCGTGCCCGCGTCCAGGTCCAGGGCGGTGCGCAGCTGCTCCTCGGTGTAGTGGCGGGGGGCGTCCGGGAAGGCGTTGAAGGCGACCGCGTACGGCAGCCCGCTCTCCTCCACCAGCCCGAGCACGTCGAACGAGGCGTCGATCCGGCGGCTGTCCACCAGCACGAGCGCGCCCAGCGCCCCGTACGCGATGTCGTCCCACAGCGAGCGGAACCGCTCCTGTCCGGGCGTGCCGAACAGATAGAGCACGATCCCGCCGGGCAGGCTGATCCGGCCGAAGTCGATGGCGACGGTCGTCGTCGACTTCTCCCGCACCCCGGCGAGATCGTCCACGGTCGCGGACGCCTCGGTGAGGTGCTCCTCCGTGTGCAGCGGCCGGATCTCGGACACGGAGTCGATCAGGGTCGTCTTGCCCACCCCGAACGGGCCCGCGACCAGGATCTTCACCAGTTCGCGGGCGCTGTCGGGGAGGTGGACGCCGCCAGAGTCTGTCCTAGTTGTGCTTGAGGGCGCGCAGGCCATCGGCCACTCTCTTCAGCAGGTCGGGGTCGAACCGTTCGGCGGGCGGGATCGGCGCGCGGGCGAGGACCAGGTTCCGGTCGACGAGACCGGCCGCCAGCACCCGCACCGCGGAGACCGGCAGCCGCAGCAGCGCCGCGGCCTCCACCACCGTCAGCGCACCGTCGGCCAACTCGTCCAGCAGGGCCAGTTGAGCGGCCGGCAGATCGGCGGGCGCTACCTCGCCGGTGCTGGTGAGTACGGAGAGCCGCTCCAGCCGGTCACGGCTCGGCCGGGCCACGCCGCCCGTCGACAGATACGCGGGAACCAGGGGACGGCCGCCTGGGCGGCCGGTCATGCCGACGGGCCGCCGTCGGCTCCTCGGGGCGCCGCGGCCATCGCCTTCTCACCGAGCCGTGCCACCTGCGAGTGCACCCGGTGCGCCAGCAGGTCCAGGCGCACCTCGGCGTCCCCGTACCCGGCGACGACGGTGCCGTGGTCGGTCGGCACGATCAGGACGTAGCCGTGGTCGGACTCGATGACGACCTGGCGCACCTCGGCCCGCTCCCGGTCGGCGAACGCCGCCGCGGCCGTCCGGCAGGCGCCCTGCACGGTGCTGGTGATGGCGGCCACCCGCTCGGCCGACGGCTGCGACAGCGCGTCGGTGTACCCGGTGACAAGGCCGTCCCGGGTGAGCAGGACGGCGGCCACGACGTGCGGTACCTGCACGATCGGTTCGAGCACCCACGCCGTGTCGCCCGCATCGCGGCTGGTCATCGAGCCGCTCCCCCTTCGTAGTCGGTCTGTTCGGTGTCGCTGGTCGCTTCGCCGGCCCGCTCGGGCCCGCTGTCCCGGGCGACGGCCCGCGCCGCCGCCGTACCGGACTGCAGCGCGCCCAGCGCGGCAGCGGCCTCCTCGGGCCGCCGCGCCGGCCCGCGGGGCGCGGGCTCGCCGGCGGCGGTGGCCCGGGTCCGGCGCCGCCGCTGCGGCAGCCCCCCGGCGTCCCGCGGTCCGTCGTGCCGGGATACGGCGCCGGAGGCGGCGTCGTCCGGTTCGGTGCCGTACGCGTGTGCCGGGGCGGGCGCGTCCTGCTCGGCCCGGCGGGTCGAGCGCGGGGCGCCGGCGGCGGGCGGCCGCTCCTCGGGGTCGATCCGGCTCAGCAGGTGGCTGTCGACCAGCAGTACCGCGCGCACCCCGCCGTACGGGGAGGGCGAGGACAGATCCACGCTCAGGTCGAACTGCCGGGTGAGCTGGCCGATCGCGGCGAGGCCCATGCGCGGCGGATCGCCGAGGTCGGTCAGCAGGATCGGATCGGAACCGGCCACCAGCCGCTGCGCGCGGGCCCGTTCGTCCTGGGTCATGCCGAGCCCGGCGTCGTCGATCGTGACGCACACCCCGTGGTGCACGTGCTCCAGGTTGACCGTCACATCGGTGTCGGGCGCGGAGTGCCGCAGCGCGTTGTCCAGCAGCTCGGCGACGATGATCGCCACCGGTTCGACCGCGTGCGACACCAGGGCGGTACCCGGCCGAAGATGGTTGTGCACCCGCACCCGGTGGTAGCCCGCGAGCCGGGCCTGACCACCCGTCACCGCGTCCACCAGGTGGGACTCCTCGCGGGCCAGTCCGACCCACGCCCCGCACACCACCGCGGCGACCTGCGCCCGGCGCAGCGACTGCTCGTTCTCGTGGTCGAGCTCGAACAGGGTCTGCGCCAACTCGGGGTCGTCGTAGCGCTGTTGCAGCGCCCGCAGGGCGTCCTGCAGGCGGTACAGGGCCGCCTGGATCTCCCGGGTGGCGCCCCGCATCCCGGCCTGCGCGGCCGCGTCGATGCGGGTGCGCTGCGCGGTCAGCTCCACGCGCAGCGCGGCCAGGACGTCCTCCAGCGCACCGCCCAGCGGGGTGCCGGTGAGATGCGGCTGCCGTGGGCCGGGCACGGTGACGTGCGGCCGGTCCAGCTGCCGGGCGGCGGCCGGCATGCGCTGTGCGGCGAGGTGCCCGACCTCCGCGGTGAACGCGTGCAGGGTGCCGTCGAGTTGGCGGCGCAAGGCGGCGATCTCGGCCCGGTGCTGGGCCTGTTGCCGACGGGACCGCATCAGCCCGCCGGCGAGGGCGAGCGCGGACAGTGTGCCGGCGGTGAGCGCGCCGGCAACCAGGTCCGGTAATTCGATCATCGAAACGGTTCCAGGAGAGGTCGGGCAGGACGGAATCCGAAGCCCCGGTGGCGAGGCACTCGCAGCACAGTACAACCGGCAGCGACCGATCTCGCACGGTCTGATGAGACTTGGCTTCGAATCCGCCGCTCTCTGTTCGCTTCTGTGGCAACTGTCTGAATTGCCGTGCGTGGGAGGCGAGTTGACGTCCTGAGTGAGTCGCTCACGTGCCGCAGAGCGGCGCCAGCACCGACAGGCTGCTGTTCGCCTGACGCAGTGCCAGCTCCAGGGTGGTCGGCGAGTGCAGCGCGCCCGTGCCGTCGGGCGGGATCAGCCACTCCAGGCACCGGGTGGACCGGTACGGCGGCGGCACCGCCACCCAGGACCCGCGGCCCGCGTGCCGCAGACCGGCGCCGATCCACTTGCTGTCCGGGTCCGGCGGCAGGAAGAAGCCGACCCGGTGGGCGGCGGTGTCCACCAGCGTCGGGCCCGGCACCGGCAGCGCGGGCCGCCACAGCAGGTCCAGCGTGAGCAGGCCCAACTGGTCGGGAACGCTCAGCACGTCCCAGAAGCGGCCCGCCTCCAGCAGGACGACGCCCTCGCCCCGGTCCCAGTCCCGCTTGCACACCCTGGGGTCGGGCGAGGCGGCCGCGAGCCACTCCACTCCGCGCGTCCAGACGACATCGCTCATGTTCCGCTCCGGGGGATGTCCGCTCGACCCCGGTCGAGGCCGATCCGGCATATGCATGCTGGTAGATATTTCTATCCGGCGGAAGGGGTGGCGCAGGCTGGCGTTTGCGGCGGTTCCGTTCGGGACTCGTCCCCACGTGCGACAACCCGACGTGGTGACCTTCCGGTGTGCCCGGCGGTCAGCGGGGTACCCGAGCCGCGCTGAGGGGTCCGCGCCCGAAGGGCCCCGGTGAACCGGCGAAGGAGGAGGCCCGGATGACCAGTGGCACGGAGACCGGCGGCGTGACCGGCACGCCGGACAAGGACTACAACCTCATCTGGTACGTGGAGGCGTGTCTGAACAACGCGCTGCGCCTGGAGACGTACATCCAGGACGCGGAGCGCGACAAGGACACGGAGCTCGTGGACCTGTTCCGCAAGGCCCAGGCGGACAGCCGCAAGGGCGCCGAACTGGGCAAGGCCCTCCTGCGCTCCCGGCTCGACGGCGGCTGACCGGCCTGCCGGACGGCCGGGGCCCGGACATCGACGCGCCGCCGGTGTCCGGGCCCTCGTCTGCGCGGTGCCGCCGTCAGTCGAGGTGGTAGCTGTCCCCGTACACCTTCCAAGTCCAGCGACGAGTTCTCCGCGCCGGAGACCAGCCCAGAACTGATAGGAAGGTTTCCCATCGGATACCGCTCACACCTGAGAACACCTTCGGACGACATCAGGTCCGGCGTGAGTCGCCCGCCCCTGCCCTGCCCCGCCCCGGCTCACGGCAGCGGTTGTTCGGCCCAGATCACCTTGCCGCCGGGCAGATAGCGCGTGCCCCAGCGTTCGGCGAGCTGCGCGACCAGGAACAGGCCGCGCCCGCCCTCGTCGGTCATCGCCGCGTACCGCAGATGCGGGGCGGTGCTGCTGCTGTCGAACACCTCGCAGATCAGGCTCCGGTCCCGCAGCACCCGCACCCGGATCGGCGTGCCGCCGTAGCGGATCGCGTTGGTGACCAGCTCGCTCAGAATCAGCTCCGTGGTGAACGCCAGGTCCTGAAGGCCCCACTCCGTCAGACGCCGCGTGATCGAGGCGCGCACCTCGCCGACGGCCGCCGGATCGGACGGCACGTCGTAGGCGGCCAGCCGGTCGGGCCCCAGGGCCTGGGTGCGGGCGACGATCAGGGCGATGTCGTCGCTCGACCGAACCCCCGGCCGCGAGTCCAGCACCGCCCGGCAGGTGTCCTCCGGCGACGGCCCGGCCTGTTCCAGCGCGGCGCGCAGCAGGTCGAGGCCGACGTCGATGTCCCGCTCCCGGTCCTCCACCAGCCCGTCGGTGTACAGGACCAGCCGGCTGCCCTCCGGCACCTCCATGTCCGCCGTCTCGAACGGCAGGCCGCCCAGCCCCAGCGGGGGACCGGCGGGCACATCGGGGAACTCCGCGCTGCCGTCGGGCAGGACCAGTGCCGGCGGCGGATGCCCGGCGCGGGCGATGGCGCAGCGCCGTGCCACCGGGTCGTAGATCGCGTACAGGCAGGTCGCGCCCGTGACGGGTGCGCTGCCGCCCTCCGCCGCCTCGTCCTGGTCGATCCGGGCGACCAGCTCGTCGAGCAGCCCGAGCAATTCGTCGGGCGCGAGATCAAGGGCGGAGAAGTTGTGCACCGCCGTGCGCAGCCGGCCCATCGTCGCGGCCGCGTGCAGCCCGTGGCCCACCACGTCCCCGACGACCAGGGCGACCCGGGTCCCGGACAGCGGCAGTACGTCGAACCAGTCGCCGCCGACCCCGGCCTGGGCCGGAAGATACCGGTAGGCGATGTCCAGGGCGCTCTGCTCGGGCAGCGTGCGCGGCAGCAGACTGCGCTGCAGCGTCACCGCCATGGTGTGCTCGCGCGTGTAGCGGCGGGCGTTGTCGATGGACACGGCGGCCCGGGCGACCAGCTCCTCGGCCAGGGCCAGGTCCTCCGTGTCGAAGGGCTCGGGGTTCTCCGAGCGCCAGAAGGTGACCATCCCGAGGATCAGGGAGCCCGCCCGCAGCGGCGCGGTGATCAGCGAGTGGATCCCGAACTCCAAGGCCTGCGAGGTGAGTTCGAAGTCCTGGGCCTGCCAGCCCGGCGCATCCCGCAGGCGGGGCTCGATGGTCGCCCGCCCGGCCCGCAGACTGCGGGCCTGCGGCGAGGACGGAACGAACTGGATCCGCTCACCCACCGGATACAGCGGCGGACTCTGGTGTACGCCCGCCAGGGCCGTCCGGCGCAGCTCGGTTCCGGCCTGCGGCTGCTCACCGCCGAGCACGGCGTCGAACAGGTCCACGGTCACGAAGTCCGCGAACCGCGGCACGGCCAGATCCGCCAGCTCCTCGGCGGTTCGGGTGACGTCCAGGCTGGTGCCGATGCCCACCCCTGCCGCGTACAGCATGTCGAGACGCTCCCGCGCCACCTCGGCCCGGCCCGACAGGGCCCGCAGCTCGGTCGAGTCGCGCAGGGTCGCGACGCTGCCGTGCGGGCCGCCGCGCAGATGGGTGGGCCGCTGGTTGATGGCCAGCAGCCGGTCCTTGACCAGCCGCACCTCGTCCGTGGCCACCCGCCCCGACGCCAGCAGCTCCGCGGTGTCCACCGGCAGGCCGAGGTCGCGGACCCGGCGGCCCTCGGCGTCGTCGGGCAGGCCGAGCAGCCGGCGGGCCTCGTCGTTGGCGAGCAGCAGGGCGCCGTCGTCGTCGACGATCAGCACGCCCTCCCGTACGGCGTGCAGGACCGCGTCGTGGTGCTCGTACATCCGGGTCATTTCACGGGGCCCGAGGCCCCGCGTCTGCCGCAGCAGCCGGCGGCTCACCAGCGCGGTGCCCGCCGTGGCCAGGACCAGTCCGCCCGCCGCGGTGAACAGCAGCAGCGGCAGCTGCTCCTTGGCCGCGCCGCCCACGTGCTCGGTGGTGATGCCGGCCGACACCAGCCCGACCACCCTGCCGTCCGGCGCCTTGATCGGCACCACGGCCTGCACCAGCGGACCTATCGTCCCGGTGATCTGCTCGACGACGGTCCCACCGGCCAGCGCGGGCTGAAGGGTGCCGACGAACCGCTTGCCGATCCGGTCCGGAATGGGGTGCGTGTAGCGGATGCCCTCGGTGTTCATCACGACGATGAAGTCGACCTGCGCCGCCTCGCGGGCCGCCTCGGCCCGTGGCTGCAGGATGGCCGTCGGGTCCGGGCTGTTCAGCGCCTCGCGGGTGCCGGGCGCGTTGGCGAAGGTCTCGGCGACCGCCAGGGACCGGTTGCGGGCCTCCATCGTGGTGTCGTGGCGGCTCTGCAGCACCAGCGCCACCACGGCCACCACGACCAGCAGCAGCACGATCACGACCTGGAAGACGAACACCTGTCCGGCCACGCTGCGTCCGCTGAGCGCCGACCGTATGGCCGCGGCCGGACTCCACCGTGACCGGGCGCCACGCCGCCGCCCGTCCGGCCCGCCGTCCGCGGCCGACCGCGCCAGCCGCTCGCTCAGCACAGCGGCACGCGTGCGTGCCGCGTGCGCTGCTTCGGGGGGGCGGGTGGGCCGAGTCCGGGATCGGCCCGATGGGCGGACCATGTGCCCTGTCTACACTCCCGAGCCCGAGGAGGCGAGGGAAGTCACGCAGTGCGGTGAGGCGCGTGCGTCATGTGACGGCGTCGGCGGCACGGTGCTCAGCCCGCCTTCCCGGTCCGGCGGTTCGGTGCTCGACCCGCCTTTCCGGTCCGGCGGTATGGTGCTCAATCCGCTTTGCCGGTCCGGCGGTATGGTGCTCAGCCCGCTTTGCCGGTCCGGCGGTATGGTGCTCAGCCCGCTTTGCCGGTCCGGCGGTACGGCGCTCGACCCGCTTGGCCGGTCCGGCGGTATGGTGCTCAGCCCGCTTGGCCGGTCCGGCGGTACGGTGCTCGACCCGCCTTCCCGCTCCGGCGGGCGGCGAGCAGCAGCGCGATGTCGTCGGGCCGGTCCGTGGCGTGCCGGGCGATCGCCGTGAGCCGGTCGGCGACGGTCACCAGGGAGCGGCCGCCCGGCCGGCCCGCCGAGGCACCGGCCTTGGCCAGCGCGACCCGCAGCGCGCTGATCCCCTCGTCGATGTCGCAGCCGGCCCGCTCCACGAGCCCGTCCGTGTACAGCGCGAGCACGGCACCGGGATCCATCACCAGCTCGGTCACCGGGTACTCGGCGTGCGGATCCACCCCGAGCACCACACCGCCGGGAATGTCCAGCACGAGCGTACGGCCGCCCGGCCGGCGCAGCAGCGGCGGCGGATGGCCCGCGCGGGCCGCCATGGCCCGGCCGGTGACGGGGTCGAGACGGACGTAGCAGCAGCTCGCGAACTGTCCGGGGTCGAGGTCGATGAGCAGATGGTTGGTGCCGCTCAGCACCTCGTCCGGCCGCCGGTCGTCGAGCGCGAACGCGCGCACCGCGCTGCGCAGCTGCCCCATGGTCGCCGCCGCCTGCACCCCGTGCCCCTGCACATCGCCGATCACGAGGGCGAGCCCGTCCCCGGCCTCCACGACGTCGTACCAGTCGCCGCCCACGTCCATGCCCTGCGTGCCCGGCAGATACCGGCCTGCCGTCTCCACCCGGGGATGGACCGGCAGCCGCCGGGGCAGCAGGGCGCGCTGCAGCCCGCGGGCGAGCGCCGCCTCGGTCTCGTAGCGCTGGGCCTTCTCCATGGCGTGCGCGATCAGCCCGGCGAGGGCGGTGAGGACCGTCCGTTCCTCGGTGCTGAAGCTGCGGGGCCCCTCGAAGCCGAGGATGCAGGAGCCGACCGGCCGCCCCGACGCGATCAGCGGCAGGAAGGCGCGGGCTCCCTCGGTGGCGTCCAGCGGGATGCCGGGGTAGGCGTCCGCCAGTTGCTGCATCGAGTCGAAGAACAGCGGCCGGCCGGTGGTCAGCGTCTCCACGCCGGGCAGCCGGGCCTCCAGGCCCACGCCCTCGAAGGGCGCGAGGAAGCCCGGTGGGAAGCCGGTCTCCCAGGCCAGGTACAGGTGCCGCTCCTGGAGCAGGTATATGGCGAGCCGGTGGCCGCCGAACGCGGGCAGCAGCTCCTGCATGACCACGGCGGAGACCTGCCGCGCGGTGGTCGCCTCGGTCAGCGCGATGGCGAGGACGATCGGCCGGTGCACCGGCGAGGTCGCGGCCACGCCGGTACCGGGGGCCTCGTCCGTGGCCTCGGGCGCGACCGGGGCCTGCGCGCCGCGATGAGCGGGGCCGATGGTGCAGGTCAGAAGGTCCGGGCCGGGATGGACCGAGATGGACAGCCAGTCACCGTCGTACGGCTCCAACTGCTGGGTGCTGCTCTCCCGCCCACCCGGCGGCGGCCGTCTGACATGGAAGTGGACGGGCTCGGGGGACAGCAGCGCCGCCCGCAGATGGTCCTCGCACGCCGGCTGGGCCAGCCACGGCACGCCCTCCCACAGCGCACGCCCGAGGAAGCGTGCCCGCGGCTCGCCCAGCAGCTCGGCGGCGCGCGGATTGGCATACACGATCATGCCCAGCCGGTCCAGGCAGATCAGCCCTTGGGGCAGCTGGTCGGCGGCCGCGTCGGCCACCGAGGCCGCGTCGAGCACGATCCCGCCGACCGGCTGGTCCGGGCCGTGCACGGCGGCATCCGGGCACCACAGCTCCACCAGCCGGGCCGCGCCCTCCGCGGTCCGCACAAGCAGCGGCCCGGACGGCTGCTTGCCCGCGGCCGCCTCCCGCAGCAGGTCCACGAGCCGGTCCGCGTCCTCTGCGGCCACGGCCCGGACCAGCGCGTCCGCGCACCAGGGCCGGTCCTCGGCGGCCAGTGGCAGCAGCAGCCGCGCGGTGTCGTCCGCCGTGACCAGGTCGGTCGTGGGCTGCCAGGCGAACCGCCCGACCCGCCCCGCCGTCGGGCGCGTTCCGGGTGGATGTGCGCACAGCGGCTCGTCGTCCCAGACCAGCGGCACCCCCGCCGCCTCCAGCCGCCGTACGGCGGCGCCCAGCTCCTCGGCGATCTCGGCCACCCGGTCCCGCTCGACCAGCACCTCGGTGATGTCGGAGGCGGGCGGCAGCAGCACGGTCAGTACGCCGAAGGGCGCCGACGTCCCCATGACGGGCACGTTGATCGACCCCACCGGGAACGGCAGCCCGGCCGCGAACTGCGGATAGCGGCGCATGCTCTCGATGGTGTTCGGCAGCACCACCTTCACGCCGAGCCGGTAGCAGTCGGCGACCGGGAACCGGCGGTCGACGTGCAGCCGCCACCAGGGCCGGTACAGCCGCCCGGGCAGCCCCACCAGGACGGCGAGCCGCAGGACGCCGGGTGTGCCGGACGGGACGTAGACGCCCGCGGCGCGGCCACCGGCGGCGCGGACCGCCTCGGCCGCGGCGTCGGCCAGCAGCGTGGCCAGCCCGCCGGGCGTCCCGTTCCGGCCCTCGGCGCTCCCAGTCATCGGCCCTACCTCGTCCATGCGCGCCGCTGCGCAGGCGACACAGCAAGGCTGCTGCGCAGGCGACACAGCAAGAATGCGCCCTGACGCCCCTTGCCCGCACCCGGGGCAGGCGCGAATCCGTAGCAGGGAGGCTTCGAGGAGCCGCCCTGCACGAAGGGGGCGAGCAGGGCCCGCCGGGGACCTTCGACGGGCTCGCCGGGTCGCCCGCGCGTCTCAGGACGCCCGCAACGTCCGCTTCGCCAGCTCGTACGCCGGAAGCATCGCCTCGTGCTCCGCGGTGTCCAGCCCGCCGAGGTGCAGGACGACCGGGCCGTCCGGCGTGGCGACGGCGAGCGCGCGCTCCGTCTTCGGCTCGTCCGTGAGCTGGCTCGCGTACAGATACTCCACCTCGGCACCGGCGAGGTCACCCGCCTCGAACGGCTGGTACTTCTCCTCGCTGACACCCTGCTCGGCGCCCAGGAACTCCTCCAGTACGGCACGCGGGGCGGCGTCGCCCGGCGCGCCGGTCCAGATCCGCAGGAAGCCGATGTGCCCGGCGGGCTTGGCGTCCACCTCGCAGGCGACGGTCACCGGCCCCTGCCGCCACTCCAGCGCCGCGACCTCCTCCGGCAAGTCCTCCGAGGCGTCGGCGATGGACTCCGCCTCCCACTGCGCGGCGATGTCGAAGGAGACGGGCAGCTCGCAGGCCGACCCCGCCGCCCCGATCCTGCCGCCGCTCTCCACGCCCTTGGCCGCGGCGTCCGCCGGATCTGCCTTGTCCCCCTTATCTCTCTCTTCGTCCCCCTTACCTGTGTTGTCTGCCGCCTTGTCTGTCCTGTCTGTCTTGTCTGTCACCGAGGCGCTCGCGGTCGCCCTGGCGTCGTCCTCCGCCGCCTTCCCGCAGCCCGTCAACAGCCCCGCCACCAACGCCACGTGGACCAGCCCCCGCCACGCGTTCCCCGCCCCGACCTGCACCGCGGTGTCTCCTCTCGGTTGAGGCGGGCACTGTATCCCGGGCGTTGCACGGGCAGCGCGCGAGCCCCGTGGCTCAGCGGGCCAGCGTGGCCCGGGCCGCCTGCAGCGCCTGCACGGCGTAGGACCGGCCGAACAGCACGGCGTGCACCAGCAGCGGAAACAGCTGGTGCAGCGCGATACGGTCCCGCCAGCCCCCGGCCAGCGGAGCGGCCTCCTGGTAGCCGTCGAGCACCTCGTCGAGGTGGGGGCAGCCGAAGAGATGGAGCATGGCGAGGTCGGTCTCGCGGTGCCCGCCGTGCGCGGCCGGGTCGATGAGCCAGGCGTGCCCGTCGGTGCCCCACAGCACATTGCCGTTCCAGAGGTCGCCGTGCAGCCGGGCGGGCGGCTCGGCGGGCCCCGCGAGTTCCGGGAGCCGCTCGCAGACGCGCTCGACGACGCTCGCCTCGGCGGCGCGCACGGTGCCGTCGTCCACGGCGCGCCGCAGATACGGCAGCACGCGGTGCTCGGCGTACCAGGTGGGCCAGTCGGTGCCGGGGACGTTGCGCATCGGGGCGAGCCCGATCGACGCGTCCCTCGGGCCGCCCGGCGGCGGAGCCCCGAACGCCTCCGCCCCGGATGCGTGCAGCGCGGCCAGGTCACGCCCGAAGCGCACGGCCGCCCGCCCGCTGGGCCGCCCGTCCGGCACCCGGTCGGTCACCAGCCACCGCCCGTCATGACCGTGCACGGCCGGAACCCGCACCGCGCCGGCCGCGCCGAGCCACCGCAGTCCCGCCGCCTCGGCCCGCACTCCGCCCGGCGCGTCCTGGCTCTTCACCATCACCACCCGCCCGTCGTCGAGGGTGACCTCGGCGAGCGTGCCGGACACCGGTCGCACGCCGGTCACCGCCCGCCCGGTGAACCGGGCCGCCGCGGCCTCGGGCTCCTGGTCGCTGCTCTGCACGGCCCCCACCGTACGACAGGGCGGAACCGGCCATTTGCGGTATCGGCAAAGGCGTTTGGCCCCGGGCCACGGCCGGGCGAGGCTCGGTCCCAGGACGCCGACCCGGCACCGAAACCCCCTTACGGAGACGCCATGACCGAACTCCCCGCCCCCACCGAGCCCGCCGCCTTCTGGGAGGCCCGCTACCGCGACACCGACCGCGTCTGGAGCGGCCGCCCCAACGCGCTGCTCGTCCGCGAGGTGGCCGACCTGAAGCCCGGCACCGCTCTCGACGTGGGCTGCGGCGAGGGCGCCGACGCGGTGTGGCTGGCGTCCCGCGGCTGGCAGGTCACCGGCGTCGACATCTCGGCCACCGCCCTGGAACGCGCCGCCCTGCACGCCGCCGACGCCGGGGTCGGCGACCGCACCGCCTGGGAACGGCACGAGCTCGGCCGCACCTTCCCCGAGGGCACCTACGACCTGGTGAACGCCCAGTACCTGCAGTCCCCGGTCGCCTTCGACCAGCAGGGGGTCCTACGTCGAGCCGCCGAGGCCGTCGCCGCGCACGGCACGCTCCTGATCGTGATGCACGCCGGCTGGCCGTCCTGGCAGACGGAACCGCCCTTCGAGGCCGTCTTCCCCACGCTGGAGAGCGTCCTGGCCGAACTGGCACTGCGCGACGCGGACTGGAGCGTCGAGACGGCCCAGACCGTACGGCGGACGAGCGTCTCACCCGACGGGGAGGAGGGCTTCCGCGAGGACAACGTGTGGCGCATCCGGCGCCTTTGAAAGCCGCGTTCGAAGCGCCCGCCCGGGAAGCACCGGCACGTCGTGCGTGAGGCACCGGCACCTCACACGGACGGCTCCGTGTGACCGGCACTCGCCACGGGAACTCGGCGGCCATGACCGAGCAGGCAGCACTCCACGCGTCCTACTGGCTCGACACCCTCCCGCCCGGCGACCCGGCGCCTCCGCCCGCCGGCGACTTCCAGGTGGACGTCGCTGTCATCGGCGGCGGCATCGCCGGGCTGAGCACGGCCTGGGAACTGACCCGGCGCGGGCACGGGGTCGCCGTACTGGAGGCCGACCGGATCGCCGCCGGCGTCACCGGGCACACCACTGCCAAGCTCAGCGCCCAGCACACCCTGATCTACGACCGGCTGCGCCGCACCCGCGGCACCGACGGGGCCCGCCTCTACGCGCGCTCGCAGACGGAGGCCATCCACCACGCCGCCGAGATCGTCCACGAACTGGGCATCGAGTGCGACTGGGAGGACACCGCCGCCTACACCTTCGCCCACGGCCGCCGCCGGATCCCCGAGCTGCGGGCCGAGGCGGAGGCCGCCAAGGAGGCGGGACTGACCGCCGAGTTCGTCACGGAGACGGACCTGCCCTTCCCGGTCGCGGGCGCGGTTCGGGTCGCCGACCAGGCCCAGTTCCATCCGCGCAAGTACCTGCTGGCGCTGGCCGACGCCATCCGCGGCGGGGGAGGGCAGCTGTACGAGGGGACACGCGTCCTCGGGCTCACCGAGGGCGAGCCGTGCGTGCTGACCACGGAGGAGGGCACCCACGTGACCGCCCGGGCGGTCGTGGTCGCCACGCACTACCCGGTCTTCGACCGCGCCCTGCTCTTCACCCGCCTGGCACCCCGCCGGGAGGTCGTGGTGGCGGCCCCCGTCGACGCGGCCAAGGCCCCCGAGGGCATGTACATCACGCCCGAGCACCACACCCGTTCGGTGCGCACGGCGCCGTACGCGGACGGCAAACGGCTGCTCATCGTGACCGGGGAGCACTTCACCCCGGGCAGCGGCCGGGACTCCGAGGAGCCGTTCGCGACCCTCACCAGCTGGGCCGAACGCCACTTCGGCACACTGCACCTCAGCCATCGGTGGGCCACCCAGGACAACGACTCCACCGACCACGTCCCGCTCGTCGGCCTGCTGCACCCCGCGAGCCGCCACGTCTACGTCGCCACCGGCTTCGGCGGCTGGGGCATGACCGGCGGGATCATGTCCGGCCGACTGCTCTGCGACCAGATCACCGGGCGTGACGCGGCGCCGTGGAGCGAGCTGTACGACCCGCGCCGCATCGCCCCCGTGCTGCGCGAGGGCGGCCAGTTCATCCGCCACCAGGCCAATGTCGCCCGCCACTTCATCGGCGACCGGCTCCCGGCCCTGACCCGGCCGGGTCTGGACGACCTCGCCCCCGGCGACGGCGCCGTCGTGCACATCGGCGGCCGCCGCTGCGCGGTCCACCGCGACGAGGACGGGCGGCTGCACGCGGTGTCCGCCCGCTGCACCCATCTGGGCTGCCTCGTGGCGTTCAACCGCGCCGAACAGGCCTGGGAGTGCCCCTGCCACGGCTCCCGCTTCGCCCCCGACGGCCAGGTCCTGCAAGGCCCGGCGGTACGACCGCTGGAACAGCGGGACCTCTGAGGCGGCGAACAGCTCTCTCGCCGGGCCTGTTGGGCGGCACCCTCGCAGGGCCCACACGGGCTCAGGTCGGCGACGAGAGCGACGTACGCGACTGGCGCGGCCCGGGCACCGAGGTCGTAGCCCTCCAAGGCGCCCACCTGGTGCCCGGTCTGGTGGACGCCCACAGCCACCCGGTGTGGGGTCTGGAGATGGCGACCGGGACGGACCTGTCCGCGGTGCGCGACCTGGCGGGACTGCGCGCGGGCCGCCCCATCGAGCGCGCCCTCATCGAGGAGGCACTCGGCGAAGCCCCGGCCTTCCTGCGGCTGTACGACGGTCACTCCGCCCTCGCCAGCGGTACGGCCCTCAGCGCGGCGGGCGTAACCGGGCCCCGTCCCCTCGCGCAGCGCTCGGAGTCGTCTGCGACGCCACCGGCCGCCCCACCGGGCATCTCGTCGAGCACGCGGCGATGGACCTGGTGTCCCGGGTGATGCCCCGCCCGACCTACGCCGAACGCCGCGCCCGCCTGGTGGAGCTGCTGGCGGCGATGGCGGCGACCGGTCTGACCGGCGCGCATGTGATGGACGGCGGGGATCCGGACCTCGTCGAAGCCGTGGCCCGTGAGACGGTCCTGCCGGTGCGGCTGCGGTTCGCTCCCTGGTGCATGCCCGGCGCCGACCGGGACGACCTGGAGGAGCTGATCGGCGTGCAGGGGCGGGGCGGGCGGCACTGGCTGGTCGGCGGGGTGAAGTTCTTCATGGACGGCACCGTCGAGGGCGGCACCGCCTGGCTGGCGCACCCGGACTGCCACGGCCAGGGCACGGCGGCGTTCTGGCCGGATCCCGAGGCGTACCGCCGCCGTACGGCAGTTGCACGCGGCCGGAGTCCGCACGGCCACCACGCCATCGGCGACGCCGCGGTACGCCACGTCCTCGACGTGGTGGCCGCCCTCGGTCCCGGCGCCCGCGGGGCGCACCGCGTCGAGCACATCGAGACGGCACCGGACGACCTGCTGCCGCGCTTCGCCGCACTGGGCGTGACGGCGTCCATGCAGCCTCCGCACACCGCCTACACCCGCCCCGACGGCACCGACGAGTGGTCCCGCCACCTGGGCGCCGACCGTGCCGCCCACGCCTGGCGGCTGCGCGACCTGCGCGACGCGGGCGCGACGGTCGCCCTCGGCTCGGACTGGCCGATCGCCCACTACGACGCCCGCGCCGTGCTGGCCACGGCCCGCCGGCCCAAGGGCGTCGCCTCGCACCGCGCCGGCCTCACGGGACTGGAGGCCCTGGAGGGCTGCACCACCCACGCGGCGTGCGCCGCCGGGGAGTCCGGCACGGCGGGCCGGATCGCGCCCGGCCTGCGCGCCGACCTCACGGCCCTCGCCGTGGACCCGGTCGAGGCCCCCGCCGACGAACTGGCTCAGGCGCCGGTGTGCCTGACGGTGACCGGCGGGCATGTCGTCCACCGGGAGAAGTGACCGCTTTTGTGTTTGAGTGCCGCATTTCGGGCCACACGGACGGTGACAGCGAAGCCGCCGATGACGTGGAGTGAGCGACCGTGGCGCGACAGCAGAAGTCCAAGGCCAAGATGGAACAGGCCAAGGGAAAGGCGAAGGAGGCGGTCGGCCGCGCGGTGGGCAACGAGCGGATGACGGCCGAGGGCAAGGCCGAGCAGGCGAAGGGCGATGCGCGTCAGGCGAAAGAGAAGGGCAAGGACACCTTCAAGCACTGACGGTCTGCAACGACTGACGGCTGAACCAGGATCGGCGGGTTCCCCCGGATGGCGGGGGAACCCGCCGATCGGTGCGGGGTGGGCTCAGATCCCGCAGGAGGACGCGGACCAGAACCGGCTGTCGCGGTGGTCGAGGTGCGTGTGGTCGCCGTGACCGGGGTAGCCCGGGCCGAGGATGCCCCGGAAGCCGTGGTTGCGGGCCTGCTTGGCGAGCGTGCACAGGGAGTGCGGGCCGGCCCCGAGGTCGGCGGCGTCCCCGTACAGGTGGCGGCTGTTGCTGGCGCCGCCCACCGCGCTGTTGCAGGCGTAGGAGCGGAAGCCGCTGGTCACCGTGATGGGCCGGTCGCCGAGCGCGTGCCGCATGGCCTCCAGCTTCCACATGGTGCGCAGCGCGTTGGCCTTGGCGGTCGAGGCACTGACCGCGCCGCCGGACCAGGTGCTGTTGCAGTCGTTCAACTCGCTGTACGAGAAGTGGATCGGCGTGCAGTCGTCGTCCTGCAGGGCGTAGAGCTTGTTGAAGGTGTTCGGGCCGGCGACACCGTCCGCGGCCAGGCCGTACGCCGACTGGAAGCGCTTCAGGGCGGCCTCCGTGGCCGGCCCGAAGTCGCCGTCGACCGCCAGCACGGCGCCGTAGCCCGGGTAGCCGCCGAGGCGGATCTGCAGCTGGGTGACGTCGGCTCCCGAGGAGCCCTGCGAGAGGGTGCGGTTCCAGGTGTAGCAGCCGTCGGCGTGCGCGCTGCCTGCCGTGGCGAGGGTGCCCGCCCAGGCGCCAGCCATGACCATGACAAGTGCGACGAGGAGTCGAACGGTCCGTCTGTACATGTGATCTCCATGCCGGGGAGACGTGAGGTCCTGCCGAGCGTGCGGTGCTGTGTGACGCGCGTCAACGATGGGGCACGCCGCCGCGGGCGCGCAAGGGCGGGACTGCGCAGTTGCCCTTGCCGGGTCACAGCACTCGACGATTGATACGAGTGTTTTCGGCCAAACTCACAGCGTGACTAGGCGGGCACGTCCCGTACGGATAACGTGAGCCCGCCGCGTCGCCACACCGGGGGCACAGGGCCCGCAGGGACTTGCGCGCGGCGGAGGATTACCCCTTTGACCACAGCATCCGTGCTGATGGCCGACGTCTTCCAGGTTCAGCCCTACACGTCCCACTGCGAGGTGATCTACGCCGAGGGCGCGCACGCCGTCATCGGTGTGTCACCGGGCAACAGCTATTTTTCCGCCCGGCGGCTGCACGACCTCGCCCGCTGGGGGCTGGACCACTTCGAGAAGGTCGACTTCGTCTACACCGACCTGTTCCTGGCCGAGATGTACGAGGCGTCCGGCTACACCCCCGACGACGCCCGCAGAAAGGCGGTGAAGAACCTCAGGGGCGTCCGCGCGAAGGTCCGTGACGCGGTGACCGCCGCCGACCCGGAGGGGGCGCGGCTGCGCTGGCAGCCGATGTCCGACTTCCGGTCCAACCCGTCGTACCAGGAGATCCACCGGCATCTGAAGAGCCGGCTGGCCACCGACGACGACTTCCGCGCCGTGTGCGAGGCCCTCGTGAGCCGGTTCCTGACCGCCCGCGGGGAAGCGGCGAGCGAGCGGCAGCGCACGGTGTGCCTTGAGTACGTGTGCGCCGAGGCCCCGCTGTTCCTCGACACCCCCGCGATCCTCGGTGTGCCGTCCTCGCTCAACTGCTACCACCAGCTCCTGCCGATGGCGGAACTGCTCTACGCGCGCGGCGCCGGGCTGCGCGCCTCCCGCAACCAGGGCCACGCCGTCGTCACCCCCGCCACCGCCGAAGGAGCCGCCGCATGACCACCGCCCTTGACGCCGCCCGCGCCACGGACATCCTCGACTTCCCGTTCTCGTGGGAAGGGGCGCGGGTTCCCGCCGAAGTGGCGGAGCTGCGCGCCACGACCCCGGTGCGGCGGGTCCGTACCATCGCCGGCGACGAGGCCTGGCTGGTGTCCTCGCACAGCCTGTGCCGGCAGGTCCTGGAGGACGACCGGTTCTCCCTGAAGGACACCTCCGCCCCCGGTGTCCCGCGCCAGTACGCCCTGACGATCCCGCCCGAGGTCGTGAACAACATGGGCAACATCACCGGCGCCGGGCTGCGCCGGGCGGTGATGAAGGCGCTCACCCCAAGGCGCCGGGCCTGACCGACTGGATGCGCGCGGAGGCCGAACGTCTCGTCGCCGCCCTCGTCGAGGCCGGACCCACCGCGGATCTGCGGGCCGCGTTCTGCGATCCGTACTCGGCCGGGATGCACTGCCGGATCCTCGGCATCCCGCAGAGCGAGGCGCCGCACTTCCTGCGCAGCCTCGACATCGCGTTCATGAACTCGCCGTGCCCCATCACGGGCGCGAAGATCAACTGGGACCGGGACCTCAACCGTATGAGCGCCCACCTGAACGATCCCGCGACCCAGGGCCTGATGGGCGAGCTCGCCGCCCTGCGGGACAACCCCGACTACGCGCACCTGACGGACGAGATGCTGGCCACCGTCGGCGTCACCATGTTCGGCGCGGGCGTCATCTCCACCTCCGGCTTCCTCGCGATGGCGCTGGTCCACCTGCTCATCCACCGCACCACCTGGGATCTGCTCCGGGACCACCCGGAACTGCTCGACCGCGGGGTGGAGGAGCTGCTGCGGGTCAACCTCTCCATCGGCGACGCCCTGCCCCGGCTGGCACTCGCCGACGTCCGGCTGGGCGAGGTGGAGGTCAAGCGGGGTGAACTCGTCCTGGTCCTCGTCGAGGGCGCCAACCTCGACCCGGAGAAGTTCCCCAACCCGCACCGCTTCGACGTGCACCGCGAGAACGCCGGCGACCATCTGTCCTTCGGCGGCGGCTCCCACTACTGCCCGGCGACCGCCCTGGGCCGCGCGCACGCCCGGATCGCCCTGGAGGTGCTCCAGCGGCGCCTGCCGGACCTGAGCCTCGCCGTGCCGGTGGAGCAGCTCGTGTGGCGTACCGGCTTCATGAAGCGCATCCCCGAGCGGCTGCCCGTCACCTGGTAGCACGGCGTCGTCCCCGTCCCGCCACCCCTGGGGCGGGGACGCCCGCTCGCCGGCCCGCGGCTCGTCAGTCCTCGGCGACCAGCGCCGGTGTCGACGGCGTCAGCACCTCGCCGCGGAAGAACGCCGGGCTGCGCCACCGCATCGCGGCCATGATCACCAGGCCCAGGGCCAGCAGCCCCACGCCGATCACGAACACCGACCCCACACCCAGCACGGAGGAGCCGCTGCCGTACGCCGGGTCCCACATGTCGACCAGCGTCTTGGCGAACACCGCCGCCAGCAGCACCCCGCCGACCACCGGGAACAGCCCCTTGAACACCAGGTCGCGGCCGGAGCGCCGCAGCTCCGCACGGAAGTACCAGGCGCAGGCGAACGCCGTCAGCGCGTAGTAGAAGCAGATCATCAGGCCGAGCGCGTAGATGGTGTCGACCAGCACGTGCTCGCTGACCAGCGTCATCACCGCGTAGAACACACCGGTCGCGACGCCCGCGGTCACGGTGGCCCGCCCCGGCGTCCTGAACCGCGGGTGCACCCGGGCGTACGACGGCGGCAGCGCCTCGTACGTCGACATCGCCAGCACCGTACGGGCCACCGGGATGAACGTCGTCTGCAGGCTGGCCGCGGCGGAGGCGAGCACCGCGACGAAGAGCAGGATGCCGAGCGCGGAACCCATCACGGGGCCGGCCAGCGCGGCGAAGACGTTGCCGGAGGTCTCCGGGTTGGCGAGACCCAGCCCCTGGTCGCCGGAGCCGACGACCATCTGCGCCGCCACACCGGTGGCCAGATACGAGCCGACCAGCACAACCATGGCGACCAGCGCCGCGCGGCCGGGGGTGCGGCTGCTGCCGCTGGTCTCCTCGTTGGCGGTCAGACAGGCGTCCCAGCCCCAGTACATGAAGATCGACAGCGACAGACCCGCGGTGAACGCGGCGAACGACTGCACGGCGAACGGATTCAGCCACGACCACGAGAACTCCGCCGAGGTCGGGAACTCGGCGCTGCCCGCCTTGCCGAAGGCCATCGCCACGAACACGGCCAGCACCAGCAGCTGCAACGCCACCAGCGCGTACTGCACACCCTTGGTCGCGGTCATCCCCCGGTAGCTGATCACCGTCGCGACCGCGATCAGGGCCAGGCAGGTGACGATGTGGACGGCCTTGTTCCCGTCCAGCGCGGCGACGGACTCACTGCCCGTGATCTCGCCCGCGAGCAGCCAGAAGTACGAGGTGGCCACACCGGCCAGGTTGGACAGCACGATGATCGTGGCGATCACCAGCCCCCAGCCGCACATCCAGCCCACGCCCGGCCCGAACGCCTTGACCGTCCAGGTGAACGAGGTGCCGCAGTCCGGCATCGCCTTGTTCAGCTCGCGGTACGCGAAGGCGACCAGCAGCATCGGCAGGAAGCCCGCGAGGAACACGGCGGGCATCTGCACGCCCACCTCGCCCGCCGTGGAGCCGAGCGTCGAGGTGAGGCAGTACACCGGGGCCACGGTGGACACACCGATGACCGCGCTGCCCAGCAGGCCGACGGAGTTCCCGCTCAGGCCCTTGGCGCGCATCCCCTCGACGGGGGGCGCGCCCGTGTCTCCGGCCCGGGGCCGTACGTCCAGCTGAGTCATGAACAGGACGTTAAATCCTGCGGTTTCCGTGCCGACACGACGTGACGTCAGCCTGACGGAAGGCGCGAAATCCGATCATTCAATGGTGTAGCGATGATTGTTCCTGTGATTCAAAGGCTAACTGACGACTCCGCGCCGGACTTCCAATGTCGACTTCCAGGTGTCCGATATTCGGTAATCGCAGCGAAACCCGATGTGGCGCGTTGCAGTGTTTCCATGTGATCCGCGCCACACCGAGCCTCGTGCCCGTTCACACGCGTGTCGCGAACCGCTCCCACACGCGGTGGCTCTTCAGCAGCCCCGTGACCTCCTCCAGCACCCCGGTGCCGGTCTCGCCGGTCACCACACCGGGCGCGTCGGCGGGCACGCCCGCGGCCTCCAGTGCGGACTGCGCGCCCGCCCAGCCGCCGATCGCCTTGCCGTGCCGGAACGCCTCGCCCAGCATCAGCAGCACCCGCGGATCCGTGGGCCGCGCCCCGTTCGGCTCACCGTTGCCCGCCTTGGCGTCCCGGGCGCCGTAGGCGTCGCCGCCCGGCCCCGGCACGCCCGCCAGCAACAGGGCGTCGAACTCGATCGAGCGGGCCGTGGCGAACGTCCGCTGCACGGTGATCGGCTCGCCCTCCGAGTCGAGCTTGCCGCCGGCCGGAGCGATCACCAGGGGCACCATCCCGCCCCTCAGGACGATCTCACGCACCACGCGCACCCCGTCCAGGTCGCCCGCCCCGTCGGTGACGATCCCGACGATCCGGCCGTCCAGCGGCCAGGTGCGGCCGACCTGGGACAGCGCCGGGGACGGCTCGACGGTCTCGATCGGCACCGTCGGCTCGGGCGCCGGCAGCCCCAGACCGGCGGCGACGGGCTCGCACAGCTCGGGGTCGATATTGGCCAGCACCCGCAGACCCCGCTCCTTGATGGCCTGCTCGTAGCACTTGCCCAGCTCGAAGGTGTAGGCGGCGACGATGTGCTCCCGCTCCACCGGGCTCATGCTCCGCCAGAACCGCCGGGGCTGGCCGAAGTGGTCCGCGAACGACGCCGGTGCCTCACGCACCTTCTGCGCCTGCGACACCGTCACCGGCGCCTCGACGTACGCGCGGGTGTCCGCACCCGCCAGGAACGGGCAGCCGCCGTCCAGCGAGTTCGGCCGGTAGGGCGCCGCCCCGCTGTGCACGGCCGTCTGGTGCATGCCGTCGCGCAGCATGTCGTTGATCGGCGCGTGCGGGCGGTTGACCGGGATCTGCGCGAAGTTCGGCCCGCCCAGGCGGGTGATCTGCGTGTCCAGGTAGGAGAACAGCCGCCCGGCCAGCAGCGGGTCGTCGGTGATGTCGATGCCGGGCACGAGATGGCCGGGGTGGAAGGCCACCTGCTCGGTCTCGGCGAAGAAGTTGGTCGGATTGGCGTTCAGCGTCAGCAGCCCGATCGGCTGCACCGGCGCCAGCTCCTCGGGGACGATGTTCGTGGGGTCCAGCAGGTCGATGCCCTCGAACGTCTGCTCCGGCGTGTCCGGGAACGTCTGGATGCCCAGCTCCCACTGCGGGTACGCCCCCGCCTCGATGGCGTCGGCGAGATCGCGCCGGTGGAAGTCGGGGTCGACGCCGCCCGCGATCTGGGCCTCCTCCCACACCAGGGAGTGCACCCCCAGCTTCGGCTTCCAGTGGAACTTCACCAGCGTGGTCGCGCCCTCGGCGTTCACCAGCCGGAAGGTGTGCACGCCGAAGCCCTCCATCATGCGGAACGACCTGGGGATGCCCCGGTCGGACATGTTCCACAGCGTGTGGTGGGTGGCCTCGGTGTGCAGGGTGACGAAGTCCCAGAACGTGTCGTGCGCGCTCTGCGCCTGCGGGATCTCCCGGTCCGGATGCGGCTTCCCGGCGTGGATGACGTCGGGGAACTTGACCGCGTCCTGGATGAAGAACACCGGAATGTTGTTGCCCACCAGGTCGAACGTGCCCTCACTGGTGTAGAACTTCGTCGCGAAACCCCGGGTGTCGCGGACCGTGTCGGCCGAGCCGCGCGAGCCGAGCACGGTCGAGAACCGCACGAACACCGGCGTCTCGACGTCCTTCTGCAGGAAGGCGGCCTTGGTGACGCTCGCCGCGCTGCCGTAGCCCTGGAAGATCCCGTGGGCGGCGGCGCCGCGCGCGTGCACGACCCGCTCGGGGATGCGCTCGTGGTCGAAGTGGGTGATCTTCTCCCGCAGGTGGTGGTCCTGGAGCAGGACCGGCCCGCGGGCGCCGGCCTTGAGGGAGTGATCGGTGTCGTAGAGCCGGTTGCCCTGCGCGGTGGTCAGATAAGGGTCGCCCTGCCCCTGCGTCGTCGGGTCGGCCTCGGTCGGGATGCCGGTGGGGCTCACCGTCTCAGGAGCGGCCTGGTCGGGCTTGGGCGGCAGTGGCCCCCGGACATCGGTGGGCTCGTGCACCGGCGGCGACTCGGCTCCGGGCCGGCCCGGGACGCCCTCCGCGGGCCCGTCGTCGCCCAGGGCGGCAGCGGCCTTGTCGGCCACGGCCTTGATGGGGTTCTTGTCGCTCATGGCACTCCCAAGGGAAGGAAAGATCGACGTCTGTATGCGTCGGCGAAGACCGTGAGGAGCGGCAGCACCGCTCCCTGCCGTGCGCCCGCTCAGGGGCGACCGCGCGCTCGCGCGACACCGCACGCGAGGCCCTGAGTACCCGGAGCCCAGGGGCCGAACCGTCCGCATTTCGGCTGGTTGAAGAGCCCGGTCCGCGTGTACCTGGGGTCGCATGCGAGGGATACGAGCGACGGTGCGCACGGTCCGGCGCCGCTACGGCACTGCCCTGGAGACGGTACGGCGGGCGTGCGCCGGTCCGGGCCGGGAGCGCGATCTGGCGGTGCAGGCGGTGAAGGCGGCGCTGGCCGCGTGGCTGGCCTGGGCGGTGGTGGGGTGGTGGCTCAAGGCGCCCATGGCGTTCGTCGCGCCCTGGGTGGCGGTCGTCCTGGTGGAGTCGACGGTGTACCGGTCGGTGGCGCACGGACTGCAGCAACTGGCCGCCATCGCGTTCGGCACCGTGGCGGCCACCGCGGGCGTGCTCGCCCTGGGGAACGCGATGGCCGCGATGGCCCTCGTCCTGCCCGTGGCGGTGCTGCTGGGCAATTGGCGGCAACTGGGCAGCCAGGGCATCTACGCCGCCACCGGAGCACTGTTCGTCCTCACCGGCCCGAACGTCAGTGTCATCGGCGCGGGGGCACGGATCGCCGAGGCCGTCTTCGGCGCGCTGGTGGGCATCGCGGTCAACGCGCTCATCCGCCCGCCGGTGTATCTGCGCAACACGCGGGCCGCCCTCCAGGACGCGGCGGGGGAGGCCCACGACATCCTGGCGTCCGTCGCCGAAGGGATCCGGTCGGACGACTGGGACTCCCAGCGCGCCGAGGCATTGCACGAACGGGCGCTGCGTCTGAGCCGACTGGTTGAGCAGGCCCTCTCCTCCCTGGGCTGGAGCCGGGAGAGCCTGCGCGTCAACCCCCTCCACCGGCGCTCCCGCCCCTTGCCCGGCCAGGCCTACGACGACGCCGTCGCCGTCCTCGACTACGTGGCCGTCCACACCGCGGGCGTGACCCGCACCGTCATGGAGGCCGCCGAGGAGCATCGCGGCGCGGCCCGGCCCCATCCGCGGATCGCCAAACCGTACGCGGACTTCCTCGACCGTGCCGCGGAGGCGATCCATCTGTACGCCCGGAACCGCTTCGGCGAAGGATCCGACGGGGAACTGCGCGAGGCCGTCGGGAAACTCGACCGGGCCTTGAACGCCCTGCGGGAGCAACTGCCCGGATCGGTCCCGTACGACGCCGAAGCGCTGGCCGTCCACGGCGCGCTGCTGGCCCAGGCGACCCGCCTGGCAGAGCAGTTGCCCCGGAACGCCCGGCCTGACGAGTGACGCCCTGTCACCGGCGAGCCGGGAGCACCGCGGTGACGGACGACGCGGAGCGAAGCGTCGCGTTCGCGGCGGTCCGGGTGGTGGGAGCCGACGTACTCCTCCCGCACGTACCGCCGCACACCGCAGGAGGAGCGCGGGGCGGCATCGGAGGCGGCGCACGGCCGCTTCCGATGCCGCCCAGTCCCGTAGGGCCGTCACATGCGCTGCCACAGCGCCGGCGTGTCGGCCGGCGTCCAGGCGCCCTGCGCCTGGTGGGACTGCAGGCACTGGTAGCGGACGCCGTCGTGGGTCACCGCGGCCCCGACGGGGTAGACGCGTCCGGCGGACCAGCTGTCGGTTCCGCCGCCCTGCTGGTCCGGCGCCCCGGCCCCGGTGGACGCCGTCTTCAAGGTGAGCCCGAAGGCGCCGAGGACCGGGTTGAGCGGCTGGTAGAACGTCGTGCCACCGCTCGCGCAGTCACCGGTACCGCCGGAGGTCAGGCCCTGCCCCTGGGCGCCCGAGACGTACGGGCCCCCGGAGTCGCCCGGCTCGGCGCACACCATGGTCCGGGTCAGCCCGTCCACGACGCCCTCGGCGTAGCTGACGCTCGTGCCGTGCTGCTGGATCGTGCCGCAGTGCCATCCCGTGGTGGAGCCCGAACGGCACACCGACGCCCCGACCAGCGCCTCGACCGAACCACCGATCTGCACGGTCTCGCCGCCCTCGCCCCTGACGTCGGGGGTGGCGGCCCAGTTCGTGTTCACGGCGACCCACGCCATGTCCTCGCCGGGAAACACGGAGGCCTGGAAGGTGCCCTGGTCGGCCCGGTTGTAGCCGGTGGTCCGGGCGCCCCGGTCGCCGCAGTGCCCGGCGGTGGCGAAGCCCTGCTGCTGGCCCTTGGTGACCGAGAAGCCGACCGAGCAGCGGATGGTTCCGTCGATGTAGTAGGCGTCGCCGCCGGTGATGTTGGCCATCAGGTGCGGCCGGTTCGCCGTCAACCGTACGGCCACCTGCTCGGCGTCGAGGCCGGCGGTCTTGACGAAGGCAGCCGCGGCCTCCCTGTTCGTGGCCTCCACCACGACCCGATTGTTCGGCACGTCGACGTACCACAGCGGCGTGTTCCGCGAACTGACCCGTGACGCGGCCTTGTCCAGCTTGCCCTTGACGGCCGTGAGATCCACCAGGGACGCCTTGACGACCGCGGCCTTCGCGCCCTGCCCCTGGATGGCGGCCACGTCCGCCTTGCTGGTGGTCGCCACGGTGAGCGTGGCCGAGGTGGCACCGCTCAGCCAGGCCCCGGCGAACCGCTCGCCCAGCGCAAGGCGGAGGCGACCGGCACGGGTACCCGCCTCCGCCTCGTTCACCAGCCGCGTCGCCGCCTGCTGCTCGGTCAGGCCGAGGTCGCGCTGTAGCGCACGCAGCACCTCCGCCGACGGTTTGTCGGCCCCGAGTGTCTGCGCCGCCGAGGGCGGCGGCCCCGCCGCGGGCGGCGGCTCGGCGGCCGCGGTCGAACAGATCCCGCTCAGCAACAGCGTGCCCGCCGCGATCAGGGCCGTGCGGCGCCCGATCGCGGCATGTCTGTGCAGCATGCGAAAGGTCTCCTTCCAGTCGGGTACGGGGAGAAACCGTCCCAAAGCCCTAGGGCTTGCCTGGAAGGGACCGCGGAATGTCAGTCACGCAGGCGTTTCGCGCTTTGGTGACGCGAAGGGGCGCCAAGTGCAGTACGCGGTATCCGCGATGTCCGGGGTTACGGCAGCCGCGCGCCCACCGGCACGTGGTAGACGTGGAACGCCCGGCCGATCACCGGCTGCGCCACATTGCGTACGCGAACGCCGCCGCTCGTCATGCCGTGCTCCGTGCCTGCGTGCGCGTGCCCGTGCACCGCGAGGTCGGCGCCCGCGGTGTCGATCGCCTCGGCCAGCAGATAGCTGCCGAGAAACGGATAGATCTCCAGCGGCTCACCGGCGAGCGTCTCCGGCACGGGGGAGAAGTGCGTCAGCGCCACCCGCACATCACAGTCCGCACCGGCCAGCTCCTCCAGCGCCGTACGCAGCCCGTCGGCGCACCGGCGTGAGTACCGCACGAACTCCTTCATCAGCGGCTCACCGAACTCACCGGCGCTGCGTCCCACGAACCCGCCCCCGAACCCCTTGGTGCCGGCCACGCCGATGCGGCTTCCGTCGGCGGTCACCACCGTGGACTGCCCCTCCAGCACACGGGCGCCGACGTCCTGCAGGATGGCCGTGACCTCCTGCGGACGGTCGTCGTGGTGGTCGTGGTTGCCCAGCACGGCGACGACGGGCACACCGAGGTCCGTGATCTCCCGGGCCACCACGCGGGCCTCGTCCGGGGTGCCGTGCCGGGTGAGGTCCCCGGCCAGCAGCAGGACGTCGGCACAGTCGGACAGCGTTTCGAACGCCGGGCGTAGCACACCCTGGATGTCGGGCCCCATGTGGATGTCCCCGACCGCGGCGATCCGGATCATGCGAGTTCCTCCGCGTGATCGGGCGAGGACGAGTCGGTGACCTGGAGGTCGTAGTGCACCGGCAGCCCGGCCAGCGCCTCCTCGGCCAGGCGGCGTACGTCGTCACGGCAGCGGGCGGAGGGCACGGTGCCGGTGAGCAGCACCGCCTCGCCGCGCACCTCGATCCGCACGCCCAGCTCACCGAGGTCCCCGGCGGCGAGCCGGTCACGGAGGTGGGCGACGCGGTACTCCAGGTGCTCGGGGGCCGGGGCGCCGGGGGCGCCCTGGGCGTCGGGACCGGTCATGGCTGCTCCTCCCGTGGAGCGATCACCTTCAGGCGTTCGAGCAGGAACAGGAAGGCGGCGGCCATGGGCTCGTCCCCGAAGTCTCCCCGGATCCGCTCCCAGTCGACCTTCTCGCGCAGCGCGCGGGCGATCG
This sequence comes from Streptomyces sp. Z423-1, assembly GCF_013009255.1. Taxonomy (NCBI): domain Bacteria; kingdom Bacillati; phylum Actinomycetota; class Actinomycetes; order Kitasatosporales; family Streptomycetaceae; genus Streptomyces; species Streptomyces sp. Z423-1. The sequence continues at coordinate 9,263,350 of NZ_CP053109.1, forward strand.
GCAGGACCGCGCCGAAGTCGCAGTGGTGCTCGGAGAACGCGGCGATCAGGCTGGACAGCAGGTCGGTCGGCGCCAGCACCGGCATCCGTACCGAATCCACCGGGATCTCCTGCGCCCGGTCCAGCATGCCCGTCGAGACGGGCCGGTGCGCCAGCTCGAAGATGATGTCGATGTCCTGCCCGAAGCACGTCGACTTCAGCAGCCAGTCCTCCGGCGGCGTGCGCACCGGCAGCCCGGCATCCCGCAGCGTGGCCGCGACCGCGTCGGCGTCCTGGGGCCTGATGCAGAAATCGGCGTCGTGCTGGAGGTTCTCGCCGGCCCCGTGCGCATAGGCGGCCACACTGCCCGCCAGCGCGAAGTCGTGCCCGCCCTGCTTCAGCAGGGTGCCGACCTGCTTGGCCGCCTCCAGGATCGCCTGGTTGCGATCGCGGGGCAGCTCACGCGCCGCCTCCGGCTCGTGCCGATCACCGGGCGGCTGTGCCGCCAACCGCAGACCGGGGCCCTGGGCACGTGGGGCGAGCGTGGCGTCATCGCCGTTCTGCACCATGCCGACCACTCCCTCTGTGCTAGCCCTGTGTACCCGCCGCACATCGTTCGACACAGCCCGGCGGGTGCGGCCTCCGGTGCCCCGGCTCCTTGCCTCGTCCACGCCTGTTCGTCCCGGACGGCCGACCCTTCACACCATCCCCATGAAATCCGGTGATCGGCCCGCCCTCCGTGCTGGAAAATGCTGCGGTGCAGCCGCTGAGCCCGGATGATCCTCAGACAGTGGGCGGCTATCGGCTGCTGGCCCGGCTCGGCGCGGGCGGCATGGGCGTCGTCTACCTCGGGCGTACGCCGGGCGGACGCTTCGTCGCGGTGAAGCTGGTGCACGAGCACTTCGGCGCCGACGCCCGCTACCGCGCCCGCTTCCGCCGCGAGGTGGCTGCCGCCGCACGCTTGCTGCTGATCGGGGGCGCCGTTGTCCTGGCCGCGGCAGGATGCGGAGCGGCGGCCCCACTCACCGGCGCCGACAGCAGGGCCACGGACGAGGCGAAGAACCCCGGGAAGTCCCCGAACGCGACGCCCGCGGCCTCTCCATCATCCAACTCGCCCTCGCCCTCACCGAAGCCCATCAAGCTGGAGTTGGTCATCACCGGCGACGCCCCGCTCTCCGCGTTCACCTACTGGGTCAACGGCCACCCCACCACGCTGAACAGCGTGCCGCTGACGTAGCGGCGGACCGTCGAGGGGCGTGCCGGGCAGCGTCGAGTGGCGGCTGCGCTTCACCTTCCCGTCGGGCAGGGGCAGGGTCCGCGTGTTCCGCGACGGCAACCAGACCACCGACGCCCGCCACCCGCTCGACCGCGTCCTCGGTTTCCCCGACCTCTACCCGTACGACGTAGACATGAGCGGCGCCAGCGCCATTTCGGGACCCCTCCCCGGCGCCGACGTCTAACCTCACCACCAACGCCTGCGAAGAGGGGGGACACCATGGCGAGTCGCGTGAGCAAGGTCAGCCTGCTGCCAAAGGACATCGGCAGTCTCAGCCGCCGTGCCGCGCGCCCTGCCGGGCACACTCTTCGTGCTGGGTGCGAACGGCGGTATGAGCGTGGCGCCGGACGCGGACTTCCTGTTGCTGTTCGGGCGCAACGAGCCCGACGTCCACGTCCGTGTCGGAGCGGGCGACACCTGCGTCAGCCGACGCCAGGGAATGATCATCCGCCACTCCTCGCGCTGGGTGCTGCACAACACCGGCAAGCTGCCCATCCGTTTCCCCGGCTCACGCCTCGTACTCCGCGGCGATCAAGCCCAACTGCCCACCGGATACACCCCGTTGTTCGTCGTCTCGCCCCGGCAGGAGCACCTCCTGGAGGTCCGGATCGCCGCGCCGGCGCCGTCGTCCGGCCCGGGGAACGGCGTCGAGGCGTGCGGGGACAAGACGTATGAACAAGGGCGCAGAGACCTCAGCCCCGAGGAGAGACTGGTGCTCGTCTGCCTCGCCCAGCGCTACCTCCGCAACAACCCACAGCCGCAGCCCCTGACCTAGGCGTAGGTCGCCTTCGAACTGGGCGAGCTGCGACCGGGCGAGCGGTGGAGCGCGAAGCGGGCCGCCCACATCGTCGCGCACGTACGCAAGCGGCTCAGCAAGGAGGACGGCGTCCCCGGACTGCTGGAGGAAGAGGTACCGCAGCCCGTCGGCAACGCCCTCAACCACAACCTCATCACCGACCTGCTGGTCACCACGACGATCACCAAGTCGGACCTGCGCAAGCTGGAGGAGTGACCGATGAGAGCCAGGCTCGGCCCCGAGACCCATTCAGAGTTGCCAGCATCTAGTGCCGTATCAGGCAACGTTTGCCCTGTGACGCGCCGTCCCGGTGCTGTGCCGGGCGGCGCGTGGCCGTCACCCTGTCCGGGTGGCAGAACGGGTACGTGTACGCGAGATCGACGATGACGAAGGCAGACGACTGCTGCGGATGGTCCGCCGGGGCACCGGGTCAGTGGTGACCTGGCGGCGGGCCCAGATGGTCCTGCTGTCGCCCAGGGCATGCCGGTGGCGAAGATCGCCGAGGTCACCTTCACCAGCGCGGACCGGGTCCGGGATGTGATCCACAACTTCAACACCGACGGCTTCGACTCCCTGTATCCGAAGTACAAGGGCGGCTGGCCCAAGACCTTCACCCTGCCCGAGCGCCGCGAGATCAAGAAGATCGCGAAGTCCAAGCCGACCGAACACGACCTGCCCTTTTCGACCTGGAGCCTGACCAGGCTGGCGGACTTCCTGGTCGCCGAGGGGGTGGTCGACGACATCAGCCACGAGGGCCTGCGCATCCTGCTCCGCGAGGAAGGCGTCTCGTTTCAACGCCTGAAGACCTGGAAGACCTCCCGCGACCCCGACTACGCGGCCAAGAAGGCCCGCGTCGAACACCTCTACGCGATCGCCGACGGCGAGGTCATACCCGAGGAGGGCGAGCCCGAAGTCGTCTTCTGCATGGACGAGTTCGGACCGCTCAACTTGATGCCCCGCCCAGGTCGGCAGTGGGCCGAACGAGGGGCAAGCACAAGGTCCCCGACCGCGAACCTCGCCGCAGGCGGCGGGCGACCTACAACCGCTACGGCGGAGTACGCCACCTGTTCGCTGCCCTGGACCTGGCCAAGGACAAGCTCTACGGCCACATCAAGCCGGTCAAGAAGCGCACCCAGTTCCTGGAGTTCTGCCGCTACCTGCGCAGCCTCTACCCGCCCGGGGTCCGGATCGCGATCGTCTGTGACAACTTCTCCCCGCACCCGACCACGAAGAAGTGCCAGCGGGTCGGCACCTGGGCGGCAGCGAACAACGTCGAGATCGCCTACACCCCCACCAACAGCTCATGGCTCAACCGCATCGAAGCCCAGTTCACCGCACTGCGCTACTTCACCCTCGATGGCACCGACCACGCCAGCCACCACGAGCAGGGCAGCATGATCCGCCGCTACATCATCTGGCGAAACCGCCACGCCGACGACCGGCCCTACGCGCCGTCGTCGACAGGGCCAACGTCGCCTGACCGTGCAAGAAGGCAGAGAAGATGACCACACAGACCGGCCGTGTTGACCACGAACTGATCCGGGCAGCCGCGCACGTCGCGGCCACACGCTGTCGGGGCGACAACCACACCATGGCTGCTGCGGCCCGCGCCCGAGACGGCCGGATCGTCACCGCGGTGAACGCCTATCACTTCACCGGAGGCCCCTGCGCGGAGCTGGTGCTCATAGGCGCCGCTGCCGCCCAGGGTGCCTATGACCTGGACATCATCGTCGCCGTGGGTGACCGCGACCGAGGCGTCGTGCCCCCATGTGGCCGCTGCCGCCAGGTCCTTCTTGACTACTTCCCGGCCCTCAAGGTCATCGTCGGGACAAACGACGGCCTCCGGACAGTGCCCGTCACCGACCTGCTTCCTGAAAGCTACGTCTGGGCGGACCACCAGCTCGACGCTGAGTAGAGCGCACCACTCAGCACCACATGACACCCCCAGGCGGTTACAGGGCAAACGTTGCCTGATACGGCACTAGAGATCTTTAACGGTGCGGGTTACGTCGGGTCGTGACGGCTGTCGTGGGCCGCGCTATGCCGGGAGAATGAGGTATCCCGATGGTGGTGGATTGACGGCCGAGGAACGGGCTCGGCGTGAGCAAGTCCGGCTCGCGGCTGCTGACTTGATCGAGGCCGGGGCCAGTGACCGGGAGGTGGCCCGGCGGTTTAGGGTGACCCGGATGTCGGCGAACCGCTGGCGGCGGGCGTTGGCTTCGGGCGGTCGGCAGGCGCTGGCCTCCAAGGGACCCGGCGGCGCCCGCTGCAAGCTCGGTGCGGCACAACTTCGCGTGCTGGAGGCGGTGTTGGATGCCGGCCCGGCCGCCTCCGGCTGGAGTGACCAGTGCTGGACTCTGGCGAGGATCGCCGAGATCGTGCGCCGCCGGTTCGGCGTCGAGTACACCCTGGCCGGGCTGGACCTGCTGCTGCACCGCATCGGCTGGAGCGTGCAGGTCCCCTCCCGCAAGGCCACCGAGCGGGACGAGGCGAAGATCGCCGCCTGGAAGGACGAGCAGTGGCCCGTCACAAAAAGAGGGCGGCGGACTTGGGCGCCTGGCTCTGCTTCGAGGACGAAGCCGGCCAGGGCCTGAGGCCGCCCAAGGGCCGCACCTGGGGCCGCCGGGGCCACACCCCGGTGGTGCGGGTCACCGCCGCGGGCACCAAACGCGTCTCAATGGCGGCGCTGATCTGCACCAAAGCCGGCCACCGGCCACGGCTGATCTACCGCATCCACCTCGACCGCGGCCCTGCCAAGGGCCGACGCAAGGGCTTCACCGAGACCGACTACGCCCGCCTGCTGGATGCCGCGCATCAGCAGCTCGGCGGCCCCATCGTGCTGGTCTGGGACAACCTGAACGCGCACGTCAGCCGCACCATGCAGGAGCTGATCGCCGCCCGATTATGGCTGACCGTCTACCAACTGCCTCCGTACGCTCCCGAGCTCAACCCCGTCGAGGGCGTGTGGTCGCACCTGAAGAGGTCACTGGCCAACCTCACCAAACACAGCCTCGACCAACTCACCGCGTTGGTGAAGACGCGACTGAAACGGATGCAGTACCGCCCTCGCCTCATGGAGGGGCTCATCGCCAAGACCGGGCTCGACTTCCAACCGCCGTAACCTCAGCCGTTAAAGATCTCTAGTTAGGCCGCCCGCCGCCCACCGCCCCGCGCGAACAGGCCCGGCTCGTCCTCGGTCAGCCAGCCCGCTCCACCAGCCGTTTCAGCTTCGAACGAAACCCCTCCACCTTGTTGTTGTCCGTCGACAACCCCAGCGCGGCTCACAGATGATGCGCCCGCATCGGATGCACCGCGTCCTGCGACACCTCGGCGACGTCCCGGTACGAGCGCGGCAGCAGTCCGCCTCAAGCCCCGGCTCCCACTGCGGCACCAGCCGCACGGCGATCCTGCCTGGCTCCGGTCCACCGACACCAGGACTTCCCCCGCGGCCTCGTCCATGGACACCGTCGCCGGACAGGATCCCGGTCATCGTCTCCCGGGTGATCTCCAGCCCGGGACAGCACAGCCTCCCGCTCGGCAATGCGACCAGCCAACTCCTCCATCCATGAGCGAAGTTCACTGATCTCGGCCTGAGCAGTCGCCTCCCGCCGCTCGATCTCCTCACGCCACGACACCATCGGCGCCACCCGCGGAATCCACCCCCTCGACACCATGACGATCGAGCAACCAGGACCCAGTCAGCAACCATGCAGGTCAAAGGTCCCTACGAGGGAGCCACACCCAACCGGGTTCACCGGGCTGATCTGCACCTGCTCCCAGAACTCGTCCAGCAGCGGGTCGTTCTGGGCGAGGATGAACTGCCTGCCGTAGTAGAGGAATTGGTTGGCCGGAACGCTTCCAGCGACGGCTGGATGACACGCACGCAGAACAGGCACGCGGCGCCGGTCCCGATCTGGCCCCTGTCCCGGGGCACCGACCGCAGGACGGAGACGTGGCGGTCGGGCTCGTTGAACCCACTGGCCTGCCACCGGTCCTGCCAGGTTTGGCCCGGGAACTCGCTCAGATGCTGAAGGAGGTCCCGGGCGGCGCGGCTTCGACGCCACCGGTTGTCCGCCGACTTCGTCGGCCAGGTCGTGCGTACCGCCTGCGCGATCTCCTCGACACCGGCGCGGGTCAGATCACGCTGCGGGCGCGGCGCGGACTGCCGGGGCGGGCGAAGGCGCGGCGTCGACGCTGACGAAGCGGCTGACGCCCTTCTTACCCTGACGGGACCCCACCGAGGTCAGCCACCGAACACCGCCTTGATGTCCTCAGGGTCGTAACCTGCGGCGTAGACGCGCTGCAGTCGGGGCCGACTGTAGCGCCCAGTCGGCTTGTCATACATGTCCTCCACCCTCGCGGTCAGATAGCGGCCGGTGGTGTCCAAGTACGCGTGCCGCAGGATCGCCTGGACCTCGGCCAGCGTGAGCCGCTCGTCTCCGGCCATCCTGGTGGCCGCCGTGTGCCTCGCGTCATGCAAAGTCCAGTCGTGCCCAGCTTGTCGTTGGCCCGCTGCAAGATGCGGCGCATCGCCCAGTACGTCAGCGGCCTCTGCTCCCCGCGCCGGGTGCGCCACACCGGCTGCCCCGACGCGGGAGCCCATCGGTGGCCAGGTAGCGGCCGAGGTAACGGAAGGCGTCAGGGGACGCCGGCACAGCCTGTCGCTCACAGGTTCTCTTGCTGACCACGTGGACCAGATGGCCTGCCCAGTCGATGTGCCCCAGGCCGACCCCGAGCATTTCGCTCGCCCTGGCACCAGAGGACACATAGAACTCCAGCAGGGCGCGATCGCGATCGCAGCCCATCTCCGCGAACAGCTTGTCCCACCGCTGGTCGGGTATCGCGCGCGGTGTCTGTGCCGGCACCACGGTGATCTGCACACGGCGGAATGGCGGACCGCCGTGTGCAGGGTGCCGCGTCACGAACTGGTTGCCCGATAATACGAACAGGAGGGCGCTACCTATCGGCTGGTCACACCCGACGATGATGCATCGCGCCGGGCATGGCTGGACCTCGTGCATTCGGACATAAGGACCTGGACCACCCGCATCGCCAACTTCCTCGTCCGGCAGGGTGATACCGCGGATCAGCTGTAGAAGGTTCCCGCGTACCAATTCTTGCCGGTACCGACGGCGTAGTTGTAGCCGCTGTCCTCATAGGCCGTCGCCAAGCTGAAGCACCGCCCCCCGCTGCCCTTCGGCAGTTCCTCGTTGTACGCGGGCCCTCTGTCCGCCGCATTCGGGGCCAACATCACGTGCGCACCGTAGCCATCCGCGGGGGTTACACAGAATCGGTCTCCGCCGTCGTCATAACCAAATGAGACGTCATTGTACGATTTGCCGAAACTGTTTGCGAGGGCCGCCGGAGCGGCCCCAACGATGATGGCGAGTGAGAGACCAACCGCGGCGATGCCGACGGCCGGTTTCGACAAGACTTGAGCGCGTGCCATGGACTACCTTCTCCAATCCCGAAGTCGTACGCCGGTCTCAGGCGCCGCGTCGTGACTTTCTCGCCGTCGATGTCGGTCGCTTGGCATGAGCCGCCCGCGTTTCCCACTGTGCGCCCGTCCTGGCGGCGCTGCCAGTGTAATCCCAAGGTCACCAGCCGCCGGCGTGGCCGTCCTTGCGGGGGTCGGAGCCGGCACGGTAGACGCCGTTCACCGGGCGTTGGTAGGCCACGCCGGTGCGGTTCCCGGCCCGTGGGATCAGGTATGGCGGGACAGGGCTGCTAAGCCCCGACCAGGACGGATACACACTGACCGCCTGATCCATCACTGCAAAGGAGCCGCACCCATCTGGTTATGGCGCAGGTACCGGACGACCTGGGCCCCGGCGCGTAGCACGGCGCTGCGACCGTGCGTGTGCACCAGGGCCAGTTGGGACAGAGCACGGGGTGACCGGGGCCCAGCGACGGATGCGGTCCGGGCGCAGGAGGTAGCGGACCACGTCCGCCGGGCGGAACGGCACGCATTCGACGCTCTGGTGCTCCCACCGGTCGTTGACGCCCCGCGAGATGCGCGAGCGCAGGGCGTCACCTCGGCAGCCGGCGGTCGAGTTGCTCTGCCACGAGGAAGGTGAAGTAGTCGGTGGGACGCAGCCGCAGCCGGACGGTCGCGTGGTTGTCGAGCACGGTGCGGGAGATCTCCAGGCCCTCCATCCCGTTGGCAAGATCGATTCCGGTCACGGCTCCGCAGCGTATAGCCCGGCGGGGTTCGGCATCTCACCAAGTCCCTCAACGCGTTGAGCGGACCGAAGCGGAATCCGGTGGGGAGCGCAACGGGCCGGTTCACGCGCCCACGTGCAGGTGGGCGGCCCACAGCGAGGGGGAGAGGCGGGTCCGCTCCCGCAGGGTGCGTATCGCCGTGTGCAGGGCGTGCGCGCAACGTCCGAAGGCGAGCGTGCCCTGTGCGGTGCGCAGACCCGCGTAGAAGGCGTCGGCGATCTCGACGGACGTGTCGTCCGCGGTCTCCCACAGCGTGCCGATGACGTGCGGGAACCCCGCGAGCTGGAAGGCGGACCCGAGATGGATCGCCTCGTCCACCAGCTGCTCGGCGTCGACGGCGGCCGTGCGGCACGCCGACAGGAAGGCCAGCCGGACCTCGTCCAGACTCAGCGGCGTGAGGCTCGCGACGGTGAGCGGCGCGGTGGCGTGGTCGGCCAGCAGCAGCCGGCTCCTGGAGGGGTCCGCCGGATCGGTCTCCCCGTGGCAGGCGAAGTGGGCGACGTGGCAGCCGGGCAGGTGGGCCAGGACGTGGTCGCGGGTGGGCGTGCGGGCATCGGAGCCGCCGGGTTCCAGCAGGACGTGCCGGGGCAGCCGGTCGAGGAGCATCTCGCGTTCCATCTCCACGTGGGCGAGGTCCCGGTCCGGGAGTCCGGGCGTGGCCGGCATCGCGACGATCAGGGCACGGTCGCCCTGCGGCGGAGCCGTTGGGGCGCCGTCGCGCCGCTGGGCGTGACGCAGGGCCCGTACCGTCGGCGCGTACGACGAGACAACCCGGTCGACGACGGCCCGCCGCAGCGGGTCGGGCTCCGTGCGGGTGCCGTGGTATCCGGCGGCGTGCAGCGGGAGCAGGCTCAGCAATCCGCCCGGCACCCACCACACCCGGGGCCAGTCCGCTCCGGCAGGGGGCTCCCGGTCGAACCCCAGCCGCAGCAGCACGGGTTCCGCGACCACGTCCCACAGCCATTCGAGGAGCCCGCTCAGCCTCTTCTGCGCCTCCCGGCGCCGGTCGCCGTCCGGGTCCGTGGTGGCCTCCCGCAGCGCCTGTTGGAAGGTGCCCACGGCCCAGTGCAGATCGTCGTTGCGCAGCCGGGGGAGTGCCATGGCGCTCACCCCCTCCGTGGTGAGCAGCAGCGCGCTGCTGCCGTAGCCGCTGACGTTGACCACGACGACCGGCCCGTGCTCCGCGCCGCGCAGCAGTTCCGGGGCGGAGGGCGGCAGCCCGAAGGACTCGAAGCCGTCGCCGAGGGAGCGGATCTCGTCCAGTACGGCCGCGAAGTCACGCGCCGTCGTGTCGCGCGGCCGGTGGATCGGCCCCTGCGCGACGCCCGTGCCCCCGAGGAACGCGGAATCCTGCGACGGTACGTCGAGTGCCTCGCGCAACGCGACGAAACGGGCCGCCAGTTCGGGATGCCCCGCACGGAGTTCGGTGAGGTCGCTGCGCGTGTCGAGGGCCTGGCTGAGCAGCACCCCGCGGCCCGTCTCCAGCAGCTGGAGCGCGCGCAGCGCCCGGTTCGGGTCGTCGCGGCGGGCGAGGGTCCACTGGGCGGCATCCGCGGCCAGCCCGGCGAACTCACCGAGTGTGTACTGCTGGTCGTGGCGCTCCAGGTGGCGCGGGGCGACCGAGGGCAGCAACTCGACGGCCGTCCGGAGCAGATCCCCGGCCCGTGCGTCCACGGCGTCGGCCAGCAGCCGGGAGCCGTGCCGGGCGGCGGTCACACGAGTGGAGGGCGGCGCTGTCTCCTCGGCGGCGGCCCGCCCGTACGCGGCGATGGCCTCCTCCCGGTCCGCCGGGTCTCCGGACTGCCGGAACCTGGTCCGCAGGGCCTCGCCCAGGGTGAGGAGTCGGTTCCCCAGCTCCGCGTGCCCTGGCGAGGTGGCCGCCACCGACGAACGGGCCACGGTGACGGCCTCGTCCAGGTCCGCCGGTACGGCGCCCGAGGTGCGGGCCCGGTTGGCGAGCGCCCCCGCCAGGTGGGACAGACAGGTCGTCCGCTCGATGTGGCCGCCCGGAACGGCGTCGACCGCCGCGCGGAAGGCGGAGATCACCGGGTCCCAGTCCCGGTCCGGCTGTCCGGCCAGGACGCCGTACAGGAGCCGGACGTGCAGAGCGATGCCGAGCTGGAGCAGCACGCGCCAGCGGTGGACATGATCGACCGGGATGAGCCGGGCGGCGGCCCGCTGCGCGGCGACCGCGGCGTCGCAGTCCCCCAGGTCCCTGGTCCGGTGCACCCGGAGGGTCAGGGCGTACCCCAGGGTCGTCTGCACCGACCAGCGGTCGGGGTGGTCCGGGCCGATGGCGTCGAGTGCTTCGCGCAGCGCCGTGACGGCTGTGTCCAGATCCGCCATGCCCCGGAACCGGAGGAACCGGCCCATGAGCGTGTCGGCGAGATTGTTCAGGCGGTACATCCGGCGGGGGTCGTCCGGGGCACTGGCCTCCACCGCCTGCCGGCCCACCGTGATCGCGTCGTCCAGGTCGGTGGGATCCGCGCCCCGCTGGAACCGGTACCTCAGGGCCATGCCCAGATTGGACAGCGCCATCGGGCGACGGTGATCGCCCGGGGGAACGCAGGCCACCGCCCTGCGCATGGCCGCGATCGCCTCGTCCAGATCCGGGAGGTCGCCGTACTGCTCGTACCGGCTGCGCAGGGCACCCGCCAGACCGTTCAGCCGGAGCACCAGATCGGAGTCGTCCGGACCGGTCGCCTCGACGGCCGCGCGGTAGGCGTCGATCGCGGCAGCCAGGTCCTCGTGCCTCGCACGGCGTTCGAAGCGCGTCTCCAGGGCGATCCCCAGGTTGGCGAGCCGCTGCGCCAGCCCGGGATGACCGGCGGGCGTCGCCTTGAGAAGGTACTCGCACTGCTCGATGACCGTGTCGAGGAGGACCGGATCGGAGGAGACGAGGATCTGCTTCAGCCGGGGAACGACGAGGTCCTCGGCGGCGTTGGCGATGTGCCGCACCAGGTCGCGTGGCAGGTCGCCGATGCCCGCGACAAGGCACGGGGCGAGCAGGTCCACCACGGCGGCGAGCGCGGCAGGGGTGCGGTCGTCGTCCCAGGGCTGCGCCATCTCCTGGAGGAACGCCAGCCAGCCGAGCCGGTACGCGGCCTCGACGTCCCCCGGCTTCTCGGCAAGGAGCGCTCTCAGTGCCCCCGCTTCGGCGTGCGCCTGCGCCGACCGCACGAGGGCGGCATCCCCGCTCGACTTCACCTGCCGCAACCGCATCCGTACGGCGGCCAGGACCCCGTCACGGGCGGGCGGCCGCGGTTCGCTGTCCATCGGGCGCCGACAGTAGCCCAAAAACCCGTGGGACGGCTGGAGTTGACAGATCGTCCCCGGTCTCGCCACTGTGCGGATTCCGCCGACCATCACGCATCGCCCGCACGAGCAGGTCGTACCGCCACCGGAGAGAAGCATGACCGACCGACCCGCCTGGCAGGCCAGGCGCACGGCCGAGGCCCTGGCCCACTTCTGCACCCATCTGGAGGACATTCGCGACGAGTTGCGCCGAGGGGCGAGCCGGGACGACGGCCCCGTGGACCGGCTGCTGGCGGCCGTACGGGACGACGGGGACATCGACGAAGCGGTGCGCCTGCTGCACGAGCACCTCCAGGCCGACGGCGACCCGCGCGGCCTGTACGGACGCACGCGCGGCACAGGCGCCCAGCTCGCGGGCTTCGGCGCCGCCGACCGGCCGATGAAGATCTATCTCTGTCCCCATCGCCGCTGCACCCGCTACCACTGGCCCGAGACGGCACCGGACGGACCGCCCACCTGCGACCTCGACGGCACGCCCCTGCTGCTGAAGAGCGTGTGACCCGGTGAACGGACTGCTGGCCGAACTCGGCAAACGGCTCGCCGAACGCTGGTTGTCCCTCCTGGTGCTGCCCGGTGCCCTGTTCCTGGCCGTACTGCTCGCCGGAGCGCGCCTCGGACACGGCGCCTGGTACGACATCGCCGCACTGCCCGGCCGGCTCGACCGCGCGACCGGCACCCTGACCGGCTCCACCGCGCACCTGCTCGTCCTGCTCCTGGCCTTCCTGCTCGCCGCCGCGGCCTGTGGTGTGGTCGCCCAGGCGCTGGGCTCCCTCCTGGAACGCCTCTGGCTGGCCGCCGACTGGCCGGGCTGGCCCACACCCACACACCGTCTCGTACGACGGCGGATCGCACGCCGCCGCGGCCGCTACGACCGGTGGCGCGACCGGGTCGGACGGGCCAGGGCGGCACAGCACCTGGACGGCGCCGATCCCGACACGGCCGCACTCCAGGTGGCCGTCGCCCGCCACCGGCTCCACCGGGTCGCCGACGACCGGCCCGACCGTCCCACCTGGACCGGTGACCGGCTGCGCGGCGTGGAGTCCCGACTGCGCGACGACCTCGGCGTCGACGTCACCGTCGTCTGGCCGCACCTGTGGCTGCACGTCCCCGACACCACCCGGGCCGAGGTCACCGCCGCCCGGGAAACGATGGGCCGGGCCGCCACGCTGACCGGGTGGGGCCTGCTGTACGTCTGCGTCGCCGCCGTGTGGTGGCCCGGCGCGCTCATCCCCCTCGTGGTCGCGGCCACGGGCTGGGTGCGCTTCCGCGCCGCGACCGACGCGTACGCCACGCTCGTCGAGGCCGCCACCCGGCTGCACTGCCGGGATCTCGCCCAGCAACTGGGCATGGGCGACAGCGGCCCCCTCACCAGAGAGACGGGCACCGCGCTGACGGCCTATCTCGCGGAGGGCACACCTCCACCGCCGGACCTGCGCCTGCCGATTGCGCAGTGACCCGGCGCGCAGGCGGTGCGGGCGGCCACCGGGGTGCCGTTCTGCGGCTGCGGAATGGGCGGGCCGACGCGGCGTGTTCGCAGCGATGGAGGTGGTGGGGATGGCGATGGTGGTGGTGCCGGCGGCCTTTGGCCGCCGTCTCGCCCCGAGCGCCCCGCCACCCGAACCTCCTGGCGCTCTCACCGGAAAGGAACACTGCGCAGTGACCAACGACCAGCGCACCATCACCAACCCGGCCACGCTGCGCTGACCAACCTGCGACGCGCCCTCGAAGGCGTCGGGCTCGGCTTCGAGCACGTGGTCCGGCTCGGCTCGTACATCGTCGAGCACGACCTGGCCAAGCTGGAGATCCTCGGCAAGGCGCTCCACGCGGCGTTCGGCGAGCGGCTGCCCGCACAGACGTTGAGCGGGGTGGCCGCGCTCGCCCTGCCCGGGATGCTCTTCGAGATCGACGCGGTGGCCGTACGCCCCGCCGACCACGCGACCGAGTAGACCTCCCCCCGGCGTCGGCTAGTTCCCAGGGCACTCGGTGACACCACGGGACCCGGACGGCTCGCGCCGCACGGGTTCACGCCCCCGCGGCTGCCGAGGCTCCGGTCGTGAGGGCGCGGGCGGGATGGCACGCTCGGTCGGCTCGTCCGCCGTGACGGTGAACGGTTCGCCGTGGTGGAGCAGCTCCAGAGGTTCGCCCTCCAGAAGGACGTAGCGTGCCGTGCCGTCGCGGATCTCGACCCGCAGTCTGCGGCCCCGGATCAGCACGGTGAAAGCGAGACGGACCAGCTGACCGGGGAGGCGAGGGGCGAACCCCACCACCGGCTCCCCCGCACCGGCGCCGCCGTGCTGGCGCATGCCTCCCAGCCCCAGCACCAGGGCGATCCAGGTGCCCGCGAGGGAGGCGATGTGCAGCCCGTCGCGGGTGTTGTGCTCCAGGTCCTTCAGGTCCATCAGGGCGGCCTCGGCCACGTAGTCCCAGGCGAGTGGAAGATGTCCGGTCTCGGCGGCGAGGACGGCCTGGCAGCAGGCGGAGAGGGAGGAGTCCCGGACGGTGAGGGCCTCGTAGTAGGCGAAGTTCCGGGCCTTCTCCTCGTCGGTGAAGGCGTCGGGGCAGGTCAGCATGGCCAGGACGAGGTCGGCCTGTTTGACGACCTGCTTGCGGTAGAGGTCGAAGTACGGGAAGTGCAGCAGCAGGGGGTACTGCTCCGGTTGCGTCGCCTCGAAGTTCCACCGCTGGAGGGTGGTGAAGCCCGCCGACTGCTCGTGCACACCGAGCCGGTCGTTGTACGGCACGGCCATGCGGGCTGCGGCGTCCCGCCAGGCGGAGGCCTCCTCGGCCGACACTCCCAGGCCCGCCGCCTCATCCGGGTACCGGAGGACGCAGTCCGCGGCGGCCTCAAGATTCCGGCGTGCCATCACGTTGGTGTAGAGGTTGTCGCGGGCGATGGCACTGTACTCGTCCGGCCCCGTGATCCCGTCGATGTGGAAGACGCCCGCGGAGTTCCGACAGCCCAGCGAGTGCCACAGCCGGGCGGTGTGCACCAGCAGCTCCAGGCCCGGCCCTCGCGCGAACTGTTCGTCACCCGTGGCCGCCACGTACCGCACCACCGCGTCGGCGATGTCCGCGTTGACGTGGAAGGCGGCCGTGCCGGCCGGCCAGTAACCGGAGCACTCCGCGCCGGTGATGGTCCGCCAGGGGAAGGCGGCTCCCGCCAGACCGAGCTGGCGGGCCCGCTCCAGCGCCGCGGGCAGGGTCTCGTGCCGCCAGCGCAGCGCCGAGGCGACGGCGTGCGGAGCCGTGAAGGTGAGGAGCGGCAGCACGAACGACTCCGAGTCCCAGAACGCGTGCCCGTCGTAGCCGGTCCCCGTCAGGCCCTTGGCCGGTACGGCGCGGCACTCGGCCCGAGCGGCCGCCTGCAGCACGTGGAACAGCGCGAACCGGACGGCCTGCTGGATCTCCTCGTCACCGTCCACCTCGACGTCCGCCCGGGACCAGAAGTCGTCGAGGTAGGCCCGCTGTTCGGCGAGCAGACCCTCCCATTCGGAACTGCGGGCGGCCGCGACCGCGCCCTCCACCTGATCCCGGACGGCGGGCAGCGACCGCTGGGCCGACCAGCCGTACGCCACGAACTTGACCAGCCGCAGCCGCTGACCAGGGGCCAGCGTGGCCGTGACGGTGAGGCGGCTGACGTCGGGTTCGCTCTCGGCCGACCAGGACGTGCCGTCGGGCCCCTCCACGAGGTGGTCCGCCGCCGCACCCACCCGCTGGACGCTGTGGCCGGTGCAGTGCAGCAGACGCAGCCGGGTGCCCCGAGCGAAGTCCTCCTCCGCCCGCAGCGGTGCGTCGATCACGGCGGAGACCCGGGGATCGCCGGAGGTGCGAGGGAGCTGCTCATTGGCGACCAGCTCCGACTGGACGGCCACGGTGACCGGCGTGTCGAGCGGCTCCACCAGATACTCCACGGCGGCGATCGCCCGCTGGGTGAAGGACACCAGACGGCGGGAGACGACGCGGACCCCGGTCCCGGCCGGGCTGATCCAGTCCACGGTCCTGCTCAGCACACCGGTGCGGAAGTCCAGCACCCGCTCATGGGCGGCGAGTTCGCCGTAGCGCAGGTCGAACGGCTCGTCGTCGACCAGCAGCCGGATGATCTTGCCGTCGGTGACGTTGATGGCCGTCTGGCCGGACTCCGGGTAGCCGTACCCCGCCTCGGCGTACGGCAGCGGATGCACCTCGTGCACCCCGTTCAGGTACGCGCCGGGCAGCCCGTGCGGTTCCCCCTCGTCGAGGTTGCCGCGCCAGCCGATGTGCCCGTTGGCCAGGGCGAACACGGACTCGCTCTGGGCCAGGACGTCGAGGCTCAGCTCGGTCTCGCGCAGGCACCAGGACTCACAGGCGAAGGACGGGTGGGTGATCACCGCGATGCCTCCAGCAGCTCGGCGAGGTCGGTCACGACGAGGTCCGCCCCGTGCCGGCGCAGCTCCGCCGCCTGGCCGACCCGGTCGACCCCCACGACGACACCGAAGTGCCCGGCCCGCCCCGCCTCCACACCGGCCAGGGCATCTTCGAACACCGCCGCCGCACCGGGATCGACGCCGAGGAGACGGGCACCGGCGAGATAGGTGTCGGGCGCGGGCTTGCCGCGCAGCCCCTGCTCGCGCGTGGTGATGCCGTCGACACGCCCTTCGAACAGGTCCTCGATACCAGCAGCGATCAACACGTCACGGCAGTTGGCGCTGGAGGAGACGACGGCGCGCCGCAGCCCGGCCTCCCGAGCCGCCCGCACAAAGGCCACCGACCCCTCGTACGGCTCCACGCCCTGCTCGCGGATCATGCGCAGCACCAGCTCGTTCTTGCGGTTGCCCACGCCGTGCACGGTCTCCCGGTCCGGCCCGTCGTCCGGTGAGCCCTCGGGCAGTTCGATGCCGCGCGACGCAAGAAAGGTGCGTACGCCGTCCTGGCGGGGCCGTCCGTCCACGTAGTCGTCGTAGTCCTGGACGGCGTCGAACGGCACGAAGGCGCCGCCCTCGCGTGCGGCGCGCTGCCGCAGAAAGGCGTCGAACGTCTCCTTCCAGGCGGCGGCGTGGACCTTCGCGGTCTGCGTCAGCACGCCGTCGAGGTCGAACAGACAGGCACGGATGTGATCGGGAAGTCCCAGCACGGCTCACCGCCCGTCCGGCAGATACCAGTGATGGGGCCGTACGAGCCGCTGGATGCTCTCCGGCCCCCAGGACCCCGGGGTGTACGGCTCGACCGGCGGCGGGTCCTTCAGCAGGGGCTCGGAGACCTCCCACAGGCGATTGATGCCGTCGGCGCTGGTGAACAGGGCCTGATCGCCCAGCATGGCCTCCAGGATCAGGTGCTCGTAGGCCTCCAGGGCGTGGTCCTGGGCGAAGGAGCCGGCGTAGTCGAAGACCATCTCGGCCGTGCCCAGCCGCATGTCGGGTCCGGGTTCCTTCGCCAGGAAGCGCGCGGTGATCCGGCCGGGGTCGTCGAAGTCGATGGCGAGCGTGTCGGAGCGGGCCGCCGCGCTGTCGTGGGCGACCGCCGGGAACATGCGCAGGGGCGGCTGCCGGAAGGTGAGGGTCACCATGTGCCGTCCCTCGGCCAGCGCCTTGCCGGAGCGGAGGTAGAAGGGCACCCCGGCCCAGCGCCAGTTGTCGATCTCGACCCGGAGCGCGGCGAAGGTCTCGGTGTCGGAGGCGGGGGCGACACCCGGCTCGTTGCGGTAGCCCTCGTACTGGCCACGCACCACGTGCGCCGGGTCCAGGGGCCGCAGACTGCGGAAGACCTTGTCCTTCTCCTCCCGCAGGGAGCGCGCGTCGAGGGCCGACGGAGGCTCCATCGCCACGAAGCCGAGCAGCTGGAAGAGATGCGTGACGATCATGTCCCGGAAGGTGCCGGTGCCCTCGAAGAACCCGGCGCGCCCCTGGATGTCGATGCTCTCAGGGACGTCGATCTGCACATGGCTGATGTGCTCGCGGTTCCACACCGGCTCGAACAGTCCGTTGGCGAAGCGCAGCGCGAGGATGTTGTCGACGGACTCCTTGCCGAGGAAATGGTCGATGCGGAAGACGCGGGACTCGTCGAAGACGGCGTGGAGGGTGCCGTTCAGGGCGCGGGCCGAGGCGAGGTCCGTGCCGAACGGCTTCTCCACGATCACCCGGGCGCCCTCGGACAGGCCGGTCGCGCCGAGCATCCTGACGACGGAGCCGAACGCGACCGGCGGCACGGCGAGATGGAACAGCCGCCGAGGGCTGCCACCGACGGCGCGCTCCGCCTCCCGTACGGCGGCCAGGAGCGGGGCCGGATCGCCGGGGTCGGCGGCCCCGAACGACAGTGCCCCCTCGAACGCCTGCCACTGGGGCCCTTCGGGCGCCGCCCGGCCGAACCGGTCGACCGCCTGCCGGGCCTGCTCGCGGAACTCCTCGTCGCCGAGGGAGTCGGCGGCGGGCGCCGAGCCGACGATGCGGTACCGCGTGGGCAGCAGGCCCGCCCTGGCCAGATGGAACAGACCGGGCAGCAGCTTGCGCCGCGCCAGGTCGCCGGTCGCCCCGCAGATGACGATGACGTGATCGTCAGGGAGTCGGCCGGTCGGGGCGACGGAGCGGGTGACGTCGTGCCGGTCGTCAGTGGCCATGCTCTGCTTCCCCGTCCTCGGCTGACCCAGGGTCCTACACCGCACGCTAGCGGCGACGGCGAGCACCGGCTGAGCGGGCGTGCTCCAGTTGGGGGGCGGCGGCACTGAGCCGATCGGGGCGGGCAGCACGTACAGACATGTCGCGCTCCCCGTCCTCACCGCGGGGTGGGCGGTCCGCCGCTGGGACGCCGCATCGCCCACCCTGCGCTCGATACCGCACTGCTCATGGACGGGTCACCAGATGCGCTGGCACCCCCGGGGCGCGCGGTCGGGGTAGTAGTCGCAGACGTTGATCTGCACGCCCTGGACGTTGTGCAGGGTGGTGTTGTAGTTCCCGTTGGTCTTCACACGCTGCATCGACTTCCAGCTCCACACGCCGCCGCTGTACTTGCGGTAGCTGAGGTACAGGGACGCCGCCCAGCCGTCACCGCTGCACCGGTCCGACACGGTGATGTCGAAGTACGCGTCGTACGTGTCGTAGGTCGAGGTCTCCCCGGTCTTCTCGTAGGTGTATACGCCGGAGGCACGGGAGCACCCGGTCGTGCTCGAGCCGCCGACGGGCGCCGCGGTGGCGGAGGCGGGTAAGGCCAGGGCGGCCGTTGCGGCCAGTACCGTGCCCACGGCGACCCTGCGTATGTTCACGTTCAGCCGAGATCCCTGCATGAACTCCTCCTCTTGTGTGTGAGGCATGCCGATGTGGATGGCGATTGCGCGGCATTGCCCGGATGGGCCCCTTTGGGCGGGGCGGCGTCCCCCCCGTGACCTGGCCCGGCGGGGCGCCACAGAGTCTTCTGACCGTCGGTGCACCGGGGCAACGGCATCCGCCTGTCCCGGACACGGTCAGGCTGTCCGGCCTGGTCAAGCCACTGTCCGGAGCTGGTCCCGGACAGCCGGGCATGGGGTTCATGGCGTGGGACGGAGGGAGCAGACGCGGTCGTGGGGGAGTGCGAGGCGATCCGCTGGCGGCGGCGACTCCCGGCGGGCCTACGACCAGGACGGCCCCCAGCACACCGCGGGTTGGGGGCCCAGGAGATGTTGACGATGGCGAAGGTGCCGTAGGCCAGCGCCGCGGCGTTCACCGCGAGGCCCCAGCGGCCCAGAGTGAACTCCCCCTGCGCCATCCATCCCTTGGGCCGGGCGCGCAGCGCTTCGCATCCGACCGGTGCCGATCGGCTCGACGGTCAGAAACATGGCCCATCGGGTGGGCGGCCGCCGTGTGGCGCACCGCCGCGATTGCGTCCTGGACGGCTCGCTGCATGCACTGCACAGGGCTCGCCCGGCCTCGCGCGTCGTACGCCGGCCTCGCGGACCCGCAGGGCCGGTCCGTCCGGCGACTCCCGGTGCGCTCCGTGCGATGACGGGTCCGGGCACGGTGCGTGCCCGGACCTGTGGCTTACGCGGCGAGGGCGTGGCCGGGGTGCAGAACGACCTTGGTGTAGCCCTCGATGCGCTTGTCGAACTTCTCGTACGCCTGCGGCGCCTGCTCCAGCGGCAGTTCGTGGGAGACCACGAAGCTGGGCTTGGCGCGCCCGGCGATGATCAGGTCGCGCAGCTGGCGGTTGTACCGCTTGACGTTGCACTGACCGGTGCCCATCTGCTGACCCTTTTCGAACATCCTGCCGATGGAGACCAGCAGCTGGCCGTGCTTGGCGTGCTCGTCGGGGCCGCCCGGGTCGGAGGGCACGTACAGGCCCGGCACGCCGAGCAGGCCGGTCGGCCGTACCGTCTCGACGAGCGCGTTGAGGACGATGGCGGGTTCCTCGTGGCTGGCGTCGTGCGCCTGGGCCTGGTACCCGACGGCGTCCACGCCCTTGTCGGTTCCTTCTCCTGCCGTCTGCTCCTTGATCTGCTCGGCCGGGTCTCCCTTGGTGAAGTCGATGGGAATGGCTCCGATCTCCTCCGCCTTGGCGAGCCGCTCGGGCACCCGGTCGACGGAGAACACCTTCGAGGCACCGCGCAGCAGCGCGGAGTAGGCCGCCATCAGCCCCACCGGACCGGCCCCGTAGACGGCCACGCTCTCGCCGGGGGAGACCTGGGCGAGTTCGCATCCGTGGTAACCGGTCGGGAAGATGTCGGCGAGCAGGACGAAATCAGTCTCGAACTCGTCACCCGGCGGCAGCTTCAGACAGTTGAAGTCGGCGTACGGTACGCGCAACCGTTCTGCCTGGCCACCGATGAACGGGCCCATCGCCACGTATCCGTAGGCCCCACCGGCGAACCCCGGATTGACCGTGAGACAGAACCCGGTCCTCAGGGCGAGGCAGTTCTTGCAGAATCCGCAGGCCACGTTGAAGGGCATCACGACGCGATCACCCTTCGCCAGTGAGGTCACACCGGAGCCGACCTCCTCGATGATGCCGAGGTTCTCGTGTCCGAAGACGATGCCCGACTCGGCCGCCGTGCGGCCCTCGTACATGTGCAGGTCGGAGCCGCAGATCGCGGACGACGTGACCCGGACGAGCACGTCGTTGGGGTGCTGGATCTGCGGATCGTCGACGTCCTTCACCGTGACACTGAAGGGCCTCTCGTAGACAACGGCTTTCACCTCTGTCACCTCCCGTCGAGCGCTGGAGGCGGCAGCGAGGATGGGCCGCTGCCGGGGACGTACACAAGGGCGCGGCCATCCGTGTGCGCGGTGGCCCATGGGCTCGCCTCACCGCCCGTACTTCCAGGTAACGCCCCCGGGTCGGGGGGTGCAACTCGCCTCGGCGTTCATCGGCTTGGGGAGTTCTGGGGTGCCGGCGTGGTGGTGGGAAACGGTGCGCCGAGCGACGGGTCCGCCGAACGGCACGCGGGGCAGATGCTCTGAGCGTTGCGTCCGTAGCGGTGCGTGAGCCCCTGACAGCGCGGGCAGTATCCGACCTCGTCAGGAGCACAGCCCAACAGATGAGCGGCGGCTGTCCGGTCGGTCGCGGGGTCGATGCGCTGGGGCATCTCGTCCATACGTCCGAATGTACGTCCAGTCACTCCTGTGCGAGACGGTGCATCGGACACCCCCGCGGCGACGCGCTGTTTATCGCTGACGACTCTACGAAGCGGCGGAGGGCGGGCCACAGGCGGGCGACGGCGCGCGTGCCGGACATATGGGTGCCGGAGGACGAGCGAGCGGGGTCAGTCCACGGGATGGCCGGGTTCGATGCCGCGGGCGTCGCTGAGCCGCAGCAGCGGTGTGCTGGAACCCTCCCGCGCGCCCCACTCGACCGGGTCGAGGACGAACCCGATGTGATCGCCGCCGTCGGCGTGCCTCACGACCCGGCCGACGAACCACGCCTCGGTGTCCTGAAGGACGACGGCGCCGCCGTACCCCTGCCGCCAGCGGACGTCCTGGAACTTGTCGACCCCGTCGTCGCCGGTCCGCCCGCCGAAGATCTCGGCCAGCCCCACTTGTTCCCGGGCCAGCAGATGGACGGCCAGGACCTGTGCGGACCGCGCCACCCGGAAGGTGCGGTTGACCTCGGACAGCCACACCACGAACCGCACCGGGCGCAGGGAGCACTGCGAGGCGAACCCGACCAGGCACCCG
The DNA here is from genome assembly GCF_013009255.1 of Streptomyces sp. Z423-1. Lineage (NCBI taxonomy): Bacteria > Bacillati > Actinomycetota > Actinomycetes > Kitasatosporales > Streptomycetaceae > Streptomyces > Streptomyces sp. Z423-1. The sequence continues at coordinate 9,285,049 of NZ_CP053109.1, forward strand.
GCCCGTTCCCCACCCGCCGCGGCCGTCACCACGCACATATCGGGATCGAGCCGACTGGTAAACGCGTCCATGTCATCCATGTGATCCATGTCCGCCATACTCACGCCCCTCCTGCCTCTCCCGCCGCCGTCGGCCGCACCCTCGGGCGTCCGCTGAGCGGACGGCCGTGACCGGATATGGCTCTTGACGCGGCATCACCACCTGACTGAGCATCAGGCGCACACAGCACCCGCACAGCTCTGGCACCACCGATCCAGGCACCGTTCGAACTCCCCACCTCGACGAGAAAGTGCGGCTCCCCACATGACACATTCGAGATCCAGCCTGCCCAGGACGATGTCCAGACGTATGGCCGCCGTGGCCCTCGTGGCGGTGGCGGGCCTGCTCGCCGCCTCGCCCACGTCCTCGGCGACGCCCGACCGGACCGGGGCGGCCGACATCGGCGACGGGACCCTGGCGGCACCCGACATCCCCCTCAGCAACGTCAAGGCCCACCTCACGCAGTTCCAGTCGATCGCCACCGCCAACGGCGGCAACCGGGCGCACGGCCGTACCGGCTACAAGGCCTCGCTCGACTACGTGCAGGCCAGGCTCGACGCGGCCGGATTCACCACCACCGTCCAGCAGTTCACCTATTCCGGCAGCACCGGGTACAACCTGATCGCAGACTGGCCCGGCGGGGACCCGAACCAGGTCCTCATGGCCGGCGCGCACCTCGACTCCGTCTCCTCCGGCGCCGGGATCAACGACAACGGCTCCGGCTCCGCGGCCGTACTCGAGACGGCCCTCGCCGTCTCCCGCGCCCAGCTCCAGCCCACGAAGCACCTGCGGTTCGCCTGGTGGGGCGCCGAGGAGCTGGGACTGGTCGGCAGCAGGTACTACGTGAACAACCTGCCCTCCACCGACCGCGCCCGAGTCTCGGGCTACATCAACCTCGACATGGTCGGCTCCCCGAACCCGGGCTACTTCGTCTACGACGACGATCCGGCGATCGAGAAGGTCTTCAAGGACTGGTACGCGGGCATCGGCGTACCGACCGAGATCGAGACGGAAGGCGACGGCCGCTCCGACCACGCGTCCTTCAAGAACGTCGGCATACCGGTCGGCGGCCTGTTCACCGGCGCCAGCCGTACGAAGACGGCGGCGCAGGCCGCCAAGTGGGGCGGCACCTCCGGCCAGGCGTTCGACCGGTGCTACCACTCCTCCTGCGACACAACCGCCAACATCAACGACACCGCGCTGGACCGCAACAGCGACGCCCTCGCGCACGCGATCTGGACGCTGGGGACGGCGGATCCGCTGCCGCCCGGCGAGTCGTACGAGAACACCACCGACGTCGCCATCCCCGACAACGCGGCCGCGGTGACTTCGGCCCTCACGGTCTCCGGCCGCACCGGAAACGCGCCGGCGGCGCTCCGGGTCGGGGTGGACATCAAGCACACCTGGCGCGGTGACCTGGTCGTCGACCTGCTGGCGCCGGACGGCACGGCGTACCGGCTGAAGAACTCCAGCAGCTCGGACTCCGCGGACAACGTCATCGCCACGTACACCGTAGACGCCTCCAGCGAGACGGCGAACGGAACCTGGCGGCTGCGGGTGCAGGACGTCGCCGCATGGGACACGGGCTACATCGACAGCTGGAAGCTGACCTTCTGACCGATCGGCTGCGTGTGCCGGGTGGCGCCGGCACACGCAGCCGAGAGGCTCCGAGGCCGGTGACTTCTCAGCGAACCCGCTCTGCATGTCGGCTCCCGCGGATTCCCGTGCCCACGGCGCCCGCATTGCGTCCCCTCGACCGGATCACGCATATGACGGTTCACCCGGACCTGCACCTCCTCCGGCTCTTGAGTGACCGCCTGCCGGAAAACGTGCGTGCGTACGGGATTTCCGCCGTGCCAGGATGGCGCCGGGAAGCGAGGTCTCGTGGACGAGTTGACGCGATTCCGCCTGGCGCTGGTCGCGTGGGCGGCCGGCGGAGCAAGGGCGGATGCGGCCGCCGCGGCGGCGCGGGAGCTGGCCGGCGGCGGCGTGCGGACGATCGTGCTTGTCGAGGGCAGCAGTGATCAGGTAGCTCTCGAAGCGCTGGCCAGGCGCCACGGCCGTGACCTCGGTGCGGAGGGCGTCGCGGTAGTACCGCTCGGAGGTGCGACGAACATCGGGCGTTTCCTGGACGTCTGCGGTCCTTCGGGGCTCGGCCTTCCGCTGGCCGGTCTCTGCGACATCGGCGAGGAGCGGCATTTCCGGCGTCATCTGGAGCGGGTCGGGCTCGGGTCCGGTCTCACGTACGCCGGTCTGGAGACCCTCGGGTTCCATGTGTGCGTCGCCGACCTGGAGGACGAGTTGATCCGCGCACTCGGGGCCGAGGGCGTGCAGCAGGTGATAGAAGCCCAGGGCGAGATGCGCCCCTTCCGCACCTTCCAGGGCCAGCCGGCGCAGCGGCAACGGCCCGTGGAGCACCAGTTGCGGCGCTTCATGGGCACGCACAGCGGTCGCAAGGCGCTCTACGCGCAGGCGCTGGTCGCGCACCTGGACATCGAGCGCGTCCCCCGGCCGCTCGCGCGCCTCCTCACCCACGTTTGACCCGGAGCCATTGCTCGCGTGTCGGCTACGACCCGGGCAGGGCCGCATCCGCCTGACGCTCCACCCCACGCCGCGGGCCTGTTCCAGCGCACCATTTCCAGTGCCTGACCTGACACATGACCCATGTCAGTGCAGGGGCTCGCCATCCCCCCGGCGAGCCCTCCAGGCACCGCCACCACCCCTTCTGCGGGCGGCGGTGCCGGGGCGCGTCGTATGGCGAGGGACGGGTCATGCTCTTCGCGCCGTCCAGGGACTCGCGGATGATGTCGGCGTGACCGGCGTGCTGGGCCGTCTCGCCGATGATGTGCAGCAGAACCCGGCGCACGGACCAGCACGTGCCCGGCTCGTGCCAGGGGCCGACGGCAGCGGCTGGGACAGGTCCAGGTCGGGCAACGTGCCGACCAGTTCGTCCGTCCGGCGGGCCACCTCGGCGTACTCCTCCAGCACCCCGGCCAGCGTCTCGCCGGGCAGCATCCGGAACTCGTCGGCCCGCCGGGCCCAGTCGGCGTCGGACATGTCGCTCCAGTTGCCCAGCACCTGTGGGCCGTGCTGGATGAAGTCAACCCAGGATCGCTCGGCCGAGGTGACGTGCTTGATGAGGCCGCCCAGGCACAGTTCGCTGACGGTGGTCCGCCGCCCGGCCTGCTCGTCGGTCAGGTCACGGGTGGTCAGGCGCAGCAGCCGGCGATGGTGAGCCAGGGCCTCCAGCAGGTCGGCGTACTCGCCGGTGACGTCGGGCGAGGGCGAGGGCGTGGTCGGGGTGGTGGCGTGTGGCGTCGCGGTCATCGTCTCCGGCTTCCGTCGGTGGTGTTCCGTGGACGAGCTCCACGCTAGGAGCCATATAGGCCGGATCCCGTCCTAAATGCGCAGGATCGGCCCGGGAAAGAACACCTCGACCACGGCGGCTCCCCGCAATGGGAAGACGCCCGGCGCCATCGATTCGGTGACCCGCTCGACAGCGACGACGAGCGGCTCGGTCGACCCGGCGACCGGCCCGGCGACCGCCTGGTTGCTCCGTCCGGTGGGCGCATCCCGAGGTCCGCGGCGTGGGTGGCGATGGGCAGGGCTGCCGGCCGACTGGCGTGCCGCCGGGTGACGCCGGACTGACCCCGACGGGGGACGCAGCGACGTATTGCTGGGACAGACGGGTGGAGCGATGACACGGCTGGGCGGCCCGGATGGTGCGTGCCAAGCGCCTGACTGACGGTGGTTCATGTCGAGGCCGGGTCTATTCCAGCTGATGCCCTGTCTGCTGCCCGGCCACGGCGGAAGGACACCGATATGCGATCTGCCCGCATTCTTCTCGCCACGGCGGCCGCCTCCGCCGCGCTCGCCTTCGCCACGCCCGGCGCCGCGTTCGCCGTACCAGCTGGTCACGACGAAGGCGGCGACGACTCCTCATACAGCAAGGAGCACAACAGCGATTCCGGCCGCGACCACGACAAGGACTACAGCAAGGGCTACGACAAGGACAGCAACCACGACGGGCCGCGCGGCGGAATGCGCACGGGTGGCGGTGCACTCGCCGCGGTGCGGGGGGACGACTGGAGCTCGGACCACGAGGACAAGAAGTACGACTCCGAGTCCTACAAGGACAAGGGCGACAAGGGCGACAAGGGCGAGTGGGGCGGTGACGATCACGACAAGCCGCGCGGCGGTATGCACACCGGCGGCGGCGCCCTCGCCTCGCCCGGGGTCACCGCGGGCGGACTGGCCACGCTCGCCGTAGGCGCCACCGGCGTGTACGCGCTGCGCCGCAAGAAGGCCGGCGCGCCGACGTCCTGACCGGTCCTGCGCACTCCAGGAATGCGGCCGCCGCCGGCGCACACCGTGCCGGCGGCCCGCGCTCCCGAGCCCCGAAGCCCGTGCTGCCGTGCCCGAGCGAGGTGATGTCCCATGGCAGCAGAACCCTCCTCCACGCCTCCCGCCGAGGGAGCGACGGACGGGCAGTACGCCGGCCGCAGCGGGCGACTGACCCTGTGGGGCGTGGCGATCGTCATCCTCGCCGTCAGTGTGTTCGGCGACCACGAAGGGGCGGACAGCACCCCGCAAACCTCCCGTTCCCCGGTCTCGACCGCCGCTCCCACGGACACGCACCAGCCCACGCGGCCGCTGCCCCGCTCCACACCGATCCGGCTGCTCATCCCGAAGATCTCCGTGGACGCCCCCTTCACCCCCCTCTCCATCGGCGCCTCGGGCCAGCTGGAGCCGCCGCCGGCGGCCGACACCAATCTCGTCGGCTGGTACGCCGAGGGCGTCTCGCCCGGCGAGCAGGGCACCTCGATCATCGCCGGGCACATCGACACGGCCACCTCGGCGGCGGTCTTCGCCAAGCTCTACGAACTCCGGCCCGGCGACCGGTTCTCCGTCGCCCGGGCCGACGGACGCAGGGCGGACTTCGTCGTGGACGACGCGGAGACCTTCCCCAAGGACGACTTCCCCAGCAAGCGGGTGTACGCCGACGCGACGCGCCCCGAGGTCCGGCTCATCACGTGCGCGGGGGAGTACGACCGCTCGGTGAAGGACTACACCGAGAACCTGGTTGTCTTCGCCCACCTCGTCTGATGCGGCCGTCGGCCGGTACGGGTCGTATGCCGTGGACCGCACTCCAGCACGTTTCTCAGCGTTCCTTAGTCCACCTGGCTGGACGTCGCAGTGGGGAATACCTGTCCGCGCCCGCTCTCGTGCTTCCATCGCGTCAGGAGGCATATGAAAAGGCTCGCGCGCGGCTGTGACGACCAAGGTGGCGGACTGCGCAGGAACGGAACTCGTCGAGCTGCACCACCACAACCTGACCGACCGACAGCGCCTGTTATTCGTCCACCACTGGGCCGTCGGCGAGGTCGTAAGACTCGCCGGCGTCCTTCGCCGGACCGTGGACGCCACCAACGTCGTACCCATGCCGGAGGAGACAACCGATGACCGAGGACAACGAACCGATCACCTGCAGCTTCGACTTCAGCGAAGCCCTGGAGTTCGACCCCGCGCTCGCCGACCTGATGCATCTGGGTTCCCCCACACGGATCCGGCTTCGCTACGGCGACGCCGACGCCTGGTTGGTCACCGGCTTCGAGGCCGTCAAGCAGGTGACCACCGACCACCGGCTCAGCCGGGCGGGCATCATCGGCCACGACTACCCACGGATGACTCCCGAGCCCATCGTTTCGCCCGAGTCGGTCAATGTCATGGACCCGCCGCACAGCACCCGCGTCCGCCGCCTGGCCTCCCAGGCATTCACCCAGCAGCACGTCGAGGGCATGCGGCACCGGATCGTCCACCTCGCGGACCTCCTGCTCGACGAGATGGAGCAGGAGGGCCCGCCGGCGGATCTGGTCCAGCACCTGTCCAACACACTTCCCAAGCACACCATCCTCGACCTCCTCGGCATCGAACGGCAGGAATGGCCCCGGATCGAGGAGTCCGTGCACCAGTTGCTCGTCGTCGGTGCGGACAGCAAGCAGTCCGCCGCCAGCGCCAAAGCCGATCTGACCGCCTACTTCGCCAAACTCGTCGAACAGCGCCGGAACTCACCCGGTACGGACCTCATCAGCGCGATGGCCGCAGCGCGGGACGGTGAGGAACAGCTGGACGACAAGGAACTGGCCGTCATGGCACTGACGCTGGCGCTCAGCGGCCAGGACACGGCGACCTGCCAGATCAGCGACATCGCCTACCTGCTCCTGACACGTCCCGCGCTCATGGAACACCTCAGATGCCGGCCCGAGACCCTGACCGACGTCCTGCACGAGATGCTTCGCTACATCCCGTTCCGCAAAGGGGTGGGAATCCCCCGGGTGGCTCTTGAAGACGTGGAACTGGACGGAGCGCGGATCCGGGCGGGCGACTTCGTCCACGTGTCGTACCTGACGGCCAACCGTGACCCGGAACGCTTCCCCGACCCGCACGTCATCGACGTCGAGCGGCCGAACAGTCCCCACATGACCTTCGGCTGGGGCGGGCACCGATGCATCGCCATGCCTTTGGCCATGGCAGAGCTCGAAGTCGCCATCGGGCGGCTCGTCGAGCGCTTCCCCGGGCTGCGGCTCGCGGTGCCGCCGGAGGAGGTGCGGTGGGACACCGAGACGATCAGACGGTTCCCGCTGCAACTGCCAGTGGCTTGGTAGGAAGCCTGCCCGGCCCGGTAATGCCGGCCTTCCCGCTAGGGACCGCAGATGCGCTGTGCTTGTGATGCCGTCCTGTCGAGATCGGCCTTGGCGTCGGCCACTGCTTGCTCTCCGATGGTGCCCGGGTGCCCGCCTTGAGTGAGGAGGTCCTGGTACCACTTCACCATGTCTTCGTAGTCCTTCTCCGCCATCTCGGCGATCGCTTGTGCCTTGGCGCAGTCGTCCGGCACGACGACCGGCGCCGCGTGAGCTGCTGCGGGAAGAGCGAAGGTCAAGGCGGCGGCCGCGGCCGCGCCGGTGAACAGGCGTAGAGACATCATGGGAAGCCTCCGAACGGAAGGGCGCTGAGACTACGACGTAAGCTCAACCCACCGGCTCGGGTCGGCGGTGGCAACGCACCTGGCGAAGGGATCGGGGTCGCCCTGCTGCTCCTGGCAGCGCCAAGCGATCCCACCGACGCGGACGGTCACGGGAGAGCCGCTTGAGCCGCGTGCTTGGTAGGCATGGGCGACCTCAAGAGCGGTGGAGCACGACGTGCTGCCGCTGCCGAAGACGGCGAGTCCGTGGACACTGTCCGATCCGCAGTACCTGCCGGGCGCCGCGTCTGCGCTCCCGGAGGCGGACAGCGCGGTCAGGACCGAGACTCCCAGTACCGCGACGACCGCCAGACCGGCCCTCAGGGCTCCATTGAACGATTGCATCCTGAAGTCGTCCTTCCTCGTGCCAGGCCGAGCGAAGTAAACAACTGGACGTCCGCGCCGCGATCGAGGCAGGTCAGCCGCGCCGCCGGCACGACCGCACACTCCCACCACCATCACCCACTCGGACCAGCCCTGCCACTCGGACAGCGCCTGCGGCGGGGGCGGGCTGCCCTCCCGGCGCTCCGCACAGTCACGCCACCTCCCCGAACCGGCCCAACCTCCGGTACCTCAAGATCGAGGCCAAGCGCCGCCTGCCGCAGGGGAGTTCAACACCCTCCACGAAGCCCGGCTGGCCATCGCCCGCGAGCACGGGCTGTCGAGCTGGACCGCGCTCAAGGAACCGGCAGGGGTAAAAGGCGTCGGCGAAATCGGCACCGTGGGCACCGCCGCCGCGATCGCGAACGCCGTCCGGCACGCCACCGGCCGCCGCCGGCGAACCCTGCCCATCCGCCTCGACCGCGAACTCGAAGAAGCGCCCGGATCGTGAGCCGCCCGCGACAGCCGGCACCCGGAGCGCGGCCGTCGCGGCCCGGGCCCAGCACCTGACCAGGAGGCACACGTGCTGCGCGAAGTCTGGCCCTTCGTCGACACCCACCGTCAGGCGGGCCGGCCCGTCGTGCCCCTCGACCGGGACGAGAAAGGCGCCCGGGCCGAAGCCTGCGGACGTTAGCCACCCGGTCCGTTCACCGCCTCGCCGAGCGCCGAGGGAGGCCGTATGGGTGAACCGTCGCTCACCCCAGCCGTGTGGAGAAACCAAGGGAGACAGGGCCCGTCGAGCGTTGCCGTCTTACGTTGCGTTCCGTTCGGAGTGGCAACCTGTCGGTAGCCGACCGAAACTGAAACCCGCGGTTCGTGATCAGGAAATAACGCACCCTCGAGCCTCCCGATCGCTCGGTCGAGCTTTTCCCGGAGGGCGAGGACAACGGACCGGCCATGGGTGGCCAGGTTGTCGAAGCGTCTTCAAGGAGGTCGCACGGTGGAGCAGTCTGCCGAGGTCGATATAGCCGGGCCGAACAAAGCCGCTGTCGACCGGCGAGCCGACGACTCGGGCCCGGTGACAACGGAGACCGAGACGAGTACGGACACCGAAAGCGAACTCGCTCAAGTCCTCGCCGCCGTCATACGTGTGGACCACGTTCCGGTTGGCAAACACTTTTTCGACGACTTGGGTGCCAACTCCTTGGTCATGGCCCAATTCTGTGCAAGGCTCAGGAAAAGACCGGATCTGCCGTCGGCGTCCATGAAGGACATATACCGGCACCCCACGATCCGAAGCCTGGCAGCAGCTCTCGCCGTGACAACTCCCGCCTCCACCGGCTGCTCGCTCCCGAACTCTCCCCCGTCGCCGGTGACGACGAGCCAGCTGAAATACGTTCTCTGCGGAATCTTCCAGCTGTTGATGTTCTTGGGGTATTCCTTCGCCGCGGGAACGATGGTCGCCCGGGGCTACGAGTGGATCGCCGCGGGATCAGGTACTGCCGACATTTATCTGCGGTCGCTTGTCTTCGGCGGCGTCGGTTTCGTCGCGCTGTGCGTGTTCCCGGTCGTCGCAAAATGGATTCTCATCGGCCGCTGGAAACCATGCGAGTTCCCGGTCTGGAGTCTGACCTACCTGCGTTTCTGGCTTGTCAAGGTACTGCTCCACGCCAATCCGTTGCTCTTGTTCGTGGGCAATCCCCTGTACCCGCTGTATCTCCGGGCACTGGGCGCTCGAATCGGCAAGGGGGTGACGATCCTCTCCCACTCCCTCCCGGTCTGCACCGACTTGCTCACGATCGGCGCCGGCACGGTGATCCGCAAGGACTCGTTCCTGCTCTGCTACCGGGCACACGCCGGGCGCATCCAGACCGGCCCGGTCACGCTCGGCCGCGACGTGTTCATAGGCGAGAAGACCGTCCTGGACATCGACACGCGGATGGGCGACGGAGCACAGCTCGGCCACTCGTCCGCCCTGTACCGCGGTCAGGCGGTCCCGGACGGCGAGCACTGGCACGGGTCCCCGGCACAGCCCACGGAGGTCGACTACGTGAGGGTGCCGCCCATGCGATGCGGCACTCTCCGCCGGGCCACCTTCGGGCTGATGACCTTGCTTCAGTTGCTCTTTCTGTACATGCCGCTGGCGCTCGGCGGAACCTACATGCTGTTCACAGAGGTTCCCGCCATCAGCAGGCAACTTGGACAGGACGCGCGCGGACTCGCGTCGGGGCAACTGATGAGTGACGCGCTGGTGTTGTCACTCGTGCTGTTCTTCGGATTCGTCGTCGTCGGCCTCGTCGCGCTGTACACCGTTCCGCGTCTGCTGAACCTGGTCATCCAGCCCGACAAGGTGTATCCGCTCTACGGATTCCACTACTCGGTACACCGGGCCGTGGCGCGCATGACGAACATCAAGTTCTTCACGTGGCTGTTCGGTGACAGTTCCTACATCGTGTACTACCTGAAGGGCCTCGGCTACGATCTGTCGCGGGTCGAGCAGACCGGGTCGAACTTCGGCACCGAAGTGCAGCACGAGAGCCCCTATTTGGTGTCGGTCGGCAGGGGAACGATGGTCGCCGACGGCCTGTCCATCGTGAACGCGGAATATTCCAGCACGTCCTTCCGGATATCCCGGGCGTCGATCGGATCGCACAACTTCCTGGGCAACAACATCGCCTACCCCGTGGGCGCCAGGACGGGTGACAACTGCCTGTTGGCGACGAAGGTCATGGTTCCCCTTGACGGTGAAGTCCGCCAAGGCGTGGGGCTCCTGGGCTCGCCCTGCTTCGAGATTCCGCGGTCGGTCGAGCGCGATGCACGGTTCGACGACCTCAGGACCGGGGAGAGGCTGCGCCGCCAACTTGCCGCGAAGAACCGCTACAACCTTCGCTCGATGGCCCTCATGCTGTGCGTACGGTGGCTGCACACCTTTGCGCTCACGATGCTCGCGCTCGTCTCCGTCTACGTGTACGGCGCGCTGGGACACGTGGTGATCGCCGCATACCTGGCGATGACGCTCTGCTTCTCCACCCTTTACTACATCCTGTTGGAACGCTGCATCGCGTCATTCCGTGCCCTTCGCCCCCGGTTGTGCTCCATCTATGACCCGTACTTCTGGTGGCACGAGCGCCTGTGGAAGGTTCCGGACGAGCACCTCAACATCTACAACGGGACCCCCTTCAAAAGCCTGATCTGGCGGATGCTGGGCGTGCGCATCGGCAGCAGGGTGTTCGACGACGGCTGCTATCTGACGGAGCGGACGCTCACCACCATCGGCGACGCGTGCACGCTCAACGCCGGGAGCAAAATCCAGTGCCATTCGCAGGAGGACGGCACCTTCAAGTCCGACGGCAGCACGCTCGGTGCCGGCTGCACCCTCGGTGTCTCCGCCCATGTGCATTACGGCGTGACGATGGGTGACGGTGCCGTACTGGCACCCGATTCCTTTCTCATGAAAGGCGAGGAGGTGCCCCCGAACGCGTGGTGGGGAGGAAACCCCGCCGCCGACATGCCGGATGCCCCCGATCATCAATCTCACGCCGAGCCGAGAAAGGCCATTCGATGGGAGCGCGCCTGAATACGGACCGGGAGTTCTGGAGCCGTGTGCTGACCGCTGGTGGTTTCACCGCGGTGCCACGGTGGGTCCGGGAGCCGGTGACGGGAGTGGTCGAGTACGAGGCGGCGGTGCCGGACCACGTGACGGCCGCGGTACGCGGGCTGACGCGGAAGCTGGAAGTGCCGCTCAGCGCGGTGTTGTTGGCCGCGCATGCCAAGGTGCTGGCCGCGTTGTCCGGTGAGCAGGAGGTCGTGACGGGGTACGTCACCGAAGCCCGAAGCGGCCCGCTGCCGTGCCGGCTGACCGTCGCCCCCGGGCCCTGGAGCGCCCTGGTGTCGAGCGCCCGTCGCGTCGAGGCGGAGTTGCTCGCGCACCGGCAGTTCCCCGTGGACGAGCTGCGCCGGGAACTGGGCGTGGTCGGGCCGTCGTACGAGGTCGTGTGCGATCCGGCGGGGACCGGCGACGAGCTGATCGGCGACGCCGCGCTGGGGGTGGGCTGGTACGACCGTGGCGGACGGCTGGTGATGCGGCTGCGCTGTCGCACGCAGGTACTGGACGCCGAGTGTGCAGCCCGCATCGGTGGCTATCACCTGTCCGCACTGCGGTTGATGGCGGCCGACAGCGACGCCGAACACGCACGGCAGAGCCTGCTGTCGGCCGACGAGGTGGGCGAGCAGCTCGAAGGACTGGCCGGGCCGCGCCGGCTGCTGCCGGACGCGCGGGCGCACGAGCTGTTCGAGCAGCGCGTACGGGCCCACCCGGACCGGGTGGCGGCGGTGCACGGCAACCGCTCATGGACGTACGGGGAACTGAACGCGCGCGCGAACCGGTTGGCGCGGGCGTTGCTGGAGCGGGGACTGGGCCGGGAAGACGTGGTCGCGATCGTCACCGAACGCAACCTCGACTGGCTGGCCGCGACGTTGGCGGTGTTCAAGGCGGGCGGCGTATACCTGCCGATCGAGCCGCACTTCCCGGCCGGCCGTATCGCGGCAACGCTGTCACGCGCAGGCTGCCGGCTGGTGCTGACGGAATCCGGCAGCACCCACACCCTCGACCAGGCCCTGGCCACCCTTCCGGAAGCCAGGAAGCTGCTGATCGAGGAGGCGTACGCACAGCAGCACGCCGACACCGACGTCGGAGTCGACGTCGCCGCCGACCAGCTGGCCTACATCTACTTCACCTCCGGTTCCACCGGCGAGCCGAAGGGAGCGATGTGCGAGCACGCGGGCATGCTCAACCATCTCTTCGCCAAGATCGATGACTTGGAGATCACCGAGGGGCGCGTGGTGGCGCAGACGGCCCCGCAGTGCTTCGACATCTCTCTGTGGCAGTTGGTGTCCGCGCTGCTGGTGGGCGGGCAGACTCTGCTCGTCGGACAGGAGTCGGTCGTCGACGTGGAGCAGTTCCTCGACACGATCGTCCGCGGCCGGGCCGCTGTCGTCCAGGTGGTGCCCTCCTACCTGGAGGTCGTGGTCTCGTATCTGGAGCAGCAGCCCCGCGAACTGCCGGACCTGCGCTGCGTGTCGGTCACCGGTGAGGCGCTCAAGCGGGAGCTGGTCCAGCGCTGGTTCGCGATCCAGCCGGACATCAAGCTCGTCAACGCCTATGGACTGACCGAGACATCGGACGACACCAACCACGAGGTCATGGACAGGGTGCCCGAGCGTGTACTGCTGGGGCGCGCGGTCAACAACGTGCGCGTGTACGTCGTCGACGAGCATCTGTCGCTGGTGCCGCTCGGCGCCCCGGGGCTGCTCGCGTTCTCCGGTGTCTGCGTCGGGCGCGGATACATCAACGATCCCGAACGGACCCGTGAGGCCTATCGCGAGGACCCGTACCGTCCGGGTGAACGGCTCTATCTGAGCGGCGACTGGGGACGCTGGCACCCGGGCGGCAGGCTGGAGTTCCTCGGCCGCCGGGACAACCAGGTCAAGATCCGCGGATTCCGCATCGAAATCGGTGAGATCGAGAACACCCTGCTACGGGTGGACGGCGTGCGGGACGCCGCGGTCGTCATCGCCGAGCGGGCCGGCCACAGCAAGCACCTGATCGCCTTCTACACGGGCGAGCGCCAGGAGACGGACGTCCTGCGCGAGGCGCTGGGTGCCGTACTGCCCGCCTACATGCTCCCCTCAGCCTTCCACTGGCAGCCCGGCCTGCCGCTGACCGCCAACGGCAAGATCGACAGGACGGCCCTGACCGCGCTGGCCGAACAGTCGGCGGCACCCACGGAGAACGACGCCGGTGAGGACCACGACCGCGCCCCGCTCACCCCGACCGAGCGGAAGCTGGCGGCCGCCTGGGCCGAGCTGCTGGGCGTCCCCGAACAACAGGTCGGCCGGAAGGACCACTTCTTCGACTCCGGTGGCACCTCCCTCACGGCAGTGAAACTCACCATCGCCCTGGACCGCGCCGTGTCCCTGAAGGACATCACCCGGCACCCGGTCCTGGCCGACCTGGCCGCCCTCCTCGACGGCACATCCCAACAACGCCCGGAGCTGCTTCAGTCGCTGTCGGGGAAGGCAAGCGGCGCGCCGGACTGCGCACTGGTGTGCTTCCCCTACGCGGGCGGCAACGCGGTCAACTACCAGCCGATGGCGAGCGCGCTGGCGGACCACGGGCTCACGGTGTATGCCGTCGAGCTGCCCGGTCACGACCTGGCCGCCCCGGGCGAGCCTTTCGCCACCATCGAGCAGGTGGTGCAGCAGGTCGCCGCCGAGATCGCCGAACGGGGCCTGACCAGGGTCATGATCTGGGGCCATTCGTCAGGCGCCGCGCCGGCCGTGGCGACGGCCAGGGAACTGCAGGAACTCGGCGTCGACGTCCCGCGGGTGTTCCTCGCCGCACAACTGCTCGGCACCGCCGCCGACCGGCGCGCCCACCTCGCTGAGCTGACACGCCGCAGCAACGCCGAGATCGCCGCCCGACTCACCAGCGACAGCGGCCACACGGAACTCGCGGAGCTGAACGCCGAGCACGCCGAGCACATCGGTGCCGCCTACCGGCACGACTGCGACTGCGCCCACCGCTATTTCGCCGACGCCCTCCAGACCCCGCCGCCGGTGAAGCTGTCCGCGCCGGTCACCGTGGTCGTCGCCGCCGACGACCCGAACACGGCCGGATTCGCCGACCGCTACCGCGACTGGCACCTCCTGGCCGACCACGTGGAGCTGCACGAACTCGCCGACGGCGGCCACTACTTCCTGCGCACCCGTCCGGCCGAAGCCGCACGGGCCGTCCTGGGCGCCACCGAACCACTGGCCTCCTCGTGAGCCTCGAACGAGCGGCCTCCTCCTCACCCTCCCAGAGCCTTCAGCGGGGCAACCGAAAGGAAACCGAGATGTCGTCCTCACCCCTGGCACCCCTGCTCGACCTGGAGCTGCGGCCGGACCGGCCTCCGATCCTGCATGCCAAGTCCCCCGGCGATGCCGCGAGCTGGGCAGCTGAGCACCGCGACGAGCTGCGCGCACACGTCGCCCAGCACGGCGTGCTGCTCGTCCGCGGCCTGGACCTGCGGGATGCGGATCAGGTCCGTGCCGTCTTCGCGGGCCTGTCCGACGGCCTCATGACCGAGAGGGAGGCATTCGCCCCCCGCCAGACCTACGGCCCCGGGGTGTACTCCTCGGCCACCTGGCCGGCCAACCAGCCGATGTGCATGCACCATGAGCTCAGCTACACGCTGGAGGTTCCCGGCCTGATGCTGTTCGCGTGCCTGACCGCGCCCAGCCAGGGCGGTGCGACGGCGGTGGCCGACGCGGAACAGGTGCTCCAGGCCCTGCCCACCGAGCTCAGCGACCGGTTCGAGCGCGAGGGCTGGCTGCTGACCCGCAGCTACAACGACGAGATCGGGGCCTCCCTGACGGAGTCGTTCGGCACCGACGACCACGCCGCCATCGAGCGCTACTGCCGCGCCCAGGCCATCGACTTCAGCTGGCAGCCCGACGGCTCCCTGCACACCCGCCAGCGCCGCAGCGCCGTCGTACGGCACCCGCTCACCGGCCGGCGCTGCTGGTTCAACCAGATCGCGTTCCTCAACGAGTGGACGCTCGCCCCCGAGGTGCGCGAATACCTGCTGGACGTCTACGGCGAGGACGGACTGCCGTTCAACACCCGCTTCGGCGACGGCACTGCGATCAGCGAGGACATCGTCCAGCTGCTCAACACCACCTACGAGGAGCACACCCGGCGCGAGCCCTGGCAGCCCGGCGACCTGATGCTCGTCGACAACATCCGTACCGCACACAGCAGAGAGGCCTTCACCGGGGAGCGCGAGGTGCTGGTCGCCATGGCCGAGCCCCGGCGCCTGGCCGACGGCTGCCCCCAGCCGGAGGAGAGCCGACGATGACCCACCTGATGTCACCCGCCACCGGGCGGGCCACCTCCCACGCACCCTCGGCGCCGACCTTCGCGGTGATCTCCGGCGCGCAGGTACAGCAGGCACTCAGCGGACACGAGAAGGAGATCGTGGAGCTGGTCGAGGAGGCCTACCGGCTGCATGGCGCCGGGGACTCGGTCAACCCCCCGTCGTACTTCCTGCGCTTCCCCGACCGCCCGACCTCGCGCATCATCGCGCTGCCGGCCTCCATCGGCGGGTCGGTCCAGGTGGACGGTCTGAAATGGATCTCCAGCTTCCCGGCCAACGTGCAGGCCGGCCTGCCCCGGGCCTCCGCGGTCCTCATCCTCAACGACCATGACACGGGCTACCCCTTCGCCTGCCTGGAGAGCTCCATCATCAGCGCGACCAGGACCGCGGCATCCGCCGCGCTGGCGGCCGACTGGCTCAGCCGCACCCGGACCCGCCCCACCCGTGTCGGATTCTTCGGTACCGGTCTGATCGCCCGCTACCTCCACACCTTCCTGGCCGGCACCGGCTGGGCGTTCGACACGATCGGCGTGTACGACGTCTCCGCCGACAGCAGTGCCGGCTTCTCCGGCTACCTGCGCCGGGCCGGTACCACCGCCCAGGTCGCGGTCCACGACAGCGCCGAGGAACTGATCCGCTCCAGCGACCTGGTCGTGTTCGCCACCGTCGCCGGCGAGCCGCACGTCACCGACCCGGCCTGGTTCACCCACCACCCGCTGGTCCTGCACGTGTCCCTGCGCGACCTCGCTCCGGAGATCCTGCTCGACTCGGCCAACATCGTCGACGACGTCGACCACTGTCTGAAGGCCGACACCTCACCCCACCTGGCCGAGCAGCTCACCGGCAACCGTGACTTCCTCGACGGCACCCTCGACGACGTCATGACCGGACGGCTGACCGTGCCGACCGACCGGACCGTGATCTTCTCGCCGTTCGGACTCGGTGTCCTGGACCTCGCCGTGGGCATGTACGTGTACGACGAAGCAGCCCGGGCGGGGGAGCTCCGCCTCATCGACGACTTCTTCCACGACCTGCGCCGGTACGGCTGAAGCCACACCCCTCAGCCCTGGCAACAGGAGGCCCACCGTGCCCGTCATTTCCGCTCCCCACGCCTTCAACGAAAGCCGGCTCTACGTTGACCTGCAGCCGATTCTCGGACGCCGTCTCTACCTGAAATGCGAGGGCTTCAACTTCGCCGGCTCCATCAAGCTGAAGGCCGCGACCGAGATGGTGGAAAGCGCCGAGCGCGACGGACACCTGACGCCGTCCTCGATTCTCGTCGAGTCCTCGTCCGGCAACCTCGGCGTGGCGCTCAGCGTGATCGCCGCGAGCAAGGGATACCGGTTCCTGTGCGTGACGGACTCCCGTTGCAACCTGTCGACCAGACTCCTGATGGAGGCGCTGGGCAGCGAGGTGCACATCGTCGCCGATCTCGACGCCAACGGAGGATTCCTCGGCAGGCGCATCGACTACGTCCGTAGGCTGTGCGCGGCCGACAGCCGGTACGTGTGGCTGAGCCAGTACACCAACCCGGGCAACTGGCGGGCCCACTACCGCACGACGGCACCGGAGATCGCCGGCGAGTTCCCGGGCCTCGACGTGCTGTTCATCGGGGCGGGCACCACCGGGACCCTGATGGGCTGCGCACGCTACTTCCGGCAGTGGCACCGGCCGGTGCGGATCGTCGCCGTGGACGTCGTGGGCTCGGTCGCTTTCGGCGGCCCGCCCGGTCGCCGGATGATTCCCGGCCTGGGCATGAGCATGCGCCCGCCGCTGCTCGACGAGTCGTACGTCGACGAGGTGATCCGCGTCGAGGAGGCGGACACCATCCGCACCTGCCACCGGCTGGCCCGGCGCGGATTCCTGTTCGGCGGCTCCACGGGAACCGTGGTCAGCGGTGCCATGGACTGGCTGGACCGGCACGACACCCGCGGCCTCACGGCCGTGGCCATTGCCCCGGACCTCGGCGAGCGCTACCTCGACACGATCTACCAGGTCAACTGGCTGCAGGACCTGTACGGCGACGACATCCTCGACTCCGAAGAGGCGACGGTCGCTTCCCGGAAGCGCCAGATCATCTCGCGGCTGACGGACCGCCAGCGGAACCCCTAGAGGTCTCGGGGGAACCGTGCAGCGCCGGTGAAAACCCTGTGGAAGCGGTGTCGGTGGGGCCGTTTATGCTGCACCGGACGATCACGCGGGACCAGGGAGGGCGCGGCATGTTGGGCAGGCTGTTCGGCAGGAGTGCGGAGAGACCGGCGGCGGATCCGCATATCCTTCCCGTCCCGCGCAGGCAGAAGAACGGGATGTACACGCTGCGCGCGCTCGGGGACGCGCGGGTGCTGGCGCTGGTGGAAGCGGCCGACGCGGGTGACTGGGAGGCCGTCAAGGCGGCGCTGGCCCCCTTCGATCTCGGCCGCGACCACCAGGTCCTGGGTGAGCTCGCCGACCTGGACGGGGTGCAGGACTGGATCGGCCGGGCCGTCGAGGAGGACAAGGAGCACCGGGCGACCGCCCTGCTGATATCCGGCGCGCGCCACATCAGCTGGGCCTGGGAGGCGCGCACCGCCGCGCGTGCCGTGAACGTCACGCAGGAGCAGTGGCGGATCTTCCACGAGCGGCTCCACATCGCCGAGGAGCAGCTGCTCGAGGCCGCCGAGTTGCGGCCGGAATGGGTCACTCCGTGGCGCCGCCTCCTCACCTCCGGCCGCGGCATGTCGCTGGGCTCCGCCGTCAACGAGACCCGGCTCGACGCCGCCCTGCGCCGCGACCCGCTGGACCTGGAGACCCATCTCGAGTGGGTGTCGCAGTTGCAGCCCCGTTGGGGCGGCGAGCCGGGGCAGGCCCTGGCGTTCGCCCAGGAGGCGTTCGCCCGCGCCCCGCAGGGACACCGCCTAGGCTGCGTGATCGCCATGGCGTACATCGAGGAGTGGGTCGAGGCGGAGCACGGGGACCACCTCGAAACCGACGAGATCCGGGCGCAGTTGCGGGAGGCGGCGGACCACAGCATCCTCCACCCCGCGTACGTGTGGCGCCCGGGCTGGCAGCAGGACTTCAACATGTTCGCCATGGCCCTGTCGCTGGCCGGCGAGCGCCACACGGTCCGGCGCGTCTTCCAGACGCTGGACGGCGCCTACACCAAGTGGCCCTGGACCTACTTCGCCGAGCCCGAGAAGCAGTTCGCGCGCCACCAGCGCCGCGCCTGAGCACCGGTCGGCCCCGCCGCGCCCGATCACCCGCCGGACCCCGCCGCGCATGAGCGCACGCCGGCCCAGTCACGCCCGATCACCTGCCGGACCCGGCCCCGGTGCCGCGCGCCCGCAACCCGTCACCCCTCCCACTCCGGACTGCCGATGACTCTGCCCGACACCGCCGCGTACCCGGCCGGCGCCGACCGCACCTTCCAGGTGGATCTGCGCGGCCTTGTCGACCTCCTCTCCCACCACCTCTACTCCAGCCCTCGCGTCTACCTGCGCGAACTGATGCAGAACGCGGTGGACGCGCTGACCGCCCGGCACGCCCTCGAACCGGCCACCCCCGCCGACGCCTTCGGCGTCCGCCTGTACGCCGACGGTTCGGTGGTACGCGTCGAGGACGACGGCGTCGGTCTCACCGAGGCCGACGTGCACACCTTCCTCGCCACCATCGGCCGCAGCAGCAAGCGCGCCGAGCAGATCGCCGAACAACGCGGGGACTTCATCGGCCAGTTCGGAATCGGCCTGCTCTCCTGCTTCCTGGTCGCGGACGAGATCCACGTCCTGAGCCGCTCCGCCCGCACCCCCGACGCCCCCGCCGTGGAGTGGCGCGGACGCGGCGACGGCAGCTACACCGTCCGCACCCTGCCCGCCTCCGCCCGTCCCCGGCCCGGCACCACCGTCACGCTGACGCCGCGCGCCGACGCGGGCGAGTGGACCCGCCCGGCGCAGGTGCACGCGCTGGCCCGCCACTTCGGCTCCCTGCTGCGCCACCCGGTGACCTTCGACGACGGCACAGGCGGCCCGAGTGGTACGGGCAGCCCGGGAGCGTCCGTCAACCCAGACCCCGCACCCTGGGCGCGCACATACCCCACACCTGGAGCCCGATCCCGCGCCCTGGCCGCGTACGGCGAGGAGGTCTTCGGGTTCACGCCACTGGACACCATCGAGCTGGACCTGCCGGCCGTAGGCCTGAAAGGCATCGCGTGCGTGCTGCCCGAGGCGGTGCCGGCCGGGCGCCGCCACGGCCACCGCGTACACGTCAAGGGCATGCTGCTGTCCGAGCAGGCCGAGGAGATGCTGCCCGAGTGGGCCTTCTTCGTCCGCTGCGTCGTCGACGCCGAGAGCCTGCGCCCGACGGCGTCCCGCGAGTCGCTGTACGCGGACGACACCCTCGCCGCCGTCCGCGACGCCCTCGCCGAGCGGCTGCGCGCCTGGATCGCCCGGGCCGCCGCCAGCGACCCGGACCTGCTCGCCCGCTTCCTCCAGGCCCACCACCTGGCCGTGAAGTCGCTCGCGGTGCACGACGACGAGATCCTGCGGATGCTGCTGCCCTGGCTGCCGTTCGAGACCACCGACGGGCACTGCACCCTCGACGAGTTCGCGCGCACCCACCGCACCGTGCTCGTGACGTCGAGCGTGGAGGAGTTCCGGCAGGTCGCGGCGATCGCCTCGGCCGCCGGGCTCGGCGTCGTCAACGGCGGCTACACCTACGACCGTGAGCTGGTCCACCGGCTGCCCGAGATCAGGCCCGAGGTCAGCGTCGCCGACCTCGACCCGGCGACCCTCACCGCCCACCTCGACCCCGTCGACCGGGAGACGGAACTGGCCGCCGCGGCCTACCTCGCCCAGGCCCGCGACGCCCTCGCCGTCTTCGACTGCGACGTCGCGCTGCGCACCTTCCAGCCCGCCTCCGCCCCCGCGCTCCTGGTCGACAGCCGCGAGGCCCGGCACGAGCGCACCCGCTCCCAGCTCGCCCGTGAGCAGGAGGGCGGCCTGTGGGGCGACATCCTCGGCGCCCTGCGCCAGGAGGCCCCGCGGGCCCAGCTGATCCTCAACCAGCTCAACCCGCTGGTCCGCACCGCCGTCACCATCGACGAGCCCGAGCTGGCCCGCACCAGCGCCGAAGCCCTCTACGGGCAGGCCGCGATGCTGTCCCGGCGCCCGCTCAGGCCCGCCGAGTCGAGCCTCATCAACCGCTCCTTCCTCGACCTTCTCGCCCACGCCCTCCGCAAGGACAGCTAAGGACAGCCGACGATGACGACCGCACCACAGACCACCGACGAGCTGTACCAGGCGCTCCAGGAGAACGACCGGCGCCCCTACGGCCGCACCCGCACCGTCACCGCCGAGGAACTCGTCGACGCCGCCGAGCAGTTCGCGGAGCCCGTCCCGCTCATCCACGCGCTCCTCGAACTGCAGGAGGCGTACACCTACGGCTCCGAACCCCGGAAGTCGCCCGTCGTCTTCGCCCGTCTGCTCACCCTCTTCGACGAGCAGCCCGACGTCTTCGACGAGCGCCTGCGCCACATGCTGTTCTGGCGGTTCAAGTGGGTGGCCAACGCCCTGCGCGCGCTGCCCGAGATACCACTGGCCAGCCTGCGCCAGTGGCTGACGGAGATGCGCGACCGGTACGAGAAGGCCGGCCTCGGCCTCCAGCCCTACTACGGACAGGCGTACCAGCTCGCCGCCCACGTCGACGAGGACACCACCCTCGCCTACGAGCTGTGGGCGGGCCGCACCCGCACCCGGTTCAGCGACTGCGAGGCCTGCGAGATCTGTGAGCGCGCCCTCTACCACCTGACGGCGGGCGACGACGAGCGGGCGCTGCGCGCCTGGGAGCCCGTCCTGGCCGGGAAGGAGTCCTGCCAGGAGGAGCCGGCCCGCTCCGTCTCGTACGCGCTGCTGCCCCTGCTGCGCACCGGCCGCACCGACCGGGCCCGCGAACTGCACCTCGCCGGCTACCGCGGCTGCCGCCGCAACCCCTCGATGTCCCAGGAGGTCGGCCGGCACCTGGAGTTCTGCGCACTGACCGGCAACGAGGCGCGCGGCCTGGAACTGCTCGCCGAGAACCGGAACCTGTTCGACGAGGTCGACTCGCCGCTGGACCTGCTCGGTTTCCTCACCGGCGTGGAGGTCCTCCTCCAGCGCGTCGAGTTCCTCGGCCACGGCGAACTGCCCACCGTCGGGTACGCGGGCCGCACCTGGACGGTGGCCGCCCTGCGCGCCGAGGTGCGCGGCCGCGCCGACGACCTCGCTGCCCGCTTCGACGCCCGCAACGGCACCACGGCCCACACCGACCGCCGCAAGGCCCGCCTCGACCGTGCCCCGCTCCTGGACGCACTGGAACTGACCCTGCGCACCCGCAGCCTCGACGACGTGACCCCGGCCGCCCCGGTCGCCGCGCCCGCCACCCGTACGGCCGCCGAGGTACCCGACTCGCTGCCCGAACTCATCCTCCGGGCACGGACGTTGGAGGAGCAGGGGCACCCCGACGCAAAGGCCTGCTGGGCGCGGCTGCGCACGCTCGTCGCCGCCCGCGACTACATCCACCCCGGCGACCCGGCAGTGGGCCCGCTCGTACAGCTGCGCGCGGACCTGCTGGCCGACGAGGCGAACCGGGCGGGCGAGAAGGACGAGTTCGCCGACGCCGCCGACCTCCACGAGGAGGCCGCAGCCCTGTACGACGACGCCGGAGAGCCGGGTCATGCGGCGCTCGCCCGAGCCTGCGCCCTGCTCGCCACCGCCGAGGCCCCGGCGCAGGACGCGGACGGAGCCGAGGCGAAGGCCGCCGCGCTGACCGCTGCCCACGAGAGCATGGTCCGCCTGCACGCCGAGACACCGGGCCTCACTCCTTCTCAGGAGGCCCGCCTGCTGCGGCTGCGCGCGACCGCGCTCGGCCTGCGCCTGCAGGCATCGAGGCGCGAGGAGCACGTAGCGCCGGTCCTCGCCGAGGTGGACCTGCTGCACGCGTTCGCCACCCGGCACGACGTCGTCGGGCAGATCTCCGGCGGCCTGCTGCTGCGCGCCAGCACGTACGCCCTCTCCGGCGACCTGCCCGCCGCGGTCACCGAGATCGACGCCCTCCTCGACCGGCTGAAGGCGCACGGCCCCGCCTGGCACCTGCCCCGCACCCTCGGACTGCGCGGCCGGCTCCAGCTCGGCCTCCGGGACGCGCAGGCCGCGCACGCGGACCTGACCGAGGGCTTGCGACTGGCCGCCGACTGGCCGGCCGACGCGGTCGACACCGCCCGTCTGCACGGTGATCTGGCCGAGGCCTGCATGCACCTGGGCCGCCCCGACGAGGCCCTGCGGCACCTGACGCGCTCCGCGGAGGTGGAACTTCGCCGCGGCAGCCGGACGGACGCGTTCTGCGCGTACAGCAACGCGGCCCAGCTCAGCCTCGACCTGGGCCGCGTCGAGGACTGCATCGCTCTGCTCGACTCCCTGCTGGCCGAACCGGACGTCGTCGCCGGAGAGTTGGAC
Organism: Streptomyces sp. Z423-1; assembly: GCF_013009255.1. Classification (NCBI taxonomy): domain Bacteria; kingdom Bacillati; phylum Actinomycetota; class Actinomycetes; order Kitasatosporales; family Streptomycetaceae; genus Streptomyces; species Streptomyces sp. Z423-1. The sequence goes on from NZ_CP053109.1 coordinate 9,307,809, forward strand.
GATCGGCTGGTCGCTCAGCTGCGCCTGACCCGCGCCCGCGCGCTGCACGCGGGGGAGGACCTCAAGGCCGCCACGGCGGAGTTCGTCGCCCTCGCGGCCGAGTCGGCCGGTTGGGACGACGACCCGGGGAGCCACGCCATGATCGCCGCGGAGACGGCCGTACTCCTCGGCGAGTCCGGCGAGTTCGGCCGGGCCCGCGAGGCCGCGGACCAGGCACTCGCCGCCCACGCCCGGGACCCGCGCTACGAGCAGCTCAGCAACTGCCTGCGCGAACTCGCCCGTCTCCAGGCGCAACAGCAGGGCCCCGACGGCCTGGCCGACGCGCTCGCTTTCCTCGCCGACGCGGGCCGGATCGCCGACGAGGCCCGCGCCGCCGAGTACGAGGCGCACGGCCGCTCCCTGGACACGGCCCTGGCCTACGAACACGGGCGGGTCAACGCCTACGCCGGCGAGTACGAGGACGCCCTGGCCGCCCTGGAGAAGGCCCTCGCCCTGCTCGGCGAGCCGGGACAGGAGGACGACCGCGCCGGCGAGTGGGCCGAGTGCGTCCGCCTCGCGGGTGCCGTGGAGGGCATCTACCTGGAACGCCCGGCCCCCGCCCTCACCCGCCTCGACGCGGCGATCTCCCGCCTGACCGCCCTGGGCCACACCGAGGAGACCGAGCCGCTGACGTCCTTGGCTGCCCGACTGCGCGACGAGGAGTGACGCGGCGGTGCCGGGGCGACAGCCCCGGCACCGGGGTCCACCTCCCGGGGGGCGGAGCCGCTGGCTGTGCTACGTCGCCCTGCTCACCCTGGCGTTCGCGCTGTCGTCGCGCGATGACACCGATGGCCTTCCGACGGGGGTGATTACTGTTCAGTCGGCGCGGAACTCCGGCTTTCGATCCGGTGTCGCCGCCGCCAGCGCCTTGGTGACCTCGGCGGTGCCGGCGCGCAAGCCGTACACCGGGGTGGCGGGCTGCTGACGCCAGGACTCGTCGATCCCGCCCGCGTCGACTGTGTCGAAACCGATCTCGTCGATGAGGGCCATCACCTTGCGCTTGGCCTCTTCGTCGTCACCGGCCACCGGCAGGGCCATACGGTCGGGAGTTCCTGCCGGGCGGGCCCGTTCGAGGATGTCCTGGGCGAAGGTGCCGTTGAAGGCCTTGATCACGGCGTGCCCGATCTGGCGTTCGGTCCAGCGGCTCTCGGTGAGGCCTTCGTCCTCGATCGCGGCGATCTTGCCGTCACGCTGCCTGGGGTAGTAGTTGCCGGTGTCGATGACCGCGACACCTTCTGCCGCCCCGTCCAGCAGTCCGGACGGGAGGTTCGGGACTGCCTTCATCGGGACCGTGACGACGACGATGTCGGCACCCTGGGCCGCCTGCTCCGCCCGAGTGGGGGTGGCGCCGGTCTCCTTGGCCAGTGCAGTGAGGGTGTGCGGGCCGCGTGAGTTGGCCACGGAGACGTCGTGACCGAGGGCGGTGAGGCGACGAGTGAGGTTACCGCCGATGTTGCCGGCGCCGATGATGCCAATCTTCATGACTGGGCCTTTCCGAACGTTCGACAGCTGCGGACCAAGGCTTCAGCGCCGACGTGGAGCCGGCTATTCCGACAGGTACGGCAGAGCGATGGCCGATGCGCAGGCGCGTCGTCCGTTGGCACTGACAGGGCTTGGTCAGAGGGCCCACACTCCCGCCACAGAGGACAACGCAGGCCCCAAGAGCGGCCCCGGCGCCCGTCAACCACTCCCGTCATCCGGGTTGCGCACAGCACCTGAGGACCTCGGCATTGCTCCTCCCCGCGCTCCCCGGTTGCTGCGATCGGGCGACGCGCGGCATGTGGAGCGTCGGCCGGCGAGGCTTCGGCACCATGCTGAAGGGCATGCCTCAACAGCTGGGCCGCGTGTCGCCGTGCCGCCCTGGTCACCCGTTCCCGTCCCTCCCGGCCGGCGGTCCCTCACACCGCCGGGCTCGGGTATCCGGCCGGTCCGTCGCCTCCGCCCTCCTCGGCCTGCTGGTCTTCCTGGCCCCCGCCCTCACCCCGGTCGGCTTCACTGGCCGGGCGGCGGCGTTCGGTACGCCGGCCGGCGCCGCGGTCACCGTCGGGCATGGCTCCGGCAGGGCTCTGGACAGGTTCATGATCCAGTCGACCGCCCTGGTGAAGGACCCGGCGGTCGAGGTGTCCAGCCCCGGCTATCCGACGAAGGGCTGGTACCAGGCCGGCCCTCGCTCCACCGTCCTCGCCGCCCTGCTGGCGGCCGGGGTCCACCCCGACCCGTTCCACTCCACCAATCAGAAGTTGATCCCTGCCGCCGACTTCACGGTCCCGTGGTGGTACCGGTCCGACTTCTCGGTCGACGACAGCCGGGCAGGTCGTACGTATCTCGACTTCAGTGGGGTGACCTCTGCCGCCGACGTCTTCGTCAACGGCCGTCAAGTCGCGACGGCGAGCAAGGTCGCCGGGACCTACACCCGACACGAGCTGGACATCACCACCCTGATCAAGCCGGGCACCAACACCGTTGCCTTCCGGGTCCAGCCCAACGACCCGCGCAGGCACCTCACGGTGGGCTGGCTCGACTGGCTGCAGCCACCCCCGGACCGGAACATGGGCATCGTCCGCGACGTCGTCGTCCGCCGCAGCGGCCCGGTGGTCCTCCGTGACGCCCACGTCGTCACCGACCTGGCCGTGCCGTCGCTGGCCTCCGCCGACCTGACCGTCAAGGCCCGCCTGCGCAACGACTCACCCGACACCGTCACGGCGCGCCTCTCCGGCACGGCCGGGCCCGCAGCCCTCAGCCGGCAGGTGACGCTGGCGCCCGGGGAAAGCCGGACCGTGGTCTTCTCCCCGGCCGACCACCCCCGCCTCCATGTGCCGTCGCCACGCGTATGGTGGCCCGCCGGGATGGGCGGGCAGCCCCTGTACGACCTCGACCTGGCCGTGACGGTCGACGGAGTCACCTCCGACACCGCACACACCGCCTTCGGTATCCGCGACGTGCAGGCGCCGATCAACGCCGACGGCGCGCGCCAGTACCGGATCAACGGCCGCCCGCTGCTGATCAAGGGCGCGGGCTGGTCCCCCGACGAGTTCCTGCGCTGGGACCCCGCCTACGCCGAGCACCGCATGCAGTACGTCCGCGACCTGGGCCTGAACACGCTGCGCCTGGAAGGCCACCTCGAGCCCGACGAGTTCTTCGACCTCGCCGACCGGTACGGAATCCTCACGATCGCCGGCTGGGAGTGCTGCAACAAGTGGGAAGGGGAGGTCAACCCCGCGGAGTCAGGGGAGAAGTGGGACGCCGCCGACCACGCGGTCGCCCGGGCGTCGATGGCCGCCGAGGCGGCCCGGCTGCGCCACCACCCCAGCGTGATCTCGTTCCTGATCGGCAGCGACGCGGCGCCCAACGCCGAGATCGAGTCGGGATACCTCAAGGCGCTGCGAGCGGCTGACTGGAACGTGCCCGTGATCCCTTCCGCCTCCGGGAAGTCGACACCCGTCACCGGCCGCTCCGGGATGCGGATGACCGGCCCCTACGACTGGGTGCCGCCCGGCTACTGGTACGACAAACGTGAGGGAGGAGCCACCGGCTTCAACTCCGAGACCAGCGCCGGCCCGAGCATCCCCACCCTCGACACACTGCGGCGGATGCTGACCCCGGCCGAGCTGGAGACCCTCTGGAAGCAACCCTCCGCTCCCCAGTACCACCGCTCTCCCTCACCCACATTCTCGACACTCAAGCTGTACAACGCCGCGCTCGCCGGCCGCTACGGACGCCCGACCGATCTCGGCGACTACGTGCGCAAGGCCCAGCTCGCCCAGTACGAGAACGTCCGGGCGCAGTTCGAGGCCTACTCCCGCAACGCCAAGGACACCACCGCCCCCGCGACCGGCGTCATCTACTGGATGCTCAACAGTGGCTGGACCTCCCTCCACTGGCAGCTCATCGACCGCTATCTCGACCAGAACGGGGCCTACTTCGGTGCGAAGAAGGCCAACGAACCCCTCCACATCCAGTACGGGTACGACAACCGCACGGTGAGCATCGTCAACAACCGCGCAACCGCCGCCTCAGGGCTGAAGGCCCGGGTCACTCTCTTCAACCCCGACGGGACCAAGAAGTACGACCGCACGGTGACCGGTGTCGACGTCGAGGCCCGCGGCGTGACCACCACCTCGCTGACCCTCCCGGCCACGGTCCCCGGCCTGGCAAGGACGTACCTGGCCCGGCTGCAGCTCACCGACACCACCGGCCGGGAACTGAGCCGCAACGTCTACTGGCTCTCCACCCGCAACGACGTCCTCGACTACGCCAGAACCGACTGGTACTACACCCCCACCACCTCCTACGCCGACCTGACGGGACTGAACTCGATGCCACAGGTCACCTTGGACGTGACAGCAACGACGAAAGTGACCAGGGCCGGCACATCGACGACGACCGTGACCCTCCGCCACCCGGGCACCACGAACGCCCCCGCTCTGCTCACGGACGTCGACCTGGTGTCCGCGGACGGGAAGACTCCCACGCTGCCCGTCCACTGGAACGACAATCAGATCAGCCTGTGGCCGGGCGAATCGGCAACTTTGGTGGCCTCCCATCGGACCGTCGATCCGGACCGCACCCCACGCGTACGTGTCTCTGGATGGAACGCCCGGGCCGTCACCGTCCCGTCCAGCTGACGATGCGGCATCGCAGATCGGTTTCCCGGCTCGGTCGGCACTGGCTCTCTTTGCGAACGGCCCTTCCCGGTGAATGAAGCCGGGGAGGCACCGCCGGCCGGGCGGCTGGTTTCTGCGTCGTCCCGGTTGGTTACCAGCCGGTGACGCGCTGCCAGAAGTCCTGGATCGCCGGTGCGGGGTCCGTGGGTCGGGTGCTGTCGATGACGTGGTAGCCCTGGTGCTGGGCGGCGGTGGCGCAGGCGTGGTTGGGCAGGATGCGCAGGCGGGTGCCGACGGGCAGGTCGGGCAGGTGGGCGCCGTCGCGGGCGGTGAGGGTGCCGTGTTCCTGGCTTGCGGCCGTCATGACCAGGCCCGGGATGAGGGTGCCGTCCAGTTCGGTGACCAGGCCGTAGCCCTGGTCCTGCGCCTGCACGGCGGTGCCGCGGTCGCGGGACATGGCCATCCAGCCGCCGTCGGTGACGATCCATCCGTACTCGGGGCGGTGGCCGATGACGGTGACGACGACGGACAGGGCGAGGTCCTCGATGCGGCAGACGCCGATGCCGGCCATGACCAGGTCGAAGAAGACGTAGTTGCCTGCGCGCAGTTCGGTGACTCCGGTGAGGTCCTCGGCGGCGTGGGCGGTGGGGGTGGAGCCGACGCTGACGGTGGTCACGGGCAGGCCGGCCGCGCGCAGCCGCTCGGCCGCGGTGACGGCGGTGTCGCGTTCGTTCTTCGCCGCCAGAAGCTGTTCCTCGGAGGTGTCGGTGAAGTACGACTCGCCGGCATGGGCCAGCACTCCGTCCAGACAGCCCGCGTCGTGCAGGATGCGGCCGATCTCGACGAGCTCGGGGGTGTCGGGCTTGAGCCCGCCGCGGTGGCCGTCGCAGTCGATCTCGATCTGGGTGGGGATGGGAAGGCCGGCCTGGCGGGAGGCTTCGGCGACGGACTCCGCCTGCTCGGCGCTGTCCAACAGGATGCGCAGGGTGACGCCGCGGCGCCGCAGCTTGAGGACGCGCGGGAGTTTGTGGGGGGCGATACCGACGGCATAAGTGATGTCGGTGTAGCCGCCGTCGGCGAACGCCTCCGCCTCGGCAAGGGTGGAGACAGTGATGGGGCAGGGGGTGCCGTGGTGCATGAGGGCGGCGACGTCGAGGCTCTTGGCCGTCTTCACGTGGGGGCGCAGGGCGACCTCCAGCCGATCGGCCCTGGCCGCCAGTCGTTCGATGTTGCGCCGCGTCTTGTGCACGTCGACGACGGCGAACGGGGTGTCCGGATCGGCAAGCGTCCGGGCGGCGCTGGGGCTGGTGGCGGTAGCGGGGGTGTTCACAGGGAGATGTCCATTTTCTTCAGGAGGGCCAGGCCCAGGTACAGGTCCTGCAGGCCGATTCCGGAGCTGTCGAAGATCGTGATGTCGTTGTCGTCGGTGCGTCCGATGGCGCGTTGGGTGAGGACCTCGCCGAGCGGGGTGAGGACTGTCTCGGCAGGAGCGTGCTGGCTCTCGCCCATGCGGCGGGCCTGTTCGGGAAGGTCGCAGAAGACACGGGCACGCCGGAACAGGTCGGGCGGGAGTTCCCGCTTGCCGGGGGCATCGGCGCCCATGCAGGAGATGTGTGAACCGGGGCGGACCCACGCGGCCTCGAACAGCGGCGGAGTGTCGGCCCGGGCGGTGGTGACGGTGACGATCACGTCGGCCCGGGCACAGGCTTCCTCGGCGCCCACGCTGCGCGCGGTGTGCCCCTGGGCTGCCAGTGCCGCGGTCATCCGCTCGGCACGGCCGGCGCTACGTCCCACGACCAGAACCTCGCTGATGGGCCGGACGCGGCTGACGGCCGCCACCTCGTAGGCGGCCTGGTGGCCGGTGCCGAAGATGGCCAGGGTGGATGTACCGGCACGGGCCAGCAGGTCGACGGCGAGGGCGTCGGCCGCGGCGGTCCGGTAGGCGTTCGCGGTGCCGACCTCCAGGACGGCCGCGATCCTGCCGATCGTCTGGTCGAACAGCAGCAGGGTGGAGTGGTGGCGCGGGAGCCCGTGCTCGGCGTTGCCGGGCCAGTAGGTACCGATCTTCACCCCCGCATGGGTCGCGGACGCGGACGGCTTGAGGGTGAACCGGTTGCGCGGGTCGGACCCGTGCACGGCGAGACTGGGAAAGACGGTGCCGTCCACCGTCGCGGCGAAGGCGGTGCGGGCCGCTTTCAGGGCCAGATCCTCGTCCACGAGCGCGGCGGTCTGCTCCTCGGTGATGTGCAGCAGACGGCGCGCAGCCGGTGACGGGCCGGAGCCGGAAGAGGGAGCGGGTGCGGCGGAGGTCATGGACTGCCCTTCACTTGGCGTAGGCCCGGGAACATGCGGCCCAGCGCGACAGCGAGGCCCACCCCGGAGATACTACTGGACTGATTGTCCAAGCGTGGACTGTCAGTCTAAACGGTCTTCGGTGATCGTCCAGCAGGCCGGCAACGCCTCGTCGGCTGTCTGGCAGGTGGGTTTGATACTCAGTATCAATTTGAGCCCTTGCTATACCCTTCGGGTATGACCGAGACCGCCCGTACCGCCGACCAGTCCGCACGCAAGCCGCCTGGCCTGCGTGAGCGCATGCGTGCGACGGTTCGGGCGGAGGTGGTCGAGGTGGCGCACCGGCTCTTCACCGAGCAGGGGTTCGACCGGACGACCGTCGACCAGATCGCGGCCGAGGTGGGCCTGTCGCGTGCCAGCCTGTTCCGGTACTTCGGCACCAAGGAAGAGATCGTCCTGGGGCGCCTGGAGGAATCCGGTCGCCGGATCGCAGAAGCGCTTGCCTCCCGCCCCGACGACGAGCGGCCCTGGGAGGCGCTGCGCCGGGCGTTCGACGTCCTCACGCGGATGAACGAGCAGGCGCCCGAGCAGGCACTCAGCTATCTGCGCATGCTCCAGGAGACCCCGTCACTGCGCGCCGGGCACTACCAGAAGCAGCTGAGCTGGCAGGAACTGCTGGTGCCGGAGATCGCCCGGCGGCTGGGGGTCAGCCCTGACCGGCCGGAGGAGACCGGGCCGAGTGCGCTGGCTGCCGCCGCGCTCGCCTGCCTGGACGTGGCCGCCACGGGGTGGGTGGCTTGCGAAGGCACTGTTCCCCTGGCCGTGTTGCTCGATCGCGCGATGGGTGCGCTGGCGGAGTAGGTTCGCAGGGCCGATGAGGACCGCCCACCGCTCAGGCAGCCGGTATGGCCCGGATCTTGGTCTTGGCTGAGCGGGGTCGTTCAGAAGCCTGGCCCCTGTTGGCGCATCGGCCGTCGGAGTGAGTGTCCGGATACAAGAACGGCCACCGGCCGGGCGGCCCCGATGGCGCCGAGCGCCTCCTCGTCGTTGGCGGCGAAGACGGCGGCCGGAGGGTGAATGCCCCGCGGCAGTCGCTTCCGACGGCCGGGCGTGGTGGGCGCTGACCTCGCCGATCACATGGTGCCGAAGGCCGACGGGCCCCGGGTGGCAAGGGATGAATGTGCCGGGCGCCGAATCCTTGACCCCTGGTCGGCACTCCATGGATGCTGTGTTGCGGTACGTGAGATGCGTGCCGTATTGAGCAACGTCTGACTCAGATCTCGTAACAGCCGAGGAGTGGCCATGACTCACCAGGTCCGTGCTGTCGTCGCGCGGGGCAAGGGCGCCCCCGTCAGCCTGGAAACGATCGTCGTGCCCGACCCGGGCCCGGGAGAGGCGCTGGTGAAGATCCAGGCCTGCGGGGTCTGCCACACCGATCTGCACTATCGCGAGGGCGGCATCAACGACGACTTCCCCTTCCTCCTGGGGCACGAGGCCGCGGGCGTGGTGGAGGCGGTCGGAGAAGGGGTCACCGACGTCGCACCCGGTGACTTCGTCGTCCTCAACTGGCGTGCGGTGTGCGGGCAGTGCCGGGCCTGTCAGCGCGGACGGCCGTGGTACTGCTTCAGCACCCACAACGCGAAGCAGAAGATGACCCTGACCGACGGCACGGAACTGTCACCGGCGCTGGGCATCGGCGCGTTCGCGGAGAAGACGCTGGTGGCGGCGGGGCAGTGCACGAAGGTCGACCCGGCCGCGTCGGCTGCCGCCGCCGGTCTGCTGGGGTGTGGCGTCATGGCGGGCATCGGCGCGGCCATCAACACCGGCAATGTCGGACGTGGTGACAGTGTGGCCGTCATCGGTTGCGGCGGCGTCGGGGCCGCAGCGGTCGTCGGGTCGAACCTGGCGGGTGCGGCGAAGATCATCGCGGTGGACATCGACGACGCCAAGCTGGACACCGCCAAGAAGCTGGGCGCGACCCACACCGTCAACTCCAGGAACACCGACCCGGTCGAGGCGATCCGCGAGCTGACCGGCGGATTCGGCGCCGACGTGGTCGTCGAGGCGGTCGGCCGCCCGGAGACGTACCAACAGGCCTTCTACGCCCGAGACCTGGCCGGCACGGTCGTCCTCGTCGGCGTGCCGACCCCGGAGATGAAGCTGGAACTGCCGCTGCTGGACCTCTTCGGCCGGGGCGGCTCGCTGAAGTCCTCCTGGTACGGCGACTGCCTGCCCAGCCGGGACTTCCCGATGCTCATCGACCTCTATCTGCAGGGCCGCCTGGACCTGGACACCTTCGTCACGGAGACCATCGCGCTGGACGACGTCGAGAAGGCCTTCGAGCGGATGCACCGTGGCGACGTCCTGCGCTCGGTGGTGGTCCTGTGACGACCGGCCCCCGCATCGAACATCTCGTCACCTCGGGGACGTTCTCGCTGGACGGCGGCACCTGGGACGTCGACAACAACGTGTGGATCATCGGCGACGACACCGAGGCGATCGTCATCGACGCCGCGCACGACGCCGAGGCGATCGCCGAGGCCCTCGGCGGCCGCACCCTGCGCGCCATCGTGTGCACCCACGCGCACAACGACCACATCGACGCCGCGCCCGACCTCGCGGCGCGCACCGGCGCCCCGATCCTGCTCCACGGCGACGATCTGCCGCTGTGGAAACAGACCCACCCCGACCGGACGCCCGACGGCGACCTGGCCGACGGGCAGGTCCTCACGGTGGCCGGTGTCGAGCTGACCGTGCTGCACACCCCCGGCCATGCCCCCGGCGCGGTGTGCCTGTACGCGCCGGCCCTCACGGCCCTCTTCAGCGGCGACACGCTCTTCGCGGGCGGGCCGGGGGCGACGGGACGGTCGTACAGCCACTTCCCGACCATCATCGACTCCATCCGGGACCGACTGCTGATCCTGCCGGGCGACACCGTCGTACACACCGGCCACGGGGAGACGACCACGATCGCCGCCGAGGCCCCGTACCTTCAGGAGTGGATCGACCGAGGGTTCTGACCGCCGCCCGTCGAACAGCGCAACTACCCACCCCGGGAGGGGGCCCGACGCTGGACCGTCCCTCTTCGACCATGTCGGAGAGGCTGGTTCTCGGCGTCGCGCCCTCTCCCGGTTTGTTTCATATGGAGATTTGAGTTGTGTGATGGGCAACCAAAATCGACGGCTCAACCGGTCCTCGGAACGCCTTGACAAGGTTTCGGGGCGACTCCAGACTGATGTTGCGCTCACCGCAATCCGTTTCGCTATACGCACCGAGGTGTCATGATGATTCCCGCGTGCCGTCTCGCGGATCTCCCGCGAGGAGAGGCCATCCGGCTCGACATCGACCCGCCGGTCTCGGTGTTCCACACCGACGACGGCGAGCTCTTCGCCATTGACGACACCTGCACCCACCAGGACGCCTCGCTCGCCGACGGCTGGCTGGAGGGCTGCGAGGTGGAATGCCCCCTGCATGCCTCCAAGTTCGATCTGAAGACCGGTGCTGTCGACGCCCCACCGGCCAAGCTCCCCGTGCGGACCCACGAGGTCCTCGTCGAGGACGGCATGATCTACGTCCGGCTGTCCACGGCCGCCCCCAACCTGCCGCCGTGCATCGCGGCCCGCCTCGCCGGCAGTGCCACGTGAAGACGGTGGCCGTGGTGGGTGCCTCGCTGGCCGGTCTGTCGGCGGCGCGCTCACTGCGGAAGCAGGGCTACGACGGGCGGCTGGTCGTCATCGGAGACGAACTCCACCGCCCGTACGACCGGCCCCCGCTGTCCAAGGAGTTCCTGGCCGGCACCATCGGCGAGGCGGACCTCGCGCTGGAGACGGACGACGAGGACCTGCGGGCGGAGTGGCTGCTCGGCACCCGCGCCACCGGACTCGACCGCACCGACCGCGCTGTTCGGCTCGCCGACGGCCGGAATGTCCGCGCCGACGGCATCGTCATCGCGACCGGCGCCGCCGCGCGTACGCTGCCCGGCTCCGAGGGGCTGGCCGGAGTGCACGTCCTGCGCACCCTGGACGACGCCCGCACGCTACGGGACGAGCTGACCCGCGGCGGACGGCTGGTCGTGATCGGCGGCGGATTCGTCGGTGCCGAGGTCGCCTCCACCGCGTACGCCCTCGGGCTCGACGTGACGGTGGTCGAGGCGGCCCCGACGCCGCTCGCCGGACCGCTCGGCGAGACCATGGGCGCCGTCGTCACCGCTCTGCACGCGGACCACGGCGTACGGCTGTTGTGCGGCGTGGGCGTCAAGGGGCTGAGTGGTGAGCGCCAGGTGGACGCCGTCCTGCTCCAGGACGGTCGCAGCATCCCGGCCGACATCGTCGTGGTCGGCGTTGGCGCACGACCGTGCGTCGAGTGGCTGGAGGGATCCGGCGTCGAGCTCGACAACGGCGTCAAGTGCGGTGCGGACGGCCGCACCAGCCTGGCCGGCGTCGTCGCGGTCGGCGACTGCGCCAACTGGTACGACCCCCGCGCGGGTGCCCATCGCCGCGTCGAACACTGGACCGGTGCGCTGGAGCGCCCCGCCGCCGCCGTCGCCACGCTGCTGGCGGGCGGCGCGGTGGAACCGGGCGTGCCCCGGCCGCCGTACTTCTGGTCGGACCAGTACGGCGTGAAGATCCAGTTCGTCGGCCACGCGGCCGGAGCCGACAGCGTGACGATCGAGGAAGGCTCCGCGGAGGACCGCAACGTCCTCGCCGTCTACCGGCGTGCCGGCGAGCCGGTCGCCGCGCTCGGGATGAACCAGCCGCGGCTGTTCACCCGCTGGCGCAAGCAACTCGCCCGCCCCGCGTCTTGACACCGCCTCTGAGGCATCCCATGCTGCGGTCTCACATAGCACGCAGCGTTGCTCCATACACAACGCCGTCCGGAGTCGCTCTTCCCGGCGCGTGAATGACCGATCCACGACGTTCCCGAGGAGTGCACCGTGACCTCGACCAGCCTGCCGGACAGTCTGATCGCCACTCTCCCCGGCTCCTTCTACACCGATGCCGGGATCTTCGCGCAGGAGCAGGAGCGCATATTCGAGTCCATGTGGTTCTGTGTCGCGCGCTCCTCCGACCTGGCGGGGCCCGGCGCCTTCCGGACCGTCGACGTGGGCCGCGAAGGCATCCTCGTCACCCGTGCAAGGGACAACAGCATCCGTGCGTACTTCAACGTATGCCGGCACCGCGGCGCGCGGATCTGCACGGAGAAGAGCGGCGAGGTCAAGCGGGCCTTCCAGTGCCCGTACCACGCCTGGACCTACGACCTGACCGGCAAACTGGTCGCGGCGCCCAACCTCACCAAGATGCCCGATGTCGGGCGCGTCGAGTACGGCTTGGTGAAGGTGGCCACCCGCGAATGGCTCGGTTATGTATGGGTCTGCCTGGCAGAGAACCCGCCCTCCTTCGAGGACGAGGTCATGGGCGAGGTCGTCGCCCGCCTCGGCGACGTGGACTCGATCGAGAGCTACGACATCGAGAACCTCACGGTGGGCCGGCGGATCACCTACGACGTGAAGGCGAACTGGAAGCTCATCATCGAGAACTTCATGGAGTGCTACCACTGCGCCACGATCCACCCCGAACTGACCGAGGTGCTGCCCGAGTTCGCCGACGGCTTCGCGGCGCAGTACTACGTCGGGCACGGGGCCGAGTTCGGTGAGGAGATCCGGGGCTTCACCGTGGACGGCAGCGAGGGGCTGGACCGCATCCCGGGGGTCTCCGAGGACCAGGACCGCCGCTATTACGCGATCACCGTCAGGCCCCAGGTATTCATCAACCTGGTTCCCGATCACGTGATCTTCCACCGGATGTATCCGATGGCCGTGGATCGCACGATCGTCGAGTGCGACTGGCTCTACCTCCCGCATGTCGTCGACAGCGGCAAGGACGTCAGCCGGTCGGTGGAGCTCTTCCACCGGGTCAACCAGCAGGACTTCGACGCCTGCGAGCGCACCCAGCCCGGGATGAGCTCCCGGATGTACGCCAAGGGCGGCGTCCTCGTCCCCAGCGAGCACCACATCGGCGCCTTCCATGACTGGGTGCACCAGCGTCTGGGCACGCACCAGCAGTAGGAGAGGCGGGCGCTCAGCCCAGGTAACCCATCCGGTGGCTGATCTCGTCCGCGCCCTTGATCAGCACCGGAGCGATCTCGTGCAGGCGCTCCTCGGAGAGCCGGTACGAGGGGCCGGAGGCGCTCACCGCCGCGACGACATCTCCGTCCCGATTGCGAATCGGGGCGGCCAGGGCGTGGAGACCGACCTCCAGCTCCTCCATGGCCCAGGCGTAGCCGCGCTCCCGGACCTCGGCGAGGTTCTTCTCGAGCTTTGTCTTCGCGGTGATGGTGTGCGGGGTGACCTTCTTCAGGCCGGTCTGGGCCAGCAGTGCGGCGCGTTCCTTGGCGGGCAGGTGGGCCAGCAGGACCTTGCCGCTCGACGTGGCGTGCAACGGGGTCAGCTGGCCGACCCAGTTCTGCGCGGTGACGGCCCCCGGGCCACGCACCTGGTAGAGGTTGACCGCGTAGTGCTCCTGCAGCACGGCGATGTTGACGGTCTCGCCGATCTCCGTGGCCAGTTCCTCGCAGACCGGGCGGCTCTGCTGGGTGATGTCGATGCGCCCCGTCACCGCGCCGGCCAGGCGTACGATGCCGAAGCCGAGGCGGTACTTGCCGCGCTCGCCCGCCTGCTCCACCAGGCCGCGCGACTCCAGGGCGCCGAGCAGGCGGAACGCGGTGGACTTGTGAACATCAATCTCGCCCGCCACCTCGCTGACGCCCGCCTCGCCGCGCTGGGCCAGGATCTCCAGGACGCTGATGGCGCGGTCGACCGACTGCACTCCGCCGGCCTGTGAATTTGAGGTTTCGGTTTCAAGGTTGTAGTTGCTCACAACGCAACTATACCCACAGTAAACAACGCTACTGCAAGTAACGATGGCGAAACATGGCCTGGTAAGTTGCGCGGTTCGCAACCTGGTGCGTATAGCGCGACTGTGGCTAGCATGCTCGCGTATGTACGGCGCGAGCGAGACGAGGCATCATGGCTCCCCTCCACTACGACTTCGTCATCGTCGGCGGCGGTTCGGCCGGCAGCGCACTGGCGAACAGGCTCTCCGCGGACCCGGCGAACCGGGTGCTGGTGCTGGAGGCCGGCCGGTCCGACTACCCGTGGGACGTCTTCATCCACATGCCCGCGGCGCTGACCTATCCGATCGGCAGCCGGTTCTACGACTGGAAGTACGAGTCCGAGCCCGAGCCCCACATGGGCGGTCGGCGTATCTATCACGCCCGGGGCAAGGTGCTGGGTGGCTCCAGCAGCATCAATGGCATGATCTTCCAGCGCGGCAACCCCCTGGACTACGAACGCTGGGCGGCCGACGCCGGCATGGAGACCTGGGACTACGCGCACTGCCTGCCGTACTTCAGGCGGATGGAGAACTGCCTCGCAGCCGACCCCGACGACGAGTTCCGCGGCCACGACGGACCTCTCGTCCTCGAACGCGGCCCGGCCGGCAACCCGCTCTTCACAGCCTTCCTCGCGGCCACCCAGGAGGCGGGCTACGCACCCACCGACGACGTCAACGGCTACCGGCAGGAAGGCTTCGCCAAGTTCGACCGCAACGTCCACCGCGGACGCCGCCTGTCGGCCTCGAAGGCGTACCTCAAGCCCGCGATGAAGCGGCCGAACCTCACGGTCAGGACCCGCGCCCTCGTCACCCGCGTCCTCTTCGAGGGCAAGCGCGCCGTCGGCGTCGAGTACCAGCGCGGCCGGGGCGCTCTCCAGCAGGTCCGCGCCAAGGAAGTCATTCTGTGCGGCGGCGCGATCAACTCCCCGCAGCTGCTGCAGCTGTCCGGCGTCGGAAACGCCGAGGAGCTGAGCGCCCTCGGTATCGACGTCGTCCACGACCTGCCGGGCGTCGGCGAGAACATGCAGGACCATCTGGAGGTCTACGTCCAGTACGCCTGCAAGCAGCCGGTCTCCATGCAGCCGTACCTGGCGAAGTGGCGCGCCCCCTTCATCGGACTGCAGTGGCTCTTCCGCAAGGGCCCGGCCGCCACCAACCACTTCGAGGCCGGCGGCTTCGCGCGCAGTAACGACGACGTGGACTACCCCAACCTGATGTTCCACTTCCTGCCGGTCGCGGTCCGCTACGACGGCTCCTCGCCGTCCGGAGGTCACGGCTACCAGGTGCACGTGGGCCCCATGTACTCCGACGCCATCGGCTCGGTGAAGATCAAGAGCAAGGACCCGCGCGAGCACCCGGCGCTGCGCTTCAACTACCTCTCCACCGAGCAGGACCGCCGCGAATGGGTCGAGGCGATCCGTGTGGCCCGCAAGATCCTCGACCAGCCCGCGCTCGCTCCCTACAACGACGGGGAGATCTCGCCCGGCCCGTCGGTGGAGACGGACGAGGAGATTCTCGCCTGGGTCGCGAAGGAGGGCGAGACCGCCCTGCACCCGTCCTGCACCTGCAAGATGGGCACCGACGAGATGTCCGTCGTCGACCCCACCAGCATGCGCGTGCACGGCCTGGAGGGCCTGCGTGTGGTGGACGCCTCCGTCATGCCGTACGTCACCAACGGCAATATCTACGCACCGGTGATGATGATCGCCGAGAAGGCCGCCGACCTGATCCTCGGCAAGGAACCGCCGCCGCCGTCGAAGGCCGCGTACTACCGCCACCGCGACGCCCAGCAGCAGGCGGGGTAGGCGTTGGCCACCACCGGGCTCCGGGCGCTGCTGCGCACTGTCCGCTATGAGGTGCTGCCCGCGAAGGCGACCGAGGACAAGGTCCTCGCCCATGTACCGCGCGATGTCGTCGTCACGGTGACGGCGTCGCCGGTCAAGGGCCTGGAACCGACCCTCGGCCTCGCCACGCGGCTCGCGGCACATGGCTACCGCGTCGTCCCGCACGTCCCGGCGCGCCTGCTCCGGGACGACGGGCACCTGAAGGAAGTCGTCGACCGGCTCCGCGAGGTGGGCGTGGACGACGTCTTCGTGCCGGCGGGCGACGCGGACCCGCCCGCCGGGGTGTACGCGGGCGCGCTTCCGGTGCTGCGCGGGCTGAGCGAGCTGGGCCGGCCCTTCACACACGTCGGGATCACCGGCTATCCCGAGAGCCATCCGCTCATCCATGACGACATCACCGTCCAGGCGATGTGGGACAAGCGCGAGCACGCCACGTACATCGTGAGCAATCTGTGCTTCGACTGGCGCCTGCTGGGGGAGTGGATCACCCGGATACGGCGCCGGGACGTCACCCTGCCGGTCCATGTGGGTGTCGCGGGGCCCGTGCAGCGGGCGAAGCTGCTGGCGATGGCCACGAAGATCGGCGTGGGGGAGTCGACGCGCTTCCTCACGAAGCACGCCTCGTGGTTCATGCGCTTCGCGGCACCCGGAGGGTATGCCCCCGAGAGGCTGCTGGCCCGCGCGGAGGCGGCCCTCACGGTGCCCTCGGCGGGGGTGGTCGGCCTGCACCTGTTCACGTTCAACCAGATCGCCGAGACGGAACGGTGGCGCCGCGCGCTGCTGGACCGGCTGGGCGGCTGAGCGAGGAGAAGGATGCTGTCCGACACCGACTGGAACTGACCCGAACCGACCTGGTCGACCCGGTCGCTCTGGCGCCGTGCGGTCCCCGTTCTTCCGGCTCGTCGGCGAGGACTCCGGCGTCTTCGAGCGGTTACCGTCCGCGCTCCACCGCGCCCTGGTGCGCGAGTGCGTCGGTTCCCGCCAGCAGCCAGGGTCTTCATCCCGTGGTCCTCGAACTCACGGCGGTGCGCCGGAGGTCGTATACAAACCGCTGGTGTGGGGAGTCGAGGGGCTCCTCGGTGGAGCGGAAAGGGCCGGCCGGCCCTGGGTGAATCGTCATCCGCCAACCTCTTGACGCATGTCTGCCCATTCGCCAGGGTGTTCCACCACAAGCAATCGAATGCACGATGCGCAACGCATTCTCGGTTGAAGGGCTGGGCGCGTGGCAGACCTGTATGTGGACGGGACCTGGCGTGAACCGGTGGCCGGAGGCCGCCGGGAGATCCGCTGTCCCGCTGACGGCACCCTCACCGCCACCGTGTCGGAAGGGACCCGCCCCGATACCGAGGCGGCGATCGCCGCGGCCCGCCGTGCCTTCGACGAGGGGTCCTGGCCGGGCACCCCCGAGCGGGAGCGCGGCGCGCTGCTGCTGCGCACCGCCGACCTCATCGAACGCGACGCCAAGGAGTTCGCCCGCGCCGAATCGCTGGACACCGGCAAGCGGCTGGTGGAGAGCGAGTACGACATCGCCGACGTCGTCTCCTGCTTCCGCCACTACGGCGGGCTCGGCGGCACCGACGCAGGCCGGGTGATTGACACCGGCCGCGCCGACGCCGTGAGCCGCGTGGTGTACGAGCCCGTCGGCGTATGCGGGTTGATCACACCGTGGAACTACCCACTGCTACAGGCCTCGTGGAAGGTCGCCCCCGCACTCCTCGCGGGCAACACCATCGTCCTCAAGCCCAGCGAGCTCACTCCCTCCACCTCGATCCTGCTGATGAGGGCACTGGAGGAGGCCGGGCTCCCGGCCGGCGCCGCCAATCTCGTCCTGGGTAGCGGGCCGGAGGCGGGCGCCCCGCTCTGCGAGCATCCGGCCGTCGACATGGTCTCCTTCACCGGGGGTCTGGAGACCGGCAAGCGCATCATGGCCACCGCCGCCGCGACCGTGAAGAAGATCGCGCTGGAACTCGGCGGCAAGAACCCCAACGTCGTCTTCGCCGACGCCGACTTCGCCACGGCCGTGGACTTCGCCCTCACGGCCGTCTTTCTGCACTCCGGGCAGGTCTGCTCGGCCGGCGCCCGGCTGATCGTCGAGGACTGCCTGCACGACGCCTTCGTCGACGAGGTCGTCCGGCGCGCCCGGCAGATCCGCCTCGGTGGTCCCTTCGAGCCCGAGGCCGAGACCGGAGCGCTGATCTCGGCCGACCACCTGGAGAAGGTCGAGGCGTACGTCGCCGCGGGCCTCGCCGAGGGGGCCGTACTGCGCTGCGGCGGCGCACGGCCCGCCGACCCCGCCCTGGCGAACGGCTACTACTACCCGCCGACCGTCCTCGACGAGTGCCGGCAGGACATGCGCGTGGTGCACGAGGAGTCCTTCGGGCCCGTGCTGACCGTGGAGCGCTTCACCGACGAGGACGACGCCGTCCGCATCGCCAACGACACCGAGTACGGACTCGCCGGAGCGGTGTGGACGCAGGACGCGGGCAAGGCCCAGCGGGTCGCCCGGCGGCTGCGCCACGGCACGGTGTGGATCAACGACTACCACCCCTATGTGCCGCAAGCGGAATGGGGTGGCTTCGGGCACTCGGGCGTGGGCCGGGAGCTGGGACCGACCGGCCTGGACGAGTACCGAGAGCCCAAGCACATCTGGCAGAACATCCAACCCCGGCCGCAGCACTGGTTCCGCGGCTGAACGCCGAAAAGAGGTCGATCGTGACCCCCACACAGACCGAGGTGCCGCAGCGACGCGGCACGCCCCAGGACTCGGACGGCACGCCGGTGATATCCGTGCGCAAGCTGTGGAAGGTGTTCGGGCCGAAGGCCGAACGGGTGCCGGAGTCCGAGGAGCTGTGCGGGCTCACCCGCCGCGAGCTCATGGACCGCACCGGGTGCACCGCCGCCGTACGCGATGTGAACTTCGAGGTCGCGCCGGGGGAGGTCTTCGTCGTCATGGGCCTGTCCGGCTCCGGCAAGTCCACCCTGGTGCGATGTCTGACCCGGCTGATCGAACCGACCGCCGGTGAGATCGTCTTCGAGGGCGAGGACATCCGCGAGGCGGACGCGGGGCGCCTGCGCGACCTGCGGCGCCGCAAGTTCTCCATGGTCTTCCAGCACTTCGGTCTGCTGCCCCACCGCCGCGTCGTCGACAACGTGGCGTTCGGGCTGGAGATCCGCGGCATGGGCAAGGCCGAACGCACCAAGCGGGCGATGGAGGTCGTCGAGCTGGTCGGCCTCGCCGGCTACGAGAACTCCTACCCCGACCAGCTCTCCGGCGGTATGCAGCAGCGCGTCGGCCTCGCCCGGGCGCTGGCCGGCGATCCGGACGTCCTCTTCTTCGACGAGCCCTTTTCGGCGCTCGACCCGCTGATCCGCCGTGACATGCAGAACGAGGTCATCCGCCTGCACCACGAGGTCGGCAAGACCATGGTGTTCATCACCCACGACCTCTCCGAGGCGCTCAAGCTGGGCGACCGCATCCTCATCATGCGCGACGGCCAGACGGTCCAGTGCGGCACCGGCGACGAACTGGTCGGCGCCCCCGCCGACGACTACGTCCGCGAGTTCGTGAAGGACGTGCCGCGCGGCGACGTGCTCACCCTGCGGTGGATCATGCGGTCCCCGGAGGACGGCGACGCCCTGGACGGCCCCGAGATGGGTCCGGACGTCGTGGTGAAGGAGGCCACCCGGGCCGTGCTGGCGGCCGAGAAGCCGGTCAAGGTCGTCGAGAACGGCAAGCTGCTCGGCATCGTCGGCGACGAGGAGATCCTCGCGGTGGTCGCCGGGCAGGAAGGCGACCTGCGATGACCGCCGTCATGGAGAAGCCGGAGAAGACGGAGGCCGCCGAACCCGCCGCGCCCGTCGTGGCCGCGCGCAGAGTCAGCCGGCGCGTGGTGATCGCCGCGATCCTGGTCGGCTGGCTGGTGCTGTTCGCCCTGCTGCGCGGCAAGCACACCCTGGCCCTGGCGGCGGCGGAACTCACCGATCTGCACCGCTGGTTCAACGATGTCAACGACTCGATCGGCGCCAACCGCAACTCCAACCCCCTCTTCCTCTACTTCTTCAACGAGATCCGCCTGGTGATCGACAACCTGGTGACCTTCATCCAGGGGCTGATCTCCCAGCCGCCCGAGGGCCGCCCGGTTCCGCAGATCGGCTGGCTCGGCGTCGTCGGCATCGCCGGTTATGTCTCCTGGGCCGTCGGCAACTGGCGGGTGGCGCTGCTGGCCGTGGCCGGCTTCACCTTCCTCGGGCTCCAGGGTCTGTGGCAGGAGAGCATGGACACCCTGGCGCTCATCCTCGTCGCGGTCTTCGTGGCACTGCTGTTCGCGATCCCGCTGGGCGTGTGGGCGGGGCTGTCCGACCGGTTCAACCGGGTCGTCACGCCCTTCCTGGACTTCATGCAGACGATGCCGACCTTCGTCTACCTGGCCCCGCTGACCCTCTTCTTCCTCATCGGCCCGGCCTCCGCCACCATCGCCACCCTGATCTACGCGGCACCGCCGGCCATCCGCATCACCGCGCACGCCATCCGCTCCGTACCGGAGACGGCCGTCGAGGCGGCCGACTCGCTCGGCGCGACACCTCGGCAGGCGCTACTGAAGGTGCTGCTGCCCATGTCCAGGCGGACCGTGGTGATGGGCGTCAACCAGACCATCATGGCCGCCCTGGCCATGGTGACCATCGCGGCCCTGATCGACGCGCCCGGCCTTGGCAAGACCGTCATCCAGGCCCTGCAGTCGCTCGACGTCGGCACGGCCTTCAACGCGGGGCTCGCCATCGTCGTCATGGCCATCGTCCTCGACCGGGTCACGACCGCGGCCAGCGCACGCGAGGAGTCGGCCCGGCGCTCCGGCAGCCGCTTCCTCAGCTGGCGGCGGCCGCTGCTGGGGGCAGGAGCCGTGGTCAGCGCGGTGCTGGTCTACCTGTCGCACACCTACGTGTGGGCGGCGGAGTTCCCCGGCGAGGGCGGCATCGGCACCTCCATCGCGCGCGCCGCCGACACTGCGACCACCTGGGCGCAGGACAACCTGTCGGGCCTCACCAACGCCTTCCGCGACGCCCTCACCAACGGCCTGCTCAACCCGTTCCAGTCCCTGCTCACCGACTCCCCGTGGTGGCTGGTCGGCGCGGCTCTGATCGGGCTCGGCGTAGTGCTCGGCGGCCCGCGTGCCGGGCTCACCGCGGCGATCTGTGTGGGCCTGCTCGTCGGCACGGGCGTGTGGTCGGACAGCATGACCACCCTGGGGTCGACCGTCGTCGCCACCGTGCTGGTGATGGTGCTCGGCATCGGCTTCGGGGTGTGGATGGGGCGCAGCCCGCGGGTCGACCGGGTACTGCGGCCCACGCTCGACGCGGCTCAGGTCATGCCGCCATTCGTCTATCTGGTGCCGTTCCTCGCGCTGTTCGGTGCCACACGCTTCACCGCGATCGTCGCCGCCGTGGTCTACGCGGCACCCGTCGCGATCAAGATCATCGCGGACGGGGTGCGGAACGTCCCCGAGACCACCGTGGAGGCGGCCACCTCGGCCGGGTGCAACACCTGGCAGATCATCACCAAGGTCCAACTGCCGATGGCACGCAGTGCCCTGACTCTCGCCACCAACCAGGGCCTGATCTATGTGCTGTCGATGGTTGTTGTGGGCGGCCTGGTAGGCGCGGGCGCCCTCGGCTACGACGTCGTGGCCGGTTTCTCGCAGGGACAGCTGTACGGGAAGGGGCTCGCCGCGGGGCTGGCCATCGTCCTTCTCGGAGTCATGTTCGACCGGATCACTCAGGCAGCGGCGCGGCGTACCAGCGCGTAAGGAGCAACTGACCATGGCAAGGCAAGCAAGACAGTGGAGAGTCGGCGCGGCCGGCATCGCGGGCGTGGCTGTCCTCGGGCTGACCCTCACCGCCTGCGGCGGTGCGAAGATCGGTGACAGCTCCTCGGAGGCCGGCGGCTCGGGCAGCTCCGGCACGTGCGGCACCTTCAACCTCGCGGTCAACCCGTGGGTGGGTTACGAGGCCAACGCGGCGGTCCTCGCCTACGTCGCGGAGAACGACCTCGGCTGCAAGGTGGTCCAGAAGGACCTCAAGGAAGAGATCGCCTGGCAGGGCTTCGGGACGGGCGAGGTCGACGCCGTCGTCGAGAACTGGGGTCACGACGACCTGAAGAAGAAGTACATCACCGACCAGAAGACCGCCGTCGACGCCGGCCCGACCGGCAACGAAGGTCTGATCGGCTGGTATGTGCCGCCGTGGCTGGCCAAGGAGCACCCGGACATCACCGACTGGGAGAACCTCGACAAGTACGCGGCCGAGTTCGAGACCTCCGAGTCGGGCGGCAAAGGGCAGCTCCTCGACGGGGACCCGTCGTTCGTCACCAACGACGAGGCCTTGGTGAAGAACCTCAAGCTGGACTTCAAGGTTGTGTACGCGGGCAGTGAGACCGCGCTCATCCAGGCCTTCCGCAAGGCGGAGAAGGACAAGGAATGGATGATCGGCTACTTCTACGAGCCGCAGTGGTTCATGTCCGAGGTGCCGCTGGTCAAGGTCAAGCTGCCCGAGTACAAGGAGGGCTGCGACGCCGACGCGGAGAAGGTCGCGTGCGACTACCCCGTGTACAAGCTCGACAAGATCGTCAGCAAGAAGTTCGCCGAGTCGGGCAGCCCGGCCTATGACCTGGTGAAGAACTTCAACTGGACGAACGACGACCAGAACACCGTGGCCAAGTACATCGCGGTGGACAAGATGGCGCCCGAGGCGGCGGCGAAGAAGTGGGTCGAGGCCAACCGCGCCAAGGTGGACGCCTGGCTCGGGTAGGGCCGGAAAACCGAAGCCGGAAACCGGTCGAACGTGCCCGGTGGGCGGAGCGCACCCGTGCGCTCCGCCCACCGGGCATTTCCGTGTTCCGGTCTGTGTTCCCACCTGCGTTTCCGGCCCGTTTTCCGACGTCCCGGACCCTCTTGACACCCCTCCCCGCGCCAGGCACATTGAGTTGCGCAACCTGAAGCATGTTGCGCAGACAGCAACCGAAGAATCGGCTGGACTGTTTCTCAACCCGGAGGTGCGGCGATGGCGGGACCCCGAGTGGTCATCATCGGAGCGGGTGTCGTCGGTGCGGCGCTCGCGGACGAGATCTCCGCGCGAGGCTGGACCGAAGTGACCGTGGTCGACCAGGGCCCGCTCCCCGCCACCGGGGGCTCCACCTCACACGCCCCGGGCCTGGTCTTCCAGACGAACCCCTCGAAGACCATGACCGAACTGGCCCGCTACACCGTCGAGAAATTCTGCTCCCTCGACGTCGACGGAAAGCCCTGTTTCCTGCAGGTCGGCGGCCTCGAAGTGGCGACCACCCCCGAACGCCTCGCGGAACTGCACCGCCGCCACGGCTGGATCAGTGCCTGGGGCATCGAGGCGCGGCTGCTGACGCCCGAGGAGTGCGTCGAGCAGCACCCGCTGGTGAACCGGGACAAGGTCCTCGGCGGCCTCCTCATCCCGACGGACGGTCTCGCCAAGGCCGTCCTCGCCGTCGAGGCGCAGATCCGCCGGGCCACCGAACGCGGCGTACGCTTCCTTGCCCGCCACGAGGTCCTCGACGTCCAGCGGAGCGAGGACCGCGTCACCGGCGTCCTCACCGACCAGGGCGAGATCCCCGCCGACATCGTCGTGTGCTGCGCCGGCATCTGGGGCCCGAGGATCGCCCGCATGGTCGGCATGAATCTCCCGCTCACCCCGCTCGCCCACCAACTCGCCTGGACCGGCCCGGTACCGGCCCTCGCCGGCCAGACCGAGGAGGCGGTGCGCCCGATCCTGCGCCACCAGGACGCCGACCTCTACTACCGCGACCGCTTCGACGGCATCGGCATCGGCTACTACGGCCACCGCCCGATGCCCGTCTCGGCCGACGACATCCTCTCCGTGGACGAGGCCGAGGAGATGCCCTCGGTCCTGAAGTTCACCGAGGAGGACTTCGAGGACGCCTGGAGCGAGACCCAGTCCCTGCTCCCCGCGACGAAGGAGGCGAAGGTCGAGGAGGGCATCAACGGCCTGTTCTCCTTCACCACCGACGGCAATCCGCTCCTCGGCGAGTCCCCCGACGTCAAGGGCTTCTGGGTCGCCGAGGCGGTCTGGGTCACCCACTCCGCGGGCGTGGGCCGGGCCATGGCCGAATGGCTGGTCGACGGCTACTGCTCCTCCTTCGACCTGCACGAGTGCGACGTCAACCGCTTCGAGCCGCACCAACTCTCCCCCGAGTACGTCCTGGCCCGCGACTGCCAGAACTTCGTCGAGGTCTACGACATCCTGCACCCGCTGCAGCCGTCGGGGCACCCGCGCCCGATCCGCACCAGCCCGTTCCACGCCCGCCAGCAGGAGCTGGGCGCCTTCTTCCTGGAGGCGAACGGCTGGGAGCGCCCGCAGTGGTACGAGGCCAACGCGCACCTGGTCGAGGGCCGTTCCATCCCCACCCCCAACGACTGGGCCGCGCGGTACTGGTCGCCCATCGTCGGCGCCGAGGCACAGGCCACCCGCGAGACCGTCGCGATGTACGACATGACGGCCCTCAAGCGCCTGGAGGTCAGCGGCCCTGGTGCCGCCGCCTTCCTGGAGGGCCTGTGCACCGGCAAGGTCGCCAAGTCCGTCGGCTCGGTGACGTACACCCTGCTCCTCGACCACGACGGCGGCATCCGCAGCGACATCACCGTTGCTCGCCTCGCCCGCGACCTCTTCCAGGTCGGCGCCAACGGCAACCTGGACCTCGACTGGTTCACGCGCCACCTCCCCGCCGACGGCACGGTCCAGGTCCGCGACATCACCCCCGGCACCTGCTGTATCGGCCTGTGGGGACCGCTCGCCCGCGAGGTCCTGCAGCCCTTGACCGACGAGGACTTCTCCAACGACGGCCTGAAGTACTTCCGCGCCAAGCACGCCTACGTCGGCAGCGTCCCGGTGACGGCGATGCGGCTGTCGTACGTCGGCGAACTCGGCTGGGAGCTCTACACCACCGCCGACCAGGGACTGAAGCTGTGGGACACGCTGTGGCGGGCGGCCGAGCCGCTGGGCGGCATCATCGCCGGCCGCGGCGCCTTCAACAGCCTCCGCCTGGAGAAGGGGTACCGCTCCTTCGGCACCGACATGACCTACGAGCACGACCCCTACGAGGCCGGCGTAGGCTTCGCCGTCAAGCTCGACAAGGGCGACTTCATCGGCAAGGCGGCGCTGGAACGCCGTAAGGCCGACGTACGGCGGAAGCTGACCTGCCTCACCATCGACGACCCGCGGGCGGTCGTCATGGGCAAGGAACCGGTGTACGACGGCGACTGCGTGGTCGGCTACGTCACCAGCGCCGCCTACGGCTACACGATCGGCAAGGGCATCGCCTACGCCTGGCTCCCCGCCGAGCTCGCCACCCCTGGCACCACCGTGCACATCGGCTACTTCGACCAGAGTGTCGAGGCGGTCGTCGCCGAGGAGCCCCTGTTCGACCCGACCATGTCCCGCCTCCGTGGCTGACCGTGGGGAAGAGGAGCCACCAGTGACCGCACAACTCCTCGACGGCAAGGCGACCGCCGCCGACATCCGTCGCGAACTCACCGAGCGCGTGGCCAAGTTGACCGCGACCACCGGCCGCCCGCCCGGGCTCGGCACCGTCCTGGTCGGTGACGATCCCGGCAGCCACGCCTACGTGGCGGGCAAGCACCGGGACTGCGCGCAGGTGGGCATCGCCTCCCTCCGCCGGGAACTGCCCGCCGACGCCACCCAGCGGCAGGTCGAGGACGTCATCGACGAACTCAACGCCGACCCGGCATGCACCGGCTACATCGTCCAGCTCCCGCTCCCGCGCCACCTGGACGCCAACGCCGTACTGGAACGCATGGACCCCGCCAAGGACGCCGACGGTCTGCACCCCGTCAACCTCGGCCGGCTCGTCCTCGGCGTCGAGGCCCCGCTGCCGTGCACCCCGCGCGGCATCGTCGAACTGCTCCGCCGCTACGACGTGCCCGTCGCCGGAGCGCGGGTGTGCGTGATCGGCCGCGGCATCACGGTCGGACGGCCGATCGGGCTCCTGCTCACCCGCCGCTCCGAGAACGCCACCGTGACCCTCTGCCACACCGGCACCAAGGGCCTGGCCTGGCATGTCCGCGAGGCGGACATCGTCGTCGCGGCCGCCGGTTCGCCCGGGCTGATCACCAAGGACATGCTGCGCCCCGGCGCGGCGGTCCTGGACGTCGGGATCACCCGCACCGACAACGGGCTGGTCGGCGACGTGAACCCGGAGGCCGCCGAGGTCGCCGGATGGCGCGCGCCCATGCCCGGCGGCGTGGGCCCCATGACCCGGGCCATGCTGCTCGCCAACGTCGTCGAGGCCGCCGAGAGGAACGCGAACACCGTATGAACGCGCTGAACACGCCCCTGGCTGGAGACACCCGATGAGCCCACGCACCCCCGGCGCCGAGCTCCCCGAGCACCCCGACTGGCTGTGGCGCACGCCCGAGCCGAAGCGGTCGTACGACGTCGTCATCGTGGGCGGCGGCGGTCACGGCCTCGCCACCGCCCACTACCTGGCGAAGAACCACGGCATCACGAACGTGGCGGTCCTGGAGAAGGGCTGGCTGGCGGGCGGCAACATGGCCCGCAACACCACCATCATCCGCTCCAACTACCTGTGGGACGAGAGCGCCGGCATCTACGAGCACGCCCTCAAGCTGTGGGAGGGCCTGGCGGACGAACTCGACTACCCGATCCTCTTCTCCCAGCGCGGCGTGCTGAACCTCGCCCACAGCCTCCAGGACGTCCGCGACAGCGTGCGGCGCGTCGAGGCGAACCGCCTCAACGGCGTGGACGCCGAGTGGCTCGACGCGGATGGCGTCAAGGACGTCTGCCCGATCGTCAACATCTCCCCGGACGTGCGCTACCCGGTCCTGGGCGCCACCTACCAGCCCCGCGCCGGCATCGCCAAGCACGACCACGTCGCCTGGGGCCTGGCCCGCTCCGCCGACGCCGCCGGTGTCGACATCATCCAGAACTGCGAGGTCACCGGCGTGGACGTGGCCGGCGGCCGGGTGGTGGGAGTCCGGACCACGCTGGGCCCGATCGCGGCGGGCAAGGTGGCGCTCTGCTCGGCCGGCCACACCTCGGTCCTCGCGGCCATGGCCGGCATCGAACTCCCGCTGCAGAGCCACCCGTTGCAGGCCCTGGTCTCCGAGCTCCTGGAGCCGGTGCACCCGACGGTCGTCATGTCCAACGCGGTTCATGTGTACGTCAGCCAGGCGCACAAGGGCGAGCTGGTCATGGGCGCCGGCATCGACGCGTACAACTCCTACACCCAGCGCGGCGCCTTCCACATCATCGAAGAGCAGATGTCCGCGGCCCTGGAGCTCTTCCCGGTCTTCGCCCGCGCCCACGTGCTGCGCACCTGGGGCGGCATCGTCGACGTCAGCCCCGACGCCTCGCCGATCATCGGCCTCACCCCCGTCGACAACCTCTACCTCAACTGCGGCTGGGGCACCGGCGGCTTCAAGGCCACCCCGGGCGTCGGCTGGGTCTACGCCCACACCATCGCCCACGACACCCCCCACCCCCTCAACGCCCCCTTCTCGCTCGACCGATTCACCACCGGCGCGCTCGTCGACGAGCACGGCGCGGCCGCCGTGGCCCACTAGGGAGCCGAACCATGCTGCTGATCCAGTGCCCGTGGTGCGGGCCCCGCGACGAGGCCGAGTTCCACTACGGCGGCCAGGCCCATGTGCCGTATCCGGAGGACCCGGCGGCCCTCAGCGACGAGGAGTGGGCCCGCTACCTGTTCTTCCGCGACAATCCCAAGGGCCCCTTCGCCGAGCGCTGGAGCCACGCGGCGGGCTGCCGCCGCTGGTTCAACGCGGTACGGGACACGTCGACGAACGAGATCCTGGCGGTGTACCGGGCGGGGGAGGAGCGCCCGGCCTTGGAGGAACTGAGGCGTACGGCGACCTCTCAGCCACGTCCGGCATCACCAGCCCGTCCGGGGGTACCCCCTCTGGGGGAGTTCGAGGACGAGGCCCCTTCAGGGCCGAACGGGGGTCTGGGGGAAGCGCCCCCAGCCGGGGTCGCAACCCGGTCGTTCCGCCACCCCACCCGTGGCCGGATCGACCGCGACGCCCCCCTCACCTTCACCTTCGACGGCATCGAATACCAGGGCTTCCGCGGCGACACCCTCGCCTCCGCCCTCCTCGCCAACGGCGTCATCCAGGCCGCCACCAGCATCAAGCTCGGCCGCCCCCGCGGTATCTTCTCGGCCGGCGTGGAGGAACCCAACGCGGTCGTCCAGATCGAGGCCCCCTTCCCGGAGCCGATGCTGCCCGCGACGACCGTCGAGCTCTACGACGGCCTGGTCGCGACCAGCCTCCCCGGCCAGGGCCGCCTCGCCACCGAACCGGACCCCGCCCGCTACGACGCCGTACACGCCCACTGCGACCTGCTGGTCGTGGGCGCCGGCCCGGCAGGCCTCGCGGCCGCGGCGGCAGCCGCCCGCAGCGGCGCCCGTGTCATCCTCGCCGACGACCAGCCCGAGCCGGGCGGCAGCCTGCTGGGCACGGCCGAACACCTCGACTGGGTGGCCGAGGTCGCCGGACGACTCGATGCCGAGCCCGAGGTTCGAGTGCTGCGCCGCACCACCGTCTTCGGCTACTACGACGACAACCACCTCCTCGCCGTGGAGCGCCGCACCAACCACCTCGGCGCCGACGCCCCCGAGCACGTCTCCCGCGAACGCGTCTGGCGCATCCGGGCCCGCCGCGTCGTCCTCGCCACCGGCGCCCACGAACGCTCGCTGGCCTTCCCGGACAACGACCGCCCCGGAGTGATGCTGGCCGCCTCGGCCCGCACCCACGTCAACCGCCACGGCGCCCTGCCCGGCCGCCACGCGGTCGTCCTCACCACCAACGACAGCGCCTACGCGGCAGCGCTGGACCTCCACACCGCGGGTGTGCAGATCACGGCGATCGTCGACACCCGCTCCGAGGCGGGGGAGTGGGCGGAGCGCGCCCGCTCGGCCGGCATCGAGGTGCTGACCGGTCATGCCGTCATCGGCACGGAGGGCGAGGCCCGCCTCACCGCCGTGACCGTCGCGCCGTACGGAGAGTCCACGGGCCGACGGGAGTTCGCCGCCGACCTGTTGCTGGTCTCCGGTGGCTGGAACCCGGTGGCGCACCTCTTCAGCCAGGCGGGCGGCACGCTGCGCTACGACGCCGAGTTGGGCTCTTTCGTCCCCGACACCTGCCGCCAGGCGGTCGAGGTCGCGGGCAGCGCGAGCGGCGTCCTCGACCTGGCCACGGTCCTCGCCCAGGGCGCGGCGGCCGGCGCCCGCGCCGTCGAGGCCGAGGGCTACACCGCCGAGGCATCCCGCCACCCGGAGGCGGCCGCCCAGCCCCGGCAGACGCCGCCCATGCACGTGTACGTCGTTCCGGGTGTCTCGGACGGCCCCCGTTTCGTCGACCTCCAAAGGGACGTCACCGTGGACGACCTGGCCCGCGCGACCGGTGCCGGTCTGCGCTCGGTCGAGCACACCAAGCGCTACACCACGGCCGGCACCGCCAACGACCAGGCAAAGACCTCCGGGATCCTGGCCAGTGGCGTCGTCGCCGAGCTCCTCGGTGTGGACATCTCGGCACTCGGCACGACGACCTTCCGGCCGCCGTACACACCGGTCTCCTTCGCCACGCTCGCGGGCCGCGACCGGGGCGCGCTGCACGACCCGGTCCGGACGACCGCCCTGCACGAGTGGCATGTCGCGCACGGCGCCCTGTTCGAGAACGTCGGCCAGTGGAAGCGCCCTTGGTACTACCCGCAAAGCGGCGAGGACATGGAGGCCGCCGTCCTCCGCGAGTGCGGTGCCGCCCGCGACAGCGTCGCCTTCATGGACGCCTCCACTCTCGGCAAGATCGACGTCCAGGGCCCGGACGCCGCGCTCTTCCTCGACCGGCTCTACACCAACATGATGAGCACCCTGAAGGTCGGCATGATCCGCTACGGCGTCATGTGCCGCCCGGACGGCATGGTTTTCGACGACGGGACGGTCATCCGCCTCGCCCAGGACCGCTTCCTGGTCACCACGACGACCGGCAACGCCGCGGCCGTACTGGACTGGATGGAGGAGTGGCTGCAGACCGAGTGGCCCGAGCTGAAGGTCCACTGCACGTCCGTGACCGAGCAGTGGGCCACCGTCGCCCTGGTCGGCCCCCGCTCGCGCGAAGTCCTCGGCTCGCTCGCCCCTCAACTGGCGGTGGCCAACGACGACTTCCCGTTCATGGCCTGGCGGGAGACGACCGTCGCCGGCATCGACGCGCGCGTGTGCCGGATCAGCTTCTCCGGCGAACTGGCCTATGAGATCAACGTGTCACCGTGGGAGGCCCTCGCCCTGTGGGAGGCGCTGTACGAGGCCGGCGCGCCGTACGGCATCACCCCGTACGGCACGGAGACCATGCACGTCCTGCGCGCGGAAAAGGGCTACCCGATCATCGGGCAGGACACCGACGGCACCGTCACCCCTCAGGACCTCGGCATGAGCTGGGTGGTGTCGAAGAAGAAGCCCGACTTCATCGGCAAGCGCTCTCACGCCCGCGGCGACACCGCTCGCCCCGACCGCAAGCACCTTGTGGGCCTGCTCCCCGAGCACCCGGAGGACTTCCTTCCCGAGGGCACCCACCTGGTCGCCGACGGCGTGCTGCCCGCGCCACCCGTGCCGATGCTCGGTCACGTCACCTCCAGCTACCGCAGCGCCGCCCTCGGCCGGACCTTCGCGCTCGCCCTGATCAAGAGCGGCCGGGACCGTATCGGCGAGCGGCTGTACGCCCCCGTGGGCGACCGGATGGTCCCGGTGACCGTCGCAAGCCCCGTCCTCTACGACCCCGAGGGAGCCCGCCGCGATGGCTGACACCGCCCTGACCGCCCCGCTCCGCAGCCCCCTGTCGCACGCCGCCAACCGCCTGGCCGCCGCGACGCGCACGTCCGGGGGTGCGATCCGGCTGGCCGAACTCCCCTTCCTGGCCCAGATCAACGTGCGCCTCGATGCCAAGGGAGCGGCGGCGGCCGCCGTCGGGCTCGCGCTGGGCCTCCAACTGCCCCTCGAACCCAACACCGTCGTACGCGCCGGGGAACTGACCGCGCTGTGGCTGGGCCCGGACGAATGGCTCCTGGTGGGCCCGCCCGGCAGCCGGCGGGACCTGGAGAGTCGGATCCGGGAGGCCGCGGGCGACGAGCCCGTCTCCGCCACCGACGTCTCCGCCCAGCGCACCACGCTCCTTGTCGGGGGCCCCCGCGCCCGCGACCTGCTGGCCCACGGCTGCGCGCTGGACCTGCATCCGCGCGCCTTCGGCGCCGGACGCTGCGCCCAGACGACGCTGGGCCGCACGCAGGTCGTGCTGGTCGCCCGGGACGAACCCAGGGCCGGATTCTGGGTACTGGTCCGCTCGTCCTTCGCCGGCTATCTGGCGGACTGGCTGCTGGACGCGGCGACGGAATACATCTGATCGACTGATCGGCCCGGCACTGGCTGTGGGAGCCTCAGCGGCTCCCACAGCCTCCGTGCGTGCGGATCGCCGCCGCGTACACGTCAACGGTCGCGGCGGCCGCCGTGTCCCAGCCGAAGCACCGGGCGTGCCGGGCGGCCGCCTCTCCCATGCGGGTCGAGAGCGCCGGATCGTCCGCGAAGCGGCCCAGAACTCGCGCGTAGTCGGCCGGGTCGTGTCCCGGCACGAGCACGCCGCTCACCTCGTTCCGCACGGCTACCGGCAGACCGCCCACCTCGGCCGCGATCACCGGCGTGCCGCAGGCCTGGGCCTCCAGGGCCACCAGACCGAAGGACTCGCTGTAGGAAGGCATGACGAGCACGGACGCCGCCCGGTACCAGTCCGCGAGTTGAGACTGTGAGACAGGTGGGCGGAACAGGACCACGTCACAGATGCCGAGCTGTGCCGCCAGCTTCTGCAGGCCCTCCGGCTCGGTCAGGCCTGATCCGCTCGGTCCGCCCACCACCGGCACGACGAGCCGCTCGCGCAGCCGTGGCCGCTCCTTCAGGAGCCGGGCGACCGCGAGCAGCAGCACATCCGGCGCCTTCAGTGGCTGAATGCGGCCCGCGAACAGCGGGATCAGCGCGTCGGCCGGCAGCCCGAGGCGTACACGGGCCGCCGCCCGGCCGGTTGCGCCACCGGAGGAGTCCGGCCGGAAGCAGTCCAGATTCACGCCCGGGTGGACGACGGTGACCTGTTCGGGGTCGGCGTCGTAGTGACGGATCAGCTCGGTCGCCTCGGTACCGGTATTGGCGATGAGCCGGTCGGCGGCCGCCACGATCTGCGTCTCGCCCGTCACGCGGGCCGTGGGCTCGGGTCTGTCGCCCGTGGCGAGGGAGGCGTTCTTGACCTTGGCCATGGTGTGCATGGTGTGCACGAGCGGGACATCCCAGCGTTCGGCGGCGAGCCGGCCGACCTGGCCGGACAACCAGTAGTGCGAGTGGAGCACGTCGTAGTACCCAGGGTGCCGGTCGGCCCAGGCCCGCATCAGGCCGTGCGTGAAGGCGCACAGGTGCGCGGGCAGGTCTTCCTTGGCCGAGCCCTCGTAAGGGCCCGCTTCCACATGCCGGACGTGAACACCGGGCGCGAGATCGACGACGGGCGGGAGCGCGGCGGAGGTGGCCCGGGTGAAGATCTCCACCTCGACGCCCGCGACGGCCAGGCGCCTGGCCAACTCGACGACATAGACGTTCATCCCGCCCGCGTCGCCGGTGCCGGGCTGGTGCAGCGGCGAGGTGTGCACGCTGAGCATCGCGACGCGGCGGGGGCGGCGCCGGACGCTCACCGCGCGAGTCCCCTTGGTGCTTGCAGGACCAGGCGATGCTCACCCGCGTAGACGTTCATGTTCTGGCCGCGCAGGAAGCCGACGAGGGTGAGTCCGGTCTCCGCCGCCAGGTCCACGGCGAGGGAGGAGGGAGCCGAGACCGCCGCCAGCACCGGGATGCCCGCCATGACCGCCTTTTGCGCCAGCTCGAACGACGCCCGCCCTGACACCAGCAGGATGGCCTGTGACAGGGGCAGTTCACCGGACTGCAGTGCGCGTCCGAGCAGCTTGTCCACGGCGTTGTGCCGGCCGACGTCCTCACGCAGGTCCAGCAGTTCGCCGTCGGGTGAGAACAGCCCGGCGGCGTGCAGGCCCCCTGTCCGGTCGAACACCCGCTGCGCGGCCCGCAGTCGGTCGGGGAGGGCAGCCAGCAACTCGGGCTCGACCCGTACCGGGGGAGTGTCGGCGATCGGCCAGCGGGCGGTGGTCCGCACGGCGTCCAGGCTCGCTTTGCCGCACAGACCGCAAGAGGACGTGGTGTACACGTTCCGCTCGAGCGTGATGTCGGGCACCACCACACCGGGGGCGAGCCGCACGTCGACGACGTTGTAGGTGTTCGAGCCTCCCCCACTCTCGACTTCGCTCGAGCGGGCGGTGCCCCCACCCGTCGCACCCGCGCAGTACACGATGCCCGAGAGTTCCTCGGCCCGGCCGAGGACGCCCTCACTCACCAGGAATCCGGCCGCCAACGCGAAGTCGTCACCGGGCGTCCGCATGGTGATGGCCAGCGGCCTGCCGCCGAGCCGGATCTCCAGCGGCTCCTCGGCGACCAGGGTGTCCGGCCGGGCGCCGACGGCACCCTCCCGGATCCGCAGAACGCGCCGGCGCTCGGTGACTCGTCCCATGCCCGCGCCCCGCTCAGCACTCGATGATGTTGACGGCGAGGCCGCCCCGGGCGGTCTCCTTGTACTTGACCGACATGTCGGCGCCGGTCTGCTTCATGGTTTTGATGACCTTGTCCAGGGACACCATGTGCGAGCCGTCGCCGCGCAGGGCCATGCGGGCGGCGGTGATGGCCTTGACGGCGGCCATGCCGTTGCGTTCGATGCACGGGATCTGGACGAGGCCGCCTACGGGATCGCAGGTGAGGCCGAGGTTGTGCTCCATGCCGATCTCGGCGGCGTTCTCGACCTGCTCGGGGGAGCCGCCGAGGACCTCGGCCAGCGCGCCCGCCGCCATCGAGCAGGCCGAACCCACCTCCCCCTGGCAGCCGACCTCGGCGCCGGAGATGGACGCGTTCTCCTTGAAGAGCAGGCCGATGGCCCCGGCCGCGAGCAGGAATCGTACGACTCCGTCTTCCTTTTCTCCCTCGGAGGCCGCGCCCGTCCCGAAGTTGATGTAGTAGTGCAGGACCGCGGGGATGATGCCCGCCGCGCCGTTCGTCGGGGCCGTCACCACGCGACCGCCGGCGGCGTTCTCCTCGTTCACCGCCATCGCATAGAGAGTCGTCCATTCCAGGGCATGGGCGGCCGGGTCGCCCGCGGCGCGCAGCTGGCGGGCGGTGACGGCGGCACGGCGGCGCACTTTGAGACCGCCCGGCAGGATGCCCTCGCGAGAAAGGCCGTTGGCCACACAGCCCCGCATCACCCGCCAGATCTCCAGCAGCCCGGCGCGGATCTCCGACTCGGTGCGCCAGGCCTGTTCGTTCTCCAGCATCAGCGCGGAGATGGACAGGCCGGTGTCGCGAGTGAGGCGCAGCAGGTCGTCGCCGGTGCGGAAGCGGTACTTCAGGACCGTGTCGTCGAGCTTGATGCGGTCCGCGCCGACCACGTCTTGATCAAGCACGGCCTCGTCGACGACGAAGCCGCCGCCCACCGAGTAGTACGTCTTCGACAGCAGCTCCGTCCCCGTGACGTCGTGCGCCCGCAGTGTCATGCCGTTCGCGTGGTACGGCAGTGCTTTACGGCGGTGCAGCACCAGATCGTCGTCGAAGTCGAAGGCGATCTCCTGAGCGTCGCCGATCTCGGCGCCCAACAGCCGCAGTCTTCCGGTCGACTTGATCCGCTCGACGTCGTGGTCCGCCCGGACGACGTCGACAGAGTGCGGCTCGTTGCCCTCCAGCCCGAGCAGTACGGCCTTCGGGGTGCCATGGCCGTGGCCGGTCGCGCCGAGGGAGCCGTACAACTCGGCGTGGACCTTGGCGGTCTGCGCGAGTACGCCGTTCTCCTTCAGACGGACGACGAACATGCGTGCCGCGCGCATCGGGCCGACCGTATGGGAGCTGGACGGGCCGATGCCGATCGAGAACAGGTCGAAGACCGAGATGGCCACGGTCACTCCTCCATACGGGGGCGCTGTTACTGGTTCAGGCCGGGGTAGAGCGGGTGCTTGTCCGCCAGTGCCTTGACGCGGGCCTTGAGCGCCTCGACGTCGTACGACGGCTTGAGCGTCTCGGCGATGACGTCCGCGACCTCGGCGAAGTCCTCGGCCGTGAAGCCGCGGGTGGCGAGGGCGGGCGTGCCGATCCGGAGCCCCGAGGTCACCATCGGCGGGCGCGGGTCGTTGGGGACGGCGTTGCGGTTGACGGTGATGCCGACCTCGTGCAGGCGGTCCTCGGCCTGCCGGCCGTCCAGGTCGCTCTCGCGCAGGTCGACCAGGATGAGGTGGACGTCGGTGCCGCCCGACAGGACGTTCACGCCGGCCTCGCGGGCGTCGGCGGCCGTCAGGCGCTCGGCGAGGATCTGCGCGCCCTCGACGGTACGGCGCTGGCGCTCCTTGAAGTCCTCGCTCGCGGCGACCTTGAAGGAGACGGCCTTCGCCGCGATCACATGCTCCAGGGGACCGCCCTGGAAGCCCGGGAAGACGGACGAGTTCAGCTTCTTCGCGAAGTCCTTCTTCGCGAGGATGATGCCGCCGCGCGGGCCGCCCAGCGTCTTGTGGGTGGTGGAGGTGACGACGTCCGCGTGTTCCACCGGGTTCGGGTGGAGGCCGGCCGCGACCAGGCCCGCGAAGTGCGCCATGTCGACCCACAGGTACGCCTCGACCTCGTCGGCGATCCGGCGGAACTCGGCGAAGTCCAGCTGCCGCGGGTACGCCGACCAGCCCGCGATGATCACCTTCGGCCGGTGCTCCTTGGCGAGCCGCTCGACCTCGGCCATGTCGACGAGGCCGGTCTCGGAGTCCACGTGGTAGGGGACGACCTCGAACTGCTTGCCGGAGAAGTTCAGCCGCATGCCGTGGGTGAGGTGGCCGCCGTGGGCCAGGTCCAGGCCGAGGACGGTGTCGCCCGGCTGGGCCAGCGCGAACAGGGCGGCCTGGTTGGCGGAGGCGCCCGAGTGGGGCTGGACGTTGGCGTACTCGGCGCCGAACAGTTCCTTGACCCGGTCGATGGCGATCTGCTCGGCGACGTCGACGTGCTCGCAGCCGCCGTAGTAGCGGCGGCCGGGGTAGCCCTCGGCGTACTTGTTGGTCAGGACCGAGCCCTGCGCCTCCATGACCGCGACCGGCGCGAAGTTCTCGGAGGCGATCATCTCCAGGGTGGACTGCTGGCGGTGCAGCTCGGCGTCGAGCGCGGCGGCGACGGCCGGGTCGAGCTCGTGCAGGGGCGTGTTCAGGACGGACATGCGTCTCCTCGGCCGGCGATGTACAGGAACACGGAACGGGTGTGTCAGCGGAACACCACGGTGTGGTGGCCGTTGAGCAGGATGCGGCTCTCGCTGTGCCACTGCACGGCGCGCGCCAGGACCCGGGCCTCGACGTCCCGGCCCATGGTGACCAGCTCGTCGGGGTCGTGGGAGTGGTCCACGCGGAGGACGTCCTGCTCGATGATGGGCCCCTCGTCCAGGTCGGGGGTGACGTAGTGGGCGGTGGCCCCGACCAGCTTGACTCCCCGCTGGTGGGCCTGGAGGTAGGGCCGGGCCCCCTTGAAGCTGGGGAGGAAGGAGTGGTGGATGTTGATGGCCCGGCCCTCGAGCCGCTTGCACAGGTCGTCCGAGAGGATCTGCATATAGCGGGCGAGGACCACGAGGTCGATCTCGAACCGCTGCACCAGCTCCAGCAGTTCCGCCTCCGCCTCCGCCTTGGTCTGCGGTGTGACGGGGATGTGGTGGAAGGGGACGCCGTGGCTGTGTGCGAGCGGCTCGAAGTCCCGGTGGTTGGAGACGACCACCGGCACCTCGATGTTGAGGGCGCCGGTGCTCTTGCGGAACAGCAGGTCGTTCAGGCAGTGGCCGTACTTGGAGACCATGATCAGGGTGCGGGTGGGGGCGGCCGCATCGTGCAGCCGCCAGTCGATCCGGTAGGCCTCTGCCAGCGGGGCGAAACCGGTACGCAGCCGCTCCAGTGACGCCTCCGGGGCGGAGACGTCGAAGTGCACACGCATGAAGAAGCGGCCCTGGAGGCGGTCGTCGAACTGCTGGCTCTCCAGGATGTTCCCGGAGTGCTGGACCAGGAAGCCGCTGACGGCGTGGACCAGTCCGGCCTGGTCGGGACAGGAGAGGGTGAGGACGAACTCGCGGCCGGGGTGGGGGCGAGGGGACACGGCATCCTCCATCGGTGCGCAATGAGCAACAAGGCGAGCGATACGCAACATGGTCCAAGGGGGAGTGGGTCCGGTCAAGGGTGTGTCTTGACAGAAGTCGGCCGTGCGGGCTTCCTGGGGTGTGTTGTGCAATGAGAAATACTCATCGCGATGAGCAACAGCAGCCTTCACTCACACACCGCGGAGCGCCATAGATGACCCGCAAGGCCCCTGCTGAGGACCCCGGCGATGCCCGACTGCGGGTGGGCCCACCGAAGGACCACGCCGCCGGAATTCCGGCGGTCACCTCCTCGCTGCGCCACGCCGGCACCCAGATGGGCGCCCGCCGTGGCCTGCTCACCCTCCTCCGGGTCAACCAGAAGGACGGCTTCGACTGTCCGGGCTGTGCCTGGCCCGAACCGGAACACCGGCACCGTGCGGAGTTCTGCGAGAACGGGGCCAAGGCCGTGGCGGAAGAGGCCACCCTGCGCCGGGTGACCCCGGAGTTCTTCGCAGAGCACAGCCTGGAGGAACTCGCCGGCCGCAGCGACTACTGGCTCGGACAGCAAGGACGTCTCACCCATCCCATGTACCGCCCGGCGGGCAGTGACCACTACCGTCCGATCTCGTGGGAGGACGCGTTCGCCGTCGTCGCCCGGGAGCTCGCCGCCCTCGACCACCCGGATCAGGCCGCCTTCTACACCTCCGGCCGGGCGAGCAACGAGGCCGCCTTCGTCTATCAGCTGTTCGTCCGGATGCTGGGCACCAACAACCTGCCGGACTGCTCCAACATGTGCCACGAGTCCAGCGGTTCGGCCCTGGTCGAGACGATCGGCATCGGCAAGGGCAGCGTCAGCCTGGAGGACCTCCACGAGGCGGACCTGATCCTCGTCGTCGGCCAGAACCCCGGCACCAACCACCCGCGGATGCTCTCCGCCCTGGAGCGGGCCAAGCAGCGCGACGCCCGCATCATCGCGGTCAACCCGCTGCCCGAGGCCGGCCTGCTCCGGTTCAAAAACCCCCAGCGGCCGTCCGGCATCGTCGGCGGCGGCACCCAGCTGGCCGACCTCTTCCTGCAGATCAGGCTGGGTGGCGATCAGGCCCTGTTCCAGGCCCTCAACCGGCTGCTGCTGGAAGCGGAGGACGACGCACCCGGCACCGTCCTCGACACCTCTTTCATCACCTCGCACACGCACGGCTTCGAGGCATTCGCCGAGCACGCCCGGAAGACCTCCTGGGAGGAGGTCCTGGAGGCCACCGGGCTGTCCGTGGACGCGATCGGGGTCGCGTTCCGGGAGGTACTCGCCGCCGAGAAGATCGTCGTCTGCTGGGCGATGGGCCTCACCCAGCACCGCCACTCCGTCCCGACCATCCGCGATGTCGTCAACTTCCTCCTCCTGCGCGGCAACATCGGCCGTCCGGGCGCCGGACTGTGCCCGGTGCGCGGCCACTCCAATGTGCAGGGCGACCGGACGATGGGCATCCATGAGAAGCCCGGCGAGGACTTCCTCGACGCCCTCGCCGCCGAATTCGGTTTCGAACCGCCACGCCACCACGGTCACGACGCGGTCGAGACCATCCGCGCCATGCGCGACGGCCGGGTGAAGGTCTTCGTGGGGCTGGGCGGCAACTTCGTCGCCGCCGCCCCCGACACCGAGGTGACCGAGCAGGCGCTGCGCGGCTGCCGGCTCACCGTGCAGATCTCCACCAAGCTCAACCGGTCCCACGCGGTCACCGGGGAACAGGCGCTCATCCTGCCCTGCCTCGGCCGCACCGAGGCCGATCTGCGGCCCTCGGGGCCCCAACTGGTGACGGTGGAGGACTCCATGGGCATGGTGCACCTCTCGCGGGGGCGGCTCGCCCCCGCCTCCGACCGCCTCCGCAGCGAGGTGGCGATCATCTGCGGGATGGCCCGGGCCGCCCTCGGGGCCCGCGCGGCAACATCAGCCGTCCCGGCGGGGCAGGTGACCTGGGAGGTGTTCGAGGCCGACTACGACCGCATCCGCGACCGCATCGCACGGGTGATCCCCGGCTTCGAGGACTTCAACGAACGAGTGCGCCGGCCCGGCGGCTTCACCCTGCCCCACCCGCCCCGCGACGAGCGCCGCTTCACCACCGCCACCGGCCGGGCCAACTTCACCGTGAACCCGCTGGACATCCTGCGCGTACCGGAAGGCCGGCTGCTGCTGCAGACGCTGCGCTCGCACGACCAGTACAACACCACCATCTACGGCCTGGACGACCGCTATCGCGGCATTCACCAGGGACGCCGCGTGCTGTTCGTGCACGAGGACGACCTCGCCGCCCGTGGGCTGGCCGACGGCGACCTCGTGGACATCGTCAGTGAATACGAGGACGGGGTGGAGCGCCGGGCACCGGCCTTCCGCACCGTCGCCTTCCCGACGCCCCGCGGCTGCTGCGCGGCGTACTTTCCGGAGACCAACGTCCTGGTGCCCCTGGACTCCACGGCGGCCATCAGCAACACCCCGACGTCCAAGTCCGTCGTGGTCCGGCTGGAACGTGCTGCCGGGGTGTGACCCACCCCTTGACACCGCCGCTCCGCAGGAAGGAGTGTTTCCTATAGCGCATCCAAGTGCGTTATGCGCAACGCTTGGGCGAGGCGGCCCGGCACCGCACCCGCCGGTCGTACGGAAACCCGCGAGGAGCTCGACTGTGACACACGAGGTACGCGCCGTCGTCGCCCGGAAACAGGGCGTCCCCGTCTCGGTGGAGACCATCCTGGTGCCGGACCCCGGCCCCGGTGAGGCGCTGGTGCAGGTACAGGCCTGCGGTGTCTGCCATACCGACCTGCACTACCGGGAGGGCGGCATCAACGACGAGTTCCCCTTCCTGCTCGGTCACGAGGCCGCAGGAGTGGTCGAGGCGGTGGGCGAGGGCGTCACGGACGTCGCGCCCGGCGACTTCGTCGTCCTCAACTGGCGTGCGGTGTGCGGCACATGCCGCGCCTGCGGCAAGGGCAAGCCGTGGTACTGCTTCGCCGCCCACAACGCGACCCAGCCCATGACGCTGCTCGACGGCACGCCGCTCGCCCCCGCGCTCGGCATCGGGGCCTTCGCCGAGAAGACGCTGGTCGCCGCCGGCCAGTGCACCAAGGTCGACCCGGCCGCCGCACCCGCCGCGGCGGGCCTGCTCGGCTGCGGCGTGATGGCGGGATTCGGCGCCGCGGTCAACACGGGTGCCGTCGGCCGCGGCGACTCGATCGCCGTGATCGGCTGCGGCGGCGTGGGCATGGCCGCCATCGCCGGCGCCAAGATGGCCGGCGCGTCGAAGATCATCGCCGTCGACGTGGACGAGCGGAAGCTTCGGTGGGCCGAGAGGTTCGGGGCCACCGACACCGTCGACTCCGCCAGGACCGACGCGGTCGAGGCCGTCCGCGCCCTCACCGGCGGCTTCGGCGCGGACGTCGTAGTGGACGCGGTGGGGCGTCCGGAGACGTACAAGCAGGCCTTCTACGCCCGCGATCTGGCCGGCACCGTTGTCCTGGTCGGTGTCCCCACCCCGGACATGACCGTCGACCTTCCCCTGCTGGACGTCTTCGGGCGGGGCGGGACGCTGAAGTCCTCCTGGTACGGCGACTGCCTGCCTTCCCGGGACTTCCCCGCCCTCATCGACCTCTACCTGCAAGGCCGCTTCGACCTGGCGGGCTTCGTCAGCGAGAAGATCGAACTGGACGAGGTGGAGGCGGCGTTCGAGAAGATGCGCCGCGGCGAGGTCCTGCGCTCGGTGGTGGTCCTGTGACCGCGCGGATCGAACTCCCCGGGAGCCTGTGCAGGCCGACGGCCCGCCGGTCGGCGTAGCGCATCCC
This sequence comes from Streptomyces sp. Z423-1, assembly GCF_013009255.1. NCBI lineage: Bacteria > Bacillati > Actinomycetota > Actinomycetes > Kitasatosporales > Streptomycetaceae > Streptomyces > Streptomyces sp. Z423-1. Next base: position 9,348,611 of record NZ_CP053109.1, read on the forward strand.
GCGCTGATCCGGCCGCGGCACCCGATACGCCGACGAGACCGCGAACCAACGCACCCTCACCACCAACCCAGGAGACGGACACATGCCCTCTTCGTACGACGTGATCATCGTGGGCCTGGGCGGGATGGGCAGCGCAGCCGCCTACCACCTCGCCGCCCGCGGCCACCGCGTACTGGGCCTGGAACGCTTCGGCCCGGCCCACAACCTCGGCTCCAGCCACGGCGGTTCACGCATCTACCGGCAGGCCTACTTCGAGGACCCCGCCTATGTGCCGCTGCTGCTCCGCGCGCACGAGCTGTGGCAGAAGCTGGCCACCGACTCCGGCCGCGAGGTCTTCACCGAGACCGGCGGCCTGATGATCGGGCGCGAGGACAGCCTGGCCGTCGCCGGAACCCTGAACAGTGCCCGGAAGTGGGGCCTGGACCACGAGATCCTGGACGCCGCCGACATCCGGCGCCGCTTCCCCACCTTCACCCCGGCCGCCGACGACATCGCCGTCTACGAGCGCAGGGCCGGCGTGGCCCGGCCGGAGGTCACCGTCAGCGCTCACCTGGACCTGGCCCGCGCCCACGGCGCCGAGCTGCACTTCGCGGAACGCGTGCTCGGATGGGAGGACGACGGCCCCGGCAGCAAGGCATGGGTGGTCACCGACCGAGGCGTCCACACGGCCGAGAGGCTGATCTTCGCCCCTGGCGCCTGGGCGCCGACCCTGCTGTCCGACCTCGGCGTCAGCGTGACGGTGGAGCGCCAGGTCATGTACTGGTTCCAGCCCGAGGGCGGAACCGGCCCGTTCACCGCCGACCGGCACCCCGTCTACATCTGGGAGGACCCGGACGGCACCCAGATCTACGGCTTCCCCTCCCTCGACGGCCCGGAGGGCGGAGCCAAGGTCGCTTTTTTCCGCAAAGGCCTCCCCAGCGATCCCGACACCCTCGACCGCCGGATCCACCCGGAGGAGATCGAGGCCATGGCCGCGTACCTGCGTCCGCGCATCCCGGCCCTTCCCGGCCGTTTCCTCAAGGGCGCGGCCTGCATGTACGCCAGCACTCCGGACGAACACTTCGTCCTGTCCCGGCACCCCGAGCACCCGCGCACCACCGTCGCCTGCGGATTCTCCGGACACGGGTTCAAGTTCGTGCCGGTGATCGGCGAGATCCTCGCCGACCTGGCCACCGAAGGCAGCACCGACCACCCCATCGCCCTCTTCGACCCGCGCCGCGTACGGGTCTGACATTTCCCGAAGGTGACATGATGACCATGACCAACCTGCCGGCGACCGGCCTGCCGTCCAGCCTGATCGCCACGCTGCCCGGCGACCACTACACGGATCCCGAGGTCTTCGCCCTGGAGCAGGAGCGCATCTTCGAGTCCATGTGGTTCTGCGCGGCCCGCGCCTCGGAGCTGGCCAGGCCCGGCCAGTTCCGCACCTACCAGGTCGGACGGGAGAGCGTGCTGATCTCCCGCTCGAGGGACGGTTCGATCAGGGCGTTCCTGAACATCTGCCGGCACCGCGGGGCCAAGCTCTGCACCGCGGAGTCCGGCGAGGTCAAGCGCGCATTCCAGTGCCCGTACCACGCCTGGACCTACGGCCTCGACGGCAAGCTGGTGGCCGCGCCCAATCTGACGTCGATGCCGGACATCGACCGGGTCGAATACGGCCTGATCAACGTCCACGTCCGGGAGTGGCTCGGGTACGTGTGGGTGTGCCTCGCGGACACTCCGCCGTCCTTCGAGGAAGACGTGACGGGTGCGGTGGCCGAGCGCCTGGGCGACGCCGAGTCGATCGAGAGCTACGACATCGACAACCTCTCGGTGGGCCGGCGGATCACCTACGACGTGAAGGCGAACTGGAAGCTCATCATCGAGAACTTCATGGAGTGCTACCACTGCGCCACGATCCACCCCGAACTGACCGAGGTGCTGCCCGAGTTCGCCGACGGCTTCGCGGCGCAGTACTACGTCGGGCACGGGGCCGAGTTCGGTGAGGAGATCCGGGGCTTCACCGTGGACGGCAGCGAGGGGCTGGACCGCATCCCGGGGGTCTCCGAGGACCAGGACCGCCGCTATTACGCGATCACCGTCAGGCCCCAGGTCTTCATCAACCTGGTTCCCGATCACGTGATCTTCCACCGGATGTATCCGATGGCCGTGGATCGCACGATCGTCGAGTGCGACTGGCTCTACCTCCCGCATGTCGTCGACAGCGGCAAGGACGTCAGCCGGTCGGTGGAGCTCTTCCACCGGGTCAACCAGCAGGACTTCGACGCCTGCGAGCGCACCCAGCCCGGGATGAGCTCCCGCGCCTACGCCAAGGGCGGCGTCCTCGTCCCCAGCGAGCACCACATCGGCGCCTTCCACACCTGGGTGCAGGACAGACTCGGCGCGCCCCCCGCCCACTGACGGGCTTCGCCCCGTACCCGAGGGAACGGGCCGGGTGGTCGGCGTGAACGCGCGGGCCACCCAGCCACCCGCAACCACCGTCATCGCGGCCGCGTAGGGGAGCACACCTGCGGTGGCCGCTTTGGCGTTCTGGAGTCCGAGGCGGCCGGCAAGCCTGCCCCGGCGAGTCCGAAGCAGCTCGGCCTCCTCCCACTCGCGCTCGGGGGCCGAGCACCAGGTGATACCCGCGCCGGTGCCGAAACGCAGCACGTGGCCGGTCGCGGTCCGCTCGATCCAGAAGGCGCGGATGCCAACGGCCGGTTCGCTGGTGCGCGGTCGGCGTCGGCCCAGCCGATGCCGACCGCCGCAGTACAGGCCGCGGAGTGTGGTTTCCAGCGCCTCGATGATCCGCAGGGCGCTGGACTTGGGGGCGCCGGTCACGGAGTCGGGCGGGAAGGTGGCCGCCAGCAGTTCCGGCTGGCCCGCGCCCCCGGCGAGCTCGCCGCGCACGGTGCAGACCAGGTGCACCGGGCCGGGGTGCTGTGGGACCGCGCACAGCGCGGGGCACGGCCACCCGCGGTGTACGCGGCACGGCCGAGCGAGGAGGTCCAGTCACCGGCGGCGGGGCCGCGCCAGGCGCCGGGCCGGGGAGCGGGGACGGGCTCGTGCCGTGCGTTCCCGAAGCGGGCCGGCGGAGGCAGGTGGGGCGTCTGAGGGAGGAGTCACATGGTCGTCGTGCGCGCCGCGCGTCCCGGCCCGATTCGGCGGACTTCACGGCCGATGCCGGGCGCGCGGCGCATCGGTGCCCGCTTACGTGGTGCGCGCGTCTACCGCGCTGTCCTTGGCCCCGTTTGACGAAGTCCCGTTCTCCAGGCCCTCCTCGAACGCCGTCACGGCCTGGTCGATGAGCCGCTCCTCCTGCTTCTTCCGCTGGGCGGCGAGATAGGCGTGGTGTTCTCGGCGGAAGGACTTGGCCGTGGCGAGGCACATCCCGATCATCACCAGGCTGAAGGGCAGTGCCGTGATGATCGCCGCCGTCTGCAGTGTGGACAGCGACGACGTTCCCGTGCCGCTGGCGATCAGCAGTGCGATGGCCACGGCCCCCTCGGCGGCGCACCAGAACACGCGGCTCCAGGTCGGCGGCTCGGGGTCGCCACCGGAGGCCAGCACGTCGACCACATAGCTGCCGGAGTCGGAGGAGGTGACGAAGAACAGCACGATCAGCAGCAGCGCCGCTCCAGCGACGAACGCGCCGCCCGGCAGGGTGTCGAGCAACTGGAAGAGCGCGCTGTCCGTACCCACCGCGCCGTCCTCGCCCACCAGTCCGCCGTCACCGACCGTCTCGCGGTGGATTGCCGAGCCACCGAAGATGGCGAACCAGACGAAGGTCAGCAGCGTCGGTACCAGCAGCACACCCGTGACGAACTCACGAACGGTCCGTCCGCGGGAGATGCGGGCGATGAAGACGCCGACGAACGGAGCCCAGGAAATCCACCAGCCCCAGTAGAAGACCGTCCAGCCGCTGACCCATGCGGTGCCCTCGGCGCCCTGGCTGGCGCCGGTGTCGAAGCTCAGCGCGAGGAGGTTCTGCAGATACGCGCCGATGTCCTCGACGAAGCCGTTGAGGATGAACAGCGTCGGGCCCGCGACGAGTACGAACACCATCAACGCGCCGGCCAGGCCCATATTGATGTTCGACAGCCACTTGATGCCCTTGCCGACGCCCGTAACCACGGAGATGGTGGCGAGCAGGGTGATGCCGATGATGAGGGCGACTCGCAGGGGCGTGCCGGGGTCGGTCACCCAACCCTGGAAGCCGAGCCCCGCCGAGATCTGCAGGACGCCGAAGCCGAGCGAGGTGGCCACGCCGAAGACGGTGCCGACAACGGCGATGGTGTCGATGGCGTCGCCCCAGGCGCCCTTGACCCTGTCGCCGAAGAGCGGCTCCAGAGCCCAGCGGATCGAGATGGGGCGGCCCTTGCGGTGCACGGCGTAGGCGACGGCGAGACCGACCACGACGTAGATGGCCCAGGGGTGGATACCCCAGTGCAGGAACGTCTGGACCATGGCGAACTCGCTCCGCGCGGCCTCGCCCTCACCGACGCCCGGCCTCGGGGAGACGAAGTGGTTCAACGGCTCGGCGACACCCCAGAAGACCAGTCCGATGCCCATACCGGCGGCGAACAGCATCGCCAGCCATGAGCCCATGCCGAACTCGGGTCGCTCGTCGTCCTTGCCGAGTTTGATGTCTCCGAAGCGGCCGATACCGACCCAGAGGGCAAAGATCACGAAGAGTGAGACGAGGGCGGTGTAATACCAACCGAGACCACTGATGATCTCTTCCTGCACCGTACTGATGACGTCCTGTGCGGAGTTCTTGAAGACCGTGGCGTAGAGCACGAAGGCAACGATGATGATCGTCGACGGCCAGAAGACACCGGGTGCGATTGACGCCAGGGGGGAGCGGGCCCCCGATTTCTCTTGATCCGAGGTGTCACCTGGAGATTTCGCCATCTGGGGAGCAGCCATGCTCTCTTTCCTTCTGTCGTCAGGCTCGGGCACGGTCGGGTCGGACTGCCTCGCGCTGCGGCGGCGCAGTGGTCAGCGACATGGATGACGGGGGGACGAGGCGGCTGCACCGCAGGCACTCAGCGGCAGCAGAGTGTTGCGCTATGAGAGATGTTTGTCTGTTGGCGCAACAGCGAACACGCCTTGTGTCTCGCCGTCAAGACCGTCGCGCCGACCGTTGAGCCTTTCGACCAGGATTGGAATCGACCCGTGACTCCGGGCGACCAGCACGTTGGGGGGAGCGGTACCGTCTCACGCAGCATGGCGCCTGGGGTGTCCCACGCTCGGCTGCTGCCACACCTTCCAGCTCGGCCAGTGACTACACCACTTCGCGGGACGCGCGGGAGTTCACGTCGGGCAGGTGCCGAGCGTGTCACTTGAGGCCGCTGAGCATCATGCCGCGGATGTAGTACTTCTGCAGCAGCAGGAAGAGGATCAGGACCGGCAGGATGCTCAGGACGAGACCGGCCATGACGATCGGCATCGTGCGGGTCGGGTCCACATAGTCCTGCAGGAGCTGGATGCCGACGGGCAGGGTCATCACGTCCGGGTTGGCGGTCGAGATGAGCAGCGCCCAGATGTACTCGTTCCACGCGTGGACGAAGGTCAGCAGACCGAGCGTCAGCACCACCGGCCTGGTCTGCGGCACGACGATCCGCCACCACACGGCGAACTCGCCGGCACCGTCGATGCGTGCGGCCTCCAGGACCTCGTCCGGGATCGAGACCATGAACTGGCGCATCAGGAAGATCCCGAAGCCGTTGACGAGGAACGGCATGGCGAGCGCCGCGATGCTGACGGTCAGGCCCGCGCCCCCGCGCCCGAACAGGTCGTTGCCGCCCGCCAGCGGCCAGTGCACCAGGATCACGAAGTGCGGGATGAAGAAGAGGAACGGGGGGAACATCATCGTCGACAGCACGAGTCGGAAGATCAAGTTCCGGCCGGGGAAGCGGAGTTTGGCGAGCGCGTAGCCGGCGAGCGACGACGTCAGCAGCACCGATCCGGTGATCACGGCGGTCGCGATGACGCTGTTGCGGAAGAGCACCGGCAGATCGAGCTGGTCGATCGCCGCCCGGTAGTTCGACAGGTCGAACGCCCCGGGCAGGAACCGGTACGGCAGCGTACCGGCCTCGCCGGCCCCCTTGAACGACGTCATCACCATGTCGAGGAACGGCACCACCGTGAGCACGGCGCCCGTCACGACCACCAGATACGACAACCACGGGAAACGGCGGCGGATCATGCGTCCTCCCCCTTGCGCCGGAAGATCCACAACTGCACCAGGGTGACCACGAGGACCACCATGAACAGCACGAAGGCGGCGGCGCTCGCAGGGCCCCAGTGGCCGTACGAGAAGGCCTGTCGGTACATCTCCAGGGCAGCCACGTTGGTCGCGTCACCCGGCCCGCCCTTGGTCATCACGATGATCAGCGCGAACGACTGCAGGCCGCTGATGAACTGGGTGATGCACACGAGCAGCAGCGACGGCCGCAACAGCGGAAGTGTGATCTTCCAGAAGACGGTGACCGGCCCGGCGCCGTCGAGCGCCGCGGCCTCGTAGTACGACTCGGGAATGGACTTCAGCCCGGCGGTCAGGACGAGGATCGCCGAGCCGACCGAGGCCCAGGCATGGACGACCACGACCGAGGGCAGCGCGGTGTCCGGGTCCTGGAGGAAGGCCACCGAGCCGAGCCCGAGGGCGTTGAGGACGCCGTTGACGAGGCCACCCGGCTCGTACATGTACTTCCACACGTTGCCGACGGCGACGACGGTCGTCACGATCGGCAGGAAGTACAGGGTGCGCCACAGCCCCTGGAACCGCAGGTTGTCGATGCAGGTGGCGACGACGACGGAGCCGGCGAGCGCGAGGACCACGGTGCCCAGGGCGAACAGCAGCGTGTTGGTGAGGATCGGCGCCAGGAACGTCGATCCGTCCGCGAAGAGGCCCGCGAAGTTGTCCGCGCCGACCGGTTGGATGTCGCCGAGGTCGAACCCGGCCCAGCGGGACATCGACAGCAGCAGCGCGAAGCCCAGCGGCAGGATCAGGAAGACGGCGAAGAACAGCAACGTCGGCGCCAGGAAGAGATAGGCGACGACGGCCTGGCGGCGCCGGGCCCGGGCGCGGCCGTCGACGGCGGGCCCGGCGGAGCGCGTGCTGGGCGCCGCCCGCTCGGTCGTCGCCGGCGTCAGCGCGTTCACCATGAGCGTGTCACCTCTCGATCGACCTGACGGCGGGTGGTGCGCAGTGCCTGGTCGACCGACTGCTGACCGGTCCACAGCGCCTCGATGTTCTTGCGCAGCAGCGATTTGGCCTGTTGTGCGCCCGGCATGTTCGGCTCCGGCACCGAGTACGCCAGCGCGTCCAGGAAGGGGCGCAGGTTTGCATCGCTGTGCGCGCCCAGGAGCGTGCGCATGTCGTCGGCGCGGCCGGTCAGGGAGCCGACCGACACCTGCAGGGAGCTCATCCGGGTCGCTCTCCCACCCGCCTTCGCGCTCTTCACGTTCACCTTCTCGGTGTTGAGCCAGCGCAGGAACTCCCAGGCCGCGCGCGGGTGCTTGCTGGCCGCGTTGACCCCCAGCATGAAGCCGGTGGAGAGCGTGGCGCGCTTGCCGTCCGCCTCGGGCAGGGGCAGCGGCGCGACACCGACGTCGCGGTAGTCCTTGCCCATCAGGGTCTTCAGGCTCCCGGTCCACCAGCCGGCGCTGACCACCATGGCCACCTGACCGGACCGGAACGCCTTGTAGACGTTGACACCGGGGGCGCTCGCGCCCCTCACGACGAGCCGGTGCTCCAGCTCGAAGACGGCCCGTCCGGCCGGCGAGTCGATGGCGGTGCTCCTGCCGTCCTTGGAGACGAACCTGCCGCCCGCGGCGTTGAGCAGGGCGAGTGTCTGGCCGACGGTGGTGGAGTCGTCAACGGTCGACAGCCCGAAGCCCTGGACCAGTGTGTTGCCGTACCGGTCGCGGCTGGCGGTGCGGTAGGCGGTCTCCTCCAGCTCCCGCCAGGTGCGCGGCGGGCCGTCGATGCCGGCTTCGCGCAGCAGCCGCTTGTTGTAGTAGAGGGCGTACGTCTGCACCTCGGTGGGGTAGCCGTAGACCCGGCCGCCCACCGAGGCGGCGTCGACCGCGGCTTCGCCGTAGCCGCGTGTGATCTCCTCGGCGTGCTCGGACGGAGCGGGCCGCAGGACGCCGGCCTGGACGAGCTGGCCGTTCCACAGGCAGTACGGGTGGAGGATGTCGGCGCCCAGGCCCGCGGCCTGCCGGACCATGAACGTGGTCAGCAGGTCCGCGAACTCGACGGCCTTGGTCTGCACCTTGACCAGGTCGTGGGTCGCGTTCCACTCGTCGACCGGGCCTTGCAGGGCCTCCTTGAGCACCCCGCTCGCGTAGTGGGAGAGCAGGGTGAGGACGATCGGATCCCCGGGCCGCCCGGTCCCCTGGTGCGGCGCGGAGCATCCGGAGGCGAGCAGCGCTGCGGGGAGCGCAAGCGCGAAGTGACGGCGGCTCAGGCCGCTGGTGCGGCGTGCCGGCGTCATCCAGCGACCTCCCGGCGCATCACGCGGAACACCCGGGTCGTGGTGAAGCCGGTCTTGCGGTACATCTGGCCTGCCGGGGACTGCGCGCCGGTCCACAGGAACCACGCGGAGTGCGCGCGGCGCGCCCGCATCCTCTCCAGAACCAGGTGCAGGAGGACCTCGCCGAGCCCGGTGCCGCGCATCTCCTCCAGCACGCCGATCGGGCCGAACCGCTCGTCCACCGCGTCGAACGCGCCGTGCATCGCCCAGCCCACCATGCGGCCCGAAGGGTCCCGGACGACGACGATCCGGTCGAGCGGCGTGCCCGCGGCCAGACACGCCCGGATCGTGCACGCCCAGTCCGGACCGAAGTGGCTCCCGGCGAGCGCGAACAGATCCACCAGGTCGTCGTCGGACGGGGTGGCGAACCGGTAGCCCTGCGCCGCCAGTTCCTCCACGCGGCGCGCGACGTCCTCCGGGAACCGATAGCCCACCAGACCACGATCCATCGCCGCCGCCTCGTACAGCGTGCGAAAGCCCAGGGACTCCAGGAGCGGAGCCGCTTCCGGGTACGTCTCGGCGTCCAGGCCGGGCAGGACGTAGTTCGGGGTGTACGAGGAGAAGTCCACCCGGGTGCGGCCGTGGCCGTGCAGCCAGTCGAGGGCGTCGGCCAGCAGCCGGCGGCCGAGGCCGCGCCTGCGGGCGGCCGGGTCGACGAAGAAGAACGGGATCCAGCCCTGCTCCGGCTCCAGGTCGGTGCCGGTCATCGGCGTCAGACGGCGCACCGCGTAGGCCGCACCGACGACACGGTCCCCCTCGACGGCGACCCGAAGACCCTCCGGATCGAAGTTGGCGTCGAGCAGCACCAGGGAGCGGAAGCGGTCCGCAGTGACGGGGTCGGCCGGCGCACTGCGCCGCCACACCTCCACCACCTGCGGTCCGTCGCCCGCGCGAAAACCACGGATGTCGGCCCGGGATGTCGTTGTGCGATCGGTCATCGGCGGGGTTGTCCTTCCATACGCAGGTCAGGGACGGCGTCGAGCGTCGCCCGCAGAGCTGCTTCGGTCTGGTGCGGGGTGCGCCGGCGCCACGGCGATCAGGGGCCAGTCCATGAGGGCGCGTGGGGCGATGAGACGGTCCGCGCCCGGCTGCCCGGTGGGGGCCAGGGCGGCTCGGCCCAGGGTGTCAGTGGCGGCTGTCGGTTCTGCATCGGCATCCGCTTCCGTCAGGGGAACAGCAGCACGTCGCGCGGGGCGGCAGAACGTCTCAGGGGTGGAGCAGCACGTCGTCGCCGACCCATCGGCCGGGCGGCGCCGGCGGATCGCACAGCGCCGGCGGGTCGTCGCCCGCGTCGACGGCACGCCGCAGCCGGTCGGACCCCCACAGCAGGGCGAGAAAAGGACGGTGGTCGCTCCCCTCCACACCGCGGTCAGCGGCGCGCCATGCGAAGTGGTCCGGGTACAGCCGCCGCAGCGTACTGAGCATCGCCACGGCGGTCCGTACGGGAGCGAAGACCGCGCGATCGGTGACATGGAGCTGGACTCCGCGCAGCCGCCGCCCGGCGTGTTTGTGGAATGTCGGCACGAACCACAGATCACGGAAGCGCGCACCCGGCAGATCGAGCTCGGCGAGCGAGGTCGCGAACCGCGCGTCGATGTACGGGGCTCCGACGACCCCGAAGGGCTGCGTGGTGCCCCGGCCCTCCGAGAGGTTGGTGCCCTCGAACAGGCACGTCCCGGGGTAGACGGTGGCTGTGGCGGGCGTCGGGATGTTCGGCGAGGGCGCGACCCACGGCAGGGCGGTTGCCTCCGCATCCATGGCGCGCGGCTGCAGTGCCCGCCACTTGAGAAACGACCGAGGCGTTGAGATACCGGGCGAGCTCGCCGCAGGTGAGCCCGTGCCGGACGGGTAACGCGGCGCGCCCGACGAAGCTGGCCCACGCCGGGTCGAACAGCGGGCCCTTGTCGAGGAGCCCGCCGCTGCACCGGTACCTGTCGTGGACCGGCAGACCGGTGGCGGGGTCCGCATGAGCGGCCTCGCTCTCGCCCGCCTGACCGGTCCCGTACAGCCCGTGCTCGGGACCGAACAGGGCGACCAGCCGCGCGCCGGCCTGAAGCAGCGCGGGTGCGGCCGGGCGCAGGTCGGGCAGAACGCCGGTGTGGTTGGTCACCAGCCCGAGCCGGCCGGGCCCGGCGAGTCCGGGCGACGCGTGCAGTCGTGCGATCCCGGTCGTCACAGCGACGCGGTCGTCCGTGCTCATCCTTTGCCCCGTCTGCCAGTGACATCTCAAAGCAACGGCAGGAAATTTACTGGTATGTCCTGTAATTGCGCAATTATTTACCAACGGGTCGCGCCGAGGACGGACCGGCGGATCGTGCCGACGTTCCGGTCGATGGGCGTCGGGTGGTGGTCCGTGTGCGGGTGCGGCGCCTCGCGTGATCGGCGTCGACGACGTTGCTCTGCGCCGACGGCACCGCTATGCCACCGTGGTGATCGACGTTGAGAACCATGAGCGGATCGACGCGCTGCCCGACCGTACCGCCAACCGGCCCGAGCGCATGCTCCGCGTCCTCACATACCGCGCCATCCTCGTCGATCCCTTCACGAGCACCGCGATTCACCGCAGTCACACGGACCCTCTGAGCGGCCGGCGCAGCGGGTGCGGAAGGGACCGGGTCCCGCCAGCATCACCTTGACAGGACCGCCGGCGCAGCCGTCGTCATCGCTTTTGTCGCCGAGGGCAGAGCGATGGGCAAGTGCGGCGCAAACTCGGGCGAGTGGTTCGCGGGGAGTGCCGCGAGCCGCTCGGCGGTGTTCGCGCCTGCCGTGGCGGATCACTGGCGCGGGCCCACGATCCCGACCATCCAGTAGCCCAGCGGGACTCCCGCGCAGCCGTGGATCTCCTGGCCCGCGTCTCCGTAGAGACCGAAGTCCTCGGTCGCCATCGACGGCGCCCACGGCACGACCCGCTCGGCACCCAGCACCTGGCGATGCGCTTCGCGCGCCACCGCGGTCAGCTCCTCGTCCGGGAGAGTGGCGGGAGAAAACGCGTCGGATTCATGCCTGTATTCCTTGAGTACCCTGCATGATCCTTCATGTCCAACCTGTCTCCGTGGGCGCGAACTACCTTAGGTGTGAGGGGGTTGGAGCGTGGTGGGTGGTCGGCAGTCAGGGGGCGTCGCGGATCGGCTGGAAGATGAATCCATCTCTGCTTTCCTTGTCTGAATGAACGAGTCCCGGTGGAGCCGCTAATTCCTGCCGTCGGGCCGGGATCGGATACGCGAATTGTGTGCGGAGCCCTGGGCCGTCGCGGCCAGGGGCCGTGCCGCCTCCGGTCGACCGCTGATCGGGCGGTGGTGCGAGCCCGAACGCGCGACCGATCCGATCGTTTGCGCAGTGTCAGCATCAGGCGGACTCTGGATCTGATGAATCGGGCCGGTGAGGGCACCATGAGCCATGTAAGGAAGGGGAGCGGGGACATCGACTTCCGGGGCCCGCTGGACGTTCGGAGGGCTGCCACGTTCGTGGTCGACGGCCAGGACCTCGTGATCGGCTGGAGTCCCGCGGCGCAGCAGCTCCTCGGTTACGGCCCGACTGAGATCGTCGGGCAGCCCGTCGGCACATTCCTGAGGCCCACGGCGGCAGCCGATTCCCGAACGGCCGAGCCGCTCGTGGCGAGCCCCGCCGAGGCGGCGGCCCTGTCCTTGCCGGACCGTGACCTGCACACTGCCGTGCATCGTGACGGTCACCGTCTGCAACTCGTCACCGCTGTCTGTCACCTGGCCGGGGAGGCGCAGCGCGTCGTCGTGGTGGCCGACAGGGAAGGCCTCGCGGAATGGGAATCCCGGCTGGCCATGTTGGACGGTCTGGCCACCCAGTCGCCTTTGGGTTTCGCCATCTATGACACCGAGCGCCGTCTTGTGTGGTGCAACGCCGCTTCCGAGGAGGAACTCGGGCGGCCGCTCGCCGAAGTCCGGGGCGGGCCGGCCGACGAGCTGTATCCCAGGGGCAGAGTCGTGACATCGGGTTATCCGGAATCGCTGGATGCGGTCATGCGCCATGTGCTGGAGACCGGGGAGCCGATCCTCGATCTGCACTTTCTCGGAGAGCAGCCCAGCGACCCCGGGAGGGTCCATCTGTGGTCGTGTTCCTATTACCGGTTGCAGGATGCGGACGGCCGAGCGCTCGGGGTGTGCGAGGACGCGTTCGACATCTCCGACCGTTACGAGGCGCAGCGGCAACTGAATCTGCTGGTCGAGGCCGGCCGCCGCGTCGGCACCACGCTGGACGTGATCGCCACGGCCGACGAGTTGGCCGCGGTGGTGGTGCCCGAGTTCGCCGACGCCGTCGAGGTCGACCTCGCTGCGGTGGTCCTGGACGGCGAGGTGCCGGACGCTGCGGGTCCGACGGGGCTCGAGCTGATCCGCGCCTCCTCCTGCTCGGCCTCCCACGCGGCCGCGTCCGAGGGCCCGGCGCACTCCTCCGTTGCGCTGAGACATCACCCGCAACCGGTGGAGTACGCGAGCGGCTCCCCCCAGCACCGCAGCCTCGCCTCGGGCGGGCTCGTGCTCGAGGACGACACCCTGGTCGTGCCGTTGCGCGCCAGTGGCACGGCCCTGGGCCTTGTCACCTTCGTACGCCACAGCGGATCGGGATTCTTCGACCGCGCCGCTGTCGCGGTGGCTGACGAGTTGGCCGCCCGGGCCGCGGTCTCCATCGACAACGCCCGCCGCTACACGCGCGAACGCGCCGCCGCCTTGGCTCTCCAGCGGCAGCTCCTGCCGCAGTATCTGCCGCCGAACCCGGCCGTCGAAGTGGCTCATCGCTATCTGCCCACGGACGCTCTCAGCGGCGTCGGCGGCGACTGGTTCGATGTCATCCCGCTGTCCGGAACGCGTGTCGGGCTCGTGGTGGGCGACGTGGTGGGTCACGGTCTCCACGCGGCGGCCACCATGGGTCGGCTGCGTACGACAGTGCGGGCGCTCGCGCCGATGGACATCCCGCCCGACGAGCTCCTCAAGCGGCTCGACGATCTGGTGGGACAGTCGGCGGAGGTCGCTGCGGACCCCTACGGAGCGGCCGCCGGCAGTGATGACGTGGCCGCCGGGGCCACCTGCCTCTACGCGGTCTACGACCCCGTCTCGCGGCGCTGCACGATGGCCCGCGCGGGCCACTTGCCGCCCGCGATCATGGAACCGGGGGGACGCGTCAGCTTCCCGGACCTGCCGGCCGGCCCACCCCTGGGACTCGGCGGACTGCCCTTCGAGTCCCTTGAGGTCGAACTGCCGGCGGGCAGTCTGCTGGCCCTCTTCACCGACGGGCTGGTCGAGTCGCGCGACCGGGACATCGACAAGGGGCTCGACACGCTGGCGAGGGTCCTCGGCGAGGACTCGAACTCCCTGGAGGATCTCTGCGACCGTGTCATCGCCGAGCTCCTTCCGGGCAGTACGACCACCGATGACACAGCTCTCCTGCTGGTCCGAACCCGTGGGCTCGACAGCCGCATGGTCGCCGCCTGGAGCCTGCCGGCCGAGCCGGTCGCCGCCGGCCAGGCGCGGGAGCTGGTCGCCGGCCAGCTGAGCGACTGGGGGCTGGACGAACTCGCGTTCACCACCGAGTTGATCGTCAGCGAGCTGGTCACCAATGCCGTGCGGCATGCCAAGGGCCCGCTCCACCTGCGGCTCATCCGCGACAGCACCCTCGTCTGCGAGGTGGCGGACAGGGCGCACACCGCCCCCCACCTGCGCCACAGCGCGGCCGACGACGAGGGAGGGCGCGGACTGTTCATCGTGGCCCAGCTCGTCCTGCGGTGGGGGACGCGCTACAGCCGGGACGGCAAGTCCATCTGGACGGAGCAGGCCCTGCCCTCGGGCTGACCGCGTCGTGTGGGGGCCCGGGCCCGCAGTCGGCGCGTCGCATCAAGAGGTCAGATGAGCAGTGAACCGTAGAGAACCGCACCCACAGCGGCGAAGGCCACGTCGGCCCACTGGGGCCGGGAACGGGTGCGCCTTTCCGCCGCGTGGGTGAGGGCCGCTGCGGCCATGGCGGGCCACAGAATGCTGAAGGCGGCGGAGCCGGGAGAGAAATGGCCTGCCGCGACGGCGGCGACTGCGTAGCCAACGATTGCCCCTGTTGCTGTGACCGAAGCCCGGGCCGAAGGGATTCCAGGCGACGGAGGGGGCTGGGTGAGTTCGTGGGATCTGTCTCGTGAGCAGGCTGTGGTGGTGGGTGAAGCAGGTGCGACGGGGCGTCGTCGGAGTGCTTTCCGACAGTGCCCGTGGAGGGCGGGGCCATGCACATCTTCGCGGTGGCGACCGCGTAGCAGCGCGGTGCACGGCCACGGGCCGATCCCTGCTGCCGGTGGTGCCGCAGTGTGGACGCATAGCAGGCCGCCGCTCCGCAGGAGGACCAAGCGGACCGGCGGAGACCGGCGCGCGTCCAACACCGTGTGAGCGAAGCCCGGAAGGGAGGGCCATCAGGGTGGTCGCAGGCCGTGTCGGGCGTCCGGCGCGGGCCCGGTTGCCCATGCTGGCCAGGAGCGGCGGCACTCTTTCCAGCGACAAGGAGCATGGCATGCCGGCAGATTCGGTCGGACGATTCCTGATGGCTCTTGACCCGGATCACCGGGAGGCGGTCAGGGCCAAGCCTCGCGAGGAACAGGAACGTCTCGCGGCCGCCTGGGAGCGGGAGCTCGAAGCGGACGACGAACTCGACACCCTCGACGAGCTGTCGCCCGCTGCGGCGGAAGCCGAGGCCGCCCGCCGTGTCATGGACCGCGGGACCGACTGAGAGCTCCTTCGAGCGGTTCGTGCTCGCGGGCGGAACCCTCCTCAGCCCCGTCGGCACGTGGACGAGCGACGAGCCGGCCCCCGATCTGGACGCCCTGATCGCGATGGCCGGTTCCTACGGCATCGAAATCCTCGGGCCTCGTCCCGTCCCGCTTCGCTTTGCCTTACGTTCCCGGCACGGGATGAGCCGAGCCGTTCGCGGGGTTGGGCCGAGCGCCGTACCCAGGCTGTGATCGCCCTCGCTTTGCGCCGCCTGCCGCTGCGTAGCCCTGATCCTCCATCCCCACCACGGAGCACTGGGACGGCCGTGACATCCTGTCGCAGTGCTTTTGAGCGACCATGCAAACAGTGTCGAACTCCGCCCACTGAGATATCAGTTCGCTGCGGCCCGGGGCGACCGTTACGACGACAACTGGCTGGTCATCGGCGGCACGGTGACAACTTCTGAGGGCAGTTGGTCCTTTACCGATCCGTCTTTGCTGACCCACGAAGCCCGCCAGGTCGCCGCTTGGCTGCGCGCAGTGGCCGGAGGAACAGTGGCCGTCACCCGACCTGATACCGAAGGCCACGTGTCCCCGGACATGTGGTTCAACGAACCGGTCCTGGCCTTCAGCCTCGCCGACCGAGGCGAGGCTGGGGCGGTGATTCGCCTGCACCTGTCCCTGGAGGCGGCGCCGCCCTGGCAGCAGGGTGCTCACAGTGCGGACATCTACCAGTACTTCGTGAAGGTGCACGTGGATACAGCCGCCCTGCTTCACGCGGCAGACCAGTGGGAACTAGCCATGGCTTGCTTCCCCACCCGCTGATCAACGTCAGCCCTACCGGACGCCGCGAACATGGTCACCACCAGCTGCGACTGCGCGTCCGGAAGGTTGTTGGCGCCCTGGTAGTGGATCACGTCGCAGCCCTTCGCGGCGAACCGGCCCAGGGCCGCCGGACTGTTCGCCAGGCCTGGTATCTCACAGCAGCTCCTGGAGGTCATTGCGTCTGGCAGTGCGGGTGTACGGCGTAGCCGCGCGGGCGGCAGCTCGTACAGGCCTTGGGCGAGTCCCCTTGTCGCACCGTCCCTACCTGTTCCGTCCCGCGGTGCCCCACGGCACACATGCGGCTGCGGTGCCCTGCGCACGCGGCACCGGCGATGCGCGTGCGCCCGCTGCGACGGGCGGCCGACCGGACGCAGGCCCGAACGCCGAGTAATCCCCTCCCGGTGCCGCCCTGCGCCATGCGTCTTTCGTGCAACGGCACGCCCCGAACATGCAGGAGTTGACCCGCGTGTAACCCGCACACTCGGTGGCCAGGCACAACGGCGACGAGGCCGACAGACGGAGGCGATGGACCATGCGGACGTTCGTGCACACTTCCCATCCGGCACGGGTGCTCTTCGGCTCCGGCACTGTCGGCGACCTGGCCGATGAGGTGCGGCGCCTCGGCGGCTCCCGGGTGCTGCTGCTGTCCAGCCCGCCGCTCGCCGAGGCATCCGCGCGGGTCCGGAACGCCCTGGGCGGCCTGGTGGCGGCGGAGTTCGACGGCGCCGCCATGCACACGCCGACCGACGTGACGGAAGCGGCGCTCGCCGCACTGAGGGAGGCGGGCGCCGACTGCCTCGTGTCCGTCGGCGGGGGCTCGACCACGGGCCTGTCCAAGGCGCTCGCTGTGCGCACGGACCTGCCCCAGGTGGTCGTACCCACCACGTACGCCGGATCCGAGGTGACCCCCGTGCTCGGGGAGACGCGAGACGGACACAAGGTCACCCGGTCCTCGGCCGCGATCCTGCCCGAGACAGTCGTCTACGACGTCGACTTCACGCTCTCCCTGCCCTTGCCCATGTCGATCACCAGCGGCGTGAACGCCATGGCGCATGCCGTGGAGGCGCTGTACTCCGCCGACGCCGACCCCGTCACGGACCGCCGGGCCCTGGACGCGATCTCCCTCATCGGGCGCGCGCTGCCCCGGCTGGCCGTCGACCCCGCCGACCGGGAGGCGCGGGCCGACCTGCTGCAGGCCGCCTGGCTCGCCGGTACGTGCCTGGCCACGGTGGGCATGGGGCTGCACCACAAGCTCTGCCACACCCTGGGCGGCAGCTTCGGCCTGCCGCACGCCGAGACGCACACCGTGATCCTGCCGCACGCGATGGCCCACAACGCGCCCGCCGCCCCTGACGCCATGCGCCGGATCGCCCGGGCGCTGGACGTGCCCGACGCTCCGAGCGGCGTGTACGACCTGATCGCCGCGCTGGGCGGGCCGACTTCGCTGCGCGGTCTGGGCATGCCCGAGTCGGAGCTGGGCCGCGCGGCCGAGCTGGCCGTTGCGACGCCGTACCCGAACCCCCGGGAACTGACCTCCGAGGGCATCGAGGGCCTGCTGGCCGACGCCTGGCACGGCCGCCGTCCCGAGCCCGCCGCCACCGGCTCCGCGCCCGCCCGGCTCACCGAGCAGGTGGTGGCGAGCTTCGCGCACGCGCCGGACGCCCGGGTCCGCGCCCTGCTCACCGCCCTCGTCCGGCACCTGCACTCCTTCGTGGCCGAGGAGGACGTCACCGAGGAGGAATGGCAGTACGCGATCGACTTCCTGACCCGGACGGGACAGCTGTGCGGCCCGACCCGGCAGGAGTTCGTGCTGCTCTCGGACGTGCTGGGCGTCTCCAGCGCTGTGGATCTGCTGACCAACTCCCGCACCCCGGACACCACCCCGTCCGCCGTCCTCGGTCCCTTCTACGTGGCAGGACCCCCTGAGGCCGCGCACGGCAGCGACATCTCCGGCGGCCTGCCCGGCACGCCGCTGTGGGTGGACATCCGCATCACCGACACGGCCGGGGCGCCGGTCAAGGACGCGGTCGTCGACGTATGGCAGTCCAATGAGGACGGCTTCTACGACGTTCAGCTGCCGGAGCTGGAGGGGCCCGTGCTCCGGGCCCGGCTGCGCAGCGACGCCGAGGGGCGGCTCACGTTCTGGTCGATCCTGCCCGCGGAGTACCCGATCCCGGAGGACGGCCCCGTGGGACAGATGCTCGCCGCGGTCGGCCGCCATCCCTACCGGGCGCCGCACATGCACTTCATGATCGACGCGCCCGGCCACCGCCGGCTCGTCACGCAGCTGTTCGTGGCCGGCGGCTCGTACCTCGACAGCGACACCGTCTTCGGCGTGAAGGACGAGCTCATCGTCGACTTCGCCCCGCAGACCGGTCCCACCCCCGACGGCCGGAGCGTCGACGGGACGTGGCGCCGTCTGGACCACTCCTTCCGCATCGCCCCCCTGACCGACTGACCGAGGAGAAGGCCCCTCATGACCCGCACGGACAGCTACGACACCGACGTCCTCGTCGTCGGCAGCGGCCCCGCCGGGGGCTCCGCAGCCCTGCTGCTGGCCACTTACGGCATCCGCACCCTCCTCGTCACCAAGTACGGCTGGCTCGCCAACACCCCCCGAGCGCACATCACCAATCAGCGCACGATGGAGGTGCTGCGCGACCTGGGCGTCGAAGCCGAGGCGCTGGCGCACGGCAGCCCGTCCCACCTCATGGGGGACACGGTGCTGTGCACCGCGCTCACGGGCGAGGAGATAGGCCGGATCCGCAGCTGGGGCACGGGACCCGGCTCCCTGACCGAGTACGCGTCGACCAGCCCCTGTCAGATGATCGACCTGCCGCAGACCTACCTGGAGCCGATCCTCACCACCAACGCGGCGGCCCGTGGCGCCAAGGTCCGCTTCGACACCGAGTTCCTGAGCCTCACGCAGGACGAGGACGGCGTCACGGCCGTGCTGCGCGACCGGGTCCGCGGCGACGAGTTCACCGTACGGGCCCGCTATCTGATCGGCGCCGACGGCGGACGCAGCACCGTCGCCGAGCAGATCGGCCTCCCCATGGACGGGCGCATGGGCAAGGCCGGCAGCATGAACATCGTCTTCAAGGCCGACCTCACCCAGCACTGCGCCCACCGTCCCAGCGTCCTGTACTGGGTGCTGCGGCCCGGCGCGGCGACCGGCGGCATCGGCATGGGCCTGGTCCGCATGGTGCGGCCGTGGAACGAGTGGCTGCTGGTGTGGGGCTACGACATCGAGCAGCCGCCCCCGTCGGTCGACGAGGAGGAGGCGCGCCGGATCGTACGCGATCTCGTCGGCGACCCGGACCTGCCCGTGGAGATCACGTCCACCTCCCTGTGGACCGTCAACCACACCTACGCTTCGGCCTATTCGTCCGGGCGGGTGTTCTGCATGGGCGACGCCGTGCACCGCCACCCGCCGTCCAACGGGCTCGGCTCCAACACCTCGGTCCAGGACGCGTACAACCTGGCCTGGAAGCTCGCCATGGTCATCCGTGGCGAGGCGGGACCGGTACTGCTGGACAGCTACTCGGCCGAACGCGCCCCGGTGGGACGGCAGATCGTCGAACGCGCGAACCTCAGCCGCGACCAGTTCGGACCGGTCTTCGAGACACTCGGTGTCGGTGCCGACAGCGACGAACGGGCCATCGCCGAGGGGATCGCGGCACTGCGGGCGGGCACCGCCGAGGGCGCCAAGCGACGCCGGCTGCTGGAGGACGCGATCCAGCTCAAGAACTACGAGTTCAACGCGCACGGCGTCGAGATGAACCAGCGCTACGTCTCCGGCGCGGTCCTCGCCGACGGCTCTCCCGCCGAGCACGGGGAGAGCGATCCGGAGCTGGTGGCGCGTCCGACGACCCGGCCGGGTGCCAAGCTGCCCCACGCGTGGCTCGTGGACAGCGCGGGCGAGCGGGTCTCCACGCTCGACGTCGTCGGCAAGGGTGTGTTCACCGTGCTGACCGGGCTTTCGGGCGGGGTGTGGGACGCGGCCGCGGCCGCCTGCCGCGCGGAACTCGGCATATCGCTGCGTTGCGTGCGCGTCGGCGACGACCACTCCCGTGACGCCTACGGCGAATGGAGCAGAGTGAGCGAGACAGCCGAGGACGGGGTGCTGCTGGTGCGCCCGGACGGCTACGTGGCCTGGCGCCGCGCCACCGCACCCGCAACAGCGCCGGAGGCACGGGACGAGCTGCTCGCCGCCCTGCGCCGGGTTCTGGGGCGATGACCATGGACAAACAGGTGGCCACGGCCGCGGAGGCCTTGGCGGACGTCACCGACGGACGGTCCTTCGCCGTCGGCGGGTTCGGACTGAGCGGTGTGCCGGAGGTACTGATCGGCGCGCTGTACGAGTCCGGCGCGGGAGATCTGACTGTCGTGTCGAACAACTGCGGCGTCGACGGGCGCGGTCTCGGCGTGTTGCTGGCGGCGGGCCGCATCAGCCGGGTCACCGGCTCCTACATCGGTGACAACAAGGAGTTCGCCCGCCAGTACCTCGCGGGTGAGCTGGAGGTCGAGCTGATCCCCCAGGGCACGCTCGCCGAGCGGCTGCGGGCGGGCGGCAGCGGCATCCCCGCGTTCTTCACACCGGCCGGTGTCGGCACACCGGTGGCGGAGGGCGGCCTGCCGTGGCGGTACGCCGCCGACGGCTCGGTCGCGGTGGCCTCGCCGCCCAAGGAGATACGCGTGTTCGACGGCGTGGAGCACGTCCTGGAGCACGCCGTCACCACGGACTACGCCCTCGTGAGGGCCGCCCGCGGCGACCGGCACGGCAACCTCGTCTTCCACCGGGCGGCGCGCAACTTCAACCCGCTCGCCGCCATGGCCGGGCGTATCACCGTGGCCGAGGTGGAGGAACTGGTCGAACCGGGTGACCTCGACCCCGACGAGGTGCAGCTGCCGGGCGTGTTCGTCCAGCGGGTCGTGGCCCTGACTCCGGAGCAGGCGGCCGACAAGGGCATCGAGAAGAGGACGGTACGCGAGCGATGAGCTGGAGCAGGCAGGAGATGGCGGCACGAGCCGCACGCGAACTGCGCGACGGCGACTACGTCAACCTCGGCATCGGCTTGCCCACGCTGGTGGCGGACTTCCTGCCGGTGGGCGTGGACGTCGTCCTGCACTCCGAGAACGGCCTGCTCGGTGTCGGACCGTACCCGGCGCCCGACGAGGTCGACGCCGACCTCATCAACGCGGGCAAGGAGACGGTGACCGTACGACCGGGGGCGTCGTTCTTCGACTCCGCGCTGTCCTTCAGCATGATCCGCGGCGGCCACATCGACACCGCCGTCCTCGGCGCGCTGCAGGTCTCGGAACGCGGCGACCTGGCCAACTGGGCCGTCCCCGGAAAAATGATCAAGGGCATGGGCGGCGCCATGGACCTCGTGCACGGCGTGGGACGGGTCGTCGTGCTGATGGACCACACCGCCAAGGACGGCAGCTCCAAGATCGTCGAGCAGTGCACGCTTCCGCTGACCGGGCGGGCCTGCGTCGACCGCGTCATCACCGACCTGTGCGTGCTCGACGTCACCCCTCAGGGCCTCGCCCTCGTCGAGACAGCGCCGGACGTGACGGCGGAGCAGGTGATCGCCCGCACGCCCGTATCTCTCATCGTCAGGAGCCCTCAATGATCGAACAACCGCGTGACGTGTACATCGTCGACGCCGTTCGCACCCCCTTCGGCCGTTACGGCGGCGCCCTGTCCGGCGTACGCCCGGACGACCTGGCCGCCGGCGTGCTGCGCGCCCTCGTGGAGCGCAGTCCCGGCCTCGACCCGGCCCGCATCGACGACGTGCTGTTCGGCAACGCCAACGGAGCCGGGGAGGACAACCGGAACGTGGCGCGTATGGCCGTCCTGCTGGCCGGGCTGCCTGTCGGCGTGCCCGGCGCCACGGTCAACCGGCTCTGCGGTTCGGGCATGGAGGCCGTCATCCAGGCGGCCCGCGCCATCGCCCTCGGTGACGCCTCCGTCGCGATCGCGGGCGGCGTGGAGTCCATGAGCCGCGCCCCGTGGGTGCTGCCGAAACCGGACCGGGCCTTCCCGGCGAAGGACCAGCAGCTCCACTCGACCACCCTGGGCTGGCGGATGGTCAATCCGAGGATGCCGGGGGAGTGGACCATCCCCCTCGGCGAGAGTGCGGAGCTGGTGGGCGCGAAGTACGGCGTGACGCGAGAGGAGCAGGACGCCTTCGCCCTGGCCAGCCACCGCAACGCCGCCGCCTGGCGCGACGGCCTCTACAGCGGCGAGGTCGTCGCCGTCGACGGCGTGGACCTGCCGCGCGACGAGAACATCCGTGACACCACCTCCCTCGAGGCGCTGGCGAAGCTCAAACCGGCGTTTCTGCCCGACGGCACCATCACGGCCGGCAACGCCTCACCGCTGAACGACGGGGCGTCCGCGCTGCTGCTCGCCGACGAGGAGGGGCTCGCGGCGATCGGCCGCGAACCGCTGGCCCGGGTGCGGGCGGCCGCGGTCACGGGCATCGAGCCGCAGTACTTCGGGCTGGGCCCGGTGGACGCCATCCGCAAGGTCCTGACCAAGGCACGGGTCGATGCGGCCGACCTGCGCACGATCGAGCTCAACGAGGCCTACGCCGCCCAGGTGCTGGCCTGTCTGGCGGCACTCCCGGAGCTGGACCCGTCCCTGGTCAACAAGCGCGGTGGCGCCATCGCCATCGGACACCCGCTGGGCGCCTCCGGCGCGCGCGTCGCGGGCGCGGTCGCCCATCAGCTGGCCGAAGCCGGGACGGGCACGGGCCTGGCTGCGCTCTGCATCGGAGTGGGACAAGCGCTGGCATTGGTGCTGGAACGCTGACCAGGGCGGAGGGCGGTGGTGCTGGGACGCTGACCGGGGGAGGGCGCGGTCGCCCTCTCACCCCTCGCGGCGCACGACGGCCGGCGTGGTGCCCAGGCGGGCACGCATCACCCTGGTCAAGTGCTCCTGATGGGAGAACCCGCACTCGACGGCCACCTGCCCGATCGGCGCGGACCCGGTGCGCAGCAGCCGGCACGCGTGTTCCAGGCGCAGGCCCAGCAGGTACTGGTGCGGGGACTGGCCGGTGCTCGCGCGGAACTGGCGCGTGAACTGACTGACGCTGAGTGAGGCGGCAGCGGCCAGGTCCGCGATCGGTAGCGGCTCGGCCAGGCGCTCCCCGATGAGGTCCCGTACGGCGGCCAGTTGCCGGGCGGAGAGCCCGGAGCGGACAGGCGCCGGCCCGGCGGGGCGTGCCGCGTGCCGCCGGGCCAGTTGGGCGGCGAGCATGCCGGTCAGATGATCCACGTACGTGCGGGCCGACGGCTCCCAGCGGCGCACCGCGACGTCCAGCGCGATCATGAGCTGTTCGGCGAGCGGATCGGTGGCGCCCAGTTCTTCGGACAGCTCGACGGGCCGCCCCTCGTTGGCCTCGCGCAGCGCCTGATCCGTGAGACAGGCGTGCACGGTGTCCAGGGGGCCGCCCAGCTCGACGCTGAGTTCCCGGCCTACCGGCTGCAGGAACAGGCCACCGGCCGGGACGGTCCTCGACAGCGCCGCGGTGCCCTCACCCCGGCGCACGGTGACCGGTCCGCTGAGATGCAGGATGAGCAGATGGGTGGGAGCGGGGTCGAACGTCGCCCGGTAGGACTGCTCCTTCTGCGCGGAGAGGTAGAGGTTCTCCCAGCCGAGCCCGGCGCTGGTGTACCTGGGGCGCACACCGGGCAGGCGCAGCATCCCCACCGTGTCGGCCAGTCCGAGCTCTGCCACGGTGCCTCCTCGAGCGCGTCGAGCTAGTTTAATGCTCAATTATACGCAGGGTCCGGCGAGCCGGCGCCCGCCGGAGCGGGAACCCTTCACCGGGGCGCCGGTCGGCCTGTACATCCCCGACACCGAGCTCCGCATACTCTCGGCCAACGTCGCCGCACAGAAGATGTGCGACGCCCCGCCCGACAGCATGCTGCGTGCGGTACTGGACAGCGGCGAGCCCTCCCCGGAGCGCGCGGTGCGCATGGCTCCCGGGGACGCCACGAGCCGGTCACACGTGAAGGGCCTCTCGGCGTTCCACCTGGAGGACTCGCAAGACCTGCGCGTCGCCGAGTCCGGCGGCGAGAGTGGGCGCGTAGGGGCCCCGGACAGCGGTACCGCGACCGCCATCGCGTACGGCGCACTCGCCGAGGCGTAGGCGCGCACACCGGTACCCAGCTCGCAGCCGAACTGCACATGGGACTGGCGCCGGTGGGTCTCAGGCCCCGGCCGCCGCCTGGCTGTCGACGGAGAGACCCAGCCGGTCGGCCACGGTGATCAGGGCCGTTCCGAGTGGGAGCGCGATGCGGGTGACGGCGTGCCGGTCGCCCCGGGTCGGGTCCCGGTTGACGATCAGTACCGGCTTCCCGGCCTGGGCCGCCTGACGGACGAACCGGAGTCCGGACATCACCGTCAATGAGGAACCCAGGACCAGTAGCGAGGTTGCCTCGCCGACCAGCTCGCGGCAGTGCTCGACCCGCCGTGGCGGAACGTTCTCGCCGAAGAACACCACGTCCGGTTTGAGGATGCCGCCGCACCTCGTGCAGGGCACCACGCGGAAGTCGCCGACCTGCTCGTCGGTGAGGTCGGCGTCACCGTCCGGGTTGATTCCGGCGGCCACCGGCTCGAAGCCCACGTTGGCGTCCTCAAGTCGCCGGGCGAGTTCGCGGCGCTTGCTGAAGGCACCACAGGAAAGGCAGACAACCCGGTCCAGGCTGCCGTGGAGTTCCACGACGCCCTCGCTGCCGGCGGCCTGATGCAGACCGTCGACGTTCTGAGTGATCACACCCGAGAGCAGGCCGTGCCGCCCCAACGCAGCCACGGCCCGGTGCCCGGCGTTGGGGCGGGCCCGGCCGAAGGTGCGCCAGCCGAGGTGGCTGCGCGCCCAGTACCGACGCCGGGCCTGGACGCCGGCGATGAAGTCCTGGTAGGTCATGGGGGTGTGCCGGCTGAGGCTCCCGCCCTCGCCCCGGTAGTCGGGGATGCCCGACTCCGTGGAGATGCCCGCCCCGCTGAGCACCAGCACACCGCCGGCGTTCAGCGCATCGACGACCGGCTCCAGATCCGTGGTGCCCGGCGGCAGGTCCTCGGCAGGGGTCCAGCTCAAGGTGGGGCGCATGCGCATGCCGTAAGGGTACGGAACCGGCTGCCTTCAGTCGTCTTCACCGATCAGCACCAGGCCACCGCCCGCCGCTGGGGCGGCGGTCCTGACCCCGTGACGGCTGCGGTCCGCGCGCCCGCAGCTGCGTGACGGGCGAGCACTCCGCCTGCGTACAACGCGTCGTCAGGTGAGCGAAAACCGCGAGCAGGCGCGGCACAGATATGGAGAGGCCGCCTTCGAGCGACTCGGACTCGTCACCGCCACACCCCGACACCGCGGCGACGAGAACGGCGACCGCCGAGAACGGAACAGTCCTCCCACTCACCAGCGCGACACCACCAGCGCCGTCCGCTCCACCGCGGCGGAGATCCGCAGACTCGTGGACGCTCTCCCGCCCCACCCCGTACCCCCGCGCACCCCACGGAGGATCAGGGCCGGAGGTGTCCGTCTGCCTCCCGCCCCGCTCCTTGTCGCCCTTGCGACATGTCCCACCTGTGCCACCAGAAACCGGTGACACACCGTTCGGCAGCGGCGGATTCTTTCCAGCACCTACGGCACCGACAGCCGCATGGACAACAGGGAACCGCGACGCCAACGCGTCGCCTACGACGACGGAAGGTTCGCGACTGATGAGACGGATACGCCTCGCGGCTGCTGCGGCAGCGGGGTTGAGCATGCTCACCGGCGCGGTGACGCCGGTGGCGGCGGAGCCGGGCGAGGGCCCGGGAGCGAGGACGGAACAGGCCACCGCCCCCGCGGTCGCCGGTACTGTCGCCGACGTCCGCCTGGTCACCGGCGACCGCGTCACCGTCACCGTGGGGCCGGATGGCCGACGGACGGCCTCGGTGCAGCCGGGGAAGGGGCGTCAGCACATCCTCTTCCGCACCATTGAGGAGGACGGGCACCTGACGGTCCTCCCGTCGGACGCGACCGAACTGGTCACCGCGGGACGCCTGGACCGCGAACTGTTCGATGTCACCTCGCTGATCGCCCAGCGCTACGACGAGGCGCACACCGACACACTGCCGCTGATCGTCGGGGACGGACCGGGAGTTGCCGACCCGGCGCTGCGGAAGGCCACCGCCCTCGCCGCGGACGGGACACCCGTACGTCGGCTGCGGAGCATCGACGCGGAGGCCGTGCGGGTACCGGCCGAGGACCTCGGGACGTTCTGGAAGCGTCTGCTCCCCGCCGGCGAGGGCGCGGCCCGTGCGGCCGGCACCCCGCGCGTGTGGCTGGACAGCCGGGTCAGTGCCTCCCTGGACCGGAGCACCGCCCAGATCGGCGCGCCCGACGTGTGGAAGGCCGGCTACCAGGGCGACGGTGTCAAGGTCGCCGTCCTGGACACCGGCGCGGACACGACCCACCCCGACCTGGCCGGACGGATCAGTGCGGCGGAGGACTTCTCCGGCAGCTCCGGCACCGGCGACGTCTTCGGGCACGGCACGCACGTCGCGTCCATCGTCGGCGGCTCCGGAGCGGCGTCCGGCGGCAGCCGCAAGGGTGTGGCTCCTGGCGCCGACCTGCTGATCGGCAAGGTGCTGGGCGACGACGGTTTCGGCACCCAGTCGCAGGTGATCGCCGGCATGGAGTGGTCCGTCGCGCGGGGCGCCAAGGTCGTCAACATGTCGCTCGGCTCCGAGACGGCCAGCGACGGCACGGACCCGATGAGCCAGACCCTGAACGAACTCTCCGCGTCCAGCGGCACGTTGTTCGTCGTCGCGGCGGGCAACTCGGGCCCCGGCCAGGGCACGATCGGTTCCCCCGGCGCCGCCGACGCGGCACTGACCGTAGGCGCGGTGGACCGGGACGACTCCCTCGCCGGCTTCTCCAGCCGCGGTCCCCGGGTCGGCGACGACACGGTCAAGCCCGACGTGACCGCACCCGGTGTGGGCATCGTGGCCGCTCGCGCCACGGGTACCACGATGGGGGAGGTGGTCGACGGCTCTTACGTCGCCGCTTCCGGCACCTCGATGGCGACCCCGCACGTGGCGGGAGCGGCCGCGCTGCTGGCACAGCAGCACCCGGACTGGACGGCGAGCCGGCTGAAGGACGCGCTCACCAGCACGGCACGCACCATCGGCGGCCAGAAGGTCACCGAACAGGGCGCAGGACGCATCGACCTCGCCGCGGCCACGCGGACCCCGGTCAGCGCCACCGGCACCCTGGCCCTCGGCACCTACGAGGCCGACGACAGCGGCACGTCCACCCGTACCGTGCGCTACACCAACCGCTCCGACGCTCCCCTCACCCTCGGCCTGCGCGCCGAGCTGACGACCAGCAGTGGCCGCAAGGTCAACGACGGTGCCGTGAGCCCGGGTTCCGCGTCCCTCACCGTCCCGGCCGGCGGCACGGCCGAGCTGCCGCTCACCGTGGATCCCTCCCGTGCCGCGCAGGGTGACTACTACGGCTACCTGACGGCCTCCTCCGCGGACGGGAAGGTCTCGGTTCACACGACGCTGAGCCTGGTCGTGCGCGGCCCCGTGCACAAGCTCAAGGTCGTGTCCTACGACCTCACCGGCGAGCGCGTCCACTCCCTTCCGACGATCTGGGGCCCCGACGGGTTCGTGGAGTACACCGACCGCGACAACGCCGTCGCCGAGGTCGAAGAAGGCACGTACCAGATCGTCTCGGGCGGTACGGAGCGGGAGAACGGCAAGGAGGTGCTGCGGCACATCGTGCTGCCGCAGGTGCGCGTCACCGAGGACACCACCGCCGTCGTCGACCCCCGGAAGACCACCAAGGTCGATATCCGCACGCCCCGGCCCGCCGAGCAGCGCGGCGTCCTGAGCTTCCAGACGTACCGGGAGATCGACGGACACGGCTGGATCGACGGAACCATGTACTTCGACCTCGCCGAGGAGCTGTACGTCAGCCCCACCGCCCAGGTCACCGACGGCACCTTCGAGTTCGCCTCCCGCTGGCAGCTGGTCGCGCCCCAGCTCGAAGCCGAGGTCGTCGGTGGTCCGCGGGATCTCGGCGCGTTCTACATGCCGCACTCGCCCCTCTTCGACTCGCGGGGTGAGCGGCTGACCGCGGTGGCTGCCGGCTCCGTGACCGAGCCGGACTTCCGCCGCGTCCGCGGCAAGCTCGCCGTCGTCACCGACGAGACGGGCGTGGGCGGGGCCGAGTTCATGGAGAAGGCCGCCGCGGCCGGTGCCCGCGCCGTCCTGGTGGTCCACTTCAGTGACATCGGCTGGACCCGCTGGACGCCCCACGGAGACCGCTGGAAGATCCCGACCGTCCGCGTCGGCTCCGGCACGGGAGCCGCGCTGCTGAAGCGGATCGCCGAGCGCACCACCACGGTCGCCTTCAGCGGCACCGCACGCAGCCCGTATCTTTACGACGTCATGCAGGTGTCCGAGCAGCGCATCCCCGAACGCGTCATCCACACGGTCTCCGAGCGCAACAGCGCCGTCGTCCGCTCCGTGTACGCAGACAACGGCGGCGTCCCGTGGGCGGCGGAGCAGCGCTTCGCCCGCCGGCCCTACCAGGACTTCACCTGGCTTCAGTACACCCGGCACGTGCCGACCGCGTTCGAACGGACCGAGTACGTCACCTCGGGCGACACCGAGTGGTATCAGGTGGTGCTCCACCAGACCGTGGGGGAGGGGGACATCGACAGGCCGCTGACTGCCGGCCTGCGAGAGGCGCCTCGCACCTACCGGGCGGGCGAGCAGGTCCGCCACACGTGGCAGGGCGCGGTCGTCCGCCCTTCGATCCCGCGCGGCGCGGAGCCCAGCACGCGGAACGGGGACATGCTGCGACTGCGGATACCCGAGTTCACCGACTCCGAGGCGGGTCACTGGTCGCGTCAGATCGTACTCGGCGACGGGATCGGCACGGGGGAGCCGACGTCGCGCGACACGGCGAACGCCGAGCTGTTCCGGGACGGCAAGAAGGTCCTCGACCTGGCGGACGCGTGGCGGGACGTCGAAGTCCCCGCCGGCAACGCCGAGTACCGGCTGCGCCTGGAGACGACCCGGGAGTCCGACGAGTGGGACTACGCCACCGCGACGGACACGTCCTGGTCGTTCCGCTCCGACTCGACGACGGAGGCGACGCGGCTGCCACTGCTCCAGGTCGACTACGACGTCCCGGTCGACGAGCGCAACGCCGTGGGCCCTGGCCGCACGTACTCGCTGGGCCTGACGGTGCGCAACCAGGACGGCCTGGGCGCTCCCCGCGGTGTGCGCACGGTCGTCGAGGTCTCCTACGACGACGGTGAGCACTTCAGCCGGGTGCCGGTCAAAGCCAAGGGCGCCAACGTCTTCTCGGCTACCGTCCACAAGCCGGCGGCCGTCCGGGGCGACGCCTTCGTGACGCTCCGCGTCACAGCCGAGGACGCGTACGGCAACTCGGTCCGGCAGACGGTGAGCCGGGCATACCTGCACCGAGGCTGACCCATGGTGGCGGGTGAGAGGGCTGCTGCGCCCTCTCACCCGCCACCACCACGTTGTACGGTCTTCAACGAATGGAGTGGGGAACATCATCCTGTTCGGGGAGGACGCATTGACGCTGGAGGCCGCTGGAGTCACGGGCGCCGAGGAGGCCGTCTACCGCCTTCTCGTGGCGATGGGCCGCGCGTCAGCGCAGGATGTCGCGGACCGGTTGGGGCTTGCGCACGCCGAGACCGGGCAACTGCTGACCGCTCTGGCCGCCAAGGGCCTGGTCAGCCAGAACGACGTCCTGCCCCGCCAGTACCGTGCCACGCCCCCTGACGTGGCCCTGCTGCCCCGGATCAAGCGCTCCGCCGAAGCCCTCGATCTCGCCCGGGCCGAGGCGGCCGGACTGCTGGAGACCTACCGCGCGACCCTGCGCAGGCAGGACTCCGGTCAGCTCATCGAGGTCATCACGGGCGCCGAGGCGCTGCGCCAGCATCTGCGGCAGATCCAGGACGGAGCGCGTGACGAGCTGCTCTGGTTCTGCAAGGCGCAGTACGTGGCGATGCCGTCCGGGACCAACCGGGCCGAGTACGAGGCGCTGGCTCGCGGCGTGCGCTACCGCGTCCTGTACGAGAAGGCCTTCTTCGACGACGAGGGCGCCGTCGATAACGTTGTCGAAGGGGTGCGGGCCGGCGAGATCGCCCGCGCCGTGCCCCATTTGCCGCTGCGTCTGGCGGTGGCCGACCGCGCCATCGCCGTCTGCCCGCTCGTCCCGGGCGGCCCCAATGGGAACCCGGACGAGCCCACCGCCGCGCTGGTGCGCGACAGCAATCTGCTGGCCGCCCTGATCGCGCTCTTCGAGCGCTACTGGGAGGACGCCGTTCCGCTGGTCGTGGACGACACCGGCTCTGTGACGGGAACCGACGCCGCCGGCGCACCGGACCTCCTGTCCGCCACCGACCGCCGGCTGCTGTCGCTGCTGGTGGCGGGAGTGGCCGACAAGGCGATCGCGAGTCAGATGGGGCTCAGTCGGCGCACGGTGCAGCGCCACGTCCAGCGCATGATGGAACTCGCCGGGGCCACGACGCGCATGCAACTCGCCTGGCAGGCGGCGAGACGCGGCTGGCTGTGACGGGTCGTCCCTTCCAAGGGTTGCTGCGCTGAGCCTTGTTCGCGCAGCAAGAGCGTTGGGCGACGGCCAGGCCGAATTCGAAGGCCCGGGCAGTTATGTCTCCTGCTCGGGTGGCAGCACCGGTTCGTCTTCCGTCATAGACCCGAGCTGCTTGTGCTCGGCGTGGTCACCGCTTTGGCGCTCGGGGTCATACCGGCCGCCTCGGGCGTTCCCGGGTTCCCGGCCGGCTCCGCGCCGTCGGCCGATGCCGCACAGCGCCCGCCTGGAAGCGTCACGACCCAGGAGTGGACGGAACGGCCACCGGCTTCTACCGCGCGGTCGTCGACGGGGCGACGTACGTCTACCCCGACTCCGTCCTGCCCTACGTCAGGGCCGGAAAGCTCGACAAGCGGCTGTTCGCTGTGACGCAGTTGATCGCCGACGGCTACGACGACGCACGCGCCGCCGGGATGCCGCTCATCGTGAGCTACACCGACGCTGCGGCCACGTCGCGGACCCAGCCGACGGTGACCGGCTCGAAGGTCGTGCGCCGGCCGGGCAGCATGCAGGGTGCCGCTCTCGAACAAAACCGTCAGCAGGCGGGGGAGTTCTGGAGCGACCTCACCGGAGCTGCGGGCCCGGGCTCGGTCCGAACGGCGCGGCCGTCCTTCGCGAACGGCATCGCCAAGGTGTGGCTGGACGGCAAGGTGAACGCCGACCTGTCCGAGTCGACCAAGCAGATCGGCGCGCAGCAGGTCTGGGCGGACGGCAACACCGGCAAGGACGTGAAGGTAGCAGTCCTCGACACCGGTGTGGACACCGAACACGGTCGCCGGGACCGGCAGCGCCTCCGACGGCACGGAGCGCGGTGTCGCCCCGGGCGCCCGGCTGGAGATCGGCAAGGTGCTCGACCAGGGCGGCTCGGGCCAGGAGTCCTGGATCATCGCGGGCATGGAATGGGCCACTCGGGACCTGCAGGCCAAGATCGTCAGCATGAGCCTTGGAAGAGGCGGCGACGCCACCGACCCGATGAGCCAGGCGGTGGATCGACTCAGTGCCGAGACCGGTGCGCTGTTCGTCGTCGCGGCGGGCAACGGAGGCCCACGGTCCATCAGTAGCCCCGGCGCCGCGGACTCCGCGCTGACCGTCGGCGCCGTCGACTCCGCCAACCGGCTCGCCGACTTCTCCAGTCAGGGTCCGCGTGCCGGTGACTTCGGGCTGAAGCCCGAGATCACCGCGCCTGGCGTCGACATCCTCGCGGCCCGTTCCCGCTATCAGCGGGGCGGCCAGGGTCACTGCACCACGATGAGCGGTACGTCGATGGCGACGCCGCACGTCGCCGGAACTGCCGCGCTGCTGGCCGCCGTCCACCCCGACTGGACCGGAGCGCAGTTGAAGCAGGCACTGGTTAGCAGCGCCAAGGCCACCCCGTCGTACAGCCCGTACGAGGCGGGCGCGGGACGGCTGGACGCCCTGGCCGCGGTGAACACCTCGGTCTTCGCGACCGCCGGCGCCTTCTCCGGGTTCAGCGCCTGGCCCCACGAGCCGGGAGAGACCGATGTCCGCAAGGTCGTGTACAGGGGGAGGAAGTCAATCAGGGAGCGACTGCGAGACGTTGGTACGACCGACGGCACGCAGGATGCGGGCAGCCGCGGTTCCCGCCCCTTCTGAGTGCCGCCGGACGCGTAGTGCGCCGGTCAGCATCGGCGGAGTGAACTGTCCGGGGGCCGCGGTATCGATGAGACCCTTGCGGCGACTGGGAACTGCTGCTTCCATCAGGTTAGGAAACCTTCCTATCCATTACCTGGCGATGACCCGAGAAACGGAGGTCCAGGTGAAACAGAGGCTCAAGCTGTTACGTCCGGCCGCGGTGGCAGCCGCACTCGGCGGTGCCCTGCTGCTGACCACCGCCACCCCCGATGGCCCCGCTCACGCGACCCCCGACCAGCGGTCTGCGGCGGCCGGCCAGTCGGCCGCGGCGGTCAAGCTGACATCAGACATCGATCGATCCGCCACCGAAGCGCAGCAGGGACAGCGGGCCGCGGCAGACACACCGGTCGGCGTCAACGGACAGCTCAAGGTCTGCGGCACCAAGCTCTGCAACAGCCGGGGGAACCCCGTCCAGTTGCGCGGAATGAGCACCCACGGCACCCAGTGGTATCCGCACTGTCTGACCAGCGGTTCACTCGACGCCCTGGCCCTGGACTGGAAGGCCGACGTTCTGCGCGTCTCGACCTACGTGCAGGAGGGAGGGTACGAGACGAATCCCCAGTACTTCACCAACCTCGCCAACTCCCTGATCCAGCAGGCGACCGACCGCGGCATGTACGTGATCGTCGACTGGCACATGCTCACCCCCGGTGATCCGCACGCCAACCTGAGCAAGGCCCGGCAGTTCTTCACCGACATCGCGCATCGCAACAAGGACAAGAACAACATCCTCTACGAGATCGCCAACGAGCCCAGCGGCGTGAGCTGGTCGCGGATCAAGAGCTACGCGGAACAGATCATCCCGACGATCCGGGCCATCGACTCCGACGCCCCGGTACTGGTCGGCACCCGTGCATGGTCCTCGTTCGGTGTCTCCGAAGGCGCCAACGAGTCCGAGGTCGTGAATAACCCCGTCAGAGCCTCGAACATCATGTACACCTTCCACTTCTACGCCGACTCGCACCGCGACGAGTACCTGGCGACCCTCTCCCGTGCAGCTGACGCGCTGCCCGTCTTCGTCACCGAGTTCGGCACCCAGAACTACGCCGGTGAAGGCGACAACGACTTCGCCATGTCGCAGCGTTATCTCGACCTCATGGCGAGCAAGAAGATCAGCTGGGCGAACTGGAACTTCTCCGACGACCACCGCACCGGAGCTGTCTTCAAAACCGGGACCTGCGACAACCCCGGTTCCTGGGTCGGCACGGCACCTCTGAAGCCCGCCGGCGTGTGGATCCGGGACCGCATCAGGACTCCCGACACCTTCCCGGTCGGCTGACTCAGGCAGCGCCCGAGTCGGAGGCCGCCGCACAGGCCGACGGCGGCGCGTCCGGAGGCCGGCCACGCAACTGCCGGACCGCCGGGCGCGACCGCCACGTTCGCTTGTCCTGTCGGAAACTACGCCGGAACCACCCTGGTCAGGCGGTACTCGAAATGTCGCTGAGCACCGGTCGCCGGGGCGCCGCTTGAGTCATGGGTTTCGGACTGCTGTCCGCCCGGATGACTCCATGTGAGGCGGCGTCGCGCGTACCTTTACGCGGGCGCGGGCAGGGTGTCGAAGACGGACTCCACTCGACGTGCCAGATCGAGAAGCTTCCTGTCATGGCCATGCGCGCCGTCGATTTCGAGCCCAATGGGCAGGCCCTGTCCGGTCAGACCAACGGGGATGCTGATGCCCGGCAGGCCGGCTCCACTGGCGGGAACGGTGTTCTTCGCGAGAAACAGGTCACGGACCTCTTCGCCCGCGACTGTGAACATCGACCGCTGCTCGATCAGCGGTGCGGGGCTGGGCGTCGTCGGGAAGAGCAGCGCATCGAAGCCGCTGTGCGTGAATACCTTACCGAGTCGGCGCTGGAGTTCCGGGCGATCGACGGAGAGTGTCGCCTCGTAGGCCTCCTGCGAAATATAGCCCTGTCCGCTCGGCAGGACGAGATGATCCCACGCTCCCTTGAGTTCCGGCTTGAGATCGTGGTAAATCTCATCGAAAGAAACCGGGAAGTTGTTCTGGCGAAGGAAATCTGTCACCGCTTCCATCGTCTCACGGAAGAACAGGTTCCATGCTATCCGATCCGTTAGCGTGGAATAATCCTCGCCGAGGTCGATCTCGACAACTTCGGCACCAGCGTCCTGCAGGCGCAGGAGCGCACTCTGGAAATGCTTTTCGATGTCAGGATCGATCAGCTCCATGTGCTGCCTGGGAGCGTAAGCGAACCTCGCCCCGTGCAGATCGGAACGATCAGAACGGGGAGCGGCGACATCATTCATGACGACCTGGTCGATCAGCGCGGCGTCATCCACG
The DNA here is from genome assembly GCF_013009255.1 of Streptomyces sp. Z423-1. Taxonomy (NCBI): domain Bacteria; kingdom Bacillati; phylum Actinomycetota; class Actinomycetes; order Kitasatosporales; family Streptomycetaceae; genus Streptomyces; species Streptomyces sp. Z423-1. The sequence goes on from NZ_CP053109.1 coordinate 9,383,279, forward strand.
CTGCGCGCCAGGATCCCTGCCGTGTCGAGCGTGTGCGAAACCGGCGCGATGCCACGACTCGGCCACCGTCCCGTGGTCGGCTTGAAGCCCACCACGCCAGACAGTGACGCGGGCACTCTGATGGAGCCGACCGTGTCGCCGCCCAGTGCCGCAGGCACGATGCGGGCCGCGACAGACGCTCCGGCGCCGCTCGAAGACCCCCCCGGCACGTGTGCGCGGCCGTAGGGATTCTTCACCTGCCCATAGCGGCTGTTGTTTCCAGTCAGCCCCCAGGACATCTCAACGAGATTGTTCTTGCCGAAGACGATACCACCGGCATTTTTGATTGCGCCGACAATATCGGCGTCTCCGGCTGGCGTGAAACCTTCCAGGGTTTTTACGCCGAGCGTTGTGGGGAGATCACGCGTTGAGTAACTGTCCTTCACTCCGATGGGGATGCCAAGGAAAGGAGCGCTGGAACCCGCCGCGCGCGCCTTGTCCGCTTCTCTGGCAGCGGACAGCACGGCGGATTCATCTATCGTAATGAAGGAATTCAGATCGGAATATTGCCGCGCACGCCGCAGAAGTGCGGCCGAGTACGCCTCGGACGTAATGTCGCCGTCACGAATTGCGGCGGCTGCGGCCGCTACACCGAGTTCGGTCAGTTCATTGTCTCCCGCCGGCACCGCGCCGACGGAGGCTTCCTTGTCCTGCATGATTACCTCTCTTCGATCCGGCCTGTTCCCGCACGGCCGCGGGCAGTGGCCTCCTGATCAACCTGACCGGCCCGGTCAACAGCCGAGCGGCCGTACGCGATCCGATCGCAAGGGCAGCCGCCAACAGAATCGCCAGACGAGCCGGCGTTCAGGTAGTGCGCGAAACCCTCACCAAGTAAAGTGATCGCTGTACTTCGTCGAACGTAGCACGCCCCGCGGGGGAAGTAAAGCGATCGGTATACTTGCGGCATGGCAACGAGTGAAACAACGGCCGGTACCCCTCGAGGCGGGCGCGGGGCGCGGGAGCGCATCCTGCGCGCCGCGGTCGAACTGTTCGCGCGCGACGGCATACACGTCACCGGTATCGCGAAGCTGACAGACGTGGCGCACGTGTCGACTCGCACGTTCTACCAGCACTTCCCTAGCAAGGAGGCATTGGTCAGCGCCTACTTGCAACGTGTCGAGTCGGACTCGGAGGGGCCCGTGCACCTCGAGACCGTTCTGGAGCGCGGCGACCTCAGCGCGCGCGAGCGTCTCTCGGCACTGTTCGCCGACTCGCCGCCAGCAAAGGTCGTACGCGGCTGTCCACTGCACAACGCCGCCGTCGAAGCGGCCGGGACGATGCCCGAGGCCGCAGCACTGGTCGAGCGTCACAAAAGAGAGTTCACCGAGCGTCTGATCAAAACCGCCGCCGAGGCAGGCGCGCACAAGCCCGAAACCCTCGGACGGCAGCTCGCCTTGCTGTTCGAGGGCGCCCGCGCCCTCTCCACCTCGCTCAACGACACGCTTCCGTACCAGGATGCCCGGGAACTTGCCGAAATGTTGATCGACCAGGCGACCAGGGCGGTTCCAAGTTCCCGATAGAAGCGGGCTGGCGGTGATGCCCCAGATCCAGAGGCGTGTTCGGATCCGTCCCGGATCGCTCGGCATCCCCGACATGGCAGCTGGAGTCCTCGTTTCCCAGGGTCCGTGCATGTATCCGCCCGGGTCGGCGGGCTGGCCTCGTGGGTATGGCGACTTGTGAAGTCGTAGACCGTCTCACGTGTCTGCACTCGGCGCTCTCCGGTCAGCGCCGTTGGGTGCGCAAGGCGAGCCGCGCTTGCGGGAAGCGATCCAGCTCAGCTTCGCCGCGACAGCCGTGGTCTTGATCGAGCGGGCTCCCGCCGCCTGTGCCCACTCCCGGAGACAGCGTGCACTACGGGCACCTGTTCCAGGGCGGGGCCTTGACTATGCCAACACGGTCGGCTGATTTCCTCGATCACCGCGATGTAGTTGCCTTCTTCTACCGCATCGGAACCGGCGCACCTGGCCCTTGACGCTGTGCAGGGCGTCGAAGGCGACCACGGCGCCGGCCAAATCGAGGATCCCAGCAGCGGGCGGAAGGCGGCCGTCTCGTTGGTCTTGGCAACTACCAACGGCCCCTCTGAGCGCAGGATCTCGGCCGAGCCCTCGAAGCCGACGCGCTCGTTGCCGTAAGGGTCCGCGGCCGTGCCGGTGAGCTCCAGGTCGATCGAGGGCGGCTTCGTCACGTTGGTTCATTGTGAGGTCGCCGAGGCCCCGCGCCGGCACAGGGCGTCTGGTACTACAAGCTGGACGCCCGGGGGAACACGCTCGTCGAGCAGCAGGTGAGCACCGAGTCCACGGCACGTATCGCCGTCGCCGACTTCAACGGCGACGGCAGGCTGGACTTCGCGACCACGGCCTACGACACCGTCGGCTACTACGAGATCAAGGACCCGAAGGTACGGCTCTACACCAACGCCTTCGCCTGGCCCGGACCGGTCACACCCCCGCCCGGCGGTGACGGCTGACAACAGCCCCGCCGCACATGGACCCGTGCTCCCGCGCTGCGCTGACGCCGCGCGGGAGCACGGCACGGTACGGCCGACGGCTCCGGCTACGCGTCCGTGTCTTTGGCCATGCGTCCGTGTCCACAAGCGCGTCCGGGAGGAGCTGCGCCTGACGAGGGAGATCAGCTGATCGGTGCGTACGGCACGCCCAGCTTGTCGATCTCTTCGGCGTACCTGCCGACAGGGTGCGGCCCCGATCCGTCGAGAAGATGACCGAGAAGATCCGGGTGTGGCCGTTCTTCTGGCCCTGCGTCAGCTTGACGGAGGTGAGGTGCTCGCCGGACGCCAGGGCCAGGGACGTGGCCGTGCCGCCCCTACTGCCGTGGGACAGGACCGTGCCGCCGTCGTGCGTGAGCGACACCGCGTCGAGGCGGGCGCCGCCGCGCAGGGTCAGCGTGCGGGGGGAAAACGGACGGCAGGTCGTCCGTGTCGTTGAACGCCGTGCCGTGCGGGCCGCCGAAGAAATCTCCGGCCTTCAGGGACGCGTTGACGGTGCAGGAGAAGTCGACCGCGTGTGGGAAGTGTCGGACAGGTGCTCGCCGTCCGAGCGGAGGAAGGAACGCCAGTCGTTGCTGTACCGGGTCGCGTCGAGGGTGACGAGGTCGTTGCCGCGGTCCGGGCTTGTCCCGCGTGGCCAGGGCCGGGGCTTCGAGCATGTCGGCGGCCTCTTCCAGGTAGGTGACCAGGGTGTCGAGTTCGTCGCCGGGGGCTTCGTTGTAGCGGGACCAGCGACCCAGGTGTCCGTTCGCGGCGTCCAGGTACAGGCCCGAGGTGCTGTCAGCCGGGCCGAGGGCGACAACCGGAATCCAGGTCGGCTTCCACACGGTGATCCGCTCCTCTTCCGGACGGTCGGCGTTGAGGGTGTCCTGGTCGGCCTGTGAGTTCATCTTCAGCCGGTAGGCGGCGGCCACAGCGTCCAGAGTCATCAGAGGCCGGTTGCCGGGCAGGCAGCCCCAGCCGTTGGCCCCGTCGTCGCCTGCGGTCAAAGACCACAGGATGCGCAGCTCGACGGGTATCTGAACGCCGAGGCCGCTTTCCAGGGCGGCGATGTCGGCGGGGCTGGCGCCGGCGCGGAGCGCGGCGTACGAGTCGGGGGCATTGTGCTGGAGCGAGCGGATGATGCGCTGCCAGGCATCTGCGATCTCCCGTCCGGTGACCGCGATCCGGCGATGGCTTCGGCAGCGCGGCCATGCCGGATGAGCAACTCGGCCACTTCTGACGGCCGCAGTTCGGTATCCGGACTTCTGTGGTGCAGGCGGTGACGTCTCGGTCATCTGCACAGCCGCTTCAGCTGCTGACTCGCCATGACCGAAGGAGCCCACTAAACCTGCCGAGGGCCTACGCGGCTTTTCCTTCTGTACACAGGGTGCGTGCTAATAAGAGAGGTGCGGTCATGGCGGGTGCTGGAAGGACAGGACCGGGAAGCAGTGATTCCCAAGGGCTGCTGTCGCTGCGGGCGACGCTGGTTCTGACGCTGTCCGTGTTGGTGGGCATTGGTGCAGGGGTGCTGACGTGTCTGGGCGGAGCGCCGCCGGCTGTGGGAGTGCTGACAGGGTGCGCGGCGTTCGCCAGCGCGGTCGCCTTCTTCCACCACCTCATCGTCTGATACCCGGTTCTGGTGCTCGGAAGGGCGGGGCCGGAGCGGCGGCTGTCTCGGCAACCGCCCCCCACCGCGGTTCTACGCCGCAGAACCGAACGGTGAACTCGATGCCAGCAGCGATGCCGTGCGGGCTCTCAGGGAACACGACCGAAGTTTTTTCGGGCGCGGCTAAACCTTCTGAGCCCCGGAGGGCTTCTCCTTGCAGAAAGTCCACCGCGCACCATCCCAGGGTTTGCACGAGACCACGGGACTGCAGCAGGGGACACGGCTTGGCCGCGCCTGGGGGGAGAAGCGGCCGGCTCGGCGTGGACAAGATGCGCCGGGCCCTGTGACGAAGGGGTACGAAGTGGAACGGCTCGGAAGGAGTCCCACGGTTGACCAGCGAGCAGGAAGCCACTGCGGTGGCACAGACGATCCCCCAGGCGCGCGCGCTCGACATCCGCGCCATAACTGCCCACGGACATCCCGCCGATGACCCGGCCTTCGCGTCCCTTGTACGCAGGCACTACGAAAAACTGGTACGTGTGGTGACCGCGATGACCGGCGACCGGCACCTGGCTGAGGACATCGTTCAGCGGACCTTCGAGAAAGCGGTCCGTTCGTGGCCCGCGATTCGCGGCTATCAACGCCTGGACAGTTGGCTGTACAAGGTCGCCCTCAATGACACCCGCAGCCACCACTCACGTGCCGCCCGCGAGGCACAGGCCATCAACGACGCCGGTCACATGAGCGGCTTAACTCCCGACTCCATCACGTCGGCCACAACCCAGATCGACCTGGTCAGGGCGCTGGCCCAGCTGCCGCCCCGGCAGCGGGAGGTGGCCGCCCTGGTCCTGCTCGGTGAGCGCTCCATCGCACAAATTGCAGAGGAGATCGACCGGGCCCCGGGCACCGTAAAGGCCACATGGCACAACGCCCGCGCCCGCCTCGCGCAGTTGCTCAGCGGATACGCCGCACGACATCACGGAAAGGGGGACGCACATGAGCGATAACCACACGCGCGGACACAAGGGCGTGCCTATGCCGGAGATGGCAGGCCTGCACGCGCGCGGGAACGACGAAGACCCGGCAGCGGAGCTGGATCTGCGTGTTGCCGTGGACGACTTCACCCAGTCTTTCACTCCCACTGACCCCGCCGCCGTACTTGACCGGCTGCGCCGCGTCCCCGTGGGAGGCAACATGACGGGCGCAGGCGGGCCAGCCAGTCAGGGGAACCGGTCGCCAGCCGTGATGCCGAATTCCGGACCGCGACCCCCATTGAGCGGGGAATGCATGCAGGAGCTCAAGGCGCAGCTAGTCTGCTCCAGCGGGGGAGGCAAGACGGTCATTGCCGCGTACTTGCAAGCACTCGCTGCTCGCCCAGTCGCCGATGACGCACAGGTGTGGCTGATCGACGGATGCTCAGGCACCGGCGCACATGCAGGCGCATCTACCCTTCAAAGGATGGTCGAGGCGCTGAACGACCTCACCACATGCCTGGGCCGGGCGTCACAGGTCCCCAGCCACAGCCATCACAGGCTGGACCAGCTCAACATGCAGGCTGAAAGCCCGCCAAGGCGCCTGTGGATCCCCATCGAGCGCGACTCCAACTGGCGCACGACGTGCCTCCAGGCAGGCGAGAACGAGCAGGACTTGGACATCCTGACAGAAATCATCGCCTGCGCCCGCCCCCTCGCTGGCCGGGCGGTTACCGACGACGTGCGCTTCACCCTCAGCACGCTGGGCACCGAATTCTCCCGCAGGAGCCGCCTTTCTCATGGCGAGGCGCCTTGGGTACGGTTCTTGGACTTCACCTGGCCTGCGCCGGTTGTCGGCCGCTCACTCGCCGACCTCCTGCAACACCAGGCCCCTGACGTCGCCGACGCATGGCGTGTCTGGAGCATGGGCCATAACATCGCGCTTAGTCCTCACATGGCTGGAGTGTGGGAGAAGCACGCAGCCCCCCGCCATGACATCGCAACGGGCGCGGTTTTCGTCCTCTTGTCTGCCGACGCCTGCCGCACCCTGAGGGTCCCGCCACCGCCAGCCCAACGCCATAACGGCCAGCCCGACCCCATGCCCCGGGATGGCCAGTCCAGCGAACACGGGGCCGGCACGCTGCCATCTGCCGACGGAGCTCGTGCCAGGGCCGCGGCTGGTGCAAAGCCGTCCGCCGGCAAGAGCCCGTCACCAGGCGCTGCCGCTGGTGGACGGCAGGCAGCCGAGCCGGACCCACAAGATCACGTCATTCAGCGCATCGATGACTTCCTGAGCACCGTCACAATCAGTGGAGGATCACCGGGACAGGAATGGCGGGACGATCGCGAGCACCGGCGAATGGATCCTCCTGGCGCGCTGGAAGGCGTCGCACCGGTCCTTGACGAGCGCACCATCCAAGCGATCAAGGCCTATGAGCCCGGCGAGGACACGCTTCCCGACATCGAACGTCTCCTGCTCAGCGCCGCACGCTGACCGTGTCGGAGCCGACTACAGGCATCTTTCATCCCCGTTGTCCGGGGAAGGCCAACCCCGGCACAGGACAACAGCAGCCCGCCACCCGAGAGGGGGAACCGACGAAATGCGGTTCCTAAGGTGACGGAATGCGCGGCGCGAATCAGCGGGCCGTATGTCCACCGCGTGTTCGTCGGCGCTCGCGCCGCGTCGGGTTCCCAGAACGGGAACCCGAGACCTGCGCGGGGATCTTGGGCCGTTCCTGGAACGTGAAATGGGTGGCCAACGCCAGAGCCAGCGGGCTTCCTCGGTAGTGGTGGAGGGTTGATTGCGCTGCCGAGCGTGGCCGTGGACGGCTCCCGCGGCGGAAGGGCGACGCGGCCCGCTCCCACGCCGACCGCATCCGCACGGTGCTCTTCGAGGCCCAGGGCATCGGGCTGACGCTGCCGCAGCTGACCAGAGCCACCGAACTGACAGTGAGCCAGGCCCGCTCCGGGCTGGCGATCCTGCGCGACTTAAAGCGTCATCAGCGCCGCACGGTGCGGCCGGCCGGCCAGATATCCCAGGTGGCGCGGGAGTCATGCGGCCGGGCGGGCGCAAGCCTTGCCGACCTGTTGGCCGTGCCCGTGTCCCGCAGCACCGCGCTGCGCCAGCTGCGGCGCCTGCCGCTGCCGCAGCCGGAGGTCCCGCGAGGACCACCACTGCGTCGACGGCGACGAAGACGCGTGGTGGGCCATGGGCGTCGTATGAGCTGCCATGTACTGGCTTTTACGCGGCCGGCCCGGACGCACGTACCGGGCGGACACTGCGTCGGCCTGCAACCGGTACGTGTCCAGCCGCCCATGCGTTTTGCTGCGCCCGTACGAGCGTCGCCGGACGGGCGTCACGGCCGATTTCCCAGTGTCCGCCGCGGTGTGCGCGTTTACAGCGGGATGCGGAGGTCGAACACGGGTCCGGTGGTGTTGGTCGGCGTCGCGTCCAGTCGATGCAGGACGTGGAGCATCGGCTTGTTGCTCGCCGTCACCGCGGCGGTCAGCGTGTGGTGTCCTTCGCGGCGGGCCACCGTGGTGGCGTGTTCGGCCAGCGCGGTGCCGAGCCCCTTGGCCTGCCACGCGTCCTCGACCAGGATCGCGAGTTCCCCCACCCCTTGATGATCGGTGCGCATGACGTTGGTCATGGCGATGATGTGGTCCGCACGCTCGGCCGGAGTGGTCACCAGGGTGGTGCCGCTCTCCGGGTTGGACAAGTGGCGCCATTCGGCGGGTGAGAGCTGGGACTTGCCCGCGTGGTACCGCAGGGCTCGGCTGCCCAGCGAGCAGCGGTGGTGCAGTTGCTGGACCGGCGCCAGGTCGACGGGGGTTGCCTCCCGGGTCCGGGTGGCGGTGCCGTCGGTCAGGGTGATCGAGTGTGCGGCGTCTCGACAGTCGGCGTCGGGCATACGACGTTCTCCTCACATTGCGATCGTGACTGCTGTGCCGCCGGTCCCGGGACGCAAGTGCGGCCTTGCTACCGCAGAATTCTTTTACCGCGTCCAGGCCGGCTCAAGGGGGCTTTGCGTCATGCCGCTTACGCCCCGCTCTTGTTGAATCACGCAGAGAAACGGAAATGTGAAGGAGGCGTGGCCGTTGTTGCCGCCGATGCTGAGCATGGCTGGCGCCGCCGCCCAAGGACTCACACGGAAGGCCGCCCGCTCAGCCCAGCGCCACCGGGTCGACCTGCCCCGGCATGATCAGCACCATCCCGACGCCTTCTGGCGCGCTGCGGTCATGCTGGAGGAGTGCGTGCTGCTGCACCCGCTCCCGGCCCGCAATGAGGTGTACGGATACGGCGTCGCCATCGCCTGCCTAGAGGCCTCCGGCGAACGCATGGACACGAAGTTCGAGCTCTGCGGGAACCGATCTACGGCATCAGGGGGCTGCGGCTGGACTCGTACGGCATCGCCGAGAGGGGTGCGTTCCGGGCGCCAGGACTGACCTTGACCGGCGCTGCGTATATTCCACGGAGAATCGACGGTTGCTCGCTCGGTGGACCGGGCCACGTGCTGCGCAGTCACCGCAGCACACCCAAGTAGTCGAGCCAACTATGGCGACGTTGCCCGGCGGTAGCCCTCCAGGCACGTGATCAGCTACGGGGCGCGGCGCGGCATTTGCACGCGCAGCACGTGGGGCGCATCCGGTCGGCGGCCGGCCGGGGGCTGGTGAGGCTGTCCCCCTGTACGTGGTGCAGGTGCGCGCTGAGCCGATGGCGTCGTCAGAGTCGATCTTGTGGCCTTGTGGCCTTGTGGCCGGGGCCCACTGCCACGATGCCCAGGCCGTGTTCCCGGGAGGGACGCCCCTTGGCCATGATCTGCCGTGCGAGGAACCATGCGCGTTCGGCCGCAAGAGGGGAGGTGGGTGCCACGGGCAGGGTGTGCTGCGGCTTTGGGCCGGGCAATCCCGGATGCCCCGGGCGCACTCGGCCAGGGCATCCAGGAGGCGGGCGGCCGTGAGCTCCTGGGCGCCCGCCGCCTGCTCAGTGCGCCAGCGCGATGCCGAAGGCGTCGCCGTCGCCGCCGGCGGTGAAACCGAGGTCGCTCTCGGCGAGGGCCTTTGCGGACTCCAGGGTGCCGGGCTTCACCTTGAGGACGGTCACCGTGCCCGCGGCGTTGCCGGGAGCGCCGATCAGAGGCTCGACACGGCCGTTGCCGTCGGTGTCCAGGGCGCCGACCGTCCAGCCGAAGTGGTCACCCTCGAAGACGGTGCCCGGGACACCGACGGTGTCCTGGTCGATCCAGAGCGCGCCCTTGGTGGTGATGCCGCCGGTGGCGTTGCCGAACAGGATCATCGAGGCGCCGGAGCCCTTGGCCGAGCCGATCGCCTCACTGCGCATGCCCAGCACCAGATCGTCCACACCGTCCCCGTCGAAGTCGCCCGCGGCCAGGGAGGAGGCGAAGTAGTCCTCGGACTCGGGCTCGCCGGAGATGCCGGGCGATGACTGGTCGAAGAGCTTCACACGGCTGGTGGCGGACAGTCCCTGGGAGCCGCCGTAGAAGACGGCGATCCGCCCGGCGGCACCCTTGGTGCCGACCTGCTGGTCGGAGACGCCGACGGCGACATCGGCGTACTCGTCGTCGTTGAAGTGGCCGACGGCCAGCGCGCTGCCCGCGAACTCGCCGACGCCGATGACGTTTCCGGAGTCGACGTACCCGCCGGAGGCGGGGGCGCCGTTCTTGACGGGCCCGTAGAGGATGTGCAGTGAGCCGCGGTCCGAAGTACCGGCGATCTGTTCGCCGATGGTGGCGGAGATCAGGTCGCCGACGCCGTCGCCGTTGACGTCCGCGACGGCGAGTTGCTCACCGAAGCGGTCCTCGGCCTCGGGGACGCCGGGGACGTTCGCCGTGGACTGGTCGAGCTGGATGGTGTCGGTGGCGTTGAGGCCGGTGGAGGTGCCGAACATCAGCTTGATGGTTCCGGCGTTTGATTTGCCCCCGGCGTTGTCGAGGGGCTGGCCGACGGCCAGGTCGCAATAGCCGTCGCCGTTGACGTCCCCGGCGGCCAGGGAGTAGGCGAAGATCTCGTCCTTGGCGACGGAGCCGGGGTAGTTGGCGGTGTCCTCGGTGAAGGCCTCGGTCGTCGAGCCGGAGAGCCCGCCGGAGGCGCCGTAGTGCACGGTCAGCAGGCCGGCGCCCTCGGTGGTGCCGATGGCCTCCAGCGGGGAGGAGACCGCCAGGTCGGCGTAGCCGTTGCGGTCGAAGTCGCAGCTCGCCACCGCCTGCCCGAAGCTGTCGTCGGCCTCCGCGGACGCCGGCACGCCCGTGGAGTCCTGGTTGATACGGACGGCGGTACTCGCGGGCCCGGTGGAGGTGCCGTCCGCGACGACGACCGATCCGGCACGGGCGTCGCCGCCGACCGAGTCGCCGGGTACGCCGACGGTCAGGTCCGGGTATCCGTCGCCGTCGAAGTCGTACGGTGCCGCGGCCCCGCCGGATCCGGCGACGAGAGCGACCGTGGTCACCACACCCGCGCACACGAGCAGGGCGACGGCCGCGTGCCATGCCCTGGGCCGGCGTCTGGTTGCCTTCTCTTCGGCCATGACTGCCCTTCACTTGTCTGCGGCCGTACGGGAGTCCCCGTGACGGGAAATCGCTGTGGAGACCCGTAACCGGAGGGTGCGGATCACTGTCACGGAGAGCTGGCCGCGCGATCGACGACGCAGGTTATCCCGTCTTTCATCTCGAATTGATCACGGCCGGAGGTGCGCTCGACGAGCCGACCGGGCGCTGGCCGAAAACGTTTGTCGCTGATCAGAGGGGGTAGCGACCTGTTTCAAGATCCTGTGGTCGCCCTGTGGGGGAGGGACGTAACGGGGGATCTCGTTATAAACCTGTTGTCATGGGCATAGCCAGTGCGCTTTCGATCATCTACGGTGAACGCCGCTCGGGTGCGTCCTGCCCTCCGGTACCGACCGCATCCGGCTTCCCTGCTCCCGGCCGATCGCCTCCACGCGGGCGATCGGCCTTGTGGTTTGAAGGAGTGCCGTGCCCAGCCGCTCTCGCCACCGCTCGCTCGCGGGTCTCCGGCGCCGCCGCGCCGGACGTCCCGCGCGTGCCGTCGCCCTGACGTCCGGCAGTGTGCTGCTGGCACTGTGCGCCACCCTGTTGCCGTCGCCCGGACTGACGCCGTTCGTCCTGGCCGCCCAGGCCGCCCCCGGCGTGTCCTGGGACGACAGCACCCCGCCCGAGCAGCGCACCGGCACCGCGGCAGGCCGTGAGCACGCGGTCGGCGCCGAGCGGACCGACGCCAACGGCCGCGACGACGGCGATCCCGCGGACCTGAAGACGCCCGAGGGCTCGCTGCCGCTGTACGACTCCGGCACCGGCTTCACGCCTGTCGAGCCGAAGGTGAAGGCGAAGCAGCCGGTGCCGAGCACCACGGGCGGCGACCAGGAGGGACAGACCGGTTACGACCCGGAGCGCAGCGTCGAGCTCCCCGGTGAACGCACCGCCACGTCAAAGGAGTTCCGCAACCCCGACGGCACCCGGACCACCCGCGTCCACACCGAGCCGCTGCACTACGAGGACGCGTCCGGCGCCTGGCAGGAGATCGACACCTCACTGGTCCCGGCCGACCGGGCCAAAGGGGCGGCCGGCACCGCCGCGGGCGACGGTGACCGGCTCGCCGCCGCCTCCGACGACACCGGACTCACCCTGGCCACCCGCGGCGACGACCCCGCGCTGGCCGAACTGAAGGTCGACGGCGGCCGTCACAAGGTCGGCTTCGGTCTCGCCGGGGCTTCCGGCGCCACCGCAGAGGTGCACGACGACGCCGCCCACTACAAGGACATCCGGCGCGACTCGGACGTGGTGCTGGAGGCGGCGCACGGGTCCGTCAAGGAGACGATCGTCCTCAACTCGCCAGACGCGCCGCGCGAGTGGACCTTCCCACTCGACCTCGACGGACTCACTCCGTCGCTCGACGAGCACGGGGCCGTGCTGCTGAAGGACGCGGCGGGCACGGTGCAGGCCGTCATCCCCAAGGGGTGGATGGAGGACTCCGCCCACGACCCGGAGACCGGAGGGCCGGCCCTCTCCGGGGACGTCGACTACCGCCTGGCCAAGACCGGCGGCCGCTGGTCACTGAAGGTCGAACTCGACGACGCCTGGCTGGACTCGCCGCAGCGCGTGTACCCGGTCCGGGTCGACCCCAGCGTCGACGACATCGACACCAACGGCGACTCCTTCGTCCAGGACACCTGGCCGGACAGCAATTTCGCCGGTGACGACGAACTGAAGGTCGGCAGCTACGACGCGGGCACCAACCGCGCCATCAGCTACATGCGGTTCGACAACGTCACCAGCCAGCTGAAGAACCGTTACATCCTCAACGCCGACCTCGGCCTCTACAACGTCTGGTCCTCCAGCTGCACGGCGCAGGAGATGACCGTCCACCAGGTCACCGGCACGTGGAGTTCCACCACGGTCACCTGGAACAACCGCCCGCCGAGCTACAGCAACCTGATCGCCTCCGACTCCTTCGCCTACGGCGAGAACTGCGGCGGTTCCAAGTGGCGCGTCATCGACCTCGGCAAGAAGGGCACCGACCTCGTCGAGGGCTGGGTCAACGGGTCGGTCACCAACCACGGCCTCGCCATCTGGGCCGACTTCACCACCTCCGGTCCCTGGAAGCGCTTCGGCAGCGCCAACTCCACCAACAAGCCCTACCTGGCGATCACGCACAGCGCGTACGGTGCCCAGTACACCGTCGGATCGCAGACCGCCCCGCTGACCGGCGGCCAGAGCGGCGAGGTCAGCGTCAACGTCAAGAACCTCGGCGACTTCACCTGGGAGCCGCTCGGCTGGAACGAGGTCCGCCTCGGCGCCCGGGTGCGCGACTACGACACCGGCGCGCTGATGAGCCAGGTCGCCTTCACCCGCCTCAACGAGCGGCTGACGCCCGGTGACGACGCGACCCTCAGCGTGCGCATACCCGCGCTGCCGCCGGGCCAGTACAAGGTCAACTTCGATATGCAGCGACTGCGGGACCAGAAGTGGTTCTCCAGCGAGAGCGTCCCCGTGGCCACGGTCACCGTCACCTCGCAGGACGTCGGCCCGCGCATCACGGACGTCTATCCGGACCCCGGCGGTCAGGTCGGCAGCCTCACCCCGGCGCTCTACATGTCGGCCGAGTCCATCGACCACTACCCCTCCGGCGCCGCCCTCAACTACTACTTCGAGGTCTGCGAGGGCACCGCCGCCGCTCCGACGGCCTGTGTCAACTCCGGCTGGCTGACCAAGCGCACCTGGAACGTCCCCGCGAACAAGCTCACCTGGGGCAAGCAGTACATCTGGCGCGTCAAGGCCCGCGAGAACGGCCTGGAGACCCCGCTCAGCCCCTTCTACAGCTTCACCACCGCCGTCGAGCAGCCCGCGATCACCTCGCATCTCGGCGGGCAGGGCCTGGGCGGCCTTGGCCGTGAGGTCGATCCCGGCATCGGCAACTACACCACCACCGACACCGACGCGACGGTCGCCACGGTCGGTCCCGGCCTGACCGTCACGCGCACCTACAACAGCCGCGACCCGCGCTCCGGCAACGCCTTCGGCGCCGGCTGGTCCACTCGTTACGACATGCGGATCGAGCCGGACGGCGACGGAACCGGCAACGTGGTGGCCACCCTTCCGACGGGCCGTCAGGTCCGCTTCGGCAAGAACCCCGACGGCAGCTACGCGCCCCCGTACGGCAGCTTCTCCACGCTCACCGCCGTCACCGGCGGCGGCTGGAAGCTGACCGACAAGGAGCAGACCAGCTACGTCTTCGACGACGGCGGCCGGCTCACCGAGGTCACCGACTACCGGGGCCGCAAGCAGACCCTCGCGTACAACACGGGCGGCGAGCTGATCACGGTCACCGCCACCGGCGGCCGTGCCCTGAACTTCACCTGGTCCGGCGGCCATGTCGCCTCCGTCACCACCGACGCGCCCGAGTCCGGCGCCGACCCGTTGACCTGGTCGTACACCTACGACGGCGACAAGCTCACCCTTGTCTGCGGCCCGGAGGACAGCCTCGGTGCCTGCACCGCGTACGGCTACGGCGACGGCTCGCACCACCGCACGGTCGTCCGTGACGCCGGGCCGTTCTCCTACTGGCGCCTGGGCGAGCAGGACGGCGCCACCGACGCGGTCAGCGACCTGCCTCTCGACCGCGACGCCCACGCCGGCACCTATCGGGACGTCCAGCTCGGCACCGCGGGCGCGCTGGCGGGCAGCGCGGACACGGCGGCGACCTTCAACGGCACCACCTCGTATGTGCAACTGCCGGACCAGCTGGTCACCGACACGCCGTACCTGGCCGCCGAGTTGTGGTTCCGCACCACCGGCAGCGGTGTCCTCCTCAGCTACCAGGACCACACCCTGGAGGAGGCCACCACCGGTAAGTACACCCCGGCCCTGTACGTGGGCACGGACGGCAAGTTGCGCGGCGAGTTCTGGAACGGCACGGCCGCTCCCATCACCTCGGCGGGGGCCGTCAACGACGGCACCTGGCACCACGCGGCCCTGACCGCCGCGGGCAACACCCAGACGCTGTACCTGGACGGCGCAAAGGTCGGCAGCCTGACCGGCGACATCACCCAGTACGACCAGCGCTTCGTCTACCTCGGTGCCGGCTACTGGAACAACTGGCCCGCCACCACCGGCACCATCGGCCACTTCACCGGTGACATCGACGAGGCCGCGGTCTACAGCCGTCCGCTCGGCGCGCGTACCATCGCCGAGCACCACGCCTCCGCGCAGGTCGCCCAGCAGCTCACCAAGGTGACCCTGCCCAGCGGCCGGGTGCACGCCCAGGTCGCCTACGACACCGTGCGCGACCGGGTGTCGTCCTACACGGACGCCAACGGCGGCACCTACGCCCTGTCGGCGCTGGAGGTCACCGGCACCGAGGCCAGGCCCGCCACCGACGACGAGCCGGCCGTCGCCGGCACCACCACCCTCACCGTCACGATCACCGACCCCGACCAGCGCGAGTCCAGCTACACCTACGACCCGCTGCAGGGCAACCGGCTGATCGAGCAGACCGACGCGCTCGGCAACACCGCGCACTTCGCGTACGACACCGGCGGCTTCCTGGCGGCCACCACCGGCCCCGACGGCTCGGTCACCCGCCTCGGCCACGACGAGCGCGGCAACAAGATCTCGCAGACCACGTGCCGCGACACCGCCGACGAGAACACCTGCCACACCTCGTACTACAGCTACTACCTGAACACCGCTGACCCGCTCGACCCACGCAACGACCAGCTGACCGCCGTCCGCGACGCCCGCTCGTCGAGCGCGAGCGACGACACGTACAAGACGAGCTACGGCTACAACGCCTACGGCGACCGGACTTCCACCACGACCCCGGCCACCGCGGACTTCCCGTCCGGCCGCACCGAGTCGTTCACCTTCACCGACGGCACCGAGGCGGCGGTCGGCGGCGGCACGGTCCCGGCGGGCCTGCTCGCCACCAGCACCGACATGCGCGGCCGGGTGACCACGCGGCAGTACACGGCGGCCGGCGACCTGGCGAAGGTCACCGACCCGGCGGGTGTCGTCACCCAGTACACCTACGACGCGCTCGGCCGGGAGACCGGCAACAAGGTGATCTCGGACGCGCACCCGGACGGCGTGGCGTCGGCCATGGCGTACGACGGCGAGTCCCGTCTGGTGACGGTGACCGGTCCGGCCATCGCCAACGCGGTCACGGGCACCGACCATCAGGCGCGCACCACGTACACGTACGACGAGGACGGTCGCGTCCTGACCGAGTCCGTCGCCGACCTCCTCGGCGGCGACCCGACCCGCACCACCACCCGTACCTACGACACCCACGGCCGCCTCGCCACCCGAACCGACGCCGAGGGCAACCAGGAGACGTACACCTACGACGCCAACGGCCACCAGACCAGCCGCACCCTGCCCGGCCAGGGCACCTTCCGGTACGCCTACACGGCGCTCGGCAAGCTGGCGACGGTCACCCTCACCGGCTACATCGGCGACCCGAACAACCCGGCCGCCGCGCGGGACGTGGTGCTGGACTCGTACGCGTACGACCCGGCGGGCCGCCTGGCCGAGCACACCGACGCGATGGGCCGCACCACCCGCACCACCTACTACGACGACGGGCTGGAGGCGCAGCGGATCCTGGTCGGCTTCCACAACCCGGACGGCACCACCCGCGACCTCGTCCTCAGCGACCGCGGCTACGACGCGGCGGGGCACCTGACCCGCGAGACCACCGGCAACGGCAAGGTCACCACCGCCTACGAGATCGACGCGGCCGGCCGCACCACGGCCGAGGTCCTCGACCCGTCGGGCCTGGCGCGCCGCATCGCCTACACGTATGACGCCGTTGGGGAGGTGCTCTCCGAGACCCGCACGGGCGCGGGCGGCACCCGCACCGAGCAGGTCACCTACGAGCGTGGCGTCACGGGTGCGATCACCCGGCAGACGGTTGAGAACGGCACCGAGGACCTCGTCACGACCTACACGGTCGACGACCGGGGCCTGGTGGTCGCGGAGACCTCCCCCCGCGGCAACGCGACGGGCGCCGACCCGACGGCGTACACCACGGACCACACCTACGACGCGCTCGGCCGCCTCACCGAGACGCGGCTGCCCCCGGTGACGGCTGAGACCCGGCAGTCGGCGGCGGCCACCGTCCGCCCGACGAGCACCCTCGGCTACAACGCCTTCGGCGAGGTGACCGACGCCCGCGACCCGAACGGGAAGGTCGTGCACACCGCGTACGACCGCCTGGGCCGCGTGACGGGCACGACCCTGCCCGCCTACACCCCGCCGGGCGCGACAGCCCCGCTGACCAGCACGGTCTCCCGCACCTTTGACGCGGCGGGCAACCTGGCCAGCGAGACCGACGCCCTCGGCAAGGTCACGACGTACACCTACGACCAGCTCGGCAACCTCGCCAAGGTGACGCAGCCCGCCCCGCAGGACGGCGCCGCCGCCCCGGTGTCCACGTTCACCTACGACCTGCTGGGCGAACAGCTGTCGGCCACCGACCCGACGGGCGCCCGCACCGAGGCGACGTACGACGACCTGGGCCGCCAGATCACGTCCACCGTCATCGAACGCCGCCCGGCGCAGGGTGCGTTCACAACGACACTCCGCTACGACGACGCCGGCAACCTGCTGGAGACGAAGAGCCCGACCGGCCTCACCACGTCCGGGACGTACAACGCGGCGGGCGAGCCGCTCACCGCCACGGACAGCGCGGGCGGCGTGACCGCCTACAGCTACGGCCCCACGGGCCTGGCCGCGTCGGTGACGACCCCGCAGGGCCGCACCAGTCGCACGGCGTACGACCTGGCTGGCCGGGTGACGCAGGTCAGCGACGAGGACAGCGCGGGCACCATCCTGCGGACGACGAGTTCGTCGTACGACGCGGACGGCAACCCGACCGCGGTCACGGACGCACTGGACCACACGGTCACGCAGTCGTTCGACGCGCTGGGCCGCCTGACGAAGCTGGTCGAGCCGGTCGACGCCGACACGTCGATCACCACGACGTACGGCTACGACGCCGCGGGCCACCGCACGCGTCTGACGGACGGCCGGGGGAACACCACCTGGTACGACTTCACGTCGCACGGCCTGCTGGAGTCGGTGACCGAGCCCGCCACCACGGCCCACCCGGACCCGGCGGACCGCACCTGGACCACGGTGTACGACGAGGCCGACCAGCCGGTGAAGGAGCTCCAGCCGGGCGGCGTGACGGTCGAGCGCAGCTTCGACGCGCTGGGTCGTCTGACGCGGAACGCGGGCGCGGGCGCCGAGGCGGCCACGACCCCGGACACCTTCGGCTATGACGCGGTGGGCCGCCTGACCTCGGCGAGCGCGCCCGGCGGCACCGACACGTTCACCTACGACGACCGCGGCAACCTGCTGTCGGCGGGCGGCCCGTCCGGCACCGCCACCTTCACCTACGACGAGGAGGGCAGGCTCACCGCCCGCACGGACGCGGCGGGCCAGGCCACCTTCAGCTACGACACGGCGGGCCGACTGAGGACGGCGGCGGACCCGCTGACGCAGACCACGCTGACGTACGGCTACGACACGGCCTCGCGCCTGACGTCGATGACGTACGGCGGCGCGGGCGCGACCCGCACCCTGGGCTACGACGTCCTGGACCGTCCCACGTCGGACGAGGTGACGTCCCCGTCCGGGACGACCACGGCGTCGACGGCCTACACCTACGACAAGGCGTCCCGCCTCGCCGAGAAGACGACGACGGGCACGGCCGGCGCGGGCACCCAGTCCTACGGATACGACTGGGCGGGCCGCCTGACCAGCTGGACCGGCGTCGACGGCACGGTCAAGTCCTACACCTGGGACGAGGCGGGCAACCGCACCGGCGCGGGCGGCGTGACGGCTGTCTACGACGAGCGCAACCGCCTGCTGTCGGCCGGGGGCACCACCTACACGTACTCGGCGCGCGGCACCCGCACCGGCAGCACGGACGCGAGCGGCACGCACACCGCGGCCTTCGACGCGCTCGGCCGGATGGTGTCCGCGGACGGCACGACGTACGCGTACGACGCGCTGGGCCGCCTGGTCCAGCAGGGCGCCGACACGCTCATGTACGCCGACCAGTCGAACAACCCGGTCGCGACGGCTGCGGGCCTGATCTTCCGCGACCCCGCGGGCGAGGCGCTGTCCTCGGCGGCCGACGACGGCACCAACGCGCGCGCTCTGCTGTCGGACGCGGTGCACGACGATGTGACGGGCGCCCTCGACACGGCGACCGGTGCGCTGGGCACATCGACGTCCTACTCCCCGTTCGGCGAGATCACGGCACAGTCGGGCACCGCCGGACCGCTCGGCTACCAGGGCGAGTACACCGACCCGGCCACCAGCCAGGTGAACATGCACGCCCGCTGGTACGACCCGGCGACGGGCGGCTTCTCCTCGCGGGACTCCTGGACGCTGAACCCGGTGCCGTCGATCAACGCGAACCGGTACGGGTACGGCAACGGCGATCCGCTGAGGAACACCGACCCGAGCGGTCACATCAGCATCACAGACCTGGATGACTACGTTAAAACCGGCATCGACAAGCTGGAGCGCTACGCCAACAAGGGGTACGACGCGGCCAAGTCGGGCGCCCGTTGGGTCGTCAGGAACCCCGGCAAGGCGCTGCGCTTCGTCGGCAAGAGGGCGCTCGGCCCGATCGGCTGGGCGTGGGACGCGTACGACCTGTACAGGCAGCTGAACAACCAGCAGACCCGCTTCGAAACGCTGCCCTACGCCACCCCCATCCCCAAGACCCCGGGCCCGAACAACTACAGCACCGGCCCGTACCGTGGCCGCGTCATCACCACGTCCTCCGGTTACGGCGGTGGCGGTGGCGGCGGTGGGGGCGGCGGCACCGCCGGCCCGTGCGCGTTCCGCTGCGTCGACGCGGGCCCGCCGCCGCCCCCGCCCCCGCCGCCGTGGGAAGAGCTGATCCTGCAGGCCCTGACGACCAAGGCGGCGCGGCCGACCTCGGACGACCAGGTCGACGAGGAGTACCAGAAGTTCGTCGACGACGCGTTCACCAGGGCGCAGAAGCACCTGAAGCTCACCGACGAGGAGTTGCGCGGGTACTTCAAGATGTTCCCGCGGGGCGGCGAAGAGCTCGACCCGTCGCTGGACCCGTCGGGCCGGCCCGGGAGCGACGACTCCGACGACGATCCGTGCTCTCGGGACCGGGGGCAGCGTCACTACTACGAGCCCCTGGGGGAAGAGGACACGCCCAACGGCGTGGTCGCGCTGCTGTGCCCGGACGACTTGAAGCCGAAGAACTCCCGGGGGGCGCGCCAGGGCACCTGGGAGCCGCCGGGGTATGTGTCGGCCAAGGACCGGCAGCGGATGTACGTCTTCAACCGCTCGCACATTCTCGGTGACCGTTTCAACGGGAAGTGGATCAAGGAGAACATCTTCACCGGGTTCAAGCAGATGAACGACCCCGGAATGAAGCGCTGCGAGAACCGGATGGCCAGCGCGCTGGAAGCGAGGAAGACGGTGCTGTACTCGGCCCAGTTGGTCTACGGAAACGGCCGTGAGAACATCCCCACGGGAATACATATGACGGCCGTCGCGGAGGACAAGGTGCTGTTCAGCGGCGTGTTCGTGGAGAACCGTCCCGGAAGTCAGGTGACATGCTGATGCTCGACCATCTCGAACAGGCGCTCCCGGCACTGCGTGACCATCGTGTCTTGGGCGGACGCGGCATCGACTGGGCGTTCGTGGAGGCGGAGCTCGGCACCGCGCTCCCGTCCGATTTCGTGGAGCTGGCCGAGGCGTACCCGCCCTTCAGCATCGACGACTTCCTCTCGCTGCACCTCCCCGAGCCGGGTGAGGAGCGCTATTTCACGGGCGGCATCAGCGAAACCCTGGAGATCCTGGCGGACCTCCGGGACTCGGACATGTCCCACGGCCATGTGCCGCATCCGGAACCCGGTGGACTCATTCCGTGGGGCGACTCCAGCGAGGGCGACACCTTCTACTGGCGCACCACCGGCGGCCACCCGGACACCTGGACCATCCTGATCAGCGGCCACAACGACGACTGGTGCGAGTACCGGGGGAACCTGACGTCCTACCTCACCGGCCTCCTCACCGGCACGGTTGCCCCGGACGGCCTGCCACCGGACTTCCCCGGGGCTTCACCGACGGTCGAATTCGACTGAGGGAGCGATGGAGCCGGGAGCAGCCGGCTGGTGGCGACCGCGAGCTACGTCGTCCCGGTCTTCGTCGCGCTGCCCCGGCTCCAGGCCCGGCGGGCTCACCAGGTCGGACCAGGCATGTTCTCGCTCAGTACGCCTGGTCCGCGCTGTCCCGCTACGCCGAGACCCGCCGGCTGTTCGTCCTGCTGAGCGCCGACAAACGCGAGGCTTGCCCGGTCATCCCGCCCAGACGGGCGCGGCCGCGGCCGCGGGCGCTGCCGGACCCTGCTCGAGATACGCGGCCGGCTTCTCCAGGCAACGCGGGACAGAGGGCATCGCGATCCACTCGACCACGGGAGGCCAGAGCCTGCGCACCGCCCTCCCACCACAGCTGGTGTCACTGGTGGGCGGGCTTCCGGCTCACCCGCAGCCGCCGTGCGGCCTCCATCGGCTTGATCTTCTGCTCGAACAGCTCGGCCGCCTGCATTCGTACCGTCTCCAGGCGCCGGCGTCTCGCAGCAGACAGCCCGTCCCCATAGATTTCACCCTGTCGAGCCGAAGTCAGTAGACGATGTCTCAATCGGCGATCATTGCGTGGTTACCACTCGCACCACTCGCCCAGATCGTGGGGCGTCCCCGACCGAATGAAGTCGCGCACGAGGCCCCATGCGCGGTCGACGGTCGGGACTTCGAGGTACCCCTGGCCACGGGAGCGCAATACGTTGAGGTGATCCGCCAGGTTCCGTACGTCCGAACGTCTCTCAACTGCGGAGAACCGACCCGATTCCGGCCCCGGCCTGCTCGCCGCCCTGCGTGAGGAGGTCCTCGCTCCCCAGCGTGTTGTCGAGGACCTGCGACCTTGTCGAAGCCGGCGCCGGGGTCCTGCGGCTGCACTGCGAGCCGACCCGCGCCGTCGGCCTCCTCGGCCGGGTTGCCGCTGCCCATGGTGTCGCGGCCGGCACGGCGGGCGTCGGCGTGCGCACCGTCACCGCGCAGCGCGCACCCTGGCCGGGTGCAGGACCGGTCCGTTTGCGGCAGGAGCTGGGCAACCTGGTCTCCGAGGCGCTGCGCCGCACGCCGCCCGGCGGCACCGTCACCATGGCCGCGCGAGCCGGCGGCGGCAGCGTCGTGCTGGAGGTCGCCGACAGCGGCAGTGGCATCGCGTCCGGGGACCTGCCGCACGTCTTCGACTGGTTCTGGCGCGCGGGGAAGTCCCGCGCCGGCGCACCGGCGGCAGCGGTCTCGGCCTGCCCGTCGTCCGCCACTTGGTCGCCGCCCATGGCGGCACCGTCGAGGCCGTCAGCGGCCCCGGCACCGGCAGTGTCTGCACTCTGGGCCTGCTCGTTTTCACGTCGTAGCAGGGGTCCCTTGCGGCGATTGTTGAAAACGGCTCTGTCCGCGGTTGTCGTCAATGTCCAGGCCGGCGACGGAACCGGGGGACTGTTTCAGCAGGGCGGTCGAGGACGACGTCGCCGTTCCGCCGCGGGGCGCAAGGGCGTACCGCACCGGTCCTGCGCACGGCCTGACTCGCCGCGCGCTTGCGCCGCCGCCATGGCCGCTGCGCAATGCCGCTGCTGCACGACACCTCCTTCTGTCGCTCCAGGGCCTGCGCCCGGACGGCGTCCGAGGCGCGGGTGGTGCCCTCCGCGGTGTTGCTGGAGCGGCTCTCGCCGTGTCCGCGCTCTGCGGCGAAGTCGTCATGAAGGGGGGCGTATGGCGCGCTGGGGCCGGCTTTCCAAGGCCTCGCACCGTCGCCGCCGGGCGCCGCCCGGTCGTGGAAGTCGCCGGTGCCCGCACGAGCTGATCCGCTGGACCTCCCGCCACGGTGAGCAGATCGTCGCCTGCCTCACCGGCCTGGAGCACGAGTATGTCACCGTCACCGACGACGGGATCCTGAGGTTCGCGCCCGTGGTCTGTGCGCGGGCACGCGGGGTGTCGTCGCTGCCGGCGCCGGCCTCGTCGGCTGCGGCGAGTGGGGCTGGAAGAACGTGGGGAGTTTGCCGGGCGTCGCGACGGGGCGAGCACTAGGGCGTGTTTCGAAAGTCCCGTCTGGCCCGCGACGCCTGGCACGGCGCCTCGCTGCGTTGTCGGGATCGCCCGCGTACGCCCAGTACGCGGGCGACCCTCCGCCTTGCGATGCACCGCACCAGACGCCGCGGGCCCCGCCCTCCGGGCGGACGACGCTACTTTCGAAACACGCCCTAGCGTGGGGGTAGGGGGGAAGCACCAGGGGGTGGGTGAGGCAGCCGTGGACTGCGTACCGTCCCTGCCCTGGGCAGCAGGGCAGCCCGAGGATCTCGTACGGGCCCTCCGTGCTCTCGGGATCAGGGAGGAGCGGCTGCTCGACGCCGTGCGGGCGACGCCGCGGGCCGGATTCGTCCCGGCCGGTCAGGTCGCCTCCGCCTACCTGGACGTGCCGATTGCGATCGGTGAGGGACAGGTCACCACACAGCCCTCGCTGTCCGCCATGATGATCGAGAGCCTCGGTCTGGGCGGGCGCGAGCACGTCCTTGAGGTCGGCACCGGCCTCGGCTTCCAGACCGCACTGCTCGCCCGGCTGGCCGCCGACGTGGTCACCGTCGAGATGCGGCCGGACCTCGCCCGGCAGGCGCGGGGCAATCTCGCCCGACACGGCGTACGGAACGTTCAGTTGCGGGTCGGCGACGGCAGCGGCGGTGTCCCCGACCGCGCTCCCTACGACGCGATCGTCGTGTCGGCCGCTTTCCCGCGGGTGCCCGCGCCGCTGGTCGCGCAGTTGCGGCCGGCCGGTCGCCTGGTGCAGCCGATCGGGCCGGGCGGACACGAGCAGGTGGTGTGCTTCGTGCGCACCGCGACGGGCCTGGAGCAGCGGCAGGTCGTGACCGCGGCACGTTTCGTGCGGCTGCAGGGGCGCTACGGCTTCCCCAAGGGCGACGCCGAGCACTGAAAGAAGGACAGCCGGCAGATCCTGCCCGGCAGTCACGGCACGACGCCGGGCTGCCTACTCCTGGGCGACGCGCACCACGGCCAGCGTGATGTTGTCGGGGCCGCCCGCGGCGATGGCGGCCTTCCACAGCTCGAAGGCCGCCCGGCCGTCGTCGTGCTCACGCAGCACCGCCTCGAGCACGTCCTCCTCCACCGGGTCGGTCAGGCCGTCGGTGCAGATCAGACAGCGGTCGCCCGGCGCCAGGGGCACGGCCGTCACATGAGGCTGGACGGGGCGGTAGCCGGGGCTGCCGCCCAGGCACTGGGTGACCAGGGACGTGGTGCGCTGCCCGGGTTCGGGCGGCGGGCTGTCGTCGACGCTCACCTGCTTCAGCCCGCTACCCAAGGTCGCGAAGACCCGGCTGTCACCCACGTTGAACGCCAGCAGCGAGCCGGGCCGCAGGACGACGCCGGCGACCGTCGTCCCCATGGCGGTGAGCTCGGTCTCCCGCTCGCCGCCCGCGGCGACGTACACGGCGCGGTTACAGGCGTTCAGCGTGTCGCGGACGGCGTCCTCGCTGCTCAGGCCGGGTCCCGCCCCGGCGATGCGGCGCACAACGAGGGCGCTGGCCACGTCGCCGCCGGGATGCCCGCCGAGCCCGTCGGCGACGGCGACGACGAGGGGCGTGCCGAGCGGGAAGAGCAGGGTCTGCGGGGTTGCGGTGACGGTGGCGCACAGGGTCCACGGCCCGATGACGAGGCTGTCCTCGTTCCGCTCGCGCAGCAGCCCGGGATGGCTGAGCGCACTCACAGCGACGTACGGCATGGACCGCCACCGTTTTCCCGCACCGCGCACGTGCCCCGGGGGGGCGGTCTCCGGTCCAAGTCTAGTGGCCCCGGCCGGCAACGCTTGCCCGTCAAGGAGCGGCGTCCGGTGCGTGCTCTCGGCGTGTCGGCCGGAGAGGGAGATGGTGGAGTCGGGAATTGGAACGGCTGGAATGTCTCGGCCGGTGCGCCCGAGACGCCGGTCACAGATAGTCGAAGAAGCGGGTCCACCACGTTGGGGGATGCTCGGGCGGGTAGTAGGAGACGAGGTCGCTGACGCCGTCGTATCTCGTCACGAGCAGGTGCTCGGAGATGACGACGTAGCCCAGTGATTCGAGTTCGTTGTCGATCCGGTGACGGTCGGTGGCCTGGAAGAGTTCGCGTGCCTTGTCCTCGTCGTAGCTTCCGGGATTGCCCAAGGCCACTGCTGTCAGGTTCCCGAAGTTGCTGACGGTCACAGTGATGTGATCCCCGCCGGCGGTGGCGGCCTCCGGGATGGTGATTGTCCCGTGGTGGCTTGCGTCCTGGACGTACCGATCGAACAGCTCGTGACCGTCCGCAGACCGACGGCGAGAATCTGTCCGTCCCGGGTTCAGGTCCGGACCGCCGCGGCCGTCGCCTCTGCACCGAATCGCCAGAACCAGCCCAGGTCCCCCGGATGCGGTTGCATCTGCATGGGGTGCAGCTGTGTTCGTTGTCCGTTTGTGCCTGGCGGCTGCATGTGCTGCGCGCTGCTGGCCGGCGTGGTTGTCTCCTGGGAGGCGGTCTGCTGTTGAAGAGGGGCAGGTCCCGCCGGCTGCCACGGGTGTTGCCGTGCGTCTGTACCGGGCCGCAGGGTTCGTGTCCGGTTTCCGCTTTGGCGGCGTCAGTGCCGGGGAACCACCACCTCTGCGTGACTATCCGCGCCGGTGGCGGTTACGCCGGTTGTGCATGCTTCCACATCGGGCAGAGCGGCTGCCGTAGGCGCCGTCATGTCACTCCTCCTTCTCCTCGTTGCAGTCCTGAACGGCCCGCCGGCCACTGCCGGCAGCCACGCGCCGCCTGCGGCGGATCCCGATGCGATCCGTGATTGGAACACGATCGCCACCGACACGATCGGCGCCAATCTCGGCGCCACCCGCCCTTCGGGCCAGGTGGTGATCTGGCACGGGTTCGTCTCGGCTGCCGTCTACAACGCCGTGGTGGGTATCCGGGGCGACTACGCCACGTACAAGTGGCAGGTGCGCGGTCCCTCCACCGCGTCGCCCGAGGCGGCTGCCGTGGCCGCGGCCCACCGGGTGCTGGTCACCTATTTCCCCGCCTCCCAGACGCAGCTTGATGCCGCCTACGCCGCATCTCTGGCCAGGATTCCCGAGGGCGGCGCCAGGACGCAGGGCGTGGCCTTCGGGGAGCGGGCCGCGGCACATCTCATCGAGCTGCGTGAAGGCGACGGCCGGGATGCACCGGTGCAGTTCACCGCACCGCCCGCGCCCGGCGTCTGGCGGCCCACGCCACCCGGCCACCAGCCGTTCATCGACCCCTGGCTGGGCAGGCTGCGCCCAATGCTGCTCACTTCCCCAGCCCAGTTCCGTCCCGGGGCCCCGCCCGCACTGTCCTCGGCCCGCTATGCCCGGGACGTGAACGAGGTGAGGGCCATGGGGGCGAGGACCGGCTCGTCCCGCACCGCGTTGCAGACCGAGACCGCCCTCTTCTTCGGGGGCAATCTGGCGGTGCAGATCCAGGCGGCGCTGCGGGACTACACGGCCCGGCACCACCTGGGCATCGCTGAGACGGCACGGCTGTTCGCCGCGGCGAACACTTCTGCCACCGACGCCGTCGTCGCCGCCTGGGACGCCAAACTCCACTACGGACGCTGGCGGCCGATCACCGCCATCCACCTGGCCGGCACCGACGGCAACCCCGCGACCGCGGCCGACCCGCAGTGGCAACCGCTGCTCGTGACGCCACCGCACCCCGACTACATCAGCGGCCATGCCGCGGTCGCCGGAGCCGTGACCCAGACCCTGAGCGCACTGCTGGGCACCACGCGCCTCGACCTCACCTTCTTCTCCGAGGCCACCGGCACCACACGACACTACGCATACGCCGACCGGCTCAACGAGGACATGATCAACGCTCGCGTCTGGGCCGGGATCCACTTCCGCTCCGCGGATGTGGCCGGGTGCCAGGCCGGCAGCCGTATCGGCGTCTGGGCCATCACCCACTACTTCCGGCCGCTGCGTTCTTCGCACGCCCAGGCCTCGCCGATGGCATCGCCCACGTGCCCGCGGACAGGTACGCGCTGATGCCCTGACACCTTCCCGGCCGGGACCGTCGGCGGGTACGTGCCCAGGCGTACACCCGCCCGCCGATGGTCCCGTCCCCCGTTATGTTTTCCGCGGTCCTGCACGAGGGCCGCTGGCCTCCGGGCCCGGCATGACTGGTCCCCCCTGTCGAACGCATGACCTGGGGGGTGGTGTCACCGGGCCCGAGGGGTGCCGTTGGAGACGCTGATGAGAGGTCCGACTACCGCCTGGCCTGGCGCAATGCCCGGCCGTTCGCGGGCGGCAGGTCTGCATAACGTGGATGCGCGCGTACGGCACCAACTCCCCGGCCAGCACCAGCACCGAAGCAGTTGGGAGCACGATGTTCGACATCGGCGATGTGGGCGTCTTCCTCGGCCTGGACGTCGGCAAGACCGCTCACCACGGGCACGGACTCACCCCGGCCGGCAAGAAGGTCTTCGACAAGCAGCTGCCCAACAGCGAGCCCAAGCTGCGGGCTGTCTTCGACAAGCTGGCCGCGAAATTCGGCACCGTGCTCGTCATCGTCGACCAGCCCGCCTCCATCGGCGCCCTCCCGCTCACCGTCGCCCGCGACGTCGGCTGCAAGGTCGCCTACCTGCCCGGCCTGGCAATGCGCCGGATCGCCGATCTCTACCCGGGCGAGGCGAAAACCGACGCGAAAGACGCCGCGGTCATCGCCGACGCCGCCCGCACGATGCCACACACGCTGCGCTCGCTCGAACTCACCGACGAGATCACCGCCGAACTGACCGTGCTGGTCGGCTTCGACCAGGACCTCGCCGCCGAAGCAACCCGCACCTCCAACCGGATACGCGGCCTGCTCACCCAGTTCCACCCCTCGCTGGAACGTGTCCTCGGCCCCCGTCTGGACCACCCCGCCGTCACGTGGCTGCTGGAACGCTACGGCTCCCCGGCCGCCCTGCGGAAAGCCGGACGCCGCAGACTCGTCGAGGTGATCAGACCCAAGGCCCCGCGCATGGCCGCCCGGCTGATCGACGAGATCTTCGACGCGCTCGACGAACAGACCGTCGTCGTCCCCGGGACCGGCACCCTCGACGTCGTGATCCCGTCCCTGGCCCGCTCCCTGGCCGCCGTCCACGAACAGCGCCGGGCCCTGGAAGCCCAGATCAAAGCCCTGCTGGAGGAGCACCCTCTTTCCCCGGTCCTGACCTCGATGCCGGGGGTCGCGGTCAGGACCGCCGCAGTTCTGCTGGTCACCGTTGGCGACGGCACCAGCTTCCCCAACGCCGCCCACCTCGCTTCCTACGCCGGACTCGCCCCGACAACAAAGTCCTCGGGCACCTCGATCCACGGCGAACACGCACCCCGAGGCGGCAACCGGCAACTCAAGCGCGCGATGTTCCTGTCCGCTTTCGCCGCCCTGCACGACCCCGCCTCCCGCACCTACTACGACCGATCCCGGGCCCGCGGAAAGACCCACACGCAAGCACTCCTCCGCCTCGCCCGGCACCGCATCAGCGTGCTGTTCGCCATGCTCCGCGACGGCACCTTCTACGAACCACGAAACCCCGACGCAGCCCTCGCATGACCAGCTCGGGCTTGACGAAGGACATTGAAGCTTCCCCTTGATCGTGGACACCTGGAGACTGGGACCTGAGGTTCCAGAGGAAGTAGCACCAGGTGGGAAGCAAGTACACGAAGCGGTACACCGAGGAGTTCAAGCGGGACGCGATCGCGCTCGTCGACTCCTCGGGCAAGACGGTCACTGCGGTGGCCCGGGAACTCGGCATCAGCTCGGAGTCCCTGCGTGGCTGGTACCGCCGGGCCAAGGCGGACCGGGGCGAGGGCGAGCCCGGTGAGCTGACCAGCGCCGAGCGCGAGGAACTCAAGCGGCTGCGCAAGGAGGTCCGCGAACAACAGCAGACGATCGAGATCCTGAAAAAAGCGACCGCCTTCTTCGTGAAGGAGAACGACCGGTGAGCGAGCTGTACCGGTTCATCCACACGGAGAAGGCGAACTACCCGGTCGTTCTGCTGTGCCGGGTGCTGAAGGTCGCCCGCTCGTCGTACTACGCGTGGTGTGATGGCGAGGCGGCCCGCCGCGCCCGGGAGGCCGCGAACGACGCGCTCGGGCATGAGATCACGGTGCTGCACATCGCCTCCCGCCATACCTACGGTGTCCCGCGCATTCACGCTGAACTGCGACGCCTGGGGCAGCGGGTGAACCGCAAGCGTGTCGCCCGCGTGATGCGCGAGCGCGACATACGCGGCGTCACACGGCGCAAGCGCCGCTCGCTGACCCGGCCGGATGCGAAGGCGAAGCCGGCCCCGGACCTGATCGGCCGTGACTTCCACGCCGAGCGTCCCGGGATCAAGCTGGTCGGCGACATCACCTACCTGCCCACCGCCGAGGGCTGGCTCTACCTCGCCTGCTGGCTGGACCTGGCCACCCGCGAGGTCGTCGGCTATGCCATGGCCGATCACCACCGAGCCGACCTCGTCGTCGACGCCCTGGACATGGCACATGGCCGGGGGAACCTGGAGCCGGGATGTGTGATCCACAGCGATCGCGGCAGCGAGTATACCTCGTCCCAATTCCGTTACCGGATAGAGGAGTTGGGACTCCGGCAGAGTTGCGGGCGGACTGGGTCATGTTTCGACAATGCCGCCGCGGAGAGCTTCTGGGCCCTCCTGAAGGAGGAGATCGGCACCCGGACCTGGCCCGACCGGGCGACCGCCCGCGCCGAGGTCTTCACCTTCATCGAGACCTTCTACAACCGCCGCCGTCTGCGCAAGCACAAAATCTTCGGCTACCTCACCCCGGCCGAGACCAGGCAGCGACACCAGCACGCCCTTGCGGCGTAACGATCACGTGTCCGAGATCACGGGGAAACTTCACTCGGTCGGCAGCGGACCTTGAAGAAGGGCACCAAGCTGCTCGCCGAATGGACCTACGACACCGTCGCCAAGGGCCAGCTGACCAGCAGCACCCGCTACATCGACGGCCAGGCCTACACCACGGCCACCACCGCCTACACGGACGACTACCAGCCCACCAGCAGCACCGTCACCATTCCCGCCGGCGCAGGAGCTCTCGCAGGCACCTATACCTGGACCTTCGGCTACAACACCTATACCAGCGCCCAGGAATGGATCCGCCACCCGGCCGTCGGCAACCTCCCCAGCGAACGCCAGACCACCATCTACGGCCACCTCAGCCTCCCGCAGAAGACCACCGCAGGAGCCGTCAACCTCGTCAACGCCACCCAGTACGACGTCTTCTCCCGCGCGCACCGCCTCGAATTCGGCACCCTCGGCAAGAAGGTCTACCTCTCCCGCGACTACGACGAATTCACCGGACGCCTGACCCGGCAGACCTCGGATCGCGACCTGGCACCGCAGCGAATAGACGACACCACCTACACCTACGACGACGCAGGAAACGTCACTAGCCTCACCACCGCCAGCGGCCAGGACCTTCAGAGAACCGTCGATACCCAGTGCTTCACCAATGACGCCCTGCAGCGCCTGACCGAAGCCTGGACCACCACCACCGACTGCACCGCCGCACCCACCAGCAGCACCGTCGGCGGACCGGACCCCTACTGGCAGAGCTTCGCCTACGACGCGATCGGCAACCGCACCCAGCTGACCGACCACCGCACCGGCGCCACCACCACCTACACCCACAACCCCGCAGGCGGCACCGTCCCCCACGCCCCGCAGACCGCCACCATCAGCGGCGGACCAGACAACGGGCAGACCAGCACCTACACCTATGACGCGGCCGGCAACACCAAGACCCGCACCATCGGAGCGCGCACCCAGAACCTCACCTGGGACGACGAAGGCCACCTCGCAACCCTCACCGAAGCCGGCAAGACCACCAGCTACCTCTACGACGCCGACGGCAACCGCATGATCGCCCGTGACGCCGACGGCACGCAGACCCTCACCCTGCCCGGCGACAACGAACTCAAGGTCACCCCTGCAGGAGTCAAGGAAGGCATCCGTTACTACACCCACGGCGGCGAAACCATCGCTGTGCGGACCAGCAAGGGCTTCTCCTTCCTCATCAACGACCATCAGGGCACCGCCAGTGCTGCGGTCGCCATGACCACCCTCGCCCTCACCCGTCGCCGCCAACTGCCGTTCGGGCAGCCCCGCTCTGAACAGAGCGAGACGATGCCCGGCACCCGTACCTTCGTCGGCGGCACCAGCGACCCCACCGGCCTGATCCACCTCGGCGCCCGTGAATACGACCCAACTCTCGGCAGCTTCATCTCCGTCGACCCTCTCATCGACATCGACGACCCCCTGCAGATGAACGCCTATGCCTACGCCAACAGCCGACCCGTCACCGCATCAGACCCCGACGGCCTGATGATCTACGACGACTTCACCGGCCAGGGCTACGGCAACTCCAAGGTTATGAAGAACGCCTACAAGAGCTACGGATATCTCGACAGCAAGGGCCGTACTACCAAGAAATACAAGCAGAAACTCGCCGCGGATAACGCGCGCTGGAGGGCCTACTACAGCTCGAGTGCGTACCAGTGGGCCGTCCAGCAAACGGACGCCTACTACCGCGCCAAAGCAGCCCAGGCTAAAGCCCAGGCAGCCGCGCGCGCCAAGGCCGCCGAAGCCGAACGGCGCAAGAAGGACGGAATCTTCGGCAGTCTCAAACGCGGACTCTCCGAAAAATGGGACAACTTTAAGGAAGACGTCACAAGTGCTGACTGGTGGAAGCACAAGGGAGTCGACATGGCGGTGAAGCTTGCCGCTACGGCCGGAACAGCAGCATGCATCGCCTCAGCTGTGTGTGGCGTGGGACTGTTCACAGTAGGTGCAGCCGCGGTGTTCGCTGCGGGGCTCGCTGGGCACATGGCTGTGGCGACTGAAGAGGAGCGCCGTAAGGGTGCTTCTCAGTACCTTCTGCGAACAGCGAAGTCAGAACTCATGGGCATGGCGATGGGGGCGACCTTCGGACGCGGAACACTCGGTGCACTCCGAAAGGGCGGCAATCTCGCCTACAATCGCTGGGCCGTCAAGGGGGGACACGCCCGGGTTGACAGCATCGTATTCGGGCCCAGGCAAGGCGGCCTCCCGCTGAAATGGGACTATAAGGGATTGTTCAGTAAGTAGCAGTCCAAAATAGGGCGGGTGGCGCAGAGGGTTCTGCGCCACCCGTTCGGCCCTTTGGCGAACAAGTGCTGCGGATGGATGATATGAACAAAGAATACTGTGCCACCCGAAATCATATAGAACTAGGAAACAACAGCAAGCTGCCGGATCGCCCCGTGAAGATCTCAGTATTCACCGTTCTGCGAGGGTGTCTTTTCGGGCTGACAGCATGGGCTGCTGCGGCAACGGTTCTCGGCCTTCTTGTTTCCTGGGTTGCCGCAGTCTGCCTGGTTGGGATCTTCGCGCTTACGGGCGTGTCTGTATTCACGTACCGACTTAAGAAGGGGCACACGATTCGTTGCAGTTGCCTAGGTGCTCTATCAGCTTGTCTGCGGGTGGTGGATCTGCTCTGAATTACGTCACCGCTGCGAGGAATTGGGCTTCCTGGTCGACACCCGGTCAAAGTGACACGGAACCCTCAGAATTAGCACAACGCCCCCCGGTCCAAGTTGAGCTTATGTGCGATTTAGATCATCGCTTCTCTGTAAGAGGTTAATAGCATGTCGACCCTATTCGAAATGCTACTCATCGGCATCGTCGCCTACGCAGTAGGTAGCGCAGTTCGCCGGCAAAGTCGGCGAAGGAGCGGCAAACGCTCTGAAGCGGCACGGAAGGAGGGCTCGGTGGCCCTTCCCTGTCGACTTTCTTGGCCCGAGGCCACTAAGTCCAATAGATTCATTTACGGGAAAATTGTCATACAGGTAGGCGGTGAGATTGAATTTCACTGGGGGCGTCGGCGCTCGGTCAGTCTTCCTCGCAGTGAATGGGTGCACAAAGAGCTGAGCTGGCGACCCGGTCTCGCGCTGATTCGATATACCGTTCCTGCTGCCGGTCAAGCTCGTATTCTGCTAAGTGAGTCGGACGCCGATATTACGGAAAGGGTTTTGCGGATTACGTAGCGTCTCCGCCTCCTCGATCTGCGTCCGCGCCTGCTGTACCTGAGCCACCACGCGCGCCGGGGCGGCCTCTATTCGCGCCCGTCGAAGGGAGTTCCCAGCAGCACCTGCGCCCACTTCGCGGCGGAACCGTCGCCATCGGCCACGCACAGCCACAGCGTGCAGCGCTCGGTCTGCGGGTCCCTGAGCATCGTGAGCTGTCCGGCCCGGCCGCGTTTGGGGAGTTCGGGGCCGAACCGCCGCTCGTTGTCGACCGGCACGGCCTGCGGAGTGAGCGGCTCATCCGGGTCCAGCGGCTCCCTTAGAGCTCGTAACACGATCATGGTGAGACTCGGTCTAGCCTTGCTGGGTGTCGTCCCTTGCTGTTACTGCCACCGTGCACTCATCGGCGCCTGCTGCTCTCGTCTACGCCGCGCTCCTGGATGCGGAGTCCTGGCCGTCATGGACCTCCTACTACGAGGTCGAGTGGGAATTGCCCGCGGGGGTCGAGCGACCGGCACGCGCAGATGATCTTCGCACCATTCGTTCTCGTCTTGGACGGGTGTGCTGTCGCGAGCGCATCCTCGAGTTGGTTCCCGACCATCGGTTCAGCTACGAACAGACCGCCGGACTGTTCGCGTCTCATCGGGGGTCTGTGGACCTGGCCCGAGCACTCCATGGCGGCACCGACATCACCTGGTCAGCAACCTACCGGTACACCCTGCCCCTTCTGGACCCGCTCAGGAGACGGCGCCTGCAGGTTCTAGCCCACGATCTGGCTTCATACGCCAACTCAATCGCGAGCCGACACTCCTAGAAGCTGGTGCGAGGTTCATGATCCGGTCTTCTTGAGCCGCCGCCAGCAGATCAGGCCGCAGGCCAACAACAGGAAGGCGTTGTGGAGTTCGAGGCGGCGTTCCCAGCCGCTTGGACAGCGCAACGCGTCCGTCGGGGAGCCGCACGGCGAGTGCCTTCGGATGCCGGGCCGTGCCGGTGAACCCCCTTGCCTACCACGATCACCGCCAGAGCATCACGGCTGGGTGAGGATACGGGTTCGCAGGAGTTCGAACGAGGCCCGACCGCACATTGCTCTCTTGAGCGTTTTAAAAGTTACGTGGCCTTCGATGACGCCCAGGGGCAGCCCTGTGTATGAGGGGTTCTTCCGGGCTTGCCCGCCGACAGGCTTTTCAGACGCCTTCTACGGGGGTCAGAGGTCGGCGCAGATTGTGCGGGCCTTGGCCAGTTCCTTTTTCACTTCGGTGTCGACTTCGAAGACTTGGCGGTGGCGGTTGTGGGCCCGGGTGATGGCCTGTGCGAGCGGCTCGTACGAGGAGTCGCCCGCGGCGGCGGCCGTGGCCAGGTCGAAGGCGCCTGCGAAGCGGTACAGCGCTTGCTCGCCCGCCTTGCCCTTCGTGAAGAGCTTCGATTCGTCCGTGCTGGCCAGCGCATCGCACGCCCCTCGGGCGTCCGTTCCGGCGCTACTGCCTGCATTCGATGTGCTGCCGGTCAATGCCCAGGCCACGCCCACGCCTGCGCCGCCCACCAGCAGGCCGACCAGCACAGCGGTCACCAGGGGACCCCGGCTGCGGGCCGGCGTGGTGGGCGGGGATGGCGGGACGGGGGCCTGGTACGGCTGCTGTGCCTGCATGTACACGACCATAACGGGCTGTCCGTCTGGGTCATCAGTCGGGTCCCGGTGACGCTTGGAGGGGTGATCTGGTTACCAGCCGTCGGGTCAAGGGACGGTGTTGCCGATGACCTGGGCCAACTCGTCGGCCGACTCGGGGGTCAGGCGGTAGAACCCCTGGAGGCTGGCTGAGCGCTCGAGGCGGCCGTCCACCACGTGCTTCAGGCCGCGCGTCTGGCCTCGGCGGTTACGCCAGGTGAGCCTCGACAGAAGATCGCCGGGGAGCGGCATGTCGAAGCGCACGGGTGTCGCGTCCACGTGTACCGCCGCGGCGCCGCAGCCGCCGGCACCGAGCATCGACCAGTCGCCGTGCCCGGGAAACGCCGAATCCTGCCACGTCGCGGGGGCGGTGCCGCAGCAGTCGCGCCGCTCCATGTCGATCACCCGCATCCGGCTCACCACGAACACGACGCACCGGTTGACATGCAGCGCGTACACCTCGTCCCCAACACGGGCACCCGACCAGGCGGGCAGGGAGGAATGGACGCCGCTGAAGGCGACTGGCGGCTGCTCGCCCACGCGACCCGCCTTGCGCAGGGCACGGCAGGTGTCATGGGTCCACAAGACGGTGAAGGCGTCAGACATGCCGTGATCTTATGAACGGGGACTGACAGTCTTCCGTGGAGACAGCGCTCCTCTCCTCGACCCTCGCTCGGCGGGAACCCCACGGGGAAGCCCGTGGCGTGGTACTGCGCCCGGCGCGGTGTTCTGCCTTGCCGTCCTTGACCACGATGTTCGCCCGCGCGCCGCGGTTGTTGCCGGTGGTGTGGACGTTAGCAGCAGCCGCCGGTGGGCCGATGCCGGTGAGGGAGCGTCCGGGAGATGGGGTCGGGTGCGGAGAAGGCGCAGATCTGTAGCAGTTGGAGAGCTGCGGGATGGTTTTTCTGCAATGCCGGGCCGGGGCCCTGGGTGGGGCCCCGGCCCGGCGGTGGTTGGCGGTTTCAGGGGTGGTGGCGCTGGTCGAGGGCGCGGCGGGCGAGGTCGTAGGTCATGCCGAGTGCGGCGAGTGCGACGCAGGGGGCCATACGTAGGCCGTTTCGACGTTGCCCGCGACGAAGGAGATGAGGAGTCCCGTGCCGGCCCCGGTGGTGGCGATGCCGGTGAGGGCGGCGCGGCGGGGCATGGGTGCGGTGAGGGTGATGCGCCGGGCTTCGTCCGCCCGCTTCGTCTCCCCGCCATGGGAAGCTGTTTGTGCTGGTCGGGGTTGTTGTCGACGCGGTGCGCTACGGTCGTAGCCGGTCAAGGGGTTCCTCTCTTTCTCTCTGTGCTGGGACAAGGCAGGTGCCGTGACCGCGACGGAGGTTCTGGCACACGTCCGGCCGGCCAAAGCAGGGTCGTGTTGCCAGGGCCTCGTCGTCCCGCGGGATTCCTGGTGCCCATGACGCTACACAGGGTCGGGTCCGACAACTGGCCGTCCGTGCTCGGGACGTCGCCCGGGAGAATTTCGCGCGCCCTGTCTGTGAGCGTGGTGGATGCGCTCGGCAGGAGGCGGAGGCAGGCGTCGTGTTCTTTTCCCGGCTGCGGGAACCACCGCTGATCAGGCCCGATGCTGGGTTGCGGAGGGGGTCGGGAAGCCGGTGAGCTGACCCGGACAACCGGGCAGGGTGATTTCTTGTTGCCAGGCTTGGATTTCTTCGTCGGTGGGGTCGGCGGGGTGGGCGGTTTGCGTGTCCGGGAGTAGGAAGTTGTCGGGCCAGTCGTCTTCGGTCAGGTAGTCCTCCCTGAAGTTTCCCCGTGATCTCGGACACGTGATCGTTACGCCGCAAGGGCGTGCTGGTGTCGTTGCCTGGTCTCGGCCGGGGTGAGGTAGCCGAAGATTTTGTGCTTGCGCAGACGGCGGCGGTTGTAGAAGGTCTCGATGAAGGTGAAGACCTCGGCGCGGGCGGTCGCCCGGTCGGGCCAGGTCCGGGTGCCGATCTCCTCCTTCAGGAGGGCCCAGAAGCTCTCCGCGGCGGCATTGTCGAAACATGACCCAGTCCGCCCGCAACTCTGCCGGAGTCCCAACTCCTCTATCCGGTAACGGAATTGGGACGAGGTATACTCGCTGCCGCGATCGCTGTGGATCACACATCCCGGCTCCAGGTTCCCCCGGCCATGTGCCATGTCCAGGGCGTCGACGACGAGGTCGGCTCGGTGGTGATCGGCCATGGCATAGCCGACGACCTCGCGGGTGGCCAGGTCCAGCCAGCAGGCGAGGTAGAGCCAGCCCTCGGCGGTGGGCAGGTAGGTGATGTCGCCGACCAGCTTGATCCCGGGACGCTCGGCGTGGAAGTCACGGCCGATCAGGTCCGGGGCCGGCTTCGCCTTCGCATCCGGCCGGGTCAGCGAGCGGCGCTTGCGCCGTGTGACGCCGCGTATGTCGCGCTCGCGCATCACGCGGGCGACACGCTTGCGGTTCACCCGCTGCCCCAGGCGTCGCAGTTCAGCGTGAATGCGCGGGACACCGTAGGTATGGCGGGAGGCGATGTGCAGCACCGTGATCTCATGCCCGAGCGCGTCGTTCGCGGCCTCCCGGGCGCGGCGGGCCGCCTCGCCATCACACCACGCGTAGTACGACGAGCGGGCGACCTTCAGCACCCGGCACAGCAGAACGACCGGGTAGTTCGCCTTCTCCGTGTGGATGAACCGGTACAGCTCGCTCACCGGTCGTTCTCCTTCACGAAGAAGGCGGTCGCTTTTTTCAGGATCTCGATCGTCTGCTGTTGTTCGCGGACCTCCTTGCGCAGCCGCTTGAGTTCCTCGCGCTCGGCGCTGGTCAGCTCACCGGGCTCGCCCTCGCCCCGGTCCGCCTTGGCCCGGCGGTACCAGCCACGCAGGGACTCCGAGCTGATGCCGAGTTCCCGGGCCACCGCAGTGACCGTCTTGCCCGAGGAGTCGACGAGCGCGATCGCGTCCCGCTTGAACTCCTCGGTGTACCGCTTCGTGTACTTGCTTCCCACCTGGTGCTACTTCCTCTGGAACCTCAGGTCCCAGTCTCCAGGTGTCCACGATCAAGGGGAAGCTTCATCCCAGTAGTCGTTGTCGGGTTGGGTGAGTCCGCAGCGGGCGCGGATTTCTTCTGTTTGCTGGCGCCGGTAGTCGGCTTCTTCGGCGGCTTCGCAGATGTAGGAGTAGGTGCGGGCCTGACGGGGGTGGCCGGTGGCGATGCGCGCGCGGGCGGCGAGGAGGGCGGATACGACGTGGTCTGGGGCGTGGCAGGCGCGCAGGAATGCTTGCAGGAGTGTGGTGCTGGGCAGGAGCCGGCCGCGCAGGACTTCGCAGAGGGTGGATTTGGGCAGCTGGCCGTTGGCTTGGGGTGAGTCCTGCAGCGCGCGGAGGGAGGGGCTTCCGGCGTCGGTGCGGACGCGACGCAGGGCGGCGGCCAGGCCTTTGCGGGTGCGGATGCGGCGTGGGGTGTAGGGGCGGGGGCTGGCCGGCCCCGTGCGGTTTTGGCGTTCGGTGTGGGCGGCTTCCCACAGTCGGCGGGCTTCGTCCAGGTCGGCGCCGGTGGCGTGGGCGAAGGCGTGGACGGTGCGCCAGGTGGGCATGCGGCCGTCGAGGGCTCGCCGGAGCGTGCAGGCACTGACGGCAAGGTCTTTGTGATGGGCGGGGCAGGCGGCCAGTTCGTCGTAGGTCTGCCGACCTTTGTGATGGCGTAACCAGCGCCTGAGGCTGTCCAGTTGGCTCATACGGGTGCGCGCGGGGGTTGTCATGCTGCCTGCGCGTGGCCATGGCTTCACCCCTGGCCTCCCGGACAGCGGCCGAGCAGGCGGGTGACGGGCGTCCGCAACACGAGAGCGGCGGCGGTGCCCAGCGCGAGCAGGACGGCGGGGATCGGTCGGTGGGTGGCGCTGAGCGTGGGGACGGGGCAGATGACCGTGATGACGACGGCGGCCTCGAGCGCGGTGAGCCGGCCGTGTCGAAGGCAGCCGCCATCGGTGCGGCCGTCGTCCGCAGGGCGCATGCTCGGGGGCGTGTTCGGGCTGTCCGCAGGCGTGTGCGGGGTGGGAGGGCAGGACATGGCGGATCTCCAGGCAGGGTGCGGGTGAGCCGGCGGTGGGGCGCCGTGATCGTGCCTGGCGCTGCGGGCTTAAGTGCCGCGGCCGGCGATGGCTCGATGGTGGCAGCTGCGGGGTGGCGGAAGCCAGCCGTAAGGCGAGGCACAGACCCAAGACGTCCTTTTTCCGGCGGGTGTGTTGTTGCTGGTGAGCGGGCGGGTGCGAGCAATCGGTGTCCAGGCTCCGACGGGCGCGGCGAGACCGGGGGCGGCCTGATCGCTGACCGGTCCGCCAACGCCCCGGCCGCACCGGCGGGCCGTTGCCCGTGCGGTGGCCGTGGCGCTCGCGTCACGGGCACGCCGCAGACGGCAGGAGTAGCACGCATGCAGCCGGGTGTGTGCCGGCGCGGCCCCGTCCGAGGCGCGTCCGGGCGGCGGCGCGCAGCGCAACCCCGGGGCCAGCGGCTAGGGGGGTGCCGTGGCCTGCTCCGGTCCGTGCGTGTTCCAGTCTGCCTTGCCCCATCCGAGAGAGCGTGATGCTGGATCACCACCGGGCCCCGAGCACCGACCCAGGTCTCACTGACCCGCTATTGGCCGCAACCGATGCCCTCCGGCGGCGCGGAACCGGACGGTGCGCGCGGCCCGTCGAGTCCGGCGAGCAGGTCGTCGGCGGCGGCGCGCAGCGCCTCGGGATCGACCAGGGCGAGTACGGGAACGCAGGCGGTCCACGGACCGATCGCCAGCAGCTCGGCCGTGAGCGCGGCGGCCCGCTCGCGATCGCCGTTCAGAGCCAGCTCGCGGGCCTGCCGGGCGACACTCGCGAGCTCTGGTGCGACGTCGGCAAGCGCCGTCTCCACGGCGTCCGCCGCTCTGGCCCCAGGCCTGTCTGCCGCGGCTGCGAGCTGCGCGAAGGTGCTGCGGCGGCTGGGGAAGTGGCTGATCATCGCGGCGACGGCGCGCGCATCGGCGGGCCGGCCGCCCTCGACCAGAGCCTCGGCCAGGTTGGTCAGCAACTGGCCCTGCAGGAAGGGGCTGCGCTGCGCTGCGCGGGCCACCAGGTGCGCCTGTTTCACGGCCTGGCGGGCCAACCGGTCCTCATGGTCGGATAGCCCGGCGTGGTGCCCCACCCCGACCGGGGCCGTGAGGGCCTCGCCCTGCCGCAGCGGGTCCGCGATGGACGTGGCGACCTCCTCGGCGCGCGCTCACCTCTTCGCACCTCGTCGGCCGTCCTGCGGCGGCGAGCAGCCGCGACACCTCGGTGAGCACGTCTGCCTTGCGCATGGGATGAAGGGCCGAGCCGGCGATGACGGCCGTGAGCCGTACGGCGACGGCGGCGGTGCGCTCGGCCCGCTCGTCGTCCCCG
Source organism: Streptomyces sp. Z423-1 (assembly GCF_013009255.1). Taxonomy (NCBI): domain Bacteria; kingdom Bacillati; phylum Actinomycetota; class Actinomycetes; order Kitasatosporales; family Streptomycetaceae; genus Streptomyces; species Streptomyces sp. Z423-1. Next base: position 9,423,094 of record NZ_CP053109.1, read on the forward strand.
ATGCTCGCGAGCGCCCGCGCCAGCACGGCTGTCGAGGTCGCCAGTTCCTCCGGGCGGGTGACCGCCCGGGTCGTGGACTCGGTCTCTTCGGCCGCCCGCGTCGCCCGCTCTGCGTCACCGGTGAGCAGATAGGTCCCGGCCAGGACGGTGAACACGCGTGTCCGGCGCGCCCGGTGCGCCACATGGACGGCGGCCTGCCATGCGTCACCGGCCACGCTGCGGGCCTCCTCCGGGCGGCTGGCGACGGCGAGCGCGTGCGCGAGCGCGACCAGCGCCGAAGCCTGCGAGTTGCGGGCTCCGGTGTGATCGAGCCGCCGGTAGCCGGAGACGGCGGGGGACACAGTCCCGCGATGCTGACGGCGGACACCCAGGCCAGGGAGGGGCAATGACGGACAGCTATCGGGACCTGCGTGTTCCCGACGACACCGGGCGGCCGCTGCGGGAGGAGATCGCGCGCCTGGTCTACGGCTTCGACGCGGTCGCCGACGCCGACCGGACCCGCCAGGACTACCTCGCGGTCGCCGACCACATCATCGAGTTCCTCGCGCGCCGTGCCGTACGCACCGACGGCGTAACCGGGCCCGGGGGCGGGGCGTTGGACACGGCGCCGCGTACATGAACATCCGACCCCCGCGGATACGCGAGCGGCCCGGACCAAGTGGTGTGACTGAGCATTCGATTAGGCGAGTTGAGCACGGGGCGGGCAGCGTGTACGGCAGCACAAGATCGTCCAGCCCGCAGGCGTGGGACCACACTGGTCCTGCCTCAACCCTCTGTTGCCGCCCCAGCGGGTGAGGAAACGAGCGTCCGCAGGGGCGCGCCTGCTGTCCAAGCGTTTTGCGCTGCCGGGCTCGCGTCAGCGGGAGGGTTCGATTCCCCAGGCGGCGGCTCGGGCGGCGGCGGCCGCGCGGTTGGGGAGGCCGAGTTTGGCGAGGATGTGCTCGATATGGGTTCCTACGGTGCGCGGCGTGATGTACAGCCGCTCGGCGATCTCCCGGTTGGTGCGGCCGGCGGTCAGTTCGGCCAGCACCTGGAGCTCCCGTGGCGAGAGTCTGCCAGGCCGCCGCGCATCCGCGGCGGGGTCGGCCGCGGCGACCTCCTCGGGCGGCGGGCCTGCGCGGGTGTCGACGGCTGCGGCGAGCGCCTCGGTGAGCAGGGTGAGCACGGCACGCGCCGGGTCGGGCGTGCGCCGCGGCTGGCGGGTGCTGACGTTCAGCATGCCGACGTACCGGCCGTCGGCGGCGAACAGGCACTGGGCCACGCCGTCCTCGATGCCGAGGGGACACAGCACCTCCTGGAAGCCCGGGGATGCCGCCAGGAGCTGCCCGGAGACGTCCCTGAGCCAGAGCCCGCCTCGGGCCGGGCTGCGGAGCACGGGGAACACCGGGTCGTGGTGGAGGCGAGTCTCGATGTAGGCCGTGGCGTCGTCCGGGTAGCTCCCGGCCAGGGTGGTGTGGCGTCGGCGCAGCGGATCCCACCGAGCCAGGGAGGCGTGGTCGTACTCCATCACCTCCGACAGCGCCGCCAGGACCATGTCGACGCCGGTCGCGCCGCTCGTGGCGCTCCTGGCGGCCTCACGGACGTGGATGGCCGCGTCCAGGATGTCCGCCGTGCTCCGCTCCGCTGCCATCCCCCAAGGATGATCATGTGCCCGGAATACGTCAATCGCGAAGGGTGTCGTGCACGACCTGCCCGTCCACGACGGTGAGGACGACGGGCATCTCCGGGATGTCGTGGGGGTCGGCGGTGAGCAGGTCCCCGTCGAGCACGCAGAGGTCGGCGACCTTGCCCGGCTCCAGGGAGCCCTTCCAGTCGTCGGCGAAGTCCTGCCAGGCAGCGTCGATCGTGTACGTACGGATCGCCTCGGCCAGGCCGATGCGCTGCTCGGGGCCGCTGACCCGGCCGGCGGCCTTCGACTCGCGCAGCATCATGGTGGCGACGCCCTGGCGCCAGTCCGGGTACGTGACGGGGGCGTCGGACCCGCTCGCGACCCGCACGCCGGCGTCGATGGCATCGCGGTAGGGCCATGCGTACGCGGCCCGTTCGGCGCCGATGAACTCCTCCTCCATGTCAGCGACGGTCCACTTGATGGTGGGGTTCATGTTGACGCCGAAGCTGTGCGCGCCCAGCACCTTCATGCTGTGCGCGGTGAGGAAGTCGCCGTGGATGACGTAGTGGCGGGCGTCGGGCCGTGGGTACTCGGCCATGGCCGCGGCGAAGGCGTCCGCGACGGTGTCGATGGCCCGGTCGCCGGTGACGTGGACGCCCAGCTGGTGCCCGGCGGCGTGGGCATGCCGGATCATGGCGTCGATCTCGGCGATCCGCTCGGCGTCGGTCTCGCCGCCGACGCACAGGGAGCCGCAGCCGCCGCCGACGTACGGCTCGTGCATCCAGGCCGTCTTGTTAGGGACGATGCCGTCGGCGAAGATCTTGACCCCGTGGATCGCGAGGCGGCGCGGATCGGCGACGCCGGACTCGCCGAGGGCGGTGAGGGTGCGGGTGAACTCCTCGGCGGTGCTCGCCATTCCGGTGGGCAGGAGCAGGACGCCGACGCGGGCGGTCAGTTCGCCGTCGGCCAGCAGCCGGCGGTAGACGTCGAGGGTCTCCGCGCCGAGCGCGCCCCGCATGATGCCGACGCCGCCGGGGCCGAGCCCGGGCTCGGTGTAGCTGGTCACGCCGAGCCGGGCGAGCGTGGCGAGGGTCGACCTGATCGCGTCGGTCCGCTCCTGCCGGCTGAGCGGCGGCAGCGCGTTCTGGACGAGGGCCTGGGCCCCCTCGTGGAGCAGCCCGGTCGGTTCCCCGGCTTTGTCCACAATGATGGCCCCGCCGGGCGGCGCGACGGTGTTCCGGTCGATCCCGATGAGCTCCATTGCCTTGGCGTTGACCCAGGCGGCGTGCCCGGAGAAGGAATACAGGACGACGGGGTGGTCCGGGCTCACGGCGTCGAGGTCGCGCCGCGAGGGCAGCCGCGACGGATCGGAGAGGCACTCGTCGAGGTAACTGGTGTCCCAGCCGTGCCCCGTGATCCACTGCCCGCCCGGAACCCGCCCGACGGACTCCCGTACCGCCTCGGCCACGTCCTCGAGGGAGGACACGGCGGGATGGCCGAGATCCAGGGAGAGCGGCGGCGTCGCCATGCCGAAAGCGCATCCGTGCAGATGGGAATCGTTGATACCGGGAAGCAGCGTCGCCCCCCGCAGGTCGACGACGCGGGTGCCCGGTCCGACGAGCGGCGCGACGTCGTCCCGCCCACCGACGGCACTGATGATCCCACCGGTCACCGCCAGGGCCGACGCTACGGAGAACTCCGCATCGACCGTGACCACCCGCCCGCCAAGAAACACCAGATCCGCATACGTGTCCACAGAAGGTCCTTTCGACAACTGGGCGTACCACGGCCACCCACGAACGATCTCCCGAGGACTATCGCCACGCCCCCACCTCCCGCACATCGGTCATCCCACCGATACACGCTCCCGCAGTGGCAGGTTGACGCCTCATGTTCGGGATCGTGTCGGGCTTCCGTAGGGCATGGGGCGAATCGCGGTTCGCCGTGGGCGACCCGGGCGCAGATGCAGGCGGTGACGGCGAGGCGCGCGGTCGCCGGAGATGTAGCAGGGGCTTGGCCGGCGCACATCGAGCCAGGACCGGTACAACATCGTCCACCGGCTCAAGCAGAACAAGCAGCCCTACTACCAGCAGATGAAGCCACTGCCCGACGCCTACGCCAACCGACTCATCCAAGCCATTGACGCGGGACTCTCCAGGGCCAGCTGAAGCATCCTCACAAGTCGCCAACTCGCGCGCTCACTCGCCATATCAAATGCTCAGTCACAAGTGGTCCGGGCTCGCGGGCTGTTCGGGGACGCCTACAGTTCGAACTCGAGGTGCACGATGTCGGTGAAGCGCACCTCCTCCAGCTGGCCGTCGCGGCGGCCGCCGTCCTGGAAGTACACCTCCTTCAGCGCTTCGGCCGCGATCTCCTGCAGGCGCTGCTCGGTGGCAGCCTGCTCCTGGGCCTCGAAGAGACGGGCGGCGTACTGCGGCGGCAGCGCGACGGTCAGGTGCCGGATGCGGTCCTGGTCCGTCGACCCGACCGGCGCGGTGTAGCCGAGCCGGGCCTGGATGTCGATGACGATGCCGCCGGTGGTCGCCGCCTTCTGCCGCGCCTTGGCGCGGATCTGCGGCTGCCAGCGTGCCTTGACCTCGCGCTCCAGCCGGGCCGCGAGCTCCGGGCGAGGCTTCTTGGCCTCGTCCTTCACGTACCGCTCCACCTGGCGCTGGGACATCTCCAGCAGTTCGGCGACCGCCTTGGTGCCCTTGAGCTGCTTGACCAGGTACCGCATCTGCGCGCCCGCGCTCTTGGGCGCCGGGTGGGTGAACGCCTTCTGCACCGCGGCGTCCAGGCCGTCCCCGAACAGGCTCATCGCCCTCTCCTACTCTCCGTTGTCGGCGTCGGTGACGGTGCCGTTCTTGATGTACCGGGCGAAGTTGAGCTCCGGAGCCTTGAACTGCTCGCGCACGATCTCACCCGCGGCTTCGAAGCCTGCAACGTAGGGCACCTGCGGGCCTCCTCCGTAGGTGCCATAGTGCTCTGTCCGGGAAGGTTCGCCGGGTTGTTGGGAGGGTGGATGGCGTGCAATGACTTCCGACGACGGAGATCCGCCTCATAGGATCTTGAGCCCAGGCACGGATGTCGGAGGGCGACGATGGAAGAACCGCGGATACGCCTCGGCAGCGATGATGTGTGGCTGGAACTGGCTCGGACCGATGGCGACAGCTGGCAGGTCACTGCAGATTGGTGCTCGTGGCTGACAGCTGACTTCACCGCGGATCTCAGCGCTGCGGAGGTCGTGGACTTCGCGGCCCGCATGCTCTCTCACCTGCGCGTGCCGTCGGGTGGACGCTTTTCGGCGGCGGTGACTCCCGGTCGGAACAATCCGCTGAGGTTGAAGGCGGAGCCCGTCGGGGACGGTTTCGCCTTTTTCGTGCGTCTGACTCCCAACGGCGACGATGACGTGTGTCATTTGCAGATGGAGATCGATCCGATCGCCACGTTGGAACTTCGCGAAGCATTCAGTGCGCTGCACGCGGCGCTGGTGGTGTGACCCCTGGGAACATCTGGTCAGGCCGCCATCGGCTTTCCGCAGGTAAGCGACGAGTTTGCGCAGTGAGCAGCAGGTGAAAGGCTGGCCGAGCTTGGTGGGGCGGGTGGTGGCCGTCTGCACGACGGAGTCCTCTTCGTCAGTGCTGAGTAGGCGGGGACGGCCTCCCGCGCACTGAGGGGCCAAGCAGGCCAGGCCGATTTGGTTGGACCGGTGGATCACATCGCGGACGGTGTCCTTGTCAGCCTGCACCAGTTGTGCGATCACCGGGACCGGGTTCCCGCCGCCGAGGCCAGCAGCATCATCGCGCGTCGGTAGCGCACTGGACTCGCGCTGCCCCGGTGCACGATCTGCTGCAGCTTCTGCCCCTCCTTGTCGGTCAGTCTGCGCACACGGACAGGCTCTGCCACAGCGCCTCCAGCAGTCGGAACGGGCGTCACCGCACATCCAACCGCCACGACCACCAACCCGGCGAACCCTAGGCGGTCAGAGCAATAGTTCTGCATGACGTCCGCGAAGGGGTGGCGCGGTGCTGGTCGGTCGTGGTCGTGAAGGTCAGATCCTTCGGTCCTCGGCGCGACTGCTGGAGCAGTGCCCGTGCCGTCTGCTCAGCGGGGTGCTGCTGCTCGTTGATCTCCATGCACCGGAAGGTAGGAACTTCATACTGGTGTCAAGGTCAAGTCGCGGTCTTCGATCCGTCCGGCGTGCCTCGCTCGGGTAGGCGTGGAGCGCCGCCTGCTGATCGCTGAGGGTGGCGGTGCGTGCGGCGAGCCGATCGCGTTACTCGTGCACCTCCTGCAGGAATTCCGTGCACAACGCATGTGCGTCAGCGCGAGGTTCAGCAGAGAGGTGGGGTAAGACGTCCTTGATGAACCGGACGGCAGCCCGGACTCCAGCAGTGAGCGGACGACGGGGACCCGATCGATCGTGGACTGGCAATGGTCACGGTACCCATTGCCGCGTCGACCAGGCACGATCAAGCTCTCGTTCTCGTAGTAGTGCAACGACCTGGTACTCACGCCGCTGACCCTGGAGGCTTCGCCGATCTTCATGGCTGGAGACAACGCTCGGGCGCTGCGCGGCCTTCCGGTCTCTGCGTTGCAACGAAGGGAACATCTCACTCAGCGTCAATAGCCTGCTGTCCCGCAACAGCGAGTCGGCGACGGACGGTGGCCAGGGGTGGGGCTAACCGCAGTTCTCTTCGCTGGCTGACCTCAGTGACCTCGTCGCCGGGCCTCGACACACTCAACTGCATGGGGATTTCAGCGAAGGCGTGGATCGTGTCCGTGATGCTGGTCGTGGTCGGAGCGCTGCTCCTGGCCGGTACGCCGGCGGTAGCCGGCCCGGGGCAAACCCAGCTTCAGCGGGACCTGGACGCCTTGCGCGATCTGGGTGTCACTGGGGCGCTGGCGCGGTTGGAGACGGGCGACGGGGTGCAGACCGCGCGAAGCGGTGTGGCCGAGCTCGATACCGCCCGCCCTGTGCCGGGTAACCCGGTGCTGCGCGCCGGCAGTGTGACCAAGACGTTCGTGGCCACCGTGGTGCTGCAGTTGGTCGCGGAAGGAAGGTTGTCGCTGTCCGATCCGGTCGAGCGGTGGCTGCCGGGGGTGGTGGCGGGCAATGGCAACGACGGCCGACACGTCACCGTACGGCAGCTGCTGCAGCAGACCAGCGGGCTCTACGACTACGCCAACGACATCTACCCGACCCTCACCACGCCGGAGGACTACCGGCGCGAGCGGTGGCGGACCGCGGGCCCGGACGAACTCGTCGCGCTGGCCATGCAGCACGCCCCGGCAGATCAGGTGTGGGCCTACTCCAACACCAATTACGTCCTCGCCGGCATGGTCATCAAATCCGTCACCGGCCGTGACTGGACCACCGAGGTCCGCGAGCGGATCATCGCCCCACTGCGGCTGCGCCACACAGCCACACCCGGTACCTGGCCGTTCCTCCCTCACCCGCACGCCCACAACTACCAGCAGTGGACGCCCGACGGCCCGCTGATCGACACCACCATCGCTGTCCGGGCTCTCGACAGCGGCGCGGACGGGTCGATCATCAGCACGGCCGAGGACCTCAACACGTTCATCACCGCCCTCGTCGGCGGCCGGCTGCTGCCCGCGGCCCAACTCGCCGACATGCAGACCCTGGTGGAGGTACCGTCCGATCTCCGCGGGCACACCGGATACGGGCTCGGGCTGTACTACCACCCGTTGCCGTGCGGCGGTGGCTCCTGGACCCACGGCGGCAACGGGATCGGCTACAACGTCGAGGTGATAGCCACCCACACCGGCGCCAGGCGACTGACCGTCGCGGAGTTCAGCCGTTCGTTCGACCCCGCGGCGGAGGACGCACGGGCTGCCGCACGTCGGACGCTGATTGAGCGCGCCATGTGTGGCCGATGACGACGACGGCCGTGTCGGGTGTGGCTGAGCGTGACCCGTGCTCGGGTTGCGGTGGCCAGCAAGGCGCCCCAAATCGACCTGGTTGGCAGATAAGTGAGCGATACAGGCGGCTGTTGCAGATATGTCGGCAGTTTGTGACAGTGGTCGCGTGGTACCAGCGTTGCGCGGGCTGGCGGGCAGTGTGGTGAGTGTCGGCCGGCAGGCCGTACATCGCACCACGCATCCGCGGGCGGCTCATGCCGCGGGCCCGGGGGTGCCGGCACCTCTGCGAGGAGAGCCTGTGTTCCCTTGCCTGTGCGTGACTTCGTGCCGTGTGGTCACTGCTTTCGGCGGTTGCTGTTCTGGTGGGGGCCGGTGTTGTGTGGGTGTTTGCGGCTGAGTGTGGCTGGCGTGGCCCGGCGGTGGAGGTCAGTTCTGCGCGGTACGATTGGCCGGGCCGTGATACCCGTTGAAACCGCTGCCTGATCGGGGAGTGGGTGGAGGTCACCAACACCACTCGTCGCAGCGTGAACCTGGACGGCTGCACGCTGTCCGAGGAGGACGGCAACGTGTACACCTTCGACCGCTTTCGTCTGCAGGGGTGGGCAACGGTCCGCTTCCGCATGGGCGAGGGTCGTGTTCGTGGTGTCGGTCTGTACCGGGGCCGCCCTCGTCCATGTGTGGGGCAGCCGCTCCGGTGCCGCCGCTCTGCACGACGGCCGCGGTTGCTTCATCGGTGTCTTCTTCTGGCGCGGCCGCTATGACGGCGGTAGCGATGAGGGACGTCACGGGGGTGGCCGCGGCGATCGCCGCTGGCCCGGCGTGCCGGTGAACTTGTAGCAGTTCACTGCCGGTTGCGTGCTCGGCGGCGGGTCCAGGCGCTTCGTGCTTGTGCGTGCCGTCGGGCTTGTACTGGCGTGCGCCCGGCGGTGGGCGGGCGGTGTATCGCACCGTCGGGCTGGACTTCGAGGGCTGGTGCCGGTCACTTTGTGTGCCGTTCCGGTAGGGGTGAGTAGCGGGTGGGTCCTGGTGTTCGGCCTTGTGGGGGGTAGTCGCAGTCGAGGCTGGAGATGTGGTAGTCGTCGCCTTGGCTCTGGTCCTGGTCGACGACGACTGCAGCGGTGCAGACGCGGCCGTGTTCGTCGGTGAATGTGATGGTCTCGCTGTAGTCGGTTGGGGCGTTGTTGCATCCGGCGAGGAGCAGGGCTGCCGTTGTGGCGGCTATCGCTGTGCCGGTCCTCCTGGGCTGTTTCATTCCTCGTCCCTCCTTGCCCGGTTCACGGTTCGGCTGGGTTGCTGGTCGAGAAGGTAGCTGTCAGCGGTGGTTGGGGGCAGAGGCCTGGCACGTACCCCGGCGGGGGTATCCAGGGTGCTGCTCGTGTAGGCGGGGTCCGCGGCGTGCTGGGCGTTTGGGCGGAGTCCTGGCGTGCGGTGGTGTGCTGTCAGGTTTGTGCATCGGCTGCTGCTGCTGCCTTGTTGATATTTCCCGTGCGCGCATGGGTGGTTGGCCTGGTGGGTGCTGTGCGGCCCGATCCGTGGTGTTCGGGGGTGGTCCGGGGCGCTGTTGTTTTCCGTAACGTGCGCACTGCTGCTGTTTTCCCTGGCCTTGCGTGGTTTCGCCCGCAAGGGAGGCGGCGCGGCAGGTCTCCGGAGGGTCACCTGCCGGTCTCGGCGGGCCCGGGCCGTAGCCCCTTCGAGATGGAAGCGCAACGCTTTGTCGTGCACGTTCCGGCCGTCTGTGCCGTCACAGTCACAGATGGCGGCGTTCGGCGGAAGTCAACGTCCGGTGGGAGTCTGCGGACACTGGGGGCATACGGCATGAAGCGGTACCGGATACGGCGGTTCAGCGGGGTGCTGCTCGCCTTCACCATGGCGGGTGGCCTGCTCCTGACGGGTTGCGGCGCGGGTGGGAGTGGCGGCGGGGGCGGGGCGGACAGAGCGGAACGGGCCGACGGCTTCCCGGCCCCGCCCGCCCCGGACTCCGGCGAGGGCAGCGGTGAGCAGCGGCGGGACGGCACAGACGGCGGGTTCGCGCCGGCGCCCGATTTTCTGTCCACTTTCGCGCTCGATGTCGATACGGCTTCGTACGGCTATGCCCGCCGTACGCTCGCGGAGGGTGGTCGGCCGCATCCGTCGACGATCCGTCCGGAGGAGTTCGTCAACAGTTTCCGCCAGGATTACGAGCGTCCCGACGGAAACGGTTTCTCGGTGAGTGTGGACGGTGCCCGGACCGGCGATGAGGACTGGTCCCTGGTCCGTGTTGGCCTGGCTACCCGTCCGGCCGGGGATGATGGTGAGCGTCCGCCCGCCGCTCTCACCTTTGTCCTGGACGTCTCGGGTTCCATGGCTGAGCCCGGCCGTCTGGACCTGGCGAAGGAGTCCCTGGGTGTGATGACGGACCGGCTGCGTGACGACGACTCGGTTGCGCTGGTCACCTTCAGCGACGAGGCCGAGACGGTTCTGCCGATGACGGGACTGGGCGGCAACCGCGGCAGGATCCGCGACGCCGTCTCCGGCCTTGAGGCCCGGCAGTCGACCAATCTCGGCGCGGGCGTTGAGAGCGGTTACGCGGCGGCCGTGGAGGGCTTGCGCGAGGGCGCCACGAACCGGGTCGTCCTGGTCTCCGACGCCCTCGCCAACACCGGTGACACCGACGCCGGCACGATCTTGGAGAACATCGCCGGTGCCCGCCGCGAGCACGGCATCACCCTCTTCGGTGTGGGTGTCGGCAGTGACTACGGCGACGAGCTCATGGAACGCCTCGCGGACCGTGGCGACGGCCATACAGCGTATGTCTCAACCTCTGAGGAGGCCCGCGAGGTCTTCTGCGAGGAACTCCCGCGCCATGTCGGTCTGACTGCCCGTGACGCCAAGGCGCAGGTCGCCTTCGACCCGGAGACGGTCGCCGAGTTCCGCCTGATCGGTTATGAGAACCGTGAGGTCGCCGACGAGGACTTCCGTGACGATGGCGTCGACGGCGGTGAGGTCGGCCCCGGCCACACGGTCACCGCGCTGTATGCCGTGCGCACCAGGCCGGGTGCCGGCGGCCACCTCGCCACGGCCACGGTGCGCTGGCTCGACCCCGAGACCCGGGCCCCGCACGAGGAGTCCGGCCGGGTGGAGACCGCGGCCCTCGGTGACTCCGTCCGCAGCGCGTCCGCCCGCTTCCAGGTCACGGCGGTGGCCGCCTACTTCGCCGACGCGCTGCGCCGCGGGGACACCCGCTTCACCCCGCTGCCGGGTGCTCCCGGTCTCGGTGAACTCGCCGCGCACGCGCAGGATCTGGCGTGGCAGACGCAGGACGAGGCGGTGCGGCAGCTGGCGTCCGCCATCGAGCAGGCCCGGGGCCTTGCGTCCTGACGGAGCCGCCGCCGTACGATTCGTTGATCGTTCCTTGGTTCTGAGTAGTTGATCCTTGCGTCAACGATGTGTACCGGCAGGCTGGAACCGCTCAGGCGCCGCGACGTGAGCGGAGCACAACCTGGCAGGTGTCGGCCATCGCTGCGTCAGCAGCACCCCCCTTGACGCTGATGCCGGCCTGATCAAGTAACGGCAGGGGGATCAGGAACACCTGCTCACCGTCGAAGGATTGCCGTGTGCCCTGCGAGACACTGCGGGGGGGGGGCGGGCTGAGGAGGTTGCGGAGATACCGATCGAGACGGAAAGCCGCCTCGCCCCCTGGGAGTACTGGCCTGGGGCCCCGGCCCGCCGGAGCCCCCAGCCGACGTCCCCGGGATGCAGCTGCATCGGCGCTTCGCGATCGGCCACGGCGGCCCCGGCCAGGGTCCTGCCGCGATGAATTCACGCAGGGCCGGACCGGGCCGTCGTCCGGCGCGGGGCTGTGTGGATGGCCGTGCGCATGTCGGGTCTGAGAAGCCATCCGCTTACCGATCGAATGGGGTCGTCAGTTCGAATGCAGGTTTCCGGCGGTGTGCAGCCGGATGGCGCGGAGGTCGGCGGACTGGTGATGCGGGTGTCGGAAACGGCAGCTGTTGGGTGCCGGCTCCGCATATTCCGTATCCGGCCGGTCATGCTCCTTGTGGCGGGTGGCACTCCTGGCGAGTCCCGGCCTGTGCGGTGTCGGGGTGGGACGGATTCCAGAGCCGGTCGGCCTCGCCGCGGGCGACGTGGTCCTCGTAGATCCGCACCTTGTTTCGCATCACGTCCAAGGTCTGTTGCAGTTCCCGGATCTGCGTCTCCACGTGGCTTTCGTGCCGGCGTAGCAGCTCGAGGCGCTCGTGTTCGTTTCCCGGGCCCTGGCGGACCAGGTCGATGTATTGCCGGATCGTCGCCAGTGACATGCCGGAGGAGCGCAGCTTGGTGCAGATCGCCAGCCACTGCAGGTCTTCCTCGTGATAGATCCGGCGGCCGTTGGACAGGCGGCGTACCGGGTTGGCGAACAGGCCCTCCCGCTCGTAGAAGCGCAGTGCGTGAACGCTGAGCCCACTGCGCCGCGCCACCTCACCGATACTCAGGTCCATGAGCGCCCTCCCCGTCACACAGATGTTGATCTAGACCCGACTCTAGGTTCTAGCGTCGGGCTGTTGGCCATCGGGGCCATCGGGGCCATCGGACGAGGGGAGTACGGGAGAACATGAGCGTTTGGTTTGTCACGGGTGCCTCGCGTGGGTTCGGCGCGGAGATCACTCGTGAGGCGCTTAACCGCGGGCATCGCGTGATCGCTACGGCCAGGGACATGTCGGCGGTGCTGCGCGCATACCCGCAGAAGCCGGCAGGACTGCTGTCGGTGAGCGCGGACGTGACCGAACCGGAGCAGCTCACGGTGGCGGTGGAGGCGGGCCTGGCGGAGTTCGGCCGGATCGACGTCGTGGTCAACAACGCGGGTTACGGCCTGGTGGGCGCGATCGAGGAGACCTCTGACACGGCTGCCCGGGCATTGTTCGACGTCAACGTGTTCGGCGTGCTCAACACGTTGCGGGCGACCCTGCCGACGCTGCGCGCCCAGCGGTCCGGACACATCTTGAACATCAGCTCCGTGGGCGGCTTCGCCACTGCTCCGGCGGTGGGGCTGTACGGTGCGTCGAAGTTCGCCCTGGAGGGCATTTCCGAGGCGCTGCACGGCGAGCTGGCCCCGCTCGGCGTGCGCGTCACGATCGTGGAGCCGGGCGGCTTTCGCACCGACTTCCTCAACGGCTCCAGCATCCAGGTCGAACCAGCCGCCATCGAGGACTACGCCGCCGGCGCGGGGCCGGTGCGCGAGGCACTGGCCCACAACGACGGCCGCCAGCCGGGTGATCCGGTGAAGGCGGCCAAAGCCATCGTCGACATCACCGAGGTCGACGAGCCGCCGCTGCGCCTGCAGTTGGGTGCGGACGCGGTCGAGCGCGTCGAGGCGAAGCTGGATCTGGTGCGACGCGAACTCGACGAATGGCGTCACGTAGCGCTCTCTACCGCGATCTGAGAAGTCATCCACTGACCGGGCTGCCGGTTCGAATGCGGGTTCCTGATCGGGTGGTCGCACCGGGGTCGATGCATGAAGACAGGACCTCCTTGGTGGCACGGCGATGCGAGTCAGCTGAGCTACGGGAGGTCCTGTTGTTGTACGCGTGTCGGTCTGCGGAGTCCAACTCGGCTGTGTCGCCGTGCGATTGTCTCGCTCACCGGTTCGGGAACGCGGCCGGTCATCCGGAGCGGATCCCGTACTACGGCTGAGGACATGACGGAGACCGAGTGGCAGCAACTGCGCCGTCTGCTGCCAGTGCCGGCGTGGCTTCAGGGCCGGCGGGCGGCCGGAAGGCTACGGCCAGCGCGTGATGCTCGACGCTGTGCGGTACGTCGTCGACGACGGGATCAAGTGGGCGAACCTGCCGAAGGACTTCCCGCCGTTCAAGCGGGTGCACGCCTTCGCCCGCCGCCGGCAGGTGACCGGCCTGCTCGCCGAGCTCCACGACCGGCTCCGTGACCGGGTGCGGGCGAAGGAGGGCCGCAGCCCGGATCCAAGTGCGGCGATCGTGGACTCGCAATCGGTGCGAGCCGCGGCGAATATCCCCAGGTCAACGTCTGGATGGGATGGCGGGAAGAAGGCGGGCGGCCGAACGCGGCACGTGGTGGGGGACTGTCTCGGCCTGGTGCTTGCGGTGCTGGTGACCGCGGCGAGCGTGCAGGACCGCCAGGCCGCCGTGCCCGGCTGCGGGAGCGGCACTTCTCCATCCGCCTCATCCGGGCGGACTCCGCCTGTGCGGGCCGGCTCGTCGACTGGAGCGCCGAGATGCTCCGCCTCACCCTCGAGATCGTCAAACGCTCCGACACCACCACGGGGTTCGTGGTGCTGCCGCGAAGGCGGGTAGTAGAGCGAACGCTGAGCTGGCTGGTCCGCCCGCGTCGGCTGGTGCGCGACATCGAGACGCTGCCCGAGATGCACGAGGCCATGGTGCTGTGGTCCATGACCATGCTGATGAACGCCCGCCTGGCCGGACGCCGCCGCGACGCCTTCCTCACGCGGCCACCGGCACCGGCTCCTTGCAGACTGTGAACAGCCCCGGCTCCACCTCGACAGCCCAGCCCCGTGCGGCAAGCCGCTCCAACCGCGAACGCATCCCCTCCACCCGGGCCGGAACCGCCCTGTCGCCCAGTGCGAGTGCGATCTGCTTCGCCCGCATTTTGCCGTCGGCCTCCGGCGCCGCCAGGACCACCAGGATCCGCTGGTACTCGGGGCAAGCACCTTTCACACCGGCACCCTCGACGCGGTGCGGCACCGCCGAGCCCGTCACAGCGGCGGCCTTCACCTGCCCCGTCGTCTCAGCGTCCGGCTCGGCCAGCACCTCGGTGACAGTCTCACGAGCCTGCCCGAGCCGCTCCAGTGAAGCTTCCCCTTGATCGTGGACACCTGGAGACTGGGACCTGAGGTTCCAGAGGAAGTAGCACCAGGTGGGAAGCAAGTACACGAAGCGGTACACCGAGGAGTTCAAGCGGGACGCGATCGCGCTCGTCGACTCCTCGGGCAAGACGGTCACTGCGGTGGCCCGGGAACTCGGCATCAGCTCGGAGTCCCTGCGTGGCTGGTACCGCCGGGCCAAGGCGGACCGGGGCGAGGGCGAGCCCGGTGAGCTGACCAGCGCCGAGCGCGAGGAACTCAAGCGGCTGCGCAAGGAGGTCCGCGAACAACAGCAGACGATCGAGATCCTGAAAAAAGCGACCGCCTTCTTCGTGAAGGAGAACGACCGGTGAGCGAGCTGTACCGGTTCATCCACACGGAGAAGGCGAACTACCCGGTCGTTCTGCTGTGCCGGGTGCTGAAGGTCGCCCGCTCGTCGTACTACGCGTGGTGTGATGGCGAGGCGGCCCGCCGCGCCCGGGAGGCCGCGAACGACGCGCTCGGGCATGAGATCACGGTGCTGCACATCGCCTCCCGCCATACCTACGGTGTCCCGCGCATTCACGCTGAACTGCGACGCCTGGGGCAGCGGGTGAACCGCAAGCGTGTCGCCCGCGTGATGCGCGAGCGCGACATACGCGGCGTCACACGGCGCAAGCGCCGCTCGCTGACCCGGCCGGATGCGAAGGCGAAGCCGGCCCCGGACCTGATCGGCCGTGACTTCCACGCCGAGCGTCCCGGGATCAAGCTGGTCGGCGACATCACCTACCTGCCCACCGCCGAGGGCTGGCTCTACCTCGCCTGCTGGCTGGACCTGGCCACCCGCGAGGTCGTCGGCTATGCCATGGCCGATCACCACCGAGCCGACCTCGTCGTCGACGCCCTGGACATGGCACATGGCCGGGGGAACCTGGAGCCGGGATGTGTGATCCACAGCGATCGCGGCAGCGAGTATACCTCGTCCCAATTCCGTTACCGGATAGAGGAGTTGGGACTCCGGCAGAGTTGCGGGCGGACTGGGTCATGTTTCGACAATGCCGCCGCGGAGAGCTTCTGGGCCCTCCTGAAGGAGGAGATCGGCACCCGGACCTGGCCCGACCGGGCGACCGCCCGCGCCGAGGTCTTCACCTTCATCGAGACCTTCTACAACCGCCGCCGTCTGCGCAAGCACAAAATCTTCGGCTACCTCACCCCGGCCGAGACCAGGCAACGACACCAGCACGCCCTTGCGGCGTAACGATCACGTGTCCGAGATCACGGGGAAACTTCACCAGCTGCACTTCCGCCGCGCTGAGCGCAGCCCTGATCCGCTCGGCCTCCTCGCGCAGCCGGACGACCTTTGCACGGACCTTCTTCTCCCGGGCCTCCAGCAGACCGAGCACCGACGGCATCAGCCACCTCCCCGAACATGACACGAGTAGACAAACACCCGAACTATCCCGCCACCAACCGAAGTTCATGCCCGACCAGCAGAAATTCACCGATCACATTCGGAATGCGGATGGCTTCTCGTAACACGCTTTTTGGGGCGTGGCGAGGTGGCCGTGTGCGGCGGCGTAGGTGCGCGCGTGGGCGAGCCCGGGTCCCGTTCCGCAGGGCTGGGCGGTGATCTCGTGGGGGCGAGGGGCGAGGGGCGAGGGGCGGCGGTCCCGGCGGTGATGCCGATCTCCGCCAGCAGCAGCTGCTGCGGCGGCGGATGCAGCTGCTTGTAGCCGGTGCACTGTACGGACAGCCCCTTGGCCCAGCCGTCACTGCCGTCCGGCCACCTTCTGCAGCCCCCTTGGCGCCGGTCTCGGGCATGAGCGCGGACCCGGTACCAGGTGCGCTGCCACGCCAAGGGCCACGGCGGGTTTTCACCACAAGTCGATCGCGTCGGGCACCTGAAGGTGCGCGCCGGGTTCGTCCTGGCGGCGGGTGAGGAAACGCTGGGCAGTGAGCCACTTCCCGAGCAAAACCTGCGATGTGCCGGATTGGGGTCAGTGGGTGGGTGTCAGTGACGGGGTGTCAGGTTGGGGTGTTTTCGCTGGTGGGGTCCTGAGGTCGGACGGGGTCACTGACGTGGGGTGGTGCTCGTTGCCGATGCCACTGTCGTGGGGCGTTACACCCTGTCTCATGTCGCTGTCATGGGAACGGTACTTCTGATCTTTTTGGGGGCGGGCGGGTTCACGGTGGTCTTCTGTCGGGCGTGTGGCCGGGGGAGGGCCGGGTGGGGGAGCGGGAGCTTGAGGGCTTGGTCTCGGTGTCGCGACCGGTGTTGGTGGGGCGGTTGCTGGAGCTTGATGCGGTTGGTGGTTTGACGTCGGCTCATGTGCGGGCGGGTGCGCAGTTGGCGGGGGTGCATCCGCGGACGGTGTGGCGGTGGGTGGAGGCGGCGCGCAGTGAGGGCCGTGTGGAGCGGCGTCGTCGTTCCCGGTTCGAGTTGTCGGAGCAGGCGTGGGAGGTGCTGGCGCAGGCGGGCGGCAATGTGTCTGTGCTGTACCGGCATTTGAAGGAGTGCGGGGACGGGGATGCGGGGGTGTCGCTGGCCTCGGTGTACCGGGCGGTGCAGCGTGAGCTGGCCTCGGGGCGGGTGTTGCCGGACCGTGCTGTGGTGCGCCGGGCAAGGGTGGAGCGGGAGACCCGGCAGGCTCTGTCGGACCTCGCCGTCGCGGGTGTGGGCACCGGCACGCCGTCTGCTTCTGCCGCGGCTGGTCCGGCCTCGCTGACGCCCGCAGGGCGGGCCGCGCCGGTGTCGGATGTGCCGGGCGTGGTGCTGCCGGTGGGGGCTCAGGCGGTGCGTACGGCGTCGGTGCGTGCGGTGGCCGAGGCGGTGGGGCAGGCGATGGCGGCCGGGGGTGCGGCGTGTGTGTTCGGGGATGCGGGGCGGGGCAAGACGGTGGCGCTGCGGATGGCGCTGTCGGATCCGCCGGTGGGCTGGGGCGTGTCGTGGGTGCGGGTGCCGGTGCGTCCGTCGGTGTCGGAACTGCGGCGGGCGGTGTTCGAGGCTCTGGTGTTGCCGGGCCGGTTTCCGCACCGTTCGTCCGAGGCGGATGCGGGGATCGTCGGCGCCCTGGACGAGGCTCGGGTGCTGGTGGTGGATGAGGCGCAGCGGTTGCCGGTGCCGTGTCTGGAGTATCTACAGTCGTTGTGGGACCACCCGCAGGCCCGGATGGCGCTGGTGCTGTGCGGGGCGGGCAGCGAGCGCGCGGTGGCGCGTGTGCCGCAGTTGGCGTCGCGGGTCTGCGCGTGGCAGGAGGTGGGGCGTCTTGCCGGGGGCGAGGTGGCTGCGACGGTGTCTGCCTTTCATCCGTTGTGGGCCGGCGTCGCGGGCGGGGAGTTGGCGTGGATCGACCAGTCCTGCACGCACGGCGTCTTCCGTACCTGGGCTGCCTTGACGACGCATCTGCAGAACGCGCTGCTGACCGTGCCGGATGCGACGGTGGACCGGGCGCTGCTGCGGCGTCTGTTCCGGCGTCTGAGCCCTCCGGCCTGAGCGAATGTGTGGACAGGAGGGGGAGATGGAAGACGGTGGTGCGGCCGGCGCCGCGCGGGGCGGGCTTCCGGAGGCGTCGCGTACCGCGCTGCGCGGTGTGGCGGTGCGCCGACTGCTCGCTCTGCGGGTGCGGGGCGAGCTGACGACCGGCCATGTCCGGGTGGCGGCGGATGCGCTGGGGGTGTCGGAGCGCACCGTGTGGCGGTGGTTGGCCGAGGCCGGCCGCGACGAACAGGCGGCGGACGAGCCCGGGGCCCGGGCCCAGACCGGCACGAGGTTCACGATCACGCCGGAGGTCCGTGCGCTGCTGGCGTTGTGGAAGGGCAATGTCGCCGCGGTGCAGCGTGAGCTCGCCGCCCGCGCGGCCGGGCGCCCCGGAGCTGATGCCGGTACACAGGCCGGGCCGCCGCCGGGTACAGGTCTGCCGCCGGATGTGCCGTCGCTGACGACGCTGCATCGCGCGATCCGTCGTGATCTGACGCCGGGGGAGCGGGCCGGGCTTGCGGGTGGGGAGCGGGCGGCGCGCAAGCACGATGTGTTCCTGGCCCGGCCGCGCGGTTGGCGCAATCAGGTGTGGGAGACGGACCACATGCAGGCGCCGGTGCTGGTCGATGTCGACGGCAAGGCCCGCAGGCCGTGGATCACCTGGTTCACCGACTGCGCGACGAACGCGATCATCGGCGTCGCGGTGACGCCGGGGGATCCGTCGCGGGAGTCAGTGCTGGCCGCGCTGCGCTCCGCGGTCCTGCGCGAAGACCCCTACGGCCCGTTCGGGGGCCTGCCCGAGAAGGTGCGTGTCGACCGCGGCAAGGACTTCCTGTCCAGGACGGTGACTGCCGCGTTCGATCTCCTGGACGTGACGGTGGAGGACCTGCCCGCCTACACCCCTCATCTCAAGGGCACGGTGGAGGGGCTGAACCGGGCGGTGGAGGGCATGTTCCTGGCCGCGCTGCCCGGCTATGCCCGTCAGCCGCGCCCCGGTAAGCGTGCTTCCCGTTCGAAGGACGAAGTGCTGCTCGGCTTCGAGGACTTCACCGCCCGGCTGCTGGATTGGACGCTGTGGTGGAACACCGAACATCGCCCCGCGCCCTTGCGGGGCAGGACTCCGCTTGAGGCGTGGCAGGACGATCCCACCCCGCTGCGGGACGTGCCTGCGGCGGATCTGTGGACGTTCACCCTGGAGGACGCCGGCACCCGCACGCTGACCACTCGCGGCATCCGCTTCAAAAAGCGTGACTACGTGGGGCCGTGGATGACCGGCCAGGCCGGGATCCAGGTCCGGGTCCGTTTCATGCCCCACCACGACCACCGGATCGAGGTCTACCACGCGGCCACCGGCCGCTACCTGGGGCCTGCGGACCTGGCCGACCAGGCCACTGACGAACAGATCAGCGCCGTACGGCGGGCGCGGGCCGCTCGCTCCCGCCGTCTGAAGAAGGACCTGGAGGCTTCCCAGCGCGAGCGCTACGCCGCCGTGAACCAGCCCGAGGCGCCCCGGCGGCTTGGCGCGCTGACCACCGCGCAGGCCGAGGCCGAACTCGCCCAGAGCGCCGACACGCACCTCGCGCAGCTCGCGCTGCCGGACCTCATCCCGCCCGCTGCGCCCCCGGCCGACTGGCGCACCCCGCCCTCCCTCGCTACCCGGACCACGCCCGGACGGCCTGCTCCCGTCCTGTCCGAACCTGCCGCCGACGGCCCACCTGAACCCACTGCAGAGACCGCTGAAGACGGAGACGCCTCGTGACCGCGGCCACCTACCAGTACGTCGACCTGCCCGATGCGTCTGTGGTCACCACCCGGGCCCTGCTCACCGCCCGGGAGAACATCGCCGACACTGTCGCCGCCCGCGCCATGATGTGCATCCACGGCGGCGCTGGCTTCGGCAAGACGCTCGCCGTCAACATCTGCCTGCGCGGACTTGAACCCCACGAGGACGTCCGCAAGATCACTTTCCGTGCCCGGCCCACCGCCCGTGCGGTGCGCTACGAGCTGTTCACCGCGCTTGACCTGGCCGGTGAACCGCCGCGCCACCCCAGTGAATTCGATCGCCTGCTGAAGACTGCCCTGGCCGAACGCCCCCGCACCTTCCTCGTGGACGAGGCCCAGTGGCTCAACGGGGAGGCCTTCGAGTACTTCCGCTATCTGTGGGACGAACCGGCCACCCAGCTCGCGATCATCTTCGTCGGCGGGGAGGGCTGCCACACCGTGCTGCGCCGTGAACCGATGCTGTCCTCCCGGATCTTCATCTGGCAGCACTTCACCCGCCTTACCCCCAGCGAGGTCCTGGAGGCCATTCCCTTGTTTCATCCGGTCTGGGCCGACGCCGACCCCGATGACATCACGTTCGCCGACCAGCACGCCGCGCACGGCAATTTCCGCGCCTGGGCCCAGTTGACTGCCCACACCCGCACCGCCCTGGCCCGCACTGGCCGCCCCAGTGTGGATCAGGAGCTGCTGCGCTGGGCGTTCAGCCGCCTCGCCTGACCACCACGTCGCCATGCCGCCAGCCGTGCCACCGTCCGTCACCGTGGTCCTCGACCCAGGCGACGACGCGGTCCACACGCACACCGCCCTGGCCGCCCACCATCCGCCGTCCGGCCGGATCACCCTGCACCCCGGCCCGGGCACCACCAGCGAAACGGGCCTCGCCCACGACCTTCTGGCCGCTCTGGGTAAACCGCCCCTGCTCCCGGGCCGTTTCCCCGCCGGCCGTCAGCCGGCCTGGGAAGCCGCCACCGCCTGGATCAACGCCCTGCCCGTGAACCGGCTGACCGTCCTGCGCGCCCACCGCCTCACCGCCCGCCGCACGATGCGCCTCCTGGAACTGCGCACCCTGACCGGCATCCACCTGACCCTAGTCTGCCACCGCCCTCACCTGCCCGCCGCCCTGCACCAGGCCCTGCAGATGGCCGACTACGCCATCACCGCCGACTTCCAGGCCGCCCGACGCCGCTACTACGGCACAACCGCTCCCGTAGCCCAGCCTGCCGACGAGCCCGCCCGGTCGGCCAACCGGTGGCTCACTGTGCCCGCATTGGAGCGCCTGGTCTCCTACGACAGCCCCGCTGCCTGTACCGGCCCGTGTACGCCGCCGCCGATCGTCTTCCGGCACCGCCCGCCACCGACACCCCTCACCGAGCAGACGGCCCGGGAAGCCGCCCGGCGCCTGGCCGCCGCGACGGCCCATCCCCGCCTGGCCGCCGCTGTCACTGCCGCGCTCTTCACGGGTGCTTCCCTCCAGCAGCTCGCCACCGCCCGCCCCGGCGACTACGACGACGCCGCGGCCACCCTGGCCCTGCATGACCGCGCCCGCTACACCGACGGCTGCGCCTCGCACCGGGTGCCGCCGTGGGCACGCGTCTTCCTGAAAGCCGCCGTGTGCTTCGCCCGGCTCGCGCCCGGCCAGGACCGGCATCTGCTGGTCGGCCCCCACGACCGCACCAACCTGCTGCGCGTGGCCGAGGGCGCCAGGCTCCGCCCGCCCCAGCCGCCCGCCGACCAGCGCACCGGCCGTATCCAGTGGGACTGGCGCGAACGCAAGGAAGCACAGCACTACGACGCGATGCTGA
The DNA here is from genome assembly GCF_013009255.1 of Streptomyces sp. Z423-1. Taxonomy (NCBI): domain Bacteria; kingdom Bacillati; phylum Actinomycetota; class Actinomycetes; order Kitasatosporales; family Streptomycetaceae; genus Streptomyces; species Streptomyces sp. Z423-1. Next base: position 9,444,462 of record NZ_CP053109.1, read on the forward strand.
CACGGCACCAGATCCCGCCCTCGCGCTGAGCCCGAACCCTGGTGCACGGTCAGCCGATGGAGAAATCGGCGAATTCCACATCGGTGAAGGCGATCCCGAGACCGTGGGCACGCAGGCCTCCGTCCCGGAAGTAGGCATGTCCCAAAGCACGGGCGAGGATCACCATCTGCTGCTGCTCGCCTCCGCCGGCGTCCCGGGCGGCGAACAACTCGCGGGCTACTTCTCCCGACAGGTACTGGGTGATCAGCCGTACTCGCGGATCGTCCGACGATCCTGCCGACGCGGCGAATCCGAACCGCGCCCTGGTGTGGAGGACAAAGCCGTCGGCCTCGGCTCGGGCCCGCTGGCGGGCCCGCACCCGGGGCTGCCACCGTACCCTGACGGCCTCATCTATCAACCCCGCATGCACAGCACTGGGACGGCGGCGCATTCCCGGACGGGTGGTGACCCACCTCTGTACCGTGCGCTGGGAGATCCCCAGAAGGACAGCCACGTTCTTCGTGGAGCCCTTCTCCGTCTTGAGCAAGAAACGTACAGCGGCCTCACTCGTAGGCACGGGACGGGTCAGCAGCGCTCGCTCGAGCCCCCTGACGATCTCACCCATGCCCGCCCCCGAGCGTTCTCCACCGCGATGGCTGGTGCACGGCGGCCGTCTGCGCTCCCAGATCTCTCACACCAAGCCGCTCCCCGCGGCCAGTTCAGGCAAAGCCAAGACACCACCGCAAACCCTCGGCTAAGGAGCCTGAAGCAGCCGAAGCCCGAGGGCGCCCCTTCCCGGGGCAACTGTGCCACCAACCGCCGTTTACGGGATTCGGTACGCGTTTGGTACGCGAAATGTACGCTTCACGCTAGGGTTGCGGGACTGGAGGTGCTGCATGTCCGAGCTGTTCGACGCGGTCGATGCGCTCATTGCGTCCCGCTCCCCGTTGCCGCCGCCGGTGGAGCGCAAGCGGCTGCGCCAGGCGCACGGCCTGACGCTGGAGGAGGTGGCTGCCGCATTGCAGGTGCGGCGCGCGACAGTCAGCGGCTGGGAGGCCGGCAAGACCGAGCCGCGGCCGCCGGAGCGCGACGCCTACGCCCGCATGCTCAAGCAACTCGCCCAGCTCTACCCCGCCAACGCTCCGGTGCTCCCTGAGGACACGGCGATCCCCGAGACGCCTGCCGTTCCGGCCGCTCCTGCGCCATCGGCAGTTGAACCGGCCCGAGCCCGCACCGCACCCACAGGCCCGGCTGCGGAGCCCGCGAACACCGCACCCCGCTCCGCTACTCCTGCCGCTGTACCGCGCCCGGCGGTCACGACCAGGCCGACATCGCGGCGCCCGGCCGCGAAGAAGGCCGCCCCCGCCAGCACCCCGGTGGGCGGTGCCGATCCGCGTTTTGAGAACGGGCCGCTTGCGGTCGTCGACGTTGCCGACGGCAAGGCGTACGCGTACTGCGTCGGCGGCCTGGTCCTGGACGTACCGGCGAAGTCGATTCCGGCCCTGGTGGAGTGGACGCTGCGCGAGGCGAAGCTCGGCCAGCCGAAGTTGTCCGGGCCGGGCAAGGACGCCGACCCGCTGATCGTGCTGACCGAGGTGGCGTGCGAGTACTACGGCCTGCCCGTCACGCTCACACAACAGGAGCGCCTGGACGGGCGGCTGCCGGAGGGCCACAAGGTCATCAAGCAGCTGACGCGCGCCCACTGGCAGCTGACGAAGCGCGGGTTCGGGCCGTGGGCGAGGATCTACCGCCCCGCGCAGGGCGCGGAGCGCTCCTGCGTGCAGTTGTGCATCCCGTCGTGGGACGCGCTCGACACCCGGCACTGGGCGAACGCGGGGCAGCTGCCGCCGGCGGACCTGGCCCGGCTGCTGGGCACGTATGCGGCCCGGGTGATGACGCCGCGCGGCTCCACGGCCGTGACCGGTCTGGAGCTGATGACTGCGCTGCATCCGCCGACCCGCGCCTCGGAACCGGACGCGACGGGCAAGCGGCACTCCGAGCACAACCCCGGCTCGCTGGGCAAGGACCCGGTGGACTGCGCGCCCTGCGAGGCCCCCGACGGGCACCCGGTCCTGGCGGACCTGCCGCGCTTCCACCACCGCACCCCGGCGGAGGTCCTGGTGGAGGAGGCGTACGACTGGGCGCGCCCGCTCACCGACGCCGAATGCCTTCGCCCCCACCTGGTGGGCATCGACGTGAACATGGCCTTCGCCGCTGGCGCGAACGGCCTCACGGTCGGCCTGGGCGCGCCGACGCACGTGAAGAACCCCGTCTTCGATCCGAAACTGCCCGGCTCCTGGCTGGTCGACCTGAGCCACGTCGACCTGTCCCGCGTGAAGCTCGCCAAGGACAAGTGGGCGGACCTGGACGGCGAGCTGCTGCCTAGTCCGTTCACCCCGAAAGGCGAACGCCCGACGGGGCCAGCCTGGTACGCCACGCCGACGGTGGCGTACGCGGTGGAGCTCGGCCACGACGTCTCGCCGATCGAGGCATGGGTGCGCTACGACAACGGCCGCTACCTGGACGCCTGGTACAACCGGCTGCGCGACGCCTACCTCGCCACGATGGCCGACCTCGGCGTGCACGCGGACATGCCGCCGGCCGACTTCCTCGCGGTGATGGACGGCTACCGGCAGCGTGACCCCCAGCTGGCGATCGTGGTGTCCGCGATCAAGGCGACCGTGAAGGGCGGCATCGGCAAGCTGCGCGAGCGCCCGCGCGGGGAGGGCTGGAAGCCCGGGCAGCCGTGGCGGGCCCTTGCCCGGCCCACCTGGCGCCCGGACATCCGCGCCGCCGTCATCTCCCGGACCCGGATCAACATGCACCGAAAGATCGTCAAGCACGCCGCCTTCACCGGGCAGTATCCGGTAGCCGTCCTCTCGGACTGCGCCGTCTACGCGTCCGACGGGCCGTCGCCGCTGGACTTCCTGCCCTACCGGGACGGCAAGCCGCTGCCCGGCGGCTTCAAACTCGGAGTGAACCCGGGCTTGGTGAAGTGGGAGGGCACCCAGAGCGTGCTGTGGGGCGAGGGTGTCCGCGAGCAGTTCAACGCCCCGGAACTCAACCTCGCGCGGTACATCAAGGACGGCACCGTCACCGACCCGGACACCGGAGAGTAGACCGCGATGAGCATGTTCGGGGACGGCCTGGACGCCGCGGTGCAGAAGGCGTTCACCCGCCCAGCCCCCAAGTCAGCTGGTGCGCAGATGCGGTACCTGGTCAAGCAGCTCAAGGGCACCAAGGCCGTCGCCCAGATGCTGCGGATCTCCCAGCGCACCGTCGAACGGTACGTCAAAGACCAGATCAAGAAGCCGCGCCCCGATCTCGCTGCGCGCCTGGAGCGTGAGGTGAAGAAGCGGTGGCAGCCGCAGATCAGGGCCCAGGCGCGGCAGAAGGCAGCGACCACGGGCGGCATCGTCATCGACACCCGTGCCCGGATCGGCTACACCGCGCCGATCGGGACGACGGACGAAGACCGGCTGCGGCACCTGACGGTCGCGCTGCCGCCCCAGTACGCCGCCCGCCTCTTCGACGCCCAGGAGCAGGGCGCCAGCGACCAGCAGCTCCAGCAGATCGCCGCCGAAGCACTCAAGGAGGTGTACTTCCAGGACAGCGGCCGCCGCGCCGGCCAGTTGGAGGAGGTCCGCTTCACCGGCATTGAACACCTTGAGTTCGACCTGTAGAGAACGGCTGTGACGAGGTGAGCCCTGGGCCGTCGGCCTGTAGCTCGCTCATCCAACGGCGTCTCGCTGCAGTAGTTACGGCGCCTTCACGAAGCGGCGTCACCGAAAGAGGGCGGCGTTGTCGGTGGTCCCCGGTACTCTGGACGACAGCATTCGGCTCCATGCCGTGAGTCTTCCTGAACCCCCAGTGGCCCATCTGGGTCGGGGGCGTCCGCAATGACCGTCTGGTCACGCGATCCCCGGATCGCGACACGATCTTCGGATCGTGACGACCACCGCGTCGCGGCAGAGGGCCGACGAGCGGACGGGTTCAGGCGCTCATATCGCGTATGCGTGCGGCGGCTGAGACTGATGACCCCCGAGAAAGTGCGGGTGTCCGGGCGCCTTCGTGCTCTGCCCGGACCGGCCGGCCCAGGCAGCCGCATGGCGCCCAAAGGGCGCCGTACCCCCATCTCGGGAGGCAGCCATGAATCCCCACGTCATCGAGGACTACGAGTCCGACGAGGACCACCCTCAGAGCAATCCGTTCCCGGGCGCTGACAAGGTCACGTGGACGCGCACCTTCTCCGTCGCGCTGCACGAGACCACCGGGCTCCCCCTGGAAATCACCGACGGTCTCGCCCCCTACATCGTCCGCCCCAAGGACTATCTCCTCCGGCAGCGTGGCGAAGACGGTGCCGAGTACCGGATCAAGCCCGGAGTGATCAACCGCGAGCCGAGCACCGGCCTCGACATCATGGAGGTCACCGTCCATGGTTTCGCTGGCACTCCTGGCGAGTACAACGAGCGCATCCGCCGCTTCTTCCACTCTCCCGCGCGCCACAACCCTGACCCGGCTCGGATGCTTCCGCGTCTGGTCACCGGCCGACACGAGGGCGCGCTGCCGGCGGCATTCCTGACGACCGCGGCCCCGGTGGACAGCCAGACGCTGAGCGGGCTGATCGGCACCATGACCGACGCCCTCGACCAGGCCGACGGGGACCGCGGCTACAAGCTGATCGACGACATGCAGGTCTACGGGCAGAACGAGACCACCCTGCACGCCCTGCTGCTGCGTCAGGTCCGGGAACTGGTCAAGGAACTGGACGGTGGCACCACTACCCAGGTGCGCCGGGTCCTCGACGCGACGGCCATCAAGGGCGCGAACCGGAGCCGGGCCCGCCTCGCGCTTCACGGCCTGGTGCCGAAGGACATCATCTTCGGCATCGATCGCGGCCTCCTCGGACTCGACGGTGTCGACGGCGTGCCCGCGAAGGTGGCCGACCCCGCGGTGTGGGTGCCGGCGTTCGCGGAGAGGCTGCGCGCGGCCTTCGACGACGAACGGCACCCCTTGCACGACCAGGCGAAGCAGGCCGCCATGGTCGCCACGGTCAAGATGCAGATCATCGTGGGTACCGCCGCCCCGGAGGACTTCCACAACGTCGTCTTCGACCCGAACCGGGCCGACCACCGGCGCCCGCCCCTGAGTTACACCCTGGTCGAGAAGGCGGCCTCCGACCTGCGTGCCGTCCTGCGGGATGCGAAGCAGCGCGGATGGATCAGCGAGGAGGAGCGCGCCTGGCTCGCCGGGGAAGGCCCCGACCCCGAGCACCGCCGCGGCGAAGCCATCGTCACCGCCCGCGACCGGCGCGACCGAGCCCTGTACGCCGTCGTCTTCCCCAAGGACCCCACCCGGGCCAGGGCCCTGCGCCGGGTGCTGGGCGAACCGGCCCGCTACGCCACGACCAAGGACCACGTCTGGCACCGCCTGCGCATGGTCTCCTCGGTGATCGGCGAGGGGTACAGCTTCCGCTGGAATCCTCGCGTCCTGGACGGCCTGCTGAGCAGCACCTTCATCAAGTCCCAGGGGCACCTCGCCGAGGAACCCGCGTGGGACAAGGTGATCGGCGCCGTCAGCGCCACCAACCAGCCGCTCGATCTCGATGCGCTCGACCGCTTCCTGACGACCCGCGGAATCCACTGGCTCGCCGAGTACAAGATCATCGAGGCAGACCGTGGGTCGATCGGTGCACAGAGCGGCAGCGGGGAGCTCGAGGACGGCGAAACCGTCGCCGACAAGAAGATCCGCCGGAGCACGATTAACGCCCGCAAGGCCATGCTCAGCCAGCCCCGCCGGACGATCGGGCTGATGAACGAGCTCGCCAGGGCAACGGCCAAGAACACCACGCCCCGGCAGGTGGACATCCAGGGCCTTCCCATCGAAGACACCAAGGCGGACAAGTCCTGGTTCGACACGGCCTTCCCGAAGGCCCAGACCAAGCGCCCGCCGACGTCCACGCCCCGAGGCAGCAGCACCGATGGGACAATCCCGCAGCCTCCGGACCCGACCCCCCTGGAGATCTTCAACGACACCCGTGGCCGCTTCTACGACGCCGTCACCGACGATCTGCCCGCGGCCCTGGTCGAGGTGCTCAAGACGGCACGTTCCCTTCTGTCCGACGCGCAGAAGGCCGGTCAGCGGCCTCTGCACGGAGCCGTGGAGCCGGAAATTGCCGCTCTTCTCCGCGCTCTGTCCGTGGTGCACTCCGACGTGGGCATGCTGAAGTCGGCCATCATCGACATGCAGTACGGCACCCCGGCCATCGAGGAGTCCGCTTCGGAGAAGTTCCTCACGGAAGCCAGCGACACCGACGAGGACGACGACCTGGCCGAGTTCGAGGAGGAGTTCGCGGAGGAGGGTGACTCCCTGTGAGCGGCACCCTGCCGACCGGCCCGGTCCTGACCGACGGCCGCCTGGGTGCCCTGCCGCGAGCAGCCGGCCGGTACCTCGACGAGGTTCTCTTCCGGCCCGTGCGCTGGGCCGAGCGATGGCGGTACGAGGAACTGGACATCACGACCGCGATCTACCTGATCTCAGACACGGAGCACCGTCTCCGCTGGCTGGGGCAGGCCAACCGTACGGACGGCCTGCTCGGGCGGCTGGACAGGCACGACAACAACCCGGCGAAACGCAGGGTATTCGCCCGGATCCGCGTCCTGCGGCTCACCGATCACACGCCGCCGGAGGCCGTGGACGCGATCGAGGGCCGGTGCGCCGACCTCCTGCGGATCCGGGATGTGATGCGGCCGCGGAGGTGGCCGCCTGCCGACGACTGGTTCGCACTCACCTCCTGACGCGTGTGCGGTAAGACGCCCCCAGTGATGCTGCGGGGCGTCTTACCTGGAGCTCGGGTCGTCCCGACCGTGGGCATCGGCGAGCCCCGTGGTAGCCCGCGACACAGCGGTGGGCTCGTGGGGGAAGTAGTAACGGAGAAGAGGTCCCGGCGGAACGGGAATGGGTTGTCAGAGGTGTGCGGCATCATCGGCAGATGGCCGCCACACGAACCCCGCCGACGTACCTGGAACGCCTCCGGTCCGACCTGGACCTGATCGAAGCGGATTTCCTCAAGGTCCTTGCGGACTCACAGATCCGGAACGTCGACCCGAACCGCCGGTCCGGCGGCTTCGTGCACTTCGGTGCCGCGAAGTGGGGCTGGGTGCCCAGCGGCCCCGAACTCGAGACACGAAGGATGGAACTCCTTGGGCGCGTACGGGAGTGGGAGCCGTTGTTCCGGCTGCTGTTCCCGCACCCGACCCCGGAGGTCACCAAGCGCCTCGACGGGACCCTTGCCCTGCTGCAGCGCTGGCTTGTACGCCCCCGGGACACCACCGTGCCAGCCACCGTCGACAAGGCCGTCGACAAGGTCAAGGCGGCCGTGGCCACGCTCCGGAAGCTGGGCGAGCTCCTGCCGGATGACGCCTGGGCGGTGCGTGTGGCGGTCGACACGAACATGCTCCTCGATGACCCCGACGTGGCGATCTACACGCCGCTGCTCGGGAATCGGTACATGGTCCACCTGCTGCCCGTTGTACTGCGGGAGCTGGACGAGCACAAGCTCGCCGGCCGCAACCCCGACATCCGCGACGCGGCGAAGAAGGCCGACCGCCGCCTGAAAGGGCTTCGGACCAACGGCGACGTTCTACGCGGTGTGCGGGTGGCCGGCGATGTGCACGCCGTCTTCGAGCACATCGAACCCAAGGGCGACGGGCTGCCGAACTGGCTCGACCTGGACGTGCCCGACGACCGCTTCGTGGCCTCCACTCTGTTGCTGCAGTCCCGGCACCCCGGCTCCGCCGTCTACGTGGCCACCAGGGACATCAACCTGCAGACGAAACTCGCCGCCGTCGGACTGCCCTTCATCGAGAAACCATGAGCACCAGCAAGCCCGCTGTACCGAGCAAGGGAGCACCCTGTGTCCGCCGACTTCTCCGCCCTGCACGAACCGCTTGTGGAATGGGTCTACGACCGCACGGGCGGCGACCCCATGAAATACGCTTCAGTCGCTGCGTTCGGGCAGTTGCACGGCCTCGATGAGAGGCAAGCGTTCGGACTCTTGCAGTACGCCAAGAGCTGCGGACTCCTGGACCACCGCTTCATGTCTTTCGGTGACCCCGCGGCAAACCTGACGCCACGGGGCCTTGAGTGGATGGTGGAGCGGCGGCGCCGGCGCGCCGACCCGGCCGCGCGGGCCGCCGCTGCGCGCAAGGGCTTGCTGGTCTGGCTGTGGCACCGCAAACACGACGACATCCTGTTGCCCGCCGTCGCGGACGTGCTGAACGATCCGCTGTCCCTCTTCGAGGGCGAACGCCTCACCAGCAACGAGATCGACAGGGCCTCCGCCTACCTGAGCGAGAAGGGCCTGATCAAGGGCGACAGGAGTGCGGGCTCAAACGGGCACGTGCAAGCCGAGATCACCGCCGAAGGAGAAGACTGCGTGGACAGCTATCAGGGGGACATCGGCGCGTACGAACGCCGCAACACCGGCGGTAACACCACGTTCCACATCGGGCAGAACACTGGCAACATCGCCGCGAACAGCCGCGACTTCACACTGAACGCGACCACGCACAGCGGCGTCGACCTCGCCCAGGTCGTCATGGCCGCCCGCGCACTCCGCCAAGCCGTGCCCATCCTGGGCCTGCCCGAAGACGATGCTGCTGAGGTGACCCAGCTGGCGACGCGCATCGAAGAGGAAGCCACCAGCACCAACCCCGATCCGAGCCGCCTCCAGCGGTGGCGTACCCAGGCGGTGGCCATCCTGTCCTCGCCGGTCGTCAGCGGCGCATTGAGCAGCGTTCTCGCCACCTACCTCGGGGTCGTACTCCCGGAACTGCCGGCGGGAGGTTGAGCAGAACGCGCGGCCACGCCACCGGACCTCGACTCATAGGCTCAGGACATGACGATGAGGCCGCAAGAGCTTGAGGACCAGAAGGAGACCCTGGAGCTGATCAACAGCGAACTGGCGGCGCGTCTGGCGCGGCAGTCGGAGTCGGGCGCGAAGGTGGACACGAAGGCGATCTTCCTGGTGGGTTTCGCGGCCACAGCCGCTCAGTTCCTGGCTTCCCGGAGCTTCGAGCCGTTCACCGGCGCCGCGGCCTTCGCGGCGTACGCGGTGGCCGTCGGCTTCGGCATCTCGGTGTTCAACCTTGCCGAGTACGAGGACATCAAGCCGCGGGAGGTCCTGGACACCTATGCGCGCTCGGAGAAGGGCGCGACCCTGGGGGCTCTCGCCGGAACGCGGGTGGGCATATTCGAAAAGAACGACCGCCTGCACCAGCGGAAGACGAAACGGTGGACGGTCACCCTGGCCGCTGTCGCCGCCGGCGTTTGCCTCTCCACTGTCAGTCTCGTGCTGCACACTGACGGCCATGACAAACGCACAGAACCAGGGGAACCCACCCCCACCTCCTCCGCCACCTCCTCCGTCCAGCCTCACTGACTCTCTCGCCAACCCGGCTCTTGTGGGCACGGAGAAGAGGAACGAAGGCAAGCCCACCCGTAACAGGGCGGCCACCCCGGGACAGACCATCGAACGGAGCTGACCCGCACCGCGAGAGCGGCCCTCGCCTGCACGGCGAGACAGCACGAGAGCCCGGGCATCTGCGGCCCGGGCTCTCTCTGCGTACTGGAATGTCCGACCGGTTCAACGACCCGTCGACTGAGCGTCACGCCCACTCCGTGCCCAGCTCCACGAGCGCGGCACGCTGTACCTCCGCGAGATTATCTCGGCGGGTCCTGGTGTTGGAGACTTATACACCCAGCTTCACAACCACTGGCGTGGCCTCGCCCTCCACCGACATCTCCTCTGCGTGGCCCCTGGGGACGCCGTGGTGGCCCCGCCGAACTCGCCGCTGGCCGTCGATGAGCCGGATGCCGACGCCTGGTTGACGATCACCTACCGGCGATCCGGGCAATTCGATGGAAGAGGGAACCAGCGAACGAAGAGAATGTCCACGTGCCTCCGATGCTGACCGACATGCCGTCCGACCGTCTGGACGTGCTGATCAAGCACCCCTTCCACCGCGAGACGGGCGAGCGGCTGATCGCGTTCATACGCGACCTGCGCGAATGCCGGACCCCGGAGGACTATGTAGCGTTCCAGCAGGACTTGCTGCACGCCACCCTTGCCGCGAACGACGCGCGGGCGGAGCGATCACGGGTGATCAAGAGGCTTAGGAGAGGACAGAAGCTTCCGCCTGATGCCCCGGAACTCGTGATCGGCGATCCACACGACCTGGACGACTGGCGGCTGGAACTAGATGTCTTGGAGCGCGTAGGCCGACAACTGCGCTCAATCGGTGATGCCATGGCCTGGCGGGCCTTCCACTACGACCGCCGCCACATACTCGCCCTGCGTCGCAACGAGTCACCGGGGCCGATGACCCTCAGCAAGGACGGCACTGTCCACGAGATCCAGTTCGCGGAACAGCAGTGGAACGAGCATCGGCAGTTCGCGATGCTGCACGACCTCACCGACTGCCTGCGCATCGGCGACGTAATCGTGTTCGGCAAGCCCGACCAGAACAACGAGCAAGACATCCTGCTCTACGAGTTGAAGACCAACCCAAACCGGCGGGAAGGAGCTCAATTCCAGCGCACCCGGATGGCAGCCGAAGCACTCCACGAGGGCGGCCCGCTCCCTGGGCACGAGAATGCCCGACTCATCGACACGGGCGTGCCTTACGCCACCCACCTCTCCGCTCTCGCTGACGCTTTCGCCCAGGCCCACCGCGACGGGATGAAAACGATGCGGGTGCCAGGACAGCGCGGCCTGCTCGCCCTCGACATCCCCGCCGCCAGCAACAAATGGGAGTCCCAGGAAGCCACACGACAGTTTGAAGCGCAGTACGCAGCGCTGCTGCGCCGCACCCGGCTGACCGGACAGCGCGTCTGCTACGGCAGCGGTGACAGCGCCGCCCGCAACTACCTCACCGCGCCGTGGGGCATCTATCCGCTGCAGCCCGCGCAGTGCGCCGGACTCATCGCCGATGTGCTCGTCTTCACCGTGACGCTGTCCTCCGACAACTTCATCGAAGAACTCCGAAAGGCCGGGCTGGACGTCCGCTGGGTCCTGCCCGAAGGCGCCGAGATCGAATCGGCGCAGCCCCTCTTGGAGATCAACGGGCACGGCCGTCGGCTGCAAGTGGCGTGTGCCGAGATCGAGCGCTTGCTGCTGGAGCTCACCGACCTGCAGACCTGGGCAGAGGGCATCGACCGGCTGCTGGAGAAGACCGAAAGCCGCTGCCAGCCCTGGCCGTACTTCACCGAGGAACACAAGGTGTGGGCCTGACGGTCTTTTTCGTACGTCGACGGGCGCCTCGCGCGCGTCCTCGATGGCCTGGCTTGTACGTCTGGATGATCTGCGAGCTGTTCGGGCTCGGTGTCCAGGCCGTCACTCGTTACACCGCTACCGGGCCCGAATCGGCGCCGCAGCCGGTGAGCCGCCTGCGACCTCCTGAACAGGCCTCGAAAGTAGGGGACTTCGGGCACGGTGGTGACATGGACAAGGGGATCTGGCTTTTCACCACGAACGGCGAGTGGCAGCAGGCGGAGGATCCGCTCGCTCCGCACCAGCATCTGGATGACTGGAATGAGCAGAGGAAGGCGGCCGGCTACGCGTCCTGGTCCAGCTTCCCGGGGCTGGACGCTGCCCCGCTGGGGCTGGAGATCTACCGCGGCCAGGATGACGGGCCGATGCTGCTGTTCCTGGTCAACGTCACCACCGATTCCTTCTACGAGACGGTGTACGCCGAGAGCGTCCCTGCACTGATGGAGCTCCTGGCGCGCTGGACACCAGTCGTCCAAGGCGCAGCCATCGGCAAGCTGGCGGGAGAGTTCGAGGGCAAGGGCGTGATCCCCTCGATAAGCCGACACCCGGACGCCAAGTAGGCACCGCGCTGCGCTGAACCCAGGTTGGCGGGGAGCGTCATACTCCCCGCCACACGGCACCACATGACCTCACGCCCATTCGACGCCCAGTGCCCGCAGCGCGTCCAGTTGCTCCTGGGCAAGCCTGTCCCGCCTCGATTTGGTGTTCGATACCCACACACCCAGCTTGACGAGCACCGGCTCCGTCTCGCCGTCGACCACGATTTCTTCGCTGTGGCCGCGAGGCACGGGCCGGTGGGCGCCTTCCCGTTCCACCCACTGCGCGAGGGCCGCCAGGCCGCGCTGGAACGCCTGCTGCGCCTTGCTCGGGCCCTTCGTTGCGCGCTTGGCGGCCGGGGCGGGGGACGGGGCCTCAAGCGGCTTGATGCCCAGCTGGGACAGCCGCTCCTGCTGCGCGGTGGACAGCTGCGCCCAGGTGCCCGGCTGCTTCTGCCGTTCGAGCCACCGCCCGATGTCGTCACCGTCGAACAGCACGCCGGGCTGGATCTCGGGCAGGCTGCCGTCGGCGTCGACCAGGTCCGCGAGCACGCGGTAGTGGCGCTGCCAGTCCAGCGGCCACGGGCAGTTCCAGTCCGGGTCGATCGCCGTCAGCTGCTCCGCGCGCTCCCTGGCCCGCTCCGGGTCCTTCCCGAGACCCCCCTTCCGGCGGAGGTTGGCCATGTGCTGCCCGACCGGCACCATCGCCTCGCCCTCGCCCCAGACCGCATCCTGGCGCGGGGCAAGGTGCCCGGTGGAGTGCCGGTAGGAGCGCAGCGCTGCGAGCTTGCTCTCCCACGCCTCCTCACCGGGCTCCCACACCATCCCGGCCTCCGGGGCGTCCAGCAGCTCCTTGCGGCGCGGCTCCAGCTCCCCGGCTCGCAGCGCCTTTCGCTGCTGGTGCACCCACCTCCCCAGCGGGAACGCCTTCGTCACGCCGACCTCGGTCTCCGTGTCGTACGGGACGGCGTACAGGCCGGTGATCTCGTTTTCCGCACGCCACCGGATGAGCGCCTGGTAGCCCTCCAACCAGACCAGGGACTCCGGCCGGTACACGCGGGTGCGCAGGAAAGCGGCGATCGTGGCCGCGTCCCGGGGAGAGGAGAAGTGGAGCAGGGCCGATTCGGCGGCGGCCTGCGTGTCGTCGTGCTCCTGGTCCTCGCCGTCACCCGTGCCGTCGGCTCCGACGATCCGGCCCTCTTCGTCGCGCTGAACGTGCACCTTGCGCTTGCCATGGGTGAGGGCGCGGGAGGCGAGCTGCTCGACGAGTCGTTCATCATGACTGCGCAGGCCCTGGAGGATCGCTACGAGGGGGCGGAAGCTGGCGCTGGCGACCATGTCGGTGGGGTCCTCGCCGGGCTCCAGGAAGATCGGCACGATGATCCTGGCCACTTTGGTGGAGCCGTCGCGGTTCAGGCGGAGTGCGCGGCCGATGTTCTGGACGATCTCGACCTGGGAGCCGCGGGTGTCGGCGAAGCAGATCGCCTCCACGCCCCGCTCGCCGGTGATGTCGACGCCTTCCCCGAGGACTCGAACTGAGGCGAGGAAGGCCCTGTGTACGCGTCGGTTGTTGGCGTCGATGCCGTTGGCGAACTGCCGCAGAACTTCCCGGCGTTCGGACATGAGGTGGTCGCCGCACAGCCACGCCGACCACACTCGGTCCGGCGGGACATGGCGGCCAGCCTCCAGGCCGTAGAACTCCGCGTCGATCGACGACGCGGGCAGTTCCTTCTCCGCCTTGACCATGGTCTCGTCATCGGTCTCGGTCATGTACAGCTCGGCAGCGGTCTTCGGCAGCGCCTCCGCGAACGCCGCGGCCTCTTCCACCTTCTGATGGAAGGTCATGACCGTACGCAGGTTGTACGCCGCCGCGTGCTCCAGGAGGGCGGTCTGCAGCAGGGCCAGGCGCCGGCCTCGCTGCGCCTCCTCCGACTCCCCGAGGACGGGGGAGGGGTCGCGGATCTCCAGGACGTCGATCTCGAACGGGGCGAGGATCTCCCGCTCGATCGCCTCCGAGAGCCCGAGCTCGGCCAGCCACGGCCCGTAGGTTTCCGAGTCCTGGCCCATCGACGCGACTTCCAGCTCCTGGCCGTCCGCGCCCTTCTGCGGCCGGGGCGCCGCGAGGATGCGCGGGGTCGCGGTCAGGTACAGCCGGAAGTCCGCAGGGATACGGGCGTTGTCATGGATCGCCGCCCACGGCCTCCCAAGATCACCTGCCGTACCGTGGGCCTCATCTACGATGGCGAGCGAGAAGCCGTCCATGCGCTGCCCGTACAGGCGCTCTCCGCCCGCCAGAGCAGCCTCCAGAGGCCCGCGAACGCGTCCCTGGCTCGTTGGGTCCTCGAAGTCCTCGCGGTCCACGAGAGAGGCGTACGTGGCGAACACGACCACGGGCCCCGACCCTGCCCACAGGGCGAGCTGGATCGGGTTGGTGGTGGTGCGCACCCCGAGCTCGTTCAGCACCGGGTCGTTCTCCAGCGAGCACACCGCGACCATGGGGGAGCGGTGACCGACCGACCGCCACGCCTGGGCGGTCTGCACGAGCAGGTCCAGGGTGGGCACGGTCACGAGGATCCGGCCCTCGGGGAAGCACTCCAAGGCGCTGGCTGCGGCCATGATCGTTTTTCCGGAGCCGGTCGCTGACACGATCGTGCCACGGGCACCTTGAGGGGGCACAGATGACCTTGCAGGGAATCCCACCCACCTACGAAAGGCCGACTTCTGATCGACCTGGTGTTTCTTGAGTGGAATCCTGCTCATCGCCCGTCCTTTTCGCTCGTGTCGTACAGCCAGCTGTTGTGAAGCCTTTCCAGCGCGGTTTCCTCCTGGCTGTGCTTTGCCCAGATCCCTTCGAGCCAGAGCGGGGTTGTCTCGATCCTCTCGCACAGCGCGAAGCAGCCGGGCAGGTCGATCAGCACGAGTTCGCCCGCGAACATACCGCCGGGCCCGTAGCGGCTCCACAGCCGCTCCAGTCGCGCCCGGTGCTCGTGCAGGTACGCGTCCAGTGCCCGCGGGTAGGTTTCCGGCTCCGCTAGGTGCACGGTTCGCAGGGCGATGTCCACGAGTTCCCGGGACGACTCCTGGTCCCACTGCTCGGAGCTGGTGCCGGTCACGGCGGCGTAGTGCTGCTCGCACACGGCGAGGACGCGTTCGATGAGCTCCGCCGGCGCCTCGATCTCCTCGCCATGAAGGGAAGGCCGGCCCACACCTGTGTGCAGATCGGGCAGGGCGCGCAGTTCGCCGGTGCGAGCCCTTGCCTCCTCCAGGTCCAGGCCGTGGTCGGCGAGGTGAGCCAGGAGCAAGCGGGACAGGACCTCCCCGTCCCTGGCGTACAGCTGAGCGTGCTCCTCTCCGCTGTCGGCAGAGACGATGGCGCGAGTGAAGACGGTGTCGAAGAAGAACTCGGACAGGATGCCGATCAGCTCCAGGCTGGCTGTTGCCGACTGGTCGTCCAGCGCGGCAACAGCGGCGTCCATGACCGCAGTGAGGAACCGCCCGCGAGCTCCATGCAGTTGGCGCGCCTCGCTCTGCGGGCTTTCCTCGACGGCCTCCACAACGCGGTACAGGCCCTGGTCTCCGTACAGGCCACCCGGCTTCTCCTTTGCCCGATGCGCCTTCGTCACCGCTTCCTCAACGGACCGCGCGTAGGTGTAGTTCGTCACCACCGAGGCTCCGGGGTGCGCCGGGTCAGTCCGCTGCGCCACGATCCGGTAGCGGATCAGCTCAGAATCGGGCTCCACCGCCCCACCGCTCGCACCTTCCTGACGGTCCTGCAGCGCCTGGCGCCAGCGGTCCGCCTGCGCGTCGTTCTCGGAGGAGTAGGCGTCCCACGCCGTGCCGCCCATCAAGTTCCAGATGCGCCTCAGCTCGTTCCGCCGGACAGCAGCCAGCCGTTCCTCCGTGCTGAGCGGCCTCGGCTGGTCCTCGCGGCTTTCCAGGCCACCCGCAGCCACCAGCCGCTCATGGATCTGCTCCGCCGTCAATCCGGTAACCTCACGCTGGATTTCCTCCCGCGCCTTGAGGCGCATTTCGACGGTCAACGAATTCAAGTAGTCCCCTCCTTCACGACCCCCGCCCGGGTGGTTGGGGGTGTCCTGTGTTTCTGCCAACGGTACATGCTGCATCAACCTGATACACCCACTACACTAGAACCCGACACGAACGA